>NZ_JAHXZR010000029.1 GCF_019740315.1 Oceanobacter mangrovi
TTTTCATGGCGGTGTGGGTGCCCTTGATCTTGGCGAAGTTCAGTGCGCCTGCGTTACAGCCGGTGATCAGGCCGCCCGGGAAGTGCATTTTCGGCAGGGCGTTAAAGCCACCTTTGGTGACTGCACGAGCGCCGTAGGATACACGTTTGCCGCCTTCGAGGTATTGCGCCAGGACCGGGTGGTGCTTGAGGGTCTGGAATTCATCGTACGGGCTCAACCAGGGGTTTTTGTAGTTGAGGTCGATGATCAAACCCACGACAACCTGGTTGTTTTCGGCGTGGTACATAAAGAAGCCACCTCCGGTGCCGTCTTTACCAGCGCCCTTCAGCGGCCAGCCTGCACCGTGCAGTACCAGGCCTTCCTTGTGTTTGGCCGGGTCGATGTCCCACAGTTCCTTGATGCCGATGCCGTAGTGCTGGGCATCGGAATGTTTGTCCAGTTCAAATTGGCTGTACAGCTGTTTGCCCAGATGGCCACGACAGCCTTCGGCGAAGATGGTGTATTTGCCCAGCAGGTTCATGCCCGGGGTGTACATGCCGTCTTTTGGCTTGCCTTCGGCGTCTACGCCCATGTCGCCGGTGGCGACACCGGCAACCGAGCCGTCGTCGTTGTAGACGATTTCTGCCGCAGCAAAGCCCGGGTAGATTTCAACGCCCAGTTCTTCGGCCTGGGTGGCCAGCCAGCGGCACAGGTTACCCACGCTGACGATGTAGTTGGCGTCACCGCTGGGGGTGTGGCCGGCGGCGTTGTGCATGGTTTTGGGAACCGCAAAGCCTGGCAGTTTGACCGCCGCCTGTTCGTCTTTCAGCAGGTAGAGTTCGTCGTGGGTCACCGGGGTGTTCAGTGGTGCGCCCTTTTCTTTCCAGTCTGGGATCAGTTCGTCCAGCGCACGGGATTCAATCACCGCACCGGACAGGATGTGGGCACCGACTTCGGAGCCTTTTTCAACCAGACAGATGCTGAGTTCCTGACCGGCTTCCTGGGCCAGTTGGGCCAGACGAATGGAAGCGCTCAGGCCGGATGGGCCTGCACCAACAATGACGACGTCATAGGCCATGGATTCGCGTT
>NZ_JAHXZR010000030.1 GCF_019740315.1 Oceanobacter mangrovi
GCAATAATCACGTCTGAAATCTGTTTGAATTCCTGCAGATCCTTGATCACCCGTGAATTGAAGAAATCGTCTTCTTCCATCACCGGCTCGTACACCACGACTTCGATGCCCTTGGCCTTGATGCGCTTCATAACCCCCTGAATCGCCGAGGCACGGAAGTTGTCAGAACCCGCTTTCATCACCAGACGGTAGATACCCACAACCTGCGGATTTTTGGCAATCACACTATCGGCAATAAAATCCTTACGGGTACTGTTGGAATCCACAATCGCCCGAATCAGGTTATTCGGCACCTGATTGAAGTTGGCCAGCAACTGCTTGGTATCTTTCGGCAAACAATAACCACCATAACCAAACGACGGGTTGTTGTAGTGATTGCCAATACGCGGGTCCAGACCAACACCCTCGATAATCTGGCGAGTATCCAGACCATGAGTCGAAGCATAGGTGTCCAGCTCGTTGAAATAAGCCACCCGCATCGCCAGGTAGGTGTTGGAGAACAGCTTGACCGCTTCCGCCTCGGTAGAGTCGGTGTAAAGCACCTTGACGTCTTTTTTCACCGCCCCCTGCAGCAACAGGCCAGCAAACTGCTCGGCACGCTCACTGCGCTCACCAATGATGATACGGGATGGGTACAGGTTGTCGTACAACGCCTTGCCTTCACGCAAAAACTCAGGCGAGAAGATGATGTTGCTGGTGCCAAATTCCTGCTTGATACGCTGGGTATAGCCCACCGGAATGGTGGATTTGATGACCATCACCGCATCCGGATTGATCGCCATCACATCCTTGATCACCGCTTCAACCGAACGGGTGTTGAAGTAGTTGTTTTCGGTGTCATAGTCCGTTGGCGTGGCGATTATGACAAAGCTGGCACCTTCATAAGCCTGCTGCTTGTCCAGCGTCGCTGTGAAGTTGAGCGTCTTGTTGTTGAGAAAATCCTCGATCTCAACATCAACAATCGGAGACTGCCGATTATTCAGCATCTCAACCTTTTCCGGGACAATATCCAGCGCAACCACTTCATTGTGCTGGGA
>NZ_JAHXZR010000010.1 GCF_019740315.1 Oceanobacter mangrovi
AGCTCGGTTTCTGCAGGCTTCGATTCATTGGCTAACTGCTCCTGTTTTTCCTTCCACCGGTAGAGCAAGTTGGTGGCGATACCCAGGGATTTTGCGGCCTCAGGGACGGAGTAGCCTTGCTCGGTCATGAGCGCGACGGCTTCTTCCTTAAATTCTTGTGGGTACTGCTTGTAACTGCGTTTCTGACTCATGGCTGACACCTCTGGCTGAGAAGAGTTTATCTCTTCTTGAGGTGTCCGGGTTATTCAACCAGAACATATAGATCAGCTCTGTAAAGCTGCTTTCCCTGTCCGGTAGTCGCCATCCAGGGCTGATTACCGGCAAATGGAAACCCATGATGATTCATTTGCGGGGCAATGGGCCGCAGCAGTTTGGAGAGATGCGAGGGCCATGGCCCTGATCAACCGGGAAGTCCACGAAGGCAATGTCATCACCGTGGTGTACTCACTCACACCTTTGGGTCAGTCGCTTGAACCGCTGATCGACGCTTTGTACCAGTGGAGCGAGCGCCACCTGAAAAGCGAGCAAGCTCGGTGGAATAGCACGCATTGATTTATCGCATCGCCTCTATAGCCAGTTTCACTATACATTCAGACTCTTGATCCCTCTCCGCCCCCAAAAACAGCCATAAAAAATGACGCTGCGGGATCCAACCACAGCGCCATTTTAATAAACCTGACGACTGTCAGTAATTACTGAACAACAACTCGTGCATTCATGGCTTGCAGCGGACGGTTGTTGTTGTGATGCATGGTGTGGGCAAAATGTTCGATCTGCTCTTTGGAGGCGGTGTCGTAGCCCTTCATCACAAACCAGCTTACACCTTCAGTGCATGGTGGCGTGGTCAGCGAGCCGTTGAAACGCATGTAATTGTGATCCTGTGGCAGCAGGTTAGCCGCGCTAACCACATGCTTCAGCTGTTGCTGGTCTCCTGCAATGACAGGCATCTGCGACCAGGCTTTCTCCAACTCTGGGTTGAAGTCACCAATCTTGAACATCACCGCAACCACGGCCAGGTTGCCGTCTTTATCGGCATGCACAAAGTGCGCTTCCATCGGGAAGGATTCACCTTCGATGTTGTTTTCGCTTGGAGTGTGGAAGTGGAATTGCTTCAGCTCGTATTTATGGCCATCCACTTCCAACGAGCTGCCCGGGGTATAATTCACCTGCACAGTGTGACCGTTATTAACGATCTGCTGGCCACCCTTGACGTAGTTGATTTTCAGGGCTGGCAAGTCACCCTTGACCATATGGGTCAGGTTGATAGGTGACTGGTTTTTGCCAGTCGCACAGGTATCAAATTCAGAAGACATTTCGGCCCAGTGAGATGGACCTTCTGCACCTTCGTAACCCCATTGAGCGGCCGCTGCCATGGACGAAACCAGCGAACCCAATACCACAGACAAAATTTGCTTTTTCATGTATCCCCTCCTCAGGGAACAGTTGCTCAGAAATGAAATTTGCTCGAAGGGATTGTTTTTATTTGGCGCACCGTCAGTACGGTGTCTCGAGGTGGCGGAAGATTATTCCTGTTCTGACAATTGGCAACTGGCGGATTATTGGACGGGTAAGGAGATCATTAGTTAATTTCAACACTGTTTATATTTCACATGAAAAAACAACAAGCCCGAACACTTTCGTAAAGAATGTGTAAAATAATATATTGATATAAATCAATATATTTACCGATAAATCGAAAAATCGGACACATAAAAGCCAAGAAACGCAAAGAAGCGACAAGAAGAACCTGAGAGATCCAGATGGTCAGAAAAGCATCAATTAATTCAGTGGTTTTCCAGATCCTGATAGCAATCCGGTACAAAGCGAGGCGTACAAATCGCCAGAAATACCAGATCCTCTGAGCCATTATTCAGAATCTGCTGTGGACAGTCAGGTGGAATCACCACCACATCGCCAGCCACCAGCTGACGTTGCTGATCTCCGATGGTTGCCAGCCCGCTACCCGATAAAATCAGATAGCGCTCGGTGGTATTCACCAGCGCATGCAAGCGGGTTTCAACACCCGCTTCGACGCGCGCCCTGGCGATTGAACAAGCCGCATCCGCCTCGTCGTTGAGGTATTCGAGAATATGGCAGCCTTCAACGAAGAAATATTCCTCCGTTTCCGGCTTGCGATAAAAACTGCCTTGCAGACTGGTCATATCTTGCGCCGCCTAACCCCGCGCCCGTTTGGCGCTGATAAAACCGTAAATCACAAAACACAGCGACACACTTTGCTGGATCGCCAACACGTATTTGTCCTGCAACAGCGTCAGGCTACCCATCGACAGGTTCATCAAGGCGAAAAACAGCCAGCCATTGGCATTGCCGCGCGCCATGTAATAACCTCCCATCAGGAAGCCAACCATCACCCCCACTTCCAGCCACTGCGACAACTGCCCCAGACCACCATGCTCCAGCCAGCTGTAACCGGCGCCCAACACAATCATGGTGTAAGTGAAAATCTCCACTGATCGATTCAGCCACTTGTTTTCAGACGGCCGCCCTTTCGCCACGTTAAACAAGCCCAGCAACATGGCCGGAATACCACCAGCCTCGATCGCCGCTGCAATCCAGTTATTCTTGGCCACCATAATCACCACCCAGGGTGGCACGCCGAGAATATAAATTGCCCAGCCAACAATCTTCAGCTGACGCTTGCGCACTTCATCGCGCGACTCGGCAATCGCAAACAAGGCCTTGTTACACAAATAGAACGACGCAGCCCAAATCTGCAGAAAAATATCCATAACCACCAACCAGGTTCCAACAGACGAATTTAATAAAACGAATTCAAAGATGCCGCGCAGCATCCCGAAAGCCCACCAGCAAGGCAATGTCTTTACATAAGTACAGCGCACGACTGACCAGAAAATAACCGTCAGTCACGCGATCATCGGGCAAAGCCGCCACTCGCAGGTTCCGACGTTAGTTGTCGCAGGTCAGTCCTGCGACACTGGGTCACGCGTTAGTCAGGGAACTAATTGTTAACCTCCGCGCCATTACAACAACTCGCAAAGAGCAGGACATGGCACGATCATTCAACATTCAACGACACCCGCTGACGCTGGCCATTTGTATCGCCAGCAGCATGGCCGTTCAGGCTGAAGAAACCAGCAGCATGGCCGTTCAGGCTGAAGAAACCAGCAGCGGCATCAGTGACACCATCGTCGTAACGACCAGCCAGGCTGAACAACCACTGCTGCTGATTACCGATCCCAAAGCACCGCGCCAGCCCCTGCCTGCTGCCGATGGCGCTGATCTGTTGAAGAACATTCCGGGCTTCAGCGTAGTACGCAAAGGCGGCAGTGACGGCGATCCGGTGCTGCGCGGCATGGCGGCTTCGCGACTGGGCATCATTCTGGACGGTGAACAGATTCTTGGTGGCTGTGGTATGCGCATGGATCCACCGACCGCCTACGTTTTCCCGGAAGCCTACGATCAGGTTACCGTCCTGAAAGGCCCACAATCGGTTAAATACGGCCCCGGCACCAGTGCTGGAGTGGTGCATTTCGAGCGTAAGGACCCGACATTTGATACAGCGGCTATTTCCGGTGACGCCAGCCTGCTGTACGCCAGCGCTGACCGTAACGACCAGATGGCGCATATCCTGGCGGGCAATCCAAACGCCTATCTAAAACTGAACGCTACCCGCGCCGACGCCAATAATTATGAAGATGGCAACGGCAACGAGGTCCACTCGGCCTACACCCGCTGGAGCACCGACGCCACTGTCGGCCTGACGCCCAACGACAACAGCCGCTTCGAGCTGTCCGCCGGTCGCAGTGACGGTGAAGCCCGCTACGCTGACCGCTCCATGGACGGCAGCAAGTTCGACCGCAAAAACATTGGCGGCCGCTGGGTTCAGCAATTGGCTGGCAACGACAGCAACGCCATCAGCCCACGGGCAATCGAAGCCCGGGTTTATCGCAATCGCATCGACCATGTGATGGATAACTACAGCCTGCGCAGCAATTCCGGCATGACCATGGTCAGTAATCCGGATCGCGATACCAAAGGTGCGCTGCTGTCATTAACCTCAGACACCAATCTCAGCGACCTGCCGGCAGGCGAACTGGAAGTTGGTCTCGACTGGCAATCCAACAGCCATCGGCTGCGCAGCGCCACTGGCATGATGGGCATTGCACCAGACTATGAAAGCCTGACGCGTCAGGACGACATGCGTTTTACCAGCACCGGCCTGTACGCTGAACTGAGCCAGCCAACCGGCTATTTCAGCAGCCTGCATCTGGGTCTGCGTCTGAACAAGGACTATGCCCGCGATCTGCGCAGCGGCTTTGAGACGTCTGGAGAAGACGACCGGAACACCCTCAAAAACGCTTTTGTCCGTTACGAGCAGGTCATGCGTGGCAATCACCGCTGGTATGTTGGCGTCGGCCACAGCGAACGCGCCGCCGACTATTGGGAACGCAGCAAAACCCCGGCAGCCACCAGCATGATGATGAAAGGCAGCGCCAGCAGCTTCGATCTGGCCCCGGAAGCAACCACCCAGCTCGACCTCGGCATGCTGCATACCAGCGGCAAGGCTCGTGGCAGCGTGTCAGTATTCTATGCCGTCCATAACAACTACATTCTGGTCGAACAGCTGCCAGACATCAGCAGCTACGCCAGTAACGCCCGTAATATCAGCGCTCGCAGCTGGGGCGCCGAAGCGGATGCCAGCTTCAAGCTGGCTGAACGCTGGCAAGGCACCAGCTCCGCTGCCTGGGTACACGGCCAGAACCTGACCGATCACCAGCCGCTGGGCCAGATGCCACCACTGGAAGTGAAATTTGGGCTGAACTATCAGACCGATGACTGGGAAGCTGGCGTGCTCTGGCGCGGTGTCGCAGCGCAGAATCGGGTAGCGGTCAATTCCGGCACCGTGGTTGGTCAGGACATCGGCCAAAGCCCGGCATTCCAGGTGACCTCACTACACGCCGCCTGGAAAATAACGCCTGCCTTGCGCCTCAGCAGTGGTATCGACAACCTGTTTGACCGCGCCTACGCCGAGCATATCTCACGCTCAGGTGCTGCCATCGCCGGTTACGAAACCGATACCCGAGTGAATGAACCTGGCCGTACCCTGTGGCTGAAAGGCCAATACAGCTTCTAACAAGCAGCCAAAGCGGCGGCAGGCCGAATTTCCCCTGCCTGGATCAACCCGCACAGCCACAGCTGTGGCATGCTGCGGGTTTGCAATTCAGGTTGCCGAAAGTCAGCAAACCGGAGGAAGAAAACCACCATGAACGACACAACTGCAAGCACCGAACTGCCGGTCTACGGCCAGGGCGACGCCACCTATCAGGGAGCCGGTGGTTATGAAGGACTGGAGCGACTGGTCAACCGTTTCTACGATCTGATGGACAGCTTGCCGGAGGTCGCACCGTTGCGAGCCATGCATTCGCCTGACCTGAGCGAATCCCGTATTCGTCTGACCCGCTTTCTGAGCGCATGGACCGGTGGTCCCAAGCTTTATAGCCAACACTACGGCACCATTAATATCCCGCGTGCCCACGCGCATTTGCCGGTCGACCGGGAAACCACTGAACAGTGGCTGATGTGTATGGACCGCGCTCTGGTCGAGCTGGATTATCCGGCAGACTTCCGTTATTACCTGATGGCACAACTACGGGTGCCCGCCGAACGGGTGTTACAGGTCGCCCAACACTATCAGCAGCAAGCACAGCAGTAACTCGGCTCACGGCATATAAACACCCTGATAGTAGCCATTCAACGACAGCGTGAGCGTCACGGTTTCGGTACCGTTATTTTTCCAGTACCAACCGTGATTGCCACCAAAGCCCGCTTTCAAAGCCCCTTGTGACGAGGTGGTTTGCTGCTCCCGGTAGGATATAAAGTCATCAGCCGCCGCACCCGGTTGGTCGGCATGCATATCAACGTACAGGAAACCGCTGGCCTGCCAGGCGAACAGCAACTGCTGCCCTGCCAGCATGACCACCTTCAACTCCAGTCCCTGACCAGACGCCAAACTGAGATTGAATTGCTGCTGTTGCGGTTGATCATCTGCAAACCAAACCAGGCCATTGACGGAACCCTGCCGCTTTCCCGCTTGTTCATCAGCCGCAGCGGGCGGCATGGCGGTTGTCAACGGCCGCATTTGTGTCAGCCCCAGTTGCTGGCCAATACCGGAAGGGTCGATCCCAAACTCCGCTGGCAGCACCACACCAACCAGCAGGATCATGGCAACCAGCAAGGCCGCCAGCAGCTGCTTCCAACTGGCAACAACCTGCTGCCCACCAATTGCTTGATTCACGCGCCTCTCCTGCATAACCACCAACGGATCCTCTGGCTGTTAGCCAACCAGCAGATACCCCGTCAGCTGATAGCCCATTAACAACAAACCTGCGACCAGCAAAGCCAGGTTGAGCTGCAATGCCAAGGCCGTAAAACAGCCGAGCCGCCGCAACAGATTCAACACAAACAGAATCAAGGCCAACGCCAATAACTGGCCCAACTCAACACCGAGATTAAAAAACAGCATATTGGCTATCAGGCCATCCGGCGCCAACTGGAAATCCTGCAGTTTGGTGGCCAGACCCAGCCCATGCACCAGCCCGAATAACAACACCGCCAGTCGGCTATCCGGCGTATAACGGCGCCAGACTGCGCTGAAACCGGCGATATCCATGTTATCTAACGCTTTATAGACAACCGAGAAACCAATCACGGCATCCACCAGCCAGGCACTGATATGCCAACCAGCCAACACCCCGCTCAACAGGGTAATACTGTGGCCAAGCGCAAACAGGCTGACATAGACAGCCACGTCCTTGAGGCGATAAAGGTAGAAAACCACTCCGGCCAGAAACAACAAATGGTCATACCCCGTGACCATATGTTTAGCCCCCAGATACACAAAAGGACCCGCAGCCACACCTCTGACCGACTCAAGAAAAGTGGCGTCAGCGTTGGCCACACCATGGGCAGAAGCGATACCAGCCAATCCGGCAAGCAAAAAAAACAACATCACCCAAAGGGCAATCTGATGGAGAGGCATAGATAGAACCGCGGCAGAAACAGGTCGATATGCTAGGTCGGCAAGCTGCAGGTTCCATTGTTCTTTAGATCTATTTTAACGGTCGTTCGATACAACTTTGGCGATAGGCATGTGCCGGCTGTTAATCAGGCAAAAATTGACCAACCGGTTTTCATCACCAATCGTTCCAGCGCCTGGCTGCCGAGTTTGCTGTTACCAACGTCATCCAGCCCTGGCGACCAGACTGCAATCGAAGCATGACCCGGCGCAATCGCCAGGATGCCACCACCAACACCACTCTTTCCCGGCAAGCCGACCCGGAACGCAAACTCACCTGAACCGTCGTAATGACCGCACATCAGCATCAGCGAATTGATCCGCCGTGCCCGACTGGCAGACACCACCCGCACACCCGTTACCGGATTACGGCCATCACCGGCCAGAAACAGCCCGGCCCGCGCCAGCTGCTGGCAATTCATGGCAATCGCACAATGGTGAAAATAGGTACCCAGCACATAATCCACCGGATTTTTGATGATGCCGTAAGCGGCCATAAAGTGCGCCAGGGCGCGGTTACGCTCACCGGTTTCCAGCTCGGATTTGGCCACCTTGTCATCGAAGCAGATGCTTTCGTCATCGGCGATAAACCGCACAAAGCTGAGGATTTCCGCCAGCGCTTCGCGCGGCAAGTGTTTCATCAGAATCGCATCAGAGATGGCAATGGCACCGGCATTAATAAAGGGATTACGCGGTTTGCCGTGTTCATGTTCGAGCTGGACAATGGAGTTGAAGGGATCGCCAGACGGCTCACGGCCAACCCACTTCCAGACACCATCACCGAGCTTGCCCAATGCGACGGTAAGGCTGAACACCTTGGAGATACTCTGAATCGAGAATAACTGCTGACTATGTCCGGCACTGAACAGCTGTCCATCAACCGTTGCCACGCAGATACCAAACTGCTGCGGATTCACCCCCGCCAGTTCTGGAATGTAGTCAGCCACTCGTCCTCGTTCAGTGCTGCTGCCAATGGTGGCAACAATGTCGTCCAGAATTTCCTGCACAAATCCTCCATCACAATAACCGGTAACCGCAGGCGACTGCCAAAACCGCCTTATAACAAACCCACTGGCTGCTGTAACGCTGTTCATTTAACAAATCCACGTCATCCCGGACGCGAAGCAAATTCGGGATCCATAGGGCTTTTGGAGCCTGAACCTGCGCGGCCCGAACCGTTCAGGGTGACGACCATTTGTGGTGACAAACCCTTAAGTGAACAGCATTACACTGGCTGCAGGCATGATGCTGGCCACCCGGACAACGATATCTGCGGGTTAAATATTCATGACAGCCAGGTATCGTTCAGCCAACGTGTTAGCATGGACTTCAACCCGCCATATCGAGAATGCTGATGCAAACGCTCACTACGGTCGGACAGAACATCGTCAACGACATCGCCTCCCGCTACCAACTTTCATATGATGCCGTTGTGCACATGCTGATTGCCGTCAACAACGGTGGTGGCAGCATGGCCCAGTTCAACTGTCCGGAACTCGGTGGCTCGGGCCAGTGGATGCGCGGTGGTATGACCATGGTCGGCGACATGTTTAACAACGGCCTCAAGGCCACCGTCGATAACCTCTGCAATGAATTGTCCAACGTTCTCGCCAACAATCAGATTTTTCCGCCTATTGCCACTGGCCCTGCTGGCAGTAATCAATGGTGGCCTGCAGAACTTGGCAGCCCGTTCAGCAGTGGTGCCCAGAACAACATCCGCTACGCCATCTTTCCTCAGCGCCTGGCCATTGAAAATAATGGCGATGTACAGGTTTACGATACTTTGGATCACAACATCGGCGGCGTCAGCCAGCAACAGGGCAACAATACCTCGCTGACCTTCAGCAGCCAGTACGGCACCATTGCCGTCGACAGCCTGCCACGGGTTTCAGACTCAAGCAGCAAGCCGTTCAGCCAGCCCAGCGCATCCCACACCAACTTTGCGACTCCAACAGCTGACTTTGAGCCCGCAGCCCAACCACTGCCATCAAGCAATTCGTCCGACGAGGTCATTCAGCTACTGGAACAACTGGGCAGGTTACGGGATGCCGGAGTACTGACCCCGGATGAGTTTGATCTCAAAAAACAGGAACTGCTGGCACGCCTGTAAAACGCTGTGGGAAAGTGCCATAACCAACGCCACGGACAGCGCCGAATCAGTCTGCCATTCGGCGCGCCTGCCAGAACTTGTCTTTCCAGTAGTGGTTATCAAGACGGGTAATCGCCACGCCGTCACTGGTTGAAGCGTGCAGGAACTTGCCATCCTCCAGATACATGCCGACATGGCGAACCTTGTCTGCGGTTTTGAAGAACACCAGATCTCCAGCTTTTAACTGATCTCGGCTTACCGGCTTGCCAAACTGGGACTGCAGCAGGGTTGTGCGGGGAACCCAGCTGTTGAGCTGGTCGCGATAGGTCACATACACAAAGCCGGAACAATCGACGCCTTTTTTGCTGGTACCACCGTACAAATAGTCAGTGCCACGCCAGTCATCATATTGACGGTACAAATGCTCAAGCCATTCGCCCTGACTGACGACGGCCGAATTGTGAGCCGAATCTAACGAGCGATCGTTATTGGCAAACTTCGCTTCAACCGAGGTCATACTGCTACAACCTGCCAGCAACATCACCAACAGGCTGCTGCCAACCACAACACCATTTCTTGTCCGGGACATACCTACTCCAGATAGCTGGCAACAGTGGCCATATTGATAGCTTTCTTGTTATCCAGACCCCAGTTTAGAGCAAGCAGCCGGGTTATTAGAATGCCGGAGTTGTAAAAGCGTGATAGTCTCAGCGGCCAGATATTAGACAGTGTGTTGGATTTACCGCGATCCAACGCTTCCATACTCTGGTCCGGATACCGGCAAACAGGAAGCCGCAATGAACCTCAAGCCACGTTTTCTGCTTCTCACCGCCGTACTGATGCTACTGTCGGCGCTGGCAATCTGGTGGTTCAGCCAGAAAGTGGCTTTGGATGTGTTGCAGCAGTCAGCCTTGCGGCACTTTGAAACCCAGGTAAAACTGGAAAAAGAACGCTCCCTTCAGCCCATCATTCGTGAAGTCGCACTGGCCCGACAGCTGGCCGAATCACCGACCCTGCGCAACTGGGCCAATGACGAAAGTGATCCGCAGAAGCGACAACTGGCACTCGCCGAGCTGGAGTCCTATCGCAACAATTTTTCTGACCACAGTTATTTTGCAGCCCTGCTCAAATCCGGCAACTACTACCACAACAATGCCAGCGATGAATTTGCCAACGCCCAATATCGCTACACCTTACGAGCCGATAATCCGGACGATCGCTGGTTCTACAGTATTATTGATCAACGCCGCGATATTCATCTTAACGTTAACCCGGATATCCCGCTCAAGGTCACCAAACTCTGGATCGATGTCTTGCTGCGCGACGGCGATAACATCCTTGGTGTCGTCGGTACCGGACTGGATCTGACAACTTTTATCCAGCAGTTCACCACGACCCCGGAACCCGGCGTCAACAATCTGTTTTTTGACCATGAAGGCGCCATCCAGATATCAGAAGACCTGTCCCAGATCGACTTTGCCAGCATCACCAAGGATGCCAGCGACCACAAAACCATATGGCGTCAGCTCGACGACGACAACCAGCGCAACAAGCTCAAGCAGGCAATGGAAAACGCTCGATCACAGCCTGATCAGGTTGTCAGCATGAATCTGGTTCGTCATGGCAGTAAACACATGGCCGGCGTCATCTACCTGCCAGAAGTCGACTGGTATGTGATGACCTTGCTGGATCTCAACACCCTGCTGCCACTCAGTACCTTCAATGAACTTTTCCTGCTGACTGGCACCATTATTTTCGCCGCCCTGCTGCTGTTTAACCTGGCGCTCAACCGCTACGTACTCAAACCCTTGCGGAAGCTGGAAAACGGTATCGCCCGCTTACACGACAGTAAGCCAGTTGAAACAACCATCCCTGGCCATATTCACGGCGATTTTGGTCGTATCCTGGGCCACTTCAGTGAGATGGCGGCAGAAGTGCTGCAGTCACGCGAACGACTGGAGTTACGGGTGCGGCAACGCACCGAAGAACTGGAACAAATGACCTATACCGATCCGGTGACAGGACTGCTGAATCGGCACGGCATGATGGAACAACTAATGCGCCAAATGGACAAGCTACACACAGCGACAGACAGTTTTGGCATTGTCTGGCTCGATCTGGATCTGTTCAAAAATATCAATGATGAATTTGGTCATGCTGCGGGTGACCTTGCCTTGAAAGCAACGGCCCAGGTGATTCGTGAGCATATTCGACCAGATGACTTTGCCTGCCGCTGGGGTGGTGATGAGTTCCTGTTGCTGGTAAACACCGACCAGCAATTCCTGCTTGATCAGCTCGGCCGCCGACTGTGTGGCGCGGTACAAAAACAGGAAGTACGAACAGAACAGAACGCCGTGATTTCGCTGACCATCAGTGCTGGTAGCTGTCTGGCGCAGCCCGACCAGCTGTTGAACGACGTGCTGGCGACAGCGGATCAGGCGCTTTATGAAGCCAAGGCCAGCGGCCGCAACCGTTATTGTCCAGGCCTGATGGTGGAGCACAGCCAGTGAAGGGCTGACTCAGCCCTCCAGCCAGGAAATCGCGGCAGCCTTGTCTGCCCGATTGAACCCCTTGATCTCAAGCCCTGGAAACAGTTTGCCTTCCAGTTCACTGATGGTTTTTAACCAGCTCTCGTCAGACAGTACTGCAGCACGTTCAAAGTGTTTGACCACTGCCAGCAACTCAGACATCCGGGAAAACTTCAGCCAGAAGGCATCAAAGCTGGGCAAATGGAATTCGACGATATCAAACAGCAACTGGCCATGCTCAATATCCGCTGACAAGGCCACATACTGATCAAGCGCTTGCTCCATCGTTGCCTTGTCCAGCTTGCCAGACATCACCATATCCAGCCGTTTATCGCCCACTTTTGCAATTTCAAACATCAGACGCCCCCTCAGCAGCTGTCGGCAATCATCGTCGATGAAACGACAGGCTATAGAGTTCCCGGGTACGCACCGCCATCAATCAGCAGATTCTGGCCAGTAATATAACCCGCCTGAACGGAACACAAAAAAGCACAGCTTGCTCCCAGCTCCTCAGGCTCCCCGAAGCGCTGAGCCGGGATTCCGGCCCGCCGTTGATTGGCAATATCGTCAACCGTCGAACCCGATTTCACAGCCAGACCATTCAGCGTATTGCGCAAACGGTCGGTATAGAAAGAGCCCGGCAACAGGTTGTTCACCGTGACTCCATGAGCAATCACATCACGTGCCAGACCCGCAACAAAACCGGTCAAACCTGCACGTGCGCCATTAGATAACCCCAGAATATTGATTGGCGCTTTCACGGCTGACGAAGTGATATTAATAATGCGTCCCCAACCACGTTCTGACATGCCGTCCACTACCTGGCGAATCAGTTCGATTGGCGTAATCATGTTGGCTTCGACAGCAGCCAGCCATTCATCACGGCCCCAGTCACGAAAGTTGCCCGGTGGTGGTCCACCAGCATTATTTACCAGAATGTCAGGATTCGGCATCGCAGCCAGCACAGCAGCCCGGCCAGCCTCAGTCGTGATGTCGACAGCCACAGCGACACAGCTAACACCATATGCTGCCTGAATTTCCTCCGCTGCTCGCTGCAGCTCGCTTTCGGTACGGGCGTTTATTACCAGATCAACGCCTTCAGCGGCCAGTGCATTGGCACAAGCGCGGCCAAGGCCTTTTGATGCGGCACAAACAATTGCTTTTTTACCTCGAAGTCCCAAGTCCATTGATTCAACCTCTTACTATATCCAATGCCTCAAGACTAACAGCCGCAGCCCTGCCGGCAAAACAGTCAGAACAATAAGAGAAGGCCGAATTCAGCAATCAGTGCGATAGATAATTGCACGTCCATGACGGGCTTCCAGCCCTTGTCGCGTGGCTTTGGGAAGGGTCTTGACCACCAGCGCATAGGAGTTGTCGATCATGCGTTCGATTTCACCCTGAGGCAGAGAACCATCCAGCACCACGGTATTCCAGTGCTTTTTATTCATGTGATAGCCCGGCTGTACTGCCGCAAACACATCCCGCAGTTCAATAGCTTCTTGAGGGTCGCATTTGAGATTAACGCAATCCTGGCCATGGCGGTGCATCAACAGGGCAAACATCTTGCCAGCGATTTTGAAAACCCGCGCATCAGGGCCAAAGGGATAATCTTCAACCGCTTCGGGCCTGGCAGCCAGGTACATAACAACCGCAGATTCAGACACAAGGTTCACCCGCTCAGGATTGATAAATGCCAGCAAGACAATAACAGGCAGCTGTCCGCCTTTCAGGCAGACAACCACTATGCCCATCAAAACATATCCATGCCACCACAGGTTTTGACAATATCGTCAACCGTATCGTCGTCGACAACCACGTTGGCATCCCCATTGAGGATACGCTTACGAATTTTCGCCAGCACTTTCTCAATATCTCCCCGCGAGTAGGTGCCATCGTCGGCAGCAGCCTGCAACAGGTCCATTAATTGTTGCAGAGTCATACCCCGCAGGTCAGCACGGTGAATTCTTGGCATAACAAACTCCTGGTTGGAAAAAAGGGCAGCTCACCGACATTGGTCGGTAGCTGCAGAGGATTGACGTCAACACATCAGTTGGTTTGCCAGCCGACGTTGAGTGACAAATGGGTAATTTCTTCAATTTGCTTGCGCCCAATGGTCACAAAAACGCTCAGCTGGGACAGAAAAGACGGGTTTATTTCACGGTATTGGATGCTTTTCCCAAGCACCTCCGAGGAAACCGTTGCGAACAGATCATCCAGATTACCGCCACTGTCAGCCTTGAATTCCCCTGTCCACTCACCGTTGCCATCCTGGGAAAACTCGTTGGCAGTGAAGCCAAACCGCAGTGGTTTTTCAGATTTGGCCAGCCGGAACATGACGTACTGCTGGCCATCCCACAGCACCATTTCCCGACCGAACTCAAACACCAGTCGCATCGGCCCTGGAACTTCGGACGCCCTGAATTTGAGGTTGGTGCGGCCAAACTCGAGGCCTGTGATCTTGAGCAGTGGGTTGTTGGTAAAGAAAGTCTTGCGCTCATTCAAATCGGGTAACAAATTCAGCACCCGACCAAGATCAAGTCCCTGTTCATCCGCCAGTAACTGGCGTTGCCCGGCACTGATTTCAAAGCGCAGCGTGTTGCCACGGGATACGCCCGTTTGCTGACGGCGTTGCAGCAGCTTGCTGGCCAGGTTGGCAAGGGTATTACGGAGGGCATCATTACCGATGTCGTCGAGCTTATCGTTAGGCATGTCAACCAGACTGGTCAGCCCCTGCAAGGCCGCCGACTGATTCTCTGCCCGGCGTCCCTCAGTAACGGCAGAACGGCTTTCCCGTACCCACTTGTCGAGCCTCTCAATAAAGCCATTCAAACCAGCAACGTCACTGCCAACGGTATCGCAGTATTCGTACATGTAGGCCTTGCGGAACAGGTAGAGATAATAATCCATACGTTGACGGGCCTGGCGCTGCATGGCGACCAGTGAGGTCTTTAACGCAGCATCCACACCTCGGGCAAATGAAAGCCGGTTACGACCGATATCAATGCTTGACTGAATCAGGCTGGCAAAGTCAGCCGTCAAGGTGGTTACGCCCTGATTACAGGCCATCAGCTCACTCAAGGCTTGGCTGAGATCATCACTGGCTGCTTCAACCAGACCCTGCAACTCGGTATAGCGTTCACCATATTTGCCCTTCAGCAAACTGGCTTTGGCTTGCTGTACCTCATCACTATCGGCTTCAGGCATGGTTACCGCAGAGCTGATCGAGGTGGCGATGGTCGCTGCGCCTTCGGCCAGCCGCTGGGCACCTTCCAGCACTTTGCCCGCTGTATTCGCTGCACGCTTGATTTTGTTTTTGGCTTCCGTTTTTTCGAAATCAGGCAACAGCTTGTCAAGCTCGGCCTGTTGCTTTTCCAGTTTGCTACGACGCTCTGCCAATTGCTGACGGGGTTGTTCCAGTTCAGCGCGCCGACTGGCATTGCTGGCAATCTGCTGCTCCAGATCACGGGCTTCATTCTGGGAGCTTGCCAGCAGGGTATACAACTTGGCACGCGCCACCAGCAACCGCTGCTTGCCCCGCTGCGCCGCCTCATCTGCGGCTCCCGATCCTGCCGCAGACGCCAGACCATCCAGGGTTTGATTGAGTGTTTTAAGTTCCTGCAATAACTGCTCTCGGTTGGCTGCATGACGGCTTTGTTCCTGTGCCAACTCCTCACCCGTATCCAGCAGGGCAGCCAACAGCTGGCTACGCTCAAGTTCACCGTCGGCCTTGATCACGGCATCATCATGTTCCTTCTGACCTTCTTTCAATGCCACCCGCAACTGATCAACCTGGGTTTTCAGATCCGTGGCATCCGGGTCGAGTTTGTCCTTGTAACGCGACCGTTGCTTGTCATCGAGCTGACTTTTGAACGTATCAGCGTTGTCTTCCAGAACGCCAGCAACAGATGAGCTGATTCTGGCTGTTGCATCCCAGGCGTTAAGAGGCTTCTCATCGTCTGGGTGGACAACATCGACGACCACGCTGCCGACACTTTCAACAATACCCCCGACTGCTGCCAGTGCTGGTTGATAAACCGGGATGGCCTTCAGCACGGCTCCGGAAATATCGAACACGGCTTTCAGCACGGCCTTGTCGTGAACGTTAATTGCTGCCGCCAGTTCCGCGTCGCTTTCCAGCGCTGACAGCTGCTGCTGAAGTTTTGAAAGGGTAGCATTCGCCGTATCCAGCTGATCCCGGGCATGTTCGTAACGTGTAAAGGCCTCAAACAGCTCTTCACGCAACTGATCAATAGCAGCTTCGGTATTATTGGCCAGGTCTGCCAGCATGGCATTGGCTTGCTCCAGCCCTTCCATCAGGCGCACCGCCTGCTCCATTACCCCGACAAAACGGTAGCTGAAGCGCCTGTCAGCGAGGTAGGTACGCAGGTAGTCACTGGCACTGAAGCGAGGAATCCAGCCAGGTGGATTGCCATAAAGATCAAGGTTGGCCTGATAGTTCTGCACCAGATTATCAATTGCCTGCAGGCTGCTACGGGCATCCGTAGCCATTTCTGAACGCGGCAATTCTCGCGTGATCAGCCAGTAAGGGGAGATAATTTCCCAGGCCTGCTGGCGCTGCCCTGCCGCATAATATTCACGGGCGTAGTCAGCCATGGTACGCAGCAGCCGTGGTTCCAGCCACAGCTTGTCAGCAAGCTGTTGCAGGCTGCCATCTTCCCCTTTACCTTTGGCGCGGCCCTGCTGATCCTTGCCAGGCTTGGTGCTGCCAGGCAGGCGGCCGGTCGAGAAGGAAAGCAGCGGCTGAAATCCATTGGTTCCTTCAGGAGTAAAGGCCTGCTGCATGAACTGCTTGAAGCCAATGGCAGCACAGATGTAGTGCTGTGGCGTTCCAGCTGCCCCTCCCGCTACCGCGTCAGACAAGGGTGACGCCCCACCTTCAAGCGAATACCAGGCGCTGCCATTGGCAGAGCAGGTCAGGGAAATATTGCCAGCACGTCCGCCTCTGCCGGTAAAACCAGAAGGAAAGGCATCTTCACCATCAGACGGAGACCAGGGGTTTTCCAACTTGCTGGTCTTTTTCCAGGCATTCTCGAATCCAGCCGTGTTGGCAATATTCTGCATTGCTGATGAGCGTTTCTTGGAGGGAACTGGAACTTCGTTGTACATCAGCTGCAGGCCTTTCTGAAACGCCAGACCAACCCGCACATCAACAATGGAATAATGGCTATAATCGATAATCTGGTTTTTTCTAACATCAATACCATCGTGTTTCAGCCAGCTCCAGAGCGAATCAAAGTCCCTGGCCTGGTCTGCCACTTCACCAACCCGCCAATGTTTCAGGTCATTCAAATCTCCGGTCGAATTGGCCTTATCGGTAAAAATACTTTTAACCTGATCGCTACTGATCACTTCTACATCTTTGCCCGCCGGACCATTCTGACGAGGCTTGAACGGCAGCAGTCCCCCCCGTTCCCCGACTTGCCCTGCCCCACCATCGGTAACAATACGAACCTTGCTGGCATCACCAACATCCAGCTCAGCTACATAAAGATAAACATCGCCACCGTTTTCGCCATCCAGGCCGTTCGCTGCTTCAATCCGGTTATTATTGAGCGGCCGACCATCAGAATCCCGGGTCTCGGAAAAGGCAGCGCCAGCATAGGCTTCAGGTGTAGTTATGATTTTTCCTTCGCCACGAAACAATAGTCGGCGAGCATAGATTTCGACCTGCGCCCCTTTCCATTGCAACACCTGCTCAATACGAATCTCGTCCGCTATCAGTACGATACGGGTAACATCGCGACTGAGGCGTAATGCTTCCAATACGGGCACCGAGGCATTCCAGTCAAGGCGGGTCCCTATCACAGTTAATTCCCGGGTTACCGGGTTTAGTAAGGTATTAAACTGCCCCGACATAAAGCGTTGACGTTCGGATACCTGTACACGACTACCACTCTTGACCACAGACTGTTCCTCCAGCACCGTCATGCCAGAGTGATTAATACCTGTCAGTTCAACGAGATTATCCATCGTTATATCCATCCTTATCGAATTCTCCCCAAGCCCGTAAAACCGCTTTTAACGCTTCAAGCCATGACGGCATTTGGAGAGCTGTAATCCGGGAATGATTTCTATCGGCTGCTCACAGAAAGAGTTGCCAACAGCAAAATCAGTTTTGCCATTTGGAAGGGCTTCACCAACACTCAATGAGAAGCCTTCCAATTTGGCCGCCAACAGCCTAAAGCGGGAAGACACGCGTCAACATCGGCTAAAAGAATGGAATCAGGAGCTAATACAGGTCAACTATTCGGAGGTGCCAGAAATGACCATATCCCAACGTACTTAATTGAATATTTTGTTAAATAATAAAACCCAAAATAAGAATATACCAATATAGATATGTTTTATTAATTCGAAGCCATAATCCGGCAAGCCTCATGTGATGAAGCTAAACCGGCGATCTACTCTGGATTCCAATTTTATGTCTGTGATTTTCTGATTATTGCTAACGTTTGAATGTTGCGATGAGGATGTATCAATACAGCTTGCCGATAGACAACCTGTATTCATGATCAATGATATTCACGGACTGTCTGAAGTTAACGCTGCATCAGCTTCACGACCGCTAGCTGTTGGTGATCAAGGACTGGCCAGGAAATCTGGGGGGATCAAGGCTGAAGCGGGTGTCAGCCCCAGGCCAAAGCCAACACGTGATCTTTACTCCGCCAGCACAATCCGGTACTGCTCGCCAAAGATCTCGAGCACATCGCCATTCATAATTTTCTTGCGCTTTTGGGTTTCCAATTCGCCATTCAACAGCACTTCGCCATTTTCGATCATGATCTTGGCTTCGCCACCGCTGGAAGCGATGTTTTCGAATTTGAGGATTTTATACAGTTCAACCGGCTCGCGGTTGATCAGAACGGTTTGCATAGGAATTCCAGAGTAATGGGATTTGGGACAGAGCGCAGGCTCTTGCAAAAGAAGTGCATGCCTGGCCCGATGCGTCTGCCAGAGACAAAAAACGGGAGCCAGCTAATGCCAGAGCTCCCGTCTTTCAACTTGCACAATCGCGTCAGACGTCCGACTTCAGACCTCTGACGTAATCATCACAGCAGGTTGCGGCCCTTGCGAGCGGCAGTGCGCAGACGCAGGGCATTCAGCTTGATAAAGCCTGCCGCATCTTTCTGGTCGTAAGCACCTGCGTCGTCTTCGAAGGTAGCAATCTTCTCGTCGAACAGGGTGTCGTCGGAACGACGGCCAACCACAATCACGTTGCCCTTGTAGAGTTTGATGCGTACATCGCCGTTAACCACTTTCTGGGTTTCGTCGATGGCAGCTTGCAGCATCTTGCGCTCTGGAGACCACCAGTAACCGTTGTAGATCAGGCTGGCGTATTTTGGCATCAGCTCGTCTTTCAGGTGAGCGGCTTCACGATCCAGCGTGATGGATTCGATCGCACGGTGGGCTTTCAGCAGTACAGTACCGGCTGGAGTTTCGTAACAGCCACGGGCTTTCATGCCGACGTAACGGTTCTCCACGATGTCGACACGACCAACGCCGTGCTCGCCAGCCAGCTTGTTCAGCTCTTCCATAATGGTGGCTGGAGATTTCTCAACGCCATCAATGGCAACCGGGTCACCGTTGCTGAAAGTGATGGTCAGGTAAGCTGGAGTGTCTGGTGCTTTCTCTGGCGAGTTGCTCCACAGCCACATGTCTTCTTCAGGCTCGGACCATGGATCTTCCAGGATGTCGCCTTCATAGGAAATGTGCAGCAGGTTGGCGTCCATAGAGTATGGGGATTTTTTGCCAGCCTTCTTCTCAACCTTGATACCGTGCTGATCACAGTAGGCCATCAGGGTTTCACGAGAAGTCAGGTTCCATTCACGCCATGGGGCGATTACTTTAACGCCTGGCTTCAGGGCGTAGGCGCCCATTTCGAAACGAACCTGGTCGTTACCTTTGCCGGTCGCACCGTGAGCGATGGCATCAGCACCGGTTTCGTTGGCAATTTCGATCAGACGCTTGGCGATCAGCGGACGGGCAATGGAAGTACCCAGCAGGTATTCGCCTTCGTAAATGGTGTTGGCGCGGAACATCGGGAAAACGAAGTCACGGGCAAACTCTTCGCGCAGGTCATCAATGTAGATTTCCTTGATGCCCAGAGCTTCGGCTTTGGCACGTGCTGGTTCTACTTCTTCGCCCTGACCCAGGTCAGCAGTGAAGGTAACCACTTCGCACTTGTATTCTTCTTGCAGCCATTTGGCGATCACGGAAGTGTCCAGACCGCCAGAATAGGCCAGCACCACTTTTTTGATGTCTGACATGAAAATCTCCAGGTGAATTCAGCCAACCGGCGACTAACCAGAAGGCGCCGTACCAGACGGAACGGCCAAAAGAAAAAGGGCCGCATTTTACATAAATGCGGCCCCGTTCGCCAGTTTCAGCCCCTAAGCGGCTTATAAAACTGTTTTACCAGCGGTTAATTTATACGCTTCCAACCAGTCATTAACGGCATTCAACCAGAATATTGATGCCTGTCCACATCTCCTGATCAGCGGTGTTGTTGGTAAAGCTGGAAGCGATCATGGTGTCGCCCATTTTGTTCACATAAAACGAATGGGTTCCTTCATCATCGGTTAATGACAGCACGCCATCAGCGAAGCTGTTGATCGTCAGCGTGCTGGTGCCGGAATTGGAATAGCTATCCAATGTACCTTGCAGCCCCTGGGTTTCGTATGTCGTACCATTGTCATCGTAGCTGTATAGCTCCAGCCCCATACCAAGCTCAGCTTCTTGCTCACTGTCTATGGTAACCGTCACCTGCGAAGAACTGGTGATGGACACACGGTACTCCTGTGCTCCCAGATTGACCCGCGCGAAATTATCGCCCTGATAGGCAACACCACTGTAGGTGCCTACCATGCAATAGCTACGGCCAACCAGATCATCCAGAGTCACGGCTTCATCCATGCCATCGACCTGGTCCTGCAAGTTGGTCAGCTGGGTTTGCAAGTCGGTAATTGTTGATTGCAAGCTGCTGATATCGGTCGCGTTGGCATCTACCGCAGTAACAACCGCGTCAAAATTACCATTCACTTCCGATGCCTTTGCCGCTGTACCGGCAGTAAAAGTCGTTATATTACCTGAGTCAACAACGCCTGCCTGGGCATTCAGTCCAGCGACCAGAATTGCCGCCATGGCTGTGATTTTGGTTTTCATAATCATCTCCTGAATCTTGTTCTGTGCTTACTGCCAGCTGGACTGGTCCCAGTTAGTATCGTCCCACACCGCCTCGGCGAGGGTTTCACATGCGTCACCGGTGCCATCGGAATCCGTATCGGCCTGATCGGCATTGGCGATGGTCGGGCAATTATCGAGCGGGTCATTAACGCCATCGCCATCACCATCGCTGCTGTTTGGATATGGGTCAGAATTGTCGCCCAAACCGTCGCCATCAGTGTCGGTGGTTTCACTGGCGTCATTGGGGAAAGCGTCTGAGTTATCGCCCACACCGTCGCCATCAGAATCCAGCCACTCTGTCGAATCTTGCGGGAAGGCATCGTCGGTGTCGGCAATACCGTCACTGTCCACATCGGATACCGCACTGGCCGTGGTTGGTGTGCTGCTGACAGTACCTTCCGACAGACTGGTGGTGGATTGCAGTACCAGGGTGGTGTCGGTTTCTGCAACCAGCAGGTTTTCTACATCACCAACCGTGGTTGAAGTGCCAGGGATCAGCTTATCGCTGACGTCCTCTTCCACCACCGCCTGCAAATCAGCACTGGTCACTGAACTGAACAAGGCAATCGCACCTGTGCTGGAATTGCCGTCAATCACACCGTCGGTCAGATCTTCGGCAATCGCATCAAACACCTGTTCGGCGGTTACCTCTCCGGCCAATAAACTGGTGGCAATATCGTTTACCACCACAGCGACGCCTTCGATGGCCTGACGACACAACAACACCTGGCGAAGTTCTTCGTCGGTACTGGAATCAGACGTTACCAGTGGTGGGGTGTTGAGCAGGTCAGCATCGGTCTGCCAGCCAAAACCGAAGGTCGACAGCACCTGCTGAACCGCCAGATCCAACGCACTGCTGTACTCGGCGGTGGTAATGGTGCCGTCGTTATTACCGCTATAGGGAGCCAGTGAATCGGCTTGCAAACGTGCCAGTTTGATCGCCAGCGTTGTGAGCGGAGACGCGTAAACAGAGCCTCCAGCAATGATTGTATCGGCATCAATAACGGTCGATAGTGTTGTGATTAGCGGCGTCGTGCCCGTATTGATATCAGTGGTCGAGTCAGAAGTCGTAAATTCGACCAACAGTTTCTGGCCAGCAAGGCTGGAGAGAATTGTCAGATTATTAATAAAGGAAGTATCGGCCGTATTACCCGAGGTAATCAGTGAGCCTTTCAGATCAGCGGCAGTCACATCCAGCTGGTACACAGCAACGTCAGCCTGAGCCAGTGGCCCTTTTACAGCAACCCCCGTCAGCGACACGGATTGAGGTTCCTCATTACCACCGGAATCGCCCCCGCCGCCTCCACCGCCGCCGCAGGCAGCAAGCCCGAGAGTTCCACATAGCCCTACGGCCATCATGGAATTCCGCACCCAATCCATAAGCACCTCCCTTCACGATTATTACGCCAGCTTGCTGGTCGAATCATATTTTCACATAACAACGTAAAACCCAGCGAATATTGCCGATTAAATATTAAACAACAAGATAAATTTTCTTATCTTTGCAATACCTGTATTGCCAGCATTTGTATTTTCAGAAAATTCACTGCATCCCGGTTATCGATATGATGATGGATCTATACGTAGTGCGACTCTCTATACGTCCTATACGGCTCCGTTCCAGCCGTTGCGCTGATTACAGAATAGCGCTGGCAGCAATAACCTGTTCCAGATTGAAGGGTTGACCCGGGCCAACCTGAATATCTAGCATCGGACGCTCGCTACTCTCTACCTACGCGACATTCTGCAAAGAGACGGTAGCGAAATATTCTCAGGGCGGGGTGAAATTCCCCACCGGTGGTAGGTGTCTGGACTGGTAGTCCGCCAGGCATAAGCCCACGAGCGCCTGCAGGTAGTTTTTGCAGGGACAGCAGATCTGGTCAAACTCCAGAGCCGACGGTCATAGTCCGGATGAAAGAGGATACACACGGCATCAGTGATTGCATTCGGGCTCAAGTACTAACACTCGTTAGCGTCAAGCTCGAAAAATGCGACTGTTTTGCCATGCGTTTTTTGCTGCCTGAAAACAGCCCTCCTGTCAGCCCTGATTCATGAAGATTAATTCTGGAGACCCCATGAATCAGATTGCTCCGCAACACTCTCTGCTGGCCGCTTTTGGCTCCCCGCTTGAACGTGTCGAACGTGCGTTACAGGCGCTGCGTAATGGCCAGGGCGTATTGGTCCTTGACGATGAAGATCGCGAAAACGAAGGTGACCTGATCTATTCCGTCGACCACCTCACCAACGCCCAGATGGCGCTGATGATTCGTGAATGCAGCGGCATTGTTTGCCTCTGTCTGAGCGACGAAGCCGCCGACCATTTGCAATTACCACCAATGGTGATCAACAACGAAAGCGCCAACCAGACAGCCTTCACCGTCTCGATTGAAGCCAAACGCGGCGTCACCACCGGCGTTTCCGCCGCCGACCGGGTGACGACCATCAAAACCGCCTGTGCCACGGGTGCCAAAGCCGAAGACCTCGCCCGTCCTGGCCATGTATTCCCGCTACGTGCCCGCGCTGGCGGTGTGCTGGAACGTCGTGGTCATACCGAAGGCACGGTTGATCTGATGAAACTGGCGGGGCTGTCACCCGCAGGCGTCTTGTGCGAAGTCACTAACGTCGATGGCAGTATGGCCAAAACCGCAGAGATCATTGCTTTTGGCCGTGAATTCAATATGCCGGTATTAACCATTGAAGACATCGTTCAGTACCGCCAGACCAGTGAGCAGCTGGCCAGACTGGTTTAATCTCAAATCAATCACTGGCAGCTTCTACGGATTGTGGAAGCTGCCGCAAAATATACAGACGCTGCAACTTTCAATCGCTCCAAGCCGTTATACTCCGCCGCATAACGACAACGACTCTATTGCCAGGAGGGCAATCTGATGACTCGACTCACGCGGTCGGCGGCAGCGATTTTACTGACTCTGGGAATTTACACAGGTCTGGCAGGCTGCGGCGAAAACGACTCAGGTCCTGCTGCCGAACCACAATTAACTGAACAAACACAAACGGCCAGCCCCCCTGCTCAGCCTGAAGCCAGTGCCGACCAGACAGCTGCCACGACCACTGCCTCAGCACCAACGGCCGAACCGGTTGAGCAGCCAGCCGCCGCAACAACCGTTGCTGACTCCCAACCCGCCGCTGATGCCGAACGTTATGCTGGCATCCCGTTGACCATCGCCCGTATCAGTGAAGCCAGTTATGACGGCGGCAGTACCGTGCGTATACAGCTGTCGGTGCCACTGGACGACAGCATCACGCTGGAAGACTACATCACGGTCAACAGCCAGAAAGGCAAAAGCTGGATCAAATCAGCAGATCATCGCTCACTCTATATGCTCGGAGCCGAGCCGCAAACCAGCTACCGCATTACCGTCAACGCCGGTCTCAAGGGCAGCAATGGCAGTGTGCTGAACAGCGCCGCCAAAGCTGAAGTCACCACCCTCGCCGCACCAGCCAGCCTGGAGTTTGCCAGCGATGGCCGGGTACTGGCACTCAGCAGCCAGCAAGGCCTGCCGGTCATCAGTCAGAACATCGCCGAAGCCAATGTCAGCTTCTTCCGGGTGCAGGACGACCAGCTGCAAAAGATTCAACGGTATCTGGGCCGAGGCACTCGCACAGACTTGTGGAGCCGTGACAGTCTGGCGAAAATATCCGACTTCAAATACGAAGGCCGTTTCAAACTCACCGATGAACGCAATCGCCGCCGTCAGATCAACCTGCCGGTACGGGATATTCCGCAGCTTTCCGCCCCCGGTATTTATCTGGTGGTGATGCAGCAGCCCGGCACGTTTGATAATCAGGTGGCCACCAGCTGGTACAGCCTCACCGACCTTGGCCTGCATTTACATCAATACGGCAACCGCTCCGAACTGCTGGTGCAAAGCCTTGAAACGACCCAGCCGATTGCCAATGCCAGCGTTGAGCTGCTCGACTACGAAGGAGCCTCCGTCCAGCTGGGTCTGACCGATCAGGACGGCCGCCTGAGTATTCGCAAAAGCATGATGGATCGTTATGAGCGCGCCGGCACCCTGGTGGTTCGCAAAGGCGAATCGGTCAGCCTGCTGTCACTCTCAACCAGCGCCCTGGATCTGTCTGAATTCCAGTTCAGCCAAAGGCCATCGCGTGCGCAGGAACTCTTTATTTACAGCCCGCGCGATCTTTATCGCGGTGGCGAAACCGCCGAGTTTTCAGCACTGCTGCGTGGCCCCGATGGCAAACCGATCCGGGTTCCCAAATTGCAGGCGGTGGTTACCCAGCCGGATGGCCAGCGCCTGACCAGCATTAGTCTGGCAACCGAGTCCGCAGGTTATTACCACTGGTCCGTTGCGTTGGCGGACGACGCCATGACGGGTGACTGGGACGTCAGCGTCAAGCTGCCCGATAACAGCACCAGCCGTTATTACTTCAAGGTCGAGGACTTTATGCCGGAGCGGCTGAAAATCAGCTGGCACCCGGACGCCACCAGCAGCAATGCCAACCAGCATTCGGGCAACGGCAAATTGACCGTGCCGGTACTTGGTGAATACCTCTATGGCGCACCAGCGTCAGGCAACCGTTTCCTCGCCAGTCTGAACGTCAAGCCGGAACTACATCCGTTCGACAACTGGCGCGATTACAGCTTCGCCGATGCCAGCGAAACCCGTTGGAACAGCCAGGATGAACAGGACAGCACCCTCAATGACTACGGCAAGCTGGATCTGCAAATCAGCAACAGCTGGTCAGCCGCCAGCATTCCGATGGCAGTCACCATTACTGGCAGCCTGTTTGAAAGTGGTGGTCGCCCGGTAGTTCGTCGTCAGAAAGAAATCTGGCTGCCCGCCAAACAACTGGTGGGCGTCAAACCACTGTTCAAGGATCGCGCGCCCTCCAACGGTCTGGCCCATTTTGAGCTGGTCAAAACCGACGGTACCGAACAGCTGTTCGATGCCCGGCAAGTCAATGTGCGGCTGATCAACACCAATCCGGATTACGACTGGCGCTACAACAGCGACCGTGGCTGGTACTACGAACGCCGCGATCAGGCCACCGTTGAGCTAACCCTCAGCGTTGACCTGTCGAGCAAGCAACCCACCCGCATTGCCGTGCCGGTCGACTGGGGCGACTACCGCCTGGAAGTCGAAAACCCGGATAACGGTCAGACTGCAGTGGTGGATTTTGAATCCGGTTATGGCTGGTGGGGATCGTACGCCAGCGAAGGTAACGCCCGTCCACGGCAGGTCAGTCTGGCCTGGGACAAGGCCGGTTATCAGGCTGGCGACGTTGCCCGCCTGACAATCACGCCACCAGCAGCGGCGGAACAACTGCCTGATCAACCGTCGCAGGCGGTGGTGATGATCGAATCCGACGAGCTGCTATTGCTGAAGCGAGTCGAACTGGACAACCAGGGCGGTCATGTTGATATCCCGATTGATGCCAGCTGGAACCGCCACGATATCTACGCAACCGTGCTGTACCTGCAACCGGCAGATAACCAGAAACGCATCACACCGACCCGCGCGGTTGGCCTGATTCACCTGCCGCTGGATCGCCAGCCACGCAAGCTTGAGATCAGCACCAACGCGCCGGAAAAATGGCTGCCAGATCGGCAAGTCACCGTGGAGCTGGACATCAGCCAGCAGCAGCAAGCAGTCAAACAGGCCTGGGTTACCCTGGCGGCAGTAGATGTCGGCGTACTGTCGATTTCCCGTTTTGAAACGCCCGATCCATTTGAGTTTTTCTTTCAGCCGCGTCGCTACGACGTCGACATGTTCGACCTCTACAACGACGTGATCGCCTTTAATAACAGCAAGCCGGCAACACTCAATTTTGGTGGCGATGCAGACATGGCTCGCGGTGGCGATATGGCCCGTTCGCAGGTGCAGATTGTCTCGCTGTTCTCCGGCCGGGTTGCCGTAACCAACGGCAAGGCCAGCGTGCCGCTGCAACTGCCGGACTTCAACGGCCGCCTGCGTTTGATGGCAGTAGCCTTCACAGACGACGCCTTTGGCTCACTGGAACAGGAAGTCACCGTCGCCGCGCCAGTAGTGACCCAATTGTCGATGCCACGTTTTGCCGGTATGGGGGATGACTCCCAAATTGCCTTTGATATCACCAACCTCAGCGGTGCCAGCCAGACCCTGACAGTCACGCCAACCGCTACCGGCCCGGTTGAGTTCAGCGCCCAGCCGCAAACCCTGACACTGGCCAATCAGCAGAAACAGACGCTGGTGTACCCGTTCAAGGCAAGCTATCCGCAACAGGCGTCACTGGGACAAATCGATTTCCATATCACAGTTGATGGTGTGGCTGATTATCCGATTGATCGCCACTGGCAACTGGTCAGTCGCCCAACCCTGCCAGCCTTCACCGAATTCACCCGCGGCCGTCTCAGCAGTCAGGAAACCCTGGCGTTGGATGCCGCACAACTGGCTGGTATTGATCCGCGCTACGTCAGCACCCAGGTAACGCTCGATAGTCAGGTCAACCTCAATCCGCGTCGGCAACTGGACGACCTGCTGCACTACCCGTACGGCTGTCTGGAGCAGTCGGTTTCCAGCAGTTATCCCTGGTTGCTGGTGCCACAACAACAAATCGACGAGCTGAACGAGCGCAGTGGCAAAGCCTTCGACCGTCAGCAAGCGATGGCCAGTGGCATCCAGCGTGTGGTCCGCAAAATGCGCAGCAGCGGTGGCTTCTCGCTGTGGTCCTCCAGCGACGACTATGAGCAGCACTGGCTGTCAGCCTACGCCACCCAGTTCCTGATCGATGCCAAAAACCATGGTTACAACGTCGACCAGCCAACCATCGACAAGGCCCTTAACCGCCTGCACGACTATGTGCGTGGACGCGGTGAAAGTTCCGAGCGCTGGAGCAACGACAGCAACGCCTACCGCTTCGCCTATCGAGCGTATGCCGCCTACGTACTGGCGTTACAGCAACGTATCTCGCTGTCAGACGTGCGCAAGCTGACCAACGGCAAGCCGGAACATGCAACGCCCTTGAGTCTGGTGCAGCTGGCGCTGGCAGCTCGTCAGCTGGGTGATAACGATCTCGCCAACGGCCTGATCGAACAGGCCAAACGCAGCAAACGCGAACGCTATTACTACATTGGCGATTATGGTTCGGATATTCGAGATCAGGCTGCAACCGCAGCGTTGCTGATGGAAAACGATTATCGCCGGGACTGGGCCGACGACCTGCTCTACCAGCTCGAAACCGAGTTACGCAGCCGCCGTTATCTGAGCACCCAGGAACGCATCCAGCTGCTAAAAGCGGCGCAGTTGCAACCGCAAAGTACCCAGAACTGGCAGGTCCAGCTGGCCTTTGCAGACCAGCAAATCGACCTGCAAGGCACCCAACAACAGCGTTATCGCACTCAGGATGCTGCGGTTCTGGCAGGTATTGAACTGAAAAACAGCGGCCCGGAAAGCCTCAGCAGCGAAATCGCCGTGCGCGGTTATCGAGAGCTGAAAACCCCACGCGTGAACGACAACGTTTATATCGAGCGTCGTTATTTCACTCGCAAGGGCGAGCCCATCACCATGGGGGACCAGCCACTGCAGATGAAAACCGGCGATTTGATGCTGGTTGAGCTGCGCATTCGTGCGGATAAATATCGGCCGGATCTGCTGGCAGTCGACCTGCTGCCTGCCGGTCTGGAGCTGGAAAACCAGAACCTGCTCGACAGCCAGTCAATCGCCGACATCAAGATCGAGAGCACCAGCATCGCTGACTGGAGCAGTAACAATGGCGTGGTTCATCAGGAATTCCGTGACGACCGCTTTGTTGCCGCACTGGCCACTGGCGACAGCTATAGCTCCCGTATCTATTACATGGTACGAGCTGTGACACCGGGTAAATACCGTATTCCCGGGCCGCTGCTGGAAGATATGTATGATCCGGAAGCGCGTTCGGTGGGTGCCAACTCGAACTGGTTGATTATTGAGTAAGAGGGGTCGACAACATTGTGTAAGCCAGGCTCTGCCCAGCACTTGTTGGGCGCGGCCCAACCTACGCAGCAATAAGTTACAGGCCAGGTTGGGAAAATTCTCGGGGCGGCAACAGGCATGTAGGATGGGCCATGCCCATCATCATTCCTGTGGTGTTGGGCGCGGCCAACCTACAACTCAGGGGCCGCGCTGGCTCGATAATCAACAACATTATGTAGGATGGGCCATGCCCAGCAAATTTTTAGAATGACAGCGGTATGACCTCCCCGGCGAATCAGCAACCATCAAGCCCCACACCTGGAACCAAAGCGCCAGTCAGGGTTGTTCGCCAACGTCTGTTACGAATAATACTGGCGGTGCCGGTTTTACTGGTGGCTGTCGCGCTACTGCTGGATTGGTTGTTGCCGCTGCAACTGCCACAACACCAGGCCGCAGAATTCTCCCGCGTGGTGGTCGACAGCCAGGGCCGCACCCTGCGCGCCTTCCCTGATCGCAACGGCGTCTGGCGCATGCCGATTGCGCTTGATCAGGTCAGCCCGGATTACCTGCAGGCCGTGATCAACTACGAAGATCGCTGGTTCTATTGGCATCCCGGCATCAACCCGCTGGCGATTGCCCGCGCCAGCTGGCAGAACCTCCGTTGTGGTTGTGTAGTGTCCGGCGGTTCCACGCTCACCATGCAGGTAGCGCGACGTCTTTATCCACACTCACGGGATTTTAGCGGCAAGCTGCAGCAGGCATTGCGGGCGCTGCAGCTGGAATGGCATCTCAGCAAGGATGACATTCTGCAGCTGTATCTCAACTACGCGCCGATGGGCGGTGTCATTGAAGGCGTTGAAGCCGCAGCACAAATGTACCTCGACAAGCCAGCGTCGCAGCTGTCGTTATCCGAAGCCGCATTGCTGGCGGTGTTACCGCAATCACCCAGTTTCTGGCGTCCTGACCGCCACCCACAAAGAGCCAAAGCCGCCCGTGACAAGGTCTTGAAACGGCTGTTGGACTTTCAGGTGATCAACCAGCACGACTACCAGCTGGCGTTGCTCGACCCGGTATTTGCACGCCAGCCCGACACCCCACAGCAAGCGGCCTTGTTGGCCCGCCAGCTGATTCAGCAATATCCCCAACAAAGTCTGATTCGCACCACCATCGACGGTGAGTTGCAGCGCGAAATCAGTCAGCAGGTTGAACGCGATGTGCAGCAGATGACCCGTCAGCATTCTGCCGCGGTACTGGTGCTGGACAACCAGACCCATCAGATTCGCGCCTACGTCGGCACTGCCGATTTTGGTAACCAGCAACGTCTGGGCCACGTTGATATGGTGCAGGCCATTCGTTCGCCCGGCTCGACGCTGAAACCCTTTATTTATGGTCTGGCGCTGGATCAGGGGCTGATTCACGGCGCCAGTCTGTTAAGTGACGCGCCACGGTTACGACAACAATATCAACCGGGTAACTTTGCCAGCGGTTTTTCCGGCCCGGTGACACCGCAGCAGGCGTTACACCAGTCACTCAATCTGCCAGCCGTTCAGGTACTGGAAGCACTGACGCCGGAGCGTTTTTACGCCGCCTTGGGTAACGTCGGTTTCAACTATCAACTGCCAGAGGCCGCCAAACCGAATCTGTCACTGGCGCTCGGCGGCGGTGGCGTCAGCCTGTGGCAGCTGGTCATGCTTTACAGCGCCTTGATGAATCAGGGCGATGTGTATCCGTCACAGTTCTTGGCCGATCCGCCGACGACCAATCTCCCGGCCAAACACCTGCTCAGCCCGGCCGCCGCCTGGGTCACCGCCGATTGGCTGCGCAATCCGCTGCCAGGCCACAGCCGTAGTCTGGACGTTTGGCAGGCTCGGCCATTTGGCTGGAAAACCGGCACCAGCTATGGTTTCCGGGATGCCTGGGCGCTGGGTATCACGCCGCAATATACCGTCGGCGTCTGGTTTGGACGGCCCGACGGCACGCCGTCACCAGGTTATTTTGGTGGCATCACAGCGATGCCAACACTGCAACGCATCATGAGTTTGCTGGATCGCCAGCCGGACTGGCCAACCGCGCCAGAAGAAGTACAGCAACAAACCATCTGCTGGCCGCTGGGACGACTGGCCAGTGCAACTCCGACGGATCAGTGCCACCGCCAACTCAGCGGCTGGACGATTCGCCAAATGGTGCCGCCCACCCTGCCGGACAACGCCAACCCGAATGGCCAGAATCCGCTGCCAGTGCTGGTGAATCAGCAAGGTCTGCGGGTCAATGCCAGCTGCGATCCCGGCCCCTATCAGCTGCGTTATCTGGCCAGCTGGCCACTGATGCTGGAAGCCTGGACTCCACGTCAGCAACGGCTCAGCCAACAGCTGCCAGAAGTGGCACCAGATTGCCGCCAGGCTCTGTCATTACAACGCAATTTGCAGATTACCGGTCTGGAGCCGAACGAGCGTTTACGGTCAGTGCATCGGCAGGAAGATGGTCAGCTGGCGCTGCCAGTACTGGCGTTAGGTGCCAACGGTGGCGTTGGCCTGCGGCACTGGTACATCAATGGCGAATATCGCGGTAGCAGCGGCGAGCGCCAGGTATTCCAATTGCCACTGCGACAGCCAGGCGAACAGCAGATTGTGGTGATCGATGACGAAGGTAACAGCGACCGTATCGGTGTGTTTGCAGACTGACGGGAGCTGTCCAGCTGCTACCAGCCACTTCCCAACAGCAAGTGCTGCGCCAGATACATGGATCAGAGAGTTTGGTCAGGCCGTATGGATTCCGGATCTCGCAAGCTCGTCCGGAATGACGCTAATTACGCGACTTTGGCTTGAACAGCAGTTGTCCGGAATGACGCTGGTTACGCGGCTTTGGCTTGAACAGCAGTTCGTTCCGAATGACGCTAGTTACGCGGCTTTGGCTTGAACAGCAGTTCGTCCGGAATCGCCATGTCCTTATCCATTTCCAGCCGGATGGTTACGCGTCGGTTTTCGGCCCGCCCCTGCGCCGTCTTGTTGCTGGCGACCGGATAACGGTCACCATGAAAACGGGTGGTCAGCATGGTGGCGTCGATGCCCTTTTCAACCAAATAACGTTCAACCGCTTCAACCCGGCTTTTGGAAATCTGGCGATTGTCATAACGACGCCCCTGATTATCTGCATGACCATCCAGATAGACGGCATTTACTCTCGGGTCGTGCTGGATGTAATAGATAATCTGGTCGAGTGATTGCAGATCTTTCTTGTCGAGCTTGTCACCACCACTGGGGAAAAACACCTTGCGGCGGGCCACCTGATCGAAGTTAAGCGGCAGCAGCTGGCTGACACACTCCAAAAAGACTGGGTAAAAATCCTGAAAGGTCACATTCGACAAATAAACCCGCACAAAGCGGTCGGTGTCGTAACGGGTCTTGTGACTGATGGTTGGCCGCTTGCCCTCCAGCAAGCCATGCAAAAAGACATTGCTGCGACGGGCGTCCAGTGCAAGCAAGGGCGGTGCCTGACTAAGTTTGGCGGTGCCCATGTTTTCCGACTGCTCCGATGGCCGCCATGGTGGTGGCAACAACGAAATCCGCGCCGGGCTGTAATCCATCATGTTATTGATGGCTTCGAGCTGGAAGCTGACATCTTCACCGGCCTTGTGCACAAACACCGCACTGCCGTAGGTCGGAATTGGTTGTTCAAAGCGACATTCAAAAATCGACCCGGACACCAGCCAGCGGGTGTCCTGCACGTCGAGGCCATATTCCAGCGGCAGCGGAATACGCCCGCCAGCCGCCTGCAGGCTGGTCAAAAGACCGAGCAGGCCGGTCAATGTAGTCAGCCGCAACCGGCGCCAGAACAAGCCCGTCGCGGTAATGTGTAAACGCTTCATGATGATCCTTCGCCAGCCGGATAGAAAATTGGCTGATCGTCACGGTTAGCGGCCGGAATTAACAAACCTTGAGCAAATTTCCTCGCTGACAGATCAACCGTCAGCCACAGCAAGCCGCGACAAAGCCAAGCAGCAAACTCTGCTTTAGGCTACAATACCGCCAATTTTTTGCCCGCTGGCACGGCTTCGCCGGTAACCCGCCATGCTTCTGTAATAACTCTCCAGGGAAACACTATGACTGATCGTCTAACCATCACCCGCCCCGATGACTGGCACCTGCACGTACGTGACGGCCAGGTTCTGGAACACACGGTCCCTGCCACCGCGCGGGTGATGAAGCGTGCGATCATCATGCCCAATCTGCAACCGCCGGTTATGAATGCCGAACAGGCGCTGGCCTACCGCGAACGGATTCTGGCGCAGGCTGGCGATACCGGCTTTGAGCCATTGATGGTGCTGTACCTGACTGACAACACCACCCCGGAAATGATCGCTGCTGCCAAGGCAACCGGTCACATTGTTGCCGCCAAACTGTACCCCGCCGGAGCCACCACCAACTCGGCTTCCGGTGTCACCGACCTCGGCAAGCTGGACGACGTCTGTGCCGCGCTGGCCGAGCACGATATGAAGCTGCTGGTGCACGGCGAAGTGACCCACAACCACGTCGATATTTTCGACCGTGAAAAGCAATTCCTCGATACCATTCTGGCGCCACTGGCAGCCAAACACAGCGATCTGAAACTGGTGGTTGAACACATCACCACCAAAGATGCCGCCGAGTTTGTGCAATCACAGGGCGACAACGTCGCTGCCACCATTACCGTCCAGCACCTGGCCTACAACCGTAACCATATGCTGGTTGGTGGCATCAAACCGCATTTCTACTGTCTGCCGATTCTGAAGCGCAACATCCACCAGCAGGCACTGCAGCAGGTAGCGACTTCCGGCAGTCCAAAATTCTTCCTCGGAACCGACAGCGCACCACACGCCAAAGGAGCCAAGGAAAATGCCTGTGGTTGCGCGGGCTGTTACACCGCCTATGGTGCTATCGAACTGTACGCCGAGATTTTTGAAGACCTCGGTGCGCTCGACAAACTGGAAGGTTTCGCCAGTCACTTTGGCCCGGACTTCTATGGCTTGCCACGTAACAGAGATACCATCACCCTGGTGAAAGAAGACTGGCAGGTCGCCTCAGAAATGCCATTCGGCAGCGACATCATTGTACCGCTGCGTGCTGGTGAAACCCTGCGCTGGAAATTGGCCAACGGCTGAATTAAGGACTGATAATGACGAGCCCAGATGCCGCCAACGGCACCGACAAGCAATCCAAATCATTAATGGCACAGCGCTTCCGTGGCTTTTTGCCAGTCGTCGTTGACGTTGAAACCGGTGGTTTCAACCCCGACACCGACGCCCTGCTGGAAATCGCCATGGTGACCCTGAGAATGGACGACGACGGCTACCTGCATCCAGACCAGACGCTGGCCGCCAACGTACATCCGTTCGATGGTGCCAACCTCGAACAGGAAGCACTCGATTTCACCGGTATCGACCCGTTCGACCCGGAACGTGATGCTGAATTTGAAATCGATGTGTTCAGCAGCATGTTTCAGGTGATCCGCCGCGAAATCAAACACTATGGCTGCAACCGCGCCGTGCTGGTTGGTCACAACGCCCACTTCGACCACTCCTTCCTTAAGGCTGCGGTTGACCGTTGTGACATCAAACGCGATCCGTTCCACCCGTTCTCCTCGTTCGATACCGCCTCAATTGCGGCCATCGCGCTGGGACAAACCGTGCTGGCAAAATCCTGCATCACCGCAGGCATCGACTTTGATAACAGCGCTGCCCACAGCGCCGCCTACGACACCTGGAAAACCGCTGAGCTGTTCTGCTTTATTGTGAACCGCTACAAGGATCTGGGCGGCTGGCCACTGGCGATTGAGCCAGGTGTAGAAACGCCGGATGAATAATCCGGCTCGCTGACTTTTTATTTGCAGGCAACCTCTTGGACTACGAATTCTGGTTTGAAGGCCGCAAGCCAATGGCGCGGCTGGATGATGAACAAGCCCTGATGGGGCGTTGGCTCAGTGATGAAATCGGTGACGATTTCAAACATCTGAAGGCCCTGATCACCACGGTCGAATTACTGCTGGAAGGTGGTCTGCGCGACTACCAATGGCAAGGCAAGGAAACCCTGTTGCAGCTGAGCCGCGACGAAGCCCAGGTCAGTGCACTGAGTGTTATGTACGACGAGGACCTGCAAGTGCTCGACGAACAACAGCTGGAGCTACAGGAGTTCGATCAACAGGCCGGTTGTGGCCTGGATGATTTCCTCGACCTGCTGCTGGCCTGGAAAGAATTTATCATCAGCTGACCCGCGGACATTGTTATGCCCCAGTTCACCGCCGATCACCCCATCGCACCCGCAACCATTGAAACCAGCTACCGGCTGCGACAGGCGCATCCGGCTGATGCCGTTGCCTGTTATCAGCTTGAACAGCTGGCGTATAACGGTGGTGAGGAAGCCGCCACACTGGTGAAAATCCAGCGCCGTATTGATCAATACCCGCAGGGCTTTCTGCTGCTGGAAATGGCCGGCAAGATTCAGGGCTTTGTGAATTCCGGCTGCTGTTATCAGGTCTACATGGAAGATGAGGGTTTCAAAAACCTCGAAGGCCATGACCCTGAAGGACCGGAAAATCTGGTGATGTCGGTGGTGATTCACCCGCACCTGCAAGGTCAGGGCTGGGGACGAACGCTGCTGTTAAACTTTATCGAGCACATCCGCCGACTTGGCAAGACACGCATTCATCTGATGTGCAAAAGCGAGCATATTCGCTTTTATCAGCAAGCGGGATTTGTCTATCAAAAAGAGTCGGCCTCTGACCATGGCGGTCTGGCCTGGCATGAGATGGTGTTGGCGCTGCGCTAGCTAGCCTTAACAATTTGCGGGCTGGGTGCTACTCCACCCCGCGTTAGCCACCACCAAACCTGCATAGCAGCCTAATGCTGTTCACTTAAGCGTTTGTAACCACAAATTATCATCATCCTGAACTGTTCTGGCCGCGCAGGCTCAGGATCCAAAGCCCTATGGATCCCGGATCTGCTTCGCGTCCGGGATGACGAGGATTGGTTAAATGAACAGCATTACGAGTAGCAGCCTGTCATTTGGCCCGGTAAATAATCCCCGGATGGCACTGCACCATATCGAAATACTCACCCAGATTGTTCATGCTCTCAGACGCGCCCAGCACCAGGTAGCCACCCTTGTTGAGGCAACCATGCATGCGTTTGAGAATGTCGTACTTGAGATCTGCTGAAAAATAGATCAGCACGTTGCGGCAGAAAATCACATCAAAACGTCCCAGCGCGGCAAAACTCTGCTGCAGGTTCTGAATACGAAAATCGACCCGGCTCTTGATCTGGCGGTTGATTTCCCAGCGGTCACCATCGAGCGGGTGAAAATACGATTTCAGATACTGGTCACTCATGCCACGACGAATCGCCAGCTGCTGATAGGTACCGTCTTTGGCTGACGCCAGCGAGGACGGTGAAATATCCGTCGCCAGAATCCGCTCGCCGGTAGCCAGCTTGCCGGGATAACGCTTGCGGTATTCTTCAATTTCAATGCTAAGGGAATACGGCTCCTGCCCAGTCGAACAGGCGGCAGACCAGATTTTCAGCGGCCGCCGGAACTCGGACAATTCAGGTAACAGGCGTTCGCGAAACACCCGGTACGGGTGTTCGTCCCGGAACCAGAGGGTTTCATTGGTGGTCATGGCGTCGATAACCTGCTCCTGCAACCGACGATTCAGCCCCATCGAACGCATCAGTTCACTGATCGACTTGAGCCCGTTCTCGTCGAGTAAGCGGCGCAGGCGGCTGGACACCAGATATTCCTTGCCATCGCCCAACATAATACCGCTGGATCGCTCCAGCATGTCCCTGAACTGTTTGTATTCGTCAGCGGTAATTTGCAGTGTCATACTCTGCCCTGAAACTCATAATCAAAATCAGCTCCGGTATCACCGGAGCCATGCGCCGTCCATGGCCCCATCAGCGCCCTGCCGCGTTTATACAGACTGTATCTGCTCAGCCACCTGAGCTGCCAGAACATCCGGATCAAACTTGGCAATAAAGTCGTCGGCACCTACCTTTTCAACCATCGCCTTGTTGAACACGCCACTCAGTGATGAGTGCAGCACGACATGAAAGCCTGCCATTCGGTTATCACTGCGAATGCGCGTCACCAGGGTATAACCATCCATTTCCGGCATTTCGATATCTGAAATCAGCATCAGATAACGATCCTGTAGTCGTTCACCACTGTCGGCAATCTCATACAGGTGTTCCCACGCCTGGCGACCATCGTTCAGCGCAACCACTTCGACACCAATCTTCTCGAGGCAGCGTGATATCTGCTTGCGAGCAATCTTGGAATCATCAACGATCAGTACGCGGTGGGTCTGGGCCCGCTGCTGTACTTCGTTAGTAATCACACCGTCGCTGATTTCCTCGTTCACCGGTGACACTTCAGCCAGGATTTTCTCCACGTCGATGATCTCGACCAGCTCTTTATCTACCCGGGTTACGGCCGTCAGGTAATGCTCTCTCCCCGTTCCCTTTGGGGGTGGATGAATCTCTTCCCAGTTCATGTTGACGATGCGTTCCACACCGCCAACCAGGAATCCCTGGGTCTTGCCATTGTATTCAGTAATAATCACGAAGGCGGTCTTGAGATCCTGCAGGGCCCGGTTACCGGTGGCCAAACTCATGTCCATAATCGGGATGGTTCCCGACCGAATATGAGCAACACCACGTACCACCGGATTGCTGCCAGGCAGTACCGTCAAGGCAGGACATTGCAGCACTTCCTTAACCTTGAATACGTTAATGCCATAGATCTGCCGCCCGTTTACGCGGAATAGCAGCAGCTCCAGGCGGTTTTCACCCACCAGTTGCGTTCGCTGATTAACCGCATCCAACACACCGGCCATATAAAGCTCCCAAAATTAATCCGGCACAGCGCTTGCAAACCTCACTGTAGAGAGTCCACCAGCACTGACTGATCGCCAGAAACGTGACGTTTAACATCAGTCAAACAGAAGCATAGTAGAGAACTCAGGTATGTGTCGGATAATTGCAATTCTTCTGTTGGTCGTACCGGCCCTGGCCGCTGCCGACTGGCAGCAACAGTTGCAACAAAGCCTGTTACAGCAATGGCAGCAGGTCGGTGGCGACGCCAATAACAGCGCGGTTTCGCTGATTTCAGCCAGCAGTGATTATCAACTGCCGAACTGCAATCAAACGCTGCAATTCAGCCCGTCCCGCGCGCTGCAACCGGGTCGTAATGGTGTGACGATCAGCTGTGCTTCGCCCTGGTGGCAACAATTTGTCGCCGTACAGCTGCACGTATACGAAACCGTCGCAATTCTGACGCAAGCAGTGAATTCTGGTGATGTGGTTGACCCGTCCAGCATTCATTTTGGCAAGCAGGATCTCGGCGAATTGAGCCAGGGCTACATAGCGTCACCACAGCAGCTGCAGCAACAGGAGTATCGCCGCAATCTGCGCGCTGGCACCGTGCTGAGCCCGGACATGTTGCGGGCAGCGGAAGTGATTCAGCGCGGTGAGCTGGTACGCATTCGTCTGGAGCGTGGATCAATCCGGATTGAAACCCGAGGCGAGGCGCTCAGTGATGGTCGCATCGGCGAAACCATCCGGGTGCGTAACCTCAAATCAGGCAAAATTATTTCAGCCAGCGTTGATCAGGCTGGAGAAGTGGTGGTGCGTTAAACGGCTGCAAGCCACGCCACATGCGCCTTGCGCGCGAATAGCAGCCATTACAAACAATCGCAAAATTTTTTAAAATTGGGCTAAAGTCCTTCGGTCGGGTGCCGATACAGACACTGCAGGAGTATGTACAATGCAATGGTTCGGAGACTTCAATATGAATATCAACAAGATTAATGGTGGTGTCGACAACAGTCGCGCGACCAGCCGCAACGAGTCGGCCACTGCCACACCGGCAGCCGAGAGCGAAAGCGGCAAAACCGAAAGTTATTCTGATCAGGTCAAGCTGAGTGCCAGTGGCAAGAGCATTCAACAGATTGAAGCCGAGATCAGCTCGATGCCGGAAGTGAACGACGCGACCGTCGAACGCATTCGCAGTGCTATTGAAAATGGCGAATACAAAATCGACTACGACCGGTTGGCAGGAAAAATGCTGGATTTTGAGGGAGGCCTTAATTAATCCGGAGCATTCCGCCCATGACCGACTCTGCCGACCTGCGATTTTCCGAACACCAGGCAACTGAACTTGCCCGTCTGATCCTTGATGAACTGGCGCTCGCACGCTTGCTGCAACACCGGCTGCATCAGGAGTTTTCCCTGCTGGGCGATGCCAGCCCGCAGGCTCTGGCCGATAGTGCCAAACAAAAATCCGCCACTCTGAGCCGCCTCAACCGCCAGGCCAACAGCCGCCTGGAGTGGATGGAACTGCAGCAGTTACCGCTGGCCGACGCCTTCCTGCAACACCCGACCATTGCCGCTCGTCCACAACTGCAGCAACTGTGGCAACAACTTGCCACCCAATATCAAACCAACAGCAATCTCTCTGGCCAGCTGTCCGAACTGGTCCTGAAAAACCGCCGTCGCATACAAAAACGGCTGGAGATTCTGCGTGGCCAGAAAGATCGTTCAACCATCCTCTATACTAGTCAGGGAACCAGTCAGTTAAACCGTTCTGGCGGAGGCTATATAGAAGCCTGAGCCGTCGCAGCAAGCCGGAACGTGTAGAGGATCAAGCATGCAGACAGCGACCAGCGATTTTACGCAGCAGACAACCGAAAACACTCTGGTTGAAACCATCGACATTTATGGTGCCTTGCGGGCGCTGGTGTTGTTCGAACGGCCAGTGAGGCTGTTTATTGATGGCAGCAATGAAACCTACAGCGCCGAAATTCGCGATGTGCAGTTAAAAAGCCGCAGTTTTTTCCTCAGCGACATCCTGCCGGAGTCCGGTGCCGAACTGATTCGCTCGGGTAAACGTTTCCGGATTGAGTGTGAAAATCAGGGTGCCTCAGTCCGTTTTGTGGCCGACGGTCGTCTGCGTTTCCAACCCGCCAATAACGAATTCCGCGGTGAATTTCCCAGCCAGGTGGAATACCTGCAACGCCGTGGTGCCTACCGGGTTGCAGTGCCTGACGCTCACCCGATTCAGGTCAACCTGCCGGATCAACGCGACCAGTCACCGATGCTGGTTACCCCGACCATTGCCGGTCGTTTGCAGGACTTGTCTGAATCAGGCTTCAAGGCGATTTTCCAGGGCGATATTATGGAAGAACTGCGCCAGCTGAATCCGATTCACGGTGCTGAAATCCGCTTCAACCGTGAGCACCACATGGACTGCTCACTGGAGCTCAAGCACCTGATTCTGGATCGTGACGGCAACACCCTGGCGGGCTATGTGTTTTTACAGATGTCGTCGGCCGCCCAGCGCTATATTCGCAAGCTGATTACCGACTTTCAGTGGGAAGAACGGCAGGCTCGTCAGCAAGATGACGAGCCGCCCCTGCAGGGCTGAGTTGAGGGCTGAGAGCCCTACAGCAGCAGACCTCGGGTCAGAACCAGATCCGCACTCCGGCCTGCCAGGCAGTCTCGGCTGGAGTACCGATCAAATCGCGGGTTTTGCCAAAATGCTGGCTGCGCTCGACCGCAAGGTATGGCGCAAACTGGCGAGTGACCTCATAACGCAGTTCCGGCGTCAGCGCCAGAGTGCCAAGACCACGACCAAACTCCCCTTCAGGATCGTTTTTACCTGCCAGATCGGCGCTGGCTTCCAGCGTCATAATCCAGCGTTGAGTGAAGAGAATGTCGTAGCTGGCTTTTAACGCCAGCAAGGTCACGGCCTGATTGGTCACGTATAGCATGGCTTCGGATTCAAACCAGTAAGGCGCCAGACCTTCAAAACCGGCACCAACCCAATTGCGCTTAAGATCCGTTGACTGATCACGCTTCACGCCCAGCTGGGTATTCCAGAACGGCGTTAACGCATGACGCCAGTAAGCGCCCAGCGACAGATCATTTTCACCATCAAAGCGGCTGCCATCAAAGGTCAACGCCAACCGGTCCCAGGTGCTGCCGACCCAGTATTCCCCTTCGATCACCTTGCTATTGTCACCCTGCTCCCGGCTGATACCCAGCTTGTCGATCTGCAAGGCGGAAAACCAGTGCTCGTCACCCATCACCAGCTGGCGCGGACCAGCCATGGCGTATGGGCCGGACGTCAGGGTATAGCCATCAGACCAGCCATGAGGATCACGGGCACCGGCCGGTGCTGAACCACCCTGCATCGAGCTCATATCGTGGTCCATAGCCATGCCATGATCCATTACTGGTTGCATTGGCATAGCGCTGCCGGACATCGCACTGTGGTCCATAGCCCCATGTCCCATCGCGCTGTGGTCCATTTGCACCGGAGCCATTGGCATCGACGTCGTGGTTGCCGGAGTCATGGCACCGTGGTTCATGCTGCTGTGATCCATGGAGCCGTGGTCCATTTGCGCAGGAGCCATTGGCATCGACGTCGTGGTTTCTGAAGTCATGGCACCGTGATTTATGCTGCTGTGATCCATGGAGCCGTGGTCCATTTGCGCGGGAGCCATCGGCATCGACGTCGTGGTTGCCGGAGTCATGGCACCGTGGTTCATGTTGCTGTGATCCATCGTGCTGTGATCCATGGAACCGTGATCCATCGTGCTGTGGTCCATTTGCGCGGGAGCCATTGGTATCGACGTCGAGGTTGCCGGAGTCATGGCACCGTGATTCATGCTGCTGTGATCCATGGAACTGTGGTCCATTTGCGCGGGAGACATCGTGCCCGGCATCGACTGCTGACTGGTTTGTTCCGCATCAGACTCATCGATATTCATATACCAGGCGTCTTCGAGATCCTTGTGATCGTCTCCATGGCTCCAGCTAGCGCTGGAAGCAGCTGCCAGCCCCAACAACAATACGGCCTGCATCGGGGCCACAACCAACCCGTTACGTTTCTTGAATGTCAGCTTGTTCATGCGACTACAATCTCCCGGAACATGCCTGCGTCCATATGAAATGCCAGATGACAATGCCAGGCCCAACGGCCCAGAGCGTCAGCGGTGACCTGAAAACTGATACGCTGCGCCGGTTGCACCGGGATCGTATGCAAGCGGGCGACAAACTCGCCACGGTCGGTTTCCAACTCACTCCACATGCCGTGCATATGCATCGGGTGGGTCATCATGGTGTCGTTGTGCAAAATCACCCGCAGCCGTTCGCCATGGCGGAACGATACCGGCGTCGAATCACCAAACTCCAGCCCGTCCAGCGACCAGCTGTAGCGTTCCATATTGCCGGTCAGATGCAGTTCGATTTCACGGCTCGGCATACGCTGATCCATTGGCCCGCCGAGGGTGTGCAAATCTGCCAGCGTTAATACCCTGCGTCCGTTGTTACGCAAACCAATGCCCGGATCATCCAGATTGGTACGCGGTGTATCGACGCGCATATCGGTGGAAGCACCGTATTCGCTATGGGCATGACGAACTGTCTGGCTTGGTTGATGCAAGCCGTGCCCGGCCATCTGCCCAGACATGGCTGGCATACCATTCATACTGCCCATCATATCGGTCATGGTCAGCCATTCCGGCTTGTCCAGCGCGGGAACCGCTGCGCTCAGCCCCTGTGCCGGAGCCAGCGTGCCGCGGGCGTAACCGCTGCGATCCATGTTCTGGGCAAAAATGGTGTAAGGCTCGTCGGCCGGTTGCACGATCAGGTCGCAAGTCTGGCCCGGGCCAAAACGGAATTCATCGACCGTTACCGGCTCAACGTTCTGGCCGTCGGCCTGCACGACCGTCAGCTTCAGGCCCGGAATCCGCACATCGTAAAAGGTATTCGATGAGGCGTTGATACAGCGCAACCGCACTCGCTCGCCGGGTTTGAACACGCCGGTCCAGTTACCTGCGGGTGTCACGCCATTGGTCAGATAGGTAAATCCGGCTGCCGAAATATCCGCCAGATCAGTCGGGCTCATGCGCATGTCATTCCACATCTGACGCTTCTGCATCGCGCCCTGCATGCCGTACTGATGGACGTCTTTCCAGAACTCAGGCGCAGTTGGTTTGATGTAGTTGAAATAGTCCCCCTGGGTTTTCAGCTTGCCGAGCACACTCATCGGCGCTTCGTCGGTCCAGTCCGACAGCACCAGCGGGAACTCGCGGTCGTAAGCCACCGGGTCCGCCTGCCTTGGCCGCACAATGATGGCACCATACATGCCGGTCATTTCCTGAAAGCCGGAATGGGAGTGATACCAATAAGTGCCGCTCTGCTCGACCTTGAACTGATAGGTAAAGGTTTCACCGGGGGCAATGCCCTTGAAACTGATGCCCGGCACGCCATCCATCTGGTACGGCAGAATAATGCCGTGCCAGTGAATCGAGCTGGGTACAGAGAGCTTGTTGGTCACCCGAATCGTAACCGTCTCACCTTCCTGCCACACCAGCGTGGGCGCCGGTACCGAGCCATTGATGGCAGTAGCAAGCCGGCGCGAGCCGGTGTAATTCACCGCCAGCTCACTGATTTCCAGCTCAAAATGATTACCGCTCAAGACCGCAGCAGCGGCTGTTCCGGCAGTTTCCCCTGCCTGCACCCGCAAACCGCTGGAAGCCAGCGCAACACCACCCGCCAGCCCCTGCACAAAACGGCGGCGTGACAGCCCCGCCCTGGCCAGCTCAGCCATATGGGCAAGCTCGGCAGCCTGGCTGGAGTCACGTTTATTCGACATACGACTCTCCTGTCTCTGATTTACAGCGAACTACATGAGATAGACAAAAACTGACGAGCAGAATAAGTAGACCAAGCTGACCCACCGATGACCCGAAGATGACAAAAACGTCATCTGCAGGTCATGTGCGGGTATGGCAAATTCGGTAGACTGCCAACTATCCAGAGCCAGGGGGCGTTCTCAATTAGTAAAGCGGCCCTGCTGAGAGCCAGTTGGCTTCAGAACAAGGCATGAGGAGCGTGCCCTTTGTCGTTCAATAAACAGGGCGAGCTAAACAAGTGACGAATAACGCAGTGCCTGGAGCCAACTGGACTCAGCCCGAAGGGTGATGGTTAAAAATCCACCATGCGGTGTTGTTGAACTTGTAAAGGGCGAGCCATTCCCTTCGTTCAACGCCTTGCCTGATGAATTTTTCTTCCATAACAGGACCCGTTAATTAATTGAGAACGCCCCCTGGAGGACCTGCCATGCGATTGCTGGTTGTCGAAGATGAAAAGAAAACCGGTGACTACCTGCAGCAGGGTCTGAGCGAGGCTGGCTTTGTTGTTGCACTGGCGCGTAACGGCCTCGATGGCCACCACCTGGCGATGACCGAAAATTTCGATCTGATTCTGCTCGACGTCATGCTGCCGGACGTTGATGGCTGGAAAATCTGCCAGTCGATCCGCGAGCGTGGTAACGACACGCCGATTCTGTTTCTGACCGCCCGCGATCAGGTTGCAGACCGGGTCCGTGGACTGGAGCTGGGGGCCGACGATTATCTGGTCAAACCCTTTGCCTTTGTCGAACTGCTGGCGCGAGTACGAACGCTGCTGCGCCGTGGCAGTCGGCCAGTCACCAACGAACTGAGCGTTGCCGACCTTACCCTCGACATCAACAAACGTACCGCCAGCCGCCAGGGCAATCGCATCCCGCTCACCAACCGCGAATTCACCCTGCTGGAACTGCTGGTCAACCGCAAGGGCGAAGTCCTCACCCGATCATTGATCGCTTCGCAAGTCTGGGATATGAACTTCGACAGCGACACCAACGTCATCGACGTTGCCATTCGCCGTCTGCGCCGCAAGATCGATGACCCATTCGAACCCAAGCTGATTCATACCGTACGCGGCATGGGTTATCGCCTGGACGACGAACATGAGTAAGCGCCCGCTATCGCTGCAGCTTCGAACAGCCCTGTATACCGGGCTGGCCATCTCATTGGGATTGGCGCTGCTGGTGAGCATGGTGCAGCACTCGATTCGAAACCACTTTGCCGAGCAAGACAGCCAGGAACTGACCCTGCTGGCGACCGCTATTGAAGCTGCATCCACAGCCGTAACAGAACACACCCACCTGAGCCACCGCCTGCCGCTGACAGCCGCAGGCAAACAACAGCTGGCACGGGCGTTAGATCAGGTGATGAGTAACTACCACGGCCTGTCGGTACAGCTATTGTGGACACAAGCCAATCAGCCTGAAGACGCCCTGCTTTATCACGCCGGCAATGCCAGCTGGCCAGATAACCTGCCCATGTTAAAAAATGGCCAGGTGATTCATAGCGCTCAGCTACAGGAATGGAACTTTGAAGGCCGCCCTTACCGTGGCCTGGTACTGACGACCCGGCTATTTGGAACAAGCGTTAGTTTGAAAATGGCATCGGATATGTCGTTTCACAAACGCTTCCTGGATCAATTTCGCAGCACCCTCTGGCTAATCGTACTCAGCATTGGCAGCCTGACCCTGATAGCCGTCGGTTTTGCCATTCATCAGGGGCTGGCCCCGCTCCGGCAGCTCAGTGAAGAAATCGGCCAGATCGGCTCCGACCAACTGCACCAGCGGCTTGCCGAAGACCATTGCCCTCCCGAACTGCGACCACTGATTCAGTCATTCAATGAAATGCTGGAACGGCTGGAAGATGGCTTCGAACGGTTGTCCAATTATTCCGCCGACATCGCCCACGAACTGCGCACGCCACTGACCAACCTGATTACCCAGACCCAGGTCATGCTGAGTCAGCCACGCCAGCTACAGGAATACGAAGAGCTGATCTATTCAAGCCTGGAAGAAGAAGAACGGCTGGCACGCATGGTGTCCGACATGCTGTGGCTGGCCAAGGCAGATAACGGCCAGCAAGCCATGACACCGGTGCAGGTGCAGCTGGCCGATGAGCTCAACGAGCTGTTTGAATTTTTCGAAGCCCTGGCCGACGACCACCAGATCACCCTGCAACTGAGTGGCACAGCCCCCGACGTACTGGCCGACCGCAACATGCTGCGCCGCGCCATCAGCAACCTGCTGTCCAACGCCCTGCGTCATACCCCGGCTCACAGAAACATCGAAGTGAAGCTTGAACAACTGCAGAAAAATGGCGTCCGTTACGCTCGCCTTAACGTCATCAACCCTGGTAAACCCATCCCGACCGAACACCTGCCACATTTGTTCGAACGCTTCTACCGCGCCGACCCATCACGCCAACGGCAGCCTGGCAGCCTGGAAAGCAACGGCCTCGGGCTGGCTATCAGCCGTTCAATTATCCACCTGCATCAAGGCTGGATCAGCGTCAGCTCCAGCCAGAGAGAAACCTGCTTCACAGTTACCCTGCCTGCTTGCAGCAACCAGCCCGGTTAATTTGCGTAATTTACAAAATCCAGTACCATACGCGACCTTGTTTGCCTCCCTATAGCTCAACAGGATAGAGCACCCGCCTCCTAAGCGGGCGATCGGGGTTCGAGTCCCTGTGGGGAGGCCACAAAAAACACAACAAAATCATATAGTTGTGAAAATATCACTGTATTTTTAGCCAGTGTTTTATTTAGTGTCAAAGTGGTGTCAAAACCGCTCTAGTGTCAAATTGGTGTCAACTTTTCACGAGTGACACCGCCCTTTCCCGCGCTGCTGTGCGGAGTGTTAATCTCTCCGGAAACCCTGATTCCTTCGCAGTTTCTATTCCCTTGCTGTTTTCCGCGTTCGCTCGTTTCCGCATTTATCCGCACAATGTGCATATTCCTTTCACCCCGGAAACCTCCAGTAGTGACGCGGGTTCAGCACTGTTTGCACATACTCAAAAACCGCACAAAATCTGTGCATAAAGGCCGCAGGTGTGTGTGAGGTGGAGTGTTTTTTTTCGCTGGGTGTGTTTTTTCTGTGGGATTTTCTGGCGGGCGGCTTGCGGTGGTTGGTGATCGGCTGTAAGGCGCGGCGGTGCTGGCGTTGTGCATGGTGGTTGTGAGTTTTTACAGGTACAAAAAAGCCACCGGCGCTGTGTGCGCGGGTGGCTTGTTGGCTAACGGGTTGTGCGGATTATTTTGTGTAGCTGTCCAGCTGGGCTTTGAGTGTGTCCACTGCCGTTTTTGCGGTTGTGAATGCGGCAGCGTTGACTGGCACGCTTGATGTCACGCCGCTGGTTGTGACGGTCAGCAGGCTGATGTTGCTCAGGGCGGTTGATAGCTGGGCCAGTGTATCGCTGATCAGTTTCAGCAGGTTCTGGCCATCCGGGCCGATGTGGACCAGTGGAGCGGTCAGGCTGGCTGATGTTCCGGCGATAGTGTTGTGTTCGCCGCCGGTGGTGGTTTCTCGGTTGCCGGTGGCGTGTTGGCGAATGTCGCCGCCCGCGCTGGCGGTGATGTGTTGACCGGCCACGGTGTTGACGCTGCCAGCGGCCAGGATGTTGGCCACGGTTTCGGCCAGCAGGTGCATTGCAGCGGCTTCGGTTCGGTGTTCGCCGGTAACGTCCGTTTTACTGTGGCCATGGATGCGGCGGGTTTCGTGGCCAATGGTTTGGGCCAGCAGGCGCGCTGTCTGGGTGATGCTGTCAGCGCTGTCTGTGATTGTTTGGTCTGTTTCGCGTGTCCAGTTTCCGGCGGCGTCTACGGCCTGGCGTTGGTGGTTGGCTTGCTGCCATGTTTGCCCGGTTGTGCTGACGTTCGGCAGTGCCTGGCGGTCGCCCAGGGTGCCGGTGATGATTGGTCGCTCTGGGTTACCTCCGATCCACTCGACTGTGACGAGTGTTCCCGGTACCGGGGCGGCAAATAGTCCCCGCTCTGCCCCGCCGCCTGCTGGCAGTTGCACGGGCACGCCGTCCAATAGAATTCCGGTGGCTTTGCCTGTGCTGGTTAGCATTTCGATATCGACTGCATATCGCGGCCGGTAGTTGTCGCCAATGCCGCCACTTGCTGGGGCGTCTGGTACCGCCAGCACTTCGGCCAGCTGCGGGGTGTGGTAACCGGCGGCCAGCTCTGGGAATTCGCGCAAAATCTGGCGGCGTAAATCTGGATTCATTGAAGGGCCTTTAATGTATTGGCGGCGGCGGTTGGCCGCCATTGCAGCCGCATAACGTCGCCAGTGGCGTCTATGCTATGGATTACCTGGGCTTGGCCGTCGCCCACTTTGATTCCGGCACCCGGTCGAATGCGTGGCATCAGCGGCATGGTGCCGCCGGTATTACTCAAATCCGAAAAGATGCTGGCTGGCAATTCGATGGTTTTCCCCCCCTGGGCGCTGTATGCGCGGTTGCCCACGAATACCCGGCCGTCTGGCTGTTGCTGCCATATTCCGCCGGGTACCGCCCACGCCCTAAGCAAATTATCTAATGCGCCATAGCCGCCGCCGGTGTGCTGAAAGCGGGCCAGCTGGGTTTGTGTCCAGTCGGCCCCCTGTTCGGCGGTTGGCAACACAAATTGCAGGCCGGTTGTGTCGGCCAGGGCGTTTAACACGTCGATTGGCAGCGGGTGGCGTAGGTTTAACGCTATCCGCCGGTTCAGCAGTGCCGCCGGTTCCCGCGCCATGATTTGCCAGGCGCCGGTGTTGATTTGCACCGCCTGCTCAATAAACCCGAAAAACAGCGGCCGCCACGGCTGGCCAGTCAGTTGGGCGTCGTGGATGACGGTTTGGCCCGGTTGCGGTGCGGTGTCGGTTATGGCAGTGATGATGGCGCGGCCTGGGCTGTGCAGTTCCAGCCGCGTGGTATGGCGTACCAGTTCGGCGGCGGAGGCCGTGCCGGTGCTGTCGGTGATGGTCAGGGCGTGACTAATGTTCATTCGTCTGCGTCCAATTCTGCCAGATAGTTTTCGACGCTGGCGGCGATTTTGTACAGCAGCGAATCCCGGTCGATGCCGTCAGATTCTGTACTGCTATCGGTTTCGGTACCTGTTGCGGCGGTGCCGCTGGCGCTGTCGGTTTCGGTACCGGCGCTGGTGTATCCGGCCAGCCGTTGTGCCTCTACCCGCTCGGCGGTGCTCTGGTATTCGGTCAGGCCGAACGTAACGGCCCAGGCCATCAATCCGTCGATGGGCCGGGCGTCAAAATCGCCGTTAAATTGCACGCGGTTGATTTGCACGGCGTCGGCGGCGGTTTCGGTGATGTTGTAGATGGCTCGGGTTCCGGCGTCGGTCAGGGCTTCGGCCAGTTTTACCAGCTCGGTCAGGTGGTCGGCGCTGTTGAACGGCAGCCGCCCTGCCACGCTTAGGGTTTTGGCTTTGGTGCCGCTGTTCAGCGTGGCGGTACCGCTACCGGTGCCGCTGGCGTCTTCGTTTTTAATCGGCAGTTTCACCGATACTTTCAGGTCTTTTAGTCTGATTTCCGTTGTTGTGCCGTCGCGTTCCAAAATCATAGTGCCAGCTCTCCTTTCAGTGTGGCCAATGCATCGACACTGCCAAACAAAGCGAACGCGGCGGAATATGGCGCGCTGCTGTTGGGGGCGGTGATGCCGGCCAGTTGGGTTTCCAAATCGCCCGCCAGGTACATGGCCCATTCAATCGCGCCGCCGTAACTGGCCAGCGCGGCGGCCTGCTCGGCGTGGCGGTTGGCGCGGGCGCTTGCGAATTGCGCCAGCAGATCGGCTGGCGTCGTGTCGCTGGCGATGGCTTCGGCCAGTGCGGCTACGTGGTCGGCTGCATCATGTTCGCGCTGGCCGCCGGTGAATGGCTGTGCCACGGCTTCGGGGGCGTTGGCCAGAAAAAACTTGGCGGATTCGTGGCTGGCGTACTGGCTGGCGGTGCGCAATGCGGCGGCCAGTGCCGGGGCCGGTAAGACGGTATTGAGTACGGCCAGTTTTTGGGCCAGCTGGGCGGCGGTGTCGGCTGGGATCATAAACGCCAGCATGGCGGCAAACCCGGCGGATTCGGTGGCCAGAATGTCCTGGGCCGCACTGGGTGTGAGTGTGTGGCTAACCGACCGGCCCCGCGCCGGGGTGCCGTGCGCCCATGGGGTGACCATGGCGGCGGCCAGACTCTGGCGGGCAGCGGTGATGTTAGCGCGGTGGCTGGTTGCGGCTGTCGCGGCCAAACTGCCCGCTGTAGCCAGATCGGCAGGCAAAGCCAAACCGGCCAGCGCGGTTTGCTGCTGGCCGGTGATGCCGGTGTCAGTGGCCCAGCTGGCCGGGGTGCGGGTAATGGCTGCCCAGGTCATTAGTAGCCAATTGCCAGGTAGGCTAGTTGCTGGCTGCCATCAATGGCATCGTCACGGTCTACCGTAAACCCGGTTTTTGTCCATGCATATGCGCCAATAGCGTTGGATGCTGTGCCAATACGGGTTACCAGGCACACAATACAGGCGGTCGTAAATTCGGTGTCGAACGTAAATGTTTCTGCTGCATCATCCGTTGATGTGACAGTCCCGGCCCGAATGCCAATGTTTGCCTGGGCAGTCAGCAGGTTAGTCAATTCGGCCAGATTTCCGCTGGCTGGTAGTGCAGCGGCGGCGGCGGTCGCGGCGCTGTCTGCGGTTGACTGTGCCGAGCTGGCAGCGGTTGCGGCGCTGTCTGCTGTTGACTGTGCCGTGGCGGCGGCAGTTGCCGCGTTGTTGGCGGTAGTTACTGCGCTGTCGGCCGTCGTGTTCGCAGTGGCGATGCTGTCGGCCAGGCCGTTGGCAGTGCTTTCCGCACTGGCGGCGGTGGTCACTGCGTTGGCGGCGTCCGTTGCTGCGCTGTTGGCGGTGGTCACTGCGTTGGCGGCGGCCGTTGCTGCGCTGTTGGCAGTTGTGCTGGCGCTATTGGCTGTGTCTACGGCCGTGGCGGCGGCAGTTGACGCGTTGTTGGCGGTTTCCACGGCGCTGTCGCTGTCGGTGCTGGCCTGTTCGGCGGTGGCGGTGGCGGCTTCCAGTGCGGTAGTGGCGGCCTCATACGCGGCCGTCAAATCGACGATTTCTTGTTGGTAGTCCACCTGCCAGCTTTCTATTGACACAGTAATGCCGGTGATGGCTGCGGCGTTATCCACTTGCAGGCCAATGGCTTTGTTTAACACGTTGCCGACCTGTTCGCCGGTGGTGGCCCATTTCTGTTGGGCAGGCTCATAAACGACGGCAATTAATACGTCATGCTCTGAGTTATACAGCCCCAACCAGTTAAATGTGTAATCTCCCATGCTGGCCAATAACACAGCATTAAATACCGCGACATTGGCGGTTTTTAATCCCATTTTATTGATGGTGACGGTTTCCAGCACGGTATCTGGTAATGCGTCGCTGTCGGGCGTTACCGTCGCGTCTATTCCTTGCTGATAACCAATAATAATCTGATCAGCAAAGCCATTAGTTAACAACACGTTCCCAGTCCCTATACTAGCAATAAATTCAGAACCAGCCGTAGTAATTACAGAAGACATATTCAACCCGTATAAAATATTGTTTTTAATGGATATTGTGATTTTAAAACCTGTGCTGATGAAATATAAACCCCAGCGCTAGCTGTTATATACCAAGGCTTATTTCCACTCTTTGATATAGGGCCTAAATAAATACCTCTTAAACTCGTTGTTTCATTTGCAATAATGCACATCGACAACATAAACCACTCGTTTTCAAGTTCTTCAATACTCCATTCTTCAACACCTGAAGAACTATATATTTTAGTTAGTGAGTCAAGATCAACTATCAAATCCTGATAATTCACACCATCATAAATACCAAGTAAAACCCTTGACGTTTCACCTTTGTGAACTATTATTTGAGCCGTGTAGTATTCACCATCAATCTTGTCAAATGGTATTGATATATTACATGCAGTACTTGTCGACGTTTTTGTTGATTCTACCCTGTAGCAGTCACGCCCGTAGTTATTTTCGACACTCCCAATCAATGTATTAAATTTACCCCACATATCTATAGAGTGTGAGTATTCCAGTATATTTGGATTAACAAATACATATTCACTAGAAACAATATTAAATGCTGTATCAAACCCGCCATAAGGCGCGGCCACGCTCATGGATACCACGCTGGTTGTTGATACCCGATAACGGCGGCAGGTGCGGCCATACTGGTTTAGCATGGTCATGATCAGGGTTTCATTGCCCGCGAAAACAGCCGGGTCCATGTCGATATAAACAATGTCCCAATCGTCGTCTTCCGGGCGTTCGACGATAAAACAACTCCCCAGGCCCAGCCGTTCCCAAATGCGCACAAAACCGGCGGTGCTTCCGGCGTCTTTGGCGTTGGCGTAGGCGTGTTCTACGCGCAATCTGTACAGGCTTTCAGGCTCGCCAGTGTAGCGGGTTATGTCCCGCTCCCACGCCAGCAAGTCGACAATAAACAGCGGCGCTGTGTCGACTTCCCACACCGTAAACGGGAACGCAAGCCAGCCTTTGACGGTTGTCCACCAGGTGTCTACCACGGTGGCCGCAGCTTTGGCGTCGGCTTTGCTGCCGGTGCCGCGCTGCCAGAATTTCAGGCTAATAAAATCCATCAGCTGGCGTCCTCGGTGATGGTGACTGCCAGACTGTTGAGGCGCGGGATTTCTTCACCAGGCATCAGCGACCATTCGTTAAATTCCACGGCGGTTAGTACCGGTACCAGGGCGCGGATTTGGCTTGCGAGTTTGGCGAAAGAAAACCGTGTTAAGAACCGCACGCGGGTGACGTCGGTTTCGTCAAACGCGGCGTTTTCGCGGAATGCAAACCGAATAATTTGTTCGGCCAGATCGGCGGCAGCAGCCATGTCGTCGGCGCTGGTACCGGCGGCCGCGTATAGTTTGGTTATAACGTCGTGCTGGGTCTCCGGGAAGGCCACCACTTGCAGGTCGTCGCCGTGGCCGTGGTTGCCGTCGTCGTTGATGTGGCTGTTCACCGCCGCCAGTGCGGTGGCGCTGATGGTGCCGACGTCCAGCATGACGTAAGCGTCGGCGCTGCCTGCCCCTCGGGGTGCCAATGTGCTGTTGATCCAAATGTTGGAAATCGGCACTCCGGTTTGTTCGGCAATGATGGATTTATACACGGCATCAATGTGCCAGTCGGCCACGGATGGAAACAGCAGGCGCAGGCGCTCGCGAAAATCGTCGTCGTCTTCGTCGTCGGTGCCCGCCGTGGTTATCCAGTCGTCTGCGTTGGTGACGCTGGCCACGCCGGTGATGGCCTCGGCCAATACGGTGAAATACCCGGCGGCCAGGTTGTAGGCGCTGCCGGTGTTTTCTGCCACTACCGGGATGGTGGCGGTTAATTCGTCGGCGGCGAATGTGTACGCCTCAGACGTGGTAACACGGTATACGGTGCCATTGATGGCCGGGGTTTTGATGACGGTGCCATAAGGCACGGTTAAGGTGGTGCCGGTACCGGTGCGGGTAAACAGAATGCCGCCCTTGGTGGCGGTGGCTGTAGTGCGGTCGGTGTTGCGTGCCCAGCCGTGCAAATCCAGCCAGCTGCCGGTGGCGTAGCGCAGAAACATGTTTGGCGTTACGGTGCCCACCAGGTATTGCAGCAGCGCCAGCACCGGCGTGGTGACCACGGCGACGACGAAATTCCAAAACGCGCTGTAGCCGCTGGCGTTGCTTATTGTCAGCCCGGCGTCGTCGGCAGCGGTTTGAAACTGGGTTTTCAGCTCGGCTGCGGTTGTTGGTATACCGGCCTCGCTTGCCTGCTGGGTGAAAAATTCTTGGGTTTCGTCGCTGATGGCCATGTTATGCGGTTCCTGTGTCTGCGCCGATGGTGATTAGGCCGAATTCGGTTTCAGCAGTGGCGGTAATGGCCACGGCGCTGGCACTGGTGAAATATTCAGTCACGGTGCTGGTACCTGGTTTTACGCGTGTGTCTGCCTCTATCACCCGTTTGATTTGCTTGCGAATCAGTGCCCGCTGCTGGGTGTTGCGCTGGCCGATCAGCTGCGGCAAATAGCCCGATTCGCGGATGGCGTGGCCAACGTCCTGGGCGATGACGTCGCGGTCATAAATCAGCACCGGCTGGCCAGCGGTGTCCAGTTCGATGTCGTCGTTGGTGATTTTTATGTCTGTGTATGTGGCCATCTCTACCCCCCGTTCAGCTGTGCCCACTGTTCCAAATCTGCCGGTGACATACCGCCGTCTGCGTTGATGGTTACACCACCCCAGTGGGTACCGCCGGTGCCGCTGACCATTCCGGCCACGGACTGGCGCACGGATGGCAGGTCGCTGGCGGCCTTGTTGTCGCTGAGTGGCTGAATCTCCGGGCTGTCTGAAAATGGGTTCAGGTCGGAAAAGCTGAAGTCAAAATCGACCAGCTCTTTAAAGTCATCGATCAGGCCGACCACATAGGCTTTGATTTTTTCCAGCTTTTCCAGAATTGCCTGGCCCCATTCGGTGGTTTCCATCCAGCTGTGGAACTGGTCGAACCATTTGCCCAGAATTTTCCACGCGCCGGTGTATTCCCCGACCTTGTAAACCAGCCAGCCCAGCACGGCACCTACTGCGGCGATCAGTGCCACGGTTCCCCATAGTGGTGATGTGGTGATAGCGATCACGGCAGACATTGCCATCCAGCCCACGCGCAAAATGCCGACCATTCTGGCCAGCCCCCAAATGACCTTGGCCACGGTGCCAAGAAACAACATGCCCGCCCAGGCGGCACGACCAATACCTACAACCATGGACATAAAGCCCACGGCGCCGGTCAGCAGCAGCACGCCCAGAGTGGCCAGTCCAATCCATTTGGTCAGGTGCGGGAATTCCTGGGTCCATCCCATGACCACGGTCAGCCCGTCGGTCATGGTTCCCAGCACGTCGTTGATGGTTGGCAGCAGGGCTGAACCGAATGCAATGCGCACGCCCTTGGTGACGGCCTCGAACTGGTCCCACGGGTCGACCATTTCGCTGGCCATATCGGCGGCGTTTTGCATACCGGTGTTGCGGCCCAGTTTAGTGATGCTGGCACTGAGGCCGTCTGTTTTATCAATCAACCCTGAAATCAGAGCTACAGCCTCACCTGATCCAAACGCGTCTTTCAGTGCACCGCTTTGGCTAACATCTGTAAGATTTGAATACTTGTTATTGATTCGTCCGAGTATTTCGACCATTGGTAATAGTCGGCCCTGGCTGTCGGTAAATTGCAGCCCTAACTTCTCTTGTGCCTTACCCGCGTTTTCCAAAAATGCCCGGTATTTGGTAGCAGCCTCCGACCCGCTCATGCTGGCCTGCAGTGTTCCAAGGATGGCGATCTGTTCAGATATATCGACACCTGCTGATTTTGCAGTTGCTCCTAATGCACTGAACGCCCCAGACATTTGTGAACCGGTGGTTTTGAACATTTGCACCGCCAGCGCGGTCTGGCCGGTCAGCTGCTCCACCCACTGGGCCTTGCCCATCTTGTTGGCCTGGTCCTGAAAGATGCCGTACATGGTGCCCATGTAACCGGTGATGGTGGCGGCGTCCGCCTTGGTGCCCTTGGCCAGCACGTTGCTGGCTTCGGTAAATTTGGCCAGCTCGCCGTTAGTCAGGCCTCCAATGGCGCTCTGGATGTCGTAGCTTGAGCGAACAAAGTCGGCGGCGCTTTCGCCGTATTGCACGGAAAAATCCAGCGCGGATTTTTTCAACGTGGCCAGTTCAGAATCGATCACGCCCAGGCTTCGCACTTCACCCAGCGCGTTGTCCATTTCATGGACCGGTTCCATCAGCGTTTTGATACTGAAGAAGGCGGCCCCCATACCAATAGCGCCGCCCCGGATAGCGTCAAATCCGGCGTTGGCGTTGCGCTTTACGCCGTCCAGGCTTTTGCTGATGTTGCCCAGTGGGCCGCTGGCCTGATCGGTCATGCCCACGGTGAACATCAGTTTTTCAAGTGCGGTGACGCTCATTGTGTGCTCACTTGCTGAATGCCTTGGCAATGCCGTTGGCTATGGCATTGGTCTGGTTTTGAAACAGGTCATGGTGTAGCCACACCGCCCCGGCCAGTTCGTCTTCGGTCGGGTTGGTGGTGTTGAAGTAATACCGGGCCAGCACAAGCGCCTGGCCCAGCTGGTTTTCCTTTAACGCCTGTACTGCCCGGTTTATGCCTTTACCGTGATGGTTACCTGCGGCTTGATGAAGCGCGCCGCGATATTTAAGCACTCTCCGATGCAATAAATACCACGACGCACTTGTTTCATACTGTGCAATGAATTTGCATCAACCAGCTTCCGTCCAATAGATCAGTTCCTTCACTGGCTTTGAATTCGCCTCGTCGGCTCCGCCGATGGTGTATCGATAATCGACCTCTTTCAGAGGGATTCCTGAAAATAGTTTTCTGATCTCAGGATGACTGTTGATGCTGAGGACCATACGTCCTTTGAGCGTATGAGAAAGTTCAGCCAAGGCCTCGTATTCCTGCCAGCCAAACTCGATTCCATAACCTTCAGTCTCCCAGTACGGTGGGTCACAGTAGAACACAGTAGACTCGCTATCGTACTTATTGATCAGGCGTTTCCAGTCGAGTTGCTCAATGTATGTTCGTGTGAGTCTCAAGTGAGCATCTTCCAGATCCCGTTCAAGGCTCAGCAAATTGAACCTGGGCGCTGCTGTTCTCGCTATGCCAAAGGTTGGCCCTTCAACTTTGGCTCCGAAGGCCATTTTTTGGACATAGAGAAATCGCGCAGCTCGTTGAATATCAGTCAACGATTCTGGTGGTACTGAACGGATCTTGTTCCAGTTCTCTCGGCTAATAAGCACCCATTTGAACTGACTGTAAAGTTCGCCAAAGTGATGCTTAACCACCCGATATAGATTAGCCAGGTCGCCGTTTAGATCATTCAAGACCTCAACCTTGCTGGGCTCTTTGGCGAAGAATATCGCTGCTGCGCCAGCAAATGGTTCGACATAACAAGTATGTTCGCCCAATAGAGGTAGTATGTGTTTTGCCAGTTTTCTCTTACCGCCTGGCCACGGAAATATGGGCTTTGCCATGTTTCTCTCCGTGGCGCTCTGGGCGCTCATTGATGATGTTTAGACGTTTGCATCGCGGACACACGATTTCAATCGATCCGCAGTCCTGCGACTTAAAAAGTAGTTTCTTGCAACTGGTGCAACGATATTCAAGCATGTGAAAAACATCTGATAAACTGCCTCGGCTTGTACAAGCGCGGAAGCCTTGGTTAATCACAGTGCTTGGTTCGCTGTGGTTGGCGTCACCTACCGGTTGCAGCCGGTGGGTGTCGCTTCCGTTTCCTGTCTAACAGACTGTTACTTTTAAGCCTTCTTTTCTAATAAAGGGCTTTATAAAAGCCCTTTAGATCTCGATTTCATAGAAAGCCAACCCTGGCACCTTAGCCACGACTCTCCCAGCCTGAATCATCGCCTTGTCACCAACGCTAACCGTATCCCCCTGAACCTTGATTGTGTCGCCGCTGCGCAGTGTGACGATGCTGGTGCCATCTGTATTGACGGTCGTGATGGTGACAATGGTCTTGGCTCCGGGAGCCAGCAGTTTATTCAAGCGTGTCCAAGGGTTACTCATGCGCTGTATTCCTCCCAGCCGACCGGCTGATCTAGCGTTACGGTCTGACGGACTTTGGCGTTGTTTCTACCAGGAACCGAGATCCGCACACCACTGACGTAGGCCCGAAAATCCTTGGCGCTGTTGTTGTGTTGAACAGCAGCGGTCATACCTGGGAGTACCAGACCGGGTTGACCAGTTTCAGGTAACAGCACCTCCAGATCGTGTGTGAGCCGGTCACCGCTTTGGCCTAGTTCGGTTTTACCTCGGTTGGTATTGCATTCAACTGCAGTAATCCAGCCATCCGTAATGTCGCTGGATGGACTGTCCCCTGAGGTGCCCTGACGGGTAATCATGGCACTGACGCCTTCACTTTCGCCGCTGACGAATACCGCGTTGTAGAGCACGCCAGGCACTTCTGAAACGGAGACATTGGTCACTTGGCTTTCGTGGATCGTGACGTCCATGTCAGAGGCTTGCAGGTACCATGGCTCAACCGGATAACGAGGTTTCACAACGATGGTGTCGACTGCTGGATCGGTCTGGACAATGCCGCCAGCAGCGCTGGCCAGCTTCTTGATGACTGCCATGGGCGTCAGGCTTTGATAGCTGAAGGAGGCGTTGGCCATTGTCCAGTCGGGTAACCCAGTGACAGCCCAGTCCAACGTAAATCCCGTGCCAGTCAGCTCGGCCGTGGCGGCTTGAACGGCTGTTGTTGTCGTGATGCTTTTCGTCTGTTCCGGTGCATAGGACGCGGTTAGATATTGGCTGCGCGAATAGCCGGTGATGTTGAAGCGCCGATTTAACTGGTCGTTACTGATGGACTTGCTCTCATCAACTTTGGCGACGAAAAACTCCCACCTGTATCCGTTGATCAGAATCGCCAGCTCTTTGCGGCCGCTACGATCCCGGCGCAATAGATCTGCGGTTGCCTCATTCAATGCCTGGGCCGAGAGCTTCCAGCCGACTGAATCCAAATCAGCATCGATGGCGATATCAGCCAATGCCAGCGGTGTTTCATCGGGCAACGTGTAGGTTTGTACGCTGTTCATAATGATATGGGTCTCTGCTGCATTGGGATCGGGTGCGATCCCCAGCGGGATCTGGGATGGATAGCTGACGCTGGTGTCGTTGCCGTATTCGTTGGTTGTTAGCCAGCCAGCTTCCGTCATACGACGTTTTTCCGGTGGCTGGTATGCCCGCAGAATTGCCTGACTAAATACCGGAATGGCCGCACGCCTAGTGAGATCCTCACCGGCCCAATTGATGATTGAGCTGGGGATATGCGGAGCGTCGTCAAATTCAATGATGGTACTGGCATCGACGAACAGTTCAGCAGCTCGTAACGCGCCGGCATCAGGTCGGGTTGCATACGGGTTCACAACCAGATTCTGCAGTTCAATGTCGCGGCTTTTCAGCGTGATCTGTGTTGATGCGAACAGCAAAAAATCGCTGAACACCGGTTGGCTGGCTTCTGCCAACAACAGCTGGGATGGCTGACAAATCGGCCTGGCTTGTTGCCAGTTAATGCTGGTTAATTGCTGCTGATACTCACCTGGCTGGAAGCGGATTTGAGCCAGCTGCAACAGTTCCAGTGGCTTGCCGTAGCAGATGGCATTATCCCGGGTTTTAAAATCAGCCACAGCCGCCGCTGTCTCCACTGCGTTGCGCTTGGTTGGATACGCCCTAACCGAACACTGGGCCGACGTCCGTAATTCGTCAGCAGCCTGGTAATGAATACCTGCTGCCGTAGAAAGCCCTGGCACCCAGCTCATACACTGAAAGGCCCGGAGCTTTTCGGACGCCAGAACGGCACCGCTACCAAGGTGACGCTCCCAGAGACAACGGTACCGGCCTCAGCTGCTGGCCAGGTAGGCTCAGCTCCCAGAGTCCCCAGATTAGCCGCTTCGTAAACGTACCCATTGGGCGCTGTTGGATGAACGCGATCACCTTCACCCAAGGTCAGACCGGTTTCAAAATCGACGCCATAATCGTCCAGAGCGGTCACCAGCAACTGCCCGCTGTAGCCGTTCCATTCCAGCGTATAAGAGCCATCGGTGGACGATTGCGTGGGCGGCAGTAAGTATGGCGGTACGGCATCCAGTGCAATGGCGTAAACGGCGCGGGATACACCTTGACCTTCAATCAACACCGAGCCAGAGAACGTTTTGGCCTCGCCATCGCCACCTTGGCTGTCTCCTGATGTAAATTCGATAGAAGCCTGCCCGGCATCATAGACATAGCCATCAACCCACAGCAGCCCGTTCAGCAATGCCGAGTTCGTGGTTCCAAATGCCACTAATCGATAGACCTCACCCTGCACGATATCAGCCAGCGAAAACCGAATAACATCTGAATCAACGTACAAAATCAGATCCGGCTGAATGGCTGAAATAAACTGCACCACCCACGCAGTTGCATCGCCAGATAAATCAAGATTGTGCTGCAGCTCTACCATGACGACAGGATCAACAGCCAACGTTGCAGTCGGAGCCATAAACACGTCCATTACTGCCAGTCCTCCAGTTCCATGGAGACAATAACTCTGGCGTTACTGGGCAGCGGGGCCATGATGCAGGTCTTACCTGCCAGCTCGAATTCCGACGTCAGCAAATCCCCTCCGCTGTAAATCCGCGGTGAAAAGTCCCGGCCCTGTGAAGTGGACTCAGTAGCCGAGGATTTCGCTAACTGCGGGAAATACAGCAGCATAGGCAGGAGCGAATGCTGCATTTTTGTTTCGTCGTTGGTTGATGTTGACGCCCAAATATCCAGCGCCTGGATCGGCTGATAAACAATAGAATCAGCATTGTCCTCGCCAACGCCATGGTATTGAGCAAACACTGCCGCATTGCCAGCCAAATACCCCGCAGGCACGGCATTGTCATGATCTCGTAAAACACACGCACTGTCATATTGATCCCAACTGCACGATTTATACGAGCCAAGACACCCACCCATTGCAATGAAATTTCCGATTGATGCTGCCGACATATCCCCCAACCCGCGCAAACTACGCGTCGCACCAATCGCGAGACAAGTAATATCGTAGTAATTCCTGTTTTCTTCAGAGTAGATCCATCCTGCCGTTAGTCGAGAAAACCAGAAAATAGCAACATGCTCATTTGCAATTGCCGCCCACCCAGCCGCACCAATTTTATAGAGACCCTGACGATCACTGCGCGACAGCAGAGCACTAATATCGGCAATCGCATACGGGCCGGTGCGACCGTTCACCGGCGTCACAGTGTCCGCCATACCATCCGCAATAAACAGACTGGCCTCGAAATATTCCGAGCTGCTGCCATCGTCAGCAACAACCCCAAATACTCCAGACTCCCCAGCATTCGTGAAAACCACCGCACCACCGTTGGCCCAATCATCCAGCACGACAGACCAGCCAGCGGCTGGTTGAGCGCCATACCCATCAACTAGGACTGCCTTGAAAATATCGTATGCTCCCTGAGCATTGGTTGTCGTGGGGGCTCCGGCATCGTCACCCCGATATAAACGTGGTTGCACTGCCATCAGTCAGCATCTCCCATAAATTCAATTTCAACAGTCTGGTCGGGTAATTTGGTGCTGGATGCCAGCGTGGTACGAATCGCCTCAACAGGTGCAGCAGCGACTTTGGTATTGAATCGAATGGCGTTGCCAGTGATCCAGCCACTGCCAAATCCGGCTGCTAATACGGTGAAGTACGCGGTACCGGTGAAGGGATTAATTGGAGCGCAGTCATTACCAATGGCCTGATCTTCAAGGATGACGCCACGCTGTTCACCGATCACATCGAATACGCTGGCACTGGTAAATCGCAGCTTCCAGCGTTCCTCTACGGCCCCAAGATTGTTCACTTCAAACGGGTATGTCAGAGCGTCGTATTGGGCGACGGAAGTGTCGCCAACCAGTTCGTCTTCAAACTCACCCGAAACGTCGATTTTTTGTTCAAACATGCCCTCGACACGGGCCTGCAGGTCGCCGAATTCCACGACCGCACTGCAGAGCGCGCCCAATGGATAGTCATGGGTCAGATCAGTCATCAGGCTCAACAACCCATCAACCCGAACCCCTGACAGAGCGCAAAGATCTTGCACACGGTGGTAGATCGTCAGTGGCATGGTGAGACTGTTGCCGTCACTGTCTTGAGCGACAAACGGATCAGCCAATGTGACCGTCCCTGCTGACAAATCGATGGTGTACTGAGCGGAATCGAGCGCAGTGCCAGCGGCATCTTTGACACGGATAACCGCCAGATCGGTTCGACCACAGTCGATGATCTGGGCAGCGGTTGGCGTGGATTCCTCCAGCGTGTCGGTATGGTGGATCAGCACCAGGTTACCATTTTTAAACTGGGGGACTTTCCCACTGGCTGGCAGCTTGACCGGGTCCAACCCAATGCGTTCCGGGTCCAGGGAAATGGTGCTGTAGCTGACCGCTGAATACGTTAGCGTTGATAGATACACCGGCTGGCTGAATGACAACGAAACGACGCCTGTCTGATAAGTGACGCTGCCCGAGGCCGAACCATTGCCCACGGTGACGGGAGTGATTTCAAAGGTGTAGCCGGTGCCAGGTACGGTAATTTCTGTAATGGTATCGCCGGTGTCGAATGAGCCGGAGACATTGCCGTCGATATCTGAGGTCGCCGAAATCAGGGCACCATCTGCCACGCGGCGAGCCTGTAGCGTCAGACCACTGGTCCTCAGCGGTGCACCAGAGGTTCTGAATGTTACGTCCGTAATCGGCACCACAGAACTCAAGCGCTTGGCTCCGGCTTTCATAACCACCGCCAGACTACTGATGTAGCTGGATACCTGGCTGTAGTCCAGCTCAATCAGTCCCTCGCTGTAGTTCATGGCACCGACTTGAACACCAGCTGCGGTGCTGGTGTTCCAGCCCCGGTAAATGGCGTCGTCACCCTGGTCAACCAGCTCCAGCCCACCAACAGTGAGCCATTGAGCAGCAGGCATCAAGGCCACCCCAAACGGCACCCGAACGGTCACGTCTGACTGGTCGAGTGAAGTGCTAAACGCCGTGACTGCCGTAGTATCCGGCCAGACCGTCACGCTGATTGTTTGGGACTCCAGCCTGGCCAGCTTATTGATCGTTTCGCTGCTGATCGAACTACCAGCCCGAGTCCATTGCGTGACCGGGCGATAAACCGCGGTTGGATCAAACGTGATTTCGCCGGTGCTGACATCGAAGGTGCCGACGTTAATGTCTTTGCCGTTCACTCGGGTACGAATGACCTGCCCAGCTGCTCGTCCCCAGAACTGCTGAACAAATTGCTCACGGGAGAATTGCTGCTCGCCGTCAATTGTATTGACGATTTCAACGGACATCAGCGCCGAAAACAGGCAGGTCGGCATGATCTCAGCTTGTGTTGCCAAGGTTACTTCTGCGGCGCTGGCAGCAATCACGTTGCCGTAGATCGCGGCTGAACCATCGGCGGTTTGATTGCCCGCGACAGTGACCGATCCGGTCGGCAGCGCACTGGGGACCAGTACGATACCGCCGTCGACCACTTCAGCTGAGCCATTACCAGTCCAACTGCCATCGGTGTTCTGAGTCAGTGAATAGGCAGTGCTGTTGCGTTCCCAGCTGATCGTCAGCGAGCCGTTTTCAGGCGTACCGGTCAGCGGTAGAAACAAGCCCACATCGCCCACATCCGCTGTACCTAACGACTCATAGATATCGGATGCCCAGGTATAAATCAGCGTGCTGTTTTCATCCGGCTCTGACGGCAGCACAAAACTGAGCGAGCCCGTACTGTGGTTCAAGGTGCCGGTGGCTCCATCACCACTCAACGCGCCAGAGCCGTCATCACTGAGCGTGTACCACTCGCCCTGGTAGAGAAATTCAATCCGCAACGTGCCCAGTGCTGGAATGGGCGACAACGTTTGCGTGTAGGTCAATTGGCGGTTTGCGGATGTGATCTCGACCGCACGGGTAAACGGCGGCAGGTTGATGGCCACCCCCGGAGTGAATTCAACCGTAACCGATGCTGAACTGGTCAGCGTGAGATCCAGTCGGGCCAGTGCGGGATAGACGGCCGCACTGCTGAGCTTATCGGTGCCTGATTGCAGCTGCAGTTCATTGCCTGAGTCCGTATATAGAGCCGTGCCGACGGTGACGGTTAATGTGCCGGGTACCCAGGCGACAGGCAGCGTGCGGCTGACTGAGCCGGAAAGACTTCCCAGGGAAATCGTTTGAGACTCACCTGACGCCTGCACCAGTTGCGTCGCAATGCCTGGCACCTGATCGACCAAGGCAACCTCAGACGTTGCCACCGGAATAATCTGGGCCTGAACGGCTTCCACGGATACCGTGGTATCACCCACAGATGCAGCATTTGCCAGCGGTGAAATACCGTAATAGGTCGCTGTGTCTGATGACTGGGTGGTGAATATAGTGGTGGCGTGGCTGGCGATTGGCGTGGGGTCAGAACCCGCAAAGTCTTTCTCCAACGGCTGGCTAATAGAGCAGACGAACTGATAGGCGTAATAGCGCTTATATTCCTGATTCAGCTGATAGACATAGGACTGCCGGGATTCTTCAATATCCGTGATTTGAATAAACTGCCGGTCTGTACCGTCATCGAATGCCAGAATATCGCCAATATTGGGCGCATCGGTTGCGTAATCCGCATAGAGAATGACAGCTCGCTGATCCGCCCGTTGAGTGCCAACTGGCCGCAAGGCGGATTTGGTGCTGATGACGACGTAGCTCTCGATCTGCTCCTGAATATCAGAACGCACGGCGTAATGGTCACCAGACTGGAATAACAGCGTCGAGACGTTGTCAGCTTCCGCATCTTTCATAACCGCCAAACGAGCACCCAACAATTTATCCGTATTGGTTGTCCGAACCGCTGCAAAAAATCGACGCAGGGATACGCCTCCGCGAGCCAGCTCTGTTGAATCAATGTCATCCCAGAGCTGATTAATATCGCTATCTGACAATGGGGTGCCGGTCATCATGCCGCCGCCGTCTGCGTTGTCGGTATTGCGTTCAGCCTGCATCAGCTGCAGGTCTTCATTGGTAATAGCCATGGTTACTCCGCGTCAGGTTCGACGGTAATCAGGTGCAAAGTGAGGGTGTATTCGGTGCTGTCGTCTGGGGTGGTTGTTGGCCAGAGTGGGCTGGACTCGATACCGCCAGCGGCCAAATCAAACTGAACGCTGTGGGTGGTAGTGTCGTTGAGCACCAGTGTCCGTTTGTTGGCGGGGACAGATTCCATTGCCTGCAAAACAGCTAGGTCCGCTCGGGTAATCCAGCCTCCGGTCAATGTGATTGGGCGGCCATAACTGAGTGCCTGGTACTCCAGCACCAGCGCACCGCTGACTGACCACTCTTGTGAGCTGGCGAATGGCTTGAAAGCTGTTTCATCCTGCCAGTAGAGGTTCTCGGGCAATTCGATACCGTCGAGTGTCATAGTCCGGCTCCTCGTTCATAGGCATCTTCGATCATGGCAAGTAGATCGTCTTTATCGCTGGCCAGCACAGCAACGGATCGGGAGCCTAATTCGACAGTCACGGTTTCTACTGAGGTGGTTGTCGCTGTACTGGCACTGGACGAACTGGTACTGCTGGCTGTGGTGGAGGCGGTTTCGGCTGCCTGGGCTTTTTGCTCCTGGCGGATCTGTTCAAGGGTTTTTAATGAGGCTTTATAAGCGGCAACCGCTTCGGTGTTGTTTGCGGCCTGGGCTTCTGCCAATGCTGCAGTTAACTCGGCTTTTTGGGTGTTGTATTGGGATTGTTGATAAGCCGCCGTATCTCCCTGCAGGTTATATAACTGCTCGCGCAGTGAGGTCAGAGTATCAGCGGCTGAATCGCTCATTTGATCCAGCTGGGACTGAGCACTGGCTAATGCTGAGCGCAGGGTGGCCAAATTCTGTGAACCTAGAAGGCTCATATTGTGGATAGCGTTTTGCGCCTGGTTAATAAAGCCTTGAGTGACTGTGTCGCCACTGCTCAAAGCTTCTGTGTATTCGAGGAATTTAATTTTCTGCTGGTTATAGGCGATGACGGTTTCGTTGCTGGCTTTTTGAACGGATGTTGCCCAACGCTCCAAACCGGTCGCGTTGAATATCTTCTGGCTGTCGAGCCCCAGTGTGCCGATCGCATCGCTGGCAGCATCAATACCGGCTTTCAACTGTTCCAATTCAGTTACAACCGGTTGGGCATCAATACTGAGTTTGCTTTCAAACAGGTATTTGGCTTCGTCAGAAAGCTCGGCCATAGAGGCTTTGATATTGTCCAGCCAGCCTGCAATTTCAACAGCTCCAGCTTGTAAATTTAACTGCGCAGCCTGCAGGGCGCTGCCCAGATTACGACCAGAGTCTGCGGTGTTATTCATGGAATCTTCCAGAACGATCACCTTGCTGGCGGCGTCAGTCGCTTCAGTTTTCAGACCGCTGATTTTGTCGGTAACACCATATATTTCTGCTTGAACCTGAATCGTGGCATCTGCAACACCTTTATTAGCGGCGATCGCTTTTTCAGCATATGCGGTAAATGCGTCTCCGATATCGGTTAGTGACGCGCCGCTATTACGAATAACCTCAAACGCAGCCTTGGCATCTGCAGCCTGTTGTTCCAATACGGCCTGGCTGGTTTTACCCAGTGTTGCCCAGGCGTCGGCAACGGACTGCAAACCCGGGATCGATTGTTCAATGGTGGTTTGCTGCTCTTTTAGCTGGATATTCAGCCGTTGAACGGAGTCAGCTGATAATTTGCCTGCTTCGGCGAGTGCGGAAACTTCATCCTTAAACTTCTGAACATCCGCCTGCGTCTGGGCATTTGAAAACCCTTTTGCCAACGCCTGCTCAATCACAGAGCCTTGTTGTTCGGCAGTTAATCCAGTCTGAGTCAGACCTGATTGCAAATTCGCCAAGTTTTGCAGTGCAGCGGTTGTGGCCGGCGTTACTTTTCCTAATGCTTGTTCTGCATTCAGACCCAGATTTGTCAGCGCAGCAGTAACCACCGTGTTTGAATATTCGGCCAGTTGCTGAGCGGATAACAAACCGCTTTCAAACGCGGATTGCAGCGAAAACTGAAATAGCCCCAAGTCGGTCGCATTGAGTTTGGTTATCCATTCCGTAATATCGTTATCAATGCCGTTGATACTGGTACGGGCTTCGTCCAACCCCTGAATAAATCCGGCCATGGCCGACGGGCCGTCTGTCAGGGCCGCTTTTAATTGTGTATCCAGTACGTCGGCCAGATCACTCCCTGCGGTTTTGGCATCATCCAGCGCCTTTTTGGTGCTTGCTAGGGTTGTGTTCAGCGAATTCCAGTCTACTTTCTGGCTACTCAGTGCAGCAGCTGCTTCAGCAGTTCGTTCAGCCAAAAGGCGGGCCGCTTCTGCAGCTGTGACGTAACTGGCTGTCTGCTTATCGATAACGATGGTGCCAGCCCTGAGGGCTGCATCCAGATCAGACATGTTTTTGACCAGTACGCCGGTTTCTTCGCTGATTTTTGCATAGCGATCGGCCAGCTCTTTCTGCGAATCCGCCAGATCCCGATTAACCTGGTCAAGGCGCTCTGTCGCATCCTGCAGGTCACCGTAGGCACTGGCCAGGTTAATCGCCTGAGTAATGGTGTACGTCAGCACCGCGATCGGTATTGCCTTGGTCAGGAGCGCCATGGCACCGGCCGCCAGGCCTGTTGTAGTGGTCAATGCGGTTACGGCTGGCACTGCCTGTAACAGCATCGATGAGCTGATAGCGATACCTGCAGTTGCAGCCAGGCTGGCAATGTTATCCAGATTACCGGCAATGCCGTTCAGCGCATCAATGGCTAACTGGCTGACGCCAGTGGTCTTGTCCATTTCACCCAGGAATATTTGCCATTCGTTGGCCATATGATTGGCAGCCCGGGCAACCGTTTCTGGCATTTGACTGAATTCATTGTCAATCGCAGCAGCTTGTTCTTGCAGGGCCTTGACCACGGTTTCCGTCGTCAGCTTGCCTTCTTCAGCCATGCTGCGGAGTTCACCAATGGTTACACCCAGGGAGTCTATCAGGGCCTGCACCAAGCGCGGTGATTGCTCCATCACTGAATTGAATTCATCGCCGCGCAACACACCAGATGATAGCGCTTGAGCTAACTGGGTCACCGAGGCATCAGCTTCCTGGGCGGATGCACCGGACACAATGAAGCTCTTACTGATGGTGTCGGTTAACTGGGCGACCTCTTCCTGGCTGGTTTTGAGTTCACGCGTTGCCCGATACAGTTTGGTGTAAAGATTGCCGACGGATTCCAGCGCGGTACCGGTCGAGTTTGCCGTATCTCGAACGTCTGCCAACCCCTGGTTAAATGCCGCACCTTCACCCACCGCCAGTTTCAGGCGCGATGTCAGGTTGGTATAGCCATCAGTAATCCGGCTCAACTCAACCAGCATCTGGCTGCCGATATCGATCAAAAATACCTGTTGCACCAGATTACGCATGGTGGCCAGTTCGGTCGAAATCGACTGCACACCGGCACTGATTTTCTGATGCGATCGACTGGTGTCGTCAGCGGCCGTTGAGGTTTGCTTCAGAGCGACGGTTTGAGCATTGAGGCGGGCCACCAACGATTGCTGCTGAACATCCAATTGTTTGGAGGTTCTGGCGAGTTCCAGCTGACGGTTAGACAAATCCTCGGTGTTGATTCCAGCCTGATTGAGTTTGGCGGTCAGTGCTGTTACCGCCGTCTGGTTACGCTGATAAGCGGCGGCGGCGTCTTTGGCGACCTGCTCCGAGCGTTCCAGCGCAGCAGCTTGTTCTTTGGTTGGTGAGTTCGCGGAATCAAACGCCTGGCCCAGTGCTTTGGCCTGGGATTCCGCCTGGTCCATCGCGATACGGGATTTGTCTGTGGCTTGCTGCAGCTGCAACAGTGTTGCAATCATGGACTGCTGCTGACCCGCTGCCTGCATGGCATCTGCCAACTGACCGATTTCAGATTCCAGCTGCGTGGTTTCAATACCGGCTGACTGCAGTTGTTCTATGGTCGATTCGGTGTCCGATCGCAAACGCTGACCGGCAACCACCATGGCATTGGCGGTACGTTGGGCAGTCGCTGCCAGTTGTTCCTGGCTGACCGCAGCGCGTTCGTAGTCTGATGCGGAGGCGCCAACTTCTTCGGCTGTCGTTTGGATTTTCTGTTTGAGTCCCTCAGACGCAGTGGCCAAATCGGACGCCTGTTGCGACAGGTCGTTCTGTTGCTGACGCAAGTTGCGACTGCTGACACCGGCATCTTGCATGGCTGCTCGCAGCTGCTGCAGTTTCAGCTGGTTTTCCTGATATGCATCGGATGCTGCGCGGGTGGTGTTGCGGGAACGTTCAAATTCCTGAGTTTGTTTTTTGGTTGGGGCTTCGGTGGATTTCAGCGCAATCGCCAGGTCTTTGGTCTTTTTCTGCGCGGCGTCCAGAGCATCTTTGGCGTCGTTGGTCTTGCTGCGCAAATCAACAAACTGATCGACCAGTTTTTGCTGCTGGCTCACCTCGCGCATAGCATCTGACAGCTGCTGTGCTTCTTCTTCAAACGCCGCTGTTTCAACACCTGCATCGCGCAGCGCATCCGATACCGAGCGAATGTTCTCAAGGCCGGTTTGTGCTATTTTTAGGGCTAACGCGACTTCAAGGTTTTTACCAGTCATGCTTTACGCTCGCTTGTTTCTGTTCGGTCTGTTGCTTGTTGTAATCGGTGGCACTAGTGGCATTGGCTTCATTGCCAAGGCCGGTGCGGTACTGGTTGTTGCGGCGTTTGTGGTCGCCGGGCTTGGATTGATATCCCCCGCGCTGCGAGGCCGTTAATCGCGCGTTTCACCTTCAAAAAAGGGCCGAATGTCGGCCCTTTTTTTATGCAGTTAATAGTGGCGTCCTTGCCGTTACTGCTTCCTTTACCCACAGGCACCACTGACCAGTCCATGGTCAGCTCAGGGGTCAGCGTTGACTGATCTTGTAGTACTTACTGATGCCTGAGCCGGTTTTGCTGTTGTCTTTGGCCACCGTGGCCGAGAACGGCACACCACCGAAACCGTCAGCGATCAGTGCCATTTCACCGGCCACTGCTGGCTGCACTTTGAAGAACTCAATCACTTGCGGTGTCGCATCTGCAGCGTCGGCTTCGTTCATGCCACCAAACACCACTTCCAGTTCCTGGGCGGATTCTGTCAGTGCCTGGATGACGTCGTATTCCGGGTTGCTGTAGCTGACCAGCAAGGCCGTGTCGTCGGCGATGTTGCCGCTGGCCAGAATGAAGATGCCTTCTGGACGCACTTCATAGTCGGTGCCTTCCACGTAGGTGGTTCCAGCCGGATCGGACGTTACGACGACAGAGTCAGGTTCAATGGCTGCCAGCATCAGCAGCCCACCGGCTTTGGCGGTATGGCTTTCATCGGTGACGGTGCCACTGGCAACTGTGGTATTGGCGCCGCGCAGCAGCCAGCTGAGGTTTTGACGGTTCCAGTCGTATACTGTGGCGCTCATGCTCACCGATTGGATCTGACGCGACTCTGCATAGGTTCCGCCGCCCGGGCGGTTGTCGCCGAGGGTTTGCACGTCTTCTTCGTGAGCAATGCTCAGCTCGCCGACGTTTCCCAACTCAACCAAAGCATCGGTGGTGCCTGCCTTGCGGGCGTAAACGTTGCCGCGGCCTTTATAAGGGCGGAATGTTTTGGTGGTGGTAGCCATTACTTGCTCTCCTGAGTGGTGGTTTTGGCGGAATCAGCAGCCGCGTCTTCATCCGGCTTTACAACACCGTTAGCCTGCAACCAGGCTGCGGTTTCGAGGCTGACGGTCAATTTGGCACCGGCTGGGTAGTCTTTGCCCTGGTGCTTGTGTGCTGCTGCCAGCGTGACGGTTGTGGTGGCTGATGTAGTGCTCTTGGTAGCCATAAATTCCCCCTGTTAGCGGTTGGCGTGTACGATGGTTTCAACAATGAATGCGACTGGCAGATAGAAGCAGGCGCTGGTTTTCGCCGGAGCTGGCGGTGTTGCCAGCTCCATCGGGCCATTGGCGCTGGGTGGTCGCCAGCCCATCAGGCCTGGCCGAATCACATCGACATGCTCGGTGGCGGTTTCGATGGCTTCGGTACTGTCACCCCGGCGCTCTGCACTGACGACAACAACGATCAACCAGCTATCAGCCAGCCGGGCAACGCGGTGATCCGGGCGGCGGCTTTCCTGCACCTTGCCGCCCTGATAAATCACATGCACGCACGGCGTTGGCATTTCATCTTCCCGCACACCCATTAGGTCATCGGTTGTGAGCACCCGTACCGTTTTCGGCAGCAGCTGCTCCAGTCGAGCGACAATCTCGGCTTGTACGGCTGACAGCATCAGTAACCACCCCAATCAAACGCGGATGGCCGGGCTTTCACTGTCATACGACCTGGCTGGTCGGGTGTGCTTGGCTGCTGGTAATCCAGTGAGGCCACTCCCTTGGCCAAATCGCGCAAATAGTTTTCAGCCTGTGCAACCAACGCTTTCAGCTCGTCTGATCGACCTGCGCCATACAGTCGGCCCAGGGCGATGGTGGCCACCGCATTGGGTAAACCCGTGTTGCTGTAGTGCTCGGCAGCCAGCGGGATCAACTCGCGGTAACGCTGATTCAGATAGCTGTCGGCATAGCGGCTGACGGACTCCAGATACTGCTCCAGACGTGTGATAGCCGCCTGGCCTTCGGCCAGTACATCTGCCTCAACTGCAGGAGTTTCACCGGCTGCAAGGTGCTGCAGCAGATCGCCATCAACTGACCGGTGCGAGCTGCTGCGGCGGGCCAGTTCAGACCAGCCGTTTACAGCCACATCAGCGAGTTGTTGCAGGCTTGCGTATGCCGTCATGGTCAGCTCCTGTTCCTGGATCAGCGCAAAATGCGGATCAGATCACCGCTGGCAGCCGCCGCATCCAGTGCCAGGCCGTTGGCAATACCAGTGTCCAGCGTGATGGCCAGACCATTGGCATCGGATTCAACCTGAGCACCTACAGCAACAGCGGCACCAGCTTCAACGATGATCAGGCCCTGCGCATTCACAGATGCCTGCTCACCTGCAGCGACGTCGTATTCGCCGATGCCAGCTGCCAGCGCACCGGCGGCACAAACGTCGCCATCAGCGCCGATAAAACGGTTACGGGTCAGGTCGGCAGCAGCGGTCATGGAGATGACCAGAATTGGGTGATGAGTGAGTGCCATTATTCAGCTCCTTCTTCGGAATCAGCTTCGGCTGTCACCAGAGTGACCAGGCGACGAGACTGCATGGATTTGGCCTGCTCTGCAGTCAGCTCGATTGGCTGGCCAGGCAGGTACTTGTCGCCGTCGTGCAGCAGTGGCTCCAGCGCCTGATACTGTTGCCGGTCTGGCATGGTTTTCGGTTTGGCTGCGGCCATGGTCTGCTCCTATTGAGAGGTGAGGACAACCAACGCTTAATCAGCGTTGGTATCTGAGATCAGGTAACCGGCGGTGGCTCCCAGCAGGTACGGGCGGTAAATATCGGTCTGGCGGACCAACTCGATCTTGCCGTCTTCGGTTCGTGAATCCATGACCAGCCCGCCTTTACGGCGCAGGGTGTAACCGAACGACGGCTCGTACAGGCTACGCTCCATGTTGGCCTGTGCTTTCGGTACATAGGCCAGCACAATGTTGTCGGACCACAGGTCGCTGACAGTGGTAGCGGCATCGGGTGCCCAGACTGCTTTGCCGATAAGGATGTTTTCGATCTCGAAAATATCCTGCAGGTCTTCCAGGCGAACCAGACGTTTGGTAGCGGTAGACAACAGTTCACGGATCTTCGGATGGCGCTTGAGCACCTTCCAGGATGACGGGCCAATCACCATGGTGTTGGCATCTTTAGCGATGGCCTTGCGGATGGACTCTTTACCATCGTCCACCACGCCCTCCGGATCGGAGTTGGTGCCGTCGGTAAACTGGCTAGTACCGCTCAGAGTGATCTTGTTACTGGCCGCGTAGTTGGCCGGGTTCTGGGCCATATCGGCGCAGTACTTTTCACGGCGCAGCTGAATGCCCTGGGTGACCATATTGGTGCCGTGAGCGCGCATCGGAAATGCTGACTCTGACTCTTCCCGGTAGTCGATCGGGTATTCCAAATCATGTTCATCCAGTACGACATCCACCGAACCAACGTCAGATGGTTGAATGCGGTTGGACTTGGCACGCAGAGCACGCTCGGTACTGTAGATACGGAAGTGGTCCATGCCGAATTTCGGGATCTTGCCGCCTTCCTTGTCGGTTTCTACCAGAGGGAACAGCGCTTCAGCGGCACCGAACATATTGTTGCCGTAGCCGATGGCGAGCTGGGTCAGTACCGGATCGACGAGGCGCAGATTGGATAAACGAGACATAGTGCTCTCCTGATGAGTGTTAGGTTGCTGAGCGGTCAGTTACTTGTTGGCCGCTTACTTGTTACCAACGGCATGTGCGGCAGTGACGTAATCCACGCTGTGCTTCTTCATGTGCGCGCGGATCTTCTTGTCCAGGGCAATGGCATCCGGATCAGTGCCTTCGGCGTAACTGATGGTTTCGTCGTCTTCGTCACCCTGGGCAGCCTTGTCTTTGGTGGCGTGCTCGCCAAACTCGACGCGCTGGGGCAGCTGCTCCAGCATTTCAGTAACGGCGGCGTGCAGCGGCTTGGCATCGGTGCCTTCGCCAAACTCCACAGGCTTGTCGGCATCACCAGCCGGCTGTTGCAGTTGAGTCAGTACAGCGGCGATCAGGGGCACATGGTCTTTGCCGATGCGGGTATCAGTGGCCAGCTTTTCAGCAAAGGCGACGTTGTCGGCATGGGCACGATCGGCACTTTCTTTGGCCCGCGCGGTGCGCTCATCGGCCAGCAGCTTGTCGCGGGCAGCCAGATCGGCAGTCAGTTGGTCGTTTTGCGCTTTGAGCGCGGCGGCTTCTTCTGGGGTCACGGTGGTGTCCTCTGTGGTGGTGTCGGCTTCGGAAAATTCGACGGTGATAAAGTCGTCTGTGGTTTCGCCTTCGGAGAACTCTGGATTGCGAAGGCCTTTAATGGCCGGTGGTTGCGCGCCGAGAAAACCCACATGGCGCAGGTAATACACACCCGGTACCGGGTTGGCTTTGGCGTTGGGGTGGTAAAACGAGGCCGATACCTTTTTAAAGGCACCCGATTCATGCAGCTCGGCAAAGTCCGGGTTGATCTGGTGAGGGATGGCGGTCAAGCCGTCTTCTGCAAACTCCAACGCCTGCACCCAGCCATAGGCGGGTGCGTCGTGACGTGGATGGCCAATAACCAAGGGCGCTTCGTGTTTGGCCGGGTCATAAGCAGCAGCGCTGGCTTGCAGATCGGCTTCGCCAAACTGCAGATCGGCGCCTGCCATGCTGGTGTGTTGGCCTGGAACAAAGAGATGAATATTGGGGCGGTTGGACTTTGGCATGGGGCTTCACCTTGATTGATGAAGCCATGATGCGGCGGGCGTTGGGGTGTGGTCTTATAAAGGGGTTTACAAGTTTTTTGCTTAATTGAGCTCAGGTGTCTTTATGCCAATTGCATGTTTAACGAAAACAGAGGAGCGATTGCTATCCTTTGAGTTTTCATCAGATGAATGGAAAAAACTTAAACGTGAATATCAGGGGATGGGAATCTATATGAAATGCTGCAATGCCCCAGCCATCCCCAAAACGAGCAAGAATGGAGTTCAATTTTTCGCACACAAGGTTAACTCGTGCGGGACAGGTTCGGAATCAGAAGCACATATTCGATGCAAAGAGCTAATCGTAATTGGTGCAAGAAAAGCTGGTTGGGAAGCAGAACCAGAAGAACCAGGACAGGATCAAATGGGCAATAAATGGGTTGCGGATGTTCTGTGTTCGCGGCGAAGCGCGAAAGTAGCCTTTGAAGTCCAACTTGCACGCCAATCTCTTGAAAACTTTGTCCACAGAACCAACCGGTATAAAAATTCTGGGGTTAGGTGTCTATGGTTTGTGGAGCGAAAACCAAAAGTTAACGTGATTTATCAATCGATGATCCGAGATTCTGGAGGCCACTATCCAGATCGAGAAAGCTTGCCTGTTTTTTCTATCGATGTTTCAGATGTAAAGAACCCCTTCGTATTTTTCCCATGGGTCATGGGGGATGGCCCATACGAAATCCCTTTAAAAGACTTCATTCGGGGGGCTTTGTCTGGAAACCTAACATTTAAAGATGGGCGTTGGCGATGGATGGACTGTTACCAACCTCCGCTAATTTGAGAAAGTTAGAAGATCGTTTTATATCGTTTCTGAGGAACATATTACGATTGCAATTAATTCAGAAAAGAGTAACTTCGCAGCTGAACCGTGTCGGGCCGAAAGCCCGGTGCTGCAGCGGAAGCTGCATTCCTTTGTACGAAACCAAGAGGATGCCCCATGGCAGACATAAACACGCCCGCAGTTTATTCCCCATACTTTTCTACCCTTCACGATGAACAAGCGCCAGTTGGAAACATTGGTCGAGGCTGTCATTACTCGGTGCTTCAATGTGCTGAGTGGTTTGACGTCATGAACCAACCAGTCAAAGAAGCTCAACTTCACCGCTTCGGTATTATCTGGGATGAGGATCACGACGAGCGGATCATCCTCGTTATCGAACGTATGTATCTGGAAGGTCTGTTGGCCCCGGTGCAGTTTATTGGAGAAAGAAAAGCTTTTTTGACCGTAATTGTGGCCGCCAAGTTTTTTTATGGATGGCAACCTGAAGAAATTGAAGCGTACAAAACCAAAATAGAAAAAATCGCATCTAATGTGGACTGGGATCACTGGCAGGTCGATCTTGGCTACTTTGACAGAACAGACCCATTGAATGTTGGTTACTATGCACAAACTGAATTAGAAGGAATAATCGCAGACCAGGAATATAACGTGCAAACTTACCTCAGGAATATCGATAACTTATGGTCACTTGGAACAACCGATCACAAAGCGGCTAGTTCTAGTTATAGAAATCCCAACATGCCAGTTCCTCCTGCAGAGGCAGTCCCTCCAGTAATTACTCGTAACCCCCAGCCCTGACGCGTCATGACGCACCTTGCTGCCGTTTTTGGGCGTTAGACGCCCAAGTCCCCATAAATGCAAAAAGCGCCTCTCAGGCGCTTATAGAAGCGGCTGTTGTTGTTCAGCCGCTTTTGCTTCCAGTTGTCGTTTTACCCGCCGTAGGATGGCATATACCCACACCTTGCTGATGCCGTACTTGTGCGCCAGTTCTTGGTGGTTGTCGCCGCTGAATTCCCGGTACACATCCAGATCGCGCTGACTCAGTTTCATGTGGGTGCCTTTGCCGATGTAAATCGGCAGGCCTCCCCATTCATCACAGACGACGTCAACGATCAGATCGGCCAGTTCATCTGCTTCGTCTTTGCTAAGGCCCTGTTGTTGACCCAATCGACTGACGATGTCGAACAGGTCGGCCAGGAATTCCGGCGCGTTCATTTTGCGATCGTTGCTCATAGTGCTCTCCTTACCAATCGGTGTCGTTCAGCCGTTGCACGGTGGCTTCGGCACTGGTGTAGCTGGCTTGCTGACGTTGTTGTTCAACTCTGACAATGCCGTCGACGCCACCAGCGATCACGCTTTCCAGCACTTGTTTCAGGTAGTTGTGATTCTTGAGCGGCTTGACCTGTCCGCCCTGGGCCCGTTTGCTGTGGATGGCATCGACGGTTTGTTGCATTGCAGCAGTGATCCACTGAGGCGCCTCCAGTGCCAGTACCTCCTTGGCCAAGGCCAGTGCCCGATCGTTACTGAGGTCGCGGCTTGGGCTGCGGAACAGCCCCAGATACGCCAGCAGCGCCTGACCGGTGGCGCTGTCTGTTCTTGCGACCAGCGCCGCCAGTTCACGGCCAGCCTGATCCTTGGCGATCGCATCCAGCGAGATCCGGTGGTGGCAGATTGGGCAGCGTCCCAGTTCCATCAATGCACTCCCTTGGCGGCCATCGTCTGCAGGCGTTTGCGCCAACCTTTCAGCCGGTGCAGCAGTGTGTTCGCCAGCGTGTCGTCCTGGTTAATCCACTCTATGGCGTCGATCGGTTTACCGGCACAGGCCGATTGTTTGCGTACCCAGGCGAGCAGCGCATTGTCGGAGCGATCGCGCAGGTACCCGGCTTTGGCCATGGATATCCATACCGCGCGCAGAGCATCCGCCTTGGTGGCTTCTCCTGGCTGCTTGTGGCTGGTTTGTGGGCTGAGTTTTTTTCCTGCACCGATTCGGCGTTTGGGTTGCCAGCCCTTGCCGATCATTTCTTGCAGAGCGGCGTCGATTTGCTTGATTTGCAGGTTGCGGGCGCTGGGATCGGCTGCTGGCGCGCCGTGGCGCACCAGCAATGAGCGATAGGCGTCATCGCTCATGTTCATTTCCTTTTTGGCGATATGCAGCTTGGCGAGGGCTGCGCCGCGTTGGGCTGGATTGGTCATGGCTGAACTTCCCCGGTCTTGGTATTAACGGTGAAGTGCTTTGTTATGACGGTATCACCCGGGAAAATTGGCCTGATCTCCAGTCCGCCACCCATGAATGGCAGCACCACAACCGGTTGCTCTCCACGTTTAAGTTGAGCACTCATAGCATCGGCGATATCCGCAAACACCAGGCGTGCTGGCCGGGTCATGTCTAATGGCAGTTCAGTCATGGCTGCACCTCCAGCTCTTCAATCGTCATGTCGTCATAACTGAACTCCGGCGGCTCTGCTGAGATGATTTTGATGCCTTCGGAACCATCCATTTGGGGCCAGCCTTCTACTCCGTATTTTTTATCCCAGTCGAATTTATCTACCAGAAATGAGTCCCCCCAACCGCTTTCAATCATGAGATCAATGCAGCGACTCGTGAGCATTTTTAGAACCGCATTCAGTACCGTTCCTGCATCGCTAATTCGCGATTCAGGGCTGGTCCAAAAATTATTAATCTCGTGCAACTTCTCTTCTGTCATCACTTCGTGATCGACTTCTACGACCAGCTCTGCCTTGTAGTCCCAATCGATTCGATAGAGTTTGATATTGCTCATGGCTGCACCTCCAGCTCGGCCGCTTCAGCAACCAGGGCGTTAATCAGTTTGTCGATTTCGCTGTCAGTGGCTTTGATCACTACCTGGTCGGTACCGTCATGGACCTGAACGCCAATCTTTTTGAGTTCGGCGGCAGTCAGGTTACCGAGGGCGGAGGTAATGGGCTTTTCTTCGGTTTTGATCAGCACTTCAGCCTGGTCTGGTAAGTGTTTACGGATCAGCTGCACCGTCTTGTTCGCATCGGGGATCACGGTTTTGCCTTTGCTTTTGGCATAGCCCACCTTGATGCCACTAGTGATCAAGGTTTTTGGTTTGGTGAACAGCTGTGGGGCCGCCTGAATTGCCTGGGTCAGTTGGTCTTTCGCTTGCGCCATGCTTTGCACTGCGAGTTTCAGGCCGCGCAGCTTTTTACGCTTGGTGGTTTCCAGCTCGTCGTTCAGTGTCGTGATGCGTTGAGCCAGTAAGTCTCGGGCGTCTGCATAGGTACGCGTGAGCTGTTCAATATCGGTCAGGTCAGTCATGGATGATGTCTCCGTGTTCGGTCACTGTTCCCAGAATCGTTAATGCCCGTTGGCAAAGACGGTGTGCCTTACGCCAACCTCGACGCGTACATTGAAACGGCCGATCGGTTGCCCAAATGGTGTATGAACCATGTTTGGGGCACTGGACTCGCCACCGGGTTATGTCGTTATTCGTGGACGGTTGTTTATTGGTAATGCCGTGCACCATCATGGCGGCTGCCCTCGGATTGCCTGGTATTGGGTTAACTGGCTGCCTGAATCAGGCCGGTGCGGGCAGCCAGTCGCTTTACCAGCGTCAGATTGTGGTGGGCAGCGCGGGCGCGTCCTGCGCCCTGGCTGGCCCCAGCGGCGGGTGCTGCTGTTTGGGTGCCTCGTGGCTGTTTCGGGAATGAATTCCCTCCTACAGACGATGCAGCAAGCGGGGCAAATACGGTTCGGGTGGTAAGGACCACCAAAACTTGCACCAACACCAGGGCAAGGAGCTGAATCCCCACCTGGTAGGCAGCCACCAGATCCACAGCTGGCGGGCGCTGGCCGGTGGTTTGGTTCAACTCCGCTTTGGTTGCGGCAATTTGGGTTTCGGTCTTTTCGATCAGCCCGGCCCAGCCTTCACGGCGCTCACTGTTTTTCAGGTAAGTCGCTTGTTTGGCTTCCAGGCGGGCCAGATCGACGCGTAATTGCTCGACGCTGGACTGGTTGGCAGCAGCAGCTGCACGGCCTTGTTGCCATGCGGCATAGTGTGGTTGGGCCAGATCAAACAAGGGTGATCCCAACGCCAGCACGGTGGCAATGCAGGCCACCAGGGTGTTGCCGCGAGCCCAGAGCCAAACGGCTCCAAGCTCGATCACCAGCGACCAGACCGGGGCGGTCCAGCTGTCACCAGTTTGGTCTGCCCAAAACGTCATGCTGTGGCTCTGCAGCAGAACAATGCCGCCAACTAACAGCGCCAGAGCTGGAAGTCGTTTCAGCAGTTGCCAGCTCATGGCCGCACCTCCCATTCCACAAAGCACTTTGCCAGGTTGCCCCGGTAGAGTTCTTTGAGCTGGCCCCCTTCAACACGGCGCGAGCGTTTCCATGCGCCAGTTAGGCGGTGCAGCCCTTTGGCTGGCTGTACTCGCAACACGGGGATAGCGGTATCCAGATCGACAGACAGCACCATCACATCTAGAGCATCCAGCTCGCTCAGGCAGGCGGCAGCGTCCATCATTTTTGTACCTAACACTTGATTCAACAGTCCCATTGCAAGGCCCTCAGACAGCGTTGATGATGTCGGCGGTAACTTTCGGCGCACCCAATTCGGCAGCCATGTTCATGGCTGCAACCAGCTGGTTGCCGACTGCCAATGGGTAAAGCTGGCTGATTGGAGCCGCATTACGGGTACGCGCAGGCGTGGTGAGTTTGGTGCGTAAGGCGTCTAATGCTCCGGCATCAAGAATGTCTGACACCCGTTTGTTGGCAATGCCGAGACGGTGGTTCAGGTAGCCTTCCAGGTGGCGGTCGAGCGGCTCAAGAGTGGCAACTTCAATGCGTTGGACGACTTCACGAACCTCAGGTTTGTTCTCGGCCAGCTTTTGTGACAGTTCGGTTTGGCCAATCAGGATGATGGATAGCAGGCGGTTAAAACCGTCTTCCAGCTCGTAGAAGCGTTTCAAGTGCTTGAGTGTTGGAATGCTGAGGCAATGGGCTTCCTCAATAATCAGCACATGACGGTAACCGGCCCGGCGGCTCTCGATCAGTTCCCGGTGTAATTGATTAAACCGGCCCTCTGCGGAGACCTTGAGTTTGATGTGTGGGTTCAGGCTCCGCAGGATGCTGGCGGCGATATCCGGTGCTTTCAGGTTTTTGCCCTTCAGCTCAGAGTCTTCCAGGCCGAGCACATACGGTTCGCAAACGATAACAGGGCGCTGTTCGCGGTTGATTCGATCGATCAGGTCGCGGCGCAGGGTGGATTTACCAGCACCGGATTCACCAACGACCGCAATAAAGCGTTCACCAGTCATTACCTGGGCCATTGCAGCCCGGATATAGGCAACGTCTGGGGTATCGAACACCTGATCGGCAGAGGTTAATTCCTCGAATGGGTTAACGAACAGACCGAAGTGCTTGCGGGATTTTTGGTAAAGCGGTTGATAACGAAGTAACATATTTTGATCCTCTTTGGGTTCTGCGTCGGCTGACTGATCCTCTTTTGACGCAGGCTTAAACAGGTCAGCGAGCGTTGCCGCGCTCGCGCCCTTACTTTTCAGGGTGTCCCTGATTTTCTGTTGCAGTTGCTCGCGGCCTTGTTTGGGCCAGCGGTTGTGGTTACAGATGCACGACAGAGCCGAGCGGCTGATTCCCACCATTTGAGCGGCGCTATTGATCGCCAGCCCAAATTCATCCAACGCCCGTTTCAGCAACAGTTCGCTGGTTTGTTCGCTTTCATATGCCACCAGATCGGTCATTGGCCGATTACTCCTACAGCTCCCGGGGTGGCGTTGCTCCATAACTCAACCAGCCGGGCGATCTCTGATTCAGGCACACCATCCGGGTAAGCCGTTGTCAGGGCCTGATAGTGCTCAGGCGTCCAATCAATGCTGGACTGCTCCAGCTCTCGTTTTATCTGCATGGCAGCGGTTGGCAGAGACAGCCGGTGTTGCTCTACCGTTGGGCGGTCGCCCAGGTCTAATTCGGTACCGCGACGCGGCAGTACAGCTACGTCCGGTATGTTTTCAAAATGCTTGTAAGGGTCGAGTCGGCCACCGAATGGCAGAGCCTTGGCCTTCGCAGCTGCATCCACCTCCGCGTCGGTGGCGGCTTCATAGATACGGCGTTGGATTTCGCGGCGGTTAATGTCGAGCTGGGTTTCTGGTGCCGGGGTGTAGTCCTCACCAATGATGTTGGCGGTTTCCAGGAAACCATTCTCGTCTTTGCTGATGGCCAAAATTGGGTGCAGTACCTCCGCACCGTCTTCGTAGGTCACTACCCATGCACGATCCGATACCAGTGGGTTCAGTGTGACCATGAGCTTTTCGCGGACAGCGACCCCAGGGACTTGATGAACATCGAAGGGCTGCCCCTTGAAGGAAATGGTCAGACCGTCCCGTACCTTGCAAGCTTTGGGTTCTGAGGTCAGCAGTTCACGGGCATGATCCATGTTTGCCAGACGCAGCTGAGATGGTGTGATTTCCATCCACTTATTCAGACGGGTCTTACCGTGACGCGTGTGCTTGCGCGTGGCATTGAACCAGCGGCAGAACTGACGCGCCTTTTGGTTGATCCATTCCAGGCTGGGCACGTCGGTATATTTGAAGCCAGCTTCAAAATTGACCTCGACCAGGTCTTGCCCTTTTTCCACCTGGCCAGTGGCGCGGCTGTTGCCTTTCTTATGAATCTCATCTTTGATCTGCAGTGCTTTCAAAAAGCGTCTGAATGTTTTGGTTGCACCGCTACCCGGGTCGAAGTAGAGGATATTTGGCACGCCATAAACCGATTCACCCTTGCGCTCGGCCATGGCGGCCAACAGGCTTTCAGCCAGATTGGCGATAGACTCACCGCCAGCAACGTAGTGCGCAAAAATGGCACCACTGGTGTGGTCGGTTACCACATAGCGGGTCAGGCGTTGCTTTTTGATTTTCTCGAAGTTGCCTGGCTTGTTCTTATAGAACTCACCCGGTGGCATATCGGCCACGCCAGACTCGGGAACGTAAAAAAGCACCGAGATGGAGGCGTCGATCTGCCAGACATGATTGGGATGACGGCTGGCCAGTTGCACCGCTGGCGTTGGGCGGCGCAGCTGGTCTGGGTGCAACTGATATTGACGTAATGCACGTGAACAGGCGTTCTCGCTGAGCAGGCGCACTTCACCGGTTTTTTCATCGATGTATTCCGCCCGAATCGTGCCATTGGAGCGCAGCGTTTCCAGTGCATTCTTAACCGTGGCCAGCTTCTTATTGTTGTTGCGGTACGAGTGATACATGAATTTACTGATTTCCATGACCTCATCCAAAGGCAACAACACATCACCGGCATCTGAGCGCTTCTTGCGGGCTTTCTTCAGCCCTGCTGCTTCTAACTCCCGGTAGAGGCTGGACAGGCTGATGCCAAGACGGTCTGCAGCAGCCTGATAAACCCGCTGCTTTTGGCCGTGGCCAGCTGACTCTGCCGTGCGCCAGGCATCCACCAGAATTTCGGTTTTGATTGCCATTGATACCGCTCCGCCGTCTCTTAGCCTTGCTCGCCAACACTGGCGTCATCGTCCAGCTGGTCGAGCATGTTCAGCTGGTTATCATTCCAGCGTTCCCATTCCGGCACGCCGTCGACCACTTCAGCCAGAGCAAATAATTCGCGCAGCTCGGCAATTTCATTGCTGATTTGATTCAGGTGGCCAAGCAGGATTTGGTCAGAACTGCCGCCATGCTGGTCATGGTGATTGGCAATGGCAGTCATGTGGCCATTCAATGAGCCTGTGATTGCCTTACTGATAATCTCGGAGATTTCCGCGACCCTGCCATGCAGCTTGGCAAGGTCTTCGTCTGGTTTTGGCAGCGTTTGAGGTTTGCGATCCAGCTCGGTCAGCAGAGAGTCGATGGTTTCGCTTTTGACTGTGTTCAAGCGTTCGGCCGCTTCGCTTTTGTTTTTCTCTTCGCGCAGCTTTTTGCGGAGTTCGGATACTGGCATCCGGTCGATGTCGTCCAGTTCCAGGCCGCGAACCGAGCCTTCTTCAGCAAGCTCTTCAATTTCTTCATCATCAAGCACCAGCAGTTCGAGAATCTTAGATTTGCCAACTTTCGCCAAATGCGCCGATATCGGCGCATTTGAAAACTTCAAACTGACCTGCATAAATTTCTGGGCTGCACGCGGGTTGATATCAAGACGTTGCAGGCACTCCAAAAACTGACCGTGCTCAGCTTGCTCTTTGATTAGCAGAAGGCGTGCGCCAATCTGAAAAATTTCCGCACCAATACGCGCCTGGCTTTCACGAATACCGTCCTCCAGAACGTCAGGTGCCAGATTGCCTCCGTACTTCAGCACATGAGCCAGCTCTTTGGCGGCTTCTTTGGTTTGGGCCGCCTTATACATGGCGTTGATCGCGTCACGACTGGCAGCCAGGTTGGCATCCTCGTCAGTGGCAGTGGTGGCTGGAATGAAATCGGTCATAGGATTCCCTTACATACGAGAGTTGTTGATTCGGTTCTGCAGTTCGCCGATACGGCGCTGAGCCTGCTCCAGATCGGAGCGGATCTGTTCCGATCGTTGGGCCAGTCGAACGCTGGCACGGATACGACTGGTTTCCGGGATGCGTTCTGCCCAGCCAGTAGCCTCCAGAGTGGCCACGTAGCGTGTGACGTTGGGGGCGCTGAACCCCGTTGCTTTGACGATGTCCGTTGGTGTCATGCCGTGGACGAAATTGCGCATCAGCAGATCCAGCACGGTCAGTACACGCTCGGCGGATTGGTTGGTGCTCATGCCTTATGCACCTCTTCTTGTTCGCACTGAGTCCACAGTTCAAACCAGTCCACTCCGCAGCGAGGCTGCACAAGCATCTTGTATGCCTCGCGCCATGCGACTTCTGGCAGCAATAGCCCCCAGCCATGATGCTCACGGTCATGAGTGCATTCGACGTGGGCTAAATGGGTAAAGTAGCCCTCGCCCCAGGTCGCGGTTACGGTCCAGCCGGAGGCCTCCAGCTGGCGCTGAACCGCATTAGCAAAACGTTGAAGCGTTGGATGCATATTGTTTGAATGATACATAGCTGACTCCTTATGCAGCCGTGGCAAGAATTCCGGGCACAATTTCTTCACCAATTTCCTGAGAGAGTTCTCGCAAAATCCGGTAACTCAACCGGCCGCGAGGCAAGTCAGATTTCCCTGCATAGCGATCTAACAGCTGATACACAGTGCGTGGCTTGTAGCCGTGTCTGAACGACCATTCCCGACAGTTGGTTTTCTTTTCCATCAGGCGAGCTAGAATCTGATGCTTCTGCATGGTTCACTTGTACCCAATTTGTTTACCTGTACACAATGAGTTTACTATACATACACAAAATATGGACATCAACACTGAGTACACAAAATGGATAAAAAAAGCGCGTCGGCGGTAATTGAACGGCTGAAGCGTTGTTTGGGCGCTGGGAGTGATTCAGAGTTAAGCCGGATTACGAAGGTAAACCGCCAGACACTCAGTAACTGGAAAACCAGAAATACCGTCCCTTACACGCTTTGTATTCAGGCAGCAGAGGAACAGCATTTTTCTCTGGACTGGCTGCTGCTGGGCGTCGGTCAGCCCACTAGTCATGCCTTGGCAGAAGAAACTGCCAGCAACTGCAGCAGCCCGCCACTCACAGACAAGCAGCAAGAACTACTCGCGCTTTTTGACAATCTCAGTGCCGTTCAGCAGCAAGATTTATTAGCGGACGTGAAGGAAAAAAGCCGGATATCTGAAATGGAAAAAGCCCTGGAAGATCTCAAGGCACAGATGGATTCATTAAAAAATTTGCGCTGATCTGTACACAATTGGTATATGTGTACACACGTCTGTAGCATTGTCATACTATGTTCTGATTCGTCAGGAACTCTGGTTGGTTCCCTCGGGGTGTATTGAAGTCGTCAGTAAGGGATAGAGATGAAAGGATTCTTGGCAGAGTTGGAAAAGGTAACTCGGGAGTTTGAACAGCAGCTTCTTGAAGATGATATCGACAGATCATTTCTAAGCGGTATGGGCCAGCAATTGACAGCCCTGGAAGCAATCGTCGACGTTCATGAAGAAGATATCAGGGAAAGACTAGAACACGTTCGACAAGCTAGAGATCACTTAAATAAAATCTATGCCTTGCTGGGGGAATGTGAAGGCCCTCTGTATAGCCCATTCAGTAGTCCATTTGATGAAATTGAATGGCGAATGGATGAAAAACTGGTGTTTGCTGATGCCAGCGATGAACCGACTCAAGATTCCGATGAAGCTTTCGCCGAGGTCGAAGAGATATTACTTGCTGATAGCGATCAAATGGCCCTGAGCATAAAGCTATCACGGGAAGAAGGTGAGCATGCTTTTAACGCACTGCTCAGCCTTTATCAGGCGATAGGGCAGCGCTTCACACCCAATACTGCCTTTATGCGTTTTATGGAAAATTGACGTTATATACATGGAGGTTTTATGCGTTATTGGATGCTGCTTTTGGGATTGTTGGCTACGTCGTGGACTCAAGCAGGAATGCATGTCTGTCGTGATGCTGACGGAAACACCGTTTTTCAGGATCAGCCTTGCGGTACCGTAAATACTAATTCCGCTCAATCTCAAAATGTATGCTCGGACTCAATATCGGCTTATCAGAAACGCATCCAGGCTGGGCACTCTCTTCCTACTGATCGGACCTGCTTGAAGCAACTTATGGTTGAGCAGCAAGAATCGGAGCGCCTGGCTGCAGAAGATGCCAAACGGCAGCAGCAGCTGGTAATAGAAAAAGAGCGGCAAGCTCTCCAGGAAGAGAGACGGAAGGAACAATTAGCCAAGGCAAAAGAAGATGAAGCCCGGTTTTTGGCGGCGCTTAAAGCGGCACAGAACAAAATAGTTGAATCAGATGATCCTGAATTGACGAAAGTGATGCTTGAGAGATCCTGCCTTCAGCATGTACTTGATACTCACAGCTTTAAGGACCCCGATTCTGTGCGGATCGAGGGTGTGAAGTATGCCTGGTTAGCGAATGGCTCTCTCCCGCGCTACGCAATCTTGTTGGATGTAAATGCCAAAAATAGTTGGGGAGCGTATGTAGGAGCGGAACAGTACCGATGCTACCTAAGTGAAGATGGCCAGCGTTTGAGCGGTGCTCAGTGATAGAAGGAGTTGTAATGGAAATTCCATGGGAGTTCGTGACAAGTTTTATTAGTGGAGCGCTAGGTGGATTAGCGTTAGCTGCCTTATTAGGGAAAAAACTCTTAGAGCAACTCCTGCAAAAAGACATGGAGCAGTTCAGAGCGGATCTTACAAGTCAGGCGAATATCAAATTGACTGAACACTCAGCTGCTCTGCAAAAAGACGCCATGCTTCTTAATATTCGGTATGGAGGAATTTATGAAAAGCAGGCCGAGGCGTTGTTAACGATATACCGATTATTGTTTGTAATGAAAGAGGTTGTTCAGAATTTACTGGAGTTATCTGCACATTCAGATAGTGATCGCTGGAAGGCTATCCATAAGCCATTTACTGATGCTCAAAAATTCTTTTTTATAAATAGACCTCTTATTCCTTTAGAACTTGTTCCTGCTCTTGAAGATTGTTTAGAAAAATATCATTCATATATACTGGAATATCATACTAGGGCACGCAATTTTTCTGAAAAAGTGCAGTCTTTGCCACCAGATCAGGCGAAAGATCTCATGGTTGAACATATAGCGAATCATCCAGCTAGGATGAAAGAAGCTATTGATTTATCTCTAGAAAAAATTTCCACGCTAATGCAGCAATTATTAGGGACTGGAAAGCTCTAAAAATGTGCCAGAGCTGACATTTAATGGAATGAAAAACCCTAAATAGAGTTGTAGCCAAATTACTCAGGCCATTTCGGCGCTGGTTTGGTTGCATAACTCGATTTAGAGGATTTGAAATGTCTAAAATTAACATCGTACTCACAGAGTCCATCTCTGCACTATCTAAACGCATGAACATCCAGACTGGGCTATTGCACTCGATAGATGATTCCAGAGCGAAAGAAATGCTCAGGGCCTTACATCATCACGGGGTGGCGATGCCCTACGATGAGGTCTTACAACTTTGTATTGCCAATAACTGGCCGGAAAAACATGCGGTGCAGTTTGCCAAATTGGCTCAACGAGTCAGTGACGGGAAACGCGTTAGGGTGAAATTACCGATTGGCTGGGGAGCCGATACAGTGAATAAAATCATAGCTTCCCATCTGTAATGAAGGGCCAGTAAGCAGCACGGATGCTGCTTTCAAAATCTGAATAGATTTAAGCCTTAGCAACAGCAACCTCCAGCTCTGCCGATCGCAAGCAGAGCAGCCATAAATCCCGCCTGTTAGCCCAATGGTTACGCCATGGCTGGTCGAATATTTCGATCAAGGCCGCCAGCAGCTCATCGGTTTCTCCCTGGTCGTATTGGCGGTATTCCAGCCGGGCTTTCCACTCGCCCCACAGCAGCCACTTTAAATTTTGCGGCCATGCGGATATCCATGGCGTTGGTTTCAGCGACCATCCGAGTTTGTCCAGGACATACTGGTGGGCGTCTTTTGCAGCGGCTTTGATCACTGCTCGTTCGAAGGTATAGGCCCATACGGTGACGCGGTTTTGCTCGTCGCCCTGGCCGATCGGGATGATATATCGAGTCGGCAGTGCCCTGGAAAGCAGCCAGCTGGTGATTCGGCGGCTGACGTCGATGGTCATGTAAAAGGCTCCGCTTACGAACAGGCAGAGCCAGACCCACTCTTGCCAGCCGTAGCTGGCATATACCGATTCGGTCATCGCGACGTTTTCCGTTTGTCTTGCTGCTGTTGGTATTCCTTGGCTTTCACCAGGCGTTTTTCTTCCAGCATGTTGGCGATGAGTTCGACGGTGTCACCCAAGACGTCGTTGGTGTCCATTTTTTCAAGCCAGCGCAAGCCGCTGATGATCGCGCGAGTAATCAGGCGTTCGAGTACCACGGTCCATTGAATACGGCGTAACACGGCACTGAGGGCGTCTGAAACCAGCTGCCATGTGAATGCCGAAAGCAAACTTTTAATAATGTTGAGCATGGTGCCTCCCGGCTCAGGCCAGAATGTGTTTGTCGAGGGGGACGAATTTGTTTTCAGCCCATTCCTTTACATCAAATCCTGGGCAGGTTTTGACCCATTCCCACGGTTCCACTTCGCCATCACCATTAACGTCGGGTGACAGATCACGATGGCCACAAATCACTGGCGGTGCGGCAATGCGTTCGCAGATCAGCCAGTCCACAAGGGTTGCCAGTGCGGCCCATTGGCGTTTGGTAAAGGCATCTGTACCGACTATGCAGATGCCCACGCTGAAGCGGTTATGGCCATAGGCATGTGCGCCGATTTCATTTAACGGTCGCCCCGATCGGATGGTGCCATCCAGCTCGATGACGTAGTGGTAACCGATATGACCTAACGGGGGTTCTGTGTGCAGGGTGAATGGCTCCGCTTCCAGCGGAATTGTCAGGTCGCGTTTGAAGCCACGGTCGGCGTGCCAACTGTCGATTTGTTCGGCAGTGAACGGCTGGCCGTTTGGCGTCGCGGCACAGTGAACAACGATGGTGTCGACGTTTTCGAGTGATCGCCAATTACCCATTACATGACCTCTCTCTGGTGAATTGGATGATGTGTATTGCTTTCAGAGGTCTGCACTGTGGCACGAGGCTGACGGGGCTTTCTTGTAAAGCCGTTTACAAGATTTGGAGGGATTGAAAAGCCAGACTGGCTGCACTTTTTAGGCTAGCTGGGGATGCGGCTGTGGATTTTTTAGCGGGATTGGAGAAGTACTGGGCACCCATTGCACTGGTCATGAATCTGGCGCTGGTTTGGCTTGGCTGGACATTTAAGCAGTCGACTGTAAGTCCTCAGGACTTTGAAGCATTTACAAAAAGCATCAACGAGACGATCCAGAAGAATGACGATGAAATCAAAGATCAGTTAACCCTTCAGGATCGCCGTATTACGGCGGTTGAATCAGAACTCAAGCACATGCCCAGCCATGAAGACTTGAAGCATATCTATGGCCGCCTGGATAGCGTTGTCGAAACGCTCAGCAAGGTTGCTGGCCAGTCGAGTGGCCATTCCCGGCAGCTCGACACCATCTATCAGCATTTGATTTCCCAGGAGAAAAAATCATGAGCTTCCTTGATCGGGTCGCAGCCAGTCAGCGTCTGTATATTTTGCAGCTGTTGAAACGAGATGCTGGTTATAGCCACAACCAGCACATTTTGGCTGCTGGTCTAACTGCAGCTGGCCATTCCATCAGTACTGATGAAGTTCGTGAGCATATCCGTTGGTTGGAGAATGCCGCACTGTTGGCGGTGAAGGATGTGCACGGCATTGGCCTGGTGGCAACGATCAATGATCGCGGTGTTGAGGTTACCGAAGGTCGTTTGAGCATCGATGGTATTGAGCGCCCTCGTCCTGGAGAGCTGTGATATGGGCCGCCAAAGCAGCATCAAACAACTGGCACCAGACATTCTGGAACGGCTCCACGAACTGCTGCGTGATCCGCGCGTAAACCAGCTCGAAGCGACGGCTCGTATCAACGCGATTCTTGAAGAGCGTGGTGAAGATCCCGTCAGCAAAAGTGCTGTCAACCGGTACAAACTTTCATTCGATGAGATCGGCGAATCTATGCGTGAGAGCCGCGAAATTGCGGCTATGTTCGTCGATAAGTTCGGCGCGGCGGCCCAGACTGACATCGCGCTGATGACATCAGAGAGTATCCGGGACGTTATTTTCCGTCTGATCATTGCGGTTAAGCAGCTGATGAAACAGATGTTCGACAAGAGCATGGACCCAGATGCTGATTTTGATGATAAGCAGCTGGCCAAGTTGATCGGTATGACCAAAGAGCTGTCTGTTGCCCAGGAGAAACTGGAGAAAGCCGTTTCTGACACCACTAATCGTGACACCAAAATCAAGGAGCAAGCCCGAAAAGAAGCGCTGGAGGAAGCGGCATCCAATGCCGAAGAAGCAGCTCGCGCCCAAGGGCTGGATGAAGCTCAGGTGGATTTTTGGCGGAATAAGGTGCTGGGCGTATGAAGCCGTTGGCCGACACCATCCGCTGTGTTGAGTGGGAAGAATTACCCGCCCGCGCCCGTGATATTCCCGCAGACTTCGACCCCATGGCAGATGGCGTGTTAATGCAACACCAGGTCGATTGGCTGCGTATTCAAACACCAATTAAAACCTGTTCAAAAGGACGCCGGACCGGCATTACCTTTGCTGAAGGTCTCGATAGCCCAATCACGGCCGCCAGCCGCAAAAGTGCTGGCGGCATGAACGTGTTTTACATCGGTGATACCAAGGAAAAGGGACTGGAGTTTATTGGCTACTGCGCCAAGTTCTCGAAGGTGATTGCCCAGGCTCAGGCCGGTGGTATGTCGCAGATCGAAGAGTTCCTGTTTGAAGATCAGCAGGAAGACGGCACCACCAGGCACATCACCAGCTACCGCATTCGTTACGCTTCTGGTTATCAGATCGTCGCGCTATCCAGTAACCCGGCCAACATTCGTGGTTTGCAAGGCAAGGTAATCATCGACGAAGCGGCGTTTCACCGTAATGTCCAGGCGGTGATTGATGCTGCAACGGCTCTGCTGATTTGGGGTGGTCGGGTGTCGATCATCAGTACTCACAATGGCGTTAGCAATCCGTTCAATCAGTTGATCAAGGACATTCAGGACGGGCGTTATGGTGACAGCGCAACCGTCTACAGCTGCACATTTGACGACGCTGTCACCAATGGCCTATTTGAGCGGGTCTGTATGATGAAAGGCGAACAGCCCACGCTGGAAGCCAAGCAGCAATGGTATGCAACCATTCGTAATGCCTACGGCCCACGTAAGGCCATGATGCGTGAGGAACTGGACGCCATTCCACGCGATGGTACTGGCACCAGTATGCCTGGTATCTGGATTGATAATGCCATGCCGGAGCAGCCACCACGCCAAGTGGTTCGTCTGGCATTAGCGGAAGACTTCGCCATGAAGCCGGTGCCCGACCGGGAAGCCTGGGTGGAAGATTGGATCAGACGCTATCTGGCCCCGGTTCTGGCCACCTGTACTCCTGAACATCTGCACGTATACGGGATGGACTTCGCCCGTCACCGCGACTATTCCATTGTTGCTCCACTGGCTATTGAGCCTGGCCGTCACCGTTATTGCCCCTTCGTGCTGGAAATGCACAAGGTTCCAACCCGACAGCAAGAGCAGATTCTGTGGCATGTGATTGATGCCTTGCCGCGTTGGGTGGGCGGTGCCATGGACGCCGGTGGTAACGGTGAAACACTGGCTGAGTACACCGCAGACCGTTACGGCCGTCAGCGAGTGGATGAAGTGAAATTCTCGCGCGCCTGGTATGGGGCCTGGATGCCTAAACTGATCCAGCAATTTGAAGACGGCACGATTCAGATTCCCAAGGATCAGGATCTTGCCAACGACCTGCGCGCCATTGAGGAAGTAGACGGTATTCCGATGGTGGCCCGGGCTCGCCGTAAGGATCTGAAAGACCCGGACACCTACCGCCATGGGGACTTTGCACCAGCGTTGGCCCTGGCCATTTACGCGTCAATTGAAGTGAATAAAGGCCCTGTTGAAGTGGTCACCCGTCGCCCACGCCAATTCAATTCGATGTTTGAGGGTTACTCATGAGCAATAACGGCATCTGGGTAACACCCGATCAGTTCGTTCAGTTCGCCGAAAAAGGCAATTTTACTGACCATATCGTCACTCGTGACCGTTCGCCTGATTTCATGGCACTGGGCAGCTATTTGCCCAACCCTGACCCGATTCTGAGGGCTAAGGGCAAGAGCGTTGAGATTTACCGCGACTTGCTGGGCGATGCGGCGGTGGGTGCCGGTGTGCGCCGCCGAAAAGCGGCGGTAACCGCTCTGGAATGGGGGCTGGATCGTGGCCAGGCCAATGCCCGCACCGAGAGGAACATCAAGGCGATTCTGGATGATCTGGATATGGATCAGCTGATTCGGGATGTGCTGGAAGCCACTCTGTATGGTTATCAGCCAATCGAGATTTTATGGGGTAAAGGTCAGCGCTGGACGGCTCCGGCGGATCTGGTGGCCAAGCCGCCGGAATGGTTTGTGTTCAGCACGGATAACGAGCTGCGCTTCAAAAGTCGAGACAATATGCTGGAAGGCGAAGCCCTGCCACCGCGTAAATTCCTGCTTCCGCGCAACAATGCCACGTACCAAAACCCGTGGGGTACGGCGGATCTGGCGATGGTGTTCTGGCCCGCGACATTCAAGAAAGGCGGGATGCGGTTTTGGGTTCAGTTCGCCGAGAAGTACGGCACCCCCTGGCTGATTGGCAAAGTGCCTCGCAACACCAATGGCAATGTTAAAGCCGAGCTGGCCATGGATCTGGAAAGCATGATTCAGGATGCGATCGCAGTCGTGCCGGATGATTCCAGTGTGGAGATCGTGGAGGCTGCAGCAAAAGCAGGTGCTGCAGAAGCGTATGAAAAATTGCTGATGTGGTGCCGGTCTGAAATCAATATCGCGCTACTGGGCCAAAACCAGACCACGGAAGCCAGTGCTACTCAGGCCAGCGCCAAAGCAGGTTTGGAAGTAGCTGACGATCTGCGCGATAGCGATGCCCGACTGGTTGAGAGCACGGCAAATCAGCTGATTGATTGGATTATGTATGCCAACGGCATCAGCGGTCCGGTACCGAAACTGGAGCTTTGGGAGTCTCAGGAAGGCGATGCGAGCCAGGCAGATCGTGACGGGAAGCTGACTACCGCTGGTGTGAAGTTCTCCAAGAAGTATTGGATGCGGGCCTACAACCTGCAGGAAGACGATTTTGAAGATGAGCCTGCCGAACCGACTCCAACACCGGATACAAAAGCAGCTGATGCAGCCACACCGACTCCAACACCGGATACAAAAGCAGCTGATGCAGCCACTGATCCGGTAAAAACAGCTGCTGTTGATGAGGGTCAGGATTTTGCAGAGGGCGATCACCCACACGAGCACAGCGCCGCAAAAACGGACGCGATGACCGAACGGCTGCAACAAGGAGCTGCCGATCCGATGCGGGAATGGATCGAACAACTGCGAAGAATGGTCGACGACGCCGAGGATTTGGAACAGCTGCGCGACACGATTCTGGATAGCTATCACGATCTGGATGCAACCAGTATGGCCGCCGTCATGGAGCTGGCGTTTAGTGTCGCCGATGCTCAAGGCCGCGCTGATGTGAACGACGAAGTGGACGCGGACGGCCAAGCCGATGGCTAAAAAGGAGCCGACCAGCGCGGCGTTGGATGTTACCGGCAGAAGCCAGGATCAGGTTCAACTGGAGTTTAAGGAGCAGCTCCGAGCCTTAGAGCTGCGCTTGGGCAATCTGGTAACCACGGCTCAGTGGACGGATATGCTGCATAACGCCCATGACCGCGCGTTTACGGTTGCCGGAGCCATGAAAGCGGACCTGTTGGCGGATCTGGCAGCATCAATCGACCAACGGTTAAAACAACATGACGGCGGTTTGGAGGGGTTCAGAAAGGACTTCGACAAGATCGTCGAAAAACATGGCTGGGCATACAAAGGCGAACGCAACTGGCGAACACGCACTATCTATAAGACCAACATGCTGACCAGCTATGCATCAGGTCGGTTGGCACAGCTGAAAAATCCTAAGCTGCTGGAGGTTGCACCGTACTGGACCTACCGCCATAACGATAACGTCTTGCATCCCAGGCCACATCATTACCACTGGGGCCAGATTCAGCTGACGCTGCGCCATGACCATCCGTTTTGGGCGGCTCACTATCCGCCCAATGGTTGGGGCTGTCATTGCTATGTGACAGCCAAACGAAAGCCGCCTGACGGTGCTGATACAGTGCCACCGGACGGTTGGGACACTATCGATGAGCGAACCGGTACCGCACCTGGTATTGATATGGGCTGGGGCTATCAGCCCGGTGCTACCGTTTTGGATGAACTACAGGGCTTTGTGACCAGCAAGACTGCCAAACTGCCACAGCCGGTGGCTCAAGCGTTTGCAGACGACGTCTCGCAGGAGTTGGGAGCCAAGGCCAGCAAAATCAAAAAGCCCGTATCGCCCGAAGCCCGCGCCAAGCGCGCTGCTAAAGCGAAAGCCACGCGGCAGATGAACCAGGTTAGCAAAGCGCTCCATCCGAATGACGTGAGCAAATATAAAGAGGCGCTGAGTCAGCCGTTAATCTCCACCAAGGGGACGGAATACGGCCTGACAGAGGCAGAAATGATCGCGCTACGGGCGTATACTGACCACTACTATCTGGACATAAACAGCCAGTTGCGCGGTGTTGATAAAAAGGACTCAGCGACGTCCGGCCTGATTTCCGTTTTGCGATCGGCGTTGCGAAAGCTGCCAAACCACGACGGAGAAACATTCAGACGCACAACACTGCCAGCTGCTGTATTGGCCAAACATAAGGTCAATAAAGTGCTGACTCTGAAGGAGTTCACCAGTACGAGTTACGGGGCGGATGTTTTTTCAGGGCCTCACCGGCTGGTTTTTTACGGCAAGAGTGGCAAGCGCCTGGGCTGGATCAGTGTCTACGGGGAGTCAGAGCGAGAAGTGCTGTTTAATTCTCCGACCAGGTTCAGAGTGATTGATCGTTTCACTGATGACGCTGGAATCGAAACTATCGTTATGAAGGAGGTACCATGACATCTGTATTGGATTTGCCAGTCGAAGAACAACAGGCTATTGCCAAAGAAGAAGGCATCTCTTTTGAGCAGTGGCAGGCTGAAACTCGTCAAATGCTGCAGCGTAGCCGCAAGTTCGTTGCTGAGATTACGACCCGTGAAGCTGACATGACGCCAGAACAGATTGCGCACATGCAGCGCAAGATGGATGACCCGCTGACACCGCAATGAAGATTACAGTCGAAAACAACAGCGAGAAGGTGCTGACAGTTCTGCAGGAGCTGTTCGCAAAAGCCTCAGATCCTGAGCCCATGCTGTTGTTGATCGGCGAAACTCTGGTCGACTCGACCAAGCAACGATTCCAGAATGCCACAGATCCAGACGGCAATCCGTGGCAGGCCAATACCCAAACCACACTCGACTTCTATTTCCGTGAATTTGGTACAGCGAAAGCGTTGAACAAAAAACCGCTGACTGGCAAAACCCGAGAATTACAAACGACGATTACCTACCAGGTGAATGGTGACGAGTTGCTGGTTGGCTCGCCGCTTAGGTATGCGGCGATGCAACATTTTGGCGGAACCACATCATCACAAAGCATGATCCCCGGGAAAAAAATTCCAGCTCGCCCTTACTTGGGTATTTCCAATGAAGATGAGCAGGAAATCGTTCAGATTGTTGGTAGTTACTTGGTGATCTGAGCGTTTTCACATTCTGCAATTCAATTGCAAAATTGTTCCCGATATTTCCCCGAATCACCCAATGAATCCCACAAATATTGCATAGATCAGTGATGGTTTATTTCAGAGGTGTTCAGCTTGAACTGTTCGGCCACTGCGTTGGCCAGTTCAAACGCCAGCCCCTGATCCAGCCAGGCGGTTAATGTTTCCTTGTCGTCCGGGTGAATACTGCGCACCAGAAAGTTGTGGCTTGGTGCCACCTTGTTGGTGGGCAAAAACTCGTTCTGGAAAGCGTTGAATTCGGTCAGGCCGACGCTAAAGCGCAGATCGGTTTCGGCCACTGTCAGGGTGATGTCTTTTTTGCCGGTGGTTGCTGTTGCTGCCATGGTGTTGGTTTCCTGTGTTGTGTTGGGTTGCCCGATCAGTCGTTGCTGTCAGGGCTTGGGTGTAATGCCGTGCTGAATGCCGACAACCAGCAAACTGACCAGCCCGGTGATTACCAGGCCTATCAGTGTGCGCCTGGTGACGGTGCTGATTTGTTCGCTGGCCTTGCGTTGGCTGCGCACAAACGCCTGATCTTTTTGGGCTTCCAGGTGGTTTTCCACGTCGAAGCCCAGCCGTGTCAGGGCGGTGTTGGTGCCTTTTTCGGCGGCCCGCTCCATCAGGTCGGACAGCTCCGCCGGTGTCATTTCTGGCATTGTGCTTTCCCTATTCGTTGGCTTTTTTCAGGCCATCCGCTTGCAGCTGTTTGATGATGTCGTCCACGGTTTCTGTCACCAGCCGGTTGCTGGTCATGCTCTCCAGCTGGCGCAGGCCAGCGACTACAATCCGCGTGACCATACGTTCAATGATGATCTGCCAGCCTATGCGGCCAATCAGTGCGCTGATGGCATCCGCAAACAGTTTCCAGGTCAGGGTTCCCAGTAATTTTGTGATCATGCTGCGGTCCCCTATGCTGGCCCATAGACCGCCAGATAGGCGTCCAGGTAGTCAGCTTCGGTGGCCGCGCCCAGTTCGCTGTTCCAATGGCGTTTGGCATAACTGGCCAGCCCTGCCAGATCGTCGGCGTCTGGCAACGGTTCCGGTTTGCTGTACAGGTAAACGCGGGCCATACCAGCGGCCAGTACGCTGTCCGTAACCAGCCGTTGTGGCCCGTAGCCCAGCGGCATGGTTTTAAAGCGTCCGCTGCGGGTCAGATAGTCGATGCAAAACTGATATGTCGGCGGCTCCATCTGGAACAGTCCCAGCGCCGGGCCGCCTTTCTGGCGCACATATATAAAGGCGCCAGATTCGTGGGCAGCAATCATCAGCAGCAGGCGCACTGCTGCTTCGGTGTCTGGCAAGTGGTAGCGTGCCAGCGCCTGTTCGATAGTGGCGCGCACGGCCAGCGCGATGGCTTGAATGGATACGGCTGTCATGGTGGTGTCTCCGTTGTTAATGGCGGTTCTGCGGGCTGATTTACAGGCGCTCGAATTCGTCGGAATCGACGTAAGACACGCCGTTGATCAGCACAAAGTCCGGTGATGTCACGTCATACGGCAATGTGACGGTGCTCTTATCGCTGCTGTTAGGGTCGATGTTGAGCAGATCGGATACCCGCAACTTGCAGCCGTGGGCGTGTACATGCATGGCCTCTTGTGCCCGGCTGTTTTCGCCAATGGCGTAGGCGTCAATCGAGAATTCTGGAATACCACGCCATGAACCCGCCTCCGCTGCAGCAGCGGTCAACAGGTTGAAGTTGGCAATGTCCAGCGTGATTTCACCGGATGCGGCCACGTCGCCCGCCAGGGTGCCATCTGGTACGCCCTTGTTTTTGGCCACAGTGGTGTTGTCTTCAATGGACAGGGTGAAGCTCTCAACATGCAGCATGAAACCCATCAGGCGGATGTCGAAGGATTTACCGTTAATGCGGTTCATGGGGTTATGCCTCTACTCGGTTCAGGTCCAGCGTGATGTAGCCGGTCAGTTTTTTGGGGCTGTCTTTGGGGGCTACGGTGAAGGCCAGCACCACTTCTGTTGAGCTGTCCCAGGTGATCACCACGTCACCATCAACCGGTGGCTGTACCAGCCCGGCTACTGGTTCGCCGCCAATCACTTTGCCTTTAGCAGCGTCCTTGATTGGCTGGCTGTATTTCTGGACGTGGTAGGCGGTGGAACTGGCGCTGCGGTTCAGCGCCCGGTTGGCCACGTCGCCCACCATTAATGGGCGGATACGGCGGGCGGTGTAGTCCACCACGCGGCGGTTTTCATAAACCGAATAGTCCCCGGTCAGGTCGTCCAGGCTCATATGGTCGCACCAGTACATGCCAGTAAGGTCCGGGTACCAGTACGGCACAGAAAAGCGCGCCTCTGACAGCTCCTTGATGTGATCCAACTCCAGCGCAACACCATCGGCGTCTAAGGGAGCGTCTTGCAGGCCCAGTACGACACCGGTTTTTACCCGCATTGGGCTGTCGGCAATGCTGGCGGTCTCAGTGGTCAAGCGGCCAATCACGGCGCCCAGGTTGGTAGTGTGCAGCTGCGGTACCAGATGCACGCGGTCAAACAGCACGCCCGCGTTGATGGCCTTGGTGGCAGTGATGTAATCGGCCCATGTCTGACTGCCGTCGTTTCCAGCTACTGGTGCATGGATCGTAATCAACTTTGCCCAGGTGGCGGCGGCGTTATCAGCTGCCAGTTGCATGTCTTCCAGATCGTCGGTTCCCACTTCGTCAGTCAGCGCGACCAATTCAGGCTTGATGTTGTTGGGCTGTCCCAATGCCAGCTCCAGCGCAACGTCCCAATCGCTGAATGGTACGCCGATGTCACCGGTACCCAGTGCGCTGTACAGCGGTACAACATATGCGGTCCAGGTGCTGCCGACGTTGGCGCGGGCGGCTTCGATCTGGGTTTTCAGGTTGCTGTCTGCGGCGCCCAGGATGGCGTCCAGGTCGGTGGTTTTGCCGATGGTGTGCACGGCTCCGGCGTCTGTCACGGTGGCGGCGTCGTTGGCATTTTCCTGATTCAGACCAATAAACAACGGGCGTCGCTCTACGTCCGAATTGCCGCCCTGGTTCAGATTCTGCTGGATGATTGAAATACTGGGTGCTGGCATGTGCTCTGCTCCGGTTGTGTCTGTATCAGGCGGCGCGCCTGGTGTCGTTCAAAATGTCGTTGATGTACTGGCGTTTCAGCTCTACCACGTCGGCGCTGCTGAGGCCGAAAAACGGGCGGGCGGGTATTTCAATGTCCCAGGCTTTCACGGATGCCTTGCCGCGCAGAATGCGCAGAATCCGACTGGCTTGCCCCACAGTCATGGTTTCTGTGATGCGTTTGGCGCTGACCTTTCTGGTCTTGCTTTTCCCTGCTTTGGCCCCGCTCTTGTATTGGCCTGTTGGACGGCGGTACCCAGCGGCTATCAAGGCTTTTGCCTGTGCCAGCGTGGCCGGTGCTGAGTAGTCAGGTTCGCCCCTTCGCTTACCTTCGCGGGCTGCCTGCGAGGCGGTTTTGCGCTCGGTGTGGCCGTCTTGCTGGGCGCGGGCAATCTTCCCGGCTCTGTTGGACTGCCACGTCACTACCCCACGTTTTGGGCCTGTGAATGCTTTCAGGCGCTGCCCGGCTGTCAGCTTTCGCAATACCGGGTGGGTACCGCGCTTGCGTTTGGCCATTGGCTGGCCGCCCACGGTGTGCTGGGACTTGATATTGGCCTTGGCACTGGCAATCACCCGGCGCGCAGTGGTGCGGTGAAAGCGGGCGCGCTGGCGTGGCCCCGGCTGTAATGCCTTGAGCTGCTTTTTCAGTCGCTTGTCACCGGCCAGGTCGATGCGTAATGCCGTCATCAGATGGCCCCCTTGATAGCACCGCTGATGCTGAATTCCTCGGCCACGTCCATGGTGTGGGTGCCCAGTGTCCACTGCTCGCCCAGCGCGTTAATTTCTCCGGCTGGATCACGCGCCAGGTAAATTCCGTCGCGTACTTCCAGCGTCATTTCTACGTCTGCCAGTTTGCTGCTGGTGTTTGTTACCACGATGTCTGGTTCTGCCAGATCGGCGCGGTTATCCAGACCACCCACCCACTGGTGCAGCCAGATCAGTAGTGGTGCAGCACGGTCGGCATGCATGTTTTCGATGGCCAGCGCCAGCGAATAACGAAAATCCAGATAGTGCAGCCCTCGTTCGTCTTCCTTGTGGCTGCCACGCTCCAGGCGTCCGCGTTCCATGAACACGTCCACGCTCTGGTGGTTAATGCCCAGTGCGGCTTTGTGCTCCAGGATCATGGCGTGCAGGCTGTTGAGTGTTTGCATGTTTGACCTCTCAGATCAGCCAGACGCCGGTAGCGCTCTGGTTCTGAATCTCTGCCAGTGCTGCTGTGGCCTGGGCCTGATAGTGGTCTGCCAGGTCGGTGGCTTCGCGGGCGGCAGCCTCGGCATCTTCGCGGCGGCCGGTGCTGATGGACCGGCGAACCAGGTCTGCTTTTGCGGTGTTGTAGGCGGCGGCCAGATACAGCTGCGGCAGGATGTCGGCACCACCCAGCTGGTCGTCGGCCAAGGTGCTGAATCCGGCGGCGACCTGTTGCGATTGCCAGGTTGCCAGGCGGCGGTTGGTAGCAGCGGCGGCAATCATCAGGGCATTGCGGATCATGGCGTTATCCAGTGCCGCGTCGATGGCGTACTGGTCGCAAAAGGTGGTCATGTTCAGGGCAGGCCAAAACGCGGCGTTTGGGATGTCTGCCGGGTCGCGTTGCTGGGCTGGATCGGGTGCAAATGAACAGTTCATGCCTGCCTCGTTAAAATTAGGGAACGGCTAACCGGCTGGATCAGTCAGGCCTCTGCCCAAGCTGACGGCCCGCCGGGGCCGTTCGGTGGTGCGGGAGTCGTGCCCGGCCCCTGTTATTCAGTGGCCGGTTGTTCGGTGGTGGCGTCCGTGCCACTCGCGGCATTTCCCTTTTCGTCCATGTCGCTGTCGTCCGTGCTTTGGTCCTTCATTTCCGGCGCGTCTTGTGCCGGTGTGTCAGCGCCTTGGCGCTGGACGCTGGGCAGGGCTTTTCCCTGCTTTTCCAGTTCTTTTTTGGCCAGTGCCAGCTTGGTGCTGACCTTGGCCGGGTGTTTTGGCGTGCTCAATAAATCCGCCTTCAGCAGCAACGTATAAGCCCGTTCCCAGTCGCTGGCATCCAGTGCGATGTTGGCGGCGACCTTGTGGTATTTCATCAGCACCGGCTTGGGTACCGGCCAGTGTTCCAGCTTGGCAAATACCTGGCTGAATGCCGGTTCCGGGCTATGGCCCAGTTTGATTTGCTGCTCTGCCCACAAGCGCACGGCATCCGCAACAAACGTCGGCAGGTCGCGGTTGAAGCGTTGCGGCATTTTCTGACCCTGTTCCACTGCTGCGGTGGCCAGCTCCATGGTGGCCACGATGTCACCCGCCGGGTGCTGTTCTTCCAGCAGGTCAAAACCCCAGATCATGCACATAACCAGCGCCTGGTTGGCGTACACCTCGTCTGCGTCCAGGTACTTGCGCACGGATGGCATGTAACCCTTGAGCAGATCCGCTTTCAGGGCGGCACGCGCTGGCTGTGGCGTGTTGCTGATGCGGGCCAGATCGGCATCCAGATTCACATCGATAGCGGCCATGGTGGCGGCTACGTCGGCCAGTGGTTCTGGTGCGCGCTTTTCGGCAATGGCGGCACGGGCTGCTTCCGCTTGCTGCTGCTGGCGCACACGTTCCTGGTGGCGGCGGTATGGGGTGCTCATGGTGTTTGTTCCTGTTGTACTGGTTACTGGTTAAGGGGAATTCTTGTGGCCCCGTTACCGGGGCCGGTCAGAGTCAGGATTCCTTGAACACCACGTTGTCAGCGTTGACGGCAGCAATAGCGCTCAGGTCGCCGATGGCGTAGGCGTCGTTGTCGCTGATGTAGCTGGTGATCTGGTTGTAATCCGGTTCGTCGCGCTCGGTGCGGCGCATGCCGGATTTCTGGCTGATCAGCTGCAGGTTCTTCAGGTCAGTCACCATGACGCCCATGCCGGGGAACTTCGGCACTACGATGGATGGCAGCGTCCCGTAGGACTTGGACAGTCGAACCAGTTGCACCTGTTTTTCCGTTGGGGTTTGGCCATGGATTGCCAACACCTTGTTGATGTCATCCGCCACCAGGTCATGGCCAACAATTGCCACCTCGTTACCGGTGCGACGGTGCACCGGAATGCCGTTAAACACGTCGGCCACCATTTGATCGAGGTTTTTGTAATCACCGGCCGCACCAATGCTCACCTGGTCCGCGGTGGCACCGGATTGGGTCAGGTAGTTGCTGCTGTTTTCCGTGGCTAGCTTGTGCAGCCAGCCAATGTTCACGTCTTCCATCAGGGTGTTGGTGGCAATGTCGGATTCAGCCGCAACACTGGTGCCGTAAAAACCAATCGTCATCTTATCCAGGCCGATTGACTGCCAAACCGCTTGCATCAGGAACTGATAGAACTGGGGTTCACTGGCCCAGGTGTCCAGCAGTTCGTAGGGCACAGCCACGTCAAATTCGGTGAATGCCAGTTCCCAGTTGGTGCCATCCGGGCCACCCAATACGCGGCCTTTACGCGGGCCGTTGGCGGTGTTGGTGCGCTTTGCTCCGCCACCATTAACCGCGACGCTCAGGGCCTGGCCTTTGAGTTTGTCGGTGGTGCGCATGGTGATCAGGCTCAGGAATTCGATGCTTTCCTGAATGGCCTTGCGGATCTTGGTTTCGATGGGGGTTGAAATATCAAACGCTTTGGTTACGTCTGGCACGCCATAGGTGCGGGCCAGATCATTCAGGTGCTGGGTGTAAAGCTGTCGGGTGGCGTTTTGCATTGTGATTCCTTAATTCTGAATGAATGGCCCGGCGGTCAGTGTCTGGCTGTTAATAAACGTCGCGGGTGTCGTCGTTGCCGCCGGTGTGGTCCGGGGTGTTGGTGCCGCCCACCGGGGTTTGCTTCAGCGTGGCAAACTGGGTTTCCAGTTCGGTGGTTTTGCTTTCGATGCCTTCCAGCTTTTTCATAACGTCGCCCAGGCTGAATTGTTCACCTGCTGGCGGTGTGGCCGGTTCAGTTGGCGGCTGTTGGCCTTCGGCCGGTTTCAGCGCGGCCAGTGCGTTGGTGAATTGCTCGCCCTGGGCCTTGATGGCGTCGGTAATCTGGTTCAGTTGTTCCGGGGTCATGGTTTCGTCGTCCTGTGGTTCTGGCGTGTGGTTGGTGCCTTTGAAAAACGGAAGGTATTTTTTGAACCAGCCCGGTTCCTGGTCGTCTCGCCTGTCCAGGTGTAGGTCCAACGGGGTGGCGGTGCTGAACATGGCTGCCTTATTGGCGCTGAACTTCATTGCACTGGTGCCCAGGCTGGCTGGCTGATCGGTGACGGCCAGACCGGCCAGATAAGCGCGGCCGGTGTCGGCAAATTCGGGAATGATTTCCATGCTGAAAAACAGCTTCTGTCCAGTGCCGTTCATTTCCACCAGGCGGCGGTTGGGATTGATCCGGGCTTCCAGGGTCGTCTTGCCGTCTTTACTTTTTCCGGTGCGCACTTGCTGCACGGTGCCAAAGCTGCCGTACCATTCCAGCAGGTGGTCGGAGTTGATCACGGCGGTATATACGTCGAGGTCGTATTGTTCAGCCGCTGCGGTTAACCAATCTTCTGGAATATCACGCCCATCAATCGTGGCGCCTGCTGTTCCAATAACCAGCCAATCCGTTAAAAGCATTCACATATCCCCGCCATATCTCTGTTAATCGTTTTCGATATGGCAAGCCTAGCGATATAAACCCAGTATTTTGAGCGGCAAAAATTCGCGTTTTTTCTATTTTGTTTTATATAGGTCTTTATAAAATCATTACCCGCGTTTTTATTCATCCCGGCCCATACACTGCGGTTATTACCTGTTATTCACCGCTGCTTATTGGTGCCGTATGGCAAAACCCTATTCTGATGATATGAAAGCCCACTGCCGTGGTTTGTATTGCCGTGGCTGGCGTATCCCTGAAATATCGAAAGAAACCAAGATTCCACGGCGCACGCTGTATGACTGGGAAGAAAAATATAACTGGTCTGACCTGGTTCAGACCGATGACATTGAAGAAGCCTACAAGCGGCGGATTCTGGCGCTGTTGAATCGCTCTGATGATATGACGCCGACCCAGTTGAACGAGCTGGAAAGCCTGCAGGGTTCGCTGTTCAAGTATCAGAAACAACAGGGCCGCATTGCTGCTCAGGTACCGGATGGCCAGGCTGGCCCTATCCTTGAGGCTGCCCACCAGGTCCAGGTGCGCTTGCCGCTTGAAGCTCTTGAAAAACAGCCGCCACCGTCCACCGATGACACTGAAAGAAATCCGCGCAAAGGCCGCCGCCTGAAAAATGATTTTCGTGGCATTGGCCGTGATGAAGTGCTGGGCCATTTTCGTGAAGGCATGTTTGGTTATCAGCTGGATGAATTCGACAAGGTTCTGGCGGATAAAAACAACAAGCTGCGGCGCCGGTTTTATCTGAAGTCCAGGCAGATCGGCTGGACATTCTACTGCGCCCGCGAGGCGTTCGCGCTGGCGCTTATTGAAGGCCGAAACAAAGCATTTCTGTCAGCCAGTAAATCCCAGTCGCGGCTGTTCAAGCGGTACATTCTGGCGTTTGCCATGCAGTGGTTTGGCGTTGAGATAAAGGGCGGTGATGAGGTCACGATTCAAACCGACCACGGCCCGGTGACGTTCTGGTTTTTAAGCACCAATAGCAACACGGCTCAGGGTCCGTCGGGTGATGTGTATCTGGATGAGGTGTTCTGGATTCGGGATTTTGAGAAGCTGGAAAAACTGGCCGGGGCAATTGCCTCTCACAAACACTACCGCAAAACCTATTTCAGCACGCCGTCTACCCAGTCGCATGATGCCTATCAGATTTGGAGCGGTGCGCGCTATCTGAAGAAGCGCGAAAAAGATCCCACCCTGCCTGACTTTGTGATGCCAGATGCCAAATCGCTGCGCCGTGGTGTGGCAGCCAATGATGGCTTCTATCGCAAAGTAATCAGCATTCACGATGCCATGGCCGGTGGCTGTGATCTGTTCGACCTGCACGATCTGATGCTGGAGAACGACGACGAGTCATTCAAGCAGCTCTATGAGTGCCACTTTATCGACGATAAAAACAGCGCCTTTGTGCTGGATCAGCTGCTGCGCTGTGCGGCCAATGATTCGCGCTGGCCCGGGTATAAGCCCGACGATGTTCGCCCGTATGGTGAACGGCCTGTAGTGATCGGATACGACCCCAGCCGATCACGCGATAGCGCTGAAGTTGTGGTGCTTGCTGTACCGCTGAAGAAGGGTGGCAAATTCACGCTATTGAAGCGTGTCACCATGCTGAATGAAAACTGGGCGTTCCAGGCACGCACGGTGAAAGAGCTTATTGACCAGTTCAATACCGTGTTTGTGGCCATTGATGTGACTGGCCCAGGCTCTGGTGTATTCGAGGCGGTGCAGGAACATTACCCGGCGGCGGTACCGCTGCACTATTCGGTGGAGGTTAAAAACCGGCTGGTGCTGAAAGCCCAGTCAATGATCAAAGACAACCGGGTGCAGTGGGATGGCGAACACGCCGACATTCCCATGGCCTTTATGGCGATTAAACGCCAGGCCACCGCCAACGGGATTACCTACGTGGCCAGCCGCGACAAGAACATAGGCCACGCCGATGTGGCCTGGGCAATTATGCACGCCCTGCAATACGAACCCCTGACTTCTACCGATGGCAGCCGCCGACAAACTACCTGCGCACTGAGTGAGGCCGCTTGATGACTTCTGACGCTACCGCTACACCAAACACCAGCCAACACACCACTAGTACTGAAAACGCGCCAGAAACTGCGGCAGGCTCTATCAGTGATGGCGTGATTGCCTTCACCTTTGGCGACCCCGAGCCGATTATCAACGGGCTGGAAGATATTCTGGGCGTGTATTACTACGACAACGGCCAGTATTACACGCCACCGATAAGCCCCGGCGGGCTGGATAAACTCGGCCGCGCCAATGCGCACCACCGCCGCTGTATCAATTTTAAAGTGCAGCAAGCTGCTATCTGTTTTAAGCCAGACGCCAGCGCCATGAAATTGGGCGAGTTTATCAAGGTGATGCGCGACCTGGAGACATTCGGCTACTGCTTCGCCCAGGTTGTTCGCAACCGCTTTGGCCAGGTGCTGGCATTAACGCACTTGCCCGCGCTGAATATGCGCCGTGGCCGTAATGGCCGGTTTTTTCTGCTGCGTTATGATGGGCTGGACACGATTGAATTCCAGCCCGGTGAAGTGGTTATGGCGCTGCACTACGACACCGGCCAGGGCATTTACGGGGTGCCGCCCTGGATCGGCGCCTTGCATGATGTGTTTTTAAACAGTGATGCCACACTGTTCCGCCGTCGCTATTACAAAAACGGCTCGCACATGGGCTACATCCTGTACACCAATAGCGCCAACATGGACAAAGACCTGGAAGAAAAAATCAAAACGGCAGTGGCTAACAGCAAGGGACCGGGTAACTTCCGTTCGATGTATCTGAACATTCCCGGCGGAGATAAAGAGGCCGTGAAACTTATCCCTGTTGGTGATATTGGTCAGAAGGATGATTTCGAGAAAATCAAGAATATCAGCAAACAGGATATTCTTATTGCGCACGGTATGCAGCCTGCGCTGGCTGGGATGGCGCCGGAGAATACCGGCGGTTTTGGTGATATCGATAAGATTCAGCGGTTTTACCGCCAGAACGAAACCCGCGCCCACGTTCAGCCGTTCCAGGATATTAACGACCAGCTTGGCTTTATAGCCTTTGATTTTGACTTTAATGCCGGTGTTGACACCACCCAATAAAGGACGCGACCCCGCATGAATGCTGAATTTCTTACCAAATACGGTTATGATTTGTCGGACGACACCAGTACAATTCCCGCCCGCCAAATCGAACAGGTTTCTGATATGCGAATCAAATGCCCAAGCTGCCAGAAGGCCATGACTGTTTATAGCCGTGCGTCAGTTACTGATACCGTGAATACGGTGTATGCGCGTTGCCAGAACCATGAATGTGACCATGCTGGCGAATCGGCCACGTTTGATATTTGCTTCGGCCACTGGATCAGTGCCAAAGCGGCGGCGGCACAAATGACATTATCCCACCTGTTTGACCAGTTGCCCGCGGATGAACGTCGGGCACTGGTTGCTGATTTGTCAGCCCGCGTCTAACTTCCTCCGTTCGTTCCCTCCAAGCTGCTGGTAATGTGATCCAGCAGCCAGAAAAAACTATTCAATCGTCTTTATCATCGCTTAGCATTACTTCTCGAATAGCTTTCCCAACTCTGGTTGTTGATAATAATTCCTCCAACCCTTCTATTAATGATTCCTTATCCTGGTATGACTTCGTTATTTCACCAATTGATATTTTGCACGGATATCCATCATCCGATATTTTAAACTCTGCCAATTCCTTTTCTGTACCAACTTCATCATTAAATGCACTCAAGAAAGTTGTGTTTATATATCTAGAACCAATACCTTGTGATATAATCACCTGAAACATATCCTTTTCCTTTGTGCCTTGCGTTATTCCAATAGAAACTGTTCCGGTAGTAGCTTCCTTAATCTGCCGGTTCAAGTCATCCAGAACTGCGTGAATTTCTTTAATATTTTCAGCAGCCTTATCAGCTTTTGAAAGCCCAATATCAAGAAATGATTTAAAGTCAGCCATTACATATCCCTCTTAATTCTTACCGATAAAGGCATGTGATCAAATTTATGTTTAGAGCTTAAAACTACGTCAGTCATTGCCGGAATATCCATTATAAGAGTCGAGCCATCACAATAGATCCAATCACCATTTTGAAGAAAGGCTTTTGAAAAGATAACCTGATCAAACACATGCCACCTAGTTAACGCACCGCTTTTGTAGTAATAGCTACCCATAACCCTTTCATAATGAGGTAAATCTGACATTATCCTCCAATATGGATTGTATAGCAGTTCATCTCTCTTCAAGACTAGCTCTCGATCCCTAGTTGCCATCAAACCATCAAAGATACATGCCGAAAATGGATCATCATTATAGTCCCCCATCAAAATAACATACGGGGTACCATCTTTTGAGTTTTTAAAAACATCATGAGCCTCCACTTGCAAGTTCATAGCATATTCATATCTATCATTACCATTTTCACCGCCCCTTATTTTTGATGGCCAATGAGATGCAAATATAACTAAAGGAACTTCAAAGCCACAAACTTTTATAGCAATTTTTTGAGCTATTTTCTTGGTTCTATTATTCTTAACATAAACAACATTCTCAAAAGCAAAATCATCTACCTTGCTGACATTGATTATATACATCAAATCAAAATTCGTTTGGCCAACTTTATTCACCCCAGAAACGAACCGATATCCATCAAATTTACAAACCGAACAGATATAATCATATGCATCATCATTTATCTCACACAGAGCTATAAAGTCTGCGCATTGATCTTTGATAAAATATTCAATCGTACGACATACAAATGCATATTCATCTTCTGATGGCTCAGTACTGGCCGCTGGACTTAGCGCTGTATTCCACCAGACCAATTTCAATTCATCCATGCTTTACGCACTCCACACTTACTACCAAGCTCGATGAAAACTGAATCTTCGATCAATTCCAAATGCTACACAACCCATCAGCCAATCGCGGCACACAAGAAACCACTAAGCATAGCCTGAAACTCTGCTCTCTAATCCAAAAAACGTCTTGTTACTGGCCAATCCGCCGTGCCACTATGACTCATTATTAAACCAATGGTCGAGAGTAACATGCCGCGTCATCACTACCAGCTCACATACTCCATAAGCCCCATAAACGATCAACGCCAAGCGGAAGCTCAAAAGGCAAGACGAGCAATCAAAGAATCCTCCCGGTTCACTAAGATCGAACACCTAGAAACAGTTGTTGTTGGTACATTGCTCTTGGAGGAGGAGAGTCAAAGTGATCGGAGACGGGAAGCACAAAAAGATATAACAAATCTCATCAGGGGTATGCTGATCAATGCAGAAGTCCTTCAGTATGTCTATGTCCACTGCAGTCTGATGGTTGATGGCCTTGGCAAGCACATGACCTTCGATTTTTAAACAAAAGCCCGGCAACCGCCGGGCTTTTTTGTGTTGTATCACACCCTCTGTTCTACCAGATCCAACAGGAACAACAGGCCCAATACGTCGCTATCCGTTAGCAGCAGGTCTTGCCCTGGTGCCTTACTTGCCATCAGGTTTTTAAATAATCCAATCAACGCGGTAGCGATCTCTGTTTGCAGGTTCATAAAATGACCCTCGTTGTTAATGTTTCGCCAAACTACCGCGCTGATGGTTCCCCTGTCGCTAGACGAACTCGTCATTTTGATGGTGCTTGCGGTTCCGCTTCTTCCACGATTGCCGTCAGAATCTGCTGCTGTTGCTACAACTCTCTCTGATCTGTTTTTGACTAGCAGGTTTTGTTCATCGCCTTATTTCTGCACCGGTTATACCCGCCAAAGCGGCGGCGGCACAAATGACGTTATCCCACTTGTTTGACCAATTGCCTGCTGATGAGCGACGGGTGCTGGTTGCTGATTTGTCGGCTCGCTGCTAAGTCCCTTCAATCCCTCCTTCCATGCTGCTAGTGATGTGATCCAGCAGCCGGAAACACTAGGCGGCAGAAAGGGTCAAACTATCTCCTATCCAGCAAGAAATACCATATTGCTACTGGCCCTGCTGCTGTGTAATTCTGGCTCATTATTAAGCCAATGATCGAGAGTAACATGCCGTACCGTCACTACCAGCTCACATACTCCATAAGCCCCAAAAACGCTCAATGCCAGGCAGAAGCTCAAAAGGCAAGACGAGCAATCAAAGAATCCTCCCAGTTCACTAACGTCGACCACCTTGAAACAGTTGTTGTTGGTGAATTGTACTTGGCCCGCGATAGTCAATATGGTCAGAAACGGGAAGCACAAGAAGATATAGAAAATTTCATCACGGGTATCCTGAATGATGCCGAAGTCTTCAAGTACGTCCATGTCCACTGCAGTCTGATGGTTGATGGTCTGGGTGAACACCTGCAGTTCACCGTTAAAGACGATTCTTAAACCTCCGAACTGATCTGTTGAAAGCCCGGCCATTGCCGGGCTTTTTGTTTATTAACGGTTAGCCAGCACCTGACGGCCGATGTAGGCGGCGGTCAGTATGCGTTCATGGAGTTCATGCCGGGCTGGTGACTGTAGCGAGATTAACGCCGGTTGCAGTTGGGCGCGCCAGATTCGGTCTATCTCGGTGGCGTGGCTGGCCAGGCATACCAGGTTCTGTTGGCTGACGGCTCGCTGTTGTAGCTGTCGCTCCATGTCATCAAAGGCGTTGATGTAGGCCTCTCTGATTCGTTCTGCTTTTTTGCCGGTGAATCCCATCACCATGAAGAAAAACCCGTTTCGGGTGAGTTCATACATGGGGCGGCGCTCGCCTTTGCTGTCCAAATATTCAACGCCCGCAAAATTGCGGGCGTTGAATTCAGGGCTGCAATTAATGCTACGAATCCGGCGCAGGACGTCGTCGTGACGTTTTCCAAACGCTTCAGCGATCTTAAGACTGGTTGTGGTAAGTTCGCCGTGTTGGGTGGTGACGGCTTGGGGTGGCAGGACTTGCTGCCAATTTTGAGTTGTCATGCTGGATATCCTCGGATGATAAAAAGGTTATCCGCTCCATGTCGCCAAACATGGAGAGCGGAACCGTGCGGGTTGGCGAACCGGTCATCCAAGAGAACCCCGGCCAGCCCGAAGGCTGCCCACACGGCCCGCCCATAACTCAGGCGTAGCAGTGCACAGACACAAAAAAACCGCTGGAGGGCGGCTGGTGTCTCCAAGGATGATTTCGGGTCGCCAAACCCGGCCCCGGATTTTGCCGGGACTGAATCAGGGTAGGTCGTTCGGTCATTGGGTGTCAACTCCTGTGGTTAGGCCCGCCAGATCGGCGGGCGGTTGGTGTTGCTTATCAGACGCCCAGTTGTTTTAGCAGTTTGTTCACTGCTTCTGGCTGCATACCAGACTTGGCTTCTGTCATGGTGCAGCGTGTGGCCGGGTCGAACACCTGACGAATATTCAGGCGCGTTCCCTGTTTCCCTTGCTCGGTGGTGTATGCCTCTGCCTGCAATACAAAACCCAGTCGAACGCCTGTCAATTCGTTGGCAATGGTGCATTGCTGGCCTTTGTCGTCTACGCCTGCCACCCAGTTAAAGCCCTTCAGCCCTGCCAGCCACAGCAGTGCATCCAGAAGTGCTGCCTGCCAGGTGCGCGAACCGTCACCCTTTTGAAAATACAGGTTCAGGTAATTAGCCTGCTGGCCGTCGTCTGTTTCGGTGTGGAACTCCAGCCCTTCAGAACGGTGGCCGGTGGCTGCTTTCACGTACTGGGCGCGCTTGATGGTCAGGACGTATGCGCCGCTCATGTCGATGAACGGCATTTCCCCTGCTCGCTCTGCATTGGCTTCGTTCATGTTGTAGGCAAAGCCTGCCTGGTTGCTGTATCCCATTCCCATGCTTGCCGGTTGTTGTCCGTGGTCGGTGTGCTGCGGTGCATGGTGTGGCTGGCGCTGCTGCTGGTTATGCTGGGTGCCCATAGTGGTTTGTTGGTATCCGTTCATTTTCGTGGTGCTCGCTTCAGGTTGATATTGGTTCGGCCATTCGGGTGTTTGTTAAGCCCGTGGTTTTTGCGGTACTGGCTGGCCGGTATCTGTTCGATCTGTCCACCGGCGGCCATAAAGGCTGCGGTGGCTGCATTCATGGCGGCTCGTTCCACCGCTCTTGTTTGTGGTGTCAGTCGGTCGCGGCTCATTACACTGCCTCCAGTTGGTTAAGCACCTGGTACGGTTTACCAGGTGCTGGTTGTTGGATGATTCCCTGCTGCTCCAGCGCATGGCAGGCACGGCGGTATTTGGTGTTACTGATGGCCAGCTGCTCTTGTGCCTGGCGGCGGGTTGGTACGGTGCCTGTGGTGCGGATGTGCTGGCGCAATCTGCGCACGGCTTCCTGATCTCCCAGCGGTTCTGGTGTTGGTTCTGGTGTTGGTTCTGGTGTTCGTGTTGGTGCTTTGGTGTGGTCTGGTACTTGTGGCGGTTCGTTTTTAACTGGTGGCAATACTGGGTTTGGCTCTTGAACTTCGACTGGCTTGGCTACCAGCAGCAGTACCGCCAGCAGTGGCACCAGGTCGGTCAGTAGTGCAATGCCAAACCAAAGCAGGCCGCGGCGGTCACCCAGTGCCGCACCTGCTATGGTTGCCTGACTTGTCATGGCCGGTGCAGCGCCCTTTACGCTGTCGGCGGTGGTTTGTAGCTGGGCGATTTGTGCAGCGGCACGGGCGCTGATCTGGTTGGCTTCGCGGGTCAGTTCACCGGCGCGCCAGTGATTGCCCCGGCTGCGTTCGGCGGCGGCTGTGGCCAGCAGATCGGCGGCGCTGGCCTGGTCCTGTTCGATTTGGCCCAGCATCAGTTTGGTGTTGGTGTCTGGTTCGGTTGGTTGCTGGTCTTGTACCCGGTGCTGGTAGGCGGCCTCGAACCATGACGCGGTACCAGCCACGCTGATGGCCAGCAGTACCGCGCAGGTGAAACCGCTGGCAGCGGCCAGCCATGGCTGTTGGTGCCAGCGGTCGGCGGCCTGTGCGGCCAGTGCAAACTGGGCAACCACAAACAGCCCGCCCAGTGTTCCCAGTACCATGGTGGTGGCAGCCAGCCAGTTGCCTGGCTCTGGTGCAAATGATGCGAACAGCTGAACTTCTGCCCAGGCACTCATGGCCACTGCCACGGCAATGATGGCTTTCAGTGTGATGATGTTCATTGGTTGGCCTCCTTAGATATTTGTCTCGTTAGTGGAACAATTCGGCTTGCTGGCCGCGTTTGGTGGTGGCTCTTTTCTGGTCTGTTTCGACTGGCACCGGTGGCCCCGAACAGTTATTGACACCAGTCCAAGGCGGCGCTGTCGCGCCTTTAACAGCTGCTCGCGCTGCGCGCTGCGCTTCGGCCTTCGCTGCGCGTGCGGCCCTCTCCGCCTTGCGGCGTTCGCGGATGGCTTCGGCTTCTGATCGGGTGGCGTTGGGTATGCGTACCCATGTTTTAAAGCGGGTCTGAATGAACATTTCAGAACCGGCCAGGATGGCGTGAATACCGTGTTCTCTTTCGACCAGCTCGCCATAGGCGTTCTGAATAAACTTGGTGTCGGTGTAGTTGTATTCGTGGGTGATGATTTCGCCGCTGGTTTCGTCCACCTGTTCTTCAATGGCGGTCATAGCTTCTTCGGCGGTTTTGACGATGCGCCACAAACTGATCTTTCCGTTTTCTGCGCAGTATCGGCAGTACCATGCCCAGGCTTCTGCGGCGCTCTCTTGTGTCAGGCGCTCCACTTCTTCCACGGCGGTTCTGACCAGTGGCGGTAATTGGGCTATTTCATCAGCTGGCTGACGCGCCAGGCGGCGCAGTTCGCGCCATCCGGATACCTTCGGTCCGCCTACTTGCTGGAATTGTCTGATGCCGTTGCGGCTTGCCCAGACCACTACGGATTCGGCGGATGATTCCGCCGGTGTGCCGTATTCGTCGGCATCGATGTGTTCGCCGTCCACGTTTTTGCTGATGTATTTGGCCATGTACCCGGCCAGTGAATAGCTTTTTCCGGTCTTTGGATTGATGCCGGTTTTCATTTTTTCGACGACAAAGCGGTGCTCTACGGCGCCCCGTTCATTGCCGTCCACCTTCATGGCCTGTGCATAAAAGGCGTTCAGCAAGTCTTGTGCATCGTCCGGGTGGATGTGCAAGGCAAGGTGCCAGTGTGGCGTGCCATCGTGGTGTGGTTCAGCTACACGGAAACCAAAATAGCGCCAGTCGTGGCGGCAAGCCTTGGCGCGGAATTTATTCCATACGTCACAGAGGTAATCTTGTGCCTGACGGGCGGTGTAGCCTTTGAAGTTCGGGTTTCGATAACTGCCCTTAAAGCCACGCTGGTTGTGGGCGTGGTACTTGCTCGGGGTCGTCAGGGTGATTGCATAGCCTTCGTAACCCAGTTCCTGTGCCCAGATATCGAAACCGGCCAGGCGCACCATGAGTTCTGTTTTGCGAATGGATGGGTTGGCGTTGGATACAGCGGCCAGATCGGCCAGAGTGAACTGTTCACCGTCGTCATTTTCCAGCACGGTGTAGTCCATCATTTCCAGGTTGGCTTGCTTACGGCGGCGGTATTCGCGGCGGCCAAAGTCGCTGCAATAGATTGACCTGGCCTTGTTTACAAATCCCAGATCACGGGTTATCCCTTCAATCCTGCGGGCGGATACGCTGCGGGTTTTACGGCGCCACCAGGCTTGATCCTGCAGTCGCATCAGGAGCGCACGACACTTTGCTGGTATGTCTGCCAGCTTTGATTCCATGCGCTCTAATTTTCTGCGCTGGCTGGCCATGGCCAGTTCCATTTTGCGGGTTTTCAATGCCGCTACCCGGTGTGACCAGCGCATGGTTTCCACCCGATTCAGCCATTTGATCAGGATGTTTTCTGCGGCTGTGATCTCGGCTGCCAGCTGATTGCACTGGGCTGACATATCTGAAATCAGGTCCAGTTCTTCCACCGGCTTGGTATCCAGCCCGTGATACGCCAGGACCGGTACCACGTTAACGGCGCTTTCTGGCATCCGGCCATTGCCCAGCATCCAGGCGCGCAACTCTGTGATGCACTTTTCAGCTTGTGCCTTGGCGTAGTCATTAACCAGCTCGTCGTTGTCTGATTGATCGACGCGGAAATCTCCGAACTTGAACTGTTTAATGATTGCGTCCAGGCGTTGGTTGGCGGCGCGGATGCCGCCGGTTTTGGCGGCTTTAACGACTCGTTTCCAGTCGTGCATCAGTGGGACTTCAAATGCTGGGTACAGGGCGGCTACGCCTTCAGCCTGCTCAAGCCAGTAGGGTTTTGGCTTTGGCGCTATGGCTGACACCAGCGCCAGCGGGTTGGCGTTGCCGTCGCTCATGCGGCCCGCCCGCCTTGTTTGGCGTTCAGGTCAGTTTCACCGGCGGCGAAACGCTGAAGCCGGGCGGCGCTTATGGCGGCTCGGCGGTCGATTTCGTCTTGGATTTTCCAGTAGGTGGCCAGCAGGTGTTCCGCCTGTTGGGATTTTTTCAGGTGGTCGGCGGTGCCTGCTGGTTGGTCGTCGGCAATCGCTTTTACCGCGGTGTGCATCTCGGCCAGTACCTGGGCGATTGTTTCCAGGTCGCCGCCGTCCAGCTCCAGCGGTGCGATGCTGGCCATTTCTGGCAACGGTGCCGGTGCTGGCTGTTTGACGGGTGTTGGCATTTCATCGACCAGCATTTCCTGCCAGCCGTCCTGCGCGCAGGCTGGGCAGTAAACCAGATTGGTGTCAGGCGGTAGTGTGTATTCGCGTTTGCAGCCATGGCAAAACAGCAGCTGATAGGCCATCAGAATTGGCCCCGCTGCTGTGCAAGAAAGGCGCTGATCTGTTCGGCGGCAACATCGGTGATGTCCCACAGGTGAATGTCACCGAAATACAGCCAATTCATGGATGGCATTTCGTTCACCGTGACGGCTGACGGATCGGCAAACGCCTGCAAGTTGTTGCCCATGATCAGCGTCAGTTTGTTCAGGCGGCTGTCTGCGGATTTGGTCAGGCGCCAGTGATTACCACCGGCGCTGAATTCCACCTTTTCAATGGATGTGGCCATTGCTGATCCCTCAAGCTGCGTGCAGGGTCTGCCAGCTGATGCCGGCGTCTTCCAGTGCGGTTTTCAGGTAGGTGATCAGGTTGTCTGCCTGTCTCTGATCGATTGGCCCCAGCTGCAGCGGGCCAATATTGGCGATGAACTGAGCGCCCAGGGTCTCCAGTGATACGTCCACCGGGTCGGCTGGCAGGTACAGGTCTGGCCCAATGGCCTCTACTGCCACTGCTCGGCCTGTCACGGTGCGCACATTGACGCGGTAGGTGCCGCCGTTGTTGGTTGTAATAGTGATCATGCGGCCACCCCCAGCTTGCTGGCTGGCTTTGACTTACGGCGGAATTTGCTTTTTGCCATCAGGGCGGCGGCCTGTTGCTTCAGCTCAATGGCGGCGAGAAGCTGCGGATTCTGCTGGATGATCCAGGCTTCAATGTCTGACTCCAGCCAGACCTTTTTGCCAGCAATGTACAGCGGCTGTGGTGCGCGGTTGGCTTCCACTTCGCGCTTCCAGTGGGAGACGCTGCATCCGGCGGCTTTGGCGGCCTCGGTCTGGTTCAGCTTTGCAGCTGCGAGGATTGGGGATTGTGGGGTGGTCATGGATTAACGACCTCCATGCCGGTGGACTTTTCATAGGCATGCACGTCGGCTGGCGTCCAGTAACCCGCGTTTTTTTCAATGGCCTGCAACCCTGTAATACGGCGCGGAAATTTGCGGCTGCGAACAATCTTTTCGACTTCAGCCGGTGTCTTGTTCCAGCGAATGCACAGATAGCTGTAGCCCACACGGTTTTTGCGGGTGTACATGTATTCGATGGATTTCAGCAGCTCGGTGTCAGCGGCCAGGTGGTGTTTTGGTGGTTGCGTGAATGCGCTCATGCTGCACCTCCCGCTGGCTTGATGTTGTTGGCTTCTTCGTGCTGCTCGATCACGCTTAAAAGCCAGAACAGCATCGTTCCCATGCGTTCCCGTTTTGGGATCAGCCCTTTCTTTTCCCAGTTCAGAATTGTCTGGTGATGAACGCCCCAGCGTTTTGCCAGCTGGTTGGCGCTAATTCTCGTTTCCGGCTTCCCTCTCATGGTGGTTCCCCGTTTAGATGTTTCTAATTTTGGGAATCGTGATAATGTTTCTATTGTCGATAGAATTTACAATATTCCCGTTTACGCGAATTACTCTATTCGGGAATTCAGAAGGAGTCAACCCATGAACGAGAAAAATTCCCGCAAAAAGGAAACCAAGAAAAGGAATTTCGCAAGTATGGAAAATTTTGGCGACCGTGTGTCTTTTCTGATTGATGAGATTGGCCGGGCTGTATTGATCGAAAAAACAGGGATTTCCCAGTCCCAGTTGTACCGGCTCAAGTCCGGTGCTGATACCTCTAGAGAAAACCTGATTTCGCTTTGGCGGGCGTCTGGGTGCTCGCTGTCATGGCTGACGATCGGTGAAGGCTCGCCATTCCCTGATGGAGATGAAAAGGCGGTGGTTTCTGCTCCAGTTGAAAAGCCACGCGCTGATTTACCCGCCGATTACGATCTGATTCCGGTAATGGACATCGAAGCATCAGCTGGCAATGGATCATCTGTCGCCGTTGAAGAAGTGGCAGATATGTACGCCTTCCGGCGCGACTGGTTACGCAATGAGCTGGGCGCCAATGCCACCGAGCTGCGAATTATTCGGGTCCGTGGTGATTCGATGGTGCCCAAGCTGAACCCGGGTGAACTGATTTTTGTGGATACCCGGGAAACCGAATTTTCAGGCGATGGCGTTTACATCCTGCGGATGGACAACGATTTGATGGTGAAGCACGTCCAGCGATTGCCAGGCCGCGTTCTGCGAGTGTCGTCTGCCAACGACGCCTATCAGCCTTTTGAAATCAAACTGGATGACGCCAGCAATGACGAGGTGGCCATTGTCGGCCGCGTTGTGTGGGCGGTGTCTGGTCGTCGGGTTTAGGAGGTGGTTGATGCGCTTATTTTCTATACCGCTTCTACTGGTATGCTCTGTCGCTGTGGCTGCCCCTGTCGATACCGATACCAGCGCCCTGCACTTTATTTCGATATCAAAAATCGGTACCGGTACCAAATATTCTGCATCTATTAGCTTTGGCTTTGATAACGAAAATTATTGCACAGTGTCTTTTAAAACCGCCGGTCTTCAGTACAAGCCGCTTTCAGATGGTGCTGATTTTTTTACCATTCAAGAGACAAGCCAGCAACCTAACAACGATATTGCTGCCGAATGCTCTTGGAATGGTTCCCTTTTCGTTTCGTCTACAAAGCCAAATCATGATGGTTTTGCCCGCTTCGGAATTAGCGAAATTGACCGAGACAACAAGCACGCTGATGTTCTGTTTTCGTTGCGGTTGTTAAAGCTCGATACCGCGTTCGATGACCGCCCCGCTTATTTCGATCTGCCCCGGTACCGCTTCAGCCTGACTGGTTCTGATTTTGACATATTGGGGGTGCCCGATGCGCCAACGAATTTTTGAAGATAAGCATGGCAATCTGTGCGGGGAATACCCGCACGATCCTGCCGTTGGGTTCGTGAGTGGCAAGCGCGGTTTGCGCCGCCGCCTGGTGCCTGTAGATGAACGTGAAGCCCTGCCAGAGCACAAGGCAATGGAACTGGCGTTAAAACGCTATGCCCTGACTGAACATGAAATCAGGGATATTCAGTCGGCTAATGATGCGAAAAAGCGGGCAGAAGAATACGCTCTCAAACATCTAACTTTTTCTGTTGCTTCCAGGAGGTGGCTGGATCAGATCAACAACAGCCACTCGGATAGGACTGTGAAGATCTACGGACAGACCATGCGACTGTACCTTGAGCTTGTTGGTGATCACCGCTTGAGAGAATTCGGACGCTCTCATAACGTCGCATTCAGTGATGCCCTTGCTAAATTGCCCAGTACCAGAACTCCAGAAAAACCGATCAGTGTTAGTACCCAGCATATGCACTTACGTCACCTGGCCAACTTCCTGCGTTGGTCCTATGACAACGAGTTGATGGAAAAGCAGATCAATATCAAGAAGCCAAAGCTGCCCGAACAGGAAATGGAGGTCTTCAGCCTGGAGCAACTCCAGCAGTTAAAATCGTTCCTCACTGACAAAATTGATCATGCAGAACCTGGGCGAGATTTGATCAATGCAAAAAACCTGATGCGGGCGTTCATGCTGGCCACTAATTGCTTGCTGCGTGTTGGTGCCATTGCCCACCTTCCACTGACTAATATTGATCTTGACGGCGCTCTGGTAAAAATCCGCGACGTGCCCGAACGTAACTGGAAAAACAAGGCGTGCAAGTGGCCCAACAAGCCGATCAACTCCCAGCTTTTGGCGTTCCTTCAGAGTGATCTTAATGGTCGTGGTAAACGTGAACGCTGGTACCTTGATGACGGAAATGGGCGTCCATGGTTAGCCGATCACAGCCACGTTAGCACCCATATGACAAAGGCTTGCCGTGAAGCTGGTTTGCCAGGCGGTGTTAAACCATTTCATTGGGGAATGCGGGCAGCCATGATCACCTGGTTACTGAACAATGGCGTCAGCCCCCAGAAGGTTCAGCAGCTTGCCGATCACGCCGATATTCAGACCACCATGCGGTACTACAACACCCGCACTGCTCAGCAGCGTGATGCAGTGGAAATGCTGCCTGTAATTTAGGCGATTGGTGTCAAATTGATGTCAACAAGCCATACAATTCAAAAAAATATAATATATAACAATGACTTATATAAAAGATTATAACGCCTCCTAAGCGGGCGATCGGGGTTCGAGTCCCTGTGGGGAGGCCATCAAGTTCAATACTTCCTCGTATTCCAGCCCCGTCGGGCTGACTGGTTCACGTCTCCAAATGCTGATTCCAGGCACTCAGATCCCCTGTGTTTTCCAGTCCTTGCTGGATCAGATTAAAGCCTCAAAACCGTGTCCGGAATTAGTTGACCACTACAAATCGGTAAAGGTGCTGGGATGGCTGTCCTAAGTGCTGCCGACGGGGAGTGGCAAACGGGCTGGAGAAGTTCAGAAAACGGGTTGTCGTGTTGTCGACTTTCGTTATTGGTCGGCATCGAAGATAAGATGCTGCATCTGAGAAGAGAAGTCGGGAATAGGGCTGTTGTATTATGCCTATGCCAACCTTGATGGTAGTTGTCGAAGCAGCAGAATCGAGTTGAGCCTGAACGGGTTTGGTCGTGTCTACCTTAGTGGCACGATTGAACCGAACTGATGTGAGGATGGTTGATGAAACTGGAAAGACTGAACCTTGAAAATTTTCGCTGTTTTCAACAAGCGGAGCTGAAGCTGGACCCTCAGCTGACGGTGCTGGTTGCCGAAAATGGCCAGGGCAAGTCGTCCATTCTGGATGCTGTCCGCATAGGGCTTTGGTCTTTTGTCAGTTGTTTTGATATTGCCAGAAATGCAAAAGCCGATCCTGCTAATGGTATTTCGATTGGTGATGTTCGAATGGTCAGGATGGGTCATGGCAATATGGCCCGTCAGTTACCGGCGACGGTATCCCTGACCGGAGATTACGGGAATGGTGAGGTCAGCTGTTGGCAGCGTTATCGGGATAAAGAGTCCCGTTCCAGCCAAACGAAAGACAGGGGCGATGCCAAGGCACTCAAGCAGTGGGTCGCTGATTTGCAAGCCAAGACACGGGATCCGGATCTGGAGAGCCAGGTGAACTTGCCGGTGTTTGGTTACTACGGAACCGGGCGTCTGTGGGCGCAGAAGAAACTCACTGAAATTTCCAAAACCAAAAACGATGCATCCGATGACGATGTCGGTGTTCGTACCTTTGCTTATCTGAATTGCCTTGACCCGGCATCTTCGTACAAACATTTCAAAGAATGGTTCATAGGCGCCTTTGAGAGTCTTCGAGAAGAGCAAATCAAGGGCCTGGAAGGCCAGCCGAATGCTGAGGCGTTAACCTCGGCAAAGGACCGGGTAAAAGTGGTTCAGCAGGCAATCGACTGTTTTTTGCGGCCAAGTACCGGCTGGCATTCACTTGAATACAGCGTCACCCACGATAGGTCTCTGGTTTTATCACACGGTGATCAGGGGGTTCTGGAGGTTGAGCAGCTCAGTGATGGCATTCGCAGTATGTTGGCGATGATCGGAGACATCGCTTATCGCTGCATCAAGCTAAATCCTCATATGGGGCTTGAGGCTGCTCGTAAAACCAAGGGCGTGGTATTGATTGATGAATTGGATATGCACCTTCATCCGCGCTGGCAACAGGTGGTGGTGGGGCAGCTTCGCGAAGCCTTTCCGGCGATTCAGTTTGTGGTCAGCACCCACAGTCCACAGGTGCTGACAACCGTTGCCAAGCGTTATATCCGCGTTCTTGCGGTGAATGATGGCCAGATAACAATTGCCGAGCCCGGCTTCAGCCCGTTGGCTCATGAGTCTGGCGATGCGCTGGCTTATATCATGGCGACACATACCGAACCAGAGCTGGCTCTCAAGGACGTCGTGCGTGAATACGAACTTTTGGTGCGATCCGGTCGGGAGTCATCTGCTCAGGCGCAAACACTCTGGCAGCAGCTACAGCAAGAGGGGTATCAGTTTCACGAGAGTGACCTGACGACGTGGCGGTTTCTGGCGGAGCGCAAGAAGAACAGGGAAGGTTAATTCACTATGGTTGAGTTGCAGCACCGGGTTGGTGGAGTTTCTGCGTTAACCGGTTTCGTTACCAGTCATCCAGGTTTGACTGTGAAGGATTTTGATTCTCAGATGTTCAAACCGGTCAAGGATGCCGTGAAAGCGGCACTTAATCAGGATCAGGGAGGCTTGTGTGTTTACTGCGAACGCTCACTAAAACCTGACGAAGGGCAGGTCGAGCATATCAAGCCCAAGGCAGGGAATAATGCCCATCCGCATCTATGTTTCGTTTACGACAATTACGCCCAGAGCTGCATTAATAATCAGACCTGTGGCCAGAAGAAAAAGAATGGCTTGCTGCCGATCGAACCGGGACCTGGCTGTAACCAATTCTGGACCTTGTCGACCGATGGTTTTATTGAACCGCTGGTTACGCTGACTCGTAACCAGAAGCACCCTGTGGTTCAGACTCGCGATATGTTGGGGTTGAACAAGGATGCCTCTCTGGTGCGAGATCGGGAAAAGTGGCTGAAGCAGGCGAATCAGATAGCCCAAAACTCACCAGCGGATCTGGCTGCTTTTCTGGATCAAGCACCTTTTCGGTATTTACTGGCGGATACTGTTTTATAGCCTCGCCGCTTGTTTTCTCCTTCCATGGAATACAAACAGAATACGCCGATGCTTTGATGGGCTTTTACAACCAGCAACGGCCACATACTGCAAATGATGGAATCAGTCCTCACGCTGCAGAAGAAAAACTTAAAACCGTGTCCGGAATTAGTTGACCACTACATTGTGAAGTGTGGGATTTTGGCTGTATATCGCGCTTGTTTGCCGGTATGAAGCATGAGCATCAAGACCAGATCGCAACTCGCTACGGTATTAAAAATGGTGGGGTATTTGCTTCATGGTTGGCCAGTCTGAACTACTTGCGAAATGTTTGTGCACACCATAGCCGCTTATGGAACCGCAACATCACTCGTCAACCAAAGCGGCCGGCATCGGCAGAAGCACTGTTGTTTCAAGAACTATGGACTGATGCGCATAAGCAAGCACGTCCGTTCCTGCTTTTATGCATCGTGCAGCATCTTCTCTGTACGATTAATCCAAACTCAAGCTGGTGGCACAGGTTGATGGAGCTGCTTATGGAGTTTCCGGATTTTGGTTGTGACCAAGAACTGTCTCTTGATGCTTGCGGTATTATTGCGGGCTGTGAAAGCTGGAACTGGAAAGAGCTGAAAAGCTAACCGGCAGGCATTAAAAAACCCCTCAGCAGCTGAAGCGACAATGAACTTGTCAGCAACAACCGATCGGGGCCGTGTTAGCAGACAACATATACCAAAACGTATTAGCAACCAATTGAATGTCCACAACTCCCAACCACTCCTGATAGGAATTAATTATCAAACCGGTGTTTCAATTCCAGTTTGACAGCAGGTAGTAAAACCAGAGAAATACGCATCCCCCGGCAAGGAGCCCCCATGACATTGTTTGAGAAAATGGACCGCCAGGACATGATGCCGCATATGCTCGGCTGGCTGACGCTGTTTGGTCTGTATCTGACACACAACAGCCTGCTTTCGGGCGAAATCGTCGTCGCCCTGATAATGACATTTTTTTGTGTGGCCGGATTGATGATCGCTTGCCTGCTGATCCCGCCACTGCTGTATCTGCTGGTCCTTCTTTGCAGCCTGTCGATGTGGTTGCAAGTGGTCACGACCAGCCTTGCGGAAGCTGCCACCAGGTATCTGTCATCGGATAAACGACCAGGGCGTTAGCCGTCGGTTTACCCTCCCCTACATGTCTTGATTACAAACGACACAATAATCCCGTTATAGTCACAAGCAGTGTATTTTCAGCCTCAGCAATCCTAATATCGAGGCTATCACCTGGCCTTAAGCCGGGAATTTCAGGGAAGATTGTGTTGTGAACAAGCAGGGCTTTTATCAACCATCCGTCAGCCACTCAGGTTTGTTTCGCCAGCATTTGTGGCTGTTGGGCGTGCTGGTACTGATCACCGGTGCTTCCGTGGCGTTGCCGGTGCTGAAAGCCAGTAACGGCCTGAGTAATTATTTGCCGCTGCACACGCTGCTGGAAACCCTTGCGGTAACCGTAGCGCTGATGATTTATGCGATTGGCTGGAATACCCGCCATTTTCAGCGCAGCCCGGCGGTACGCTGGATTTCAGTGTTGTTTCTGGGCGTTGGTGCTCTGGATTTCCTGCATGTGATTTCCTACGCCGGGATGCCAGACTTTGTTACTCACTCGGGTGCTGAAAAAGCGATTTATTTCTGGCTGATGGCCAGAGCTATGGCCGGTCTGGGTCTGTTGGGCATGGCAGCGATTCCGCTGCTGTCGCTGCGTTCATCCAGCTTGCCTGCCAGAGGGTTGATGGTGGCGGTGATTGGCCTCACCGGTTTGTCCGGCTGGCTGGTGCTGTTTCACTCGCAATGGCTGCCTGCGGTCTTTGTCCCGGAACAGGGGCTGACCACGCTCAAGCGGGTTGCGGAATATGGCCTGATGCTGTTGTATCTGGCCTCAGCCTGGCTGTTTTACCTGCAGGCACAACGGTCGGAATATCAGGACAGTATTGCCATTCGGCTGTTTTCCGCCGCGGTAATCATGGCGCTGTCGGAGCACTTTTTTACCCTCTACAGCAACGTCACCGACCTCTATAACCTGCTGGGTCATCTGTTCAAGATCATTGCCTATTGGGTGCTGTATCAGGCGCTGTTTGTCGATACCGTGACCCGCCCCTATCGTCATTTGTTTGAGTCCGAGCAGAAATGGCGCAGTACGGTTCAGGCGCTGCCAGACTTGCTGTGTGAGCTGGATGCCAGTGGCAACCTGTTGTATTTCCATGCTGGCCCGGAAAAAGAACACCACCCGCTGGCCCGGATGATTCGTGAACATGGACCGGTTGAAGCCCTGCCGACCAGTGCCATCCGGGTCATTTCCAACGCCATGTCAGAGGCGCGTGAATACGGTGTTTCACAAGGCCATCTGATTCAGGTTGAGCTGGGTGAGCTGAGCTGCCACTTTGCCGTTACCGTGTCTCGTCTGAGCTATGACTGCAACGACGATCAGGAGCAGTTTCTGCTGTTGTTGCGCGACGAAACCAGTATGGTGCAGCATCAGCAGGACCTCGCCTACGAAGCCCGTCTGAACATGATTTTGCTGAGCCTGAGTCAAAAGGCCCAGCACCAGCGAGAAGATCATTTCCTGCAGTTTTGTTGTGAACAGATCCAGTTTCTGACCGGCAGCGAAGCGGTTTGCCTGCAAATCACCGATGGTGATCGCCGCTTTGTCTCGACGCTGGGCAGCTGTCCCGGTGAAATGCCAGACTGGCCCACCGCTATCAATGAGCCCTTTATTGGCAACAGCTTGACCGAGATCCGCCAGGCGTTAGGTGAAAGTGTGTTGTCACGCGAAGTCACCCGCTTGATCTGCGTTCCCCTGATTGAAAACCAGCAGGTTTACATGCGGGTTTGCGCCCTCAATAAGGAACTACCCTACGACCAGCGCGACCGCGAAGACTTGCAGATTCTGGTCGAAGCCATCTGGCGTCAGCTACAGGCGCGCCGGATGCAAGGCCATATCGAAACCCTGTCGTTCGCGATTGCCCAGGGGCCGCATTCGGTGATCATCAGCGATGTACAGGGACGCATTCAGTACGTCAACGCGGCTTTCGAGAAATCAACCGGTTACCAGCTGGACGAAGTGATTGGCAAAACGCCGGGCATGCTGCGCTCCGGACTGGAGCTCGACAACGTCTATCAGGATTTGTGGCAGCATCTGAAACAAGGGGAAAGCTGGAGCGGCGAACTCAGCAACCGCCGCAAGGATGGCTCGGTTTACAACGAGCGTCTGACCGTTTACCCGGTCTATAACAGCGCCCGCGATCTGGTGAATTACATCTCCCACGGCGAAGATCTCACCAATGAGCAGCAGGCTGCCAACCGTATTCAGCAGCTGTCGCACTACGACCAGCTGACCGAACTGCCGAATCGTTTATTACTGGAAGAGCGCTTCCTGATTGTAGTTGATCACTCGCGCCAGTACAACGAAGCGCTGGCGCTGGTGAGTATCGACATCGATAACTTCAAGGAAATCAACGACAGCCTCGGCCACAGCGCGGGTGATTTTCTGCTCCAGAAAGTCGCCAGTCGGCTGGCCCATCAAATGGGCTCACGCGACTCAATTGCCCGTCTTTCCGGCGATAACTTTATTGTGCTGTTGAACTGTGCTGACCACCACAAAGCGGGTAGCCGGGCCATCGAGCTGCTGCAAGGCATCGACCAGCCGGTTTGGATGAATGACATTGAACTGAACGTTACCGCTTCCGCTGGTATCGCGCTCTACCCGGACGACGGCCAGACCCTTGAGGCCCTGATGATGTGTGCTGAAGCGGCCATGTATCAGGCCAAGCAGAACGGCAAAAACACCTATCGGTTCTTCTCGCCGGATATGCATGCCCAGGCCAGCCGCAGCCTGTATCTGGCCAATGCCCTCAAACACGCCCGTGAACGCGACCAGCTGTATCTGACCTACCAGCCACAGGCCAATCTGAAAACCGGCAAACTGGTCGGCGCTGAGGTCTTGTTACGCTGGCAGCACCCGGAAATGGGACTGATCTCACCAGCGGAGTTTATTCCACTGGCAGAAACCAACGGCCTGATTCTACCGATCACCGACTGGGTCTTACGTACTGCCTGCCGACAGCTAAAGATATGGCAACAACAGGGCATGCCAGAGCTGGTGCTGGCGGTGAATATTTCGGCGGTGCAGTTCTCTCGCCCCGGCTTGCGTGACAGCCTGCTGCGAGTGCTCAGTGAGGAAGGTATAGAACCACGTCATATCGAGGTGGAATTAACCGAAGTTGTGGCGCTGGCGGACCCTGAAGGTGCCATGCAAACCATGACCGAATTGAAAGAAGCCGGTTTTCATCTGGCCATTGATGACTTCGGTACCGGCTATTCGAGCATGAGTTACCTGAAGCGCTTTGATGTCGACAAGCTGAAAATCGACCAGTCGTTTATTCGGGATCTGGAAAGCAGCCGAGATGATCAGGCGATTGTGCAAGCGATCAGCCAGATTGCCGATACACTGGGCATGACCTCCATTGCCGAGGGCGTGGAAACCCCGGAACAGCTGCAACTGCTGAAAAACAGTGGCTGCAAACAGTTGCAAGGCTTCCATTACAGCAAGCCGCTGACCGCCGAAGATTTCGCAGCCTTTGTGTTCAGTAAACCCAAACTCGACAGCGGATTTTAGAGCGTCTGAATACACCGTCGTCCTGAACTTGCTTCAGGACCCATACAACAATGAATTTCTCGATGACGCCTGACGAACTGCTCACTCACCAGGCCGGAGCGCAGGCGTCTCGCCTGCAAGTGGGCGAAACGCCCACTCTCCAGCTACCAGCTTGATCATTTCCCACCCTGCATCAGCTATTCAGCCGCTGCTTGGCCAGCTGTGCCACCAGCTGTCCCAGCGTTTTCATCGCCTGCTCCAGTTTGTCACTCCAGGGCACCGCAATGTTCAGGCGAATGTATTGGTCAAAGCGGTCGCTGTTGGAGAACAGGGTTCCCGGTACAATCGCGATCGACCGTTCCCGCGCCAGATGATAGAGCTGGGCAGAATCGACGCCATCCGGCAGCTGAATCCACAAACAATAACCGCCGTTGGGGCAGGAAATCAGCGTGTCCTCGGGGAAGAAACGGCGGATCTCCTGTTTGAAGCGATTAAAATTATCGGTAATCGTCTGCCGCAACTTACGCAGATGACGGTCGTAGTGGCCGTTCTGCAAGTAGGAGTGCACCGCGAACTGCGAGATGGTACAGGCCGAGAAAGTCGTGAAGGTTTGCTCTTTCACTACCTGCCGGAAGTGACGTCCAGGCAGGCACCAACCAAGCCGCAACCCCGGTGACAGGGTTTTCGAGAACGAGCTGCAGTACATCACCCGGCCGTCGGTATCCCAGGATTTCAGCGACGAGTGAGCCCCATCAGCCGTGGTGGAATCACCGCCTTTGGGGCCGATAAAAGCCAATTCACCATAGATATCGTCTTCCAGTAAATCAATGTCATGACGGCGTGCCAGCTTCACCAGCTGTTTCTGCCGGGCGACCGGAATCACCGAACCGTGTGGGTTGGAAAAACGTGCGGTCAGCAGTACCAGCTTGATCGGCCACTGGGTCAACGCCAGTTCCAGTGCTTCAACACTGATACCGGTTTGTGGGTCGGTCGGAATCTCCAGCACCTTCAGGCCCAGCAAATCAGCCAGCTGTAAAAAGCCGTAATAACAGGGGGATTCCACGGCGATCAGATCACCAGGTTCGGTCGCTGCCCGCAAACACAGGGTCAGGGCTTCGACACAACCGTGGGTAACAACGATTTCACTGGCGCTGCAATGCACGCCGGTGTCCCGCATCCGCACCGCCAGCTGTTGACGCAACGGCATATAGCCGGGCGAAAACTGATACGCCAGGGTTTCGTGCATCTGATAACGGCTGACCTTCTGGAAGTGCTGTTGCAGCTGCCGGTGTGGCATCAGGCTGGCGTCACCAACGGTGGCCCCCAGATTCACCATGCTGGGCAGTTTGATTTCTTCCAGCAAGCCGGTAATCAGATCTGCCTTGGTGACTTCTGCCGGTGTTTCTTCCGGCTGGGACACTGGCAATCTTGGCTCCTCGCCACCTGCAGTACTGGATCGAACGTAATAGCCCGACTGTGGTTTGGCGCGCAGCCAGCCCTGATCTTCCAGCCAGGCATAAGCCTGCGACACGGTGGAAATACTAATGCCCTTCAGATTACTCATCTTGCGCACACTGGGTAGCTTATGGCCTACCGGGTAGACGCCTGTCTGAATATCAGCGGCGAGACCGTCGGCCAGTTGCAGGTAAAGCGGCTTTTCCAGTGTACGTTCCAACATGATGATTTCCTTCCGGGTTCCTTCTATTAGAGGGCGAAATAACTGACAGGGGCTCCTGACACTACAAGGTAGAGTATCAACAAGCATACTCTGCGCCCATTCTGGCCAACCAGTACAGTTTTCGTGTTTTTGACCAGCTCAGTAACTGTTACGCCGCATCTGTACTGCCTATTCGCTGGTGATCTGCGGCTAATCAGAATCACGGCTGACAGGCATTCTGTTATGACAAATCCCCATCGCTGCTCATCAAGGAGGGCACCATGACAGATTCACTGCTTACATCATTGTCCCGGCAAAACCAGTTTAACGGTCTGAAACACCGTAAGCTGAATGGCATGGTCCGCCTGGCAGCGAGTATTGGTGTGATGGCGATTGGCGGCTGGCTGGCGCTGGACGGTTATTCACCGACCTCACTGGCCTTTGGCTCGGCCACCCTGGCCGCTGTGATCGCGCTGTTGTGGATGTCGATCAACGGCTGGGAATTTCCGGCGGCGGTCAACTGGCCATGGCTGACCATCAGTGCCTTGCTCGGTGGTTTATTGCTGCCGCTGGCAACGGTACTGGCGATCACCGGTTTATCCATTGGCTGGGCGCTGGTCGCCGTGACCGCCCTGGCGATCAGCCGTCAGTTGGGTGCCCAACTGCTGCTGTTCCGCAGCACTGTCGCCATGGTGGCCTGGAATCTGTTGATTGCTGCTCCAGCCAGTGCGCTGCTGTTTGGCCAGTCGCTCGGCCATGAAACCAGCCTTGCCAGCGATCCATTGGCGCTGGCTGGTATCGCCATCGCCGCCGTTGGTCTGGTGCTGTTCTGGTATCAGCTGTGGAACGCTAACCGTCGGTTGACTGCTCGTTAGCGGCCAAACCTGTCCAGCCCCTGCGTATCAGAAACCTGTGCGCAGGGGCAAACATGCCTTGCCCAATCTGCGATATCAACAGCCTGTTATTCTCCCCACTGCTGGGGAAATTCCCGGAAAAACGCCTCCAACCGGAACTCGCGGCTGACCTGCTCGGCAAAATCCACCCGCCGAATCCTGCGACTGTCGATGCCCTGATAACCGACCTCAGCCAGGCAAGCCATACAGATTTTCGGTGCTTCGCCATCCTTCAATGGCGGCATGGCCGTCACCGTACTGACTCTGACCAGCTGATTCGAATGACGCCACTGATTAACCTGATCACAGGCGGCGACATGCCACTGGCCCGCGCCGTTGCCATCCTCTCGCAATAACCAGATACGACGGTTCTTTAACGCCAGCGTGCGGTCTTTCAGGACCAATAACTGACTCGCCGCCAGCGCTATGCCACTACTGGCCAACTGGCGTAGTTCCTGATGACTGAGATGACGCAGCGGGTCGTACAGGTCGAACGCGCCATCGTCGGTAGCGCCCATTGACTGTCGCAACTGTTGCCACACCAGATCATTGCTGAAATCAATCAGTTTCATGAGCCGTTCATCCGCTCCAGAATGGTGGCAATGCGGCCTTCAGCGTCGGTACGTACACGGAATTCCACCCGCTGCGAGGGTTCCGGCAGTTCGTTGCCACTGCTGTCACGCAGCACCTTGGCAGACGACAGACCGTTGGCTGTCAGGTGGGTTTTGAGCCAGCTCTTGTCATCCTGCATGGCGTCCAGCCCGAGCACAAAACCCAGCGTTGAACGGGTCCGCTGCTGCGACAGCGCCATGTTACGGATATAGGCTTCATCCGCCGTTCTGGCACCGGTCCAGCCCGATGAGGTATGACCTTCGATACGCACTTCAAGAATGTCATTGCGGTACGGATCGCCAGTAATAATACGGATATAACGCGGGAAGAAATCAGCTAACACCTGTTCAAACTCAGGCTTGAGATCAGCGTCCCCCTTGTCGAACAACACATCGGTGTTGTTGAAACGAAACGCCAGATCCTTGTCGAGCTCCGCTCCCCAGCGCTGCATATCCGCCTGAAATTCGGTCAGCAGGTCGTTGTAGAGCCGAATACGCAACTGATCGTACAGAATCGCCACGTCACGCACCTTGTTGCGCTCGGTTTCGACGTTGACCATGAACACCATCGACACCAGCATAAACACCATCATCAAGCCAGCCATCAGGTCGGCTACCGACAACCAGTGTGCTTCGCCTTCCGGTTTGCTGTCGCTGCCCAGCAGTTCGGCTTCATTGCTCATTCACACGCTCCGCCGCCTGCACCAGCCGTTGCAGTTTGTCGGTCAACGGGCCGTAGTCAGAGACAAACTTCTCCGACAGCGCGCTGAGCTGAATACCCAGCGACTTCAGTGCCTTGTTCAGCTCGGCTTCGAGGCTTTCGTCCAGCACCACAAACTGACGCTCGACCCGCTCGCCCAGTTTCTGCAACTGATAGAGGCTTTGCTGTTGCTGGTTCTGAATCTGCTCCTGGGTCACGGCCAGCTGTTGCTGCCACTGCTGTTGCAGGTTCAGCTGCGACTCGCTCAATTCCGTACTGAGCCAGTTTTGCTGTTGCTCCACCGCTGTTGCCATGCCCTGGGTGAGGCTCAAAACCCGTTGCTCCAGCTGCGGCAAACCATCAGCTGCGCTGCTGATCAAACCAGCCAGGCTGCCGAGCTGCTGTTGCAAACTGTCACGCTGGGTTTCCATCGCCGACAGCAGTTCTTCCAGCGAAGCCGAAATACCGTTGAAGGCATTGGCATGGCGAACCATATATTCAAAGGCATCGCAGGCGACTTTCATCGATTCGGCACCGCGCTGCTGCTCGTTGATCAGCTCGGTAATCTGGCCCTTGTAGCTCTTTTGCCACTCCAGCATCGAAATGACCGATTCGTTCAGACGTTTGAAGTTATCGCCGTACTGTTCGTTGATCTTGGTGTTGAACTCGGTCATTACCATCTCAATGGCTTCGACCAACGCACGGGCGTTAGCCTCTGCCATACGTTCCTGATAGTTCTCTAACGAGTGATTGATTTGCTCTAGTTCGCCCATCAGCGCCTGATGCTGGCGATCACTCTGGCTGGCCAGTGCAGTTTGCAATGCGTGCAGCGCGGCAACCGGATTGCTGTCGCGCGCCAACTGGTTGGTTTCCGAAACCGATAGCCGAATCTTGTCGAGCGCCGCCAGCAGGTCAGCAATGGTCGCCCCCTGCTGTTTGGCCGCTACGGCCGTAAGCTGGCCAATCGCACCACGCACCTTGATAGTCAGCGCGCCAAACAGGCCCACAATTGACGACCAGAAGGCGGTTTTCAGACCTTCCATCAAGGTCGGTACACTGGCCTGGATATCCGAGGTGTCGAACTCCGACAACCCCAGTGCTACCCCCAGAAAGGTGCCGAAAATACCCAGCGAGGTGAGGATATTGGGGCCAACATCGAGCGTACGTGCACTGAACCGATAGAGGTGAAAAAACGCCGTCAGTACTGCGATCACGGCCATTAACACCAGCGTCCAGCCGGACAGGGATTCCATCATGAAGCAACTCATACAATCAGTGATTTTGTATGAGTCTAGTCCATGCTGACTTTTTTGCGCCTTTCCCCCTTGGGCTTACCAAGCGTCATCAATGACGGCTTTAATTCTTGCCAAACATAGAGACTGACGGAATGATGACAAGACTAACGTCTATTGAATAAAGCAAGGAGCAAACATGCTGATCAGCAATATGGAAGTGGTGCCAGGCAAACGCATCACCCAGCATCTGGGACTGGTACAAGGCAGCACCGTACGCGCCAAGCACGCCGGTAAAGACCTGATGGCCAGCCTCAAAAATATCTTTGGTGGCGAACTGCGCGGCTACACCGAACTGCTGTCCGAATCCCGCGATGAAGCCATGCAGCGGATGGAGCAGCAAGCCAAAACCCTCGGTGCCAACGCGATTCTCAACGTCCGTTTTTCAACCTCTTCAATTGCCGCAGGTGCATCTGAGCTGTTTGTTTATGGCAGCGCCGTGATTGTTGAGGATCGCTGATGGAACAGTTGATTTTTTTCCTGGTGCTGCTGGCACTGGGATACATTTTTGGCCGTCGGGCGGAAGCTCGCCATTACCGCAGTATCCATGAACGCGAAGAGCTGTTACGCCAGCTGGTAGTGTTGCCGAACCGGGTACCGCCAACCGAGTTTCGCCATCATGACTCCCAGCTGGTCAGCGGTTCGGTGGTGATTTCGGTCGACTACTTCAAAACCGTGGTCGCCGGTTTGCGCAATCTGGTCGGTGGTCGTATTGGCGCCTATGAAAGCCTGCTCGATCGAGGCCGTCGTGAAGCCATTCTGCGGATGCAGGAAGAAGCTCAGGTGCTCGGGGCAACGGCGATCATGAACCTGCGGGTCGAAACCAGCCGCATAGGCCAGAACGCCAGGCAAGGTCTGGGTTCGGTTGAAATGCTGGCTTATGGCACAGCCATGATTCCGCCCGCGGACCCTCGTTCATAAAGATGGGCACGCCACTGCCAACCGGCAATCCCAAACTGCCAGACGAAATCAATAATGCCCATCAAGCGCCGGTGAAGGATTTCCTGATTCTGGCGTTCGGGCTGCTTGGCACTGTGGTGTTGGCAGCCCTGTTGTTGGGATGGAGCGCCAGCTGGCTGGCGCCATTGGTGCCTTATCAGTGGGAACGTGACTGGTTTGCTGCCAGCCCGGCTGCGGCTTCAATGCCTGAAACGGCTGTTAGTCAAACGCCCGTTGATCCGCAAAGTCAGGCCTTGCAGCAACTGATGGATCAGCTATTACAAACCCAAAGCCAGCCATTACCCGTCGATGTGCATTATTTACCCGACATCCCGGAACCCAACGCCTTTGCAACCATCGGCGGCCACATCTTTGTCACGGCCGGATTATTGCGCAGCGTGTCGTCGGAAAATGCCCTGGCGATGGTATTGGCCCATGAATACGGCCATATACAGATGCGCCATCCGATCACGCTGGCACTGGAGCAAGCCACGCTTGGCCTGCTGCTGTCGCTGGTCGGCGGCGACCCAACCGGTTTCAGCCAATGGGGTGCTGGTTTGACCATGCTGTCGTTCAGCCGGGATATGGAACGGGATTCCGACCAACAGGCGTTAGCCATGTTGCAACAGCATTATGGCCACACGCTTGGTGCCGAGGAGTTTTTTGAAAAGATGTTAGAACAGCATGAGGAATCACGCTGGCAGGCAGTGTTCCAGACGCATCCGTTAACGTCGGAACGACTGGCTGCGATTAACGCCGCCAGTGCCTATGAGCAACAACAGCAGCAGCAACTAACGCCACTGCCGCAGGCTCTGCAGCCAGCTGCCGATTAACCCAGCGCCCGACGAATCAGGCCTTCACGGGCCTGAGCCAGATCGGCAGCCAGCTTTTCAACGTCCAGACCAGCTACCGCGCCATTTTCAACCCGCAGCTTGCCATTGATAAATCCGGCCTTGAGGCTGACGGGCTCACCGCCCAACAATGGCGCCCACTCGGCCGACATCATGCCCTGGTAACGAGCGGCAGAAATATCAAACAGGCACAGGTCGGCCAGCTTTCCAACCGCGATTTCACCACTGTCTTCAAAGCCCAGCAGTTTAGCGCCATCGGCGCTGGCCCAGCTCAGTACCTGTGCCAGATCCGGCTCAACCGACGCATTGGCAGCCCGCTGCAGCAGCCAGCTCAGATTGGCTTCCTGCAGCATGGAACCATTTTCAGACGACGCTGCGCCGTCAACCCCAAGCGAGATCTGCATGCCAGCCTTGTGCATCGCCAATACCTTGGCAATACCACTGCCCAAACGACCGTTAGAAGTTGGGCAATGGCCGATTCCCGTGCGGCTGGCCGCCAGGGTCTGAATATCCGCTTCGTTGGCCTGCACCAGATGGGCAAACCAGACGTCCTCACCCAGCCAGTTGACGGACTCGGCATAGTTCACCGCACTCATGCCATATTTCCGCTGCGACTGCTGTTCATCAAAGCCGACTTCCAGCAAATGCGAGTGCATCCGCAAGCCATTGGCGCGGGCAAAGCCAGCCAGCTGACGCAGATCGTCTGGCGGTGAAGTGTGTACCAGGCTGGTTGGTGCGACGACCAGACGGCGCATGGCATCCGCTTGCGGCTGATGATACTGATCCAGACTGGCTTGCAGCCCTGTCAGCATCTGTTCGAGGTTTTCCGGTTTGATACCAGCCTTCGCCAGGCCCTGATGCGTACCTGTGTTGGTGGCACCACCGCGACACAGCACCAGACGAATGCCAAGATCATCGGCCGCCTGCCAGACAGCGTCTTCCATTTCCGGCGTTGCCGCGATGTGATAGAGGTAATGATGATCGGCGCAGATCGTGGTGCCAGAGCGCATCAGCTCATACAGACCCAGCGTCGCCGCCAGATACATATCGTTGGGCGTCATATGCGGCCAGTACTGATAAGGCACCGAGCCGAGCCATTCGCCCAGATGCTGGTTCAGACCCGCCGGTACCGCCTTGAACAGCGACTGGGCCAGATGGTGATGGCTGTTGACCAGGCCCGGATACAATACGCATTGGCTGCCGTCAATCACTTCGGCATCGAGTAGTTCCAGCTGGTTGCCGATTTCGGCAATGCGGTTAGCGCGAATACGCAGGTCGTGACAATCGGGATGGGAGGCAATCGCAGCGCAATTGCGAATCAGATAATGCATGGCGGCTCCTGGAGAGTTTCAAAACACTTCTAAGAGCAATGTCCCGGAACAATTTCCTGACCGCTTCTACTCCTGACTATTGTCATCCTATGGAATTATTTTGTTGCTTTTCAACTGTTCAGCAGAAAAAATCCCGCCAGCGAACACTCTGCATCAGTTTGGATCATCAAAATTGCTGTACGCCCCAGAAGGCATCAAAAACATAACCAAACGGTCAAGAAAAGTCGTTTTTTGTTGGCACGGGGTTTGAATAAACACGATTGCTAACTTCACGAGTAGAAGCTGTCAGGCTTATTTATAAGCTGGGTCATTGCTCACTGAATCACAGGCAAGCTTATGCATGTCTTTTGTGGTTGGTGGCTGTCTTTATTGACCTGATCTTTATTGACCCAGCTGACCCGATTGCATGCGTAGTCTGCCGATTATTTCGGAGATCTACCATGAAACGACCATTCCGCCTGAAGTCCCTGCTGCTGACAGGTGCGTTCGCCCTGATCAGCCAGGCCACTCTCGCCGCTGACAAAGTCACCTTCCAGCTCGACTGGTTACCGGGTGGCGACAAAGCCTCTATTTATGCCGGTATCGATCAGGGGTATTTCGCTGACGAAGGTATCGAAGTAAAAATTTCCCAGGGCCGTGGTTCCACCGACGCCATCAGCAAAATTGCTACCGGCAGCGCCGATGTCGGTTTTGCTGATCTGGTTGCCCTGCTGGTAGCCCGTGCCAATGATCAGGTGCCGGTGAAAGCGGTCTATTCCGTTTTCAGTGAAGCGCCCCATGCCTTCTTTACCGTCAAGGGTAACGGCATTAACAGCGTCAGTGACGTCGCTGGTAAAAAAATCGCTACCTCGCCATTTACCTCTTCCAATATCTTCCTGCCACTGCTGCTCGACCTGAACAAGGTAGATCAGGACAGCATTTCTCTGGTCAAGGCCGATCCGGGTTCACTGGCACCTATGCTGCTGACCGGCAATACCGATGTGGTGATCTCCTGGATTACCGATGCCGAAAAATACCGCAGCCAGGCCGCCAAGGCCGGTAAAGAGCTGACCGTGATGCCATGGTACGACGCCGGTCTGAAGTTCTACGCCACTTCCGTGATTGCGTCCGAACGTTTCCTGCAGCAGCGCCCGGATGTTGCACGCCGCTTTATCCGCGCCTACAACCGTGCAGTTGAATTCACCTGGGCCCATCCACAACAGGCAGCTGAAGCTGTGCACAAGCAGGTACCGGAAGTTGATGTGGACGTAGCCGTGGCCACCATCAATTCCATCCGCTCACTGGTCTACAACGATGCCAGCGCCAGTGCCGGTCTGGGCAACTTCGACCACCAGCGTCTGGCCGACACCTGGAAGTCCACTGCGATTGCGCAGAAGCTTGATCCGGCTTCCTTTGACCCGGAAACAGCCATCTCCCGCGAACCCAAACTGGCAGCTGAGTAATCCGGACGTATCCCCCATGAAAAACTATGTCGAGTTTATCGACGTAGGGCATGAATACACGCTGGCCGATGGCCAGCGTATGCGAGCCCTGTCGCCGATCAATTTCAATATCCAGCGCCATGAATTCGTTTCGGTCGTTGGCCCTTCAGGCTGTGGTAAATCCACCCTGCTGCGTTTGCTGTCGGGTCTGATCCAGCCCACCGAAGGCGAAGTACGGATTTTTGACAAGCCCGTGACCGAGCCCCAGGACGAGGTCGGCATCGTGTTCCAGAAACCCACCCTGCTGCCGTGGAAAAACGTTCTGGATAACGTGTTGTTCCCCCTGCGACACAAGTTTGGCCGGGTATTGCCCGCAGATAAGCAACGCGCCAGCCAGTTACTGGAAATGGCCGGGCTGGGCAGCTACCAACAGCACATGCCGGGTGAACTGTCCGGTGGTATGCAGCAACGCGTCGGTATCGTGCGTGCGCTGCTGTTGTCACCCGACATCCTGATTCTCGACGAACCCTTCAGTGCACTGGATGCCCTGACCCGCGAAGAAATGGGTTTTGAACTGCTGCGTATTTGCCGCGAGCAGAAAAAAACCGTGCTGTTTATCACTCACTCGATCAGCGAAGCGGTACTGCTGAGCGACCGGGTGGTGGTACTGGGTGGTCGTCCTGGTGAGCTGGTCGACAACATTGAGATCGATCTGCCAGGCCAGCGCGACAACAGCACCTTGCAACACCCGGACTTTGCGGCCTATACCCGCACCATACGCAACTATATCTGTGCGCCTCACAAAACTGGTGAACAAGAGAAAACTGGTGAATCAGCAAAGACTGATGAACCACGCAAAGCTGTCTCACCCCACAAGGGAGCTGCCTGATGTCTGCCAACACTCGCTCGCTGGAAAACACCATGCTGAAGACCCGGCTCAAGAGCATGCTGCGGAATTCACTGCCAACACTGGCGATGATTGCCCTGATCCCGATATGGGAACTGGTCTGCTGGCTGTTTGAAGTGCCCGAATTCATCCTGCCGCGTCCGTCCGCCATTGCAGAGGCGTTTGTTGCAGTCGAACCACAACGCTGGTTGCTGCATCTGGGCGCCACCCTGTACATCGCACTGGCCGGCTTCGCCCTGTCGATTCTGATCAGTCTGCCGTTGGCCGTGTTACTGGTGCGTTCCGAGTTTCTCAACAAGACCCTGTTCCCGATCCTGGTGGTGATCCAGTCGACGCCGATCATTGCGATTGCGCCGCTGCTGATCGTGATCATGGGCACCGGTGATGCGCCACGTTTGACCATTACCTGTCTGATCACCTTCTTCCCGCTGGTGGTATCAGCCACCACAGGCATGCTGTCGACACCGGAAGAACTGATTGAGCTGAGCCGTTCATTGCGCGGTGGTGCCATTCGCGAGATCTGGCAGATTCGTTTGCCCTACGCCATTCCGCATATTTTCAGCGGTCTCAAAGTGGGGATTACCCTGGCCGTGATTGGTGCAGTAATCGCAGAGTTTGTTGCAGCGGAACAGGGCCTGGGCTACTTCGTGCAGTTCTCGACCTCGTATTTCAAGATTCCGCAGGCCTTCGCGGCACTGTTTTTCCTCTCCATTGTCAGCCTGATGCTGTTCAAGGCGGTGCGATGGACTCAAAAAATCTGGTTTGGCTGGAGCCTGCAAAAATCCAGCTGATGAACTGATTGCAAGACCATTTGATTCACGAAATAGCAAGACCCTTGATTCACGGAGTATAAGCGGCAGGCCTTTGGCCCGGCATTGCTCCAATAACCGCAGCCTGGCTGCATACATTGGAGAAAACCATGACTCAAACCTATAACCTCGCAGAGCTGAACTTTGAAAGCACCATCGGCGGCATGGGAGAAGAAACCACCGCTCGTGCGATTCCGGTGATCGACCTCAGCGACTTCGACAACAACCGTGAAGCGATCAAGCAACAACTGTGGCAGGCCGCCACCGAAGTGGGCTTTTTCCAGCTCAGCAACCACGCCATTCCGCTGGCTATGGTGGAAGAAGCGTTTGCCCAGAGTGAAGCCTTTTTTGCCCTGCCGAATGACGTGAAAAAGCAGTTCCCGCTGAAAGAAGGCCTCAATGCCGGCTGGGAATTTATGGCACAGGTACGTCCGTCAACCGGTACTGCCGACCAGAAAGAAAGCTATCAGGTGACTATGCCTCATATGAACGACCTGTGGCCTGATCAGACTCAGGTACCGGAATTCCAGCGTATCATTCTGGATTTCGAATACCGCGCCTGGAAACTGGGCATGGACATACTGTCATGCTTCGCTGAAAAACTCGGCTTCGACAGCGACTTCTTCACTCGCGCCCACGACCGCAGCAGTGCGGAATACCAGAGCACCCTGCGTCTGCTGCACTACCTGCCAATGGAACAGGCCGACCAGCACGAAGATAACTGGCGCGCCGGTGCCCACACCGACTTCGACTGTTTCACCATGGTGTTCCAGCGTGATGGTCAGGGCGGCCTGCAAGCCTGCCCGGGCAAAGACGCTCAGGGCTCCCAGCAGTGGAGCACCGTTGAGGCCAAACTGGAACTGATCACCTGCAACATCGGCGACATGCTGATGCGCTGGAGTGACGACAAGCTGAAATCCACCCTGCACCGGGTACGTATGCCGCGTGCCGATGAATATCAGGGCCCGCGCTTCAGCATGGCGTACTTCTGCCAGGCCAACAAAGACCAGATCATTCAGGGCCCGGATGGCAAATACCCGGCCATCACCGCGCGTGACTACATGCGCCAGCGTCTGGATGCCAACTTTGCTCCGTCAAAGAGCAAATAAGTCTGGGCAAGCGCGAATCAGCTGACGGGAATGTCAGTGCACAAAAAACGGCCTCACGATGAGGCCGTTTTTGTAGCTGCATTAAAGAGCCAGCACCGTAGAGTGTAATAGCCGGAGGCGTATTACACCACGCAGACAGGATCATGTATTACGCCCCGGCCTGACGGCCTTCGGGCTAATACATCCTACAATTCTGATGAGTACAAAAAAGGCCTCACAGAGAGGCCTTTTTCAATTCAGCAACCGGGTAATCAGCCTTTGGCAGCTTCCAGGTTGTCGAGGTAACGCTCGGCATCCAGCGCAGCCATACAACCGGTTCCGGCAGAAGTAATCGCCTGACGGTAGATGTGGTCAGAGACGTCACCCGCCGCAAACACGCCTTCAATGCTGGTTTGGGTGGCGTTGCCATGAGAACCAGTCTGAACCTTCAGGTAGCCGTTTTCCATTTCCAGCTGGCCTTCAAAAATGCCAGTGTTTGGCTGGTGACCAATGGCCACAAAAATACCGTCAACCAGGATGTTTTCGGTTTCGCCGGTTTCACGATTTTTGATGCGCATGCCGGTAACGCCCATGTCGTCGCCCAGCACTTCGTCCAGCTCGCTGTTCCACTTGATGGTGACGTTGCCGTTGGCGGCCTTGTCGAGCAACTTGTCGGCCAGGATTTTCTCGGAACGGAAACCGTCACGACGGTGTACCACCACCACCTCAGAGGCGATGTTAGACAGGTACAGGGCTTCTTCAACCGCCGTGTTACCACCACCGATTACTGCTACTGGCTTCTTGCGATAGAAGAAACCATCACAGGTTGCACAGGCAGATACGCCCTTGCCCTTGAAAGCTTCTTCACTTTCCATGCCCAGATACTTGGCGCTGGCGCCAGTACAGATGATCAGCGCGTCACAGGTGTAGGCGCCAGTGTCGCCTTTCAGGTAGAAAGGACGCTGATCCAGTTTCACTTCGTTGATCTGGTCAAAAATAATTTCGGTTTCGAAACGCTCTGCGTGGGCCTTCATGCGCTCCATCAACTCAGGACCCTGCACACCCATGGTGTCGCCTGGCCAGTTGTCCACTTCGGTGGTGGTGGTCAGCTGACCACCCATCTGCATGCCGGTAATCATCACAGGATTAAGGTTGGCGCGGGCAGCATAAACCGCTGCGGTGTAGCCCGCCGGGCCAGAGCCCAGAATCAACAATTTAACGTGGCGTGGTTCACTCATTACCTTCTCCTGAAATGATCTAAGCCGATCCGGCGCTGTGGTGGAAAAACCGCAGCCCCCTGACTGATTTACAAGGGGGGAGACTATATATAGGCAGCTCACCAGGTTTCAACCAACAAAACCAATCGTTTGGATATAACGAAATGCCTTATCAGGCTGCCATCCTTAATAAAACTCCCCAAAAGGCGAAAACCCTGATCTTACCTATACTTTTTTACATCCATAAATAACCATCGTTCGCCAGCGCCAGGGAGACTGACCTTGCCAGGAAATGAAGTGTCACTGTCGGAAAATGATCTCATCGTTTCAAAAACCGACCTCCAGAGCCTGATCACCTATGCGAACGCAGAATTTTGTAACTACTCCTGCTACACGCTGGATGAACTGCTTGGTCAACCGCACAACCTGATTCGCCATGAGGATATGCCACGAGGCGTGTTCCAGTTGATGTGGGAACATCTGAAGCGAGAGGAGGAGTTTTTTGGCTACATCAAAAACCGTCGCAAGGACGGCGACTATTACTGGACGCTCGCCAACGTTGCCCCGGTCATGAGCAATCGCGAATGTATTGGCTACATTTCTGTCCGGCGCCAACCCAAACGTACAGCATTGAATATCATTGAACCCTTATACAGCCGCATGCTGGCTGTTGAATCGCGCATGAACCGGGAACAGCAAGCCGCCACATCCATTCAACTTATGCAGCAGATGTTCAGCAGGGAGCACGAGAGCTATGCAGAATTTATACTCTCGCTGTAAGCCGAGGACGTTTAACATTCTCAACCAGGCGGGCTGGGCCACCAGTATCGCTATCCTTTATCTGGATCATGCTTCAACGGCCTCCATTGCCGCGTCGATATTTCTGTTACTTGCCATGAGCCTGATGCGTTACTGCCAGGCGCTTTTTTTACAAAAGCAACGCCGACAAATGCATCAACTGCTGCAAACCATTGTCACCGGCGACCTGCAGCCACGACTGATTTTTCAGCATGCTGACAGCAACATGGAAACCATGGCGCAAAATCTGAATTCCTTTCTGGATCAGGTGGAAACCTACATCCGGGAAGTTGAATCGTCGTTCAAGGCAGCCAGTCAGGAAAAATTCTATCGCCGGCCAGTCAGCCAGGGCCTCAACGGCCAACTGAAGCATTCTCTCAACAACATTGCCGAAGCCTTCAAAGCGATTGAGCGCGCCAATGTACTGGCCAATTTTCAGGAGGTTGATCGTAACGTCAGCAAGACCAAAACGGCGGGCTTGTTAAAGAACCTTGGCCGCAATCAGGATGACCTGCGCAAGGTCGCTGATGAGATGAGTGAAATCGAAGACTCGTCCTCGATTGGCGTCAACCTGTCTACCGACGCTCTGGAAAAGATTCGGCTGGTCGTACATGACCTGCAGGAGCAGTTCGAACGATCAGGCTCCATGCATGCCACCGCGCTTGAACTACAAAAGCACTCCGGCCAGATCAGCAAGGTGCTCTCCCAGATTGACTCCATCGCCGACCAAACCAATTTGCTGGCGCTCAACGCAGCGATTGAAGCCGCCAGAGCTGGCGAGGCTGGCCGTGGCTTTGCAGTGGTCGCTGACGAAGTCCGATCGCTGGCCGCCAATACCCGCTCGGCAACATCAAACATCACTGACCTGATGAAAAACTTTCAGCGCTCTGCCAGCCAGATTTCTGATGCGGCTACCCAACTGGTGCAATCGACATCATCTGTAAAAGACTCAACGCTGAACTTTGAGCAATCATTCAGTGAGCTGGCACACATTGCCCAACGCACCTATCAACAAATCAGCTATTCCGAAGTCGTCAGCTTTGCCTCATTGGTCAAGGTCGATCATATGATTTTTGTGCAATACGGCTATCAGGCGATCGAGGCTGGTCCGGGGTCTGCTGCCTGGAGCACTGTCGATTGCAGTGATCGCGATTGTCGCTTCGGCCAGTGGTACCACTATGGCATCGGTCAACAATATTTCAGCCACCTGCCATCTTACAAAGCCATTGACCCATTGCATGCTGAAATCCACCAGCAGATGTCTCAGGTTCTCAATATCGCCCAGCACAAGGATTGGCACCATGATGCCAATGCCCATGAACAGCTGCGGCAGGGATTTGCTCGTATTGAAACGCTGAGCGAGCAGCTGATTTCCCTGATCGATCAATTGACCGACGAAAAACTGCGTTTTGAAGGCGCCAGCACCACCGCCAGCAATGATATTGAACTGTTCTGACAATTCACTCGCAAGGCTTGGCAAGCACCGCATTTGAGTAGATAGTGAAGCCTCACCCACGGAGGGAGGGAGACATTGCCAGTCTACCCACTTGCACGGGTGCGGCGGCCTGTTAATAGCCTTCGCCACACCCTGTTTCTGCCGTATCCCCAGGGGCTCTGTCTTACCAGCGCCTCGCAGGCTTCTACCGCTTTTCAGCAACCCCCACTCTCATCCACCTACTCACTTAAAGGACCCACAGCAAGAGCATGTCCACAGGCTCTGTCTCAGCAGCGCCTCACCAACAGTGCGTCACAAATCGCTAGTGCTTTTCGGCAACACCCGCTCCCACATCAGGAACCAGCAGCAAGGGCAACCGCGCTGCGGATCACGTTTGCGTTTGTTTCAAAGGAACTGCAATCAGGAGAATGTCTATATGGCTGCACGCAAAACCAACACCAAAATGTATGTGCTGGATACCAACGTGTTGATCCACGACCCGGGCTCGATTCACCAGTTCGAAGAGCATCAGGTCGTGGTCCCCATGACGGTGCTGGAAGAACTCGACAAGCTGAAAATGGGCAAGGCTTCAGTTGCCACCGACTGCCGCGAGGCAATCCGGCAAATTGACCGCATCATTGGCGATGCCAGCCCAATGGAAGTAGCCAAGGGCGTGCCCATCGAACGTCCAGATGGCTCCACCCACGGCAGTTTCTCAATCCTGCTCGACGGCCTCGACAGCCGCAACCGCACACTCTCCCTCGACCTCAACGACAACAAGATCATCAACGGCCTGGTATCGCTGGCGGAAAAACATCCCCACCGGGAAATCATCCTGATCAGCAAAGACATCAACATGCGTCTGAAGGCCCGAGGCTGTGGCATCGGTGCACAGGACTACCACAACGACCAGCTGCTGTCCGACGTGTCACTGCTGGAAACCGGTTATTACACCTACGCCAATTCGTTCTGGGACAGCCAGAACAAGGTCGAAACCTGCCACGACGCGACCGGCACCTATCACCGCATTCCACGGCCAGATTTACCCGAGCAGCTCTATATCAATCGTTTTATCGTTGATGAAGCCGGTTTTGTCGGCAAGGTTGTGGCGTTCGACCGCGACATCGTCACGCTGCAGGATTTGCCGGTCGAACAGCTGATGTCGCAAAGCGCCTGGGGCCTGCAGCCACGGGACTTACCACAAGCCATGGCACTGCATCTGTTGCTCGACCCGGCGGTATCGCTGGTGACCCTGTCCGGCCAGGCCGGTTCCGGTAAAACCATTCTGGCACTGGCGGCCGCGATTGAAATGACCGTCGCCACCAAGCAGTTCCGCCGTATTATTGCCACCCGCTCTACTCAGGGGCTGGATGAAGACATAGGTTACCTGCCCGGCACCGAAGCCGAAAAAATGGAGCCCTGGCTGGGGGCCATCACCGACAACCTGGAGGCCCTTCACAGCGACGATGAACACCAGAATTCCAGCGTCGACTACATCCTGCAGAAAGTGCCACTGCAGTTCAAATCACTGAACTACATTCGTGGTCGCAGCTTCCAGCACAGTCTGATCCTGATCGACGAATGCCAGAACCTCACGCCCCACCAGATGAAAACCATCGTTACCCGTGCCGGTGCCGGTTCCAAGGTGGTGTGTCTGGGTAACCTCGCCCAGATCGACACGCCGTATCTGAATCCCATCAGCTCCGGTCTGACCTACCTGATCGAACGCTTCAAGGAGTTCAGCGAAGGCGGCACCATTCATCTGGAAGGATCGCCACGTTCAGCACTGGCCGAATACGCCGAAACCCACCTCTGAGAAAATTCTTCCATAATCCTCAGCTTTACACGGCGACCAGAAAATAACTCTGGTCGCCGTGACTTTCCTGTCAGCTGTCTATACTGAATCCAGTCAGCCGGGTTTTAACGTGGTGTACACGTACCGGCAATCCACTCTCAACTACGGACTGTCTGGATTTGATTATGGTCACCACTGCAAAATTGCGTGTTCGCTGCTGGTTTATGACACTGCTGCTGAGCCTGTTGACTGCACCGGTATTCGCAGCCAGCGCGCCCAAGGAAACTGAAAAAGCGCCGCCAGAACCCGAATACAAGATTTACGAGCTGGAGTTTGAAACCGATTCCAACTGGACCAGTGTTGAAATCCGCGACGACGCTGTGTTCGTCAATGCGCCGGTCGGCTCGGCCATGAACATCACTGCCAAAGACGGCCTGCGTTCCTTCACCATTTCGCCGCAAAAAATTCACATCCGTTCCCGCACCCGTGGGCTGGTGAACCTCAACCTGTACGTCAAATCCCGCAACAACGTGCTGGGCATGACCATTTGCAAAGGTTCACGCAGCAGTTACGCCTGGATTCGCTCCGAACAGAGCAAGCAGAAAAATGACGTGCAGGAACAGGATCACTGCGAAACCGCCGCACTGGTGCTGAACCTGTTCTGATCCGTTATGCTGGCCTGAACCAATAAACGGGCCTGTTTATGATCAAACGCGTTGCTATTTATTGTGGTTCAAAGCCGGGTAAGAACCCGGCTTTCGCCACCGCTGCCGCCGCACTGGCCAGGCAACTCGCCAATGCTGGCATCGCCATTGTTTACGGTGGCAGCCACTCCGGCCTGATGGGAGTGGTCGCCGATGCCGCATTGGCAGCCGGTGGTGAGGTTATTGGTGTCATGCCCGGCAATCTGCAGCAGCGGGAAAAGACCCACCAGCACCTCAGCGATATTTTTCACGTCGAAACCATGCACGAACGCAAGGCCAAAATGGCTGAGCTGGCGGATGCTTTTATCGCCCTGCCCGGCGGTATTGGCACACTCGACGAGCTGGTCGAAGTCTGGTGCTGGGCCAATATTGGCGACCATCAGAAACCCTGTATCTGTTTTGATGTGGATAATTTCTGGCAGCCGTTTTTTGATCTGCTCGGCCATATCGAACAACAGGGATTTGCCCACTTCGGCCGACCAGGCAGTCAGCCGTTACAGCGCTTTGATCAACCCGCACAACTGCTGGCGTTTTTACACCAGCAGCCGTGAGAGCGTGACGAGATGGGGAAAGGAAAAGGGAAAAGCCGAATAACTCAGGACAAGCCCGCCGGAACCGCCGGGGCCGGTTCCAGCAAATGGCGGCTTTCGGCCGCAAAACCAGCTCCGACTTCGGCGTAATAGTTGAAGACCACATCCACGCCCAGGGCCATTAGCTCAGAACGTTCGTCGTCATAACGGGCAACGGCGGCAATCTTGCCCTGATAGCCAGACAGCCGCAGCATTTCCAGCGTGCTTTTCATTTCCATATGACCCGGCAGCGCCATCATAATCAGGTCGATCTCACCGCTGGAACAGCCCATGCTTTCCCAGAACTCCATATCGTCGGCGTCACCGGCAATCACATTGATGCCCTGCTTGCGCAGAAACGCTGCCCGTTCAGAGTCCGATTCCACCCCACAGATACGAATGCCGTAATCCGGCTCAAGCGCCTGATAGGCCCCCTTGCCAACCCGGCCCATCCCCAGAATCAGCACGCTGACATTGTTGGGCCGTTCATAGTGAGCGTGGGAACCTCGCCGCTCATAACGGTTAATGGAATGTTTGCGCAGTGCGTAAACATGGTGGGCACGGCGATAGATAAACGAGCTGAGAATAAACGACAGCGACATCGACACCGCAATAATCACCAGCCATTCCTGGCTCATCCAGCCATTTTCAGTACTCAGATCGGCAACGATCAGGCCAAATTCACTGAAGTTGGTCAGCGCCAGCGCACTCAGATAAGACGAACGACCCGATACCTTGAACGCCAGCAGCAAGGCGAAGAACAGCCCGAATTTGACCACCAGCGCGGCGGTCAGCAACAACACTGGCACGACCATATCCCAGTCTGGCAAGGCGGTGAAACCAATCGACAGGAAGAAGCCAATCAGGAACAGATCCTTGAAGCCCATCAGCGCCTTATAGATCTCGGCCGCCTTGTTATGGGATGCCAGCAGCATACCAATCACCAGCGCCCCCAGATCGCCTTTCATATCGACCAGGTAGAACAACTCACTGCCGCCCAACGCCAGGAAAAAGCCCAGCAGTGGCAACAGTTCATCGTGACCAACCCGGCTCACCAGCCGATGCAGCGCCGGTTTCAGCAGCCACAAACCGAGCAGGCCAAACGCCATAATCGACGGCACCTTGCCGGTAGAAGCGACCAGGAAAAACACCGCCACAATATCCTGAATCACCAGAATACCAACCGCCAGTTTGCCATGCCGAGCCTTTAGCTCGGAGGCCTCTTCGAGCATTTTGATGACGCAGACAGTGGAGGAAAAACTCAGCGCAAAGCCCACCAGCAAGGCAGTGACCAATGGCAGTTCCAGATACTGGCTGAGACCCACCCAGCCAGCCAGTAACACACCGGCAGCAACCAGCAAAGTCCAGATGCCGGTATGCACCATACTGGTGGCCCAGACTTCGGTTTTCAGCAGCGCGCGGATATTCAGTTTCAGACCAATGGTGAACAGCATCAGGGTAATGCCGAGGTCGGCCAGTTTTTGCAAACTGCTGTCGGGCTCCATGCCCGCCGCATTAAGGCCAAAGCCCGCCAACAAATAGCCAACCAGCGGCGGCATACCAATTTGTTTGACGGCAAAGCCACACAGGAAAGCGACCAGAACCCAGACAAAATCCATCAATCTTCCTTAAAAACAAGCTGCTGCTTCCGGGATATATCCCGGTACCCAAAACCTACACAGCAGATTTTAACTGCTGTTCACTCGTTATCTTATACCACGACAACCACAGGGTTATTCCACCAGCCGACGTCTGACTCAATAATTAATCCCTGTCTGCAGATAGATTTCACTGTTGCCGCCGTCGTTCATGCCATGTGCCAGACCCAGCCGCAATGGCAGCAACAAACGATAGCCCAGCACCAGCTCGACCTGCCATTCAGCGCCAATACTGGTGAGCCATTGCGGATCAGACTCATGCTGCCAGGCAGAACCCGTGGCGGCGTAGATATTCACCGCATGGTCACCCAGGCCAATTGGCCACAACGACCAGTTACGCTCAACCCGGCCGGTCCAGAATGACCATTCGAGCCGATTCAGCAGCAGCCGATCTCCGACCTGGCGATTATTATCAAAACCGGGCAAGGCATAGTCATCACGGCCAAACACCAATGTGGACTCGTCCCGCTGGCCACCCAGGCTCACCGGCACACTGCCGACACCGGAATGCGCCCCCCACAGTCCCAGGCGCAAGGCATGCCTTCCCGGCAGATCAAAGGTATGGCGCCACTGGCCCTGAATCAGGTTGCCGACGTAATCACTGCCCGCCAGCCCCTGATGTTCCACCACCAGATCAGCCCGGCTGCCGTAACCGGTTCCCGGTGTATCCTGCAACAGTTCGCGGTTATCCCAGATCAACGCCGCCCCACCGGCAAAGCGGGTAAAGTCGCGATTGCCGGAAACCTGCCAGCCACCATCGCGTTCAATGCTGTCGCGGTCATAAACCACACCCAGGCTCATCGATAAATGATCGTCAAACGCGCGCCATAAATAATCCCGGCGTAATTCGACAGTGTCTTCACGAATGCCCAAGGGATCGGATGTTGAGCCATTGACCCCATCCTGCCAGCTCCAATGCGAATCGCCATACAGCAGCCAGCGATTGTCGTACTGGTAAAGCAGTGAAGCAGCTACCACATTGTTTTCGACATCGAATTGGGGAGTCAGCACATAATAATGACGGCCCAAGGCATCGGAGCCCCAGATCGACACTCCGGCCAGGGTTGAATATTCATCGGACGCCAGCTGTGGCAGCCAGGCAGTCGGCATCAAGGTCGGCCAGCTGGTGTAATTCTCTGCAGCACTGATCCGGGTGCTCTCAACAGCCGGGGCCGCCGGATAGTTATAGTTTTGTTGTGGCAGCGGCTGTCTCCGTGCTTGTGCTTGCCCCTGCTCTGGTTTCTTTTCAGACCAGTGCGCCAGCGCAAAACCGTCAGCACTGTAGAACTGCGCCACCAACCCGCCATTCAGCCAGAGCGGTGTAAAAGCGCCCCAGCTGGAGTTGGTCAGCCGTTCTGCCTCAGTCGCCACTGTGGCCTTTGATGGCTCCAGCGCATAGATATCAAAGTGATGGTTATAGTCGGCGCTGTAGAGAATACGGCCGTTTGGATAAGCGGCCGATGGCGGCAACCATTGCGGATCATTTTCAACCGCCAGGGTTTGCGTCAGAGGCTGCCACTGCCGTGAAGCCAGATCAAACAGTTCGAGATTCCAGCCCTGTTGTGGCCGTTTGATCGATGCCACCAGCTGGCGGCCATTCGGGCTGATGTCAAAATCACCCAGCACGTTACCGTACTCGCCACGCCAAACCAGTTGCTGGCTGCCATCCAAGCCAATACGCCAGAGTTCACTGATACCACCGTCGATACGGCGGGCCAGCAAGTTCCGGTTATCCGGCAACCAGCGGGCCTGCCGAATACGCATGTCTGTGGTCAAACGCTCAAGGCCATCGTCGCCTGAATAGGTGTACAGATCCCCGTGATAGCGCAGATCAGCCGTCACCAGCTTGCGCACCAGCGCCAGCCGTCCATCGGCACTGGCATCCAGTGATGACATGCCGCTGCTTTCCAGCAAGCGTTTGGCCTTGCCGTTCTGGCTGTCGAGCTGCCACAACGCCTGGCGATCATCACCGTTGCTCTCGATAAAATAGAGCTGGTCCGCCATCGCGGTCAGCGGCCGCAAACGCTCGTGCCCGCTCCACAGACTGCTGGCCATGGCCGCTTCATGGTTGGGGGTTAATGGAAAACGTTGCTGCAGCCAAAGCGTAAACTCCTGCCAGAGCTGATTGGCCGACTTGCCCCAGGTAACCCGAAAGCTGCGATTGAGCAGGAAATACGGCAACAGCTGGCCTTCGTGAACATACAGAAAGCGTTGCAGTTTTTCCTCGCCGTACTGTTCGCTGAGAAACTGGATAAACCAGGCACCGTATAAATAGGCCTTACCGGTCGGCCAGTCGCGCAGCGGCGCAACGACCTGGTTAAACGAATCAACACCGGCGGCGACTTCGGCTGCCATTTGCATCTGATACCAGCTGCCCTGCAAACGGCCGTAACCCAGCTGTTGATTGGTTTCCTGATACACCGCCAGACCTTCCAGCATAAACGACGGTTCAAACATATGCGGAAATGTGAACCACTGACGGCCAAATACCCGCCGCAAGGCACCTGGTGCACCGCGAGCCAGTTCCATTTGCAGGATGTGGGTGTATTCATGGCGAATCAGCAAATGCAGCCAGCTGTCGTAGCTTTCCAGCCCGTTAACACTATCAGGAGGGCTGGCAAACAAACGAATCTGGGCAAATGGCACAGGCGTCGCCCAGCCATTGGAATAATCAACATCATCCTGCAGCACCATCTGGGTCGGCCGCTGCGGAGCCGAGCCAAAGAATGGCAACAAATCCGTATGAACCTGCTCGGCAATCGCCAGCGCCTCGAGTGCCTGGCTCTCCAATCGCTGTGGATAATGAATAGCGAAATGCTCGCTCTCACGGCTTAGCCAGTGCTGGCCGGGCTCGTCCCACGCTACCGGGTCCGCCCACACCGGCGCACAGCAAAGCAATAGCCCCAACCAATACCCAGGTTTTAACCATTGTTTCATACAACCTCCTTGTCACCAGTCCCCATTCTTATGCTGCCAAATTACACAACTTCTGCCGCCAATGCTGTCTTGGTGTACAGTTAGCGTCTGATTTTACTGACAGAAACCTACATGCTCGAAATCATTTATCAGGACGACTATCTGGTCGCCATCAACAAGCCCAGCGGCCTGCTGGTGCACCGCAGTGAAATTGACCGTCACGAAACCCGTTTTGTGTTACAGCTGCTGCGTAACCAGCTGGGCAAGCGGGTTTATCCCGTTCATCGGCTGGATAAACCGACTTCGGGTGTACTGGTGTTTGCACTCTCAAGTGAGATTGCCAGCCTGGTGGTGGATATGTGGCGCGAGCGCGATATCGAGAAGCGCTACCTGGCAATTGTCCGCGGCTATATGCCGGAAGAATTGCATCTGGACTACGCCATGCGACCACCGGTCGACAAGTACGCCAAAAACGAAGTGGAAAAGCCACCACAGGAAGCCATCACCGACTTCGTGCGGCTGGCGACAGTGGAACTGGATGTGGAAATCGACAAATACCCACAGTCCCGTTATTCACTGGTTGAAGCCTTACCGAAAACCGGCCGCAAGCACCAGATTCGCCGCCACCTGAAACATCTCAGCCACCCCATCATTGGTGATGCCCGTTACGGTAAGGGCCGCCACAGCCGCTACTTCCGTGATCACCTGGATGCCGGTCGACTGCTGCTGCATGCCTGGCAACTGTCCATGCAGCATCCGGTGACAGCCGAGACACTGACCTTCACCGCCAGCATGGACGATGTCTGGTTGCGTTTGATTGATCGCTTTGACTGGAAGGCACAATTGCCTGCAGACCTGCAGCTGACAATTCCAGCAACCCGCCAGTCTGTAGCAGCGTCAGAGACAGACAAGCCGACGGAATAGCCGCCAGTATCTCAATTACCGATCAGTTAACAGGAATAGTTTGCAGATAACGTCTTTCCAGACGAGCCTGCGAGATCTGGAATCCATGCAGTGCTGCTCGATTCACTAACCAATGAATCTTGCGCCTGCACGGCCCAGGCAGCTCCGGTTGGCGACCAATATTCACCATCCAAAACCTGAGTGATCAGCATTACTCCACCATTCCGGCCCTTGCCGCCTTTTGGATCTGGTTGCAACCATCGGCTATCCTGTTAGCACAAGCCAAAAGTTCAAAATAAGACCTTATCCACAAACCCAATGGCTGGTGGATAAGTTTTGATCAATTCGGGTCATAGACATCAATCAGATCAATTTTCATACGAATTGGTCGATTTTTTTCCAAAAATTCCGCATTTTCTGCTTGACGACTGGTTACCCACAGAATCTGTGGATAAATCTGAGAATAAATCTTTTAAAAGTCCCGCCAAGCCCCGTATTTACTGGCTTTTGCTCGAATTGGTCGGTTTTACACCAATAAACATTCGCAATATAAATCAATAACTTAGAGTTTTTTGTACTATTTTTGACAAAGCTCTTGACAGGTTTTCCTACAAGCCTGTGACACCCATCTGTGATGTGCATAACGGTTCGCGGAAATATTCCGACGAGTTCTTTTGTAAAACTTTTATGTCAAGTCTTGCATTAAAATAAAATCCGCAGCGAATTTATCCCACACTCAACATCCTGTTAATAAGTCTGTTGATTAAAATCTGAATAACTATCGGTATTTTGACACCTCTCCCGAGCGGCTCTCGCCTCTGTTCAGGACAAGTTTAAAATTGTCCAGATAATCAGCCGGTTAGCAAAAACGTCTCAAAATGATGGAGCAGGTTCCTGGCCAGTATCAAAAAAAACAGGCCTGAAGAATTGTGCACAAGTTGACCGCCAGACTCTCGAACAGCTGTTCAACCGCGATATTTACCGGATTAGCCTCGCCTGGAGAGAGGTTCATCCACAGAATCTGTGGATAACAATGTGTATAGGGCCTTTAAAAGGTAAGCTGGGCCAATAACCGTCTGACGCCCACTTAGATTGATCGTTTTTTGATCAAATCAAACTCAGCAAAGCGTCATCATCAGACCAACAGCCAGGCGTAAAAAAAGCCCGCAAGCGGGCTTTTTCGTCAAGCAGGAAAACTCACAGAATTCCCAATGCCTTGGCCATATCGTTGGCTGGCATATAGCCCGGATAGAGCTGACCATCCTGAGTGAAAATCGCTGGCGTACCATTAACGCCCAGGCTTTGCCCCAACTGGTACTGCTCGGCTACCGGCGTTTTACAGTTGGTACCAGCTTCCATGTGAGCAACCAAAGTTTGTTGCAACTCTTCAACCTTGTCGGCCACTTCCTTATTGCCAGAACGCATCTGACGGCCAAGGGTGTTCAGTTCCTGCTGGTCCGTCTTCATTTCGGTCATGGCAGCAGTACGGTCGTCCTGACACCAGACGTAGTTGATCTTCTGGTAGGACTGGGTTGGGCGGCCGGTCTGACGATCAACAATGCCTGAACGCGGATAAGCCAAGTAACGCACTGTGATCCCCAGGTCATTCAGCTCACCCACTTCCTGATGTAGCTTCTGGCAATAACCACAGTCGATGTCGGTGAAGACGTTGATCAGCGCTTTCTGCTCGCCATGGGCCTTGAACACCACGGTATCGCTGTCATTCACCGCCGCCAGGGCTTCAGCCCGACGAGGATTCAAACGCTGTTCAGTGACGTTTACAGCCTTGTCGCCATCAATGCGGATAAGTTCGTCACGATAGATCAGATGCGACGCATCGGGGGTCATATAAACAAACGGACCGCCTTGCAGGCTGACTTCCAGAATCTGGCCATCGGCAATCAGGGCGGCGTCGTCCACCCTCACTTGCGGGCCATAGATATTCTGCAAACGCTTCTCTGCCAGATCACGCTTGCCATCAGCCTTGTCTTGCGCCTGCACCAACGCAGGTACCATCACAGCTCCGGCAACCAGGCTTGCCAGCATTAACCTTTTCATTTCGACTGCTACCTTGTCTGAATCTTGATTTGCTGTTGGAAACCAAAGCCCTTCACAGGTTCCGGTGACTCCATTCGCAAGTGTACCCCTGTTGTTTTACAGGCATAAAAAAACGGGCACAAGGCCCGTTTTTTCGATACAGCATTCCAGTGGAGTGCTTATACCTTTTCTTTAATACGTGCAGACTTACCGCTACGCTCACGCAGGTAGTACAGTTTGGCCTGACGAACGTCACCACGACGTTTCACAGCAATGCTGTCGATCAGCGGGCTGTGAGTCTGGAAAGTACGCTCAACGCCTACACCGTGAGAGATTTTACGCACGGTGAAAGCAGAGTTCAGGCCGCGGTTACGCTTGCCGATTACAACGCCTTCGAACGCCTGCAGACGCTCACGGGTACCTTCAACAACCTTAACCTGTACAACAACGGTGTCGCCAGGACCAAAAGCAGGTACTTCAGCCTTCAGCTGAGCGTTTTCAATCTGCTGAATGATTGGATTCTTGTTGCTCATTGCATTGCTCCTTAACAGTCTGTCGAGCCGGTGTCGGATATGTGGCCGTGCTCACGCAGATACTCTGTCAATAATCTATGTTGTTCGTTATTCAGTTCCAGCGTTTCCAGAAGATCCGGACGTCGCTGCCAGGTTCGGCCCAAAGACTGTTTCAATCGCCACTGGCGGATCTTTTCATGGTTGCCGCTCAGCAACACCTCGGGAACAGCTTCACCTTCATACACTTCCGGGCGGGTGTAGTGCGGACAGTCCAGCAGGCCTTCCATAAAGGAGTCCTGCTGGGCAGACAAGTCATGCCCCAACACCCCGGGCACCAGACGAATCACTGCATCCATCAGCGTCATGGCAGCCAGTTCGCCACCGCTGAGAACAAAATCGCCAAGAGACCACTCTTCGTCGATTTCGCGCTCAATCAAACGCTCATCAATGCCTTCGTACCGTCCTGAAACCAGAATCAGCTTGTCGCACTCTGCCAGTTCAAGCACACCTGCCTGATCCAGCTTGCGCCCCTGCGGTGACAGATAAATCACTTTCGCCGGGCCGCCTGGCTGCTGATCGGCTGCTTCGCGAGCAGCCCGGATGGCGTCCTGCAATGGCTGAATTTTCATCAGCATGCCGGGACCACCGCCGTAAGGACGATCATCCACGGTCTGGTAGTTGTCATAAGCGTAATCACGCGGATTCCAGCGATTAACTGAAACCAGACCCTGCTTCACTGCCCGTCCACTCACACCAAATTCGGTGAGCGACTGGAACATCTCCGGAAACAGGGAGACCACTCCAAACCACATCGTCTTGTGCCTCTATCCGGTACGTCGTGCGTATGCCGGTTAGTAATCTGCTTCCCACTCTACCTGGATCTGACCTGCATCCAGGTCCACATCCAGAACGATGGCATCCACATAGGGAATCATGCGTTGCTGCTTGTCGACACTGCCTTCGCAGCCCTTCAGCACCAACACCTGGTTACCACCACCAGAGTCGAACAGTTCTTTTACCTCGCCCAGCAATTGCCCTGCGGTATTAACTACCTTCAGACCTTCAAGCTGGAACCAATAAAATTCATCTTCTTCAGGTTCCGGCATCTCACTGGTGTATACCGCAATTTCGACCTGGGACAATGCCAGTGCGCCATCACGATCGTTTACACCCTTGAGTTTTGCCACCAACCCCTTGCTTTGGGTATGGCCGGTTTCCAATTCGAACTTGCGCCATTCGCCGTTGATTTTCATCAGCCAGATGGGGTAGTCCAGAATATTGGTCATGGGATCGGTATAGGAATAAACCTTAACCCAGCCCTTGATGCCAAACGCGGTGGATACCTTACCAAGAATGGTGATTTCCTGGTCCGAGACCATCGCTCCCTCCGCCTGCATGCCTTAGGCTTCTACAGAAGCTTTTTTGGCTTGCTTGATCAGCTGCTTAACGCGATCAGTAGGCTGCGCACCTTTGCCCAGCCAGTATTCAACGCGTTCCATATCCAGGCGCAGTTCTTCTTCTGCACCACGGGCGATTGGGTTGAAGAAACCAACACGCTCAATAAAACGACCGTCGCGAGGGCAACGAGAATCCGCAATGTTGATGTTGTAAAAAGGACGCTTTTTGGAGCCACTACGGGCCAAACGAATAACTACCATAAAAAAGATCTACTCCGATCGATTTATCGAGCGGGAACATCAGATAAAAACAGGCAATGCCTGTATCCGAACTTCCCGGTGGCGGGTTTTGGAATCGCCCACCGTTCAAGTTCTCTTTCGCTTACTGCCTGCTATCTGACTCATTAAGAGCCGGTACAGCCTGCAAACAGGCGAAAAAGGCCTATTAAAAGGGTCGCGAATTGTAGTCTGAACGGATCAATAAGTAAACGACAACTTTGCCGAAGCCAATTGTCGCTTACCAGCCCCTGCTACCTGCCATTAACCAGCTCAGAGCTGATCAATGATTTGCTGACGTTTTTGCTGGTATTCCTGCTCGCTGATCAGCCCCTTGTCGCGCAGTGATTGCAAGCGCTGCAGCCGCTTTTCAATGGGCAAGGAACCGGCATCAGCTGGCAATGGCATCGGCCGGGTTTGTTTGACCGGCTTGTCAGCGTCGACCGGCTGGTCGCCGCAACGGTAATAGCTGGCTTCCATACGGGTTTTGATAAAGTCATCGTACAAGCCATTGGCCATACGCTTCTTGTGGCGATTCTGGGTTGTCTCGCCAGTTACCACCACATTAGCGCCGTACTTGTCCGCCTGCTTGCGATGTTCGGCCTGACAATGTTCCAGACCATCACGACTGTTGGTACTACAGGTTTCCTTCTGTACCAGTTGGCAAAACTGCGGATCGGCCTGCTGGCGAAACTCAATGCTGCTTTCAGCCCGGGCAGTGGTGGCAATCACCACTAACACAATCCAACTCCACTTGTTCATTCTGTCTCCTGCAATCATTTCCGGCTTCAGGTACTGGCAATTCCCCACTAACAACAGAGGCCGCTAGTGCGGCCTCTGTTGAATTCAACGTCTGTCAGTCAGATCAGTTCTCTTCACACCATACACGGGCGTTACGGAACATACGCATCCAGGCGCCGTCTTCATCCCACTGCTCACCATCAGCACCAACAGGCACATAAGAGTTCTGGATCGCACGGAACACCCGCTCAGGGTGCGGCATCATGATGGTAACGCGGCCATCATTGGCAGTCAGACCGGTAATACCCTGTGGAGAACCGTTCGGGTTCAGCGGGTACTGCTCAGTCACCTTACCGTAGTTGTCGACAAAACGCAGGGCGATCTGGCCAGCAGACAGCTCAGCGATATCATCTTCAGAACCGAATTCCGCACGACCTTCACCGTGAGCCACAGCAATTGGCATGCGAGAGCCAGCCATACCGGCGAAGAAGACGGAGTCAGACTCCTGTACTTCAACCATGGCAACACGGGCTTCAAACTGTTCGCTCATATTGCGAACGAAGTGCGGCCAGTGCTCGGCACCTGGTATCAGCTCATGCAGGTTGGACAGCATCTGACAGCCGTTACAGATACCCAGTGCAAAGGTGTCCTGACGTTCGAAGAAAGCCTGGAACTGGCCACGGGCCTGTTCGTTGAACAGAATCGACTTGGCCCAGCCTTCACCGGCACCCAAAACGTCACCGTAGGAGAAACCACCACACGCCACCAAGCCGCGGAAACCTTCCAGCGTCACACGGCCTGACAAGATGTCGCTCATGTGCACGTCTACGGTGGCGAAACCGGCACGGTCAAACGCCGCCGCCATTTCGATCTGACCGTTGACGCCCTGCTCACGCAGGATGGCAACCTGTGGGCGACCTTCCAGACCGTCAGTGATGTCTTCATTAATATCGAACGTCAGTTCCGCGTGAATACCTGGATCTTCGGCATCCAGCAGCGCGTCAAACTCCTGCTGGGCACACTCGGCATTGTCACGCAGCGCTTGCATGCGGAAGCTGGTTTCAGACCAGGCACGCTGCCAGTTGACGCGGGATTCGCTGAGGAATTCTTCGTCCTGGAAGCTGAAGGTGATCTGGTCATCGTCATTTGGCGCGCCAATCACAGCGGTGCAATCGCCCAGACCGGCAGCTTCAAACTGCGCCAGCACTTCTTCCAGATCTTCGCGACGGATCTGCATCACCGCACCCAGTTCTTCAGAGAACAGCGCAGCAGCCAGCTCTTCCTGAGAGTCGGCCAGCAGATCCATGGATATATCCAAACCAGCGTGAGAAGCAAAGGCCATTTCCACCAGAGTGGCGAACAAGCCACCGTCAGCACGGTCGTGGTAAGCCAGCAATTTGCCGTCGGCGTTCAGGCCCTGAACCACCGCGAAGAAGGCTTTCAGGTCTTCGGCATCGTCCAGATCCGCAGGCACATCACCCACTTGCTGGTAAACCTGTGCCAGACAGGAAGCACCCAGACGGTTCTGGCCACGACCCAGGTCGACCAGGATCAGCTCGGACGCTTCGTCCTTGTTCAGTTCTGGCGTCAGTACCTTACGAGCGTCAGTCACTGGCGCAAAGCCGGTGATTACCAGAGACATTGGCGCAGTAACCGCTTTGTCTTCACCATTGTCGTTCCAACGGGTCTTCATGGACATAGAGTCCTTGCCCACAGGAATAGTCACTTGCAGCTCAGGACACAGTTCCATACCCACTGCTTTCACGGTGGCGTACAGTTTTTCATCTTCACCGTCGTGGCCAGCCGCACACATCCAGTTGGCAGACATCTTGATATCAGCCAGCTTCTCGATTGGCGCTGCCGCCAGGTTGGTGATGGCTTCGGCCACCGCCAGACGGCCGGAAGCTGGAGAGTCCAGCAGAGCAACCGGAGTACGCTCCCCCATCGCCATGGCTTCGCCAGCGAAAGTGTCGTAGGAAGATGTAGTCACAGCGACGTCAGCCACTGGCACCTGCCATGGCCCCACAAACTGGTCACGGGCCACAGTACCGGTAATGGAGCGGTCGCCGATGGTGATCAGGAACGACTTGCTGGCCACAGTTGGCAGCTTCAGTACGCGATCAGCGGCTTCGGCCAGATCGATACCAGCAGATTCAAACGGTGTTGTCTTCGATGCGCGAGTTTCCGCAGTACGGTGCATGCGCGGCGGCTTGCCCAGCAGCACTTGCAGTGGCAGATCTACCGGGCTGTTGCCGAAATGTTCGTCGGTCACAGTCAGGTGTTCTTCTTCAGTGGCGTAACCGACTACTGCATAGGGCGCGCGCTCACGAGCACAAATGGCATCGAAGGTTTCCAGGTCTTCCATGGCTACCGCCATGACGTAACGCTCCTGGGATTCGTTCGACCAAATCGCCAGCGGGCTCATGCCCGGCTCGTCATTTGGTACGTTACGCAGCTCGAATTTACCGCCACGGCCACCGTCGGAAACCAGTTCAGGGAAGGCGTTGGAAATACCACCGGCACCAACGTCGTGAATAAAAGCGATCGGGTTGCGGTCGCCCAGCTGCCAGCAGCGGTCGATCACTTCCTGACAACGACGCTCCATTTCCGGGTTTTCACGCTGCACGGAAGCAAAATCCAGATCCGCGTTGGACTGGCCAGAGGCCATGGACGAAGCCGCACCACCGCCCAGACCGATCTGCATGGCCGGACCACCCAGAACAATCAGCGCCGCGCCGACCGGGATTTCACCCTTCTGCACGTGCTCGTCACGGATGTTGCCGTAACCACCGGCAATCATGATCGGCTTGTGGTAACCACGAACCTCACCGTCGTGGGCCAGTTCGAACGTACGGAAATAACCGCACAGGTTCGGACGACCGAATTCGTTGTTGAAAGCAGCACCACCCAGCGGGCCGTCGATCATGATGTCGAAGGCCGAGACGATACGATCCGGCTTGCCATACTGGCTTTCCCATGGCTGTTCGAAGCCCGGGATTTTCAGGTCGGATACGGTGAAGCCGGTCAGGCCTGCTTTTGGCTTGGAGCCACGGCCGGTTGCGCCTTCGTCACGGATCTCACCACCGGAACCGGTCGCCGCACCTGAGTGAGGGGCAATCGCAGTCGGGTGGTTGTGGGTTTCCACCTTCATCAGGATGTGCATGGCTTCCTGATGGTAGGCGTACTCACGGGAGTCCGGGTTCGGGAAGAAACGGCCGGTCTCGTGACCAGAGATAACGGAAGCGTTGTCTTTATAGGCAGACAGAATATTTTCGCTGTAACACTCGTAAGTGTTCTTGATCATCTTGAACAGCGACAGATCTTGATCTTCGCCGTCGATGGTCCAGCTGGCGTTGAAGATCTTGTGACGGCAGTGCTCAGAGTTGGCCTGCGCAAACATCATCAGTTCAACGTCGGTTGGGTTACGACCCAGAATCTTGTAATTGTCGACCAGATAATCGACTTCGTCGTCGGCCAGCGCCAGACCCAGATTCTTGTCAGCCTCTACCAGCGCGTCACGACCACCAGCCAGAATATCGACGGTCGTCAGCGGTGCTGGTTCAGCGTGAGAGAACAGGCTGGCGGCTTCGGCAGTGCCAGCCAGTACGGTTTCAACCATACGGTCGTGCAGTACCGCAGCGACCGCTTCCCGATCTGCCGCAGTAACGCCTTCAACATAGTAGGCAATACCACGCTCCAGCCGATCAACATTGGCCAGACCACAGTTGTGGGCAATATCAGTTGCCTTGGAAGACCATGGTGAAATGGTGCCAAAACGTGGAATCACCAGGAACAATTCACCGGCTGGGTCCTGACGCTCAGCTTTGGGGCCGTAACGCAAAATGCGCTCCAGAACCAGCAGCTCGTTCTCAGCCAGCTCTGCTTTCAGATCGGCGAAGTGAACGAACTCGGCATAAACGCCGCTAACCGCCGGCACAGCCGCCTGCAGTTTGTTGAGAATTCGGGTTTGACGAAATTCAGAAAGCGCTGGCGCGCCACGCAGCTCAAGCATTGTGCCTTGACTCCGGGGGTTTGAAGCGTTGGAGGAAGCCGAAATACAGCAGAAAAATGAGGCGGAATGATACTGAAAAGCGCTCTGGGCCGCCACCGCTATTAAGAGAATCCAACCGCGATCATCAGGTACCAGTAGTCGCTGGCAATTTTACGACCTGACTATTTTGTGACCTGATTCGAACAGTCTGTTGAACAGTTCTCAAAAGTACAATATTTGAACAGTGTTCACTTTGATGTAACATGCGCCCCGCCTGACTCAGGACGAGTCTTGCAGCGACAGACACATTGAGGTGTTCATTTGGCGAACCGCCACGACCTGACAGTCGTCAGTCAACGGCCAGAACGACCCGCCGCTGACGGATTGATGAACTAGACTTAAAGGAAGCCACCCGAGTTGCGAAAGCGGCAGCACGGGTCAATATCCGTTTCCTTATCGCATCGATGCAAAAGCACGATCGCCCAAACCTTGAGTGACTGGACGCGTAATTCATAACATGGACTGGTAGTCGCTGCCGTGCAGTGCTACCCCGAAAAACAGGAGCTAACATGCTGGCTAAATCAGTAAAACTGATGGTAACGCTTGCGACGATCCTGGTGTGTCTGACCTCAGTCACGGCCAGCGTGCGTCCCACGCAGCTGGAAACCATCCAAATGCAGGGCACCATCACTGTGGTGACTCGCAACAGTCCGACCACCTATTACGAAGATCGTTCCGGTCCAACCGGTTACGAATACGAACTGGCCCAATCACTGGCCAGCTATCTGGGCGTCAAACTGAACCTGGTTGTTGCCGATAACATTGGCGACATGTTCGCCAAACTGGAAACCGGCACCGCCGATCTGGCAGCTGCGGGCATCAGTCAAACCCCGGAAAGCCAGCGCTGGCTGCGCTTTGCGGCACCGTACCAGAACGTCAGTGAACTGGTGGTCTATCGTCGTGGCACCCAGAAACCGCGGGATTTGAGTGATCTGCCCGGCAAGATGCTGATGGTTTCCGCCGACTCAGCCCATGCCCAGACACTGCGTCGAGTGCAGATGGAAAAACTGCCCGAGCTGAGCTGGAGTGAATCATCCGAGCTGGATACCACTGACTTGTTGCACATGGTGGAGAAAGGCGAAATCGACTTCACGCTGGTAAACACCAATGAGTTCAACATGCTGCAGGCGTATTTTCCCAATGTCGGCACAGGTCTCAGCCTGGTCGAGAACCAGCCGATGGCCTGGGCGTTTCCACAATCACGGGACAACAGTCTGATTGATGCGGTGAACCACTTCTTTGAAGAGCGTTCCACCAAACTGCAGCTGGCGACTCTCAATGAACGCTACTACGGCCATCTGGCCGAGCTGGACTATGTCGGCGCCAAACGCTTCCTGCGTCAGACTGTGCGCAAGCTGGACACCTACAAGCCTTCATTTGTAGAAGCTGCCCGCGATTACCAGTTCGACTGGCGGCTGCTGGCTGCAGTCGGATATCAGGAAAGTCACTGGAATCCCAAAGCCACCAGCTATACCGGCGTGCGCGGCATGATGATGCTGACCAATGGTACGGCTTCAGACCTGGGGGTTGAGGATCGTCTGGATCCAGCCCAGAGCATTCGTGGCGGCAGCCAGTATCTGGCCGAGCTGCGTGACCGTCTGGGCAGTCAGATCGACGAACCAGACCGCACCTGGCTGGCACTGGCAGCCTATAACATTGGTTATGGCCACTTGCAGGACGCCCGTCGTCTGGCCTACGAAATGGGCGGTAACCCGAACCTCTGGCGTGACGTCAAGGACAGCCTGCCGCTGTTAAGCCAGAAGCGTTATCACCAGCATACCCGTCATGGTTATGCCCGTGGTTTTGAAGCCGTCGACTACGTGCAGAACATTCGCCGTTATTACGACGTACTGGTCTGGAATGAAGAGCAGCAGCTGCATCTGGCCGATCCGGACAACAGCCTGGTGTCATCCATTACGGTAGTGCCGCCACTGCTTTAATTGTGCGGTAGCAGCCAGCCTCTGTGTGCAGAGGCTGGCGACATCATTTATCCCCTGCTCCTTTGGTATCATCAATCATCTGGCTTTCAGCATCGGCTGAGCGCTCTGCATCCCGAGCCAATTGTTTGAGTTTTTTCTTGGCCGCCCGTCGATGGGCAAAAAAATCGGTCAGCATCTGACTACAGGCTTGTGCCTGAACGCCACTATCAACGCGCAAATAATGATTAAAAAAAGGCTGTAGTGGCAGCTGCATGGCACTTTCGATCACTCCGGCCTTGGGTTCCGTAGCGCCATATACCAGCCGTTCAATACGACTGTGAATCAGCGCACCAAAACACATGGTGCAGGGTTCCAGCGTGACGTACAGAGTACAGCCGCTCAGTCGATAGTTACCCAGCACAGACGCAGCCTGACGAATTGCCAGCATTTCCGCATGAGCCGTGGGATCCAGTCGGGTAATCGGGCCGTTGGCTCCCATGCCCACCACCCGGTTGTTGTGTACCACCACAGCGCCCACGGGCACCTCGCCAGCATCTCCAGCCTCGGCCGCCAGTTGTAACGCCAGCATCATGGCTTCGTCGTCGGAATTGATTATCTGATCCAGCAATTTGGTATCACCTGAGGAAAACCCGTCAATAATACCTGCTTGAACAGCCGCGTGTTAATCAAAGCTCAGGCTGGTGTGGCAGCGTTGCTTTTCCTTGTCGACCACCTTTAACAGGATGTACTGCGCCAGCAAACCGGAAATGGCTCCGACCATGCCAGCCACCGTCGACAGAATCGCCTTGGAAATACCGGCCGCCATCGGTTTGGGGCTCCCGCCACCGAATTGCACCATGACGTCAAATACTTCGATCATGCCGGTTACTGTGCCTAACAGGCCCAGCAAGGGACAAATCACAATCAGCATACGCACGGTGGAAAAACCGGATTGCAGGCCGAAATCCAGCGCACAGACCAGATCCTGATGAATTTGTCTGGCGTGCCAGCTACGACGCTCGGATCGGCTGGTCCATTCAGCAATAGCCTGTGCCCGGCGGGCCGGATGAATAAAAAAGATATAGAAGATGCGCTCGAACAGGTAAAACCAGAGCAGAAATATCACCAGCATGATGGGGTAAACCACTTCCCCACCACGCTCAACAAACAACCGAACCTCTTCCATTACCAGTCGCCCCTGACAGCCCGTGTGTTACCAGACTGCGGCGCTTGCGCGACGACTTGATGACGATTTGGTGTTGCTATTATGTCGGCCTGACGGATGTCACTCAGCCGCCAGATTTCTTGACGGTAAAGCCACGTTTGGTCAGTTCAGCCACCAGCAGGTCACGCTGGTCGCCCTGGATTTCCACAATACCGTCCTTGAGTGCCCCACCAACGCCACATTTCTTTTTCAGATCCTTGGCGAGGGTTTTCAGCTCGGCGCCGATGAGCGGAATACCGGTGACCAGAGTCACCACCTTGCCACCGCGGCCCTTGCTTTCACGGGATACCCGCACAATGCCATCCCCTTGCGGCAATTCAGGCTGGCCGCAGGTACATTGATCAATCGGGTTACTGCATTCAGGACAGGCCCGACCAAACTCGGTGGAGTACACCAGACCACCACTCTTTTTCATACGTTTTCCATCTGTTGGATTATCTGCGGCAACGCTAAATCAAAACCTTGTAAACGGCAAATCAGTGTTGACGTCTGGCTGGGCCGCGATCGGATCTGGACAAGAATCTAGTAGTGCTCAACCGCTGCCACGATAGGCAAGGTGAAAGTCACCGTGGTGCCACGCCCCGGCTGGCTGGCGATATCCAGTGAGCCACCGTGATTCACCATCACGTTAAACGCGACGGTCAACCCCAGCCCGGTGCCCTTGCCGATTTCCTTGCGGGTAAAGAACGGATTGATGGCACAGCTGAGCACTTCCGAATCCATGCCTGTACCACTGTCCTTGACCACCACCTGTACCTGATCGTCAATCTGGGCCGCCGCAATTTCGATGCGCCCTTCGCCAACAATCGCATCCCGGGCGTTATCGAGAATATGTCGGAACGCCAGGCGTACCTGGCCAGCGATGCAATCCACCCGTGGAATGCCGGCCATCTGGATATCCACCCGAATCCGCTCGTCGTGGTCGAGTTTGAGTTCCACCACCGCCTGTTGCATCAACTCAAACAGGTCAGCACTGCGTTTGGCCTGTCCTTCCTGAATCGCGAAGGTTTTCAATTCGGCGACGATATTGCGAACCCGCTCAAGGCTGTGCTGGGAAGCCAGCACCAGCTCTGGTGCATCGCTGCGCACAAAATCCAGGTCAATCGCCCGTCGCATGCCCGCCAGTACCTGACGAATATTGAGGTCGGTAATAGAGCTTTCGATAGACTGAAACTGATCCGCCAGTTCAATCAACTCTGTCAGGTATTCACTCAGAGTGGCGATATTGCTGTACACCACCGCCACCGGATTATTGATTTCATGGGCGATACCGGCGGCCAGATGGCCAAGCGATGCCATCCGCTGAGCCTGCAACAACAGCTGCTGGGTACGCTGTAATTCATCCAGACTGGTCTGCAACTGGCTGTTGCTGTCCTTTAATTCCTGGGTGCGGGCACGGACTTTTTCTTCGAGCTTGTCGTTGAGGTAACGGGCCCGTTTTTCAGCCTGGCGGCGGCGCTGCATTTCAATATCGAAGGAGGCAAACAGGCTATTGATTTTGGCCACCAGATCGTCGAGTTCGCGGTAGCGGGCGGTGCTTTGCAGATTGGCGGCGTTGGTATCGCCGGGCTCCAGCACCCGCAGCCGCTCCGTCAGATTGTGCAGTGGCCGGGCCAGCCGGATTTTCAAGACCACCACCAGAATCATCGCCAGCGCCATCGCCCGCACGACTTCAATCAGCGCAGTAACCATCGCACGCTGGCGGAATCCTTCATGAGCCTTGCGGCTGTCGACCCAGACCGTCAATGTACCGACCTTGCTTTCTTCGGCACCAACGTAGCTCTGCCCCATCAGATCAATCGACTTGCGTAACCACTGACTGCGGTTTTCACCCTGCAGTTGCTCCGGCGACAAGCCACGATGTTGCTGATAACCGGAGACTTCATCTTCGATCTGCAACGACACAATCGACGGCTCCAGCATCAGGCTTTCGAAAATTTTCTGGATCGCCGCCGAATGATATTGCTGCAGCGACAGCACCAACTGGCCACTCTGATGGGTAATCAGCTTGTCCAGGCTCTGGTTGAATTTGTCGGCATCGGTCTGGTAGTCCAGCCGGATCTGGATAGCACTGAAAATCACGCCAAACAGTACACTGAACAAGAGTACGTAGACGGTCAGCTTTGTTTCAATCGATGGGGATTCTGCAGCCACGGTAACCGGACCCGAACAGACGCTTTCCCTGAGTATAGTCAGCCAAACCGCTGCTGCAGGCCGATTAGCAAAAGCTTTTGTATCGACTCGTTTGCCGCCAATCAGATTGGCAGCGCACTGCGGTCTACTACCCGCCTCATCACAAAGCTGGAGTGCACACCAGACACCCCTTCAATACGGGTAATGGTGCCGAGCAGCAGCTTCTGGAAATCCTCCATGTCACGCACAATCACCTTGAGCATGTAGTCCGCCGCCTGGCCGGTAATCAGGTAACACTCCAGTACTTCCGGACAGGCATCGACGGTTTTTTCAAAGCTGGCAAAGCGCTCCGGGGTGTGTTTGTCCATGCTGATATGAATCATCGCCAACAACGTCAGACCCAGTTTGCGGGCATCCAGATGGGCCCGATAACCCTCAATAATGCCGGAATCCTGTAACGCTTTGACCCGCCGGGAACAGGGCGACGGCGACAACCCGACCCGCTCGGCCAACTCCAGGTTCGACAGCGAACCATCCCGCTGCAACTGTTCGAGAATCCTGCGGTCAGTACGGTCCAGTACCACTGGCATGGATGATTCGATAGACATAAGGCGACCTTTTGTACGATTGCAGCAGATTCGATTCAGACGAATAGCGGCTTTTGGGTTACGGCAAGTATCAACTGCCACAGTTCAAAACAATGAAACAATTATTCGTCCTAAAATAGGATTTTCCAGCAATTAAAGCAAAGCAAAAAGCCATTTTTTTGCTCAATAAACAATCATTCACTCATGCCTTCGACATACACTATTCTCACTGACCCAAACCGGATTCACACGCGAGAACCTGACCATGACTTACCAGAATTATTCCAACGTCGGCTTCCAGCCTGCCAAATACCGTCGCTTCCCGGTGATCAACAAAGCTGATCGCCGCTGGCCTTCACAGCAAATCCAGCAAGCACCTATGTGGTGTTCTGTTGACCTGCGCGACGGTAACCAGGCACTGATCGAACCGATGAACGTGAGCCAGAAACAGGCCATGTGGAATCTGCTGGTCAGCATGGGCTTCAAGGAAATCGAAGTGGGTTTCCCGGCTGCCTCTCAGCCTGACTTTGACTTCGTGCGCTGGTTGATTGAAGAAAACCGCATCCCCGAAGATGTCACCATTCAGGTTCTGGTTCAGGCTCGCAACGAATTGATTGAACGCACTTATGAGGCGCTCGAAGGTGTCCGTCGTGCCGTGGTACACGTGTACAACTCCACCTCGCCGGTACAGCGCAACAAGGTTTTTGGTCTGGATAAGGAAGGCATCATTGAGATTGCCCGTAACGGTGCCCGCAAGGTGCAGCAGGTTGCCCGCGACTATCCAAACACTGCCTGGACATTCCAGTACTCGCCAGAGAGCTTCTCCGGTACTGAAATCGATTTTGCCGTGGAAGTCTGTAACGCCGTGATCGATGTATGGCAGCCAACGCCAGACAACAAGGCCATCATCAACTTGCCAGCCACCGTTGAGTCCTCCATGCCCAACGTGTTTGCCGACCAGGTGGAGTGGTTCTGCGACAACGTCAATCAACGTGACAGCATTGTAGTGAGCATTCACACCCACAACGACCGTGGTTGTGCGGTAGCCGCGGCTGAAATGGCGATTCTGGCTGGTGCTGACCGTATCGAAGGCACCTTGCTCGGCAATGGCGAGCGTACCGGCAACATGGACATCGTCACCATGGCGATGAACCTGTACTCCCAGGGCATTGATCCACAGCTGGATATTGCCATGGCAGACGACATCATCAGTACCGTTGAAGCCTGTACCAACATCAAGACCCACCCACGCCATCCATGGTTGGGCGAGCTGGTTTACACCGCCTTCTCCGGCAGCCACCAGGACGCTATTCGCAAGTGTCTGGCCCAACAGGCTGACGACGAGTACTGGGATGTTGCCTACCTGCCAATCAACCCGGCAGACATCGGTCGCAGCTATCAGTCAGTGATTCGCGTTAACAGCCAATCTGGCAAGGGTGGCGCTTCTTACTTGTTGGAGCAGGAATTGGGCATTACCTTGCCACGCTGGGTGCAAATTGAATTAGCCCAGCCAGTGCAAAAAATGGCCGAAGCCAAAGAAGGCGAATTGACCACAGCTGACGTGGTTGGCGTATTCCGTCGTCAATTCATGACCAGCCATGGTCAATTGCAGCTCGATAGCTACTCGCTGGAAGGCCAGGGTCATCAACACGCAGTTCGCGCCAGCATTAATGATGGTGCCAACATGATCGCGATGGATGGCCACGGCAACGGTGCCATCAGTGCCTTCACCGATGCAATCTTGCGAGCGATGGGCGTCGCCGTACAGATCGTGCAGTTCGACGAACAGGCTACCAGTGAAGGCTCTGATGCCGGTGCCATCGCCTTTATACAAGCCAACATCAACGGCAAGCGCTATACGGGTGCCGCTGAAGACGCCGACACCCTCAGTGCCAGCATGAATGCGGTATTGGCCGTGGTGAACCAGGCGCTGGCCGACAAAGGCTGATCGGTTTATTCAAATTGGTTCCTTCAAGGTGCCGATAAACCAGTGCCGATAAACCACTCAAGGAAGCGAGTCAGATGACTCGCTTTTTTGTTTCCACCAAGGCGCTTTTCCAGCCCCTTTAATTGTTCCACTTATAACAACACCCTGTTTCATTAGACCTTGGTCTTCCTCCCCCAGGCATACAAAGCGGCCAATAACCCGTACTATCCGGCCCGATTTGCCACAAATAATTAACAAAACAAGCCAGTCCGGTTATGAAATCGAATTGGCATGTGTCGAACAGACAGAGAGATTGATATGGCTGATACTCCACGCATAGCCTGCAGTGCACTGCAATCCAAAATTATGACTGCAGCAGAAGCGGCTGAACTGATCCCGGCGGGCGCAACCGTTGGTATGAGCGGATTCACCGGAGCGGGTTACCCGAAGGCCGTGCCAGGAGCGTTGGCTGAACGAATCAAGAAACTGAATGAAAGTGGTCAGACCGGTTTCCGCATCAACGTCTGGACTGGTGCTTCCACTGCACCTGAGCTGGATGGTGAGCTGGCCAAGGTTGACGGCATCAACATGCGTCTGCCATTCCAGACCGACCCTATTTGTCGTGAAAAAATCAACAACGGCGAAATGGACTACATCGACTATCACCTGTCCGAAGTATCCCAATACGCTTGGTCCGGCTTCCTTGGCAAAATGAACATTGCCGTGATTGAAGCGACCGCTATTCGTGAAGACGGCAGCCTGGTGCCATCCTCCTCAATCGGTAACAACAAAACCTGGATCGAGCAGGCTGATCACATCATTATCGAAGTCAACCACAAGCAGCCAGCCAAGCTGGAAGGCATGCATGACGTTTACTACGGTACTGCCCTGCCACCGCACCGCAAGCCAATCATGATCACCAAGCCGGCTGATCGTATTGGTGAAAAATACCTGGCTTGTCCGATTGAAAAAGTTATCGCGGTTGTTGAAACCAACGCTGCTGACCGTAACAGCCCGTTCAAGCCAACCGACGAAGTGTCCAAGCGTATCGCTGATCACATCATCAATTTCCTCAAGGACGAAATTGAAATCGGTCGTCTGCCACCAGAAATGCTGCCAATCCAGTCTGGCGTGGGTAACATTCCAAACGCAGTACTGGAAGGTCTTAACGATGGTCCGTTCAAGAACCTGACGTCCTTCACCGAAGTGATTCAGGACGGCATGCTGAAAATGCTGAAGTCCGGCACGCTGGCCGTTGCTTCTGCGACTTCTTTCTCCCTGAGCCCGGAAGGTATCAAGGAATTTGAAGACAACATCGACCTCTACCGCGAAAAAATCATTCTGCGTCAGCAAGACCTGAGCAACCACCCGGAACTGATCCGTCGTCTTGGTGTGATTGCCATGAACGGTCTGCTGGAAGCGGATATCTACGGTAACGTGAACTCCACTCACGTGATGGGTACCCGCATGATGAATGGTATCGGTGGTTCCGGTGACTTCGCCCGTAACGGCTACCTGTCGATCTTCGTATCACCTGCCACTGCCAAGGGCGGTGACATCTCTGCCATCGTGCCAATGGTCTCTCACGTTGACCACACTGAACACGATGTGAAAGTGATTGTGACTGAACACGGTCTGGCAGACCTGCGCGGCCTGTCGCCACGCAAGCGGGCGATGGAAATCATCAACAAGTGTGCGGACCCTGCGTACCGCCCTGCGCTGATGAGCTACTTCGAACGCGCCTGCGCCAGCGGCCGCGGCATGCACACGCCACACCTGCTGGGTGAAGCGCTGAGCTGGCACCAGCGTTATGAAGAAACCGGCAAAATGCTGTAATTAACCGTTTTGATGGAACTGGTACGGTCTGCCTGTGGAACGTACCAGGTACCACACCCTGGCCGGGACGCCCTGCTGCCTGAAAAACCCCAACCAGCTTTTCTGGTTTGGCTGCAAGGTGTCTCCCGGTCCTTTTACTTCTATCAGCTCGTAACCATCCTCTTCACCAAACCAGACAAGATCCGGCAAACCGGTCTTGCGGCGTTTCAAATCCCCAAGCATACGTTCAAAAATCTGCTGCCAATGCAGTGCTGGAATGCGCTCGAACGCCAGTTGTAAACAGCCTGAAGCCAACGCCTCTGCCATAAATGTCCAGTACACAAACGGATTGGCCGTTGCCCACTTTTGCTCCAGCCGCTGCAGTACCTGCCGCTGCCAGTCACCGCTCTGCAAACTGTCAAATACCTCCGCAATCCGTTGCGCTCTGATTACCGCAAAGTTTTCATCGTACAAATCGTCTGGTCGTAACTGAAACGGATGATAGAAAGCGCCTTTAACCGGCGCATAAATCACGTCCCAGAACAGCAAACCAAACAGCGATGAAAACAGCGCATTTTCGACGTAAAAACCAGACCCTCCTCGTTGCTGCAACAAGCGTTGCAAGGCAACTGCTTCAATATTCTGACCTGCCACCAGCAGCTGCTCATCCGCCTCAACCAGCTCCTGCCGCTGTTCCTGCCAGGCTGGCAAAGGCATAAACCAATCCGGAGCTGGCTGTTGCTGCTTTTTCAACAAACGTGGCAGAAAGCCTTCCAGGAAACGACTTTCTTCATCATTGAATGGCGCCACTGCAATCTGCCGACAGAGCTCCAGTGCTTCCGCTGGCGCTGTGGTCGCCAACAGCCGAATCTGGCGCTCGCGAGACGGCACCAGCTCCACCCGACGATAGAGTGCCAACGCCTGTTGATCTTCTCCCAAACGCTCCAGCTGGCGGGCAATTTTCAGCCACTGGCGACCGACTCGCCGTTGCAATACCGGATCGTTATCCAGCACAGGCAAACTGTCTGCGAGCGCCAGTAACTGCTCACTGTCCAGCTGCTTTGGCCAGTCATCGAGTTCAGGCAAACAATCGTAATAATTCAGGTGGGCCAGTACCTGATCACGACTCTCGAACAGTCGCGTTTCGGCATCGAGCAACACCTTTTCATAGCGGTAGACGCCAAGGTCAGACAGTACAAAATCCGTCAGGCTCTGGTTCAAATTGCCGAAGTACAACAACCGCAGCAGCCGCAACAGCGCTTCAATAGGGTCAGCCAGCTCAGCAATGGTGGTTGGCAGCAATGGCAGTTCAGCTTGCTGCTGTAGCCATTCATCCAGCTGCGGGCGTTTCCAGCGTGCCAGCTCTGAGGGTAAATCCAGTTCACCCTGTCTGAGCAAAACCAGCCATTCCGATTTGTTAAACAGGCCACTCCAGTCGGCGACTGGCAAAAGCAATTGCTGTCCTTGTGGATGCAACCTGATTAAACCCGCCTGTGCCAGTTCCACCATTGCCGCAGACAAACTGTGCAGCTCCTTGTATTGCAACCTGTCGAGCCGAAACAACCGTCCTTTACGACTGTGCAAGCGTACAAACCAGCCACGACTGTTGGCTGGCAAAACCATCAGAGCGGTTAATAACACTAGCTCGTCGGCGAGTAACAAGTCGTGATAGCGCTCCAGCACCTGAGCCAGCAGCTGATCAAAATTATCGAGATAATAAAAAGGCGGCAAATCCGGATTAGCAGCAGTCGTGCGAGCAGATTCAGGCAGGTCGTTATCGGAGAGAGACATAAACGAAGGAGTGGCAGCTGGTAGTCAATACATCCACAGCATAACAAATACGCCCGGACAGCTTGCAAGCTTCCGGGCGGATCATCACCAATTGGATGGCGCAGCCCAGAAATCCAGCTCGGCCAGCACCTCACGGGCCGCGACCCAACGGCCTTTCAGATAGCCTTGATGGCAGCGGCAAACCTCCGATTCAACGTGCTTTTTGCAGCCGACAGGCTGGCCCACTCTGGTGGGATCAAAATCAGCAATTATCAGACGGCCACGCTGATCCGCAGAAAAATAGCCGTCAAAGCCCTTGTTGCTCATTTGCGGTTGTTCCAGCCAGTCATCGTCGTCCTGTTCGCCCTGTTCCGGTAAGTCAGCGTGATCAGCCAACGGCATAAAGCGCGCGGGTTCCAGCACATAAACCAGTGAATGAGGCACGTCATCAGCGTTCAGGCGACGCGATAACTGCCAGGCAACGTCCAGTGACGTACTGCCACACGCCACCAGCTGTACTGGCTGGTGAGGCTCCCCAGCCAGACAGACCGCACCTTGTTTGATCAACAGATCGCTCTGCAGCTGCGACAGTGGATTGGATGGCTCGCGCAACGGAATTGCGCTCAGGTAAATGCTGCCATTATCACCATAACAACTGCGTAGCAGACCCAGTGTGGTGGTCATGTCTGGCGAATAAAGCGTATGGAATCCGGCCGGCGGCACCAGTAGGTCCGCCCAGACATCATCCAGTGTCTGGTCATACAAACCCGCCAATGGCCAGGATGCCCACACCGGCATATCCTGATTCGCGCGCATTGGCTGCTGATCTCTGGCCAGGCTTTGAATTGCAGGACTCAGGCTCTGCAATTGCTGCTGTTGCAACAACAGCAGGTTAATCCCTTGCTGATTACCCAGACAGGCATTCCAGAGCAATTCAGGCTGTTCCGCCAACAGGGCAATCCCCTCACTCAGATCCTGCGGGTTTGAAGAAGGAATATGCTCACTGCAAGCGCCGTCATTCATCACCAGATGACTGGCAGCCAACTGGGTCCGCAGTCCCGGATTTACCTCTGCCAGTTCAATCAGGTAATTGGCCATCGGCTGGGATAATTCCCCACCCTGACGGCGATGAGGCAATGGCCGGTTGATGGTGACCAGTGGTTGTAAAAACGGAATGCGAGGTAGCTTGTCGCGCCACAACGGCAGGGTTTGCAGTACCCCGGCATCTTCAGCCGCAGTGCCTGCCGGTTCTGCCAGATCTACGGCAGCAGGCTCCAGTACCACCACACGAGGCCCGTTAACTGAATCCTGTTCCAGCTGTAACAGCGCAGCCGCCAGCGAGAGCAAATCCTGCTGGGGACGTAACCAGTGCTGTACCTCAGTGGTCGCACACTCATCACAGTGGTAACCACAATCATCCGGCAGACAGAAAATCACGCAGGCAGCCGCGCCAGACAACTGGCCAACAGCGGCAGCCTCCAGCTGCTGCTGTGCCTGGCTTGCCGCAACGGCAGGCAAGACCCATAACAGCTCACCGTTGTGTGCTCTGAAAGATGCCTGTTGCACAGCGCCATAGGAGATGTGTTCTATTTGCACCAGCTCTGGCGACAACCAGGGACCCGGCCCTACTCGCTTGCTGCTGTCAGAACCAAACTCCTGCTGTAATTTCTGCCAGCCGGCCAGATCGTTTGGATAGCGCCGCCGCCGTAATGGCGAGCCAGTCGCAGTCAGCCATTGCCAGAGTTCGGCAACCAGACCAAATTGTGGCTCCGCAACCAACCAGCGGCGGTTTTTACCAGTCAGATGGTTCAGCAGTAATTGCGCTGCCTGTAACCGTGACAAGGATTGCCAATAACCACAATCCGCCAGCCCGGCCTGTTCAGCCAGCTGCGGAATTTGATGCCCAACCCATTCCTGCATGGCAGTCATTTCCACTACCGCATGGGCAATCTGTTCTCCAGCAACTCTCTGTCCTTGCTGTTGCAATAGTTGCTGCAAACTCGCGACAACATCGGTCGGCACCAGCAATTCGCCGATACAGGACAAGTCAGATGGATAAACAGGCTTGGAGCTGCTCATCAGGAATACTCCTGGCAGATGGGTTCGATTTCAGTCTAGATAGTGACTGACATAACCTCATTGCCATGCATCAAACATGCAATCGTATTGATGAAGATGGCGCGGGACTTTGCATCCAGCTTGACCAGAAACAAAAAAACCGCCAGAAGGCGGTTTTTTTGTGGTCGATCAGGGAACCAATCAGGCTGGTTGTTCTACGCCTTTCATGGTCAGCTTGACGCGGCCTTTTGGATCTACGTCCATCACGTGTACGTTTACTTCCTGACCTTCTTTCAGGTAGTCAGAAACGTTTTCAACACGTTCTTCGCTGATCTGGGAGATGTGCAGCAGACCATCCTTACCAGGCAGAACAGTGATGAAAGCACCGAAGTCAACGATCTTGCTGACCTTACCCTTGTAGGTAGTACCAACTTCAATCTCGGCAGTGATCGCTTCGATCATGCTGCGAGCCAGATCAGAAGCTTCTTTACCGGCGGCAAAGATCTTGATTTCGCCATCGTCGTTGATGTCGATAGAGGCACCAGACTTGTCGGTGATGTCACGGATGGTTGCACCGCCCTTACCGATAACTTCACGAATCTTGTCGGAAGGAATCTTCATGGTAGTCATGGTTGGCGCGTTTTCAGCCAGCTGCTTGCGAGGCTCAGCGATCACCTGGTTCATCTGATCCAGAATGTGCAGACGGGCGGCCTTGGCTTTTTCCAGCGCAATTTCCATGATCTGCTCGGTGATACCTTCGATCTTGATATCCATCTGCAGTGCAGTGATACCTTCGTCAGTACCGGCAACCTTGAAGTCCATATCGCCCAGGTGGTCTTCGTCACCCAGAATGTCGGTCAGAACAGCGAAGCTCTCGCCTTCTTTAACCAGACCCATGGCGATACCAGCAACCGGAGCTTTCAGCGGTACACCTGCGTCCATCAACGCCAGCGAAGCACCACACACGGAAGCCATGGAAGAAGAACCGTTGGATTCAGTGATTTCGGAAACCACACGGATGGTGTACGGGAACTCATCGTGCTCTGGCATCATTGCCTGAACACCGCGACGGGCCAGACGACCGTGACCGATTTCACGACGACCTGGAGTACCCAGACGACCAGCTTCACCTACAGAGTATGGAGGGAAGTTGTAGTGGAACAGGAATGGATCGTCCTTGGTACCGTGCAGGAAATCGATCATCTGCGCATCACGGGCAGAACCCAGAGTGGTCACAACAATCGCCTGGGTTTCACCACGGGTGAACAGGGCAGAACCGTGAGCGTTGGCCAGCACGCCGGTTTCGATGGTCAGCGGACGTACGGTGTCGTTGTCACGACCGTCGATACGTGGCTGGCCATCAATAACGCGCTGACGTACCACTTCGTACTTCAGCTCGCCAACCATCTCGGCCACTTCATCAGCAGAGAAGCCTTCTTCGCCTTCAGCAGCAACCAGTTTCGCAACTGCGGCAGCTTTGACTTCGTCCAGCTTGGCATAACGGGCCATCTTGTCGGAGATGGTGTAAGCCTCACCGATACCGGCTGCAGATTCCGCCTTGACGGCTTCATACAGAGCTTCGTTACGGGCTTCAGCAGACCAGTCCCAACGAACCACTGCCAGCTCTTCAACCCACTCACTGATAGCGGTGATAGCGCTCTGGAATGATTTGTGAGCGAACAGTACAGCGCCCAGCATTTCGTCTTCGGTCAGTTCGTCGGCTTCGGATTCAACCATCAGCACAGCGTCTTTGGTACCGGCAACCATCATGTCCAGCAGAGAATCTTCCAGCTGGCTGATGCTTGGGTTGAGGATGTAGCCTTCGTCTTCGATGAAACCTACACGGGCACCACCGATAGGACCATTGAAAGGCACACCGGATACTGCCAGTGCTGCGGAAGTCGCGATCATGCCCAGTACATCCGGGTTCACGTCTTTTTCAGCAGACATCACAGTGATGATGACCTGTACTTCGTTCATGAAGCCTTCGGCGAACAATGGACGAATCGGACGGTCGATCAGACGGGAAGTCAGGGTTTCGTTTTCGGAAGGACGACCTTCACGCTTCAGGTAACCGCCAGGAATACGACCAACGGAATACATTTTTTCCTGGTAGTGCACGGACAGCGGGAAGAAATCCTGGCCTGGCTTGGTGCTCTTGGCAGCAACCACAGTCGCCAGCACCTGGGTCTTGCCCATGGTAGCCAGTACGGCGCCGTCTGCCTGACGGGCTACACGGCCGGTTTCCAGCGTGATGGTGTCGTTACCGAATTGAAAGGTTTTGCTCTTGGCAACAGGGATATTACTCATTTTTTATCCATTATTTGTCGATCAAACATCCTGTATCACTGCCGGTACTTCTAAGCATTGATCGTAAACTGCATCGATCGCCAAACGATCGAAGCAGTAGCGAGCTTCCGGTTACGTCAAGGTCACGAAACAGGAAGAACGACAAATGGTTAGAAGCACCACCGCATCTGGCGGGGTTGGGCACCACAGTGACTACAGATTTCAGCGGAGTATAGACATTCGCCAGAGCGAACTACAGAAACAACAAAAGCCCCGGAGGGCTTTTGCTGCAAGCGAGATTAGCGACGCAGACCCAGGCGCTTGATCAGCTCCAGGTAACGGTTAGCATCTTTGCCTTTCAGGTAATCCAGCAGCTTACGACGCTGGTTAACCATGCGGATCAGACCACGACGTGAATGGTGATCTTTACCGTGTTCCTTGAAGTGAGACTGCAGGCCCAGGATGTTGTGGGTCAGCAGTGCAACCTGAACTTCAGGAGAACCAGTATCACCTTCAGCGGTTTGATACTCTTTTACGATCTCGGCTTTTTTCTCAGCAGACAATGCCATGCTTTTAACTCCAGATAATGTGCGTCAGGCACTCGCCTGATGTTTAAAGGATTACGTCGCCACCGTGCACATTAACAGTGGGATGCATTTGACTGGCCAGACCAACCACGACAGGTCTGACCAACCAGAACCGGCTCTGTTCAATCAGCCAGTTGCAACGGAATGTTCAGCAGCCGAACCGGCTTGAGAACACCATCACTAACTTGACCAACTCCCAGCAATTGCTGGCGAGCAGAATCAGCAGCCCATAATTGTACTGAAGCCGCGTCCTCTAGGCTAGTCCTCAGTGACTGCCCGTTCAGAATCCGTTTGGCTTCTTCGACACAAATTTCAACCTTTGGCCAGCCAGGCACGGCGGATTCAATTGGCAACAGCACCTGATCCAGGGTTTCGAACCCCTGCTCTGCCAGCTCAGCCAGCTGTTCCAGCGTCAGCATGTCTGTGCCCTGATACGGGCCAGTCTGGATGCGATGCAGTTTGGCAACGTAGGCACCACAACCAATAGCATCACCAATATCTTCGACCAGAGTCCGAATATAAGTGCCTTTGGAACAATGCACCGTAAGATCCAGTTCATGATCCGATGGCCGGGCATCCAGCGTCAGCGAATGGATTTTGATAACCCGGCGTTTCTTCTCGGCAATGGCCTTGGCTTCCGCTTCGCTCATGCCTTTACGGGCCAACTCGTACAAGGGTTTGCCATCCAGCTTGAGCGCTGAAAACATCGGCGGCACCTGCTCAACATCACCAATAAACCGATTGATGATGTCAGCCAGCTGACTGTCGCTCAGCGCTGGCACTTCGGCCGTACGAATCACTTCGCCTTCACTGTCGCCAGTGGAGCGTACTTCGCCCAGGTACGCCCGGGTCTGGTAGCTCTTGTCCGATTCCAGCAGCAACTGGGAAAACTTGGTGGCCTCGCCCAGACAAATTGGCAACAGGCCACTGGCTTCTGGATCCAGCGCTCCGGTATGACCAGCCTTGTTGGCATTGAACAGTCGTTTGACCGTTTGCAGGGCATGGTTGGAACTCACACCCAGGGGCTTGTTCAGGAGCACGATGCCGTGGACATCACGGCCTTTTTTTCGTTTTGCCATAACACTCAAAAGCAATACGGCCACCTGAACAGATGGCCGTTGATGTTAGCTGACTAACGCCTGCTTGATAAAGGAGGCCGCCAGACAGAGATCAATCGTCGGGAAAACCGGCTTATTCTTCTTCGTCGACACCAATCGGGCCAGACTCATCGGTACTGTTGGCCTGGTCTTTCTGGCGCGCCTGGCGAATCAGGCTGTTCATGCGGTAACCACGATCAAGGGTTTCATCGTAGTGGAAACGCAGCATCGGGGTAATGCGGGTAGTCAGAATACGCGCCAGCTCGCTGCGCAGGTAACCCGCACCATCGTTCAGAATTTCTTCTGTCTGGCGGCGAATTTCTTCGTCAGACTCTCCACGGGCACCCATAACGGTGAAATAAATATCGGCGTAACCGAGATCCTTGGCCACCTTGACCTGGTTCAGGGTCACCATACCCAGACGCGGATCTTTCATGTTGAACTGGATCATATGAGCAAGTTCACGCTGAATCTGTTCTCCCAGACGGGAAGTTCGGCTGTAATCTTTTGGCATAACTTAACCTCTCGCAGCAGCCTCTGCTGCGCCATAACTGAATTGGCTTTCCCTACAGACACCAAAGCCCGGTAGAACCGGGCTTTGGCAGATCATCGGACAAGCCTGCAAGATCTTACAGGGTACGAGCGACCTCACGGACGTCAAATACTTCGATTTGATCGCCTGGACGCACGTCCTGATAGTTCTTCACGCCGATACCACATTCCATGCCCTGACGAACTTCGGCCACGTCGTCCTTGTAACGACGCAGGGATTCCAGTTCACCTTCGTAGATAACAACGTTATCACGCAGTACACGGATTTTCTTGTTACGGTGAACCGTACCGTCAATCACCATACAGCCAGCAATCTGGCCGAATTTCGGTGAGTTGAAGACGTCACGAACTTCCGCAATACCAACGATCTCTTCACGCAGTTCCGGCGCCAGCAGACCAGCCATGGCCTGTTTAACGTCATCCAGCAGATCGTAGATCACGCTGTAGTAACGCATGTCGATACCATTGTTCTCGACCACTTTCTTGGCAGCGTTGTCGGCACGAACGTTAAAGCCGAATACCACCGCACTGGAAGCAACCGCCAGCGTCGCGTCGGTTTCGGTGATACCACCGACACCAGAGGACACCACGTTTACCTTCACTTCGTCGGTTGCCAGCTTCTGCAGGGAAGCAACAATTGCTTCCAGCGAGCCACGTACGTCGGTTTTCAGAACCACGTTCAGTACGGACTGGGCGCCTTCACCCATACCACTGAACAGGGCATCCAGCTTGGCAGCCTGTTGACGCTGTTGCAGCTGCTCCTTAACGCGGTTTTCACGGAATTCAGCCACTTCACGGGCTTTCTTCTCGCTTTCAACAACCATGAAGTTGTCACCAGCGTCCGGAGTACCATTCAGGCCGAGGATTTCAACCGGAATGGATGGACCAGCCTGATCAACCTGCTTGCCGTTTTCGTCCAGCAAGGCACGGGCACGACCGTAGCATGTACCAGCCAGAACGATGTCACCTTTCTTCAGCGTACCGTTCTGAACCAGCAGCGTCGCTACCGGACCACGACCCTTGTCAAGACGGGATTCAACGATAGTACCTTGTGCCGGGCCATCGAAGTGCGCTTTCAGTTCAAGGATTTCAGCCTGCAGCAATACCGCTTCCAGCAGGTCATCGATACCCAGACCCGTGTGAGCAGATACTGGAATGAATGGAACGTCACCGCCCCAGTCTTCCGGCAGAACACCGCGCGCTGACAGTTCGTTTTTAACACGATCCGGATCAGCCGCTTCCTTATCCATCTTGTTAACCGCAACCACAATCGGCACACCAGCCGCTTTCGCGTGCTGAACAGCTTCTTCGGTTTGAGGCATCACGCCATCGTCAGCAGCAACCACCAGGATCACGACGTCAGTTGACTGGGCACCACGGGCACGCATGGCAGTGAATGCCGCGTGTCCAGGAGTATCCAGGAACGAGATCATGCCGTGATCCGTTTCAACGTGGTAGGCACCAATATGCTGGGTAATACCACCGGCTTCGCCAGCAACCACGCGGGTACGACGGATGTAGTCGAGCAGCGAGGTCTTACCATGGTCAACGTGACCCATTACGGTAACAACCGGTGCACGAGGTTTCTCGTCGCCTTCGTAGTTGACGGAGTCAGTTACATCTTCTTCCAGCTGGTTGTCGGAGATCAGCTTGGTAACCTTGTGACCCAGTTCTTCAACCACCAGAGTGGCAGTGTCCTGATCCAGAGTCTGGTTGATGGTCGCCATAACGCCCATCTTCATCAGCTCCTTGATCACTTCACCAGCCTTGATCGCCAATTTGGCAGCCAGATCACCAACGGTGATGGCTTCTGGCAGTTCAATTTCACGAATCACAGGTGCTGTTGGCATGTTGAAAGCGTGTTCGTTGGAGGACGAATGACCACCACGACCACCACGAACGCCCTTGCCACCCTTGCCGCCTTTTGGACGACGACGGCTCAGCGGGCTGTCATCCTTTTCGACAAAACGGCTGTCTTCACGATCACCGCGCTTGCGATCAGCAGTCTTGTTGTTGGTGCGTTGCTTGCGACCTTCTTCGCCACGCTGCTGGGCCAATTCGGCTTCAGCGCGTTTCTGTGCCACATCTTCGTCTTCCGTACGCGGCTTGGCGCGGGCTACTGCGACCGGCTTGCCTGGACGTGGACGCTGACCATCATCAGAACGAGGTGCAGCCGGACGAGCATCACCAGCAGGGCGCACAGCCACTTTTGGACGAGCATCAGTTTTCGGACGAGCATCTGCTTTTGGACGGGCATCAGCCTTCGGACGAGCATCAACTTTTGGACGGGCATCTGCTTTCGGGCGAGCATCCGCTTTTGGACGAGCCTGTACCGAAACCTTTGGCTGCACTTCCGCAACCGGCTTGGCGGTAACACGCTTGGCAACACTGACCTTGGCGGTTTCAGTGATTGGCTTGTTGGCCGCTTCCGCATCAGCACGTGCTTCTGCTTCAGCTGCATCACGCGCGGCGCGCTCAGAAGCCGCCTTGTCGGCAGCCAGCCGGGCTTCAGCAGCCTTGCGTTCCGCAACCTGACGGGCTTCTTCTGCAGCACGTTCTTCTGCTTGCTTGCGCTCGCTTTCAGCCTGACGAGCAGCTTCGATATCTTTATCGATCTCGTCACGCTTGACGTAAGTACGCTTCTGACGCACTTCAATAGCAACCTGCTTCTTGCCACCCTGACCAGCTTTCAGGGTCGTGGTGACCTTGCGCTTCAGAGTGATCTTTTTCGGCTCCTGACCCTCGCCATCACCGTGACTTTTTTTCAGGAAAGCCAGCAAGCTGGCCTTCTCATCATCAGAAACCTGTTGTTCTGCTGCGGTCTGTGGCAAGCCCGCTTCTTGCATTTGGGACAGCAAGCGATCAACGCTGGTCCCCACCACGTCGGCGAGTTCTTTAACTGTTACTTCTGCCATACGTTTCTCCTGTGCCGAGTGAGTGAATTAGTCGTTGCCCTCAAACCAGGGCTTGCGCGCGGTCATGATCAGCTCAGCCGCTTTCTCCTCAGTCATATCCTCGATGTCCATCAGGTCGTCGATGGATTGCTCGGCAAGATCTTCCATCGTACAGATCCCCTTGCTGGCCAGAACCAGGGCAAGGTGCTTATCCATACCATCCATTTCCAACAAGTCTTCTGCTGGCTCGGCATGCTCCAGTTTTTCTTCTGAAGCGATTGCCTGGGTCAGCAATACGTCTTTGGCACGGTTGCGCAATTCATTGACGGTCTCTTCGTCCAGATCCTCAATTGCCAGCATTTCCTCAATTGGAACATAGGCAATTTCTTCGAGGGTGGTGAAGCCTTCTTCTACCAACAGAATGGCGAAGTCTTCGTCGAGATCGAGAGCATTCATAAAGGTTTCGACGTATGCAGTTGCTTCCTGATCTTGCTTTGCAGCTGCATCTTCGATGGTCATAACGTTGATTTCCCAACCTGTCAGCTCAGACGCCAGACGCACGTTCTGGCCACCGCGACCAATGGCTTGAGCCAGGTTGTCGTTTTCTACCGCCACATCCATGGTGTTGGTTTCTTCGTCCATAATGATCGACGCCACTTCGGCCGGAGCCATGGCGTTGATCACCAATTGTGCCGGGTTGTCATCCCACAGCACGATATCAATACGCTCGCTGCCACCGAGTTCGTTGGTCACCGCCTGAACACGGGCACCACGCATACCAACACAGGCACCAACCGGGTCGATGCGCTTGTCATTGGTTTTAACAGCAATCTTGGCGCGGGAGCCTGGATCACGGGAAGCGCCCTTGATTTCAATGACGTCTTCAGCGATTTCAGGCACTTCGATGCGGAACAATTCGATCAGCATGGCTGGAATGGTACGACTCAGCATCAGCTGCGGGCCACGGTTTTCCGGCCGTACAGCGTGCAGGATGGCACGTACACGATCACCCATGCGCATGATTTCACGGCCGATCAACTGATCTTTAGGCAGCAGGCCTTCAGCGTTGTTACCCAGATCAACAATAATGTTGTCACGGGTCACTTTCTTGACAGTTCCGTTAACCAACTCGCCAACCCGGTCTTCATATTGCTCGACGACCTGGGCGCGCTCGGCTTCACGAACTTTCTGCACGATAATCTGTTTGGCAGCCTGCGCAGCAATACGGCCAAAATCTGGATTCTCGATCTGGACTTCGTAGGTATCACCGGGCTGCAGGTTGGTATCGATGTCATGGGCTTCTTGCAGCGTCAGCTCATCGCCAAGGCCTGGAACCACATCATTGCTTACTACCAACCAGCTGCGGAATGTTTCGTAATCACCGGTCTTGCGGTCGATAACTACGCGAACGACGGCTTCCTCATCTTCATAACGTTTCTTGGCCGCGGCTGCCAGGGCAGACTCGATAGCCTCAAAAATCACGTCTCGCGATACACCTTTTTCGTTGGAAACCGCTTCTGCGACCAGGAGAATTTCTTTACTCATCTTCCAGCCTCGCTGTGAACCTTACTTGTCAAAATTTGGAACGATATGAGCTTTTTCAATCAGCTCGATGGGCAACAGGTATTCGTCGTTATCAACCAGCAACACGATATCCTGATCTTCAATCCCTTGCAGACGCCCCTTGAACTTCCGGCGCCCATCAAAAGGCATTCGCAAACGCAGTTCGATGATTTCACCCAGCGATTGCTGATAATGAGACAGTTCAAATAGTGGACGATCCATGCCTGGTGAAGACACTTCCAGGGTGTAATCCTGGGCAATCGGGTCTTCAACATCCAGCACACTACTGAGCTGGCGACTGACGTCGGCGCAGTTGTCTACAGTAATGCCGTTTTCGTGATCGATGTACACGCGCAACAGCAACTGGTGTCCCTGACTTAGTTCAAGACCCCAGAAAACAAATCCCATCGATTCAACAACCGGGGACAGCATTTCAATCAGGCGTGTATCTCGTGCCAATATTTTTCACCTCTCAGAAACAAAAACTGGGCACCTAGTGCCCAGCCCGATGGTGTTGTTACAACCACAGGCTGTACAACAACTCTGTCAACGCTTGCTGCAGGGTAATACCAGGGTATCTCTGGATAGACCTGTCCACTGCAGTTAAGATCACCGCCGGAGATACTTCATTCCCCTGATGACAGCTACTAAAAAGCCCCTGGCATGAGGGGCTTTAAGACAGTTGAGCCCGCGCATTGTAGTGCTTTTGAGCTCAAAAAGCGAACCGGATAGCGTTCCGGCTCCTTGGCTAGGTTGGTGCGGATAGCGAGACTCGAACTCGCACGAGCTTAGCTCACCACCCCCTCAAGATGGCGTGTCTACCAATTCCACCACATCCGCAACAAAACTCGACCAGATACTCTGTTAGTTGCTTTGTTCAACAGCCGGAGTATCCGCCGCAGACGCATCCATCACTGGGGCGTCAGAAGCAGGCGCGTATTCTTCCACAAGTGGGGTGTCTTTCTCAAGCTTTTCAATCACTTCTTTTGAAGGAATTCCTACATCAGAGGAATTTTCAGCGTGTTGCTTGGCAAAAATACCCAAACCGAGGCTTGTTACAAAGAATGCAGCAGCCAGCCACGCAGTTGTGCGGCTGAGAAAGTTACCGGAACCACTACTACCAAAGACAGTCTGGGAAGCGCCGCCACCAAATGATGCGCCAGCGTCCGCGCCTTTGCCCTGTTGCATCATGACAAAACCAATAATGCCAAGTGCCAACAGAATGTGAACTACAAGTACGATCGATTCCATAGTAACCCAAACTTATGCGGTACAAATTTTCAAAAAGTGTTCGGCATCCAGTGAAGCACCACCAACCAAACCACCATCAATATCTTGCTGGGAAAACAACTCGGCTGCAGTTGCAGAATTCACACTACCGCCGTACAACACCCGGGTCTGCTCGGCAATTTGCTCACTGCGAGCGGCCAGCTGACCACGAATAAAGGCATGCATGGATTGCGCTTGCTCCGGCGTTGCAGTTTCACCGGTACCAATCGCCCAGACAGGCTCATAGGCAACTACCAGCTGACACCAGTCATCGTCAGACAACTGTTCCAGAGCCAGTTGCAACTGTGCAGCAACAACACTTTCTGCAGCGCCAGACTGGCGCTGTTCGAGCGTTTCACCAACGCACAAAATCACTTTCAGACCACAAGCCAGTGCCCGACGCATCTTCGCCAGCACCAGCTCGTCTGTTTCACCAAACAGCGCGCGCCGTTCTGAGTGTCCGAGGATGACGTATTCGCAACCGAGGTCACGCACCATCGCCGCAGACACTTCACCAGTGAAAGCACCACTCTCTTCAAGAGCGCAATTCTGGGCACCCAGCAGTAACCGACCAGCAGCTACAGCTTCCTGAAACTGCCCAAGATATGGAAAAGGAGGACACACAAGTACATCACGACCGGCAACCGCTGTATCTGCCATCGCAGCCAGCCATTCGCCAGTCGAGCTGATCGAGGCGTTCATTTTCCAGTTTCCGGCAATCATCAAGCGACGCACGGGATACCCCCAAAATTCAAAGAGCGCAGATACTATCCAAGATGCCGCCCTGAGACAAGCCGTTCTCAGGGACGATTCAGTTCAACCTCGACCACCGCAGCCAATTCAGTCGCCATTGCGGACGCCAACTGATCCGTTTCCGCCTCCACCATCACCCGCACAACCGGCTCGGTGCCAGATGGTCGTAACAGCACCCTGCCCTTGCCCGCCAGCCGGGTTTCAGCATCGGCAACCGCACTGTTGATAGCGGCATTATTGACATCCGCCGATGGACTGCGTTTCACGTTGATCATGACTTGCGGCATCTTTTGCATACCTTGCTGCCAGTCATAGAGGGATTTGCCGGTCTCCATCAGCGCCTGCAACACCTGCAAGGCCGCAACAATACCGTCGCCAGTAGTCTGAACATCCAAAGCCAGCAAATGACCAGACGACTCACCACCCAAACGCCAGCCGTTTTCTTCCAGCAGCTGCAATACATAACGGTCACCAACCCTGGCCCGCAGGAACGGCACATCCAATTGCTGCATTGCCAGTTCGAGCCCCATATTGCTCATCAGGGTACCAACAACACCACCTTGCAAACGTCCACAGGTCTTCGCATGAGCCGCCATGATGTAAAGTAGCTGATCGCCATCAACGATGTTGCCACGATGATCAACCATCACCACCCGGTCACCATCGCCATCAAAGGCAATCCCCAGATCCGCACTTTCAGCCAACACCCGCTCTTGCAAAGCCTGCGGTTCCGTCGAGCCGACCTGATTATTGATGTTGAGACCGTCCGGCTGATTACCCAGTACCACCACCTCTGCACCCAACTCAGCAAAAACCGCCGGAGCAATGCTGTAGGTAGCGCCATGAGCACAGTCCAATACCAGCTTCATACCACGCAGGTTCAATGCACTGACAGTACCCTTGCAGAATTCAATGTAACGTCCGGCGGCGTCCGCAATGCGGGTGGCCTTGCCCAACTGACGAGAGTCGACGCAAGTCATATCCCGCTGCAAATATTCTTCTATCGCCGCTTCGGTGTCATCGGGCAGCTTCTGTCCGGCACCAGAAAAAAACTTGATGCCATTATCGTAATAGGGATTGTGTGATGCACTGATGACAATACCCGCCTGAGCCCGGAAAGTACGGGTCAGATAGGCAATGCCAGGCGTTGGAATCGGCCCCAGCAGAGCAATATCAACACCAGCGGCAGACAAGCCAGCTTCCAGAGCAGATTCGAACATATATCCAGAGATACGAGTATCCTTGCCGATCAGAATGCGGCTACGCCCCTGCTGGGCAAACACCTTGCCTGCTGCCCAGCCCAACTTCATGACAAAATCCGGCGTAATCGGATAGTCACCGACACGGCCACGAATACCATCAGTGCCAAAAAATTTTCTCGCCATTTCAGACTCCCAGAGTCGCTGAAACCACCTTCAGCGCTTCAACGGTCTCTTTGACATCATGTACACGAATAATTCGTGCACCATTCATTGCGCAGATCGCGGCAGCAGTCACACTGCCAATCAAACGCTGATCGGCCACTTCAACACCGGTAGCCTCAGCGATCATGCGCTTGCGTGACAAACCAGTCAGGATAGGTAATTTCATTGCCTCAAACTCAGCTAGTCGACGCAGCAGTTCATAATTATGGACCGCTGTCTTGCCAAAGCCGAAGCCCGGGTCAATCACCAGTAATTCACGACGAATCCCCGCTTCCAGGCAAGCGGCTATACGCTGTTCCAGATAGCAGTAAACATCGTCAAAGACAGAATCGTAGGCAGGTGCATCCTGCATGGTGTCAGGCTTGCCTTTCATATGCATCAGACAGACCGGCAAACCGCTGGCCGCCGCCGCCGCCAGAGCACCAGGTCGCTCCAAGGCCCGCACATCATTGATCAAGTGCGCACCTGCCGCCGCCGAGGCGGTAATCACTTCCGGTGTACTGGTATCAACAGAAATCGCCACATCCAGTCGTGCAGCAATCGCCTCAACTACAGGCACAACCCGCTGTAGCTCTTCTTCGACAGAAACGGGGTCAGCCCCCGGACGGGTTGACTCGCCACCTACATCAATCATGCCTGCGCCATCCAGAACCATTTGTTCAGCATGACGAAGCGCTTGATCCAGAGAATTGAAACGACCACCATCCGAAAAGGAATCCGGTGTTGTATTAAGAATGCCCATCACTACCGGGCGAGCCAGTGACAACTGGCGATTACCACATTCCAGAATCACGTGAATATCCAATTGAATCGATTAGGGGGCAGATACTGCAATAGCACCAACAGTACTGCAATGTTCGGGAGCAACCCCAGCGTAAAACGAGAAAAGCGGCTTGCGCCGCTCTCTCATCTGGTAACCGGCAAGTCCGGCTTATTGATCGCGAGCTGGTGCAGCTGCCGCAGAATCATCGTCATCGGAAGCCATGTCGCGGGTTTCCTGCAATGGCGCAGACGGGCCATTGTTGGAGGATCCCTTGTCGCTCCAGGACTTCGGCGGACGCGGCTTGCGGCCGGACATGATGTCATCAATCTGGTCTGCGTCGATGGTTTCATATTCCATCAAGGCATCCTTCATCATTTCCAGCTTGTCGCGGTTTTCCTCAAGAATGGTAGTGGAACGCTGGTAACAACGATCCAGCAGACTCCTGACCTCAGAATCGATCAATCGCGCAGTGTCTTCTGACAGGTGGGCCATTTGCGCGCCACCACTCGAACCCAGATAACCGTTCTGTTCGTCTTCCGTGTACAGCTGGGCACCCAGCTTTTCAGACAGACCCCATTTGGTGACGTAGTTGCGGGCATATTTGGTTGCACGCTCAATGTCATTTGAGGCACCGGTTGTCACACCGTCTTTACCGAGTGTCATTTCTTCGGCAATACGCCCGCCGTACAGGGAACAGATATTGCTTTCAATACCACGCTTACTGATGGAGTTACGGTCTTCTTCCGGCAGGAACATGGTGACACCCAGGGCCCGGCCACGCGGAATAATGGAAACCTTATAAACAGGATCGTGTTCAGGAACCAGACGACCAACAATGGCATGGCCAGCTTCGTGGTAAGCAGTATTAGTCTTTTCCTTTTCGGACATGACCATACTCTTGCGCTCGGCACCCATCAGGATCTTGTCCTTGGCCTTTTCGAACTCTTCCATACCAACGCGACTGTGGTTGGCACGGGCAGCAAACAAGGCCGCTTCGTTACACAGGTTGGCCAGGTCGGCGCCCGAGAAGCCTGGCGTACCGCGGGCAATCAGGGATGCATTAACATCGTCATCCACTGGCAGCTTACGCATATGCACTTTCAGGATCTGCTCACGACCACGAATATCCGGCAAACCAACAACCACCTGACGGTCAAAACGTCCAGGACGCAGCAGCGCAGGGTCCAGCACGTCAGGACGGTTGGTTGCAGCGATCACAATAATGCCGTCGTTGACTTCAAAGCCGTCCATCTCGACCAGCAGCTGGTTCAGAGTCTGTTCGCGCTCGTCGTTACCACCGCCAATGCCAACACCACGGGAGCGCCCTACGGCATCGATTTCGTCGATAAAGATAATACAAGGAGCCTGCTTCTTGGCTTGCTCGAACATGTCGCGCACACGGGATGCACCAACACCAACGAACATCTCCACGAAGTCGGAACCGGAAATAGAGAAGAACGGCACACGGGCTTCACCAGCAATCGCCTTGGCCAGCAAGGTTTTACCAGTACCAGGCTGACCGACCATCAAGACGCCGCGTGGAATCTTGCCTCCGAGGCGCTGGTACTTGCCTGGGTCGCGCAGGAATTCGACCAGCTCCTTAACGTCTTCCTTCGCTTCGTCGCAACCGGCAACGTCTTCAAAGGTAGTCTTGATCTGGTCTTCGCTCAGCAGTTTGGCCTTGCTCTTGCCAAATGCCATTGGGCCACCACGGCCACTGCCGCCACCCTGCATCTGTCGCATGAAGAACATGAACACCGCCAGAATGATCAGAATTGGCAACGAGGCAAGCAGCAGCTGGGTAAAGAAACCCTGTTTCTCCGGCTTTTCACCAACTACCTTGACCTGATTATTCAGCAGTGTGTCCATCAGCTTGTCATCGTAGGCAGGCAGCACAGTCTCGAAGGACTCACCATTGGTGCTGGTCCCGGTAATCGTTTGACCTGAAATGGTTACCCGCTCCACCTGGCCGCTTTCAACGGCGGTAATGAAGTCGGAGTAAGACAATTCCTGACCGCGTCCTACGTTCTGGAAATTGTTAAATACCATCATCAGGACGGCAGCAATGACTGCCCACAAGATGAAATTCTTTGCCATGGTCGGCACTACCTCTCTGTTACCGGCTATTCAGCCGTTATTCCATCCAAGCTTAGCAAGCATCTACTCGCCACGGAAACCTTTGGCGACCACATAAACCTCGCGCGAACGTGGCCGTGATGCCTTGGGCTTGCGAATCAAGACCTTGGCAAATGACCCCCGAAGCTCTTTCAGGTAGTCATCATACCCTTCTCCCTGGAACACTTTGGCAACAAAGTTACCATTCGGTGCCAGCACCTGACGGGCCATGTCCAGCGCCAATTCAACCAGATACATGGAGCCTGGCTGATCAATTGAGCTAACCCCACTCATATTGGGGGCCATATCAGAAATTACAAGTTCGACCGGCTTATTGCCAATTCGATCCATCAGAGCATTGAAAACCGATTCTTCCGTAAAATCGCCCTGAATAAAATCGACTCCTGCTATCGAGTCCATAGGCAGGATATCGGAAGCAATGACAGTACCGTGATCACCGACCCTCTGCACCACCACCTGTGACCAACCACCCGGCGCTGAACCGAGGTCAACCACAGTCATGCCCTTGCGCATCAGCTCATCTTTTTCGTCCAGCTCAATCAACTTGTAGCTGGCACGGGTACGGTAACCATCCTGCTGGGCCTTTTGTACGTAGATGTCATCAACGTGTTCCTTTAACCAGCCTGCGCTGGATTTGGATCGCGCCATATAGGTTTGCCCCAGTGTTGGATATACTATTAAACAAAGCGCGGGCCAACCCCGCGTTCCCTATACTAACACTGACACCCGAGGGCCGGACAAACCCATGCCACTCAGCAATGATGAGAAAAAAACCTATCGCACCATCGGCCACCAGCTGAACCCGATCGTGACTGTCGCCAGCAACGGCCTTACCGAAGCCGTGCTGGAAGAACTGAACCGGGCGCTGGACGACCACGAGCTGGTCAAGATCAAGGTCTCTGTCGGCGATCGCGACGTCAAAAAAGCAGTGATTGACGAAGTAATCGTTCAGACCAAGGCCATCCTGGTCCAGCAGATAGGCAACACAGCGCTGTTATTGCGCCGTAATCCAAAAGCCAAGGCCAACCTGTCGAACCTGCAACGGTTCTAGGCCTTGCCCACCGCCGAATCGCCCTGCCATTCGGCGGTCTGATGCTGCCTGTCGGTCAAAGAACCCGACGGGGAGCACTCAGAAACCACAAGACCCCCAGCAACGACAGCGCATGCAACAACATCATTTGTAGTTTCCACCATGGCTGCAGGCCAAAATAACTGGCCGACAGTAAAATCAGGATCAACAGCAGCAACGATGCTCGCGACTGCCAGCTGAAAACCCTTTGCCAGACTCCCAATGCCAGTATCAAACAGCCCATCAACAAGCCAATAGCAACCATCCAGTTCATCACACTCAAGCCATGATGCGGAAAATATCCCTGACTATCCAGCACCGGCCGGACCAGATAAACACAGCACCAGAGACCGCCTAGCCAGGCTGATCTGAGTAACAAAAGATAATCCCGTAACAATCGTGCCTCCAGCTCAAAACGGAGTTGGTCCAGCCGTAGTCAGTAACGACAGATGGAAAAGCTCTCATGAAAATTTGGAATATGACAAGGATGTGTCGATAATGGGCGCAAAAACAGGTAAAGCACAATGACAGACATCTACATTACAGGCACCGGCCTGTTTACTCCGCCCGAGGGCGTCAGCAACGAAGAGCTGGTTGCGGCCTACAACCAGTACGCCAACGAATTCAATGACAGCCAAGCAAGCGCCATTGAAAGCGGCGAAGTCGCAGCAATGCCACTTTCCAGTGCCGAATTTATCGAAAAAGCCTCTGGTATCAAACACCGCTACACCATGCACAAAGAAGGCATGCTGGATACAAGGCGCATGCGTCCAAGCTTTCCGCCATGTGGCGAAGGCGATGAACCAGAAGCCGTTACCATGGGGTTGGCCGCCGCCAGGCAGGCTCTCTCAGCCGCCAACCTGCAAGCCAGCGATATTGACCTGCTCATCGTAGCCTGCACCAACCATCAGCGTGCCTATCCATCTATCGCGGTAGAAATCCAGCACAAGCTCGGCTGTCAGGGTTTTGCCTATGACATGGGGATCGCCTGCTCCTCCGCGACGTTTGGCCTGATCAGCGCCTTTACAGCCCTGAAAGCCGGCACAGCAACCCGGGCACTGCTGGTCAATCCGGAATTTGTAACACCGCAGGTCGATCTGACCTCTCGTGACAGCCACTTTATTTTTGGTGATGTTGCCACTGCGATGGTGCTGGAAACGGAAAACCTGATCAGTGACAAACCAGCGTTCAAAATTCTGAACACCAAACAGTTCACCCGTTTTTCTGACAATATCCGCTGCGACGGCAATTACACCGACCACTGCCAGACTGACCTGCCCGCTGCGCGACCTTTTTTCAAACAGGAAGGACGCAAGGTATTCAAGGAACTGTTGCCACTGGTGACTGACTTCATCGAATCACAACTGGCTGACAACCAGCTAGAAGCCAGTCAACTCAAACGCATGTGGCTGCATCAGGCCAACATCAATATGAACCTGTTCGCGGTTAAAAAGCTGCTGGGCCGCCTGCCAGAAGGCAATGAAGCCCCAATCGTGCTCGACCAGTACGCCAACACCGCCTCATCCGGCTCCCTGATCGCCTTTCACCTGTATCACGATGATTTCCAGAATGGCGAAAAAGGTCTGATTTGTTCCTTTGGCGCCGGTTATTCCATCGGCAGCCTGCTGGTCGAAAAAGTCGACTGACAAAGCCGACTGCCCTGGTACAGGGATGTACCCTCAATTTTTCACTAAATACAACTTACCACCCAGCAAGCAAGTTCCTGAAGATTATTGCCAAAATTTCAAGTAACCTTCATTAGCCTTCGAAACCTTGCTATGTCATCTTACTGTTTTGATACAACATGCCATTTTAATATGAGGAAGCGTGCATGACTCGCCAACAATCTTATGATCATGATGCCCTGTTAGCTTGCGGTCACGGTCAACTTTTTGGTGAAGGGAACGCCCGTTTGCCATTGCCTAACATGCTGATGATGGATCGTATTGCCCACATCAGCGACGAAGGCGGCCACTATGGAAAAGGCGAAATTATTGCCGAACTGGATATCGATCCGTCCCTGTGGTTCTTCGATTGCCACTTTGAAACCGATCCGGTAATGCCAGGCTGTCTGGGTCTGGATGCGATGTGGCAGCTGGTTGGTTTTTATCTGGGCTGGCGCGGTAACCCAGGCCGTGGTCGTGCACTGGGTTGTGGTGAAGTGAAATTCCGTGGCCAGGTTCTGCCAACCGCCAAGAAGGTTACCTACCGCATCAGCATCAAACGCGTAATGGAACAAAAACTGGTGATGGGTATCGCTGATGCCATCATGGAAGTTGATGGTCGCGAAATTTACGCTGCCAAAGATCTGCGCGTAGGCCTGTTTACTTCGACTGAAAACTTCTAAGCCTTGTCGTAATTTGCATTAAAGATCAATTCCCTGTCCGGGCATGCCCGGACCCTACAACTTCAGCACACATCCAGTGGGCACAGCATGTAGGGGCAAGGCACGCCTTGCCAGCGGATCTCACCTTCAAAGCTTCAAACACAAAAGCTCAAAGAGCAACTTCGATTATCTGCAGCACTTTGCTATTTGGAGCAATACTTCTTCGCCACATTCCATGGCAAACGTGCACATAACAACGGCTTGAAGCCATACTGCTTCGCCGCATGAAATGCACGACGCGTAGTAGCACCATAAGGCATAGCCGCCTGTGCCAACACCCAATCCTGCTGAGGCCGGGTCAGCTTACCCCACAAACGAAAGCTGGTATCGAATAAACGGATATGGATACCACGCTCATTGAACGACATCGCCATCATCTGGTCCATGTGCAACTGAACACGGTCTGCCGGTGCGTCGAAATAGGACTCCGCCACCAAAGCGGACAGCGGGTAATATGGCCAGCCCGGCCGCAAATCGTAAGCACCATCCCAGTATGCGGCGGACAACGTCATTGCCTCAGCACGCGATTCTCCCGTCAGCTTAACACCCAGATCCAGATAATATTGCCCCTGGGCTTCGTATAAATCCGGGATCCAACCAGCCATTGGCTCTGCCATATCCAGCCACTGATTACGAACCAGCTTACCTTCAGTCGCATCAATATCGGAATACTGTCCGATCAGAATCAGGGCATGCACAGCGGCAAAATAAACACAAAAGGCTGCCAATGGCAGCCCCAGAATCATCAGCGCCCGGCTAATCCATAAAGGACCAACCGAAGCTGCCGAAGCACCTGATCCCATTACAGAATCAGGCATTCTTTTCGTCAGATGTGTAGCCATAAGCATCATAGTAGCCCGCATAGTAGCCATAACCGCCATAACGGGACTCCTTGCTGACATTCAACTGATTCAACACAACGCCATATACACGAGCGTTGGATTCATCCAGTTTCACCAGGCTGCTATTGACCAGCTTGTCACGGGTTGAGTCTGCTTTCACTACGTACACAACGCCATCGACCAGACTGGACAGATACAAGGCATCACTCACCAATCGCATTGGAGCAGAGTCAATGATAATCCGCTGATAACGACCGCGCAGGGTTTCCAACAGTTTTTCGAAGTTACGCGAACTCAGCAATTCCAGTGGATTTGGTGGAATCGGACCTGCAGGAATAACGTCAATTCCCAACTCCTCCATATGGTGAATGCACTCTTCCAGCGTGTCTGGATAGGCAACCGCATTCGCCAGACCTTTACTGTTAGGTGGCAAGCCCAACTTTTTGGCCATGGTCGGACGACGCATATCCGCGTCAATCAGGACGGTTTTTTCCATCTGCCCATAAGCTTCTGCCAGGTTGGCTGAGGTAGTGGTCTTGCCTTCGCCAGGAACCGAAGAAGTCAGCAAAATTACCTGAGCCGGATTTTCCAGACCAGCCAAGGTCAAACTGGTCCGCAAGGTACGAATAGATTCAGAAAAACCATGCAGGGTTTCATCCGCAAAGGCCCTCACCAAACGTCCGTCTTCGATATCAAGCTTCTTCAATACATTGGAATCGATCATTGGCATCATCCCCAACAAAGGCGTTCCCAATTTGCGATCAATATCTTCCGGGTTTTTCAGGGTTGCATCCAAGGCATCCAACAAGAAGGCCAGACCAACGCCAAACATACCGCTCACCACCAACACCAAAGCAACTACCAGCTTTTTATTTGGCTTAACTGGCTCATCAGGCAGAACAGCAGGGTCTGTGATGCGAGCATTGGCAGTTTGCAGCTCACCGGTCTCATTGGTTTCACGAATCCGGTCAAAAAAGGTTTCGTAAAGCTGACGATTGGCCCGCACTTCACGAGAATATTCATTCAAAGTGAATTCGGTACGGTTTAGCTCACGGACCTCAGCAACCTTTTGATCCAAAGCCTTTTGTAAAGCAGCTTCCTTGGATACCGCGGTTCCGTAATCTTTTTCAATACCACTGGCGATACGCATCATTTGGGTACGTACTGACTCACGTACCGCATCCAGATCAGACTGGGCAGCGACCATCTTGGGATGCTTTGGGCCATACCTCTTGGACAGTTCAGACACCTTCAACTCGGCCTGGGTTTCGTTCTCTCGCAAACGCGCTACCAAGGGGTTGTTCAGGATCAACGGCAAACCACTCAGACTTTCATAGCTACGATCACTCAAGGATTCCAACTGGCGATAAATGGTTTCGGACTCCAAACGCACCGAGCTGGCCTCGACCAGACGTTTGGTAATTTCATCCAGTTGCTTGGCAACCAGGGTATCCACCCCCTCAACATCGATCAGGTTATTGGCTTCACGGAAGTCCTGCAGTTTGCGCTCGGATTCATCCAGGCGAGATTTCAAGCCACCCAAACGATCCTGCAACCATACCGCTGCCTGCTGGGTCATACCGACCTTGGCTTCCATCTGCGACTTGATGTAGGCATTAGCCATAGCATCAGCGGCCTTCTGAGCCAAAGCCGGCGATTCACTTTGCACAGACACCTTGACCAGCTGGGTTTTGCGAATTGGCGATATGGTGATCGACTTCCAGAAATTATCGACGGTATCTGCCAAGACCTGATCCTGGGTAGGCGCTTCCCCCGGGCCCATCAAGTACTCTTTCAGAGAGAACTTTTTGGCATTCGCTTCATGATAGGGATTAAATTCCGGGTTATTGACCAGATCCAGTTCCAGAGCAACCCGTTTGGCCAATTCACGAGACTTGAGAATCTCAAACTGGGTTTCAAAATATTCCGACGATTTACCATCGAGCCCGTACACCTCCTCAATCGAAACCACCTTGGCCTGTTCAGCTTCAATCAAAAGAGTCGTCGTTGCCTGATAAATCGGCGTCATAGACATGACAACCAAAACAGCAATAGCAGTCGCTACCACTGTCAGGGCAATAATTTTACTCAGATGGCGGCGAAACACTCGCCAGTAATGCATCAAGTCAATGACTTCAACCGCAGCTGAGCCAGACGTATCGAATCCTGGGTTACGTTCGTTCATCGTCATACACAATCAGAAAAAGCTCTGCTCCACAGTAATTACATCACCTGGCTGAACAACGTCATAAAGCTTGGTCAGCTTGCGTTCAGCAGTTTTGCCAATCCCCTGGCTGTTTTCTTTTGAGTTTTCACTCTGGTCGTGCATTACAAAAATTTTGCCTTTTGACGCCCGCTCAGTAAAACCACCAGCAATCGAAATTGCCTTATCAACGGTCAAGCCCGGATGGAAGGCGTAACTGCCAGGCTTTTCTACTTCACCGGTCACATAGAAGGGGCGGTACTCAACAATGGAAACCGTCACACTGGGATCCAGCAAATAAGGTCCCTTGAGTCGACTAACCAGATGGGTTTCAAGCTCTTTTGGGCTCAAACCAGATACCACCACATCCCCCAGTAAAGGAAAAGAGATAGCACCAGACAAACCAATCCGCACTTCCTGACTCAGATCCGGCTCGTCATAGACACTGATTTGGATAAGGTCACCTGCACCGAGGCGATATTGATCGGAAGCTGCAGATACCTGCATGCTCATTAGATAAGACAGCACACTGAAGATCAGCAGGCCAAGCAACCGCTGCATTTGAGACATCCTGTTTTCATTTCACCAAAATACCATCGGCCTGCTAGGCAGGCCGATGACACAAGCAAGAATAATCAGTAACGCCTTAGAAGGCCAGATTCACACCCAGAGAAAGAACCTGTTTGTCGTAATCGGCACCTGCGGCATCGGAATCACGCTTGCTCTTTTCCAGACCACCAGTTACATCAACCATCTTATTTGGTGAATAAATACCCTTGATACCGAAAGCAACGGTTTTATCAGTGCGATCACCGTCGACATAGTCATCGTTATTCATGGAAGCATTGGCATTCAATGCCCATTTGGTAGAGAACTCATGATCCCAGTTAACCGCGCTGTAGTTGTTATCAATGAAGCTACCAATACCTGTAGATTCATTTGAGCTCTGACTGGTTGTCAAAGTCACTGTTGAGTAGCTCTTTGGAGACCAGCTCACGTTACCTTCCCAAGAGAAAGAAGATTTTTCTTTCATTCCAGAAGTGTCAAAACTACGCTTGGCAGTACCCACCTTGAACTCACCGGTTGTTTTACCAGTAATATCCCAGCTGGCACCAACCAGGAAGGTCAAGAGAGAACCATCTTTATATTCACCAGCAGACTTGCTGTAAGAAATTTCGCTATTACGCAATTCAAACAAGACCCGCGTCGCTGAAGAAACTTTCAGCCCCAGCTCTGCGCCCAGAGTGGTTTTATCGTAATTCAGCTCTTCAGTGATGGTTTTGTTATTGTCGTACTCTTTGCTATATGTAGATGCATATGCAGTTACGTTAGCAAAAGCAGAATCAGCACCGTAAGTAAAATCCCCGCCCAGCGTCAGTTCGGTGTATTCACTAGGATCGATGGAGTTGGTGGTATCAGTCTGCAATGAGCCGGTACCACGATCATCATGACCCTTGTTCATAGTCAGATCAGCACCAAAAGCCATACGAGAAGTGGCCTCGATGTCAGCGCCCAGAGTCAACAACTGATCCAGATAATTATTATCGGAATCGGAATCGTAGGAACCACTCTCAAGCTCGTAATAAGCCTGCAGCTGGGTTGCACCAAGATCTGCATTCAGAGCAGCGTTTGGACGTACGCGCGTAATAACTGCGCTGTTTTCGTCGCCGTCTTCCAGATAGATGTTGTTGTTGTCAGAAATAGACACTTCCACCCCTGGCAGCAAAGTAACACCGCTTCCGAGCATGATTCCTTCTGGTTCCACAGCATTTGCAGCCGCACTAGCGGTTGCCGCCAGAGCCACCAGAGGCAGCTGCCAAGCTTTAATATCCATACCAATCCCCTCAACCTTTTAGATAAATCCAGAGCCAGCACCCACGCCAGCCATTTTCAAAGTCATAATTATGGACTGCCATTACAAAAATTAACAGCGCCCAAAAGTCCGTTTCACTAGCACAAAATTCAGTAACAAACAGCAACAACCTGGAAAAGATAAACCTGTCTGACTCCAGCCTGCCAGCGAGAACAACGACTAGCTCACAAAACCAGACACATTCCTGACAATCACATAACCAGAGATGCTTATGACCATGAGCTCATACAATTCTCACAAGGGTAACACCCATTTGTGAAGCAAGGATTAAGCTCAGGAAAATATTCTGGATTAATCGTCCACTTGCTAATCAGTGCACGTGACTACCAACAAATCCCTTAAAGAAGGTCATAAATACAATCTTCACATCCATCCAGAGAGACCAATTACGAATGTACTCCAGATCGTAGCGGACACGCCCTTCCATTTTATCGAGCGTATCGGTTTCACCACGGAAGCCATTAATTTGCGCCCAACCGGTAATTCCCGGCTTCACCTTGTGACGCAGCATGTAATAAGGAATCAGCTTGCGGTACTCCTCATTGTGGGCAACCGCATGAGGCCGAGGACCAACAACCGACATTGATCCCTGCAGGACATTAATAAATTGTGGCAGCTCATCCAGCGAGGTTTTACGGATAAAAGCACCGACTCTGGTGATACGAGCATCGCCTTTTTTAGCCTGCACAACTTTGGAGCCGTTTTCCTGCACCGACATACTGCGGAACTTCCAAACATGGATTTTTCGACCATCCAGGCCATAACGATACTGCTTGAAGATGACAGGGCCTGGAGACGTAAATTTCACGGCAGCTGCAATGACCAGCATAGGAAGCGCAATAACACTCAACACACACAGGGAGAAAACAATATCAAACAGACGTTTCAGAACGTCATTGAAACCGAAAATTGGCGTTTCATAGATACTGATGGTCTGCATCTGACCAATTTCACTCAGCCGGGCATGAATCAGGTTAAAGGTAAAGAAATCCGGAATAAGATGCACCGAAGCCGTGGTATCACCACAAGATTTCAGGATGTCATCAATACGTTTCTGAGCCTTCAGCGGTAAGGCGATAAAAATGGTATCGAACTCACCCTGATTGGTCCGTTCAATCAATTCACCAATCGTGCCCTGTAAAACAGCCCCCGGACACTCCTCTTTGATGCGGTCGTGGCTACGATCATCAAAATATCCCTGAAACACATATCCCAGTTCCGGGTTGGTATCGAGTTCTTCTCGCATAGCAACTGCCATCTGGTTCACACCAACAATCGCAACTTTGCGAGTGTTATGCCCTCTACGACGCAGATCCTTAAGTACCTGACGCAAAACCAGGCGCCAGGCTACCAAGCCAACCACTACGGCAATCATCCAGCCGCCTGTCGCCACTCGGGAAAAGTCCGAACCAATTTTGGCAAAGAAAATGACAGACACCATGACAATACAGACACTGACCCAGGCAGCGGCAGGCACCGCCATCTGGCTAATCACAGAGGAGCCGCGCCATGATCTATATACGTTGAAGGACTCTGCGAGCAGCGAATAACCGACCGACGCCAGAAGGGCGGTCATCAGGTACATGGATTCCATTTGTATGCCATAAGCCATTGTCACCAGAGGAAACAGGCCCAGAATCAACGCCAGGTCGATCAGACGATATATGGCACAAAAGGAATTCGCATTAGGGCGAATGATTTTTTGGCTAGTCATATTACTAATCCTTCAGCATCAACGACTGCTGATAGCTTTTTTACGAACTGTCTTTCAGACAAAATTTGTCGAAAGCACTCTATTAAAGCGTCCATCTCAAAAACAAGACATTGGTCACACAAACTGCAACGAACAGTAACATATCGCCAACTTAGGTCAAGATTTAATCAACTAAACGGTACTCTTTGTAACGGGCAATCTACACCCAACCGCTTTCCGACAAAAGTCCTAATCTACAATCGTTCAGTAAAGCTAATGTGACAAAACGTCATAGCTTGCGATTATCACCGGTCAGAAGTGACATTACTGCACAAACGCTAAATCAAAGCCCAGATTCAACGGCCAAAGCGATTTGGGTTTCAGGCAGCTCTGACTGCAGGAGTCTGGTAAGTTCCCATTGTGCGTGCGGTTCTCCGTGAGTCAGAATAATTTTTGCGGGAGAAGTCTCCATTGACGCAACAAAAGCCACCAGATCATTTTGATCAGCATGAGCACTATAACCCGACAATGTTTCAACATTGGCTCGAATTTCGACCCGGCGTTGATTGAGCACTACATAGCCACCACGCGGCCCCCACTCCTGAATATCCCGCCCCGGCGTACCATAAGCCTGATACCCGACCAGCAAGACATCTGTTCGTTCATCCCCCAACAATTGCTCGAGATAGTTCACAATTCGCCCGCCAGCGCACATTCCACTGGCTGCAATCACAATCGCCGGTTTACCTGTGCGACGCAGATAACCCACCACCGCCCCATGATCTTTATGGGAGTTGATGGTTAGCAGCTGTTCAAAAGCCAGTGGATGACGACCCTGCTGTTTTCTTTCCCGGGCTTCCTGATCCCAAAAATCTGCCAGCTTACGATAGTGACGAGTAAATTGTGCTGCCAACGGTGAATCAACCACCACATCAATACTGCTACTTAATCCGGTTTTTTTACTTTGTAACGATTGATCGCTTTTGAGCTGAAAGAAGATATCTTCTAGCTCATATAACAATTCTTGTGTACGGCCAATAGAAAAGGCCGGGATTAACACAGCTCCAGTATTCTCCAGACAGCGCTGCAATACCTGTTTTAGCCGCTGCTGTCGCTGTTGCCGATTATCGTGCAGACGATCGCCGTACGTGCTTTCAAGTACAACAACATCCGCATGGGTCGGCAGTCTGTAATCCGGTAACAACGGAGAAGAACGCGATCCCAGATCACCAGAAAAAAGTATTCGTTTTGTGCTGGCCGAACCAACGTCTGTAACATCGATTTCCAGATAAGCTGAACCAAGAATATGCCCGGCCACCTGAAAATACACACAGGTATCCAAGCCGTTGCCTGACAATTCCGGCAATTCAATTCGCTGATTGTACGGGCAAGCAACCAGCTGCTTTTTCAGCCGATACATAACCGCCTGAATTAATTCAGAATCCTTGGAAACACCCACTTTTACGGCGTCTTCAATCACCAAAGGCAACAATTCCGCCGTCGCCTCTGTGGCATAGATTGGCCCTGTAAATCCGGCAGCCAAAAGCCAGGGAATACGTCCAACATGATCAAGATGGCAATGAGTAACCAATAAAGCCCGAACGCTATCAAGGTCAAAATCGATTTGAGATGAGTGACCAGCAGCATGACGCCGTTGATCATCTTTTCCCTGAAACAGGCCGCAATCAACCAATAAGGAATGACCATTGGCCAATGAAAGGCGATGGCAGGAGCCAGTTACTCCTTGAGCAGCCCCGTGGTGAGATATGGTGTACATAATTCTTTCCATCCTTGAAAGATAACGCTATGTGATCACAAACCTGACCAATAGATCAATTTATATACCGACAAAGATGATCTGATTCACACAATGTAGAAGAAATGAGAACACCCGCGTCTGAGCAAGCCATGCAGACCATGCAGAGACAATGGCGGTGAATTGCGGGAACATGTCCAGGCATGCCTGGACCCTACGAATGATTACCGGGATAAACATCCAGGCGTAGGGTCACGACATGTCGTGACAAAAGCGGGAATTACACAAACCTGGTCAGACTTGCCTAATCTTATCCAATCGGCCAGAAGCCCAACCGTTTGTGCACCATAAACAAAGCACCAATGTTCTGCACCGCCACACCAATCGCAGTCGCTGTCGCGGCCCCCAAAACGCCGAACTGCCATGTCAGCAGTACAGCAGCCACAATAGTCAGCGGCCCCGCAAACAAGGTGACTCGTCTAAAATCCTTTTCATGGCCACTCATATTAAGCAGATAGCCAACTGATCCGGTGGCTACGTTGATGAACTGCCCCACCGCCATAATCGTCAACAACATTGCTCCTTGCTCAAACCCATCCCCGAAAAGCGCCATCAACCAACCCGGGAATATCACCATCACAGCAACCACAGGAAGCACCAGCGCAATCATGGCCATGGTAGAAACTCTCGCTAATCGCTGCAACTCCGCCATTTTCTGCTCTTTCCACAAACGAGCATAACGAGGCGCAACGGCCATATTCACCACCATCAGTACAAACGAAGTGACATTGGCAGTTCGCTGGGCAGCAGACAAATGAGCCAGATCAGCCGCAGCAATCATAACCCCGGCAATCAAAACCCCAGACCATTGAACCAATAACGACATACTGGCTGCTGCCCATAAGTTAGAACTGGAACGCCACAACTCTGAATTTTTCCATTGATTCACCGCTGGAAAAGAAACCTCAGCATGAGGCTGTCGCAGCCATACAGCAGAAGCAATCAGCAGAACCAGGACGGCAACCAGAAAATACAGAACCGCAGCATTTCCGGCATTCAACCAGGAATTCCATTGCCACCAGACCAATATAAAAAGCAGAACAAAGCCCAGCCCTACGCCCAACTGCTGAAAAAACGTCGCGGCCACTACCCGATGCATGCCCTGAAAGGCAAAGCTCAACAGATTAAACAAGGCAACCAGAGGCAGAGATAACATTACCCAGAACAGGGCATCAGCGAATCCTGGCTTTCCAAATATCGTGGCCGGAACTCATCGCACCAATGACACCAACCAGAATCGTAATGGCTGCAACCCATTTAATGCCAAAGCCGAGAGTACGCTGAGTGTTTTCATCCAGGCCGTTGGCACCAAATTCACGTACCAAAACATTGTCGATGCCCAACCGGAAAAATGTCGACAGTGCCGTCAGGAGAGTAAATCCCAGAAGGAAATAGCCAGCCTGTTCAGCACCCAGGCCACGGGTAACAGCCGCGGTTAATACAAAAGCAATAAATACAGCAGCAAGCCGAACCAGGGCCGAAATAGCCGTTTTAATTAACAACGGGGACACGACAACATCCTTGTAAGAAGAAAAACAGCAGCGATTAAACCGCCAAAAAAAGAAAATTCAAACCATTGCCAGGAAATAGTTCAAATTGAGAAAAATGCTGGTTCAGTGCATTAATACGGATCACGTAGGACGCGGACGCTAATATTATTCATCATCCGGAGTTTGTCTCAGGATCCAAACAGAGGTGAACTTCCCATCGCTGCATGGATTCCGGATCTCGCAGGCTCGTCCGGAATGACGTTATTTTATTCTTAAACTGACGGCATCCCCCGAAATCACCCGCGTTTGTCCAGGCATACCTGGACCCTACGAATCACTTTCTGAATCCAACGCCATATATGTAGAGTCACGGCACGTCGTGACTGCACCGTTGCATTGTAATCACCCGTCCAGGCATGCCTGGACCCTACGAAGTATTTTCTGAGTCAAACACCCAATGCGTAGGATCACGACATGTCGTAACAGCGGCGATGAGTTGTAATCACTTGTCCAGGCATGCCTGGACCCTACGAAGTATTTCTGGATCCAACACCCTGTGCGTCGGGTCACGACACATCGTGACTGCACCGTTGCATTGTAATCACTCGTCCAGGCATGCCAGGACCCTACGAAGTATTTTCTGAATCAAACGCCATAGGCGTCCAAAAATCAGGCCATAATCCCCAATCTATCTTTCCGGGAAGATTCAAATCTCTCCAGCAATGGCAACGCCAAATGAAGATCCTTATCAGGTACATCCATCCAGCGCAGCAATTCTGCGGTCACCTGCTCTGAAGCAATCGACGGGATAACCCTTCCCCGTTTATCCGCCATCACAGATTCACTGCCCTCACGCAGATCTGGCATAGTGCCGTACACTCCCGATTTAACAGCACCGCCCATTACCAGCTGATTACCGGACCAGCCATGGTCGGTACCATCATTATTCATCGACAAAGTACGGCCAAAGTCAGACTGACTGAATAGCGTCACCTTATCTGAAATTCCCATGGCATTAACGGCATTCTGAAAATGCCACAGCCCCAGGCTCAGCGAACGTAATAAAACCGGATGGCGACCTGCCTGATTGGCGTGAGTATCGAAGCCACCCATACTGATAAAAAACAGCTGCCGCTTGTGACCAGTACGACGACCAATATCAATCAAACGGGCAGTCGCTTCCAGTTGACGCATTAGCCCCCCATCGAGATTGCCGTTCAAGCCAACCAGTCCATCATCCGGCATCGAGAACAGATCCTCGCCATAGCTTGCCGTCGTTTTTGGCCAGGGTGCTTCCGGCAGCCACCAGGTTTGCAGGGTTTGGGAAATCGACAGGCTCTGCGCGTAACGAGAAGCTACCAGCTCACCAAAGGCATCACTGTTACCGCTGGCGGCCAGCGTCTGTATCGCCTTGCCAAAGCGGGACAGTTTCTTGTCGCCCTTGGCAAAACTGTCCTCGAAGGCCATCGGCCCGGTCGAAGGTAAAATCAGCCCACTGCCGGTAGCACCAAAGGTCGTGTGGAAAGGTTTATCCAACGCAATCACAGAACCCAATACCGACTTACTATCCGGATTCCAGTTATCTGCGAGTCGACCGGCCCATCCAAGGCGCGTTCGAATCAGTGCATTGGCAGAAGCAAGCGCGTATTGCTGATGATTATGTGCGTATAAAAAATAGGGCCGATTCTGTTCATTAATTGTTGAACGAGTCACCGGCTCGGCCAACACCCCCGTATTGGCAATCAAGGCCAATTGCCGATCACGGTGAAGCATCGCCAGTTCTGGTGCACAGGCGGCCATGCCCCACAGGTTATCAAGGTGATAAAAGCCACTGCGATAGGCTTCATCTGCTTTCCCGTAAGGGTTGCCCTGATCGAATTGGTTACCGGCAGGTAATACCAGATCCTTGTGGGAAGTTGCCAGCTCACCACGCCGCTCAGCAAATGTCTTGAATCCGCGACCGCCCCCCGCTCCATTCCCCTGTTCATCCGACACCGGGAATAGCAAGTTCCAGCTGTCATTACCGCCATATAAAAACAGGCACACCAAGGCCTTGTAGTCGTCGTTTTCCAGCTTCTGGCCTGCTGGCTGAGTAGCAGCCCAGGCTGGTAAATCCACACTGGCAACCGACATCGCCGCCGCCAGCTTGAGCAAATCACGTCTGGATAATTTCATCGAATCACCTCCTAAGCCTGTTAATGCATGACCCAATATTGGGGTGACATGGCGACCAATCGTACCGTCGAAGCCACCCAGTCGTGGGCTTGCTGAGAGGCCTCAAGTGGCGACAGCTTTTTACCTTTTCCGTGTTTGTCTTTCTCGGCCTTGTTTTTACCAGCAGCCGGATCTTTGCCCCACATATAAATCAAGGCGGAGACCACTTCTGTACGTGTATCGTCGCCGAGGCTACAGCCAGTCAAATCAACCGCAACCTGATCGACAAACTTGCCCAGAGCATCTGTCAGATAATCGCGTTGTGCTGCTTTCAAGGGCCGCGTGACTTGCTGTAAATAATGAAAATCGCCACTGGCATCACCATCCAGGGCAATCTCCAGCTGGTGCATCAAAGGCATACTATCAATAGAAATATTAAAAGCCGTACGGTTGCGCTTTAGTCTTGCCTGAGCCAATTGGTTTTCAGGCAATACATCGAGACCCGATTTATCCATATAAGCAAACGCATCCGTCAGACGCTGATCCAGTTTGATCAATGACTCACCCGTCATCAAAGACGACTCAGGCGCCACCAGATCATGGTCGCCAAAGTATTGCTCGGCAGGCTGATAATTTGGCTCGTAAAAATTAAATACCGATGGAGACCGATAAGGATCCTGACCAACCCCCAGCTGTTTGAACCAATAAATACCCGTCAGCAAGGGGCCATTTCTCCACTGGAATTGATCAGCTGGCTCAACATTCAGATACCGAAGTACCCCGGACATCCACAGAACTGGTTCCCTCAAATGAGCCGGTACAGAGTCTGGCTCTTTACCTCTCGCCTCCGGGTCCAGCAGAATGGTCCGAATCACAGCTTTCATGTCACCCCGCACACCGGAGCCGTTATCAACAAACACTGAAGACACCCGTTTGACGTAGGCAGCAGACGGATTGGAGGTCACTAATTTCTGGATCAGTTGACGGGATACGAAAGGCGGCAGGCTGGGCTGGCTAAAAATAATATCCAGTGCTTTTTGCAGATCTTCCTTACCCGTAAGGCCCGCAGGAATTTGTTGCCCCAATAGGGTTTTGGAATCCGAGTCGTGCTGCTCTGGAGTAAATTCCATCGGAACCAGATAAGTGCCCTGTAACTTGTTTCTGGCACCGTAGCGATGATTTCCAACCAGATCCCAACCCGTCAGAACCCTGGCAAGTTCCATCACATCATCCTGGCTATAGGTCGCGACAGGCTGACCATTAACCATCACCGGGGTGCCATCCGGGTTCAGCTGGTTAATACCCAAGGTAAACAGCTGCATCAGTTCGCGAGCATAGTTTTCGTCCGGGTTCCCCGGCTTGTTACCCTGATGAGACAGATATACGCCCATGGTTGGCGACAAACTGACTGCTTCCATCAAGTCCCGATAATTACCAAAAGCGTGTGACAGCAACAGATCCTGGTATTGAGCCAGCGCTTCACTTCTATTCTGTAATGGAGGCTCATAAATAGACGTTACCCAGATCTGTGATAAGGCAAAGGCAACCCGTTGGCGTAACTGGCCTGGTGAAGCCAGTGCAGCTTGCCACCAGGCGGAAGACTGGAAATTCTGAACACGCGCGATAGCATCCGGATTGAAACCATTCTTGCCAAACCAGTTGATATCCGGCTCAATTTTCAGCGCCAGTTCAATGGTTCGATTTAATTGGCTTCCCGAAACAGGCATCGCCAGTTGCTGGTCAATCCAGCCTTGCTGCCCCTCTGCCCGAATGGCGGCCAGTAAGTCCGGAGTAGCGCCAAAGCTGGCCTGAGTTGCCAGACGATATTCAGGGCTGGCACAGATCGTCTCCGCCCAGCTATTTACGGATATCGCCAGCGTAACCAGAAGGGTTACCGGGCGCAGCAACGTGGCCATACCACCTCTCTTGGTAAACATTCATCCAGGCCAACTTAGGTACACAGAGAGACAATTAATTCCCCAACCGCAGGAAGTATTAACCACGCCTCCGTTTGTCCAGGCGTGCCTGGACCCTACGAATCGTTTTCTGGATCCAACGCCAAATGCGTAGGGTCACGACACGTCGTGACTGCACCGTTGCATTGAAATCACCTGTCCAGGCATGCAGGGAGCCTACAATCATTTCTGGATCCAACGCCAAATGCGTAGGGTCACGACATGTCGTGACAGCGGCGTTGAATTGAAGTCACCCATCCAGGCATGCCTGGACCCTACGAAGCATTTTCTGAGTCAAACACCCAATGCGTAGGGTCACGACACGTCGTGACGGCAGCGATGAATTAAAATCACCTGTCCAGGCATGCCTGGACCCTACAAATCATTTCTGAATCAAACACCCAATGCGTAGGGTCACGACATGTCGTGACGGCAGCGGTGCATTGCAATGTATTTGTCTAGACATGCCTGGACCCTACGAATTATTTCCCGAATAAAACATCACATGGCGTGCCATCAACTCAAAGACGGGAAATAACTTTCTCCAGAGATTGTTGCCAATTGGAACTGGGGATTCCCAGCTGATTGATCCGTTCGCAATTCAACACCGAAAAGGCCGGACGTTTGGCTGGCGTTGGATACTCAGAGCCAGGAATGGCTGACAAAGCCGGTATGGAAGGTATCAACCCGGCATCAAAAGCCTGCCGATGAATCTCTCTCGCAAAAGACCACCAGGACACGGCAATATCACCGGCGTAATGATAAATACCTTCAGGCGCCTGCCGATATCCTGCAGTAACCAACTGATAAATCGCTTCCGCAATATCACCGGCATAGGTTGGGCAACCAATCTGATCGCTCACGACCGACAGGCTATCTCGCTCAGCCGCCAACCGAATCATGGTTTTAACAAAGTTATTACCGAACTCGCTGAACACCCAGGCGGTGCGTAATATCACTGAATCCGGACAAGCTGCCAAAACAGCCTGCTCACCCGCCAGCTTGGATGCGCCATAAACAGATTGTGGCCCGGTTGCGTCAGTTTCAGCCCAGGCCACACGGCTATCGCCAGAAAACACATAATCGGTTGATACATGAACAAACTGTGTTTGATGAGCATGGCACCATTCAGCCAGAAGACGCGGCCCGAGTTCGTTCACTGCGCAGGCTTTCTCTGGCTCGGATTCCGCCCGATCCACTGCAGTATAGGCAGCCGCGTTGATCACAACATCCGGCTGCCAGTCACTCAACACCGTATTAACGGCCACGGTATCCGTTATGTCCAATTCAGCAGAAGATAGCGCACGGAAGTCCTGCTGTTGTTCGCTCAATAACCGAGCCATACACTGGCCTAACTGGCCATTAGCTCCAGTAATTAACCAACGCATTATTTGCTACCTGCAGAAAACTGCGCCAACGAACCCGCTTCTGCATCTTTGGCTGATAACTGCAGTTCCACACCACTCAAACGATCCAGTGGCCAATCAATGGCGACGTCAGGATCATTCCAGGCCAAACTGCCCTCATCTGAAGGGTCGTAATAATCCGTGCACTTGTACTCGAAATCAGCGACGTCAGATAACACCAGAAAGCCGTGAGCCAATCCTGGTGGAACCCAAAACTGGGTTTTATTTTCTTCAGAAAGATACACGCCAGCCCATTGGCCAAAAGTCGGTGAATCCGGGCGAATATCAACCGCTACGTCAAAGACTTCGCCACGTACTACTCGCACCAGCTTTCCCTGCGGCCGGGATTTCTGAAAATGTAGCCCGCGTAAGACGCCCTTACGTGAACGTGAATGGTTGTCTTGTACAAACGGCAGATCAATTCCGGCTAACTCCCGGTATCTATCTGCCTGAAAGGTTTCCAGAAAAAAACCGCGTTCGTCACCAAAGACCTTTGGCTCGATAATAACAACACCATCAATGGCAGTTTTGATCACATTCATCACGCATATCCCTGCAGAATTTTGAACAGATACTGGCCATAACCAGTCTTCTGCAACGACACTGCCTGTACTTCCAGTTCAGCGGCACTGATCCAGCCTTTTCGATAGGCAATTTCTTCGAGGCAGGCAATTTTGAAGCCCTGACGCTGCTCAATGGTATGAACAAACATACCAGCTTCAATAAGAGAATCATGGGTACCAGTATCCAGCCACGCAAAACCCCGGCCCAACACCTCTACTTTGAGTTTGCCAGCCTGCAGATACATATTATTGATATCGGTGATTTCCAGCTCACCACGAGCAGATGGTTTTACAGCTTTCGCTACTTCAACAATATCCCTGTCGTAGAAGTACAACCCCGTAACCGCATAATTGGACCTGGGTTGTGAAGGCTTTTCTTCAATTGAAAGTGCTGTGCCAGTGTTATCAAATTCGACCACCCCAAAACGTTCAGGGTCGCTAACGTGGTAACCAAATACGGTAGCTCCATCTGAGCGAGAAACAGCTGCCTGCAGCTTTTCACTGAAGTGTTGGCCATAAAAAATATTGTCGCCAAGCACCAGTGCAGCTGGTCCGCCAGCGAGAAACTCTTCGCCAATCAAAAATGCCTGAGCCAGGCCATCCGGGCTGGCCTGCACGGCATAACTGAAATTCACACCGTACTGCTCTCCCGAGCCGAGCATACGCTGGAAAGACGGCATATCTTCTGGCGTTGAGATAATCAAAATGTCGCGAATACCAGACAACATCAGCACCGAGATTGGGTAAAAAATCATCGGTTTGTCGTAAATTGGTAGCAACTGTTTGGAAATACCACGAGTAATCGGGTGCAAGCGGGTTCCAGAGCCTCCAGCCAGCACAATACCTTTATACATAATCAATCTCTCTTAGCGACCACTACCCATTCTTTCCAGCCGATACTCGCCGGATAACACATTTTTCCACCAGACCGAGTTCGAGAGATACCATTCGACAGTTTTTCGGATACCAGACTCAAAGGTTTCCTGTGGCTGCCAGCCTAACTCCGTCTTGATCTTGCTGGCATCAATGGCATAACGCACATCATGGCCCGGCCGGTCTTTTACATAAGTGATCAGGTCGCGGTACTGGTTAATACCAGCCGGCTTGTTTGGCACCAACTCTTCCAGCAGACTGCAGATAGTCTCAACCACAGAAATATTGGTTTTTTCATTGTTACCGCCAATATTGTAGGTTTCACCAGGTTGGCCGTTTTTCAGCACAGTTAACAAAGCCCGGGCGTGATCCTCAACATAGAGCCAGTCACGAATCTGCAAACCATCCCCGTAAACCGGCAATGCCTTGCCATCCAGAGCGTTGAGAATCATGTGCGGAATCAGTTTTTCCGGAAAATGGTAGGGGCCGTAATTATTCGAGCAATTGGTAACCAGAATCGGTAAGCCGTAGGTTCTACCCCAGGCTCGTACCATATGATCGGACGAAGCCTTGGTCGCGGAATAGGGCGAGCTTGGAGCATAAGGCGTCGACTCGGTGAAGAAGTCGTCGGTGCCGTGCAGATCCCCGTACACTTCATCGGTGGAAATATGATGAAAGCGGAAGTTCTGCTGCTGTTCTTCTGACAGTTGAAGATAAAAAGCTCGCGCCGCTTCCAGCAGGTTGTAAGTCCCCACCACATTGGTCTGAACAAATACCGCTGGACCATCAATGGAGCGATCGACATGACTTTCCGCTGCAAGATGCATTACGGCATCAGGCTGGTGTTGCTGAAAAACCCGATCTAACGCTTCGCGATCACAGATATTTACCTGCTCAAAAACGTAACGCTCACTGTCTGCTGAAAGGCCTACAGATTGCAGGTTACCGGCATAGGTCAACGCATCCAGATTAACAACTTCATCACGACTACCGTTTATGATCTCTCTGACAACTGCACTGCCAATAAAGCCAGCGCCCCCCGTTACCAAAATCTTCATGAATATCCTTAGGTTCGATCTGCTGGCCTGAGCCATTTTGTATAACTGTAGCAAGTAGTTGAGTGTGATACAGATTTCTAACTATAACCAACACCCACCAGTATACGTAATGGTAAAAGGATACGAAGGCTGAAAACCAAGTTGGTGATATTAAACGGAGTTTTGCGAAGCACTTGAACCGGCTGCTGAGACGATGCACAAGCAGCCAGGATTGAGATGAAAGCTAGCTCTGATAACCCCTGGGGTGACGGGATTGCCAATGCCAGGAATCGCGCATCATATCATCCAGTGTGCGATTTGCTTGCCAGTCAAACAGCTCTTTGGCCAGGCTGGCATCAGCCCAGAAAGCAGGCAAATCGCCATCACGACGAGGCTTGATGCTGTATGGCACCTTGACGCCATTGACCCGCTCAAACGATTCAACCATCTGCAGCACTGACATACCGTTACCAGTACCCAGGTTTACCGCCTTGAACCCCTTGTTGGCATCCAGCCAAGAAAGCGCTTTCAAATGGCCTTCAGCCAGATCCATCACATGCAGGTAATCGCGAACACCAGTGCCGTCGACCGTATCATAGTCATCACCGAAAACACCCAGCTCAGCCAATTCACCAACCGCAACCTTGGTAATAAACGGCATCAGGTTATTCGGGATACCTTTTGGATCTTCGCCCAGGTCGCCACTCTCATGAGCGCCAACCGGATTAAAATAACGCAAGGCGATCGCCGACCAATCCGGTTGGGCTTCACACAGGCCTTGCATCATCACTTCAGTCATCGCCTTGGAATGGCCATAGACATTAAACGGCGCGATACGATGAGATTCTGTGTAAGGTACAAATTCCGGCACGCCATAAACCGTCGCAGATGAAGAGAATACCAGCTTATTGACGCCGTACTCTTTCATCATGTCCATCAACACGGCACTACCAGCCACATTATTCTGGTAATACATCAGTGGTTCTTTGGTAGATTCACCGACCGCCTTGTAACCAGCAAAGTGCACAACAGAGTCGAATGAGTGCGCATTAAAAACCTGCGTCATCAACTCACGATCCTGCACCTTGCCCTGGTAAAACACTGGCCGTGTGCCTGTGATGGACTCGATAGCATCCAGCACTTTGAGTGAACTGTTTTCCAGGCTATCAACAATCACGATCTCTTTGCTTGCCTGAATCGCACAGACAGCGAAATGGCTACCGATGTAACCCAGACCGCCTGTTACCAATATTTTCATTTTTCTTAAAACCTTTGAATAAACCAAACGAGTGAAAATCTATCCCTTAACGACTCGTTTAATCAATCACTACCATAAAGATCACGGGTATAAACCTTATCTTCGAAGTCACGTAAATCATCAGTCAATCGATTTGCAATAATCACGTCTGAAATCTGTTTGAATTCCTGCAGATCCTTGATCACCCGTGAATTGAAGAAATCGTCTTCTTCCATCACCGGCTCGTACACCACGACTTCGATGCCCTTGGCCTTGATGCGCT
>NZ_JAHXZR010000011.1 GCF_019740315.1 Oceanobacter mangrovi
GCAACGGCTTCATCCTTAAATTCTTGTGGGTACTGTTTGTAACTGCGTTTCTGACTCATGGTTGGCACCTCTGGCTGAGAAGAGTTTATCTCTTCTTGAGGTGTCCGGGTTATTCAACCAGAACACTGTCTCCAACCGTCGAGTAAGCATTCCTTCCTTGTTGCCTTAGACAAATAAGGCAGCCTCAAAATTTTCGCTAAAGTTCCTCAAATCGCTGTCGATAACGATCAGATACCCACCCTTGTTTGTCTTCTGCCCTGCCCGACAGAAGCGACGGTCAGGAGGCATTGGCATGATCAATATCAACTCCAAATTGAACCAGGCATTCACCCAGACCTACGCCCGCAACCAGGTCCAGAACGAAGCCGCCAAACAGACGACGGACAGCAGTAAGTCCGGCGAGGCAGCGGCCACCGATGCCAGCAAGGAAACCGAAACGGTGCAGTCGGCGGCGAAACAGGATCCGCAGACCACCGCCAATAATATTCTCGATTTTGTGGTGCGAGGTATCGACCAGCTGAAGAAATCCGGTGCTTCTGAAGAACGCATTCAGGCGCGTTTGGATGCGGCCCGTGCCGGGATCGAAAAAGGCTACGCCGAAGCCACCAAAATGCTCGACGACATGGGCATGCTGGATGAGCAGACCCAGACAGACATCTCCTCTTCACGCTCGCTGGTCGATAGTAGCCTGACCGACCTCGGCAGCCTCGAAAGTTATGTCAGCAACCGCAAGGCCGACCAGGCTGCCGCGCTGGAAGCCAGCCAGCAAACCCGTCAGTCGCTATTGGCGGGGTTTCAGAGCACATCCTCCCGATCGGCAGCCGCCGCCAGCAACCAGATGTCACTGGAAGTCAAAACCCGCGACGGTGACACAGTCACGGTTTATTTTGAAAGCAACGCGGCGGCGGCCGAATCCTGGTCAGGCGGCCGTTATGCCTTTGCATCATCGCTGGATCAGCAGTTCAGTTTTTCCGTTGATGGCGAGCTTGATGATGGTGAGATGGAAGCGCTCGGCAATCTGTTCAAACAAGTCGAGAGCCTCAGCAACCAGTTTTTTGCCGGGGATCTCGGCGGTGCGCTGGAACAGGCGATGTCGATGGGTTATGACAAAAATGAGCTGGCATCTTTCAGTCTGGACTTGCGCCAAAGCGCCTTTGCCCAGACCTCCAGCCGCTATCAGGCGGTGGCTGCCGACGCGCCAACTAGTCAGCTACAGGGCATGAAAGCCCAGCTGGCCAATTACGCCGACACCTACCTGGCAACCCTGCAAAAGGTCAATCCGTTTGCCGATGCCATGCAGCTGCTGGATCAGCTGACCCAGAGTCTGGTTGGAAAGGACAATCCCCTGATGCCAACGTTTGAGCAGTTCAATCAGGGCCTGCGGGACGTGATGGCAGCCCGCACAGGCACCGCCAGCTGAACAGGCACTGTACGCTGACGATTCACTATCCTGTTCAAGGGCGACTGATCTCATAACCGGCCTGTTGCAAGCGTGCCAGCAGGCCGTCTGGCCCAACCAGATGGGCAGCCCCCACCATTACCAGCTCGGTACCGTCTTCAGCAAACAACCGCTCAATGCCAGGCAACCAGTTGTTGTTACGGGTAACCAGCAGCTGCTGATACACCTGCGGGTAGTTAATCCGCATATCCTCAACCAGCTCCTGGTTCATTCGTTCCGTGTTGCCATTGCGCCAGGCTGCAACCATATCTGCCAGTTTGGTTTCGATTTCCTGCAAATCCCGCAAGGTCTGCGACACCATTTCATCTTCTGAGCCTTTTCCCATATTGGCCAGAAAATCGATTTGCTGTTGCACACTCTCCAGCATACCCAGCGCTTTGCCCTGTTCCAGCGCGCGTTGGTAGAAATACTCATCAACCCCGCTGGCTGTCAGCCCCCGGGCTTTCATTTCGGCAACCGTCAGTGTCAGTATCGCCAGCGAGACCTTGAACGGTCGCAGTTGCTGTAAACTCATGCCACGCTTGCCGAATTCCAGCATCAAGGCGCTGTAGGTGCGCGGCGACAAGACCTTGTCGATGGTTTCTTCCGGTCCGGCCAACATGGTCTGTGCCACCAGCTGTTGCAGTTCCGGTGTATTGAGCTTGCCAATATCGGTTTCGAACACCAGCCTGTCACTGTGCTGAAAGGCCGTTTCGTATTCATCAGGTAATGGATAATCAGAAGGCTTGAGTAAATGGATAGTGCCAGCCAGATAAATATGGCTGCCATTCTTGCTGACTTGCCAGACCGAGGCATCCGCCTGGCTGTGACTGCCGAGCAGAGTTGTCGTGGCAAATAGCAGTATCTGTAGAAGAGCAAATAACGGCGTTTTCAATAGCGTTTTCAATGGCGGCTTCCCTGACTTTATTTCCGGCCTGCAGTTCAGCAAACCGGGAGCGGGAATTCAAGCGGCTTGCGCTCTCCTTCCCGGGTCCTTGCGACTCATGCCTTCCACGCCGAGCCGCTGCAAAGTGCTTTGACTAGCGACCTGCACCTTCAGAATTCAGCGTCATCCAGTCTTGCAGGCTCTCGCTACCCACTTCCTGCAATTTGTCTCTCATGTTCCAGGCCATTTCGTGGAAATAAAAGGCGACTGTGTTAACCGCAGGCTCCACCATGGCTACCAGTCCGCCCACCAGCAAATCACCGGTCAACAGATAGGCGACAGTGAAGGCCACTGAAAAGTGCATTACCGCGAAGGTCAGTGTCTTGGCCATGGTGGGCTCCTTGCCAGGTCTGCTGGCGATGTGTTTGGAAGACAGTTTCAGAATAGGGCCAGCGCCATAATAGATAAAATCAAATAATAAAATCGTCCTGATAGCTTTTTAAAAACCAGGATCCAAAAGCTGATTGAAGATTCCCAATGTATAAAATGGTAAATATCTCCATTTTTGGACTTGGCCGCCCGCCTCCGCTAGAGTGGTGCTAACACCTGCTGACCAACCTGACCATGAGCCAACTTGAACGCCCAAGCCGATATCTGAATGCCGCCAGCCGGGTGCTGAAACCTCTGGTGCGTCTGCTGCTGAAGAATCAGGTGACCTACCCCCTGCTACAGCCGCTATTGAAGCAGCTCTACGTCGAGGTTGCCGATCAGGAATTCATGCTGGAGGATGGCAAGCGCCAGACCGAAAGCCGTCTGAGCCTGCTGACGGGTATTCATCGCAAGGAAATCAAACGGCTGCGGGAAGATGTCATTCCGGCTCCGCAAGCTCCTGCCAACCTGTCCCTCGGTGGCCAGTTGCTGGCTTATTGGTTATCGCAGCCAGGTTATCAGGCCGATGGTCAGCCACAACCGATCGCTCGCCAGAGCCGGCAACCCGGTGATATCAGTTTCGAGACGCTGGTGGAAACCGTCGGCCGCCAGGATATTCGCCCACGGGCGGTGCTGGACGAATGGCAACGCCTGGGTATCGTCACCCTCAACACAGAGGACCAGGTGATGCTGACCGCCGAGGCCTACATCCCCAGCGGTAATGAAGAAGAGCAGCTCTATTATTGGCAACGCAATCTGGCCGACCATATAGAAACGGCTTCCCGTAATCTTGACCCACAACAGACGCCATTACTGGAACGTAGCGTTTATTATGGTCAGCTATCGGAACATGCCGTCACAGAGCTGCATGACTATTATCGGCAACAGTCGATGGAATTACTCAAGCGGGTCAACGATAAGGCCCGCCAGCTGAAGCTGGAATCACCCGGCAACTGGCGTATGAATGCCGGAGTCTATTTCAGTCAGCAACCGCTGAATCAGCAACCGCCATTGCGACCCGACAGCACGACAAATAGCAACACAGAAATATCAGGCAAGGACGCAAACCCATGAACACATCGATACGGCGGGCCGCTGTCTTGCTGGTTCTGGGGCTGACCATTGTGCCAACCAGTCAGGCAGACACCGAACCCGATGGCATTGGCGGTACCGGCCTGAAAACACCGATTCACGGTGGTGACGAAGAAGGTATCGGCGGCACTGGCAAGGGCCCGGCTCAACCAGAACGCCCGGAAGTCTTTGAGCGGCCCGACCTGTTTGATATTCACGATATGGTCCGTCCGGGCATTGATACCAGCACGCCAGCAAGCAATGACGATGCGACAGGGTCTAACGATGCCGGGCAACCAGACACACCGTCTTCCGGCAATCAGTAAACGTCAGAAGCGGCTGGAAAATCCCACGCCCCACTGAGTGTTAACGGCTTTGCTGATACTGATGTAAGGGGAAAAGCGGCGCTCGGCGATGGTCAGCTGACGGCCCAGCGTCCAGGTATGACGAACCGGGCCGTCGCGCAGGCTGCTCTGGCGGCCACTGTAACTGATGTTCCAGCGATACCAGCTCACACCGGCTCCCCAGCTGAAGCCGTTCTGCAGGCGGTAATAGTCGCTACTGCCGCGCCAGCGGTAACCGACGTAGTACCACGGAATCCAGTTGGCCAGCCGTGCCAGCGACTGGACCCTCAATTCATTATCGACACCGCCGGTCCCCAGCCCCTTGCTGGCATCGGCTGTCGGCAACTTGAGCTTCCACTGCAGGTCCCACCACTGGCCCAGATGTCGCTGCTGGCCAAGCCGTGTCACACTCAACCAGCTGTCTGCCAAACTGCGTTGAGAGGATGACTCCACCACTCCAACAGTCGCCGACAAACGCCATTTTGGGGTTGCCCCGGGCACAATTACGGCAGCACTCGCCAGCAGACTCTGCCAGCTCTGGCCATCTGAGCTGTCAGCCAGACCGAAATGCCAGCCCCAGCTGTAACGTGCAGGCCACTCGTCGGCATTAGCCGTCTGCGTCCACACCGCCATAGCCGCCAACACCAGTTGTGCCGTGATTGTCTTTACTGCTACTGCCTTCAACACTGTTGCCTTCCCTGCACCCTGTTCACTGCCGTCTGGCCACTCACACTGCCCAACAAAGCATATGGCCACGGACACAATTTCTTGTAACAAATTTATTAAATTTAACCGTGTTTTCTCAAACGGCCTTGAAATGGGAAAATTTTCCACATAAATTATTTTGTATAAAAGATAATCACGACATGGACGAGACGGACATGAACAAGGCGACACTAGTACGCTTGGGCTGGCTGCCCGGTATAGTCATTTGCACGGTGCTGAGCAGCTGTGGTGGCGGCAGTTCCCACTCTCAGGAATCCGTCGATGTGGACGGTCAGCTGTCGTCGGCAACGACGCTGGAGCAGTATCTCAAGCGCGGTTATATCGACAGCTACAGTGGCAGCAACAACTACGATACCGACGATACAACCGGTACCGAGACGGCCACTGATGGCGTCGCTGACGCCGATAGCAGCGCGGATGAATCCGGTTATTCCACCACTAATACCCAGGAAAGTGGCGTCGATGAAGCCGACCTGATCAAACAGAACGGCAACTACCTCTACGCCGTCCAGCAACCCATGCCAGCCTGGCTGGACAGCGACTCTCCGACGGAACCACAAATTCTCAGCTGGGCAACCAGTGATGATCCGGTCAGCAGCAGTCTGCAAGGCACTACCAGCCTGACCGGTGCCTACAGCGTCGATGGCCTGTATTTGCTCGACCAGCAACTGGTGGCGCTGACTCGCAGTGGTGTAGATGGCACTCAACACACAGGCTATAGCAGCGTTGCCGAGGTCGATGACTACTACAGCCCCTGGTACTGGAAGTCCTACAGCACCGATATACGCCTGCTCGACCTGGCTGATCCAGCCCAGCCGAACCAAAGCTATCAACTCAGCATTGAAGGCTATCTGCTCAGTAGCCGGGTGGTTGACGGCCAGCTGTATCTGGTCAGCAAATTCACACCCGCAATCGAGGCTCCCTACGGCAGCGATTTGTCGGTTAATGAGTGGCAGCAACAGGTACTCGATACCCCCATTGAAGACTTGCTGCCACGAGTCTGGATTGATGGCGAAGTCAGCGGCCATCTGTTCGAGGATGGCGACTGCAATGTGCCCGATCTGACCGCCGCCAACAGCTACAACGGTTACCCCAGCATCGTCAGCCTGATCCGGGTGAATCTCAGCGACCCGAGCGACTGGCAAGCCAGCTGCAACAGCGGCCGCATCAGTGGTGTTTATGCCTCCACTGACGCCTTCATTCTCACTGGTTATACCGACAGCCGCTGGGATGCGACTCGCCTAGACTGGTACGACCTCGACAGCTTCAGCCTGATCGCCAGCGGCTCGGTCCCCGGCACCCTGGATGGCACACTACCGTCCTTCCGCCTCAGCGAACGCGCGGGCTTGTTAAGAATCCTGACCTCGAGCTGGAACTGGAGTGTCTGGGACGATGTCGCCATTGATGACGTTGATGAGTGGCAGCCGGAAGTTAGTACGAACAGCGATGACAGTACATCCAGCAGCGCGACGGATAGTACAACGGTCGAATCCAGTGATGACTGGCAACACCGGCTGTTTATCCTCAAGCCCGCCAGCGACGGCAGTCTCGATTTGGTGGCCCAGCTGCCCAACAGCGAGCGTACCAGTGTGATTGGCAAACCCGGCGAAGACGTCAAATCGGTGCGCTACTTTGGTGAACGCGCCTACGTCGTCACCTTCGAGCAAACCGATCCGCTCTATGTCATTAACCTCAGTGACAGCAGTGACCCTTATATCGAAGGAGAACTGGAAATCACCGGTTTCTCTTCCTACCTGCATCCGCTTAACGACACGCTGCTGCTCGGGCTCGGTCAGGCTGCCGATGATTCAGGATTTACCCAGGGCGTAAAACTCAGTCTGTTTGATACCTCTGACCCCGCCAACCCGACAGAGATCAGCAGCCTGGAGCTGGGCAGCCGCGGTTCCTGGAGCGACGCCCTCTACGATCATCATGCCATCAGCTTTATGGACACCGACTCAGGTGTGCGACTGGCGTTCAGCTGGAGCGAATATGAAGACTGGAACTGGCAAGGCAACCGCATTTTTGTTGCCGATATCAATACAAGTCCAGACACCATTACAGACACCGGCAGCCTGACTACCCGGCTCAACCAGACTTATCAGTCAGCCGACGACGATAACTACCGCTACTACTACGGCTATAGTCGGGTTGCCTTACAAGGTGCTGGTTTGCATTTGATCAGCAACGGCACAGTGGAATCCGGCACTCTGGAAAGCTGGTAACAGCTGGCCTGTTAATCACCAATCAAGGAACAGATTTATGACCCCTAACCAAACCCTCTGGCCCACCACGATCCTGACCATAACATTGGCACTGGCAGGTTGCGGCTCTGATGACAGCCCTGACGTCAGCCTCAGCGATGACAATTACGAAATTATCGAGCAAAGCTCGGCCAGTTACGACGATATAACCTTTGCAGCCTTCGGTGCAGGCAGCCAGTTACGTGTATTAACCAGTCAGGAGGAATACGAAGATTTATTAGCGGAGTTACCAGATAGTCCAACGGCCAACACCATCGACTTTGACAGCAGCAGGGTAATTTTTGCCTACACCGGCTCAACTCCAAATAGCTGCTACGGAATCGGTCTTAACAGCATTACAGCAACCGACCATGGACTTGCCGTCAATCTGTTACGTTCCAGCAGCAGTGACAGTAGCTGTAGCCAGGTTTTAACAGCCAGCTGGCTACTGGTGCAGATAGATACCGGAAGTTCTGATCTGATCACCTTTACCGAGCGCTGGTAAGTCATTATTCATACAAAAGGATTTTGGAATGCGTACAACCACTCTCCCGCAAGCATCGCCTTTGCTGGTGCTATTTTTGACCAGCCTGCTGCTGACCGCCTGTGATGGCAGCGAAACAGAAACCGACAGTGCAGGCACTGTTGATCCAGTTATTAATGACTCCAGCACTTCGGCCAGCCCGGGGATAATCTCGGATGAAAACGACAGTGATGACACTGACAGCCAACAAGCTGACAACAGCTATTTCTATTTTTCCTACGACGATTCAGCCAGCACCGCCTCACGGGACCTGAGCTTTTTCTATCTGGAGCAGGGCCTGCTGCCACAAAGCAGCTGGGGCCGCCCCTATGAATTTCTCAATGCTGAATCCTTTGGCAGCTTCAACAGCCAGACAGTCGGGCCGTTCGAGATTTCCATGTCTGCCCTGCCAGCCAGTGCCAGCGAACTGATGCTCGATTCAACCGCAGAAAACTACCTCGCTGTGGGAATCGACGTACAAGGCCCACAACTGAGCCAGGCAGAACGCAAGAATCTGGTCTTGACCCTGCTTGTTGATACCTCCGGATCGATGCAAAGTGCTTTTTATGGCGGATTCTATGAAACCATTGATGGGGTCAGTACACGCCTCGATCTGCTGCAATATGGCCTCGATCAACTGCGTTTTGCACTCAAGCCTGGCGATGTTGTGAATCTGGTTGAATTCAACACCAGTGCCAGCGTGGTGCTGGAAAACTGGCTCTACAGCCAGCAATCCACTTCCGCCGACCTCGATACCGCCGAACTGGCTGATTATTTCGAGCAACTAAGTACCAATGGCTCCACCAATCTCGACGCCGGGGTCCAGCTGGCCTATGACGTCGCCCTGCAATACTACGATGCAGATAAAGCCAACCGGGTCGTCATAATGACGGATGCTTACGCCAACACCGGCGAAACCGATACCAGCGTGATTGCCAACAACATCCTCATCAACGATATGGAAGGCATCTATTTCTCCGGCATTGGGATTGGTTCCGGCTTTGATGAAGACTTTCTCAATGAGCTGACGGACGCTGGCAAAGGCAGCTATTCCGCCATGGTGACACCTGCCGATGCAACCCGGCTGTTTGGTGATGACTTTATGCGCTTCGTCGATGTTGCCGTCCATGATGTGCTATTCAAACTCGATTACCCGGATAACTGGCAGCACGTCGCCTCAGCAGCAGAAGAACGCTCGACTGAAGCCAGCGACATCCAGACCATCAACTACGCCTACAACAGCGAGCAGTTTTTCTTCGAGGCTTTTTCGACTGACAGCAACCTGGCCGATAGTGCTGAAGTCACACTGCAGATCAGCTGGACTGATGATGCGGGCATCAGCCAGCAAGACAGCCTGACGCTGGATCTGGCCAGTATGCAAGCACAGGGTCTTAGTGAAACCCGTGCGGCGGCGGCTGTTACCGCATTGGCGAATCTGATCGCTGGCAGCATCAGCTGTGATCAGGTACAAGATTCCGGGCTACTGCTGCTGACAGACGAACACCCGACCCTGCAGAACTACCAGGATGCCATTGAGCAGTTCTGTCTGATCAGCCAGCAATAAGCTCAAGGCTGAATCCGACGCCACTGCCCTTCCGGCAAACCATCCAGCTGCCAGTCGCCAATCGCAATCCGGTGCAACCTCAGTACCGGATTGCGAAAACGCCCGAACATGCGTTTGATCTGGTGGTAACGGCCTTCGGTCAGAGTCACCCGCACCTGATGCTCAGACAGAATCTCCAGTCTGGCCGGTTGTGTGGTGATGTCTTCGAACGGGAAATACATGCCAGCGGCAAATGCCGCGACATAATCCTGGCTGACCGGATTTTCCAGTGTCACCAGATAAACCTTGCTGACCTTGCTCTCAGGTGCCATCAGGGAAGCGGACCAGCGACTGTCGTTGGTCAGTAGCAGCAAGCCTGTCGATTGCTTGTCGAGGCGGCCAACAATATGCAGTTGCTGCAGTTCCACAGCACTCAGCGGTTGCTGGTCCACAGCCAGAGATTCGCGCAGCAGGTCCAGCACAGTGCGGTGCTCGGCATCCGAGGTGGCGCTGACAATGCCTGCCGGTTTATGTAACGCCAGATAGATGGGCTGCAGGTCCTGCAGCAGCTGACCATCCAGCTCAATACGGTCAAAGGGCCCGACCAGCTGATTGATATCGGTTGCTGGCGCACCGTTTACCCACAGCCGCCGCTGGCCCAGCAGCAAGCGTACATCGCGCCGCGACCACTTGCTGTTGGCAGCAATAAAACGGTCAAGCCGATGATAACCACCCACAGCCATTAACCAGCACTGCCTGTCAGCCCTGAGCAGGACCGCAAAAACAGCTTCACCATCGCAACCTCCAGCTCAGACAGCAGCTACAAAAATGCCGCGCATTGCGCGGCATTTTAATTCGCCTAACCAATATGGCAGGCGATACGGTATTCCAGCCAAACGGGTATCCACTTACATGGAGTCCCGGCCAGCCGGGACTTCAGCAAGATCAGATATCGAAGCTGTGACGCAGAACGATGGTTTCTACGCGGTCAGGACCGGTAGAAATAATGTCGATCGGCGCGTTGATGGCTTTTTCCACAAAGCGGATATAAGCCTTGGCGTTTTCTGGCAACTCATCCAGCGATTTGGCACCGAAAGTAGATTCGGTCCAGCCTGGCAGCTCTTCGTAAACCGGCTTGATCTTCTCGAACTGGTCAGCAGAAGCCGGTACGTTGATAGCATTGCCATCCTGGTCTTCGTAGCCCACACACACCTTGATGGTGTCGAGGCCATCCAGTACGTCCAGCTTGGTCAGACAGATGGTGCTGATCGAGTTAACCCGGATAGAGTGCTTCACCAGCATGGCATCGAACCAGCCACAACGACGGGAACGACCGGTAGTAGTGCCTTTTTCGTTACCCTTGGTTTGCAGGTGCTCACCAATCGCATCCGTCAGCTCAGTCGGGAACGGGCCAGAACCAACACGGGTGGTGTAGGCTTTGGTGATACCCAGAATCTGATCCAGATACAGTGGACCAACACCGGAACCGGTCGCTGCACCACCGGCGGTGGTGTTGGACGAGGTTACGAATGGGTAGGTACCGTGGTCGATGTCCAGCAGAGTGCCCTGGGCACCTTCAAACATGATGTCGCCGCCGCTTTCGCGCACGCTGTGCACCAGTTCAACCGCGTCAACCACGATGTCTTTCAGCTGGGCAGCCCAGTCCAGACAGGCAGCCAGGGTTTCTTCGTAGTTCACCGCTTCACAGCCGTAGTACTGGGTCAGCGAGAAGTTGTGATATTCCATCACGTCTTTCAGCTTGTCAGCGAATTCAGGCTGGTACAGATCGCCAACACGCAGACCGCGACGGGCAACCTTGTCTTCGTAGGCAGGGCCAATGCCGCGACCGGTAGTACCGATCTTGGCGTTACCACGCTTCACTTCACGAGCCTGGTCCAGCGCCGTGTGGTACGGCAGGATCAGCGGACAGGCGTGGGACAAACGCAGACGCTCCATCACAGGTACGCCACGCTCTTCCAGCGCCCGGATTTCTTTCAGCAGGGCGTCCGGTGCAACCACCACACCGTTGGCAATCACGCAGCTCACGCCGTCACGCAGGATTCCGGATGGAATCAGGTGCAGCGCGGTCTTAACGCCATCAATTACCAGCGTGTGACCAGCGTTGTGACCACCCTGAAAACGTACTACTGCAGCGGCCTTTTCGGTCAGCAGGTCAACGATTTTACCTTTACCTTCGTCACCCCATTGGGTGCCCAGAACGACAACACTCTTACCCATGACTATCTCAATCTTGATCTGGTTGAACCTGGACCAGTTGCCACTGGCCGCCTTGTTGTTGCAGCGCGTAATCCGCAGACTGCGAGTCTTGCTCACGACAGCAGACTACTCGCATACCCTGCTCGCGCAATTCAGTTACTTTCTGCCACAGCGCAGCATCGCCACTGGCAGGAGCAATCACAACCGACTTGGCTTCTGGCTGGTATTCACCCAAACGGGCCAGCACACGCAAGTCAGCACTGAAACCACGGGCCGGACGCGCACGTCCAAAGGCCTTGCCGGTTTCATCATAGCGGCCACCCTGGGCAATGGCATCACCATAGCCAGGTACATAGGCACCAAAGACCAGACCGGTATGGTACTGATAACCACGCAGCTCGGTCAGGTCAATGTATAAGGGTACATTTGGATAACGTTCGGCCAGCTGTCCGGCAACGACGTTCAAATGATCCAGTTCTGCAGCAGCGGTTGGCACCAGTGCGGCAATCTGCGCGAAGGTCTGCTGCAGCGATGCCACCGAACCTTGCGCACGGGCCAGAAGCTTGAGCGCCTGTTTGCCATTGGCATCGGCGATTTCAGCTTCGGCCCAGGCTTCGATATCAGAAGCACACTTGAGTTTCAGCAAACCAAACAGCTGTGCCTGCTTGGTTTCGGTAATCGCAGCGGCCGCAGCAATGGCGCGGAACACACCAACGTTACCCAGATCCAGATGCACTTCTTTCAGTTTGCTGGCAGTCAGCAGGCTGACCATCAGACTGATGACTTCAACATCAGCCTCGGCACCGGCTTCACCGTACAACTCGGCACCAATCTGGGTCGGTGTGCGGCTGGCCAGCAGTGAACGGGCGCGGGTATGAAAAACGGTACGGCAGTAGCAAAAACGGCCAATGCCTTCCGGCGCCAGGCTGTGTGCATCAATACGCGCAACCTGGGGAGTGGTATCTGCGCTCAGACCCATCAGTCGGCCAGACAGCTGATCCGTTACCTTGAAGGTTCTCAGATCCAGGTCCTTGCCAGTGCCAGTCAGCAGGGAATCAAGATATTCCAGCACCGGAGGCATCACCAGGTCATAACCCCAGTTGTCCATCAGGTCGAGTAAACGGCGACGCAAGTGTTCAATCTGCTGCGCACCCGGTGGCAGCACTTCTTCAATGCCGTCCGGTAACAGCCAGCGATCCGCTAGTGTCATTCTTTAGCCCATATCAGTGGATGAGATACAAGAGACCAACGCCCAGCAGCATGCTGAACAGGCCCGTCATGCGGATGGTCCGGGTGTCGGCATCGGCCAGAGAGACCACCCAGCGGCGCCACTGTGCCGGTAACAGGAAAGGCATCAGACCTTCCAGTACAAATACCAGACAAATGGCGACCGTTAATTCTTGCCAGAGCGTCATACTTGTATCGTCGGGTGAGGGATGATCCGCTAACGCAGAAGCGTTCAATTAGTGATCAATCCCGTCGAATTCTCACAAAAAAACCGGGCCAGTGGCCCGGTTGCCGGATTCTAGCAAAACCGCTGGGCGAACTCCATGCTCAGGAGCCGATCAGCGGAATTGATTATTTGCCAGAAGGATCCTTCATGTAGCGGAAGAAGTCGCTGTCCGGCTTCAACAGCAAGATATCGTTGCTCTTGAAGGTCTCGGTGTAGGCTTTCAGGCTACGGGTGAAGGAATAGAATTCCGGATCCTTGCTGAACGCCGAGCTGTAGATACGAGCAGCTTCAGCGTCGCCTTCACCACGGGTACGTTCCGCATCACGGTAGGCTTCAGCTTCGATAACCGTCTTCTGACGGTCAGCATCGGCACGAATACCCTCGCCCAGCTCACGGCCCTGGGAGCGATGCTCACGGGCTTCCCGCTGACGTTCTGCCGACATCCGCTGGTAAACAGAGTCACTCAGTTCGTCTGGCAGATCGATCGCCTTGACGCGCACGTCGAGCACTTCGATCCCCAGTTCAGACTGGGTGTCTTCATTCAGCAGGCCAGTCAGCTTGGTCATCAGCTGGTCACGCTCACCGGATACCACATCGTGCATGGTACGAGCGGCGATTTCGTCACGCAGGCCCTTGTTCATCAGGTTCGACAACAGCTTGGATGCTTCCATCCGATTGCCGGAAGTGGCGCGGTAATATGCACCAACGTCCTTGATACGCCATTTGGCGAATGCATCAACGATGACGTACTTCTTGCCGGAAGTCAGGTAACGGGATGGATTGGAATCCAGCGTCAGAATCCGGGCATCGAACTTCTTGACGTTCTGCACGAATGGCAGCGCCCAGTGCAGGCCAGGCTGGATGTCCGACTCAACCACTTCACCCAGTTGCAGTTTGATCGCCAGTTCTTTCTCGTTGACGATGTAGAAACCACTGGCGGCACTCAGCAGAATGGCTGCCAACAGGCCGATAATCAGCGTTTTAGTAGACATTAACGACCCTCCCGGCGAGTACTTGATGATGTGGTTTGACGCGAACGAACTTCCTCCAGAACCTGATCGGTCAGACGGGAAATATCATCGTTACTGAGGCTGCCAGAGCTGCCAACCGGTGACACAGGCATATTCTTGATGATCTGGTCGAGAGGCAGGTACATCATGTTGTTGCCACCATCCACATCAACCAGCACCTTGCTGGACTGGGTATAAACGCTCGACAACGCATCGATATACAGACGCTCGCGCATTACGGCCGGAGCCTTCTTGTATTCAGCATAGAGGTCGTTAAAACGAGCGGCCTCACCTTCGGCACGGGCAATGACCCGATCCTTGTAGGCAGATGCTTCCTCCAGCTCACGCTGGGCCTTACCACGAGCTTCCGGTACGACGGAGTTGGCATAGGCTTCGGCTTCACTGATGAAGCGATCCTTGTCCTGCTTGGCTTTCTGCACGTCATCAAAGGCATCCTTAACCTGCGACGGTGCACGGGCGTCCTTGATGTTGACGGTGCTCAGCACCATACCGGTTTCGTAACGGTCGAGATAATTCTGCAGACGTACCTGTACCTGGTCAGCCAGCAGGTTACGACCAACCGTCAGGATCTGATCCATCTTGGTAGAACCCACTTCGTGACGCAGCGAAGACTCCGCCGCCGACACCAGAGTGCGCTCAGGTGATTCGACGCGCAGGGCGTATTTCACCGGATCAGATACCCGGTACTGCACGCTCAGTTCGATTTCGACGATGTTTTCGTCTTCGGTCAGCATGCGTTCCTTGACTTCAACTTCCCGTACACCGGTGGTGTTAACCGGCAATACCGAGTCGATCAAAGGTGCCTTGACGTTGAAACCCGGACCCGTGGTGTCATGGTATTTACCCATTCGCAGCACCACGCCACGTTCGGTTTCATCGAGGGTATAGAAAGAATTGAAGACTACCAGTACAACGATAATGGCTGCTGCAATAACCGCCATGCTGGCCAGACCGCCACCATTGCCATTGCTGCTGTTACCTGAGTTACCACCGTTGCCCTTGCCACCGAACATGCCATTGAGCTTGTCGAGCAACTGCTTCAGCGCTTCATCCAGATCCGGTGGCTGATTACCGCCACCTCCGCCGCCGCGATTGTTATTGCCGCGGTTGTTGTTACCCCAGGGATCATTGGGATTGCCCTTACCGCCGGGCTCGTTCCAGGCCATAGTTAACTCCGTCAGGGAAGTTTCTTGTCATTGTTGGAAACCAGCCATTGCCCTTCACAATGGCTGTCTTCGTCTTTATTCAGATGTGACGCAATGATAACGATTTTCCCGGCGAATGCGATAAAACATGACTATTGCCACGGTTCCCGCGGTTCCGGCAGGAAGCGGCTGACAGCAACATCGGCACGCGCAAGCGCTCGCTTGAAGTCCTGTTTCTGCATACGAATGGATAACCAGACGTCACCATTATCGTCATAACGTTCCTGTTTGATTGCGCCGAGTTCGTACAGTATCGCCCGCAGCTTGGCATCCGCCGGCAACAGACAAATGTCTTCTGACACCACGTCGTCACCCAACAGCTCGCCAATCGCCTGCTCAAGCAAGTCAAAGCCCTGTCGTTGCATGGCAGACAACCAGACCGCTACCGGTACACCGGCTTCGTCGCGATCAATACGCGGCTGGCCGTGTTCCAGCAGGTCAATCTTGTTGTAAACCCGCAGTTGTGGCACTTCCGTCGCATCGATTTCCGCCAGCACCTTGTCAACTTCAGCTATGTTGCGGTCACGCTCTTCCGCAGCACTGTCGACCACGTGCATCAGCAAGTCGGCTTCAGCGGCTTCCTGCAAGGTTGCCTGAAAAGCCTCAACCAGCTTGTGCGGCAGGTGGCGAATAAAGCCAACGGTGTCGGCCAGCACGACTTCGCCAATCGGCTCAACCGGCAAGCGTCGCAGGGTTGGGTCGAGCGTCGCAAACAACTGGTCAGCGGCGTAGACATCGGCCTGCGTCAAGGCGTTGAACAAGGTCGATTTACCGGCGTTGGTATAACCCACAATTGCCACGGTTGGCGTTGCGGAACGCTGCCGTGCCCGTCGGCCCTGCTGCCGCTGGGCACGCACCTTGGCGAGCCGGGCATTGATGTTTTTCACCCGTTCACGCAGCAATCGACGGTCGGTTTCCAGCTGGGTTTCACCCGGACCACGCAAGCCGATACCGCCTTTCTGACGCTCAAGGTGCGTCCAGCCCCGTACCAGACGGGTAGACTGATACTGCAATTGGGCCAGTTCGACCTGTAACTTACCTTCGTGGGTGCGTGCCCGCTGGGCAAAGATATCCAGAATCAGGCCGGTACGATCAAGTACCCGACACTGCAGTGCCCGCTCCAGGTTACGTTCCTGGCTGGGCGTAATGGAATGGTTGAAGATAACCAGCTCAACGCCGTGCAACTGCACGACTTCACGGATTTCCTCGACTTTGCCGCTTCCGATAAAAAATTTGGCGTCGGGTACATCACGTTTGGTGGTTACCAGTTCTACCGGATCAGCTCCGGCGGAGATCACAAGTTCCCGGAATTCAGCCAGATCCTCTCGGTTGACTCCCTCCGGGAAATCGATGTGCACCAGAACGGCTGTCTCTCCACCGTTCTGTGGGCGCTCAAAGAACAACTAGTCGCTACTCCTCAACTGTCAATCAGTTGTCGTCGCCGGATTCGTCATTCGTTTCTACTGGTGCCATACGGATGTTGCGAGATGGCACAACGGTAGAGATGGCATGTTTGTATACCATCTGGCTGACAGTGTTCTTCAGCAAAATTACGAATTGGTCAAATGATTCAATCTGTCCCTGCAACTTGATGCCGTTCACAAGAAAAATCGATACCGGCACCCGCTCTTTTCTGAGCTGATTCAGGTAAGGGTCTTGTAACGAATGCCCTTTTGACATTGTGTACTCTCCTCAACGAGTAAATGCCGCCAATATACGGCAGCGCAAAAATAAAAATATCCCCAGTCCGTCGCGCGAAAAGTGCCTGAAACAAGGCCAGAGCTGACTAATTACAGCGACTTGCTAAATATGGCGTTCGCTTCAAGTATTTTCAAGGCAGTAGACAACAGTTCCGGTGAATCTGTTTCAAGCCAGTGCAAATCCGGCCAGCTGCGTAACCAGGTGATTTGACGTTTGGCCAGCTGACGGGTAGCAATAATGCCGCGCTCAATCATGCTGTCGTAATCGTACTCACCCTGCAGGTATTCCCACACCTGGCGATAGCCCACTGCCCGAATCGACGGCAAACCTGTGTGCAAATCGCCACGCTGATACAGCGCCCGCACTTCTTCCAGAAAACCGTCGGCCATCATTTGACGATAGCGCATGGCGATGCGCTGGTGTAATACCGCCCGATCTTTGGGGCAAACCGCAAAATTGACCACATGGTAAGGCAGCGGTTCCGTCTGTTGTTCCTCCCAGAATTGCGTCAGCGTCTTGCCCGACACCCGATACACCTCCAGCGCCCGCTGAATCCGTTGCTGATCCATCGGTTTCAGTCGCGCAGCTGACTCAGGATCAACCTTGGCCAACTGTTCATGCATCCACGGCCAGCCATGCTTGTCGGCTTCGGCCAGCAACGCAGAACGGATTGTTTCATCCGCCTGGGGTAAGTCCGCCGCGCCATCGCGAAGGAACTTGAAATACATCATGGTGCCGCCGACCAGCAATGGAATCCGACCCGCCGCCGTAATCGCCGCCATTTCCCGCAGCGCGTCCTCGCGGAAAGTCATTGCCGAATAAGGCTCGGCCGGATCCAGCAGATCGATCAGCCGGTGCGGCGCCCGCGCCTGCATGGCGGCGTCCGGTTTGGCCGTGCCAATATCCATGCCCTTGTACACCAGCGCCGAATCAACACTGATAATGTCACAGGGGAAACGCTCCACCAGTTCGAGTGCCAGGGCGGTTTTTCCCGAGGCGGTTGGCCCCATCAGGAAAATGGCAGGTGGCAGGGAGGTCTGGCTGGTCATTAACGGCCTCGTAAAAACAGTTTGTCCAGCTCAGCCATGCTCAACTGGGTCCAGGTCGGGCGGCCGTGGTTACACTGGCCGCTGCGCTCGGTGGCTTCCATATCCCGTAACAGCGCGTTCATTTCCGGAATGGTCAATTTGCGGTTGGCCCGTACCGAACCGTGGCAGGCCATGGTCGACAGAATTTCATTGCGATGGGCTTCAATACGATCAGACGTACCATGCTCCATCAGATCACCCAGCATATCGGTAATCAGTTGCTGCACTGGCGCTTGCTGCAACAACACTGGAATCTGCCGGATCATCACGGATTCCGGCCCGGCCCGCGCCAACTCGACACCCAGTGCGCGAAATTCGTCGGCAAACTGTTCGGCGGCATCGGCTTCACGCTCGCTGACCGCCAGCGTCTGGGGCACCAGCAAGGGCTGACTGGCGACCTGCTGCTGATCAACGGCGACTTTCAGGCGTTCATAGGTAATGCGTTCGTGCGCGGCATGCATATCCACCAGCACCAGCCCAACTGCGTTCTGCGACAGGATATAAATGCCGTGTAGCTGGGCAATGGCAAACCCCAGCGGCGGTACTTCACCGTCGTCCGCAGGCAAGGCTGGAGTCGTTGTTGCCACCGGCAGTGGTTCACTCATCGAGCGATAGGCGGCCAACTGATCCGCCACCTGCGAGCCCTGAGGGCGCTGACTAAACGCCGTTTGCGAATAACTGCCTGAGCTTCCGCTTGCAGCCGGACTCCATGGCGTTTGCGAATCCACCGCCGAACGTTCGGCATAGGAAGCATTCGACGGCTGATGCTGCCATGGCAAGCGTTCCTGACCAGCAAACTCTCCCGCTTCCACCCCCGTTGCTGCCGCACGATTGGCGCTCAGGCCAAAACCGATTTGAGCTACTTCTGTAGAACCGGTCAGCTCAGCGGCATTGGTCGGCGGCAGCTGATCCTGTGGCCGCACTTCTCCCAACACCCGGTGCAGGGTGCGGAAGAGGAAATCGTGCACCAGCCGACCGTCACGGAAACGCACTTCGTGCTTGGTCGGGTGAACGTTGACGTCCACCAGTTTCGGATCCAGCGTCAGGTACAGCACAAAGGCCGGATGACGACCATGGAACAACACATCGCGATAGGCTTGCTTGATCGCGTGCACCACCAGCTTGTCGCGCACCGCACGGCCATTAACAAAGAAATACTGCATGTCGGCCTGCGAGCGCGAAAAGGTCGGCAAGGCCACCCAGCCCTGCAGATTCAGCCCGGCAGCTTCGGTATCAACATGCATGGCGTTATCAATAAACTGCGGCGACAGCAACGCAGCAACACGGCGCTCTTTTTCGATACCGCGTTCGGCCGCCCGCAACTGATGAATCACCTTGCCGTTATGACGCAGGCTGAAGGCGACGTCATAACGACTGAGCGCCAGCTTCTTTAAATGTTCTTCCAGATGGCTGAATTCGGTTTTTTCGGTACGCAGGAATTTGCGGCGCGCCGGGGTATTAAAAAACAGGTCACGCACTTCCAGCGTGGTACCAACCGGATGGGCTGCCGGACTGGTTTTGGTCATCATGTCGCGGCCTTCGGCCTCCACCTGCCAGGCCAGATCCGCATTTTCCGACCGCGACGTCAGCGTCAGCCGCGATACCGAACTGATCGACGCCAGCGCCTCACCACGAAAGCCCATGGTCATCACGGCTTCAAGGTCATCAAGAGTGACGATTTTACTGGTGGCGTGGCGGCTCAGTGCCAGCGGCAGGTCGTCCTTGTCGATACCACAGCCGTTATCCCGCACCCGCAACAGCTTGATACCGCCTTGCTCGGCGTCCACTTCAATACGATTGGCACCGGCATCGAGGGAGTTTTCGACCAACTCCTTGACGATATTGGCAGGACGTTCCACCACCTCCCCTGCCGCAATCTGGTTGGCAAGGCGAGGCGATAACAAATGAATCTGGGGCATGGGGATATCAGGAGTTGGGAATCTTGATGGTTTGGCCGATACGAATCTGGTCATCATCGAGGTCGTTGAAACGACGCAGTTCACTGATGCCAATGCCGTTCCTGACCGCAATTTCCGACAGGGTATCACCGCTGCGAATCACATACGACCGCCATAACGCCGGAGCCGGAGTGCTACGACGGGCTTCGATCAGAGTGCCACCCGGTGGATGATCGGTGAAGTAGTCCTTGATGCCGTCAAAAATCGAACCGGCCATCTGTTTCTGATAGGCCACGGTGTTGAGTTTGCGCTCTTCTTCCGGATTGGAAATAAAGCCGGTTTCCACCAGCAGCGCTGGCATGTCCGGCGCTTTCAGCACCACAAACGCCGCTTCTTCCACCTGCCGTTTGTGTAGATAGGAGATCTTGCCAAGATATTTGAGGATGTCGCCGCCAATGCGTTTGCTGGAATTACGCTGGTAGGTCATCGACAGATCGAGCAGCGTCATGCGCAGGTGATCGTCCTTGTCATCCAGCGAGATACCGCCGATCAGGTCGGCGTTGTTTTCGTTATCCGCCAGCCAGCGCGCGGTTTCTGACGTCGCACCGCGATCCGACAAGACATACACAGAGCTGCCATGAGCGCTCGGATGTTTGAAAGCGTCAGCATGAATGGAAACCAGGAAGTCAGCATTGGCGGCACGAGCTTTTTCAGTACGCTCACGCAAACCAATATAATAATCCCCCGTACGCACCATAAACGGCGTGTAACCCGGTTCCTGCTTGAGCCTCTGCTCCAACTGTTTGGCAATGGCCAGCACCACGTTTTTTTCCTTGGTGCGCTTGGGCCCGGATGCGCCCGGGTCTTCACCGCCATGACCGGCGTCGATGGCAATAATAATGTCGCGCGCCTTACTGATTTCCGTCACCGCCTGTTTGACCGGCGATACCGACTGGGCGGTATCTGGCCGTTTCAGGTCAACCACCAAACGATAGTCCTTATAGACATCGTTAGGGGCCAACGGAAAACTGCTGACCTTGAGGGTCTCATTGAGGTCCAGCACAATCCGCAGGGTGTGCTTGTCGGGGTGACCGGTACGCAGCCCGGAAACCGCGGTATCGGCCAGTTCGACGTTATCCGGGTTGGCCAGCATTTTGGCGTTGGCGAGATCGATCACCACCCGGTTGGGTGAGGTCAGCGGGAAAATCTTGTGTTCGGTGGCTTCGGTCAGATCCAGAACCAGCCGGGTACTTTCCGGTGATTGCCAGACCCGAATATCACGGACATCGGCATTCGCAGCCAGACAGCCAAACAGGCCCACCACCAGCGTCAGCATGGCGGCAAACGGCCGAATCCAACGCCCCGTCACGGCTGCGCCCCCGTTCGCACCTGGCCAGCCAGCTGCAAGGTGTCCTCAACCGGCTGCAAGCTGCTGTCACGCGACTGCAGTTGCTGCAACCAGCTATTGGCACGGGCAGATGCGGCAGTCAGGTAAATCTGGCGGCTGTCGCCAAGATCATCGAGATCAATAATCAGATCGGCTGGCGGCAACACGCCATGGCCTTTATCTGGCCATTCGACCAGACACAGGGCGTCGCCATCGATGTAATCGCGAATGCCCATAAACTCCAGCTCTTCCGGATCGCCAAGGCGATAAAGATCGAAGTGATAAATGTGCAGGGAATCCAGCAGGTAATCTTCCACCAGCGTGTAGGTCGGGCTTTTAACCGCGCCCTGGTGACCCAACGCCTGAATCAGACCACGGGAAAAGGCGGTTTTGCCAGCGCCCAACGTGCCTTGCAGGAAAATCAGGCCTCCCGACGTCAGCAAGGGCGCCAGACTGGCAGCAAAGGCCAGCGTAGCGGCTTCGCCATGCAGATTACGGGTCAGGCTCAGGACGGGAGAATGTTCAGCAGTCACGTTGGTAAAGTCTTCAATAATCAAACCGGGCCAGTTTATCAGCTCACCAGCTGATCGCCATCATCAGCGGGCGTTGTTCAGGTTACGGATATAGGGCATCAGGTCGGTCGCCAGCAGACCACGCTCACCGTGTTCCGCTGCCACCAGATCCGCTGCCGCGCTGTGCAGGCAAACGCCAAGGCGCGCGGCTTTCCAGGCGTCACAGCCTTGCGCCATCAGTGCAGCGATCACCCCGGTAAGCACGTCTCCCATGCCACCAGAGGCCATACCCGGATTGCCGTCGGTGCAAATCGCTACCCGCCCGGCCGGATCCCCAATCAAGGTACCGCAGCCCTTCAGCACCACTACGGCCTGATATTTGGCAGCCAGCTGGCGCACCGCCTGGAAACGGTCGCGCTGCACCTCAACCGTGTCGAGTTCCAGAAGCCGCGCTGCCTCACCAGGGTGTGGAGTCAGGACCACGTTACGTTCGGAAAATTCCCGCTGCCACGCCGGAGATGCCAACAGGTTCAAACCATCGGCATCCAGCACCAGCGGTTTGTCAGAATTCAGTACTTGCTGCATTAACAGCTCTGCCCAGCTGCCACGGCCCAAACCCGGCCCTACCGCCAGCACGCTGGGTGCTTCCAGACAGGCGGCCAGCTCCAGACCGGAATCAACGCCGTGCACCATCACTTCCGGACGCCGACACAGAATGGCCGTCACATGTTCAGGACGAGTGGCGCAGCTGACCAGCCCGGCACCGCTGCGACCGGCGGCTTCGCTGGCCATCGCCACCGCTCCTGCCATGCCGTGATCACCACCGATCACCATCACATGACCAAACTGGCCCTTGTGGGAATTGCCAGTACGCTGCGGTAACAACTCACGCTGGCGCTCAAGCCGGTGCCAGCTGATACGTTCGGCATCAGGAATAATCTGGAAACCCAGTTCACGAACCGAAGACAGCGGTGCATAGGCGATTTCACCCGCCAGCTCCGGGCCTTCCATCATCAGCAAACCACGCTTGATACCGACATAACTGACCGTCATATCCGCCCTCACCGCCGCCCCCATGATACAGCCGGTGTCGGCGTTCAGACCGGAGGGCAAGTCCATCGCCAGCACTTCGGCCGGATGATTGTTAACCGCATGAATCGCCGCCGCAAACAGCCCGGAAACCGGTTTATTGAGTCCGGTGCCAAGCAAGGCATCAACGATCAGATCGCCGTTAAAATCGAATTCTCCATCAAAGACATGCGGCATCACCCCAGCATCCAGTGCCAGTTGACGCGACTCGGCACTGGCGGCCGACAGTTCGCTGTGATCGCCAAGGGTGTATAGCGTGACGCCAATACCATGCAAGGCTGCCAGTGCCGCCAGATAATAACCGTCGCCACCATTGTTGCCGTTGCCAACCAGTACCCCAATGTGTTCAACATCCGGCCACTTGCCCAGCATACAGGCAAACGAGGCTTCACCAGCACGAGCCATCAGCTCAAAGGTACGGATCTCTTCCAGGCTGATCGCCAGGATGTCCAGTTCGCGAACCTGCCGGGCGGTGTACACCGCACCAGGTAAATGGTCCATTACACTGTTTGGTCGCTTCATCCTTGTATTCCTTCCCCACTTTGCGATGAATACCGGAGCATCCCCGTTGGCCCGCTGGCTCTGATACGCCGACCCGAATGGCGGCCAGCATGTGATAAAGTGAACGATTATAACCGCTGCTGCCACCGAACGGGAAACCTACTTGTCTGACAATTCAACCCTGATGACACCGCCAAGTGCGCCAATGCAGTTGCTACGGGTCAAATTAGACGACTGGGCCAAAGAGCTGGGCTTTCAGCAAGTAGGTGTCACAGACGTCGACTTGCAGCAGGCTGGCGCGCAGCTGCAACACTGGTTGCAACAGGGTTACCACGGCCAGATGGACTACATGGCAGCCCACGACGACATGCGCTGGCACCCTGAAAAACTGCATCCCGGCAGCTTGCGGGTGATCAGTGTACGGATGGATTACCTGCCGTCTGACACTCAAATGCTGGAGCAATTACGCACACCTGAACGAGCGTATATCTCACGTTATGCACTGGGACGGGATTACCACAAACTGCTGCGCAAACGCCTCACCCAGCTGGGCAATCAGCTGCGTGAAGCGGCTGGCGCAATGGACTTTCGGGCTTTTGTCGACAGCGCGCCGATTATGGAACGGCCACTGGCCCAAAAAGCCGGGCTGGGCTGGACAGGCAAACATACCCTGATCATCAACCGTAAAGCGGGCTCCTACTTTTTCCTCGGCGAGATTCTCACCGATCTGCCATTACCGCTTGATGAAGCCTATAACGAAGAACACTGTGGTCGTTGTACTTCCTGCCTGGATATTTGCCCGACCAACGCCTTTGTCGGCCCCTATGTACTGGACGCCCGCAAGTGTATTTCCTACCTCACCATTGAGTTGAACGGACCGATTCCGGTTGAGTTACGGGAGCCGATGGGTAACCGTATTTTTGGCTGTGACGACTGCCAGATTGGCTGCCCCTGGAACCGCTTCAGCAAAGCGACCAGCGAAGCTGACTTCAGCCCCCGCCACCAGCTCGACAAGGCCAGCCTGCTGGAGCTGTGGCACTGGGACGAAGCCACCTTTATGATAAAAACCGAAGGTATGCCGATTCGTCGAACCGGCTACGAAAACTGGCTACGCAATATCGCCGTGGCGCTCGGCAATGCCCCCGCCAGCCTGGAAGTGATTGAGGCACTGCAGCAAAAACGGCCGCTGGTCAGTGCCATGGTACAGGAGCATATTGACTGGGCGCTGTCACGGCACACCCGCTGAACAGCGGTCAGACGGGTTTCAAACTGCCGACGCCCAACAGTGCCAGCGGATTCTGTTGGCTATCAATCAAACGGGCACCGGTAAAGGTTTGAAACACCCGCCGGATATCCTCCTCATCCAGCCGCTCGCCAATCAGTACGATACGCGTACGCTGGTCGGACGACGGCCATTGATCCAGCCGCTGGGGATCGGATACCAGCGCCTGCACCGCATGTAACAACAGCGGCTGCTGTGGGTTGGAGGCTTCTTTCACCAGCCCTTTCAGGCGTAACAACTGGCCTTCATAAACGCTGGTAACAATTTCCAGCCAGCAGTTGATATCAAAATTGCTGATCGCATCATCCGTCATCAACACCAGACTCCTGACCCGGCCACTGTGCGCTCCGCTCGCAGCGCTTGCTGGCAGCTGCCTGGCGCTTTGCTGTTCCAACGGCAGCAAAGCAGATTGCAGCAACACACTCGCATCCAGTTGACCATTCGACACTAACAGGCGTTGCGCCAGCGGATTAATCTCTGCCAGCCGTTCAGTCACAGCCGTATCTGCGGCTGCTGACAGATCCTGTTTGGTTACCAGCAGTACATCCGCCAGTTCCACCTGTTTCAGGGCTTCCGGGTAGTTTTCCAAGGTTTTGATGCCGTTGACGCCATCCACACAGGTAATCACTGCATCGGCGCGGAAATGCTCAACCACACCTTCCGCCATCATCAGGGTTTGCAATACTGGCAGCGGGTCCGCCAGCCCGGTGGTTTCAATCACCACCCGATCAAAGGCTGGCAGCTCGCCACCAGCACGGCGAGCCTGGAGATCCTGCAAGGAAGTAATAAGATCATCCCGCACCGCACAACAAAGGCAGCCGTTATCGAGCAAAAACAGGCTTTCCTGGCTGTTGTCCACCAACAGATGATCCAGCCCCACCGCTCCCAGCTCATTGATAATCACCGCCGTATTCGCCAGCTGTGGTGACTGCAGCCAGTGTTTCAGCAAGGTGGTTTTGCCCGCACCAAGAAAGCCGGTCAGCACGTTAACTGGAAGTCGGGAATCGGAAGTCATGAAAGGCCTGTAGCTTGAAAACAGAGATAAAAACGGCCTGCCAGCATAAAAGCATCAACCGCAGTGGACAATTTGGAATGCCCGGGTGGATGATCCAAATATGCGAATAGCTGACGTTATTCTGATGGGCACGGCCCATCCTACACACCAGCCATTCCCTCTGCAGATTCACGCAGGTTGGGCCACGCCCAACAAAGCCCACCGCTATTCCCCACGGATTCACGTAGATTGGGCCACGCCCGACAAAGCCCCTGTTAAAATCCCGCGCTGGCCAGCCAGGCTTTGACCTCGGCGTAAGGCACATTTTCCAGCTTGCCAAAGCCTGCCATTGAACGGGCCTTGACCTTGCTGAACCAGGGCACCTGAATGCCACACAGAAAACGGGTTAACAGTTCACTCGAAGCCACAGCTCCGAACTGCTGCTGAATCGCCTGTTGTAATGGACGAACCAGCTCAGCAGCATTAAGGCTGTTCAGCTGCTGGTTCACCACCAGCTCCGGCCATGGCTGGAACTGACCACGACACACAGAGCAGACACCACAGTCGTGATCCATATGGTCACCAAAATACTCCGCCAACCGCCGCGACAAACAAACGGGCTGGCGAAACAGATCCAGCATATGGTGAATTCTGCCGATTTCATTCTGCTGTTTGGCGCTGAAGTGCTGATACAGCGTCTGCGCCAAAGCCGGGTCAGCCAGCCGGTTCACATCCACCCGGTAAACGTCAGTCATCTGTTTGCTTTCGAGCTGAATCCAGCCACGTTCCTGACAGAACTCCAGTGCTTTCAGGGCCCGTACCCGAACGTGTGTTTCAGAATTCGGAACCGCTTGCTCCAGCGCTTCAATGTTGAGGGTGTACCAGCTGCGACCTTTTTTGCTGGTGCCTAACAGCTGCTGCAGAAACTGTCTGGGTTCATCGCGAAAATGCGCCAGCAAGCTATCTTCACTGTCCGCCAACTGGAACCGATACTCGGCAAAATAGCTGTATTGGGAAGTCAGCACGCCATTCATTTCCAGATTCACCAACAGGGTTTTCAGCGGCAGCTGGCGAATATTGCTGGCGTTCGACAAGGGCGTCATCAGCACTTCCCATTGGGCAGCACCACGGTTGTCTGGCTGGCTTTGCTGCTGAATAGTCTGAATCACCTGTTCAATACTGGCCAGCTCCGGGGCGTCGCCGTAAACGAAATTTTCCAGCACCGTCAGGCCACTGTCATCGGCCAGCATGACGCAATCAGACGGCTGGCCATCACGCCCGGCACGGCCGATTTCCTGACTGTAGTTCTCGATCGATTTGGGCAGGTCGTAATGAATCACCTGACGAATATTGCTTTTATCAACGCCCATACCAAAAGCGATGGTGGCGACAATCACCGGGACTTCTCCAGCCATAAACTGCCGCTGCAACAGGTCACGTTGCTCATGCCCCATGCCAGCGTGATAGGCCCGCACCGGAAAGGGCAGCTGGCTGGCCAATTGTTCGGCGACGGTTTCAGCGGTGTTCTGCAAGGTAACGTAAACCACTGCCGCAAAGTCCTGCTGCCTTGCCGCCGATTTTTTGGCCAGGTACTGCAGCCAGGTCGCGCACTTCTGCGGCCGTTCGGCTTCCGCCGTTGGTTGCACTAACAGGCGTAAGTTGGGTCGATGAAAGCCTGTGGTGACGACGTCGGCAGCGGCGATCGCAAAATGCTTCTGCATATCGGCGATCACCGCCTGGGTCGCGGTAGCGGTTAACAGCAACACCTGCGGGACTTCAAACTCGCGGCAATAATCCGGCAGTTTGAGATAGTCCGGCCGGAAGTTGTGGCCCCATTCAGAAATACAATGAGCTTCGTCGACGACCAAGAGCGAGATAGGCACCTGGGCAATAAACTGGCGGAAGCGTTCGTTCTTCAGCCGCTCCACCGAAACCATCAGAATCCTGATGGTGCCACTGCGCACACCGTTCATCACTTCCTGTGCTTCGTCACGGTTTTGGGTCGAATCAATGGAGGCAGCAGCAATGCCCTTCGACTGCAGAAACTGCACCTGATCCTGCATCAAGGCCAGCAAGGGTGAAATCACCAGCGTCAGATGTGGTAACAGCAAGGCAGGTAGCTGATAACAGAGGGATTTGCCCGAGCCTGTGGGGAAAATCGCGGCACAGGAACGGCCCGCCAGAAGACCTTCAATAACCGGTTGTTGGCCGGGACGCAGTTGCTCGAAACCAAAATATTGCTGCAGCGAGGGCTGCCAGTTGGGTTGCATGTCAGATCCCTGCTTAACCTGCGAAAGAGAATAACGAACGGCAACCCAGTGTACCCAAGCCCGGCTTCTGTCACAAAAACAGAGAGCACAAAAACAGCCTTGGCCAGATAAGGCCAGCGCTACAGCTGGCCCTGAAACGAGGCTGCTATTATTCGATCACCAGATCAACGCCATCGAAAGTAATCGGCATGGCTGGCGAGCTGCTGATGGCAGGCAAGTTGGCCAGAGTTATAGTACCGCCAGTGGGTGCCACGGTGCCGACCACCTGACTGGGTGGCAATGCCGTGCCTTCCGTTAAATGTTGATACATAAGCTCCAGCGCCTGTTTGAAGTAGTAGTCGAGTGGCACGAACTCCATCTCACCACCGCCCAATGCCGCATAGGTCTGGTTCAGGGTATCCAGATGCTGGGCGTTGGTCACTTCGTAATAGTGCAACTGCGACCGACTACCTTCGATTTGCTGGTTCAGGGCCACATAAGGGCGTGAGCTGTGGTTAGGCAAGATCAGCGCATCGGCACGACCGTGCACAAGGATGGTCGGTTTACCGCGCAGGTTGCCGCTGGCCTCCACTTCTGACAAGCCGGTCATCAGGCGCTGATGCAGCGGGTTATCTGCGTTGTTAAAGATATCCCAGTAGCACAACGCACCTTCGAGGTTGTAATCCTGACGGCCGTTCGATGAGGTTGCGGAATGTTGCACCGTCGCCTGACCAGAATTGTCATCATCCTTGATCAGCACCAGATTGGCAGTACGAGGAATACCGTTACTGGTGGTTGCCAACGTCGCCGCTTCACTATTACTGGCTGGATGACCATTGCCGTCCACCACACCCATCGACACATCACAAACGGCATCAATCACTGAGCTGCGGGTGAATTGATTGGCATAGCCGGTAACCAGCGACTGATAAATATCGATACTGCCGTAACCGGCCGCCACGATCATGGATTCCGGCGTAAATCCGGCGGCCAACAGCCTGGCACTGGCCTGTTGACCCAGTTCGGTTGCACTACCCGCCGTTAGCAAACCAGCATCGACCAGCGACTGACACCGTGGACTGGCATCACCGCGCAGGTCTTTCAACGCCGTCGAAGTCAGCTCAGGATCATCACCTGCGCAGGCAGCGAACAGTTCGGCATAGGCAAAATACTCATAGGAGCTTTTGCTGTGATTACTGATCACCCGCTCGCCAACACGAATATCAAAACTCTCGGGGGCGGAGGCCGGAATCACATTGGGCTCACCCGCCACCACTGCATCAATCAGGTTTTCGACATCCTGTTCCGCTGCCCTGACTACACCTGAACCACCGTTAGAAACACTGGCTGCAATCACCAGGGTATTGGCGGCGGTAAATTGATCGGCTTCCGTGAAATGGCTGTTGAGCTGCTGCAAGGCAAACTTGATCGACTGCAAGGTGTGCAGGCCCCAGTCTTTCTCGATATTTTTCTGCGAATGCAAATGCTTGAAGGCATAACGGTGCGGGTTGGCACTGGTGTAGGCATCGACCTCAGCCTGTGTCGGCAGCGTTACACCGGCGTATTCGTCGAGGCTGTCCGTCGCGACATTTTCCTGCGTTGGCACCCGAAATGTCAGCTCCTCGTCCGTATCCAGCGACAGGGCATTGATCTGGATTCCAAAACCCAGCTGCCGGGTCAAATCAACAGCGCCCGTGCCCTTGTTCATATCCGTCAACGCCGCAGCACAACCATGCTCTATAGCCCAGGCACCGGCAGTGCCAATGGCTCCATATACCCCGCGGGAGCCGGATGCCGGACCAGCAATAATGCAGGGGTTTGAAGTATCAAAACTGTCGGGAATTTGCACCAGCAGCGTCGCCCGGTTAAGACCCTCGCCGACAAAGGCGAAATATTCGGTACCCGGATAATGAGTGTCATCTGTTGGTCCATAAACCGAGCCAAAACCACCATTGGCGCTCTGGTCTACCAGCGCGGTGTAGTTTGCATAAATCGTATTGCGGCGTAGTTCGGTCAGAGTTGGATTGGCGGCATCGACATAACCGGGGGCTGCTCCTTGCAAGCCACTGAGCCCCAATCCGGCCAGCAAGCCGTCGTCACCACTGTAACTGGCACTCTGTATTGTGCCCAGATTCATTGGAATGCTTTGCGACTTGTTGTCCTTGTCACTGCCACAGGCAACCAGCAGGCTTGCCGCCAACACTGCAGAACAGAGTTTGGCTGATCGTGGCAGGCTTGCATCAGGCGTAACCCCGGATCGGCGAAGATGAGATTGAAGAAGCTGGTGATGAGTTTTCATGGTAGTCCCTCTGATTATTAGAATTCGGGATAATGACTTCCTTTGATCTTGCAACCACCCGGGTCTGGATTGCCCAATGATTGCCGCTCAGGATCATCACCAGAAGCTTCGAGGGGAAATACCATCAGATGGTACGAGAGAGCCGGTGCTGGCCTGTTTCGCCCCGCAGTTTGCACAAACTGCCAAAGCGATCACTAACCAGCACCGGAGTCTTACAACCAGACTGACCGAGTCCGGTTAATCACACTGCCCTGCTTCAAAATAGCCCGAGCTGGTTTCCTTGACCCAGACGTATGCGCCGGAAATGCTGCCAAGCAAGTCATCACCGCCAACGCTGTAATAACCCAGCTGATAATAGGCGCGGCCCGCCTGCTGGTGATTCAGCAGGCTGTCGTAGGTTTCCTGGCACTCGAAGCCAGTGCCTGAGCCATCTCCCGAGCCATCTCCCGAGCCATCTCCCGAGCCATCTCCCGAGCCGTCTCCGGAACCATCACCAGAACCATTACAGGCTGCAGGCGCTGTGGCGTACCAGCTGCCGGTTTCTCCTTCCGTCAGGGTCACGCTGCCCCAGCTATCGTAGGCATAACCAATATCCTGCTGGTCTCCGGTTGAAATCGCTCGCAGGCTGTAAAGCCCACCAATCACAGCGCGTCCGGCAGTAATATGATCGCTCGGGCTGGCAGCAGCCGTAAGGCAGGTTTCCAGTGGCGCGTTGGGGTCGATAACGTCGACCTGCCGCAAAACGGTGGTGGTGCCGTCGGCATTGGTAGCGCTGTAGCTGCACTGGTAGCTGCCCACCACACTGGTATCCACCGAGCATTGGCTGCTGACGGTCAGGGCGCCACTGGCGTCCTGACAGCTGGCGCCGGCGTCAACAAAGCTGTCGTTCAAATCAACGCTTTGCGGGTTATCGCCCAACACCGTACAAACCGGCAGGTCTGCACTGCTAATGGCGGCCTGACGGGCAAAGAAATCCCAGATGATGTCCGGGTAGCTGGGCCCAATCCGAACCGACCACTTGCCGTTATTGCCGTCTTCTCCACCAACCCAATAATGGCCGTGATCGGTGTCCTGGGTGTTCGGCGTACTGGTCGGGCCGTCCAGAATGACGGTTTCAACAATCGAATCGCCGCTTGGGGTGCCGTCGCTGGTATAGCGATTATGCTGGCAGCTGTAGTTGTTCTGGTAATACGGCGAACAGCTGTCGCTTTGGGCCAATGCGGCGGTGGCGGTAGTAAAACCGCTGTTACCGAACACCTGTAAGTGAGCGTCGCGAATATTCAGGGCCGCCTGTTGCAGTACGGTGCAGTCGTTCTGGTTCTGCAACACCATCAGCGGAATCTTGCGGCTGTCATCCAGCTCGGCATTCATGGCACTGGCGATCTGACTAACCGAATGAAAGGTGGCATAACCCGGGCATTGACCAGACAAGGACACCGAGGCGGAATCTTCGCCATAAGGCAAACCGGCAGCACTGGCCGCTGCCGTCCAGAACTCGTTATGGGCTACTGCCGCAACCACGGTCATGGCACCACCGGACGACAATCCGGTGATAAATCGCTGGGCCGGATTGGTCTGATACTGGCTTTCAACCTCAGTGGCAATCGAACGCAGATCCTCTACTTCACCAGCACCTTCATGGCGCTCGGCTTCAAACCAGAAGCCCCAGCAGTTGGTATTGCGCAAGCCGTCATAACTGGTGATAAACGGCGTCACCAGCACAAAACCGTAACGGTCGGCGGCGGCCTTGAGGCCCCAGTCGTCCAATACGTCCTGCTCGGTCTGGCTACAGCCATGCAGCGCCATCACCAGTGGTGGCGACGCTGGCAGGTTGTCGGGTTGATAAACCTGGTACTGGCGGTTTTTCGATCCCGTATAGGACTCCGCCGTAAAGGTATGGGAGCTGGTGGTGCCAGCCTCGACGGTGGCCGCCGTGAGCCAGCTGCACAGCATCAGCGCAGCAAATTTACGCATCGACATATCCGCTGTCCTCTTATTGTTATTAAAAGTTGATATTGAAGGTCGTTATTCAGCGTTGTGTGGAACTGAGTGAATGGTCAGACTGGCTGCGGGTTGATTCATCTTCCATAACGGTCGATAGAGAAACATCCTGTTGCGGTTCCTGCCCCAGCAGCGCACCTGCCGATGGCTATTGTGGGTATCCGCCAAAGATTAACTGCCGTTCTTTAGTTGCAGACGGTGGCTGTATTCGAGCCAGCCTGAGAGAAAGGAATGATCAAAGCCCGCCAGACAGACGTAATGCTGTTCACTTAAGCGTTTGTCGCCATAAATTGTCGTCATCCTGAACTGTTCGAGCCGTGCAGTATCAGGATCCAAAAGCCCTATGGATCCCGGATCTGCTTCGCGTCCGGGATGACGTGGATTTATTAAATGAACCGCATCAGCCAGACAGGCGGGCCTTGTGACGGACTGATGCGGGGTCAGAGACTCAGTTCAAATAGAGCTTGCGCAGTTGGGCGATATCCGCCGCGGAAACGTCCAGTTCCTTGTCGAGATACTGTTCAACCGAGCCGTAGTCCTTTTCGATCTGGTTGAGGGCGAAGTTGATAAAAGGTACGCCGTCGTTGGTGAATACCGGCGGTACGGTTTTTATTTCCTTGCTGAAATGATGGGCAATCATTTTGGCGAATGCGTTGGTCTCGGCTGCTTTTTGCAGATCAACACCCGCCATTTCCACGTCTGGACGACGGAACGCCGGAGTCAGCACGTAATCCTGTACCACCTGTGCCCGTGGTACGCCCAACGCCGACAACATCAGTGCCGAAGCAATACCGGTGCGGTCCTGGCCAGCGGAGCAATGTACAACAATCGGCGCGTTGCCCTTGATGGCATTGTCAAAGTAGTCGCTCAGCTGCTGCTTGATGCCTGTGTGCATGGTCTGGTAGGCCGTTGCCATGTCAAACGCCTGCTTCTGGTTGGCGGCATTACGGCTGGCCGCCATCATGGCGACGATGCTGTAGTCCGTGGCGACATAATGCACCTTGCTGTTTTGCAGCCAGCGGTCCGGGAACAGATCGCGCTCTTCGGTACTGCGCAGGTCGACCACAGTGTCGAAAACAAATCCGGCCAGGTATTGCTGGTCGGCTTCAGTGAAATTGGTCATCGCTGCCGAACGGAACAGCATCCCCTTGCGTACTTCCTTGCCATCGGCGGTTTTATAACCACCCAGATCACGGAAGTTGGAACCGCCTTCCAACGGCAGCACCCGGTCATAGGTAGCGGCAACACCGGCTTTTGCCTGCATGGCAGCTGCCTTGTCGATATCGGCTGCTGCCAGGCTGGAAAGGGATGCGGTTGCGCCCAGCATCAGAGCCGTCGCGATCAGTTTCAGTGGCAACACCGGCTTCAGCAGCGTCATGGGATTTCCTCAATAGATGGTTTGATGTCAAAAAGAGGGCCAGGCACACGCACCTGAACAGCGGCATCCGCCACAGTGCCGCCCGGAGAACCGGTGCGCCGCCCTGCCTGCAACCAGCGTTGAAAATTCCGGTGACAGTTATGTTAATGGGTGATTGATGAGGATTTATTAGATGTCTATAACGTGTCGCTGAACCAGCCGGGCCGGTTACAGACATCTCAAACAGCTCCAACAAGATCCAAAGCGGGTAAAAAGCAGGCTAAAAGACAGTAATGCCAGTCAGCCCAGGCGCTGAATCGGTGCGCGTTTAGAAGGACACAGACAGAGCACAAGACAGCACTGAAAATTGCGCCTAAACGGCGATAGAAAGCGGGATATTCGGGCGCTGCAGCCGAATCGCCGCAGCCTCGGTGGCAATCCGGTACTGGAACCGCGAGGTACTGAGGTCACGCTCCTGTTCAAACAGATACGGTGCTGCCAGTTGCTCACCCAGCAAGGCCACCAGATGCTCCTTGATACGGCTGCGGTTCTGGTCGAGGGTTTTGGCCCGCAGGCCTTTTTCACGCAGGTCATTGATAGCGCGGTTGTGGCCGTTCAGCTCCTCCATCAACTCAATCAGTGATTGCGCCAGCTGCTTATCGCCCTTGTCGGCTCTGGGGTTGGTAATCCAGCCGCCCTGATCGCCAGCCTGCTGGCGCATCAGCGCATACCAGTAGTAATAACAGAACGGCGTGGTCGGCAGCCGTACTTCAATGCCGTGCAACCAGATGCTGCCATCGGCGGCATTGATCCGCAGTTCCGGGCTGGCCGTTGCGACCACCAATGCCTGCGATAAATCACCATCATGCAGCTGCAGTCCCAATGTCAGCCATTCCCGCTGTGCCGGGGTCAGTTCTGAAAATCCTGTCAGACCTGCGATTTCCTCCAGCAGCGCCGCCGCCCGCTGCGACCAGCCAAGTTCAGCCAGTGTCAGTAAATAATCCAGCAAGGGTTCGGATGGCATCGCTGCCGCAAGCGGTGCCAGCCGGATCGCTTCAGTCTGTTCAACCCCTGCAGCCAACAAAGCCTGCTGGTAATAACGCTGACGCTCAGACAATGGCCGTGGCAGCAATAACATCAAAGCTCCGGCCAACAACACCAGTAACAAACGACTGCCCAGCAAATAGCTCCAGTTGGTTTCCAGCTGCAGCGCCAGACGAACTTCAAAGTCACCAGTGTCGCGCTTCCAGCTGAGATCCAGCGGACGTTCGCCGCTTTGTAGTTGCGCAAATTGATGTTGCTGGATTTCCAGCACCCGCAACTGGCCACCGACAATTTCGCCGATGCCGGGATTCAGCGTCACACTGGCAATATCGGCTGCCATACCATCGGCCAATGCCTGCCAGCTGCTGGCCGATCCATTCCATTGCTCCGGGGTGAATTCCAGCCGTGGGCGGAATTGCTGCAGCAACTGTTGTTCGATGGCTGTCGCCATCTGTTGATGAGCCTGCCAGTAACCCTGCACACCCAGAACCGCCCACAGCAGCCCGGCCAGACCAGCGACAAGCATTGAATGTTTGCTATCTAGTCGCATCGCAAGTCACCTGCCAGCATGATCTTTTCAGTTGAAACAAACGGCACCGCCGCCACCGCCTGATACAGTTCGCAAGCCACTTTGGTCGAGCTCAGCAAACCACTCTTGATATACCAGTTGGCGCCCGGCATTGCCGGTTCCAGCAAGAGTGCGTAGTCGTAATGCACGCCGTAACTGCTGAGCAACCACAAGGGCGTCGGAATGATATCGACCTCGCCGCTCTCAAACGCCTGATAGAGAGCAGGCAAGGTGTTGTATTCACGAAAAGCCAGGGTTTTGGCATCGAGGCCAGCATGCTGCAGCGACGTAATAGGTTGCAGATAAAAGGTCTGGCTGATGCCGCCCGCCAGTACGCCGATCTTTTTGTCAGCCAGATATTCGGGCGTTAACGCCACTGGCCGTCCCTTGCTGAGCCAATAGACCTTGAACGGCGCAGTACTGGCCAGCACGCCGTAATATTGCTCCAGATCCGGCACCAGACCATGCAGGGCATAATCCCGCCCCCACATCACATCGTATTGCTGCTCAATAATATGCTGGGCACTGAGGAAGCTTTTGTAGCGCCAGATGATATCAATGCCGGCAAATTGCTGCGCCAGCAACTCCGAGCGACAGAGGATTTCCAGCATCTTGTCGGCTCCCAGCGAACTGCCCAGCAGAATACTGAGGCGTTCTGTCTGCTGCTGTTGCGGTGCAGGCTTAGTCAGGGTCGTCAGCTCACAGCTGGCCGACAGGTAATCCCGCAACACAAACGGCTGTGGCTGCTGCTGTACCATGCCCATACTGGCCAGCAGCACAGCAGCCGCCGCCACCAGCAGTAATAACCAGTAGCGCACGGGATTGTGTATTTGAAAGTTCTGCAACACGGCAACGGCCAGTTAACAACAAAGGCTGCTATTTTTATTTCAAAGCCATGACAAAAACATGACAGAAGCAGACAGTTCCGGCGACACATATCAAGTTATTGAGCAACGACACACTAGGGCCGTTGCCGTAAACCACCGGCCAGTTATGCTAAAACCTGCCAGCCAGGCCTGGGGGCGTCAGATAGTCATCTGTGGGATGCTGTTATCCAACCAAGCTGGTGAACCGCACATCAGAGACGGGCTCCAAACCCTCACACTGAGTCCACCTAGCAAGGAGATACGTCATGATTGATTACCAGCTGAAAGGCAAAGTCGCCATGATCACCGGAGCAGCTTCCGGTATTGGTTTCGCAATTGCAGAAAAAATGGCCGCGTCTGGTGCCGCCCTGTCACTCTGGGATGTATCGGAAGATCACCTCACCAGCGCGATCGAAAAGCTCAAGCACTACGATGTGCCAATGCTGGCGATTGTCGCTGACGTCAGCGATGCAGACGCGGTCGCCGCCGGTGTAGAACGCACCGTCGCTGAGCTCGGTCGGCTGGATATCGGCGTCAACAACGCCGGTATTGGTGGCCCGGCCGCCAAATCGGCGGAATACCCGATCGACGGCTGGAACAAGGTTATCAATATCAACCTCAACGGCGTGTTTTATTGCCAGCGTGCGCAGCTGCAAACCATGGTAAAACAGGGCTCCGGCAGTATCGTTAATATGGCTTCGATTCTGGGTCAGGTGGGGATTGCCATGTCACCTGCCTATGTCGCCGCCAAACACGGTGTGGTTGGTATGACCAAATCCGCTGCTCTGGAACACGCCGCTGACGGCATTCGTCTCAACTCCGTCGGTCCGGGCTTTATTCACACGCCGCTGGTCGATGAAACCCTTGATAAGGAAACCCAGGATTATCTGGCCACCCAACACGCGCTCAATCGTATGGGCACGCCAGCTGAAGTTGCCGAACTGGTATGCTGGCTCGCCAGCGACGCTGCCTCATTCGTAACCGGCACCTACTACGCCGTTGATGGTGGTTATCTGGCTAAATAACGCGCCTCCCGGCAGAGGGATTTCGCCTTTTGCCGGGACTTTTTTCAGCCGTTTTTCCTGCTCAAAAATCCTGCCTGTCAGCGCCACTGGCGACTGTTTTCACAGTTTCAAAAAAGTTGTCTGTTTACGTCATTATTTAGTTGAAAATTTAACCAGTAATGGTAAAACACGCGTCTCTTTCCGACCCTGTTTCTTTCTGAAATAACAGCTCATTCCAGAGCTATTCACGTCACCATCAAAGTACTCACTGGCATACTCGCCAGGGCGTCGTTGATCCTGCGTGAAACGGTCGTTTATTACCGCTTAAATTCATCACAGAGGACACCATGAAAGCTTCCGGCTTTTGCCACGGTCATATTTCTCAATGGCTGAGGCTCGCTGCTGTCAAGGCGACAGCATCGTCTATCGTTACCCATATGCCGTCATGGAGGTATGCGTAATGATTCCGGTGGTTATGCCTATTTTTTCGCTGCTGGTTGGCGTTGCCTTACTGCTGTTCGGCAGCGGCTTGCTAAATACCCTGCTGTCATTGCGCGGCGGCCTGGAAGGTTATAGCGACAGCCTGATCGGCTATATCATGTCCGGCTATTTCTTCGGCTATTTTGTTGGTTCCTTTATGGGCCTGAAACTGCTGCGCCGGGTTGGCCATGTACGGGCGTTTTCCCTCTGTGCCGCCGTTTCAGCAGCAACCGTCCTGTTGCACGTGCTGATCGTGAACCCTTATATCTGGATTGTGCTGCGGGTCATTACCGGCGCAACCCTGGTGATTCTGTACACCATCATTGAAAGCTGGCTGAACGATCAGACACCGGCAGAAAAACGCGGTCAGGTGTTTGCGGTGTATATCGCCGTCACGCTGGCAGCCCTGGCGCTGACCCAGCAATTGCTGGTACTCGACAGTCCGCTGAATTTCACCCTCTTTGCGATTGCCGCCATGCTGGTGTGTGTGAGCCTGATTCCAGTCAGCTGGACCCGCTTGCCACAGCCCAAGGTGACCAACGTCAGCCGCTATTCCTTACGCAAGCTGATGCGTCAGGCGCCTTTGGCGGTAATGGGCAGTGCCTTGTCCGGCCTGGTCATGGGCGCGTTCTGGGGCCTGATGCCAATTTATGGCCAACGTATTGGTCTGGACGCCGGACAGGTTGCCAACCTGATGTCAGCAGCGATTATTGGTGGCTTCCTGTTCCAGTATCCGATCGGCCGTTTCTCTGACGGTTACGACCGCCGTATTGTGTTGGGTGCCATTTCAGCACTGGGCTTTGTGGTAACCCTGATCAGCTGGCTGCTGCCGATCCCCTACTGGATGCTGCTGCTGAATATTGCCTTGTGGGGCGGGGCCGCCTTCTCACTCTACCCGGTCGCGGTCGCCCACCTGGTCGACCATATCGACAGCAACGACATTTTGCCTGCGGGCAGCGCCAACCTGCTGGTTTACGGCATTGGTGCAGCCATTGGCCCGGCCGTGAGCGGTGAAGTCATGCAAGCCACCGGCCCTGGTGCCCTGCTGGCGTTGTTCGCACTGTCCCATGGGGTTTATGTGGCCTATGTGGTGTACCGTCTCAAACGTCCAGCCGCCAGTGTTGAAGAACAGCCTGAATCCCCGGCTGCCTTTGTACCTATGCTGCGTACCTCACCCGCGGTACTGGAAATGCACCCGGACGAACCACTGGCAGAAGAAACTCCGCTGGACGTCGCGGCCAATCAGCCATTTGATGAACCACCGGCTCCGCCAAAGGCAGCTTCCGGTAACTGACAGCCAGACTGGGTCGGGATCCATACGACAGAGAATACTGGAAGCCGTATGGATCCTGAGGCAAGCTCAGGATGACGAATCATTTGAAACCCTGCCGCCCCAAACACCGTCATCCTGAACGCGAAGCAGATTCAGGATCCATACAGCGGAGAATCGCTCAAAGCCGTATGGATCCTGAGGCAAGCTCAGGATGACAAATCATTTGAAACCCTGCCCGCCCAAAACACCGTCATCCTGAACGCGAAGCAGATTCAGGATCCATACGACAGAAAATCTTGCGAAGCCGTATGGGTCCCGAGGCAAACTCAGGATGACGCGTCATTTGAAACCCTGCCCGTCCAAAACACCGTCATCCTGAACGCGAAGCAGATTCAGGATGACGAATTGTTTGAAAGACCTTCCCTTAAAACACCGCTGCCCCAATGGCGGGCATTATGTGATCCCAAACAGTGCCACCCAGTGCGATGCTGCCGCCAGAACCACGACCCCTTTGTGAGCACCTTGTGCCGTCCGCCCGGGTAACTGTGCACTATGCACAATTAATAACAAATTGACCTGTCCAGACTCTACAACCGGTTAGACAGCCGGATTTGAGTTCGTAAACTGGTATATGCCTTGCCTTATCAGGGCTGTGACCAGATAACCACAACTCAACTCACGGAGCCTGATATGAATACTTCGGATTACCCATTGAGCGAAGTGCCCAAAACCGAACGCAGAGGTTTACTCTCAACGTCGGTGGTATTGCTCGGTTTTACCTTCTTCACCGCCACCATGTGGGCCGGTGGTACGCTCGGAAAATCCTTCTCGTTCGGTGAGCTGATGCTGGCAATTCTGGTCGGCAACCTGCTGCTTGGTGCCTATGCTTCTGCGCTGGCCTACATCGCCTGTAAAAGTGGTTTGAATTCGGTGCTGATGGGACGTTTCTGTTTTGGTGAAATCGGCAGCAAGCTGTCGGACTTTGTGCTCGGCTTCACCCAGATCGGCTGGTACGCATGGGGCACTGCCACCATCGCCATTGTGCTGGTAAAAACCACCGGTATTTCCGCCTCACTGGAAATGCCACTGATGATTTTCTTCGGTTTTGCCTTCTGCATCACTGCCATGGTCGGCTATCGAGGCCTCGACTGGCTGTCGCGCTTTGCCGTACCGGCGATGATGTTGTTTATTCTGGTCAGCATGTACACCGGCATGGTGGATATTGGTGGCCTCAGCGGCCTGATGGCACAAACGCCGTCGGACACCATGAGCTTTGCCGCGGCGATTACGGTAGTGATCGGAACCTTCGTCAGTGGCGGCACCCAGGCCACCAACTGGAGCCGTTTTGCCAGCTCCCCAAAAATCGCAGTGATCGCCACCATGGCAGCCTTCTTTGTTGGCAACGGCCTGATGGTTCTGACCGGCGCACTGGGTTCACTGATTTATCAACAGGCCGACATCGTAGACGTCATGCTGGCGCAGGGCTTTGTGGTTCTGGCCGTGTTGATGCTGTTCCTCAATATCTGGACCACCCAGGACAACACCATTTACAACTTTGCTGTCGCCGGTTGTAACCTGCTGCGTACCGACAAGCGCAAGCTGGTAACCGTTGCTGGCGCCGCCATCGGCACTGTGCTGGCCATCGGTGGTATGTACAACATGCTGATTCCGTTCCTGATTCTGCTGGGCACCTTTATTCCCCCCATCGGCGGCGTGATCATGGCCGACTTCTGGCTGCGCCATAAGGGCTCATATCCCAAACTGGCTGACGTCAGCCTGCCGAACTTCAACTGGATGGGGCTGGCAGCCTATGCCGCTGGTTCCGCCGCGGCCTATTTCTCACCTGTGTTACCACCCGTGGTTGGCGTGCTGGCGGCGGCAGTTTGCTACGGTGTGCTGCTGAAGCTGCCGCAAGCACAGGCCCAACTGGACCCTGCGGAGGGCTAATGGCCATCAGCTGTACTGATATTCCACGCCTGCCCGGCCTCGGCAGCATTCGCTTCCGGGCTGGTTTCCAGGGTGGCAACCGGGTGGTGCGGTGGCCGTATGTCGCCGAAAACGACAGCATCGCCCCCTGGGTCAGTGGTGGCGAGCTGGTATTCGTCACTGGAGTCAACCGCCACCGCAGTGAGCAGAACCTCAAGCAGTTGATCCGTGAAGGCGCAGAGCAGCAAGTGGCTGGCATGGTGATACTGACCGGACCGGAGTTTATTCGCGAAATTCCGGCGGGCGTGATCGAACTGGCCAACTCGCTGAGCTTCCCGTTATTCGAACAGCCGTACGAATTAAAAATGGTGATCGTCACCGAGATCATCAGCAACGCCATTGTGCAGGACAACCTGATGGGGCAGTCGGTGAAGCTGTTCCTCAGCAAGCTGATTAACGGCTTTGCCGAAACCCCTGAGCTGATTCACCTGCGTGCCAGCCAGCTGGGGCTGAGTGACAGCCGACCCTATTCGGTGATGGCCATCCGGCTGGCACAGCTGAGCCGGGGCAACGACAATCAACTGCAGCCACAGCAACTGCTGCAACAACGCAATTTACTGGAACAGCAACTGGGCGATTTACTGAAACGCCGTGCCATCGACTGGCCTGTGCTGGTGCATCAGGAAGACTTACTGGCCATCTGGCCCAGTGATGGCGAAACCTCCGGCAGCCTGGCCGACGAACTCGAACAGGCGTTACAACGGCTGCAATTGCAGCATCCCGATATCGCTCTGTATGCCGGAGTCAGCGACCTGCAAGGGGAACTGAGCCAGCTTGGCGACGCTGCCGAACAGGCCCGCCAGGCGCTGCAGTTCGCTATCCAGCATCAACACCAGCGGCTGTTCTTCTATGAACAGCTCGGCATTGCGCGGCTGTTTGCCGCCATTCCACAACGCAACATGCTGGCGGATTTCTGCCAGCAGCAGCTTGGCGAACTCTGTTTCGCTCGCGACAGCAACGCGCTGATGCTGAAAGAAACCCTCACCCAATACCTCAACCTGTTCGGCAACCAGCAACAAACCGCCGAACTGTTAGGCGTTCATCGCAACACCCTGAGCCACCGGCTGAAGCGCATCGAAGCACTCACCAGCCACAGTCTGAAAGACCCTTACACCCGGCTCAATTTGCAGAACGCCTTGCTGATTGAACAGATTCTGTTCCAGCGCCATAACATTAATAACCCGTTACCAGCTTCAAGCGAGAACCCGCCGTTATGAACATCATCAATGCCCGCCTGCGCCACAGCAACGACCTCTACAGTCTGGAAATCCACGACGGCCTGTTCGATAAAATCACGCCACAAAGCAGCCTTTTGAGCGCCAGCGAAAGCAGTCTGGATGTGGCTGGCAAATTGCTGTGCGCGCCGTTCGTCGAGCCGCATATCCACCTCGACGCCGCGCTTACCGCTGGTGAACCTAACTGGAACCAGAGTGGCACTCTGTTCGAAGGCATCGAACGCTGGGGCGAACGCAAGCCCATGCTCAACGAAGCGGACATTCGTCGGCGGGTACTGAAAACCATCGAGCTGCTGGTCGCCAACGGCGTACAGCACATCCGTACCCATGCCGACACTTCAGACCCCAGCCTGGTGGGCCTGAAAACCCTTTGTGATATTCGTGATGAATTACGCGACCAGATTGATATTCAGGTGGTCGCCTTTCCCCAGGAAGGCCTGCTGTCCTACCCCAACGGTCTGCAGCTGATGGAGCAGGCGATGGAATACGGTGCTGATGTGGTTGGTGGTATTCCACATTTTGAATACACCCGCGAACTGGGCGAGCAGTCGATGAAAACCGTGATTGAGCTGGCGCTCAAATACGATCGGCTGGTCGATGTGCATTGCGACGAAATTGACGACCCTAACTCCCGTTACCTGGAAGTACTGGCCTGCGAAGCGCTGTTCAGCGAGCTGGGTTCCCGAGTTACTGCCAGCCATACCACCGCCATGCACTCCTACGACAATGCCTACTGTTCCAAGCTGTTCCGTTTGCTGAAGAAGTCCGGCATCAACTTTATCTCCTGCCCAACCGAAAGCATTCATCTGCAAGGCCGTTTTGACAGCTATCCCAAACGCCGTGGCCTGACCCGGGTAAAAGAACTGCGAGAAGCCGGTATCAACGTCTGTTTTGCTGAAGACTCTATCTTTGACCCCTGGTATTCACTCGGCAACGGCAAGCTGTTGCGCAGCCTGGATTTTGGCCTGCATATCTGCCAGATGATGGGTTATCAGGACTTCCAGCGGGCACTCGACCTGATCACAGACAACGGCGCTGTCGCCCTTAATATTCAGCATAATTACGGCATTGAAGTGGGCAAGCCTGCCAACTTTATTGTGCTGGAAGGTGAAGATGACTACAGCGTGTTACGCAATCAGGGAGAGGTCATGCTGTCGGTACGTGGTGGCGAGATTCTGATGCAACGGCAGCCATCACAGGTGAGTTATAACCGTTTAGCGGTGTAGCCGCTGGTCAGGTGTCTGCTGTCATTAGGAACAAGTCACAGCTAGGGCTGGCACCGTCGTCCTGAACGCGCTGCAGATTCAGGCCCCATACAGCGGAGAATCTTTCAAAGCCATATGGATCCTGAGGCAAGCTCAGGACGACGAATTATGTGAAAGGCTTCTGCCCAAAAACACCGTCTTCCTGAACGCGCAGCAGATTCAGGATCCATGTAACGGAGAATCTTTCCAAGCCATATGGATCCTGAGGCGAGCTCAGGATGACAAATTATGTGAAAGGCTTCAGACCAAAAGCACCGTCATCCTGAACGCGCTGCAGATTCAGGACCCATACAGCAGAGAATATTTCAAAGCCGCGAGCTCAGGACGACGAAATAGCTGGGTAATTTTTCTCACAAGCCTTTCGGATTCATCAGCTCATCCACCGGATAACCGCGGAATTTCTTGCTCTCTTTCAGAATCACGTGGGTATTGATGTTGCTGATTTCCGGACACATCTGGATCAGCGAGTTACTCAGCTCCATATAACGCGTCATATGTGAGCAAATAAACCGCACAATAAAGTCGCAGCCACCACTCACCGTCCAGGCTTCCATCACTTCCGGAATAGCTTCAATCCGCTGCTCCAGAAAACGGAAGGTATCCGGTGCGTGGCTGCCAAGGGAAATGGTGGCAATACATTGCACTGGCCGACACAGGCGGTCGATGTTGATGCGGCCAATAAAGCCATCAACCCAGCCGTCCTGTATCAGTTTTTGCAAACGCTGGTGACAGGCGCTGGGCGACAGGTTGACCTTCTCCGCCAGCTCTTTATTGGTGATTCGACCATCGTGCTGCAGTGCCTGTAGCATGCGCAAATCCAGCCGATCCAGTTCACTTGCCCGTTTCACCCGACACCTCGTATGCCTGTAAAAATAATCTGATTAACAGCCAGGCAGGGTTTTGATAGCCGTTGCCAGGCTGTCTACCAGGCGGTCGATTTCCGCTCTGGAAATAATTAATGGTGGCGAAATCGCCAGTGTGCCAACACTTGGCAGCGGCCGCACAATCACACCTTGTTGACGTACCGCCTGACTGACTTTTAATGGCCATTTGGCGGCCGGGTCTGGCAAGGTCTTATTGGCCTTGTCGACGACCAGCTGTACCCCGGCCAGCAAACCACGGCCACGAATTTCACCCACCTGACTCATCGGTAGCAGCCGTTCAGACAGCTGCTGATGTAAATAAGCGCCATTGTCTGCCGCCTGTTCGACCAGTCCTTCCCGCTCCATCAGTTGCAGGTTGGCCAGCGCCACCGCCGCACCCACCGGATGACCGGAATAGGTGTAACCGTGAGAGAACGCCCCGTACACATCAGAGCCCTGCTTCAGCACCTGCCACACCGCCTGGCTGACAAACGCCGCCGACATCGGGAAATAACCACTGGTCAGACCCTTGGCGGAACTCATCAGGTCGGGCTCAAGCCCCAGTTGCGGTGAACCAAACCAGCTGCCCAAACGGCCATAACCGCACACCACCTCGTCAGCCACCAGCAAAATATCGTGCTGCTGTAACAAGACTTTAAGAGCCGGATAATATCCGGCTGGCGGCTCAATAATACCGCCAGCGGCGTGAATTGGCTCAGCAAAAAATGCCGCGATGTTATCCGCACCTTCGCGCTCGATCAGGCATTGAACCTCTGTAATCAGGCGATCACAGAATTGCTGTTGGGTTTCTCCCGCCTGGCCGCGAGTGTAATAGTGCGGGCACTCTACCCGCAAAACAAAATCCTGTGGCAGCGGGTAGCCTTTGTGAAAACCGCCCAGTCCTGTCAGGCTGGCGGTGCTGATGGAAGTACCGTGATAGGCCTGCTGGCGAGCAATCACTTTGGTTTTCGACGGTTTGCCGCGCAGCCCATGATAATGCCAGGCAATCTTGATCAGGGTGTCGTTGGCATCACTGCCGCTGGAGCCGAAGAAAACCCGGCCATCCGTCAGACTGGCTGGTACCAGTGTCAGCAGCTTTTCCGCCAGCGCCACCTGCCAGGGGTTAGAGGCATTGCTGAAGGTATGGTAATAGGCCAGCTGGTCAGCGGCCGCTTTCATGGCTTCGGTAATTTCCTGGCGACCATAACCGGCGTTGACACACCAGAGACCACCGACCGCATCCAGTAACATCTGGCCATCACTATCAAGGATATTGCAGCCGCTGGCGGCAGTAATCATCGACGGGCCATTGGCTTCCAGTGCAGTAATCGAGGATGCCGGATGCAACAGCACATTTGCATCCTGCTCTACTAATCCCTCGATATCCAGATCTGGGATTGCAGCTTCTGCTGTAGAAAAAACGCTGGATTCAGTCATAACAAAACTCCTGTCTGGCCACGATTCCCGGGACTGGCGAGCCAGTGACTGAATCAGGGCCATTTACCTAATATAAAAAGCGTCCAGAACGCTGTGATTGTGCTTTTCAGTGTATGAATCCGATACCGGATTTTATCCGGTATTTAAGTCACCAAGAGATAGAATATTCGCGCAATAGCAACGTTAATCCTGGCCAGAAACCCCATTAAATCTGGAGAATTAAAAAATCATCCAGCGTCCTTACCAAACCGAATTTTATTCGAAGCAATAATCAAAACTACGCATCACATTCGTTGGCTGCTGAACAACACTTCGCCGTAACAGATTCATCTGTTTCACCCTTATTTCAATAAATGCCCCAATAACGAAGCGGCCAAGGTTATGACCCAGCCCAACACCAACTCTCTCCAAAATACAGTGGCCCACCAGCAGTTGCTGGACTATCTGGCCAGCCGTGCCGACACCATGCTGCAGGCCACCCGGAGCCTGTGTGAGATCAATTCCGGTAGCTACAACCTTGATGGTATTGAGCAAGTCCAGCAGCAGTTACAGCAGCTTTTCGCCCCGCTGGCCGACAGCCACAGGTTACAACCGTTAGGGCCACTGGAACGGGTAACCGACAGCGGCGATGTTGAAGCCCTGCCACTGGCGCCGATGCAGATTTTCCAGAGTCGTCCAGCAGCGCCGTTACAACTGCTATTCACTGGCCACTGCGATACCGTGTTTCCGCTCAGCTGCGATTTCCAGCACTGCCATATCGACGGTAACCGCCTTCATGGCCCGGGCACCGCCGATATGAAAGGCGGTCTGGTACTGATCGCCGAAGTGATTCGTTGGCTCAATCAGTCCGGGATTCGTGAACAGGTAGGTTTTACTGTGGCAATTTCCCCGGATGAGGAAATTGGTTCTCCCTGCTCTGGCCCGATCCTGATGCAACTGGCCAAACAGGCGTTAGCTAACGCTTCTGCAATTGGCATGACCTACGAACCGGCGCTGGAAGATGGCACCCTCGCCGGAGCCCGCAAAGGTAGCGGTAACTTTGCCATTACCGCCAAAGGCCGCAGCAGCCACGCCGGCCGGGCATTTTTTGAAGGCCGCAACGCGGTGGCGGCCATTGCCAAAGTCGCCAGCCAGCTGGCCAACCTGAGCGACGAAGACAGCGGCCTGAGCCTCAACATCGGCCAGATTCTTGGCGGTGGCGCGGTCAATATCGTGCCAGACAGCTGTATCTGCCGTTTTAACGTCCGCGTTGCCGAACCACAGCAACAGCAGCAGGTGCTGGAAGATATTCATCGGGTGATTGACGCCGTTAGCCAGGACACTGGCGTCGAACTGGCGTTGCACGGCCATTTCAACCGCCCACCCAAGCCCATGACAGCAGCCCAGCAGCGGCTGTTTGAAATCCTTCGCGAGGGCGGTGCTGAACTTGGCCTGGATATCCGCTGGCGTGCCACCGGTGGTTGTTGTGAGGGAAATAATCTCGCCGCCGCTGGCCTGATCAATATCGATACCCTGGGCGTACGTGGCGCCAATATCCACACCGACCAGGAATACGCCTGCAGCGACAGCTTTGTCGAACGCGCCGCGCTGTCGATTGTACTGATTCAGAAACTACTCAAACTCCAGCAAGAGGGCCAACTGCCATGTTAATCATCCGTCCCATGCAACCGGCCGATCTGGATGATCTGATGGCCCTCGCCAAAGCCGCAGGTCAGGGCATGACCTCACTGCCGGAAGACCCTGAAGCCCTGCTGGCCCGTATCCAGCGTTCCTGCGACAGCTTTGCCCGCCAGCAACGCCATCACGATGATTTCTTTTTTTTGGCGATGGAAGACACCGAACAACAGCGCGTCGTCGGCAGTGCCGGAGTCTACGCCATGACCGGCGCCCGGCAGGCGTTTTATGCCTACCGTTTGATGACCATGACCCACTTTTCCCATTCACTGCAAAAGCAGGTACGCAGCCAAATGCTGCACCTCACCAATGATTACACCGACTGCTCGGAAGTCGGTTCACTGTTCCTCGACCCAGCCTATCGTGGCAACGGCCATTGGCTGGCCCGTTCACGTTATCTGTTGATGGGCTTGTACCCCGACCGTTTTGCCGAATCCGTGATTGCCGAAATGCGCGGCTGGACCGACGCCGAAGGCAACAGCCCGTTCTGGGACGCCATTGGCCGCCAGTTTTTTGAAATGGAATTCGACGATGCCGACACCCTCTGCGGCGTTGGCTCCAACCAGTTCATCACCGAGCTGATGCCGAAATACCCGATCTACACCAACCTGTTGCCAGCCGCAGCCCAGGCGGTGATTGGCCGTCCCGCCGATGCCGGTCGGCGCGCCAAGGAGTTGCTGGAGGAAGAAGGTTTCCGGTTTGAAAAAGTGGTCGATATTTTCGATGCCGGTCCGCTGATGCGGGCCGACCTCAATGACATTGCCAGCGTGCGGGCGATTCGCCAACACCATGCCCTGGCCATGAATGAGCTGTTAAACGATCCAACTCCCGCAGAACAAGTGATCGCCGCCAACCCGGATTGGGCCAACTTCCGGGTGATTTGCACCCAGGCTACCGAAGCCATGGCGACTAACAGTCGTTTAGCCCCAGCCAGCAGCGAAGGTCTAGCACTGAGTGACGAAGCACTGACGGCCTTACAGCTGCACGCCGGTGATCCAATTGCCTGGATACCCCACAAGCTGAACAGCCGCCCGGCTCATAACTTATCCAATCCATTAACCAATAACTCATCCAATAACAGGGGCCGAGGCTGAAGGAGCAGACCATGAGCGCAATAATGATCAACAACCAGTGGCAGACCGGTAACGGCCCACTGCTGACCTCACTGAACCCGGCCACCGCCGAGGTTGTCTGGCAACAGCAACAGGCCTCTGACGAACAGGTTCAGCAAGCCGTACAAGCTGCCAAACAGGCCTTTACCGGTTGGCAAGCACTGACGTTTGAACAACGCCAGCAGGTTTTGCAGGCCTTCGCCGAACAGCTACACAGCCATCAGGACGAACTGGCCAACATCATCAGCCTGGAAACCGGCAAGCCCGGCTGGGAGGCCAAAACCGAAGTGCAGGCGATGATCAACAAGGTCGGTATTTCCATCGAGGCCGCCGGCGAACGCACCCAGCAGCAACCCCAACTGGCTCACCGGGCTCACGGCGTTATGGCCGTGTTCGGCCCCTACAACTTTCCCGGCCACTTGCCCAATGGCCATATTGTTCCAGCGCTGTTGGCAGGCAACACCGTAGTATTCAAACCCAGCGAATTAACCCCCTGGGTTGCCGAATTCACCGTCAAACTCTGGCAACAGGCAGGCTTGCCAGCTGGCGTACTGAATCTGCTGCAAGGCGACGTTGCCGTTGGCAAAGCCTTGTGCCAAACCGCCATCGACGGCCTGCTGTTTACCGGATCATCCACCACGGGACGACTGTTACACCAGCAGTTCGGCGGGCGGCCGGAAGTCTTGCTGGCGCTGGAAATGGGTGGCAATAATCCCCTGATCATCGACAACGACATTAACCTCGACGCCGCCGTCGAACTGATTATCCGCAGCGCCTTTATCAGCGCTGGTCAGCGTTGCACCTGTGCGCGCCGGCTGATCCTGATCGACAACCCGCAAACTGACCAGCTGCTAGACAAACTGGTGGAACGTTGTCAGCAAATCAGGATTGGCGGTCAGCACGACGAATCCTTTTATGGCCCGGTGATCAGTGCTCGCGCCCGCGACGAGCTGCTCAATGCCCAACAGCAGCTGAGCGCATTCGGCGCCAACACCCTGCTGGCAATGCAACATCCCGCCAGCGTCGATCCAGCCGGAGAAAATCCAGCCAGCGACGACTCCAGCAAGCAGTCCTATAACCACAATAGCCACACACAAGGTTACTGGCTAACACCCGGCATCCTCGACGTCAGCAGCCTGCGCCAGCAACCAGCAGCCACCGAATTGCTCGATCAGGAATGGTTCGGCCCACTGCTGCAGGTCTATCGGGTTGCCGACTTTGCCGCCGCCATCGCCCTGGCCAACGACACCCGCTTTGGCCTCGCCGCCGGGCTGGTCAGCAACCATGCAGAACATCAGCAAGTCTTCAAGGCAGAGATTCGAGCCGGGGTTATCAGCATCAACCAGCCCACCGCCGGAGCCTCCAGCCGCTTGCCATTTGGCGGCATCGGCGCCAGCGGCAACCACCGCCCCAGCGCCTGGTATGCCGCCGACTACTGCGCCTGGCCGCAAGCCATCAGTGCGATAGACAGTAATGCCGACTACCAACCCACAGCATTGCCGGGGTTGCAGAAGCAATAACGAATTACAGAACCCAGACAGTTAAAAATACACTTTCGCGTCACCAGGCAAGGCGCATCAAGGTGAGCCGGTTTAATCAAGAACGCATAGAGTATCCGGCCATGGATGGCCGGATAGTCCACTTGAGGCAGGGATGCCGAATGTGGACGGGCTCGTAATGCGTTGGACGAGTAAGCCGAATAGCGAACCGGAAGCGCAAAGCAGAGGGGTGGCTGCCGCCGGGGAGAGAAGTTCTCCCCCAGAGGCATCTGCCCTGCGGTTGACGTCGAGCCCTGAGATACGGATAAAAACATGACCAACACCACTGCCCGCGAAGTCAACTTCGACGGCCTGATCGGCCCAACCCACCACTACGGTGGCCTCGCCAGCGGCAACCTGGCATCCAGCCGCAACGCCATGCGCAGCTCCAACCCGCGCGAAGCAGCGCTACAGGGGCTGGAAAAAATGCGCACCTTGCTGCGACTTGGCTACACCCAGGGCTTTTTGCCACCGCAGCAACGGCCAGACCTGACGGTGCTGCAACAGCTGGGTTTCCGTGGCCCGGATGAGCATATCATCAACAGCACCGCAGCCCAGGCACCGGAACTGCTGTCGATGGTCTATTCGGCCTCCAGCATGTGGGCAGCCAACGCCGCCACAGTAACGCCATCCAGCGACAGCCATGACGGCAAGGTACATTTCACTCCGGCCAACCTGCTGACCACGGCCCACCGGGCCATCGAACATCCTCACACCGAGCGCATATTGCGGACGGTTTTCAGCGCCTCTCACCACCCCGGCGATCACTTCAGCGTTCACAGTGCGGTTCCGTCGATTCAGCGTTTTGGTGACGAAGGTGCTGCCAACCATACCCGCCTGTGTCATGCCTACGGCGAAGCCGGCGTTGGCCTGTTTGTCTACGGTCGTAATGAACAGACCGACCCGGCCAACCTGACATTTCCGGCTCGTCAGACACTCGCCGCCAGTGCAGCAGTGGCCCGCCAGCACGGTACGCGCGCAGCGGTTTACCTGCAGCAGGCCAGTCGCGCCATCAACGCTGGTGCCTTCCACAATGATGTGGTCGCTGTCGGTAATGGCCCATTGCTGATGTATCACCAGCACGCTTATGAAACAGCGGCTGCCGAACAGGCGTTCAAGGCCCTGCGAGAGCAATTACCACTGCAAACTCTCTGTGTGGCTGATGCTGATGTTTCGCTGGATGACGCCATCAAGTCCTACCTGTTCAACAGCCAGCTGCTGGCCAGCCCGGACGGTGACATGAATCGTATGCGTTTGATCGCACCATCAGAATGCGAGGAAAACACCGCGGTGCGGCGTTGGCTGGAACAGATTACCCAGGATCACAACCAGCCCATCCGTGACGTCAGCTTTGTCGATGTGCGTCAAAGCATGAGCAACGGCGGCGGCCCGGCCTGTTTGCGGCTACGGGTAGTGCTGACCGATGAACAACTGGCGGCAGTCAATCCGGCCTTTCTGCTCGACGAAACGAAGATTAATCAGTTACAGGATTGGGTGAAATGCCATTACCGCGACCAGCTGAGTCCAGCCGATCTGGCCGACCCGCTGTTTTATCGGGAAGTAATGACGGCGCTGGAAGATCTGGTGCGGCTGCTTGGGCCTCAGCAAGTGAACGGCTTGTATCCGTTTATGGGCTGAGGTTTGAATCCCGTTCAGAGTGCAGGTATCCCGCCTGCACTCCCGAAGGGGTCTTAAATCGAAGCGGCGGAATTTGAAAGATAAAAACCAGCGGCAAGCGCCCTGACAGGCTGTTGATTTTTGTTTTCGAGGCCGCCAGGGCAAGGCAAAAACAGGAGCAAAGAGGGAGTTTATGAGTGATAAATGACTGATTTGAGCCTGTTTTTAACGCCGCCGTGGCAACGCAGATAGAAAATCAACGCCCTGTCAGACAGGGCGCTTGGCATATTGATAACGGTTCAGCTTGCGCTCCATCAGACGGAAGCACAGGATCAGTACCGCTGCCATGGCAAGGTAGACCATACCAGCGGCGAAGAACATTTCTAACGGTGTATAGGTACGGGCAATAATGGTCCGCGCCATACCGGTCAGGTCCAGCAAGGTGATGGTCGAGGCCAGCGCCGAGCTTTTCAGCATCAGCAGCACTTCGTTGCTGTAGCCGGGCAACACGATGCCCGCCGCACGCCGCAAGATAATCCGTCGAATGGTGGTGAACTTGCTCATACCCAGCGCCATACAGGCTTCAATTTCCCCTTTTGGAATCGCCTGAATCGCTGCCCGAATCAGCTCAGCACCATAAGCGGCGGTGTTGAGCGAGAAGGCAATGATGGCGCACCAGTAAGGTTCGCGCAGCACCGGCCAGAGGAAGGAGTTCTTCACCGCGTCAAACTGCGAGGCGCCGTAATAGATCAGGAAGATCTGCACCAGCAGTGGCGTGCCACGAAAAAAGAAGATGTAGATGTATGGAAAGGCACTGATGGCCTTTTTTTCGGATGCCCGCATCAACGCCAGCGGCACCGCAATCACCAGCCCCAGCAAACCGGAAATCGCCACCAGTTCGATGGTCAGCCAGGCTCCGTCCAGCAGTTTTGGCAGATATTGCCAGATAACGCCCCACTCCCAGCTCATGTCCGGCCTCCGCGTAATTCAGGTTTGCTCATGCGTTCCAGCAGCCCGGTCACCAGCGTGGTGCCAACGGTCAGCAACAAGTACAACAGTGCTGCGGCGAGGTAAAAATCAAACGGTGACTTGGTGGTGGCAGCGCCCACCGATGCCTGCCGCATCAGTTCATCAAGACCCACAACCGAGACCAGCGCAGTGTCTTTCAGCAGCACCTGAAACAGGTTACCCAGCCCGGGAATCGCCAGCCGCCAGACTTGCGGCAGGATAATACGGAAGAAGGTTTGCAACGGCGTCATGCCCATCGCCTGAGCCGATTCCCACTGGCCTTTCGGCACGTCCTGCATGGCCATGCGGAAGACTTCGGTGGAATAGGCACCAAAGGCAATCGACAGTGCCGCGACGGCGGCGGCGAACTGGCCCACGTCGATGTACTCCTCGTAGCCAAACATGCTGGCGAAGAACATCAGCAGCTGCGAGCCGCCAAAATATAGAGTCAGCACCAGCAGCAGTTCGGGAATACCGCGCACGACTGTGGTGTAGGTGGTGGCAATCGCCCGCGCAGTACGGGATGAAGACAGTTTTGCAGCTGCACCACTGAGTCCGATGATGAGGCCAAAAAACAGGCTGGTAAGGGCCAGTTTGATGGTCATCCACAGGCCGCTCAGCAACAGTTCGCCGTAGCCATGTAAATCCATGAGAGTCTTACCTTGCAGGGTGTTCAAACGAACCGGGGTGAATCTGTTGATTCACCCCGGAGTGTTCGATCAGTAGATATCGAACGGGAAGTATTTGGCGTTGATTTCAGCGTACTTGCCATTAGCCCGAATGGCCTTGATCGCAGTGCTGAACTTGCCGGCCAGCTTGTCGCCCTTGCGTACAGCAATGCCAATGTGGTCGTCGATGTCGAGGTCAGCACCCTTGAATTCAAAACCCTTGCCTTCTGGAGTGCGCAGCCAGTCGTAGGCCGGGAATTTGTCAGACATGATGCCATCGAGACGGCCGCTGGCCAGATCCAGGTAGGCGTTGTCCTGAGTGTCGTACAGTTTGACGTTGACCACGTTACCGAAGTTGTCTTCCAGATACTGTCCGGCAATCGTTGCACGCTGGGCACCAATGGTTTTGCCTTTCAGGGCATCCTTGGTGGTATCCAGAGCCTTGCCTTTCGGGCCCACGAACGCCAGTACGTTGGCGTAGTATTTTTCAGAGAAGTCCACGACCCGCAGACGCTCTTCAGTGATCGACATGGAAGCGATAATGGCGTCGTACTTGCGCGCGCGCAGGCCAGGAATAATACCGTCCCAGTCCTGGGCAACAATTTCACAGTCGGCTTTCATTTCCGCACACAGCGCCTTGGCGATGTCGACGTCGAAGCCCACCAGCTGACCCTGGTTGTCCATCATGTTGAATGGCGCGTAGGCACCTTCGGTAGCAATACGGATTTTTTCGCCCGCCATGGACAGTGGAGCTGTCACACAGGCTGCCAGCATGACTGCGGTTGCGATCAGTTTTTTCATGATGTCAGTTCCTCGCTTCTCTTCTTTGATTACAGGGCTAACCCGATGGTTGTTATTGGGCCGTCTGGGATTTGTGACTGGCCATAAACTCTTTGACTCGTTCGGATTTGGGGTTGTCGAACACTTGTTCCGGCGGCCCCATTTCCTCAATCTGGCCCTGATGCAGGAACACCACCTGGCTGGAAACGTCACGGGCAAAACGCATTTCGTGCGTCACAATCAGCATGGTGCGGCCTTCTTCAGCCAATTCTTTCATCACCGCCAGTACTTCGTTGACCAGCTCGGGGTCGAGCGCCGAGGTGGGTTCATCGAACAGCAAGACGTCGGGTTCCATTGCCAGCGTACGGGCAATCGCCACGCGCTGTTGCTGACCACCAGACAGGTGTGCCGGGTAAGCATTTTCCTTACCGGACAAACCGACTTTGGCGAGCAGCTTGTGAGCCCGCTCGATGGCGTCTTTTTTAGGGATTTTCAGCACCTGGACCGGTGCTTCAATGATGTTTTCGAGGATGGTCATGTGCGGCCACAGATTAAACTGTTGAAACACAAAACCCAGCCGTGAACGTAATTGTTCCAGCTGGCGCGGGCTTTCCGCTTCCAGTTCGCCTTTTTTGGTGGCCTTCAGCTTGAGCTGCTCGCCACCAATCACTATCTCACCGCGACTGGGCTTTTCCAGCAGGTTGATGCAACGCAGCATGGTACTTTTGCCGGAGCCGCTGGAGCCGAGGATGGATATCACATCGCCCTTGTGGGCTTTCAGGGTGACGCCCTTGAGTACTTCCAGTTCGCCGTAGGATTTGTGGAGGTCGATCAGTTCCAGTGCCAGTGGGGGGTTACTCATTGGGTACCATCTTTGAAGTCTGCTTGTTTTCTGACCAGCCACAGCGGTATCGGCTGTGGCGGCGGTATTTTGGTTTTATTGCAGGCGGATGACAATGCGAAAGCAAACACTCGTTTGATATTTTCGTGTATCCATTGCGGTTAAACGCCTGTAACCGTTCAGTTTTCAGCCATTTATCAGAAATCCTCACATCCCTGATCACAACTTCGGCAGTCTATGCGAGCCAATCAGAATTAAATCCGGTTATTGGAAAATTCTGCCGCAGAATTTTTCAGTGCCAGCCTGACAATCTTCAGCCAAATCTTGCCTGAGCTTCGACGAATTGGAACCAGGCCTTGTTTTTACGGGTCCGTAGTGGGCACTGCTGCACAAAACTTCACCGAATTTAATCTCTCACAGCAGCAGCTGCCGTACCATCATTACGCGCCAATGGTTAGCCAAACCCGGCAAAGTTGCCAATGTTTGCCTCTGGTCCGGCTTTTTGTTTTGGTGAAGGAACAGTCACACGGGTGCACCGTCCCACCAGCTAACCGAGGACAACCCTATTTTCAGCCGGAAGCCGCCACCACAGGCCTGTCCGTGCAGGCTCGCTCAGCAACCCACGGCAAGCATCCGGCCAATACTGCGTCAGGAGGCCACTGCGTGATCAGATCCCTGCTCCCCATTGCATCATTGTTGTTTGGTGTTTCACTACTGCTGTTTGGCAATGGTCTGCTGAACACCCTGCTGGCGTTGCGCGGCGGCATGGAAGGTTACAGCGACAGCCTCATCGGCTACATCATGTCGGGCTATTTCGTCGGTTTCTTTGTGGGCTTCTACGCCGGTCTGCCGATGCTGCGACGGATTGGTCACATTCGCGCCTTTGCCCTTTGTGCCGCCGTTTCGGCCGTCGTGGTGCTGGCTCATGTACTGCTGGTCAATCCCTACACCTGGATGCTGTTGCGAGTGGTCACTGGCGCGGTGCTGGTGATTCTCTACACCATCATCGAAAGCTGGCTCAACAACGAAACACCGGCAGAACGCCGTGGTCAGGTGTTTGCCATTTACATGGCCGTCAATCTCGGTTCGCTGGCGCTGACCCAGCAGCTGTTAAAACTCGACAGCCCGATGAACTTCACTCTTTTCGCACTCTCAGCCATGCTGGTATGCATCAGTCTGGTACCCATCACCTGGACCCGTTTACCACAACCTTCCGTCGCGGAAGTGAAGCGCTATTCGTTACGACGGCTGCTGAAAACCGCACCGGTGGCGGTGGCTGGCGGGGTTTTGTCTGGCCTCGCCATGGGCGCTTTCTGGGGATTGATGCCTGTCTACGGCCAGCGCATCGGCCTCGACAGTGGTCAGGTGGCGACCCTGATGTCGGCTTCGATTGTTGGCGGTGCACTGTTTCAATATCCACTTGGCCGCTATTCCGACAAGCATGATCGTCGGCTGGTACTGGCCATCACGGCAGCGGTCGGTTGCGCCATTGCGCTGGCCTCCTGGCTGTTACCGACACCTTACTGGCTGGTGCTGACCAGCATGGCCTTGTGGGGTGGAGCCGCCTTTGCGATTTATCCGGTGTCCGTCGCCCATCTGGTTGACCGTATCGACAGCCACGACATTCTGCCCGCTGGCAGCGCGCTGCTGCTGTTACACGGAATGGGGGCCGCCATTGGCCCGGCACTGGCAGGCAGTCTGATGGAATGGAGCTCGCCTGCAACCCTGCTGCTGTATTTCGCCTGTGCCCACGCCTTGATTGCCGGTTATATCGCCTTCAAGCTGACACGACCTGCCACCATTGCCGAAGCCGAACCGGAAACCAGCGCGCCATTTGTACCCATGCTGCGTACCACCCCGGCGGCACTTGAAATGCTGCCGGATGAAGCCATATCAGCAGACGATGTCGACAATAGTGTCGATCCCAACGCCAGCCCTGCAACCGGCTCTGACAGCAGCCCTGCAGCGAATATAGAAACCAGCATTATTGTGGACACTGCCCACCCCGACGGCGTGCTGGCAGGCATGACTGCAGAAGGCGGGTTGGCTGGCATGAATGCCGCCAATCATGATGACAGTGAGCCACTGTCGGGCTATGAAGAGGATGACACTCCCCAGATTCGCCACTGCGTTGGCTGAAAATTCGCGCTGGCCGTCATAACCGTCAGCGCACCTTGCAAGGCCCGCCACAGCAGCAAGCGCGGGCCCATCTTCAGGCTGTTCAACGACGAACAGTCACAACCGTCAATCGGGACCGCCCGGCGCACTGCCGGAACCAGTTCCGGAAGGAGATACCAACATGTTACTCGCCACCGACCTTGATGGAACCTTGTTGTCGGGTTCGCAGGAAGACCGCTACCAGCTCTACCAGCTGATCAGCAACCACCCTCATATCCAGCTGGCCTACGTCACCGGTCGCGGACTGGAAATGGTGATGCCGCTGCTGTCCGATCCATCACTGCCCACTCCCGACTACATTATCTGCGATGTCGGCGCCACCATCGTTGATGGTCACAACTTGCAGCCGATTGGTGAAATCCAGGCCGAAATCGAACAGAACTGGCCCGGTGAAGTGGCGGTTGCTTCAGCCCTGGATGCCTTTCCCAACCTCGTTCGTCAGGATGTGCCACAGGAGCGCCGGTGTTCGTACGATTGCAAACCGGAAGATGTAACAGACCAAGTACGTCAGGTCATCAGCCAGCTTGGCTGTGAGCTGCTGTACTCCGCTCACCAGTATCTCGACATCTTGCCGCGCGGCGTTAACAAGGGCACCACCTTGCAGAGTCTGATCGACCACCTCGGACTGGCCGACAATGAAGTGCTGATCGCCGGTGACAGCCTTAACGATCTGGCCATGTTGTCACTCGGCTATCCAGCCGTGTGTGTCGGCGGTTCAGAAAACCGCCTGCTGCAAATGACCGAACGCCAGTCACTGGTGTATCACGCCGAGCGTTATGGCGCTGGTGGCATTATCGAGGCGTTCAATCAGTACGGTTTTCTTGGTGAAGCCGGGCTGGCACAGGAAGTTGGGGATGGCTTGCCACCCGGCAAATCAGATCTGGTGGTGGTTTATCACCGTCTGCCGTTTGAAGAAAGCGTTGAAAATGGCGTGGTGGTGGAACGCCAGCCGTCGTCACCCAATGGCATTATTCCCACCCTGCTGAGCTTTTTCGGTGATGGCAAAACCGGCTCCTGGGTGGCCTGGTCCAACGTCAATCCAAACACCACAGGTTATAAAACCCGTTCGCCGGTCGACAAGGTCAAGTACCCCAATCTGGCGGTTGCACGGGTCAACCTGACCAAACAGGACGTTGATATTTTCTACAAGAAATTCTCCAAGGAAGCCTTCTGGCCAACCCTGCACACCTTCTGGGAACGAGCGACCTTCCTCGAGGAAGACTGGCAGGTTTTTCTCAAGGTAAACCAGCAATTTGCCGAGCGAACGGCCGCTGAAGCCGCCGAGGGCGCAACCGTGTGGATTCACGACTACAACCTCTGGATGGTACCGGCCTATTTGCGTGAAATGCGGCCCGACCTCACCATCGCCTTCTTCCACCACACCTACTTCCCGTCCGCCGACGTCTTTAACGTGGTGCCATGGCGACGTGAAATCATTGGCAGCTTGCTGCAGTGTGATTTTGTTGGTTTCCATATTCCCCGCCAGTCGGAAAACTTTATTGATGTTGCCCGTGGCGTTACCCCCATCAAGGTTATTGAACGGCAGAACTGTGCACCACGCTTCCTTACTTACGGTTGTGCTGTTGGCCTCGAAGAAATGACCTCAGTGATCGAAGTGAATGGCCGCCGTATTCACCTCGGCGCTCACCCGGTCGGACTTGATCTTGGCCGAATTACCCATGCGCTGGACGATGCAGACATCCAGCAGCGCATACGTGACCTGAAAGCCGAGCTGACAGGCACCAAGGTGCTGTTGTCGGTCGAACGACTCGACTACACCAAAGGGATTCTGGAAAAACTGCAGGCCTTTGAACGATTGCTCGATGAGCACGCCGACCTGATCGGCCAGATCACCCTGATCGTGGTTTGTGTGCCGGCCGCCAAGGAAATGACCGTTTACGCCGAATTACAAACCGAGATCGAACAGGCGGTAGGTCGTATTAACGGCCGCTTCGCCGAAGTTGGCTGGTCACCGCTGCAATTCTTCTTCCGCAAGGTGCCGTTCGACCAGCTGGTCGCCTACTATGCCGTCGCCGACGTGATGTGGATTACCCCGCTGCGCGATGGCCTCAACCTGGTGGCGAAGGAATACGTTGCCACCCAGGGCATGATTGATGGCAATGGTGTGCTGGTGTTGTCAGAATTTGCCGGGGCTGCGGCGGAACTGAAAGGTGCACTGCTGACCAACCCGCATTCGCCACACGAACTGGCGGACTCCGCCTGGTGGGGCCTGACCATGGACCCGGCCGAAGCCAAGGCGAGGCTGCGGGATGCCTACGACGCCGTGCAGTATTACGACATCGACCGCTGGGGCAAGGACTTCCTCGACGCCGTCGAACAGGCCCGCCTGTCGAACCTGGAACTGCAGCAGCAAGCGGCTGAACAGGTTGAGTTGGTTGGGGAGAGTTGAGTCATCGGCCAACGCTGGATTGTGCCATGCCGCTGCTTGCCTCTTGGGGAGAACTTCTCTCCCCGGCGGCAGCCATCCCCTCAGCCTTGCGCTACCGATTCGCTGATCAACTTTCACTGCGAATACGCAACGAGCACGCCCGGATGCGGCATCCCTGCCTTAGTCCGGGCTATTCGGCCATCCATGGCCGTGATGCTCGGCTTATTCTTGTTCAAATCGGCTCATCTTGATGCGCACCTGAATACGCCAGGCAGCATTTCAATTTCCAACCAGAAATCAATCCCCACCCCCGCTACAGCCACTGCAGCTGGAACCACCACCATCATGGCCGGAGTGGTCACTGTCGCCAAAAATCCCGCCACCGCTGTCACCACCAAAATCGCCGGAACAACCAGATGAACAACCGATATGGCTGGCGCAATAACTGTCTCCAAGTGGATTGCGGCTGTTTTTATCCTTGCAGTTGAGGCTGTAGACGTAGCCGTCGCTAATCTTCAGCTGGGTATCGAGCGCAAACAGTCGTGGCAGTTCGAGCGGAAGGCGCGCACTGAGCCCCTGTCGAGCGCAGGCCAGTCGCCAGACCCGGCGGATGCCCAGCTGGGCTTTGGTGGGGTTGGCCATGGCTTCCGTCGGCGTGTGATGGAGGAAGCGACCAAAGGCTTGCTTGCAGAACGTCTGATAGGCGCGGGTGAACAAAATAAATTCGTGCCAGGCGACATCAACCACTTGCGACGGCATCGCCAGGGATTTTCTGCCCGCCGTGCTGCAACACCAGAAATAGTCCCGCAGCCCGTCCATGACCAGCGCCAGCTGATCATCATCCAGATGCGGATAACGCTGCTGCACCTTACGACTGATGGACGGATGAAAGCGAAAGTCCTCGATAAAACGGGCCCGCTGGCGACGCTGTAAACGCCGCCATAACCACCACACTGGCACCACACCGGCTGCCAGTACCACATAATTCATTGTCACCTCCCTGTGTCAGTTTGCCATTGCAGTGCTGGGTGTAGCAGCGCTTACTTGTAGCAGCGCTTACTGGATATTGAGGAAATACTGGCGGTAGTGCGCCAGTTCGGCAATCGACTCACGAATGTCGTCGAGCGCCTGATGGCTGCCGGCCTTCTTGAAGGAAGACACCACCGCCGGATTCCAGCGTTTGGCCAGTTCCTTGAGGGTACTGACGTCGAGGTTGCGGTAATGGAAAAAGGCTTCCAGCTCCGGCATGTATTTCACCAGGAAGCGACGGTCCTGATGAATGCTGTTGCCACACAGTGGTGAAGCGCCCGACTTGACGTGTTGCTTGAGGAATTCGATGGTTTGCAGCTCGGCGTCGCGACAGCTGATCGGGCTGTCCTTGACCCGCTGGGTCAGGCCGGAATTGCCGTGGGTGCGGGTGTTCCACTCGTCCATCGCATCCAGCAGAATATCCGGCTGGTGAATTGCCATTACCGGGCCTTCGGCGATCACATTCAGATTGCTGTCGGTGACTATGGTGGCAATCTCGATGATGACATCCCGTTCCGGTTCCAGACCGGTCATTTCGAGGTCCATCCACACCAGATTATCTTGCTGACTCATGTTGCTTTTCCGCGCTTTGGATTTCCCGGAAGTCTAGCTGCTTCAGCGCTCAAGCGACACTCTGGAATCCAGTCGCGCTAATGAGTTTTATCAACAAGGACCAGCCAATAGCCCCTGACCTGTCTCAGTATTTGGCAACTCAGTTCACATATTCAGGATCATTTGTGAACCAGATCATAAAAAATGGTCCGACAATCGGTATCCTGCCCCAATCCAGAGTTGCCCCCCAAGAGTTACGAGTGAAGTCATCTGTCGCCATCAAAATGCCGTTATCTGGCCGCCCGTCGAGGCCGCCAACATCTCCCAAAAGTTACGTGTCTGACGCCATCCGGCGGAACCAGCGCCGTTCGATTCTGTGCAGTATTCTCAATGCTCCCGGGGCTTTTCTGGTTGCCATGGGACTGTTCGGCAAACTCGACTACGACCCAGCCCGCATTCACAGCCTGCTGGCCAACCAAACCCTCACCAACCTGATGCTGGCAGTCGGGATTCCCTGGATGCTGGTGTGCATCAGCTGCTTTATTGGCCTGGGTATCCAGCGCCAGCGCCTGCTGAACAACCAGCCAAACTGACACGACGCTTGCGGAAGCCCCTGCCAACCCGGAAAATGGCGCTCGACTCAATCGCCCGGAATTCCAATGGCCAAACGCAAGCTCACCAAAAAACAATCCTGGCGCATCGCCAAGATCCAGCAGGAAAAGGCCAAGCGTGCCGACCAGAAAGAAGTTTCCATTTCTGAACAACTGAATGCTGGTGAACTGGGCGACGAAATGCACGGTCAGGTGATCGCCCATTTCGGCAGTCAGGTGGAAATTGAAGATGCCGAGCGCAACAGCTATCGATGCTTTATGCGCGCCAACCTGGGTTCACTGGTCACCGGTGACTTCGTCGTGTTCCGTCCCGCTGCTGAAAACGACCAGGGCGTTCGTCAAGGCGTGGTGGAAACCCGGCTGGAACGGGAATCCGAACTGTCACGGCCCAACCCCTATAACGAAATCAAACCGGTAGCGGCCAATATCGACTTTATTGTGTTGGTGGTAGCGCCAGAACCTTATGCCCACGCCAACCTCATCGACCGCTATCTGGTCGCCGCAGAAAACTGTCAGATCGAGCCGATTATCCTGCTCAACAAGGTCGACCTGCTGGACGACCTGAGCCGCTTCCATTTGTATCCACTGTTGGAGCGTTATCACGATCTGGGCTATCAGATTCTGCAGGTCAGCGCCAAAGACCCGGACAGCCTCGGCGACCTGAAGGAATTTCTCAATGACCGCGTCAGCGTCTTTGTTGGCCAATCCGGTGTTGGCAAGTCATCCTTGATTGGCACCCTGCTGCCGGATGTCGAGATGAAAGTCGGTGCGCTGTCGGAAAATACCCGTAAGGGCAAACACACCACCACCACCGCCCGCCTGTATCATTTCCCGGCCGGTGGCGACCTGATCGACTCGCCGGGAATCCGCGAGTTTGGCCTCTGGCATATGAGCGAAGAAGAAGTCTTGTATGGCTTCCGCGAATTGCGGGATCTGGCCGGTCATTGCCGCTTCCGCGACTGTCGCCATGAAAGTGAGCCCGGTTGCGCACTGATTGAAGCGGTCGACAATGAGGAAATCACTGCCGAACGCTTTATCAGCTACAAGCGGATTCTGGAAACCCTGTCCGAGCTCTAAATAATTTCAGGCGTTCGCTATTCCAGCAAATTGGGCGGATTATCGTACTGGTTATCCGCCCGGTTACGATTTTTCTGCACGCTCTGGATACTCGAACTCGCAGGCGATGCGGTTGCGCCCATGCCTTTCTGATCGACCTTGGCGGCCGGATCAACCGGTCCGGTTTGTTGCTCCAGTTCCCGTTCCCGTCGTGGCGATAACAGCAGCAGGCCGATTCTGCGGTTAACCGCTGCGGTCGGATCCTGGCGGTCATAAGGGGCCGAGTCGCCCATACCGATCACCTGGGAAATCTGGCCATCGGCTACCCCGGCTTCCACCAGCGCCCGCCGTGCCGAATCCGCCCGCATGGCAGACAATATCCAGTTACGATTGTCTTCCGCCCGGCCAGTGCCACTGTTGCTGTTGGCGTCGGTATGGCCGGTGACTGACATTTTCAGGCCGGAGTTAGCCAGTACCGGCGCCAGCTCCCAGAGAATATCCTCGACGTAATAATTCAGGCGGCTGCTGCCAAGATCAAACATCGGCCGATCCTGTTTATCGACGATCTGCAGCCTTAAGCCATCGGTTGTGATGTCGAGTTTGATCTGATCCTTGAAGGGACTGAGAGTCGGGCTGTCGAGCACCATTTCCTTGAACTGTTCTTCGAGGTTTTCGAGCTGGTCCTGCTGCTGGCCATCACTGCTGCTCGGCTGTGGTTGCAGGTTCACGATAGGATCAGACGCACCATCCTGACCAATATTGGCCAGCGGCGACGGCGAACCGCCCAGATCAATGGCACTGGCAGACGGCGCCAGCTTGCCCTCAGCAAAGGCCTTGGGATCATGGAAATAACCGGAAATAGCCTTGCGCTGGTCTTCGGTGGAGTTACTGATAATCCACAACACCAGAAACAGCGCCATCATCGCCAGCGCAAAGTCGGCCATCGCCACTTTCCAGGCACCACCGTGGTCTTCGTGGCGATGACGGCCACCACGGCGGATAATAATCGGCGGTTGTTGACCAAGATTCTCCATCAGCGGCCTCGCAAGTGACTTTCAAGCTCACTGAAGGTCGGCCGGCTGTGGCTATAAAGGGTCTTGCGTCCAAACTCAACCGCCAGTTGCGGTTGCAGGCCGTGCATGGAAGCAATGATCGAGGCTTTGGCGGCATCGTAGAGTTTGATTTCATCTTCTGCCATATGCTTCATTTTGGCGGCTATCGGCCCCACCAGACCGTACGATAACAACACCCCGGCAAAGGTCCCCACCAATGCTGCCGCCACATGGCCACCAATCTCGGCAATTTCCCCGCCAATCGCGCCCATGGTGATCACAATCCCCAGTACGGCCGCGACGATACCAAAACCCGGCAAGGCATCGGCGACCTTGCCAACCGCCATCGACGGTTGCTCCAGCTCGCTCAGACGGGTTTCTATTTCCTGATCCATCAGACCTTCCAGCTCGAACGGACTGAGGTTGCCCACCACAATGATGCGGAAATAATCGGAAATAAAATTGGCCAGTTGGTCATTGTTTTGCACACTCGGATAGCGGGCAAACAGCGCACTGGCCTGCGGATCGTCGATTTCGGCTTCAATCGCCATCACACCTTCACGCCGCGCCTTGCCAAGAATGTCGTAAATCAGCGCCAGCAATTCTACTTCCCGCTGTTTGTGATGACGGGCACCAATCAGTACTTCCGGCATTTGTCGCAGGCTGCGCTTGACCACCTCCCAGGGATTGGAAATCAGAAATGACCCCAACGCGGCGCCAATAATGATCAGCACTTCGAATGGCTGCCACAAGGCCAGCAGCTGGCCATGGGACATAACAAAGCCATATCCAACGCTGCCAAAAACGATGACAACCCCAAGCAGAAATAACATACCGCCAGGTACCCTCCACGGTTAACACAAGAATCCTGTCTATAGTTAAGGACACGACTCTCGGTTACTCAAACACGAAGATGAAACCAGGCACTCGTATTTACAGCAATAAACCGTTCAGCAAGAAAAACTGGGAACCATTTCTCAAGGGCGACAGCTTGCCCATTCTGGAGGAAACCCGTACCCGGCTGCATGCGCTGCTGCGTGATCGTCAGATCACCTTCAAGGAACTGGCGCTGGTGATTGAACACGACCCAGCGCTTTGCCTGGCGCTGCAACAGCTGACCGTGGCACAGAATCCAGACAGCCTGCAGCAGATCAATGGCGCCGCCAATTGCCTCTCGTTACTCGGCATGCAGGAACTGGTGAAGCTGGTAAAGCAGTTGCCCGTGGTGAAACCCGACAGCTCCGATCCACAACAACAGGCCTATCGTTCGGCGCTAATCACCACCAGTATGGCCGGCACTCTGGCGGCAACGCTGAGCCAGCAAAAAGGCAGCAACAGCGCCCATTATGCCCGCTGGGCCACACTATTGGCTGGCGCCGCGCTGTGGCCCTGGCTGTTGCAACAGCCACAGGCGCAAAACTGGCTCTATTATCTTGGCCAGGGCCTCGAACCGGAGCAGGCCCGCCGGGCGATCTGGGGTGACGACCTGAAACTATGGCAACAATGGAATGGCCACGCTCACCTGCCACCACTGGCACGGGATATCTGGAATCCAGGCCATCTGCCCACGCTTGGCCAATGGCGCTTACTGCGTCGTCATGACCCCTGGGACCTGCCGCCCAAAGCAGGCCGGCCGCTATTACATTTGTGTCAGAAGCCGGAAATGACGGTGGTGCTGGCTCTGTCACTGGCGTGGCATTTACACATCAACAGCAACAGCCGCCGAACTCGCCGCTGGTTACAAATAACCGCACATTGGCTCGGCAAACCGCTGGCCAATATTGTGCCGCTGGTACGGGAGGTACAGTTCCACAGTGCCACACGCCATCACGATGCCTTTGCCTCAGGTATTCACAGTTATCTGAATGGTGGCGTCTGTGACGAGCAACACCCGGCCAGTTATCGCTGGATCGAAGTCAATGGTACAGCGGCAGTTAGTCCGCTGGCGGCAAGCCCGGTTGCTGACGGCTCAACTACAAACCCTGCAACAACATCTACGGATAACAAACCCAAACGCGGTGGTCTGCTGGCAGCTCTCGAACGAGAAAGAGCGCAGCAAGAGCAGGCAGCAGCCCGGACAGCCACACAAACAACCGAACCGACGATCAGGCCACCCAAATCACTGATTCCCCAAGACCCTGAAATAGTCGCTCCTCCCTCACAACCAGCAGGAGCCCCAGAACCGGCATCACAGGACAGCGTCAGCTCATTACAGCAACGGATGGAACAGAACCCGGCCAGTTTTGGTGATTGGAATCATCTGATGACCAGTTTGCTGGACAGCATCAACCACGATATCGGCCTGCCATTCGCAGCGGTCTGGCTACCCAACCGCAGCCGCGACAGCATGCGGCTGATTTACCAATCCGGCTTGCCTGCCGATCATCCATTAAGAGCCATCCAGCTGGATTTGCAGCAAACCAACCTTTTCACCAAAATCATGCAGCGCAACGCCGCTGTGGTGGTTCACAAGGACAATCGCAACAGCTTACTTGGTAGTCTGCCGATGAATATCCGCCAGCAGCTGCCGGAGTTTTTTATGCTGATGTCAGTCAGCGCCGGGGCCAAACCGATTGGTCTGGTGATGGCAGGTACGCTGCAGGGAATGCGGGAACTCCCCGGCCAGTCCCAATATCAGCAGTTCAAACAGCTGTGCCACAGCGCTTCCACCGGACTGGCTTATTTGCGCGAGCAGTCGCTCAGGCAGCAAGCCACCAGCAGATCTTGAAGCTGAGTGTCTGGCGTCCGGGATAACGATATGAAACGCTCCCACTGACGGTCCGCAACCAACGTAATCAACTGACAGCCAGCTGCGGCTTGGATACACTGACAGCTTGTGTATCGAGACCACCGGAGTAACCGCATGACCAGCCTGCCACTGTTGTTGGAACCTGAAGCACTCGCCCAGCTGCTGCCCCTCGACAACGTCCTCATCATTGACCAGAGCAAGTACGAAGGTTTTCTCCAACAGCATGTTCCTGGCGCCGTCTGGCTCGATTTCAAACGCCTGCAACTGGGTGTCAAACCAACGCCCGGCGCATTGCCATCGCTGCAGCAACTGAGCGACGTGTTCAGCGAGCTGGGGCTGACGCCGGATACCCACGTAATTGCCTATGATGACGAAGGCGGCGGCTGGGCCGGTCGACTGATCTGGGCTCTCGATATGATTGGGCATTCGAACTACAGCTACCTCAACGGTGGCATTCTGGCCTGGGTTCAGGCAGGTCTGCCGACCGAAGCTGGTGCCGTCAGCGTGGAACCTTCCGACTATCAGGTGACCGAACTGCAGGCTGGTTTTTCACTCAGCAAGGAAGAGATTCTGCAACGGCTTGGCCAGCCCGGTTTTCTTGTCTGGGACGCCCGTTCAGCGGCTGAATACACAGGTGACAAGGTGGTTTCCGAACGTGGTGGCCATATTCCCGGTGCCGTTAACTACGAGTGGACGCTCGGTATGGACGCAGCCAATGGCTTGCGGATCAAGAATCTGGATGAATTCCGCTGTCTGCTGAACGACATGGGCGTCACCGCCGACAAGGAAATCGCCACCCATTGCCAGACTCACCACCGCTCCGGCTACACCTATCTGGTCGGCAAGATTCTGGGCCTCAACATCAAGGCTTATCCAGGTAGCTGGGCCGACTGGGGTAATGACCCACAGACTCCGGTAGTCACCGGCGACCAGCCATTCTGAGCGACTGAATACGCGCAGGCTGCCAGCCAGCCTGCAGTCACACCCGGTGCTGCATTGCAGCACCCGCATATGAGACGACGATTTTGCTGAAAGACGACTTTTTTATTGCCAGCCAATACATCCTGCCCCACCAGCTGCTGTCGCGGCTGGTTGGCAAGCTCGCCGCCAGTGAAAACCGCTGGATCAAGAACCAGCTGATCCAGCGCTTTATGGATCACTTTGGCGTCACGCTGGACGAAGCCGTGCACCAGCATCCGCAGGACTTCAAAAGCTTTAACGACTTTTTCACCCGCGAACTGCTGCCAGACGCCCGTCCACTCGACAACGGCATCGACAGCCTGCTGTCACCGGTTGATGGCGCGGTCTCCCAGTTGGGAGATATCCAGCGCGGCCGGATTTTCCAGGCCAAGGGTCAGGAGTTTTCCCTCAACGAACTGCTGGGCGGCGACCGTCAGCGTTCCGAGCCATTTGTCGGCGGCAAGTTCGCTACCCTGTATCTGTCACCGCGGGATTATCACCGCGTGCATATGCCAATGGCCGGTAAACTGAAAGAAATGATCTACGTGCCAGGCTCGCTGTTCTCAGTGAACCAGGTCACCGCTGAACGGGTTCCAGGTCTGTTTGCCCGTAACGAACGACTGGTCTGTATTTTTGAAACCGAGCACGGCCCAATGGCAATGGTGCTGGTGGGTGCCATGATTGTGGCAGCCATTGAAACGGTTTGGGCTGGCCGAATCACGCCTGCCGAACGCAAGATCAAGGTGGTTGATTACCGTGATCCGCAACCGGTAGAACTGGATCGTGGTGCCGAAATGGGCCGTTTCTGTCTGGGTTCAACGGTGGTGCTGTGTTTCCCGGATGGCATGATCGATTGGTCCAGCGAGCTGGCAGCCGGTAGCAGCCTGACCATGGGTAGCCGACTGGGCAGCATTAATGCGATGAAACCAGCAGAGACAGCGGTGCCAGACAAGGTTGGCCAGCATGAACCGGCAGAAGCCGATGAAAAAGATGAAGCGGATAGCGATGAATCCGCTGATTCAGGAGAGGCAGCCGAATAAACGGCTACTGATCAAAAACGGCTATATTCCAGATCCGTACGGCGGTGCAGTCATTCGCCTCGTATGGATCCCGGATCTCTTCCAGGCCAAGGTTTTCTTCAAGGTCTGGCGGACTGACGAATCAGTTGGCACTGACCTGCTGTGACAAACACCCTTCCGGCCAGCTCAGCTGATTAGCTTGTGGCCGTAGTCGCAAGGTCAACCATTCACTGCCGGTATCCAGATGGATATCACTAAAGGCCCACTGTACCTGCCCCTGACTTTGATCGTCCCACAGCACATCGCTGAGATTGCTCATCATGGCACCAAGGTCATCAGCATTGGCCTTTTCCAGATTCACCGCGGTAAAACGGCTACGATCAGTCAGGACTTCAACCGGCACCCGTACATTCAGGCCGCCGCTAAGACCAACTCGTGAAATCAATGTGTCGCATGACAACAGTGGCGTTTCTGCCTGCTCGGCTGTCGCCGTCTGAGCTGAAGTGGCTGCCAATAGCACCAGCCCAGCCATCAGCCCGCGTATCGAATATCTGTTCATGGCAACCACCTGATAAACCAATTAGGGTTACCAATATTTGAGCACAGCAGCACGTAGAGTAGTCGTCGCCTGCAGCGAACAAGTGCAAGGCTTTGCCAACGAATGTCAGAGTGAACTCAATACTCCAGTGGCTGGCGTGGCGCTGGTCGCCACTTCAGTTGTATCCACAACCACAGCAGGCTCATTAGCAGCAAGCCCCAACTCAAGGCTACCGCTTGCGGCAGCCACTCACTGAGTTGCTGCAACCAGTCTTGCTGCCCCAGCCAGCCCGTCCGCTGGATAAGCCAGCCAAGTGCCAGCAGAGCGATGGTAACCGCCATAATTTGCCGTAATGCCTGATATCCGTTTGGTCGCAATTGATACAAGGCCAGCAACAGCGGCACCCACATCACCACCAACAGCAGCTGCATCAATTCCACCCCCAGATTAAACGCCAGCAAATCGAGTAGCAGCGACCAGCCAGTCACATGCAAATTGCCGAGGATTTCCGCGAAGGCACTGCCATGAATCAGTCCGAACACCAGTGTCAGCAGCAACATCCAGCGTTGCCCGGAGGTTGGCAGCAACGCCAATAAGGCTGACAAGGCAACTGACAGCGCCACCGCCATTTCAACCAGCGACGCAGAAAATGGCTGCCAGCCCATCGCTGCGGCCAGCAGGCTGATCATATGACCGACGGTAAAGGCACTCACCAGCAACAACAATCGCTGATAGACAGGCCAGGCGCGATTCCCGGACCGACGCTTGGCCGAAAACAAAGGGGCAGGCAACAGCAGCGCCAGCATAAACAGCAAGTGATCGGCACCGGCAGCAATATGCTCGAAGCCGTAGCCAAGGTACTCCAGCATGCCGGGCTCACGCTGAACAGCCTGCTGCACATCAAGCAAAGGCAACTGCACATGCTTGCGTCGTAACCATTGGCTGAAACCGGTGTTTTTCACCGTCACCAGAGTACGATGATTCACTACCCGGTGGACGATGGCATCCAGTTGCAATACCAGCGCTAACGCCTGATCGGCCTGCCAGCTGGACGCGGGCCAGCAGACCCGAACTACCAACATGGCAGTGCCGGTCTGCTGCTGATCCTGATGATTCACCGACCAACCCAGCCACTGCCAATCAAGTTGGCGGCCAGGCTGTGGTTTTGGCTGCCCGGCCTGAGGAAGCAGCAGCTGCAAATGCTGGCGCAAGTAGTCTTGCAGGTAAGCCAGCTGCTGAGCGTTGAGCGTATCAAACTGTGCTGGCATGGAGGCGTCAGCCATCTGCAACTGATCAATCGCCAGATGCAGTTCGGCATACAAGCCATCATCTTCCAGCGCCAGCTGTAGCGACGAAGGCTGGGCCGGATGGCTACAAACCAGACTGGACCAGCAGAGCAGACAGACAACCACCAGGTTCTTGAACTGCTGCCAGACTGCCTGTCTGTTCATCAGACCCAGACGGCAGATCACAGGCTGTTACCGTAGTCCATGGTCTTGTCGCGATACATGGTGTGGTAGTGGGTTTTGTTGCTGATCACCACTCCATTCTGAACTGCCACTTCAATCCACAAGCGCGGACCGTCGATACGCATATAAGTGCCGCTGACATCGACATCAACCCCGGCGCTTTCAGTGCCGGCCCAGGCGACATAAGTGTCTGCGAAGGCATCATCCGAGGTGTAGTCATCCATCAACTCGTCGGCGACCTCATCCGGGAAATCCCGCACCCATTCTTCTATCGCCGCAATCACTAACGCCTGTTGAGTGTCACTCATATAGGAGACCAGCAAGCCAGTGCGATCGCTGCCACTGGGATAATCATCCGGCAGCACACCACTGCCATTATCCGGCCCCATCAGCACATCAGAAAAACTCTGGCCACTTAGATAGGCAGTACTGAGGTCATCCGCCGACAATGAATCGAAGATGTCCACCATGGCGTTGCCTTCATCTTCTACCGGCGCCCAGGTTTCCGAGTTCAAAACAAAGCTGTCCTTGGGTTCGGCAGCGATATGGTTAGGAACCGGGTAACCAGTACCATTCAACATGGTGATGTTGTAAGCCATATGGTGGCCGCCGATTTGGAGCATCCAGACATCGTCAGCGGATGGTGTACCAAAAATGGCGAAGTAGTACAGGTCAGAACTGTATGCAGCACCGCCACCGCCGCCGCCACTGCTCTGTTCGCCGAGATAATCATCGGCCGCCAGCACCCCCTGAAAATCCAGATAACCAGCGTCACTAAGAGCTACACTCGCCAGATAATAAGCGGCTTCTTGCTGGCTTGTGCTCATATCGCCCAACGCCAGACCATTTCGCTGCACCGAACCAGTGGGTAAATTCGACCACACAGTTTTACTTTCCGAATCGGACCAGTCGTACGACACCGACGCCAGTTCACTGCTGTCGAGGGTCGCGAGGAAAGCGTTGGCGGCACAGGCCAGTTCAGTCGGATAGTCGTCACTGCTGCAGTCGGTGCTGGAACTGTCGTCCGACGAGCTGTCATCACTGTCGTCAGCTGAGCTATCGTCCGAGCTGTCATCCGAAGAACTGTCGTCTGATGAGCTGTCCGAAGATGTATCCGAGCTGCTGGATGAGCCTGAGTCGGATGAAGATCCACACGCCGTCAGTCCAATCAGGCTGGCCAGCATTGCCAGCAGCCATAGTGGTCGTGCCAATCGAAGAATACTGTTCATCTACCTTTCCCCGCATGAATGTGTTCAGGTTTTGAAAGTGTATTAATCACGGCTTCTGTCGAGCCATTTCAGTGGCTGTCATCAAACCATAGTCAAAATGCAGGCAAACAGGCACCAAAGCAAAGCTGAGTGTGGATTGGCAAGATTTTGCCGGGACTGTCAACCAGCCCGGCCAAACACCGTTTAGTACGGGTTAGAGATGAGAAAAATCAGGCCCGGAACCAGTCAAATGCCAACACATCGCGAATTTTCGGGGTCTGTAGCCGATGCATCAGAATACGATCAAGGCCCATGGCAACACCGGCGCAAGCCGGTAATCCATGACGTAAGGCAGCCAATAATTGTTCGTCCAGTGGCCGCCCATCGGCCTGCTGCTCGAACCGATGCCGCTGTTCAACCACATCGGTCAGTTCGTGATAACCATTGGCCATTTCACTGCCGTTCCAGAACAGTTCAAAACGCTCCGCCACGGCAATGCCTTCTGCCGTTACACGGGTTTTCGCCAGCGCCGCCTGCGAGGCCGGAAAGTCGTGAATAAACACCAGGGTGTTGGCAGGCAAGGCCGGTTCAACCTGATGACTGACGATCACATCCAGCCAGCCATCGCGACCCAGCTGCAAATCCTGGCCAGCCAGCTGTATACCCAGCGCAGCAATTTCGTCATCCGTGGCGGTGAACGGATCCAACCCGGCAAAACGGCTGACGGCATCGCGATAACGATGAATTTCCATTGCTGCCTGCGGCTGATCCAACAGCAAACGCACCAGTTCCGCGACTTCGTTGATCAGCCGAAAATGATCCCAACCAAGCCGATACCACTCCAGCATGGTGAATTCCGGGTTATGACGGCTGCCCGCTTCACCGGCGCGGAATACCTTGCAGATCTGGTAAATGTCGCCACTGCCTGCACACAGCAGCCGTTTCATGGCGTACTCCGGGGAGGTATGCAGGTAACGTTGTTCGGTGGTTTGCATCGGTTCGATATTCGGATCAACCACCGCGGCCACTGACAACACCGGGGTTTCAACCTCCAGCACCTGACGCTGGTGAAAAAATTCCCGAATCGTGCGGTAACAGTCGGCGCGGGCGCGCAGATTTTCAATACTGGCGGTGGGATTCCAGCTGGCGGACATAAAAATAACCCCGGGGAACAACATACAAGGCAGACACAAAAAAGGGAGTCCGCTGACTCCCTTCTGGACGGATACGCAGCCGAATCAGGCGCGACTGACGTATTCGCCGGAACGGGTATCGATACGCAGCTTTTCACCAATGTTGATGAACAGCGGTACTTTGACCACAGCACCGGTAGACAGGGTCGCTGGCTTGCTGCCGCCCTGGGCAGTATCGCCTTTCACGCCCGGATCCGTTTCGGCCACTTCCAGTTCAACAAAGTTTGGCGGTGTGACCGTCAGGACTGCGCCGTTGAACAGAGTCACGACGTAAACATCCTGCTCTTTCAGCCACTTGATGGTGTCGCCCAACGCGTCTGCAGAAGCACCGTGTTGCTCGAAAGAACCGTCAGTCGCCATGAAGTGCCAGAACTCACCGTCGGTGTAGAGATATTCCATATCCACTTCAACCACGTCCGCGCCTTCCAGGGAATCGCCGGATTTGAAGGTTTTCTCAACCACCCGACCAGTACGCAGGTTACGCAGTTTGACGCGGTTAAAAGCCTGGCCCTTGCCCGGCTTTACATATTCGTTATCCATGATGGAGCAAGGCTCGCCATCCATCATTACCTTAAGACCAGATTTGAATTCGTTGGTAGAATAGTTAGCCATTTCGCTATCCCAAAGATATTAGGAAAAAAATTAAAGTGCGTATCATAGCGCGATCCGCCGCCAAAACGCAGTCGAACTGGCACGAGATTCTGGCCAATTCCATCCGTTCAGGTCAGCAATTGTTGCAACAACTGCAATTATCCAACCATCCGGAGCTGGCCAGCCAGGCTGCCGAAAATGATTTCCCGGTGCTGGTTCCACGTCCCTGGCTGGAACTGATGAAGCCAGCAGACCCTCTGGATCCACTGTTATTGCAGGTATTACCCCAGGCTGCTGAAACGCTCAGCCAGCCAGGTTATGTCAGTGATCCACTGGGGGAAATCGCCACCAATGTGCAGCCCGGTATCATTCATAAATATCAGGGACGGCTGTTACTGATTGCCGCCACCGGGTGTGCCGTGAACTGCCGTTATTGCTTTCGCCGTCATTTTGATTACGCCGATAACCGCCTCAGTCGCCAGCAATGGCAACAGTCGCTCGACTATGTGCGGAATAACCCGGAGATCAGCGAAGTTATTCTCAGTGGTGGTGACCCACTGATGCTGAAAGACGTCCATCTGGCCGAGCTGGTGAGCGCGATTGAAGCGATCCCCCACGTCAAACGACTACGCATTCACAGCCGCTTACCCGTGGTCATCCCGGCTCGTATTACCGAATCACTAACCGCCATGCTGGCCAGTAGCCGCCTGGACTGCGTACTGGTGCTGCACATCAACCACCCACAGGAAATCAGTGCGGAACTGCAAGGCGGTGTCACCTTGCTGAAGCAGCACGGCATTACCCTGCTGAATCAGAGCGTGTTACTGAAAGGGATTAACGACCAGGCTGATATTCTGGTCGGGTTAAGCGAAAAGCTGTTCCAGATTGGCATTTTGCCCTACTACCTGCATTTGCTCGACAAAGTCGCCGGCGCGCAACATTTTGATATGCCTCTGCAACAGGCTCAGGCGCTCTATCAACAGCTGCACGCCCGCTTACCCGGCTACCTGCTGCCAAGGCTGGCGCAAGAAGAGTCAGGCATGACAGGTAAGACCTTGATTCCACTTGAGGCCAATCAAGGCAATGACTCTTTCTGACATATCTCAGGCGAATTTCAGAACGTAACCTAATATTATCGAGTTTGGATCCAGTCTTAATATATTAAGGTTTTTTGACTGAGGTCACAGATTTTTACTTGATAGTTGCAAACTTTGCCCTGGGGATGCCACATCGGCAGACCCCAATCGGCAACGAGGATAGAATCCAAGACTTGCGTCGCAATTTAGCCGAACCAGAGACGGAACAGAGCCCCCGGAAATGTCGAGCCCAGAAGACACGCTGCACCTGTTGATATTGATGGAATCCCGTAACGAAGCTGAAGGAATCGTTAGCTTGTTGCGCAATTCCGGCAGCGCTACACGGGTTCATTTTATTACCTCGCTGGAAGACTTTTCCGAACAACTGGAAGCCAAGTCATGGGACCTGCTGATTGCCGAAGAGCAGGCTAATGGCCTCGAAGTCAGCACCCTTCAACACCAGATCAACCGCTTTAACAAAGACCTGCCACTGATTCTGATCAATCGTGAAGTCGACCTGATTGCTATGGAAACCGCTCTCAAGCGCGGTGCCTGCACCATGGTTCCGATCGGTGAGAACAACCTGCTGGTACTGGCGATTCAACGCGAAATCACCCACCTGCGTACCCGCCGCGAAAAACGCTCACTCGAAGTACGTCTGCGCGATGCTGAGAAACGCGCCCAGGCGTTGCTTGAAAGTTCACGTGATGCGGTTGCCTACGCCCAGGATGGCATGCACCTGTTTGCCAACGCTGCCTATCTGCAAATGTTCGGTTTTGCGTCCGTTGACGAGCTGGAAGGCATGCCGCTGCTGGATATGGTTGATTCGTCCGGCCAAAACGACTTCAAACAGTTTTTCAAAAAATATCTGGCTGCCAGCCACCAGACTGCCGAGCTGAACACCATCGGTGTTGCCAGTGATGGCAAGCTGTTCCCTATGCGCATGACCCTGAGCCCGGCAACCTACGCCGAGGAGCGCTGCACTCAGGTCGTGATCCAGTCGAGTGAGAAAAACACCGCTGTAGAAGCCAAACTGCGTGAAATCAGCAACCTGGATATTCTCACCGGCCTGCACAACAAGCCCTACTTCATGACCCAGCTGGAAATTGCCGTCGACAATGCCGTGCTGGGGGGAAGTCGTGGCGCGATTCTTTATATCAATATTGATGGTTTTGGTCGCATCCGCGCCAACGTTGGCATCGCCAAATCAGAAATGGTGCTGGTCGAAATGGCCCAGGCGCTGCGCAAACATCAGCCAGAGGGCAGCTGTCTGGCCCGCATCAGCGAAGATATTTTTGCCATCACTCTGCATGGCAAGAGCGTTGACCAGACGCTGGAATTCGCGGAAAGCATCCGCTCGCACATCGCCAACATGCTGTTTGATCTGGGTGACCGTACCATTACGACTACCGTCAGTATTGGTGTCGCACTGGTCAACGACAGTAGTTCCAACCCGGTCGATGTGCTGCAACAGGCCCACTCGGCCTGCTACAAGGTACGGGAAGAAGAAGATCACAAGAATGGCAATGGCGTTGCGCTCTTCAGTGGCAATCAGGCAGCCAGCAGCAAAGGCAGCTCAGCGTCACTGGAAGATGCCGTTACCGAAGCGCTCAAACTGAATTCCTTCAAACTGTCATTCCAGCCGCTGATCAGCTTGCGTGGCGAAGAGATCGAGCACTACGAAGCGCGTTTCAAACTGCCTTATCATGGTGATGCAATGAGCGCTGGCGGCGTGATCAACGAACCCACTATCAGTGATACCCTCAAGCGCAAGATTGATCGCTGGGTGATCCTGAACACCGTCAAGCGCCTCAGCGAACACCAGCACAAGGGTCACACCACCCGGGTGTTCCTGAATCTGTCCGGCCCCTCCATTCTTGATGAAAGCCTGCCCAACTGGATCAGCGTTGCCATGCGTGCAGCCCGCCTGCCCAAAGGCGCAGTGATCATCCAGATTACCGAAGACGACTGCTCGCGAATGCTGAAACAGGCACAGAAATTTGCCCAGGCACTTTCCGAGCTGCAAATCAGCATGTGCCTGAGCCGTTTTGGCTGTTCACTCGAACCAATGAAGAACCTGCAGTTTGTGCCAGCCCAATACGTCAAGGTCGATGTTTCCTACACCCGCGAACTGGCCAACAACCAGAAGCAGCTGCAGGACTTGCTGAAGTCGCTGCACGAGCAGGAAAAGCAGACGATTGTGCCTATGGTAGAGAGCGCTTCGACGCTGGCCAACCTGTGGCAGATGGGCGTTCATTTTGTCCAGGGAGACTATGTCCAGTCAGCCCAGGAAGCCATGAACTACAACTTCGAGGAAGAAGGCAGCTTCTGACCACAGCCTGACTCAGCCCTGATAACAAAAAGCCGGTGATCAACACCGGCTTTTTTATGCTTGCAGCTTGTCGCCTGTACAGGCGTCAGTCTTCGCGCACAGGCGGCTCCAGAATATCGCGGTCCCGATAGCCCAGTAGATACAGAATACCGTCCAGTCCCAGTGTCGAAATCGAATGACGGGCATTCTCACGCACCAGCGGTTTGGCCCGGAAAGCAATTCCAAGACCGGCAATGCTGAGCATTGGCAAATCGTTGGCACCATCACCCACAGCGATGGTCTGCTCCAGCCGGATACCCTCTTTTTCTGCCAGTTCTCGCAGCAATTGCGCCTTGCGCTGGCCATCAACCACGGGCTCTATCACCCGTCCGGTGACCTTGCCATCAACCATTTCCAGCTCGTTGGCAAAGACATAGTCGATACCCAAACGTTGTTGCAAATAACGGCCAAAGTAGTTGAAGCCACCAGACAGAATCGCTGTCTTGTAACCCAGCGAACGCAGGTTATAGATCAGTCGTTCGGCACCTTCGGTGATTGGCAGTTTGGCAGCGATGCTTTCCAACACGCTGGCATCCATGCCCTGCAACAAGGCCATGCGTTGGGCAAAGCTTTGTTTGAAATCCAACTCGCCCTGCATCGCCCGTTCGGTAATGGCTGCGACCTGCTCGCCGACGCCAGCGGCAGCGGCCAGTTCATCAATCACTTCGGCTTCAATCAGGGTTGAGTCCATATCGAACGCCACCAGTCGGCGGGAACGACGATAGACGTCATCAATCTGTACGGCCACGTCGATGCCCAATTCGTTGGCGACATCGAGGAAGCGCGCACGCAACTCACTCTGGTCAGCGTCACCGCGAACCGACAGCTCAACGCAGGCACGGGTACTGCTGTCATCAGATGCTTCCTGGTCGAGTGGTACCCGGCCAGACAAGCGGTTGATCTGATCAATATTGAGGCCACTGCTGGCGACAATTTCAGTCACCCTGGCAATCGCTTCCGCTTCAATAGTGCGGGCCAGCAAGGTGATGATATGACGGGGCTTGCCCTGCCCTGCCACCCATTGCTCATAGCTGTCAGCGGTTACCGGAGTGAATCGAATGGAAAGCCCCAGCTCGTGTGCTTTGAACAACACATCTTTTAATACCGGAGCAGAATCTGCGCTGGCAGGAATTGCGGCCAGAATGCCCAGGGAGAGGGTGTCGTGAATCTCGGCCTGACCAATATCCAGAATGGTCACATCATACTGGGCCAGAATCGCAGTGATGCTGGCGGTAAGGCCGGGTTTGTCGGCACCGGATACCCGGATCAGTACCAGTTCGGTCACAATAGTTTCCTGTTGCCTTGCGGCGGTGATGGGTTTTACAGCTTGTTCAGGTCAGTTTTGGCAGCCGCCACAACAGTGCGCAGCTCTTCGATCAGATCCACGGTTTCATGGACAGACAGAGCGCGAACGCGGTCCAGACTCATCAAAAACAGGCCTTTTTCCAGCTTTTCCAGTTTCTCTTGCAGGGACTGCTTGGTATCGCTCATGGCGTATCCTCATGGTTTCTTTTCGTGGGAATCATCCAATACCCGCCCAGCTTTGGGTGATTGCACTCTGATGGCCATCCTTCGGGCGGCGCATATAATAGCACCTCAGCAACCGCTGACTATCACGATATCTTCCGGTTTTGCCAGACAAAGGGCTATACACTGTATATCCTTGATACAGGCAGGTTAAATTCATGCCCTGTCACGACGTGGCAATAACACGGTAACAACACAGCAATCAGCGATGGCCTTTTTCATGTCCAAGACCCACGCCAAACCCTGGGGTCTGAGCCAGTTTTGCGGGATCTTTGGTGCCCTGCAGATTTTGATACTGGGCTCGGTTATTTCCTTCCTGACCTACAGTCAGCTGCACGGCCAGCTGCAGGCCAGCCAGCAGCAGCGCGCCAGCCAGCAGCTCGACCGGCTCGCCCAGCTATTGGCTCCGAGCCTGCTGCAACAGGACCGCATCAGCATCAACCTGGCACTGAAGGAATGGAATCGCGGCGATGACCTCAATGCCATCCGCATCCAGAACACCGACCGCAAGGTGATTGCCGAAACCGGCCCACTACTGAATCCCGATCAGGTGATCAATCGCTCAATCACCCTCGATGACACCGCCATGGGCATGATGCAGGCTGAAATCAATCCGCAACCCGTCTCCCGTCAAAGCGGCCGTTATCTGTCGCTGGCACTGATGGCTACCGGTTTGTGCGCCATGCTGGGTGGCCTGATCAGCTATTTTATGGCCGAACGCATTGCTGCTTACCTGCGCAAGCTGTCAGGCTCACTGGGGGAATGGAATAACCGTAACCTGTTGACCCTGCCACAACTGAGCCTGCCGATACGAGAGCTGCAGGAACTCGACCAGAGCTGCAACCAATTGCAGGAGCAGGAACGTCAGCGACTGGCTATCGAACGGGCATTAGGGAAATATCTCTGCAGTGGTGACAAGCCACCGGTGAAGACCTCTACCTATCACCGCTGCGCGCTGGTTTATATTGAAATTACCGATCTCGATGTGCTGCAGGCGCGTCTGAGCGCGGTCGAGCTGGCCGAAACCCTGGGTGAGTATTATCGCCTGCTGAACCAGGCCGCCAAACTCTATAACGGCAAACTCGACCGTTATCAGGGCAATGGTCTGGTAATGATTTTTGGACTGAATGAATCCAGCGATCGCGATACCCTGCACTGCATCTATGCTGCCCAGCTGTGCCTTGGCCTGCTGCAACAAAGCCAGAAACGCAAACCGGCACTGGCTTCCGTTGGCTTCCGTATCGCCGCCCACTGGGGGCCGGTACTGCTGGCGCCTATCGAACAGGATGAAGACACTCACTACTCCCTGATTGGCGACACCATTTATTGGGCCTCACATCTGGCCGGTAGCAGTGAAGAAGGCCGTTTGCTGGCGAGTCAGATCCTGATTTCCGAATTGCCGCCGGAATACGGCTTGAGCTGGGAAGAAGGTCCGTTAGTGTCAGACCTGCAAGGCAACGAGCAATCAAGTTTCTGGCTCCAGGGACTGCCGGAAACCAGCCGAACCCTGATCGAGCGCCAGATCAAGCACATCACCAGTATGAAAGAAAACGCCTGAGCGAATCGGCTCAAGTCCCGGCACGCCGGGACCCTGGCCTCAGGGGGTGACGATTCTTCCAATCGGCCTATTGCTGACTCTGCTGCTGACGTTGCTGCAACTGCAAGTACACCAGCCGCTCCAGCACCCTGGTCACCGGTGTAAAATCCTGCTGCGGGTGCAGCTGATTGAGAGCAATCACGGCGGCTTCCAGCGTCGACAAACCATCATCACGCGGCGACTTTCGTACTGGCGCATAACGGCTGGTCTGCTCAGGCTGTAGCGCCAGATGTGGCAGTTCATTCAGCCAGGGATTCAACAACAGCAGCCGTTTGACCTTGCGCCAGGTGCCATCCAGCAGCAGCAACTGCTGCCGTTGTGGCAAGCCCTGATCATCTAACAGCTGTTCGTTCGTCAGCGCCGGTTTATGTTCCAGCGGAAACAACAGCATTGTCTGCGCGCGCCAGTCTGGCCCCAATAATTCCTCCGGCACTAACTGATCAGCCACCAGCAAACGACTGCCAACAATACTTTTATGCAGTAACGGCGCGGTAGACAAGCGATGGCGGGCTTCGTCCTTGTCCTGCCAGATAATCAGCTGCAACGCCGGGGTCACGCGACTGATCGCCGAACACAGACAAACGCTGGCCGGTCGATCACAACCGCTACAGATCTGGCGTTTACTCATGCCTGGCGCTGTTTGGCGATTTCCAGTAGCGGCTTGAGGAAACGACCAGTGTGCGACACTTCAGCGGCAGCGATGTCCTCTGGCGTGCCTTCCGCAATGATATAACCACCCTTGGAGCCACCTTCCGGGCCCAGATCGACAATCCAGTCGGCGGTTTTGATCACATCGAGGTTGTGCTCGATCACCACCACAGTGTTGCCGTGGTCACGCAGCCGATGCAGTACTTCCAGCAACTGCTCGATATCGTGGAAATGTAGGCCGGTGGTTGGTTCATCGAGAATATAAAGCGTCTTACCGGTATCCCGCTTCGACAGTTCTTTCGCCAGTTTCACCCGCTGGGCCTCACCACCGGACAGGGTAGTCGCTGCCTGTCCCAGCCGGATATAGCTGAGACCAACATCCATCAGGGTTTGCAGCTTGCGGGCGACTGCCGGAATGGCGTCAAAGTAGTCGCGGGCATCCTCTACCGTCATATCGAGCACTTCGTGAATGTTCTTGCCCTTGTAGCGGATGTCGAGAGTTTCGCGGTTATAACGCTTGCCGTGGCAAACATCACAAGGCACATAAATATCGGCGAGGAAGTGCATCTCGACCTTGATCACGCCGTCGCCCTGACAGGCTTCACAGCGGCCACCCTTGACGTTAAACGAGAAACGACCAGCCTTGTAACCACGGGCGCGGGCTTCCTGGGTACCCGCAAACAATTCACGCACCGGCGTAAAGATGCCGGTATAGGTGGCCGGGTTGGAACGCGGAGTACGACCAATCGGACTCTGGTCGATATCAACGACCTTATCGAGCTGACCCAGGCCGGTAATGCTGCTGTGTTCTGACGCTTTCAGGGTCGTCGCGCCATTCAATGCGGTGGCCGCCAGCGGATACAGGGTGCGGTTGATCAGAGTCGACTTGCCGGAACCGGAAACCCCGGTAATACAAGTCATCAGGCCCAGCGGAATGGTCAGGTCAACATTGTTGAGGTTGTTGCCTTTGGCGCCCTTGAGTTTCAGCTCCTTGCCTTTGCCATACGGCGTACGGCTCGGTGGCACTTCTATCGCCCGTTCGCCCGACAGGTATTTGCCAGTCACTGAATTGGGATCATTGGCAACTTCATCCGGCGTGCCCTTGGCAATCACCTGACCACCATGAACACCGGCACCCGGGCCAATATCAATCAGATAATCAGCGCTACGGATGGCATCTTCATCGTGTTCCACCACCAGCACCGTGTTGCCCAGATCACGCAGGTGGAACAGGGTTTTCAGCAGACGGTCGTTGTCGCGTTGATGCAGACCAATCGACGGTTCATCAAGAATGTACATGACCCCCACCAGACCAGCGCCAATCTGCGATGCCAGCCGGATACGCTGGGCTTCACCGCCCGAAAGGGTGTCAGAACTGCGATTCAGGGTCAGATACTCAAGCCCGACGTTGACCAGAAAGCTCAGCCGCTCACGGATTTCCTTGAGGATTTTCTCGGCAATTTCGCCCTTGTGGCCAGCCAGCTTCAGCTCGGTGAAATACTGATGCGCTTGCTCCACCGCCATACCGGTACAGGCATGAATGGTCTTATCACCGATAAACACGTTACGGGCCTCACGACGCAGACGAGAACCCTCACAAACCGGGCAAGGTTGCACGCTGAGATATTTGGCCAGTTCATCGCGTACACTCTGGGATTCCGTTTCGTGATAACGGCGATCGAGATTCGGCAACACCCCTTCAAAGGCATGGTTCTTGACGATCTGATCGCCACGGGAGTTGACGTAGATAAAGCCGATTTCCTCGCCGTCGGAACCGAACAGCAGCTTGTTGCGAGCAAACTCGGTCATTTCCTCAAACGGCACATCCAGCGGAAAGCCGTAGTGGTCGGCCACCGCGCAGAGCATCTGGAAATAATAGACACTGCGACGATCCCAGCCCCGAATCGCCCCGGCACTGATCGACAGGCTGGCATCCACCACCACCAGATCCGGATCAAAATACTGCTTCACCCCCAGTCCATCACAGCTTGGACAGGCACCCGCCGGGTTGTTGAATGAGAACAGTCGCGGCTCCAGCTCTGACAGGCTGTAACCACAATGTGGACAAGAGAACTGTGATGAAAACAGCATAGGTTCAGCACCGTCGTCATCCATCGACGCCGCCAGTGCCAGCCCGCCGCTCAGCTCCAGACAGGTTTCCAACGATTCCGACAACCGCTGCTCAATACCTTCTTTTACCTTGAAACGATCCACCACCACTTCGATGGTGTGTTTGCGGCGCTTGTCGAGGTCCGGCAAATCATCGAGGTCGAAAATACGACCATCAACCCGCACCCGCACATAACCCTGCGCTCGCAGGCTGTCGAAGATATGGGCATGTTCACCTTTACGGTCCCGCACCACTGGCGCCAGGATCATGTATTTGCTGCCTTCCGGCAGCTCCATGATGCTGTCGACCATCTGGCTGACGGTCTGGGCCTCCAGCGCCACGTCATGATCCGGGCAGCGCGGTGTGCCGACCCGAGCAAACAACAGCCGCAGGTAATCGTAGATTTCAGTAACCGTACCGACGGTGGAACGCGGGTTATGGGAAGTCGATTTCTGCTCAATCGAAATGGCGGGTGACAGACCTTCAATCAGGTCGACGTCCGGCTTTTCCATCACGCTGAGGAACTGGCGGGCGTAGGTCGACAAAGATTCGACATAACGCCGCTGGCCTTCGGCATAGAGAGTATCAAACGCCAGCGACGACTTACCGGAACCACTCAGCCCGGTAATGACCACCAGTTTGTCGCGGGGGATATCCAGGTCCACATTTTTGAGGTTGTGGGTACGGGCACCTCTGACCAGAATCTTGTCCATGCAGCTCAGCTCTATACCTGTGTTGGAAAGGCAAAAGCCCCATTGTAATGGAAGCAGGATTCAGAAACAGACCTCAGCGCACTCTGGAATCAATGACTGCTGCAACAGTCATTTACGACGGTAGCGGTTTATCCTCACCGAGATCACCTAAATATCGCTCCGCCCAGGTCACCGCCTGCACCCGGTTTTTCACACTGATCTTGCGGAACAGGTTGTAAACGTGGCTTTTAACCGTGTGTTTACTGACTTCCAGTTCTTCAGCAATGTCCTGATTCCGGTAACCCGCCATCATAAACCTCAGGATCTGTAGCTCCCGTGGCGTTACCTGAACCGGCAACGGCACCAGCAGGTTCGGACGTTTGCGATTAACGTGCAACACATTGGCCAGCACGGATTCCGGCAGACTGGCGCAACCGCGCAGCAGGGTTTCGACACCATCCAATAACTGCTGTTGATCCAGCGTCGAGCGAAAAATGCCATTGACCTGCGGCCAGTGCGCCAGCTGTTCGCGCTGGTCACCGGCGGGCAGATTAATCAGCCCCACAGAGGGCTTGTGGCCGGTGTGTTTGTAGATCTGATCGAGCCAGCGGCAACAGCTGGCCAGATCCAGACTGTTGGCATCAATCAGCAATAACCTACACTGGCGCAGGTCTATCGCCGCCAGACTGCTGCACAACAGCCGCCATGGGCCAAAGGTTTCGGTTAACAGATCAACCAGCATATTGGTTTGCACCGAATTATCGGCGCAGAGCGCAAGGTAACCCCTGCGAGTCGTATGCAAATTCGCCATAAATCTCTCCCTGACAGCGAAAATTATTTTGGATAAGCAGCACCATTGATCATCAGGTACTGTTTCGGTCCACCACATCCTTAGGGAACCTACAGCCAGGTTTACACCTCTATAGCTGCCTGCCTATGCGCTAAATATTCCAATGATTGCTGAAATCTCAGCAGCAGAGCTGATAAACTAGCGCACTTTTTCAAATATACAACGACCCTGATCACGTTTTACGGAAGCCCGGGATGGCTCCGCTATCTGGAAAACACATGTCTGCCATACCAAATTCTGTACAACAGCGTGCTGTCGCATCGCTCGCTGCCCTCTACGCTTTGCGTATGCTCGGGCTGTTCATGGTCCTGCCGGTTCTGATGATTGATGGCCTATCGCTGGAAGATGCCACTCCCCAGTTACTGGGTCTGGCGATGGGCGTTTATGGCCTCACTCAAGCCGTGTTACAAATCCCCGCCGGGGCCTTGTCTGACAAGATAGGCCGCAAGCCGGTGATCATTGGTGGGCTGCTGATTTTTGCCGTTGGCAGCCTGATTGCCGCCCAGGCGGATTCTGTTTACGGACTGATTATTGGCCGCGCCATGCAAGGCGGTGGCGCTATTGCCAGTGCCATTATGGCGCTGGTGACCGACCTCACCAACGAAGACAGCCGTATGAAAGCCATGGCTTTTATTGGTGCCAGCATTGGCCTGTCCTTTTCGGTGGCGCTGGTACTCGGGCCCTGGTTGTCATCACTGGGTGGTTTGCATCTGATTTTCACCACCACGGGCGTGCTCGCCGTTGGTGGCGTGGTCGTTACCCTGTTGCTGATTCCGAATCCGCCACAGGTGCGGCACCGCGATTCGATTGCCGTGGTCAGTGAGGTCAAACGCCAGCTGGCCAACAAGAATCTGTGGCCACTGAACCTTGGCGTGTTTGTCCTGCACGCTCTCATGGTGGCGATTTTTGTGGCGATTCCGTTGCAGCTGAAAGCCATTGGTTTCAGCGCCGATCACCACAGCACACTCTATTTGCCGGTAATGGTATTGGCCTTTGTTTTAATGGTGCCGTTTATCATCATTGCCGAGAAACGCCACAAGATGAAACCCATCGTCTTGCTGGCCAGTGGTTTTATCATTCTGGCACTGCTACTGATGACCCAGGCCGCGACCGTCTGGCACTGGGGCGCATTGCTGTTGCTGTACTTCCTCGGCTTTAACCTGATGGAAGCCAGCTTGCCCTCTTGGCTCAGCAAGGCAGCGCCCGCCGGCGCCAAAGGCAGTGCCATGGGAATTTATTCCAGCATGCAGTTTCTGGGTGCCTTTGTGGGTGGTAGTCTGGGCGGCTGGCTGCTCTCTCACCTGGGTGTGAACTGGGTCTTTGGTGTTTTTGCAGTTGCTATGGTGATATGGGCAGTCATTATGTTTTTGGCCCCGGCACCACGCCATTTGACCAGTGTTCGGCTACGACTCGAAACCGCGCTCAGCAGTGGCCAGCAGGCCAGCCTGCTGAACCTGCCCGGGGTCGCCGAACTGATCGAACTGCCGGAAGAAGAAGCCGTTTATCTGAAAGTCAATGCCAGTGAATTTGATCAGTCACTGGCGCTAGCCATTACAGCGAATACAGGAGACAACCATGGGTCGCAGCGTTAACAAGGTGACACTGATTGGTACTCTGGGCCGTGACCCGGAAGTGCGTTACATGCCCAACGGCAACGCGGTAGCCAACATGACTCTGGCGACCGATGAGAGTTACAATGACAAGCAAACCGGCCAGAAAGTCGACCAGACTGAATGGCACCGTCTGGTGGTGTACGGAAAACTGGCTGAAATCTGTCAGCAGTACCTGAAAAAAGGCAGCCGTGCCTACTTTGAAGGCAAGCTGAAAACCCGTGAATGGGAAAAAGACGGCATCAAACGCTACACCACCGAAATCGTTTGTAACGACATGATGATGCTCGACAACCGCAATAGTGGCGACGGTATGGGCATGGGTTCCGGTATGGGTGGAGGAATGGGCTCAGGCATGGGTGGCGGCTACCAACAACCGAGTGCTGCCGGCATGATGAACGCACCACAGCAACCAGCCCAGAACATGAACCCGATGGGCAACCAGGGTTATGGTCAACAGCCACAACAGCCCATGGGTAACCCACAGGGCGGCTATCAGCAGCCTGCACAACAACCGGCCATGCAACAGCCGCCGATGCAGCAAGCACCAGCGCAGCAGCCTTACCAGCCAGCACCGCAACAACACGCTCCGGCAGCACAGCAGCATGCCCCACAACAGGCTCCACGTCCGCCGCAACAGCCAGCACCGAACCAGGGTGGCTATCAGCAGGCGCCGCAGCCTAGCAACAACTTTGATGATTTCGACGACGATATTCCGTTCTAATCATCAGCAGTCATGGGCGAATTTCACCCACAAAAAATCCGCCAGCTGGCGGATTTTTTGTTTCTGGCTATGTGGTTATGGAAAACCTCAGCCTCAGCCCAACAACACCGGCAACAGGTATTTGTACATCATCATCACCGACACCACCGCAGCCAACACCGCAAAGCTGAGTTGCAATACCCGTGCAGGCAGTTTCGGGGCGGCTACCCGACCGGCCAGCAGGCCAACACTGGTCGCGCCAATAAACCACCAGCCCTGGGCGGTAATTTCGGCACCAGCCATCAATGAATGAACCACGGTGCCACCGGAAATCAGTGTAATCACGGCCAATGACGTTGCGACAATGCCGTGCATACCAAGGTTACTGAAGTGCTGGACGCCCGGCACAATCAGAAAGCCACCACCAACGCCGAGCAAGCCACTGCTGAGGCCAGACAAGGCACCAATCCCAGCCAGCGTAGAGAAACACTTGGGGTTCCACTGAAAACGACCGGTGTCCGGCCGTAGCATGCAGTTCTGCGCCAGCTTGTGGTCATCTTCAGTCGCCAATTGATTCTTGCGTGCCTGCCGCACCATTTTCACCGCGATCATCAACAGCAGCAGGCTGAATAAAATGGTCAACAGAGTGATCGGTAAAATATGCGACAGATGAATACCTAACGGCGCTGCCAGGGTTCCGAACCCGGCCATCACCAATGCCGCCCGGTAACGTACCAGTCCGCGCCGCAGGCCATCAATGGTGCCAATCAGCGAACCCATGCCAATGGCGATCAGCGACACCGGTGCCGCTTCCTGTAATGTGAAGCCAAGCCCCAGCATCAGCGCCGGTACAGCCAGTACGCCACCGCTGCCCGTCAGACCCAAGGCAATGCCTACACCGGCTCCGAGCAGAATTTCGTTAATCATCAACAGCCTCCAGAGGAGTCATGCAAAGCCAATCACAGCGGCCAGACAACCGCTGGGCTTCAGCTTAGATCATTTTGTTAGATGCTTATAACAATATTCCAAAACCAGCATACAGTCACCTGAAAATTTGGCTTCCCGATAACCCGTGGCGTAACCGTCCGGTTTTGCCCGCAATGGCCAGCCAGCAAAAAGGTCGACTGTCCGCCATTAAAGTCAGGGCTTACACTGACAGCAGCATGATCCTGGAGATTGGATATGAAAGTTTCGATTATTGGCATCGGCAAAGTGGGCTCCAGCCTGGCGTTCACCTTGTCGAATCGCAGTTTTATCGATGAGCTGGTGCTGATTGGCCGCTCGCCCGATGCGGTGATGGGCGACGTGCTGGATTTACGCCACGGCCAGCTGTTTGCCGAAGCGCCGACCCGAATCGTTGCTGGCACGCTGGCAGACACCGCTGATTCCGATGTGATTGCGATTTGTGCTTCAGCGCCCACCCCGGCCGGATTAACAGACCGGCTCTCGCTGGCCACGGCCAACGTCAGTCTGATGCAACAGCTGTTACCGGAAGTGGCCCGTTACGCCCCCGGAGCAGTGATCGTCATTGCTTCCAACCCGGTCGATGTACTGGTGCATTTTGCGCTGAAATTTACCGGTTTTCCGGCGGGTCAGATTCTTGGTACCGGCACGCTGCTGGACTCTGCCCGCTTCCGCCAGCTGCTGGCTGACGATCTGCAGATCCATATGGAAGATATTCGTGCCTATATTCTCGGCGAGCATGGTGACAGCCAGTTTGCCGCCATGAGTTGTGCCAGTGCTGGCGGCGAGTTGCTGGCAGCCACTCCGTCCCGTTATGACATGGCCAAGCAGGCTGCCGGAGCCGGTTTTGAGGTATTTCGTCGCAAGGGCTACACCAACTATGCCGTGGCGCTGGCAGCGGCCCATATCATCAAGGGCATTGCCGCCAACACCCGCCATACCATGCCGGTAAGCCTGCAAGTGGATGGATTTCTCGGAGTCGATGATGTCTGTCTGAGTTTGCCTGCGGTGATTGGTCGCCGCGGCATAGAACGTATTCTGCACCCATCCCTGAACGAGCAGGAGCAACAGGCTTTTTTACACAGTGCTGCGACGCTGCGGAGCTGTATTCAGCAGCTACAACAAAACCTGCCGTCATAAACGGCAGGCAGGGCTGATATTACAGATCAGCGCCGTGGTTTGCTGTTGCTGTCACTCTTGCTGCTGTTATGACGCTGCTTTTGCTCATACGCCAGCTCATTGAGTAAACGGATCACGCTTTCGCTGTGACGTTCCATCGCAAACAACTTCTGGGTCATTTGTTTGTGATCACCGCGCTTGAAGGCTTCCAGGGCGGCGATGCCGTCCTGATGCACGCCATGATGAGGCTCTTTCAGACGACCAAAGGCGGTGAACTGGCGGAAGCGCTGGTAGCCTTCACCATCCGTCATCCAATGACCAAGGCGGCATTCCGACTCATTGCCTGGCGGCCGGGAATCCTGGCCAGGTTCCTGAATCCGGGTGTAGACAGCATGCATCCACAACAGGTGATCAAGCTTCACGGAGTTCAGGAAGCCATGATCAGCACTGCTCTGAATCACCTTACTGGCCTGCTCCGACACCTGGCCAACCTGCATCACATCCGTCGCCATGGCATTAACGGTCTGCGCCAGCTGGCCGGACTGATTCCCCACCGTTTCTATCTGACCTGAGACCAGATCCACTTCGTCACCAATCTGCTCAATCAAACCGGCAATTTCGGTGGTCGCCTCAGCAGTACGACCTGCCAGTGTACGAACTTCATCGGCCACCACTGCAAAGCCCCGACCCTGTTCGCCAGCACGAGCGGCTTCGATGGCGGCGTTCAAGGCCAGCAGATTGGTCTGTTCGGAAATGCTCTTGATCATCACCACAAAGTTGGCGATCCCCTCGGCCACTTTTTTCAGTCCGGTAACGGATTCAAAAGCTTCGGAGGACTTGCTGCAAATAGTGTGTAACTGACCTCCAGCCTGCTGCAAACGATGGCCAACATCGCTGACGCTGGTGAGCACTCTGTGCAAGCTTTGGCTTTGTTCAGTCACATCACTGGCGTCACGAGTGACATCATCGCGTACCTGGTTGACCAGTCCGAACAGCCGGTTACAGCCGTGACTGACGTCCTGATCGTTGCGCTGGTCCTCATGTGACAGCCGATCAATTTCTGCCTGCATGGCCAGAATTTGCTGCGCCTGCTGATCGTTGTCCCGTTGCAAATCTGCCAGCTGTTGCTGCAGACGTTGGTTAGCCTCGCGGGCTTCCGTTAGTTTTCGATTTCCAAACATAGTGAGTCCATAGCAGATATCTACAGCAAGTGTAGACGTTAGCGGCAAATTGCCAGCGCACTTGAGCCGCTTTTGCGGTTTGCTATCAAGGAAATATCTGGACTGGATTTTGGTTGCTACCTGAGCCGATAATTCCGGCGCTTCTGCTCTGTTCTGGTATCGCTGTTATGAAAATATTGCTGGCTTCTTCTTCGCCTTATCGGCGCCAACAACTGCAACAACTGGGGCTGCCGTTTGATTGCGCCAGCCCGGACATTGATGAAACACCACTGGTTCACGAGTCAATAGATGACTACGTGCTTCGACTGGCGCGCCAGAAGGCCGAGGTGCTCGCCAGTGACTGGCCAGAGCACTGGATTATCGGCAGCGATCAGTCCTGCAGTCTCAACGGTACGATTGTTGGAAAAGCCGGTAACCTTGAGCGAGCGCAGCAACAATTACGGGATTGCAGCGGCCAGCGCATTCGTTTTGCCACCGCCGTGGCCCTCTGGCATCAGGGCCAGTGCCGAACTGCGCTGGAGCCCATCGAGGTGCAATTCCGCCAGCTGACGGATGCCGACATTCTCCATTACCTGCAACTAGAACAACCATTCGATTGTGCAGGCAGCTTCAAGATTGAGGGACTGGGAATTCATTTGTTTGAAGGGATTTATGGCCGTGACTTCAACAGCCTGATTGGCTTGCCGTTGATCGCCTTACTGGAACTGTTCCGTCAGGCTGGAGCCAATCCGCTGGCCGAGGTGAAACGCTGAGTATTGGAGTCACGCGGTTCGTTTAACCAATTCACGTCATCCCGTACGCAAAGCTGATACGGGAACCATGCGGCGAAGAGAGTTTCATCGCCACATGGTTCCTGGGGCAAGCCCAGGAGGACGTATTTTTTATTCGGCTGATGCAAATAACGCCGTCATCCCGTACGCAAAGCAGTTACAGGAATACATTGCTCACACAGGCCAGGGCTCAGTCGTCCTCGCTTTCCTTGTTCAGTTCACCCATTGGCAGACCACGGAACAGGCCGTCCAGCTGGGTATCGAGATCATCTACGCCAAGCTGGTCAGACAACTTGAATTCCCAAATACCGTTAAATTTCTCACGAGTCACCTGGCGAGCCACTTCGCCGGTATTCACGACCGTTGGACGCAGAAATACCATCAGGTTGCTCTTGGTGTGTTCACTGCTGCTAGAACGGAACAGCCAGCCGATCAGAGGGATATCGCCCAGCAGTGGCACCTTGCTTTGGGTTTCAATAACGTCGTCACGGATCAGACCACCCAGAACCACAGTTTCTTCGTTGGCAGTCAGCACCATGGTTTTCACCGAGCGCTTGTTGGTGATCAGGTCCGCACTGCCATCAACCGTGGTGGATGAAACGGATTCGGCGGTAGCTTCCACTTCCAGACGAATATCAGAACCATCGTGAATGTGAGGAATCACTTTCAGCGTCACACCAACGTCTTCGCGGGTAATGGTGGTGAAGGGGTTTGAATTACTGGAAGAAGCGGTTGAACCGGTACGGAACGGTACGTTCTGGCCGACCACGATTTCCGCTTCATGGTTATCCATGGTCAGAATGCTTGGCGTCGACAACAGGTTGGTGTTGCTGTTGCTCTGCAATGCCTGCAGGATCACACCAAAGCTGAAGTTGCCGTTCAGTTCGCTGTATCCACCAATGGTCAGACCACTGCCAAGAGCATCACCGTAATCACCACTGACAATACTGGTGGCAATTGAACTGATCGAAGGCCCGGCATCACTGAAGTTGGTCGCCGCCACCGGATTGTTGATGTCACCGCTGGCCCACTGCACACCCAGCGCATCGTCAACACTGCCAGTCACTTCGACAATGGCCGATTCAATCAACACCTGGGCACGGCGAACGTCGAGAGAGCTGACCAGCTCCTGAATTTCTTTCATCAAGGATGGCTCAGCACGCACCACCAGCGCGTTGAGATCTTCGTCGGCATATATACCCACATTGCCCTTCACCTGGGCGGCATCCTTGTCATTACTGGTAACTTCGCCCATCAGGCCTTTCAGCAACTCGGCCAGCTTGGACGCGTCGGCATATTGCAGTCGAATAACCTGGGCACTGCCCGAGAAATAGGACGGCTTGTCGAGTTCTTCGATCAAACGACGAATACGTTCACGGGCGGTTTTTTCGCCCTTGATGATCAGCCGATTGCTACGCTCATCTGCCACCACCCGAATGCTGCCAGCGGTGTTGCTGCCTTCACCATTGCCCTGGCTGACCTTTTGCGGGTCCAGACTCTGCAACATGGTCACCACGTTGCCGACCCAGGCTTCTTTCAGCTGCACCACTTCCAGCTCTTCACTGCCGGAGCGGTCGAGACGATCAATAATCTGTTCAATCCGGTCGATGTTGGCAGCATGGTCAGAAATGATCAGGGCGTTGGCCGACTTGACCCCGGCCAGGTGGCCGTATTTGGCCACCAGCGGCCGCAAAATTGGCACCAGATCCAGCGCCGGAGTGTTCTTGATCATGATCACCTTGGTGAGCATTTCCTGGCTGCCCGGCGCGACCTTGGTGTCGAGATCACGGCCCACCTGTTTGACGTCGTTCTGCTGCACAATCAACACCACGTCACCAGCAGGAATGGCCGCAAAGCCATGCAGGTCGAGTACCGACAGGAACAACTCATAAACACCGTTGGCATTCATCGGATCGCTGCTGAGGACGTTGACCTTGCCCTTGACCCGCGGATCAATCACAAAACTCTTGCCAGTAATATCCGCAACCTGGCTGATAAAGGCACCGATGTCCGCTTCTTTCAGATTGATCTGCCAGCTTTCCTGCGCGCTGGCGTTCAAGCCCAGCAGCAACAAGGCAGTCATTGCCCAATATTTGATAGCACCCATCGATTTATTCCAAGCTGTGGTTAACGGTGAAACGACTGTCGCCGCGCTGTACTTCGATCATAACTTCGCCAGCGTTCTGCAGGTCTGCCAGCAAACTCTGGTCACTGGCAGGATCACCCAGTGACTGGCCGTTCAGCGACAGCACCACATCACCAGGTCGTAATTTGAATTGCATCAGCGGTGAACCGGGTTTGACCCGATAGCCTTCACCACTGCCTTGTGGCTCAAGACCCATTTTGTTTAATGCTGCCACCGGATCTTCAGAGATTTCAGCACTGGCCACATCAACAAATTCATCGGCGTTGCGGACTTTCTTGAAACGATCCATCAACGAGCCCTTGGTAAGCCGTTCCGGCAACTGATCAGCATCCGGATCGCCGTCACGATCAGCGCTCGGCGCGATGTTGCGGACTTCCGAGCCTTTCATCGGCGCATCGTCAAACTTGAGGGTTTCGAGCTTGCCTGCGGTATCCAGAATAATGCGGTCGGGTTGTACACCGGCCAGTTTGGTACGCCCCTGCACGGTGTCACCCATGCGGAAATATTCACCAGGACGGCCGGAGACAGAAACAATGGCGCTCGACAGTTCAGCCCGGGATGACTGGTTAATGCCCAGCAGGGTCAGACGCAGTTTGGTTTCCGGCGCTTCAACCGCTTGCTGCACCACTTTCGGCGGTTCACGGGAAGGCTCACCAAACAGGTGATAACGGGAAGTTCCGGCAGTTTGCGGCGCAGCACTGTCTTTGGCCGCCACCGCTGGCGCCTGTAACACCAGCGGTGCTGGTGCCACAACGTCCCAGATCAGCTGGGAAGCCTGCCAGCTGATCGCCAGGGTCAGCGCCAGCTTGCCGGTCAGCAGGGTCAGTTTTTGCCACACAGGCAGTTGTACCGCATTCATATCCAAATCAGGTCGCTCCGGGTCGGCGCCAAGGTTATAGAATCTTCCGTGACACTTCAAAAATCACCGTGTCTTCGGTTGCCTTGTTAGGCCATTGCTGGCCCAGTACGTCGACAAAACGACGGCGCACCGACACCCCTGCCCAGCCATCCGGCTGCAAGAATCCGGTGGCCAGATTGGCACCGTCGGTGGTGACGACATCCAGTACCGCCTTGTCCTTGTCCATGCCCAGATTACCAACCAGCATCGGTACATCGGCATTAATGGTCTTGCGATCAACCGGGAATTCGGTCTTGCCACCGCTGTAGACAAGACGACCGGCAATGTCCGCCAGCTGGCGGGTTTGCAAATTGCCACTCAGGCTCAACGCAGAGATTTCCAATTCGCCATTCAGACTGACTTTCTGGCGTCGCAACAGTGGTTGTAACAGTGCGCTATCGACATAACCGTCGAAGTCGTGAATTTGCAGTTCACCACTGGGGGAAGCCGTCAGCTCACCCGAACCACGCAGATCACGGCCTTCAACCTTGATATCAGCTACCAGTGCACCACCCAGCAACGCCAGTGGTTGCAATTGCCACTCACCGTCGAGAGTTCCGACCATTCGATCACTAAGCTGAAAACGGCCATCCCACAGCGTACCGGCAACCGATTCCACCTTCACAGGCAGACCTTTCAGCTGCGGTTCGGCGTAGTGCCAGACAAAGTGCAGGGGAACGGTAATCACCAGGAAAACCAGCAGGGAGAGCAATCCCAATAACAGATACCAGCGGGCGCTCCAGATGGCAGACAACATGACTATAAAAAATCCATTACTAAATATTTGCGAGTCATTCTACTGACAGGGGGCGGGAGTCTAAAGCCGGGATATGACAGCTGTGTAACAAATCTTCAACCTCCCTGTCGTTATTGGCCATCCGACCAGCGGCTATCACAAGCTGGCGGGCCAACGACTCTTGTTATTGTTCCGTTCTACCATGAACCACCCGCTGACGCACGGCTTCGTCGCCAGCGATCAGCCGCAGCTTTTGCTGGCGGCCCAGTTGTTTGACCCGATACTCACAGCGTAGTGCTGCCGCCTTATCGGGTAGCTGAATGCTCCATTCGAGCTGCAGGGGAGTCTTGCCCCGCAGCGCCCTGGCGGCCTTTTTACTGCCACCACTGTGTTCCCGAAAGCGGCGAATAACGTGATTGGTGGCGCCACAATAAAGCTGTCCCAGATTGTTCCGGATCAGATAGACAAACCACGCCATTTCCAAATCTTCGTCTTTTACTGTCAATCCTGATTCCAAACCACAACCATTGAATTTCCCATACCTGGCAAGGATGTCTATCCTCTGCCCTGCGCCAGCCAGCACAGATGGCTCGCGGGTGATTGAACCGCTGATGCTAACAGTGATCCGATAGTGTTGTTACCCCAAGCCGGTTTTCCGGCTACTCGTTCCGCAGCCCAGAGCCTACGTATGATTGTCAGTACCCGTTTATTTCGTGAACCCGTCAGTGGCTTTACCCATTTGGCCGGTGCCCTGCTCGCCATCGTGGCACTTGCCATTCTGTGCGTGCAGGCCGCCGAGCATGGAGACATCTGGCAGCAGGTGTCGTTCCCGATTTTTGGTATCTGCATGCTACTGATGTTTGCCAGCAGTGCCGTCTACCATTTGGTACATGGTTCAGAACAACGCATCAAACGTCTCAAGCGACTCGACCATATGGCGATTTTTCTGATGATTGCCGGGACCTACACGCCAATTTGTCTGGTGCCATTAAACGGCCCGTTAGGATGGTGGCTGTTTGCTGGTGTGTGGGCGCTGGCGGCGGCCGGAATTGGCCTGAAGATTTTCTGGATTCACGCCCCGCGCTGGTTATCAACGCTGATTTATCTGGCGATGGGCTGGCTGATCGTACTGGCGATTAATCCGGCAATGGAACGCATTCCCGCCAGCGTGTTGCACTGGCTTGTAGCCGGCGGACTGTTTTATACCATCGGCGCCATTATCTACGCCTGCAAATGGCCCAATCCCTGGCCACGCTTTATTGGCTTCCATGAAATCTGGCATCTGTTTGTCATGGCCGGTGTCTTTTGCCACTTCTGGGCGATTGCCTATGGCCTCGCCGACTTTGATGTTGCGGCGATAAATGCGATGCTGACCACTGGTTAACGAAACAGGGCAAGACGACCGGATGGCAGATACAGACAACGGCCTCTACATAAATCATCGCATCTGTATTCCCATGGATGAGATCGACATGCAGGCAATCCGCGCCCAGGGCGCCGGCGGCCAGAACGTCAACAAGGTCTCCAGTGCCATTCACCTGCGCTTTGATATTGCCAATTCAAGCCTGCCGGAAGCCATTCGGGAACGTTTGCTGGAGCAAAAAGATTCACGCCTGACCAAGGAAGGCGTGCTGGTGATCAAGGCACAGCAGTTCCGCACCCAGGAGAAGAATCGCGAAGACGCCCTTGAGCGCCTGAGAGAAATGGTCCTGCAGGCTACCGTGGTACAGACTCCCCGGATTGCCACCCGACCAACCCGCTCCTCACAGCGTAAACGGGTTGATGAAAAGAACCGTCGTGGTCAGGTCAAGGCCATGCGTGGCAAGGTCAGTGATTACTGACTTGCCGTCAGGCTCAAGCGCTACGGTCTAACTGCCGCGAGCCTTGCGAATCAGCGCATAGGCTTGCTGGATTTGCTGGGTTTTCTCTTTCGCCAGCCGCACCATTTCTTCCGGCACCCCGGTAGCACTGAGTTTGTCCGGGTGATTCTGGCTCATCAGCTTGCGATAAGCTTTCTTGAGGCTGTCATCGTCAATATCCGGACTGACTTCCAGGGTGTTATACGCCTGTTGCAGCTGGTCTTCACGACTGGCACCACCATTACGGGACTGGTAGATCACCGATTCAATGCGCGCCCGCACCTCGTCCATTTGCCGCTGACTGATGCCCAGACAATTACTCATGTGCTCAATCAGCGCCCACTCGGCGCGGGTGATATCACCATCGGCATAGGCAATGGAAATGACCACCTCAAGGAACATCTGCGCCATGGGTGCACTCATCATTGGCCGCAGCTTCTGCAGGTCTGCATCCAGTTCGGAACCCGCGGTCTTGCCTTGCTGAAACCAGCGAATCGCTTGCTGGCGGGCTTCGCCCTTCAGCTCCATCCGATCCATCACAAAGTTGGCAGCAGCAATTTCCTGTTCAGATACCCGGCCGTCAGACTTGGCCACCAGCCCCATGCAACGATAAAGGCTGGAAATAAACAGCGTGCGGATATCGCCCAGTGACGTCACGCCCGGCATCAGTTCCATCGAACCGGTGAGGAAGCGCTCCAGATTCTGATCGAACAGATGTCCAACAAAACCGCCGACCATGGCACCAAACGGACCGCCACTAAACAGTCCGACCATGCTGCCCATCAGCTTACCCATCCATAGCATTTACGCGCCCTCCGCGATGAGTACCTGTTCCAGTTGTTGCAGCCGTTGCGGGGTGCCGACATCGACCCAGCGCGCCTGTAATTCCGCACCACCGACCTTGCCCGCCGCCATGGCTTGCCGCAATACCGGCGCCAGTGGCCGTTTTCCGGCTGGCAGTTGTGCCAGCAAAGCGGGCTTGATCAGTGAAATCCCGGCGAACGTCAGGCCCTGTTCACCGGCCTCAGGTAACACCCGTTGCTGTTGCAGGGCAAAATCACCAGCTGGATTATGCTCCGGATTTTCCACCAGCCACAGCCACGCCTGCAATCCATGATCGGCCATTAAGGCAGCTAAATATTGCAATGCTGTGTGGTAGTTCCAGTCGGTCCAGACATCGCCGTTGATCAGTAGGAAAGGTTCGTCTCCCAACAATGGCAGTGCCTGGATAATGCCACCAGCGGTTTCCAGCGCCTCGGCTTCAGCGGAATAACGAATGCTGACGCCCCAGCGGCTGCCGTCACCTAACGCCGCTTCGATCATATCGCCCAGCCAGGCATGGTTGATTACCAGCTCGGTAATGCCAGCAGCGGCGAGTTTCTCGATGTGATGGACGATCAAGGGCTTGCCCGCCAGTGGCAGCAAGGGTTTCGGACAATGATCCGTCAGCGGTGCCATCCGCTGGCCCCGGCCAGCGGCAAGAATCATGGCTTTCATGCAGATCAGTCCCGCAGGCTGAGGTTCAGCAGGGCTGGCTGGAAGGTCGACACCAGCCATTGATGAAAGTCTGCCAGTTCCGCATAGCGGGCTGACACTTCTAGCAGGTACTGGCAGGTGTTGGGAATGTCTGCCAGATAGGACGGCTTGCCGTCACGCAAGTTGAGGCGGGCAAAAATACCGGCCGCTTTCAGGTGGCGCTGCATGCCCATCCAGTCGAAATCTTTCACAAATTGTGGCCAGTCGGCCAGATAGTGACCGGCAGGACGGGCGTTTTCCCAATAATAGGCCATCAGCTCGTCAATCATCGGCTGCGGCCAGCGCACGTAACAGTCACGCAGCAGTGAGACCAGGTCGTAACAGGCCGGGCCTGCTACCGCATCCTGAAAATCAATCACCCCAAGGCTGTGGTCCGGTTTCAGCATCAGGTTACGGGAGTGGTAATCACGGTGCACGGTTACCACAGGCTGTGCCAGTGCCTGCTGTTTCAGACAGGCGAAAGTCTGATCCAGCAGCTGATGTTCATCGGCGCTCAGGGTCATACCCAGTTGCTGCTGACAGAGCCAGTCGCGGAACAGCTCCATTTCGCGATCCAGCAGTTCAGCGTCGTAGGGCGGAATATCGTTTTTGGGCACCGACTGCAGATGAATCAGCTGGTCTATCGCCTGACGGTAAAGCGCCAGAATGGACTTTTCGGTGGCGTCATCCTGATGGGCGGCCTGCCACAACAGGGTGTCACCAAAGTCTTCCAGCAACATATAGCCACGTTCAACATCCGCTGCCAGTACCGCCGGAACTGCCACACCGCTCTGGCGCCAGCGCCGGGCAATGGCAATAAAACGCGGGTTATCTTCCTTGTCGGCCGGGGCATCGACCAGAATCCAGCTGCTGCCAAGACCACGCAGGCGGAAATAACGCCGAAAGCTGGCATCACCGGATACCGCTTCTACCTGCCCCTGCAAATCAATGTCCGCCAGCTGGCGAATCTGATCAGAAGCCCATTCAACCAATCCATTTAAACGCTGATCCATTTTGGCTCCAACATAACTTGTCGAACTAAAATTGCGCACGCTGGGCGTCGCCCGTATCATCTGCGCGCAACAAACACACTGGACACCATGCGACAGGTTCGGGTAATCCAGCGGGTTGGTAAGATAACACAGTTGATTTGACAGGCACTCACAAGGCACCTTGGCTCCGCATGCCGGAAAAACATTCCCGATTCATGACTGTTCTGACCGTTGGTCAGCAGTTTTTCTCCCGCTCAGCACCCACCGGGACCCGTCTGAGTGCCCTCGCGTGCCTGTGGCTTGCGGTTTTGCCTGCCCAGGCAGAAGACACGACCAGCCAGGCCGACCAGCCAACCGTTAGTGCAGACAGTATCCGCCTGAATAGCACGCCATTGAACTGGTATCCACGTGCGGCACTGACGGCGGAGCAGGCAGCCAGCCTGCCATCCTTTTGCAGCGGCATGTATTTGCCCGCAACACCCGTCACACTGCCAGCCAAACGACTGGAAGCCGAAGCGGATCACGCCTTCATGGACAGTGATGGCAATGCTGAACTGACCGGTGATGTCACCATGCACTACGGCAGTACCATATTGAAGTCCGACCAGGCCAGCTGGGATGCTGCCTTGCAACATGGCAGCTTCAGTGGCGATATCCGGGTTGATAACGGCGCGGTAGTCTTGCAGGGCAAGGGTGCCAGTTACAGCCATAATATTGCTGGCGAGGCTGGCAGTGATGGTACTGGTGACGAAGTCAGCGAGCTGAAACTGCAGCAGTCGGAATATTCCCTGCCCGAACGCCATATGCGTGGCTCAGCGGATCATATGACCACTCGCTCCGATGGTGTTATTGCCTTGCAAGGGGCGACAGTGACCTGGTGTGAGCCGGGCCAGAACGACTGGCAAATCGCCGCCAGCGAAATTCATCTGGACCAGCAGAAAGGCATCGGCAGCGCCTGGAATACCCGCCTGGAAGTGATGGACGTGCCGGTGTTTTACCTGCCCTATTACCGTTTCCCGATTGACGACCGCCGCACCACAGGCTTCCTCGACCCAAGCTTTTCGATTGGTGGTGATGCCGGTTTGCAAGAGCTGAAAACGCCATTTTATCTCAACCTGGCAGCCAATCTCGATGCCACCATTACGCCACACTATGTCAACGAGCATGGCTGGCTGTGGGAAAACCAGCTGCGCCATAAAACGGCTCTGCTAGGCGATGGAGAACTGAACTACGCCTATCTGAATCAGGACGCCAGCACTGGCGACGAACGCTGGCTGATCAACTATCGCCAGTCCGGCAAGATCAGTGAGCGCTGGACCCACGAATGGATCTACAACCACGTCAGTGACGACGATTACCTCAGCGACTTCAACTCGTCCTACGGTATCGACCGTTCCACTCACCTGCCGCGCAAGGGCCGGGTAACCTATCGCGGTGATGACTTCACGGTTAACCTGGAGGCATCCGAATACCAGACCATCGACAGCACCATCAGCCTCGAAGAACGGCCTTACAAACGCTTGCCACAGGCCAGTCTGAACTATCAGAAGCGCTGGCAAGATGGCTGGAAGGTCAGCGGTTTACTGCAGGGCAGCCGTTTCCTGCGTGATCAGTCAGCCCTGATTGATGGCACCGAAGAAAGCCTCAGTGGTTTTGATTCACTCAACGGCAACCGCCTGGTTGCCGATGCGGATCTCGGCTGGCGCTTCGATAACGGCTGGAGCTATGTTGAACCGCAAGTCAGCTACCGCTACCGCGCCTACCGTCTCGACAGCCATGACAGCAGCTACAACTACGATGCCAACCAGCAATTTGTCGCGCCACGCTACAGCCTCGACTCCGGTTTGCGTTTTGAACGGCCACTCGATTGGTTCGGCGACCAGCAAACCCAAACGCTGGAGCCGCGTTTGTTCTGGGTCAAAAGCCCTTACGTCGCCGGACAGGATGAAATCCCGACCTTCGACACCAAGATCACCAGCACCAGTTACGACAGCCTGTTCACTGGCGACCGCTTCACCGGCTACGACCGGCTGGCCGACCTGGACCAGGTCAGCATTGGTGCCACCAGCCGCATCGTCGACAGCGAAGGCGACGAATGGCTGCGTTTCAGCCTCGGCCGGATGTATTTCTCCGGTGATCGACGGGTACAGATTGAGGCCGACGAAATCAACGACAGTCGCGCCACCTCGTCAACGCTGGCCGAACTGGAATGGCGTCCGAACAACAACTGGGGCATCTACAACACCATGGAATGGGACACCTACGGCAACTTTGCCCGTCAGAGCCGACTGGGAATTCGTTACACCCCGGAAACCAATCGCATGCTGAACCTGTCAGTCAACAAGGTTCAGAGTGAAGACAACGATACCAACAGTATCGACGTTGACCTCTACCAGGCGGATATCAACGGCTTCTGGGCAATTAACGACAGCTGGGCACTGACTGGCCGGGTACTGCGGGATATGAAGCAGTACAACGCGGGCGAACGACGCCCTGAGAGTGCAGTACTGGAATCCCTCGCCGGATTCGAATACCAGAACTGCTGCTGGCGCTTCCAGCTGATGTACAAGGAAACTTCGCCGACAGCCGATGACGACGCCGACTACAGCACCAACAAAAGCAACAGCCTGATGTTCAGCATTCAGCTGAAAGGGCTCACTACGCTCGGAGGCGGCACCGATGCCACCCTCCGCAACAGCATTCAGGGTTACACCAGACGACAATACCATGACTATTAAGAAGCTGATTTTTATCTGTTGTGCAACGCTTGCCAGCACCTTCGCCGCCGCCAAACCTGTGCTGATTGACCAGGTGGTGGCCATCGTCGAAGACGACGTCATCATGCAAAGCGAACTGCAACAGCGTATCGACAACGTTAAATTGCAAAACCGTGGTGCTCGTTTGCCTGCCGAAGACGTACTGCGCAAGCAGGTGCTGGATCGCCTGATCGAAGAAAGCATCCAGCTGCAAATGGCCCAGCGTATTGGTATTCGTATCAGTGACGCCCAGCTCAACGAAGCACTGCAGCGTATTGCCTCACAGAACAAGATGTCGCTGGAACAGTTCCGCACTGCCATGGAAGCCGAAGGCGTACCGTTTGCTGCCGCCCGTGACCAGATCAAGACCGAAATGGTCACCAGCCGTCTGCAACGCATCAGGGTTGGCGAGACTATCCAGATTACCGATCAGGACGTTGACTACTTCCTCGCGTCGGAAGCCGGCAAGCAAGCCTCAGCGGCTGAATATCACCTCGGCCACATCATGGTCTCCGTACCTGCCGACGCGACGGCTGCTGACCTGCAAAAAGCCGAACAAAAAGCTCGTAGCCTGGCTCAGCAAATCCGCGACGGTGCCCGTTTCAGCGACGTCGCGATTGCCGATTCTGACGGCCGCAACGCCCTCAAGGGTGGCGATCTGGGCTGGCGCAAGGAAGGTCAGCTACCAGGTATTTTTGCCGATGTGGTGCCAAAGCTGAAAGTCGGAGCAGTTTCCGAGCCGATTCGCAGCTCCAGCGGTTACCACCTGGTATCGGTACTGGAAAAACGTGGCGGCAACACCCAGATGGTGACCCAGTATCAGGTTCGTCACATTCTCATCAGCCCGAACAAACTGCGAGACAAGGTAGCCGCCGAGAAACTTGCCAACGATCTATACGTGCGGCTGCAAAATGGTGAAGACTTCGCCGCGCTGGCAAAACAATACAGTGATGACCCGGGCAGCGGTGCCAACGGTGGCGATCTGGGCTGGGCCAACCCCGGCGACATGGTGCCGGAGTTCGACACCACCATGCAGCAATCCGAAATTGGCCACATCAGCGCGCCATTCGAAACCCAGTTCGGCTGGCACATTTTGCAGGTTGAAGACCGTCGTCAAACTGATATTGGTGCCCAGGTACAACGTGGCCAGGTGCGCCAACTGCTGTACAGCCGTCGTTTTGAAGAAGAATTACCAATCTGGTTGCGTAAAATTCGTACTGAAGCCTACGTCGATATCAAGGAGCCATCATGATCCATCGACTGGCCATTACGGCAGGTGAACCCGCTGGCATCGGCCCGGACCTTTGTGTCCAGCTGGCCCAGCAAGGCAGCCAGCATCAGCTGGTTGTGATTGCCGACGAAACCCTGCTGAAACAGCGGGCAGAGCAGCTGCAACTGCCGCTGCAACTGCTGCCATTTGATGCTGCTGATCCACGCCAGCCGACCGCCCCCGGCCAACTGTTTGTCGCCGACGTGCCACTGGCCGCCAAAGTGGTTGCCGGTCAGCTCAACGTCGCCAACGGCCAGTACGTACTCAACACCCTGACATTGGCTGCTGAAGGCTGTCACGACGGCAGCTGGGACGCGATTGTCACAGCCCCGGTTCACAAGGGTGTGATCAACGATGCCGGTGTCAGTTTCAGCGGCCATACCGAATATTTCCGCGACTTCGCCGGTATCGAAGAAGTCGTCATGATGCTGGCTACTGAGGACCTGCGAGTGGCGCTGGTGACCACCCACCTGCCGCTGCGGGACGTCGCCGATGCGATTACGCCAGAGCGCCTGAAACGGGTCAGCCGTATTCTCAATCAGGATCTGAAAACCTTTTTTGGCTGTGCCGAGCCGCGCATTCTGGTCGCTGGTCTGAACCCGCACGCCGGGGAGGATGGTCATCTGGGCCGCGAAGAGCTGGATATCATCATCCCGACGCTGCAGCAGCTGCGGGATGAAGAAGGCATGAAGCTGATCGGGCCGCTGCCAGCCGATACCCTCTACACCCCGAAACACCTGCAACACGCCGATGCAACCCTCGCCATGTATCATGATCAGGGTCTGCCCGTGTTGAAATTTCATGGTTTCGGACGTGCCGCCAACATCACTCTCGGGCTACCCTTTATCAGAACCTCGGTTGACCACGGCACCGCGCTGGATCTTGCCGGCACCGGCAAGGCCGATATGGGCAGTTTGCTGACCGCCATTAACGTTGCGGCACAGATGGCCAACAGCCGTCAGACGGCCAACCAGCCACTGCACTGAACACACAGAATTAAACGCCCTGTCGCCAACCAGGCGACAGGCAGCACGAGCTGAACTATGAAAGCCAATATGCATGGCCACCGCGCCAGAAAACGTTTCGGTCAGAACTTTCTGCACGATCCGTACATCATCAGCAAGATTGTGAGTGCCATTCACCCACAACCAACCGATTGCCTGGTCGAGGTTGGACCAGGTATGGGCGCGCTGACCGAACCCTTGCTGGAAGCTTCCGGCAAGCTCAACGTGGTCGAACTCGACCGCGACCTGATTCCGATTCTGCGGACCAAGTTTTTCAACTACCCGGAATTCCGGATCTACGAAGGTGACGCGCTCAAGTTCGACTTCAGCCAGCTGCTCGAACCGGGTCAGCGGCTACGGATTGTCGGCAACCTGCCGTACAACATTTCAACACCGCTGATTTTCCACTTCCTCAGCCATCACGCCCAGGTGCAGGACATGCACTTCATGCTGCAGAAGGAAGTGGTTGAACGTCTGGGCGCAGTTCCAGGTAATGGCGACTACGGCCGCCTGAGCATCATGGCGCAGTATTACTGCAAGGTTGAACCGCTGTTTATCGTTGGCCCGGGTTCATTCAATCCACCGCCAAAAGTGGATTCCGCCATTGTTCGCATGATTCCCTACGAAACGCTGCCGATTCAGGCGAAAGACGTCAAAACCCTCGAACGCGTGGTTCGCGAAGCCTTCAACATGCGCCGCAAGACCATTCGCAATACCTTGAAAAACCTGATTTCAGCAGACGCTCTGGCTCAACTGGGCATTGATACCGGCCTGCGTCCTGAAGTGCTGACCCTGGCTCAATACGTCACCATCGCCGATGCCGTGTACGAGCAACAGGCCGCCAGCGAAACCGAATAACGGAGCCTGACATGGAACTCAGTGACAGCATACTGATTGAGGCAATGCCCCAGTATCTGGACGATCAATCCGACCCGGAAGACGAGCGGTTTGTTTTCAGTTATCGCATTGTCATTATCAACAACGCCCGCCAGCCGGTGACCCTGCGCACCCGCCACTGGTTTATCACCAATGGCAACGGCGATGTGCAGGAAGTCAAAGGCGAAGGGGTCATCGGTGAACAGCCGACCATCCAGCCGTGTGAGGAATACGAATACACCTCCGGTGCTGTGCTCAGCACCGCGGTTGGCAGCATGCGTGGCTATTACGTTATGGAAGCGGCTGACGGCACGCTGTTCCATGCCTCCATTCCGGTGTTTACGCTGGCGTCTACCCACGCGCTGAACTAGTGGACGTTCTCAATTAATAAAACGGCCCGTTAATTAATTGAGAGCTCTCCTGACAGGTGGCAAACAGAAAATCATATGGCAATATACGCAATTGGTGATATTCAGGGTTGCTACGAACCGCTGCAGCGACTGCTGCAGCTGATTCAGTTCGACCCGCAACATGATCAGCTTTGGCTGGCCGGTGATCTGGTTAACCGAGGTCCGGACAACCTGGCCGTGTTACGCTGGGCCAAATCCCTTGGTAACCGGGTCATTGCAGTACTGGGCAATCACGACCTGCACTTGCTGGCGCGCTACTACGGCGGCGAAAAAAAGAGCAAGAGCGACACCATTGATGACGTGCTGCAGGCAGCGGATTGTGCCGAATTGATGGATTGGCTACGCCACTGTCCACTGGTTCACCTGTCGGATGATGGCAGCTGGTGCATGAGCCACGCTGGCATTCCCCCTTTGTGGAGTGCCGGCAAGGCACGCCAGCTGGCAGCCGAAGTCGAAACCGTGTTGCAGGGCGAACAGTGTCAGCAACTGATGGCTGAAATGTACGGCAATAAGCCAAATATCTGGTCAGATGACCTGCAAGGAACGGATCGTTGGCGAGCCATCGTCAATCATTTGACGCGTATGCGCTTTATCGATCAGCAGTGTCGACTCGACTTCAAGGCCAAGGAAGGATTGGATAGCGCGCCCGAAGGATATTTTCCCTGGTTTAAAGCGCCCCAATATGAGGCAAAAAACGCCAAAACACGCATCATTTTCGGACATTGGGCGGCTCTGGCTGGCCACACCGGCAATAACACGCTTTTTGCCCTTGATACCGGTTGTGTCTGGGGCGGCAGCCTGACCGCCATGCGGCTGGATGACCAACAACGTTTTTCGGTACCGGCGAATCCCGGTTAACGGCTGCAACAATCACAGAACCATCACAGGAGACAGCCATGAGCAAGTTTACCCAGATCACTCCGGAGCAGGCTAAAACCATGCTGGAGGAAGGCAACGTCAACGTTGCCGACATCCGTGACGCCATGAGCTACGGCTCCGGCCACATCGCAGGCGCCAAGCGGGTTGATAACAGCAATCTGCGTGAATTTATGGCTGCCGCTGATGCCTCTGCCCCACTGATCGTGTGCTGCTATCACGGTAATTCCAGCCAGGGTGCTGCACAGTTTTTTGCCGAACAGGGTTACAGCCAGGCCTATAGCCTGATTGGCGGCTACGAACGCTGGAAATTGATGCATCCAGAGCTGTGCGAACGCGGCTGATCCAGCTGCAATTCCGGCCGCTGCCACAGTCATGTGCCCGGCCGGTCTCCCTCTCCAGGCTGGTTTCCCGGCAGCCAAGATCGAACCTCCGCCTGACACCCGTTTCACAATCTTTACACTAACTTTTTTATACCCAGCTATCGTCCCCTGAAACCCTGATGAAATCTGGCTTTACGCTTCTGCCTGTAATTTTTCAAAGGCGTTAAAACGGTTGCCCATACAGCAACACTGAGCTGCATTTGGCAACCCCGGCACACTCAATGCATATTACAAACAGGTGTCAGAAATATGTGATATCGCCAATTTGGGGCTAGACTGAACCAAACGGGGTTTGGTTGACCAAAGAGAGAATGACGCTAACAGAGCAAGCTAAATTGCCTGGCTCTGCGGCTTCGACAACCATCAACAGACAACGAACAGTTATTTTTTATTCAAGAGGAACGCCGCAAGCAACGACGTCATCCGAACATCGCTATCTACCTGCCGAAGAGGTGAACAATGAGTGTATTCAGCCGTTTTCAAGAGCGTTACCAGGCCACTCAGCAAGAAGTCATGAGCCTGCAAGACTACCTCGAGCTCTGTAAGCAAGACCCGAGTGTGTATGCCACAGCCGCCGAGCGCATGCTTATGGCGATTGGTGAACCGGAACTGGTAGACACGTCGAAAGACCTGCGTCTCAGCCGAATCTTTTCCAACAAGGTGATCAAGCGCTACCCGGCCTTCAATGAATTCTATGGCATGGAAGAAGCCGTCGAGAGCATCGTTTCCTATTTCCGTCACGCCGCCCAGGGGCTGGAAGAGCGCAAGCAAGTGCTCTATCTGCTGGGTCCGGTAGGTGGTGGTAAATCCTCCCTCGCCGAACGTCTGAAACAACTGATCCAGGCGATTCCGTTCTACGCCATCAAGGGTTCGCCGGTATTTGAATCGCCACTTGGCCTGTTTGACCCGGTCGAAGACGGCGCCATTCTGCAGGAAGACTTTGGTATTCCGGAGCGCTATCTCGGCCGAGTGATGTCACCCTGGGCGGTCAAACGCCTGCACGAATATGGCGGTGATATTTCCAAGTTCGAAGTCGTCAAACTCTATCCATCCATTCTCGACCAGACCGGTGTCGCCAAAACCGAACCCGGTGACGAGAACAACCAGGATATTTCCTCACTGGTCGGCAAGGTCGACATCCGCAAACTGGAAGACTTCTCCCAGGATGATCCGGATGCCTACGCCTACTCAGGTGCACTCTGTCGCGCCAACCAGGGCCTGATGGAATTCGTTGAAATGTTCAAGGCACCGATCAAGGTGCTGCACCCACTGCTGACCGCGACCCAGGAGGGTAACTACAACGGTACCGAAGGCATGGGCGCGATTCCGTTTGAAGGCGTGATTCTGGCGCACTCCAACGAATCCGAATGGCAAACCTTCAAGAACAACAAAAACAACGAGGCCTTCCTCGACCGTGTTTACATCGTCAAGGTGCCTTATTGTTTGCGTGTGAATGAAGAGGTGAAGATCTACGAAAAGCTGCTCGAACACAGCTCACTGTCACACGCCCCCTGTGCGCCCGACACGCTGAAAATGCTGGCCAAGTTCACCGTACTTTCGCGTCTGAAAGAGCCGGAAAACTCCAGCATTTATTCGAAGATGCGAATCTATAACGGCGAAAACCTCAAAGACACGGACCCTAAAGCCAAGTCGATTCAGGAATACCGCGACGGTGCTGGTGTTGATGAAGGCATGTCCGGTATCTCAACCCGTTTCGCCTTCAAGATTCTGTCCAAGGTCTTTAACTTCGACAGCACAGAAGTAGCCGCTAACCCGGTTCACCTGCTGTATGTTCTCGAACAGGCGATCGAACAGGAACAGTATCCTGACGACACCCACAACCGTTACCTCAACTACCTGAAGGAATACCTGGCCCACGAATACGTCGAATTCATTGGCAAGGAAATCCAGACTGCCTATCTGGAATCCTACTCAGAATATGGCCAGAACATCTTTGACCGTTACGTGACCTACGCCGATTTCTGGATTCAGGATCAGGAGTACCGTGATCCAGAAACGGGTGAAATGCTTGATCGTACCTCGATCAACGAAGAGCTGGAGAAAATCGAGAAGTCGGCTGGTATCAGCAATCCAAAAGACTTCCGCAATGAGATCGTCAACTTCGTGTTGCGTGCCCGCGCCAACAACAACGGCAACAACCCGAGCTGGCAGTCCTACGAAAAGATGCGTTCAGTGATCGAGAAGAAAATGTTCTCCAACACCGAAGATCTGTTGCCGGTTATTTCGTTCTCAGCCAAGTCATCCAACGACGATCAGCGCAAGCACGACGATTTTGTCGCCCGTATGACCGATCGTGGCTACACCGAGAAACAGGTACGACTGTTGTCTGAATGGTATCTGCGGGTTCGCAAATCGCAGTAAGGCCTTGATGTTGGCCCGCCAGGCGGGCCGATAACAGGCTGCACAGGGCCGGAATTTCCGGCCCGCTATCAAGATTATTGGGAGGTTTGGACAAGCGCGCAGCGCAGGCAAGGCCAATCTTTCACGCCAGGGTCGAGCGCGCCGTTTGTCTCTCTCGTAAGGGGGTTAGATGTCCTACATCATTGATCGGCGTCTGAACGGCAAAAACAAAAGCATGGTGAACCGCCAGCGCTTTTTGAAACGCTATCGCCAGCACATCAAGGAAGCTGTGTCGGATGCCGTTAATCGCCGTTCCATTACCGACATGGAACGCGGCGAGCAGATCAGTATTCCTGATCGCAATATCCATGAACCCATGATTTCCCATGGCCAGGGTGGCAAACAGCATCGTGTTTTCCCCGGCAACAAGGAATTCAATACCGGCGACCAGCTGGAAAAACCCAAAGGCGGTGGTGGCGGTTCCGGCTCCGGCAAAGCCAGTAACCAGGGCGAAGGTGAAGATGAATTCAGTTTCTTTATCACCAAGGACGAGTTCCTCAACTATCTGTTTGATGATCTTGAACTGCCCAACATGATCAAGAAAACCCTGTCCCAATCGAAGGAGTTCAAGACCCGCCGGGCCGGTTTTGTTTCCGAAGGCACGCCCAACAACCTCTCAGTGGTGAAATCGCTGCGTAATGCCCACGCCCGCCGCATTGGCATGGGCGCTGGCAAACGTCGCAAGATCAAGGAGTTACAACAGCAAATCGACGAGCTGATCGCCGCTGGTAACCCGGACGACAGCATCATTGCCGGTCTGCGCGAAGACATTCAGGCTCTTGAAGCCAAGCTCAAGCTGCTGCCCTTTATTGATGAACTCGACCTGCGTTACCGCAACCAGGTGAAAGTACCACAGCCTTCCAGCAAGGCGGTGATGTTTTGCCTGATGGACGTTTCCGGCTCCATGACCCAGGACGTCAAGGACCTCGCCAAGCGCTTCTATCTGCTGCTGTACCTGTTTCTGGAAAAGAACTACGAACACATCGAAATCGTGTTTATCCGCCACCACACCAGCGCCAAGGAAGTGGATGAGCAAGAGTTTTTCTATTCCCGTGAAACCGGCGGCACCATTGTTTCCAGTGCTCTCAAGCTGATGGACCAGATCGTCCAGGAGCGTTACCTGCAAGGTGACTGGAACATCTATGGCGCGCAAGCTTCCGACGGCGACAACTGGGACGATGACTCTCCTGTCTGTGCGCAGATTTTGTCTGAACATTTGTTGCCGGTTATCCAGCATTTCGCCTATGTTGAAATAACCCCACATGAACACCAGGCACTCTGGTATGCCTATCAGGGCGTTGCCCAGGCCAATGCCAGCCGCTTTGCCACCGCCCAGATCCGTGGGCCTGGCGATATTTACCCGGTGTTCCGTGAGCTGTTTGCCAAAGAGCGTTACAAGGAGGCCGTATGAGTCTCGAATCGACCACAACGCCACGCGAGCGTAACTACCTTTCAACCGATTCCGACTGGAACTTCGAGTTGCTGGAAGCCTACGATCGCGAAATTGCCAAAATCGCCAAAAAGTACCGGCTTGATACCTACCCGAACCAGATTGAAATCATCAGCGCCGAGCAGATGATGGACGCCTATTCGTCGGTGGGCATGCCGATTGGCTACAACCACTGGTCTTATGGCAAGCAGTTCCTGGCCACCCAGAAAAGTTACCAGCGCGGCCAGATGGGGCTGGCCTACGAGATTGTGATCAACTCGGACCCTTGTATTGCCTATCTGATGGAAGAGAACACCATGCCAATGCAGGCGCTGGTGATCGCCCACGCCTGCTACGGCCACAACTCTTTCTTCAAGGGTAACTACCTGTTCCGCACCTGGACGGACGCCAGTTCGATCATTGATTACCTGCTGTTCGCCAAAAACTACGTCCGCAAGTGTGAGGAACGTTACGGCGCTGAAGAAGTTGAGCAGGTGCTGGATGCCTGTCATGCGCTGCAGAACTACGGCGTCGACCGCTACCGTCGGCCACGGCCGATTTCTGCCGCCGAAGAAAAACTGCGCCAGCAGGAACGGGAAGATATCCTGCAGCGTCAGGTCAACGACCTCTGGCGGACCCTGCCAAGCCGCAACAGCGAATCCGGCAAGCAGAAAAAACGCAAGTTCCCGGAGGAACCACAAGAGAACATTCTCTATTTCCTTGAGAAAAATGCGCCGCTGTTGCAGTCATGGCAGCGCGAGCTGGTGCGCATTGTGCGCAAAATTTCGCAGTATTTTTATCCGCAGCGCCAGACCCAGGTGATGAACGAAGGTTGGGCCACCTTCTGGCACTACACGCTGCTGAATGAACTCTACGATGAAGGCAAAGTAACCGATGGCTTTATGATGGAGGTGCTGACATCCCATACGAGTGTGGTATTCCAGCCGGGCTATGATGCTCCTTACTACAACGGCATCAACCCTTATGCGCTGGGCTTTAACATGTTCCAGGACATCAAGAGGATCTGTGAAAACCCGACCGAAGAAGATCGCGAGTGGTTTCCGGATATTGCTGGTAAGGACTGGCTCGATACCCTCCATTTTGCGATGGAGAACTTCAAGGATGAAAGCTTTGTACAGCAATTCCTGTCACCCAAACTGATGCGCGATTTCCACCTGTTCAGCATTTATGACGACGATGAAAAATCCCATTACCAAGTGGAGGCGATTCATAACGACAATGGTTATCGCAAGGTACGGGAAATGCTGGCGCGCCAGTATGACCTGTCGGTTCGTGAGCCCAATATCCAGGTCTGGTCCGTCGACCTGCAGGGCGACCGTTCGCTGACCCTGCGTCATACCATGCAGGACGGTACCCCACTCTCCAATGACGTGCATGAAGTAATGAAACACCTGCACTTCCTGTGGGGCTTCGATATTCATCTGGAAACCGTCAAGGACGGTGAAGTGGTCAATCACAAGAGTTGCCCTGATACCCGGGCATAACCCCTTCTCTATCCCACCGGCGGGCTGCCTCAGGCAGCTCGCCCAAGCCTCGGCGTAAAGATCCCACCCGGCAAACCCAGCCATTGTTTCCAAATACAAAAAGTGACGTAAATCAAACCCAGGTAGTATTGTTTGCCACGGTTGGCCTGATTCATACTGTGGTTATTCTTTCAGGTTGTAACCCGGTCATTTTACATGTTCCCAGTACCACACAATCCCCATGAATGGGTTTCCTTTACCCTGTCGTTTTTGGCTATGGCCTCGCTGTTTGCAGCAGCCGGTTATGGTTTTGGCCGCTGGATGCGCTCCTGATCATTGCTGCCGGTCAGGCATTGCCGGGCCCAGCGTAAACGACAGATACGCCGCATTGTGGAACCAGAAGTGACTGGTTTCGCCACTCTGCTGTTGCAGCGTCAGGTGCTGGCGTAACTGGATACCGGTTTCAAGCGTCAACTGCAGCTTTTCATGTAACGGCAAGCTGGTTCCCAGCCCCACTTTTACCGACGACCAGGACAAGTCATATGGTTGCCGGTTTGCGACACCACTTTGGGGATGGACGTGCCATTTACCACCATCCGGTCTTGCACGAAAAAAGTAGCGTGTTCCTGTATCAGTCATTTTACTGATCTGGGTGAAGGGAAAACCCGCCATAATCTGCCAGCCACCATCCAACTGCGATTCGTAATTGATGCCAAGCAAAGGCATGAATTTTCCTTCACCAAAGATGTGGTTATATCCCGCACCCAGCATCAAACGCGCATCTCCCCACTGGTAGCGATAGCCAGCTGTGACATCGATAGCAAGATCGTCTGAGCCAATCGACTCCATGCTGGACGCGACAGTCGGAGCAAAAGCAAACATCAATTGACTTTGCTCATCCAGTTGCCGTTCCAGACCCGTTTGCAAGGTCACACGATACAACTGAAACCGGTCATCGCCAGCACCCTCAATATGAAACTCTGTCGCAGCAGCACTGGCCGCCAGATTCAGATGCCAGGAGTCACTGAATTGCCAATGTCCCAGTGGGCCACTCAAGCTGAACTGCTGTAATTCCAGCGACTCATCTCCATCACCTCGAACCTGAGTATCAGCTCCCTGCAGAAATTCAGCCCCTGGAGCAACAGAACCAGTCATAGCCGCCACCGGCAAAGACAGCAGGTTGGCAATCACCAAAGTGCTACCTGCTTTACAAGCGATGTTCATGATAGAAATCCCGATCAATCTGATTAGGCCAGCAGACTAACGCAAGACTGGTTAACGACAGGTAATTTATACAGCACTTATACAAATCTTTTACATTGTTGTTTTTTACAGCCAGAACACGGCAGCATTACGCTTATTCAGGACAAGCCTGAAAGCGTCAATGCACAGAACGGCTGATTTTAATAATCAGCCTGAATCAGCCAATAACCACGCAGTTACGCCCTACCCGCTTGGCCTTGTAGAGTGCGATATCTGCCCGCTTGATCACCTCCTCAAGATGATCTTCAGACCTGATAGGGGCATATCCCAGACTGGCAGTAACCGGCATAGCCGCTGGCTCTGACGGTAACGAACAGGTGGCAATTTCGGCGCGCAGATTTTCCAGAATCCGGCCGACTTCATCGCCGTACGGCAAATACAGAATAAATTCTTCACCGCCATAACGGCCAGATATCACACCGTCAACACTGACTCCGGCAATCATTCTGGCAATATTACGAATCACCCTGTCGCCGACGTCGTGGCCATACTCATCATTGATCTTTTTGAAGTGGTCGATATCAATCAGGGCAACTGCACCCGCTGGACTGCCAGCCTCAAATAACTGCCGCAACTGGTTTCCAAAATAACGACGGTTGTGCAGGCCAGACAATTCATCCCGAATCGACTTTTCATAATGCAGTCCGATCTGGTCGAACAAAAACAGCGACAGCAAGGCCCCCAGCGTCAGACTGTTGATGATAATCTGGCTGACCATTACGGCTTCCATAAAAATATAGGGATTCGACGGCGTATAGAAACAGACCGTAATCGAAGGTACTGATACCGCCACAATATCCAGCAGCAAAGTCAGGGTAATGATGCGTTCACCGGTTCGGTTGGTCGCCCGGTGCCGCCAGCAAACCAGCAGCATCGACAGTAGTACCGCCGAAATATTGAGGAAGGCAATATAGGTTCGCAGGTTGAAGGAGTTTTCAACGGTCAGGTGCAACCAGCCCTGCAGCGCCATTAACCCCAGTACATGTACAACGACCAGCGCCAGATGCCAGCAACTGATACGAATCCGGTACCAGCTCAGCACACCCAGCGCCAAAAAATGAAAGATCAGCAGATAAATGCCGTTATTGATAACGACCGAATAGATAGCCGGCGTCCAGTTGCGAATCACCAGGGCAAGATACCCCAGACCGGCCAGCAGAAAAAACAGCATGAAATAGCGGGCTGCAGTCTGCTTGTGTTTTTCCATATGACGCACCACGCCATACATATACAGAAAGCCAATCGCACTGCAGGCCAAATTGGCGATCACATTGGCAATAAAAACAAACTGATAATCCATCGCCCGAAATTTCCTGTACGAACTGACAGGCATGGAAGTCAGATCGATCCGCTATTCATGTTGTAAAAATACCAGTCACGAATTTACCCGATTGTCAGACAGTCATCCAATTTGCGAATGCATTTCAACATTCCACCAGCAGGCTTAATGCAAGTGATTACTGTCATCAAATGGGTGCACAGAGGGGGGAATTTCAGTAGCAAAGAAAAAGGACGGCGATGTCTGTGCATTGAACAAACATGGCCGTATAAACCAGAGCCGCTGTTGTCAGGGCCGACTAGCAGTCCCGATCACCTGGCCCAATCACCAGGCAATGACCAGATCATCTCTCTGGATCGCCAGAGAGCCAGCGTCGGCGCTCATTTCAGCAATCACAAACTGCGGTTGCACCTGTTTGACCACCACTTCGGTCGCCATGTCAGTCAGTTCGGTACGGGGTTCCAGATCAAGGTTGTAGAAGGTCCCGGTGCGGTACACCTGCAACTTGTCACCCGGCCGCAAACCCGCTGCGGCACTGGCTTCGATATGCAGACGATTACCACGGGAGGCGACGATTCTGGCCATAAAGGGCTGACAACGAATCACTTCACCGATGTCTTCCACCATCGCCGCCATCAGGTTATCGACCTGACCACCATACGGCGTTTGCCAGAAGGCCGGCGTACCAAAACCAATCATGGCGTTGGGTTTTGGCGTCCAGGCCCCTTTGGTTTCATAACTGCGCTGGAACAGCATGGCACCACTGAGGCCATCGTGGATAAACAGTTCGGCAACAAACTCGCGCTGTGGCGGTGCTTTTTCCAGTCCTACCAAGGCTGCCCAGCTGCCATTGGCGGCTGGCGCAACACGGCCTTGTGATTGCGCCTCACCCAGTTCTCGCACCACGCCAGACACTACATACTGGGCGCCAAGCTGGGTCGCCAGCGCCACCGAGGTGGTCAGCCGTTGCTGGCTGGTTTCCAGCGATGGCGCGCGACGCGGATCCTGATACAGGCTGATACGGGTAGCATCCAACGCCTGAATAAAACGGCCACGGTTGAGCTGGTTCACCAGCAACCGTGGTAAATCCTGTTCGATATTCTGCAGCTGTCCCAAGGTCGCCTGCATTGGCCGCGCCAGCCCAAAACCGGCGATGGCAATGGCTTTGCGATAATGCTGTTCGGTTGCCGCACACATGGCTTCCGGCTCAACATCCACCTTCAGACTGACTTCGTACAGGCCCTGATATTCGCCTTCTTCAATCACGTCGACATTACGAATACGGGCCTGACTACGCAGCTGAATTTCGTCCTGATCCATCTCGTTGCCGGTCAGCATCTGGGTTGAACGAATGCTGGCACCAGCCTGTAAACTGGCCTGCCGCAGAGCATCCTTCAGGGCCTCTTCACGCGCCTGATTAACCGACTGGCCAATCACAGCCTGCCCCGATACTTCAACGGTACGGGCCTGACTAACAGATGCAAGGTTTACGACAATCAAGGCGCCAAGCGCCAGCCCTGTGAGCTTCAATCGTTTCATGTGTGTGCCTCCGCGGAAAACCCGTCGGGCTTATTCAATGAAGTAAAATCCAGACTCAGGTACGGCGGCTTCTCCCTTGACGCGGCTGTTCTGACGCTCGACAAACTGGCTCAGTGAAGCGCCACCGAGTGGCACCCGGCAGTCGACGTTCATGCGCTGGTTATCAACCACCTGCAGACAGTTGCGGAAGCCCTGATCAATAGTCATTTCCAGCAGAGTCTCGACCGTGCCATCCGGCATCACGTCGGTGCTGACCACCCGGGCACCGTGCAGATACGTTTCCACATAGGTACGCAAGCGGTCATTCTCAACCACCATGTCACGCACGGTAGTACTACCCTGAATTGAGGTGCCGTACACCCGTTCGGCCATGACCCGATAGGCATCCATGCGGGCAGCACGAATCGCCATCAGTCGGCGCTGGGGTTCGGTCAGGTTTTTGTTGTTGCTCATGGCACCATAACCAACCACCCGCAATACCATCGGGGCAATCGGGTCCACCTGTTGTTCAACCGGGGAAAAATAGGAATCCTTGTCCCGGCCCATACCTGCCTGGCGCATCATTGCGTCAGTACAGCCAGTTATGGTCAGCACCAGGGCAGCGCTGATAGCAATACGAGAAGAAACACTCATCGGAGTCTCCGGCCCTTGGAAGTAAGTTAACCGGGTTATCGGCCGCCGACGGCGCAAATTTAGGGTTTTTTACAGGCTCATCCAGTTACCGTCAGGCAACCGGCCCGACGGCAATACAGGTACGGCGGCGTACAGCCGAGGTCGCAGACAATAGAGTCGGCTTCCTTGGCTACTTCGAAATCGCTTCTCTGCAAAGCTTTGGATGCGAGCAATTGATTAGGCCGAACACTGCAACTGGCCTGGTGGCGACGCCTGGTTTGCCCATCTGGAGTGGTCTGATGACTATGCAATCCAAAAACAGGCTGGCAACAACGGCGCGGAATCACTGGGCCTGCGTGGCACTGTTGAAATCAAGGTCGGCAAGGCTGCCGATATCGTGCTCTGAAACACCAACAGGCCGGGATCAATTCCCACAACAACCTCCCGACAGCTTCCTGACAATTCCATTAATAGTCACTTTGCCAGAACATTGCATCGCATTTGACCCATCTAGTCAGTTACTGACTAATACAGTTGCTGCAAAATTACCGGTACTATTTACAAGTTTTAACAGGTCACCGGCAGTCATCGTCTAGAATTGTCAGCGAACCCGCTGAAATCGATGTACTACACTGCTTCAGAACAGGTTTGCTCCCCCGCCAACAAGCCGCCACAGCCATAGCGGGGGAACCAAACCGGAACCCTAACCGGAACAAGGACACCTATCATGCTAAAACGTTCCCTGCTTGCCACGGCTATCACTGCAGTCACCATGGCATCTGCCAACGCCGCACCATTCCTGCCAATGGATGCCCGTGGCCTGGCCATGGGTAACACCGGCGTAGCCAGCGCCAAACGTGCACACGCTCCAGCCTATAACCCGTCACTGCTGTCCCAGGCCGATAACAGCGATGACTTCGCAATCCTGCTGCCTCAGGTGGGCGTCAACATCGCTGATGAAGACGAGATGTATGACACCTTCACCACTATCAACGATGATCTGGTGCCACAGCTCGAAGATCTGATGGATGAAAACACCGTCGGTAACTTCAACGATAACCTGCAATCCCTGTCTGATGCGGCCGATGCATTGGACTCAGCAATCAGTAGCCTTGGCGATGTCACCGACCTGAACAGCGCAACAGCAAAAATTTCCGAAATTCGCAGCCGCAACCAGGACGTCAAGGACGCCCTCAGTGCAGTAACGTCCGATCTGACTTCAGTAGATAACCTCACCGCAGACCTCACCAATCAGCTGAACTCGGTTTCTGGCAGCCCGCTGAGCGGTCGTCTGGGTACCTCCGCCGCGATTGCCTTCCCGGGTAAAAAATTCGCTGCTGCCATCAGTGTTTCTGGTACCGCCACTTTCTCTGGCCGTGCCTTCTTCACTGCTGAAGACTCCGCGCTGCTGAATGGTTATGCCGATGCCGGTTTGGCCTACGCCCAGAGTGCCGAACAATTAACCACAGATCTGGATACCTTGCTGGATAACGCAGAGACCGGGTCAGTAACATCAGACCAACTGACCGCGATCCAGAGCCAGGCTTCTGATACTGCCGGCTTCACCTCAGACACCATTACCACGGCAGCTGGCGATATTTCCATTATCGACAACGGCGTGCTGTCTGCTGACGCTGAAGACGCCCAGATGAACTCCAACCTGGAAGTGATCGCGGTTGCCGTGGCTGACGTGGGTCTGTCCTTCTCCCGTGAATTTACCTTCTGGGATAAAAAGGTAGCGATCGGCCTGACGCCAAAACTGCAGAAAGTCATCACCTACCACTATGCCGCCCAGGCGGACTATGAAGGTGATATTGACGAGCAGGATATTGAAGACACTTCCGAAACCTATACCGGCTTCAACGTCGACCTGGGTGCTTCCTTCCGCTTTGGTGAAACCAACAAGTGGGTTGTCGGTCTGGTTGGTAAAAACCTGATAAGCAAGAGCTACGATGTTCAGGCGGCAGAAATCAAGGGCAGTGACCCGCTGAACCCATCCTACACCGGGGCCACCACTGTCAGTCTGAATCCACAGTACCGTGCCGGCCTGGCCTTTGATGGCGAGTGGACCACCGTTGCGCTCGACGTCGACCTGGTTGAAAACGATCCGATCGCGTGGGAAAACCCGACTCAATACGCTGCTATCGGTGCTGAATTCGACGTCTGGAATACCGTGCAATTCCGTTTGGGCTACCGCACCAACATGGCCGCTTCCGATGCCGAAGTTGCTTCCGTTGGTCTGGGCTTCTCACCATTCGGTCTGCACATCGATATCGCCGCCATGGCGAATCCAAACAAGGTTGAAAAAGAAGCCGGTGTTGCCGCTGAGTTCGGTCTCTACTTCTAAGCCTGTTTGAGCTAACGCCAGCCCCGGCTGATCGTTATTTCCCCAACGCCAGCGGGTGACAAGCCCGCTGGCGTTTTTTATGCTGCTCAGCTGTTCCATGACTGATGAGCGGTACCTGAATTCCCCATGCAAATTTTCCTTGTTGGCGGCGCAGTCCGTGATGCCCTGCTAGGACTGGCTGTAAAAGACCGCGACTGGGTGGTTACCGGCGCGACGCCGGAGCAACTGCTGCAACTGGGCTATCAGCAGGTTGGCGCTGATTTTCCGGTGTTCCTGCATCCCCAAACCCATGAAGAACACGCACTGGCGCGCACAGAACGCAAGTCTGGCCATGGTTATCAGGGCTTTGAGTGCCGTTTCAGTCCGGACATCACACTGGAAGAAGATTTACTGAGGCGCGACCTCACCATCAACGCCATGGCGCAGGACAGCGATGGCAACATCATTGACCCTTACGGCGGCCAGCAGGACTTGCAACAACGACTGCTGCGCCACGTTTCCGATGCTTTTGGTGAAGATCCGCTGCGCGTATTGCGGGTCGCCCGCTTTGCCGCGCGGCTGACACCACTGGGTTTTACCGTAGCGCCTGAAACCATGACGCTGATGCAACGGATGGTCGCCGACGGCGAATTGCAGCATCTGGTGGCCGAGCGGGTTTGGCAGGAAACCCAGCGCGCGTTACTGGAACCGCATCCTGAGGTTTATTTTCAGGTTCTGCGCCAGTGTGGCGCGCTGGCGGTCTGGTTCAGCGAAATCGACGCCTTGTTCGGCGTACCGCAACCCGAGCAATATCACCCGGAAATTGACTGCGGTGTGCATGCGCTGATGTCATTGCAGGCCGCCGTCAGACTGTCTGCTGACCTTGCCGTACGCTGGGCTGCGCTGACCCATGATCTAGGCAAGGCACTGACACCCAACGAGGAATGGCCGCGTCATATCGCCCACGAAAGCCGTGGCATCAAACCTGCCCAGGCGCTGGCGAAAAAACTCAAGGCACCGAAAGACTGTGCCGAACTCTCCGCGCTCAGCAGCCAATGGCACACCCATGTGCACCGGGCGCTGGAACTGCGACCAGAAACCATTCTGAAGCTGTTTGATGGCATGGATGTCTGGCGGCGGCCAGAGCGGTTTGAGCAGCTGTTGCTGGTCAGCATGGCCGATAGCCGTGGCCGTACCGGCTTTGAAGACTGCGATTATCCGCAAGCGGACTATTTACGCGCGGCGCTGCAACAGGCACTGACCGTCGACGCCCGGCAATTGATTGAGCAAGGAATCAGTGGTGCCGCCATCCGCCCGGCACTGGCACAAGCGCGCGCCAAACAGCTGAGCAGCTGGAAAGCCGCCCGGCAGAGTAATCAGCAGGGCTAGCGAGCGACTGCCAGCAGGGCGGGTTCTTCGTCCAGCATCGGCTTTAATGGCTGATCAGCAACCACCGGCCAATAACTGGCCACCGGTACCCGCCGCAGCGGACACATCAGCTGCGGTGCGATATCCAGCAAAGGCTTCAGCACAAAGGCAAAACGCCAGATATCCGAACGCGGCAGGGTCTGGCCACCAAACTGGCCGACCAGATCGTCATACAGCAGAATATCGAGATCGAGCGCCCGCGAAGAATATTTGGTCGCATTGGGCGCGCGACCAAATTCACGTTCGAGTTTTTTCAGCATCACCACCAGTTCGGTGAGTGACAAGTCGGTGCGGCAGCGCACCACCAGATTGATAAAGTCCGGCCCGGCAAAACCGACGGCTGGCGAACGATACCAGGGTGACACCTGGTCTAGCTGTACCCGTTTTGCCAGTGCATGCAGACCCTCGGGCACACTGGTGTCCGGTGACAGATTCGAACCTATACCCAGATAAACAACGGCCAAACTAGCATTCCCCACGTTCAATTCTGAGCCCGACCGCTCGCGCCTGCGGCACCACGGCTGGCTTTTCAACCCGGATTGCCAGCCAGCGAATTGCAAATTCCTGCTGCAGGGCGGAGGCCAGACGTTCGATCAGGGACTCCAGCAGTTCAAACTGCTGTTGCTGGACAAAATTTTCTACAAACTCGGTAACAGCGGCGTAGTTCAACGCGAAAGCGAGATCATCAGTAGCAGCGGCCTGACGAATATCCCAGGCCATTTCGAGGTCAAACAGCAACGGCTGATGAACCTGTTTCTCCCACTCAAATACCCCGATTACGGCGTCTACTTTCAGGCCATTGATAAAAACCTTGTCCATAACCGTTACACCTGTTGTTCGGCCAGGGCTGGCAACTCCACCAGCGGCCAGCGCGGCACTACCTTCACTGCCAGATCAGCCTGTTGTTGAGCCAGCAAGCGGCGCGCTCCGGCATAGGCGATCATGGCACCGTTATCGGTACAGAATTCCGGCCTTGGATAGTACACCTCACCCTTGAGAGCGTGGGCAGTTTCACGCAATTGCTGACGCAATTTCTGGTTGGCACCCACACCACCGGCAATAATCATTCGATTTATACCGGTTTGTTGCATCGCACGTTTGCACTTAAGCGCCAAAGTATCCACTACCGCCGCCTGAAAACAGGCCGCTATGTCGGCCTTATCCTGTTCGGCCAGTACACCATCGACCGCCAGCTCGAGAATTTTGGTACGTACACAGGTTTTCAGACCACTGAAGCTGAAATCCAGCCCGGGACGGTCGGTCATTGGTCGCGGGAAATCAAAGCGCTTGTCATCCCCCTCATTAGCCAGCTTGCTCAGCGCCGGGCCACCGGGATACGGCAAGCCCATCATCTTGGCCGCCTTGTCAAAGGCTTCACCGGCAGCATCGTCGAGAGATTCGCCCAGCAGGGTGTATTCGCCAATCGCATCGACCTGTACCAGCTGGGTGTGGCCACCGGACACCAGCAAGGCGATAAATGGAAATTCAGGTGGTGTTTCTTCCAGCATCGGCGCCAGCAAGTGGCCTTCCATGTGGTGCACACCAATGGCAGGCAAGTCCAGCGACCAGGCCAGACTGCGGCCCATACAGGCGCCAACCAGCAGCGCTCCCACCAGCCCCGGGCCAGAGGTATAGGCAATGCCATCAAGATCGGCAGTGGTCATACCGGCATCGGCCAGTGCTTCCTTAATCAGTGGCAGCGCCTTGCGAACGTGGTCGCGTGAAGCCAGTTCCGGAACCACACCGCCGTACTCTGCGTGCACGGCAATCTGGGAATAGAGTCGATGCGACAGCAATCCCCGTTCGGTGTCATACACGGCAATACCTGTTTCATCACAGGAAGTTTCCAGCCCCAGAACTTTCATCGAATACCTATATAGATGGCCAAATAGATGACAAAATCACCCGTTCTGGCTCGCTTGCCTTACCCGCTGCAGCGTTTCCTGCACCGCTATAAAGGGATTCAATACCGTTATAACGGACCGGATTGCAGCCAAATGTGCCAAACCAACCAACCAAGCCGCCCATAATAAAGCCGGGTTGATCGAAAGCCAACCAAACCTGCCGATAAGGGCTTTGCAAAATCCAGACAAAGGATTTAGAATGCCCGCCCTCTAACTGGAGCCCGTCCCGTATAATCGGATCAGAGCGGTTCCAACCTAAGATTTCAGCTAAAACGTAGGTGATTGGATGCCAGCTGTTAAAGTTAAAGAAAACGAACCATTCGACGTAGCACTGCGTCGTTTCAAGCGCGCTTGTGAAAAAGCCGGTGTACTGTCTGAAGTACGTCGTCGCGAGCACTACGAAAAGCCAACCTGGATCCGTAAGCGCCAGGCTGCTGCTGCCGTTAAGCGTCACCTGAAGAAAGTACAGCGCGAACAGCGCAAGATGACTCGTCTGTACTGATCATTTTAAAGAATCCGGGATCAGGAGCGATCGATGAGTACTCTGGTTGAGCAGGTAAAGGCTTCCGTCAAGGACGCCATGCGCAACAAACAGAAAGAACGTCTGGGCACCCTGCGTTTGATTACCGCCGAATTCAAAAAGGTGGAAGTTGATGAGCGGGTTGAAGTAGACGATGCTCGCGCCCTCGCGATTCTTGACAAGATGACCAAACAACGTCGCGATTCCATTAGCCAGTACGCTGGTGCGGGACGCGACGATCTGGCAGCCGTTGAACAAGCCGAAATCGACGTGATCAGCGAATTCCTGCCAAAAGCCCTGAGCGATGAAGAGCTGAGCCAGCTCGTTGCTGATGCCATTGCACAATCCGGTGCTGCTTCAATGCAGGACATGGGCAACGTTATGGGCATCCTGAAACCACAGGTGCAAGGCCGCGCTGATATGGCGCACGTAAGCCGAATGGTGAAAGACCAGATCGGCTAAGCAACCGGCTGAACAGCACCGCCAGGGTTTCAAGAAAACGCCACTGCCTGTCAGTGGCGTTTTTGTTTTTACTGCACAGCCCTAAAATGCACAGCATCAAATTTCACCAGATCAGGTAACCAGGCTGAATGGCAGGCCGTATTCCGCAGTCCTTTATTGATGAGCTTTTGTCCCGGGTCGATGTCGTCGACGTGGTGGACAGTCGCGTCAAGCTGAAAAAGGCTGGCAAGAACTACTCTGCCTGTTGTCCGTTCCACAACGAAAGCACGCCCTCCTTCACCGTCAGCCGTGACAAGCAGTTTTATTATTGTTTTGGCTGTGGTGCATCCGGCACTGCGCTCAAATTCGTGATGGAATTCGACGGCCTCAACTTTCCTGATGCGGTCGAAAAACTGGCGGAATCCGTCGGCCTGAGCGTTCCCAAGGAACAGCAGAGTCGCCAGCTGATTGAACAGCAGAAAGAACAGGAACCCCTGTATCAGCGGATGCAGGAATCGGCCGAGTTCTTCAGCAAACAGCTGCGCCAGCATGAATCCCGCCAGCGTGCAGTGGACTACCTCAAGGGCCGTGGCCTGTCGGGTCAGGCGGCCAAGTTCTTTGGCATTGGCTACGCCCCGCCAGGCTGGGACAACCTGCAAAGCGAACTGGCTGACACGCCCGAACACACCAAACAGCTGGTCAGCTCCGGCATGCTGATCGAAAAAGAAGATGGCCGCACCTACGACCGCTTCCGGGATCGCATCATGTTCCCGATTCGCGATGTGCGCGGTCGTGTGATTGCTTTTGGCGGGAGAGTACTGGGCGACGAAAAACCCAAATATCTGAACTCGCCGGAAACCCCGGTATTCCAGAAAAACCGCGAGCTCTATGGTCTTTACGAAGCCCGCAAGATTCGTCAGAAACTGACCCGGGTACTGATCGTCGAAGGCTATATGGACGTCGTGGCACTGGCCGAATTCGGTATCCACTACGCGGTTGCCACCCTGGGGACCGCGACCAGCGAGCACCACCTGCGGCGACTGTTCAAAATGGTACCGGAAATCATCTTCTGTTTTGACGGCGACCAGGCTGGTCGGACTGCGGCAGCCCGTGCCATGGAAACGGTTTTACCAGTTCTCGAAGACGGATTGCAGGCCCGCTTCCTGTTTTTGCCCGATGGTGAAGACCCGGACACCCTGATCCGCAAAGAAGGAAAACAAGCCTTTGAAAATCGGCTGAACAAATCCCGCCATCTGCCCGAGTTCCTGTTTGATCACCTCAAGGAACAGGTTGATTTTGACACCCTCGATGGCAAGGCAAGACTGGACCAACTGGCCGCGCCCCTGATTTCCCGGATTCCCAAAGGCACCTTGCGTGACCTGATGGTGGCCGAGCTGGAACGTCAGATCGGCGTCCACAGCCGGGCCATGGACAAACTGGAACAACAGGCTGAACAAGCGCCGCTTGCTACGGTCGAAGCCGATTATCCGACGGCGATTCCAGCGTTTATGAACGATGAATTGCCCGATGATCCAGAACACCAGAGCAGTCAGATCGACAGTCGTCTGGCAGCGATGGTTGAACGGGCAATCAGCGCGCTGGTACGGCATCCATCGCTGGCCGACAAGCTTGAAGTGATCGAGGTAGAAGCCCAGACCGATCGCGAACGACTGCTGCTGGAAATGATCAAAAAGCTGAGCTCGTCACCTCAGGCCAGCAGTATCGGCTTGCTGATCCAATGGATCGGCACGCCGTATCACCCGGAACTGACCGCCATTGCCAATCAGGGCAACCACCAGATCAAACCGGTGCTGGCTGAAATCGAGCAAGTACTGCAGCGTCTGGCGACCCGCAGCACCGAAGCTGAATTTCGTCAGCTGCAAGCGCGCTTTGAAGACTCACAGCAGCGCAAGAACATGAGTGAAGACGACATTCGCAAACTAAAAGAACATCAGCGCCAGCGCCGCAATACCGTCGCTGGCCGTGGTGAGATTTATCTCAACAACCCGAAACAACGCTAGCCTGGCCAACCCTTAGCGGAACCGGACTCTCCTGTCTCTCGAGTGGAAATATTCCCGAACAGGACTTGAATAGCAGTTATTAACCCCAACATTACCGAGACGCAGCAGCAAAACCCGAAGTTATAAAAACGCACAGCCAACCCAGCCAAAAACGACCCGATCTGGTCACAAAATGTGCGGAACTGCCGCGCTGGGGACTGGCCTAAAAGTAGCCAAAAATATATACTTCAGCGCTTTTCTGCTACGCCTGATACCAACGGATCACAGGGCCCCTATGTCAGCGAATACCCAACAGTCCCGACTAAAAGAACTCATTGCCAAAGGTAAGGAGCAAGGTTACCTGACCTATGCCCAGGTCAATGACCACCTGCCAGACGACATTGCCAACCCGGATCAGGTTGAAGACATCATTCGCATGATTAACGATATCGGTATTCCGGTATCTGAAGTTGCGCCAGACGGCGAAGCCCTGTTCATGAACGATGCCGCCGACGAAGCCGCCGCTGAAGAAGCTGCTGCTGCGCTGGCATCGGTAGAAAGCGATGTTGGCCGTACTACCGACCCTGTGCGTATGTACATGCGCGAAATGGGTACCGTCGAACTGCTGACCCGTGAAGGCGAAATTGTTATCGCCAAGCGTATTGAAGAAGGCATCCGTGAAGTGATGTCAGCACTGGCCTACTATCCTGGTGCCGTGCAGACCATCCTGACTGCCTTTGCTGAAGCAGAAGACGATCCAAACCGTATTGGTGACATTTTCAACGGCTTTATCGACCCATCTGATGAAGATCCTGCACCAGGCCCACAAAGCGGTCCGGAAGCAGAAGCTGCGGCAGACGACAGCGATTCTGACAGCGACAGCGATGACGACGACAGTGATGACAGCGACAGCAACGAAGCTGAGTCCGGCCTCGACCTGGTTGAAGTAAACCGTCGCTTCCAGGAACTTGCCGATGCTTTCGCAGCTGCGCAGAAAGCAATCGCTGCCAACGGCCGTGCCAGTATCGACAGCGAAAACGCACTGTCGACCCTGGCTGATATCTTTGCACCAATCAAACTGTCGCCAAAATATTTCGACGCTCTGGTTACCCGTGCACGTGAATCCCTGGACACTATCCGCGCCCAGGAACGTCAGATCATGACCCTGATGACCCGCAAGTGCGGCATGGACCGTAAAGAGTTCATCAAGTACTTCCAGGGTAACGAAGTTAACAACGACTGGATCGAAGGCCTGATTGCTTCCAACAAGCCTTACTCCAAAAAGCTCGACACCTACAAACTGGAAATCTTCCGCGCCCAGAAGAAAATCATGGCCGTTGAAGACCGCGTTGGCCTGACCATTCCGGAAATCAAGGAAGTCAACCGTCGCGTATCCATTGGTGAAGCCCGCGCCCGTCGTGCCAAGAAAGAAATGGTTGAAGCTAACCTGCGTCTGGTTATCTCGATCGCCAAGAAGTACACCAACCGTGGTCTGCAATTCCTCGACCTGATCCAGGAAGGCAACATCGGCTTGATGAAAGCGGTAGACAAGTTCGAATACCGTCGTGGTTACAAGTTCTCCACCTACGCAACCTGGTGGATTCGTCAGGCGATCACCCGTTCGATCGCTGACCAGGCACGTACCATCCGTATTCCGGTTCACATGATTGAGACCATCAACAAGCTGAACCGTATTTCCCGTCAGATGCTGCAGGAGATGGGCCGCGAGCCGACTCCTGAAGAACTGGCAGAACGTATGGAAATGCCGGAAGACAAGATTCGCAAGGTGCTGAAAATCGCCAAAGAGCCAATCTCCATGGAAACCCCGATCGGTGACGATGAAGATTCACATCTGGGCGACTTCATTGAAGATACCCACTCCGAATCACCAATGGACACCGCCACCAACGACGGCCTGACCGAAGCTACCCGCTCCGTTCTGGCTGGCCTGACCGCGCGGGAAGCCAAGGTACTGCGGATGCGTTTTGGTATCGACATGAACACCGACCACACTCTGGAAGAAGTCGGCAAACAGTTCGACGTAACCCGTGAGCGTATCCGTCAGATCGAAGCCAAGGCACTGCGCAAACTGCGTCATCCAAGCCGCTCCGATCACCTGCGCAGCTTCATCGACGACTGATTTGTCGATCCAACCGCACTCTGAAGAAAAACCGGCCTTGCGCCGGTTTTTCTTTATCTATCATAGGGGTGGAACATAAACCTCATGGCGCTTATAATCAGCGACCGCTTCAGGAGGAGCCTTCCTCTGCCATCAGGTCCAACCTGATGAACGAAGCAAGGGGCCTGTAGCTCAGTTGGTTAGAGCACGCGACTCATAATCGCTAGGTCCACGGTTCAAGTCCGTGCAGGCCCACCACTTTCTCTGTTTCAATCTCCGAAAACCCTGACAAACAGATGTCGCTCTGAACCGGCTGATGGTTCATATAATCCGGCAGGCCTCCCTTTGCCGCCTTCCGGGACTCCTTCGCCGACTTGATGTAACAACTCTGCGTTGAGAATTCGTCGCCGAAAGGACTTTTTCTCCAGTGATTTCCCCATCAACAACTCAAAAGCATGTTGCAGCTGACTCAAGGTAAAAGGCCGCTCAAGTACATGAAGTGGCAATACACTATAGGCCGTCTTGTTCTTTAACCGCTCTCTCGCAAGTTCGATCAGCAACTGGTGATCAAATGCCAGCGACAGCTCTTTCAGCTCTTCCATCGGACACCAGATAGCCTCAGAAACAGTGTCGACAAAATCAGCTGTTGGTGCATAAGGAATCAGCGCCATATAGAGAGTGGTCACTGACCATCCTCTCGGGTCCCGGGACGCGTTACCCACTGTAGTCACCTGTTCCAGCAAAGGAGCATCCACACCGGTCTTGGCCACCAGCTTGCGGCGGGCGGTCGCTTCAATATCAGCGTCGATGTGCAGATCAACAAACCCACCAGGTAGCGCCCGACTGTGTTTGAAAGGATGCGCTGCACGCTCTACCAACAACACCTTCAATTGCCCGTTGTGCAGGGTAAAGATAGCGATATCAACTGAATACAGCGGGCTTTCGTAGTCTTTAATGTTGTACTGGTTTAGATACTGTCGCTCGGTTTCTTCCGTCATTTCAATTCCATTATTAACCTGGAGCTATGTCCGGTTGACTTTATTGGCTTAAAGCCAATAATATTTCAAAACACTCTAAAGATCACGAAACAGCAGGATAGACCTGCTTGTTTCCACCACGGCAAGGAGCTTGCTGTATGCAACCCGGTTTCGATTTCGCTGTTTTTATAGGCCGTTTTCAGCCTTTCCATTCTGGCCACCTGAAAGTTATTCAGTCTGGCCTGCAACAGGCAGACAAACTCATCGTTCTGATTGGCTCATCCTGGCAGGCCAGGAATCCACGCAATCCGTGGACGCACCTCGAACGTGAACAAATGATTCGGGGGTGCTTGTCTGAACAGGAAAATCAGCGTCTGATCTGCCTTCCCTTGATGGATGTCCCCTACAATGATGAGCTGTGGGTCAGAAATGTTCAAACGACGGTCTCCGGCATTGTTACCGCGCACCACACCACCCCGCACAAAGCCGCACGCATCGCCCTGATTGGCCACAAAAAGGATCAAACCGGTTTTTATTTAAATCTATTCCCTCACTGGAAAAGTATCGGCGTCGACAATTACCGCGAAATCAGTGCCACACCACTGAGAGAGCAATATTTTACCGAACAGCGAGATGCCGTTCTGGAGGCGTATTGCAGCGGAGGCAAACTCCCACAAAGCATGTTCCGCTGGCTCACAGACTTTGCCAGAGAAGCTCCGGCCTACCAGCAAATCTGTGAAGAAATTGCCTTCGTTAACCGTTACCGCAAGGCGTGGCAAGCAGCACCTTATGCCCCAACCTTTGTGACCGTCGATGCCGTCCTGGTGCAATCCGGCCATATCCTGCTGGTTGAACGAAAAGCCAGCCCGGGTAAAGGGTTGTGGGCCTTGCCGGGTGGATTTGTTGACCAGCAGGAGCGGCTGCTTGACGCCTGTCTTCGTGAACTGAGGGAAGAAACCCGCCTAAAGGTACCTGCTCCAGTGCTCAAAGGCTCGATTCGACGGCAGTCCGTCTATGATGATCCGTTCCGTTCATCACGTGGCCGAACCATCACCCATGCCTTTTACATTGAGCTGGAGCCCAGTAACAGTTTGCCCAAGGTACGAGGCAGCGATGACGCCAAACAGGCGCGCTGGGTGCCGCTTGGGGATATTCAGCCACAGGATCTGTTTGAGGATCACTACTTCATCATTCAGGATATGATCGGCGTGATTTGATGATGCAGTCCACATAATCCGGCAGTCGCCGGATTTTTTATTGACAATATAGTGGCACAAAGCCACTATATTGAAACGGCAACGGGAACCGCTGCCAGTAACCGATATCGACAGATATCCACACCAATGCAGCACAGGACAGACCCGTGCTGTTACATCCGACAGGAGGAGCTCCGTCATGACCAACCTGATTCTGAATACCGATTCCTATAAGACTTCCCACTACCTGCAGTACCCACCAGCCACAGAATATGTTTCCAGTTACATCGAATCCCGTGGCGGTGAATATGCGCAGACCCTCGTCTTTGGATTGCAGGCGTTTATCAAGCAATACCTGAGCAAGCCAATTAATCAGTCAGATATTGATGAGGCCGATGCCATTCTGACTGCCCACGGCGTGCCCTTTAACCGTGCTGGCTGGCAATACATTCTCGATAACTGCAATGGCTATTTGCCGCTGGAAATCCAGGCCGTCCCCGAAGGCATGTTACTGCCTACCCATCAGGTAATGATTCAGGTCGTCAACACTGACCCATACTGCGCCTGGTTAACCAGCTATATTGAAACGTCGCTGTTGCGTGCCATCTGGTATCCCACCACGGTCGCCAGCGTTGCCCGCGCATGCCGCGATATAATCAGCCGCTATCTTGAAGAAACTGCAGATAATCTCGATGGCTTGCCATTCAAGTTACACGACTTTGGTGCCCGGGGAGCCAGTTCCGAAGAGACCGCCGCACTTGGCGGTGCTGCTCACCTGGTCAGTTTTATGGGCACCGACAATCTGTCAGGAGTCATTGCAGCACGCCGTTACTACGCTGCTGATATGGCGGGATTTTCAATCCCTGCCGCCGAACACAGCACCATTACCAGCTGGGGCAAAAATGCCGAAGCCCAGGCGTACGCCAACATGCTGGACCAGTTCGGAGGAACCGGACGAGTACTGGCGGTTGTCAGTGATTCCTACGATCTCTGGAACGCCATCGATAATCTCTGGGGCGGCGAACTGAAAGAACAGGTTGAACGCATGGGCGGCACACTGGTCGTGCGGCCGGACTCTGGTGAACCCACTGAAATCGTACCCGAGGCTATCGAGCGCTTGATGGACCGTTTCGGCTATACCGTCAACACCAAAGGCTACCGGGTTCTGCCAGCTTGTATCCGACTGATTCAGGGGGATGGCGTCAGCGTAAGTTCGATTGAAGCGATTTTGCGGATACTCAAAGATCGCAAAATCAGCGCCGACAATATTGCCTTCGGTATGGGTGGCGAGCTGCTGCAAAAGATAAACCGGGACACCCAGAAATTTGCCATGAAAGCATCTGCCATCTGTGTGGCCGGCAACTGGAATGACGTCTACAAGGACCCGGTTACGGACCCAGGCAAACGTTCAAAACGCGGACGCCTTGCTCTGATCCAGTCAGAAGATGGCTACCAAACCATTCGCGAGGACCAGCTTGGTGGTCGCACCAACCTTTTACGTCCGGTATTCCGTAACGGCGAATTATTGATAAATGAATCGTTCGACGACGTTCGTAATCGGAGCTGATTCAGTCTCAAGCAGCGATCACCGAATAATCGCCAAACACTGTAATGATTGATCAGCCAGACCTGTCGGTGGTTCGCGATACTGCCGACAGGTTACTCGCCTCTGGAAAAACCCGGTAACTCACACCCGATACCGTCTCACCAGCTCAGACATCGCCGTTGCCAGTTCCTTCAGCCGTCGGATTTCTGCCGCTTCCCAGCCATCGCTGCTACGCCCCATCAGGCTAACGGCATTGCCGGAGCCCTGTTGCTGCCGTTCGATGGTGGTTTGGATTTTCTGGATGCCTTATTGGGTGTGACTGGCGAGCGCACGAACCCCATCAGCCATGCATGGCAAAACCGCGACAGGCTTTCAATAATCCGTGATCGTTTGCATAGCGATAAACATAAACCAGGTGCTGGATACACAGCAAGATTCTGACTACTACTGAATTTGTGGACAGCAGAAACAAAAAAGCCTACCCCGCGGGGTAGGCAAAGCTGGCAAACCAGCATGGATTTACACACAAAAAACGGACGAGCAATACAGACAGAATCAGAAGCTTTGACGCATGGAAATCAGGTAGATATTGGCACTGCCCCAATCCTGACGAGTGCCATTGATCACGGATTTACCATAGTCAACATGTTCGAATTCAAATCGAACCTGACGGGAATCAGTTACCTGATACAACGCCTGACCGAACCAGTTGGCATCCAGCTGACGCTGGGTTTCATCTTCATCTTCCCCGGTCGCAGCACCAAAATGCAGACCCAGCTCTTTGGTCATCTGATACTGGACAGATGCAGTCACACTATAACGGCCACTATCCTTGCCGGTATCACGATCTGAGGCACGATAAGCCAGGCCAAAATCAAGCGCATCGCTGGCCTGCAGTTTGGCGCCCAGCATCACCACGCTTGGTGCGGCAACGTCGACATTAGCGGCTTTCGCAGCATCACTTTCCTTGACGATGCTTTTGGCATACGCAGCATTGACGGTCAGGTTACCGAACGAACTGGCAGCACCAACCTGCACACCGGTAATACCGCTGTTGTTGTACAGATCACCATCGGCGTTGGCACGGTCATCATCGTTCACCTGCAGCGACACCGTGGCCGTGAAAGGACTGGCACTGTATGGGCCGCTGCCATAGGTGTAAGACACACTAGTGTCATTACGGAAGCCATAGGCCATGGAGCCAGGCAGCTGATCAGTGATGTAGTAGTAAGACGCATAACCATGCGATTCACTGCGGTTAGTGTTCCAGCCGTTGTAACCGTATAGCGGCGACCACTGGCTACCGACCTTGAAAGTATGGGGACCTTTCGACAACGCCAGCCAGCCCAGCCGGGTAGATAAAGCCTGACCGCCGTTATCAAGCACGTTGGCAGTAAATTCCATCCGGTAACTGCCTTTCCAGCCAGCGGCGACATCTTCTTCACCACGAATTCCCAGACGAGACTGCACATTGTTGGACTGTGAAAACTGTTTGCCATCCGGGTTACCGTTTGGCGAGAACTGGCCTTCAAAAATGTCAGAGCCGCCATTAATACCGGCTTCACTATATTTTTCCAGACCGATATCCACAAAACCATAGAAATTGATACTGGGTGTTGCATATGCGCTGGATATTGCCGAAGTCAGCATAGCGCTGGCAAAAACCACCTTCTTATAATTCATAACCACTCCACAGATATACAAGGGCTTATTTCGGGATTAAGAATCCCAAACAAGTAAATCCAGTATATTTATAGAATTCAAAAGCAGTCCAACAACATATTTACCGTACTAATAATAACAACCAGTAATAGATATTAAAATCTGCAACACCATCAACCAACAGAATCCAAACCTGAAATCAAATACAGCAAATATTATTTCTTTAAAATACGTCAATCAGGCCATTTTATAAATGACAGATATTATCCATTGTATATCGCTGTTTTTTCCATCGAGACTTCATTCATCAGCCATTCCTGAAAACGCTGAAAGGTAGACTCATTAGCCTTGCTGCCAAGATAGCTCATGTAATGCCGCTTCTGGGTCAACTCAACCTGATCAGCACAAGGGACCACCAATACCCCATCCGTCACCAGCTGGGAAACCAGATGATGCCACCCCAAAGCAACCCCTTGATGGCGTAACACCATACTCATCAGGGTATTGTAGTCATTGGCACTGAATAAATGAGACTGAATGACCTGCGAGCCATCCAGATCAGGAAAAAACGAAAACCAGACATCCCAGTCCAGATGCTCGGCGACCTGTGCCCGTCCATATGGGCTCAGATTAAGGCGACTGGTTGTAAAGATGCCATCCAGCGTGGATATATTCGGGTTCTCTTGCAGAAACTGCGGGGTGCAAACCGGATATATCAGATCGTGAAATAAAGGGACTGAATGATAACCTTCCCTCGGGTCTGCAGATTTATTGATAAATACATCCGGATACACCCCGGGTTCCATATGCAGGAAGTTTTCCGTGGTGATGACGTTAACGTCGATATCCGGATTACTTCTGAAAAAATCCGGTAAACGGCCAGATAACCAGAATGCCGAAAATGCCGGGGTACAACAAATGGTCAGCAGCTTTTTACGCTCATCCATATGTTGTATTCGTTCGGCGGCCTGGGCGATATTAACGAAAGACAAATAGGCAGCATCATAAAAAATAACCCCCGCCGGAGTCAGCTCAACCGTTCTGCCTTCGCGTTTGAAAAGCTGCACACCCAGATGGGTTTCGAGTTCACGAATCTGCCGACTGATAGCCGCCTGAGTCACACACAAAGCTTCGGCCGCACGGGTGAAGTTCTGGTATTTGGCTGCCGCAGTGAAGGATTTTACCGCTCGTAACGAAGGCATCTTCAGAAAGATTTTGTCCGGTTCCGCGTGGCGGCTCATATCAACTCTTGAGGTCATCTTGCAACATTCCTGAAAGCTAGTTCAGCCAACCTTAAGGGTCAAGGCGTTTTGTTCCCGTGGATATCAGCGGAATCCTACAGCACAGCCGCCAAACTCCCCTCGCATATGGCTGGGTGAACAACCATATTGGGATTTAAAAGCCCGGCTGAAATGAGTGATGCTGGTGAAGCCACTGGCAACCGCCACCTCACTGACGCTGTAACTGGTTTTCATGATCAGATCGCGCGCCTTTGCCAGGCGCAATTCCAGATAAAATTTCGCTGGACTGGTTTTCAGATGCTTGCTGAAAAGTCGTTCGATCTGGCGGCGAGACAGCTGGGTATAAGTGCTGATCTCCACCATCTCAAGTACTTCCTCGATGTTATTTTCCATCAGCTCGATTACCTGCATTAACGGCAAAGGCAGCCTCCCCATCGACTTTTGCAGCGGGATCGCCAGGGTATGATCGAGGTTGGAAAGCAGGATGGAGCCCACATCCTGCTTCAGCTTGATGCTGTGTAAATGCTCCAGCAGCTTCAGCATGCTGTTGATCGAACCATCCGGGCTGGCACAGCTGAAAATTTGCTGGTCCACCGTCGCTGGCAGATTGGAAAGCTGCACCTGGGGAAAATGCTCACGAATCAAAATCCGGCTGTCCGGATGAATCGCCAGAGCACCGGCATCGGTTAAACCGGCAGCCGCCAGGAAATAAGCGCCATTCCATAAGCCACCGGTTCTTGCACCTTGCTGATAACAGTGCTGAATCAGCCGGGTCAGTGCCGGATATTGCTTCAGCGGCGTCCGATAACCTCCACAAACAACCAGTACATCAATCTGATCGCTGTTGAGTGAATCAAGATCGTTATCAACCGTTAGCTCCACCCCCAGATCACTGCGAACCCTGCTGCCTTTCAGACAGCAGGTTTTCACCTCAAACATAGGCGCTGGCATCAACAGGTTGGCCGTCACCAATACATCAGCAGCGCCAGTAAAAGACACCATCGAAAAGTGTTCCAGCAACACAAACACCACTTTTTGGGTGCGTTCAAGCGCCGCCGTGGAAGGCTTGCCGAGACCCGCCGGCAGAGGTATCTGGCGGGTCATATCCGGGCTGGCTTTTGTCAGGGATGAATTGCGCAACATAATTGTTTCCTGCCGGACCTTGCCTGGCGGTACATGGATCTTCAGTCGATATAGCCAAACATACGAGGTAAATACAAAGCCAGCGGTGACCAGTAAGTAGTTACCAACATGACCGGTAAGGCCGCAAAAAACATAAAGAACATGGCTGGTCGCATCACCTTGGAAATCCCGACCTGACCGATACGGCAAGTCATGAACAGGATCGGCGCCATTGGCGGGCTGTTACAGCCAATCACCACACTGGTGCCAACGATGGCAGCAAACTGCACCGGCGACACACCAATGTCCTGCATCACGGGCAACAACAGCGGGCTGATAATCGCCACCACACTGACGTCATCCATGAACATACCCAGAAGAATCAGAAAAACGTTAACCAGTAACAGGATCAGAATCGGGCTCTGGAAAGTGTCCATCAGTACTTCGGTCAGCTCCTGCGGCACCCGCTCCAGCGTAAAGATACGGCTGGCAACAAAGGAGAACACCAGAATCACCATGATTACGCCGGTTGTTGCAGCAGCCTGGAGCAAACAGCGGAACATCGATTTCAGATCCAGCTCGCGATACACAAACAGGCCGACCGGAATGGCATAAACCACGGCAATGGCCGCTGCTTCAGTGGGAGTGAAAACACCGCCATAAATGCCGCCAAGAATAATGAAAGGTAAAAACAGAGCTGGTAATGCTTTCCAGCCAGTCTTGCGCACATCAGCCATACGTTCGGAAAATGTGAGGCTTTCAACCGCACTGTCTTCCTGCTTGCGAACCTTCAGCCAGTTGAGGAAGCACAGCATGATGATCAGCAGGATGCCCGGGCCAATCGTCGCCAGAAAACAGGCAGCTACCGACTGACGGGTCACCACCGCAAACAGAATCATGGTGATGCTGGGTGGAATCAGCAGTCCCAGCAGCGATGAAATACCCAGCAAGGCACTGGTGTACTCGCGCTTGTAGCCATGCCGCTCCATCGGCCCGATCATGATGGTGCCAATCGAGGCAACCGCCGCCGATGCAGTTCCGGAAATAGCCCCAAAGACCCCGCAGGCAACCACCATCGAAGACCCCATCCCGGCCCGTGAACGGCCAACCAGAGCTTCAACAAAGTTAACCAGTCGGGCAGCCATACCACCGGCCTGCATCAGATAACCTGTCATTACAAACAGGGGTAATGCAAGCAGAATCAATGAGTTAATCGACCAGAACCCGGTCGTCATCAGCGACGATACGTCAACATCGTAGACGTAGGACAGAACCAGGGTCATGGCCGCAAACGAGAACACAACCGGAACCCCGATCATCATCAGCAAAACCACAGCCGCAATGGCAAATAAAGCACCCATAACTTAACCTTCGATCTTTGTATCTTCAGCCATTTGGCTATGTTGGTCGTGATTGCCTTCGATAAACTCGAGCAGTTCGGTAACAAGGTCGCGCAGCAGATAAACGATAAACATCAAACTGGCGGCAAACAGGCTGGCCTGTGACAGGTACAGGGGAATCTGAAACACCGTGGTCGCCTGACCACGCTGGACGCCCCACGCCAGCAGATCAAATGACCACGTAGTAAAGAAAGCGGCCATCACCAATGAAATCGCAATGGCGAACAAATGAAAGCCATGCACGATTCTGGGGTTCTTGACGAACGTCTGAACAAAATCGGCTGACAGGTGGGAACGATCCCGCGAGGCCAGCACCGCCCCCAGCATGTACAGCCACACCGCGGCCAACAGGATCAGCTCCTCCAGACCAAACACCGGCTGATCAAGCAGCTCCCGGCTGAACACACCGAAGGCAACCATGGTTGCCACGGCAATACTGAGCAAAACAACCAGAGGATATATCAGCCGATATAACACCCAGTCGATAGCGGACAATACGGACAGGATTAAATGCATAAAAAACTCCTGTGATTCAAAAAAATATCCGACCTGGTCGGCCGGATATTCTATTTATCGGCACTTTTTATAATAGCCATGCTGGCCGTTATTCTGGTACCGAGGCATTAGCACGAATCTTGTCCATCAAATCCTTGCCCAGCTTTTCTTCTGCCTGTGGCCATACCTCTGCGCGCACCCGTTCAACCCAGTTATGCATCTGCTGTTTGTTCGGCACGATATATTTCATGCCGGACTTCTGGGCCGCCGCAATCCACTTTTCATCTTCGGTCCTGGCATTGGCAAACTGCAGCTCAATCACTTTCTGGGCAGCATCAGCAATGATTTTCTGATCTTCTGCATCCATCTCCTGCCAGTGATCCCAGTTCATTAGCAAGGCATAGGATGAGAAGTTATGGCTGGTCTGTACGTAATAATTAACCTGATCACGGAAGTACTCGTAATCGTAGTAAATAACGTTACCGGAATCGCCATCAACCACGCCGGTCTGGATCGAGGTGTAGACTTCTGACCAGTCAATCGGAACCGCCTGGAAGCCCATCGCGTTGATGGTTTGCGGCAGTGGGAAAACCGGTGTTGAACGAACCTTCATGCCCTGGGCATCTTCATAGCTCAAGGCATATTTTCCCTTGGTGGCAATACCGCCAAAACCTTCCGGATATGGGCCAAAATATTTCAGACCAATATCCTTGTATACAGGTTCAAGGATATTCTTGAGCCAGCCATTTTCGGTATAGGCGCTGAGAGCATCATTCCAGCCGAGCGTCAGATATGGAATATAGTTAACCGCCAGGCGATCATCATAAGAGGTTTGTGGCCAGGTCAACATCATATCGATATTGCCTTTTACCAACTGGTCAAACAGCTCTTGCTGGCCGCCCAGTTCGCCCTGATAAAAAACATTTACCTTGATACGGCCAGCAGAATCCTTCTTGATCAGATCCGCCCACATTTGCATCGATTTGCCGGAAGCTGAATCCCGGTCGCCAGACTCCAGCGCCAGCGTCAGCTTGAACTTGTCATTACTGGCTGCAGCTTCCATTGAAACGCTGACTCCCGCCAGCATGGCTAATCCGATGATGCAGGATTTATTGCGCAGTGTTTTATTTGTTGATTTCATTATATTTCCTACCAGTCTTTCAATTTAAACGAGGGTGGAATATCAACAGCATCAAGACTGATGATCGTTTTGCTATTATTATATTTTATATTTCTGATCACTTGTTGTTATCAAGTATATTTAGCAGCCCTTCAAACATCTAATAACATATATTCGACACTCTTGATAACTTCAGGTTATCATTCTCGCGAAGCCAGTATTCATGCAGGTTTCAGGACATCTGCTCTTATATATTTGATGATTTGCTGTCCTGTATTGTCCTGAATGTCTTCTATTTGCACGAATACTTTCAAGGTATCAATACAACACCAGCGCAGGTTATTTATATATTAAACTTCCAGTCCCGCCTGCCATTCTTTAATACGCATTACTGTATTCGCGCCAAACGATAAAAACGGTTCCGGCGGAAGCCTGCGCGGTTCAGCGGTTTGCATGAATTCGAGTAACTCCGGATTATTCGCATTACCGGCAGCCAGTTCCGCCGCCATCATACCGGCCAGGGTTCCTTTCACCGTACCCAGGCCATTCTGGCAACAGGCCGACCACAGCCGCTCGCCCACTTCCCCGAAAGCCGGTACCGAGTTCAGTGACAGACACAGACGCCCGCCCCAAAGGTACTCCATCTCAACACCTTTCAGCATTGGGAAACGACGCTCAAAAGACAGCTGCTGCATTTTGCGAGCACGGTTGAGATTGCCCTGACTGGCTTCCAGTGACTGATTCAGGGTGGCGTGGTTGCGAATAATCAGCCGATCACCGCTGCCCTGATAATTCGATATCTTGCGCACTGTCGTGCCCATCGGATCTGCAGGTAAAATTCCCCAGTCCTGTTCACCTCCGAGACGTTGTAATTCGTCCTGGCTGAGACGGCGAGTCATTGAGGCGTAGGTAAAAACATGCAGCAACCTGGATGGGTAAAAGCCAAATGACTGGATATGGCCATTCACCGCCATAATCACCCGCCGGGCCTTAACCTTGCCCTTTGGCGTGGTCAGGGTGTGCAGGCCGCTGGTCAGGTCAAGTTGCTGGACCGGGGTGTTTTCATGAATAACCACCCCCTTCCGTTCAACCAGCCCGGCCGCCGCCTGACGAATAAAACCGGCAGGCTGGATCATCACCACTCCCGGTGTAAACAGCCCGGTGTGATAAAACTCCGAACCGGTATATTCGATCATGTCAGCATGATCCATCAGCCGGTAGGGCTCGCCAATCGAGTCCAGATGTTGCCGATAGCTCTGGATATGACGCTGGCCTTTTGCCGTACAGGCCGCAGTGACCTTGCCAACAGCTGTCAGCGTACCTGCAGCAAAGCCATATTCTTCCGCCATCGCGCTGGCAAAACGAATCGCTGAGCGGTTCTGGCGGATCTGGCGAATGTCTGCATCATGGCTGCCAGCATAACTCTCAGAGTTGAGTTCATGCGGCAGGTCGATCATAAAACCACTGTTACGTCCGGCCGGTCCTTCCGCCAGCTGTGAAGCCTCCAACACCATGATGGACTCTCCATTCACCAGCTGGCTCAATCGCTGTGCCGCTGCCAGCCCGGCAAAACCACCACCAACAATAGCCCAGTCAACACTGACGTCCTGCTCCAGTGGAGCATAGCCAGCACGCACAGGAAGAATGCGATTCCAGGCGGCAGGCCCCGGGTCTCTGGGCAAACGACGCGCCTTGATTCTTGTGTTTTGCATCTTGTATTAGCCTGAAAAGTCGCTGCCGGAGAACATCGGCAGCGACAGACACTGATGGAGATTGTTGAGGTATCAGCCTGCGCTGAGGTCGACCCAGATCGTTTTTATTTCGGTGTACTGGTCATGGGCATGAATGGAGTTGTCGCGGCCGCCAAAACCGGACTGTTTATAACCACCAAACGGAGTGCTGATATCACCTTCACCGAAGCAGTTAACCGTTACGGTGCCAGCACGAATGGCCTGGGCGGCACGCAAGGACTTGCGGGCATTGGCGGTAAACACTGAGGCTGCCAGGCCGTATTCGGTATCGTTGGCGACAGCAATCGCTTCTTCGTAGGTCGACACTGTGATCACAGACAAAACCGGTCCAAAGATTTCTTCCCGGGCAATTTTGTCGGAGTTTTTGACGCCATCGACAACGGTGGGCTGGATGTACACGCCATCCATGGTTTCGCCACCGACTGGCACCTCGTAACCCACTTCACGAGCCAGCTCGAGATAACTGGCCACCTTGGCAAAGTGACCACTGTCGATCATCGCCCCCAACGCATTTGCCGGATTCAGCGGGTCACCGACCGTCCATTCGCTGGCGTAATGGCTGATACGTTCCAGCAACTCGTCCTTAATGCCTTTTTGAACGATCAAACGGGAACCGGCCGAGCAGTTTTCACCCATGTTCCAGAACGCCGCGGCACACACTTGCTGGGCAACTTCATCTAGTCGCTCGGCATCATCCAGTACAATGCAAGGGTTCTTGCCACCCAGCTCCAGCACCACCTTTTTCAGATTGGACTGGGCAGAATAATTCAGGAAACGACGGCCGGTCGCAGTTGAGCCTGTGAAGGTCACCATGTCGATATCCATGTGCAGACCAATTGGCTCACCCACCTCACGGCCACTGCCAGGCACAATATTCAGCACCCCCGCAGGCAAACCGGCAGCACTTGCCAGTTCAGCCACTTTCAGTGCCGTCAGAGTGGTTTGGGCCGCAGGCTTCAGTACCATGGTGCAACCGGCAGCCAGACAAGGCGCAATTTTCCAGGCCAGCATCAGCAGCGGGAAATTCCACGGCAGTACCGCCCCCACAACGCCAACCGGCTCGCGTACGATCATCGACATGGCACCAGGACCAACCGGGGCGGTCTGGTCGTAGATTTTATCGACCAGCTCGGCATGCCATTTCAGGGTGTGCACAAACTCGGGAATATCGATATTTTCGCAATCGCTAATGGGTTTGCCGGAATCGAGGCTTTCCATCACTGCCAGCTCATGGGCATTGGCTTCCACCAGCTCACACAGTTTCAGCAAAATGTCCTTGCGTTCATTCGGATGCAGTTTGCTCCAGCGGCCATCTTCAAACGCTTCGCGCGCCTTGCCGACGGCAAAATCAACATCCTCTGCATCACAGGCAGCGATATCTGCCAGCTTGTCACCCGTTGCCGGATTGGTTGAAACGAAGGTTTTGCCACTGGCAGCCGGACAGAACTGGCCATTGATAAACGCCTGATCAGGTAACTCAATGGTCTTGGCCAGCGCCTTGTATTCTTCGTAGGTCAGCATATCGGACATGGTATTAATCCTTTTCGATGAGCGGGAAAGCACGGCCTGACGAGCCCGCCAGACCGGCGAATGTTGGCAATCAGCCTGCAACGATCTCGGCAACCCGGTTTTTCAGCACCTGAATCACCTCAGCCAGAACCTGTTCTTCGGTAGCAGCCAGTCCCTGCAGCGGTGGGCGTACCAGACCGCCCTGACGACCAGCCAGGGAAACCCCGCTCTTGACGCTCTGGATAAACTTGCCGCCCTGCTCCAGCACATGCATCAGCGGCATCATGGCAGCCATGATTTTGCGGCCCTTGTTGAAATCGTTTTCAACAACACAAGCCTGATACAGGGCGATGTGTTCTGCTGGCAGGAAGTTGGAACCGGCACAAACCCAGCCTTTGGCACCCCAGGCAAAAAACTCCAGCGCCTGATCGTCCATGCCACACGCGGTTTGTAGCTCTGGATACTGGTTCAGCAGTAAATGCAGACGATTGATATCGCCAGAGCTTTCCTTGATCGCAACAAAGTTTTCGGAAGCATCAAACACACGTTCGAAAAACTCGGCTTCCATGTTGATACCCATACGATCCGGGTAGTTGTAGAGCATCACCGGCAGACCGGCAGCCTTATCGACCGCCAGTGCAAAATCAGCCAGTTCCTGCTGGGTTGGCAATGAATATGGTGGCGTACCGATGAGCACACAATCAGCACCGTTATCCGCAGCGGCGGCAGCCAGCTCAACCGAAACCCGGGGATCGGTCGAACCGGTACCAAAGATAATCTGGATATCCTTGCCAGCCACATCACGAGCCGTTTTCAGTAGTTGAATACGTTCCTGGATACTTTCCACATAATATTCACCCGTCGTTCCGCCGATCATCAAACCATGAACACCAGCACTGGCAAGATAGGCAACCTGCTGTGAATAGGCATCAAAATTGATTGACATATCTTCCGAGAACGGCGTGATAACTGGCGTGTAAATACCATTAAACAACATATTAAAGCCCTTAAAATATTTATCAAAATCCGGACTGGATATGACTTCTATATGACATCGAATGGTAAATACGATGATTAAAAACAAACAAACAACTTTTTAACAATGCTATTGAAAACTTCAGGTTATGATTGGAATTGGACGTCGCCAATCCCTGAAAAACCCTGATTACATGCGGGTTCAATGACAATCGGTGTTCATTGCTGGATTATTTTTCTTGCAGTTCAGTGGCTTGTAATGACACATAAACGCACGAACAGCTGCCATTTCAGACAATTTTCAGAGGCAACAACCGTTGTGATTTCCAGAATTTCCATGAGCGGTCATTTTTGTTTTTAACTGTTCACAACAAATGCTTGCTAAAGCAGGTCTTTTAAACCCGGATTTTTAAATACCATCTGCAATACCAACTCAGAACACCGATATTCATAAAGCATTAAGTAATCGGTTTAATACATGGGATAAGCAGACTCGATTATACAATTTGCGGCGTTATTCGCCCTGCGACGACCAATAGCGACAGCCAGCGTGGACAAGAGACCGGCGCTGCGTGCATAAAAATCAGCAACCAGCAAAGCCAATCCGGCACCAGCTGCCCACTGCCGTCAGGAGCGAGTTCATGACGTTTTTTGTACAAGCAACAGCCTTGGCCGTTCTCACCGTCTGGTCGATGCTGGCCTCAGCAGACGACACCAGGCTTTATTTGTTTACCAATCAGTACCCGCCCTACAACATGACCGTTGACGGTACTCCTTACGCCCACAAGGCCGAGGATATCGAAGGCATGTGCACCACCATTGTGAAACGGATGTTAGCCAACACCAGCATCGACTACACCATGAAGCTGCGTAACTGGAGTTTTGGTCTTGACCGGGTTGAACGTCTTAAAAACCACGGTATTTTTTGCACCATCCGCAGTGCCGAACGGGAACACATGTTCAAGTGGGTTGGCCCCATTACCTACATGACTGGTGCGCTGTTCGCGCGTCCAGACAGTGAAATCAAGCTGAAGTCGGTAGAAGACGCCAAAAAATACAAAATCGGCGGTCTGAAAGGCGACAGCTTTACCAACTTCTTCAAGGACAAGGGCTATAACCTGTCAATCGTTGCCGACGATCGTGAAAACCCCTACCTGCTTGAACAAGGCACCATCGACCTGTGGGTCTCGGATGTCCTCACAGGTCCGTATAAAGCTGCCGATACCACCAACATGGGGGAGGTAAAAAAGGTCATCAGCTTTATGAAAACCCCGGTGTACCTCGCCATGAATCCTGAAACACCGGACAGCATCATCAAGACCTTGCAAAAGCAGATCGACCTGCTCAGACAAAGCGGTGCCGTACAGCAAATCGAGGCAGGATTCGGAATCTGATGGATAGCCTGGCGACGCTCATTCTCACCGCAGGAAGGTCAGCCGTAGAGCTGTCACTGTTTGTATTGCTGCCCATTATGGTCGTCATGCTCAGCCTGATGTTATGGCTTGAGAGCCGTGGTCTGGTTTCCCTCCTGGCTGACCGCTTGGCACCCTTGCTGTTGCCGTTGGGTATCGCAGGTTTGGGGGTATTTGCGCTGATTCAGGAAATGTTCGTCAGCTCAACCGCCCCATTGGCAACCATTGCCCTGATGGCCAAGCGAAACGTTTCGCCCCGCCATCTGACAGCAACCCTGGCAATGGTAATGTCACTGGCACAGGCCAATGTGGTTTTCCCGCTTGCGGCAGCGGGCCTGCAAATTGGTAGCGTGATTGTTATTGCGATTGCTGGCGGCCTGGTTGCGGCAGCCATAACCTATCACCTGTTCGGTAGAAACCTGCCCGCGACAAGCCTGACAAGCTCACCGGACAGTGATGTGGATGACTATGATCGTCGCTTGCTGGCGATCATTCGCCGGGCTGGACAAGACGCCTGGAATATTACGATTGGTGCCATGCCGCTGCTGATTGTGACGCTGGTACTGGTGAGTTTGCTACGCGCTTCCGGTGCAATCGACTGGTTGGAAAGCCAGTGCTCATGGCTGTTTGAACTGATCGGTTTTCCCTCTGCAACCTTGCTATTGGCCATCACCAAATTTGTTGCAGGTGGTACCGCCGTGTTGGGGATATTGATGGAGCAGTATCAATCCGGTGAACTCAGCAGCCGTGACATCAACCTGCTGGCTGGGTTGCTGATTTCACCACTTGATCTGGCTGGCGTCGCGATTTTTGCCACCGCAGGCAAGCAAGTCGCTGCCGTCATCAAGGTGGCCGTGTTAGGCGCCATTGTCGGTATTCTGTTCCGGCTGGTGTGTCATGTCCTAATGTTTCATTAACATGGCCACGCCAATTAACTGGAAGGCCACTATGGCCTTCCGCTACAGCCTTAACAGGCAAAATAGCCCATTATCACACCCGATACCGTCTCACCAGCTCAGACATCGCCGTTGCCAGTTCCTTCAGCCGTCGGGTTGAATGCCCCGCCCGTTCAGTACCGGCCGCCGTTTGCTCGGAAATCGCCACAATCTGATGCACGTTCTGGTTAATGCTTTCCGCCACACTGGCCTGTTCTTCAGCGGCGGTGGCGATCTGGTTGTTCATATCCGTGATGGTCGACATGGCGCTGCCGATTAATTGCAGGGCATCGTCGACCTTGCGGGTTTCTGCCGCCGCCGCTTCACTGCGCTCACTGATACGCCCCATCAGGCTAACGGCATTACCGGAGCCCTGTTGCAGCCGTTCGATGGTGGTCTGGATTTCCTGGGTGCCTTGTTGGGTGCGGCTGGCGAGTGTACGAACTTCGTCAGCCACCACCGCAAAGCCGCGACCGGCTTCACCGGCGCGGGCGGCTTCAATGGCAGCGTTGAGTGCCAGCAGGTTGGTCTGTTCAGCAATGCCGCGAATAACGTCCAGCACACTGTCAATCTGACGGGAATCGTGACTCAGCTGTTCAATGCCCGTCACCCCGGCTGCAACCTGTTCCGACAGCCCGGACATCACGTCAGTAGAACGATGCACCAGCTGCAACGCCTGCTGGATCTGGTCGTTAACGTCGTCAGCAGCAGCGGAGGTTCGTACCGCACTGCTGGCAACTTCCTGCGCAGCGGCGGTCATTTCATACATGGCAGTGGCAACCTGATCACTTTCCATCTGTTGTTGCTGCACGCCTTTTTCGGCGCCAGTCATGACATCACCCAATTCCGTACTGGACTGGTTAAGCGTGTCGGTTGAGCGCCGTACTTCAGTGACCAGCCCATGTACCTGATCAGCAAACTGGTTAAAGGCGCCTGCCAACTGAGCCAGTTCATCCCTGCCCTTCATCTGCAGCCGCTGGGTCAGATCACCGCCGCCACCGGCAATATCATTCATGGCTGCCACGGCGCTTTTTAACGGCCGGATAATGCTGCCAACCACCAGCAGCGCCAGCACCACAATCAATACCAGCACCACTGCTGACGACGTGACTGAGCCCCACAGCGCTTCTGTGAGGGATTTATTGACCCGTTGATCCATGGTTTGAATCTGGCTGTCGAGGCCATCAATCCAGAAGCCGGTTCCGAGCATGACATTCCAGCCAGGCAGCATCTCGGCATAACCCAGTTTTGGGGCTGGCTGGCCAGTCGCAGCGTTTTTCCAGCGGTAATCAACATAACCACCGCCAGCCTGGGCGGCCTTGAGTAATTCCTGAATCAGGTATTTGCCATCCGGGTCCTGAAAGCCCCAAAGATTTTTTCCTTCCAGCTTCGCATTCGCTCCATGCATCAGCACCACGCCCTGAGCGTCGTAGGCAAACAGATAGCCATCACTGCCAGCATCGTCAAACCGCAACTGCCGTAGCAGTTGCCAGGCTTGCTGGCGTAATTCCGGTGAATCCCCTTGTGCCTGCAAATGGCTGATCGCCGTACGAGCCAGCTGCAGATAGTTTTTCAACTCCTGCTTTTTGCTGTTGGTCATGCCTTCGGCGTAGCTCTGCATGGCTTCATTGCCAATGCTGGCCGCCTGGTCACGGTTAAACAGGGTCAGGAATACAGTTAATACAGCAGCAGGAATCAGTGCCAGCGCCAACACGCGGGCCTGAATCGTCAAATTGGGCATACCCATCACCTTCACAGAGTTGTCTTCTATTCAGCCTAGTTGGTGATTCGCTGTTCAGAAATCACTCAATAGCAGATTTATCGACAAGCTGTTCGATGGCTTGAATGCAGCCGACAAGCAGGGCCGTTTTGCCCTATTTGCACAGACCAATGCGGGCATTCAACGCTTTACCTGCTGCAAATGGCTGGATTATCGTTGAGGGCCATCAAGATCGAGACGAACCAATGAATATGGCAACCCTCGGGATCATCCTGATCGTTGAAGCAACCGATCTGCCAACCGGCGAACCGGCTCATGGCAGCCAGCTGAACCACTGGTTGAGCCATCTCAAACGGCTCGGGGCAAAAGATTTCAGCTGTTATGTGGTGTTGCCATACGCATTGCCGGAACTCGAGCAACGCTTGTGGGAATCCTGCCTTGAGTGGGGCATCTGCCCGGAACCAGAACCGGATACCGCTCACCTGTTAGCCTACGGCATTCACCAGACCCAGTCCGCCCAAGGCTGGATTGTGCTCGACAGCCAGCAGCAGGAAGTCAGTTTTGGTGATATTCAGGATGGCTGCCAATGGATCAGTGAGCATCAGCACCACAGTCCACAGGGGCGTGCCATCAGTGGCAAGGCCACCTGGCCAATTGCCTTCAACCAGTCTTGCGGGTTTGCACTGGCAACCTGCCACCATGACGACATTTGTCTCGACAGCCGCCAGCAACAACAGCAAACCCTCAGTGGCTGGCTGACGCATTAGCCAGAGCCCGCTATGCCATTGCAACCATTCTTGAAAGCACAACAATCACGGTCACTACCAACAGCTGTGCTAAAGTAGCCCGCGTCCAGCCAGAGTTTGAAATGTCTGCCAATGAGTACCAATGATCCACAACCAGCCCAGATCTGGGTTGATGCCGATGCCATACCTGCGGTGGTGCGGGAAATTATCTGCAAGGCCGCCGTTCGTACCGCCACCAGCACCTGGTTTGTCGCCAACCATGCGCTGCCGCTGCCAAATTCCCCCTGGATCAAAAAGCTGTCTGTATCGGCCGGTTTTGATGTTGCCGATCACACCATTATTGAACGTGCCAGCAGCGGTGACCTGTTAATCACCCAGGATATTCCGCTGGCAGCAGAAGCGATGGAATTAGGACTGTCGGCGATTAATCCGCGTGGTGAACCCTATACCGCAGAAACCATTCGCCAACGGCTGAACATGCGGGACTTTTACGAGACGATGCGCTCCAGTGGCATCCAGAGTGGCGGGCCGTCAGCCTTTGATCAGCGTGACCGGCAGAACTTTGCCAACGCACTGGATCGCTGGCTGGCCAAACAAAAGCATTAGGGGGCGTTCTCAATTAATTAACGGGTCCTGTTATGGAAGAAAAATTCATCAGGCAAGGCGTTGAACGAAGGGAATGGCGAGCCCTTTACAAGTTCAACAACACCGCATGGTGGATTTTTAACCATAACCCTTCGGGCTGAGGCCAGTTGGCTCCAGGCACTGCGTTATTCGTCACTTATTTAGCGGGCTAAACAGCGCTCCTCATGCCTTGTTCTGAAGCCAACTGGCTCTCAGCAGGGCCGCTTTACTAATTGAGAACGCCCCCTAACCGATCGGTTTGCTGTCGTCAAAATCGTCGTCACTGTCGGCGCCACCAAACAAACTCATCATCAGGGCTTTTTCGTCGGCCGTCACATGGCTTTCGGAAAGCACTTCCGGAGCCGAACACACCTGATTTCGGCCCTGCTGCTTGGCCCGGTACAGTTCCTTGTCAGCCTGTTGCAGCAGTTCGCTGGCGATAGCAGGCTGACCACTTTCAAAGCAAGCCAGACCAATACTGGCGGTGACCCCAAAGGTTTCGCCCTGCTGTTCAAACACCAGCGCCTCGATATTCTGACGAATCCGCTCGGCGACGTTCTGGGCTGCCAGCCGATGCGTCGACGGCAGGATTACCGCAAACTCCTCACCACCGTACCGGCACTGGATATCCAGCTTGCGGGTAGTTTCCAGAATCACCCGGGCACTGGCCTGCAACACCAGGTTGCCGACTTCATGGCCCCAGCGATCATTGACCTGCTTGAAATAATCCAGATCAATCATCAACAGGCAGGTCGGTAGCTCCGAACGCTCGGTACGGTCGATTTCCCGTTCCAGTGATTCCATCAAATGGCGGTGATTAAACAGGCCGGTCAGGGCATCACGAATAATCTGCTGACGCAGCGATACCAACTCCTGTTGAAAACGACATTCGGTACCAGCCGACGGGCACAGCCAGCCGCTGTCAGTAGCAGTTGTCGAAACATCAGCCTCAAAGGGAATACGGCTCATTTGGTTGGCTATCCTGTCTTTCATCCAGATAGTGTAGAAAGGAAAACCGCTGTTTGCAGAACATGCCGGGACAATTGCTGAATTGTTAATTGCCGTTCAGCTTCACTGGCCTTATGACCGGCCTTGTCGCTAGACTGACGGCATTCGCAGGACAGGTATTTTATGAGCACCACCAATCCAGAACTCCATTCCGGCAGCAGCCAACCCGACCGCAATTTTGATGATATTGCAGCGCGTTTCCGCAACACCATCTACAACACCCCCAAGGGCCAGTTACGGCTGGCAGCGCTGACGGATGACTTCCAGCGCTTTGCCTTGCCGGTCGCCAATGCCCGGGTATTGGACCTCGGTGGTGGTCAGGGCCAGTTTGCCCTTCAGCTGGCACAACAGGGCGCCAGTATCAGCCTGTGCGATCTGTCGGCAGAAATGCTGGCCTTTGCAGACCAGCAGTTTGCCGAAGCCGGATTACCTCTGCAAAGTGCCTGTAGCGCCCTGCAGCAGGTCGATCAACACTTCCCTGGCCAGTTCGACATCGTGCTCAATCATGCGGTGCTGGAATGGCTGGAACAGCCGTTCGAAGAACTGGCACAGATCTGCAGCAAGGTGGCTGCAGGCGGCTATCTGTCACTGATGTTTTACAACCTCCATGGCCATCAGTGGCGTCAGCTGATGAACGGTCGTACCCATGCACCGGGCGGCTCGACCGACCGGCTGCGCAAGGAAGGTAATGCACCGCAACACCCTCTTGATCCTGAACAAGTGTTCGAACGCCTGCAACAACTGGGTATGGAAACGCTTGGCTGGCGTGGTATTCGTTGTATTCACGATCATATGCACCAGAAAATCCGTGAGCGTATTGGCCAGCCCGCCGTCGACCAGGCGGATCTGGAATTCGGCTTGCTGGATCCCTACCGGCTGTTCGGTCGTTATATTCATGTGGTTGCCCGCCGTCCGCTCGCAGAGCCGTCGATATGAAAAAGCTGCTGGTTTCCGCCTGCCTGCTGGGCCAGCCGGTGCGTTATGACGGTGATTCGAATGAAAACAAGGTTGGCCATTTGCAACCGCTGTTGAGCCTGTGGCAGCAGCTGGGCTTGCTGGTTGTAGTATGCCCGGAGGTCCTCGGAGGCCTGCCGACACCCAGACCCGCCGCAGAAATTATCGGTGGCCAGGGCGATCAGGTATTGGCGGGCAACAGCCGGATTATTACCCGTGCCGGTGATGATGTGACGGCAGAATTTGTCGCGGGCGCCAAACGTGCACTGGACAAAAGCTCGCTGGAAACCGCACAGGGAAACGAAGTTGTCGCAGCCCTGCTGGCGGCCCGTTCGCCATCCTGTGGTGCCGACGGCACTTATGACGGCCATTTTTCCAGCACCCTCACAACAGGACAGGGAGTCACGGCTGCACTGCTGGAGCAGCATGGCATTCCCTGTTTTAGCCCGGCAGCAGATCGACAACTGCTGGCCTTGCTGCAACAGCATGGCTTTCCGGTAACCAAACCTGGCTGTTGATCGGCAACAACCGGGCCTGTTGGAGTGGCTGACGGACTGGCTGGCAGTCCGCTGTCACTTCTTCAATCTAACGTCCGCCAGCACTGCTGGAGCTGGCAGAAATAGTCAGGTTGCAGAAGCTGACGGGCTAATCGGCAGCCCGTGTTCTTTTTAAGGCAGTCCTGAGTGATTCAGGACTTGCGGGTAATGTGCTTCACCTCGGTGAAAGCACTCAGGCCCCAGGGGCCCAGTTCACGTCCCAGACCACTCTTTTTCATACCGCCCCAGCTGGTTTCCACCAGCACTTTCTGGTCGCAGTTGAGCCAGATATGACCGGCTTCGAGCTGACAGGCCACCGCCTCGGCACGCTGTTCGTCGCCGCTGACTACAGTGGCAGCCAGACCGTATTCACAGTCGTTGGCACGCTCAATGGCTTCCTCAACGGTTGCAAAGGTGCGGCAACATAGTACCGGGCCGAAGATTTCTTCCTGCCACAGACGACTGCTGACCGGCACATCAACGTAGACGGTTGGCTCGACCATCCATTGGCTGACGCCATCAGAGCAGGCCTTGCCACCGTTCAGACACTGCAAACCTTCAGCTTCGGCAATGGCCAGATATTCCATCACCTTGTTGAACTGGGCTTCACACGCCAGCGGGCCCAGCACCGCCTCCGCCGTAGCCGGATTCGACGGTTTGAGTTGCGCCACCCGCTGTTGCAGTTGCGCCAGCAACTCAGCCGCAATGCCTTCGTGCACCAGCAAGCGGGAGGTTGCCGAACAGATCTGGCCGTTATTAAAGAAAATCCCGCCCATAATGGCCTGCAGCGCCACTTCCATATCCGCGTCGTCAAACACAATGATGGAAGACTTGCCGCCCAGCTCAAGGCTGAGGTTCTTGATCTCCGCCGCCGTTTCCAGAGCAATGCGGGCACCGGTGGCAGTACTGCCGGTGAATGACACCTTGCGCACCTGCGGATGACTCACCAGTGCGGCACCTGCTTCGCCAGCGCCATAGACAATATTCACTACACCAGCAGGCAGGCCAGCGGCAGTACAAATCTCAGCCAGTATGGATTCCGGCAGCGGCGTGACTTCCGATGGCTTCAGCACCACAGTACAACCGGCTGCCAGCGCTGGAGCCAGCTTCCAGGAAGTGGTCACGGTGGGGAAATTCCAGGGGGTGATGAGCGCAACCACTCCCACAGGTTCACGCCGCAAACGGCTGCTGAAAGCCGGATCGGCAATCGCAACCGCCTGCAGGCCCTGCGCGTCCTGTTGCGCTGCCAGCTCACGAGCCAGCGCGGCGTAATAGCGGTAGCAGTCGATGGAATCCAGCACATCGTAACCGGCTTCCGTCAGTGGCTTGCCACAGCTGGCGGTAATCGCGGCAGCGATCTGCTCGCTGCGCAGTTCAATTGCAGAGGCTATCCGATCCAGATAATCCGCCCGTTGCGTTGCAGAGGTCTGACGCCAGCCAACTAACGCTTGTTCAGCCGAAGCCACCGCCTCGTCCACTTCGGCCTTGCCTGAGCATGGGAACTCGGCAATGGCCTCACGGTTGTACGGATTAACAGACTGCAGGTAACCGGCAGGCTGTGAAGCTTGCCGGTTGTTGCCCAGATAGTTTTCAATACGAATCATGTTATTTCACTTGAACGATTATTCAGCGGCGGATAACTGCGGCGTTTTGGCAGCAGGCATCAGCTTGTTGAGAATAATGTAGACCACCGACGCAAATACCAGCGTTGCGGCGGTTGAGCCGAACTCCAGTGGCGAAACGTAGGTGAAGTAGATAGCGAATACAGCGCTGACAACATAGCTGATAAGGGCACTGATATTGATATCCAGACGACCGTTAGTGCGGAAGTTGATTGAGTCCATGTTCAGCTGACGGCCACCCAGCAGGTAATAGTCGGTCAGGATGATGGAGAACACCGGAATCATCAGCGCGCCGACCAGCAATACCCAGTCGAAGAACGAAGCCAGCAACAGATCCTGCGCCAGTGTGGCAACCATGATCAGCAGGCCCCAGAACAGCACTGCCACCGGGAAACGCAGCTTTGGCAGCACCGACATTGAGCTCATGGAGATGCTGTACAGCACCATGATGTTGGTGGTCATGACCGAGAAGAACATCACCAGCGAACCAATCACCACGTATTCGCCCTGCATGATGTCGGATGGATCGTAGGTTGGCTCATGGCCGTGTGCCAGCGAGAACGCTCCCACCAGAATTCCCAAACCCATGGCGATAATGGTGCCCAGCATGTAACCACTGACAATACCGGTCGCACTAACCGCCTTGCTCTTGCAGTAACGGTTGTAGTCACACGGCAGGGTAATCCAGGAGAACGCGGTTGCCAGCACGATGTCGAACACAATCGCGGCAGTCAGGCTTGGCGTATCCGACAACGGCAGGTTCTTGATATCGGTGAGGCCATTTTCGCTCAGCAGACGATAGGTCACTGCCAGCGCCATAATCAGCATCAGCGAGGACGCCACGCTTTCGATTTTCTGAACGCCGGAGTGGCCCAGAATGGTGATCACCATCACCAGCCCCTGCGTGATGAAGATACACAGGACGATGTTATCGAAACCAAACAGTACATTGACGACCTTGTTGAGCGCCATCGCTCCCAGATAGCCCTGAATCAGCGACCAGCCAGCCAGAATCACCACGTTCAGTCCGGCAAACAGTTTGGAACCGTGATAACCGTAGGTCGAACGGGCAATCACAAAGGTTGGCAAGCCGGTTTTGGTGCCAACAATGGCCACTGCAGCCAGCGCCGCACAGCCAATAATGGAACCCAGCAACACCATCATAAAGGCTGATGACGGGCTGACGTCCGGTACAAACATCTGGCCGGTCATCACGGTTGGTGTTACCAGCGTGGCGGCCGTCCACAGAAAAATCGTGCCCCACAGCCCGAGGTTTCGGTCTTCTGGCTGGGTTGGCAATATGCTGTCGTGCCCACTCTCTATGCTCATGGTAAATCCCTGAATAATTATAATTGGAATGTCTTAATCGAGGTTTTGTCGTTATTGGCTGGCGCCGTTATTCGTTGTCGTACTTAACGCCTGGTAGCACACAGAGCATTTCGTACAGATAGTTGGCCGCCAGTTGCGAGGTGTTACCGCTGAGATCGTAGGGTGGAGACACCTCTACCAGATCGCCACCTATCAGATTCAGGCCCTTACAGCCACGAATGATTTCCAGCCCCTGAATCGAGGTCAGCCCACCCACTTCCGGCGTGCCGGTACCGGGCGCCCAGGCCGGGTCGATGCCGTCGATATCAAATGACAGGTAAACCGGGCCGTCACCCATCTGCTCACGCACTTCCTTCATCAGTGCTTCGAGCGACTTGTGCCAGCATTGTTCGGCGGTTACCAACCGGAAGCCCTGTTGCTCACCCCATTTGAAATCGTTGGCGGAATAGCCCTGGGCGCGCTGACCAATCTGCACCACCCGATTGCAGTCCAGCAGACCTTCTTCCACCGCCCGGCGGAAGGTCGTGCCATGGGCAATCTTTTCGCCAAACATGTTGTCGTTGGTGTCCGTGTGGGCATCCACATGAATCAGGCCAACCGGACCGTGCTTTTTGGCAATCGCCCGCAGAATCGGCAGCGTCAGAGTGTGATCACCACCCAGCGTCAGTGGCGCCAGCGGGTAATCGTTCAGCCGGGTGTAATAATTTTCGATGATATCGACGGACTTCAGCAGGCTGTAGGTGTTGATCGGCACATCACCGATATCAGCCACAGAGAGCGATTCAAACGGCGCCGCTCCGGTTGCCATGTTGAAAGGCCGAATCATCACGGATTCAGCACGAATCTGGCGTGGGCCATAACGGGTGCCCGCGCGTTGGGAAGTACCAATGTCCAGCGGAATCCCCACAAAGGCAACGTCGAGACCTTTCAGGTCTTCAACAAACGGCAACCGCAACATGGTCGCCCGACCGCCAAAACGCGGCATGTCGTTGCCACTTTGTGGTTGGTGGAAGTGTTTATCCATTGCTGGCTCCTCTTTCTGACCGCAAACAGCGTGATGCTTTCAGGACATGTTAGGCAGCCAGCCTTGACCCTAAAATACGAAATAAAAAATAATCACTTCAGAAATTACTGAAGTATTCAGGAACACCCTAATCTCATGAAAACCGATAAACGCTTCAACATCCGCCTGCTCGAGGTCTTTGTGGCCGTGGTACAGCATCAGGGCTATTCCGGTGCCCAGCAGGAGCTCAAGCTGACCACTTCCGCAATCAGCAACTACATGAGCGAACTGGAAGGTAATCTGGGGTTTGTGCTGTGTCAGCGTGGCCGTTCCGGCTTTTCACTGACCGAGAAGGGGCAGCAATTTTTGCATCAGGCGGTCAAGGTGCTGGAAGAAGTGGAATCGCTGGAGCGCCATGCCGAAGCCCTCAAGGGCGATCAGGGCGGTACCTTCCACATCGCCTTACTGGATGCCACTGTGATGGACAGCGCGCTGTCGTTCCCGGAAGTGCTGCGACAGTTCAACGAGCGTTTCCCGGCTGTGCACCTGAATCTGCAGATTCGCAGCCCCTACGAGCAGGTACAGGGCATCCTCAACAACCAGCTGGACCTCGCCATCGGCAACTACCCCTCCAGCATCAACAACGTGATTGAGGAAAAGCTCTATCGCGAACAGCACTGGTTGTATTGCAGCGACCAGCATCCCTTGTTCAGCGTGCGGCGGGTGAAAGCCGAACAGATCGCCCAATGCGGCCTGGTAACGCGCAGCTACTGGAATAATGCCGACTTGCGGAAACGTGGCTTTGGCCACAGCACTGCCACGGTGGAAAGCATGGAAGCCCAGCTGGCGCTGATTCTGTCCGGTAAATTTGTCGGTTACCTGCCGGAGCACTACAGCCAGAACTTCGTCCAGGACGGCCGTTTACGGCCACTGCTGCCAAGTGAATTTGGTTACCAGGCCCCCTTTTCACTGATCTGCCGTCGTGGACGCAGCCGCGAGCTGTTTATTCGGACCATGCGGGATTTGCTGATCAAGCAGACAACAGGACTGGCGAAGTGAAACCGTACCGGCGCTTCGGGAATAATATTGAGGGAAAATTTTGCGAAGGAAAGCTCGAATCGAACCAGAGGAGGTTCTCACCTCCGTCGCTTGAACGGAGAAGATAACGACATATTTTGGGGATTCGATGTGCCAGATATTGGCGAGATCTTCTGAGATGGCGCGCTCGGGAGGATTACTATCGCCCTGCGGGCCATTGTCGCAAGCGCCAATGTTTTCTCGCGGTGCTCGAATCGAACCCGGGGAGGTTCTCACCTCCGTCGCTTTAACGGAGAAGATGACTACATATTTGGGGGATTCGATGTGCCAGATACTGGCGAGATCTTCTGAGATGGCGCGCTCGGGAGGATTCGAACCTCCGACCGCCTGGTTCGTAGCCAGGTACTCTATCCAGCTGAGCTACGAGCGCGCTTCAGAAAATTCACGATAGATTCCATCCAAATAGGATTTGAATGGCGCGCTCGGGAGGATTCGAACCTCCGACCGCCTGGTTCGTAGCCAGGTACTCTATCCAGCTGAGCTACGAGCGCGTATCGTGGGGTGCGCATTATAGTAATAAAACTGAAACCGTCAACTACTATTTTACGCGATCTGCGGAGCAGAAAACGTGGCGGAGAGAGAGGGATTCGAACCCTCGATAGGGTATTAACCTATACACCCTTAGCAGGGGTGCGCCTTCAGCCACTCGGCCATCTCTCCAAATCACGGCGCGCATGATACCACGTTTTTTGCATTTGCAAAGAGGAAATGCAAAAAAATTATCAGTAGTTGCCGCTCGGCTCACCACCATCTTTTTCGCGCTGAATGCGCTGGTAAATCTCTTCACGGTGTACAGCTACTTCTTTCGGTGCGTTAACACCGATACGTACCTGGTTTCCCTTAACGCCAAGGACGGTCACTGTTACTTCATCACCGACCATCAATGTCTCGCCTACGCGACGGGTCAAAATAAGCATAGGGTTTCTCCTGAAATCCTGTTGGTTAGTTCTAGGGTGCTGCGGCGTAATGCCTGGGTCGTTCTCTCAATATAAGTATTGACCATTAAGTCCGGTATGGTCAGCCAAATTATCGAAAATTGAGAACATTTTGTGCATTGGGGTCCTTCCTGTCAGGAAGGTTCCCCAATTTGTAAGACAGGAAGAATAAAATCAGGCGGGAACCTGAGTCTCTTCCTCGGCGTCCAGGCCAAAAGCGGTATGCAGGGCGCGTACTGCCAGTTCCAGATATTTTTCGTCGATCACAACAGAGATTTTGATCTCGGACGTGGTGATCGCCAGAATGTTGATGTTTTCGTCAGCCAGAACCTTGAACATCTTGCTGGCCACACCCGCGTGGGAACGCATGCCCACACCCACCATCGACACTTTACAGATATTGTCGGTGCCCTTGACCGAACGGGCATTCAGTTCCTGCCCGATCTTTTCCAGGATCGCCTTGGTCTTGGCGTAATCATTGCGATGCACAGTGAAGGTAAAGTCGGTGGTGCCGTCTTCAGAGACGTTCTGCACAATCATATCGACTTCGATATTGGCTTCGCTGACAGGACCCAGAATTTTGGAGGCAACGCCCGGAATATCTGGTACACCTTTAACGGTCAGTTTTGCTTCGTCACGGTTGAAAGCAATACCTGAGATAACTGGATTTTCCACGGAGCCCATCTCCTCCATTGTGATCAGTGTGCCGTTGCCTTCCTTGAAAGTGGAAAGCACGCGCAGTGGAACCTTGTATTTACCGGCAAATTCGACCGACCGAATCTGCAAAACCTTGGAGCCGAGGCTGGCCATTTCGAGCATTTCCTCGAAGGTCACCTTTTCCATCCGCCGAGCCGCAGGAACAACCCGTGGATCAGTGGTATAAACCCCATCAACATCAGTATAGATCTGGCATTCGTCAGCACCGAGGGCGGCCGCCAGGGCAACACCCGTGGTGTCGGAACCGCCACGACCCAGCGTGGTGATGTTGTTGTCGTCATCAATCCCCTGGAAACCGGCAACAATCACAATACCGCCAGCATTCAGCTGGGCACGCATGGAGTCGGTGTCGATATCTTCGATGCGGGCTTTCATGAACGCGCTGTCAGTTTTGATACCAACCTGCCAGCCGGTATAGGAACGGGCGCTGACGCCACGTTTTTCCAGCGCCATCGCCAACAAGGCAATGGTGACCTGCTCGCCAGTGGAAACCAGCACGTCCATTTCACGTGGAGAGGGGTTTTCAGAGATGGATTTAGCCAGTCCAATCAGACGGTTGGTTTCACCGCTCATTGCAGAAACGGTTACCACTACCTGGTGGCCTGCGTCGTGAAAGGATTTCACCTTGTCGGCAACCGCCTCGATACGTTCTACCGTACCGACCGAAGTGCCTCCATACTTCTGAACATATAGTGCCATGATGTTACAGCCGAGGTTGACCAATAAAAAAGGGCGCTAATTAAACAACAATTGGCATGAACAGGAAAGATACAGCCAGCCCCTGACTGAACAAATTTTAATCATTTGAACGAATGTTTATGTAACCAATATGTTTTATTGATTATATAGATTTACACACTGCTATCAGGGCAGGATTTTCAGGCTCCGAAAACAACAAAAGCAGGCGATTGCCTGCTTTTGTTGAGTCTGCATCTGGCCACCAAAGCGGCCGCAGCAAGCGTCTTACAGAACGCTTTCTGCCCAGCGTTCGAACGCTGCCAATGCATCATCAATGCCTTCCGGCTTCTGGCCACCGGCCTGCGCCATTTCCGGCTTGCCGCCACCACGACCGTCAACGTATTCGGCACAGGCCTTGACCGCATCGCCAGCCTTGGCAGACTTGATCAGGTCCTTGGTCACACCTGCCAGCAGGGTTACCTTGCCGTCGTTGTCAGAAGCCAGCAGGATCAGCGCAGAACCCAGTTTGTTCTTCAGCTGATCCATGGTGGTACGCAGGTCATTCACCTCGGCACCATCCAGACGCGCAGCCAACACCTTGACGCCGTTGACGTCTTTGGCCTGACCTGCCAGGTCTGCACCGGCACTGCTGGCCAGTTTAGACTTCAGCGCTTCCAGTTCTTTTTCCAGCGCCTTGTTGCGGTTTTGCAGTTGCTCAACCTTGTCTGCGACGTTGTCGGTAGAACCTTTCAGGGAAGCAGCGATGCCCTTGAGGGTTTTCTCTTCAACGCCAATAAAGTCCAGCGCAGCCTGCCCCACCACGGCTTCAATACGACGGATACCCGCCGCAATACCGCTTTCGGAAGCAATTTTCAGCAGACCCAGGTCACCGGTGCGGGAGGCGTGAGTACCACCACAGAATTCCACCGAGAAGTCATCGATACCCATGCTCAGTACCCGAACTTCGTCGCCGTACTTCTCACCGAACTGTGCCGCAGCACCGGTTTCACGCGCATCATCAATGGCCATCACACGAGTGGTTACCGGAGTGTTGGCACGGATATGACGGTTGACGATGGCTTCAATTTCTTCCAGTTCGGCCGCCGATACCGCTTCCAGATGAGAGAAGTCGAAACGCAGGCGCTCATAGGTATTCAGTGAGCCTTTTTGATGCACATGATCGCCCAGTACCTGACGCAACGCAGCGTGCAACAAGTGGGTCGCAGAATGGTGCAATGCAGTCGCCTGACGCTTGTCGGCATCAACCATGGCGATCAGCTGATCACCAACCTTGACAGCACCTTCAACCAGTACGCCCTTGTGCAGGTGGTTGCTGCCTTCCTTGGTGGTGTCCTTAACCTGGAACACCACGCCGTCGGCCTTGAGGAAACCGGTATCACCAACCTGGCCACCGCTCTCGGCGTAGAAAGCCGTTTCGTCAAGCACCAGCACGGCTTCATCACCAGCACTCAGTTCTGCTACCGCTTCGCCGTTTTTGAACAGGGCTTTTACAGTGCCGGTATTTTCCAGCAGCTCGTAACCAAGGAATTCGGTCGCACCGTCGATTTCCAGACCCGCACCGTAGTTGGCGCCAAAATGACCAGCAGCACGGGCTTTTTCGCGCTGCTTGTTCATTTCAACGTCGAAGCCTTCTTCGTCAACCTTGAGATCGCGCTCACGGGCAACGTCCGCAGTCAGGTCGAGCGGGAAGCCATAGGTGTCGTACAGCTTGAACGCCACTTCACCCGGAATGGTATCGCCACTCAGCTCGGCAATTTCGGCGTTGAGAATTGCCATCCCCTTATCGAGAGTCTTGGCGAACTGCTCTTCTTCGATACGCAGTACTTTTTCAACGTGGGTCTGCAGGTGAGCCAGTTCTGGATAGGCTTCGCCCATCTGCTCAACCAGCGCACCAACCAGCTTGTGGAAGAAGCCGGATGGCGCTCCCAGCATGTGACCATGACGTACGGCACGACGAATGATACGACGCAACACGTAACCACGGCCTTCGTTGGAAGGCAGTACGCCGTCAACGATCAGGAAGCTGGTTGAACGGATGTGGTCGGCAATGACGCGCAGCGACTTGTTTTCAGTGTCGGTACAACCGGTCACTTCACCAGCGGCTTTCAACAGCGCCTGGAACAGGTCGATTTCATAGTTGCTGTGGACGCCCTGCATGATCGCGGAGATACGTTCCAGGCCCATACCGGTATCCACAGACGGCTTCGGCAACGGAATCATTTCACCGTTTTCCTTGCGCTCGAACTGCATGAATACGTTGTTCCAGATCTCGATGAAACGGTCACCGTCTTCTTCCGGAGATCCTGGCGGACCACCCCAGATGTGTTCGCCGTGATCGTAGAAAATCTCGGTACATGGGCCACAAGGACCGGTATCGCCCATGGCCCAGAAGTTATCCGAAGCGTAGCGCGCACCCTTGTTGTCACCGATGCGAACAATCTTGTCGGCTGGAACACCCATTTGTTTGTTCCAGATATCGAATGCCTCATCGTCTTCGGCGTAAACCGTCACCATCAGTTTTTCAACCGGCAGGTTCAGCCACTGCTCAGAGGTCAGGAATTCCCACGCAAACTTGATGGCGTCTTCCTTGAAGTAGTCGCCGAAGCTGAAGTTACCCAGCATTTCAAAGAAGGTGTGGTGACGTGCGGTGTAACCGACGTTTTCAAGGTCATTGTGTTTGCCGCCCGCCCGCACACAACGCTGCGACGTCGCCGCACGCGTGTAGCTGCGCTGGTCCTTGCCCAGGAAACAGTCCTTGAACTGCACCATACCGGCGTTGGTGAACAGCAGGGTCGGGTCATTACCGGGAACCAGAGGGCTTGAAGGCACCACCTCGTGCCCTTTGGAGGCAAAGAAATCGAGGAACGCCTGGCGAATATCTGCGCTTTTCATACGAGGGCAAAATTCCGAAGGTTGTTTGCGTCAAAGCGGCGAGTATAGCGGTTTGAACGCAATTGTCCGAGTCCAACCTCTATATGGTTACGCTATTGTCGAAGTAGATGTCGCGTATCAGAGGTTTTGAGGGATTGAACAAAATAACCACATAGTTATACTTGAATCAAATCTGCTGTCGTCCTGAATGACAGCCCATCGAACATAGCCCGCTGTCGGGAGGCCCTGCCATGAATGTTGATCGTTTTGTTTTTGCTTTCGCCGGTACCGTGATTCTGGTCAGCCTGGCGCTGTCCCAACTGCACAGTGTTAACTGGCTGTGGCTGACTGCTTTTGTAGGTTTTAACCTGCTGCAATCGGCCTTCACCAGCTTCTGCCCGCTGGCCATTATTCTGAAGAAATTCGGCCTGCAAAGCGGCTGCGCCTTTAAATAAGGCGAGCTTCGGAAAGTGTCGTTTTATTGGTCATCATCGTCCGAGGAACGGCACTCATTGATGGCGTACTGGATCTGGTCGGCCGTGTAACCACGGTAGGCCAGAAACCGGTACAGTTTGGCTTTGTCTTTCTGATCATCCAGATCCAGCCCACGAGCCTTGCGGCGCGCTGCTTCCAGTGCCATTGCAAACCAGTCAGTATCCGATTCACCTATGCCCTGCCGTACCTGACTGTCGGCAATCCCCTTCTGACGCAACTCCTGCCTGAGACGTACCGGCCCGATTGAGCGCTGGCTTTTGCTACGAACAAAACTGTCGGTGAAACGCTGGTCGCTCTGCCAACCTCGTTCGGTCAGCTCATCCAGCACCTGATTGAGAATGTCGGCCGATTCAGCCCGGGGAGAGAGTTTGCGGAACAGCTCCCGACGGGAATGTTCACGTCGGGAGAGTAAGTCCGCTGCAGCCATACGCAAGGCTGCAGCGTCGAGCAGATCAGCTGTCGGCTTCGTCATTGATCTCGGAGTCATCAGAATCTTCAGAGGTCACAGAAGAAGAAATCAGCTGGGAACGAATACCGGCTTCGATTTCTGCCGCGATTTCCGGATGCTCTTCCAGGTAAGCAGCAGCGTTAGCCTTGCCCTGACCGATCTTGTTGTCCTGATAGCTGTACCAGGCACCGGCTTTCTGTACCAGATCACACTTCACACCCAGGTCGATGACTTCGCCCATGTGGTAGATGCCCTGACCATACATGATCTGGAATTCTGCCTGACGGAACGGTGGAGAAACCTTGTTCTTCACCACTTTCACACGGGTTTCGTTACCAACCACTTCATCGCCCTGTTTCACCGAACCAATACGGCGGATATCCAGACGAACAGACGCGTAGAACTTCAGGGCGTTACCACCAGTGGTGGTTTCCGGGCTACCGAACATCACACCAATTTTCATACGAATCTGGTTAATAAAGATCACCAGACAGTTGGCGTTTTTGACGTTGGCGGTGATTTTACGCAGCGCCTGAGACATCAGACGGGCCTGCAGACCGACGTGGCTGTCGCCCATTTCACCTTCGATTTCAGCTTTTGGCGTCAGCGCAGCAACAGAGTCCACCACAATCACATCAACGGCACCGGAACGTACCAGGCTGTCACAGATTTCCAGCGCCTGTTCGCCAGTGTCAGGCTGTGAAACCAGCAGACTGTCGAGATCGATGCCCAGCTTTTCAGCGTACAGCGGATCAAGTGCGTGTTCGGCGTCGATAATGGCAACGGTTTTACCCATTTTCTGGGCCTGCGCCATGGTCGACAGACACAGCGTGGTCTTACCAGAACTTTCCGGACCATAGATTTCAACGATACGACCAACCGGCAAACCACCAATGCCCAGTGCAATATCCAGCCCCAGTGAACCGGTAGACACAGCCGGAATTGCTTCCCGTGGCTGCTCACCCATTTTCATGATGGCGCCTTTACCAAACTGGCGCTCAATCTGACTCAGAGCGGCATCAAGGGCTTTTTGTTTGTTCGCGTCCATTGAAATCCTCATGCCCCGAAGGGAAGTTAATCGGATGGAAATATTTACTGTAAATTTGACCAGTAGTTAAACACAGTTTTTGCGCTTCGCCAAGAGAACACAGTAAAAACACTGGATAAATTAACAGTCAAATTCAGGCCTGTTCAAGCCAGTGCGACAGACCTCTCAAACTATGCAGTACCGCCTGCTGGCGCACCGCCGCCCGATCACCATCAAAGTGACACAGCTCGGCATGGATACGCTGGTGATTACCCCAGGCGACCCACACAGTCCCCACCGGCTTGCCCGGTACTGCGCCTCCCGGCCCGGCAATGCCACTGGTGGCCACCGCTACATCAGCGCGGCTGTGTTGTACCGCTCCAGCGACCATTTCCCGCACGGTCGCTTCACTGACAGCACCATGCTGCTCCAGCGTCGTTTGCTGAACGCCCAGCATCTGCATCTTGGCCTCGTTGGAATAGGTAACAAAACCACAGTCGAACCAGCCGGATGAACCGGCCAGATCCGTACAGGCAGCAGCAATACCACCACCGGTGCAGGACTCCGCAGTCGCCATCCGCCAGCGCCGCATGGTCAGCTGCTCAGCCAGCTCTTCGGTTGCAAATAACAAGGACATAAAGGCTCCTGCCATTGGTGTGGGTGAAAGCCGTATTTATACCGCATCTGGAGAACCAGACGCCAAAAACAAAAACGCCCCGCAAAGCGGGGCAAGGAACAGGGAACAACGACGTTCAGGGTGGGTAAACCAGTTAGCAGTCTGTTAGTGGGCCATGCCCAGCGATTTGGTAACGCCATCTGTAGTACGGGTGAAGTCCAGATAGGCGACCTTGATGTCGTAGAATTTCCCGAAGGCATCAATCTTGTACATGATCACACCGTGGTAATCGAAGTTTTCGCCTTGTTTGATTTTGCCAAACGGCGAGTTGTCGGAGTCCTTGATCACGGTGAAATGGGTTTTCATTTCAATCGCCAGGTTATCGCCATCCGAGGTGTAATTAACCACGTTCAGCTCCTCCTTCATGACCGACCAGATCTTGCGATAATGCTCCTTGATCGCCGGGATGCCGTTCAGCACCATATGGCCGTTTTGCATCACAATATCGTCGGCAAAATAAGCCTCAAAAGCGCCGGGATCCTTGCGATTGAACATGGCGATATAGTTTTCAAAACTGGCGTGGTTGATCATCTGATACGACGGTTTCGCCGCTGCAGTGTCAGCAGCCCAGACCGGCGTAACCGCCGCCGTTGTCAGTGTCAGACAACCAAGTGCAATGGATAGGCCCAGTGGTTTCAGCATATTGGATTCCTTTTTATTGTTATGGTCTGAAGGCTTGGTCAGCAATGAGATTGCTGCCAAACCGTTAATCTTGCTCCAGGACATCAGCCTTCCTGGATCACCTTTTTATCGCTGCAGCGAGAGGCTCTCTAAAGGCATCGAGATACCTCCAGCTACTTCAGCGATGACAAAGATTATTTACTCCAGGGTGAATTCCCACCAATCGGCTGCATGTTCATGTAACGCTGAACACCCTGCACCTTGCCGTCGTAGAAGCGTGTCATTTCAGCCACGGCCATGGTGGACTCCATCTGCTTAAGCACAGGGACAAATGACGTGCTACCCGCCTTGTTAGGGTCACGCATTTCAGCTGGCAGATTTTCAAAGCCATCCTTGATTTCCGTTGGAACAAACGTGGACTCAGAACCTTTCTCGATAAAGCTCGGGTATACAATGCCAGGAACCACACCGAAGCTGACAACAATGCCGGTTTCTTCATCCACAAGAATCCGCGCGTTTTTGGCCTCCGGTCGTTTGTCAAACGTACAGGGAACGGAAACTCCGTGCTTCAAAGGGCGGTCAGTTGCCAGATCATCACCCGGCATCAGGGTTTTCAGAGCGTCTGGATCTTCGACAACCCGCCCACCCATCTCAACCAATTCACAAGTCTTCGACTCAGGAGGAGTACCGAAACTGCGATCAAAAACGCTGTTTGCCCATTTGGTTAATTCCTCGCGATTGGCTTTCTGGCCAACCGGAACAGGCTCTAACCAGGCAGGGGGCAAGCTCGACAGTTCTTCTGGAGCAAATTTCAGACCTGACTCCCCCTTGGCCCGGCTGATATACATTTCCAGTTCAGTGATCAAACGGTCCTCGACCTTGAGGCGGAAAAACACGATCGACGGCATCTCACCTTCAAACACTTCAGCCACGACAAAGACCTGACCAGTCTTTGGGTCAATCGCGTATTGCCCTGCACCAGGCTCGGTAAAACGGGTTACCGAACGCCATAAAGAGGTCATTTCCGGTGCTGCGGGCGCACCGTTTTCAGTGAAGGAATACCAACGACCCAGCGGCAACCCTTCACGACTGTGTTTGGTCATGGATACCAGGGTTTTCTGTGCCATTTCTTTCAGACAGGCGCGATCACAATTTTTATCTGCAGCCAGCGCAGTATTTCCCAACAACATCAATGAACCCGCCAGAATAGCCGAAGCAATTTTCTTCATTTTTATTCTCCATTTCACACTTGAATATCAGGTCGTATTAATTACCGAATGGCACAATCATCATGACACCCGTCAGCCAACCACTGGATGGCATATCTGCTGTTGTACGGGATTTTGATGTATCAGGATTAAGAATATACTCAACAACCGGCTGAACCTTCAGATGCTTGGCAACACCCAGCGTTGTGCTCAATTCAAATCGATATTGATTTTCGTCGGTCATCTCAGAGCCGCCACCATTGGATATACGCAAATCCCTCTGTGCCAGAAGAGTAGATTCATTGATATTGACGTAATGTATCTTGAAAACCGCTTGATCAATATTGAATTGATCAGGCTGAAACCCTAGTGGATTAGACCAAACCAGACCAGCGGTTAACCCCAGGTTAATTGGTTTCGCGTCATCAAATGATTTTTCGACGGCACCAAACACCGATAGCCTCGAAGCCTCAAATATATTGGCGGTGGAGTCTGCCCAGACACCCTGATTGAATTTGAAAACAACCCCGTCAGATCCCTGATGAGTCTTTGCGTCATCCCCAGTAAGCACAACTGACGTGCCATTCACAGAATGATAAGGATCGCTGATTTCGGCATCAGCCTTGTAATATGTCAATTCAATATCACTGGGGTAACGATTGCTGGCATCGCTGCGATATCCCAGGCTACCGACCCAGAAAGTGCCATCTTGTCCACCCGTCGAAAATGCATCCCAGCCATTTTTAGCGACTAATTTTGCGTAGTCGCGCATCTCCTGGCCCCCCGCTTCCAGATTGAGCCTTGGGGTCAGTCTGTACCTGAGTCGCAGACCCAAAGTGCCGGTACTGGCATCGGGTACACCGGCATCCCACTTGACCAGAGGATCCGTATAAACAAAGTCGATACCACTATTAGGACGAAAGAAATAACGCTGCAGGTTGAGCTTACCAAGTTCGAAATTAAAAGCTCCATCCAGCAATGTCTGTTCGTAGGTCAAAAGCGAGAAAACCGGTGCTCCTGTGTCGTGAGCCGGGTACTGGTCTCCTCCCAGATAACTACTTGCATAGTTTTCGTAGTTATCCATGGACTCAGCCGGATATTTATATGGAAACAGTGTCGCTTCCATGTGTATTTTTGCATTATCAATACCGGCAATCACCCCAAGATCGAGATCCACGGCATTAATGAACATCATCTGTGCCCCGGTTTTACCAGTATCTACCCCGGTACTCAGGTTGTTAAATGCGGCACCGATTAAAAGACCATTATATTTAATACCATGTGCAGCAAGCGCTTCACTAACGGAAGGCTTTTCACCTGACTCTGATTTCTGGGGAAATCGAATTTTTTCACCAAGAGAAGGATTGGCTTCATCAGCTATTGCGGCAGAGCAAGAAGCAATCAGGACCCCTGCCACCAGCAGTCTATTATTTTTCAATTTATTTCCCTTCCAGCCTATTTATTTTTATTAACGCTGTAAAAATCAATTTCAAATCAAAAACAAGACTATCAACACACCTATTAAAAAACCAAACTTTATTTAAAAGAGCACATATGCACGAAACCAATAGCACTGACAATTCGTTACAAATATTCTTAAACAGGATATTTATAAGTCATATAAATTTGATAAAAACTTACGATTTAAATCAGGGAATTGATATATCAGAAAATCAAAAGCCCCCTTACGGGGGCTAACAGACCTGGACAAGCAAGCTTAAAGAGTGAACAACAGCGCAGCCTTACCAGGCTGTCGAGCCACCATCCACCGGCAAGTCGGCACCGGTTACCCAGGAGGCTTCATCTGACGCCAGATAGATAGCCGCATAACCAATATCTTCCGGTTGTCCGAGGCGTTTGATCATGGTTTTGGCCAGCACTTCATCACGGAAACCAGGAATGTTTTCCAGCGGTTCGCGAGTGGCAGTGGTTTCAATCAAGGCAGGCGAAATGGTATTGACCCGAATATTGAATTCACGCCCTTCCATCGCCAGCTGCCGCGACATCGCCAGCACGCCGCCCTTGCCAGCACAATGGGCAATGGCTGGCAGTGGTTTGAAGGCATTGTGGGCGTTGGCGGAGGCGAAGTTGATAATTGCCGCCGCCCCGCTTTGCTTCAGATGCGGCCAGGCTTTCTGACAAGCCAGGAATACCACGCTCAGTTCACCATCGAGGGTACGTTTCCAGCCTTCGTAATAGTCCATCTCTTCGAGCCAGGCGAAGGCGCCAAAAGCACCGGCGTTGACCAGAATATCCAGCCGACCATACTGCTCGATACAAAAGTCTATGAGCTTTTGCACATCGTCCGGGTTGGTCAGATCACACGGAGCCAGCGAGCGGATCGGCGTGCCCTGCTCGGCGGCCAGCTGCTCCGTTTCGGCGGCCGTGGTTGCGTTGATGTCGGCACCCACTACCTGAGCCCCGGCAGCAGCAAACATCAGCGCGCAACCACGGCCAATTCCTGACCCACTACCGGTGACGATAGCGACCTTGCCTTCAAGGCGATTGTTTTTATTCATGTTGATGTCCTTATTATCCACTCGTGTAGGAGCGAATCGGGCCGCGAAGGTTTATTCGCGATTCGCTTTCAAGGGATGAAAGAATTCGGGGTGAGCAAGCTCACCCATCGCGAATAAATTCGCTCCTACCGGTTTATGCCCTTACTTGCCCTTGCGGAACGGCAAGCTGGCCAAAAAAGCCATGTCGCTGAACTTCATCATTTTCAGACCGGCACGAGCGGCATCGGCGTCGAGACGAGCTTCCATCGGCATGGTGCCGAAGCTTTTGCCCTTGATGATCAGCTCGCCGTTTTCACGACCAATGGAGTCCACGCTCATCAGCTCTTCGTCGGCCGGACCGCGCAGTACCATGCCACCTTTTTTCACCGCTGCAGCGGCGTTCGGGTCACCGCCGTCCTGACGTACCGACTTGCTGACGCTGCTGAAGTCCATACCCAGTTCTTCGAACATCTTCTGTGCCGTGGCTCGGCCTGCGCCGTAAACACCACCACCCGGATGCTGGAATGGACCGGCGAGGAACAGGTTCTTGATGCCAGGAATCATAAACTGGCCCAGATCCGGCGTCGGACGGTGGCCAGCGCTCTGATACATGTACGGCGCGACGCCGTGCAGGTCGCCACGCACCATGGAGTTCGGCGAGCTACGCTCCAGATCCACCGGCGAGCAGATGCTGCGCATGATGATGTTGTCGGAGGTGAGGTTCTTGACGAACTTGCGGTAGTGCTCCAGCGACAGGTCGCCGATCTCTTCCTTGAATTCGTCCCAGTGCTTGCCCGCCCAACGCTCGTCCTTCACCTCGTATGGCGCGAAGGTGATGCCGTGGAACATGCCTGCACCTTCTGGTACGCGGGTCTTGTCGCCAATCGATTCGTCACCACCGGCACACAGGCGGCGTTTGGTGATCAGACCGCGCTTGAGGTCGTCAAAGTCGGCGCACATATCGTCGAGCTTGTCGGTGGCCATAAACTCCAGCATGGTGGCGTAGCCAACATCTTCACCGGCGTAGTACTGGGCGTTTTCTTTCAGATCGTAGTGGGAAACCATGATCGAGAACGGCGCCAGCGTGGCACGCTCGGCACGTTTCAGCACCGGCTCATCAACACCTTCGACGAACTTGCGGATCACGTGTGGGTGAATGGCCCCAATCACTGCATCCCTGGCAAAAATCTGCTCGCCATCAGCCAGCTCAACGCCTTTGGCTTCGTCGCCCGACATGATGATCTTGCGCACTTCGGAGTCACAACGCACTTCACCGCCGTGGTGCTCGATACAACGCACCAACGACTCGGTCAGCTTGCCGGAACCGCCAATCGGCTGCGACACACCGTAGGTGTGAATAATGCCCGGCATCAGCAGTACGCCCATGCCGGTGCCCAGTTCGTTCGGGGCTTGCAGGTTTTCGCTCACCAGACGCAGCAGGTGAATCTTGATCTTGTCGCTTTCATACAGCTGATTAACCAGATCAAGACAGTCGCGGCTCATATAGTCGAGCATGATGCGACCTTCTTCGGTGCGATCGAGCATGGCCATCATTTCGCCCAGTGGCGGTGGTGGCGAATACAGGCCCGGCATAAAGACTTTCAGAAAGTCCTGGCTCATTTTCACGAACGCCCGATAGGTTTCAGCGTCCTTTCTGGAAATTTTGGCGAAACACTCGCAGGTTTTGTCGATGTCCTTGTAGGTGTACAGCACCGATTGATCCGGAAAAATCGTCGCATGCGGCACCGGCGAGTAGTGATACTCCAGTCCATGCTGGCTCATCAGCCCCAGTTCGTCCTGACGAATCATCGGGTTACCCTGAATCATGATGTGCACGCTGGAGTGCTCATCGTGCCAGTATCCCGGTGTGTTCAACTGCTGGGTGGACACACCACCACCCGGATAGGATTTGCGTTCCAAAACCAGCACTTTTTTACCGGCCTTGGCCAGATAGGCAGCGGCGACCAGACCATTATGGCCGGCACCCATAGCAACGATGTCGTAGCTGTTACTGCTCATTTGGATTTCCTCAATAATCACCCCAGCCGCAGGGTTCTCGTTGGTTATGCAGGCTGGCGCTCGGTTACCGGGCTTTATCCCGGACTCTTGCTAAATTCGTTTGGAGACCTGGAGCCTGACGGGAGGCTCCTGAAAAATCGTTCGGACAGGTATCAGGCCCAGATATCAGGCCAATGACACCACCCGGTTGCGTACCAGTCGTTGGCCGATAGCCAACAACAGCGCTACCGGCACCACAAACTGACCGATAAAACCAATTGCAGCGGCGTGACTGCCCAGTACATCCTGCAGCCCCACCACCACCATCGGGGTGAAGAACTGGCCGAGGAAGAAGGCAGCCATCCAGGCGCCAGTGCCTAGGGCTCGACGATGCGGTGGCAGGTTGCTCATGTTCCACACCATCATGGTTGGCAACAGCAGACCACCACCCAGACCCGCCACCATCACACCGGTGACCATAATTTCAGCAGCGCCGTTGGCATTGCCGATCAGCAGATAGCCGCAGCCAATAAAGCCCAGCGCCACTGCCAATCGAACAGGCGTTACAAACCAGCTGCTGGAAAGGAAGAAACGGAAACTGATAGAGCCGATCACCACCGCTACCTGGCCCATTGAAGCCAGCAGGCCAATGGTGCCTGGTGCAGTAATATCAACACTGTGAAGCAGGTAACCAATGTGAACCTGAACGGACATAAAGAGGATGCCGCCAACCAAGGTTACGGCGCAGATGCCAGCCACCTTGAGCGGATTCCAGAGTGCTTTTTCTTCGTCGCTGAGGGACTCCAGCAGCTCTTGTGGCTGATGCCGTTTTGGCTCCCACAGAGTGACTAACGCCAGCAAGGCCAAAATGATACTGATGCTGTAAAGCATAAACGGCACCCGCCAGCCCAGCTCTCCCAAAGCACCACCAATGGCGATAAACATCACCGCAGAGGTTGAGGACAAGGTGGTATTCAGTGCCAGATAACGTTCGCGCTGCACACCGGAATAGTAGTCGCCGATCAGCGCCACGGATGACGTCATAATGATGGCTTCGGCCAGTCCGACGCCAATGCGGGTACCAATAATGGTTGGCAACGAATCCAGAAAAACAGGCGCAACGCCGAATACAGCGTACAGGGCCAGACCGGCCACCAGCAGATTCTTGCGGCCCGTGCGGTCAGCCAGGATACCGACGGCCATCGACAGCAGTGCGATCACCAGCCCCGGTGACGTCAGTGCCATCGGCACCATAAATTCAACGTTGGGGGTGGCAGCAAAATGTTCCTGCATTTGCGGCAATACAGGGGCAATCACCACGGCAGCCAACACCGACATGCAGCCGCAAAGCAGCAGCAGCCAGGCGTGAAACGGCCGGGCAACTGGGGTCATGTTGTTATTCATATTATTGACTCCCGAAATCAACTTCGAAGGTTACCGGGTCTTGCGACCCGGCGTCATTGTTAAGATGTAAAGAATGTCATTCAAAAAAACGACTGTTAGCGAATGCCTTCACCGGCCATGGCCTCTGGCGTGAAGGTGAAGTCGTCGTACCGATCCATCACCTTGTATTGCTCATCCGAGTCGTTCAGTACGCCGTCGATGTACCAGGCACCAGAGATCAGATCGTAGAAACCAAAGCTCATTGGCGGCAGTGTGGCCGGAATATCCGGCATGGTGATCGGGTTGGAGAAGCCCATCTGCCAGAGATCACCGTTGGCATCCCAGTGGTCAGCCAGTACCGCGAACCAGGTATCTTCATCGACGTAATAACGACGCTTCGGAGCCAGGTGGCGCATACCCTGTTTGACGGTGGCTTCCACCACCCAGACGCGGTGCTTCTCGTAACGCATGTCTTCCGGATTGACGTGGTGGTCCATCAGGATTTCTTCTGAAGGACGCTGGAACACGCGGTTGTTGTTGTACGGAATGTACATTTCTTTCTTACCAACGATCTTCCAGTCGAAACGGTCAGTACGGCCGTTAAACACGCCGGTCTGGTCGAACATGGAGATACCGGCAGACGCAGGTGTCGGGGTATCGCAGCAGGAGTTTGGCAGCTTGCGAACACGACGCTGGCCAGTGAAGTACACCCAGGTTTCGCCCTTGCCGTTCTTGATGTTTTCGTGGCCGGTAATGGCTTCACCAGCACGGATTGGCGGGCCATAGTTCAGCAGCCGGATATTCCAGAACACGCCGTCGTAATCGTCCATAAACTCTTCGTAGTTACTTTCCTTGAAGTAATACGGCATCTGGAAATCACCGGACGCAAACACGGTCGGCACGTGTTGGCCAGCGGCAGTGGTCTGGATACCACGTACATCGACGTGGTGAGAGGCTGGACGCCAGGCCAGCAGGTGATTCCACATCACTTCTTCACCGGACTGTGGAATCGGGAACGGAATACCACCGAACGCCTGTTTCACTTCAGAGTCGTCCAGTACGGCACTGGTGGCGTTGTTTTTGGTGTTGTCATACACCCACTGCGGCGCAGCGGCAGTACGGTGGGTCTTGTACACCGGCACCTTGAAGGTATCCGGATACTTCTTCAGCATCGCCTTCAGACCTTCGCTGAGCTGGTCCTGATACTGCGCCATATTGGCGGCAGTAATCACCAACAGCGGCTTTTCATCGGCGTATGGATCTGGCCGTTTGCCACCATTTACAAAGCCTTTTGGCACTGTCGTGTTACCGCCAGTCCAGGCTGGAATCGAACCATCGGCGTTGGCGGCTTTTTCAGCCCCAAATGGCGTCAGGTCCTTGCCCAAACGGGCCGCCTCTTGTTGCGACACCGCTGCCGAGGCCACTCCCGCTGCCGTCAGCAGGGCACCTAACAGGGCGACTTTCATGGTTTTTGCTACGGAATTCATGTCTATCTCCCTGCTTAGAAGGTGCGACGGATGTTGAAGGAAATGTTGTCGCGGTCAGCCATGGCCTGCTTGTATGAGCCATGACCGTTTTCGTCGATGGTGTTGTCGACCGGACCAAAGAAGTTGGTGTAGTTGACGCCGAAGCGCCAAACGTCCAGATAGGTACCTTCCACCCCCAGGCTGAGGTCGCCGGTTTTCTCACCCATAAAAGACCCTTCGGCCAACGAGTTGCCATGCAGGCCATACCCCAGCACCACAGGCACACTCAGATCGAGACCGGACAACACCTGACGGTATTTGGGTGAATACACCAGCCGCATATTCCAGGCATCACGGTCACCATTCGGGTTGAGCACCCCTTGTGGACCACCTGAATCGAGATTTTCAGAGGTATAGCCACGGTCAGAAGTCACTTCACGAACGTGGTTGTAGGCAATTTCACCGAGGAAGTCGGCTTCACGAGAGAGGAAGTTCGGGCCAATGCTGGCCAGCCAGTTAATCTGAGCATGGGCTGTTTTACCAACGGCATACAAGGCCGTACCCGCGGTATTGCCACCAGGTGCGACAGCGCCGCCGGAGGCAACAGACAGATCGACCGCCGCGTCACTGTTCAGTGGAGTGTTGTAGCGGAATGACACTTCACCGGCAAAGTTGAAGTTTCCGATTGTTCTGGTGGCAGAAGCCCCGAACGCCTTGATCCCCTCATGATAAAGCCAGCGGTAGTCACCGACCCGGGTGCGACCATCATCGTCGGCATAAGGACTGCCATTGGGGCGGACGTTAATGTTTGGAGCCTTGCTGTGATAACGGATGGCGTAAAGACCATAGTCGGCATCATCAGTACGAAAGCGCAACTGGAAACCGAACTGACCGTTATCAGAGGCTTCCTTGTCGGCGACACGCTTGAAATACGCCGAGCCATCCGCTGCCAGTAACATTTGCTCCGCACCTTCACTGAGGAAGTCGACACTGGAGAAATAGCTGCCGGAACCCGGTAAACGAGTCTTCTTGAAGTCCAGTTGGTAATAGGCGCCAACACTGACATCGCGACTGATTTGCAGCTGACCGGAAATCTGTTCAACCGGCCGCATCAGCTCCTTGAACTGTACCGATGGCACTGCCATCGCCTTGGCAACGTCAATCGGTGCCTGACCGTTGGCAATACCGTTGCCACCAAAGAACAGCGACTCACCCCACACCATGGTGTGAGAGCCAATACGGCCAGTCAGCGACATATCCCCCAGTCGAACACGGCCAAAGGCAAAGTAGTCCAGCATTTCGGCACTCTGACCATGCAGATCCTTGGTGCCCTGGGTGAACTCGTTGTAGTCAGTCGACAGCGTGTTCGAGGTGGTTGGCGAATCGTTGTCGTTGGAATCCTGATACTGGCTGTCATACCAGGCCGCACCACTGAGGCGCAGACCATAGTTACGCTTGTAGATCACATCCAGTTCGGTCAACACGTCGACCCGACTGGAAACCAACCCCTTGTCGAAGTTGCGGTTACCATCGTCGGTGTTGGGCCAGTTGCCCTGGGTATCTGCCACCAGCTGGTCGTGCTGATCGGTCAGACGGTACATTGCGGAATATTTGGCCGTGGTATCCCACATGATCCGCATATCCGAACTGTTGGTAACCATAAAGGCCTGTGCTTGTCCGGCGCTGATGGCAGCTGCGATTGCAACCGCCAGCAAGGCAGGACGCCCGCAGGCGGCAGTGCGTGTTGCTGGAGTGGTTTGCCTGTTACTCATCTCTGATAGGCTCCTTGTTATATTTATAGGAAAAGCCTGTTACCTGACGACCGTTAGCGCCAATGCGCCATAGGCAGCCCGGCAACCGGGGAGCGGAAGCTTGGCAAGCTGCTGCCTGCCAGACTGCCGATGTAAACCGTGCATAAATCCGGACCACCAAAGGTGATGCTCGCCATCATTGGGGCCAGCCTGCCCTTGCAGGCACCCATCAGATCCGGGGTGGTAGTGCCTTCATCAAAGTGCTGGTTATAAATCGCCAGCGCTTGCGGGTTGCCGTCGTCCAGCAGGGTCAACACCTCACCCTCTGGAGTCAGCGCAATCAGACGTTCATTGAGAATCAGGGTGATCCAGAGGTTGCCGTAGCTATCAAAGGCAAAACCGTCGGGATAACCACCAAGGTCGGCGGGACCGTAAATTTCACGCTCCAGCTCGTTGAGCTGTTCGTCGAAACGCACCCGGGAAATACGTTTGGCGTTGGTTTCCACCACGTAGAGCCATTCCTCATCGGCGTCGAAACGGATCTCGTTGGTACCAACAAAGCCGTCAGCGGCAATACGGATGCGGTCGCCATCAATCACACCAACATAGCCGTCGGCGGTCTTTTCATTGATGGATATGGTCCAGGGTTCCTGACGGGTGGTAACGGTGAACCAGATGCGTCCCTGGCGATCGAGCAGACAAAAGTTCATCTTGCCGAGTGGCTTGCCATCCATGCTGTCGAACAAGAGTTCGGACTTGCCATCGCGGCTCATACGTTCAATGGCGTTGGTGCCAAAATTGGCGATCACAATATTGCCGTCGGAATCAAAAGCCAGACCGTTTGGCAGCGTTCCACCTAACATACGATCGGCAGCGGAAGCCGCCTCGGTCAGCCCGGCTGTTGGCTGCTGGGCTATTAAGGTTTGTTCGCCGTTGGGGGCGATGTGCATCACGCCACCGCGGGCATCAGCAGTCCACAGGCTGCCATCCGGCTCCGCCAGAATGCATTCGGGACGCTGCAAATCGTGGCCGACCATTTCGATGGCAGAAGGGTCCACCTGCCAGCCGATCAATGGGTTGGTCATAACAACTCCTTACCTTGGCCAGCCACAGAGGTGGGCTGGCTTTTACAGAAATCAGAAAATTCGGGAATGGCTTCAGCTGGCAGTTGCAGCAGTCGCACCGCGTTGTCTCGCAACAGCGCGCGCCGCTCATCAGCGCTCAGGCTGGCCAGCCAGGGCTGATTCATTTCACTGCCCATGTCGAAGGGATAATCGGTGCCCAGCACCACCCGCTCGGCTCCAACCTGATCAATCAAGTGACGCAGGCTCAGCGGGGAAAACACCAGGCTGTCGAACCACAGATTGGTTTTCAGATAGTCACTCGGCAGCCGTGGTAAACCGCCCGACTCCGGCCGCACCAGCGCGCCCTTGTCGATGCGACCGCAGTATTGCGGCAGGTAACCGCCACCATGGGCAGCCAGCACCCGCAGGTTGCGATGTTGTTCAAACAGGCCGGAGAAAATCAGCCGGCTCAGTGCAATGGTGCTTTCCAGCGGCTGGCCTATCAGGTTCGACAGGTACCAGTCCTGCAAACGGTCATCGACATGACTGGTAAAGGGATGAATAAACACCAGTGCACCCAGTGCTTCGGCGGCTTGCCAGAACGGCAACAAATCCGGGTGATCCAGATCCAGCCCGGCGATGCGGGTGGCAATTTCGACGCCCTTCATACCGGGCAATTGCATCAGCACCCGCAGCTGTTCAACCGCCAGCTGCGGGTGCTGTAAAGACACGGCACCCAAGCCCACAAAACGCTCTGGGTACTGCTCGCACAGTTCACTGATGGCCATGTTCTGCAATGCCACCAGCTCGCAGGAGAGTTCTTCATCTGCCCAATAGAAATACTGGGATGGCGATGGACTGAGGCATTGAATTGCAACCCCGGCGGCGTCCATATCAGCCAGCCGGGTTTCAACATTGATCAGCCGGTCGAGTGCCTGCGGCATCATCACATCACGATTATGTTCAACCGATGCCTGTCCCATGTCGCCAGCGAAACCCGCCAGCTCCGCCTGAAATTCCGGCCGCTCAGCTGCCTTCTGGTTCACCATGGGTACAAATACATGGCAGTGCATGTCGATGGCACCAGCACCACAGCCAGGCTGATGGTGGTCAGCACTCAGGCCACAACCACATGTATGCAAGTGAATGGAACTCACTGGACACCTCCAGTCCCTACCGGCTCGCATCACTGCCATTGCAGCGAGAAGTACCGGTAACTGTCCCGGGGTGACTGACAAGGCCAGACAGCAGGACAGGCGTTATTGTTATTTTTTAACGGCAGGACGAGCGCTCCATCAGGTGCTGCTCTGGCCCTCACCAGGCGCCGTAGCGCGAGTACAGGGCCATACTAAGACCGGCTTTTACCATCCACTAAATCGTTTGTTGCCATGGCAGTCATTGGTGCTGCAGATGCAAAGATGACAGCTATCGAGCCCGCAGATGACAGCTATCGAGCCCGCAGATGACTGGGCAGAAGCCTGCAGGATGTCGTCAAATCGGCCTGGAGGCCGCGAAAAATGGGCTTTTGGGCTGGCCAGAGGGAAACCGGAGAAATGCTCGATGGATAAAACAGCGCTCACTCACGCCTGATAGAGAAAGGCCGTTAAGAGAAGAATGGCAGGTCATTACGAGCCAGCGATCAAACTGACCGGCAGTCAATACAAGATATCGACAACATGGATAATTGCCATAAAGAGTATCCAGCAATACGATAATGGCTAACAACAAAAACAATACAAAGAAAAGAGGTGGCCATGCGTTTCAATCGCTTCGACCTTAACCTACTGGTTGTACTGGATGCGCTGCTGACCGAGCGCAATATCACCCGCGCTGGCGAAAAGGTATTCCTCAGCCAGTCTGCCACCAGTGGCGCACTTGCTCGTCTGCGGGAATATTTCGACGATCCCCTGCTGGTACAGGTCGGTCGCAAGATGGTACTGACGCCGTTGGGCGAAAGCCTGATCATTCCGGTACGCGAACTCTTGATGAAGATCCAGGCAACGCTGGAAAGCCGCCCCGATATGGACATTTCCCGCGCCCAGCGCGCCCTGACCATGGTGATGTCCGACTATCCGGTTACCGTGCTGATGCCGGAAGTGTTGCGTCTGGCTTCTGAACAGGCACCCGGTATCGTGTTTGAAACCACCGCCCCGACCAATGCACCGATTGAAGAAATGGAACAGGGCAACGCCGATTTCCTGTTGCTGCCATCCAACTTCCTGTCCCCCGACCATCCTTCCGTTGATCTGTTTGATGAAGACTTTGTGGTGATTTGCTGGAGCGGCAACAAAACCGTCCAGGACAATATCAACCTGGATGAATACTGTGCCCTCGGCCACGTGTTAGCCCAGTTCGGCTCCAAGCGTCGCCCCAGTGTTGACAGCTGGATGATGCAACGCGGCGGTATCGAACGGCGGGTAGAAGTGACGGTAAACACCTTCAGCGCCATTCCCCAATGCGTGGTTGGCACCCAGCGTATCGCCACCATTCACCGCCGGCTGGCACAGCAATGGGCGCAATACCTGCCCATTCGGATTCTCGAAGCACCGATGGAAATCCCCTCGTTCAAATGGGGCCTGCAGTGGCATGAAATGCACAATGTTGACCCGGTCACCCTGTGGGTACGTGATCTGATTGTGTCCTGCTCTGACCGGATTGCAGCCCAGTCGACCCAAACAGCTGGTCAGACAACCACTGCTGCATTGGCTACCGCGGACTAATACGACGAATCTGCAAACCTTGCGCTGCAAGCCATACGGCTTGCCAGCGCTAACCAGCGCAGCCCACCAACAATCCCACCCACAAACCAGGCAAACTATTCAGGGCACTGACGCCAGTTTTACTGCTGGAGACTCACAGCCTTGTTCTATCATCGGCCGAAACAGCTGTTCACGGGTCGCCCAATAACGCAACGAACGATTGCTGTTATTCACGGACTGACTCGCCTGCAGCGGTAACTGCAGCACCAGGTAACGATCATCGTCCGGAGTGGTGATCACTGCGCTCAGACGGTTTTCCTGAACAGGCTGATTTGAGCCCTGCCGGAACCAGCTGGCGACTGACGTGGGTAACAACCCCTGATTAAGCAAACGACCATTACGATAGCCCTTAAGCAAGGGGTCCGGATATTGCTGTAGCAGCTTCTGCAATTCCGACAAGCGCTGCTCTGCTGGCATCGCCGCCAACAGCCCTGCCAGCCGTTCGAACTGCTGCTGTTGTTCAGCGCTGGCCGAAGCTGGCTGCCTTAGCCACAGCCCATACACCAACTGACGCTCGGCAACAAAACGGGCAACAGTATTCGCAGGCGCTTTTTCAGCCCGACTACCGTAGAGCTTCTCGAACAGCCGTTCGGCCAGCCGATCACTGTTAAACAGCCAGTGATACATGGCCTCACTCTGATACATACGCCGCAGCTGCAGGAAATATTCGTAGCCACCGCCATAACGGCCAATGTTCTGTTGCTGCTGTTGTTGATATTGCCGATCGTCTGCAGCACTGATGGCCACGCCATGCTGGCTGGCCAGCTGGCGCAAATGGCGCTGCTGACATATGTAACTGGCGGCTTGCTGATCGGGCTGGAGATGATCTGGCATGGCATGATCCGCCTGAGAGACTAATTCCTGCGCCTCAAGCTTCTGCTGCTGACGTTCGACATAGTTAAGCCAGAATCTGGCCTCGTCTTGATACACAGGCTGATTGTCCACCCAGCCCCATAGCGGAACTGAAATAACGGGCTCGGCCGTTTTCGAAGGCTGCTGTTCCGATGCAGCAGGCGCGGCCGCTACGATGTGTACCAGCAGCAGGCCAGAGATCAGCAGCAGGCAGGTCAACAGCCTGGATTGAATCCGCTGTAACATCGCAGACTCCTTGTTATTTTTCTTGTGGATTAGTCCTGCAAACGACAAAAGCCGGAGCCGCCTGATTTCCCAGTGGCTCCGGCCCAGGCCCCGTATGACTCAAATGAGCAACACGGGGCGGTGCCATTGGTTTTCACTCAAACAAACGCAGTGCTCAGTCCGCCGTCACCTGCATGGTGACGTTTTCAAACGTACCTGCAGCGATGGTGGTTTCAACACCAGCCACCAGCATGGTCAGGCTGTAGCCATCAGGTGCGGTTACGGACGCACCGTCTTCCAGTGTCAGCGAGGTCAGGTAGGAGGTTTCATCCACCACCCAGCTGCTGGAGCCATCCAGTGTCAGGTCAAGACCGGTTTCATCGTCAGTCGCGGCGAACTCGTTTACCACCTGGCCGATGTAGCCATACTGGTCGGCAGTGACGTCTTCCGCAGCCAGGCCGTCCGCTTCATATTGGAAGGTAGTGTTGGCGGTGGTGATGGCACCGGTCAGCGTGGTGGAAGCCAAAGTCACAGCCAGGTTACCGCTGGCGGTGTTGCCCTGAATAATGTCGCCATCCAGAGTCATATCAGTAAAGCTGGCAGTGGCTTCTCCGGCATCAGAAGTACCAGAGAACAGATCCGGGTTTTCTGCCATAAAAGTCGCGAAGTATGGATCGTCGTTGGCCATCATTTGCAGAATGATGCCATCTTCGGAGTTCAGCTCGGAGTCGCTGGCAACAATCGTCGGGAAGCTGCCTTTGGCCTGAATCACCGCTTCGCCGGTGTTAAACACACTGCCGCGTTCGATGGTCAATGTGCCGGTACCACTGGAGTGCAGCATCACACCAAAACGGTCGGAGTTCACCACAGTGCCATCAGTGAAGGTACCGGAGCCTTCTGCCGCCATGATCAGGCCGTAGTCGTTGACGTTAACGGTACAGTCACTGAAGGTATCCAGCGCGTCACCAATGGAATAGGCGCCATAACCGCTTTCTTCGGTTTCCAGCGTCGAACCAATACAGTACAGCCGCACGCTGTCGGTATCGTCAGTCGACAAGGCGCCCCAGCCCTGGGCCTTGACGGTCGAGTTGATGTAATAGGCGGTGCCACTTTCAACCAGGTTGGTAGCCCGTACGTTACCGGTCAGACCCAGCATCCACGGCACTTCCATCATTTCACCCAACGCCACGGTGAATTCGTAGTCGTCTGGCAAGGTGCCGTTCTGTACATAGATGTCAGAGTTATTAACCCGCATGGTGCTGTTGCCACCCGCAAACACCGCAGTACGAATCGCACCTGTGGTGTTGATGGTGGTGTTATCCACTGACACGTCGGCATAACCGGAGGAATAGATCGCGGCACCAAAACCGGCGAAGTCGTTACCACCATTACCGGTGAAATCGACGGTCAGGTCACTGATGCTGTAGTTGAACGGGTCTGTGCTATCAGCACTGCTGGTCACCATCACGCCATTGAATTCGTCCCCAACGGAAGTAATGGAACCGCCGGTCAGGGCGGAGTCCGTGACTTCGCCATCAACATAGGCAGCCGCTACCGACTTGCTTTCAACATAGGCACCGTCCTCAACATAGACGGCAGTACGGAAATAATGCGGATCGAGTTCACCATAGGTGATTTCGATATTGGCGGTTGGTGTCAGTACCACATCACCGCTAAAGCTGCCTTCTTCGATTGGCGTTTCAACACCATCAACGGTCATGCTGAGGCTGTAGCCGTCTGCCGTCGTCAGGGTAGCCCCGCTGGCCAGCGTCAGTTCCGACAGTTCCGTGATATCCGTCACTTCGTAGCTGCTGTCCGCTTCAACAGACAGCTCCGGCAAGCTGGCAGAATCATTATTATTGTCGTCACCACCACAGGCGGTCAGCAAAGGCGCAGCCACCATTGGCAGCACAAAGGGAGCCGTGCGAATAAAGCGCAATAAAGGCTTGAGGTTTTCCATAGGGTTATCTCTTTATTATGTTTATTAGTAAGCGCCCGGGTCTGGTGAAGATCCCGTCTGGCACGTGACAACAACATAAAAAGAACACCAGCTATCGGTGAAATGGCTCGTTGCAATGGTTTATATCCCGCCCACCGATAGGGAACAAAGCAGGCCAGTGATGTCATTAAGCGTCAACAAAAACGTCAAAAAATACGTCTGTCAAAGCGGTGCGGCTGCCACCGCAAGAGACCTTTTTGGCATTTCTCCGCAGCCGATAATGGTTTGCAGCAATGGTTGATATCCGCTCAAGCCATGCTCAAACAGGCGTTTGAGGGCAATGCCGCTGAGCACTCTTGATGCCCGTCATTGTTCTCATCTTGTTCCGGGCTGGTACGAATTCAGCGGTCGACAGATTTTGACGCTACTACTCATACATCCGTCATATCCATGGTTGCCATAGCTACAAACCATTTTTATGGATACATTCCCCCTCTCTAGACTGGCATAGCAGTCGATTGACCGGCTCAGGGTTACGGTGGCTTTGATATTTGAGAGCAACAGCGCCTGACCGCGGATCAATCAGACACCAAGAATAATGACAATAAGGTAATGCCCATGAACATCACAGGCCTCGACAGCCTGGTGTTTGGCGTCGACGATGTCGAAGCCTGCAACCAGTACCTGACGGACTACGGACTGATTCCGAACAATGTCTCCGCCGCTGGCGGTACCTTTACTGCACTGGATGGCACCTCGGTAGTGATCCGTCATCGCGACGATCCGGAACTGCCACCGGCGCTGCCAACCGGCGCATCGCTGCGCAAAACCATCCATGGCGTCGCCGATCAGGCAACCCTCAATGCCATTGCCGAAGAACTCGGCAAGGACCGCGACGTGCGCCGTCTGGCGGATGGTTCGATCGAAGCCGAAGACGATATGGGCTTTACCCTCGGCTTCCAGCTGTCCTGTCGCCAGCCGATTTCAATCCCGGCTGAAAAGGTCAACGCCCCCGGCGATGAACCCGGCCGGCCGGTCAATGTGATTGGTGCTGATGAAAGTATCACCATCGTGCCGCGCACCCTCTCGCACGTGGTCTACTTCGTGCCGGACAGCAAGAAAGCCGAACAATTCTATATCGAGCGCCTGGGCTTCCGGGTTGCCGACCGCTTTACCAACCTCGGGCCTTTTTTGCGGCCACAAGGGACCCTTGATCACCACACCCTGTTCCTGGTCGATACGCCACCGGAAATGCAAGGGGTTGAGCACTTCACCTTCCATCTGGGTGGCCCAACCGAACTGTTACTGGCCGGTAAACGTTTCCAGGAAAAGGGTTATGAGTCGTTCTGGGGCCCTGGCCGCCATATTTATGGCTCCAACTGGTTCTGGTACTTCAACAGCCCGATGGGCGTACACGTCGAGTTCGATGCTGACATGGACCTCCATGACGACAGCTGGACCGCACGGGAAATTGATGCCAGCGCCGATGCCTCGCAGATCTTCAATTTCACTCTGGTCGACAAATGGATGCCGGGCGGCGACCCGCACTGAGTTGAGCGGGCCGCAGCATGAACAGACCTATCCGGCTGTGCCACCTCAGCGATATTGAGGACGGCGACGCGCGGGGATTTGATCCGCACCAGCAAGGCCACGACAGCCTGTTTGTGATTCGCCAGCACCGGCAGGTGATTGGCTATCGCAACGCCTGCCCGCACAAGGGCTATGAAGGCACGTCGATGGCCTGGCGCAAGGATCGATTCCTCAACAAGGCTCACAGCCGGGTGATCTGTGCCGCTCATGGTGCCCAGTTTGATATCAACAGCGGCGAGTGCCTGCTGGGCCCCTGCCCCGGTCAGTCGTTAGATAGGCTGCCATTGCTCGTGAACGAACAAGGCGATGTGTATCTGCTACCGGCAGATAGCGAAAAATAACAAGATGAGGGATTCACAATGACCCTGCCTGCACAAAAAATTCTGATTATCGGTGGTGGTTTCACCGGTATGTCCACCGCCATTCTGCTGCAACAGCTTGGCGCCAGCGTTGAACTGGTCGAGATCGACCCTAACTGGCGTACCGATGGCGCCGGTATTACCGTCAGTGGCCCGTCCCTGCGAGCCATTGAAGCCATCGGTGTATTGCCTCAGTTCCGTGAACAGGGGGCGATCACCGAAGGCGTCAAAATGTTCAATTCTGAAGGTATGCTGATCAAGCAAATCCAGACGCCAGCGGTACCAAACTCCTCCATCGTTGGCGGCGGTGGCATCATGCGGCCGGTACTGGCACGCATTCTCGGCGCAGCCACCAGGGAAGCCGGTGTTGATGTGCATCTGGGTTGTACCTTCACCCGCATAGAAGAGATCGACGACAAGGTCAATGTCGAATTCTCTGACGGTCGTTTCGGCAGCTACGATCTGGTACTCGGCACCGACGGCGTATTCTCGAAAGTGCGTCAGGAAATTTTCCCCGATGCACCACGGCCACAATACACCGGCCAGGGCGTTTGGCGGGCGGTGATTCCGCGTGGTGACGTTAGCTGCGCCATGCAGTACCTCGGCCCCAAAGGCAAGGTTGGTTTCACGCCGGTATCCGAAACGGAAATGTACCTCTACTACACCGAAGCCCGTCCCACCATGGACAAGTTCTTCGAAGAGCACGAACTGGTGCCTCACCTGAGCAGTTTGCTGGAGCAGTTCAGCGCACCGGAAATCGTCAAAATCCGCGACAACCTCAGCAGCTCATCACAAATTATCTATCGCCCGCTCGAAGGTATGCTGATGCCGCGCCCATGGTACAAGGGCCGTATTCTGCTGATGGGTGACTGTGTCCACGCCACTACCCCACACCTGGCCTCGGGTGCCGGTATGGGTCACGAAGATGCCGTGGTACTGGCCGAAGAATTCAACAATGGCGGCACCATTCAGGACGTGCTGGAACGCTTCCAGAACCGTCGCTGGGAACGCTGCCGCATGATCGTCAGCAACTCCATGCGCCTCGGTGAGATTGAAAAAACCGGCGGCCCGAAAGAAGAACATACCCAGATTATGGGCATCTCCATGGCGGGCCTGCTGGCACCGATCTGAGATACCTGAAACAACGTTCGATTGAGCCTTTGCACTGTCTGCAGTCATAGCGACTGTTTTTTGGCACACCCTTACCGGTGTGCCTTTTTTGTTTGGGCCAGAGAGTGTTGGGCGCGCCCCAACCTACAGGCCCCATTCAACGCGTAGGATGGGCTATGCCCATCATGATCCCCTCACGCCTGTCCAGGCATGCCTGGACCCTACGAACATGATATTCCAGACAGCGAGACATCATGATCCTGGTGGTTCAGGGCACAGCCCAACCGGGCCCAGGACAAAGACCAAATATTCGTCATTCCAGACTTGCTCTGGAATCCATACGGCGCTGCGGGCAGTCGTGTAAGTTGGATAATCAAGCACAGTGAGTGCCATCCAACATGGTTTTGTCAGATGGCAGCCGCTGCGCGTCTTTATCTGACCTACGACACGCATTCGGGAAGGCGTGTCACTGGCGTAGAGCGAGGATGAAATGTGTGGGAGCGCGGGCGTCTCGCCCGCACCAGCGTTTATGCAGGCAGGACGCCTGCACTACCAGCGGGTATTGTCAGATGGCCGTATAAAACGAGTATTAGATGGACGACTACCTCACCCTTCTCCAGCTACCCGACTCAGCGTTAGCTGGTCTAACAGTTCCAGCATGCTGCCGTAATAAAAGGCCACCAGGTTAGGCACCCATTCCCGCTGTTCGCCAATCAGGCGCGGGCGAATAATCTGATAACGGGTCAGCAGTCGCTGCAGTACTTGCGGGTCCAACTGCTGTTGCTTCAGCTGATCCAGATTGGCCTGAATCTGTTCGTCCAGATAGACCAGAATATCGATACGGCCGCCCAGGATCAGCAGGTTAATAGAGCTGAAGGTGACGGTCTGGTAAGCCAGGTTTTGCATCGACAGATACAGTGCCAGCTGATTCTGTAGTGGCAGCTGAGGTATTGCTTGTGGCGTCAGCTGCTCCAGCACGACGTCCAGACTGGCGTGACTCTTGACCACTTCATTCACCCATCTGGGTAACAACGAAAAGGCGTCTTTCGGCTGTTGGGCGAGGGTTTGCAGATGTTTGTCGATTTCGTTCAACTGGCTGACCAACTCACTATGCGACGAACCGGCGGCCCATTGATGCAGTTGCTGCATATTGTCGAGGAAACGCTGGCGAATCACAGGGTCGTGATTTTCAAAGGCCGGGTTGTAAAACAGCAGCATGTCACTGACCACATCCAGCGCACGGATACGGGCATCAACGGCATTCTGGATACTCTGTTCTGCCATGCCATAACTCGACCAGAGCATGGTGAACAGCGCCAAGACAGTGAACAACGGCCGCAGCAGCAGCCTCGAACCAGCACGAGCAGGATTGAACATGATATTCCCTTTTTGTTGTTATTGTTGGAGCGGAGCTGGCTGATTCAAAGCCGGTCAAGGCAACCGGAATTGACCGTCCAGCAGCACAAACATCATTCGCGCCATGGTTTCAGTGCGGTTACTCCAGGCATGGTTGGTGCCACGCTGGACCACGATGTCGCCTTGTTGCAGATGAATTTCTTCGTCATCCAGTACCAGCCAGACTTCACCGCAAAGCACCACGCCATAGTCGAGGGTTTCGGTGCGGTGCATCAGTTTGTGACGAGTCGCTGTATTGGATTTTGGGGAATTGACCTGATGTGCTGAGGCCTGGCCAATTTCGGCGAAGGCATCCGCAGCGGCCGCTTCAGAAATGGCGTTTTGCTGGCTGTCTGGCGGAATATCCACCACCCGAATCACGCTGCCATTGGCGGTCGGGGAAAGCTGCAGCGGCTTGAGGGTTGGGTCCGTGCCGTTATCAATGGCGACCGGCATCTCGCTGCTATTCCAGATTTCATAAAACACTGTGCCGGGCACAGCCTGCAAATGCTGGATCACTGGCGGCAAACCCGTCTCGCTGACAATCGCAGCACCGTCTGAATTATGGCCAGTCACGACCCGTTTGAACGTCGGCAAACTGGTTGGCTTGTCCGTCATAACCTCTCCGTCAGCTCATTGGCAGCGTTTCAGCTGCCGTCCGTAATCAGGGTACCGCCATCCACCACCAGCGTCTGGCCGGTCACAAACCCACCAGCCGCGCTGGCAAGGTAAAGCGTGGTCGCGGCGATTTCATCGACATGGCCGAGCCGCCGCAAGGGCGTCATCGCCAACCGACGTTGTTTGAGTTCGGGGTTATCGTGAAATACCTGAGCGAGGTCGGTGTCGATCAGACCGGGAGCGATGGCGTTGATACGCACATTGTCGGGCCCCCATTCGATCGCCAGGTTACGTGCCAGCTGGCTGAGGGCCGCTTTGGTGAGGGAGTAGAGGCCAATCGAGCGATTGCCACGCAAGGCTGACAGGCTCGACATCAGCACCACACTGCCGCGCTGGCGTTGTGCCATCAGCGGAATCAGGGCCGCACACAGCCAGTGAGCACTGCGCAGGTTGATGTTCATGGTGGTGTCCCAGTCCTGCTCGGATGCCAGATGCATAGGGCCGTTGTGAATACTGACACCCGCATTGCAGACCAGAATATCAACGCCACCAAATTGTTCGATCAGCTGTTCAGTCAGCCGCTGCACCTGCGGACGCTGCGACATGTCCGCTGCCAGTGCGAAAACATCGAGCTGCCGGGCCCGCAGCTCGGCGACCACTGCCTCGCAATCAGCGGCGGATTCACTGCTAATAACAACTCGGGCACCGGCCTGCGCCAACGCCACGGCAATGGACTTGCCAATGCCGCGGCTGGAGCCGGTCACCAGAGCGGTCTGACCACTGAGGTCAAACAGTCGCTGGATGGATGCCGTCATGGCTCATTCCATGGCAGCGAAGGTCTGGGCGCACCAGTCGGCAATAAAGTCGCGCATCACGGTGCCGTTGTCTGCACCGCAGTGTTCGATCTCAAAGTCTTTGGGGGTGAACACCCGGATATCACAACGAGCGCTGTTGACCGCTTGCTCCTTGCAACGATAGGCATCCGACACCGGCACCTGACGATCCCCCTCACCATGGGTGATCAGGAACGGCATTTTGATTTTTTCAATCTGGCCATCGAGGGTGATGTTGTCGCAGTAGGCGAGGAAAGATTCGAGATTATCCTGACCCCACACCCACATCACGTGGTCCCAATAATGCGGTACCGGATTTTCGCCTTCGCGCTGACGGCGACGATGTTGCAGGTCGCCCCACAAATGGTTGGCGCCCATGACCGCACACAAGGCAAAACGTGGTTCATTGGCCGCCGCACGGGGAGCGTAATAACCACCTAACGACAGTCCGAACATACCGATTCTGGTTTCATCGACGTCGGCCCGGGAGGCCAGATAGTCATAGGCCGGGGTGGCCCAGGCTTCGCTGTTGTAAACCGCCGTCAGGCCACGCTTGCGCAGCGCTTCACCCGTGCCCGGCTGGTCAACAAACAGAGTGTACATACCGCGTTCAAGGTTGGATTCACCATGACCAGCCATGTAGACCTGCTCTTTCATCGAATCCAGGCCGTTACAGGAAACCAGCGCCGGGCGTTTGATACCGCTGCCGTCGTGAACAAAAATCGCCGGATAGGAAGTGTCGCCATAGGGAATTTCGACAAAATCGATGTGCAGGCCACGGCACTCGACATATTTGCGGAACAGCTCCAGGCCCTTGTCGTAGGCCTGCCAGCGTGGGGCGTAGTCGCGTGACTGCATCCGTTCGGCGGACAGGTAATAACCAAAGGCACGACCGTATTTGGTACCGGCAGATAGGGTATAACCGGCCTCTTCGTCGGCCCTGGCGTTGGCAGCAACCTGATCGGCCACTGCGATCCAGCTATCAAACAGCTGTGCGGTGCCGGCATCTTCACCATTGGCAGCGGCTTCCTTGATCGGGCGAATGGCCACATCAATTTCACCGTGATTACCGCCACAAACCAGCGCCAGGTTGGTTTGCAGGTTCCAGACGTAATTCCCCGGGAACGGTTCAAACATAGAATTTCTCCTCCAGCCGGCAGTGACCGGCCAATAGCCAATATGCAGGTGTCGGAACAAATGACGGTATGGCCGGGCACCAAAGGCCCTGTAGCCAAATGACTCACCGATTGGCCCAGCGGCTTGCCCAGCATTTTTCGCAGGGCGCAGGCAGCTGGCTGATTAACAGCGAACCGATGTAAACCTGTTGTTATTGTTCTCGGACCAGCAGTTTTCTGGCTAATAGTCGCGGATCAACGACGAGTATTAACCAACTGACCTCAAGGCTAACGAGGCTTCAGGTATCGTTAAAATCGTTTGATTCCATGGGAGGTATTCATACTGCCAATTCATTTACCTGGCGGGAGATTTTCCGGTACTACAGACATTATTATGATGCCAGTGACCCGCTTTATTGCCGGGATATAAATTGCCGGGATATACATTGACGGGAGATAACATGACTCGCCCCCCTGCTCCACCCGCGTTTGACCCGTTAATGGAACTGCCCGATGTGAGGGACGGCCTCAATCGTAAACAGCGGGCGCTGCTCTATTGCCTGCAACAAACCCAGCAGGAAATGGGCGGCCGCAACGTGCCAACGATCATGCTGTATGGACGGGTGTGTGAAATGGTGGATATCAGCCAGCAGGAGTTTCAGACCATTCTGAATCAGATGGTTGGCAAGATTTAACTCTCTGTCAAAACGATCGACACAGCATACATGCCATCGTCTGAACCGACCTGAAATGCCCAACCGAGACGCTGGCAAATCCGCTCGATAATGACCAGCCCATAGCCATAGCCGCTATTTCCCTGCCCTTTGGAAGAGGATGATTGAGGGAGCAGATTGGTAACTCCCAGTTGCTTGCTATCCAGCAGGATATTCACTTCACCGCAGCCGTAGCTGAAGGCATTCTTGAGCAGGTTATTTATCAGGATGATCAGAAACTCGGGCGGAGCCAACACCTCGGGTTCAGCAGCCAGAGTCAGCCGGTACCCGAGCCCTTGCAGATCGTACAAAGGAACACAGTTGGCCAGTTGTTGTTGCAGCAGTTCAGCCAGACCACAACGCTGATAATGACGGTGCTCAATCTGCTCCTGCCCCAGTAACAGAAAGGCATCGGTCAGCAAACGGATGTCTACTGTCGCCTGCTGAATCCTGACCAGTGCCCGGTCTTGCAAAGCCCTGTTTTTCCGAGCCCTGTTTTTCAGAGAATTCGCCGAGGTGTCCGGGCTGACCATGGCTTTTTGCAGCAATTCTGTCGAGCCTTGCAGCACCATCAGCGGAGTGCGGATTTCATGGGCGGCAAAGTGGCTGAATTCCTGCTCGCGACGAAAGTATCCGGCGATCCGCTGCTTGCTGGCCAACAGCGCCGACTCGATCTGGTCAAACTCCTGATAACGGGCGTCCAGCACAAAATCCGGCTCATCTGGAGACATCTGGCGAATCTTGCCAACCACTTGTTTGAGTGGCACCGATAACTGCCTCAGCAAATACCAGAGGTACAGATACAACAGCAGAGTTGCCCCGACTCCGACGATCAACACGGTGCGGTGCAGTTCACTCTCGTACTCATCAAGGTAGTCATCGGCGTCTTTCTTGAACACCACGTAGAACAGCCCGCCACTGACCGGGTCGGGCTGCACCAGAAAATGTTTGTCTTCCGGTCCGAGCTGATGCTCGAAGAAACCAGGCTGTTGATAGCCCGACAGCCACAGCGGCACCCCGGTGGCTGTGCGGTAATAATTGAATTCGGATTCCCAGGCTTGTGAATTTGGTGTTTCGGTTGGCTCCGAAGCTAAAGCCTCTATAGCCGCCGGGTCATCAGCCGCGCTGATACCGGGATTCAGATACTCAGCCTGATTCTGGACCTGACGCTGTGCTTCGAGCAGGAGGCGCTGTTCGTACTGACGGGCTTCAGAATCCAGCCAGCGTTGCAGACTGAGTATTTCCATTTTCTCTTCAGCCAGAATCACGATCAGCCAGAACACAACCACCAGCACAGTGACCGGTGCCAGGGTCAGCAGAATCAGCCTCGGCACCAGCCTGGGCTTGACCGGCGAATCCGCTGCTGGCTTGTGATCGGACGTTTGTCTGAACGTTGCCATGAGGCTATTCATCCTCAACGCAGAGCCGATAACCCTTGCCGTGCACCGTAATCAGGCGCGCGGCTGCAAAGCTCTTATGCAAGGCCTGACGCACGCCGTACATATGGCTGCGCAGGGCATCGCTATCCGGTTCATCCTCCCCCCAGACCCGTTCGATAATCTGCTGGCGACTGACCAGCTGCGGAAACTGCTCCAGCAACAGACGCACAATATCGGTCTGGATACGGCTCAGCCGGATCGGCTGCCCGGCCCGGCTCAATTGCCCGGTACGAGTATCGAATTGCAGATCACCGGCACTCAGCAAACTCATGCTACGCGGCGCCCCGCGTCGATGCAGCGCTTGCAGGCGCATGACCAGCTCTTCCATGGCAAAGGGTTTGATCAGATAGTCATCTCCGCCAGCCTGATAGGCGGCAGTTTTGTCGTCCAGGCTGTCGCGAGCGGTCAGAAACAGCAGCGGCGTCGCTACTTTCATCTCACTGCGCAAAGCCCGCACCGTTTCGATGCCGTCCAGACGTGGCATCATGATATCCATCACGATGACGTCGAAACTCTCTTCGCGCAGCCGCTGCAAGGCGGCTTCGCCGTGGTACGCACAATCGGCCTCGATACCGGATACCTCCAGGTAATCCAACAGGGTCGACAGTACCTGGCGGTTATCGTCGACGATCAATACTTTCATGATGGGCTTTCCGAATGAGTCCTGATGTCTGACCGGGATGGAGAGATAGGATTCCCTCCGCCGGTCATGAGCAGCATTCAGCTGCCCTGATTGACAATCGATACCTGATCAACATCGATTTCCGGATCACGATTCCATTCCTTGTCCAGCTCGCCGGTAATCTCTATCAGAGTATGTTCATCAAACGACTGCATGGGAAAATCCTCGGCATCAATCTCCGCCTGAATCCGGTGCGAGCCATCGGAAAACAGATAGGTCTCGTTGCCCACTTTCTCGACTAGATAGCCGCTTAACCGCACCGGCATATCGTCTTTCGGGTTATCGATAATGGTCTGCAAATTGGTCATGGTGGCCTTGTCCGGCCCCTGATAATCCGCCAGAGTCTCTGAAGACAAGGCACCCAGCCCAAACAGAGCGGCAATAGACAGAGCAATACGCTGAACAGGTTTCATAATGAATCCCTCTCGGTGATGAATGAATGTCGTTGCGACAGTCGGATCAAACCAAAGCGGGCGTGAAGAGAGTGTGAAAACCAGCAGTGAAGGGGGCGGAATATTCCCTGTAAAACGGCGGATCAGATAAAGACGTGAAGCAACGGCCATCCAACAGATCGACATCCAGGACGACTCAAGCCTGTCTGACCGACGGAATTCATTATCGGGCCAGCGGCCCGCTCTCCCAGCTACAGCATTTTGAACTGAGCTACACGACCCGATTTTGCTGACAGCCCAGTCCTTCGATACAGCTGGTCATCACATCGCCGGGCTTGAGGAAACGATTGAAGTGGGAACCGTTGCCCGCCGGTGAGCCGGTAATCAGAATATCGCCGGGATACAGCTGTACCCGACTGCTCAGATACACCAGCAGCTGGCGCACATCAAAAATCATGTCGGCGCTGCTTTCATCCTGCATCAGCTCGTTGTTGAGTTGCAGCTGAATTCGCAGCTGCTGGGGATCGGCCACTTCACTGGCCGGAATCAGATAGGGCCCCATCGGGCTATAACCCGGCTGGCATTTGCCCATCAACCAGTCAGAGCCGATGGCGTGCAAATCCGGCCGGTGGGTTAGCTCACGGTTGGTGATGTCGTTCACTATGGTGTAGCCCGCCACCACCTCCAGCGCATTGGCGTCGCTGAGTTGATAACCGGGCTTGCCAATTACCACCGCCAGTTCCAGTTCCCAATCCGGCATCAAGGCGTAATCCGCCACCATCACCGGATCATTGGGTCCACAGATCGACGAACTCACCTTGGAAAACACATACGGAGTGCCAGCGGCACGTTGCTCAACAAACTGCTCGGCCTGACGGAGAATTTCTTCATCGTTCAGGTGCTGCCACTCGGGGTCTCGACGCTGGTCGATCACCAGATCCTTGACGTGCTGGCGGTAGTTGGCGCCGGAACAAAAAAACTGTCGCGGTTGCGGCAGCGGCGCATGCAGCGTCAGCAGATCTTCAGCGACGGGTCGTTGTGGTATCTGCAGCGACTGCCAGCCAAGCTCCAGTACCTGTTCTGCCAGCCGTTTGATAAGCGGCTGATTGTGCGGCCAGTACTGTAAACAATCCATCAGGGTGTCCGTGCCGAACAAGGTTTGCTGCTGACCAGTGCATGCTGCCAATGCCTGCAATGCCATTACTTCGCCCTTGACCATCAAACCGGCGAACGGCGTTGAGCCGGCAATGGAATACATACCCAGACCCCAGACGGGCTGTGAACAGACTGACTTCATGACGGTACCCTGTTGCACGCAAACGTGCCTGATTGGAATAAACGAGCACTTTGTACACGCTGGAGAATCGACGACCTGATATTATTGTTGGACGGTCGCCGCAGCGGAATTGGCAAAGTAACAGAAGCTTAATACCACAACAGTCGTTAAAACAGCCCTTGCGATAGATTCGCCATTCCATTTACAACAACGCCGGAAGATCTGCTTGATTTACCGGCGTTTGGTACAGCATCGCTGACAGTTTTTTACAGGCTGGCGCACCAATGTCAGAGACTGGTCGCCCGTTCGATCAGGGTTTGAATATCACCGTCATGGCGGAAACCAATCGCCAGCGCGGCATCAGCCACCAGCGGTGGCTGACTGGCAAAGCCCGCCTGCAACTGCGGATTGGGTTCAAAACTCACCAGCTGCTGACGATCTTCACCGTAACGCTGCGCCAGCCCATCAATCACCTGACGCATGGTCAGGCGCAGCACCGGCAAGGTGAAATCACGTCGCGGTGCAATCGCCCCTGGGCTGATATTGGCAGCATGAATAAGGTTTTCGACACAGCAAGGCACCGACATATACCAGGCAACCCCTTCTTCCGATACCGGACAAACAAAGGGTTCACCGGCTTTCAACTGCCAGAACATATCGCTCATAAAGGCCGACAGCAGACCGGATGGCTGAGGTGGCCGGGCAACAATGCCTGGCAGGCGCACAATACGACCGTCGATAAAACCGCGACGGCTGTAATCCTGCAGCAACAACTCGGTAGCCAGCTTCTGATAGCCATAACTGATGTGTGGCTGCAGCGCCGACTGGTCATCGACCACATCCGGCATCGGTGAGCCATACACAGCGATGGTACTGGTGAATACCATGCGGGCAGGAACAGCGAACTGGCGGCAGGCTTCGTACAGATTCACCGTCGCCGTCAGGTTAACGTCGAGTCCCAGCTGAAAGTTTTTCTCCGCTGCACCACCCGGAATACTGGCCAGGTGAAAAACGATTTGCGGCTCATCAGCAACGGCCTGCTGTAGTACTTCGGTATCGGCGATACTGCCTTCGACGCAACGCAGACGTTCGTCAGCAGGCAAACCCGCACAGCTCATATCCGCAACGGTCAAGGCCGTAACCGGCTCTCCTGCCAACAGGCAATCATCCTGTAACAGGCGTTCGACCAGACGGCGACCAACAAAACCATTGCCACCGGTAACCAGGACTTTCATCAGCACACCTCCCCATTGCGGCTGTTGGCAGCCACCGGTTTGGTACGCGGGCCGGTGCCATTGCCAGCCACAAAGGTCTGGTCGATCTTGCCAAACAGCGAGCTGCGGTCAGAAGCAAACATCTCGAACTGCAGGCTGTCGCCATACTGGATAAACGGCGTCGTCGATTCACCCGTATCGATCACTTCCACCGCCCGGCGTTCCGCCAGACAGGCTGAACCAACTTCGCGGTAACCTGCGTTAGAGAAAGTACCTGTGCCCAGCACGGTGCCAGCACCCAAATTACGGTTGTAGGCCCAGTGACTGATCAGTTCGGCAAAACTGAAATCCATCTCGCGACCATTCGGATTGCCAAACCATTGATGGTTACGGTGCACCACCATGTCCAGATTCACCCGACCGTTGGCGAAGCTGTCACCCAGCTCATCCAGGGTACAGGCGACCGGCGCAAAGGTGGTCGCGGGTTTGGCGTTGATCAGACCAAAGCCCATCTGCAATTCACGGAACAGGTGGCCACGCATGGAAACATCGTTGATCAAAGTGAACAGCTTGATGTGAGACTCGGCGTTTTCCAGCGTTACACCGGCTGGCACGTCGTCGAGAATCACCGCGATCTCACCTTCGAAGTCACACTGGTCAGCTTCTGTCGGGAAGGCATAATCATCCACCGCATTGACAAAATCATCTCCCTGGCGCTGCACCAGAATCGGAATTCCTGGCGTCTTTTTCACCGACAGGTTGTAGGCCTGTTCCATGATCTTGCCGTGATTCAGAAAGGAAGAAGCATCAACAAACTGATAGGCCCGTGGCAGCGGTGCCATCAGGCGTGCCGGGTCAAAGGCTTCGGCACCTGCCCATTCGCTGTTATTCAGGGCACTGTTACGGGCTTCCAGCTGCGGCGCCAGCTCGTCCCAGTTTTCGATCAGTTGTTGCATGGTCGCAGCAGCACCGGCCTCGGTCATGGCGGTGAGCTGACGGTTAACCAGCATCAGGCGGCCATCGCGGCTGCCGTCTTTCAGAGTCGCCAGTTTCATTTGGTTCTCCCTTTATTGTTATGTCTTTATTGTTATTGCCGCGCTACTGGTCGTTTCCAATAACGACCGTTAGTCCCACAAATGAGGCAGCTCGATCATTTCGATCAGGTTGCCGCTGTTATCGCGTAAAAAGGTGGTTGGCGTGCCCTGAATCACCTTGGTAAAAACGATGTCGGCCTCTTCCTTGCGCAGGTGCTGCAGCATGGTCTCCATGTCCTGCACGCCAAAACAGATATGTTTGTTACCGTGGGTCAGCAGATCGGTATTGGGCATCCGGCGTTCTTCCGGCAACGGCTTGGCTTGCTCCAGCTGGAACAACTCAATACGGAATTTGCCGCGCTGAATAAAAGCCACATGGGCCGGAATGATGTCGAGATAAACCCGGAACTCCAGTTCAAACCCCAGTACCCGTTGATACCAGGCCAAAGAGGCGTCCATATCCGGCACACTGATGCCAAGGTGATCGGGTTTGATATCGGGGATGTTGTTTTCATTACTCATGGGTTTCTCATCGTTGGTTTTGTCGGGCGTCAGGGCCGTAGGTCGGATAAGCCTGCGCCATCCGACGTTCCCCCGTTCCCACGCAGGAGCGTGGGAACGGGATCAGATTTGTATTTTGTAGGAGCGCATTTATTCGCGATTGCGGTTGTGCAGGCAAAACCGTTTCGCGAATAAATTCGCTCCTACAAGCAGCCTCGCGCACCGCCACCTGTGGCGATCAAACCACCTCCTACGACAACGGCCGGCCGCCATCCACGGCAATGATATTGCCGGTGGTAAAGGTCAGGTACGCCGCCGCCGCAATCACGGCATCGGCCACTTCTTCTGGCGCAGCCAGACGTTTCAGCGGTGTACGCTCGGCCTGTTCATCGCGCCAGCTCTGGTCCATTTGTTTGACGAATTCCGTATCAGCCAGCCCCGGCGCCACTGAAACCACCCGGATTGCCGGTGCCAGTGCCCGTGCCAGTGAGCGGGTCATGTTGTCGACGGCGGCCTTGGAAGCGCAATAAATCACGTTGCTGCCCATCGCGGTTACGGCGGCGATCGAAGAAATATTCACCACCAGACTGCTCCCTTGGCCAGCACTGCCACTCTGTTGCAGCAAGCTCTTGAACGCCCGTACGGATGCAAATGGTCCACGCACGTTGGTTGCCAGAATGCGATCGATCAGCTCGTCGTCCAGCCCTTCAAGATCGTCATGGGGGCAATAACGGGTGGTACCGGCGCAGTTGATCAGAATGTCGCAGCGGCCATAACGTTCGGACACCTGTTCGGCCATCTGCTTCATGGCGGCACCGTCAGTCACTGGCGCGGCTAACGCACAATGTGGTTGTTCACCGTTATAGCCAGCAACCACTGGCAGCTGGCTGGCCAGCAGTTCCGCCGGTTGTTGTGAGCTGTTGTAGCCCACCACCACTGCAGCACCGGCTTCAGCCAGTCGCTGACAGATGGCGGCCCCCAGACCGCCACTGCCACCGGTGACCACCGCAACCTTGCCCGCCAGTTCGGTGCCGTCGAGTCGACGAATCACCGGGCTCTGGTTGTCAGGCGCAGTGGTCGCCATTAGTTGGCGCCCAGGCGACGAACACGGATGTCTGCCTGCTCCTTGTGACCCATCATGTGTTCGGCACCGCACAGACGCGAGCAGTATTCACCGACCATCACGGAGGCTTCGTCGGTCAGCACGCGCTGGTAGGTGTGGGTTTTGATGAACTTGCCGACCCACAGACCACCGGTGTAACGACCAGCGCCCTGGGTTGGCAAGGTGTGATTGGTACCAATCACCTTGTCGCCATAGGCCACGTTGGTGCGCTCACCGAGGAACAGACCACCATAATTGGTCATACGTTCGAGGAACCAGTCCGGGTCTTTGGTCATCACCTGCACGTGTTCGGAACACAGACGCTCGCTTTCCTGCAGCATTTCCTCATCGCGGTCACAGAGGATGATTTCGCCATAATCGCGCCAGGACACAGCAGCCACGTCACGGGTTTCCAGACGTTCCAGCACTTTCTCAATCGCGGCTGGCAGTTCTTCAGCTATCTTTTTGCTGGTAGTCACGCAGTAAGCTGGCGAGGTCGGGCCATGTTCAGCCTGACCCAGCAGGTCAACGGCCACCAGTTCAGCGTCCACGGTGTCATCACAGATCACCATGGTTTCGGTTGGGCCAGCGAACAGATCGATACCGACGCGACCAAACAGCTGGCGCTTGGCTTCGGCCACAAATGCGTTACCCGGACCAACAATCATGTCGACGCCTGGGATGGTTTCAGTACCAATCGCCATCGCGGCAACGGCCTGAACACCACCGAAACAGTAGATTTCATCGGCACCGGCCATGTGCATGGCGGCAACGATTTCAGGGCATGGCGCGCCGTTGAATGGCGGCGCACAGGCGATCACACGTTTCACACCGGCGACCTTGGCGGTCAATACGGACATGTGAGCAGAAGCGATCAGCGGGTATTTTCCGCCCGGGATATAACAGCCTACGGAGTTCACCGGGATGTTCTTGTGACCCAGTACAACGCCCGGCAGGGTTTCGATTTCAACGTCCTGCATGGTGCTTTTCTGGATCTGTGCAAAGCGACGGATCTGCGCCTGGGCGAACTTGATGTCTTCGATCACAGACGCAGGTACTGCCGCGATGGCAGCCTGGATTTCCTCGTCGGACAGCCGGAAAGACGCAGGAGACCACTTGTCGAATTTCTCGGAGTATTCACGAACGGCGGCGTCACCACGGGATTCGATGTCGGCCAGAATGCCTTCCACGATGCCACGCACCTGGGTGTTCATTTCCGCTTTGGTCTCTGCCGCCGCGCCTTGCTTGATGTACTGGATCATGAGTATTCCTCAGTGACGGTTTTATTGTTGTTTTTCAATCGTTCAGACGTCTGCAGCCAGACGTCTGACACGGTATTTTTTACTAATCTTGTTCCCACGCTCGGCGTGGGAATACCCGGTTTTTGGCTAACACGCCTACTGCTCGATCTGAATATCGAGGGTGTTCACCACCCGGCTGACCATGTTGTACGCGGCGATCAAGGCCACCAGTTCAACGGCCTGCTGATCACTGCCCAGTGCTGCCCGGGCGGCTTGCAGGCAATCATCCGTCGCGGTTGGCTGGTCGGTCATTTGCAGGGCGAGATTGATCACCGCGCGCTGGATCGGATCGAACAGACGGGCGTTGTCTCGCGCCAGCAACGGCTCCGCCAGCGCCAGATATTGCTCTTCAGTGCCACCGCTTTGCAGGAACGGCCGTTGGTGCTGAATCCATTCGTAGTCAGTCTGGTTACGCGCCGACACCACCAGAATGGCGAGTTCGCGGTAACCGGCATCTAACGCCAGTTCGTTACGGACAGCGCCAAGAAAGGCGGCCCAGCCTTTGATCAGCGGCGGGCTGTGCATCAACATGCGGTCGATGTGTAGCAACTTGCCGCCACGTTTCTGGCGAATGGTCTGAATCAACTCGGTACCGGGCAGATCCACATCGGCGTGATAGGGAATCCTAGGCATCACTCAGCCTCCGTGAACCGCTGTCGGGTTGGAGTGAAAACCTGCAGCTTCGGAATCCGCCGGTTTCTCATACTTGCCTTTCAACAGGAAGTGGCCCAGTGCAGGCAGCAACACCATGGCGCCAACCATGTTCCAGAGGAACATAAAGGCCAGCAGCACGCCCATGTCGGCCTGGAACTTGATCACCGAGAACACCCAGGTGGAGACACCCGCCGCCAGTGTCATGCCGGTCATCAGTACCACCTTGCCGGTGAATGACAGTGCGTGCTGATAGGCCGCAGACAGGCTCTCGCCATACTGCATACGGGTCAGAGTGACGGACAGAATGTAGAGCGCGTAATCGACGCCAATACCTACACCTAGTGCAATCACCGGCAAGGTCGCAACCTTAACGCCCATCCCCAGTGCCACCATCAAAGCCTCGGCTAGCACCGAAGTCAGCATCAACGGCAGGATCGCCACCACCACGGCACGCCAGGAGCGGAAGGTGATAAAGCACAGCAGAATGACGGCGCCGTACACCATAAACAGCATGTCGCGCCAGGCGTCTTTCACCACAATATTGGTGGCCGCTTCAATACCGGCGCTGCCAGCAGCGAGCTTGAAGGTCACTTCGTGGGTGTTGTTCACTGCGGCAAAGGCTTCGACGTGATCAACAATACGGGTCAGGGTGTCGGCCTTGTGATCGGCCAGGTAGACGAACAGGGTCAGCATGGAACAGGCGTCGTTATACAACCCACGCGGAGCCGAGGCGGTTACAAAGTTGAGCATCGACTGATTCTTGATCAGCTCAAACCACTTTGGATTGCCCTCGTTCAGGCCGGTCAGCACCCGACGATTCATCAGTGCCAGCGAGTTGGTCGCCACCACACCGGGCAACTGACGCAGTTGCCACTCCAGAGCATCAACCCGACGCAGCGCTTCGTAGTTGGCGCAACCTGCACTGCCTTTGGTTTCTACCATGATGGCAAAGACGTCACTGGAGGCACCGAAGTGATCGGCCATAAAGGCAACGTCCTGGTTATAGCGGGAGTCCTGCCGCAACTCGGGCGCACCCGGGTCAAGGTCGCCAATTTTCAGCTGGGTAGAACCCCAGTAGCCCAGACCCGCAACCACCACTGCCACGGCAATGGCAGCCATCGCCGGACCGCGACGGGTGAAGTTATCCAGCAGCCTCCACAACAAGGCTTTCTCTTCGCTTTCTTCAGCACACAGACTGCGTTTTGCGGCTTTCTTGCTAACGCCTGTATAGGACAGCAGGATCGGTAGCAGAATCAGGTTGGTGAAAATCAGCACGGCAACACCAAGGGACGCTGCAATCGCCAGTTCCTGGATAACCCGAATGTCGATCACCAGCAGTACCGCAAAGCCCACCGCATCGGCCAGCAAGGCGGTCAGACCGGCCATAAACAGACGTCGGAAGGTATAACGGGCAGCCACGTATTTATGCGCACCGCGTCCGATGTCCTGCATGATGCCGTTCATCTTCTGGGCGCCGTGGCTCATACCAATGGCAAACACCAGGAAAGGAACCAGCATGGAATACGGATCAAGGTTGTAACCCAGTGCTGAAATCAGCCCCAGCTGCCAGACCACCGCAATGAGCGAACTGGTGACCACCAGTTTGGTGGAGACAAAACAGCGGGTGTAGAGGTAAACAATGCTGGTGACGATCAGGATCGAAAGCAGGAAAAAGGTCACCACTTCATACAGCCCATCGATCAGGTCACCCATGATCTTGGCAAAGCCGGTGATATGAATACTGATGTTGCCCTGCTCATAACGGCTACGAATATCTTCCAGCTGTTGTGAAAGGGTTTCGTAGTCCAGCGCAGAACCGTCTGGCAATTGCGCCAGCAAAGGTACGTACAACACCGACGCCGTCGCATCGAGGGCGACCAATTGGCCGATTTCACCGGAGCGCGCGATATTGGCTTCCAGCTGGGCCAGGCTTTGCGCTGAGCCGTTATAACCATCCGGGATCACCGGACCGCCTTCCAGACCTTCTTCAGTAACGCCAATCCAACGAGTGTTAGGCGTCCAGAGCGACTTCATGCCAGCCCGATCGACACCCGGCATCAGGAAGATTTCATCACTGATCTTACGCAGCGTTTCCATGTAGTTGGCGTCATAGATAGAGCCACTACCATTGGCGACGGCAATACGTACGGCATTACCCAGGCCACTCAGATCTTCCTGATGTTCCAGAAAGTTGGCGATGTAGGGATGCGACGACGGAATGGTTTTTTCGTAACTGGCATTCAGCTGCAGATGGCTGGCTTGCCAGCCCAGCAAGGCAGTAACCATCAGACACAGCACAATAATGGCCAGTCGATGGTTGAACAGCAGTCGTTCCAGCGCATTGCCGGAATTGCGGTCGAATTGATCCAGCCCAACCGGAGCCAGATCGAGATTGCTATCGGGAGTATGCATATCAGTTGCTCGATATCTGGTCGTTGGTAATAGCGATTTCCGTCAGTCCCTGCAAACCACTGATCAGCAAGATGTTACGGTTAATCGACAACAGGGATGTCGGTGCCAGGCCGGGTTCACTGGCCAGCATATGCAGCTTCTGTCCATTTGAGGCGGAACTGATTAATTGACCTGCCTGGTTAATCAACAACAACCGACCATCGGCAGTAATATCCGAATCGACAATCGATGCTTGCGAAGGCAGCTGAAGTTCAGTCCAGTGCTCTCCCTGGTCCTCGGAAACAAAAGCGTTACCGCGCAACCCCGCAGCCAGCAATTGATTGCCATGGGCGCTGAGCGTGAAATAGCTGCCTTCATACGGAGTGGACAGCCGTTCGAACTGCCAAGGCTGGCTTGCCGTACTGCGGAATACCAGACCTTCTTCACCAGCCAGAAAAACGGTGCCGTTGGCTGCAGCGATACTGTAAAGATGACGTTCGCCCGGGTTATCCAGTTGGCGATTGATTGGCTGCCAGTGCTGGCCGCCGTCAGAGGTACTGAAAATCAAACCATAGGCACCAACCACCAAGCCGTCGTTCGGATTGGCAAACCAGATATCCAGGAAGGGTTTGTCCGGTCCATCCGCAACCAGCCGTTTGGCGCTCGATAACGCCCGCTTGGTTGTACGATTTTCATCTGCAGTAATATCCACTTCGGCCTGCTGCAGTACTTTTTGGGCAGCCTGACTGCCGTCCAGTTGAACCGACCAGCTTTGGCCACCATCCGTCGTGTGTAGAACCAGACCATAATGGCCTGCAGCCCAACCTTGTTGAGGGGTGGCGAAAGTAACGGATGTTAGTGTGACACTGACAGGCACACTCGCCTGATTCCAATGTTGGCCACTGTCATCTGACCACAGCACCAGGCCACGCTCGCCAACAGCCACCAGACGCTTGCCAGCCTGCGCAAGATCGAGAATGGTTGCATGTTCAGCATGGTTGACGGCTAACGCTGGACGGCTGTCAGATTCAGCCAGCGGCTTAACCGCTGACTCCGCAATAACATTGGCCATAACAGCACCGGCCATGGCAGCAACAACCACTGAGGCAAACAGCTTGCGGGGAAACGATTTCATGCTATTTCCTCCGCCTTAATAACCCACAGTGAAACGTTCACTGCGATGTTGTGGCTGCTCCAGCTCGTCGAGCATGGCGACGGCGAAATCTTCCATCGAGATATGGCTTTTGCCATTACTATCAATCAGCAGGTTGTCCGTACCCAGACGGAACTGGCCAGTACGCTCACCCGGCAGGATCAGCATCGAAGGTGACAGGAAGACCCAGTCAATTTCCTTCTCCTGCTTCAGAATTTCGAGAAAACGAGCACCCGCAGTCGCTTCTGGAATGACATGAGGAGGAAATTCAGCGCTATCCATCAGCCGTTTACCATCATTGGTCAGCAAACTGCCCGCACCACCAGTAGACAGCAGCCGAGGAATCCTGGCTGCACGACACAACTGCAGAAAGGTAGTCGCAGGCACATCAGTAAAATGTACCGCCGTTAGGATCACATCGTGGCCAGACAACAGTGCTGGCAACTGTTCAGGCAGATGCAGGTCCCCTGTCCGCCAGGTTACTCCGGCAAGGTTTTCGACCACACTAATGTCACGGGAAAAAGCCGTGACCTGATGACCACGAGCTACGGCTTCCTTGAGCAGCCGGGATCCAACACGACCCGTCCCACCAAACAAGGCGATTTTCATAATTGCTCCATTATTCTTTTTATTCGTCCAGCCGGTGGCTGGTTAAAGCGTAAATCGGCAAAACGCCATCAGAACTGGGTACCGCCATCGACGTTCAGCGCCTGACCAGTAATAAATCCAGCCTCTTCGGAAGTCAGGAAAGCCAGCACACCAACCAGGTCTTCCGGTACTTCAGTGCGTTTGATCAGCTGCAGATCCTTGACGGCATCAAACAGTGCTTGTGGCAGATGCTTGCGGGAGCTCTCGGTAGCGGTCAGGCCCGGATGAATGGCATTCACGGTAATACCGCAGTTACCAAATTCAGCAGCTAACGCTCGTACGAAGCCAATACCAGCCATTTTGGTAGTGATGTAACCAGCAAAGCCGGGGCGTGGATCACCGGTGGTAGAAGATCCAATTTGCACAATACGACCGTAACCACGCTCTTTCATACGCGGCGCCAGTTGCTGGGCAAACACCAGCGAGGCTTCAACGTTGATCGCTTCAAACTTGCGGAATTCCTGCAAGGTCAGCTCTTCAAAGGGAATCAAAGGCATGTAAGCGGCGTTATTCACCAGGATGTCGCACTGACCATAATGAGCCAGCACATCGTGGGCAAAACCGGCAACAGCATCGGCATCAGCCAGATCAACTGCGTCGGCGTAAACACGCACACCGGCTTCGGCGAGTGATTCGATGGTCTGCTCAGGAATCGTCAAATCTGTTAAAGCCAGATCGCATCCTGCAGCGGCCAGACGACGAGCGAAGTGGGAACCCAAAGCTCCGGCTGCGCCAGTAATCAGCGCCACGCGGCCAGAATGGGTTTGAGGGTAAGTCTTCTGCATTGGAAGCTCCGTTATTGTTCTTATCGTTCGGCTCAAAAGCCGTAGAACGGGCTATGTACCTTGGCATTCAAGGTATCACCAGCCGGAGGCATCCAAAAAATCGTTTGGTTTAATTCAAGGTATTGGTATTAGTGATGATTGAAGGATAAGCAGTAAGAAATAAAAGAGATCCAACGGACAGAAAACTCGAGTGAGCTGAAGAGCTGAAGAGCTGAAGAGCTGAAGAGCTGAAGAGCTGAAGATTTTCATTCTATAAAAGCTAGAAAACGAAAAAAGCCCCGTCAGCATTAGCTGACGGGGCTTCTGTTTAAGAGCTTGACGATGACCTACTCTCACATGGGGAGACCCCACACTACCATCGGCGATGCTGCGTTTCACTTCTGAGTTCGGAAAGGATTCAGGTGGTTCCACAGCTC
>NZ_JAHXZR010000012.1 GCF_019740315.1 Oceanobacter mangrovi
AAGAACCAGGCTGGCAGCTTCGAGTTTGAACTCAGGAGTGAAGGAACGACGTTGTCTTTTCATTGAACACCTCTTTGGCGGCAAGATTACCACCTATCTGGGTGTCCGGGATTATTGAACCACTACAGAGAAAGCTGAAGCGAAAGATCTGTGTATCGATAGGGGGTGAATTTGGCTATCTGGGTCCCGGTGTTGGTTTTTTCAAAGTCGACTTCGGCAGGGACAAACACATGTATATGAGAAAGTCGTGCGTTGGAGTTGAGGTTCTGGTGGGACTGTTTGTCTGGACGCATGTACATTGTCGATTTTCAAAATGTACATGTATTTTATCGCGTTAGGGGTTGGATATACACATCTAAACGTTAGGGGTGTCGTAAGAGTTCAAAACGGTCAGGCGACCATCACAGAGGTAACCCTGTGCTTCAATGGCATCAAGAATCAGGTCTGGTGTCAGGGCGCTGTATGGATGTTGTGACATGGCTGGGAGGGCTCGAAAAATTGGCCACCAGTATACCTTTAACAGGCGGTTGAGTTTCTATCGGCGTTGCCACTGCGGCGTTAAAACAGGCGCAAATTGTAATACTGTTCACCTAACCAATTGAGACCGGACTGGGAGTGCAGGCAAACCGTGTCTAGACATTTACCACGCATAAACACCCGCTTTTCTACTGTTTTTGCCTTGTCCTGATAGCCCCGAAAAAACCAACAGCTGGTCAAATTTCCCCTTGTTGCCTATCCCAATAATGGTGACTGCTCTGATATTGCCGCGACGGAGTGCGCGCCAGTACCCAGACGCCAACGGTTGTCGCACCTTGCTGTTTTAGCAGCCGGGCCAGTTCGCTGGCGGTGGCGCCGGTGGTCATCACATCGTCGATCAACAGCAGATGTTGGCCGCTTAAGTCGAGTTGGCCTGGGTGGTAATGCTGGCTGATCTGTTGTTGTCGTTGCAGGCGGCCAAGCAGTCGCTGATCGGCGCTGGCCGATTTGTATAACGCCCGTTTGAGCAAGGGGATTTGATAACGCTGGCTGAGGGTTTCAGCCAAAATCTGTGACGGATTAAAGCCCCGCATGAACAGCCGGTGCCAGTGAGAAGGCACTGCTACCAGGGCATCAACCTGGTTCAGATGAGCAGGTGCTCTGATGGCCATCCAGCGTGCCAGTCGTTGCATCCATAATTGCTGGCGTTTGTCCTTGGCCAGCTGCACCCACTGGCACACCGGCCCTGTATAGAGGCTATGGCAAATGCTGTAGTCAAACGTCGGAGTTTGTTGCTGACAGCGCTTGCAGCGCTGGGCTGTATGGCCGGGCAGGGGGAGCGTGGCAGTCATTAATGGTTCGCCACATTGACTGCAGGCGCTGAATGACTGGCTCAATTGCCGTTCGCACTCATCACACAAAAAGCCACTGGCGGAGTCCAGCAAGGGCTCAAGGCAGAGTTCGCAGTGGCATTGTTCTCGAATCAGCGACTTTAGCCATTTTCTGCTGCTGTTGGCGAAATTCAGCCTGACTATCATGGCAGCACTCCCTGCTGTGATGAACCTCCAGCGTACAGCGCGTCTCTCAGTGATACGATATCGGTTGGGTGTTTTTTGGACAGGGTTCAGAAAACTCACTACCAGCCAGCCGACAGAGACGGAGCAAATCAGGAGGGCTTATGAATATTGGATCAACCAGTGGCTCAACCATGAGCACAGGCTACGCCCAGGCGAGCCAAGTGATGACGCAAGCGGATACCAAGCTGACTACCGCAGCTCAGCGGGTTGTCGATTCCACTACCCAAAGGCCGGTTGATGAAACCGAGTCGATTGCGGATCCGATGATGGAGATGCAAGAGGGAAAGCAACTGGTGGGCGCAGCCGGGAAACTGATCGAAGCTCAGAATACACAGCTGGGCAGTTTACTCGATATCCAGGCCTGAGTGGCTACGGCCAGGCCTCGTCTGACTCCGCCCGGGAACCCGGTTCCCGAAGCTCAGGTGTAAATTCCGATGATGCCAGGGTTATCGCGCAGGAGTACGCACGTCAGCAGGAATCGGAAATCGAGGCGGCCCGCAAGATCACCGAAGAAGCCATAGCCAGAGTTGCGGGCAATCAAAATGATGTGACGGCTGCTACCGACAGCTCGGCTGGCAATGGCAGCAATGAGTCTGGCAACAGCTTGGCTGTAGCGGATTCGTCTGATTCAACCAGTGGTAACAGCAGCGGCGAAGCGGCTTTGGCTGAAGCGATTCGTCAATTTGAGCAGGCGGCTCAGGGAGTGGACGACAGTTCATCCGGCTCCTCATTTGACGCTCTATCAGAGCCGGACAATTCGGCCGCCGCATCCGACAGCACCATCAATAATCCCCTTCCCGAAAGCCGTTCGGCAGCCAGTATTCTGGCGGAGCAGCGCCAGACCGCTGAAGAGAAAAAGCAGCAACGCGAAGAGCAGCAGCAAGAAACCATTACGGCAGCCGAGCGCTTTGCCGAAGCGAACGTCAAACTGCGCCAGGCAACCGAGTTGCTGCTGCAGGTCAGCCAGCTGGGTGGCCCGGTTGATATCAAGGCCTTGCTCGACGAGCGTATCTGAGGCGTTCGCCTGAATTTCCTTTCCTGAACATTTTTACCGGCATTGCTGAATAACGGAATTTGGCAAGGCATCCTGCTGTCAGAAAATCCTGTTACTGTGGTTTGGGCCGGCAGTCAAACGCTTGTCTTAATTTTAATCTGTTGTCTATTGACTTTGCCTGGGTGCGAACGTATGTTTCAAACAAGTGTTTGAAAACACTCATGGATAACAGACGACTGATTTGGCCGCTGTCGTCAGTAACAACAATAAACAGCTACACTGAACAGAGTCTTGTGACGGCTGTCTGCCGGATAAACAACGAGTCAGGTGACGAGGTAATCGACAATGCCCGAGTACAAAGCCCCCCTTCGCGAAATCAAATTTGTCATGGACGAACTGCTGGACATGCCTGCGCACTACGCTGGTATTTCCGCTTATGCTGACGTTGCGACCCCGGAAATGGTTGATGCCATCATTGCTGAAGGCGCCCGTTTCTGTGAACAGGAGCTGGCTCCGCTGAATCGTGTTGGCGACACCGAAGGTTGTGTGCGTAACGAAGATGGTTCGGTCACCACGCCAACCGGTTTCAAGCAAGCCTACAGCAAGTTTGTTGAAGGTGGCTGGCCATCACTGGCCCACGAAGAAGAGTGGGGCGGTCAGGGTTTGCCAGAATCACTCGGTATCGTGATTTCTGAAATGGTGGGTTCTTCCAACTGGTCCTGGGGTATGTATCCAGGCCTGTCGCACGGCGCCATGAACACCATCGAAATGCACGGCACCCAGCAGCAGAAAGAAACCTATCTGACCAAGCTGGTGAGCGGTGAATGGACCGGCACCATGTGTCTGACCGAACCGCACTGTGGTTCCGACCTGGGTATTCTGAAGAGCAAGGCCGAGCCCAACGCCGACGGCAGCTACAAGATTTCCGGTACCAAGATTTTTATTTCTGCCGGTGAACACGACATGGCAGAGAACATCATTCATATCGTTCTGGCCCGTCTGCCAGGGGCGCCGGAAGGTACGAAGGGTATTTCCCTGTTCATTGTTCCGAAAGTACTGCCAAACGAAGATGGTTCACTGGGTGAAGCCAACGCGGTTTCCTGTGGTTCGCTGGAACACAAGATGGGTATCCACGGTAACTCTACCTGTGTGATGAACTTCGACGGTGCCAAAGGCTGGTTGATCGGGCCGGAAAACAAGGGTCTGAACTGCATGTTCACCTTTATGAATACTGCTCGTATCGGTACCGCACTGCAGGGCTCTTCTGCGATGGAAGCTTCTTTCCAGGGCGCGTTGGCCTATGCCAAGGAACGTCTGGCAATGCGTTCACTGACTGGTCCAAAAGCACCGGAAAAAGCTGCAGATCCAATCATCGTGCATCCAGATGTACGTCGTATGCTGATGACCCAGAAGGCTTTGAACGAAGCCGGTCGTGCGCTGGTGTACTTTGCTTCCCAGCAGAATGACATCGTCAAGAAAGCCGACAATGCTGACGACCGCCAGGCTGCCGAAGAACTGTTGAGCTTCCTGACTCCAATCGCCAAGGCGTTCCTGACCGAAGCCGGTTGTGAAGCAACCAACCTGGGTATGCAGGTTTATGGCGGTCACGGCTTTATCGCTGAATGGGGCATGGAACAGCTGGTGCGTGATACCCGTATCTCCACCATTTACGAAGGTACTACCGGCATTCAGGCACTCGACCTGTTGGGCCGCAAGGTACTGATGACCCAGGGTGCCAGCCTGCGTCGTTTCACCAAGATCGTTCACAAGTTCTGTAAGGAAGACGGTGGTAGCAAGCAGGTTTCCAAACTGCAGAAAACCCTGGCTGAACTGAACAAGGAGTGGGGCGACCTGACCATGAAAATTGGTATGGGCGCGATGAAAAACCGCGATGAAGTTGGCGCCGCCGCCGTGGATTACCTGATGTACTCCGGTTACATGGTGCTGGGCTATTTCTGGGCCCGTATGGCACAGCTGGCACAAGCCAAGCTGGACGCAGGTACCACAGAAGAAGCCTTCTACAAGGCCAAACTGCAAACCGCCCAGTTCTATTTCGACCGGGTTCTGCCACGTACCAGGGCCCATGCCGCCATGATGACTGCCGGTGCTGCCAGCATGATGAGTCTGGCTGAGGAAGACTTCGCCTTCTTGTAAGGCGTTGTTTGACTGGCTGCAGATACAAAAAAACCGCTCAATTGAGCGGTTTTTTTGTATCTGCCTTTGTTTATATATTTGCTTCTACATTACTTTCTGCATTTGTATCTGCGGAAGCCTATTCGGCTTCGGCAACGACCTCAGCGGCTGTATGTACTGTGGTGCCTCCGCGACGTTTGCTGTCAACGCGTTTCTCATGGATCTTGCGAATCTTGCGCTGGGCTTTTTCGAAAGCATGTCGCACTGCAAAGTACATATCCTCATGCTCTGGGCTGTCGTGATTGTCGTGGGTAATGGCGACAGTTTCGCCTGGCAGGCCGACTTCCAGAGAGACATGGGCAAGGCGGCCCTTGTAACTGTGGTTGTGGGGCAGGGCGACTACGGCACGAATGCCTGTGATGTCGTCAAAAGTGGAGGTGAGTTTGTCGGCTTTTTCGCGAATGGTGTTCTCAATCGCTTCTGAATGTTCGATGTCACGAAAACTGATTGCCAGACCTTTCATAAACGCTCCTTAGTACAAGCATAAGGCGATGCCGGTAATTCGGCATGGAACCTGGCAGCTGTTTTGCCAGCATTCCGGGATTTATTTTGCAGGCATACGAGCGGACTAAGCCGGTGATTCAGTTGTGCTTACAGGCTTGGCCGGTACGCCATTTCAGACTTCGACAATACTCCTGTTAGTTTGTTAATTAATCTTTATATATCAATAACTTGAACCTTTAATTTGAGGGTGTCAAGGATCTTTTTCAAGGCTTTTTATGGGAACCCTGAAAGAGATTTTTGTTCCCTTCCATGACTTCAGATTACATCAAGTTATCATCGGATCAACTGAATGATTGTCATAATTTCAGGGTTAAACGAGCCAGAATTGATCTAAGGCGATATTCCGGTTGATAAGAGAACCATCGCTGCATTGGTACTGCAGGAATAAGGGAACGCTTTGTTTCTCTCGTTTGTGCCGCCTTCTTAACAGTCTTGATAGCTGCTTTCGATTGGGGCACTGCAACAGCCGTGTTAGGCTCGATTGATTCAATGATGGGTGCCGGATAATGCAGGTGTTTCCCGTCAAGGTCGTGTTTTTCGATCTCGACGATTCTCTGATCAACAAAGACGCCAACAGCCTCTGGATCAAGTGGCGGGTTCGGCGTGAGCGTTGGGCGCTGGTGGAAGCGACGTTGGCACTGGCATCGCTGTATCGCGCCTACAAAAAAGGTCGGGTTACGCATTGGCGGTTGTCGCATTATTACAAGACCCGCACCCGTGGCATGGCGTTGTCGACCTATCAGCAGCGGGTTGATGAGTTCTTTCAGGAACGTGGTCATCTGCATATTTATCCGCAGGCGATGTCGCTGTTGTTTGCCTATCAGCGTCAGGGTGTGATGCCGGTCATGATTACCGGTGCGGATGAGTACGTTGCCCGTGCCTATGCTGAGTCACTGGGCATTGAGCACGTCATCAGTAATCGCCTGAAGGTAGTGGGTGACCGGATTGTCGGGCTGCAACGACCGCTGTGTTATGGCGTCGGCAAGGTTGGTCTGGCGAGGGCTTTCCTGCGGGAACAGGGGTTGAAGTTCAGTGACGCGGCGTTTTACACCGACAGTCATGCAGACTTGCCCTTGCTGGAAAAGGTTGGCCAGCCTGTGGTACTGAACCCCAACAAGCACCTGCGTGAGGCTGCGATCCTGAATGGCTGGCCATCGTTGGATTGGCGGCCCTAATCCATCTTGCCGTGTCCGGGTCATCTGTTATGATGCGGATCTGGTTACAATAATCAATCAGGAGCCCCGTGGTGTTCTATCCACTTAATCGTCCTCTGCAAAAAGGTCAGCTACTCGCCCGTCGATGGTGGTAAACGCATCGTCCCCTGCGCCGCTGCGCGCTATTTCCAATTGCGTTTAATGATCCAATCAGGTTCCTACCCATATGACATTGCAAGAATTCCAATCTCTGGTTGAGCAGGGCTATAACCGTATTCCTGTGGCTCGCCAGGTTCTGGCAGACCTCGATACGCCGCTGAGCACTTATCTGAAATTGGCCAATGCGCCATATTCCTATTTATTTGAATCCGTCCAGGGTGGCGAGAAATGGGGTCGTTACTCCATTATCGGTTTGCCAGCCCGTGAAGTGATCAAGATTTCCGACCATCGGGTCACCTGGCTGGAGAACGGCAAAGCCGTCAGCGAGCTGGATGTGCAGGATCCGTTGCAATACGTGACCGAGCTGCAACAGAGCTACAAGGTGCCGGATATTGCTGGCCTGCCGCGCTTCCAGGGCGGTCTGGTTGGTTATTTTGGTTACGACACTGTGCGTTATATCGAACCGCGGCTGCAGGCCAGCTGTCCGCCAGATGAAATCGGTACACCAGATATTCTGTTGATGGTGTCTGAAGAAGTGGTGGTATTCGATAATCTCAGCGGCAAGCTGCACCTGATTGTGCTGGCAGATCCGCAACAGCCGAATGCCTGGGATGCGGCCCAGCAGCGTCTGGATCAACTGCGCGAGCTGCTGCGTCAGCCGTATGCGGGTGATATCGGCAAACCATTCGCAGCGCCCAAAGAAGTACAGGAAGATGACTTCCGTTCGGTTTATGGTGCTGAAGAGTTCAAGTCTGCAGTGGAGTCGGTGAAGGAGTACATTCTCTCCGGTGACATCATGCAGTGCGTGCTGTCGCAGCGGATGCAGATTCCATTCAGCGGCGATCCGGTGAATATCTATCGTGCCCTGCGGACACTGAACCCATCCCCCTACATGTATTGCCTGCATCTGGATGATTTCCATGTGGTTGGTTCTTCACCGGAAATTCTGGCTCGCCTGGAAGATGGTGAAGTGACGGTGCGGCCGATTGCCGGTACTCGCAAACGTGGTGAAACTCCGGAAAAAGACGAGGCGCTCGAACGTGAGTTGCTCGAAGATCCGAAGGAAATTGCCGAACACCTGATGTTGATCGACCTTGGCCGTAACGATGTTGGCCGGGTTGCCCGCACCGGTGGCGTCAAGCTGACTGAGCAGATGATTGTTGAGCGTTACAGTCATGTCATGCACATCGTTTCCAATGTGACGGGCCAGGTAAAAGAAGGCATTACCGCCATGGATGTACTGCGTGCAGCGCATCCGGCCGGTACGCTCAGTGGTGCGCCAAAGATTCGGGCGATGGAAATCATCGACGAGTTTGAAAGTACCAAGCGGGGCGTATACGGCGGCGCGGTTGGCTACATCAGCTGGAATGGCAATATGGATACCGCCATCGCCATTCGTACCGCAGTGATCAAGGATGGCGTGTTGAATATTCAGGCAGGTGCCGGTCTGGTGGCTGACTCTGTGCCTGAGATGGAATGGCAGGAAACCCTGAACAAGGGCCGCGCTATGTTCAGGGCTGTGGCTCTGGCCGAAGCCGGTCTGGATCAGTAAGTAACCGCCAACCCATTCATATTGAAGGCTGCCCGGCCATGAGCAGGGCAGCGCTGGAGCACAACATGCTGGTAATGATTGATAACTACGACTCCTTTACCTACAACGTCGTACAGTATTTCGCCGAGCTGGGCGCAGATGTTCGCGTATTTCGTAATGACGAAGTGACGCTGGAGCAGATTGAAGCCCTGCAGCCGGATCATCTGGTGATTTCTCCGGGGCCATGCACGCCGAACGAAGCTGGTATTTCGATGGAAGCGATCCGTTATTTTGCGGGTAAGCTGCCAATTCTGGGCATTTGTCTGGGTCACCAGTCGATTGGTCAGGTGTTTGGTGGCGATATTATTCGTGCCGGTCAGGTGATGCACGGCAAGCTGTCGGCGATTCATCACAATGACAAGGGCGTGTTCGCCGGTCTGTCGAATCCTTATCAGGCAACCCGCTATCATTCGCTGGTGATCGACAAGAACACCCTGCCGGATTGTCTGGAAATCACCGCCTGGACGGAAAACGAAGACGGTTCCATGGAAGAAATCATGGGCGTTCGTCACAAGGAGCTGGCTATCGAAGGCGTGCAGTTCCACCCTGAATCCATTCTTACGCAACATGGCCATGATTTGCTGAATAACTTTCTGCAAATGCGGCTGGGCTGAACAAGGAGTCAATGATGGAAATGCGTGAAGCCTTGGCCAAAGTGGTCGAGCGACAGGATCTGACAACCGAAGAAATGACCGATGTGATGAATCAGATCATGACTGGTCAGGCTGACCCGGCCCAGGTCGGTGGCTTTCTGGTTGCCCTGCGGATGAAAGGCGAAAGCATCGATGAAATCGTTGGTGCGGTCAAAGTCATGCGGGATCTCGCCAGTGGTGTGCAGGTTCATCCGTTACATGCGGTGGATATTGTTGGCACCGGTGGCGATGGCGCCAACATGTTTAACGTTTCAACCGCTTCTTCTTTTGTCGTGGCAGCGGCTGGCGGCAAGGTTGCCAAGCACGGTAACCGTGGTGTTTCTTCGAAGTCTGGCAGTGCCGACTTGTTGGAAGCCGCAGGCGTCAACCTGGCGCTCAACGGTGAACAGGTAGCCCGTTGCATCGAAGAGTTGGGCGTTGGCTTTATGTTTGCGCCGATGCATCACAGTGCCATGAAGCATGCGATTGGTGTGCGCAAGGCGCTGGGCATGCGCACCATTTTTAACGTACTCGGGCCAATGACCAATCCGGCAGGGGTTCCCAACCAGGTAATCGGCGTTTATGAACAGGCGCTGGTTCGACCGATTGCGGAAGCCATGCAGCGCCTGAACGCTGGCCATGTTCTGGTGATTCATTCGGCAGAAGGTCTGGATGAAATCAGCCTGGCTGGGCCGACCTATGCCTGCGAACTCTATATGGGTGAGCTGCGTGATCTGGTGATCACACCGGAAGATCTGGGCATTGAACGCCAGAGTCTGGATGGATTGTCGGTCACCAGCGCGGCGGAAAGTCTTGAGCTGATTCGTGATGCGCTGGGCAAGCGTAAAACCGCTGCCGGTCAGAAAGCTGCGGATATGCTGGCATTGAATGCGGGGGCGGCTATTTATGTGGCGGGTCTGGCGATGAATATAAAAGACGGTGTCAGCATGGCGCAAGACGCTATTTACTCCGGTCTGGCACTGGAAAAACTGAAAGAACTGGTGAGCTTTTCGTCCTATATGGCCGAAGATGCCCAGGGCTGAAGCAGCAAGGTACAAGTGTAGTGACTAACGATACTCCAACCATTCTGAAAAAAATTCTGCAAACCAAGGCAGAAGAAATCGCCCTGCGTAGCCAGTCGATGCCATTGGCGGAACTGAAAGCCCGTGCGCTGGATATGGACCCGGACAGTCTGCGTGGCTTTTACCGCGCCATGAAGGCCAAGGTCGATTCCGGTTTGCCTGCGGTGATTGCGGAAGTTAAAAAAGCATCGCCATCGAAAGGAGTGATTCGCGGGAATTTTGTCCCGGGCCAGATTGCTGAATCCTATGAAAAAGGTGGTGCCACCTGTTTGTCAGTACTGACCGATGCGCAGTACTTCCAGGGCCATGAGGATTTTCTGAAGGAAGCTCGCGGTGCCTGTTCATTGCCGGTGATTCGCAAGGATTTCCTGGTCGATCCCTATCAGATCTATGAAGCTCGCCATATCGGCGCAGACTGTGTACTGCTGATTGTGGCAGCGCTGTCAGAGATGCAATTGCAGGATCTGGAAGGCATCGCGCTGGAGCTGGGGCTGGACGTGCTGGTGGAAGTGCATAATGAAGCAGAAATGGTTTCGGCGCTGAAGCTGCAGTCACCACTGCTGGGCATTAACAACCGTAACCTGCATACCTTTGAATTGACCCTGCAAACCACCTACGACTTGTTGGGTATGGTGCCAGCCGGCAAGTTGCTGGTGACAGAAAGCGGGATTTTTGGCCGTGATGAAGTGGCTGCCATGCGTGCTCACAACGTTCACGGTTTCCTGGTTGGTGAAGCCTTTATGCGAGCTGAAGAGCCGGGCGAAGAGTTGCAGAAACTGTTCTTTTAAAGCGGTTTTCAGATTCGCCAGAAACAAAAAAGCACTGCTGCGGGCAGTGCTTTTTTATTGGCGGGTTACTGCTGATGCTTGATCAGCGGGTACCGTAAACCACCATGGTTTTGCCTTTCACCGATACCAAGCCACCGTCTTCCAGATCTTTCAGAACCCGGCCAACCATTTCGCGGGAACAACCCACAATACGGCCGATTTCCTGACGGGTGATCTTGATTTGCATACCGTCCGGGTGGGTCATCGCGTCGGGTTGTTTGCTCAGATCCAGCAGGGTGCGGGCAACCCGGCCAGTCACGTCCATAAATACCAGGTCACCAGCTTTGCGGGTGGTTTGGCTCAGACGGTTGGCGATTTGACGGAACAGTTTGAACATCAGTTCAGGCTGATTCTTAACAATGTCTTCGAAACGGGAGTAGCTGATTTCAGCTACTTCACACTCGGTTTTGGCCTTGACCCAGGCAGTACGTGGTGGGGTTTCGTCATCAAACAGACCCATCTCACCGAAAAAATCACCCGGGTTCAGGTATGCCATGATCATGTCACGGCCATCTTCATCTTCAATTATGACGCTGACAGAACCTTTGACCAGATAGTAAAGCGTACTGCTTTCTTCGCCAGCGTAAATCAATGTACTCCGTGCCGGGTAGCGGCGACGGTGACACTGTGCAAGGAAGTCTTCCAGATAAGGATCCTTTTGTGGTGGTCTAACCAGGCTCATAACGGGCTTCCAATCCTAATACTCAGGCTATTTGTAGCTTGTTGGCATAATCAAGGTATGCAGTATGTCAGTTTGTGACCAATTAGGTTAGTGGTTTTACGTAAGCCGGTGATATTGGTCACATTTGACTGAATCAAAACGTTAAGTTTCAACTTGAATGACTAAGGCCGATTGTGGTTTGAGGTCAATTCGGCGTTATTGGAACGGCTGTCCCGATTTATCCTGCCGTTGCATGTGTGATAACCTGCGCGCTCTTTAGTGGTTACCTGGATTTGTGCAATGAAAGCTGAGATCAAATGGGTCGATGGTGTCATGTTTGTTGGGGAATCTGGCAGCGGTCATTCTGTTGTCATGGACGGCCCTGAAGATCATGGTGGTCGAAACATGGGAGTTCGCCCAATGGAAATGATGCTGTTGGGGCTCGGCGGTTGTACCAGTTTTGATGTGATCAACATCCTCACCAAGCAACGCCAGCAAGTATCTGACTGTGTTGCTTCTATTAATGCAGAACGCGCCGACGGCGTACCGTCTGTATTCACCAAAATTCACGTGCACTTCAAGGTGAAGGGCAAGGATCTGAAGGCAGCCAGCGTTGAACGCGCGGTCAAGCTGTCAGCAGAAAAATATTGCTCTGCTTCGATCATGCTGGAGCAGGCGGGGGTTGAAATCACCCACAGCCACGAAGTGATCGAGGACTGACCTCGATCACACCAACCTGACCATTCCGCCACGGTGCGGGGGTATTTGAGGACACTCTATTGAACAACAAGTTGCGCCTACATGGCTTCAACAACCTGACCAAGTCCCTGAGCTTCAATATTTACGATATTTGCTACACGCAAAACGAAAAGGAACGCCAGGAATACATCGAGTACATCGATGAACTCTATAACGCCGACCGCCTGACCCAGATTCTGAGTGACGTGGTTGATATTATTGGCGCCAACATTCTGAATGTGGCGCGTCAGGATTATGATCCGCAGGGCGCAAGTGTAACGATTCTGATTGCTGAGCATGAAGTACCGCCCAGTGAAGATCTGATGGAAGAGAAGCCGGGCCCGCTGCGCGATACCGTGGTTGCTCATCTCGACAAGAGTCACGTCACTGTTCATACCTATCCTGAAAGTCACCCTCACGGTGGCATCAGCACTTTCCGTGCTGACATTGATGTTTCAACCTGTGGTCTGATTTCGCCGCTGAAAGCGCTGAACTATCTGATCCACTCGTTCGATTCGGATATCGTGACCTGTGATTACCGTGTGCGCGGTTTTACCCGTGATATCGATGGCGTGAAGCATTACATCGATCACGATATCAACTCGATCCAGAACTATCTGACCGAGGATACCCAGAACGCCTATCAGATGATCGACGTTAACGTGTATCAGGAAAATACCTTCCACACCAAGATGCTGCTGAAAGACTTCGAACTGGACCACTACCTGTTCGGTGAAGCAGCCCAGGATCTCAGTGCTGGCGAACGTGCCGAGATTGAAGAAAAACTGCGCAAGGAAATGCTGGAAATTTTCTATTCCCGCAACATGCCAGAGTAACACCCGAGCGGCCAGCAGTTGGCTGGCCTGCTCCAACCTCAGATATCCTGCCAGCCGAACTGCAGACTCCAGTGCCACTCCGGCGCACTTTCCAGCACCATCAAGGGATCATTACTGCGGTAGTCCTGGCCGCGCTGTTGCTCGACCGCAACACCCGCGTACCAGCCGCGTAACGGTTGGTAGCGCAAATACCACTGGTTCTGGCTGGTGACTGCACTGCGGATAGCAACCTCTTCTTCCTCACCAACAACAAGCTGGCTCGACTGCCCCTGATACGTCCATTTGAATCCTGTCAGCAACTGATCGGTCAGGGCTGTTTGCAAACTGAGTTTGAACAGGCTGTCGGGAGTCTGTGACAAGCGCCGGCGGACAGAATTGCGACTGCCACGACCTACCTCTGACTTGAAGACATCGGCGCTGATAGCCAGTTGGATGGATTGCTTGCCAAGTTTCAGCGGTTTGCTCCAGCTGGCCGACAGGCCACGCAGCATGGCGGAAGATTCGCTGTTGACCGGCGTAATGACAACATCACCGCTGTCGCTGGTTTGATACTGGTAATAAATCGCCTTGCTGATCAGTCGCTGGTACAGCGCCAGTGTCAGGCCAAGGTTTTCAGCGGCAATACCGGGATCAAACTGGCGAAAGAACGCGATACGGGTTTGGGTAACCACTTCATCGTCGAGTTCACTGTTGCCCTGCCAGATGTAGCTGGTACTGGCAAGCTGGCGTGGTACCAGATCCGAGGCGCGGGCGGCATTGACCGATTGGCCGCTGCTCAGTTGCAGGCTGTTGTAGTCGCTCAGCTGATAGCTCAGCCGGGCGGACGGCAGCCAATGGGTGGCGGTGGCAATTTCGGAATCCCGACTGCTGCCTTGCTGGTGTTGTAGCAGGCGATAACTGTCGACCCGTAATCCCAGTTCCAGATCAGTAACATTGGTCAGTTGCCAGTGGTCGGCAATATGGCCAGCCAGCCTATCTTCCCGAAAAGTCAGTCGTTGCTGGTTGCTGCTGGCGTCGACTTCGCTGTATTCGGTGGACTTGATCTGTCGGTGTAGCTGGGTCGCGCTGGCAGACCAGCGATGTTCGCCCCAGGTCTCAGCAATGTCCCAGCGCAACTTGTAGCGCTGCTGGTTTTGCTGGCGGTAAAAGTAGTCCGACTCGGTGCGCTCGCGACCATTCTGACCGGACAGGCAGATCTGGTTGGTGAGAGTGCCGGTCTGGAAGCGGGCCCCGAGATTCCAGTCGAGGGTTTGGTGGTGGCGTTCAAAGTCATCAAAGGCGAGTCCGGGCTGATGGGGGTCCTGGCTCAGTTCCAGCGGCAACGGCGTTTGCTGAACGTCAAAATCACCGGACATCAACAGTATTTCGGAATTGAACCTGACCGGCCATCGACTCAGGGCAGGTTGCCAGTTAGCGCGCAAAAAGTCGTTACTGCGCTGGTGTGCCTGCTGCCAGGTACGGTTATCCTGACTGTCGGCGGCGCGGAAATAGCCATTGTGTTGGCGTTGCTCAGTGTGGTGGCCAGCCTGCAATTGCCACTGCTGACGCTTGCCGGTGGCGATACCTGCAGCACCGGCAGGCATGGCTTTTTCAGCTCGCAGCTGGCCATCGGTGCCGCTGCGGTCACGCAGGATCAGGTTGATGGTAGCAGCACCGCCGCCACCCCATTCGTCGTGTTCGGAGGGGGAATCGTTGATTTCGATGCGCTGAATGGCGAGAAACGGAATGCGTTGCAGGAAGCTGCTGAGGTCATCGTCGGGTGGCTGAATGGCCACGCCGTTGATCAGCAGCTGCAAATATTGCCCCTGCATACCTTCAAACATCAGCGTATCGCTGCCTAACGCAGTACGTGAGACCGCCGCGCCGGCCAACTGGGCCAGTGCTTCAAAAGCACTGGCCGGCTGCGCAGCCGCCAGCTGTTGGGCATCATAGCTGCGCAGCCGCGCTTCACTGACCGCTGGAGCCAATAATCCCGTCAGCAATAGTAGTGACAGGAGTGGGCGATGATTGGCGTTGCGATCCGGCATGCTTCCCCCTGCTGGATGTCAGTAGCTGAACTTCAGTACCTTGAAGGCCTGGCCATGGGCAACCATGTCGATATTGGGGAAGTACTGCTGCGCCCATTCTTCATAAGGGAGGTGGCGGTTGGCGACCAGCCACAGAGAGCCACCGGCTTTCAGATGAGCACGGGACTGTGACAGCAATTCCATCGCCACGTGGTAATCGGTCTGTTTGCCAGTGTGGAACGGCGGGTTGGAGACGATGACGTCAAACTTGCCGTCGATATCACTGAAACCGTCGCTGGCGACGGTCGTGGCTGCAATGCCCATGCGGGTGCTGTTCAACGCCGCACTTTGCAGCGCCATGGCATCAACATCGGCCATAACCAGGCTGGCAGCAGGCGCTGCTTTGCTGAGGCCGATTACACCGCAGCCGCAGCCCAGGTCGAGTACCCGTCCCTTTAATTCTGGCAGATGTTGCAGCAGCAGTGCGGTGCCCTTGTCGAGCGAGCCCTGGCTGAACACGCCGGGTAAAGACAGGTAGTCCTTGCCGTCGTGGTGGGTCGGCTTGGCCAGTTTGAGCCAGTTAAAGCTGTCCGTCTGCGGTTTCAGCAGGGCTGACCAGAATGAGCAATGGCGGGCAGTATCCTGCTTTTCGCAGTCGGCCAGCGCCTTCAGGGCGTTGCCGATACTCTTGCCGCCAGTGTCGTTGGCACCGACCACCCACAGTTCGGGCAGGTAACGGTGCGCTGGCGTGCGTGCCAATAACTGTACCAGGGCGGTTGCCAGCACTTTTGATTTTGGCCACACCAGAATTACCCGTTCGGTGTTGTCTGGCAGCTCGGTGGCAGGCACGCCGAAGGTAACCTGCTCGGCAGCCAGCGCCAGTTTTGCCTGGCGGGCACAGGCCCAGTCCCAGCTGTGGATTTTACTGCCTTGCTGACGGACCAGTGTCAGCCACTGCGGCTCGAAGTCGGCTTCGGCCGTGAGTACAAGGGTATTGGCGGTAAACAGTTCCGGATGACGCAGCAGCAACTGGTAGGGAGCCTGGCTCATGACGGCATTCCTTCTGCAATATCGCGAATGGTCAGGGCGGTGGACTGGTAGTCGTCGTGAGGCAAGGGGATAGTTCCTTGTTGCTTGAGTTGCTGGTGGTAATCGGGCATGGCGCCGGTGACAAATATCGGCAGGCCGGTTTCAGCGGCGATTCGGCGCAGTTGTTCAAAACGTTGTGGCTGGGGATCGGATTCAATCCGGATCACTGCCAGTTGCCAGTGACGGCAGTCGTTCAATAGCTGAATGGTCTGGTCGATGGCGACCAATCCCGCCAGCCGGGTAACACCGAGGCCGAGCTGGCGTACCAGCAGGGCGATAAACAGCTGGTCGATATCCTCGTCACTACAGCAGTTGATAAATAATACCCGCACTGACTCAGCTTCGTCGCCGGTTTCGGACAGTCGCCAGGCCAGTCGGGCTTGCAGGAACGACTGATAAAAACTGATACGGGCGCTGCCGAGTGTCTGACTGCGCTGTTCTTCCAGCTGTTTGCTGAACGGAATAAACAGAAACCGCAGCGCCATTTCGACCGGGAAAAACTGGCAAACCTCATCAAAAATCGTTGCCAGCTGGCGGTCGCCGAATTGCTGGCAGGCCTGTGCCAGCTGTTCACGGTAAACCTGCCACTGCGACGGTTTGCTGATGATGGCCGGTTCCGGGTCGGCCTCACCATTGGCAATCATGGCCTGGGCCTGGGAAATCGGGATACCGCGGTTGAGCAGCGCGACAATACGGCGGATCAGCTGAATGTCCTGCTCGGTGTAGAGACGATGTCCTTTGGCGGTGCGTTTGGGCTCAATCAAGCCATAACGACGCTCCCAGGCCCGTAAGGTAATCGCATTGATGCCGGTTTCGGCAGATACCACACGGATGGGATAGTAGGCTGCCTTGGAATCGGAACCACTGCCTGTCATTGATCTGTGCTCTTGCAAAAACCTGTGGCAATACAGGTGTTGGTTGCATCAGGGAAATATTTACCCAGATGTATACAAAGTTGTACAGATTCTATTCTCTGGCAGGAGCTTTGTAAAAACCTGTATCAGCCAATGCTTGACCCGCTTCCTTTGGCTGATTAATTTGCCTCTGACTTCAGGACATTGCCGGAGACTCCTCATGTCTGACTACAGCCAGGACCCACAGGGCCCAATCAGCCTGGAATTACTCAAAAAAGCGGTTGATGCCTCCAGTGAGGGCATTGTGATTTCAGAGCAGGAGGGTGATGACAATATCCTGATCTATGTAAATCGCGCCTTTGAACGGCTGACTGGTTATTGTGCGGATGAAATTCTCTATCAGGACTGTCGTTTTTTACAGGCCGGTGATCGTGACCAGACGGGGCTGGCGGAAATCCGTGAGGCGATTGAGAAGGGACAGTCTGCGCGGGTGACGGTACGCAACTACCGCAAGGATGGTTCGATGTTCTGGAATGAGCTGAGTATTTCGCCGGTTTACAGTGCTGCCGAGCAACTGACCTATTTTATTGGTGTGCAGAAGGACGTCACTGAACTGGTTGAGCTGCGGGAAACCTGTGCGCGGTTGCAACTGCAATTGCAGCAGCAAGCGCTGGCCAAAGGCGCGGATTGAGCACAATGGCGATGCAGATCAGCGCTGATTAACAGCCAACAAAAAGCCGGGTTGCCCCGGCTTTTTGTTGTGCAGCTGTTGGCGAGCCAATAATTATTTGGCGTAGGCTTCAGCAGCTTCGATGATCAGCTTGCGAGCGTCTTCGGCATTGCCCCAGTCGCGTACTTTCACCCATTTGCCAGCTTCCAGATCCTTGTAGTTCTCGAAGAAGTGAGCAATCTGGTTGCGCAGCAGTTCAGGAACGTCATTGATGTCCTGAATATCGTCGTAGATTTTGGTCAATTTGGTGTGCGGAACGGCCAGCAACTTGACGTCTTCGCCACCCTCGTCTTCCATATTAAGTACACCAACAGGACGGGCGCGGATTACCGAGCCTGGCTGTACAGGGTAAGGAGTTACAACCAGCACATCCAGTGGGTCGCCATCGCCGGCCAGTGTGTTATTCACATAACCGTAGTTGGCAGGGTAGAACATAGGGGTCGCCATGAAGCGATCGACCATCAGACAATCCATATCCTTGTCGATTTCGTATTTAATCGGCGCGTGGTTGGCTGGAATTTCGATCACCACGTAGATGTCGTTTGGCAGATCTTTACCGGAGGACACTGAGTTATAGCTCATCGTTGTTTTCCCTTGGTCAGTGTTTAATTTGCGCCGGATTATAGCCATGTGATCCTTGTTCTGTCAGGTCTACATGAGTATAAAGCCAGCGCCGGGGCTCCAGACTTTGGTGTCATTGGAGAATATGTAGTGTTGCGAAAAAGCTCATCGACTTTATGAACAAGCTAGTAGGTGCCCTGGTTGTCTGTCTGGGCCTGGTTAACAGTGTGGTTGCGGACGAATTTGATCCGGAGTTTGGCACCAGCAATGATCTTTTTCCTGAGTCAGAGCTACCGGTCGTGCTGACGGCCACCCGCCTGCGCCAACCGCGGGCGGAAGTGCCAGCCAGTGTGACTGTTATCGAAGCCGAGCAAATTGAAGCCTGGGGTATTCGTACCCTGCCAGATCTGATGCGCTTTGTACCCGGCATGTTTGTGGGCCATGGTGATGACGAAAATAATGCTGCGGTGGCCTATCACTCGGGTAGTCCCAATGTCATGCGCCGGTTGCAGGTACTGGTCGACGGCCGCTCGGTATTCCGGGCGGGTATCGCATCGGTATCGTGGAATGACATCCCGGTAGCGCTGGAAGATATTCAGCGTATCGAAGTAACCCGCGGGCCGAGTTCGGCGACTTATGGTTCCAATTCGTTTCAGGGTGTAATCAATATCCTTACCAAACACCCCAGCGACACCGTGGGTACCCAGCTGCGTTATCGTAATGGTAACCAGGGTGTTGATGATGGTTATGCCAGCCATTCCTGGATCGGTTCTGATGCCGCCTATCGAATCACTGGTCAGATTCAGGCATCGGACAATTTTGACGGCAGCGGGGATTCTGGAGACAACTACCGCGACAGTACCCGCCATGGCTTTGTTGGTCTGAATCGGATCCAGAATCTGGAATCGGGCTGGCAGCTGCAAACCCAGGCGATGGTGAAAGCCGGTCACACGGACATTCGTCAGAATGATTATTATCAGGAACCACCGGACATTTCATCGCGCCAGATTGCCTTGCTGGGCAAGCTGACGCGGGAATTCGATTCCGATCACTCCTCCTATATCCGCACTTATTGGCAGAAGGACAAACGTCGACAAAGGGCGGATGTGGCACTTTATAGCCTGATGCTGGACCCGTCGCTGTTTGAGTTGTACCGGCTGGATGATCAGACAGCCAACGCTTTTATTGGTCTGTTACGGAGCGCCACGAGTCTGGCTGACTTGCAGCAGAAAATTGCCGCACTCGGTGCCAGTGATGAAGCCAATCAGTTAATGGCTGAAATACTGCAGCATACCGGTGGCGATGCCAACAACCTGGGGGAAGTGGTCAGAGGGGAAATTTCCAACGATATTTCCGACGAGCGCTTCGATATCGAATTTCAGGATACTCGCCGCTGGAATGACATTGTACGTTCCGTCGTTGGCGCCAGCATGCGGCGGGACCAGGTCGATTCGGAGACCTATTTTGGTGGTAAGGTCAATAACGACACCTACCGTTTATTCGGTAATCTGGAATTACGACCATTGCCATCCTGGCTGGTGAATCTGGGGGCGACCTATGAGATGGAAGACGCCAACCAGAATACGTTTTCGCCCCGAATCGGGGTGAACTACCTGATTACACCGGAGCAAAGTATCCGGCTGATTCACTCGGAAGCGACCCGATCGCCGGATCTGCTGGAGCAGAATCCGAACTACTCGATCACTGCTTATGGTCTGACGAATAACTATCTGGGCTTGTCAGAGGGCACCTTCTATATGCACCAGTGGCCGGACTCCCGTTCACTGACGCCGGAACGTATCATCAGTACCGAGCTGGGTTATTACGGTCGTTTCCGTGAACCGGACCTGGAGCTGGATGTGAAGATTTTTCAGGAGCATATGACCAATCTGATAAATGATCATATTGCGATTGAGCAGCTGGAGATCAATTCCGACTCGCAAATGGACATTGAAGGCATTGAGATGCAGGCGAAGTGGAATATCAGTTCGCAAGACTGGCTGTTACTGAATGCCGCGAGCATGAGCGTTAATGCCAGCAGTGCGGACGAGTCTGACAATCAATACCTGGTGGATACCCGTCTGAGCGCCAGAAACAGTCTGGTCAGCAGCTACAGCCATCGCGGAGATTTCTGGAGCGTGGCGACGTCGTACTTCTGGTACAACCGTTATAACTCCCAGGTTGGAAGACGAACCGGTAACTGCTACCGTCGCTCCGAAGTGAACTTGAGGGTTTTCGACCGTGCTGGCAAGTATCAGCCTTGGGCTGGTTTCTTTATTCAGCATTTAGTCGATAACAAGGCGCTGGTATACTCACGGCAGAGATACTCTACCAGTAACCTGTATTACCTGCAGGCCGGTATCAATTTCTAACAAGGAATGCCTATTTGCATGGATGCATGGTGTATTGGACGTAAATTCAGCTGGATGCTGGTGCTGCTGTTAGGCATCACCAGACCGGTTGAAGCGCTGGAGCTGATATTTATCAGCCCACAGCCGTCCGAATCTGTTGATCGACTGTCCCAGGCGACTGCTGGCCTGATGGGCGCAGACAGCCGTGTACTGGTCAGTGAAGATCCGTCAGCTGTTGGAGCCTTGCCAACGTCGGCCATTGCGGTGTTGGTCGGGCCATCCGCCTTGCCTCTGGCCGATACCCTGCCGGATACCATGGCGAGAATCGCGGTACTGGTTTCCCGAGCTGATGTTCAGGCGGCTCCACGGCTTGATTCCGCTATCTATCTCGAACCTCCCCTGGCTCGTCAGCTGCTGCTTGGGCGCTTTTTGCTGGGTGGTGACCACCCGCTCGGCATCCTTGCCCAAAGTCAGCAGAGCCTGCAGCAACTGTGTGATTGCCAGCAGGCGCTGGATGCCAATGATGTCCATACCGCTTATGTTGATGAATACTCCAGCCTCAATCGGGCGTTGGTGGAATTGTTGCAGCAAACCGATGCGCTGGTTGGCGTATACGACACTGAGCTTTATAGCGCAGCCAATATCAAGAACATTCTGATTACCGCTTACCGTCAGAGCAGGCCATTGATCGGCCCTTCCAGTGCCTATATTCGGGCCGGTGCGCTGGCAACGACCTACAGTGATTTGCAGGATGTGGCGCAGAGGCTGGTGGATGTGATCGAAACCGGTACCAAAAGTGCCTGGCCGAAGGCCGACTATAACCCCCACTTCAAAGTGCGGTTCAATGAGCAGGTGGCTCGTTCTCTTAACATGGTGTTACCCGACAGCAAGGATATAGCTGAACGTATTCGAAAACGGGAGCGGTGATGGTTTCAATACGCCGCTGGTCAATTCGAATGCGCATCATGCTGGTGGGTACAGTACCGGTATTGCTGGTGGCTTTACTGATCACCGGTTACCACATGATTCAGCGTTGGGCAGAGCTGCAACGGGAGACCGATACCCTCACTCGCATTGCGCTGGAAAACATCGCCGCCTCCGCGGAGTATCCGCTGTTCTCCGGTAACTATGACTTGCTGGCACCGTTGGTGACGGCGACCCTGAAACAGCCTGCACTGGCTGGTGTACAGGTGCTGGACCCCAATGGTGAAGTCGTTTTTTCCCGTCGCACCGAGCGTTATGAAGAGATCCCGGTTACGGATATCCGGATCGTGGAAGGTAATATTCTGCAGGATGTTCCGATCCTGGATACCTTTGAGGAACCTGGTCCAGGCGGCGTTCAGCAGCAGGTGATTGGTTCAGTGCGTATCGAAATTGCCGATACTTTCAACCGCCGGCGGCAGGACGCCATTATGTACCAGTCATTGCTGGTAGGCCTGGGGGTGGTGATGGTGTCAATTGTGGTAGCTGGCGCGATTTCGACCACCATTATTCCGCCGCTGGAGAAGTTGACCGGCTTTATTGGCCAGCTGGCTGCGGGTGACTCCCGTGACCGGATTGAGGTGGACAACGGTGCCGAGATTGGCAATCTGCAGCAAGGTGCCAATCAGCTGGCAGAGTCGTTGGAGCAGGCTCAGCTGAGTCAGAATCGCTATACCGCCCGACTCAAACAGGAACAGCAGAAAAGTCTGCTGGCCAGCCAGGCCAAAAGTGAATTCCTGGCTCTGATGAGCCATGAGTTGCGCACGCCGATCAATGGCGCAGGCGGCATGTTGCAGCTGATGGCGCTGGATAATAGCCCGGCCGATTTCAATGAATACAAACATATGGCGGAACAGTCGCTGACGCATCTGTCGCAGCTGCTCGAAGATGTGCTGGTTGTTGTGGATACTGAGAAGCGCAATTTACCGGTCAGCTTTGGTGAACACCTGTTGCCGGATGTGCTCGACACTTTACTGAAAGAACTGACGCCAAGGGCACTGGCAAGCCGACTGTCGTTTGTGGTCGAGTTTGATGAACTGCTGCAGCATGAAAAGATCCGCATTGATCCGTCACTGATTCGCCAGGTGGTACGTCATGTCGCCGATAATGCGCTGAAATTCACCCGCTCCGGTTACGTGGTGCTGCGCATGTCGTTACATCCTCAGCAGGATCACCATTGGCTCAGCATTCAGGTGATTGATACCGGGATCGGTATCCCGCTCGATAAACGTCAGAAGGTGATGGAGGCATTTGCCCAGGCCAACTCGTCGTTCAGTCGACAATACGATGGCATGGGACTGGGGCTGACCATTTCCCAGCATATTTGTCATATTCTTGGTGGTGCAATTGCCCTGGGTGATAACCCGGGTGGCGGTACTGTGGTAACGATCAATTTGCCGGTAAAAATGGCATCAGCAGCGCCGCCCATAGTGACAGCCGGGTTACCAAAAGGCTTGCAGGTGCTGGTGGTGGAAGACAATGGCGTCAACTTGCGGGTCGCTGAAAAGATGCTGCAAAAGCTCTGTCCGGATGTGCTGGTTACGGCTGCCGAAAGTGGTGAGCGCTGCCTGGCGTTGTTGCAGCAGCAAACGTTTGATCTGATTCTGATGGACTGTCAAATGCCGGGACTGGACGGCTTTGAAACCACCCAGGCGATTCGTCAGCAGGGATTAACCATGCCGGTGGTGGCCTGTACGGCGAATGGGTCAGAAGATGTATATCAGCGTTGCCTGGCGGCGGGGATGAACGATTTTCTGGCCAAACCCGTGTCGCTGAAGACCATGCAGGAGATGCTGCATAAGTGGACTGCTGTCGGCTCTGCCTGAGCAGGCCGACAGCAGGTGTTGAGCGGTTTGTCAGCCGTGGTACTTTTCGACAATATCTACTTCGTTGGCTGAACCCATCACCACGGATACGCGCTGGTGAATGCCTTCCGGCTGGATATCCATAATGGCTTCGTGGGCTGTGCTGCACTTGCCGCCAGCCTGTACCATCAACATGCTCATTGGATTGGCTTCGTACATCAGGCGCAGCTTGCCTGGTTTGGCAGGCTCACGGTTGTCCCATGGGTACATGAAAATACCACCACGGGTCAGAATGCGGTGAATTTCGGCCACCATGGCTGCAACCCAGCGCATGTTGTAGCGCTTGCCCAACGGGCCGGTTTCGCCACTCAGCAGGTCAGCGACATAGTTCTTCATGTTTTCCAGCCAGAAACGCTGGTTCGACATGTTGATAGCGAATTCCTTGGTATCAGCTGGCACCTGGATGTTATCGCGGGTCATCAGGTATTCACCCTGACGAGTGTCCAGGGTGAAGGAATACACGCCATTACCGGTTGTCAGTACCATAATGGTGGACGGCCCATACAACACATAACCAGCGGCCAGCTGGTTGCGGCCTGACTGCAGGTAGGCCGACTCGTCGTCGCCAGATTTATCGGCGGCGGCAGGCAAAATCGAGAAGATAGTACCCACGCTGACGTTGATGTCGATATTGGAAGAACCATCGAGCGGATCAAACAGCACCAGGTATTTGCCTTCCTGGTTACAAGCCACCGGAAGCGGCTCTTCTTCACTGGCAATACCCTTGACGACGGGCAGCTGTGACAGTGACTGCTTCAGCAGGTCGTTGGCAATAACATCCAGTTTCTTCTGACATTCACCTTGCACGTTTTCCTGTTCGGCACTACCGAGGATTCCGGCCAGGTCGCCGAGGGTCAGTTGGTGTGCAATATCCTTGCAAGTCACAGCCAGTTGATCGATCACATCAACCAGATCCTGATCGTTACAGTGTTGTTGTAAAAAGCTCCGCAGTCTAAGCATTGTTGGCCTCGGGGTTGTCAGGTTCTTTCCAATGTCGCGGATACTACCGGAATCAGGCGGTCATTTCAGTGGCTTTCTGAGTTGACGGTAAAGTCTGTCAGTCTGATGCCGGTTTGCTGCTTGAGTCGCTGCGGCATTGGGAATCTGCTGCCAAGCCAGTACACTAGCGATGGTTCGTTTCAGGCCGCTTTTGGGAAAGATAATGCATCTACACTTTTTGGGAATTTGCGGCACCTTTATGGGGTCGCTGGCACAACTCGCCAAGGCGCTGGGTCATCAGGTATCTGGCAGTGATCTGGGGGTTTATCCGCCCATGAGTGACCAGCTGCGCGCTGCTGGCATTGAGTTAATCGAAGGCTATGATCCCGCCAATATTCCCGCCAGTGCCGAGCTGTTTATCGTTGGCAACGCCATGTCTCGTGGTAATCCATCGGTGGAATATGTGCTGGAGCGTAACCTGCCATACCGTTCCGGCCCGCAGTGGCTGAATGAGGAAGTACTGCAGTCTCGCTGGGTGCTGGCAGTGGCTGGCACCCATGGAAAAACCTCAACTTCGAGTATGCTGGCCTGGATTCTGGAATACGCTGGTATGCAGCCGGGGTTTTTGATCGGTGGTGTGCCGGGCAATTTTGACGTGTCGGCGCGGTTGGGTGGTAGCCCGTTTTTTGTGATCGAAGCGGATGAATATGACACGGCCTTTTTCGACAAACGTTCGAAGTTTGTTCATTACAAGCCGCGTACCTTGATCGCCAATAACCTGGAATTTGACCACGCCGATATTTTTGCCGATCTGGCCGCCATCGAAACCCAGTTTCACCATTTGATGCGTTTGTTGCCGGCGTCTGGCAAGGTCATTCTGCCTGTTGGCGAAGCTGCGCTGGAGCGCGTGCTGCAACGCGGTTGCTGGTCAGAGGTTGAGCGTTTTGGGGCTGATAGTCCGAGCCAGATTGTCGCCGAGCGTGAGGATGGCAGTGTGTTCTCTTTTTATGAGCAGGGCGAGTGCCTCGGCTCTGTGCACTGGTCATTGACTGGCCAACATAACCTCAATAACGCCAATGCGGCGATTCTGGCTGCCCGCCATGTTGGGGTGAAGCCCGAACTGGCATTACAGGCACTGGCAGAATTTCAGCTGCCTAAACGTCGAATGGAACGCCTGACACCTGCTGGTAATGCGGCAGGCGTCGAAGTATTCGACGACTTTGCTCATCATCCGACGGCGATTAAAACCACTCTGGCCGGGGCGCGTGCCGGAATGCAACCTGGCCAGCGTTTGATTGCGGTGCTGGAGCCGCGTTCAAATACCATGAAGATGGGGGTTCATAAGGACTCTCTGGTACCTTCAACGGCAGACGCCGATTTTTGTCTGTGGCTGGAAGCGCCGGGTCAGGGCTGGAGTCTGGCTGGGCAACTGAATCCTGATCAGGGTATTAGCGTTAACTCTGCTGATGAAATTCTGGCTCAGTTGCAGCAGCGCGTGCAGGCTGGCGACCGTGTAGTGTTTATGTCCAACGGTGGCTTTGCCGGCTTGCCAGCCCGGTTCGCCCGCTGGGTGGTGGAATCAAAATCGTGAGTCAGCGCATTTGTGTTGCCATTACCGGAGCCTCTGGTTCGCCTTATGCTCTGCGCCTGATTGAAGTGCTGCTGGCGGCTGGCCGAGAGGTCGATGTGATTCTATCGAAGGCCGGACTGCTGGTGATGGCAACCGAAACCAATCTGACCTTGCCGGGCAAACCGCAGGGGCAGTTACAGGCCATGCAGGATTATTTTCAGGTCAGTGGTGAACAGTTGCGGGTCTACGGTCGAGATGACTGGATGGCACCCTGGGCTTCCGGTTCCGGTCAGCCTGGGCCGCTGGTGATTTGCCCCTGCAGTACCGGCACCCTGTCGGCCATTGCAACTGGTGCCAGCGATAATCTGATAGAGCGGGCAGCGGATGTGGCATTGAAAGAAGGGCGACGACTGATTCTGGTGCCGCGCGAAAGCCCATATTCAGAAATTCATCTCAACAACATGTTATCGCTCAAACGCATGGGCGCGGTCATTTTACCCGCCAGCCCAGGCTTCTATCATCGTCCGCAAAGTGTCGCCGAACTGGTCGACTTTGTGGTCGCGCGGATTCTCGGTCAACTGGGAATCGATCAAACCCTGATGCCCAAATGGGGCGACTCAGCAACAGCCAACAATGGAGAACAAGCGGGTGAGTGACGTACACAGCCAGCAGTCGGAACAACCAAAAGAAGATAATGCCAAGTGGATTGGTGTTGGTTTTATCATCGGTATTATCGTTGCCGTTGTCGCGATGGAGTATTACGGCTATATCAAGCATCCTTCCAAAGCGGATGAGGCCGTGATTGATGAATTCCGACTGTTGTCAGTGGCTCCAGAGGCAGAGGTCAGAGTTTCTCCAAAGCCGTCTGGTAAAGAAGCATTCTGTGTTGACGGTTACTTGCTGCTGCGTCCAACCAATGGTAAGGCGGTCGCTGGTATTCTGGTTGATGGCAAGCAACGGCCGGTTGCATGCGACGTTGGCCGTATGCTGTCACAACCTGAAAAGACTGACGAATAGGTCTTTCCTGTCACACAACGGCAAATCGCTGGCTAGACTGAAAGCAATGTTGGTTTGATTCGTTCTGGATAGCCAGTCAATGTCGCTGAAATGTGTCTTCTGTAAAAAAACCGTGTTCGGGCCTGGTGGCCTGACCGTCCCCACGATTGGTCCGGCCCATCGGCATTGCTATGAGGCCTACCGCACCATGCGCCGGACTTTCCGTTCTATCGATATCACTCTCCTGACTGATGATGAATTAAATGATCTGAAGGATCTTGTGCTGGCTGAAGAAAATGATCGCAAGCGCAAGAACAAGGGCACGCCGGATTCGGATATCGAGCTGTTCTAGTCGGTCAATGTAATTTGCCAATCAACTCCATATTCAGACTGCAGTCAGGTTTGCAGTACACTGTTGGCATTGAAACACTAGGCAGAATCACATGGTTTTAGAAGGTCGATCGGATCTGATTATTGAGGTCCGACAGGATTCCCTGTTGTCAGGGGCTCCAGTGGATGTTGCTACCCTGATTAATGGATGTTTGCTGGTTATTGCCGCCGATGCGCTGGCGCTTTATCGCGAGGGAGCGGATCTGCGCGATCCACTGGGCAATGGCCTGATTCGCTCAGCAGTCATGCCGGAAATCTGCCATATGGCTGCTGCAGGTGGCTTTGTGCAGGAATATCGGGCTGGTTACGTTGGTCTGGCCAACGATCTGGTACTCTTGATTGGCCTGAATGATGTTCGTCTGTTTTTGAACAAACAGGATGCACTGAGAAATATGAACGAACAGCTGCGTCTGTCGCTGGAGTACTGATTTGCCGATTAATCCGTTTTACAGCTTTGTTATCGGGGCTGACCGCCCGGTTGGCCAGCACCTGGCTCGGGTGCTGGCACAGGAAAACTACCTTTATAAAGGTCTGGGGATTGAAAGCCAGGAACGGTTCGCCATGCACTCCGGTGGCCAGCCCTTTTTTGTGCTGACTCCGTCGATTTTTAATTCTGCCGATTGGACAGAAATTGATGCCTGGGCCGAGCGAGCCGAGGAATACGATGCTCCGCTGGTGCTGGTGTCGTCGCTGGCGGTTTTTCAGCCTGCGGCCGATCACAGATACAGCGAACAGGAAAGCAGCTTTGCTGATACGCCAATTGCACAGGTCTTGTTGGCGGCAGAAGAGCGGGTGCGTAAATTGCGCCGCCATATCATCCTGCGTATTGGCCAGCCGTTTTCCGTACAGGCGGGAGATTTTGCCCATCAGCTGTTAACCACTCTGCGCCAGCAGCAGCACTTGCTGCTCGATGATGGTGAAACCTTTAGCCCAACGCCGGAAGACGATGTTGCTGCAGTGTTGCTGGCGATTCTGAAGCAGGCAGATTGCACCGATGAGTTGTGGGGCACTTACCACTTCAACGGTGTGGAACCCGTGACTGCCTATGCTTTTGCGGAAGCCTTGTTGTCTGAAGCCAGCCAGTTTGAAGACTTCTCTGAAGCACGGCTGGAAAGTACCGAACAGGGCAGTAAACCACTGGTGATGGTGCCGGATGCCGATGTTTCACGCCTATTCCATACCTTCGGAATCAAGCGCAAACCCTGGCGTGCCGGTCTTGGACGGCTGGTACGAAGTTATTACCGGGTTGAGAAAAAAGAAGCTTGAAGCTGATAGACATAAAAAAACGGGCTTCAGCCCGTTTTTTTATGTCTGCTGCCAGTAGTAATCTCAGGCAGTCAGGTTCAGTGCGCTGGATTCCTGATACAGGGTCATCAGCTTGTCGGTAATCACGGAACGGATACTTTCACGATCCAGTGAAGACAGGGCGTTCAATTCTTTCAGGCGCAAACGGTGCAAGTGCAGACATGGCAGCTGTTCGTTGAATTCACGCAGATCACCTTTCATCAAAACCGGCAGGAATGGATCTTCGCTGTTGGAGCGGCGCAGGATCTGGCGAATGCCTTCCTGAAATGGAATTGGCACAGAGCGCACATTCTTGTCACGATGAGAAATGATCAGATACAGACCGCTTTTGCCAATCAGGTTGCCCGGGATAACGTGCAAACCAGTCGACTGAACCGCATCCGGGCTCAAATGGCTGAATGTATCGTGGAACGCGTATGGGTCTGGCAAGATCACCAGCTGACGGTTCGCTTCTTCCGGAAAGAAGACGCTGTAGTTGGTATACAGCTGGCGCACCGATGATGAAAAAACACAGAAACGGTTCTCGAATTGCTTGATGAAGTTGACTGCGCGCTTGTGCTGGTGAATCTTCTGGAGATCCCAGACCAGGTCTGCATTGCGCTGTTGTTTCACTGAGTACATCCCGGTTACCTTCCCAGTATCAAATGGCCAAAACAGCTCAACTGGCGTTAATGTGTTAATCAAATTATAACTGATGATATTTCAACCTTAGAAGAGGGATTGACAATATTTGTCAGTTTCTACTTTCCTGCTCATGGAACAGACGGTTCAAACCTTTGTATCAGTTTATGGAACCAGTATGACAGCAGCCCGCAAGGGATGGTGTGACCTGTCTCAGTTCTCCGGTGTTAACCAGTTCTCATCCCTGAACTTTGAAATAATTTTGTCGCAGTGACCAAAATTGTCAGTTCTGCCAATAACAGCCAGGGATCTCCGCCCATTCCTTTGGCTGCAGCGTCCACTTTTTCAGCTTTTACCAGTGCTTGATGGAGCTGTTGTTCGCTCAGACGGCTGATCGCGCTTTTGTAAACGGCTTGTTGACGCGGCCAGATCCGGGACTGCTTGAAGGCTTCACTGAGTTGCTGGCCCGACTTGCCGGTCAGCAGCAATAATTGTCGAATCTTGTGGGTCAGAGCCCCCAGAATGGATAAAGGTTCCACTCCCTCAGAACGTAAATGCATCAGCATCCGGCTGGCGTCTTTCACGTTTCCTTGCAGGCAGGCATCGGCATAACCAAACGCATCAAAGCGGGAATTGTCACCGAGCCACTGCTCCAGCAATTCTTCGGTCACCCGGGTAATACCGGCGATGCGTAGTTTTTCAATTTCCTGCGAGGCGGCCAGCAGATTGCCTTCGGTCTGATGGGCCAGCAGGGCCACAGCCGCAGGATCGGCCTGCAGACCGGCCTGTTGCAGCCGGTGCTTCAGCCAGGCCGGATACTGGTTGCGTTCAATTGGCCAGATCTGGATCACCGCACCCTGTTTTTCCATCGCCTTGAACCAGCCTGCCGTCTGGGCCTTGCTGTCGAGTCGTGGACAAACGACCAATAGCAGGTTATCAGGGCCCGGCTGGCTGGCCAGCCGTTGGACGGTTTCGCCCTTATCGGAAAACTTGCCGTTGGGGATGCGTACTTCCAGAATCCGCCGGTTGGCGAACAATGACATGGCCTCGGCCTCGTCACGCAATTCAACCCAGTTGAAACCGGCTTCGGCATGGAATAGCTGGCGTTCTTCAAAACCGGCGGCGCGGGCAGCAGCCCGAATCTGGTCGCAGGCCTCCATCATCAGCAGGGGTTCATCACCACTGACCAGATAACAGCTGGCCAGTGATGATGACAGATGTGCGGTTAATTGATCGGGTCGTAGCTTCATGAGCCGGAATTGCTGTGCAGCAGCCGCAGGATTAGCAGGTCGATCAGCTTGCTGGTAAGACGCGCCCGTTGGGCGGTTTCTTCAAGCTCAGTCGCACTTACCCGGGTCACATCGTTGTCGAACCAGACCTGGGTGGTGATATCGATCGGCGTGGTGCTGCCATTGGCGCTGACCAGTGAACCGGACAAGCGTCCCACCAGTTCGTATTCTGCTACCTGACCCTGACTGTTAATGGTCTGGGTACGGCTGCGAATATCGAGCGGATTGAGAGATAACAGTGCCTGGCTTGAGGCTGCATCCGTAGTAATCAGCCAACCGTGCTCAGTCAGCTGCTGTTGCAGCTGTTTGCTGGCAGCTGGCCCGAGTTGGTGCTGCAGGGTTAATACCTTGAGCGCAGCTGGTGCCTGACGCTGTCCTTTTAACTGCCAGCCACAGCTACTGATCAGCAGGATCAGCAGCAGTGGCAGGGTTTTCAGCAGCGTTTTGATACTCATGCAGATCAATTGGCAACGATGTTGACGAGTTTGCCAGGAACCACAATCACCTTGCGTACTGTCTTGCCGTCGATCTGGCGCTGTACGGTTTCGTCGGCCATCGCCAGTGCTTCCAGCTCATCCTTGCCAGCACCGGCTGGAACTTCCAACTTGGCGCGCAGCTTGCCATTAACCTGAACGATCAGCTGAATGCTGTCAGCTACCAGCGCAGATTCGTCAATGGCCGGCCATGGCGCATCAACCACCAGACCTTCATTACCAAATTCGGTCCACAGGCTCTGGGTCATGTGCGGTGCCATCGGGCTCAGCATACGGATGATGGCGTCCATCGACTCCAGCGCTACCGAGCGACTGGATTCAACCGCCAGATCCAGCTTGGTGAGGGTCTTCATCAACTCCATGATGGCGGCGATGCCAGTGTTGAAGTTATAGCGACGACCGATATCGTCAGACACCTTGGCGATGGTTTCGTGGAGCTTGCGACGAGCGTCTTTATCCGCTTTGGGCAGTTGATCGGCAGCCACGCTGACGACCTCATGCTGACGCAGTTCAAAGGCCAGACGCCAGACGCGCTGGAGGAACTTCTGCACCCCCTGAACACCGGAGTCGGCCCATTCCAGGGTTTGCTCCGGTGGTGCTGCAAACATGGTGTAAACGCGCACGGTATCGGCGCCATACTGGTTGATGGCTTCCTGTGGGTCGATGCCGTTGTTTTTCGACTTCGACATCTTGCTCATGCCGTCGTATTGCAGTTCGAGGCCATCAGACTTGCGTTTGGCACCAGCCAGACCGCCCTTGTCGTTCCGCTCGATTTCGACTTCGGCCGGGTTAACCCATTCCTTGCCACCGTTTTCATTGGTGTAGTAGAAGGCATCGGCCAGCACCATGCCCTGGGTCAGCAGGTTTTTGAATGGCTCATCGCTGTTAACCAGACCGGCATCACGCAGCAATTTGTGGAAGAAGCGGGAATACAGCAGGTGCAGGATGGCGTGTTCGATGCCGCCGATGTACTGGTCGACCGGCAGCCAGTAATTGGCTTCTTCCGGGTCCAGCATCTGGTCGGCTTTAGGCGAACAATAACGCGCGAAGTACCAGGACGACTCCATAAAGGTGTCGAAAGTATCGGTTTCGCGGAAGGCGGGCTGGCCGTCCAGTTCGATGTTTTCAAAATCCGGGTTGTTCTTGATTGGTGAGTTAACGCCGTCCATTACCACGTCGGTTGGCAGTACCACCGGCAGCATGTCGTCCGGGGTTGCGACCATGTCGCCGCTTTCGGTGCGGATAACCGGAATCGGTGCGCCCCAGTAACGCTGGCGGCTGACGCCCCAGTCGCGCAGGCGGTAATTGACCTTGATTTCACCTTTACCCTGCTCAGCCAGTTTAGCGGCAATGGCATCAAAGGCGGCGTCAAATTCCAGCCCGTCAAATTCACCGGAGTTAATCAGCTTGCCTTTTTCGGTGTAGGCCGCAGCGCTGAGGTCGAAGTCGTCAGCGTCGATCACCTGGTGAATATCGATGCCGTATTTTTGGGCGAATTCGAAGTCACGCTGGTCGTGGGCGGGTACCGCCATGACGGCACCGGTACCGAATTCCATCAATACGAAGTTGGCGACCCAGATATCAACTGGCTTGCCGGAAAGCGGATGAATCGCGGTGAAACCGGTCTTCATGCCTTTCTTTTCCTTGGTCGCCAGATCGACTTCGGCGGTACCTGCGTGGTTGCATTCCTCAATAAAGGCCGCCAGCTCAGGATTATTGGCCGCAGCTTCTTTGGCTAACGGGTGGCCTGCAGCAACGGCAACGTAGCTGACGCCCATGAGGGTGTCTGGACGGGTGGTATAGACTTCGAGTTTTTCCGCGCGGCCTTCAATACCAAATTTCATTTGCACGCCACGGGATTTGCCAATCCAGTTACGCTGCATGGCCTTTACTTTTTCCGGCCAGCCATCAAGCTGGTCGAGATCATCCAGCAGCTCTTCAGCATAGTCGGTAATCTTGATGAACCACTGTGGAATTTCCTTGCGTACCACCGGAGCGCCAGAGCGCCAGCCACAACCGTCGATCACCTGTTCGTTGGCCAGTACGGTCTGGTCAACCGGGTCCCAGTTAACGGCTGCGGTTTTCTTGTAGGCCAGGCCTTTCTCGATCAGCCTGGTGAAGAACCATTGCTCCCAACGGTAGTAGTCCGGATCACAGGTGGCGATTTCGCGGTCCCAGTCGTAGCCAAAGCCCAGCGATTTCAGCTGGTTCTTCATGTAGGCAATGTTTTCTCTGGTCCATTTGGCTGGCGCAGTGCGGTTTTTGATTGCCGCATTTTCCGCTGGCATACCGAAGGCGTCCCAGCCCATTGGCTGCATGACGTTTTTGCCCAGCATGCGCTGGTAGCGGGAGATCACGTCACCAATGGTGTAGTTACGTACGTGACCCATGTGTAGGCGGCCGCTCGGGTACGGGAACATCGACAGGCAATAGAACTTTTCCTTATTGCTGTCGACGACGGCTTTAAACACCTGGTTTTCATCCCACTGTTGCTGGACAGCAGGCTCGATTTCATGGGGTACGTAGGTTTCTTGCATCATCTTGGCTTGTAAACAATCAGTGCGTGAATAAAGAGGAGGCAAACAGTTTACCCGATAGAAGCGGGCGGTAACACTGTGAGGACTGAATGATCTTGCTACAGCAAAAGTGAATAGCGGTATTCGATTGTTAAGGCTGTCACATTGGTGTGGTTTGTTGTGACAATTGAGTTTGATTCAGGTCATCAATTGCACTACAAACGCAGTGTTATGAATGGACTACGCTTGGCACGCCGATATAGCGGCCGTTATGTTAAGCCCTCACACACAAGGTTGTCAGACAAATGAAAAATCGCTTGTTATCTGTGATTGGTTTCTGCTGTTCAGTACTTTTTGCTGCCGCTGTTCAGGCCGGCGAAAGCGTTGAAGAACTGTTGCAGGATATGGCTAAAATCCAGGCTGATCCCAAGGCTCATGCGGCCGCTATCACCCAGGGGCAGGAACGCGGAATTCTGTGTTTCTCCTGTCACGGCGAAAACGGTAACAGCAAGCGTGACTATATTCCCAACCTGGCCAGCCAGAATGCGGCTTATCTGTTTACCCAGTTTGAACACTTCGGCAACGGCATTCGCAAGGATTACGTCATGAGCAAGCTGGCCAAACAGCTGAAAGATGACGAGCGGGTTGCGATTGCACTGTATTTTGCCGATCGAGAGGTCAAGCCGCGCGAACAGCCAAAACAACCAACAGCAGCTGGCAAGGACCTGTATTACTCGGTCTGTTTTGCCTGCCATGGTGAGAAAGGCCATGGTTCCAAGGAATATCCGCGTATTGCTGGACAGCCGTACCAGTTCCTGGAAACCACCTTGCTGAACTTCCTCCACAAAAACAACGACCGTGCCGGTTCGCCAATGATTGCAGTGGTGGCCAACCTGAAGGAAGAGCAACTCAAGGAAGTCGCTGCCTACGTTTCCCATATGCCATAACAGTGTTGGCAAAGACTGCGACTGTGTTCCCTGACGGGGCGCAGCCGCAGCAGGTTTGTTACCATGCTCTGGCTGTGCTGTGAAAACAGACAGGCAATGGATGAACAGCCTGCCAGAGTGATTTGCCAATATGGTTCCCGCCGAAATATCTGCACCTTCCCAAACCTGCCCACATGACAGCGCCTGGCGCTTCTGGATCGATCGTGGTGGTACTTTCACGGACGTGATTGCCATGCGGCCGGACGATGTTCTGCTGAGCTACAAACTGCTGTCGGTTAACCCCGACCATTACGATGATGCTGCCATTGAAGGCATTCGACGGCTGCTGGATCGTCACCCGGAACAGGGCCGCCAAATCAGCTCGGTCAAAATGGGTACCACGGTGGCGACCAATGCCTTGCTGGAGCACAAGGGCGACGCGGTGGCACTGTTCATCAGTCATGGTCTGCGTGATCAGCTTAAAATCGGTTATCAGACCCGGCCGGATCTGTTTGCCACTCGGGTTGAGCAAACCGACAGTTTGTATGAAGCGGTTTACGAAGTCCCGGAGCGGGTTTTGACCGACGGTACAGTGGAACGGCCGCTCGATGAAGAAACCCTGCTGTTGCAGCTGGGCGAAGCCCGTCAGCGCGGCTTTGAGTCGATTGCTGTGGTGCTGATGCATTCCTATCGTTACCCGCAACATGAGTTGCGCATCGCCGAACTGGCTCGTCGGCTTGGCTTCCGGCAAATTTCTCTCAGTCATCAGGTCAGTCCATTGGTGAAGCTGGTCGAGCGGGGCGAAACCACGCTGGTCGACGCTTATCTGACCCCGGTGCTGCAGCGTTACCTGAATCGTATCGAAAGCGAACTGCAAAAGATTTGCCCAACTGCGACCCTGGAATTGATGCAGTCCAATGGCGGCCTGACTGCGGCAGATCAACTGGCGGGCAAGGATGCGGTGCTGTCTGGCCCCGCCGGTGGTGTGGTGGGGATGGTGAAAACGGCTCAGGCCGACGGTTTTGACCGTTTGGTTGGCTTTGATATGGGCGGGACTTCGACGGACGTCAGCCATTTTGCCGGCCAGCTGGAGCGTGAAAGCAAAAGCCGGGTAGCGGGCATTGGTTTGCGCGTGCCGATGATGAACATCCATACGGTGGCTGCCGGTGGCGGCTCGATTGTGCGCTTTGCCGATGGCCGTTTGCAGGTCGGGCCGGAGTCTGCCGGCGCCTATCCCGGTCCGGCATGCTATCGCAATGGTGGCCCGCTGACGGTCACTGACTGCAACCTGTTACTGGGCAAATTGCAGCCGGATTATTTCCCGGCCATTTTTGGCCCGCAGCAGGATCAGCCGCTGGATCTGGCGACGGTTCAGCAAGGGTTTACTGAATTGGCGCAGCAGGTCAGCCAGCAAACCGGGGTCGCTTATACGGCCGCCAGTCTGGCGCAGGGATTCCTTGATATCGCCATTGAAAACATGGCCAGTGCGGCGAAAAAGATTTCCGTGCAGCGTGGTTACGACGTGCAGGATTACGCTCTGGTCGCCTTTGGTGGTGCCGGTGCCCAGCACGCCTGTCTGGTAGCGGATGCAATGGGCATTGCGACGGTTTATCTGCATCCGATGGCTGGCGTCTTGTCGGCCTTCGGGATTGGGATTGCCGATCAGCGCTGGCTTGGTGAACTGCCTTGTGAAATGCCACTGAGCGTCAGTCTGGCTGAGCTGGAGTCTTTGCAGCAGAGTCTGCGACAGCAGGCTGAAGCGCAATTGCCTGCCAGTTCGGCAACGCAGGATATCTGGCGTTTGTACCTGCGTTATCAGGGCGCTGATACGCCCTTGCTGGTAAGACTGGCCGATAGCGCCTCCATGCAGCAAGAGTTCGAGCAAATTCACCAGCAGCTGTTTGGTTTTATCAATCCGGATCTGGCGATATCGGTGGATGCCATTCAGTTGGAGCGCATGATTGAAGGCCAGCCAATTCCCGCAATCCCACGCGATGCCAGGGCAAATCTACAGGCGCTTGGCCGCGCCGCCATGACGCTGGCAGGTCAAACTGTCGACGTCGCGGTTTATGACCGGGAACAACTGGCAACGGGTACATCGTTGGCGGGGCCGCTGCTGCTTACTGACAACAACAGCACACTGGTATTGGAGCCGGGTTGGAATTGTGAGGTGCTGGCCAGTGGTGCGCTGGTGTTCCGCAAAGCAGTGACAACGACCGATGCCGAGGCCGGAGTTACTGATCTGCTCAATGGCCCGGACCCGGTGCGACTGGAGGTGTTCAACAACCTGTTTATGGCCGCTGCCGAGCAGATGGGACTGGTGCTGGAGAAAACCGCCAGCAGCGTCAATATCAAGGAGCGGCTGGATTTCTCCTGCGCCATCTTTGATCAAGAAGGCGAGCTGGTCGCCAACGCGCCGCATATTCCGGTGCATCTGGGCTCCATGAGTGAAAGCGTCAAGGCTGTGCAGCAACGTCATCCGACCATGCAAGCCGGCGATGCCTTTGTACTCAACAGCCCTTATGAAGGCGGTACACATTTGCCGGACATCACGGTGGTAAAACCAGTATTTATTGACAGCTCGAGCCCGGCATTTTTTGTCGCCGCGCGCGGTCACCATGCCGATATTGGCGGCATTACACCGGGCTCCATGCCAGCAAACAGCTGTCATCTGGATGAAGAAGGGGTGCTGCTGGATAACCTGCTGATGATGCGGGCTAGCCAGTTCCAGACCGATGCTGTGTTGGCGGCGCTGGCCAATGCGAAATATCCGGCGCGTAATCCGGCTCGTAATATTGCTGATCTCAAGGCCCAGCTGGCAGCCTGTGAAACCGGCGCGCGGGAACTGGACAAATTGTGTCGTCATTATGGTCTGGCCCAGGTGCAGGCCTATATGGGCTATGTGCTCGATAACGCGGAGGCGACGCTGAAAGCCTGCCTGGCGAGCTTGCCATCCGGCAGGTTTGAGCAACACATGGATGATGGCAGCCGGTTTGTTGTCGATATTCAGGTTGATCAGCACAACCAGACCGCAGTGGTTGATTTTGCGGGCACGGGTTACCGGCCCGATCAGCTGACCCACCCGGGCAACTTCAATGCGCCGACCTCCGTCGTACGAGCTGCGGTGCTATACGCCTTTCGGGTGCTGGTGGCACGACCAATGCCATTAAACGCCGGTTTCTTCCGACCGCTGGAGATCCGGGTGACGCCGCAATCCATGCTGGCGCCGCAATATCCGGCGGCGGTGGTGTCTGGCAATGTCGAAACTGCCCAATACCTGGTTGATACCCTGATGGGCGCGCTCAATTTGATGGCGGCCTGCCAGGGCACCAATAACAATTTCACCTTCGGCAATGCTGATCACCAGTATTACGAAACCCTCTGCGGTGGCATTGGTGCCAGTGCCCTGGGGGCTGGCGCCAGTGGTGTGCATGGCCATATGACCAACTCGCGGCTGACCGACCCGGAAATTCTTGAACAGCGTTACCCGGTTGTACTGGATCATTTCCACTTGCGGCTGAACTCTGGAGGTGTGGGCCAGCATGCCGGTGGCGAAGGGGTTGAACGGCATATCCGTTTCCTGCAGCCGATGACTGCCAACATCATCAGTGGCCGCCGTCAGCAAGCACCGTTTGGCCTGGCAGGCGGTGGTGCCGGTCAGCCGGGAGCCAACTTTGTGATGCGTGGTCGCACCGCTGCCGGGGAGCCTGAACGACTGCAATGGCTGGACGGCTGCGCGCGAGTGGAACTGGATGTCGGCGACTGTTTCTGTGTCCATACTCCGGGCGGTGGTGCTTTTGGGGTTTTGGAATAGTGGTGGTGGTTCCGGGAGCTGAATCGTTTTGCTGCGCCAGCGCAACAGATTGGCCAGCCTAATTCCCAGTGGCGCTGTCTGGTATTTGCCGGTCTGTGATATTCTGACCACCAGTCTTCAGGGGGCGCCACTTGAAAAAGGCTTCAGTGGCCCCATTGTTCAACCGAATACCCAGTTACGAGTGAGAGAGTATCACCATGGAAATTATGGACGTCATCAAAGACCAGATTGAGAACAACCCGATCCTGCTGTACATGAAAGGCTCTCCTAACCAGCCTATGTGTGGTTTCTCTGCCCGTACCGTGCAGGCTGTGATGGAATGTGGTCAGAAATTCGCCTATGTCGACATTCTGTCCAACCCTGAAATTCGTGCCAACCTGCCAATCTACGCCAACTGGCCAACCTTCCCGCAACTGTGGGTAAATGGCGAGCTGGTCGGTGGCTGCGACATCGTTACAGAAATGTTTGAAAAAGGTGAGCTGAAGTCCTTGCTGGAAGAAGCTGCACCAAAAGCCTGATCTAATGGGGGCATCTGTTTAATCCGGTGCCCGCTCTGGGCTTCCGGATGGTTTCGAATCCCGAAGCCGGTTTGCAGGCCCTCTCTCCGAAAAAGACAGGGGTTACGTCAATAACCGGCGACACTGAGTCGGAATCATCCGGCAGCCCCCGCAGGGCGCGGGTTGCCGCCGTCCATGGCGGTGTTGGCGAATTTGAAAAGGACTGGTCATTTCGCTGCATTCGCCGCCTTTCCCTGAACACCGGCAACACTCGCGCAGAGCTGTGCAGGATTAAATAGATGCCCCCAGGCTGCGGAACGTCCGTTCTGCAGCCTGCTCCGTCAGTCTGCTGTTTAGTTGGCTGCCCTTCTTCTGACCGATCGTCAGACCGTTTGCGCCAGATTTTATTTTTCACTTTGATTAATAAGTCAGCTCTGTCAAAAAGCATGTGTCAAAACGTACATGATTGTATACAGCCCGTTACCGGACTTTGAATTTTCCGCACCTGTGGGTAGCCTGATGATTCCGTCAGGGGCCTGGGAAAATTACCAAAACAATGTCCGGCACTGCTGTTGATTATCTGAATCTGACTGGTCTGTCGGCTCGCAAGCGCTTGCCGGTCTCTCCTTCCTGTTCTATCCCCCGTCAACTGGGCGGCAGTCGCTCGTCTGTGCGCTGGATTCAGGCTCCCGCCGGTTTTGGTAAAAGTCAGTATTTACACCAGTTATTACTGCAACAGCAGACACAGGGTTTGCCTTGTAGCTGGATCAATTGTCACCCTGGCGACACCGACCAGCAGCTGCTGGCGCTGTTGCTACATGCTGATGGCTCCAGAGCTGCACTTGAGCTGGCTGCGACCGCGCTCGCGGGTGAGCCGGAGCCGGTCAAGGTTATTGCCAGCTGGGCAGCGGAGTGGAATCGCAGCGGTCAACGGCTGTGGCTGTTTATTGACGACGCCCATTATCTGGATACTGCTGGCTGGCAGCTGTTGGCAAACCTGATTGCACTGGGGCCGCCAGCGATTCAGCTGGCGGTTGCCAGCCGCGAAATGCCGTGCGGGGCCGCTGCAGTGAACCTGAGTGATGAGGTCGAACGACTGGGCATTCGTCAGCTGACCTTTAACGACTCGGAGCTACAGCAATGGCTGGCGCTGCAAAGTGCCGATCGGCTGGAAATACTGGCGCCACAGCTGCAGCAACGCTTCTCGGGCTGGCCTGCAGCGCTGGGGATCTGGTCGGCTTGTCTGCGCTCGCTGGGGCAGTGTGCAACCATTCCGGCAGGGCTGGCCAATTTCGAATTGCAGGATTATTGGCACACTGAAGTGGCCAGTGGCTTGTCGGCTGAACAGCGTTTGCTGGCCCAGCAGGCGGCGGTACTGGGGCAGTGTAGTGAAGGCCTGTTGTCCGATCTGAATCAAAGTTCCTGCCTGGAAGCCATTGCTGAACTGGTGCGACAGGGCATTTTCAGTCCGGCCGACAAACTCAACTGGGTGGTGGTCGAACCGGCGATGGTGGAGCTGATTCGCTCGACGGTGTCGGAATACCAGGCCGAACAATGGCACCAGCAGGCATTTCGCTGGTACAGCCGTCGACGTCAGCCGGTGCGGGCACTGGAACATGCCCAGAAAGCCCAACTGCATGAAGAACTGGCTTCCTGGGTGGAAGCTCATGCGGAATCGTTGCTGGCCAGTCTGGATATCGCCCGGCTGGTGGCCTGGTGTGATCTCGCCGGTGATGCGGTGCTACGACAGTCGCCCAGATTGATGCAGCTGGCCTGCTGGGCCTGGTTATTAACCTACCGGCTGCGGCGGGCAGAATCACTGATTCGCCATTTATCCCAACGGCGGGCGCTGGACGAGCTGGAGCTGGATGCCCTGCAAGGGTATCTGGCGCGTCTGAAAGGCCAGAATCGCAGTGCTACAGCGCTGTGTGTGAGGGCACTGGAAGGCTTGCCATCCGATCGTTACAGCGTACGTTTTCTGCTTAGCAGCACATTGACCTATCTGGCGCTGGCCGAAACCGATCTCGATAATGCCCGCGCCTGGAACCGCACTGCGGCGGGCATCTCCCGACAGTACGGCAGTCTGACACTGGAAGCGCTGGCATTGTTTGATCAGGCCCGTATTGAGTTGCACCGTGGCCATCTGGAATTCAGCCTCGGGCTGGTCGACAGTGGCATGGTGCTGCTGGAAAGCCTGCCGGAACAACAGTCGGCGATGCCGCTTGGGCGGCTGTGCCTGTATCGCGGGTTTCTGTTGTGGATTACCGGCGCGGGCCACGATCAGCTGATGCCGCTGCTGGATCGTGGCATTCATTTATGCAGCCAGTCTGGCGATGTACTGATCACCTACGGCTATGGTTTGCGGGCGATGGAACTGGCAGCTCGGGGGCAGGCTGGCAGTGCGCTGGATGCAGTGGACGATGTCGAGCGTTTGCTGCAAAGCTGGGGAGTGGATTCCGACGTCTACAGCTGGCTGTTGTTGGTGAAAGCCAATATCTGGATTTTCCAGCAAAAATATAATCGGGCGCAGGATGCCCTCGACACCATTCTGGCGGGCAAAACGGTTGGCCAGTTGCCACGCACTGAAATCTTTCCCATGTTGCCGGACTTTGTGGCGGCAACGCTGGCGCGGCTAAATCTGGTTTGCGGGCGTTTTGACGAATGTATGGCCGATATTGATGAATGGCTGCGTTGTCATTCCAGCCCGATGATCAAGCTGCTGATTCAGCTGGTCAAGGCGGCTGCATTGCGGGGCAAGAACCAGATCGCCGAAAGCCAGTTTATCTTCTCCAAAATGTCGCACTTATTGCGCTCAGAAGGCGTCAGCATGCAGTTTCAGGCCTGGATGCCGGAGATTTACAGCAATGGCCCAGCGGCGGAATTTCCGCTACCAGACAGCACCCGCATCCAGCTCAGTGAGCGGGAGCATGATGTGCTGCGCAAGATTGCGGAGGGTTGCTCGAATCAGGAGATTGCTGCCCAGTTGTATATATCTCTGCATACTGTAAAGAGTCACGCCCGCAAGATTAACGTCAAGTTGGGCGTCAGCAATCGCACCCAGGCGATCCGCAAAGCGAGGGAAATGCTGCTTTTGTAGGCTTTTAGGAGTGGCAAGCTGGCGGCTTATCGTCTAGACCTTAAATGGTAAAGCCTGAGTCAACGGATTAGATAATGAGAACAGTATATCCGGCACTGATGTTGTCATATGGAAAACCTGGGCCAATCCGGGACGCTCTGGAGGGCTTTTACGAGCTGGATTGCTTTGATTCCGTCGAGGCGATTCTGCAGCATCCGCTGCTGGAGCATTTCAAACTGGTGTTGCTGGATATGGACAGTCTGGGTCCTGAACAGATTCTGGCCGCCTGTAAAAAACTCAAGGACGCCGGCGACAGTGCGGATATTCCACTGGTGTGGCTGGCCAGCGGGGCCGATTCGCTGCAATACCGGATGGAAGCCTACGAAGCCGGTTGCGACGATTATATCCTGAAGGAAGACCAGCACAGCCAGCAGGAATTGCTGGTGCGGCTTGATCGGGTGTTATTCAACAAGGTCGCCAACGACCAACTCAAATTACAGCTCAAGCAAGCCAATGAAATGGCCTTCATCGCCATGTCGGATACCTCCGATCTGGGGGTGAATGTGCAGTTCCTGCTCGACGTGCATAACTGCGACAATCTCGATGAGCTCGGGATGCGGCTGTTTCAGGCGCTCAATAACTACGGTCTTAACTGCAGCCTGCAATTGCGAGGTCGCCAGCAGGTCAAAAATATGGAAGCCAACGGCATGTCGAAAGAGCTGGAATCGACTTTGCTGATGGAGTGTCGTGATCAGGGCCGCTATGTCGATTTTGGCAAACGGTCGATCATGAATTATGGCGATGTCTCACTGCTGGTGAAAAACATGCCGATCCATGATGAAAAGAAGTACGGCGCCATCAAGGATAACGTCTTTTCGCTGTTGCAGGGGGCTCACGCCCGGATTCAGGCATTGGATAACCTGGCGTCACTGGAGCTGGAGAGCCAGGTGGTGAAACGGCTGGCAGACACCTTGCGACATATGATGAAAAACGTCGATGAGTCTTATCAGACCGTCATGCGGGATATTGCGGCGGTGGTTGATGAAATGGCCGAAGGCATTGAAAGCACGGTGCAGTTTCTCGGCATGGATGAGTTTCAGGAACGGGCAATTCAGGGAATCATGGAGAAGGGTATTGCCGACACCGGCAGTATTTTCAATCAGGGTTTACGGATTGACGATGGTCTGTGCCACCTGCTGGAGCGTATTGACGCGGGCCTTGCAAAACAGGGCGATACCAGTGAGCTGTATAAGCTGCTGGCGTTACTGCCCAGTGGCAGCGACGACAAGTTATCGAATGGCGAGGATAAAAAGGCAAAATCCTGAGCCGGTATTCACCAGTCAGGATTTGAGGGTCTTGCAGGAGTTGGACACTTTCGTTGCTGGTCATTTCGGCTGCTGGCTAGTGCAGGCGCTGACTAGAGTGCTCCGGCTGAAACGACCTAGTTCAATACCGGTGACTGCTGGGCCTCGGCAGCACCAGGCAGCTCAACTTCCCAGGGTGGATTCGGCCGAATCGAATCAATCACAAATTCCACAAAACTGCGTACCTTGGCAGACAGGTGACGGTTGCTTGGGTACAGCGCATGAATCGGGTTGGCTTCAAACGGGAATTCGGAGCACACAGGCACCAGTTCACCCGCATGAATAGCCGGTGCAGCAATCAGGGCTGGCAGTGGCGCAATACCAGAACCCGACAATGTCAGTGCGTACAGTGACGCAAAGTCATTGGCCTGCAGTTTGGGTTTGATTTGGATCGACAGTTCGGAACCATCCGGGTCAGTCATATTCCATTGCAACCAGCGTGATGCGGTAATCAAACGGTGGTTGGCAAATTCGTCGGGATGTTTCGGAGTACCGAAACGACGCAGATACTCCGGGCTGGCGCAGGTGATCACGCCTACATCACCCAGGTAACGGCCGATCAGGGAAGAGTCTTCCAGCTGGCCAATACGGAACGCAATGTCGATACCTTCCTGCACCAGATCGAGCATCTGGTCAGACAGCACCAGATCGATGTTCAGCTGTGGATGCAGATCCATAAATTCGGCAATCAGGCTCGCCAGTACCGTTGAACCAAACAGCACCGGGGCGGTAATTCGCAAGGTGCCGGTTGGAGTGGTTTGCATCTGGGTGACCGCGATATTGGCTTCTTCAATTTCGCTGAGAATGCGGGAACAGTGGCCATAATAGGCATTGCCGGTATCGGTCAGACGCAGGCTGCGGGTGGTACGCTGAATCAGCCGCACGCCAAGACGCTCTTCCAGCTGGGTAATCTTGCGGCTGACAGTCGACTTCGGCAGTCCGAGGTTTCTGGCGGCACCAGTAAAGCTGCCGGCTTCGACTACGTGAACGAAGATCGCCATTTCATTCAGGTCGAACTCTTCGCGCTTGCCTATCTGCATGTTGAACTCCTGATCCGGCGGACTGATCCGCATACGTGAACAATGACGGGATTTAATTTGCCATATTTTTTGGAACAATTGAAGCTTTATTGAAACGATTGTTCAGAATGAAAGCTTCGAATAAATCGTAAGGTTTTTTCGGAATAACCATCAGGGTCAATAACCATGCAGGTTGTAGCGCTATTTATGGTCGCCAGTCTGAACTGGCGACCAGCGGCCATTTGATCGTGTTGAGTGACTGCTGCTAATACTGCTCAGAGGTCGATCTTTAGTCCCAGTGCAACAATTGTTGGTAAATCTGTCACTTCCTCGCGCTGGCTGTAGTCTGCATTCTTGTATTCATAACCCACCACATTGCGATGGGCATACAAATTAAGGGCCTCGACGTACAGCGTCAGCTCGGAGCCACTGACGTAAAAACGCTTGTCCATACGAGCGTCGAGTGAGTGATAGGCGGGCAGCCGCTCGGAATTGAGATCGCCGTAAATCGGGTTGTAGAGAGTGGGATCATCCTGATCCTGTTCAACGCTCTCCAGTGGCGTAATCAGCTGACCGCTCTGGAAACGCCACTTCAAACCAAAACTGAGACTGTCTGACATTTCGTACCCGGCCACCAGATTAATGACCACCGGTTGGTCGTAGGCGTAACGAAAGTCTTCGCCGGTCAGCTGGTTGGTGCGCTGGGTACGGGAATAGGCAAAAGAGGCCCAGCCGTACCAGTCGTTCGACAGATCCTTGTTGATGAATAATTCCATCCCCCAGGCCTGGCCTTCGGCACCGTTGAAATAGCGTGGCAGACTGCTGTATTCCACCGTATCCAGATCCGGGTAGTTGGCGCTGGAAGGGCGGGAAACCACGATGCGCTGCATGGTCTTGTAATAGCCTTCCAGTCGCACCAGCAGGTCTTCGCGCAGTTCATGTTCCACCCCCAGCTCATAGTGCGTAGCGGTCGGCAACTTGAGGTCCGGGTTGCCAAAGTCTTCGGCGTATTGGCCAAAGTTATCGGGGAAGTCGTGATAACGACCGTAACCTGCGCTGAGTTTCCAGAACGGCACGACGTTCCAGCTGGCATTAAATTTGGGCTCAACAAACCATTCTTCGGTGTAATTATCGACCGAAATCAGTGCTCCAGGCTGTAGCAACCAGTCCTCTGCGACATACCAGTTGTCGGCCAGGTGCCAGTTGTATTCACGTACGGTAACCCGCTGCTGGCTGCTGATGATTTCATCGCCATCCACCAGTCGGCAGTCCGGCTGGAATTCGTCACACGGTGGCCCGGCATATTGGCCGTTGACGGCAAAATGGCTTTCGCCGTATTCGAGCCCGGTTTGCAGCTGGTGTTCGTGACCGAGTGGCAGGCTGAACTGACTGCGCAAGGTATAGTCATTGACCTTGATGTCGATGTGACTGTCAGTACCGAGCACAAACTGCATCTTGCGTTCGAGCTGTGACAGGCCAATCGTTTGCTGGACACCGTTGTTATGGATTTTGTCCCACAACAGGCTTTGATGATTAAAGATACTTTCGAAGCTGATGCCGCCACTCAGGGCCGGGTCCTGGGCGACGTAATCTGAGTCTTCATCGAACACCAGGCCAGCCTTGTCGCGGGCACCAATCAGATTCAGCGCCAGCGTCTCGTTAGCGCCCAGATCAATCTGGTATTTACCCTGATAATCGTAATATTCGGGAATGGTGGTGAATTGGAAATCTTCGTCGTCGAGCAGGTTTTCAATGTAGTACTGAAACAGGCTCTGGCGGCCGGACAGGTAAAAGCCCTGGTTGTCGCCGGTTGGCTGTTCGATAAAAAATCCGGCCCGCAAAAAGCTCAGGTCGATGACCCGTTGGCGGTTACCAAAATCCACCGATCTGGAAGTCACATCGATCACGGCGCCGGTGGAGCCATTGTACTGCGGCCCAAAAGCCGCGGCTTCCAGCGTGAATCCTTCCACTATGTTGTCGTTGATAATGCTGGTGGAATCGCTGTGGAACAGGTAACCAACCGGGAAAAAGTCGACGTAATAGGCATTGTCTTCCGGCGATGAACCACGAATGGCCGGTTCCGGATTCTGTGCCGAACTGAACACCACACCGGGCAGGCTGGTCAGCGCGCGCAGCGGATCGTTACCGGCGCCGGGGACTTTCAACAGGCGTTCGGTTTTTACCACATCGAGAGATTGCTGGACGCCCAGTACTTCAACCACCTCGATATTATCGGCAGCGGCGGTGACACTGGCGCTATCGCCTTCAGCGCTGATGTCTGCCAATACCGTCATACTGCCTGTCAGTGATAAAAACGAACCGGTGTATCGGACACTGGCGCGCAAGAGCTTGCAATAATTCATCCCTGAAATCCTGTTGCTGTTATCGCGCTTATCATAACGCGGGCTTGTGGGAGAACCATGACATTCGGGCAATGATTCGGCTGGTCAGCGCGATCAGCAGTGTCCACTGCAAGGCGATGATAGCCAACCCGGCCGGGCTGATACTGGCACCGCTGAGCTGGGCACCACTCCAGTAACTCAGCGGCGCAAAGACTGCCGCTGCGAGACTGGCGACCAACGGCCGTTGCATCAACCAGGCCAGCGAATGCAGCAAGGTGGTGGCAAACGCCAGCCACAACAGCAGCAGCCAGTAAGGCAGTAACCAGTGTGGCCACCAATCCGTTGAAGCACCAGCCAGCCTGAGTTGGCCACTGGCCAATAACAGTGAATCGAGTAAAGCGCCACCGCCTGTGAACAGCAGCAACAGCGGCCACTCGCGTGGTTTGAGCTGTCGCAGATGCCAGCCCAGCAGCAGTGGTGTCATCAGCACGGCGGCCAGGTTGCCGCCGAAAATGCAGGCGAACCAGACCAGCTGGAACAAGGCCAGATTGATCAGCAAATGGATTCGCTGCCGGTTCATTGGATTATTGGGCCGTTGCGGAATCATGGTTGGCTGGATTTGCCAGCTGACCCAGCAAAACGTCGCGCTGGTTGTCCGGCTTGGCAAATACCATCTGCACTGTGCTGATGACGCGCTCGTCAAAGCCGCCTTCACAATAGGCAAAATAGAAATCCCACAGCCGGTAGAACGTCTCGTCATAGCCTTGCTTGCGAATGGCATCGCGGCTGGCGAGAAAATCCTTGCGCCAGCGACGCAGGGTTTCGGCGTAGTGAGTACCAATGTCTTCAAGATGAATGGTTTTCAGGTCGCCGGCACTGAGCATGGCGTTCTGGATCGCGGTCACACTGGGCAGGAAGCCGCCGGGGAAAATGTAACGCTTGATAAAGTCGACGCTGTTTTTGGCCTGTTGGTAGCGCCAGTCATCAATGGTAATGGCCTGAATCAGGGCGATGCCATCAGGCTTCAGCAACTTGCTGATGGTCTGGAAATAGGTGTTCAGATACTGGTGGCCAACGGCCTCAATCATTTCCACCGATACCAGTTTGTCGAATTTTCCCTCTAACTGGCGATAGTCCTGTTTCAGCAATGTGATGCGGTCAGTCAAACCGGCTTCTGCAATGCGTTGTTGGGCCAGCTGATATTGCTGTTCGGATATGGTCGTGGTGGTGACCCGGCAGCCGTAATGACGGGCAGCATGGATCGCCATGCTGCCCCAGCCGGTGCCAATTTCGATCAGATGATCATCCGGTGTCAGCTGTAGCTTCTGGCAAATGCGGTCGAGTTTGAACAAGGATGCCTGTTCCAGGCTGGTTTCCTTGGTCGGAAAAATCGCACTGGAATACATCAGGGTCGGATCAAGGAACAACCGGAACATCTCATTGCCGAGGTCGTAGTGGGCAGCAATGTTACGGCGCGAGCCCTTTTCGGTATTGCGATGGAAGTAGTTCCAGCCCTGCAGCAGCCGTTTACCAAGACTGGCCCAGCCGCTGTCGATACGGTCGAGCACATCCTTGTTGCGACAGAAAATACGGATCAGCGCAGGCAGGTTATCCACGCTGTAGTCACCGGTCATGTAGGCATCACCGGAGCCAACGCTGCCATTCAGTGCAATGGTGCGCCAGGCTTCAGCATCGTGAACTGTGATGCAGGCGCGCAGCGGGCTGGCCGGGTCACCGAAGGTGCGGGTCTGGCCCTGTTCCCGAATGGTGATGTAGCCACGCTGAATCTGTTCCAGTCGCTGACACAGGGCGTCACGGCAGACCCGGTCAATCCAGCGAATGTCGGTGGGGTTGGTGAGGCTTTTCATCAGCGGACTCCTTCAGAAGACGTTTGGCGGCTGGCTGAATGTGGATGAACACAGTTGTTCTTGCGGTCGTTTGCATGCGCGTTTGTATGGCTGTGTGTGCAGGCGCTTTGCTGGCCCGCCAACTGCTCGCGATGCTGCTGTTCCGGGTCGTTATGTGGATGCGGCACGTATGGGCAGTGCTTGAGCAGCCAGAGCCTGGCCGCATGCCAGTAAATGCCGATAGCTACCTGAGCGGTCATGACGGGATAGCGCCATAAAATGCGCCCCAGTGCTGCCCGGCTGATCGGCTGGCGTTGTAGTTTCATGGTGGCATCCATGACGCGCTGGCCGTCTTGCAGGACTTCCATATGGCTGCTCAGACGGCTGCCATTGATCTGTTGCGGATGGTTAATGGTCCAGCGATATTGCTGCTGAAGCGGGTTGAAGGGCGACACGTGAAAGGCCTTGTCGAAGAGAAACTGAAAGCGTTGACTCTGACCGCTCTCGAGCACTCGTTCGGGATAAATCGCTCGTTCGGGATTGCCGTCGTACTCAGAACAAGCGGCCCGTGCGGAGCAGGCTGCTGACGACCCCGCGTTCGGGTTATCGGTGGCAGGCTGCTCAAATACCAGATTGTAGTGAAAGCGCTCTTGCCACGGCGTATTGGTGACTTCTCCCAGCATGCCGACACAACGGCCATGGCGGTCGTAGCCAAAATAGAAGCTCAGCGGATTAATAATAAAACCGAAATAACGCAGGTTGGTGAGTACTTCGATACGGCAAACTTCCAGCCTGGCTTCATCTGCAAAGGCCCGTATCAGGGCGCGCTTCATCGCTGCGACGGTTTGTTGGGCAGCGAAATAATCCTCGCTGTCGAACCGTGCCGGTGCCAGTCGGGCCAACCGGCTGTTGGTGTTGGCTCTCCAGAGCGGATGCAGAGCCATCACGGCGTCGACCTCATCGAGGTCTAGCAACATCATAAAGACCTTGTAATCCAGCCGGTGACTGGTCTGCCTGAAACGCCGATGGCGCACCCAGCCTTCATAAATGGCACTGTTGCCGGAGAATTCCTGGCTGCGGAAGCCGACCATCAGAAGTTCACTCCCAATGCCTTGCACACCCGGAGAGCGGAATTAACGCCGTCTTCATGGAAACCGTTAAACCAGTAGGCACCGGCAAAGTGGGTGCGGTTGAGGCCACTGATTTCATGATGGCGCTGCTGGGCTGCCATGCCATCGAGGGTGAACACCGGGTGGGCATAACGGAACTTGCGAATAATCTTCTGCGGATCAATGGCGCTGCTGCGATTAAGCGTGACGCAAAACTGTTGTGGTGCCTGCTGATAGTTTTGCAGCCGGTTCATATGGTAGGTCACCGCTACCGTCTCACGTTCGCCGGGGTCGATGTGGTAGTTCCAGCTGGCCCAGGCTGACTGCCGTTGTGGTAGCAGCCGCACATCGGTATGCAGCACCACTTCGTTGTCCTGATAGGGAATGGCGGCCAGAATTTGTTGTTCGGCCTGGCTGGGATTGGCCAGCATCGACAGGGCCTGATCACTGTGACAGGCCAGCACCAGCTGATCGAAGCGCTGTTGCTGGCCATTGACTGTCAGGCTAACGCCTGTTTCATCCCGCTCGATTCGAGTTACTGGGCTGTTGCTATGCACCTGACCAGCAGGCAGGTCGGCGACAATGCGTTCGACATAGCTGCGTGAACCACCGGAAATCACTCGCCACTGGGGGCGTTCACTCACGCTCAGCAAGCCGTGGTTATTGAAGAACTGTAAAAAGAAGTGGACCGGGAAATTCATCATCATGGTTTCACTGGCAGACCAGATCGCCGCGCCCATGGGGATGATGTAATAGCGCCGGAAATAATCGCCATAGTTATGTTGCTGCAGGTACTGGCCCAACGTCTGGCTGCCGTCGATGGCATTGGCCGCCAGCTGGATGCGGGTTTCGCGATTAAAGCGCAGGATTTCCCACACCATCCGCAGAAACGCCGGGTTGATCAGGTTGCAGCGTTTGGCAAACAGGCTGTTGAGACTGGCGCCGTTGTATTCCATATCGGTTTGTTTGCAGCTGACACTGAAGCTCATGTCCGAGGCTTCCGTGGCGACCCCAAGCGTTTCCATCAGCCGGATGAAATTCGGGTAGGTCCAGTCGTTGTAGACGATAAAGCCGGTATTGACTGGCCACAGCTGGCCGTCGATTTCGACGTCAGTGGTCTGGGTATGGCCACCAAGATAATCATTGGCTTCGAACAGGTGGACGTCATACTGCTGGCGCAATAGCCAGGCGCAGGTCAGGCCGGAAATACCTGCGCCAACAATGGCGATAGACGGCTTGTTGCTCATGACAGGTGCTCCTGTGAGTTGGCTGGTCGAGATGATTTGCTGGTCATACGACGAGCCAGTGCCAGTCGTAGCGGGGCTGGCAAGCTGCCAAGAATTTTCAGCAACCAGGTAAAGCGTTTGGGGAAATGAATCTCCAGTGGCCGGGCTGGCAGCGCGTCAACAATGGTGCGGGCGGCCTGCCCGGCACTGATCAACATGGGCATCGGGAAGTTGTTGCGATCGGTGAGCGGTGTTTTGACGAACCCCGGAGACACCACCGACACATCAATCTGCTCGTCGGCGAGGTCGACACGCAGTGATTCCAGCAGGTAGGTCATGGCGGCCTTGCTGGCGCCGTAGGCTTCGGCTCTCGACAGAGCCAGATAGGTGACACTGCTACTAACACCTATTAGATAACCGCGCTGACTCTGGCGCAGCAGTGGCAGACCGGCTTCGATGGTGTTTACCAGACCATTGAAGTTGGTATCCATGACCCGCTTTACCAGCTCGCTGTCGAACTGCTGTACCTTGAGATATTCACAGGTTCCGGCATTGAACAGCAGGCAGTCGAGGCGGCCAAAAATTTCCTCAATCAAGGCGGCAGCTTGCTTCATGGAATCCGGATCGGTGACATCCGCCGGAATCACGGATACGCCGGGGTGCTGGCGTGCCAGCTGCACCAGTTTGTGATGATTGCGGGAGCTGATCACCAGCTGCTCACAGCATCCGGCCAGCTGTTGCACCAGCGCTTCGCCAATCCCCGAACTGGCACCTACCAGCCAGATCACCTGTTGCTGCAACGGTACTTTGAGCTTGCATGGTACTTTCAGTTTGCGTGAGGTATTCATGACAGGCGCTCCCGCACCTTGCCAAGAGCCCAGCCAAGCAGCGGCAGATGGTTGTAAAGCATGCTGGCACCATCAAAGAAGTCGTGATGTTGAATGACCTTGTCGCCTTGCCAGTGCAGCTCGGTGCCGCCGTCGACGGTAATGGTTTTACCCGCCGCGATAGCCGGATGACTGAACTGCATTTGCCAGCGCAGAAAATCGCTTTCGTCGGCGGCCCAGAAGCGACCGTAGTCGAACCGGATCGAATGCACCGAGCGGTAAAGCCTGGCGAAGTAGTGTTCGATCGCCTCAAGCCCTTCGAGCCGATGAAACGGGTCTTCAAATACGGCCTCAGGGTGATACAGACTGCTCAGCAGACCATCTTCAAGGGTGTTGGCATTGAGGCGGTTATAAACGCCGCTGACCAGTGCCAGCCGCTGCTCGGCTGACAACCGGGATTCCATCGTGTCGGCAGAGGAGGGCATCATTGTGAGGCTCCTGCCAGTTGTTCTGGCGCGCTTTCCTTTAGTTCCCGAAAGGCTTCCAGCGCCCGCTGACGGCCAAAGCTCTGCTCCACGACGGGTTGAGGATAACCACATTGCTGACGTTCAAACGCATTGGGTTGATGGCGGCTGCGGCCCGGCAAGCGCGCCAGCTCCGGCACATAACGAGCGATAAACTCGCCGTCGGCATCAAACTTTTCCGACTGACTGATGGGATTGAAAATGCGGAAATAGGGCGCACCATCGGCTCCGGTTGAGGCGCTCCATTGCCAGCCGCCGTTATTGGAGGCCAGATCGGCATCGACCAGCTGCTGGTTAAAGAAGGCTTCGCCACGGCGCCAGTCGATCAGCAGGTGTTTGGTCAGAAACATGGCGCTGATCATCCGCAGGCGGTTGTGCATCCAGCCGGTTTGCAGCAGCTGGCGTTGGGCCGCATCGACAATCGGGTAGCCGGTGCGGCCTTCACACCAGGCGGCAAAGTCACTGTCGCTGTCACGCCAGCGCACGCCGTTGTAGTCGGGTTTGAAGTTCTGGTGTTTACAGAGCGCAGGGAAGGCAACCAGTAAATGACGATAGAAATCGCGCCAGGTCAGTTCGTTAACCCAGCTATCAAGGCCGCGCTTGCCACCGGCCAGCAAGCCGTTGTTAGCCTGTGCTGCTGCATAAATACACTGGCGTACGGATAACAGGCCGATCGACAGTGCTGTTGATAGCTGGCTGGTTCCGGCGACGGCTGGCAGGTCACGTTGTTCCTTGTAGTCTTCCGCCCGCTCGTCAATAAAGCGTTCAAGCTGCTGGTGGAGACTGTCTTCATCATGGGCCCAGAGTGGGTCGGCTTCGATGCTCAGTGATAACAAACGTTGCTGCAGCTCGGCAGACAGCTCAGCGGCTGGATTGGCGCTGACCTGATTTGAGCTGGCAGGCTGTGCCAATGGTGCTTCTAACAGGCGTTCTGCCAATGGCAGCCAGGCACGTCGGAACGGACTGTAGACTTTAAATGGCTGGGCGGTTTTGGTCAGCACTTCACCGGGAGGTACCAGGCACTGGTCGTGGTAACGCAAGACTTCCAGCTGCTGCTGTTTGGCCCAGCGACAAAAGTTGATGTCGCGTTTGCGTTCGTTCACTTCATATTCGTTGTTGAAGTAAACCCGCTGAATCTGCAGTTCTGTAATCAGCTGCTGCAACAGCGTCAGGCTGTTGCTGAAATCGTCAGCCTGTAGCACCAGCAATGGAATATTCCGTTGGGCCAGTTGCTGCTGCAGTTCGGCGACTGCGTTTTCCATCAAGCGGATCTTGCGTGGACCGAGGCCATGCTGCTGCCACTGTGCCTGGGTATGGCAATACACGGCAACCACTTCGCCGGGTTGCTGACAGGCATGCCAGAGCGCCGGGTTGTCGCGACTCCTGAGATCGGTGCGTAACCACACCAGCGTTCGTTGGTTGTGAGTACGTTGGCTGTCAGAGCTGCTCATACGGCTGGCCTCCACAATTCAGAATATAGTTGTGTACCTGTTGGTGAACAGCTCTGTTGGCCCATTGGATGGCCTCGGTGGTCAGTTGCGGGTCAGCTAGCAAGTGTTCGAACTGACTGGAAGTGCCGCTGAGCCAGACGGGTATGGCAAGTCCTTCAATACACTGCTGCCAGCAATCCAGCTGCTGCTTGTCGGTTGGCAGCAGGTGTAACCAGAACTGCTTGCTGTCGCGCAGTTGCAGCAAGCGACGAACGTCTGACGGGCGAATAGCCGGGCCGTAATATTCCGCCTGTAAACCGGCAGAACCGATGGCACAGGCGCGTAACAGCACATCCAGCTCGCCTTCTGGCTGGTTGGTGGCCAGCAGCAGTGAGGGTGCGCCGGCATGTTGTTGTTGCTGTTGCATCAGGCACAGCAAGCGTTGCTTCAATAACTGCTCGAACAGCTGTAAGCCCAGCGGCTGGCCAGGCTCGGCAGCACTGTCGGTACGCAGACGCTGACGCACAGGCTGCAGGCAAAACTGGTAATAGACGGCAATAGGGTAGTTGGCGAAGGCCTCGTTCCAGAGCTCGTGCAGGCGTTTGGGGTTGAGTTCTTCCAGTGCTGCCAACAGCGCTTGTTGCTGTTGCAGCCAGCCGCTGCTGGAACTGGCTGGTTGGTCGCTCTCTTCATCGCAGCCAGGCTGGTTACTGATCAGGCCATCGATATGACGAATCGGATAGCCCTGCTCCAGCCAGTGCAAGATGTGTTTGACCCGTTCGATGTGGTCATCGGTATAGAAGCGATGGCCTTTCGGTGTCCGCAGCGGTTTGATGATGCCGTAACGGCGTTCCCAGGCGCGCAGCGTGGCTGGGTTAACGCCCGTTAGGCGAGCAAACTCCCGAATCGGGTAACTGCCGTTGGGAATGCCGTGGTGGTTGTCTGCACTCTTCATGGTGACCACCTCAGACCCGGTTCCTGAGTCCCAGCTCATACGGGTGCGGATTCAGATAGACCTGCTGGCGAGCATAGGAATTGGCTTCCTCATGATGGTTGAGGTGGTGCTTTAACAGCGTCAGCGGCACGACTAATGGCACGATGCCGGTACGGTATTGCTCGATCAGCTCGCTGAGTTCCTGCTTGTCTAGTGGTGCCAACAGGTTTTTCAGATACCCCTGCAAATGCATCAGGGTATTGGTGTGCATCTTGCGGCTGGCGGGTTTCGCCAGGGCCGTCATCAGCTGTTCAAAGTAGCGGGTCGCGACGGTCTCCAGTTTTGCCTGGCTCTTGCCGGGCTGAGCCAGCAATTGCCCCATGCTTTTGTAGTGCACCAGGCTGTGAGCCATCACCAGATATTTGTAGCGGCTGTGGAAGTCGATCAAGCGGGCTGCGCTGACGGGCGTTTTCAGAAACTCGTGCCATTCGTGCCAGGCATAAACCCGCACCATAAAGTTTTCCCGCAGACCGTCATCGTTCAGGCGGCCAGCTTCTTCCATCGGCAATAGCGGATGGCGAGCCTGGAACTCGCGTGCAAAGACGCCCTTGGTCACCCCCTCCGAATGACCATTGGGAAGGTAGCGCTTGACGCCAAAAAGACCGCAGCTGGGGCTTTTCTGCATCAGGATGTAGCCACTCAGATCCTCTAACTGATCGGCTTGCTGGCGGGCGTATTGGGTCAGCTGGTCAGTCACGTCGAGGGTCGGATCGTCGGAGCCCAATGCACGCACCTGATCATCGGCGGCATTGGCGCTGACCAGCCGGATTGCCTGGCGCGGGGTGCCCAGGCCGATGGCCATTTCCGGGCAAAGTGGTACGAACTCAAAATATTTCGACAGCACGTCGGTACAGAAACGGTCACGTTTGTGGGAAGCATTAAAACGCACTGGTGCTCCCATCAAGCAGGAGCTGATACCAATCCGGATGGGAGAGCGAGAACCCGTATCCATATCTGTACAACCTTTTGAATATATCTTGTATAGGATTTAGTCTGGATCTGGACAGGTTGTTTCGTCAAGCTAAAACTTATACAAAAAATCTTATTTGTAGAAGAATTGGCTTGTTTTGTATAAGTGGTGGATTGAGAGGATGGGGTATTCACGCACGTGAATACACGTCATTCCAGACTCGCTCTGGAATCCAGGTGACAGTGCAATTGGCTGGCGTCGCGCAGGCTCGGGCGTCTGGCGAAAAGAAGATTCAGGGAAAGCGGGAGCGCAGGCGTCTTGCCTGCACTGTGGCCGGATCAGGCCTGGGTCAGGGATCGCAGCACCACCGCGCTGATCGCGTCTGCCACTTCCGGTTCCAGCCCAACGGGCGGATGTAATTTCAGCTTCACCATGTGCTGACGCTGTAGCTCCTCCAGCTGCTGTGGAACGTCCTTGCGCAAGTGGCGGCCCGCCGCAAAAAATAGCGGCAGAATATCAATGCGGCTGTAGCCTTCTTCGGCCAGTTGGGCGACTTGCTGTTGCAGCGATGGGGAGGCGAGCTCCATATAGGCCAGCTCAACCCGGCTGCTGTCCATGGAATGGCGGATGCGTTGGGTCAGGCTTTCAAACGGCAGCACCCAGTTGGGGTCGCTGCTGCCATGGGCCAGCAAAATGGTGGCGGCCTGTGTCGACGTGTTGTGCATGAGAACCCCTTGAACTGCCTGATCAGTCATTGCTGTCTACACCAATTGTATCAAGCAGACGGGACGCTGCCAGCCTGCCACTGTGCCAGGCACCTTCGAGGCTGGGCCAATGCAGCCAGTCACCAGCAACCGCCAGCCTGCCATTGTGGTTGATCAGGCAGCCTTGCTGCGAGCGGCTGGCCGGGATGGCATACAGCCAACGGTGCAGCCAGGCCTGTGCTGGCGCCGGTTCAGTGGGTTGAACCAGCTCGGCAAATGCCTGTTGCAGCTGCTGTTGAATCTGATGGCGATCACTATCGAGTCGTTGCAGACTCCATTGATGGTTGGCCTGAATCACCCAGCTTTCACGTTGGTCGCGGCCAGGTTTGCTGTTATTTCTGGCGATCCAGCCAAGCGGACCCTGTTTGACAAAGGCGGCATCGAACGGCGTGTCGAGCGGCTGGTCAAATGCCAGCAGCAGTATCCAGCAGGGCAACATGGGCAGTTCACAATAGGGCTGTAGTTCGGGCGCTGAAGATAACAAGGGGATTGCCTGGGCGGCCGGGACGGCGATCACCACGCCGTCGTAGGGGCCGTGGCGCTGCTGCTGTTCATCAATGAGGGTCCATTGGCCAGCGGCTGTTTGTTCGATCTGGATGATACGGCAATGGCTGATGAATTCGCAGGCTGGTTGCAGCAGCTGGCGGCTGAGCGCGGTCATGCGCGGTGAAGCAACATAACGTTTGACGTTATCGTCAGAGGGGCGCTGGCCGTGTTGATCAATTTGCCACGCCTGTAACGGCCATTCAGTCACTATGCCTTGTTGCTGCCAATGCGCCAGCTGGTCGGCGAATTCCTGGCTGTGGGCCCGCATAAACTGGGCGCCCATGTCCCAGCTGTCCTGTTGCAGTTTTTTGCTGGCCATGCGGCCGCCACTGCCACGGCTTTTTTCGAATACCGTCACTGGGTGGCCTGCAGCTGCGAGGATTTGCAGGGCTGACAGTCCGGCCATACCGGCGCCAATAATCGCTATAGTTGCCATAACGCTCCGTTCGCTGTGAAAAGGTCTTGTACAAGTTTTGGCATTGTACGATTGCTTTTTGTTTTGTACATGTATTGTATATGTTTTGACTGATCCGGATTTTGCAGGGTGGGGTATGAAAAAACGTATTCTGATCACCGGTGGCAGTGGTTTTATTGGTTCCAGGCTGGTGTCTGACTGGTTGCAGCAGGGCCATGAGGTGGTGGTGTTCAGTCGCCGGCCGCAGCGACTGGCTGGCCGTCATCCTGCGTTGACCGCAGTGGACGACCTCGATCAGCTGCAGGGTAGCTTCGACTGGCTCATCAATCTCGCTGGCGAGTCGATCGCTGACCAGCGCTGGAGTCGCACTCGCAAGCAACAGCTGCGTGACAGCCGTATTGCTGTCACCGAAAAACTGGTGAGCTGGGCGGTTGCAACCGGTCAGCGCTTCGAACGGGTGCTATCCGGTTCTGCGATTGGTTATTACGGTGGTTTTGCCGACGATAGCCAGCAGCCATTGCTGGATGAATCGGCTGCGCCGGGCAACGATTTCGCTGCCATCCTGTGCCGTGACTGGGAAGCGGCAGCACAGCCATTGAAACCGCTTGCTGACCAATTGGTGTGGTTACGTACTGGCGTGGTGCTGGGGCCGCGGGGCGGCATGCTTGGCAAGCTCTGGCTACCGTTCCGCTCCGGTCTGGGAGGGAAGTTAGGATGCGGCAAGCAGGTGTTGTCCTGGATTCATCTGGATGATTATGTCGCCGCAGTACATTGGTTATTGCAGAGCGATGTGCAGGGGCCGGTGAATATGGCCAGCCCGGCGGCAGTAACCAACGCGGAGTTTACCCGCATGCTGTCAGCAACGCTGGAGCGCCCGGCATGGTTGCCGGTACCGGCACTGCCATTGCGGCTGGCGTTGGGGGAAATGGCTAGCCTGTTACTGGAAGGGCAGCGGGTTAGCCCGATGGTGCTGCAACAAATGGGTTTCGAGTGGTCGTATGCCGAGCTGGATGTGGCACTGGCTGACTTGCGCCAGCGCTGGTCGCAAAAGCTGGCTGTGGTTTGACGCGCAGCCGTAACAAGTTCTGGAAGACGGTTTGATTTTCTGAAGGGGTTTTAAGCCAACCGAAAGCGTTACACGGGTCTTCCCGGGCAAATGCTTTTTAGCCTGTGATCTGGCTCGCAGTCGGGTTTGACACAATGGGGGCTGTTTAACAGTGTTGGATCAGTTTATTTGGCTATGCTCGGTTCCTTGACGCTTTGATGACCTGTCTAACCTGCTCATCGTGTGGATTTGGCGGTATTAATTCACTGAAATCTGACGCTTTTAAGAGAACTGTAGTTTTCTGTTATTGCTCATTGAAAGCCTGGCAGCGGCTGACTACACCTAAAGCAAGTAGTTTGAAACCGCAGGATTTTTTCCGATGAGTATGAGCCGCCAAACCCTGGACCATTACCTTTACGAATTCGATCAGGGATATCGGGTTAGCTATGTGAATTTTTCGCGCGCCAGTGACCTGACGGATGCTCAGCTGGTACTGACGCTCGAACGGGGCTGTGAGCGCAAGTCGTTTGCCTTCGCGCAGCCATTGTTTAATGACATCGATAAAAATCTGGTGGCTTGCCGCCATCTGTACATTGCCACCATAAAGAGTTCGCCGTTGTCGCCGAACCGGGTCGAGGTCGGTGATAGCGAAGGGAATTTTGTGTTCTTTACCGCCCGTTCGGTAAAAAACATTACTCCAACAGCCTGATTTTCAACGCTCGAACGGTATTGCTGCAGCACCCCATAGCAGTCTTTCCAAGCGGCCTTTGGCCGCTTTTTTTATGTCGGCTATCCGGCGGCGACTTTTTATCAGCAGGCTGAACCGTTAGGCTTGCGACTCCGTTAATACCTGCAAGTGAGGATGACTGTGGATACGGTATTTGAAATCGCCGCCTGGGGCGTGCTGCTGGTGCTGGCGCTGTTGGCTATTTTTACCTTGCTGCTGTTGGGCTGGGTTGTCTGGGCCTATGTCGTGGACGTGCGTCAGACACAACATACAGTGCGGCGTAATTTCCCTGTGATTGGCCGTTTCCGTTATTTCTTTGAACACCTTGGTGAGTTTTTCCGGCAGTATTTTTTTGCCATGGATCGCGAGGAAATGCCGTTTAACCGTGCTGAACGCAGCTGGGTTTATCGGGCTGCCAAAAAAGAAAGCACGACAGTGGCGTTTGGCTCGACCCGCAGGCTGGATGTACCTGGCACCGTGATTTTTGTGAACAGCCCGTTTCCGGCGCTCAAGCAGGACTTCGCCGAGTCTGGCGATATCACCATTGGTGAGCATTGCCGGACTCCTTATACCACTTCGTCGCTGGTAAATATTTCCGGTATGAGTTTTGGTGCCTTGTCGGGCCCAGCGGTGACGGCGCTGTCAAAAGGTGCCGCAATGGCCGGTTGCTGGATGAACACTGGTGAAGGCGGTTTGTCTCCCTATCACCTGTCCGGTGGTTGCGACATCGTCTTTCAGATCGGTACCGCCAAATACGGTGTGCGCGATGAAACCGGCAAGCTGGACCCGGAAAAACTCAAGGCCATTGCTGCCCACGAACAGGTGCGCATGATTGAAATCAAGCTCAGTCAGGGTGCCAAACCGGGTAAGGGCGGTATTCTGCCGGGCGAAAAGGTCAGTGAGGAAATTGCCGCCATTCGGCATATTCCGGCCCATCAGGATTCCATCAGTCCGAATGGCCACCCGGAAATTCGTTCGGTCGATGAGCTGCTCGACATGATTGAGCAGGTACGGGCGATTACCGGTAAACCAACCGGCTTCAAGGCGGTATTGGGTGATATCGACTGGATTCGCGATTTGTGCCGGGCGATTCAGCAGCGTGGCAGCCAGTGTGCGCCGGACTTTATTACGCTGGACGGGGCTGAAGGTGGCACAGGTGCGGCGCCGCAGTCGCTGATGGATTACATGGGGTTGCCGTTGACCCAGTCGCTGCCAATGCTGGTGGATACACTGGACGAGTTTCACTTGCGGCCGCGTATCCGGGTGATTGCTTCCGGCAAGCTGATTAACCCTGACCGCGTTGCCTGGGCCTTGTGTGTGGGTGCTGACTTTGTGGTGTCGGCGCGTGGCTTTATGTTTGCTCTGGGTTGTATCCAGGCTTTGCAGTGTGACAAGAACACCTGTCCAACCGGTATCACGACGCATAACCCGAATTTGCAAAGTGGCCTGGTACCGCAGGACAAGGCGGTGCGGGTGAAGAACTTTGTTGAGGGGCTGGTGCAGGAAGTCGGTGTTATTGCCCATTCCTGTGGGGTAACCGAACCGCGTGCGCTAAAACGCCAGCACGCTCGTATCATTCAGCCTGACGGCAGTTCGATTCGTATCTCTGATCTTTATGCAGAGCCGGCAATCCAACCGGCCAATGGCTTTGTTGCGGTTAACGAATAACCCTGTATTGCTTCGTTGTCAGCGTCTGACCTGTTTGGTCAGACGCTGGCTGAAGTCGCCTTTCCAACGCCTTCAAATCCCGTTCCCGCTGACTTGCTATCTGTCCTTTCTGGGCTAGCTTGAATTAATGTGCAGATGGAATCCAACGGGTAACCTTTCATGTCCACCAAATGTCTCATTGCCGATGACAGCCTCTATGCTCGTCTGGTTCTCAAGGATATCGTCCAACGGATTTTGCCTGAGGTCGAGTTTCAGGAGGTTGGCTCAGGCCAACAGGCGCTGGAATCGGCCTCTGCCAATGCGGACATCGACTGGTTCCTGCTCGACGTTAATATGTTGCCGCCAGATGGTGTTGAAACCAGTCGCCAGTTATTGGCGCAGGGAATTGCAGCCAGCCGGATTGCACTGGTGACCGGCAACCGGTCGGGGCACTTGCTGGAAGAAGCAGAGGAAATGGGCATTTGCCTGATCAACAAGGCGGTCAGCCCGGATGATGTCGGCGGTTTCATGGAACGTTTGCAGACATTCTTCAACAAGGGGTAAGCCGGATGGATGCACAAGCCCAGGCAATCAGCCTTGATGTGTTGGCGGAGTCTCTCAACCTTGGCCTTGGCCATGTGATTGAAGAATTGGCGGAAATATCCAACAGCAAGATTGAGCTGCACGTTCCCGAAGTGAACATGGTGCCGAAAAACGAGGCACTGACCTTTACCAGTATGCTGCGTTCCGCTGGTAAGGCCATCTTTGTACAGCAACGTTTTTCCGGTGAAATTACCGGTGAGGCGCTGCTGTTTTTCAGTGAAGAGGAAAGCCTCAATCTGCTCAATGGCCTGCTGTCTGAAAATGAGCAGTCGCTGATTGAATTCGCTGCGACCGAAGAAGAAATGCTGCTGGATCTCACTAATGTGGCGGTATCCGGTGTGATCTATGCGCTCTCCAACCTGTTGGGGATTCGCCTCAATACTGAGTTACCGCGTTGTGAATACGGCTACTTTGACGACATCTGCGGCAGTACCAGCTTGCTCGACGACGCTGACGACATGGTGCTGTTCCTCACCATCAGCTTTACCGTGGTGAAGAAAAACTCCCGCGCCCAGCTGATGTTCTTTCAGCCTCGGGATACCCTTGAAAAACTCTATGATCACATCCAGAAACGGCTGGGGCTTTAATGGGCGACCTGTATCAGCAAATTGTTGAGCTGATTGATACCGGCATTATCCTGCTGGACAGTGAGGGGCAGGTCATTTCCTGGAATAACTGGATGGAACGGCATTCCGGCATTCTGGAAGCTGAAATTCGTGGCCTTAACCTGTGCAACTATATTCCCGAGCTGAAAGGCACTCGCATCGACAAGGGCATTTACAAGGCTCTGCAACTTAATTGCCCGTCCGTGTTGTCGGCCAAGCTGCTGAATGTTTCGTTTCCGCTTTACAAGGAGCTGATTACCCATACCCGCCGGCCGGAGCGGATTGTACAGTCGATTCAGATCAAGCCATTCAATCTGGATGACAACAGCCAGTACTGTGTGATTTCGGTATTCGATATCAGCTCAGCGGACATGCGTGAAAAAGCCCTGCGAACCCAATCAGTGGTGTTGACCCAGCTGGTTGCCAACCTGCAGGAGAAAGAGCACGAGTTGTCGACGCTGTTTGAAAATACCCAGAACGGCATTCTGATTTTTGATCGCAGCGGGCTGATCCACAGTGCCAACCGGGCGGCTCGCCAGATGTATCTGGTTGACGCCAGTGCCTCATTGCAAGGCAAGAACCTGTTTGAGCTGTTCGATGACTATAACGGCGGCCATTTTGGCAAACACAAGTCTGATGAACAGATTCGGGCGCTGATGCCGGTGAGTGGTGAAGAACGGGAAATGACCTCGTTACGCTCTGACGGCCGCCGCTTTCCGGTGTCGGTGTCGGCCAACTCCATTCCGATCAATGAGAAAGAAACCCGCTTTTTTATGTTCGTGAGGGACATTACCGAAAAAAAGCGGGCGGAGGAGCAACTCAATCGGATGGCCAGAGTTGATGGCCTGACTGGCTTGAGTAATCGCTTCTCCTTTACTGAAATTCTCGCCAGTACCATTCGCAGTCATAGCCGGGATGATCACAGCCTGTCGGTATTTTTTATCGATCTGGATCGCTTCAAGGGAGTGAATGACAACCACGGCCATGATGCCGGTGATGAACTGCTGCGGCAGGTGGCCGAACGGCTGCGCACCTGCTGTCGGGATTCCGATACCATTGCCCGCTGGGCCGGTGATGAATTTGTCATCCTGTTGCCGCAGCAAAACCAGAGTCGTTCATCCATTACCGTGGCGGAAAAGATTCTGCTGGCGATTGCCGAGCCTTTCGATATTTTTGGCAAGCAGGTGTTTATCAACTGCAGCATCGGGATTTCCCAGTTTCCGGATGATGGCAATTCGGCCGAGCGGCTGATCTTTTGTGCCGACCAGGCAATGTATCAGGCCAAGTCTGATGGCAAGGGCGTATTCCGTTTTTTCACCCGGGAGATGAACGAACGCACGTTGGCACGGCTGAAAACGGAAAATGAGTTACGGATCGCGCTGGAGGAAAATCAGTTCGAGCTGTATTTCCAGCCTCAGGTAGAAGTGGCCACCGGCCAGATGAAGGGGGTCGAGGCGCTGATTCGCTGGAATCACCCGCAGCGCGGCATGGTGTATCCGGATGAGTTTATTCAGGTTGCGGAAGAATGTGGCCTGATAGGTCAACTGGGTGACTGGGTGATTATGCAAGCGTTCGAAACTGCCTCGCGCTGGTACAAGCGTGAAGGCAGCCCGTTGACCATGTCGATCAATATTTCGCCGAAGCAGTTTGTTGATGATGGCCTGGTCTATACCGTCCGGCGGTTGCTTAATTCGGTTGGCTTCCCGCCCGAGCAGATTGTGCTGGAAATTACCGAAACCCATCTGATGGCGGGCGAAGGTCATTACCTGCGGCTGCTCAATGCCCTCAAGCTGCTGGGGATCAAGATCGCCATTGATGACTTCGGCAAAGGTTATTCCTCACTGGCGTACCTGCGTAAATTGCCGGTCGATATCATCAAGATCGACCGCTACTTCCTGCAAGGTGCTGCCAGTAATAATGCCGATGCCAAAATCGTCTCGGCGATTATTGATCTTGCCCATGCACTGGATCTGGAAGTGGTGGCGGAAGGCATCGAACATCTTTCACAAATGGAGCTGCTGCGTTTCAAACATTGTGATCACGCCCAGGGCTATTTTATTGGCAAACCCATGAGTATTGAGGATCTGGTTGGCTGGTATGGCAGCATCGGCAATAAACCGCTGGTGCAATAACCGGCGATATTCCCTGTACAAAAAAGCTGCACCATCGGTGTGCCTGTCATCAAATTGAAAACATATGTCAGTGGGGTAACTAATAGATTACATAATGGCATATGTTAATAATTGCACTTTTTCGGTGCGATATTTTTACGTCTGCTTTGTTGTAAGGCAAAGCTGCTGGCGAATAAATAACCATGCACGTCGTATCAGGTCAATCGTGCCCAAAATGGCAGCAGTGGCTGCTTGCAGAAGGCTGGGGGCGGTGGTTTACTTGCCTTTAATCATTGCTTAATTAGGGCCATTCACCTGCGCAAGGCAGTGAATGCTTTTATATTCAACCTGATGGCAAAACTCAGGGAGCAGTATGTCAATCGAGTGGAAGGATTACGCACCGGGTGAGTTCTTTGATGAACTGTTCAGCGCCGAAGGGTGCCCCCGTGAACCAGCAGAAGCCCTGATTTCCTATCTGGAATCATTTTCCGACGAAGATATAAATTCTCGCAAAATCGCTGCCGAATCGACTATCAAGGAAATGGGTGTTTCATTTACCGTCTATACCGAAGGCGGCAATATCGACCGGGCCTGGCCATTTGATATCTTGCCGCGGGTGATATCGAAAACCCAATGGGATAAAACCGCCGCCGGTCTCAAGCAGCGCCTCAAGGCTCTGAACCTCTTTATTGACGATCTGTATCATGACCAGAAGATCCTCAAGGACGGAATTGTCCCGGAATTCGTACTGAAACAGTCCGTTAACTACCGGAAGGAATGTGAAGGTTTCAGCCCGCGTTTTGGTGTCTGGGCCCACATCTGTGGAACCGACCTGGTGCGTGATGGCGATGGCCAGTTCTACGTGCTGGAAGACAACCTGCGGGTACCGTCCGGGGTTTCCTACATGCTGGAAAACCGCTCCATCATGAAGCGGGTGATTCCGGAAGTATTCGAGAAGGTTAACATTGCCCCGGTTGGCGATTACCCCGAACATCTGTTCGACACCCTGGCAGAGCTGTCACCGCGTGATATTGCCAAGCCGGTGGTCGTGGTACTGACACCGGGCATTTTCAACTCTGCCTATTTTGAACACGCCTTCCTGGCCCAGCGTATGGGTGCCGAACTGGTAGAAGGCAGTGATCTGGTGGTGCTGGAAGACGAATGTGTCTACATGAAGACCATCGCCGGCCTTGAACGGGTCGATGTGATCTACCGTCGTATTGATGACATGTTCCTTGACCCGGAAGTATTCCATCCGGAATCCGTGCTGGGTGTGCCTGGTCTGATGCGCGCCTGGCGTGCCGGTAATGTCGCGCTGGCCAATGCGCCGGGTGCCGGTGTGGCCGACGACAAGGTGGTGTACGCCTTTGTACCGCAAATCATCAAGTATTACCTCGATGAAGAGCCGCTGATTCCAAACGTCGAAACCTATCTTTGTTACGACGATGTGCAGCGTCAGCACGTGCTCGCCAACCTCGACAAGCTGGTCGTGAAACCGGCCAACGAATCGGGTGGTTACGGCATGCTGATTGGCCCGCACTCGACCAAAAAAGAGCGCGAAACCTTTGCCGAGCTGATCAAGGCCAACCCGCGCAACTACATTGCCCAACCGACCCTGGCATTGTCGACAGCACCAACACTGGTTGGCAAAAACAAGGTTGAACCGCGTCACCTCGATTTGCGTCCATTCGTTCTGCAGGCCCGTGACAGCTATGTCACCACGGGCGGCCTGACCCGCGTGGCCATGAAGAAAGGCTCGCTGGTGGTGAACTCTTCTCAGGGCGGTGGCAGTAAAGACACCTGGATTGTCGATACCGGAGCAGGAAAAGACTGATGCTTTCCAAAGTTGCAGAACGAATTTATTGGTCAGCCCGCTATCTGGAACGGGTTGAGAGTACCGCACGCTTGCTGAGCATTTACGACAAGCTGTTGTTTGACTTGCCACGGCGAGTCAATCTGGGCTGGTACAACCTGATTGTGATCAACAGCCTGGAAGACGACTTCAATGATCGTTACTCCAATCGTGATGAGCGTAACGTGGTGAAGTTCCTTATTGGCGACGACACCAACCCTTGCTCGATTGTTAACTCGCTCAAGTACATCCGTGAAAATATCCGTACCACCCGTGATGTGGTACCTGCGGATACCTGGGAGATGGTCAATGAACTGAGCATGTTTGTGCAGGAGCACCAGGCTCAGGGCATCAACCGCAGTAATCGTCACGAGTTCCTCGAAACTATCATCAAGTCCTGTCAGCAGATTGTTGGTCTGTTGTTTGTCAACATGATGCGTGACGAAGGCTGGGACATGCTGCGACTGGGCCAGAATCTCGAACGGGCCGATATGGCGACCCGTAACCTTGATGCTGCCATCGCCGCCATGATGCAGGTTGAAGACGACGAATATGCTGTTAACAGCCGCCAGATCATCTGGGGCAACATGCTGCGTTCACTGAATGCCGACCAGCAGTTCCGTCGTACCATGCGTTCATCCATCCGCGGCGTCCCGGTGGTGACCTTTATGATGGGTGACGAACAGTTCCCGCGCGCAATTTCATATTGCCTCAATCAAATTGTGGCACGCTGCCATCATCTGCCCAAAGGTGAAGCGGTCGTTGAGCGTACGCTGGCGATCAAACAGGAAGTTGAAAAATACCTTGGCGCAGAAGAATTTGGCGCTGCTTTCCGCGAAGACCTCAACGAATTACAAGGGTCGCTGTCGGAAGTGCATGGCCTGATTCAGAAAACCTGGTTCCTGTCGGATCAATAGAAGCAGCTTCAGACAGGTCAGGGAAAGCCAGACCCAGTGTCTGGCTTATTGGCAGCGATCTTCACAGATTTCCTATATCGGGAGCAGTTATGACTATTCGTGTTGCGATTGAGCACAACACATATTACGAGTTCGACCGACCCGTAAACCTCTCTCCCCATGTTGTCAGGCTGCGTCCGGCACCTCATTGCCGTACTCCAATCGAAGCCTACAGCCTCAAGGTTCAACCGGAAAATCACTTTATCAACTGGCAGCAGGATGCTTATGGCAACTACCTGGCCCGTCTGGTATTCCCGGAAAAAACCACCAAATTCTCGGTAGAAGTTGAAGTCATCGCCGATATGACGGTGATCAACCCGTTCGACTTCTTCCTCGAGGACAGCGCCGAAGAGTTTCCATTCAGCTATGACAAGCAGACCAAAAAGGAGCTGCAGCCGTACCTGGAACTGGAACAACAAGGCCCGCTGTTCGACAAGTTTGTAGCCGGTATTTCACTGGAAAAACGTCGCACCATCGACTTCCTGGTCGACGTTAACATGCAGCTGCAGCAGCTGATCGAATACGCCATTCGGATGGAACCAGGTGTGCAAACGCCGGAAGAAACCCTCGAACTGGCCAAAGGCTCCTGCCGTGACAGTGCCTGGTTGATGGTGCAGGCGCTGCGCCACCTTGGCATGGCTGCCCGTTTTGCCTCCGGTTATCTGGTGCAGTTGACCCCGGACGAGAAGTCCATTGATGGCCCATCCGGCCCGGATGCTGACTTCACCGACCTGCACGCCTGGTGTGAAGCCTATTTGCCGGGTGCGGGCTGGGTTGGTCTGGACCCAACTTCTGGTCTGTTTGCCGGTGAAGGCCATATTCCGCTGGCCTGTACTCCGCATCCGGTATCTGCGGCACCGATCAATGGTTACACCGACAAGTGCGAAGTGACCTTTGACTACGAGAACAAGGTTTCCCGTTTCCACGAAGATCCACGTGTTACCAAGCCCTATGACGAAGCCCAATGGGCTGATGTGCTGGCGTTGGGTAACAAGGTCGACGAACTGTTGCTGCAACATGACGTGCGTTTGACCATGGGCGGTGAGCCGACCTTTGTGTCGGTCAATGACATGGAATCGGCGCAGTGGAATACCGAAGCGCTGGGTGACGATAAACTCAGCCTGGCGAAAACCCTGCTGCTGCGTTTGCGCGATCATTTTGCCCCACACGGCCTGCTGCATTACGGTCAGGGCAAATGGTATCCGGGCGAAGAAGTACCGCGCTGGGCACTGGGTGTGTTCTGGCGCAAGGACAATCAGCCAATGTGGACCCGGCCGGAACTGCTGGCGCGGGTCGACAAGGATTATGGCCACAGCGTCGCCGACGCCGAACAGTTCGGCAAGCTGCTGAGCCAGAAACTGGGTCTGCACGGTGACTATGTGCAACCGGCCTATGAGGATGGCCTGCATTACTTGCTGCAGGAACAGAACCTGCCTGCCAACCTGGATTCACAGATTGCCGAAGCCAAGGATGATCTTGCCCGTCGTCGTTTGGCCAAGGTGCTGGAGCAGGGACTGAACACGCCGAGCGGTTTTGTGCTGCCAGTGGAATGGGATTTTTATGCCCAGAACTGGAAGTCCAGCCTGTGGGAAGTCCGTCGTGGTCGGCTGGTGCTGATTCCGGGCGATTCGCCGATGGGTCTGCGTCTGCCGCTGGCGAGCCTGCCGCACTCGGAAGAAGTGCGCTGGCCGCAGGAAGCTGATCCGATGCGTACGGATGAGCCCTTGCACAGCCGTGAAGAAATTCTGGCCCATGCGGCGCAGTATCACATCAGCCCGCCTGAGCATGCGCCGGCCGCTGCGTTGCAGCCGCAGGTGAAGCAAAAGCTGTCAGCCAAGGGCGAGCAAGCAGCCAAAGATCAGTCTCCTAAAGACAATAAGGGCTCTGGTTACTGGCAAAACCTGGTTCGCACTGCCATGTGTATCCAGCCGCGTGATGGCAAGATTCACCTGTTCCTGCCGCCGCTGCCGTATCTGGAAAGCTACGTTGAGCTGATGGCGCTGGTGGAAGAAACCGCCGCAGAGCTCAACCTGCCGGTGATCATCGAAGGTTATGAGCCACCAAAAGACTGGCGTTTGCAGAAGCTGCTGGTGACTCCGGATCCAGGTGTTATCGAGGTGAACATTCACCCGGCCAGCAACTGGAAAGACATGGTCAGCAACATGACCGAGCTATACGAAGCCGCGCGTCAGTCCCGTCTGGGGGCTGAGAAGTTCATGCTTGATGGCCGTCATACTGGCACCGGTGGTGGTAACCACATCACTCTGGGTGGCGTGACGCCAGCCGACAGCCCAATGCTGCGGCGGCCTGATCTGCTGCGCAGTTTTGTGACCTACTGGCAGCACCATCCAAGCCTGTCGTATCTGTTCTCCGGTGCCTTTATTGGCCCGACCAGCCAGTCGCCACGGGTTGATGAAGGCCGTGACGAAGGTTTGTACGAACTGGAAATCGCCTTCCAGCAAATGCCGGAAGGTGAAGCGGCGTTGCCGTGGCTGGTCGACCGCATCATGCGTAACCTGCTGATCGATGTGACCGGTAACACCCACCGTGCCGAATTCTGTATCGACAAGCTGTTTGCGCCCGGCTCACCGGCCGGTCGTCTCGGCATTCTGGAATTCCGTGGTTTTGAAATGCCACCACACAGCCGTATGGCGTTGGTGCAGGCATTGCTGATTCGTGCGCTGGTGATGCGTTTCTGGAAGAACCCGTACAAGCACAAGCTGGTGCGCTGGAATACCCAGCTGCACGACAAGTGGATGCTGCCGCATTTTATCTGGGAAGACATCAAGGAAGTGGCCGAAGACCTGCAGGCGCATGGGCTGGAATTCCGTCCTGAATGGCTGCTGCCGTTTGAGGAGTTCCGCTTTCCGCACTACGGTCGGGTTGACCTGGGCGATATCAAGATTGAGCTGCGTTGGGCGATCGAACCCTGGCACGTACTGGGCGAAGAGGTGACCAGCTTCGGTACAGCCCGTTACGTCGACTCCTCGATTGAACGTCTGCAGGTGAAAGTCTATGGCATGACCGGTAATCGTTACGTACTGGCCTGTAATGGCCGTCGGGTACCAATGGCGAAAACTGCCCGTCATGGCGAATACGTTGCCGGTGTGCGTTACAAGGCCTGGAATCCGTTCTCGGCCCTGCATCCAACCATTGGTGTGCATTCGCCGCTGGTGTTTGACCTGATCGACACCTGGACCGGTCGTTCCGTTGGTGGCTGCAGCTACCACGTATCACATCCAGGTGGCCGCAGCTACGACACCTTCCCGGTGAACTCGTTTGAAGCCGAATCCCGTCGGGTCAATCGCTTCGCGACAACAGAGCACACTCAGGGTGGTTTCTCGCCACGACCGGATCTGGACGCTTTGCGCGAGTTCTTCCCGCATACAGATCCGAAGCCAATGGCACCACCGCCAGAGGAGTCGCCAGGGGACTATCCGTATACGCTCGACCTGCGTCGTCAACCCGATCAAGGGTAGTAGGGAATCCCGGCTTTTGAATAGCTGAGACCTCCGTCGCAATCTGACATAATGGCCGCACACGCGGCCATTATGCTTTCAGGACTGGAGCCAGGCTCCCTGATTTACTGTGGATTCGGATCACAACACCATGTCAGTAACGCAAACACAAACGTCTGTTATCACAGATGCCAGCCAGGGCGATGGATTGCCCTATCTGCCGAATCCAGCCTTGTACGACGAAGCGGTGGACGCCAATGGTGAGTATCGGCCCCATTGGGAAAACATTCTTGAGCGCCTGAAAGAACTGGGCCCGGAAGCCTTCGCCGACCGCGAATCGAAAGCCTTGCGCATTCTGCGTGATGACGGTGCCACCTATAACATCTACAGCGAACCCGGTAGCCCGGCCCATATCTGGAATATGGACCTGATTCCGATGGTCCTCGGCAGTAATGAGTGGGGCACTATTGAAGCCGGTTTGCTGGAGCGGGCCGAGCTGTTCAATCTGCTGCTGCGCGATATTTACGGCAAACGTGACCTGATCCGGCTGGGCGTGATTCCGCCGGAAGCCTTGTTTGGCCATCGTGGTTTTCTGCGCCCCTGTCAGGGGATCCAGATTCCCGGCGAACACGACCTGATCCTGCATTCGGTGGATCTGGCGCGTTCACCGGATGGCACTGTGATGGCGATTGGTGATCGTACCCAGAACCCCAGTGGCTGGGGGTATTCGCTGGAAAACCGCAACGTGATGTCGCGGGTTTTCCCGAGTCTGTTCCGTGACAGCGAAGTACATCGGCTGTCGACCTTCTTCCAGCGCTTGAGAGCAAAGCTCAATTCGCTGTCGCGTTCGAATAATCCAAGGGTGGCGGTGCTGACACCGGGTGCCCATAACGAAACCTATTTTGAACACGCCTATCTGGCCAACTATCTCGGTTTTCACCTGGTGCAGAGTGACGATCTGGTGGTGCGCAACGGCTTCCTGTGGATGAAATCCCTCGATGGCCTGAGCCGGGTGGATGTGTTGTTGCGACGGGTTGATGACTGGTTCTGTGACCCGGTTGAGTTGCGTGGTGATTCCCGCCTGGGCGTTGCCAGTCTGCTGGATGTGGTACGCAGTGGCAATCTGGTAGTAGCCAACCCGCTCGGTTCCGGCATTCTGGAAAACCCGGTACTGCTGCGTTATATGCCGGAAATCGGTCGCCAGCTATTGGGTCGTGATCTGCGTCTGGCGTCCGTGAAGACCTGGTGGTGTGGGCTGCCGGAAGATCTCAGCTATGTGCTGGAGCATCTTGATCAGCTGGTCATCAAACCGGTTTATCGCAGCCTTGATAACCCCAGCAAATACGGCCCGGAGCTGAGTCAGCAGGAATTGCAGCAGCTGCGCCAGCAACTGCTGACCAATGGCGCCCAATACGTTGCCCAGCCAATTCTGGAAGCGTCGCACGTGCCGACCTTTGTTAACGGCGAAATGAAACCGCGACCAGCAATTCTGCGCAGCTTTGCAGTGGCCAATAACTCTTCCTACACCGTGATGCCGGGTGGCTTGACCCGCATCGGGGTGGAAGAGAAGTCATTTATGATTTCCAACCAGACCGGTTCGAAGTCGAAAGATACCTGGGTGATTGCCTCCGAGCCGGAAGCCGATTTTGTTGAAGAGCATATTGAAGAGCCAATCAGCCGCGAAGCCGATCTGATCAGCTTGCCCAGCCGGGTGGTGGAAAATCTGTTCTGGATGGGCCGTTATGCCGAGCGGGCGGAATCTTCGCTAAGGATTTTGCGTACAGCCTTCATCATGCTCAATGGTGAAGAACGCATCAGCGAAGCGACCCGCCACCAGCTGTTACACGCGGTTTCCATGCTCACCGCGACGCCATCCCGTTCGACCGATTTCCAGACTGCCGAAGAAGCCCTGCGCGGCATTATTGAAAATGGTGCTGTGATGAACAGCATCTCCGGCAATCTCAACGCCATGTTGTATTGCGCCAACGAAACCAAGGAGCTGCTGTCGTCGGACACCTTCCGGGTCATCAACGATATTCGTGATGCGCTGGCGACACTGGATACCACCTTCTCCAGCAGTCTGGCCTCCGCGCCGGAAGAAACCCTCGATCCACTGGTGACGGCACTGATGGCACTGTCGGGGTTGACCCAGGAAAGCATGATTCGCGGCTTCGGCTGGCGTTTTATGGACATGGGCCGGCGACTTGAACGGGGTTACCAGATTGCCATTACCATCAACAGCTTGCTGGTGCCGGCGATGGTCGAGTCTGATCAAAGCAAGGTTTGTGAGGCGCTGTTGCTGTCGCTCGAAGCCCTGATCAGTTATCGCCGTCGTTATCGCGCCCGGGTTGGGGTAATGGCGTCACTGGATCTGGTGATGATGGACGGTTCCAACCCGCGCTCGCTGGTGTACCAGATTGAACAGCTCAGTAACCATATCCGGGCCTTGCCGAAAGCGCCGAGCCAGATGCACGAACTGGCAGCCGAAGAGCGCCGCATGCTGGAGTGTGAAACTACCCTCAAGCTGTCGTCACTGAGTGATCTCAACAAGATCAACGACGCCGGTTTGCGACGCGATTATCTGGATCAGCAGGTCAGCAAGATTGCCGATCTGCTGAGTGGTATGAGTGACCTGATTACCGACAAATACTTCGATCACCGTGAGGCTTCCCAGCAACTGGTGCGTAATAACTGGGAGTCGTTCTGATGCTGTACCGCATTCGTCATACCACCGAATACGTCTATGCCAGCCGGGTATCGCACTGCTACAACATGGCCCATGTGACGCCGCGTAACACGCCACGGCAGGAGTGTTTGTCGAGCCGGGTGGACGTGTTGCCGGGGGCGACCTATTCCTCTACCCGTACCGATTATTTTGGCAATTCGGCCTATCATTTCGAGATCCAGAAGCCGCACAAGAAGCTGGTGATTACTTCCGTCAGTGAAGTACGCACCGGGGTACAGGCGGCAGCACCGGATCTGGAGTTTGGTATCAGCTGCAAGGACGCCCGTGAGGCCATGCAAGCGCTGGCAGGCAGTGCTGAAACCCTGTTTGCCCGTGAATATCTGATGGATTCGGCGATGATCAAGGCGACGCCGGAGCTGGCAGAGTTCGCCGCCGATCTGTTTACCGACGACAAGCCCTTGCTGACGGCGGTGATGGAACTGACCAGCCGCATTTTCAACGATTTTGAATATTCACCGGCTTCCACCACCATTGCCACGCCCTTGGCCGACGTACTGGCCAACCGCAAAGGGGTGTGTCAGGACTTTGCCCACCTGCAAATTGCGATTCTGCGGTCACTGGGGTTTGCTGCCCGTTATGTTTCCGGTTATCTGGAAACCCTGCCACCACCGGGGCAGGTCAAAATGGTCGGCGCCGATGCGACCCATGCCTGGCTGGCGGTGTATGTTCCTGATGAAGGCTGGTTTGAATACGATCCCACTAACAACTGCATGGCTCATGAGCAGCATGTGGTAACCGCCTGGGGGCGGGATTTCTACGATGTCACGCCGCTGTGCGGAGTGATCTATGGGGGCGGCCAGAATCCGGTGTTACGGGTGGCGGTGGATGTGACCCGGCTGGGCTGATCGTTAACGCGGCGGTTGGCCAGGAACTGCAATGGGAGGTCTGTGATGACAGATTGGCAGGACGTGCTGGAACAATACCCGGACGATGACGACAACGGCTCCGCATCTACTGGCATCGGCCTGATCCAGCAACGCATTTATTGTCCTTATTGTGGCGAGCGGCTGGATGTCCTGCTTGACCCACAAGAGTTGGGCCTGCAATACATCGAAGACTGTCAGGTCTGCTGCCGCCCCATGACCATGCTGATCAGTGAGGCGGCGAATGGTGAACTTGAGGTGAGCGTCTGGACGTCGGATGAGGTGGGTTAGGCTGGCCGTCTGGCTGGCTTACAAACCTTCGAAGTCGCAAATGGCGTAAACATCAAAGCCGCTGTCACGCAGCTTGTCTGCGCCATGAAGGTCAGGCAGGTTGATAATAGCAGCGGTTTCCACCACGGTGGCCTGTAGCTTGGTGACCAGCTCGCAAGCCGCCAGCATGGTGCCGCCGGTGGCAATCAGGTCATCCATCACCAAGACACGGTCGCCGGGTTTGAAAGCATCAGTGTGGATCTCAATAGCGGCGCTGCCGTATTCCAGTTGATATTCCTGGCTCACCGTATCAAACGGCAACTTGCCTTTTTTGCGTACCGTCACCAGGCTCAGGCCCAGTTCATAGGCCAGCGGTGCACCGAGGATAAAACCACGAGCATCAATGGCGGCAATTGCATCCAGTTGCATACCCTGATAACGATGCACAAAGCTGTCGATCAGCTTGCGAAAGATTCCTGCGTCCTGCAGCAGCGGCATAATATCCCGGAACATCACGCCTTCTTCCGGCCAGTTTGGTACTGTCCGAATGGCGTTTTTGATTTCCTGGCTGTAAAGGCTCATCAGTAAACTCCTGCAGGGCCGTTTAAAACAAAGCCGCGTAGTTTATCGGATTACGGCTCTGGCGTCTGCCAGCTTGCTGGTGTAGTGGGGACTGGCTGGCGTTATCTGCTTTCCATTGCTGTTGCTTTTGGCCGTCGGCTTGCAAAAGCAGTGTGCTGACTCATACTGACATTCTTGTGTTCTGGATCAAATTTGATATATAGCCGTCGGCTTATGGTGTCGGCCTGTAATGACCGTTTTTTCAACCTGCTGATTCGGCAGTATCGACTATTCTCTTTCAGATGCCGTGTGCGTTTTTTGACACAATCCGATGTGTATACAGGTAACGGACTTTGACTGATTGGTTGCCAGACAGAAATGGCGCTGATGGCCGGAGTGGGTCAGCTGCGCTTGTCATAATTGGAGCCTTGTTGTGCTTGCTGCTGTCGTTGGGTGCGCGGGCCAATGTTCCTGTGGTATTGCAGCTGAAGTGGGAACACCAGTTTCAGTTTGCTGGCTATTATGCCGCCTTGTGGCAGGGCTATTATGCACAGGAAGGACTGGATGTTGAGATTCGGCCTGTCACCAGACCGGATGGCAGCCTCTATTCTCCGATTCGGGAAATCACCAGTGGCAACGCTGATTTTGCTATTGGTGGCACGGATCTGTTTGTCTATCGCGGCAAGGGTTATGACATCAAGGTCGTTGCTCCGGTGTTCCAGCGTTCCCCGGCTGCGCTGTTTGCGCTCAAGGAACATGCGCCGCTGACGGTGCCGTCTGCTTCAAGGCTGCGGATTGCTTCACAGTCTTCCCATGATGTCTGGGTCGAAACCCGGGCGATGTTTTTTATCAACGGCATTGATCCCAATCGCCTGCATTACACCAGCAGTAATGTGGCACCGGATGCGCTGGTGAACGGTAGCGCCGATGTCATTCCCACCTATGATATTTCAGCGCCATTCAGAGCCAATGAGTTGGGGATCGAAATGGCGGTCTTGTACCCCCGCGATCATGGGGTGCAGTTCTACGGTGATATGCTTTATACCAGTGGCCAGCTGGCCCGGCAGCAGCCGGAGCTGGTGGAGAAATTTTGGCGTGCTACGGAAAAAGGCTGGCGCTACGCACTGGAAAATCGGTCCTTACTGGCGCAACGAATCGCCACCGAATTGCCGCGTTATAAATACAGCTATGACGATCTGGTCGGCTACAATCGGGCTTTTGCCGAACGCATCGATGATTATCTGTTCTATCCGGCGGTGGATATTGGTCATGTGAACCCGGAGCGTTGGCAGCGTACCTATACAATTGTTGATCGTTTGCATGATATTGAGACGCCATATGACCCAATGGATCTGTTATTCCGGCCCGTCCGGCAAACGGACAAGCTGTTGCATTGGGGAGTTTCGCTGGCGCTGGTGTTTGCGCTACTGGTCGTGATGGTAATGTTGGTTCGCAAATTCGGCTATGCCCCTTCACGCTGGGTTGGTCCGTTACTGGTGATGTTGATTCTGGCGCTGGCTGAACAGGGGCTGGAGGTGTGGCATCGCGACGATACCCGGCGGGTACAGGCATTGCGGGTGGTCGAAAGTCTGGCCACTATTCGTTCGCGACTGGAACAGGTGATCGCCCGTAATCTGGCTGAACTGACCGGTGTTGCTGCCTTCATCGGTGCCAATCCGGACGTCACTGGCGAGCAGTTTGACGAGTATGCCAAGGCGGTGCTGGAGCATGATCCGCAGCTGATAAACCTGGCTGCTGCCCCTGATCTGAAAGTGCGTTATGTGTATCCGCGCGAAGGCAATGAGAAAGTCATCGGTCTGGATTACAACAATGTACCAGACCAGCTGGCGACGATTGAACGAGCGATCAAACAGAATGAACATCTGTTGGCCGGGCCCGTGGATCTGGTGCAGGGAGGTTCGGCGTTTATCAGCCGGGCACCGGTACGGGTACTTCAGCCGGATGGTGGTTCACAGTTGTGGGGGATCGTATCAGCACCCATTGATGCTGCTCAGGTATATCGTGAAGCAGGCCTGCTGGACCCGGATCTGGAGCTCGAAGTAGCAATTCGTGGCCGCGATGGCACGGGCCAGGCGGGTGAGGTCTTTTATGGCCGGCCGGAATTGTTCGCCGCTGATAATGCGACGACCCAAAGCATTCGTTTCAGCGGTGGGAGCTGGCAAATTGCGGCATTACCTGCTGGTGAAGTTCAAACCAATGGTGCGCGTCTGGTTCTGATTCGGGGAGCTTTCGGGTCGGTCGGCCTGCTGCTGATTATTCTGCTGTTTTACCGTCAGGCTTATCGTCAGCGTCAGCGCCAGTACGAAAAAATACTTCGACGTCACACCGAATTTCTGCGCGAAGTGGAAACGGTCGCAGGCGTTGGTGGCTGGCGTATGAATGATAAGGCAATCATCAGTGAGCTGTCAGAACATGCCTGCACCCTGCTGCAATTGCCTGCTGGTAGCAGAGATATTTCGTTACGGGAATTTTCAGAGTGCTTCAGCCCATCCGGTCGCCAGGCTATCTTCGGCTCGCTGGCCGGGCACTTGCAGCTGCGCCAGCCACTTGAGCTGGAATTGCGCAGCGCTGACTACCGGCGCTGGTTCCGTCTGATTGCTGATCCGGTGCGCAGTCAGGAAGAAAGCTGGGAGTTGCTGGGTGCGCTGCAGGATATAACTGAAAAGAAAGCGGCTGATGCCAAGATTGAACGCCAGGCCAACTACGATAGCCTGACCGAGTTGCCCAACCGGGTACTGTTTTATGACCGCCTGGAAAGCGCCATGGCGCACTGTCGTAAAACCGGTCAATACATGGCGCTGCTGTTCATCGACCTCGATCAGTTCAAGGCCATTAACGACAACTACGGCCACCGCGAAGGCGACCGGGTACTGCAGGAAAGTGCCCAGCGTATTCTGCGTTGCCTGGGGGAAACGGATACAGTCGCGCGTCACAGTGGCGACGAATTTACCGTCATCCTCAGTGAGCTGGATCAGATCACCGGGCTCGATAATATTGCCGCCAATCTCGTGACCGATCTTGCCCGCGCCCATCGTATCAACAACAAGGATGTCTTCTGTGGCGCCAGTATCGGTATTGCCTTGTATCCGGGTGATGCTGATAACGCTGAAGATCTGATTATCAAGGCCGATCAGGCGATGTACGAAGTGAAGAAAAGCGGCCGCAATGGCTGGCATTTCTACACTCAGGAAATGCAGTTACGGTCGGAGTATCGTCACCGTCTTTATAACGATCTGATTGCTGCGATTCGTGACGATGAAATCATTGCCTATCTGCAGCCGCTGGTCGACAGCAAAACCGGCAAAACCGTTGGCTGTGAAGCGCTGGCGCGTTGGCAACGCAGTGATGGTGTCTGGCTGTCACCTGCCGAGTTTATCCCGCTGGCAGAAGAAACCGGGCTGATTAACCAGATTGATTATCTGGTGATGAGTAAGGCCAGCGAAGCGCTGATCGGGATTAATCAGCGTTGCAATACTCATATTGGCTTGTCAGTTAACGTGTCTCCGCGGGTATTTGATACTCGTGATCATGCGCTGGAGCGATGGATGGAATTGCTCTATCGCGTTAGTGAAAACCTGCCGATCACAGTTGAAATCACCGAACGCTTGTTGATCGACGATGATACCAGGCGCGCGGCAGCGGTATTGCAGGATATGGCTGACCACGGTATCGGCATCTCCATTGATGACTTTGGCACCGGCTATTCGTCACTCAGTTACGTGACCCGTTTCCCGGTTAGTGGTCTCAAGATTGATCGTTCGTTTGTCGATGGCATTGGTACTGGTGGCAGCAGTGAACCCTTGATCGAAACCATCCTGGCGATGGCTAACAGGCTGGGTCTGAAAGTGGTAGCTGAAGGGGTGGAAACCGCGGAGCAACTGCATTATCTGCAGCAGCAGAACTGTCATCAGGTGCAGGGTTATTTCCTTGGCAAACCTATGCCTCTGGAAGCATTTGAGCAGCGTATCCAGCAGCAGCAGGGTGTTGAAAGCCAGGCGGCCAGATAATCCCTGGGGGATTGTCTGGCCGCCCTGAGTGCTTCTATCAGAACATGTATCAGAACTGCTCGGGCCGGCGGAATTTCAGCGTCATACGATCACTTTCACCAATCGCCAGGTACTTCTGTTTGTCGGTATCGCCCAGTCGCAGTGACGGCGGTAATGTCCAGACCCCTGCCGGGTAATCGGCACTGTCTTTGGGGTTGGCGTTGATTTCACTGCTGGCGACCAGCTGGAAGCCTGCCTGTTTTGCCATCTTGATCACGTACGACTGTTTCATATAGCCGCTGCTGTCCTGTGCCGAATCAGGACGGTCTTCCGGTAATCTGTGCTCAACCACACCAAGAATGCCACCGGGTTTGAGGGTCTGGAAGAAACCGGCGAGGGTGGCTGCCACCGTTTGGTCACCGCCCTCCATATACCAGTTGTGGATGTTCCTGAAGGTCAGGATGCGATCGGCACTGCCTGCTGGTGCAATTTCCAGTAGTTCTGGTGGATGAAAGACGGTGACCTTGATGTTGCCGTATTGTGCAGGGTTGGCAATGAACTGCTGGTTGAATGATGCCAGCGAACGAGCGTAATAGGCGGGTCCGCCAGCGGGGTCAAAATGAGCGGCATAGTATTGGCCGTGATCCTTGAGGTAAGGCGCCAGGATGCGACTATACCAGCCACCGCCAGGCCAGATCTCTACCACGGTCATGTCGGGGGAGACGTCAAAGAACTCCAGGGTTTGCTGTGGATGGCGCTGATCATCCCGATCCTGCTGACGCAGTGGTGAGGCGATGACCGCTGCTAACGCCGCTTCGTCGACCTGTGTTGTTGTTCCTTCCTGCGCCAATACCGGCGTTGCCAGAGCGCCAAGGCTGGTGGCCAACAGCGCCAGTGCGATGCTTTTGCTGAATTCGCGATTAATCACCTGCTTGTCTTTCATCATTTATTCCCTGAACCTGTGCATCCGACAAGGTATGCAGTTGTATCAATAACTGCCTGAAATCGATATTAATTTGTGATCAAGGTTAAAAGCTGAGGGATGAGTAATGGAAGCTGGCTTGGCAGAACAGTGTATTTGCCTCAGAGTGGCTGCTGCTTTTACAGGAAGGGAATTCAGGAATTTATGGATTGGAATACAACCGTTACCGCAGACGGGTATGTACGTGACCCGGACTGTGGCGTCGCTTTAATCGCCCCGCGTTTGCAACTGGATTATTGGCATCGCCAGAGTTGCCGTATTCGTGCCGGAGTGACTGCCTACGAAGCGTATCAGCTGACGACCAGCCATAATCCTGCCTGGTTACGGGGCGCTTTCTGGATTCGGGATCGAATCAGTGCCCTGGCAGGCGTTGAGAAAATCGGTGGTTTCAACGATAGCAGACCAACAGTTGCGCCGAAGGTAGGCGAAAAACTCGATTTTTTCAGGCTGGTGTTAATAACAGATAACGAGCTGCTGTTGACGTCGGAAGATCGTCATTTAGGGGTGCTGATTTCGTTCGGGATTGCCGAACTGGATGAAGAATTCAGTCTGTTAACGGTGACTGCCAGCGTTAAAAATCGCAACCGCTTTGGCAAACTTTATATGTTGCCAGTAGGATCTGCGCACAAGTGGATTGTGAACAGCATGCTGAAAAATATCGCGGTCTGAATCAATACATCAGATGACGGAGTGCGGGCGTTCTGCCCGCATCCCGTCGCCGTAAACCAGTGATTCTGTAGCCGCGTCGCGGGTTACATGCTGGTCTTCAGCTCTTCCCAGTACTTGTTGTACAGAGCAGTTGCTTCATCACCCACGTCTTCCTGGAATTCACCCTTGCTGATGATTGCCTGGGACGGGAAGATGATCGGGTTGTTGCGGGTCTCTTCGTCCAACAGCTCCAGTGCATCCTTGTTGGGGGTGGCGTAGCCGATGTAATCGACGGTGCGGGCGGCAATTTCCGGACGCAGCATAAAGTTGATGAACTGGTGCGCGGCATCCTTGTGTTCGGCGTTAGCCGGGATGGCAAAGCTGTCGACCCACAGAATCACGCCTTCAGACGGGTAGATGTAGTCAATTTCCGGCATCTCTTCCTGCGCCATGATGACTTCACCATTCCAGATCATGCCGAGATTCACATCACCGGCCATATACGGCTCACGTGGAGCATCGGAGTTAAAGGTCAGCACGTTGGGCATCAGGGTTTTCAGCAGCTGATAAGCCTGTTCAATTTCTTTGGGGTCGCGGGTATTGGCGGAGTGACCCTGAATTGCCAGCGCCATCTGGAATACTTCACGCACATCGTCGGTCAGCAGCAGACTGCCGAGCCATTTGCTGTCCCACAGATCGTTCCAGCTGGTGATGGAAGACTTTTCGATTTCATCGGTATTGATGCCAATGCCGGTGCTACCCCAGGTGTAGGGGATGGAGTACTGGTTGCCCTTGTCGTAGGGCTTATTCAGCAGGCTGGTGTCGAGGTGCTTGAGGTTACTCAGCTTGCTCTGGTCGATTTTCGCCAACAGGCCTTCTCGAGCCATTTTCGAAATGTAGTAGGACGACGGTACCACGATGTCGTAGCCTTTGGCGTTCTGGATCTTGATCTTGGAGTACATCACCTCGTTGCTTTCATAGGTGTTGTACTCAACCTCGATGCCGGTCGCTTCGGTAAATTCTTCCAGTACTCCGTCTGGAATGTATTCACTCCAGTTGTAGATTACTACCTTGTCAGCCGCGTTGGCGGCGACAGCGGCCAGCAGTGCAGCCGCGGCCGACACGTTGCGAAACAGCGAAGTCAAAGTCATTGGTTTTTCTGCCTTTTAATGAGCCAGGTGGTTACAGCAACCAGCGTCAGTGACAAGACCAACAGCAGGGTCGCCAGTGCGTTTACTTCGGGGGATACGCCCACTTTCACCATGGAAAATACGCGGATTGGCAAGATCTCAAAACCCGGCCCGGTCACGAAAGAGCTGATAATCACGTCATCAAGCGACAGGGTAAAACTCAGCAGCCAGCCTGCCAGTACCGCCGGGGCCATCAAGGGCAGGATAATCACCCGGAAAATCCGTGCTTCACTGGCGCCGAGGTCCTGCGCGGCTTCGAGAATATTGGGGTCGAGGCTTTTCATCTGGGCGTAAACGGTAATCACCACAAACGGCAGACAAAAGGTAATGTGGGCGATCAGCAGTGACCAGAATCCCAGCTGGATACCGAGAGCGATAAAAATAATCAGGAAGGTAATCGCCAGCACGATATCGGGTGACATCATCAGCACAAACAACAGTGAGCTGGTGGCACTCTTAAGCGGGAAACGATAACGATGAATCGCCAGCGCCATCAGGGTGCCGATCAGGGTTGCTGCGGTGGCGGCAAGGGCTGCGACCAGCAAGGAGTGGCCGAACGCCTGCATCATGGCATTGTTGTCGAACAGCTCCTGATACCACTTGAGTGAAAAGCCGGCCCAGTTATGACCGTATTTCGACTTGTTGAACGAGTTGGTCACCAGCACCGCCATCGGCAGATACAGGTACACAAACACCAGCCCGATAAACAGCCATTTGAACAGGCGTCCAGTTATGGCGCGGGGGTCAGAGATTCTGGTCATCCATGCCTCCTTGTTTCTGGACGTACTGGTTGGCCTTGTAATAGAGCCACAATAACAACCCCATCAGCACAATCAGGAACACACTGAAGGCTGAGCCAAACGGCCAGTCGCGGGCCACCAGAAACTGGTTTTTTATGACATTCCCGAGCAGCAGGCTGCGGGCACCACCGAGCAGGTCGGCAACGTAGAACATGCCCATGGCAGGCAGGAACACAATCAGGCAACCGGCAATCACGCCCGGCATGGTCAGCGGCAGAATGATGTGGCGAAAGCGATGGAAGGCATTGGCGCCAAGATCCTTGCCGGCTTCCAGTAACGACTGATCGAGTTTATCGAAGCTGGCCATCAGCGGCAGCACCATAAAGGGCAGCAGGATGTATACCAGCCCGAAGATCACCGCAAAATCCGTGTACAGCAGCTGCACCGGCTTGTCGACGATGCCAGTACTCACTAACACCAGGTTGAACAGGCCTTTTTTACCCAGCAACATCTTGATGGCGTAGATGCGAATCAGGCTGTTGGTCCAGAACGGAATCACCATCATAAACAGCAGAATGGCGCGCAGTGCCGGCGTCATGCGCGACAGCAAAAATGCAAATGGATAACCAATGCCAAGGGCAATCACGGTGGTAATGCCAGACAACACCAGGCTGTCCCAGAATACCCCGGCATAGGTGTCATCGAGTACCTTGAGGTAGTTATCCAGCGTGATCGGCCAGATAGCAAAGTTGTCGGCATCGGCGGTCAGGAAGCTGGTACCGACCACCATCAGGTGTGGCAGCAAGACAAAGATGCTGAGCCAGCTGATGGTCAGGGTAATGACCAGACGGCGGAAGTTGAGGTTGGCTATGAAAGCTTTCATGGTCAGCTTAACTCGTCAGCCTTGATGACGTGCTCCCAGCCATGCACCCAGTTGACCCACACTCGCTGGTTGATCTTGTAGGCGAAATCCGGATCGTCCTCGTTGAAAAATTCGCTGGCTTGCACGGTGACGCCGTTATCCAGCCGGATCACCGAATCCAGTGTCTTGCCGGTGTAGTTGCTTTCGACAACTTCGCCGATCATGCCATCCGCCTCGTTGGCATCTTCGAGGTATTCGATACGCAGGTCTTCCGGCCGCAACAGCACATGAACCTTGTCGCCTGGTTCCAACCGCTGGTTGGCATGGATGACCCACTGCTTGTCGTGGATCTGGGCCAGATACTGGAAGTCGTCGCGGGCTTCGATAATGGTGGCGTCGAAGACGTTGATCTCACCGATAAAACGCGCCACAAACAGGTTGCGCGGTGACTCGTAGATTTCCCGTGGCGTGCCGACCTGTTGTGGCTGGCCGTTGTTCATCACCAGTACCCGGTCTGACATCGACAGGGCTTCTTCCTGATCGTGGGTCACATAGATAAAGGTAATGCCGAGCTGACGCTGGATGCGCTTCAGCTCAATCTGCATTTGTTTACGCAGCTTGTAATCGAGTGCCGACAGCGATTCATCCAGCAGCAGCACCTTGGGCTGGTTGACGATGGCACGGGCAATTGCCACCCGTTGCTTCTGGCCGCCAGACAACTGGTGCGGCTTGCGCTGTTCAAAGTCTGTCAGCTGCACTACGGCCAGCGCTTCCCTGACCCGGCTGCGGATATCCGCTTTCGCCACGCCAGCCATCTTCAGACCAAAAGCGACGTTGTCGAACACCGTCATATGCGGGAACAGGGCGTAGCTCTGGAACACGGTGTTGGTTGGGCGTTTTTCAGCTTCCAGACGGCTGATGTCGGTGCCATCAAGTACGATCTTGCCTTCATCCGGGGCTTCAAAACCGGCGATCAGCCGCAGGACGGTGGTTTTGCCGCAGCCGGAAGGTCCCAGTATGGTAAAAAATTCGCCGTCTTCGATGTTGAGGTCAAACTCATACAACACCGCATGGGAATCAAAACGCTTGGTAATCTGCTTGAGGGCTAAGAAAGAAGAGGAACTCACAGCTGAGCACTCCCTGCCAAAAGAAGGTGAATTTCAGTCAACTGTATCAGACCACGCAGGAACAATGAGGTTGGAGGCGCAGTAATTCGGGCAATGGTTGACCTGTTCTCTGACATAAAGAGCGTGGGAAACGATCGTTCCCCGAAAAAGAGCGCGCGACTATAACAGTCGTCGGCTGTGATGCAACCGTTGATCTTTATCGCCAATGGGCCTGCTACAGGAGATTGCTAAGAAATTGGTGGAGTGAAAACCTTGCCGACGCCGTCAGTGGCGAACAGGAAAAGTCAGCAGGCAAACTGAATAGCAAATTTACACTGTGTTTGTTTTCCTCTTGGTCATATTTTACGTAGCGATAATTACTGCGTGCTTGATCAAGAAATAGTCGAAAAGTTGTGCGGAAGGGCCTGAGATAGGCTTTTGCTGTTTATATGTCTTCCTTATACTGCGCGCCGCTTTTGCAGAGCCACATGGGGTGGCGCTCAGCCTACAAGGATATAGCTATGCGAAAACTATTATTGTTGCTCTCCGCAATCATTTCTTCGTCGGTACTTGCCGACCCTGCCACGCTCAAAATTCTTAACTGGGGCAATTATATCTCGCCCGAGGTGTTGGCGGAGTTTGAACAGCAGCAAAACGTCAAAGTCGAATACGTTGAGTTCAACAATGAAGAAGAATTCAAGTTCATGTTGTTTGACGATAACAGCGACTTTGATGTGGTGTTTCCATCATCACGCATCATCAATCAGCTCAGTTCCCGCCAGATCATCCAGCAGCTTGATGTTAGCCGGCTGCCAGCACTGGCCGATATTCGCCCGGAAATCCGCAGTCAGTTCCAGCGCCATGACGTTCGTGGTGACTATGGTGTGCCCTACATGTGGGGCACGACAGGGCTGGGAATCAATACCCGTTTGTTGGCGCAACAGGGCTTGGGGGAAAAGGATTATTCGCTGAAGTTGTTTGATGAAACAACCCGGCAGCAGGCTGCCCATTGTGGTATTGCGTTGCTGTATGAACGCGACGAGATTTTTGCGGCTGCTCTCAAATACATGGGGGCGTCGGTGAATACCGAGGACAGGGCGGTTTTATCCCGGGCGGGGGCCTTGGTGGGAGCGGCTCTGAAAGACGTCAGTTATTTGCACAGCACCCAGTACCTGGATGATCTGGCCGCAGGTAATGTCTGTGTCACGCTGGGATACAGTGGCGATATTCTTGGTGCAATCGAAGGGCATGATGAGCTGGCCTATATCATTCCACCAGAAGGTGCGGCCATGTGGATTGACGTGATGGCGATTCCAGCCAGGGCCCGTAATCTTGAGCTGGCCTACCAGTTCATTAACTTCCTGATGAAGCCGGAAACGGCAGCCCAAAACTCCAACTATCTGGACTACCCAACGGTCATGAACTCATCATTGCCGTTGATCAACCCGGATGTGCTGAATAATCCCGGCATTTATCCGCCACTACAGCTACAGGCGTCATTGGAAACACTGAGTCCGGTCGGGACGACAGCCAACAAACGCATGAACAAGGAATGGGTAAAGTCAGTGTGTGCCAGTGGCAAATATTGCACTGTGCCGGTCAGTGCCTACTTTTGACAGACTCTGCAGGCGTACATCAAGAACCAGCAGACAGCACTGCTGGTTCCCTACCGGTTTATTACTGCCGAACCGCCCAGAACTCCACCTCCAGACCCTCATTCTCTCCGGCGATATGGAAGGCAAATCCGCCAGAGGTTTTCAGCGATTGCCACTGCTCACCCTGACTGTCCAGTTCGAAGTAGACAAAGCCTGAGTGGTAAGGGATTTCTCGGGGGGCAACCGGAATTACCGATAATCCAATACCGCTGAGCTGGTTGTTGACCAGGTTGCGAATGGTTTCGACGGAACCGACTTTCACATGCTTGGGCATGTATTCACGCAACTTGTCGGTCGACATATCCGCCTTGATTGCCAGAATAAACCGCGCCTGGGTAATCAGGCTATGGTCAGCAATGCGGGACACAAAGATACCGTACTTGTGCTGTTCGACTTTCTGCGGAATTGCGGTTTGCTCCAGTACTGTACTGAGGTACTTGCCCAAATGATCGACTGCCATCTGATAACACTGCTGCAGGTTCTCGTGTTGATAGTCGGGTTCCAGTCTGGGTCTGCGCTCCAGTGTGGTAAAGGTAGCCAGTTCACCAGTCAGACCCAGTAGTTCACGATACAGGGCTTCCGGGTGTAGTTGTGGAATCTGGCTCATATGGCGCAGGCGCGGTTCGTAGCGGTTAAGCATCTGCAGCAACATGAAGTCGGCGATCGCTGACGATCCCCCTTCCTGATTGGAAGCCGCAAAACGGTGGGCCAATACATCTGCCCGCTGCTTGACCAGACCGATGGTATTGGTCAGATGGTGTTGTAATTGGCCATTACAGCGAATCGCCAATACGGGCGGGATATATTGCTTGTCGAGAATCACAGCACCTTCAGCGGTGACTTCCTGAATACGGGCCAATGGCAGGCAACTGAAACCACCAAGTTCTTCACGTTCCAGTGCCAGCCGGAACTGCAGGCTGGCAAGGTCAACGGCTTCAAAATCGCTGTTGTTGCTGCAGTAGTCATAAACATCCCGGGTCTGGATGCCATAACGGGTGATGCTTTCGGAATCATCATGACCGGCAACGTATTTATTGCCAGGCTGGTAGATTGGCAGAATCAGGTAGATAAGCTGGTTACGGACGTTGCGGTCGATTTCCAGTGGCCTGGGCAATGAGGCATCGCGTGGCAATTCAAACGGACAACCGTCCGGCATGATGCCTCGCGCCCGTGACAGTCCGATCTGGCCATTGTTGAGCAGGCTGAGATCCAGGCTGAGATCCAGAAACCCCCACATAAAAGGAGCAATGGCGCGGGCGCGTTGTTCAATGCGAGCTTCCAGATAGCGTTCCTGCTGCTGGAAATGATGAGGAAACAGGTACAGGCTTTCCAGCCAGGCAACCTTGTTGTCATTACTCATGAGTCACGGATTCCATAACGTGTGCAGTTAAGAGCAAGGCTCTGTTCGGTGAGATTCAGGACTGGGTGTCTTCCCTGAAGCTGGTCTTTTCTTCGGCCGGGTCCTTGCGTTGAAGCGCCGTGTCGGGATCGCCGTCCAGTACGTCATCGGCGCTGATCGTGACCGCGTGGGTGTAGTGGCCATATGACTTGATGTCATAAACAAACTTCCAGTGACTGGCATCCAGATTACGGAATGCGGCAACGACAGCAATATGGGTTGCCTTGGCCGTCAAGGGTACTTTCTGCAGAACGGACTCACCGGGTTGTAAAATCAGTTCATCCATCGACAGTAACTCATCACTGAGCAGCTCTTCGCCGTGGAAATAGATTTCGTCAAAACTCATGTTGTCAAAGGTCGTTCGAGAACTGAGCTGATAGATACGCACCTGTACGGGTGAGGATCGGCCACTGCCATCCGGGTTGACATCTTCTGTGGCAATCAACCTGATCTGATCGAAGGGTTTCCAGACGGTTGTAACGACGGAACAGCCAGAGGTCAGGGCAAATGATAAAAGTGCTGCGCTAAGCAGCCTGTATCGAGTTATAAATTTCATGAATATCACTATCGTTTGGCTCGGCGAGCAGTGAGTTGCAGGATGCGTTTTTCAAAAGCCTTGTGGATATCATCCCGAATCCGGTCATTGGCCCTGGGCCAGTATTTCTCGTAAAAAGCCCATCTTTGGGCCGCAGGAGAGAGTTTGTTGCGGAATTTCAGGTTGGCCTGTTGCAGGCCGCTCTCGGGTTGGGGTTGCTGAGCATAAGCCAGTTCGACTTGCTCTGGTGCCAGACTGTTGGTTGCCAGGGCAATAGCCTCAACGGTTTGCTGTTCCAATGCCTGTTGATCTTCGATCATGGCTTCGGTGCTGTGCAGCAATATCGACGGGATTGACTTACGGCTGCTATGGCGGCTGTCGAGCAGGATCTTGATCAGTGCATCGCCGTCAGGAATGTCACACACGGGGTCCTTTGACAGCTCTCTGGCAACGGCCGGTGCGTCCAGGCACAAACGACTTTTGAGCTCTCGTTGCGCATGCAGCGCTTTCAGAGTGGTGTCTGCCAACACTCGTAAGGTTTGCCCTATGACCTCCAGCTGGTCAGCATTGACGTCCGCTGCCTGTAATTGATCGCCGATACGCATGCCTTTTAGTAAGGAAGCAACCAGCTTGTGCTGTTGTTGATTAAATGACAGGACATCGGCACGGCGTTGTTGATCGGCCTTGCGGGTGGGTTCATCGACCGGCGCACTGACAGCTTCTGCTGGCAGATCCCAGTTCTCCGGAATCAGGGCTGCTGGTGGCGTAAAGTGGTCGGAGCCGGATGCCGTAAAGACGGTGGTTTCGCTATTGCCGGGTTGAGCGGGTTTACGAACCGGGTCTGCCAACACCTCTCTGGTTGCTTTCTTCAGCTGTGGTTTCTGGGGCGGTATGGAAACATCCGCACTGACCTGGAGCTGGAAGGGGCCTATGTTGAACAGCTCTCCGGGTTTCAGCAGGTGCTGCTGGCGCGGGGAGAGATTGCTGCCTTTTGAAACCAGATAAATGCCGTTGGCTGAGCCAGCATCTTCCAACAGATAGTTACCATTATCGTAGCGCACGATAGCGTGAACCCGAGACACGATCTTTTGATCGCAGGGCAGGGACATTTGACAGTCGGGGTTGCGGCCGATCTTGACATCAGACTGCCCCAAGGCAATTTCCCGTTTAAATCTCGTATCTGTTCTATGGGCAATAAGTTTTAATTCCATTTTTACCGACCAGGACATTACAAATCTTGAAGAAACAGCGCCCTCGAATTCAACCACAATCCGTGGTGTTGAATTTTTGGGAACATCATCACGTAACTAATTTGAACTGATAGACATATTAATATCTCGTTTTATTTTAAAGATATGGTGTTTAAAACCAGTTGGCAAGCAGGGTGTGATCTGGTTTTTATTTGAAGTGTTAGCTGGTTTTATCTTTGATTTCGATTTTGAGAAGCTAATCAAGTATTCGAATGTTTTTACATTTTTTGGCGTGAAATCATTGAACTGCTTGAGAATAATATGAGTCTTCATGATGGGGTTCGGAATAGATGGACTTAATTTTCTGATCATAAAGATTCTTATATAAAGAAGCCTTCAAGTATGGAAGCTATTGAAAGTAAAAATGTTTTCAGGATCTATGGTACTCCTGAAAGTAGTGGGTCGGAGCTCAGGGAGGGGGATGTTCTTGGGCGTCGTTATATGCTCATGAAACTCCTTGCAGAAGGTGGTACCAGTCTGATATATCGCGCACGTGATATGTTGGCGATAACTGGTCCAGATGATGGTCAGAGTCATATAGCTCTAAAAGTTATTAAGCCAGATATGGCTTCGTATGCTGAAGATCTGGCCTTCTATGAGTCTTTGTCTACGAGACATTTGTCTCACCCTAATATCGTTAAGGTTTTCGATTTTCACAGGGATAACGGTCTGTCGTTTGTTTCGATGGAGTTGTTGGAGGGTGAGTCGGTAGCTCAGCTTATGCGTCGATATCCTGATGGTGGGCTGGAGAAAAGCAAGGCATATCGCATCTTTAATGAAGTCTGTCAGGCCCTGGAATATGCGCATGGCAAGGGGATTATTCACTCTGATATCAAGCCGAGCAATGTACTTGTCCTGGAAGATGGCAGTATCAAGGTGATTGATTTTGCCACCTCTCGTTCTTTTCTTGAGGCTGGTGTTCGTCAGAATGCGACTGCGGGCAGTTATTTCGGTTACACACTTTCTTACGCCAGTCCGGATATTTCCCGTTCTCTGGAAGCTGATCCTGCTGATGACGTGTTCTCGCTTGGCTGTTTGCTGTTTGAAATGCTGGCGGGAAAGCACCCATTTGGACGCAAGCCATCGTCTGAATTGACGGAAGCGGATATGCCGAAGCGGCCCGCCTCGATCAGTTTATGGACCTGGATGGTGCTGCAGAAAGCGTTGCATCCGGAACGTAGTCGGCGAATCGGCTCTGTGGCCAGTTTTCGTCGCCTGATTCGCGCCACACGCAAGGTTGGTCCAGGGGTGGCAGCAGCCTCCACTCTGGTCATCGCATTGACTACCGGTGGTCTGTGGCTGAATGACTATGTTGATGGTCGCCAGCAATACCAACAGCAGCTGGTCGATGTCTATCAGCAACAACAACAACAACAAGCGCTACAGCAACGATTTGCAGCTTTGCCAGTGTCAGTGCGCCTTGAGTATCTGAATGAGTTGCAGCAAACCAATGAAAGCGGTCTGGCGCTGGTAAAGCCGATGCTGCTGGAGTCACTGGATAACAAGGTTGAACAGACTCTGGCAGCGGTTGACGGCGATGATGTGCCTGACTTCAACGCAATTGATACGGAAATTACAAGGCTGGCCGCAGTGTTGCCGGATTCCTTGCAGCTTGATCACGTTCGCCGGGATGTTTCTCAGCGTCGTGAGCAATTGATTGATCTTTATAACTATCGCCTTGCCCAGGACTGGTCGGACGCTGACTTCAGCACTGTCAGTGCCAATCGCATTGTTAAGAGTATGCAGCGTCTGCAGCAGCTGGATGGTCATTTTCCATGGGATGACGCCTATCTGGAGCACTATCGCCAGATGGTTTCTGAGGCACTTGAGCAGCAGGATTTTGTGCAACTCGGGCAGCTGTACAGCTTTGCTGAAGTGGTACAGCAAGGATTCCCGGTGGTGGCCAGCGTTTGGCAGGCGCTGCCAGCCGAAACGCTCGATCATGCCAGGGCGCTGTTGGCGTTTCTGGATCAGCGTTCGCAGCTGGAGGTTGATGGCGATGCCAGTACGCTGGCGTATCCCGACGATTCGGTACGCTTCCTGGCGGCCGAAGAGCTCACTACCTTGAGGGAGCAGCTATCCAAATCCTGGCTCGACAAACAGATCGTTGAGGTCTGGGAGCAAGTTGAGGCATTGGCGGATCGTTTTGCGATGCCGCCGCAATCTAAAGTACTGCAAGGGTTGGCTGACGCCATGTTGCTCAAGATTGACGCCAAGATGGCCTATCACAAACAGAAGGGTTACAGCGAATCCTATGCCCGCCTGGCATCACTGAAACAAACCGTAATGGATCGCACAGCAGCGGTCGGAGAAGCGTCCTGATGAGCTGTATTACTCTGGATGAAATTCAGCAATTGCTGATACCACTGGAACTGGATGAAGGTCCGGCAGGGCCAGACCTGCGTGACAATATTGCACCGGACTCCAGTTACCAGCTGTTGCGGGATGTGCGTACTACCGCACGCAATAACGAGCGCTCCGCATCCCAGCTGGGAGAGGAAAACTTTATCCAGGCGGATGACTGGCATCCCATTCTTGATCATGTACCTGGCGTGCTTCGGCAGGAAAGCAAAGATATTGAGATGGTTGCCTGGTACATCGAGGCACTGACTCGTAAATATGGTTTTCTGGGACTGGCGCGGGGTTATCGGCTGGCTGCCGGCCTGATCGAGGGGTTTGGTGAGCAGCTTTATCCTCGCCCGGATGAGGATGGCCTGACGACCCAGTTGGGGCCGTTGATTGGCCTTAATGGCTATGGCAATGAAGGCGCTCTGATCGTACCCATCAAATCCATCATCATCGCGAGTAGTGACAGTCTTGGCCAATTGGCGATCTGGCAGTACGAGCAGGCGCTGGAAACTGACCGGATTTCCGATGAAAAGAAAAAGGCTGCCCGCCTGAAGCAGGGAGTGCTGTCGAAAGCCGAAGTTGAGGCGGTTGCCAAGGGAACGTCGGTTGCCTTTCTCAAGGCTACTCGCAAAGCTCTCAGCGAAGCATTGGAAGCCTATCAATATTTTCAGCAAGTGTTGGATCAGTACGCAACTGATGACCCGCAGCCCTCGATGCAGGTACTCGATACGCTCAAGACCTGCGAGCAAATGCTGACCTATGTAGCAGGTGATCGTTTGCAGGAAGAGGAAATGGTCGCCGCAGAGCAGACGACAGAGGACGTAGCCGGAGACGAAACGGCAGAAGCCGTCAGTCCTCAGGCAGTTATGACGGCCGCTGTGATTGCCAATCGAAACGACGCTGTCAAAACCCTCCAGAAGGTGGCGGACTATTTTCGTCAGGCTGAACCGCATTCGCCTATTTCCTATTCGATTGAACAAATTATTCGCTGGAGCAACCTGTCCCTGCCGGAATTGATCGCACAGTTGATTCCGGACGATGGGGCGCGCCAGAAATTTCAAACTCTTTCCGGTATTCAACCCGGTGATACCGGCCAGTAAATGGAAACCGGCAACATCATGGAACAACTGTTAGGGAGTCCTCTATGGAAAGCATTCACAAAAAGCTGAACCGGGTGCGCAAGCCTCGGGTTCACATCAGTTACGACGTAGAAACCGAAGATGCGGTTGAAAAAAAGGAATTGCCGTTCGTCGTCGGCGTGATGGGCGATTTTTCCGGTGATCCAACCCAACCGTTGAAGCCATTAAAAGATCGACGTTTTGTGCAGATTGATCGGGATAACTTCAACGATGTTCTGAAAAGCATGACGCCAGGTCTCAGCTTCAAGGTGAAAAACACGTTGGAAAACGACGGCAGTGAATTTGCGGTCGACCTGAAATTCAACAGCATGACCGACTTTGAACCGGCAGCCATTGTGAACCAGGTAGAACCGCTGAAAAAGCTGATGGACACCCGTAACAAGTTACGCGACCTGTCGACCAAGGCGGACCGATCCGAGCAGCTGGAAGACATTCTTGAGCGGGTATTGAACAACCAGGCTGATCTGACCGAGCTGGCAGAAGCCCTGGGTACAGAAAAGGAGAGTTAAGCAATGACTGAAGCCGTGCAGGATGCCCCACAGGCAGAAGCCCAAACCCTGACCCTGTTCGAACAGGCGTTGCAGGCGACCAAACAAACCGAAGCGGACGATGCCAAGGAACTCCTCAAGGCTCTGACTGATGAGGCCATGAAGGGAACCGTCAGCTGGAACAAGAACCTGACGGTTACTTTCCGCAAGGCGATTGAAGCAATCGATGAAGCGATCAGCCAACAGCTGCGTGAAATCATGCATCACGAAAAATTCCAGAAGCTGGAAGGCAGCTGGCGTGGTCTGCACTATTTTGTGATGAACAGCGAAACCAGCAATACGCTGAAGCTGAAAGTCATGAATGCATCCAAACGTGATGTGGCCCGTGACCTTTCCAAGGCGGTCGAGTTTGATCAGAGCCAGACCTTCAAAAAACTCTACGAGAATGAATTTGGTACGCCTGGTGGTGAACCTTATGGCGCCCTGGTGGGGGATTTTGAATTCACCAACCATCCAGATGATATTGAGTTCCTCGGCAATATGTCGAATGTTGCGGCCGCCGCATTCTGTCCGTTCCTGACTGCTGCTGATCCAAAGCTGTTTGGTTTTGATAACTGGACTGAACTGTCCAAACCACGCGACCTGGCCAAAATTTTCGACTCGGCTGAATACATCAAATGGCGCTCATTCCGCGATTCCGACGATTCGCGCTTTGTCACCATGGCCATGCCGCGGGTACTGTCTCGTCTGCCATATGGGGCTGACACCAAGCCAATCGAAGAATTTGGCTATGAAGAAGTGGATCCACAGGGCAAGGCTGATCGTGAAGATTATTGCTGGTCCAACGCTGCCTACGTACTGGCGACCCGCCTGACTGCAGCCTTTGCCGAATATGGCTGGTGTACTGCCATTCGTGGTGCTGAAGGCGGTGGTCGGGTAGACAACCTGCCGGTTCATCTGACGACCACAGACGATGGTGATGTGGATATGCAGTGTCCAACCGAAATTGGTATTACGGATCGTCGTGAAGCGGAATTGAGCAGCCTGGGCTTTATGCCTCTGTCGCATTACAAGAACACTGACTATGCCGTGTTCTTCGGTGGCCAGACTACCCAGAAAGCGGCGGTTTACGCGAATCCGGATGCCACTGCCAATGCAGCAATTTCAGCGCGTTTGCCATATGTCATGGCGACCTCCCGTATCGCTCACTACCTCAAGGTGATGGCGCGTGACAAGGTTGGTTCATTCATGGAAGCCGAAGACATGCAGCAATGGCTGAACCGTTGGGTTAACGGCTATGTTAATGCCAGCGCGGAAGGTGGTCAGGATATGCGTGCCCGCTATCCACTGCGTGAAGCCAAAATCCAGGTCAAGCCAATCCCTGGCAAACCGGGTTCCTACAATGCTGTTGCCTGGCTGCGCCCATGGCTGCAAATGGAAGAATTGACGACGTCCTTGCGGATGGTCGCGCGTATTCCAGAAATCGTTGGCTAAAACGGCATAGGCCCCGCTGGCTGGCGGGGCCGCTAAACACTCTTCAATTCAGGCAAACGTCAGGCTGACCGTGATGAACGGTTGGCCGTGGTGTTTTTGCCGCAAACCAGGCTTCGGATACAGGGAAGATGAGCAATCTACGACAGCCGGACGGCAATACTGCCATTGCGTGTCTGGAACCAGTAGAACTGCCGCAGGCAAGGAATGCCGTGCGCCAGCCTGCTGCCGTGCCAATGGCGGAAAGCCACACCGACAAGGCGGTTGACTCAGCCTGGTTGCAGAAACTTGCCTTGCGTACCAGGTCGGAAGATTCCGGCCAGTTACAGTATTTGCTGCAACGCATGATGGTGGAAATCGAGGAGCGTGTTGCGCGTCAACTGGATGAGATTATCCATCATGAGCGTTTCAAGGCTTTGGAAGCGTCATGGCGCGGGCTGTTGTATCTGGTCGAAACCGAAGCGGATTACGACGAAGAGTTAATGGTCAAAATCCGGGTGATGGATATCAGCTGGGAAGACGCTGCCCGGGATTTGGGCCGTGCGATCGAGTTTGACCAGAGTTACCTGTTTCAGCGTATTTACAGCGATGAATTTGATACACCGGGCGGTGAGCCATTTGGCGTGCTGTTGGGGGATTATCGGGTTTCACACAAAACCCGTCGTACCAGCTCAATGGCCGACGTGGATGTACTGCGAGAAATGTCCCAGATAGCGACGGCTGCCCTGTGCCCGTTTCTGGTTGGTGTCGACAGTTCATTGTTTGGCCTCGACTCCATGAGCGAGCTGGCGAATATCGCGGATTACCACGATGTGTTCGAACAAACCGAATACCTGCGCTGGCGTAGCCTGAGGCAGATGGAGTCGACCCGTTTTGTTGGTCTGGTGATGCCGGATGTGTTGATGCGTCAGCCATGGCAACCGGATGAAACCCGCCCGGACCCTTTGCCTTATCGCGAGGGTATTCATCGGGGAGTGAGCGATTATCTCTGGGGCAATGCCTGTTATGCCATGGGTGGTGTGCTGATCCGGGCATTCGCCAACAATGGCTGGTTTGCTGATATCCGGGGCGGCACCCATGAATTTGGTGAAGGCGGCATTGTTCGCCAGATGGTGTATGGAGACTACGCCGAACGGCGCGAAGACGTTGCTCGCAAGCCCGCCACCATTGTGCAGATTGACGACTACCTGGAACGTGATCTCAGTGAATTGGGGTTCGTACCTTTGTGCAGCTATCACAGCAGTGAAGTGAGTGTTTTCTACAGTAACAGCTCGCTGCATCAACCACCGCGCATGAACACTGAAATTGCCAATACCAACGCCCGGATGTCGGCGATGATCCAGTACATGATGTGTGTTGCCCGTTTTGGTCATTACATCAAGATGATCGGCCGTAACAAGGTTGGCAGTTACATCAGCGCCTCGGATTGCCAGCGCATCCTGCAGAACTGGCTAAACCAGTACACCACGGCCAGTGAGGGTTCTTCGCCAGCTCTGAAAGCCCGCTATCCATTGTCTGAGTCCCGTGTGGAAGTACGGGAAGCACCGGGCAAGCAGGGCCATTTTACCTGCGTTATCTACCTTAAACCCCATTTCCAGCTCGACCAGCTGGTGTCCAGTATCAAACTGGTCACCGAACTGGCGGTCGGCTCAGTGGATTCTGGCGGTTGATCACAGCTACTAACGGATTAATGAGACAAACGATGACTACGGCACAAACACTTTATCGTGAAGGGAAATTGCAGTCGGCTGTTGAACAGGCGCTACAGGAAGTGAAAGACCAGCCAGCCAGTGCAACCGCCCGCGCCTTTCTGGCTGAGCTGCTGTGTATTCAGGGCGACTATCAACGGGCTGATAACCAGCTTAATACGCTGGTGACGCTGGAACCTGCCAGCCTGCTGATGGTGAATACCTGGCGCCAACTGATTCGGGCTTCGCAAGCGCGTCAGGACGTGTATCAGCGTAATGCCGTCCCGGCGGTGATTGACCAGCCGGGCCCTCGCATCGAAAACGCCCTGGGACTGCTGCTGGCACTGCAGGAACAAAATCTCGACAAGGCCAATGAATGTCTGGCCCGTGTTGATGCCAACACACCCGCTGACGAAGACAGCCCCTTTATCGTCAATGGTCAGCGAACCTGGTTGCGCGATCTGGATGACATTAACGCCGGCATTCTCGAAGTGATGGGCGCCAACGGCAAATACTTCTGGATTGAGTATGAGGATATTCGGGAGCTGAGGCTGCATCAACCGCAACGCCCTCTCGATGTCATCTGGCGCAAGGCAACGCTGGTGTTATCCAACGGTACCGAAGGTGAAGTCTTTATTCCGGCCATTTATCCCGACAGTGAAACCGACAGTCAATTGCTGGGGCTGTCAACTGACTGGCATGAACAGGGCGATGTGATGCGTGGCCAGGGGCTGCGCAACTGGTTGTGTGGCGAAGCGGTGGTGTCGATGAATGAACTGGACAGTGTTAACTGGGCTGTGCTGGTCGAAGCAGGTGAAGCCTGATGGCACGGGTTTCTGCCCATCAGCCGGTATTGCCATCGTTACTGGATCGGCTGATCGATGAAGACCCGTCTACACCATCGGATGACCATAAGACCAACAGCATGCTGTTAAAGGAAATGAAAGAAGGCGTGCGACGGGATCTGGAAAATCTGCTGAATACGCGTCTGGCTCATCAGTACCAGCTGGATCGACACCGCGAAGTAGAACATTCGGTCGTGAATTATGGCCTGCGCGACTTCAGCCATGTGCAGTTTGACTCCGAGGCGGATCGACAGCAGTTCCGCTGGAGCATAGTGCAGCTGATCGAGCGTTTTGAGCCACGGCTGCAGCGTGTGCAAGTCGATATGGTACCGGTCGGGGAAGACTACGAACGCACCTTGTACATCAAGATCGCGGGTATGTTGCTGGTCGAGCCGGATCCAGTACATATGATTCTCGACTCGCGGGTACGCACCATCGACCGGTCATTGCGGTTACGGGAGCTCAATCATGGATGACAAGCTGCTTTCCTACTACAACCGGGAACTGGCCTATATTCGCAAGGCTGGTGCCGAGTTTGCCGAACAGCACCCGAAAATTGCCGGTCGGCTGAGGCTCGACAAGGACATTGTTGAAGACCCGCATGTCTCACGCTTGATCGAGTCCTTTGCGTTTCTGACCTCTCGTATTCGGCGCAATATTGATGACAGTTTCCCGGAGCTGACCGAAGCGCTGATGGGGTTGTTGTATCCCGATTACCACGCGCCGGTACCGTCCTGTTCGGTGATTCAGCAGCGGGTGATTCCACAGATGGCGCACACTGCGCTGGTGCCGGCGCAAACCCGGATGGAATTGGGGAAAGGTGATACGGTCTGCCATTTCCGCACCTGTTTCGACAATACCGTATTACCGTTGACCATTACTGATGCGGCCTTCACGCCGATTCCGGTGAAAGCACCGGCGTTGCCATTTGAATTGTCCGAAGGGCGTTTACAGTCGGTTATGCGGGTCAATGTTGCGCCGCTCAAACTCAATGACCTGGCCAGCATTGAATCTGACAGCCTCAGGTTTTATATCCACGGACAGCCACAATTGGCGTTTCGCTTGTATGAATACCTGTTTCATAACCTGCTGGGCATTGCCGTGGCGCGTGACCCGCTGGCAACCGATGCGGTTTTCCTCTCAGCCGATGCCTTGCGGCCTGTCGGCATGGCTGATGATGAGGCACTGATCCCTTTCGATGGACGGACATCGAGAGGCCACCGGTTGTTATCCGAATTTTTTATTTTCCCCGAGAAATTCCTGTTTGCCGAATTGCAGGGTTTGAAATCCGTGTGGCAACAACTGCCGGAAGGGTTTCAGCTGTATTTTTACTTTGCAGATACAGACCCTGAGCTGGTGCAGGGCATTGATGGAAACACTTTGATCCCTGGTTGTACGCCGATTGTTAACCTGTTTGATGAAAAAACCGAACCGGTAAGAATGGCCAAAATCGGGGATGAATTCCGTCTCCGAATCGCACCTAACTACGGCCAGCTGGCAGATATTCATACGGTCAAACGGGTTAATGCTCGCCCGCCGCATGGTGAACGACTGGCTATCAGTCCTTTCTATGGTTCTCACAAGCAGCGTCGGCAAGCCAATGAGTCGGTGCAAATGTTCTGGAGTTTGCGGCGTGAAAACAGTTATTGGCACACCGGTCGTCCCAGTCGTGGTACTGACAGCTGGTTGGCGTTGGTGGACGATGGCTTTAATCCGCTGGAGGACCGCAAGGAGTGGGTGATTGAGGCCGACGTCGTCGCAACCAATCGGGATCTGCCTGGCAAGCTTCCCTTTGGTCCCGGAGAGCCGCGAGTGGCATTTTATGAGGGAGGGTCTGGTTTGCGCCAGAGCTGCCTGTTGCCACCAACTCCAGCCTTGCAACCCCGGTTGCAGGAAGCAACTCGCTGGCAATTGATTCATCACATTTCACTGCAGTGCTTCGGCGAGCGTGACGGTGTGGAGGTATTGAAGGAAGTGCTGCGGCTTTACGACCTGCAGGGCACCAAAAGCTCGGGAGCCATCATCAACGGCATTACCGGGCTGAGTACCGAGACGACGACCGCACGGATTATCCAGCAGGGCCGCGCCGCCTTGTGTCAGGGCACCCGGATTGTGCTTGAGTTCGATCCGCTGTTTGACAGCAGTAACAGCCTCTACTTGTTCAGTGCCTTGCTGAGCGAGTTTTTTGCCCAGTTGTGTGCCATGAACAGCTTCACCCAGCTGGTGGTCAAACTGCAGCACAAGCCACAGCCATATATCGAGTGGCCTCCCCGTAACGGGGCCCAGGTGCTGTTATGAGCCGGATGCCTGCTGCCACTGAACTGGTGGAGTTTTTCTCGTTGGTCAGAGAGCTGGAGCGCCAGGCCGGTGCCGGCTCACTGGAAGCTGGTCATGAACGGGTTTTGTTGGGGCAGGACGGTCCATCAACCAGGGAAGCCGTCAAGCTGCGCTCAACGGTTGGTATGGCATTCGCCAGCAATGCTGCAGAAATGGCCAACAAATCTGTCGGCCAGCGGCAGGAATTGATGGTTAGTTTTATGGGGCTGGCTGGCCCCAGTGGGGTGCTGCCGCAGCATTACACCCGCTTGCTGATGGAGCGAGGGCGTCATCGTGACAGCACGCTGGCAGATTTCCTTGATCTTTTTAACCACCGGCTGTTTTCGCTTTTCTATCGGGGCTGGCTGAAATATCGGCTGCCGCGTCAGTACGATCTTCACAATGGTCTGCACAGTCCGGACCCCTACAGTCGCACGTTGCGCAATCTGTCTGGCCAGATCAGTGATCAGGGCAGTCAAACCAGCCTCTATTACAGCGGCCAGTTCAGTCGCTCGATCCGTTCCGCTACCGCTCTGCAAGACATGCTGGCAGATTTTCTGGAACTGCCCGTGGCAGTAAAAAGTTTTGTTGGCCAGTGGTTGCCGGTCAGCCCAAAGGATCGTCTGAAAATCGGTAGTCGTGGCCGCGGACGCAATAACCAACTGGGAGCCGGCGTATTACCGGGACGGCGCTGCTGGGATGTGCAAAGCCGGATTGCGATTGAAATTGGCGAAATGGATACCCTGGCTTACGCCCGTATACGTCGTGGCACCGAGACTTTCGACGAGCTGGAACGACTGATTCGGCTGTACGTACCGAGCCAGATTTCCGTCGAAGTCCGGCTCAGGTTCCGCGATAGCAGTGACTCACTGCCAACCTTGTCTGGTGGTGCCCAACTGGGGCGTACCAGCTGGCTTAAACCGCGGGGTGGTACAGGCCTTATGGTGGAAAAAGTCAAACTCAACTGATCGCTGACGGTTTGGATTCGAACCTGCAGCACATGGAAGCAGCCTGACACCCGCATGTTCAGGGTGGGAACAGACACACAGGAAACAGTATGGAACTCGATAAACTCATCAAAAATCTGGCAGATGATAGCCGTGGCTTGCTGGAAGGAGCCGTCAAGACAGCCGCCTCTCGCGGCCACGCGGCTGCAGATCTGGAGCACTGGTTGCAGGAAGTAGCGCAGCAGGAACCTGCTGATATTCGGCTGGTGCTGAAGCATTTTGATATCGATATGGAGCGTCTGCACCGGGAGTCGCTGGCTGCGATGGAACAACTGAAAACCAGCAGTGACGGTTTTCCGAAAATTGCGCCAGATATTATCCGGCTGCTGTTTGAAGCCTGGATGGTTGCTTCTACCCGTTATGAATCGCTCAGTATTCGTCCGGTTCATGTGTTACTGGCAGTACTGGAAAGTGAGGTGCTGCGTTTGCGAGTTGGCAAGGTGACACCTTGCTTGCTGGAAATTGATGTAGAGGCGTTCCGTCAACAGTGTCATGGCTTGTTGACTCATGGTGAAGCCAGTCAGCAAAGTGGTAGCGAAATCAGCAAGGTTGCCAGTAAAACCCCGGCGCTGGATCAGTTCACTATCAACCTGAATGATCAGGTTCGCGAAGGCAAGATTCCACGCATCATCGGACGCGATCATGAAATCCGCCAGATGATCGATATCCTGACCCGTAAAAAGCAGAACAATCCGATTCTGACCGGCGAGGCCGGGGTGGGTAAAACCGCGGTTGTCGAGGGATTGGCTGAACGGATTGTCAGTGGCCAGGTCCCTGATGTTTTGAAAGACGTAGAAGTTCACTCGCTGGATATTGGCCTGCTACAGGCGGGTGCCGGTGTTAAGGGAGAATTTGAAAATCGCCTGAAAAACGTCATCAAGGAAGTCGGTCAGTCGGTTAAACCGATCGTCATCTTTATCGATGAGGCCCATACCATGATTGGTGCCGGCAACCAGGCTGGTTCCGGTGATGCTGCTAATTTGCTGAAACCGGCGCTGGCGCGGGGAGAGCTGCGCACAATTGCAGCCACTACCTGGGCTGAATACAAAAAGTATTTTGAGTCTGACGCTGCCTTGACCCGTCGATTCCAGGTGGTCAAGGTCGAAGAGCCTGATGAAGCACGGGCAATTGTGATGCTGCGAAGCATTGCGCCATCACTCGAGCAGCACCATGGCGTCGTTATTCTGGACGAGGCTGTTGTCAGTGCCGTTAACCTGTCGCATCGCTATATTCCTGGTCGTCAACTGCCAGACAAGTGTGTCAGCTTATTGGATACCGCTTGTGCCAGGGTGAACCTGAGCCAAAGCGCGATTCCCGCCAAGCTGGAGCAGTGTGAAGCTGAAATTGAAAACCTCGGGTTTGAAATTGAGCGCCTACAGCAAGAACAGCAGGATGGTTTTGACCATAAGGTGATGATTGAACAACTGCAGTTGTCACTCGACACTCATTGCAACCAGCAATTGGGGTTGAAAGCCGCGTTTGATAAAGAGCGCGGTATTATTGATGACATCATCAGCCTGCGTCAGCAAATTGAAGCACTGCGACTGGCCGATGCTGGTTTACCGGGCGTGGCAGGGGAGAGCGAGGCAAGCGCAGTGTCCATGCATCAGCATTCGGCAGAGCTGGAACAGCTGATCAGCCAGCTGAGTCGCCAGCGGGAAGCGCTGCAGCAATTGCAAGGTAAACAGCCACTGGTCTATGAATGTGTTGATGCCAACGTTATTGCTGGTGTGATTTCCGACTGGACCGGCATTCCGGTCGGACGCATGCAAACGGATGAAATCAATACCATGCTTGAGCTCAAGCAGGTGCTTGAGCAGCGCGTAATTGGCCAGTCCCATGGCATCGAACGGATTGCCAAATCAATGCAAATAGCGCGTGCCGGGTTGGCAGACCCAAAACGTCCGTTGGGAGTATTTATGCTGGTGGGCCCCAGCGGGGTTGGTAAAACCGAGACTGCCATGGCTCTGGCTGAACAGGTGTACGGTTCTGAGCAGAATATCACCGTTATCAACATGTCAGAGTTCAAGGAAGAGCATAAGGTCTCTATGTTGCTGGGCGCACCTCCGGGCTATGTTGGGTATGGCGAAGGTGGCGTCTTGACGGAAGCTGTACGACGCAAGCCATACAGTGTCGTGTTGCTGGATGAAATGGAAAAAGCCCACCCTGGTGTTCAGGATATTTTCTATCAGGTGTTCGACAAAGGCATGCTCAAGGATGGTGAAGGTCGAGATATCGACTTCAAGAATACGGTCATCCTGATGACCAGTAACACCGCCAGTGCCCAGATCGAGCAGCTTTGTCTTGATCCTGATACCCGGCCGTCCCCGGAGGGTTTGCTGGATGCTATCGGGCCGACGCTGCGAGATACTTACAAGCCCGCGTTTCTCGGGCGTATCAATCTGATTCCGTACTACCCATTGGACAATGAGTGCCTGGCAACGATTGCCAGAATGCAGTTGCAGGCCATTCAACAGCGAGTTACATCGCATTATCAGGCAAGTTTGACCTTCACTGATGATGTTGTGAATTTCATTATCGAACAGTGTCAACAGTCAGATACCGGTGCCCGTCGAATTTCAATATTATTGAATAATTCATTGCTACCGGTTTTGGCCGAGAATGTTCTGTCATGGCTCACAAAAAACGAAACTGTAAATGAGATAATTGTCTCGTTATCAGATAAATGTGATTTTAATATAAATATAGCCTGAAAATGGTTTTGAAAATTCCTGAAAATAAAATTGTCAGGATTTATGAAAGCGGGACTATTACTCAAATTTTATTATTTTTTTTGTTATAGAATGCTCCCGCTTTTTAGCAAATCTCACTCATTTATAAAGGACGATAGAGAGGATTTCTTATGTCTATTTACGTTAACTACGACGGTATTACTGGTGAAGCTTCTGATCCTAGCCACGAAGGCTGGATGGATGTGGATGATATCCAGTGGGGTGTTGCTCGTCAGATTACTTCTGCAACCTCTACCAAGGGTGACCGTGAGTCTTCCAATGCTGTTATCACCGATCTGGTGCTGACCCGTCGTATGGATAGCGCAACCCCTAAAATCTTCATTGAATCCTGCTGTGGCACTGGTAAGGATGTGAAGATTCACCTGAGCAAAACCGGTACAGGTTCTGGTTCAGACGTTTACATGGAATACACCCTGAAAAACGCCCTGATCAGCAACTACTCTGTTCATGCGGCTTCCCAGTCTACTGAGCGTCCATCTGAACATATCACCATCAGCTTTGTGGATGTTGAAGTGAAATACACTCCATACGATGAAGACGGCAACGCCGAAGCATCAATTGCCGTTGGTTACGATACCGCCACCAATACCAAGCGTTAATATCCGCTTATATTGGTCTGAAAATGCCTGCACTTCGGTGCGGGCATTTTTGTTTTTGCTTATTAATATTTTTGTTGGAAGCGGAAAGTGATCACAGAAAAACTGTGATCAGGTTCAATAGAGATCGCTTCCGGCGATATGTTTTGTGGCAAGTATCCGGTTTTTGGTATTTGCCCGATAATAAGTGGGTGACAGGTTGTGGCATCATATCGGCGGGGATTGATTGTCCCGAATATATGGACTATCTGTTTATATGCAGACGTAATAGCCGGACATCGCTATGGATAACGACAAGACAATTATCAAACCTCGGCCTGGTGGCAAACCAGCCGCTGCAGCCAATCCTGACCAAACAATTATCAAACCCCGGCCGCGGCCAGGTAGTGGGCGATCGCCCGCCCCCTCGGCAGATGACCACACGGTTGTACGAGGGCGTGAAAAGCCGCTTGACCCAAAAGTCTCGCTGGATCCAGAGTCCGGTTCTTTGAGCTTGCCGCATTCAACATTGCTGGATGCCGCTGATCCATTACTGGCACTGGTTCCCCAGTTACGGCAGCTGAATGGCCAGATCGACGTCGGCAGCCTGCAACGTGAAATCGTTGCGCTGGTCAAACAGTTCGGCCATCAACTGACGGCAGCAGGTGTTGATCCGGAAACCCGTCAGCAAGCCTCTTACATCCTCTGTTCCTTGTTGGACGAGACGGTACTGAATACCGCCTGGGGGGAACATAGCGTCTGGTCCCAGAAGAGCTTGCTGAGTTCGGTACACGGAGAAACCTACGGCGGTGAACGAATTTTCGGCCTGCTTGACGAGGTCTTGTTATCACCGGGTCAGCATCTGGACTTGATTGAGTTGATGTATCTGGTGCTTTCGCTGGGGTTTATGGGCAAATACCGTATTCATCCGCAGGGCCCGTTCAAGGTAGAGCAAATTCGTAGCCAGATTTATGAATTGCTGATTCGTAGCAAGGATGACCATCCGCAAGAGTTATCACCTTCTATTACTCCGGTAGCTGGACTGAAAAACCGGATTTTCACCTTTCTGCCCGTGTGGATGCTGTGGGCGGTCCTGCTGCTCGGTGGCTTTGCCGTATATAGTTATCAATTGATGAGTCTGAATGAGCTCTCTGATGCGACCGTTAGTCGGGTTGCTGCTCTGGTGCCTCATGGGGTGATGGCAGTCGCAGAGGCTAATGAGCCGCACCCGGAAGCTGTACGCCTGATGACGTTACTGGCACCGGAAATCGAACGGGGTCTGATCCGTATTGATCACTACATGACTCACACTTCAATCACCCTGTCAGGCGGTGAGCTATTTGCGTCGGGTACTGACGAACTCAACGAAATGTTTAACCCGGTACTCGACAAGATCGCCATGGCGCTGGAAACCACTACCGGCCGCATCATGGTTACCGGCCATACGGATAACCAGGCTATCCGGACAACTCGCTTTCCTTCCAACTGGCATTTATCACTGGCCCGTGCCTCGGCGGTGTCGCGCTATCTGGGCCATGCCGGTGATCTGACGGGACGTTTGCTACCGGAGGGACGCGGCGATACCGAGCCTGTCGTTTCCAATGAGACAGCGGAGGGGCGTGCCAGCAATCGCCGCGTGGTGATTGACGTGTATCACCAGAACGTACATGCCCGTGATTCGATTGAAAATCCGGCAGGGACGCCGGAAGCCGTAATGACTGCCAGCGAGGCGGAGAATTCCCAATCATGAAAAAAGTTATTCAATTCGTTACTCAAGGATGGTTTCTGGCGTTGTTGGCAATCATCCTGCTCGCTGCCGTGGTCTGGTTTATTGGCCCGGTGATAGCCATCGCCGACTACAAGCCACTGGAGTCCGATATCAGCAGACTTGGCGTCATTTTTGTGGTGTTGGTGTTATGGGGGCTGAATAATCTGCGAGTGAACCGTTCTGCCCGGCAGTCAGAGAAAGCTCTGGAGCAGGTGATCGACGAACCGCTGCCAGCAAAGCCGGGCGAACAACCGTCAGAAGAAAGTTCGCATGAAGAACAGGTGCTGGGAAGCCGCCTGCGTGATGCCATCAATCTGATGCAAGGGCAGAAATCACGTTTGGGTCTGGGTGGCAATAAACTCTACTCCTTGCCCTGGTACATGATCATTGGTGCGCCGGGCTCTGGAAAAACCACCGCACTGAAAAATTCTGGTCTGGAATTTCCGCTAAAAAACCAGATGGGAGACGATCCGGTACAAGGCGCAGGTGGCACGCTCTATTGCGACTGGTGGTTTACTGATCAGGCTATTTTTATTGATACCGCTGGTCGTTACACCACACAGGATAACCCCAGAAAAATAGAGTCACATGCCTGGCTGGCATTTTTGTCACGTCTCAAGAAAGCCCGTCCCAAAAGGCCTCTCAGCGGCATTCTGGTGGCGGTCAGCATTGAAGATTTGCTCAGCAAGACGGATACCCAGCTGAGTTTGCAAACCACCGCAATCAAACAGCGTATTCAGGAGTTGAACGCGCACCTGCATATGGAGCTGCCGGTCTACGTCATCTTCACCAAGATGGATCGTCTGGTTGGTTTCAACAGCTTCTTTGGTGGCATGGATGATGAACCTCGCCAACAGCCATGGGGCATTACGTTCGAAGAGCTGGGGGCCAGTAAGGCTCGTCAGATTCTGGAGCAATTTCCCAAGCAATATAATGCGCTGGTACAGCGGATGAATCATCAGGTTCGCGGGCGTTTGCATGATGAATCTTCGGCCACCAAACGTAATCTGATCTTTGAATTTCCCCGGCAGATGCAGGTACTGGAAGCTTCCATTGCAGGCTTCCTTGGTAATATTTTCAGTCCTAACCAGTTTGAAGAGCCGTTTATTCTGCGCGGCGTCTATTTCGTTAGTGGTACCCAGGCTGCCTTGCCATCACGCTGGGCCGGTGGTGTTATCGGCGCCGACTACTGCACCTCGCCTGCGGAGCGTCCGGCGCGTGAATCGCGTTCCTATTTTGTTCAGAATCTGCTCAAAAATGTGATTTTTGCCGAAGCCGATCTGGCGTCATTGAATGCCCGGGTGCGTCAGCGCAACCAATGGTTGTATCGTGGCGCCATGTTGGTGGGGTTGAGCGGTTTTGCCGGCATGCTGTACGCATGGAATAACAGCAAAAACATCAACGAGAGCTATCTGGCGCAGGTTGAACAAAGTGTCCAGCAGTATCAGCAGGAGTCTGGTGGCAGTCTTGAGCAGCCCAGCGACTGGCTCACACTCTCTCGTTCAATGGATACTCTCAGGGACGCTCCAAGTGGCTATAACGACAGTGACAGTGAGCCGGAAGTTGCGGAAGGCTTCGGTTTGTATCAGGGACAGAAAGTCGGTGCGCAGTTGAAAGCGACCTATCTGGATGCTCTCAGCGCCTATTTTATGCGTGACGTTGCGACCATGATGGCTGCGCAGATCCGCACATCCCAGGAGGATGATGAACTGCTCTACGAGTCACTCAAGTTCTACCTGATGTTGTTTAACGCTGAACATATGGAGCCCAAAGGATTTGTCTCCTGGGCCGATATCCTCTGGCAACGCTTGCTACCGGGTGAGTTTAATCAACCTCTTCGGGATAATCTCAACAGCCATTTGCAGCAGGCTTTGGCTAATGCCCGTTACCCGCTTGCCATGAATGACGAAGTGGTTGCCAGTGCACGGGATATTCTTGCTCGTACGCCTCTCGACCAGCGTCTCTATCGGCGTCTTAAATACGATGCGCTGGCTGCTGGAGGTGGTGAATTTGATATCGACAAGGTACTTGGCAAAAAGGCAGAAATCATCTTCTACCGACGTAGCGGCAAGGAGCTGAATGACGGTATTCCGGGCTTTTTTACCTATAGCGGCTTCCATACCAACTTCAACGTACAGCGTCAGCGTATGGCACAACGGCTCGCCGACGAGCAATGGATCTACGGTGACGAGCTCCACAGTGAATTGTCCGACGATGACATCAAGGCGATCAGCAAGCGGGTAGGTGAGTATTACTACACCGAATATGCCCAGCGTTGGGACGATTACCTGTCAGATCTTCGTATACGCTCTTTCAGTACCGTTGATGGTGGTCAGGCGGTGTTGCGTATGTTGGCTGGTGCCGATCAGCCGCTGGTAAAGGTACTGGATGCCGTACGCAAGAATACCGCGCTTAGCGAAATTCCGGGCAGTACCCTCAGTGACGATAAAAAAGAGGCACTGAATCAGGCAACCGAGGAATTTGGCCCGAATGAAATCAACCGTCTGAAGCGATTGGTGCCAGCCAGCGTGATGGGTGACATTGCGCTGCCGGGCAAACCGGTTAGCGATCATTTCAGCGATCTCAACGACTACACCTCCGAAGCCAAAGGCAGGCAGCTGGACCAGCTGCAGAATTCCTTTAATGGATTGTATGACTACTTCCAGTCGCTGTCGTATTCCGACGATATGAAAGCAACGGCTTTCCAGGCCAGTCTCAACTCACAGCCGGGCAGTCAGGCACTTAACGCAGTCAAGCAGGCAACAGCAGAAGCGCCGGGGCTGGTCCGCAGCTGGTTTGATTCGGTTGCCCGCAACACCTCCCAGGTTACCGTGGTGGCGGCCAAGGGACACCTGAATGATATCTGGAAGTCGGATGTGATTGGTTTCTATAACGTTGCCCTCAAGGGACGCTATCCGATCAATCCAAACAGCAGCCAGGATATTCGGCTGGCGGACTTTACAACCTTCTTTGGCCCGGGCGGCATGCTGGACGGCTATTTTGCTGAATACATAGCGCCGTTTGCTGACACCTCCCGGACGCCCTGGAAGTGGAAAAAGAACATTGGTTTGAGCGTTGCCAGTCTGAGGATGTTTGAAAAGGCCAACAAGATCCAGCGAGCCTGGTTTAATGGTGGTGATGCATTGCAGGTTCCTATGACGCTGAAGCCAGATACTCTTGACGGTACCGCCATTGGTTCAACGCTGAACATTGATGGCGCTTCGATGACCTATAAACATGGACCGGTACGTTCCTCTGAAATTCTCTGGCCAGGTACAGAGCAGACGTCGCGCCTGACCTTTTCGCTTGCCAGTCGTGGAACACCCGTTAGTGGTGGGGTTGACGGTGAATGGAGCTGGTTCCGCCTGATCGACAAATACGGCCAGCTGAAGAAACAAACTGGTAAAGACAGTTGGATGGTTGCCTTTGACATAAGCGGTATCAAAGCGGGCTATCAGTTGTTGCCTGGCAGCGTCTACAACCCGTTCGATCAGAACGACATTCGTAACTTCAGTTTGCCGGAACGGTTATGAAGCAGTCATCCAACTGCGGCCTGTTTGGCAAGGTGCCCCAACAGGCCGAGTTTGTCAGCCACTTTCTTCCACGAGAGCTGACAGAGCTGTGGCATCAATGGTTGCAAGCATCAATCAGTGTCAGTAAGGAGCAACTGGGAGATAGCTGGCTCGACTATTACCTCACCAGCCCGGTTTGGCACTTTGCCTTGTCACCGGGGCTGTTGTCGCCGCAAGCTGTTGTTGGCCAGATGATGCCCAGTGTTGATGAAGTCGGTCGCTATTTTCCGGTTGCCCTGATGCAGGAAGGCCGCTATGACCCCTGGTCTGCCTACCTGAATGGGGAACAATGGTATCACTCGGCAGAGTCACTCCTGCTGAAAGTGCTCGACGAAGATATGAGTTACAACCATTGGATAGGCCTGATTGAATCACTTGATCTACCGCTTTTTACCCAATTAACTTCCTGGCAGCTGGAGATTGGCCATACCTCATCTCGTGCTGGCCTGGTCACTCCTATTCATGATCACAGTCACGGTGGCTTGATGCAGGCGTTGGTTAAAGGACTGACGGAGCGGGCATTTGGTCCATTTGGACTTTGGTGGACGACGGGATCAGAGCATATTGAGCCTTGTCTGATGATTTCTTCGCAGATGCCTGATGCCGGGCAGTTTGCTGCCATGCTTGATGGACGCTGGCAGCACTGGGGCTGGCCACTGCATTTACCTCGAGATGGTGGTCGCTAGCCGTGTTGAATATGGTTGGCGGCATCGCCTCCAGTGGCCAGACCCATGAAGGCCTGGTTCGATCCCGTAACGAAGACAGTATCCTGCTGGTTCCTGAAAGCGGTTTGTGGGCTGTTGCCGATGGTATGGGGGGGCACGAAGCCGGCGACTATGCCAGTCAATGTGTCGTAACTCACTTGCAGCAAGCGTGTAAGCATCATAGCGGCAGCCAGTTGGTTGAATATCTGCCTGCTGCGATTCAAAACGCCAATCACGAATTACTGGAATTTGCTCGCTGGCAAAGTGCCCACGGAATTGTCGGGACTACCTTTGTTGCATTGATTCTGGAAGGCGAGCATTACCACTGCTACTGGACGGGTGATAGTCGATGCTATCTGCTCAGGGATAATCAGTTGCTGATGCTAACTGAAGACCACGCCGACGAGGGGGCCCTGACCCATTGCGTCGGTGTCGAACCGGTCGCCTTTACTGATTACACCAATGGTTATTTATACGAAGGCGACCGGTTTTTCCTGTGCACTGATGGCATCAACAAGGTCATCACGGATCAACAACTGGAAAACGGTTTGCGCCAGCTGCACGAAGACATTGACCAGATCAACAGCCGGTTTGTTTACGACGCACTGCGACGCGGCGCCCCGGATAACCTCAGCAGTATTATTGTGGACGTGTGAAAAATGGCTCTACACCCAGGATTGCAGCAGAGCCTGCTGAAGTTCAGGGTTTCGCCAGACTTCGGCGACATAGCCAAAAAAGTCGTTTAATTCGTCCTCTTCTGGTTGGCCAGGACGTAATAGTCCATGCTGGCTCCACCAGGCCTGGTAGGTTATTTCTCGCTGGTGTAGGGTGTCTTTGATGAGGAAGCTGGTTGTTCCTGAAGACACATCGTGGCTGTATAAAACCTGTACTTCAGGGTGGTTGATCGTCCAAATTCTTTGCTGAATTTGGAGAATTATATCCACCCCTTGTTTATACAGAGCACTATTATTTTGCCCTTGCTGGAAAAAACAGCCGCTAACATAGTTGTAGGTGCTTGTAGGGTGGCGATGACCACTCATAGGGTCAAATTCGACCAATCCGCGGTCACCAAATCCGTTAAATAAAATCATGTTTTTACTTCAGCCAGACCGGTCAACAAGTCGATAGCAACAGCTCTCCGATGTGCGAGGGCTTCTTGCTGTTCGACACCAGGGTAAAGGCAGGGGACGTGATTAACCTGACTGTCTTCTTGAGGTGGTACGTGGTTTTGCTGGCGTTGTTGTAAATACTGGATGCGTTGCTGTTTTAGTTGCAGTACTTGCGATTTGTCGGTCCAATCGATGCCGTAACGGCTGGTGTGATAATAGGAATCAGGGGTTGGCAAGTAGCCGTAAACTCCTAGTTCGGACTTTTGTAGTTCTTCAGGGATCTCCTGCTTTGTGAGGGGGGCGCGAGATTGCTCTGATCCCTTTGCTTGCGACTCTATACCCGCTGCATTGGCAGGTAGCATACCGAATCCTGCCAGCGCAAAAACTTCGGCAATGGCAATGGGAGCATGCAGTTCTTGCTGATCTTCCGGCAAGTCAGCCAGTTGTTCAGCTTTACGTCGTAATTGCTCACACACCTGTTGAGGGTCTGTAAACATGGATAAGGATTCCCCAACAGCTTCTGCAAAATGCTCGTAGACGGACAGGTATTTCAATGTCTCTATGGTGCCGGGCGCCTGCAGGTCATGCTCGTTTTCAGACATTGTTATTTGCCTTCATGAGGTGAACTAGCCTCCTATCAACACATTGCCAGAACCTGCAGCGACCTTGCCGCCACAGGAAATCGCATCACCAACTCTGGCTGCAGGAATACCGTTGATTTTAACGCTCCCTGATCCGGCGGCAATGGAGCGGGGATGAGGGGGATTGTGGGGAATGACGTGCAGTAACACGGAGTCCCCCTGGCGTGCCGCAGGCAGGCCATTAATCAGTACATTGCCACTACCAGCCAGAATTGGAGTTGGTGGCCAGGGGCCGTGATTGGACGCTATGTCACCCAGACGGGCAGCAGGTTTTCCCATAGTGATATTCTCCTGTCTAGTTGAGCATGATGGAGCCGGATTTGATCGCAACACTGCTGCTGCTGATCGTGATACTACTGCCGCCTACTTTCAGGGTAATACTGCTGCCAGCCTTGATAGTGATACTGCCACCGGCATCCAGTTGCAGATTGCCACTGAACTTTTCAGTACCGTCGCCGCCAACTTTTAACGTTGTATCGCCAGACACACTGGTTTTACTGTCTCCGCCGATCGTGGCGCTCTGGTTATTACTTATACTGATCGTCTGATCATTATTGATGGTGAGTGTCTGATCATTCTGAACAGTTGTGGTGTGGTCATTTTTAACCAGTTCGTTGAAATCTTTCTCTGCCTGCAGATAAACCTCTTCGCTCCCTTTTTTGTCTTCGAAGTAGAGTTCATTGCAGTTGTCGACGCTGCCGCCCTTGACCGAACGGGTGCGGATACCGGAACGGGTGCCTTTTTGGGATGAATAGGGTGGTTTGTGTTCGGTGTGGTACAGCGAGCCAAGTGCAAATGGCCGTTCGGGGTTGCCGTTTTCGAACGCGACCACGACCTCCTGGCCAACCCGTGGCAAAAAATAGGAGCCAAATTCACTGCCTGCAAAGCCCTGCATGACTCGTAGCCAGCAGGTACTTTCCTGATCCGACTTACCTAAGCGGTCCCAATGGAATTGCACTTTTATACGGCCATATTCATCGGTGTGGACTTCTTCGCCGGAGGGGCCAGTTACAATAGCCGTTTGCAAACCGTTAATGGTTGGGGCTATGGCATCCGGGAAGATCAAGGTGCCGCGAGGAACTGCCTCGATACGACAGTTGAACATGGAGCGGTTATTGTCGGCGGTGAATACCATTCGGGTCAGTGTGAACTCTTCATCCTGGTAGTCGAATGCTGCAAGAAGCCCGCCGACAGGTGCCAGCTCAACGCCAAAGTGGCTGCCAACATCGAGGCCGCGGCAGTCGCCACCACCATGAAAAATAGATGCCCGGCTGGTTTCATTATCGCGGCGAGCACTGACACGTAATTTGCCATCGCCTTTGGTTTCTATGGTGTCTGAATAAACATAGGATTCCAGCGACATGACACCAGTGGCATTGGCAATGTTGCCGCTGGCTGTGGAGTTAACCTCAACCTTTTGCTGCGGCGTCATGTAGTTGTAGGAAGCTTCACTGTACTTGCCGGTAATAAAGCGGCCACTGTTTTGCCAGTAGGTCAGGTGATCCAGTGAAGGAGTGTGAGACTGGATGCGAATTTTGGCCGGTGACATGGCTGGTAATGAATTCGCGTCGTCAGTAATGTTTAACGTGTGCTGGCCGTTTTCATGGCTGAAATAGAACGTCAGGCCAGACTGTTGGCAGACTCGTTTGAAAAAGTCGAGATCGCTCTCGTTGTACTGCACCCAGAAACGTTTGTTGGAATGACTGTTGGCCAATTCAATCTTGTAACGGGCGTTGTCTCCATACTCCTTGAAAATAGCAGCAATGACCTTGTCTACGGGTTCATCCTGAAATATTCGGCAGTCAGAGCGGTGGGCCAGCAACAGCTCGAGCCAGGACGTTATGGTGAGTTGATAAAGACTTTTTGTACCAGCCGAACTGGTACCTTTAGCGGATAACTCGGAAATCAGACCATTAAAATATCGGGGCGTATCATCACTTTTTATGAGTTCAATTGTTGATGATGTTCCTATCACGTCTTCCGGTTTTAAATTGTGTTCTTGTTCCGAAAATACATTTACTTTAAATGTAAATCCTTTGGACATGGAAAACTGACACTCCATGGAGTCCGCAATCAATATGCCGGATCCAAGTGTAGTCTCAATTCTGAATAGTCGTTTATCCTGAGTGTGAATGCTTGCCATGATGGCTCCTTTCTGACTTACATCCCGCTATCCATGGGATTTGTGCAGTTGCTTGTGCTCGTCTGCAACGTTGCTGGACGCAGCCCAATAGGCACAAATTTGCATTTCGGATGTGAAATTAATCAAATAAATCGGGTCTGAAACGACTCGATAATAGCCTCCCTTGAAATTTTTTATTTGCCGGGCTTGTAAAATCGAGAAAGTTGTCACTATTTCGGTTTATATCGTCAAAAAGTTAGTCGATATGAACACAATATCAATTTTTTTAATGCGGCAGTTATCATAAAAATAGTGTTTGGTTTGCGCACAAGGTTCAAGTTGAGAACTGAGTTTTTGACTTTGGCTGGTAAATGATTCCTGTCACGAGGTGAGTGAGCCTGACTGGTCTGGGTCAATCAGGCTCATTGACTTTACGCGAGCGACCCAACCATTTCTCCAGCTCGACCAGCCAGAGCACCGATGAGGCTACCAATATTACCTGCAGCCACTGATGTAGAGTCATGGCTTGTGTATCGAACAAGGCCTGCATGGGCGGCAAGTAGGTAAAGGCCAGCTGGAACAACAGCAGTAAGCCAATCGCATAAAGGGCAATTCGATTCCCGCACAGGCCTGGATAGTTTAGCACCGGCCCTTGAATCGAACGGGTGTTAAACAGATAGAAAATCTCGAACATTACCAGTGTATTGACGGCGATGGTACGAGCCAGCTCCAGCGAAGCACCCTGGCTGTGATGGAAATAGAACAGTCCGAAAGTGCCACAGACCAGAATCAGCGACACAAACAGAATCCGCCAGATCAGCATGCGAGACAGAATCGCCTCACCCGGTTGGCGAGGCTTACGCTGCATGACATCGCTTTCCGCAGGTTCGAAAGCAAACGCCAGTGCCAGCGTCACGGCGGTGATCATGTTGACCCACAGAATTTGCACCGGCGTAATTGGCAGCGCGATACCCAGTACAATCGCCGCCATAATGGTCAGGGCTTCGCCCCCGTTGGTCGGCAGGATAAACAAAATCGACTTTTTCAGATTGTCATAGACTGTGCGGCCTTCACCGACGGCGCGGGCAATGGTGGCAAAGTTATCGTCAGTGAGCACCATTTCGGCGGCTTCCTTGGCCACTTCGGTACCCTTGTCACCCATGGCAATACCGATATCGGCCTGCTTCAGCGATGGTGCATCGTTTACCCCGTCGCCGGTCATGGCCAGCACCTGGCCACTGGCTTGTAGGGCTTGCACCAGCTGCAGTTTGTGTTCGGGTGAGGTGCGTGCAAACACATCAACCTGCATGGCTCTGGCCTGTAATTCCTGTGGGCTAAGTTCGTCAATATGATGGCCACTCAGAACCGTTTCACCATCACCAATGCCCAGCTGACTGGCGATAGAAACAGCAGTCAGGGCATGATCGCCAGTGATCATTTTGACCCGAATACCGGCCTGGTGGCAGGCAGTTACGGCATCTATGGCTTCCGAGCGTGGTGGATCAATAATTCCGATAAGGCCCAGCAAGGTGATTTCATGTTCCAGCTCGCCGTAGTGCAAGCCGTTAATGAGTGGTGTGCCGACGATTCGTTCACCGATGGCCAGCACTCGTTGACCCTGGCTCGCCATAGCGTGCATTTGCTGCAACCAGTAATTGCGATTGAGCGGTTGTTGCTCGCCATTGGCCCGTTGGCAGGAGCACATTTCCATCAGTCGTTCCGGTGCCCCTTTGACGTAAATAAACTGATGGCCGAGTTGATCCTGATGCAGGGTGGCCATGAAACGATGTTCAGATTCAAACGGAATGGCGGCCAGTCGCGGATAGTCGGCCAGGGTTTCAGCGATGGCCAGCTGGCTTTTATGGGCCAGAGTCACCAGCGCAATTTCGGTCGGGTCGCCCTGGCTGATCCAGTGATCATCCTGCGGATGCAAACTGGCGTCGTTACACAACAGTCCGGCGCGTAGCAAAGAAGACAGCTCTGCTTGCTGGGTTTGATCCGGTGGCAAGCCAGCAAAGGTAATCTGGCCATCCGGTTGATAACCGACACCAGACACCGCATAGCGACCATCGACAGTGGCAATGGTGGTGGCCGTCATTTCGTTACGAGTGAGGGTGCCGGTTTTGTCGGAGCAAATCACGGTGACTGAACCGAGGGTTTCGACTGCAGGCAAACGACGGACGATCGCGTGTTGTTGCACCATACGCTGGACTCCCAAGGCCAGCGTGATGGTCATGATGGCAGGCAGACCTTCCGGAATCGCGGCGACGGCCAGACCAACGGCAGCCAGAAACATATCGGCCAGCGAATAGTCCCGTACCAGCGCACCAAACAACATGGTTACCAACGCCATCACCACAATGCCGAAAGTCAGTTGTTGGCCAAACCGATCCATTTGCCGCAGTAGTGGGGTAGTGAGCGTTTCGACCTGACCCAGAATAGCGCTGATACGGCCAATTTCGGTGTTATCTCCGGTTTCAACCACCACGCCAGTGCCGGTTCCACTGGTGATCAGCGAACCTGAGTAGAGCAGGCAGCGGCGGTCACCCAGCACCGCTTCATTGGCGACGGCCTCGACGCTTTTGGACGCAGGCACGGCTTCACCAGTCAGCAAGGCTTCATCGGCTCGCAGGGCAGTAACCTGCAGCAAGCGAATATCCGCCGGTACCCGATCGCCCGGGTTGAGGTGGACAATATCACCCGGAACCAGCTGGTCAGCAGCGAGGTTTTGTTTGTGGCCATCACGGCTGACCAGTGCCTGTGGCGACAGCATCTGGCTAATTGCTTCGAGGGCGCGTTCGGCTTTGCCTTCCTGCAGAAACCCGATCACGGCATTCAGAATGACGACCACAGCAATCACTGCGGCATCGGTGTAATGCTGCAGCGCGACGGTCAGCGCAGCGGCGGCCAGCAACACATAAATCAGCACATTGTGAAACTGCAACAACAATCGCATCAGAGCACTGCGCTGCTTCGCCGGGGTTAGTCGGTTGGCACCATATTGTTGCTGGCGCTGGCTGGCTTGTTCGCTGCTCAGGCCGGTTGCCGTGGCTGAAAGCCGGGTGAGCGCTTCCGCTGGAGCCATGGCATGCCAGGCTGTTGGCTGGGCAGGAATGGGTTTCGGTTTGCTCATGATTGCGGCTCCCTGCAAGTGTCTCTGCATCCCAGCTTAACGCTGGCATCGTTGCCTGATAGCGAAGTTGGTCAATTTTTGGACGATAAACGTATTGTCGAGGGTGCCGCAGGGCTATGACAGCAATAAGACCAGCAGGAAAATGGTGGCGTGGGTGTATGGACCAGAAACAAAAAAGCCCCGTCCGACTGGACGAGGCTTTGTTGTTTGGTGGAGATGGCGGGAGTTGAACCCGCGTCCGCCAATCCTCCACTAGAAGATCTACATGTTTAGTCTTCTCTATTGATTTAGCCAGGCACGGCCCGAGAGACAGGGCATGACCAGCGAGCTCGATCAGGTTTTAGCCGTTCAGTTCCGAGCGAAACATCCAGGCGATCCTATGGGGCTCAGCCCTCGTCCCCCAGTCATAGGCACCTGAGTTCGGAGGTAGGCAGGGTTATTAAGCTGCCAGTGCGTAGTTTTCGTCGTTTGCGACTATAACTTTGTAAGACGTTTATTAACGAGATCACCTTACCCTCTCGACATGCACCGCTAGCTTTGTAATCAACGTCGAATCCGGATCATCCCCAGAAACTTGTCTACTGGCTGCTAACTCTGGCCAGTTTGGTTTGTGACCGCCATTTGCATAGCGAGTTCCAAACCAGAAGCGGAATGTTAAAGAACCCACCGGCGTTTGCCAAGTGGATTTGTAACATTCAGCGCACCGAGTGCTTCATGATGCGCTCTTTTTGCTTGGCCCAGTCGCGGTCTTTGCTGCTGTTACGCTTGTCGTGCAGCTGTTTACCCTTGGCCAGGGCGACTTCGCCCTTGATCATGTGACCTTTCCAGTAAATGGCGGTGCAGACGCAGGTGTAACCCTTGGCTTGTACCTTTTGCTGGAGGTTTTCGATCTGGCGACGATGCATCAGCAACTTGCGCTCACGGCGAGGTTCGCAGACCACGTGAGTTGATGCCTGGTTTAACGGGGTGATGAGGGCACCGTGCAACCAGGCTTCGCCTTTGTGAAATTCGACAAAGGAATCAACCAGCTGGCATTTGCCTTCACGCATGGCTTTTACTTCCCAGCCTTGTAGTTCAAGACCAACTTCCAGTTTGTCTTCGAGGAAGAAGTCGTGTCGCGCCTTTTTGTTGAGGGCGATGGTGGGGCTGGAGTTTTGGGTTTTTTTCTTGGCACTCATAAGGTCAGAAACAAGGTCCGAAAACGCTGACATGACATCGGATAGTGAATTTGCCCAGATAGTCTTGAAAATTGGGCCAAACCTGAACCGACATTGGCTTGAGGCGAAATGACAAATCTTTGACAATACAGCCACTAGTTAAGCGGGGAAGAATAACATGAATTCAGACAAAACCGGTATGCACGGTGTATGGGCCAATCGTTGGACATTTATCCTGGCTGCCACCGGTTCTGCCGTTGGATTGGGTAACATCTGGAAGTTCCCGTATATCACCGGGGAAAATGGTGGCGGTGCCTTTGTACTGGTGTATCTGGCGTGCATTTTGGCGGCCGGTATCCCGGTCATGATGGCTGAGGTGTTGCTGGGACGTCGTGGTCGGATGAGTCCGATTCACACCATGCAGACCTTGGCAAAACAGGAAAATGCCCCAGGTTTCTTTCGGGTCATTGGCTGGATGGGAGCTTTGTGCGGCTTTTTTATCCTGTCGTTCTATAGCGTGATTGCTGGCTGGACCTTGTCGTACATCGTCAAGATGGCAACCGGTGTGTTCAGTGGGGCAGGCAGCGATGTAGCCGGTGCCGAGTTTGGTGGGCTGCTGTCCGACCCGCTGCAGCTGACCATTCTGCATACCATCTTCATGGTGCTGGTGGGTGTTGTTATCTCTCGTGGTATTAACAAGGGCCTGGAAGATAGCCTGCGAGTATTGATGCCTTTGCTGTTTATCATGCTGGTGATGCTGTTTGGCTACGCCCTGACAACGCCTGGTTTTGGTGATGCGCTGGCCTTCCTGTTCAGTGTTGATTTCAGCAAGTTGAGCGGTGAAAGCGTGGTGGTGGCACTGGGTCATTCCTTCTTTACCCTGAGTCTGGGCATGGGCGCGATTATGGCTTATGGCTCTTACATGCCGGTGCAGGCGTCACTGGGCAAGACCGTTCTGGCGGTCGGGGTTCTTGATACCCTGGTGGCTCTGGTTGCCGGTATCGTGGTGTTCTCGGTGGTATTTTCCAATGGTCTGGAGCCGGGGGCGGGTCCGGGGCTGTTGTTCCAGACGCTGCCAATCGCCTTTGCCAATTTGCCGGCGGGTGATCTGATTGGTGCAGTATTCTTTATTCTGGTTGCCATTGCGGCCTGGAGCTCGGCCATTTCCATTGCTGAACCGGCAGTTGCCTGGGCCGTTGAAAAGGGCTTCTCGCGGGTTAAGGCGACAGTGTTTGTGTGTGCCTTTTCCTGGTTTCTGGGTATTGGCACTGTGCTGTCATTCAATGAATGGAGCAGCTACACACTGTTCGGCAAAACCTTCTTCGACACGCTGGATTTCCTGACCTCTAACATCATGCTGCCACTCGGTGGTATTCTCATCGCCGTTTTCGCAGGCTGGTTTGTCAGTCAGGAGACCATCAAGCACGAAGCCCGCATTCATTCACCGCTGCTCTATAAGCTGTGGATGTTTATGCTGAAGTTCGTCTCGCCGGTCGCTATCGGCTTTATCTTCCTGCATGGTCTGCCAATCTAATTGAGTATCAGGGCTCGCCTCCACAGCTTGCTGGGGGCGAGCTGCGTCAGCAAACCACAGAGGTATCATGACTTCCATTACCCGCAGTGCTCTGGTGATGTATAGCGCTGAACAGATGTTTGATCTGGTCAATGACGTACGTCGTTATCCCGAATTTCTGGATGGTTGTAAAAAGACCGAAGTAATTGATGAAGGTGATGATTTTATTGAAGCGCGCCTGACGATTTCCAAAGCGGGGATTGATCAGAGTTTCAGTACTCATAACCGTCTGGTCTGGCCGGAAAAAATGGAGATGCAATTGCTGGATGGCCCATTTACCCGTTTTCACGGCATCTGGCATTTCCACAAGCTGGCAGATGACGCCTGCAAGGTGTCGCTGGATATGGAGTTTGAAGTTGCCAACAAGATTACCGGTATGGCCTTGAGTGCGGTCTTCAAACAGGTCGCCAATATGATGGTGGATGCCTTTGTGAAACGAGCGAAGGAAATTTATGGCTGAGCAAATATCGGTAGAAGTGGCTTACGCGCTGCCGGAAAAACAGAAAGTAATGGCGGTCTCCGTGCCTGAAGGTTGCAGCGTGCTGGAAGCCGCAAGGCTGTCAGGCATTGTTGCGGAATTTCCCGGACTGGAGCTGGAAACGGCGAAAATGGGGATTTTTGGCAAGGCCGTTCGGAATCTGGACGAAGTTGTGCGTGATGGCGATCGGATTGAAATTTACCGGCCGTTGTTGATTGACCCCAAGCAGGCGCGGGCAAACCGGGCCGCCAAAGGCAAGTAAACGGGCCGCTTAAAAGGCAAGTCAAAAAGCAGATTGGCCTGATAGAAAAAGCCCTGCCAACCAGCAGGGCTTTTTGTTTTATTCTGCTATCTGAGCTGGCACTGTGCTGCCATTGGACTCTTCTTCCGGCAAGGCATCAGCCTGATTCTTTTCCGTGAAGTTGGCATCGGCAGGAACACTGCCGCTGTAGTGGTCGAAACGACGGTTGGCATCAAAGTACACCTGTATCAGGTACTGTTTGGTGATAACGTCTCTTTCTTCCAGAGTATAAAGATAATCCCAGCGTTGTTCGGCAAACGGGTTTTTCAGTACAGGCGTTCCCATGACAAACTCGACCTGGCTCTCGGTCATTCCGGGTTTAAGCTGGTCCAGCATGTCCTGGGTAACGATATTTCCTTGCTGGATGTTCAGTTTGTGAACGCCGGGAAAAACGCAGCCTGAAAGGGTTGCAATACCTAGTAAAAAAGTCAGAATTGTCGGTCGAATCATTCAGTTGTTGTCCCGTGTTCGATTTGCATGCAAATAGCGGTGGAGGTGGATGATACTGATGAATTTACCTGCTGTGAAATATTCGAGGGTTGTTAATGTCCGATCAAAACATCGAGCTGCGTAAAGCTGGCCTCAAGGTTACTTTGCCACGCATCAAGATTCTCAGCATCCTGGAGAGTAACCCTGAAGCTCACTTGAGTGCAGAAGACGTATATCGTTCCCTGATCGACGCCGGTGAAGATGTGGGTCTTGCAACGGTTTATCGTGTGCTGACCCAGTTTGAAAGTGCTGGCCTGGTGACCCGTCATAACTTTGATGGTGGCCATTCAGTATTTGAACTGGATCGTGGTGATCACCATGACCACATGGTGGATGTGGATGACGGTACCGTCATCGAATTCACCAATCAGGAAATTGAAAAGCTGCAACACCAGATCGCTGCAGACCATGGCTATGATCTGGTTGATCACTCGCTGGTTTTGTATATCCGCAAGAAAAAGTGAGCTTGGTTCATTAACAGCTTTAAACAAAAACAGCGCCTTGGGCGCTGTTTTTGTTTCTGTCGGGAATTGGCAACAAGCTAGATCGCCAGCTGTTTCGCCAGTGACAGCATTTCCTCGGCATGAGACAGGGTACTATTGGTGATATCAACACCACCCAGCATGCGTGCAACTTCCCGCACCCGCTGCTTGCCGGACAACTCCTGAATCCTGGTGTGGGTATAGTCATCACCGGCAATCTTGCTGACCATAAAATGCTGATGGGCCTGAGCGGCAACCTGCGGCTGGTGGGTCACACACATGACCTGGCCGCGTTCGCCCAGTGAGCGCATCAAGCGACCGACTCGCTCGGCAGTACCGCCGCCAATACCAACATCCACTTCGTCAAAGATCATGCAGGAAATATCACTGGTCGCTGCAGTAACAACCTGAATGGCCAGGCTGATGCGTGACAGTTCGCCGCCCGATGCCACCTTGCCCAGTGGGCCGGATGGCATGCCAGGGTTGGTTTGCACCATAAACTGGATATGATCGATACCGTGCTTGTTATGTTCGTGTTCTGCCAGAGGGTCAATACGGGTTTCAAAACGGGCGCGGCCGAGTGACATGGCTTCGAAATGGCTGCAGATATCTTCGTCCATGCGCTGTGCCGCGGCATGACGTTGCTGGCTTAACTGTTCAGCTTGCTGGCGATAGCTGAGTTGCAGTTCGCCAACTTCAAGCACCAGCTGCTCAATATCTTCGTCTGACATGCTCAGTTCGGCCAGTGCGGCCTCCTGCTGCTGCCAGTGTTCATACAGCAGATGCGGTTGAATCTGATGCTTGCGAGCCATACTGAAGATATCACTGAGGCGCTGCTCGACCTGCTGTAACCGATGCGGATTTATATCCACCTGTTCCAGATAACGGTTCAGTGAACTGCCTGCTTCTTCCAGCATGATGTTGGCCTGTTGCAGCAGCTCGCGGGCTTCCTGCAACACTGGATGGTCATCGTCAATACGATCCAGCTGTTGCAGTGCCGCATAGGCCAGCTGGGCAGCGCCATTGTCACTGTGATCACCACCGTTGGTGGCAGAGAGGGCATGTTGGCCGTCAAGCAACATGGATTCGGCGTTGGCCAGCCGTTTGTGCTCCAGCTCCAGTTCGTCGAGTTCGGTTTCAGCCAGTGCCAGCTCACGCAACTCTTCTACCTGATAGCTCAGTAATTGCCGCTGGGCCTGGATTTCACCGCTTTCCTCCTGCAACCGTTGCAGCCGTTTGCTGGCTTGCTGCCAGTTCTGGAACAGGCCAGCGGTAGTTTTGGCCAATGGCTGCAAACCGGCATAGCTGTCGAGAACCTGTCTTGGCGTATCTTTTTCCAGCAAGTGCTGATGGGCGTGCTGGGAATGCACTTCGATCAGGTGGCGGGAAATTTCCTTCAGGTCGTTGGCTGATGCCGGACGGCCGTTGATATAGCCACGGGAGCGGCCTTCGGATGACACCACCCGCCGCAGCAGAATCTGGTCTTCCTCGTCCGGCAGGTCGCGGCTGCGCAGCCAGTGGCGGGCATTCGGCGTCGGATAGAAGCTGGCACAAACCTCGGCCTTGTCAGCACCACGGCGCACCATGGCAGCGTCGGCACGCTGGCCCAGCGTCAGCCCAAGGGCGTCCAGCAGGATGGATTTACCAGCACCAGTTTCGCCAGTGATGACGGCCATGCCTTTGTTGAACTCAAGTTCCAGTTGCTCGACCAGAGCAAACTGATGAATAGACAGATGGGCGAGCATAGCGGCTCCGTTATCTGAATGGATATACAGTGTTTTTATATACAGTAGTTTGTCCTGTCAACCGGAATTCGAATAAATATGAAAAAACCTGTTCCAGATTCCCTTGAATCCCTCAGGGGCAGCCCCATATAGGGAGCAACGCCGATTTTCGACAAGAGGAGCCATTCATGTCTGACGAGCAAAAAGTTCAGGAAGAAGTGATTCAGAACGCTGAAGAGCAGCAAGCTGAAACCGTTGAGCAAGCGGCGGAATCTGAAGCCGTTGCCGATGTTGTGGAGCAGCAACTGGCGGATGCCCAGGCTGAAATTGCCGAATTGAAAGAACAGATGCTGCGTGTGCAGGCAGAAATGCAGAACGTGCGTCGTCGTGCCGAGCTGGATGTGGAAAAAGCCCACAAGTTTGGCCTGGAAAAGTTTGCCAATGAAATGCTCAACGTGGCTGACAACCTGGAACGCGGCCTGGCTGCAGCACCAGTAGAAGAGGCCACCAAAGCGATTCGTGAAGGCATTGAAATGACCCTTAGTGGTTTCCAGTCTGGCCTGGCCAAATTCAATGTTGAAACCGTCGATCCGGTTGGTCAGCCATTCAACCCGGAACTGCATCAGGCAATGACCATGATCGAGAGCCCGGACGCTGAGCCAAACTCCGTGGTTGCCGTGATGCAGAAAGGCTACACCCTGCATGGTCGCTTGTTGCGCCCTGCCATGGTGGTGGTTTGCAAGGGTGCTCCGTCGATTGACGAGAACGCCTGAAACAGCCTTCGAAAAGCTGAAAAAATATTCGATTGAAAGCCTTGAAACCGACAAATTCGGACATAGATAAAAGGCATGAGTTAACAACAGCAACGTCAATCAACAACGGGCTGTTAAAGAATTAAAGACAAGTCGGCAGTGAGTAACTGCCCAAGTTTTTGGAGAGATTATCATGGGTAAGATTATTGGTATCGACCTGGGCACCACCAACTCCTGTGTGGCGATTCTGGACGGTGAAAAAACCAAGGTTATTGAAAACTCCGAAGGCGATCGTACTACGCCTTCCATCATCGCCTACACCGATGATGAAACCCTGGTAGGCCAGTCAGCCAAGCGTCAGGCGGTTACCAACCCAACCAACACCTTGTTCGCTGTGAAGCGTCTGATCGGCCGTCGTTTCAAGGATGACGTGGTTCAGAAAGACATCTCCATGGTGCCTTACAAAATCGTTCAGGCTGACAACGGTGATGCCTGGGTTGAAGTAAAGGGCAGCAAGATGGCGCCTCCTCAGGTGTCTGCAGAAGTTCTCAAGAAAATGAAGAAAACTGCAGAAGACTATCTGGGTGAGAAGATCACTGAAGCGGTTATTACCGTTCCGGCCTACTTCAACGATGCCCAGCGTCAGGCCACCAAAGACGCCGGTAAAATTGCCGGTCTGGAAGTAAAACGTATCATCAACGAACCAACAGCCGCTGCACTGGCTTATGGTATCGACAAGGAAGGCGGCGACCGTACGGTTGCTGTATACGACCTGGGTGGCGGTACTTTCGATATTTCCATCATTGAAGTCGCTGACGTCGATGGTGAGAAGCAGTTTGAAGTACTGGCCACCAATGGTGACACCTTTCTGGGTGGTGAAGACTTCGACATGCGTCTGATCGAGTACCTGGCAGCTGAATTCAAGAAAGAATCCGGTATCGATCTGCACAACGACCCACTGGCTCTGCAGCGTCTGAAAGAAGGTGCTGAAAAAGCCAAGGTTGAGCTGTCCTCCAGCCAGCAGACTGACGTGAACCTGCCGTACATCACTGCCGATGCGACTGGTCCAAAGCACCTGAACGTAAAAGTTACCCGTGCCAAGCTGGAAAGCCTGGTGGAAGAACTGGTCAAGCGTTCCTTGGAACCTTGCAAAATGGCTCTGAAAGACGCTGGCCTGTCTGCTTCCGAAATCGACGAAGTGATTCTGGTTGGCGGTCAGACCCGTATGCCAATGGTGCAGAAGAGCGTTGCAGACTTCTTCGGCAAGGAACCACGTAAAGACGTGAACCCGGACGAAGCGGTCGCCGTAGGTGCTGCGATTCAGGGCGCGGTTCTGTCTGGTGATGTGAAAGACGTGCTGCTGCTGGACGTAACTCCGCTGACTCTGGGTATCGAAACCATGGGTGGTGTAGCGACTCCGCTGATCGACAAGAACACCACCATTCCGACCAAGAAGTCTCAGGTGTTCTCTACTGCGGACGACAACCAGACTGCGGTAACCATTCACGTGGTTCAGGGCGAGCGTAAGCAGGCGGCACAGAACAAGTCTCTGGGTCGTTTCGACCTGGCTGATATTCCGCCAGCACCACGTGGTGTGCCACAGGTTGAAGTAACCTTCGACATCGACGCTAACGGTATTCTGAACGTTAGCGCGAAAGACAAGGCGACTGGCAAGGAACAGTCCATCGTCATCAAGGCTTCTTCTGGTCTGAGCGATGAAGAAATCGAACAAATGGTACGTGATGCTGAAGCCAACGCCGAAGCCGACAAGAAGTTCGAAGAACTGATCCAGGCTCGTAACACTGCCGATGGCATGATCCACGCGACCAAGAAGACTCTGGAAGAAGCGGGTGACAAGGCTACTGCCGAAGAGAAAGAAGCGATTGAAAAAGCCATCGCTGATCTGGAAGCAGTACTGAAGGGTGACGACAAGGCTGAAATCGAAGCCAAAACCAACGCTCTGACCGAAGCATCCGGCACTCTGGCCCAGAAACTGTATGCTGAACAGGCTCAGGCCCAGCAGGCAGGTGGTGCAGACGCAGGAGCTTCTTCCGGCAAGAACAACGACGATGACGTTGTTGATGCCGAATTTGAAGAAGTGAAAGACAAGTAAGCTGTTACTGGCTGCGTCAATATCCGGCTGCTTCGGCAGCTGGAGCTACACAGCGCTGACACCGTTGGCGTTACGAATATTCAACGCGGCATCCTGAATCGGGATAGCCGCGTTTTTTGCTCATAACTCAGGGCACAGACAATGTCTAAACGAGATTATTACGAGATTCTCGGCGTCTCGAAAGGCGTGGATGCCAAGGAACTGAAAAAGGCCTATCGCAAGCTGGCGATGAAATATCACCCGGACCGCAACCCGGATGACAAGGAAGCCGAGGCCAAGTTTAAAGAGGCGACTGAAGCCTACGAAATTCTCGGCGATGCGCAAAAGCGTGCTGCCTACGACCAGTATGGCCATGCCGGTGTTGATCCCAATGCTGCCGGTGGCTTTGGTGGCGGCGGAGCCGGTGGTTTCAGCGATATTTTCGGCGATGTTTTTGGCGACATCTTTGGTGGCGGTGGCGGTGGTTCCCGTGGTGGCCCGCAGCGTGGTTCCGACTTGCGCTACACGCTGGAGCTGTCACTGGAAGAAGCCGTTCGTGGTGTCGAGAAGAAAATTCGCATCCCGACACTGGTGAGTTGCGAAGTTTGTGACGGTAGTGGTGCCAAGCCGGGTACCAAGCCAAAAACCTGTACGACCTGTAATGGTATGGGACAGGTGCGAATGCAGCAGGGCTTCTTCTCGGTACAGCAGACCTGTCCGACCTGTCGTGGTCAGGGCACCATTGTTGAAGATCCATGCAACAGCTGTCATGGCCGTGGCGTAAAGGAAGAAACCAAAACCCTGTCGGTGAAAATTCCAGCTGGTGTTGATACCGGTGACCGTATTCGCCTGGCGGGCGAAGGTGAAGCTGGCTCCATGGGGGGCCCGGCTGGTGACCTCTATGTACAGGTGTCTGTACGTGAGCACTCGCTGTTCCATCGGGATGGCCGCAATCTGTATTGCGATGTGCCGATCAGCATTGTTGATGCGGCGCTTGGTGGTGAGCTGGAAGTGCCAACACTGGATGGTCGGGTGAAGCTGAAGATCCCGGCAGAGACCCAGTCTGGCAAGTTGTTCCGTTTACGTGGCAAGGGTGTCACACCGGTTCGCGGTGGTGCGCCTGGTGATTTGCTCTGCCGTGTGCAGGTCGAAACACCGGTTAACCTCACCGAAGACCAGAAGGAACTGCTGCGCAAGTTCCAGGAATCGCTCACCGGTGAAAAACATTCGCCACAAAAGAAAAGCTGGTTTGACGGCGTGAAAAAGTTCTTTGAAGAGATCTGATTCAGGCCGGTAACTGGAATAAAGGCACCATCGGCTTGCCTGATGGTTGCTCTCGCAAGCCCGTGTCTGGTTTCATTGCCACACGGGCTTTTTATTGTTGGGAAATAGCAAATGACACGTATTGCGGTAACCGGCGCCGCCGGCCGAATGGGACGGGTACTGATTCAGGCAGTGGACGCTGCCGAAGGTGCCGAACTGGGCGCGGCGATTGTACTGCCGGGTGATCCAATGCTGGGCGTTGATGCCGGTGCGATTGCTGGTCTGGGCAAGGAACTGGGCGTCAAGTCCGTCGCGAGCCTGGAAGCTGTGGTGAATGACTTCGACGTGCTGATTGACTTCACCTCACCAGCGGCAACGCTGGAAAACCTAAAGCTGTGTGTTGCCCATGGCAAGCGGCATGTGATTGGTACGACTGGTCTGAGTGATGCCCAGAAAGCCGAACTGCAGGCAGGTGCGGAGCAAACCGGTGTGGTGTTTGCGCCGAACTATTCTGTTGGTGTGAACCTGTGTCTGAATTTGCTGCGTATGGCTGCCTCCGTAATGGGCGACGACAGTGATATCGAAGTTATCGAAATGCACCACCGCCACAAAGTCGATGCACCATCTGGTACCGCGCTACGGATGGGGGAAGTGGTGGCTGAAACCATGGGCTGGGATTTGAACGAAGTGGCCTGTTATGGCCGTGAGGGTCAGACCGGAGCTCGCCCACACAAGCAGATTGGTTTTGAAACCATTCGTGGTGGTGACGTTGTTGGTGATCACACGGTAATGTTCGCCACTGAAGGCGAGCGGGTGGAGATCACCCACAAGGCCCAGAGCCGTATGACCTTTGCCAAGGGGGCCGTGCGCTCTGCACTGTGGGTGATGAAGAAAGACCAGGGTCTGTACGATATGCAAGACGTTCTGGGTTTCTGATAGCTGTTGTCTAGCCATAAAAAAACCGGCGTTAGCCGGTTTTTTTATGCGCGTTACGCGGTTGTCAGCTCAGGCGGCCTGCAACAGGTGATTGAGCGCGCGATCAAGCATCTCGTCCATGTCTTCCGGTTTGCCCATTGGGTCAAACATCATGCCGCTCAGCATCTGGCAGTTACCCAGTGCCCAGCGGGCGCGTTCACTGGCTGGCAGGCCGGGCTTCAGTTCGCCTGCCTTGATGCTGGCTTCAATTCGCTCAGTCAGCAGTTCCAGTAATTCCACTTGCAGGCTCAGGTACTGTGGCCAGACTTCCTCACGTGGCGATGAACTCCACTCCAGCCAGACCTTGATGTAATCCGGTTGTTCTTCGCAGCTGCGCAGAAATTGCTGGAAATAATTGCGAATGCCTTGTAGCGGCGATGCCTGATCCGCAAAAGCCTGGTCGGCGGTGTTGATCATAAACTCGGCAATTTCAGCCAGGACATCGTTCACCAGCGCTTCGCGGGTTTTGAAATAGTTAAAAACCGTGGCAACAGATACGCCACCAATTTCCGCAATATCGGTATGACCACCACGGCCAATACCGCGGCGAGAAAATACTTCAACGGCGTACATCAATAACAAACGCTTGCGCTCTTCAGGGGCCAGGCGTCTGCGGCCGTCTACAGCAACAGGCATGGTAATACCTCTCCAATTGATAGCTTTGCCTGGAGCCAGAAGCCGATTCCGATTCAGGAGTGACCCATAATCGACAACATGATCAGTGCTGGCTGGTTCTGTCTACAATGAAAAGAGTCAGCAGACTTTTTGTGAAGTTGTTTCGGGTTTAATTTTGTATGTAACTAAATGTAACTGGTTGTTTATATTTGCAAATGCGAACTATTTTTATAAAAACCGCCAGCATGTGGCTGAAACATCAACAAGGGAAAAGTACTTTAACGAGGCAGCGGAAAAGGGCTTTTTCCTCTGTTCAGGGTTTGAGCTGGCGTGGACACTATTGCCCACTTTGCGTATAATTCGCGGTTAATCTAAATGCGGACTTTCAACGCTACTTTCGACGTAGCCTGAAACGTTCTCTCATTACAGAATTCATAAAAAATAGCGGGATGCCGATTGTCTGATCAGCATTCCGCTTTTTTACGCATGGGGTACATGCTTCCGGTGCCCCTCGCCACCTGATTTTCTTAGCTCGGGGATACAGTTTTGTCTACGCCAGCCATTCTTGCTCTTGAAGACGGCAGCCTGTTCAAAGGCACCAGCATTGGTGCTGAAGGGGTGTCCGTTGGTGAAGTCGTGTTCAACACATCAATGACAGGTTATCAGGAAATCCTCACGGATCCTTCCTACACCAATCAGATTGTTACACTGACTTACCCTCACATCGGTAACTACGGCATCAGCCCGGAAGATGTGGAATCCAATAGCATTGCGGCCAAGGGCCTGGTGATTCGTGATTTGCCACTTATCGCTTCCAACTTCCGTAGTGAGCAGGCTCTCGATGAGTACCTGCGCAGCCAGAATATTCTTGGCATTGCCGATATTGATACGCGCCGCCTGACTCGCATTCTGCGTGAAAAGGGCTCTTTGAATGGCTGTCTGCTGGCTGGTGCCGACGCCTGGTCTGAAGAGTCCCAACAGAAGGCACTGGCAGAAGCTCGCGCTTTCCCTGGTCTGAAAGGCATGGATCTGGCCAAGGAAGTTACGGTCAAGGAAGCCTACAAGTGGACTGAAACTGACTGGAAACTGGGTCAGGGTTACGGTCAGCTGGAAGCGCCGAAATACAAGGTTGTTGCCTACGATTACGGTGTTAAATTCAATATCCTGCGCTTGTTAGCCGAGCGTGGTTGTGACCTGACTGTGGTTCCAGCCCAGACACCGGCTGCTGAAGTGTTGGCGATGAATCCGGACGGTGTATTTCTGTCCAATGGCCCCGGCGACCCGGAGCCATGTGACTACGCCATCAAGGCGATTCAGGAAATCCTCGAAACCGACATTCCTGTGTTCGGTATCTGTCTGGGTCACCAGCTGCTGGCGCTGGCCTCGGGTGCCAAGACTGTGAAAATGGGTCATGGCCACCACGGTGCCAACCACCCGGTGCAGGATCTTGAGACTGGCAAGGTCATGATCACTTCCCAGAACCACGGTTTTGCGGTTGACGAAAGCTCATTGCCAGCCAATATCAAGGCCACTCACAAATCCCTGTTCGACGGTACGCTGCAGGGCATCGCCCGCACCGACAAGCCTGCGTTCAGCTTCCAGGGTCACCCTGAAGCCAGCCCGGGCCCACGCGATGTGCAGCCACTGTTTGACCATTTCATTGAACTGATTGAAAAAGCCAAGGCGTAAGAGAACGGGACCGAGTCATGCCAAAACGTACCGACATTAAAAGCATTCTGATTATCGGCGCCGGCCCAATTGTTATTGGCCAGGCGTGTGAATTTGACTACTCCGGCGCCCAGGCTTGTAAAGCCCTGCGTGAGGAAGGTTTCCGCGTCATTCTGGTGAACTCCAACCCGGCCACCATCATGACCGACCCGGCCATGGCAGATGCCACCTACATTGAGCCAATCACGGTAGAAGCGGTTGCCAAGATCATCGAAAAAGAGCGTCCTGACGCACTGCTGCCAACCATGGGTGGCCAGACTGCACTGAACTGTGCTCTGGGCCTGGAAGCCGCTGGCGTGCTGAAGGAATTCGGTGTTGAGATGATCGGTGCCAACGCCGACACCATCGACAAGGCCGAAGACCGTGACCGCTTCGACAAGGCCATGAAGTCCATCGGTCTGGAATGTCCACGCGCCGGTATCGCCCACAGCATGGAAGAAGCCCGTGAAGTTCAGAAAGGTCTGGGCTTCCCGTGCATTATCCGTCCATCCTTCACCATGGGGGGTTCCGGTGGCGGTATCGCTTACAACAAGGAAGAGTTCGAAGAAATCTGTCAGCGTGGTCTGGACCTGTCTCCAACCAACGAGCTGCTGATCGACGAATCCCTGATCGGTTGGAAAGAGTACGAGATGGAAGTTGTTCGCGACAAGAACGACAACTGCATCATCATCTGCTCCATCGAAAACTTCGACCCAATGGGTGTTCACACTGGTGACTCCATCACGGTTGCGCCTGCCCAGACGCTGACCGACAAGGAATACCAGATCATGCGTGACGCCTCTTTGGCGGTACTGCGTGAAATCGGTGTTGAGACCGGTGGTTCCAACGTTCAGTTCGGTATTTGCCCGAACACCGGCCGTATGGTCGTGATCGAAATGAACCCACGGGTTTCCCGTTCTTCTGCGCTGGCGTCCAAGGCAACCGGTTTCCCGATCGCCAAGGTTGCTGCCAAGCTGGCAGTGGGTTACACCCTCGATGAACTGCAGAACGACATCACTGGCGGTGCGACCCCAGCGTCTTTCGAGCCGTCCATCGACTACGTGGTTACCAAGATTCCGCGTTTCACCTTCGAAAAATTCCCGCAGGCTGACGGCCGTCTGACTACCCAGATGAAATCCGTTGGTGAGGTTATGGCGATTGGCCGTACCCAGCAGGAATCCATGCAGAAAGCCCTGCGTGGTCTGGAAGTGGGCGCTACCGGTTTTGATCCAAAAGTGGATCCAGCTGCTGAAGACGCACGCGACATCGTGATTGCCCAGCTGGTGACTCCACAAGCCGAGCGTATCTGGTACGTGGCTGACGCGTTCCGTCTGGGTATGAGCGTGGATGAAGTATTCAGCTTCACCAAGATCGACCCGTGGTTCCTGGTACAGATCGAAGATCTGGTGAAGGAAGAGCAGAAAGTTGCAGCGACCGCACTGACGGCGCTGGATTACGACGCTGTCTTCCGTCTCAAGCGCAAAGGCTTCTCTGACGCCCGTCTGGCCAAGCTGATGGGCATTACCGAGAAAGCTTTCCGCAAGCACCGTCAGAAGCTGAACGTGCGTCCGGTTTACAAGCGCGTTGACACCTGTGCGGCAGAATTTGCCACCGACACCGCTTACATGTACTCCACTTACGAGGAAGAGTGTGAAGCGAACCCGACTGATCGCGACAAGATCATTGTGCTGGGTGGTGGTCCAAACCGTATTGGTCAGGGCATTGAGTTCGACTACTGCTGTGTACACGCCGCACTGGCCGTCAAGGAACTGGGCTTCGAAGCCATCATGGTTAACTGTAACCCTGAAACGGTTTCGACTGACTACGACACCTCCGATCGTCTGTACTTCGAACCAGTAACCCTGGAAGACGTGCTGGAAATCGTTGAGAAAGAAAAGCCAAAAGGCGTGATCGTACAGTACGGCGGTCAGACTCCGCTGAAACTGGCCAACGAACTGGAAGCCAACGGTGTGCCTATCATTGGTACTTCCCCGGAAGCGATCGACCGTGCTGAAGACCGTGAGCGTTTCCAGCAGATGATTCAGCGTCTGGGTCTGAAGCAGCCAGTGAACGCGACCGTGACTTCAGTTGAAGAAGCGGTGGCCAAAGCCGTTGACATCGGTTACCCGCTGGTGGTTCGTCCATCCTACGTTCTGGGTGGCCGGGCGATGGAAATCGTTAACAGCGAAGAATCCCTGCGTCGTTACATGAACGAAGCGGTTTCTGTTTCCAACGACTCGCCGGTACTGCTGGATCACTTCCTCGATCGTGCGATCGAAGTGGACATTGATGCCGTATGTGATGGCGAGCGCGTCGTCATTGGTGCCATCATGCAGCACATTGAACAGGCAGGTATTCACTCCGGTGACTCCGCTTGTTCATTGCCACCGTATAGCCTGCCGGCTGACCTGCAGGACAAGATGCGTGAGCAGGTTGCTGCCATGGCGCTGGAACTGGGCGTTGTTGGTCTGATGAACACCCAGCTGGCGTGGCAAGACGGTGAAATTTACGTGATTGAGGTAAACCCTCGTGCATCCCGTACTGTGCCGTTCGTATCCAAGTGTATTGGCACTTCCCTGGCGGCGATTGCAGCCAAGGTAATGGCAGGCAAGACACTGGAAGAACTGGGCTTTACGGCTGAAATCGTACCGCCTTACTTCTCTGTGAAAGAAGCGGTCTTCCCGTTCAACAAGTTCCCGGGTGTTGACCCTATCCTTGGCCCTGAGATGAAGTCGACTGGCGAAGTGATGGGTGCTGGCAAAACCTTTGGCGAAGCCTTCTTCAAGGCCCAGCTGGGTGCCGGTGCCAACCTGCCTGAAAGCGGTACTGCTTTCCTGTCAGTGCGTGATGCTGACAAGGAAAATCTGGCGGCACTGGGCAAGGGGCTGGTTGAGTGTGGCTTTAAACTGGTTTGTACTGACGGCACCCATCGGGTACTGCAGGCGGCTGGTGTTGAAGCAACCCGGGTTAACAAGGTAACCCAGGGTCGTCCACACATCGTCGACATGATCAAGAACGATGAAATCGAACTGATCATCAACACCACCGATGGTGTACAGGCTATCAAGGATTCTGCAGACATCCGCCGTAGCGCGCTGCAACACAAGGTTTACTACACCACCACGATGGCGGGTGCAGAAGCGGTTGTTGAAGCACTGCGCTCTGATGGCTTGAGTGAAGTACACCGTCTGCAAGAACTGCACGCGAGCATTTAATTGCTCGCAGGCACACTGGAAACATCAACAGGAGTCAATGCATGCAAAAATTTCCCATGACTGTTGAAGGGGAAAAGGCACTGCGCGACGAGTTGCAACGCTTGAAGACTGTCGATCGCCCGACCGTTATCGCCGCGATCGCAGAAGCCCGTGAACATGGTGACCTGAAGGAAAACGCTGAATACCACGCTGCCCGAGAGCAGCAGGGTTTCATCGAGGGTCGTATTCAGGATATTGAAGGCAAGCTGTCCAACTGCCAGGTGATCGATATTTCGACGATTCCTCACACTGGCAAGGTGCTGTTTGGTACCACAGTTTCCATCATCAATGTCGACACCGATGAAGCGGTGGAATACAAGATTGTTGGTGAAGACGAAGCGGATATCAAAAACAACCGTATCTCCATTTCTTCTCCTATCGCCCGTGCCCTGATTGGCAAGGAAGAAGGCGACGTGGTGGTTGTCAAGGTTCCCAGTGGTACCGTTGAATACGAGATCGACGAAGTCAAACACGTCTGATCTGTCGTATTGCTGTTAAAAACGCCTCCTTCGGGAGGCGTTTTTGTTATTAGCGAAAAAACTCGTCAGTCAGGCTGACATGCTTTACCCTTGTTGACTGATTTTTAACCTACATGGATTGTAGTCATGATCAGATCCTCACTGGTTGGCCTGCTGGCCAGCTTGATCATTGCCGCGCCGGTCAGTGCCGGTATCTACAAATGGACCGATGCCAATGGCAAGGTTCACTACGGCGACCGGCCTCCGCAGGCCGTTCAGGCCACCGGTATGAACATCGCCAATAACCCGTCGCCAGTGTCTGCTGGTAATCAGGATGCCGCCCGCCAGCAAGCCCAGAAAGCCTTCCTCGAGCAGCGCCAGCAGGAACGTCAGCAACAAGCGGAAGCCAAGGCCCAACAGCAGCAGGCCGATGCCAAAGCCCAGGCCCAAAAAGACTATTGCACCAGTATGCGAGGTCGTACGCAGGAAATTGAAGCGGGTGGCAGGCCGATGTACCGCTATAACGAAAAGGGTGAGCGGGAATACCTGCAGGAAAGCGAACTGGCTTCGGCTCGTGAAGAATTCGTTAGCTATTATAAAAAGGTCTGTGGCTGATTGTGGGATTGGCCATCGGTAGCTGTCTGCCGGGCAATGAAGCAGCTTGCCGGGCACTTCCCAACCGCAAGGAGCAGTAATGAAGTCTGCAGCAGTAAAACCGGCCGTACTGGCAATCGATCAGGGTACTACCAGTACCCGGGCGATTGTCTTTGATGGCGACTGTCAGATCGTCTGTTCGGCGCAGCAGGAATTCCAGCAGTATTATCCGGCCGATGGCTGGGTTGAGCACGACCCGGAAGACCTCTGGCAATCTACTCTGAAGACCGTTAGATCGGCGTTGAGCCAGGCCACTGAGCTGGGCTATCGGGTGTTATCCGCTGGTATTACCAATCAGCGTGAAACCACCCTGGTGTGGCAGCGATCATCTGGTCGGGCAATTTACAATGCCATTGTCTGGCAAGATCGTCGCACCGCAGCCGAATGCCAGCGGTTGCAGCAAAATATCGATGCCGAATGGCTGCAACAGCGCTCGGGCTTGCTGCTGGATCCCTATTTCTCCGCCACCAAAATCAGCTGGATACTCGATCACGTCGACGCTGCCCGCCAGCAAGCCGACGCCGGTGAACTGGCGTTTGGCACCGTTGACAGCTGGTTGATAGCCCGTTTCTCGGAGGGCGCTTTACATCTCACCGACGCCACCAATGCCAGCCGTACCAACCTATACAATCTTGCCAGCGGCGATTGGGACGACGAACTGCTGCAACTGTTTCGGGTGCCTCGCTCACTGCTGCCTGAAGTTCGTGACTGCGTTAGCGATTTTGGCGTCATTCCGGCGACTCTGACTGGTCATTACGATATTCCTCTGACGGCCGTTGCCGGTGATCAACAGGCTGCCAGTATTGGCCAATGTTGTTTTGAGGCCGGTGAAATCAAAAGCACCTATGGCACCGGCTGTTTTGTGCTGCTGAATACCGGCGAGCAGATTGTCGCTTCCAATAATCGCTTGTTGTCGACCGTGGCCTGGCAGCTGGATGGCAAGCGCAGTTATGCACTGGAAGGATCGATTTTTATTGCCGGTGCCGCAGTGCAGTGGCTGCGCGACGAGCTGGGGGTGATTCAGTCTGCGGCAGAAACGGAAACACTGGCAGCCAGTCTGAATTCCAATCAGGGTGTTTATCTGGTGCCTGCCTTTACGGGTCTTGGTGTGCCCTGGTGGCAAGCGGACGCTCGTGGTGCCATCGTCGGTCTGACCCGTGGCGCCGGTAAGGCGGCACTGGCGCGAGCCGCGCTGGAAGCGGTGTGTTATCAGACCGCAGACCTGTTCGACGCCATGGCCAAAGATGGCTTGCGGCCCACCTCGTTGCGGGTTGATGGCGGTATGGCGGCGAATAACTGGATGCTGCAGTTTCTCGCCGATGTGCTGGATGTTCCGGTACAACGACCTAGCGTACTGGAAACCACAGCGCTTGGGGTTGCCTGGTTGGCCAGTCGTTACACCGGTTTATTGGGTGATCAGCAACGTTTTCGTCAGTTGTGGCAATGCTCGGCGGAGCGTCATCCCCAGATGATTGCCGGGCAACGACAAGAATTGCTGGCCGGCTGGCACAAGGCTATTGAACGGGTGATGTGCTAGTTCAGGTGCGGCTTGTTATCGGCCAGAGAGGGTAGCGGATTGCAACGGGATTCCTGTCTTAAACAGCTCGACGGTGGTCAGTTTGATGTACTGATCATTGGTGGTGGCATCAATGGTGCCGTGGCGGCGGCAGCCTTGTCGGCTCGTGGCGCCAAAGTCGCGTTGGTAGAACGTCACGACATAGCGTCAGCAACCAGTGCCAACAGCTCGAGTCTGGTGTGGGGGGGCATCAAATATCTGGAACAGGGCGAAGTGCAACTGGTGCGAGAGTTGTGCCGCAGCCGTAACCAGTTACTGAAAAGTTTTCCCAATCGTATCCGTGAAATCCGTTTTCTGGCATCGGTGGCGAAGGGTTTCCGCAAGCCAGCCTGGATGATCTGGGCTGGCGCCTGGCTTTATTGGTTCCTGGGGCGCGGCCAAACCCGTATACCGGCCTTGCTGGGAGCCGGTTCCTTGCGGCAGCGGGCGACGACGGTAGACAGCCGTGAGCTGCAGGGCGCGGTGGAATACTCAGATGCCTGGCTGGTGGACGGTGATGCCCGCTTTACCTTTGATCTGGTCAAGACGGCACTGAAACGTGGTGCTGTGATTGCCAGTTACACCCGGGCAACTCATTTTGAGCAGCACGACTTTGGCTGGCAGGTTCAGCTACAGGATCAGCTCTCCGGTGAGATCCGTCAGCTGCGCAGCCGACTGGTGATCAATGCGGCAGGCCCCTGGGTGGATCAACTCAATCAGTTAGCCAGGCGGTCGACGCAGCAACAGCACCGCTTCTCCAGCGGGCTGCATTTGATCGTGCCGAGAATTGGCGACGGCAAACAGGTACTGGCATTTTTTGCCAGCGATGGCCGACTGTTTTTCGTGATGCCGCTGGGCTGCCGCAGCTGTATTGGTACGACCGACACAGTGGTATCAGACCCTGCCTCAAGCGCCAGCGACGACGAACGCCAGTTTTTGCTCGACAACGCCAATCGTTGTTTACAACTTCCCCAGCCACTGACCCGGGACGACATTATTGCCGAGCGTTTTGGTGTGCGGCCGCTGGCCGTGACAGCTGGTTCAGCGGAAGCCAGCAGTGCTGACTGGCAAAACCTGTCGCGTCGCCATGTGATTGAAGCAGACCCGGAATTGCCCTGGCTGAGTGTGTTTGGTGGCAAGCTGACCGACTGCCTGAACGTTGGTGAAGAGCTGTGTGAGTTGGTGGAACAGCAGGGGATTGCACTGAGCCGCTCGACGTTTGGCTGGTACGGTGAACCTGTGATTGAACGCCGCGATGATTTTATCGCCGCCTGCCGGACTCAGGGGCTGAATCATTATTGGTGTGAACACCTGCAAGAACCGCTGCCCGAACGCTGGTGGCGGCGTTATGGTGATGATGCCTTGCTGATACTGGCCAGGGTAATTGAGCATCCGGAAGAATTGGCGCCGATACTTGATGGTGATGACCTGCGAGTAGCCGAAGTCTGGTACGCAGCCGAACACGAATACGTCACCACACTGGAAGATTTTTTACGCCGTCGCACGCTGCTGGAACAAACCCTTGGCAAGGCGGCCATTCTGCAGGACGCCGGTTTGACCGAGCTGGCCAGCATCCTGTTTGGCAGCCAAGCCAACGCCCAGCTGGAAGCTTATCGACAGGGGCAAAAGCTAACCACTGCCGCTGGAGCAGCAGGGCAGGAATCTTCTGGCAGCCTGCTATAATCCGCCGCCTTGTCAAAGCGGGTAACAACTGTGAGTGAAACAAAAACCGGGCTGTCAAAAACAGCCTCGCGCCAAACAGCCCTGCCAAAAACAGCCCTGGTAATCGGTTATGTCTGGCCGGAGCCAGCGTCATCAGCGGCGGGTAGCCGTATGTTGCAATTAATTGAACAGCTGCAGCTGGCCGGTTATCAGGTCACCTTTGGATCACCAGCCGACTGGAGCCCGCACGCGGTTGAACTGGCCAGGATCGATGTTGAAGCGGTCCGCATACAGCTCAACGACAGCCGTTTTGACGATTACCTGCAGCAACTACAACCAGCGCTGGTGATGTTCGACCGCTTTATGATGGAAGAACAATTCGGCTGGCGGGTTGAAGCCGTGTGCCCGCAGGCACTGCGGATTCTGGATATGGAAGACGTCCACTCGTTGCGTCATGCGCGCCAGCAGGCGTTAAAAGCCGCTACGGAATTGCAGCTGCAGCACATTCACTCGGAACTGGCGCTGCGTGAAATCGCCGCCGTACTGCGCTGCGATCTGACGCTGGTGATCTCGGAATTTGAAATGCAGTGGCTGCAACAGCAGTTCCAGATACCGGCGGCACAGCTCTGTTACAGCCCTTTTATGCTGGCAGCTGCTGCTCTGCCAGCGTCTGGCAAGACCTTCGAACAGCGCCAGCATTTTGTCTGCATCGGCAACTTCCGTCATGAGCCCAACTGGGATGCGGTACGCTGGCTGCGCGAAGCCATCTGGCCCCAGATTCGCCAGCAATTGCCGCAGGCCGAACTGCATATCTACGGCGCTTATCCACCGAAAAAAGCCACCCAGCTGCATAACGAAAAACTCGGATTTCTGGTCAAGGGCTGGGCTGATGACGCCCTGCAAGTGGTCGCAGACGCCCGGGTGATGCTGGCGCCGTTACGTTTTGGTGCCGGTCTGAAAGGCAAGCTGATTGATGCTGCGCTGACTGCCACACCAGTGGTGACGACACCGATTGGTGCCGAAGGCATGTACGACGAGTCGACCGCCGCCGCGGCACTGGTTGCACAACAGCCTGACGAACTGGCCGCTGCGGCGGTAACCCTCTATCAACAAGCCGGGCCCTGGCAGCAGGCGTCAGCTGCCGCCGCACAGCTGATCGAACGGCGTTTTAACGTGCAGCAGCATGGCGACTATTTGCGTCAGCGGCTGCAACAGCTGCAAGACAACCTTGAACAGCATCGGCTGAGTGGCTTTTACGGCGCCATGCTGCGCCACCACAGCATGAAAAGCACCCGCTATATGGCGCAGTGGATTGAAGCCAAGAACCGGCTCGCCGAGTTACAGCAGAGCCAGTTGGCGTCGTCCGGCTCAGGCGCGGTGCAAGGGCCAGCCGATCAGTAACACTGCCAGCGTCACGGCGCCGATAAACAGGTTCATTGGCAGGCCAACGCGCAGAAAATCACTGAAACGATAGCCGCCAGGGCCATACACCATCAGATTGGTCTGATAGCCAAGCGGGGTAGCGAAGCTGGCTGAGGCGGCCATCATGATGGCAAAAATAAACGGCTCATTATTGAGTTGGGCTTGTTCGGTGATCTGCAGCACGATTGGCAGCATCAGTACCGCCGCCGCGTTGTTGGTAACGGTTTCAGTTAGCAGCGAAACCGTCACGTAAGTCAGTAACAGCATCAGCCAGGCCTGGCCCATGCTGAGATCAACGATGGATTCGGCGACCAGGGTTGCCACGCCGGTTTTTTGCAAGGCTGCGCCCAGTGCAAATGAGGCCGCGATGGTAATCAGCACGGTCAGATCGATGCTCTTTTCGGCCTGGCTGGCAGAACAGCAACCGCTCAGAATCATTGCTGCAGCACCAACCAGGGCAGCGTTCAGCATGCTGGTGAGGCCAAGGGCCGCTGAGCCAACCGCCAGCAACAGAATTCCCCAGGACAGTAATGCCCGTTCATGACGTGGTGGTTCTTCATCCAGCTCATTGATCAGCAGAAAATCCTTGTTGTACCGCTGGCGGCTGACAAATGCCGGTCGCGCTTCCAGCAGCAGGGTATCGCCAGCCTGCAAGCGGATGGTGCCAAGGTGCCCCTTGACCCGCTCACCACCTCGGGCAACCGCCAGCACAACAGCGCCGTAGCGGTCTCGGAAACGTGCTTCCCGAATGGCCAGACCCACTGCACTGCAGTGCGGTGACAGCACGGCTTCAACCAGACGCCTGCCAGCCCGGTCACGTTCCAGCGTATGACTTTCATCCGGTGATGGCAGGATGCCACGAGTACGCAGCAAGTCCGGGATAGCACGGGTATCACCCGCAAAGATCAGGCGGTCATTGGCTTGCAGGATTTCATCGGAAGATACCGCTCCAAGCAGGCTTTGCTGGCGTTCAATTTCCACCAGATAAATACGCTCAAGGTTTCTCAGCCCGGCTGCTGCAATGGTTTTACCGACCAGTGGCCCGGCAGGATCGACCATCACTTCGAGGGTAAATTCACGCAGATTGGCGAATGGTTCCTGACTGTCGCGTTGTGGTAACCAGCGGGGGAAAAACAGCCAGATAAATATCAGTCCGGCGATGGCAACCGGCAATCCCACGGCAGTAATGGCAAACAGCGAGAAACCGGCTTCTCCGGTCAGATTCTGATATTGGCCATTCACCACCAGGTTGGTACTGGTGCCGACCAACGTCAGGGTTCCTCCCAGAATGGCTGCGTAACTGAGTGGAATCATCAGCTTTGAAGCCGGGATACGGATCTTGCGGGACCAGGCGTTAATCGCCGGAATCAGGGTTGCCACCACCGGCGTATTGTTGAGGAAGCCGCTAAAAACTACCACCGGCAGAAAAATACGGCTGATTGCGGCTCGTACTGATTTGGGCTGCCCGAGGATGCGATGAACCAACAGGTCAACACCGCCGGAGTGATGAACACCTGCGGCAACGACAAACATGGCGGCAACGGTTAGCATGCCGCTGTTACTGAATCCCGCCAGCGCTTCCTTGCTGGTCAGAATACCGGTGGCACTCAGGATGGTCAGGCTTGCCATCATGATCAGATGTGGGCCAAGGCGGGATAGCGCCAATAGCAGCAAGGAAGTCAGGGTCAGGAAGACGGTCAGCCAGCTTTGCCAATCCATTTGGCAGCTCCTCTAGATTTGGGTGGAGCATATTAGGAGGCTTTCTTTAATTTCGTAAAAGAATAAAAAATAATTTAAATAGATCTTATTTGAATATTTAACGCAGTCACTTTGGCCAGCGCTGCCAGACATGGGTCGACAGGCCATGCAGCAGAATACTCAGCAGTACCGTCAGTACCGTGGTTCCGAAGACGGTGTCGTAGGCTGGAATCCGGTCGGCGTGGCCCATTGCCTGAATCGCCATTAACAGATACAAAATACTGGCGATGCCGCGCGGGCCGAACCAGGCGAGGAATATCTTTGAGCCAAACGGCAGGCCGCTGCCAAGCAGGCTGATCAGCACTGGCAGCATGCGAATCAGGGTCAGGCTTAACAGGGCGTAACCCAGTTGTGGCCAGCTGAATAGTGGCCAGGCTTCATGGACGAACACCAGTCCAAACAGAAAAAACACCAGCAGGCTCAGCAGTGCTCCTTCGGCTTCGCCGAATTCCCGTAACCGTTGAATTACGATTTTGCGTTGTGCTTCGAGAAACAGTCCGGCCATGAAGGCGGCAATAAAGCCGTTGCCACCAATCATCTCTGCAGCGGAGTAGGCCAGCATCGCCAGCGACCAGGACGACAAACGCTGGTACAGGGGTTCGGTTTGTTTGTGGTCGGTGGCCCACTGCACCAGTTCGCCGCCCCAGCGACCGCAGCCAATTCCCACCAGAGTGCCAAAGGCAAACTGCTGCAGCATAAACAGCGGCCATTGTTTGTGGTCGAGCCAGGCGTAGTCGCCAGCGCTCATCAGTGCCAGCACAAACAGCAAGACCGGCAGTGCCAGGCCATCGTTAAGACCACTTTCGACGGTAATCGAATGCCGCAGCTTGAGGTTAATGCGCTGGTCCGAGAAGATCGACTGCGCCAGCGCGGCGTCGGTCGGTGCCAGCATAATCGCCAGCCAGGCGGCGGCCAGCCACGACAGCCCCAGCAATGGCACGGCAAGCAGCCAGCCCAGCAGCATGGTCAGCGGCAGGCCTATGGCGAGCAGGCGAATCGGTAGAATGCCGAAGCGTAACAGCTGGTGGCGGTTTACCTGACTGGCATCGGTGAACAGAATCAGTGCCAGCGTCAGCTCCGCCAGCAGTTTGAGGCCTTCAGCCTGAATATTGGCATCAACCAGATTCAGTCCCAGTGGACTTACCAGAATACCGGCCAATGTCATCAGCATCGGCGCGCTGACGCCGGCGGCATCAATACGCCGGGCCAGCAGGCCATAAAACAGCAGCGCCAGTGAAAGGGCAAAAATCAGGCTGGAATCCGGCATGGTGGGGCGGCGTCCTTAGTCAGTAAGCGGATCAGTCTTCCCAGATGACCCGTAGCGGTTCGCCAAAATCGTCGTAGATAATTTTCTTGCGTGGGCGTCGGCGTTTGCTGGTGGCCGGGTCGGGAGCTGTCCGTTTGGGTTTGCGCTGTTCCTGCCGACGCTGATCAATCGCCTGTAACACCTCGTTGACCGGGGTGCGTTCTTCCTTGGGTTTTTCAAACGCCAGACTGCGTTCATCGTAACGTCCGTCCTGCAGGCCGGATGCGCCACGGGCAACCTGCTTGACCTCACCGCCATGCTGCAGATATTGCGACACCTCGTTATTCAGCTGCTGGCGGATTTCTGCTTTGGTGGGACGTTTCATATTCCTGGCGACCAGAAAGTCGAAATAAAGCAGTCAGCTTGCCAGAGCCGCGAGAGTGGTTCAATAACGGCGCTCAAGAGTGGGGTGTTTATTCAGAAAAAGCACTGGTTGGCAGCGATTTAAATAAAAACTTCCGCCAGATTAATACTGCAACGCCGGCCCACCGATGAGCCATGTTGCTGCAGCCAGAGTTCGGCCTGCTGACGGCCGGTATCGCGCAACAGGTGCAGCAGTTTCTGGTCAGGAATCATCCGGGTGGCAGAGGGTAGGTTATCGAGCGCGCCGTCCGGATCGATCATATGAAAACGCAGCCGCTGAATGCGCTTTTCCAGCTTGCTGTAGGGCCGCCAGAAGCTGCGGCTCATTTGCCGTTCTTGTGCCAGGACCCGCATTTCCCGCAGAAATCCGGCGTTGAAGGCAATATCCATGGCGCGGGTTTTGATCTCGGCAGCGGTGGTGGGGGTTTTTCCATGCACCATGGGCGCCAGCAAGATCATTAACACGTCGGCACACTGATGATGGTGATACAGCGGAAAGATTGCCGGATTGGCGGAAAAGCCGCCGTCCCAATAGGGCTCGCCATCGACTTCCACCGTGTGGTGCACGGTTGGCAAACAGGCTGACGCCAGCACCGCTTCGACCGACAACTCGTGATTGCGGAACAGCCGCAAGCGGCCTGTATTGGCGTGGGTTGCTGCAATAAACAGCTCAACCGGACAGGACTGCCGCAGCTGCTCAAAGTCGAAATATTTTTCGACCAGCTGGCGCAGTGGATTGATGTCGAGCGGGTTGAGCTGATAGGGCGAAAAGTGCTGGGTCAGGCTCATCATAAAGCCGACCGCAGGCGACATGCTGACGTCACCGTTGCTGGCGAACGAGGTCAGCCTGAAAGGCGCACTGGCAGCGACGGTTTCCCAGAAATCGGTTAACAACTGACGGGCATGCTCCGGGCCGCCGCTCATCAAGCCCTGCGCCACCGCCAGGGCATTCATCGAACCGGCACTGGTGCCGCTGATGGCCTTGATGCGCAAGCCGGGTTGTTGCAGCAGACGGTCCAGCACGCCCCAGGTGAACGCACCGTGGGCGCCTCCACCTTGCAGGGCCAGACTGATGTCGTTGTGACGTTTGGGCAGGGCCATAGATGCTCCTGTATTACGACAGAGGCCGTCCTGCCAACGGGTTGTCAGGCGCTGGTGTCTGTCAGTGGGTCTGCTTGCTGCTGTTTGGCAAAAAAAGTCCGCAACGAGTTTTGCCAGGTTTGCTGTAAGACCTGCTCTACGCTGATTTCCTTCACCTCAGCGATTCGCTCGGCAATAAATGGCAAATACTGCGGCGCGTTCTCAATACCACGATACGGAATTGGAGTGAGGTATGGCGAATCAGTTTCCAGCAACAGGCTTTCCAGTGGGGTTGCGGCGACAATTTCCCGCACATTGTCCGCCTTGTTAAAGGTAACAATGCCGTTAATACCCAAAGTGAAACCCAGTTCAACGCCAAGCTTCGCCAGCTCCATTCCGGAAGTGAAGCTGTGGATCACGCCCTTGTGGTTCATCCTTGGCGCGTATTCGCGGAGGATGGCGGCGGTATCTTCATCGGCCTCACGGGTGTGAATCACCACGGGCAGGTCGAATTCAATCGCCAGTTCCAGCTGACGGCGGAATACCTGCTTTTGCACCTCGCGGTCACAGTGGTCGTAATAATAATCGAGGCCGATTTCACCGACTGCAACCACCTTGCCCTGGTTGGTTTGCAAGCTGGCGTGCTCACGCATATAGGCTTCGGTGGCGTCGTCGAAACTGGCGGCTTCGTGGGGGTGTACACCGAGGGTGCAATAAACGTCATCGAACTGCTGACTGAAGCCCAGGGCAGTGGGCATGTTGGCCGGTTCGACACTGATGGTGATAAAACGCTCGACGCCAATCGCCCGGCCTGCGGCCAGTACGCCAGCAGAATCCCCTTCCTTGAGGTAATCGAGGTGGAAGTGGGTTTCCAGAATCGGCAAACCATAGTGAGGGATGTCGCGGCGTTTCTTCTTGCTCATGAAAGTATCCGGCTGGTGAATCTGTTTTTTGCAGTTGCTGTGTTACATCTGCAGCGCAGATTTTCGGCTGCTTTTTCACAAGCACCGTAAAACCACTGCAAAATTGTACCGGCATTATAAAAATCCCGGTGCCCCTGTGGCCAGCCCAATACTTGTATTCAACTCTGTGTTACAAAGGCGCCCGAAAATCCGGTTGCGTCAACCCGGGGGATGCGGAACCAGACAGCTTGTCTGGCATCGCATAACGGATTGGCCCACACTGGAGCCCACCACAAAAGGAAGCGGTAGATTATGAGCATGATTCATTTCGTCGGCGGTGAAAAAGGCGGCGTTGGTAAATCGGTAATGGCACGACTGCTGTCGCAATACTGTCTCGACAAGGGCATGCAGTACACAGGTCTGGACGCTGACCAGTCGCACTCGACGACGACCCGCTACTACAAGGATTTCACCCAGGCGCTGCAGCTTGATCGCTTTGAAAGTTCCGATGCGATTATGGAACTGGCGCTGGAGCAGGATCAGCAAGTGGTGGTGGATTTACCGGCCCAGAGCCAGAAGTTCCTTGATCGCTGGATCGACGACAACGGCGTACTGGACATGTGTGAGGAAATGAACGTACCACTGGTGTATTGGTATCTGGTCGATGACAGCCCGGATTCCCAGCTGTTGCTGGAGCGCTTCTTCGCCAAATACAAATATTTCCTCAACTGCGTGGTGGTCAAAAACGAAGGTCGTGGCTCGGTGTTCAGTGACATTGAAGCGCTGACCACGGCTAACCAGCAAGATGAGCTGACCCGTATTCAGTCGATTACGCTGCCAGCCCTGCATGCTTCCACCATGTTCAAGATCAACAAGAACGAGCTGTCGTTCTGGGCAGCCACCAACAGCAGTGAAGGTGGCCTGAGCCTGATGGAACGCCAGCGTACCAAGGTCTGGATGCGCAAGGCCTACGCCGAGTTCGACAAGGTGTTCGGCAGTGTCACCAGTTCCAACAGCGACGCCCTGATGGACTGATACGTCTTGCCAGGTCATTGGGGGATGGGATGGAGGGAGCTGTCTGGTCGACAGCCTGCAACAGAGCCGTCAGAATGACGGCTCTGTTGTTTCCGGCCGCCGAGTTTTCATGAGTTCTGTTTATCCCGTTCCCGCCGTCAGCGAACCCCATTTGCACCAGTTTGAAATCAAACGCAGCCAGTTCATCAGTTTTGTTGGCCGTGCGGGTAATCGTGATGAGGCCGAAGCCTTTATTCGTTCGGTACGGGAAATCCACCCGCAGGCCCGCCATGTGTGCTGGGCCTACATCGCCGGAGCACCCAATACCACCGTAATGTCGATGAGCGATGATGGCGAACCCAGCGGCACAGCCGGGCGGCCGATGTTAAAAGTGCTGGAGCACAGTGGTCTTGGCGAAGTGGTGGTGGCGGTGGTGCGCTATTTTGGTGGCATCAAGCTGGGTACAGGTGGTTTGCAACGAGCCTATTCTGATGCCGTCTCGCTGGCGCTGGAAGATCTGCCGACTGAAGAACGGGTGCCACAGACCTGTCTGACGCTGTCTTACGATTATCCCCACGAATCCGTGGTGCGGCACTTGCTGGAGCAATACCCAACCCAGCAGCAAAGCTGTGAGTTTGGTAGCCAGGTGGTGTTGACCGTGCTGGTGGCCGCTTCCGAGCAGGTCGAATTCGAACGCGAGTTAGTCAACAAGAGTGCTGGTGGTGTGGTTATCTCATATCCTGATCAGGACTCTGCAAACTAGCGCACTGCTGAGCTGCAAAAACGCCCCAAATCATCCATGATGAAATGATCCTGTGGTAACGGAGTTGGCCTTGCATGGATCTTTCGCTGTTTGTTAATGGCACCTCGGAAACGGCTTTCCAGCTGCTGATTGCGCTCTTGCTGGGGGCCATGGTCGGCGTGCAGCGCGGCTGGGTTTCCCGTGAACAGGAAGCCGGTGCCCGCGTTGCCGGTATTCGTACCTATTCCCTCACGGCGCTGACTGGTGGCATTGCAGCATTGTTGTCGCAACAGCTGACCTTCTGGTTTATGCCCGCCATGCTGCTGGTAGTGGCAGCGTTAGCCCTGACCGGTTATCGGCTGCAGGCGGAAGCGACTCGTAATTACAGTATTACCGGCATTGTTGGTTTGCTGCTGACCTTCTGTTTTGGTGCCATGGCGGTCAGCGGTGAAGCCGTGATTGCAGCCATGGCGGCGGTGATCACCACCATGATTCTGGACAACAAGGTCGGCATTCACGGTGCGCTGCGCAAGCTGCAACAGAACGAGCTGGATGCGGCGCTGAAGTTATTGCTGATTTCGGTGGTGATGCTGCCGCTGTTGCCGCAAACCGGTATGGGGCCGGGAGGGGTGATTAATTTGTACGCCATCTGGTGGATGGTGGTGCTGATCGCCTCGATTTCCTTTATCGGCTATTTTTCGGTGCGTATTGCCGGTGCTCGCAAGGGCTTGCTGTTCACCAGCCTGTTTGCCGGACTCAGTTCTTCAACGGCGCTGACGCTGCACTTTTCCCGCCTGGCGCGTTCTTCACCGGCTGATTCAGCACTGCTGTCCGCTGGTATTCTGCTGGCTTGCGGCACCATGTTTCCGCGCATTCTGCTGTATTGCCTGTTGATCAATCATGAGCTGGTGAGTGTGCTGTTGGTGCCTGTGGTGCTGATGACCCTGATGCTGTATCTGCCTGCGATTGTGATCAGCCTGAAACAGGGCAAAACCGAGGTAACGCATCCCGAGCTGGCCAAGAACCCGCTGGAGCTACAGTCGGCGTTGATTCTCGGCGGTATGTTGGTGGTGATTCTGGTGCTGGCGGAATGGTTGCGGCAGGAACTGGGGGATACCGGTGTGTATTTGCTGGCAGCGGTGTCCGGCATCACGGATGTTGATGCCATCAGCTTGTCACTGTCCCGTATGTCGGTGGCTGAAACCCTCAGCCTGCCAGCTGCAGCGACCGGGATTCTGATTGCAGTGACGGTTAATAACGTCTTCAAGTCGATACTGGCGCTGGTGATTGGCCGCATGGCGCTGGGGATTCGTGTCGCCGGTGCCATGGCCGGTTCGTTGCTGGTGGGGTTTGCCAGCTTGTGGCTGGTGATGTAGAAAAACGCTGGTGTTATGCGGGTGCTGGTTGCAGCACCCATGGCATAACCCACTCGGCCAGCTATCAGGTGTTCAGCTGTTGCAGTTGTGAATCCAGTTTATCCAGCTCGGCGGCGACTTTGTCACTCGACAGGCTGGCTTCCTGCGCCAGTTGTGCCAGCGTCTGGGTGGCGTCACCAATCACGGTCAGGTTACGGGTAATTTCATTACTGGTGGCACTTTGCTCTTCTGCCGCGGTTGCCACCTGATTGATGTGATCGGCAATATCACCAATCGCGGTCACAACGGTATGCAGCGCCTCGTTGGCATTACGGGTGGACTCCATGGCGCCGCCAGCGCGCACGCTGCCTTGCTCGATAATTTCTACCGTGGTTCGTACTTCCTCTTGCAGGCTGCTGATCAGTGAGTCGATTTCTTCGGTGGAGGCGCGGGTCTTCGACGCCAGCGTACGCACTTCATCGGCCACGACGGCAAAACCGCGGCCTTGTTCACCAGCGCGGGCGGCTTCAATGGCGGCATTGAGAGCCAGCAGGTTGGTCTGTTCGGCGACGGCCCGAATCACTTCCAGAATCTTGTTGATGTCATCGGAGCGGCTTTCGACGCGGGAAATGGACTCGCTGGCCGTGTGCATGCTGCTGGTCAGCTGCTCAACGCTGGTGGAAGCGCTGGACAGAATCCGCTGGGAGTCATTGATGGTGGTATGAATATCGCGGGCGCGGCCAGCCGCGTCAGCGGCAATGCGGGAAACTTCGTGGGCGGTGGCCGACATTTCCTGGGTGGCAGTGACCACGTTGTGCATTTCTTCCTGCTGCTGATCCGTGTTAGCGCGGGTTTGCTGGCTGATATGACGGTTCTCGGTCGACATTTCCCGTACGTTGCTGCTGACACCCTTGAGGGTGTTGATCATGTCACGCAGCTTTTCTAGGAAGCGGTTGAAGCCGCCACTCAGTTCGATCAGCTCGGCGTGGGTGTCGAGGTTGATGGTCTGGGTCAGGTCGCCATGGCTGCCGGACAGCTGTTCGACCTGGCCGTTGAGACGGGACAGTGGCTGGGAGATCGAACGAACCAGCAACATCATCAGGCCCAGCGCAATAATAATCAGCACAATGGCTATCATCAGTTGCTCGCCGATAACGTCTTTCCTGGTGCTATCAATCAGCTGTTGTTGGCGGTAGAGATCGGCAAGGGCGATTTCCTGCGGCAATTCAATCAGCAAGGACCACTGGTTATCGGCGGCCTTGATTGGCAGGGTACGGGAAACAAACATACGGCCGTCGGTTTCCAGTACGCCGTTGCCGTCATTCAGCTTGATTAACTGATCTCCCAGTTCGGGCATGGCTTCGGTTAATGGCCGGCCAATTTTTGCCTTGTAATGGCTCGACGCCACGATCAGGCCAAGGCGGGTGATCAGGGTTACCCTGGCATTGCCGTCATAAAGGTCAGCACTGAGTTTGTCGGTCAGCTTCTGGAAGGTCGGCAGGTTGATATCAACGCCAACGATGCCGCGGAAGGTGTTGTCGATCACCACGGGCACGGTCAGGCTGGTCATCATTTCACTGTTGCCCGGTGAAATTTCATAGCTGTAGGGTTCCATAATGCAAGGCTTGAGGGTATCGCGGCCGCACAAGTACCACTCGGCTTCGCGTTGGCCAAATTCGTTGTAGGCTGCGGCGTATTTTTCCTGCGGGTCATCGACTTTGATTTGCTCGATGCTGCCGTCGGCATTGCGTACCCAGTAGATTTCCAGGCTACCGGTTTTACCAAAGGTATGGATGCTGTCTTCGCCAACATAGAGGTTGTCGAGCGCATCAAAGCCATTCGGCTCGAATTGGGAATAAATAGAACTGACATCCGGGTTGGCTGCCAGCATATTACCGTCCAGTTCGCTCAACATCTCCCTCGAAATCGGATACTCACTGTGGCTGATGATGTTTTCGCGAATCATCCGCGCCAGTGTGAGTGGCACCCGGTAGGCGGCGTTGATATACCCGGTCATCTGTTCGCCATAGGCCTGGGCGCTGATTTGCAATCGGTTCACGGCCGCTTCATGAATAAAGCTTTCTGACTGCTGGCTGACTTCCGTGCTGAGTTTGTTGATTCCCTGGTAGGTGCTCCATGTGAACAGGGCCGACATGACGATGACCATCAGGACGGTGAATGAGAACAGCTTGAATCTCAGTGGCAGGGATTGCATTAAAAGGCTCCGACAGATACGACAAATTTTTACAAAGTGTAGGAAATATTCAGGGTTCTGCCGGGAAACTTTGGGGGTGGTCAAAGGAAGGAGGACAATCCGGTCTTTCTGTAAGACAACCGTCAGGTTTAATCGTGGTGATTATCGGTTTTCAATATGTGTAAAACCACAATGTACCTGGATGGAGAATTGAACCGGATTAAATAACGATATGAAGTGTAGACACGGCTGTCTTCCACGGTGGTTGTTTAAATTCTCCATAGCCAGGACGTTGAATGAATTCCGATGGAGTACCATTCTTCTGATGATTGAATTTCTATATTAATAAACAGTGTGTTGCTGGTATCTAATTAATATTCGCATTTATGGTGCTATCTGATAGCATTGTTACTAGCAGCATTGATTTTTGTCGGTTTTTCATACAAATAATTATTTTAAATTTGTAACTTCTATCACAAAAATTACCTAAACTTTTTTCAAGGATTGTTTACGTCGACATGCTTTGATTAACATTCCTGGTTGGTTATGGGGTGTTCTAACCATATCTGCCAAGATGAATAACGTGATTAGTTTTAATAGGCTTTTGGTGTTGAATTGCAGATTTTATTAGGCAATTTACCTGTAAAGGTCTGTCGCTCGTAATTGGATATGCCTTGGCTGTTTTCAGTATTGATAATTTTGAGGCTATTCAAATGGATCGTGAAATTCAGGCGTCCTTTTTGCTATTGATTCGTAAGGCAATACAGGAACACAGGAATTTATTGATTCGCTTCAGATCCGGTAAGCAGATGGTAATTCTGGGCAAAGAGCAGTTATTTCTGCAATCCGGTTGCTCGCTGGAGGAACTGGTTGCTGCCACTCCCGCTTCAACTCTGGTGAGAAAACTGTCCGACAGCAGTGAGGCTGTAACGCTAACCCGCCAAAAAGGGCGTGAGCTCAGTGAATTACAGTGGATGCTGGCGTATGAAATATCTGCTGGTCGTATGCTGTTTGATGCCCGGGATACCGATATATTCACGCTCAATCGCTGGCCCAACTTTACTCGCTTACCGCATTCCGACAATTGCTTGCGTATGGCAGCCCTGCTCGGGCGACGAGCCACTTCGGTTGCTCTGGTTGCCAAAATGCTCAAGGTGCCATTGAGTCAGGTACGGCAGTTTTATGTCGCCGCACGGGAAGCTGGCTATACCGAAGCGCTCCGCAGCGCCGAAGTCATCGACTTGCAGCCTGCGATTCAACAGCGATCGCTGATCAGCTCATTGTTAATGAAGCTGAAGAGAGCCTGATTTCATGCATCACAAAATTATTTTTACCGGCCCTGTTGGAGCGGGTAAGAGCACGGCGATTGCTGCGATCAGTGACAAGCCAGTGGTGACGACCGAAGCCCGTGCCAGTGACGAAGTGAGTCTGCGGAAGCAAACAACGACTGTTGCAATGGACTATGGCGTATTGCAGCTGGCTGATGGCCAGAGTGTGCACCTCTATGGCACGCCGGGACAACAGCGCTTTGATTACATGTGGGAAATTCTCAGCCGCGGTGGTCTGGCGCTGGTGATTCTGCTCGACAACAGTCGTGAGGACCCTGTCGCGGACATGGTGTTTTATCTCGACAAGTTTCGTGCCCTGTTGCAGCGGCGGCCGGTTTGTATCGGCGTTACCCGAATGGATCTGGCTCGCTCTCCCCGTTTACACAGTTATCAGCAGAAGCTGGCAGAAATGGGCATCAAGGCACCGGTTTTTGAAGTGGACGCCAGAAAACCGAATGATGTCAAAACCCTGGTTCGCAGTATCTTGCATATTCTTGCGATCGGCTCCTGATGGACAAAGTGTTGTCGCTGGCAGGTTTTGGTGTCGGCATCGGTGAACGTACGATTCTGGGTTCCATTGATATGGACATAGGTGCCAGGGGAGTGACCTGCCTGTTTGGCCCCAGCGGCTCTGGTAAATCAACCCTGTTGCGCACTCTCGCTGGCCTCAACGACGGCAACCCCAATTTGCGTACATGGGGCTCTGCGCTCTATTTGGGGCGGCCATTGGGAAGTGCGGAGCGCCCCGGTATGGTGGTGCAGAGTGCGCGCTTGTTGGCTGCCAATGTTTTGCAAAATGTCCTTTATGAAGTACCAGAACGTCACAGCCTGGGGCTGGCCCAGCAACGAGATCTGGCAACTCGGCTGCTACAGGAATGGCAACTGCCCGAACTGGTCGACAAACTCAATGAAGCCGTCATCAATCTTGATCTGGCTACCAGCCGGTGCCTGGCGATTTTGCGTATTTGCGCGGCTTCTTCGCCCCTGATTTGCCTTGATGAACCCACAGCCAGGCTGAATCAGCAGGATGCCCGCAAGGTGCTGGACGTGATTCGTTTGCAGGCTGAAAAACGGAGTGTGTTACTGACGTTGCACAATCAGGAGCATGCCGAATATCTCGATGGTCAGTCGGTGTTGATGGCTGGCGGTTTTGTTCGTGAAACCGCTGCTTCACGGGCCTTGTTCAAGGCTCCGCAAACCGAGCTGGCAGCGACCTTCGCCAGAACCGGATCTTGCTGTGTGCCATCGCCGGATTCTCGTCCCGAAGAACTCGAGCCGGGCAGTCTCAAGCCGCTGCCGTTACCCGCCGCAGCAGGTAACTACGTCAGCGACAGTTTTGGTCCGCGTGGCTTCCAGTGGATTATCAAAGGTGTATTGGCTGGAACCCCAAGACCCGGGGTCTTCCATGATGAAGAGTACGACATCAAATCACTCAAACAGGTTGAAATCAGCCATCTGATTACCCTGACGGAGCCGCCACCAAAAGAAGCTTCAGTCAATCAGCAGTTGCTGGCTCGTTACGGCATCGGTAACAGCTGCTTTCCGATTCCGGACATGCGCGCGCCAACCTGCCAACAAGCCGTGGCTATCTGTCAAACAGTGGATCAATTGCTGGCCGCTAATGAGCGGGTTGCGGTGCATTGCAAAGCGGGTATGGGCCGCACCGGAACCATTCTGTGTACCTACCTGATCTGGCAGGGACATGATGCCATCAGTGCTCTGGAGCAGGCTCGTAATATCGAACCCAGATGGGTGCAGTCAGAGGCTCAGGTGGCATTTCTGGAAGCTTTTGCGAGTGATCTCAAATCGTTACGGAAGGAATTGATGAATGAGCGATAACCGTTGGGATCTCGATCAGGATGGCGATGACGAATTTATCGATGACGGCTTTGTAGCAAACAGTCAGGTCGATAATAGCGACGGTTTTGAGCTGTCGTCGGACAGTAGCCAGGTCCTTTTTCAGGAACACTTTGATGGTGATGATCTGATGGTTGCTATCGATGTTGTGGATGTATCACCAGGACCTGAAAGCAGTATCAAACAAGTAGTCGAGCCTGTTGCCGTGATACCGGCAGCGGTTACGGCCTTATCACAATCGTGTAATAGCAAAGAGAGAAACCCAATGTCTGAGTTTGATGACGTGATTGCCAAGGCAGTCGCCAGTATTCCTGAGTGTTTGGCTGCCGGGGTAGTGGATCTGGGCAGTGGTATGTTGCTTGGCGTCAAAACCGTGGATTCTCATCCACAGGAAGTACTGGATCTGTTGTCTGCCGCAACTCATGACCTGTTTCAGGGGCCCAATGTGGTGACCATTGAAAATATCTTCAAGAAGGCTCGTGGTCTGGAACTGGATAACTTCCACTATTTCAAGGAAGTGATTGTTAACTCGGAAAACCTCATCCACGTTTTTATTCGGGGCAAACAGAACCCGGACTACGTCTCTACGTTTGTCTGCCGACTGTCCGCCAACCTGGGTATGGTGTTGACCAAGGCTCGTGCTCAGGTGCCATTGATAGAAGCAGCAATCTGATATGCCATTTTCGGGCGTCGATCTCCGATTCTTGCACTTCGGGGCATGCCGTCCTGGCTATAACAATCTTGCAGCTGGACTGGCTCCAGCTGTTTTCGGCTTTTAATTGAGGAATTGTCTGTGATGGCAACAGTAAATCAGTCGGCTATTCGGTCGCTGCTGCGTCGGCTCAAGACGACTACTCATGGCGATATTCTGGGCTCTGCCCTGGTATCTACAGATGGTTATCTGATGGCCTCGGATATTCGTGAATTTATTGATGATGACCGTTTCTCGTCGATGTGTGCCTCGTTGTTGGCTCTGGCTGACCACCTGCTGAATGAAGTGGATATTGGTGTGATGCAACAGGTCATGATCATGGGAAGTGACGGCTTTTCCGTACTGACCTACGCGGGTCCGGATGCGGTGTTGGCCTTGTCCGCCAGCCCCAAAGCCATGCAGGGACGAGTATTGATGGAGTCCAAACGCACTGCTGGTGAAATCGCGGCTTTGTTGGCCGGTTAACGGCGGTCAAATCAATGGGAGAGATTTAATTGTTAGCTGCAATACAGGAACAACTCGAACAGTTAGCGAATCGGTCAGACGACTTGCTGGTCTGCATGGTAGTTTCAACCGACGGCTTGGTCATTGCTCATCATGGTAATGTCAAGGACCCAGATTTGTTTGGTGCCTACTTTTTTGAGCTGAAAGTCGTATGTGAAAAAATCATCACCGAGCTTGATTGTGATGAAATCACCGAGATCTATATTCGATCGAAGACCGGAGCCGTCACGCTGTTACCCATCTTCGACAAGGGGTATCTGGCCTGTTTGTCCAGCGTCAAGATGAACGCTGGCAAGGTACAGATTCTGGCCTGGAAGCACGCTCAAAAAATCTACCAGTTGCTATAACTCCCAGTAGCTCTGAATGCTCTGGTATCGCACAGGGAAAGCTGACTATTCCTCTCGGCTGGTTGGCAAAGTGGACAATTTGAACGACAATTCCGGCTTGTTGATTTTAAATTGAAAGTTCAATGATCTCCCTCGATACCGCCATGATCTTTTTCCCGATTGCTATCCTGATGGCGATGGCTCCGGGTCCCGATAATATTTTTGTGTTAACCCAGTCTGCCGTGCACGGTCGTCGCACCGGTTTGCTGGTCTTGCTGGGTTTGTGTACGGGTCTGATGGGCCACACTGCGGCGGTGGCTATGGGGGTTGCGGCTATTTTCCAGACCTCTGAAATGGCTTTTACCGTACTGAAGCTGGTGGGGGCTGTGTATCTGGCCTGGCTGGCCTGGCAGGCGTTTCGCTCAAAGGCCGGTAGTCTGGATGCGGATACTGAGGGCAATAAAAGTGCTTGTTCGCTGTATCTGCGTGGCATCGTAATGAACCTGACCAATCCCAAGGTCGCGATCTTTTTCCTCGCCTTTCTGCCACAGTTTGTTGATCCGGCCCAAAGCTCAATTGCCGGTCAGATCATCATGCTGGGAGTGTTGGCGATTATTGCCACACTGCTGGTATTCACGGCAATTGCCTTCGGCGCCAGCATGATTGGCGAAAAGCTCAAGCGTTCAGCCGCAGCCCAGCTGTTGCTGAATCGGGTTGCCGGTACCGTATTCGGTGCGCTGGCGCTTAAACTGGCTCTGGCTGACCGTTAAGTCGGTCTCGCCAGTCCTGTCTGATGCGGGCCAGCCGCCCGCATCAGACCCGCATTCTGGTGGTGTCAGCCCCATACCTTACGCGCGACTCGCTGTACCAGCGCAATCTTGTCCCACTGCTGTTGTTCCGTTAGCTCGTTGCCTTCCTCTGTCGAAGCAAAACCACACTGGGTGCTGAGATAGAGATTTTCCAGTGGTACGTAGCGAGCTGCTTCCGCTATCCGGGCTTCAATATCGGCAGCAGATTCCAGCGCCGCTGTTTTCGACGATACCAGCCCAAGAACGACTTTCTTGCCTGGCGCCAGATGACGCAGCGGCTCAAAGTTGCCAGCCCGTTCAGTATCAAACTCCAGATAAAAGGCACTGACGTCTTCGTGTCCCAGCAGGACTTCTGCAACCGGTTCATAACCACCGGCGGCACTCCAGGTTGAACGATAGTTGCCCCGACAGACGTGGGTGGTCAGCTGCAAATCAGTGGGGGCAAGACTGATGGCAAGATTATTCACTGTCAGCAAGGTTTGCTGCAGGGGCAGGGTTGCGGTCAGATGATCGAAGGCGGCTACCGGGTTGCAACAGGCGCAGCCTGGTTCCGGGTTAGCGGCCTTTCGGGCAACTGCTGGGTCGGTCAGCATGCCCCAGGTACAATCGTCGAGTTGCAGATTACGGCAGCCAGCCCAATAGAGTTCGCGGATAAAGCTCTGATAAGCCTTGGCGATATCGGCAAGCAGGTCGTTCTGATCCGGGTAAATCGCGCGGGTTGATTCGATATTGCAGGGACGTTGTAACTCTTTCAGAAATTGCGCCGGAGCCGGAATAGTCAGCCGTGGCAAGCACTGGTCATCGGCCAGACTGGCGAGAAAACGGAAATGGTCAATGAACGGATGATTGTCACCGCTGATTCGGCCGTTTAAACGGGCGCTTTCAGCGCGGGTGTTCATTCCGGCAAACTGATAGCCCTTTTCAATCGCTACCTTCTCAACGCCCTGCAGCCCCCACATAAAATCCAGATGCCACCAGCTGCGGCGAAATTCGCCGTCCGTAATTACCCGTAGACCAGCGGCTCGCTGCTGCACGACCAGCTCTCGAATGGCACGATCTTCAACTTCGCCCAGTTGTTCGGCCGAAATTTCGCCACGTTCAAAACGACTGCGGGCCAGCTTGAGGTAGTGAGGGCGCAGGTAGCTTCCCACCACGTCCGCCCGAAACGGTGCGCTGATTGGCGTGTGATCAAGAGGGCTGGCGGTGCTGGTTTGGGTCATGGCTGGAATCCTGAGGCAGCTCTATGGAAAGGCGTCCAGCATAAAAACCTCAACCTGAAAAACCAGTGATGTTTTTTCAGAAAAAGTTGAGGCTAATTCATGATGGCTATTAGCCGGGCAGTTGCCAAATTGGACGTTCGGGTGCGAAACGACATTTTATGGATTAACGGGCAGGTATTAATCGGTATATCACAGACGTTTGACTGAGTGGTCAGCTCGGTTTTTGTGCAGGCCAGATACTTTACTGATCGTTTAGTGAGCAGGTTGTTGGCCGCTAATAACAAGATTGTTATTAAAGCCCTTGCTGGCAAGGGTGAGGAACAACCGGAGGTTCCGATGACAAGCGCCAGTGTCCGCATTGTTGGTCGAAAAATGCACCAGCCCGGTGCCCCTAAGCCATGGCATACAGATTGCGACAGCCATCGCGCATTTTCTCTGCTCGTCAGAGCCAGCCGATTTCGTGCCGGGGAGGAGGTACGGAATCGCCAGTGCTGGCCGCCAATTACTACAACTATTCAAGAAAGAGGAATCTGTATGCGTCGTTATGCAATGTCGATTGCAGGCTGTTGGCTGGCTGCTCCACTGTGGGCCGCAGAAGAAACAACGGCTACTGTCCCCGCAGAAAATCTCGCTACCGCACTGGCCGCTGACACCGTTTGGGTGGTGGCGGCAGCGGCGCTGGTGTTTTTCATGCAGGCCGGATTTGCCTTGCTGGAAAGCGGTATGTCGCGGGCCAAGAACTCGGTCAACGTGATGATGAAAAACTACATGGACGTATGTCTGGGCACACTGGTGTTCTGGCTGGTCGGCTACGGCATCATGTTTGGCGACAACCCTTCAGGTCTGTTTGGCACCAGTCATTTTATGTTGGCGGACGCCGAGCCCTGGGACTACACCGTGCTGTTGTTCCAGACCATGTTTGCCGCCACCGCAGTAACGATATGCAGCGGCGCGATGGCCGAACGCACCCGCTATGACGCCTATCTGGTGGCGTCGGCGGTGATTGCCGCGGTGATCTATCCGGTGTTCGGCAGCTGGGTGTGGGGCGGACTGTATGGTGGCAGCGGTTGGCTGGCGGAACTGGGATTTATCGACTTTGCCGGTTCAACCGTGGTGCATTCGATTGGTGCCTGGTGTGCGTTGGCCGGAGTGATTGTGCTGGGGCCGCGTACTGGTCGGTTTGAGGCCGATACAGGCAAGGTGCGGGATATTCCCGGCCATAACCTGTCCCTGGTCGCGTTGGGTGGTTTTATCCTCTGGCTCGGCTGGTTTGGTTTCAATGGTGGCAGCACCCTGGCAGCAGGCGCGGATATTGGCCTGATCTGTTTGAACACCCAGCTGGCGGCCGCGGCCGGTGCGCTGGGGGCATTGTTGTTCAGTCGGGCGACCCGCACGCCGATTCTGCTGACGGTAACCGTCAACGGCAGCATCGCCGGACTGGTGGGCATCACCGCGGGCTGTGCTTCGATGGAGCCACAATGGGCAATCCTGACCGGGCTGGTGGCTGGTATTGTTGCCATGGCCGGAGGCCAGCTGCTGCTGAAGCTGGGTATCGACGACGTCGTTGGTGCGGTGTCGGTACATGGCTTTGCCGGTGCCTGGGGCACCCTTGCAGCAGGTATGTTCGTGACCGGCAAGCTGTTTGATATCCAGCAAATCGCAGTGCAGCTGACCGGCATTTTTGCTGCCTTTGGCTGGGCCTTCCCGCTGGCCTTGCTGACCTTCCTGCTGGTGAAAGTGCTGATGGGCTTACGAGTCACCACCGCTGAAGAACAGCAGGGGCTGGACGTATCTGAACACTATGAGGTGGCATATCCTGAGTTCCACAAGGATATGACCTACTTCCGTCAATAAGCCGGAGGTGCCCTCATGAACGAAATTACCAAACGTCGGGCGGTGTATACCGTACTGAGCGAAGTGATTGATGGTGACCAATTATGGGAAGTGATGTGGCGCTGGCAGCGAGGCTATGCCGCCAAATCCCAGTATGAGCTGCATGGCTTTTTTAATGACTGTCGCCATATTGCCGAGATTTCGGCTAACCGCTCCAAACTATACAAGGACCTGATTGGCCTGCTGATGGGCAGTGGTGATGGCCTGCGGGAAGATCCCTATGGCCTGATGGAGGAATTCAGCGACCGTGCCAGCAGTGTAGAAGACGTTGGCGCAGACGACCTGCTGGCCTGGCAACAGGCGTTGGTCTGTGTGCTGGCGTCGCTGTTACGACAGATTCCGCCTGAGCAACTGCAAACCTGGCGCGGACGTGTTGAGGAACGGGCGCAGCAACAAGGCGTGGCAGCCGATCTGGTGTATGCCTTTTCGCGCATCATGCTGGGCAAGCCCCATAACGTCGACATGGTGTTCTCGCCGCTACAGCTGAAACATTTGTTGAATCAGGTGTATGTAGTGATGTGCGAAATGTTTGGGCCGGTGCAGGCGGACAAACAGCTGGCACAGGCGGTCGAGCGGGCTAACCGGATGCAGCCGGGTGGGCTGGATGCCCGCAAGCTGTTGCAACAGAAGTAGCTGGGAACTGGGAGAGTGGCCGCCTCGGTCACAGGTGCAGGCGGGACGCCTGCGCTCAGGCTCGCTTAGCCATTGCGATAATCCTTCGGCGATTTGCCCATCCATTGCTTGAACGCCCGTGAGAAAGCGGCGGGGTCGGAGAACCCCAACTGCAGAGAGATCTGGCTGATGGTGAGTTCCCTGTGGTTCAGCAGCTTGACCGCCTGTTTCTGGCGCAGGTCGTCTTTCAGCGCCTGAAACGAGGTGCGTTCGGCGGTCAGTTTGCGGCGCAGGGTGCGGGTGGTGACGCACAGGGCTTCGGCAGCGGCATCCATACTGGAGTCAGAAAGGCTGCCCTGCTGCTGTAAGCGGGTTTCCAGAAAATTGCTGACCCGGCGGGCGTAGTGGGAGGTAAAGCTCGGCCGGGTCACCCACACCAGCGGGGCGTTATGCAAATGCTGTTTGAGGGTCTCGTTGGTCTGCACTAACGGCTGATCGAGCAGTGCCCGTTCAAACACCAGCGCACACACCGGCTGGTCGAAGATGGCTTCGCAAGGGAACATCAGCCGGTATTCCTTTTCATGGGGCGGTGCCGGATAGTCGAACTCGGCTCTGATCAGTGGCGTAAATCCGCCTACCAGCCAACCCGGAAAACGATGCCAGATCAGCAACAGGTATTCACTCAGAAAGCGGGCAACGTCGAGTTCTGGGCGGGCCAGTTTAAGCTCAAAACGTGCCTGCTCTCCTTCCTCTATCAAATGAAATTCCAGATCGTCGGTAAACAGATCGTAGAAACGGCTGATATGACGATAAACCCCTCGTAGATTACGGTTGTTGACGGCTTGTCGTGCCATCAGCGCAAAGGTGCCGTTTTTACATGGGTGTGTTGTGCGGCCAAGGAATTCGTCGCTGGAAAGCTGGCGGTAGCTCTGTAGCAAGTCTGCAAATTGCAGTGGCGTCATGCGCTGGTCGTCACTGTGCTCAACCAGCTCAGGGTCCAGTCCGGCCATCCGCAACAGCTGATGGTCGTCGAGGGCTTTCTGGCGTGCGGTCTGGGCCAGTTCGCGGGCGTAGTGCATCGAGATGGAAGAACGTTCGAATGTCATGCCGGTGTCACTGATTTGGGTTCAATATGCTTTTTGCGGCCAAATTATAACGCTCATGTCCGAATATGTTAAGAAAACGGCTGCGCTGGTAATGGGCGACGAGGGCTCTGGTGGGGGTTAATAGTCGCACTCCAAAAACGCTGGCGTTGCTACCGGCGTGGAACACAAAAATAATCGAATCCGGAGGTTTTCAATGAAAGACGTTGTTGTCGTAAGTGGTGTGCGCTCGGCGATTGGCAGTTACGGCCAGAGCCTGAAAGATACGCCAATCTGTGACATGGCTGCTGCCATGGTGGCAGAAGCCGTCAAGCGTGCCGGTCTGACCGGTGACGATATTGATCACACTGTGATCGGCAATGTCATTCACTCTGAACCTCGCGATATGTACATTTCCCGCGTGGCTGCTGTGAATGGCGGTGTGCGTGAAGGCGCGCCGGCACTGACGGTTAACCGTCTGTGTGGCAGTGGCCTGCAAGCCATTATTACCGCAGCACAGCAGGTTCAGCTGGGCTTGGCGTCGGCTGTGGTTGCCGGTGGTGCTGAATCCATGAGCCGTGCGCCTTATCACTTGCCGACTGCCCGTTTTGGCCAGCGCATGGGTGATGGTGCCATGGTTGATCCTATGGTGGCGGCGTTGACCTGTCCGTTCAATCACTACCACATGGGCGTGACCGCCGAGAACGTTGCCGAGAAATACGGCGTCAGCCGTGAAGACCAGGACGCCTACGCCGCCCAGGGTCACCAGCGTGCCCAGTCCGCCATTGAAAATGGTTATTTCGAAAGTCAGATCCTGCCGATTGAACTGAAAAGCCGTAAAGGCGTTGTCGAGTTCAAACAAGACGAGCACGTGCGTTTCAACTGCAGCGTTGCCGATATGGAGAAGCTGCGTCCGGTATTCAAGAAAGACGGCACCGTGACCGCCGGTAACGCGTCTGGCCTTAACGATGGCGCCGCAGCCATTGTGATGATGGAACGTGAAGCTGCTGAGCAGCGTGGCCTCAACGTGATGGCCCGGCTGGTCGACTATTCCGTGCAGGGTGTTGATCCAAAAATCATGGGCATCGGCCCGGTACCGGCGATTCGTGACATCCTCGACCGTCAGGGTCTGGGTGTGAACGACATCGACGTTTACGAAGTTAACGAGGCCTTTGCGGCCCAGGCGCTGGCTGTAGCTCGTGAGTTGAAACTGCCACAGGAACGTCTCAATCCTAACGGTAGTGGCATTGCGCTCGGACACCCGGTCGGTGCTACTGGTGCCATCATCACCGTGAAGGCCTTGTATGAGCTGCAACGCATTGGTGGTCGTTACGCCATGGTGAGCCTCTGCATCGGCGGTGGCCAGGGTATCGCAGCGCTGTTCGAACGGGTGTAAACACCTCATCTCCAGACCTGGCAAACAACGATCAACGTCAGGTCTGGTGCGGTTTTCAGTGACAGTTTGGCAACTGATCAAAATGTCCAATCATTTGTGAACATTGCGTGAAATTTGGTCAAAAACCGGCTTCTCTCAAGACAGAGCCGGGGTCTGAAGGGCATGATTCCGGTTTCCCTTCCGTAGTGGACGAATGCTCGTCCGGAAGCACCAGGAACCTCGCCGTCGTTCAGACAATCCAGGGAGCTTTTCTATGTATGCAGGTCAATCCGTATCACTTTCTCTGACTAAATCCGGTATCGCCGAACTGGTGCTGGACACTCAGGATGCGTCGGTTAACGTTCTTAACAGCCACTTACAGGACGAGTTGGGTCAGGCGCTGGCAGCGCTGGGCACCAGCAAGGACGTGAAAGGGCTGCTGATCTACAGTGCCAAGCCAGCGTTTGTGCTGGGTGCTGATATCACTGAATTTACCCAGCTGTTCGACCTCAAGGCCGACGAAATTGCCCGCTGGGCTGGCAAGGGTCACGGTCTTTTCAACAGCATCGAAAAGCTGCCATATCCAACCCTGACTGCCATCAATGGCATGGCGCTGGGTGGTGGTCTGGAGCTGTCGCTGTCTACTGACTACCGCATCGCCGACAGCAAGGCCAAACTCGGTTTGCCGGAAGTCACTCTGGGCATCTGTCCGGGCTGGGGCGGCACCGTACGACTGAGCCGTTTGATCGGCGCTGAATGTGCACTCGGCTGGATGCTGACCGGCAAACCGGTTGCCGCCAGCAAGGCGCTCGAACAGGGTGCCATCGACGCCATGGTTGAGCCGGATGATCTGCTCGACGACGCCCGTAACCTGCTGCTGGAAATCATCGGCAAGGGCGACGAATACATGCTCAAGCGACTGAGCAAGCAGAAGAGCCTCGACGAAAACGAAATTAACGCCGCTGCCATGCAGGCCGTGCGTGACCAACAAGGCAAGGGACTGGACAGCCGTTACCCGGCCGCTCCTGCGATTCTGGCAACCGTTACCGCTGCCATGACCCGTGACTTCTACGAAGCCCAGGGCATGGAAGCGAAAACCTTTGGTGAGCTGGCCAGTGGCACCGTCGCCAAAAACCTCGTTGGTCTGTTCCTCAACGACCAGTTCCTCAAGCGCGAAACCCGCCGCTGGAGCAAGCAGGCACAGCCGGTCAAGACCGCTGCGGTACTGGGGGCTGGCATCATGGGCGGTGGTATCGCTTATCAGGCGGCACTGAACGGCACGCCGATGTTGATGAAAGACCTGCGTCAGGAAGCGCTGGATCTCGGTGTTGCCACTGCCAGCAGCATTCTCGACCGCTCCATCAGCAAGGGTCGAATGACCGAAGCGGGCAAGGGCGCGGTGCTGGAACATATCCACCCAACCCTGACCTACGAAGGTTTCCACGACGTTCAGTACGTGGTTGAAGCCGTGGTTGAGCGTGAAGACGTCAAAAAGTCGGTACTGGCTGAGGTTGAACACAAGGTCGCCGACAACGCCATTGTCGCCTCCAACACCTCCACCATCTCCATCGACGTACTGGCCGAAGCACTGCAGCGGCCGGAACAGTTCTGTGGTATGCACTTCTTTAACCCGGTACACGCGATGCAGCTGGTGGAAGTGATTCGTGGCAGCAAGACCAGCGACGCAACCATTGCGACCACCGTCGCTTTTGCGGCGGCACTGGGCAAAACCCCGATTGTGGTGAACAACTGCCCGGGCTTCCTGGTGAACCGGGTGCTGTTCCCGTATTTCAACGGCTTCAACCGGCTGTTGATGGACGGTGTGGATTTCGAGCGTATCGATCAGGTGATGGAGCAGTTTGGTTGGCCAATGGGCCCGGCTTACCTGGCCGACGTGATTGGTCTCGACACCATGGTGCATGCCGACAAGGTGATGGAAGAAGGTTTCCCAGAGCGTATGGCCCACGACGACCGGCCAATCATCGAAACCCTGCTGGAGCAAGGTGCGCTGGGTCAGAAAAACGGCGTTGGGTTCTATGAATACGGCAAGGACGAACACGGCAAGCGCTTCAAACGTCGTTCCGAAAAGGTCGCCGCCATTCTGGAGCAGCGCGTCAGCCGTAACGAAACCGTCAGCGATGCTGAAATCATCGAACGCATGATGATTCCTATGTGTATGGAAGTGGTGCGCTGTCTGGAAGAAAACATTGTTGCCAGCGCTACCGAAGCCGATATGGGCCTGATTCTGGGGCTGGGCTTCCCGCGTTTCCGTGGTGGCGCCCTGCGCTACATCGACAATCTGGGCGCCAGCACCTTTGCTGCCCAGGTTGAAGCCCACGCTGAGTGCGGCCCGCTGTACCAGTTAACTGAAGATATGAAAGCACGCGCCGCCAGCGGCAAGACGTTCTACTAGGAATAAAGGATCAGGAGCAAACTCATGAGTGATTACAAACATCCATACCGTGATGCCGAATTCGTGCTGGATCAGCTGGTCGGCTTCGACGCACTCTGTGAAGCCGCCAATCTGGAAGGTATCAACATGGAGCTGGCTGCTACCGTCGTCGAAGAAGCTGGCAAGCTGGGCGCTGGTGTACTGGCACCGCTGAACCGTGTGGGTGATGAAAAAGGTGCTCACCTTGATGAGCAGGGCGTACAGCAGACTCCGGGCTTCAAGGAAGCCTACGACCAGCTGGTTGAAGGTGGCTGGCTGTCACTCAACGCCGCTGAAGAATTTGGTGGCCAGGGCCTGCCGAAGGTGCTGGGTACCGCCGTTAACGAAATCTGGCACTCCGCCAACATGGCCTTTGCACTGTGTCCACTGCTGAGCCAGGGCGCGATTGAGGCTCTGACTCATCATGGCAGCGACGCGCTGAAAAGGACCTACCTGCCGAAAATGGTTTCTGGCGAATGGGCTGGCACCATGAACCTGACTGAACCGGATGCCGGTTCCGATCTGGCGGCGGTGAAGTCGAAGGCGATCCCGGACGGTGATGTTTACCGCATCAGCGGCACCAAGATCTTTATCACCTGGGGTGACCATCAGATGACCGAGAACATCGTTCACCTGGTGCTGGCACGTCTGCCAGATGCGCCTGCTGGTGTGAAAGGTATCTCGCTGTTTATCGTGCCGAAGTTCCTGCTTGACGCTAACGGTGAAACCACTGATCAGCGTAACGGTGCCGTTGCCCTGTCACTGGAGCACAAGCTGGGTATCCACGGCTCACCAACCTGTGTGATGGAATTTGAAAACGCCGAAGGCTATCTGGTGGGTGAAGCCAACCAGGGTCTGAAGTACATGTTCACCATGATGAACGATGCCCGTCAGGGTGTCGGTGTACAGGGCCTGTCAATCTCCGAGCGTGCTTACCAGCTGGCGCTGCAGTATTCCAAGGATCGTCTGCAGGGCACACTGAAAGACGGCAGCCGTGTTGCCATTATCGAACACCCGGACGTCCGTCGCATGCTGATGGTAATGAAGAGCACCACTGAAGCCATGCGGGCGCTGTGTCTGACGGCTTCCGCCGAACTCGACAAGGCGCGTCTGGTTGGCGGCGACAATGCCGCTGAACACATGGCGCGGGCCGAACTGCTGACGCCAATCGTTAAAGGCTGGTGTACCGAAATGTCGGTAGAACTGACCTCCGTTGGTGTTCAGGTACACGGTGGCATGGGCTTTATTGAAGAAACCGGCGCTGCCCAATACTTCCGTGATGCCCGTATTCTGCCGATCTACGAAGGCACTAACGCTATTCAGGCACTCGACCTGATCGGTCGTAAGATGCTGGTGAACGGCGGAACCGTACTCACAAGTCTGTTGAAAGAAATGGATTCCACCCTTGAGGCTGCCAAATCCGCTCAGGTTCTGCCAGAATCCGCCCTCACTCAATTTGAGGCAGCCCTGAAGAGCGCTCTGAGCAGCCGTGATTTCATTCTGGCAGGCGCAAAGGAAGACCATAATCTGGCCGGTTCTGTGGCCATGAGCTTCCTGATGCAGATGGGCTACACCACGGGTGGCTGGCTGATGCTGGCCAGTGCGATCAAGGCCAAGGCCAAGCTCGACGCCGGTGAAGGGGACCCTGAGTTCTACGGTGCCAAACTGGCAACCGCACAATTCTTCTGTGAACACCTGCTGCCACGTCAGGCCAGCCACGCCCTTACCCTGATGGCTGGCAGTGGCAGTGTGATGGCACTCAGCAACGAGCAGTTCTAACGACTGTTTGTTGAAGTCTCCGCCGGGCAGCCCTCACCCTGTGCTGCCCGGTGGGTCAGTGAAGCAAGCCTCTGCGGCACTGACTTGCCCTACGGAGCCAGCATAGCTGTCTGCCGGGGGCTTTTTAATAACCAGGGCTGGCGGCCAGACCGCACGGCTCGGCAAAACATAAAGAAAGACACCAAGAACGACATACAGAAAAACATAAAGACAACCAGACGCCGGTAATACGAACCGGGAATTTGTCGTCTATGCCGCCGCAGAGCAGGCAATGACTAACAGTCGTCCGGCATCATCCTGGTTGTCACTAACAGATGCAGCAAGCTGAGAGGTAAATATGTCCGAACGCGAATCCATGGCCTATGACGTCGTCATTGTTGGTGCAGGCCCATCCGGCCTGAGCGCTTCCATTCGTCTGGCCCAACTGGCCCAGGAAGCCGGTCAGGAACTCAGCATCTGTCTGGTTGAAAA
>NZ_JAHXZR010000013.1 GCF_019740315.1 Oceanobacter mangrovi
TGAAGTTGAGCGTCTTGTTGTTGAGAAAATCCTCGATCTCAACATCAACAATCGGAGACTGCCGATTATTCAGCATCTCAACCTTTTCCGGGACAATATCCAGCGCAACCACTTCATTGTGCTGGGATAACAACATGGCGTTTGACAGGCCTACATAGCCAGTCCCTGCGACTGCAATCTTCATACTCACCACTTCCTGATGCCTATTACCAGCCAGATCAAGCCAGACTATTCAAAATTCGTTCACAAGCTTCTGCCGGATCAGCGGCCTGGGTAATCGGACGACCAATCACCATGTAATCCACCCCCGCAGCCACAGCCTGCTCTGGCGTCATCACCCGCTTCTGGTCCTGAGCATCAGCCCAGGACGGACGAATGCCTGGCGTAACGGTTTTGAAATCGGCACCACAATGACGGCGAATAATGCCCACTTCCTGAGCGGAACAAACAACACCATCTAGACCCGAAGCCTGAGCCAGCTGCGCCAGCCGCTGCACCTGCACCGCAGGCTCAATATCCAGACCGATTCCGGCCAGATCACCCTGATCCATCGAGGTCAGCACAGTCACACCAATCAGCAACGGCTGATGGGATTTTTTCTCCAGCTCATTACGAGCCGCTTCCATCATGCGACGGCCACCACTGGCGTGCACGTTCACCATCCAGACACCCATATCCGCAGCAACACCAACCGCCTTGGCACAGGTGTTCGGAATGTCGTGGAATTTGAGGTCAAGGAAGACTTCAAAACCCTGCTGGTGCAGCTGGTCAAGAATCGCCGGACCGCAAGCGGTGTAGAGCTCCTTGCCCACCTTGACGCGACATTTGGCCGGATCCAGCAAGCGTGCCATTTCAACAGCACTATCCAGTGTTGGGTAATCCAGCGCAACTACAATAGGGGAAAGATTGGTCATAAATCGTCGATAGAAATAGTAGAGACCCGCGTAGGGGAAATGGCTTTGAGACTGGCCCAGTCCTTACAACTGGGACAGCGCCAATGAAACTGGCGGGCCTTGAAACCACAATGCCCACAGACAAACGCCGCTTCACTGGCATTAATTCGCTGCAGAATATCATAGACCCCATGCGCCTGCGACTCGCTGAGCTGACGCTGGAACGATAGCATCAAGCCCAGCATGGCCACATAGCCGCGGTAGGATGGATGACTCTCCAGATCACTGATAAAGGTCTGCAATGCCACATCTGTATTATCAACCCGGGCTACCGCTTCCGCTTTGGCAACCAGCGCAGGAACAAAATCGAGGGTGACATTATGACGCTTCAGATGAGCCAGCAAGCCACTGTAGTCATCTACCTGATGGAAGGAATCCACCATTTTCTCCAGTAGCGAAATAATGCAACCGGAATCAATTTCCAGCGCTTTCAGATAGCAGCGAATGGCTTCGTGAAACTCATGCTGGGAATATGCCATGTTGCCCAGCACCACAAACGCGCGGGCACAGCCACTATCAACTTTCAGCGCCTGCCGACAGAGATTACGGGTTTCGATAAAGTCACCGCGAGTCGATGCTTTTTCAGCCATTTCGCAGGCGGCATGGGCAATCCGCCGCTGCAGCTGCGAGGTCATCGGGAAGCGTTTGCCTGCCGCCAACTCCAGAATACGCAGCCACTCGCCTTCCTCTTCCAGCAAGCGGATCAGGCTGGTTGCAGCCTTCTCCTGAATCTGCCCCTTGCCTTCCAACAACTCAACCAGCAACCGCTCGGCGCGATCATGCAAACCAGCAGCGGCATAATCCATCGCCAGTTCCAGCTCCAGAGACTGCAGCAAGGGCTTCGGCAAATCAGTGCGGGCAAACAGGGTTTGATGCAAATGAATGGCACGTTCGACCTCGCCCTTCTCGCGCAAGCTGCGGCCAAGCTTGAGAAACAGGTCAACGGTATCTTCATCAAGGGTTTGGGCATTCACCAACCGTTTCAACGCGGCATCGGAGTTTTGCGAGAAAATAAGCTCGACACTGGGAATCCAGTCCGGTGAGGAAAGTTTTTTCTGCGATCTGGCTGAGCGACTCCCCAGAAACCAGCCCGCAGCAGTGCCCGTCAACACCAACAGGAAGACAAGCATGGACTCAATCATAGTTGACCCTATGGCAGGCGCCCCAGACGGTCCTGGGCATCGGCCAATTGTTTTTCCAGGCGACGAATCTGGCGTTTACGCGCCAGGATGGTCACAGCCCCAACCAGAATCCCCAACGCACAACCGAGCGCGAGAATAAAGCCGAACCAGAGTGCCAGCGGCAGTACCAGTGGCTCTCCAACCAGAAAGTTGACTGCCACATCAGCGCTGTTGCGAGATGCGAACGCCAGACAGTAAACAAAAATCAACAGGAAGGATATCAGGCTTAGGGCCAATCTGATTTTCTTGATCATGTGGCGACGGACTTCCCCAGCCTTAATAATATGGTTCAAGAGCGTCGTTTACCTGGTCACGAAGATCCTTGCCCGGCTTGAAATGCGGCACAAACTTGCCGTGCAGCTCTACAGCTTCGCCGGTTTTTGGATTACGGCCCTTACGCGGTGCCCGGTAATGCAATGAGAAACTGCCAAATCCGCGAATCTCAATACGATCACCCGACGACAGGGTCATGGACATATAATCCAGCATGGTCTTCACCGCCAGCTCGACGTCCTTCGGCGACAGCTGCGGTTGTCTGCTAACGATGCGCTCAATTAACTCCGATTTGGTCACAGCACATTCCTCCGTGAGGTGACTGCTTCAAAATAATTGTTTTCAAATCATGCAGTTAGCTTATGACAATTGCAACCACTGGAGAAAGATTTGTGGTTTTGTCCGCTTTCTTTGGCAGCTGTCCCGATTACAGACATAAAAAAACCCGCCGAAGCGGGTTTTTTTAATCAGGATAGCTTAGTCTTTCTGACCCAGCTGTTCCTTGATCAGGTCACCAATAGTGGTAGGACCAGATACTTCAGAGTCGGCCTTAGCACGAACATCTTTCAGAGCCTGACGGTCATCTGCAGAATCCTTCGCACGAACAGAGATGTTCAGAGCACGGTTCTTGCGATCAACCAGAGTGATGGCAGCTTCAACTTCGTCACCTTCGTTCAGAACGGTGCGAGCATCTTCTACCTTGTCACGGCTGATTTCAGAAGCCTTCAGAACCGCTTCAACGCCTGGAGCAACTTCAACGATAGCAGCTTTGGCATCAACGGAAATTACTTTACCAGTGATGATAGCGCCTTTGTCGTTTTCAGCTACGAAGTCATTGAATGGATCATTTTCCAGCTGCTTCACGCCCAGAGAGATACGCTCACGCTCTGGATCGATAGACAGGATAACGGTTTCCAGTTCGTCGCCTTTCTTGTAGTTACGAACGGCTTCTTCGCCGTTGTCGTTCCAGGAAATGTCAGACAGGTGAACCAGACCGTCGATACCGCCGTCCAGACCGATGAAGATACCGAAGTCAGTGATAGACTTGATCTTGCCGGAAATCTTGTCGCCCTTATTGAACTGAGTGCCGAATGCTTCCCATGGGTTCATGGTGCACTGCTTGATACCCAGAGAGATACGACGACGTTCTTCGTCGATATCCAGGACCATAACGTCGATTTCGTCGCCAACCTGAACAACCTTGGATGGGTGGATGTTCTTGTTGGTCCAATCCATTTCGGATACGTGAACCAGACCTTCAACGCCTTCTTCCAGCTCAGCGAAACAGCCGTAGTCAGTCAGGTTGGTTACGCGAGCCTTAACGATGGCGCTTTCTGGGTAACGATCGTTGATGTTAACCCATGGATCATCACCCAGCTGCTTCAGACCCAGAGAAACGCGGTTGCGCTCACGGTCGAACTTCAGAACCTTAACGTCGATCTCGTCACCAACAGCAACGATTTCGCTTGGGTGCTTGATGCGCTTCCAGGCCATGTCAGTGATGTGCAGCAGGCCGTCAACACCACCCAGATCTACGAACGCGCCGTAGTCGGTCAGGTTCTTGACGATACCCTTGACAGACTGACCTTCCTGCAGGTTGGCCAGCAGCTCTTCACGCTCTTGAGAGTTGGCTGCTTCCAGAACTGCACGACGGGAAACAACAACGTTGTTACGCTTGGCGTCCAGTTTGATAACCTTGAACTCCAGCTCTTTACCTTCCAGGTGTGCGGTGTCGCGTACTGGACGTACGTCAACCAGGGAACCTGGCAGGAAGGCACGGATGTTCTTCAGATCAACAGTGAAACCACCCTTGACCTTGCCGTTGATGATACCGGTAACCAGCTCTTCTGCTTCGAAGGCTTTTTCCAGCTCTTTCCAGCTTTCAGCGCGCTTGGCTTTTTCACGAGACAGGCGAGTTTCACCGAAGCCATCTTCTACAGCTTCTAGGGAAACCTGGGTTTCGTCGCCGATAGCAACTTCCAGTTCACCTTTTTCGTTCAGGAATTGGCTGCGAGGAATAACAGCTTCAGACTTCAGACCAGAGTTAACAGTTACCCAGTCGCTGTCGATGTCAACAACGGTACCGGTAACGATAGAACCAGGCTGCATGTCCAGTTCTTTCAAGGATTCTTCAAACAGATCAGCAAAGCTTTCGCTCATGAATAACACCTATATAGTCGCGCGCATCCGGGGTTGGATTACCGGACATCATCGCATTCCAAATGGCCAGACATTTGGGGTTAGTCAGACAAAAAATCCATCGCGTTATCTGGCTCCTTAGGGCAGGAGGCTGGCAAGCGCGGGGATTTCATCTCAGATCAAACCAGCTTCACGAACAAGCTGGAGTACCTGGCTACACACTTCGTCGATTGAAAGTTCAGTACTATCAATAACTTGTGCGTCTTCAGCCGGTCTCAGTGGCGCTACAGCACGGTTGCTGTCACGCTCATCGCGAGCCTGGATGTCTTCGATAAGGGCCAGTAAACTAGCATTTATTCCCTTGTCAAGCAACTGTTGATGGCGCCGACGGCCCCTTTCTTCAGCACTTGCCGTCAGGAAAACCTTGACCTCGGCATCGGTGAAAACCACCGTCCCCATATCCCGGCCATCGGCAATCAAACCGGGCGCGGCACGGAAATCCCGCTGCCGCTGCAGCAGCGCATCGCGCACTGCTGGCAAGGCAGCAACCTGCGATGCCAGGCTGCCCACATCTTCGGTACGAATGGTCGTGGTGACGTTTTCACCTTCCAGCATTACTTCGACGCCTTCGGCAGTCGGCGCAAAACGCACATCCAGACTGGCCGCCACCGCCGCTACCGCGGGCTCATCGTCCAGCGCAATCTGCTTGCGCGATGCCGCCAGGCCGGTAATCCGGTAGAGCGCACCACTGTCCAGCAAGTGCCAGTTCAGCTGTTCAGCCAGACGGGCACAGACAGTGCCCTTGCCAGCCCCGGATGGTCCATCAATAGCGATGACTGCCGCGCGTTTGGTCATAATCCTTATTCCCCTGCGCCGTCAGCCTCGACACTCAGGCCAACGCTGTTTACCAGTTCAACAAAGCCCGGGAAGGAGGTCGCCACGTTGGCGCAATCCAACACTTCGATTGGCGCGCTGCCACGCAGCGAGGCAATGGTAAAGCTCATGGCAATCCGGTGATCACCATGGCTGGCAACGGTACCCGCCGCAAAACTGCCAGCCGCACCAAAACCAGGAATGATCGCACCGTCAGGTGTACCTTTGGCGGCCACGCCCAGCGCATTCAGACCATCAACCATGGACTGGATACGATCGCTTTCCTTGACGCGCAGCTCTTCAGCACCGGTCAGGATGGTTTCGCCTTCAGCACAGGCGGCAGCGATAAACAGTGCCGGGAATTCATCAATTGCCAATGGCACCTGATCTTCCGGAATATGAATACCTTTCAGCGGTGCGTAACGTACACGGATGTCAGCCACTGGCTCGCCGCCGACTTCGCGTTCATTCAGCACTTCAATATTACCGCCCATGGCGCGCAGGATATTGATCACGCCGATACGGGTCGGGTTAATACCAACGTGCTCCAGGGTGATATCAGAACCCGGAGCAATCGACGCGCCCACCATAAAGAAAGCGGTCGAGGAAATATCAGAAGGTACGTCGATGGTGGTTGCTGTCAGCTCTCCGCCAGATTTGATGGTGACTGTGCTGCCATCCACCTGCACGTCGTAGCCAAAACCCTTCAGCATACGTTCAGTGTGATCACGGGTTGGCGCCGGTTCGGTCACCGAGGTTTCGCCTTCAGCGTACAAACCCGCCAGCAACACACAGCTTTTCACCTGGGCACTGGCCATTGGCAGATCATAGTGAATGCCCTTGAGCTTGCTGCTGCCCTTGATTTTCAGCGGTGGACGACCACCTTCTGCGGTTTCAACTTCAGCCCCCATCAAACGCAGCGGATCCGCCACACGACCCATTGGACGCTTGCTGAGCGACTCGTCGCCACTCATTTCAACGTCAAAGGTCTGGCCTGCCAGCAAGCCTGCCAGCAGTCGAATGGAAGTACCTGAGTTACCCACATACAGAGAATTGGCTGGTGCTTTCAGACCATGCAAACCAACCCCGTGAATAGTCACCCGGCCACGATGCGGGCCTTCAATCACCACCCCCATGTCACGGAACGCCTGCAACGTTGCCAGGCTGTCTTCACCTTCCAGGAAACCACTGACTTCAGTGACGCCATTAGCCAGCGAACCCAGCATGATGGAACGGTGGGAAATAGACTTGTCGCCAGGTACACGGAAAGTACCGGACATCACGTTGGACGGGTTTGCCTTGTAGGTAAGTGAGCTGGTTTTCATAGGTTCCACAAAAGCCCGGCGGGCGAGTATGTTCGAAAAGTGATCACGGGCAGCCTTGGCACGGGTCAGCACTCCCATCAGAGTGGTCTGATCGTTGTCCTCAATAGCAGCTCGCAGCTTGACCAGATCAGCATTAAACAGATCCAGGGTTGCCAACAGGTGCTCACGATTGGCAGTAAAAATATCACGCCACATTTCCGGGCTACTGGCCGCGATACGGGTAAAGTCGCGGAAGCCACCGGCAGCGTAATTGAAAATTTCCTTGTTTTCGTGACTGTTCGCCAGGGTATCAACCAGCGAATAGGCCAGCAGGTGTGGCAAATGGCTGGTCGCCGCCAACACCTCGTCGTGGTGGCCCACCGACATGGTTTCCACGTCTGCTTCCACCGCCTGCCAGGCCTGAATCACCAGATCCAGTGCAGCAGGGCTGGTATTGCTTTCGGTCGTGACAATCACTTTGTGGCGACAGAACAAATCACCGTCGGCTGCCTTCACACCACTACGTTCGGAACCGGCAATCGGATGACCCAGCACAAAACGGTCAAACTGGTCGCCAAACACAGCCCTGGCATCACGGGCAACCGAGCCTTTAACCGAGCCCACATCGGTAATGACCGCATGAGCAGGCAAGCCTTCTGCGACCGACTCCAGTACCGGCCGAATCGACAGAATCGGCACGGATACAATCACCAGATCGGCATCCAGCACCGCTTCCGCTGGCGTCAGCGCAAAGCGGTCGATAATGCCCATCTGCAGACCCAGCTGCATGGAGTCGAGGTTGCGGTCACAACCCACTACCTCTGCCACACAGCCGCGGTCACGCAGCCCCTTGACCCAGGAACAACCAATCAGTCCGAGGCCAATGACTGCAATGCGCTTGATAAAAAACGGGTTATCCGAACTCAAGCCAACACCTTCTTCAGTGCCTCAATAAAGGTCTGGTTTTCCGCCTGGGTGCCAATGGATACACGGATATATCCTGGCATCTGGTAGTTGGCTACCGGACGAATAATCACACCCTGAGCCAGCAACTGCTGGTTCACTTCAGCATCCTTGTAACCTTCCGGCAGCTTGAAGCAAACGAAGTTACCCACGGACGGAATGTAGCTCAGCTTCAGCTCCTCGAAAGCTGCTGTCAGCTGCGCCATGCCCTGGCTGTTTACCTCAAGGCTTTTCGCCAGGTAGGCATCATCCATCAGGGCTGCACGGGCAGCAGCCAGCGCAAAGGAGTCCACGTTGAATGGCGGACGAATACGGTTCATCAAGTCAGCCAGTTGCGGGCTGGAAACACTGAATCCAACACGCAGTGACGCCAGGCCATAGGCCTTGGAGAAGGTACGGGAAACCACCAGGTTCGGATACTGGCTGAGGTAATCCATGCCGTTCGGGTAGTCTGGCTTGTTAACAAACTCGAAATAGGCTTCATCCAGCAACACCACAACGTTTTCCGGTACGGCTTGCAGGAAAGCTTCAAACTCGTCACGGGTATTGTAGGTACCGGTCGGGTTGTTCGGGTTGGTCACAAACACAATACGGGTCTTGTCATTGATTGCTGCCGCCATGGCTGCCAGATCATGTCCCCAGTTAACCGCCGGGACCTCAATCACATCTCCACCCGCTGCGCGGGTAACCAGACCGTAGATAGAGAATGAGTGAGCAGCCACAACCACGTTGTCGCCTTTCTCGATGAATACCCGCACGATGAAATCGAGAATATCGCTGGAGCCGTTACCCAGAGTGATCTGGTTCATTTCAACGCCCAGACGCTTGCACAGCTCGGCCTTCAGTTCAAAACCGGCACCGTCGGGGTAACGGGTCAGCTCGGCCAGTTGTTCCTTGATCGCCGCTTCAATCGCAGGAGAAGGGCCAAGCGGGTTTTCGTTGCTGGCCAGTTTAACGATATCGGCTTCATTCAGACCCAGTTCACGCGCCAGTTCATCAATTGGTTTGCCGGGCTGATATGGATGCAGTCCCTGAACACCGGAAACCGCCAAATCAAGAAAGTTAACGCTCATAGTTGCTTCTCTCAGAATGGCCAAATGGCCATCAAAACAGGTTCAAATAGGTCCAAATCAGAGTCTTGGTCGATTATCAAAGCACGGCTTTTGGATAAGAGCCCAGCCATTTGTAATCGGATGCCAGTTGCTGCAGACGCTCCAGTACCGGATTGATGTCCGGGTCTTCGCAATGGCCTTCAAAATCGATAAAAAATGCGTAGTTCCAGGTACCTGAACGGGCTGGCCGCGTTTCGATACGGGTCAGGCTGATACCGGCCTCATGGAATGGTGCCAGCACCTGATACAGCGCGCCTGGCTGGTTTCGGCTGGACACCATAATGGAGGTCTTGTCATCACCACTCGGCGTGGTCAGCTGGCGGCCAACGATCAGGAAACGCGTGGTGTTGTCCGGCCGATCCTCAATATTGGAATGCAGCAGGTTGAGCTGATACAGATCTGCCGCCACTTCACCGGCTATCGCTGCGCAATCAGCTTCCTGACTGGCTCGCAGCGCCGCGTCGGCATTGGAGTTAACAGCAATACGCTCGGCATTGGGGAAATGCTGGTCAAGCCAGCGACGGCACTGACCCAAAGACTGCGAGTGGGAATAAATGCGCTTGATGGACGCACCATCGCCCTGCGACATCAGATGGTGATGAATACGCAGGGTCACTTCGCCACAGACGTGCAGATTGGAGTCAAAGAAACTGTCGAGAGTGTGGGTCACCACGCCTTCGGTAGAGTTTTCAACCGGCACCACGCCATAGTTGGCGGAGCCGCTTTCCACTTCGCGGAAGACATCGGCTATCGACACCTGACTCTTGCATTGCACCGAGTGGCCAAAATGCTTGACGGTCGCCTGTTGGGTAAAAGTCCCTTCAGGGCCAAGAAAGGCAACATTCAGCGGTTCTTCCAGCGCCAGGCATTGGGACATGATTTCACGGAACAGCCGCGCCATACCCTCACCGGAAAGCGGGCCTTCATTACGCTCCATCACACTGCGAAGCACCTGGGCTTCCCGCTCAGGACGATAAAATACAACCTGCTCACCGGGAGCCGCGTATCTCTCTTTCACCTCCGCGACCTGTTGCGCACAACGGGCCCGCTGGTTGATCAACTCCTGAATCTGGCGATCTATCGAATCGATGGATTGACGGAGTTGTTCGAGTTCCTGAGCTTCAGTCATGATTTGCCTTGCTGTCGTTCTTGTCATTGGATGTCTTGCCTGCCGCCAGCAAGGCAGCAGGCAGATGGGTTGTCAGTCAGCGCTTGCCGACCTCACCCGTTACGGCGAGCAAATTCTGCCATAAAGTCGATCAACGCAGTGACCGCTTCTTCCGGTACGGCGTTGTAGATGCTGGCACGCATGCCACCCACACTACGGTGACCAGCCAGATTCAGCAAACCGGCCGCTTCACTTTCTTGCAGGAACAGCTTGTCGAGCGAACTGTCCGCCAGGGTAAATGGCACGTTCATGATCGAGCGATTATTGACTGCCACCGGGTTGGCGTAGAAATCATTGGTATCAATGAAGTCATACAGGCGCTTGGCCTTACGATGGTTGATGGCAGCAATCGCCTCAACACCACCCTGCTCTTTCAACCATTCAAACACCAGACCAGACAGGTACCAGCTATAGGTTGGCGGCGTGTTGTACATGGAGTCGGCATCCGCGCAGACCTTGTAGTCCAGCATGGTTGGGGTACAGGCCTGGGCATTGCCAATCAGGTCTTCACGCACAATCACCACACACAGACCGGCCGGGCCAATGTTCTTCTGGGCACCAGCGTAGATCATGCCAAACTTGGTGACATCCAGCGGTTCCGCCAGGATGCAGGAAGACAGGTCAGCAACCAGCGGTACATCACCGGTTTGCGGAATGTAGTCGAACGCGACACCACCAATGGTTTCGTTCGGGCAGTAGTGAACGTAATCGGCGTCAGCAGACAATTGCAGCTCAGCCTGGCTCGGTGCCGAGGTGAAGTTATTGCCAGCCGTAGTTGCCGCAACGTTAACCTGAGCAAAACGCTTGCCTTCTTCCAGCGCCTTTTTGGACCACTGACCGGTAACGATCTGGTCAACCTTGCCGGATTTGTTGGCAAGGTTCAGTGGCACCATGGCGAACTGGCTGCTGGCCCCGCCCTGCATAAACATCACCTTGTAGTTTTCAGGGATGTTCATCAGATCGCGCAGATCCAGCTCGGCTTTTTTGCAAACTTCCACGACGTCTTTATGACGGTGGCTCATTTCCATCAGCGACAGGCCTTTGCCACGCCAGTCAACCATTTCCGCGCTGGCGCGTTCCAGCACCGCAGTTGGCAGAGCAGCTGGCCCTGCACAGAAGTTAAACGCTCGGCTCATTCTTTCGATTGCCCTTGATTGAAAACCAACGACGCCTTACTCAGCGTCGTCTTCGGTATTGTCTTCGGTATTGTCTTCGGTATTGCTGTCAGTCGCTGGCTGGTCATCAGCGGCAGCGGCTGTGTTATCAACATCACCGACTTCGCCAGTGGCGTCGATCAGAGCATTGTCTTCATCCTCTTCCGGATCACAGATACGCTCCAGACCAACCAGTTTTTCCTTGTCGTTAACCTTGATCAGGGTAACACCCTGGGTATTACGACCGAGACGAGAGACTTCGTTGACGCGCGTACGAACCAGCGTACCCTGGTCACTGATCAGCATCACTTCGTCGCCATCAAACACCTGCACAGCACCGACCAGACGACCGTTACGATCACTGGTTACCATGGCGATAACACCCTGGGTACCACGGCCCTTGGTCGGGAATTCGGTAACATCGGTACGCTTGCCGAAACCACGCTCGGAAGCGGTCAGTACAGCACCGTTTTCCTGCGGCACGATCAGCGAGATCACCTGTTGATCATCGGTCAGCTTGATACCACGCACACCGCGGGCAGTACGACCCATTGCACGGACATCGGATTCCTTGAAGCGAACCGCCTTGCCAGCATCCGACAACAGCATGATTTCCTGGCTGCCATCAGTGATATCAACGCCAACCAGCCAGTCGCCTTCATCCAGCTCACACGCGATCAGGCCGCTGGAACGTGGACGGGAGAACTGATCCAGAGTGGTCTTCTTGACCGTTCCGCGCGCAGTCGCCATAAAGACGTACTGGTCTTCGCTGTATTCCTCGACCGGCAGAATAGCGGTAATACGCTCACCTTCATCGAGCGCCAGCACGTTCACAATCGGACGGCCCTTGGCGTTACGGGAAGCTTGCGGAATATCGTAAACCGTCAGCCAGTACACCTTGCCAGCGTCAGTGAAGCACAACACGGTATCGTGGCTGTTCACCACCAGCAGGTGTTCAATAAAGTCTTCATCTTTCACGGAAGTCGCAGAGCGACCCTTGCCACCACGCTTCTGCGCCTGATAGGCATCAATTGGCTGGGTCTTGGCGTAACCGCCATGAGACAGGGTCAGCACCAGATCTTCGACCGGAATCAGGTCAGCCATGCTCAGATCGCGTTTCACGGCGATAATTTCAGACTTGCGCTCGTCGCCGTATTCGTCACGAATGGCTTCCAGCTCTTCCCGAATCACCTGCATCAGACGCTCTGGTGAACCCAGAATCTCCAGATACTCGGCGATTTCTTCCAGTTTCTGCTGGTATTCCTCGATCAGCTTTTCGTGTTCCAGGCCGGTCAGCTTTTGCAGACGCAGATCCAGAATCGCCTGCGCCTGAGCTGGCGACAGATAATATTTGCCGTTGCGGAAACCAAATTCTTCCGGCAGATCGTCCGGGCGACAGGCGTCTTCACCGGCACGCTCAAGCATATCCAGTACATCACCCGGATCCCAGGCAGTGTTGATCAGACGTTCTTTCGCTTCAGCACCGGTCGGTGATGATTTGATCAGCTCGATCACTGGATCGATATTAGCCAGCGCCAGCGCCAGGCCTTCGAGCAGATGTCCACGCTCACGGGCCTTGCGCAGATCGTAAATGGTACGACGGGTAACCACTTCACGACGGTGCTTGACGAAGGCATCGAGCAAATCTTTCAGATTGAGAATTTTTGGCTGGCCATCAACCAGCGCCACGGTATTGATACCAAACACGCCCTGCAACTGGGTCTGGGCGAACAGGTTGTTCAGCACCACTTCCGGCATTTCGCCGCGACGCAGTTCCACCACGATACGCATACCGTCCTTGTCGGACTCGTCGCGCAGTTCGGTAATACCTTCCAGTTTCTTTTCCTTCACCAGCTCGGCAATCTTTTCGATCAGACGAGCCTTGTTTACCATGTACGGGATTTCGGTGAAGATAATGCTGACCTTGCCGTTGCGCTCGTCTTCCTCAAAGTGATGACGGGCCCGCAGGTAGATACGGCCACGGCCGGTGCGATAGGCTTCAACAATGCCATCACGACCGTTAATAAAGGCACCGGTCGGGAAATCCGGCCCCGGGATGTATTCCATCAGGCCATCGACATCAATGTTCGGGTTGTCGATCAAAGCCAGACAGCCGCTCAGCACTTCACGCAGGTTGTGAGGCGGAATGTTGGTCGCCATCCCCACGGCAATACCGGCAGAGCCGTTCACCAGCAGGTTCGGTACGCGGGTCGGCAGCACATCCGGAATCTGTTCGGTACCGTCGTAGTTAGGTACCCAGTCAACCGTTTCCTTGTCGATGTCTGCCAGCATGTCGTGGCTGATCTTGGCCATACGGATTTCGGTATAACGCATCGCCGCAGCGGAGTCGCCGTCGATCGAACCGAAGTTGCCCTGGCCATCCACCAGGGTATAACGCATGGAAAAATCCTGCGCCATACGCACAATGGTGTCGTAAACCGCAGAGTCACCGTGAGGGTGGTATTTACCGATTACATCACCAACCACACGGGCTGATTTTTTGTATGGTTTGTTCCAGTCATTGCCCAGTACGTTCATGGCGTGCAGAACACGACGGTGTACCGGTTTCAGACCATCCCGCACATCGGGCAATGCACGCCCTACGATAACGCTCATGGCGTAGTCGAGGTAGGACTGTTGCAATTCATCTTCGATGTTAATCGGGAGAACTTCTTTGGCTAACTCACCCATAGACTCTTGAGATCCGTACTATTTGTCGCTTGGTGGCAATGGCTTGATCAACGTCGATGGTTGACGGACAGCCGCTTTGACGATTTTATAAAATACCCGTCAAACGAAGCGCGTAAGCATACCACAATTGTCCTGATTACCTAGGTGCTGGAATGCTCATTAATTGCCCAGACGGCCTCTCAGCGCTGCCAAAGCTCGAAAAGCCACACCCAAATGCCCCCTATCACAAAAGCCAAAAAATCTCCCTGACGGGATTTTGAACGCTTTTCGATCAATTTCCGTTCAATTCATCAAACCAGTGAGGTCGATCTTGCAGGGCAACGGTTGTTATACTCCGCCCAGTTAACCAAGCATGTTCCGGGGATCCAATGACTGCAGATCTGCGCCTCAACGCCCGCTGGCTTCTTACCATGGCCGACGCCACTGCCACCGTGCAGGAAAACGTCGCTGTTTTTATCAGCAACGGCCGCATCGACAGCATAGAGCCACAGGACTCTACTCGCCTGGCTGCTGCAACCATCGAACTTGGCCAGCATGTCTTGATGCCAGGTTACGTCAATGCTCACGGCCACGCGGCGATGTCACTGTTTCGAGGCATGGCAGACGATCTGGCGCTGATGACCTGGCTGCAGGAACACATCTGGCCAGCCGAAGGGCGCTGGGTCGGCCCGGAGTTTGTTTATGCTGGCACCCGGCTGGCAGTGGCGGAAATGCTCAAGGCTGGTACCACCACCTTTGCCGACATGTATTTCTTCCCGCACGATGCCATTCAGGCATCGGTTGAAGCCGGTATCCGCCACGTCAGCTTTACACCGATTCTCGACTTCCCGACCAACTTCGCTGCTAACGCTGATGAGTACATCAAGAAGGCCCTGAAGCTGGATGACAAGTTTGGTAAACAGCCACTGGTAACACTCGGACTCGGCCCGCACGCCCCCTACACGGTTTCCGACGGTCCGCTAAGACAGATCCGCGTGATTGCCGATGAAAAACGCATGCCGGTGCAAATTCACCTGCACGAAACCGCTTTTGAAGTTGAGGAAAGCCTGCAGAAATATGGCAAACGGCCAACCCGTCGCCTGCAAGAGCTTGGTTTTTTGAACGCGCAAACCAGCTGTGTACACATGACCCAGATCGACGACAGCGATGTTGAAATCCTGCAGCATAGCGGTGCCAGCGTGGTGCACTGTCCGGAGTCCAACCTCAAGCTCGCCAGTGGTTTCTGCCCCACCGCCAAACTGCTGGCGGCTGGTGTCAATCTGGGGCTTGGTACCGATGGTGCCGCCAGCAACAATGACCTCAACCTGCAGGGCGAAATGAAAACCGCCGCCATGCTGGCCAAGGCGGTGGCCGCCGATGCGGCAGCGGTACCGGCTGCACAGGCGCTGTATATGGCAACCCACGGCAGTGCCAGAGCACTCGGCATCGCCAGCCAGACCGGCTCGATCGAAGCTGGTAAATGGGCCGACCTGCAGGCCATTGACATGTCGGTGCTGCCACAGCAGCCCTTGTTCGATGTGATATCCCAGCTGGTCTACACCGACAGCAGCCGCTCTACCAGCCATGTCTGGGTAGCCGGCAAACTGCTGTTGGACCAGGGTCAGCTGACCACCATTGACGAAGACCAGATGATTGCCCAGGCCCAGCAATGGGCAACCCGAATCAAACAGGGCTGATGCCCATTTCCGGCAGCTGGCCGTACGCCAGCGTCGGCTGACAGGAACAGAGAATGACTGAACACAGCACGCCGAACGTTGATCCAACCGAAGTCGCCAAATTTGAAGCACTGGCCAGTCGTTGGTGGGACCCTGACAGCGAGTTCAAACCGCTCCACGAAATCAATCCGCTGCGTTGCAACTACATTGACCAGGCTGCCGAACTGGCCGGTAAAAAGGTGCTGGATGTCGGCTGTGGCGGCGGCTTGCTGAGTGAAGCTATGGCCCAGCGTGGTGCCAACGTTACCGGCATTGATATGGGCGAAGCGCCACTCAACGTAGCCAAACTGCATTCACTGGAAAGCGGTGTCAGCATCAACTACCAGCGTATTCCGGTGGAACAACTGGCAGCTGAACAGCCCGCCAGCTTTGATGTGGTTACCTGTCTGGAAATGCTTGAGCACGTCCCCGATCCGGCTTCAATTATCAAAGCCTGTGCGACCTTGGTAAAACCGGGCGGCAAGGTATTTTTCTCCACCATCAACCGCAACCCCAAGGCCTATGCCTTTGCCATTATTGGTGCCGAATACCTTCTCAAGATGCTGCCTGCCGGTACCCATGACTACAACAAGTTCATCAAGCCCAGCGAAATGACCCGCTGGTGTCGTGCTGCCGGCCTGCAAAATGAACACATGACCGGCCTGACCTACAACCCGCTGCTGAAGAACTACAAGCTCAACGACAGCGATGTCAGCGTCAACTACATGCTGGCAACCTCACGACCACTGGCGGATTAAGCATGAGCCAGCCGCATCCGCACGCCATTCTGTTTGACCTAGATGGCACTCTGGTTGACACCGCACCGGACTTCTACGGCGTGGTCAATTCACTGCGCCTGGAAATCGGCAAAAGCGAACTGCCGGTCGATACCATTCGCAAGCAGGTCAGCAACGGCGGTGCCGCATTGGCTGAGCTGACCTGGGAAATCAGCCGCGAACAAGCCGATTTTCTGGATTACCGCAATCGCCTGCTCGACCGCTACGCCGACCAGCTGGCGGTTGGCAGCGGTCTGTTTGCAGGCTTCGATGCCGTACTGCAAGAGCTGGAATTGATTGGTATCCAGTGGGGCATCGTCACCAACAAGCCACGTCGTTTCTCAGTGCCACTACTGCAGAAGCTGGGCATCCATACCCGCAGCCTGATTTGTGCTGACGATCTGAGCCGCGCCAAACCCGACCCGGAAGGGCTACTGAAATGCGCCGCCGAACTCGGCGTTGAAGCCAGCGCCTGCTGGTACGTAGGCGATCATATTCGTGACATTCAGGCGGGTAAAGCAGCCGGTATGTTTGCTATCGGAGCGGAGTTTGGCTACATCGACGATCTGGACAACCCGGCCAACTGGCAGGCCGATGCCTACATTACCCAGCCCGCCGATTTGATCACCTTGTTGACGCGCCAGCCCAACTGACGCCAACACCACAGGACACCTTTTGCAATGACAGACACAAGCAACAAGCCTCTTGCAGGCCGCAATATTCTGGTCACCGGTGCCGGTTATGGCATTGGCCGTGAAGCCGCCCTCTGTTACGCCCGTGCTGGCGCTACCGTATTGCTGCTTGGCCGCACCCAGCAAGCCCTCGACGACACCTACGACCTGATCGAAGCGGAAAACCTGCCACAGCCAGCGATTCTGCCATTCGACCTGGAAACCCGCGATGAAGGCCCGTACATCGAGCTGGCGCAGCTGATCAACCAGCACTTTGATCACCTCGACGGTATTTTATTAAACGCCGGTGTATTAGGGCAACGCACCCCGCTCGACAACTACCATGCCGATACTTGGCAGAAGGTCATGCAGATCAATGTGAATGGTCAGTTCATGCTGACCAAGCAGCTGTTGCCGCTGTTGCACCAGGCTCCGGCCGACGCTTCGATCATCTTCACCACCAGCAGCGTCGGTCGTGAAGGCCGGGCATACTGGGGCGCTTATTCGGTCTCCAAGTTCGCCACCGAAGGCCTGATGCAGGTACTGTCACAGGAACTCGAAAACACCAGCCGCATCCGGGTTAACTGCATTAATCCGGGTGCTACCCGCACCAGCATGCGTGCTGCCGCCTACCCGGCAGAAAACCCCGCTCACGTCACCCCGGCTGAAGACCTGATGCCGCTGTATCTGTACCTGATGAGCCCATCCTCAGTTGGTGTCAATGGCCAAAGTCTGGACGCCCAGGGCGAACACGCCTTCGCTGTTCCAGCCTGATTTGCCCAAGCGCCTGCTGTCGTCAGCGGGCGCTGCGATTTTTCGCAACCCTGACTCCCAGCTCCCATTTATCGCTACATTTCTCCCAATTTCTGCAAATACTTGCACTTCTCCAATACACAAAAGCACTGAACTTAATCCCTGAAAATCCCCGTAAATACGAAGTAAAAGCGGGTTTTACAGAGACTTTCTGGCAAAGCAGCCTGCCAACCATGCCAGTCGCCGAACAACCACCACTGGAACGCGATTTTTGGCAATTTTGCCGCCATTGCATTTGAGACAGGTTTGGACAAACTGTGACTGAAGGCTGACTGTGTCTCATCTGGACCAGTTAATCCTCACCCCAGGTCCAGAACCGGACCACCAGAACCGGACCACGGGGAGCCATACCACTCCAGCAAACCGCCTTTGAGAGAGAAAGAGATAATGAAGAAAATCTCCGCTATGCACCTGTTTGTAGCCCTGCTGCTTGGCGCCTTTTCCCAGATATCCTCTGCCGAAGAAACCACCCTCAACCTGTTCACTGAGCAATATCCCCCCTACAGCATGACCACCACCGGCCAACCCTTCGCCCACAGCGGCGACGAAATTGATGGCCTTTGCCCAAGCATCGTCAAACAGCTGTTCAAAAATGCCGGTATTCCATACCACATGCGCCTGCGTAACTGGTCTTACGGCCAAGAGCGGGTACAGCGTCGCAAGGACAACGGTCTGTTCTGTGCTGTGCGTAACGAGGTTCGTGAAAAACAATATCAGTGGGTCGGTCCACTGACGGAAATGCGTGGTGCCCTGTTTGCACTGGCCGACAGTAAAATCAAACTGGCCAACATTGAAGACGCTCGCAAGTACCGGATTGGTGGCTATAAGGGCGATTATTACGCTGACTACCTGATTGCCAAAGGTTTTGACATCAACGTCGCGCCAAGCGATCAGGAAAACCCCAAACGCCTGCAACTCGGCACCATTGATCTGTGGATTTCCGACGCCCTTGCCGGTCCTTACCTGGCAGCCGATCTGGCCGACATGAATGACGTCAAAAATGTCCTGACCTATAGCGTCAACCCGGTTTATCTGGCGATCAACCTGGAAACGGACCCGGCCATCGTCGCCAAACTGCAGGACGCTCTGGAAAAAATGCGCAAGTCAGGCGAGCTGGATACCCTGCAAAGCGCCTACGGGATGTAAACCCGTTAGCGGCAACTACCCCAGCCAGCTTCGTCAAAAATACGCCGAATATCTGACTCATCGCTCACTGCAATGCGTCAGATTTTCGGACGGCCGCAGCGGCAGTTATTGCCGCTGCGGTAATCCAGATTGCCGCCACATCCAAAAAGACCACATAACCTGCTGATATATATACAAAAATAAATCAGAATCGTGACTGGCACGAATCTGGCTTAACTCTGAATGCGATCCCATCAACGGCAAGAGGTATTCAGGGTGACTCCATTTCAGAGCAACGGTCAGGTCGATCTGCGTGACGACAAGGTCATAGCATCGTTCGGCGAGCTGGCCCTAAAACCCGATATCCGGCCTGATGTGCTGTTTCGCCTGACCGGCAAGCTGCAAACCTCGCTGGAGCTGCCACAGCTGATCGAAATTTTTTTCAGGGAGATCCAGGCCAGCGTTCCGGTAGACGGTATCACCTACCGCTTCCGTCCATACAATCTGGTCGTCAGCCAAGGCAAAACCAGCGCCCACAGCGTCAGTTATGACCTCAAAACCCAGTCTGAAACCATTGGTGAACTGGTGTTTTATCGCTCCAGCCGGTTGCGCGAGTTTGAACTGGCCAATATCGAAGGCTTATTGAGCACCTTGCTGTTTCCGCTACGCAACGCCTTGCGGTACCGCGAAGCACTGGATGCTGCCTTCCGCGATCCACTCACCGGCGCAGGCAATCGGGTAGCACTGGACCGCACTCTGGACCGTGAAGTCGAATTATGTCACCGCCACGAACAGGCCTTGTCGCTGCTGATGATCGACATGGATCACTTCAAGAATATCAATGACAGCCATGGCCACACCACAGGTGATGCGGTGCTGAAAGAGGCAGTCGCTGCGATTACCGACTGCATTCGTCAGACCGACCTGTGTTTTCGTTATGGCGGCGAAGAATTTCTGGTGCTGTTAAGCAATGCCAGCCAGGAAGATGCCATGGTGGTTGCCGAACGCATCCGCAATTCAATCAGTCGCATTCGCTTGCCTGTCAATCAGGGCTTATTGAAAGTCACCAGCAGTATTGGCTGTGCCAGCCTGCAAGCAACCGACTCACGCAAGAGCCTGATTGATCGAGCAGATCAAGCCTTGTACCTCGCCAAACGCACTGGTCGAGACAAGGTTATTGGCGAAGAGGGGATGGGAAATTCACTGCTTGATCAGGCCTGACGCAGCGCCAGGCCTGATCAGCGGCAAACAACTGCCGCTCAGGATTTGCTTTTCGGCTTGGTATTGGCGTGCTGACGCACACGCTGACGCTTCTGCTCGCGCTGGAAGCGCTCTTTCTCCTTACCAATCAGACGACGCACCTTCTTGCGCTCCAGGCTGACCATGTCACGCAGGTCGTTGACCTCACGCTGACCCAGTTCCACCCAGGTGCCGACCGGAATATTGGATGGCAGGAAAATACAGCCATAACGCACCCGCTTCAGACGGCTGACTTCAATACCCTGGCTTTCCCACAGGCGACGCACTTCACGGTTACGACCTTCCATCACCACGCAGTGATACCATTTGTTGGCGCCTTCACCGTCAAAAAACTGCACATCGGTGAACTTGGCCATGCCGTCTTCCAGCAGTACACCTTCTTTCAGCCGTTCAATCATCTCGGCATCAACATCACCACGAACCCGCACAGCGTATTCACGATCAACGCCGGTAGACGGATGCATCAGCTTGTTGGCGAGATCGCCGTCAGTGGTGAACAACAGCAGGCCGCTGGTATTGATGTCCAGACGACCAACGTTGATCCAGCGCTCGCCCTGGGTTTTTGGCAGATGCTGAAATACGGTTGGCCGACCATCCGGGTCCGTGCGGGAACAGACTTCACCAACCGGCTTGTTGTAGGCCAATACCCGGCAAGCACGACCAGCATCATCCATCTTGATAACCCTGCCATTGACACGGATTTCATCGTGACGGTCAGCGCGATCACCCAATACGGCTTTCTGGCCGTTCACAGTCACCTGACCGTCGGCAATCCAGCGTTCAGCTTCACGACGGGAAGGGGCAGCGCCGGTCAGCGCCAGCAATTTCTGGATACGTTCTTTCATGAGTTGTTTTCTTTATCTCCGGCAGCCTCATCAGGATCTGCCTTGTTCAAATCGGATGGCTCAGGTTCGTCGGTTGCTTCAAACCGGCTGACCAGCTCACCCAGACTTTTTTGTGATGAACGTCTGCCAATCCGAGGCTGGTCACTGTCACCTTCGCCATCCTCATCATTGCCAAACAAATTCTGTTCTACCCTGGCCATCAGGGCTTCTGCCACCGCCAGGTCTTCTGCCGTGGCATCCAGTACATCGGCCCCACGACGAGCGACGTCCTCGTCGCTGCTGAAATCGTAATCTTCGGCGGTTGGTCTGCGGGCTTCAGCATCATCGCCCAGCGCCAGCCGCCGGTTGGCATCGTCCAGCTCGCGAATTGCCATCAGTGACGGCAACTGTTCGAGCCCGGAGAGGCCAAAATAATCAAGGAAGTCTGGCGTGGTTGCGTACAGTGCCGGACGCCCGGGCACATCGCGATGACCGACTACTTTGATCCAGTCCCGCTCGAGCAGGGTGCGGATAATATTACTGCTGACCACCACCCCACGCACATCTTCAATATCACCCCGGGTTACCGGTTGCCGATAGGCAATAAGCGCCAGGGTTTCAAGCAGGGCGCGAGAATAACGCGGCGGCTTCTCTTCCCACAAGCGGCTGACCCACGGCATGGTGTGCTGGCGCACCTGCAAACGATAACCACTGGCCACTTTCTTTAATTCAATGCCACGACCTTCGAGCCGAACTGCCAGTTCTTCCAGCGCCGCCCGCAATTCGGCATTGAGTGGCCGTTCGTTATCTTCAAACAAGCTGCCCATGCGCTCCAGCGACAGCGTGGTGCCGTGAGCCAGCAAGGCAGCTTCCAGAATTTCCGCCAATTGCGAGGTTGTGAAAGGCGTAGACGAATCAGTCACTGTCATCAGTCTCATATTGGCTCTGGCGAGCCCGAACATAAATCAGCCCAAAGGCCTGTTGCTGTACCAGCTCGACCAGCTTTTCCTTCACCAGTTCCAACACCGCCAGAAAAGTGACCACCACCCCCAGCTTGCCTTCGGCCTCATCAAAGAGACTGCCGAAGACCACAAACTCACTGCCTTGCAGACGTTCCAGTACCTGGCTCATCCGCTCACGGGTAGACAGCTGTTCACGCTGGATTTCATGGTGCTCACGGCGTTCCGCCCGCCGCAGAATATCAGCATAGGCCAACATCAGCTCACGCATATCCACGTCCGGGTGAATCCGTTCCACCATGCGGTTATCCACCACCAGCCGGGCTTGCTGGGTATCACGTTCCATGCGTGGCAAGGCATCCATATCTTCGGCAGCGGTTTTAAAACGTTCGTATTCCTGCAAACGGCGGATCAACTCGGCCCGCGGGTCCTCGTCGTTTTCCGCTTCCGGGTCCTGATTGCGTGGCAATAACACCCGGCTTTTGATTTCCGCCAGCATCGCCGCCATCACCAGATATTCCCCTGCCAGCTCGAGCTGCATGGTCTGCATCATGTCGATGTACAGCAGGTATTGATCGACGATCTCAGAGACGTTAACTTCGAGAATATCGAGGTTTTGCTTGCGAATCAGGTACAGCAGCAAATCCAGCGGCCCTTCGAACTGCTCCAGAATCACTTCCAGCGCATCCGGCGGAATATACAGGTCCAGCGGTAACTGGGTCATCGGCTGGCCCTGCACCAGCGCAAACGGCATTTCCTGTTGAGCAGCCAGTGGTAGCGCGGCCAGAGATTCGTCGTTGACTGTCATCAGCGGTAATACAGACCCATGGCCTCGCGTACTTCTTCAAGCGTAGCGCGGGCTTCATCACGGGCCTTTTCGGTCCCTTCCGCAATCAGACTGCGTAACAGATCCGGCCGCTCAATGTATTGCTCGGCCCGCTCCCGAATCGGCTGCTGCTCTTCAACGATGGCATCAATCACCAGTTGCTTGCACTCCAGACAGCCCCAGTTACCGGAACGACAGCGTTCCAGCACCCGTTGCTGTTCTGACTCGGAGCTGTACAACAAATGGAATTGCCATACCGGGCAGTGCTCCGGATTACCCGGATCACTCAATCGTACCCGCGAAGGATCCGTTCGCATGGTCCGAATCTTCTGGGCGACTTCGTCCGGCTCGGCTCGCAACGGAATGTAGTTGTCGCGGGAGTTGGACATCTTTTCGCCATCCAGGCCAGGAATACGCGGCGACTGTGTCAGCATCGAATGAGGTTCCGGCAGAATCGAACGGCCGGTCCCTTCCAGATAGCCCAGCAGCCGGTCCTTGTCTGACAGCGTCAGCTGGTTCTGTTCCCGCACCAGTGCCTGGGCGGTTAACAGTGAATCCGACTTGCCGTGAGACAGATATTCGGAACGCAGATCGCTATACAGGCTGGCGACTTTTTTGCCGAGCTTTTTGACCGCCAACCGGGCGTGTTCCTCGAAATCCACTTCACGGCCGTAGAGATGGTTGAAACGACGGGAGACTTCCCGCGCCATTTCGATATGCGCCACCTGATCGGCACCAACCGGCACCAGTCCGGCGCGATAGGTCAGGATATCCGCCGCTTGCAGCAAGGGATATCCAAGCAAGCCATAACTGGCCGACTCACCTTCATGCAGATGTTCAAGTTGATCCTTGAAACTGGGAGCTCGCTCCAGCCAGCCCATCGGCGTAACCATCGACAGCAGCATGTGCAGCTCAGCCTGTTCCGGCACCTTGCTTTGCACAAACAGGGTGGCAGAACCTGGATTCACACCGACTGCGAGCCAGTCGATCAGCATTTCGCGGACGTGTTCCGCCAGTTGTTCGGAGACTTGTGGGCCACTGGTCAGCGCGTGCCAATCGGCCACAAAGAAGAAACATTCGTACTGGTGCTGCAACCTGACCCAGTTTTTCAGCACTCCGTGATAATGTCCCAGGTGCAATCGACCGGTTGGCCGCATACCTGAGACAACCCGCCTCTGGGGATCAACAGTACTCAATGTGTTTCCTCTTGCTGTTTGATGATTTGGGCAAGCCTGTCACTTTCATGGGCTTGCCCGAGTCGGTCTGCTAACAGACCCTTGCTGTCTTAAACCAGACCGGCAATACCAACCGCTTGACGCACGCGGGCAACCATAGGTGCGGCGATGGCACGGGCTTTTTCAGCACCGGCCTGCAATTGTTCTTCGATATCCTGCGGACGCGCCATCAGGTCGTTGTAACGCTCACGGGCTTCAGCCAGTTCCGCATTGACCAGTTCAAACAGTTGCTTCTTGGCTTCACCCCAGGCAATACCGTCAGCAAATGCCTGCCGCATGTCGGCGGTCTGCTGCTCGGTGGCAAAGGCTTGCCAGATCTGGAACACCGCTGAGCTATCCGGATCTTTCGGTTCACCCGGCTCCAGCAAGTTGGTCTTGATCTTGTTGATGTGCTTCTTCAGCTGCTTTTCTGGCAGGAACAACGGAATGGTGTTGCCGTAGCTCTTGCTCATCTTGCGGCCATCCAGCCCTTGCAATACCGCCACGTTATCATCCACCACATAGTCTGGCAGCGTCAGAATGGGCTGATTGTTGGCATAAATGTGGTTGAAACGCTGGGCCATGTCGCGGGCCATTTCAACATGCTGGATCTGGTCTTTACCAACCGGCACATGAGTCGCACTGAACATCAGGATGTCAGCTGCCATCAGCACCGGGTAGCTGAACAGCCCCATGGTGATGGCCTTGTCGGCGTCTTCGCCTTCAGCAATATTGGCATCCACCGCCGCCTTGTAGGCGTGGGCACGGTTCATCAGGCCCTTGGCGCAAACACAGTTGAGCACCCAGGTCAGTTCGGTGATCTGCGGAATATCGGATTGACGGTAGAACACAGCCTTGCTGGTATCCAGACCCAGTGCCAGCCAAGTAGCGGCAATTTCGCGCGTCGACTGTGCTACCGCGGTAGGATCCTGACACTTGATCAGGGCGTGGTAGTCAGCCAGGAAGTAGAAGGAATCGTTGGCGTCTTCCTGACTGGCCTGAATCGCCGGGCGAATGGCGCCGACATAGTTGCCCAGGTGCGGAGTACCTGAGGTGGTGATACCAGTGAGCACGCGTTTGGGGCTTTGGGCACCGGCTTGTTCTTGAGTCATACAAAGATCCCGACAGGCAAAACAACAAAAGCCGCATGATACCGGTTTTGCCGCCGCCTGCCATCCTGAGTACGGCCTATCCGTTGGTGGATAGCAGGCCGAAGGTCGAATCAGCCAAGAATGGCGGAAGCGTCGCCGACGCCCTGACGGATCAACTCAGGGACTTCTTCGGTCAAATCAATCACGGTAGTGGCTTCAAAGCCGCAATAGCCGCCGTCGATGACCAGGTCCAGCTGATGCTCCAGGGTCTGGCGAATATCGTACGGGTCAGACAAGGGCAGATCGTCTCCTGGCATGATCAGTGAGCTGGTCATCAGTGGTTCACCCATTTCTTCCAGCAGCGCCATGGCAATGGCATTGTCCGGTACACGGATACCAATGGTGCGCTTCTTCGGATGCATCAGCAGCCGTGGCACTTCACGGGTAGCGGGCAGAATAAAGGTGAAGGCGCCCGGTGTATGGGCCTTGAGAACGCGGAAGTAGGTGTTTTCAACCTTGGCAAAGGTCGACAGCTCGGAAAAGTCGCGGCACAACAGCGTGAAGTTGTGCTTCTGATCGAGCTGACGAATGCGCTGAATCGTCTCGGTGGCTTTTTTGTCACCAATACGGCAGGCCAGGGCATAGGAACAGTCGGTTGGAATAACTGCAACGCCGCCCTGACGAATCAGTTCAACGGCTTGTTTGATCAACCGACTCTGGGGATTTTCTGGATGAATCTGGAAAAACTGGCTCACGGGAGCTCCTGAATATACACAAGCGGCAAAGCCGGCTGGCTCACTTCGTCGCGAAGGGCTATAGCACCTGCGGGGTTAACCCCATTGTTGCCAGACAGGTGTCACGAGTTTCGGAAAGTTTGGCATCACGCCGAGTTCAAGACCAAAGCGGTTGGGACCGTGGAAGTCACTGCCACAGGAACCCAGCAGATTGAATTCCCGCGCCAGCGCGGCCATCTGGCCCTGCTGGTTGCTGTCCATCAGGCCATAACTGACTTCCAGCCCGCTGCCGCCAGCATTGATAAAATCACGAACACACGACCTCAGCTTGGTACGGGTCATCTTGTATAAATGCGCGTGGGCCATAACGGCCACACCACCGGATTGCTTGATCCAGTCTACCGCAGTCGCCATCTCAGGCCAGCCACTTTTTACATCACCAATTTTACCGGCACCGAGCCACTTGCTGAACGCCTGCTGGGTATTGGCAACCAGCTGGTGCTCGACCATCCAGGCAGCAAAGTGCGGCCGGCCAAGCTGGTCGATGGCGATGTTGCTGAAAGCGGCAATCGCTTCGATATCCAGCTCGACCTTGAGTTTTTTGCCGACCCGGCTGGCAATCAACTGTGCCCGCTCCGCTCGTACCCGCTGCTGGTGTTGTTCGGCCTGCAACATAATTTCCGCCTGCGGATCAAACCCCAGGCCAACAATATGGATCGATACACCGCTCCAGACGGTCGACAATTCAATACCGCTGATCAGCCGGATTCCCAGTGCTTCCGCGACCGGCAAGCCCTGACGGAACCCTTCGACGGTATCGTGGTCGGTAATCGCCAGTGTGGTAATGCCACGTTCATGGGCCCGCCGCACCACATCCGCTGGCGGGAAAAATCCATCGGAACAATTACTGTGGCAATGTAAATCAATATCGGAACTCACGTGGACGCTCTCAGTGGCTTCGGCCATAATCGGCTCCATTGTAAATGCACCAAGAAGTTGAAGCGAATGAAGTTACTGCTGGATTTTCTGCCGATTGTGGTGTTTTTCCTGACCTACAAGTACGCTCCCGAGCTGGTTGAATGGGTCTCTCCCTGGCTGTCGGCCAGCCAACAGGAAACACTGCAAACCACTCAACCTATCATTCTGGCAACCGCAGTGCTGATTCCAGCGACTGTGTTGCAGATTCTGTATACCCGCCTGAGCACCGGCAAAGTCGAAAAAATGCACATGATCACCCTGCTATTGGTGGTCGTCATGGGCGGTGCGACGGTATTGCTGCAAGACAAAACCTTTATCCAGTGGAAGCCAACGGTAGTTAACTGGCTGTTCGCGGTCGGCTTTCTCGGTTTTTATCTGGTCACCCGCACTACCCCGCTGGAACGCATGATGGGCCAGAACCTGCAGCTGCCAGCCAATGTCTGGGTCAAGCTGAATTTTGCCTGGATCACATTTTTTGTGATCAGTGGTGTCGCCAACCTGCTGGTCGCCTACAATTTTTCCGAAGAGATCTGGGTCGACTTCAAACTGTTCGGGCTGCTTGGCCTGACCATAGTGTTTGTGATTGCCCAATCCGTTTTTCTCTACCGATACATGAATCACGAGGAACCTTGAACCATGTGGTACGCCATCATCAGTCAGGATGTTGAAAACAGTCTCGAACAGCGCTTGTCTGCGCGCCCTGCTCATCTCAAGCGACTGCAAACCCTGGCTGACGAAGGTCGCCTGCTGGTTGCCGGGCCACACCCGGCGATTGACAGTGAAGATCCCGGCAGTGCCGGTTTCACTGGCAGTCTGGTGATCGCGGAATTCAGTTCGCTGACCGACGCCCAGAGCTGGGCCGACGCCGACCCTTACGTTGCCGCCGGTGTTTACGCCAGCGTCATCGTCAAACCCTACAAGAAAGTTCTGCCCTGAAACCATTAAGGAGTTACAGGTGAAGTTGTTCCAATACGCAGGTCTGGCACTGGTGCTGGGCTTCGGATTCAGCCCGGCGCAAGCCGAGGAAAGCACCATCATTGGTCTTGATGACCCCAGCTATGTCGCCAGCAGCAGCGTTTCCAAACGCTATGTAACCGATACCCTGTGGTTACAGCTGCGCAGCGGCCCAAGTGCGGAATACCGCATTCTGCAGGCGCTGCAAACCGGTGAACACCTGATGATGCTGGGTGAAAACAAGGACGCCGGTTACACTCTGGTGCGCACCGACAAGGGCAAGGAAGGCTGGGTTTTGACCCGCTATCTGGAAACCAGCCCGGTGGCCCGTGAACAGCTGATCCTCACCCAGCGTGATCTGCAAGCCAAAGATGCCGAGCTGAAAACCGCGACCCAACGGGTTGCCGAGCTGGAAGCTGAATTGAAAAAGCTGCGCAGCGAGCGCTCCCAGCTGGAACAGCAGGCTGAAAAAACCACCTCCGAACTGGCTGATATCAAGGAAGTATCTTCCAACGCACTGGCGCTGGATGAAAAGGTGCACAAACTCACCAACCGTGCCCAGGAACTGGAAATCCAGCTGGAAGCCACCAGTACTGAAAATGCCCAGCTGCGTGATTCCCGTGATTTCAACTACCTGCTGTACGGGGGTGGTCTGGTTGTACTCGGCATTATTGCCGGTCTGATCATTCCTTCCCTGCGTAGCAAGAAAAACACTGGCTGGAGCTGATAGCCCGCCAAATCCGGGCATAACGACTGACTCATCAGCCACGTTATGCCCGGACCCATTGCTGCTCATTTCCCGCCCTTTCGTTTTCAAGGAGTTTTCATGCTCAGACGTTCGCTGCTCAAATTACTGGCAACCGGCCTGGCCTGTCTGGCTTTTGCCAGTACCAGCATGACTGCCACCGCTGCCGCTAACAGCAGTACCGGTAACATCGTCAATGTTCGTATCAACACCAATATGGGTGCCATTGAACTGGAACTGTACCGCGACAAGGCTCCGGTCACCGTCGACAACTTCCTCACCTACGTGGCTGGCGGTCATTACAGCAACACCCTGTTTCACCGGGTAATTGACGGCTTCATGATTCAGGGCGGTGGTTACACTCCGGACATGGCCCAGAAAGCGACGCTGCCGCCCATCAAGAACGAAGCGGATAACGGCCTGACCAATGATCGTGGCACGATCTCGATGGCTCGCCGTCCTTCAAAAGACAGCGCCACTTCGCAGTTTTTCATCAACCTGCAGAACAATGACTTCCTCAACCATGGCGTGCGTGACTTTGGCTACGCCGTCTTCGGCAAGGTGACCAGTGGTATGGACGTTGTTGATGCCATCGGCAAGGTCAAAACCCTGCCCGGAGATCGTCCGGTGCAACCAGTCATTGTGACCAGCGTCGACGTGCTGTCGCAATAAGCGCCACTGACGCCAGTCAAGGCTCCTGTTCACTGCCAGTGGCTGAAACCACAGTGCTGGCGGTGAATCTGCTACCATAGCGGCCCAACTCATCGTTTGCTGCTACCACCGTGTCCAGAAATCCCCGTCCCGAACCCACGACTCCAGCCACTGCTATGCAACATCCACAACTGCAATGGCGTGACGATGGCCAGCCCATTGCCATTGCATTCGACGACCCCTACTTCTCCGTCGAAGACGGTTTGGCGGAAAGTCGCCACGTATTTCTGCACAACAATGGTTTGCCTCAGCGCTGGCAAAACTGGCAAGGGCCGTTCGGCATCATCGAAACCGGCTTTGGCAGTGGCCTGAATTTCATCATGAGCTGGCAGGCTTTTGCTGCCGAAGCCAGCGACGATTGCTGGTTGCACTACACCAGCATCGAAAAATTCCCGATGTCACGCCAGCAGCTGCAACAAGCCGCCAGCCTGTGGCCGGAGCTGGCGCATTGGTATGCACAGCTGTTGGAGCAATATCCATTACCGGTGGCTGGTTTTCATTCGCTCTGCTGGCCTGAACAACGCATCCAGCTGACACTGATATTCGCCGATGTTCACGAAGCACTGCCACAGCTGCAAGGGCCGGTAAACGCCTGGTTTCTGGATGGCTTTGCGCCGTCACGCAATCCGGAAATGTGGCAACAACCGCTGTTTGATCATATTCGTCGGATCTGCCGTCAACAGCCACCCCAAATCGACAACACCACGGTGGCGACTTTCACCTCCGCCGGGATCGTTCGACGCGGCCTCAAGGGCGCAGGTTTTCGGGTCGCCAAGGTCAAGGGCTTTGGCCGTAAACGGGAAATGCTGGCCGGCAGTTACCAGCAAACCCTTGGTCCGGAGCAACCAGCCTGCTTCAGTAACACCCCCTGGGGGCTGACACCGGCCTTACCCTGCCCCCGGAAAGTCATCGTGATTGGTGCCGGACTGGCAGGTTGCACCACCGCCCGAGCGCTGGCCGAGCGCGGCATCCAGGTTGAGCTGATCGATCGTCATGGCATCGCCAGCGAAGCGTCCGGCAATCCTCAGGGCGGGCTATACATCAAGCTGGCAGCCAATGATCAGGCCACCCACACCCATTTTTATCTGGCCGCCTATTTCACCAGCCTGCGCTGGATGCAACGTCTGCTGGACAATAAGCAGTGGGATGATTGCGGCGTGTTACAGCTGGGCTATAACGACGCGGAATTGCAGCGTCAGCAAAAATTCATGCAAGCGATCAACTACCCTGACGAACTGATTCAGCCTTGCGACAGCAACCATGCCAGTGAACTGGCAGGCAGCACGAATAACAAAGGCGGCTTGCTGTTTCCGGCAGCTGGCTGGGTCAGCCCGGCCGAACTGTGTCAGCAGCTGGTGCAGCATGGCAATATCCGCTTTCATCAGGCCGATATCGACTCCATTCGCCAGACGGACAATGGTCACTGGCAGGCGATCAGCAAGAATCATCAGGCTTTTGAAGCCGATCAGCTGGTGGTTGCCAACGCTTACAGCGCCAGGCAGCTGTTACCAGACAGCTATTTGCCGGTGAAGTCCATTCGCGGTCAGCTGACCTATCTGAATCCGACGCTGACTCCCACGCTGTCAGCCGTGTTGTGTGGCCGCAGTTACATGGCCCCAGAGCGGGATAATCGGATTGTGATGGGTGCGACCTACAATTTACGCGATGACAATACCGATGTGCGTGACAGCGATCACCAGGAAAACCTGCGGCATCTGGCCGATTTTGGTGAGCAGTGGCAGCAACTGGCCGAAGCCGCACTGGCCAACCAGCAAGACTTTGATCAACTGGTAGTGGGTGGCCGCACCGCGTTTCGCTGCACTACACCGGATTACCTGCCAATGACGGGCGCCGTGGTTAATACCGCAGCATTTGTCGCTGCTTACCAGCCGATGGTCAATAACGCCAAGCGCATTCCAGCGGTGGCCGCTCCGGTTCATACGGGCCTGTGGCTGAATATTGGCCATGGATCAAGGGGGCTGGCGTCGACACCGCTGTGTGCGGAGTTGTTGGCTGGCAAAATCAGCGGCAGCGGCTCACCGACCAGCCAGGCAATTGAGCTGGCGCTGTTGCCTGCACGATTCTTGTTGCGGGATATGATTCGCAAGAAGCTGCCAGCTGAGTTATCCGGCAGCCCTGAAAAAATGAGTAGCTAAAGGCAGTTAGTGGGTCAGACGACCCGACGTATCTGTCGGCGTCGTTCGGCGTCTTCGCGGGCCTTGATGGATTGCTCGCGAATTTGCCGCATGGCATCGGACAGTTCACTACACATTTGGCGGATTTCTGCCAGCTCAGCCTTCATGGCGTCGATGTCTTCAACAGCATCGGCTACTCGCCGTCTGAGACGCTGCACACGAATATCAGTCATGTCAGGTACCTCATTCTATTGCTGTGCAGGCACCGCCTGGACAGTGATTGATTAACGGGCGAGCCTGCCCGTTAATTCAATGTGGCAGCTATTTTCGATGGGGTCAAACAACAGCTTGGCAGTTTTATCACGCAGCTGTGCCAGCACCTGCTGTTTCTTGTCTTCAAAGCTGAATTCGTAGTCGCCGTAGTCGGTACCTTCACGCAGTACAAACTCGCCCAGAATACCGTCGAGTGCTTCCGGGCTCAGTTGCTGCCAGGGTACTTCAATCACACCGTGGTCCGGTGCATCGTCATTAAAATCGTTCATATCAAATGGCGAAGCCCGCCTCCCGCTCCCATTCACAGCTCATGCGCAGCTCAGCATCGGACGGCTTGTGGCCATGTTCAGACTGCCAGTTGAAGGTATGTTTACCAGACAATTCGGTTTCCAGATGCACCGTCGCCGATACCCAGAACATTGACTTCAGCAGCGATTCAAACTGCCGCAGCCAAGCTTCCCATTCATACTCGACTGCCCGATAGGAAGCAGCAAAGTGGATAATCTGGGTTTGATAGGTACCACTCAGAACATGGTCCCCCGGCATCGCAAACATCTCGCGACAGATCAGCGACCAATCGTCATCCACACCGGCAGGGAGATTTTGTACCGCCGCCCAGTTGGTTCGCCGTTCAATACGGGCCGTCAGATCAGACGTCGCCGGAATATGCCGGATCACGCCATAGACGATGGATTCCTGATCGAAATGATTCACACACAATTCCTGAGATCACAACAGCGTAATCATAAACCATCCGGCCAACTCGGCAAGACCGGAGAAAGAGTTTCCCGTCACAGTGCCAGAAACAACCAGGCCGCTTGTGGGAAACCCCGCAAGCGGCCTGCTATTTTGCCTCCAGAATGGAGGCAAGTGCTTGATTTACTTCAAAACATCGTCAATGCGGGTACGGGCATAAGTACCTGGTGCATCTTCGATTGGCGGCAAGGCATCACTGCCAGGCTGACGTGCCGGAACCATCTCCATACCACCCTGTTTGACGATCCACTGCTGCCAGTCGAGCCACCAGGAGCCTTCATTATGCTTGGCATCGGCGTACCAGTCGTCGGCATTAGCTGGCAGGGTATCATTGGTCCAGAAGCCATATTTTTTCTTCTGTGGTGGATTAACGATACCGGCAATGTGACCTGATCCACCCAGTACAAAACGCTTGTCACCACCCAGCACCTGAGCTCCCTTGTAGGTACCGCGCCACAGCGCGATATGATCCTGGGCACAGGAAATAAAGTAGCTTGGAACGGTAATCTTGCTGAGATCCAGCTTCACGCCATCCAGTTCAATGGCATCCGGCTCGATCAATTCGTTGTACAGGTACATATGACGCAGGTAGAAACCATGCATGGCTGCTGGCAGGTTGGTGCTGTCGGTGTTCCAGTACAGCAGGTCAAACGCCGCCGGACGTTCACCCATCAGATAGTTGTTTACAAAGAATGACCAGAACAGATCATTTTCACGCAGGGTATTAAAGCTGAAAGCCATCTGGCGGCCATCGTAATAACCCAGTGTGTTCATCTGGCGTTCGAGCGCGGAAATCGCGGTTTCGTTGATAAATACACCGATTTCACCCGGCTCGGAGAAGTCCAGCAAGGTGGTCAGGAAGGTCGATGACTTGATCGGTGCCCGGCGTTTTTTCTTCAGATAGGCCTGGGTCGCACCCAGCAAAGTACCACCAACACAATAGCCAATGGCATTCACTTCTTTTTCACCGGTTGCGTCCTTAATGGCGTCAATCGCCGCCAGTGGACCTTCCAGCATGTAATCTTCAAAGTTCTTGTCGCGCAGGTTCGGGCCAGCGTTCACCCAGGAGATACAGAAAACCGTGTGACCCTGATCAACCAGCCACTTCAGGAAGGAATTGTCCTGGCGCAGATCGAGAATGTAATACTTGTTGATAAAGGGCGGAATCACCAGCAGCGGGCGTTGATAAACCTGTTCAGTGGTCGGTGCATACTGAATCAGCTGCATAATGTCGTTCTGATAAACCACCTTGCCGGGCGTGACTGCGACATTAGCGCCAACCTGGAATGCAGTGGTATCTGTCATGGCCACATTGAGCATGCCCTTGACGCTGCCTTCCATGTCCTTCATCAACTGTTCCATGCCGGTCGCCAGGTTGGCACCACCGGTTTCCATGGTTTTGCGAATAACGGCCGGATTCAGACTCGGAAAATTGGTAGGCGCCATGGCGTTGACAAACTGGCGAACAAAATACTCTACCTTCTGACGAGTGCGCTCATCGAGGCCATCGGCGTCGTGAACCATCTTCATCAGCGAGTTGCCCTGAATCAGGTACAGCTGCTTCATGTAGTCAAACAGCGGATTGTCGTGCCATTCTTCACTCTTGAAACGGCGGTCAGACGGGTCTGGTTCTACCACTGGCGCCGGTGCCTGACCAAGAAACCGCAAGCTGGTGTATTGATAGAGCGCCTGTTGTTGCTTGAGCAGTTCCATCTGGTCAGCAATTACCTTGTTGGGATTTTCCAACATGGCCGTACCCAGTTGCTGCATGGCGGCAGAAAAATCCGACAACACCGATGCCGAAGGGTCTTCAGCCGAAGTTGGCTGCGTGATGGTTTTCTCCCAGAACCGTCCATACTGTTCTGCCAGGCGACCGGACATTTCATAAAAATCACTGACGGCGATTTCAAAGTTTTCCTTGGTCATAAAAGTCGAACCTGTCTTCCAAAGGGTTGGCAAAGAAAAAAGGCCACCTGATGGTGGCCTTAATTACCTACTACAGACCAGAATCAAGCAGCTTTGCTGGCAGCTTTGGTGGCTGGTTTGGCAGTAGTAGCGGTAGTCGCTGCAGTAGTGCGAGCTTCTTCCATAATGGCTTCAACCTGGGACTTGAACTCCATAGCCATATCGGAGAAGGTCTTGGCATCTTCCATGATTTTCTTGTTCAGGGCGCTTGCAGCTTCTGCCTGAGCAGCAGTGTAGGCGCGCATGCTTTCGGTGTCTTTCACGTCGGCAGCTTTCTTCATCTGATCCAGACCCATCTCGGCATAGCTCTTGATGGCGGTCAGTTGGAAGTCAGTCATTTTTTCCATGTTGTCAACAAACAGAGTGTTGAACTTGGCCATAGGCGAATACATGGTTTTGGCCTGCTCTGCGAAAGCATTCAGAATAGAGTCTTGCATGATTTTGCTCCTTCAAAAGGTCGTGGTTAGCAAGTACTGCCAGGTCATACTAGCTCAGTATTTCTGACACTTGAATGACAGATATACCGAATTGACTAACTTTGTTGCCTATTTTTGATATTCGTTCATCTATATTCCATTAGAAAATATTAAACCAATATCTTTATATCCATAATAGTGACATTTTTGCCATATAACGCCCGATAGTTTTGAACAGCCGTTAGAAAATCACCCTATCCAGCCGGTTTTCAGGCTATCAGTCGTTAGATTTTTCCGGGGTTTTTCCCTGCATCATCGAAAACATGGCTTTCTGAAACTGGTTCATTACATTCATACTTTCGTTGAACATCGGTCCATAAAGGCTCATCGGGTCATAGCCCTCTTCGCCTTTATGCATTTTTTCCAGCATTTGGGAAAAAACTTCCTGCTGGAATTGCTGAACATCTGGTAAGCCAAATATGCGGCGGAACTCTTCCGGAGTCATATCGAAGGTGATATTTATTTGCATATTCAAAATCCCTAAAATACGTTTCTTTTAATATAGAACTCAGTTATTTAACCCGAATATCCATCCATTGCCAGGCGATGATTAGTGCCAACATGGCAAAACCGGCGGCACCGGCAAATACCAGATCACCACCCCAGTGCCAGCAATAACCACTGAGCCAGGCGCCCAGCGCACCTCCGAGGCCGAAACCGGCACTGGAATACAATGCCTGGCCCTTGCCCTGCAGATGATCCGGAAACAGCACAGGAACATAACGGATACAAACAGCATGCAACATTGCGAAGGTGAATGCATGGGAAAGCTGGGCCAACAACAGCACCAGCAGCGAATCTGCCAGCGTGGCTACTACCAGCCAGCGAACGGCGGTAATCGCCAGGCTGATCAGCAACCACTGACGCAAGCTAGCGAGCGCCAGAAACCAGCGGATCTTCCAGAACAGCAACACCTCAGCCAGCACCCCCAGTCCCCAGAACAGGCCAGTTTGCGCCGCTGAATAATGAAACTCGGCCAGATAGATGCTGAAGAACGAATACAGCGGCCCATGGCTCACTTGCAGAAGCAAGTTGACCAGCAGAAAGGCGATCACCACCGGTTGCCGCAGACAAGCCAGCAAGACACCTCGGCCCTGACGCTCTGCACTAAAGCTGGTTTGCAAGCGAATGCCCCAGCTGTTGAGTACCACACCGATCATCAATAGCAGCATCACCAGCGGCAGCAGCCAGACACCAAACACGTCGAACAGACTGCCCAGAGACACCACAGTGGCAATAAACCCCACCGAGCCCCATAACCGAATGCGGCTGTAATGTTCAAGGTTATTGGCAATCGCCTTCATGGTGATGACTTCGTACTGCGGCAGCATCGCTGACCAGAAGAAACCATACGCCAACATCACCGCCAGCACCGGCCAGAAACCCTCCACCAGCCAGATCGCGGTGAAGCAGACGGCAGTCAAAATGCCACCCCAGCGGGCCATATGAATCGGGGTCGGAAAATAACGGCTCCAGTGAGCCCAGAGCGTCGGTGCGATAATACGGATCAGTGAAAAACCAGCGATAGCGCTGCCAATCTCCTGATAGGAAAAGCCGAGGCTTTGCAGATAAGGGCCCCAATACGGCGCATTGCAGCCCACCAGCGCAAAAAACAGAAAATAAAAAACCGCCAGTCGCTGACGAATCTGGCGGTTTTCTTTATGGCTGCTAACCATCAACCAATGTCAGGCGCCTGACCGGCAATGGCAGTGGTAGCACACTGCACATCCGCATTCTGGCCGCGATGGCGCAGCAGATGATCCAGCAGGGTAATCGCCATCATGGCTTCGGCAATTGGTGTCGCACGGATACCAACACAAGGATCGTGACGGCCCTTGGTGACCACTTCAATCGGGTTGCCATGGGTGTCAATTGAACGGCCCGGAATAATCAGGCTGGAGGTTGGCTTCAGGGCGATATGGGCAATGATGTCCTGACCGGAAGAAATACCACCAATGATGCCGCCAGCGTGGTTACTGAGGAAACCTTGTGGCGTCATTTCATCACGATGCTCAGTGCCCTTTTGGCTGACAACGTCAAAACCGTCACCGATTTCAACGCCTTTGACCGCGTTAATGCTCATCAGGGAATGGGCCAGTTCGGCATCCAGACGGTCGAATACCGGCTCACCCAGGCCTGGTATCATACCAGTGGCAACGACGGTGATTTTGGCGCCAACCGAGTTTCCTTCCTTGCGCAGGGCGTTCATGTAGTCTTCCATTTCCGGCACCTTGCTGGCATCCGGGCAGAAGAACGGATTCTGCTCAACCTGATCCCAGTCAAAGTTGGCCTGCTCAATGGCAATCGGGCCAAGCTGAGACAGGTAACCTTTGACCGTAATGCCCTTGGCCGCCAGCACTTTCTTGGCCACCGCACCCGCGGCAACCCGCATGGCGGTTTCACGGGCCGAAGAACGGCCACCACCACGGTAATCACGGAAACCGTACTTCTGGTTGTAGCTGTAGTCGGCGTGGGCCGGACGGAAGGTTTCGGCAATGTTGGAATAGTCTTTCGAACGCTGGTCGGTGTTTTCGATCAGCAGACCAATCGCAGTACCTGTGGTTTTGCCTTCAAACACACCTGAGAGAATCTTTACCTCGTCGGCTTCGCGACGCTGGGTTGTAAAACGGGAAGTGCCCGGCTTGCGGCGGTCCAGATCCAGCTGCAGATCAGCTTCGGTCAGTTCAATGCCTGGAGGGCAACCATCGATGATGGCTCCCAGCGCCAAGCCGTGACTTTCACCAAAGGTGGTAACGGTGAACAGCTTACCAATGCTATTTCCTGCCATAGACTTCTCGTTCTCTTATTCATTGGTCCGGCCGAATCGGTTCAGCCGAATAAAATGGATTGCGCAGCCTCAATCGTCTGCCAGTAATTCCAGATCGCGTGCCTGCAACACAAACACACCGTGGCCACCGCGTTCAAATTCGGGCCAGACAAACGGCAACTGTGGGAAGGCGGCTTCCAGCGCAGGCCAGCTGTTACCAACCTCAACCACCAGCAGGCCGTCATCGGTCAGAAACTGGCGCGCCTGTTTCAGAATCGTCCGCACCAGATCAAGGCCGTCATCACCGGCGGCCAATGCCAGTTCCGGTTCATGGTGGTATTCCTCCGGCAAACTGGCCATGTCGTCAGCATCCACATAAGGCGGATTGCTGACGATCAGGTCGTATTTGCCAGATGCGGCGCTGAAGAGGTCCGACTGGAACGCCTGCACCCGGTCTTCCAGACCATGACGCTGAATGTTTTCTTCAGCAATCGCCAGCGCATCAAAGGAAATATCCAGCAGCTCAACCTCAGCGTCCGGATACTGCACCGCACAGGCGATGCCAATACAACCGGAGCCGGTACAAAGGTCGAGAATACGGCGCGGCTGATCTGCCGGCTCAAAGCCACGTTGCCACCAGGGTGCAAATTCACTGTCGATCATTTCACCAATCGGCGAGCGTGGAATCAGCACCCGCTCGTCAACCCGGAAGGCCAGACCACAGAACCAGGCTTCGCCAATCAAGTAAGGAGCCGGAACCCGGCTTTCAATACGTTCGCATACCAGTGCCAGCACGTCTTCGCGCTCTGCCCGGGTCACCCGTGAGCTGTACCATTCAGGTGCCAACTCCCAGCCCAGTGACAAGGCATGCGTGACCAGCAAACGGGCTTCGTCCCATGGATTATCCGTGCCATGGCCAAAGTAGATATCCGATTCATTCATGCGGCTGACACTCCAGCGCACCAGATCCTGAATCGTTACCAGTTCATCAATCGCCGTACGGGCCTGGGTTTGCAAATCCATGCGGATTCCTGCTGATTAAAAAGGCGGGCATTTTACTGGCTTGTGAGCCATCCGGCCACCGCGTATTGAGTGGTTTAGCCCATCCGGTGGGCATAAGGGCTGGCACCGCCATGTTCATAGGCATCGAGTGCCTGATTGGCAATGTGATAACCAAGCGCAATCAGCTCGCGAGCGCGGTAAAACTCGTACATTTCGCAGGATTCCATCGGCATCTTGATCAGCAGATCCGGTGGATAAGCCGCCGTTTTGAAGCGTGTCAGCGACAGCTGCATGGTTTCGAACATCTGGTTAATCATTTCCAGCTTGCCGATGTTTTCATCGACATGCTCGCTGACGTCGTCACCACCCTTACGGGATTCAAGCCAGTTGGTGGCCTTGTCGACTACCGAATTGAACCAGGCCTGCTTCTGTGGCTTGTTGGTTTCTGCTGGCAGAAAGCCAAAATCGTCCGGCATCACAGTGTCCGAGTTCAGATCCACCGCGATGATATGATCAGCATGAACCGACACACAGGGCGAAATCGGCAGCGGATTAAGCACACCACCATCGACCAGATGGCGACCATTAACCTTTACCGGGCTGAAAATACTCGGAATCGCCGCCGATGCCCGAATGGCCGTGTCGAGCGAGCCACTCTGAAACCAGATTTCCTTGCGTGCCTGCATGTCGGTTGCCACAGCGGTAAAGGGAATCGGCAGATCCTCAATCAGCACGCCATCAAGCATTTCTGCCAGCATATTGAACACCTTGTCACCGCGAATCACGCCACCCGACAGTAGTGAAACATCCACCAGCTTGAGTACATCGAGATAATTCAGCCCGGACACCCAGTCGCGATATTCATCAAGCTTGCCTGCGCAATAGAAACCGCCGATTAACGCCCCCATCGAGCTGCCAGAAATGGCCACCACCTCATAACCACGCTCCTGCAGGGCATCCAGTACCCCGATATGGGCGTAACCCCGGGCGCCGCCACTTCCCAGCGCCAGTGCCACCGTTTTTGACATAGCTACCTCCCTGGCCAGAATACAAAACGTAATGCCGCTTTATTGGATGATTCAGGCGACGCCACCAGCGCTGCCTGTCCACGAATATTCAAGGGGCGGCCGAGCGTCGCAGTGGCCGTCCGCAGTTGCTCAGCGAGCTGATCCGAACACTGCTGATTGGCATCCATTTCGCTGTTTTCATAACAGTGCACCATCAAATACAGCCGCGAACGCAAACCATCCGACAGGCCTTTCAGAACCTCAATCAGTGCCGCACTGGCTTCCACATCCAGCTCACTGCCAACGGTCACCAGCCCCGGCAACCAGCCACTGCTGGCACTGAGACGACCCAGAATGGTTTCGCGATTGACCACTTGCGGTAACACCTGATCAGCAGTCGTCAGCACATCAAAGCCGATCACGGTCTGGCGTGGTCCGCGCTGACTGGCGTACAGCAGCAACACGGTTGCCGGACCGCTGGCTGCGGGAATATAGCCAACCAGATAACGTTGCTGACCATCACGGCCAACCAGACGGCCGTTGCCAAATATTTCGTTGGCCCAGAAATGGCTGCTGCCGCAATCAAGGTCCTTGCACTGATACAGAATGCTGGCAGCGGGATTGGCCGCCAGGTTCAGTAACAGCGGCTGTAACAGCTGATCAAGGTCGGTTTTTTCGGAAACTTCCCAGGCCCAGCGGTGCAAATCACCGGACACCCGCACTTCCTGCGCAGCAAAGGTGGTGGCGGCCTGACGTTTGAGACTCGACATCGCCAGCCGGAAATTGCTGACACTCTTCTGTTGGTCGGTAATTAAACGGCTACCGGCTGGGGCCACCAAACCGGCGTAATCTACGGTTTCAGCCCGGCTCATGCCACTGAACAATGTCAGCCCGCTGAATGCTGCCAGCAGCGTCAAACACGTCCACACCCGTATCCAGGATTTCAACAAAACTTTTCTCCATCAGCTACCGCACTAGGACCTGTCAGGCAGGTCGGGGTTTCATCGCAGCATAGCATGCTGGCAGGTCAGCAACAGTCACACTGTTGGCCGCGCAATTCGATTGCTACACTGCCCGCTTTCGAGCCAACGACAATTTGTATTCATAATGATCAAGTTCTCCGCCAGCCTTGCCGCGCTGCTGGCCACTGGTTTGCTGGCTGGCTGTCAGCCCGCCCAGCTGAAGCCCGGCAGTAGCACCCTGCAATATTCCGACGATGCCATCGAAACCGCCAGCCAGACGCTCAGTCAGGCCGAAGATGAATATCTGCAACTGCAGGTCGCCGCGCATCCTTACGCAGCCCGCAGCAGTGGCTTGTTGCAATCGCTGGTGTTGCCAGACCTCAGCAATGAATTCCGCCAGCAGCAGCAGCAGCAACTGCAACAGTTGAAAACCAGTCTGCAGCAACTCGAATACGACGCCCTGCCAGCCAATCGCCAGTTACAGGCGCGAGCGCTGCAGTATCGTATCGGTCAACAGCTTGAATGGCATGAATGCAGCCAGCAATGGCCAGCGCTGAGTGCCCAGGGTTCGGTTTTGACCCAAGTACTGAAGCTGCTGACAGATTACAGCCAGCCGACGGATATTCCGTCTTTCCACAGCTATTTGCGGGAAATTGAAGGTGCCGCGGCAGTCATCAAGCAGTGGCAACAACAGCTGCAGCAGCAACAAAAGACGCTCCACACGCTGAGCTACAGCCGCGATGCCCTGCTGCGTCAGCTCGACCGTCAGCTGCAAGGTTACCCGTTCAGCGACAGCAGCCAGCCTGCGCCATTGTGGAGTGCCATCGTCAGCAAGCTGCAGGCACTGGATGTCTACCCATCCAGTTATGAAATTCTGCAGGGCAAAGCCAGCAGTACCCTGACCAACTATTTGCTGCCGAGCCTGCGTTCGCTTTACAACCAGCTCAACAGCATGCCCACCAGCACCAGCCTGAGCTGGCAACAACAGCCCAATGGCGACAGCTGTTACCGGCTGCAACTGGCCCAGCTGGGCAGCACCGAAGCACCAGAATTACTGCAGGAAATTGCCAAAAGTCGGCTCTCTGCACTGCAACAACAATTGCGAACTGAACTGGCGCTCGACCCGGGACAGCCACTCGGTAGCCAGCTACGAGCCTGGCTTGCATCCCATCAGGTCGCGCCAATTCCACTGAAACCGGCGGTGCTGGATCGCCTGCAGAATCTCAATGGCCAGTTGCCACAACGATTTGCCGTCTTGCCACAAACCCCATTGGTGGTACTCACCAGCCAGGATGCCGCCGTCCAGCTACCCTACTACCAGCCACCACAGCCCAGCACACAGCAACCGGGCATTTACTGGACCACGGCGGTTGAAACCTCGGCGCACTGGCGCTGGCCACTGGATCTCTATCGCGCCAGTCTGCCCGGCAAACATCTGCAATATGCCCTGGCGCAGGAAAATGCCGAACTGCCGGATTTCATGAAATATCCACTACACCAGGGTTTTGAACCGGGCTGGCTCAGCATCGCTGCCGAGCTGGCCAATGATCTGGGCGGTTATGAATCGTCAGCCGAACACGCCTGGGTGCTGCTCGATGATATGGAACAAGAGCTGAATCTGGTGCTGGATATTGGCATCCACCTGTACCAGTGGAATCAGGAAAAAGCTGCCGGTTATTGCCAGGTCAACAGCTTCCTGTCTGACACCGCCTGTCAGCAGCGGGCGAAAGCCATTATGGAAGCACCTGGCCAGTTTGGCTGGCCAGCCATTTCCAAAGCCAACCTGCTGGAGCTGATCCGTCAGGCGCAGGATAACGATGATTCTGCCGCCGCTATGGCGTCGTTCTACAGCAGCCTGCTGCAACAGGGTGACTTGCCACCAACCCTGTACAGCCAATGGTTGAATCTGTGGCAGGAAGCGTACTGACAGTCTGGCGTCTGGGGTATTCACGCACTCGAATACACGTCATTCCAGACTTGCTCTGGAATCCAGACAGCGGTGCAATTTTCTACGCCGTATGGTTCCCGAATCTCGCAAGCTCGTTCGGGAAGACAGTGTAAATTGCTTCCGTCTGACCTACAGAATCAGAAACGCAGCTTGAGGCCCACCTGCCAATAGTTACTATCAGCCGGTTCCGCTTCCACACGGGCGCCGGTTGAATCATAGGCCGTGATCTTGCGCAGCCGCTGCTGCCCCACTTCCGCCATCAACCAGGCATTACCACGCAGCCAGAACTCGGTACCAACGCCCATTTTCCAGTCGCGATACCGCACGTCATAAGTGCCATTAAGGCCCTTCAGCTGCTCACGCCAGACACCACCATCCGGCCGCACATGTAGGTAGGTTGAGAACTGCTTGTTCCAGCCGGTCTGCACCCGGGTTTCCGGAAAGCCCAGCAAGACTTCGGTTTTCGACAGTGCCTTCCAGGCGATGCCTGCCAGTGGCCGAGGCAACAAATCCCCAAAACGGCGATCAACCACTACCCCCGCCTGCCAGAACAGCGTCTGACTGATCGGTTGGCGCCAGTAGAAACGCACGTTTGCCATCAGGCTGTCGGTGCTGAGACCATCCAGGTCGGTCATCAGGCCAGGCTCAAACTGCGCATGAATTTCACCGCCATTATCGCGCCGTTGCCAATATTTCATCGGCAGTGACAACCAATAATAATCACTGGCGGCGGCATCCGCTCCAGCCCAGTCGAAGCTGCTGATCTGCACCCCGGCATCAATCGACAATCCTTCATCCCGGCCCTGATTCGACTGCAATGGCATCGCCAGACCGATCTGACTGACCCCAAACGAAGTCCCGGTGCCGCTGTCCGGGGTGCCGGAAATATCTTTTGACCAGCTGACACCCGCAGCACTGGCCAGCGTCGACGACATCACCAGCCCCAAACCAACCACCGCTGTCAGCAGCGGCCGTTGGCCCAAATCAGTACGACTGACGTTTGGCATTGATCACCTCCTCAACCCCGGCAATGCTGAGCCGCACACCGGTTTCCTGATCGTGTTTATGAATCTGATCGACTGCCAGTAACAGCAGCAAAATCAGTTGAAAAGATTCCACCAGATAGTCCGGTGCGCCACCGGCCACCAGCTGATCGTAATGCTCGGCAGCGGCGTCATAGGCTTCCGCCTCGCGGCGACGCCAGCCGTCATCATCGTCGGTATCAAGATGGTCGATCACCCGGCCGATATGGACGATGGTAGCCGCCACCGACGGCAAGCCCTGACGTTCCAGCAGCTGGTGATAGGCCTGCAGAAACCGGTGCGCCCAGCTGACAATCGAGCTGCCGCTACCGATTCCCGGCAACGGCGGCAGCTGACACTCCGCCGCCGAAGCACTGGACACCAGTGATAATTCACTGTTGCCACGCCATAGCTGGGCAACTGGCAAGGATGGAAGTGTGCGAGCCATAAGCCTGCCTCCTGATCATTTGCAGGGAATACAGCAATTAGCAAGCCAATAGAAAATTTCCCTTTTGATTCAAAAGCTTGGATTCAAATAACGAAATGATCGGCAAACTGACGTCAGAAATACGTCGTCAGTTTCAGAGAACGGCTGAAAAGCGGCCAGTAGCATGCACAGACACAGGAAAAAGCGGCCGAGCGGCGGCAACCTGTTGCCGCACTCTGGTTTTCAAAGACGTGGTTTTCCAGGATCTGGTTTTCAAAGATAAGGGTCAGAGACGTAATACAGGAGCGCGGGCGTCCCGCCTGCGCTCCCGTGCAACCCCTCAACAGCAATCACGGTGCGTGGTTTAAATAAACAGCATCAGGGTCAGTGTTTATCACAGCTATCAGGCTTCATGGTCGCTGCTGTTTGCTTCGACATATGTTTGCGAAGTTCGTGAATCAGCGAATACACCACCACCAGAATCAACGGCAGCGCGATACCTTCGGCGATTTTGGCGTTGAGGTTGAGGCCAAAGGCGTTGAGCGCATCAATGGTGATGCCCATCAAACCCAGCAGGTAATAACAGATCACCACCACTGACAGCCCTTCGACCGTTTGCTGCAGCCGCAATTGCAGTTCACTGCGGCGGTTCATCGACGCCAACAGATCCTGGTTCTGTTCCTGAATCGACAGGTCAACCCGGGTCCGCAACAGACTGGTGGTACGGTGAATCCGCCGCGACAGATCTTCGAGCTGGTCGCGCACCGACATACAGGTGTTGATGCCCGGTGTCAGCCGCCGTTCGAGGAATTCGCGCAGGCTCTGCACGCCATCCAGTGGTTCTTCGTTAAGCTGGTTAAGGCGGTCACGGACCAGATCGTGATAGGCCTTGGCGGCCGAAAACCGGAAGTTGGTATCCGAACGATAACGTTCAACGTCGGCAGCCAGCTGCGACAGCGCCGTCAGCAACTCACGATCATCGGCCTGATTATCAAGCTCGGAAATATTCTGGATCAGGTTGGCCAGGCTGGTTTCCACCTGGGTCAGTTCATGGCCCATCTTGCGGGCGATGGGCAACGCCAGCAGCGCCATCAGGCGGTAGGTTTCCAGCTCAAACAGGCGCTGCACCAGCCGCCCGGTCTGATACGGATTCAAACCCTTGTTACAGGCCAGCATACGGCCAAACCCATCGCTGTGCAGCCGGAACGCGGTCCATACCGTCGCCTTGCCATCAGCCACCGAAGCTCCGGAAACCCGCTGGCCTTCAAACCACTGATACAGTTGTTTGTCGGTCGGTTGCTGATCGACCAGTGACAGGTTCACTGCCACCACCAGCTCGCCCGGTACCGCCGCCAGCCAGTCTTTTGGCACAAACGCCATGGCATCGGTGGTGAAGGCATTGTCGGTCGGTACGATAAAGGTGAAGTTGGAGAACTCCAGGTGGCGCTCCCAGCGTAGCTCAAAACCACCAAAGTCCTGATACAGACAGGAAGATTCCGGGTCTGGTGCTGGCACGCTGAAACGCCGACACAGCTCGACGACGTGAGCGTGCAATTGCTTGCGGCTATCGGTTTGCTTGAAGGTAAAGTGGGCAACCTGGCAATTGCCTTCAATCACCGGCGACGGACGGTTATGCAATTCTTCGTACAACACCGAACGCAGCGGGTGCACGTTGAGGGATAACGCCGGGCTGGCAAATTCAGGTGCCTGCGGCTCTAGCTTGGTCATGCCTTGGTCTCTTTCCGAGTTTATAGGTAGGGCTAACCGGAAAGATAACGTCTGACAGCGTCCGCCACCAGATGTCTGTTGGTGCCGCTACCAAGGTAGCCCGACAACTGGCAAGCCCACTGCCACCAGCGGCAGTAACCGCAAACCGCTATAACCGCAGATCGCTATAACCGAAAGCCGCCCTGCTCATCCAATACACTGGCAACAGTGGTTTGCAGACTGCTGCCGACCTGTTGTTGCCAGGCCGTCAGCCAGTCCGCCAGCGCCGTGGCTTCCGGCACGCTGGTTTCCGCTGTACGTAATTGCTCCAGCGTCAGATCGGCAAAAAAATCACCCAGCGTCAGGCACCGCAAGTCCGGTAGCCAGACCCAGGTATCATCCTGGGTTTGGGCCACCCAGCCGCGTTGGGAAAAATGTTTCAACAAGGCTGCAAGATCCTGTGCCGGTATACTGCGCAAGGCTTTTTGCAAATCCTTGTTACCTAGTCCGGCACCTTGCTGCTGACCCTGTTGCAGGGTCGCCGCCAACGCCAGCCGCTGGCGCAACGGGTCTCGACTGGAGCGGCTTTCCGGATGACTAAGGGCATAACTCAACTCAGCACCAAACAGCAGTAACATCCAGCTGATGTAAATCCACATCAGGAACAACGGCACTGCCGCAAATGCGCCGTAAATCAGTTGATAGGACGGAAACATGCCAACCAGCCGGGCAAACAGGAATTTGCCGGTTTCAAAGGCTGTCGCTACCACGACGGCGGCAATCACCGCATCCCGTGGCGGCACCTTGCAGTTCGGCACCATCATATAAACAAAGGTGATGGCGGCGACGGTCATCGACCAGGGCAACAGCCGGGCGATTTCCGGCACCGAATTCGTCAACCAGCTGGTGTGTTCGTGTAACAGATTGAGGGAAGCAAACACCGAACTGGCAGCCTGCGCCAGGCCAAACAACAGCGGCCCCAGACTCAGCACCGCCCAATAGCGGAAGAAGCGTTGCAATGTCGAGCGTGATACCTCGACCTGCCAGATCTTGTTGAACTGTTGTTCGATGGTTTGCAGCAGCATCAAGGCGGTGAAAAACAGGAACACCACACCGACCCAGGTCAGTTCGCGGGCCTGCTGGCTGAATTCGACCAGATAATTGGATACCGTCTCACTGCCTTGCGGCATCACATAAGACAACAGATTGGCATTGGCCTGCTTGCCCCAGTCCTGCAGCGCCGGAATGGCACTCAGAATCGAGTAGGTCACGGTAATCACAGGCACCAGCGCAAACAGCGTGGTATAGGTCAGTGCCGCCGCATCACGACGGCGCTCCATCGATTCAAACCGCAGCAGTGTTTGCCAGATCAATCTCAGAACCCGACGACCGCGCCGGAAAGCGATGAGCATCACAAGCTTCCTTGTTACAATCCCGGTCAATCACAACCGTATTCAAACAACAGGATTCAAGCATGAGTGAAATTCGTATCTACCACAATCCCCGCTGCTCCAAGTCCCGCGAGACCCTCAAGCTGCTGCAGGATCAGGGCATCGAACCGACTGTGGTTGAATACCTGAAAGACACCCCGTCTGAACAACAGATCGCCGAACTGATCAGCCTGCTGGGTCTGGCCAGCGCCCGCGACCTGATGCGCACCAAGGAAGACGAATACAAGCAGCAGGGCCTGGCTCAGGTGACCGATGAAGCCGCCCTGATCAAGGCCATGGCCGCCACGCCCAAGCTGATTGAACGCCCAATCGTCGTCAAAGATGGCCAGGCGCGTATCGGTCGGCCACCAGAGCAGGTACTGGAGATCCTGTAATGGCCGCAGCCAGCCCCTACATTCTGGTGCTGTATTACAGCCGCCACGGCAAGACCGCCGAAATGGCCCGCCTGATCGCCCGTGGCGTTGAACAGGCTGGCCTGGAAGCCCGCATCCGCACCGTGCCATCAGTGTCACCGGATACCGAAAGCAGCTTGCCTGCGGTTCCCGCTGACGGCGCTGTGTATTGCAGTCAGCAGGATCTGCGCGACTGTGCCGGGCTGGTACTCGGCAGTCCGACCCGCTTTGGCAATATGGCCGCACCGCTGAAATATTTTATCGACGGCACCAGCAGCCTGTGGCTGAGTGGCGCACTGGCTGACAAACCAGCGGGGGTGTTTACCTCAACCTCATCCCTGCATGGCGGCCAGGAGTCCACCCTGCTGACCATGGCGCTGCCACTGTTGCACCACGGCATGGTGTTCGCGGGTCTGCCCTATCGCAACCCGGAGCTGACCGAAACCAGCACCGGCGGTACGCCATATGGCATGAGCCACTGGGCCGGAGCCAACAACGAGCACTCTCTGAGTACTCATGAAAAATCCTTGTGCCTGGCCCAGGGCAAGCGTGTGGCTGTGCTGGCCAACGCCTTGCTGACTGTCAGCTGAGCGGAGAATTGCATGAACCAACCTGAAACCAGCCAGTTTGCCAGCAAGGCCAAAACCGCCTGGACGCTGCTGCTGCTGAGCTATACCGCCATGTTGCTGATTCTGGTGGTATCGACCCTGATCAATCCGCCGCAGGATGTCGAACCAGGCCTTGAAATGTGGCTGGGCGGCATTGGCATCGCGGTCTTCAAATGCCTGCCGCTGTTGCTGTTTATCCCGGGCCTGATCGCCCGTTCACATAAAACCGCATCCTGGCTGGCTTATATGATACAGCTGTACTTTGTACTGGCAGTGATGTGGATTTTCACCCCTGGCAGTGGTGCCTGGGGCTGGCTGATGACGGTCGACAGCCTGGCCATTTTTGTAACAGCCATGCTGTTCACCCGCTGGCAAAAACGGTTCGAAGCCGGGCTCTGAGCTCGAACGTCGGGCTTTATTCCGCCGAACGCTGCAAGGCGGCCGCCAGCTCACCAATACGCTGTTTGGTTTCATCCACCAGCGTATTGATCTCCCTGGCTGATGCCGCTGACTTGAACGCCAGTGTCCGCACTTCGTCGGCCACCACCGCAAAACCACGGCCCTGCTCGCCAGCACGGGCCGCTTCAATCGCCGCATTGAGCGATAACAAGCTGGTCTGATCTGCAATATTGTTGATCACGGAGACGATGGCCCCGATCTGGTTACTCGACTGCAGCACGGATTCCATCGCAGCAGCGGTTGATTCCCGCGCCTGAACTTCGGTCGAAATATCCTTCACAAAGGCGGTGTAGCCGATTTCACCCAGCACCCGAATTTTGCTCAACGACAGCATGGCGTCAGTACGGCTGCCATTCTTTCGCTGGATTTTGACCGGCCGGCGAGTACCGACAATCTTGTCCTGACCAGTGTTGCGATTGTTATTGACGTATTGGTCGTGGCCGCTACGCAATTCCTGCGGCACCAGCATATTGACGTTCTGACCAAGCACTTCGTCACGCTCATAACCCCACAGCTGCGCTGCCGCACGGTTATAAAAGGTCACCCGGTTGTCGCCATCAATCGACACCACTGCATCCAGTGCCTGCTCCAGCGTCTGGTCGATGATTTCCCGTACCTCCCGCTCGGCGGAAATATCCCGCACGAAGGCGGTATAGATAATTTTGCCCTGCAAGTGGATTTTCGACAGCGACAAGCTGCCCCACACCAGTGAGCCATCCTTGCGCATAATTTCGACTTCCCGACGACTGCCAACAATACGGTCCTGGCCGGTCTTGCGATTACGATTCACATGCTGGTCATGTTGAGTGCGAACGGCTTCCGGCACCAGCATCTTGACGTTCTGACCCATCACTTCGTCAGCGCTATAACCCCACAACTGTTCGGCTGCGTGGTTATAAAAGGTGATGCAATTGTGCTCGTCGATGGTAACCACGGCGTCCAGCGCCTGGTTCAGAGTCTGGTTAATGACTTCCCGTACCGCCCGTTGCCGGGTGATGTCCTTGACGAAGGCGGAATAGAAAAACTCTTTACCAATACGGATTTTTGACAGCGACAAGCTGCCCCAAAGCTTGCTGCCATTCTTGTGTTCGATTTCAACATCACGACTGCTACCAACGATCTTGTCGGCACCTCCCTGACGATTGGCAGAGATAAAGCTGTCGTGCTGTGAACGCAGGGCCTTCGGCACCAGCAGGTTGACGTTTTTGCCAACCACCTCCGCAGCTCCGTACCCCCACAGCTGTTCGGCAGCGCGATTGAAGAAGGTAATCTGATTGTTGCCGTCAATCATAACGACCGCATCAATGGCCTGTGCCAGGGTTTGCTGGACAATTTCCTGCTGCTGATGCAACCCGGACACATCCTTGATAAAGGCGGTATAACATAGCTGCTGGCCAACCCGGATTTGCGAAACCGACACACAGCACCACAGTGGCGAACCATCCTGGCGCAGCAGTTCAAGTTCCTGACAATGCCCCGGGGCAGATTTTGCGGTCTGCCAGATACTGGCTGGCAACAGCTTGTCTGCGCTCTGGCCCAGCAGTTCAGCCGCAGGTCGTCCCCACAGAGCTGCCGCAGCCGGGTTCGCAAACGTCACCCGGTGAGCTTCATCGACACAAATAACGGCATCAATTGCCTGGGAAAGAATTTGTTCTGAAATTGACTGGTTCGCTGCCCTGCCCGGCAATTTCCACATTGCACGTACCCTGCCTGGATTATTTTCTAATAACCCTAGCAAAGATTTGGCGGTTGATCAGGGATGGGTCAATCGGAGTTGACGGGGAAGGCTACAACAAGAAGCGGTTTGAGCGGATGCTGACGTCCTGCAACTGGCGCAAGAACAACACCAGAGGGCCAACACCAGAGGGCCAACACCAGAGAAAGGCTGCAAGGGAGGTTCTGGCAGTTTGGCGGAGCCGGGTTGTCAGGAATACCCCCCGGCTCTGGACAGGATTATTCCTGCTCGTCTTCCCATTCACCGTCGGTGTCATCGTCAGCAATTTCGGTGGTTACCGGAGCACCACATTTAACACACTTGCCTTCAATGTAAATCACACCACCGAGTTCGTATTCCTCTGGTTCCTTCATGCCCAGATCGGCTTCCATACACTGGTTGCACCAGGTCTGGCTCAGGAAAGCTTCCTGATCTTCTTTGTCACGGGCATAAAAATCGCGTTCGGTGCGTTCCATGGAAATCTCTCTTTGATCGGTTTAAGGGCGGCATTGTAGAGCAATTATGGCCGCCGCCAAGACCAGCGGCCATGCCGACCTTCATAAATACCAGCAGCCACGGAAAAACATCTAAAAAATAGAAAGCTAATCGCTTTTTTATCCGCTTTTTAAGAAAGCTTTAAACCACTAACCTGCAGCTAATTCCTCCATACATTTACGATATCGGAGCAGCAACCATGATCTATCTGAGACGTGCCGCCGATCGCGGCCTGGCCAACTTCGGCTGGCTCAATAGCCATCACAGTTTTTCCTTTGGACATTATTACGACCCGCAACACATGGGCTGGGGCCTGTTACGGGTAATCAATGATGACACGGTTGACCCGGCCGCAGGTTTTGATCCCCACGGCCACCGCGACATGGAAATCATTTCCTACGTCTTGCAGGGTGCCTTACATCACAAGGACAGCACTGGCCGGGAATCCGTATTACGGGCCGGTGAAGTTCAGCGCATGACTGCGGGCAGTGGCATTGTTCATTCAGAATACAACCACTCGAGCGAGCAGCCAGTGCATTTTCTGCAAATCTGGATCCGTCCGGCCAGCAACGGCCTGGAGCCAGGTTATGAACAGAAAGTCGTGCCTCAGCAGGGTTCGCTGACAGCACTGGTGTCTCACGACCAACGTGGCGAATCACTGAAGATTCATCAGGATGTGGTGCTGTCACGACTGCAACTGGAAGCGGGCGAAAGCAGGCCACTGGCTATCAGCCAACGCGCTGGTTACCTGCATCTGATCGAAGGTGAACTGGAAGTGGCAGTGGATGACAACGACAAACTGACTCTGACGGCTGGTGATGCCCTCGGTGTTAACCAACAAAAACAGTTGCAAGTCAGTGCTCACAAACCTGTCACAGCGCTGTGGTTTGATTTACCAGTGTTTGCGCAAAGATGACCATCACAAACCGTTACTGATGGTTTCCAAGCGTCACTAGATGATGGTTTAAATCCGTACCATACTCACACAGGGGACAAATTCAGCTCAGGGAGTAGCGCAATGGTACAGCCTAACCCGGGGAAACTGTTCAGGCTCAGCCTGTGGGCGCAGACGGCCTGGACGACTCTGTTATGGGTCGTTCTGGTATGGGAAGTCTGCTTGCAACATCTGGCTGACAAAAGCTGGCTGGCAGCGATCGGTTCATTGACGATATCGCTGCTGGGACTTGCTGCTGGCTGCCTGTTCACCATACTCTGGCCACACTGTTTGCTGAAACGTCAGCAACACACCGAATGGTCGATCCATCATCCAATGCGACTGGGGTTGCCACCTCAGGAAAATCTCACCGAGTTGACTCATACTTACCATCACACCTCATTGTGGTCCTGGTGGCTGGTCAATCTGCTGATACCATTGGGTTTTGCATTTACCTTATTGCAGCTCTGGTGCCTGTGGGCGCTGGGCAATATGCCAAGGGAAGCCAACCCCCATGATCACCCTGCATCACCTGAATAACTCGCGTTCCCAACGAATTCTCTGGATGCTGGAAGAAGTTGGCATCCCCTATCAGATCACCTATTACGAACGCGATGCCAAGACGCTACTGGCACCGCCAAGCCTGAAAGCCATTCATCCACTGGGCAAGGCGCCGGTGCTGATTGATGGTGAACTGGCACTGGCTGAATCCGGCCTGATTATCGAATACCTCAACGAGGCCAAAGCTGCCAACCGCTATTTGCCGGATGATCATCAACAGCGCTGGCAAGCCCGTTATTGGCTTCATTACGCCGAAGGCAGCCTGATGCCCTTCCTGTTGCTGACGCTGGTGTTTAACAAAATCAAGACATCGCCGATGCCGTTTTTTGTCAAACCCATCGCCAGAGGCATTGCTGACAAGGTGCTGCAAACCTTTGTGATGCCGAACCTGAATACCCACCTGGATTATATCGAACGTCACCTGGCCCAACATGAATGGTTTGCCGGAGAGCAATTATCCATTGCCGATTTCCAGATGGTGTTCCCGCTGGAAGCTGCGCTGAACCGCGCAGTAACAGCCGCCAGCCATCCCCAGATTGCTCGCTTTGTGCAGCAAATCCAGCAACGCCCGGCCTATCGTCGGGCGCTGGAACAGGGTGGCCCTTATGACTATGCCTGAGTATCCGGACAGCTGTTGGGGTTGTTCTTTGGTACTGTTTTAGGCAGCAACCAGGCAGATTTAAACCATCATTGCCGCTGGCTCACTTTGTTCCCGATTGGTTATCTACTATTAGGGTAATAACAACCAAAACGAGCCAACCTGCATGTCTGTGTTATCCAGTCTGAGCGTCCAGAAAAAAATCCTGCTGCCGGTTTCCCTGCAACTGCTGTTGCTGGTGCTGGTAGTCGCCATTTTTATCAACAATCAAAGCACTACCGAACAGATTCGCAGCAAGGTCGCAGAAACCCAGGTACTGGCCAGTGATCTCTACCAGATGTCGTCCGATGCCGAGCGGTTCAGTTTTTCCCGCCAGGGCTACGACGACTTGGCTAACAAAATCCGCCAACTGGAACAGCAAGTCAGCCAGTATCCAGCGCTGGCGAAACTGCAAGAGCACTTGCAGGGCCTGCAAGCTGCGTTGTCCCAGTTACAGCAGGTGTTTAACAGCAACCGCGAGCTGGCTGCCCGCTTTCTGCAACTATCGCGGCAATCCATCGAAGCATCGAATCAATACGTCTACGACGTGATGGACAGCCTGAATGACCCATTCAAACTGCAAAGTACCTTGCGGGAAGAATTGGCGGCCATGTCTGGCGCGGTCAAAAGCACCAACAAAACCTACCAGTTGCGATTGCTGTTCGAAGAGCTGACACAGCACCCGGAAAAAGGGTCTGAACTGCTGGGGCTGATCGACGAATTGCTTGAGCAAGCCAAAACCGATGTCGAAAATTTTGCGGATACCGAACAGGAGGAACGTGTTAATGAACAATTAGCCGTTCTGACGCAGCTCCGGCAAATTACCAATGACTATCTGCAAACAACGCCTTTGCTGGAACAAGCTGAAGCCGGGGTCGATGCCAACCTGACCGAAATTTTCGAGCATCTGGGCCAGGCAGAGCAGCAAACACTGAATGATACTTTCGGATCGATAACCGCAGCGCTTGTAAAAATCATCGTCACACTGGCTATCGCAATTGGCCTGACTATCGCCGTTTCATTACTGATGGGCCGCGCCATCGTTAACCCGATTCGTGAACTGAAGGGCCATATTGACACCCTGGCCTCCGCTGGCGGTGACCTGACCTTCCGGATCAAGCAATCCGGCAATGACGAAATTGCCGAACTGTCACAAGGCATTAACCATTTTCTGGCAACCCTGCAGGGAATTTTCCAGCAGGTCAAAGCGTCGTCGTCGGCGATATCAGAATCTGCCAGTCGTAACTCTCAGCTGAGCAAACAGTCTGCCGAACTAATGCAACAACAACAAAAGGAAACCGGTGACGTCGCCACCTCGGTAAGTCAGATGGAATCGGCGATTCAGGAAGTCGCCAACAATGCTTCATCAGCCGCCGAATCCGTACGGCATGCCGACAACCGCGCCAAAGCGGTGGTCGACACCATCAACTCTGCCATCAGTGGAATTACCCAGGTCAGCAGTGAACTGGACTCCGCTTCCCATGTCATTCAGCAGCTCAATCAGGACAGCCAGAACATCAGCGGCATTCTCGATGTAATCCGGGCAATTGCCGACCAGACCAACCTGCTGGCGCTCAATGCCGCCATTGAAGCCGCCCGGGCCGGTGAGCAAGGACGTGGTTTTGCAGTGGTTGCCGACGAAGTCCGTTCGCTGGCGCAACGCACCCAATCCTCCATCGAGGAAATCCATAGCATGATTTCCAAGCTGCAAACGGCTTCCGAGCGAGCTACCGAGGTCATCAACAGCAGTAGCCAGCAGATTGCCACCACCGTCAGCCGTAGTCAGGCTGCTGGTGACGGTGTGCGGGATATTTCCGGGCTGGTGTCGTCCATTGCCCAGATGAACATCCAGATTGCCAGTGCGGTTGAAGAACAAAGTGCAGTGGTACGAGAGATTAACGGCTTGATCCAGCATATCCGTGAACTGGCCGAAGACAGTAATCAGGCAGCGGTCGAAGCCCGCCAATCATCGTCGCTGCAAACCGATGCAGCCCACCAGCTTGATGGCGTAACCCAGCGCTTCCGGGCCTGAGCCACCAGGTTAGTCGCCGGATCGCACGAGCCATTGTGCAGATCCGGTTATATTTGCATATAGCGATTATTCCCTTTACCAAACAATCTGTTTCATATTCATCATTCATTTACTGACTGCTTACATTAAATGATTCAGCCAGATAAAAAATACGTTATAGAACAAATTATATAGTGAAAGATTGCCAGACAATCGTAATGTCGATATACAACAAAAACTCATTATTCCGTGATCAAGTTCTTATTAATCTGTGACAAACGTAAATATTTGCAATAATATTTCAAACCCAATTGAGACATTTATCACCCATGGATAGGCTTGGTGACCATCCTGTACCCGTACGGGTCGCACTTTGATTGATGGCCCCTTGATAACTCAACCTGCAAAGGAGTTGCGATGGCTACTTTTCTCAATAAAACCTCAATCGATCGGCTCACCAGAACACTGATTCAGAAATCAGCGCGCCAGCTGACACTGGTAAGCCCATATCTGCAACTGGAAGCCGATATGCTGGATCTGATAACAGCCAAAGCCGATCAAGGCCTGCAAGTCCGGCTTATCTATCGTAACCACCAGTTCCTGTCACAGATATATTCACTGGCCCGCCATCCGAATATCGCTATTTACGTTAGCCCGAAACTGAATGCACGCTGCTGCTGCAACGAAAGCAATATCATCCTCAGCAGTCGCAACCTGGAACCGTCTCGTGATGGTCAACAACACGATATGGGTATCCTGCTTACCCGCAGCAAGGATGCTGATGCCTTCAGCGCCGCCTGCAGGGATATTATGGATATTCTGGAGCATTCCGAGCAGCTGTTTGCAGAGAAACAGGCAACAGAGCAGCTCAGTATCACGACAGCGGTATCAGAACGCACACCATCGGCAGAAATGTATTTCGCCCTCAAGAATCAGAAGGTTCAGTTCGCCTCCCGTCCCGGCTTTGATAACGAAGCCGACAACGACACCCTGCTGGAAACCTCTGCCTGGTCAGAAATGATGAAGCTGGATACCGACGCCGTACGCCAGCAATTGGTTAACGCGGGTATGCTGGTTGAATCAAGCGGCAAGTTGTACATGACCGCCCGAGCCAAACAGCAAGGAGCCCGTACTCGTATGGGTGAGGATGGCCTCTACTTTCTGTGGCCCAGCAAGCTGGAGCTGCGCGCTAATTAAACGTCACCAAAGCCGTTATGCAGGCGGTACGCCTGCTCTCCCCGGCTGGTCTGAATTGATTAACCGAACCGAGTTGCCGGTTATTCTGAGTCTTCCTGCAGCTCAGCCATCATCCATTCCTTGAACGCCTTCATACCAGCAGTTAACGGCCGGTTCTTGCGATACACCAGATAGAAAGCCTTATTGGTATCGAGCTGGATATCAAAGGGGCGTACCAGCCGGCCAGATGCAATTTCCCGCGAGGTCAGCGTACTGTCCGCCAATGCGACACCAAGACCTTCCTGGGCGGCAGCCGTGGCCAATTGGCCACTGGACATCTGCAGACTGCCTTTTGGAATCAGGCCACCAGCACCCGCTTGCTGCAGCCAGTCGAGCCACTCCCACTTGCGTTTGCTGACGTAAATAATGTTGTGATACTTGAGGTCCGCCGGCGTTTTTAACGGATTTGGCCCCATCATCAAACGCGGACTACAAACCGGCACCAGCATCACCTTGCGCAAAAAGTGGGTTTCGATGTCGTCCCACTCGCCATTGCCGTAATAAATCGCGATATCGGTATTGGAGCGGTTGAAGTCGATCAGACCCATGCTGGCATTGATCTGCAATTCGATATCCGGATACAGCTCCTGAAACCGGCTCATGTGCGGCATCAACCAGCGAGTCAGGAAGTTGGGCGCCACGCTGATCTGTACCACATTGGTTTCCTGATGGGTGGTCAGACGCCGGGTCGCCACTTCGATCTCATCCAGCGCGTGTTTGATCATGGTGAGGTACTGCTCACCTGCCGTGGTTAACTCAACTTTACGTTTGTTACGACTAAACAACAAAATACCTAAGTATTCTTCGAGGGTTTTGATCTGGTGGCTGACTGCTGATGCGGTGACCGATAATTCCTCTGAAGCCCCAACAAAACTGGCATTTCTGGCCGCTGCTTCAAAGGATCGAAGGGCATTCAAGGGAGGTAAACGACGCATCAGGACCATCCATAGATTAGATTTTTTCAACATAGTGCTTAGAAAGCTTCGCTTTTGCAAGTGTCAGCTTTTGTCTAACCTAGGCACTGTAAACACTACCTTTGTATCAATGGAGATACTGCTATGAACAACTCTGATTTCCACATCGAAAATGCTGCCGACTTTGACGTCGAATTCCACATTCAGCGTGCCCGTGCCCTGCGCAGCGCTTATGTTGCTGAATTCTTCGTGTCTCTGGGTCGCAAGATTGCTGCACTGCTGCACATCGGACACAAAGATCACAACATGGCATCTTCTCACTAAAAGCCACTGCTTGCCTGAACTCAGGTAACTGGCGAATTCAACGGTCCTGCTGACCGCGCCAAGCCTGGTAAACTCACTTCGACTCGCCTGTTAAAAATAATCAAGAGTCGATGTTGTTTTACTCTTCTTGCCGTTCTCTCTGTATATCACCCCTCCCAGCCATTGTTTTCCTGTAAGTCCTTCGCTATCCCAGTCAATTAGCCCACAAGCTTCCAGAAATTCCATCCCGGGCATTGCCTAATGCTGATCAGTTAAGCGTTTTTAACCACAAATTGTCGTCATCCTGAACTGTTCCGGCTGCGCAGAATCAGGATCCAAAAGCCCTATGGATCCCGGATCTGCTTCGCGTCCGGGATGACGTGGATTTGTTAAATGAACAGCATCACGGGCATTGCCAGTTTTTCTCCCGACTCCAAACAATCAATTTGTTGTAGGCTGGGCCGTGCCCAGCAAATGTTGGGCGGGGCCCAACCTACTTCCGACACCGAGTCCGCTCTGCTGCTGAAACAAAAAAGGGCAGCCATACGGCCGCCCTGTAAAAGCGGGGAGAACATCAAGCGCCAACTGGAAGAAACCCCGCAAAGCAAATTCACACCTGCCAATAAAACATGCCGGACTTCTTGTTCAGCACCACGGCAGACCAGTGTTTATCAACGGCTTTACCTGCCATGCCATAACACACATGCAAAGGCAGCAAATGCTCTTCACGTGGGTGACAGAAGCGAGCTTCAGGCGCCTTTTCCCAACCTGAAAATCGCTCTTTCCTTTCAGTTTCTGACAAACGATCACTGCTACAGGTTTCCAGCAACCAGCTTTCAAACGCCTCATTTCGTGCCTGAAGTTCACGCGTGTTTGGTGCAAAGAACGCCCGCATGTTGTGGAACGAGAAACCCGAACCGAGAACCAGCAGATTTTCAAACTCCAGCCCTTGCAATGCTTCACCAATCGCCAGGTGAACATCCGGATTCAGGCTATGCACCAGCGACAGTTGCACGACCGGAATATCGGCCTCCGGGAAGAGGATCTTCAGCGGTACAAACATACCGTGGTCAAAGCCACGACGAGCATCACCACGCACCGGCAGACCAGCCGCCTGCAGGCTTTGCATGACTTTTTCAGCCAGTTGCGGATGGCCCGGAGCCGGATACTTGATGCTGTAGGTTTCTGGCGGGAAGCCATAATAGTCATAGATCAGCTCTGGCGTGGAACCGGTGGTGACCGTCGCAACCTGCTCTTCCCAATGGGCGCTGATCAGCAAAATCGCATCCGGCTTTTTCAGCTGCTTACGAATTTCGTGCAAACGTTTAACCATCTCCTGGTGACCAGGGTCGCCCATCAACGGCATCGGCCCACCGCCATGGGATACAAACAGAATCTGTTGTTGCTTGCTCATAACAATCTCCTTTCCGGCCTTCCAGACCGTTTTATAAGTTCAACGCTGTTCGGTACAAATGGGGCAGTTTCAAATGGAATAAGGTCCCACAGGCACAATTCCATTTGGATTCAATGCCTTGATAGAGTAATAACCCGCCTTGATATGTTTCAAATTGACGGTATTGGCAACTCCCGGTAACGCCAGCACCCGATGCATATAACCATGCAGGCCTGGCATTTCCTTCAAGCGATTGCGGTTACATTTGAACAGGCCGTGATAGGCTGCATCAAAACGCACCAGGGTCACAAACAAACGAATATCAGCTTCCGTCAGCTGCGCGCCAAACAAAAATTCACGGCCATCAGCAAAGCGGCTTTCGAGCTCATCCAGCATGCCGAACACATTTGCGTAGGCTTCGTCGTAAGCCAGCTGGGTGGTGGCAAAACCAGCCTGATAAACGCCGTTGTTCAAACGCGGATAAATCTGGCCGTTCAGTTCATCAATAGCACTGGCGAGCTCAGCCGGGTATAGGTCCAACGCTGCCTGCTCTGGCTGCTGTTCAGCCAACAGATCGTTAAAGGCCGTATTCAGCATCCGCACAATGTCAGCAGATTCATTATTGACCATGCGATTGGTCTGCTTGTCCCACAGCACCGGTACAGTCGCCCGACCGGTAAATTGGGGGTCGGCCTGGGTGTACAACTGGTGCATGTATTGAGCGCCATTCAACTCATCGTTATCTGCACCATCGAAGCCACCAAACTGCCAGCCCTGTTCGGTCAGCACCGGATTCACCACAGAAACCGTGATGTAATCCTGCAGACCTTTCAACTCCCGTACCATCAGGGTGCGAGACGCCCATGGACAAATATAGGCGACGTATAAATGATAGCGGCCCTTTTCAGCCTTGAAGCCAGCCTCTCCGGTTGGGCCAGCGCTGCCATCCGCGGTTACCCAATGACGAAAGGAAGAAACCTGACGGATAAAACGGCCGTCTTCGTCTTCGCTTTGCACCGGTTGCCAGTTTTGCTGCCAAACGCCATTCACCAACATCTGAAACCTCACCTTGAATTCGTCAAATCAAATATCGGCAGGCTCTGATCCGAGAGCCTGCCGCCTGTAGCTGTCGTGCCCGACTACTTAGTGAGCCAGTGCTGCCGCCGCTGAATAAGGCTTGCCAGCCACCAGCTTGTTACGCAGCACATTGTCCAGAGAGAAATAACCAGCACCCTGGATCGCCAGCGCCACAGTCACCGCCAGCAGGCTCAGGGCATATTCATAACCATTGTTGGTCAGGAACAGGCCGTTGCTGATGTGGGTACTGAAAATAGCCACCAGCATGGTGAAAGCCGTCACAATGGCCGCAGGGCGGGTCAACAAGCCCAGCACCAGCGCCAGGCCACCGAAAAACTCGGCACTACCCGCCAGCAAGGCCATCAGATAACCGGGTTCCAGACCAATGCTGGCCATCCACTGACCGGTTCCTTCAAGACCGTAGCCACCGAACCAGCCGAACAGTTTTTGCGAACCGTGGGCTGCCAGTACGATACCAACCGGTACACGCAGGGCCAGCGCAGCAAAGCCACCAGTGGTACCCAGCAGGGCATTCAGAAAACGTTTGTTAGTTGTGTTGCTCATGGCGAATTCCTCATCTTTCATCTGTTTGGGACGGAAGCCGCAACACTCTGTTTGTTGCCTTGCTTCAGCGTATGAGCACACTTTACTATCGCCGAATCGACACAATAAGATGGCTATCATTGCTTAATTAGCAACATTTCATTGATAGTTGTCCTGCAACCAGCCAGGCGGAAACGGAGTCACCGATGGACAGAATTGATGCCATGCGCACCTTTGTAACTGTGGTGAATGAAGGCGCTTTCAGCCGTGCCGCCGAGCGGCTGGATATGTCGCCCCAGCTGGTCAGTAAATACGTCTCGCAGCTGGAGCAACACCTCGGCGTGCGATTGCTCAATCGCACTACCCGCAAGGTCCATTTGACCGAGGCTGGCAACCGCTACTTCCAGCGCAGCCAACAGCTACTGGATGATATTGATGATCTGGAGAACCAGCTCGGCGACTGGCAGGATGGCGCTCGTGGTACCTTGCGTGTCAGTGCGCCGGTGTCGTTTGCCACCCAGCACATGGCGCAACTCCTGGTCGATTTTCAACAAGCCTATCCGGCAGTTGGGGTGGATTTGCAATTGAATGATCGCAAGGTCGATATCATCGAAGAAGGTTTTGATGTGGCGCTGAGGATTGGCCATCTGAAGAACTCGTCCCTGATCGCCCGCCGTATTGCTCCGGTCCGGCTGGCCATCTGCGCATCAGCGGATTACCTCAAGAAAAACGGTACGCCCACCAGCCTGGATGACTTACGCCAGCACAGATATTTACGCTACAGCTACGCCGACACCAGCAACGAGTTATTTGGCGTGTTGGGCAGTGGCCGCAATGATCAGGCGGATTTGATCAGTAATAACGGCGACGTGCTGGTGCAGTCAGCCATTGGCGGCGCCGGTATCGCGATTCAGCCCACCTTTATTGCCGGCCCGGCGATTGCGGCTGGCAAACTGGTGATGCTGCTGCCCGAGGAAGCACCACCACCATTGAACCTGTACGCCGTTTACGCTCACCGCCAGCTACTGGCCAGCAAGGTTCGCTGCTTTATTGATTTTCTGGATGGTTATTACGGCGAAGTTCCCTATTGGGATCAGGGGCTGTAACTGCTGCCCAGATCTGAATAGCCGGGTTATGCCAGTTCACAAGCATCTTCAGCAGCATCCAGCGAACGGGCCGTCAGACACTCCAGCACGACGTCTTTATCGACAAACGGAACGTGGCGCCCAGCCATGTTCTGATATGTCTCATGGCCACGACCAAGAATCATAATCAGGTCATTGGCTTCAGCAACTCTGAGGCTGTATTCAATCGCCTCCCGCCGATCGATGTATTTTTCATAAGGCGTGTTCGCCAAAAAACCCCGCTCGATATCTGCCAGAATCTTTTCTGGGTCTTCGAATCTTGGCGTATCGGACGTCAGTACAACCAGATCGCAGAACAGGCTTAGTAACCTGCCAATCATCGGCCGTTTATGCTCGTCACGATTACCACCACTGCCCATCACCGCAATCAGCCGCCCCCTGCAGATCGCTCTGGCGGCAATCAGGGTCTTTTCAACGCCGTCTGGCGTGTGAGCAAAATCGACCACGATTTCAGCCGGGTGTGAGGTCATCAGGCGCTCAAAGCGCCCTGGAATAACGGTTTTCTGCAGACCGGCAAAGATAACCTCAGCAGCCAGCCCATAATGAAAGCCAACGGCTATCGCCGCCAGGCAGTTATAAACATAGTGTTTACCCACAAACGGCAGCTCCAGGGCATAAGACTCGCCGTCGAACCAGAGATCAAAAGCGATGGTAAAGCCCAGGTAACGTATATTAGTGGCACGCAGATCCGCTTCCGCATCAATGCCATAAGTGACAACCCGGGCATGCGACAGAGACGCTGTGAGTTCAGCACCATAAGCATCGTCGATATTGATAATGGCAGTGCCGCAGCTGCGCTCGACACTGTCAAACAAGCTTTTTTTGGCCGCAAAATAATCTGCCATCGTGCCATGATGGTTGAGATGGTCGCGGGTCAGATTGGTAAATACAGCAACATCAAAGTCAACATCATCCACGCGGTTCAGAGAAAGACCGTGCGAACTGACTTCCATCACCGCATGGGAAACCCCATCATCTTTGGCCTGCCGGAAAAAACCATGCAACACCGGCGCTTCCGGCGTGGTGTTAACAGTCGGGATAATCCGGTTGAGGTAACGATTCTCAACGGTACTGACCAACGCCGTGTGATGGCCGCCGTGGTTGAGCATCTGCTCAACCATATAAGCGATGGAGGTTTTGCCATTGGTGCCCGTAACGCCCACCAGTTTCAGACCCTGCGCGGGTTGGCCATACCAACAGGCAGCAAGCCGCGACAGCGCCTTGCGGGTATGGGGAACGATAATTTGAGGCACCTGCGCAAAAACAGATAACGGCGCTTCCAGTACCAAAGCCACCGCGCCACGTTGCAGCGCATCGGCAACACTGGCTTCGATATGCTCACGGGAGTTTTCTGCAGGCATCAGATAGTTCGGCGTCCAGATAAACAGGAAGCCATCACTGACGTCTGTATTGACACAGGTTAGCCCGGTCAGCTGCACGTCCTGTGGATATTCACAATGCAATTCCAGCTCGCGCAGCAGCGCAGACAAATTGAGTTTCATAGGCCACCTTTCCCTGTGTGTTTATGAAACCGACTTAATACTCCCAAAACATGGCAATACTGAGCAGAAAATATGAATTCTGGCAGTTTGTGGCTCAAATAGTCTCAATACCACTGAAGCACCCGCAATAGTTGGGTACTACATAAATTCGAATGCCAAGCATAGTTCGACAAGCGTAGTTCGGACGGCAGTGATTTTACTTCGGCACTTCCCCCATCCAGCGGTACAGCGCCGGCACCACGTAAAGAGTCAGCAAGGTCGAGAACAGCAAGCCACCAACAATCGCCCAGCCCATCGGCGACCACATGCTGGAGCCCGACAGCGTCAACGGCAGCAGACCGCCGATAGTGGTCACACTGGTGAGCACAATGGGAATGAATCGGGTACGGGCGGATTCCAGAATGGCGTCGACCCGGCTTTCTCCTTCCAGCTGATTCTGATTGGCTGTGTCGACCAGAATAATGGCGTTGTTGACCACAATTCCTATCAGTGACGTCAGGCCGACAAAGGCCGTGAAACTGAAGGTGTAGCCGGTGAAATACAGCGCCCAGACTGCGCCAATCACCGCAAATGGAATCGCGCCGAAAATAATCATCGGCTGTACAAACGAGCGGAACTGCAGCACCAGCACCGCGTAAATTCCCAGCACGGCCAGAATCAGGGCCTTGGCCATGCCACCAAATGCTTCGTCACGGCTGGCGGCCTCGCCTCCCAGCACGTAACGCACGCCTGCTGGCCAGTGGTACGCATCGAGAGATTCTACCACCCGTTCAGTGACTTTCTGGGTAATGAAGCCGGGCAGCACCTGAGCGGTAACCTGAGCGGTTCTTTCAGTATCCCGGTGCTGGAAGCGGGCAATACCGGTTTCGAACCGGATATCCGCTACCTGACTCAAGGGAATCAGCTGACCGTCTGCAGACATCAAACGCAGTGATTCCAGCAAACTCAGCTGCGGCATAGGGCCCTGCGCCCTGGCTTCATTGCTATTCAGACGCACCATCAAGGGGTAGATTTCACCATCAACATGGCGGTAGCTCCCCACTTCAACACCCGCCAGCGTCGCCCGAACCATTTGATCGATGGTGCTAATGCCGATGCCCAGCATGGCGGCTTTTTCGCGATCAATATCCACCCGAATATCGGTCTTGTGGCGACCCACCGGGTTATCGATATCGGTCAGCCCCTCGGTGGATTTCAACAGATCAGCAATGTCTTTTGAGACAGACTGGATAGTACGAATATCGTTACCCACGATCCGGATCTCCACCGGTGCGGCAATTGGCGGGCCTTGCAACAACTCTTTTACCGTAATGTCCGCGCCTGCGATCTCTTCGAAGCGCTCGCGCAGCTGTGCCACAAAAGGTTCCACCACAGGCAACTCAAAGGCCTTGAGAGTGACGAACAATTGGCCATAGTTAACCCGCTGCTGGGCCGGAATTTCGTTGTAATAAATACGCGGATTGCCGCGCCCAATGTTGATGGCAACGTCTTTGACCAGCTCGTATTGACGCAAAATGTTCTCGACTTCTCTGGCCAGCTGGCGGGTCTGCTCGAAAGACGCGCTTTCCGGCAAGTCCAGATTCACCAGAATCATGGGCTTTTCCGCCTTCGGAAACAGACTCACACCAATCACAGGAATCAGCGCAACCGAGCCCACCAACATGGCAATCGACACCAGCAGAGTCAGAATCGGCCGTTTCACCACAGTGGCTAACGACGTTGCGTAGGCACCAGCAGCAACCTGCTCCAGCCAGCGATGCAGCAAGGTAGTGTCTCCACGAGGCGGTTTGCTGGCAGCTTTCGAGTCAGGTTCTTCGTCAGCAGCTTTAAACAAGGTGTTAGTCAGTGGCGTCACTGTCAGGGCAATCAGCAAGGAAGCCACCAGCGCCAGAATAACGGTAACTGGCATCGCCCGGATAAAAGTGCCGGAGCTATTCTGCATCATCAGCATGGGCAGGAAAGACAACACCGTGGTAATGGTGCCGGAAGCCACTGCCCAAGCTACTCGCTGGCTGCCTTCAATAGCCGCCACCTTGCCGCTCAAACCCTTGTGACGCTGCTGTTTGATGTTCTCGACCACCACAATGGCGTTATCCACCAGCAAGCCAAGCGCAATCACCAGCCCCACAATGGACATCTGCTGAAGGCCAAAACCCGAGAGATCCAGCCAACCAATGGCAATCAGAATCGACAGCGGAATCGCCATCACCACAACCAGAGAAGAGCGCCAGCCCAGCACCAGCAGAGCCGCAATGGCGACCAGCGCAAGCCCCTGATAGAAGTTGTTGAAAAAACCTGAAATCTGGCGGTCGACACTCTCGCTCTGATCCATGACGACCGTCATAGCCAGCGTATCCGGCAGCTGGGAACGATAGTCTTCCATCGCGGCCTTAACGCCATCCATCACATTGAAAATCTGGGTACCCCGACGCTGAACGACCGATAGAAATACTGCCGTTTGGCCATTCAGTTCCGCCCGATAAATCGGCAAGCCAGTGGTAAACCGAACCTCCGCCAGATCACCCAGATGCTGGGTGCCTGCTGATGCCGCCTTCACCACCACCTGTTCAACGTCTTCAGGCTGGTCAAATTCACCACTGGTACGAACCGTAAAACGGCGGTCTCCGGAAAGCAGATGCCCTGCCGGAATATTCCCCGACGCCTCCTTGATTGCGCCGATCACTTGAGCCAACGGCAGCTGTTGGCCCTCCAGCCGCAATGCATCGAGTTCAATCTGCATTTCCATCTCAGGCAAGGCGTCGACATCTACCCGCTTCACACCAGACACCCGTTCGAGACGACGTTCCAGCTGATTGGCGTGATAAGTCAGCAGCTCGTAATCAGAGTCAGCTGAAGTCAGTGCAATCTGAAGAATGGAAACTTCTGCCGGGCTGATACGATCCACATCCAGCAGTGCCAGGGTATCGGGCAACTCCGAACGCGCCCGGCTAACAGCCGCGACCACCTCATCAAATTTGTCGTCGGCATCTGTGCCATATAGAAATTCAATCTGAATCACTGCCAGGCCATCGGAAATACGGGTTTCCAGCTTGGCGACATCTTCCAGCTCGTACAGCTCAGACTCCAGCGGGTCGACCACCAGGGTTTCGATATCTTCGGGCGTTGTTCCCGGGCTAACGGCCTTGATCAGCGCCGCCGGAAAGTTGAATTGAGGGTCTTCCGAGCGCGGCATCGTCAGGTAGGAAACCGTCCCCAGCAGCACCAGCAAGGCGATGATTACCAGCGTAAACTGGTAGTAGCGAATCGCGAGCCGAGGGATTTGCATATCAATGCACCTCGTCTGCAGCAATCGGGCGCAGCAAATCTCCGGCTTCGATCAGTTCAGCGCCACGACTGACCAGAAAAGGTTCGTCTTCCAGTCCCGCCCGAATCCAGACAGAACCAGCACTCAATCGCTCAATTTCAACGGTACGTTGTTCGGCAGTCCAACCGCCATCACCCCTGGAAGCCACCATCACTTGCCCATGACGCCCATTAGCGGCGACGAGTGCCGCTGCCGGGATAGATGTCAGCCGGGCTTTCGTTGCCGGGGTAATTTCCACTCGAACCGTTAAACCGGCAATCAGCTGACGCTGCTGTGCGGCACTCAAATCGTCAAAAGCCAATTCTGCGGGAAACAGCGAAGAAGTGGCCATCAGAGACAACTCGCGCACGTGGGCCTTCAGGGTCACTTCATTAGGGGTATTCGGGTTCAGTACCACGCTGGCAGTATCGCCCATAGATACTGCCTGGCGTTGCTGATCCGTCAGCAATAAGCGAACACCAAAACCCGGATCAGCCGGGGCCATCACAAAAATGGTTTGACCCGACTGAACCCACTGCCCTGCCTCCACATTGCGAGCCAGAATCCAGCCATCAGCAGGCGCCAGGATGCGGCTGTGTTTGCGATTGAACTCGGCGATGCGAAGATTTTCTCGCGCCAGGGTTTCTTGCGTCTCAACGCCCTGCAAAGCCTGAATCGAGACAGCATCATTACCCTGCAAACGGCTCAGACGCTGACGCTGGCGAATCACATCATCCAGCTGAGCCTGAGCCTGCTGAACCGCCGCATCCGCTTCCAGGCTGTCCAGTTGTGCCAGCAGCTGTCCTTTGGAAACTCGCTGACCCACATCGCCATTGAGTTGCTGAATCAAGCCACCAATTCGAAAACCCAACAGCAGCTGCTCCAATGCCACCGTCTGACCCGTTACACGAATCGGCAAGGCCATCGAGCGCGACTGAACTTTTACCAGACTCACCGGCGTTTGCCTGATGGCTGATTCTGTAGCTGCCGCCAATGACAGCTGACTGATCGAACCGACCATCAAGCCAGCCAGAATCAACCTGATCCAACGATTAATCTGTCTCGGACATTCCATGTTGAGCACCCTGCGAATTCAATCGCACGCAAATGTTTACATTGAACACATGCTATTTCAGGCATGTTAACACTGTCAACACGCTATGCTAGGCTTGCAGGCAATCCGAACAACAGCCATAGCCACATGACCCCCATCGAAAACGACTCCTACCACCACGGCAACCTGAGACAGGCTTTGCTCGACGCCGCCGTCAGAACACTCAAAAACCACAGCGTGGAACAGCTCAGTTTGCGGGCACTGGCACGAGAAGCAGGCGTTTCGCAAACCGCCCCCTACCGCCACTTCAAAGACAAACACCAGCTGCTGGCGGAACTGGCAACACAAGGATTCGATGAATTAACCGAAGCACTGCTGGCAGACCGGCAGCCCGAAGATAATACCGCTCAAGCCATGTCAGCCTGTGGCCGGGGTTATTTAAGGTTTGCGCTAAACAATCCAGAGAAATACCGACTCATGTTCGGCAAGGGCATGCACGACAGAACGCTTTACCCCGAACTGGAAGCCAGCGGCATGCGCGCATTCGGCGTACTCCAGGAATGGGTAACCAGAGGAATAGAAAACGACGAACTCGACGCCAGCGACCCGGAACTCACCGCCTATCACGTATGGGCCTGTGTACATGGATTGGCATCCCTGATTATGGATGGCAAATCACACTGCAGTGATCAGGAGTCCGTTGAACAACTGGTGGAAGCAAACCTGGGAATGATCAAGCAACGATTATTGAAGTGAGTGAGCAAGACGAAACATCGACCTGGAATACCACATACATCACAAACCTGGGAGTACGGGATTATTGAACCACTACAATCCAATCGGCAAGTTTTGGGAGAGGATGGTAATTGGTATCCAATCGATCAGACTGATATGGGGCATATCGAGGCAGCAGTTGACTATTGGAATCGACTCGGACGCTTTCAAGGGGCTCGATCACCCGAGGTTAGAAGCTTCATGAATACACCAGAAAACTATGTTCTTGAGCCATCCAGCATTAATAGAAGTAAAGGCGCATCATCTGGCTCAAGATACTTGCCAGAAGCGACGGAAGCTGAAAAGAGATCATTCTTCGATATAAATGAACTTGAGCAAAGGGTGAAATGGCCGAACTACCAGAGAAATTGTACAGTGACATTACTTTGCTTTGTAAGCAAGGTGATGAATTGGCTAAATCGGAAAATCTAGAAGAGGCAAAGGTAAAGGTAAAGTATATTTCGGCGCTAAAGTTATTGCCCGACAATATAAATGAATGGGAAGCAGCTACGTGGATATATGTTGCTATTGGTGATATTCATTTTCGTATGGGGAATTACGAAAAGTGCTTTAAATGTTTTTATAATGCTGCCCAATGCCCAAAAGGATTAGGGAATCCATTTATACATTTGAGGCTTGGTCAGATGTACTATGAGCAAGGAAATATGAGTAAGGCAGCTGATGAGTTGACAAGAGCCTATATGGGTGCGGGTATAGATATACTCATGGAAGATGACCCAAAGTACCTGGAGTTTCTAGAGACAAAAATAGAAATCTAGCTCCTAAGTTTTTTCAGGTTGAAGGTTAGTCAAAAGGAGGGTGTTCAGTCAACTACATGAACACCCACTCCAATAACCATAAAAACCAATAAGTCAACTACACGGACATCCGCTTCAATAACCATTAAAAATCAATAAGTTACCAGCATTAATGTCCGGCTGATGCAGTCGGACACACACTAGCCACATCACAAACGGACAACAGCGGCTCCATCATCTGGGGCTTCGACGGCAACGGTAACCTGAAAGACGTCAGCTATCTCTACAACGACAGCCTGCTCGAGAGCGGCAACGAAAGCTATCTCTATGATGAATTTAACCGCCCCACCACCTTTACCGATATTGCCGGGCTGACCACACAATGGCGCTACTACAATAACGATCTGGTCGCCGCCATTGTCTATCCCAATGGCAGCACCACCACACTCACCTGGGATGACCGTCAGCGCCTGGAGTCCGTCATTACTGCCAAAGGTTCCGCCACCTACGGCTATTACAACGACGATCAGCTCGAAACCATTGAATACAGTAGCGGAACGGTCAGCCGTTACGAGTACACCGACCGCAATCTGATCCGCAGTATCAGCCACACCCTCAACAGCGCCACCATCGCCGAGCTGTCTTACACCTAGGACGGCAACGGTAACCTGTACTAAAGTCGTTCATGTAGACGCTCCCCATATTAGCGTTTTGCTCGTAACAGACCCCTTAGCGCTTTTAACGCTGGATCACATGGGAGCATCCATCTCATCATTCATTAAACCGTGCAGATGTTGTGTAACCATCGCCGCAGTTCCAGCCTGGTTACTCGACTTCGATCCGGAATAACCGCGCCCGAAACGCCGCAAACGAATCCGCCAGCCGTTGCAGCACGCCATCGTAGGGCGCAGCTACATACACAGCGCCATAGTCGTCTGCCAGCAGGGATACAAACAGCGGGTTGCCGCCATCGTCGCAGGCAAACGGCAGAAACTCACCGAGCTGCCATTGGCGTTCTTCATCGTCGAATTTCATATCATCGGCCAGATCACGCATCAGGGATTCTGCGGTCTGATGGCCATGGCGAATGGGGTTAAAGCTGTTGAGCGGCCAGCCCCAAAGCCCGGCTTCCCGATCCTGCTCAGACGGCTCGCCGCCGTTGGCTTGCAGATAATGCTGACTCAGGCTCTCTGGCAGGCGGGCGATCAGCTGAGCTTCCAGGGCCGCAATATCATCACGGGTCAGTTGGGCTTCGCAGTCGATCAGTTCGGGCATAAGAAGGGAATTCCGGGTGGCTCATATCGGTGGAGTAAACAGCCGGATATTATAGAGCCGCCCGATTTTATAACCGGAACAAGATCCACTTTCAGCGATCAGTTACGACGCAGGCTGTTCACCGCATCGGCAACTGTCGTATGGCCATCGGTGATTTCGATAATCTCGCGTTTGATTTCCGGCGCATCAATCAAGGCAGCCAGGGTTGCGGCGACGTTGCCACGGGCGATATTGCCGTACGGAATCGCCCGACCGGCATTGATGCGGCCATCGCCGTCGTCAGTCACCAGCGTACCAGGGCGACCGGCTACCTTGATCAGCCGTCTTTCGGTTGAGCAGCTCGCTTCACCGCCGTGTATTCCAGCTGATACCAGTCGATCCGCCGCGACAGATACATCACCACGCCCAGCCCGACAAACAGGCCGATGCTGCCCGCCAGCAAGGAATAGTCCTCAAGCTGCAGCAAGGCATACAAATAGCCATACAGCAGCGCCAGCACGCCACTGATGATCAGCGCCACTCTGGTTTGTCGGAACACCGAACCGGCGTAGCTGCCGATCATCAGGGTAATCGCCAGTGCGGCTATCCCGTAAGCGCCGTCAAAGCCAATATGCTCGGACAGGGAAATCAACAGCAAATAGAACACCGACACCGCAAAGCCAACCAGAATGTACTGAAACGGATGCACCCGGCTGCCACGTACCAGTTCGAAGCTAAAAAACGCGGCGAACGCCGAAAGGATAAATAACAACGCGTATTTGATGGTGCGAGTGGCCTGCTGATAGACATCAGCGGCCACAAACAGCGACACCCCGAAGGCAGAATATTCCACCTGATAGGCGGTGCCATCCCAACTTTGCGGATAGTTACGGTTCAGGTTCAACACGGACCAACGGGCTGTGAAGCCATCCTCTGTGACCTCCCGCTCATCCGGCAAAAACGCGCCATCAAAACTGGGCGATAGCCAGTCGGAAGTCAGCTTGATGGTGTTCTCCACCGCCAGCGGCACAAAGTTGAGCTGATCGCTGCCGTTCAGCACCACCTGTAGTTTAAAGCGCTTACTTTCGAGATTGGTCAGGTCATCAGGCCCGGAGAATCGGTAATTCACCCCGGATTCCACCACCTGTTTGTTCAGCACCCCAGGTGCCATTTCGTGCGACTGCTCGCCAATATTCAGCACAATGCGCTGCTGAATACCGGCCAGATCGCTGATGCCCAGCGATAACGAGCTTTTTGACCAGAGCACGTCATCGGCCTGCAAATCCTGCTCATCGAGAATATCCGCCGGAAACTGGCCTTCGATATCCAGCACCGTCCGGTACAGCACCACCTCGTAAATGCCGCGCTGGCGGATTTCGCTGGTCATCGACACTCTGACATTCAGCTCGTCTGGCAGAACATGGCGCTGGTAAACCAGCTCCCGAACCTCCTCGCCGGTATCCACCAGCGTACGCCACGGCAAGGTAATGAAGGGGCCAGACAGCGTTTGCTGGCCGCCCCATTTGGAGGTCACATCGGCAATTGCCTGATACTTGCGTGACTGCCGTTCATCCACCAGCGAGCCGATCATGCCCATCGGGATCAGCATCACCAGTACCAGCACACCAATCACGATTAACTTGCCGTTAATTCCCTGAAACACACGCATGCGGATTTATCCCTGTTCATTCTCTTGTTTGATCATTGGCATCAAGCGCCAAATGGGCTGAAAAACAGCCGCTTATCGACCATGTTCAACGGACAAATTCCAAAACAGCTGAGCTGTACCTTGATTTGATTCGAGACAAATTGGACACCCACTCTAACTGGTACTTCTGCCTGATTCCATTTTTCGGTTCACAAACCATAATCAGATTTCGATAACTTCACGGATGCAGTTCGATCATGCCCTACTCGCTAATAGAAAGTGCGCAAGCAACAAGTCTCCGTTGAGGCCACGCCCTACTATCACTGCGTTTCTCGCTGTGTTCGCCGCGCTTTTCTTTGTGGCACCGATTCAGTTTCTGGCCAAAGCTATGAACATCGACGTGGTTGGCTCGAAGAGCGAATATTGGCGTTGCCGCAGAGCTTCGCCATTCAGGTCGCGGCCTACGCCGTGATGTCGAAGCACTACCATATCGTTCTTTTCGTCGATTCAGACGAGGCAAATCGCTGGAGAACTACATGGACACCCACTTTAAGATTCGTTACAGATCAATAGATTAACAGCCCCGGAAGAGATTCCCCCATTAGAAGAGCGCAATGGCAAAGTCTGAACCTGAGAGCGACACGGTGAATTCTGCAAATCAACCTGATGCCGGCATGACCGCTAATGATTTAGCCCGCCATTTGGATGTGCATATTGATATCATCAGGTATCGCCTGCAAAATTTTATTGAGAAAGGTTTTGTTGTTCAGAGCGGCGAAAACCGGTACCGGATAAATGACACCAACGGCAATTCCAGGGAGTGGAGTATTTTGAAGCGAATTCTCTTAGTGATCGGCATTTTTCTACTCAGTGTAAACGGCTACACTGAGGTTTATAAATGCATGACAGCAAACAACAAAGTCGCATATCAAGATAAACCTTGTTCAATCAAAAATGTTCAGGAAGTGGTAACCATAGAAAATGGTCCAACTGATGAAGAAGTGAGGGAGGCACAAGCTATCGCAGAACGTATGAAAGGATCACCCAGTAATGCCCGTCATTCTTCCGAGAATCTAAGTCAGAACGCCAGCGAAGATACTAAGAAAGCCTACTGTAAGCAGCTGGTGCAAAAGTACAATGCCGAGAAACAACGAATTGTATCTGCCTGCAAGCAACGCCGGGAAACGTATTGCTCCCTCGATGCAAGCAGGATTCTTGATATGGAGCAGGCAAACTGGATGAAACGCGCCTCGCCACAACAGATCAGGATGTCGAATAAGAATAACCAAAACGAAAAAATCACAACACTGATCGACCAACTGAATTATAGCCATTGCCAATACACCAGATAATGTTCTGGTCAACAAAACCGGACAGCAATCAGGGCATCTATAGACGCTTCCCCAAACGCAAAAAGCCGCCGGGTCATTAACCCGCCGGCTTTTTTTGCATCCACAATCCTGTCTGTAAATCAGGCAGACTTACCGGCATTCAGGGCAGGCAGTGGCTGGGTGGTCAAGGCACACACCTGCTTTAATTCTGCCCGCTGGCTGGTAGTCAGTACGTTCAGTGCTTTCTCGCGAGCAGCAGCGCTGTTGTGTTGCAGCTGTTGTTGCAGATCGGCGACTTCCGCTTCCGCCAGAGTCACGTCGGCCTGGTTTGGATTGTCGTTGGCATACAGGCTATGCAGATGGGTAGTACGACGGTCCAGCTGACGCTGCAGTGGCTGTTGACGTTCATTCAGATCCACCTGGATCAACCGCAGTTGCGCTTGCTGAGCCTGGTTGAGTCCCAGTTTGCTAACGGTTTCAGCATCCACCAGCGGCTGCACGGCATTAGCGGCTGGGCGTACCTGATAGAAATCAGCGGGTTGGCCAGCCCAGTTAATGGAATCATCAGCGAACAGTTTACCGTTGGCGGCAGGGCCAGCTTGTACGGCCAGTGAAGTTAGCCCCAGGCTGGTAGCAACCAATGAACCCAGCAGCAGTTTGTTTACAGTGTTAGCAACAGAATGTTTTTTCATCAGAATATCCTCAAATTAGTTCAGTGCGGTTGGGCGCTGGTGCTGAAGAGCAACCTCTGTGCGCTACCGATGAATACAGATTACATTCGAGATATTTTGACAAACAGACCAATTCTGTTGCTTTATTAACAACAAAACATAGATAAACTTTTTGATAGTCCCATTTTGAAAACAAAAAGGCCGCTAATCCATGAGATTAGCGGCCTGATCGTTAGCTGGATTCTGCTCGTTTACGAATCTGCAAGCTCAGCTTTTGGTTCTTTCAATGTCACGCTTTGGATGCTTGCGCATCTCTTTAAGGCTAGTGCGTTGTTCGTCAGTCAGTAACGCCATCATGCTGGTACGGGCCTTGGTAGTAGAGAGAAACAGCTTCTGCTGAATCTCGGCCATCTCGCCATACGCCTTGTTAATGGCTTTTTCGTCAAACTTGTCGGCCATGTACAGATCACGCAGTTTGTTCTGTACGTCCATCATGGCACCACGAGCAACCCAGTGATCCTTGCGAATCTGATCCTGCAGTTTGGTCATAGCTGTTTGCTGGCTGTCGGTCAGATCAACACCACGCATGCCAAAGCCCATCATGTCTGGCTGGCCACCCATCATGCCAGGAGCCATTCCAGCCCCCATACCAGGACCCATGCCCTGCATGCCAGCCATTTGTGGACCAAAGCCACGACCATCCATCATGCCGCCACGGCCATCACGATCACCATGGCCATCGCGGTCGCCACGGCCATCACGGAAACCGGATTGCTGCATATGGCCGCGATCATTATCGCGCTCATCACACACCGGGCGGTCTTCGTTATCGCGGTCGCCGCGGAATCCGGCCTGGTCATCTTTCAAACGATCCCCTGCTATCGCAGCAACAGAAGAAACGCCCAGCACAACCGCCAGAGCAGTACCCAGCAAGGCTTTTTTGGACTTCATCATTGAGGTTTTCATGTCGTTCTCCTGTAGCCCTTCATGGGCCTTGTTCAGTTACCGGTAGAGAGTCAATTCCGGTGTACAGGATCAGTATATGAACGAAAATCGGCGGCGGAAGGGGGCCTAACAAGGCCTTTCAGACATTTGCACGGGCGGACAAGCCTTACCTAATCCTTACGTTCAAGAAGGAGATTTTAAGTCTCTTTTAATAATGATTTTGGAAAGACGATGTTGGTTTCAGCAAGCTTGTTGCTTTAATTGGAACGATTAACCAAGGATAACAAAGAAGCAGCCCCAACGAACATAGCTGCAAAGCTGCGATTCAGAATTTTTTGTTGTCGTGGTGATTTCAGGTAACGCAGTACCTTGGCGGCTAACCCGGTGTAACCTGCCATCACGATCATATCGACAGCAATCATGGTCACCATCATCAAACTGTATTGCGGCAGCTGGGATTTCGTCACATCGACAAACTGTGGCAACACCGCCAGCATAAATACAATCGCCTTGGGGTTACTGATGTTGACCAGAAATCCTTTCAGAATCATCTTCTGAGGCGACTCCCGTTGCAGCTGCTGCTCCAACTGATGCGTCTGCGCTTCCATATCCGTTGGTACTGCCCGCCATTGCTGCCAGGCCAGAAATACCAGATAACCAACGCCAAACCACTTGATCAGCTGAAAGGCCAGCTCGGATGCCACCAGCACAGCGCCGACCCCGGCCGCGACGATCAGAATCTGCAATGCCAGCGCCGACTGCAGGCCAATCACGTTCCAATAACCATATGGAAAACCATATTTCAGACCACTGGCCATCGACGCTACCGCCCCTGCGCCAGGGGAAATACTGATTACCCAACAGGCGGTAAAAAATGCCAGCCACATTTCAAACGACATACATCAGATCTCCCATTACCTCTTCAACCCAGCCGATTGTCCCGCCTGTAGCAACGCTGGCCAAGATACAGCGGATTAACAATTTGCCAGTACAGTTCTATCAGCCACTTAATCAGCTAATCGTGCCAAGCGTTGCAGTCAACAACTCCGCCAGCTGCTGGCGAGCGCTGTCAGCATCCGATTTGTTTTCGGCAATGGTTTTAGCCAGTTTCAGAAACTGCTTTTGCTCGGCGCTTTCGATATGCCGCAGCACACTCTGATCCTTGATGTTTTGGACTTCACCACCGCGGTTACCGTGGGCATGATTGGCAATTTCGCGGTAATACAGAATCGCCCGGTCCAGCAGCACTACCGGGAATTGCGGGTTTTTACTCGGCCCAACAATCACTTTGGAGCCGCCCAACGGCAGCTTCTTGATACGGATTTTGGCCAGCTCGTCACCCAGAAACCAGACGCTGCCACCACCAATAATCGCCCCTGCGGTCGCAAACAACCCCGCCGATAAACCGCCAAAGGCCGCTTCCAGCGTAACCCCCACCCCGGCGCCCATACCGGCTGCCGCCAGTACCATCTGGGTTTGGGTCAGACCCAATACCTGCCAGGTGGACTCGGAGAACAGGTCTTCTTTCAATACCGAATGCTGCGCCAGTCGGAGATCAAACAGGTTATGCAGATAGAGCTTGCGAATGCCCTCAAACAGCTTGATTTCACGCTCGCTGATCAACCGCTGGTATTGCTCCAGCCCCTGCTTGGCGGCGTCTTTTTCAGCACTGGCTTTGTCGCCGTCACGACCCACCGCTTGCTCGACCGTTAACGGCAAGGCCCATGACAGATAATCCACAATCAGCTCAGCCACCTGTTCACGACGGTTTTGCCAGTTCCACTCAAAGGCCGTGATCGCCCGGTCAATCATCGGCTCCCAGCTTTGCTGAATGGCCTTGAGGGTTTCCAACAGCGCCAGCCGTTCCGGGAAACGGGCCTGATGGGCATTGAATTCACGGATCACGTTAAAGTGACGCCGAAACGCCTGTTCCCATTGCGGCAGGTAATCACGATCCTGATCCTTGAAGTTGATCACTGCCATCCGAGGCTTGTTAATCAGCCGGAGGATTTCCATTTCCGCTTCATCGACAGCCAACAGAGGCCGCGAGCAGTCGACCACAAAAATCAGCGCGGCCCCCTGCGCCAGCGGCTGCATCAATTCGCAGTCGTGGTGATATTCCGGTTGGGACGAAAACTGCTGCAGAAACGCCTGCAACAAGGCATCGTCAGTTTTGCCTGTGGCCCGCATCCATTCCAGAATGCGCTGCGGATTCTGGAATCCCGGGGTATCCACCAGCTCCAGCACCACTTCGCCGTTAATCTCGACCGGAAAATACTGGCAATGGGTAGTTTCACCGGGATAGTCGTTAACCACCACGGAATCATCTTCCGTCAGCGTCGATAACACCGACGACTTGCCTTCGTTGGGATGACCAATCACAGCGATCAGGGGATGATTGCGATGGCTCATAGGTGTTCACCTGCAGTGGCTGCATCAACGTCGGCATGCAGCAGAATATTGGCACATTGCAGCAAATCGAGCTTCTTGCGCCAGACTTCCGCCTGCCGCGCCGACAGCGGCTTGCCAGGGCGCTCCGAAGTATTCCCATCCGAGTCTGAGCCCGGCGGCAAGGGTTTGCCGAGTAACAGCAAATGCAAATCGGCCTGTTGGCGGATCAGCCCGTCAGCCAGCTGTTTGAGTTGCTGCAGGGTTTCTTCGATGGGAGGCTGCCAGCCTTCGAGAATCAGCCAACAACTGTGATTACTGGCCAAATCTGCCAGCCGTTCGATTGGCTGAACCTCACTGACCGCGCCAGTACTTTGAGAAAGCCAGGCTTGCAGGCCTGCTGTCGGATAACGCTTTAGCGTGTCCGCCAGCACAAACAGATGGCTTTCGCTGGCGCTGATTTGCTGCAGTGGTGTCTGCACCGTCGCAGCTTCGCCCTGATGATCGCTGGGCAGGCTCTGGCTGCTGAAAGCCACCGAATGCATACGCCGCCACAGCGCCTGATCGTGATAACCGTCAAATGTCAGCGCATCCAGCAAACGGCCTTCACGCAGCCAGGTGATTGCCCATACCAGCAGCCGTGGCAACAGCCCATACACCAACACGCACAGCAGCATAAACGGCCACCAGACCCGGAAGTCGGCGGCTGCAAAATCCTGCCCGCCCTGTCCCAGGCGAATCTGGGTATTCAGAATTTGCTGTAACGATGGCCAGCCGGTGCCTTCGCCCCACAGCCAGCTCCACGGCAGTGCCAGCGTCGATACCAGACCATGAACCGTTTCCGCCGAAGTGGTTAGCGAACTTTGCCAACCGAACGCCCGATCGGTAACCGCCAGCAACACCAGCACGCACAACAAGGCTCCGAGGTTAAAACCAATGCCCATCACCTGAAACAGCCGCATGGCGCGGTTGGCAAACAAGGGCTTGTAACGCTGCGCCAACTGATTCAGCAATTGGCCACGAATGCGGGCGTCATCAACCTGTTCACGACTGAATTGCTGTCGCGCGCCAGACTTCCAGAACCGGTTCCAGAGCCACTGCGCCATACTGGTAAACGGCTGATACCAGCTGGCAAACAGCTGTTTCCCCACCAGTGAAAACGTCAGTGTTATCACCAACAAGAACAACAGCAGCAATTGCGGCAGTACCAGCAAGGCCAGAAACAGCGCCACATTCACCGGCACCGAACCGTCATACACCATGGCTGAGCTGGCCAGGCCAACACCACTGGCAAAACCAACCAGCAGCATCAGTAATGCCGACAGCGACAGACTGTGCTGTAACAGCTGCCCGGCATCCGAGCTTTGCGGCTGCTGCTCACTGCGTTTGGCCAACCAGAAGCGGTACAACCGGGAACGCAGATTCGGGCTTGCGCCGATTGCTGCAGCCTGAAAAATCTGTCGGTCACGCAGCGCCAGCTGCTCTTCATCCTGTTGCTGATCCTGCAGCCGGTATTGCTCAAACCGCACCAGATCCGCCAGCGACCAACGGTCATCAACCGCCAGCGGCGTGTCATCCTGAAATTGCTTCACTGAAATTCAAAACACCCGGGAAAATAAAAACCAATAAACACGAGATAAACCACAAATCCGATTCACTAAAGAGCCATGGCAATCACCAGCGCTGAGTCACCCATTCAGGTTTAACGAAGGCTCCGGCACAACTCGATAAACTCATAGTCTTCAGCATACCACTGCCGCAAACATGAGATGCCTTCTGGCGGAATATAGCGATCCAGATCCGCCGGATTACGGTGAGCAGAAACGTCGTCTGTCGGTAAAAGCTCAGTGGCAGGAATACTCAGAATACCTTTGAGTATTGCAAAATCGGCGTCCAGTGACTCCTGAAAACCCACGAACAGGATGTCATCAAGGCGGGACCTGAAGTAATCCAGGTCACCATACCAAAAGCGGTATTGCCGCAAATGCATCACCCGTTTCATTGCCATCCGGGCGACATCATGGTGTTCATGCGTTGGCTCCAGCAACGCTGAAGCAAGTTCGGCAGGCGTCGAAAAAGCCGCAAATACCTTTTCTTCAAACGGCTTCCACTCGGATAGATAACGCGGCTGGCCTTTGCGCTGACGACTGTAAAAACCACTGATAAAGCGAGACACAGGATCGCGCAGAAACATCACCACTTTTTCGCCAACCGGCACATCAGCCAGGGTGCTTTTATGGGCGTGTAACACCAGCGGGCTATCCACACTGTCGCTATAACGCTTTAACACCGACTTGACCGCAGTCCCGCCAGTTTTGCCGATATGCAGCAAGTGAACGGTTTGCTGATCGTTATCCTGATTCGCCATTCGAATGAACTGCCTCTCCTGAATATTTGCTGATTGTATCCGCTCACGGGAAACCAAAGTAGGTGCACGTTCAATGAGCGTATAACGCCCACCATGTACTTTCTGGTAGGTTAACTCGCAAGATGAATTCCAGCGGACAACAGCATGACTGCCTCCATTAACTGCGCCATCACTTTCGATTTTGATCAAGTTATTCCGCGCCGGGACTCCGGCTGCTTTAAATGGGATTCCAATCCCAGGGCCTCGACCCTGCCGATGTTTGTGGCGGATATGGATTTCCAGACTGCTCCGGCGGTCATCGAAGCACTGCAGCAGCGGGTTGAGCATGGGGTATTTGGTTACACCTGGATTCGTGACGAATACTTCGAGGCTCTGACCAGCTGGTTTCAGCGCCGTTATCAATTTGCCATCGAACGTGACTGGGTGCTGCCGACAATCGGCATTGTGCCGGCCATCTCGGCGATTTTAGCCAGCCTGGTTAAAGCCAACCTGAAAGCTACTGGAGTCATCGTTCAGACACCGGTTTACCACTGTTTCTTTTCCTCGATTCGTCGCAGCGGCTGTGAAGTGGTAGAAAATCCGCTGCAACTGGATGACCAGGGCGTTTATCAGATCGATTTTGACGATCTGGAACGCAAGGCGGCGGAACCCGATAACAGCGTGCTGCTGCTGTGCCATCCGCATAATCCGTCCGGCCGGGTCTGGCGCAATGATGAGCTGCAGCGTATTGGCGACATCTGTTTACGCCATCAGGTTATTGTGATCAGTGACGAAATCCACTGCGACCTGCTGTTCCCCGGCCAACGTCATCAGCCGTTTGCTGCCCTGCCGCTCCAGTACGCCCAAGACCAGGCCCAATCCCAGACAAAAACCTCCCCGGAACAGATATCCGCCTGGCAAGCCAACTGCATCACCCTGCATTCCGTCAGCAAGACCTTCAACCTGGCCGGGCTGCAAATCGCCAATATCATTATTGCCGATCGCCAGCTGCGCAGCCGGGTTCAGCAAGGCCTGCTGGCACACGAAATCCAGGGCGTAAATCCGTTTGGGGTTGAAGGCCTGATCGCCGCCTGTAACAAGGGCGAAGAGTGGCTGACAGCACTGAACCAATATCTGTTCGGCAACTATCAGTTGATTGAGCAGTTCCTGCAACAGCATTTGCCTCAGCTGCGGCTGTACCCACAACAGTCGACCTATCTGGCCTGGATCGACTGTGCGGCGACAGGTCTGAACGGTGATCAACTGGCCAAACGCCTGTTAGAAGACGGCGACTTGCGTATCAGCAGTGGCATGGGATTCCTGCCAGACAGCAACCAAAGAAACAGTTATATCCGGCTGAATTTTGCCTGCCCGCGATCGGTATTGCAGGATGGCCTGACACGGCTGGCCAAGGTGCTGGGCTAGATTAGCTTCGTAGGGGCTCTGTCCCGGCATGCCGGGACCCTACGAATACGTCTGCAGAACGCGGCGTCAGCCATATCCCGATATTCACAGGGGCAAGTCATGCCTTGCCAGACAATTCTGGCCTGCACCAGCCCGAGCCCTTTTACTGGCGTGCAGATACTCTATACTGCGCGCCCCTCGCACTCTCGCCACCTCATCAAAGTACAGCGGACTTCACCATGACCAGCTTCCAATCCCTGGGTCTGATTCCAGAATTGCTCGATAACCTGCAACGCCTGGGTTACCAGCAGCCCACCGATATTCAGCAACAGGCCATACCGTTGATTTTAAAAGGTCGCGACTTGATGGCGGCAGCGCAAACCGGCACCGGTAAAACCGCCGGTTTTGTGGTGCCCCTATTACAAAGCCTGTTGAAACTGAAAGATGGCAAACCGATGCCCGGCAACTCGGTGCGGGCGCTGATTCTGGTGCCAACCCGCGAACTGGCCGAACAATGTCTGCAAGCTGTGCAGCGTTACAGCGCAGGGCTGCCGCTGCGCAGCTACGCGGTTTACGGTGGTGTCAGCATCAATCCGCAGATGCTGGCAATGCGCAAGGGCATGGATATTCTGGTGGCAACTCCCGGCCGCCTGCTCGACCTTTACCGCCAGAATGCCGTGAAATTCGAGCAGTTGAAGTCGCTTGTGCTGGACGAAGCCGACCGCATGCTGGATCTGGGCTTTGCCGGTGAACTGGATGAGCTTTTCTGCGCCATTCCACGGCAGCGCCAGACGTTGTTGTTCTCCGCGACGTTTTCCCAGCGGGTACGGGATATGGCGGACATAATGCTGCGCGACCCGGCGCTGGTCGAAGTGGCGCAGGCCAACAGCGCTGCCGATACAGTGACCCAATGGCTGATTCCGGTCGACAAGAAGCGCAAGCAGGAGCTGCTGTTACAGGTGTTGCAGCAACAGGCCGCCGCGCAGGTACTGGTGTTTGTCAAAACCCGCAAAAGTGTGGATGAACTCGAAACCGTGCTGGTCAACGCCGGTTATGTGGTTGCCGCCATTCACGGTGACAAAACCCAGGCCAGCCGGATGGGAGCCATGCAGGCATTCCGCGAACGCCAGGTGCAGATTCTGGTGGCTACCGATGTGGCTGCGCGTGGTCTCGACGTCGAAGAATTGCCACTGGTGATCAATCTGGAATTGCCCATCAACGCTGAAGACTATGTCCACCGTATCGGCCGCAGCGGTCGCAAAGGTAATTCAGGAGCCGCCATTTCACTGGTCAGCGCCGATGAAGTCCAGCAACTGGCAACCATTGAAACCCTTATTGGCCAGCTGATCGAGCGCCGCGAAGACAGCGCCTTTACGCCGGAACACAAGGTGCCGGAAACAGCGCTGGGCGGCCAGATCGTCAAGAAGCCCAAAAAGCCGAAGAAAAAACTGATTCCGGGTACCGGTATGGGAATGGCCGAAGCCGCCCAGAAAGCGGCATCCAGACCCGCCAGCCGACGTAACGGCGGTGCCGGAACCGGACGCGTGTTCGATAGTAGTGAAAGTGCACCGGCCAAAGACCGTCGCCGCCGCAGTAATAAAGGTACGGGCAAAGGTAAAGGCAAGAGCCCGGCCGCTAGATAACCCCTTCAGGACGCCTTGAACTGAATCGCCAGCATTTCGCCGCTGGCGAATACCTGCTCGTTATCCCCGCTACCAATACCAAGTGTCAGCGCCAGCTGACACTTGCGGCCGTCCAGCTTTAACAACCGCGCCCGCACTGCCAGCTCAACCCCAATCGGCGTTGGCTGGTGAAAGTTAACCGTCAGTGAGCCAGTCACAAACCGGATCGGCTCGCCATCGTCGCCCCACTGACGTTCTAGCTGGCGATACTGAAAGGCGGCCGCCGAGGCCGTACCGTGGCAGTCCAGCAAGGACGCCACCATGCCGCCATAAACATGGCCCGGCACCCCGCCGCTGAATTTTGGATCGACCGTGTGTAACGCCAATGTCTGCTCAGGCTGCTGCGAGTCCCAGCGGCTTTTCAAATGATGGCCATGCGGGTTACTTCTGCCGCAGCCATAGCAATGGCTGAAGGCATCCGGGTAAAAGTCCTGAAAGGCAGCGCTGTTTTCCATTCGATCGTCCTTACACCTGTATGAAAGTCTTGCCAGCTGGAACCTGCCCCCGTCATCAGAACCCGCCCACGTCATCAGAACCCACACAGATTCATGAATCAGATTCATGGCCGCTATCCATTTATCTCTATAGAAGCTGGCAAGCAGGCCTGAAATCATGCCACAACAACCGAATTTCAATAACCCGTCAGTCTCACGCGCATCTGAGCGCTATATGGCAGACAGAGCCAATGGGTCCAAACAGACCGTTCAAGCTGCTGATCTGGTTTGCTCAGAACCCTTGTGCTGCACTGACAAACAGCAATCCGACTTAACCCATTCCATCCGACACGGCAAGTAACCGTCAGAGTTACGCCCCGGCAAGATCTGATGAGGAGACATTCATGATCAGCGTAACCATTAACGGCGAGCAACGACAGTTCGACGTTCCCGCCGACACCCCGATTTTGTGGGTTCTACGCGACTTCGCCAAACTCACCGGCAGCCGTTTTGGCTGCGGCATGGCACTCTGTGGTGCCTGCACGGTACACCTGGATGGCCAACCGATTCGCTCCTGCGTCAGCCCGATTTCCATGGCGGCCGGCAAACACATCACCACCATTGAGGCTATCGAAAACGACAGTATTGGCAGACGGGTACAGCAGGCCTGGATGGACGAAGCAGTGGCCCAGTGTGGTTATTGTCAGAGCGGCCAGATCATGAGTGCAGTGGCCTTGCTGAAACAGCATCCAAACCCGACTGATGCCCAAATCGATACTGCCATGGCAGGCAATATCTGCCGCTGTGGTACCTACACCCGTATTCGCAGTGCCATTCACCGCGCGGCTGGCCAACGTACAGCCAGCGCTGAGCAAACCAGTAACCGTAACAGCGACCTGTTTACGGAGGTGAAAGCATGAGCCAGAACACGACCATCCAGCAGCCGTCCGTGATGCTGGCGAACGTCAGCCGTCGTCGTTTTATGCAAGGTCTGGCCGTTTCCGGCGCGCTGGTAATGGCTGCCCGCTGGGATCTGGCCATGGCAGACGACAGCCCCAACGCAGCACAAAAGTACGGTGGCGATGCCATGCCGCACGGCTGGGTCGATAACCCGAACGTGTTTATTTCACTGGCTGCCGACGGCAAGATCACCCTGATTAACCATCGCGCTGAAATGGGTCAGGGCATTCGTACAAGTATCGTGATGGTGCTGGCCGATGAACTGGGTGCCGATTGGCAACTGGTCAGCGTAGAGCAGGCCCAGGCTAACGAAGAAAAATACGGCAACCAGAACACCGACGGTTCGCGCTCCATGCGTCACTGGTTCGACCCAATGCGCCGGGCTGGGGCTGCCATGCGTCAGATGCTGGAACAAGCCGCAGCGAACCATTGGCATGTAGCCGCCAGCGACTGTCTCGCAACCGTGCATCAGGTGGTTCACGAACCAACCGGTCGCAGCCTCTCCTTCGGTGAACTGGCGGCAGCCGCAGCCGCTCTGGAAGTACCTGCCCGCGATAGCCTGCGCCTGAAAACAACAGATCAGTGGCGTTATATCAACCAGCTGCCAAAAGCCTATCCCGAATCGAACCAGCAACAGCCGCTGGCAGTGGACGGTTGGGACATAGTCACCGGCAAAGCCAAATACGCCGCCGATGTTGAATTCGACAATATGCTTTACGCCGTGATTGCCCGCCCGCCGTCTTATGGATCGGCGGTGAAGTCCTGGGACGACAGTGAAACGCTCAAGGTCGACGGTGTGGTGAAGGTTATCGCCCTGCCAACCGCCAGCCAGCCGTCCGCCTTTGAACCGCTCGGTGGCGTTGCCGTGCTGGCGACCAACACCTGGGCTGCCATCAAGGGCCGTAATGCCCTCAAGGTGGAATGGGACAAGGGGCCAGCCGGTGATAACGGCCGTTATGACTCCAGCACGTTCAGCCAGCAAATGCAGCAAACTGCACAGCTACCAGGCAAGGTCGTGCGCCAACAAGGAGATTTTGTCGCCGCCCAACAGCAGGCCAACAGCACCTTCAAGGCCGAATATTATGCGCCGCATATGGCCCAGGCACCGATGGAACCACCTGCAGCCATCGTCCGCATCCAGCAGACAGACAACGGCATCAAGGCCGACGTCTGGACTTCGGTGCAGAACCCGCAACTGGCCCGTGACGGCGTTGCCAAACGACTGGGGCTGCAACCAACCGACGTGACCGTTAACTGCGCCCTGCTGGGTGGCGGTTTTGGTCGTAAAGCCAAGCCCGACTATGTGTTTGAAGCGGCAGACCTGTCGAAAGCCATGGGTGGACGGCCGGTACGGGTGCAGTGGACCCGCGAAGACGATCTGCATCACAGCTTCTTCCACACCGTCGCGCTGGAACATTTTGAAGCCACCTTCGACCAGCAACAGGCCGTCAGCGGCTGGCTGCACCGTTCGGTTTCACCGAGTATTTATTCGCTGTTTGCGCCCGGCGTAAAACTGCAGTCGGATATGGAAGTTGATCAGGGTATTCGTAACCTGCCGTTTGATATCCCGGCGATTCAGGCTGAAAGCGGCGAAGCCCCGGGGCATGTGCGGATTGGCTGGTTCCGCTCGGTGTACAACATTCCCCATGCCTTTGGCATCCAGAGTTTTGTCGCTGAGCTGGCCCACAAGGCAGGCCGCGACCACAAGGAATTCCTGTTGCAACTGCTTGGCCCGGATCGCCAGATTGATCCTCGCAGCCAACAGGTGGTCTGGAACTACGGCGAAAACCCGGAGCTTTATCCGATTGATACCGGTCGTTTCCGTGGCGTGATCGAAAAAGCCACCAAAGAAGCGGGCTGGGGCAAAAAGCTGCCGAAAAACCGTGGCCTTGGGCTGGCGGTGCATCAGAGCTTTGTTTCCTACTGCGCCGTGGTGATGGATGTTGAGGTCAGCGATGCCGGCGAAGTGATTATTCACCGCGCAGACATCGCCTTTGACTGTGGTCCACAGATCAACCCCGACCGGGTTCGTTCCCAGCTGGAAGGTGCCTGTGTGATGGGCGTCGGCATCGGCCTGATGACCCAGATAACCGCCAAAGACGGCGCTATCGAACAAGGCAACTTCCACCAGTATCTGGTGCCACGCATCAATCAGGCGCCCAAACAGATCCATACCTGGGCAGTCAACGCCAGTAATATGAGTCTGCCGTTAGGTGGGGTTGGTGAACCTGGTCTGCCACCGATTGCACCAGCACTGTGTAATGCGATTTTTGCCGCGACCGGCAAACGTATTCGCAATTTGCCGGTTGGCAATCAGCTGGCTTCCTGAGGTTCAGGCGTCTATGCAGTATCTGGATACTGAAGTCGTACAACAGGCGTTAGCCTGGTCTCGTGAGGGACACACCGTCTGGCTCTGTACCGTACTGGCGACTTTTGGCTCGTCACCGCGCGACCCAGGTTCCATGATGGTGGCGCGTCAGGATGGCCAGCAGCTGGGTTCACTGTCTGGTGGCTGTGTCGAGGAGGACTTCCTCGAGCAGTTGCAGGCCGGTGCTTTTTCACAGCCCTGGCAACGGGTTCGATACGGTGCCGGGGCCTGCCCCCCAAAGAATCCCGTGATGGATCCAGCTATGCTGTTGCGGCCGCAATTACAGCTGCCCTGCGGTGGCATTCTGGACGTGCTGGTTGAGCGCTTGCCCGCCAACGAGAGCGGCCAGCAACGGTTACAACAGCTACTGGCCTGCCTGCATGGAGAGACTCCAGGTCCGCAGCTACGCACCCTGTCACTGGCTGATGGCCGCTGGCAATTCAGCGCACTGACCGGCTGTCAGGGAGGCGACCGGGTGCAGCAAAACGACCAACAAATTGCTATTCGGGTCGGCCCTTCCAGCCGCTTGATCATTGCCGGTTTGTCGAGTGTCGCCCGCATCTGTGCGGAGTTTGCCGTCGCCCTTGGCTACGAAGTGATCGTCTGCGAGCCTCGGCCGGAGCAATATCAGAACTTTCAACTAACTGGCGTCCAGCTGATACAACAAATGCCATCCCGCTTTATTGCCGCCCAAGGCAATGTGCATGGTCAAACGGCGATTGTCGCCATGACCCATGATCCTCGTATTGATGACCTGGCGATGATTGAAGCGGTGAAAACCGGTGCTTTTTATGTTGGCGTAATGGGCTCACGACGTACATCGGATGCCCGTGCGACCCGTTTGATGCGCAGTGGTGGCCTGACTGCAGCACAACTTGAACGTATTCATATGCCCATTGGGCTGGCATTGGGCAGCAAGACCCCGGCAGAGATCGCGCTTGCTATCATGGCGGATATTTTACGTACCCAGCGGGGCCGCGAACGGCATGATCTCTGATTCAGGCAAACCAGTTTCAACGGTAATAGCGCTGGTAATGGCCGCCGGCTTCTCTCGTCGCTTTGGTCAACAGGATAAACGCACTGCCCTGCTGCCGTCTGGACAGCCATTGCTAGGCCAATTGCTGACAGGGCTGCAAGGCCGCTTTAAGCATCTGGCTGTCGTGATCCGCCCGGAAGATGATCCAGCTGTACTGGCCATTCCGGATGGCGTTCACATATTGCGGGCAGCTAATGCCGCTGAAGGGCTGGGCGCCAGCATTGCTGACGGCGTCGATCAACTATTGGCTATCGACTTGCCTGGTATCGAGAGCCTGGCCCTGATGCTGGGGGATATGCCAGTGCCAGCCACATCAACACTGGCCCTCTTGCTTGAAAATCAGGCAGCGGCACGTATCGTCCGCCCTATTTATCAGCCAGATGCCATTTCTGCTGACCAAAAACAGCCCGGCCATCCGGTGCTGTTTGGCCGTGAGTTCTGGCTGCAGCTCACCCGATTGTCCGGTGAGGATGGCGCCAAAGCGGTCATCCGTAACAACCGTGACTGCCTGACCCTGATTACAGTGAACGACGTTCGGGTGCTTCAGGATGTTGATCAACCAGACGCGCTGCTGCGTTATCCCGCCTCCTGATCATGCAGGTCCCGCAGCCCAGAAGCTAGCTGCCCCAGTGGCCGATATCCAACGCTTTCATGACCAGCTCCACCGACAGGGCCGCCAGCACCATACCCATCACCTTGACGAGAATGTTGGCGCCACCAGTACCAATCACCCGGATAATCCGGCCAGATGCCAGCAACAACAGCAGGGTCACTGCCAAAATCGCAATCAGCACCAGCGCAGTACCGGCCTGGGTCACAATCGGAAAACGCGAGTTATCAGTTAGCAGAATCACCGCCAGAATCGCACCGGGTGACGCGGTTGCCGGAATCGCCAGCGGGAACACCGCAATGTCGTGACGACTGTCCATCGGTGCATCCGCACCAGCCGGATCGCCAAAAATCATCTGCAAGCCAAACAGGAACAGGATAATGCCGCCAGCCAACTGCAAAGACACCAGCTGGATTCCCATGGCGGCCAACAGCAACTGCCCGACCACAATGGCAGCAATCAGCACGCCACCGGAATACAGAATGGTTTTGATCGCGGTGCGACGGCGAGCTTCCGCCGTCATATTCGCGGTCAAGCCGGCAAACAAGGCCATCGAGCCAATCGGGTCGATGGTCGCCCATAAAATCAGGGCATCCTGAACAAATTTATCAAGCATGGTGTCCTTGAACAGTTAGGGCAGCGATTAGCTGCATGTTGGGCTTGTGGGGAAACAGTTAGTCTGCCAAACCACATAGCGGTTCAGCTGAGTTGTCAGGAATGACAGAAAAATCAGATAGTTAGAGAGTATCGTGGGGACAGAGAAAAGCCAATAGCCAGTCGGGAAGCTGCCCGGTCAGGTACGTTTGCAGCGTACCTGAGCGGGCTACGGGAATCAGATGCGTTGCAGCTGTTTTTCCAGATCCAGCGTTTTGCGACGTGCCAGCGCCAGGTTGGAGCTGGCTTTATTCAGAACCAGATAGAGAAACAGGCCGTCGTTGCTGACGCTCGGGCGAATAATGTGCAGCTGGTCTGCCAGGGTAATAAGAATATCTTCGATACCACCCTTGATACCCAGACTGGCCATGGTTTTCAGTTTGGCTTTCACCACGTCGCTGTTACCAGCGGCGGCCAGTTCCAGATCCACACCACCGCCGGCACTGCCCAGCAGCATGCCCGATGTATAGTCGACAATCGCAGCACCCAAAGCACCATCGATTTCCATCATGCCTGCGATTGTTTCATTAATATTCGCCATATATAACTCCTTGCTCCTTGAGAAAAATCACCAGACGCAACTAGTGTTCCACGCAGTCGGTGATCAATTCATGCTGGTATACATCCGTCACCATTCGATTAACGATGGCCCGCAACTGGCCGATATTCATGGCATCAGAACCGGACACCGTTAATACGAATTCCTTGTTGGCAACACTCATGGCTACAAACATGACGTTGCCCTGTGCCGATTCGATAAACGACATCCGAAACGGCCTGGCCAGCATTTGCCGCGAAACCGCATTGCTGACCGAATAAAGTGTGCTGGAGGCTGCTGCCATGGCATCAGCTTCAAAATTCAGTGATGCCTTTTTCAGACTCAGGACCGGAAAGCCGTCGGTGGTCGACAGGCAAATACACTCAATGGCCTCATAGCTGTCGATACAGGACTGGAAAATCTGCTGTCCGACCAATTTGATACGCTCACTCATGTCCATTTAACAAGCCTCCTGTGACAGTTCCTCTGTCTCCATATTGAGCGATAAAAACAGCTCCAGCAGCATCAACGATGAATCCAGCTGACGAGCATCGACCGGCACAATAGGGGCGACCAGAGCATGTTTGGCGAGCACAAACTCGACGTATTCCAGCAAGACTTCGAGATCTTCGTCTTCAGCGTTTTCGCAATGGGTAATGCCGATAATCAGGGGTAGCTCATGAGCCGCCGGATCGAAGAAATCGAGGATTTCTTCCAGATCATCGAGGTTCAGGCCATCGCCATATTTCACCAGTACCAGCAGCCCCCACAGACCGCCCTTGACCATTTCCCACAACATTTTGAAACGTTTCTGACCCGGCAGACCGTATAGACCCAGTGCGGTGTCTTCATCCAGGCTAAGACGGCCATAGTCGATACCGACGGTGGTGAACTCCTTGCCGATATCAACACTGGAACGCTCTTCCGTCGCAAAGGGCGAAATCTCACTGATGGTATGAATAATCTGGGTTTTGCCTGCGCCAACTTCCCCGACGATGGCCAGCTTGCGGTAGGTTTTATCCGTCATTGGTTATCCTGCCTTGCGAGTGTTGGTCAGGAAGCGTCGCATCAATGCACTGAAACGGTCAGACCCACCCGAGCGGTTTGCCGGGGCTGTAGTGGCACCTTCCAGCGGGCTGACCTGGCGTGCCATTAGCACCCCGAAATCGAGCATTTTCTGCAAAAATTCCTGCAAATCCGTTTCACACTTCCAGTAGCCTTTTTCCTGCAACTGGCGATAACTGACTTCATTACGACTCAGCAGCGAACAGGTTTGCATCACCTGGGTCGACATTTTCATCTGGGTGGCCTTTGGCCAGGCGGTGATCCTAAATGTCATATCTGACCACGGAAAAGCGCTCGCAGGTGCACTGGTGACCGGTAAGTCGGGTTTACTGTCAGAGGGTAGCGTCGCAGTCTCGACCGAACGCAAGGCAGCCAGTGGCGGAAAAAAGCTGTCATACAGCGCCTGCTGATCAGGGTTGTTGATCACCGGATTGAGCAAATATTGCGAGCAGAGTTTTTTTACCCAGCTGATATGGGCAGCAGAATCTGCCAGGAAAAATTTGATACGCCAGTGGTCAAATACCGCTTGTTCGACCCGCAAATTGGCAATCACATCCAGACTCTGCAGGTGTTTGTCACGACTGACCTTGTATACCAGTCCGGCGATGGCATGACTCTCGCCTTCCAGCACCAGCAAGATGGCTTCGCTATGAACCAGCAAAACCCCATTGATGGCATGTTCTACGTTATAGACACGTAGTTCATTGTAAAGATTGAGAATATGCGCCGACTGACTGTCAGCTTCTCCTACCAGCTTGCCGATACAAGCAATCCTTTTGATATCCACAACTGACACCTGCTGTTCGTTGATAAATATCTGCACCAGCGCTATCTGTAATCCAATTACTGACTAAATTACCAATAAAGCATTTGATGCCGCCTACAACCGATATCCTGTTATTGTTATTACCCGGATATCTAAACCTCACTTAACGAGTGTAGCGTTTCGGCGAGTGTAGCATTGTCAGACCATCCAACAATCTTCACATTTGAGAACTGGTTTGCATTAAAAACAGCCAGAAGTTCACTTTACTGCCAGTGGCTTGATTCTGGTCTATTGACTGCATTTATGAATAATGATTCTTGTTTTAATTTTTATCGTATCGGGAAATCGAAATTCACGTCAGGATAGGGCTCGTTAGCCAACGTGAAATGCCACCACTCATTATCCAGTCCCTTAAATCCCGCCTGCTCCATCAGTACCTTCAACAGCAGCCGATTAGCCCGGCATAACGCCGATATGTCGGCGTAGGCTGTCCAGGAAGAATGGTCAAAATAATCGAAATGAGTGCCCATTTCGATATCCGCGCCGGTAGCCAGATCAATAATGGTCAGGTCAACCGTACTGCCGCGACAATGCGTTGAGTGTAGCCCGATATAGCCCAGTTCAAACAGCCGATTCTTGGCAATTGATGGGTAATAACGCGGCTTGGTTGTCTCATCAGCAGAATCTACCCAACGCAGGAAATGATCAATAGCCCGACGTGGTCGATACGCGTCAAACACCTTCAGTCCCAAGCCCATTGGTGCCAATCTGGTCTGAACTGAAGCCAGCGCCTCAGCAGCCGGACGGCTCAGAATTGCCCGGTTAACGTCATAACCATCTACGGGAGAACCTACAAAGTTGTTGCTGGAAGCGTAGGCCAGTGCGGTTACCAGCCCGGGAATGACCTCATCCAGACAGACAAAATCTGCTGGCATAAGATCGCAGTCGGAGTTTTTCAACGAGGTTGCCTTGTAATGCAGTAATAAAAGACCAGAAGACGTCAGTGTTGGGGATAATTTGCTCAGGTGCAAGGAAGCTGTCGTGATTGCATCATAAAGAGTCTGGATTTTGTCCTTTTATCCTCCGCGAACCTGATCGCTGCCTGCCGGAGTTTCACAAACAGCAAAGCCAGAAACATCCTGCCCTGAAACCACCGGACCACAAACAACCGGCCCACAAACAACAAGGCCCGATACCGCACAACGGCTATCGGGCCTTGAGTCACACAGGCGACCGCACCAGGCGATCGCCAACAGCCGTTGTTACAGCGGCTTCATGTGCGGGAACAGGATCACATCCTTGATGGTGTGGCTGTTGGTGAACAGCATCACCAGACGGTCGATACCAATACCTTCACCGGCAGTTGGTGGCAAACCGTATTCCAGCGCATTAACGTAGTCAGCATCGTAGTGCATGGCTTCGTCATCACCGGCGTCTTTCTCTTCCACCTGCTTGCGGAAACGAGCCGCCTGATCTTCGGCATCGTTCAGCTCAGAGAAACCGTTGGCCAGCTCACGGCCGCCAACGAAGAACTCAAAACGGTCAGTCACAAACGGGTTGTCGTCGTTACGACGGGCCAGCGGTGATACTTCCCACGGGTATTCGGTGATAAAGGTCGGCTGGTCGAGTTTTTCTTCGGCGGTAGCTTCGAAGATTTCACACAGGTATTTACCAGCACCCCAGGCCGCCTGCTTCTCGGAGTCTTTGACACCGACGCTGCGCGCGTACTGCTTGAGGGTTTCGATGTTGGCTTCGGCGTTGTTGAGCACCTCGGCATCCATCTCAGGGTTGTACTTGAGAATGGCGTCAACCATGGTGATACGCTGGAATGGCGCGGCGAAATCGTAAGTGGCTTCACCGTATTCAATGGTAGTTTTGCCCAGTACGCTTTCGGCGATGTATTTCAGCATGCCTTCGGTGATGTCCATCAGGTCATGGTAAGTCGCATAGGCCTGGTAGAACTCGATCATGGTGAACTCAGGGTTGTGACGAGTCGACACCCCTTCATTACGGAAGTTACGGTTGATTTCGAACACCCGCTCGAAACCACCCACCACCAGACGCTTCAGATACAGCTCTGGCGCAATCCGCAGGAACATATCGATGTCCATGGCGTTGTGGTGGGTTTCGAATGGCTTGGCGCTGGCGCCACCAGGAATGGTCTGCAGCATTGGCGTTTCGACTTCCATGAAGTCACGCTCGCTGAGGTACTGGCGAATGGCGTTGATGATTTTCGAACGCACCATAAAGGTGTTGCGCGATTCTTCATTGATCATCAGATCAACGTAACGCTGACGGTACTTCATTTCCTGATCAGCGAGGCCGTGGAACTTGTCTGGCAGCGGACGCAGGGACTTGGTCAGAATCTGCAGGTTTTCGATCTGGTCAACATCAACGTACAGCTCGTCTTTACCAGACTTGTGCAGTACACCGGAACAACCAATGATGTCGCCAATATCCAACAGGCTCCAGGCCTCACTTTCTTTCTGCAGTGGCTTGGCCATGTAGAACTGGATGGAATCAGAAACGTCCTGAATACCCACGAATGGACCACCGCGACGCATCACACGACCAGCTACCGATACACGCAGGCCCAATTCAGCCAGCTCTTCCCGGGTCTTGTCACCATAGGCTGCCTTCAGGTCGCCGGCCTTGTTCTCGCGCTTGAAATCGTTCGGGTGGCCATTGGATTTGCTACCTTCACGCAGCTGTTCCAGCTTGGCGCGACGCTCGGCGATGAGCTTGTTTTCTTCCTGAGCAGTTTGGTTTTGATCGGTCATTTTTAAACCCGGTTAACAAAGTATGTCAGGCGCCCGACGTTGAGAGTCAGACGCTTTGGATTGTAAAACAGGCACCCGAAGGTACCGATGACGTAGGATGGGCCGTGCCCATCGCTGTTGGGCATGGCCCAACCTACTTTCTTTGCGTTCAGTAAATCGCGTCACTGACGCCGGACGCGTAAATTCTATTGCGTAGGACGGGCCAGGCCCAACCTACATCCCGGCCCTACTCAAAGTGCCGGACGTCCAACCCGATCTCAAAGGCCCTTTTTCAGGCTGGCCTCAATAAACATATCCAGCCCGCCATCCAGTACCGCCTGAGTGTTACGGGTTTCTACGCCGGTACGCAGGTCCTTGATACGGGAGTCGTCCAGTACGTAGGAACGAATCTGGCTTCCCCAGCCGATATCGGACTTGGTGTCTTCCAGCGCCTGGGCTTCAGCATTACGCTTCTGGACTTCCATTTCATACAGCTTGGCTTTCAGCTGTTTCATGGCCTGGTCCTTGTTCTTGTGCTGCGAGCGGTCGTTCTGACACTGGGTCACGATACCGGATGGCATGTGGGTAATACGTACCGCAGATTCAGTCCGGTTAACGTGCTGACCACCGGCGCCGGAGGCGCGGTATACGTCGATACGCAGATCAGCCGGATTGATTTCGATCTCGATGTTGTCATCAACTTCCGGCGAAATAAACACGGAAGAGAACGAGGTATGGCGACGGTTGCCAGAGTCGAACGGGCTCTTGCGCACCAGCCGGTGAACGCCGGTTTCAGTACGCAGCCAACCGTAGGCATATTCACCTTCAACCCGGATAGTAGCGCTCTTGATGCCCGCGACGTCACCGTCGGAAGCTTCCATCAGCTCGCCCTTGAAGCCGTGGGCGTCGATCCAGCGCAGGTACATACGACAGAGGATTTCAGCCCAGTCCTGGGCTTCAGTACCACCGGAGCCAGCCTGGATTTCGATATAGGCATTGTTCGGGTCGAGTTCACCGGAGAACATGCGACGGAATTCCAGTGCTTCCAGCTCAGTCTGCAACTTGGCCAGCTCACTGCGCACGTCTTCAACAGAATCTTCGTCGTCTTCTTCGACGGCCATGTCGAGCAGGTCTTTGGCGTCCGCCAGACCGATATCGAGGGTGTCGATGGTTTTCACCACCGCTTCCAGGGCAGCACGTTCCTTACCGAGATCCTGGGCGCGCTCAGCGTCGTTCCAGACATCCGGTTGGGAAAGTTCCTGCTCTACTTCTTCCAGCCGTTCTTTCTTGCTGGCGTAGTCAAAGGTACCCCCTAAGCACGTCTGTACGTACTTTCAGGTCTTTGATGGTCTCGACGATCGGATTAATTTCCAAGGGACTACCTATCTATATCGATAATTCTGGGAATAGTGCCGGACGTCCAGCGGATTGGACAACTGGACAGAGCGCACGAAAATGACGCGGTATTCTACAGAATCATGACAGCCGAAGCGAGATCTGCGGGCAGGTTTCCCATTTGAGGTCTGGGACAGGCCGCGCTGGCGCCTAGGCACGATAGGATCTCCCGTCCCCCGTCGCTTACTAACAAACTGCTCACAAATACGAATTATTTTCAATTTTCATTGAAAAGCCATTGCAAACCCTTCTCGTTTAGAATAACTTCTATTTCGTTGATAGTGATTCCCAATTGCGGGGGGTTAAAAATGTACGTTTGTCTGTGTAAAGCCATTACCAATCAGCAGGTCAAGGATGCGGTTGAAGAAGGTCAAAGCTACGGTGAAATCCGCCGTTCGCTGGGTTTGGCCACAGATTGCGGTTGCTGCGGCCGGGCTGCCAAAGAGCTGATCCGCCAGCATGTATCCAGCCTGCCTCCGTGTGAATTTGCTGAAGCAGTCTGAGCTGCTGATCAAACGCTCTCCATTCTGAAAGAACCGGCCTGCAAGGCCGGTTTTTTTATGCCTGTCATTCAGCCCTGCCAATCATCAGCCGAGTCCCCTGAATTGCGGCCAACAAAAAACCGGCCGAAGCCGGTTTTCTGGAGACCATCACTGTCTTGCGACAGGGTTGCCAGTCATCCCTGACCGACGTGCCAATTGGGCTGAATCGATTAGAACCAGACTTCAGTCTGGGCACCGAAGCTAATGCCCTGGGTAGCATGCTCAGGAGTAACACCACCGGCATTGGAGTTCGCACCAGCGTCATCCCACTTGGCGAAAGTAGCAAACAGACGCAGGGATGGACGTGAATAGAACTTGGAACCGGCAGAGAACTGCTGGGCCACAGTGAACTTGGTCATGGAAGCGGTTTTCAGACCATCAGCCTTTGGATCAACCAGGTCGTAGCCCAGCTCAAATGCTGTGCTGGAGTAACCACCCCACTGAACCACTGGACGGATACCAAAAGAAGTCCAGGTGTAGCCTTCGGTAGCGGCCTTGTCGTCGTTCTTGTCTTCGTAGATAGCAACGAACTGGGCTTCAGTCTGGTCGCCGATGGCAACGATACCGGAATCGATAATACGGAAGAAATCACCTTCCAGAGAGCCGTTCTGGTTACCTGTGTTGGCGTCAGCAATCATGCCGTCTTTGGCGTGCTGCAGAGTCAGCTTGTTGCTGCCACCCAGTACGTCACTGAACATAAAGTTCACAGTCACCAGCGAGCCGGAGTTGTCGTTGCCGTCGTAAGACAGACGCTTGGTACCACTGGTAGAACCCAGAGTCAGACCAAACTCAGCAGAAACCTTGTCAGTCAGGGCAACCTTGCTCAGACGGATGTCATAGGTGTTGTTAACATAGTTACCAGCATCACCGCCGTCATCTGTTGCGTTGGTAGAACCGTTGCGCAACCAGGACACACCCACCTTACCAAAACCTACGTCGATATCGCGCAGACCAACGCCTGGACCTTTTGGATCCCAGTAGAAAAAGTCGTTGATGTGAACGTTCTGACGATCCACGAATTCCTTACCAATCCACAGGGTAGCGCCAGGCAGGGCTTCAATCACATCAGTACCGGCAACGTTAAAACGACGGATAGCCAGACGGTCGGCAGAAGAAGTGTCGCCGTTGATCTGCTCCCAGTCGGTGTTCTGATCCGTTTCGTAGATCATCTCGGTGGTAACCTTGAATTTGCCAGCGCCTTCAACGTCCAGACCCTTGATCAGACGTACAGCAGCATAGGTTTCACATTCGTTACCAAGACGGTATTTGGCCGGAGCATTCTGGGCCTTGTAACATACCTGGTCACCACCATCGACAGCAGAACCGATACCGGAGCGGAAATACAGGTGGAACGGGTTTTCATCTGCAACTGCCGGGAAAGCAGCAGCGGCGGTTACAGCCAGGGCCAGGGCTTTTGGGGCCAGATTTTTTTGGACAATGGCAGAGATACGGGCGGCTTGCTTGTGCTCACGCTTCATCATTTCAGCTCTCGTGTTGTTTTTATAGTTCGGGTACCAAGCGCACCAAGGCTGGTCTGGTACCCGGATTGCGTAGGGATACTAGACAGTTTGTTTCAAACGTAAGAAATGAAAGTTTAGGCGATTTTTATATCAATTCAGGTATGGAACCCCCTGCCAATTCCGGCTGTTTCCACCTTGATTAGTGATCAATTCAAAAAATACCCTATATTTTAAGGCGCGAAACATAAGCAAGTACTTACATACCGGCTAGCAAGTAACAGCTGACAACCTATTCCCTGGCCGCTAAAAAACCGCCTCAGCCCATAAAACTGTCAAACAACAGCTTGAGACCAATCAGCCCCAACGCGCTATAGATCAGCCGATAGAACCAGACATCGGAAATGACCGCCTGCAACCGCACGCCATAACGAACCCCGATCCAGGCCAGTGGCATCAGCAGCAATGAAATTGCGATGTTGTCCAGATTCAGCTGCCCCAGCAGTGCGTAGGGAACCAGTTTGATCACATTGATACAGGCGATGGTCATCACCACCGTCGCCAGGTATTCCGGTCTCGGTAACCGCAAAGGTAACAGGTACAAATTCAGCGGCGGCCCACCGGCATGCGCCATAAAGCTGGTGAAACCGGTGACACAACCACAGATACGCGCCAGCCAGGCATTACCGGTACGGGCTACGCCGAGTTTAACGCCGGAAGCAAAGCCCCAGGCGGCAAAGGCAATCGACAGCAGCCCCAATAGCAGCCGGATAACCCCGGCGTCGAGCCAGTCGTAAATCAGGTAACCGATCAGGATGCCGATCGCCGCCGGGCCTATCAGGCGTTTGAACTGGAAGCGGTTTTGCTGCCCCCACCAGATCCGCATACTGAAGTAGTCCATCACCAACAGCAGCGGCAACATAATCGCAGCCGCCTGGCGCGGGTCGATATAAAGTGCCATCAAGGGCACAGCGACCACCCCGACGCCCCCGGCAAAGCCGGACTTGGAAATACCGGTCAACAGCACCGCTACTGCGGCCAATAACCAGAAGCCCCATTCAAATCCCATCAACATGTGTCGCCGCCCATCCTCAATAATTCTTATCACCAGCCTCATATGCAAAACGATATGTCAGGTCGGCGATTTTTTATTAGGCCCGGATACGGGCCAGCGCCAGAATAACAGCCATCCTGCGTGCCTGCCCAACGGATGCAGAACCGGCCACCGGGCGACAAATGAATTCAGCGTTTCACTGTTTGAAATTCCCCTGCAGACAGAGCAGTGGTAGCGTCTGCCGCTGTTTACCTGATGCCCAACCGTTGTGATGGGCTGGAAATAACAACAACAAATCGTTTTCCAGACACAGCAAGGACACCGCATGTTCGCCATACTTTCTGTTATTACGCCGATTTTTGCGATTATCGGGCTCGGCTATTTCCTCGCCCGGCGAGACTTTCTGCCACAACCGATGCTGCCGTTGTTGTCGAAACTGGTGCTGTTCTGCCTGATCCCGGCGTTAACCTTCAAGACCGTCGCCCAACTGGATTTCAGCAAGGTGCTGGCGTGGGATTTCCTCGGCGTTTATGCCGTTGGTGCGTTGCTAGCACAGCTGGTTGCACTGCTGGTTTTCAAGGGTGCACTGAAACAACCGCTGTCTGATGCTGCGGTGAAAGCCATGGGAGTCTCCTTGCCCAACAGTATCTTTATTGGTTACCCGATTGTGGTACAGGCCTTCGGTGAAGAATGGGGCCACACCTTTGCATTTGCGGTGATGGTTGAAAATATCGTCATTCTGCCGTCTATATTAATCATGGCGGAACTGGGTAAACGGCGCGCGGAAGCCACCTCTTCACGACTCATTCATTTACTTGGCGGCATCTCCAAACGGGTAGCAACCAACCCGGTTATCATTGCCATTACCTGTGGTGTGCTGGTATCGCTGTCAGGACTCGAATTGCCAGCGGTTGCGGTACGTACCCTGACGGTGCTGGGCAATGCGGCGGGCGGTATTGCCCTGCTGGTCATTGGCGGCTCGCTGGTTGGTAACCCGATTCGCGGCAACATTCGCGACGTCAGCCTGGTGTCCGTCACCAAACTGCTGATTCACCCCTTGATGGTGGTGTTGGTGTTGATGGTGTGGCCACCGTTCAACCCAACCCTGCAAGACATTGTGATTGTTTATGCGGCACTGCCGATGGCAGCGATTTTCCCTATCATCGGCAGCAACTACGGCCTCGGAAAATTCTGCGCCAGCAGCCTGGTGGCCACCACCATCAGCTCATTTGTAACACTGACCATCGTGCTGACGCTGGTGCTCGGCTAGGCGCTTTCAAACATCAAGGAGCCTGAATCATGCTGGCTGTATTGGCAGTCACTACCCCGATCTTTCTGCTGATTGCGACAGGTTTCCTGATTGTCCGCCGTGGCGTTATCAAGGCCAGCGAAATGCCAACGCTGGGTCGACTGGTGACGTCCGTCGCGCTGCCGGCGCTGATTTTTTATTCGCTGTCGCAGCGCAACTTCAGTGAAGTCATCAACCCCGTCTTTCTGCTGGCCTATGGCTTTGGTTCGTTGTTGCTGTTTGTTGCCGTCCTGTGGTTCTGCCACAACGTCCGCAAGCAGCCACTGGTGACCAGTGTGCTGAATGCCATGGCGTCGAGCTGCTGTAACAGCGGCTTTATTGGTTTTCCGCTGGTGCTGGCGTTGCTTGGACCGATTACTGCGGTAGCACTGGCACTCTGCATGATCATCGAAAACGTGTTGATCATCCCCCTCGGGCTGGCACTGTCCGAATGGAGCCAGCACCGTAACCGCCCGATTCGGGAGTCGGTTGGCAAAACCATGGCGCTGCTGGCGAAAAGTCCGATCAGTCTGTCGATTGTGGCGGGCTTGCTGGCCTCGTTTCTACAGTTGCCAATTCCGGCGCCGGTATTCAAGGCGGTTGAAATGGCGGCCGGAGCGTCGGGAGCCATTGCGTTGTTTACCATCGGAGGCAAGCTGGCAGGACTGTCGTTACGCGGGCTGGGCAGTTCCTGGTGGGAAATCATTATCCCGACCGTTGGCAAGCTGGTCCTGCATCCCTTGATCATGATTCTGATGCTGATGATTCTGCCGCCGTTCGACCCGCAGTTGCAGGTCGCAGCTGTCGCTATGGCCTGTTCTCCCATGCTGAGTATCTATCCGATCCTGGCCGCCCAATATAATTACGACGGCACTGCTGCAGCGACCTTATTGGTGGCGACAATCGTCTCCTTCTTTACCATCTCGCTGGCGTTCTGGTTATTTGATGCGACTCATTTTGTCCAGCAAGGTGCGTCGATTTTACCAACCCTGTTTCTGCAGCCCTGACACCTGAGCTCTGACTCCTGACAATACATGCCCGGCGGTTATGGATAGAGTGCGAATCGGACTGCGAGATACAACCGGATTCCGCTACACTGGGCGGGATTTTTTCATTGCATTAGAGCGCCCCCGGCTGTTTCGGCCAGCGCTATGGAACACAGATAATGAGCAAAACCATTTACGTACTGAACGGCCCTAACCTCAACCTGCTGGGCAAGCGCCAGCCAGAGATTTACGGCTCCGAAACCCTCGCTGACGTTGAGCAAAAAGTTCGTGCGCGCGCCGCCAGCCTGGGCCTGGAAATCGAGTTTTTCCAGAGCAACCACGAAGGCGCCATCATCGACAAGATCCATGAAGCGCGTGAAAAGGCCCAGGGCATTATCATTAACCCGGCGGCCTACACCCACACGTCAGTGGCGATTCTGGACGCACTCAACGCTTTCGAAGCACCGGTGGTAGAAGTGCATATTTCCAACGTCCACAAGCGTGAAGCCTTCCGCCATCACTCCTACGTTTCACTGCGTGCCGAGGCCGTCATTGCCGGCATGGGTACTCTGGGTTACCAGGTCGCACTGGAATACTTCGCCTGATATGCCAGCCAGCAACCGGGCAACTCTGATGATTGGTGCCAGTCGTTGTCCGGTTTGTTTGTATGCCAGTCTGATAACCACTAACTCCGTAATGGAATGGCTAGCAATGCGGAGTTAGTGATAGCATCAGGAGAATATGGCTGTTTGCGCCAATCGCAATTGCCGAACCGTCTGCAAGCTATCATCAATCAGCACCGGGTGCGTGCCGCTCGCACAATATGAATACAACAGAAGAAAAAAAACTGGTCGGTCAAACGGCCTACGAAACCATCCGTTTTGATATCGTCAATGGCAACCTGCCTCCTGGTGAGAAACTCAAGCTTAATGGCCTGCAAAAGCGCTATGGCGTCAGTGTAAATACCCTCCGTGAAACCCTGATGCGACTGGTATCCGAGGGCTTTGTGCTGTTCGAAGACCAGAAAGGCTTTCGGGTTAACGCCGTTTCACTGCGCGACTTTGAAGAACTGATCGAATTACGTTCAACCCTGGAGTTATTGGGTTTGAGCAAGTCGATGGCCAATACCAAAAACCTGATTGAATGGAAGTCACGGCTGATCAGCGCTCACTATCGCCTGACCGTCGCCCAAAAAGGCATGATGGCCGATGAATCCGGTCACACGGCCGAATGGGAAAAGGCCGATCGTGAATTCCACATGGCAATTGTTTCCAACTGCGGGTCCAATCAACTGATTCGCTACCACAGCAGCGTGCTGGAACTGTTTATGCGCTATCAGGTACTGGCACTGAAGAAGCGTCCGTTCCGTGGCCAAAGCGTTGTTGATGAACACCAGAGCCTGCTGGACAGCCTGCTTAACGACGAATTTGAAAAAGCCGAAGCCTGCCTGCGCGAGCACATCGGCAAGGGTGCCCAAGTGCCTTTGTGAAAAGTCCCTCTATAAAAAGCGCCCTTGTGAAAAGTCCCTCTATAAAAAGTGCCCTTGTGAAAAGTGCCGTTATGAACAGTACCCCTGTAAAAAGCGCCGCTATGAACAGTGCTGCTGTAACCATCCACGCCTGAACCTCAGCCAATAAAAAAGCCGCTCAGACAGCCAATGGCTACCTGAGCGGCCCAAGTCAGACCGAGCGTCAGTCCAATAAGAGCGCCGACTCCGACCCGGGTCAGAGACGGCAAAAAATCAACTCACCATGCGTTCCGGAAACACCACATCAGCAGCGTCAACGCCACTGATAATTTCCTGAGCACTTTCCCGTGCCGCTTCCATCAACAGTCGCAACTGCAAGGATGGCAAACGATCGGAGCGAGTGGTCAAACCAACCGGGCCAAGGGTTTCCTGACCTTTCAGTGGCAGTTCTACCAACTCTCCACTATCGAGTTCACGCATTACCACACCGCGCGACACAATCCATACCGCATCCGAACGACGGGTGTATTCCTTGCCGAACGGATCGGAAATGGTTTCGATACGATCTGGCACCGAGCCAATGCCCAGCGTTACCAGGTAGCTTTCCACCGCATTAAAGATGATTGAACCCTGCGGCGGGTAAAGCACTGGATAGTTCACAATATCCTGCGGGTCAAAATCCTTGCCGAGCAAAGGATGATCTGGACGTACAACAAAACTAACCCGTTCGGAATACAGGTGTTCAAAGGTCAGTCCGGTAACCTGATCCGGCTCCCCCAGACGACCAATCACCAGATCCAGCTCACCCACACGCAGCTGGCTCAGCAACAAGGTGTTCTGGGCCGAAACAATGTTGAGAGTCACATCAAGATCTGACTGACGGAATTTCTGCACCACTTTTGGCATCAGGCAAGCGGCTACAGTTGGCAGCACCCCAATCGACAGACGGGCACGGCCTTTTTGTTTGGCATTGGCGACGCTGCTGGCACCTTCACGCAGCGCAGCCACGCTGGTACCGGCAAACTTGATAAACACTTCGCCATACTGGGTAAGTTCAACGCCTTTTTTACTGCGTTCCAACAGGCGTACGCCAAGCATGTCTTCCAGTTCTTTCAGCTTCTTTGATACGGCTGGTTGCGTCAGAGCCAATACATCCGCTGCACGGCCCACACTTCCCTGACGAGAAACCTCCAGAAAGCACTGCAAATGGCGGTACTTGATCCTGTTTTCCATCATTGAACTACCCTCTAATTATAAAAATATAGGATATTTTTTGTTTGAGAGGGTGTTTTATACAATTACCAGCTCAAAAGCAATATAAGAAATGCCTGAAAGTGGAATGTATCGGGCCAGATCTAACCGGACGGCCCTGACTTGTTACATCTGACAGCCAAACTTGTAATTGCAGTCGCCTGATCCGCTGGTCATAGCAAAACGGCATGGATAACGCCGAGTTTTTCATTTTCGTCATTGCCGGTTCAGACTTAGCGTATGCGACCCTGGCTAACCCCATCCCGAGCGGATGCATCAGCACGATTGAGGAATCTTCATGAAAACTTCTCTGGCAACTGTTTCGATCTCAGGCACGCTGGAACAAAAGCTCCAGGCTGCCGCCAGGGCCGGATTCGACGCCGTTGAAATTTTTGAAAATGATTTCACCCAATATCCGGGCACAGCCCGCGATGTGCGCAAGATGTGTGACGATCTCGGCCTGCATATTCTGGCATTTCAACCGTTCCGCGATGGCGGTGGTGTACCAGCCGCCATGCACCAGCAGTCGCTCTACCGAATGGCAAAAAAATTCGAAGTGATGCACGAGCTCGGCACCAGCCGTCTGCTGGTTTGCAGTGTCGTGCCGGACTTTGCCATTGATGACCCCGAGCTGACTGCCGCCCAGTTACACGACTTTGCCGAAATCGCCAAAGACGCTGGCGTCAGCCTCGCCTATGAAGCACTGGCCTGGGGTAAATATATTGCTGACTACGACGATGCCTGGGAAATCGTCAAAAAAGTTGCCCACCCGAATCTTGGCATTGGCCTCGATACCTTCCATATGTTCTCCCGCGGCTGCACACTGGACACGTTGGAGCGGGAAATCACGCCGGAGAAAATCGCGCTGGTACAGGTTGCGGATGCGCCACTGATGAAAATGGAAGTGTTGCAATACAGCCGCCACTATCGTTGTTTCCCCGGTCAGGGCGAATTCCCGATGGTCGACTTTATGCGTTGTCTGAAAGCCAAGGGCTTCGACGACTATGTCTCTCATGAGATTTTCAACGACGACTTCCGGGCATCATCACCGGTAGAAAAAGCCGTCGATGGTATGCGCTCACTGATCTGGCTTGACCGCCAGAGCGAACTGCCAGTCGAAACCGCAGCAGAAAACATCATTGATGACGTCGAATTCGTTGAATTTGCCGTCGCTGGTGAAACCGGCGAGCAGATGGTCGCCTTCCTGCAACAGCTGGGCTTTAGCGAAACCCATCAGCACAAGTCCAAGCAGGTCACATTGATGCGTCAAGGTGACATTAACCTGGTGCTTAACCGTGAGCCGCAAAGTCAGGCTCACAAGCACTTTGAAGATCACGGTGTGTCGGTCTGCGCACTGGCCTTCAGCACCCCGGCAATGAAAAAAGTGATGCAACGGGCCGAACTGTTCCGTTGTCCCCGCTTCACCAACCAGACCGGCCCTGGCGAGCTGAATATTCCGGCGATTCGTGGTGTTGGCGACAGCCTGGTGTATTTTGTTGATCGTAAACCGGTACGCTTTTTCGAACTCGACTTCGAACCCATTGTTGAACCGGCAAGTCCGGCCGCCAGCAGCCCTGGCCTGAGCCGAATCGACCATATTGGCCAAACCGTTGCCAGTGTTGACTTCCTGTCAGCCGGTTTCTTCTACAAGAGCCTGTTTGATTTCTCGGTTGAAGCCAGTCAGGACCTGCCCGATCTGCACGGCCTGGTCGTTAGCCGTACGGCCGTTAGTCCGAACCGCAAGATCCGTATTCCATTGAACATGACCACCGCGCGGGCAGCCTCCGCGCAGCGTTTCCTCGACCAGACCCGTGGTTCCGGTGTACAGCAGCTGGCGTTTGCCTGTGAGGATATTTTTGCCGCCGCAGCAGCCGTGCCGGATGAGTTACGACTGGATATTCCAGCCAACTATTACCGTGATCTGGAAGCCCGCTTCCAGCTGTCAGATGAATTGATTGAGCGCCTGAAGGCCAATCATATTTTGTACGACCGTAACGACCAGGGTGAGTTTTTCCACTTCTACACCCGTGAACAAAACGGCATGTTCTTCGAAGTCTTGCAGCGCTGTGGCAACTACGACCGCTATGGTGAAGCCAACGCCTTTATCCGTCTGGCGGCGCAGGCCCGCGCCGCTTCTGCCTGATCACTCTGATTGTCGATTATCGGCAATGTTTGGCCGCCCAATGGGCGGCCTTTTTTTGTTTGCCTGAATCAGCCCGGCTGCCTTACATCAGCGGCTGACCATTCAGGGTCGCCACCCCATCACTCATACGGAAGGCAATCGGTTCGCCGGTTTGGGCGATTTCAGCCACCATCGGATGCGCCTGCGACGCCAGCATGGCAGCCATCGGACTGAGTTCGGCATCAACTTCCGCATTAATCACGGAGGTCAGCATCATCATCGCCATCGGATCACCACCACTGGCTGCCAACTGGCTAAAATAGTCTTGTGGCAATTTGCTGGTTTCCAGTTTCAGCTTGCCCTTGATGTCCACAAACTGTGAGCCATTCATATCAAGGCGGGTTTTGGCTTCGATCACCGGACCTGGCGCCAGCAACTCATCTGCCCGTTGCTGCGCAAAACTCATGATCATCGGCAACATCACCGCCGGATCACTGCTACTGCTGCTGACATCCATCAACTGTTGGATAAACTCACGCAATACCTTGCCATCCAGCCCTCCCATGCTGCTGTGAATATCCAGTCCACTGATTGCGCCCATCGGGCTGACAGCCTCTGCCAGCTTGACGGAAAACTGATAATCGAAGGTTTTGGCAATAGCGACGTCAGCGCCAATTTCCAGCCCACTCATCTCCAACTGCTCGAGAGGCTTGCTGGAAAGGCTTTTCAGGTGCTTGATTCGAATCGTTTGATCGCTGTCCAGTGACCCCGCAGAACCCTTGTAGTTCTGCTGATAATCCAGCGCCGATACTTCAACGCCACTGTCCGCCGTGGTTACCCGAATGGTTGGAATACTGGCACTGATGTGCGTCTCACCTTCAAGCCGGTTTTGCTCATAACCACTCATGGCAAAGTCGACCGGGTAAGCCGGAATATCCACTGTGAGAGTATTTTCCGGGGTCAGCTCATCACCTTCGAGCGGCAGGTCACGGCGAATTGCCGGAATCAGAATCTGGCCACTGCCACCATCCAGTTCCGCCTTGCCGATGATCCGGATTGGCTGATTCGAAAATACTTCCGTGTTGATTGACAGCATTTCACTGGCCTGGCTACCGACCAACAACTGCACCACCGAGGCTTCGTACTGTACCCCCTGCAGCACAGAGTGGCGGATCTGGTAGTCCACCACCATATCCACTGCCGCTGGACTGAGATCAGCATGAATCAGGGTACGACCAACACTGGTCATCCAGCCGTCATGACGACTTTCGACCTGTACCTGCACCGGGTGACCGAGTTGCTTGCTGAGTGCAGCCGAAGTCAGTTGCTGATCCAGCTCCGTACTGACAGCTTCCTTGACGGCATATTGGGCATAGCCAACGCCAGCCAGAGACAAGGATGCCAGGGCGATACCTGCATAGATTGCTTTCATCACAATTCCCTTTGTTATTAGGACTGAGTCTGCTCCGATGTAAGCCCGGAGCTTCCTGTTGATTCGGCATGATAGCCGGAATCCGGGACAAAACTTTACAGAAGTTCCCCGCCAGACACAGCCGATCAATCCACGAAATCACAGCGATGGATCAATTTTTCGGGAGACGGGAGAGGAGCGGGCCGCGCAGGTACGGGAGACGGGAACACTATGGCAGTCTGGGCCATGCCCAACAATTATCAGGGGCGGCTCAGCCGACGTCCAAACCAGACCCAGACCCCAGGCAAGAAAGACCAGCGGCCCGCCGGATCAACGAGCCGCCGGCATCACTCAGAACAGGGCTGAGGTGATGTTGTATTTTTTCGAGAAATAATCCAGCGCCGCACGGTCGTCTTCGACCTTGTGACCAGTGAAGATTTCAAAGGCATCAACGCCCTGGTAGAAGAACAAATCATAGCCGGACACGATCTGTACATCCTTGCTGTGACATTCAACCAGGAATTCCGTGTCCATCGGCGTGTATACCGCATCAAACGCCCAGCGCTGACCACCAATACAGTCGGCTTTCAGCGGAATGCCCGGGGTTTTGTTATGACCAACCGGGGTACAGTTGATCAGGCCGTCAACGCCACGGGAAGCCTCTTCCATCTCTGCGAACGGCACCACTTTGGCGTTATAGCCAGCAGCCACCAGCGTGCTCACCAGCGACTCGGCACTGGCCGGGTTGAGGTCACACACCAGCAATTCGGTGGCACCCAGATCAAACAGGCCAAAGGCAACCGCACGACCAACACCACCAGCACCGATCATCAGTACCTTGCCAGCAGCGGCATTACCAAAACGGCTCTGGTAACCGCGCACAAAACCGGTGTAATCGGTATTGAAAGCCTGTACACCATTCTGCATACGCAGGGTATTGGTTGCGCCCATCTTGCGAACCGAGTCATTCAGCTCGTCGGCATAACCAACGGCCAGGGTCTTAAACGGAAAGGTCACGTTGGTACCGGCATAACCTTCGTCACGCAGGCGCTGCAACATGGCCGCAAAAGCTTCCGCCGAGTCATTTTCCGGCTCGCACAGCTGGTAGTTCACCGGGATGCCAAACATCTCACCCAGAGTCATATGCAGGGACGGTGCCCGCGATTGCGAAATTGAAATGCCGATCAGACCGAGTTTGACCATGTGATTATTCTCCAGAACTTCCAGCGCGGCTTACAGGGCGGTTTGTAAAGAAACCCGCCGAGGCACGAAAACCGCACGACGATACACCAGCGCCGAACGCTGCTGGATGAATTTTGCAGTGGTGATCCATTCCAAAACCGCAAGCAAGACCACCATTCCTGGTGGCCCTGACGCCAGCTATATAGCTCGGCATTGATCGACCACAGAAATATCTGACACACCGTCATGCATGCCAAATCGGCATACATCTTCAACAAACTCTCACTTTTAAAATCATCCTTGCTAATTCAGAGTGTCCCTCGCTTTTAAAAATACCCTATATTTTTACCTGCCCTTTGCAGGAACTCAGGGTTAAACTGGCCGACGGCCCACTTGAGCAGCCGCCGGTCTGATAAATTCGCACAAGCAATACGCGAACTGCCGATTGCAGCTGAATAACAATAACCAGGGTGTCCAGACAGACCCCGATCGGAGAAGTGACTATGAAATCCATGACCAAAGCCCTGCTCGCTGGCGTAATCGCTGCCGCAGCATCTATCCCGGCCTATGCAGCCACTACCCTGACTCTGGCACACGTTGACCCGGTTGACTGGCACACCTCCAAAAAAGGTGCCGCCGCCAAGGTTTTCAAAGAACTGGTTGAAGCTGAATCTGCTGGTCGCCTGAAAGTGAACGTCTACCCATCTGGCCAGCTGGGCGGTGAAACTGACGCTATCCAGTCTGCCCAGGACGGTACCCTGACCATGACCATGGTTTCCGGTGCCTATGCCCGTGTTTGTCCTGAAGCCGGTGTGCTGGAAATTCCATACCTGTTCCCATCCGCACCGGTTGCCTGGTCCGTACTGGACGGCGACTTTGGTAAAGCGCTGGGTGAACAGTGTCTGAAAACCACTGGTCTGCGTACCCTGGCGTACGGTGAAACCGGTTTCCGTAACTTCACCAACTCCAAACGTGCGGTTGCTGAACCAAAAGATCTGGATGGCCTGAAAATCCGTGTGATGACCAACCCGCTGTACGTTGAGATGGTCAAGTCCATGGGCGGTGAACCAACACCAATCGCCTGGCCAGAAGTACCAGCAGCACTGACTACCGGTGTTGTTGACGGTCAGGAAAACCCGGTTTCCGTTATTTACGCCAACAAGTTTTATGAAATGCAGAAGTACCTGACCCTGGATGGTCACGTGTACGGTGCCGACTTCTTCCTGATCAACGACGAGATCTACAGCGATCTGCCCGCCGAAGACCAGGCGATTATCGCCCGTGCCGCCAAGGTCGCTGCACTGACTGGCCGTGCCATTCAGCAAATCAACTCTGCTGAAGGTCTGACTGCTCTGGCAGCCAAAGGCATGACCATCACAACTCCAACTGCAGCCCAGTTGGATATGTTCCGCGCTGCAGCTCAGCCTGCGGTTGTTGAATGGCTGTCCAAGCAGATTGATCCAAGCTGGATCGAACGTGCCCAAAATGCCGTTGATGCTGCTGCCAGCAAGTAATATCCACCCCTGAAAAGAATGCACCGTACCGCGGTGCATTTTTTTTACTCAGTCCGGTACCCACCCATGTTTTCCATCTACACCCGATTGCTGTCGTTTATGACAGGTCTGTCGCTGTTCGCTGTATTTGCGGTTGTGCTGGTTGCCAGCTTGTCTCGCTACCTGTTCAACATGCCGATTCAGTGGAGTGAGGAAGTTGCCAAGTACGCCATGATTTATGGCGCCATGTTTGGCATGACGCTGTGTTATCTGAATAACAGCCATATTCGCTTCACACTGCTGGAAAGCCTGACTCCCAAGGTTCATCACCGCTGGATCTATCTGACTCACGATGGCATTGCGCTGGTCAGCGGGGCGATCCTGAGCTGGTCTGGCTATCTGTTCATGATGAAACGTGGCGCGCTGATTGCCACCGGCACCGGACTGCCAATGTATTACTTCCAGAGCGCCATGGTTGTGGGTGGAGCCACCCTGACACTGGCCGCGCTGATCAAGATCGTTCGTCACTTCACCCACCCGGAACAAGGGGAATAATTCGCCATGATCGCATTTGCTATTCTGATCGGCCTGCTGGTCATTGGTGCCCCACTGGCGTTTGCCATTCTGCTGGCAGTGGTTGGTTACGTCGGTTTTGAAACCCCGTTCAAGATTTCGCTGGTTGCCCAACGGGTATTCTCTGGCGTTGATTCCTTCGCCATTCTGGCGATTCCGCTGTTCGTACTGGCCGGTGAGCTGATGAACGAATCCGGTATTACCGGCCGTATCATCAAGTTTGCCAACGCGCTGGTTGGCCATATGAAAGCCGGCCTGGCGCAGGTGAACATCTGGGCCTCGGTGATTTTTGCCGGACTGTCCGGTTCTGCCGTAGCGGATACCTCGGCACTGGGCCGGGTGTTTATTCCGACCATGGAAAAAGAAGGCTACCCGCGTGATTTCGCGGCGGCGCTGACTGCTGCATCCTCCGTGATCGGCCCGATGATCCCACCGTCAATTCCGGTCATCATCTATGCCCTGATCACTACGGGCGTTTCCGTACCGGGTTTGTTCCTGGCGGGTGTTGCGCCTGGCATCCTGCTGGCCATTGGCCTGTCGATCTATGTCCGCATGACCGCTGCACACTATGCCGAACAGCATCCAAAGTTGAGCATGAAGGAACGTGTCAAGGCGTTCAGTGAAGCCTGGGTACCACTGCTGATGCCAGTATTTATTGTTGGCTCAATCCTGACCGGTATCGTGACGCCGACTGAAGCGGCCGCACTGGCGGCAGGTTATGCACTGGTTGCCGGTATGTTTGTCCTGAAGAGCCTCAAGTTCAGCATGTTGCCAGGCATCTTCAGCCGCGCCATGCGTGATTCTTCTGTGATCCTGCTGATTATCGCGGTCGTTGCTGCGGCTAACTGGCTGCTGACCTTCTCGCAGATTCCACAGACCATCAGTGAAAGCGTGCTGTCTTCAATCACCTCTCCATGGGTGTTCCTGCTGATGGTGAACGGTATCCTGCTGATCGTGGGCCTGTTCCTGGAAGGTATTGCGGCGATGCTGATCCTGCTGCCGATCCTGCACCCGATTGCCATGACGCTGGGTATTGATCCGACCCACTTTGGTATTGTGGTGATCTTCAACCTGATGATTGGCCTGATCACGCCACCGATGGGCATCTGTCTGTTCGTCTCCAACTCGGTTGCCAATGTTGGCATGGGCGCGATTTCCCGTCGCATTATGCCGATGTTCCTGGTTGAGCTGGCGGTACTGGCGATTATCACCTTTATCCCGCAAACCGTGACCTTCCTGCCGAAGATGTTCGGTTACTAAGGCCCGCTGAGACTCTGTTTCGCCGCTCTGGGCGGTGAAACAAGCCCCATAAAAAAACCGCCAGCAGGCGGTTTTTTTATGGGCGGGATTTGATAACTGAGCGCTGCAGACTCAAACACTCAACTGCCGCACGACCCACTCACGGGCATCGGCAGCCAGCCCCATGGTCTGGGCCAGCCCCTTGTGCCGATAGGATTCGTCATTAACGCTGAGCACCACATCCCCCCGGTAACCGGCATCACGACATTGATGCAGCAACCCAGCCAGATCACTGGTGAGGTTACCTGCGCCCGGCAGGAAACGCTGATGACCATCGACTTCGATCTTGTCTTCCAGAATGTGCAGCGAGCTCATCTTGAAGTCGGATACCCGCAGCAGAAAGACTTTTTCCGCAGGCAGCTGCTGAAAGACCTTGCTGATGTCCAGCTCGGTGAGATCCTGAAAGCTGTCCACCACCAGCCCGAGGTTGGCATTGCCCGCCTGTTCAATCAGCTTCCAGGCAGACGCCAGATCGTAGGCATGATCGGACCAGGGTAACGGCCGGTAGCCAATCCGGATACCGCGTTTCATCGCCAGCGTGGCCAGCGCCTGCAACTGGATCACCAGGTCGGCCACATGGCTGGTTTTGTTAAACGCAGACGGGTTAACGATCAGCAGCTTGCAACCCAGCTCTGCCATCATGTCGAGGTTGGTTTTCGCCAGCTCCATGCGATAACCCAGTACATGACCAATATGGCCAGTAAAGTCGCGTAACTCCTTATAGGCCGACACCCGCAGGCCACTGCGTTTGATCAGCTCAACGCCATCACGGATGCTGGTACTGGATTTGGCCAGATCATGGGCATCCAGTTCGATACCATCAAATCCGGCGGCCTTGATAGCCAGCAAACGATCGGCGAACTGGCCCGGCAAACCGCCAAGGCCCAGTACCACAGCATTACTCACTTGTCGGACTCCCAATAGAAGCTCAACGAGCTGTACTGGCTGTCGAGTAACAAACGGCCGCTGGCATCGACTTGCACCCCAGCCGGAACCTCGGCACCAGCGAAAGTAATACCGCAGAAATGTTCAGCACCAACGTTGTCGTCAGCCGCCAGGGTGTCAGCCGCAATCGCCAGTTTGCAGTGGCCTTCTTCAGACACCAGCGAACCATCGTCCTGCAATTCAAAACCAAACAGCTGCACAAAGAAGTCGCGCCATTCCTGCTGACGACCGTCGACCACTTTCATGGTCAGCTGTGAGACCGAACCCAGATAGCTGGCAGGCAAGGCATGCTGCGGCAACGGCTGAAAATCGACGTCGTAAATGGTTGGCCGGTTAGGCTTGCGGTCAATCAGGAACAGTTGGGAACCACCAATGCCTTCGATCGCCGGAATGTTCAGCTCCATCGCTCCAGCGCTGGTTTCAGACGGCCAGGCACCTTTCGCCTGCAGGGTCTGGAACGCGGTCTGGGCATCGTCCACCAGCACCCCAAGGGCACAGACGGTGACGCCATACTGACGCGCCAGATCTTTTGGCGTACCAGACGGTGATTCATTCACAATCAGGTTGATATCCCCCTGACGGTACAACATCACGGGTTTGTGACGGTGGCGGGCAATGGCTGCAAATCCCAGCCGGACAAGTTCCTGCTCCAGCGCCGCAGTATCAGGCGCAGACAATTCGATATACTCGAGTCCAAGGGCACGGACAGCGGTGGGGTACAGTTCATCAGTCACTGATCAACTTCTCCAAGATAAGAAATCAGCTTTCAGTGTAATCCAATCGGCAGATTCCGCCCAGCGACGTAATCGAGCTTCCCGGGGATATTTTCAAAGCGCCACCGTGATTTTGACAAATATCCCTAACACATTGAATAACAATAAGTTTTTTTGAATTCGTATGAATTTCCGGGTTTTTTGATTATGTTTTTCGATATAAAACCACAGATTACAACCGCTTATTATTGATCCAGCCGCTCTACCGCATAAGGCCCCTGCTGGAGGTTGCGAATCAGGTAATCAACACAGGTTTTCATCCGTACGGAATTCGATGAGCGCATTGGCGTGACTGCCCAGATATCTGCCTGCTGACGATATTCCGGCAATACCCGCACCATTTTGCCCTGTCGAATCAGCTCCACTACGTCCCATTCCGCCAACAGAATGATGCCATGCCCCGCCACCGCCCAGTTTTTGACTATGTCACTGTGGTGCGAACGGGTGCTGCGGCTGTCGACCCGCACGGTCTCGGTACCATTCGGCCCCTGCAAACGCCAGGAACCATGGCCAATATCACCATGTTTGTAGAGCAGACAATCGTGCTGGGTCAGTTCCCAGATGGATTTGGGCTCGCCGCGCCGCTGCAGGTATTCCGGTGCTGCAACCAGTACCCGGCTGGATTCCTGTACCAGCTGGGAAACCACATGAGGCTCTCCCACTGTGCCGTTACGAATATCGATATCAATGCCTTCTTCGAGCAGGTCCACCCGGTGGTCAACCAGTTCCAGCCAGACATCAAGGCTGGGATATTCCCGCACCAGTTCAGACAGAATCGGCGCTACGTGCTCACGTCCCAACCTCAGACTGGTGGCAATTCGCAATGACCCGGTCGGCAACTCCTGGCTGCTGGTCACTTCCTTTTCCAGCGCATCAGCCGACTCCAGAATTTTTTCTGCCCAGCTGTGCGCAACACTGCCCTCACGGGTGATCTGGATGGTGCGGGTGGTGCGATTGAACAGCCGGGTACTCAGCTTCAGCTCCAGATCTGAGATGCGTTTGCTGATGTAGGCGGCGGAATAGCCCAGTTCCGTCGCGGCCCGCGAAAAACTGCCATTACGAACCACACAGCAGAACACTGTGAGATCCATCAAATCCCATCGATTCTTCATTATTAGTTACAAATAATTCAAATGTTTCGCTAATTATTATTCATTTAATCATGAGATAGCATCCTTCCCCAGTCTTCCTGCACTCAAAATATAACTATGACAGGTATGAACAAATTCCGAATTGCCGTGGTCGGTAATAGCCCAAGCGCCCATCAGTACATTGAGCGCATCATTCGCCATCCTCATTGTGAACTGGCGGCCATCGTTGAGCCATCAAAGCCCGCGCTGGTATTGGCCTGTCATCTGCAGGTTGCCTGGTTCCCGAGCCTCAATGAATTGTTGAACAGCGATAAGCCCGATGCGGTGATTGTCTGTTCCGCCACGGAACAGCATCTGCAACAGGCGATTTTCTGTATCGTTGCGCGGGTCCCGGTGATGCTCTCGGCCCCGCTGGTCAGTTCACTCGATGCCGCCCGCGAATTACAACATGCGTTAGATTGCCTGCCATCCATTTGCCTGATGGCCAAGCCACTGCAATACAACGACCGACTGCAAGCATTCCGGCAACAACTCGCCGATCCAACAGCCGGCCAGCTTATGTCAATTGAAGGCATACTGAATATTCGTCGCCAACCACTGCCGTTTTGGGCCGCTAAACACAACCCAAACACCTGGCTGACTGATGATGAGTCCTTGATCAGCCTGCTGCCGCAGCTCTGGATACTGCAAGCTGTCGCCGGAGACATCCATAAAATTGCAGCGGTTCCTGACGGTGTACGGCCAGCCAATGGGCCATACAGCCCAACCATTGAGCTCGAATTTGCCAACGGTATACAGGGGCGATTCCGCCTCAACAGCAGCGCCCTGATCAGTAACCTGACCGGCACCCCGGCCAGCGATCCGGACGATGATGGTCTGACTGAATTCGCCGATTTCAGCTTCCACACCAACACCGGCACGCTGCAGCTGCACACAAACGGAACAGCCTTCAGGTGTCACTTGCCGATCGGGCAACCCAATATCCACGCCAACAACCGTCCATCCGGCACGGACTGCCTGAGTGCGCAACTTGAGCATTTTTATCTGCTGCTGTGCCGGCGCCAGCCAGAGTCTCGTTCGGTGGCAGAATTTATTCAGCAGCTGGAATTGGCGAAACAGATTTTTCAGGCCATGGCGGGCAAATATCCAGCCCTGCATTTGCCTGTTACTCACGATCTGCCAGTCTTAACTGATACTCTTTAACAACGACAAGAATAATCGGAGCACAACATGAAGAAGTTTTTGGCAACAACCCTTGCTGCCCTGAGCCTGATTGCAGGCCAGGCCAACGCCGCAGAGTATCCGACCAAGGATATTCAGGGTGTCATTATGTGGGGCGCGGGCGGTTCAACCGATACCGTTATGCGTTCCGTCACCCCGCACGTCGAAAAGCTGCTGGGTGCTGATGTGATCATGACCAACAAAACCGGCGGTGTCGGCGCCATCGCGACCAAATACGTTTTCACTCGCAAGGCCGATGGTTACACCTTGTTGATGGGCGCCGAAAACCCGCAGATGTACAAAGTGCTGGGGCTGGCGCCCATTGATTACAGCGACATGATTCCAATCAGCATCCTCGCCCGTGGCACTCCGATCATGGTGGCCAGCAACGATGCGCCCTACAACAACATGCAGGAATTGATTGATTACGTTAAGGCCAACCCGGGCAAGGTGAAGGCTGGTTCCACCGGTCAGGGCGGTATGGCGTCGATTGTGATGTCGATGCTGCAGTCGCAGGTCAAGCTGGATACCACCACCATTCCCTATGATGGTGATGGCCCGGCACTGACCGCTCTGCAAGGCGGTGCCATTGACATCATGCCAGCGGTGCTGGGGGCCGCGATTGAACACGTGAAAGCTGGTCGCATGAAGGTGATTGGTCTGATTGATGTTGACGCCAATCCACTGCTGCCCAACGTTACCCCGATCACAGAGACCCTGCCTGGCCTGAAGTCCATGCTGCCATGGGGCCCATTCTTTGGTGTATTCGTCAAGGCAGGCACACCGGCCAATATCGTCAGCAAACTGTCTGATGCTTTCAACGCCGGCGCTCAAACCGACGACTTCAAGGCACTGATGGCACAGCGTGGCTACACTGTGATGGGTATCTCCGGTGACACGGCCAAAACCTTCCTGGAAAGCTACCGATCCGTTTCTTCCTGGCTGGTCTATGATGCCGGCTTCGCCAAACAGTCTCCGGACAAGTTCGGTATCAAACGCCCGCAATAATACAGCCCACGGCCAGCGCCCCGCGCTGGTGTTCGATCGGCCATCCCACAACCAGGGTTGTGGGATGGCCAGAATCCGCTTATCAATAACAAGGGGTTACCAATGTCTGTCGACATTATGACCATCCCGAAAAAACCTGGTGAAACCCTGTTTGGTTTCCTGATGTTGGCATTGAGCCTGTTGCTGTTCTGGCAATCCTGGAAAATTGCCGGATTTTCCTCTCTCAGTTCAGCGGGTGTCTTGCCTTTGGCAGCTTCCGGTTTAATGGTAATCAGCTGTGTGATTGCTCTGGTCGACGATTTCCGCCGCCCTTCCCATGACGGTGAATGGCATGAGTTTTTTCAGCACGTCCTGCCATTAACCGTTGCCCTGATGATCGCGGTGATTTTCCTGTTCGCCATCATGCTGGACACCGTTGGGTTTATTATCACCGCCTTCCTGTTCCTGTTTGGCAGCATTCAGTTACTGCATCGCCGGGGCATTGGCAAATCCTTGCTGATTGCGGCAGTAGCGCTGGTACTGGTGTATCTGGTGTTCCGGATTATTTTTGTTGTCGTGCTGCCAGAGGGCATTATTCCTGAACAGGATATGCTGTCTGCCATTACTGCCTGGCTGGAGTGAGACAGATCCATGGAAGCCTTAAGTTATTTTGCCAGCTCGTGGATTCACCCCGAATTACTGGCGCTCACTGCGCTGGGAACCTTCCTCGGCATTTATGTCGGCGCAATTCCCGGCCTATCCGTCACCATGGCGGTTTCGATCCTGATTTCCTTCACCTTCTCCTGGGACGTCAATAACGCCCTCTGCCTGATGGTGGGAATTTACATGGGTGGTGTATACGGCGGCTCCCGTACCGCCATTTTGCTGAATATTCCCGGTGCTCCATCGGCCATTGCCACCGCGCTGGATGGTTACCCGATGGCGCAACGCGGTGAAGCCGGTCAGGCTATTGGCCTGTCGACGGTGATGTCGGTTATCGGTGGTTTTGTCGGCATTATCGTGCTGGCGGTAGCTGCCCCGACCGTCAGTGAATTTGCCATCAAATTCCAGCCGCGAGACTACCTGATGCTGGGTCTGCTGGGTATTTTGCTGGTTGGTTCGCTATCCGGTGAGAGCCTTTCCAAAGGGATTTTTGCCGGTGCTCTGGGCATTCTGATCGGTACCGTTGGACTTGATCCGATGACTGCGGAAGAACGCTTCACCTTTGGTGTGGTGGAGCTGTGGAACGGTATCAACCCGGTGGCGGTCATGATCGGTATGTTTGGTATCGCCGAAGCCCTCAATCAGCTGCACCATCTGGATAAAACCGCCGTCAAACAGAAGGTCGACAAGATCATCCCGTCCTGGAAGGACATCAAAAAATACCTGCCACTGTCGTTACAAAGCTCCTCAATTGGCGTGGTCGTTGGTTCCCTGCCCGGCACTGGCGGCGACATTGCCGCGTTGATGGCTTACGACCAGGCCAAACGCTCAACCCGCAATCCTGAAGTGCCGTTTGGCAAAGGCGCCAGGGAAGGTTTGATTGCTCCGGAAGCAGCCAATAACGCTGCCGTTGGTGGTGCCTATATTCCGATGCTGACGCTGGGTATTCCCGGTGATGCCGTGACCGCCGTTTTTATTGGCGCGCTGTTTATTCATGGCCTGAACCCTGGCCCCATGCTGCTCACTGAAAAGCCGGAAATGTTCTGGTTTACCGTTGGCAACCTGACGCTGGCGAATATCTTTGTGCTGATTTTTGGCCTGACCGGTATCAAGCTGTTTACCAAAATCGTCGAAATGCCCAAAGGCATTCTGATTCCGCTGATTTTCCTGCTATCCATTGTTGGTGCCTACGCCATTAACAACTCGATTGCGGATATCTGGTGGATGCTCGGATTCGGGGTATTGGGATATTTTATGAAGCTCTACGGCTATCAGGTTGGCCCGGTGATTCTGGGCGTGATCCTCAGCCGTCTGATTGATGAAAACTGGCGGCGGGCGATCATGTCGGAACGCGGTGAAATCGATTCACTGTTCGTCAATCTGTTTGCCAGCCCGCTGTCGGTCACGCTGTTCTGCATTATCTGTCTGGTATTTATTTCCCAGACACCGATCTGGACTCGCTGGCTGAAGCCACGTCTGATTCGTTCCTGAGAGCTGCTGCAGTAACAAAAACGCCCCGATAAGTCGGGGCGTTTTTGTTTATAAATCTGGATCAGGTGCTGGCTTGAATCAGGCAACAGCCACCGTCAGCTGGCGTTGCAGATGGGCGATATCGACCATCATGTTGATATGGCGAACCTTGCCGCGTTGCAATGTCCAGGTAATCGCACAGGTAATACCAACCAGTTTGTTATTTGGCTGAAATCCGAATACCGGCTTATTGAACGTGCCACATATGGTCATCACACTGATACCACGGTCACCCTCGACCATGATGTCTTCGATCGCCAGATCGAAATCTGTGATGGCGGAATGGAGGTATTCTACTTCCTTGGCAAAATCATCAAATTCCCGGGATTGCATGGACTCGGATGCGTGAAACAGGAAGTCCCTACTCACCATTTGCCGCACAATGTTGAATCGACCTTTCCCCCAGGCATTGTGGATAAACTGCGCTATCAAAAGCTTCTGTTCACTAGCCATTGCCATTTCCATGGGTTGTTTATTTATTCGGCAGTGATTCTAGTTACAACTAATTACACCAGCTATCGGAAGCCGAAGGATTCGTGATCTGGTTCAATAATTCCGGATAACCGGTCTGTAATAACCTGTCAGCGGTCAATTAATCAGTTATTTTTCGCCGCGTTCAGCACCTCAAATTGCTGCTTCACATAGTCCAGCGTGGTGTTAAGTGTCTGGATAATGGCGTCATTATAGGAAAACTGCGATTTCAGCCGCGCCTCCTGAGCCGTCATCCGATCATCCAGATCTTCTTTCTCTTGTTCTATAGCCGTTTGCTGGTCAGTTAATGAGTTCAATTTGGTGTTGATCACACTGTCACTACCAGACAACAAGGACTCCATTAAATCCGCCAGTTGGTCACCAAAGCCGGATACATAAGTCACTGTGCCACGATCACCGACAGAGCCACCGGTAATTTTAAGACGCAAGCCCGAAGCATCATCAACCTGCCCTACCGCATCAGAACCCCGTTCCCCATCGCCGATGCCTTTGACGAAACCAAAGATCGACGCTGCTTCGGCACTAACGGAGGTAATTTCCACCACTGAGTCACTGCCGGTGGTATTCGAAATAATGCCGAACTTGTTGTAGGCAAATGAGGTAGCGTCGGTTGAGAAATCGACACTCACCGAAATGTTTTCAGACTTGAACGCCGAAGTGTTGTTTATAGCCGTTTCGAGCGCGCTGGCCAGCGCCCCGCCACTGATGTAGGTCGCCGGATAATTCAGCTGCACCTCAGCTTCAACACCATCAATATTGATACTGAAGGTGCTGTTATCGGCATCCAGTACCACGCTGCTGGAGAAATCGGCTGCTTCTCCACCGAGGTAATAACCCGGCTTGGCAGCCACGTTACCGTCCACGGCACGCAGGTACTGGCCGTTCCCGGTCGCGGTCACACCATTAATGGTACCGGCAACGTCCTGGCCGGTCGGAATCTCTTCGGAATACAGGCTGACGTCCTGCAAGCCCAGGTAGGAAATGGCGGTCGAATCGAGATCGGTAAAACCAACCCGGGTGCTCTGGCCGCCAATGGTGATGTTAAACGAGCCCTTGTCGTCATCAGCATTGTAGTTGTAGGCCACCTCAACATTGAGGTCATAACCATAATCCCGCTCTGACGTGGTCAGACCCAGACCGTCGTAACCATTGCTGGATACTTCAGCACTCATGCCCAGCGTGGTAGCGGCACTGCCAGCCAGATTGGATACTTCAATACTGGCGTTGGAACCCAGCGTCGCAGCATTCTTGATGCCATGCTGGCTGACAGTTTCAAAATACAGCTGGCCAAGGTCATCAACCTTCGCAACCACATCACCGGCAGAGAAATTACCCGAAGCCACCAGCGCTTCATCCAGCGCCAGCTGAATCACAGACAGGTTGGAATCGGCATCGTTAGTGCCTGCGGTACCGTCACCATCCACCGTCACGTCGATGGCGGTGCCTCCCACGGTGAGGGTGAAACTGGCGTTGTCACCAGTGAAATCAATACCGGTAGTGATGTCGCCAAACGACGAGGTGTAGGCACCACGGCCGTCAGCTGCGACTTCAATATATTCTTCGTGCCCCGTGGCCACGGTGGTCAGCTTGAGGCCGGTGCCATCCAGACTGGCCGTCACCACGCCACTGCCATAGGCAGCATCAATGGCACTCTGGATATCCGCCAGGTTGTCACCGGTCGAGCTGTTGATAATGATTTCCTGCTCGTCGCCGGAAACGTTCAGAGTAAAACCGGCATTGGTGGTGCCAAAATCAATCAGCGAGCTGATGTCGCGGGAACCGGTCGTGGTTTCCGCCCCTTCCACCTTCGGTGCCAGGTTGGCGTCGGCATCAATACTGGCCTGCAAGCTAGCCTGCAACTGCGCTGCCAGATCGTTACCGGTGGCGTAGGTACCGGCTGGCAAGGTCACCAGCGAATCGCCTGATGTACCATCCACCTGAACCCGAAACGACACGTCAGAGCCAAAGGTCAGCCCCGCGTCCTTACCATTGGTTTGTGCACCATCCGTGGCATCCAGCCCCAGCAGCACGTCGGCAGTACTGGAACCCGCAGCGGTAATTTCAATCGACTTGCTGGCGCCGGTGCCGGTAGTGGTGAAAATCAGATAGCCACTGTCATCAAACGAAGCCGTGACCTGGCCAGACAACGCAGTACTGTCGATCGCCGTCTGAATCGCCTGCAGGGTGTCCTGGCGGTCACCAAAAATACCGTCGCCGTTGAGGTCGTTACCGGACGCGCTCTGACTCACAGTGACGTCCACCGCCGCCGCACCGTCAACCGACAGCGAGAACGTGGCATTGTTGCTGGCGAAGTTGATACCGGCACTTTCTGCGACTGAACGGGTTCCCGCCAGCGTGCTGGCACCACGACCATTAAACGCAGAGGCGTCCAGCGTGGTTAATTCAACGCCTTTGTAGGTACCCGAGTTGAGCGTATTAAAGCCGAGGGTATTGGCAGTGTTTTCATCCACACTGGTGAAATACACCTTCGACGAGGAGCCGTAGGTGTTGGAAATAATGTTGAAGGACGACTGGGTTTCATCGTACTCCACCGATACCGAATAGCCCTTGTTGGCAATGTTGTCGGAACTGTTGATCTGCAGCGCCAGCTCCCGGGAAAGGTCGTCTGCGCTGCTGTAACTACCCTTGGTCAGCGTTACACGCGACGTTGTACCGTTGACGTTAATGGTGAACTGGTCGTTGGTGTCGTCGATCACGACCGGTGAGCTGAAATCCAGCCCGGCCACGCTGCCGCCCTCATAAATCGCCTGGGTCGCCAGCTGGGTTACGACCACATCGTAGGTGCCTGGCTTGGTATTGATCGAATCGTTCACATAAGTGATCTGGCTATCGGTGGTGGTACCGGTTTTGGCCAGAATTCCCACGACAGAGCTGCGCGATTCAGTCAGCGCGGTTTTAAACGCTGATGTGTCAAAGGTCAGCAGATAGCCATTGTTTTGGTCGGTGTTGACGCCCAGCTCGGTCAACGAGCGGTAGGACGTGCCCGACAAGCCAGTAATAGGTTGGCTGATCAGCGAACGGATCTGCGATTGAATACTGCGCAGGGTCGAGTCACCCAGCAGAATACCGCCGGTGGATTCGGTGGCATTGTAGGCAGTGACTTCGTCGGTAAAAGCCTTGAAGCTGTTGTAGGCGTCCACAAACGCCTGGATATTATCCGACAGGGTTTCAACATCCGGCTCAACCGTAATGGTGACTGAAGTCCCCACGTCGGCGCTTTTGAGGTTCAGCGTAACGCCGTTGATCACCTCATTCACGTCGTTGCTGCTGCGGGTAATCGTCAGGCCGTTCACCACCAGCAAGGCGTCCGAACCGGCACTGGTTTCTTCAATACCGCTGTAGGCCAACTGGGTTGGGTTATAGGCCAGCGCCGCCAGACCATCAGTCAGCTCGTTGCCATTGCTGTCGAGCGCCTGAATCCGCATCGCCTGCTCTTCACCGGTGTCATCCGAGGTGATCAGCAAGCGATAGCCCTGACCATCGTTAACGATTGAGGCGGTCACGCCAAATTTACCGGAGTTAATCGCGTCTCGAATACCGCTGAGGGTGTGGTTGGAGTCGTCAATCGTGATGGTGGCACCAGCGATATCCGGGTTTACTTCCTGGCCGGTCAGGTTGCCATCAACGTCATAGGTATTGGTGCCAAAGGTAAATACCAGCTTGCCAGTACCCACAATTTCCTGGGCGCTGGCATAACTGTCACTGGCCAGAGAATGCGCCTTGGCAGTGGCCTGAACTTCGACGGTGTAGGTGCCCGGTGTCGCCGAACTGGAGGTCGTCGCGGTCAGAATGCTTTCGTTGGAGGAACTGGCAATGGTCGACGCTGCTTCCGACGGACTCGCCAGAGCACTCACCGCCGAGTCAATGGAAGACAACAGCGATTTGACTTCGCCATAGGCAGTAATACGGGCCTCAACCAGCTCAGCTTCGGCATCCAGACGCAAATCAGCCGCTTCACGTTCAGCGCCAATAATGCTTTCGACCAGATCCGAGGTCAGTACACCTGAGCCAAGCCCCAGTGATTCGATGGTTGCCATGATTAACTCCAGGCCGGAACGGCGGCCAATAAAAAACCCACACCAGTGTTATCGACCAGTGTGGGTTTTACTTTAGTGCAATTTTTAGACAGGCATTAGCGAATCAGAATTTCCTCACTAGACCTGGGCACTGAACAATAACGATGGTTCTTCATCATTCAATTTTTGCGCCAGTTCCACTGCCAGTTCACTGGGAATTTGCCGGATCAACTCCTCTGAGCTTTTATCGTAAACCCGAATGATGGTCTTCCCTGAGTGTTCATCGAGTCTGAATTCCAGACTGCGTTCGGATTGTTGGACGTACTCGTTGATTCGACTTACTGCTTCCTGAACTTGTTCTGCATTCACTGCGGCTGGCTTGTTCCCTTCTGTTCCCGCCGCTGGCAATGCCTTGCCGCTTTCGATCGTCTTGCCAGTATTCGCCTGATACATACTGGTCACCTTGTTGGAGGCTCCCAGCGATGACAGGTCTGGCCGGTCCATGCTGAATTCGTTCATGGTTCACCTCACTGGTTTAAATACGATATCTGGTGGCCATCAGGCCACCAGACCCCGAGGATTAACCCAGCAGAGACAGAACCTGCTGACCAGCAGCGTTTGCCTGAGCCAGAACCGAGATACCTGCTTGCTGCAGTACCTGGGTACGGGACATCTCTGCAGTTTCGGCAGCGAAGTCGGCGTCCTGGATACGGGAGTTCGCAGAACTCAGGTTTTCAGAGGTGATCGCCAGGTTGCTGACAGTGGATTCCAGACGGTTCTGGATCGCACCGAGGTCAGCCCGCTGGGAAGCAACCTGCTCGATGGCGTTATCCACTGCAGTAATCGCAGCCTGGGCACCTTCGAAGGTAGTGATGTCGATATCTTTCAGATATTGACCGTCTTCACCACCGCCGTAGTTACCTTGCTGCAGACCCATGGCTTCCAGCTCATCGGAACCGTTTTCACCGTTCTCGATGTTGATTTCACCGGCCGAAGTCAAAGTCACTGTGGAGTAAGTAGTACCCGCAGTGTTGGCATAGCTGGCTTCAGTACCAGAGATATCCGCTTCACCAATACCGGCTTCGCTGGCGCTCAGGCCGATCGCGTTACCGAAGTTGGTAGAGTCATAACCGGAAACCGCGTTCTGGGTGGCGTGGTTATCAACCGCTACCGAGATGTTACGGCCGTCAGCAGCAGTCAGTGAGATGGACTCACCATTGTCGCTGGCGGTAACGCCGGTTTGACCGGAAATGGCGTTGATCGCGTCAATCGCAGTCTGACGGTCAGCAGCCAGGTCACCAGTCAGGGCAAAACCAGTGGTTTCCACGTTGTTGACGTAGATAGAACCGATTGAGCCAGCGTCGGCTTTTGCCAGCGCGCTGTTATCACCACCACCGGAAACGGTGGTTGCGTTAACAGTGGCTGTGACGCCGGTTTCTTCCGCAGATTCGTTAATTGCGGCGGCTACCGCAATACCGGAACCAGCTGCGTCACTGGTCAGTGCAGTGGTATCAGAAGCCGTGTCATCAGAGGCCGCAGCACCCTGAATCGCAATGCCGTTGATCACCAGGTCACCGGTTTTCAGGACGTTTGGAGTCACACTCTGGGACACTACTGCGCCAGAAGTGAAATCACCGTTGATCGCGAAAGTACCGTTTTCCAGTTCTACCGAAGAGCTGGTACCGGTAGATGCAGAGGTGAACACCAGGCTCTGATTGTCATCAGAAACCGCAACCGACATTGCCGGAATGTTGCTGGCGTCAGCCGAGCTACCCAGACCGCCGTTACCAGGCGCAGCGTTGTTGGCAGTGACTTCCAGCGTTGCACCAGACTGAACGGCAGTCAGTTTCAACGCACCGTCAGAGTAGGATGCGGTGATCTTGCCAGCACCGTACTGGGTATCCAGCGCAGCCTGGGCATCGCTCACCAGCGCAGCCTGGGCGTCTTCCAGAGTCGCTTCACCACTGTAGTCGCCAGTGAGCACCAGGTTGAAGTCAGCACCACCATCCAACGATACATTAACATCAATGTCTTCACTGGAACCGGTATCGCTGAAATCGAAGTTAGCCAGGCTAACGCCGCTCAGGTCCGCCACAACCACATCGGCAGCAGCTTCTTCCAGGCCAGCGTTAATGGCATCGGCCACTTCGCTCAGGCTGCTGTAGCTACCAGCTGCCAGAGTCACATCCTGGGCAGTGCCACCATCAATAGACACACTGAAGGTATCGTTTTCACCGGCAACAATGGTCAGCGGTGAAGACTGGGCTTCATAGGTAGTGCCATCGCCATCCGGGTCGGCAGTCACGAAGTTGCCGTCAGAGTCCACAGAGAAACCACCAGTGGTCGCAGTACCGGAAGTACCTTCCAGTGTGCTGATCACAGCCACACCACCACCAACCACAGAGGCTGCAGCACCGCCAACAGTTTCTGCCGCAGTAGAAGCATCACCGATGGTAACGTCACCGCCGCTGTTGGAGGAGATCAGGATCTGGTCACCAACCTTGGAGGCAGTGATACCGGAACCAGTCAGGGAAGCCGCCGCTACTTCGTTGATGGCAGACACCAGTGAGTCGATGTCAGTCACCGCAGTGGTAGCCGTGCTCAGATCCAGGTCCGCAGCGGTATTACCATCAACACTGATAGAGAAAGTATCGGTAGTACCGGAAGAGTAGCCAGCCAGGAAGCCGGTTACGTCACTGATTACCGAGTCACCGTTGGACAACTTGGTGATGTCCTGTTGCAGTGCAGAAACCTGCAGCGGAGAAGTACCTGCGCCAACAGTCACTGAGCCACCAGGCAAGGTAGACTGAATGGACACTGCACTACCGTCATCAGACAGTACGGCTTCGGCACTGAAACCACCGGCAGTCAACTGGGTGTTCAATTCATCAACCAGTTCCTGACCGGTGTAGGTTCCGGCAGAAATGGTGATATCAGCCGCCGCGATTACACCGTCGTTGATGTTCAGCTGGTTGTTGGCACCAGCAACCGTGATGCTGTTGGAACCAGCGAAGTTGATCTCCAGGGTTTCACCAGACAGGTCGCCGCCCTCAGTACCATTGGTAGTAACGGTATTGGTAGCGATTTCCATGTTGCCGTCACCAGTGCGAACGGCAACCGCAGAGTCGGCACCCACTTCGGTAGTGGTGAAGGTCAGGCTGCCGTCATCGTTGGCAGACGCAGTCACCAGCGCATTACCAGAAGCATCCTGGAAGTTGCTGTCGTTGGCGATGGCGTCGTTAATCGCTGCCGCCAGCTGGTCAGCGTCGTCGTAGTAACCAGCACCCAGTGCAGCACCAGCGTCGAAGTCACTGTCCAGTGTCAGAGTCTGGTAATCGCCGCCGTTAACGGAGATTTCAAACGAGTTATTGGTAGCGTTAACCGCAGTACCGGCTGTGATACCCATATCACCAGTGGTGAAGGTAGACGCAGTTTCGGTAGATTCGATTGAACTGGTAGTGACAGTACTGGTTACCGCAGACACGTTGGCCTTGTAGGTACCGGCAGTCAGACCAGAGTTGCTGATGTCGCCAGTGCCAGTGCCCTGGCCACCGCTGATCACGATGTCGGAACCGTCTTTGGAAGTCAGGGTATAACCGCCGTAGCTGGTGCCGGCAGTCAGACCGGTGGCTGCTTCAGTCAGGTTGTCTGAGCTGCCGCCAGAGTTCAGTTCGACCGTGATGTTACGGCCATCAGAAGCTTCCAGAATCACACCGCCGCCATCACCACCGTCACGGGCGATTACACCGGTTTGGTCAGACTTGGCGTTAATAGAAGCAATCACCGAGTTACGGTCAGCAGATGCATCAATACCACCGGTAGAGATGTTGATATCCACACCGTTCAGGGTCACGGTACCGGCAGTGGCTGCCAGCGTGTCGGAAGACATTTCAGTACCAGCGGCAACGTTGGTCATTACCTTGGCGGTCACACCGGTTTCACTGGACATTTCGTTGATCGCTGCAACCTTGGCGATTGCAGAGGCGTCACCGCCCACAACGGATGAAGTGTCATCGGAGGCACTGGAAGGAGAAATCGCCACGCCGTTGATGACCAGGTCACCGTTTTCCAGGCTGGCAGAAGTACCCTGTGCAGATACACCGTTGGACTTGCTGACACCCAGGCGGTCGGCGGTCAATTCGTCAATGGAAACGTCTACAGTCTGACCAGCGTTGGCACCAACCTGGAAAGTTGCAGAGAAAGAACCGTCCAGCAAGGTACGACCGTTGAAGTCGGTATCTTCAGCAGTACGGCTGATTTCCGCCAACAGCTGATCAACCTCAGCCTGCAGGGCTTCACGGTCAACGTCGGAGTTGGTGGCGTTGGAAGACTGTACTGACAGCTCACGAATACGCTGCAGGTTTTCGTTGATAGAGCTCAACGCACCTTCAGCGGTCTGGGCCAACGAGATACCGTCGTTCGCGTTACGGGTTGCAACGGTGAGACCGTTGATCTGGGATGTGAAGCGGGTAGAAATTGCCAGACCGGCAGCGTCATCAGAAGCACTGTTAATGCGCAGACCGGATGACAAACGCTCCATAGCCGTTTGGTTCGCCGCCTGTGAAGTGTTCAGATTTCGCTGAGCATTCAGAGAGGCGATGTTCGTATTAATGACTTGTGGCATGGTTAGTCTCCTGTGAGAATCTGGAGCAACCACCACATTTTGTGATGTTTGGCAGCGCTCCGCCTGACATTGTCATAAGGGTTAACGGCACACCCGTGGGGTTCTTTAGAAAATTTTCAGGATTATTTTTCGAACGCTATTTCGCCGTGGCCAAACCAGCCAGATATCGACAGCCCAACTCAGCCAAAGCCTTTGCTGTCCGACAAACCGTCAATATTCTCCACCTCGCTGTCAAGCCAGGTAAAAAGCCGTAAAGCGCTGGCAAAGATGGCAGTCATTGCGCCTCACTGCTGCTCCAATCTGACGAATTGACAAAAAATGGAGAACCCTCATGTCAGCCCAACACGTTACCCACTCATCTGCCAAAGCCAGGATTCAGCGCCGCCTGGCACAGGGCGCCTTGCTGCTCTTGACCAGCCTTACCTTGACTGCCTGTATTCATCCACCCGGTGGTGCTGGCGGTACCAACTCAGGCCCTGGCGGCAATTCCAGCCATGGTAGTAATTCCGGCCCAGGCGGCTCTGGCCATGATCAGCACCATGACCAGCAAGGTGACCATCGCGACCAGCCACGCTAGACCCGGGTTCGGCACAGCAGGCAAACACAAGGCTGGGCTACTGCCACGCAACGTGGCACAGTAGCCCGCCTGACCCGTGCAGACTTTATTGCCCTGTGCCTGACCTTGTGACAAAAGCCCAGCCCCATGAACAAAGACAAACGAATCGAAATTTTCAGCCGCCTGCGCGACGCCAATCCCCACCCGGAAACCGAACTTGAATACAGCAACCCGTTTGAACTGCTGATCGCGGTGCTGTTGTCAGCCCAGGCGACCGACGTTTCCGTCAACAAGGCCACCCGCAAGCTGTTCCCGGTTGCCAATACCCCGGAAACCCTGCTGGCGCTTGGCGAAGAAGGTATCAAGCAGTACATCAAGACCATCGGCCTGTTTAACGCCAAGGCCAAAAACGTCGTAAAGCTGTGTGAAATCCTGATCGAACAGCACCACAGTGAAGTGCCACAAAAGCGTGAACAGCTCGAAGCCTTGCCCGGCGTTGGCCGTAAAACCGCCAATGTGGTACTGAACACAGCGTTCGGCCAGCCCACCATTGCAGTCGATACCCATATCTTTAGAGTCTCCAACCGAACCCGCATCGCCCCCGGCAAAAACGTCGATGAGGTCGAACAGAAATTGCTGCGACTGGTGCCAAAAGAGTTCAGACTGGATGCCCACCACTGGTTGATCCTGCACGGTCGTTACACCTGCGTGGCGCGCAAACCCAAATGTGGCTCCTGTCTGATTGAAGACCTGTGCGAGTTCAAGGAAAAAACCTCTGACTGACGCCAGTATGGGTCAGCAACAAAACAACCAAGCTATTTGATGAGGCCTGCTATGCGAATTCTTCACACCATGCTGCGCGTTGGCGATTTGCAACGTTCGATTGATTTCTACACCAAAGTGATGGGAATGGAGGTGCTGCGCCAGCACGACAACGAGGAATACCAGTACACTCTGGCCTTTGTGGGTTACCAGCCAGAAAGTGAAGGTGCTGTGATTGAACTGACCTACAACTGGGGCCAGACCGAATACGATCTTGGCACCGCCTATGGCCATATCGCCCTGGAAGTAGATGATGCTGCCGACGCCTGTGAACGCATCCGTAACGCCGGTGGCAAGGTGACTCGTGAAGCTGGCCCGGTGATGGGTGGAAAAACCATCATTGCCTTTGTTGAAGACCCGGATGGCTACAAGATCGAGCTGATCGAAAAAATGCCGGTTACACCGATCGAACTGTAAAACAGACTGCCAGCGCTGAAGCTGAACCTTTCAGCGCTGGTTTTGCTTCCATCACCGCCCTCTGCGTTCCACAGCAAGACTCACGACTCGTCAGCAGACTCACGGCAAAGCTTGTGAGTGAGCGACAGAAAGACGCCCAGCGAACACAGCAACAGCGCACAGGCCACCAGAATCGCTACCGGATAATAGAGGTTACCGGCCAGTTCCAACTGACTGTACTTGATGGTCATGATCAGGGCCTCTAGCACCAGCGCAATACACACAGTGCCAACGAAGCGCGAAATTGTCCGTCGCACACTGACAAAAATGCTTTCGCCCTTTTCATCCGATGCGTATTCCTTGCCAACCCCGACACCCAGCTCATACATCGCCAGCGCAATCACCAGATTATTAATCGACTTGATCACATGGGTAACAATATCCAGCTCGGGCTCACCCAGACCGGTAAAAAAATCATGGAAGGCCAGTCCCACCAGCAACAGCGCGATCAGGTGAAAAATGCCGGAGAACAACAACGCCACACCGGTTTTGTATTCAAACCTCAGTAGCGCAGGCTCGGCAGTATCCCGCTGACGGCTTAACGGTGAAAAAATTGACAACATGAGTACCTCGATTTGTGATGAATTCAGGTTGTCGCGCGCAGACGTTAATGCGACTGGCATTTTGGTGTCAGGTTCCAGAAAACAGCTCAATCCGGTCAGTCTGACCAGACTGACGAATCCGTGAACAGGCCAGCGGAACCCGGCCCGAACGAGCCATGATTGCAGACACAAAAAAGCGGCCGCTTCTTTCGAAACGACCGCCAGACTCGCTAACAGAGTGTCAATTTTTCAGACAAAAACCGGATCACCAGCAATCAAAGCGTCTTGAGGTAGGCAATCAGATAGTCCTGCTCGGCCTTGTCGGTAATGGAAACGTGGCGCATGCGAGTGCCGGGCACCAGTTTTTCATTGTCGGTAATCCACAAGCGCAGCTGGTCTTCAGTCCAGCTGAAGCCAGCCGCTTTCATGGCGTCGGAATAGGCAAAACGAGGCATTGAACCCGCCTTGCGTCCCACCACACCGGACAAGCTGGGGCCAAAGGTATTCTTGCTGGAATCTTCCGAGTGGCAAGCGTGACAATTATGGTTAAACAGCACCTTGCCCTGAGCTGCTTCGGCGGCCATAGCATCAGCCAGAGCAGACTGTGACGCCAGGGCGGACAACACAACGGCGGAGGCCATAATCAGTTTTTTCATGGTGAAGCTCCTGTGAGGACTGGAAATCAACCGAATCGCGAAGACCTCGCCAATACGCCTTTCAACCAGCTCTCAATGAGCCTTGACGGTGTTTGGAAGGGCTTCCCTGATCTATGAATTCAGTCTAAGCCCGGGCTCCAAACCCACCTTCATGTACTATGGTACTGTTTGCTGAACACTGCTGAGGCAGATCAATTTTTGTCTGCTAACGGCGCTTGCCTGAGCGCTCAAGAGCCTTGTGAGCACCTCATCGCCGGGTCCCGGCAGGCCGGGACGGTAAGATCAAAGCGCCCAGTTAATCGGCGTCTGACCTTGCTGGATCAAGTAGTTGTTGATGCTGGAAAACTGCCGCTGGCCAAAAAAGCCACGGTGCGCCGACAGCGGCGACGGATGCACCGACTGCAACACCAGGTGACGACTGCGGTCGATCATGGCACCTTTCTTCTGGGCATAACTGCCCCACAACACAAACACCAGCCCGCTACGCTGTTCGTTCAGTACCCGAATTGCTGCATCGGTAAATTCTTCCCAGCCCTTTTTCTGGTGCGAACCGGCTTTAGCCTGTTCCACCGTCAGCGTCGCATTCAGCAGCAATACGCCCTGATCCGCCCACGGCGTCAGATCGCCGGAACCAGACATGCGAATGCCCAGATCGCCTTCAATTTCCTTGAAGATATTCACCAGCGATGGCGGCACCTTGACGCCTGCTGGCACCGAAAAGCTCAGCCCCATCGCCTGGTCCGGGCCGTGGTAAGGGTCCTGGCCAATAATCACCACCCGCACCTGTTCAAACGGGGTGTGATTGAAGGCATTGAAAATCAGCGGCCCGGGCGGAAAAATCACCTTGCCAGCGGCTTTCTCCGCCTGCAGGAACGACTTCAGCTGCTGCATATAGGGCTGTTCCAGCTCAGCACCAATAACCTGTTGCCAGGATGGATGCAGCTCTCCGGGTTTCGACATGATCAACCTCGTATGGGAATCCAGAAAAACAAAACGGCCGCGAGTATAACGCAGCCGTCCTTCTTATCGGCAAACAGCAGCTACTGGAAATCCGTCGGCTTCGGCTGTGATAATCCAGCTCCACCCAATCGTCGGAACTTCAACCATGTACGCCGTTATTTTCCGCGCCAGACTCAAACCCGCCATGCTGCAACAGCCGGACCCTGAATATGCCACGACAGCGGCAGCCATGCGCCAGCGCGCCTTTGAACGCTATGGCTGTCTCGACTTCAGCGCCGTCACCGAAGGGGATCAGGAAATTGCCGTGTCCTGGTGGCCATCACAACAAGCCATTCAGCAGTGGCAACAGGACGAGCTGCACCAGCAGGCGCAACAGCTTGGCAAACAGCGCTGGTACGCCAGTTACCATGTTGATGTGGTGGCGGTTGAGCGCCAGTATCAGCAAGTGCTGTAACCATGAAGAAAATCCCGCAGCCCTGATCAAGCTAAGTCAGTCCTAAGTTTCGGCTCAGACAATGGCCTGCAATGCCATTTTCCATGTGTAAACCATCTCACTAAGGGAGCCAGATATGACATCGACCAGCGCTGCAATCAGTACCTCACCAGTCGCCCCGGCGACTTCACTGGTGAACCGGGTACCGCATATCATCCTGCTGTACTGGGTTATCAAAATCGCCTCGACCACACTGGGGGAAACCGGTGCGGATATGTTTTCCATGACCTTTCAGCTGGGTTATGGCACCACCATTCTGATGTTTCTGGCGCTGTTTGCGGTCCTGCTGACAGCCAAACTGATGATTCAGCGATATGAGCCCGTCACCTACTGGCTGACGTTTACGGCAACCGCCATTGTCGGCACGGCCATTTCCGACTTTATCGACCGCACCCTGGGTTTGGGGTACGCCGCTGGTTCTGCCTTGCTGATGGCTCTGCTGATTGCAGTACTGGGTTTGTGGTACTGGCGTCAGGGCTCAGTGCGGGTTGAAGTGATCACCAACGGCAGTGCTGAATTTTTCTACTGGATTGCTTTTCTGATCGCCAACACCCTGGGAACTGCTGCCGGTGATTACGTTGCCGACCAGCTCGGCCTCGGCTTTGCTACCAGCGCCCTGCTGTTTACCGGCCTGCTGGTTGCCATCACCTTGCTGCACTTTTTCAGCCGTGTGTCTGGAGTATTGCTGTTCTGGCTGGCGTTTGTATTAACCCGTCCGTTTGGTGCCACCTTTGGTGACTGGCTGACCAAACCGCTCGACCACGGTGGCCTGGCATTGGGGACGATTGGCGCTTCGGTATTCTTTATGGTGGTATTGGTGGCCGCTGTTGGCCGCGAAACCTGGCTGGAGCGTTCCCGTCGGAGCATCCCGGAACTGGACTAGGAAAATGCGTATTTTACTGGCAGAAGATGACCACCTGATTGGCAGCTCGGTACAGCAACGACTGCGCGACGAAGCCTGTGCGGTCGACTGGGTACAGGATGGCAATAGCGCCGCTACCGCAATTGCAACCCATCCGTATGATTTGCTATTGCTGGACCTCGGGCTGCCCGGTCAGGATGGAATGAAGGTATTGCAGCAGCTGCGCGCCAACCGCAATCCGTTACCTGTGATTGTGATTACAGCCCGCGACAGCCTTGATGAACGTATTCGCGGGCTTGATCTCGGAGCCGATGATTTTCTGGTCAAACCCTTCGCCATGACAGAACTGCTGGCACGGATGCGAGCCGTGCACCGGCGCCATCAGGGCAATACCACTCCCCTGCTGGGGAATGGCGTGCTGGAACTGAATTTATTGACTCACAGCGCTCGCCGCGACGACCGCGAGATCAGCCTTACCGGCCGGGAGTTCGCGCTGCTGCAGGCGTTGCTGCATCGGCCCGGCGCGATCCTCTCCCGCAGTGACCTTGAGGATCGTATCTACGGCTGGAATGAAGAGGTGGAAAGCAACGCGATCGAATTCATCATCCATTCGTTGCGCAAAAAGCTTGGCGCTGATGCCATCAAAAACGTACGAGGGGTCGGCTGGCTGGTCGATCGTGAATCATGAGCCACTCCATTCAGCAAACCCTCAATCGACGGTTATTGGCGGCAACCTGCGTCTTCGCCTTGTTGGCCAGCCTGGTTTCCGGCTGGTTGTCCTTTAATGAAGCCCGCGAAATCCAGGACAATCTGCTGCAACAATTCGCCAGCCTGATCCGTATTCCTGTCAACCAGCAAACCGATCCAGACCCGGACTTCAGCAGCAGCGAAGATGCCCTGCTCTGGCAACCCCTGGACAATAATCCCGCCAACCCGCTGGCCCTGCCAAACGCTCTGGCGGAAGGCTTTCATACCTTGCGGATCGATGAACTGGAATGGCGGGTGTTCGTTTATCAGCCAGCCCACAGCCAGCAACGCTATGCCGTCAGCCAGCAAACGGAAGCCCGTGATGAGGTTGCCTGGAGCAACAGTCTTAATACCCTGATACCCATGTTATTGCTGGTGCCAGTGTTATTACTGATTGTCCGGCTGGTAATTCGTCGCAGTTTTGCACCACTACAGAAGTTGGCACGCCAGCTTGATCAACAAGGTGATGACTGCCTGGCTGCCTTGTCCAAACAGCCATTAGCCACGGAAATCGCACCCTTTATTGCCTCGATTAATCGGCTGCTGCAACGTCTGCAGCAATCCATCGACCAGCAACGCCGTTTTGTTGCGGATGCCGCTCACGAATTACGAACCCCGGTCGCCGGGCTCTCGCTGCTGGCAGATAACCTCAGTCAGGTAACCACACCGGAGCAGCTGCAGTCACGGCTGCCACCACTGCAAACCGGGCTTAAACGCATCCAGCTACTGGTCAGCCAATTGCTGGATCTGGCCCGGCTTCAAGGGCAAGGTTCGCAAGCCATCAAAGCCGACCTGCAGCTGATCGTGCAGGATGTGATCGCCGAGCTGTATCCGCTGGCGGAGCAGAAAACGATCGACCTCGGCATGCTGGTCAATGAACCACTGCAGGCAAAAGACATTGCCGGTGTCCTGCGGATTTTGATCCACAACGCCATTGATAACGCCATTCGCTACAGCCCGGTTGGTAGCCAGATCGATATCAGTCTGTTCAGCCGTGATGGCATGGCAGTGATTCTGGTAGCAGACAATGGCCCGGGTATCCCAACCGATGAGCTGCAGGCCGTACTGGAACCGTTTTACCGGGTTGGCGTTAATAGCGAGCCGGGCAATGGTTTGGGGCTGGCAATCAGTAACGAAATTGCCAAACGACTCGGTGGCAGTCTGACGTTGAGCAATCGCCCAACCGGTGGTCTGACCTTGCAGTACTGTCAGCCGCTGGCGAGCAGTCTCGATTGAGCAGCAGACAGGCGCTGCCAAGCCGACGCCTGACAACAAAACAGCCACGCCGATAAACACCATCGTGGCCGTTTGAGTTTGTCGATTAGGGGAAACTAGTTCCCGTACACATAAGCCGGGAACCAGTTCACCAGTGCCGGGAACAGGATCAGCAAGGCCAGCGCTGTCAGCTGCAGCAGGATAAACGGCACCACACCCTTGTAGATGGTCGAAAGCTTCACATCCGGCGGGCAAACCCCCTTCAGATAGAACAGTGAGAAGCCCACCGGCGGCGTCAGGAACGACGTCTGCAGGGTCAGCGCCACCAGCATCACAAACCACACCAGCGTCGGGTTATCGATCACACCATAACCATTGATGGAAATTTCCAGCGCACTCACCACCGGGGCCACCAGCGGCAGAATGATCAGGGTGATTTCGATCCAGTCGAGGATAAAGCCGAGCAGGAACACCACCGCAAGAATAAACAGAATAATGCCGTAGGGGCCAAACGGCAGCGACGTCAGCATCGATTCAATGTATTCATCACCGCCCAGTTCCCGCAGTACCAGCGCAAACATGGTGGCGCCAATAAAGATGGCAAAGATGTAGCCACTGACGTTGAGGGTATCGTTAAGACACTCGCGGATAACCTTGATGCTCAGACGACCGTTCTGCAACGCCAGCCCCATGGCGGCGGCGGCACCCACAGCCGAGGCTTCGGTTGGTGTGGCGATACCGGCAAAGATCGAACCCAGAACGGCCAGAATCATCGCCAGCGTGGGGGCAACGGCCTTGAAAACGTCGATCCAGACCTGTTTGGTGACCGGTTTGATGTCTTCCGACAGCGGCATCGAATCCGGTTTGATCAGACCCCAGCCCAGGATGTAGACAATGTACAACACGCCCAGCAGCAAGCCTGGCATCACAGCGCCCATAAACAGGTCGCCAACCGACAACGCCAGCTGGTCGGCCATGATCACCAGCATAATGCTGGGCGGAATCAGAATGCCCAGCGTACCGGCACTGGCAACCGTCCCGACCGTCACGGTTTTGCTGTAGCCCTGCCCCAGCATGGCGGGTAATGACATTACCCCCAGCAGCACCACGGAAGCCCCCACAATACCGGTAGAAGCCGCCAGAATAATGCCGATCAGCACCACGGTAATCGCCAGCCCACCCCGCACGCGGCCAAACAGTGCCTGAAACGACACCATCAGCTTTTCCGCTACTCCGGATTTATCCAGCAGGTTGCCCATGAAAATAAACATCGGCAGCGCCACCAGAATCCAGTTATCCATGATCTTGTAGACCCGGTCGACCACCAGCCCGACCGACAGGAAGTCGATACCAATCACAGTGTCGAGATACATATCTGACAGGTAAGCGATCAACGCAAACAGAGTGCCGACACCCGCCAATACCCAGGCCACCGGGAAGCCGGTGAACAGCAGCAGAATAAAACTGAAAAACATCGCAACGATGAGGATTTCATTGATTTCCATCTCAGCGGCCTCCCTCAGTGGTGTTACTGGAAGTTCCACTGAACAGGCGCTTCAGAACAATCGCATCCCGTAACAAACGATTCAGCGCCGCCAGCATCAGCAATACCATGGTGGCCGGAATCAACGACTTGATCAGCCAGCGCAGCGGCAAGCCGGCTGGCGCCAGCGAGCGTTCATCAATACGCCAGGACTCATAAACAAAATCCAGGCTGTGCCAGAACAGCAGCAGCAGGAATGGCATCAGCAAAAACAACAAGCCAAGAATCTCGATAATGCTCTTGGCTTTGGGGCCAAAACCGGCGTGAAAAATATCCACCCGCACGTGGCTGTTATTGGCCTGGGCATACACAGCGCCGATAAACACACCGATGGCATACAGATGCCATTGCAGCTCTTCCAGAGCCACCAGACCAGCACTGAAACCACGCCGTAAAATCACCTGGGTCAGAATCACCAGCATCAGCAAAAAGAAAATCCAGGCGACCCATTCGCCCAGTTTGATCAGCGCACGATCCAGCCTGTCGGCCAGCGGAACTGCAGCCAGAGCTTGCGGTTGAGCACTCATACAACACCCGTTTCAGCAAAAACAAAAAAGGCGCTGTCAGCCAACACCAGCTGACAGCGCGTGAAATGGCCGGTTAACCGCGCTGCTCAGTCACGCGGCAGGAAGGCACGGTTCGACCACAACTTGTAGTTTTCACGGAAGGTTTGCAGGTCATCATAAACGGCTGCGAAAGTCGGATCTTTCTTCTGCTCTTCAGCAACCTCCATCCAGGCTTTGTGGAACGCATCAAGCATTTCTTTTGGCCACTTCTTGACAATCACACCACGCTCTTCCTCGTTGGCACGGATCGCTTCGAACTGGATGTATTCAGATTCAGCAACCGAGTTGGTCACCGACGCCTTACAGGTGGTAGATACAACCGCACGCTGCTGGTCACTCATCGACTTCCAGGTGTCACCGTTGATCAGCAATTCAAAGAAGGTGGCTTGCTGGTGCCAGCCCGGGAAGTAGTTGTACTTGGCGACCTTGTAGAAACCGAGTTTCTGATCAATCGCGGGCTGGGAAAATTCCGTCGCATCAATGGCACCTTTTTCGAGCGCACCAAAGATCTCACCGCCCGGAATCAGCGAAGTTGATACGCCCAGCTTGGCCAGCACTTCACCGCCAAGGCCATAGAAGCGCATGTTCAGACCTTTGAGATCATCCAGCGAATTCACCGGCTTCTTGAACCAGCCGGAGGTTTCCGGGCTGATCAGGGCGCATGGCTCAACATGGATGTTGTAACCAGCATCGTCGTACATTTTCTGGTACAACTTGAGGCCGTTACCGTAATACATCCAGGCCGCGAATTCCGGTGCTTCCGGGCCGAATGGAATGGTCGAGAAAATGGCTGAAGCAGGCATCTTGCCAGCCCAGTAACCGGCAATCGAATAACCCGAGTTCACCTTGCCGCTGGATACCGCATCGAGAATTTGCAGCGGCGCGACCAGTTTGCCCGGTTCATAGAGTTTCATTTTGACTTCGCCGCCAGATACCAGCGGCAGTTGATCGGCTACCCAGGCAATCGGGGTACCCAGTGCAGGCAGGTTGGAGCCAAAGGCAATCGGGGTTTTCAGCAATACCGGTTTGGCCTGGGCCGCTACCGCACACATGCTCAGGGCAGATACAGCAACCAGTGTCTTCAGGTTCGTTTTCATAGCCGTTTCCTGTTTATTCTTGTTGTCTTGTCGGTTGATAGTCGACAGCCTTCAATGGCTGTCCAATCGCCAAAAAACTATAGGAATCGGCCGCTAGCGAACCTACCGTTCTTTAGTAGGGGAACTGGCCAGCCAACCGCCAATTCGGGACAAATCCCTACCAAAGTAGGTTGAGCCAAATTCGGGCGGGCGTTAGAAAACGGATATAACAATAACGTCCTGTTCAGAAGCGGGACCATAACAGAGACCATCACAGAGGCGCCTGCTGATGGCCGTTGCCAGGGAGTCATCCATTGAGTGAACTGATCAGCCAGCTATGGTTTGTCGGCGGCCTGTCGCTGGTCTACGTGGCATCGCTGTTTGTGATTGCCATGCTCGGTGGCCAATCGATTCGGCAAAGCTGGCAGCCCTATGTTTACAGCCTGACGCTGGCAATTTTCTGCACCACCTGGGCCTTCTACGGCACGGTCCAGCAGGCCATGACCCACGGCTGGCTGATGGCGCCGACCTACGCGGGCGCAATTGTGCTGATGACAGTGGGCTGGAAAATTATGGATCGCATGATCCGGGTCGCCCGGCAGGAAAACAGCACCACCATTTCTGACTTTATCTCCGCTCGTTATGGCCACAGCCGCGGTATTGGCGCGCTGGTCGCGCTGCTGTGTCTACTTGGTGTGGTGCCCTATATCGCGCTGCAGCTGAAGGCGGTTTCCGACAGTTTCCAGCTGGTGACCAGCACCTCGCTCAGCAAGCTCAACTGGTACAGTGATCCGACTCTGATCATCGCCGCGATTATGGCGCTGTTCAGCATCCTGTTCGGCACCCGTGCGGTGGATTCCAGTGAAAGCCACCAGGGGCTGATGCTGGCGATTGCATTTGAATCGCTGATCAAACTGGTGGCGCTGATGGCGGTGGGGATTTTTGTGGTGTACGGCCTGTTTGATGGCTTCATCGATCTGTTTGATCAGGCCATGGCCGAAGGCGATATCGCCCAGACCCTGACGGAATATTCCAATCCCAGCGCCTACCTCACCCACATGCTGTTGGGGGCAATTGCGATCATGGCGCTGCCGCGCCATTTCCATGCCACCGTGGTGGAATATCGCAGCGAACGCGACCTCAAAACCGCGCGCTGGCTATACCCGCTGTACCTGTTTGGCATGAACCTGTTTTTGCTGCCGATTGGGCTGGCGGCCATGCTTGACGAAGACTTGCTCAGTTCCTTCACCTACATCACGCTGGAATTACCTCTGGCCCATGGCGAGACCGGTCTGGCCCTGCTGGCCTACATCGGCGGCCTGTCTGCCGGTACGTCGATGGTGATTATTTCCTCCATCACCCTGGCCACCATGATCTGTAACGAGCTGGTGATTCCGCTGCTGCTGAAAAGCGGCTGGCAAGGCGACGACCAGCAGCTCAAGCGGCAGGTATTGCTGACCCGCCGGATCGCCATCATTGCCGTGCTGATGCTGTCGTTCTGCTATTACCGGCTGCTGTCGCATTACCACAGCCTGTCTGAGATCGGCCTGCTGGCACTGGTGGCCATTGCCCAGTTCGCCCCAGCCATGCTGCTGGGCATGATCTGGCAAGGCGCCAACCGGCTGGGCGCCTATCTGGGTATCCTGGCCGGTTTTCTGGTGTGGTTTTACACCCTGTTTGTGCCGGTTCTGGTGGATATGGACCTGTTGCCGCTGGCGCTGATGGACGGTGCCTTTGGGCTGGAATTTCTTAGCCCTTATGGTTTGCTGGGTCTCAATGGTCTCGACCCGATTGTGCACGGTACCTTCTGGAGCCTGTTTATCAATAGCCTGCTGCTGGTGATCGGTTCGCTCTACCACCACAACAGCTACACGGATATCGAACAGGCCAATCGTTTTGTGTTGACCAGCCCGCAATTACCTCTGATCAACGCCAAATCCGGTTCGATTCGTACCCAGGATCTCAAATCCCTGCTGGGGCGGTTTTTATCACCGGCCAAGATGGCGACTTTTTTTGAAGGTTTCAGTAACCCGCTGACGGGCCGGCTGGTGCAACAAGGAGTCGCATCCGACGCCGTGATTCGCGAAGCTGATCGACTGCTGAGTTCGGTGGTGGGCCGAAAAGGGGCTCAATCGCTGTTGCGCAACCTCAGCAGTGGCCGTTCCGACCATTACGACAACCTTCGCCATATGGTGGATGAAGTATCCGATGTGGTGTCGTTCAACCGCGACTTGCTGAATTCAATTCTGCACAGCCTCAATCAGGGCATTAACGTACTCGATGACGAGCTGAATCTGGTCGCCTGGAACCAGCGTTTTGCGGAAATCTACGGCTTCCAGAACGGTGAGCTCTACGTCGGCCAACCCGCCGAATCACTGCTGCGCCACATCTTGTTGTTCGGCCAGCCGCTCACCGCCGCCACCGAAGAGCAGATCAACCAGCGTATTCTGGAACTGAAGGCCCGAGAGCCATTGCGCTATGTACGCAAGACTCCGGATGGTCGTTTTATAGAACTGAACGGCCGTCCGATTGGCAGCGACCTCTACATCACGGTGTTTTCCGATATCACCCAACACAAGCAAGCGGAAGACCAGCTACGGCAGGCCAATGAAGAACTGGAGCAGCGCGTCAGTGAACGAACCCGTGAGTTGACCGAGCTGAACGAAGATCTTGAGATTGCCAGCCGTAACAAGACCCGCTTCCTCGCGGCGGCTGGTCACGATCTGGTGCAACCTCTCAATTCGGCGTCGCTGTTTTCGGCCGCTCTGCTCAACAAGCTGCAACGGGTCAGCCTGCATCACCCCGACCTGACCACAGAACTGACCGACACTGCCCAGTTGCTCGACCACTCGTTGCATTCCGCCGAATCCTTACTGAATGAGCTGCTGGAAATTTCCAAACTGGATGCCGAACTGATCAAGCCGAAGCTCCGGGATTTTCCGGTCACAGAGGTACTCAGCTCACTGGCGACGGAATTCCAGCCAATCGCAGCCCAGAAAAAATTGCTACTCCACTATGTACCGAGCAGCTGTGGCGTCCATTCTGACCCGGTATTGTTGCGCCGTATTCTGCAGAACCTGCTCAGCAATGCCTTGCGCTACACCCGCCACGGCCGGGTGCTGATTGGCGTTCGTCGTTTGGGTCAGCAGCTTCGTATTGATGTGCTGGATACCGGCTGCGGGATTCCGGCCGATCAGCAGGAACTGGTGTTTGAAGAATTCCATCGGCTGGACCCGAGCCAACAGCCGTTGTCAGAGCATGACAGCCAGACGCCCAAGGTTGCCCTCGGGCTCGGCCTGGCAATCGTTAAACGGCTCGGACGTTTGCTCGATCATCCGTTAGAGCTAAGTTCAACCGTGCAGCGTGGCACCCGCTTTTCAGTGTTGGTGCCAATGGCAACAGCGCCTTTACAGCAACAGCAAGAAACCCAGACCGGTCAGGTCGCAACCCAGTCCGGTTTGCTGGTGTGTATCGATAACGATCCGCTGATCGTCAGTGGTATGTCGATCCTGCTGCAGGAATGGGGTTATCAGGTGGTTGGAGCCGATTCACTGGTGAATGCCTTGCCACTGCTGGACGGCCGTACGCCGGATGCGCTGATTGTCGACTACCATCTCAATGCCGGAGCCACCGGGCTCGATGCGCTGGCACAGGCTGAGCAGCAATGGCCACAAAAAATCCCTGGTCTGATGATTACCGCTGACTACACCGAAGAATTAAAGCAAAACGTCGAAGAACATGGCTATCAGCTGATGCACAAGCCGGTCAAACCGATGGCCCTGCGGGCCTGGTTACGGGCCTGCTGTCACTGACAGCCGCTATGAGCCTTGGCAGAGAGAAAATTAATCCGGCACCTGTAGCTGCTGTACCAGCAGCGCCGCCTGGGTGCGGTTATTAATCTCCAGCTTGCGGAAGATATCGCTGATATGGGATTTGACGGTAGTTTCCTTGATATTGAGGATATAACCGATCTGCTTGTTAAGCGCCCCTTCGGCGATCAGCTGTAACACCCGCAATTGTTGCGGCGTCATCGACTGCAGCTGCCGGGCGGCGGTTGACTGATCAGCCAGCGGACTGGTGTCCGGAAAGCTCAGCTTGCCCATAAAAACATCGTTGAGTGCAGCAGTGATCTGTTCCATTGGCGCAGACTTGTGGATATATCCCATAGCGCCTAATTGCTTGACCTGGGCGATCACACAGGCGTCTTCGGAGGCACTCACGACCACGATCGCCAGCCCTGGAAACTCCGCACGTAACCGCATTAACCCCATCAGGCCATCCATGCCGGGCATCCGTAAATCCAGCAACAATAAATCCGCCCCCAGATCCGTCAGCTCCGACCAGGCCGCTGGGAGGTCACAGGCTTCTGAAATAACACAGGGTTCGCCGGTTTCAGCCAATGCTTCACGCATGGCGCGCCGGAATAATGGATGGTCGTCCGCAATAATTACCTGATACATGCTGATTCCGTACGCTGTTATTGTTGTGTGAATACCGGAAGGCAGTGGTCGGAATATAATCTCCGACGCCGCAATCTACTGCTACAGCTCGGACGGCAACAAGGCAACCTAAGGAGGAGAAAATCCAATTTTGGCTCAGAAAAACACATTTAAATAAGTTGCGGTTATTTTACATACATACTGACATTTACTTTGGCTCTATCCTTTTATCATTACCTCCGGCGGTACCACTCCTGATATAGCCATTGACGCCTTTAGACGGGCCGTTAAAAATGACCCCATACCGGGTTTGTTCCGGCTTACCCGCCTCCGCAATGGTCAGCGTCAGACAAGACGCCTAACGATGGATAGTTAAATCATGATTGGCTGGATTCTGTTGTATTTTTCGATAGTGGCGATTGCGGCGGTGTTTGTTGGTTATCCCCTGTTCCTCTGGCTCTACCGCCAGCGCTTGCCGAAACGAGCAGATATTGTCGATTTACCAGACTCTGGCCTGCCCCGTCTCTCAGTACTGATTGCCGTACGTAACGGCGAACACCTGATCGAACAGAAAGTCCGTAATTGTCTGGAGCTGGATTACCCCCACGACAAGCTCGAAGTCGTGGTGGTTTCGGATGGCTCCAACGACGGCACTATGGCGGTACTCAAATCCATCGATAGCCCACAGCTGCATGCCTGGGAACTGTCCGAGCACAAGGGCAAACACGAAGCCCTGAATACCGGCATGCCCCACTGTCGTGGTGATGTTGTATTGTTCACCGATGCCGATGCCATGCTCGAACCTCAGGCTGCCCGCAAGTTGGCACGTCATTTTGCTGATCCGCGTATTGGTGGTGTCGGTGGTCAGCGGCTGATCGGGGACGTCAGTGGTCAGCTGCAAAGTGCCCAATCAACCTATATTGATGCCGACAGCAAGGTCAAAATGCTCGAATCGGCCTGGGGCAGCGTCACCTCTAACGATGGCAAGATTTATGCGATTCGCCGCTCCCTGTTTCAGGGTGTCGCAGCAGCGGTCACCGATGATCTGTACGTCTGTCTGACCGTACTGGCGCAAGGCTGGAAGTTTCGCTTTGAGCCCGAAGCCAAAGCCTATATCCGCACACCATCGCGCGATTCCGGCCATGAGCTGTCCCGTCGACGCCGTATTGTGAACCGTTCCTTGCGTGGTATCTGGCTTAATCGTGTGGTCTTGAATCCAGCCCGCACCAGCTGGCAAATTGCCGTCGGCCTGTTTATCAACAAGGTAATGCGCCGCTTGCTGCCGGTGTTTCTGCTGTTGCTGTTACTCAGCTCCGCAGCCCTGTGCTGGCAACAGCCATGGTTATTGCTGTTACTGCTGCCACAACTGGGGATTTATGGCGCTGCACTGTTGCACTGGCTGCTTGATGGCAAAAAACTGCCACTCGGCCCACTCAACAAGATACTGTCCGTATCTTTCTATTTTGCGCTGGGGAATCTGGGAACATTGCTGGGCATGATGGATTTTCTGTCAGGACACCAGCCAATTCGCTGGGAGCCGAAGAAGTCCGGTTAAGCGTAATCCGGACCCGTTGGCACAAGAGCCACTTTCAGCCAAACAGGTAGGGAATAAAACCGATTTCCATACCGGCCATGGAGTTCCAGGCTTCCTGCTTGTCTTTGAACGGTCCAGCAAACACACGCCACATACGATCACGGCTGCCATTAGTCTGAATGGTCGCCTGGTAACCGTCTTTCAACAGCCGTGAACGAATTTCCAGAGCCGTTTCATGTTTGGCTGAACTGCCGTAATAGAAAAAGTATTGGCCATATTCATTACGAATCAGCAGCGTACGGGCGGTGATATCCGGTAAATGAACTTTTTCGCCGGTTTCAATATCGTCGATATTGCGAATCTGCGGATTGGCCGCCATCAGGATATCCTTGAGGCTGTCATTCCAGGCGCCGTAGCGGGTTTTCGCCATTTGGGCGACGGTTCGGTTAAGCGCCAGCGAATGCCATTGCCCTTGTGACTGGCCATCAATCGGAAATGGAATGACGGTGTTGCCACTCATCACGGCCGCCATACTGGGCTCGGGCCTGCTAGTCACTGCGGCTGTTGGTTTGCTGACCGTCGATTGAGTCGCAGCGGATTGTGTTTGAGCTTCAGATGGCTGTGAAGGACGTGACTGCGCAGCTGGTGATTGAGCAGCCGGTGATTGTGAAGCCGCTGACTGACTACTGTGAGTAACTGACGCGATTGTCTGTTTAACAGCCTTGGCCTGGTTATCCACCTTCTCAGACAAACTGGCAATCAGGCCTTCTGCCAACGAACGGGTTTCTGATGATTGTTCCTTTTGCTGAGCAGCATCAGCTGCCTTGGCTACAACCTTGTCAGGCTGAGGTTTGGCCGTCGATGAGGATTCAAAAATCTGCAGCGAATCGCGTTTTTTGGCAGGCTGATCATCCAATGACTGCATCAGTTCCGGCGCCACAATCAGGCGAGAGTCATTGGCTGTGTAGCTGTAAATTGCAAACACGACCAGAGCCGCCACAGAGCCACTGATAACCCAGCGAGCGCCTTTCGGATGATCCGTCAACCAGGCCATCGAACGCTCCATCCAGCCAGGTTCTTCCTCGTCGTCATCTTCCTCGTTTTCATAGGGTACTGACGTTGGCACTTGCATGTTCGACGCCACAGAATCGAGCAAGGCTTCATCCACCCCGGCCAACCCGTGCCAGCAGGCAGTGGTCATGGCTTGCTGACAGATCAGATTGATTTGTTCCGGAATCCCGGCACTGTAGAAATACAGCCGCTCCAGCGCCTGATCGGTAAAAATCGCAGATCTGGCCCCAACATGCTGCAGACGGGTTTGAACATAAGCCTTGCACTCGGGCAAGGAATATTGCCCCAGGCGCATTTGCACCAGCCAGTCGCCACTGTCGAGCACCTGACGGGAGACCAGCACGGAGGGAAACAGACGCACGCCCTGCCGCTCAGCCATCGTCAGGCTGATAATCATCGACCAGGCGTCAGCAGAGAGCTGGTCCGCATCATCCAGCAACAGCACCATACGGCGTTTGGGAGCCAGGGCCACCAGCGTATTGGCTACCAGTTCGAATAATCCATCGGTACCAATCCCTGTGGTCTGACCAATGCCTAACTGATGTGCCATTTCAAACAGAATTTGCTGGGTCACCAGCGAATGCTCCGTAGCGACCACAACCAGATGACCTTCCGTAGCCAACCGCTGTTTGAGACTGTCCAGCAGCAGAGACTTGCCAGAGCCCGGCTCGCCAATCAGACAACCAGGGCCCATGCCACGCCGCAGCATGTCGGCCAGTGCCTCCAGGCTGTAGGAAAAGCTGGCCGCATTATAGATACACGGCGTCTGGCCAAATTGACCAAACGGTTCTTCACGAAGACCAAAATATTGAACGTACACTTGCCTGTATCCCCGGTAATTAACCCTTGAACTACTTCCCTGTATTCACAGATATCCGTCACGAGCAAAGAGGCCTGAAGATCAGGCTAACGTCTGTCAGTGTAGACTGCTGGCAACCACCTTGTTGGCCAGCACCAGCCATTGACCCAGTATGACGTCACGCGAAAAATCTGCCGCGCGCTGTAGAGACTTCTGTTGATATGTTTCACATAATGTATTGTTATTTAGCATTCGCTCAATGGCATCCGCGAGCGATTTTTCAGAATCTGACATTACCAGCGCCGTGGTTAACGGCCCTTCCAGTGGTGCAGTCAGCACACCAAAACTGGCCATATCCACTGCAGTGGTTTTGACCGATGCCTGCGTTTCAGGAGCCAGCAGTTCGCGTGGTCCAGAACGACAATCGGCAGCTATCACTGGTCGGCCCAGCGCCATGGCTTCCAGCAAGGCATTGGGAAAACCCTCCGCCCGCGACGATAAAACAAACAGCTTGCAGCGGCTGATCCAGGCGTACGGATTGGCTTTGAACCCCACCAAATGCACACGCTGCTGCAACCCCAGCTGGTCCACCAACTGCTGCAGCTCTGCCCGCTTGGGGCCATCCCCAACAATAATTAAACGGGCATCAGGATGACGAGTGGCAACATCGGCAAAAGCACGGATCAGGGCATCCTGTCGTTTCACTGCCGCCAATCGACCACAGCTCAGAATACTGGTTCCCTCTAACAGCTGTTGTTCTTCGGTCGTCAGGGGGTCCTTGCCCTTTTGCAGCATCAATGGCTCAAAAAAATTATTGATCACCGACAGCTTTGGCTTTACAACCGGAAACCATTGCAACAGGTCTTCAGCCGCTTCACTGGAATTCAGATTGATATTACTGGCGCGCCCCAGCAGTAAGGCATAACCGCGTTTAACCAGCCAACGTTTGAGTGGGTCCTTATCCGCCAAAGCCATCGACAGGTGCTTGCGTATCGAAATAATCCGCGGCACCTTGCGACTGCCAAGCAAATTCAGAATATTGGCCCGCTCCATAAAACTGATGACCAGATTGAGCTGGTCATCTTCCACATGGCGACAAAAACGTCGATGCATACGCGGAAAGGCCAGTGCCTTTTTGAGCGTCGAGCCAGACTTGCCATCTCCCAGCACCACAATCCGTTCGGCCAGTTGACGCTGCTGTTCGGGAGTCCCTGGCAGCGGCATTTGGCCACCTGGGTCCATGCAATAGAACCGCACGTCCAGCCCTGCATCGAGGAGGGCACGGGCGACCGCCAGTGCCATCCGTTCTGCGCCACCAACTTCCAGAGTGGCAATCAGAATACCGACTCGCATAGGTACAGCGGTGTTCATGCTCCCTCCTTGCGATCATCGGGCAGCTCTCCCGCCAGCTTCATGCGATGTTCTTCCAGCTTGAATTCTTCGTAATATTTGATGGTTCCTGCCAAACCAATCAGTAGCAGGAAATACTTGTGTTCCAGACCGCTTTTGAAAAAGAAGTACAGGCACACCCCCACCAGCGACATTTTGAGTGCCGCCGCAAGCTGGGATTCAGCCTCCAGACCGTGTTCCCGCAAATTTTTTTCTGCTGAAGCAAAGTTTGAATACATTCGCCAGAGCAAGTAGAAAAAGGCAAACAGCCCCAGTGTGCCAGTCCCCACAGCAACTTCCAGGTAGGTGTTGTGAGCCGGCCGCCGGTCCATGTCGAAAAAGCGGGTTTCAACCGACCTGATCCAGTTTTCCTTGAAAGTGTCTGGTCCGGTTCCGATCACCGGATGCTCTTCAAATGCCCTGACTGCTACCGTGACATACGACGAACGACGGTCGAGCGAACGGTCCTGGGCAGGTTCATCACTGACCAGTGACATCTGTCGCTCAACGAAGTCTTCCGGAATAAACAGCACCACGGCCACCGAAAAGACACTGACGCCCGCAATTACCAGACCAAAATAACGCACCTGAAACTTGTTTTTGTACTGGTTCAGCAACACCACAGAGGTCAGCATCATCACCAGAAAGCCCGCCCGCGACAGGGTTGAAACAATCCCCCCCACCACAAACAGGGTGAAAATCCAGCCCACGATCTTGCCTAGATTGCTTTTGGCATAAATCGCTCCGTAGACCACCAGCGGATAAGCGAAAATACACATGATAGCCATGTTGTTGGAGCTGAGAGTTGCCCCTACGCCACGGTTGGAATCTTCCTGCTGGAATTGCTCCATACCGCCAAAATAGCCGAAACAGGCCAACAGTGCACCGATACCGGTACTCCAGGCAATCGACCAGTACAAACTGCCTTGCAGGCTAACCGGGTTCACCACCAGCACGGTCATGGTCACCAGCACAAACCCCTGTACCAGCATCATCATTCCGCTCACCGAGGGCCCCGGGAAGGGTGAAATCAGTGCGGAAATCAGATTAACCAGCAGGAACATCAGGTAGGCTGGCCAGATACTTGAACCCAGCCGGTAAATTGAGCGTTTATTCAGTACCAGACAGGGGCCAATGACCAGCAGCAGCCCGCCCATCGCCAGCCAGTCCACCCGCATAAAGCTGGGGCCCGGCAGGTCACGCCACTTAAAGAAGGGCACCGAACAAATAATGATGATAAACAGCAGCTGCGCGATCCAGTGATCAAAACAGCTGTTGTATCGCCCGCCCATGATCCGCTCACGAGCCAACTGGCTTGAGTCAATCCGTTTTTCGCTTTTCAGATTGATCACAATTCAGGCCTGTCAGTTGGGCGAGGCAATGATGGATTTGTGCAGAAAGTACTGATCGATCAGATAATGATTCAGCGGTGACGCCGGTTCATATTCAACCAGATATTCCCGTTCACCCGATGGCCGTCCGGTATTTTCACGCACCACACTGATGTAGCAATAGGCGACTTTTGAGCGACCACCGAGTGACTTCTTTGGCCTCGAAGTCATTCTGGCCTTGTAGCGCACATCATGATCCAGATCGATATGGCCAGACATGCGAATGTATTGGTGGTTGATGTCGCTGATCTGGCCACTAAACAGGGTTTCAGAACCGTCGTAGCTCTGGATTTCTACTCGTGCACCATTGGTATTAATACGCGGCTGGCTGCGACGCTCTTGCTGCCCCTTGATCAGCTGATTAGCAATTTTTTCCTTCCAGAAATAGTTAACAGAACCTAATACCAGGCGGCGTAACAATGCCCAGGCAGCAAACAGCCCAAAGCCCAGCTGGCTGCGCGAAGCACTGGTAACGTATTGGCGGTCAATTCGCGCCCGCATGGTTTTGGGCGCACTGTGCGGAGTACACAGCTGTGAGAACCCCACAACGCCGGGGGCCGTACGAAACCGGTCTTCGTAGTTCGGAATATCCTTGCATTGCTTGACGTACACTTCGTAGCGCTCTGGCCTTGGACCAATGAACTGCATGTCACCACGGGCGATATTCCACAATTGCGGCAGCTCATCCAGCCGGGTATCGCGCATAAATTGCGCCGCCGGACGAATCTGGTCGTGCTTGTGGTTAAACAACTCACCACCGATTTTCTGCTGGGCGTTTAATGGCAAGGTGCGGAACTTGATGATATTAAACGGCTTTTTCTGATAGCCAAGCCGCTCACCAACGTAAAAGACCGGCCGACCGGAAGTCAGCCAAACCATCAGGTAAAGGCAAAGAAACAATGGGGAAGCAAGAATCAACAGGAACAGTGCGAGCAATCGTTCTACTACGGGTACTTTCATAGCTCAGTCTCTGAGGCTCCGTAATGGGAATGGCTACCAGCGACTCTGGCTTTCCATCTTGTCACCAATTGGCAACTGCATTCCCCGTCAATTTTTTTGAGATCTACATCTCAAATACTAAACAACAACGCCAGTTTTTGCCTGGCCTCAGCAAACCCAATTACGGGCCGCATCAAGATTAATGGGTACTTTTATCCGGTACCGAAAAAAGATAGACGACGCCCGTATAGTTATTGATATCTTCAGGTCGCTTGAACCTGTGATCAAAAAACTCCAGCAGGAAGCCAATGGTCACACCCATTAACAGCCCCAGAATCAGACTGATGGGGAGAATTCGCCCGGCTTTGGGGAAAATCGACTGGTTGGAGGCATAAGCCCGCTCCAGAATGGATACCGAGAACAAACGATCCGATTCGGTTTCACTGCGAATCTTGGCTTCCCGGTAACGGGTCGCGAACGTTTTGTAGGAATCCTCAATAACACCATGTTCACGATCGAGCCGTTCAGCATCGAGCATCTTCTGATATAACTCGGCATTCTTGCGCTCCACCCCGGCCATTTGCTCTTTGGCTGCCAGGATCTGATCTTCCACACCACGCAGTTCACTGCGTTCTTTCTCAATGTGGCTCTGTACTTCCTTGCGATACACCTTGTAAAGACGATCCAGGGTTTCTGTCTCACGAACGACCTGTGGGTTTTGTTCGGTATAAACACGTAGTTTGGCTTCCTTCTCGATCAGCAAGTCCTGCACCTTTTTCGAAAAGTCACCCAGCTCCAGGCTGTCGATCGCTGTAAACAGGTTGATACCGTCGCGCTTCATGCTGTCTTCGAGGTAATCGACATAATGGGTTTTGGCTATCCGCTGCGATTCCAGATTGGTCATATCCTTCTCCAGATCTGCCAGCAGCTCAATATTGCGCTTGATCAGGTTGCTAAGCGCCTGGGCATTGGTGCCACCAGACACCTCCACCATTTGATCTTCCAACGTGTTTAGACTGTCGTGGAAAGACTTCAGCTGGGTTTCAAAGAAAGCAACTTCCTCTTCCGGATTGAAAACGCTCTGACGTCGCTTGAGGTATTCCTCAAACACTGCCGACAATAAATAGGTCGCGATTTCCGGGCTGTTCCAGGTCAGGTTAACGCGAATAATGGTCGAGCGAGGTACCAGACTGGTCGTCATGTTCTTCTGAATGTTGCTGGCCATGCGGCTCATCATCTCGATATCGTTGATATCGATATCCAGCTTGCCTTCCGCCTGTACCCGATGAATGGCGCCCAGCACCACATCCAGTGACTGGATAATTTCCATGTCAGAAAACAGGTCAGCCTCAGAGATTGGGCCGACTTCCGCCCGCACGTCCGTCAGCGTTTCCTGCGATTGCAATAACTGGCTGCCTTTCAGAATAACCGCGCCTTTGGCCTGATAACTGCGAGGCGCGAACAGCACAATCAGGGTACCGATGACCACCGCCGCCAGAACCACCCCGAGAATCACCCTTTTCTGGATGAAAAAGATGATCGCAAACTCCTTGATATAGTCCTGGGTTTTCATAGTGAAATAGCCATCTCTGACACTGAATGTGGTTTACGGAATGTCATAGTTGATCCCCAGCCCAAGGCCCTGGAAGAAGGTGATATCAGCAATTTCGCTCATCAGCTGAGCAAAGCTGGACACCTTGCTACGCGGCACCAGCACAATATCTTCCGGCTGCAAATAGAAGCTGGTCGCATGAGCACCGTATTGAGCCATATCCTTGATATTAAAACGGTGCGCATCCAGCCGATCGCCATTACGACGGAACACCACCAGGTTTTCGGTCTGACCTTCCTGGGTGTAGCCGCCAGCCATCGCGATCGCCTGCAAAATATTCACTGGTCGGTTGATGTCGTAGGCACCCGGGTCCTTGACCTCACCCATCACATAGATGTTGGTACCAGTCTGCTCATGCAGGAACAGGTTGGCCTTCAAACCCGGCATATAACGCTCATAAGCCTCGATAATATCGGTCGACACCTGGGCAATGGTGCGCTTGGCAACGTAGAACTCACCGATCATGGGGAACGAGGCATAACCATCCTGCCGCACGGTGACCAGTTTACTCAGACCACGACCCGCAGTACGCAAGTCGGTACGGATCTGCTCAACCCGAGCATTGATATTGCGAATTTCAACCACCACTTCCGGATAGCGCAAATAGCGGGCGTAGGCTTTTTCAAGCTCGTTTTTAAGCTCTTCCGAGGTTTTGCCAATGACCGGATAAGAACCAAAATACGGCAACGAAATCGTACCATCCGGCAACACGTCCTGGCTGATATCCAGCTCGGACGCGCCAAGGAATTTAATATCCAGCGAGTGGTACAGGTTGATCTCGAAACGGGCATCCTGCAGACGTCGTTCAAGGTTATACACCACGTCGAGAATATCGCCCGGGGCGATGTAATAGTGGTCGAACAACGGGTAGTCATTGGCCATATTCAGGGTTGCAATCTTGGCAGATGGCACCCCTAAGGTATGATCAATAATATCTGTTTTGTCAGCTTCACTGTCTGATCCCATAGGCGCGCCGAAGCAACCTGCCAGCAGCAACGAAGCCAACAGGCAGACAAACAGGACACGACAGTTTGAGTAGATATTCTTCATGTTGTAACTTCCGACGCCCCTGACTCAGCCCGACAACCAGTCGTAAATACGACGGGGGATATAAAACTTTCTGCGGTTCATGGAAATCCCGACCAGCTTACCGCCAGAGTTGGTGATTTTTTCCTCCGCGCTTTGTGCCACTTCCCAACGGGTCTGTTCGCACGACACTACCATCACCATGCCATCAAAGGCGGACGCCATTCGGGTCGCTTCGGAAGATGAAAACACCGATGAACCATCCACCACGATATAGCGGTAATAAGGCTTGAGTAGCTCCAGCAACTCTTTCATGGCCCGATTACTGATATGCGCCCCAACCGGTAAACGTCCGGCCGGAATGTACTCGAGGCTTTTATAGCGAGTCGGGTGTAACACCATTTCAACCGGAACATGGCCAGTAATGATGTCAGCCAGTCCTGGCCCCTGAGCAGCAAAATACCGTTGCAGCCCCGGGTTATTAACATTGGAGTCGATCAGCAAGACCTTCTCACCATGGCTGGCCAAACCATAAGCGGCGTACAAGGCTGAGATGCTTTTACCATCACCATCAAAACAACTGGTGAAATAAAGGGTCTTCAGGTCTTTTCCGGCACTCGAAAGGTTACCTTCGATCATGCCCAGTTCTCGCAAGCTGCGGGTCAACTGACGTTCCACCTTGCTCGAGAAACCCAGCATCTGGCCCCTGGCCACCAGCTTTTTCAAAAACGGTTTGGCTTCTTTCGAAGGGTTCTGCTGTTTTGGTGGCTGTGGTTCTTCTACAGCAGCAGAAGTCGGAGCTGTAATTTCAGGCTGCACAACCGCTGCCTGCGGAGGGACAAATGCTGCCGCAACCGGTATTTCCGCAGCTGGCGTTGGTTGTGACTGAACGTCCCTCCCTGGCCGATTGGCATGCAGACGATAACGATCACTGTAGGACAGACCGTTATCTATCGGTGGAGCAACTGTCGCGCCAGAGCCATTGCGCAACTGACGGAATTGTTCAGCATATGCTCTGGATGAAGGAGCGTCAGACATGAGCGCAGCTCCAGTTCAGCCTAATGATATATCTAGCCCGCGACATTGGTATCCCTCAATACGACGGCAGCAAAAATAGCAATCAACAACAGCACGACCGCACCCCGAAACAGCCAGGATGTCCAGCGGGACTCCGCAGGTTTGGGTGGTGCAATCTCCTTGTCAGTATCATGGTGAGCAACATGACTGCCCCCAAAGCCCGTGGACTGGGAATTCTGCTGCATATGTCCCATCGGCACAGAGCCTGGCTGATGAAACGGATTTCCTGTTGCTGCAGACATATTGCCGCTACCAGCGTGGTAACCGCTGGCAGTATTCAGTGGTGGCATGCCGCTGTTCATGCCGCCATGTCGATTAGGTTCAAACGGCGACTGCTGCCCAGCACCGGACTGTCCCATAAACCCCTGCCCGGACTCTGAATGAATCCGGATAGAAGGGCCCACGCCGCTTTCGTTCGCCAGGGACTCAGGCGGAATAGCTGCCGGAGTCTGAACCTGTGGATGAACAACGGCTGCCGGACTCAGGGGGGCTGCAGTTACCGATGCAGTCACAGCCGGTGCAGGGGCTGGAAGCACAGTAGACGGCTCTTCAGTGGCCTCTGGCTTGGTATCTTTTAGCTCCCATCCCAATGCCAACAGGGATTCATTAACCAAATCAACATCAATATCTTCTATGCCTCTCGACGCACCAATTTGCAAACACATATCGCAAAGATTATTCGTCTTCCGCAAAATTCCGTCAGTTGCAGACACAATGCGTTGAATGGCATCGTCGGTGAAAAACGGTGATCCTTTGGCTCCCGCGTGAATCAAGCGAAAATAGATATATTCCTTGGTATCTTCGAAATCCAGACCGGTAACATCAAAACGTCGTTTGATACGCTGATCCAGAGGCTCCATATCAACCGCTTTCAGCCGGGTAACAAATGCCGGACTACCAAACAGAAATAGCCGAATGGAATACTTGCCATCCTGCGTATAGTTGGACAACAACCGAATTTTATTAAGGGTTTTGGAATTGTGTTCCTGTACATCATCAACAATGATAAGCAGCTTGGTATCCGGACTTTTATCCAGATATTTATAAATCGCACGATGCAGATCATCTTCTTCGCTGGCGGCCGCAACACCCTTGATTTTCAGAGCACTACAAATTCCCCACAGCACTTCCTGATAGCTTTGCATCGGTGTAGAGACATATACATATGGATGATCATCCTGTTTCAGCTGTTCAACCAGCTTCAGGCACAATACTGTCTTACCGACGCCATAGTTACCGGTAACAAGAATCGCAGGTTCTTCTGAGTTGATGGCGGTCCGCAGAAACTCCCAGGCCCTGGCATGCGTACTGGAGTCAAAAAAGATCTTGGCCGAAGGCTTGTTCAGAAACGGCTCATTGTTGATCAGATGATATGTATTGTACACGGTTGCTCCTCGGGCTCCGCTTGGCACCAGATTACTCTAACTGATCAGCTTGTCAGATCAGTTGCCAGAGCCTCTCGCTGCCTTGCCTACAGTACTGGGCAATTTTGTTAAATTATAGCGTCCCTGTGGCTGGTCCATGACCTTATTTTATGCCACAGGTGCTTAACTCACCCTTAAGAATTTAAATGGTAAATACAACGGGGTCGACCAGATACCGGTGAGACGGTAAATTCTCCAGACCAAAAACACCTTGTATACAAAAGTACTGACAAGTGTGCCCCAGGCTGCTCCCATTGCTCCATATGACGGAATCAAAATCAAACATAATCCGAGATTTATCAGCAACCCCATAGCCATACCCCGTGCGGCCTCTCCCGCATGATTGGTCATCGCCAGCATTTGGGTTACTGCTCCCATCGAAGCATCTATCAAATGAGCACCAGCCAATATCGTCAAGGCTGGAGCTACCGATATAAATTCCGGGCCAAACATTGCCAATAACCATTCGCCGGCAAAAATCATTATCAGAGCCACCGGAATGGTGACGATAAAAATAATTGCAGCGACCAGGGTCATTTTTTTCTGCAACTTGTCCATTTCACCAGCCTCGTAGTGGCGGGCAATCATGGGCTCAATGATCAAATTTGCGACCGCATGCGCCAATGTAATAATTTCAGCAATACGAAAGGCTGCATGAAATTTACTCGACTCAGCAGTGTCATCCAACACCCCCAACAACAGGATGCCAATACGACTGTCAGCAACCAACAGCCAGCCGGTCAGCATCAGTGGGAACAACTCCCGCAACCAGTCGCGGGTTCGATATTCCGTGGGCCCGGCAGGAAGCTGGCTATCGATATAGCGCCAGGTCATGTGCCGATACACGAAAGCTGCCAACAAAGCTGCCAATACTTGCATCGCCATCGCCCACCCCGCGGTAAATTCCTGCCGCAGAATCAACCAGGCAATGCCTATAAAAACCAACAGAAACAAGGGTCGCAACAACAACTTGGGAATTTGTCCGGCAACCAGTCGACCTGCGCCACGCAACATGCCATCACGAATGCGGTTTATCCCCAGAAACACAGGCAGGATTGCACCACTGAGGCAGAGCCAGAAAGCCTGATCACCAAGGTCTTGCTTCATCAACAGCGCAACCAATGACAAGACCAGGCCACCAACCAAAGCCCCGACCAACGAAAACAGCCACAGCCGAGAAAAGAGGCCTTTTACCAGCGCAACAGATCCAGAAGCCAAATAAAGTGAACTATGTCTCACTGCAAGTGTGCGCAAACCGATAAACTGAGGTTCTGACAGCAGTCCAACCAGAGTAAAAACGAACACGTAGTGGCCATATTCCTCCACTCCCAGTGTCCTTGCCAAAACGACAGACACAGCAAACATAGCCCCAAGATTAAAGAGCTTGAGACCCAAAGTGTTGATGCCGCCAAGAATTTGCTTGCGCGAAATTACAGCCATTCACTCTCCATCCATTAGAGTGAGTCGAGTTTACGTTGACGAATAATATCCATCACTCCCGCCAGGGTACCCTTCAGCCTTTGCCATTCCTTTTTCCTGAAAGTCAGTAGAACCCGGGTTGCTGCATATAACACATACCCGAGCACAGCGTACCAGAAAAAAAACCAGTCGAGCGGTGAACGCTTAACGCTTTCGACAAAGAAGTAATAGCGCGATAAAACAAAGGCGCGTCCTTTGATAAAGCGATTGAAATTCTTCTTGGGTGCCGGGTAATGACACAATCGAGCTGCTGGGTTCACCAACAAACGATACCGTTTGGAAACCCGGTAACTGAATTCCTTGTCCTCACCTTGCCCGTAGCCACTGGCACTGCGATATCGATTCGAGAACTGGTAATGCTCGAATACTTCCCGTTTGAAGGAGGACACCCCTCCTAACAGGAAATCAACTGGCTCGACTTTACTAATAGGAAAACCGGTGCGTCCATAGTCCGTTGCAAAGCCCGACCTCAGAACGCGTCCTTCCCGCCATCCAGAGATTCCAAAAAGAATGAAGGGAATGCGTTCAAACACCCGTTCAAAAACTGACAGACTTTCATTATCAATAATGCCGCCCACACCACCCAGCTGACCGTCCTGATCATACTCCCGATAGACGCGGATCAGTTCTTCAATGTAGTTATCAAATAACACCACATCGTCTTCCAGAAAAACCAGCAGCTCACCACGGGCAATTTCAGCAGCCTTGTTGCGAGACTCGGTCACCCCGGGGATACTTTTCTGAAAGTAAACACATTCAATTCCCCTGGCTTCCAGGCGCTCACGCATTGGAAAACCACCAAGATCTCCGTCATCAATCAAAATGACTTCATCAGGCAATAGAGTCTGACGCAAGATCGACTCAAGGCACTTGTTCAGATCTACCGGCCGGTGATAAGTCGGAATGATCGCACTGATTTCCATAGTCATGATTACATCCGTTCCTTAACAACCTGTCAGGCTCTGATCACCTGCTATCTGGCGAGTACCGCACGATTTGAAGACCAGGCTGATGGCAATGCAACAGCCGCTATTCAACAACAAGAAACTCAACTCGTCGGTTACGTGCCTGGCCTTCTTTCGAATCATTCGAGTCAATCGGTGAAAACTCCCCCTTGCCTGCGAGCAACAGACGATCAGGAGAGACCCCAACCCCCAACAGATACTGATAGGCCGAACGGGCCCGGCGCCAGGATAGTTCGAGGTTGTAGACGTCCGTTCCCAGGCTGTCAGTGTGACCAACAATAAGGATCCGAACCTCAGGATTGGCGGACATATAGTTGGCAACCTGATCAAGCACGGCATCAGCCGTTGGCTTCAGAACATCGCGGTTAAACTCAAAGTGAACAGCCTGCAGCACTGGCAAACCGGCGACAGAGTTGGCGCAGCCATCACCACCAACAGCCAGTCCATCAGGAGTATTCGGGCACAAATCATCAGAGTCGGCAATTGAGTCGCCATCACTGTCCAGCGTACAACCAGCAAAATCGACCAGCGTGTCTGGAGGAGTGTCCGGGCAGTCATCAACCACATCCAGCACACCATCAGCGTCGCCATCAATAATACAGCCCCACTGGTCAACTACAGCAGGAGGGTAGGTTTCCGGGCAACGATCAATGATATTGGCAACGCCGTCGCGGTCATCGTCCCATGGACAGCCGTTTTCATCGACAGGAACTCCTGGCATTTCGACTTCACACAGATCGATATTGTCAGGAACGCCGTCACTGTCATAGTCCGGAGCACGGCCATCACCTTCGACCCACATACCAATATGCTTGGTGCTACCACACCCAGCCAAACTGGCAAGCATGAAAACTGCGAAAAGGAAACGATGACCAGACACAAAAGAGTTCCTGAAAAGTGAAAACCGAGACTCTGTTTCAAACTGTTACATTATGTATCATGAATATTTTATGATCAATATTAATGATAACAACCTCAATCACAGTAGACGAAACCAGCAAGCAGAGACATTATGAGTCGACTCAAAACCAGTCTAGCAGTTATATCAGCGGCGCAATAAAAAATGACGTTTCTATTCTCAAAAGTTAAAAAGATGTCGTTTGTCATCGGAACTCTTGCAGTGCTATGCACGTCCTGTCTGGACTCAACCCAGCAAGCAGTTGCCGCCAATCTCAACGATACAAACTCAGCACCAGGTCCGGCAAAGCTGCCGGAAAACTACTTATGGATTGATGCAGAACGATTGTCCAGCCTGCCGATGAGCGGCGCTGGCTGGGAGAATCTGTATAAAACGGCACAACAACCAGCAGGCTATCCAAATTTGTCTGATCAGGACGATCCTACCAACGTCATCGTCATGGCTAAAGCGCTGGTATACGCCCGCACCGGTGATGAAAAGCTGCGCCAGGAGGTAATCGCCAGTTGTCTGAGAGCCATTGGCACCGATAAGAAAGGACGCGTGCTGGAAGTCTCCAAGGAGCTAATGGCTTACATCCTGGCTGCTGATCTGGTGAAACTGCCGGATGATGCCAACAGCCGTTTCAAACAATTTCTGATCACAACCCTGATACGGGAATTCCCATCCGGAAAAACCATTCGTTCAACACACGAAGTTCGCCCGAATAACTGGGGGACGTATGCTGGCGCAACCCGCATTGCCATTGCAGGATATCTCGGCGATTCCAAAGAAGTTGCCCGTGCAGCAAAAGTGTTCAAGGGCTGGCTTGGTGATGAATCAATCTATGCAGGCTTCCGCTTCAAAGATGACTCCTGGCAAGCGGACGCCAACCACCCAACAGGTATCAATCCTCCGGGAGCGACCAAATATGGCCACTCTATCGATGGAGTGCTACCCGATGATCAACGCCGGGGAGGCAGCTTCAGCTGGCCACCACCAAAAGAAAACTATGTCTACACGGCTCTTCAGGGAGCAATGGCGCAAGCTGTTTTACTGGATAGAATGGGCTACCCTGTCTGGCAGTGGCAAGACAAGGCATTACTGCGAGCATTTAACTGGTTGTACACCGTGGCAGATTATCCAGCCGTTGGCGATGACACCTGGCTGCCCTTCCTGGTCAATTTCTATTACGACAGTGATTTCCCGGTTGCAGAAACATCGAAACCCGGGAAAAACGCTGGCTGGACAGACTGGACTCATAACCGAATCGCACCTTGAGCAGATTTGGATCTAACATTTGGTAACAAAAAGCAGAGATAATTCACAGAAGTTAGGATAGGCTTTTGAATATCTGAGTCACGCAAGGTGGTTGTTTGCCTGCAAACAGTCACCTGACGTTTTCCGAATTGAATAACCATCAAAGGAGCCGGGTTTGGTTCAAATCGATTCCCGCAAATTGATTTTCTCACGTCGAAGCTATTGGTTTACTCCTCCCCAAGACGTTAGTGGCTGTGATGTGGTTTCTTTTTTTGCCTGCCAGTCTGACGTCACCCCAGCCGGATTCAGCCGCACAGAGTCCCGAACCCTGTTGATCAATTTGCAGCAAGATGAAAGCACACTACTGCAAAACATGAGCAAAAATTGCCGCTACGAGATAAATCGGGCATCCCGTGAAGGGCTGACTACTCAAAAGAACGTGAATCAGCAAGCCTTCTTTGATCTTTACCAGGATTTTGTCAAAGCCAAACAGTTCTCAGGCGATCTCGACATGTATTGGCACTTCGTCGAACAAGGCACCTTGTATACCTGTTATTGGGAAGGAGAATTAATTGGCGGCCTGCTCGCACTTCAGGACGAGCAACACTCTCGCTGGATTTTGAGTGGCTCAAAACGATTGACCACTGATGACAAGACTCTCTCCAAAGTTATTGGCTACGGTAATCGACTGTTGATATGGGAGGCTATCAAAGACGCCAAGGCTAAGGGGTTGGAATTCTTTGATCTCGGCGGGTTTTATGACGGCTGCGATGAAAGCAATCCGGAATATCGCATCGCTCGCTTCAAGAGTGAGTTTGGTGGAGCAGCCGTAAGCCAGTACAAATTCAGCAAAACCTACTCCCCTTTACTCAAGCTGGCCAAGCAACTGAAAAAGAGTCTCTGATGTATGAAGCGCCTGATCAACACCATCACAGGCAGCCTAGCACCTTTTGCAACTGGCCTGAAATCCCGCAAATTGGTGCTCTGCTATCACAGGTTTTCAAGTCCTGGTTATACCGACGCCTTCCCAAGTCCGGTTTCGACGACGCCTGCTGCAGAACTTGAAAAGCAAATCCGTTGGCTTGCCAGCTTTGCGGATTTTGTAACTCTCGATACGTTAGCCAGCAGCAAACATAACCCGCGCTGGCAAATAGCAATCACCATTGATGATGGCTATAAAGATGTACTTGATCTTGGCATGCCACTGTTTGAAAAACACCAGGTGCCAGTTACCTGGTTTATTGCGACCAAAGCCGTGCAGGATCCGAAATGGATTCCCTGGTGGGATTTGTCTGCCTGGCTTGGTAATCAGGGTAAAGGCAAATTAAACCTGAATGATTCGATTCTAAATGGGGAGTTTGACCTGTCCAACAAGACCCAGGTTGGGCATATCTGCTCGACTCTCCGCAAACGGGCACTATCTGATACAAAGCAGGGATTGGATAATTTGGTAGCGAACATCGTTACTCAACTGAATATTCCAGCCAATGCTTTTTGCCGTCCAACAGAACTCAAGGCTGCACAGACCTCTTCATTTCTGCAATTAGCTCCTCATACACATAGCCACCCCAACCTGGCGTTATTAACAGCAGAGCAACAGAGACGGGAGTTTGAAGAGTCCTTCAAACTATTATCCAGCTGGGAGGCATCGCCACAAAATTGGCTGGCCTACCCTTTCGGAAAGGAGTGGGCTCGAAACCAGGAAACACTCAAAATCGTAGAAGAACTGGGTTTCAAAGGAGCCTGCACAACCAACATTGATTACGCATCAGAACAGGGAAATCGCTATACCATTCCCAGAATCAGTATTGATGGCCGCTGGGATTTGCAAACATTTAAGAGCAGAGTGGTTTTTGCTCCGCTGAAAAATCGTTTGAAAAAACGCTTCAACTGAATCTGACCAGGTTGAGAGCTGAAGATTTTCATTCTATAAAAGCTAGAAAACGAAAAAAGCCCCGTCAGCATTAGCTGACGGGGCTTCTGTTTAAGAGCTTGACGATGACCTACTCTCACATGGGGAGACCCCACACTACCA
>NZ_JAHXZR010000014.1 GCF_019740315.1 Oceanobacter mangrovi
AGAACCAGGCTGGCAGCTTCGAGTTTGAACTCAGGAGTGAAGGAACGACGTTGTCTTTTCATTGAACACCTCTTTGGCGGCAAGATTACCACCTATCTGGGTGTCCGGGATTATTGAACCACTACAATGCCTTGCCCCTACGCAATTGAATTTATATATCCATGCGTAGGGTCCCGACATGTCGGGACAGCGCCCTTGCCGAATCCGCTGCAACAGATACCTAAAACAACAAACGCCATAAAACAAAAAGCCGCACCCTAGCGGGTGCGGCTTCAGTTTGACGGGTAAAGCAACTCAGGACTAACGCCTGTAGAGAGAGTGGAATTCAGTCCTGTGCTTCAAACCGTCGTTACCGTCTGGCGCTTAACGAGCCGCCATTTCATGACGTTTTGGCAGTTTGAAGGTCCATACGGAACCACCCTGGTTGAGGTCTTTCACGCGCTTGGCCACTTCGCCGCCCCACAGTGGTACCGCACCACCCCAGCCAGAGACCACGGCAACGTACTGTTCGCCGTCCTGATCCCAGGTGATTGGGGTACCAACAATGCCGGAACCGGTGTTGAACTTGTACAGCATCTCACCAGTCTTGGCGTCGAAGGCCATCAGGTAGCCTTCAGGGTTACCGGTAAATACCAGACCACCAGCCGTTGTCATCACACCACCCCACAGCGGAGCGTTGTTCTGATAGCGCCATACTTCCTTGCCAGTCTTTGGATCGATCGCACGCAATACGCCAATGTAATCTTCATTGATTGGCTTGATGGTGAAACCGGCACCCAGATAAGCCGCGCCTTTCTTATAAGCGGTCGGCTCGTTCCAGATGTCCATTTCCCATTCGTTGGACGGTACATAGAACAGACCGGTGTCTTTGCTGAATGCCATTGGCATCCAGTTTTTACCACCCAGGAAGGATGGTGCCGCGACAACGGTTTTACCCTTGTGACCATCAGCAGAATCTGCCGGGTTACCTGGACGCACGTCGTCGTTGTAGATCGGACGACCTTTCTTGTCGAGGCCCTTGGCCCAGGTGATCTTGTCTACAAACGGGAAGCCACGGATGAAGTCGCCGTTTTCGCGGTTCAGTACGTAGAAGAAACCATTACGGTCAGCCGTTGCCGCCGCTTTAACGGTTTTGCTGCCGTCCTTGTAGTCAAACGAGATCAGTTCGTTTACGCCGTCGTAGTCCCAGCCATCGTGTGGTGTGGACTGGAAGTGCCATTTGATAGAGCCGTCATCCGGATCAATGGCAACACGGGAAGAGGAGTACAGGTTATCGCCAGGACGCAGGTGGGAGTTCCATGGTGCCGGGTTACCGGTACCGAAGAACAGCTGGTCGGTGTCGGCGTCATAGGTGCCACCCAGCCAGGTGGCGGCACCACCGGACTTCCACAGGTCGCCAGGCCAGGTTTTGTTGGCCTTGCCGCCAGTGATGCCGTTTTCAACCTGCTTGCCGTTCTTCCACACATAACCCATGTGGCCTTCAACGGTTGGACGGGTCCAAGCCAGTTCACCGGTCTTGGCATCGTAGGCTTCTACCTTGCCGACAATACCGAATTCACCACCGGATACACCGGTAATAACCTTGCCCTTGACGACCATCGGTGCCGCCGAGATGGAATAACCGGCCTTGTAGTCAGCAACGGTTTTTTTCCAGACGGTTTTACCTGTGTCCTTGTCGAGCGCAACCAGCTTGGCGTCCAGCGTACCGAAGATCACCAGGTTGTCGTACAGGGCCACACCACGGTTGATCACGTCACAGCAAGGCATGATGTTTTCTGGCAGACGGGCGTCGTACTGCCACAGTTCTTCACCGGTTTTGATGTCGATCGCAAAAACGCGGGAATAAGAGGCGGAGACGTACATTACGCCGTCTTTCACCATTGGCTGGGATTCCTGACCACGCTGTTTTTCACCGCCGAAGGAGAAACCCCACACCGGAGTCAGATCTTGCACGGTCTGGGCGTTGACCTTGGCCAGTGGGCTGTAACGCTGGCCCTGCAGGCCCATGCCGTAGCTGACGACGTCGTTGGTGGTTGCCTGGTCGTCGAGAATGTCTTTGTCGGTTACACCCGCCTGGGCAGGGCTTGCCAGAGCGATGGCAGCAACCAGAGAGGACAGCGCCAGACCCTTCAAGCCGATAGAAGTTGTTTTCATTATTTTCTCCTTGGAAGGATTTTCTTATTCGTATAGGAGCTTCTGTGCCCGCCCAAGTGGGTTGGCAGCCACAGGTGCATCTTTTTCCAGATACCCGATCATTGTTGGTTTCGAGCGCTTTTCATCCAATCCGACCTGCGGGTTGATTTCCCAGTACCTTGGTAGCAGTCCCGATACCGCGACTGGTACTGCCGAATGATCAGTAGTGCTGATATAACAGGCGTTCAGTCGAAAATTCCGCCAGCCAACAGCAGCAATAAAAACGGCGCGGCCGCCAGGCGGCCACGCCGGGAGAAGAAACACACACAGGGAATTATTGCGTCTGTTCCTGAACCAGATAATGGTCAGTCTTGAGGAAAGGAAAGTGATAGCGGTCAGCGATGCTGGCCATCTGGCCACTGAACACCAGCTGGTTGATCACTTCTTCCAGTTCATAGGCCAGGCCCCGATAGTCGTCCTTTACGGCCATCCCGACATCCCAGAAGCGATGCGGCAGATCCGGCATGGGAATGTCCGCAATCACGTAGCGTTCTTCGCCAGCCTGCTGATTGAGCTTCGCCCGCCCCCACTGTAACTGCGACTGCATCCCCAGCACCGCCGCCACTTCACCCTTGCCCATGGCTTCAACGGCATCCATGGTGGTGGTGTAGTGGACCACGTTCTTGCGCAGCATGCCGCGGAAAGCCCCGACCAGATAGAAATCCGGCAGGGTATCGATTTCCACCCCGACCTTGTCGTAGTTGAAAATGGCCAGATTCTGGATAGAATCAATCTGCTCGCGGTCGATCAACAGCTCCCAGCGCTCACGCTGATAGGGCGCAAAAAAGTGCACCAGGTCATTGATCACCTTGCCGTCCGGGTCCACCTTGAAGGCAAACTCACGGTCGTACGGTACCCGCAACATCACATCCGCGACTTCCCGCCGCAGCATGGCTTCATCTTCGATGCGGGCCAGATAATGCCCTTTCCAGACATGGTTACGCAGATCGTCGTCGAGGTTTTCATCCGGAATCATCCAGTGCAATTGCAGTTTGACACCCAGGCCAGCGGCCAAAGCCTCAGCAATATCGACGTCGAAACCACGGGCGGTTTCACCGTCGAGCCAGGAATAGGGAGGAAAATCGCGGTAAACAGCAACGCTGATCACACCGCTGTCTTTAACGTCATCAAGGGAACGCGCCTGCACCGGAACGGCTGCATACGCCAGCAATACAAAGACCCAGATCCACCGCAGGGCGAATCCGGGCCGCTTGCACTCATTCAGTCTCATGAGAGAAGTCGCCGTCAACTTACTGTTGAACGTACTTGGTTACCAACCAGGCGCGGATCGACCAGAGTGCTTCCTGACTCAGGAAGTCAGCCATTTTCGGCATGTAGGGAACACCGTTGCGAACCGCACCGTTACGAACCCGGTAAACGAACCATTCGTCGCCGTCGAGGCCAGGTTCCAGGTAACGCAAGTCTGGCGCGATACCACCGGAGATGGCTTCCAGACCATGGCAACGAGCACAGTTCTGGGCATAGGCAGATTCACCAATTTCAATGGCTTTCGGGTTACCCACATAAGGGTTCTGTTCACGCCATTCATCACCCAGTTGCTCCAGTCCGGATACATCAACTGGCTGTGGAGTAACGTCACCGTGAGCCCATACAGCACCTGAAATTGCCATCAGACCCGCAAGCATCAAACCGTGCATCGCAGAAGCGGTAGTTTTCATTATTGAGCACCTATCGTTTTGTTATTTTTGATGGCTTCATTCTAGGTATGAGGTAATACAGGCCACAGAACACTTTGGTAGTCGATTTTCTGTACCTTGGTAGTAGGTTTTACGACCATCCCCGACGCTACCTCCCGACCCGCTACAGGACTAGCCCATCGCCCCGGCTATACGCCACAAACCAGCAGAAATCACTGCCAGTTAGTATTCTGCCAGCAGGTGCAGGGTATTATTCATAGTACGAGAGGCGTAAAAATCGCCTACTTAAAGGCTATATCTGCCCTGCTGCGGCTTGCGTAACCTGAAGCCATAACAGCATGACTGGTAGTGTCCCAGCGACCAGCCACACTGATAAAAACAACAAAATGTATTCAGCGAATCAGGGCCCGTCATAATGACTTTGATGGACATCAGCACTGCGATCCAACGTCTGGCAACCACTTCGATGCTGACTTGCAAAAGCCGTCTGGCCAACCTGGCGGCGCTAACCATTACAGCGCTAACCACTACAGCGCTAACCACTGCAACAACAGTCCTTTTGGCAACCACCAGCCAGGCCGCCGAACTGCAAACCATCCAGATCGGCTATCTGGAGCTGCAACAGCAACAATCGCCACTGCTGTCCAACGTCTTGCCAGACCCCGAGGATAATGGTCTGCAAGGTGCCCGCCTCGGTCGCGACGACAACAATGCCGGTGGCAAATTTCTCGGTCTGCAATATCAGCTGCAAGAATCCCGCAGTTACCAGCTCGACGACCTCAAGGCCAGTTTGCAGCAATGGCAAACCAACGGCATGCAGGCGGTGCTGGTCAACGCCCCGGCTGATGCCTTGCAACAACTCAGTCTGCTCGCTCCCAACCTGCTGCTGTTTAACATCGGCAGTAACAGTGATGAATTGCGCAGCCAGACCTGCCTCAATAATGTGCTACATACCCTGCCCAGCCGGGCCATGCTGACCGACGCACTGGCGCAATGGCTGATCAGCAAGAAACTGAAAAAGTGGCTGTTGATCACCGGCACCCGCCCCGGCGACAAGCTCTATGCCGATGCAGTACGCCGCAGCGCCAAACGCTTTGGTGGCAAACTGGTGGCCGAAAAAGACTGGACCTTCGACGCCGATTTGCGCCGCAGTGCCGCAGCTGAAGTGCCGCTGTTCACCCAGACCAAAGAATACGATGCGGTAATCGTCGCTGATGAACCGGGGGATTTTGGCGAATTTATTCTCTACAACACCTGGTACCCGCGCCCGGTGGTCGGCACCCAGGGGCTGACTCCGACTGGCTGGCACCGGGTGGTTGAACAATGGGGCGCAGCGCAGTTGCAGAATCGTTTTGACCGGCTGGCCCATCGCTGGATGACCGACAAGGACTACGCCGCCTGGGCAGCCATGCGTTCAATTGGTGAAACCCTCGCTCACCAACAACCATACGCCGCTGCGGCGCTGAAAGACTATTTATTGGGACCGGACTTCGAACTGGCAGGTTTCAAGGGCCGCAAGCTGACCTACCGCAACTGGAATGGCCAGCTGCGTCAGCCGATTCCACTGATCCATCCACGGGCGCTGGTGTCCCAGTCGCCGCAGGAAGGCTACCTGCACCCAACCACGGAACTGGATACCCTTGGCTTCGACAAACCGGAAAGCCAGTGCCGGATTGGCAGCTGAGCTTGCGAGATGGCTGTCACCAGCAGTAATTACAAGAGATACAGATCATGAACAACCCTCGCCCTCTGACACACGTTCGGCTTGCCAGTCCGCTTAAAACCAGCCTGATCCGAACCGCGCTGGCAACCGCAACCCTGCTGGCAAGCGGCCTGGTACTGGCAACGCCACTGGCGTATGTGTCCAACGAAAAAGACGACTCACTGTCGGTGATCGACCTCGACAGCCTCGAAGTGATCAACACCATCGAGGTTGGCCAGCGTCCGCGCGGCATCACCTTCAACAAGGATTACAGCCTGCTGTACATCTGCGCCAGCGACGACGACACGGTGCAGGTACTGGACGTTGCCAGCAACCGGGTGGTCGCCAACCTGCCATCCGGCGAGGACCCGGAGCAGTTTGCCCTCCACCCGGACGGCGACCGTCTTTATATTTCCAACGAAGACAGTGCGCTGGTGACCGTCGTCGATACCCACACCCATGAAGTTAGCGGCCAGATCGACGTTGGCGTTGAACCGGAAGGCATGGGCGTCAGCCCGGACGGCAAACTGGTGGTCAACACCTCGGAAACCACCAGCATGCTGCACTGGATCGACGCCAGCACCAACCAGCTGATTCACAACACCAAGGTCGATCAGCGACCGCGCCATGTTGAGTTCAGCAAGGATGGCAAACAGCTGTGGGCCAGCGCCGAAATTGGTGGCACCGTGTCGGTGATAGACGTCGCCAGCAAGGAGGAGATCCACAAGATTCGCTTCAATATTCGTGGCGTCCACCCGGACAAGGTGCAACCTGTGGGGGTCAAACTGACCTCTGACGGCCGTTATGCGTTTGTTGCGCTGGGGCCTGCCAACCATGTTGCGGTGGTGGATGCCAAGACTTACGAAGTACTCGACTATCTGCTGGTTGGTCGCCGGGTCTGGCATATGGCGTTGACGCCGGATGAAAAATACCTGCTGACGACCAATGGCATCAGTGGCGATGTTTCCGTGGTCGACGTTGCCAGGCAGAAAGTGATCAAGTCGATCAAGGTGGGGAGGTATCCGTGGGGGTTGGCGATCAAGCCTTGAAAAGAGATTCACAGGTAACTCGTTGCAGCTACTGCGCTTGCCCATACGGCGTCAAAGTCACGATTCCAGTACTCATTTATACTTATAAACTCCGTCTGAAATCGTGATTTATCCTTGCCTGACCATCGCTCGTAACGCTGCCATACGCCTTTTAAAGTCTTTAAATCGAAGAGAAGCCCAACTATGCCACTGGTTGAAGTCGACCAACTCAGTCATCAATACCCCGGCAAACTGGCGCTCGCTAACGTCTGTTTCAATATTGAGCGGGGCAGCTTTCATGCTCTGCTGGGGCCTAATGGCGCAGGGAAAAGTACGCTGTTTGCGCTGATCAGCCGTTTGTTCCGGGTCCAGCAGGGCGATATTCGCGTTAACGGCCACAGCCTGAAACAGGCACCCGCAGCGTTATTGGGCGAAATCGGCATGGTGTTCCAGCAAAGCACGCTGGACATGGACTTGTCGGTCCAGCAGAACCTCGACTACCACGCCTGTTTACACGGCATGGCGGGCAAGCTGCGCAAACAACGTATCGAAGCCGAACTGCAACGGGTTGAAATGCTGGATGCCCGCAACCAGAAAGTACGGGCGCTCAATGGCGGCCATCGTCGGCGCGTGGAAATTGCCCGCGCGCTGGTGCACCAGCCAAGTCTGTTATTGCTCGACGAAGCCACGGTCGGACTGGACCCACAAACCCGTGCCAGCCTGAATCAACACGTCCGCTCGCTCTGTGACCAACAAGGCGTAACGGTACTCTGGTCGACGCATTTGATCGAAGAAATCCAGCCGCAGGACCCGGTGACTTTGCTGCACCAGGGCCAGGTACGCGCCAATGCCTGTGCCGCTGAAATTTGCCGGCAAAATGCGGTGGAGTCGCTGGTCGAGGCGTTTACCTTGCTAACCAGCCCGGCTCAAAAACAGGCTGCCCAGCCTTCTGAATCCGGGATCAATGCATGAAACTGAGTGGATATGTCACCGCGTTTAACGGCATCCTCAAACGCGAGGCGCTGCGTTTTGTTCATCAACGCAGTCGTTTTTTCAGTTCCATGGTGCGGCCGCTGCTGTGGCTGGCGGTGTTCGCCGCCGGTTTTCGGGCCGCACTGGGGATTTCGATTATCGAACCCTACTCCACCTACATCACCTATGAGGTCTATATCGCCCCGGGTCTGATCGCCATGATCCTGCTGTTTAATGCCATGCAGAGTTCCTTGTCGATGGTTTACGACCGTGAAATGGGCAGTATGCGGATTCTGTTGATGAGCCCGTTGCCGCGCTGGTATCTGCTGCTCAGCAAGCTGGCTGCCAGCACCATAGTGGCGATTCCGCAGGTTTATGCGTTTCTGGCGATTGCCTGGTTGTTTGAAGTGGAGCCTCCGGCGCCTGGCTTTTTGTGGGTACTGCCTGCAGTCATTCTGGCCGGAGTTATGCTGGGGGCGATCGGACTGTTTATATCGAGTTTCATCCGCCAACTGGAGAACTTCGCCGGAGTCATGAACTTCGTGATTTTCCCGATGTTTTTTATGTCATCGGCGCTGTATCCATTGTGGAAAATGCAGGAGTCGAGTGAATGGCTCTACTGGCTTTGCTCGGTTAACCCGTTCACCTTTGGTGTTGAACTAATTCGGTTTGCCCTGTACGGCAAATTCAATGGTGAAGCACTGGCGGTCGTGAGCGGCTGTTTGTTGCTGTTTACCGTGCTGGCGGTGCTGGTGTTTAACCCCGAGCGCGGCCAGATTGGCAAAAAGCCGAGCAAGCCCGGCTGATTATTCAGCGCCGGGCGTCCAGCTCGGCTTTGCGAATCTCGCTGGCGGGTTTACCAGCAATGCCCCAATCGGATGGATCAATCCGCAAACAGGTACCGCGAATCACGCTGCGTTCGCACGCCAGCACATCCACCAGCAGCTGGGTAAAACTCTGGTGTAATGCCGCCACCTGCTGCGGCGTACGGTCTGCCAGCACATAAAACTGGTAAAAAGGCGCGCCACCGGCCTCAAATCCGGCACTGGCTGTCCATTCGGGATAGACATTGATAAAGGCCCGGATACGTTCCACCGGCGCTTCCAGCACCTGCGCAAATACCTCACAGGCACCGCGCGTCAGCTGACGGCCCTTGTCTTCAGAAACCAGCGTTGCTGGCACATTGAATGTCACCACAGGCATTTTATTATTCTCCGATCCTGATAGAAGCAGCTTTCAGCTTACCCGAAGGTAGTCAGAAACCGGCGGCCAAATGCCTGCCATTTTCGGGAATATATCGGCCCATTCGAGGCCGCGCTCAACGGCTATTCGTTCGCCAGCCCCAACTGCCTGAGCGGGTCGGTTATACTGCAGCGGTCTTGAAAGCCATTGCCAGGAATCCCGTTTTGCAACAGTCCGGTTCAGCCGCCATCGCCCTTACCAATCCCAAAAGCGCCACCAATGTTGGAGCGATTCTGCGCGCCTGCGCCTGCTTCGGTCACGCCCAGGTGTATTACACCGGCAAGCGTTTTGAATATGCCGACCGTTATCACACCGACACCCACAACGCCCGCGAAAAGGTTGCGCTGACGCCAACGCCTTCGCTGCTTGAGGTTGCCCGCCCGGAGCAAAAACTGGTCTGTATTGAATTTGTGGTGGGTGCAACACCGTTACCAGAGTTCCAGCACCCCGAACATGCGTTATATATTTTTGGTCCGGAAGACGGATCAGTCGATCAGGCCGTCGTTGATGCCTGCGATGACGTGGTATTTGTGCCGACCGATGGCAGCCTCAACCTGGCCGCAACCGTTAACGTAGTGCTGTATGACCGTGCTGCCAAACAGCAGCTGGCAATGGATCCGGTAGAGCTGGTGAAAAGCAGTCGTGACGTGAACAACCGTTTGAAAATCCGCAAGACTCCGGCCTGAGTTTACAGTCGCCAGAACCAACAAAACCGGACTAATTGACGACTGCAATACCCGGTTTTCCACTTTTCCGTCAGGATCAGTTATCGCTGCCGTCTTTCACATCATCCACCACTTCCTTGGTGTTCTTGCCAATCGACTTGACGATATCCCGCGAAGCGTGACCGATGGAAGTAGCTACGTCCTTGGTGCCTTCTCCAATAGTGGCACCGGTTTCCTTCAGCTGGGCACAGGCCGCCAGCAAAACCAGACTGGCACCCACCAGCGTCACCTTGATCATTGAACTCTTCACGTTTACTCCAGAATTGTTATTCGATTTCCGGGCAACTTTACCCCGCTACTGCGGGATTTTCCATTGACTGATCCATCGTTCTGGAATCTGGTCGAAACCTGTCTCTGATCAATAAATCACCGCTGAACAGGCGTACCTTGAAATAGCAAAGCCATGCTTCGTTTGGTTTTCATAACGGTCCTTGTTAACCAGAACAGGAGACGCATCATGAAACATTCCAGCTTATTCAATTATCAACACCTGTTGGCCATCGGCCTGCTGGCAGCGGTTGTCGGCGTAACCGGCTGCAGCCCGTATCACCATGGCGCTGGTTATCAGCAACCACCCCAACAACAGCCCTACACTCACATGATGCAAGGCTCTGGTTATGGCCCGGGTACCATGTATGGCGGTCAGCAAGCTGATCCAGCTGCTCAGCCTTATTCTGCCATGCCCATGATGGGCGGTTATGGTTACGGACCAGGCGGTTATGGCCGTCATGGCGTGATGGCTGGTAGCGGTTGCGCACAACAAGCCGCAATTCCTGACCTGACAGACGAACAGCAGCAACAAATGCAGACTATCCAGAATAATCTGGCTGATCAGCATTGGGCCCTGATGCAAAACATGCATCAAGCCCAACTGGAACTACGCAGCCTGTATCAGGCAGACCAGCCCGACGAAGTGGCGATCAAGGCCGCCTACGACAAGATGAACAGCCTGCGCCTGGCCATGTATGGCAGCCAGCAACAGGCCCGTGAACAAATGGATAAAGTATTGACTGACGAACAACGTAAAGCCATGCAACAGTATGGTTATGGCATGCCGATGCGACCAATGTGGTAACACGGCTACTGAGATAACAACAGCCAACAAAAAGCCGGGCACTGCCCGGCTTTTGTTTTTGCCATCAGAGAATCAGTCAAACGGCTTCGGAGCCGGTGTCTTGTCCGTTGATGGTGGCAGGATTGGCATCAGGAATTGTGGCTGATCGCCGGTCAGGGTTTTCAGGAAAGCAACGATTTTGGCGTTTTCAGCCTCACTGAACTGACGACCTAACTGCAAACGGCCCATGGTATCGACGGCCTGGGTCAGAGTTGCTGCTTCACCGTCATGGAAGTAGGGATAGGTCAGCTCAACGTTACGCAGTGTTGGCACCTTGAACTTGAAGCGATCCGCATCCTTGCCGGTCACACCAGCCAGACCTTCAGCGCTGTTTTTGGTCTGATAGGGCTTCACAAGACCCATTTTCTGGAAGGAGCTTCCGCCGACAGCTTCGCCGTTATGACAGGCCACACAGCCCGAGGTTTTGAACAGCTGATAACCTTCTTTTTCAGTCTGGGTCAGTGCCGTTTCATCCCCCATCAACCACTGGTCAAACGGAGAATGAGGGGTAACCAGAGTCTTTTCAAACTCGGCTATGGCACTGGTAACCTGATCAATGTCGACCTTGCCAGTGCCGAACACCAGCTTGAATTCGTTGACATAGCCAGGAATGGAACCGAGCACATCGACTGCCAGTGTGTGGGTGAAAGCCATTTCGCCCGGATTGGCGATTGGTCCACCGGCCTGCTCTTTCAGGTCAGCGGCGCGCCCATCCCAGAATTGGGCAATACTGAGGCTGGAATTTAATACCGTTGGTGCATTAATGGGCCCCTGTTGCCAGCTATGTCCAATCGAGGTTTTGAGGTTGTCCGTGCCGCCCATACTGAGGTTGTGGCAAGAGTTACAGGATATAAATCCGGATTTTGACAAGCGAGGATCGAAATACAGCTTTTTACCCAACTCGGCCTTGGCCAGGTTGATTTCCTTGACGGGTTGGATAGGTTGAATCGGTTCAGAAGCCTGTGCAGATGTGGTTATCGCTGCCAGACTTGCCAACAACCAAACAAGATTTTTTGCCTTTTTCATGATATGCCCTCTCTCCTTGGTAGCCCTGCAAGCAGCCTCAGAACGAGCCTTGTGATACAGGGTGAGGGCATGGTATGCCGCACAAACGACAATAATAGATGACGAAAATCAATATTGAATCGGCTACACGACCATCAATAATCAACGACTATTTAGCCAATATCTTTTCTATATTCATAAATTTCCGATTTATTATATGCGTCACAATAAATCTCATCTAAATATTGAATAGCCAATAAAAATGACGTTTATCAATGACAAGATTGAAATATCACCACTCATATAAAAATGCCGTTTTCAGCCAGTACCGGAATAAATTACCAGATAATCCGTTTATCAATGGATTGCTGCGATTGTTGCCAGATCAAGTCCGCGTTCCGACCATCATTGTCCGTTACCCTGGCACCGGCTTCAGCCACTGTCAGACCCAGCTGGCAGTGCCGTTGATAAACCCGTTTATTACTGATTGCTGGCGGCACATCCATAAACCAGCACAGATCAAACAGCTGGTCGCGCAAACGAGACCAGGGAAGCTGATCCAATAGCAGGTAATTGCCTTCTACCAACACCAGCTGATGCTGGCTGGTTAGCTGATACTGACCATCAAGCGGGTCACCCTGCGCATGATCGAAACCGGGGAAGCTGCCATGGCCACAATGTTTGGCGGCGATCAGTTCAGCCACACAACGCCGGGCATCAAAGGTAAACGGCGCACCGCGACGCTGATATGCCAGCGCAGGGTCTGGCATGGCATCCAGCTGATGGCGATACAAGTGATAGCCGTCCATTGGCAACACCAGCATCCGGCTGTTATCCGCAGTTCGGCCGTCGAGCTGATCCAGTACTTGTTTAAGCGCCAGCGCAAAGGTGGTTTTACCACTGCCAGGCGCACCAGCGAGACCAATCCACAGCGGCTGGGTACACTGATTCAGCTGTTTAATCAGCAAGCCCGCCAGTTCATTGAGGTAAGCCTGCTGGGCCGAAGTCAAAACCATCAATCGCTTAACCGGGCTGACGAAACAGGCGCTTGATGGTGATACCAATCACACAGGCACCAAACATAATCGACACCATCGGCAGCGGTGTGCCATCAGCAAATACCCCCGCAACGCCACCGCTGGCAGCACCTGTCATAAAGCCGAGTGACGCCATCAACGCCGTTGCAGTCCCTGCACGAGTGGCAAAAAATTCCTGCACTGACGACGTACAGTTCGCCACGATAATCGCGTGGCAGCTCATAAAGCCGACCGTTAATACCAGCGCGATCCAGAAGTTTGGCTGCTCGACCAACAGCAGGTAAGTCAGCATCACGAATGAGCAAGCCAGCTGCATATACTGACCCAGCTGAATCAGCCAGGAGGGCGAATGCTTTTTCAACAGTCGAATATTGAGTTTGCCCATCAGCACCATGGCCACCACGTTGGCGCCAAAGGCAAACGGGAACTGGGTTGAAGTCAGTCCAAAGAAATCCATGTAAACAGTTGGCGAGGCAGTGATAAAGGCGAACATTCCGGCATAGGCACCACACATGGCCCCCAGAAAACTCCACACCCGACGATCACGAATCACATGCCAATAATTACCCAGCAAGTTACCGGTGGCCTGTTTGGGACTGCTCTCCGGCACTCGCAGATAAAACAGCACCAACAACACCAGACAATACAACACCAGAAATACAAAAATGGCGCGCCAGCCTGCCAGCTGCAAAATCACCATGCCAATCAAGGGGGCGATCAAGGGGGCAATCAGCATCACCTGCACCACCCTCATCATATTGGTGGCCCCCGCACGGCCGGAACTCATATCACGTACGACCGACATGGCGCTCACTCCAGCCAACCCGGCACCCAGCGCCTGAATGATCCGCAAACCCCACAACAAATAGAGATTTTCATTCATCAACATGGCAGCCGAAGCCAGCAAGAACAGACTGAGGCCGGTCATCACCATTTTGCGACGGCCATAACGGTCAGACAGCGGTCCTCCCAACAGCTGACCACATGACATACCAATCAGGAAGAATGAAACTGTTACTTCAATATCGTGGTAAGCCGCATGAAAGGCCTCAGCCATCACCGGGACTGCAGACAAATAAATATCGGTTCCCAACGGTGCCAGCGCCGCCAGCCCGGCCAGCATCATCACCAGAGCCCTGGGCATACGGTAATCGGATTGTTCAACCGCCATGAATAACGGAACTCCCTGTTATGGACGAGATAAATAGGAAATGAGAGTGAGGATTGATAACACAGCTAGCCGGGTGCCGCCCAGATGGCTGGCGAAATTGACTGTTTCCCCCAGCACACCCTGAGTTCACAACCATCACCGCCCACTCAGGTAAGACCAGAACCCGCTAGCCAGACAGGCGGCTACGACGCAGGGTTTCGGATGGCAATTCACCAAAATAGTCGCGGTACTGGCCAGCAAAACGACCCGGGTTGGCAAAGCCATACTCCATCGCCACATCCGTCACCGCCCAGCGGCAGTCTGGCGCCGACAACTCCAGGTGCACGGCTTCGAGCCGCAACAGCCGGAAGTATTCCCCTGGCGTCATGCCCGCGTGGGCCTTGAGAAGGTTATAAATGGTACGACTGGTAATGCCCAGCCGACTGGCCAGCTGGTCGAGATCCAGCTCCTGATTGAGCTGGCGCAGAAAATAGCCCTGCACTTCGGCCATACGAGGGTCACTGATCGGCTGCAGCCGGAACAGCTGCTGCCAGTTGAACTGCCAGAGTTCGATGACACATTGCCGCAGCAGGCTGATGCACTGTTGCTGCATGGCGGCGGTCAACTGGCCCGGCTGGCAGATCCTTCGACCAATACCGAGCAAAATATCCACTTCAGCACCGCGCTGAACCGACTCCTGCACCATCAGCGGCTGCTGCCGCACCACCCGGCCAGAACGTAAGCCAAGCTGGCGCAGACAACTGCTGGTCAGCCGCATGCAATACAGGCTGCCTGGTCGCAAGACCGCCAGTTGCAGCTGCTGAGCGGGATTCAGCAGCAAGGCCTCACCACCATAAAGGGTACTGATGCCCTGTTCTGATGCCAGCTGCAAACAGCCGCTGACCAGCACCAGCAGTTCAAAGGTATCCGCAGCCGTTGTGAGTATTGGTGTGGTTGAGGCCGTCAACGGCCAACACTCTATCGGCTGCATTTCCGTGGCGAACGACATGTTGGAACTGGCGGCCATTTGCCGCTCTGGCAACCTTGGTCGTGCTGCTGCAGACGGCTGAATCAGCGCCGCCAGTTCGGTTGCCACCGCCGTTGATTCAAACAGGGAAGCTGGCGGGCACATTGGCCAATCAGCCCAGTGGCACAACCAGAACCGGACGCTTGCTGGACTGCACCACCCGACTCGGGGTGTGGCCCAGCAGGCTGTTCGGATGACGCGCGCCCACCACAATCAGGTTGGCGTCCATTTCATCGGCTACTTGCAGAATGGTTTTCCACGGTGTGCCTTCGCGAATCAGCACTTGCAGAGTACCTGCGTCGAGCATGTCTTCGGCGCACAACTCTTCCCGACAGAAACGGTGTACCCGTTCTTCTACCTGCGCCCAGACCTGTTTGATGCTTTCATCATGCAAGGCCTGCAGCGAGGCATCTTCTTTCATCATGGTCTTGACCAGCCGTTCAGCTGCGCCACTGACCGGTTCCACCACATGCAGAAAGGTAATCTGCGATTGATAGTGGCCGCACAGGCTGACCGCCTGACGAAACGCCGGGCGTGCACCCGGCTGAACATCGGAGGCGTACAGAATACGGGTGACTTCTGGCATCTTGTTCATGGCAAACGTCCTCTGTTAGCGGTACAGCAGTTCAGGCAGGAACAGCGAGATGGTCGGAATCAGCGTCAGCAACGCCAGTCGCACAATGTCCGCACACCAGAACGGCGTGACACCCTTGAAGATGGTGGCCGGCTTGACGTCCGGCAACACCGCGCTCAAGACAAACACGTTCATCCCCACCGGCGGCGTAATCAGACTGATTTCAGTCACCACCACTACCACGATGCCGAACCACACCAGGTCAAAGCCGAGGCTCTGCACCAGCGGATAGAAAATCGGTACCGTCAGCAACATCATCGACAGGCTCTCAAACACCATGCCGAGCAGGATGTAAATCGCCAGGATTACCAGAATCACCCCCATTGGGCTGATTTCCAGATTGGTCACAAACGCCAGCAACTGATCCGGCAAACCGGCCCGGTTGATGAAGTCAGAGAAAATCAGTGCGCCAATCAGAACTGCAAACAACATTGCTGTGGTACGACCAGTGTCGGTCAACGCATGGAACAGGCCAGACAACGACAACGAGCGACGCGCCAGTGCAATCACAAAGGCACCACCAGCACCAATACCTGCGGCTTCGGTTGGTGTGAACACACCGAGGTAAATACCACCCATCACCACAGTGAACAGAATCAATACGCCCCAAACACCACGCAAAGCCGCCAACCGCTCCGGCCAGCTCATCTTGTCACCTGGAGGACCCGCTTCCGGATTACGCCAAACCACATATTTTACCGCGGCCAGATACAGCAGAATGCCCAGCAAGCCCGGCAGAAAGCCCGCTGCAAACAGTTCACGAATACTGGATTCGGTCAGCAGACCGTAGATCACCAGAATCACACTGGGCGGAATCAGAATACCCAGAGTGCCGCCAGCAGCAATCGAAGCCGTCGCCAGTGAGTCGGCATAACCGAACTTGCGCATCGGCGGCATTGCCACCTTGGCCATGGTGGCCGAAGTCGCCAGAGATGAACCACAAATAGCCGAGAAACCACCACAGGCCACGACAGTTGCCATCGACAGGCCGCCCTTGCGGTGACCCAGAAAAGCGTTGGAAGCCTGATAAAGTTCCTGCGACAAGCCGGACTTGGTCACCAGGTTACCCATCAGGATAAACAGCGGAATCACCGACAAACCATATTCCTGGGCGGTATCAATGACCCGGTTGGAAGCCAGCGACAGCGCCGCCGTCCAGCGGAAATCAAAAACGTTTTCAAACGACAGGCCCTGCAAAAACGCAAAGCCGAAAAAGCCCACCAACCCCATCGCAAAGGCGATTGGCAGACGCACGATTACAATCAACGCCAACAGAATGGCGAATCCGATCAATGCTACGGTCATAATAAAAATCCGGAAAAAACCTGTTCAGACAGCGGGTGAAGCTGCACGTATGCGCTATTCAGCGAGTCCGCCCAAGCGGCTCAGCTGTGCTTTTCAGTCAGCAAGCGGTACACCCCGTAGGTGATCATCAAGGCCGCCGTGGCGTAACTCATCACAGCGATATACTGGATGACGTAACCCACCGGAATTTCCAGGTATTCACTGACCACTTCCCGCTTCAGCGAACGATCGGCCAGATAGAACATGCGTTCGGCAAGGAAATAAAGACCTCCGGAAATTGCCAGTGCTGACATCAAACCCAGCACCTTAACCACAGCGTTGCCCAGCAGGTTGTCGAGCAAGTCCACCACCACGTGGCCACCACGCCAGGTCACCAGCGGCATTTCGGCAAATACCAGCACCGCCAGGCCGATTTCAGTCAGCTCTACAGCACCGTTGATCGAGTTATTGAAGAAATAACGACCCACCACATCGGCACAGGTCAGCAACATCAACGCCATCAGCACTACGCCCGCGAAGGCTTCAAGAGCAAAGGCCAGCCATTTGACTGGCCCCTGCTCTTCATAGTGCTCAGTGACCCATTGGTTCAAACCAACGATAGACAAGGCACCCATAACGACTTACTCACCCGCGTCCAGCTTGGCCTGGTAGGCATGCGCGATAGAACGCAGTTCGGTCAGTGCGCCCTTGGCGTCAACCTTGCGGTCAGCGACGGAATCGATCCATTCCTGGTCAACACCCTTGATCAGCTGCTGGAATTCCAGATCCATCTTGTCGCCCTTGGCCACTTCAACGATCTTCACACCGGCTTCACGAGCGGCAGCAACGCCTTCGGCATCACCGGCATCCCAGGCACGACCGGCCATGGCCGACAGTTTTTCACCGGACACCGACAGGATGGCATCGCGGTCACGCGGGTCCAGATCTTCGAGGAATTCAGGATTTACAAAGATAGAAAAGCTACCCATGTACATGCCGCCTGGCAGCATGACCACATCGGTAGTCACTTCGTTCAGACGCAGTACTTTCTGCTCCATCATTGGCAGGAAGACGCCATCGATCACGCCCTGTTGCAGCATTTCATATACTTTTGGCGCTGGTGCGCCCACCGGGGTCACGTGCATACGTTCCGCCAGCACACTCTGGATACCGCCACCGACGCGGATTTTCTGGCCTTCCAGATCTTTCAGCGAAGTGATGGGTGCCTTGGTGTGAATCTGGCCAGCGCCGTGAGTGAACATACCGATCACTTCCAGACCGTCGAATTCACCGGCTTTCTCAAGGTACTTCTTGTAGACGCGCCACAGTGCAACGGAAGCGGCTTCTGCACCGGTATTCAGGTTTGGCAGTTCTACCACCTGAGGCAATTTAAAACGACCTGGGACATAGCCGTGGTAGCTGAAAGACGCATCAATAATGCCGTCCTCAACCAGCTGGAACATGGTTTTCGGGTGACCCAGCCCCTGTTCGATCTTGATTTTTACCCGGCCTTCCGTGGCTTCTTCTACCCACTTGGCCCAGGTTGGCCAAACCACCGCGTTCTGGGCGTTGGTTGGTGGCAGCCAGGTACCGACCCGCATAACGGTTTCGGCCATGGCAGATTGAGTCATCATGGCTCCGGCAGTAATTGCCAGCGCCGACAAGGCGGTCTTCAGATGTTTTTTGATTGTTGTCATTTTCGGCCTCTTGTAGCTTGCCGGGGCGCTCTGACTGGTGTGCACCAGACCCCGGATGCATTTTTATAGTTGTATTGCTGCAGGAACCTCCTGCGGGGCGGGCCAGTTACACTGACCCGATCCAGTTCCAGCAATCAGTTGGTACTGATCACTGTTCAACGAACAAAGGATGAATATTGTTTTTATTGAATTTCAGGACCGGATCCAGCTCGGTCATTTCAAAGGAAATCTGCACATAGTGCTCGTCGGTAATCGGCTTCATCCATTCGCAGAGGATGTCGAAGACGTTTTTGGCGACCTCTTTTTTCAGCTCCATGTCACGGCCATGGCCGATCTTGAGACTGAGGTTGAGGTAGCCAAAATCTTCGCGGCCGTCCGCCACCCGGTAGTCGTAACAACGGATGGCGCGGCTGCGCACCCCCCCAATCGGGAATGCGCCGGTCGATACCACGTAGTCGTGCAGAGCCTTGAAGAGCGGCTGGAACTCCAGCAGCTCATGCAGGTTGTCTGAATAATCGACGACGAAGTGTGGCATGGCTTACACGCCCCACTTTGGAATGTGGTGAGAACCCATGGAGATACAGACGTTCTTCGGTTCACAGAACACTTCGAAGCTGTAATCGCCACCTTCACGGCCAGTACCGGAACCTTTCACACCACCGAACGGGGTACGCAGGTCACGGACGTTCTGAGCATTTACAAACATCATGCCGGCTTCCACTTCGCGGGCGATGCGATGCACCTTGCCGACATCCTGGGTCCACAGGTAAGACGCCAGACCGTACTCGTTGTCGTTAGCCATCTTGATGACGTCGGCTTCATCCTTGAACGGAATCAGCACCGCCACCGGGCCAAAGATTTCTTCCTGGGCAATACGCATGCTGTTGGTCACATCACGGAACGCCGTTGGACGCACGAAGTGGCCACCCTGCAGGTGTGCTGGCAGCTCGTGAACCGGTTTCTCAGGGCCACCGGCAATCAGCCTGGCACCTTCTTCCATACCGATCTTGATGTAACCGGTTACCTTCTCCCAATGAGACTGGGAAATCAGCGAACCCACCTGGGTGTTCATGTCAGTTGGATCACCAACACGGACCTTGTTGGCGCGCGCGGCGAAGTCATCACAGAACTTGTCGTAGATGGTTTCCTGCACAAAGATACGGGAACCGGCAGTACAACGTTCACCGTTGATGGAGAAGATGCCGAATACTGCTGCGTCCAGCGCACGCTCGTAGTCACAGTCATCGAAGATCATTACCGGTGACTTGCCGCCCAGTTCCATCGAGAACTTTTTCAGGCCAGCGTTGGCAATGATGTGTTTACCGGTCGCCGTACCACCGGTGAAGGAAATCGCGTTCACATTTGGATCAGTGATCAGGGCGTTACCCGTGGTGCCACCGAAGCCATGAACAATGTTGAAAACACCGGCAGGAATACCTGCTTCCAGTGCCAGCTTGCCAAGGAAGTCGGTCGTCAGCGGCGACAGTTCAGACTGCTTCATTACCGCGGTATTACCCAGCGCCAGACACGGAGCGGTTTTCCAGGTACCGGTCATGAACGGCACGTTCCATGGCGAAATCAACGCACAGACACCGGTTGGCTGATAGAGGGTGTAGTTCAGCATCTGATCATCCATTGGATAGGTATGACCATTCATCTGCTTGGCTTTTTCAGCAAAGAAGTAGAAGTTGTTGGCAGCGCGAGGCACCAGCGCATTGCGGGTCTGGTACAGCGGCAGACCGGTATCTGCGGTTTCCAGAGCAGACAGCTCTTCCACGTTGTCAGCGATCAGATCACCCAGTTTCTCAATGATCTTGGAACGCTTGGCAACTGGCATGTTAGCCCAGGCCGGGAAGGCATCTTTGGCCGCCTGGGTTGCTTCAGCTACCTGTTCCGGAGAAGCGTGAGCGACTTCTGCCAGCACCTCGCCAGTTGCCGGGTTGACGGTTTCGAAGGTCTCTTTGCTTTCAACCCATTTGCCGTTAATCAGATTCTTGATCATGACGGTATGCCTTTTTCTTGTTTGGTATGACAGCTGTTCGGCGAGGGACGCCAGACATCGTTAATATATTAAGCAAGATATTTAACATATTAACCATTGTCAACAAACGGTTCGCAAAGCTGTTTTATGAAACAAGCATCAGGAAGGTTGATAGCACCCGGTAGATAGCAATAAAGAATCAGAAATCAATCAATAAAACTGTCAGGCAGTGTCGGTTTTTGGCACTATCCAAAGTATTCAACAAGGAACGTTTGACGCGATATGAACGCCACAGAACTGCAAGACTACCTGCAAGTCATTATCGAGAACCGTCTGCATCAAGCGGTGATGCTGTGGGGTAAGCCGGGGATCGGTAAGTCCTCCATCGTGCGTAGCCTCTGTGAACAAAACACACTGCAGTTTATCGACGTGCGTTTGAGCCAGTTAATGCCCAGTGACCTTCGCGGGATTCCAGTGCCGGATCAGAAAATGACCCACTGGTATCCCCCGGCATTTCTGCCGCAGCAAGGCGAAGGCATCCTGTTTATGGATGAAATCAATATGGCTCCGCCCGCACTGCAAGGGGTGGCCCAACAGTTGGTATTGGACAGACAAGTGGGTGACTACCGCCTGCCCGATGGCTGGCTGGTTTGGGCAGCAGGGAACCGCAGTACCGACCGCGCTGCGGTTTACGATATGCCCGCACCGCTTGCCAACCGATTTATCCACCTGACTCTGAACGAATCGGTCAATGACTTCCGCGCCTATGCACTGTCCACTGGATTGCATCCAGACGTGATCGGCTTTGTCAGTTTTCGCAGTGATCTGCTGCACAAGATGCACCCGACCAACCCGGCATGGCCATCACCACGCAGCTGGGAGATGGCTGCTCGTTTGCACCAGATCGGTTTGTCGATCGAGTCCGCTGTCGGTGATGCCTGCGCACTGGAATTTCATGCCTTCTGCCGTCTGCAACACGATTTGCCAGACATGGAAGCCATTCTTAAAGGCACATCTACTGCGGAATTTCCGCAAGAACCCTCATTACGCTATGCACTGATCTGCCACCTGATCAGCCGATCAGAAAAAAGCCAACAAGCCGTGCATTGTTTTGAGTGGCTGATAACGCAAGCAAGCTCCGAGTGGATTCAGATGTTTGTCTCTGAACTGGTGCCTGTTCTGAAGCAGCGCAAGCAATACTCTGCCTTCACCAAAAACATTATTGGCAACGAAAAAGCGCGACAGTATCTGACGCTATTTGCAGGGTTAATGATGGAACTTGAATGAGTTCACCAGAACAACAAGGACCAGCCACATGCCCCCTTTACAGAACAATCTGGATGATCTCTGGACTCGCTTTGTACTGATGCTGCGCAAGCAGCATCCTTTTCTGGCCAGTCTGGCCATGTTCGCCCGTTTTGAGCCAGACAATCAGGTTCACATCGCAGAAACGGCAGGCCAGACGTTACAAGTGGACCCCGGGTTTTTAAGCTCTCTGCCACGACCGGAACAAACCAGCTACCTGTTACACCAGCTGCTGCACCTGGCGCTGAACCACCAGCAACGAATGGGAGAACGAGAGCAATCCCGCTGGAATGAAGCCGCCGACATTGTTGTAAACCAGATCATCCGTGAGACCACCCGCTTTCCGGCAGCCCCTCGAACATACTTCGAGACTGGCTTTGCCGGCTATTCGGTTGAAGAGGTTTATCAATTACTGCCGCCAGTTAATAAGAACTGCCAAAGTACAGAATCGGCACCCAACCACCAGCCTTCAGTCCCCCAACAATCCACTTCCTCAAACACGAACACTGAAGGAGGCTCAGATACGAACAAGCCAGGCTCGGACAACATGGATGGAGATGGAACACCCCATCACGACCTGTTGCGCGAGCCTTCTGTCGGCTTGCAGCAGCAAAGCACAAATAGCCACAACTACTGGCGCGGCGCGCTGGCAACAGTACAACAGCTGGCAAACGACCAGATAGCCATCGGCCAGGCGGAACAGAATGCCAGCCACCTACCTGCCGGAGTACTACCCGGAGATACCACTTCGTCGTTAGCTATCGAGCTTGAAATTCTGCGCGAGGACAGCCTCGACTGGCGCGCCATGCTGCGCCACTACATGATTCCCTCACGCAACGATTACGTCGAGTTTGACCCCAGATTGCTGCATCAAGGTTTGCATCTGGAATACCTGCAATCCGAGCAGTTGCGCGTCGACATCATTATTGACACCAGCGGTTCCATTGAACGCGATCAGCTATCGAGTTTTATGAACGAGGTGGTAGCCATTCTGAACAGCCACCCGGATATCATTGCCCAGTTGTTTTACATCGATGTGGAACTCAACGGCCCACACCTGTTGCAACGCAATCAGCCCCTGCCTCAACCGGTCGGTGACGGTGGCACCAGCTTTGTGCCCTACTTCAATTTTCTGGCAACCGAGTACAGCCTGCTGGAGCGTCCTTCGGTCGCGATCTATTTCACGGATGGCTTTGGAGAATTTCCCGCCGAACCACCAGATATTGACGTGTTATGGGTAGTGCCTCCTCGCTCATTCGACCAGGCACAATATCTGTACTGCTTGACTGAAAGAAACCCCAACCGCCCCCTGTTTCCATTTGGGGTCAAAGTCGATTTAAAGGACTAAGAAAATGACGATTGATTTGCTCAGACAATCACTACAAGCCCCGGATGAAGAGCTCGAATATGATGGTGGTTGGGGAGATAAATACCCGGCTAATGGATTCTGGCGGCAAGTAGAAAATCAACAACAACTGAAAGAGGCGCTGGCGACTGTTGAAGCAATTAACCACGTTGATTTTTGTGTGATTGAGCAGTGCCTGCTATCGCCGCAGTGCCAAGAATGGTTCATTGCCTGGGTATTTATTCTGCGCAAGCACCTCACCACCGATCAATGCTTTCAGTTACTAAGCCATCCCAATGCCCCCGGCTCTCTGGTCGAACTCACTATGATTTTCGAATCAGAACTTATCGACTCAGGAGCAGCGGCAGCCAGGAAGTTTGTTGAATCCGCTCACACCCACCACCAAGACATTGACGATGAAATCAATAAGATCACCAGAAGAAGCAAAGAAGCCCGTCCCAGTCAGGTCATCGGGTTTAAAAACATCGAACACGTACTGTTTTACAGCAATGGGTTAAGAGGTTTGAGAAAACTTTTCAGGGATTCCTCAACCCCGATCAAGACCTATCCCCCGGAAAGCCTGCTAAACGATATGCTGACTAGTCTTGAAGAAAAATGCATCGCCGATGACCTGAAGATTTTCCTGCAGTTGGCAACCGAGCTTCAACCACAGCATCTTGAGCAAATGGCCGACTCGAAACACTGGCACTTGCGACTGGCCGTGGCCCAGTCCTCAAGCGCCTCCGGTGAACTACTCAAAAAACTTGCCAAAGACGGCAGCAAAAAGGTTCGGGAAGCAGCATCAATTAGCGCTCAATTGTCCGCAAGACAGTCCCAACCACAAAAGACAAATAACCAGCAAGCAACTGCTCCAGACTTTAACCTTCGATTAATGCAGAAGGCCGTACCGGTAGAGCAGCTACGGGAAATTGCACAAGCTGGCTCGGCTCTATCTGCCTGTGCTGCCACCTTGCATAGCAACAGCACCATCGATGTGATTCATGCCGCCGAAAGTCGCGACTTACCTGAATGGGCTCAACTCGGCATCGCCAGATCCACAGATTCAAAGGAACGCATTGAGTCACTGCTGAAGGGTGCCAGCAAGTTCATCAGGATTGCACTAGCAGCCAACCCCGTACTGACTAAACAACAGGCTTTACAGTTGCTCGGTGATGACTGGTGCAACGCCATTATCGCCAACCGATTTATCGACGATCCAGAGGTTCTGGATTCAATTACCGAACCAGAAAAGTGGCCAGAGATGCTGGCGACCTTGCGTAATCCCGACACTAAAGCCAAACAGCTGCAAACACTCTTTTATGAAAAAGACTTCAGATTTGAAATCATGGGCCGCTTAATCGCGCGCCATCCTAACTGCCCAAAAATCTTTTACAAACGTTTGGCGGCATACTGCCCCGAGGATCTGAAACAAAACCCAGCCTACGCCCTGTCGATGCTGGAAAGTGGTATAGCGGTAGTTCCCCAACCGCTTCGGCCAAACTCAATTTGTCCAGACCAGGACAGTGATGACAGCTATGAAATGGCGATCACTGATGCCTTGAATCGTTATGCAAATGACGACGCCCTGATCCGCCGGATTGCCGGTTCAAGAGCTCTCAACCCTAACGAAGCCAACCGGCTGGCCATCACTGACGATATCCATATTCACAATCGCATCCTGCGAAAAGACACGCCAGTTTGCAGCGAATTTATCTATCGCCTGATCGCTACAACCGGAACGCCGCTACAACGTAAACAACTGGCGTCACTGAAATTGAAGCGGGTGTACACACAGCTATTGCGGGAATTAACCAGCGACAAGGACAGCTCAGTACGGCAGGCCGCTGGCAAACAAGCAACAAAGAGAGGACTGGCCTCTGCCCAAACACCCGATAAAACCAGCCTCCGTACCCTGGGCAACAAGGCCGCACGTATCGACCTGGCTAAAACCAGCAGCGACCCTGACATTCTGCACATGCTGTGTGGAGACAAGGTGCTGGATGTTCGCCGGGCACTGGCCAAACATCAGCAGGCGTTACCTTTTTCCTGTCTGGAAAAACTACTGACCGATAGCGACGACCAAGTCGTCGACAGTGCTTTTTGGATACTGGATCGAATGATGAGTTCGCCAACGCCACCATCTCGGAATCAACTGCAAGCAGCCATCATCCAGATTCTTGAAAACAAGGACTTTTCTCCAGGCTTGAAATCCATGGTGCTGAAGTATTGCGACAATGCCCCATTGCTTGAAGCCATGTTAGAGCAAAAAGAAATTCGAAGATTTGCTCGACCCAAAAGTGGTAGCCATGTCCTGCTGTACAAAACCTTTTTGGACATCCAGAGCGCAGACGAATCGTTCTGGCTGTTACAGCATGAAAATGTACCGGCTGAAATCATCGAGCAGCTGGCGACTCAAGCTCAGGATCCGACCAGCATGCTCAAAAAACATATCGGTGAAAGTCATGGTACCTCCGTCAGCTCCCTGATCTACCTGATCAAGCATCACCCCAACCTGCTCGCTCACTGCTCACTGCAGAAAGCCATCGATCATGCCAACCGAAACAGCCACATGGACTTTGCTGATGCTCTGAAGTCGGAACCATTTCTACAGCCGTTCAAGGATTTTCAGGCACAGCTTCAAAACCCCAAAGACCAGCAGTTATTACAGCAACTGATCGATGAGGCAGAACAACCTGAAACGGTTTGAACAAGGAGTGACTGACATGGAAATAGACCTGAAACACGAAGCCCAACAATACATTTCCAGCCAGCATTACTGGGTGGATAGCCCAAAGGAAGTGAGAAAAGGCAGCCCGTCTCCCACATTCATGCTGGAAGTCGCACGAGCCATTAGTGAAGCCAGCGATTCACTGATCGACGAATGCCTGAACTTGCCAGATTGTCAGGGCTGGTTTCTGGAGTGGAGTCTGCTGCTTCGTAGCCACTGCAGCGATGCTCAGCTAGAGCTGATTGTGTTACATCCCAATAGTGATAAACACTTCATACAACAATTGGCGTTTATGATGCCGCTATGGTTCCAACAGCTCGAAAGCAAAGGACGAATGACCGAGCGAGTAAAAGCCCTATGTGGAGCGGAACTGGTAGACCTGCGTCTGCAACATAGCGATGACACCCGCCAAATAGCCGCCATTATACTGCTCTCGGAAAGCCTGTATTCAGGCCTGTTAAGTCTGCGTTGGACATTACGCACCTGGTATCCGGGCTCAACCGTGGAAGAGCGCCGCTTTCTGATTGCGTCGGTGCCTCCACTGTTTGCGGAGTTTGCTCTGAACTGGGCCTGTGCAACCGGCAAGAAAGTAGACATCGACGCAATTACGGACTTTATTCCGCAATTGTCCAAACAGCAGTTAACCCTTCTCACCAATTCAGAAGCACGCCAGGCTCGTGTGCGGGCAGCGTCCGACAAGCAGTGTCCATTGGAATTATTGATTCAGCTGAGCCAGGACAAAAGCAAACCGGTTCGGGAGGCGGCGTTGCGCCAGCTACCACTGGAATATCACCCAAAAACAAAGCCAGCCAGGAAATCCCCAGGAAAAAAGAACACATCGTCGAAGAACACATCAACGCAAGACACAGACATTCAGGAAACCAGCTTCATCAACAGCCTGTTATCAGATGCCCTTAGCAGCGACGACCTGATCAATGTCGTCCGCAATGGTGATGCGCTCAGTGTTTGTACTGCCACACTGCACAACAACGCCAATGCGGAAATCATCACCATTGCAGAAACCCGCCAGTTACCCGAATGGGCTCAGCTCGGTATCGCCAGACACACCCGCAACGCTGAACGAATCAATCAGCAGATGAACTCCAGAGACGAACACGTCCTTATTGCTCTGGCCGCTAACCCTAACCTGACCCCCGAACAGGCACTGGGCATGATTGGTCCAAACAACTGGGTCAACGCCCAGATAGGCAACCAGTTCATCGACAACAACGACATACTGGATCGTATTGCCAAACAGGGTGACTGGAAACAGGATCTCCCCGTATTACGAGACCATTCCACTACGGTCAAATCGCTGCAGGAAACGTTTCGTAAACGTACCCTGGGCTACGCCCTGATTGACCGCTTGATGGCCCGCAACCCCAAGTGTCCAAAAACCTTTTATCGCAAATTGGTGTATTACGTTCCCGATGACCTGCAACAGAACCCGGTTTACGCACTGCATCTGCTGGAATCCGGCAAAGCCGTATCACCATCCAGCTACAACCTCGCGAATGTTGTCAAAGAAGTCTATCGAGGTGACTCAGAAGGGTTAGAAGTTATTTTTGACGACATGATGACATCAGAAACGGACGCCAAACTGGTAAGAGATGCGCTCACAGCCCCCAGCCTCAACCCCAACCACGTCAACCAAATTGCGATAACTGCGGATCGTTACCTGCACAGGGCATTGCTGGACAATAAATGTCCTTGTCACAGCGAATTTGTTTATCGAATCATTGCCGCCGTTGGTTCTGTTACTCTACGCAAAGCCCTGGTCAACCATCCCCAACAACCAGCCTCCGACGAATTAATTCTGCTGCTGACCGACGACAAGGACAGCTCCATTCGCCAGTCAGCCGCCATCGAAGCTGCTCGCCGTGGACTGATCAAATCCTTCACCCCCGACAAAACCAGCCTGAAATCCCTTGGTAACAAGGCTGCCCGCATCGATTTGGCAAAGAACAGCAATGACCTGGAAATTCTGCAGATGCTCTGCAACGACAAACTGCCAGCTGTGCGCAGGGAGGTAGCTAGAAGAAGAGAACAGATCCTGCCATTACAGAACCTTCTCCAACTCACAACCGATAGCGATGAATATGTCCAAAGATCTGCGATCTATACCCTAAATGAAGATATCAATAACGACAGTGGCGAACTGCACCAGCAGTTTCAAAGCGAGTTAACGGCGCTTTTACAAGATGAACAACGCCCGGCAGAACTCAGAGCCCTTGCACTGGCACACTGTGAAGATGGTCAACTGGTTGACCAATACTGGCAGCACGAATCGATTCGGGCCGAATTTCTCACCGATACTGGTTCTCTACTCCTGTCACCGCACAGTCATTCTTCGTTGATGCGGCATTACCTGGATGCAGAACCCTTCGACGGAGAAAAATTCAAGGCCTGCTATCGCCTGAAAAGTCTGACCTTTGAACAAATCGACATGACTTTAAGCCGCTACCCCAAAGTCGCAAACGAGATGTATGAGGAATTGCGGCATAACTATAGTCTGAGGAAAGAGTCGCACCGAGCGGAAGAGGTATTGACCTTCCTGATTGCCAATTACCAATCATATATTCATCCCCAAGCGGCTCCCGAATGGGCAAAAGACCGCAAGGAAAAACTTACTAAAGCCATTGCGGCCTACCCGGACCTGGAACCCTTCAGAGCCTTTGTTGAACGCATTCCCAATCACAAAAACGTCATGCTCAGCATACTGGCGCAAGCTGAAGAACTGGCCGTTAGCTGCTGATATCCTGGTCGGATCATAAGGAGTCAGTCCCTCTATGATCCGATTGGTCCCCACCGCTTTTTCCGCCAGTTTCTCGAGCAATCTATAGCTCACTACAATAATTAATATATTAAGTTATTGACATCCGCCAGACTCGCAGCAAAACTAATTAACATGTAAACAAAAATAACGATCACTGTCATGCAGCTGATCCCGGTGACGGCCAATCTGCTGGTGCTGTCACCCGTCATTCACTCATCTGGAGAGCTCGCAATGAGACATTGCCGAATCCTCAAGGACGGCGTGGTAACCGAGGTTGCCATTGCGAACAACGAAAGCCTGGCTGCCGACAGCCAGTACCTGGCCGCCACTACGGGCACGGTTTATGGCATCGCGCTGAACGACAAGGCGCTGTACGCCAAGCTGGAACCCTCTTTCAACGACAAGCCACATGTGAGCCCACCAACCCGCCCGGTACTGCACATCAAGACCGCCAATACCCATATTGGTCATGGCGCGGCGATTCCGGCTCCAGCTGACGGCACCACCCTGTATGCCGGTCCTGCGATCGGTATCGTGATTGGCAAGCAGGCGACCCGCGTATCCGAAGCCGAAGCGCTGGAATTCGTCGGTGGCTACACCGTGGTTAACGAAGTCTCACTGGCAGAAACCTCTTTCTACCGCCCAGCGGTAAAAGCCAAGTGTCGCGATGGTTTCTGCCCGATTGGCCCATGGGTGGTTGATGCTGCCGATGTTGCGACACCTGAAGCACTGACGATCAAGACCTTTATCAATGGCGAACTGAGCCACACCACCAGCACCGACCAGCTGCGCGCTGGCGTGGCCGAACTGGTGAGCTACCTCAGCAGTTTTATGACCCTGAAAGCCGGTGACCTGATCATTGCCGGTACCCCGGAACGCACTGACGCACTGGCATTAAAAGCCGGTGACACCGTTGCCATCGAAATCGACTCCCTCGGCCGTCTGGAAAATCCGGTCGTGAATGAGTCTGAACTGGGTTAAGGGGAACAGCACATGAAACGCGCACGTATTCTGGTTAACGGCGAACTGACCAACGTCACTGTCAACGACAACAACGATGCGGTACTGGCTGACGGTACTGTGATTGCCCAGGCCGATGCTGACTGGCAGCCGCCTTGCGACGGCAAGATCTTTGTTCTGGCGATCAACTATGCAGACCACGCCGCCGAGCTGTCCTTCAAGGCACCGGATGAGCCACTGGTATTTCTGAAAGGCCCGAACGCCCTGCTGGGTCATAATAAAAACACCTACCGGCCAGACAATGTTGCCTACATGCACTACGAGTGTGAACTGGTGGCGGTGATTGGCAAGACCGCCAAGAACGTTTCCCGTGCAGACGCCATGGACTACATCGGTGGCTACACCGTCGGTAACGACTACGCTATCCGCGACTATCTGGAAAACTACTACCGCCCCAACCTGCGGGTGAAGAGCCGCGACACCTGTACGCCAGTTGGCCCGTACATCGTCGATGCCGCCGACGTACCCGATCCGCACAACCTGACCCTGCGCACTTACATCAATGGTGAGCTGAAACAGGAAGGTTCCACCAAAGACCTGGTGTTCAACATTCCGTATCTGGTCGAGTACCTGAGCAACATCATGACGCTGGAACCGGGTGACATGATTTTCACCGGTACTCCTGAGGGTCTGGCTGACGTGCAGCCGGGCGATGAAATCGTTACCGAAGTGGAAGGCGTCGGCCGTCTGGTTAACCACATGATCAGCGAAAGCCAGTATCTGGAATCGCTGCAGGGCTAAGCGCCCAAAGCACCCTATTGGTGAAAAGCACAAGACAACAACAGCAACCCGAGCTGCGCTGACCGGCTGACTCCTGTCAGGAGACCACAGGTTTGGAACCCTTCTTCCCCACCGCTCATCCGGGGGAGAGGGGTCCCTTATAAACAGCCAGCAGCACTAAAGCCGAGGAACCCTCATGCTTTCAGAAGACATTATCAAAGACTGCGCGGCCCAGTTGCACCAGGCCGAAAAAGACCGTCAGCAAATTCGCCAGATCTCACTGCAATATCCGGACATTACCATTCCAGATGCCTACAAGATCCAGAGTGAGTGGCTGAAGCTGAAGCTGGCCGAAGGTCGCAAGATCATCGGTCACAAGATCGGCCTGACCTCACGCGCCATGCAGATGTCCTCCCAGATCGACGAGCCGGATTACGGCACCCTGCTGGACGACATGCTGTTCCAGGACGCCGGTGACATCCCGACTGACCGTTTTATCGTGCCACGTATCGAAGTGGAACTGGCGTTCATTCTGAAAGCACCACTGTCCGGCCCCAACTGCACCATCTTCGACGTTTACAACGCCACTGACTACGTCATCCCGGCGCTGGAACTGATCGACGCCCGTTCGCAATCCATCGACCCGGAATCCGGTCGCCCACGTAAAGTGTTCGACACCATTTCCGATAACGCCGCCAACGCGGGCATCATCATGGGTGGCCGGCCGATCAAACCCACCGACGTGGACCTGCGTCGCGTAGGTGCCATCATGTACCGTAACGGCGTGATTGAAGAAACCGGCGTTGCCGCTGGTGTACTGAACCACCCGGCCAACGGTGTGGCCTGGCTGGCCAACCGTCTGCACCCGTACGGCATCACGCTGGAACCCGGCCAGATCATTCTGGGCGGCTCTTTCACCCGTCCGGTGGCGGCACGTAAAGGAGACACCTTCCAGGTCGACTACGGCGAGCTTGGATCGATCAGCTGTTATTTTAAATAATCGGTCAGACGCATTGTCGGATGCGGTTAAAAACGGGTTCCCACTCAGAAGCGTGGGAACGAGAAAAACAAGCATCACGCCATTCGTAGGAGGGAATTTATTCCCGATGGCCCAAGGCGGGCCCGCGATTTTCGCGAATAAATTCGCTCCTACAACAGGTCGGATAAGCTTGCGCCATCCGACACAGGTGCGGTTACAAACGAGTTCCCACGCAGGAGCGTGGGAACAAGAAAAACAAGCATCACGCCATTCGTAGGAGGGAATTTATTCCCGATGGCCCAAAGCGGGTCCGCGATTTTCGCGAATAAATTCGTTCCTACAACAGGTCGGATAAGCTTGCGCCATCCGACACAAGTGCGGTTAAAAACGGGTTCCCATGCAGGAGCGTGGGAACAAGAAAACAAGCACCACGCCATTCGCAGGAGGGAATTTATTCCCGATGGCCCAAAGCGAGCCCGTGATTTTCGCGAATAAATTCGCTCCTACAACAGGTCGGATAAGCTTGCGCCATCCGACACGGGTGCGGTTAAAAACGGGTTCCCACGCAGGAGCGAGGGAACAAGAAAAACAAGCATCACGCCATTCGCAGGAGGGAATTTATTCCCGATGGCCCTAAGCGGGCCCGCGATTTTCGCGAATAAATTCGCTCCTACAACAGGTCGGATAAGCTTGCGCCATCCGACAGAGCTTCAAGGAGACAACATGTCCGCTCCAATCAACCAATTCAAACAGGCCATGTTGGCCGGTGATCAGGCCCAGATCGGTTTGTGGCTGGGGCTGGCCAACAGCTACACCGCCGAACTGCTGGCCGGTGCCGGTTTTGACTGGCTGCTGATCGACGCCGAACACGCGCCTAACGATCTGCAGACTATCCTGGGTCAGCTGCAGGCCATTGCGCCTTATCCGGTAACACCGATTGTGCGTCCACCCTGGCCGGATGCCGTGCGTATCAAGCAGATTCTCGATCTGGGTGCCCAGACCATTCTGGCGCCGATGGTGGAATCCGGTGAACAGGCCGCCGACGTTGTTGCAGCCACTCGCTACCCACCGCAAGGTATTCGTGGGGTTGGCAGCGCGCTGGCGCGAGCTTCTGCGTTCAATCGTGTACCTCAGTATCTGCAGACAGCCAACGAGCAGATGTGTGTGCTGATCCAGATCGAAACCCCGGCAGGCGTTGCCGCACTGGATGATATTCTGGCCGTCGAAGGCGTCGATGGTGTCTTCATTGGCCCGTCTGACCTGAGCGCCTCAATGGGCTATATTGGTAACCCGGGTCATCCGGAAGTACAGGCCGTGATTGAAGAATCCATCGCCAAAATCGTTGCCGCAGGCAAGGCACCGGGCATCCTGATCGCCGATCAGGCACTGGCCCAGCGTTATATTGAACTGGGTGCGCTGTTTGTGGGTGTTGGCACAGATACCGGTTTGCTGATGAAATCGTCGAATGAACTGGCGGCCAAATTCAAGGCCTCCATTGAAGCGCCGAAAGCCGAAAAAGGTTCAGTGTATTAAGCGGTCTGGCGTCAGGAGACGGGAGTCAGGAGCGCCTTCCCGACGCCCGACGCCCGACGCCCGACGCCCGACGCCCGACCATAAAATAAAAAATAAGAAGAAAACCCCATGCCGGTTAACCATAACAACGAATGGATCCCCAATATCGTTATTGGTCAGGATTACGATCAGCACTACCACGATGCCGAGATCCACTTCGACGTCCTGGGCCGTATGGCCGATCATTTTGGCCGCGACATGCCGGTGCATATGCACGCCCAATACGTGCAGATTCATTTGATCCACGAAGGTGAAACCCATTTTCATATCGACGAACAGGTGTACCACTGTTTTGGTGCCTGTTGTTTCCTGACCCCCGCGGCGGTTCCCCATTCCTTTATGACCGAGCCCGGCGCCAGCGGCTGGGTGCTGACGGTGCATCAATCACTGGTGTGGTCGCTGATGGCTGGCAGCCAGCAGAGTCAGCAGGAAGTTGGTCGTTTGCAGCCTATTGGCATCGAGCAACAACAACTGTGCGCCACCGACCGGCTTGCCTGGGATCGTCTGGTCGGCAGCTTTGAAGCCTTGCAAGACGAGTGGAATAGCAGTCACGCCGATAAACAATTTGCCCTCGAAAGCCTGATTCGGCTGCTGTTGCTGCAACTGTTACGACTATCGCCAAAATCGTCTGCCACCGAAACCGTTGCCAGTGAAGAGCTGCGCTTGTTCCGGCGTTTTTCAGAACTATTGGAACGGGAGTTTCGCAATCGCTGGCCGCTGTCACGTTATTGCTCCAGCATCGGCGTGTCTGAAAGCCGCCTCAACCACATCAGCCAGCGGGTCGCCAACGTACCGCCGAAAAAGCTCATCCACGAACGTATGCTGCAGGAAAGCAAGCGCTTGCTGCTGCACTCCACGCTGTCGATCAACGACATCGGTTTTGAACTCGGTTTCAGCGATCCATCCTATTTTTCACGCTTTTTCCGCAAGCAGACGGGTCTGACACCACGGGATTTCCGTCTGACCAGCACCGAGCATTCCGCCAGCGGCCACACTCACTAACAGGTCGCTGGGCGTGGGAGCGCAGGCGGCCCGCCTGATGACTGTCCGGTGTAAATGAATATCCAGCCCAGGCTAACGAGTCAGTTTTTAACCCGACTCTGTTTTTAACCCGATTCTGAATCACCAAAGTGAACAGTGTAACGGCGTTAAAATTGCTTGTTTTAGTGTAATATTGACATTTATTTAACATATTAAGAGATCAGTTTTGTCCGCGTCGTCCACCACTACTGCAACAGCGCTTCCGGCTGGTTGGCCAGCCCCCGTCGTATCCGGTGTGTTATTGCTCATTACCTGGGCACTGACGCTGGCGGATTCACTGCATTGGCTCGAAACCACCACACTGGCAACCGTGCTGGCGTGGATCTACGTGGTACTGGAATTGCCACGCCTGAGCCCCAAACAACGCAAGCCGATTGTGGCACTGATCGCTGGCGGCATTGTGTTTACCGGGCTCAGCAGCTACACCACCGGCCAGCTCGACCTGATTGCGCTGGCTTCCGAACATTTGAAGCTGATCATGCTGCTGGCATCGGTGAATTTTATTCGTATGGCGACCCGGCTTTATGGCGGTAGCAGCAGCAAGGGATTACCAAGCTTTCTGGCCACCTTTACCGGCATGCATCTGTTTTCGTCGGTCGCCAACTTCTCTTCGTTGATGCTGGTTGGTGATCAGGTCCGGCGGCCACGCACGGAAGGCCAGCCCGACATCAGCCCGCTGTCGTATGTCATTCTGACCCGTGCGTTTGCACTGGCAATTTTCTGGTCGCCGTTCCTCAGCATGATCCCGCTGCTGCTGCACCATGTACCGGGTGTCGAGATGAGCAAGGTGTATCCCTGGTCGATGGCAATTGTGGTGTTCGCATTGGTGTTCACTGTGCTGGAAAGCCGTTTCCGTCACCACCAGGAACTGCAGCAATACAATGGCTACCCGATGCGCCCGGCCAGCCTGAAACTGCCAGCGGTGATGATTGTTGCACTGCTGGCGACCCACCAGTTGCTACCACAGCTGCCGATGTTGGTGGTGGTATCTATCATCGCTGTGCTGGTGCCAACCCTGTGGATGCTGCTGACCCACTCACCACAACAAAGCGTCGACAAGCTGAAGAATCACGTCAAGGTGGTACTGCCTGGCGCCCGGCCGGAAATTTCGCTGTTTCTGGCCGCCGGTTTCCTTGCGGCAGCGGTCAAAAGCAGCATCAGCGCCGGACTGATTCCATCGCCGTTTGAACATACCGACGCCCTCGCCGCGACTATTACCATGGTGGCCGTGTTTGTGATCGCCAGCCTGGGGATTCACCAGTTTGCGCTGGTAGCGATTTTTGCCGGTTTGCTGGCACAGGCCACCACTACGCCATCGCTGATGGCACTTGCCTACATCGTTGGCGTTTCTCTGGCGATGTCAGGTTCGGTGTTCAGCGCGGTTAATTTTATTTTGCACGGTCAGTATCAGGTCAGAAGCAGGGATGTCTTCCGCCTTAACCTGCCGTATTCCATCGCTGTGCTGATCTTCAGCACTATTCTGTTATTTGTTATGGAGGCCAACGGTGTTCAATAATCTGGCACCTGAAACCGATTCAGCATCTGCTCCAACTGCGGATGCCAGCTGCCCAAAGGAAGTCATCGACATGCGCAAGTTCAACGACTCGATTCCACTCAAGTTGCTGCGAGCACGAGAAGCCACCATGGCGTTCTTCCGCCCGATCCTGCAGGAAATCGGGCTGACCGAACAGCAGTGGCGGGTGATCCGGGCGTTGAATGAGTACGAGGAGCTGGAATCCAAACAGCTGGCCGATATTTGCTGCATCCTCAGCCCCAGCCTCACCGGCATCATTAACCGGCTCGAAGCCAGTGGCCATATCAAGCGCCGCAAGTCGACCGAAGACCAGCGTCGTATGCTGATCAGCCTGACCGACGAAGCCAAGACCATGTTTGCCGGTGTCAGCCCGCGACTGGAAGGCCGTTATCATGCAATTGCTGACAAGCTGTCGGCGGAAAAGATGGCACTGCTGCACGAATTGCTCGACGAAGTGATTAACCTCGAACCCTGACAGCAGGGTCCAATTGGAGCGCGGGCTTCTCGCCCGCTCCAGTCTTTTCGCCTGAGCCAGGCCCAACAAATTTCCACGCCTGACAATTCGGCCGCTCTCAACAACTGGGCCGCTCTCAGCAATAGGGCGCTCTCAACAACTGGGCGCGCCCGACCTCAACCGCCCCGCCTACATGCTCGAAAACATTGGCCATTCCCCCAACCCTGATCTGGCTCAAATGCTGACCTGATCTGGCTCAAGTACGCCCCTTTTCGGACTTTTTGCTGCGTTGACACTAGATAACATGTTAACTATATTTTACTTAACATGTTAATATTTAGTGATCACTAGCCAGCATGGACGGTTTCCAGCCTTCTGTGCCGACCGACAGAGCCGCAGCCAACTGCGGTTCTGCCAACTTCAGTCGAACAAATACAACAAGGTGATGACGATGGGCGAACTTACAATTGCTGCGAAAGTGACACACGTACCAACCATGCTGCTGTCGGAAAAACCCGGCAAACTGGAAGGCTGCCGCCAGTCGGCCATTGATGGCCACCGTGAGCTGGGCCGCCGTGCCCGTGCCGCTGGTGTCGATACCGTCATTGTGCTGGACACCCACTGGCTGGTGAACGCCGGTTTCCATATCAACAGCAACGAACACTTCGAAGGTGTTTACACCTCGCACGAGTTCCCCCATTTCATCCAGAACCTGCAATACAGCCATCCGGGCGAGCCAGCGCTGGGCGATGCCATCGCGGCCAAAGCCACGGAAAAAGGCGTGCACACGCTGTCACATCAGGTGCCAACCCTGGATCTGGAATACGGCACTCTGGTGCCACTGCAGTTCATGGACCCGGATTCACAATTCAAGGTGGTTTCCATCGCTGCCTGGTGCACCGTGCATAACCTCAACGATTCCCGCGTGCTGGGCGAAGCCATTGCCGAAGCGATTGCGGAGTACGACGGCAAGGTCATGCTGCTGGCATCTGGTTCGCTGTCTCACCAGATCTGGGAGAACGAGCTTTACGTTGCCAACAACGGCACCTTCACCATCTCCCGCGAATTCCACAAACAGGTCGACCTGCGAGTGCTGCAGCTGTGGGAGCAAGGCGAATACGCCACCTTCCTGAAGATGCTGCCGGAGTACGCCAAATTCTGTTGTGGTGAAGGCGGCATGCACGATACCGCCATGCTGTTTGGCGCACTGGGCTGGGACCAATACCAAGGCAAGGCCGAGATCATTACGCCGTACTTTGAAAGCTCCGGCACCGGCCAGACCAATGTGCAATTTCACCTGTAGGTAGCCATGAGCAACAGCACTTCGCTTTATCAGATCCAGGAGCTGAGCGCCGACTCAGCTCTGGCCATGTTACAAGCCGCCCGCGCCAAAGCGGGAGAGCTTGGCGTGGCCGTTTGCATTTCTGTGGTCGGCCCTCAAGGCTTGCCGCTGGCGAGTCTGCGGATGAACGGTGCGCCACTGCACTCCATCGACTACGCCGCAAACAAGGCCTACACCGCCGTCAGTTTCAAACGCCCGACCCATGAATGGGATCAACGACTGGCCAACCAGACCGACATCAAACAGGCGTTAGCCAGTCATCCCCGCATGTTGATGCTGGGTGGCGGTTTACCGGTTCAGTTGCCCGCCTCAGTCGATGCCAATACGCCGGTTATTGGCGCGGTTGGAGTGTCCGGAGCGTCGGTACAGCAAGACATTGAATGCGCAGAAGCGGCCGTTAGTGCCGCGTTACAACCAGCGGCCTGCTCGCCAGCCGCCAATTAATAACAACGAATAATACCAAACGGAGAAATGGAAATGCTGCAGGCATCCTACCCCTACTATCTTGCCAACGAGGCTGTAGCCGCCAACCAGGACCTCGAAGTCACCAACAAGTACACCGGTGAAGTCGCCACTCGTGTTGCCATGGCCGACGTTGCTGCCATCGACAAGGCCATTGCGGCGGCCGTAGAAGCCACCGAACCAATGCGCAAGATGCCTGCCTACAAGCGTCAGGAGATCATCTACCACTGTGTGCGTCGCTTTGAAGAACGCTTTGAAGAGCTGGCCCAGGCGCTGTGTATTGAAGCCGGCAAACCCATCAAGGACGCCCGCGGTGAAGTTACCCGCTTGATCGACACCTTCAAGATCGCCGCTGAAGAAGCGACCCGTATCTACGGTGAAGTGATTCCGATGGACATCAGCCCACGCGCCAAAGGTTACACCGGCCAGTGGAAGCGCGTGCCAATTGGCCCTTGTTCTTTCATTTCGCCGTTCAACTTCCCGCTCAACCTGGCGGCTCACAAGGTGGCACCCGCATTGGCAGCAGGCTGTCCGTTCATCCTCAAGCCAGCCTCACTGACGCCAATCGGTGCCATCATCATTGGTGAAATTCTGGCCGAGACCGACCTGCCAAAAGGCGCGTTCTCGATCCTGCCATGTCACCGTGACGGTGCTGACCTGTTCACCACCGACGACCGTCTGAAGTTGCTGAGCTTCACCGGTTCTCCTGAGGTGGGCTGGAACCTGAAAGCCAAAGCCGGCAAGAAGCCAGTGGTACTGGAACTGGGTGGCAACGCCGCCTGTGTGGTTGACGAAGGTACTGATCTGGAAGACGCGGTACAGCGCATTGTGTTTGGTGCTTATTACCAGTCTGGCCAGAGCTGCATCTCTGTTCAGCGCATCATGGTTCACGAAAGCCTGTACGACGAAGCCAAAGAGCGCCTGACCGCTGCAGTAAACGCCCTGGTGGCGGGCGATCCAGCTGACGAAAACACCTTCATTGGCCCAATGATCTCCGAGAAAGAAGCTACTCGTCTGCACACCTGGGTTGAAGAAGCCCGTGAAGCCGGTGCAACCGTTCTGGCCGGTGGCCAGCGCGACGGTGCCATGCTGCAAGCCACTCTGCTGGCAGACTGCACCCCTGACATGAACGTCAACACCCAGGAAGCCTTCGGTCCTGTTGCGGTGCTGAGCAAGTTCTCTGACTTCGACGAAGCGCTGAAAGAAGTGAACAACTCCGACTTCGGCCTGCAAGCCGGTATCTTCACCAAGGACATCTACAAGGCTCAAAAAGCCTGGGACGAACTGGAAGTCGGTGGTGTTGTGATCGGTGACGTACCAAGCTGGCGTGTAGACCACATGCCATACGGCGGTGTGAAAGATTCCGGTGTCGGCCGTGAAGGTGTGCGTTACGCCATCGAAGACATGACCGAAATCCGCCTGATGGTGCTGCGCAACCCGAACGCGTAAGCCAGCCTCTGTAGGAGCGAATTTATTCGCGAATTTATTCGCTCCTACACGGTGTCAGACCTAATTATTGAGGAACTGCATTGAACAAACCCCAACTCCAGGTCCCCATGCCACTGCTCTCCACCGTGGCGCTGGCATCACCACTGGCACTCAATCTGTTTGTGCCAGCGATGCCGGATGCTGCCCGCGAGTTGGGGGTCGATATCAACACCATTCAGCTGACCTTCACCGCCTACCTGTTGACGCTGGCGATTGGCCAGCTGATTTCCGGGCCTCTCGCGGATTTCTTTGGTCGGCGGCCAGTGTTGATGTGGGGTTTGGCACTGCATGTTCTGGGCAGCGTTCTGGCGGGCCTGTCCGGCGACATCACCCTGTTGGTCGCCGGGCGGGTCCTTCAGGCACTGGGGGGCAGCACCGCCATGTCGCTGGCGCGCACCATTATTGTCGATGTGCATGGCCGTCAGGGCGCAGCAGGCAAGATGGGATACATGGTGATGTCGATCGCCATTGCCCAGTCGATTGCGCCAACGGTTGGCGGTTATCTCAACCTCTGGTTTGGCTGGAGCTGGACCTTTGTGCTGCCAGTGATTATCGGCGCAGCGGTGGCCTTGCTGGCATTTCGCTGGCTGCCGGAAACCTGTCAGCAGAAGAGTGACAGCCTCAAACTCGGGCGGGTGCTGGGTTTGTATCGCCAGGTGCTGATGTCATCGGAATACCTTGGCTACGCCCTCTCGACCACCTTTATTGCAGCGGCTTTCTACATGTTTGTCGGCAGCTCGCCCTACATCGTCATCGACCAGCTGGGTGGCAACTCAGCCCAGTTTGGCAGCTGGTTTCTGGTGGTGTCGCTGGCCTTTATGGCAGGCAGTTTTCTGTCTACCCGGCTGGCGCAGCTGCTCAATATCGACCGCATGGTGCTGCTCGGCAACAGCTTTTCGCTGCTCGGTGCAGTGCTGCTGTTGTGGTTCGCCAGCCAGCAGCAACTGAGCCTGTGGACGCTGTTTGTGCCCATGGGGTTGGTCACGCTGGGACGTGGCCTGAGCCAACCAAATGCCCAGTCCGGTGCCATTGCCTGTGCGCTGGCGTTACCCAACGCCGCCGCCGGAACCGCTTCCGGGCTGATGGGATTTATTCAGCTGCTGACCGGCGCCGCGCTGGCACAGCTGACGCCCTGGTTAATGCACCAGGGTCTGGAAGTTTTAATGAGCTGCCTGGTGGCAGCGCCCGTGCTGGCAATCGCCAGCCACAGCTATTCCTGGTTACGCCGACAGCCGTCGGCGAATCAGTCAGGGCCGACTGAAAGCGGCCAGAAGTCATAACAATAAAATTCGAGCCAGTGCCATACTAGCCGTATGGCCCAACATAATGAGGATAATAAAAATGGGTAAGCTAGCACTTGCAGCCAAAATCACCCACGTGCCATCCATGTATCTGTCTGAACTGGATGGTCCGCGTAAAGGATGCCGTCAGGCGGCGATTGATGGTCACCTGGAAATTGACCGTCGCTGCCGTGAGCTGGGTGTCGATACCATCGTGGTATTTGATACTCACTGGCTGGTGAACTCGGGTTATCACATCAACTGCGCACCACACTGGGAAGGCACCTACACCAGTAACGAACTGCCGCACTTTATCAGCAACATGCCGTACGACCTCTACGGCAACCCGGATCTGGGCAACCTGCTGGCCAGGGTCTGTAACGAACATGGCGTTGAAGCCATGGCGCACGATGCCACCACTCTGGCACCGGAATACGGCACCCTGGTACCGATGCGCTATATGAACCAGGATAACCACTACAAGGTGATCTGTGTTTCCGCCCTCTGTACCGTGCATTACCTGAACGACAGTGCCCGTCTGGGCTGGGCCTTCCGTGAAGCGATCGAAAAATACTACGACGGCACCGTCGCCATTCTGGCTTCCGGCTCACTGTCTCACCGCTTCGCCCAGAACGGCCAGGCACCGGACTTCTCTGACAAGATCTGGAGCCCACTGCTGGAAACCCTCGACCGCGACGTGGTGAAAATGTGGGAAAACGGCGATTGGAAAACCTTCTGCGATATGCTGCCGGAATACGCCGCCAAAGGTCATGGTGAAGGCTTTATGCACGACACCGCCATGCTGCTGGGCGCACTGGGCTGGTCTGACTACGACGGCAAGGTTGAAGTCATCACCCCATACTTCGGCAGCTCCGGCACCGGCCAGATCAACGCCATCTTCCCGATTACAGAAGTGTCCGGCGACGCCGTACCAGCGGCCCAGGCATCACTGCAGGCCGAACTGGCCTATGGTGCAAGCCGGTTGTAAGGCGGGCTTGAAACGCTCCAGCGAGTGTCGGATGGCACTCGCTACGCTCGTTGATCCGGCCTACGCGAAGAAGATGGATGTAGGTCGGATAAGCCTGCGCCATCCGACGCCAGGTCATCCAATCGGCAACGAGTCTGGCTCCACGCTCCCGCGAGGGAATGAGACAGAAGAATCACCGGATCATACGCCGGACGACCACCGGCTTTGCCACCATTGCCATATAGCTCGTCAAATGGAGTTAAATCCACTCGATCCGCGATCTGATGGTGCAGAGCATATTCGAATGTCCGGACACCCCTTCAGGGCCAGAGGTAAACAGGGCTCTTCGAAGTTGATCGCTAGCATCGGCGTCTGGTTGTAATCGTAGTGCTTGTACCTTGGCATATCGCATCCTCGCTGCTGCCAGGGATTTTACCGCAGAGAGGCAGTTGAGAGAGGTTTTTCTACGGCTTCAACGCCAGCTAGAAGACGAGCGAAGCGAGTCCTGGTGAAGGCCACGCTTTTTATGGCCGCAACGAACTTCAGCGGATTGTTAAATGGCGATTGCACGCTGCCACCTTTTTGCTTGTTTTAGTGACCGATGCCTTAAATTTTGGCTATCTATCTTTGATGCTGAAATTTTAAGCAGCTTATCACAAATAGATATATCAATTGGAAAACCAGATTCGATCCATGTCACGGCTTTCTCTGCCCAATGTCTTGAGCCAAAATCAAGCGCAAACGAAAGCATCTCAGCCACGCTCTCGGTGCTAATTTGAGTCGGCTGAATCCTTTCCATTATTTCAGGATATTCATACTCAAGAAGAACTAAAAGAGAGATTAATCTGTTGCTCTCAATCCAGCGATGTTCGATCTCTTCAATTTCTACCATAGCCATTTAACGCCCGGCCTTGGGGCCCGTGATTTTACTCGTCCCGCCACGCTTTTCACTGTCCGATGCAACGTATTATTATACATTAATAGTTAGCGTCCAGTTAAATTCATCCATCCATTGACGGAGTCAAACACCCTTACATGCTCTTCCATCATCTCACCCTCGCTGAAATATGCGTGATAGATTCTAAAGCCATTCTCATCATATATATTGAAGTAACGTTTTTTCCTCCCACCTTGTTCGAAGGCCATTGACCAAACTCCATCCATAAACTCCACTTGGTAATCAATTTTAGACTCGCTAATGGTTACGCCATTCTCGTTGTTCTTTATAGTTTCGCTGCAGGCGCCTATAGTAAATTTACACGGGCCTCCTAAGTAAATAATCTCTTGACCATAGCCATCGATACGAGACTTTGATCTTAAAAATCCAGTTTTAGGGTCCAGAAACTCTTGTTTAACTATCCAATCCTCATTGTTATGTATGGATAGAACAGCAGTTTCTGGATTATTCTTATCCAAAACATAAAGATTTTCATCTGGTTTCAGACTTGAATAGGTCAAAGCTGTCAAAAAGCGAAACTGGTTGGGAAGCTGACTTATACTAAGCGCTGAGACCTTTTCGGGAGTAAGTAAATTCCCAGGATAATTAGATACAACCAAGTTTTGGGTAATAGCGGAATTTCTAGCCGCCTCGCTTTGTGCATTCCTATCATCTGCAAGCCATTTTCTCGCAACTCTCATCGCGGAAGCTTCAATTTGATCATATGACATCCTGGTGACATCAGTAATTTTCTTGCTACTGTCACAAGCAACTGGCTTTCCTGTCATAAAGCAGTTTTGACCATCTGTGGCATCGTAATTGCCCTTTCTTTCGTACTTAAAAGATGCTGCATTAGCCTCTGTTAATAACTTATCCGCGTAGTAAACACGTTCTCCATCAGTAGCGTATTTATATTTAACGAAGCGAAAGTTTGAAGCGTCAACATTAGGTAGAGTGTGTTCATCATAGTAGACGCAGCGATCATCCCTAGACCAGTTAAAGCTCTTCTCTTCAATAGCGCGGAAAGTAGCTAGATCACAGGGATTCAAAGGTTTCTCATTTACATAAACATTCGATGCGTCTTTAGCATATTCCAAATGTTTGGAACCTTGAACAATCACTGTTGTGGCTGGGTCAGCCCCTTCAATTATCTTCTTCTCGATGTAGACACGGTTTGAATCAGCACCATAGTTCTTTGCCAGTAGCCTGAAAGTAGCTGGGTCAGCAAGCGGAATTATATGCCCACGGTAGTAAACATGTTTATCATCTTTACCATAATACTTCTGACCCATTGTACTAAAACTGGCAGAGTCAGCGATATATAGATGTACATCGAATGGATTTTTATTGCTGCCAAAAGCCTTACGCTCCACCCAGACGACTTTATCAGGTAGAATCTTGTAATAGTGATATTTTTCTCGTGATACCGACCTATTGGTAGCACACCCAGTCAAAAGAGCAATTACCAACACCAAAACGATACTTTGTATCACCATTCTACCCTCTTCAACGTTCGATATATGGTGCCAGAATTACGCATATAACGAGCCTGTAGAAAAAGTATTTTTTGGAAGCATAATCGGATCATATCCAGATCAGCCCCGAGCATACTTCTTCTGACTGTTTTCAATAGCTGAGGGAGATTTTGAGCAGATAAAAAACGAATTAACGGCATGATTGACCTCCCTTTTCAATAACTTCCCTTTATCGACCAACATATGGCATCAATTTCTCGATGTTATGCACCAGTGAAAACATCTGCCATTGGGCTTGTACCTTCTTTTTATCCCGTAGACTGAACCGCTTCAACCCTTTATTATGTTCCAGATTCGCGAACACGGGTTCAACTGTCGACATTCGGTGACTGTATATTCGTTTGCCTTCGTCACTGTCAATTCTGGCCTGGCTCGTATCGTCCTGATACTCGCCCTCCGGGCTTGCGCTCCAAACCGTTCCCGACGGTTTGGTCATCCAGTCTGTATAAGTCGGTATTGCACTGTAAACCCTGAAGGAGACCTGTCTACCGGAGCCTTTTCTGTGATCGACTGACTCCGGGTTAGTCATGCATTGAACCTTGATTAGACAGACCCGGCAGCCCAGTAATCTGCCAGTAAAATAGGCGGTTTGATTCTCTTCGCTATCCTCGCGTATACCATTAAACGTCAGCGCTTTTCCCTGCGGACAAATGCAGGTGTTTTTCGTTGGGTCAAAGTCAAATTCGCTGGCAGGGATTTGCTTGTGGCGAGTGCTTTTTCGGTTCTCTTCGTGGCGGTGACCGTACTTGTCTTTCTGATCATCGAAGCGTTCATCACGGCTGCGAATGTCACAACAAATTGTGTAAAGCAAGAGCCTTTTCAAATGATGCTGCCCGTTTTACGTCTTCTAACGTGACTTCATACCAGCTTACTGAGTTGAAGTTAAACTCAAGTAAAGGCTCGCATGTGCCAACCTTAACGTATGTTTTAAATCCAAAACATGTAACGAAGCTGTCATACTCAACCCAGTATTTTTTTGAGCCTATAGCTAATGGTGGAGGACACCATACCTGTGGCTTTTCACTATGGACTCTATAGTTCACACCAAGAACATCTAACGCCTTTAACAGCTCCTCTCCACTAGCAAATTTGAGCTCACCTAAAAGCTCAAAACCGTCGTTGTAATGGCCACCTCTAGGGTATTTCAACCTGAAAATTTGGCACCCCCTAAGTTCACTTCTGAATTCTTCAGTTTGATAGAGATCGAATATTGACGTCATTGATGTACCTCCTTGTAGTCTGACTGGACAGCCGCCTAACTCCTGGCTCAGCCACCGCAAAACTGGCGGTTATTTTGCCGCTTTTTTAGAAAAACAAGTGACAGTTTCTGCGGTCAGTTTCAGCCACTTGTTATGTTTTCTCTACCACCTCTTTAATCATGTTGATCAAAGATTCCGCTTCCTGTTTTGTGAGTTTTATTGGTCTCATGCTCGCTGCTAGCTTTGCATTATCAGAAAGCTCTATACCAACGTGCTTACTGCCACTATTTGTCTCGATTACATGCGCACGAATTGTGGTTTTATTCGTTCCTTGAGCTTGGATAATCTCGTCATTTGCTGTATGCACAATTTTTCCACCAAGAATTCGTCCTTTACCAGTTTTGGAAAACATTGACCAAAGAACAAATCCCATAAATCCAAAGAAAATCAATAATGAGACATTGCTTAAAACATTATCCATCTAAATCTTGATCTCTAAAAAATATAACGCCACATAAAACGAGCCGAATACAGAATTAGCTTTGTGTTAAGTTGAAGCGAAGCGGAAACACAAAGCAACTGGAGTGTTTGGCGTCGTTTTTAATGAGTTTGCTAGCCATTAATCCAGTTAGTGTAACTAGCCCAGTCTTCTTCTACTTGAGCCATACATTGAACCTGATGGCTCTTAACTTCTTCCATAATTTGCTCGTGTGCAGATTGGACATTAAAGTTTTTTGGTGCATAAAACACAAATTCTTTGAATGTCCCCATTGTAATTGCTAAAGCCTGAACAGCTGAGCCATGTTTTCTGACTACATTAATTATCTGGTCTTCAACAGAGGCTAACTCTTCATTCTCTTCGGAGGTTGGCATATCACCAGGATTTGGGTCATTGAGAGGAATTGCAAATCCGATTTTAAGAGTATAATCAGTTTTACCAATATGATTGGATAAAGCATTATTTACTCTTACAAAGATAGGGTTGCCATCATAAGCTCCCTGAAGGATTTTCCAATCACCATCCTTGAACATCCCTGATATATCATCCTTTTTCTTAAATAAGCCGAACATAGACTCTCCCTTTGATGGCTAATGCCCAAAGCAGCGAGCGCCGTTTTTTGGCGCCCGCTGCTTTTTTTGTTAACTCTTACTTCCAGAACTGCCACCATTTTTTGATTTCCTGATTTTCTGGAAGCTCATTATTACCTAAGTATGCTTTATCTGCTTGAGGGTCGAAGACGATAAGCTCATGTTGTTCGAGCAAGCTCCATACGAAGTTACCTACTTCAGATGCCCTGCTAAAAACCATGCTTACAATTATATGACCTTCACCTTTATCGAAGCTACATGACCAAGGACTATTATCAACCTCTTCGTCGGAGAGTGTATCAATGCATGGGTATTTACTTTCTAATGCTGCAACAAACGACTTTAGCGCTTCCGACTGTGGCCATGAAGAGGGGGCTCCTTCGCAGCTACTAAGATAAGCAGCTTTCACCTCCTCAGTTGTGGCTCCTTGTTTAACTGAAAAGAAGCCTAAATCATGACTCATGCTCGAATTCCTTTTGGAGAGTTAACACTACCAGCAGAGGCGTGCAGCGTCCTACTGGCTGGCCTTGTTAAATTTTGACACCAGATTTTGAGAGCGATGCCTTTCATTTTGCAAGAATTTCTTCTTATTGTTTGAATTTAAAAGAAGAGATTCAGATATTGCCGAATTCATGGGAAACCCACATTCTAGCCATTCAATAGCTAGCAATGACCAACCACCTCCAATAGGCCAGTTAAGAGCGTACTCAATGAGTGCGCTAAAGTTAGCTTGCTCTAAAGGCGTATCTTTTGAATGCTCTAATGCTGCTGGGTATCCGTATTCTAACAACGGAAGTAGCGCCATGAGTTTATTGCTCTCAACGGCACCACTCCATCGTGTACAGATTTCTTCAACAGTTATCATAAATTTAACGCCGTATTAAGGGGCTGTCAAAGCGAAACATTGGCTGTCCGAGGAGGCCCGCAGGGCCGGAGCGTACTTGAACACCTTGTTATGTTTATCTTGCACAAAAACCACCTATAAACATGAGAACTGCACTAGCAAAACAGACTAGAAAAGACAGGATGTAATATGGCCTGAATTTTTTGCCTTTAGGATTTAAACCATTGCTTGTAACAAAAATACGTAGAGGCCAAAACCAAATTAAAAAAATGCCATACCACGATTGGGATTCTGATCTTTCCTCGTTTGTATAAACAGCAATTGCTAGGAAAATTAGCGCCAGGCCGGAAATTAAAGCTATCCCAAATATGCTTAGCTCTAGGGGTCCATTACAGTTTCCTGACGTGAAGCTCATTGTTTATCCCGAAACATAACGCCCGTAGCACGGGCAAGATTGTAGCGCAGCGAAAATTTTGTCCCTGTGCCTGCGATTGTTAGGATTGCCCATCGAACAAATCTGTGTCGCCTATAACTTTAAAATTCCGAGGATCAACTAGATATGCCGACCGAGGAGTTACATGAAGGTCACCATAGCATTTAACTGAGAGCTTGGGTTTATGGGCTTTGACAGCTTCCCAGTAATCATCTAATCCTAGCTGGATGGAGATATTCTTGTTAGTTCCGTTAACTAATGAGGCTACTCTTACTATTCCATAATCTTCAGCAGGCTCATGATCCATTCTTATTACTAAGCCATACGCCTCGTAGTTTTTAATGACAAATTTACCCTTAAAATATTCTGATGCCGTATCTAATATTGGAATGTGTCGAGAAAGAAACTTATGATTTTTTATAATATCTTGAGAATCTCTCTCAGATGCGGCAAGCTCTATAGAAATCTCTACATCACGACTACATGCTGATCCACTAATACCTATGATAGCGTCGCAGAGATTTGCATTTACTCCACTTGAAATTGCCTCTTCAAAACAAAGCAGTTCTTTCGTTTTCTCGTATTTTTCAATAGCAACACTTGTTGCCTGCAAGCTCCTCGCCAGATTATTACTTATTGATCGAGTAATAGAGCTATCAGCTTCAGGAATATCTATTTCAGAAAAATGAGTGATGGGTGCAATAACATTAACTATATAACTACCACGCTCGGTCTGCCCAAACCTTAATGTGTCTAAAAAATCTTTCACCGCTGATGGCCAGCTGCCAGAATAAAACCTCTTCTTATTGAACGCGGAAAGGCTAGATGAAACCAGCAAATCTTTTGCTTTTTCAAAAAGCAAAACACCGTCATCAATAGGTATAGCACCACCATCAACATCTGGACTCATAACCCGGATTTTCACTATATCAGAGTCAAAATTGATAACATCTTCAACTATCTTAGTAGACGACCGACCTTCAAATTCGGATAAAACTTGAATTGCTTCGTACATTCTTTGGGAGTAATCGCGAAGATTTTCATCTAATGGTTGGATGATTTCCAAGTCGAAATACTTTTCTTCCGGCCGATGCCATACTTTTGCTTTATCACCTATGACACCATCCTCTGCCCAGCCACATGAATACAGATATTTTTCAAGGCGACTCGGAATAACGTCTTTTATGAATAGTTTTAAGTCGAGGGAATTCATGCGACCTCCCTCGTATTAGCTACATTCATTAGATAGATCATGCTTTGCGAAGTAAGTCGTTGAGACCTAGGAATACTCAGTGTAACTGAAGTCTTATTGCTCACAGAGGGCATGCTACGCAGCGAGAACCAATAACAGCAGTGCTTTATTATGCTAGAGGTAGAATGATGGACTAACCAGTCTTCGCAGTTTGGCGGAACAACTAACACAAATAAGTATCTGGGACACAGTACATCTTCGCCTCTCAGGTCATTGTAATTCTTCAATGACAGTGAGAACTTGAGAAAATACTCATCCCCCTCATCATTAGCTGTACATTTCAGCTGGACGTCAATTTGAGGATTTCGAATACCAGTTTGGTAGCCTCTGCCCCGAATAATGACATCTATACTATCATCATCCACATCAGGCTCGGCGCTTCTCAGGCCTGATTGAGCTGCCAATGCTTTCACGAAAGCTTTGCTGAATAATTCTTTTTTTTGATTATCATCCATCTTTAAGCTCGTATCCGAAAAATCCTAACGCTTTGCTAATTGGCTGCCGCAGCGTAGCGTAGGCAGTCCAGTGGAGGCCACGCTTTTTGTGGCCGGAACGAAATTAAGCAACTTGTTAGTACTCTTTACGCCAAAGGTCATGTCGTTTTGGCCATAACTCAGAATACATTTTGTACGTACCGTATGGCATGAATATAAACATCAAAAGCGTCAATATAGCCATGAAATCCGAACCGATTTGAGCAGAATATATTTCAAATAGTCCGTCTTCAGATGTACCCAAAATTGCTTCTCTTTTGTCATCTAGAAACAAAATTTTATAAGTGTTGCCCTCTGACAGCTTAAACCTAAAGCTTTGGATGATTTTTTGACCATCAACATTCAAATTGTAGTAATAACTGTTGCCGCCTTTTGCTGAGCCGCTGACATGATCTAAGCTCAGAACCACTGCAGTAGTTTCTCTACCATTTTTCCAAAACGCATAACTACTATTCCCCAAAGAAAATGCTGACCAGAAAATGGCACCAATACCAAAGGTCAAGAAAGCGATAACAAAATAGCTAAGTAATTTCTTCATGGAGTACTAACAGCTTATTAGTGCGCATGCGCGGTTTCTGACTAAAGTTATTTCCAGAAAGAACTGATAAACACTTGATTTAAAATAAAAAATATCCATTTCCCGAATCATCCCTGCCAGAAAAGTGCGCATGCGCATTAACACTTTTTTGCTGTGCGCATTAACTTGTAAACCTGCAGCACAACTCCTTTTTATTCAGGCAGTTACGGTATCAGCCCCCTGCAAAGTGAGCAAGCGAGATGGATGAGCGAGCATTGATTTGTCCAACTCTTGAATTTTGCTGGTGAGAGAAAGATGTCTGCCAGCGCTTGCGATCTGCTCTGGATGATTACCAATGATCAATTCCACTGCTTTAACCCGTTTGGTTGGAAGCTACCAGAAGCCGATTTGAACAATGCCCGCAAGCATGACTATTCAATCGGAAGCTGTGGATTGCTGCCCCACTCGGCCCAAGAGCCGTCGTAGAGAGCGACGTTATTGTATCCGGCAATCACGGCCGCCAGCAGGATGATGCAGGCGGTGATACCTGAGCCACACGAAAACACCAGGCGTTGTTCAGGCTGAGTTACGATTTCCGCAAACAGTTGCTGCAATTGCGTTTCGCTCTTGAAGCAGTCGCCATCAAGCACGTGCAGGAACGGCAGGTTCAGCGAGCCGGGAATATGACCGGCACGAACACCCGGCCGGGGTTCTGCCACCTGGCCCAGGTAACGGGCCTGGGCGCGGGCATCCAACACGGTGATGGTCGGATCATTGAGTTGTTCCAGTAACTGATTACAGCTGCATACCTGACGGTCGTTATAATTCACAGCCAGGTCTGATTCAGACGTGGTCGCAGCGTCATCAAGGTCCACCACAACGTGGCGGTTTTCTGCCAACCATTTTGGCAATCCGCCATCTAATACGTACACCTGTTCGATGCCCATGGTGCGGAATATCCACCAGGCTCTGGGTGACGAATACACGCCCTGGTTATCGTAAATCACCACTACAGAGTCGGCCTGAATGCCCAGTGGCTGAACCGCCGCAGCAAAGATTGCTGCGGTTGGGAAGGTATGCGGCTGACTGGATGACGGGTAGATCAGTACTGTTTCCAGGTCACATTTGTGGCTGCCGGGAATATAACAAGGGCTGTCGTAAACGATGGGTTCCTTGCCAATCACGGTTGCCATGCTGGCGTCCAGCAGGATGAGTTTGTCGTTTTGCAGGTTGGCGGCCAGCCAGGCGGTTGATACCAGTGGTGATTGCATAACAGTTCCTTTTTCCGGCGAGAAACAGGGTTATACCCATATTTGCCAGCACCGGACAATGATTAGCGGCTATTCCTTCCAGATGACTGACCTTTTATGCTGCGGGGAACCCATTTCTCAGGACGAGCAGCATGACAGCGAATTACAGTATCCGGCCAATGACCCGTAGCGAAGTGGATATGGCGGTTGAATGGGCCGCCCAGGAAGGCTGGAATCCGGGTTTATACGACGCCGACTGCTATTTTGCGGCTGACCTCAGGGGCTTTCTGGTCGGTCTGTTGAACGATGAACCCATCGCCTGTATTTCAGCAATTCGTTACCCCGCCGCCAGCCAACACGCTGATAACACCGGTACTGGCGAGGATTTTGGCTTTATCGGCTTTTATATCGTCAAACCGGAATATCGCGGCCAGGGTTATGGTATCCAGATCTGGAATGCCGCCATGAACTATTTGCACGGCTGCAATATCGCGCTGGATGGCGTGGTGGCCCAGCAGGATAATTATCGCCGTTCAGGCTTTACACTGGCCTGGCGCAATATGCGGTTTGAAGGGAAAGTGCCAGCCGGGTTAATCCCCTCTGGCCAGACTGTGAGCTTGCAGTCGCTGCCGTTTGCGGAAGTCGAACGCCATAACAACATCTTGTTTCCGACGCCCCGCCCGGCGTTTCTGCAATGCTGGATTCAGCAAGCTGGCGCAACGGCGTTGGGGATAATGGAGCATGGCAAGCTGGCTGCCAGTGGTGTGATCCGGCCTTGCCGCAGCGGTTATAAGGTTGGGCCTTTGTATGCGGAATCAGCGGCGCAGGCACAGCAGTGTCTGAATGATTTGCTGTGCCAGCTGGAACCCGATTCAACGTTTTACCTGGACGTTCCCGAAACCAATCCAGACGCGCTGGCATTGGCGGAAAGCCTGCAAATGCAGTTGTCATTTGAAACCGCGCGGATGTACACCGCCAGCACACCAGATTTGCCCTGGCAGCAGCTCTACGGTGTGACATCCTTTGAGATTGGCTAATACGGTTCGCTTAAACCCGGCACCGTCGTTCATATTGAGTGTTTACTCTCGATTTACTCGGGAGTGAGGGCTGGCCATCACAAGGTTCGTTAGCCGCGGCCCAACCAGCCTTCGTAGGGTCCAGGCATGCCTGGATAACGGCTTTTTGATGACATCACAGCGGCTGTCGGGACATGTCCCGACCCTACAAAATTGCGCGTCGTTAGGTGCGGCTTGATAATGCCTTCGTAGGATCCAGGCATGCCTGGACAACGGCTTTTGGATGACGTCACAGCGGCTGTCGGGACATGTCCCGACCCTACAAAATTGCGCGTCGTTAGGCGCAGGTTGATAATGCCTTCGTAGGGTCCAGGCATGCCTGGACAACGGCTTTTTGATGGCATCACAGCGGCTGTCGGGACATGTCCCGACCCTACAAAATTGCGCTTCGTTTTGCCCGAATACATACCAAACCGAGTGTGGCTATCCTGCCCATATATGCAGGCGGGACGCCTGCGCTCCCGATCCACACAAAACCAATCCAAACCAAGCCAAATTGGTTAAGTGAACAGTATTACGTTCTAACCGGTTTTTATCGTTCCCGAATCTCTCTGACTCGTTCGGAATGACGCCACCTGCTGTTATTCAACTAGCGGCCCGGGAATCCTTCGAAACACGGAATTGGATCATCGTCAGCCCGCCAGTCCCGGTCCCAGGCCGCCTTGCTATCCATAAAGATGTGCGCCGACGGCTTCATCACCAGTTCGCTGTCGAGACTGCCTGCAGGCACCAGCCAGGTGCCGTCGTCCAGCCGGTAAGGCAACGACGAGCCACAGGTCGGGCAAAAACACTTGCGATGGCGAGTTTCCGGTACCTTGTATTCCACCGCCAGCTCACCACCTGCCAACCATTCCATCACTGCTTGCGGGCAGAACAGGTTGGCGGCATGAGCGGAGCCGCTATCCTTGCGACAACGGCTGCAGTGACACAAATAAAAGCCCGCGATCTTGCCCTGCAGCTGATAACGAATCTGGCCGCACTGACAAGAACCTTGCAAATTCCCAGTCATAACGTTTCTCCTATTTTTCCTTGTTATTATTCGGTGGTGCTGGTTGCTGCGTTCATATCCAGCCCGAACGTCTCCTGCCCGAACCTCTCCTACCCGGTCAACAGAGGTCGAGCTGATCCAGTTCAACGTCGCTGACAACCCGGTTACGACCGGCGTTCTTGGCTTGATACAAGGCATTGTCTGCCTTTAACAGCAACTGCCGGGCGGACTGCCCCGGCTCACGGCAAGCCGCCAGACCAAAACTGGCGGTCACGTGATCGACCTGTTCAAACTGCTCGGCGGCAATCGCGGTACGAATTTTTTCCGCTAGCCGATAAGCCATCTCGGCTGAGGTATCCGGCAGAATAATCAGGAATTCCTCCCCGCCCCACCGACCGATCATGTCATGGGCACGGCTGTTGGCTTTCAGTGTAGTGGCGATCTGCTTCAGTACCACGTCGCCGATCAAATGGCCAAAACGGTCGTTGATGCTTTTGAAATGGTCGATGTCCATCAGCATGATGGCGAATTCGTTTTGCTTGTCTGGCTGCCTTTCTTTCTGCTGCTCTGGCGATTTGCCCTGCTGTTTGGCCAATTGTTTATCGAGCTGGTTTTCGATGTGCAGCCGGTTGGCCAGACCGGTCAGGTTGTCTGTGGATGACAGCACCGCCAGTTCGCGATTACGCAGGCTCAGTTCCGAGTTGGCATCCTGCAGCTGATGTTCTGCCAGCTGACGCAAGGACATTTCCGATTTCAGCTGACGGTTAAGCCGCGCCAGCTTCCAGTTCCACAGCACAATGGCCAATAACACCACCAGAGCAGCGGCCACCAGCTTCCATACCAGCTGATAATCGACTTCCTGCTCGAACTTCACCGCCACCCAGCGCTGGAATACCTTTGAACGCTCTTCGTCGGTGATGTAATCCGTGGCCTTGTTGAACATCGACAACAGCTCCGGCGAGTCGTTACGCACCGCAATCGCCAGCTTCCAGTCTTCGTCCAGTCGGCCGCCGATCTTGAGGTTGATAAAGCGGCCCTGACGGATCGCCTGTCCAACCGGCGCAATTGAGCCAATCATGCCGAAAATGCGGCCTTCCTCGACTTGCCGCAGACCATCACTGATGTCGTCCACTTCGATGACGGTCAGGCGCGGATAATCCCGTTGCAGTTTTTTCAACAAGCCATAACCGTTGGGTACCGCAATGGTCTGGCCATCGAGCGACTTGAGACCGTCAACAAACATGGCATCGTCCTGAATCGCGATCACCAGCGGCAGCCGTAAATAGGGTTTGGTGAAGTTCAGCTGGCGGGCCGCTTCCGGGGTTTCAAACGCCGCCGACATAATGTCGCAACGGCGTCCTTTGGCGTATTCCAGCGACTGCGCTGTGCTGTCGGTTTGTACCAGCGTCAGGCCGATACCTATGCGGTCGGCCATCAGATTGAGGTAGTCCGCCACCATGCCTTCGTGTTTGCCACCTTCACCAATTTTTTCCAGCGGCATCCAGTCCGGGTTGGCGCAGTAGGTAATATTGGGCTTGTTGGCAAGCCAGGTTTTTTCGGCATCGGTCAACGCCAGACCACTGCCCGGTCGGGCAATAAAGTTCTCGTTGCCCATCCAGCGGCGGGAAATGGTTTCCATCTCGTCGCGGCTGAGTGATTCCACCGCCCGATCCATAATGCCCTGCAGCACCGGCCAGTCAGAACGCACACCAATACGCAGGTTAGCCAGATCCGGCTGGCCGATATCCACTTCGCCAGACACCGTCAGGTCGTTAAGCATGTTGCGCGCGATCAGATGGTTAAATACCGCTGCTTCTCCCAGCGCCGCATCGGCCTTGCCAACCGACACCGCCTTGAGGGTTTCGACCACATCCTTGACCAGATACAGCTTGATCTGGGGGTACTGCTTGCCGATCACTTCCTCGTAGAAAAAACCTTTTGGCACTGCCACGGTTTTGCCGATCAGGCTTTCGATATTCTCGTATTTGGCGGATTTTTTACTGGCAATGACGTTGGGGTTAAAGGCATACGGGCGGGTAAAACGAACGAATTCACGCCGCTCCGGGGTGTTGACGATATTCAGCATCACGTCGAGCTGGCGATCTTTCAACATATGCATAAAGTCGTTCCAGCCCGGGCCGCTGATGTATTCGATACGGAAGCCGGTTTTCTTGGCGATCAGGTCCATCACGTCAATGGAAAATCCCTTCGGCTTGCCCTGGTCGTTGTAGTTGAACGGCGGCCAGGCCATTTCGTTGTGCACCCGCAAAACCGGGTGAGCCGCCAGGAATGCCTTTTCGTCCTTGTCGAGCTGCAATAATTGAGTGCTTTGCAAGCCACTACTCAGCCAGCGCCGTCCCAGCCGTTCACGTTCCTGCTCGGTCACGGATTCCAGCGCTTTTTGCAGAATATTGCGGAAAATTCCCCAGTCATCCCGCACACCGATGCGCAGGTTATTGGCGAAACGCGGATCATCCAGACCACCAATCACCTTGGTGTTATTGATCAGGTTGTTGCGCATCAGGTAGTTCTGCACTGCGATACCACCCATGGTGGCGTCGGCGTGACCAAAGGATACCGCCTTGAGACTTTCCAGCTGGTCGGTCAGCAACAACAGCTGAATACCCGGGAAATTCCGCTCAATGATTTCCTGATAGAAAAAGCCTTTTGGTATCGCCAGCACCCGGCCGTTCAAATCCCGCAGGTCGCGAATTTCATTATTGTCATCGCGCACCACAATGCCTGGCGGGTTGTTCAGGTAGGGGTCTGTAAACAAGATAAACTTGCTGCGGTCTTCGGTCTGAATGATGTTGAGCATCACATCCAGCTCCCGCTTGCGCAGCATGTCCATAAACTGGCCCCAGCTCGGGCCGGTGATATATTCCACCTTGATGCCAAGCTTCTCTGCCAGCAGGTCCATAAATTCGATGGAATAACCTTTCGGGCGGCCAAATTCGTAGTAGTTGAAGGGCCCCCAGTTGGTCTCGTTGTGGACCCGGATGGTCTGGTGATTCATCAACCAGGTTTTTTCTTCGCTGGTCAGCCCCAGCTCAGCCGCCGGCTTTGCCCTGGCAGCTGCAGCTTCGGCAGGTGCAGTTTCTGCAGCCTGACCAGGATTTGCCGCCAGCGCCAACACCGCCATTACAAGCCAGACAACAAGATACAAATACCAATGCAAATTACGGGTGTTCGGAGCCTGATGGAAAACAGTCACTGCATGCCTTCTTTACTGATAAATCCTGAAACCAGCCCTTCGCCAGCGGTATCTATCTTATAGCACTAACAACTGTTTAAAAAATGATACGGTTATAAGTATGACCATTCCGCCCAATGACGGCTGCAAAAGATACAACCGCGAAATTTGTGCTATGCCGCGCCGCCATGATCCTCGAACCAGTTTTTCAAAAAGCGCATCAGCACCTGAATCCGGCGACTGCTGTAGAGGTCGTAATGCGCTACCAGCCAGAATGGCAGCGGCGGCAGGCTGACGTCGGGCAGGACTTCCTCCACAGCCATCCGGCTGGCCAGTATTTTGTGCATCACCACAATGCCAGCCCCCTGTTCCATCAGTCGCCGTCCGGCTTCGAGGCTATCTGTCCGAATCACAAAATCAGATCGCTTCAGCACGAATCCCATTTCACGGGCGGTCTCCAGATAACTGGTCAACTGGTCGAAACCGATCAGCTGATGCTGTGTCAGCTCGGCCAGACTGGTTGGTCTGCCATGCTGCTGCAAGTAGGCCGGGCTGGCATAAAAGCCCAGTTCGATATCCGCCAGCTGGCTGGCAACCAGATCAGGTTGCTCTGGTTTGAACATGCGTAAGGCAATATCGGCTTCACGCTTGCTGAGATTGGCGCTGGCGTTTTCGATCACCAGCTCGATTTGTACGTCCGGGTGTTGCTGGCGAAAGGCCACCAGTGCTGGCGGCAGTATATGAAAACCCACCAGCTCATTGGCACTGATACGCACGTCTCCCTGCAAGGTCTGCGACTGGCCACTGATCAAGCGTTCAAACTCACCGGCAGCGTCACGCATCCGCCGTGCGGGTTCCACCAATGCCATTCCTTGTTCGGTTAATTCCGCCCCCTGACTGGTACGCCGGAACAGATAGGTATCGAACGCCTGTTCAAGCGCACGGATGTGGCGAGTCAACGTCGGTTGAGAAATACCCAACTGCCGGGCCGCCAACGAAATCGAACGAGTCTCCGCTACGGCGAGAAAACCACAGACCCAGTCCCAGGGTAAATCAGTCAGCTTGCCATTCATATTTGAATATCTGTCATGAGTTTATGGCCATTCTAAATACCATAAAGAATAACAATACTGATCTGGAAATTCCCTGACCAGAGTTGAGACACAGGAGGCTAACCATGAACAAGGTACTGATTTTTGGCATCACCGGCGCACTCGGGCGTTACATGGCGCAAGCCTGTCTGGCGCAGGGCTGGCAGGTAACCGGCCATGCCCGCCAAGCGGAAAAACTGGCCGCCGAATTATCGGGCCAGGTCGATCTGGTGAACTGTCCACTGCAGCAAGACGATCCAGCGCTGGCCGCCACCATCGCCAGTCATGACATCATTATTTATGCCGCCAACCCGCCTTATCAGTTATGGCAGCAACAGGCTCTGCCAATGCTGGAAGCCGTATTAGGGCCGGTAGAAAATTTCCGCAAGACGCTGTTTTTCCCGGCGAACCTGTACATCTACGATCCAAAGCTGACACCTGAGGTAAATGAAAACAGCCCGGCGCAACCCGTTACAGCCAAAGGCCAGCTGCGACTGTTAATGGAGCAACGGCTGCGACAGGCCGGAGATCTTGGCGCGCAGATAATCATGATGCGTTGCGGCGACTTTATTGGCGCTGATGCTCCCAATAGCTGGATTCCCCAACTGCTTAAGCTTGCGGGGAAACAACTGCAACTGCGCTCACCAGGAGATTCACAGCAACTGCACAGCTGGGCCTGGTTGGGTGACTACAGCAAGGTTGCCGTAGTCCTGTTGCAACGTCGGCAGCAACTGGGCAACTTCAGCTGTTTTCATTTCCGCGGCTACTGTTTAAGCATTCAGCAACTGGCGGCGACACTGCAGCCATTGTGTCAGCAGCCTGTCAAAATCAGCACCATGCCGTGGTGGCCCTTGTACGCTTTGGCGCTGGTAATGCCCTTGCTGCGGGAAGTCATCAAGATGCGCTATTTGTGGCAATGGCCACTGGCGCTGGACGACAGTAAATTGCGGAATTTTTTGGCTGATCAACCGGAGCTGCTGCAAACAACTCCGATTGCCGAAGCCTTGCTGCAAGCCGGGCTGATTCCGGCTAACGCCCTGACAGCCCAGTCAGCCCTGACAACCCAGCCAGCAGCTCTGGCCGTTGATCAGGCATTGGTCAAATAACAATCACTGAAGCTGGCCTCGCCCGCCAGCCATCGATCAATCCGCTGACTGTCCCGCAAGGCTTCCAGCGTAGCTGCAATCAGGTCCAGCTGGGTCATGTCGTGGTCCGGGAAATACTCCCGCAGCCCCATCATCATGCCCTGCATGGCACCGTTATAAGCGACTATCTGGGCTTTTTCAGTGATAACTGCACCTTCGGGGAAGCCTTTTGCAGCCGCGTCGCGACAGCTTTTGAGATCAAACGAGGTTTGCCGTCGGCAGGCCAGAGGCCGGGCATCGTAGATTTCACACTCGCCCTTGTGCAGGAACGCACAGGACAAATTTACCCTGGCGCGCTGAGCCAGGGTTTTTCCCCGAATAGCGCTGTCGAGCTGCTGCAACTTGTCGATCAGGCGTTCTTTCTGCCGCTCGCTGTGCTGTTCATTGATATGTCGAACAACACGAAAAATCTCCGGTGCAATCACACCAACGGATTGATGGCAGCACCAGTGACATTTGGGTTTACAGGCCAGCTTGGGCGTTTCCGGATCGGCAATACGATCCTTGATCGCCGCTGCAAACCAGGCGGTTTTGCTGACGACCTTGACGATACCATCAAGGTCCCGTTGTTCAGCCAGCATGCTGGCAACGTCGTTGCCCTGGGCTGCGGCCAGGCTGTTCTGAAATTCAAGCTCATCTGGCGAAAGTGCTGTCAGTTCCGGCAAATTCATTCTGTTTCCCTGCACAGTTTCGTCCGCATGGTCAAATAACCCAGGACAATGAGGACCAACGCTACCGGCTTGTCATAAAAATGTATTGATTAAGCCCAACGAAAACGGGTTCGTCTGAATTGTCTGATATGTCAATAGTAGGGCTGGGATCAGAGTTGAGAGTGGACTCGGAGTGGAGAGTGGAGCGGGCCGCGCAGGCTGGGGCGGGATAAAAAACAACCGGTGCCATGACAAGCCATGGTCACCGGTTATCGGTCCCGATTGAAGTGGTCATGTATACCGCCGTGATGCTTGGGGGAACTGAGGAGAGCATTCAGTCAAGCAATCAGCTGGTCAGCAACATTCCTGCTCCAGACGCCACAGCAATTCCAGTGCTTCTTCGTCTTCGCACTGCTCCAGATAGCTATAAAGGCTGTTCATTTGGGCACCCACGAAGTACAGATTGTCGTGGTTCATCTTGGCTTGCTGTTCGCGCTTCTGCTGGAAGTATTCCTGCCATAACGGGTCACCGTGACCCGCTTGCAGGTGGGCGTTCAGCATGTCGATCAGCAGATTGGCGTTACCGTCACAATCGATACCGCAGAAAGTGACGTAGCGGTCGGTTTCGGCTGCTGCGTTTTCGGGCATGTTCATCAAGAGTCTCCCTGTGATTTATGAGCGAGGTTATGAGTAGAACTGCGTCCCACTCTAGTCATCACAGAGGCTGGCTTCTGTCAGCTGGCTGACAGTCGAGCGAATCCGGCGTTTATTTACACCTGCGCCAGTGCTTCCAGCGCCGCAATATCCAGCAGTTGCAGCTGCTGGCGTTCGAGTTTATTGAGCAAACCATCCTTGATCATGCGGTTGATGGAAGTCGACAGGGTCTGACGAGAAGTGCCCAGCAGGCTGGCCAGCAATTCGGTATGGCCGGTGAGTTGAATGGTGTCACTGTTCTGGGTGCCGCGTTCCAGCAACAGGTAGCGTGCCAGCCGGGCATCAACTGGCCGAAAGGCGAGATCTTCAATCAGGTTGGTGGCCTGATGCAGCATCATGCCGACTTCCCGCATCGCCGCAATCGCCAGTTCCGGGGCTTCTGCGATCATGCTGGTCAGCCGTTCAATTGGCCAGCTGCAAATACGGGTTGGTTCCAGAGCCTCCACCCAGGCACGGGTGTGGGTAACGTAAATACTGCCAGGCCGTAACCAGCCCAGCGTCAATTCCTTGTGTTCGGCCGACAGACAGATGCGCACACAGCCTTGCTGAATCAGGAAAATCCGGTTTTGATGATTGTCAGGCCGACAAATCACATCACCTTCATCAAACTGACGAATCTGCCCTTCCGGCAACTGCGCCAGCCAGTCAGCACTGCGCTCACCGGTATGCCCTGCCCCGGAACCGGACATAGCCGCGTGGGGATGACGCGTGGCGTCGCTCATGAAATCCAACCTCAACACCTACATTCAGTGAGGACTTTAACCAGCGAATGAGAGCCAGGCCAAGCGCACAAGCGGAATCCGCCGGAATTAACCGGCCAAAGTGAGGAATTTCGCTAATCGCTATCAGAATCCGGCTTTTGGCAGGTCGAGATTCCCAGTGGCATATAAGCCGGGCACCAACCCAGTGCTGCCGTTGCCAGTGGCACCAGCCCAATCAGCCCCCACCAGGAATGCGACATCAAGCCAATCGCAAGTATCACCAGCCCCAGTACAACCCGAAAAACCTTGTCTGACTTGCCAACATTACATTGCATATTCCACCTCCGGAGGTGAGCTATAGCGGCACCATTTTGTATAACAACCGTTCTGCAATCGTAAGCATAGTCCAGCCAACCAGCTTCGTATTCTGGCATCGCAAATGGTTCATTAGTGAACCCCAATAAACATGTAAAACATGCACATGTAGGCATGTTTATTTATCACCAACTGAATTTGATTTACCTCACGTAACACATGTCCAGTGCGAGCACGCAGGCCACTTTTTTGATGTTCGTCAAAGGTCAGACCTTTATCCCCCATAGACTCACACCTAACAACTCTCCCAGGCACATTTGATTGCCAGAATACTTATACCGACACAGGAGTGAGCACTATGGGATTTCTCAGCTTTTTCAGCTTCGGCAGCCATGAGAAGGAAGATGCCATTCGCGCCGCGGAAGCCGCTCGTCATGCCAGCCAATCCCTGGATATCGACGTTTCTATCGCCGCCCACGAAAACTGGCTGACCCGGCTGGAAACCTATGTTGCCGGTCACAGCGAAGAACACCTGCACGCAGACAACATCGCCTGTGACGATCAATGCGCACTGGGCAAATGGATTTACAGCGATGGTAAACGCTACCTCGGCAGCTACGCCGCCTTTGAAGACCTGCGTGCCACTCACAAGATGTTCCATTTCAAGGCCTCTTCCATTGTGTCACTGAGCCAGGCCAACAAACGCGAAGAAGCCGAGCAGGAACTGGCCAATGATCTGCACAAGCTGAGCGAAAAAATCAAACGCCGCCTGCTGGACCTGAAATCTGTCGATTGAACCCCCTCAGCCGACAGCCCGGCCTGATCAACCCACTGGTCAGGTCGCCCTTCTCCAATGCCCCAGCTGTCACATGATAAAAATGCCATTTCAGCGTTAAAACCCGCCATATTCCCTCTGTCCAAACGCTTTCCCCTCCTATCCAAAACAGAAAAGTCCCAGTTTTAACGAGAAAACGTCATGTTCCTTATTCCCACCGCTGGGAATAATGGCTCCATTGAAGTTTGCAGCGTCACAAGAGTCGCATCGCAACTTCCAGGAATTCTGCAAGGGCCCAGCAGGCTTCCGGATCAAATAACAATACAAAGACCATAAGGGCGTTTGACCATGACCACTTCAAACCCAATGCTGCAAAAGCTGCAGGAAATCCTGCCTGCCATCCGTGCCAACGCTTCAAAAGCCGAAGAGCTGCGCATGATCCCGAAAGAAAACGTGGAAATGCTGCACGGCATTGGACTGAACCGCGCGTTTTTGCCAAAAGCCTACGGCGGCCTGGAAATCTCACTGCCAGAGTTTACTGACTGCATTGCTGCACTGGCGGGTGCTTGCTGCTCTACAGCCTGGGGCTACAGCCTGCTGTGTACCCACAACCACCAGATGGCGATGTTCAACAAACAGGCTCAGGAAGAATTCTGGGGTGAAAACCCGGATGCGGTTGCCTCCTCTTCCATCGCGCCATTTGGTCGTTATGAAGAAGCCGAAGGCGGCATCGTCTTTACAGGTGATATGAAGTGGAGCTCTGGCGTTGACCACGCCGACTGGATCATTGTTGGCCTCAACCGCATGATCGACGACGAAAAGGTCTATTGCTTCGCGGTGATTCCGAAGTCTGACTTCACCATCATCGACGACTGGTACTCCATGGGCATGCAGGGCTCAGGCACCAAGACTGCCCATATCGACGGCGTATTTGTACCGGAACACCGTATTCAGGCCGCCCGCGACATGATGGAAGGCCGTCATGTTGGACGTGAGCTGTACCCGGACAGCAAGATCTACCACACCCCGTACCGTCCGTACTTCGCCAGTGGTTTTGCAGCCATGAGCTTGGGGGTTGCCGAACGCATGGTCGAAGTCTACAAGGACATCACCAAAAACCGCGTCCGCGCCTACACAGGTGCCAAGGTCGCCGGTTCCATCGCACCGGTGATGCGCATTGCCGAGTCCTACCAGCAAGTGTGCGCTGCCCGTGCCTACCTGGAAAAAACCTGGAACGAGCACAAGGAATTTGGTGAACGTCACCAGTATCCGACTCGTTACGAACTGGCCCACTGGCGTACCAACCAGGCTTACGCCATCAAGATGTGTGTCGAAGCCGTCAACCGTTTGTGGGCAGTCATGGGTGGTTCCAACTGGTACCTCGATCGTGAAGCCCAACGGCTGTGGCGCGAGTCCAACATGACCGCCGCTCACGCCTACACTGACTATGATGTTTGTGCCCAGATCATTGGCCGCGAATTGCTGGATATGGACCCGGATCCAAGCCTGCTGTAACTCCAAAGCCATGCTGTCGGACGGTGCACCTCGTTCCCACGCTCCTGCGAGAGAACGCAGCTGCCCGATGGCTACCACGCAGGAGCATGGTAGCCAGAAATCCCCCTAATTATGCGTCAGACGTCCGCCTTCGACGTCTGACGACAGCCACAGGACACCCTCATGACCACTTTCGATCCCAAAGCATTCCGCCGCGCCCTTGGTAATTTCGCCACTGGCGTCACCGTGATCACCGCCACCACCCCGGATGGCCAGCAAACCGGCGTGACTGCCAACAGCTTCAACTCGGTATCGCTGGACCCGGCACTGGTGCTGTGGAGCATCATGAAAAACTCCGGCAGTGTCGAAATTTTCGATCAGGCAAGCCACTTTGCCGTCAACGTACTGGCTGCCGACCAGATTCCAGTGTCGAACCACTTTGCCCGTCCATCTGACGATAAATTTGCAGGCATCAGCTACAGCAAAGGCCTCGGTGACGCGCCGGTGCTGCCAGACTGCGCTGCCGTATTCCAGTGTGAGAACTACCAGAAACTCGACGGTGGCGACCACTGGATTCTGATCGGCAAGGTCGTTGCCTTCGACGACAATGGCGGCGCACCACTACTCTATCATGGCGGTGCCTACTCGGCGGTGATCCCACATGCTGGCGTCAAACCCAAGGATTCCGAAGCGACTGCCGCCGCCGAAGCGAAGAACCAGAAACGGCTGGACAACAACCTCTACTACCAGATGCTGCAAGCAGTGAAACGCTACCAGACTGGCTATCAGCCACTGCAACAATCCACCGGCCTGCGTACTGTTGAAGCACGCATGATCCTGACTCTGAACGACTTCGGTTCGCTCACCGCCTCCGAGCTGGAACAGCGTATATCCATGCCAGATCAGGACCTGCAAGCCGCAGTGGAAGTACTCAAGCGCAAGGAATGGTTGGCGATGAATGAAGACCAGCTGAGCCTGACCGCTGCTGGTACAGAGCAGGCTGAAACACTCTGCAAGATCGCCAGCGACCGCCAACAGCAAGTGTTTGGCCAGTTCAGCGACGAAGAAATGGCCACTTTCCGCAAGGTACTGGACGCGATTCAGTAAGCTCTATTAACGCTATTTCCTGTTAATTAACGTCTCTTTTGCCCGGTCATACCAAGGTGTCACCGGGCTTTTTTATAAAAAGCCTTTCGGGCCGAGATACCAACGCCTATATAAATAAGAATTTTCCAGAGAATTTTAAATATATGGAAATTGGGTTATTTTCAACCACAACCAGTAATTTCAGATACTGGCATATTGGCCAACCTCCTTGCGATACTGACGATTAAAATGCTCCAGGGGTTCTACCCCGTTATTAGGAGTGTTAATTTTTCTGTGGCGTTTCCCTAACCTTTACCAAACAGGAAACGACGCACTATGTCCAACCAAAAATTCAGATTTGATCACCCTTGTTCATTCCACATCAAAGGCTCCATCTACATTTATTCCAAACACTGTCATTTCCAATCGCTGATTTCACAGGTCTTTGCAAAATATCACAGGTCACATTTAAAGGCTTGCCCCCGAACTCAGTAAACTCAGATTTTTTCATTTTACCACCACCCCAAATCTGGTTTTCTTCCGACATATCATCCAGATATATTCTTTGATAACTGACAAAGGCGACCTCTAACAAAACCCGATAGTTGTGCCAAATAGTATCAAAGTGAAAGTTTCCGTTTTCATCGGTGATGGTTTCATCCTGATATTCTCTCCCCTTTATCTCCCAGGTTCTGATGAGTTTTCGATTGGCCAATGGTTTATCACCTTCAACCAACCTGGCGTCAAAACCGGTAAACAGACATACTCGCTCTGGAATAATGATTCCCACTGAATCCTCCTGACAGGCACTCAGGGCAATCAAGCACAATATGACTGCAATGGCCTTCATCCCTGAATATTCCTTGTGGCTGTTTGAACAATAACGTTTAAATCCCGAGAATTTTATCCAACTAAAAATTCAGATTTGATCACCCTTTTTCATTCCATATCAAAGGTTCCATCTACATTTATTCCAAATACTATCATTGCTAAAATCAGGATTTTCAGGCTCACGTAAAATGTCACATATAACATTTTCAGGCTTGCCACCAAACTCAGTAAACTCAGCTTTTTTCATTTTTCCACCACCCCAAAGCTGATTTTCTTCCGACATATCATCCAGATATATTCTTTGATAACTCACAAAGGCGACCTCTAACAGAACCCGATAGTTGTACCAAATAGTATCAAAGTGAAAGTTTCCGTTTTCATCGGTGATGGTTTCATCCTGATATTCTCTCCCCTTTATCTCCCAGGTTCTGATGAGTTTTCGATTGGCCAATGGTTTATCACCTTCAACCAACCTGGCGTCAAAACCGGTGAACAGACATACTCGCTCTGGAATAATGATTCCCACTGAATCCTCCTGACAGGCACTCAGGGCAATCAAGCACAATATGACTGCAATGGCCTTCATCCCTGAATCTTCCTTGTGGCTGTTTGAACAATAATGTTTGAATGCCGGGCACCTTACCCGCCAACGACTCCCTCAAATGGGAACGTCGTCTGATTTTGTTTGTGCTACTACACAGAAAAGTGTCAATTAAGGAACATGCCCACAGTTATTCAGCGAAGAAATACCGAGAGTCGGAAAATACCAGCACCTGACAGGCAGCATGTATCTGGGCTTTTTCTATCGTTGAAGCAACGCCCAACGAACCTGGCGGAAAGATAACGGCCCTGCTGTCAGAAATTTGTTATGCTCAGCAACAGTTTTGAAATAACAATAACAACGAGCATCCATCCACTATGGATCAGCAAGCATTTACGCTGCCGTCAGACCAACACCTGACGCTGTTGGAGTCGCTGGGTACGCCAGCGTTCTACGACCTGTTTCTCGACTGGTTACATCAGCAATTAAATACCGATCAGTGCATGACGTTCCTGTGCCCGGACGGTGATCGCCTGACTACCGTCATCTCGAAAGACTTTGGCCGCGACCAACGCGCCCGCCAGCTGGCACTGTCGTACATTTCCGAAGAGCACTACCGTAATGACCCCAATTTTGAGTCCATCAAACAATGCCAGCCCGGCCAGCTGATGACCCTGCCACTGGCGAGTTATTGCCAGAAAATGGGGCGCCGCTACCGCGAGCTTTTTATCAGCGGCCCCGGTTTTGTCGACAAATGGTCGGTTATTTGCCACTCGCCGGACGGCAACTATTGCATCAACCTTTACAGCCGTCGCGGCCAATATCAGGACCTGTTTGGAGAACCCGGCAGTGAACGCGAAACCGGTATTGCCCGGCTGATCGCCATGCTGGTCACCAAACACTATTTGCTTAACAACCAGCTGCTGAATCAGGGGCCATTGGCACCGCTGTCGGAACGTGAACGACAGGTCTGCGAAGCCATGCTGGCAGGCAAAAAAGCCGAAGCCATTGGCCATGAACTCGGCGTGGCGGCCAGCAGTATCGTCACCTACCGCAAACGCGCCTACGACAAGCTGGGGATCTGCTCACGAGCGCAGCTGTTTGCGTTGTGCCGCTAACCCTGCCGAACTGACACCCAAACGGCTCACCAGGGATATTGCTGAAACCAATGTTCCAGGTGATCGATCAAGGCCCGCACTGCAGTCGACTGATGTTTACGTGAGGCATACAGCACGTAAATTTTCAGATCGTCCGGTCGCCATTGCGGCAACACCACTTGCAGTTCGCCGCTTTTCAGCAAGCCCGACACCAGATAGGTCGGCTGCATCGCAATGCCCATACCTTCTTTTGCAGCGGCCATCAGTGCCGTCACTTCGTTGGCCGTCAAACGGCAGTTCAGATCAACCGACACATCCTGCTTATCTGCATGGCTCAGGTGCCAGACATGACGACCAAAATTGCGATACCCCAAACACTGATGCCGACGCAAATCGTCCGGGTCTTGCGGCACGCCCTGTTGTTGCAGGTAAGCAGGTGACGCCACCAGCACGGACTCACACATCGCGATTGGCTTGCCAATCAGCGAGGGGTCCGGATTGGTGGCAAACCTCAACGCCAGATCAATTCGTTCGGCAGTCAGATCCGTAACCGTGTCCTGCAGCTGCAAGTCCACCGTCACCTGCGGATAACGCGCCATAAAATCGCGCAAGGCAGGCACCAGCTGGGAAAACCCGAACGACATACTGGTGGCAATACGAATCTGCCCGGCCGGTTGCTGCTGAGCCACCACCAGCTGTTCAAGCTGTTCAGCCTGCAACAACCACTGCTCGACGTCTGCCAGGCATTGCTCGCCAGCCGCGGTGAGAGAAATCTTGCGCGTCGTTCGATGGAACAGCCGCGCCTGCAGCCAGCTTTCCATCGCCTCAAGGTGACGACTGACCATCGGCCGCGACATATCCAGACGATCAGCAGTGCGGGTAAAGCTGCCGGAATACGCCAGATCCACAAACACTTTTGCTGCGGTTATACGATCCATTACCGCCCCAATTTGTTCGAATAACGAAATAATGGTGATCAGTATCTGGTATTTTTCAGTAACCAATCAAGCACCACAATGGCTCCATCTTCTGAACGTATTGCAACCGATTAACGGAGCTGAACATGAAAAAATCCCTGCTGAAAACCACAACCAAACTTGTGTCTGCCCCAATCGCAGCCTTTGGCCTGACGCTGCTGTCAAACGCTGTTCTGGCCGCCAACCAGAACCTGACTCTGGATGTGTACAACGCCGACGGTAACAGCTTCCACGTCAACTCCACCCTGATCATTGGTGACTCTGAAGTCATGCTGGTTGATACCGGCTTTACCAAAGCCGATGGTCTGCGCATTGCGGCCAAGGTGCTCGACAGTGGCAAGCCGCTGAAAACCATTTTTATCAGCCAGGCCGATCCGGATTTCTATTTTGGTGCTGAAGTACTGAAGCAGGTTTTCCCCGAAGCCAAGGTGATTACCACGCCGGCTGTTCGTCAGAGCATTGAAAAGAAAATGGCTGGCAAACTGGCCTACTGGGGCCCACTGCTGGGTGCCAATGCCCCGCAGCAACCTGTGTTGCCTGAGGCCTACGAAGGCAAGTTCCTGACTATTGACGGCCACACCATTGAAATTCGTGGCACCACTGGTGAGCTGGCCAGCCGTCCTTACCTGTGGATCAAGGACAGCAAGGCTATTCTGGGTGATATCGCGGTATTTGGCGGTCTGCATCTCTGGACCGCCGACACCCAGACCAAATCCCAGCTGGATGCCTGGAACCAGCAGCTCGACGCCATGCTGGCGCTGCAACCTGCAATTGTGATTCCGGGTCATATGGCCGCCAATACCGAACTGACCGCCAGCGCCATTGAATACTCCAAAGACTACCTGGCCAACTTCCGCCAGGCGCTGAAGCAATATCACAGCAGTGCTGAGGTCAAGGCTGCCATGCAGCAACAATACCCTCAAGCGGGCCTGGGTATTGCGCTGGAACTGGGTTCCAAGGTGCATACCGGAGAGATGAAGTGGTGAGTCGCAGAATAAACCAGCTTCTACATACGATACCGGGCCGCCAGCACAGCAGCCCGGCAGACTGAACAGCGCCACAACAACAGTAATCGCAGGAGCCGTCAGCATGACAACAGTCCACTACTTTTACGACCCCATGTGCGGCTGGTGCTACGGTGCCACCGCACTGATTAACGAATTGCAGCAACAGGCAAGCCAGCAAAGCTGGCAGTTGCAACTTCATCCGGGTGGCATGATTCCCCGCCGCACCATCGACAACAGTTTCCGCCAGCATATCCTGCAGGCCGACCAACGCATTGGCGAATTAACCGGCGCTCAATTCGGCGATTTGTACAAGCAAAGAGTCTCCAGCAACCAGCCACTGGTGCTCGACTCGCTGTTAACAACCCAGGCCATTCTGAGTGGCCGTGAACTGGGTCTGGATGAATTCAGCCTGCTGAAAGTCATTCAGCAAGCCCACTATCAGTACGGCCTCGACGTCAGTGACGCCGATATCCTGCAACAGCTGGCACTGCAGCTGGCACTGCAACAGGGTATCCAGCTGACGGCAACTGACTGGCAAACTGCCATGAGTGATAGCCATGAGCGACTGGGCCAGGCGCTGCAAGCCAGTCGGCAGTTGATGGGGAAACTGGGCGTGCAAGGCTTTCCGACCTTGTTACTGGAAACCGACACTGGCTGGCAACGACTGAATCACAGCCAGTACTACGGAAAGCCAGAAGAATGGAAGGAAGTTCTGAACAACGTGCCCGTCCAGTAAGCTCACGACCAAACTCCGGAGTTATTCGTGTAACTCCGGAGTTTGGATAGCAAAGATCACTGACAGATTCATCCGGATGCAGCGCAACCAGACTGCTGGGCATCGGACGGCAAACAGGATCGCAAGGCCCAGAAGGCAATCAGAGCATGGTTGGCAAGCACGCCGAACATAAACGTCTCTACCAAACAGATACAACCGCATACGGTGCAAATCAAGCGCAGCTTTTCTGGTTGATATCCCCAACCTTTCAAAACCGTAACCATATCCATCGCTACCATAAGCGCAGCCAGAAGCAGAAATATTTCCGGTCGCCCAGACCAGGCTGTTATGAGTTGCTCAAGTACCCGGTCCGATAGTAGCCACCAGTCAGCATCCAACAGACCCGCAGCAAAACACAGCTCCACAATATAAGTAGCAATAAAGAAATGCCGGCTGCCCAGCCACATGCTCTGCAACAAACTCACAAGTTTCCTTCCCTGAAAGTAACGACCTGATCCTAGTGAGAACTGGCTTTCACTTCAATAAACCACTTCGGCTGCATGGCCTCAAAATCCGTACGAACGTTAGACGGCAAATACGCAGCCGAATCCAGCACAAATGGCTGCCCGGCGATACGTTTGAACACCACCCAGTGCCAATAATCCTTGCCGTCCTGCTGGTGGTGCTTGATTGCCAGTAACGCCAGCGCTGGCAAGGCTTGCCAGGACCAGAAGGGAATTTCCTCAGGCGAGGTTGCAATGCCCGCTTCAGCTAACATGCGCCGCACGTATTGGGTGTCTGACCACAGCGATGAGTCGTCAGCATAAATTCCCATTTCATTGGCGATGGCTTGCATCTCGGCATAACTTTTACCAAGGATATTGGCAACTGCTGCGATGCCACAGCCGGTAGGTTCTTGCTGGATGACAGGTTTAAGCATATTCACTCCCCACAAGTCTGAAAGATACGCAGCCACTCTATTTATGGTAGGCGAGATAGCTGTATGCCGTCAGCCCTCACCAGTCACATTATCTTGCCTCATCACCGCAAAATATGATCCACCGGCTCCAGTCGATCCGGCACCGGCAGGCCCAGCGCCTCGGCGATGGAAATATCATTGACCCGGCACATCGCTGTCAGTGGCAAGTGGTTGGGCTTGTCAGCGAACGGAGTTTCCAGCTCCTCTGCCAGCGCATCCAGACCCCAGAAGGTGTAGGCGACGATCACGGTGAACACCAGCGTCATCCAGCCCATCGTGCCAACCAGACCAAACGGCAGCAGATAACAATACAGGTACGCCGTGCGGTGCGACAGCAAGGTATAGGCGAACGGCAGCGGCGTGGCCGCCAGTCGCTCACAACTGCCCTGAATAAAAGCCAGGCTGCTGATGCGGGCATCCAGAATACTGACGCCAACAGAATCCAGTTTGCCATCGCGATACCACTGGCCGATCAGGCGACCGGCCTGAGCCAGATAACGATCAGAAGAATTACCCTTTTCATCCGTACGCACCGTCACCCCGGACAACGACAGGTAGTGACCGACTTCTTCCGGCACCGGCTCACGCCGCAGCTGACCACGCAGGGCATGGTAGTGAGCGGCAATCAGATACATCAGCTGCTCGCGATCCCGGGTATCTCCAATCAGCGTCGAGCAGGAACGCGCCAGTGAACGTACGTCCACCACCATCGCGCCCCAGTGCTTACGCCCTTCCCACCAGCGGTCGTAACAGGCGTTATTGCGAAAACCGAGAAACAGCGACAAGGCGATACCCAGCAAGGTAAAGGGCGCAATCGAATAGCGCGCCATGTCAGCAATATGGTGGCCGTGCAGTTCAACCACTGCTGCAGTGAACATCATCAGAACGGCAAGGTGAGGGAAAATCCGGTTTAACACAGAACCTCGCAACACCAGCAGCAAGGCCAGGGCGTTGGGGCGCTCACGTACGATCATAGTCACAGCTCCGATTGCTGCAATTGAGGGAAGAAGCGGTAGATGCTGACAGGTCTGGCGACAGGCCGACCGCCGGCGCGCGATAATCTGCCGCTGTTCCTGCAATAGCAATACGGTCACGGCGGAAATTTTGTCGAATGCTGTCAATATCGAGCAGCGCAGGAATCCGGCTGGAAAGCGGCTTACCAGTTTGCCGAATGACGTTCTGTCTTTAACCAGTTGCCAGCAGACAGGCCCTCTATAACAAGCACTACAACCAGCACTGCAACGCCCGTTCTATTGCTGCGGAGGATGTTTCGCTTGTCCCCATTTTTTGGGGACAAGCCTTGGCCAGGCTTTTGAGTACTCTGATTTCCGTTCTCACAGTTTAACAATAATAAAACGGAGTACTCGTTATGATTAAGCCTGAAACTCATATCCAGCAAGCCGGTCGTCCATTCAACGGCGCAGAATTCCTCGCCAGCCTCAACGACGGTCGTGAAATTTATTATGCTGGTGAGCGCGTTGAAAACGTGACTGAACACCCGGCGTTCAAAAACGCAGCGGCTTCCGTTGCCGCCATGTACGACGCCCTCCACGCTCCTTCCACCAAAGACAAACTTTGCTGGGAAACCGACACTGGCAACGGTGGTTACACCCACAAGTTTTTCCGTTACGCCCGCTCCAAAGAAGAACTGCTGGAACAGCGTGATGCCATCGCCGAATGGGCGCGTATGAGCTATGGCTGGATGGGCCGTACTGCCGACTATAAAGCCGCTTTCGGTGACATTCTGGGTGCTAACCCTGAATACTACGGCGACTTCGCAGACAACGCCCGCACCTGGTACAAGCGCATTCAGGAAAACTGTCTGTACCTGAACCACGCCATTGTTAACCCACCGATTGACCGCAACAAGCCAAGCGACGAAGTGAAAGACGTTTACGTTCACGTCAGCCGCGAAACCAGCGAAGGCATCTATGTTACCGGCGCCAAGGTGGTTGCCACCAACTCCGCCCTGACCCACTACAACTTTATTGGCCAGACGGCGATTCAGGACATTGGTAACGACCCTGACATGGCGCTGCTGTTCATCACCCCGATGAACGCACCGGGTGTGAAGCTGATCTCACGGGTGTCCTACGAGAAAAATGCCACCGATACCGCATCTCCGTTCGATTATCCGCTGTCGTCCCGTTTCGACGAAAACGACGCCATCCTGATTCTGGAAGACGTGTTTATTCCATGGGAAGACGTGCTGATCTACAAAGACAAGGCCAAGCTGGCACAGTGGAGCTTCGCGGCCGGTTTTGGTCGTCTGTACCCGCTGCAGGCCTGTACCCGTTTTGCCGTAAAACTGGACTTCCTCGCCGGTCTGCTGGAGCAGGTGCTGGAATGTACCGGCGCGGTTGAATTCCGCAACGTGCAGGCGGAACTGGGTGAAGTGGTTGCCTGGCGTAACCTGTTCTGGTCCATCAGTGATCATATGTGTATGGCAGCGGCGGAATGGAAATCCGGTGCCTTTCTGCCACCCAGCGAATCCGCCTTTAACTATCGCGCCTTCGCACCCATGGCTTATGACAAGATTTTCCACATCATCAAAACCACAGCAGCGTCTGGCCTGATCTATCTGCCAGGCAGCAACAAGGATCTGCAGGTACCTGAGCTGGATGAAAAACTGGCCCGCTACTGCCGTGGTTCCGGCGACATCACCCACATCGAACGTATCAAGATCATGAAACTGATGTGGGATGCGATTGGTTCCGAGTTCGGTGGCCGTCACCACCTCTACGAACTCAACTACGCCGGTACCGCTGACGCCGTGCGTCTGCAATGTCTGGGCGCCGCCCGCGGCAGCGGCAGCATGGCGAAGATGCGTGAGCTGTCCGAGCAGTGCATGAGCGACTACAACGTCAACGGCTGGACCAACCCGATTCTGGGTTAATCCTGAAACCCCACTGGACCAGTGGGGTTTTCTGCTTTCTTTAGATCGGATAAAAACGCGCAGCGAGCGCCATCCGACACTAGCCGGTTGGGTAGCGGCACTTCGTGGCCTTATCCAACCGGCCAATAACGGATTACCAAACACAATAACAACGCAGCACGGCCTGTGCACAAGGACTACTCACCATGACCACTCAAACTGCTGAATTCGATCCCAAGGCGTTCCGGCGTGCGCTGGGTAACTTTGCTACAGGCGTGACTGTGATCACTGCCACCACCCCGGACGGCGTGCAAACCGGCGTGACCGCCAACAGCTTCAATTCGGTCTCGCTGGACCCCGCGCTGGTACTGTGGAGCGTTATGAAAAACTCCGGCAGCGTCGAGATTTTTGACCAGGCCAGCCACTTTGCTGTGAACGTGCTGGCGGCGGACCAGATCCATCTGTCGAACCACTTCGCCCGTCCGGCCGACGACAAGTTCGCTGGTATCGACTACGAAAAAGGCTTTGGCAATGCCCCACTGTTGCCAGAATGTGCCGCCCGCTTCCAGTGCGAGAACTACCAGAAACTCGACGGTGGTGACCACTGGATTCTGGTGGGCAAGGTTGTCGCCTTCGATGATATCGGCCGCGCCCCACTGCTGTATCACGGCGGTGCCTACTCGGCAGTGATTCCCCACGCGGGCGTCAAACCGAAAGACTCCGATGCCAGCCAGGCTGGTCTGGAGAAGAACGAGCAGCGCCTCAACAACAACTATTACTACCTGATGATTCAGGCGTTGAAGCGTTATCAGGCCGGTTACCAGCCACTGCAGCTGGCCACGGGTTTGCGGGTAATAGAAGCCCGTATGGTTATGACCCTCAACGACTTTGGTTCCCTCAGCGCCCGCAGCCTGGAGCAGCTGATCAGCATGCCAGACCAGGACCTGCAAGCCGCCGTCGAGATTCTCAAGCGCAAGGAATGGCTGGCGGTATCCGGCACTGGCGAAGAAGAAATGCTCAGCCTCACGGCAGCAGGCCATCAACAGGCGGAAGTGCTGTGGAATATTTCCCGTGAGCGTCAGCAGCAGGTATTTGCACAGTTTTCAGAGGCCGAGCTGGCGACGTTCTGCAAGGTGCTCGAAGCAATTAACTGAGCGTCCTTGCTACACGACTGAACTACCAGCTCTTACTTCAAGACGTTGCCGGCTGCAGCTGGCAGCAACCGAATACTGGTGCTCCATCAGACACCAGTCTTTTTCCTGGCGGCCCCCATACCGCCAGGTTTTTTCACCAGTTCCGCCTCGTCAATATTCCCAATGTAAAACAACTATCGATGCTGCCAACTGAGTCTCTGCCTGCAGCGATGTAAATATCAGTTTCAGCCTTTTGGCTGGTTCTATATCCATGCCAGTTGCCTAAAGATATCGCGTTCATTCCACTATTGATGGCTATGTGCCCAAAAAATCAGTGGCTAGCAGCGATTTTTTACTCTGAACAAGTATTTTACAGGGAGAATGGCACCATGCAGGGGCAATCTGACGAGTCAACATCCAGAAACTTCCGTTTTGATCTTTCATTTCTGGGAGACCAGCACACAACAACGAACTACACGCTTCATGCATTTGGTCAAAATATTCCGCTATCCAGAGTGGATGCAGATAACGCTGCAGACGGAGCCACTCATGTCGCCTCGGGAGTGCAAATAGAAGAAAACAAGATTCAATTGATCCGGGTATATGGCCCTTCTGCTATCGAAAATGCCCGCAGCCTCGCGCTGACCGCTATTTATACCCCCAGCCAAACAACGCTCTACAATGAGCAGGATATCGCCCGATCTATTCTGTATTTACACCCGCAAATCAGCGTTTTGACAGCAGAGCACAGTACAACGGTACTGCAGCACATCAGCCAGACAGCGACCTTTAAAAGCCTGGTCCTGGCGATTCGATATAAGAAAGACAGCTGGAACACCGTCCGCCCACTGCTGAATGACCAGCAACAGCCGATGATCAAAGCTGACGGCTCTCCTCATGTGCTGTACGACTATGATCACACCATCCTGAACCTCAGTGGAAAAATAGCGGCAGAAGCCAAAAAAGCCATCTACAACGATTTCTCACTCGAAAATATTCGCTGGTCGCTGCAGAAAGGCGTTAGCCACAAAGCACAAAATGTTCAAACCAACAAGTCCGTGAAACAACTGCAATCTGGTGGTTATCACTACCGGTTACAGGATGGCGGCCCTCACTATGGCTTGTCAGCAGAAATCCTGTCTCTCGATCAGGATGCTGTGCTGACCTTCAAAATTACCAACAGCTATATACGCCACCTGTCGATCTTTATTAATTTTCAGAGTAACGATGGCAAGACCCTGGTCGAAATTCCCGAGCATGAATGGATCTCTTACCTGCGTGATATAGCCAAAGACAAGTATATTGAGCTTCTTGATATTGCCTTGGCAGACCCGCTGGTCAACGCAATAATCAAAGCAATTCTCGGCGGCCAATATCACCGCTTCATCGGCACAGTCGGAGCGGAAACAACCTTTATGGGAGTTCCGGTTGCTTCCAATAGTCAGGAATTTTCATTTCAGCTGCCTATCAAGGAACACGATATTGGCAAGATCAAAATACTTTGCGGTAGCCTGGGGCTCGCCTCCGGCTTTAAGGACGACCCCGCCGTTGCCGTCATTGGCGCGGTAATGACCATATTTATTGATTTGATCGTGCCAGCTGTTTCCATTGCAATGGGCGTTGGCAGCGAAAGTAACACGCTCTATGAGTCGTTCGTTAACCCCAAATTCATAGTGCCAATTACTTACGCCTTGTATCAGGTGGTGTCTGATATCGCCACCAACTCCCCCAACCTGGCCAATGACCTGCAAGACTTCATTATCAGCAAAAGTGAGAAAATTCTCACGTTGCTGCTGTCTTCAATCGAAGTTACCGCTGAGCTGGCAGCCATTTTTGGTGCCGAGGCACTGGAAGAATCAATTCCCTATGTCGGCCTGGCACTAAAAATCCTGTCTATTGAAGCCGCCGGAGAACAGTTGTTACAAACTGTCTGCGAAGTGCTGGCCTCACCCGACGTTACCGAATTCACCGTGGCTGTCACACTGGATGCTGATATTACCCTGCGTCCCGACATGACGGATTTTCCGGATGCTCCGCCACAATTCGCCGAAACCGCTCACAGCTACACCTTGACGGCCCAATATTCCGATGTGCTCACACACAGCTTCAGTGGCGAAATAACAGACCCCAAAGTCGAAAGCCTCATCATTCCCTTACAAGACATTCCTGCTGGCGGCAAGGTAACGTTCATTGTCGCCCTGTATTCAGAGGAAGGTCACCTGGTCGGTAAAGGCTCCACGGGTGAAATCAACAATACCCTTGCGGAAGGCCAGGACATTCTGACGGCAACCATCAACGTCAAGGAACTGCTATATCCCCTCAACGAGCACACTCGTTATCAGCATCGACATATTCTTGAGTACCAGCACGACCACTACCAATGGCAGCAAACCGATACACCACCAACCGCAACAGCGAAGAATCTGGGGGCAGGGAGCGAAGGCCATCAGCTGGAACAACTGGCCGGTATAACCCTGAATGCCAACCAGGGCATTGTCGCCCAGGCATGGCAAGCCTCTGACATGAACATTCCGTCCATCGACGGTGGTCAGACACAGGTAGCCCTGTTTGGCTTCCAGAATATGAGCTACGGAGCTAATCCGGAAGCCGGTTATATGTTTACACCAAAAGGCTTCAGTGCCCCACCCAAACTGGCCTACATTCGGGCAGTGGGTGCAACAGATAACCAAACGGCACATTTTTACGTTGACCCAACAGGGGACGCAGATTCCGGCTATCATCTGCGCAAACTGAACAGCATCACTGATGCAGCAATTCCGGCAAGCAGTCCGCAGCGTCTGTTTGACCTTGACCGCAGCAGCAGCCATGGCCGCTTCCGCACTCGCCCTACCTCCGTTGCTATTCACAGCCAGGGCTACGCAGTCGCCGTAACCGCGGGCAATCCCACACTACAAATCCTGAAGATGGACCCAAAACCTGTACCTGACAGTGAAAGATTGTGGCCTGCTGTTATGTGCGGACCAGGAGACCGGAAAGGGTTGCTGGATGATCCAAGATTGGTAGCCATTACTCCAGACCAAACGGTTCTGGTGCTGGAAAAAGGTGGGCATCGCATTCAGGCGTTTAATTTTACCGGCGTGCCCGTCGACGCTTTCACCAATACTGAAAACCCTTGCTGGATTCCGTTACAAAATCCTCAGGGGGTGACTTACCTGTCGATGGATGTCGAAATCCAGGGCCACATTTATGTCCATTACCATGAGGGTAATGGCTACGATATTGATCAGTTTCACCTCGATATCTACAGCCCTGGTGGTGAGCGTCTGGTCAGCCAGCAAGGAATCAACGCCGGGTCGCTTTGCGTCGACCTGTGGCGCAATCTGTATACCCAGAACTACCAGGCATTAACAGGCCCGGGCCAGCGGAGTGAACCGTCTGTTAGTGAATACGCCCCACACACCCCGGTTACTCAGGATGCAACACAGGAATTGGCTCCCTCTGAGAGCGGCAACTGGCAGTCATTAGGCAACTGGCGCCTCAAATTCAGCGACCTCGGCACCCTCACCGCTTATGGCCATGAGTTTGCACCCACCATGTATGCTGGTGGATTTACAGTCGTTGGCGTTGGTCACCCCAAAAACAGCAAGATTTTTGGCGTTGTTAATAACAGCTGGGACAAGTGGAATCTCTATGCCGATCTGGATCGCCGTATTCTGGCAATTCGATCAGACCCCATCTTCCACGGAGCCAATTGGTATCTGAATTCCCACTTGATAGACCAGGGCAAAGCCAGCTACCTGTGGGTCAGCCGCTCCAAATATCAGTCAAATACACTGACTGAAGAACAACAGTTCCGGCTGCATAATCTGGGTCACGGCAACGTCGCGTTTGAAGCCTTGCATGGACCTCTGGCCGGACAATTTCTGAGTGCTGAACAGGGAGGCTGGTATCCTACCAATGGTGGCTATGGACGAGCTACCGTGAACTTCCGCAAGGTATCCAGCCCAGCCAATGGGCAGAAGTTTCTGGTAGAAGGCTCGCAACTGCCCATTCTGAAACTCACCAATTCCGCGCGCGACTGTAACCTCAGCAAGGAAAACCTGTCTGGACTGAACCTGACTGGCGCAGACTTTACCAATGCAACACTCCACGACACCCGCTTTGCTGGCGTAATCACCATCAAGGATGCTCAATTCAGCAGCGCGCAGCTGCAGGGAGCCATGCTTGATGGCGTCGATCTGGGAACAGCGGCTGGCTTCGAGCAGGCCAATTTCAGTGGCACCGATTTACGCCAGGTAGCGGGCGCAAACAACGCCCACATGAATCACGCGAAATTCCAGCACGCCAATCTCAGCGGCGTATCCATGGCTGGAGCCCAGCTTCACTATGCCGATTTCTCGGGCGCTATTCTCGATAACGTCGATTTTTCCGGCGCCGACCTGACCATGACAAACTTTGATGGCGCGTCAATGAAAGGCGCTAACCTGCAAGGTGCCATACTGCAGGGCACCTGTTTCAATCACGTAAACCTCAGCGACACCCTGTTTGACAGCAAACCGGATTTCGCCCGCAGGACAGAAAACCGGAATTCATTTTGCCAGGGAGTCGTTCCCTGGGCAGTCATCAGTGATAACTGGTCTTATCTCAACCTGACGGATGCCACCATTACCGGCATACCTGACACGATCGAACTGCTGCAAGCCCAGCATGCCTGGCTGCCAAATGAGCTGGACCTATCCGGTAAACAACTCGCAGCAGCCAACTTCGAAAGCGCCAGGCTAACGCGTCTACAAGCCCACAATGCCAACTTTTACGGAGCCAATTTCCGCAACGCCAGCCTCAACGGAGCCAAACTCAATAACGCCAATCTGAGCATGGCGGACCTTACCGGAGCCTTTTTGCAAGACGGCAATGCCTCCAGTCACCTGCAGGCTGGCAAACACGAGGCTGCCCAACTGAATGGCGCCATTATGATCAACACCTGTCTGGACTACGCACACTGCGACTACGTCAATTTTAGCGACAGCTATTTCCTGACCTATGCCGGGTATTCTTCAGCACGACAGGCATCGGCTATTGGTGCAATCTGTACCAATGCCAAATTTAACAATGCCAAACTGATTGAAACGCGCTTTGATAACGCCCAGCTGTCGGAAGCCGAATTTGATTCTGCTATTTGTGTTGCGGCCTCATTCAAACAAGCGCAGTTGTCACCACCACTAACGGCAATAACCGGTGCTGCGATTCTGGAAAAAGCAGATATTCGTGGTGCAGACTTCAGTGAAGCCAATATGGACGGTGTGAATATGCAGGGAGCGACGGTATCAGTGGAACCTGGATCGTTTTCGGATGTGTATACATTCGAGAACAGCGAGCCGATCTTTATCAGTCTGGACTTTGGCCTGACCCAATTGGGCAACACAACCTCAGGGACGACCTGCCCTGATGGCAGCTCCGGTCCATGTCATCTAACCAGTGATTATTTGACTCGTTAACTTCCCTCCGTGGCGGCTGAGCCATCAACCACTTTTCCTGTATAGCAGCCGGTAGTCCAGGAAAAGTGGTTCCCAGTCAGGCTGACATCACTGGCTGACCGCCCAGACACCATTGTCGATCAGCTGCTGACTGAGGTCTTCAATCAGCTCTGCCAATAAGGCCATCACCCGGCTTTCCTTACGCTCATGCATACGGATCAGATTCACCACCCGATTGGTTTCCGGTTCGACAATATCCAGCACATGAATCTCACCACTGGCAATCTGCGGGTACACCGCGGTGGTCGAACACAGCAACATGCCATAACCATCCACCACATAACGCAAGGTGGTCAGTAACTGGCCAAACGGATTCTGGCGCTGCAACCGGATGCCGGTGAGCTGCTCATACTGTTCGACCCGATAACCCAACGAATCTTTTTCGCTGGTATACATCACCGGGTATTCAGCCAGTTCCGCAAAGCTGATGCTGTTGCGCTGGCACAACTCGTGGTAGCTGCCCGTCGGTGTGGTGCCCACCGCCAACACCAGTTTTTCCGTCAGCAGGTATTCACTGCTCATATCCATATGGCGCGAGGCGTCTTCCGAACACACCAATAGATCTACCTCACCCTGTCGCAACATCTGGTAGAGGCTGCTCGACAGACCGGTTTGCAGGTCCAGTTCAATGCCCGGATAACGCTCATGCATGGCTGCCATCAAGGGCACCGCCAGCGCATTACCGATCGGCTGGGTCATGCCGATCACCACCCGGCCATAGGGTTGCTGTTCATCCCGCAAATCGCTGCGGGCCTGTTCTAACAGCTGCAAGGCAGAAGTGGCCGCTGGCAGGAATTTCTGGCCAGCGGCGGTCAACCGCACGCCCTTGTGATCACGCTCCAGCAAGGTCACTTTCAGCTCATGTTCCAGTGCCGCCATCTGCTGGCTGATACTCGGCTGGGCGATGTCCAGTTCCCGCGCAGCCGCGGCAATACTACCGGTGCGGGCACAGGTCACCAGATACAACAACTGTCGGGTGTTCAAACATCAATCTCCTGTTTCAGAACCAATCCAGACCTACAGTCCAAGCCTACAGACCGCCTCTGTCAGCCCCCTATAAGCTTTGCCTATACCCCCCTCAATAAACATCAGTCTACCGACACAATCCAGCATTAATTAACATCGAAACAAATTACAACAACATCAAGCACAGGAGCTGTGTATGTCCGCCAACCCGCTGGCCCGTGATCCGGCCAACTTCAACAAACCCCCTCATATCAGCGACATCGAATGGGAAACCCGCGTCAAGCTGGCGGGAACCTATCGGGTGTTCGCCATGCTGGGCTGGGATGAAAGCATCTACAACCACATTTCCCTGCGGGTTCCGGGTACTGAACATTTCCTGATTAATCCGTTTGGCCTGCACTACACCGAGGTGACCGCTTCAAATCTGGTCAAGGTGGATGTCAAAGGAAACCTGGTCGGCCATTCCGACTGGCCCATCAACCCGGCCGGATTCACCTTCCATGGCAAGATTCACGAGCAGGTTGCCGACGGGCATTGCGTGATGCACGTGCATACCACCCCAACCCTGTCAGTCTGTTGTCTGGAAGACGGCCTGTCGTATACCAACTTCTATTCCGCCCAGCTGTGGCAGCGGATTGCCTGGCACGATTTCGAAGGCATAACCCTGCGCGCCGACGAAGGAGACCGTATTCTCGCCAGCGCTGGTAACAAACAGATTCTGATGCTGAAAAACCACGGCCCGGTAGTGATTGGTGCCACGCTGGCGCAAGCCTTCTCGCTGATGTGGCTGTTGAACCGCGCCTGCGAAGTCCAGCTGGCGACCCAGAGCATGGGCAAACCCCAGCCAATCAGTGAAGATGTGCTGGCCAGCTGCGCCGCCGATTCGCTCAATTTCGACCCACGCTATGGTGCTGGTGAAGATGCGCTGGCGGCCTTTATCCGCCGGGCAGAAAAGCTGGACCCGTCATTCCGTTATTAGTCATTCCGTTGTTAATAAACGGCCTGACGACTGAGTTAAAACGACAGTGCTCAACCAAGAAACCAATAAAAATAACCTCATAAAAATAACAAAGGTGTATCCATGAAAGTTTTTACCCGTGTCGCCCGCTCTTTTGTGCGCCCACTGGCGCTCTCTATTGCCGTTGGCGGTGCCATGATGAGCTGGTCAGCCTCTGCTGAAACCGTGCTCAAGGTCGGCACCTGGCTACCACCCACCAACCCGCAAAATGACATTGTCTGGCCCACCTGGGCCAAGTGGGTTGAAGAAGCTACCGAAGGCCGGGTCAAGGTCAAACTGGAATATGGTCTGGGCCATCCGAAGTCGATGTTCAGCCTGGCGGAAGATGGCGTGGTTGATGTTGCGTTCAGCGTACTGGGCTATTTGCCCGGTCGTTTCAAACTGCCGTTAGTCGCTGAATTGCCAAACATCAGCGACAGCGCCGAGGCTACCTCCGTAGCGCTATGGCGGACCCAGCAAAAATACTTCGCCAAGTCTGAAGAATTTGACGGTCTGGAACTGCTCGGCCTGTTTGTTCACGGCCCGGCGCAATTGCACACCCGTGAGCCGTTCAATACCCTGGCTGAGCTGAAAAACAAGAAGATCCGCACCGGTGGTGGCTTGCAGCAAATGGTTGCCGAACGGCTGGAAGTCAGCCCGGTGCAGGCGCCAGCCACCAAGGTCTATGAAATGTTGCAGCAAGGGGTCGTGGATGGCGTCTTTATTCCGGTGCTGGACCAGAAATTCCTGCGTCTGAATGAAGTGATCAAACAGATCACTGTGATTCCAAAAGGCCTCTATGCCAGCTCATTTGGCATTTTTGCCAACCCGGACTCACTGGCTGATCTGGACCCGAAAGACCGTCAGGCGATACTGGACGTCTCTGGCGAGCGACTGTCAGCCCTTGCTGGTCGTGCCTGGGAACAGGCTGATGAAGCTGGCTATCAGGCCGCCCGCGAAGGTGGTGTGGAAATTCGCCAACTGACTGAAAAAGACCCGCTGTTGCAAGACATCCGTAGCCGACTCGATAACCTGGACGCAGAATGGATAGTCTCCGTCGAAGATCGCGATGTTGACGCCAAAGCAGCACTGGCCTATCTGAAACAGCAGGCAGCGGCCTATCAACCGCGCCTGAGCAGTGTAAATACGCAGGATTGATTATGAATATCACCATTATTGGTGCTGGTGCGATTGGCGGCTATATAGCCGCCCGCCTGGCGGAGCACGGCCAGTCAGTAAATATGATTGCCCGTGGGGAAACCCTGGCCCAGCTGCAACAACATGGCATTGGCCTGCAGGAAGGTGACGGCGAAGTCCGTTATTTTCCTGTCAACGCCGTTGCCGATGCCAGCGAATTGCCCGTGCAGGATCTGGTGATCGTTGCGGTCAAGGAACCAGCTTTGCAATCGATATTGCCCCACTTGCAGGCCCTGAAGAACCCGGACACCCTGTTGATGACCGCCATGAACGGCATCCCCTGGTGGTTTACTGCGGGTATCGACGGTGCCCGCGACGTGCGACTCAACAGCCTCGACCCGGATGGCCAGCTCACCGAGCTGATCTCCCTCTATCATGTGATAGGTTGCGTGTTGCATATGGCCTGTAGCAGTCCATCCGTGGGTATCGTGCGCCATAATATGGGGGATCGAATGATCATTGGCCCGGCGACCCGCCAGCCGTTACCAGCGACAGACACCATTGCTGAGTTACTGCGCCGTATTGGTTTTCAGGTCGAAACGACCGATTACGTGCAAAGGGACATCTGGTTCAAACTGTGGGGCAATATGACCCACAACCCGATTTCCGCACTGACGCTGGCCACTACCGACCAGATCGTCAACGATCCCTACACCAGCCAGCTGGCGGTTCGTATCATGCAGGAAGCCCAGCAGGTCGGCCGCCGGATTGGCTGTGCAGTGGATCAGGACCCGGTGCAACGTAACCTCGAAACCCTCAAACTGGGGGCGTTCAAAACCTCCATGTTGCAGGACCTCGAAGCCGGTCGACCGCTGGAAATCAACGCCTTGCTGGGTGCCTTCTGCGACCTCGCCCACAAGCTGGATGAGCCGGTTCCATACGCGGAAAGTTTGTTTGGCCTGATTCGCTTGCTGGATCGTAATCGCTGAGCAGTAAACACCAATCGTTGTCCCGGCATGCCGGGACCCTACTCCAACCTCCGCCATATACCCGGCCTTGCCAAAGGCCGAAGCGCAGGCCCCGACGCCAACATCGTCTATATTCCCGACATTCGTAGGGGCAAGGCATGCCTTGCCAAAGGCCGGGGCGCAGGCTCGTTCGGGACGACAGTGTTATTTGAAGCACGGCGAATAATGGACACGTCTTCCTGAGCTTGCCTCAGGATCCATACAACAGTGCAAACCTCACCGCTGCATGGATCCCGAATCTCGCAAGCTCGTTCGGGACGACGATTATTCCAGCTTTTCATCGTCCTGATCGGGCTTCAAGGATTCGCCGCTACCTGGCCTTCCTGTGCCATCAACTCATGGGCACGCTGACGCAATTCGGTTAACGCCGCCTGGCCATCGACGCCTTTCTCTTTGGCAATCGCCAGCCACTGTTGGTCGATACCTTTGGTCAGCTGCTGGAACTCCGCCACCATCGGCGAATCCGCCTGCAGGCGATTGATATGCACCTTATACTGCTCGGCCATTTCAATACCCTTGAGATCCGACTGGTCCCAGGCTTTGCCAGCCAGCGCCGACAGCTTCGCCCCCGACACCGCCAGAATGGCCTTGCGATCTCGCGGCTCCAGCGAATCCATAAAGTCTTCGTTGGCGAACATGGCGAAGCTGCCCAGATACAGGCCGCCCGGCAGCAAGGTCAGCCAGGGCGCAACTTCTGCCAGCCGGAAGTCCTTCTGGCTGGCGGCTGGCATAAACACGCCATCAACGATGCCCTGTTGCATCATTTCATACACCTTCGGCCCCGGTGCGCCGACCGGGGTAACGTGCATCCGCTCACCTAACACCTGTTGAATGCCACCGCCAATCCGCACTTTCATACCGGCCAGATCAGCCATTGAACGAATTTCGTGAGTACTGTGAATCTGCCCCGGACCGTGGGTGAACAGCCCCAGCAGTTGCACGCCTTCGTGTTCACCGGCCTTGGCCAGATACTTCTCGTAGACTTCCCAATAGGCTTGCGATGCGGCCTCGGCATTCACTCCAAGGTTTGGTAATTCAACGATCTGGGTCAGCTGGAAACGCCCTGGCACATAACCGTGATAGGCCCAGGCGACGTCGGCAATTCCATCTTCCACCAGGTTAAAAAAGGTCGACTGGCTGCCCAGCCCGTATTCCAGTTTGACGGTCACCCGGCCTTCGGTGGCATCTTCAATCCACTTCGCCCAGGTCGGGAAAACGATGCTGTTTTGCACGTGTCCCGGCGGCCCTGCGGTAGCGACGTGCATCACTACCGGGTCTGCCAGCACAGTACCGGCAGCCCCCAGCATGGAAACCATCACAGCCTGGCGAACCGCCCGACCAAGACCGATTGCCGCCAGTTTGGCAGGCAGCCAACGAACAGAATTGTTGCGCATGATTGAGTACCTTCTTGTTGTTATTGTGTTGTGATTGCCGTGCAAATCGGCCGGGTCAGCCCGGCCTGCCTGTTATTAAAAAGTCTGTTATTAAAGGGAAATTACGCCGGCTGTAGCTGCAGACATTGATTGAGCGGAATGTCGCCGTCAGACAACCGTTCGAGATCCAGTTCAGTGGCGTTAACAATCAGCTTTTTGGCCTGCAGAAAATCCGCCGGACGCCCAAGACTGTGGCAGGCCAGCAAACGATTACCGGCCAGATACAGCCAGCTCACGCCTCTGGCGGAGTCCGCCTGCTGACGGCTCAGCACCTGATCACAGCCGTCGGGCAAACCGACCATCTGCAACTTGTGGCCATATTGGGTCGACCAGAACCAGGCAGGAGCATCGGCTGGCTCCGGCTGTTGGCACAACCGGGCAGCGATGATCGCCGCCTGATGCTGGGCACTTTCCACCGACTCCAGCCGCAGCTGGCGTTGGTAAAAACGGTTAAACCGATTGGCGCAGTCACCTGCGGCAAAAATGGCCGGGTCACTGGTCTGGCAAAGCGCATCCACCCGCACGCCGTTGTCACAATCAAGCCCGGCCGCCTGAGCCAGCGCGCTATCCGGCTCAACACCAATGCCAACCACCACCAGATCGGTTGGGATGACACTGCCGTCTTCCAGTAACACCTGATTCACCTGGTGGCCAGGAACCTGACTGGCCTGCAGCTCAGCCACCTTGCTGTGATAACGGATTTCAACTCCCTGCTGTTGATGCAAGCCAGCCAGATACTCAGCGACAGCAGCATCGGCGACCCGTTGTAACAGCCGTCCACCCGCTTCCAGCAAGGTGACGTCGAGACCCAGTTGACGGCCACTGGCAGCAATTTCGAGGCCGATGAAACCACCACCAATGACCGTCAAACGCTGGCCTGGTCGCAGTCGCGCCCGCAGCCGTTCGGCATCCGCCCGGGTCTTGAGATAACAAACACCTTCGAGCTGGCTGCCTGGGATCTGTAACTGCCGCAAGCGGGCACCAGTGGCCAATACCAGCCGATCCCAACCCAGCGAACTGCCATCCTGCAACAGCACTCGCCGTTGCTGCCGGTCGATAGCACAAACGCCACTGTCGAGCCGGATATCCAGCTGCAAGTCAGGCAAGCGTTGGGGGTCCAGTAAGGTCAGCTGGCTATCGTCGGCCTTGCCCAGCAAATAATCTTTTGACAGCAGCGGCCGATTTACCGGCAACGTACCTTCCGCCGACAGCAGGGTGATTTGCCCGCCATAGCCCTGCTTTTGTAACTGACTCAGCAGAGCGGCAGCGACATGGCCACCACCCACAATGACCAATCGTTCCATAAGCACCTCATCGAACACTTGATAGCCCTGGTTTCGTTAATATTGCAACAACCCCCTAGCACTCGGCCGGAACAACCGTCAGCGCCAGCCCATCCATCGCTGCCTCGAGGCGCAGCTGACAACTGAGCCGCGACTGGCCATTGACCACATCCAGCGCCGCCAGCAGATCACTTTCTTCCGGCTGACAGGCTGGCAAGGCCGCCAGCCAGGCGGGATCAATATGCACATGGCAGGTGCCGCAGGCCGCGCAGCCGCCACAAACACCTTCAACACCGTCACTCTGGTCGCGCAGCAGCTCCATCAATACAGTGCCTTCCGGCGCTTGCAGTTGTTGTTGCTGGCCACTGGCCGAAGTCACCTGAATCCGGATACTCATCTGATACTCCTGTTAGTCGCCGATCAGGCTGGTTGTGGCTGTTGTGTTGCGGTCGTTTGAACCGCAGACGAGCTGGCAATCAGGCCCCGCTCGGCATCAGCCCGCCGCTTGATATAACGGCGCATGGCAACACTGGCAGCATCGGATTTGACGGAAATCTCGAAATATTCCTCGCCCTCTTCCTGCGCCATCAACTGCTCCTGCTGTTGCAGACCCACCACATCTTCCTGAAACGCGGCCATCAACTGCTGGTGCATAAATTCGGTGACACTGTTGTCTTCGAGGGCAAAGTTACGGCCGTGCACAACAAAGTAGTGGGTCTCGGTGGCAGTCGCGGGGGTCGGAATATGAGCGGTTTTGATGCGCTGGTCCGGCCGTTCAGATTCATCCAGGCTGATGTCGTAAAACTCGGCATGCACAATGTGCAACGCCGGGGAAACAAAGTCCGACGTGGTAATCCGGGCAGCATCCTTGCCTTCCAGCCCGGTTGGTTTGGCCCACACTGGCGGCAGCCGGGTTGGCACCACATAGCGCTTCAGCCACATCCGGTCATCGGTGATCTTGACGTCGAAATCTGCCTTGGCGTAATCCGGCGTGCCGAAGGTGTTGGCGTGCAGAAAGCTCAGGTGAGTAAGGTCGAGCAGGTTTTCGTGCAGGTAAACATAATTGGCCTTCAGGTCCATGTATTCTTCCGACGTCACCCAGCCGTCTTCCAGCATCGGCATCGCCGGAATTTTGGTCACATCCGCCAGCTCAGGTTCGCCCATCCAGACCCAGATCACCGGCCCCATTTCCACCAGCGGATAATGACGAATCGAGATGCCGCCGCAAGATGCCTGTGACGGCACTTCCACCACTTCACCCTGATCGTTGTAACGCATGCCGTGGTAGCCACAGACCACAGTATCGCCATCCAGAGTACTGTGTTGCAGCGGGAACGAACGGTGACCACAACGATTGCTGAGCGCCACGGCGGTGCCATCAAGCTTGCGGTAGAACAGCAACGACTTGCCCAGAATCGTGCGGGCCATCAGCTCACGGCTGACTTCTTTCGACAGCGCCGCGATGTACCATTCGTTGAAAATAAACGGGGTTTGCCGACCGGCCAGTTGTTGGCCTGCAATACGAGCGGCCTTCTGAATGCGCGTTAGAGCCATTTGGTTCTCCTGTTAGTCTTGTTCTGGAACCCGAATTCCAGACTAACCGGCTACCGCCCAGCCAACACTCACAAGATATTGTGAGATTCGGGCCAGCACACTGACAGACGCTTGCGCATTGGCTCCACAAGACACATAGTTAACAAGCTAACTACTGATGCAAATCAAAGCACTCGACTACCCAATAACAAACAACAAGGTCGCAGTATGAACATGGCATCTTCCCTGCCACTGCCACAGCTGATCAGCTCACTGGGCAGTGACCAGTTTGAATCCACCCTGGTCAGCAGCCTGCGGGCGCTCACCGGAGCTGATCACTGTCTGCTGATTTCCTACCAGAATGACCAGCAACGACCGCTGACACTGTTTTCAAGCGGCGCTATTTACCGGCCACTGGCGCGGGAATGTCGGCATATGTACGACGAAGCTTTGTTCCTGCGCGACCCCAATTTCAGCTGGCTGCAACAACAGGCACCGGCAGGCGAACCCAGCCTTAAACATCAGTCCGCTGTTGAATTGAAAGATTCGGAATATCGCCAGCAGCTGCTGGACCGCTGTGGCATCGAGGAAAAACTGGCATTTATGTACCAGCAGGATGGTCAGGGGCTGTGCCTGAACCTGTATCGGCTGGACAGTTCCAACGCCGCCGAGCTGGATCAGCAGCCCTTGCTGCAACACGGTGAATTATTGGCATCACTGCTGGATAAACACATTCGCTGCGCCCGCCAGCAACGGGTGGTATTCGATCTGCCATGGGTGCGGGCTCGGCTGCAACTGGCCGTCGCCAGCCTGCTGACCAGCCGCGAAATCGACGTCGCCAGCCGTATTGTGCTGGGCTTCAATTCAGACGCCATCGCCCTCGATCTGGGCGTCAGCGTCAATACCATCCTGACCCACCGACGCAATCTCTACGACAAGCTGGGCATAAAAACCCAGAATCAGTTGTTTGGTATTGTGGCGGAGGAAGGCTTGCCGTTTCGGCGGCATTAGAATCAGTTGGCAGGCGTCCCTCCCGCTGTCCCGGCATGCCGGGACCCTACACCAACCTCCGCCATATTCCCGGCCTTGCCAAAGGCCGGAGCGCAAGCATCCCGCCTGCATATTTGGACAAGACGTCCACCCTCCAGGCAGGCCCTACGACGACGTCATCTATAACCCGACTCCGTAGGGGCAAGGCATGCCTTGCCAAAGGCCTCAGCGCAGGCGTCCCGCCTGCATATGTGGACAAGACGCCCACTCTCCCGGCAAGCCCTGCGACGACGTCATCCATAACCCGAATCCGTAGGCGCAAGGCATGCCTTGCCAAAGGCCGCAGCGCAGGCGTCTCGCCTGCATCTGTGGGCGAGACGCCCACTCTCCTGGCGGGGGCCATACAACAGCGAACGCCTCCCCGCCGTACGAATCCCACCCGATACATCACAGCATGAATTATTCGCTGGTTACCAGCGACTGCTGACTTTGCAGGCTGCGCGCCTGATTACGCAATTCCCGCAGAGCCTCAGCCGCATCCACGCCGGTGCTGGCAACATCGGCAATCCACTTCTGATCAAGCGCTTTGGTCAGCTCCAGAAATTCATGGGTCATGGCACCGCCGAACGGAATATGACGAACCGTTACCCCTTGGGCGATGGCTTCCTTGATACCAACCTGGTCAGATTCGTCCCACGCCTTGCCCGCCAGCTCGGACAGTTTGGCACCCGACACTGAACGAATCGCATCGCGGTCTTCTGGCGTCAGTTTGGCCATAAAATCGGCATTGGCGAAAATCGCAAAGCTGCCCAGATAAAAACCACCCGGCATCAGGGTCACATAGGGCGTGACCTCGGCCAGCTTGTAATCATGCAGCGCCGACGCTGGCATAAACACGCCGTCGACGGCCTGGTTTTTCATCATCTGATAGACCTGTGGGCCAGAGGCAGACACCGTATTGAGCTGCATCAGGTCAGCCAGCTGCTTCTGGATACCACCACCAACGCGGAAGGTTTCGCCGCGAATGCCTTCCAGCCGCCGGATCTTCTGCTGGCTCAGCAACTGACCCGGGCCATGGGTGTAAAGCGCCATGACTTCCAGGTTGCCGTGCTCACCAGCCTGGGCGAGGTATTTTTGATAGACATTCCAATAAGCCACGGAGGCCGCCTGGGCATTAACGCCAAGATTCGGTAGTTCAACGATCTGGGTCAGATGAAAGCGGTCAGGCGCATAGCCATGGTAAGCCCAGGCGGCATCGGCCTTGCCCTGCTCCACCAGGTCAAAATAACTGGCATGGTCGCCCATGTTGTAGACCAGCTTGATTTTCACCCGGCCCTGAGTGGCTTCTTCGATCCACTTGCCCCAGGTGGCAAACACGACGGCGTTTTGTACATGGGTTGGCGGCCCGGCAGTCGCGACACGCATCACCACTTCGGCTTGTGTCGGTAGCACCAGCACCATCAGAACAAAAAGAGAAAGACGTGAGAACGCCCGCGAAAGCACTGCATACGCTTGCATGGTTAATCCTTGTTGTTTTTATTGTCTTGTTGTTTGGGGGTTGTGGGCCGCTGCCTCCAGGCTTGCTTAACCACACGATTAATATGTTAATCAATACCTGACTACAGTGATAGTTAAAATATTAAGTAAAACAAGGAAAGCTGAACAGTTAACAGCAATAACAACAATGATTGAGCAAGGAAATGGTCGAGCAAGGGCTTGCTGGCCTGTGGCCCGGAAACCATCAGTCAGGTCGCCTTTCGCTGGGGCTTCAACCATTCAGCGCATTTCAGCCGCAGCTATAAAAACCGCTTTGGCGAAACCCCGACAGCTACTCGTGGACGTGCCGGGCAGGCACTGGCGGGATAAACCAGTGGCAGCGGCCACACCGCTGCTCTCTCAAGCTGCTCTCGCAAGCTGCACTTTCACCAACAGGACCGCCCGATGGATAAATTCCCGGCGGTCCAGACAGTGCGCCGTAATTATTCTCATAACCAGTTCACACCCAAGACCTTTGGATTTGACCAACCGGAGCTGCTCCAATATCGTCGCTCTCTTATTCCGATAGCCACTGCATACCTACTATTTCCGTTAATTAAAGGAATAACGCGATGTCACAGGGAAAACACCTATTTGCGGGCAAACCAGTGATCGACTGGGCCATCAATCAGCCGCTGCCAGACCCACGCAGCCACGGCATTCGCTTGTCCGTCAACGAATACAACGATGACGACCCGTCCTTTCAGGACTACTTCAAGGCCTTCTTACAGCAGCCTGGCATCGACCAGATCGATACCCTGTTGCTTGGTAACTGGGGTGAGGCTTTTGAAACCGGGATTGACGACGCCTTGCAACAGCTGGTTGAAGCCAGCGATCGCCTGAGCGCAGTAAAACACCTGGCTCTGGCCGAGATGGACTCCGAAGAGTGTGAGGTTTCCTGGATTAATCTGGGTAACTTCGGCAGCCTCTATAACGCCTATCCACAACTGCAAACCTTGCAGATAAAAGGCTCTGTTGGCTTGCAACTGGGCGAGCTGAACCTGCCAGAACTGCGTAGTCTGACGCTGATTAACGGTGGCCTGTCACACGAAGTGTTGGCCGAAATCAGCCGCGCCAACTGCCCCGAACTGCAGCACCTGGAACTGTGGCTGGGTGAAGAAAACTACGGCTGTGATATCGCCAATGAACACCTGCAAGCCCTAGTAAAACAGCTGCCACGCTTCCCGCAACTAAGCTACCTGGCGCTCTGCAACTATGAAGCTGCCGATGAGCTGGCCAAACTGTTGCCGTCACTGGAACTGCCTGCCACCCTGACAACCCTCGACCTGTCGAAAGGCACACTGTCGGATGAAGGCGGGGCTGCACTGCTGACCATGGCGGAGCGTCTGGGTCAGTTGCAGACACTGGACTTGCACCATCATTACCTCTGCGACGACATGATGCAGCAGCTGCAACAACTGCCATGTCAGGTTGATGTCAGCGAACAGCAGGAAACCGACTACTACGACGATGGCGATGTCTATCGCTATATTTTCCTGGCTGAATAATCCGCTTACAGACCACTGCTGCAACAGCCATACAAATGCCGCTGTTGCAGCCGTTACGATTCGTTGCCGATGACATTTCCCTCCGCTCTCTCCACGGTGCCACCCCAAACGCATCCAGCACCACACTGGCTGTTGCTGGCGTCTGCCAATGATCCGCGCACACATGCCTTTGCCACTGCGCTGCAACAGCAGCAACCCAATAGCCACCTGACCATTCATGACTGGCAACAGGCCAAATTGCCATTGGCGACCTTGTCCGAAGCCGGTCTGGGGCAGCTGCATATCCGGGTTGAATCCGCCAGCCACGACCTGGAAACAGTACGGCAACTGAGCCGACTGGGCACCGCCAGGGCCCAACAACAAGGCTTCGCCCCGGTGCCTGAGACAACGCTGGCGGCGCTGCAGGATGGCGCCTATTTGCCAGCTGCCTGTTATTACCATGGCGTTGGCGAGCGCTTGCAACAGTGGCAGCAACAGCTGCAAGACCACGGCATTGAACATCAGTGGATGAACCGCCCGGAACATATTCAGGCGGTCAGTGACAAGCTCCGCTGCCACCAGCAAATGGCCGATGCGGGCATCGCCGTGGCCGAAGCCCGCTACGATATCCACACTGCCGAGCAACTATGGCAGCTGCTGCAACAGCCCGGCTGGCAACGAGTCTTTGTGAAACCGCGTTTTGGTGCCGCTGCCGCAGGGATTCTGGCACTGGCACAGTTGCGCCCCGATCTCTGGCGTGGGCAGACCACACTGCACCAGCATCAGGGGCAATGGGTGAACAGCCTTCGTCCGCAATTACTGCGAGAACAAGCCGACATCAACGCCGTGGTCGAACAGCTGTTGCTGTCCGGTATTGTGGTGGAAAAATGGCTGCCGAAACTGAAATACCGGCAGCTGGAAAGCGACTGTCGTTTGCTGGTGATTGGCGGCGAGATCCGCCTTGGTGTCTTGCGTTGCAGCCACAGCCCGATTACCAACCTGCACCTGCTGAATCAGCGTCACCCGCTTGAATCCCTGTGGCCACTGGTGCCAGCAGCGGCGATCAGTGCCTTGCACGAAGATATGGCAAAGCTTGCACAGCTTTTCCCGCACAGCACCCAGCTGGCGGTGGACGTTGCCTTTCATCAGTATCAGCGCCGTCACCGGGTGCTGGAGGTCAACGCCTTTGGTGATTTTCTGCAACGGGTCGAATATCAAGGCATGAACAGTTACCAGCTGCAGCTACAACACTATTTACAACTGCAACTGCCATCACAACCGCAAATGCAACCGCACCAACCTCTATGACCAATACCTGTGCCAATACAAGCGTTATGTCACCGGCTCTGAATGCCCGAGCGCTGATCGAACAGCGAACCTCCATTCTGTGGCTGACCTTCGACACCCTGCGTTTCGACGTGGCGGAGCGCGCCATGCAGCAGGGCCAAACGCCACTGTTGCAGCAACTGCTGCCCAATGGTCAATGGCAAAAACGCCATACTCCGGCGACCTTTACCTATGCCGCCCACCATGCATTTTTCTCCGGTTATCTCCCCACGCCGATTCCCAAACCGGCGGACTACCAGCGCCTGTTTGCCTGTGAATTTGCCGGTTCCAGTACCACCGGAGAGCACACCTGGTGCTGCCCTGCAGCGACCCTTCCGGAGGGGCTGGCGCAGCTGGGCTATCACACCGAATGCATCGGCGGAGTGGGGTTTTTCAACCTGCAAAACCCATTGGGGCGTGTGCTGCCCGGACTGTTCCAGCAGCAACACTGGCGTCCCGAGCTGGGCGTCACCGACGATCAATCCACCCGCCATCAGGTGCAGCAGGCCTGTGCCTCCATCGCCGCTCTGGATGCGCAAACACCGCTGCTGATGTTTATCAACCTGTCGGCCATGCACCAGCCCAACTGCGGTTATATCGACGGTCAGCAGCAAGACGATGTCCACAGCCAGCAGGCAGCACTGGCCTATGTCGACAGCCAACTCGGGCCGCTGATTCAGGCGCTGCAGCAACGCGGTGACACTCTGTGCCTGTTCAGCAGTGACCACGGTACCGCCTATGGCGAGGATGACCAGAGCGGTCATGGCATCGCCCACCCCTGCATCTGGGAAGTCCCCTATGCCGAATTTGTCTTGCCAGCCGCCGCTGGCGCAGCCATGAAGATAATGAATGAACGTCCAGACTGATCCCAACACCGCGACTGACGCGGAAACCCGTCTGCAACAGCTGCTGGAACAACAGGATGACTACCTCAACTACGTCTATTCCTATCCGCACAAAACCGCCTACCGCGAGCTCAGCCCGGCCGTCGATTTGTCGCAGGCCTGGGCCAACGAGGTAAAGCAGCAGCTGTTTTTGTATGTGCACGTGCCGTTTTGTGAAATGCGCTGCGGTTACTGCAACCTGTTTACCCTCAGCCGCCCGCCCGAGGCGCTGGTGGCGCAATACCTTGATACGCTGCAACGGCAGGCCCGCATCAGCGCCGACTGGCTGGGCAAGGCCCGGTTTGAGCAGCTGGCTTTCGGTGGCGGCACACCAACCTACCTGACACCAGTCCAGCTCGAACGAGTGTTCGATATTTTACGAACCGAGCTGAACTGGCAGGGCACACAGGCGTCGGTCGAGGTCTCGCCAGCCACCGCCACAGTAGAACGACTGGCGCTGCTAAAACAGCAGCAGGTCAGTCGCATCAGCATTGGCATCGAAAGTTTTGTTGACCACGACCTCAAGGCGCTGGGCCGTCCGCAACAACACAGCCAGGTTGAACAGGCGTTACACAACATCCGGCAACAGGATTTTGACTGCCTCAATATCGACCTGATCTATGGTAATCACCAGCAGTCAGCACAAGACTGGCAAGATACCCTGCAGCGCGCGGTGGCCTGGCAGCCACAGGAAATTTTTGTTTATCCCTTGTATGTGCGGCCCCTGACCGGGCTCGGCAAACGCGCCAGTCGTCTGGGTGAAATCACCAGTGACCGCCACCTGGCTTACCGCCAGGCGCGGGATTACCTGCTGCAACAGGGTTATCAACAGCTGTCGATGCGCCAGTTTGTGAAGCCCAAAAGCGAGCCCGGATTGGCTGCATCCAATCAACCTGGTCAGTCTTACCGCTGTCAGGAAGATGGCATGATCGGCCTTGGCCCCGGTGCCCGCTCCTATACTTCGCAACTGCATTACTCCGGCCACTATGCGGTGGCACAGCCGCAGATTCAGCAGCTGATTGAGGATTACGTCAACAGCAGCGACGATGACTTCCGCGTCGCCCGTTATGGCTTTGAGCTGGATGCCAACGAACAGCGCCATCGCTTTGTCTTGCTGGGGCTGCTGCAATGTGACGGGCTGTCCCGTGCCCATTATCGGCAACGCTTTGGCGAGGATGTACTGCAACACTTTCCACAGCTGCTGTTGCTGCAACAGCAGGGCTGGATCGAGATATCAACACAGCAACTGCGCCCAACAGCGGCGGGTATTGAGCAGGCTGACCTGATCGGCCACTGGCTGTTCAGCGACCGAGTACGCGAACGTATGCAGGGCTGGGACTGGCAATGAGCATGGCAGACACTTCTGCTGTGGCGACCAATCATCGTGCCGATCTCAGGCCATTGAGAATCCTCTACCGGGGCAAGCTCAGCAGCTGTAACTACGATTGCCATTACTGCCCGTTTGGCAAACAGCGCGACAGCCGCGAAACACTGGCGCGTGATGAAGCGGAACTGTTGCGCTTTGTTGACTGGGTAGGCCAGCAAAGCCGAGCAATTGAAGTGATGTTCACGCCCTGGGGCGAGGCGCTGATTCACCCTTATTACCAGAACGCCATCAGGCAACTGTGCCAGCTACCGCAGCTGCACAAGGTGGTGATCCAGACCAACCTGTCGAGTCCAGCGCATCAACTCAGAGCCTTGGCCCACGACAAGCTGGCACTGTGGTGTACCTATCACCCGCAGGAAGTCGATGAGGCGCGTTTTATCCAGCGCTGTGAGGCCCTGATCAGCGCCGGTATTCGCTTCAGTGTCGGTGGCGTTGCTAACCCTGAGGACATCGAGGCTCTGCAGTCACTGCGCCAACAGCTGCCCGCGCAGATCTATCTGTGGATCAACCTCAACCGGGACAATCAGCAGCAGCTGAGTGAACAGGACTGGCAGCATTTGCGCGCCATCGACCCTTTGGTCGACCACAACGCCCATGTCTATCCCAGCCTGGGGCGTCCGTGCCTGACCGGTTCAGAAGTGATCAGCGTCGACGGTGATGGCGAAGTTCAACGCTGTCATTTTGTTAAGCAGTCGTTAGGTAACCTGTACCAGTCAAACGGCTATCAAGCCACCGAGGTGCCCTGTCCCAATGAAGGTTGTGACTGCCACATTGGTTATCTGCACATGCCTGAGCTCGGGCTTTACCGGGTCTTTGAAGGCGGTGAACTCGAACGAATCCCGGTCGGCTATTAGCCCCTCAACAGCCGCATCAGAAACCGCTGGCTAACAGCCGATAGCTGTCGAGTCGATGCTGCTGGCTGTGAGTCACAGTGACGGCGGTGATTTCATCACAACCATAATCGGCTGCCAGGGCTTCCATCTCCTGCCAGCACTGTTCTGGAGTACCGACCGTATAGCCGCTGAGGATATGCTCGTATTCGGCCTGCAGGGAAACCGGCAGCGAGCGATAACGATCCTGCACCTGATCTGGCGTCAGGAAGGCTTCACGTTCACCCATTTGCGCTGCCAGCTTACGGAATACCGCAGTTCCGGCCCGGTGTTTGGCTTCCGCTTCTGTTTCGGCACAGATACAGGCAATCGCCAGAATCTTCTGCGGCGAACCCTGATGGCCGGACTTTTGCCATTCAGCTTCGTACTGCCTGAAAATCTGTGGCCGACAGTTGTCCGGGTCGATAAATCGCGCCAGCGCCAGGTTATAGCCCAACCGTCCGGCCAGGCCAGCACTGCCACCGCTGGAGCCCAGCATCCACAGCTGTGGCTGACGGGACGCGTCCGGCAACACATGAATCGAGGCATACGGGCTGCGATGATCCATTTGGCCGGTAACAAAACCCCGCAGCATATCGGCCTGACTGGCATACAGCTCACCATGGCTGGGCTGGCCCGGGAACGCCAGTGCCGTGCTCGTCAGGCCTGATCCTCCCGGAGCCCGGCCAACGCCCAGGTCGATACGATCCGGGTGAATATTGGCCAGCATGGCAAAACATTCCGCCACTTTTAACGGGCTGTAGTGCGACAGCATTACGCCACCACTGCCGACCCGAATCCGCTGGGTTTGGGCGGCAATGGTAGCGACCAGAATTTCCGGGCAAGGGTTGGCAAAATGCACACTGTCGTGGTGCTCGGCGACCCAATATCTGTGGTAGCCGAGTTGGTCACACAGTTGCGCCAGCTCCAGGGTTAGCGAAGGGGCATCAATTTTCGGGTGGCTGCCGTGCACCGGCGACTGATCCACCACGGAGATTTTCAGAGTCATAACGCATCCAGAATTTAGTTAATATATTAATAATAAGTAAAAAATCCCATCCGACTCAAGCCGGAGAAGCAAGGCGCGACAAGACTGTGGCAAACACCACAAATGCGCTCGGTAACCCGCGTGGCGTCTCGTTCATTGCAACGTCAGAGCTTGCTGCTGTTCCAGCTTCCGACCTGGCTGAATATGCCAAGTAACTGATCTGAATCAGTTTTTTGGTGAGCTTCTGGATTCTCCAATCACTGGTTCTGGCTGGAGTTGATTTTGCACCCTGTCTGCTAACGACTACCTGCAACAGGATGAATCATGAGTCAGATTGGAATCTTTTTCGGCACCGACACCGGCACCACTCGCCTGATGGGCAAGAAGATGGCAAAACTGCTGGGTGACGATATCGCCGCCAAACCGCTGAACATCAACCGCGCCAGCATCGACGACCTGCTGTCTTACCCGGCGTTGATTCTGGGCACCGCCACCTATGGTGAAGGCCGCCTGCCCGGGCTGGAAACCAATGTGCGCAACGGCAGCTGGCTGGAGTTTTTACCGCAACTGGAAGGCGCTGATTTCAGCGGCAAGGTAGTAGCCCTGTATGGCCTCGGTAATCAGGTGAAATATGGCGAACGTTACGCCGATGGCATGTTTGAGCTTTATCAGCTGTTCAAAGGCATGGGCGCCACCATCATTGGTGACTGGAGCACCGAAGGCTACACCTACCAGCAATCCAAAGCCGTAGTCGACGGTCGTTTTGTTGGCCTGGCACTGGACCACAAAACCCAGGGGCTGCTGACCGAAGGCCGTATGCGAGACTGGATTGCGCAGATCAAACCGGCTTTGGTGGCGGCGGTGGAAGCACAGGCTGAACCAGCCTGACCTCCCGGAGAATACTGCCGAAATAACGTCGGGCGTCCCGCAAGGTCGCCCGTTGTCATCTTCACCAGTATGAGAGGTTCACACAGTAGAGACCGGTTGATCCGTAAAGTCTTCCAGTTCGATCTCGTCAGCCAGCAACAATTTTACGTCCTGCTCCGACAATCGACTTTTTAGCTGCACCATCAGAGGTTTCAGCTGCTCATGATGACTCATCAAATACCAGATACGGCTGATCAGCTGATCCAGTGAGGTGTTGCCGTCATAACTTACCGCTCCGCTATCAGCCACGATCGCCAGCAATTGCCGAACCGGTTCACGACTTTCATCAAGCTTGCGGGCGTGAGGCTGTAGTGCCCGTTGCAAACAATCCTGCAATTCGAACATATGGTCAGCAGCGGTGCGAATCTGAACCTTGCGTACAGAGCCTCGCAGATCATCCTTACAGGCTGGGGCAATAATACGGCTTTTAATACCCGCCAACTCTGCTGCCAACACATTGCTGTGTTGCAGCAAAGCCTGCTCAGTACGTTCGAGCCAATCAAACAAATTCGCTAAAAAAGAAGGGCTTTTGGTTTCCAGCTGCCGCACCAACAGCGGATATTCCAATAACAGGCTGGTTAGATTACGTACGGTCATAACAGTGGATTTCAGCATGCTGCTCCCCTTATTCCGGCAGTAACAGGCGTTTCTGCTCGCCATCAGCCGATTCGAGTTTCTGCCATTCCACCGCATCTTCAGAAATTTTCAGCTTGATTTGCATGATGTGCTCAGGCTTCTGATCTCGCAGCAAGTGGGTCTCGGCAATGACCTTCATATCCCCCAGACTGGTATTGCCAACAAGGCCTTGCAGCTGGCTGGTTGCACTTTCATTGAGGCGGCCGGAAAGATCATCGGTGCTGGCTGATTTTTCCAGTTCCGGTTGCTGCGCAAGTACCTTGCTGACCTGCTCAGCCAGCTGCTTGCTGAAGCTGGCTACCGGTGTCAAATCACGGCTTTTGTTGATACTGGTTTCCAGTTCACGAGTCTCGCTGGCAATCAGTGACCGGACCTGTAACGAGGTTTCCCGAGGCAGGCTGCGAACCCCCAGACTACGGGTGATCTCAGCGTAAATCTGACTGTTAAAATCCTTGTTATTAATAATATCCACCGGCGCGTCAATCTGCTCTTCGGCCGAATCGATTGCCACCGGAATGGTGATCTCGACATCGTCGATACGCATTCTGGGTACCGAAAAATGCTGCAATAACTCGTGTTTGGCGTAGTCCTCAGCAACCCGCACCGTCTGTATATCAGCCATTACCCGGGCGGTATTAAGGCTGGAGATTATGCTTCCCAGATATTCGTTCAACTTTGGCATCAATTAGTCCCTCGTGGATTCTTGCGAGAAAGTTGGCCAGCATCCCGGTGAATGAAAACCAGTGCATCAGGAGGCTGAGACACTGGCCAACGTCGGTCAATCGTCAGATCAAACGCTGACGATGCTGTCTTCCAGCATGGTCAGAATACGATCCAGGCCCGGTGGCAGTTCATCGTTCAGCGCGGTTACCTTGACACCCAGGTTGTAGGTTTTTTCTACGCTGGTACCCGTGGTGGAGGTCCGCTTATAGGATGCAGATGCCTTGAAGTTGACGATCTTGTAGTCAATGCCGAGGGAGGCACTGGCGGCAAACTCGCTCGATACATTGGCGGTTTCGGTTGAGGTCAGCTTGGCGTTAAAGTCGATCACCATCTCTTCAATCCGCAACGCCGGAATGGTCAGCATGGTGAGGAATGGCACCTTGATTTTGACGTCCTGTTCGTCGAAGCCGGTACCGTCAGCCTTGGGGACAGATTTCTTGTACTCGAAGTCAACATAGCGCAAGGCACTGCCACTACCGCTGTCTTCAAATCCAACTTCCTTGATGAAGTTTACCTGCGACATGGACGCCGCATGCTGAGCCTGCACAGCAGCTTGCATTGGCCCACCAATGTAAACACTGAAATCGAGGCTATTCAGTTCTTGAACCAGATTTGGCATGAGTCTCTCCTTGAGATTTATGAGCTGGCATTTTCCTGATGCACTGCGACTGGCTGGTTACTTTTTATCCAGAGCCAGTCAGCGCCACGCTAATCATCGCTGGCTCAACTCACAACCCGGGGAAAATCGATTTTGTTACCTGGTACTCTCCTGAAGTGTGAGCACTCGCTCAATTTGTCAATAACGGTAAATAATGTCAGTGATTTATCAATAACCAAACCGAATAGATCTTGTATTGGTTACAACATACTCAAATATCCCAGACTGGCTGCAGCCGCTGAAGTACGGTTTTCAACGCCCATTTTGCGGAACACGGTTTCCAGATGCTTGTTAACCGTCCGTGGACTCATGGTGAGGATCTGGCCGATTTCCTGATTGGTCTTGCCGCGCGACAGCCACAGCAGTACTTCGGCTTCCCGTTCAGTGAGGCCAAAATGGTCTTTGAGGGATTGCCGCAGCGACATTTCATCTTCATCCACCAGCCGCAGCAGGAACTCCCCCGGCGCGGGCAAGCCAAGAAACTTGACCTGTAAGGGACGTTCGCCAACATCAATTCGCAGTTGCTGAAAACGCTCCGGTGACCTGGCAAACCACTGCGCCAGCGCACTGCTGGCCTGTTGCTGGAATTCGCTTTCAGCCAGGCCCTGCTGTTGCATCACTTCGCGGGCGCGACCAGAGCACCACAGCAAATGACCATGGACATCACAGGCCAGCGTCGGCTGGCCAATTTCTTCCAGAGAACGCATCGCCCGGCGGGTTTTGCGGGCATTGGCGATGTGCACCGGCACCCGCGCCAGTAGTACATCAAGATTGACCGGCTTGGTGACGTAATCAACGCCGCCAGCGGCCAGCCCGCGCACCACGTCATCACTGTCAGACAGCCCGGTCATGAAGATCACCGGAATACTTTCCAGCTCGGAATCCTGCTTCAGTGCGGCGCAGGCTTCAAAGCCGTCCATGTTGGGCATGATGGCATCCATCAGAATCAGGTCTGGCATCATCCGCCCCGCCACCGCCAGCGCCTGCTGGCCATCCATCGCCACCAGCACGGTATATCCGGCATCGATCAGGGCTTCATTCAACATTCCCAGTGATTCAACGGTGTCATCCGCAATCAGCACGACTCCGCTGTTGGCTGCTGTGGTCATGGCCATGGGAGTCGCTGCTTTCATCGTTGATTACCTTTTTCGCAAGAGTGATTAGTTCACCAAACCGGAAGCCCGTCAGTTGCTGGCGCAACAGCCGGGTCAAATCGGTGCTGGCCTGACGGACCTCCATGTTAACCAGCACGGCTTCCATGCCGGCGATATGACCAATTTCCGCAGCTGCCAGCAGCTCACGGGCTTCACCAATGGTCATGTCGACGCGCTGACGAGGATTAAGCTCGGTGATGCCGTCTGGCTCATCTTCAAAGCGCCATTGCAGTTGCAATACCTGCCCCACCGCAGCCAGTAACTTACTGTCGCGGATTGGTTTGATCAGATAACCGTCGTTGAGCCGCGGTTCTTCATCGGCAGCATCGCCACGGGCCTGTGCCGACTGCCGGTCTTCAGCATCCGCCGACACCATGATCACTGGCGTTTTGTCGCCGTCTTCGCGAATCTGCCGTAACAGCTGCCAGCCGGTCAGGCCCGGCATCGAGATGTCCATCAACAGCAGATCAACGCGGGTTTGTTGCAGCATCTTCAGACAGGCCCAGCCGTCTTCAGCTTCGAGAACATCGAATCCCAGTGGCGTCAGAATTTCACTCACCAGCCCCCGATGGGCGGCGTCATCATCGACCACCATGAAGGTCTTGCGATCACCGCGATAACCGACAATACGCCGTTCCGGCACCACTTTCAGACCTGGCCCGGAAACACTCGACAGCATCATGCTGAGACGGAACACACTGCCAAAACCGGGCTGGCTTTCGAGACTGATATCACCGCCCATGATGTCGGCCAGCAACCGCGTAATGGTGAGTCCGAGGCCGGTGCCGGGTGTTTGTGGCAAGCCTGGTTTACGAATTCGCTCGAACGGCTGGAAGATACGTTCGCGATCCTGAGGGCTGATGCCGGGGCCGGTATCAACGATGGTGAATTCTGCCACCTGACTGCGATAACTGACGGTCAGGCTGACCCGCCCGCTGACGGTAAATTTCACCGCATTCGACAGCAGGTTGATCAGAATCTGGCGCAGGTGTTTTTCGTCGGAGCGGACAATACGCGGCAAGTACTGGCTGGGCCGATACTCAAACTCAATGCCCTTGCTTTCGGCCTGCAGGCGGAACATGTGTACCAGTTCGTCCAACAGTCGATGCACATCAAATTCATCGCGGCGGATTTCCAGCCGCCCGGCTTCAATGCGGGAAATATCCAGCAAACCTTCAATCAGGTCGGCGAGGTGATCACCACTGCGATGAATCAGCCCAACCTTGTCGCGCTGGCGCTCCGACAGGCTGGGGTCTTTTTCCAGCAACTGGGCGTAACCAATAATCGAATTGAGCGGGCTGCGCAGCTCATGGCTGATGCCGCCGAGATAACGGCTTTTGGCGCGGTTGGCAGATTCCGCCTGTTCCTTCGCCTGTTGCAAGGCGCGGTCGGTAATTTCGTGGGCAGTGATTTCCTGTTGCAGCAATTCGGTCTGGCGCTGGGATTCCTTCAGCGCAAACATACGACTCTCGTTGGCCAGCACAAACAGCCAGATCAACACTCCCATGATAATCAGCAGCAGCAGATACACCTGCACCAACACCCCGGACAACAACGCATAACCTTCTGAATAGGTCGGGATCTGCATATACACCAGCCAGAACAGACCTCCGACCACCGAGCCAATTATCGCCATCAGGCCGGTGAACTGCAGCAGTCGCGGGTTCATGCGGGTCACCAGCCATTGTGGCAACACCAGTTCCAGCAGCTGCTGAATCTGTTCGCTCAGCCGTGCCTTGTCCTTGCACTGGTCATGACAGCGTGACTCCAGCGTGCAGCAAAGCGAACAGATCGCGCCCTGATAAAGCGGACAGACCGCCATGTCTTCACTGTCGAAATGGTTTTCACAGACGGTGCACTGGCAATTGCCCAGTGGCACCTGCTGGATCGGCCGCGCCAGATAAAAACGCCCCCGGGTCAGTAACGCCAATAGTGGCGACAGCAACAGTGCCGCCGCCAGCGCGATGTAAGACGACATAGCCTGGGCGAGTTCGCCAAACAGGCCGGAGAAACACATGATGCCGAGGATCGACGCCAGCACCATGGCGCCAAAGCCGACCGGGTTGATGTCGTACAGATAGGCGCGTTTGAACTCGATGTGTTTGGGGCTGAGGCCCAGCGGCTTGTTGATGATCAGATCAGCCACCAGCGCACCGACCCAGGCCACCGCAACGTTGGAATAGATACCGAGAATCCGCTCCAGCGACTCGTACACGCCCAGCAGCATCAGCAGCAGCGCAATCATCACGTTGAACGCCAGCCACACCACCCGGCCAGGGTGACTGTGGGTCAGCCGTGAGAAAAAATTCGACCAGGCAATCGAACCGGCATAGGCGTTGGTGACGTTAATCTTGACCTGACACAGCACCACAAACAGCCCCGTCAGCGCCAGCACCACCATTGGCGAATCGCTCAGATAACCAAAGGCCACGTAATAGATGCGGGTCGGGTCGGTGGCGTCCAGCGCCGACATACCGGAGCGCAACGCCAGTACCGCCAGAAACGAACCGGCCAGAATTTTCAGCATGCCAACCACAATCCAGCCCGGCCCGCCGACCAGCAAGGCCAGCCACCAGCGCAGCCGGTGATCCTTTTCGGGCTCCGGCAAAAAGCGCAGAAAGTCGACCTGCTCGCCGATTTGTGCCACCAGCGAAAACACCACCGCCGAGGTCGCGCCAAACAGAATCAGATCGAAATGGCTGCCATCGTGGGCCGCTGTCGTGGCCGGCATCACCCCGGCGAAGTTGACCCACTCCAGCGCCGCCTGCCACTCGTGCCAGAGGATGTAGATAAACGGCGTGATCTGTAACAGCAACCAGAGCGGCTGACTCCAGACCTGAAAGCGGCTGATAAAAGTGATGCCGTGGGTCACCAGCGGAATCACCAGCACCGAGCTGAACAGGTAGCCGGCCCATAACGGCAAGCCAAACAGCATCTCCATCGCCGACGCCATAATCGCTGCTTCGAGGGCAAAAAAGATAAAGGTGAAAGAGGCGTAGATCAGCGAGGTTACGGTCGAGCCGATGTAGCCAAAGCCAGCCCCACGGCTGAGCAAGTCGATATCAACGCCATAACGGGCGGCGTAATAACTGATCGGAATCGAGCTCAGAAAAATCAGCGCCGACACCACCATGATGGCGGCTACCGCCGAGTGAAAGCCGTACAGCAAGGTGACGGTAGCGCCAATGGCTTCCAGCGCCAGAAACGAAATAGCCCCCAACGCGGTATTCGACACCCGCGCTGCGGACCAGCGGCGGGCGCTTTTGGCGGTAAAACGCAGGGCAAAATCTTCCAGCGTCTGGTTGGCAACCCAGCGGTTGTAACTGCGACGGCTGCTGTAGGGCGACTGTTTCGACATGGTCGTTGCGGTGCAGTGATGACCGACCCGGCCATCTCCTCCTGATTATTGAATCAAGACCATATCCAGAACCCCCTGTTGCCGATATGCGTCAATGTACGTACGTCGTGGACAGCAGACGCGCATGTTCCGACAACGGCCTTTTCGGGATGCTGGAAAACGTTCCTTACCCGCACCGCTGAATCCATGAAGAGGCCCAATTATGATTTTAAAATCAAGGCATTACGACTCACCGAAGGGCGCTCGCCGCTCATTTTTGCGAAAAATGTTGGCCATTCCTGCCGCTTTGGCACTGGCGCACGCCAGCCTGCCTGCACTGGCAGACGACGCCAACACCACCGGTCTGGCAGTCACCAAAGACACCGTCAAGGTCGGCATCCTGCACTCGGTAACCGGCACCATGGCGATCAGTGAAACCGGTTCCGTGCAGGCTGAAAAGCTGGCCATCGAACAGATCAACGCCATGGGCGGTGTGCTGGGCCGCAAGATTGAATACATCCAGGAAGACGGTGCCAGTGACTGGCCAACCTTCGCTGAAAAAGCCAAAAAACTGCTGGTCAATGACAAGACCGCAGCGGTTTTCGGCTGCTGGACTTCCGCCTCCCGCAAAGCCGTACTGCCAGTGTTTGAGCAATACAACGGCATGCTGTATTACCCGACTTTCTACGAGGGTCTGGAACAGTCGCCCAACGTGATTTACACCGGTCAGGAAGCGACCCAGCAAATCATTGAAGGCATCGACTGGGTGGTCAAAAACAAGGGCGCGAAGAAGTTCTTCCTGCTTGGCTCCGACTACATCTGGCCACGCACCTCCAACAAGATTGCCCGCAAGCACATCGAAAAGCTGGGCCTCAGCGTAGTGGGCGAAGAGTATTACCCACTCGGTCATACCCAGTTCAACTCAGTGATCAACAAGATCAAGCTGAAAAAGCCTGACGTGGTTTACGCCATTGTTGTAGGTGGCTCCAACGTGGCCTTCTACAAGCAGTTGAAAGCTGCGGGTATCGACATGACCAAAGAGCATCCACTGGTGTTCACCATCTCGGTAACCGAGGACGAAATCCTCGGCATTGGTGGCGAAAACATCGAAGGTGCCTACGCTGCCATGAAGTACTTCCAGTCCTTGCCTAACGACAACAACAAGGCCTTTGTCGATGCCTTCAAGGCCAAATATGGCAACGACATCGTCATCGGTGACGTCACCCAGGCGGCCTACCTTGGCCCATGGCTGTGGAAAGCTGCGGTTGAGAAAGCCGGTTCCTTCGACATCGACAAGGTCCGTGCGGCCTCTCCTGGCATCGAACTGACTACCGCGCCAGAAGGTTATGTGCGCATCCACGAAAACCATCACCTGTGGTCGAAAACCCGTATCGGTCGTGCCAAGGCCGATGGCCAATACGAAGTGGTCTACGAATCAAAAGACCTGATCGAGCCAAACCCATTCCCGGCTGGCTACCAGTAAGCAACACGCAACTGAACGCGCGGCCCTTGCGGGCCGCCGTTTCCGACGTTGATACCACCGGGAGATACAACCATGTTTGCCGACTATACCTCCTCAGAGCTGCTCTCGATCTTTGCCATGCAAGGGTTTGCCGGTCTGATCCTGTTTTCTGTTTTTGTTCTGATGGCGCTTGGGCTGGCGATTATTTTTGGCCAGATGGGCGTGATCAATATGGCACACGGCGAGTTCATGATTCTCGGTGCCTACATGACCTACCTGACCTCACACGTATTTGAAAACTACCTGCCTGCATCGATTTACGGCATGTATTTCTTTATTGCCATGGTGATCGCCTTTTTTGCTGCTGGCGCCCTTGGGGCCCTGGTGGAATGGGCCATGATTCGCCACCTCTACAAGCGTCCGCTGGATACCCTGCTGGCCACCTGGGGCCTGAGCCTGATTCTGCAGCAGCTGTATCGGACCATTTTTGGTACCCGCGAAGTAGGTGTCACCCTGCCCGACTGGCTGATGGGCTCCTATGCACTGAGTGATTCCATTGAAGTGCCAATCAACGGCCTGTTCGTTATGGCGCTCACCGTAGTCGTGACCGTTGGCGTCTGGCTGATGATGCAGAAGTCCCGTCTCGGCAAACAAACCCGCGCCGTGGTGCAAAACCGTCCGATGGCGGCGGCAGTCGGTATTAATACCGCCAAAGTAGACCGCCTGACCTTTGCGCTTGGTTGTGGCATCGCGGGCATCGCCGGTTCCGCCTTCACCATGATTGGTTCCACCGGCCCGACATCCGGCCAGCTCTATATCGTCGATACCTTCCTGGTGGTGGTGTTTGGCGGTGCGTCGAGCCTGCTGGGAACGGTGGCGTCGGCATTCACCATTTCCCAGGCGCAATCGACCATGGAGTTTTTCCTCAGTGGCTCAATGGCCAAGGTTCTGACGCTGTTGGTGGTGGTCGGCATTCTGATGCTGCGTCCACAAGGCCTGTTCTCGCTGAAAATGCGCAAGTAAGGAGCTGACCATGAATTCAATGATTTCCAATCTGTTTAGCCGTTATCAGCTCACCCATATGTTGATTCTGGCGCTGCTGTTGGTGGTGGTATTGCCACTGAGCATGGATATTTTCCGCCTCAATCTGGTGGGCAAGTATCTGACCTATTCGTTTGTCGCCATCGGCCTGGTGTTGTGCTGGGGCTACGGCGGCATTCTGAGCCTTGGCCAGGGGGTGTTCTTTGGTCTCGGCGGCTATTGCATGGCGATGTTCCTGAAGCTGGAAGCGTCAACGCCGGAAGCTACGGCGATTCAGTCCACCCCGGGGATTCCCGACTTTATGGACTGGAACCAGCTGACCGAACTGCCGTGGTTCTGGCAACCCTTCCACAGCTTTGGTTTTACCCTGCTGGCGATCATTGCGGTACCAGCCATCTTTGCCCTGATCGTTGCGGTGGCCATGTTCAAGCGCCGGGTTGGCGGTGTCTATTTCGCCATCATTACCCAGGCGGTGGCGGCCATCCTGACGATTCTGATTATTGGCCAGCAAGGCTTTACCGGCGGCGTTAACGGCATCACCGACCTGCGTACCCTGCACGGCTGGGATATCCGTACCGACAGCGCCAAGTACGTTCTCTACTTCGTCTGTGTGGCACTGCTGTTTGGTTGTCTGTTCGCTGCCAAATACGTCATCAACAGCAAGCTCGGCCGCTTGTTGGTGGCCATGCGTGAACGCGAGGACCGGGTGCGTTTTTCCGGCTACGACGTGTCGGCTTTCAAGATCTTTATTTTCTGTTTGGCAGCAGTGTTCTCCGCCATTGGTGGTGCCATGTTCACCCTTCAGGTGGGTTTTATGTCGCCCAGCTTTGTCGGCATCGTGCCGTCGATTGAAATGGTGATCTTCTGTGCGGTGGGCGGTCGCCTGTCCGTGCTGGGGGCGGTGTACGGCGCGCTGCTGGTGAATTTCGCCAAGACCACCTTCTCGGAATCCTTCCCGGAACTCTGGCTGTTCGCCATGGGCGCACTGTTTATCGGCGTGGTCATGGCCTTCCCGAACGGTCTGGCCGGCGTCTGGAGCAGCCAGGTTGAGCCGCGCATCAAGGCGCTGTTCAACAAGCCCGGCCGTACGACCCCGGCTGCCACTAACAGCACCAGCGCACCAGCAGCAACCCCAGCGGAATCCTTTAACCCGGAGGAGCCAAGCCATGCTCGAGGCTAACAAGCACATCGACCAGCAGGATTTTGTTCTGAGTATCGAAGGGCTGACAGTGTCATTCGATGGCTTCAAAGCCGTCAACGACCTGTCGCTGTACGTCGAGGAACAGGAGATCCGCGTCATCATCGGCCCCAACGGAGCCGGTAAAACCACCGTGCTGGATCTGATTTGTGGTCGCACCAAATCGACCGAAGGTTCGATCAAGTTCAAGGGCAAGGAGCTGACCCGCCTTAACGAGCACCAGATTGTGCACGCTGGCGTCGGTCGCAAGTTCCAGAACCCGTCGATCTACGAAGACCTGACGGTGTTCGAGAACCTCGAACTGTCCTACCCGCGCGGTCGCAATGTCTGGGGGGCGCTGACCTTCAAGCGCGACCAGGCGGTAATCAGCAAGGTGGAGGAAATTGCTGAAATGATTTTCCTCGGCGACAAGCTGGATATGAACACCGACCTGCTCAGCCACGGTCAGAAACAATGGCTGGAAATCGGCATGTTGCTGATCCAGGACCCGGAACTGCTGATGCTGGACGAACCGGTCGCCGGCATGTCGGTGGCGGAACGCCAGCAAACTGCGGCGCTGCTGCAACGCATTACCAAAGACCGCTCGGTGCTGGTGATTGAACACGACATGCAGTTTGTCGCCGATATCGCCGACCGCGTCACCGTGCTGCACCAGGGCAAGGTGCTGTCCGAAGGTTCGATGGAACGGGTGCAGAACGATCCCAAAGTCATCGAAGTGTATCTCGGCCACTGAGCCAGCCGAACGAGGAAACCAACAATGTTGCAACTCACTGATTACAGCGTCGCCTACGGTCAGAGCGATGTGATTCGCGGCCTCAACCTCGAAGTTGGCGACGAGGAAATCGTCGCTGTACTGGGCCGCAACGGCATGGGCAAAACCACCTTGATGAAGTCGCTGATTGGCATGATTCCGAGCAAGTCCGGCGACTGCCAGCTCGACGGCACCAGCCTGATACCGCTGCAAAGCCACCAGCGCGTGGCTGCCGGGCTCGGTTTTGTACCCCAGGGTCGGATGATCTTCTCGACCATGACGGTGAAGGAAAACATCGAAACCGGCCTGACTTCCACGGGCAGCAACCAGATCCCGGAGGACCTCTACGAGATGTTCCCGGTATTGAAGGAAATGCAGCACCGCCGTGGCGGCAACCTCTCGGGCGGCCAGCAACAGCAGCTTGCCATCGCACGGGCGTTAGCCAGCAATCCCGGTGTATTGCTGCTGGATGAACCAACCGAAGGCATCCAGCCCAGCATCATCAAGGAGATGGCCCGCACCCTGCGCAAGATCCGCGATCAGCGCAAGCTCGCCATCATCGTTTCCGAACAGGTGCTCAGTTTCGCCCTCGATGTGGCCGACCGCATCCTGGTGATCGAAAAAGGCAACATAGTGCTGGACGTACCAGCCAGCGAGGCGGACCAGACCATGATTTCCAAATACCTGTCGGTATAGGCATCTGACGGTGTAATTCCAGACCCCAACCCAACCCGAATTTAAATCCGGCGGTGACCGGAGGGGCACGGTCGTGCCTGCAAACAGCCACCGCCAACCTGCAAAGCCTCAATGGCCTTGGCAATTAAGGAGCTAAACCATGACTGATACCATCATCAAGATTGATCTTAACCAATCCGCCTACGACAACGACTGCGTTCACAATCGCTGGCACCCGGACATTCCCATGGTGGCCACGGTTAAACCTGGCGATGACTTTATTGTTGAGTGTTACGACTGGACCGGTGGCCAGATCAAGAACAACGATGACGCCGCAGATATCCGCGACGTCGACCTCACCCAGGTGCATTTCCTGTCTGGCCCGATTGCCGTAGAAGGTGCCGAGCCTGGCGACCTGCTGGAAGTAGACATTCTCGATATCGGTGCATTTGACGAGCAACAGTGGGGTTTCAACGGCTTCTTTGCCAAGAAAAACGGCGGCGGCTTCCTCACCGACTACTTCCCGGAAGCACAGAAATCGATCTGGGACTTCAACGGTATCTACACCAAGTCCCGCCATGTTCCCGGCGTTGAATTCGCCGGTATCCTGCACCCGGGGCTGATCGGCTGTCTGCCGTCCCGCGACATGCTGGATATGTGGAACAAGCGCGAGAAAGAACTGTTCGACACCGATCCGGAGCGCGAACCAACACTGGCCTGCCTGCCCTACGCCGACACCGCCCATATGGGTCGCCTGCAAGGTGACGAACGGGCCGCCGCGGCCGCTGAAGGCGCCCGTACCGTGCCGCCACGCGAGCACGGCGGTAACTGTGACATCAAGGACCTGACCCGCGGTGCCAAAGTGTACTTCCCGGTTTACGTCGACGGCGCTGGCCTGTCGGTGGGCGATTTGCACTTCAGCCAGGGTGATGGCGAAATCACCTTCTGTGGTGCGATTGAAATGACTGGCTGGATTCACATGCGCGTCAACCTGATCAAGGACGGCATGGCCAAATACCAGATCAAGAACCCGATCTTCAAGCCGAGCCCAATGGTGCCGAAGTACGACGACTACCTGATCTTTGAAGGTATCTCAGTGGACGACGACGGCAAGCAGCACTTCCTCGACACCAGTCTGGCCTATCAACAGGCCTGTATGAACGCCATCAAGTACCTGACCCAGTTTGGTTACACCGAAGCACAAGGCTACGCAATCATTGGCTGTGCGCCGATTCAGGGGCATATCAGTGGCGTTGTCGACGTACCGAACTCCTGCGCCACCCTGTGGTTGCCGACCGACATCTTCGAGTTCGACATCAAGCCGAACGCCAACGGCCCGGTCAAACACCTGGATGGCTCCATCGACATTCCGAAGGCCCCGGATCTCGACTGATCCTGTAACCAACCCCACTGACGGCTGGCCAGGCCCGCCGTCAGTCCGACTTTTGATGAGGAAACCGCCATGCCGATGTACGAATATAAATGCCCGCACCACGGCGTATTTCAGGAACTGGCTCCGATGCAGCAGCACGACCAGCCAAAACCCTGCCCGCAGTGCCAGACCGTTTCAGCACGGGTGATTGTGCTGCCACCGGAAATTGCCCGGGTATTGAGAGAAACCCGCGCGGCGATGGAACGTAATGAAAAAGCCCGTGAAAGCCCGGATGTGATGACCGCCGGACAATACCGGGAACGGGAAGAGGAGCGTCAGGCCCGTGCCGCCGTAGAGCACAGGCACCACTCAGGCTGTGGCTGCAATCAGGGCAAAAAGCGCAAAAGCAACCTGATGTACACCGCCGAAGGCAACAAGATGTTCCCCGGCATGCGGCCGTGGATGATCAGCCATTGATAACAGCCTGGCAGCATTCACCGCCGTATGGATTTTGGAGCAAGCCCGAAGCAACGGCGGGCATCCTGCCGGTTGATCAGGGCCGCCAGATAATCCGTTCCCACAGCACCCGGAACCGGACTTCTGGCACCACAAAACAAAACGGCTGCCCTTCGACACCGAGCTGCTCAAGCAACGCACCGGCACGAAACTCCAGGCACTCGCACGCAATGACCTCATCCAGCGGGATCGGCAAGTCAATCCCCGCCTGAGCGAGCATACCGGTGTCTGAGACAGCACAAATCGCCGAGTCCTGCTGGGTCAATGCCGCCACCGCCTCGGACCAGGATGGATAGAAAGCTTCAAACCCGGCAGGCAGCTTCGGCGTTTCGCAAGGGCGAACGCGGGAATACAACTCCGGAGCACTACCACTGGCAGCGGTAATTTCCGTCAGATATTCATCGCCCCGCTGCTGATGCAAAAACGAATTCGCCAGATGGGAAGGCAAGGCATCACTGAACACCCGGCTCCCCACGGCGTAGGCCAGGTTATCAAATACATTACGGATAAAAACCACCACTCCGGCAGCCGGGCCAAGCCCGTTGGCAGAGTTGACATAAAAACGCCAGTTACTTTGCAGGGGCGATGGCATCCACTTACGCACCGCAGACGCCGGACCAAAGTGGCCATGCTGATAGGAAAGGATAGTCAGAATGGTTTTATTACCCACAGATACCAACTCAACCCCCGCCGGCACTGCCGCCTGGGCCAGTGGCAAAGGCACCACCCAGTTGAGATAGACAACCGTGCTCACGTCACTTTGCAGCTGCAGAAATGGCAAGCGGGAAAGCACTGCACGCCGTATTGCTGCCAGTCGACTGGAGTTTGCCAGCCAGTTGAATACGGCGGTCATCATTCCCCCGCGAGGGGTTACAAAGCGGTTCGAAGTCATAACGTCATCCTTGAGTAATGACAGCAAGATACGGATCAGAAGTGTTGTTTGTAAACAGCAACCCGCGGCCCGCTTTTTGCGTTAGCTATTTAGCTACCTGTTTTGCCAGATACAGGCTGGTTTTCTGCACTAAAACAACGCCTTGATGCATCTGCCGCACGGATATGGGCATAGAGAAATGGACGCCACGTCATCAGGACTGTCAGGGCACCGTCGCCCAAACGGATCATTCTGGCCCGATGCGAGATCAGCAGTACGATGAACAGTCATTTCGAGATGCATTCCAGTTCCGACGTCCGCAATCTGTTGTCAGACTTTGAGGTCTTTCGTACCCGTGATCACGATGAAGCGCGGGAATGGGGCCGCAAGGTGTTCTGCGACAATTCTCTTGAATACCTGTCATCCGATGATCTCAACGCCTACCTCTATTATCGCAAGGTCGGCGACGTTGGCCTTGGCCGTATGAGTTATGGGGCAGAAGTGATTATTTCACCGGCCGAGCTGCACTCCTTTGTGCTGTTTCAGCTACCGATTCATGGCCGGGAGCAAACGACCCAGCGCGGTGTGGTTACCGAAACCCGTCCCGGCGTCGGCAACTTTATTAACAGTAACAGCCCGTCCCGGGTACACCACGACGACAACACGGAAAAGCTGATTGTACGGATCGAACGAGCGACGCTGGAACAGCACTGCCAGAGCTTTATTGGTCGCAGCCTGAATCAGCCGCTGGAGTTTGACGCTCGTATGGACATGTCCAACCCAGCGGGGCACAGCTGGATGCGAACCCTGCGTTGGGCCTATGACATGCTGTCGATCCCCGATCTGAGCATGTCTCCTATCGTCGAAAAGCAGATCGAGCAGTCGGTTCTTGCCATGGCGCTGAGCTGTCAGCCACACAGTTTCAGCCAATTACTGACACAGCGAGAGCCACTGATTGCACCGGCGTTTGTACGCCGCGCCCAGGACTTTATTGCCGCCAATGCCAGCAATCCAATCAGCGTATCCGACATCGCCCGCGAGGTCGGTGTCAGCAGCCGCTCGTTATACGACGGCTTTCAACGCTACGCCCAGACCACCCCCAACCAGTTCATCCGGGAATTCCGGCTGCAACGGGTACGCGAAGAGCTGCTCGGCAGCTGTGCCAGCCAGACGACGATTACCCAGGTCGCACTGCAATGGGGATTTGGCCATCTCGGCCATTTCACCACAGCCTATAAAAAACGCTTTGGTGAAACGCCGTCGCAAACCCTCGCCCGTTAATTGGACAAATGCTCCAAATTCTCCATCAGTCACTTTTCTGCACGAACGGGATAACCTCTGCCGAAATGGGAGTGCTGGCCAAGGCTGCGATTCCTAGCATGACATCACAACCTCAAACGTGATTAGCCGGGGATTTACCATGTCAGACCAGCCTATTGTTCGCCGTCGTGTCGTCAACAGCAGCATCAGCGAAAGTCGCGTCAACGACGACCAGACCCAAAGCCAGTATCAGCCATACAAAGACGCTGCCTGGGGTTTCATCAACCACTGGTATCCTGCCCTGTTCAGCGAAGAACTGGCGGAAGACGCCGTTGAAGGCATCCAGATTTGTGGTATTCCGATCGTTCTGCGCCGCGTCAACGGTAAGGTCTTTGCGCTCAAGGACCAGTGTGTCCACCGTGGTGTACGGCTGTCTGAAAAGCCCATGTGCTTCAACAAGAAAACCATTTCCTGCTGGTATCACGGCTTTACTTTCGACCTTGAAAACGGCGACCTGACGACCATCGTTGCCAACCCGCAAGACAAGCTGATTGGCACCACCGGGATTACCCCTTACCCGGTCGAAGAAGTCGCCGGTATGATTTTCGTATTCGTGCGTGACGACAACTTCCCACTACCAGACGTACCACCGCTCTCCGAAGACCTGCCATTCCGCTTCCCGGAAAACAGCGAACGCTTCCCTCACCCATTGTGGCCAGCCTCCCCCAGCCTGCTGGATGACAACGCGGTTGCAATGGGAATTCACCGCACCGGCTACGGCAACTGGCGAATCGCCTGTGAGAATGGCTTCGACAACGCCCACATTCTGGTACACAAGGACAACACCATCGTCCACGCCATGGAATGGGTACTGCCACTCGGTATCCTGCCGGTCGATGATGAATGCATTACCGTGGTCGAAGACGATCAGGGCCCCAAAGGCATGATGCAGTGGCTGTTTACCGACAAATGGGCACCGGTACTGGAAAACGAAGAGCTGGGGCTCAAGGTTGAAGGCGTCAATGGCCGCGCCTATCGCACCTCGGTCGTCCTGCCGGGGGTATTGATGGTAGAAAACTGGCCGGGCGAGCACATGGTGCAGTACGAATGGTATGTGCCAATCACTGACGACACCCATGAATACTGGGAAGTGATCGTGCGAGTGTGTGATACCCCGGAAGCACTGGAAAAACACGCCTACCGCTTCGAACGGGTGTACAAGCCACTCGCTTTGCATGGCTTCAACGACTGTGACCTCTACGCCCGCGAAGCCATGCAGGATTTCTATACCGACGGCACCGGCTGGGATGACGAACAACTGGTGAGTACCGATATTTCCCCCATCACCTGGCGCAAGCTGGCATCCCGCTGGAACCGTGGTATCGCCAAACCGGCCCGCGGCGTTACCGGTGCCCGCAAGGACACCAGTATCCGCTTTATGAAAACGGCTGAAGGTAAACCACCAGCCTACAAGGTTGAAAAAATCGAAGACTGATTCTGGCAATTCCACCTCAGACTGCCAGAGCGCCGCCAGCCTCACCGCTGGCGGCATTGCAGACCACAGACAGGAGCACAGATATGGCCACCGCTCTGCTAGCCAGTGAATCGTTACATTCCGGTGATTACGACGAAACCCGCCAGATCGTAGCCGAACGTTTCTGTGGCCACGATCTGATCCCGACCCGCAAGAATGCCTGTCTTGATTACCAGCACGAGTTCGTCAAGGCGGGCAGTGTCAGCCTGTGCCGGATGCAGTACGGCGCCGAGGTGGATGTCTGCGTTGAACAGCTGGGGGACTTCTTTCTGATCCAGATTCCCCTGAAAGGCTACGACAAACAACGCCGTCATAATCAGGATCTCATCAGCGACCCTCGCAAGGCCACCATTCACCAGCCCCGCCAGCCCTTGCACATGCACTGGAGCGGCGACTGCGAAAAGCTGGCGATCCGTATCGAACACGGCTATCTCGAACGTCTGTCAAACGCCCTTTATGGCCACCATGGTCAGGTTAAACCACAACTGAATGAAGCCATCTCACTGGAAGATGCCCGCGGACAGGCCTGGAGCCGACAGGCACTCAACCTGTTTGAGCAGCTGAGCCAAAGCCCGGATCTCTATAACAACGAACTGATTCTTGGCCAGCATGTAGAACTGTTGGCCAACAGCCTGTTGCACTGGCACGCCACAGTGCCGTCATACCCGCTGACGACCAGTGTGATGCCACGCCACGTCCGCAAGGCCGTCGACTATATTCAGGCTCATGCCAGCCAGCCCATCAGTGCCATTCAGCTGGCGGACGTCAGTGGTGTCAGCGTGCGTTCCCTGTATGCCGGATTCCGTGAATATCTGCACACCAGCCCCAATCGCTATATTGCAGACACCCGCCTGTTACGTGCCCACCATGACCTCGGCAACCCGGATGAAAGCGGGAATGTGACGGACATCGCCACCCGTTGGGGCTTTTCACAACTGGGACGTTTTTCAAAAGAGTATTTTCAGCGCTTTGGTGAACACCCGCGTGAAACCCTCAGACGCCGCTAACGACAATCGCCATCAGCGAACCGGTCAATATTGGAAGCCGGGCCGGGCAAGGTGTCAAAACACAGGGCAAGAGACTCAGTACAGGGAAACAGACAAACAATGGATGAATCGTCCCCGCCCGTCAGTAGCGGGGACGATCAGAAGGCAGGATCAGTGCAGCGTGCGGAAGGATTCCAGCAACGCCGGAATACCAGGGAACATCCCAATCGCCGCCATCACGGTGCACAGCACCAGGAAGGTCACACCCGGAATCACCCAGCGGCCAGTATGGCCCAGTTCCTTGCCGCGTTCCTTGCAGCCAATCAGACCGAGGTTATCCAGCAACATGGTCAGCGACCAGCCGAATACCGGGTTAACCAGCGCCGATGAGAAGATCACGATGGCTGCCGACTGGGTCGTCTTGCCTTCGCGAGTCATCTGCATACCAGCTTCCAGCAGTGGCAGGAAAACACCAACGATCAGTGCCACACTCAGCACCGGTTGCCAGATCGCCAGGTCCATCGGGTAACCCCAGACCGCGGCCACCACACACAGCAAGCCAGTCAGGATGGCGCCAGCCGGAATCGGACGACGGGCAATCGCTGCAGGCACAATGTAGGTACCCCAGGAAGACGCGATGTTACCGCCACCCAGCGCACTGCCCACCGCCTGACGGGCAGAAGCCGAAATCATGGTGTCGTCGATGTTCATCAGTACTTCGTCAGTCTTTTTCGGATAGCTCAGCTCCTGGAACACCCGGTGGCCCAGAAAGTCGGGTGACCACATGGCGACCGCCAGTACCGCAAATGGCATTACCGCAATAAAGTGCTCCAGACCTGGCAGGCCCAATTTCCAGCCAGTGTCTTCACCCCACCAGTACGATGGGCTGAGGTTTGGAATACCCGGTTCGGTCGAGAACTCGAACGGGGCACCCAGTGCAAAGGCAATCGCCGCCGCCAGTACCGCACCTAGCGGAATCGCCAGCCAACGCATCTGAATATGCTCCAGCCAGGCGTACATGATGATGGTGCAAATGATCACCGCAAAGGCGATATAAGCCATATCGAAGCCGTTGGCCCAGGCAAACAGCTTGGCGACCTGGCCGGTCACGCCGATAAATCCGAGGTAAAGCAATAACCCGCCACAAACCCCATTACTGGTGAGTTTGGCCAGCAAACTGCCGCCTTTGGTAATGCCGAGAATAAAACCGAACACCCCGATTAACAGGCCAAGCGCCATCGGGTGGCCGCCGGAGGCCACAATCAGTGGAATCAGCGGAATCAGTGGACCGTGAGTACCGGCCAGGTTACTGGTCGGGTTCAGGAAACCGGAAATCAGTACCACAAACAGGATTGCGGCAATCAGCATTTCGAAACGGGCGTTTTCAATAACAAACTCCCGCGACAGCCCCAGTGGGCCTGCGAATGCACCCACAACCGCTGCAACCATCACAATCTTGCCGATGGTCGCCGCCAGTGCAGGCACCCAGTCTTCAACTTCAAAGCGGTAGTCACGGAACGGTAAATTCGGACGCCAGCGGCGTGGTTCCATTACCTGCAATTCATGATCAAGATATTCTGCGCGCGTTGCGAAAGCCGATCGTGGCTGCCGCAACGCCTGGTAGCTTGATTTATTATTATCTTTCATAAGCGTGCCTTGGCTAAAAGCCCGGGAATCTAAGGCCTGAATTGCCATATCACAATCAGACTTTAGGCACACATTGATACAAAAAATGTTTGATATTCAGCGAAAAAAGGAGTTTCGACTTTCGAGACACATTGATCCATTCAGGCAAACAATTGAACGACCTGCGCACCGTTATTTCTGCCGCGTGACCGCTGCAACACAGGCTGGTTGTGCCTTGCCAGCGCTATTTTTCCGCCTTCCCTTTGCGTCCCGATTCCATTCTGGCTGACGCTGTCTATGAGTCCATCCGTAACTGGCCTGAGGCTCTAATGCTGTTCACCTAAGCGTTTCTAAGCACAAATTGCCGTCATCCTGAACGGTTTGGGCCGCACAGGCTCAGGGTCCAAAAGCCCTATGGATCCCGGATCTGCTTCGCGTCCGGGATGACGTCGATTTGTTAAATGAACAGCATCAGGTTGAAGCCCACCATGTGGCAGTTGTCGACCAGCCGATGTCTGCCGATATATCCCGCAAGGCGCACCAGCATGTCTCTTGTCGCACCAATTGAATACAAATATGGCGCCCCAAACCAACGCACTGCGCGCCAATAAAAAGCATAAATAAACGCCCGTTAAATAGTTGCAGGATACGCATATTCCCTGCAGCCGCTGAATATTTCCGGCCCCGCCTTATCCGCATATTGATGCCACGTCCTTGATATCCATCAAGCATTTTTCAAAGCCAGAACAGCAAGCAAGTAACAACAGCCAATCGTTTACGCCGGAGAGACGCCATGAAAAAAATAGCCATTATCGGGGCTGGCCAGTCGGGCCTGCAGCTGGGCATCAGCCTGCTCGACAAGCACTGCGAAGTCACTATTGTTTCGAACCGCAGCGGAGATGAAATACTCCACGGCCGGGTGATGTCGAGTCAGTCAATGTATGACATGGCGCTGACCTTCGAACGCGAAGCCGGTATCAGCTTCTGGGATGAAAGCTGTCCGCCAACAGAGGGGGTCCATTTCCGTATTGGTAACAGCGACGGCATGATGATCGACTGGCGTGCCCGGATGCACGCCCCCGGTCAATCCGTCGACCAGCGCATCAAGATGCCACGCTGGATGGACGAATTTGAGAAGCGCGGCGGCAAGCTGATCATTGCGGATGCCGACATTGCCATGCTGGAACAGCTGGCCAACGACCACGATCTGGTGGTGGTATCCACCGGCAAGGGCGAAATCGGCCAGCTGTTTGAACGTGACGAAGAAAAAAGCCAGTTCAATACCCCAATGCGCACCATCTCCCTCAGCTACGTCAACGGCATGCTGCCGCGTGAGGATTATTCAGCACTCAACATCAGCGTCAACCCGGGTATCGGCGAGTTTGTAAACTTCCCTTGCCTGACCATCAATGGCCCGGCTGACATCATCAACCTGGAATCGGTACCCGGTGGTCCAATGGATATCTGGGATACCGTTTCGACTCCCGCCGAGCACCTCGCACTGGCGGTCAAATTTATCCGTGAATACTTCCCGTGGGAGGCCTGGCGCTGCGAAAACCTGTCACTGACAGACGATCTGGGCACGCTCTGGGGCCGGGTGCCGCCAACCGTTCGCAAACCCATTGGTACGCTGCCATCCGGTAAAACCGTACTCGGTATGGCCGATGTACTGGTGCTGAATGACCCGGTCACCGGGCAGGGCTCCAACAATGCCAGCAAGTGTTCCGTCATCTACCGTGATGCGATCCTTGATTGTATGACCGAGGGTGACGGCCGCTTCGATGATAGCTGGAAGCAGGCCACTTTCGACCGCTATTGGGACTACGCCGAGTGGGTCGTCAAATTCACCAATACCCATTTGTTACCACCCCCGGAGTCGGTACTGATGGTGATGGGCGCCTGCCAGCAAATTCCGGCACTGGCGACCACCATTGCCAACTCCTTTGACGACCCCAAATCACTGGCTCCCTGGTATTACGAAGCCGCCGCGGCTGAACAGGTCATCGCCTCCTACAGCACCCAAACCACCAGCCAATCAACCGCGGAGGCCTGAGCCATGTTGTTTTGTAAACAGACCAGCCAGCGCCGCCGGGTGCTGATCAGCAGCATCGGACTGACGGCCCTTTGCAGCCTGCCGGCAATGGCAACCCAGGGCACCTTTCCACACGGTTATGGCGTCAAATCCGAAGGCATGGGCGGCGTTGTCGTGGCCTTGCCGCAAGATGCCGTTGTCGGTGCTTCCAACCCGGCCGGCATGTTATCGGTTGGCGACCGGGTCGATGTTGGAGTGGCCTTTCTGCAGGCCGACAACGGTGTTGACTTCAACGGCGTCAATGCCGATGGCGGTGCTGACGGCGACCTATACATCATTCCCCAGTTTGGCTACAACCAGCTGCTCGACGAACAGAGCAGCCTGGGCGTTTCTGTCGTCGGCAACGGCGTTGGCACCCAGTACGCTGACGACGAAAATATCGGCGGCATGGAGGGGCCTGGATCGGAATTCCAGCAAATCGTTACAACCGTCAGCTATGCCCGCCAGCTAACGGCCAACCAAACCGTTGGCATTGGTTTGATGGCGATTTATCAGGTACTGGAAGTCGACGGTACCGCCAGCATTGGCCTACCCGAAGGTCGAGACAGTGCTTATGGCAGTGGCCTGCGCGTTGGCTGGATGGGCAGTTTCGGTGAGTACCTGACACTCGGAGCCGCCTACGCCAGCCGCGGCTATATGAGCAAGATGAAGAAGTTCGAAAACCTGCTGGCAGAAGGTGGCGACATGGATATGCCCGCCAACTACGCCTTTGGCGCAGCCTATCAACGCAGTGACTGGACCTTCGCCCTGGACGTCCAGCATATCTTCTGGAGCGACGTCAAAACCTTTGGCAACCCCGGCGTCTCCAGTGCCAGCGGAGCCACCGGCAGCAGTTCCGGAGCCGGTTTTGGCTGGAATGATCAAACCGTCTGGAAACTGGGGCTGGCCTGGCAGGCCTCTGATGCCTTGACACTGCGGGCGGGCTACAACGATGCCAACCAGCTGGTCGACAGTGACTCAACCTATCTGGGACTGCTGGCACCGGCAGCCAACCATCGCCACGTCACCATTGGCAGCACTTACACAACAGCCGCAGGCAGTGAATGGTCTGTTGCCTACGCGCGCTCGTTTGAAGGCAAGGTCAAGGGCACCGGCGCAGCGCCGGACTCACTCACCGATCCGTACATGAGCCAGCACTGGCTCTCCTTTGCCTACGGCAGTCGTTTCTGAGGAGTACACCATGATTGATAACCAACAGCTGCGTCAGGCGCTCGGTCAGTTTGCCACTGGCGTCACCATTGTCACCACCAACACACCACAGGGAGAGCCGGTTGGCGTCACCGTCAGCAGCTTTAACTCGGTATCACTGGAGCCCCCTCTGGTGCTCTGGAGCATCGCCAAAAGCGCTTACAGCTGCGAGGCATTCGAAGCTGCCAGTCACTTTGCCGTGCATGTCCTCGGTGCTGAGCAGCAGCCTTTGTCGGACCGCTTTGCCCGCTCTTCCAGCGACAAGTTCGCTGGCATTGAGCTGCAACAGGGGATCAATCGGCTGCCGTTGCTGACCGACTGCGCCGCTCGTTTTCAGTGTGCTGTGGAGTACTGCTATGAAGGCGGCGATCACCTGATCTTTGTCGGGCGGGTGATGAAGCTGGATCTGGCTGAACAGCCTGCCGATCCCTTGCTGTTCTATCGCAGCCGATATGCCCGGCTGGCCGTCCCCCAGCCCTGCTAGCGAACGTCCGGTATCAACAGTTAGCGCTGGTGATACCGGCTTTCCCGGGACTTACCAATATCAACCCTGTTTATGCCATTGGCAGACGTTCCCGCGAACGTGGAGTCACCCTATGAATGCTTCAGTACATCAGGTTGAGCTGGTGTTTTGTGACGGAGTAACCCAAACCATCACTGCCAGCAGCGGCCAAAGCTTGCTGGATGCGGCAGTGGCTGCGAATGTTGCGGTTATGCACCAGTGCCGCTCCGGCAGTTGCTCCAGTTGTATCGCCCAGCTAACCGACGGCACCACCAGCAAGCTGGCTGGCTCCAGCTCCACCCTGCTGACAAGTGAATACGATGCCGGCCAGCGGTTGCTGTGCGTCTGCCAGGCAGAATCCGATTGCCGCCTGACACTCTCGTACAGCAGTGCCGCCGCTGCGGTGACGGCTGGCACCGCTCACGCCTTTATCAATAGCATCGAAAGCATTGCTGACGATGTGGTACGGCTACGGCTGGAACTGGCGGAAGGTAGCTGGATGAAATTTCAGCCCGGTCAGTATGTCCAGATCGAAGTTCCAGGCTGCGGTCAGCTGCGCAGCTATTCGCCCTACAGCACTGCCGAACAACTGCCCTACATGGATTTCATGATCCGTATCCAGCCCCTCGGCGTTATGTCTGAGTGGCTGCGCCAACACGCCGAAGTCGATCAGGTACTGACACTCACAGGCCCTTACGGCGCCTTCTTCCTGCGCCCGGAACACAAACGCAAGCCGCATATCTTTATCGCCGGGGGCACAGGCCTCGCCCCCGTGCTTTCCATGATCGACAGCCTGCGGAATCAGGGTGGTCTGCGGCCACCGGTATTGTTGAGCTTTGGCTGCAGCAGCGCCGCCAGCCTGTTTGGTATTGAAGACATCAGGCTGCGCCAACGATGGATGCCAAATCTGGATGCCCGCGTTTGTGTCAGCCGAGAAGCCGTGCCGGGTTGCCTGCAACAAAATCTGCTCGACGCCATCAGCCCCAACGACATCAAACCCGACAGCGTCGCCTATCTGTGCGGGCCTCCGGCCATGGTGGAAGCAGCGACCCAAAAGCTGCTGCAACATGGCGTTGCTGCTGACCATATCTACAGCGAACCCTTTGTTGCCAGCCACTGACCTGACCCAACCCATTCATGAACCGGCCACCCAGCTGGCCAGAGGATTTCCGATGAATCGTCCCCAATTTACAGAGCAGCAATGGGCCTGGTATCAGCAAGCCTGTGCTCGCATTAACCCGGCCCGGTTACAACAACGACTGTTCGAACTGACCGATATTCATAGCCCTACTGGCGCTACCCGGGCCGCCAGCGAGTACATGGTGAACGACTTGCAGAATGCCGGGCTGAACGCCCGTTACCAGCCAATGAGTGAGATCACGGGCAATGTGCTGGCGGAACTGCCGGGCTCAGGCAATGGTGCCAGCCTGCTGCTATACGCTCCGATTGATACCCACCTGGAACGCGATGGCAGCGACGAACTGCTCACCGGCAAGGCAGCAGAGGCGGATATGCAACCCTATGCCCAGCAGTTACCCGACTGGGTGTTTGGGCTTGGTGCGTCAAACCCCAAAGCCATGGTTGCTACCCTGGCCGAAATTGCCCGAGCCCTGATCGAAGCCGACATCCCGCTGCAGGGCAATTTACTGGTCGGCATGGCAGATGGCGGCATGCCGGTGGACATTTCTGCCCGTGGTCATGCCGGTATGTCCAATGGCGTGCTGCATTTGCTCAACCGTGGCGGGGCTGCCGACTTTGCCATCGTCATGAAGCCCTGGAACTGGGTCTATCACGAAGAGCCTGGCATGGGTTGGTTCAAGGTTCGGGTCAAGGGCACTCTGGGCTACGCTGGCGTGCCGCATGACTTGCCGGAGTTTCGCAGTTCTGTTGTCCCGGCAGCGACCGTGATTCAGGAAATTGAACGCTGGTTACCCGAATATGCGGAACGTAATACCTCCGGCGTTATTCGACCTTACGGCTGGATCGCCGGTGTGCAAGGCGGTGACTGCGAACGACCGGCCTTTCCATCAGCGGTCACAGAAATATTCCTCGACCTGCGAATCAATCCGCGTACCAGCCCGGCCAACGTCAAACACCAGTTTGGCGAGTTCATCGACGCCATGTTGCAACGCCACCCGGAAATTGAACTGGAATGGCAAATGTACGGCACCGTACCTGGTGGCACGACCGATCCGGATAACTGGATTATCCAGTCCTGTATCCGGGGCTGGGAGCAGCTGGAACAGCGACCTTACAGCACACCAGACCTGCTTGGTGGCCAGACCGACGGCACCGCCCTGCGTCGTTACGGCATACCAACAGCCCGCATTGGCTGGCCCTGGCCTGCCAAAAATCCGCCATTGGCGGTTGCTGAAGGGCTCGGAGGTATGGGCGCAACCTATATCCCCGACCTGATTCCCTGTGCTGAAAAAATCCTCTACGCCGTCATCGATACCCTCACCCGCCCTCGCCACGAACTGGGTCTGTAACCGGAGCTTATGATCATGAACCAAGCTATTGCTGCTGCCCCATATACCAGCATTCAATCCATGCAACAGGCGTTGCTCAACGGTGAACTAACCGTCCGCCAGCTGGTTGCTGACAGCCTTCAACGAATCCATGCAGGCGCGCACCTCAACCTGTTTGTCAGCGTCGATGCCGATGCCGCGATGGCTGCAGCGGATGCTGCCGACCAGGCGATTCAGGCCGGTGTCGAATTGCTGCCCCTGACAGGTGTTACCCTGGTAATCAAGGACAATATTCATACCGCCAATCTGCCTTGTACCGCTGGCTGTCCGGCACTCGCTGACTTCATTCCTGATGCCGATGCGCCAGTCGTCAAACGACTGCGAGATCAGGGCGCGATCATTCTTGGCAAAACCAATATGCACGAACTGGCTTTCGGCGCGACTGGCTATAACACCAGTTTCAACACCGGTGCGCTGGCCGGTATTCGCAATGCCTATGACGCAGAGCGTATTGCCGGTGGCTCCTCATCCGGCAGTGCTGCCGCCGTCGCAGCCCGAATGGCGATGGTTGCTCTCGGCACCGACACCGGTGGTTCAATGCGTATTCCACCAGCCCTGAATGGCTGCGCCTCCTTGCGGCCAAGCAGTGGCCGTTATCCGGATCGGGGCATGATCCCGATTTCCCACAGCCGTGATACCGCTGGCCCGATGGCCCTGACCATGACAGACGTAGCCCTGCTCGATGGCCTGATCTGCGACGACCAGCAGCTTGAGGAAATCGACCTTAACAGCCTGCGTCTGGGCCTGCCCGCCGGCTTCTGGGCCAATCTGGATGACGACACCCGGATGGTTATGCAGGACGTTAAACAGCGGCTCCAGCAAGCTGGTGTCACGTTGGTCGAAATTGCCGACAGCCAACTGCAGGAACTGAATGAGAAGATCGGTTTCCCGGTCGTTTTTCACGAAGCCTTCGACAGCATGGTTGAGTATCTGGCAACCCAGGGACCACAACTGACCCTTGAGCAACTGGTTGCCGGTATCAACAGCCCGGACGTCAAGGCTTGCTACGAACAGATTATTCTGCCGCGCCAGCTGCCAACCGCAGACGGCAGCACAGCTTCCGGGCCCGTCTACGAATGGGCCATGAACAGCGGCAAACCAGCACTGATCAGCCGCTACGAATATTTGTTCGGTCACTACCAGCTGGACGCACTGATCTTTCCGACAACCGCAGTCGTTGCCCCCAAAGCCGTGCCAGAAGTCAGCTCACCGGGTAACTTTGACTTGCTGATCCAGAACACGGAACCCGCCGCCAGTGCCGGTTTACCAGCGCTGCAGATTCCCGCTGGTCTGGGATTGGATTCCGGTATGCCGGTTGGTCTGGAAATCGACGGCCAGCGTATGCAGGACCGCCGTTTGCTGGCAATTGGCATCGCTATCCAGGCATTACTGGAGCCGCTGCCTGCGCCACAACAGAGCCTCAGTCGTTGATGCCCGCAACGCCAAACCGTCAGCAAGCCAACCCGCAGCGACTGATCTATCTGGTGGCTGCCTTGCTGGCCTTGCAGCCGCTCACCACCGACCTCTATCTGCCAGGCCTGGCGGCCTTGCAGGACGAGTTACACAGCCGTGGTGAGCAGGTTCGTTACAGCCTCACCTCACTGTTGCTGACCTTTGGTCTGTCACAGTTATTGTGGGGCAAACTGGCACTGAAAGTACCACGCGCCGCGATTCTGTATCTGGGACTGGGGCTGCATGCAGTGGCCGCTATTGGCGGCTCACTGGCTACTGACATCGACTGGCTGATTATCACCCGGGCCGTCCAGGGAGCCGGTCTGGGGGCCGTTATTATTGCTGCCCGTGCCATGATGCATGGCTATCATCCGGCCAACAGTACAGACCAGTTGGCCAGAAGTCTGGGGCTGGTAGCCCTGGTCGCCACCCTGACCATTCCACTGGGCGCCCTGCTGGTCACAGCTGCCGGGTGGCGAGCTGCTGTGCTGGCCCCGGCGTTGCTGTCGGCAGGTGTTTTATTGTGGCTGGTTAATGGCAAACCGGAAGCCGGCTTGCACAGTGCCCCCGAACGTCCTGTTGCGCTGGCGAAAATACTGCGGCAGCCGGTCTTTTACCGGTACACCCTGCTAAACAGCCTGACTTACGCCACCCTGGTAGGTTTGCTCAGTAATGCACCGCTGATTTTTATCAGCCACCAGCACGTCAGCCCTGTCTGGTTTGGTTTGGTGATGTGTGTGATGGTGATGGGATTTGCAGCCGGTACCCGACTGTGCCGTTGGTTATTGCAAAGCAAGTCACTGAGACAGACCTTGCTGGTTGCCAGTGCGCTGAATCTTGTGGCGGCCGTTTTGCTCGCCAGCCTGGTGTTGTTCAGCTGGCTGACACTGATCACCTTCCTGCTGCCAGGACTGCTATTTATGCTGGCTCATGGTATCAATCACAGCTGTGCCCAAAGCCAGGTATTGAAACCCTTTGATGGCCACAGCCTGCAGGTTTCCGCCTTTAACGGCAGCCTGATGATGCTGGCCACCTTTGCTATCAGTAGCGCCTTGCCAGGCATTACCGATGCCGGAACGCAGTTGCTGGCTTGTCTCGCCGGGCTGATGATGACCACCGCCGTAGCGTCGTTATGGGCGGCGCGGTCTTCCCGATAACCAGCCAGCGTCCGATCAATCCGACTTCAATGCCAGACACCAGCCGCTGACGCGACTGGTGTCGATCAGTCCATATTTTTCCGATTTCTGATAAAGCTGTTGTCAACCTGGTGGTAAATCTTACCGACTCTGACAGATACAGCCTTCAACATCACAATAACCAGCGATTATTTACCTACATATCTTCAAACAATCAGCAGATTGCCAATATCTGTCGTATCACAAAAAAAATGCAATTCCGATCTGCTTGATAAAGCCGTCCTGAGATACTGATATCCCGCTATTGAAAGTTTTCAGAGTGGATATTCCCTGGATTATCTACCGATAGCCCAGACCAGCGTAATTCGACTTTAATTGCAGGAAATATGATGGGTTTTACGAGCAACTCCAATCGCTGCCAGCCGCAGTCTGGCTCAGCCCTGATTATCACGCTGGTGCTGCTGACGGCGATCACCCTGGCAGCCACCGTTGGCATGCAGCAGACGACCTTACAAACCCGGATGGTGACCAACTATAACGTCCAGCAACAGGTACGCAGCGCGTCACTGAGCCACCTTGATCGAACCTATGGCAACCTGCAGGCCATGTACGAGGCACTCGGTACCGACGGTCTCACAGATCTGATGAGCCTGGTCGAGGAAGAAGAAAACGCCCTCCAGGAACAGCGTGACGACGGCGTCAGTGAAGATGACCTCAGTTACGACAATGTCGCTCTCGCGCCCTACAGCAACTTCAGCTGGGATGAACCATCAACCGCTGAATTGCCAGCGGTTGCTTCGACCACTACCGAAATCTATTACGACGCCGCCCACCCGATCAGTTCCACCTGCCTGTTGTGCAACGAAGGCAATTCCTCCGGCAGCGCCAGCAAATATCCGTTTCGGGTTATTGCCACTGCCCAAGACAGCAACGGCAAAATCATTTCAACCCAGGTACTGGGTATCACCCTGACTGGCGCTGGCAGTGACTGACTATTTTTATTGGGAATAACAGGATGAAAACAATCGCTATAACAGCCGGGTTATTGAGTGGAATGATCAGCATATCCGCCAGCTGCCATGCCGATGCCCTGATGAATAATGCGGAATATCATATCTCTGTCGCCAACCTGCAGACCTTTTCCGGTTCTGCCGTGGTTGCCCGTCTTTGCGATTCCTGCGAAGCCCAGACCTTTACCCTGACCTCGAACACCCGCTTGCTCGAATACGAACGCGATATCGACCTGCAACGGGCCAGTGAACTCTATCTGCGCAAGAACATGTCGGTGATTTTTCTCGGCGTCGACCGCGCTGCGGCCACGCTCGACTACATCAACTTTGGTGGCCATGCCACGGCCAACTACTGAGGCGAACACATGAAGCTTTACTGGTTTTCCCTGATCGCTCTTGGCTTGTTGCAATCGATGCCAACCCGCGCCGACGATACCGAAATCTACGTTTCCACCAGCACCACAGATGCAGCCCCTAACGTGGTATTCCTGTTTGACACCTCCGGCAGTATGGATACCGACGTTACCGAAGATGGCAGCGTGGTTGGCTCTCGTCTGGACGTGGTACGCGACGCTGCGATTACCGTGTTGGGCAATGTATCAGGTATCAATATTGCGCTGGCCCGTTTTAATACCAGCGGTGACGGTGGCAAGCTTTCAACGCCGATGCTGTCTATCGACGATGACGGCGTCAAAGACCTGCTCGAATCGGTGTTGGATAACTACACCGCGTCCGGCAGCACCCCATTGACAGAAAGCCTCTATGAAATGGCCCTGTTTTATCGTGGTGGCGCCATTACCTACGGTAGCACCTCGGTCGACAGCAGCGACTCCGGGCTGTGCATGGTGTCCAGCTCATCGACTGACAGCACAGCGTCAAGCTCTTCAACATCCAGCACGTCTTCTGCCAGCACACTAGTCGCGTCAACATCGACCAGCAGCTCGACTATGAGCCGTTCATCCAGCAGCTCAACGTCTGACGATGGCACCGGCCTGACGGCCTACAGCACGCTGGCTGACTACAGCTCAAATAACAACAACTCGAATAACAACAACTCGAATAACAACAACTCGAATAACAACAGCTCGAATAACAACAATAACTCCGGCAGTAATAACAACACCGGCGGCAGTAACAACACCGGCGGCAGTAACAACACCGGTGGCAGCTCTGGCTCAGATGACAGCAGCTCAGACGACAGCAGTGACGATAGCGACTCCAGCTCCAGCTGCAGTGAATACCTCAACCTCGACGACACCAACGACGGCAGCGGCAACTATGTTTCGCCGATCACCGAGTCGTGCCAGAAAAACCACATCGTGGTATTCACCGATGGCGAACCCAACGGCGATACCGCTGCCAACTCCGCGATTCGTACCTGGCTGGCGACCCTGCCAAGCGCCGACTTCCCCAGCGATGACAACTTCAGCTCAACCTGTGGCAGCAACAGCAAGGACGCTGACGGTGACTGCGCCGAAGAGTTGTCCTACTTCCTCTACCATGGCGACCAGAGCGAGGATCTCGATGACGACCAGGTTGTCTACGTCCACACCATTGGCGGTTTTATTGGCGACGATGATGTCGTCACCAAACTGGCTGACATGGCTGAATATGGCGGTGGTATTTCCAGTACCGGTGAAGATACTGACAGCCTGACCGAAGCCCTCACCAAGGTATTCGCCACCATTACCGCTACCTCCGGCAGTTATGCCGCACCGGCCGCTGCTGTGAGTGCCTTTAACAACCTCGAACACCTCGACGAGCTCTACTATTCGGTATTCAAACCCTCTGAAACCGCAGCCTGGCGCGGCAACGTCAAGCGCTACCGTATCGGCTCCGACGGCACCATCTATGACCAGAACGGCGACGAGGCGGTCGACAGTGATACCGGCTACTTCTCCGAAGATGCCACCAGCTACTGGACCGAATCCGAAGACGCTCCTGATGGTGATGACGTCACTCTCGGTGGTGCTGCCCGCCGTATGGACGACGCCAGCGCCCGTAAAATTCTCACCAACTTTGTCAGCAACAATCTCACCGCTTCAGGCAACGTGGTTTCCAGTGACAACACCGATCTTTACGAGCTGAGCGCGTTTGATGATCTGGATGATGATGAAAAAAGTGATTTCCTGCTGTGGCTGTCGGGCTATGACCCGGACTCCTCAGACGGCGACGCACGGCGAGAAATGGAAGATCCACTGCACAGCCAGCCAGTCTTGCTGACCTACGGCACCCGTACCGATAGCGATGGCAACGACGAACCCGACGTGACCCTGTTTGTCGGCACCAACTCAGGTTACCTGCACGCCATTGACACCACCGAGGATGACCCGGCCGAACGCTTCGCCTTTATTCCAACCGACCTGTTCAGCAGCGCATTGGCCTACTTCGATGACGCCACCAGCCGGGTCTATGGCCTCGACGGCAAAATTTCCAGTTACCACGTTGACTCAGATAACGACGACATTATCGATTCCGATGAAGAAGCCTATCTTTACGTTGGCATGCGTCGTGGTGGCCGCAACTACTATGCGTTAGACGTTGCCGACCGCGACAAGCCAGATCTGGCCTGGACCATTGAGGGCGGCAGTGGTGACTTTGAAGAGCTCGGTCAAACCTGGTCCGAGCTAACACCCGTTACTGTGTTATGGAAAGGCAGCCAGCGCACTGTACTCTTCTTTGGCGGCGGCTATGATGAAGCCGAAGACGATAACGACGAACGCACCGAACACTCGATGGGCAACGCCGTCTTTATGGTCGACTACGCCAGTGGTGAACTGCTCTGGAAAGCCTCCAGCTCCGGTGCCAACCTCAACCTCAGCGACATGACCAGCGCCATCGTTGCCGACATTGTGCCGGTTGATTACGACAACGACGGCGACGCCGATATTCTCTACACCGCCGACCTTGGTGGCCGAATCTGGCGCTTTGACCTCAACCAGGACAGCAGTAATACCGCCACCAATGACTTCGCCAGCGGCGGTGTGATTGCCGACCTAGGTGAAGACAATACCGAAACCAACATCACCCGCTTTTTCACCACGCCGGATGTTTCCTACATCAGTAGCGGTACCTTTGTTGACGACGATGGCAATACCTACAGCGCCGGTCGCTACCAGATTGTCATCGGTTCCGGCTATCGCGCTCACCCGCTCTACACCACTACGGAAGACCGCATCTACATCATCAACGACTTCGACATCACCTCAGCACCAGAGGAGTACAGCGAACTCAGCCGCGATGACCTGGCCGACTACAGCAACCTGGACAGCGCCTCCGCCAGCGACATGGTCAACGGTGTTTATTACGAACTGGATGGTGACGGTGAAAAGGTGCTGTCAGATGCAGTTACCCTCAGTGGCTATAGCTATGTTGCCACCTACACACCACCCGACGGTACCAGCAGCAGCTGCGAAACCGACCTCGGTAGTACCAACCTGTACACCTTCCAGCTGAATTACAGCGTTGATGACGACGGTGAACAAACGGCCACTCTCACTGTGGACTACAGCGAACTGGACGTACCTGGCATAGCCGAGCTGTCCTCACCGCTGTATCCGTCCAGCGACAGCGACAGCTCCGATTCCGATAGCAGCGGTGGCTCAACTACCGACAGCGGTTGTGACAACTCGGCGATTCTCGCAGTAGGTACCGTCACCGTCCAAACCGACAACTGCCAAAGCACCATCAGCCGTACCTACTGGGAGGAGGAGGAATAATATGACGGCTTCACGTGGTTCCCACAGCGGCTTCACGCTGATCGAGCTGATGACCGTAATAGCCGTGATGGGGGTCATGGCCAGCATCGCTACCCCCGCGATGGCGACCTTTTTGAACAACCGCTCATCTGATGCCCTGATGCGCAAGCTGCAGACTGATCTGCAATTTGCCCGCAACTACGCCATCACCAACAAGGTCGCCGTTGAAGTCGAAGCTGATGGCGACTGGAGTGATGGCTGGGTCATTCACGAAAGCGACAGTAGCGACACCTTGCGCAGTAGCAGCACACCGGAAAACACCACCATCAGCAGCGACTTCAGCGGCAACCTGGAGTTCAACCTGTACGGTATGGCCAGCAGCAAGGGAACCCTGACCTTGGCGGTCGACGGCTGCAAGGGCAAGCGCGCCTACCAGCTCACCCTGCCCGCCTCCGGCCAACCGATTGTGACGGAGATCGAATGCAGCTGAACCGCTTCCGCTTGAGGTCTGGCAACAGGCCAGCCGCAGCCAAACCAGACCAGTCCGGCTTCAGCATGGTCGAAGTACTGGTAACCATCGCCATTTCTACCATTGGCCTGGTCGGGCTGGCGTTTGCCATGCTGGAGTCCGACCGCTACGCCCAACAGAACACCCACCGCTCGCTGGCTGCCAATATGCTGGAAGATCTCAGCAATCGTATTCGCCTCAACGCCTACGCACTGGATGCCTACGACACCAGCGGCAGCGCCTACAGCTGCGGCAGCGCCCCGGCCCGTTGCGCGGCCTACAACAGCGGCACTGCACACGTGGACGCCGACAGCTGTGACGCCGAAACCCTCGCCGCCTACGACCTGTGGGCCACCGCCTGTAGTTCCGGCAGCAGTGACAGCGACGCTGACTATACCTTCGCCAGCAGTGCGGACTTTTTGCCCAACCCGCAGCTGATCGTCACCATCACCGACGCCGTTGGCTACGACGGCAGTTCCAGCCAAGTGGTACTGTCGCTGAGTTGGGATGTCCGCAACGGCGGCCAGGACAGCAGTGGCAATACCGTCTACACCAACACCGACGACATCGAGACCCGCACCGAAACCATCTCTACGGAGTTCAGCCTGTGGCCAGAAGACTAACCAGCCAGCGTGGTATGTCGCTGATTGAGCTGATGATTGCCGGACTGATCTCGCTGATCATTTCCATGGTCGTGATGCAGCTGATGATCGGCAGCAACCGCAGCAACAGCCGTATCGATGGCATGTCGCAAACCCAGGAGAACGCCAGCTTTGCCATCAACTGGTTGTCACAAAAAATTCGCCGCGGCGGCTACAGCCCCTACACCAGCGTAATTCCAGACCGCATTGTGATGGACGCCTGCGACAGCCAGGTCAACCCCCCTGACGCCGACGCCTACTGCTCCTACGACAGCACCGACAGCCCGGATCAACTGGCCATCGAACGCGTCAGCGCCAATGGCACCACCTGCAGCGGCGCCAGTCTGGAAGACCTGGGCGTGGATGAAACCGATCTGGTGATAGACGTGTTTTGGGTCGAACGGGACAGTGGCGAAAACGACGACGAATACGATGATCTGCTGAAATGCGCCAGCTACACTGACTCCGGCAGCCTGATCGACAGTGTCCAGACACTCGCCAGCGGCATTGAAGACTTCCAGGTGTTATACGCCACCAGCGCAACATCCGGCTTTGTACCGCTGGATTCTGTCAGCGACCTGTCGGCGGTCACCGCCATCCGTATTGGCGTACTCGCCCGCGCCTTCAGCGACGCCGCCCAGATCGACGGCAGCCGTAGCTACATAGTGCTCGACGGCGACCCGCAGCTATTCGACGACGGCGTATTACGGCAAATCTTCGAAAATACGATTTACCTGATGAATGCGGAGAATGTGGGAGGATAACGCCCGTCGGATGGCACTTGTCCAGGCATGCCTGGACCCTACGATCATGATCGTCCAACACCAAACGCAGGATCGGCCATGCCCATCGTGATTGTCCAATCACCGAGCGTAGGATGGGCCGTACCAATCCTGCCAGAACCTTTCGCTTCCGTTTATTGCAACGACCGCTGTTGCAAGGTTTCAGAAGGTAATTCACCGAACTGGGTGCGGTAGTCCTTGGCGAACTGGCTCATATGCCAGAAGCCCCATTGGCTGGCAATGTCGGCGATGCTGGTCTGGCTCACGGCCATTCCGCCAGATCTGGCAGCGGCTCGCACCAATGCCCTTCGCACCCCATTCAAACGCGATACCCGCAGGTATTTGATAGGACTAATGCCTAGAATACTCTGGAAGCTGTATTGCAATGTTCGACGGCTGACGTTGGCGCTTTCGCACAGGTCGGTGACGGTAAATGGCTGGTCCGGCTGGCTGTCGATCAGCGCGCAAACCTGGTCAACCACCTGCTTGCGATGCTGATAGCTGGGCGTGGCACACGGTTGTGGCTGTTCTTCTTTCAACAACTCCAATACCGTCATCATCAAGACATCCCGGGACATACGATTGCGGCCACGAGGGTCTTGCTGGTTGAGCAAGCGCGCCAGAATATAGCGGGCATCGTCGAGAGTCTGTTGCGGAATCGCCCGTCTACCCGGCCCTTGCGCCAGTCGATCAGAAATCTCTACGCCATGAATCACCGCCAGCGCCTGCAGGGCGTCGCGTTGCACCACCATGCCGTAAAGCTGGTATTGCTCCGGGGTTGAAAGCTGGAAATCGTGGCTGCCTGGCTGGCACATCAAGGCACCATCTCCCACTGCCAGTCCGTTGATACGGCAGTCAGGCTGCTGTGCCAACGGAATGCCGAGCCACACCGAGTCTGGCCATACAACACATTTTTGTTGCAGCGCCTGGCTGGTGTCTTCACGGAACACCTGCAGATTATCGAACGGTAGTTCGATGATCTGGCCGTGAAATTCCCCGGCGCTGACCTGGTCGTATTGCTGTTGCCAGTTCGTCAGATTACTGGCGTGCAAATCGGCGTCCCTTGCCTCCCTATGCTGAAGCGTTACGCACTCCATTGGTGCATCGTTACCCAATGTTGCACTCACCGGAAAACCCTCAATATCAAATTCGCGCAAAACCAACATTGATGACATTTTTAAGTCATTGATTTTTATGCAAATTTTACTTTTGCCAAAATTCGATAACGACTGATCGTTACATTAATGACAATGACTGGAGCAAAACCCATGCCCTAAAACAGTCGGGAGCCGTGCACCATGACTACGGATAAACAGCCAGCAGACAGTCAACGCAGCCGTTACCAGCACCGCGTTGGTCAGCGAACCTATCATTTTCGGGATCTCGCCGATCTGATGGCCAAGGCCACTCCGGCCCGCTCCGGTGATCGGCTGGCCGGTGTGGCGGCTCACAACGCTGAAGAACGCGCAGTGGCCCAGATGGCGTTGGCAGAAGTGCCGCTGAAAACCTTCCTGCAGGAAGCGTTGGTGCCTTATGAGGACGACGAAGTTACCCGGCTGATTATCGACGATCACGATGCCGTGGCCTTTGAGCCTATTGCCCACCTGACCGTGGGGGATTTTCGCGACTGGCTGCTGAGTGACTTCGCCACGCCAGCCATACTTGAACGCATCCGCGCCGGAGTAACGCCGGAAATGGCCGCAGCCGTCAGCAAGATCATGCGCAATCAGGACCTGATTCTGGTGGCGAAAAAATGCCATGTGAAAAGCGCGTTCCGTAACACCATTGGTTTGCCCGGCCATATGTCGACCCGGCTGCAGCCCAATCACCCGACCGACGACACCAGCGGCATTGCCGCCAGCATTCTTGATGGCCTGCTGTACGCCAACGGCGACGCGGTCATTGGTATCAACCCGGCCACCGACAACGTGCCGCAGGCCTGTCGTTTGATCAACATGATGGCCGAGGTGATTGATCACTACGAAATCCCTACCCAGTCGTGTGTTCTAACGCACGTTACCAATACCATCGAAGCGATCGAACAAGGCGCTCCGGTGGATCTGGTATTCCAGTCGATTGGCGGCACCCAGGCCACCAACGACAGCTTTGGTTTCAACCTCGCTACCCTGGCGGAAGCACAGGACGCAGCGCTGTCGCTCAAACGCGGCACCGTTGGCGATAACGTCATGTACTTCGAAACCGGCCAGGGCAGCGCGTTGTCAGCGAACGCCCATCACGGTCTAGACCAGCAGACTTGTGAGGCCCGCGCCTATGCGGTGGCTCGCAAGTTTCGCCCACTGTTGGTCAACACCGTGGTGGGTTTTATCGGCCCTGAATACCTCTATGACGGCAAGGAAATTACCCGCGCCGGGCTGGAAGACCACTTTTGCGCCAAGCTGCTGGGCCTGCCGATGGGCTGTGACGTTTGTTACACCAACCATGCCAACGCCGACCAGAACGATATGGACAACCTGATGACCCTGCTGGGGGTTGCCGGTTGCACCTTCATCATGGGCATTCCCGGTTCCGACGACATCATGCTGAACTACCAGACCACCTCGTTCCACGATGCCCTGTATGCACGCCGGGCGCTGGGCCTGAAACCGGCACCGGAATTCGCCGCCTGGCTTGAAAAGATCCAGATCTTCCGTGACGGCGGCAGCTTTACTTTGAATAACCAGTTACCTGATCTCTTCCAGCGTTCACTGGGCAACCTGTTGGGAGGTTACTGATGAACAAACATTGCAATGGCACCACACCGCCTCAGGGCACCAGCTCTGAACAGCGTTTGGCTGCCAACGACAGCCCGGTAACCGACAATCCCTGGGAAAGCCTGCGCCGGTTTACCGATGCCCGTATTGGCCTTGGCCGCGCCGGTATCAGTGTACCGACCAAACACTTGATGGAATTCCAGCTGGCCCATGCCCGGGCCCAGGATGCGGTTCACAGCCCACTGCCAACTGAACAGCTGATAGATAACCTGATTCAGCAGCCATGGTGTCCGGCCGGGATACCATTCCAGCTACACAGTCAGGCCGACAGCCGCGCCGTTTATCTGCAACGCCCGGACCTCGGCCGCCAGCTGAATTCCAGCTCGCAACAGCTCTTGCAAGACCATCACAAGCCAACCGCCAAAGCCGAGCCATACGATCTGGCGATTGCGATTGTCGACGGCCTGTCGTCACGCGCCATCGAAGACAACTGTGTGCCTTTTCTGAGCCAGCTGATTCCGGCTCTGACCAGCCATAGCAATCCCTGGTCAATCGCCCCGCTGGCACTTGTAGAACAAGGCCGCGTCGCCATTGGCGATCATGTTGGTGAGTTATTGAAGGCCCGTTGTGTGCTGGTATTGGTCGGTGAACGGCCAGGCCTCAGCTCGCCCGACAGCATGGGCCTGTATCTGACCTGGAACCCGCAGGTTGGCCGCACCGATGCCTGGCGCAACTGCATTTCGAACGTCCGTCCAGCCGGTCTCAAATACCCGGATGCGGTACGTAAAACCCTGTATTTGATGGAAGAAGCCCGCGCCCGCGAAGTCTCCGGTGTGCAGCTGAAAGACCGTACCGATGATTCGGTGCTTGAGCAGGATGGCTCTACCCCAAGTCATAACCATAACTTTCTGATTAGCCACGACTAATCTACTTCGAGGTATAACCATGTCTGATCATATGAATCAGGAATACCTGGCCCAGCGCCAGCTCAAGCGCGGTTCCGCCGGTTGGCTGTTATTGGCTGGCCTTGGCGTTTCCTATGTAATTTCCGGTGACTTCGCTGGCTGGAACTTCGGTATCGCCGAAGCTGGCTGGGGTGGTTTCCTAGTAGCCGCCGTTTTGATGGGGCTGATGTACTTCACTCTGGTATTGTCGCTGGCGGAAATGTCAGCCGCGATTCCGGCTGCTGGCGGCGGTTACAGCTTTGCCCGTCAGGCGATGGGGCCGGTAGGCGGTTACATGACCGGCCTGGCCGTTTTGATCGAATACGCCATTGCCCCGGCAGCCATCGTGATCTTTATTGGTTCGGCCGTTGAATCACTGCTCGGCTTTAATGGCCCGGTGGTGTACGCGATTTTCTACGCCGTGTTTATTGGTATTCACCTGGCCGGTGTTGGTGAAGCCCTGAAAGTCATGATGGTGATCAGCGGCCTGGCCGTGCTGGCCATTCTGGGCACCGCAGCGGCTTTGATCGGCCAATTCGATGCTTCCTTGCTGTTCAACATCACCCCAACTGATGCCGCCGGAGCCAGCGAATTCCTGCCAATGGGCTGGTACGGCGTATGGGCTGCGCTGCCATTCGCCATGTGGTTATTCCTGGCCGTTGAAGGCGTGCCACTGGCGGCGGAAGAAGCCAAAAACCCGGCCAAGGACGTACCCAAAGGCATTATCGGCGCTATGGTATTCCTGTTGTTCACCGCGGCTCTGGTGGTGTTTATTCTGGCGGGTATTACCGGTTCCGAAGCTCTGGGCAGCAGCGCCGTACCCTTGGTAGACGCGCTCAATGCCGCTGGCAAGCCTCAACTGGCGACTGCCGTAAACGTACTGGCACTGGCTGGTCTGATTGCCTCTTTCTTCTCCATCATCTATGGCTATAGCCGCCTGGTATTTGCGCTGTCTCGTGCCGGTTATCTGCCACAAAGCCTGTCACTGACCAACAGCCGCAAGGTACCGGCACGGGCTCTGATTATTCCGGGCACCTTTGGATTCCTGGCCTCACTGAGCGGTGAAGGCGACCTGATGCTGACCATGGCCGTAGTCGGCGCCACCGTCTCCTATGCCCTGATGGCCCTCAGCCACATCCTGCTCCGAGTGCGTCAGCCAGAACTGGTACGCCCCTACAAAACTCCCGGCGGCGTGTTCACCTCTGGCATTGCACTGGTACTGTCATTGATCGCGCTGACCGGTGTATACGCCTTCGACCCACGCGCCTTCTTCTATACGCTGGGGCTGTTCGCTATCGGCGCGGCCTGGTTCTTCCTGCACAGCCGTCACAAACTGATTGCCAAAACCGCAGAAGAAGAATTCAACCTGCTGGCCGCCGCCGAAGCCGACCTGGAAATGGCTAAATAAGTATCGGAGGCTGTTTCAAGCTCCGAATAGCGAACCAAACGCCCAGCGATTCCTGTAATGCCGGGCGTTTTGGTATGTATGATGTGCGGAAATTGGCTATCGCTCCCATGTTCTGCTCGGGAATGTCGTGCTTTCGGCTGGAACGCCGGAATGCGATGCCTGCACTAACGCATTACCAATCACTCCGCCAGCCGTCTGGACATAATCAGCCAGCGACACACCAGCCATTCCCTAACCAGACCGGACAGAAGTAGATCCGTATTTTTATGGTCTGTAACAAAATGCCAGCCAGAAACCGGACCTGCGGCATAGTTTGTCATTAAAGGTATGCTAGCCTTGGGCCTCTTTTTAACAGGAAGTTACCCATCCGTTTTTTACAAGGAAGTAATCATGAAACTCCCCGCACTATTTCTTGCCCTGGCCCTGTCTGCCAGCAATCTTGTCTGGGCCGAAGAACCGTCATCCGAGCTTTCCGCTGAAGATGCAGCCTATATCTCTTTCGCGACCGAATTGTGGAATTCACTCACTCCTCAAACCGGTGAGATCGCACTGCCCAGCGGCCACGTCACCCTGACGGTGCCAGAAGATTTCTATTATCTGAGCCCTGAAGATGCCGACCGCGTGCTGGTAGATGCCTGGGGTAACCCTCCGGGGGCTCCGACTCTGGGGATGATTTTTCCGGCCGGCGTCACCCCATTTGATGACGATGCCTGGGGCGTAACCATCGAGTATCAGGAAGACGGTTATGTTTCTGACGAAGACGCCAATGATATTGACTACAGCAGCCTGCTCAAAGATATGCAGTCAGACACCCGCGATGAAAGCGAACAGCGGGTGAAAGCTGGCTATGATCCGATTGAACTGGTTGGATGGGCATCACAGCCCTACTACGACAAGCTGACACACAAACTGCACTGGGCTCAGGAAATCCGTTTTGGTGAAACCGGACCAGACGCCACCAACACCCTGAACTACAACATCCGGGTGCTGGGCCGCCAAGGCGTGCTGGTCATGAACTTTATTGCCGACATGGATCAGCAATTCGTGATCGACCAAAACCTCAATGCCGTGCTCGATATGGCGGAGTTCGACACCGGTTCACAATACGCGGACTTTAATCCGGATATCGACAAAGTCGCAGCCTATGGTATCGGAGCTCTGGTAGCAGGCAAACTGGCTGCAAAAGCTGGCCTGCTGGCAGCTGGTCTGCTCCTGCTGAAGAAGTTCGGTATCTTTGCTCTTCTGGCCATTGCAGGTATTGGCCGCAAGCTGTTTGGCCGCAAGCAAGACGCCTGATTACCCTGCTGTATAGCCACTCCTCGTGTTCAAATCACGAGGACGGCCATGTCTGTATTGAGTTAAGGGCTGGTCTCGTTCCCATGCTCTTGCGTCGGAATGTCGTGCTTTTGGTGACCACGCCGAAACGTGGAAGCCGGACATATCAGCGTCAAACCAGCTGCTCTGCCAAAAATTGCAGGGTACGACCATGAGCCAGCGCACTGGCTTGTTGGTTGTACATCGGGCGTCCCCAACAGTTAAAGCCGTGGTCCGTGTCGAGATAATCGAAGAACACTGAGCCCTGATGGCTGGCCATGGCGGTACGGATGTTGTTGACGGCGTCCTGGGAAATCATGCTGTCGAGGCTGGCATGGTGGAACAGGATTGGGGCGCGGATATCGTCAGCCAGGTGCAGTTGTTGTTCGATGCCGCCGCCGTAATAACACACGGCAGCATCAACCGTGCTGTTGGCTGCCAGACGGAAGGCCAGTTGGCCGCCCATACAGAATCCAACCACACCGACTGGGCCTGTTACTGTTGCTTGTTGCCGCAAGTATTCCAGTGCCAGCATCAGGTCTTCGGTGGCCTGATCCCGATCCAGCGCCATCATCAACTGGCGGGCCTGGTCAGTTCCGGACTGGTCATATGTCAGGTTGGTTCGATATTGCTGACGCCAGTAGACATCCGGTGCCAGTACCACGTAGCCATCAGCGGCATATTGGTCGGCAACGGCCTGAATATGATCGTTCACGCCCCAGATTTCCTGCAGTATCACCAGCGCCGGGCCGCTGCCGGTAGGCGGCAGCGACAAATAGCCGCTGAATGTCTGGCCGTCCGGGGAAGTGTAGATTTCAATCCAGCTGGAGTTGCTCATGTTGGCGTCCTGTTGTTATTGAGGCTGGCTCGATATTGGAACCTTGGGCGCCACTTTGCCAGCCATATTGACGCCTAAAACGGATTATCCCGACAGCTTGAAGAGTCATGGCGACACTCTGCACAGTGGCTATCATCATCAGGGCCGAGGGAACCAAACTATCGCAGCCGATCGTCTGGGTAGACCCACACAGCACCATCTTTTATTTTCCCATCAAGCTTTATAGGCTGCTGCCGATTAATCGGGCTTATTGTAGTGATTCAATAATCCAGACAGCTAAGTGGTGCTCTCAACGAGGCAAATTCAAATCCCGTTCAAGAGCTGATTTACTGGACGAATACTATCTAAAAGGATGTGACGAAGAATCTAATAAGATCCGGCGTGCTACACGAAAAACCGTTTTTTCGCACGTTTTGGGCACAATTAAGGCACAGAGGTGTTTTCAGACGGGAGAAACAAAAAAGCCGACGGTTAAGTCGGCTTCTAAGTTGCTGATTTAACAGCATAAATTCTTGGTAGGACTACCCAGATTCGAACTGGGGACCTCTACCATGTCAACATGGCTACCGGATAGCTCTAACCTACTGTTTTAATTAAGAAAATCCCTTAAACCGCTACCGTTTAAACCCGGTCAGACCATACCAAAACCAACAGATTTCTATCTTGGTCAGAAACCTTAATGTACAATGTCCTGTACAACCCAAAGAGGCAGAACAGATGGACACAATTAGCTACTCGTCCTTCCGGTCACAGCTGTCCAGCGTGCTCGACAAAGTCAACGACGACCACAAGCCCATGATGATCACACGTCAGAATGGTAAAGCCGCGGTAGTCATGAGCCTGGAAGACTTCCACGCTTACGAAGAAACCGCCTACTTGATGGCCAGCCCCAAAAACGCCGAGCGTTTGAACCGGGCTATCGCTGAACTGGAAACCGGGCACGGCACAGAACAAGGACTGATTGAAGAGTGATCCTATCCTGGGCCAAAGACGCCTGGGAGGATTACCTCTACTGGCAGCAGACCGACAAGAAAACCCTGAAACGCATCAATACCCTGATCAAAGACATTCAACGTCATCCGTTTGAAGGGCTCGGCGATCCGGAGCCCCTCAAGCACAACTGGTCAGGGTACTGGTCACGCCGAATAGACCGGGAACACCGCCTGGTCTACAAAGTCACCGATACCGCCCTGCTTATCGCCCAGTGCCGTTATCACTACTGATAACGGCAGTCACAGTTTCCAGATACTTAGTCTGAGTGCTCAACATACAAGGTCAAATAGTTTTACCAAAATCCCAAATCAGGTAAAATTATTTTACCTTGTTCGTAACTTTGGAAACCCCTCATGACCCCATCAGAGCAATGCAAGGCAGCAGGTCTGACTGGCCTGGCTGAGCTGGTAAGAACTACCGGCGAATCCAAACAAACCCTTATCAACTGGCACCGCAACAAACCCCAACTGTTCAAGATTGTTGTATCTGGAGCACTCATGCACCGGATACGCGAAGCAACTCAATCCATTATCGAAGCCAACGGCGGCTAATGCCGGCGTAGCGGCATTAGCGGCGTCCGGATCTGCACCTGGTCAATGCGGCAACGCCGATATGGTGGGGATTGGCATGGTTAACCCCCACCTGCTAAGAGGCTGCTGTCAAGGGTCTACCCGGCGCAGCCGGGGCGCCGCAGGCGCCCTTGACGGCCAAGTCTCGCAGCAGGTCTGGTAACCACCTGCCAACACCACCACAAGCGCCCCAAGCGGGATTCTCCGGCGTCACCGGCGCAGCCGCTGCCGTTCGCGTCAGGGATGCGAAGGATTTAAAACCCGGAAACAACAGCGAACAGCCGTCCCGATCCGGAACACCTGGACAGCTGCTGTTGTTGAGGATTTCGAGCGAAGCGAGTCCGAGAGCAGCCCGACGACAGCAAGCCCCACTCTTCAACGTCTAATGGATCATTCAAGTCTGATTAGGGATTGCCTGGCGGGACGCCGTGGAACCTTCTGTGTGGCCTTACAGGCTATCCAGAAGGCAGGACACAGCAGAGAAGCTGGTAACGAGCGCAGCGAGCTACAGGCTTCTCTGCTGTGCCCTGCCCTGGGGATACGTCCCTGTAACACGTATTTTAAAAGGGGTTTTTATATAGTTGCGTCAAGATGGTTAGCCTGTTAATTTCCAATTTCTTTCTGTTATTAAAATTTCTTTTATATAAACCCTACGTTATATGTGGAATATATTTACATCTGTGATCATCAATGAATAACTTTCTATTCGGCCTTGGGCAAATCAAGAGCACTGCATTATTCACAATACTCTCAGTTGTATTTTCCGTGACGCTCGTCACATTCCTTGAGTGTTTTCTAAATTCTCAAATTTCTAAAAACTCAATTTTGATTGCTGGCATAACATCGACAACCGTTTCATCGTCGTTATCTTGGTATGTAATTGGTTTGCTATTTAAAATAAACACCCTGGAAAAAAAGCAGCGGGCATTAGCCAGTTATGATTCGTTAACCAGCATAATGAACCGTCGTCAGTTCTTCTTTTCTGCGCATGAGTTATTTAGACGCTCTCACGACCTCAATGAGCCTGTATCTATATCCATTATTGATATAGATAACTTCAAGCTAATAAATGATGAATACGGTCATGCTGCTGGTGATGCTGTTCTTATCTCTCTTGGAAAGCTATTAAAAGAAATCATCCGATCAACGGATATCGTTGGACGCATCGGCGGAGAAGAGTTCTCTATAGTAATATATGGATCAAAATCAGATCAGGCATTTGAAGTTCTTGATGAAATACGATCATTAATTGAAAAAGATTGCGTAGCATTCATGGATTACAAAATCCACTACACAGTCAGTATTGGCGTAGCCGATGGCGAAGACGGATATGATGTAGAAGACATATTGATACAAGCAGATAAAGCCCTTTATAAATCCAAGAAAAACGGAAAAAACAGAGTTAGCAAATATTAAACCGGAGCAACCTTGCCAACAGTAACTTTTGAACTAGACTTTTAAAGTCTTTCTATAATTATTGTTCGCTATGATCTATTACTTTAAAAACGCGGATGAAAGGTTTAAGCGTGCAGTTTGGGATAAAGGTCGGAAGATTTATCAGGATGGTCGTTGCTTTGATCCTGATGAGTGGCGGTGGGATGAATATGGCAATGTTATGAAATATTCTGACCATGCTAATCAACTTAGCCCATCAGGCTGGGAGATTAGCCATATTATTCCACGCCCCTTAGGTGGAAGTGATGAGATTGATAACCTTCGCCCCCTGTATTGGAAAAACAACAGACAAAACTGACCTGACATTAGTAAGCCTGACACCTCCCTGATAATGATGTAACTTTGGCCCTGTTAACAGCTCACGGATGTAGCAACATGGCCAAGTTCCTCAACACCACCTCCCTGAATTTCTTCCTGGAACAACTCGTACAGAAGTCCAGCAAAAGCCTCGTACTGATCAGCCCTTACCTGAAGATCAATCACCGCCTGCGGGAACTGATCGAAGAAAAGGTTGAATCAGGGCTTCCGGTCACTGTTGTTTACGGCAAGAGCGACATGTCCCGATCAGAAAAGGATTTGCTTATATGTCAGATTGCGCGATTTCCTGGTAAATGCTAGCGTAAGTGGCTGAAAGCAGAGACTTTGTGTGAAGGGTTTACAGATTATCGCGCAAAGGAAAATGGATATACGCGCATGCTCGTTTTTCTAGTGATCGGGTGTTTCTTATATAGGGAAGTTTTCATGAAAATCAATAAGATAGCCATGATTTGCAACAATATAAGCCACCAGAAAAACGCGCATGCGCACTAACAAACTGTTAGCATTCAAGAGTAATTCGCATCGGAGTTTAATTAAGGAATTATGAAAAAAATTCAAGTCAAGCTTTCATACCAAGGCGGGGATGCGGATCTTCATATGCTAGATATGTACGATGCGTCCGTATCATTGCACGGATTCGCGAGAGCAATAGCCATTACTACTCATGCTTTACTTAATGATGGTGATGTTAAAAGAAAAGGTAACAGAGCTTCGGGGGCTAAGATATTTGTCAGCCCTCCCCAAAAAGGTAGTTACGAGCAAATTTTAACTCTCGTAATTGAAAATCCTATTGCTGCAAGTGTCGTTGCTGCTGCTTTTTGGGATATCTTGAAGTGGACGTGGTCGAAAACACTCGACTTAGCATACGAGCCAGAAACTTCGACAGTTAAAAAACTTGGAGAACGAGTTGAGCCTTTTATAAGTGACATTGAAGAAGTTTTAGAGTCTGCGTTAGAGGAAGCACATCGGCCAATAAAAAATAATCCTGAAATTACTATAACGGTTGCTAGGCCAAGAGTTGGTGATGTCATAAATATGAATTCAGAAACACTAAAAAGTGTTTCCATTCGTACAGAAAATCAAATAGTTGCAGGTATTGAAGGAAACGTTACTAAATACAATATTCTTTCAGGTATTGGCAGATTCTATGAAGATAAGAAAGGCCATACTGTGTCTTTCAAGCTTCCAGATAAAGCGACTGAGAGAATGCGAAAGAGTGTAACTTGGTCAATGCACCACGCTCAAGGAGGGGAAGGAGAAGGAAAAATTGAATTTCATGCCCGAAAGGTAGTATCTGCCAAAGGGACATTAAAGCGATATCTCGTTGAAAAGGTACTACGCAAAAAAAATGCTAACAAGCAAAAGCAAGCAGACGCGTAAACGCGCCGCTGTTTTGGACGTTAACCTTCAGGGAGAGTGAATATGCCTACGATTCAAGAACTCATTGATGAGCTTGAGACTGAAATTAACAATGGAGGCTTCGATCAATTCTTCTTCAACACTGCGGGAGACTATACCGAGGAAACGATTCAGGCATTGCTCAATATAGGTGCAACCCATACCGCCGATATAGTTAAGAATGCAGCGGCTAAATTTCCTGGTGGTATGCCACCAAAAAATCGAGACTCTCGCCAGGAGTTATTGGAAAAAGTTTCTCCTGATTCAGATGCCTTCGAGAAGTTCGACGAAGAGTTTCTGGCCTATGAAGATGATTTAGCTACTTTGGTATCGGGCTATGAAGGTTAACAAGTCAAATCAGCAAGGGCCTGCGGCCGGGACGCTCGCCCCTGTTTGAAGCGTTAGCCATGACACTCCCCTTCAGCCCCCCAGCTGACACCTCCCTGACAATCCTGTAAATTGGCCATGTAACCGTTCAAGGATGAACCATGGCCAAGTTTCTCACCACCGCATCCCTTAATTTTTTCCTGGAACAACTCGTTCTCAAGTCCACCAAGAACCTGGTGCTGGTTAGCCCGTACCTGAAGATCAATCCCCGCCTCCGCGAACTGATTTCAGACAAAGCCAAGTCCGGCGTGCCTGTCACCGTGGTCTATGGCAAGACTGATATAGCCCAAACTGAAAAGGACTGGTTTGCCGCTCATCCACAAATCACCGTCAAGTTCTGCTCCGATCTGCACGCCAAGTGCTACATGAACGAAGCCAACGTAATTGTCAGCAGCCTGAACCTGTATGAGTTTAGCCAGATCAACAACAAGGAAATGGGCGTTCTCTTGACCAGAAAAGCTGACGGCAGCGCCTTCACCGATGCCGTTGAAGAAGTCGACCGCCTGGTTCGCAACTCCCCTCCTGTCGAGTTTCAAGCCAAGCCAGAACAGCCTGCACCTGAACCACTCAAGGAAACGCCGAAACCCGCCTCCCCTGAACCTGGTGTTCCGATTGAGCCTGAGCTGCTCACCAGCTCAAAGCTGGGCAAGAAACACGGCATGTCCGCAACCAAGCTGGAAAAGGTGCTCGAAATCACTGGGCACCTGGAAAAGCGCGATGGTAATTACTATCTGACTGACAAAGGCAAAGCAGCTGGCGGCCAATTCCGCAAAGGACAATATGGGGTTTACTTCCTCTGGCCAGAACACCTGAAGTTTCCGAGTAAAATGGAACTGGTTTGGAGTGCGCTTAGAAAGGGATAGAATCCGGACCATTCCGATCAGCTTCCGATCTGGACGCAAAGGACATGCAATGACCAAGACTCAGCTATTCGCCATCATTTTTTCATCTGTGCTGCTTGCCGGTGGCGTCCTCGCCTACGGAATCAAGACATACCTGGTCTATGAAGCCGAACAGGTAGCAGAGCAGCTGCAGAAAGAGATGGAAGCAAGCAAGCTGAAGCGAGAGCAGGAAGCCTTCATTGCAAAATCAAAGCTTGAGCGAAAACTGAAAGAGCAGTCACAGAAGACTCAGGCCGAAATTCAAAGGTCTAAAGCCTTGGCTGCCAAACGTCGCGAAGAAGCGAAGAGACAAGCATCCATTGACGCCCAGCGGGCAAAAACCTGTAGTTTCTGGCGGAGAGTAGTCAGCGGACGCCATACCGACTCAGACGTAACCATGATGAAGCTAGCCTGCAGTCGTTAACTGAAGTATTACTTGCTGACCCATCCTTACAATGAAAAGGCCCGGTAATGAGCCTTTATTGATTATCTTCGTCATAACGTCCTTGTTGTGTTGCCCAAGTCTTCCATTGCCTGGCAACACGTCTCGAAATTAACCGGCCGCTGGCGGTGTCTGGGATCTCTGTTGCTCCCACTTCGTCATCGGACTGATTTGGCCTGCTGCTGGTAGTTCAAGACCAGTGGTTAGCCAATAAGCATATTCCGGCCAAACCTGAGCGATCGCTTCCAGTTCGGACGTTTTCATTTCGTTTTCTCGCCTTCTGACCTTGTGCCACTTCCCAGCCTTGATTCCCGTTTTTTGTTCAAGCCAAGGCATTTTCACTTTTTCAAGATCAAGCAATAGATTCAGCCTATCTACTACTGCGCTCACTATTCATATTTCCAATTTACCCATATTGGGTGTATTTGCCTAATATGGACAAAAGGTGCTGCAACACCTTTCGCTAACCAAACCCAACCAGCAGCCTACCACGAACTGCCGCTAACCCGGCAGCGTGGAAAGGCAAGGGGCCACCAAAATGCCATACGCCACCGTTCACCCGCCCATTCCGGTTCAAGCTGAACTGGTACCACCACTCCCCTGTGATGCCCTTAACGAGTATCGCGCCTGCTTCCGGGACGACTCCGTCCTGTTGCCAGAACTGGCCGTCCGCTACCTGATCTGGCAGATCACTGCCGAAGTCGACCCCAAGGAAATGAAAGCCTTCGCTTTCATGATCCGCACCGAACTGAACGAACAGCGCATGCAGCGTTTCATGGTGGCCTCATGAACACACTAGACCAAAACAAGCTTGTTGCCCTAGCTGCCGACTATCGCCAAGCCAATGCCGATAACCCAGCCATCGACTTCAGCACTGGCTTCGTCATCGTTTACCGCGACGAAGCCTGGGGATGGAGCCTCAAGCCATCCCCGTCTTCCTGGAAGCCCGGAACCATCGCCATCGACCCAACCGGCAATATCGAAATCGCCGTTGGCGGCAACGACTACGACGGTGCTGACACCTGGGAAGTTGCCCAGCCAGAACAGCCTCAGTCTTCAGAGAGTGGCTGGAGTCACTACGACCCCAATCCCTTTTCCTGGATGACCGGAACCGCTGTCAGCCCAACAAGGCACTGACAGCCAATAACCCAAACCCGCCCGGCTCCACACCCCGCGCCGGGCTCAAGACCACCCTAGGGGTCACAAGAGGAACACCACCATGCAATTCATCATGCCTGCCCTGGTACTGGGGGCTAACCACTACCACATTGACGGCGTTGACCACGTTTCCCTCTCCGTCATGGAAGCCGATCCGTCAGACAACAGCCTCAAGGGTTACCGTCCGGCCAAGCTGAAAGCCAACCTCACTGTATTTCAGGAACTCACCGACCAACTGAGTGACTTCCCCAAAAAAGTGAACCTGGTTGTTCAAAACCGGGTATCCAAAAACACCATTCAACAGAGCTGCATCGCCATTGCCAAGGATGACAACGGCAGCAACTCCAAAGCTGCCACCGCACCCAAAGCCAGCTGATTAGGGTACCGCTATGCAATACCTCGTCTGTGAATCCAACGACCTGACGATCAGCAACAGCGGTAACCCCCAGTGTTCGACCTGGGTGGCTTACACCGCCTCGGCGGATGACGTACAGCCCGATCAGCTTGCGCTGGCGTTCGGTGCTGGATTCGCGATTTTGGTGCCCATCTATGCCGGCCTGGTGGGCGTCAAACTCGCAAAGCGCGCCCTTTTTTCATAACCCCTGAAGGAGAAAGACTATGGACTACACAGCCATTATCGCGTCCGCGGATATGACCACCGCAGTTGCAGCAATTGCTGCCGTGGCTTCAGCTGTTTTCGTTGCCAGTGTTGCTGTTAAAGGCATCTCTCTGGTCAAGAAAGCACTGTGGACTTCCTGATCTTGCAGTACCCGTAACACCGAAGGGCGGGCAACCGCCCTTTTCCCTAACCCGATTTCAACTCTCAGCCCACCCATTGAAAGGATGCACCCATGGCCGAATTCTATTACTTCGCGATGTTTGTCATGGGCATGGTCGTTTGCCGTGATCTGTTCTGGAGCGCGTCGTGAAAGCCTGGTCTTTCCTGTCTCTGCTCTGCCTGCTGGTGTTGGGGTTATGGGCTCCAGTGGCCAGTGCTACATCCCTCGGTGAACAGTGTCCGTTTGGTTATCGCAATACCCTGACAAACACCGAAAAGCTGACAACCGCTGAAAATTGCCCCAGCTATTCCGGCGTTCAAACTATTATTTCCA
>NZ_JAHXZR010000015.1 GCF_019740315.1 Oceanobacter mangrovi
AAGAATCCGGCGACCCGAGCGGTTAAACACACTCTTTTCGCCGTCCTTCGCTGCCGAAGCAGTGAAGAGGCGCGCATTATAGGGACGCCTCATTTTGAGTCAATCTCTTTGTGAAAGTTTTTTTACATCCGGTATATCGAGCTATTTCCTGACTGATTTTCAGCCAACAGCCAAAGACAGCTCGCGAATTACCCTGCAGTCGGTACCCAGCTATTTCACGGTTTGGTAACCTTGGCCGCTGTTTGAGCGGAGCTGTTTGCAAGCTGTCGCTGATACATCTTTCAGGTTTTACCTGCTACGTGTTCACCCCAACCCGGTTTAGTACTTCATGGCCAGACAAGCATCGCCCGCGGCAGCATCATCACACACACCTATGATGCAGCAGTATTTCAAGATAAAGGCTGAATTCCCCGACACCATTTTGTTTTATCGAATGGGGGACTTTTACGAGCTATTCTACGACGACGCCAAGAAAGCTGCCCAACTGCTGGATATTACCCTCACCGCCCGCGGCAAAAGTGATGGCCAACCTATCCCGATGGCCGGTGTTCCTTATCATTCTGCAGACAACTACATCGCCCGGCTGGTGAAATACGGCGTTTCTATCGCCATTGCCGAACAGATCGGCGACCCGGCAACCAGCAAGGGCCCGGTTGAACGCAAGGTCGTTCGGGTTATTACGCCGGGTACCCTGACTGATGAAGCCTATTTGGATGAACGCTCCGATAACCTGCTGACCTGTGTCTGTGGTGAAAAAGACGATATCTCCAAAGGTAAGGCCGGCATTGCAGTATTGGAAGTCAGTAGTGGCCGTTTCTCTGTACTCGAAGTGGCCGGAGAAGCAGAGCTGCTGGCAGAGATTGAACGTCTGCGTCCAGCAGAACTCCTCTATAGTGAAGACCAGACCCTGCCAGCCGCACTGTCTGAACGCAACGGCATCCGCTCTCAGGCTCCCTGGCATTTTGAATCTGACACCTGTTTCAGGCTATTGACCCAGCAATTAAAGACCCGCGACCTGCGTGGCTTTGGCTGCGAAGGTATGACCCAGGCCGTACGGGCCGCCGGTGCCTTGCTGCATTACGCCCGCGACACCCAACGCAATGATCTGCCACACGTTCGATCATTACAGGTGGAACTGCCTGATGATGCCATTGTGATTGATCCAGCCAGCCGTCGTAATCTGGAAATCGATATCAATCAGCAAGGTGACACTTCCCATACCCTCGCCTGGGTGATGGACAAAACATCTACCGCAATGGGCGGACGTTTACTGAAGCGCTGGTTAAACCGGCCGATCCGCCAGCAGCATGTTCTTGAACAGCGCCAGCAATTTATCAGTGAATTACTGTCTTCCGGCCGTTGGCAGGATCTGCAGCCACTACTGCGTAATATCGGCGATATCGAACGTATTCTATCGCGTGTTGCATTAGGATCTGCTCGTCCACGCGATCTGGCGCGTTTACGTGATGCCTATACCGTCTTGCCAGAACTGCGACAGGATCTTGAATCCATCGACTGCCAATTGGCCAAACAACTGTGGACTGACGTACAGGAATTCCCTCACTGGGTTGAGCGCTTACAAAAAGCCATTATTGAAAACCCGCCAGTGGTTATTCGTGACGGCGGTGTGATTGCCGAAGGTTATGACGCTGAACTCGACGAACTGCGCGGACTGAGTGAAAACGCCGGTGATTTCCTGATTCAGCTGGAGAACCGCGAAAAAGCCCGCACCGGTATTCCGACGCTGAAAGTTGGCTACAACCGGGTACATGGCTATTACATTGAAATCAGCAAATCCCAGGCGGCTGACGCACCGACCGAATACATTCGTCGCCAGACACTGAAAAACGCCGAGCGTTTTATTACGCCGGAGCTGAAAGCATTTGAAGACAAGGCCTTGTCTGCCAAAAGCCGAGCGCTAAGCCGCGAAAAACATTTGTATGAACAACTGGTGATTGATCTCGGAATGGAGCTGTCAGCGCTGCAACTCAGTGCTGCCGCCATTGCCCAGCTGGACGTATTGGTCAACCTCAGCGAGCGCGCCGACACCCTGCAATTCAGCCGCCCGGAGTTTACTGATGAAGCCATCATAGCTATCCGTCAGGGTCGTCATCCGGTGGTCGAAGCGCTGATTGATGATCCGTTTGTCGCCAACGACACCTGCCTTGATGAACAGCAAAAGATGCAGATCATTACCGGCCCGAACATGGGTGGTAAGTCGACTTACATGCGTCAGGTCGCCTTGATTGTGCTGCTGGCACATATCGGCAGTTATGTACCGGCCGCCAGCTGTAAACTGACCGCCGTTGACCGCATTTTCACCCGCATGGGTTCCGCCGACGATGTCGCCGGTGGCCGCTCAACCTTTATGGTGGAAATGACTGAAACTGCCAATATCCTCCACAACGCCACGGCCAACAGTCTGGTGTTGATGGACGAAGTTGGTCGCGGCACCAGTACCTTTGATGGATTGTCACTGGCCTGGGCCAGCGCAGCACATCTGGCTGAAAAAATCGGCGCCTTTACGCTGTTCGCAACCCACTATTTTGAGATGACGGCACTGCCGGAAAATCACGACAGTGTGGTCAACGTTCATCTGAAGGCCACCGAGCATGATGACAAGATCATCTTCCTGCACTCTGTGGAACAAGGCCCGGCCAGCCAGAGTTATGGCTTACAGGTTGCCCAGCTAGCCGGCGTACCCACCCGGGTTATCAGTGAAGCCCGCAGCCAGCTGAAAAAGCTCGAACAAGGCAGCTTGCCTCCTACCAGTCCGCGCTTCCCCGAGCCTGAACAATCGCCTTATCAAAACGATATGTTCGCCAGCCTGCCATCAGCAGCGGAAACCCGCCTGGCGGAACTGGAACCGGACAACCTGACTCCGAGACAAGCACTCGAGTTGTTATACGAATTAAAATCCCTGCTGTGACAGCAACGCCACCGTGAACAGCCAAATTGGCTGTTCACTTGTGATCCGCTTTTGCTATACCTAGAATGACGCCGACATAATCCCGAGCGCAGAACTCGGATATATAACCATTTAGCTATGTGCCAATAACCGGCACTGATCAGGAGAGATCCCATGCCATTTGTTGTCACCGACAACTGCATTAAATGCAAATACACCGACTGTGTTGAAGTCTGCCCGGTCGATTGCTTCTACGAAGGTCCGAACTTCCTGGTCATTCATCCGGATGAATGTATCGACTGCGCCCTGTGTGAGCCCGAATGTCCGGCACAAGCCATTTACTCAGAAGACGAAGTACCAGCAGGTCAGGAACAGTTTATTGAGCTGAATGCCGAGTTGGCAGAAGTGTGGCCAAATATTTCCGAACGCAAGGAGCCACTGGCGGATGCTGAGGACTGGGACGGTAAACCCAACAAGATTGATATGCTTGAGCGTTAATACGGCAGGACAGGATTGGCTTCATCTGGTCTGGAACAGACCAGATGAAGTTGCAGAAACGGAGACTTCCCCCTCAGAAAGTTCCGATCAGGCTTCGCCAAACAGGGTTTCAGCAGTCAGGCCCTGGCCTTCCATGATCTCACGCAGACGCTTCAGGGCTTCAACCTGAATCTGGCGTACACGCTCACGAGTCAGACCAATTTCACGGCCTACATCTTCCAGTGTGCTGACTTCATGGCCGCGTAAACCGAAGCGACGAGCCAGAACTTCACGCTGCTTTTCAGGCAGCTCATCAATCCAGTTTTCCAGGTTCATCTGGATATCGTTGTTTTGCAGCTCTTCACCCGGATCCGCACTGCGTTCATCAGCGATGGTATCCAGAATGGACTTGTCAGAAGAATTACCCAGCGGAGTATCAACGGAAGTCACACGCTCGTTCAATTTCAGCATGCGCTTAACATCATCCACCGGTTTTTCCAGCAGTGCTGCGATTTCTTCTGCACTTGGCTCGTGATCCAGTTTCTGGGTCAGTTCACGAGCAGCGCGCAGATAGACATTCAATTCTTTGACGACATGGATCGGCAAACGAATTGTGCGGGTCTGATTCATGATCGCACGCTCGATGGTCTGACGAATCCACCAGGTGGCGTAAGTTGAGAAACGGAAGCCACGTTCAGGGTCGAACTTCTCTACCGCGCGGATCAGTCCCAGGTTGCCTTCTTCAATCAGGTCCAGCAGTGCCAGACCACGATTGATATAACGACGGGAAATTTTCACCACCAGACGCAGATTGCTCTCAATCATACGACGACGACCCATCTCGTCACCCTTGCGAGCCAGACGTGCATAGTGCACTTCTTCTTCGGCAGACAGCAGTGGGGAGAAACCGATCTCGTTGAGATACAGCTGAGTTGCATCCATTTCCTTGTAGGAAGAGTCGGCAGCGAACCGCTCAGGAGTTTCTTCCGCCCGAGATTCCAGAGCATCAGTATCCATCATTTCGCTTTCGTCGAAGATTTCGTCATTCAGTTCACGTTGCTGAAGAGCCATGATCATTCCCCCGCCTTGATATTATTGTTCTGTCTGCTAAAACAAACAGAATCTGTGCCAGAACGAGTGATTAGCAATCCAGTGGACGCTTACCGTTTTGGCAAATACAGCAGCGGATCGACAGGATTACCGTTTTTTCGAATTTCGAAGTGAAGTTTCACTTCGGTTGTTCCGGTAGAACCTGTTTCGGCAATTGTCTGGCCAGCTTTAACAACTTCTTGTTCATTGACCAGAATGCGGCTTGCGTGGGCATATGCACTCAGGAAGGTGTCATCATGCTTGATGATCACCAGATTGCCGTAACCCCTGAGGCCCTGACCTGCATACACCACGGTTCCTGCCGCTGCTGCAGCTACAGATTCCCCCAGTGACCCGGACAGATCAATCCCCTTGTTGACAGGCTTTTGGGTTGAAAATTGAGCCATTATTACCCCTGGTACAGGCCAGACCCAGCTTAATGGTTGTTCTGCTACTGGAACGATTGGCGGACTTTGACTAGTTTGAGCATCAGTTGTGACAGATGTCTCAGGTTTTGACGCTATTAGCGACGGATCACTGACACGAACGACTGTGACAGGTTTTTTGACTTCCTCGGCCTTAACGTCAACATTACGGACGTCAATTTTCTGACCAGGATAGATGGTATAGGGGCTGTATATTCCATTTGCACGTGCCAAATCCTTATGATTCAGGCCATAACGCCATGCAATGGAATAAAGGGTATCGCCTTTTCGCACGGTGTAGAGGCCTGACGGACTTTTGTCGTGGCCTCCTTGTTTATAGACCACTCGTTCAGAATTACCAAATTTTTCCTCTAGCGATACAAAGCCACCGCTACTGGCGCAGCCGGTCGTCATACTAACTATTGTGACTAATGTAACAGCAGCCAGGCGGAACATGTTTTTTCCTGAGCGGTTGGTTTTTGACACGTTGGAGTGACAGGTTTCCGTTAATCGGTGCATTAGTGAACCAATTCTGTGGCTGTGAATTAAACCAGCATTACTAATTCCAAAAAACTCTAAAAAAGCAAAGCATTTGGCAAAGTTACATTGTTATCACTGTTGCACAAGTGAAAACCAGACTTATTCCCCCTGCAACGCAGGCTGTGGCTGACGCCTGGCGACCCACTCCAGGCCGATAACCAGCACAAAACCGGCAACCATCAGCAGTATGGCCAGCCAAAGGTCCGTTCCTGCGTCTGGTAAAATATTGGTCTGGTAAACTGGTACTGTTTCACCCTTGCTATCAATCCGGGTCGTCAGTGTGTCCTTCCACGGCCACACCTTGAGCAGCGACCCGACCATAAAACCGGTCAGCACGGCAAAGGTGGCTTCCTTCCAATCTTTAAGCAACCAGCTCAGAAAACGCGAAAATGACATCAAGCCAACCACGGCACCAATGCCAAACAAGCCTATTGTGACAAGATCCAGGCTTTTGAGTGCCGCTAGAATCGGCTCATACAAGCCCATTAATAACAGGATAAAGCTGCCAGAAATTCCCGGCAGAATCATCGCGCAAATAGCGACACTGCCTGCTAACAGAATAATCAGGTGATTAGGCTCAATAGAAGTAGGCGCCGCCGTGCTGATATAGCCCGCAATCACAGCGCCCAACAACAGCAAAATACCCTTGGCTGGCGTCCACTGATGAATCTCACGACCAACGTGAATCACCGAAGCAACAATAAGCCCGAAGAAAAAAGCCCACAGCCACACCGGGTAATGCATCAGCAGATAGTGAATACCTTTGGCAAGGCTGAACAGTGCCGTCAGAATGCCGCTGCCAAGCACCAACAGAAAGGTGCCGTTGATATAACGCCAAGCAGCCAGAGGGCCTTGTTTGAACAACAACCGAAGAGCTTGCAGGTCAACGCGGCGAATAGAACCCAGTAACTCGTCATAGATACCGGTAACGAATGCGATGGTGCCACCGGATACGCCGGGAACAACATCCGCCGATCCCATGGCGATGCCTTTCAGAAACAACCAGATAAAGTGCATGAAACATCCTTGCGGAAAGAATAGAGAAAGAAGTTAGCGTTGTACCCCTGCGAGGAAAGGCACAAACAGGGCATCTTCCAGATCCCGGGTTACAAATTCGTCACCATCACGGCTGATCATCAACAAACGCTGCTTCTTGCGGCCGCCCACCGGAATCACCATACGGCCACCATCGGCCAGCTGTTGTTTAAGTGTTTCAGGAACAACCTCAGGCGCTGCTGCCACCAGAATGCCATCGAATGGCCCCTTATCTGGCAGTCCCCAGCCGCCATCGGAGAGCGAACAATTGACGTTGCGATAGCGCAGATCATAAAGACGGTTACGAGCGCGCTGATACAAGGGCTCGATACGTTCAACGCTGTAGAGCTGATCGACAAACGGCGACAGCACGGCCGACTGATAACCACAACCGGTACCAACTTCGAGCACCCGACCAAGCCGTTGCTGGTCTGCCAGCAAGAGTTCGGTCATGCGGGCTACGGTGTAAGGCTGGCTGATGGTCTGGCCATGACCGATCGGCAACGGCGTATCTTCATAGGCATGATGAGCCAGCGCTTCGTCAATAAACAAATGACGGGGTGTTGTCGCCATCACAGCTAACACTTGCTCGTTGGTAATACCGGCATCCCGTAAACGCTGTACCAGGCGATCCCGGGTACGCTGGGAGGTCATGCCAATTCCGCTCACCAGTTGTGTTGTCACGCTCTACTCTCCTGTACCTGTGTCAGTCCAGTAACACACGCAGATGGTCCAGCCCGCTGTGCAGCGTCATATCCATCTGGATGGGGGTAATAGATACAAAACCTTGCTCAATGGCATGAAAGTCGGTGCCAGGACCGGCATCTGCAACATCGCCAGCAGCGGCAATCCAGTAACAGTCCTTGCCGCGCGGATTGGTCGTCAGCACCGGATTATCGGAACGCAAACGGTGGCCCAAACGGGTAATCCGGTGCCCCTGCAACTGCTCATAGGGCAGATCCGGGACATTGATATTGATAATGCTATTGGCAGGCATCTGCAGCTGTTCCAGTGCCGGCAGAAGTTCTACCAGCACCCGGGCAGCGGTATCGAAGTGCTGTTTGCCGGTGAGCGATACTGCGATCGGCGTTTTATCGAGAAAACGACCTTCCATGGCAGCGGCAACCGTACCGGAATACAACACGTCATCACCGAGGTTGGCACCGGCATTGATACCGGATACCACCCGCTCACACTGATCACGGAACAAGGCATTGATGCCCAGATGCACACAGTCCGTCGGGGTACCGTTCACACTGAGGAAGCCGTTATCCAGTTCGACAGGGTGCAGCGGTCGATCGAGCGTCAGCGAATTGCTGGCGCCGCTGCGATCACGGTCCGGCGCAATCACAGATACCTGATAGTCCGCTTGCTGCAACGCCGCCGCCAGGGTTTTCAACCCGATAGCATGGGCACCATCGTCGTTGGATAACAGCAGATGGGTCACTGATCGTCTCCCTCGCTGGCGACTGGATCCTGGCTCAGACGCTCAGGCTCGGTCACAGTCAGCACTTCTTTTAATAATGAGGTGGCATAATACCCGGCACCGAGACAAAAGCGGACAACCAATGTCAGCGAATTGTCGGCTTCCTCACGCCACTGCCAGTTCATCGCGTCCGGCTTCACCACCAGAGTACGACGTTCCTGCTGCAAGCCGGCATGTTCCAGCGCATCGAGGATGTCCGCATGCGCTGCCAGCACAGCATGCTCCAGCTGTTCGAGCTCGCCCGTCACCAGCGATTTACCCCGGCCCCACTGGGGTCCACTTGGCAAGCCATTATCGGTCTCGACGTCCCCTTCCAGCCGCTGCAGCCAGTTACCCTGACGCACCCGCTCAGCCAATACCTGGTTGAACAACCAGGAACGAACGGCTGATAGATAAAGGCCCTTTTTCTTCGGATTACGCACCCGCATTTCACGCTTCAGCATACGAATGCCGGACTCAATATTGCCGCCGCCGTGGCCAAAACGCTGGTCACCGAAGTAGTTCGGGAAACCACTGCTGGCGACCGCCTGCAGATTTTGCTCAACCAGCTCACGATTGCCGCTGAAATTACGCAGGGCAATTTCAAAGCGGTTACCCAGCAAATCACCGCGACGCAGCTTCTTGTTATGACGTTGCTGACGCAGAACCCGGAATTCCGGATGCTCTAACGCCATGAAGTCAGGCGTTTCACCCTTTGGCAAATAAATGCTGAACCACTGGCTGGTCACTGCATGGCGGTCTTTCAGCCCGGCAAAACCAACATCCATCTCCTTCACGGCAGCGTAACGGGCCAGTTCCTCCGCCACAAAAGCGGTATTGGCACCGCGTTTCTCGATCCACAGCCAGACGTGCTCGCCTTCGCCACAAGGCTCGGACAAGGGTAATTCCACCACCAGGAAATCTTCCGGCTGTGATTTCAGCATGGCACTGGATTGGCTGTTCGGCCAGGCCGCAGGCCAATCAAGGGTGTATTCAGAACGGGTTTCAGGAGCAGACAAGAACAGGGTTCCTCACAAAAAAGACTGCCAGGGAAATTATAGAACTCAGTAACCGGCTTCGAGCAGCAAGGCGACAGCATGCACGGCAATGCCTTCCTTGCGGCCAACATAGCCCAGTTTTTCAGTGGTCGTGGACTTGACGTTGACGTCGTCGAGACGCACTTTCAAATCGGTCGCAATGGCCTGACGCATGGCAATGATGTGCGGGGCCATTTTCGGTGCCTGGGCGATGATGGTGACGTCGACATTGCCCACCCGATAGCCACGGTCTTCGATCAGGGTCACCACGTGACGCAACAGCATACGGCTGTCGGCGCCTTTCCAGCGATCATCGGTGTCGGGGAAATGCTGGCCGATATCACCCAGTGCAGCAGCACCCAGCAAAGCATCCGCTAACGCATGCAAGGCAACATCGCCATCGGAGTGCGCCTTGAGACCATGGGAGTGGGCAATCTGAACACCACCCAGTGTAATGAAATCGCCTTCATCAAAGGCATGCACATCAAAACCGTGACCAATACGCACAGCCGACCTCACTCAGGATTATTGGATGTTGTTGAAACCGCCCGGGCCTGCTGAATAAACAGCTGCGCCAACGCCAGATCTTCCGGCCGGGTGACCTTGATGTTATCCGCCCGCCCCGCCACCAGTTTTGGGGCCAGCCCCAAATGTTCAATCGCCGAGGCTTCATCGGTTACCACAAAGCCGTCAGCCAGACTCTGTTTTAATGCCCGACTCAGCAGCCCCAGCGGGAATACCTGTGGCGTCAGCGCATGCCAGAGCTGGTCACGCTCAACCGTATGGTCGATTTCGACGGAACCATCAACAGCCAGACGCCCACGCTTCATGGTATCGCGAGTTGGACTTGCCAGAATCGCGCCGGGCAACTGCAGGTCAGCCAGCAATAAATCCAGATCACTGTGACGTAAACAGGGACGGGCGACATCGTGCACCAGTACCCAGTCATCTTCATGGGCAAGTTCAGCCAGAGCCTCAAGGCCATTGAGTACGGAATAACAACGCTCGGCACCACCGTCAACCCGCAGAATACGCGGATCACTGGCAAACTCACTGGCTGGCCAATAAGGATCAGCGGCAGACAATACCAGCATCAGCTGTTCAAAACGCGGGTAGCCCAGCAAGGTAGCGAGGGTATGATCAATCAGCAAGCGCTGATCAAGGGAAAGGTATTGTTTGGGACGATCCGCCTGCATGCGGGAGCCAACCCCGGCAGCAACGACCAAGGGCCATATTGTCATTGTTCAGGTTCTACAAACAGAATCAGAGTTTCGCCATCGCGTACCAGACCCAGGTCTTCGCGGGCTTTTTCTTCCAGAATTGCCGAGCCGTGGCGCAGGTCTTCAACTTCCAGCTGCATCTGGTGATTGCGATCATCCAGTACCCGAATGTCTTCAGCAATACGACCGATGCGCTGATCCAGCTCACGACTGGCCAACACCCCGCTGTCATCCCACCAGATGCGGAATTGCAGCAACAGCGCAAGTACCAGTCCGACTGCCAGCAAAATCCGTTGGGTCATCACACTCATAGGCTGCTCCGTCATCAGCTATCTCCTGTCAGACACTTCCAGCTGGCTGCGACTCAAAACTCACAGCGCTAAAATAGACAAAACCGGGCAAAGGCCCGGTTTTGTCATTCAGGGAAGAGGCGGATTATGCCTGACCCTTGATTTCCTTCCGACCGTTGTAAGGTGCGCTGGCACCCAGCTGCTCTTCGATACGCAGCAGACGGTTGTACTTGGAGACGCGGTCAGAACGACACAGGGAACCGGTCTTGATCTGGCCAGCCGCAGTACCCACTGCCAGGTCGGCAATGGTGCTGTCTTCGGTTTCACCGGAACGGTGAGAAATCACGGCAGTGTAACCAGCGTCCTTGGCCATCTTGATGGCTTCCAGGGTTTCGGTCAGGGAACCGATCTGGTTGAATTTGATCAGGATGGAGTTACCAATGCCTTTCTCGATGCCTTCAGACAGAATCTTGGTGTTGGTTACGAACAGATCGTCGCCCACCAGCTGTACCTTGGAGCCCAGTTTTTCAGTCTGGTATTTCCAGCCATCCCAGTCAGATTCATCCTGACCGTCTTCGATGGAAACGATTGGGTACTGGTCGCACAGTTCGGCCAGGAAGTCAGAGAATTCTTCGGACGAGAACACCTTGCCTTCGCCAGACAGGTTGTACTTGCCGTCCTTGTAGAATTCGGAAGAGGCACAGTCGAGAGCCAGAGTCACGTTAGTACCCAGCTCGTAGCCAGCGTTGGCAACGGCTTCTTTAATAGCCGCCAGAGCATCAGCGTTGGAAGCCAGGTCTGGAGCAAAACCACCTTCGTCACCCACAGCCGTGTTCAGGCCTTTGGAGCTCAGAACCTTCTTCAGGCTGTGGAAGATTTCCGCGCCACAACGCAGGGCTTCAGCAAACGTCGGTGCGCCAACTGGCTGTACCATGAATTCCTGAATATCAACGTTGTTATCTGCGTGCTCACCACCGTTGATGATGTTCATCATTGGAACCGGCATGGAGTAGACGCCTGGAGTGCCGTTGATGTCAGCGATGTGAACGTACAGTTCAACGCCTTTGGCAGCAGCGGCAGCTTTGGCAGCAGCCAAAGACACGGCCAGAATGGCATTGGCGCCCAGCTTGGACTTGTTCTCGGTGCCGTCCAATTCCAGCATTTTGGTGTCCAGCGCGCGCTGGTCAGTTGCATCCATGCCGATCAGGGCAGGCTTGATGATGTCGTTGACGTTGGCAACGGCAGTCAGTACACCTTTACCCAGATAGCGAGCCTTGTCACCATCGCGCAGCTCCAGTGCTTCACGGGTACCGGTAGAAGCGCCGGACGGGGCACAGGCAGTACCAAAAAAACCGCCTTCCAGAGTCACGTCTGCTTCAATAGTCGGGTTACCGCGGGAATCCAGCACTTCGCGCGCTTTGATATCAACAATCTTCGCCATGTAAGTTCTCCATAAGTAAGTTTGGCAATCGGTCAGTCACGCCAACGCCGTCAGACCGTAAAGTCCGACGGCGTGCAAAGGCAAGCTGCCGTTTGGTTATTTTGTAGCCTGGTGATCCAGTGCTGCAGCGATAAAGGCTGCAAACAGGCCGTGGCCATCACGTGGAGTCGAGGTGAATTCCGGATGGAACTGACAACCCACGAACCATGGGTGATCCGGTACTTCAACAACCTCAACCAGCTCACCATCAACAGAGCGGCCAGCGATCCGCAGACCCGCTGCTTCCAGTTCTGGTACCAGTGATGAGTTCACCTCGTAGCGGTGACGGTGACGCTCAACAATGACATCTGCGCCATAAGCCTTGGCGGTATTGGATGCAGGCGTCAGCACACATTCCTGACCACCCAGACGCATGGTGCCGCCGAGGTCGGAATTTTCGGTACGGGTTTCAACGTTACCGGACGCATCTTTCCATTCGGTAATCAGACCCACTACCGGGTGCTTGCTGTCAGAGCTGAATTCGGAAGAATGGGCATCTTCCCAACCCACCACGTGACGAGCGAATTCAATCACAGCGACCTGCATACCCAGACAGATACCCAGGTATGGAACCTTGTTCTCACGAGCGTACTGGACTGTACGAATCTTGCCTTCAACGCCGCGATTACCAAAGCCGCCTGGCACCAGAATGGCGTCAACGTCAGACAGAATCTCAACTCCTTTACGCTCAACGTCTTCGGCATCGATATAGCGAACGTTGACCTTGGCGCGGTGGTGAATACCGGCGTGATCAATGGCTTCGATCAGCGACTTGTAGGCATCCAGCAAATCCATGTACTTGCCAACCATCGCAATGGTGACCGTCTTTTCAGGGTTCAGCTTGGCATCGGCCACGGCATCCCACTCAGACAGGTCGGCTTCCTTGCAGGACAGATCGAATTTTTCAACGATCAGGTCGTCCAGGCCAGCCTGGTGCAACATGCGAGGAATCTTGTAGATGGTGTCGGCGTCTTCCAGAGGAATCACCGCACGCTCTTCAACGTTGGTGAACAGCGCGATCTTGCGTAGTGCCGATGCTTCGATCTTGTGATCAGAGCGGCAAATCAGTACGTCAGGCTGCAAACCAATGGTACGCAGCTCTTTAACCGAGTGCTGGGTAGGCTTGGTTTTGGTTTCACCTGCGGTGGCAATGTAAGGCACCAGCGTCAGGTGAATCGACAGCGCACGACGGGAGCCCAGTTCCACCTTCATCTGGCGAACTGCTTCCAGGAATGGCTGGGATTCGATGTCACCAACGGTGCCGCCGATCTCGACCAGCGCAACGTCAGAGCCTTCGCCACCTTCCAGAACACGACGCTTGATTTCATCAGTGATGTGAGGAATTACCTGCACAGTACCACCGAGATAATCGCCACGACGTTCCTTGGCCAGTACGTCGGTATAGATACGGCCAGTGGTGAAATTGTTGCGACGAGACATGGTGGTACGGATGAAACGCTCATAGTGACCCAGGTCCAGGTCAGTCTCAGCGCCATCTTCAGTCACAAACACCTCACCGTGCTGGAAAGGGCTCATGGTGCCAGGATCGACGTTGATGTAGGGATCAAGCTTGAGCATGGTGACCTTGAGGCCACGGGCTTCCAGAATGGCAGCCAGAGATGCAGAAGCGATGCCTTTCCCCAACGAAGAAACAACACCACCTGTGACAAAGATAAATCGTGTCATAGAGGGTCCGCGAAAAGAGATTGAAATATCAAAATGGAAGGTGAAGAACCTTCACTCAAGATGGGAGGGCAGGATACCAGACTCGACAATTCGGGTAAATTTGTTTGGCCTTGTTGAGGCAAAGAAAGTCATGTTAGTTTGAATGGATTCGCACGGCTGGCCGTAAATGCAGCACCGGATTGGCAATTATGGCCAATTTGGCTGCCGTCGCCCCAAGCGCAACTTCCAAACGAGATAGTCCCGAATAATCGGTGCGAGAACACAATCCATAATGGCAATCATACAGACCAACACCTCGGCGCCCTGCTCACGGCTTGTTTACAAGTCACGTGTGCTGCTGTCTGTTAATGCCACCGTTTCACTTTTCTCAGCACAGCCCCTGCCTGTTCCATCCTGGCTTACCTGTTGGCAACCATCCCTGCTATGGCGCAAGCCATAATCGCCAGCAGCTGAGTCAAACATACTCATCGGTCTGGCCAGTGCATGCCACCAGACCGAATACCATGCCCTGCTGCCACACCATTTTGTCACCCCTGAACCTTGAGATTTAATCGGTTTCCGTTTCAAAAGGATCTTTATGAACACCGCAGCTCCGGCACCTGCCAGCAGAGAACGCATTGGCCTGATATTGGCGTTATGCGCCGCCACCCTGTTTTCTACCAAGCCAATCCTGATCAAGTGGCTGTACGAACTGGGCGTCGATACGCTGCCGTTGATGTGGCTACGGCTGTCGATCGCCCTGCCGTTCTATCTGGTTATCGGCTATGTAGCCCTGCTGAAAATGAAACAACGCCCAACGCTTGCAGCAATTGGTCGCGCCGCATTGGTCGGGATATTGGGCTACTACCTGGCGTCGTTACTGGACTTGCTCGGCTTGCAGTACGTCAGTGCCCAGCTTGAACGATTGGTGTTGTACGCCTATCCATCACTGGTGGTTTTGCTCGGCATCGTGTTTTTTGGCCAGCCGTTTCGGCGCGCCATTCTGCTACCACTGGCGATTACCTACGCGGGTTTGCTGTTTATGTACGGCAATGACCTCAGTATGGTCAGCCGGGAAGTCTCGAGGGACACCGCCATGGCGTTCGCCAACAATACCGCCGAACTGATCCAGGGTACCTTGCTGGTGATTGGCAGTGCGCTGTCCTTTGCGCTCTATTTATTACTTAGCAAACGCCGCATTGCCGAACTTGGCAGTGTGATGTTCACCAGTGTCGCCATGACCAGTGCGACGCTGGCAACGCTGATCAACAACAGTCTGACTTCAATAATTGAAGGCCAGCCATTGGATCTGCTACCGGATTACAGCCAGACCGTTTGGCTGGGAGTTCTGGCACTGGCCATTCTCGCCACCGTGATTCCATCTTTTCTGGTCAGCACAGCCATTGCCCGTATTGGGCCAGAAAAAACCAGCATGAGCGGCACATTGGGGCCGGTTACCACAACGCTGTTGGCAGTCTGGCTGCTGGACGAACCGCTCTCGCTCTACAGCATCGCCGGTATGGTTCTGGTGGTATTCGGGGTATGGAAGCTGAGCAAGGTTAAATAACCAGCACCAACGATTGTTGCGCCACTCTGGCGACCGTTTGCCTCAAGGCTTTCAAGGCCGGGCTCTCGGTTTGCCAGTAGTGCCAGTACAAGGGTACGTCGAGGTAATAACCCGGCACCACTTGCTGCAAGCGACCGTCCTGTAAATATTCCGCTACCTGGATTTCCGGCATCATGCCGTAGCCCAGTCCGGCCAGTGCCATGCGGATAAAACCTTCAGACGACGGGCAAATATGGTAGCGGCCGGGTTCCGGCTGCTGCGGCGAAACCGTACGCAGAAACCGGTGTTGCAGCTGATCGTCCTGGTTAAAAATCAGACTCGGCAGTTGTGACAATGGTGTCGCGGGCTCGACCTGATCGAGCTGATAACGCTGCAAAAACGCCGGACTGGCAAAGGCCCGATAGCGCAAGGTGCCAAGCCGCATCGCCAGGCCACCATTCACTGGCGCTTCAGTGGCACAAATGCAGGCCATGACCTCGCCATTTTTCATCCGTCGCAAGCCAACGTCCTGATCTTCCACCAGTATTTCAAAGTCCATACGCTGAAAATCCGGCGAAGCCGCCAGCGCCTCCGGTAACCAGGTATCGAGGGAATCGGCATTCACGGCCAGCCGAATGCGCAAGCTGTGGTTTTCATCTTCCATCGGCAACAACAGCCCCTGCTCCAGCTGGGCCACTTGCTGCAAATGGTTGGCCAGCCGCTGGCCCAGTTCGGTAGGCCGCGGCGGGGTTGTGCGCAGTAACACCGGCTGGCCGAGCTTGAATTCCAGCTGGCGGATACGCTGGCTGACCGCCGACTGGCTGATGTTCAAACGCTGGGCGGCACGTTCAAAACCACGAGCTTCAATCACCGCCACCAGCGCTTCGAGCGCCCGATAATCAATCATAAGTTTCTCTTATATTACATAAGATTTATTCCTTGGACTTATATCACCACCACTCGTAACCTGCCAACCATCCGTTGCCTGCAGCCAATCGTGTTTCCCTGATCCCTGTTTCTGGACTGAATCACCATGAACGACCTGTTCTTTCAATTTCAACCTGCCCTGACCGGTTTTGCGGTCACCATGGGGCTGATCGTAGCGATCGGCGCCCAGAACGCCTGGGTGCTGCAAAAGAGTCTGCGCGGAGAAAATCCCTGGACCATTGCCTCGGTTTGTATCGCGCTGGACGTTGTACTGGTTTCCGCCGGGGTGTTTGGCCTCGACTATATTCAGGGGCGGATTCCCGGGCTGGTGCCGATTTTGACCTGGATGGGTGTTGGCCTGTTGTTATGGCTGGCGGCGCAGGCCTTTGGCCGCGCCTGGCAAGGTGGCGATACTCTGGTGGCGGCCGGACCGTCAACGCCGGTAAGCCCGTGGCGCAGTGCCGGTCAGGTAATGGCGCTGTCGCTGATTAATCCGCATGTGTATCTGGATACCGTAGTGCTGATTGGCAGCGTTGGTGCCCAGCAAACGCATCCGGGGGTATTTGTGGTGGGTGCCGGACTGGGCTCGGCGCTGTGGTTTATCACTCTGGTAAGTGGTGCAAAAAAGCTGCGGCCTTATCTGACTTCAGCACGTCACTGGCAGATTCTGGATAGCGCCACTGGTTCGGTGTTGCTGCTGGTTGCGCTGTCGATTGCGCCGATCTGGTAAGGGCAGGTGTATTACGCCTGCAGCGAATACACCCTACCACTGCCGAAGAGTAGACGGGCTAAGCGAGCGCCATCCAACAGCGCAGTGTCAGATGGCAGCCGCTGCGCGTCTTTATCAGACCTACGGAATCAGACCGGGTTATCGATATCGATAAAAGTCACCTGAATACCAAATTCGCTGGCCAGTTGCTGGCCAACCGCCAAAGCACCGTAGCGTTCGGTGGCGTGGTGTCCGGCGCTGAAGAAGTGGGTGCCGGTTTCGCGTGCCAGATGCACTGCCGGTTCGTTGATTTCGCCGGTAACAAAGGCATCGACTCCGGCATCGACGGCCAGTTGCAGATAGCTTTGGGCACCACCGGTACACCAGGCGATGGTTTCGATAATGTCTTCGTCTTCACCAATGTGCAGCGGCTGGCGATCGAGTTTTTCGCCAATAAAGGCGGCGAATTCAGCAGCCGTCATCGGCTGTGGCAACTTGCCAATCAGCCCTGGAGTAGCTGGATTCAACGGATCAATCGGGCCAGTCACGGCCAGCTCCAGCAGATCACCGAGTTGGGCGTTGTTACCCAGCTCCGGATGTACGTCCAGCGGCAGATGGTAGGCGATCAGGTTAATGTCGTGTGCCAACAGGGCTTTCAGACGTTCGCGCTTGATGCCGGTAAGACAGGGATTTTCCCCTTTCCAGAAGTAACCGTGATGCACCAGCAGGGTGTCGGCTCCCAGCCCAATAGCTTCTTCTATCAGAGCCTGACTGGCGGTCACACCGGTGACGATGTGTTGAATGCGCTCTCGTCCTTCGACCTGCAGACCATTGGGACAATAATCATGGATTTTGCGGGACTGTAAGAGATTTTCCAGATAGGTCAGCAATTGCTGACGATCGATTGCAGCTTCCAACATGAAACTCCATAACTGTTTTCGTTATTGTGGCAGTACTGGCAAAATACCGCCTCGCGCCAGCGGTTCGTTTTTGGTCTGGCGGCGACAGACAACCAGCCTCCGGAGACCCTGCATGGCAAGACACTCGCTCGTTAACACATTGCTCGTGCCTGCACTGGTTGGTCTCTGCGTCGCCCTGATGGTATTGCTGTGGGCGCCCGGCTGGGTAACGCCACTGCAACCGGCGCTACCCGCAGCCAATGACACAACCACCGCGTCAGTGCTGACGACGGACAGCCAGACTGCCGACAGCGGCGACGTGATTGTGCAGCCAACCGTGATTACCAGCTACGCCGATGCGGTCGAACGGGCCGCTCCGGCGGTGGTGAATATTTATACCAGTAAGGTGGTACGGCGCAAACTGCACCCGCTCTACGATGATCCACTGTTCCGCCGTTTCTTCCAGCAAGACCCGGAGCCGGATGAGCGCATCCAGTCGAGCCTGGGGTCTGGTGTGATCATGACCTCCGACGGCTATATCCTTACCAATAACCACGTGATCAAGGACGCCGACCAGATTGTTGTCGCCCTCCACGATGGCCGTGAATCCAAGGCCACCCTGATCGGTACCGACCCGGAAGCCGATCTGGCACTGCTGAAAATTACCCTCGACCAACTGCCACACATTACCGCTGCGACCTCGCAGAAGCTGCGGGTCGGTGACGTCGTGCTGGCAATTGGTAACCCGTTTGGGGTTGGCCAGACCGTTACCCAGGGCATTGTTTCCGCCACTGGCCGTAACCAGCTGGGCCTGAATACCTACGAAAACTATATCCAGACCGACGCTGCCATTAACCCCGGTAACTCCGGCGGCGCCCTGATCAACGCCCGCGGGGAACTGGTCGGCATCAACACCGCCATCTATTCCCAGAGTGGCGGCAGCGAGGGGATTGGTTTTGCCATTCCGGTCGAACTGGCCGAGCGTACGGTGAAGGATATTTCTGAACACGGCGTTGCCATTCGTGGCTGGCTCGGTATTGAAGTGCAGGAAGCCACACCCAAATTGTTGTCGGCACTGGCTCTGCCGGATGCCCTCAAAGGACTGATTGTGACCGGTATTTATGAAGACGGCCCAGCGGACCATTCCGGCATGACCGTTGGCGATATCATCGTCAAGATCAACGAGCTTGATGCCAGTGACGCCCGCGCTTCAATGAACCAGATTGCTGCCCTGCGGCCGGGCGACAAGATCCAGCTGGAGTTTATCCGTGACGGCAAGCTGACCCAAACGGAAGCCATTGCCGGGCAACGTGGCCAGCCACCCTCTTCCTGATTCGCCGCCGCAGCCAGTGCAGACTGGAGCCATTGTCAGCCGGATCAGCAGACTTACATACTGACAAACTTCTTGATCGAGGTCATAATGATAATTAATCTCAGTTAATTATCATGGCCTCTGACAACCTCAGCATGAAATCCCTCACCAGTCTTTTTACGGTACTGCGACAACAGGAAAACTCCTTGCTGTATTTCCTGGCCAGTCGGGTCGGCTGCCCTCATACCGCCGCTGACCTGTTACAGCAGCTGACCGAAAAACTGCTGCGCAAGCCGGATAACAGCGAGATTGAAGACGAAAAAGCCTATTTGTACCAAGCTGCCCGCAACGAGGTGATCAGCCACTTTCGCAGCGAGCAAAGCCGCCTGAAAAACGAACATGAATACGGCGAGTTGAAGCAGGACGAAGACGGTTATGATGTTGAGGCCGCAGCGCTGGCCAGCTTCAAATTGCAGCAACTGAATCAACGCTTGCAACAGTTGCCGCCACTGACCCGCGAGGTATTCTGGCGCTACCGCATTGACGGCCAGCGTCAGAAACAGATCGCTGAACAGCTGGATATCAGCCTGTCGTCGGTGGAGAAACATCTGGCAACCGCCACTCGCTGCTTGCGCCAAAGCCTGCGCGACAGCGAGCAGGGCAATCCAGCCAACCACAGTGAATCAGCAGGGCGCTGAGCGACATGACGGATCAACACTCACAGTTATCGCTGGATGATCAGGCCTTCAGCCTGATTCGCCGTTTTTACGAGGCGGAATCCACCGAAGCCGCCGCACAGCTGCAACAACAGCTTGAACAATGGCAACAGCAATCCACTGAGCACCGCCAGGCACTGGCACAAGCCAGCGAAGACTGGCTGTTAATGGGTCAGTTGAGCGACGTCGCCAGCCCCACGTATCAATCTGCCAAACAACCTGCAAACAAAGCTCACACCTGCACTGTTGCCAAGCCCCGTAGCAACTGGCTTGGAGCCGGTGCAGCACTGGCCGCCATCAGTTGTCTGGCGATTGTCGCCTGCCTGACGCTCTGGCAACAGCCCACCAGCAGCCTCCAGACAGCCAGCGCCAGTAGCGCAGCAAACTGGCAACAGCAATTCCGCTCCGGTTACGGTGAGGTTCAGCAGCACACCCTGCCCGATGGCAGTCAGGTGACGCTGAACTGGGATTCCGAAATAGCCATCGACTTCAGCGCCGAACAACGCAACGTCCGCCTGCTGCATGGCGAAGCTTTTTTTCAGGTCGCCCATAACCCGGCGCGGCCATTTGTGGTTCAGGCCAATGGTGCCAGAGCCCGCGCTGTCGGTACCGCATTTAATGTCCGCCAACAGGACGATGAACAAGTCACCATTGCAGTCACCGAAGGCGTGGTGGCAGTGACTGGCGACAAGCGCCAGTCACTGGTATTGAATGCCAGCCAGCAAGTCGCTGTGTTACAAGGCGTACCCGGTGCCGTACAGTCACAGCCAGCACAACGCACACTGGCCTGGCAAACTGGCAGCCTGATTTTCGATCAACAGCCACTGGTCGAGGTACTGGCGGAAATCAACCGCTATACCCGTTACCAGATCGACACCCGCTACCTGCCCAGCCCGCAAGCACCGGTGACTGCCACCTACTTTATCAGCCGCACGGATGAAGCCATTCGATCCCTGATGCAGCTGTTCCAGCTGCAGGCCGATATGCGTCAGCAAGCCGATGGCAACCATCTGGTATTGCGCCCGGCGTTACGGAAACCCTCGCAGTAGCAAACCGCTGAGCGTCAGCCTAACACCGGAAGCACAGCCGCCGTCCTGAACTTGCTTCAGGATCCATGCGGCGTTGCAGCCGCTGTATGGAGTCCAGATCCCGCCGGGGCTCGCCTGGAACGACGACGATTTTCCCAGCCTTCGTCATACCGGACTTGATCCGGTATCCATACGCCCCTGCAACCTTCCACTCGATTTTGGGGCCCGTCTGGAACGGCTATGTAATAAAAATCTGAAATTTTTTTACGGGTTTTGATGCTGGCCTGCGTCTCTATATAAAACGCTTTGATTTTGATTCTTATTTGTAAATCAAAGCAAAGATTATCAGAGAAGGAGCCAGGATCTTGCCGAACCACCCATCCATTCGTCGTCAGTTGCTGTTTGTTGCCATCAGTTCTGCCTTGTTGGCTCCGCTTGCAAATACCGCCAGTGCTGCCAGCCCAACCGCGCCGCAACAGCAGCTGGTGATCGACATCGCCGCCATGCCGTTAACCGATGCCCTGCGTCAGCTGGCCTTGCAAAGCCATTTCCAGATCAGCGCCAGCAGCGTGTCACTGCAGGGTCTGCAAAGCCCGGCGTTGCAGGGCCGATATGACGTTGAAGAAGCACTGCAAATCCTGCTGCAAGGTACTGGCCTGCAGGCCCGCCGTATTGGTGGCACCAGCTTCACCATTGACGAGCCAGCCGAGCCACAAACCGACGTCAATGATTACAGTGCCATAGAAGAAGTGGTCGCCGTCGGTGGTTATATCGAACGTGAGCAGCTGGATACCGCCACAGGTCTGGGCCTGAAACCGCTGGAAACCCCGCAGTCGGTGACGGTATTTACCGCCCAGCGTCTGAAAGACCAGCAGCTGGAAACCATTCAGGACGTGGTCAGCAGCACCATTGGCCTCACCAGTACCGACACAGACACCGTCCGTAACGGCTTCTCTTCCCGTGGTTTTGATGTTTCCAACTACCAGGTTGATGGCCTGCCGCTGTCATGGTCATTGGGTGGCGACTCCGGCGAAACCATCGCCGACGTTTCCATGTACGAACGGGTTGAGTTTGTGCGTGGTGCCACCGGCTTGCTGACGGGCGCTGGTAATCCATCGGCATCGATCAACTTTGTTCGCAAACACGCCGACAGTGATGAATTCCACGCCACCATTGATGCCTCGGTGGGCAGCTGGAACAAAAAAGAACTGCTGGTTGATGTCGGCTCCGGCCTCAACGACAGCGGCAGTATTCGTGGCCGTCTGGTAGCCAAAAAAGCCAGCAAGGATTCCTGGCAGGATCTCTACCACGAAAAACGCACTGTGCTGTACGGCACCATTGAAGCCGACCTGACGGCCACCACCTTGCTGCGCGCCGGTGCCAGCATGGATCACCATGAACCGACCGGGGTGACCTGGGGATCACTGCCAAGCAATTTCAGCGACGGCAGCCAGACCGATTGGGAGCGTTCCAAGACTACCTCCGCCGACTGGACCAAGTGGGAAACCAAGGGCACCAACTATTTCGTTAATCTGGAGCACACTCTCGACAACGGCTGGCTGGTAAAAGCCACGGCCAACCGCCTGATTTACGATAAAGATACCAAGCTTCTGTATATGTACACCTTGGCGAGTACTGGTCTCGATAAAGAAACCGGTGAAGGCCTCGTCACCTGGCCAATCAACTCCTACGGTTACAGCCGTCAGGACACCCTCAATGTGCAATTGCAAGGTGACTTTGAATTGGGTGGCAATTACCACGAGTTCACCCTGGGTGCCCAACGTTCCGTACAAACGGCACGGACATGGGAATACAACGAGCTGAGCTACCCGAGCTCCGGCAACTTCTATGAATGGGATGGCAGTTCGGCTGAACCGGAATGGGAAGACACTGCGACCCAAACCCTGTCGATGCGTACTATTCAAACCGGTGTTTATGCTGCCACCCGTCTGAACATTACGGACGCCCTGAAAACCATTGTCGGTGCCCGTATTGCCAGCTGGAACCGCAGCGGCAACAGCTGGGGCGAAGACACCAACTTCGGTAACACTGGAGAGCTGATCCCCTATGTTGGCGTACTCTACGACCTGACAGAAACCCAGCGTTTGTACGCCAGCTACACCACTATTTTTATGCCGCAAAATTACCGTACCTATGAAGCTCGGCAAATCGACGCCCTCACCGGAGAAAACTGGGAGGCTGGTTTGAAAAGCAGCTGGCTGGATGACCAACTGCAAACGACCGTTACCTTCTACCGCACCGTCCAAAGTAACGTTGCACAAAAACTGAGCACCTACGTCAAAGGAACAGAACAATACGACACCGATGGCAATGTTGTCGGAGGTGAAGATGCCTATCGACAGGCGAACAGCACAGATACCAAAGGTGGAGAAATCGAAGTGGTTGGTAATCTGACCGACACCTGGCAAATCCACGCAGGCTATGAGCATTTCCGATCAAAGGATATTAGTGAACTCGATATCAACTCAGACCATGCCCGCGAAACCTTCAACCTGTTTACCACCCTCGAGCTGAACAACCTGACGCTGGGTGGCGGTGCCGACTGGCAGGGCCGCATTTATGGCCCAAGCGTTGAGCAACCGGGCTTTACCCTGATTAACCTGATGGCTCGTTATCAGATTACCCCGGCGCTTTCGACCCAGTTCAATGTGGCCAACCTGACCGACAAGAAATATTTCAGCCAGGTCGGCTCCAGCGGTCAGTACCGTTATGGAGCCCCACGCAAGCTGAACCTCGGCGTCAGCTACGAGTTTTAACCCTGTTTAAGCCTTGTCGCAGCAGTCGGATGACGACTGCTGCCTGACCAGGAATTTGCCGCCACATTCGAGGGAATCCTGAATGCGATCGACACTGGTTTTATTACACCGCTGGGCTGGTTTGACCACAGCGGTTTTTCTGTTTATCACCGGCCTCACCGGCGCGGTGATTTCCTGGGATCATGAGCTGGATGAATGGCTCAACGGCCATTTACTGGATGCCAATACCCCGGGCCAGCCAATCCCCATGTTTGAGTTGATCGAACAGGCTGAGGCCCGCCACCCGCACATGCAGGTGCTGTATACACCACTAACCCCGGAGCCAGGCCATTCCGTCAGCTTCTACGTTCAGCCACGACTGAACCCGGCAACGGGAGAACGTTATGAGCTGGGCTTCAACCAGTTGTTTGTTGATCCGGTATCCGGCGCAGAACTCGGCACCCGCCAGTGGGGGGCGGTATGGCCACTCAGCAGCGAAACCTTTGTGTCTTTCCTCTACAAGCTGCACTACAGCCTGCACCTGCCGGAAATGTGGGGAATTGATGAATGGGGCATCTGGCTGCTGGGGGGGATTGCGCTGATCTGGACGCTCGACTGCTTCTTTGGCATCGCCCTGACCTGGCCGAAATTCAGCACCCAACGCGGTGACACCAGCGCAGTGAAAACCCGCAACTGGTTCGGCAACTGGGGCAAACGTTTTGGTATTCGCTGGAATGGTGGCCGTTACAAGCTCAACTTCGATCTGCATCAGGCTGTCAGCCTGTGGACCTGGGGACTGTTGCTGATAATCGCCTTCACCGCCTTCTCACTGAACCTCAAGCGGGAAGTGTTTATGCCGGTGCTGTCAGCCATTTCCGACGTCACGCCGACGCCCTACGATGTGCATCCGTTTATTGCACTGGCCGATGTGAAGCAGCCCAACCTGACCATGCAGCAGGCGATCGAAACCGCCACAGAACGCGCCCGCGAGCTCGGCTGGGATGAGCCAGCAGGTGCTGTCTATTACGCCCGCCAGTTCGGTTTTTACGACGTCAAACTGTTCTTCCCTGACAACGACCACGGTACTGCGGGAGCTGGCCATAAAGAGCTGTATGTTGATGCTTACAGTGGTGAAATTCTGGGCCAGCGGATTCCGTGGCAAGGTTCGGTTGCCGATCTGTTTGTGCAGGCCCAGTTCCCGCTGCATTCCGGTCGAATTCTGGGGCTGCCGGGTCGTATCCTGATTTCGGCCATGGGCCTGGTGGTGGCCATGCTGTCGGTCACAGGCGTTATTATCTGGTGGCGCAAACGCAAGGCTCGCAAAGCCACGGCAGCCAAACAGCAGCAAAAGAGCGCCCAGCCGCTGGCCGTTTAATCGCTGTACTGGCCCGTTGTAATTGTTATGCTGCCAGCAATGACCAACGGGCTGGAGCCAACATGGCCGACTACGATCACGACAGCGACAGCGACAGCGACAGCGACAGCGACAGCGACAACTATCGGAAAGACAAGCAGAGCTACAACTCTATGCCGCCACGCGACAATTTTCAGCCCTTGTCGCCACACGACAACGACGCCAAAAATCATGCGCTGTTCGCCTATATCATGATGGGGCTGGGCTATTTCACCGGCATTTGCTGGGTCATCGGTGGCGCCTGGGCGATGGTCAAGATCAATGATTTTCGTGGCAGTCAGTTTGAAGATCACTTCGCCAATATCATCAAGGTGTTCTGGTGGGGATTAGGTCTGACCGTGATTGGCTACGTCACGGTGTTTATTTTTATTGGCTGGTTTATTTTGCTGGGTGTGTTTGTCTGGAGCGTGTTCCGGCTGGTGAAAGGCATTGCCAACCTGACCACCAATCGGCCGTATAACTACTAATGCGGTTATTCAACCCGGACGCTGTAGCAGGCTCCGGGTCGCCCGATTGATTGCCTGATTATTCCACCATCACCCAGAAACGTATTTCAAAGCCAGGGTTACCACTGCTGTTACGCTCGTTCATAACACCGGTCGGATTGATGCGAATATTGGTGACGTTGGCGTCCAGTCCCTTGGCATCTGCAGATGGCGTATAACCCCAACTGCTGCCACCATCGGCGGAATATTGCAGCTGGCCACTGCTCCAGCTGAGACCACTGCTGATGCTGTCATCTTCAAAAATCACCGCAGCGCTGGTGCCTTCGATACCGTCCACGTACATCACCAGGTTGGCCGGAATCGCATCGGTAATCGTGATGGAATCGGCATCAACCTGCCCCAGCCCCGAGTTTTCCACCTTGATGGAATATTCCACCAGCGCCCCCGGAATGGCTTTTGGATTATTGGTACCGTTGACCGGGTCTTCCACCGCAATGGCTTGCTTGATCACGCTCAGTTTGGGTTTCAACTGTTCGTTGGTGAAGGTACAGACGATGTCGGTGTCATCAATGCCAATGGTCAGGCTGTTACTGGCGCTGTCAAAACCGTCGGTGCCGGAACAGGTTACCGTGGTGGCAAAGTCACTGAGATCCAGCGTGCCCGAACCAGACAGCCAGGTTTCCGCCAGGCTGCCGGATTCCAGGATATACACCGTCGCCGGATCGCCGCTGGTGAGGTTTTCGGCAACAGAAGTGGAATCATGGGTGGCGTCGGCGTCATTACCGAAGCCAGAGCTGGTCAGCTCAATCACACTGCCGGCATCCGCGTTAACCCATTGCTTTTGCAGCGTCAGGCTGGCGCTTTTGCGGCTGTTGGTGAAGGTACATTCGATATCAGTATCATCCTGCCCCACCAGCAAGGTGCTGTCGGTCAGACCATCGGTGCCACTGCAGCTGATGACGCTGTTGTAATAGTTGGGTTCGCCACTCAACCAGCTCTCTGCCAGCGTCCCGCTTTCGCCGACATAAACGGTGGCGGCGCTGCCAGAATCCAGGTTGTCACCGCTGGCATTGGATACCGAGCTGGCAAGACTGGCGTTGTTGATAAAACCACTGCTCGCCAGACTCACTTCGTCGTTCTCAAAACCCACCTGCCATTGCTTGCTGAGCACCAGATTGGCAGTCTTACGGCTGTTGGTGAAGGTACAGATAATATCGCCATTGGGCATGGTAAAACTGGCCGAGTTGCCATCGCCGGATGCCGCTACTGCCGTCGCCGGATCGGTATCACAGACGTAACTGGCGTTGTAATCGTTGAGGTCAGTATCGGTGCCAGCCGCTTCCGCGGCGCTAACGGTTGCGCCGACATCGACGATGGTCGACACCGTAGTGCCATCACCGCCTTCTTCCGACCACTCACCGTTGGCGCTCATTAAAAACAGCCCCGGCTTGAAGGGATCATCCAGCACCTTGGTAACCGTCAACGGTCGCTGACGAATATTGGTGTAGGTACAGAGAATTTCAGCCCCTGGCGACATCGCGTTGGCGTCCATCGACACGGTTGCCGTGTCGTAGTCATAACTGATAGTACCGGCAGCCACCGGATAACCGTTGTCGACACAGGACATATCGTCGAGGCGGAAATCGGTCTGGCTGGTCTCACTCACAGAAGCGGCGGTATAGGGCGTCAGATACTGCACACTGCCTTGCTCGGCGGTATCAACAGCCGTGGTTGAAATGGTTGCTGTGCTCCAGCCTGCGGTGCCGGTAAATTCAAAGCTGCCAATGTCGCCAGTGGAGATTTTCTCGATCTGAATCTGCGGCTTCTTGGTATTGGTAATGGTGCACTCACCCGCAGACGTGGTGGTGTTTAGCACCATCGCCATACTGCGATTGGCGGTGTCTGTGCTGTAGGAAACGCCGCCAGAGCAAGTGATATCCTCAGCGGTTTCAACCCAGCCAGTGGTGGTCGCTTCAGTAACCGTAAGCGTCTGGTCACTGTCACTGGCGGTCATAAATACCCGCGCGGTTTCGCCGTCACTGAGGGTAAACGTCGTGCTATTGGTTGCTTCCGAGATGGTGGCAGGAATATAGGTGCCACCGCTCACGCCAGTGCTGCTCAGCGTCGCGCCAACCAGAGCAATCACCTTGCTGCCACTGGGTGCGGTCGCGGTATAGGTAAAACTTTGTGGTGTAAAGCCATCGGTGGTAATCGACTGCTGATCTGGTGTGGTCTGTTTGGTGATGTCCATCCAGACCCCTACCTGCACGGCTACCACACCGTTCACCACCGAAGTACCCGTCACACACTTGGATTTATTGTCCTGGGATACGTCGGTCGGGCCGGTACACAGGCCGTTATTTTTTTCATTCTGCTTGTATGACAGCATGTAGGGGATTTGCAGCGCACTGGTGGCGGAGTCGGCAGTACAGACCACCTTGATCTTGTCGATGCGGTTGGTGGTATCGCCCCCGCCCATATAGTCGCCACACAGGTCACCGGCTTCATCGTTGGCCGCCGCAAACCAGGGATTGGAAACCGTTGGCGTCGGGTTATCCAGCGCCGGGAAAGTTGCAACCGAACAGAGTGCATTGCCGGAATTGAGAGTACTGGCAGTGGAAACTGCCGGGTTGTTGCCTTCCTGACCGACAAAAAAACCGACGTCGTAACGGTCAGTATTGGAACCCGACAGCTCAATTTCCACCACGAATTCAAAATCCTGCCCGGCCATACAGAATGGTGGTTCACCATCAGCGGCACTGAACGTCGGCGATACGGTAAATTCACCGGCTGTACAGTTAAAGGTCTGGCTTGCCCGATCTGCAATACACGACAAATCCTTGGTCGCGCTGACATCAAAGTCGGCAGCTTGCGACATCAGACTCAGCATGCATGCTGGCAGCACTGAACCAGCGATAAAAAAGAGCCGCAACAGTCGTCGTATTACCAACGCAGATATTAATCCGTATTCCATGGACAACTACCAAATACAAGGTTTAAAAGCCAGACTGCTACGACTGATAGTTGATAGGTTTATAAACTAAAAGTACACAATCAGTTACATGAATATACTATTTATTCACAATAAGAAAAACTGGTTCGCAAGTGGATAAATTGCTTGAGCGCTATAAAAAACTGACTATTGAAGACAGACAAAATGGTCAAAGATGGTTATTTGCACAGCCTTTACCGATTCGATGACACAGTCCTGACGACCGCACCGTTAATCACACAGACAGGCCATGCAAGACGCAGCTTTATGCCATATCAACAAATCAATAATGAGTACCAGAGCACAGTTGACAGACTACCCGTCAGCCCTATGATGACCACTTCTTAATAGTCAAAGGACACCACCTTGAACGAGGTTCCCTTAAGTGTGCTATTCGGCATACTCGTGGTACTGATCATTTTTTCAGGATTCTTCTCCAGCTCTGAAACCGGCATGATGTCGCTTAACCGCTACCGCCTGCGTCACCTGGCAAAGAATAACCATCAGGGCGCCAAACTGGCTTCCAAACTGCTCGACAAACCCGATCGTCTGATCGGCACCATCCTGACCGGTAACAACCTGGTGAACTTCGCTGCGGCTGCCCTGGCCACCATCATCAGTCAGCGCCTGTGGCCTGATAACCCGGATCTGGCAGTGTTTGTTAACACCATCCTGTTTACCCTGATCGTACTGATTTTTGCGGAACTGACGCCCAAGACGCTGGCCGCCATCGCCCCTGAACAAATTGCCTTTCCAGCCGCCCGCTTGCTGCTGGGGCTGCAATGGTTACTGCATCCGTTCGTCTGGTTTGTGAACACCATCGCCAATGGCCTGCTGAAGCTGGCCAGGGTTGATACCAACCAGGCCAACTCCGACAGCCTCAGCACCGAAGAGCTGCGCACTGTGGTGCGGGAAGCCGGTGGCATGATTCCGAAGCGCCACCAGCACATGCTGCTGAGTATCCTTGACCTCGAAAAAATGACCGTCAATGACATCATGGTGCCGAAAGGCGAGGTCTACGGCGTCGATCTTGATGACGATATGGATACCCTGCTGGAACAGATGCGCACCACCCAGCATACTCGCGTGCCGGTTTACCGTGGCAACATCAACAACATCATCGGCATCCTGCATGTGCGTTCGATTGCCCGGGTTATCAGCCTCGAGAGTTTTTCCAAGGCCGATATCGAAGAGGCCACCCGTGAACCCTACTTCATTCCAGAAAGCACACCGCTGCACACCCAGCTGTTCAACTTCCAGAAAAACCAGCGCCGTATCGCCCTGGTGGTAGATGAATATGGCGACGTGCAGGGAATCTGTACGCTGGAAGATATTCTTGAAGAAATTGTCGGCGAATTTACTACCGATGTGGTGGCGACCAATTCACCAGATGTTCATCCACAGGAAGACGGCAGCTACATTGTCGACGGCACCGCCTATATTCGTGACGTCAACAAAACCATGAACTGGGAGCTGCCCACCGACGGGCCAAAAACCATCAGTGGGCTGATCGTGGAAATTATTGAACACATCCCGGAATCGCCGGTGTGTCTGCGCATTGGTAACTACCGGTTTGAGATTCTGCAAATCAAGGACAACATGGTCAAAGCCGTCCAGGTGACGTTCGACAAGCCACGTAAAGCCTGACCGCTGACGGCGGGCGAGTTGCCCGCCAGACCAACCAGAGGGAGTAACTGTTGTGATTTCCCGCCTGCCCCGCTGGGTCGAAGCTGGCGCCTTTTTGCTGGCGTTCATCGCTGGCAGCGTCAACGTCGTTGGCCTGCTGGGCTTCGAGCACCAATCTATTTCACACCTCTCCGGCACTGCCAGCCAGTTTGCCAGTGCTCTTGCAGGTTGGTCTGACAAGAGCTGGCACTTACTGGGAATTCTGGTCAGTTTCCTGCTTGGTGCCGCAGTATCCGGCCTCAGCCTCAGCAATACCGCATTGGTCGAAGGGAAACCCTACAGCCCTCTGCTATTACTGGAATGCCTGCTGCTGTTATTGGCGGTCTGGCTGATGAAAGATCATCCGATGTGGGGGCATTATGCCGCATCCATGGCCTGTGGCCTGCAGAATGCGCTGGCGACGACCTTCAGCGGTGCCATTGTTCGCACCACCCACGTGACCGGTATTGTCACCGATCTCGGCATCATGCTGGGAACCTGGTTGCGAGGGGACGGACTGGACCAGCGCAAAGCGCTGTTGTTTCTGTTGATCATCGGCGGCTTTATTTCCGGTGGCGTCGCCGCCACCTGGCTGTTCCAGCAATATCTGTTTCTGACGCTGCTGATGCCAGCAACCCTGTGCCTGCTGCTGGCCATCAGCTATTACCTGCTGATTACCCGCAGAGCACGATAATCTCTAACAATCAGACTAACTGGGCACGACGGCGGTCCAGCCAGCGAACCAGACCGATATAACCAAAGCCCGGCAGGTTCATCAGCAAACCGTACATCAAAGGCACGGCCGCCAGTTCCGGACGCTGCAACACCGTCATTGCCACCAACAGCGCGGTGCCTGCGTTCTGAATCCCTACTTCTACAGCAATGGTACGGCTATCGGCCTGATCACAGCCCAGATGGCGCGACAACAACAGTGCAAATGCCATCGACACCATCGCCAGCAGCAGCACAGCAACACCTTGCAGCGACAGCATCGCCAGTAGAATGTCACCGTTCACAACCAGTAGCGCAATCACCACCAACGCCATCGCCAGCGCTGCCAGCTTTTTCGCATAAGGCTCTATTTTTACCATCAGCGCCGTTGCCCAATGGCGCAAGGCCATACCCAGCAACACTGGCACCAGTGTCACTGCAACCAGTTGTTTGATGGCAATTGCTACAGGAAAATCGATGTCCGACAACATATCCCCGGAAGCCGTCAGGTAGCTACCAAACAGCAAGGGCAAACTCAGCGGTACCATCAGGCTGGTAATCGCCGTCAGCGAAATACTCAAGGCCACGTTACCGCCCGCCAGCCAGGCGAACATATTAGAGGTTGCCCCGCCAGGGCACAGTGACAGCAGGAACAAACCTGCGGCGGCGGCACCTTCCAGCCCGGTAACCACAATGATCACCAGCGCCAGCGACGGTAACATCAGCATCTGACACACCAGGCCGACCAGCGGAACCACAGGCCGCTGAATAACCTGGCTAAAATGCTTTTTTTCGAGACCTAGCCCCATCGAAAACATGATGAAGGCCAGCACCACTGGCAGAATGATTTGGCTTAAAAGCTGTTGCATTGTTTTCCCTGACTTCCCTGCGAAATATCGTTCTAACACCGGTTTGATACACTAGCAAAGGTTGCCCAATAACGACGACCAGCATGTGTTCAAACGAGCCGCTATTCTAAATAAAAGTAGTTTCATTTTGCGACTGGCAGTCGACGGAATTTTGCTCCATGCTGCCCGCCATGATTATTTCAGGGAGAATCCGGTGAATTACTGGGTACAAGCGATTCGACCAAAAACCATTCCGGCGTCCATTGGACCGGTGCTACTGGGGTCTGCTTTGGCGGCCAATCAGCAAGCGCTGGATATGGGTATTTTCCTGCTGGCGATGCTGTGTTCGGTATTACTGCAAATTGGCGTCAACCTCGCCAACGACCTGTTCGATGGGCTCGGCGGCATTGATACCGACGAACGACTGGGGCCAGCCCGTATGGTGCAGTCCGGTTTTATCAGCCCCAAATCCATGATCATGGCATTGGCGCTTTGCACCCTCGCTGCGATGGCCACGGGTGTTGCCCTTGCTGCCCTTACCGACTGGCGCCTGCTATGGGTCGGCTTGCTCTGCATACTGGCCGTGTTTGCCTACAGCACCGGTCCCCTGCCGCTGGCCTCCAAAGGACTTGGTGAAGTTGCGGTACTGGCATTTTTTGGCTGGGTTGCAGTGGCCGGAAGTTATTGGTTACAAACCGGAGAGATCAACAGCCATGCGCTGATGTACGGCACAACCGCGGGCTTGTTCAGCGTCGCCATCCTGCTGATCAACAACATTCGCGATATTCCAACCGACAGCAAGGCCGGCAAATTCACCCTCGCTGTACGTCTGGGTGACAAAGCCAGCCGTGCGCTATTTGTCGCCAGTATGGTCGCGGCCCTGCTGCTACATCTGTGGATCAGCTGGCCCGATTACCTGCTGTTACTAGTCCCCGTGCTGCTTTGCAGCCCGATGGTGTGGTCATTGTCCCAGCGGATCTTCATTACCCAGGGTCGAGATATGAACGATCTGCTGGCGTTGACCGCCAAAACCGGTCTGCTGTACTGCACTGCCTGCGCCATTATGCTGGTACTTGAAAGCCTGTTCTGAGCGATTTTAGAAAATCAGATACTGGCTACACCAGTATCTGATGCGCCAGGCGGCGTTTGAATAGCCGGTCTTAAACTCCAGTCAGTTGGATACCATCAAGGTTATCTGGCCTTCATAACTGCCAGCGGCAATGTCGGTTGCAACACCGTCGACATACATGGTCAGGCTGGTGCCTTCTGGTGCCGACAGCTGGGCACCTTCCGCCAGTGTCAGCGAGGTGATCCAGGAAGTTTGATCGACCACCCATTCACTTGAACCATCCAGCGAGACGGCAACTCCGTTATCGTCGAAGGTTTCTTCGTACACATTGGTCACTTCACCGATCATGGCATAGTCGTCAGCGGTCAATTCATCGGCCGTATAGCCTTCTTCTTCGTACAGAGGTGTCGTAGTTGCCGTTGTTATAGCGCCCGTCAGCGTGGTCGCAGCCAGGTTTACATTCAGGGTCACTGCAATGGTGTTACCGTTGACCAGGTCCCCTTCCAGCTCAGTGTCTGACAGATTGACCGTCGCGTCATAGTTACCGGTCACCGTGCCCGTGCTGGTTACAAAATACGGGTCATCGTTAGCCATCAATTGCACCAGCAAACCGGAGTCCGACACTACCGTCGCAGCATCAATATTAATCGTTGGGTAACTTCCCTTGGCCTGAATCCCGGTGCCCACAGAATGCAGCAGGCTATCGCCGTTAATCGTCAAGGTGCCGGTCGCAGTGCTGTGCATCATGACGCCAATACGACCAGACTCAATGGTCGAGGCATTACCAATCGTCGCCGTACTGCTGCTGGTCAGAATCAGACCATAGTCCGTAATATCAAAATCACAGCCACGGATAACAACATCGGCGCCATTATCGGAATAGGCTCCATAGCCACTCTCGGTCGTTTTGACGGTGGAATTGATACAGTAGAGTTCAGTGCCATTGACGTCATCGGTTGATAACACGCCCCAGGCATCAGCACTCAAATCACTGTTCACGTAATACGCAGTACCATTACCAGTTGCCAGCGTGGTTCGCACATTACCGGTAATCCCCAGCATCCACGGCACTTCCATCATGCCTGCGCCCAACGCCCAGACATAGTCATCCGGCAAAGTGCCATTATGGGCAGCAATCGTTGAATCCGTTACCGTCAGAGTACTGTTGCCTGTCACAAAAGTAGCCGGACGAATCGCCCCCGTCGTTGTGATTGTAGCGCCATCCATGCTGACATTGGCATAACCGCTGGTAAAAACACCGGCACCAACACCGGCGAAATCGTCGACACCATTACCGTCAAAGTTAATGGTTGGCTGATTGATGGCATAATCGAACGCTTCGGTATTACCATCACTACTGGTAATCATAATCCCGTTGAACTGCTCACCAACGGAATCGATAACAATATTTTCTGCTGCAGTATCGGATACCTCACCGGAACTGACCGCGGAGGGAACCGAGCTGGATTCGATATAGGCACCATCCTCAATATATATTGCCGTGCGGTAATAATAAGTACTATCGGTGCCAAAAGTGGTATAACTAATCGGAATCTGATCAGTCAGTCGCAAGACAATATCACCACTGTATTCACCGGCGTCGATGCCGGTTTCAACACCATCGACTGTCATGGTCAGACTATAGCCGTCGGGGGCCACAAGGCTGGCACCGCTAGCTAGGGTTAAGACATCCAGGCTGGTATCCTCAGTGATTTCCAGGCTGCTGTCAGCCTCGACACTGAGAGTGACAGCACTGTTGTCTGCGGTGTCTGAACTATTATCATCGCCACCACAACCGGTCAGTGCGGCAGATAACAACGCAACTCCCAACAGGGCCGGGCGATATTGAATAATATCCATCATAAACCTCTCTTCTATTTATTATGGGTAGCAAACCAATTCTGTTGGTTTTGCAGTTTCAATATCAGGCAGTTGGTTTGGATATGTAAAATCGCTTCAATCGATTTGGACAATTGCGCTGACCAATTCAATATATCAGGCCATATATGTCAGTAACTGTCGTTTTATTATAAATATCCGGTTTAATCTTATAAGCGGACTTTCAGCCTGCTGAAGCCAGGTTCGCTGACTTACCAGAAGCGCCACACAGAGGGATGAAGCCTGATCCACGAACCGCTACAATAACGCCCTTTGATTTTCCACCCTTCGAGTTTTCGAAACAGCCATTCGGTAGTGACACCATGACAAACAGCCAACGCAAGATCCTGGTCACCAGCGCGCTTCCATACGCCAACGGCTCCATTCACCTGGGCCACCTGCTGGAATACATTCAGACCGACATCTGGGTACGTTTCCAGAAATCTCGCGGCCACATGTGTACCTACGTTTGTGCAGACGACGCTCACGGCACTGCCATCATGCTGCGGGCCGAAAAGGAAGGCCGTTCGCCGGAAGCCCAGATTGCTGCGGTAAAAGCCGAACACGAAGCCGACTTTGCTGCCTTCCAGATCGGTTTTGACAACTTCCACAGCACCCACAGCGAAGAAAACCGCGTGCTGTCGGAAGAGATCTACAAGGCCTGTCGTGACAAGGGCCACATCAACGTGCGCTCGATCAAGCAGCTGTACGACCCGGTGAAAGAGCTGTTTCTGGCCGACCGTTACATCAAGGGTGAATGTCCCAAGTGTGGTGCCGCCGACCAGTACGGCGACAACTGTGAAGCCTGTGGCGCGACCTACACCCCGGCGGAGCTGAAGAACCCTTACTCCACCATCTCTGGCGCCACCCCGGTTGAGAAAGAATCCGAGCACTACTTCTTCAGACTGCAGGATTTCGACGCCTATTTGAAGGAGTGGACCCGCTCCGGCACCCTGCAAAACGAGATCGCCAACAAGCTGGCCGAATGGCTCGACGCTGGCCTGCAGGAATGGGACATCTCCCGCGATGCGCCGTATTTCGGTTTTGAAATTCCGGACGCACCGGGCAAATACTTCTACGTCTGGCTTGATGCACCCATCGGCTACATGGCGTCGTTCAAAAACCTGTGTGACTCCGAAACGGGCAAGGCACAAGGCCTGGATTTCGCCGAATACTGGCAGCAAGGCTCCGAAGCCGAGCTGTACCACTTTATCGGTAAGGACATCGTGAACTTCCACGCGCTGTTCTGGCCAGCCATGCTGACCGCCGCCGAATACCGCACGCCAACCGCAGTCAACGCGCACGGTTTCGTGACCGTTAACGGTTCCAAAATGTCCAAGTCGCGCGGCACCTTTATCAAGGCCCGCACTTACCTGAACCACCTGAACCCGACCTACCTGCGTTACTATTTTGCTGCAAAGCTGGGTTCCAGCGTCGACGACTTTGACCTCAACCTCGAAGACTTCGTCCAGCGCGCCAACAGCGACCTGGTCAACAAGCTGGTCAACATTGCCAGCCGTACCGCCAACTTTGTTTTCAAGGCCGGTGGCAAGCTGAGCGACAACTGCGTCGAAGCAGCCATGGTGCAGGACTTCATCAATGCCGGTGACCAGATTGCCGCGCATTACGAAGCCCGCGAATTCGGCAAGGCCATGAAAGACATCATGGCGCTGGCTGATCGTGCCAACGAATACATTCAGGAAAAAGCTCCGTGGGCGATGAACAAGGAAGAAGGCCGCCAGCAGGAAGTCATCGACGTCTGCTCCGTTGCCATCAACCTGTTCCGTCAGCTGATCACCTACCTGGCGCCGGTACTGCCGGAAATCGCCGAAAAAACCGCCGAGTTCCTCAACCTCGACGACCTCAAGTGGGATTCCCGCAGCAACATCCTGCTGGGCCACCAGATCAACAAGTTCCAGCCCATGCTGGCGCGTGCTGAAATGGACAAGGTGAACGCGATTCTGGAAGAAACCAAGGCCGAGCTCGCCATTGAAAACGGCGAACAGCCAGCCGCTGCGGCTGATTCCAAGCAAGGCAAGAAAGAAGAGAAAAAAGACAAGAAAGCGAAAAACAAGGGTCCAGAACTGCGTGAAGACGGCAACGAAGTGATTGCCGACACCATCGAATTCCCTGACTTCGCCAAGGTCGACCTGCGCGTTGCCCGTATCGTCAAAGCCAACCACGTCGAAGGCGCAGAAAAACTGCTGCAACTGACACTGGACATTGGCAATGGCGAAACCCGCAACGTCTTCTCCGGCATCAAATCCGCCTACAACCCGGAAGACCTCGAAGGCAAACTCACCATCATGGTCGCCAACCTGGCACCGCGTAAGATGAAGTTTGGCATGTCCGAAGGCATGGTACTGGCCGCCGGGCCTGGCGGATCAGAAATCTACCTGCTGGAGCCAAATGACGGTGCCCAGCCGGGTATGAGGGTGATGTAATTCGTTTGATTTAAACGTTGTGGTGTATTACGCGTTCCGCTAATACACCCTACGTTTGATATACAACAAAATCATCGTAGGATGTAATAGCCGAAGGCGTATTACATCAAACTCCCAAAATTCAATCTCGATACGACAATAAATCCGCATTCACTGCATCTGCCCAATCGATCGGATAACCCCCTCGCTCAACACACCGGTGAAACGTTGAATATGGCCAGTCCTGTACCCGTTGCACCAGACCGTGTTTCAACGGGTTGATATGGATATAATCCATATGATTATTAAAGTCCTGTTGATCCCGAATAGTATGTTCCCAATAGCGTCTTTGCCAGATTCCTCGTTCACCACGTTGTAATCGCACGTTATCAATATTTTCGTTTTTTGGAATCGCTTTGGAAAACCGGGTTTTGATCAAACGCCATCTTAATGCGTAATCCACATCGCCCTCCGGCAAGCTGATCAGGCAATGGAGATGGTCGGGCAACACCACCCAGCCATGGATTTGAAACGGATGCTGATAACGGATATGACGTACCGTTTCACGCAGCTCGTCGACGTAACGCACCAGCAAGTCATTGCCATGACGGTTGTGAAGCACATGAGTGAAGAACCAGCAACCGCCCGGTTGCCAGTTTCGATGGTAATCAGACACAGGATTCCTTTCCTCAACAGGGTGTATTACGCGTTCCGCTAATACACCCTACATGCCATCAACTCAACAAACCACAGTAGGTGATGACCTGACATTGTAGCCCCAACCGCGACGCCAGCCCGCAAACCACGTACACTCGCGCTTTAATCACGCTGCCCTGCCGGATACACCATGACTGATCATGCCAATACCAATTACCAGAACAATCCGCTGCACGGCGTTGGCCTCAAGGCCATGCTGGAGGAGCTGGTCAGTCATTATGGTTTCCAGATTCTGTTTGCCTATCTGAATATCAACTGCTTCAAGACCAACCCATCGATTGAGGCCAGCGTTAAATTCCTCAAGAAAACCGATTGGGCGCGGGAGAAGGTGGAGGTGTTTTATTTGTATCGCTACAAGAATCTGCCAAACCCATCGTCAGATCAGTTCAAGCTGCCGCCGCGTGACCGGGTCGTGCCAGCCCATCAACAACCAGGTGAGCCCCAGCAGCTGAGTCTGGAAGATGCTGCCGAAGAGCAGGCCAAACGCGACCGTAAAACGGCCGCACATAACAAGCGCCCACAGGGTGGCAAGCCTTTTGGTAACCAGCGTTCGATGCCACGCGCCAAAGCCAGCCCGGCCACAAGTTCTGACCCCTGGGCCAAGGCGCGTCAGCAGCATAAGAGTGAAGATAAGGACTAACGCGGTTCAGGCCAGCCGGTAACGCCAGTTAGCCAGACGGTTTACCCAGCGATTTTTAAATTCCAGCCTCGGCTCGCTGCTGTGTTGGCGAGCCAGATACAGGGCTTCGGCCTTGTGGTACAACTCCAGATCTGCGGCACACAGACTTTCCAGTTTACCCATGGTCGCCTGATCAAATATCGGCTGCTGTTTACGCACCTTGCGATCGCGAAAGCGTAACGGCCGAATATCCAGCTGCTCAGCCACTTCTTTCAGATACAAGGCCGCATAGCTCTGCAATCCAAAGTGGCTGTTCTGCAAATGTTCCAACGCTTGCCCTACCGACTCCGGCTGCTTTGGACTCAGGTACAAACACTGGCCGTTACAGACTTCCGGGAAGTGCTGAAAGAATTGCAGGATGTCACCGGACTGGGCAATTCGAACGACCTCCGGAATATCCGAGGTTTCCAGCGACTGCTGACGGGTGAATTCGAAGAAGGAGATCATCCGATCAATCGGATGACGTAACAGGGTGTGATATTGAACGGGGGTTTCAGTCAGCTCATGCAGGCCATAGAAAAAGTGCCCGAACACGATCTTGGTATGGTCCGTTAGCTGCGGCGCAATGCCTGGGTAATTACGCTCAAACTGTTCGTTGCCGTACCAGTAGATTGCTTCATCATTGCTGAAATGAGGGCGCAGGAATTCCCGCAAAGTGGTGCCACTGGTTTTGGGTATATGAATAAAAACTTGCAACATGCTGCCTGCATCCATCCGGAACAGCCCGCAGACTAGCATGACAGCGGTTTGCAAACATCCGTCAGGCAACCTTGCTGCCAGCCAAAGCGTCGCAAAAACTACAGTGCCTGTAGCTGTTGGCTGAATCGATACCAACTGGCTTCTGCTGCCTCGATAACCCTTTGCAAATATTCGCCCGCCGGGTTGTGCTCTTGCGGGAAGTTCGACAAGGCACAGGAAGTGCGGTGTTTCTGCAGTACAACGGTCAGAAACTCTGCGGTATAACCGTCCAGCAACATCTCTAACGATGCTAATGACAGTTCATTTTGTTGAACCTTTTCAAGCAGTTGGCTAGCCAGCTCATCCAGAGCTGTGGGTACATTACGCAATAAAACCTCGTAGCCCAGCTGCTGCGACAAATCACGATTCAGGTTGCGTTCGTACTGTCGCAGCGTCTGGCGCTTGAGCTGTTCAATCAGCTGCTGTTCAGATAGCGGGTTCATCTCAGTGTCTCCTGCTGCAATTGCTGTCGGACATTGGCTTATGTCCTTTGCTGCTGTCAGTGGGAATTGCAGCATCCGTACCAGCGGCCTGAAACACACCTGACCATCAGAAAGTCGGTAGTTCTCCAATCAGGCCGTCGACGTACCAGTTCATTCGTTCCAGCTCAAGGTCCGACAGGCTCTCTCCTGCTTTTACAACTTCGCGTCCAAAACTATTCCGAATCGGCCCGGCAAACACCTTGAATTGCTGCTGTTCAATCAGCTGGCGTACCGTTTCAACCTGCTGACGAACCGTTGCCGGAACCTTGGCACTGATACGATTAAGCTGTGAAACCTGTTCCTTCATCCCCAACCAGCGGCTGTCACTGTGCCAGTCGCCATGTTTCAGGGCTTCGATTTGCTCAGCGTAATAAACACCCCAGTCATAACCAATTGAGGCCAGCTGACGAGTCGGTGCAAACTCCGACATATCGGAATGGAAACTGATGCCATAAATACCAGCCTGTTCAGCAACCGTCATGACTGCTGGCGAATCGGTATGGTGAGTGAGGATATCAACGCCTTCGTTTTCTACCAGTTGCCTGGCCAGTTGGGTGGATTTCTCCGGGTCGTACCATTGGTGCGTCCACTTCACATACACCACCGCATCAGGATTGACCCGTTTTACTCCCAATACAAACGCGTTGAGACCCCGAATTACCTCAGGGACGGCATGAGCGGCAACAAAGCCGATGCGGTTATTACGAGTCATGGAACCGGCAATGATGCCGGACAGATAACGAGGCTCGTAGGCTCGGGCAGAATAACTCCCCAGATTTTCGTCCACTCGCAGGCTGCCAATATTATCGAACTTGACGTTTGGCCATTCTTTCGCGACCCGCGAGGTTGGAATCATCAGCCCGGATGAGGTACTGAATATAATGTCGTTTTCTTTCGCCAATTGGCGTAGCAGCTCGGTTGATGCTCGTCCCTCTTTGGCAAATTCAACATATTCCGTTTTGATATCATTACCGTACAGGCGTTCGAGGTATTGGCGTCCTTCATTATGGGAATACGACCAACCGACTTCATTGGCTGGCCCAACATAAACGAAAGCAGCACGGATCTGGGCAATGCTGGTTAACGGCATCATGCAGGCAAGCAACAAGGCTGTTAGACGGAGCGGTTTGGCAATTTTCATTGTTATCCTGATAAATTCTGACCAATTGGTCAGGTAATTATCCTAACCAACCGGTCAACTTCTCAAGATAGAAACTGCTTCAGGTCAAAATTTCATCGACGAATGTGGGCAATACCCTGAAAGGGGTAGACTATTTGCCTATGTTTTGCTCAGGCAGTTCAAAAAGCCTGCAACGCCATTTGCTGCAAGCGAGACAGGAATCGTGCATGCTTCCGGCCACCTGAAAGAAGAGATCAGATCCATGCTGGATGAATATTGCGAACGGCTAGGCCCTGGGCTATGGGCAGAACCCTGGAATGCCATCACGAATCTGGCGTTTATCCTTGCCGCTTTCATGCTTTGGCGGTTGCTGAAGCAGCGCTATCCGGCCAACAAACCCATCGGTGATCTATGGCTGGTGATCATGGTCGCAGTGATTGGTACCGGCAGCGGCCTTTATCATACCTTCGCGACTGTCTGGGCCATGTGGCTGGATGTGATTCCGATTCTGGTTTTTCAGATCAGTTTGTTGTGGATTTATCTGCGACGCATCCTGCGGCTCGGCTGGACCTCCAGCAGTATGCTGATGATGATATTTTTTGCCGCAAACTATATTGCCGGGCTTTATCCGGATTTACTGAATGGCTCGATGATGTATGCACCAGCCATTCTGTCAGTGTTACTGCTGGGGATTCTTCACGCCATGAGTCAGCCTTCACTAACTAATGGCAAAGCCAATCACGAGCGCTGGTTATTGCTGGCTGCGTTTGGCGTGTTTTGTGTTTCCCTGACGTTCCGTACCCTCGATGATAGGCTCTGTAGCCAATGGCCACTGGGAACCCATTTTCTCTGGCACCTGCTCAATGGCACGGTTTTATATCTGGCAACCCGCGCAGTCATAACCGCCCGGCCACGGGCTGATAGTGAGGACTAACAAGCCCGTTGGGACTACAGCAGCAGGCAGAGTGTCTTAACGTCCCAGAGTCAGTTCCATATCTGCGGCCATTGCCGCCGGATCAATCGGTTTGCCATCAATGGTGGTAACACCGTTGAGCCAGGCCGAAACCTGTTGTGGGTTGGCATGCATCCACATTCGCACGGCACGATCAACCGGTACAAAGCCATTGGAAACCTGGTCCATCATTTCCTCCTCAACGGAAGCTCGGAAGGTCAGGTTTTCAAAGAACCGGCCAAGATTTGGGCAACTTTCTGCCAGACCTGCACGGACACTGGTATTCACAATCGCCGCACCGTAATCCTTGCCGAAGTAGTCATCACCGCCACTGAGGTAACGGATGGCGTAATTCTGATTCATCGGATGCGGTGCCCATCCCATAAAGACAATCCACTCACCCTTGCGTACCTTGCCCTTCACCTGCGCCATCATGATGCGCTCAGTCGTTTCTATCAGTTTGAAGTCTTTGAGGCCAAAGGCGTTACCTTTGATCATATCCAGAATGGCTGCGTTACCACTGCTGCCCTGCTCGAGACCATAAATACGGCCGTCCAGTTTGTCGGCGAATTTGGCGATATCGGCAAAGTCGTGTAAACCGGCGTCATAAACATAATCCGGTACAGCCAGTGTCCAGCGTGCTTCATCCAGATTTTCAGTCAGGGTTTGTACTGACTTATCGGTGTAATAACGCTGGGCAATCGGCTTCATCGCTGGCGTCCAGTAACCCATGAAAACATCGATGTCCCGGGCTTCCATTTTGGCGAACACCTGTGGCGTCGCAGGCTCTGTCTGCAGACTGACCTTGTAGCCCAGCTCTTCCAGCAGGGTTTTGGCAACGCCATTGACAATGTGTAAATCGGTCCAGTCGACCACACCAATATTCACATCACGGCAATTGGCAGCAGCGTCATTGGCTTCCGCGATCAAGGGCGCAGCCAGGGTATAGAAGAGCAGGGTCAGCGTGGGCAAGGTTTTCATGGCGTTCACTCAGGTAAATTGACCAATGGGCAAGGGTCCAGAATTGACCTGAATCAAGTTTATAAAAACAACGGCCTGAGCCAATTCCCCGTTATGGCCATCCCTATGGAGGTACAGGCTGCCGCGCCCTGCCCTAAAGAGGTACTCCCGAAGGTGCCATTGCGCGCCTGCTTGACTGATAAAGCTTCTCAATGGAACCCGGCGCCGATAAAAAGATCAGCAGGTCACGAACCTGCTCAATGCGTGTTCGTTACATCAATGGAGGAAGACGTTCATGAAGCGAGATCATATTGATCCCAAGATCTATGAGCTGTACGACGAGTATTGCCACACTGGTATGAGTCGGCGGGATTTTCTTTCCAGAGCTTCTTCCCTGACAATTGTCGGCGGCTCCGGATTGGCAATGGCACAGGCGCTGTTGCCAAATTATGCCAATGCCGAGGAAGTGTTGTTTACCGACGATCGTATCAAGGCCAACTGGGTGGAATATCCATCACCCGGTGGATCGTCTGGCAGCATGCGTGGTTATCTGGTTCAGCCAGCTGGCAAGGGGCCGTTTCCGGCGGTGGTGATCATTCACGAAAACCGGGGACTCAATCCCTACATCAAGGACGTTGCCCGACGAGCAGCGGTGGCAGGCTTTCTGGCACTGGCTCCCGATGGCCTAGCACCGATTGGTGGCTACCCGGGCAATGACGATGAAGGCAAGCAGATGCAAGCCTCACTGGATCAGGAACAGCTCTACAAGGATATGCTCAACAGCGCCTGGTATGTTAAGAAGCACCCACTTTCCAATGGCAAGCTGGGCGCGACCGGCTTCTGTTATGGCGGCGGTGTGGTGAATCAGCTGGCGGTCGATATGGGTAAGGATCTCGATGCTGGTGTGCCCTTCTATGGCCGGGCACCAGCGCTGGAGGATGTGGTATCCATCGAAGCCGCCATGATGATTCAGTATGCCGAAGATGATCCTCGCATCAACGCCATGCGATCGGACTATGAACAGGCGCTGAAAGCCAGTGGTACGGAGTTCGTGATCTACAGCTACCCAAACACTCGTCATGGCTTCCACAACTATTCAACCCCACGCTATAACGAGGAACAGGCAAAGCTGGCCTGGCGGCGCACAACGGAGTTCTTCGATCAGAAGCTGATTTAAACAGCGGTTTAGCAGTATAAAAAAACGCCCCGAGGGGCGTTTTTTTATTTCAGAGCTTGTACAGCAAGACTGATGGTTACTTCACCACCTTCAGCGAAGGCCTGCCACTGGCAGACTGCGCAGTCTTTTCTGAGGCATCAGATTTGACCGGACGCGGTGGTTCTGGTGGCAGATCCGGGTCTGGTGCACCGGCTTCAGTACCAAACACCATGCCCTGGCCATTTTCCTTGGCATAAATCGCCAGGATAGCCACAGTCGGTACATAGACCGACATAGGGACACCACCAAAACGGGCATTAAAGGAAATACCCTCGTTATCAATCAGCAGACTCTGCACAGCGACCGGGCTGATGTTCAGCACGATCTGGCCCTGGTTCACGTAGTCCTGAGGCACTTGCACCCCAGCCAGCGAGGCATCCACAAGTACGTACGGCGTGCACTGGTTGTCGAGAATCCACTCATTCAGGGCGCGTACCAGGTATGGTCGGCTTGGGGTCAGGTTGCTCATCAGTCGCGCATTTCCCGTTCAGCTTCAGTCAGACTGGCCTGGAAGGATTCGCGATCAAACAGGCGATCCATGTATTGCAGCAATGGCTTGCACTGCTTTTCTGGCAGCTCGATACCCAGTACTGGCAAACGCCACAGGATCGGAGCAACGCAGCAATCAACGATAGAGAAGTCATCACTCATGAAGTAAGGCATCTCGGCGAAGATTGGCGCAATACCAACCAGACTGTCAGTCAGGTTCTTGCGAGCCGCTTCAGCATCATCACCGCCCTTGAGGATGGTATCGATCAGGCCACACCAGTCTTTTTCGATACGCTTGATCCACAGACGGCTTTCAGCGCGGGCAACCGGGTAAACAGGCAGCAGCGGCGGATGAGGGAAGCGTTCGTCCAGATACTCCATCATGATGTTCGGGTCTTCGTACAGAGTCAGTTCCCGATCCACCAGAGTTGGCAGTGTGTTGTAAGGATTCAGCGACGTCAGATCTTCCGGCAGATTGTTTGGATCTACATCCAGAATCTCCACGGCAACACCTTTTTCAGCCAGTACGATACGTACACGGTGGCTGAAGTGATCCGAGGCGTCGGAATAAAACGTCATGGTAGAGCGCTTGGCTACAACCCCCATAGTGTCCTCGCTTGCTTGCTAAAAAATCGATTATCTAAAAACAAAGATAGCCCGGCCGCAAATACGGCCAGGCTAGCTACAGAGTTTGGGCGAGTATGATTATTTCACGTCGCGCCAGAACTCCTTGTTCAGCATGTACACAGGTACGAAGAAGATCGCCAGGAACAACAGAACCCACCAACCCAGACGCTGACGCTCAACCGCAATTGGTTCAGCCGAGTAAGTCAGGAAGTTCACCAGGTCAAAGACCAGGTTGTCAAACTCAGCTTCGGAAAGCTGACCTTCTTCTGCCAGATACAGAGTGTGCTCTTGCTCTTCAGTGATCGGTTGACCAGTCAGAGTATCGTAGCCCACAGTCACTGGCGCTGTACCCAGATGCTGGTTGCCTTGCAGGGCAGCCAGCACGTTTGGCATACCTACATCCTTGAATACCACGTTGTTCACACCCCATGGCCGGGAAGGATCAACATAGAAGCTGCGCAGGTAAGTATACACCCAGTCTGGACGACGTACGCGAGCCACCAGAGTCAGGTCCGGAGGCGTAGCACCGAACCACTTCTTGGAGTCTTCAACCTGCATACCGATGGTAGCCAGATCACCAAACTTCTTGTCGGTGTCGAATACCAGGTTTTCCATCATCAGAGCTTCAGGAATGTCCAGGTCTTTGGCCATACGGTTAAAACGCGCATGCTCCAGAGAGTGACACCCCATGCAATAGTTCATGAATGTCTTGGCACCACGTTGCAGTGACGCCTTGTCAGTCAGATCAGTCAGGTGTTTATCCAGATGAACACCTTCCGTGGATGCCATTGCCAATGCCGGCAAAACGGCTGCGATCAATGCGAAGATCTTTTTCATTAGTGGCCCCCTGTTACACGCTCTGGCACTGGCTTGGTTTTTTCCATCTTGCTGTAGAACGGCATAGCGATGAAGAAACCGAAGTAGATTACGGATGCAATCTGAGCAACCATGGTCAGGGTTTCAGTCGCAGGCTGAGTACCCAGCCAAGTCAACAGTACAAAGTTAATACCGAAAATCACCAGGTAGATCTTGCTGATCCAGCCCTTGTAGCGCCAGCTCTTGACCGGGCTACGATCCAGCCATGGCAGTACGAACAGCACCGCAATCGCAGCACCCATGGCCATTACACCGAACAGCTTGTCCGGAACCGCACGCAGAATCGCGTAGAACGCACCGAAGTACCAAACCGGCGCGATGTGCGCAGGTGTCTTCAGACCGTTGGCAGGTTCAAAGTTGGCGTATTCCAGCATGAAACCATTGCCTTCAGGGAAGAAGAACATCACGGTACAGAACACCATCAGGAACACCACGATACCAACCATGTCATGCACGGAGTAGTAAGGGTGGAACGGAATACCATCCAGCGGCTTGCCGTTTTCGTCTTTCAGTTTCTTGATGTCAACGCCGTCAGGGTTGTTGGAACCCACTTCGTGCAGAGCCAGCAAGTGGACAACAACCAGCATCACAATAACCAGAGGAACGGCAATCACGTGCAGGGCGAAGAAACGGTTCAGAGTGGCACCTGAAATCAGGAAGTCACCACGGATCCATTCAGTCAGCGCATCGCCGTATGGCAATACAGAGAACAGAGAGATAATTACCTGTGCACCCCAGTAGGACATCTGGCCCCATGGCAGTACGTAACCCATGAAAGCTTCCGCCATCAGCGCCAGGTAAATCAGCATACCGAAGATCCAGATCAGCTCACGTGGCTTCTGGTAGGATCCGTACAGCAGCGCCCGCATCATGTGCAGGTAAACGGCGATAAAGAAGAAGGTAGCACCAGTGGAGTGCATGTAACGAATCAACCAGCCCCACTGCACGTCACGCATGATGAACTCAACGGATGCAAAGGCACCTTCGGCACTTGGCACGAAGTTCATGGTCAGCCAGATACCGGACAGGATCTGGTTAACCAGCATCATCATGGACAGTACGCCGAAGAAGTACCAGAAGTTGAAGTTCTTCGGAGCATAGTACTTGGACATATGCTTTTCATAGGTCTGGGTTACCGGCAAGCGGTCATCGATCCAGCCCATGAGGGTGTTCTTGTTAGTGCTCATCAGGCTTTCTCCTCGTCAACACCGATTACAACCACACTGTCGCTTTCGTACATATATGGAGGAACTTCCAGGTTGATGGCTGCCGGGGAACCCTTGAATACGCGACCGGAAAGGTCAAAACGGGAACCGTGACACGGGCAGAACCAGCCACCTTGCCATTTTGGATCAAACGGCTCAGCTTTCACTTCAGGGTGATATTTCGGAGCACAGCCCAGGTGAGTACAAACGCCCAACAGCACCAGCAGCTCAGCCTTGCGCGAGCGATTGATGTTGTCTGCATAGGCAGGTTGCTGGGTTTTAACGCTGTTGTCAGGGTCTTTCAAACGGTCGTTATGGCTAGGCAGGTTAGCCACCATCTCTTCCGTACGGTGTACGATGTACACAGGCTTACCACGCCATTCTGCGGTCAGCATCGCACCTGGTTCGATCTTGCTAACATCGACCTTTGCCGGAGCGCCCGCTGCCTTCGCCTTTTCACTTGGGTTCCATGACCCGAGGAAGGGCACTGCAACGAAGCCAGCACCAACTGCGCCGACAGCAGAAGTCGCGCCCACCAACAGGGTGCGGCGACCTTTATTAACGCCGTCTTGACTCATTACCATCTTCTCCCATCATTAGAATTCTTTTCTGCCGCGAGGTCGTTTTACCTGTTGAGAGACACAGTTTGCAGACCCGGGTAGAGTGCAGAGCGGCGCACATAGTAAAGAAATTGATGGGGTGAAACAACCGGGAAGACCCGCTGAGGGTATGGATATTGGTATAAAAAAAGCGTCCATTGACATAGGCCAAGGGACGCTTTTTTTGAGCAGCGATAACGAATTAACGCTTGGAGAATTGTGGCTTCTTACGTGCTTTACGCAGACCCACTTTCTTACGTTCAACTTCACGAGCATCGCGGGTAACGTAACCAGCAGCACGCAGAGATGGACGCAGGGTTTCATCGTACTGCATCAGAGCACGAGTGATACCGTGACGAATAGCACCGGCTTGACCGTTGCCACCACCACCCTGGACGTTGACGATGACGTCAAACTTTTCCAGGCTTTCAGTCAGTTCGAGAGGCTGACGCACAACCATACGAGCAGTTTCACGGCCGAAGTATTCGTCCAGTGAGCGCTTGTTGATGGTGATAGAGCCAGTACCTGGACGCAAGAAAACGCGAGCGGTAGAAGTCTTGCGACGACCAGTACCGTAGTATTGAGTAACGGCCATTGCTTATTCTCCCAACTTCAGTTCTTGAGGTTGCTGAGCAGTATGTGGATGCTCGCTACCTGCGTAAACTTTCATTTTCTTGAACATGGCACGACCCAAAGGATTCTTTGGCAGCATGCCTTTTACCGCGATCTCGATTACGTCCTGAGGCTTGTAGTCGATCAGCTTTTCAAAAGAGATAGACTTCAGGCCACCTGGGTAACCAGTGTGACGGTAGTACATTTTGTCGCTGGCTTTTTTGCCAGTAACTTTTACTTTGTCTGCGTTGATAACAACGATGTAATCGCCTGTATCGACGTGTGGTGTGTATTCTGGCTTGTGCTTGCCTCTCAAACGGCGAGCAACCTCGGTAGCCAGGCGACCCAGCGTCTGATCAGCTGCATCAACAACAAACCACTCACGTTTTACGGCTTCTGGTTTTGCGCTGTAAGTTTTCATCAAATTCTCGCCTTCAAGGGCATGTTGATCAGAAAAGAGGGCGGCATTCTACAGGACGGGTATGACGCACGCAACCGTTTGAATAATTTTAATCCAATCAGCAGTGCAGCCCGACACAGCACCTATTGGTGCCAGAATGGAGCCGTCTATATCTATAACGGGGGCGCGGAGAATAGCGCATTTTCGGATAATGATCTAATAAATTTGTCGTCCGAGCGTGAATTAGTCATTAGCAGCCAATATTGTGGCTCAAATCAGTAATGTTCCGGCTCACGCATGCGCTGCAAACCGACGATCAGACAGATCAATGAACTGGTCACATCCAGCAAGATTGCCAGCGCCATCAGGGTTGATGTTTCTTCCGCCTGGTCATATCCCATCACCTGGCCGAAATAGAAACAGACTGCACTGACCAGAAACGCGATCAATACCGCAATCACCAACAAATAGCCCTTGGCGTCGTCCAGTCGTAATACTTCATCCAGTACCCGCCGCTGCAGCAACATATAACTCGCTATGCTCAGTCCCACAGTGACCACCAGACCGGCAATAAAAAAGCTCAACATAGGTAACTCCTCCTTTATATAGAAAGAAGCCTAGTTGAGCTTTTAACAGATGCCATATTACGGGCCGATAGCCCGCTATTGGCGATCAGTGTTCGCGCGTTGCCTGGAACCGGACATCCGGCCAGCGTTCCTGGGTCAAACTCAGGTTCACCCGGGTCGGCGCAATATAAGTGAGGTAACCACCGCCATCCATCGCCAGGTTCTCAGCCGCCTTGCGCTTGAAGTCTTCAAGCATTTTGGCGTCGTCACAATAAACCCAGCGAGCTGTGCTGACACTGATCGGCTCGTAAACGCACTCGACCTTGTATTCGTCACGCAGACGTTGCTGCACAACGTCAAACTGCAGCACACCCACTGCCCCCAGAATCAGGTCGTTGTTATTCAACGGCATAAACAGCTGGGTAGCGCCTTCTTCAGACAGCTGCTGCAACCCCTTCTGCAGCTGCTTCATCTTCAGCGGATCTTTCAGACGCACACGTTTGAACAGTTCCGGCGCAAAGTGTGGAATACCGGTGAACTGCAGGTTTTCGCCTTCAGTAAAGGTATCGCCAATCTGAATCGTGCCGTGGTTGTGCAAACCAATGATGTCACCAGAAATTGCTTCTTCCACCGCTGAACGGTCACCCGCCAGGAAAGTTACCGCGTCGGCAATCTTGATATCCTTGCCAATCCGGTTGTGGCGCATCTTCATACCCTTGGTATAGGCACCGGAACACACCCGCATAAAGGCAATACGGTCGCGGTGTTTCGGATCCATGTTCGCCTGGATCTTGAAGATAAAGCCGCTGAATTTTTCTTCCGTTGGCGTCACTTCGCGTTCATTGGTCTGCCGCGCAATCGGTGCTGGCGCCCACTCAACGAAATAGTTGAGCATTTCACGCACGCCGAAGTTGGCCAATGCAGTCCCGAAGAATACCGGCGTCAGTTCACCGCGCAGGTACTCATCCAGGTCGAATTCGTGGCTGGCAGCCTGTACCAGTTCGATTTCTTCCTGCACATCTTCGATCAGGCTCTGCCCCAGCACAGCAACCGCTTCCGGCGAATCCAGCCCCTTGATCTGGATATCGTCCGGCACCACGCTGGCCTGGCCATGCTTGAACACATGAACCGTGTCGGTGCGCAGGTCATAGATACCCTTGAAAGACTTGCCCATGCCGATTGGCCAGGTTACCGGCGCACATTTGATTTTCAGGATGCTTTCAATTTCATCCATCACTTCAATGTGATCCCGTACTTCACGGTCCATCTTGTTGATGAAGGTGAAGATGGGCGTATCACGCAGACGGCAGACGTCCATCAGCTTGATGGTCCGGTCTTCAACACCCTTGGCGCCGTCGATCACCATCAATACCGAGTCCACGGCGGTCAGTGTACGGTAGGTATCTTCCGAGAAGTCCTCGTGCCCCGGGGTATCCAGCAGGTTGACCATACGGTCGCGGTAAGGGAACTGCATCACCGAGGTGGTAATCGAGATACCACGCTCCTGCTCCATCTGCATCCAGTCAGACGTTGCCATACGGCCGGTCTTCTTGCCCTTCACCGTACCGGCGAGCTGGATGGCATTCCCGAACAGCAACAGCTTTTCGGTAATGGTCGTTTTACCCGCATCCGGGTGGGAAATAATGCCAAACGTACGGCGACGCTGGACTTCTTGCTGGAATTGACTGGCCATTCGCTTTGCTTTGTCTTCTGAATTCAGTAGTCCATACCCGCCATCGATGGCCGCAGTATGAAAATTGGGCGCTATTGTCCATTATTCAGGGCCAGATAGCCAAGCATCCCTGCAACTCTGATACAACTGGCTGCAGTTTCATCCAGACGGGCCTTGTCCCTGTACCCACTCAATGATGTGATAGCGCCATGATCCATCAGCTGCAGCAGACACCCACCAGCACCGGAGCCAGCATGCCAAATCATTCTATCGCCCGCTTGCCCGGCCTCAGCCTGCTGCTGTCCGCCCTGCTTGCCGCGCTGTTACCCGCTTGCAGTTCCCTCCCCGGCCAGCCAGAGCAAACCATCACAGTTAATATCGCCGCGATCAACGACCTCCATGGCCATCTGGAGCCAGCCCGACTGCCGTTCAGCTACAGCACTGCCAACGGCAAGGCGCTACAACAGGCTGGCGGTCTGAAGGCGCTGACCAATACCGTTGAAGCCTTGCGTCAGCAAGACCCCGATACCCTGTTTATAGGTGCCGGTGATCTGATTGGGGCCAGCCCGGTGATTTCCTCCTTGTGGGCAGATGAACCAACCTTGCTGGCGCTCAATCGGATGAAGCTGGATATGGCAGCGGTTGGTAATCACGAACTGGATAACGGCAAGGATGAATTTCTGCGGCTGGTCAATGGCGGCTGCCATTCCCGCCGCCCGGATCAGGCCTGCCAGTACCGGGACAACTGGAGTGGCGTCAATTTTCCCTATCTGGCCGCCAACCTGATCGACAGCAGCAGTGGCAAACCATTAACGGCCGCCTATGTCATCAAACAGGTTAAAGGACTGAAGATCGCCCTGATCGGTGCGGTATTACAGGATCTGCCGAGCGTGGTGTCCGCCCGCTCACTTCAGGGCATCCAGGCTCTGGATGAAGCCCAAACCATCAACCGCCAGGTGCCGGAATTATTGGCCCAGGGCGTTGATGCCATCATAGTTGTGATTCATCAGGGCGGCCAAACCGCCGAAGCCTTCAATAGCCCTGGCTGCTCGCAACTGCGTGGCGACATCCTGCCGATCGTCGACAAGCTCGATAAACACATCAAGGTGGTCATTACTGGCCACACCCATCAGGGCTATTTGTGCAAACGTGGCGACGTCACCATCACCCAGGCGCTGGCTTATGGTCAGGTCGTGACGCATCTGCAATTACAGATCAATCCGCGCCGCCACCAGGTCACCGACGTAAAAGCCGCCAATCTGGTAGTCGATCCAACCGCACCAACGCAGCCAGCCAACCGCTTGAGCAGTGAAATGGAAATCCTGCTCGATGATCTGAAACAACGCGGCAATGCCAGAATCAACCAGCCGATAGCCCGACTGGCCGTCGCCGAGATGAACAAACAGGCGAACCCTCATGGCGAATCCGTACTCGGCGATCTGATTGCCGATGCCCAGCTGGCCGCGACCCGATCTTTCGGAGCCGTCGCCGCACTGACCAACTATGGCGGCATCCGCGACAGCCTGCGTCTGAGCCGCAAACAGCAGCAGGTCAATTATGGCCAGCTGGCTGCGATTCAGCCGTTTAATAACGAACTGGTGGTTGTGACCCTCAACGGCAGCCAAATCGACACCTTGCTGGAAAGCCAATGGCGCGGAGATTCCGATGAATTCCGCCCGTTGCAGGTGTCGGCAGGATTTTCCTATCAATGGCAGGCAGCTGCGCCACAAGGACAAAAGGTCGATATCAACAGCATCCGCATCAATGGCAAAGCCATTAAGCCGGAACATCTGTACAAGATTACGGTGAATGAATATATGGCCGGTGGCGGCAGTCATCTGACGGTACTGACCCAGGCCAGTCAGCAACAACCAACCGGCCTGCGGGATTTACCGGCACTGATTGATTATATCAAGGCCCGCGATCAGGCTGGCTCGCCGGCCGGATTCGCCAACTATCAGGGCCGGATTGAGCGTCTCCCCTGACGTCTGGCTGTTACTGCTGACTTCTACTACTAACGATAATGGGCAACCGCTTCCACCGCCTGCCGCACCGGCTGACTGCCATCTGTGAGCTCCAGAATCTCACGCCTGATAGTCGGGGTATTAATCAGCTCTGCCAGCACAGCAGCAACATTGCCACGTTTGACGTTGCCGTAGACCAAAGCCTGCGACAAACAAACGCCATCGTCGCAGTCTTCATGCAACAAGGTACCCGGCCGCAGAATCACCCAATCCAGTCCGCTGGCTGCCAAGGCAGCATCCGCCTGCTTCTTGGTGCGCATGTAGAATTCAAAGCCTTCGCTCGGCTCTTGCCCACGCCCGGCTTCCGGCATGGCTGACACCAGATAGAGACGGCGAATGCCATTTTGCCGGGCGGCCTCGATCAATTTGAGCGGCCCTTCGCCGTCAATTTCAGCGGTACGATTAAGACCACTACCAGCGGCCCCGGCGCTGAACACCAGCACCTCCTGACCGACCGTCATGGCGGTCAGCTGATCCGCAGTCAGATCCATCAAGTCTGCTTCGATTGGCTCGACACCCCGGTTGATCAGCTCCTCAACCTGTTCCGGACTGCGGCACATACCGGTTACCTGGTGTCCGGCTGACACCAGCATCGGACAAAGCCGCCGCCCCACGCCACCGGTAGCACCAATTACAAACACCTTGGCCATCTGTAAATACCTGCTTGTTCGCTGTTAATAGAACCATAGTTGATTGAGCCGCAATCTGGTTCCATTAAATCCGTGAGACAGTCTTTGCCAGCCGTCAGATCAACTCAGTTTTCACGGCTGGCCACCACCGGCGGTTCTCCCAGAGCGGCGTACAAATCCAGCAGCGAATCCAGCTGACTCAGCCGTTGGCTGACCAGACTGTCGCGGGCACTGAAGAAGCTGCGCTGGGCATCCAGCAAATCAGAGAAATCCGTGTCGCCGGAGTCATAACGCAGCTGTGCCAGCTCCAGCAGATGTTCGTTGTTCTGCAAGGTGTCTTGTGCCAGCACCGTCTGGCGTTTTTCGTAGTCCACGGCTTCCAGTGCATCAAGCACTTCCTGCATAGCCGAGATCACCGCGCTGCGGTAGTCGAGTCGTGCCAGTTGCGCTTCCAGCCTGGCATTGTCGACGTCGGCCTTGCTGCTGCCGCCATCAAACAGAGTGACCGACAAGGCTTCGCCCAGTGCCAAAGTCCAGTCGCCGGCCAGCGACAACAGATCCACGGGGGACAACCCGGCACTGAGGCTGAGGCTCGGCCAGCGGTCGCTTTCTGCCAGATAAATATCCTGATGACGCTGTCTCAAGGCCAGCTCGGCAGACAGCAGATCCGGCCGTTGCTTTAGCAGCCGTGCCGGCTGAACGTCAGCCGACTGCGGAATCCGGATCGCATCAAAATGCTCATGACCAAGATCCAGTTTGAGATCTGTTTTACCCAGTAGCGCCGCCAATGCCCGCTGACTGGCGGCCACTTCTTGTTGCAAACTCATCAAACTGCCCTGCAGCGACAAGGTGGTATTACGCTGCTGGGCGACTTCGATTCCAGAGGCGTCACCGGCTTCAAAACGCACCTGTACCAGCTCTTCCAGCGCCTGGCTGGCCTGCAGGTTTTGCTGCGCCAGCTCCAAACGACTTTGCAAGGCCAGCCACTGCAGATACTGGGTCGCCAGATTCGCCTGCAAGGTAATGCGGGCACTGGCCAGATCCAGTTCAGCAGCCACGACATCCAGTTCTGCCTGTTCGATCAGGGTGGCCCGCCGACTCCAGAGATCGACGGTATAACTGGCAGTCAGGCTCAAGCCTGTGCCTGACTGCCAGCCACTACCAGCATCCAGTTGCTTGTTCTGACTGGCGGATGCCTTTGCTGACAGCGTTGGCCAACGGTCGGCATTCTCCTGCTTGAGTGCCACTTGTGTCTGCTGCAGACGCAAGACGGCCTGGCGAAGATCAATGTTGTCGATGCTGGCCTCATCCATCAGCCGGTCCAGTACCGGTGAACCCAGTTGTTGCCACCATTGACGCTGTAACTCGCCAGCATCACGAATCAGCTGCGCCTGCTGGCTGTTCAGTTGTGGCAATGCCACATTTTCTGCTTCAAATGCCTGTGGCCCGGCGCAGCCGCTGGCCAGAACAGCGCCTGCCAGCAGCGTCACCAGCATACCGACACGCAGCGGTTGTTGAGAAAAGCTGTTCATCTAGTCCTCCGCCAGCGCGTCAATCGGATTCAAACGAGAAGCCTTGCGCGCTGGCGCATGGCCAAATACCAACCCGACCAGCAGGGCTGAAGCAAATGCCAGCACCGGCGGCATCAGCGAAAACGCAATGGCGATATTTAATTGTGCCATCACCAGAGCGACGGCCGAGCCAAGCAAGACCCCGACGACACCGCCGAGACAGCACACCACCAGCGCCTCGATATTGAATTGCTGCAGAATATCGCCGGGTTTGGCACCCGTGGCGATACGCAAACCAATTTCACGGCGTCGTTCAGAAACACTCACCAGCATGATGTTCATCACGCCGATGCCACCGACGAACAACGAAATCGCCGCCACCGAACCCAACAGCCAGGTAAGGGTGTCCTGAGTCTCCGAAATTGCTTCGATCAGCGAGGCGGTGTTGTTGACGGTGAAGTCTTCACTGCCATGGCGCGCAGCCAGCAGCTGGGTGACTTCCGCTTCAATACTGTCAATGTCGTCGGTGTTCTCGACCTTGACGGTGATCGAGCTGAGATATTCTCGCCCGAAAATCCGCACCATACCGGTCGATAACGGCACCAGCACTTCTTCATCTAGGTCATTACCGCCCGCCGTGGCGCCCTTGGCCTCCAGCACGCCAACAATCTGGTAAACGCCGTTGGACATAAAAACGTATTGGCCAATCGGGTTTTCACCGTTCACAAACAGTTCATCCACAATGGTCTGGCCAACCACCAGCAAGGGTGCCAGTGACTCCATATCTTCTTCGGTGAAGAAGGTTCCCTGCGACAGCTGCCAGTCTTTCACCTTGAGATAATCTTCGGTCGTTGCCCGGGTACGGCCGGAATAATCGCGGTTGCCAAAGCGAATGGTGGCAAACGAGTTACGCTCCGGCGCCACCGCACTAACGCCACTCAATTCGGCCAGTGCGCTGGCATCGTCACGGGTCAGGGTGGCGGTATCACCAGAGTTACGGTTGTTGGCCCCACCCGGACGCACCAACAGCAAATTGGTGCCCATGGATTCAATACGCTGCAATACCTGCTGTTTACCGCCTTCACCAATTGCCATCATGGCGACCACGGCTGCAACTCCAATGACAATACCGAGCAAGGTCAGCAGAGTACGAAACCAGTTATTGCGTAACGACTGCAGCGCCGTCAGTACAGAGACCAGCGCACTGACCGACTTATAGGCCTGCAATGGCTGGATTTCCGGCTGCTGGCGGTCGATAAAGGAATCCGCTGCACTGTCGGATAACAGCCGGCCATCATGAATCTGAATCTGCCGTTCGGCATGGGCTGCCACCTCAGCATCATGGGTAATCAGAATCACGGTGACGCCTTCCGCATTGAGCTGCTTCAGCATGGCCAGCACCTGAACACCCGTTGCACTGTCGAGTGCGCCGGTCGGTTCGTCCGCCAGAATCACTTCGGCACCATTGATCATGGCGCGGGCAATCGATACCCGTTGCTGCTGACCGCCCGACAGTTCTCCGGGGGTGTGATACATACGTTCACCCACGCCGAGTTTGTCGAGCAGCTCCGCTGCCCGCAGCTGTCGTTGCTCCTTTGGAATATGGGCATAAACCGCGGGCAAGGCGACGTTTTCGACCGCCGTCAGATTCGACAGCAGCTGATAACGCTGGAACACAAAACCAAAGGTTTTCAGCCGCAATGCCGCCAGTTGATCCGGCGACAGCTGATTCACATCGTGGCCATTAACCTGATATTCCCCTGCGGTTGGCCGATCCAGACAACCGAGGATATTCATCAGCGTCGACTTACCCGAACCGGACTGCCCCATCACCGCGACAAACTCCCCCTGACGGATAGTCAGGGAGACATCATCGAGTGCCTTCACCACCACATCACCGGTCTGGTAATAACGACAGACACCGCGCAAGGAGATCAATACCGGAGTATCTGCCTCAGCCATGCGGACCGCCTCCACCCGGTGGTGGCCCCATGCCGCCCGGAGGCCCGCCATCATTGCCCGTCACACTTTTGGCTTCCGTCTCGGCAACCTTTTGCTTGCTGCCGGTAATAACCTGATCACCCGCTTGCAGACCTGAGAGGATTTCCACTTCCGTGCGATTGGACAGCCCCAGCTCCACCGGCACCAGCTGCATACCCGCCGGACCAATCACTTTGGCAAAGGCTCCCTGAGGTGTCTTGTTGATTGCTGCTACCGGTGCCACCAACACATTGGTCACCGAGCCCTGTACAAAAAACACCTTGGTGGTCATCGAGTCCATCAGACTGCCGTCGCTGTTATCGACATCCACCAGCACCTGATACAGCACCACATCGTTGACTTCTTCCGGGGTCGGCAAAATCTGCCGAATGGTCGACCAGCGATAATCGTTGGGGCTGCCGAGGGTGGCGAACTTGACGTCCATACCACGGCTCAGCCTGGGTACGTCCGCCTCCGAGACTTCAGCCCGCAATGTCATGGTCGACAGATCGGATATCTGCAATACCGTCGGCGTGCTGTTGGTGGCATTGAGGGTTTCCCCTTCAGTGACATCAATACTGGCGATAGTGCCAGCAATCGGCGCGTAGATTTTGGTATAGCCGAGTGACACCTTGTCGGCTTGCAGCGACAGCTCATCCGCACGGATATCCGCTTTTGACGCGGTGATTTTGGCCTTGAGAATTTTGACGTCGGCGCGGCTTTCGATCAGGGTGTCTTCACTGACGGCCTTGCGGCTGAACAGACCTTCATTACGCTGCAACCGCTGTTGATCCAGCTCCAGTTCCGCCAGCTGTTGATCCAGCTGGGCGCGCTTGTTCTCCAGGTTGGCTTCCGCCACCTTGACGTTCAGCTCGGCCACCGAAGCATCAATTTCAGCCAGCAACTGGCCTTTTTCAACCAGATCACCTTCTTCAACGAACAGGTGTTCGATCTGGCCTGATACCTGGGCGCCCACTTCAACGTAGTTCTTTGGCTCCAGCGTGCCAGTAGCGGCGACACTTTGCTCGATATCACCATACGCCAGCGCCTCGGTCAGCCAGTCTTCACTGCCATTACCCGGGCGACCGAGTATCCAGCTGGCAGCCACGACAGGAGCACCAATAATCACCAGCCACAATAACCATTTTTGCCAACGAGGAGCGGCTGCTTGCCGATGATTCATCGTCTTGTTCATGGCTGCGGCCTCCTGCTGAAATCGGCTTCTGCCATACCGTCTGGATCCATTTGTGGCGGCCTGCCCATTCCGTCTCCCGGGCCAGGCCGGTGCTGACGGGCATCAGCTTGCAGTTGTGTCAGCTGTTGCTGTTGGCGGGTATCCAGCACGGCATAAACGGCCTGACGCAAACGGGCCTCCTGCCGCAGGTTCGCTGCCGTTGTCTGATTCAGTTGCTCAATCAAGTTATCAAGCTGCTGCTCAAAATCCGCGGCGGTCGCATCCAGCCCGGCGATCTGCTGACGATAATCGGCCTCTTGCATCATGCCCTGCCGCAAGGACTGAGAAGCTGCACCCAGCAATTGAGCGAGTTTTTGTTGCTGGTCATCAGCCAGTTGCAGCTGGCTGATCAAGCCTTCTAGGCCCGCACTGGCAGACATAGCTCCAGGCCCAGTTCCATGTCTGGTTCCAGGCAGTGCGCCAGCCATGCCGACAGCAGGTCGCTCCGATGGCAATTGCCCGGCTGAAGACACAGCCGATTGCCTGGCAGCAGGCTGACCAGGCAAGGCATCAGCTGACGACGAACCCATTTGAGCCGACATTCCCTGTGTTTCAGCTGGTCTGGCCGGCATACCTGCCGGTGCCGTCAACCAGACCGCAGCGGCGCTGCCGACAGCGCTAACCACTGCCATGATGATGAGTCGTTTCATTACTCCAGTTCCCTGACGGGTCATGGTCTGGTGGCACTCGCTGCGAGGCCACCACAACCGGATTGTTCGAGGTGCAGAGCATTTGCTCTTTTACATTTTGACTGGCCTGCACGATAGCGATGCCCGGCCCGTACCACAGCCAGAGAATTGTCAGTTAAAAACAAGAATTGCCATTCACTGTGCTGCTTGCCACAGAACGCACACCATGATGGCAATCCCGCAGCGGCGGTGCCGGTCTGTGGCTGGTGCTGTCAAACCGGCAGAGGTATAGTCGAGGGTTAATCAGGGATGTAGTAAAATAACGAGTTTTCACCCGACCGGATGAAAGCAATGCGAGGTAAATATGAGTCTGCTTGAGCAAATCAGCGAGCGGCTGGATAGCTTGAACAAATCCGAGCGCAAGGTCGCCGACGTGATTCTGAACGACCCCAAGGCGGCCACCCGGATGAGCATTTCGGCGCTGGCCAGCGCCTCGCAGGTGAGTGAACCAACGGTCAACCGCTTCTGCCGCAACTTTGAAACCAACGGCTTCCCGGACTTCAAGATCCAGCTGGCGCAGAGCCTCGCAACCGGCACCCCGTACGTCAGTCGCAATGTTGAGATGGATGACTCGGCGGAGGAATATACCGACAAGATTTTCACCTCGACCATTGCGGTAATGGAAACCGCCCGCCGCGCCATCAAGGTCGATGCGATTGAAAAAGCCGTCGATTTTCTGATTCAGGCCAAGCAGATTTCGTTTTTTGGCCTCGGCGCTTCCGGCCCGGTGGCTCTGGATGCCCAACACAAGTTCTTCCGTTTCAACCTGCCGGTTACCGCCTATGACGATGTGCTGGTGATGCGCATGGTCGCCGCTGCGGCTCATACCGGCGATGTGATCGTGGCAATTTCCTACACCGGCCGTACCCGCGATATGGTCGAGGTTGCACGGATTGCCCGCGAAAACGGCGCGACCGTGATTGGCCTGACAGCGGATAATTCGCCATTGGCAGAGGCCTGCAGCGTCCATGTGTCGTTCCCGACACCGGAAGACACCGAGCAGTACATGCCGATGACGTCCCGCATCGTCCAGCTGATTTTGCTCGACGTGCTGGCTACCGGCGTGACCTTGCGACGCGGGCCGGATTTCCAGGCCCATCTTAAAAAGATCAAGGACAGTCTCAAGGCCACCCGTTTCCCGGACCAGACTGACCAGCCAGCATCCTGACAGCCGTGGCCATTCAGCGCGGCCCCATCCAGTAACAGGAAAGACGTATGAAGCTTTATCAATACAACCACTGCCCTTACTGCGTGCGCGCCGACATGGTCGCCAACTACAAACAGCTTGAGCATGAAAAGGTGTTCCTGCTCAACGACGACGAGCAGAGTTGTTTTGATCTGATTGGCGCCAAAATGGTGCCGATTCTGGAATTTGATGACGGCACCGCGATGGGTGAAAGTCTGGATATCTGCCAGCGTCTCGACCAGCTGGGCAATCCGCAACAGGTCATTCTGCCTTACCAACAGGCGCAGCTGGAAGCCGCTCAGGCACTGATCAGCGCCAGCATGATGGATATTCACCACCTGCTGTTTCCCCGCAACATCATGTTGGGGTTGCCAGAATTCGTCACCCAGGATGCCTGCGACTATTACCGCCGCAAAAAAGAGCTGATCATTGGCAAAAGCTTTGAAGCAGCAATCGCCAACAGTGCTGAATACCAGCAGCGGGTTGAAGCCATGCTGCAGCAGTTACCCGAACTGACCCGACCTTCTGAAAACAACGGCCAGATCGGCTGGAACGACGTTATGCTGTTCCCGACCCTGCGTAATCTCAGCATGGTGGCAGGACTCAGCTACCCAGCAGCGATCCGTACCTACCTCGAGGAAGTGTCCGCCGCGACCGGTCTTGCCTGTCTGTTCGACTTTGCTATCTGAAATTCGGTAGCAGCGGCGTCAACACCTTCAGCAGCGCGCGCCAGCGACTGGCCAACAGCGCAGTAAAGATCAGGCTACACCCCAGCAACTGCATGCCACTGGAGCTTTCGCCAAACCAGAAGGCTGCCAGAATCGCAGTCCAGACCGGTTCCAGTACCATAATCACCGCCGCCGCACTGGCGGTGGTTTGGCCCTGCGCCCATACCTGCAGGAAAAACCGCAGACAGGTGGCGATCAACAAACTGGCCAGTACCCAGCCCCAGGTCACCGCGGTTGCCGGCAAACGCCAGTCATCCATCAGCAACATGATGGGCACCGCGACCATACCGACCAGCGTCAATTGAATCGCTGACAAGGCAATCGCCGGTGTCTTCGCCGACGCCCTGCTGGTGAGCACAAAGGTAATCGAGAAACTCAGCGCACTCATCAGAAAGCTCAGCTCACCCCAGCCGAAGACAAACTCACCATCCAGCGACAGACAAGCCAGACCGGAAATCGCAATCACCAGCGAGACCCAGGATGAACGCGGCGGCTTCATGCCCATCATCCAGCTGGTCAGTGGCACCAGGACTACCCCAAGACTGGTCAGGAAGGCGCCCACGCCGAGATGCTGACCGTACTCCAGACCCAGAATCCAGAACACCATGGCAATGCCGAAACACAGGCCGGAGCGAATTGCACCGCGCCAGCCATCCGCCGACAGCCCCAGCAGTTGCTTTGAACCAACCGCGGCCAGAATCAGCCCGGCGCCACAAAAACGCACAAACATAAACGTCAGCGGCGCCATGCCTGCCAGTGATTCTTTCGAGAAAATCCAGCCAACAGCGGCCAACATAGTGACCACGACCAGCGTCAGGTCTGCCTTCAAGGCATCGGAAGAGGACATACCAACCTCAGAGAAGAAATACCGTTGCCGCCCACGGCGACAAGGCTGCGGATTCTGGCACAGCCGCCGTAGTCGCTAAAGTGGCTTATGCTGCTGTTTAACGGGAAAAGCTGTTACCAGAACCGTCCATGCGCCAATCTGCCTCAATGCGCCCTGGCCCGAAGGCGGTATACTGCTTGCCGTGATTTCCCATTCCTGTTCAAGCGGTCATGGCAGTGCAAAGCAACAAGAATTCCAGCCTTTCTCACTCAAGTTTCACTCGCTCCGGCCTGCGTAATTCCAACCTGAACCCGGTATTACAGCGACTGGCGATGCTGCAGCTGACCATTGCCAGTGTCTGGCTGATCTTTCTGGGTTATCTGCAATTCCAGGGCGCCAGTTACCTGGATGCAGCCTGGGTGCTGTTATCCTTTTATCTGCCCTTGCTGGTGTTTACCCAATGGCATCTGGCTCGCAAAAATATTCAGGACTGGCAGTTGCTGATGTTTCTGGCGATGGAATGCCAGCTGTTCACCGGGCTGCTATTTTTTACCGGCGGCGCCACCAACCCGCTGATTTCCTACTTCCTGATTCTGCTGGTGATTGCTGCCTGGGGCTTGCCGTGGGGCCAGTCAATCTGGATCGCCTTGCTGGCGATTGCCGACTACAGCTTGCTGACTTTTATCTATCAGCCGATTCTGCTACACGACCTCAGCAGCGGCAGCCTGTCACTGGCAAGCTGGCACCTGTCCGGCATGTGGCTGACCTTTGTGCTCAGCTCCCTGATTCTGGTTACCCTGATTCCGCAGCTGGTACGAACCCGCCAGCGTCAGCAACAGGAAATTCAGCGCTTGCGTGAGCAACAGCTGAAAAACGAACAACTGGTCGGTATCGGCACGCTGGCCGCGGGCACCGCCCATGAAATGGGCACGCCATTAATGACCATGAGCATGCTGCTCGACGACCTGATCCAGAGCGAAGCAGCCCCGGCCATTCAGGAAGATCTGCAACTGCTGCATCAACAGGTCAGCCGCTGCCAGCAATCCCTCAAGGAGCTGGCTCGCCAAGGCCGGGAAGCACGTACTGCCCGCCGCCAACCGGCCCGCGACTGGCTCAACGGCAACCTGCAACGCTGGCAATTGAGTCACCCCAATGCCGAATGGAGCGAGCTGACAGTCAACAGCGACGCCAACATCGAAACCTCGCCACTGCTCGACCAGGCCTTGTTAAACCTGCTCGACAACGCCGCCGAAGCTGGCGAACAAAGCATCAGAATCCAGGCCCATGACGATGGCCAGTTCTGGCTGCTGGACATTATCCAGCCGGATACCAGCGCTGCCGAAGCCATCAGCCGTTATGTGCCCTATCAGAGCGACAAACACACCGGCATGGGCATTGGCCTCTACCTCAGCAATGCCAGTGTTGAACAGTTTGGTGGCAGCATCGAATTACAGCCGTTAGAAGGTGGTGGCAGCCGCTGTCGGCTCAGCTTGCCGATCAGCCAGCCAGCAACCGCAGGAGCTTCACAATGAACAAACCCCGTATTCTGGTGATTGATGACGATATCCATTTCAGTCAGGTACTGTGCCGCAGTCTCGAACGCCATGGTCATGCGACTGCCAGCGCCGCTGACGGTGAGCAGGCGCTGATTCGTCAGGCGGAATTCCAGCCCGACTGGGCGACCCTCGACCTGCGCATGGAACACGAGTCCGGCCTCAAACTGATTCCACGGCTGCTGCTCAATCAGCCAGAACTGAAGATCGTCATGCTGACCGGCTACGCCAGTATCGCCACTGCCGTCGAAGCCATCAAACTCGGCGCTCACAATTATCTGCACAAACCGGCAACCCTGCAGGAATTACTGGCGGCCTTCGACGAACAGAACCAGGCCGTAGATGAACTGCCGGAAGAAGACGCTCAGGTCATGTCCGTCGACCGGCTCGAATGGGAGCATATCCAGCGGGTGCTGAATGAAAACGACGGCAATATTTCCGCCACTGCCCGGGCGCTGAATATGCACCGGCGCACGTTGCAGCGGAAATTACAGAAATACGCGCCGCGCTGAGCCCGGTTGCTGTCAAAAGCCGCTGGCAGGCCTATTTAAAATAGGAATCCTCATCGAAGGTGCTGAGCCATTCGGTATGAAACGCCACCATGCCAGCGATAAACATGCCGTTCACGACGCCTTCCGGGAACATCATCATCGGCATATAACGCAGGTAATCGTGCCAGATCTTGTGGGCTGGATAGGTTTCAGTGAGGGCATAAATACCGCTCTGAAGCAGATCCAGAAAAGCGTGGGTAAAACCGGCGTTAATAAATCCCGCCACCAGGATATACACAAACGGATTGTGCGGCAGACGTCGATACACCAGTGAATAGAATTGCCAGGTGAAGGCAATCGGCAGGGCGTTTTCGATCAGGAAGTGATAACCAAAATCCGCCCAATGGACCTCGCCCAACAGCAGCTGAATCAGCTGCATCAGTGCGCTGGCCACCAGTGCCAGTCGCCAGCCCATCAACAGGGTCGCCGAGGTCAGCGCCAGAATATGAAATTCCAGCCCGGGTAAAATCCCCGCCGTGGCGTGCCAGAACAGACTCAGTACCAGTACGCAGCCAAAAAACAGATGCTGGGCGATGCGCTGTTCCCGCAATGCCTGCCAGCGATAGGTCGCCGTGGCATAAGCCAACAAGGCCAGGCTGCCAACCATCAAGACACCCGTCATCCAGTCCGGCAGCAAAGGGGTCATACGGGCTCCGCTTAGAGAACAAGTTCCTGGCAGTACAGCAAGGCGTCTTCCTTGCCGGTTGCCGTTGGATAATAGTTGGGCCTGACACCAACCTGGCAAAAGCCCAGTTTTTCGTACACCGCGATGGCAGGCGCATTGCTTTCACGCACATCCAGAAACATACGCTCGCAGCCGTCGTCCATCACCTGCTGCAACAATTGCTGCAATAACCACTGGCCATGGCCCTTGCCCTGCTGCGCCGGGTCAATGGCGATATCCATCAACTCGGCTTCGCCAACAATTTGCGGACAGACGGCAAATCCCAGCAGCTGCTGGCCATCCAGCAGTTTCCAGCTTGCCCCGGCCTTGCCCAGGTAACGTTCCATCACGGAGCGGCTCCAGGGATGAAAATGGCTGGCTTGCTCAATCGCCATAATGGCATCCAGATCATCCAGCCCGGCAGGCCGGAATTGCAGATCGCTGCTCATGCAAGCACACCTTTTAACGAAACCAATTGCAACCACAGTTGTTTTTTCAGGCGACCATCGGCCATCACCGCCGAGACGGATTCCGACATATAGCAGCCTGGTGTTTCAATTCGGCGCAGCCAGCGCTGGCTTTGTTCACCAAAGCCAATCACCTGGCGAGCACCGTGATGGGCAAAGTAGCTCCACTGTGCCCGCAGCGCCTGTTCGGCTACCGCCGCGCCCTGATCTTCACGGGCATGCTCGATAAACGGCCAGCGGAACATCACCGGTTCGCTGCGCAAGACTTCCCAGCCCATCGCCGCGCAAACCCGTGGCGCAAAGGCCAGCAAGTTGCCGAGTTCGTTGAAGTCATCACAGACCCACACCAGTTCATCGCCGAATTTTACGAAATGCAGCTCAAAGCGAGGGGGTGTCAGATCAACAGGCTCGTCGATTGGCAGCGGATTCGTGTTGGTAACCGGCTTGTCTGACTCAGCCACCGCCGGCGCTTCAACCTTGGCAGCAGTCTGCAAACCGGCATGATTTTGCTGACCATGATCGAGCAGCTGGGCCACCATATGGCCGCCCACGTGACGATCTTCCGCATGACGGAAATCCGGTAAATGGCCCGCTGGCAGCTCACCACTGCCATGCAACGAATCATCATTTTCCAGAAATGGCTGCAGCTGGCTGGCAGCAGCATTGGGAAGCGACTGACGGGGAATCCAGACCGGAATCCCCATCGCGCGCAGATATTGCTGACGAACGACTTCACGCATGCTGGTTGATTATTCCTGCAACCTCAAACGCCGTCGTTCTGTGGATGCTGACGCACCACATTGGAGTACAGCAGGTTCAGAGCGTGGATATAGGCCTTGGCAGAGGCGACAACAATATCGGTATCGGCACCGTTACCATTAACGATACGACCGCCTTTTTCCAGTCGCACGGTAACTTCACCCTGAGAATCAGTACCCTGGGTGATGGCGTTCACCGAGTACAGCTGCAGGCTGGCACCAGAATTGGCTACCTGCTCGATGGCTTTCAACGCGGCATCAACCGGGCCACTGCCTTCACTGCTGACCTTGTGTTCCTGACCGTCATGGCTGATGACCAGATCGGCTACCGGGGTTTCACCAGTGGCGGAACGGCTCGCCAGTGACACCAGTTTGAAAATATCCGGGGCGGTATTGGCAACGGTTTCACTCACCAGCGCCTGCAGGTCTTCATCGAATATTTCGTGTTTCTTGTCGGCCAGATCCTTGAAGCGGGCAAAGGCCTCGTTCAGGGCAGCATCGGTTTCGAAAGTCACGCCCAGCTCTTCCAGACGGCTGCGGAATGCGGCACGGCCGGAGTGCTTGCCCATGACCATCTTGTTGGCACCCCAACCGACGTCTTCCGCTTTCATGATTTCGTAGGTTTCACGGTGCTTCAGCACGCCATCCTGGTGAATACCGGATTCGTGAGCAAAGGCGTTGGCACCCACAATGGCCTTGTTCGGCTGTACCGGGAAACCGGTAATGCCAGACACCAGGCGGGAAGTCGGCACGATATGCGTGGTATCAATGCCGCAGTCGATGTTGAACAGGTCATGACGAGTACGGGTCGCCATCACAATCTCTTCCAGTGCTGCGTTACCGGCACGCTCGCCCAGACCATTGATGGTGCATTCGACCTGACGGGCACCGTTGGCCACGGCCGCCAACGAGTTGGCAACCGCCAGACCCAGGTCGTTGTGACAGTGCACAGAGAAGATCGCCTTGTCGGCGTTCGGAATACGTTGCAGCAGGGTTTTGATCTTGTAACCGAATTCTTCCGGAATGGCGTAACCGACGGTATCCGGAATATTGATGGTACGGGCACCGGCATCAATCGCAGCTTCGATGATACGACAGAGAAAATCCATATCGGAACGGCCAGCGTCTTCACAGGAAAACTCCACGTCTTCCACCAGGCTGCGGGCTTTTTTAACCGCGTAAATGGCCTGCTCCACCACCTGATCCGGCTGCATCCGCAGCTTGTATTGCATGTGGATCGGTGATGTCGCGATAAAGGTGTGAATACGGGCGCGCTCGGCCTTGCGCAGCGATTCTGCCGCCCGTTCGATGTCGTTGTCGACGGCACGCGCCAGACTGCACACGGTACTTTCACGAACGGCCTGAGCCACTGCGTCAATAGAGGCAAAGTCACCAGGAGAGGCGGCTGCAAAACCGGCTTCGATCACATCAACGCGCATTTTTTCCAGCGCCTTGCCGATGCGAACCTTTTCCTCTTTGGTCATGGATGCACCCGGGCTTTGCTCCCCGTCGCGCATGGTGGTATCGAAAATGACCAAACGTTCTGGCTGACTCATGCTTCTCTCCTGCTCGCTCTGACCGGTGAATTCCGGTTCTTTCTCACTGAGCAGCGATTATACGCCGCTAATGCCGCTGTCGCAGTAACTGTCTCGCCAATACACAGAATTCCAGCGCAGGCAGGCATGTCAGCCATAAGACAGTTATTGGGGCTTGCGCATCGCGCCAATATACTGTTTATTTATACAGTATATTGAGATTTAACGATCAAACGCGTCGACCGGCGCAAGGCGTTTCAGCATGCAGTCCGATTCATCCATGCAGACAACCAGTCACACCAACACAGCCCTCAGCCAGGTGCAGGATCAGGGCCAGGTCTGGCAGGCCTGCCGTCAGCCATCCTTGCCCGGCAGTGTTATTTCCAGCGGCTTTAGCGAGCTCGACCAGCAGCTGCCCGCCGGTGGCTGGCAGGCTGGTCAACTGTGTGAGATTTACCATCAGGGGCTTGGCAGTGGCGAGATCAGCCTGGTATTGCCAGCACTGGCAGAACTCAGCCAACAGCCTCGCTGGATCTTGTGGATTGCACCGCCAGCACTGCCCTACGCCCCGGCGCTGACACTCGCGGGGGTTAACCTCAAACACATTCTGGTGGTACACCCCAAGTCTTATCAGGAAGCAGTCTGGTGCATGGAGGAAGGCCTGCGCAGTGGCCATTGCAGCGCGGTGTTGGGCTGGCTGGCAGAATGGCACAAGCCGCATATTCGCCGTTTACAGGTCGCCGCCAACGACAGTCGCAGCCATTGCTGGCTATGGCCGCAAACCGGCTTTGATGCCAGCGGTTCTCCCGCCGCGCTGCGGCTGGGCGTACAGCGACTGTCTGCCAGCCAGTTACAGGTGCAATGTTTCAAGCGTCGCGGCAGCTGGCCGGGCAATCCGTTCAACATCGACCTGACCCAAAGCGCCAGCTGAGTTGGCCTGCAGACGGTTATGAAGCAACTCTGGCTCTATCTGTATTACCCGGATCTCTATCTGCACGGGCTGAATATTCCACCCTACCGCGCGGTGGCGCTGATTCAGTCCGCTACCCAGCTGGTCGTACAGTGCAATGCCAAAGCCCGTCAGGCCGGCGTCAAGCCCGAGATGTCGGTGGCGACCGCTGCCAGCCTGTGCCCGTCGCTGCACTGCCTGCCGTTCGATCCGGTGCAACAGCAACAACTGCTCGAACAGAAAGCCCTGTGGGCCTACCGTTTTGCCGCCCAGATTTGCCTCGATCCACCACAGGGCATGTGGCTGGAAGTCGGCAGCATGTTACAGCTGTTCGGCGGACTGGAGATGCTCTGGCGGCAAATTCAGCAAGCAGCTCCGCCACAATGGCCGCTGCAACTGGCGGTCGCTCCAGCTGCCCAGGCCGCCCGCCTGCTGGCGATCAACCAGCTGGGACAGCCCAGCACAGATACAGACGGGTTACGTCAACGACTACACAACTTGTCGCTGGCCCAGCTACAGCTTGAGCCCGCGCTTCAGCTCAAGTTGCAACGCATCGGTGCCAAACGACTGGCAGACCTGATCAAACTGCCACTCACCGGACTGGCAAGCCGCTACGGCATGGCGCTGGTCGATTATCTCGAGCGCATTCAGGGTCATCGTCGCCAGCCCATGCAATGGTTCGAGCCGCCTCTGCAGTTTCAGCAAGAAACCCTGTTTATTGAAGAAGTCGAACACAGGAACGGGCTGCTGTTTCCACTGCGGCCAATGCTGGCGTCGCTGTGTGGTTTGCTGCAACAACGCCAGCTGGCCACCCGCAGTCTGACCCTGCAGCTGCGCCACCGGGAATTGCCCGATACCGAATGGCAGCTGGGCTTTGCCCGTCATGAGCACAGGGAGCAGGAACTGCTGGCGCTACTGCGTTATCGGCTTGGCCAGTTCAGCTTGCCAGCTCCGGTCACGGCATTGCGACTGAGCGTCGACCAATTCCAGCCACGCCAGCCAGATTGTCAAAACGATTGGTCGAGTATCCTGGGCAGCCAACAAGTACCAACAGACCATAGTCTGCTGAACCGCTTGCAGGCACGACTACAGCATCAGCAGCTGTTTTATCTGGATGTCTGTGGCGACCCACGTCCGGAGCTGGCGGGCAGCTTGCTCAGTATTCATCAGAACAGAAGCCCGACTCCGGCGCGCCGTGGCCTGCAACGACCACTGTGGCTATTACATACTCCTGTGCCCTGCCAGCAACCAGCCAGAGACAGCCTGATCTCGTTACAACCTGAACGCATTTGCAGCGGTTGGTGGGACAACCAACCGATACGCCGAGACTATTACCTGAGCCAGCAACAGGGCCAGTTATTGTGGCTGTTCCGCGACGCCAGCCAACACTGGTTTATCCACGGCCTGTTTGGTTAATCAGATGAATCAGGACGTCGTAACCCCGGCCGCTCCGTTTGCCTACGCCGAACTGCATTGCATCAGTAACTTCAGTTTTTTGCGTGGCGCTTCTCACCCGGAAGAACTGATACAACGTGCCGCTGAATTAAACTATCACTCGTTAGCGATCACCGATGAATGTTCACTAGCGGGGGTTGTACGAGGCTGGCAAGCGCTCAAGGAATGGCAACAGCAGCATCCAGACAATCACGCTCCCAAACTCATCATTGGAGCTGAATTCCGCTGGCAGCAGCACTGCTTTGTTTTGTTAGCGCCCAGTCGCAAGGCTTACGCCGAGTTATGTCAGCTGATCAGCCGCTGTCGACGGGCAGCCAGCAAAGGGGAATACCGCTTTACTCCACAGGATTTGCTGGAATCTGCCCAGCTGTTATTACTCTGGCAACCAGCAGCAACAACCGATTTCAAGTCCGGATGGATTAAAACCTTGCGCAGTCATTTCCAGCATCGACTCTGGCTTCTGGCCGAACGCCTGCTCGATGAAAATGACAGCATAAGTTTTGACCAGCTACTGACAACCGCTGAACAGCTCCAGCTACCCGTTACCTGTGCCAGCCAGGTGCATATGCATCATCCGTCCCGCCAGCCACTACAGGACTGCCTGACGGCCATTCGATTGGGAGCCTGTGTGGCGGATATTCCCGCGCAACTCTTCAGCAATGCCGAACGCCACTTGCGGTCTCACAGCAAGCTGGCCAGTCTTTACAGTCAACCGCTGTTGGCCTCGACTGTTGAAATCGCCAACCGCTGCCAGTTTGAGCTGGACGAGATCAGCTATCAGTATCCTGATGACTGTGTACCGCAAGGTGTCTCGGCAACTGACTGGCTACGTCAGCAGGTTATTCAGGGCCAACAACGACGTTTCCCGGACGGTACACCCACCAGGGTACAAGCCACCATCGACAAGGAACTGGCGTTAATCGAACGCAAGCAATACGAGCATTACTTCCTCACCATTCATGACATCGTTCAGTTTGCCAAAAACGCAGGCATTCTCTGCCAGGGACGGGGCTCAGCGGCCAATTCTGTCGTCTGTTATTGCCTTGGAATTACCGAAGTGAATCCGGTTGAAGTCAGCCTGCTGTTCGAACGTTTTATCTCGGAGGAACGCAAGGAGCCGCCGGATATCGACGTCGATTTTGAAAGCCAGCGACGCGAAGAAGTGATCCAGTACATCTATCGCAAGTACGGTCGTGAACGCGCGGCATTGGCCGCGACAGTGATCAGTTATCGCCCGAAAAGCGCGGTGCGGGATATTGGCAAGGCGCTGGGGCTTGATCTGATGCAGCTTGAACATGTGATCGCCAATTTTGGCTGGCGTTATCGCGGTCCCAACTGGATTGATGAATTCGTTTCGCCAGCTCTGGGTCAGGTCGCGCTGCTGCATCAGTTCAAACAACGCCTGCAGGAGATACTCGGCTTTCCCCGTCATCTGTCACAACACGTTGGTGGTTTTGTAATTACAGCCGGACGCCTGACCGACCTGGTTCCAATCGAAAACGCCGCCATGGCTGATCGCACCGTGATCCAGTGGGACAAGGAAGATCTGGAAACCATGGGGCTGATGAAAATGGACGTGCTCGGATTGGGAATGCTGTCTGCGATTCGCCGGGCGCTTGCCATGCTGGGCGAACAACAGGGAAGAACCTTCTCGATTACGGATATCCCGCGCGAGGATCCGCCAACCTATCAGATGCTGCAGAAGGCAGATTCCGTGGGTGTCTTTCAGGTGGAAAGCCGGGCTCAGATGAACATGCTGCCACGGCTGAAACCGCGGAATTATTATGACCTTGTCATCGAGGTATCGATTGTTCGCCCCGGTCCGATTCACGGCGACATGGTGCATCCCTACCTGAAACGTCGTAACGGCGAAGAAGCTGCCGATTACCCGTTACCAGAACTCAAACCAATCCTGGAACGCACGTTAGGAATTCCACTGTTTCAGGAGCAGGTCATCGCTTTTGCCATGGAAATCGCCAACTTCAGTGCTGCCGAAGCCGATCTGCTACGCCGCTCGATGGCCAGCTGGCGCAAGAAAGGTCATATGCACCGGCTGCAAGCACGGCTCGCCAGCGCCATGAAGGAAAAAGGTTTCACCGAAGAATACATTCAACGCATCCAGCGACAGCTGGAGGGCTTTGGAGAATACGGCTTTCCGGAATCCCATGCCGCCAGTTTTGCCCTGCTCGTTTACATCACCGCCTGGCTGAAGTGCCACCATCCGGCCATTTTTTGCTGCGCACTATTGAACAGCCAGCCGATGGGCTTTTATAGCCCGGCACAGTTGATCGAAGATGCCCGCCATCATGGTGTCGTAACACTGCCAGTGGATATCAATGCCAGTCAGCGGGATCACATGCTGGAGCCGTATCAAGGTGAGCTGGCGATTCGGCTGGGATTACGGCTGGTAAGAGGGCTATCAGAACAGGCGGCACAGCAATTGATTTCAGCTCGTCCCCCACAGGGTTATAAAGACTTGTCCCAATGCCGTTATTTATCCGCTGTTGATGCTGCTGAATTAGCGGCTCTGGCATCAGCCAATGCGTTTGCGTCGCTACAGCAACAACGCCAACAAGCCAGTTGGATCGTCAGTGAAGCACTGGACAATGACCTTCTTGCAATGACTGCCAACGAGCCAGAGCCCTTCCAATGGCCGCTGGATTGCCCCAATGAAGTGGAAGAACTGCTGCAAGACTATCAGGCGCTAGGCTTATCTCTTGGCCGTCATCCAATTGAGATTCTTCGAGAACAGGGAAAGCTGGGACAGGCATATAGTGCTGCCTCGCTAAAATTCCAGGCTCATGAAACCGAGCTTTGGGTCGCCGGGCTGGTGACCTGTCGCCAACGGCCGGGAACCTCGGCAGGCGTCACCTTTGTGACGCTTGAGGATGAGACCGGTAATATCAATGTGGTGGTATGGCTGGATCTCGCCAAACGCCAGCTGCAGGAATTAACCCAGGCAAGGATTCTGCAGGTATTCGGCAAGCTCGAAAAAGATGACCACAGCGGTATCCTTCATATCATCGCCTACCGTCTTAACAACCTCAGCAGCGAGATGGAACAGCTGGCTGTCAGCTCCCATGACTTTCACTAGCCTCTCGTTTTCTAACCGGATAATAGGGTTCGCCCCAATGTTCGTCGGCATTATCCAGCATAATGGCAATCACCAGCGGCACCAGTGATGCCAGAATCTGACGACCGTCCATAACCTGGCTGCGATTAACACTGCCACCGCAGGTTGCACCGCCGTGAACCAGTTGATTGCGTAAGGTATAAAGCCGATCCATCACAATATTCAGTACCACATCCGTTTGCTGATTGGCCAACGCAGACTTTGAGTGATCTCGAGCGCGATTAAAGCTGATCTGCCACTCTTCAATACCAGCTTTCTGATTTTGGAAATCCCAGTAGCGCTGGTACACGTACTGATTGTCTAACAAGTGCTTGATGGCTTTCTGCCAGGTGTCCCACAGCAGGTCGCTGATCTGTCGATCACGGTCGAGCTGAACAATACGCTTGATAAAGAAATGAAAGGTATTTTCCTCAGGCTCTGGTTCGCTATGAGTATCGTTGGCATAGGCGGCATTCAAAGCAATCCAGAGAAAGATAAAAGCGCCATCGTCGTCTTCGCACAGCTCTGCCCGTTGCAACCAGCTCAGGGCGCGGTGGAGACGCAAGTCGAGAAACTCTGGCAAGCTGTCACGCAGGTTACGTTGACGCTCTTTCAGTAGTTCAAAAGACAAAGGGGATTCAGAGAGGGACATTGCCAGGGTTCCGTTCCAGACTGTATTGGCAAAAAGATAGCACGAGCCTGATTTCCAATAGCAGCTTTAAAAGCCCCTAAACGAAAAAAGCCCCGTCAGCATTAGCTGACGGGGCTTCTGTTTAAGAGCTTGACGATGACCTACTCTCACATGGGGAGACCCCACACTACCATCGGCGATGCTGCGTTTCACTTCTGAGTTCGGA
>NZ_JAHXZR010000016.1 GCF_019740315.1 Oceanobacter mangrovi
GCAGGATGTCGCGGCTTACATGAAGTACTACAACCTGGATCGACTGCACTCTACGAACGGTGATTTATCACCGGTGGAGTACGAGAAATTAGCAAATTAATGTGTCCGGTTTTGTTGACCAGAACAGAGAATATGAAGCCTGTAACTGAGGCCCTCCAGCCATTATGTAATTCCTATAGGAATTCCCGCCGTCATTACCCACCTAGTATTTGCACCAAGTTGACCTGCTGTAGTCCATTGAGTAACGACTTGTGACTAAGCTGTGAAAGGTCGAAGAAGAACGCCGCCAACGAGAATTGTTGATGTTGTGAGCTGCCCTGCAACTGTAGATAACCCATACTCGGAAGAAGATTTATCCACAACACCGTTTGTCCCCATCCAATCCCTGATACTAATGGCTCTGTCTATTCAGAATCTATTTATGATTTTTTTCATCCTCGAGCTTCAGAAAAAGATTTTTGGCAAAATTGTCAAAATCTAATATCCCTACATAAAAGTTTATCAGAGAATTGCCATTTTTATATCTGATGTGAGCCAGAGTCTGTTGGTTCCATATTATAATGTTTTCTTCGTTTGATAGGAATTCCATTTTACCTGACATGAAAGGCGACCAGATTACCATCTCCCATATAAAATCATACTTCCAGTTCTCTGACGCTATTAAGCATGAAAGATTGTCTCTTTCGCCTCTTTTGATTGCTGTTTCTAGTTCTTTTATAAAGTTTTTTCTGTTTTCCTGAGTGTTTATTAGATAGTGTATTGGTATTTTTGTTATGACGACATGTGTATCATCTTTTATATAAGTGTGTGTGGTTGTGTTAGCTTTAAAATCACCATTTTCCATTCCTTCTGTCAAGTATAGTTCTGAGTTTTCAGGGGTTTTTATTTTGTATATTTATTGAGTTTTCTCTTTTAATGAGAGGTTGTAATTGGTGGCTACGGTTTTGTGTAGGTTTGATGGTGCGGCTTTATATTCTTCGCATGTTATCCAAAGAGTTTTGTTTGATAATGTTGCGAACATTATTATGATTGCTAAATTCATTTTAGAGTGACCGCGTAGTGACGGGGAAATGAAAAAGACTGCCAATAATAAATACCTTCTACAGCGCACCATTGTCGCGTAGCAGCTCGGCGATGCCTTCGGCCAATTTTTGGTATCCTGCTTCGTTAAAGTGTACCGCATCCGATTTCATCGACGGTGATCGGATCAGTCCGGCAACTAGGTCTTCTTCAAGCACCAGTTCATATTGTTCTGCCAGTTCCTTGTAGAATGGGGCCGAGTCCGATAACAGGCGTTTGCGTGGTATGCCAAGCAAGACAACCGGAATGTCGCGCGCCTGAATGATTTCGATCATCTGTGCCAGATTAGCGCGAGTTTCGGAAACCGGGTAATTACGCAGAATATCGTTGCCGCCTTCCATCAAAATCACCAGTTTTGGTTGCCAGCGATCCAGGGTTTCCGGTAGCCGCAGTAAACCTTCTGCGGTGGTTTCTCCGCTGACGCCTTCTCCTGCCACTGGTATATCAATGATGTGTTGCAGCACAGCGGGGTAACTGGATGACGGATGGACGCCTTTGCCTTCCGTGAGGCTGTCACCAAAGGCGAGGATACGATCGGTTGCTGTCAGCTTCGGCAGTGCTGGTTCGCTGCATCCTGTTAACAGTAGAACGGCAGTGAGTAATACGGCGTGCATTAACCGGCCAGGCTGCAGAGTGGGCGCCAGGATCTGGAAAATTCGACGGTTTTTCAAACGAGTGATAGAGAAGAATAGGGGCATTGTGGTTCCGGCGGCAGATTCAGGGTTCAGAGAATAACGGATGCATCGCTGTTAAACAGGATGGGGATCAAAAATTCTGTGTCTCTGCTATCTGACTTGGCTGGCCAGGCCAGTAAACCGGTTTCGCGATGAGATCTATTAACCGCTAAAAGTTCATGCGATCCAGCACGCGCAGATCGGGAATATGAAGCTGCGCGCTGGGCTGTTAAATATGCTGGTAGTGCAACAAACAGGATGCAACAAACAGGACATCCACGTTTAGATCCACGTTTAGATCAGTATACTCATGTAATATACCCGCCGCGGAATTTGCTCGATTGTTAACATTAGTCGGGCCGCTGTGTTTATGCCTAGGTAGAAGGCTGCATGGCGGCTTTGAGCTGATATTGTCGCTGCGGGGGAGGCAGAAAAACAGGACATCCACTTTTGGATCTGGGTGGGTGTCCATGATATCCCAAGTCAGTATATGTTGGGCGGTGTGGACGGAGAGTATTTGACTTGACTTTTGCCGGAGAAGCTATCAATGGGGCTGATGGTTATGTTGCTGGAATTACGGTCTCTGCAGGCCTTGATGTAAGTGGAGCAGGTATAATTTCTTCCTCGGTTGGGTACACTTCTACAAAGACTTTTTCTTGGTTTAACTTTGCAACGGAAGACAGATGATAGTTCTTTTATTTTTTGCTTTGATGTTTGTATTCATCTGTCTTAGATCAAGGAAGGTAGGTTTGAATAAAGAACTGAAACTGACTTCTGTGGTTGGAATTGTTTTTCTTTTTGTACTTTTGATAGATGTTGTAAAATTTGAAGGTGTTAAAAATAAAGAGGTTCTATTGGCTGAGGGTGTGGTAAATAAGTTTTACACATCCAGTACGTATGACGATATAACGTTGGATACTGGGCGGTATTTTTTTTACCGAAGTCGATATGGCTGTGTCAAAGGTCGTGAATCTATCGATACTGGAAATTATGTGAAGCTTGAGTTCGTTGATACTGGAGAGCAATTCGTTACTTTTCATAAGCGTTGGCCTGTGTATTGTTTATTGAGTATTGAATGATTCGGTATTTTCAACATAGTTGTCCGATAAATCATTAATCAGGCCCCATCTCAACGGCCTGTATTTCTTCGTTTGGTAGGTCCTCCTACCATACCCCATCGATTAGAGAGTAAGTTAGGAGTTGTACGAACCGGTGCTCATGATGTAACAGTGACATAGGTAGTTCTATTACTAAGAGTTCAAAAGGCGCTGCTTTCCTAAAAAAGAGATGTCGCTTGAATATCGGGCTACTGAATAAAAAATAGGTATCCAGACGTTTGAATCGACGTCTTTAAACCCAGAATCGGCGATTACTGGAAATAGTCAATCCTGATTTTCAGAGGCTACTTTGTGAGGTCTATACTAATGGCTCTGTCTATTCAGAATCTATTTTTGAATTTTTTCATCCTCAAGTTCCAGGAAAAGATTTTGTGCAAAAGTATCGAAATCTAATGACCCATTGTAGTAGTTTATTAGAATATTTCCAAATTTGTATGTTATATGGTATAGAGTCTGCTTATTCCATAGTATGATGTTTTCTGTGTTGGATAATATGTTTAAGTTTCCAGCTATTAATTGACTCCATATTTGAATCTCCCATATGAAAGAGTATTTCCAGAAGTCTGATTTCTCTGAGCATAGGGCTGTTTTCTGAATGTTTTTTTGTAATGGCTTTTGTTAATTTTTCAATGAAAATTTTACTTTCGACCGGCTTTTCGAAAATGTAATAGGTTGGGGTTTCGGTTATAACTATAGATGCTCCGTTTCTTCTATATATAGATGAGTTTTTGAGTTTTTCAAATTCACCATTTTTCATGTCTGTTGGGATGTAGAAGATTAAACCGTCGGGAGTACTTTGCTTTTCAATTTTTTTTAATTTTCCTGGTGGTGGAAAAAGCTGAGGTATTACTCTGGTTTTATGTGAGTACATCGGCATGGCGTTGTACTCTTCGCATGTTATAGAAAAAGAGTTGCTCGATAAAATCATGAGGAAAATAATAGTTGATAACTTCATATTTTAGTAGCCTTGTAGTGTGGGGAACTATTTTAAAGACGCTGCGAATTCTATCCCTAGTGATTTTATGAAATACCGATGAGATTGCGTTCCGAATAAATGTCCGTGGCAGGTGATCTCAATATCTTTTTGGGGTACTTTTACTGAACATGGTAAAAATACAGCGATCGAATCATTTCCAATGTCAATATAATCTTTTGACTCCTTGATGAATACAAGGTTTGTGTTTAGCCAGTTTCCATTTTTATCCTTGTATAAAAATCTTTTATTCGTCTGTTTTGATACAGGAGTTTTTCTGAATTCCTTTTGATGGCAAGAGTAATTCGACTCTAATGTTATCCAGATCTGTTTTCTTTGAAACTTAAAAATTATCAGATTGAAAGTCAGAATTGATGCTATGGTTCCCATAAGTATAAATGTCATTTGGGTATGCTCCACCTATAGGGATTATTTAGGTGGGTATAATAACAATATAGACTAAGAAAGAAAGCCGAAGACTAATCGTTTTGCTGATAAATGTGGCCTTGACAGACCTCGTCTGCTGAATAGGAAGTTGCCGGCTACTTCAGGAGTAGCTCAACGAATCCTGAGAAAAGTCCCGGGTTTGTAGGTAAATAGTTGTTGATGCAGCAGGCTGGGTCGGCTGGAGGGCAGGCTTGATTTTGTTTTGTCGGGCTAAATTTCAAATCAGGGTGATTATGTTAGCTATAGAAAATACAAAAAATGTTGCATAAAAAGTAATAATGGAGATTCGTAATCTTATGAAGTTTTTTGATTCACGAAGCGGTGCCAGGGAGTCTAGCGTTTGGGGGGATACGAAAGAGTGTTGAACTTTTAGCCAGGTTATATAGAAATTGTTTTTACATTTTTCTTCGTTGGCTAAATTTATTGAAAAATACAGACCTGATAAAATATAGACCAAGCAAATTGTCGTAAGAATTATAGGCATTTTATTACCAGTATTAGAATCCAGTTTCCCTTCAGGGCTTGATAATATGTCCTCAGACTAACATGCAACGCCTCCGAGCACTAACACAGACTAGGTTGCTGAGTTGTCATGATACATGGCACATCGTTTGTACTGAGAGTGCTCTGAATCGGGGATGATCTTGCCATAGTCATCAAATTTCTGCTCTGGATTAGCCAGACCAGCATCCTGACCTATGCTGAAGTAAGCCAATCAAAACAGGGTGAATAACAATGAGCATGGCCACCATTTTTGCGGAATCCCGCCAACTTCCCCATATCCCCAAAGTCGTGCAGGAACTGATCGAAAGCTTCCGCGATGAAGATGTCGACGTTGATGAAATCAGCCGTAAGGTTGCGCTGGATCAGTCGTTGACGGCCAAGGTTTTGCGTATGGCAAACTCAGCCCATTATGGCGTTTCGCGGACCATCTCGAACCCGCATGACGCCATTATGATGCTTGGTTTTAGCAACCTGCGCACTATGGTGTTGGCATCTGGTGTTACCGGTGCCTTCAAGGTGCCGGCGGGTTTTGATCAGAAAAAATTCTGGCGTGATGCCTTTGCCATCGGTGCTCTTGCTGGCTGGGTTGCGAAATATGTACCTGGCTGCGACAAGGAAACTGCCTTTACCTGTGGCATGTTGCATTCGATTGGCAGCTTGCTGATTCGTGTTGTTCTGCCAGACGATACCCGACGGGTTGATGAGGCGGAGAGTATTGGTAGCAAACGTCATCTACTGGAGTACGGTCAGCTTGGGTATTCCTATGCTGATGTTGGTTCTGAACTGGCTAAACGCTGGAAATTCCCCGCGGAGATGCAGCAGGCGATTCTGGAACAAAATAACGCTGGCGACGGTAAGAGCTATTCGAAGCTGGCGGGAGTGCTGTATCTGGCGAAGTATCTAAAACAGGCGGAAGACGAACATCAGGATGAAAAACAGATCAAGGATGGGTTTCCGATTGACGTTGCCAACGCCCTTGGCATGAATCTGATCAAGGCTGCCGACGACCTTAAATCACTCAATCAGCTGCAATCGGGACTTGACGGACTGCTCGAGTAAGCTGCTTTCCGCAGCCTGTTTCACTATGCAGGCTGCGGTACATCTCTTTGTTTATACACATCAATACAGGAGGGTTAACCAGGCTGGCTGCAAGGATGTATGTGCCATTCCTTGATCCCGTTGTACACGATTGGTGTTGGAATTTTCATGCTGGCTGAGTGGAAAGTGACCAAGCCCTAAACTATTGTTTTGGGAGTACCGGTTGTTCTTGTCCCTGTTCAGGTAAGTTCTATGCCCAACCCGCTGTTCTCAAAAAAGTCGGCTCCTCAAGCACCTGCGTCTCATGTGTTTGAAGGTCGCTTGTCGGAAGCTTTGGCACCCTGGAAAGTCGCCCTGATTGATGACGAAGACGATGTTATTTCTATCTCTGAAATGGTGTTGAAACGTGTTCAGGTTGATAGCCGTCCGTTGGTGTTTCTAAAAGCGAAATCGGCTGAGGAGGCAAAAGCGCTGTTTGAAGAGCACTCAGATATCGCGCTGGCGTTGGTCGATGTGGTGATGGAAGACGATCACGCCGGTCTTGATCTGGTGAAGTGGATCCGGGAAAGCCACAAAAACACGGCCACGCGGCTGGTGTTACGCACCGGACAGCCGGGCGAGGCGCCGGAAGAAGATGTGATACGCAACTACGACATCAACGACTACAAGAACAAGGCTGAACTGAATTCTACACGTCTTAAAACCACGATTTATTCGGCTATACGCTCTTATCGCGATATTCGGGAAGTCGAACAAGGGCATAAAGGGCTTGAAGATGTTGTAACGGCAACATCCAGAGTGCTGCAGGCGTCGAATAGTCAATTGTTTTGTACGCAGGTTTTAGCCGAAGTTAAAAGCCTGTTGTTACAGGATACGATTTCATTTTATCTCCATTATCAGACTGTCAATGCGCTTGGAAGTCAGGAGCAGGTGTTGCTTTCAGATGATGGTCATGGTTATTGCAGCAGTAACAGTCTCGAGAGCGATATCTTTCCCGATAATATTCGTCAATTGGTCGACCAGACGTTTAGCGATAAAAAGAATATCGAACAGGAAGGTTTGTTCTGCAATTTTACTCCTCTATCCCAGAGCAGTGAGATTGTTACCATAGTGAGCTATGCGGCACCGGTTTCGCAGCTTGCTCTTCGCCTGTTGAATGTCATGCTGACCAAGATTTCGATTATTTTTGAAAGCCTGACGCGCCGGGAGGATATTGAACGCACTCAGCAAGAGTTGATGTATATCCTGGGAGAGGCGATAGAGAAACGCAGTAAAGAGACAGGCTCTCATGTCCGCCGGGTGTCGTTGATCAGTGAGTTTCTGTCACGGCAACTGGGTCTGGATGAGCATTTTGTACAGCTTATCAAGCACGCAACGCCGATGCATGATATCGGTAAGATTGCGATCCCGGAGAGCATTCTTCACAAGCCCGGAAAACTGGATCCGGACGAATGGACGGAAATGCAAACACACGCACAGATGGGGTACGACCTGCTGTGTAATTCCCGACGAGCATTGCCACAAATAGGAGCGAGAATCGCGCTCTATCACCACGAAAAATGGGATGGTTCCGGTTATCCAGCAGGGTTGAAGGGAGAAGAGATACCGGTCGAAGGTCGCATCATGGCGATTGCCGACGTGATCGATGCGTTGGCAGCACGTCGCTGCTACAAGGAACCGTGGCCGCCAGAACGGATTTTGCAGCTGCTACAAGAGGAGCGTGGCTGCCACTTCGACCCACAAATCTGTGACCTGGCCATCGAGCATTTCGATGTGATTATGGCGCTGAGGGATCAATTCCCGGATTAGAAAATCAGTTGCGGGTGGGCCCCTATTCGCTCGCCCGTGATCTTGACCCGCTTTTACAGCAAGCTTGCCCCAGTTATTCACGAAAGGCGTTCTTTCACTTTGAAAGTGATTACAAATTCAACGCCTTGTCCTTCCTCGCTGTGACAGTAAATTGAACCTCCAAGGGTATTTTGCACGATGTTGTAGGTTACATTCAGCCCTAGCCCCGTGCCGCCATTTGCACGGTTGGTGGTAAAAAACGGGTCAAATATCCTTGGCAAATTGGTTTGGCTGATCCCTTTGCCGTCATCCTTGTAGGTTAACAAAAAGGTATTGGATCCTTGATCTTCAATGCTGATATCAATATTACCGAAGTTACTGTCACAGAAACCGTGATTGATTGAATTCATAATCAAATTGGTGATCACCTGAGAAATGCGCCCGGGGTTTGTCACAACGTTAAAGCCAGGCTGACAATTAATACTGACTTTTGCATTTGCCTTGCGTATCACGGATCCCAGTGAAAATACAATTTCTTCAAGATAGCCCTTAAGATTAATCATTCGGTCTTCTTCACTGGTTTGGTCAACCGCAATTTGTTTGAAGCCCCTGATCAGATGCGCAGTTCGATCCAGATTTTTGTTAATGATTAAAGCAAGTTCATCAGCGCTGTTGAGATATTCCTCAAACAAGGCTTCATCCAGTTCACCGTTCTGGTAACGTTTTCGTATGGCGTTCGTTTCTTCAATAAACTGGGTTATACCGACCAATCCTACGCCAACCGGGGTATTAATTTCGTGAGCGATACCTGCGACCAGGGAGCCGAGACTGGCCATTTTTTCTGACTCGACCAGCTTCTCCTGGGTTTGTTTCAGGTGATCGATCATTTGCTCCAGATTGTTATTGGATTCATCCAGTTTGGTGTTTCGTTCATGCAACTGAAATTCGAATTCTTTTTTCTCTGAAATATCCCGAATCACTGCGTAAATGGAGTCGACTCCATTAAGGGTGACCTTGGCAATAATGACTTCAGTCCAGAACAGGCTGCCATCAACTCTTTTATGTAGCCATTCGAATCGGACACTACCGTCGGTAAACGATTGTTTTATCAGCTGCTGGGCAATTTCTTTTGAAGGACGACCATCTGCCTGAAATTCAGGAGAGATATCTCGGGGATGAATACCAATAACCTGGTCCTTGCTGGTATAGCCGAACATTTTCAGAAAGGCTTTATTGCAATCGATGTATTTTTCACCATCGAATAAAGATAGCCCGTCCATCGATTCGTTGAACAGGGTTTCAAAGGTTTCCTTTTGCTCAGCGAGTTTTATCTCAAGGTCTTTTTTCTCACTAATGTCGCGCCAGTTGGAGTGAACGACCACCTCACCAGACAGAATCATTTTGGTGATAATGACTTCAGCCCAGAACTCTTCCCCGGTTGATGTGACAAAAATCCATTCAAATCGAACACTGCCTTCTTCATAGCATTGATTGATGTATTCCATGCCTTTTTCAGCAGAAGTACTGCCATCAAACTGATATTCGGGAGAGAAATCAAATGGTGTCTGGCCGATAAATTGTTCTTTTCTTTGCAATTTGACCAGATCCAGCATGGATTGGTTGCAGTCAACAAATATACCGTCCTTGAAGATTGCCAGGCCGTCTTTGGAATCCCGGAAAACAGTCTCAAAGCCTTGCTCCAGTTCATTAAATTTAATCATTTTCAACCACGCTTGATCTTGATGCTGATAGCTTGAGCCGGGAGCTTTGCTGTTTCCGAATTTCAGGTTTATGGCTGTCGGAGTAGCGGAATTGGCTCTATGTATCTAACAACTCTAGACTAAATTGGCGGTTCTGCGGCTAGGCCTGGATGTTGGTCACGACATCACTGCAATAGTGACTGAGTGATCCAATCCGGGAGGGGTGGCTGTGGTTAGCATGACAGGGTCAGGCCAAAGCTGGCCATTCAAAGCAAGAGGGGCCGTCGCTCGCTGACAACCCCTATATCCGTATTGATTCTTCAGGCCTCAGCCATTTCTGCCATGGATATTTGTTCAGCAACACTATCCAGACAGCTATCGATCATAGCGAGATAGGGCGCAATTGCTCCAATGCAGGAGTTATATAAATCAAAAGCCGCTTCGGGGTCTTTTTTCTGCAAGTCTTTTACTTCCACTAGTATCTGCGCCAGAAATTTGAAGACAGTATCCATGCTCATGGCCAGCCAGATATCGTTATCAATCCATTTATCGATCAGGTCATGCAGGCGTTCAAACGCTGCCTTGATTGGTGGGTAGCTGGTTTTGGTTTCCTTGCGTTTGCGGAATTGCAGGTATTTTTCAAAGGTAAATTCGGCGTTCACTCGGGATATGCTGTGGGTGGCCTGATAATTTTCTTCGAATTGCTGACTGGCGGCCGCGAACTGTTCATTAAAGGTGGCAAGCTGCAGGCACTGGGTCAGCGGTGTCATCAGGTCGAGGAAGGCCTGGTAGCTGTTGAATATGTCGCCAAGCAAGCTGTCGTATTCCGCCCGGAAATCGGCTGACGGAATTTCGTGACAGATGATGCGGTTGACAGCAACCAGCTCCGCCAGGGTTGAGCTGATGGTTGCTGTTTCCTTGATGACCTTGAATTCCTTGCCCATGACAATTTCCTCGGTAGTGACTGCTAACTGCAATGGTAATTGCAAGAGTCAGTCCAGATTCCCTGAAGGGCCCGGGTTTGGCTGTTATGGGCAAGGAGACGGAAAATCAGTCGTCGAGGTCTTCCTGGCGAGTAATCTGGCCGTCCGGGCTGAACCACAGTTTTTTGATTTCGTCGTCGGCGTTTTTGATTTCGGCGGTGAGCAGATTGTCGTTTTCGTCATATTCATATTGATGTGACAGCTCAATGCTGCCGTATACCAGCTGCTGCACCAGAGTCAGACGGCCCTTATTGTCGAAATTGGCACCAAAATAGGTATTACGATTGTCGATTTCGTCGTTACCTAATGGATTTACCATTTTTAACGGCAGTTTGGGGCTGCTGTAACTCAGAAAATAACGGTCATATGGCGTCATACGGGGTGTTCCTTTGTCTGTGCTCGTTGTTTTTTGGTGTTGTTTCTTCAATGTCGTACAGCCAGTGTCGGCTTGTTTACAAATATTCAGCCCGTTACTTATAAAATCCCCATAGATGGGGGTATTTATTTAATCCTGCACGGCTCTGCGCGAGTGTTGCCGGTGCTCAGAGCAAGGCGGCGAATGCAGCGAAATGACCAGTCCTTTTCAAATTCGCCAACACCGCTCTGGGCAGTGGCAACCCGCGCCCTGCGGGGGCTGCCAGATGGTCCAGACTCGGTGTCGCCGGTTTTTGACGTAACCCCTGTCTTTTTCGGAGAGGGCCCGCAAACCGGCTTCGGGATTCGAGACCACCTAGCAGCCCAGAGCGAGCACCGGATTAGATAGATGCCCCCAACCAGTGGCTTGATGGCTGGCTCAGCCTTTGCAGTTTCCATATCACCACTCATAAAAAGGGGATAGGCATATGGCAGCAGTATTCAAGGTGTCACCGGACGAACAGGGTCTCTTTCAATTTGAATATTTCAATGGCAAGGGCGAACGTCTGATGGTCAGTCAGGTGTTTGCCGATCAGGCTGCAACAGACCAGGCGATTCAGGAAGTCCGTGTTGGTTCCATGATGAGCCAGTTCATTTCCAAGGGCCAAACCCCGGAAGGCAGCTTCTTTTTTACCATCGCCAACCAGAGCGGCCAGACTCTGGTCAAAAGCATTCCGTTCGAGAACGAAATGCAGTTCAACAACGCTTTGCACCAGGTTCGCGACGGTGCCTGTATTGCTTCCATCGCTTACGACTGATCGTAGTGACCGCTGCACTTCAGCCAACAGTCGCCGGCAGGGTTCTGGCCTTGCCGGGCAGGCCGCTGGACAGTTGCCGGTTATTACACTGGTTTCCAGGGTTACTGACGGCCACCGAGGCTGAGCAGTGTTTCCAGCAGTTGTTGCATCAGCACGACTGGCCCGCCAGCGACTACGAAGTCTTTGGCCGATGTTTTCGCTTGCCGCGTCAGCAGACCTGGCATGCTGATCCGGGCATTGTTTACAGCTATCACAACAACCTGTTGGTGACCCGGCCTTGGTCGCCGCTGTTGCTGGGTTTGCGTCACCAGGTTGAAGCGGCAACCGGTCTGGTTTTCAACTCGGTGCTGGTCAACCTCTATCGCACTGGCCAGGAATACGTTGGCTGGCACAGTGATGATGATCCTGAAATGGGCGCGGACCCGGTTATTGCGTCGTTGTCGCTGGGGGCGGCGCGGCCTTTTTCATTTCGTCCTCTGGTTGCCGGGACTACCGGGAGTGTCGACACCGATGCTGAGGTGCCTGCTGACAGCCTGTTGCTGGAAGCCGGTGACCTGTTGTTGATGGCACCGGATTTTCAGCATCACTGGCAGCACGCGGTGTTGCCTTGTGAGCACTCCAGCGAGCGGATCAATCTGACCTTTCGGTATGTCTATCCACCTCAGGTCTAGATCGTTTGCAGCCGCTGATTCAGGCTTCGACGGCCAGTTTTTCCATTAACAGGGGTTTTACCTGAGCGGCCCAGGCGGCAAGACGTTCGTCGGTGTACATGCCCTGGGTGCGCTGGTCGATCACCAGACCAACAAAACGGCCGTCCTGTACAGACGCTGAGTGCTCAAAGGTGTAGCCATCCAGTGGCCAGTCGCCAATCATTTCAGCCCCCAGACCTTCAAAAACCTTGTAGAGCGCAATCAGTGAGCTGGCAAAACGTTCGGAATAGCGCTCCTGGGCACCCAGTCCAAACATGGCGATACGCTTGCCAGACAGATCCGGGGAGCCAAACTGGACCAGAAACTCTTCCCAGTTGCGCTCCAGACAGCCGGCACTGAGGCCTGGTATGTCGCCTTCGCCATAGCTTGGGGTACCGAGCACCAGAGCGTCATATTGCAGCAACTCTTCTGGCTGGATGCGATTGACGTTGACCGGCTTGTCGGCAATATCAGCTCCCAGCAGTTTGTGCAGCTTCTTGGCGACCAGCCGGGTGGTGCCGGTTTCCGTACCGAAAAACATTCCGATCTTGTTCATCTAGTCCCCTTTAAATCGCTGCTCTGTCGCCAGGATCTCTGTCGCCGATACGACAAAGCCTTGCCCGAATAATCGGCTTGTCGTGGTTAATCCGACAAAATCACCGTTTTGAGTGGCTTAAAGCCATGCTCTTAATGCGGTTATTGCAATGGCTGTTCCAGCAACGGATCGGATAGGGAGGGTGGAGGCCAGGGTCTGCAGACTGTGTTGATCTATTGCAAGCAACAGACTGTTTGGCCCGCGATTAAAATTCCGTATGATCAGGCAACAATCGCCGGGTGTGTCTATATTTCCGGCATCAATCCGGGATGCAGGGAAATTATCGAATGCCAGTAAAAAAGCGCCGTTTGTTTTATGTCCATGGTTTTGATCCTCGTGGCGCTGCCCATTACACCTCTTTATTCCGTGGTCAGGCACAAAAGCAGCTGGCAGCGGAGTCTGTGAATTATCAGCTGGAAGCCAGTGATCCGATCGATGGCCAGTTTGATATTCGCTTTACTGAAAATGGCCAGACCACGGAAACCCGTTATCAGTATCTCGACTGGACCGGGGTCGTGAAGGAGTATCTGGGCATTTCGTTGTTTGGCTTTCTGAAGGAAACCCTGCAATCCGCTCGCTGGTACTGGCGGGAGGAATTCCGTAAACCGTGCAAAAAAATTGCTCCAACCACCTATATGGCTTTTTGGTTGGGATACCTGGGCGTATTTATACCGGCGCTGGTGATGCTGTTGACGTTGCTGTTGGGGGCGTTGCAGTTGATCGATTGGCCGGTTGTCGCGGTTGTGGCCGTGTTGGTTGTGTTGGGTTATGGCTATTTGATCAAGCGTTTCAACCTGACCTGGCTGGTACGGTCGTTCAATCTGAATTATGACATTGGCGAGCATCCCGAAAAGTTTATGCCGTATATCCGCAAGATGGCGGATGAGGTTGAAGCTGCGCTGGTTAACGATGATTCTGACGAGGTACTGATCGTCTGCCACTGTTTTGGCACTTCGATGGTCAATATGCTGCTGGCGGAACTGGCTAACCGCGGCCGTCTGCAACGACCTCTATCGGTATTAACGCTGGCGCAGGTTTGCCCGGCACTGGTCTGGACCACTCCCTGGTACCAGCAGTGCGTTAAGGACAGCCAGAAGCTGCAGTTAACCCACCTGGACTTTTCATCACCAGCCGATGGTATGTGTATCCCGTTTTATCAGCTCTACTCTGATGCAGATCATGTGGTCAGCGAAGCTCGTACGCCACGATTCCACAAAATGTTCAGTGATCGCAAATATCGCAGGATTATCAGCAAGAACAAGCTGCGGGTGCATTTCCAGTATTTGCTGGCCAGTGACAACCCGGTGTATTTCGACTTTTTCCGTATTACGGCTGGGCCTAACAGCTTGTTGGAAGTTATTCAGGACAAAAAATAATTATGACTGCCCCTGAGCAAAAGGATAGTTACACGCCGCCATTCCCGGACCCGCGGGTTAATCGACCAAATTTGTTGCAACGTTTCTGGGCCAGCCGCAAGTCCTGGCTGAATGTGTTTTTCACCAAAAGTTATCGTATGAAGAGTGGCCGGTTTCGGGTGCCGGGTAAAACCTATTTTGTGGTGAATGAGGCGCAGGACGTCAGGGCGATTTTGAATGACAAGGCATCGGCCTATCCGAAGGGACGGGTGTTACAACAGATGCTGAAGCTGCTGTTGAATGACGGTTTTTTTGTCAGTAACGGTGACACCTGGAAGCGTCAGCGCAGCATGATGGAACAGGCTCTGACGCAGGCACATATCCGCAAGGCTTTTCCGCAAATGGTGTCGGCGGTTGAGCAGCTGTTACAACGTCTGGATAAGCGATCTGCGGGGAATGCAGCGGTCAATATCAGTGAAGAAATGGCCCATGTGACGGCGGATATCATCTTCCGAACCATTTTCAGCAAACCTTTGACGGCCGAACAATCGTCTGAGGTATTTAATGCCTTTGCCAAATATCAGGGGCGTATTGCCCGTCTGGTGCCACTGTTTTATGTGGGTGCCAAACCGGAGTGGTTCTATTGGTTGGTGGGTAAACCAGCCAATGCCATTCGCTCTGTGATTCAGCAAAGTTGCCAGCAGCGTTTTGACCATTTTCACGCTACGGGTGAAGATCCTTACGACGATATTCTCAATGGCATCATTACCGCCCAGGATGAAAGCGGTACCCATTTCACCATGGAAGAAATTATCGACCAGATCGGCGTGTTGTTTCTGGCAGGCCACGAAACCTCGGCAACAACATTGTCTTGGGTGTTTTTTATTCTTTCCCGCTGTCCGCATTTTCAGCAGCAGATCCGCGCTGAAATGCGCGATGTCATGGCGGAAACGGGTGCAGACAAGCTGGATTTCAGCCATATTCGTAAGCTCAAACAGTGTAGTAATGTCTTCCGGGAAACCCTGAGACTGTATCCGCCGGTGGGTGGATTTATTCGTGAGTCCAAATGCCCGGTGAAATTCCGTGACAAGCAGATCAAACCTGGCGATTCGGTGTTTGTGATTCCCTGGTTGTTGCATCGACGCGAAGACAAGTGGCCGCAAACCCATGAATTTCACCCGGAGCGTTTCTCTTGCCCGGAGCAGCAGGAAGTGATTCGGGATTATTATTATCCTTTCAGTGCCGGTGAGCGAGTCTGCATCGGTGCTGGTTTTGCCAATCAGGAAGCCATTCTGATTCTGGCATCCGTAGTCAGCCGATTCGAAATCCTGCCTGCGGATGGCCCGGAACCACAACCGGTTGGCCATCTCACCATCAAACCGGACCGCAATGTTGTGCTGCACTTGCGTAATCTGACTGAATCCTGACCCCGGCTCGTCTGCTGGTTGTCCTGAACTGGTTGTCCTGAACTGGTTGTCCTGAACTGGTTGTCCTGAACTGGTTGTCCTGAACTGGTTGTCCTGAACTGGTTGTTCTCAACGGGTTGTTCTCAACGGGTTGTTCTCAACGGGTTGCTCTCAACAGGTAGGGCAACCAGCCCTGACCCATCCGGCCACAGATTTGCCATTTGGCGCAGATAAATCGGGCGGATGAACAAAATGTCAGGAACAAATCTGCCATCTTCTGGTTGCCTGGCTGTTTTCGTGAACTTTCAAACAGTTTCATGACCGGGCATGAGGTAAAAGCTCATCCCATTGATAGTTCTCTGCTCGTCGTAGCAGATTTGCCAGAAATCCTTGTCCCCAGAGAGGCCGCCAGCTTATGTCGTTTTTTAGTCACGGCGGTGACGTTGCTACTGCCGCCCAGCTAACAGGAATCCCGCTTGAACAGTGGCTCGACCTGTCGCGTGCAACCAATCCGGAACCTTATCCTTTTGCGATGCCGGAGCTGTCCAGTTTTACGGCGGTCAGTCGACCACAAGCGGAAGTGCTGGCGGTGGCGCGTGAATATTACGGCCAGGCGGATGTGCGTTTGATCACGGGCACCAACTCACTCTATCGGCAGCTGCCCTTGTATCTGCCGGATGGCCCCTTGCTGGTGCCGTCACAAGGCTACGGCTCAGGGGCCCGATTCTGGCAGCAGGGTGGACGCGAGGTGCGTTATTACCCGTCGCTGGAGCCGGGTGCCATGGTGCGTTTTATCGAAGACACGCTGGCCGACAACCCTTGTCAGCATTTGCTGGTGCTGAATCCTAACGACGTAACCGGTGTGCAAATGACGGCTTCAGTGCTAAGGGACTGGGCCGGGCGGCTGGCTGATGGTTATCAGCTGATCGTTGATGAAGTCATGCTGGAGCATGCGCCGGAAACCTCGATTCTGGAGGCCGGGCTGTTGCCAGATAATCTGGTGGTACTGCGTTCATTGAGTGCTTTTTTTGGCTTGCCCGGGCTGCGGGTCGCGGTGGCGCTGTTCGGCCAGCAAAGCGGCAGGATTCTGGCAAATGCCATCGACGAATATGCCGTGAATATTCCGGCCCAGCGCATTGCCTGTGAAGCCTGGGCAGATTCCCATTGGCAAGTCACGACCCGTACGCACTTGTGGCAATTGATCAGCAAGTTACATCGCTGTTTGTCGCCACTGATGCAGGATGGTCGGCTGCTGTCGCGCAATGGCCTGTTTATCAGTTATTTATTGCCTCTGGAACGGGCTGAACAGGTGTATCAGGCGCTGGCTGCCCAAGGCATCATGTTGATGCCCACTCCAATCGATAACAGCCAGGCCATTTTGCGGGCAGGCCTGCTGGCAGCTACCGACGCAGCCAACTGGGAGCGTTTGCAGAAAGCCGTGGATCAGGTGATAGCCATCGCCTGATTCCAATCCCATTAAAAACAGGCTCAAATCGTAATACTGTTCATTTAGCAAATCCACGTCATCCCGGACGCGAAGCAGATCCGGGATCCATAGGGCGGTGAATGATCCCATCGCCGCATGGATTCCAGCCTGCGCGGCCCGGAGTTCGCAAGCTCGTCTGGAAAGACGTTATTTTCAGCGTTTTTTGTTAACGGACTGGCATTACCTCTTTTCTCCTGTTTTTGCCATGTATTAACGGCCTCGAACGCAAAAACCAACAGCCTGTCAGAGCGCGGATATCAGGACATGCCGTTGCCGAATTCGGCTTGAGCGGCAACCAGTTTGCTGCGAATGGGTTTCAGCGCTGTGGCGTAGTCGAGCAGCTGTTCGACGGCAAAACGGGTGCGTTTGCTGAGGTATTCTTCACCACTGGCACTGCCTTCTTCTTTCCACAAATCGCCCACACCACGCAGGATCAGGTGCTCAGGCGTAAATACCAGCCGGGTATTCTTGTAGCCACTGCTGCGGACTTCAGCAATCACAAAAGCACCACCAACAGCGGCCGAAATACCAACCAGGAGTACCGGTTTGTGGGCCATCTGTTGCTGGGCTCCACACCACAGCAGCAGGTTTTTCAGACCGGCCGGAGCCATGCCGTGCCACTCAGGAATCACAAAAATCAGTGCGTCGGCCTGATCGATGGTTTGCAGCGTTTTGCTGACGTTGTCTGTTGCTGCGGTGACGCCATCCCACATCGGCAGGGCGTCGGCGTACAGGTCGATAATATCGGCGTTACCTTGCAGGAACTCGTCTTTCAGCACCTGTGATACTCGCAGGCTTTGGGAGTCAGGGCGGTGAGCGGTAGAAACAATGGCGGTGCGAATATCAGACATGGGCTTTTCCATTTCAGCGAGGGGAGAGCAGCCGCTATTTTAAGCTTCTGGCGCTGGCTGTCTGGATGGCTGGCTGCAACGCAGCGTTCGGATAATCACCGGAACCAGCGGTCGTAACGGTAGTCGGGCAGTGGATCTGCTGGTGCGACAAGCTGGCTGGTTGTACTGGCAGGTCTATGTCTTGCAAAATGCTGCCATTAAATGGCCGTAGTTTGGTCTGCTTGCCTGGCTGTCTGGTTTGCCGCAGTTGAGGTGTTTATTCAATATTTTGTTTTGGGCTGGAGAGTTTATGAACCCGACCATCGAATTGCTGAAGTCCCACCGTTCCATTCGCAAGTTTACTGACCAGCCCATTGATCCGGCTTTGTTGGAAGAGCTGATCGTGGCCGGGCAGGCGGCTTCCAGTGGCAATAACGTTCAGGCCTATACCGTTATCCGTATCGACGACCCTGAACTGCGCGCGCAAATTCAACCATTGGCGGGTAACCAGCCTTATATCACCAGCTGTGCCGAGTTTCTGGTGTTTTGTGCCGATATGAAACGCAATACCGAAGCCACTGCTCGCGCTGGTGCCGAACCTGTGATGGGGATGATGGAACAGCTGCTGGTGGCGTCGATTGATACTGCCTTGATGGCGCAGAATTTTGCGGTGGCGGCAGAGTCCGTTGGTTTAGGCGTGTGTTACATCGGTGGTATCCGTAACAACCCCGCAGCTGTGACTGAGTTGCTGAAACTGCCGCAACATGTCTATCCGGTATTTGGTATGTGCGTGGGTTACCCGGATCAGAATTCGGAAGTGAAGCCACGTCTGCCGGTGGCGGCGGTATTGCAAACCAATGTTTATGATGACTCCCGTGACGTTGAACTGGTTGGCCAGTATGACGATGCCATGCGTGCGTATTATCTGGCGCGCACCGGTGGTAACAAGGAATCCACCTGGTCAGAAGAGCTGAAACCGATGTTTGCGGGCAAGCTGCGTCCGCACATGAAGGACTTCCTGTTCAAGCAGGGCTTTGAGGCCAAATAATCATCAAATCCCGGTCCCGGCATGCCGGGACCTTGCGCCAACTTCGATCCTGTTCCGACGTGCGTAGGGGCAAGGCATGCCTTGCCATTGCGGGCGCAGGTCAGCCCGCAAAGCTTTGCGGCGGCTGACCAAACACCTTGCGAAACGCGGCGATAAAGGCACTGCTGCTGGAATATCCCAGCGACAGCGCAATCGCCGCGCTGCTTTCTCCATCCCCCAGCCGTTGCACGGCTTCCAATAATTTCAGTCGACTTCGCCACTGGCGGAAGCTCATGCCGGTTTCGTTCTGAAACAACCGTTCGAGCGTGCGTGGGCTGGCGCCGACTTCAGACGCCAGTTCGGGCAGGTTGCGCATGTCCGATGGGTCCCGGCTGATCAGTGCCATTACGGCTTGCAATCTTCGGTCTTGCCCGGCGGGCAAGTGCATCGGACTGGTGTCCAGGCTGCCCAGTTCATCCAGTACCACGTCAATCAGACGCCGATCCTTACAGTCGGGTTTTAACAAATCCCGGCTGGTGAGGCGGATAATCATTTCCCGCAGCAAGGGAGTGACGGCCATAACCTGGCACTGGTCCGGTAGCCGGTCGGCGACTGACGGGTCAATAAACAGGTAACGAATGGAAGCCGGGCTGACCACCAGAATTTCATGTTCAACATGGCAGGCGATCCATACCGCATGGCTGGAGGGCACGATCCAGCTACCGGTTTCGGTGATCACTTTCAGCACGCCGCTGGCAGCCCAGGCCAGCTGCCCTCTGGGATGATGGTGGCGGCTGCGTACCGAGCCAGACTCCAGTTGTTCGGCCAGATACAGCAGTGGGCAGTCCGTATCAATACGGTTGCCCATCATGCGTCCCATGCCGCCTTCCGGGCGTAACTCCGGGTGCAGCAGTGAGCCGTCCGGCAAGGTAGTGTGCTGATGCCAGTGCAAACCTGGCGGAATCTCTATATCCATTGTCAGCCTGTCGCGAGATGACCTGCTTCCAGCCTGCCACAATAGCCACTATTACAAAAGTGTTGGTTGTCTCTGAGAAAAAGGGGTGGATCTCTGTGGCCTTGGTTAAAAATCCCAAGTATCTGTTTCTGGTTGTCATGCTGGCTTGCTGTGCATCGGTACTGGCCTTTCCGCTGGCGGACTTATCAGCTTCGCAGAACCATGCGCTGGCGCTGGTGCTGTTGATTGTGCCCTTGTGGTCGACCGGGGCGATCCCGGAGTTTCTGACCGCACTGATCTTTTTCCTGATTGCGATTCTGTCTGGCCTGACCAGTCCGGCGGAAGCCTTTTCGGGGTTCTCCTCCACCGCGTTGTGGCTGATTTTTGCCGGTTCTGTGATGGGCATGGGCATCAAGGGCACTGGTCTGGGAGACCGGCTGGCCGTGGTGCTGCAAAAAGTGCTGGCGGGCAGTTATCAGAGGCTGATTGTGGGCCTGGTGATCGGTGGCCTGTTGTTGGGTTTCCTGATGCCATCGTCGATGGGGCGATTGGTGATGATGTTGCCGATTGTACTGGCACTGGCTGAGCGACTCGGTTTTCAGCCAGGCTCGGCAGGCCGCTCGGGTATCGTGATGGCGATCTCTATTGGCTGTCATATCCCGACGGTTTCAATTCTGCCTGCCAATATCCCGAACATGGTTTTGAGTGGTGCCGCAGATGCCCAGTATGGCATCCAGCTTGGTTTTACTGATTATCTGATTCTGCACTTTCCGGTACTGGGATTGCTGAAAGCCTTGCTGCTGATTGCGATTATCCTGTGGGCTTATCCGGCCCGGGAATCCAACCATATTCTGGCGCAGGCGGTGCGCCCTGAGGGCAAACTGATGCCATCGCTTAGCCGTCCGCAGCTACATATGAGTTTGGTGTTGCTGGTTGCACTGGCACTCTGGTTGACCGACGGCTGGCATGGTGTGAATCCGGCCTGGGTGGGGCTGGCAGCGGCCGTCTTTATGATGATGCCAGGGGTGAATCTGGTGAATCCGCACAAGTTTTCGATGGATGTCACCATGCTGCTGTTTATCGCCGGGATTCTGGGGGTGGGTGCCATGGTCAACAGCTCGGGGCTGGGTTCCTGGCTGGCGCAGCAGTTGGAGCAGGCGTTTCCGATGTCGGAGGGCAACAACTTTGGTAACTATATGTCGTTGTCGGCGATTGCCTTTCTGGCAACCTTGCCAACCACCCAGGCGGGTGCTCCGGCGATGCTGGCCCCCATGGCCCAGCATTTTGCTGAAACGTCAGGCTTTCCCTTGTTAACAGTGTTGATGACCCAGGTGCTGGGCTACTCCAGCATTATGTTTCCGTACCAGTCTGGTCCGCTGCTGATGGCGATGCATCTGAGTGGTGAGTCAGCTGGTCGGGTGCTGAAAGTATTGTTCCCTTTATCATTTATTACCCTGCTGGTGCTGGTGCCGCTGGATTATCTCTGGTGGGACCTGTTAGGAATGTTTGAATGACAGTTGAAGCAGGACTTACATTGCAAAAATATTGCTTTGAAGTTTCACTTTAATGTCATGAATGTTACCTTGCGCGCGCTTGTTGGCCGACGATCAGCGCGCGTTCTTTTGATTATATGTTCCTGAATTCGTGTTGATGGTCTGGCAGCTGATTAATTAATGGCTGCTGACTGGTTCCGGTATGAGCCGGAATGGTGGGCAGTGTTTGGCTCGACCTTTTGACCTGTGGATTCAGCTAATGAACACTTCAATCAAGAAACTGTCTTTTTGCGTCGCTGCTATGGGAATGGCGTACAATGCCCAAGCGTTAAATGCTGACGACGTAACCCTGACTATCTACGGCAAGATGCATGCTTCCGTGAGCTACATGGATTCCGACATCAGCTCTGCTCAGGCAGATAACGACAGCGCCCTGTCTGATGGCGATATCAGCGTTTCTTCCAACTCTTCCCGTCTGGGTTTCAAGGGTGAAGCCAAAACCGGTCGTGATGATCTGGTCGCTATTTACCAGATCGAACAAGCGATCAACCTGGATGGCAACCAGGACGGCGATACCTTTACCAACCGTAACAGCTTCCTGGGTCTGAAAGGTCTGCAAGATGGCAAGACCCTCTGGACTGTGAAACTGGGTTACTACGATACGCTGGGCAAATCTGCCGCCGGTCTGACCATGCTGGGTGACACCGTTGGCGACAAGCGCGCCATCATTGGCTCCGGCGCGCTGTCTGGTAACAAGGCAGACAAGCGTGTTGCCAACATGCTGCTGGGCGAATACTTCATCGCCACTGATGCTGGCAAACTGACACTGGCAGGCCAGTACTCTGCCCAGGCTGGCAACAGCAAGGGTACTGTTGACGACAACGCTGAAGAATTCTCCGCTGTTGGTGTTAATTTCGCTGGTAAAGGCTATGAAGTTCGTGCCGCTCACGATTTCTGGAAAAACGGCTCTGCTGCCAACCTGCACGTGACCCGTGTTTCCGGTCTGGTCAAGCAAGGTGACTGGTCTGGTGTGGTGCTGGCCGAAAACATGCGTGGCAGCGGCGACCTGAACCGCAAGGCATGGGGCGCTCAGCTGGGTTACCAGCTCAACGACGTTAAACTGATTGGTTCCGTATTCCAGGCGGGTGACTACAAAAACAGCAGCAACACTGGCGCGGTACAGACTGCTGTTGGCGCTGAGTACAAGCTGACTGGATCACTGATGGCCTATGCGGTTTACACCCAGACTGATAACGATGCCAATGCCAAATACCAAGGTGTCGATGCTGGCATGGGTGACGAGCTGAAAACTGTCACCGGTGGCTCTCCACGTGCACTGTCGTCCGGTATGGTGCTGAAGTTCTGATTTATTCAGGATTTGTCTGAAAGCAAAAGCCCGGTTTGATACCGGGCTTTTTGTTGCTCGACCATCCACAATGTGTACAGGATGAGCTTGAACGAATGGTATGTATGCTGAGCCGTACTGCCCAGCGATTTCCATTTATGCCAAGGCATGTCTTGCATTACGTGTGTCATGAAAATGAACGAGGCTGGTGGATGGTCCCGACAGGTCGGGACCACAGGCGGACGGGTTATTTGTGCTCGTCTTCCATGCGCCGTAAAAACTCCGCCATCACTTCATGGTACAGCGCCGGGCCAAGGGTCAGGTCTTCCACTTCAGAATCGACGCTGGGGTTGTCGTTTACTTCAATCACCACCACACGATCGCCAATCTGCTTCAGATCGACACCGTAGAAACCGTCACCAATCAGCCGGGTCGCCTTCAGGGCAACTTCCAGTACCGGGCCAGGTACCTGCCAGATTGGCATGGTATCGAAGTCGCCGGAATTCACTTGCTCACCACCATGCTGGTAGATCTGCCAGTGGTCTTTCACCATAAAATAGCGGCAGGCGAACAGCGGTTTGTTGTTCAGTACGCCAATACGCCAGTCGAAGTCGGTTGGCAGAAATTCCTGCACCAGCACCAGCGATGAGGTTTTGCGCAGTTTGCGCAGACCATTCTCCAGTTCACTGCGATTCTTGACCTTGCTGACCCCGCGCGAAAAAGATCCATCCGGCGTTTTTAATACCATCGGGTACCCTAACGCCTGTTCCAGATCATCCATAACTGCTTTGGATGCCTGACTGACAATGCGGGTTTCCGGCGTACCAATCTTGTGGTTCTTCAACAGCTCGGCCAGGTACACCTTGTTGGTGCAGCGCAGGATCGAGGTTGGGTCGTCCATCACGATCAGGCCTTCCGCTTCGGCCTTTTTGGCAAAGCGATAGGTGTGGTGATCAATTGCCGTCGTCGCGCGGATAAACAGGCCGTCGTATTCGGCGATACGGGCGTAGTCGCGTTTGGTCACTCGCTCGGCGTGAATCCCCAGGGTTTCAGCAGCATTGATAAAATAATCAATCGCTACGCTGTCACTCGGTGGCATGTCTTCTTTGGGGTCAACCAGAATCGCCAGCTCGTAACGATAGCGCTTGCGCACCTTGGGTTTACGCCACAGCTGGTTGGAGTAGGCATTGACCGCTTCGGCAAAACGCGACTGCGAGGCTTCGCCTTCAACATCTGCCAGTGACAGCACCTTGATCTTGTCGACCTTCCAGCTGCTGCCGCGATGCAGGCTGACTTCCATAATCGGAGCCGGGAAACGCTCGAACAGCTGGTTGCCGAGGGCCGCCAGTTCATTGATGTCACATTGGCCAAAAAACACCCGAAAACTGACTTCATCGCCACTGTCGGTCAGATCGCTGGCCAGACGGTCGAGCGTCACCTCCAGACCTTCCAGTTGCAGTGCCATTAACGATTTACGACGCACGTCGTTAAACACCGTGATTGATGGAATCACGTGGTGGCCGCGAGCTTCTGCCAGCAGCGAGCAATAATAGCCTCGCCCCAGCGCCGAGCTGTTACGACAACAGTTGATGATACGTACCTTGCTGTCGGCATCGTCATTGCCGAGCTGGAGGTACTGTTCAAACGTGATCACATCCTTACTGGGGTAATAGGGTGCCCAGTCGTTCAGGTCATCAACAACGACGTAAAAAGCAGGCATGAGCTAGGTTCCTTGACGAAGCAGATTCAGAAAAAGTTTAGAGCAAAATCGGGGAAGAAAGATCCGGAACGGATCACGCATCTGAAAGAACATCAGACTGGCGCCAATATGCACTGGTGCCGGAGTTGCTGATAGCAAAATTTTCTTGTCATGAAGGCGAAAAAATTATGCTTTGATGGTGCTGCGGAGCTACTAGAATTGGCAGGATTATCCATAATTACGTCTTGTCTAATCGCCTGCCAAGGCGCTGCCAGGAAAACCTCATTCGTTATGTCACTGTTGCTGAGATCCGCTTGTCGGGCCGATCTGGCGTCCTTGTTGGCGCTGGAAAAACTCTGCTTTGATTCTGATCGCTTATCGCGCCGCAGCTTTATCCATTTTATGGATCATGGTCATGCGGAAGTGCTGGTGGCAGAAGAGGCTGGCGAGTTGCTGGGGTATGCGATTGTGATGTTTCGCCGCGGAACCTGGCTGGCGCGAGTCTATTCGCTGGCCGTCAACCCCAATGCCCGTGGCAAAGGCGTTGCGAAAGCCTTGATGGAGGCATCGGAGCAGGCCGCGCGTGATCAGCAATGCCGCTTTATTCGACTGGAAGTCAGCACTCGTAACGAAGCTGCGCTGGGCTTGTACAAGGCCATGGGCTATCGCCATCGGCTGACACTGCCGGAATATTATGAAAACGGCGACGACGGCTGGCGGATGGAAAAAATTCTTCATCGAAATCTGGCCAGCTTGCCGAAACCGACTGCCTATTATGAGCAGACCACCGATTTTACCTGTGGCCCGGCCTGTTTGATGATGGCGCTGAAAACCCTCAACCCCAACTCGCTGATGAACCAGCGTGAGGAGCTGCAAATCTGGCGCGAAGCGACCACGATTTTCATGACCTCCGGTCATGGTGGCTGTTCGCCGTACGGCCTGGCCTTGAGTGCCTTCGAGCGTGGCGCTCAAGTCGCCTTGTATGCCGAACACAATGGCATTCCGTTTGTTGACAGCGTGCGTGACCAGCGCAAGAAGGTTGTGATCGAACGGGTGCATCAGGATTTTCTCGGCCGGCTGCAAGACTCCGACGTGGTAATGCACCATCAGGCCATATCCCGCGAGCAGATCTTGCAGGCGTTAGGGCAGGGCAAGGTATTGCTGATGTTGATCAGCACCTGGCGACTGAACCGCAACAAGGCACCGCACTGGGTGGTGGTAACGGCGGCTGACGACCGCTACGTTTATTTGACGGACCCGGATTTCGACAAGGAACAGGGCCAAAGCCCGACAGACTACGTTGATGTACCGATTGGTCACGATGATTTTATGGCCATGACCCGTTTTGGCCGCCAGCAATTACGGGCAGCCCTGGTGATCGGCAAGGACAAGTAGGTATCCGCGCGTCTGGCATTACCACGCGGTATTTGTTCGGGTAAAACGAAGCGCAATTCGTAGGTTGGATAAACGAGCGCAGCGAGTGCCATCCAACACGGCGTTGTCAGATGGCAGCCGCTTCGCGTCTTTATCTGACCTACAACGCTGCTATTCAACATACCAGGGTCGGGACATGTCCCGACAGCCGCTGTGATGTCATCAAAGCTGTTGTCCAGGCATGCCTGGACCCTACGAAAGCATGATCAACCAGGCAGTTTGGGCCGTGCCCAACGGAGAGGGATTATCAGGCGCTCTCGCACCAGGCTTTGCCAAATACCAGATCGCTGCGAATCTCACTGATATCTGCTTGTTGGCCGAGCAATTCAAAGTACCAGCCGGAATCCATCACATCGCCGACACACAAGACGCCAACGATGCGGTTGTCGCGAATCACCAGCTTTTTATAAACGCCAATGGCGAGATCTTGCAGGTCGATGACGTCGTCGCCGTCTTCCGCTTCAAAACGTCCCATGCTGTGCATGTCGACGCCGGAAACCTTGAGTTTGGTGAGGTGATCTTGTTCGGCGTAGTGCAGCGGCTGGTGTTCGAGTTTGCTGTTGCCATAACGGCGCAACTCTCGCGCCAGGGTTTTCGCCTGTTCCCAGATCGGCGCCACCAGACCATAAGTCGCGCCTTCAAATTCGCAGCATTCGCCAAGGCTGAAGACATCCGGCGCGGAGGTCTGCATCAGGCTATTGACGCAAATCCCCCGGTTGCTGTGAATGCCCGCGGCTCTGGCCAGTTCGGCGTTGGGAATAATGCCGGTGGCGAACACCACCAGGTCGGTTTTCAGCGTTTCGGTAGTGCCGGTTTTACGGACTTCAAATTCGATGGCATTGGCGATGTTATCTTTCTGGCCATTTTCGCGGCTGTTTTCACTGCTATTGCAGAGCTGGGCGTTGATTTTCAGCGGACTGATGCCTGTTCGAACATCAATGCCACGTTGTTCCAGCTCGCGCTGCAAAATGCCGGACGCCACAGCATCCAGCTGGCGGTTCATCAACACTGGATTGCGGTGCATCAGCGTCACCTTGATGCCCTGGGCTTGCAGGCCAACGGCGGCTTCTACTCCCAGCAGGCCAGCGCCAATCACCGTAGCGTGCTGAATATGATCGACCGAAGCCAGCATTGCATCGACGTCTGTCATGGTGCGGAAGCCAAGCACATTGACGGGCAAGGTATCACCATCTGTCCCCGGCATTGATGGAATTGCCGAACGTGAACCGGTTGCCAGCAGCAGGGCATCATAGTCGAACACCTGTCCGGTCTGGCAAATCACCTGACGGTTTTCCGTGTTGATCGACGCGACGGGTGTACTCAGATGTACCTGGATACGACGCTGTTGATACCACAACGAGTTGTGCGGTGTAATCGCTGCGAGGGTGGTTTCACGGGCGAGTAGTGGTGAGAGCATGATGCGGTTGTAATGAGGGATCGCCTCGTCACTGAGCACATGAATGGTCTCGAACGGGTGATCGATACCCAGTTGTTCGAGTACCCGATTAGATGCCATACCATTTCCAATAACGACCAGTGTGTTGGTTGTCATTTCTCTCACTCGCTTGAAATATGTAAAAAGGGCCACTGCATCCTGGATACGGGGAGTGGCCAGAAACCAATCACGACCTTGCGATTGGGAGCATCTCAGCTATTTCGTTATTCAAATCAGACCTCAGAATTTCTTCTGCGCCCAGAGCCACATCTTATCGGTATCGGTACCTGTATCTCCCTTCGAGTACATGGCGCTTTTGATGCCGACAGCTGCGGTTTTACCGATATTTTTGGAGACCAGCAAATCCAGTTCGGAACCCAGATCGGCACCGCCTTCGTCAGCACCAAATTCATGATACATACCCAGCAGCTTGATGCCCTTGATGGTACCGACCGCTTTCAGATATGTATCGGTGAGGCCAGAGGTCGGAGTGGTCAGGAATTTGTCGGCCCAACCATTAAAGGCGTGTTTGGTCGCCAATGAGGTCTGGAAGCCATAGTTGCCGTCGTCACTACCCAATACTTCATGGCCAACGAACACTTTGGCGGCCCCCATTGTGGTACCCAGCTCCAGCGCCAGGTAGCTGGCATCGAACTTGTCGGTCGATTGTTGGGCGTAGCTGGCAGAATACATCAGGCCGCTGACCTTGCCATTCACACTGGCACCGAGGGTGTCGTCTTTAGCATCGGTATCATCGTTTTTAAGCAGATAGCCAAAGCCTGTGAGGGTGAATGCATCGGAAGCTTTCCAGGCAACGTTCAGCAGGTGATCAGTCACATCAACTTCCTGAAACAGGATGCCGTTTACCTGATCCAGATAGGCGTAGGTCAGGCTGACGTTATTGATGCGGTAGTTGAGTTTGATAGCATCGTAGGTCTGTTCGTTTTGACGCCAGCCAACGTTACCAACAAAGCGGGCGTTATCCAGAATAATGCGCTGACGGCCAACAACGGCATCCAGGTCGTCGCTGTTATAGCTGATCTGGGCGCGGTTGATTTCGTTACCCACCGGATCGGCAACCGGGTCATAGCGATTATCCAGAGCCTGATAATCGTCGATAAAGGCATGCACCATTTCGTTTTCGAGCAGCAGCTTGAAGCCCTGGTAATTATCGCTTTCGTAGCCAATACGGGAACGCAAGGTCAATGCTGTCGCGGCGTCAGTACCACCTTCGGTGTCGTTGGTTTCATAACGCAGACGGACGTCGAGCAGCATCTTGCCGCCTTCAATGGCATCCATAATCGAAGCGCTCACAACACCAGGCTGACTTGAGGCCAGAGCGACAGCAGTGAGTAGTAATGACTTGCGAAACATGTACATCTCCTTCATCGATGGTTGTAAAACAAGCTGGCGGGTCTTTTCAGGCCGCACGAAACCCGTCCTGCGACCTCTGTGGTCGCTGGACTGGCAGGGCAGCTGGCCCGTTTTTTTAGTGGTAGTAGTGTTGGACGACGTGACCGTTCAAGAGAATGAAACGATCAGGCGACTTTGGTTTTGGCGTCGCCTTTTGCTTTTCTGGCGTCGGCGATGTGTTCAACTTTTTTTTGCTTTTCATAGAGGAATTGCAACACCTGGCTGCGGTAGTGGTTGTAGCGTGGATCGTCGGCCAGTTCGAGGCGGTTGCGTGGACGTTCCAGTTCAATATCAAGAATTTCACCGATGGTGGCCGCCGGGCCGTTGGTCATCATAACGATGCGGTCGGACAGCAGTACGGCTTCGTCAACATCGTGAGTAATCATAATGACGGTGTTGTTGAGCTCCTTCTGGATCTCCATCAGCGAGTCCTGCAGGTGCGCACGGGTGAGGGCGTCGAGTGCGCCGAATGGCTCATCCATCAGCAAGACGTCGGGTTCCATTGCCAGCGCACGGGCGATACCAACGCGTTGCTTCATGCCGCCGGAAATTTCATCCGGGCGTTTGTGCATGGCGTGATCCATGTGCACCAGATGCAGGTTGTGCTCGATCCATTCTTTCATTTCGGCTTTCGACTTCTTGCCCTGAAACACGGTTTTGACCGCCAGTTCGACGTTCTGATAGGCCGTCAGCCATGGCAGCAGTGAGTGGTTCTGGAATACCACGGCGCGCTCAGGGCCAGGCTCGTTAACTTCCTTACCGTTCAGCACCACGCCGCCTTCGGTGGCTTGCAGCAAGCCAGCCACAATGTTCAGCACGGTGGATTTGCCGCAGCCGGAGTGGCCGATCAGGGAGATGTATTCGCCTTTCTTGATCTTCAGGTTCACATCGCGGAGGGCGCGGAAAGAGCCTTTGGGAGTCTGGAATTCGATACCGCAGCTGGTGATGTCGAGAATTACGCTCATGTTTTTCTCCATTGAGCGGCTCGGCCGCTCAGCTGATTAATTTATAGTCTGGCGTCTTAGCGGATATCTGCTTTCTTGTCCCAGCTCACCGCCTTCTGGATGCTCAGCATCACGCGGTCGAGCAGGAAGCCGATAAAACCAATGGTCAGTACTGCCACCATGATGCGGCCAAGCGAATCGGAAGAACCGTTCTGGAATTCATCCCAGACGAATTTGCCGAGGCCGGGGTTCTGCGCCAGCATTTCTGCCGCGATCAGCACCATCCAGGCGATGCTCAGTGACAACCGCAGACCGGTGAAGATCATCGGAATGGAGGATGGCAACACGATCTTGATGACGTGAGTCATAAAGCTCAGACGCAGCACTTTGGAAACGTTTTGCAGATCCGGTGAAATCGACGCCACGCCTACTGAGGTGTTGATCAGGGTTGGCCACAGCGAGCACAGCATGACGGTGATCATGGAGTTGATGAATGACTTCGGCACGGTTGGGTCGTCAGACACATACAGGGCAGACACCACCATGGTAACCAGTGGCAGCCAGGCCAGTGGCGATACCGGTTTGAAAATCTGGATGACCGGGTTAAACGCGGCGTTCAGGGTTGGGCTCAGGCCGGTCAGAATGCCCAGTGGAATGGCAATCAGGGAAGCCAGCACAAAGCCGGACAGTACAGTGATCAGGCTGGTGCCGATCTGGTCGAAGTAAGTTGGCTTGCCGGTGTAAGGGCGAATTTTCGCTTCGTAGTTCGGGTCCTGCGCCAGTCGTGCGGCGTTGCGTTCTTCCTGACGCTGGTAGAAGGCGTCGGCCTTGTCGCGTTCTTCGTAGTGTTCGGCGATCAGGCCTTTGGCTTGTTCGTAAACGTCGGATGGGCCAGGAAAGTTGCCCAGTGAGGTTTCAATGTTGCTGGCCGCGGCGTGCCAGATCATCAGGAACACCAGAATTCCAGCCAGCGGTACGCCGATGGCTTTGATGATGACCTGAATGTTGTGGGCAACGTCGTCGCCTTTGGCGATTTTTACCATGGGCTCGATCCAGCTGATGTTGGCCAATGCAATGTTCATATTTCTCTCCTGCAGCGGGAAAGTCCCGCCGGGCAGTGTGGTGGCAGAGCGGTGAGGCCGCTCACATCGCCCGGTTTTGGGGTTAGGGTTTTGGGTTGATCCATTCGCGGGAATGGATCGGTTCAGTCCTGGTGTTTTCTATGCCATATAGATCCCGGGGCAAGCCCGGGATGACCTGCGGATCAAATCTTGTCTGCACCTTTCAGACCGATCTTGAACTTGTTGAGGTACTCGTTGGGCTTGCTGCCGTCGTAGGTTACACCGTCGATAAACTGGGTCTGTGGTGCCTTGAAGCCGGTTTCGGTGGCGAAATCCGGGAAGTCTTTTGCCTGTACCTTGCCTTCAGCAATCAGCTCTTTGGCAGCGCTGGCATAGATGTCCGGGCGATACACTTTTTTGGCGGTGTCCATGTACCAGCTGTCTGGCTTCTGTTCGGCGATCTGGCCCCAGCGACGCATTTGGGTCAGGTACCAGATGGCGTCGGAGTAGTAGGGGTAAGTGGCGTTGTGACGGAAGAAAACGTTGAAGTCAGGTACTTCGCGCTTGTCGCCTTTTTCATACTCGAAGGTGCCGGTCATGGAGTTGGCGATGACGTCGTAATCCGCGCCCACATAAGCTGGCTTGGACAGAATCTTCACGGCTTCCGGGCGGTTGCCGTTGTTGTTGGCATCCAGCCACTGGGCCGCACGAATCAGCGCCTTGACCACTTTCTTGTGGGTGATCGGGTATTTGTCAGCCCAGGCTTTCGATACACCAAAAACTTTTTCCGGGTTGTCTTTCCAGATTTCGTAGTCGGTGATGACGGGCACGCCAATGCCCTTGAATACGGCTTGCTGGTTCCAGGGTTCACCAACGCAATAACCATAAATGGTGCCGGCCTCCAGCGTGGCTGGCATTTGTGGTGGCGGTGTTACTGACAGCAGCGCGTCGGCACTGATCTGGCCGGAGGTGTCGCCTTTGGCTGGGGCGTAATAACCCGGGTTGATGCCACCGGCAGCAAGCCAATAACGCAGCTCATAGTTGTGGGTGGAAACCGGGAACACCATGCCCATGTTGAACGGCTTGCCTTCTTTCTTGTACTTGTCGACCACGGGCTTGAGGTAGTCAGCCTTGATAGGGTGTACTGGTTTGCCGTTGGCGTCTTTCGGAATGTGCGGTTTCATCTGTTCCCAAATGTCGTTGGAAACCGTGATGCCGTTGCCGTTCAGGTCCATGGAGAAGGCAGTAATGATGTGGGCCTGGGTACCAAAACCAATGGTTGCGCCGAGCGGCTGACCTGCCAGCATATGAGCGCCGTCGAGCTGGCCATCGATCACGCGGTCGAGCAGCACTTTCCAGTTGGCCTGGGCTTCCAGGGTGACGTATAGACCTTCGTCCTCGAAGTAGCCTTTTTCATAGGCAATCGCGAGAGGGGCCATGTCGGTCAGTTTGATAAAGCCGAATTTCAGTTCTTCCTTCTCGGCGTATTCCACGGCGCTGGCCAGTGGGGCAGACAGGGTGGCCAGACCGGTTGCTACGACTGCTACGCTTTTCAACAGGCTGCGGCGCAGCTGGTTAATTCCTCGCATGGTGCGTCCTCTCTCGGTAAAAAAATTCAGGCCAAAAAAAAGGCGCCTGCAACGAAAACGTTGCAGGCGCCTTTGCCTGATTCGGATTGTGTGGTGAACGCAATCGACTGTGATGCGCTCTACCGGAAAATTGTGTCGCCCGCCATTGGGCTGTTAATTCCCCTAATACAAGTCATGTGCCAATAATCCGGCTAGCCGCCCTGCTTGTCGGCTGGTGTTGCTGAGCTGGTCGGCCTTTGTGATTCATGATCTGGCTTGGGGTGAATGGGCTTTGAGGCATTAATTTCCTTTAAAAATAATATCTTATAAGCCAGGATGAGCTGTTTTTGGGTTGTTTCTGAGCTGTTGTTTGGTCGGGCTTTGAGTCTTTGTAGCGGCTGACAATTTCGACAAAGATTGCGACCGGGCAGCAAAATTCCGTTTGCTGTTGTTGGTAACTATCTGTGCGTCGGTCGCTTTTGGCATTAGTCCGGCATGGCTTTGGTGCGTGCAAAATGAGCGCTTGCACAGCCAGTGTGCAATTTTTATCGACCAATCTGCGATTGAATGATGGAAATTCCGAGTTTTTTGCTTGGTTATTCTTTAGTCGGACGCCGGTTTTTGGGACAATAGGCCGCTTTCACTGTGGCGATCTGGCCGCAGTCATCTCCGTGATACCAAGAGCCTGTTTTCCATGTCTCCACAATTGCCAATTCAGAAGCCGGTGACTGACGAAGTCCCGCACCTGTTTTCTCATCATCCGTACTGGGCTGAATGCTTTGGTACCGCGCCGTTCCTGCCGATGTCGCGCGAGGAAATGGATCAGCTGGGTTGGGACAGTTGCGATGTGATTCTGGTCAACGGCGATGCCTACGTCGACCATCCGAGCTTCGGCGTAGCGGTGATTGGCCGGTTGCTGGAAAGCCAGGGCTTCCGGGTCGGGGTGATCTGCCAGCCAGACTGGAACAACCCGCAGGAGTTTATGAAGCTCGGCAAGCCGAACCTCTATTTTGGCGTGTCGGCAGGCAACATGGACTCGCTGATCAACAAATACACCGCCGACCTCAAGGTGCGCTCGGAAGATGCCTATACCCCCCACGGCACGCCGGACAAGCGCCCGGACCGCGCGGTGATTGTGTATTCGCAGAAAATTCGTGAAGTCTATAAAGACGTGCCGATTGTGGTGGGCGGTATTGAAGCCAGCCTGCGCCGGATCGCCCAGTACGATTACTGGAGTGATCAGGTGCGTCGTTCGGTTCTGATCGACTCCGGTGCCGACCTGCTGCTGTACGGCAACGCCGAGCGGGCGCTGGTGGACGTGACTCATCAGCTGGCCGAAGGCCGCAAGATCGAAGATATTATCGACGTTCGCGGCACTGCCTTTGTGCGCGACCTGCCGCCAGCAGGCTGGACTGAAATTGACTCCACTCGTATCGATTGGCCCGGCCATATCGACCTGCTGCCAAATCCGTATGAGATGAAAGAAGCCAATACTGATTCTTGTGCGTCTGATCAGCAGTCGAAAGAAGAGGGCGTCGACCCGGACGTGATGCCGGTGAAAATCGTGCCGATGCCGTTGCAACGCAAGGTCGAGCACGACAACGCCACCACCTACATTCGCTTGCCGTCGTTCGAGAAAGTTCGTAATGACAGCGCGTTATACGCTCATGCCTCACGGGTGCTGCACCAGGAATCCAACCCCTATAACGCCCGTCCGTTAATCCAGAAACACGCCAGCAAGGAAGTGTGGATCAATCCACCTCCAATCCCGCTGGAAACCGACGAAATGGATTCCGTCTTTGCGTTGCCATATCAGCGCATTGCGCACCCAAGCTATGGCGAAGCTCGTATTCCGGCCTACGAGATGATCCGCTTCTCGGTCAACATCATGCGTGGCTGCTTTGGTGGCTGTACCTTCTGTTCGATTACCGAACACGAAGGTCGCATTATCCAGAGCCGTTCCGAAGACAGTATTATTCGTGAGATCGAAGAAATCCGCGACAAGGTACCCGGCTTTACCGGCACCATCTCTGACCTGGGCGGCCCAACCGCCAACATGTACATGCTGACCTGCAAGAGTCCGACCATTCTGAAGAACTGTCGGCGCTTGTCGTGCGTGTTCCCGGGTATCTGTAAAAACCTCGAAACCAGCCACAAACACACCACCGCGCTGTATCGCCGCGCCCGTGACCTGCCGGGCGTTAAACGGATTGCCATTGCTTCCGGCCTGCGTTACGACCTGGCGGTGGAAGATCCGGAATACGTCCGTGAACTGGTGACCCACCACGTCGGTGGTTTGCTGAAAATCGCTCCGGAACACACTGAACAAAACGTGCTGAACAAAATGATGAAGCCGGGCATGGGCACCTATGACCGCTTCAAGAAAATGTTCGACAAGTTCTCCAAAGAAGCGGGCAAGGAACAGTATCTGATTCCGTACTTTATCGCCGCCCACCCGGGTAGCGACAGCACCGAAATGATGAACCTGGCGCTGTGGCTGAAGCGCAACAAGATGCGGGTAGACCAGGTGCAAACCTTCTATCCGTCACCGATGTCGCTGGCAACGGCCATGTACCACTCCGAGCGGAACCCGCTCAGCCGCATGAGCTACAAGTCGCCGAAGATGCACATCGCCCGCGACATCAATGAGCGACGGGTGCAAAAAGCCTTCCTGCGTTACCACGACGAACGTAACTGGCCAGTGCTGCGGGAAGAGCTGCGCAAGCTTGGTCGCCACGACCTGATCGGCAAGGGTGCCAACGCCCTGATTCCGGATGAAGATTCTTCGGCGGGTCATAACCCGCGCCCGGGTTTCAAGGCCAAAGGTCGCGGTAACAGCAATGGCAATGGAAACAGCAGCGGAAACAGCAAGAGTCATGGCAGTGGCCAGCAGAAATCTGGCGGCCAGACAAACGGCCTGAAGGGCGGCCGAGGTACACCGGGCAAAACCCACAAGGGCGGCGTCAAGAAAGACACTCCCGTCAACGCCCAGAACCCGGCTGGCCAGAGCAACAAGCCCGCGGCATCCAGACCTGGCACAGCCAAACCCGCCAAGCGCGTACGCAAACTGAAATAAACCAGCGGCAGTGGGGCAGCGATCCTGCTGCCCGCCCATTTGGGCACAGAATCGTTTTAGGTAAAAACATGTCTGTCACTGCAATTCAAACCGGCCACTGGGCCGACATCATGGAAATCCAGCAGCACTGCTACCGTGAAGTTGAGCCCGAATCCTTGCAGGCGCTGCAAAGCAAATGGCATCACTCGCCACACTGTTGTTTTACCTTGCTGCAAAACGACAAGCCGCAAGCCTACTTGTTAGCCCATGAGTGGTCTGGCGAACAACCTCCCAAACTGAACAAGCCGCTGGCCGCCAAGGCTGCTGATCCTGCAGCCAACGCCCAAAAGCGCAAAACCCAGTGGTACTTGCACGACCTGGCGATTTCCCCCAGCGCCGCTGGCAAAGGCATTGGCCGCCGTATGGTCGAACACTTCCTGCAACAAGCCGAAAAGCATCGTTGCGATCAGGTGTTATTGGTTTCAGTGCAGGATTCCGCCGGCTTCTGGCAGAAATTCGGCTTTGAAGAACAGCCCGATAATCCTCCCTGTGACAGTTATGGTGAACAGGCGGTGACGATGAAGCTGGAGATGTGAGTCCAGCTAGCACTGCTAGGATACGCTGATTGCTCGGGAGTGCGGGCGACCCGCCCGCATCCCGGCGGTTATGCAGGTAAATGGGTTAAGTAAGCTATCTCCGTACCCGCAAAATACTGGCCGATCAAATGGGTATAAATCTGCGTGGTCGAAACGTCTGAATCTCTATGGCACTGGCCATGGCGGCTTCAATATTCCCCTGAAGTGAAGGAGAAAGGATCGTTACCCGATCTTTGTCGCCTTTACCGCTGTGTACGGTCAGGGCTCGACGCGAAAAATCGAAATCCTTGATTCTCAGGCGTAAACATTCCGAAATCCGCAAACCTGACCCAAACAGGAGAGAGGATATCAGCCGATCCCGGTTGTTCTTCACTGCCAGAATTCGCCCGACCTCCTGCGATGAAATCACTACCGGCAACTTGGCGGGCTTGTTGGCATGCTGAAACCCCAGATCACCCAGAGGCGACTCCAGATAAGTGTTATAGAGAAAAGCCAGTGCATTTAGAGCCAGCTTCTGGGTATTCACCGAGACATGGCGGTCATTCGCCAGAAATCCCAGAAACTGCACCACCTCAGCAGCGCCCATATCTTTGGGATGCCTGAGTTTCTGGTAGCGAATAAAAAACCGAATCCAGTAAACATAGGTTTTCTCGGTGCTGAGGCTATACCCACGAGTGCGCATGAAGCGACGAATGTCATTGAGAAAGGGGCTGGAAGTCATTGATCGCTCCTTGATCAAAGCTGTATGTATGTACAGCTTTGATCAAGGTGTGAGAAAATCAATGCGCACTTTTCCAACGGGCTTGCGCGCTTTCCCGGGCACTGTTACGGTTAAGGTCTTGATACATGGACGGTTATTGCGCAGGTTTACAGATTAGTGCGCAATGCGAACCGGAGTTAATGCGCAGCCTGCCCGGCCAGACTTGCTTTCTCAGAATGGATTGATCTGGAAATGGACTTTACACCCCGTCTTTCAAAGAGTTACTGCACCTTTCCAGAAACTGGATTACCCAGAAAGCGCGCATGCGCACTAATAAACTGTTATAAGCCATGAAGAGAAAGTGCCAAGAATGCGGTGATCAATCAGTGAAGCTTGATTTAATAGGTTTCAAGAACAGGTTGGTTTGCGAAAGTTGTTTTGCACAGTACGAGATGACGAGTGGCCAAAAATGGCTGGTTTCATTTGGTAGCGCATTTTTTGCGTCTGCTGCAATCTATGCAGGCTTTCTTGCACAAAGCTGGTTTGTATTCTTTTTTATAGGTTTAGGCTTCCCGTTGGCTCTGCATATTTTCGTCGAAAAGTACGCAAAGTTAAAACTAGTGGGTATTAAAGGTATGTTGCGTGCCAAAGGCTTATAACAAGCCGCTCAAATTCGTTCCGGCCACAAAAGGCGTGGCCTCCACCGGACTCTCTAACGCTCGCCGTTTAGCGGGGCGTTACGTTGCAAGGTGAAGTATGAAGCAAGCATCACGGTTTATGCCAAAGTACGAACCTAGAAAGGCAAGCAAGCATGCGTTAATTGCTTTTTTGGCGATAGCGGTAGCAATCGTTATTTATCAGCCTTGGTATCTGCTAGTGATTGCAGGAATAGCGTTGTTAGTAATAGTTTGGAGCGGTATAGATCAGCCTAAAGTAGAGAGACATTTTCAAAGTTTATGCAAAGATCGTAGTGGTTTATCTATCTGTGAATTTGCCAGGGAATTTGATCCAAAGGTTGTAGATACTTGGATTATCCGAGCAGTCTATGAGCAGCTCCAAGCAGCGCTTCCAACAAAGCAAAATGTTCCTATAAAGGCTTCTGATAGTTTGTTCGATACATTGATGCTTGACGAAGATGATCTCGATCTGGAATTAGTTGAGGAAATTGCGCAACGAACTAGCCGGAGCCTTGAAGGCTACGAAAGTAACCCTTACTACGGCAAGGTAACAACGGCACGAAACTTGGTGCTATTTTTTAATCATCAGGCTCGTGCCAATGCAACGTAACAAGCCGCTTAAATTCGTTCCGGCCACAAAAAGCGTGGCCTCCACCGGACTCGCTACCGCTCGCCGTTTAGCGGGGCGTTATACGTAATATGGCATCGAAGAAATCAGCATTAGAACAAGCAGCAGGAAAACTAATTTCAGCCATTCAACGGGAATGGGGTAAGGAGCTTGGTGAATCTGTTGCTGAAGTAAGCGAATGTGTCATGGATAAAGGGCATGATCTACTTCGGGCGTCAAAGGAAAGAGAAGTGCGTTGTATCCTAGGTGGGCTTAGCGTAACCCAATATTTAGGGGAACTCTGGGTTTACAGGCATCCCGAAGTTAAGGAATTAATAGCTCAATTTGAAAGGGAGCTTGAAGCAAGTGAAAGCGTATAACAATGGCCTGATGTTCGCCGCTATCGCGGCTGGGACCTCCACTGCGCTGGCGCTCCGTTCCGGCCCCATAGGCGGGCGTTATATGGACGAAGCATGGAAAATCAATTAACCCGCGGAGAAGGTAAGCGAGTAATGTATGTCGAGAACAAAGAAGGCAGCATTGATGAATTCGCTGCGCACATTGGTTGGGTTACCTTCTCCAAAACTGGTAAAACTGTTTACTATAAAAATAAAGTGCTAAATCGAATCAAAGGTGGCGGTATATCCGGGAACCACATGGACGAAGCTACTGGGAAGGAATATTGGGTTTCTGGTATTAAGAAGCGTGGCTCAAACACACACTGGGCAGAATCTACCGCCGTAAAAATCGACGATGATGCCAGAGAAGAATATGAACGCATCATCAATAGTTAATCCATATAACAAGCGCATGTTATTCAGCCGCTGCGCGGCTTTGGACCTCCTTTCAGTCGGCCCCAAATGCGGGCGTTATATGCCAAATGGAGTGTTCTAATGGATTTCGGTGTTCGTGAAGGTGTGGCTGGATTTTTATTGTTTATTCACTTCTGCATTGCCTTCATGTTGACCATAGAGCTAAATAATATTTTAATTTTTCAAAGCCTAAGAAATTCATGTGGTATTTGTTTGTCTGGTTAGTCCCTTTCATAGGATCTGCCTTAGCACATAAACACTTCAAAATCGGATGGGCAAAGGGAAGTGGAAGTGGCAGTGGAAATGATGGTGGCTTTGGAGGATATGATGGCTGAATTAAAGAAAAAGCATATAACAAAAAATTCAAGTCGCCCGCAAGCGGGCTGGGACCTTCAAAGCTTCGCTTTTTCGGCCCCTTAATTGAGCGTTAGTGCTACCACATCAAGGAGATAAATATGAGTGGAATAGTTGAGTACATGGAAGAACAGGAAACAAGGAAAGCCCTGGTCTCTGTTCTTCAATATTTGCTTGATTCAGACATGATCGAGGATGATCGTGCGCAAGGAATAATTCGCCAAATTATTGGTGAGGGAACCTTAGATAATCTTTCAGATAAGCAGATTTATCGTTATGAGCAAGATGTCCTTCATCTAGTAGAAGTAGGCTGTGACGGGCATTGTGATGGAATGATTGATATCCATGATTTAGAAAATGCTTATTTAAGAGAGATGGAGCTGGGTGGTCTGTATTGCCAACATTGTATGTATGATATCGAAAACCAGCACTAACAAGCCCCTTAAATTCGTTCTGGCCACAAAAGGCGTGGCCTCCACCGGACTCGCTAACGCTCGCCGTTTAGCGGAGCGTTATAAGCTCGATAGGAGGTCATTAATGAGTGCTAGCTGGAAGCTGTTTGTCACGATCTTGTATATTGTGTATTCGTCGGTTGTCTTTTCAGCTGAAATAGAGTCGTTTCCTTCTGGCGCCGAAAAGTTGCTCCCCACCGTGCCGACGAGCTTCAAGACCTATACGCCATACGCTATCAACTACTCCCCTGAGTGGCTTGGTAGTAACATCTTGTTCTTGGCTCCTGAGCTATCCGGCCATGCAAGCGTTTTTAAGAGTTCTCCAGAGCAAGACGGATTTTCAGTCAAGTTTCAACTAGATAGAACGGAATTCGTCGTATCGTTTGATGGAGGTGCCAGCGAAGACCCCGGGTTTCTCGTGGAATCCTCAAAGTTGAGGGAGTCAGCAGTGCTTGGTGGTGAAACTCTTTATATTTCGTCATCGGGTCACTTTTATTCGGTAGCCAGATCAAACGAAGATTTCGAGGTTAGACGGAAATACGTTGTTCGCAATGGAGAGCTAGAGGAGGTTCTGCAGCCGTTTTATTCTGTGAATATGGACTGCACCGCATCAGAAGACATCATACTCTTTCAAATGGAATGTGACGGTGGCGAGGAAGTCGCGCGCATTCCAAAGGATGGAACGGTGCGCGTCTTGGCTCGATCTACGAAAAATGGATGCCAAAGGGAAGGTGGGCAATATCTAGTTTTGACGCCATTTGGTTTGCTTGGCTGGGTCACGTCCACTGCTGGGTACCTGCATTTCTCGGAAGGAAAACCGTTAAGTTGTTTGAATTATCATGGTGACTAGTCGAGAGCGCTCTAACCATCCACTCAACCGGACGCTCCTTTCGTCGCGCCGGTTAGCGGCACGTTATGTTTTTTGAGGGTGGCTGATAAATATGGGAAAGTGGGACACGGCAATAATCAAGAGTGTGTTTTGGCCTGCATTTCTTATCCTTGTCTACGCCGTTTATGAAATAGGTATTCCTGAAGATTTAGATAGCCTAGCGGGGCTAGGAATGTTTTCTTTGTTATTCTTGGGGGTATATCTAGTTTTCTCAATAATTGGTTGGTTGTTATTTGGGCTACCAATTCATTGGCTAATTTGTAGGTACGGCAGCGGTAGCTATTTTCTATATATTGGCGCAGCCATACTGTTCACTTTGGGGGTGTATTGTTTTTCTGGGGTAGCCGAAGCAGCGTTTATCTATGGCTTTGTTGCTTTAATTCAGGCATTAATATTCAAATACTATGTGCACAAACAACCACAAACATAACAAGTAAAGCAAGCGGGACGCCTGCTGCGCAGCAGCCCCTTCTTTGGGCGTTAAGCAATAATTTTGGGGTTATTTATAAGTGAAGGCATCTCAATCAGTAATTATTATTCTACTTGTCGCGAACTTGGTGGCAACGGTGTGGTTTGGTTTAAATGACCGTGTCACAAGTACACTGTCTGTTTCTGAAAAGGCCGCTGAACATGAATTGCCATCTGTTGTTAATTCTGAAGAAAGATCGCGGTTATATGCGCAGTTCGCGAAAGCTTTCAACGCTCAGGATTATAGCGCCCTATATAACATGTTTGGTCCGGCGGCTAGAGCTCAATTTTCTAGAGAGTCAGCAGATGCGGAATTTATAAAGCTTAATAAATATTTTGGGTCAGTAAAGGACGGGGCTTTTACCTGTTCTGGTCAACAAAACCGGACACATTAATTTGCTAATTTCTCGTACTCCACCGGTGATAAATCACCGTTCGTAGAGTGCAGTCGATCCAGGTTGTAGTACTTCATGTAAGCCGCGACATCCTGC
>NZ_JAHXZR010000017.1 GCF_019740315.1 Oceanobacter mangrovi
AGCGCATCAAGGCCAAGGGCATCGAAGTCGTGGTGTACGAGCCGGTGATGGAAGAAGACGATTTCTTCAATTCACGGGTGATCAAGGATCTGCAGGAATTCAAACAGATTTCAGACGTGATTATTGCCAATCGCCTTAATGACGATCTGCGCGATGTGCAGGACAAGGTTTACACTCGTGACCTGTACGGCAGCGATTGAGCTTGCTGCCTGATTGACCGAATACCGAAGCCCGCCCAGTGCGGGTTTTCTTTTGGCTGTCAAACACTACGGTCCAAGCGCAGGCAGAAAAGCACAGGCAAAAAATCGTCGTAAGGAATAAGGCGTTGAAAGAGAAGTGGCTCCCCGAGCTGGACTTGAACCAGCGACCAATAGATTAACAGTCTACTGCTCTACCGACTGAGCTATCGGGGAACGTAATGTCAGGAGAACCCTGACCATGCCTGAAAGACTCAGGACTTGAATTTTTACTTGCTGGCTCCCCGAGCTGGACTTGAACCAGCGACCAATAGATTAACAGTCTACTGCTCTACCGACTGAGCTATCGGGGAACTTCATAAGCAAGTGGGGCGCATTATACGGAGCCACTTGCCGATGTCAACGCTGAATCCAAAAAATTATTGCTTATCAGTCACTTGGCTCTGCTTCGGGTATGAGAAGCAGATTAATCCTTGGCAATCCGGCTGAATACAGCGCCTTGCTGGCCCTTGTATTTGGCGTTCTCACGCTTGTTGTATGGCCGTTGGGCCGGGCTGCTGAGCATTTCAAACGACAGGGCACAGATCACCATGCCTGGGCGCAGAGCCAATGGCAGTTTGCCGTTGTTGTAGAACTCCAGCACGATCTGGCCATCCCAGCCTGGATCAATCCGGCCGGCAGTCAGATGTACCACCAGACCCAGACGCGCCAGTGAGCTTCGGCCGTCCAGCCAGCCAACTAGGTCGGCTGGAATATTGACGGATTCCATGGTGGCGCCCAGCACCAGTTCGCCCGGATGGATATACAGAGCTTCGTCTGGCGTAATTTCGATTTCCTTGCTCATGATGCGGTCGATGTTGCGTTCCAGCTGTTCGCGTTCACCGGACAGGTCGAGGTGAGTGGCGGAGTTATTGCTGAAAACCCGGAAGCGATGGTCGAGCCTGAGGTCTACGCTGATACCTGCAATTGCGTCGGCAGCAGGGGCGGGATTAATGCCAATAGAGCCTTCCAGAAGGCGTTGTTCAATATCGACGTCGCTCAGTCGCATAGTGTTTTCCAGAAATCGTGTGTGCGTCAGAGGGTAGTGCTTACCAGATCAATTTGGTACTGTTTTTTGCCTTTTTTACGGTCGACCAGCTTGATCATCAGATAGTTTTTCTCGCTTGCCAGCCAGGCCATAATTTCGCGCTTGTCGTCACGCAACTGGCGGATTTTGATGGTTTTTAGTGGGCCAATTCGAGTGTTGAGGGTTTCTTCCCCAACCACTTCAAAACGGTAATGACGCACCCGGTGTTTTTCAAATACCTGATAGTCCAGCTCTGGCTTGTTGTTGGCCAGATCGAGACTGATCTGGGCCATATAGGTCAGCTTGTCTTGCAGGTCATCGCGCCATTTGTCATCAAAGCTGCGGTTGTTGATGTTGTCCTGTACGGTGTGGTGCTGGTCGTCAAATACCAATAGCTGGTCATCTTCCTGAATCAGGCCGCTGGCCTTGTAATAATACTGGCGCGGGTGAATCTGGCCGTCTTGCAAAGTGAACCAGGAGGTTTCCTCGACGCTGGCGGCAGAAGCTCTGGCCTGAAAGGTCAGCTTCCATTGTGCCTCATCGACCTGCTCGAGGGTTTGCCGGGCCTTGATATCAAAGCTGAACCAGCCCCAGTCATATTGGCTGTCGTATTCGGCGCTGTAGGGGTACAGAGTGGCTGCTATGGAGCTAACGGGCTCAGCAACGGTTTCGTGAGACAGCGGTTGCTCTTCATTGGCGAGCGCGGCGGATGACAGCAGCAGGGTGGTATAAGCCAGACGGGAAAGAGTTCTCACAGCAATCCTCTCTGTGATGGGCGGGAAGCCCTGGCCACGAGCTCTGATGCCAGTAGCCAGCGATTCCGGGTTACTGGTTTGACAGTTGGAGTCCGGATTTCGGAATTGGTTTGCCGTCCAGTGTTGCAACACCGTTTTTCATCAGCAGGCGACCTTCGGTGCACCATTTGACGACGATGGGGTACAGCACGTGTTCCTGTTGCTGAACCTTGCGTTTGAGCGAATCGGCGTCGTCTTCAACATCAATGCTGACGACTGCCTGGGCAATCACCGGGCCGCCATCCAGCTCTTCGGTGACATAGTGAACCGAAACGCCATGTTCGCTGTCGCCAGCATCAATCGCACGTTGATGAGTATGCAGGCCATGATATTTGGGCAGCAGCGAAGGATGGATATTCACCATCCGGCCTTCATAACGACGTACAAAATCCGGCGTCAGGATGCGCATAAAGCCAGCCAGTACGACCAGATCCGGGGCGAAACCATCAATTGCCTTCATCATGGCGAAATCGAAATCTTCGCGGCTGGTGAAGTTCTTGTGATCGATCACCTCAACCGGCAGATCACGATCCTTGGCGTACTGAATGCCGGCGGCGTCGGGGCGATTACAAATCACCCCGGCTACCATGGCATCAATTTGACCAGCCTTGATCGCATCAGCAATCGCCAGCATGTTACTGCCGGTGCCTGAAATCAGGATCACAATGCGTGGCTGGTCAAGTGCTGCGTCAGTCATCATACAGTGCGGGCACCGGTGAATTCGACTGCGGCTTCGTCGGCAGACTTCTCGACAACGTCACCGATCATCCAGGCTTGTTCGCCTTCTGCATTCAGCAGGGCAATTGCCTGATCTGCCTTTCCTTCAGGCAGAGCGATGATCATGCCAACACCACAGTTGAAGGTGCGGAACATCTCAGCGGTAGCAACGTTACCAGCCTGTTGCAGCCATTCGAACACGGCTGGCCAGCGCCAGCTGTTGGTGTCGATGATGGCCTTGCAGTTTTCTGGCAGCACGCGCGGAATGTTTTCCTGGAAGCCACCACCGGTGATGTGCGACAGCGCGTGAATGTCTGATGCATTGATCAGTTGCAGCACGGGCTTGACGTAGATCTTGGTTGGCGCCATCAGGGCGTCAGCCAGCGGTACACCATCAACGTCCTGGGTCAGGTCGGCGTTGGATACTTCCAGAATCTTGCGGATCAGGGAGTAGCCATTGGAGTGTGGGCCACTGGAAGCCAGAGCGATCAGCTTGTCGCCAGCCTGAACCTTGCTGCCGTCGATGATGTCGGCTTTTTCGACAATACCAACGCAGAAACCGGCGAGGTCATAGTCTTCGCCTTCGTACATGCCTGGCATTTCAGCGGTTTCACCACCGACCAGGGCTGCACCGGCTTGTTCGCAGCCAGCGCCAATGCCGGACACTACGGCAGCAGCAACATCAACGTTGAGGTGGCCAGTAGCGTAGTAGTCGAGGAAGAACAGTGGTTCGGCACCAGCGACCACCAGGTCGTTAACGCACATGGCAACCAGATCAATACCAATGGTGTCGTGCTTGGCCAGATCCATTGCCAGACGCAACTTGGTACCTACACCGTCGGTGCCGGAGACCAGCACCGGCTGATGGTAACCTTGTGGCAGTTCGAACAGGGCGCCAAAACCACCGAGGCCGGCCATGACTTCCGGGCGGCGGGTACGTTTGGCAACATCCTTGATGCGTTCTACCAGTGCGTTACCGGCGTCGATGTCGACACCTGCGTCTTTATAGCTTAGGGATTTTGTTTCGGACATGCTGATTCACATGGTTGGCGGCGAATTAAGCGGCGTATTCTAACGAGTTGTCGCTGTTTCTTCACCTGCTGTGGCGAAAAAACTCGCGCCGGTTATTTAAGACAGGCGGAATTGTGGGATCAGGTCGGTAATTTTGATGGCGTCCGGGATAAGGATTTGGGTGTCTGCGCTGGCCGTGGCACAATGGCGCGCCTCAGTCTGCCGCTTATCGAGTTCATTGGCGGGCGGGGTGTTGAATGCTTCACCTAGATGGAAGACACAGGATGCTCCGAGTTCGTACTCTGGTTTTGGGCCTGGTTGGCTGGATGATGCTGGGTAGTGCAGCCCAGGCGTTGGTGGTTGACGGCTTGTATGACGTGGCGGTAACGGTGGAAGACCGTGCCGAACCTGCCCGTATGAACGCCTTGCCGCAGGCACTGGCAAATGTACTGGCGAAAGTTTCCGGTCGCGATATCAATAGTATTGAGCTTTCGGCGGCGGAGATTGCCAGTCAGTATCTGGAAGGTTTCCGATACAAAACCAATCTGACCGACGGCTCGCTGGAAATGGTTGCCAGTTTCAGTCGTTCGGCGGTGAATTCACTGTTGGCCAGCAATAGTTTGCCGGTGTTGGGCAATCATCGCCCGGATGTCATTCTATGGATCGGTTCCGAGTCTGGCGGTCGGCGAGAGCTGGTCAGTGAGGGTGCAGCGGCTGAACAACTGAAGCCTGCTTTTGATCATTTTGCCATTCCGGTGGTGTTCCCGACCGGAGACCTTGAAGACAGCCTGGCGCTGCCAGTCGGTCGTCTGTTTGGCCTGTTCCGCGATGACGTTCGTACTGCTTCTGCTCGTTATGGCACGGCTGCGATTGTCGCGGCGCGTCTGATGCCTTATGGCAAACGGTGGCGCGTTGATGGTTACCTCGAATACGGCCAGGATTCTCTCAATATTTCCGAACAGGGTGATACTGCCCAGGCTGCCATGCAACAGTTGGCCACAGCGGTGGCCGGTTATTTCTCTGGTCGCTTTGGGATTGTTGCCGCCAGTGGTCAGGAAGCGACCGGTGCTGAGCTGCTGTCGATCAGCCAGGTGAACGATTATGGTGACTATCAGGCGGTCATGAAGCTGATTGGCTCTGTGTCCGGCGTCAAGGATGTTGCCGTGAAATCGGTTCAGAAAGATGTGCTGACTCTGGCCATCAGCGTGCGGGCATCCTGGCAGCAGGTGTTGGCCAATATTCGTCTGGATCGACGCATCAAGGCTGCCACAGACTCGGATGTACTGGTCTGGAAGCCCTGATATGAGTAGTCCGCACCCTCAGTTGACCTTGTCGGTCAGTATTCGCGATGACGCCCGCATCGCCAATTTTTATCCCGGCCCGAATGAAGAAGTGATTCAGGCGGTGCAGCAGCAGTGGACGGTGTCTGGTGACCCGTATCTGTTTATCTGGGGTGAGCATGGCAGTGGCCGCAGTCACTTGTTGCAGGCGGCTTGTCACTACGCCGATGGCCTCGGTCATCGCAGTGTATACCTGCCACTGGAAGAACTGCATGGCTTCAGCCCGGAAGTGCTGGAGTCGCTGGAGCAGTATCCGTTGGTGGTGCTGGATGACCTTGATGCCGTGCTGGGTGATGATGCCTGGGAGCTGGCCTTGTTCCACCTGTTTAACCGGGTGCAGGACAACGAAGGTCATCTGATTATCGGCGCCAGCCAGTCGCCAAAATCCTTGCCGGTACAGCTGCCGGATTTGCAAAGCCGTTTGTTGTGGGGCGTCAGTTATCATCTGGAGTCGTTGCAGCCGGAAGAGCGGGCACTGGCGCTGGTATTGCGGGCGCGTCAGCGAGGTATCGCGCTGGCGGAAGACGTGGCGCGTTTTATCGTCACGCGTGGACCGCAGGAAATGGAAGGGTTGGCGAGCATTCTCGATCATCTGGATCGGGCATCATTGAGTCACCAGCGCAAGTTGACCATTCCGTTTGTGAAGGAAGAAATGGACTGGTGACAGTGGTGTTCTTCAGCAAGTCGTTTTGGGCTTGAGTGTCAGCTATCAGCCAGTTGGGCATCAATAATCAGCCAACGATCAGTCAATCAGTCAATCAGTCAGTCACAGCCAATAAAAAACCCGCCGCAGCGGGTTTTTTATTATTTTCGGTTCAGGCTGGATTATTCAGCCATTGCCTTGGCCAGACGGCTCACGGCATCCTGCAATTTTTCCATGCTGGTCGCGAACGACAGGCGCATGAAGCCAGGAGAACCAAAGGCGGAGCCTGGAACCATGGCAACGCCGGCTTCGTTGAGCATCTTCTCAGCGAATTCAACGTCGGTGCTGATACCAGCCTTGTCCATCGCTGCCTGGAAGCTCGGGAAGGCGTAGAAAGCGCCATCGCCTTCAATACATTCAACCCCTGGCAGTTCGTTGAGGGCTTTTACCAGCCAGTCGTGGCGCTTCTTGAATTCAACCAGCATTGGCTGAACACAATCGTTACCGCCGTTCAGGGCGGCTTCCGCCGCAACCTGGGAAATCGAGGTTGGGTTGGAAGTGCTCTGGGACTGGATTTTTTTCATTGCGCCAATCAGCTTGGCCGGGCCAGCGGCGTAACCGATGCGCCAGCCAGTCATGCTGAAGGCCTTGGAAACACCGTTCAGTACGATGGTGCGGTCGTACAGTTCAGGGCAAACATTCAGAATGTTGTTGAACTCGAAGTCGGCCCACCAGATCAGTTCGTACATGTCGTCAGTGGCGATCAGTACGTTTGGATACTTCAGCAGCACGTCAGCCAGCGCCTTCAGTTCAGCCGGGCTGTAGGCCTGACCGGACGGGTTGGATGGGCTGTTCAGTACCACCAGACGGGTCTTGTCGGTGATCGCCGCTTCCAGCTCGGCAGCGGTCATCTTGAAGCGGTTGTCCATGCTGGTTTCAACAATAACCGGCACGCCTTCACCCATGATCACCATGTCCGGGTAGGATACCCAGTAAGGTGCCGGGATAATCACTTCGTCGCCCGGGTTCAGCAGTGCCAGGGACAGGTTGAAGAAGCTCTGCTTACCACCACAGGACACCAGAATCTGATTTGGCTGGTAATCCAGGTTGTTGTCGTTTTTGAACTTCTTGATAATGGCCTGTTTGAGGGATGGCGTACCATCCACTGCGGTGTACTTGGTAAAACCTGCGGTGATAGCGTCCTGGGCAGCTTTTTTGATGTGCTCGGGAGTATCGAAGTCGGGTTCGCCGGCGCCCAGACCAATAATGTCTTTACCTTCCGCACGCAATTCAGCAGCACGGTTGGTGACTGCCAGCGTAGGAGAGGGTTTGATCTGTTGGACGCGTTGAGACAGTTGCAGATCCAAAATGTGTTCCTCAAAAACAGGCGGGATATGAAATGGTCGGGGCCGTCAGGCGAGAAGCAGATGTTGCACTTTATTGACAGTCCCGGATTTTTGTCAAACCGCGAGATCTTACAGAATTTACTGACCAACTGGAATCCCTATGAGCAAGACTTTTGAGCTCAGCTCCAAATATGCCCCGGCCGGGGATCAGCCCGAAGCCATCAAACAACTGGTGGCTGGTGTTAACGCAGGCTTGCTGAAACAGACCCTGCTGGGGGTAACGGGTTCCGGTAAAACCTACACCATGGCCAATGTTATTCAAGAGTGTCAGCGGCCAGCCATTATTATGGCTCATAACAAGACATTGGCAGCCCAGTTGTATGGTGAATTCAAGGAATTTTTCCCCAACAACGCGGTTGAGTATTTTGTTTCCTACTACGACTACTATCAGCCGGAAGCCTACGTGCCGTCGTCGGATACCTTTATCGACAAGGACGCCTCGGTCAACGAACACATTGAACAGATGCGGCTGTCGGCCACCAAGGCACTGATGGAACGTCGTGATGCCATTATCGTGGCAACCGTTTCGGCGATCTATGGTTTGGGTGATCCGGATTCCTACCTGAAAATGATGCTGCACGTCGTCCGTGGTGACCAGATTGACCAGCGCACGATTTTGCGACGGCTGGCCGAGCTGCAATACACCCGCAACGACGCCGATTTCCATCGCGGTACCTACCGGGTGCGTGGCGAAATCATTGATGTTTTCCCGGCTGAAAGTGACGACGAAGCGATTCGTATTGAACTGTTTGATGACGAAGTTGAACAGCTCAGCAGCTTTGATCCGCTCACCGGTGAGGTTTACAACAAGCTGGCGCGGGTGACGATTTACCCGAAAACCCACTATGTGACACCGCGCCAGCGGATTCTCGATGCCATTGACGGTATCAAGGTTGAACTGGACGAACGACTGGAATATTACCGCGACAACAATTTGCTGGTTGAAGCCCAGAGGCTCGACCAGCGCACCCGCTACGATATCGAAATGATGCAGGAGCTGGGTTATTGCTCCGGTATCGAAAACTATTCCCGTTATTTGTCTGGCCGTGAAGCCGGTGCGCCGCCACCAACCCTGTTTGACTACATTCCCAACGACGCGCTGGTGTTTGTCGACGAATCCCACGTCACCATTCCACAGATCGGCGGCATGTATCGCGGTGACCGCTCGCGCAAGGAAACCCTGGTGCAATTTGGTTTCCGCTTGCCGTCAGCGCTGGATAACCGGCCGATGCGGTTTGAAGAATGGGAAGCCATTGTGCCGCAGTGCATTTTTGTATCCGCGACCCCGGGCAACTACGAAAAAGAGCATCAGGACAATGTGGTTGAGCAGGTGGTTCGGCCAACCGGCCTGGTTGATCCTGTGATTGAGATTCGCCCGGCCACCGGCCAGGTGGATGATGTGCTGCACGAACTGCAGCTGCGGGTCGCCAAGGGCGAACGGGTGCTGATTACCGTGTTGACCAAACGGATGGCGGAAGACCTCACCGACTTCCTGACGGAGCAACAGGTGCGGGTGCGTTATCTGCACTCCGACATCGACACGGTTGAGCGGGTTGAGATTATTCGTGACCTGCGCCTTGGTGAGTTCGATGTGCTGGTAGGGATCAACCTGCTGCGGGAAGGTCTGGATATTCCGGAAGTCTCGCTGGTTGCCATCTTTGATGCCGACAAGGAAGGCTTTTTGCGTTCCGAACGCTCGCTGATCCAGACCATTGGCCGGGCCGCTCGTAACCTCCACGGCACAGCGATTCTGTATGCCGACAACATGACCGACTCGATGCGCAAGGCCATCGACGAAACCGAACGCCGTCGGGCCAAACAAATCGCCTTCAACGAAGAGCATGGCATCACCCCGCAAGGCATCAAAAAGTCGGTCGAGGATATTCTCGAAGCCGCCGCGGCGCCGGGCAGCAAGCGTGGCAAAGGCAAGGGCCGCAATCGCAAGGTGGCTGAAGACAGCGCGGCTTATGGAGAAACCGACTGGCGCAAACTGCCAGCCACTGAACTGGCGAAAAAAGTGGCGGAAGTTGAAGACCGCATGTTCAAGGCTGCCCGCGATCTGGAATTCGAAACCGCTGCCAAGTTGCGTGACCAACTGCATGAAATGAAAGAACAGCTGATCAGTAACAGCTGATGCTCATCTTGCCGTGATGACAGTCACCGGAGCGACCAAACGGCCGATTCGGTGGCGTCTTCACACCCCAAAAATCATCTATGCTTCTTACAGATCTGTCACGAGCAGGGAGAGGATCTGGTTTGGAACACAGCATGAAAACCGCCAATGATGAGGCTCATTACCTGGCCAGCAGTGACTCGCTCACCGGACGCCTGTCGCATATCCACACGACCATCGGCAAACGTCATCCCGCTGTCGATCGGGTCGCCTGTGCGCTGTACGACAGCAAAACCGATCTGCTGAAAACCTTCTTCAACAGCACCCTCACAGGTGATCCGATCAAGGCCTATGACTTTCCGCTGGCCAATAGCCAGTCCTTGTCTGAGCTGGCACACAGTGGCGATTGCCGGGCGATTGACCTGATTACCGACGCGATTGCGCCAGGCCGTGGCCATTCGGACTGGGTAAGGGAGCAGGGCTATCGTTCGTCTTTCACCGTGCCAATGAAAAATGGCAACCAGCTGCTTGGTTTTATCTTTTTCGACAGCTTTGAGCCGGGCATGTTTGAAGACAGAGTGCAGCGGGATCTGCTGCTGTACTGCAACCTCATCACCATGGCGGTGGTATCGGAACTCAACGCGGTTGCCTGCCTGATGGCGACCGTACAGGCGGCGCGGGAATTTGTTGGCCTGCGGGATTTTGAAACCGGCGCACACCTGAACCGCATGGCCAGAATCTCACACCTGATCGCCCGTGGTGTGGCCGAGCATTACCAGCTCGACGACGAATTTGTTGAACACATCTATCTGTTCGCACCGCTGCATGACATCGGCAAGATCGGCATTCCGGATCGTATTCTGCTGAAAGTGGGCAAGCTGGAACCCGACGAATGGGAAATCATGAAATCCCATGTAATAGAAGGTGAACGCATTCTGCACACCGTGCTGGAAGGCTATCAGCTCGGCAACATGATGGACTCCCGCATGATGATCAACATCGTCTCCGGCCATCACGAACTCCTTGATGGCAGTGGTTATCCAAAACGCCTGATGGGAGAGCATATTCCCATTGAAGCGCGCATCGTCACCGTTGCTGACATCTTTGACGCGCTGACCAGCGAACGCCCCTACAAACACCCCTGGCCGATTGACGAAGCAATCAATGAACTCCAGCGCATGGTTGCTGCTGGCAAACTCGATGGGCATTGCGTCAATGCGCTGGTAAACCAGCGGGCTGAGGCCGAACACATAGTCACCACTATTCGGGATGCCGCAGAACGCGGCGACACTGATGTGGGTTCAGAGGAAACCTGACTCAGAATAACGAGTGTTAGAGAGTGAAAAATGGCCGCGTAGATCTAACTGCCCGGCCATTTTTGTTTTAGCGCCAGCAGCGAATTTATTACAGCTTCCAGCCCGGATCTTTCCGATCAATCAGGCGCAGCAGCGCAGGCCATTCTGGATGGCGAACGCTGGCATTAGCCTGGGCTTCACCGCCTTCAAACTGCTGGCGGGTTTTGGTCATCACCTCATTGGGAATCCGGTTCAGCTGCCCGGCCGCCATGGCCCGTAATTGCACCTCGGCATTCTGGATAAACGCCAAGTGACGCACAAACGCCCACACGCAATCCGGCCCGGCAGTAATCAAACCGTGGTTTTTCAGCACCAGCGTATGATTGGTTTCAGCCATCGCCTTGACGATGCGTGGGCCTTCCGAACCATCCAGCACGATGCCTTCAAAGTCGTGATAACCAACCCGCTGATAGAACTGGCAGCCCTCCTGGGTCAGTGGTACGACTTCTTCGGTAATCGCCGCAAGCGCCTGACTGATCGGCTCATGGGTGTGCAACACTGCGTGCAGGTCCGGGCGGGCGCGGTGAATGGTGGAATGAATCAGAAACCCGGCCTTGTTCACCGGCCAGTCCGTCTCGCTGATTGCATTGCCATCCAGATCAATACGAATCAGATCGGACGCCCGAATCTCGTCATAACGCATCCCGAATGGATTGATCAGCACGTGATCCGTACCCGGAATCCGACGGCTGATATGGTTGTAAACCACCGCCGTCCAGCCGTAGTGGTGTACCAGCCGATAAGTCGCCGCCAGCTCCAGCCGCACCTGCCATTCTTCATCTGCCATCCCGGCCGGAGCCGCTGGCAGCTCAATCTGAAAACGTTCGCTGTTAAAAGACAGGCTCATAAAATCTCCGCTGCACTCAGTGAATTGTTGTTGTCGTTGTTCTGCTGGTTGTTCTTGTTGTTGCTCTTATCGTTGTTCTTATAGTGGTTGCTTATGTTGATCGCACCACTCGCAAAGCAATGGAGAAAGCCTAACGGCCCAAGTAAGATAGAACCAATCAATGCTATTTCTAATAAAAATAGAAAGTGTCTATATTTTATGGCCAACATCGACCTCAACCTGATCCGCACCTTTGTGGTCTTGTATGAAACCCGCAGCGTTACCCAGTGCGCCGAAAAACTCTTTATTACCCAACCATCCGTTAGTTACGCGCTGGGCAAGCTGCGCGAGCTGTTCAATGACCGGCTGTTTGTACGTACCAAAGGCGGCATGGAACCCACCAGTGTGGCGACCCAGCTGTACGACAGTTTCAGCCAGTCACTGAACCAGATTGAACATACGGTAGAGAGAGTGCGGGAATTTGATGCCGTGGTATCAGAACGGCAATTCACCATCGCCCTGACCGACCTGGGCGAGATATCCCAACTGCCGCTGATCTTCGGGCAACTGCAGGCTAGGGCACCCAACGTCAAGCTCAAGGTGGTGTCCATTGAAATCGACAAACTGGTTGACTGGCTGGCCAGTGGCAAGGTCGACGCCGGGATATGCAGCACTCGCATCAGCGACCGTCAGATCAAACGACGAGTATTGTGCAACGACCAGTACGTCTGCCTCGCCAGCGGCAACAGCCAGATCGAACAACTGACGTTAGAAACATTTACGAACGCCCGTCATATACAGATCAGCCGGGCATTGGGACATGGAATTGCCGAGGAAGTCATGGCCGAACTCGGCATCGAACGCGATGTTTACCTGTCACTGCCACACTTCACCGGTTTGCCCCATGTGCTGTCAGCCAATCAACCTGCTGCTGGCGGAACTGAACAGGATTCGGATGGAAGGGAACTGGATCCGACAGCTAACGAACTGCTCGCTATCGTCCCCAAAGGCATCGCCCGATCCTACCAGCGCGACCACGGCCTTAAATGGTTCCCGCTGCCATTCGACGTGCCAGCAATCGAAATCGGACTCTACTGGTCTGCCCGTACAGACGACTCTCCATCACAACAGTGGTTTCTCGATGCCGTGACCGAAGCCCTGCAGGGCGGCTGGTGACGTGAGAACAGGGTTATCTCCGGCGTAGGGTCCCGGCATGCCGGGACAACATGTGCAGTTCTAGAAATCATCCGCCCCTCGATCACCACTAATCTACTGAAAAATTTACACTTTTCTCGAAAAACTGCTTGCACAAGAAAATGGATCTGAATAATATGCGTCGCACTTCAGGACTATAGCTCAGTTGGTTAGAGCGCTACCTTGACATGGTAGAGGTCCCCAGTTCGAATCTGGGTAGTCCTACCAAGAATTCCTATACAAATCAGCCGCTTACGAGCGGCTTTTTTGTGCCTGTTAGTCTGGTTTCCGGTGAGTTGGCAAATCGTTGTCAATTCGTTGGCAATATACAGTAGTTTTTTGCCGCTCTTTGCCCGTTCTATTTTCGTCACTAATCGTTTAACCAGGTAACGGGGATTGTTCCAGCTTTGGACCTTTTCGCGGTTCACAAGATGGTTTTCAGTGACAGGCCAGCTTCTACTTCTACCCACTTTTTCCCGTGACCGGTCTGGTAGTGTTCGGTCATCTTTGGATCGGCATGCGCCATCAACCTTTGTACGTAATCCCGGCTGAAGCCGGCCTTTTCGTAAAGGTGCGAGCCTAAGGCTCTGATTTCGTGAAAGGTTGGCCGTTGTTCGCTGGGGATGCTCTGAAAGGTGTCCAGGGAATCCCGCAGCTTTCTGAATTCAGCGGTGAATGTGTTGGGAGCGAATTGCGTCCAGTGGTCGGTGTCTTTGTTTGGCTTCGCCCGGATCGGGCGGCGGTGAACCAGGTAGGGACTGGCTACGCCGCTTCTCCGCGCTCTGGAAATAATGCTTTCCAGTTCGGGGGTGAGGGCAATCCGCAGGTGTGCCCATTCATGCTCTTTGGACTTTTCTCGGACGATCCACAGAGCGCCGTCGTGTATGTCCGCGAATTTGGCGTGTGTGATTTCCCAGCGGCCCAGCAGGGTCAGTAATGCCAGTTCCATGGCGATTTTCAGCCACTCTGGGGCTGCTTGGTGCAGGATTTTGTATTGTTCGACCGTCATTCGCTGGCGCTCTTTCTGGTCTGGTGTGCTGGCGTAGGTGATTTCGGCTGGGTTGGTTTCTCTGATGCCTTTTACGATGGCGTAACGGAACAGTTCAACCAGGGTGGTGCGGTGCTTGATGTACGGGTTGCGACTGAAGTTCGCGTCCAGGTAATCGGCGCAGTCTTTGACGGTAAATGACCGGACTGGGCGGCTTCCAAGGTCTTGCTCCAGTCGGTTCAGGCGGTAGTGATAGGCTTGAAGGGTGCCTGCTGCTGCCTTTTTCTGGCTTATAACGTCTGTTCGATAACGGGCGACCAATTCCGCAAAGGGTATGTCACCGTGGGCGAGTACCTTGGCGGCCAGGTCTTCGTCATCTGGCAACAGTTTGGCGTTGAGTATGCGGGCGGCTGCGTTTGCTTTAGCCAGGTTGGTTCCCATGCTGTGAAGTTGGCCGGTCAGCGGGTGCTTGTACCTGTAATAGGTACGCCCCTTTGACTGGTTTTTGTAGAGGTTGGGTTCCAATCCTCTATGGACTCTCATTCGTGGGGCCATCAACTTGCCTTAAGGACTGCATCAACCAGTTCGTTGCCGGTCATCATGACTTCTTCCCGTACGCAAACGAACCACTTACCGCCAATGCGCTTGGCGGGGACGTGACCATCCTTGCACCACCGCACGGCGGTTGAGTGCGACGGGCGGCTGTCTTCAGTGAAGCGAGTTGTGCGCCATTCGGCAAGGGCCATGAGCTGGGGAAGGGGAGCTTGGTTCATGCAGCGACCCCCTCTAACCGGTGGTCTCGCATTTTGTCGGTGACGAACTCCAGCAGGGTGTGAACGAGTTCTTCATGATAGCCGTAGGTGAAAATTCCGAAGTAATCGGCCAGGTCAGAGTCCAGGCCGCTTTTCATGAGTTGATTGACGACGTAATCGGGCTTGAGGCCTTTCCTTGCACTCAACTTCATGACGTTGCCGAGCCACATGGCGACGTTCCGTCGGCTGGGGCCGTCAGCGCTTTTTTTTTGAGATCGTTTGTAAATCCAGCCGTCGCTGCCATCGAGGAAGGCAAAGCGGACGTCTTCGGCGATCTTCTGCCAGATGGGGTGCAGATAGGTGGCGGAGTGTTGCAACCGGTAGGCGTTGAGGCAGTAGTCCCACAGGGCCTGCAGGTGTTTGATCAGGTCGGCAGGCTCCCGGATCGACAGCTGTTTACCACTGCCGTTGACGCTGCCGTTTTCAAACTCGCGAATGATGGAATGGTGAATCCGAAACTCTAACCGCTTGACCTGATCGGCTTCGTTGCCGTCGGAGCCGTCGCGGTATTCGGTGGTGAGGACGTCCTCAATGGAGGGCGTCCGCATCCATAGCCCTTCACAGAAAGCCAGCTTGTCTGACTTCAGGGCTTCGAGGGTTTTGTCATACAGACACATTTGAATGGAGGTGGGCGACCCGAACATAAAGGTCTCATTCTTACCGTAGGTAACGGCCATTTCTGAGATGGTGTGATTGCTGATGTCGGCAATGCCGTGGGCTTTGTAGGATCTTCTGGAATGGGTGACTAACTTGCGTTCGAAGTCTTCCGGCAGCTCCAGCCCCTTCATATCCACCGCCAGGTGCACGGCCAGTCCATTGGCTTCGATGGTCTCGCCAAACAGGTTGGCGATTTCACGGAGCCACTTGGTCAAGCGTTGCGGGCCCAGGCGGTCGATGATTTGCGGGGTGGCTTCGATTTTGATGTGGGGGCCGCGCTGATCGGCTTCCTTGTACATGGATTTGACCAGTACCACGGCCCCCAGCTCTAAATTCTTGAAGATGAATTTATAGCCGGACTTCTTACCGGAGCTGGTCAGCTTCCATTCATAGCCGCCGATGTCGATCACGTCGCTGTCGCTGGTTTCGTAATGACGGGCAATGGCCGGCAGCAGATCGGCGCGGAGGTTACAGATATACAGCTGGCGGATGCTATCAATACCGGCCCACAGGAACCGCATGCCGGAGAGGTCATATTCAATCCGTTCGGATTTGAAGATGTCGGTTCCTGCGTCCAGGTCTTTGATGCGCTCCATGGCTTTAGATTCATATCGGGGCATGGTCGTGTCCTTACATTTGTACGGCGGTTTGCAGGAGAGGTTTGTCTTCGGTGTCGCTGTTCTGGGTGCTTTCTTCGCGGTTGCCGCGATTGATGGGGCCGGTGTAACTGGCGACGGTTTGCCCCTTGAAGTAGCAAATCCATTCGTCAGTGACCCGGTCTTTGAAGCAGGCGCGCTTGAGCGGCAGCACGTAGGTGCGCCAGACGTCAGAGACGATGGCGACCTCTTTGCTGCCTTCAATCACACCGGAAAGCCAATACTCTTTGGAGGGCGGCAGATCGTAGACGTCTGGATCATTGAAGTAGGGATTTTTGCGGCGGAATTCGGCGCGTAGTTGGCCTTCTGTCAGACCAGAAACAGTCTCAGGCCCAGTCTGATGACCAGGCCGACTATTATCATGGTGATCAGTAGTGCCAATACTTTGCCCAGGAGGCGCAGGAGTAACCGGCTTGTCAGGCGAAAACCGCTCAATAGCAGATCCCAGCATCGAGAAGAAAAAAACGATAGCGACGCTGCCAACCAGGAGGAGCAATCTAACGCGGTTATCAGCAAAGATACTTTTACCTTCGTTAGACTTCTTAGCCTTGCCGGTGGCGGTGCTTTGGTAGCAGTTGAAGACTCGTTGGTCTGCACTGTATTGGACTGGGCGTCCGATACAGTGACTAGAGGATTTACCGCTGGCTTCTGCATCATGTTTGAACTCAATCCATTTGTTTTTGTACCAGGGCAAGACCCCGGACAGGTCTCGATGGCGATAGGCGTACTCCACCACCGCGCGAACCTCTTTGTGGATCTTCGTCACGTTGGTGGTTGAGATATAAATATCCCAGTTCATATGGCGGTGCTGGTCGAAGGCGTTTTCAACGTTGAAGGGCCGTTGAATGCCGCTTTCGAGGACTTCTTTTTCATCTTCTGGGGTGTCGAACTCGCCCAGGGAGCGTAACCGGGTTGGGTACACTCGCTGGCCTTCGTCCATGACGATCAGGGCGCCCATGGGGGCCCACTGGAAGAAGGCGGCCATATGCCGGAAGCCTTCTTCACTGTCATGTTTGACGGCCATGAGTTTGGCCTCTGGGGGGAATTCCAATCCCATGGCCTTGGCGATCCGCGGCACGGAATCCAGCCCGCGGATGTTGTGGCAGACGGTGCGACCCTTCAGGAGTGCCGGAACGATCACCCGCTGAATCAGAGCAAAGGTTTTATAGGAGCCAGGCGGCCCGTGGTGGATCACGGCTGTCATTGCGCTGGCCTCCTGATCATCCATACCAGGATGATCACGACGGACAACGAAGACCCGCCGAGCAAAAAGCCCATCCAGAAAACAAGATCCAATGCTTCAACAAGCTGATTCAGTTCGGCAGTGGTCATCAGAACAGATCCAATATGAAACGGGTGATATAGGCGGAGAACAACATACTGAGAGCATCGGGAATGCGCAGGTAATACAGCATTGCGGCCGTGCGGCTATCGAGTCCGCTGATGGCAGACTTGATGTTTTCGGTAATGGAGAGCGATGCAACCAGAACGTCAGCGATGCTGGCGGCCATGGATATCATCGAAATCTTGAGTTCCAGATACCAAAGGAAGATCCATACCTGTATGCGTTCCAATACGGTGTCGGCGGTCTTGTAGATCCCGTCGCCAAGCCAGTCCACGGTGTACTGGAAGAAATCAACCACGCTGGTTGTTTCTTCTTCGGTGGTGTCGTCTGCCAAAGCAAAGGCAGAGATCAACATCAAGGCAATCACCAGAAGGGCGCGGCCGCTGATGCTGGCCAGTGGCTGTCGAGGCTTCCAGATCGGGGCGGGGGAAAGGGCGTGATCAGGTATCAGGGTGATCATTTGTTGCTGCCTCCAAAAATGATCATGGCGGACATGACGGTAGCCATAAACATGACGATGGCGGGGAGCAGGTCGAACAGGCCGGAGAAGCGCGCCAGGCCAAAGTCCACGGTGCCACCCATCACGGTCTGTTTGTCTTCATAGAAGGGGTTGTCGGCGCTGCTGCCAAAATCAAAGTAGTCCTTGAACTGCTCGGACAGGTCTTCGAGCGATTCCAGGTATTTGGTTTTGGCTTGCTCTACTTTTTCTTCGTTGGAATCGAAGTCGTCTTGCGTGAACTCACCATCACCAACGTTGACGTCGGTGTCTTCGTCGGCACCGCCACTGCTGCTGTCGTCATCTTCAGTGGGGTCTGGTGTGGTGGTCGTAGAATCACCGCTGTCTTCGGTGTCGGTGTCACCGGTTTCGTCTTCTTCGTCGTTGGTTTCCGAGCCGGAACCAGAATCTGAGCAATATTCGGGAGTGGTGTCACAGTCAAAGCTGATGTCACCTTCTTGGGTTACGGCATCGCCGTTTTCGTCGTAACAGATATAGGAAATGCTGTAACTGGTGCCGTCTTCGGCGTACTCGTAGGCGGTATAACAGGAGTTGTTGCCCTCATCACGGCCAACATACTGGAAATCATCAGTGGACTCGGGACAGGCATCGCAGTGGCCGGACTCTTCGGCAACGGTGGACTGGCCGCGATCGTAGTCACTATCGGCGTCAGTACACTGGTGAACGGTGCCAACACCGCTTTCACTGGTCAGGCCACTGGCCGCATTGGAGCAGTAGGAGCTACAAAGCTTGGTGCTTTTGATGGTGAAGGTTAGACCGTTATAGGTCTCACATTCCTTTGTTTCATCCCCGCAATAACCATCGGCGCTGATGTTTTCGGTATAGCAACCATCCTCGCCGCTGTCGTCGCTGGCATTGGTGGCGCAGTTGGCATTGGATACATAGGGGATTTTACAAGTCCCGACTGTGCCACCACTGCCGCTGGACCAGTACGGTTCACCAACTTTGTAACCACTGGACTTCAGATTAGAAATGATAGTTTGAACGCCAGAATAGCTGGGGCAATTTTCAGCGGTTGTCAGCTTCTCGGTGTTTGTCAGGGTATTGCGATAACCAAACGGACACTGTTCAGCGAGGGATGTAGCACTGGCGACTGGAGACCAGAGTCCCAGCGCCAGCAGGCAGAGCAGGGAAAGAGCGTGCAGGGCTTTCATGAGATGCGCCCGGTGTAATAACCCATGATGAACGAGCCAACCAGGGCACATGCGAGTATTACACCGAGCAACATATCAGGACTTACGCAGCAGGCTGACGACGTAGCCGAAGCCCACCATCACGGCGACGATACCCACGATGCCAGCCACGACGGTTGTCACGGCGCTGTTGCCATCGGAGATGGCAGTTGAAACATCAGTGATATCAATTGCAAACGCGCCGGAAGACGCTGCCATGGTGGCAGTACCCAGGGCGACTGCGGCGGCTTTTTGAGCAACGGCGCGGCCGTTTTGAATCAGTTTTTTCATAGAGAGTTACCTCATTAAGTACGGTTCAGAAGTTTGATAACAACACCGGCCACGTGGCCGGTGACGAACGAGAGGAGCAGGCCAGTGACCACAACTCCAAACACGTCAGCGTCAAAACTGGTGATATTGACGGCTGACTCTAATGATTCGTAACTGACCTCAGTCCAGGCGGAGCAGCTGACGTAACCTGCTTCGTTGTACTGGGGGGAGTCACAAATCAGAAGGCTTGCCATGGCTGTTAGCCAGCCTTGGCGGGTGCTGTGGCGGTTTTACTGCCAGTGCTGCTGCCGTTGTCATCCTTGGCAATGGCGATGCAGCTCTGTTGAATGGTGTTTTTGGATACCCGGTTTTGAACAACCAGGTTCACTTTTTTGGGGAAGTCACTCAGTTGGTCGGTGAGTTCCTGAAAGACGGTGAGGTTGGCTTTCAGCTTGGCCGGACGGTAACCCTTGAGGCTGTTGTCTGACGGATCAGCTTCCATGACGGAGAGGGAAACGTGGTCAACGCCGTCAATGTGGTAGTGGTTAGCCCCCAGTACCAGGGCAGGCATGATGAATTGCATGGTGGTGTTCCTCTTGTGACCCCTAGGGTGGTCTTGAGCCCGGCGCGGGGTGTGGAGCCGGGCGGGTTTGGGTTTGTTGGTTCAGGACTTTTGGCGTTTACCAAAGGAATAGGCGAACGCTTCGGATTCGAGTTCTTCTATCTCTCTATCCGAGAGCGTTGGAATTGGTTGGCTGGGCCATTCCCATTCAGCAGCACCGTCGTAGTCGTTGCCGCCGGTGGCGATCATGACCAAACCGTTGTAATGAACAGCAACGGTTCCGGGTTTCCATGATTTGGCGAAAGGTTCATAGCCACTCCAGCCACAGACTTCGTTGCCGTAAACGAGCACGAAGCCTTTGCTGTAGTCGATTGCTGGATTATCGGCATTGGCCAGGCGATGCTCTTCGGCAATAGCCTTTTCGCGTTTGAAGCTTTTCATGTTCATGAGGCCACCATGAAACGCTGCATGCGCTGTTCGTTCAGTTCGGTGCGGATCATGAAAGCGAAGGCTTTCATTTCCTTGGGGTCGACTTCGGCAGTGATCTGCCAGATCAGGTAACGGACGGCCAGTTCTGGCAACAGGACGGAGTCGTCCCGGAAGCAGGCGCGATACTCGTTAAGGGCATCACAGGGGAGTGGTGGTACCAGTTCGGCTTGAACCGGAATGGGCGGGTGAACGGTGGCGTATGGCATTTTGGTGGCCCCTTGCCTTTCCACGCTGCCGGGTTAGCGGCAGTTCGTGGTAGGCTGCTGGTTGGGTTTAACAATTCGTTGTTGGGTGTTGCAGCACCCAGCAGCAACAGAATAGGGCTATTGAACATTATGTGCAATCAAGTACGCATAATGTTTAATTGAAATTGACTATATGGAAACTACTGTTGATAGGTTCTTGGCCCTTTGGGCTGAAGAAAGGCTGTCAGCCCCATGGCTAGAAGAAAAAACAGGAGTAGAGGCAAAACGCTGGTACAGCATCAAGCAACGGAAGGTAATGAGAACCAGCGAGCTAGAAGCGTTGCATGCGCTTTTTCCGGAATACAAGGTTTGGCTATCGACGGGAGATGAATTCCCAGAGGCAGGCCAGATCAGTCCCATGACTAAGCGGGAGCAGCAGAACTACAAGACACCGCCGAAGGTCGGTTAACTGCTTTTCGTATCGCGACTGGATGGAAGCCCCGCGCAATACGACATGGAGGTTGTAATGAAGATACTCAATAAAGGCCCTGTTCTGGGCCTTTTCATTGTAAGGATGGGTCAGTGGTCAAGATCAATTTCCAAGCAGAGGCTTAGATATTGTTCCCTTTTGAAGCTGGCTATCTAAAACCCAACCATCGAATGACTTGTGTTGAACCCTTCGCCATTCGCCCATGAGTTGAACACTTAAAACTCGATCACCTTTCCGTAACGTGTAGATTAATTGAGATTCAGTATTTGGATACTGTCTCAGCTGAGCCACAACTGCTGACACAACTAAGGCATCCCCTTTAGAAGGGATTATAAGGGATGGTTGTTCTGAAGCAGGCTGCTTGGGTTGAACAACCACAAGGTAGTCTAAACTACCCCAGCCTGACTTGCCGTTATGGGTCGTTCTAACCCATTGTCCTGACTTGTAATCCGTCTGAATTACTGTCCCTTTTGGTAAAGTAAATTGAACAGGGGTTTTGGAAGATGGAGATTCTCTAAAATTCAACGAAGTTGCGTTAACCAAGTAAGACTTTTGTTCAACCTCAACCGTAAACTTCGGAGTTTGAGTAGTACTTGGAGAGGAATAGCCAGGAGTTGAATACTTGGGAGATGAGTAGTTTGGAGTGGAGTAGGTACCGATCCTGCAGACCTTGCTCGCAGATATACAGGAGTTTCCGCATGGAATCCCTTTCTTACAGTTTTTTGAATAACTAGTCGAGGGAGAGAAGACAGCGATGACAGCCAAAAGAGCGATAAGTATTTTAAATTTGCTTCCCATTGTTGCTCCTGTCCGAGAAAGCGTTCTCGATTTGCTGAATTCTAAGGACGCATCCGAGTTGCAGGGCAGAAATAGTCTGCACACTGCTCAGCGATCACAGAATACTTCGATTTGTCTTCATACATTCGACAGCTTGCTTTAAAAACTCTTTGAGCATGCGCTCTGCAGTCCCGATACTTCAGCGATCCTTCCTTGTACTTGTAGCAGACGGTGTCCAGGAGGATGGTTGCGGTTTTTTTCTTGTATTTCCAGTTAACGGGAGGGCAGTCCCGCCCCACAGAAGGGCATTCCACTTTTGCCTGAGGGCAAAGTTTGTCTGTGAATGGAGTACTGTAAGCCGACGCTGATAGCGATAAGCCGCACAGCAAGAGAATGAAGAGAAGGCGTTGAAGGGGAGCTTTCAGTAACTTGACCATATCGCTACATCCGTGAGCTGTTAACGGGGACAAGTTACAGGATTGTCAGATAGATGTCAGGCATTATTAATGCCAGGTCAGTTTTGTCTGTTGTTTTTCCAATACAGGGGGCGAAGGTTATCAACCTCATCACTTCCACCCAGGGGGCGTGGAATAATATGGCTAATCTCCCAGCCTGATGGGCTAAGTTGATTAGCATGGTCAGAATATCTCATAACATTGCCATATTCATCCCACCGCCACTCATCGGGATCAAAGCAACGACCATCCTGATAAATCTTCCGACCTTTATCCCAAACTGCACGCTTAAACCTTTCATCCGCGTTTTTAAAGTAATAGAACATAGCGAATAACAATTTTAGAAAGACTTTAAAAGTCTAGTTCAAAAGTTACTGTTGGCAAGGTTGCTCCGGTTTAATATTTGCTAACTCTGTTTTTTCCGTTTTTCTTAGATTTATAAAGGGCTTTATCTGCTTGTATCAATATGTCTTCTACATCATATCCGTCTTCGCCATCGGCTACGCCAATACTGACTGTGTAGTGGATTTTGTAATCCATGAATGCTACGCAATCTTTTTCAATTAATGATCGTATTTCATCAAGAACTTCAAATGCCTGATCTGATTTTGATCCATATATTACTATAGAGAACTCTTCTCCGCCGATGCGTCCAACGATATCCGTTGATCGGATGGTTTCTTTTAATAGCTTTCCAAGAGAGATAAGAACAGCATCACCAGCAGCATGACCGTATTCATCATTTATTAGCTTGAAGTTATCTATATCAATAATGGATATAGATACAGGCTCATTAAAGTCGTGAGAGCGTCTAAATAACTCATGCGCAGAAAAGAAGAACTGACGACGGTTCATTATGCTGGTTAACGAATCATAACTGGCTAATGCCCGCTGCTTTTTTTCCAGAGTGTTTATTTTAAATAGCAAACCAATTACATACCAAGATAACGACGATGAAACGGTTGCCGATGTTATGCCAGCAATCAAAATTGAGTTTTTAGAAATTTGAGAATTTAGAAAACACTCAAGGAAAGTGACGAGCGTCACGGAAAATACAACTGAGAGTATTGTGAATAATGCAGTGCTCTTGATTTGCCCAAGGCCGAATAGAAAGTTATTCATTGATGATCACAGATGTAAATATATTCCACATATAACGTAGGGTTTATATAAAAGAAATTTTAATAACAGAAAGAAATTGGAAATTAACAGGCTAACCATCTTGACGCAACTATATAAAAACCCCTTTTAAAATACGTGTTACAGGGACGTATCCCCAGGGCGTCCCGCCAGCTGCGGCCCGCCCCGGTGCAGATGCTGCGCTGTTCGCTTCTCCCTGCACCGGGGCTGGCCTTGCTGTCGTCGGGCTTGCTCCCGGACTCGCTTCGCTCGAAATCCTCACCACCGCGCTACCAGCTCACTACGTTCATACAACAGGACGGCAGTGTTTCCAGGTTTTGAATCCTTCGCATCCCTGACGCAAACGGCAGCGGCTTCGCCGGTGACGCCGGAGAGTCCCGCCAAGCCGCAGGAGAGGGCGCTAGTGGGGTTTGGCTGGCAGTCACCTAACCTGCTGCGAGACTTAGCCGTCAAGGGCGCCTGCGGCGCCCCGGCTGCGCCGGGTAGACCCTTGACAGCAGCCTCTTAGCAGGTGGGGGTTAACCATGCCAATCCCCACCATGTCGGCGTTGCCGCATTGACCAGGTGCAGATCCGAACGCCTGCGAACACCGCACAGCGGCGCCCGCAGGCTGACCGCTACCAGGTGGGAAATTTGTTGGCAATATACAGTGGTTTTCAGTTAGAAAACTTCAATGAAATCAATGGGTTATTTTTGTTAGAACAGTTACTTTTGAGAGGGGAGGGATAAGAGATTTTCCTTTTAGATTCAAAGGGTTATCTCTCTTAGACGCGCTTTTTGACATGGTAGAGGTCCCCAGTTCGAATCTGGGTAGTCCTACCAAGAATTCTTAAGAAAGTCAGTCACTTAGCGGTGTCTGGCTTTTTTTATGTCTATTGAGAATCAAAAAATTCTCAATATTTTCTCAATATACAGTATTGCTCTGTATTACTTATCCCTTTGTTTTCAAACAACTTTTCTTTCTTTTTCGTTCTCAATATACAGTGGTTTTAGCACCAAATCAGCGTCGCACTCGGTCCAGTTAATGTGCTGGCCGGTGTAGTCGTCTGTCATCCTTTGAGTGGTGTGACCCATCAAGAGGTTTACATACTCTTTGCTGAACCCTTGTCTCAGGTATTCAGCCCCACCCAGACCCCGGATTTCGTGAAAGGTTGGTCTTTCTTCGCTGGTCATCTTGGCGAATGTGTCCAGGGAGTCTCTGACCTTGGCGAACTGTTTACCGAGGTAATCACCAGTGATCTGGCCATGATGCTGACGTGATGCGGCTTTGGTCACTTTCTCTGGCAGTCTGTGCAGAATAAACGGGCAGCTTGTTGGCTTCATTTCACGGGACCGGTCAATAAGTTTGGCCAGGCTGTTGCCGATGGTGATGCGAAGGTAGGCGCGTTCACCATGTTTTTCTGTTTTGGACTGTACAACGTACAGCTGACCATCTTTGATGCTGCTGTACTGGAGGTTCACCAGGTCGCCCCGGCGCTGCAGGGTGACTAAGGCCAAATCCATTGCCAGCTGGAGCCAATCGGGGGCAGCAGATCGGATGATGCCGAACTGTTCCAGGGAGAGAGGGCGGCGCTTTTTACGAATGCTGTCAGCGGCTACTGGCAGGGTTTCTTTGGCCGGGTTTCTGGTAGCCAGGCCTTTGGCGACGGCAAACGCAAACAACTTGATCAGAGTGCCCCTGTGTTTGGTGTAAGCATCGCCTTGCAGGCTGTCGAGCCAGTTGGAGCACTGGCGCACGGTGATGTCATCGGCGATCAGGTGGCCCAGATCTTGGGTTATGCGGTTCAGGCGGTAGTTTTCCAGCTTGAGGGTAGACGCCGCCAAGCCGGTTTGCTGTTGGCGTTCATCCTGATAGCGCTTGATGCAGTCGCCAAGGCTTTCTGCTGAATATGACAGCACGGCTTGCACCAGGTCGGTGTGTTGCACCAGTAGCAGGTTGAGCTTTTTAGCGGCGGAGATTGCCCGGTTTTTGTGAATACCCATCGCGTGATACTTGTGGGTTATCGGGTGCCGGTAACGGTAATAACCTTTACCGTCCTGATATAGATTGTCCGGCAAGCCTGCTCCTGTTGTACGACGACGACCCAACTTATCCCCTCAGCACTGCATCAACCAATTCGTCACCGGTCGTTTGCAGTTCCTCTGTGACCATGATGAACCAACGACCGCCAATTTTTTTGGCCGGTATATCACCGTTTTTGGCCCAGCGCTTCACTGTTTGTTCGGATGGTGGATTGCTGGCAAAGCGGGCAGTCCGCCAATCACTAACACTCATTAGTTTAGGAATCATGCGGCTGCCTCCTGCTGCTGCGCGATCAGGTAGTCACCCCACTGGGCGGCCATCGCGTCGGCCAGGCCTTGCGGTGTCAGGCTGCGAAGCATCCAGCGTTGCGGACCCGGGCTGAGTTTGTTTTGGCCTGAGTCTGTCTGGTTGCCCCAACGTGGTCGGCCTTCGACGTAACGCGGGGCGATTTCGTCAGTGGCCACCAGATCGGGCACACCACGCTTCCACAGGCCGGTTTTCTTGCTGGCATCTTCACCGAACATCCAGGGCTGCACATACTGGGGTTTGGGCAGTCTGGTGCGTTTGGTGATGACGCCCACCGGGTTTTCGATTACCAGGTTAGGGCAGGGGCTGTCCCAGATGGCCTGAACAAAGGCGAGGGCTTGATTGCGGGCTTGTCGTCTGGCGTCTCCGGTGAGGGTTCCGGCTTTGACCTTGTGGGCAACGTCGTCGCGGTAACACCATTCGGCAGCGGTGGTCAGGTAAGTGCAGGTCGGATGGGCAATCACCAGATCCCAGCGGTCGTACAGCAGGCCGGAGTCCAGCAGTTCGGCCTTGATATGGCGATTCGGGGTTGGGTTGTAGGTGTCGGCCAGATCACAGGACCAGGCGTCAAACCCACGAGCCAGAAAGGCATCCCGTACCCGGGCAGATCGTTCGCAGGCAATCAGGACTCGGGGCGTCTTCATGCAGCGACCCCCTCTAAGCGGTGGTCTCGCATTTTGTCGGTCACGAACTCCAGCAGCAGGTGGTGGAGTTCGTTGGTGTTGCCGTACAGGAGGATACCGAAGTAATCGGCCAGGTCGGAGTCCAGGCCGCTGGTGAGCAGTTGATTGACGACGTAATCGGGCTTGAGCCCTTTCCTTGCACTCAACTTCATGACGTTGCCGAGCCACATGGCGACGTTCCGTCGGCTGGGGCCGTCAGCGCTTTTTTTTTGAGATCGTTTGTAAATCCAGCCGTCGCTGCCATCGAGGAAGGCAAAGCGGACGTCTTCGGCGATCTTCTGCCAGATGGGGTGAAGGTAGGTGGCGGAGTGTTGCAACCGGTAGGCGTTCAGGCAGTAGTCCCACAGGGCCTGTAAATGCTTGATCAGGTCGGCAGGCTCCCGGATCGACAGCTGTTTACCACTGCCGTTGACGCTGCCGTTTTCAAACTCACGGATGATGGAATGGTGAATCCGAAACTCTAACCGTTTGACCTGATCGGCTTCGTTGCCGTCGGAGCCGTCGCGGTATTCGGTGGTGAGGACGTCCTCTATGGAGGGCGTCCGCATCCATAGCCCTTCACAAAAGGCGAGCTTGTCGCTTTTGAGGGCTTCGAGGGTTTTGTCATACAGACACATTTGGATCGACGTGGGCGACCCGAACATGAAGGTCTCATTCTTGCCGTAGGTGACGGCCATTTCTGAGATGGTGTGGTTGCTGATATCAGCAATGCCGTGGGCTTTGTAGGATCTTCTTGAATGGGTAACTAACTTGCGTTCGAAGTCTTCCGGCAGCTCTAACCCCTTCATATCCACCGCCAGGTGCACGGCCAGTCCATTGGCTTCGATGGTCTCGCCAAACAGGTTGGCGATCTCTCTCAGCCGCTTGGTCAGGCGTTGCGGTCCCAGGTGGTCGATGATTTGTGGGGTGGCTTCGATTTTGATGTGGGGGCCGCGCTGATCGGCTTCCTTGTACATGGATTTAACCAGCACCACGAACCCCAGCTCTAAATTCTTGAAGATGAATTTATAACCGGACTTCTTGCCGGAGCTGGTCAGCTTCCATTCATAGCCGCCGATGTCGATCACGTCGCTGTCGCTGACTTCGTAATGGCGGGCAATGGCAGGCAGCAGATCAGCGCGCAGGTTACAGATATACAGCTGGCGGATGCTATCAATACCCGCCCACAGGAACCGCATGCCGGAGAGGTCATATTCAATCCGTTCAGATTTGAAGATGTCGGTTCCTGCGTTCAGGTCTTTGATGCGTTCCATGGCTTTGGATTCATATCGTGGCATGAGGTCTCCTTACATTTTGAATGCGCGTTTTACATCTTCAGCGTCTGGTTCAACATCAGCAGTCACTGTGTCGAATGCCGGTCCGGTGAATTCCGTGATGAGCTGGCCGTTAATCACACAAGCCCAGTCATCGAAGTCCCGTTCAAAGAAACAGAAACGATGCAGGGCAATCCGACGAGAACGATCCACGCTGCTGATCAAGGCATAACTGTTAACCCGCCCCCGGATCACGCCGGTTAAGCGCCAATCGGGTGACCAGGGCAGGTCGTAGTAGTCGGGCAGGTGGTAGCCCGGCATGAGCTTGTCGAGCAGGGTTTGAGACTCAGGGCTGCTGGGCATGAATGTGAAACGGTTCAGCACTCCAGCAGGCTGACCCGGCATGGCAGGGTGATTGGCGAGTTGTGTTTGATCTGGTGCGGTCGCGGTATCCGAGGTCGCTGACACCTGTTCGGTTGTTGCGGGTTCAGGAGGCATACCAAAAAGGCCACTAATCGCGATGCTGGCCATCCAGATGCACAGTGGCAGGCCAAGTACTGCAACGGCCGCATACATCTTGTATTGACCCACAAAGGAAGCCCGCTTATCCGGGTTATCTTCCAGGGCAGTATCCGTCAGCGATTTGCTTTGGGTGTAGCTCTGATACAGGCAAGTCACTTCGTCCTTATAGGAGCCAAACTTGCTATCAATCTTCGATGTGGCAGGCGGACGGGTTGACGCAATACCACCGACATAAATATCGACCCGGAACCGCTTGGACATGCCATGGCGTTCCATCTTGGTGTGAATGTAGGTGGAGGCAATCAGGTCTCTGACCCATTTGGCCAGCTGGTTAACGTCCTGACAGAGCAGGAAGATTTCACAGGAATAGCCGTCAGGGGACACACTGTGGCGGTGTTCGGTGAAAAACTGCAGGACGGAGGTTGGTGCGCTGTTCTGCTTCCAACCACTTGAAAACATCTTCCCGGCTTCGTCGATCACATAGATGGCACCGGCTGGATAGTTGGCCAGGTTAATCCACTTTTCGACACTGTCGCGGTCGGTGGACATGGGAAAGGTGACCAGGTTGGCGTCCGGGTATTTCTTATAGAGTTCCTCTTTGCGCAGAACCACATTGGTAACCACGGTGCGACCCTGCTTGAGCGCAGGCTCAATCACGTTGGCGACCGAGTTGTAACTCTTACCGGAGCCGGGCAGTCCTGTGTAGGCGGTAATCGACATGCATCACCCCACGATCGGCAGGCGACGAATGATGAAGCGGATCAACCAGGCACCAAAAACCATTGGAACCCCGACATCAATCCCCATCACATACATTGGATATTCAAGCGCGCTGGCCGCAGAGAGAAAATAGTTGCGGGCTTGGTCAACAAATTCAGGAACAGGAATGATGGACAACAAGCCTTCAAACAGGGCTACCAGACCGTCCCAAAACTGATCAATTAACCATTCAAATCCATCTTTAAGGTCATCAAACATAATCAGGCACTCATCAAGGCTCTAACGGCCACCAGACTCCAGAACGCGATAAAGAACATACGCAATGGTTCTTGTACGGGTTCCAGGTGATCACAGAGATTCAGAACATAACCATTGGATTGACCCGCAAGGGTCACATCAAAGGAATAGGACAGGTCGCAGCTTTGGGAAACGGGCACGTCCATTTCGCTGAAGCTGCTGAGGGTTTGGTAAATCTCGCTGTTCTGGAGGGCATCATTGATACCGGATACCGCTGTCTCAGCTGAGTTTTCGGGGGTGTAGTTATCAGTGCTGCAATCATCACCGGTGCAGTCGCCAGAACTGGTGCCGGTACCTGTGCCGCTACTCGATCCCGTTCCGGTGCCAGTACCCAGTCCTTCAGCAATGGCATTGATGGCGGTGACCAGGTCACTGGATGGCCCAAGGGCATCCTTGATGGCCGTGAGCTTGTCGGTTTGGTCGGCGGAGAGGGTTTCGTTTTGGGCAATCAGGTCGGTGAGCTGATTTTTAATCTCGGGCAAGGCGGTGGTGTCGTCTTTAACCGCTTCCAGCAAGGTGATGATCTGGTCTGAGGCGTCGTCGGTTTCGGTACCGGAAGCCTCATCGTCAGTACTGCCAGGGGTTTCGGTTTCACTATCATCACCCGCACCGTCTTCGGTGGTGCTTTCCCCATCGTTGGTCTCGTCACTGGTGGAATCGTCTTCACTGGTGCCGTCGTCTTCGGTGGAGCCATCCTGTGTTTCGGTGTCGTCGCCGGCATCGTTGATGCCATCCAGGCAATCATCTTCGGTCATATCACCGGAGAGCACGGGGGAGCTGTTGATCAGATCCTGACAGAAGCAACGCAGCAAGGTACCGGTGCAGGTGTCGTCTGGTTCATAGTCATCGGGGACACCATCGCAGTTGGTGTCTGTACGACCGACGACAGAGCAAGGTTCAGATTCGGAGTCATCATCCGCACTGTCATCAGAGTCTGATTGACCCTGACTGCCGTCGCTATCGGATTCGGTGCACTGATGGACGGTGCCCATGCCACTGTCAGACGTCAGACCCGATCCGGCATTGGCACAGTAGTTGGAGCAGGATTTGGTGGCTTTTAATGTGAAGCTGAAACCGTCGGCGGTTTCGCATTGCTGGAGGGCATCCCCACAATAACCGGCATCATCAGCATCTTCGGGATAACAGCCGTCTTCGCCGCTGTCGTCAC
>NZ_JAHXZR010000018.1 GCF_019740315.1 Oceanobacter mangrovi
TTTTCAACCAGACAGATGCTGAGTTCCTGACCGGCTTCCTGGGCCAGTTGGGCCAGACGAATGGAAGCGCTCAGGCCGGATGGGCCTGCACCAACAATGACGACGTCATAGGCCATGGATTCGCGTTGATCAATCGACATCGCACATTGCTCTCTTGTTAAGTGTGTATGTGTTCGGTGTTGTTGTGTTCATGCTTGTGTTGCAGTCAATCGGTTAATCAGCCGACGACTGCGGGCAGTCGTCGGTGACTAAAGTGCAATCAGGAAAGCGCGCTTTCCAGTTGTGGCAAGGCTTCAAACAGGTCCATCTTCAGGCCGTAATCGGCGATCTTGAAGATAGGCGCGTCTTCGTCCTGGTTAATCGCCACAATCACGCGGGACTCTTTCATACCGGCCAGATGCTGGATGGCACCAGAGATACCCACGGCGACGTACAGCTCAGGGGCAACGATCTTGCCGGTCTGGCCGACTTGCAAATCGTTGGCGGCGTAACCGGCATCAACGGCGGCACGGGAAGCACCCACGGCGGCGTTCAAGCGACCCGCCAGCGACTCGATCAAGGCGAAGTTTTCCTTGCTGCCCATACCACGGCCACCCGATACCACCACGCGAGCAGAACCCAGTTCCGGGCCAGCAGCATCAGCCTGGGTTTCAGACACCAAACTGGTCAGGCTGTTGTTAACATCCACACTGACACCACTGTAGGCAGCGGCAGCCGCCTGGCCAACGGCACCAAAGGCACTGGTGCGCACGGTGATGATTTTCAACGGCGCAGTGTTCTGCACGGTGGCAATCGCACCACCAGCGTAAATCGGCCGCTTGAAGGTATCCGCTGAGATCACTTCAATAACGTCAGACAGCTGTGGCAAACGCTTGATACCAGCGACCCTTGGCAACAGGTTTTTGCCAAAGGTTGAAGCAGCAGCCAGCAAGTGGCTGTAACTATCAACCAGTGTCAGCACCACTTCACAGACGGATTCCGCCAGCTGGCTGGCGAGGTTTGGCTGATCCACCACCACTACCGCTCGGACACCAGCCAGGGACGCAGCTTGTTCAGCCACCTCCGAGACATTGTGACCGGCCACCAGGACGTCAACGCCATCACCCATTTGCAGCGCCGCAGCAACAACCCGCGCAGTACCGGACTGCAATACGCCGCCCAGATGTTCAGCTACCACCAATACGCTCATGCGATTACTCCTGCCTGATTTTTCAACTTGTCGACCAGTTCGGCGACGGAAGCCACCATTTCACCCGCCTGACGCTGGGCTGGTGCCTGTACTTTCAACACCTTCAGGTAGTTCTGGGCAGTGACGTTGAAATCGCCCAGCGGCCGTACATCAATCGGCTTCTTCTTCGATTTCATAATGTCTGGCAGACGGGCATGGCGCGGCTCGTTCAGGCGCAGGTCAGTGGTTACTACCGCTGGCAAGGTCAGTTCGAGGGTTTGCAGACCGCCATCCACTTCACGGGTCACCTGAATACAGCCCTCCTTGAAGTTAATCGCTGAAGCAAAGGTCGCCTGACCCAGACCGGCCATACCAGCCAGCATCTGACCAGTCTGGTTGTTGTCACTGTCAATCGACTGCTTGCCCAACAGCACCAGACCAGGTTGTTCCTGGGCTACCAGCTCGGCGAATACTTCGGCAACGGCCAGCGAATCAACGGCGTCTTCGGTTTCAACCTGAATCGCCCGGTCGGCACCCAGGGCCATCGCCAGACGCAGCTGTTCCTGAACCACTTTCGGTCCAACACTGACAACCACGATTTCGCTGGCAATGCCCTGTTCTTTCAGCCGCACCGCTTCTTCTACGGCAATTTCACAAAATGGGTTCATCGCCATTTTGGTGTTGCTGAGGTCGACATCTGTTTCGTCCGGGCGCACGCGCACCTGAACGTTGTAATCAATCACGCGCTTAACGCCTACCAGGATTTTCATACGTTCACTTCTTTCAGGTTTTGAGAGGTTTGCAGTTCTGCTTCAACACGCTGGAAGTCATCCAATACGTCCTGGGCAGGTTGTTTGGTCGCCAAAGATGCCACCACGATGGCGATCAGCGAGAACAGGAAGCCGGGCACAATTTCGTAGACATCAAAAATGCCGCCGCTGGCCTTGGACCAGAGAATCACGGTGATACCACCGACTACGATGCCAGCCAGCGCACCCCACTGGTTCATGCGTTTCCAGTACAACGCCAGAATCAGGGTCGGGCCGAAGCAGGCACCAAAACCAGCCCAGGCATAAGACACCAGCCCCAGTACGCCGGAGTTCGGGTTAAAGGCCAGCATCAAGGCAACCAGAGCCACACCCAGCACCGCCAGACGACCAACCCAGACCAGTTCCTGTTGGGTTGCATGCTTACGGAAGACCGCCTTGTAAATGTCATCAGCAATGGTGGAAGAACAAATCAGCAGCTGGGAATCAGCGGTCGACATTACCGCCGCCAGAATGGCAGTCAGCAAGATGCTGGCAATCACCGGGTTGAACAACAGGTCAACCATAAACATGAAAATACGTTCGTGGTCGTCCAGTCCTTGCGGGAATACCGCACGACCAAAAATACCAATCGCCATCGCACACAGCAGGCCAATCACAGTCCAGCTCACAGCAATACGGCGGGCGAACGGGATGTTGCGGTGACTGTTGATACCCGCAAAACGCGCCAGCGCATGAGGTTGGCCAAAATAACCCAGGCCCCAGGCCAGCGAGCTGATAATTACCAGCACGGTGAGCGATTCACCGGAAGTCGCATCCACCATCCAGTTCAATACATCGGGGGCATTGGCTTGCGCCGTACTGAGGGTCAGATCCAGACCTCCCATATGCATAATGACCGCTACCGGAATGGCTACCAGCGCAAATATCATCATCAGGCCCTGAATAACGTCGGTCCAGGAAACCGCCAGATAACCGCCAAAAAAGGTATAGGAGAGAATGGCCGCCACTCCCAGAATAACGGCCATTTCATAGCTCATGCCAAATACGGTATTCAGTAGTTTGCCACCTGCAACCAAGCCCGAGCTGGTATAAAAGAGGTAGAAAACAATAATAAATACCGCTGCCACACCGCGCAGCAGACGGGTATGGTGCTGGAAGCGCTCAGACAGGAATTCCGGAATCGTCAGCGAGTTATTGGCAACATAGCTGTATACCCGCAGGCGCTGGGCGACCAGCAGCCAGTTGCACAAACAGCCAAGACCCAGCCCCAGCGCGACCCAGAACGACGACATACCGGAAACATAGGCATAGCCTGGCATCGCGACCATCAGCCAACCCGACATTTCCGAAGCACCACTCGAAATGGCGGTAGCAAACGGCCCCAATGATCGACCGCCAAGGGCATAATCTTCAAAGCTCGATGAACGCTGCCAGGCAACTATGCCGATCGCCAGCATCACCAAAAAATATACCGAGAAGGTAGCGATCGCTACCGTCGTATTAATTTCAAGCATATAAAGCTCCCGATTGTATTCCCCGGAAATGCTTTCCGGATATCTTTCGTTGAGGCGAAAAAAACCCTGAGTCTGAGCAACCCCATTTATTTCATGATGGTTATTGCATTTTAAAAAATAGCGTTACGGTTGATCAGCCGCTGGCCACTACTCATATAAAACCCTTTATATAAGACCCGTCATATACAGATTGCCATATAAAATCAGTCATATAATCCCTGTCTGCGGCTGTTATATCGTCAGCTCAGGTATCACTGATACGATACTCAAGATCGGATATTCATTTATTCAAAAGCCTGAATTGGCCGCTCCCCCGCAGCCGCGGCAAAGGCTGCTGCCAAACCGGCTTCCACGGCAGCCGTCAGACCTGCGCCCTGCATCGCCAACAAGCCCTCCGTCGTCGTGCCGCGATATCCCATAAAATGATCAACCAGCTGCTGTGGGCTGTCTGGTCCTTGCTGCAAAATATGGCAGGCGCCTGCCAGGGTTGTAATCACCGCCTGTTGCGCCTGCTGCTCGGACAGCCCCTGCGCCACGGCGTTATTGATCATGGTACTGGCCAGCAGCGCCGGAAACGCCGGGCCACTGCCGGTCAGACCGGTAAGGTAGTCCAATTGCCGTTCGCTGCTGATTTCAGCGGCTTCGCCGGAAGCTGCCAACCACTGCTGCAGCCACTGTTTCTGCTCAGAAGAAACCGCATCACTGGCCAGCCAAGGCGTATAGGACTGCTGAAACTCCGCTGCTGCATTCGGCATTGCCCGCACCACTTGTTCAGTGCCACAGCGCTGCTGTAATTCCGCCATCGAGACACACGCCATCAGAGAAATTACCAGCCGCTCGCCAGCGTCAAATTGCAGCGCAGCAAAGTCTTGCGGCCTCACGGACAACACCAGCACGTCGACATGCGGCAGCATCTCCTGCAGGTCGTCGGCGCAACGCACCGCTGGCCATTGCTGGTATTGCCAGCCGCGACGGCTGCGGGAAATCAACAACTGCTCAGGCTGTAACAAGCCGCTGCGAAGGGCATTCTGGCCGAAAGCCGTGCCCAGCCAGCCATTACCGCCCAGAATTCCCACTGTGGGTGTCCAGCTCATAGTCAGGCCTCTCTTTCCGGGTCTCTCTTTTGCGATCTTTTTTGGTCGTACTGCCTTACTCAAGCCCGGCCAATACAGCCTGCAACTCGACATCACCAAACTGATTACGGTGACGCGACGCAAACCGTTCCAGGTCGCTCTTGCGGCAAGGTTTGCCGGTAAAAATATTCACGTACTCCGGGATCCGTGCCAGACGGGCTCCCGCTTCTTCCTCGATATGCATTGAGATATAGCCAATCTGGAGCAGGTACACAGTACGTGCCCGGGTATCCGCCTCCAGACCAACAAAACCCAGCCGTTCGAACATTTCGCGCAAGGCTGCCAGGCGCACTTCATCGGCTTCTTTCACCGCTGTGCTAACCTGTTCCTCCTGCAGGCTCCAGCTGCGAATGGCGTACTCCAGTTCTGAATCAAACAACTGCTGGTCGAGCCAGCAATCGAACACGTTCAGCATGCCCTCAACCGCATCCGCGGCATACAAACCCGCCTGCTTCAGTAACGCCGGCGTATTTTGCTGTTGCCAGCGCTCCAGCAAGGCAGCCAGCACCTCATCTCGGTCCTTGAACAACCAGTAGAAACTGGTTCTCGAGGTTTTCATTTTCTTCGCCAGCGGTACAACCTTGACCGCGTCTACACCAGCCCCAATCAACATTTCGTAGGCTGCATCAACCCAGTCATCACGCGATGTTTTGGCTCGATCCTCTTTCACTTGACTCTCTCGTTTTCCATGAACACAAAGCGACACTACACGAGAGCTGCCATTTTCGACACAATGTACACATGTGTACATTTATATTGACAATGATGTACAGATGCCAATAGTGTTGTCAACACAGTTAAAAAAATTGGTCACTTTGGAGGTTTCGTCATGAAGAACGATCCACTTCTGCAGCCGTTGCAAATCAAGCATCTGACTTTGAAAAACCGCATCATGCTGACTTCGCATGAGCCTGCTTACCCGGTTGATGGCATGCCAAAAGAGCTGTATCGCGCCTACCACGTTGAACGTGCCAAGGCCGGTGTTGCACTGACGATGACCGCGGGCTCCGCCGCGGTTGCCAAAGACAGCCCACCAGTGTTCAACAACATCCTGGCCTACAAGGATGAAGTTGTGCCCTGGATGAAAGCCCTGACTGACGAGTGTCACGAACACGGCACCGCAGTGATGATCCAGCTGACTCACCTGGGTCGTCGTACCCGTTGGGACAAGGCCGACTGGTTGCCAGCGGTATCTGCTTCCAACAAGCGTGAAGCATCCCACCGCGCCTACCCGAAAAAGGCCGAAGACTGGGATATCGAACGCCTGATCAAGGACTATGTAGACGCCGCCGAGCGTATGCACGCAGCCGGTCTGGATGGTCTGGAAATCCAGGCTTACGGCCACCTGATGGACCAGTTCTGGTCACCACTGACCAACCAGCTGGACAGCCCTTACGGCGGTAGCCTGGACAACCGTCTGCGGTTTACTTTCGACGTTCTGAAAGGTATCCGTGAGCGCGTTGGCGACAAGTTCCTGCTGGGGGTGCGTTACACCGGTGACGAATGTCTGCCTGGCGGTTTTGGTGCTGATGAAGGTCTGGAAATTTCCCACCGTCTGAAAAACAGCGGTCTGGTGGACTTCCTCAACGTTGTTAAAGGCCACATTGATACCGACCCGGGCCTGACTGACGTGATCCCGATTCAGGGTATGCCGTCTGCGCCGCACCTGGACTTTGCAGGCAACATTCGCGAAGCCGTCGATTTCCCGGTTTTCCATGGCGCCAAGATTCAGGACGTGGCAACTGCCCGTCACGCCATTGCCTCCGGCAAGATCGACATGGTTGGTATGACCCGTGCGCACATGGCAGATCCGCATCTGGTGCGCAAGATCATTGAAGGCAAGGAAGAAACCATTCGTCCTTGTGTGGGTGCCAACTACTGTCTCGACCGTATTTACCAGGGCGGTGCGGCCTACTGTATTCACAACGCCGCGACTGGCCGTGAAACCACCATGCCACACACCATTCCACTGGCTGAAAAGCGTCGCAAGATTGTGGTAATTGGTACAGGCCCTGGTGGTATGGAAGCCGCTCGCGTTGCTGCTGAACGCGGACACGAAGTCGTTGTCATGGAAGCCGCTGATGGCCCTGGTGGCCAGGTGCGTCTGACCGCCCAGAGCGAACGTCGTCGTGAAATGATGAGCATCATCGACTGGCGTTACGAGCGCTGTCAGGAAATGGGCGTTGAATTCCGCTTCAACCTGTTTGCAGAAGCTGATGACGTGCTGGCTGAAAACCCGGATGCCGTGATTGTGGCCACTGGTGGTCTGCCAAACGATCAGGAACTGCGCGAAGGTAATGAGCTGGCAACCAGCTGTTGGGACATTCTCTCCGGCCACGTAAAACCAGGCAAAAACGTGCTGATTTACGATGACACCGGCGACCACGTTGCCCTGCAGGCTGCCGAGATCATCGCCAAGTCTGGTGCCAAGGTTGAGTTCATGACTTCCGACCGCTCAATGGCTCCGGAAGTAATGGCCATGAACCTGGTTCCTTACATGCGCACCCTGCAGCAACTGGACGTCCGTTTTAGCCCAACCCTGCGTCTGACCGGTATCAAGCGTGATGGTGCAGAGCTGGTCGGTCTGGTTAACAGTGACTATGTGATGGATCTGGGCCTGGAACGTCGCGTTGACCAGATTCTGGTGAACTTCGCCACGCTGCCGATGGAAGACCTGTACTTCGACCTGAAGCCACACTCGACCAACCTCGGTGCCGTCAATTATGACGACCTGATTGACGGCCGTGTACAGACTGTTGAAAAGAACCCGGAAGGCAAGTTCCAGCTGTTCCGGATTGGTGACGCTGTTGCACAGCGCAACACTCACGCCGCTATTTATGATGCACTGCGGATCGTCAAGGACCTCTAACAGAGGTCCGGTATCCCCGTGATATTTACCGACCTCTCTTGATGGCGCACTAACCATGGATGCTATCAAGTTTCCCCCCGTAGCCCGCTGCGGGGGGCTTTTTGTTTTAGCAGTGGCCCGCTAGACCGAAGCAACCAGCCAGTCCATCAGAACCCTGGCCCGACCCGACGCCTTTTCATTCATACGAATATAAAAATCCAGTGGCGATTCCATTTCTTCCGGCACCAGTTGTACCAGCCGACCACTTTCCAGCTGTTTAGTGACCATGCTCTCCCAGCCGAGCACTGCCCCCATACCATCTTCAGCAGCCTGCAAGGCAATAATATAGTTATTGACCCGAAAACTGCCCTTGTTGGGCATATCCATATGTTGGGCCCAGAACCAGTCTTTCCAGGTAGTCCAGCTGGCACTTTCAGAATCCAGGTGTATCAGCGGAGCATTCTTCAGGCTGGCCAGAGTATCAATGCCATATTCCTGTTTGAATTCCGGACTGCCCAAAGCAATGATGCGGTCTCGGAACAACACCTTGCAGGGCATGGTTTCTTCCTCGGCATTGCCATAACAAATATTCAGATCCCAGCGAAATTTCGGCACATCGGCATCGGTCACAATTTGCGACACATTGATTTGAGGGTATTTGCGCCAGAACGCCGATATTTTGGGCGTTAACCAAAGCGAACTCACCGCATTGGTTGCACAGATAGTGACCTGCGACTGGCCTTTCACAACCCTTAGATAGGATATGGCATCCGATATGGTGGCAAAACTTGATTGCAGGGTAATCAGCAGATAATTGCCCGCCTCGGTAAGCTCGACTCCGCGGGGCAGCCGGCGGAATAATTCCCGGCCCAGATCCGTTTCAAGCTGCTTGACCTGGTGGCTGATTGCCGCCGGCGTCACATTCAGCTCTTCAGCGGCACTTTTAAACCCCTGATGACGGGCTGCTGCCTCAAAACAAACCAGCCCATGCATGGACGGTAAATCATAATACTTATTTGCCATACTGGTCATTCCAGGCCGGTGATAGAAGTCATTGTAGCCACAAGATCCGTTTCAGGCCCAGCACCATGATGCCACACAAAAGGCTTAATTAAACTAAGCCTAAAGGCAATTTTATTCGTTTGTTACAGAACCCGCTACTGGCTAATTTGACGGTTATACAAATCAACCGTGAATTTTATTATGAGCCAATATACTGATAACCTGGATAGCCTGCTGGCCGACCAGAAAAGCGGTTTTTCCCTGCCACAACCTTTTTATGTCTCTGAAGATATTTTCAAAGAAGATATGGCCAATATCTTCTACCAAAACTGGTTGTACGCGATTCCTGCCTGTCAGGTAGCAGAGCCGGGTAATTTTGTTATTCACAAGGTTGGTTCATACAGCGTGCTGATTGTTCGCGGCCAGGACAAAGAGGTTCGCGCCTTCCACAACACCTGTCGCCACCGCGGTTCGGTATTGTGTAAATCCAAATCCGGCCAACTGGCCAAAATCGTTTGCCCGTACCACCAGTGGACCTACGAACTGGATGGCAAGTTGCTGTTTGCTCGCGACATGGGCGACAACTTTGATCCGGCCGATCACGCTCTGAAACCGGTTCACTGCCGTAACCTGGCAGGTCTGATCTACATTTGCCTGGCCGACGAAGCACCAGACTTCAGCGCTTTTGCCGATCTGGCAACGCCATACCTGGAAGTACACGACCTGAACGATGCCAGGGTTGCCCATGTATCCACTATCGTGGAAAAAGGTAACTGGAAACTGGTTTGGGAAAACAACCGCGAGTGCTACCACTGTGTTGGTAACCACCCGGCTCTTTGCCGTACTTTCTCACTCGATCCAAACGTTGCAGGCGTCAGCCCGAACGGCTCGGTTTCCGAGCAGCTGCAAGCTCACTTTGACCGTTGCGAAGCAGCAGGAGCACCATCACAGTTCCGTATTTCCGACAGCGGCCAATACCGTCTGGCCCGTATGCCCCTGCAAGAAAAAGCTTTCGGCTACACCATGGATCGCCAGGCCGCGGTCAGCAAACCACTGGGCCGTGTAGCGCTGCCAGATGCCGGTACCTTGCTGAAATTCCACTATCCATCCATCTGGTCACATTATCTGCCGGATATCTCCATGACCTTCCGGGTCGTGCCCATCAGTGCCACCGAAACCGAAGTCACCACCACCTGGCTGGTTAACAAGAATGCTGTTGAAGGCGTTGATTACGATCTCGAACGCCTCACTGAAGTCTGGGTTGCCACCAACGATGAAGACCGCGAAGTCGTTGAAAATAACCAGGAAGGCATTGAATCACCAGCTTACCAGCCAGGCCCATACTCTGCTGGCCAGGAAAGTGGCGTTATCCAGTTCATCGACTGGTACTGCGAAACCCTGAAAACCGCCCGCAAGCAACGCATCCCACTGGTGGAGGAATAACGTGAGCACTCTGGCAATTAACCAGCGTTCGGTTTGGCAGGATAGCGAAAGCCTGGAATGCGTTTCCGTCACTCCGGAAGCGCCTAACGTTGCAACCTTCTGTTTTCGCGCCCCTTCGGGGGCAGTCTTCTCATACCTGCCGGGTCAGTTTGTGACGCTGGAATTGCCGGTTCCCGGTGGCCCGCTGTACCGCACCTATACAATTTCGTCATCACCATCCCGGCCGATGGCGCTGACTGTAACGGTCAAGGCCGGACCTGAGTCAATTGGTACTCGCTGGATGCTCGACCATCTCAAACCGGGCATGGTCGTCAAGATGATAGGGCCAGCCGGTCACTTTACCCTCGCCAATCACCCGGCGGAAAAATACCTGTTTATCTCTGCAGGTTCCGGCATCACGCCAATGCTATCGATGACAGAGTACCTGTATGACCTCGGCAGTGAACCGGACATTGTGTTTGTAAACTGTGCCCGTCGGCCATCGGAAATTATTTTCCGCAAGCGTCTCGAACAACTGGCCTCACGGGTTAATGGTATTGAACTCAACTGGGTCGTTGATGATAAGGACGACTACTCAGTCTGGGCTGGCTTCAAGGGTTCAATCAACCAGTTGATGCTGGGCCTGATGGCACCGGATTACCTGGAGCGCGAAGTGTTCTGCTGTGGCCCAGCGCCATTTATGCAGCATGTACGGGAATCTCTGGAAGGGTTGGGCTTTGATCTTGCTCACTACCATGAAGAAAGTTTCCAGGCCCCGGCTGTTGAAAACGACGAGGAATTCGCTCCGACTCTGGATGAAGATGCCAGCTGTACAGTGGAATTCCAACAATCCGCAATCAGCCATAAGTGCGACGAAACAACAACCTTGCTGGACGCCGCCCGTTCCGCCGGCCTGGTGATTCCATCTGGTTGTACTTTTGGTGTTTGTGGCACCTGCAAAGTGAAAAAAGTTTCCGGTGATGTACATATGGTACATAACGGCGGTATTACCGATAACGATATTGAAGCAGGCTATGTTCTGGCCTGCTGCAGTCACCCCAAAGGTAATGTTGTACTCGACATATAACCGCTCTGAACTGCATCTCTGCAGTATTAAAAAATAAATCCCCCTTCTTTCTGGCTGTTATCAATTCGCCCCGGTAATAGCCAGCTCTTATATCAATTTCATCAAACCCTCATTCCCAATAAACCACCACTAAACCAATAACGTCACCATTTCACCCGTGTTACTTTTCGGAATAATCCCAGCCAAAATCTGGCCTCAATTCAGTGCCAAAAAAGTGAATAACATTAAATAACGCCCCGACATAAGGCACAACCCAAATTGATATTTTCGCAGTCGGCACCCAGCCTTATAAAATCATTCATAACAATTAACCAATCAAATAAGAACCAATACGTAAAAACCAATAGCCTCAGTCGATTCGACTAAATATCACAGAATAATAGTCTTTAAGACTAATTAATAAAAAACCAAAGGCAATTATTTTTGCAAAAACGTAATTATATTTTTCATAGAAAAATAAAGTTGAGTTATAAATTTTCATAAAACAGCGACGGACAGCAAAAATAATATTCAGAAATAAAAAAATGGGTATAAAACCTGCTATTCAATATTGCGAAAAACATCTCACATCGGGTAATGACGGTTCCCGAGAAGGAGAATCCATTTCGACAGAAATCTGTCTTACAGGTGATTCAGAATGACAAAAAATGAAAGAGATAAAATAGAGAACCTATATAAAAGTGAGTTCGAAGCTGGCCAGGACAACCTCGATTTCCTTGGCATGGACCTGCATAAAGGCGTCTCACTGATCAGTGCTGTGCTGATCCTCACCTTTATTATCGGCACACTGCTATTCCCGGAAGTTTCCAGCCAAATGCTGGGTGCCGCCAAATCCTGGTCTATTAACAACTTTGACTGGTTGTTGATGATCGGCGGGAATATTTTTGTAATCTTCTGCCTGGCATTGATCGTCTTGCCAGTGGGCAAAATTCGCCTTGGCGGTGAAGCAGCCAAATCTGACTATTCCACCCTGTCGTGGATTTCCATGCTATTTGCGGCGGGAATGGGCATTGGCCTGATGTTCTGGAGCGTCGCCGAACCTGTAGCTTATTACACCGACTGGTATGGCACACCACTCAACGCGGCCTCCAAAACGCCGGAAGGTGCCGCTGCAGCCATGGGCGCGACCATGTTCCACTGGGGCCTGCATCCATGGGCTATTTACGGTGTTCTTGGCCTTGCCATGGCCTTTTTCAGCTTTAACAAAGGCTTGCCACTGACCATTCGTTCTGCCTTTTATCCACTGCTGGGCGAACGTGTTTGGGGCTGGATGGGCAACCTGATTGATACTCTGGCGGTGTTGGCAACCCTGTTTGGTCTGGCAACCTCTCTTGGCCTGGGCGCCCAACAAGCGACCAGTGGACTGAGCTTCCTGTTCGGCGTACCCGATAGCCTGACGACCCAGATTATTCTGATCATCGGCATTACTATCGTTGCCAATATTTCCGTTATTCGTGGTATGGACAGTGGCGTCAAGCTGCTCAGCAACATCAATATGATTGTCGCTCTGGTGTTGATGCTGGCCGTCTTTATCCTTGGCCCAACCAGCGCAATTATTGGCTGGACCGGCACCACCCTGCTGGCCTACGCCGAAAATATCATTCCGCTGAGTAACTGGATTGGCCGTGAAGACAGCACCTGGTACCACGGCTGGACCGTATTCTACTGGGCCTGGTGGATCTCCTGGTCACCATTCGTTGGTATGTTTATCGCCCGTATTTCCAAAGGCCGTACCATCCGCGAATTCATGCTGGCAGTACTGATTGTACCAACCATGATTACCGTTCTGTGGATGGGTATCTTTGGCGGTACCGCACTGGAACAGGCATCTACCGGTGTTGGCCAGCTGGCACAGGGCCTCAGCAGCGTGCCTCTGGCGATGTATCAGATGTTCGAAAACCTGCCGCTGACCAACATCATTTCCTTTATTGCCGTGATACTGGTACTGACCTTCTTTATCACCTCTTCGGATTCCGGCTCTCTGGTGGTCGACTCCATCACCAGTGGTGGCAAGCTCGATTCTCCAGTTGTACAACGGGTGTTCTGGGCAAGTACCGAAGGTTTGGTAGCCATTGCCCTGCTGGTTGGTGGTGGTAGCGCCGCCCTGAGCGCTATTCAGGCAGGGGCGATTGCAGCAGGTTTGCCGTTCTCGATCATCCTGCTGCTGATGTGTGTCAGCCTCTATCTGGGCTTGAGCAACGAACTGGCGATTCAGAAACTGCGCAAGGCGGAACAGAAATACACCTGAGCCGGCTTGACTGCAGGCAACTAACCATAGATGCCACTTTTGCCCTCGCCAGCGGCTCTGGCGAGGGCTTTTTCATACAGCAACCTCAATACAGCTGCCTCGAGAGAGGAAATACCTAACGCTGGTACAAGGCTTCCAGTGTGGTCTTCTCCAGCGCACTGCCTTCAACCATAAATCCAACCACAGCAGCCGACGCCTGCGCCGGAATCTCCAGCACCTTTGGCAGGGCATAAAGAGTAAAACGATAGCGGTGCGGACCATGCCCCTCCGGCGGGCAAGCGCCACCAAAGCCCTTCAGGCCGTAGTCGTTTTTGCGAACATCCCCCCCAAATGGCAGCCTTTTGCCATCCGCTGCTCCAGCGCCGCTGGCCAGAGAAGAGACGGTGCCGGGGATATTCAACAGCTGCCAGTGCCAGAACCCGGCACCGCCGGTCGGCGCATCCGGGTCATGCACCATTAGCGCATAGGCTTTGGTGCCCACAGGCGCACCGGACCAGGACAACTGCGGCGAGATGTTATCGCCAGAACAGCCAAAGCCATTGAACTCCTGGGCTTTGGGCATGGTTTTGCCATCGGCAATATCCGAACTGGTCAGAGCCAGAGACCCGGCCTGAACTGGAAGAGTGATGGCCATGGCCAGAGAGACGCCCAGCGTCAGGCGGGAGAATACAGATTTCATAGCGATTCCTTTGGGTTCAAACCTCTGAGGATTCAGAGGCAGGCAACAGGTCATATGCTATGAATCAGAGCGTATGGAATTTAGTACCGGATCATTCAGTCTTTCGCCCTAATCGGTCACGCTGGAGTTTAATCGCCGTACGGCTCTGGCCTCATCCGCAGGCCGCTCTCTGGTTTTACGCAAATCCGTTGGCGTCATACCAAACAGCTGTTTGAACTTGTCGGTAAATCGGGACTGGGACTGATAACCGCAGCGCTCGGCAACCAGCCCAATAGGATCAAGCGTGGTCTGCACCAGATGCAACCCCTGCCCCAGCCTGGCACCGTCTTTAATCGCCTGAAAGCCTGTGCCCTCGGCACTGAGCTTGCGCCTGAGAGTCGATTCGCTCATCGCCAGCCGATCCGCCAGCTCTGTGATGGTCCAGTCATGAGTGACGTCGGCACTGATCATCTGATGCAAAGTGTGGCGAACATTCGGCGATGCGACGATATCCGCAATCTGCCGATACCCCTGCCAGATCAGCAACTGCAGCAACTCCCGCCGGCGCCCGGCCCAAAGCCCCGGAGGTACAAAGGTCGAGCATTCAACAAACTGCTGTAACGCAGCCATAAAAGGCGCGGTCATCTTGCCAATAATCAGCTGCTGAGCCTGACCTTGTGCTGGAAGCAACCCGGCTGGTGAGCACTCCGCAGCCGACTCTACAGCTGAACCCAGCCCAACAAAGTCCTCGAATTCAAATTCGATAAACACCGCAAAATACCGGGTATTCGCCGGAATATTGCGCATGGTGACGCTGGGATCGTTGGCGATAAACACAAACTCCCCAGCCTGACAGCTTATTTCCAGATTAGCACCCAGACGCTTTGAACCGGCCAGCACACACACCATCACGGGCTTGATGATTGGAATATTGACCAGATGCTGCTCATCCACCGAGCTGTAAACAGCAAATGGCAAGTCAGTACCTTGTTCGGCCAGAGTGCGCGCAGTTTCAAGCAGGGAGTTCATGGCAGGCTTTTAAGTTTGGAAAAACGGCACTATGAAACAAAACGGCGGCCGGGTGTAGTCTTGCAGAGCCGCACCGCGACCTGCTGCAGATTTAAAATCTGTACCTCGAACAGCAACAGCCGTTTGGTCCATTAACACTGAGCACTCGCTGCCAGGTTTTGGTTTGGTGAGGGTTTAGCTGCAGGACGACACAGTCTTGCCGTCAAACTCTTCGGCGATGCTTTTCTCAACAGAACCGACCACCCAAGCTCTATATTTAGTAGCCGGTAGCGATACCAAGGTAGTTTTCGTCATCCAGGGGGTAGCCACAGCAATGATCGAGACACAAGGCAAACAGAAGTTAAGAACAGATTTCATGTATCTTGCTGTTAATACTGATCAATACCATTCCATCATTTTCCAATTATCTATGGTCAATACCTGACAGCGAGATGCAGCTCTACCCGACAACAATTTTTATATGAATTTGCCTATTCCACATCTATCAATTCGCCAGGATTGAATTCGTATACATGATTTAACCAACGAGACCAGATACCGATGTCATAGCCATATGTGAGAATAATTCTAATCGATTCTTTACTTACCGAATCCGGATAATATCTCACAACGATAGTGGCCAGCTTGCGGGCAAATTCATCATCATTAAGTTTATCAGATGATAGAAAAGCTCGAGCTGTAACGAATGTAACTGATCGAGTTCCTGTATTTGAAGACGTTACAGTCGTTGTATTGGAAAAAATCGTGACATAAGTTACTTCAGGTTCACTGGAAATAGCAGATTGAACTGCAAGCATATCGTTAAAGGATTCATTTTGTGTCAATTTTCCTGTAAACGCCGGGACTGCAGCAGCAGCAATGAAAAAGATTGCGACAACCACCAAATGCGTCGTCCAGATTTTACCAACATCCTGGTTTTCAGTGCTTGCATTGACTACGAAAGACCCTACTGCAAGATCATGGAGTGATTGCCGGGTCACTCGGTTAAATAGATACAAATACGATATTGAAAATAGCCCACCAAAAACAACTAACGCAAATGGGTATATTATAAATGAGGATACGGCCTCGCTACCGAAATCAACTCCATTCAAAGAGAATGGTACAGCAAATACAATATACCTCAGAATAGACTTCAATACCGAAATCGGCTGATTATCAGAATCGACCACTATAATATTCAACAGCTTCTTACCGATTGTTTGACCATTGAACAGCTTGCTATTCATTACTCCAAAATAGACTAACCCTATCAAAAAACCTATTAATCGCCCCCAGTTGCCCATTTTTACAAATGTACTTTCAAGAGCTAACCCCAATAAAAAACCAACCAATCCAAGAATCAGACCATCAACAACCAGCGCTCCGATTCTTCTCCAAAAGTTTGCTATCCAGCCTTTTTTAACTTCTTCCATCATTTTTATTCCTTGATTGGAGTTTGAAAGCAATCTAACACCATCGCTTCATTTAGCAACGCTTCATATCCACATGCAGAATATCGTCTTCCAGATAGTGCTCTGACGTAGGTTCAAAACCATGCTTTTTGTAGAAAGCTTCCAGATACTGCTGAGCGCTGATTTCGATTGGTTCGCCAGGCCAGAGCTGCTGGCAATGCTTTATAGCTTCACTCATTAACTGATGACCCAGGCCACCGCCACGATAATCCTTATGGGTAACCACCCGGCCGATGCTAACCGAGGGAAAGCTAAGCCCTGCGGATAATAACCGGGCGCTGGCAACCAGCGTGCTGTCTTGCCAACCTAACAGGTGGAAGACACCCGGCTGATTATCCTTGCCATCGACGTCGGGATACGGACACGCCTGCTCAACAATAAACACATCCGATCTGAGCTTGAGCAAGGTATACAACTGCCACTTGTCGAGCTGATCAAAAGACAGACATTGCCACTGAACCATGGGGATTCCTCAAAAAACAAACCGTAAGTCAGGCGCTACCAGCAACAGCAACTCTGACTACCAGCGAGCGCACATATCAGCCGACCTGGCTGGTGCACTTGCCTGCAAGGGTCTGATTGTAAATCGTCTGCTTGCCGAGCACCGGAATATCCACCGTGATGGTGATCCGCATGGAAACGGCATCCTGCTGTTTATCAAACTCACTGACAATCACATTCACTTCCGGGCTGTCGTTCACCTGTCTGGTGGTGTTTTTGGAAATAACAAACGGCCCACCATTCATACGGCCATCCTTTAGACCACTGAACACCGTTTCGTACAAAACTCCGGTCTTACCTTCTTCCATCTCAACCAGGGTCAGCGTGGTATCGACGTGGGCTTTCATGGTCAAAAAGCCAAACGAATTCTTTTCTGATTTTTTATCAATGACTGCATTGGACATATCGTTTTCCTGACTAACAGCTTGTAGCAAACGTTCTTACCGTCTGAACCCATCAATTGCGCCGAAACACGGCGGCCGGGTTCATCTAACTCGTTTATTCTTTTTGAGGTGCGGCACAGAAGCCAAGTCTCAAGGCTCAATCGTCTGCTCTTGCAGCAACTTGTCACGCACCGCCATAAGCACCTTGCCATAGGTATTATGGCCGCGGCCATCACGACCACAGCCCCAGTAATAATCGAACATGGAATTCTCAAGAATCTTGTCGGTGCCGGTTTTTAATAGCACCGCGGCAACCTCAGCATGAGTACGACATTTGGTATACACCGCACGGGTCATCACCACCTGACGAACGTCGTTCCAGTCTTTGCGAGCCCGACGCTTGTTGGCCTTGGCCAGCTTGACCGCCTTCGCCGGGTTTTCCGCAGTACGGATCGATTCACGAATGTCCCCGCTCTCAAACTTCATCCCCTGATAATAGTGCTCGACGGATGGCCACTCGGCATCATCCAACACAAACCCGAAACGGGAACAGGCCGACAGCGGATCATTCACATCGCTACGATCCACATAGTGTTTTTTACCAGGGTCAGGGAAGAACATCGCAGTCTCCGGGGTAACAGGGACTGCGAGTGTAACAGCTAACGATGGTTAGTGGAGGCTGGGGAGTGTTTGGGATTGGTGTTTTGGTATTTACTGGTTTTTGAGCAGGCCGGACACCTTATTTTGTTTAAAAAGGTTTCCGGTGAAATGGAAGAAGATCAACAGTCATGTCGCTGTGCCTTGTTAAGGGTTTTTCTTTGCTGCACATTTTAAACATTTACCATTAAGCAAGTTCAGGCTTTGTAAATGAGAACCGAATTTTGCACCACATTCAGGGCAGCCACATGACGCTAGCTTTACGCAGGAATAGATACCCCAAGGAAACATAATAATCAAAGTGATTGGGGATGTAATTATTGATATAGCAAAAATTACTATCACACCCAACCAGGTTTAAAAAAGCCATTTTCTTGCGCTCAAATTATACTTCATGACAATTAACGCTCAGGCCAAGGTGATTTTCAACCGCTATTCCAACAGCATACGCTTGTTAGCCATTGGGACCAGGATTTTGGTAATCTCATCATATTCAAGGCCACTACTCTTCATATATATATGGACTGCCCTATGGCAGTTAGGGCAAATCAGAGCCAAATCCTGGGGTTTTATAATGTATTTCCATGAATAAGTAAAAATTGGCGTCTTATGATGTGCCTCAATATACTTAACGCCATATTCATCATAAAAATTCATTGAACATATTTCGCAAACCCATGATGTAGCACTCTTGGCCGCAGAAACAACATCTTTACTTCTTTCTGCCATTAAATGGGTTACATAGCGACGCTCACCCTCTTGATACACCGCCTCATCCTGATTATCGGTAGCATTTTCAGTTGATAAGTCTTTCCGAGCAAGGACAACGAAATTATTTTCAATTTCAGAAACAGAAAAGTTACCTTCATAGCGCCATTCTTTCTTGGATTCCGTGAAAAGGATAATAGGATAAAGGTGCTGAGGTTGTTTGATTAAAACGTCGTTTGCCTTTTCCCTATAATTAACCTTGCCATTCCTTGCTTTAAATGAGTAATGAAATGCCGACTTATCATCGTCAGACCATCCATCTTCTTCATATGAGCCTGGACGAGTCTTGATAATTACTGCTTTGACAGATGGTAAATTTCCAACCCAGTTTATGCCTTGTTGGGGCGTGTTTCCTATTTTAAAATCTGGGCCTGACCAATATGGTGAGGAATCAACTTTTGAGTACTGGATTAGATCAAATAGATTTCGTTTTGAAACTGTGTCTCCAGACGCAAGAGAAAATAAATCTTGTGGTTTACTCAATTGCATATGCGTACTCTAATTTTTGTAAGGGCTAACATTCTTATTTATGAAGCTGCTCGATTTCCCAGTCACCATTCACTTGTAAACCAGCAACTAACTCTCTGACTTATCGAGCAACACTCTTCCGGATCAATCAGAAAGCCACCCTATATACGCGCTGGTACGTATATCTGAGAAAACACGCATGCACGTTTTGCCGTTTTTGCTCACAAACAAGGTCTCTGAATTCAGCCGTTTACGCTATCAGCTGTTGGAAAAGTGAGCAAGAAGATTGGTCTGGTGTAGGTCTGATAAAGACGCGCAGCGGCTACCATCTGACAGGCGGTGTTTTGTCGGATGGCGCAGGCTTATCCGACCTACGGTTCTGAACCGATATTTTTCGCGGATAAATCAGCTCCTACAGGCGTTGTGTCGGATGGTGCTGACTCCAGCAACAACAAAGCCCGCGAGTGCGGGCTTTGTTATTTCGGCAACATACAGATGCTTTTTACATCTGCGAATGCTTTTTACATATTTGGATAGTTAGGACCACCGGCACCTTCTGGTACGACCCAGGTGATGTTCTGAGAGGGGTCTTTGATATCACAGGTTTTGCAGTGGACGCAGTTGGCGGCGTTGATCTGGAACTTCGGATCGCCGTTTTCACCATCCACTACTTCGTATACACCGGCCGGGCAGAAGCGCTGGGCTGGTT
>NZ_JAHXZR010000019.1 GCF_019740315.1 Oceanobacter mangrovi
ATGACTGGCTGTTCAAGGTACACCAACCGACACGGGCTCATATGAAGCAGGATGTCGCGGCTTACATGAAGTACTACAACCTGGATCGACTGCACTCTACGAACGGTGATTTATCACCGGTGGAGTATGAAAAATTAGCAAATTAAGGTGTCCGGGTTATTCAACCAGAACAAGGTACTGTGTACCTTGAGAAGTCTTGCACTTCACCGGTGAAATAGCTGTTAGCGGCGATTACCAAAAACCACACTCCGCCGAATGTCAGAATTATGCGACTAGCCATTGCCTCCTCTCCCTGTTGTCTGAGTGGGAGATTCGATCATTTGGCCGATCATTGCAATGAAAAGCCCTTGTTCTATTGTCGCCGTTTTCATCGAGTGGGCAATGCGTTAATGAATACCGTAGGAGTGCTGTATGTTCTGAAAGGAATTATGAAATATTCTGAAATTGGAGTTTTGTTAGCGAATGCTAACGCTACAGGAAGGATTCTAACTGGTGCCTGGAGCCGGAATTGAACCGGCACGACCGTAAGGTCGGGGATTTTAAGTCTTTTCAATAAGTTCTTAGAAATCAAAGTCTTAGCCTCTAATTTCATAATACCAAATCCAATCAAAACCCCCGCCCCATGCACCCCCAAACACTGGATATTCTGAAGATCAAAACGCCTGATATTTCAGGACTATCGTGTTTACTCTGAAAGCTGTAGTACAATAACTTGTACAACCCAAAGAGGCAGAACAGATGGACACAATTAGCTACTCGTCCTTCCGGTCACAGCTGTCCAGCGTGCTCGACAAAGTCAACGATGACCACAAGCCCATGATGATCACACGTCAGAATGGTAAAGCCGCGGTAGTCATGAGCCTGGAAGACTTCCACGCTTACGAAGAAACCGCCTACTTGATGGCCAGCCCCAAAAACGCCGAGCGTTTGAACCGGGCTATCGCTGAACTGGAAGCCGGGCACGGCACAGAACAAGGACTGATTGAAGAGTGATCCTATCCTGGGCCAAAGACGCCTGGGAGGATTACCTCTACTGGCAGCAGACCGACAAGAAAACCCTGAAACGCATCAACACCCTGATCAAAGACATTCAACGACATCCGTTTGAAGGGCTTGGCGATCCTGAACCCCTCAAGCACAACTGGTCAGGGTATTGGTCACGCCGAATAGACCGGGAACACCGCCTGGTCTACAAAGTCACCGATACCGCCCTGCTTATCGCCCAGTGCCGTTATCACTACTGATAACGATAGTCACAGCTTCCAGATATTTAGTCTGAGTGCTCAACAAACAAGGTCAAATAGTTTTACCAAAATCCCAAATCAGGTAAAATTATTTTACTTTGTTCGTAACTTTGGAATCCCCTCATGACCCCATCAGAGCAATGCAAGGCAGCAGGTCTGACTGGCCTGGCTGAGTTGGTAAGAACTACCGGCGAATCCAAACAAACCCTCATCAACTGGCACCGCAACAAGCCCCAGCTGTTCAAGATTGTTGTATCTGGAGCACTCATGCACCGGATACGCGAAGCAACTCAATCCATTATCGAAGCCAACGGCGGCTAATGCCGGCATAGCGGCATTAGCGGCGTCCGGATCTGCACCTGGTCAATGCGGCAACGCCGATATGGTGGGGATTGGCATGGTTAACCCCCTCCTGCTAAGAGACTGCGGTCAAGGGTTTACCCGGCGCAGCCGGGGCGCCGCAGGCGCCCTTGACGGCCAAGTCTCGCAGCAGGTCTGGTAACCACCTGCCAACACCACCACAAGCGCCCCAAGCGGGATTCTCCGGCGTCTCCGGCGTCTCCGGCGTCTCCGGCGTCTCCGGCGTCTCCGGCGTCTCCGGCGTCTCCGGCGTCTCCGGCGTCTCCGGCGTCTCCGGCGTCTCCGGCGTCTCCGGCGTCTCCGGCGTCTCCGGCGCAGCCGCTGCCGTTCGCGTCAGGGATGCGAAGGATTTAAAACCCGGAAACAACAGCGAACAGCCGTCTCGATCCGGAACACCTGGACAGCTGCTGTTGTTGAGGATTTCGAGCGAAGCGAGTCCGAGAGCAGCTCGACGACAGCAAGCCCCACTCTTCAACGTCTAATGGATCATTCAAGTCTGATTAGGGATTGCCTGGCGGGACGCCGTGAAACCTTCTGTATGGCCTTACAGGCTATCCAGAAGGCAGGACACAGCAGAGAAGCTGGTAACGAGCGCAGCGAGCTACAGGCTTCTCTGCTGTACCCTGCCCTGGGGATACGTCCCTGTAACACGTATTTTAAAAGGGGTTTTTATATAGTTGCATCAAGATGGTTAGCCTGTTAAGTTTCAATTTCTTTCTGTTATTAAAATTTCTTTTATATAAACCCTACGTTATATGTGGAATATATTTACATCTGTGATCATCAATGAATAACTTTCTATTCAGCCTTGGGCAAATCAAGAGCACTGCATTATTCACAATACTCTCAGTTGTATTTTCCGTGACGCTCGTCACATTCCTTGAGTGTTTTCTAAATTCTCAAATTTCTAAAAACTCAATTTTGATTGCTGGCATAACATCGACAACCGTTTCATCGTCGTTATCTTGGTATGTAATTGGTTTGCTATTTAAAATAAACACCCTGGAAAAAAAGCAGCGGGCTTTAGCCAGTTATGATTCGTTAACCAGTATAATGAACCGTCGTCAGTTCTTCTTTTCTGCGCATGAGTTATTTAGACGCTCTCACGACTTCAATGATCCTGTATCTATATCCATTATTGATATAGATAACTTCAAGTTGATAAATGACGAATACGGCCATGCTGCTGGCGATGCTGTTCTTATCTCTCTTGGAAAGCTATTAAAAGAAACCATCCGATCAACGGATATCGCTGGGCGCATCGGCGGAGAAGAGTTCTCTATATTGATATATGGATCAAAATCAGATCAGGCATTTGAAATTCTTGATGAAATTCGATCATTAATTGAAAAAGATTGCGTAGCATTCATGGACTACAGACTCCACTATACAGTCAGTATTGGTGTAGCCGACGGCGAAGACGGATATGATGTAGAAGATATATTGATACAAGCAGATAAAGCCCTTTATAAATCCAAGAAAAACGGAAAAAACAGAGTTAGCAAATATTAAACCGGAGCAACCTTGCCAACAGTTGCTTTTGTACTAGACTTTTAGAGCCTCTATACGGTCATTTTCGCTATGCTCTCTCACTTTAAACCACTACAATCACTCTGCAAATGACTAAGGCTTTATGCCGAATAGGGATAACTGTCTGGAGGCTTAAATGGATGAAGATCTGAGTCAAATGAGTAGAGAAAGCTTAATTAATGAGATCAAAAAGCTACGCAATGGCATTCGTACACACAGGGATAGTAGTGGTCATGATCTCTGTTGGTATCATCCTGATTTATGGAGTTTATTGCCTGAAGATACAGGCCCACTTCCGTCAGTTCCTGAATGGCCACAGTTTATGGAGGGATGCATAAGATATCGGCAATCATTAGATATTCAGGCCTCTGGTGCGCCAAGATCCAAGGATGCATTCGAAGATGGCTAATAATTTGATTAGTGACCCCTGTGTGCGGAGCGTTATCCATGCTCTCCTCTTTCAGCCCTAGTAATGACAACCTCTCCCACTCCAGCTCGCAGCAGTGATTAAAGTCATGCCTATCGGAAAAATAAGTACAAGCAACAACACCATTGAATTGCAGTTGCCTAACGGTGAATACGTTTCTGAACAGGTAGAGAGTCTCAGCAGTGCTTACGACTTGCTGATCGGTAGTGATGTTCTCGCGAATGATTCATGCTGCTACATACTGATTTTTGACCATTCTCTCTGGGTGGTGCCTGACTCAACTGCTGGCTTTAATGCCTTAAACAAACAGCTCCCCAATCTCATTGGCCAACACAGGATCACAACAGCCCGCATAGACTACCTGCCATTCTCATGGCGGGCCCGGCGTTTTTTGCTTGGCATGGAAGGTAGGTTGGCTATTAAAAGCAGAGAGGCTATTGACGACATTGAAGATGTTATGACCGTGTTAAACGACGTGGATTTCGTTAATTTAATGTAGATGTTCTGATAAGATTTTGTTGGGACTATGAGAGCTGGTAACTATTCCAACATTCACTGACATAACCATTTTTTTGTTGCAACTATTTGAAATTCGCTTGATTGTCGTCTTCACGAATTTCAACAATGATCACAAAAAACACATTCAGTATTTGCTCCGCCTGATCAAAGGGCTTAGTTTTCGCTTCAATAAATATTCTTACTCGTGTATCGATTGGTAAAAAATGGAGTTTTATGGAAGCGTTACAGCAGGACGATCAACAGCTGTTTGAGAATACAATCAAATCAATGGAAGCGGAGCTGGCAAATGTCGGCGTGCACCTAACGATAGATTCCTCAGCACGACAGCTGTATACGAAAAAGATCCGGGCCATGTCTAATGAACTAAGAGTCTTGGCAGCTAGCGGCAAAATCACTTGGCTTGAGGCCGCTCAGCAGGCTTCAACGGCTCGAAACGTCATTATGGATATCATCCGCACCAAAAGTACCCCTGTCGGGCTTTCTATCGCCCAAAGTCTCAAGCAACAAGGTAAAACACTTAATGAGCTTGTGGCTTCGAAGGCTCAAAAGATGTACGGCAAATCTGTTAACTTCGACAAACTCACAGACTTCCAAAAGGACAAGGTATATTCCGAGGTTGTTAAGTCTGCTGGCAAGTCCCGGCCAGAAGTTACAGCAGCCATGAAAAAGCTGTCTTATGCAGGCAGAAGTTTGGTATTTGTGTCTATTGCGCTTTCTGTCTATACCGTAGCAACAGCTGAGAACAAATTTGATGCTGCAGGTCGGGAGATCGCTATAACGGGCGCTGGTGTTGGTGGTGGCTTTGCTGGAGGTGCCTTGGCTGGTTTGGCCTGCGGCCCTGGTGCTCCGATCTGTGTAACCGTTGGAGCATTTATTGGTGGCGCCCTGTCTGCTTTCGGTGTTGGAATGCTGTGGTAAAGGCTCACTGCATGAATGTTATTAATGAAAGTCGCATCATCACGACGCTGGTGTCTGAAGACACTGAAGATACTTCGGCAAAAATTCGCGTAGCAATAACTGATTCGCCGATAGATATAACTGTGAGCGGTGCGTTTGTTGAAGCATGCATTCAATGCAGTGAATTCGTTCTCGTATTTACAACGAATAATTGCCCTTTCGAAGAAACATTAAACATCACCCTGGTTGATTATGGTAACAGTGTTCTGGATAGTGCTTCACTATTTTGGCCATACAGCACAGGGGCATTTGCAATATCTGGTCTGGTCGAACCGAATAAGGTGATCTTTGAATTCTTGGGTGACAAACAATGGCAAATTGAAGTATTGGATAATCCTGCGATCTATATCCCTCTCCTGTCTGAGCCTTCAGGCAGCTGGCGACAATTCAAATTCAAAAGACACTTTAGAATATCCCAATTGGCATCCGTCCTGGGCACTCCGCCCAACTCCTGACAGCAGAGTCAAAATCAAGTAAATTGGCCATGTAACCGTTCAAGGATGAACCATGGCCAAGTTTCTCACCACCGCATCCCTTAATTTTCTACTGGAACAACTCGTTCTCAAGTCTACCAAGAACCTGGTGCTGGTTAGCCCGTACCTGAAAATCAATCCCCGCCTCCGCGAACTGATTTCAGACAAAGCCAAGTCCGGCGTGCCTGTTACCGTGGTTTATGGCAAGACTGACATAGCTCAGACTGAAAAGGACTGGTTTGCCGTTCACCCACAAATCACCGTCAAGTTCTGCTCCGATCTGCACGCCAAATGCTACATGAACGAAGCCAACGTGATTGTCAGCAGTCTGAACCTGTATGAGTTCAGTCAGATCAACAATAAGGAAATGGGGGTTCTACTGACCAGAAAAGCTGACGGCAGCGCCTTCACCGATGCGGTTGAAGAAGTCGACCGCCTGGTTCGCAACTCCCCTCCTGTCGAGTTTCAGGCCAAGCCAGAACAGCCTGCACCTGAACCACTCAAGGAAGCGCCAAAACCCGCCTCCCCTGAACCTGGTATTCCGATTGAGCCTGAGTTGCTCACCAGCTCAAAGCTGGGCAAGAAACACGGCATGTCTGCAACCAAGCTGGAAAAGGTGCTCGAAATTACCGGGCACCTGGAAAAACGTGATGGTAATTACTATCTGACCGACAAAGGCAAAGCAGCCGGTGGCCAGTTCCGAAAAGGACTGTTCTGGTCAACAAAACCGGACACATTAATTTGCTAATTTCTCGTACTCCACCGGTGATAAATCACCGTTCGTAGAGTGCAGTCGATCCAGGTTGTAGTACTTCATGTAAGCCGCGACATCCTGC
>NZ_JAHXZR010000001.1 GCF_019740315.1 Oceanobacter mangrovi
CTTGCATGTGTTAAGCCTGCCGCCAGCGTTCAATCTGAGCCATGATCAAACTCTTCAGTTTAAAAAGTTTCGATTGGTGGAATATCCAATCTAAATCTTGCTCAAGAATAAAACTGTTAACATTCACATAAATGAATTATCGACGAGTTCTTACTTGATAATTTGTGACTACAAATCGTCTCAGCAAGCACCCACACGTAATTGTCTAAATTCTTTGTTAAAGAGCGCGCTTCTCGTTTTACCTCGAAGCGGGTTGCGCATTCTAAACACTTTGTTTTCGATGTCAACCACTTTTTTCAACTTTTTCAGAGGCTTCGTTTGAAGCAATTCCGATCAAGCCAGGAGCGCGCATTCTAGAGACTTTCTCGAGAGTGTCAACCCCTTTTTCCTTTTGTTTTCAGAGCCTTGCGGCGTCTCAACTCAGGAGCCGCGCATTATAAGGATGCCGACTCCTGCGTCAATACCTTTTTTAAAAATTATTTAACTTCGAACAGGTGATACTTCTTCTTGCCCAATTTCACCAGGAAGAAACGGCCAAACAGAGCCTTCTCAATGGCAAAGCATTCGGAAGCTTTCATGTTGTCATCTGCACCTTTGGCTTCATCATTAACGAACACCGCATTACGTCCGAGCGCATCCTTTACTTCACGACCAGCTTTGACCATACCTGCGTCGGTAAAGAGTGTAGTCAGTGGGGTTTCACCAATGGCGGCCACATCCAGATCACTGGAAGGCAAGCCGTCCAGCTTGATCTGTTCAAGCTCCGCTTCACTCAGCAGGGAGATATCACCATTGAACAGCGCTTCGGTAATACGCTTGGCTGATGCCAACGCTTCGTCACCATGGACAAGACGGGTAACTTCTTCAGCCAGAATCGGCTGTACTGTTTTACGCCCCTGGATCTCGGCGTCTGCGGCTTCAATTGCAGCAATCTGTTCAACCGGCAGGAAAGTGAAGTAACGCAGGAACTTGTAGGCATCAGCGTCCGCGGTGTTGAGCCAAAACTGATAGAAGGCATAAGGAGAGGTTTTGGAGGCATCCAGCCAGATGGTGCCACTTTCGGTTTTACCAAACTTGGTACCGTCAGCCTTGGTCACCAACGGCATGGTCAGACCAAACACCTGCTTACCATACATGCGCCGGGCAAGGTCAACACCACCAACAATATTGCCCCACTGATCAGAGCCACCGATCTGCAAGGAGCAGTTATCGCGCTCAGCCAATTCAGCAAAGTCGTAAGACTGCAACAACATGTAGGTGAATTCGGTAAATGAGATACCAGAGCCTTCACGTTCAATACGCTGTTTAACTGACTCTTTCTGGATCATGTTGTTAACACTGAAGTGTTTGCCAACATCCCGCAGGAAGTCGAGCACACTCATGTTGCCAACCCAGTCGAGGTTGTTAACTACGGTCGCGCTGTTATCACCACACTCGAAATCAATAAACTGACTCACCTGGGCTTTCAGTTTATCCACCCAGCCAGCCACCACGTCCGGCCCATTCAGCTTGCGTTCCTGGGCCTTGAAGCTCGGATCACCAATCAGTCCGGTTGCACCACCGACCAGAGCAAAGGGCTTGTGGCCAGCCAGCTGGAAACGCTTCAGCATCAACAGCGGTACCAGGCTACCGATATGCAGACTGTCAGCTGTCGGATCGAAGCCGCAATAAAGGGTGCGCATCCCGCTTTCGAGATGGTCAATAAGTTCCTGATCCGCGGTTGCCTGATTCAGCAAGCCGCGCGCTTTCAAATCTTCGATCAATGCAGCTGTCATGGCGGGAATGGTATGTATGTTAAATAGGGCCACCGAACATACCTGATCGATGTGCAAAATCAAGCACGCTGGTTAAAATCCCCACAGCCGCTAATATGCACCTATAGGCCCATTGAAGTTCAGGAAATTACGTCCACGATGTCACAGGCTAGCAGTCCGCTACAGTATTTCCCCGCTACGCATATCGCGGGGGCCGTTGTTCTTGTTTTACTGGTTTTGTTTGCCCTCTTATGGCCAGTGGCTGAACAGCAGCAAGTCACCAGTCTTACCGTTCCACTACCCGCAACGCCCAGCGATGGCGACGTGACCGAAAGCGTGCAGTGGCACTCCGACAAGGTTCGTTCCGGAGACAGCTTGTCGACCCTGTTTACCCGCAACAACCTCTCTGCCGTCGACGTCATCGAAATTGCCTCCGTAGCCCCCAAAGATGCCATCCGCCTCTACCCCGGCCAACAGATCCGCTGGACCACCGACTGGGAAAACCGCATCACCGCTATCGAATTACCCATCTCGCCGTTGGCCAAACATACTCTCGAGCGATCTGCCGAAGGGGGCCTCAGCTATCAACTGATCGAACGAGACGCAGAGCGTGTCCCCCGCTTCGCCAGCGCCACAATCGACAACTCGCTGTTTCTCGATGGCGAACGCGCCGGTGTACCGGAATCAACCCTGATTGAATTGGCTGGTATCTTCGGCTGGGATATCGACTTCGCCATGGATATCCGCAAGGGAGACTCTTTCAGCCTGATCTATGACGAGATCTTTCTGGATGGCGAAAAAATCGGTAATGGCGATATTCAGGTCGCCCGCTTTGTTAACCAGGGCCGGGAAATTACCGCCGTGCGCTATGAAGACAAAAACGGCAATGCCAACTACTACACACCCGATGGCATCAGCATGCGGAAAGAATTCCTCCGCAACCCGATCGATTTCTTCCGCATCAGCTCCCGTTTCAACCTGCAGCGCAAACACCCTATCTACAACACCATCCGTGCCCACAAAGGTACCGACTATGCTGCGCCAACCGGCACACCGGTGAAAGCCGTTGGTGACGGCAAGGTCATTTACGCCAGTCGCAAGGGTACCTATGGCAATCTGATTATCATCAAGCATAACGCCCGTTATGAAACCCGTTACGCTCACCTCAATGCGTTCAACCGTTCCGTAAAATCCGGCCGCTACGTCAAGCAAGGCCAGGTGATCGGTTACGTTGGCTCTACCGGCGCCGCTACCGGCCCCCATTTGCATTATGAATTCCGCGTTGATGGCGTCTTCCGGGATTCTCTCAAGTTTGCCTTCCCGCAGGCCCAATCGATCTCTTCGGCAGACAAGCCAGCCTTCCTGACCCGTGCCAAGGCAATGGAAACCTGGCTTGATGGCAACCTCTCTGGAGCCAGGCCATGAACCGTTCTGCAAGCCAGGACGGCTTGTATATCGGCCTGATGTCAGGAACCAGTGCTGACGGCATCGATGCAGTGCTGATTGAAGTTCAGCAAAACCGGATTCAGACGCAGGCGCAGTGCAGTATTGATTACAGCGCAGATGAAAAACGCCAGCTCCGGGAAGCGGCTATCGCTGACGCCTTAGCCGTCGACGAGATACTGGCGCTGGATCGGTTTATTGCCCGTCGATCTGTGGCTGTCGTCCAGCAGCTACTGGCGCAACAACAGCTTGCTGCCACGGATATTGTGGCAGTTGGCAGCCACGGCCATACCCTGCGTCATCTGACTACCCCGGAAGTCAAAACCTGGCAAATCGGCGATCCCGCCTGGATTGCCGAGCACACCGGTATTTGCTGCGTAGCAGACTTCCGCCGTCGGGATGTCGCTGCAGGCGGCCAGGGAGCGCCACTGGTGCCAGCTTTTCATCAACAGGTGTTTGCCAGTGCAGACCAACCCTGCATGGTGTTAAACATCGGTGGTATCGCCAACCTGACCGTTCTGGCAGATAGCCGGACTATCGGCTTTGACTGCGGCCCCGGTAACGCCCTGATGGACGAGTACTGCCAGGTTTATCTGCAGCAGGGCTACGATGCCAACGGCCAACTGGCCAGCCAGGGTAATGCCTGTGAAGACCTGCTGGAACGCTGGCTGCAGCATCCCTACTTCAGCCAACTGCCACCGAAAAGCACCGGCCGCGAACTCTTTACCCTCAAGCGACTGCACGACGATATGGCTCGGTTGAACCCGGCCGACAGCCTCGCAACCCTGAGTGAATTCACAGCCCGTAGCATTGCCCGCGCAGTACAGGATTATGGCCATGCAGCCGGAGAGTTACTGGTGTGTGGTGGTGGCGCGTTTAACGGCGACTTGATGCAACGCCTGAGCAGAGTACTGCCAGCTCATCAGCTGGGCACAACCGCCAGTCGTGGCATTCATCCGCAATGGGTCGAAGCCGCTGCCTTTGGCTGGCTCGCCAGTCGTACCCTGATGAACCTGAGCGGCAATCTGGCAACCGTGACCGGTGCTCGCGGAGAGCGGATTCTGGGAGCGATTTATCCAGCCTGAGACGGCCATGTACTGCGATCTAGAAATAAACGTAGCCTGACGTTTCCAGCCGCTGCACTTCCTGCGGGCCATCAGAAACAAAGTCGATAAAGGCAGGCAAGTCCCGGCGACTGAGACCATGGCTGGCCATCCAACTTTCACAGACCTTCAGATCAACGATTTCAAAAGCGTCCAGCCGGGCGGCGAGATCGATCAGCTCGCGGTTGGCCTGGTAGTTGGAAGGAGTAAACAGCCGGATTTCCGCACCAGTCAACACAAAGGTCACCGGCTGACGACGGCTATAACCGTTATTGTCGACCACCAGTTGCTCAGCCCGTGACAGCAGCCGCCGCAGCTCGTCGGCTGAGTGCAGTTCAATCGCGGCCTGAAAGTGGTTATCGAGCGTGGCGGGTTCAAGTACCGAAGAGCCGTCGAGGGGATCTGCAATTACCTCGGCTGCGGCCAGCACGCCATGACTTGCCGTCAGGATCAGCAGTGAGCACAAGACCTGTCGGAACAAAGCCAACCGAGGCAACGGCATAACGCGAATCAGATAGAAAAGGATGAGCCACAGCCACAAGTGGACGTGGCAGACGGATTGGTCACAACAAAGCGGGAGCCTTCAAGACCTTCCTGATAATCGATCATAGAGCCCACCAGATAGCTGTAGCTGAGGGAGTCGATCAGCACCCGCACGCCATCTTTCTCAATCAGACTGTCGTCTTCAGCCGCTTCATCATCAAAGGTGAAGCCGTACTGAAAGCCGGAGCAGCCGCCGCCCGTCACGAAAACCCGCAGACAGAGTTCGTCATCGGCCTCTTCGATCAGCAGCTCGCGGATTTTTTCCTCAGCAGCAGGGGTGAGGGAAATAGGGTCAGCAGCAACGACAGTCATAATATTTTGGCGGTTATCCTGATTAAACTGATCAAATTATGTCTTTACCTGACTAATTCAGTCAACTTTTGCTTCTGGTACAGACTGTACCGGCTTCAGTTTGGCCGTCTTGTCAGCCGCATCCACATGCTTCAGCTGGCCGTTAACACAGGCACCCAGCACCATTTCCATGGCCTTGTAATAGACATCGCCAGTGACACGGGCGTCCTTCGCCAGTTCGATGTATTCAAAGGCATGCACATCACCACTGACTTCACCATTGATGATGATATTGGGCGCCTTGATCTCACCTTCAACCCGGCCTTTGTTGCTGATGCGCAGCACTGCACTGCCACCGGCTTCAGCCAGCAGGTTACCCTTGATGACGCCATCCACATGCAGGCCACCGGAAAAACGTACGTCACCCGTGATCTCGGTTTTGGCGGAAATCAGCGTGTCATACTGCACGTTGGAGCTTTTGTCTTTTGCACTGAACATGGCGGTTCCTTACTGTGGCCAATCGAAAAGAGCTTCAACCCGGCGCGCCTTGCGGCCGGTGGCCTCGGCGATCACTTCTACGCGCACAGGTTGAAAGTTCGCTGGCAGACGGACATTGCCAGCCAGCTCCTGAAAATAACGAAAACGGAATTCACTGCTGTTACCGGCAACGGTATCGCCATTAAGCGGAATGGCGGCTTCACCCTTGTCATCCCGGCCCACCAGCGTCAATGTCACCTGACCACTGATAGCATTCGCGTTGTCTGCCACCTGGGTCAGCATCAGGCGATACTGGAACGAGCCGTCATCAAGTCGGCTGATGTCCAGATTATGGATTTTCAGCCCTTTCTCGATGGCAGCCGGATCCATGATGCTTTTGTAAAACGATACTTCTTCTTCGAGGTTGACCACCTGGTCTTCCAGCGAACGAATCGAACCGCGCACAGTATCGGCCGCCTGACGGTCTACTTCGCCACCTTTTTCGAGCACGCCCACTTTCTGACTGAGCGAGTCGATACTGGAAGCACTGCTATTCAGTGCCTGCGCCAGCTGATCACGTTCGGTCTGCAGTGTCCGCACCGATTCGAGATGATAAAACCAGGTCGCAGCGAAGGTTGCTCCAGCCACCAGCAACAACAACATGAAACGCATAAAACGGCCGCGCGAAGCGTAACCGCGCCGATGACTGATAATAACCAGTTCATCTTGCGGGCTACCCTTGACCACCGAGCCTTTTTGCAAAGCCATGAAAATTCCTTACTACCAGCGATGCTTATGGCATCAGGGCGACGATGTTAAGACCGGCGTTTTCAGCAAAACCAAACATCAGGTTCATGTTCTGAACAGCCTGACCGGAAGCGCCCTTGACCAGGTTATCGATCACCGACAGTACAATAATCTGGCCGGTTTCGGCGTGACGATGTACCGCAATCCGGCACATGTTGCTGCCTTTCACGGAACGGGTCGCAGGATGACTGCCAGCTGGCATCACATCAACAAAGGGTTCGTTGGCATAACGTTGTTCATACAGCGCCTGTAAATCCAGCTCAGCTGGCAGATCCGGTGCAAAGGCATACAGGGTTGAGTGAATGCCGCGAATCATTGGCGTCAGGTGTGGCACAAAGGTCAGGCCGACCGGCTTGCCAGCCATCCAGCCCAGACCCTGACGAATTTCCGGCAGGTGACGATGACCGGCAACGGCATAAGCCATCATGGATTCGCTGGTTTCACACAGCAGCGAACCAACCTTGGCACCACGGCCAGCACCGGAAACACCGGATTTACAGTCGGCGATGAGGGTTTGATCCGGCAGCAGACCTTGTTCCAGCAGCGGCAGGAAACCCAGCTGTACCGAAGTCGGGTAACAGCCAGGCACAGCAATCAGACGGGCGTTACGGATTTCTTCACGCTTCAATTCCGGCAGACCATAAACCGCTTCCGGCAGCAATTCGCGCGCGCCGTGAGGCTGGCCGTACCATTTTTCCCACTCATCCGCATCGGCGATACGGAAGTCAGCGGACAGGTCGATCACGCGGGTACCGGTAGCGAGAATTTCAGCAGCCAGTGAGTGGGCAACGCCGTGTGGGGTGGCAAAGAACACCACGTCACATTCGCCCAGCGTATTAATATCCGGTGCGGTGAATTTCAGATCGGTATGGCCGCGCAGGTTGGGATACATATCCGCCACCGGCATACCTTCTTCACTTCGCGAGGTGATCACATGCAGTTGAACTTCCGGGTGATTTACCAGGATGCGCAACAACTCAACACCTGTGTAACCAGTTCCGCCAACAATACCAACCTTGATCACATCAACACCTCTGTTTCACCATTAGCTGCCAACAACGGGGGCAAGCTCGTCCCGAAGGCGCTTATAATACCGTTTCTGGCCCCTATTCATACCACTTGCGACACATCCAGCGCGGATTGTCGTGGGTTGGCCAGACTGATTTCTGCCACTGTAAACAGGGGAGTCGCTTGTCGTTCAAACTCAGGTTCCAGCATGGCCTGCAACAGCTGGTGCTATCCGATAATCAACTGGGTCTGGCGTTACTGGCATTGGCTGCCGGTATTGCTGCGGCGCTGATGATCACCCTGTTCCGGCTGGCGATTGAATGGCCGCTGGAAATCCTCTTGCCGATGAGCAGCGCCGACGACTACGAAGCCCTGACGCAGTGGTTCCGTGCCGGTCTGTTGGTAGCCGGTGGAGCACTGCTGATCCTGATATTCCAGCCCCTGAAACCAGAGCAACGCAGTGTTGGCGTGACCCATGTGCTGATCCGCATGGAACGCCATCAGGGCTATCTGCCATTCACTAACATCCTGCTGCAATGGCTGGCGGCGGCAGTGGCCTTGCTGAGTGGCCACAGTGTTGGCCGTGAAGGCCCGGCGATTCACCTGGGTGCCGGTGCTGCCAGCCAGCTCGGTGTAACGGCCGGGGTGGCCCATCACCGCTTGCGGATTCTCGCCGGCGCCGGGGTTGCCAGCGCTATCGCCGCTTCCTTCAACACGCCGATGGCGGGCGTGATCTTTGCCATGGAAGTGGTGTTGCTGGAATACAACCTGCGCGGCTTTATTCCTATTATTCTGGCTTCGGTGGCTGGTGCCGTAATCAGCCAGGCGGTGTTTGGTTCAGCCACCGCCTTTGACGTGCCACCGCTGGCAATGGCATCGCTGTGGGAATTGCCCTATGTGATTGCTCTCGGGCTGGCCTGTGGTTTGTTGGCGGCCGGTTTTATCCTGTTGATGAAACGCTTCCAGCGCATTGGCAAATGGCCGCTGGCAGCCCGGTGGGGCGGTTTGACACTGGCCACCGCTGCCATTTCCTGGTGGGTGCCCGGTGTGATGGGCATTGGCTACGACACGGTTAACGAAGCGCTGGTGGGTCATGTCAGCCTGGGGCTGTTTATCGGCCTGTTACTCGGCAAGGTGGTACTGGCTGCCTGGGCCGCCGGGGTCGGTTTTCCCGCCGGACTGATTGGCCCAACGCTGTTTATGGGCGCCATGGTCGGAGCGATTATGGGACGGCTGTCGAACATCTGGTTGCCCGATTATCCGGCCGAAACCGGTTTCTACGTCATGCTAGGCATGGGCGCCATGATGGGCGCTGTATTGCGGGCACCGCTGGCGGCGTTGGTCGCCCTGCTGGAACTGACCGGCAACCCCAATATCATTATGCCGAGCATGCTGGCGATTGTGATCGCCACGCTGGTCGCCAGCGAAATATTCAAACAGCCGTCGATTTTCCGGGCCCAGCTGGGCCAGAACGATCTCTATCAAACGCCACACCCGGTACAGCAAATGCTGCTCAGCACCTGGGTAGCGGAAGCGTTGACCCGCTCAGTCGCCACCACCGACAAACAGATATCCCTCAATGGCGCCCGCGAGTTGATTGAGCAACACGTTGACTGGCTGTTGATCGAATCCGAACAGCTGATCCTGTCGGCAGCGGCCTTGTCAGAAGCCATCCAGTTAATTGATGCCAGTGACGACAGCCATCCAGAAACCCGGATTGACCTGCTGAAGATTCCCGGCGAACGCCATTCTGTGCGCGCCATTACGCTCAGATCCAACCTTCAGCACGCTCTCGAACGCATGCAAGCCAATGACTTGGAATGGCTGGCAGTGTATCGTCGCGAGCCGGACGCACGTAAAGGCCAGGGCCCTTGTCTCGGGCTGGTCTCCAACGCCATGATCGAACGCCACTATCGTTATCGGCCGCAGGTTATCCGCTAGCCGTTTACAGCACAGGACCAACACATGCTTTGGGTTAAAGCCTTCCACATCATTGCCGTAATCACCTGGTTCGCCGGTATTTTCTATCTGCCACGGCTATACGTTTATCACGCCATGGCAGACGACCAGGCTTCCCGCGAACGTTTCAAGATTATGGAGCGCAAACTCTACCGCGGCATTATGTGGCCAGCCATGATGGTGGTGATCGCTCTGGGTCTTTGGCTGATCAGCTTTAACCCGGACTACTACCTGAAATCCGGCTGGATGCACGCCAAGCTGACGCTGGTTGCCCTGCTGGTTGGCTATCACCTGTACTGCGGCAAACTGAACCGCCAGTTCAAGGATGATCAAAACAGCCACAGCCATGTCTGGTTCCGCTGGTTCAACGAAGTGCCGGTCTTTATTCTGATCGGCGTCGTGATCCTGGTGGTGGTACGACCGTTCTGAGCAGTCAGGCGCCAGACACATGTTTTTGACCGCTGCGTTACCGCACGCTGCGGAGACAAATAGATTCACAAGAGAGAACCCGATGAGCTACGACATTTCCAAATCCCAGGCCCTGTTTGAAACCGCCCAGCAACACATTCCCGGCGGTGTAAACTCACCGGTTCGTGCCTTCAAGGGCGTCGGTGGTACACCGATCTTCTTCGAACGCGCGACCGGAGCCCACGTATTTGATGTTGATGGCAACCGTTATGTCGATTACGTCGGTTCCTGGGGTCCGATGATTCTGGGCCACAGCGCCCCGGAAATTCTCGACGCCATCCGTGATCGTATGGAGCTGGGCCTGAGCTTTGGCGCGCCAACCGCGATCGAAGGCGACATGGCTGACGAAGTCTGCAAACTGATCCCGTCGATGGACATGGTGCGGATGGTGAACTCCGGGACTGAAGCCACCATGAGTGCGATTCGTCTGGCCCGTGGTTATACCGGCCGTGACAAGATGGTGAAATTCGAAGGTTGTTACCACGGTCACTCCGACTCCCTGCTGGTTAAAGCCGGTTCCGGCATGATGACCCTGGGGGTACCGACCTCTCCAGGCGTTCCGGCCAGTGTCGCCGAACACACTATCACCCTGAACTACAACGACCTCGACAACGTGCGCGAATGTTTCGCCCAGATCGGCGACCAGATTGCCTGCGTGATCGTCGAGCCGGTGGCTGGCAACATGAACTGCATTCCGCCAACCAAATCCTTCCTGCAGGGTCTGCGCGAGCTGTGTGACGTCCACGGCATCGTACTGATTTTCGATGAAGTGATGAGTGGCTTCCGCGTCGCGCTGGGCGGTGCCCAGGCGTATTACGACATCGTTCCGGACATGACCTGTCTGGGCAAGGTGATCGGTGGTGGCCTGCCAGTCGGTGCCTTCGGCGGCAAGCGTGCCATCATGGAGCACCTGGCGCCACTGGGCCCTGTATATCAGGCCGGTACCCTGTCTGGTAACCCGCTGGCGATGGCCGCAGGTCTGGCAATGCTGAAAGAAATCCAGCGCGACGGTGTTTACGAACAGCTGACCGCCCGGGTTGATCAGATGATGGCTGGCTTCAAGGCCGCCGCCGACAAACACGGTGTGCCGTTCACCTACAACAAGGCCGGTTCCATGTTCGGCATTTTCTTCACCGAACTCGACAAGGTCGAAAACTTCCGCCAGGTCGCAGACCAGTGTGACGCCGCCCGCTTTGGCAAATTCTTCCACGGCATGCTGGAGCAAGGTGTTTACCTGGCACCATCCGCGTTTGAAGCAGGCTTTATGTCGCTGGCACACACGGAAGAAGATATCGACTTCACCATCGCGGCAGCCGATCTGGTGATGGCGACGCTCTGATAGCAAGTACGGTGTAACGGAAAAACGACATGACAGAACTGCTGTTCGCCTGCGGGCTACTGATCAGCGCAGCGCTGATCAGCTGGCATAACCGCCCGGCAACCAAAGGCAACCAATGGCCTGGCAGTGCGGCCGGTCGTTTTGCCGCCGGTCTGATACTGCTCGGCACCGCCGTCAGTGAATTGCTGGCCGCCATGGCCAGTGGCGAAGCCGTCGAGGGTGGCCGCCTGATCATGACCCAGCTGGGTCTGTACGCGGCCTTGCCGATGCTGGTTTCGACCCAGCTGGCGGAGCGCTTTGGTTATCACTGGACTCGCCAGATCTGGGGCCGGATTCTGCTTGGCTGGTGCGTAGTGTTTGAACTGGCGCGGCGGGCCAATGCGCTGGACAGTGTGCTGCTGGTAAGCCTGCTGGGCGGACTGCTGGTGATCGCACTGGCATGGTGGCGGCCGGTTGCTCAGGCTCTGAAGACCAAAGAGCTGTTGCTGCAACGCTTGCTGCCAGGTTTGATCTGGTTGGCGCTGATTGCCCTGCTGCAACTGCAGCCAGCTTTTAGCCCGCTGGCACTGCTGTTTGCCGCCACCATTGCCCTGTACATAAGTCAGCCGGAATCTTATCGAATCGCGCTATCGAGCCGATAACCCCTGCCTATACTGGTGGACAAAGCGAGCAATTCTGACCGAGGAGTCAAGCGCTATGTCCACCGGTGCCGACCTTCACTATCGCCAGGCCGACCGTTTTTTTGCGGTTTGCTGTGGTGCCCTGTTTATCGTATCCCTGCTGTTGGCCAACTGGTACGACAGCTGGACCGCCGCGCTGGTGATCGGCTTACCCAGTGTGCTGGTCCCTGTGATAATTGGCCAGCTGGCGCCTGCCAGCAAACTGGCACGCTCAACCTATGCTGCCGCGCTGATGGTGTTCGCCGCCCTGCATATCCATCAGGCCCATGGTCTGATCGAGATTCACTTTGGCATTTTTGTCTCGCTGGCGTTACTGATGACCTACCGCGACAGCCTGCCGATTATTGTTGCGGCAGTCGTGATTGCCGTTCATCACCTGGCCTTTAACCTGCTGCAGGAAGCGGGTAACCCGGTCTGGGTATTTCCGGATAGCAGTACCAGCCTGGGACTGAGCGGCTTCCAGCTGGTCATGCTGCATGCGCTGTTTGTGGTGGTTGAAGCCGGTGCACTGGTATTCCTGACCGAGCGCAACCGGATCAGTTTCCAGCAAGGGCTGGAGCTGTCGCATATTGGCAGCCAGCTTGATCACAACGGTCGGATTAATCTGGATATCCGCAGTAGCCAAAGCCGCCATGAAATTACCCGCCAGTTCATGGAATTCTTCGAGGAGGTCAATGAACTGGTCAACAAGGCCGACATTCTTTCCGAAACCAGCAAGGACTCCGGCCACCGTCTGGCCCGACTGTCGTCGCAGGTCGCCGAAGGCACCCGTAACCAGCAGCGGCAAACGGACCAGATCGCTACCGCCACCAACGAGCTGACCGTCTCGATGCAGGACATCAGCGCCCATGCCGAAGCAGCGGCAGCCGAATCACAACAGGCGCAATCGCTTTCCAATGATGGTGCCAAAGTGATTGCCAGCGCCACCGACAGCATTCACAAACTGGCTGACAGCATGAGCAAGGCCCACGATGTGATCATGAATCTGGACCGCGAAACCGGCAACATTGGTTCTGTGCTGGCGGTGATTCAGTCAATCGCCGAACAGACCAACTTGCTGGCCCTCAACGCCGCTATTGAAGCGGCGCGGGCTGGAGAGCAGGGACGAGGCTTTGCCGTGGTGGCAGATGAAGTCCGCACACTGGCATCACGTACCCAGGAAAGTACCGAAGAGATTCGCCGCATGATCGAACGGTTGCAGAAAGGCTCGGCCGAAGCCGTCGCCACCATGCAGGCCAGTCAGACCGGCGTCCAAAGCAGTGTTGAACAGATCAGCCGTACCCGCGAACAGCTCGACAGTGTCAGCAACCACGTCGCCAATATTCACCTCACCAGCCAGCAGATCGCGCGCGCGATCAGCGAACAGAGCATGGCGATCAGTGAAGTCAGCAAGAATCTGGAGGCTATTCGGGCGGTCAGTGAAGACGCTGCCCAACAGAGTAATGAATCCAGCGAACTGGCCGGTAGCGTCAGTCACGCATCAACCGAATTGCACGGTTTGCTGGCTCACTTTCACACCCGTCAGTGAGCTGTAAGAGCGTTTACCAGCTGACGTCGACCGTCAGCATATAACCCATACCATAGATGGTTTTGACGATGCGGGGAGACTTGGGGTCTTCCTCAATTTTCTTGCGGATACGCGACATCCGCACGTCGATGCTGCGGTCAAAACCATCGTCTTTGCCTGCCATCAGCGCCTCGCGACTGAGAATCTGCCGGGGTCGTAACAGCAGCTGTTGCAACAGCTTGGCTTCGCCCGGGCTCAGCTCCAGCTGACGACCATCGTCATGCTGTAGCTGCAGGGTCGCCATATCAAACTGCCAGTCAGCAAAATGTGCCACCCTCGGGCTGTCATCATCGGCCACCAGCCGCACCGCTTCCGGCCGTTGTACCCGCCGCAGGATACTGTTGGTACGAGCTACCAGCTCACGCGGATCAAAGGGTTTGCTGAGGTAATCATCGGCTCCGAGCTCCAGCCCTAACACCCGATCAGGCAAGCTGTCACGGCCAGACAGAATCATCACCCCGATGTCCTGCCGGTCGGTCAGATCCCGTACCAGTCCAAGGCCGTCCATATCCGGTAACCCGAGATCGATGATACACATGTCCGGTGCCCGGCTTTGCAACGCCGCCACCAGCTGACTGCCGGAACGAAAGGCCTGTACCCGGTGGCTGTAACGCTGCAGCTCCCGGCACACCAACTGGGCTATATCGGCGTCATCCTCGACTACATAGATCAACGCTGGGCCTTTCATATCGACATCTCCGGTCCTGATAATATTGTTATCGGTTATTGATTGCTTTCCATTGCCTGGTTGGCCTGCCGCAGGGCCTGCGCCAGTTGCTGGCGGTCAAACGGTTTGCGCAGCAGTGGCCAGCCAACAACCCCGGAGTTGTCAGCATCTTCGTCGGCGCCGAAAGCATAACCGCTCACCAGCAGAATCAATAGTCCGGGCATTTGCTGGCGCAAGCGCTGGGCCAGTTCTATGCCCTTGATATCACCGGGCATCATCACGTCCGACACCACACCAGCCAGCTCACTGCCACTCTGCCGCAGGGTTTCTGCCAACTGTAAGGCTTCCTCGGCGTCTGACGCCTCCAGTACGTGAATATCCAATGCCGACAATTGCTGGCGCACTACTTCCCGCACATCCGGATCATCATCCACCAACAGGAACAGCTGACCGGCAAACTCATGGCTTGCCGAAGTCACAGCCGTATCGCGATGGCTTTCAACCACGGCTGCCGGGTCAGTCATCGCACACACCGGCAATAGCAGCACCACCGCGGCACCACCGCCAGTCTGATTGGCCAGTGCCAGATAACCACCGGACTGCTTCACAAAACCAAACACCATCGACAACCCCAGACCGGAATTCAGCTGGCCCGGTTTGGTGGTGAAAAAAGGCTCAAAGGCTTTCGCCAAAGCCTCATCACTGAAACCATCGCCGGTGTCGCGACACTCAATCAGCAGGTAACGACCGTCTGGTACGGTTTCGTCAAACGCCAGCGACTGCAGCAGCGGTTCTGTCTCGGCCGTCGGCAGCTGGGCGGGCCAGTCGATGACCCCGGCACTCAGCTTCAGTAAACCACCGTTGGGCATGGCATCACGGGCATTCAACCCCAGATTGACCAACGCATTTTCCAGCAAGCCGGGGTCCAGCCGCGCCAAACAGCCCTGCAGCGAGGGATCCGGCTGATAACTGAGTTGATGCCGGCTGGTAAACGAACTGGACAGCAGCTCAACCGTTCCCTGCAACAGACTGTCGACCCGCACCGGCGCTGCCTGTAACGGCTGCTGGCGGGCAAAGGCTAACAGCCGGTGGGTAATATCGGCGCTGCGACGGGCCGCTCGTTCGGCTGGCGCCAACAGAGCATCCAGTTCCGGGTTATCCCCAAAACGCTCGCGGGCGATCACCAGATTACCCTGCACAATCGACAACAGATTGTTGAAATCATGCGCCAGGCCTCCGGCCAGCTGGCCCACCGCACTCATGCGCTGGGCCTGATTGTGGGACTCCAGCAACTGCTGGGTACGCTGACGCACTTCCGCATCCAGGGTGTCGATATTGTCTTCCAGCCGTTCAACCATGGCGTCAAAACCGGATGCCAGAATGCCGATTTCGTCATCGCGCTGAATGCCGGTACGGGCCGACAGATCCCCACTGCGAACCCGCAAGGCAGTGCCCGCCAGCTGCTCTAACGGCCGTGCAATACGATTCACAAAAAAGTTGGAAATCAGCAGTGTCGCCAGCATGGTGATGGCCGCCAACACCATGATGCGGGTACTGAGCAGTTCGGAACTCGATTGCAGTTCATCGAGATACACCGACGAACAGATATACCAGTCAAAACCGTCCATATAACGCACCAGCGACAGTTTTTCGTAGGCGTAATTGCCGGGATCATCGGGCTTGTCCCAGCGGTAATGCAGCTCCTTGCCCGAGTCAGCCGCAGCAATCAATTCCTTGTAGATCGGCTGGCCGGTGAGCGGGTTTTCATGTCGAATAAACCGAATGCCGTCGAGGTTACCGTTGGGGTGAATCAGCATGTAGCCGGAGCTGTCGAACACGTACAAATAGCCGGTACGGGCAATATGAGTCTGCTGCAGCGCCTGCCGCAAATCCTGCAGTGCTTGCTGACGGCGCTGTTCAACCTGTTGTTCGAGATCTGACAGATACACGCCAGAGCCAATCACCAGCCCCCATTCAGGGAAATCCTTAACCCAGGAAACCTTGCTGTCGCTGCCACTGCTGGCCTGCAAGCGTGGCCAGCGATAACTGTAAAAACCGGAACCTTCGCGACGGGCCTGACCCACCAGCGTCTGCAGCGTGCTGATTTCAGTGTCACTGAGGGAGGCAGCATCACCAGCCTGACGATATTTCGGGTCCGGATGTGCCAGCACCCCGAGGTTGTAGTCCACCACCCAGATGTAGTCGTGATCATCAAAGCTGGAATTACGCAGGTATTCCATCGCGATCTGACGCCCCTCAGCGGCTGACAGGCCGCGCCGCATCGCTTCCTGAACATGCGATCGAATCAGCGACTCGGCCAGATCCACCGCCATTTGCAGACTGTCCTTGCGGTTTTCCAGTGCCTGCTGCCGATACTGCTCGACCCCGGCGTACATACGATTGGCAATTTCATAGGTGTTATTGAGGGCCAAACGAGCCGAATTGCGCTCAATTTCAAACACTTTCTGTTTGATCATCGGCACTGTGTAGGCGTAAACAAAGATAAATACCGCCACCAGAATGCCGCGAATCAGCAGCGATAACTGGCGCGACAGACGGCCTGGCCGCCGCAACCAACGCGTCGCGGAAAAAAAGGTGCCAACAGGTTGTTCTGCTTTGGTCTCAGGCATCTCGGGCCACTGTAACAGTTCGATACATTTGCGAAAAAGTCGGGCAAAACTCTTTGCCTACTCTCTACTCATACGGAATTGTCGACCGCTGTCGACAACGACTCCGTAGTAATAACAATAACGACCCTGAGGCCGGGCGTATATGACCCACATTGGTAACCAGAGCTTTCCCGCGGAGCCATCCTGCGCTAGCTGCCTGCCAATCCCGCCGACCAGTTTTTCAACACAACTGGCCACCGGCCGGGGTAATTGCAGCGCAGTATCAGACTCCAATAGCACGCTCCAAGGACGTACCTGAGGGAAGCCCAATGCAAAATATCTACGAACAGAATCTTGATGCAGTGACCGCCAACTATGCGCCACTGACACCGATTTCGTATCTTGAACGCACAGCTTTTGTGTACCCGGAAAAAATTGCCCTGGTACACGGTGAGCTGCGCCAGACCTGGGCTGATACCTGGAACCGCTGCCGCCAGCTGGCCAGTGCACTGAATCAGCGTGGTATTGGTCAGGGCGATACTGTGTCCATCATTGCTCCCAATACCCCGGCGCACTTTGAAGCGCATTTTGGTGTCCCAATGAGCGGCGCGACACTGAACTCCATCAACACCCGGCTCGATGCCCCGGCGATTGCCTTTATCCTGCAGCACGCCGAAACCAAAATTCTGCTGACGGACCGCGAACTGTCGCCAGTGGTGGAGAAAGCCCTGCACATGCTGCATGAGCCGCCAGTCGTTGTAGATATCCATGACGCCCTCGCTGCCGATGGCAAATCATTGGGTCAGCTGGACTATGAAGCCCTGCTGGCCGAAGGTCAGGCCGACGCCCCCTTCCACCTGCCGTCTGACGAGTGGCAGGCCATTTCGCTGAACTATACCTCTGGCACCACCGGCGACCCCAAAGGGGTGGTTTACCACCATCGTGGTGCCTATTTGAATGCCGCTTCCAATGCCCTCAGCTGGAACATGCCAAACCACGCGACCTACCTGTGGACGCTGCCGATGTTCCACTGCAACGGCTGGTGTTTCCCCTGGACCATGGCAGCGATTGCCGGTACCAGCGTGTGTTTGCGGGCCGTACGTGGTGACGACATCGTCAAGCTGATCGTATCTGAGAAAGCCGATCACCTGTGTGGTGCGCCAATCGTGCTGAGCATGATCGCCGGGGTGGATCCGGCCCTGCGTGAAGGCCTCAACCACAAGGTCAAGGTCATGACCGCTGGCGCGCCACCACCAGCGTCCGTGATTCAGAAAATGGAAGAACTCGGCTTCGACGTGACCCAGGTTTATGGCCTCACAGAAACCTATGGCCCCTGTGTGGTTTCTGCCTGGAAAGACCAGTGGGACGAACTCGATATCAAGGACCGCGCCAGCCTTAAGGCCCGTCAGGGCGTACGGGTTGCGATGCAGGAAGGTTTGATGGTGGTGAACCCCACCACCATGCAGCCAGTGGCCCGTAACGGTCAGGAAATCGGTGAAATTGTGATGCGTGGCAACATCGTCATGAAGGGTTACCTGAAAAACCCGCACACCACCGAAAAATCCTTTGATGGCGGCTGGTTCCACTCCGGTGACCTGGCAGTCTGGCACCCGGATGGCTACGTCGAGATCAAGGACCGCTCCAAGGACATCATTATTTCCGGTGGTGAAAACATCTCCTCGATCGAGGTCGAAGAAGCGCTGTTCCGTCACCCGGAAATTGAAGACGCAGCGGTGGTCGCCCGACCTGACGAAAAATGGGGCGAAGTGCCCTGCGCCATCGTCAAACTGGTTGCAGGCTCACAGCTGACCGAAAAAGACATCATCGCCTATTGCCGCGACAACATGGCTCACTTCAAGGCACCGAAGCGAGTGATGTTCAGCGCCCTGCCGCGCACCTCCACCGGCAAGGTACAGAAGTTTGTCCTGCGCCAGTGGGCCAAGGACAACGCGATTCCTGAAACGGCTGACTCCTGAGATGACTGATTTCTGAGATGACGGTTTCTGAGATGGTGGAATGACCCACTCCATTCCCTATGGGTTCTTACCATGAACCCTTTCGGGCCGCTGCTTCACTGAAGTAGCGGCCCTTTTTTTAGCCCCGGGAAATGACCGGTTCAGGAAGCGCCGCGCATCTGCGCCCGCATTTGCCGGGCGTCCTGCAAACGGCCCTGCTGCTCCATGGCATCGGCCAACAAGGCCCGAATCCGATTCGATAACTGGTCATCCTGACTGTACAACAGACCGCGCTGTAACAGCTGTTCTGCCGCCGCCGGTTGATGCATTTGCAGGTTGGCCCAGCCCTGACGGTAATAGATAGCCGCATTACGCGGCTGAATCTGCCGCGCCTGATCGAGATAACTCATCACCTTCGACCAGTTACCCTGCTGGCGGGCAGCTTCTGCCCGCTGCAGCAGCGCCTGCACCGCCGGGTGATGGCTGCCTTCATCAAGTCGCGCCAGCTGGCCATCGCTGATGGTCGGCAGATCCGCACTGTCAGCGTTATTACCATTGCCCACCATCGCCACGGAACTACAGCCTGCCAGCGCCACCAGCAAGCTCGACGTCAGCAGCAGTTTCAGCCATGGCTTGCCTGAATCAGTAGCAGCAGGCGCTGATGTCAAAACAGCCAATCCAACCATCCTCGTTTACCCTCTTTTTGATGAGTGCCGCGACAGGGAACTGCCTCCGGGCGCTGCACGCTGGCAGGCCACGGCAACATGCGGCCAGAGCAACCATCCTGCAGGATTTGGCCATTGGCATCCACCGCGACTTGCGGCAAACCGGTCGGTTGCAGGGCTTCAACACCCACTTCCTGCATCACCGCCTGCCAGATTGGCAAGGCACCGGAGCTGCCCGCCAGCGGCATTGGCTGGTTGTCGTCGCGGCCAACCCAGACCACTCCCAGATAACGATCATCAAAGCCGGCGAACCAGGCATCTCGCTGCTGGTCACTGGTACCAGTCTTGCCTGCCAACGGGCCATTAAAGCTTTGTTTCAGACGCCGCGCAGTGCCTTCCTCAACCACCTGTTCAAGACCATAACGCAGCCAGTCGAGCTGCTCTGCCGGTACTGTCTGTTTGCCTTGAATAGCATAGGACGACAGCGTGGTACCTTGCGACGTGGTTACCGCTTCGACTGCCCGCAGTGGCATCTGGAAGCCACGCGCAGCAATGGTCTGGTAAACCCCGGCGACTTCAAATGGTGACAGTTCCTGCGACCCCAACAACACGGATGGATAAGGCGGCACGGTGCGCTTCAGCCCCAGCTGGGCGAAGGTTTTCGCTACGGCTTCCAGCCCGACCCGCATGCCCAGTCGGGCCGTTGCCTGGTTATAGGAATGCGCCAGCGCGTCGATCATCAATACATTGCCGTGGCTTTTGCCATCGTAGTTCTGCGGCTGCCACAGCTGGCCGTCTTCACCGGCAACCTGTACCGGACTGTCGTCCAGCACACTGGCCCAGTTATAACGGCCGCTGCGCAAGGCGGTCAGATACACCACCGGCTTGGCCAGCGAGCCAATCGAGCGGCGGGCATCCAGCGCCCGGTTATATCCAAAGAAATCAACGTCGCGACCGCCAATCATGGCGCGCACTTCAGCACCATCAACACTGGTAAATACCGCGGCGGTTTCGAGCTTGCCCTTGAGTTCAGCGCGGCTGTTTTCGAGCGTCGCCAGCTGTTTGTCCGCCTGGCTTTCAAGTGCGTGCTGCATCCAGGGATCGAGCGTGGTAAAGATGTTCAGCCCTTCGGTTTCAAGGTCTTCAGAGCGGTAATCCTGCCGCAGCTGCTGCCGTACCAGCTCCAGAAACGCCGGATATTCGCGCTGGCTGGCGCGGCTGCTGTCGGCCGTCAGCATCGGCATATTACTGGCTTTGAGGAACTCGGCCTGCGATATCAGCTGCTGGTCGCGCATCAGCTCCAATACCAGATTGCGCCGCTCCAGCGCCCGCTGCGGATGGCGTTTGGGGTTGTAATAGGAAGCCCCTTTGACCAGCCCGACAATGGTGGCGACTTCGGCCAGATTCAGCTCTTCCACCGACTTGCCAAAATAAAACCGCGCCGCCAGCCCAACGCCATGAATCGCACGGCGACCGGCCTGACCCAGATATACTTCGTTGAGGTAGGCCTGCAGGATTTGCTGCTTGGAATAATGCAGCTCCAGCAGTATCGCCATCAGCGCTTCCTGCGCCTTGCGGGTCAGCGTACGTTCCTGACTGAGGAAGAAGTTTTTCACCAGCTGCTGAGTCAGGGTTGAGCCACCCTGCACCACGCCACCGGCCTTGACGTTGGCAATCATGGCGCGAGCAATACCGCGCAGTGAAATGCCAAAGTGCTGGAAGAAATCCTTGTCTTCCGTCGCGACCAGCGCTGCTACCAGCTGGGGGGGAACCTGCTGCAGGGTAACCAGTTCACGGTCTTCGTTATGAGCCGGGAAAATGCCGCCAACATACTGGGGTTCGAGCCGTATCAGTGGTTGTTCTTCGCCGTTAACGAACAGTCGTTGCACCCGGTTATCGGCCAGCCGTAATTCGATCAGTGCCGAATCCTCACGACCGTCCCAGAAATTCACGGCACGGCGATGAATGCGCCAGCTGTCGCCTTTGTGCACATAGCTGCCTGGCATGCTCAGCGAGGCACGCGGTTGGTAATCGGTCCATTGCAACTCGGCTTCGAGCTGTTGTGGTGGCAGCAGCTTGCCCGGATATAACATCAGCGGACGGGCATACACCCGTGCAGGCAGCGTCCACTTTTTACCGTCGAACTGCTTTTGAACCTGGGCATCGAGAAACACCATCCAGACGCCCAGCGCCACCGCCGCAATAAGCCCCAGCTTCCAGCAAACACTCCAGCAACGCCGCAGCCAGCCTGTCTGACTGTGACCGTTGCCGCTAGAGGAAGACGGAGGCTTCGGTGGGCTTTTCTTCGCGGTGGCTTTGGCAGTCGTTTTTTTTGCCGCTGGTTTTTTGGCAGCGGAAGCTTGCTTGTCGGCTGCGGTTTTACTCGCTGTTTTTCGGGGAGCCGGTTTTCTGGCTGCAGCTTTGCCGCTGTTCGGCTTTGGGGAATCCGCCATGATCAGTGCTGTTCTGGAGTCCGTTTAAAAGTGATACGCCACGGGCGCTTGGCTGGGTTCGACCGGAAGTCTAGCAGTGAGTGCCACTGACGTTCTGCCCAATTGACCACAGGCCGATAAATCTACGGGGCTAATCCGCCCACAATCCCGCACCGGTCATTGCTGACAAAGCCCGACGGGTTACACTAGACCGATAACAACACCAAAGCGCCACAACCACAGCACCACCAGAGGAAACGGACGTGATACAGCCAATCCTGCAACCACGCTGGGACAGCATTCAGCAGCAACTGACCGATACCGGTGCACGCTTTGGGCTTGACTGGCCACTGTTCTGGCAGGGGCTGGCGGCGGAGCAGCAAGGCAAATTGCAGCAGGTATTGTTGATCAGCCAATACGTTGTCGATGCCCTGCCACGGGATGCCGACTATTTCAGCCAGCTGATCAGCAGTGACCAGATCAGCCAGCCATTACCGCGTGCTGCCATTCATAGCCAACTCAACCAGCTGACGGGTTGTGACTATTCTGCGCTCCCCTCAGCAGCCAACCAGACCGACACAGCTCCAGACGAAGACAGCTGGCTCAAGGCGTTGCGAGTATTACGCCGCCGCGCCATGGTGCAGATCATCTGGCGCGACCTGTTACGACTTGCCGACACCCTCACCACCACCCGCGCGGTGTCGGATCTGGCCGACGAAACGGTCTGTCAGTCAGTTAACTATTTCCACCAGCAGCTGGCCCGTCGCCACGGCCAGCCAATCGGCAAACAGTCGAAAACCGTGCAGCATTTGCTGGTGCTCGGTATGGGTAAACTCGGTGCCTACGAACTCAACCTCAGCTCCGACATCGACCTGATTTTCACCTACCCGGAATCCGGCAATACCAGCGGCGACAGCAGTGGCAAAAAAGACATCAGCAATCAGGAGTTTTTCGTCAAGCTGGGGCAAAAGCTGATTGCTGCGCTGGATAAACAGACCATCGACGGCTTTGTGTTCCGTACCGATATGCGCCTGCGGCCCTACGGTCAGAGTGGCCCGCTGGCGATGAACTTCGATTCGATGGAGGAGTATTACCAGAGCCAGGGCCGCGACTGGGAACGCTACGCCATGGTCAAGGCACGTATTATGAACGGCGAGCAGTCGCCGGTCGCACAGGAACTGCTGGCGATTCTGCGGCCGTTTACCTATCGGGTGTACATCGACTACAGCGCCTTTGAGTCGCTGCGTTCGATGAAAGCCATGATCAATGCGGAAGTCCGTCGTCGCGGCCTCGACCACAATATCAAGCTCGGCCCCGGTGGCATCCGTGAAGTGGAATTTACCATTCAGGCCTTCCAGCTGATTCGGGGTGGTCAGGAGAAACAGCTGCAGCAGCGCGAGCTGGTGCCAATGATCGACATTCTCTACCAGGCCGGTTATTTGCCCGCCGATGCCGCCGCTGAGTTAAAAGCCGGTTACCTGTTCCTGCGCGACGTCGAACATGCGTTGCAGGCGCTCAATGATGAACAAACCCAACTGCTGCCGCACGACGAACAGGAGCAGGCCCGCATCGCCATGGCAATGGGCTTTGACAACTGGCAAGGCTTTATCGACCAGCTCGACCAGCACCGCGCAGCTGTCAAAAGCCACTTCGCCGAAATCGTCCGCAGCCAGGACGAAGACCAGCAGGCCGAACAACAGGATCACACCTGGCTCGACCTCTGGCACGGCGATCTGGCGGACGACGTACGCCTGCGACTGGCCGACAGCCAGCCCGACATGCTCAGCGATGAGTTCGCCGAACTGATCAGCAACCTGCGCGAATCCCGTGCCGTCGCCAGCATGCAGGCGATTGGCCACGAGCGCCTGGAAGCCCTGATGCCGTTGCTGCTGGAGGAGCTGGCGACCTGCCCGGCACCGCTGGCGACACTGAAACGGGTGATTCCACTGCTGGAAGCCGTATTACGGCGAACCTCCTATCTGGTGCTGCTGAAAGAAAACCCGGTTGCCCGCACCCAGCTGATCAAGCTCTGTTGTGCCTCGGAGTGGGTGGCCAAATACATCACCACCGCCCCGCTGCTGCTCGACGAATTACTCAACCCCGGCAACCTCTATCGCTTGCCGAGCCGTCAGGAGCTGGAAGAAGAATTGCGCATGACGCTGCTGCGGATTGCCGAAGACGACCTCGAACAGCAGATGGAACAGCTGCGTCAGTTCAACCATGCCCACCGGCTGCACGCAGCCGCATCGGAAGTGACCGGTGCCTTGTCACTGATGAAGGTGTCTGACTACCTCACCTGGCTGGCCGAAGTCACCCTCGAATGTGTAATGCAGCTGTCATGGCAACAAATGGTCAGCAAGTACGGCTACCCATCAACCCGGGAAGGCGACCCGGTTACCCTGCCGGAGTTTCTGGTGGTTGGCTACGGCAAGGTCGGCGGACTGGAGCTGAGCTACAGCTCCGACCTCGATCTGGTGTTCCTCTCTACCGGTTACGCCATGGGGTCGACACTGGCCGATCCCGATGCCAGCCAGCGCAGCATCGACAACAATGTTTTCTACACTCGCATGGGCCAGCGGATGATCCACATCCTCACCACCACCACCCGTAATGGCGAGCTCTACGAAGTCGACATGCGGCTGCGACCATCCGGCAACTCCGGCATGATCGTCGCGACCATGAAAGCCTTTGAGGAATACCAGACCAACCACGCCTGGACCTGGGAACATCAGGCGCTGGTGCGTGCACGGGTGCTCTGTGGTGCTGCAGATCTGGCCCAGCAATTCCGCCAGATTCGCAGCCAGACCCTGACCAAACAACGCGACATAGGTGAACTACAGGAAGAAGTCCGTTCCATGCGCCGCAAAATGCGGGAAAATCTGGGTGCAGAAGAGAAATCAGCGGAAAAATTCCACCTGAAACACGATGCCGGGGGTATTGTTGACATTGAGTTTCTGGTTCAATACGGGGTTCTGGCCTGGGCACACCAGTACCCGGAATTGTTGGCGGTCACCGACAACATGCGATTGTTGGATTCGTTTGAAACAGTCGGTCTGCTCGATCCACAAGATCGGAAGACATTACAGGAAACCTACCTGTCCTACCGAGCCGAAACTCACCGGCGCGCGCTGCAAAACGCCAACCTGATCCTGGAACAGGCAACCATGAAACGCCTTGGTTTTGACGTTCGTCGCAAGAGTGTGACTGAGCTCTGGCAACGGTGGCTGCAAGAAGCCCTGGATTGAAACCTTCTGTATTGAACACACTGAAACGAATTTTTGAGCGAGGTCTCTATGTTACCTTCAATGTCTGATCGCGATGGTCTGATTTGGCTGGATGGCCAGCTGGTCGATTGGCGCGAGGCCAAAGTCCACGTGTTGACGCATACCCTGCACTACGGCATGGGCGTGTTTGAAGGTGTCCGCGCTTACAAGACAGATGATGGCGCTGCCATCTTCCGCCTCAAGGAGCACACCGACCGCCTGTTTAACTCTGCCCACATCCTGGGTATGAAAATGCCATTCAGCAAGGAAGAAGTGAACGAAGCACAACGTGCCGCCGTTCGCGAAAACAACCTCGACAGTGCCTACCTGCGCCCGATGGTGTTCTTCGGTTCTGAAGGCATGGGCCTGCGCGCCGAAAACCTGCAGGTACACGTCATGGTTGCTGCCTGGGACTGGCCTGCCTATATGGGCGAAGCCGCCAAAACCCAGGGCATCAAGATCCGTACCTCCAGCTACACTCGCCACCATGTGAACATCACCATGTGTAAGGCGAAGGCCAACGGTAACTACATGAACTCCATGCTGGCGCTGCGTGAAGCAATCGACAGTGGTTGTGAAGAAGCCCTGCTGCTGGATCCGGAAGGCTATGTAGCCGAAGGTTCCGGTGAGAACTTCTTCCTGGTACGTGACGGCGTGATCTACACCCCGGAACTGACCGCCTGTCTGGACGGCATCACCCGTCGTACCATCATCGAGATGGCCAAGTCACTGGGCTACGAAGTTCGCGAGAAGCGTATCACCCGTGACGAAGTCTACATTGCAGACGAAGCCTTCTTCACCGGTACTGCCGCTGAAGTACTGCCAATCCGCATGCTGGACGGTCGTCAGATCGGTGCTGGCAGCCGTGGTCCGGTAACCGAGAAGCTGCAGACCCTGTACTTCGAAACCGTTACCGGCAAGGGCAGCTACAAACCAGAGTGGCTGACACTCGTTAAATAATTAGCCAGCTCCATTCGCAGACTGCCCAGTTAACAGGCAGACTGATAAAAAACCCCGCCAGACGCACGTCTGCCGGGGTTTTGTTTTTTAGGCTGCTGGCCCCCTCTCTCCTGTAAAACCAGAGATTGTTCCTCTTTGCCAATCTAAAACCTTTTACTTTGTATGGGATTATTCTTTTCCAGCTAGCGTTGTGCTATTCGTTATATACATAGATATATAGCGAGACAAGATCATGCGAAAGAAAAACATCGGAACCATGAGCAAACGGCTGCTGATTGCTGGCCTGGCCCTGATAGCCAGCAGTGCCAGCCTGGCAGCGGAATTGAAAATCTATGCCGGAGCTGGCTTACGCCCGGCCATCGAGAAGCTGGCCAGCCAGTATCAGCAGCAAACCGGCGACACCCTGCTGGTCGAATATGGAGGCTCTGGCCAGATCCTCGCGCGTTACCAGGCATCGGGTCAGGGAGATGTGTTTATTCCCGGCTCAATGATGTATTTCAGCAAGCTGGGGACAGAGGTTGACCATATCCTGCCACTGGTTTCACACACGCCGGTGCTGGGCGTCTACAAGGACAAGGCCAACGATATCCGCCGTTTTGAAGATCTCACCAAACCCGGTATCCGGGTCGGCCTCGGCGATCCACAAGCCATGGCACTGGGCCGCACCGCAGAGACGATTCTGGATGCCTCTGGCGTCGGCGCTGCCGTCCGAGCCAACACAATAATGCGGGCTGCAACCGTCAAGCAGCTGGCCATGTATCTCAAGCAAGGCGACGTGGATGCCGCCATCATCGGCCGTACCGATGCAGTACTCAATGCCGATACTATTCGCATGATCGAACTGCCCGCCAGCTGGTATCAACCGGAAGTGGTCGCTGCTGGAGTGCTGGCAGCCAGCAAGGATCAAGCTGCCGCGACCCGCTTTGTCGATTGGCTCAGCCGCCCGGATAGCCTGGCCGTATTTACCTCGCTGGGATTTCTGGCCGCTCCGGCCAATGCCCTGACAGCGGAATAATTCCGGTGTCAATGCGTCTGCTGGTGTGGTGCTTTGCATTGCCGCTGGTGCTGATTGCGCTGCTGATTCTGGGAGCACTGGCGTCATTGTTATTACACTTGCCATGGCAGTCGCTGCAACAAGCGCTACTGTCTGAGGAAACCCGCTTCGCTACCCTGCTGAGTTTGCAAACCTCATTGCTGTCACTGTTGATCGCGCTTTGCCTTGGAGTTCCGGCTGCCTGGCTGATGGCGCGTCAGCAGTTCGCTGGCAAGGTCTGGCTGGAAACCCTGTTGGATATTCCGCTGGTAACACCGCCACTGGTTGCTGGTGTTGGCTTGCTGTTTCTGCTCGGCCATCGCGGCACGCTGGGCAGCCAACTGGCGCAATGGGGCATCGAAATACTGTTCTCCACGACCGGCATCTTGCTGGCCCAGATATATGTAGCGGCTTCAATTATTGTCCGTACTGCACGCGCTGCCTTTGCTGAAGTCGATGCCGATTACGCCCGTATGGCCTGGACGCTGGGGCTTCCGCCGCTATGGAGTTTTCTGCTGGTTGAGGTGCCAATGGCGGGGCGCGGTCTGGCGGCAGCAGCGGTACTCGGTTGGGCCAGGGCATTGGGAGAATTTGGCGCGACCCTGATGCTGGCAGGTGCCACCCGTATGAAAACTGAAACCCTGCCAATGTCGGTGTTCCTGAACATTTCCAGTGGCGAAACCGGGCTGGCAGTCGCCAGTGCCGCCATATTGTTGGTAATGGCGTTTGTGCTGTTACTGCTGACCCGTTTATTGGCCCGGCGCCGGACGATCGAGATTCAACATGACCCACATCCGGCTCGATAACATTGGCTGCCGGATTCTTGCCGGCCTGTCACTGCACGTTGACAGCGGTCAGGCGGTCGCCATTCTGGGGCCATCAGGCTCCGGCAAAAGCACGCTGTTAAAAGTCATTGCCGGTTTGCTGCCCGCTTCCGGCAAGCTGTATTTTGATCATCAGGACATCAGCAAACAGTCCCCGCATCAGCGAGGTCTGGCTTATTTGAGTCAGGATCTGCATCTGTTCCCGCATTTATCGGTCAAACGCAATCTGTGGCTGGCGCTGTTGTTTGGCTGCCCCAAGGGCATCAACAAACGTGAACGCATCCGCCAGGCGCTGATTCAGGCACGAGCCGAGCATCTGGCGGAGCGCTGGCCAACGCAACTGTCTGGTGGTGAACGTCAACGGGTTGCCCTCGCCCGTTGCCTCGCCAGACAACCCGGCCTGATGCTGCTGGATGAACCCTTTTCAAGCCTGGACCCCGCCAATAAGCAAGCCTTGTGGCAGGAACTCGATCAGCTGCGTCGCCAGCTTGGCATGACACTGATACTGGTCACCCACGATCCACTGGAAGCACAGGCATTGGCGGATCGTGTTTACAACATGGCTGGCGGCCAGCTACTCAGCCACGATGATCCAGCAGTCCCGGCGGATTGAGTGGATCACTGACATCCTGACGTGCCAGTTGCGGCATGTACTGGCCAACCAGTTCATCAAAGCTGCCACGATCTTTTGCGGCTACCGACACGAGGGTTGGAATTTTGGCCGTCAGTGGATTCACCGGTCGGTTGTTGATGTGCAGTTCGTAATGCAGATGCGGGCCTGTGGTACGGCCAGAATTCCCCGACAAGGCGATCTTCTGGCCGCGTTTGATGCGCTGCCCCTTGTGCACCAGCACCTTGCCCAGATGCAGGAAGCGAGTACTGAACGGGCCATCGTTATCAATCACCACATACAGCCCGGCATAAGGATGATTGGCAACCCGGGTGACCACGCCATCACCGGTCGCCAGTACTGCAGTACCCGACGGGGTGGCGAAATCAACGCCGTTATGCGGCGCAAATCGGTGGGTAACCGGATGGAAGCGTTTCGGATCAAACGGTGAACTGACCCGGTAATGTTTGCTGGTTGGATAGCGCAGTAAGGCTGGCGTCAGGCTATTGCCCTGTTCATCGTAATAGTTGCCATCTTCAAACAGGATGGCGACATAGTCAGTACCACGCACATTGAGCTTGATGGCATCCAGCCGCCGTTCGCCGGTGGCCTGATCGCCCATATATTCGTCGCTGACCACCGCGTCAAAGGTGTCGCCGGGTCGCAAGTCGCGCTGGAAGTTAACCTTGTTGCCCAGCAAGTGGGTGATTTCCATCGCATCGCGATCAGACAATCCGGTTTCCAGAATAGTGCCATAGAGGCTGTGGCTGATGTCTGCCCGCACCACATGCTGGTTCCACTGGGTTGGAATCACCACTTCGCTGTAGACAAAGCCCTGCTCCGAGCGCTGGTAGGTCACTGTCTGGTTCACTTTTGGTTGCAGCGACAACGACTGGAACACCACCCCGTCTGGATCAAACTCAAAACTCAATTCGCTGTCGGGCTGAATCACATCCAGCACCAGATAGGCTTCGTCGGCCTGCAAGACATCGTGCAGGTCGGCCAGCGGAATATTGAAGTGGAGGAAAATCTTTTCGAGGGTATCGCCGGGCTGAATCCGGTAATGCCTGATCACTGGCGGCGGCGGTGGCGGCGGAGTTGCTCGCAACGGCTGCAAGGCACTGTCGTCCAGCAGCGGCAGTTGTGCACTTGGTTGTGGCAAGACCAATACCAGCGGGGTACTACTGGCTGCTGCGCTGACAGCCATACCGACTGGCACGCTCGAAGCGACGCTTGCCAGATGAGCCAGACGGCCCTGCCACCAGCCAAAACTGGCAGCTCCGGCCAGCCCGATCAAAATTAAAAATGGCCAGGGAAAAGAACCTGGGCGGGAAGCTGCTACAGCAGCAGAAGAATTTGCGGCAACAACACTGCCCGAAACACGGCTATTCACAACTCACACTCGTACTACTTACACAAAACGCCCGTTGCACTGGGCAAAACAAGCCTGATTAGTGGAGTGTAACTGTGGTTGGTTCCCTTCGGAATGGGGCTGAATGTCGCAAACCACCGGTTCCCGGCAAACTTCACGACAATCTGCACAACATTGCTCACAATACCGCACTCAGTCCCTGGCTCAGCCTGAAAGCTTATCTGGCTGCCGCCAGTGCTGAACGATTCTGAAAGTAGCCCGCCAATCGTGGCAACAGCAAACCAGCGATCACAATCGCCATCCCCGCCAGCTGTAAAGCCGTCACATCCTGTCCAAACAGGAAGGCCGTCAGAGCCGAAAACACCGGTACAAAGTTAAAGAACAGCGAGGCGGTCGCCGCCCCCAGTTGTTTAACGCCGGAAATCCACAGCAGATAGCCGCCGACAGTCCCAAACAGCCCGATAAACAGCACGTCAGCCAGAACTTCGGCACTGGCTGTATGCAGCTCTGCCAACAGTTGAATCTGGGGATCGGAGAACGCCAGCAGCAGCATCACCGCGATACCGGCAAACATGCCGACAATGGTATAGGGAATCATCGGCATCCATTTGCTGATGCTCTGGGTCAGGAAGGTATACAGGCTCCAGCACAGCATACCGCCAAAAATCATCTGATCGCCCTGGTTAAACTGGAAGCCTAACAAGCGCTGCAGCTCGCCATTGGTCAGCACCAGCAGCACGCCAGCCAGACACACCACCAGACTGAAAAACTGCGCCACTGATGGCAGCTGCCGATGGGCCAGACAGCCAATCAGCGCGGTTACCAACGGACTCAGGGCCATGATCAACGCACCGTTATTGGCGGCCGTGTGCTCAAGGCCGGTGAACAGACCCAGGTTAATACCACCCACACCAATCACAGAAACCCCAATCACCCACCACCACTGGCGGCCGTTCAGATGTGGCATTCGGATGTTCATCCAGCGGGCATAAGCCAGCAGACACACAGCGGCAATGACAAAACGCCATAACACCACAGTCACTGCGTGCATCTCACTCAGTGCATGTTTACCGACCGGGAAGCTGGCTCCCCAGAAAAAGGCACAGAACACTAATGCGATTACGGCATTGGTATTGGCTGAGCGGCTCATAAATTTCTCCCGCAACTTGATGATTGAGCGGTACCAGTGTATTGATTTCATATCCGGCATAAATACGTGATTTCAAAACCAAAGATTCCGAATATGAAATTTAACTATTCACTCGATGACATGCGTTGCTTCTGCGCCGTGGTGCGCTCAGGCAGTTTTAAACAAGCATCCGAGGTTCTGGGTATTCCCCATTCAACGCTCAGTCGGCGTATTGCCAAGCTGGAGCAGGATCTGCAGTTACGTTTGCTCAACCGTGACGCCCACAAGGTGCAGATGACCCTGACCGGCCAACAATACTTCGACCGTTGCTGCCACCTGTTCGATGAATTGAATGAAGTCGCCATCAGCCTCTATCAGGACAAACACAAGGCCTGTGGACGGATTCGGGTAGCTGCACCGGTTAACTTTGGCAGCCATGTGCTGACGCCGCACTTCAACGCCTTTCTGCAGCAGTACCCGGACATCAACCTCGACCTGCGGCTATCGAACCAGCATATTGATCTTGAAGAGGCTGCCATAGATATCGCCTTCCGGGTCGGAGAACACACCGCTGGCCACTGGATTGGCCGCCATCTGACAGACTTCCGTTTTATGATTTGTGGCCCCGCCAGGCTGCCACTGGAAAAAATTGAACACCCGTCAGAACTGGCGCGCTTGCCATTGTTGATGTGCCATCCGATGTCGACCTGGCCACTGCAACATAATCGCAGCCGGGAGCTGTATACCTTTGATCCGGCGACCAATGCCCGCATGGAAGTGGATGATATTGCCGTGCTCACCCGCGCGGTACGAGACGGCCTGGGGGTAGGATTTATTCCGGACTACCACGCCCAGCCGCTCATCGAAGCCGGCGAACTGGTGCGTTTGCTGCCCGACTGGAGTAACCAGCCACGCAGCTGCCAGTTACTCTATCGGGACCGCCACAACATGCCCCACCGGGTGAGGCTGTTGATTGATTTTATGTTACAGCGCTTTGCCAGCTGACCCTGCCGCTTATTGAACCGCGGCCAGTTCCGCCGTGGTGGCAGTGTTGGTTTCTTTTTCGAAGGCCCGCAGGCGTTTGTAGATGGACTGCAGTTCGACAATAGTGGTCCAAGAGTTGACCAGATACTGGAACGAACCCTCAACCTGATTAAAGGCATTCAGAATCCGCTGCATGATGCCCAACGTAAAGGCGCCGGCAATGATGGATGGCGCCAGCACAATCAGCGGTACGAACTGGCCGATATTCAGATAGCCATAACGCACCACGTTGAAATAGAGGTAGTTCTTGTACAACCGGAAATAGTTCTGCCGCACGTTAGAGAAGAGTTCCGCCAGAGTTGCCGGATGGGCACGGTCGTGGTGATCTTCACCGAATACCAGCTCCTTGCGATAGGCCGCTTCAACCTTCTGGTTGTTGAATTCCAGCCCCGGCAACCGGATACCCGCCAGCGCCAGCAACAGAGTGCCAAACACCGACCAGATAATCGCCACAAACACCAGCGCCTGCGGCACCTCACCAATCAGCGGCAGACTGGTCACGTAGGACGACAGCCCCCACAGAATCGGCAGGAAAGCGATCAGCGTCATCACCGACTCCAGCAGGCTGACGCCGAGATTTTCCATAATAGTGGCAAAGCGCATGGTGTCTTCCTGAATCCGCTGCGACGCCCCTTCAATATGACGCACTTCGGCCCAGCGGCCGGTGTAATGTTCGTTCATCGCCTGGCGCCAGCGAAACACAAAATGGCTGACAAAAAAGCGGTTAAATACCGCCACCGCAACGGCCACCATAATGATAATGCCCACCGACATCAGCTCGCCGTAATACTCACTGATCTCAATGCTGCCAGGATTACTCAGGGTCGACTGAATCAGGTCATAAAAAGAACCGTACCACTCGTTCAGCATCACACTGACCTGCACCTGATACCAGGTGATAAACACAATCAGCGCCGACCCCAGCACCGACCAGCGACTCCACTTGTTATCACGGCCGATATACAGCCAGCTGCCGATAAACAGCAGATAGGCCAGTGTCATGTATTGATAAAACCAGAAGCTCTGGGCACTGTCACTGGCTGCTGCAAAAGCTGCCTGCGCCGCCTCATCGGCTCCTTCCGCCAGCGCCGCCGGGAATTCAAAACCGAACAGACTGCCCAGACTCAAACTGCCACCGGCATCCTGCAAGGCAAAATACCAGCCCAGCACGCACAACAACGCCCAGCCGGCAAAACTGAGGAAAAACCATTTCGGCTTGATAAAAAAGGATTCGAACACAGCAGCTATCTCAGGTAGATGATCGGGACCCAGCGTCAGAACCACAGCCAGTCCATGAGTTCCGGGCGGTTGTGGTAGCCAGAAGTTTATACTGGTGAAAAGCCACATCAGCCAGCGCAATAACGCCAATCGTCTGATCGGCGACTCTGTTCGGCCATGCCGACGTGGATATCCCTTCTCACCGGATAAACCCGGAATCAACAACCGCCATGACACCCGTCGCTGCCGCAAGCGGGCCAAACAGGCTAGACTTTCACAACTTCTGTAATCAAACGCCGGACCCGACCATGTGCGAACTGCTTGGCATGAGTGCCAATACTCCCACCGACCTCTGCTTCAGTTTTACCGGCCTGACTCGCCGCGGCGGTCAAACCGGCCCCCACAAGGACGGCTGGGGCGTGGCGTTTTACGAAGGCAAGGGCGTACGCCTGTTTCATGACCCGGAGCCCTGCGCAACCTCGGCGATTGCCGGTTTTGTGTCGCAACTGCCGATCAAAAGCAAAACAGCGATCTGCCATATTCGCCAGGCTAACGTGGGTTCGATCAATCTGGCCAACACCCACCCATTCACCCGCGAGTTATGGGGCCGCTATTGGGTCTTCGCCCACAATGGCCAACTACCGCATTTTGTCCGTCATGTCGGCATGTATGAAGCCGTCGGCGATACCGACAGTGAAGAGATTTTCTGTGATCTGATGAACCAGCTGCGGCAGAACCTGCCACGTGACGCCATGCCGTTACAGCTGGCCGCCACCCTCACCCGGCTGGCGCAGGAATATGCCCAGCAAGGCGTGTTTAACTGCTTGTTGAGCAATGGCGACTGGTTGTTCACCTTCTGCACCACCAAAATGGCCAGTATTACCCGCCGTGCGCCGTTTGGCCCGGCGCGCCTGACCGACGCGGATGTGGCGGTCGATTTTGCGGCCGAAACTACCCCCAACGACGTTGTCAGCGTCATCGCCACCGAGCCACTCACCAGCGACGAACAGTGGCATATCTACCAACGCGGAGAATGGCGCTTGTGGCAACTCGGCGAAGTGATCGCCAGTGGCCAGGTCGAAGTACCTGAATATCACAATGGCCAGCGGCTTTAATCCGGCCGACTACTAACCGCTGTCGCCACTGGCATGGCTTGTTGTCTGCGGTTCGATACCAGTAACCAGCACCCCAGGCTCAGTGGCACACAGCCAAACCATTGATACCAGTCGGCGGTTTCACCCAGCAACCAGCTGGCTGTCGCCAGTGTGACCAGCGGCGCAATCGAGTTCATCGCAACAGCCTTGGAAATCGGGATACGGCGAATGGCTTCGATCCAGAGCATTTTGGAAACCCCCAGAATCAGCACGCCGTTGATCAGAATCCAGGGCCAGACCGCCAGCACATCCTCACCCTTCGGCATCGACTCAAATAGCCAGGCCAACAGCGCCAGCATTGAAAAACTGATGCAGCTGCGGGTAAACATAATGCTGCTGACACCGGCATGCTGACGGGCTCGCTGCATATGCACATTGGCCAGCGGCGGTACCGCGGCCGCCAGCAGAATCACCAACTCACCGAGGCCAAAGTCGCCGAGGGATTTGGGCGCCAATACCAGTACAGCACCAATCACCATCACCACCGCGCCCTGTACCTGCCGTCGACTTAACTGCTCATGCCCCATCCAGCGCAGCAACAGCATCGAGAAGAACAGCTCCATCAACAGCAGCACACTGGTCGTACTGGCTGGCACCATCGACTGCCCCCAGAACACCATGCCGTAAAACACCACACCGATGCCCAGCGCGGAAATCACCGAGCTGGTCAGCGCTGGCTTACACAGCAGCTCGTGCCATTCCCTCCGCAACGTCAGCAGCAAGGCAAAAAAGCAGGCTGCCGCCAGCGCGCTCAACGCGGCACACAAGAGTACCGGCACCTGCTCGTAAGCCTGTTTCGAAACCACTGGCAACAAACCCCACAGGGCTGCGGCACCCACCATGCTGAGTTCACCGACGCGCTGCTGCATCATCTGATTGTGATCCTGTAACGGAAAATTAGGAAAAATCGGCAAAGGTGCTGGCGATCAAACAAGCAGAAAGGAAAAACCAGGCAGGAAAGCGGCGCCAGCGCGCCATTATAGTATTGAGGGCTGAAAACGGGCAGCTTGCTGGCGGAGTGTTGGAGGAAACAGGCTGTTACCAGCAACAGCCTGTTAACGACCAGCGTTCACCACTTATTTGAGGTACCAGCCCCAGGGTTCATCACTGTTGAAACTGGTGATTTGCTTGGTTTCCAGATAATTGTTAAGCCCCCAGATACCCAGCTCGCGGCCAATGCCACTGTGCTTATAACCACCCCAGGGCGCCTGGCTGAAGGTCGGCTGCGAGCAGTTGATCCAGACAATGCCGGCGCGCAGCTTGCGAGCCACCCGGTTGCAACGCTCAATGTCTTGCGACATCACCGCACCGGCCAGACCAAAACGGGAATTATTGGAAACCCGAATGGCCTCGCCTTCGTCGCTGAACTTGCGAATACAGACTACCGGGCCAAAGATTTCCTCAGTCCAGACTGAACAGTCGTCCGGTACATCAACAAAGATGGTTGGCTGCAGGTAATACCCCTTGTCGAAACCGGCCGGGCGTTCGCCTCCATACAGCAGCGTGGCACCTTCTCTGGCACCCCGAATAATCATCGAAGTGACCTTGTCGTATTGACTGGCGTTGACCAGCGGCCCCATCAGGACACCCTCTTCCATGCCGTTGCCAATACGGATTTTGGCGGTTTCTTCCAGCAGCCGGGCCATCAGACGGTCGTAGATGCCATCCTGAATCAGCACTCTGGAAGTCGCCGAGCAGACCTCACCCTTGTTCCAGAAAATGCCGAACAGAATCCACTCCACCGCGGCGTCAATATCGGCATCATCAAAAATAATAAACGGCGACTTGCCACCCAGTTCCAGTGACACGTTTTTCAGATCACGAGCCGCTGCCTGCATGATGCGACTGCCGGTCGGCACACTCCCGGTAAAGGCGATCTTATCCACATCCGGGTGTTCGCTCAGTGGCGCACCGGCATCCGGGCCAAGCCCGCTAACCACATTCAGTACCCCGGCAGGCAGGCCGGATTCGTCGGCGATATTGGCCAGCTCCAGCGCCGTCAGAGGGGTTACTTCAGAAGGTTTCAGTACCATGGTGCAACCAGCGGCCAACGCCGGGGCGACTTTCCAGGCAGCCATCAGCATGGGGAAATTCCACGGAATAATGGCCGCCGCCACGCCGGCCGGTTCCTTGATCGCCACGGAGCTGAAACGCTCGTCAGGCAGGGCAACCTCGGTACTGCCGTTGTGATCCAACTGTTCCGCCAGATCAGCGTACATTTCAAAGGTGCCCGCAGTGTCTTCGATATCCCATTGGGCTTCCGCAAAAGGCTTGCCGTTATCACGTACTTCCAACGCCGCCAGATAATCCAGCTTGGCGCGAATACCCGCGGCGATACGGCGCAAATAGACTGCCCGTTCAGCGCCGCTGAGGCCTGACCAGGAGTCGTCATCAAACTTGTTACGGGCCGCTTTAACCGCCAGATCGACGTCTTCGGCGGTGGCTGCTGCAACCTCGGCGATGACACTTTCATCGGCGGGATTAATGGTTTTAAAGGTGCCGTGTTTGGCCGGCTCTACCCAGGTACCGTTGATGTATAAACGGGTGTAAGACTGCATCTGGTTACTCCTTGATTCTGCTATTCAGCCCTGCAAGTATCGAACCGGGCCAACCTGCCAGAAATCGTCTGATTGTCTGGCAAAGCTGCTCCATTAGAGAGCATCAAGGAAGGTTTCCAGCACCAGATTCGGTCGTCGGCCCTGACGGGTCACCATCGCCAGTTCGGCCTGCAGGCTGAATTCTTGTGGATTGATTGCCCGCATGCGGCCGCTGTCGATCCATTGCTTGGCGTAATGATCGGGCAGATAGCCAATGTATTTGCCGGTTAATACCAGAAAGGCGATGCCTTCCCGGTCAGAAGCGGTGGCGCTCAGGCGCAGCTGTTGGTTTTGGGCCATCGCCGCTGGCGTCATGCGATAGGAAGGTACTACGGCGTCAAACTGCTTCAGTTCCGTGGCCGTCACCTGCGCCGCCCACTCATACAGCGGGTGCTGGTCACTGCAATATAAAAAGCTGTGCTCTTCATATAACGACTGATAGTCGAGACCGGAAATCGGCGTAATCAACGGCACCGCACCGACATGGAAGCGGCCATCCAGAACGCCTTTCTCAATCTCACTCGGCGTAGTCATGCTGATATTGATACGCACACCGGCACCTTTCGAGCGCAAGCGGCTGAGGGCATTGGTAATCCGCATCTGCGACTGGGTCACCAGGCTGTTCATGATGCCGATGTTCAGCTCACCCCGAAGTTCTTCGTTGATGCCATTCACATCGGTACGGAAGTTCTCGATGGCTGCCAGCATGGCATCGGCCGCCTGCAACACCTGCAAACCTTCGTCGGTGAGAGAAAAACCACCACGGCCGCGCTGACACAGCCGCATACCCAGGCGTTTTTCCAGATCACTCATATGCAAACTGATGGCTGAACGGCTGATCCCCAGGGTACTTTCTGCAGCGGCAAAACCGCCGGATTCAGACACCGTCTTGAATAACCGGATCAGCTTGAGGTCAAAGTCGGTTACCTGCGCCAGCATGTGTTTGGCCTTCATCAGTTGAGGCTCCCAATAACTATCCTGCTTTTATGTTCGATCTAATTAACATAAAACCAGAAAATGGGCATCGCCTGGTACAGCATTCGTCGTCTTGTAGGGTCGGGGACTGGCTGCGGCCCAACCCGGTGATACAGGGGTATTTATTCCGTAGGGTCCAGGCATGCCTGGACAACGGCCGCGAATAATCTCTCCGCTGCTGTCGGGACATGTCCCGACCCTACGACGGCTATTTGATAAATCTTGTGTAGGGTCCAGGCATGCCTGGACAACCGCTGCGAATAACCCCACCACTGCTGTCGGGACATGTCCCGACCCTACGAACTCCAGGCTCCGGCGCACACCGCAACGAGGGCCCCGCCCATCAGTCAGGACGGGAACGAGAAGCTCACGCCTTCACGTACACCGCTGGATGGCCAGCGCTGGGTGATGGTCTTGCGTTTGGTGTAGAAACGTACGCCATCCGGGCCGTAGGCGTGCAGGTCACCAAACAGGGAGCGCTTCCAGCCACCGAACGAGTGATAGGCAACTGGTACTGGCAGCGGTACGTTGATACCGACCATACCCACCTGGATGTTATCGCTGAAGTAACGAGCAGCTTCACCGTCACGGGTGAAGATACAGGTGCCGTTGCCGTATTCATGATCGTCGATCAGCTGCATGGCTTCGTCCATGCTTTTGGCACGCACAACCTGCAGTACCGGGCCAAAGATTTCGGCTTTGTAGCTTTCCATTTCCGGCGTGACGTTATCGATCAGGGTTGCACCAACAAAGAAGCCTTCGGCATAACCTTCAACCACCGGGTTGCGGCCATCCACTACGACAGTCGCGCCATCGGCTTCCGCACTGCTGATGTAGCCGGAAACTTTCTGCTCGTGGGCACGGGTAATCACCGGGCCGAAGTCGTTGCTGCTGTCGCAGAAAGCACCCACTTTGAGTCCTTTCATGGCTTCTTTCAGCTTCGACACCAGAGCATCAGCCGCAGCGTCACCGACCGCCACCGCCACGGACAGCGCCATGCAACGCTCACCAGAGGAACCAAACGCCGCACCTAACAGCTGATTTACAGTGTTATCCATGTCGGCGTCTGGCATCACGATGGCGTGGTTCTTGGCACCACCCAGAGCCTGACAACGCTTGCCATTGGCGTTGGCAGTTTTGTAGATGTATTCGGCAATCGGGGTAGAACCGACAAAGCTGACGGCCTTGATGCGGCTGTCGTTCAGCAGCGTGTCGACCGCTTCCTTGTCACCGTTGACCACGTTCAGCACGCCTTTTGGCAAACCGGCTTCCAGCAGCAGCTGGGCGATGTACAAGGTAGAGGACGGATCGCGCTCGGATGGCTTGAGCACAAAGGTGTTGCCGCAGGCAATCGCCAGCGGGAACATCCACATCGGCACCATGGCCGGGAAATTAAACGGGGTAATACCGGCAACCACACCTAACGGCTGGAAGTCACTCCAGCTGTCGATGCCCGGGCCAGCATTACGGCTGAACTCGCCTTTCAGCAATTCCGGCACACCACAGGCGTATTCAACGTTTTCGATACCGCGTTGCAGTTCGCCCATGGCATCGTGAGAAATCTTGCCGTGTTCTTCACCGATCATCTCGCAGATCTTTTCAGCGTTTTGCTCCAGCAGCTCCTTGAAACGGAACATCACACGGGCACGCTTGATCGGTGGGGTGTTACGCCACTCAGGGAAGGCCGTCTGCGCTGAGGCAATGGCCTGCTCTACCGTCGCAACGGTCGCCAGTTCAACCTGCTTGCTGACTTCACCAGTGGACGGGTTATAAACGTCCTGGGCGCGGCCGCCAGCAGTGATGATTTCACCGTCGATCAAATGACCAATCAGCTTCATGGTTAACTCCTCGAATTCAAATCTGTTCAGCAGCAGCCAGTTGCTCTGTCTTGCCGCCGCCGCTGTGGATAATTTTTTGTGGTTGGCGTGATCAGTTTGTTCGCTTAACCAATCTCAGCCAGTGAATCGCCAAGGGCGTTCACCAGACGGTCAATTTCATCCGCTTCAACGGTGAATGGCAGACCCAGCTGGATGGTGTCGCCGCCGTAACGCACGTAGAAACCCTTCTCCCAGCACTTCATGGCAATCTGGTAAGGACGCAGTGCGGGTTCACCCGGGGCCGCTTCAATTTGCAGCGCGCCAGCCAGGCCATAGTTGCGAATATCCGTGATGTAACGGCTGCCCTTGAGGCTATGCAACGCCTGTTCAAATACCGGCGCCATTTCACGGGAGCGATCGATCAGCTGTTCGCTTTCAAGCAGATCCAGTGTCGCCAGCGCCGCCGCACAAGCAACCGGGTGAGCGGAATAGGTGTAACCGTGTGGCAGTTCCAGCATGTATTCCAGGCCACCGTTATCCATATAGGTCTGGTAGATCTCACCACTGGTAATCACCGCACCCATTGGAATCGCGCCATTGGTAATCTGCTTGGCGACGTTAAGAATATCCGGAGTCACGCCAAAGCGTTCGGCCGCGGTCATGGCACCCATACGGCCAAAACCAGTGATCACTTCGTCGAAGATCAACAGGATGTTGTTGGCGGTACAGATTTCACGCAGACGCTTGAGGTAGCCAACCGGTGGTGGAATCACACCCGCAGAACCGGATACCGGCTCGACAATCACAGCGGCAATATTGGAAGCGTCGTGCAGGGCGATCAGTTCCAGCAGCTCGTCGGCCATCTCAGCGCCTTGTTCCGGCATGCCTTTGGTGAAGGCAAAATCCTTGCGCAAGGTATGCGACAGATGATCTACCGGCACACCCTGACCATAAAGGGCACGGTTACCGCCAATACCACCAACGGAAATACCACCGTAGTTCACACCGTGGTAACCCTTGGCCCGGCCAATCAGCAAACGTTTGCAGGCCTGACCTTTTTTCTTCCAGTAACCCTGGGCAATTTTCAGAGAGGTGTCGGCGCTTTCAGAACCGGAACCGGTGAAGAACACATAGTCCAGCCCTTCAGGCATCAGGCCACGAATACGGTGCGCCAGTTCAAATGACTTCGGCTGACCAAACTGGAACGCCGGGGCGTAATCCAGCGTCTGCAGCTGCTTGTAAACGGCTTCCGCGATTTCCGGGCGATTGTGGCCAGCGCCACAGGTCCAGAGACCAGACAGACCATCAAAAATCTTGCGACCTTCGGCATCAAAATAATAACGACCTTCAGCACCCGTGATGATGCGCGGGTCTTTCTTGAACTGACGGTTGGCCGTAAACGGCATCCAGTGAGCATCCAGCTGTTCAGCGGACAAACCATGGAAAGAAGCTGCCTGAGAAGACGCTTGATCTGACATCACACACCTCAAAAAGAAGACAAGGGCGATCACTCATTGATCGTCAATTGCAGCCAGTTTGGCAGTGGGGAAAAGTTGAATAAATTTGAAAATGCTCAAGCTTTGTTAAAGGTTTACTAAACTTTGTAAGACTCACCTCAGGAGCAATCTGACTCATGCGTTCACTACTCTAATCAGTGAGAAGCCGGTCACACAGAGAGACTTGGCTTCGCGGCTGATGCCCAATTTGAGGCATACCTCCCGGCAATCACTTCACTGGCTATCGATAATCCGTGCATGACAACATTAAGCATCGTTCTCTGTGGATTTTTTCTATTGGCTTTAGTGGCACTTTGGCCAATATTCTCCTGGTTACTATTCGGTGGATGGGGATCTCCTGTAATAAAATCAACAATATGTGCCTTTTCAGGATTTGATGGGCAACTGTTAAAAAATGGCACACCGTTGGCGAATGAAAAGGTGATTCGTCAGTATGAATGGGCTGATGAAATACATCAGGAAGAAATGACAACAGATGAAAATGGATATTTCAGCTTCGAGTCTGTATGGGAAGATTACGAATATAAAATTGAATACTATTTTTCGGTATCTCAAAGAATTTTTTACAATAATGATGAAAACGTAATTTGGGGTGGTGTGAAACAAAGAAAGGAAGAATTCTCTGAGTTTGGTGGAAAAAGGCCTTTTCTAACCAGTGACGTCACTGATGAATTAAAAAGATGGCCGGTAAAAGACAACCTGATTATGACTTCATTTAAGGTGTCCGGTTTTGTTAACCAGAACAGTAGCTTGTATTTTGAGGAAGGACAGCTCCTGTGAAAAAAGAAACCATATGTGCCTTTTCAGGTTTTGATGGGCAACTGTTAAAAAACGGCGTTCCGTTAGCGAACGAGAAGGTGATTCGTCAGTATGAATGGGCTGATGAAATACACCAGGAAGAAACGACAACAGATGAGAATGGGTATTTTAGCTTTGAGTCTGCTTGGGAAAATTACGAATATAGAATCGAATTTAATTTCTGTGTACCTCAGGAAATAAGGACTACTGATGAACTCATCCCCATTTTTGGAGGGGGTAAACTCAGAAAGCACGAATTCTCAGAGTTTAACGATCATCGTTGTCTGGTCGTATTCGAAATCACTGAGCCACTTTCCAGATGGGATATAGCTGGAAACCAATCGCTTTCAAATGGAAAAATCAAGGGATAGATTAGCGAGTCTCTGAAAACAGACTCAATTTTTTCAAGTATCGCCGACTCTGCGTGCGAAGAGCGCAAAGCGAACCCTGCCGAAGCAGACGATGATGCTCGGGAATAAATATTGGTACGGCTGCTGCCGCTGATGGATGCTGAAAGACTATTGGGATTATTCCAAAAGCCTCTCTACTGGGGAGGTTCTGAAAACAACGTTTAGCCTGATACAACTCCTCTATACACAACGTTATCGATGAGAACTCGCTCACAGATAAACAGCTCGGTTCGCAACTAATTGTCAGTTTGAGACATATTACCCGGCAATACATACCCTTGCTGCCGACAATCAGCCCATGACAATATTCATCATCATCATCTTCGTCATTCTACTGTGGGTCATACCATTATTTTGGCCAATTATTTCATGGCTTGTATTTGGAGGAAGGACAGCTCCTGTGATAAAAGAAACCATATGTGCCTTTTCAGGATTTGATGGGCAACTGTTTAAAAATGGTGTTCCGTTAGCGAACGAGAAGGTGATTCGTCAGTATGAATGGTCTGATAAAATACACCGGGAGGAAACAACAACGGATGAAAATGGATATTTCAGCTTTGAGTCCGCGTGGGAAGACTACGAATATATAATTGAGTTTCACTTTTCAATACCCCAAAGAATTTTTTACACGCATGATGAAAACGTTATCTGGGGAGGTGTTAAACAATGTGCGTACGAATTCTCAGAGTTTGGTGAAAAAAGGCCTTTTCTAACCTGTGACGTCTCTGATGAATTAAAAGGATGGCCAGTAGAAAACAACCTGATTATGACTTCATTTAAGGAACAGGAGGTTCCCCATGTTTAGCCCTAATGAAGCAGCGACCCTCGCAAGGGACGTTTACGAATTAACAGAGGGGGATAAATTTGCAGCTCAACGGTTCATTAATAATCCAATATTTTCAAAGAACCGATTCATTCCTGAAGGGAAGCTGGAAATGGGGTCGCTCAGTCAAACAACGCCTTTTGGTTTATTTACAAGAGGGGCCGGTAATATTTATGGAAACCACTTGATAGTAATATTCAGAGGTACTTCCAATATAACCAGTGGTATTGGCGACTGGCTCACGAATCTCAACATTGGTTGTTCAATTTCATCAACCGGCCACTATGTACATGCCGGCTTTAATTCTATGTTCAATAGTATGGTCGGGCAGTTAGAGTCCTTTGTAAGGTCACAGAAAGGCATCGATACTGTTCACTGCATCGGACATAGCCTTGGAGGAGCACTTGCCACACTAGCTGCTGATTGGTTTAAGTCAAATACCCAAATCAAACCGATTTTGTACACTTTTGGGGCTCCAAGAGTGGGCCATTATGAATTTGCAACGGCTCACACCGTCTCCATGCTGCCGGAGAATATCAACAGAGTCGTTCACGGTACTGATGTTGTGCCCATGATCCCTCTTTTCCCATTCTTTCACGCACCGACCAGTGGGCTTCCTTGCTACATAGCGACTGGTAATCAAATCGGTGGAGAGTGGCATGGTATGAGGCACTATGTCACAACCGTATCTAGCCATAGGTCATGGAAGACCTTAAGGCAACCGGCTCCTCTTATACTATACCCGCAAATAAAATACTGGTTAAAAGAAGATAAAGTAGTCAATTTTAACGGTGTCGACTTTTGGAATAAGCTTTATTATTCGTTTATTTATCTTTGCAATAGAATCATTGGAAACCCAATTAACTCTCTCGTGAGTTCTGCGGCCACCGCCCTTGATGTCATGGCATCTATTATCCATAAAGGCCTGAATAGTGGTGGAGAAGCCTCAGAGGATGCCAGTCTGTTGATTAAAAAACTGGCTAAAGCGCTGGGTATGACGGTGGTGGAAACATCTGTCCAGTTCATTAGAAACGCCCTGGAAAAACTGATGCAGCGTATGAGCATCATGGTTAAAGAAGCTTTGGACAGAAACAGGTAATACAAAAAGCCGGGCATCGCCCGGCTTCTATCAATCATCCAGAAGAAGGATGCATTAACCCAGCTTCTCAGCCAACAGCCCTTCCAGAATCTTCTGGTCTTTCTCAAAACCACGAATCCCTTCGGCCAGTTTTTCCGTCGCCATGGCATCCATATTGAGGTCCCAGCGGAATTCGGCTTCAGTCATGGCGGCCGGGCGTTCGTTGATGCTGCCGTCATAGCTCAGGGCGCGGTTCAGTTCGCCTTCGGTATCGGCCAGTTCGTTCAGCAAGGCCGGGCTGATGGTGAGTCGGTCACAACCGGCCAGCGCACAGATTTCGCCGCTGTTGCGGAAGCTGGCACCCATGACCACGGTGGCGTAGCCGTGCTGTTTGAAGTACTGGTAGATACCAGCCACAGACAAGACACCAGGTTCGTCGGCCGGGGCGTAGTCGGTGCCAGGGTTGGCATTTTTGTACCAGTCGAGAATCCGGCCCACAAAGGGCGAGATCAGGAAGGCTCCGGCTTCGGCACAGGCGCGCGCCTGGGCAAAGCTGAAGATCAGCGTCAGGTTGCACTGGATGCCTTCTTGTTCCAGCACTTCAGCAGCGCGAATGCCTTCCCAGGTGGCGGCCAGTTTGATCAGGATACGGTCGCGGCCGACGCCCTGTTCTTCGTACAGGGCCACCAGCCGACGGGCTTTTTCAATGCTGGCGCTGGTGTCGAATGATAGCCGGGCATTAACTTCGGTAGAGATACGGCCGGGAATGTGCTGGACAATGGTGGCGCCCATAGCAACGGACAAGCGGTCACAGGCGTCATCAATTTTGGCTGCCAGCGAGTCGCCCACGGCGGCTTGTAATGAGCTGTCGACCAGGGCGTCGTACTGGCCGGACTGCACGGCTTTTAACACCAGTGACGGATTGGTGGTGGCATCCTGTGGCTTGAGGCTCTGGATCGCAGCGAGATCGCCGGTGTCGGCAACGATGGTGCTGTATTGTTTGAGTTGTTCGAGCAGGCTGGCCATGGGAATTCCTTTTTATCGTCTTTGTGTCGGCGGCGCGCACCGTCAGGGAACGCGCCCGAATCTCGTAGTCCTCGTATTAAATAACATAAATCGAGCAATCTTGTGACACCCGAGCGGGTGAATCCCGCCAGCCCGCTTTCCAAAGTCTTGTTTTCGCGTTGCCCGTCGTATCAGAAGCAGACTATTGCGATGTTGTATCGCCGTCCGCTTCAGCACTGGCCTTGAGGCTGTCTACGTAGGGCTGAAATACCCGCCGGATCATTTCCCGCTCGGCAGCACGCTGGCCGGTTGCCAGTGCTTCCGCCACGCTGCGTTTACCGGCCAGCGCAGCACTGATTTGCTGGCCGACGGCGATACCTATGGTCTGGAATTCCGGGATCGGAACGATCTGAACACCCCGGTACGGCGATGGCGGCAAAGTGCTGTCGTCCGGGTTGGCGCTGTTGAGGGCTTCCAGCTCGGCTTCGGCAAAACGGGCAATCTGCAGGAATTCCGGAATCTTGTAAGTCGAATAGCGGGTGCCAGTGGGGATATGACTCCAGCCGGCTTTTTCGCCCACCAGCCGGATATAAAGCCGGGACGTTGCCCATTGCACAAAGGCCATCGCTGCTTGCTGCTTCTGGCTGGAGGCCGGAATCGCCAGTGCCCAGGACCACAGCCAATTGGCTCCCTTATCGGTAACCGCTGTCGGTGCCTGGGCAAACGCTACCTGATCCGCCACTTGCGAACGTTGCGGATCACTGACATAAGAGGCTGCAATACTGGCATCCACCCACATGCCACACTGGCCACCACTGAACATCGCCAGCAGCTCATTAAAACTGTTGGCCGACGCGTTTGGCGGGCCGTACTGGTTCATCAATTCAACATAAAAACTGACCGCCTGCTGCCAGGGCGGGCTGGTGATCTGGGGCTTCCAGTTCATATCAAACCACTGGCCGCCCCAGCTATTCACCATGGTTGATAACAGGGCCATGTTGTCGCCCCAGCCCGGTTTGCCACGCAAACAAATACCGTAAATGCCTTTTTTGGGGTCATGAATCCGGCTCGCCACTTCCGCAATGTATTGCCACTTTGGTCGCTCAGGCATTGGCAAGCCCTGCGCATCGAGCAAGTCCTTGCGGTACATCAGCAGTGAGCTTTCACCGTAAAACGGCGCTGCCACCAGCTGGTCACCCACCGACAGCGCCGAGCGGATCGAGGGCAACAGGTCATCAATGTCGTAGCTGGCGCTGAACTGCAGTGGGATGATCCAGCCGCGCTGACCCCAGATCGGTGCTTCATAGGTGCCGATGGTCATCACATCAAACTGACCAGCACCTGAAGCCACGTCGTTGGTCACCCGCTGCCGCAGTACGCCTTCCTCCATTACCACCCAGCGCAGCTTGATATCCGGATGAGCCGCCTCGAAGTAGGAAGACAGCTTCTGCATCTCGATCATATGGCTGTTGTTCACGGTTGCCACCACCAGCTCGGTTGCCGCCTCGGCTCTGGCAACGGCGAGAGTCAGCAACCCGCTGAATATGGCAACCCACGACTTCGACATGGCAGTCCCCTGCGCTTGTTTTTATTCAAGTCTAGAAGATATTGTCAGGCTCTGCGGGCCAGTTGCCCTCTTACCTGCTTTGGAAGCTGTTTATGTTGCCTGTTATCTGTTTTGGTGAAGCCCTGATCGATATGTTGTCGAATCGCCAGCCCGGCGATGCTGCCGATGCACCCGAGTCTTTCAGCCGGTTTGCCGGTGGCGCACCCGCCAATGTGGCGGTGGCGATTGCCCGACTGGGTGGCCAGTCACAGATGGTCGGCAAGGTCGGAGCGGATATGTTCGGCGACTTTATCCAACGACAAATGCAGCAGGCAGGTGTTGATACCAGCCGCTTGTTATCCACCAGTGACGCCAATACCGCGCTGGCATTTGTGTCGCTGGACGCGGCTGGCGAACGCTCTTTCAGCTTTTACCGCAATCCTTCGGCGGACCTGCTGTTTGCTGTCGATGAGTGGCAGCCGCAGTGGTTTGAACAAACCGGGATACTGCATTTTTGTTCCAATACCCTCACACATCCGGAGATAACCCAGGCGACCCAGGCCGGTGTTGAGCTGGCTTCACAAGCCGGCTGGCTAGTGAGTTTTGATTTCAATCTGAGGCACAACTTATGGCCGACGGGAATAGCCGATATTGAGCGTATTCGGCCATTCCTGAGCCGTGCCCAGCTGGTCAAGATGAGTCGGGAAGAATGGCTGTGGATGCAGCAAACGGGTAGCGAAACCGGACTGTTGGATCAGCTCTGGCAAGGTCAAACCCGCTTGTTGATCGTGACCGACGGCAGCCAGCCACTGCAGTGTTTTGTGCGAGGCCAACCGCCCTTTGAGCTGTTGCCGCCAGAAGTAGCCACCCTTGATAGCACCGCAGCCGGTGATGCTTTTATGGGCGGGCTGTTATTCCAGCTCGCCAGCCAGAATATTGGCTCGAATCAGCTGGCGCAGTTTTGTGAGAATCAAGCCGACCTGCAGCAGGCATTATTTTTTGCTGCCCGCTGCGGTGGTTATGCCGCTGGGAATTATGGCGCTTTTGCTGCCATGCCAGACCAGCAACAGCTGGCAGAATGGCCTTGAGTTCACCATCTCAGAAACGGACGCCGAGCCCCAGCTGCAAGGCCAGCAGCTGACTTTGGGAAATATCCAGGCTGTCGCTCAAAACCCCCAGCTGCAGCCAGCGATGCTGGAGTGCCAGTCGCACGGCTTTGGCGCGCGGCTCAAAACCGATCTGCCAGCGAATGCTGTGTGGCTGCCAGGCCAGTCCCATTTCATGGCCGTTGCGAATGCCGTTAAGGTAGCTGTCGAGGGTCAAATCCAGTTCCGGGGTTAATGCCAGTGCCTGATGCAGCTGATGGAATCGTGGTGGTCGCATCACCCGGAAAACCTCGCCTTCGCGCTGCATCACTGGAAAGTCGCCATCGGCGGTCAGCTGGCCATCGATGTACTGCCAGTTCTTTGAACCAAAGGTTACCGGCAGCTCAGACCAATCGATGCGAGCCAGCAGGTTATAACCCTGATAATCCAGCTGGTAAGACCGCCAGGCCCAGTGCAGGGCCAGATCCAGACTGTACAAGTCGCCATAGGAACGCTGATCCAGCGTGCGTGCTGGCGGAATCTTGTCTTCGGTGTAGGCGTAATCGACGTACAGGTCACCGCCCCAGTTATCGTCGTCCTGATAGTTGAGAGTGCCCGAGACCTCGCCCCACAAAAATCGATACAGCTGCAATTGAGTGACAGATGGTGTGATCGACCACTGACCCGGAAGCGCCGATTCAAACTGCCACGCCAGCGAAATGCCTTCGCCTTCGTAATGCCGTGCCCGTACCCGATCGGTGACGCTGTAAGGCTGCTCCAGTTGAATACCATTGGCCTGATAATAGAAGCCTTTGGCGAGCTGGTTCGACAGCTCGTATTCGGCATGATGACGGTGTACATAACTGACGACGACAGGGCCGTAACCCGCACTGATTTTATCCTGCAGCCACAGCAGGCCATCGTCACCATCTTCGAATGAACCGCTCCAGTTGTCGATCAGGCCAGCCACCGCCATTGGCCCGGCCCAGGCATAAACGTCCCGTTCAACCGCCACCTGCCAGTCGGCCGCCAGTGAGGACGGAGCCCAGGCCAAGCCTGACAGCCCCGTTATACCCGCCAACAACAGCGGCTGAATTCCTCGTGCCCATGCGCCCATAAATACTCCCTGCCCATATACCAAACAAAAAAACAGGGAGCCGAAGCTCCCTGTCAGGTCCTGTCTGATCTTACCGATTAGTTCGCCAGTGAGACGACAAACTCAGGTGTTACCACCAGGTTGTACTGACTGCCGTCATCAAACACAAACACCGGAATACCGTTACGCACTTCCAGCGTGCCGACCTGATAACCACCAGAACTGATAGTACCGGCAAACTCCAGATCACCAGTGCACTGGGTGATCTTCTCACCGTCATTATCGCCTCCAACGCAGGTTGCCGCGATTGCCATGGTCACATCACCGTTGGTAACGGTCAGGTTCGTGACACTGGCTGCTTCCAGCTCTTCGGTATCGATGTTCAGGGTCACCTGACGCTCACCGTAGTTCAGACGCAGCAGACCAATACCATCATCAATGCCACTGCGCTCTCCGACCAGACGAATACTGGCAGTATCCACTCCCGGCACGGCTATATCAGCTTCCAGAGCCACTGAGAAATCGAGGTATGACTCAGCAGTTTCAGCGTCCAGAATGCGGGTTTCAACACTCTCGGTTTGCACATCGCTGTATTCCACTGCCAGATCCAGAGTAATTTCATTCCCAGCCAACAAGTCCTCCAGCCAGATGTAGGAATTACCATATACCCAGGCTTCAGCACCGTCCTGATCGATTACACCAATATATGCGTAGGCATATTCGTAGTAGCTGAGAGAATTGGAAACCTGACTCCACCATACCGTTGCATCATCAGCATCCGAGGCAGTAGCGAGAGCAATATCCGCAGCAAAGGATCCATCGACCATTACTTCGCAGTTGGCACCGCCGTTACCATCATCAAGGCAGTTATCCAGCGACACCACCGTACCGTCCGGGGAAGGCATTTCGACACTGCTGCCGGCAGCCAGATAAGCAGTCCAGTTGTAGTCAACGAAGTTGGTCAACAGGCTGGAGAAGGTCTCATCGTAATCACTCTGGATAGTGATAGTAACGGTGTTGTCGTCGTTGTAGCTGACATCCGCTCCGCTGAAAGTGATGGTATCCATCACAGTGCCTTCTTCGATGGATTGTGGATCGTTTTCAAATCCGGCCAACGCTGCAACGTCCTGCAGGTTGTTGGCACCGGCATAGCCTGACAAGTGTGCGGTATTTTCTCCGCTGGCATTCGATACGGTCAGATCACCGGCCAGTGAGACTTCACTCGTCACATAGACAGGGCCGCCATCCTCACCTGCAATTATCTCACCGTTGGCATCCAGCACAGCTTCACGACGAAGACCCAGTGAGCCATCGAAAAGGTTGTAGTAACCACTGGCTTTCATCAATTTGGCAACGCCATCCAGACTGGCGTTAAGACCAGCTTCTTCACCATTAACTACGATTGGCGACGCCGTAATATCACCTTCAAAAGTCAGCACATTACTGTCTGAATCGGTGGCTTGTACTGCGCCATTGAACAAGACGGAGCCGGAATCCATGGTAAAGAGTTCATCCAGCGAATTCAGGTCTGTAGTAGAACCGGCGATACCGGCGCTAAAAGCACCCTCAATCTTGTCACCGTTACCGGCGTCATTGTTAAGAGATACCCCCAACTCCAGTTCGCCTGCGAGGTCTGTTGAGGTGTCTGAATCCCTGCTGGCACTGAAGCTGCTGGTCAGTACAGCGGTGGCCTGTGCAAAGTCACTGTCACCAGCCAGGGCAGACATACCGGTAAGACTGCTGGTCAGATTAATATCCAGCGACACCATGCCAGCGATATCTTCGTCAGCAATAAATGCCTGCATGGCTGTCAGGGTGCCGAAGACGGCGGTTATGTCACCCGTTGCCGAGAAATCCTCTCCATTGTCCTTACCAGTCATATTGAAGCCGGTAATGTTGGCGGTCATGGTGCCTGCTGTTGTTACCGAGACAGTCATCTCCGACCCGGCATCAATGGTGGCACCAACGCCTTCACCGGAGAAACTGATCGAGTCGACATAGGTTTCAGTGAGCAGAGTAGCCGTTGTGAAGGTTGCGGTAACATCCAGACCGGTATCGACCAGGCCATCACCGTCGTCATCAAGGAAGTCCAGAATACTGAGGTCAGCACCAGTATCCAGCAGCTCGCTTGCCGTCACGCTGTAGGTGCCGTCGCCATTGTCTGTGGCGGGGATATTTTCATAGTTCTGCACGATATAGGCACCCATTGAGGCAGCCTGCAGCATCGCCTTGGTTGCCTGGAACAGCACGCCTGGACCGGCATTGCCCATATCATCGTTCTCCACGACCAGCTCCTGGAAGCCGCGGAAAATATCTGCTGTGTCCTGCATGGCTTCTACCAAAGCCTGGGTTTCATCCGCTTCGGTAGTCATCGCGGTCACCAGGCTATCGCCATCAACCGCCAGAATCGCATCATTCCAGTTATTGAGGTCTTCAAGCAGAGTAATGGCATCAGCAACGGCGGCTGCCTTCAGCTCTGCTTCCGTGAGTTCTGTTGTGGTGTCGTCTTCGACCACAATTTCAGCGACTTCTTCTTCGTCTTCTTCCGCCAGTCCGGCTTCAAGTTCTTCCAGATAATATTCAGCGGCAATGGTCGAGCCAGTCGCCCCGAGGTTGGTTCCCGCCGTGGTGGCAGCATCACCAGCACCGGCAAAAATGTCTTCCAGGTCAACGGTATCATCACTGCTGGAGTTACTGACTACGCCACCATCTTCGTAGTCTGCTGCCAGGCTGTTTACCACATCGGCAATGTCAGAATTTTTCTGGGTAGCAACGGTCGCTATGGCTGCAACAATGGCGCCGTATTTTTTGCTGTCGTTGTCGGCGCTTGCGGAAGCAGAGTCAGTAATATCTGCAGGTGAAGTGTTGGCGATATCAATGTTATCCAGGCCCAGCAACGTCGCTGTTGCCTTGGCAACGGCTGTGACTTCGGCAGCGGAGGCGCCGCTTGGGTAGGCCGCTTCAGTACGGACTGCTGCCAGGTGAGTCACTGGCGTCACCATCAGGGTTTTGGCAGTTTCTTCACCATAGGATGGCAGAATCGCGGTCAATTTGAAGTCAGGATTGTTGTAGAAGTAGAACATGCCAAAGTCATAATGGATGTCATTCCAGTTACAACCAGCAGCCGCATCGCATTTAACTTCAGTACTGGCGCTGGTGGTCATGGTGACCTTGATCGGCACATCGGCCGGAATATCCATACCTTCCAGAGTATATTGGCCAGTGGCATTTGTGGTCGTGGTGCCGTAGCTGGTCAGGCCATCCAGACTGGTGACAGCGATATCAGCATTTTTCAGGATCCCTTTGACCGCCAGACCCGTCAGGCTAACGCTACGGGGAGTATCGTCACCAGAAGTGTCTCCTCCTGTGGTATCACCACCCGTGTTATCGCCAGAATCTGAGCTACTGCCGCCACCTCCGCCGCCACAACCAGCCAAAGCCAGCATTAACGCCAATGCCAAAGGATTCAAACCGAATTTGTTCATAAGCTTCCCTCTCCCACCACCAATACTGATTGTTGTGTTATCTAGTACTCAAATAACCTAAAGATATGTCGACAAGAGCAATAAATAATGGCTGAAAAACAGCCAAAGGCAAGCCGATTGTCAGGAAGCACAATCAGCCAAAGGAGGGAAATTTACGAAAAGACCTGAAAAGATGTTCTGAATCAACGAACGTTCTGGGTTACCAGACTGTTGAACAACTCGTTGTGTTCAAGCGCTCTGAAAGAGGGGTCTTCGCTGGCTTGCAGTCGCAGGGTTTCCGAACGGGCGATGGCCTCTTCGAGATCCCGCAGGGCTTCGTCGACAAAGCCGGATTCGGCATGGGCACAGGCCCGTTGATAAAGCGCGTGGCTGTTGTCCGGATCAATATCCAGTGCCCGGTTGGCCAGACTGCAGGCCCATTGCGCCTGCCCCAGTAACAGCGCGGCATCGGCTTTATAGGTCAGCGCTTCGACATCATCCGGCCGCAACGCCAGAATCTGGTCGTAGATGGCAATCTTGCTTTGTGGACTGTTTTCCTGTGACGCCTTGAGCCACAACGAGTGGATCTCGTTGGTCAGCTCGATTTCTTCCTGCGCTGCCGCGATATGGCGGGATTTGCTTTGCAGCTCGCGCTCAAGTTTGTCGAGGCGGGCTTCGTAGGAATCGGTGATGCGTTTGATTTCGTCGTTGGCGTAGGCACCCACCCGTTCCTTGATATCCCGTAGCGAGTTCCAGCCCACCAGCACCAACAAGGTCGAGGCACCGGCGATCAGATAAAAGAAGTAGGTCACGGTATCGGTGGCATAGCTCAGTGCCCGGTCAGACACCCGCACTTCGCGATCAACGATTTTTTCGGTCAGCTCAACCCGGGTATCCGCCAACATCTGCCGCAGGTTTTTGACTTCATCAAGAATGTAGCGCTCGGTAAAGGCGGTATAGAGCGGCTCTTGCAAATGGGTGATGGTCTGTTCGGCCTTGGCATCGGCGCTGGCCTGATCATCAGCAGCACGGTCACTGCTGTCGGCAGCGACCGCCAGAGTCGCCATCAGCCAGAGGCTGACGGCTACCAGAACGGAGCCCAAACGGGCTCGGCGAGAAGGTTTTACGCGGTTTGCTGCTGTTGCCATGCCTCTGCCTGTTCGACCAGTCGTGAGTGAAGTGCCTTCACCGCCACACTATAGTCAGAATCGCTGACAAGGAACATCATATCCACCTGACGCATCGCCTGGTGCACCGCGTGAATGTTGACGCCCGCATCCGACAGCGCACCTGCCGCAGACTGCAACAGACCCGGCACCTTCATATCACTGCCGATGGCACTGACCAGCGCCAGTTTCTCGAGCCGGATTTCGGCCATCGGATAGGCCAGCTGCAGACGCTCCATCAGGCTGTTCACCAGTCGCTTGTTACCCTTGATGTAGTAGGTAACCGTGTTGGCGTTGAAGTCCTTGGTCAGAACGGCCATGCCGGCATCAAACACCAGATCCGCCATTTTCTGGCCATGGGCGACGTCGCCCACCATGTCCTGGTCGAACACTTCCAGTGCCCAGACATTGCGGGTGCCGGCGATGATTTCCACTTTTGGCACCTGACTGCAATAGTCACGACGGATTTCGGTACCCCGGTGATCCGGTTCAAAGGTGTTACGCACAATCAAACGGATGTTCTGCTTGCGCAGACCTGCCGCAGCCCGTGGGTGAATCGCTTCCATCCCGAGGTTGGCCAGCTGGTCGGCAACATCAAAGTTGGTCATGCCGATTGTGCGTACGTTTTCAGCGCCCACCAGCATCGGGTCGGCGGTGCTGAGGTGGAATTCCTTGTGGATAACCGCTTCAACCGCGTCCGTCATGGTGGCGATCTTGCTGAAAGTAATTTCGCTGTAGCCACGATCGTAGGTACGCATCAGGCCTTCACGGCACTGGGTGTAACCGGTCACAATTGGCATTTCATTGGCCAGATCGACGCCCTGAAAGGCTTTCAGAATATGGTCTTCGAAAGTTGGCTGACTGTCTGAACGCCAGTTGGTCAAGTCGATGAAACGGGCGTTCACATCGTTCTGACGCAGCAGCAGTACGGAGTTGTAGGCACTGTGGGCTTCGCCCATGGCACTGAGCATTTCCCGTACGCGATGCAGGTGGTCGTCCAGCGAGAAGTGGCCAAAGCTGCAAACCGCTTCCAGGTGCTCCAGACATTCACGCACATCTTCGATACGCTCGGCGATAAACTGGTCGGCACGCTTGCGCACCATCTCGTTATTAAGGCCGTCGGGGCCGAACATCTCGAGGTTTTTATCCAGCATCATCTGCAGCACTTGCTGCAGCTTGCCCTGCCACGGGCGGCTTTCGTCCATCTCGGCAAACAGCGCATAGACGCCCGCTTCGCCGGTTTTCTTGTGCTCCAGCAAACCGTTGGTAATGCCGCTGTAGGCAGACACCACAAAAATCCGGTTATACAAACTTGCTGGCTGATCTCCCACTGCCCGTGGGCGCATCCAGATATTGTTCAGTACCTGTTGGTACTGGCTCATCGACGTTCCGCCGATTTTCTCGACACTGTGTGCCATGAGATCACTTGCTCCTGAAATTTAGATGGCTGAGATAACAAAAGCTGCCCGGACTATCCGCGATCAGGCCAGCGCTTCATCATTCAGCTTGTAGGCGCCATCTTCGTCGTGGATTTCCTTGCCATTCAGAGGAGGGTTGAAGACACAGGCCATTTGCATGTCTTCAGTTGTGGCGCGCAACAGGTGTTGGTCGTGCTTGTCCAGAATATACAGGGTACCCGGCTCGATTGGATAAACCTTACCGTCGTTAACGGTTTCGATTTCGCCGTAACCGCTGATGCAATAGACAGACTCAAAGTGGTTTTTGTACCAGATCGGCGTCTCGGTGCCCTTGAAAATGGTGGTGATGTGGAAAGAGAAACCAACCTGATCATCGGCCAGCAGCATACGAACGCTCTTCCAGGTACCGCCATCAATATTTCGGCTGGAATTTTCACAATCTTTTAGTGTACGAACAATCATTTTGTCACCTCGACGTGGTTGAAAATCAGTAAATTGTGCAGAAATCACGGACCATTCCGGCCCGCGACGGGATTGAGAGGCTCAGGCGGCCAGTCGTTGCGGATTCAGGACGCTTTGGAGAGACGACTTTCGAAGACGTCCTCGATGCAGGACTGGAGGATTTCAAGGCCGCGCAGCAACTTGTCTTCTTCAATCGTCAGCGGCGCCAGCACTTTCACCACCTGATCGTCAGAACCACTGGTTTCAATCACCAGGCCGCGTTTGAACGCCAGTTCGGTAATGCTGGCAGCGACCTCGCCATTGGCGAATTCCAGCCCCTGCATAATGCCGCGCCCCTTATGTTTGATATCGCCGCCGACCCGCGCCCGGATTTCATTCAAACGCTTCTTCAGCAGCTCTGCCTTGTGTTTGACCTGACGGGAGAAACTGTCATCGGCCCAGTAGGTTTCCAGCGCCCGACGGGCGGTCACGAAAGCATGGTTGTTACCGCGGAAAGTGCCGTTATGTTCACCCGGCTTCCAGGTGTCGTACTTCTCTTTCATCAGCACCACAGCCATTGGCAGGCCATAACCACCCAGTGATTTCGACAGCGTGACTATGTCCGGCTGGATATCGAATTCCTCAAAGCTGAAGAAGGTGCCGGAGCGGCCACAGCCAGCCTGGATATCATCCACAATCAGCAGCATGTCGTATTTGCGGCAGAGCTTCTGCAGGCCCTGCATCCAGGCTTTGGAAGCCACGTTGAGGCCACCTTCACCCTGAATACATTCAACAATCACAGCAGCCGGATGACCGAGACCGGAAGAACCGTCCTGCAGCGCCTTTTCGAAATACTCCAGCGTATTGAAGTCGCCCAGGTAACCGTCGTAAGGCATGAACTGGACGCCCGGCAGGGGCATACCAATCGCCTGTTTGTAATAACCGTTGGCAGTGACGGCAGCAGCACCCTGGGTGACGCCGTGGAAGCCATTGGTGAACGACACAATGGTCTGGCGGCCAGTATTTTTACGCGCGATCTTGAGTGCCGCCTCCACCGCATTGGTGCCGGTCGGGCCAGTGAACTGCACCTTGTAGCTGAGGCCGCGCGGCTTGAGGATATTGCGCTGGAAAGTCTCCAGAAAATCACGCTTGGCCTCTGTGTGCATATCCAGCCCGTGGGTCACACCGTCCTGCTGGATATAGTCGATCAGCGCATCCTTGAAGGCCGGATTGTTGTGGCCATAGTTAAGCGTGCCGGCACCGCCAAGAAAGTCGATGTACTGCTTGCCATCATCATCAATCAGCGTGGCATTGTGGGCCTCCCGGAACACCACCGGAAAAGACCGACAATAACCTCGAACGTTGGACTCTATTTCTTTAAAAATACCCATGTGCTTTTTCCTCGTAATGGTTATTCGTCCAGCTCTCGCAGCCTTGCAAGACATTCACGGAGCCGGTGATGGATTCCCTCGCAGGAGCAATCGGTTTCAGAGACTGAAAGGGCCGATTTCCAGTAATTCCTCGCTATCGTGAGCGCCACCAAAGTGCTGTTGCTGATCGAACATCACCGAGGTGCTGAGCTCTGTGTCGAGGCTGCTGGCCAATTTGCGGAAGGTGTTCCACGAAGCCAGATTGGAGGGAGTGATACTGGTATGGAGATAACGGACGTCAGCGCCCAGACGTTGCAGCAGCTGCAACAGCATCTGGCTTGCCAGCCCCTGCCCACGGGCAGACGGTGCGACCGCCAGCTGCCAGACAAACAAGACTTCCGGCCGTTCAGGCAGCCGATAACCAGATACAAATCCGGCCAGCTGGCCATTTTGCTCCGCCAGAATGGCGGTATCACGAAAGTGAGAACACTGCAGAAGATTGCAGTACATTGAATTGACGTCTAAAGGCTTACATTGATCAATCAGCCAAAAAACGGCAGAACCATCGGTTGATGATGGTTTCCTGAAAACAAAATCTTTTCGTTCTGTAAGATTTTCAGATACCAAACTCGTGTCTGAATCTGTCATGTTATTAATGGGTCCGCGTACCGGAGCTGTTTTACAGGCTTTTCATGCACGATCAAAAGCAGCATGAAAACCTGCAGGCACCATTACGTCCCAGTCATTTAGTTAGTACACTAAATAAATTAACAAGCTCGAAATTTAATTACAACCCTAAATACTATTTTGGACATTCAAGACAAAGAAAATGTGAACCAGACAGTAAAGCCAGCCTGATATCAGAACCAGGCAAGTGTTAGCCGATACCAGCTCTCGTCCAAATTGATTACTACTCTAACGATGCTCCAGGCAGTAAAATGGTGACGAACTTTTCAGCAGGCCAAACAGATACAATGAAACGCTACGACGAGGTACTGGTAGCACTGCGCCGCATCATTCGCGCTACCGACCTTCACTCCAAGCAGCTGAGCAAAACCTCCGGGCTGACCGCCCCGCAGCTGCTGATCCTGCAAACCCTGCGACACAACGACGACATGACGGTTGGCGAAGTCGCCAAAAAAGTCAGCCTGTCACAGGCCACCGTCACCACCATTATTGATCGGCTGGAAAAACGTCACTACGTATTGCGGGAACGCGGCACCTTGGACAAACGCAAGGTTTACCTGCGACTGACAGACGAAGCCTATGAAGTATTAAAGAGCGCCCCGCGACCGTTGCAGGAAAGCTTTATCCGCCAGTTTCAGGATCTGCAGGAATGGGAACAGACCATGATTCTCAGCTCGCTGGAACGAGTCGCCCAGATGATGGATGCCCAGCATATTGATGCTTCCCCGGTACTCGACGTCGGCGCCCTTGATCGTGCCAACAGCACACCGACTGTCGACAATAGTGACAGCTGAACAGACTTCAGCCACGGACCGAGTGAACCCTGATTTACACAACGCATCATAACGGGACAGCACTGATCGGATTGTCGTGCAGATGTGTAACATAGTGCGCTTGGTCATACACTTGTCACGCCTGCTGTGTTACTCCTTTCGGTGCGGATGAACCAACCCAGGACGGAGAGAATCCATGACCGAAGTAGTAATTGTTGCAGCAACCCGAACCGCCATTGGCACTTTTGGTGGCTCACTGGCAAGTCTTCAGGCGGTAGAGCTCGGCACCAAGGTAATTCAGGCCTTGATGGAAAAAACCGGTGTCGCTGCGGATCAGGTAGATGAAGTTATTCTCGGTCAGGTACTGGCCGCAGGCTGTGGTCAGAACCCGGCCCGTCAATCGGTTATCAAGGCCGGTCTGGCTGAAACCACCCCGGCCATGACCATCAACAAGGTTTGTGGTTCAGGCCTCAAGGCACTGCACCTGGCCGCTCAGGCAATTGCCTGTGGTGATGCCCAGCTGATCATCGCCGGTGGTCAGGAATCCATGTCCAACGCTCCTCACGTATTGCCAAACTCCCGTAACGGTCAGCGTATGGGTGACTGGAGCATGGTCGACACCATGGTCAAGGACGGTCTGTGGGATGCCTTCAACGATTACCACATGGGTATCACGGCAGAAAACATCGCAGAAGAGTACGGCATTACCCGCGAAGAGCAGGATGCATTCGCCGCTGCTTCCCAGGCCAAGGCCATTGCCGCGATTGAGTCCGGCAAGTTCAAGGACGAAATCACAGCGGTTGAAATCCCACAGCGCAAGGGCGACCCAATCGTTTTCGACACCGACGAAAACCCGCGCGCCGGTATCACAGTTGAAAAACTGGCAGCCATGCGCGCCGCCTTCAAGCGCGACGGTACCGTGACCGCTGGTAACGCTTCTTCCCTCAACGATGGTGCAGCAGCTGTGATGCTGGCCAGCCGTGCCAAAGCTGAGGAACTGGGTCTGCCGATTCTGGCGACCATCAAGGCCTACGCCAACGCGGGTGTGAGCCCAAAAATCATGGGTACTGGTCCAATCCCGGCCACCAAACTGTGTCTGGAAAAAGCCGGTTGGGAAATCTCTGATCTGGATCTGGTCGAAGCCAACGAAGCCTTCGCAGTACAGGCGCTGTCGGTTAACAAGGGCCTGGGCTGGGATGTCGACAAGATCAACGTCAATGGCGGTGCGATTGCTCTGGGTCACCCGATTGGTGCGTCCGGCGCGCGTATTCTGGTAACCCTGCTGCACGAAATGATCCGCCAGGATGCCAAGAAAGGCCTGGCCACCCTGTGTATCGGTGGCGGCATGGGTGTTGCGCTGGCAATTGAACGCTGATTTGCCCTGGCCAAACCCTGGATACAGAAAGCCAACTTTCGGGTTGGCTTTCTGATCATTATTGAATTGTCAGCCAGCCTCGACCTCAGGCAAGGTCCAACTCACCGCCACACCCGCCAGCCCCAAAAACGACAGCACGACAATTACCCCCTCCAGTCCAATCCAACCGACCAAACCTCCGACACTGCCAACCAGCAGTAACATTAGGCCGATCCAGCTATTGGAGGCCGATACATAATCCGTTCGACGATTACCTGTCGCCATATTGACCAGATAGGTTTTACGGCCGGTGCGCACGCCTTCATGAGCCAGACAAACCACAAAATAGAGCAGCGGAACAAACCAGCCGACCGACAGCCACGTGTGATGCAGCCAGCTCACCACTCCCAGAAACAAACCGGTAACAGATACCAGCAAGGTAGCAATCATCATTACCCGACGACTCGAATTGTTTGCCAGCTCTCCCCAAAGGTAGCCAGACAACAGGCTCGCGAGACCACTGCCCGCCATCAGCAGCGCCAACAAGGTAAGCCCCCCAGAGCTGTCCAGCTGCTGAGCCAGCATCACGTAAAAGGGTGTCGACAAGGCGGAACACAACAACAACGTGCGAGCCAGTACAAAACGCCGCAGCAACGCATCACGCCAAATAAAAGACAACGGCCGAAATAACGTCGATAACCGGGTATCCGTTTGATCCGCCTCACCGACGGGTTCATCAACCTGATGGAAAATCACCGCAGCCAGCACCCAACAGGCGATTGCCAACCCCAGGCCCGTTAAATAAACCGATTGGCTGGCAGGCAGAAACCACAATAGAAATGCCAGTAGCAAGGTCATAAAACCCGCCAGAGAAGCCGACCAGCCATTCAGGGAACCTCGTCGCTCGACTGGAATCACCTTGCCCACCACATCCTTGGAAATGACCGAACACAAGCCTCGTGCCAGACTGAAGGTAACCATGGTCAGCAGCATAGCCCAACCTGCCTGAGCTCCTTCCAATAGCAGCACAATCACCAACAACGCGATCACACAGGCGGCTTGCAACAGGCTACCAAGAATCCAGAGGCCTCGACGCAAGGTGTAGCGGCGAACCCAGGCAGCGATAAAGACCTGTGGTAACAGTGAGCCGGATTCTCGCAGCGGCGACAACCAGCCACTGAAAACGGCCGGAGCACCCAGTGATGACAATATCCATGGCAGGGTAACCTTGGGGTTGATAAGGGCATCGCCGAGCAAAGTGAAGCATCGGGCGAGCAAGAGCACGATAAAATTTCGGCTTACTGCCGGGCTGTTATCGGATAGGTCTCTGGAATCTTGCATAGCGGATTGAAAAACAAAAAGCTGAGTATCAGGGCAGCCGGAGACCAGCAGGATCAACCATCAATGCAGATCCTGCTGGCGAGCGAATCAGGAGGGCGTATCCTTGTCTGTTGCCGGGGTTGATGCCGCGCCCTTGGTTGCCCGACTACTGCGTTTTCGAGGAGCCGGGGCCGCAGGCTGGCCGGGTTTCACCAGCGCAGACACCGGCTCCGGAGGACTTACAGCGGCTTTCTTTGGCTCTGCTGGAGCGGCAACGACCGCTGGAAGCGCTATTTTACTCTCATGGCCGGACACGGGCGCAGCCGCCATAAACTCCTTGATTTGCGGTGCAATCATTTCGCGGAAACGGCGACCGTTAAAGATACCGTAGTGACCCACACCCTCGGCTTCCAGATGGCGTTTGCGGTCGGCAGGAATACCGGAGCAGATATCCAGCGCGCAAGCAGTCTGGCCACGACCAGTGATGTCGTCCAGTTCGCCTTCGATGGTCATGATCGACATATCCGTGATCGCGGTCAGATCAACCGGGTGACCACGATGTTCCATTTCACCTTTTGGCAGAGCCTGTTCCAGGAATACCTTGCGAATGGTGTCGAGGTAATAATGTGCTGGCATGTCCATCACAGCCAGGTATTCGTTGTAGAACAAGCGATGACCTTCGGCGCTTTCGCCATCCCCCTTGACCAGGTCGGTGAAGAACTTGAAGTGCTTGCTCATGTGAGTATCCCAGTTCATCGACATAAAGCCGGAGAGCTGGATAAAACCCGGATAGACCAGCTGACCACGGCCAGCAAAGCCACGCGGCACCCGCATGATGACGTTGTCCTCAAACCATTCCAGATCCTTGCCGGAAGCGTAGTCATTGACACCGGTCGGGTTGATACGAACATCAATCGGGCCGCCCATCAGGGTCATGCTGGCTGGCAAACAGGGGTCGTTATGCATGGCCATCAGGGCTGCGGCGACCAGTGCCGGTACACAGGGCTGGCAAACCGCCATCACATGAACATCCGGCCCCAGGGTCTGGAGGAAATCAATCAAATAGTCGACATAGTCGTCAAAATGGAAGGTGCCATCGGCCATTGGCACATCACGAGCGTTTTTCCAGTCGGTAATGTACACCTCATGATCGGGCAGGAATTCATTCACCGTACCGCGCAGCAGCGTGGCAAAGTGGCCAGACATGGGCGCAATCATCAGTACTTTCGGCTGCAGCAAACCAGCCTTTTCACGTTTGAAATGCAGCAGGTTGCAGTAGGGTTTGCTTTGGATAACTTCATAGCTGATGGCCACTTCACGGCCATCGATCTCAGTGGAATCAAGCCCCCAGGCCGGTTCTTCATAGAAATCGGTAATACGCTCGACCAGCTCCATCGACGCCCGCATGGTGCGATAGGTCCAGCTGTAGTTGAGCGGGTTGGTTGGCTGATAAAGAAACTGCCGGGTCATGCGTGCCATCACATGAACCGGACGGAGCGATTCCATAATTTGCGCATTGATGTTGTACAGCATGATAGTGATCCCTCGCTTTCACCTTGGCTGTCTGGATAAATAAGCCTAACAGATTAAGGATTGGCTGTATGAGGCCACTTTAGGTCTAAATCGTATAAAAAGTGGACAAATCCGTTGAATTGAAAATTAGCCCGCTATTCATAACAAGACATCAGGCTTCTGCAGCCAAACCGCAACAGTCCGTCTACTGATGCTCCGTTATCACTGACTGCCAAACTGGCTATTCTGCGCGTTTTTTCAGCCCCCATGTGGAGTCACCATGCATTTGAAACTGAGACTTATCCACAGCGCACTGATGTCCGGCATTCTCAGTCTGCTGATGACCTGCTGGATCACCTACATCAATCTGGGCTACAGCAGCCACTTCTTTGGTTTGTGGATGAAAGCCTGGAGCCTCGCCTGGCCACCAGCGTTTGTAATCGCATTCAGCACTGGCCCAGCCATCCTCAAGCTGGCACAACGGCTGTCGCGCTAACGGCTGCCATATTAATCCGCCACCATCGGGCGCGAACTTTTGCAGCTAGCGGTCAACGAACTCATACTTGCAACTATTTGGCCCGATTTACGCATGTAGTCTGGTCATACTCAGCCCTACTTGATGGAGACAGTCATGAAACACCAGGTTCTGTTGGTATCCCTGCTCACCGCTGCGGCAGCCGCACAGGCATCTGATGAAGCCCCCAAACAGCCACCGTTCTGGCAAGGCTTTGCCGAGCTGGGCACTATTGCAACCTCAGGCAATACCGACACCAGCAGCCTCAATGCCAAATTTGGCGCTGCCCGCAAGGGCATCCAGTGGGATTCAAATTACAAGCTGACCGCACTCACCAGCCGCGAAGACGGCGACGCTTCAAAGGAAACCTACTTTGCCTCAATGCAGTTTGACCGCAAGCTCAGTGAGCGTTCCTATATCGCCATTCACGCCCAGCAAGAGCGCGCCCGCTTTTCCGGTTTTGTCTACCAAAGCAGCGCCTCGGTTGGTTATGGCTACCGCCTCATCAAGAATGAAAAGCACGAGTTGTCGCTCGAGGCTGGCCCTGGTTACAGCCGCAACAAAGTGGAAGACACCAATGTGATTGAGGATGAAGGGATTGCCCGCCTGGTGGCCGATTACCACTGGAATATAAACAAGGGCACCTTTTTCATGCAAAACCTGACCGCTGAACTGGGTCAGGAGAACAGTACCTACACCAGCGAGACCGGTCTCAAAAGCCAGCTTAACGGCTCATTGGCGACCAAATTGACCTATACCGTCAGCTACGTCGACAAGGTACCGGAAGGCAACAAAACCACCGATACCGAATTCGGTGTGACTCTGGTCTACAGCTTTTGATAGCCGCTTGCAGCGCGCTACACCATTAAAAAGTAAAAAGACGGCCAATAAAAAACCAGCCTGATGGCTGGTTTTTTATTGGGTTCTATTGCCGCACACAACAGGGTGGCGTTATTCACCCTGCTGCTGGAATTCCGGTGGCCGACAGGGAGAATCCGGGTCATCTGGTGGACCACAATCCTCCGGCGGGCGTCCGGGGTTGCCGTCACGATCGTCCGGAGGCGGAGGCATATCGCTGCCATGGAAAGGTGAGCCCATCATGTCGTCGAGTTTGGGCCAGCTGCGTCGTTGCTGCTGTTTACGCTGCTGTACCTGTGCCAGCTGTTCACTGGTCAGCACTTCGCTCAAGGCCCTCTCAACCCCAACCCGGCCTGCTTCAATCTGGCTGTGGTCAACCGGCCAGCTGAACTGCTTGATCAGTTCGTCAGAAAGTCCCTGCAACTGCTGCTGCTGGTCTGGCGAAAGATTCACGCCCCGCACCATACGGGCAATCAGGTCAGCGGTGGCCCGACTGTGGAAATCCTGCACAATCTGATCTGCTTGCTGACGTTGCTCTGTTGTCAGCACCGATTGCAGCTCGATCCGCATGGAAGCAGATAAATCACGGGTGGCGGTGCGTTCTTTCAGCCAGCGCTGTTCATCAAAACTTTCGCCCCAGCCTGGGCCAAGGTTTTCCCGCAGCTTCACGAAGCGCTGCTGATAGTCGGTTTCAATCCGCTCAATGCGGGTCTGCTGACTTTTGCTCAACTGCAACAGTTCAGTCCAGTCCATAACCCTGGGGCGTCCTTCAAACGCCATGACCTCAAGGCTGAACAAGCAGCAGAGGCATACCAGGACCAACTTGATTCGTTTCATAAAACCCCTGTCAGGGATGGTTTTTGTCAGCGAGGACTGTAGCGCAAAGCAGCTGACCTCTCATTGCTATATTCGTTATAGTCAGCAAAGAAGTGTCCGGCATCACCTGATCGGGTGAGCGGCGGAATTTTCTTTCAAACCGGCAAGCTGGTTATCATAGTCAGCCGGTGAATGATGAGATGTTAGTGATGAGTGATTTCGAAGACGATTTTTATCAGGAGATGCAGGACGTCAAGCCGCTGCAGACCAGGTCGACAGTCGCCCTTCGGAAAGGAGATATTCGACTGGCCTCACAAGAGGCTCGACGCCTGGCAGCCACAGATGACACACCTCGCGTAGACCCCAACCATCTGCACACCACAGAGGTCAAACGCATTGGCCCCCACGATGTGGTAGGTTTCAAGCGGCCGGGGATTCAGGACGGTGTATTCCGCAAGCTGCGACTCGGCAAATACGCCATGGAAGCACGTCTTGACCTGCACCGCCGCACCGTGGAAGAAGCCCGCCGCCAGCTGTTTCGCTTTGTGCATGACTGTATGGAACATGATATCCGCAGCGTGATGGTACTGCCCGGCAAGGGCGACCGTAACGAAGGCGACCCGGCGGTGATCAAGAGTTATTTGGTGCACTGGCTGGAGCAGCTGGATGAAGTCCAGGCTTACCATACGGCGCAGCCTCAACATGGCGGCGCTGGTGCTTTTTATGTGCTGCTACGCAAAAGCGAGCGCAAGAAGCAGGAAGCTCGCGAGCAATTCAGCAAGGGCCGTTTGTAAAACGGCTGCGGTTCCACTCCCCGGCTATTCCACGCTCCAGACATTCCAACCCATCTGACTAACCCGCCAGCCAGATGGTGCTGCCACATTCCCTGCCAGCATCCTGCCCTGCCAACATGTAGTAACCCGCTGTTACCCATAACCTGCGCCCGCCTTTCACACTGTTTCAGGTCACTCCCCCGAGTCTTCGGGAACCCAATCTGATAACACGAGTAAGGAGCACACCATGGCCAAGGTATTAATTATTGCTGGCGATTACGTTGAGGACTACGAACTGATGGTGCCGTTTCAGGCACTGCAAATGGTTGGCCACAGCGTTGATGTGATCTGCCCGGACAAGCAAACCGGTGAGGCTGTCCGCACCGCCATTCACGACTTTGAAGGCGACCAGACCTACAGCGAAAAGCCCGGCCATAACTTTATTCTCAACGCCAGTTTTGCCGACACTGACGCCAGCCAATACGATGCACTGCTGATTCCAGGCGGCCGTGCGCCGGAATATCTGCGCCTCAACGCTACCGTAATTGAGATGGTCAAACACTTCCACAGCAGCAACAAACCGATTGCGGCTGTGTGCCATGGTGCCCAATTATTGGCAGCTGCCGATGTGATTCGTGAACGGCGGGTATCTGCCTACCCTGCCTGTGCGCCGGAAGTAACGCTGGCTGGCGGCCTCTACGCTGACATTGAAGTCACCTCGGCAGTGACCGACGGCAATCTGGTGACTGCGCCAGCCTGGCCGGCTCACCCCGCATGGTTGGCTCAATTCAACCAACTGTTGGCAAACATCTGAGCGCCAATTCCCTACAATCCCGTTTACCCCGGCTGCGGCTGATGGCTCTGTGGCTGGTAGCTCTGCGGTTGGAAGCTCCGCAGTTGGTGGCTCCATCGACGCCGGGGTATTGTGCTGTGATCCATTGACGCAGACTAACGGGATCGTCAGGAGGTTTGTATGTGTGAGATTTATTCCGGTGCAGAACCCGAATTATTCGAACTGAAAACCCGCTCCATCCGTATCGACGGTGTGGTGACCAGCATCCGGCTGGAAGCTGTGTTCTGGCACTTGCTGGAACAGATTGCGGCGGAAGCCGATTTGACGCTGGGGACCTTTATGACCCGAATTCACCGCGAAGTTGTAGCACGACGCGGCGAACCCGGTAATTTCACATCCTTGTTACGAGTGGCCTGCACCACCCACCTGAATCAGGGGCAGCGTTTGCAACTGCCCTCTGAAACAGTCGTTACCCAGTGATCTCGACAGGCCGGTTAACGCAAAAACAGCTGGTAGGCGGTGTTTTCGGTTTCATCCCAATACGGATAACCCAGCTCAAGCAGGTATCCCTGCAGCTGTTCGATCTTGTCGTCGCTGACCTGCAAGCCCACCAGCGTGCGGCCACTGGCAGCACCGTGGTTGCGGTAGTGGAACAGCGATATATTGAAACGCTTGCCCAGCGTGCGGAGGAATTTCAGCAGCGCCCCCGGACGTTCCGGGAATTCAAACCGGTACAGGCGTTCATTGGTGACGCTGGCGGGCGCCAGACCACCCACCATATGACGAATATGGTATTTCGCCACTTCGTTGTCACTCAGGTCCATGACCGGATAGCTTTCTGCCCGCAGCTCGCTGATCAGTTCAGCCCGTGCGCCCGGCTCAGGGCCGACTTTCACACCCACGTAAATCTGTGCGTGCTCGCTGTCGCCGAAACGGTAGTTGAATTCGGTAATCGGCCGCTTGCCCAGCAGTGAGCAAAAACGCTGGAAGCTGCCCGGCTCTTCCGGAATGGTGACCGCCAAAATCACTTCGCGGCCTTCACCGATTTCGGCCACTTCGGATACATAACGCAGACGATCGAAGTTGACGTTGGCACCGCTCAATACTGCAATCAGGTTCTGCTCTTCACAGGCGTAACGCTCGACGTATTTTTTCACTCCGGCCACCGCCAGCGCACCGGCCGGTTCGGCGACGGCACGGGTGTCGTCGAAGATGTCTTTCAGCGCCGCACAGATTTCATCCGGCGTAACCGTGATCACTTCATCGACACATTCGCTGGCAATCCGCCATGTTTCCTCGCCAATGGTAGCCACTGCCACACCGTCAGCAAAGATCCCGACTTCTGGCAGCGTCACCCGCTGACCGGCTTCCAGAGCCGCCGCCAGACAGGCAGATTCGGTACTTTCCACGCCGATCACCTTGATCTCCGGCTTCAGCGCCTTGATGTAGGCCGCAACACCAGCCACCAGACCACCGCCACCAACCGGTACAAATACCGCATCGACCGGCTGTTTCATCTGTCGGAGGATTTCCATCCCGATGGTGCCCTGACCGGCAATCACTTCCGGGTCATCGTAGGGGTGGATATAGGTCATGCCCTTTTCCGCCACCAGCTTCTGCGAGTAGGCAAAAGCTTCATCAAAAGCATCGCCGTGCAGCACCACCCGGGCACCACGAGCCTTGACCGAGCGCACCTTGATATCCGGTGTGGTACGCGGCATCACGATCACTGCCTTGATGCCCAGCTCCTTGGCCGCCAGAGCCAGACCCTGGGCATGGTTACCAGCCGAAGCGGCGACCACGCCACGGGCTTTTTCTTCTTCGGTCAGCTGCGCCACCTTGTTGTAGGCGCCACGAATCTTGAAGGAATAAACCGGCTGCTCATCTTCACGCTTGATCCAGATCTGGTTCCCCAAACGCTCCGACAAAAACGGGGCAATGTGCAGCGGCGTCTCGATAGCAACATCGTAAACCCGTGACGTGAGGATTTTGCGCAGATACTCGTTCAGCATGATGATTTCTGGTTACCTTGCATTAAAGCGATTGAACTTCAGATGGTATGGATAAGTCTGTTGGAGAGAACCGGGAGACCCGTTGATGCCCAAAGCAAACACTCTTCAAACCCGGATTTTACAGCCAATTTTTCCAGCATTGTAACGCACGTCACCCTATAATGTGCGGCAAACAGCACCCAGACAGTGAAGCACTATGACTCAAGACGAACTCAAGCAAGCGGTTGGCGAAGCCGCCGTGCAGTTGATTCTGCCAAAGCTGGAAGAAGAATCGATTATTGGCGTTGGCACCGGCTCAACCGCCAACTGTTTTATCGATGCCCTGGCCAAACACAAACACCTGTTCGACGGCACGGTTGCCAGCTCCGAAGCCTCGGCCCAGCGTCTGCGTGATCATGGCATTGCTGTCTACGACCTCAACAGCGTCGACATGCTGGAGTTCTACATTGATGGTGCCGACGAAGTTAACCACAAACTGGAAATGATCAAAGGGGGCGGTGCCGCCCTGACTCGCGAAAAGATTGTTGCGGCGGTGGCCCGTCATTTCGTTTGTATTGCCGACGCCAGCAAACTGGTGGAAACCATGGGAGCCTTCCCGCTGCCGGTAGAAGTGATCCCGATGGCGCGCTCCCACGTTGCCCGCGAAATCGTCAAGCTGGGTGGCGATCCGGTTTACCGTAACGGCGTTGTTACCGATAACGGCGGCCACATTCTGGATGTGCATAACCTCAGCATCACCGCGGCCACCGAACTGGAAAGCAAGATCAACCAGATCACTGGCGTCATCACCAACGGCCTGTTCGCGCTGCGGCCGGCCGACACCCTGTTGCTGGGCACCAGCGAAGGCGTGAAGACCCTCACCGCCAAGTGAGTTAACAACGCATGACGGCAACCGCCCCGCCAGGAAGGCCAAGGCTGCTGATGGCAGCCTTCAAGGGCCTGATTCTGAGCTTCGCCCTGATCGGCTTGCTGACCATCACAGGCCTGCTGCTGACGCTGGCGCTGTTTCCGTCATTATTGCTCGGCGCTATAAACCAGCTGCCGCCGATTGCCAGCTCGGTACTCGGCTTCCCGCTCGACTGGCGCGTCAGCCAACTCGACTTCCACCAGCTGACGCTCGACCAATTCGATACCGAACTGCCGGATGGCAGCCGTATTCAGCTGCAACAGGCCGAACTGCACTACGACTCGTTAGGGCTGTTACGCGGCCAGCTGCAACAACTCAGCATCACCAGCCTGACCATAGAGCCGGGCCAGACCAGCAGCCAATTGGCTGCCGCCGACGCGCGCCAGCGCAGCGAACAGGTTGCCGCCCAGCTGGAGCAGGAATGGATTGATCTGCCAGCATTCCAATCGCTGCTGCAGCTACCGATTGATCAAATTCGTATCGACCAGCTGCAGTTTGTACACCCGCTGATGAATGCCAGTCTGCTGGTTGCCATCGAGCCACAACATTGGCGCATCGCCGGTACCTTGCAACCGCTGCCACAGCAACTCGACAAATCCTGGCAGCTGGAATTGCAGCTGCTCAACCCGGCCACGACGGACTCATCAACCTCACAGGGCCAGATACTTGGCCAGCTGAAAGACGATCAAACCTTGCTGGCACACTGGTTTGCCAGTATTCAACAGGATGACAGCCTGACGCGCCTGAACCTGCGTCAGGTGGTGGTCTTGCCAGCGCTGCTGCAACTGGCCGATGAGCTGCCGCAACTCACCGAAACACAACGCAAGCAACTGGCGCCACTGCAACAACTCAACAAGTTTGACAGCCAGTTACAGCTACAAATGCCGAACCATCTGCGCTGGCCCGATGATGTTGATCTTGCACTCGTTAGCCAAGTCGACAGCCAACAGAACAAGGCGGTCAGCCTGCTGTTTAACAACGACAGCGGCAAGGCCAGCCTGACGTTACAACCCAATGCCCAGCAACAGCTGGCCCGACTGTCACTGCAACACTCGCCAGCTGAGAACTGGCAGCTGCAATTACAGCTGGCGCAATTGCAAATCCGGGGCAGCCAGACCGATACCAGTAACGAAACCAGCCCTGCAACCCAAGCCGAACCACTGCGCTGGCAAACCCGGCTGGCCAGCAGCCTTGGCCAAACAACCCCGCTGCTCAAAGCCAGCTGTGATCAGCCACTGCAACAGTGCCAGCTCAGCAGCTCGCTTCAGCTGCCTTATCAGCTCAGCGGTGATGGTCTTGCGGCCAAAGGGGATCTGAGCCTGCCGCTGACTCTCAACTGGAGCGAGCAAGATGGCTTCAACCTGCAGCTGACAGCGGCTGCCAGCAGCCAGCTGCAACAAGGGGATTTACAAGCCAATGCCTCGCTGGGATTCAACAGTAGCATCAGGCTGCCTGCCGAAGCGCCAGGTCGACTGCAGCTAAACCTCAGCCAGGCCAGTCTGAAAATTGAACCCGCAGCGTTGGCAGGCTGGCAAACCACCCCACTGCAATTCGACCAAACAGCTGAACTGCAACAACAGTGGGATATTTCCGGTGATTCGCCACGCCAGCTGGAGGCAGGCCAGCTGCAACTGGCGCTGCAAAGCCTGACGCTGCAGCCAACCGCCAGCCAGATCGAAACGACGCCCTTGCACCGCAAGACCCGGCTGATACTGGGTGCCAGTCAGATCAACTGCGATCCGCTGATCGAACAGCCGTCCTGTCGGCTGTCGATGCGCTTGCGGTCGTCACAGTGGCAACAGTGGCCAGTGCCTGACGCCCGCTTGAATGCCGATGCCATCGTCAGTCTTGCCGAACAAAAACTGCTCGCCAATGCCGACCTCAAACTGGCTAACAGCCAGATCGATCTGGTCACCCGACTGCAACATGATCTGTCATCCGGCAGCGGTGACGCCCAGTTCCGAATTCGCCGAGGCGAACTGGCGTTCAGCGGCCTGGGCATTAGCAATCTGGCAGACCTCACGGGTCTTAACGTGTTGTCCGGCAGTCTCGCCGGTCAGGGCTGGATCGACTGGAACCTGAACCAGCAAACCTTTGAACCCAATCTGATGTTACGTAGCGACAACCTCAGCCTGGTCTATGACAACCGTTTCACCGCCGAGTCGCTGAACTGGTTGCTGGCCTTACGACCGGCTGCCGAAGGCTACAATATCAACGGCCAGCTGAGTGCCCGCAGCCTCAACAGTGGTATTGAAATTTCCGATCCGGCCGCCCGCGCCGACATCACTCTGGCCCGAGACTTCAGCTGGTTCACCGCCGATCTCAACGAAATGAATCTGCGTCTGCTTGGCGGCCAGATTTATATCCCGGCCGTACGCTACGACAGTCGCAAACCGGAAAATGCCTTTGCCATCAAGGTTGATGCGCTGCAGCTGGGTCATCTGGCGGCCCTGGAGCCGTCTGCCGAGATCAAGGCTGAAGGGGCGTTAGATGGCGCCTTGCCGATTATCCTTGGCCCTGACGGCCCCAGCATTCCACAGGGAACCCTGTATGCCCGCTCGCCCGGTGGCGTGATTCGTTATCAGAGCCAGGCCAGCATTGCTCTCGCCCAGACCGATCCGACCGTTGGCCTGGCCATGAAGGCACTGGAAAATTTCCAGTTCAAGCAATTGAGTTCCGACGTCAGTTATCAGCCGGACGGCTCACTCAACCTCGGGCTCAAATTTGAAGGCCATAATCCGGATTTTTTTGATGGCCAGGCCACCCACCTGAACGTCAATCTCGACTACAACCTGCTTGATCTGCTGGCCAGCCTGCGGGTTGCCGATGATCTGATCGCCAGGCTGGAAAACAAATACAACGGCCAGCGCTAAACCGTCATCAAGCCGTGCCACACTGGCGCACCAATGACCTTGCCTCCGGATCGTCGAAGTTTTACACCGCGGCACCAAAATCACTGTTGCAAGCCGGACAAAATCAACCTTTCCGCTGCAAACAGAGCTACAATCCCCGCAGTTTTTAACGGGTAACCCAGGAGCACATCATGGCCTTTAACGATTCTCAGCGAATGTTTCCGGAAACCCGCATGCGTCGCATGCGCCGGGATGACTTCAGCCGCCGTATGATGCGCGAAACGGTGCTCACCACCAACGACCTGATTTACCCGATGTTCGTGATGGAAGGCCATCAGGAACGTGAACCGATTCGTTCAATGCCAGGTATCGAACGACTGTCCATTGACGAGCTGGTAAAAGAAGTCAAATACCTCTATCAGCTGGGCATTCCCTGTATCGACCTGTTCCCTTACACCCCGGCGGATGCCAAGTCAGAAATGGCCGAAGAGTCCTTTAATCCCAATGGTCTGATCCAGCGTGCTATTCGGGCGATCAAGGATGCCGTGCCGGAAATGGGTGTGATGACTGACGTGGCGCTGGACCCGTTCACCACCCACGGTCAGGATGGCATCATTGATAAAGAAGGTTATGTGCTCAACGACATCACTGTCGAAATCCTGGTAAAGCAGGCGTTGTCCCATGCCGAAGCCGGTGCCGACATCGTTTCACCATCCGATATGATGGATGGCCGTATTGGTGATATCCGTGCTGCGCTGGAAGAAGAAAGCTTCGTCAACACCCGCATCATGGCCTATTCTGCCAAGTATGCGTCGGCGTTTTACGGCCCCTTCCGGGACGCCATTGGCTCTTCCGGTAACCTCGGCAAAGGCAACAAGTACAACTATCAGATGGACCCGGCCAACAGCGATGAAGCCCTGCATGAAGTTGCACTGGATCTCGCTGAAGGCGCCGACATGGTGATGGTCAAACCCGGCATGCCGTATCTCGACATCGTTCGCCGGGTCAAGGGTGAGTTCAAGGCACCAACCTTTGTGTATCAGGTGAGCGGCGAATACGCCATGCAGAAAGCCGCTGCCATGAATGGCTGGCTGGACGACGAAGCCATCATGGTGGAGTCACTTACCTGCATCAAACGCGCCGGTGCCGATGGCATCCTGACCTACTACGCCAAACAATATGCAGAATGGCTTAACCGTTAATCAGAAAGGACCAGCATGAGCGAAGAACAAGCCCCAGAGACCGTAATTGATCTCAACAGCAGCGAGTACTACATCAATCGCGAACTGAGTCATTTGCAGTTCAACATCCGGGTACTCGAGCAGGCGCTCGATGAGAGTCACCCACTGTTGGATCGTTTGTTCTTCCTCTGCATCTTCAGCAAGAACCTTGATGAGTTCTACGAAGTGCGGGTCGCCAACCTGACCCAGCAGCTGACCTTTGCACGCGAACAGGCCGGTGCTGACGGCATGCATCCGCAACAGGTACTGCGGGAAGTTCACGATCGCTGCAGCATCACGGTTGAGCGCCAGTACCGCATTCTCAACGAAACCATCCTGCCAGCCCTGGAAGCGGAAAATATCCACTTCCAGCGCCGCCGCGACTGGACCGAAGAACAACGCCTGTGGATCGAGGAATATTTCCGCGACAACGTCCAGCCGCTGGTCAGCCCGATTGGTCTTGACCCTTCGCATCCATTCCCACGACTGGTTAACAAGAGCCTCAACTTTATTGTTGAGCTGGAAGGCAAGGATGCGTTTGGCCGCGAAACCGGTCTGGCGATCATTCCGGCGCCACGTTCATTGCCGCGTATTATCCGCTTTCCGGATCAACTGACCGCCGGTGGCGATCACTTTGTTTTCCTGTCGTCAGTCATTCACGAGCACGCCGCCGAGCTGTTCCCCGGCATGGAAGTCAAAGGCTGTTACCAGTTCCGGGTAACCCGCAATGCCGACCTCGAAATCGACGAAGACGGCACCAACGACCTGGCTTCCGCGCTGGAAGACGAACTGCACTCTCGTAACTTCGGTGAGGAGATGCGCCTTGAAGTGGCCGACAACTGCCCGATGGAGCTGGTGCAGTTCCTGCTGCGCAAATTCAGTCTGGAAGAAAACGACCTCTATATGGTCAACGGCCCGGTCAACCTCGGTCGCATGATGGAAGTGATTGGCCAGATCAACCGGCCAGACCTGAAATACACGCCGTTTACGCCGGGTTTGCCAAAGAACGTCAAGTTCAAGAAAAGCATCTTCGAGAGCATGCGTGAAAAAGACACGCTGCTGTTACACCCGTTCGAATCCTTTACCCCGGTGGTCGACCTGCTGCGTGAAGCGGCCAAGGACCCGGGCGTGCGGGCGATCAAACAAACCCTCTATCGAACCGGTGCCAAATCCGAGATCGTTAACGCGCTGGTTGATGCCGCCCGTAATGGTAAGGAAGTCACCGTCGTGATCGAGCTGCGGGCGCGCTTTGATGAAGAGGAAAACCTCTATCTGGCCAACCGTCTGCAGGAAGCCGGTGCGGTGGTCGTTTACGGTGTGGTGGGCTACAAGACCCACGCCAAAATGATGCTGATCGTGCGCAAGGAAGGCGATCGCTACAAACGCTACGTGCATCTCGGCACCGGTAACTACCACGCCGGTAACGCCCGCGCCTACACCGACTACAGTTTCCTCACCAGCAACGACGTGATTGGTGAAGACGTTGCTGCCGTATTCCAGCAACTCACCGGCATGGGAGCAGCACTGAAGATCAAGAAGCTGTTCCACGCGCCGTTCACCCTGCACAAAAAGCTGATTGAACTGGTCGATCGTGAACGAGCCCACGCCGAAGCGGGCAAGCCAGCGCTGATTCGTCTGAAAGCCAATGGTCTGACCGAACCCAAGTTTATCAAGGCGCTCTATCGCGCGTCCCAGGCTGGCGTGAAGGTCGAACTGATCATTCGTGGTATGTGCAGCCTGCGGCCGGGCGTGCCGGGAGTATCCGAGAACATTCAGGTACGTTCCATCATCGGCCGTTTCCTCGAACATACGCGGGTGTATTACTTCCAGAATGATGGCAAGGACGAAGTATATGCGGGTTCTGCCGATCTGATGGAGCGTAACCTGCTGAACCGGGTGGAAACCGCCTTCCCGATTGAGAACAACAAGCTCAAGGAACGGGTAAAAGCCGAACTGCAGGTATATATGGACGACAACAGCCAGGCCTGGATTCTGCAGTCCGATGGCTCCTACGTCCGCAGCCAGCCTGCCGAAGGGGAAGAAGTGATCCGCGCCCAGTCGATTCTGCTGGCCAACCTGGCTGCCACTTCCAGCTGATCCCAAACGGCTGTTCCGCCCCACTCTCCAGTCGGGCGGAACCAGCCGCTGTCAGAGCACTTCCAGTTTCATGCCAGCCGCTTGCTGGCAATCCACTTCCGCCGCCAGATCACCGGCCGTCAGCGGATGTTCCTGCAGCCAGCCGTCTGGCAGCTGTAACCTCAGATCATCGCCGTTACACGTCGCCACCGGGACCGGCACCGGATGGGCACCACGGCCATGGTTGAGAATCACCGCCAACCGCAGCAAACGCGCCAGCTGAATCGTCTGTTTACGCCGCGTCGAGGTCACGCTATCAAACTCACCGGTAGCAAATTTACGCCGATGACAGCGCACCATGGCAGCCAGCTTGGCCTGCCCCTGGCGGGTAAAACCGAGCATATCCGCGTGTTGCAGCAGGTAAGCGCCGTGCTTGTGGAAACCGCTGTGGGACAGACTCAAACCGATTTCATGCAGATCCGCCGCCCAGCCCAACAGCGACGCCGAGGCCTCGGTCATTTGCCAGCTGTCACGCAGCTGGGCAAACAGCGCCAGTGCGGTGGTCTTGACCCGTTCAGCCTGTTCCTCATCGACATAAAAACGTTCTTTTAACGAACGCACCGTGCGCTGGCGGACGTCTTCGTGATCCGAACGACCAAACAAATCCCACAAGGCACCTTCACGCAAGGCACCGTCGGAATAGACCATGTTTTCAATACCGAAGGTATCAAACACCGCCGTCAGAATTGCCAGACCGCCAATAAAGACCTGCCGACGTTCAACTTTCACACCCGGCAGCACCACATCATCAAGGGTTTCAAACTGCAGGGTTTGCTTGCGCAGCTTTTTCAGCGCCTGCTTGCTGATGCCTTCAGTCGTCCAGCCGAACTCGACCAGGGTCTGTTCCACCGCCCGGATAGTGCCGGAGGAGCCCACCACACTTTGCCAGCCCAGTTGCTTGTACTGGGATTCAATGTTCTGCAATTCCTGCCGGGCAGCAGCCACCGCCCGTTCAAAATTGGCTTCGTTGATTTTGCCATCGGCAAAAAAGCGTTGGGTGAAGGACACACAGCCCATATGCAGGCTTTCCAGCGCCTTCGGTTCAAACCGTTCACCAACGATAAATTCGGTACTGCCACCGCCGATGTCGACCACCAGCCGTTTACCCATATCGTCCGCCAGCGTATGGGCAACACCAAGATAAATCAGGCGGGCTTCTTCACGCCCGGCAATCACCTCAATGGGATAACCCAGTACGGCTTCGGCACGTTCAATAAATTCCTGGCGGTTGCGGGCGGCCCGCAGCGCGTTGGTAGCCAATACACTGACCCGTGCGGGGTCCATGCCTTGCAAGCGTTGGGCAAATTCACGCAGGCAATCAAGGCCGCGCTGCTGCGCTTCTTCCGATAAATGAAAATGCTCATCCAGACCAGCGGCCAGCTGGACTTTCTGGCCACGCCGTTCGAGAGTCTGGAATTCGCCGTGAAATTCCCTGGCGATAACCATATGGAAGCTGTTGGAGCCCAGATCTACCGCGGCAATCAATTCACCTGGCTGGGCCGGAGTATCTGACATAGGTTGCTATCCTGACGCTTTATTCTGCAAAAACCCAAATATGCAACCCGTCTCCGGCGATGTCCATCCTCTGTTCGGAGCTTTCTGGAGATTGATTCCAGCCGGAGCGCGCGTACAATGAAGGCAATTATGACCTTAACCTTCAAGGGGAAACCATGAGCGATCTCATCATCTCGACTAGTGACGACACTTTTGAATCCGATGTGCTGGGCAGCGATTTGCCTGTGCTGGTCGACTTCTGGGCTGAATGGTGCGGTCCATGCAAAATGATTGCTCCGGTACTGGAAGAAATCGCTGAAGAGTTCGCTGGCAAGCTGAAAATCGCCAAGCTGAACATCGATCAGAACGAAGCGACTGCCCCTAAATACGGCATCCGCAGCATCCCGACCCTGATTCTGTTCAAGAACGGTAACGTCGAAGCCACCAAGATTGGTGCCATGAGCAAGTCCGAGCTGACAGCTTTCATCCAGCAAGCTCTCTGATAGAAAATTGATTTATATCCAGCCCTTGAAAAACCTTGCTTTCGAGGGCTGGACACCCAATATCATTGGGTCTATAGTTCAAAACGCAGTCGGGTTCTCTGACGCGCCCTCGCCTTGATATCCATATCAAGCTCTACCCCAATATCCAAACAACACAACCTATCTTCCCTATGAATCTTTCCGATCTGAAATTGAAATCCGTTCCTGAGCTGCTCGACATTGCTCGGGAGATGAACCTGGAGAACGTTAGCCGTACTCGCAAGCAGGATATTATCTTCGCAATTCTCAAGCATCACGCCAAAAGCGGGGAAGATATCTATGGTGATGGGGTACTGGAAATTCTGCAGGACGGCTTCGGCTTCCTGAGAAGCGCGAACAGCTCCTACCTGGCCGGCCCTGACGATATTTATGTATCGCCAAGCCAGATCCGTCGCTTCAACCTGCGTAAGGGCGACAAGATTTCCGGCAAGATCCGTCCGCCAAAAGACGGTGAACGCTACTTTGCCATGCTGAAAGTGGCAGACATTAATGACGACAAGCCAGAAAACGCCAAGAACAAGGTTCTGTTTGAAAACCTGACGCCGCTGTTCCCGAATGAAAAATTCATCCTGGAACAAGGCAACGGTTCAACAGAAGACCTGTCTTCCCGTGTTCTGGACCTGGTAGCACCAATCGGTAAAGGTCAGCGTGGTCTGATTGTAGCACCGCCAAAAGCTGGTAAAACCATGCTGCTGCAGACCATCGCCCAGTCGATTACCCGCAACAATCCGGAAAGCGATCTGATCGTGCTGTTGATCGACGAACGTCCGGAAGAAGTAACCGAAATGAAGCGTTCCGTGCGCGGCGAAGTGGTTGCCTCTACCTTCGATGAGCCACCCGCCCGCCACGTGCAGGTTGCCGAAATGGTCATCGAAAAAGCCAAGCGTCTGGTTGAACACAAGCGCGATGTGGTAATCCTGCTCGACTCCATCACCCGTCTGGCACGTGCCTACAACACCGTAATCCCAAGCTCCGGCAAGGTACTGACCGGTGGTGTGGACGCCAACGCACTGGAAAAACCAAAGCGTTTCTTTGGTGCTGCCCGTAACGTTGAAGAAGGTGGCTCACTGACGATCATCGCCACCGCACTGGTTGATACCGGTTCGAAGATGGACGAAGTGATCTACGAAGAATTCAAGGGTACCGGTAACCAGGAACTGCATCTGGATCGCAAGATCGCAGAAAAACGCATCTACCCGGCCATCAACATCCGTCGTTCCGGCACCCGTCGTGAAGACATGATGTTCCCGGAAGCCGATCTGCAACGTCTGTGGATCCTGCGCAAACTGCTGAGCGAAATGGAAGATATCCAGGCGATCGAATTCCTGCTGGGCAAGCTGAGCCAGACCAAGACCAACGACGAATTCTTCGACTCCATGCGTGGTGGCAAATAAGCCCTGCCGTGAATCGCTGAATGATTTGAAACCGCCTTCGGGCGGTTTTTTATTGGCTGGCGTCTGGCGAATTACCTACGCTTAAGAAACAAAAAAGCCACCCGAAGGTGGCTGATTTGTATCGAAGCTTCCCAAAGCATCAGGCTGGCATCAAAGCCCCGCCCATCGCATCCTTGAGTTTCTTCATGGCGTTCTTTTCCAGCTGGCGAATACGTTCAGCGGAAACGTTATACATGGCCGCCAGTTCGTGCAAAGTGGACTTCTCTTCATTAAGCCAGCGCTGCTGCAGAATCGCCCGGCTGCGCTCGTCCAGATCACCCAGCGCAACCGCCAGACGTTCATTGGCATCCTGTTCGAAGTTCTCAGTCTCAACCATCAGCGCCGGGTCGGCACTCTTGTCTTCCAGATAGTAGGCCGGTGCCTGATAGGCAGTTTCGTCATCGTCATCAACACCGGCGTCAAACGCGGCGTCATAGGAATTCAGACGGCCTTCCATCTCGAATACGGTTTTGGTTTCAACACCCAGATCATCAGCAATCGATGCAGCTTCTTCCTGGCTCAACCAGCCCAGACGTTTTTTCTGACTGCGCAGGTTAAAGAACAACTTGCGCTGGGCCTTGGTGGTCGCAACCTTGACGATACGCCAGTTGCGCAGGATGTATTCGTGAATCTCGGCCTTGATCCAGTGCACAGCGAAGGATACCAGGCGTACACCAACTTCCGGATTGAAGCGTTTGACCGCTTTCATCAGACCGACGTTGCCTTCCTGAATCAGGTCAGACTGGTTAAGACCGTAGCCAGAGTAGCTGCGGGCAATGTGAACAACAAAACGCAGATGCGACATAACCAGACGACGGGCAGCATCGAGATCGTCCTGATAATGCAGACGCTCAGCCAGCTCACGCTCTTCTTCGACGCTCAGGACAGGAATCGCATTGACCGTAGAAAGGTAGGCTTCGAGATTGGCTCCCGGAGACAAGGCATCAACGGCTTGCAAACCTTTGTTCATTGAACACTCCAATTAGTGAACAGTTAATCAAACACTGTATTGGTCGGGTAGACCCATCAAGGGTACACACACGAAACTCGCAACGCAGTGTAGCACCGTAAAATAAAGACCGCCAAGACGGCAAATGGTTCCTTTTCCAGAACAATCTGCCATAAAAATATTACACTATGGTTCAATTTCATCCAGATGACGACTAACCGACCACCAGGCACCAAACCAGCCAAGTCCCATGCCAACCAGCAAGAGTGTCAGCGCCGCCGAAGCTGAGAGCGGCTGCAATTCAAAGCCGGAACCGTACAAACTGGCCAATTCAGCTACTGGGCCATGTAATACCGCCCAGCATATGATCAACAGAATCCAGCTCAACACACCACCGACCATACCGTACCAGAGGCCGGTATAGAGAAACGGCCGACGTACATAGGCATTGGTGCCGCCTACCAGCTTGACCACCCGGATTTCATCAACCCGCGCCGCAATTGCCAATCGAATGGTATTGCCCACCACCAGCAGAATCGCCAGCGCCAGCAGAATGCCGAGAATCAGTACAATCCGCTGCGCCAATGCCAGCAAGCTGTTAAGCCGTTCAAGCCAGGCCAGATCCAGTTCAACGGACTCAACGCCCGCCAGGTCAGCGAGCTTTTGCTGTAACGCCAGCAAGGCATCGCGGGATAGATCCAGTGGTGGCTCGACCAGAATCACTGCTGGTAGCGGATTGCCATCCAACATATCCAGCACATCGGCCAAACCGGTATTTTCACGAAACTGCGCCAGCGCCGCATCGGCATCCACCAGCGAGGTTTTCGCCACGCCCGGCAACTGATCGATCCGCTGCTTCAAGGTCGTTGCGGCCGTCACCGACAACTCGGGCTTGAGATAAACACTCATACGACCCGATTGCTGCACACTGCCACTGAGTTGTTCAAGGTTGCTGACCGCCATCCAGAGGCCGCCCGGCAAGGTCAGCGCGATCGCAATCACCAGCCAGGTCAGCAGGCTGGCAGCCGGTTTGGCCAGCAGCTTGAGCAGGGTTTCCACTGCCACCAACTGGTGATGGCCCAGCCAGGCAATCAGTCGGGCCGTGAAACCGAGGTTCTGGGCAGAAGCGCCAGAGGAGGGTTTTCGGGTGGGTGGCGGAGTGTCATTACGCACCACTTTGCGCTGGGTGTATTCAGCACCGCTGCGATGTTCAGGCGCTGACATGGGTGTCTCCCATCATACGGCCGTGATCAAGAATCAGTCGCCGCTTGCCCATACGTTCGATCAGGGCGATATCGTGGGTGGCAATCAAGACGGTCACGCCAACCTGCTGGAAACGCACAAACAGATCCATGATTTCGGCGGACAACTCGGGGTCGAGGTTACCGGTCGGTTCGTCTGCCAGCAGCAGCGGCGGCTTGTTGACCACCGCGCGGGCAATACCGACCCGCTGCTGTTCACCACCGGAAAGCTCAATCGGGTTACGTCGTTCGAGCTGCAACAGACCAACGGAGTCCAGCGCCGCCCGCACCCGGCGGGCACAGTCGACCGGTGAATAACCGGCTATTTGCAGCGGTAGTGCAACGTTGTCGTAAACGCTGCGATCAAACAGCAGCTGGTGATTCTGGAATACCACGCCGACCTTGCGGCGGTGATAAGGCACCTGACTGGCGCGCAGTTTGTTGAGGTTCTGGTCATCAACAAACAATTGCCCACGGGTTGGCCGTTCCATCATCATCATCAGCTTCAACAGGGTGCTTTTACCCGCACCACTGTGGCCTGTGAGGAACGCCAATTCACCGCGATCCAGTTCAAAACTCACACCATTGAGGGCATCCCTGCCAGCAGCGCCATAACGCTTACTGACCTGTTCAAACCGCACCATGCTCATCAATCAGCTCCGTTCTGTGCCTTATTCGTTTTCGCGCTGAAACAGAGCCTCAATAAACTGGTCAGCCTGGAATGGACGCAAGTCTTCAATACCTTCACCGACACCGATAAAACGTACCGGAATTCCGAATTGCTTGGCCAGCGCAAAGATCACCCCACCCTTGGCGGTGCCATCCAGCTTGGTCAGCGTCAGGCCGGTCACACCAACGGCCTGCAGGAACTGGCGGGTCTGGTTGATGGCGTTCTGACCGGTACCGGCATCCAGCACCAACATGACTTCATGAGGCGCTTCGGGATCGAGTTTTTTCATCACCCGCACCACCTTTTCCAGCTCCTGCATCAGGTTGTCCTTGTTATGCAGACGACCAGCAGTATCGGCAATCAAGACGTCGACATTACGGCTTTGGGCCGCTTGCAAGGCATCAAACAGCACAGAGGCCGAGTCAGCACCTGTGTGCTGGGCAATCACCGGCACCTTGTTGCGTTCGCCCCATACCTGCAGCTGTTCTACGGCGGCGGCGCGGAAGGTATCACCGGCAGCCAGCATCACGCTTTTGCCCTGACTCTGGTACTGACGTGCCAGTTTGCCAATGGTGGTGGTTTTGCCAACGCCATTGATACCCACCATCAGGATCACAAACGGCTTTTTGCCCACACTGGTTTGCAGCGGCGCTTCCACCGCCTGTAACGAGGTTTTGAGTTCTTCAATCAGCGCCTTGTAGAGCGCATCAGAATCCCCCAGTTCCTTGCGGGATACCCGTTCTGTGAGGCGTGCCATGATCTCGCCGGTGGCCTCAACCCCCACGTCGGCCATCAACAGCTGGGTTTCAAGTTCCTCCAGCAGGTCGTCATCGATGGCTTTTTTACCCAGCAACAGATTTGCCAGGCCATCGGTCAAACCACTTCGGGTACGGCTCAGGCCTTCTCGGATACGGGCAAAAAAACCGCGTTTGGGTTTTTCTGCCGGCATTTCGGTAGCAACCGCTACAGCTTCTGGTTCAGCAGCAACGACCGCTGCAGGCTCTGGCTCAACAACAGGCTCAGCCTCAATAATCGGCTCTGGCTCAATCGCCGGTGCAGATTCAACCTGAGTCGCTGGCTCGGCGGCTACAACGTCTGTCTGTTCTTGCTCGGATTCTGCTGCCGCTGATGCTGTTTCAATCACAGTATCGACAGGGGCTGTTCCAGCCGTTTCCGCTGGCTCAGAAGGCTGTGCAGCGGCCGCAACTTCCGCCGGGGTCGCTTCAGTCTCGGCTGCAGCAACGTCAGCAGCCTTGGCCGCTTCTTCCTGAGCTTTGTTTTTACGCTTGAAAAAATTGAACATGGTGATGAATCTGACTGTTTGGCTGGTCGAAAAGACCGGAAAAATAATCGCGCTATGCTACCACTATTTGCAGTAGATTTTGTGTGCAGCAACTGACTATCTGCTTTGGCTGCCGAAATCGAATTGATACCATGGCGATTCGTCCCATTTTTGAAAACGGTTATTCCCTTGGCAAAACCCGCTTCCCAGCAGTTACGTATCATTGGCGGTCAATGGCGCTCCCGCCGACTGCGCTTCCCGGCCATTGATGGCTTGCGGCCAACCCTCGACCGGGTTCGTGAAACCCTGTTCAACTGGCTGCAGTTTGATGTCGAGGGCGCGCGGGTGCTGGATGCTTTTGCTGGCAGTGGCGCCCTGGGCTTTGAAGCCCTGTCACGCGGAGCCAAAGAAGTAGTGTTTCTGGAAAAAAACCCCAGCGCGGCGGTGCAGCTGAAAGAAAACCTGCAAACTCTGGGAGCCCGTAATGCCCAGATCTGGGCGGGCGACGCACTGAACTGGCTGAAGCAGAACCCGGAACCTTATGATCTGGTGTTTCTGGATCCGCCGTTTGGCCTCAAGCTGCTGCAACCGGCGATTGATTCGCTCACCCTGTTACCGGGTGCTCTGGTGTATGTCGAACATGAAACCGGCCTGCAGCTGCAACTACCGCCCAACTGGCAGGAGCTGAAACAAAAGCAGACCAAGGAGTTCTGCTTCCGACTGTTTCAGGTTGAAGCTGGCTGACCCGAACGGGCCAGCCTTGCCACAAGGTTCTGATTTAAAAGAGCCTGACCGGCTGCTTAGTCAGACTCGCTTGCGGTTCCCACTACTTCAAGGCGGTCAACGTTCTGGAAGCCTCGTGGCAACTTGTTGCCTCGGCGACCTCGTTCGCCCTGATAGTGTTCCAGATCGCTGAACTTCAGCGTCATATGACGCTTACCGGAATAGACCACCATTTGGTCGGCCGGATTGAGCGCCACCACCGCCACCAGCCATTCTTCACGCGCAGACGCCCGCGCCGTGCTGATGTTGATCAGCTTGTTGCCCTTGCCTTTCGCCAGTCGCGGCAAGTCTTCAGCCGGGAACATCAACAGCCGGCCTTCATTGGTGACCGCCGCAATCCAGTGGTTATCCACGGCTGTCAGCCGCACCGGCGCCATCAACCTGGCATTTTCTGACAAACTAACCAGCGCCTTGCCCGCCTTGTTCTTGCTTTGCATGTCGGCAATGTTGCAGATAAAGCCGTAACCGGCATCACTGCAGAGCAGGTAGTCTTCCTTTTCCAGCCCCATCAGCATATGGCGGAAGCTGGCTCCGGCCGGCGGGTTCAAACGCCCGGTCAGAGGTTCGCCCTGGCCACGGGCACTCGGCAAGCTATGAGCCGCCAGGCTATAACTGCGGCCACTGTCGTCGATCAGAATCAATGGATCGTTGCTACGCCCCATGCAGGCAGCCAGAAAACCATCACCGGCCTTGTAGCTGAGTTTTTCGCCGTCCATATCGTGGCCTTTGGCGGCGCGGATCCAGCCCTTGTTCGACAGCACCACGGTGACTGGCTCGGACGACACCAGTTCGGCTTCAGTCAGAGCCCGTGCTTCGCCACGAATCACCAACGGTGTGCGGCGGTCATCGCCGTATTTTTCCGCATCCGCTGAAATTTCCTTCTTGATCAGGGTTTTCAGACGGCGCTCGGAACCGAGGGTTTTTTCCAGGTAATCGCGCTCTTTTTCGAGTTCATCCTGCTCGCCGCGAATCTTCATTTCCTCGAGCTTGGCCAGATGGCGCAGCTTGAGTTCCAGAATCGCTTCGGCCTGCAGGTCGGAAATGCCAAACCGTTCCATCAACACCGGCTTGGGCTGATCTTCGGCACGAATAATTTCGATCACTTCATCAATATTGAGGAAGGCAACCAGTAAACCCTCGAGGATATGCAGTCGTGCCAGCACCTTGTCTAGCCGATACTGCAACCGGCGGCGAACGGTTTCGGTTCGGTAGCTGAGCCACTCACTCAACATGGTCGGCAGATTTTTCACCTGCGGACGGCCATCCAGACCAATCACGTTCATGTTGACGCGGTAGTTGCGTTCGAGATCCGTGGTGGCAAACAGGTGCGCCATAATGGCATCAGCGTCGACCTTGCGGGAACGCGGCACAATCACCAGCCGGGTCGGGTTTTCATGATCGGATTCATCGCGCAGGTCCGTTACCAACGGCAGCTTTTTGGCCTGCATCTGGGCAGCAATCTGCTCCATCACCTTGGCACCAGAGGTCTGGTGCGGCAATGCCGTGATGACGATATCGCCATCTTCAATGGCGTAAACCGCCCGCATCTTGAAGCCACCACGGCCACTGGCGTAAATCTTCCGCAATTCGTCCCGAGGTGTGATGATTTCCGCGTCCGTCGGGAAGTCAGGCCCTGGCACCAGCTCGCACAGCTCATCCAATGTCGCTGCCGGGTTATCCAGTAAATGGATACAGGCGCTGGCGATTTCGCGCACATTGTGCGGTGGAATATCCGTCGCCATGCCCACCGCAATACCGGTCGTGCCATTCAACATCACGTGCGGCAGCCGCGCTGGCAGCGTCGTCGGTTCATCCATCGTGCCATCAAAGTTAGGCTGCCAGCTGACCGTGCCCTGACCCAGCTCACCCAGCAAGACATCGGCAAACGGTGATAGCTTGGCTTCGGTATAACGCATCGCAGCGAACGATTTGGGATCGTCCGGCGCGCCCCAGTTGCCCTGGCCATCAATCAGCGGATAGCGGTAGGAAAAAGGCTGCGCCATCAACACCATGGCTTCATAACAGGCGCTGTCACCGTGCGGGTGATATTTACCCAGAACGTCGCCGACCGTACGGGCTGACTTCTTGTATTTGGCCGAAGACTTGAGGCCCAACTCACTCATCGCATAAATGATGCGTCGCTGTACCGGTTTCAGACCATCGCCTACGTGTGGCAAGGCACGGTCCAGAATCACGTACATGGAATAGTTGAGATAGGCGTTCTCGGTATACTGGCGCAACGACTGACGTTCTACGCCATCGTCGGTATAACTGGTTTGCGTCATGAATATTCGAATACGTCAGTGAATAATTCGGCCGATTGTGAACCAGCCTCCGCCCCACGGCAATGTCACGACAATCAAAGCGGACATTGCCAACATTCCCAGAGGGGCAAAAATAAGACCTGTTCTACATGACAAACGTGAACCAGTCGTGCTTACAAAGCATTTCTTTCTGTTACGGTCGCTCCTTGGTACACGGATTTATCGACATCCGCTTTTACAATCATCGTTTATTGCAAGATGATCCGGTGATAAAAGCCCTGACATTCCGTCACGATTGGTAAGTATGCGTCGTCAATTCATTATCCTGGTGACATAAAACCGTCCTTTTAATGCCGTACCATAACCAACTGTATGTGTCTTGTAAGTTGGCAATGGCGTCCCCTTAGACCCTCCAGTTATTACACGATGGATACATTGTTACTGCGAACGATTGACGTGCCGCATTCACCTCACCATACTTCGCAGCCAGCAACTGAGCGCCAATTGGTATTTTTACAAGGAACCTGTGCCGCTATGAAGGCAACATTGGAACAACTGCGACAGGCATCGCTCGCCACCAAGGCTCGTAGCTTTGCACTTACCGGTTTGACTGCAGGTCTGCTCATGTCTGCTGCCTGCCAGGCCGCGCCCCTGCAACTGCGTCTGGGACCTGCTGCCAACTATCCGGTTATTACCGATCTGCCATCCGACTCCAATCTGATCCCGCTGAAGCGTCAACTTGACTGGCTATACGTCAAATCCGGCGAATATGAAGGCTGGATCAGCGTTGATGAGCTGATGCTCAACCCTGACACCCTGCGTCGCCCGGAACCCTTACAGTTCCGCGACCAGAGTGATGAAAACCATATTCAGTTAGACATGGCTGTCACGTCTGAATCAGCCCTCGCGTTGGGGATTAATTTCCGCGCCTGGGAAGAAGATCTCACCGTCCGGTTGTCCCGCTCGGTTGACCACGAAGACCCCTGGTACTCAGCCTCTTTCGGCAAGCGTTTCATGCTCGAGGAAAGTGAGTCATGGAGCTGGGATGCCTATCTTGGCGGTGGCTTGAGCAAAAACTCGGACGGTTCCCGTCGCTGGGATGACGACGGCGACTCCGCCACGGTTCCCTACATCGAGGCCTCAGCCGACCTGAATTGGAACCTAGCTTACAACGTCAGTTTTGGCGGACGCGTGCAAGTCCAGCAAGCCCTCTCTGGCAATAGTGCAAACCATGGAGCGTTAGCCCTAGTATGGAAAATTCGTTTCTGAAAAAATCCAGTCTGGCACTGGGTTTACTCCTGAGTATTTCACCACTGGTTCAGGCAGAAGCACCTGCGTCAGCGCTGGACGATCCGACCGTATTGCAAAAGCTGTTGCAAATGATCAACAAGCAGGCAGTGGCGAAAAGTTCTCCCGTGGTCGACAGCGAAGCACTGAATGATCCAGAGGTGATGCAAAAGCTGTTGCAAGTGATGGCCCAGCAATCCGCTGCCAATCAGCAACAGTCCCTGCCGGTTGATACCACGGAAGTGATGAACGACCCCGCAGTAATGGAAAAGCTGTTGCAGACCATCAAGGTCAGCAAGCAACCGGAAGCAAATGCTTTCGAAGATCCGGCCATGATGGCGAAGCTGTTGGGCACCATGAAGACTTCAGAAACAACGGCTTCTGCGACAACAGTAGCCACCAATGCCCTGGATGATCCTAGTGTTATGCAAGGCCTGTTGCCTTTGGTAGCTGGCACTGTGGTTGAGCAGCCAGCCGAAATTTTTGAGCCGGTTCCGCACACACTCAATTTCGACGATTCATTGCCAGAACAGCTGGGCATGATTGGTATGTCACTGACCCAGCAGACCTCCGCTACCTTTGGCGACCAGCTGGTGTTTGGCGGCAACCTGCGCTACCACCTGACCGACCGCTTTGATGCCTTGCTGAACATTGAGCTGGGCATGTCTTCATTTGGCAATCCAACCATCTACAACAGTGATGGCAGCGAAGCGATGAAGAAGAATGCGTCCTTCCGCACCATCAGCACCGGTATTGGTTATTCACTGCTGAATGGCATTGCCAGCACCAATGGCAAGACCTTTATCCCATGGCAGTTGAACCTGGAAGGCATGGTCGGTGAACAGTTCACCGGTGGCAGCAACGGTCTCTACAGCAGTGTTGGTACCTCGCTCCACTTCATGCTGGACGAATACTGGCTGGGCACCACAACCCGATATTTCTATGTGGACGACTCAGTCCTGAATAAAGCAGGTACGCATCGAGGTTTGCAATGGGGCATCGAGTTCGGCTTCTACTACTGATATTGCTTGCAGCAGCCGGTTTTACGACTCACGCCGAAACAGGCGCAGTGAACCTGCAACCTGGTCAGCCAGTCACCGGTCTGACACTGCCAGCCTTGCGTAGCGGCTTTGGTTTCAATATCGAGGAACAGCTTGGTCACCCGGTAATGTTGCTGTGGGTTGGCTCCTGCGAGTCCTGCGACAAGGACCTACCGGCCTACGAACAGCTGTTGCAGAAATATGCTGCCAGTGGTTTGGTCAGCCGGGTTATCTGGACGGCAGAAGAATCCTTGCAGGGCCAGGTACCAAAAACAACGCTGCCGCTGCTGGTATACAGCCGCAGCCTGACCAATGCCTGGAGCGTTGAGCCCCAGCCAGCGGTAATGCTGATTAATCGGGATGGCCTGCTGGCTTACACATTTACTGGCAGATTATCCCGTAACCAGAGTTTGGCAGACCGAGCACTGCAACAAATGGTGTCAGAACAAGCAAACGCGGATTCCATGAATTGAGGTGGTTATGAAATTTTGGGTTGCAGGGATGCTCTGGCTTACAACATCTCTGGCGCTGGCAGCGGACGACAGTGCGCTGAACGTTGAACAGGCCAAACGCAGTGTTATCGAGCTCAACAATGAGCTGATAACCATAGAAAAGCAGCTGACCAGCCCGATTGTCAGCAAGGCTGCCGTTTATATTGCGCTGGCAGATGGCCAGTTTTTCAAGCCAATGTCTGTTGAACTGAGCGGCGCAGGCATTGCCCCGATCACCTACACCTATACGGAAAAGGAAGTTCAGGCGCTGTCAGCGGGTGCGATCCAGCCACTGGCAGACTTTGTCGTCAGCCCCGGTTTCCATAAATTGCGCGCGGTGTTCAAGGGTAAGGATGGCAATCAGCAAATTCGTAACCTGGTCTATGAAGGTACTTTCAGGAAAACTGATCAACACCTGAAATTGCTGCTGACCATTTCTGACAACAGCGCCCTGCACAGCGCGTCAGCGACACTCAAGGCTTGGTAGTCATGCGTAGACAGGGAATTCTTGTCCTTGGCCTGGCGGCAGCTGTAATGACCGCCTCCGCCAGCGGCGATACAGGAAATGGCATTCTTGATCGCTTGTCAGCCACTCAGCCACAACCGGCCAGAGGGGCTGAGTTGCTTGATTATGAACTGGCCAAACGGGTTTATTTCTATCGTTTTATGACCGGCCAGCCACTCGACGCCATTTCCGGCAGCGACAGCGGTCAGGTACTGGCGGATGACGATGTCTCCTACACCTTGCCAGAAGGCTTTCTTGATGTAGGCATGGAGCAGTTTGCTGCAGCCATGCTGGCAGATTCCCGTCTCAACAAGATGGAAGGCCTGGGTGACTCCTGGCTGATGCTGGCCAAGCGTGCCAGTGAACAAAATCACTGGAGCCTGGCTGGTCAGCTGGTTGCCCGAGCACTGGCACCAACCGCCCACCTTACTGCCGAGTCTGTTGCTGAAGGCCATTTTATTGCAGCCACCGCAGCAGCCAATCAGAACCAGATCGAGTCGGCGACGGAGCAATTGGCACAGATTGATACAGATTCAGACTGGTCCCATTTTGCCGCCTACAACCTGATGCTGGCCCAAATGCGCAAGGGCCTTGAATCCGCCGAGCTGCTGGCGTGGGTTGACGATTATCGCTGGGCCAATCCGGGCACCCCGGATCAAATTGCCTTCAACGACCGCCTCAATCTGACCGCTGCCAAATACGAATTGCGCAACAAGCGTTACGACAGTGCCATTGAACTGCTGCGAGTCATATCCAAAGACAGTCCATACACCGCAGATGCCCTGCTGCAATATGGCTGGACGCTGAGCAAGCGCTGGCAATATGACCAGGCATTACAGCCCTGGCGAGTGCTGCAGGAAAACTTCGAGCCACTGGATGTCCACGTCCTGGAATCCCTGATGGCGACGTCCTACATCGCAGAGCTGTTACAGGGCAGCGTTGAATCCTTGCCAGTTTATGAATATTCCGAGCGCCGCCTCAGCAAGGTATTACAACGTCTTGGTCAGTTGAGCCAGCCGGAACTGCTGCAAAAATGGGTCACCAGCTGGTCTGGCAACCTGATTGCCGATGACAATAACCAGCAATATCTGACCGCCACCACCGGCAGCCTGACCGCTTCCCGTCTAAACCGCGAGCTGGAAGGCTTGCTGTCCAGCAGCGACTTTATCGAAGCACGTCAGCAACTGGCTGACATCAAGCTGTTGCAACAATGGACAGCCACAGCGTCCAGCCGTTTGGAGAAGGTTCAGCAGCAGCGTCTGGCCAATCAGCAAAGCTGGGCCGATAGCAGCGAGCTCGACGCCATGGCAGAACAGGTCACCGCGCTGCAGGCCAAGGTAGAACAACAGCAGCTGACAATTCAGCAACAACAGCTGGCGCTGGTACCGTTTGCCAATGCCAATGAAAATGCTCGTCTGGAAAAATTGGCCACAGTCCATGCAGCAGCCAATGGCGATACGCCACTGGAAAACCAGCTCCGCGCCCAGGCTGAATTTCTTTCGGGGGTACAGCTGTGGCAAGCCGCCAAAGCCGTTCCCGCGCGCCAATGGCAGCAGCAAAAACAGCTGCTGCAGTTGCAGGCCCAGCATCGCCAGTTACGCAACCAGCTACTGAGTCAGCGTCAATTGGCGGTCCAGAATACTGAGTTTATGGCTGAAACTGCGGAACAGGACAGCTATCTCAGCGACTACGGCAGTCGTTTGAACGATTTCCGCAGTTCCTTGGATCAGCTTGAACAGCAACAAGGCCAACAGGTTGTCGCCGTTGCCCAGCAACATCTGACGAACCTGACAGACCGCCTCAAACACTATCTGGCCACCACCCGTCTGGCTATTGCCCGTATTTATGACCAGGAATTCCGACGCAATAACGCCGCAGCAGGAGGCTCGACTGACCATGACTGACCAGCGCCTTCCATTATGGTCAGCTGTGTGCACCCTCATGCTGCTGACTTCCGGCTGCGTCACCCACCAGACGGAACCCCAGAACACCATCGCCGAGATGAGTTATCACTCATTGAAGCAACCAACCAAGGAACCGTTAATCGTCACCAGCGAAGACGTGGTCAAACGTTATCAGGCGTATCTTCAGGTCGCTCCGGATGACCAGAAATATCTGCTGATTGCTTCCCAGCGCGTTGCAGCCCTGAGCCTCAATAGCCAGATTGCGATGATGGAAAGCGACTTCGTCAGTGAAGAAGAAAAGCAGATTTCTCCGGCCGAGCTGGCGGAATCGATTCGTTCCCTGGAAGCCAATCTGGCCGACCAGCAGTTTGGCGAAGGCAGTGACCAGATTCTGTATCAGCTGGCCAAGGCTTACAGCATTGCCGCCCAGCCAGAAGATACCGTACGGGTACTGGATAGCCTGGTTGAGCACTACCCGGATTCTGCCTATTACCTTGACGCCCAGTTCCGACTGGGCGAACTGCGATACGTAATGGGTGACTACACCGCGGCGGAAACCGCCTTTGGCGCCATTCAGGCGTACGGCAAGCCCGGCAACAAGTACTACAACGACGCCGTCTATAAAAAAGGCTGGTCCGTATTCAAGCAAAGCCGTTACGACGACAGTCTGGATATTTTTGCCAACCTGCTGGATGAAATGTTCCCGACTGCCGCCAGCATTGATGTCGCTTCCAGTGGCGATCTGGCAATCCTGAAAGACAGCCTCTACAACATGGCTGTTACTTTCAGCTTCCGTGGTGAGTGGGAAGAAATCGGTGATTTCTTTGACCGCCATGGCCATCGTCACTACGAATACCTGGTCTATCAGCGTCTCGCTGAAGTCTATGTCGAGCAGAAGTACTACCAGAGTGCTGCGTCGACGTTATCTGCCTTTGTTGCCCGTTATCCTGATGATGACCGTGCTCCGGCAGCCATGCAGCAGATGATTACGCTGTACAACGATGCCAACTACCCGGTTCTCAAGCGCCAGTATGAAGGCGAATACATCGACCGTTTTGGCATCGATACGCCATATTGGCTGGCCCACAGCGACGAAGTACGGGAAACCATCAAGGAGCCACTGGCCAGCTATCTGTTGGATCTGGCCAAGTTCAACCACGGTTGGGCCCAGCAAGCCAAAAACGACAGCGAAAAAGCTGAGCGTTATGCCCAGGCCGCCAAGTGGTATGAGATTTATATCCGCAGCGTACCCGATGCTGCCGATATTGCCGAAGCCCATTTCCTGTTGGCTGAAATCGCCTATGAGATCGGCAACTACCCATTGGCTCGGGATCACTACGAAATCGTCGCCTACCAGTATCCGGACTATGAAAAAGCCGCCGAAGCTGGCTATGCAACCGTACTGACCTACGGCAAGTACAAGCCAACCGACGAACAGCAGGCCTACGAGTGGCGTCAGCAAGGTGCTGAAAATGCCATGCGATTTGTACGCGCTTTCCCGGATCACGAAAAACGTGGCCAGGTACTGGTTGCCACCGCCGAGCTGTTCCTGGAAGACGACAACTACGAAGAAGCGCTTGCCGTTTCCCGTATGGCCTGGGAAATTCGCGACAGCCTTTCTGCCCAGCATCGCTACGGTGCTGCGTTGGTACGAGGCCACGCCTCTTATGAGCTGGGCAATTATCAGGAGGCCGAAGAATCCCTCCGGGAAGCGCTCAAATACAACAAGATTGATCGCAAGACCCGCAAGGATCTGCGCGAAAAAGTTGCCGCTGCGATTTACAAACAGGGTGAACAGGCTCGCGAACAGGGCAATTACGAACTGGCAGCCTCCAACTGGAACCGTATTGGCGACGTAACGCCGGGCAGTGAAAACTCGGTTGTGGCTGAATTCGACGCTGCGACCTTGTTGCTGGAAGTCAAGAAGTACGACGAAGCCGAACAGGCTTATCTGACTCTGCAGAAGAAATACCCTGACAACAAGCTCAGCAAGGATATTCCGCAGAAGCTGGTGTACATCTACGAACAGCAGGAAAAATGGGGCCCTGCCGCCAAGATCCTGACCAACGTATGGCGTACCAGTACCGATGTTAAACAGCAGCGTATTGCCTGCTTCCAGGCCGCCGAGTACTACGAAAAAGCCGGTGATCCGGAAAGTGCCATCATCATGTACAGACGTTACGCCAACAGCTATGAGAAGCCATTCGACCCACTGGTTGAAGCACACGCCAAGCTGGAGCAACTGTACGCCGCAGAGGGTACCGAAGAAGCCATGGGCAAACGCCTCTACTGGCTCAAGAAAGTGATCCAGCTGAACAACGACGCTGGTGCCAAGGCCACGCCACGCTCGCGTTTCCTGGCAGCCGGTGCCACTTATGAACTGGCCGAAATGGCCCGCACTGACTACGAGAAGATTCCGCTCAGCCTGCCGCTGAACAAGAGTATTCCGAAGAAAAACAAGGCACTGGAAAAGGCCCAGCAAATGTATACCGATACCGTGCAGTCTGGCGTGCAGGAGTACACCACGGCCTCGACCTACCGCATTGGCCAGCTCTATACCCAGCTCAGCAAGGCTTTGCTGAACTCCGAACGGCCGGCCGGTATGGATGATCTGGAGCTGGAAGAGTACCAATTCCTGCTGGAAGACCAGGCCTACCCGTTTGAACAGGCGGCGATGGATATCCAGATGAAAAACATCAACCGCACCTACGACGGTATTTACGATGAATGGGTCAAGAAAAGCTTTGAAGTTATGTCAGAGCTGAAGCCAACCCAATATCGCAAGGAAGAAAAGGCACCAGGCTATGTTAGTCAGATTCGCTAGTTTTATCGTCCTGCTGGCCCTTGGTGGCTGCGGTACTCTGGGAGTCAAGGACAACGAACCTGACGAAGCCCCGACCGCAGATGAGGCCAATCAGCCGGCAGAACAGGTCGAAGACCCCAATGCCGGTATTGATGCAGATACCCAGAGTATCTACAAACACGGCCTGATTTTGCTGAAAAGCAAGAATTTCAAACAGGCTGAACAGCACTGGCAAATGATGTCTGAGCGCAACCCGGATTTCCCGGGAGTATGGGTCAATCTGGCGCTGTCGCAATATCACAACGGTGAATTTGAAGCGGCCAAAGGTTCGGTCGAAACCGCCTTACAGTTGAAGCCCGGCTTTTGTCCGGCTCTGGCAACCATGGGACCGATTGCTCGCGAACTGGGTGAATTCAGCCTGGCGGAAGATAACTATAAACAGGCCATCGCCTGCTCCGGAAATAACAGCGCCGACCTTCATTACAACCTCGGCATCCTTTACGACCTTTATATGAACGACCAGGCCCGGGCTCTGGTGCAGTACAAGGCTGCCCAGCGTGCTTATGCAGAAGACGACCCGCAACTGGATATCTGGATTACGGACCTCAGCAAACGCCTTGAGGCCAGCCAACCCCAAACTCCCCCCGCTGCTGAACCAGCTCCGGCCGAACCGGCAGAAGCAACCTCTGCGACTGACGCAGCAGCGGAATCAAGCCAGCCCGACACCGCACCTGAGGAGATTAGCGAATGAAACACCTGGCTAAATCCCTTGCCCTGCTGCTGTTGGGTTTGTCCGCCAGTAGCCATGCTGCCGACTCCATTCAACTGGAAGGTATCGACATCATGGGCAGTGCAGAAGACGCCGGCATCCTGACGATTACTTCCTGGAAAACGCCATCCGACCAGGAAATCGAACTGGAAGCTGTTACCGGCTATGAAGAGGAACGATTTGAACCCCTGGAACCCCGCAGCTTCTATCGTGAAGTGGAATATTCACAGCGGTTCAAAACCGGCTTTGGCGACAATCTGGCCGAACAACACCAAAGCGGGAAATAGTCGACCAAATGCCGCATAGCTGCACGTATTTGAAACCTGAATCCGCTTAAATCCGGATTCACAAACATTTATCAACAACTACTGATTACGCAATAACTTTTGGGGGAACTCCTATGGAATCCATCGTTCGCTTCTTTCAAGAAGGTGGCGCCTTCATGTACCCGATCGCCATCGTCATGGCCATCGGTCTGGCGATTGCCATCGAACGTCTGCTGTACCTGACCAAGGAAAAGTCATCTAACCGCAAGGCTTTCGAAGAAATCCTGCCAATGCTGGAAAAACGCGATATGCGTGCAGCACTGAACTACGCCAATGAGTCCGGCACCAAGCTGGGCGACATTTTCTCCGTGGCCATTGCCCGCATTCCGGGTAGCCAGCGTCGTGAAGAAATTGAATACGCCATGGAAGAAGGTCTGATGGAAGCAGTTCCTCAACTGGAAAAACGTACCCAATACGTCTCTACCCTGGCCAACATTGCTACCCTGCTGGGTCTGTTGGGTACCATTATGGGTCTGATCGCGGCCTTTACCGCCGTAGCCAACGCTGCTCCAGCTGAAAAAGCCACCCTGCTGTCACAATCCATTTCCGTGGCCATGAACACCACGGCATTCGGTCTGATGGCGGCGATTCCATTGCTGCTGCTGCACACCTACCTGCAAACCAAGACCAACGAAATTGTCGACAGCATCGAAATGGCTGGCGTCAAATTCCTGAACATCATCACTGAACGCAAGCCGTCCTCCACCGACAACAAGTGAGATGTAACCACCCATGAGACGCCAACGTAACCAAGAAACGGCGGAGCTCAACGTTACATCCTTTATGAACCTGATGATCGTGCTGGTACCGGTACTGCTGCTGAACATGGTGTTCTCGCAGATTTCGGTTCTCGATCTCAAGTTACCCACGGGTGATTCACCCACTGTGGTGGATCCAAAAGATGTGACGCTCGAGGTCATCATCCGTAAGGACAGCCTGGAAGTGTCTTACAGCTACATGCTGCAAACCAGCGTGGTAGCCAACCTGCCGAATATCGGTGAGGAACACGACTTCAAGGGGCTGTCTGCTGCCCTGCAGGAACTGAAGAAAGATCCGGTTTTTGCAGACAAGAGCGCAATCAACCTGCTGCCTGAGCCCGGTATTGATTACCAGACTCTGGTCAACGTGATGGATAGCGTACGAGTTTACCCGGCTGTTGTAGTGACATCCGTGGTTGATGCCCAACTGTTCCCGGACATTTCCCTGGGTGCAGCTCCAGAAGAACAGGCGAACACAACGGAGGCTTCACAATGAAGAAGACGTCTCGTCGCGCCAAACGAATGGAGCGCAACCACAAGCGTAATCGCGGCGGCGGTACGCTGAACCTAACTGCCCTGATGGATATCTTCACCATTCTGGTGTTCTTCCTGATGGTCAACCAGAACGATGTCCGGGTTGAAGATGCCGACCAGATTGAACTGCCTGCCTCGATTGCCGAGAACATGCCGGAAGAACAACTGGTAGTGATGGTGAACAAAAACGACATCCTGGTACAGGGTCGTTCAATCATCGCACTGGCAAACCTGAACGAAACGGACAACGAGAAAGAAGTGATTGAGCCGTTGCTGGCAGAACTGCAATACCAGGCCGAACGTGACCCGCTGTCGCCGGAAGCCCTGCAGGCCGGACGCTTCATCACCATCGTAGGCGACAAGGATACGCCGTATCAGTTGCTGAAGCGGGTCATGAGTACCTGTTCCGAAGCAACCTACAGCAATATCTCGCTGGCGGTTAACAAAGTCGATGCGGGAGGTGCGTAATGAGTGAGCAAATCATGCGTCACCAGCCTGTGTTGCCATGGTCTGACAGCAGTGAAAAACGCTACATCCCGATTCTGGTCGGCTTGCTGCTGTTCACTGTGATTGTTGGCGTCATCATCCCGTTTATCAACGTGCCGGAACCGGACCGTAGTGAGCTGGAAAAAGTGCCGCCAACACTGGCCAAGTTGCTGGAACAGAAAAAGCCGGTACCGCCTCCTCCACCACCTCCTCCACCAAAGGAAGAGAAGAAAGAAGAGCCAAAGCCGGAAATGCCAAAACCTGAGGAAAAAACGAAACCGAAACCCAAACCGGTTCCAAAGGTAGAAGCCAAGCCAGAGGAGCGCAAGAAAGCCCAGGAAAAAGTGAAGGAAGCATTGGGTGCCGATGCACTTAACTCCCTCGCCGCACTGGCTTCTGCAATCCCGAGCGCCAAGCTGGATACCAGCAGCGCAGCCTTGAGCAACAACGGCAGTGCCGCAGTCGGTGCTGGCAGTATTGTTGACAAGAATGCCGTGGTTTCACTGGCAGGTATCGATGAATCGACCCTGACAGCAGCTACCTCCGGCGAAGCGCTAGGTGAGCGCAGCACCACTGCGGTTGCAGTATCGGCAGAAGAGGTCCGCAAGACCAAGGAAGCCGCTACCAAGCGTACCCAGGAAGAGCTGCGACTGGTGTTTGAATCCAACAAACAGCGTTTCTTCAGTGCCTACCGTCGCGCCCAGCGTGATGATCCGACACTGGCTGGTACCGTGGTACTCGACGTCACCATTCTGCCGAATGGTTCAGTTGAGTCCTGTGAAATCGGTAGCAGTGAGCTGAACAACGACGACCTGCACAAGCGTCTTGTGTCTTTCTGTCGCCGTATGGAGTTCAAGAACCGTCCGGAAGTGGATAAAGCCAACGTTGAATTCCCCATCAACTTTGTGCCTTGATCCAGGCTTCGGCCAACAAAAAGGGCTGCCTTCGGGCAGCCCTTTTTGTTTTTCAGCGTTAGTTAAACCTGCCGCTGGCAGGCTTCGGATTATCAGGCTAGCTCAGCCTCGTTACCTCGCTGTTCGAGCCAGTTTTTGCGATCACCAGAACGCTTCTTGGCCAGCAACATATCCATTAGTTCCATGGTTTCGGCATAGTTGGCCGAGCCTTCTGATGCTTCTTCGTCGGAGTTATCCACAGCCTCACGCTCATCTTCCAGCACCAGTTGCACCAACCGACGGGTATTCGGATCCATGGTGGTTTCGCGTAGCTGGATCGGGTTCATTTCCCCCAGCCCCTTGAAGCGCTGGACATTGACCTTGCCCCGTTTTTTCTCGGCTTCGATACGTTCGAGAATGCCCGCCCGCTCGGCTTCATCCAATGCATAATAAACATCCTTGCCAATATCGATCCGGTACAGCGGCGGCATCGCCACATAGACATGACCACCCGCCACCAGCGCCGGGAAATGGCGTACGAACAGCGCGCACAGCAGCGTTGCAATGTGCAGGCCGTCCGAGTCGGCATCAGCAAGGATACAAACCTTGCCATAACGCAGTCCGCTGAGGTCATCCGAGGCCGGATCAATCCCCAGCGCCACCGCAATATCATGCACTTCCTGAGACGCCAGAATCTGGTCGGAATCGACTTCCCAGGTATTCAGGATTTTACCGCGCAGCGGCATGATGGCCTGGAATTCGCGGTCACGGGCCTGCTTGGCGGAACCACCCGCCGAGTCACCCTCCACCAGAAACAGTTCGGTGCGCTCACTGTCCTGACCAGTGCAGTCCGCCAGCTTGCCGGGTAATGCCGGGCCCTGGGTGATTTTTTTGCGAGCCACCTTTTTGGCCTTGCGCAGACGGCTCTGGGCGCTGCTGATCGCCAGCTCGGCAAGCTTTTCAGCATCAATGATGTTGTCATTCAGCCACAGCGCAAAGGCATCCTTCACAATGCCTGAGATAAAGGCTGATGCTTCGCGGGACGACAGCCGTTCCTTGGTTTGACCGGCAAACTGCGGATCGGCCAGCTTGGCTGACAAGACGTAGCCACAGCGCTCCCAGATGTCGTCCGGAGTCAGTTTGACGCCTCGCGGCAACAGATTACGGAATTCACAAAACTCCCGCAGGGCATCCAGCAGACCGGAGCGGAAACCATTAACGTGAGTACCGCCCTGTGCCGTCGGAATCAGGTTGACGTAGCTTTCCTGCAGCAGTTCACCGCCCTCCGGCAACCAGTGCACTGCCCAGTCGGCCGCTTCGGTCTTACCAGCGAAAGAGCCGGTAAATGGCTCGGCAGGCAGCACTTCGTAACCCTTGCTGGCAGCGGCCAGATAGTCTTTCAGACCATCCTGATAGAACCATTCTTCGTTGTCAGCATTGTCAACGCCCTTGAAGCTGATCTTCAACCCTGGGCACAACACCGCCTTGGCCCGCAGGATGTGCTTCAGTCGCACTACGGAAAAACGTGGGCTGTCGAAATATTTTGGATCCGGCAGAAAGCGTACGCTGGTACCCGTGCGTTTCTTGCCACAACTGTCGACCACTTGCAGATCAACTGCCTTTTCACCGTCACGGAAGCCGATGCGATGTACTTCGCCATTACGCCAGATGGTTACTTCCAGCAGTTGCGACAGCGCATTCACTACGGATACACCGACCCCGTGAAGACCACCGGAGAACTGGTAATTGTCGTTGGAGAACTTGCCACCGGCATGCAGCTTGGTGAGGATCAGTTCGACGCCGGAAACGCCGTGCTCCGGGTGAATATCGGTAGGCATCCCACGACCATCGTCCGTTACGGTCATCGAGCCGTCGTCGTGTAATACCACTTCGATGGAGCTGGCATGACCTGCCAGCGCTTCGTCCACCGAGTTATCAATCACTTCCTGGGCGAGGTGATTGGGGCGGGTGGTATCTGTGTACATACCGGGGCGTTTGCGCACCGGATCCAGACCACTGAGCACCTCAATCGATGATGCATTGTATTCACCAGCACGCGCCTGGCTGCTGCGATTTTCGGACATAGCTACCTCTTTAACATCCTCGGCCCATGATCGGCAGCCCGAGTATAACGAGCGACCGTCAGGCTGGCATCCTTACTGCGGGTAATAGTGCTGGCGGGCAAAGGCGACAATAGCGGGCAAATGCTGGTCATAGCCCTGAAAGGCGTGATCACCACCCGCTTCAATCACCAGCTGGCAGCGTTCATAGAGTTGTTCGGCGTGGCGGTAATCCAGTGTCGCGTCACCGGTTTGCAGCAGTACCAGCAGCTTGTTGGGCTGGGCTATCGATTCAACCGCAATATCTGCCAGCATTTGCAGATGGCGCTCTTCCAGCTGATGAACCTCACCCGTGTGGTAGTGGGTTACCGGCCCAAGATAATGCCGGAACAATTCGTGAGGACGTACAGCCGGATTCACCAGGACCGCCGGAACCCCGAGATCCTGCGCCAGTCGGGTGGCGTAGAAACCGCCCAGCGAACTGCCGATTACAAAAACCTGCGGGCACTGCTGTGCCAGCTCATCAAGGGTTTGACGCGCCAGCTGGATCGCTTCAAAGGGACTGAAAGGTAAAACCGGTGCCTTGATCAGACAACCCGGCAGCTCACGCTGGAAATACTCCAGTGTTTGCTGGGCCTTGGCCGACGCCGGAGAGCTCAGAAAACCATGCAGATAAAGACAGGCAACAGTTTGATTGGCAGACAAGGGCAAACTCCGCAGAAAAGGTTTCAGTATCCTTTAACAGAGTAATCTACTTCAAACTCAATATGGTCAACCCGGCTGACACTGGTTTCAATACGACCGTCTGGATACAGCTCCAGCCAACGGTAACCCGGTGAGCGACGGTCGACGGAAAAGTCCTTGCTGTGCGGTTCAAACTGCACACAAGTCGACGGTGTCGACAAATAACGAACGCCGTCAATCAGCTGATCACTGGCCTGGTGGACATGACCCCAGATCAGACAGCGAACATTATCATAGGCGTTTACCAGCGCCAGCAGGGCTTCGGAATTGCGAATACCAATGGTATCGATCCAGCGGCTGCCCATTGCAATCGGGTGATGATGGAAAGCAATCAGGGTATGTAAATCCGGCTCAGCCTGCAGTTGTTGCTGCAGCATCCAGAGTTCAGCTTCAGCCAGCTCTCCATAAACCTGGCCCTCGACCTGAGTATCAAGCAGGATGATTTGCCAATGCGGAGTTTTGATAACGCGGTTACGCAGCTGTTTGTCAGCTGCCACCAGATCCATGTTGGTCTGGTTATCGTGATTACCAGGCAGCCAGTAGCATGGCGACTCGAAGCGGTCCAGCTCCCGCCGCAAGTGGCGATAGGACTCAACCGAACCATCCTGGGAAAGATCGCCAGTCACCAGCACCAGGTCAATGACAGGATGCTCAAGGTCAACCACATCCAATACGGAACGCAGGCTGTCGAGCGTCTTCATGCCCAGCAGGTGGCCATTTTCAGGGGCATTCAGATGCGTGTCGGATAACTGCAGCAACCTGATGCAATCTTTGTAATCCAGATAAACCAAACACCACTCCTTGCGGATGTGCCACTACGTTGCCAGTTCATACCATCGGTGAATCAGGATTCACCCTTTCAATAACAGCCAGATGTCCGGTCAATGTTGCCGGGGTGTCTCCTGCTGCTCAAACGCCGCATCCACGGGATGGTCCAGATGCCCAAATTTTAGACAATGTTCCAGCCAGTCTGCCAGAAATCGATTTAATTGGGTTTTCTCATCCGGCAAGCGCATTTTTTCGTTAGGGTAGTCGTAGCGGCCTTCACGCACAGTTTCATTCTGATAGCCAACCACTTCTGCCAGTCGGGCGTCGTGATACATCCGCACCTGCATAACCGGCGGCATGCTCCACTGACTGCTGTCATCCTGTTGGGCTACCCTCACCATCGTTGTATAACGGTGATTTGCCTCAATTTTAACGGATATTCGCTGACCAGAGTGGGAGCCATTACTCACCCTGTAAGTATGATCAACGCCCACCCGGTCATCTTTCACCAGTTTCTGGAGCCGGGCATAGTTCGCCTGCCCCAATGATGAAAGGATAGTCAAATCCGGTACATAGCGTTTGTTTTTACGATTAATCATGCCACTACCAGTGTGCTTGTTCAGTCAGCCGGGGCCAGCAGCTCACTGTGATGAATTTTCAGCCATTGCAGGGCAATGATGCTGGCGGCGTTATTGATGCGGCCAGACTCCAGCAACTGCCAGGCTTCGTCAAAGCTCATAACCACCAGCCGAATATCCTCATGCTCGTCTTCCAGACCATGCAGGCCACCCACACCATCGCTGTCCAGCAAGCCGCAATAGAGATGAATCTTTTCGCTGCAACCACCCGGCGACGCCCAGTAATGGTGAATTGGGATCAGCTGTTGAAAGCGGCATCCTGCCTCTTCAAGGGTTTCCCGTTCAGCCACCGCTTCCCAGCTTTCACCGTCTTCCACCATGCCGGCCACCAGTTCGATCAACCAGGGCGAATGACCATCAGCCAGCGCACCAATGCGAAATTGCTCGGTAAAAATCAGTCGATCCCGGGCCGGGTCAAACAACATCACACAAACCGCTTCACCGCGTTCAAACAGCTCACGTTCAAATACCGGCGTCCAGTCACCGGCGAAGGTACGATGGCGAAGGCTCAGGCGGTCCATCCGGAAAAAGCCCTGAAAAACGGTTTCCCGCTTTTCCAGCTGCCAGTCTTCGTGTCCAAAATTGATCTGGCTCTGATTCATACTTGACCTATCTATATATCCATTCAAGAATACAGGCATGCATTTGTTACACTCACTGTTCTGACCGGATGCACAATGCAAACGCTGGCCGACGGTTATTTCTGATAAACTCGACAGCAATTTTTAACCGCAGCCAGCACGGGTTTCCAATGAAAAAAATGATCCCACTGACATTCCTGGTCCTGGCGACCAGTGGCGTAAACGCAACTGACCTTAGCACCATTTACCAACAGGCAGCCAGCAACGACGCCGAAATCGCCGCTGCACGCGCCAGCCGTGAAGCCAATGGCTATAACGTCGATATTGCCCGCGGTGCTATCCTGCCACAAGCACAGGCTTCCTACAGCGTTACTCGCTACGATGTTGAAGGTGAAAGTGCCAGTGTTGCCAACTACATCCTCAATGGCGATAGCTCACCACAGTCCTATTCCAGTGACTATGTGATGCAGCAATTCCAGGTATCGGCCTCCCAGGCGCTGTTCAACCTCAACAGCTGGTATACCTACAAGGCTGCTGCCAGTGTCGATGACGCCTACGCCGCCCAACTGCAATTGTCTGAGCAGAACCTGTTGCTGCGTACCGCCCAGGCCTATTTTGACGTGCTGCGTGCGGCCGAAAACCTCGCCACTGCCGAAGCTGAAGAAAAAGCGGTCAAGCAATCGCTGGAACAAACCCGTCAGCGTTATGAAGTGGGTTTGATTGCCATCACCGACGTTCAGGAAGCCCAGGCGACCTACGACCTCACTTATGTAAACCTGCTGTCACAGCAAGCGGCGCTGGACGTCAGCTACGAAGCACTGGAAACCCTCACCGGCCAGCGTTATGACGATCTGGCGTCACTGCGTCAGAACGTTGCCATGCAGATGCCAATGCCGGCAGACGTACAGCAATGGGTCGATTCCGGTCTCGACAAATACGCCGGTATCCAGATGGCAGAAGCCCAGAAAGATGCAGCTCGGCTGCAGCGTGATGCGACCCGTTCCAATCACCTGCCAACCGTGACGTTGAGCGCCGCCTATACCCGTGGCGACAGCGCACCGTCACTGAACAGCTATCCAACCGATGCCAACTCCAAGACCATTGGTCTGAACGTCTCGGTACCGCTGTTCACTGGTGGCTCGTTGTACGCCCAGACCAAACAGTCTGCCAGCAACCTGGCGGTGGCTGATTACCAGCTGGAAAGCCAGCGTCGTTCAGTAAAACAGAACGTCCGCAGCCTCTACCGTCAGCTGCAAACCAGTGTGCAGAACATTGATGCCCGTCGTCAGTCGATCACTTCGGCAGAGACGGCCCTGAAAGCCACCCAAACCGGTTATGAAGTGGGCACCCGTAACATCGTTGAAGTGCTCGACGCCCAGCGCCAGCTGTTCTCTGCCCAGAGCAACTACGCCAACGCGCGTTTCGACTACATCATCAACCTGCTGAACCTCAAGTTCTACGCCGGTACCCTCAACGAACAGGATATCCAGTTGCTCAACAGCTGGCTGGAAAGCTGAGTTTTCAGCGACTCTCGTTCAAATCCTGCTCAACAAAAAGGCGCCTGTAATGGGCGCTTTTTTGTTTTGTCTGTTGTTCCGGCATGCCGGGACCCTACGGATCGGACGTAACAGATACAGGTGATTTGTTACCCCCGCATGCAGGGGCCCGACGACAACAAGCGATCCGTTATCTTCACCAGCCGCTCGACCACGCCACGGCTTTGCTCTACCAACTGCAGCCCGTGCTGGCCCATCTGCCGGGCTTGCTGAGGGTTTTCCAACAGCGCCGCCAGATCCGCCGCCAGCGTTTCAACAGCCGTTAATTGCAGCGCACCCGCCGCGACCATCTGATCAACAATCAGCTGGAAGTTAAAATAGTGTGGCCCCATCAGCACTGGCTTGCCGAGCGCCGCCGGTTCAATCGGGTTATGTCCACCACGCTCGACCAGAGAGCCGCCCATCACCACCAGATCAGCCGCCGCCAGATACAGCAACATTTCGCCCATACTGTCACCAACAAACAGCTGCGGCTGGTCGCCAGCGCTGACATCAGAACGGCGCGCTACAGTACAGCCTGCTTGCTGCGCCAACGCTGCAACAGCGTCGAAACGTTCCGGGTGACGAGGCACCAACAGCAGCAATAATTCCGGCCATTGCTGGCGCAACTGCTGCCAGGCTGCCAACAACAACTCATCTTCTCCGGCATGACTGGATGCCAGCAACAATACCGGCCGCTCACTACCCCATTGCTGTCGCAGCTGCTGAGCCTGACGCTGAATATCCGCCGGAATGGCGACATCAAACTTGATGCTGCCAGTAATCTGTAGCCGCTCCTCAGGCAATCCCAACTCGACAAAACGCTGGCCATCAACCGGGTTCTGCGCCGCCACCCAGTCAAGCCGTTGCAGCATCGGCCGGGTCAGCGCCGCAAATTTCTGATAACCACGGGCAGATTTGGCCGATAGCCGGGCATTGGCCAGCAGGCTGGGAATCTGATGACGTGAAGTCCAGGCCAACAAATTGGGCCAGAGTTCGGTTTCCATCACTATCAGACAGGCCGGTTGCAGACGGCCACCAAACCAACGCCAGAACAGCGGAATGTCGTACGGCATAAAGCTGTTGCCAACCCGATCACCAAACAGCCGTTGCACCTGGGCCGCACCGGTCGGAGTAGTACTGGTAATCCAGAGACGGCGTTGTGGATAAGTCTGTAACAGGGCTTCTATCAAGGGCGCGGCGGCAATCGTCTCGCCCACCGAAACCGCATGAATCCAGATGCTGCCTGGTTGCGGCTGACGCGCAATCAATCCCAGTCGTTGCCAGACCTGGCTGCGATAGCCGGGATTCTTGCGGCCACGCCACCACAGCCGCCCCAGCAACAGCGGCAATAACAGGGTCATCAGCAGGGAATACAACAGTCTGGCCATGGGCAGCAGGTCCGGTTACGAGAGCGGGCGAATGGTAGCACAAGCCCCGCCTGTGCTAGACTCGGCGCTCCATTTTTTGAGCTGCAGAATCCGCCGATGGAAGTACAGGTCCCCAATTATCACAGCGCCAATGTGCTGGTGTATGGCGACGTCATGCTGGATCGTTACTGGCACGGTCCCACCTCGAGAATTTCCCCTGAAGCACCGGTTCCGGTGGTCCGTATCCGCGACAGCGAAAACCGCGCCGGTGGCGCCGGTAACGTAGCGCTGAATATTGCCACCCTGGGCGCCAATATCCAGCTGCTGGGAATTACCGGCCAGGACGATAACGGTCGTCAGTTGCAACAGCTGCTGGCCGATGCCGGGGTCAACTGTCAGTTTCTGCAGCATCCGAACCATCCGACCATCACCAAGCTGCGGATTATCAGCCGCCAGCAACAGTTGATCCGGCTGGACTTTGAAGAAGCGTTTGATGCCACCGATCTAAGCCCACTGTATCAGTCGTTCGATGAACAACTGGCCAATACCGGCGTGGTGATTCTGTCGGATTACGGCAAGGGCTCCCTCAACGATCCCCAGCGCCTGATCCAGGCCGCTCGCGCCCACAAGGTGCCGGTGCTGGTTGATCCCAAAGGCACTGATTTCGAACGCTATCGCGGTGCCACCCTGATCACGCCGAACCTGAGCGAATTTGAAGCCGTGGTCGGTGCTTGCCCGGACGACGAAAGCCTGGTCGCCAACGGCCAGCGACTGATCGAGCAGTTTGACCTGCAAGCCGTGCTGGTTACCCGCAGCGAAAAGGGCATGACGCTGATTCGCAAGGATGTCACACCCTTCCACCTGCCAACCCGTGCCCGTGAGGTCTACGACGTTACCGGTGCAGGTGATACCGTGATCTCAGTGCTGGCGGCCTCGCTGGCAGCCGGTTGTTCGCTGGAGCAGGCCACCGCATTGGCCAATACCGGTGCCGGAATCGTGGTTGGCAAGCTTGGCACAGCCACCGTCACCACCGAAGAACTGCGTAGCGAATTGCGCAGCGAAAGCCATCAGGGTGCCGGTGTATTTGATGAGGAAAGTCTGGCACTGCTGGTTGAAGACGCCCGTGCCCGTGGCGAAAAACTGGTGATGACCAACGGCTGTTTCGACATCATTCATCCGGGCCATGTGCAGTACCTGAAAGAAGCCAAGGCACTGGGAGATCGTTTATTGGTGGCGGTGAATTCGGATGAATCCGTCGCCCGCCTGAAAGGCCCAAGTCGGCCAATCAACCCGCTTGATCACCGCATGGCGGTACTGGCCGGGCTCGAAAGCGTCGATTGGGTCGTACCGTTTGGCGAAGACACCCCACAACGACTGATCTGCCGCTTGTTGCCAGATATTCTGGTGAAAGGTGGCGACTACACCATCGAACAGATCGCCGGTGGCGAATGTGTGCAACAAAATGGCGGTGAAGTCATCGTACTGAGCTTCAAGGACAACTGTTCCACCACCGCCATTGTTCAACGAATCCAGCAGGCTGAGGACTAATTTATGATCATTGTCACCGGAGCGGCCGGTTTTATCGGCGCCAACATCGTCAAGACTCTCAACCAGATGGGCCGCACCGACATCATTGTGGTCGACGACCTCAGCAACGGCCGCCAGTTCTACAACCTCAACGATTGCGATATTTTCGATTACCTCGACAAGGACGATTTTATCCAGCGGGTTGAGATGGACGACGGCATCCTCGACGACGTTGAAGTCATCTTCCACGAGGGTGCCTGTTCCGATACCACCGAGTGGGACGGCCGTTACATGATGGCCAACAACTACGAATACTCCAAAGCCCTGCTGCACGCCTGTCTGGACCACAAGATTCCGTATCTGTACGCCTCCAGTGCTGCCGTGTATGGCGGCAGCGCGGTGTTCCGTGAAGAGCGAGAGCACGAGCAGCCTCTCAATGTTTACGGCTATTCCAAGTGGCAGTTCGACCAATACGTACGCCAGCTGCGTGCCCGTCAGCCAGAACGGTTCCAGAGCCAGGTAGTGGGGTTCCGTTACTTCAACGTATACGGCCCACGTGAACAGCACAAGGGCGGCATGGCTTCAGTCGCCTTCCACTTCAACAACCAGATCAAGGACACTGGCGTCTGCAAGCTGTTCGGTGGCTACGATGGTTACGCCGATGGCGAACAGCGTCGCGACTTCGTGTTTGTTGGTGACGTGGTGAAGGTCAACCTGTGGTTCTGGAACAACCCGGACCAAAGCGGCATTTTCAACCTCGGCACCGGCCGCTGCCAGAGCTTCAACGAAGTCGCTGATGCGGTCATCAGCTGGCACGGCGAACAGGGAACAGCCGCCAGCAAGCAATATGTCGAATTTCCGGACAAGCTCAAGGGCGCCTACCAGAGCTTCACAGAAGCGGATATTTCCGCGCTGCGTGCAGCTGGCTACAGCGATGAATTTGCCGATGTCAAAACCGGCGTCTATCAATACATGGAATGGCTGAACCAGTAATTCCTCCGGAGCCCGCTTCAAAGCCGGGCTCCACGTTCATTTCCCAGGAATTTCCATGCCCCCGAAACATCTGTTACACCCCAGATTCTGGCTCAACTGGATCGGTATCGGTCTGCTGATCGCCATGACGCATTTGCCATTCAGCTGGCAATTGGCGATTGGCAAACGGCTGGGTCTGCTACTGCACAAGTTTGGCAAAAGTCGCCGCAAGATCGCCGAAGTGAATATCCGGGTGTGTTTCCCGGAAAAGTCCGAGCAGCAACGTGCCGAGCTGGTGCGACAGGTCTTTATCGACAACGGCATTGGCCTGATGGAGACCCTGATTGGCTGGTTTCGGGCACCGGACTACCTCGCCAGCCGGACCCGTTTTCACGGTTTCGACAAACTGCGGCAGGCGCAAGCTGAAGGCAAGGGCGTGCTGTTACTGGGGGCGCATTATTCCATGCTGGATCTGGCTGGTGCGCTGTTTATTACCCAGTTGCCTGCCAATATCAGTTATCGGCCGCAAGATAACCCGGTGATGAACTGGCTGATGGAGCGCCGTCGCAACAAACTCTATCGCGGCTGTTTTACCCGCAAGGATATTCGTTCGTTTATCCGTTGTCTGAAAAACGGCGAGATTCTCTGGTATGCCCAGGATCAGGATTTTGGTCGCAAGAACAGCATTTTTGTCGACTTCTTTGGTGTCCCCGCAGCCACCATCACCGCCACTTCACGCATCGCCAAGGCCGGTAATGCGCTGGTCATGCCAATGACCTACTTCCGTGCTGCCGATAACAGCTACGACATCACCATTCATGATCCACTGCCAATCCCGAGTGGCGATGATGTGGAAGATGCCCGTATGGCCAATGCCTTTATTGAGCAGCAGCTGCGCCAGCATCCGTCGCAATATTTGTGGCTACACCGGCGCTTCAAGACCCGCCCGGACCGGAGCGAATCCAAGCAATCCTTCTACCGTTAGGTGGGCGGGTTAAACCGGATGAGTTGCTGTTCAGCCGAGCCGTAATTCCGTTGGCGCAGCGGGCTGGCCGACCTTGGTACGTTCAGCCTGTAGCAGTGTGAGCAGATTTTGCAGCCGCTGCAGCTCTTCGTTCGACTGTCGCTGATTATTGCGCAGGGCATCCAGCTCGGATGACAGGTTGGATTGCAACTGGTCGATATACTGGGTCAGTTCAGACTGCCGACGGCGGGAAGCATCGGCCTGTTGCTCCAGCGCCTTTTGCCATTCGTCCGTCAGCGCCTGCGACCACTCACGCAATTCTTCGGTCAGTTCCGTCAGATCAACCGCCGCGGCAACCTTGCCCTGGTTTTCACTGACGGACTCCAGCATTGGCTGCATCACCACCGACAGCTCGGCCATCTCCTGGCCGAGTGATTCAATCCGGCGCTCAAAGGTACCCATATCAACCTGGTTACGCAGCGCCACATCGGCAGCTTCCTGGGTGCTGCTGGTAGTATCCGCAATGTCCAGCAATTGCTGGCGCTGGGCCTGTTGGCTACGCTGAATATCAGTCAGCGCCAGCGCGGCCGAGTCGGCCATGTCAAGGCTGAGCTGAATCTTGTCGAGGGCTTTTAACAGCTGCTGTTGTTGTGCCTGCTGTTGCTGATCGATGGGCCTCAGCTCCTGCTGCAGCATTCCTGACAAGGCAACTTCCTGGGCATTGAGACTTTTGATGATGGTCGCGACGGCCTTTTTCAGGATCAGCACATCCTGGCTGACCTCACTGAAATGCGCACTCATATTGGCTGACATGCGCTGCGCTGAATGGCTCATGGTATGCAAGGCAGCGTCGTGCTTTTCCAGATCCGTATGAATTTCCGAGCGAACCTTGTCAGTCAGTTCGCGAAAGGCATTCACAGAACCCTGCATAAGGGATTCGATCAACTTGTGCTGACGACGGTAGTTTTCCGACATCACATCCTGAATACGGGTATTGCCGGTAGTGGCTTCACTGAAGGCCAGTTCCTGCAACTCCAGCGCCCGCTGGGTTTGCTCACCGTTAACGATCATGTTTTGACGAATATCGTCGGCATCACGAGCCAGATTCGATAGATTGATTTCAAAATGATCCTTGATTTCATTGACCGCGGAATCAAGGTTTTCGGAGTTGCTGTCGCCTTGCTGACGCTGATGCTGGCTCAGCTGATTGATTTGCTTCTGTAGCGATGCCATACGAATCAGTGCCACGACCAATATGGCTGAGACAAGCAACAGGGTGACTACCTGCAGAACCAATGGCAGTTGCAACTGGCTAATGTCCATATTGATCTCCAGAAATCGAATAACTGCCAGCGGGGCGAATGACAGGGTCCGGTTGGCCAGAAAGCGCTCAATGTATCCCGAATCGCATGCCAAAACCAGCATACAGCTAATGTCTGGCCGCAAAAGCGGTCTTTTCTGACACCTGCCAAATCGACTGGCAACCGCGCAGCGGAAGGCTGGCTGCGGGAGCTAGTTGCGGGAGCTAACCCGCAGATAGGTTTCCTGTAACACCCGCACGTCATTGGCAGCCCGATGGCGATCAATCGCCATTTCGTTCCAGAGTGATTTTTTGGTGTTATGCCAGGCTTCCATCTGTTCCGGCGTCAGCAGCCGGTTGATGGTTTCAAGACGGAAGCGTTGCACCAGCTCAGCTTCATCGAACAGGCGTCCGAGCCAGCTGCTGTCATAACTCCAGGCATCGGAATACAGCGTTTTGCCACGCAACTGGTCGTTGAGGAACATAGCCACTTCGCGAATGCTGCGGCCTTCCTGCTGCAGCATCTCACGGGAGATACCATGCATGCTTTCCGCTTCCTCACTCCAGTGCGTCCAGCGCTCCGCCGGTTTTACCAGGCAGCTGTGCACGACCCGATCCTCCAGCGCGTATCCGATCTCAATCGGATAACTGCCCGAGCCGAAGCCTGATGCTTCCAGATCGATGATGGGCGGGACGACTATTTGCACAACGGTTACCTGTTTACGACGGTAGTGAATCAAGGGACGGTATTGTAACGATAGTTACACGCCGGCACTACGGACTTGCAAGGCTAGTGCGAGCTAATTGGCATTAGTGCGCAGCTCAAACCACGCTCTGGTGCCCTGCCAGTCAGCAGCCGCTAGTTCGTATGCCGTCCCAGCGGCGCAACCCGCATAACCTCTTCCATTGTAGTCAAGCCTGCGGCAACTTTGTGGGCGCCACTCAAACGCAAGCTGTGCATGCCTTCTTTCATGGCCGCCTGACGCAGTTTGGTCTGGTCGGTGGAATCGTGAATCAGCCCTTCCAGCGACTCGGTCATCGGCATCACTTCATAGATACCCATACGTCCCATATAGCCGGTATTGCGGCATTCCAGGCAGCCTTTGGCGGTGTAGACAAACTCCGGCGTTTTCACCAGCCAGGGCGCGGTCAGCTGTTTCCAGGCAGCGTCATCGGTCGGATGTTTTTGTTTGCAATGCGGACAAAGTGTGCGGATCAGACGCTGGGCCATCACCCCCAATACGCTGGAACGAATCAGGTAGGCTGGCAAACCCAGCTCCTGCAGGCGGGTAAAGGCGGAAGGCGCATCATTGGTGTGCAGGGTCGATAACACCAGGTGGCCGGTCAACGCCGCCTGCACGGCAATTTCGGCAGTTTCGAGGTCACGCACCTCACCCACCATGATGATATCCGGGTCCTGCCGCAACAGTGCCCGCACACCACTGGCGAACGTTAGTTCAATGCCGGGATGCACCTGCATCTGGTTGAATGAGGATTCGACCATCTCGATCGGATCTTCGATGGTGCAGACATTCACTTCCGGCGTCGCCAGCTGCTTCAGGGTCGAATACAGCGTGGTGGTTTTACCGGAACCGGTTGGCCCGGTCACAAACACAATGCCATGGTTGTTGGCGACCATGTGTTCCCAGCGACGCTGGTCTTCCTTGCCAAACCCCAGTTCATTAAAGCTGCGTACCAGCACCGAGGGGTCAAAGATCCGCATCACCATTTTTTCACCAAAGGCCGTTGGCAGCGTCGACAGACGCAACTCCACTTCCTGGCCTGCTGGCGTACGGGTCTTCAAACGACTGTCCTGGGGTTTGCGCTTCTCGGCGATGTTCATTCGTCCGAGCGATTTGAAACGGGCGATCACCGCGTTACTGACCTGGCCCGGCAGCTCATAAACGTTGTGCAACACACCGTCGATGCGGAAGCGCACGTGGCCAACTTCACGGCGTGGTTCGAGGTGAATATCCGAGGCACGCTGGTCGAAGGCGTATTGCAGCAGCCAGTCAACGATATTGACGATGTGCTCATCGTTGGCGTCCGGTGCCTTGGCCTTACCCAGTTCAAGCATGGATTCAAGGTTCTGCACCGAGCTGACACCGGAATGATCGCCACGGGCCCGGCTGACCGAATTGGCCAGCTGATAGAATTCGACCCGGAAACGCTCCAGCGCCGACGGCGTACTGATCACCCGTTTCACCATCCGCCGGGACACGTGTTCGACGTCACTGATCCAGCCTGTGACCTCTGGTTCCGCAGTAGCGACCCAGACTTCATCACGGGTCACCTTGACTGCCAGAATCCGATGCCGTTCAGCAAAGGCGTAGGACATCACATCAGTGACCGCCGTGACATCAATTTCGAGCGGATCTATGGGGAAAAAACCCAGTTTGAAACGTCCGGCCAACCACTCGCACAAGACGTCTTCATTGAGTTTGCGACCGGGCCGTCGTCCATCTTCAAAACTCTGCTTGGCCAGCAACGTCAGCGGGTGGGTAGTGGTGTCGCCGGCAGGCCGCCGAATACCCAGTGCCGCTTCATAATCCGCTGGCTGTAATACCGCATCCCGTCGCAAGTCCTCCAGCAAACCACCAAGCGTGAGGTAACGGTCAGAACCAGCGTGCATGAGCAAACTCCCGGGATTGTATAGGCAGGGTGAATTTAGTGAGTGACTGAGCCGTGTTCCTGTAGCCAGTCCAATAATACTGCTGGCCATGGTTCGCCAGCGGTTAGTGGCTGCTGCTGAATCAGCCGGTAGTATTGCACCGCAAATTGATTCGCGGTTGCTAGATGTGCGTCACGACTGTGGGTCAAGACAGGTAATTGTGGCGCCTGCTGATGACAGTCGTACAACCAGCCACCCAGCGCCAGCAGTGCAGCTGACAGCTCAATCGAACAATCGTCAGACAAAGCAGCCGCGCTGACCAGCAGCGTCTTCACACCGCTATCCAGTGCGGCAACCACGACCTCCAGCTCTGCTGGAAGCACACGCTGGGCCAACAGTCCCTGCAGCAGCAACAGATAGTGAGCCAGCCGTGGCCGAGCCGCGGCAGCCTCAGCGCCCTGATCCCAGAGACAGGCTTCGAGCGCCCGTTGCAGGCCTTCGTCACATTGCTCCAGTGCCGCCAGCCATTCAGATTCATTGGGCTCGGCAGGCAAGACCAGGCTGGAGGGGGTCCAGCTGCGGCCCATTCCAACCAGCTTGAAGCCACGTTCAGCCTTGCTGATGTCACTGATCCACAGCGGTACCTGGCCACACAGCGATTGCGCCAGCTGCCACAGGCACTGCGGTTCGCCCTGCAGTAGTTCCAGTTCCAGCTCGCACAGAGGTTGTTGCTGGCCTGCGGCTTCGACAGCACCACGATCCATTACAATTTCGACCTGCTGGTCGGCGGCTGACCAGAGCCAGCGACGACGTTCAAAATTGGTCGAGAAGAGGGCAACCAAATCCGCCACGGCCACCTCAGCGGGCCAGAATTGCGGCACCTCACCACTCTGCAACAGCTGTTCATCCAGCTCGGCAGAGACCAGTGGCCAGTTCCATTCACGCCGCACTGACAAGCCGCCCTGATGGCTGCCACGGGTCTTCAGGGTCTGCTCAAAAGCTGGCCCTTTTTGCCGTACCCGCAGCGCACAGGCAGCACGCGACAAGCGCGCGTCAGGCGTGTCATAGTAACGATTATTCAGCGTGAATTGATCGCCCTTGCCAGTCAGCTGGTCAAGCAGGTTTGCCAGACGGTCGGCGGCGGCTGGATCAAAACGCAATTTGAGTTCGATTTCATGGGTCATGGCGCTATTGTCGTGACCCGCATCAGCCAGCGCAAGCGCAAGGTCCGTGCAGCATGTCCAGTTCTGTCAATAAAGTCCCATCAATTGTTGAATCGCTGACCAGTCTGATTGGTATCAACAGTATCAGCTCGGTTTTGCCGCAATACGACCAGAGCAACCTGGCAGTCATAGACACCCTTGCAGGCTGGTTTGAAAGCCTGGGTTTTGCCATCGAAGTGCTGCCCATTGCTGGCGCACCAGGCAAGGCCAACCTGCTGGCGACACTGGGTAAGGGCGACGGCGGCCTGGTACTCAGCGGCCATACCGATACCGTGCCGTGCAACCCGGAATTGTGGCGCAGCGATCCGTTCGTGCTGACGGAGCGGGATAACCGTTATTACGGTCTCGGCACTTGCGACATGAAAGGCTTCTTCTCGATGATTCTCGAAGCCGTACAGGTGTTCAGGGCGGCGGATTTCAAACAGCCCTTAATGGTGCTGGCAACTGCCGATGAGGAAAGCTCGATGGTTGGTGCGCGTGCCCTGGCGCGGCAGGGCAACCTCAAGGGGCGTTATGCGGTGATTGGCGAACCCACCAGCCTGCGGCCAATCCGCATGCACAAGGGCATCATCATGGAAACCGTGCGGCTGACCGGCAAGGCCGGCCACTCCTCCAATCCGGATCTGGGTATCAACAGCATTGATGCCATGCACGATGTGATTGGTGAACTGAAAAATATCCGTCGTGATCTCAGCGCCCAATACCACAACGCCCATTTTGCCGTCTCAACGCCGACCCTCAACCTGGGCTGTATCCACGGTGGTGACAACCCCAACCGTATCTGTGGCAGCTGTGAGCTGGCGTTCGACCTGCGTGCCCTGCCCGGCATGAGCAACGACGACCTGCGTGAGGAAATCCGTCGTCGACTGAGCCCCATCGCTGCCCAGAATCAGGTGCAATTTGAACTGGAAACCCTGTTCCCCGGTATTGAGCCCTTCTCAACTTCAGAGCAGAGCCCACTGGTACAAGCGGCTGAACGCCTGACGGGTTATCGTAGCGAAGCGGTTGCCTTTGCCACCGAAGCCCCCTTCCTGCAGGAGCTCGGCTTTGAAACCATCGTGATGGGCCCTGGCAGCATCGATCAGGCCCACCAGGTCGATGAATTTCTGGCGTTCGATCAGATTGACCCCTGCGTCAGCCTGCTGCGTTCACTAATCCGGCAGTTTTGCGTTGACGCTGCCGACGCGCGTGATTAAATCTGCCTTGCCGATGGTCTGAACCCGTTCAGACCATCGGCAACCATTCCACCCCGACCAAACAGAGGAATTGCATTGAACCCGGATACCACCGCTTATGTGCAATGGTTCCGTCAGTCTTCGCCATACATCAATGCCCATCGCGGCAAAACCTTTGTGGTGATGTTTGAAGGCGACGCCATTGTCCATCCCAACTTTACCAATGTCGTTCAGGATATCGCCCTGCTTAACAGCCTTGGCGTTCGACTGGTACTGGTACACGGCGCCCGTCCACAAATCGACACGGCACTGCGACGATTGGGAGCCAAAAGCGCGTTTCACCGGGATCTACGCATCACCGATGATCAGGCCCTCACGGCGGTAAAAGCCGCGGTCGGTTACGTCAAGGCTGACATCGAATCGAAGATGTCGGTCGGCTTGCCGAACACGCCGATGTACGGTGCTCGCATGCGGGTCGTCAGCGGTAACTTTGTGATTGCCCGGCCGCTGGGCGTCATTGACGGCATCGACTTCCAGCACACCGGTGAAGTGCGGCGGGTTGACCACAGCGCCATCAGTGATCTGCTGGCGGGTGGCAACGTGGTACTGCTGAGCTGCCTGGGCTATTCACCATCCGGTGAAGTTTTTAACCTCGCGGTCGAAGACGTCGCCCAACACACCGCCGTCAGCCTGCGGGCTGACAAACTGATCCTGATGGGCGGCTACGACGGGCTGGTCGACAGTGACGGCAACAGCCTGCCGGAAGTCACCTGCGGCCTGCTCGAACAGGTGTTGCACAGTTATCAGGGTGAGGCCCGGAACCACTCGGAAGCTGCTCTGAAAGCCGTTAGTCACGGCGTGCCACGGGCGCATCTGGTCAGCTACCAGAACGATGGCGCACTGCTGGAAGAGCTGTTCACCCGTGAAGGCATGGGCACCATGATCAGTCAGGACCCATACGATCACCTGCGGCCAGCCCGTATAGAAGACGTAGGCGGTATTCTGGAACTGCTGCGGCCATTGGAAGAAGCCGGCATTCTGGTGCGGCGTTCGCGCGAGCTGTTGGAAACCGAGCTGAACCGTTTTTACGTGATTGAACGCGACGGCATGATCACCGCCTGCTCGGCCCTGTATCCGTACTCCGACGACCGTGCCGAACTGGCGTGCGTTGCCGTGCATCCGGACTACCGTGGCAGCAGCCGTGGTCGCCAGCTACTGGAACAGATCGAGCAGGAAGCCCGGCGGCGGCAGTACAAACAGCTGTTTGTGCTGACCACCCGTACCGCCCACTGGTTTGTTGAGCACGGCTTTGTCGCCGGTGCGGTGACCGACCTGCCGGAAGAACGCCAGAAGCTGTACAACTTCCAGCGCAATTCCAAGGTATTCCTGAAAAGCCTGCAAAACTGAGTAGTTAATGACCGCCAGCGAATGGTTCCTGCTGAACTTTGAGATCCACCGCCGTATTGATGAACTGGGTCTGATCCAGGTATTTGATGACGGCAACAAACGCTACCTCAGCTTTGGCACCGCCGACGAACAAAGCTGCATGCTGAAACAGGACCCGTTACAGCTGCAGCACGACTACAGTCGCGCCATGCTGGCGTCCTTGCTGATGTTCGCCGACCAGTCGCCCGCCCACATCACCATGCTGGGATTGGGTGGCGGCTCGCTGCCGCGGGTGATGCATCACCTGTTACCGGAAGCTGAAATCGCCATTGTTGAGCTGCGCAAGGCGGTTGCCGATATCGCCCGCCAGTTCTTTTACCTGCCACGTAATGGCCGGTTGCAGATTCATATTGAAGAAGCCGGAGAGTGGCTGGATCAGGCTGAGGCTGGCCAATGCCAGTGGCTGATGAGTGATCTGTTTCTGGCCGATGGACTCGACCAGCAACAGTTGCAGCAGCAGTTTATCGAACGCTGTTACCGCCACCTGGCACCGGGCGGCTGGCTGGTGCTGAATTTCTGGCGTGAACACAGGGACGAACCGCTGTGGTTATGGCAGCTGAAGCAGCGCTTCCCGGAAGTGCTGCACGCCACCACCAAAGACGGCAACTGGATTCTGTGGGCACAGAAACCACTGCTTGAAGACGCCGCCGAGCCGCTGCTGCTGAGCGAGAAAACCCTCCGCCAGCAGGCCAAAGAGTTATCCACAGCCGCCAAATTCAACCTCTGGCAAGCCGCCAAACCCTTCTATCGCAATCGTCAGCGCGGCCCGCGCTGACGCCTGTCCAGACTTTGCAATCAAACCAGTCCAGCTTGCTGAACAAACTGGCTGGTTTTCTCTAACGCACGGTCGAACATTGCCAGCAGCTCGTCGATCTGAGCCTTGGTGATGATCAGTGGTGGACAGAAAGCCATCGCAGTGCCGACATCGCGCAGAATCAGACCTTCTGCCTGACAGGCACGACGGAGGAATTCCGATACGGTTAGCGGGAAGGCTTCGTTGCGAGCATGATTCTGCAGTTCAACCGCCGCCATCAGGCCGTGGCCACGTACCTCACCGACCAGCGGGTGGGCGCGGTAGCGTTGCAGTTGCTGCTGCAGATAGGCACCGGTTTCCGCCGCCTGACCAAAGATGTTGTCACGCTCATAGATTTCCAGAGTCTTCAGCGCCACCGCTGCTGCAACCGGGTGACAGGAGTAGGTGTAACCGTGGCCAAATACGCCGATCTGGTTACTCGGCTCCACCAGCGCATCGTAGATATCGCCTTTCACAATCGCCGCACTGATCGGCTGATAGGCAGACGACAACTGCTTCGCCACGCTCATCATGTCTGGCTTGCCGATGTTCATGGTATCGCTACCAAATGCCTTGCCGGTACGACCGAAGCCGGTAATCACTTCGTCAGCAATAAAGAAGATGTCGTACTTCGCCAGCAGCGCCCGCACTTTTTCGTAATAACCGTCTGGTGCCACGATCACACCACTGGCACCGGTAATTGGCTCCGCGATAAAGGCGGCGATGGTGGCCGGGTCTTCCCGCAGGATCATGGCTTCGAGGTTGCCAACAATACGGTCTACAAACTGGACTTCGGTTTCGCCTTCCAGCTTGTCGCGGTAATAGAAGGGCGCGTCGGTACGCAGCACACCCAGCGCATCAATCGGCAGGTCAAAGTTGGTATGATTCACTTCCAGCCCGGTCAGACAGGCGGCTCCCACGGTGATGCCATGGTAGGAACGCTGACGGGCGATGATCTTTTTCTTTTCCGGCTTGCCGATGGCGTTGAAGTAATAACGCAGGATCTTCAGCTGGGTGTCGTTGGCGTCACTGCCGGAGTTACCAAAAAACATGTGGGCGTTTTCAACCGGCACCAGTGCTTTCAGCTTTTCTGCCAGCGCTTCACCCATCGGGTGGCTTTTGCCGAAAAACATCGAGGAATAGGACAGCTCGGTCATCTGGCGGCAGGCCGCTTCCACCAGCTCACGGTTGCCATAACCCAGCGACGTACACCAGAGGCCAGACATACCTTCGAGGTAACGCTTGCCCTGATCGTCATAAACATAGATGCCGTCACCACGGACGATGCTCATCTCGGCACCGGTTTTGAGGTTGGTGATCGGGTAGATAATGGTATCCATCACGTGCTCCAGCTACGGCTGTTGTGCTGCTGGCAAACAGCCGGTTTGGTTATTTCAGAATTGACTGGCAACAACATAGCAAAGAAGTCCGGCTTGCTTGATCGCGTGTTCAGAAGCACTGCATCAAAAAAATCTATTCAGCATTTTTCACTGGCATCGCAGTCTGGCCTGAACCATGCTTAAGAAAAAAATAAGCAAAATCAAATTTGCATCAGTTTTTCCTAAGCGTGGTTTCACTGCCACGACACCGAAAAACGGCACCAAAGAACGGCAGCAAACCAGCAGGATTCCCAGCCATGAAACCGATGAACTTTACCCTCAAACAATTGCGCTATTTTGCCGTTGCCGGTGAACACCAGAGTGTCACCAAGGCCGCCGAGCTGCTGTACGTTTCGCAGCCGTCGATTTCGTCTGCCATTCTGCATCTGGAAGACGTCACCGGGCTGAAGCTGTTTGTCCGCCATCATGCCCAGGGGCTGAGCCTGACGCCGCAAGGGGTAGAGTTCTATCGCAAGGCCAGAAACCTGCTGCAGGAAGCCGAAAGTCTGGCCCAGTTTGCCAGCAGCCTGAGTACTGAAATCACCGGCACCCTCAAGGTGGCGGGCTTCCCGACCGTCACGGGCGCGGTACTGCCACGGATTCTGAAAGGCTTTATGGACAAGTACCCGTCGGTGTACGTTGATTGCCGCGAGCTGCACCAGAAGAACCTGATCGAAGGCATCCAGAACTGCGACTACGAGCTGGGCATCACCTACGATATGGAATTGCCCGCCAGCATCAGCTTCGAACCACTGGTGTCACTGCCGCCCTACGCCGTGGTCAGCACGGATCATCCGCTCGCCAACCGGCGTTCGGTATCGATGGCTGAACTGGCCGAACAACCACTGGTGATGCTCGACTGGCCGGTCAGCCGCCAGTACTTTATGTCGCTGTTTATCTCGCTGGGGCTGAAACCCAACTGCGCCTTCCGCACCCACTCACTGAGCATGGCCCGTGGCATGGTGGCCAACGGTCTGGGTTATTCACTGCTGAACATGCCGATGTCCGGCGACAGCAGTTCGGACCATCTGGTAGCGCTGCCAATCGAGGAGCCACTGGTGCCGCTGGCACTCGGGGTTGCCCGCTTGCAGGACACCATCAGCACTCCGGCGGCGGCGGCCTTTATCGACGATATAAAACAATATGTAGCCGAATTTATGAATGACAATAATGGCTATTCGATGGCGCTTTCCGTGCCACCCGGAAATACCAATAACAGGGTATTACCGACCCATTAATGGCTCGATTATTCGTTATATTCTGCTATTTCAGACCACAAAAGCGCCCACATATGAGGCGCTTTTTTTATGCCTGCACAATTAAGGTTCATTCATTCACTGGATAATAAAATATGATTCAGGCGTAAGGAAAAAGATAATTGATGAACACCCGCCCCAGACGATTAACTTTTAAACATCACCTATGAATTGATTTATTCACCTGATGGGGCACTCACGCATGAAGATCAAAAACGTCATATCCCATGTTCGTCAGCAAGGCACCAACACCTTACTGACTGCCGGTATCGCCATGCTGGCCGGTACTGCAGCCAATGTCACCAACGCTGGCGAACTGTCGATTGGCCACACCACCTGGGTCGGCTACGGCACCCTGTATCTGGCGCGTGATCTCGGTTACTTCGAGGAAAAGGGTCTGACCGTTAACCTCAAGACCATCGAAGAAGCCTCCATGTACATGGCTGCGCAGGCCTCTGGCCACCTCAGTGGTTCCGCCTCGACGGTTGATGAAATCCTCAAGTACCGTTCCAAGTTCTGCTTCCAGTCCGTGGTCGCACTGGATGAAAGCTACGGTGGTGACGGCATTCTGGTGGGCAACGGCGTTAATTCCATCAAAGACCTCAAAGGCATGCAGGTTGCGGTTAACGAAGGCTCGGTATCGCAGTTCTGGCTGTCGTACCTGCTGAAGCAGAACGGCATGTCGATGGCAGATCTGAAGATCCAGAACATGACTGCTGACGATGCCGCCAGTGCCTTTATGGCCGGCCGTATCCCGGCAGCCGTGACCTGGGAACCAAACCTGTCAATGGCCAAGGCCAGCAACACCGGCAAGGTGTTGATCGACAGTGCTGCCACGCCGGGCGTGATCGTTGACGTCGTGGCACTCAGCTGTGACGTGATCCAGAACCAGCCAGCCGACGTTACCGCGCTGGTTGAAGGCATCTACCGTGCCGTGGAATACACCAAAGAGCACCCACAGGAAGCCTACAAGATCATGGCCAAGGGGGTTGGTGGTTACCTGGCGGACCCGAAAGACTTCGCCGAAGCCGCTGCCAACGTCCGTTTCTACGACAAGGCCATGAACGAAAAGCTGATGGGCGGCGATATCAAGAGCCTGATCAGCACCGCCAACGAGACCTGGAGCGCCTTGCAGGGCACCGAACTCAACGTCACCTATGACCAGCTGGTCACTACTGATTTTATCGACTGAGGTTTGGCACGATGGCACAGAAACGTGGCGTATTAAGCGCCTGTCTGTCTCCACGGGAGGAGCTGCCCCGGCAGCTCATTCTGTCGACTGGCGTAATTGGCTGGGCACTGGTAATCCTCGCCTGGGTAGTGCTGGCGGCGGCCGACGTCGTCCCGGATATGTTTTTGCCTTCCCCCTGGGAAGTGTTTCAGGCCGGTCAGCGACTGGCGGCCGATGGCACCCTGATGAACCACATCTGGGCCAGCTTTGAAGTGGTGGTAATTGGTTTTGTAATTTCCTCGGTGGTGGCGGTGCCACTGGGTTTGATGATGGGCAGTTTCCGCATCGTGCAGGCCTTCCTCGAACCGCTGGTGAACTTCGTTCGCTACCTGCCGGTAACCTCGTTTGTACCGCTGTTTATTCTGTGGATCGGCATTGGTCTGGAACAGCGCATTACCGTGATTATTTTCGGCGTGTTCTTCCAGCAGCTGGTGATGGTCGCGGATATCGCCCGTGGTGTTTCCAAAGACCTGATGCAGGCAGCCTACACCCTCGGCTCCAACCGTCGTGATGTGATGGTGCATGTGATTGCGCCAGCCTCGCTGCCCGGCGTCCTCGACACCCTGCGCGTTACCATTGGCTGGGCCTGGACCTATCTGGTGGTGGCCGAACTGGTCGCTGCTTCCAGTGGCCTGGGTTACATCAGCCTCAAGGCGATGCGCGGCTTCCAGGTCGACGTCATCTTCCTTGCCATCGTCATCATTGGCCTGCTGGGTCTGGTGACGGATCAGTTCTTCCGCTTTTTACGTACGAGGTTAGGCGCATGGGCCAACTGAAAACCCTCCACGCAGTGGCTCCGGCGGCAGCAGACGCTGCCGTTGAGCAACGGCCGGTGCAGCTGGCGATCAACAATGTTTCCCTGCGTTTCCCGAAACCGGACGGTGGCGAGTTCACCGCGCTGGAAAACATCTGTATGGAAGTTCGCGAGCAGGAATTCGCGGTGATCGTTGGGCCTTCCGGCTGCGGTAAATCCAGCCTGCTGTACCTGACCGCCGGACTCAATCATCCCACCGAAGGCTCGATCGAAGTGGCCGGTAAAACCGTCACTGCACCGGGCCCTGATCGTGGCATGGTATTCCAGGGCTACACCCTGTTCCCCTGGCTGACGGTGCGCGAAAACATTGAGTTTGGCCTCAAGCGCAAGAAAGTCGGTGCGGCTGAGCGCCAGGACATCGTTGCCCACTATCTCAAGGAAGTCGGGCTGGAAAACTTCGCCGATAACTATCCCAAGCAGCTCTCTGGCGGCATGAAACAGCGCGTGGCAATTGCCCGGGCGCTGGCCAACGACCCGCAAATCCTGCTGATGGACGAGCCGTTTGGCGCCCTCGACAGCCAGACCCGCTTGCAGATGCAACAGCTGCTGTTGCGGGTGTGGGAGCACAGCAAAAAAACCGTGGTGTTCGTTACCCACGACATTGACGAAGCCATCCTGCTGGGTGACCGCGTGTTTGTGATGGGCGCTCGCCCGGGTCATATCCGCGAGATCATCGACGTCGACATCAGCCATCCACGTACCCTTGAAATGGCCATGGAACCCGAGTTTATCGCGCTCAAACGGCGGGTTATGAACCTGCTGCACGACGACCTCGAAGCCATGCACTAAGCCTTCAGTGAGAACCAGCCAATATGAGCCAGCCAGAAGCATTCGATTACATCATTGTAGGAGCTGGCTCGGCCGGTTCCGTACTCGCCAACCGCCTCAGCGCCGACCCCGACTGCCGGGTGCTGCTGCTGGAAGCCGGTGGCAGCGACAACAACCCGCGCATCCGGATTCCGGCCGGCACCATCACCCTCTACAAAAGCCCGACGTACAGCTGGAATTACTTTTCCGTGCCGCAAAGCCGCCTCAACAACCGGCAGTTGCACTGCCCGCGCGGCAAGGTGCTGGGCGGCTCGGCGTCGATGAACAGCATGATCTACATTCGTGGCCACGCCAGTGACTACGACAAATGGGAAGCCGCCGGTTGCCCCGGCTGGGGCTGGAACGACGTGTTGCCGATGTTCCGCAAGTCCGAACGCAACCTGCTCGGTCAGGACCCGTCCCTGCACGGCCAGAACGGCGAATTGCTGGTCGACCGGCCGAAAGATCCCAATCCGTTCAGTCAGCGATTCCTCAAAGCCGCGCAAAGCGCGCTGGGCGTCAAGGAGAACAGCGACTTCAACGGCGCCGAAATGGAAGGCTGCGGCATCTACAACCTGACCCAAAAAGATGGCAAACGGCTGTCGAGCTACCAGGCTTTTGTCGCCCCGGTACTGGCGCAGCGCAGTAACCTCAGCGTCCGCACCGGCGTCGAAGTGGAGCGGCTGGTCATGGCGGGCAAGCGTGTTACGGGTCTTGAGCTGGCCAACCAGCAAACCCTGCTGGCCCGCAAGGAAGTCATCCTTTGCGCCGGTTCGCTGGGCTCACCACATATTCTGATGAAGTCCGGCATTGGCCCGGCTGACCAGCTGATGGCAGCAGGCATCGACATCAAGGCCAACCTGCCCGGCGTCGGCCAGAACCTGCAGGATCACCTCGATGGTCTGGTCACCGTACGCTCCGGCAACTGCAGCACGCTGGGCTTTTCGCTCGGTTCGCTGCCACAGATACTGGCTTCCCCGTTCCGCTACTTCGCCAGTCGCAAGGGTTGGCTGACCACCAACTATGTTGAAGCCGGTGGCTTCTTCAAAACCCCGCTGGCAGGCAAGGACGATATTCCCGACGTGCAATTCCACTATGTACCGGGTTACCGCAGCCATCGTGGTCGGTTGTTTGAATGGGGCCACGGCTACGCTATCCACGTTTGTGTATTGCGGCCGAAAAGCATTGGTGAATTACGTCTGGGGCCACAGCGCGAGCTGCAGCTGGACTACAACTTCCTTGCCGATATGGACGACGCCAAAGTGTTGATGGAAGGCATGCGACTGGCGCGCAAGGTACTGGCCGACCCGGCTTATGACGACAGTCGCGGCCAGGAAATGCTGCCCGGCGCACAGGTGCAGACTGACGAGCAGATGCTGGCCAACATCCGCGACTACGCTGCGACCGTGTTCCACCCGGTCGGCACCTGCAAGATGGGCACGGACGCCATGGCAGTGGTCAGTCCGCAGCTGAAGGTTCACGGTATTGAGGGGTTGCGGGTCGCCGACGCTTCCATTATGCCGACATTGGTAAGCGGCAATACCAATGCGCCCTGCATCATGATTGGTGAAAAAGCAGCGGATCTGATTCTGAATGGCAGTCGCTCAACGACGGCGATAGCGGCCGAGATGGCAAACAGCTCAAGCCAAGCCGCAGAGCCAGCCTGAGGCCTGATAAAACCCGCGTCATCCTGAACTTGCTTCAGGATCCATACAGACTTGATTTAATTCACCGCCGTATGGATCCCGAATCTGCTTCGCGTCCGGGATGACGACTTTGGAAAACTATCGTCATCCTGAACTTGCTTCAGGATCCATACAGTCTCGTATTGATTCACCGCCTCATGGATCCCGGATCGGCTTCGCCTCCGGGATGACGACTTTGGAAAACCCGTGTCATCCTGAACTTGCTTCAGGATCCATACAGACTCGATTTAATTCGCCGCCACATGGATCCCGGATCTGCTTCGCGTCCGGGATGACGACTTTGGAAAACCCAAGTCATGCTGAAACTGCTTCAGGATCCATACAGCCTGGTATTGGGAGCCGGGCGGCTCCCTGACAAGCCGATCAAGCATTAACAGACCTGCGACAAACGCTGGATCAGCCGCTGCAGCATGGCTTCGCAACGCTCCAGCTCGGCCGTTTCAATATACTCATCCGGCTTGTGGCCCTGATCCATGCTGCCCGGCCCGCACACCACGTTGGGCACTCCCAGCACCTGACTGAACAAGCCGCCTTCGGTGCCAAAGTTGATGGTGGCGGTGTCCTGTTCGCCCGTCAGTTGCTGCACAAAGGCCACCACGTCTTCGTCTTCAGCGGTCGCCAGACCGGCGTATTCCGAGGTGATGTCGATAGCGATTGCACAGTCAGCGTGCTGCTGGCGCATTTCTGCTTCCACTTCTGCAGCATAGGCGCGGAAAGCCGCCAGCAGATCCCGTGGTGACTCGGCGGCGACATTGCGGAATTCAAACACAAACTCACAGTGGTTCGGCACGATATTGAGCGCCTGACCACCCTTCACCACTCCGGTGTGCACCGTGGTGTAGGGGATTTCATAGCCTTCTTCAAACGGCCCCGACAAACGCTTCTGGCGTGCCAGCTGTTCCAGCCAGACGATCAGCCGGGCGGCGTAGTTGATGGCGTTAACGCCCAGCGGCGCCATGCCGGAATGGCATTCCTTGCCGGTGACGGTGACCCTGGCGGCCAACTTGCCCTTGTGGGCCGTCACCACTTTCATTCGGGTCGGCTCGCCAATAATGCCCATCGCCGGTTTGACCGGCAGGCTTTTGAGGGTGTCGATCAGGCGACGCACACCGATACAGCCGATTTCCTCATCATAGGAAAACGCCAGGTGAATCGGTGTATGTAATGGCTGCGCCAGCATCTCCGGCACCGCCGCCAGCACCACCGCGATAAACCCCTTCATGTCCGTGGTGCCACGGCCGTACCAGCGGCTTGAGCCATCCGCCTGAATTTGTTCCGTCAGCTGATGCGGCGGCAGCGTCCAGGCCTGACCGCTAACCGGCACGGTATCGGTATGGCCCGACAGCATCACGCCGGGTTTGTCCTGTGGCCCGATGGTGGCGTAAAGGTTGGCTTTCTGGCCCTGCTCGTCGTACACCAGCTGGCAGTCGACGCCCTCTTGCTGCAGCAGCGAACGGATGTAGTCCAGCAGTTGCAGGTTGGAATTCACGCTGGTGGTATCAAAACCAATCAGCTGTTGCAGAATCTCGCGAGTACGTGGCGATGGCATATCAACGGTTTCTCTTCAAAAAATCACAGGTAACAATTCAAAGTCCTGTCTGCCGAAAACAACAAAACCGGTCTGGTGTTAACCAGACCGGCCCCGAATAACAACAATCCACAGCAGACAGGACAGCAGCTGCACAGACGATTTATTCGTCGCCCGGCACCCCGAACGATGCTGCCGCATCCGGCTGCACCGCCCGGGTGACGTAGTCATTCAGCTGCGGTTTGTAGGCTTGCCAGATCATCCGTAATTCCGTCAGTGGCGCGATGTGCCAGTCGACCCGCAGATCGACCACCGGCCAACCCGACGCCGCACTGACCTTCAAGCCGGCAGAATGCAGCGGACCCATTTCACCACCGGCCGCCAGACCGGCTTCCAGTGCCGTCAGCAGACGTTCCGCCAGCGGCCCCTCAGCAGCTTCAAAGGCTGCCACCATGGCTGCCGGAATCGTATCGTTGGCCAGCAGGTTGCCCAGCGCCAGACAGTTCTTGCCGGTGGCCGTGGCATGGATCCCCAGTGCTTCCGAGCCACTGAAAGTCATGGCTTCGCCATTGGCCGCCAGCAAGCCCAGCTGGCGGTACTGGATATTGGTATCGGCATTGCTCAGCAGCGGCAAAATGTTTGCCGGTGTCTGGCCTTGCTCCAGCAGATCCAGCGCCAGCGGCCCCAGCAAGGGGTTGGTCACGTTCTGGGTCAGTGCCACGCCGACGTCATCGCGGGTGTAGGCACAACGGCTGGCCACACAAATGCTGGATGAGGTAATCACACAGCCGACCATGCCGGTATCCGGGCAGATGCCTGCCACTGAAAAGGTCACTGGCCTGCCTCCTCGTCCGGGATCACCGCAATCACGTCGATTTCCATCAGCCATTCCGGCTGCGCCAGACCAGCAACCACCAGCCCGGTGGAGATCGGGAATACCCCTTTCAGCCACTTGCCGACTTCCCGGTAAACCGGCTCGCGGAAACGCGGATCCGTAATGTAGGTGGTGGTTTTGACAATGTGGGACATGTCAGAACCGGCTTCTTGCAGCAGTTGGCTGACGTTTTTCATCGCCTGCTCTGCCTGCGCGGCCGGATCGCCCAGCCCCACCAGATTGCCGTCGAAATCTGTGCCGACCTGGCCGCGCACATAAACCGTGTTACCGGCCCGCACCGCCTGACACAGATCGTTGTCCAGCGTCTGGTTCGGGTAGGTGTCGCGGGTGTTAAACATACGAATACGAGTGTGTGTTGGCACCGAAATGCTCCTTCGATCGTTTATTCAGTCGTTGCGATCAGCGTTCAATCAGGCCTCAGAGCCGGAACGGTAATCGCTGTATTTGCGTTGGGTAACAATGTGATCGGCGACGTGCTTGGCATCGTGCCAGGCGCCCCAGATAAAGCTGGAACCACGGCGGGACAACCACGGCAGGCCAACAAAATACACACCCGGCTCGGACGACACGCCACGGGCATGTTTGGGTTTGCCCTGCTCGTCAAACGCATCAACCTGCAGCCAGCTGAAATCCTGACGGAAACCGGTAGCCCAGATGATGGTGCTGATGCCAGCCGCCGCCAGATCCAGCTCGCGTAATGGTTGCTGCATGCACTCAGGGTCGGCCAGCTGTTCACGCGCCTGCGGCTCTTCTGGCAGCTCCAGACCATTACGTTCGATGTAACGATCAGCAGCATCCAGTACCGACAGGTAGTTGGCATCGCCTTCGGCAATGTTGCGCACCAGATCGTCGTTAAAGGTCACCTTGCCGTCGGCGAAACCGGCGGTGACACCCACCAGCTGGATGCCTTCATTGGCGAGACGACGGAAATCAATGGTTTCACCGCCACGGGCACCACTGACGGCGATGGTGACGTGCTCACGGCCCGGGGTCACTTCTTCCTTGTCCCACAAACCCAGCACTCCCAGCCACCAGACGAAGTCACGATCACGGTAACGACGCGGTGGACGATCGTGCGGGCCAACCGACAGGTAAACCTGCTTGCCTGCGCGGTTCAGCTCATCGGCAATCTGCACCCCGGAAGAACCGGCACCGACCACCAGCACAGCTCCGTCTGGCAGTTGTTGCGGATTCTTGTATTCCGCTGAATGCATCTGGGTCAGGTCACTGTCGGTTGGCGCGATAGGCGGAATGGCCGGAATCTGGAACGGCCCGGTCGCGACCACCACACGTTTGACGTCATAAGTGCCATCGCTGGTGGTGACGGTAAAACCGGCCTTGCCCTGGTTACGCACCACCTGCTGCACTTCAACACCGGTTTTGTAGGGGCTGTTGTAGAGGTCGGCGTATTCGGCCAGGTAATCGGCAACACGATCCTTGGCGGCAAATTCATCACCCTTCAGACCTTCAAACAGCAAGCCGGGAAAACGGTCATGCCAGACCGGACCATTGGTAACCAGGGAATCCCAGCGCTGGGTGCGCCAGCGTTCGGCCAGACGATCACGTTCCAGCAGCACGTGCGGCACTTTCAATTTGCCCAGATGTTCGCTGACAGCAATACCGGCCTGTCCGCCACCCACAATCAGGGTATCGATTTCCGTGTTATTCATGGTCATTTCATCGCCTGTTATCTATTTCGCAATACCAATAAATGCGCCAGTAACGACCGGTGGATATATATCCTCAGTGGTCACTGCCAATGAAATTCAGGCTAGAAAGATTTTCACATCGCTTAAAATATTTTTATTTGCTGGGCTGCATTGGGAAACCTTATACAGCCATTAAAGGGCCGATATAACGGCCACTGCCATGGCTATATTAAAAAAAACAATACATTGCCAATCAAAAACATATTTAAGACAGCAGGCCGCTGAATTAGCCTGTTTTTAATCTGTTTTACTTCCCGGATAACATCATGACCTCATTCAGCAAAGACCACTGGCTCACGCTCAAGGCGACCACCCGGCTGCCCAACCAGGCCTGGATCAACGGCCAGTATCTGGATGCCAGTGACGCTGCTTGCTACGACACCATCAACCCGGCCACCGGCGAATTGCTGGTAGCGACTGCCGCCTGTACCACGGCAGATGTCGATCTTGCCGTTGCGGCTGCCCGCCAGACTTTTGAAGCCGGCGTCTGGGCTGATCAGGCACCAGCCCAACGCAAGGCGGTAATCCGCAAGCTGGCGGCGCTGATGATGGAACATCGTGAAGAACTGGCGTTGCTGGAATCGCTCAACGTCGGCAAGCCGGTGATGGACTGCTACAACCTCGACATTCCCGGTGCTGCGGGCTGCTTCGAGTGGTATGCCGAATCAATCGACAAGCTCTACGGCGAAGTCGCTCCTACCGACCGTAACAGCGTCGCCACCATCACTCGCGAACCGGTCGGCGTTGTGGCCGCGGTCATTCCATGGAACTTCCCGCTTGATATCGCCGCCTGGAAACTGGCTCCGGCTTTGATGGCCGGTAACTCGGTGGTACTGAAACCGGCTGAACAGTCGCCACTGACCGCCTTGCGACTGGCCGGACTGGCCAAACAGGCGGGCTTGCCAGACGGCGTATTCAACGTGGTCACTGGCTACGGCGAAGTGGTTGGTCAGGCGCTGGGCCTGCATATGGACGTGGATTGCCTGACCTTCACCGGCTCAACCGCCGTCGGCAAACTCTTTATGCGTTACAGCGCCGACTCCAACATGAAGCAGGTTTGGCCGGAAACTGGCGGCAAAAGCCCTAACCTGATCTTTGCTGACTGCGACCTCGACGCAGCGGTCGAACACGCGGCACTGGGGATTTTCTTTAACCAAGGCGAAGTCTGCTCCGCCAACTCCCGCATTCTGGTTGCAAGCAGCATTTATGATGCCTTTGTGGAAAAGTTTGTCGCCAAAGCCAACGCCATGGTGGTCGGAGATCCACTTGAAGCGGCGACCGAGGTCGGTATGTTGATCGACAGCCAGCACGCTGGCCGGGTACGTGGCTTTATTCAGCAAGCCATCGACGAAGGTGCCGTGGTTGCCTGTGGCGGCCTCGGTGAAACGGACGGCTGTCAGGTGCCACCAACGATTCTGACCGGCGTGAATCCGGCCATGACCATTGCCCGCGAAGAAGTGTTTGGGCCGGTAGCGGCGATTCTGCGTTTCGACAGCGAAGCGGAAGCTGTGGCACTGGCCAACGATTCCGTTTATGGCCTCGCGGCTTCGGTCTGGACCAGCAATATCAACTGCGCCTATCGGGTGTCCAGAAAACTGCGTGCCGGTACTGTATCAATCAACACCATGGACGCCATCGACTACAGTGTGCCGTTTGGTGGCTACAAGCAGTCCGGTTTTGGCCGCGATCTGTCATTGCATGCCTATGACAAGTTTACCCAGCTGAAGACCACCTGGTTGAAGTTGGGGTAAGCAGGGAGAAAGCGCTCTAACGAGCGCTTTGGCAAGGCATGCCTTGCCCCTACGGGAGTGCAGGCGTCTCGCCTGCATCCTGCCCTGCGGACGAGCCGTCCGCGCCCCCGGACTGCTCCGCCAGTCCGCCACCCAACACCCGATAGAGGGTAATCCGGTTGCTGAGTTCTTCCAGCTGTGAGCTGATCAATCCCTGACGGGCGGAGTACAGCGTGCGTTGGCTGGTGAGGGCGTCCTGGAAGCTGTCGACGCCCGCCTTGTAACGCTTGAAGGTCAGCTCGTAGCTGCGAGCAGCGGCGTCGACATAGTCATTTTCAGCGGCCAGCTGCTGCTGGATGGTGCCGCGCCGCGCCAGCGCATCGGCAACTTCCTGAAATGCCGTTTGAATGGTGTATTCGTAGGTCGCCAGCATTTTTTGCTGGCTGGCTTTGGCGTAGTCGAGCTGGGCGTTGTTGCTGCCCCAGTCAAAGATATCCACCGTCAGGCTGGGTGCCAACGTCCAGATGGTGGAAGCACCACCGGTAAACAGGTTCGACAGCGCGGTGCTGGCCAGTCCTCCGGTCGCTGTCAGCGTCAGTGACGGGAAGTAGGCGCTGCGCGCCACACCGATATTGGCGTTGGCCGATTTCAGATCATGCTCGGCAGCCAGGACGTCCGGCCGTTGCAGTAACACATCAGAAGACAATCCCACCGGAATATCCGCTACCAGCTGTGCGGTGGTTGGCAGTTCATTCGGCAACAGGCTGTCGTCGAGGCTATGGCCAGCCAGTAACCAGAGGGCATTTTTATCCTGCGCAACCTGATTCTGGTAACTGGCGATATCCGCCCGCGCCTGATGGTAGGTGGTCTGGGCTGAAACCAGATCCACTGCAGAATCCACCCCCAACTGCTTACGCTTGCTGGTGATTTCCATCGCCTTTTCAGCATTGGCGGCTGTTTCCTGCGCCAAGACCAGCAGGTTCTGATCCGACGCCAGCGTCAGCCAGGCGTTGGCAGTTTCAGCAATCAGGCTGATCTGTGCTGCCCGGGCAGTTTCAGCCGTCGACAGGAAGCTTTCCAGCTCAACGCTGGTGGCGTCACGGTTCTTGCCAAACAGGTCGATTTCATAGGAACTCAGGCCACCGGTAGCCTGCCAGCTACTGCTGACACTGCCATCCGTGCTGCTGCGGCTGCCACTGATACCGGCACTGACGGTCGGATACTGGCTCGCCGACTGCACCCGATAGGTCGCCCGCGCCGCTTCCACATCGGCCAGGGTTGAACGCAGGTCGCGGTTGTTGGCTAACGCCAGTTCGATCACCTGCTGCAGCCGGGCGTCCTTGATAAATTGTTGCCATGGCAGCTCACTGGCGGCCAGCGCATTGGCACTATCGTTTAATGCATAAACCGGGTCAGTCGCCAGCTTGTCAGGCACCGGTGCATCCGGCCGACGGTAGTCCGGGGCCATACTGGCACAACCGGCCATCAGCAGGCTGCCAAGCAGCACACTAATAAAGGGCAGCGAGCGGGCAGGCTGACGGCCGGCAGAGTTATCCACAGCCCCCGACCTGGAATAAGCCGCAGAGGAAGAAGCGGAACAAAACAGGCTCATATCAGGCTCCTCGCTGTGGCTTGTCAGAATCGTGTGCAGGACTTTCAACGACGGCATCCGTCAGCAACACCGGCTGTTCATCGTCGTCCATATCGTGGCGTTTGCGTTTGGGGAACCAGCCACGTACCAGCACAAAGAACAGCGGTACAAAGAAGATCGCCAGCACGGTCGCGGTGAAGGTACCACCAACAATACCGGTACCAATCGACATCCGGCTGTTGGCACCCGCGCCGGTCGACAGCGCCAGTGGCAAGGTGCCGAAAATAAACGCTAGCGAGGTCATCAGAATCGGCCGCAGACGCAGGTAAGCGGCCTCCACCGCAGCTTCCATCAGGGTCTTGCCCTTCATGTAGAAGTCTTCAGCAAATTCCACAATCAGAATGGCGTTCTTGGCCGACAGACCTATGGTGGTCAGCAGTGCCACCTGGAAATATATATCGTTTTCCAGACCCCGGAACGTCGCTGCCAGAACCGCACCCAGAACCCCCAGTGGCACCACCAGAATCACCGCAAACGGCACCGTCCAGCTTTCATACAGCGCTGCCAGCGCCAGGAATACCACCAGAATCGAAATGCTGTAGAGCATCACCGACTGACCGCTGGCCAGTCGTTCCTGATAAGACAGGCCACTCCATGAAGAGGTGACCCCGCTGCCCAGTTGCGCCGTCAGGGCTTCCATTTCGTCCATCGCGGCACCTGAGCTGACGCCATTACCGGCACCCTGAATTTCGTAGGAAGCCAGACCGTTATAACGGCTGAGCGTCTGCGGGCCAGAGGTCCAGTGGCTGCTGGCAAAGGCCGAGAAGGGGGTCATTTCGTCATTGCTGCCACGTACATACCAGTACTGCAGGTCTTCCGGGCTGGAGCGGTATTCGCCAGCGCCCTGCACATACACTTTCTTGACCCGGCCGTCGTCGATAAAGTCATTGACGTAGGAACCGGCCCAGGCGGTGCTGAGCGTGCTAGAAATATCCGACAACGAAACACCCAGCGACACTGCTTTCGGCTGATCAATATCCAGCTTCAGCTGCGGAGTATCACTGAGTGAGCCTTCCCGTACACCCGTTAGCAAGTCACTGCTGTTGGCTTTCTGCAGCAGCTCATTTTTCAGACTGACCAGCTCATCGCGGCTGGTGCCCGCCGTGGCCTGCAACTCGTAGGTAAAGCCATTGCTCTGGCCCAGACCCTGAATCGCCGGTGGCGACATGGCGAAAAAGCTGGCATCACGAATCGACGACAGGTTCATGGTCGCCCGCATTGAAATCGCTGAGGCAGAATCTTCTGCTGCTGTCCGTTCAGACCAGTCTTTCAGACCCACAAACGCCATACCGGTATTCTGGCCGCTGCCTGAAAAGCTGAAGCCGGAAATGGTAAAGATGTTTTCGACGTTGTCCTTTTCCTGGGTCAGGTAATAGTCCTCAATCTGCCGCGCTACCGCCGACGAACGATTCATCGAGGCACCGGTTGGCAGGCTGAACATGGCCATGGTTTCGGCCTGGTCTTCTTCCGGCAGGAAGCCGGTAGGCAGGCGTAACAGTGCAAAGGCCAATACACCAACAATCACGCCGTAGCTCAACATCCAGCGCAGCGGCTTGCGTACCAGCCCGGCAACACCGCCGTGATAACGGTTGGTCATGGCGTCGAACTTGCGGTTAAACCAGCCAAAGAAACCGCGCTGCAGGGCGTCGTGATCAGTTGGTTTCAGCAAGGTCGCACAAAGGGTAGGCGTCAACGTCAGCGCCACTACCACCGACAGAATCATCGACGACACAATGGTCACCGAGAACTGCCGATAAATAACCCCGGTGGAGCCACCAAAAAACGCCATTGGCAGGAATACCGCCGACAACACCACCGCGATACCAACCAGCGCCGAGCTGATCTCTTTCATTGATTCAATGGTCGCCTTGCGTGGCGACAGACCTTTCTCCGTCATCACCCGCTCGACGTTTTCGACCACCACAATGGCGTCGTCCACCAGCAGGCCAATCGACAACACCAGCGCCAGCATGGTGAGGGTGTTGATCGAATAATCGAACAGTTCCAGCACCCCGAACGTACCCAGTAACACCACGGGCACCGCCACCGCAGGCACCAGTGTCGCCCGCCAGTTGCCGAGGAACAGGTAGATCACGGCAATCACCAGGATGATGGCTTCAAACAGCGTGTGCTCCACTTCTTCGATGGAGATCTTGATGAAGTCGGTGGAGTCTTTTGGGTAGGCGATGTCCCAGCCATCTGGCAGGCTGGTTTTGATGTCGGCCAGCGCCGTTTTGACGGCCGTGGCGGTATCCAGTGCGTTGGCACCCGGTGCCAGCATCACCGCCATACCGGAAGCCGGATGGCCATTCAGACGGGCTTCATAGCTGTAGCTTTCGCTGCCGCGTTCAACGGTGGCGACATCACTCAGCTTCACCAGCGCGCCGGAGCTGTCGCTCTTGAGGATAATTTCGCGAAACTGCTCCGGTGTCTGCAGCATCGACTGGGCAGTAACGGTGGCGTTCAGTTCCTGCCAGGCTGGCGCTGGCTGGGCACCAATATTACCGGCAGCAATCTGGGTGTTCTGGGCCTGAATCGCAGAGGTCACATCGGAGGTCATGAGGTCGTAGGACGCCAGCTTGACCGGGTCGAGCCAGATCCGCATTGCATATTCGGCGCCAAATACCTGGGTACTACCGACCCCTTCGATACGCGCAACCGAGTCCTGAATATTCGCCACGATGTAGTCAGAAATATCGTAGCCCGCGGCTTCGTCTTTGGTATCAAAGAAAGCGGCGATCAACAGGAAGGAAGTCTGCGATGACTCAACCGTGACGCCGTTGCTTTGCACCGATTCCGGTAACCGGCTGGTGATCTGCGAGACCTTGTTCTGTACCTGTACCTGAGCGATATCCGGGTCGGTGCCCTGCTCAAAGGTGACATTGATGCTGGCAGAACCAGAGGAAGAACTGGATGAGCTGAAATACAGCAGGCCATCAAGACCTGTGAGTTGCTGCTCGATAATCTGGGTCACACTGTTTTCAACGGTTTCCGCCGAAGCACCGGTATAAGTGGCACTGATACGCACGGTCGGTGGCGCAACGTCGGGATACTGGGCAATCGGCAGCGACACAATCGACTGCAAGCCAAACAGCATGATGATGATGGAAATCACCCAGGCAAACACCGGGCGATTGATAAAAAACTGCGCAATCATGATGAACCGGCCTCCGGGTTATTCGCTGGCCAGTTCGGCGTTGTGGTCGTCAGTGTTGCCGTTCGATGGCTGCTTGCCACTCAGACCCAGCTGCACAGAACCATCGTCTTTCACGGTTGCCGCCACCGGCCGCACCGCCATACCAACACTGATTTTGCTGGTACCTTCAACGATCAGCCGATCACCAGCCTGCAGGCCGTTACTCACCAGCCACTGGTTTTTGATCGCCCGTTCGGTGGTGACAATACGCTGCTCCACCTTGTTGTCGGCGCTCAGCACCATGGCCACCGCATTGCCTTTGATGTCGCGGGCAATGCCTTGCTGCGGCACCACAATCGCCTGATCATCTTCGGCATCACTGATCACTGCCCGCACAAACATGCCTGGCAGCAAGATGCCATCCGGGTTGGGGAATTCCGCCCGCAGGGTGACTGAACCCGTGTCAGAATCAACCGCCACTTCGCGGACTTTCAGCGTACCGGTTTGCTCATAGGTAGAACCATCTTCCAGCAGCAGGCTGACGTCAGCACCGCCCATGCTAAGACCATTGCGGTCGATCATCTTGCGCAGCTTGAGCAAATCGCTGCTGCTCTGGGTCATATCGACATACATGGGATCAAGGGTATTGATGGTCGCCAGCGCCGTATCCTGCGAAGCGGAGACCAGCGCCCCCGGGGTCACCGATGACAGCCCGATTCGACCAGCAATCGGTGCTGTGACCCTGGTGTAACCGAGGTTGATGCGGGCGGTTTCCAGCGCGGCTTTGGCACTTTCGACACTGGCCCTGGCTTGCAGCCAGGCGGCTTTGGCATCGTCAGCGTCCTGTTGTGAAACACCTTCAATTTTCACCAGCTCGGCGTAGCGTTCAGCCGTCAGGCGGGTTGATTGCACCGAGGCCTCAGCACTGTTCAAATCGGCTTTGGCCTGTCGAACAGCCGCTTCATAACTGGCTGGATCAATCTGATACAGCACCTCTCCTGCTTTCACGGCCGAACCTTCTTCAAACAACCGCTTGCGCACGATACCGCCAACTTGCGGACGAATTTCCGAACTCATGGAAGCCACGGTACGGCCTTTTAATTCACTGGTCAGAGTGACGGCCTGTGGCTGCACTTCGATATAACTGACTTCAGGAGCAGGGCGCTGCTGGCCAGCAGCAGAAGCATTGCCGTCTGATTCAGACTGGCAACCGGCAAGCAGCACAACAACAGCAAGACTGGCACAAAGATGGCCGAGCGTACGGGCAGAAGACTTGATCAACGGATTGTCCTCGATGGAAGGTGGCTGAACACTGTCAGGGGAGGCGATAACACGGTATGGCTAAACGCGGGAATGAGCCAATGACCACGAATATAACCAGATTATCCCGATCAGCGGGTTAACAAACGGTTAACGAACCGGCCCAGATCCGACGATTTGACTCTGGATTGTCCGCCAGATCGTCAACCAATGTCAGCCAATATTGCAGCAGGGAATGGCTGTCCGATGCCCTGGTACCAGGATCTTGTATCAGGCTCGTGTATCAGGCTCAGGCAAGTTGACCCAATAACAGGCCGCCAGCAGCGCCAACCAGCACCACCAGCCAGGACGGTGCCTTCCAGCTCGTCAGCAACAACAGACACAGCAATGCCAGCACCAGTTCATGAACAGAAGTCACGCTGCTGACAAACACCGGCTGATACAGCGCCGCCCCCAGCAACCCCACCACTGCCGCATTGGCACCCGCCATCGCGGCCCGAATCCCCGGCCGCTGACCTAACGCCTGCCAGAATGGCAATACGCCCAGCAGCAGCAAAAAGCCCGGAAGGAACACTGCAATCAAAGCCAGGATAGCCAGCTGGATCACCAGCAGACCATTACCCGCCAGACTCTGGGCCCACTCGGCGCCCAGGAAACCGGCAAAGGTAAACACCGGCCCCGGCATCGCCTGCGTCGCGCCATAACCGGCCAGGAAACTATCAGCTGTTACCCGCCCCATCTGCACGGTTTCGGCATCCAGCAACGGCAGCACCACATGGCCACCGCCAAACACCAGCGCTCCGGCACGGTAGAAACTGTCGAGCACCTGCAAACCCGGGGCGGCGTCAGCGCCAGCTGCCAGCAGCGGCAACAACAACAGCAAGGCCAGAAACAGTGCCAGGATCACCAGTCCCTGCGAGCGGGAAATTTCAAACGCCAGACCATCCTTGCCAGTACTCTGATCCAGCGGCTGTTGGCACCACCACCAGCCTCCCACCGCACCGGCCAGTATCGCCAGCAACTGACCTTCAATACCGCCCAGCAGCAACACCAGCGCCAATGCCAGTATTGCCAGCGAAGCGCGCTGGCGATCCGGGCAAAGGTTTTTCGCCATGCCCATCACTGCATGGGCAACAATCGCGACCGCCACCACCTTGAGGCCGTGCAACAGGTCGCCCAACAAGGCTGAGTCACTGCTTTGTAGCCAGCCAGCAAAGAGTATCAGGACGATCGCGGACGGTGCGGTAAACGCCAGCCAGGCCAGCAGCGCTCCGGGCAAACCGGCACGCAGAAAACCCAGCCCAAAACCGACCTGGGAGCTGGCCGGGCCTGGTAAAAACTGACACAGGGTCACCAGCTCGGCATAGGCCTGATCCGACAGCCAGCGGCGTTTTTCCACGAATTCAGCTCGAAAATAACCAAGGTGCGCGACCGGCCCACCAAAGGAGGTCAGCCCCAGAATCCAGAAGGCGCGCCAGACTTCCCATAGCTTGTGCATGCGTGTTTCCCGTGGCTGATCTTGAATGGACGGATTGTAGGCTGTGACAGTGAAAGAATCAGGTCAGCCACTGGCGATCCGACCAGCGGCTGCTTTGACGCTATAAACGACCGCTTACCAGGGCAGAGGTTCAGCGACATCCGCCCAGCGCTGCTGGCTGTGGATATGATCGAGGGCGTCGCCCAGCACTTCACAACTGGCCAGTGCGGTACGCCAGCGTTGCTTACGGGTCTGGGTATCAAAATCGTAGAAGTCGTCGAGATCAGGAATGCGCCCGCCCGGCAAGGTGGCCGCAAACTCCCAGGAAGGTGCAATGATGATGGTCTTGCGGTAATGCTCGCGCGATACCGTCCGCCAATGCAGTTTTTTGTCGAACCAGCCGCCTTTCGGGGCCTTGGCAAAATAGTGCGGGTACAGCACAAAACCGTCTTCCGGCAGCACTGGCAGGTCGAACTGGTAGTCGGTAATACCACCATCACGATAAGTGCCCTGCGGCGCGCCGTGAATATCGCGAATGCCGGAAATCACCAGCGGAATTGCCCCCGTCGCCAGAATCGCCTGATGCAGGTTCTCTTTGGTCAGCGCCACATGCTGGGCCGGTAAATGCGGGAAATGATCAATCGGTGGCTTGTGCGGATGATGGAATAACACCCGGTCAACCCAAGGCCGCATTGCCTTGCGGGAAATCAGGTTAGCGCCAATCGCACCCAGCCAACCGGCGGTTTGAACCCATTTGGTATCACTGCCGGTCAGACCCCGACAACGGGTCACCAGCGTGTTGTAGCGCATCACCGGGTTATGCAGGATTTCATCGAGGCCGGTGTCGCCAAGCAGGATTTCCAGTATCCGGCGACATTCAGCGGCAACTTCACCCGGGGTCGGTTTGGCGGAATATTGCTGCTCGACATAGGCTTCCTGAAAGCGCGCATGAGCCGCCAGCGGATCTTGCTGGGCATAGCAGGACATGCGCCAGCCGCCGGCGGATGTGCCGAGCAAGTGCAGCGGTTCCGTGCGGTCGGCAAACCATTCCGACAACAGATAACGGTCCATCGACGCCAGACTGAGCCACTTGGGCCCACCGGAAGCTCCCAGGATCATCTTGATGTCATCCGGCTGCAGGCCGTGATCACGAATGTGTTGCAGGGCTTCCGCCCCGGCAAAGACTTTCAGCGGCAAATTCGCCATCCGTATTACTTCCCTATCGTCATTCCGCCACAGATATACCAGACTCGGATGACCAATCTATATGCAAGGCAGGTTCAGCGGCTGGCACTCTGTGTTGCAATTCCCTCGCGTTTACAGATTCAGGAACGAATCCGCTCGTACACCACAAAGCTGTAGGGATACGGATTCTTGTCGCATGGCTGGTGGGATTCACGCGAAACTTCACGCCATTGGGCAACATCGAATTCGGGGAAAAAGGCATCGCCTTCGACGTCGGCAGCCACTTCGGTGATGTACATCCGATCCACCAGCGGCAGCACCTGCCGGTAAATATCTTCACCACCCATGATCATGGCTTCATCAACACCAGACTGTAGCGCCAACCGCGCCGCCTGTTCGATTGCCTGCTCCAGACTGGCAACCACAGCCACGCCTTCGGCTTCAAAATCGACCTGTCGGGTAATCACGATATTGGGGCGGCCAGGCAGCGGGCGGCCAATGCTCTGATGGGTTTTACGACCCATCACCACCGGCTTGCCCATGGTAGTGTCACGGAAGAATTTGAGGTCGCCGGGCAAATGCCAGGGCAGTTGGTTGTTGATTCCAATCGTGTGGTTGCGCGCCATGGCAACAATCAGAGCAAGCTTCATGGTGGGAACTTCGGCAATCAAAACCCCGATCATACCCCTGCGGCCGGATTCACTCTAGCGATGGGCTTGTAGACTATTTGTGTCTGTTCGTATTACGTATGGAATACGGAGTCGCGTCCGCTTTCTGCGCATCAAGATGAGCCGATTTAAGCAAGAACGAACAGAGCACTGCGGCCATGGATGGCCAGGTAGCCGGACTGAGGCATGGATGCCCTTTTTCATGGTAAAGAGCGGGCATGCTCGTGATGAGTTCGCAGCGAAAATCGATCCGCGAATCGGTAGCGCAAAGCAGAGAGGGATGGCCGCCGCCGGGAGAGAGAAGTTCTCTCCCAAGAGGCTAGCGGTGATAGCAGCAACGACAAAAGCTGAACTGGATGACCGTATCAGGCACAGCGGCTGACCAGTTCAGGAATATCCTCAGCCTCCACCGGTTTGGCAAAGAAAAAGCCCTGATAATGATCGCAGCCAAAACTTTCCAGCGCCGCCAGAATATCGCTGCTTTCAACCCCTTCGGCGATGACCTGCAAGCCAAGGTTATGGGCCAGCGCGATGATGGAGTTGGCAATCGCGGCGTCGTTACGATCATCAACGATGTCCTTGACGAAGCTGCGGTCAATCTTGAGAAAGTCGATTGGCAAATCTTTCAGATAGGCCAGTGAGGAATAGCCGGTACCGAAGTCGTCAATCGCCACCCGCACGCCCAGCGCGCGCAGTTCACTGAGCATGGCAGCGCCCTGCTCGAGGTTATACATCAGTGTGCTTTCGGTAATTTCCAGCGTCAGGTTGGCGGTTGGCAAGCCGGTTTCCTGCAGGATCTGCTGGATTCGTTCGCCCAGATCACGCTGGCGGAACTGCCGTGGTGACAGGTTCACCGAGATCTTCGAATTGGCCGTCACCAGCTTTTGGTCGAGCCAGTACTTGTATTGTTTGCAGGCCTGCCGTAACACCCATTCTCCGAAGGGCTCGATCAGACCGGTATCTTCCAATACCGGAATAAACACCGCTGGCGACACCAGTCCCAGCACCGGGTGCTGCCAGCGCAGCAGCACTTCAGCACCCACAAAATGGTTACCCACCACAGAAATCTGTGGCTGATACACCAGCCGCAGCTCGTCTCGCTCCATCGCATGATGGAGCGCGCTTTCCAGCCCCACCCGGATCTTGTCGATGGGTGCCGACTGCGGCGAATAAATCTGGCAGTCATTGCGGCCATCGCGTTTGACCTGATGCAGCGCCAGTTCGGCTCGCCGCACCATCTGGCCGGCATCGTAATTGGCCTCGCAGGAAATCTCGATACCAATACTGACAGTGACAAAAATCTCATGGCTTTCAAGCTTGAACGGGGCTTTCAGTGCATCCGCCAGCTTCTGTGCCACCGCTGTCACCACCTCGGTTCCCCGCACCGAATCCAGAATCACCGCGAAGGTGTTACCGCCCAGCCGGGCCACCGTATCAGAGCGTCGTAAGGATTTTTGCAAGCGATGGGAACAGGCCAGCAACAGCTGGTCGCCAAGCGAATGGCCATAAATATCGTTAACCACCCGGAAGCGGTCGACATCAATAAACAGCAGTCCAACGTTGAGGGAATTACGACGGGCCTGAATCAGGCTTTGTTCGAGGCGATCCTGGAACAGGCTGCGATTGGCCAACCCGGTAAGCGGATCAAAATGGGTCAGACTGCGCAATGCCAGCTCATAATCCATGCGGGCAATAGTGATATTGGCCAGCCGTTCCAGCTGGCGGGCATCCGGGCTCGCGCGCCCCAGCGCAAAGACTTCCTGCACGCCCAGTTCCAACAGCTGGACTTCATCGCCGACGTCCTGCAAACCAACCATCAAGGGTGCCGACGGCAGCTTCAGCCGCAGCCGTTCAAGAGTGTTCCTGAGGCTATCGTCGAACTGTTTGCCAAGCAGGCACACCACCTCGCTGGCACTGCGCCAGCGATCGCAGATCTGCTCCAGATGGTGCATGGTTTCGAGCCGCAGGTTGTTCACAGGGATTCCTTCCTCGGAACCTGTCGAGAACACCAGCAGCGTCGTGCATTGGGGAAACGGCGCGCCTGAATCCATAACTCTCGATTTCAAATAGCTCATGAAAACTGAGTATAGACACTGGCGAATATTTCACCGGCAGACTGACAAAATTATTCAGAAGGCCAGCGCTGGCCGCTGGCGTGGAGAACGGGGATCAGATGGCGACCGGCGCCTTGATGTGCGCATGGCTCTGATAGCCTTCAATTTCGAAGTCGTCAAAGCGGTAGTCGAAGATGCTTTCCGGCTTGCGTTTGATCACCAGCTGCGGCAACGGCAGTGGCTCACGCGACAGCTGTTCGTCGGTCTGTTCCAGGTGGTTGGCGTACAAATGCACGTCGCCACCGGTCCAGACGAAATCGCCCACTTGCAGGTCACACTGCTGCGCCATCATATGCACCAGCAATGCGTAGCTGGCGATGTTGAACGGCACGCCCAGGAAAATATCGGCACTGCGCTGATACAGCTGACAGGACAGCTTGCCATCGGCGACGTAGAACTGGAAAAACGCATGACACGGCGGCAGTGCCATGTTCTGGATTTCACCAACGTTCCAGGCGCTGACGATCAGCCGGCGGGAATCCGGGTTGTTTTTGATCTGTTGCACCAGCTGGGTGATCTGGTCAACGTGTTCACCGCTGGCGGTTGGCCAGGAGCGCCATTGGGAACCATAAACCGGGCCCAGATTACCGTCTTCGTCAGCCCACTCGTCCCAGATCGATACGCCGTTTTCTTTCAGATAACGGATGTTGGTGTCGCCACTGAGGAACCACAGCAGCTCGTGAATGATTGAACGCAGATGCAGCTTTTTGGTGGTGACCAGCGGAAAGCCTTCGCTGAGATCGAAGCGCATCTGGTAACCAAAACAGCTGTAGGTACCTGTGCCTGTGCGGTCTTCCTTGAAAACCCCGTTTGCGCGTACATGACGCATCAGATCCAGATACTGTTTCATAACTTACCTTTAATCATTCACTCGAACGCTCCAACCACCGGCTCAGGCGCTGGTCGGAGCCATTTTATTACGCCGGTAGGCCACTACCAGCAGCACCAGCCCCACCACAATCATCGGAATACTCAGCAGCTGACCACGGCTCATCCAGCCGAACAGGTCAAAACCGATCTGCGCATCCGGTTCGCGGAAGAACTCGGCAAAGGTGCGCAGGATACCGTATCCGAGCAGGAATGCAGCCCCTACTGCCATCCGCGGACGCGGCTTGCTGGAATAGAACCACAGCACCACAAACAGCAGCAGGCCTTCCAGACCGGCCTGATACAGCTGCGACGGATGGCGTGGCAGATCGTCGGCCCGCGGGAACACCATCGCCCACGGCACCACCGCCGGGTCCGCTACCCTGCCCCACAGCTCGCCACCAATAAAGTTGCCGATGCGGCCGAACATCAGGCCGATGGGAACAAACGGCGCGACAAAATCGGCGACGTCGAAGTAGTTCTTCTTGTACTTGATGCCGAACCAGCCCATCGCCGTCATCACACCGAGCAAACCGCCGTGGAAAGACATGCCACCTTCCCAGACCCGAAACAGCCACAACGGATCATCAAGGAACTGGCCAAAGTTGTAGAACAGCACATAGCCGAAGCGGCCACCAAGAATCACCCCCATGGCGCCGAAAAACACCAGATCCGATACCTGCTGATCGGTCCAGCCGGAATTCGGCTTGCGGGCCCGATAGGTCGACAAGGCATAGGCAGTACCAAACGCCAGCAGATACATCAGCCCGTACCAGTGGACTTTTAATGGGCCAATCGCCACCGCAATCGGATCAATATCAGGATAGGACAGCATGCAAACATCCTTGCAGATTATCTGGAAGCAACAGTGCCGGTCAGAGCCGGGTTATTACCACAAGTTCATTGGCGGACCATTCTGGCTCGCGTTCAGGACACCTCAATGACAGTGCCGGATCAGGTAGTGAGAAACTTGGCCGCCACCAGCAACAGCATCACCGCAAAGGCTTTCTTGAGTTTCTTCTGATCCAGCTGATGCGCCAGTTTGGCCCCGATCCGGGCGAACGGCACACTGGTCAGCACAATCCCCAGCACCGCAGGCCAATACACATAGCCAGTACTCCAGGCAGGCAAATCATCATGGCCCCAGCCTTCAAAAATATTGGTCAGCGCCGCAGTCAGCGCGATCGGAAAACCACAGGCAGCGGCAACGGCGACAGCCTGGCGCATTTCCAGATTACGCCAGGTCAGATAGGGCACCGCAAAACTGCCGCCGCCAATCCCGAACCAGGACGACGCAAAACCAATCGCGGCCCCCGAACCCATCAGCTCTTTTGCTCCCGGGCGGGTATCACTGGCTTTCGGCTGCAAGCCAAAAAACATCTGGATGCCAAGCAGTGCCGTAAACACGCCGATAATCTTCAGCAGTATCGGCCCCGGGATCGACGAAATCAGCATCGCGCCAGCGGTGGTGCCAACCACAATGCCCATGGTCATGCGGCCGACCACCGGCCACAGTACAGCACCTTTCTGATGATGCGTACGGATCGAGCTGAGCGACGTGAAAGTAATGGTCGCCAGCGAAGTCGCCACCGCCATATGGGTCATCACTTCCGGGCTGACGCCCTGGGCCGCCAGCGTGAACAGCAGCGCAGGCACAATCACGGTACCGCCACCAATGCCGAACAGACCCGCCAGGGTGCCGGCCACAGCGCCAACCACCAGATACAATAACAGTGAGGCCACAGGCGTCCTCTCAATCAATTTAACCGGGCGGCATTATGAACCAGCCGCGACCGATACGCGACCGCCCTGCCCGAGCTGGTATTGGCAGCTATTTGCCAGCAAAGCCGTTAGGCTGGCAGCTGACCTTACCGCAGCAGGAATGCAAACGCTTATGTGTCTGATCGTATTCGACTGGCAGCCTGACCAGCCGCGCTGGCTCAGCCTCAGTGCCAACCGTGATGAATTTTTCGAGCGTCCAGCCAGCCCGCTACAGCCCTGGCAAGACCAGCCGCACATTCTGGCCGGTCGTGATCTGCTGCAAGGCGGTAGCTGGCTCGGTGCCAGCGCCAGGCTGCGCATTGCCGCCGTCACCAATGTCCGCCGCGGCATCCCGGTAACCGATAAACGCAGCCGTGGCGAACTGGTCAGTGCCTTTCTCAACAGCGACCTGACACCAGAGGATTTCTGCCAGCAGTTGCTGCCACAGGCCAGAGACTACGGTCCCTTTAACCTGCTGGTCGCGACACCAGAGTCACTCTGGTTTCTCAGCAACAGTCCAACGCTGCAAGCCTTTGCGGTACCCGCAGGCAGGCACGTGCTCAGCAATGCCAGCCTCAATACGCCCTGGCCGAAAGCCCAGCTGGCGTTACAACAGTTGCAGCGTTGGTTGGAGAACGAGCCCAACAATATCGAACACCTGAGCCAATTGCTCGACCGCACCAGTCCCTGGCCAGACGCCGAACTGCCGGATACCCAGGTGCCGCTGGAATGGGAACGGCTGTTGTCAGCCCAGCGGATTCATTCAGAACACTACGGCAGTCGTTGCAGCAGCGGCCTGATTGCCAGACAGCAGGATTTGCAGCTGATGGAAATCAGCTGGCAAGCCGATGGCCAGATAGAGGGTGTGAGTCACTGGCAGATTCAGCAGGGACAGATAACCCCGGTTCCTGGCTGGCCAGGAGCAGGCCAAGCCACCTCCCGATGAGGATGAGGAATGAGCGCTTGCCAGCACCAGAGTCACAAATGACAGCTTGTTTGAATCGCTGATTTTTTTCGTCATATTTCTGACAGTTACAGAACAGATCCGCTAGCCACTCGATTTGGCTGAAGTTTTTTTCTGACGCTGATTTCCAGCCCCAAAGCCGTTACAAAAATGCCTGAACGCTGGCCAGGCCAATCGCCAATCGCTGTCCATACTGCATGCATGAGACAGCCTGACCTTCCCCGTCGCGCGCCCAGGCAGCGCCCCAAACACAATCCGGCCATGACCGCCGCCCTGATCGGCGGCGTCTGTGTGGTATTGCTGTTTGCTGCCTTGCTGGCCAGTAGTTATACCAAACCGGTAATGCCACCGGCGGTTGCGCGCGAGCATATGGAACGCTGGCTGATCGAGGACGCTCGCCGGGTTGCCGGTGATGTCTCGCTCAAACATATTCGCAGTCTTGAACCCTTCTACCTGCAGCGCGACTATCAGCCGTTATGGATGCATAACTACGAGCTGACTCCGGCCGCCAAAGAGCTGATGCAGGCACTCAAGGAAACCTCGGCCGACGACTGGCAACGCTATGATTACGCTCTCAGTGCACTAAGCCGCGAAGTGGCGCAACTCGGCAATCTGCCGGAACAGGCAACCGCCATCGAAGTGCTGCTGACCGATGCCTTCCTGACTTACGCCCGTCAGGTGCTGAATCATCAGCTGCTGCCCGATACCAATGAAAACGATCACCCGGTGGTGAAGGTCGCGGCTACCGATCCAGCGCCACTGATCACCGACGAATCCATTCTGGCGCTGCTCGACAACGCTTTGCAGCAACACCAGCTCAATGACCTGATGGCTGAGTTGGTGCCACGTCAGCCAGGCTATCTGGCGATGCGCAAGGAGCTCAATCATTACCTGGAGCTGGCCAACCGTGGCGACTGGCAGCCATTGCCCAATGACCTCAGCCTGCAACCCGGTGACCATCATGCAGCCGTACCACGCTTGCGACAGATGCTGGCGCAGTATGGCGACCTGCCGGAATCTGCCTTCAAATGGCTGTTCAAAAGTGATAACCCCCAGGCTCAGCCGCAACCCGATAACAAACAGGCACAGGTGTTTGATGACCAGCTGGCAGAAGGCCTGAAAAACTTCCAGCGTCGTTATGGTCTCAAACCCAGCGGTGTGGTTGATGCTGAAACCCTCAGCTGGCTGAACCTGACGCCGTATCAGGTGGCACAGAAAATCGCCCTCAATATGAAACGCTGGCGCCATCTGCCCGGTGATCTTGGCAAGCGTTATGTGATGGTTAACATGGCCGACTACAAACTCGAATACGTTGATGACGGCGATGTTGAGCTGGAGATGAAAGTCATCATCGGCAAACTCAGTCGCCGCACCCCGGTAATGACCCACAAGATCAGTCAGATAGAGCTGGCACCGACCTGGGTAGTGCCTTACCGCATCGCGACCCAGTATCTGCTGCCGAAATTCCGCCGCAAGCCGGGCTACGCCCGGGAACACGGCTTCCAGATTGTCGAACGGGTGGACGGTGAAGACCGCTTTATCAACCCGGATGAGATTGACTGGAAACAGGTTTCTTCACGTAATTTCCCCTACCGCATTATCCAGCGTTCCGGCGATGACAACGCGCTGGGTTCGGTGAAGTTCCTGTTCCCGAACCCGCAATCAATTTATCTGCACGATACCTCCCAGCCGCAACTGTTTGCGCTCGACAAACGGGCGCTCAGTTCTGGCTGTGTACGAGTCGAAAAACCGATGGAACTGGCTGAAGTCCTGCTCAAGGGTCAGCTCGGTTGGAGCCGCGCCCGGGTCGAGGAAACCATCGCCCAGAACCGTACGACCCGGCTGTCGTTGAGCAATCCGGTGCCTGTCTACCTGATGTACTGGACCGCCTGGGTGGATCACTCCGGCAAGCTGCAAATCCGTGATGATATCTACCGCCGCGACAGTGTTGCCGGGATAGCCACCGGCCCGCGTGATCTGAGCTTCTGATCCCGATCAAACGCACACCACCCTGCAAAGCTGTGTAAAAAGCCATTTCGGCGGCTTTGGCGAAACTGTCTTGCATGCCACTCCAGTCTTTTGATCAAACCACTTCCTTAATCCTGCCAACGAACCGTGCATACTGGCGATACATTTTGTTACAGGTTTCAGGACATCATTGATCATGCAGCGACGGGGTTTTCTGCGTTCAGCAGTACAGATGACTTCGGGGCTTATGTTGGCAGGCACCAGCCAACAGCTTCTGGCAGCCCAAAGCGCCGCAGCCGAGCGAACGCTGCGTCTGTACAACATCCATACCGGCGAGCGGCTGAAATCCACTTATTGGGTCGATGGCCATTATCAGGCTGATGAGCTGCAGCGACTGGACTACCTGCTGCGTGACCATCGCAGCGGCGGCGTCAATGCCATTCATCGTTCGCTTTATGATCGCATCCACCATCTGCAACAAACCTTCAACGCCCGCGAGCCGGTGTACATTATTTCCGGCTATCGTTCAGCCGCCAGCAACCAGCAATTGCGGCAGACCAGCAACGGCGTCGCCCGTGGCAGCTTGCATATGCAGGGACGTGCCGTGGATATTCGTATTCCCGGCGTCTCGCACCGGGATTTACACGAAGCGGCGCTGGCGATTGGTGAGGGCGGTGTCGGCTATTATCCGAACAGTGGTTTTATTCATCTGGATACGGGCCGTACCCGGCGCTGGACAGCGTAAGGACAGGCAGCACCTGTTGCTGTGGAACAGCGGCTGAGACCTCAGCCGCGACCGGAAGCCGGACCAATGATCCGGCCAAAACCTTCTTTTTCCAGTGCCAGCTGTACCATCGCAGCTATCACATGGGCACTTTCGATCTGCATCACCTGATCCAGCAAGCGCTGGGCCCATTCGCGGCTGACACCACGGATAATCGACTTTACCTTCGGCAGGTTGGTGGCGTTCATCGACAGCATGTCGTACCCCATCGCCATCAGCAGCACGCTGCCAAGCGGGTTACCGGCCAGCTCACCACAGACACTGACTGGCTTGCCAACTTCGTGGGCTCCGTCAGCAATCAGCTTGAGAGCGGTCAGCACCGCTGGATGGAACGCCTGATACAACTCGGCAACACGCGGGTTGTTACGATCGACCGCCAGCAGATATTGGGTCAGGTCGTTACTGCCGACAGACAGGAAATCGACCCGCAGTCCCAGATCGCGGATCTGGAACACCGCCGACGGCACTTCGATCATCACCCCGACCTGCGGCATTTCAACGTCGAAACCTTCTTCGATCACTTCGGCATGAGCCCGATAGATCAGATGCAGGGCTTCATCGACTTCGTTCACGCTGCTGATCATCGGCAGCATGATGCGAAGGTTATTCAGACCCTGGCTGGCCTTCATCATGGCCCGCACCTGCACCAGGAAGATTTCCGGGTGGTCGAGGGTTACCCGCACGCCGCGCCAGCCCAGAAACGGGTTGGCTTCGTTAATCGGGAAGTAGGTCAGCGCCTTGTCACCACCGACGTCGAGGGTGCGCATGGTCACCGGCGCCGGGGCAAACATTTCCAGCTGCTGACGATAAATCTGCTGCTGCTCGCTTTCACTGGGGAAGCGATCCTTCATCATGAAGGGCACTTCGGTACGATACAGACCAACCCCTTCAGCACCACGATCGAGGCTGCGCAGGGCATCGGTCAACAAACCGGTATTAACCCATAGCGGAATGCGGTGGCCATCAGTGGTCACTGCCGGTTCATCCCGCAACACTTCCAGGTCTTCTTGCAACGCCAGTTCTTCTTCGTAGATGTCCTGATACTGCTCGCGGATTTCCTGATCCGGGCTGGATATCAGCAGGCCCCGATATCCATCAACAATCAAATCCTTGCCGTTGACCTGGGTGTAAGGCAGATCAACCACCCCCATCACCGTAGGAATGCCCATGGCACGGGCCAGAATCGCTACGTGGGAGTTGGAAGAACCTTTCACCGATACCAGGCCGCGCAACTTGTTCGGCGGCACTTCGCCAAGCATGCCCGGCGTCAGCTCTTCGCTGACCAGAATACAGTCGTCCGGAATATCATCTTCCGAACGTTCACCAACGCCCTGCAGCTGCGCCAGAATACGGGCGCCAAGATCCAGGATGTCGGTTGCCCGCTCGCGCAGGTAAACATCTTCCATCAGCTGGAAGTGGCCAACGTACTGCATCACCACCTGACGCAATGCACCCGGTGCCCACTGGCCGTCACGAATGCGCGCCGACACTTCAGCGCCGAGGGCGTTGTCATCGAGCATGTTGATATAGACGTCGAACAGCGCCATTTCCTCGGGCCGCAGTTCACTGCTGAGCTGGGCGCCCAGGCGGCGGATTTCCGTGCGTGCTCCTTCCAGCGCGCACTCGAAACGCTCCAATTCGGCGTCAATATCGTCAATTTGCTTGTCGACCACCGACGCCAGATCAGCCGCCGGCATCATCACGTAACCGGTACCCAAACCCACCCCGGCGGCACCAGGGGCACCATTAAAGCGGGTGGTCTTGCGCTCGGTTTTAGCCGGCGACAGTTCGAGAATATTGCCGGTGGCTTCGGCATGGGCAATTACCCCGGCCAGCTGCGCCGACATGGTCACCAGAAAAGCTTCTTCACCGGCATCAAATTGCCGGCTGTCACGCTGCTGCACCACCAATACGCCCATCAGACGCTTGTTGTGGATAATCGGCACGCCCAGAAACGACTGAAACGGGTCTTCGCCCGTCTCGGAGAGAAAATGGAATTTCGGGTGCGAGGGGGCATCGTTGATGTTGATGGGCTCGGCACGCGAACCCACCAGGCCAACCAGACCCTGGGAAGAACTGAGGCTGACGCGGCCAACCGCTTCCTGCTTCAGACCTTCGGTAGCCATCAGCACATAACGGCCGGAATCGGCATCAAGCAGATAAACTGAACATACTTCGGTCGCCATGGCTTCGCGGATGCGAGCAACCACCACCCGCAGTGCGTGCGACAGGTCGGTAGCAATACTGACTTCCTGGACGATGCGGCGAAGTATGTCGAGCATATAACCTCAAACGTTGAGTTTGCGTTGCAAGCGGGCAATTTTCGGTGCCAGCTCGGTCATGGCGCGGCGATAGACATCCCGTTTAAAGGCTACCACTTCACCCAGCGGGAACCAGTAACTGACCCAGTTCCAGCCATCAAATTCCGGTTTGTCTGACATTCCCAGATTGATCCGGTGATCTTCAGACACAAGTTTCAACAGATACCATTTCTGTTTCTGGCCGACACAGACCGGCTGTTTGCCTTGCCGGATCATGCGCTTGGGCAAGCGATAACGCAGCCAGCCACGGGTACAGCCGAGGATCTGAACGTCGCTGGCGGCCAGCCCGACTTCTTCCATCAGCTCACGGTACAACGCATGCTCCGGGGATTCACCCTGCTTGATTCCCCCTTGGGGAAACTGCCAGGCATCCTGTCCTATGCGTCTGGCCCACAGCACCTGGCCCAGATCATTACAGAGAATGATACCGACATTTGGGCGGTAACCCTGATCATCAATCACAACGTTTTCCGAGAAATATTACAGAAGTGCAAAACTTGCCCATTTCGCTGCAAACGTCAAGCGTCGGCAACGCATCGGCCCGCTCTTCTGCCAGCACGCTGGTGCTGGAATACCATGGTCGCCGCTGGTGCTTTCTGGAGGCCGCAACCGGCACTGGACCACAAGCCGACGGAAAGCGCCCAACTGATCCTGAATTTATAAGGAAAGGCGATTTTATTCAGCATAGAATACTGTTCTTTTCTGTAAACCGCTCGGGAGAATCACTTGGCACTGGCAATCTTCGACCTGGATCACACCCTCTTGTCTGACGACAGTGACCACGCCTGGGGTCAGTATCTTGTCGATCAGGGCATCGTTGATCCGCAGACCCACAAGTACCGCAACGACGTTTTCTACGAGCAGTACAAGGCCGGTACGCTGAACATTCATGAGTACCTGAAATTTGCCCTGCAGCCACTGCTCGACAACTCACTCGAACAGATGCTGGAGCACCGTGAACGTTTCCTGTCAGAACGCATCCGGCCGCTGATTTCCCAGCAAGCCCGAGAGCTGGTGCAACTGCACAAGGATCAGGGCGACACCTTGCTGATCATCACCGCCACCAACGGTTTTATCACCTATCCGATTGCCGAAGAACTGGGTATTGAGCACATCATTGCACCCCATCCGGAAGTCATCAACGGCCAGTATACGGGCGGTATTGTTGGCATCCCGAGCTTCCAGGAAGGCAAGGTAACCCGCCTGATCGAGTGGCTCGGCGAACACGGCATCGGCATGAAAAACGCTTGGTTCTACAGCGACTCCCACAACGACCTGCCGCTGCTGCGACTGGTCAGCAACCCGGTGGCCGTTGATCCGGACCCCAAACTGGCGGCGGAAGCCAAACGGCTGGGCTGGCCGGTTATTTCGCTGCAGGGCTGATTGCGGAGTTCCTATGTCGTTGCGTATTGCCGGATTGCTGGTGCTGTCAGTCACGCTGGCCAGCTGTGGAGAAGACCAGCCGGAACCTCCCAAACTGGTGGCTCCGACCGAGGTCAGCCCGGCGTTGGCCAGGCTGGACAGCCAGCTGGAGCAGTTGAACGATCACCTGCTGCACAGTGCTGCCGACAGCTATTCCCAGGCCGATGCCAGCCTCGAAGTACTGGCCGGTTCGGTCAATCAGTTGCTCGACAGCCCGGATCCGATTGCCCTGGCAAATGCCCGTCAGGCCTGGCGCGAAGCCTATTCTGCCTGGCTCCGCAGTCGCCTTTACGGCTATCTGCCGATTACCGATCCGGTTGAATGGCAACGCGCAGGACAGGGCTACCAGACCCTGCTGATGCAGATCGACAGCTGGCCCATCGAAGGTGGTTACATCGACTACCTGCCAGACTATCCCAATACCGGTATCGTCAACGACCTGACCATCAATATCAGTCGTCAGACCTTGCTCGATCAGCACGGCTTGTCGGATCCATCGGCCGCCAGCCTCGGTTTTCACGTGGTTGAGTTCCTGCTGTGGGGCGCTGACGACAGTCGTCAGGCCAGTGACTTCCTGACACTGAGCCAACCAGCCGCAGCCACCACCGACACCACCCTGGTGCGCAACCAGCAACGCCGCCGCCAATACCTGCAACTGGTAGTCGAGATTCTGCGTCAGCAACTGGGTGAATTACAGCAACGCTGGCAAACCAGCGATGGTTATTACGCCCGCCTGCTGGCCGACACCAGTTCCACTGCCGCCGTCAATGCCGGGCTGATCGCCGCATATCAGCTGCTGCATAACGAACGCGAAAAAGACAGTGTCGGCAATCAGCGCAGCGAGTTCAGCCACAGTTCGGAAAGCGACCGTCAGGCGCTGTTACAAGGTTTGCAGTTGTGGCTGCTGGGAGAACCACAGGATCAGGGCGTGCTGCCAACGATCTTGCAGCAGCAGCCGGAATTACTGGCGCAGTGGCAACAGCAACTGGCCGATGAGGCGATCACCAATGCCTCGCTGCAGCAGCTCGATGAGCTGCTGCAACTGATGCGACAGACGGCAGCCCAACTGAAGTTGCAACTGCCGCATTAACGGGATTGGCGCGGCTTATCAGCGGGTTGGCAGCACCCGGCCAAACACCGCCTTGAGATAACGGGTTTCCGGAATCGCTGGCACCACAGGGTGGTCAGCGCCCTGGCCACCAACGTGCTGGATCACCACATCACGGTCCAGCTCGCGGCCCAGTGAACGCAGGATGTCCGGCAAGCGGTCTTCGCCCAGATGCATGGAGCAGGAACCGGCCACCAGCAAACCTTCACGATTGAGCAAGCGCATCGCCAGCTGGTTGAGGCGGTGATAGGCCTGTTCACCAGCCTTGATGTCCTTGCGACGCGGAATCAGCGCTGGCGGATCAACCACCACGATATCGAATTTTTCACCTTCGTCCTTGAGATTACGCAGCGCCTGGAAGGCATCGCCTTCCCAGCAATGCATCTTGTCGGCCACACCGTTCAAGGCCGCGTTCTGCTCAACCCAGTCGAGCGCCTGCGCCGAGGCATCAATACAATGCACTTCGGCGGCACCATGACGGGCAGCCTGCACGCCCCAGCCACCGATGTAGCTGAACACGTCAAGCACTCGCTTGCCTGCAACCAAACGATTCAGCACCGCACGGTTTTCCCGGTGGTCGTAGAACCAGCCGGTTTTCTGGCCTTCAATCACTGGCGCCATAAAACGGGTATCGTTTTCCACCAGCGGCGCGCAGTTGTCTTCCAGACCACCATGAACCACTTCAACGTATTCCGGCAGACCTTCAACCGCCCGCAACTTGCCGTCGTTTTTCAGTACCACACAATCCGGCTTGGCGACCTTGAGAATAGCATCAACGATTTCCTGCTTGAGGGTTTCCATCAGCACACTGGAAATCTGCACCACCACAATGGCACCAAAACGATCAACCACCAGCCCTGGCAGACCATCGCTGTCGCCATACACCCAACGGTAACAGCTGTGCGGATACCAGGCTTCACGGCCGCCCATGGCAACCTTGAGACGATGCACAATCAGCGAGGAATCCAGCAACTGGCTGCTGTCACGGCTGATCAGACGTGCGCAGATCAGTTGTTCCGGGCTCACGACGGCAGTCCCCAGCGCCTTGCCATTAGCCGCCTCGACCACCACTTGCTGACCGGCCGTCAGCTGCTTCAGTGGTGTCTGGGCAATATCAACTTCATTGCTGTAAACCCATAAATGGCCGGACTTGAGACGGCGCTCGCACTTGGCCTTGAGCCGGATGGTGGAAAGAGTGGCAGACATGGGCAACCTCGGGTGGGCAAATAGAAACAGCGGATAACACTGCAAACCGGCGATTATATCGACATCCGCCGGGGTCGGCGACGCTGACCAACAAATTGGACGTTATCGGCTACCAGTTACAGATTCTTAACTAGACTGAGTGAATTGTCAGATTATCTTCCACGTATTAAGGTAAGACCCATGTCCCAACCCCTGACTGATGATCAGATTCAGCGGATCCTTCAAGGTATCAAGATTCCACCACAGCCACAGATTCTGGTGGATTTGCAAATAGAACAGATCATGCCAGAGCCTGATCTGCAGCGTATCGCCGAGCTGATTCAACAAGACGTGGGACTCTCCGGCACCATTCTGAAAGTTGTTAACTCATCGTTTTTTGGTCTCAAAAACCGCATCACCTCAATCAACCAGGCGGTTAATCTGATCGGCATGTCCAGCGTTATTAACCTGGTTAACGGCCTGTCGATCAAAAGCCAGATGTCGGATGAAACCATCGTTAACATGAACCGCTTCTGGGACACCGCCACCGACATCGCCCAGGTCGCCACCCAGATTGCCAAGCAGGTCGGTTACCCAAACCCGGATATGGCTTATTTGCTGGGACTGTTCCACAACGCCGGTATCCCGCTGCTGATGAGCCGCTTCGACAACTACCTCGACATTATGGAGCGTTCCTACGCCCACCCGGACCATCGGGTCGTTGATGTTGAAAATGCCGAACTCGACACCAACCATGCGGTGATCGGCTATTACACCGCCAAGTCGTGGCATCTGCCGAAAATACTCTGTGATGTCATCGCCGAGCACCACAGTGCCAGCCGCTACTTTAACGCTGGCCACCAGAAAGATTCCGAAGCCAAGACCCTGCTGGCAATCCTGAAAATGGCCGAACACGTGTGCGGTAACTACCGGATTCTGGGCAAGCAGCAGGAAGATCGGGAATGGGAAATGATTGGCGAGGAAGTGCTGACCTACCTGGGACTGGGCAGCTACGACCTCGAACAGATGGAAGCCAACTTTGAGGAAATGGGCATCGGCTTCCGCAACTATCGCTGGTAACTCTGCCCTCAGCTGGGTTAGAGCCCCATCGCTGCCATCATCGCGTGTTGCTTGACCGGCAGCAGGCGATCGAACTGGCTCATGCCGATATTACGCAGTAAGCGCACGGCTGGCAGATCGGAAGCGAACAAACGCTTGAAGCTTTCCATCGCCGCCATGGTGGTGAGGTTATCGCTCTGACGCCGACGCTGGTAACGCGCCAACACCTGATCGTGGCCCGGTGAAATACCACGAGCCACGGCTTTGAGAATTTCTTCCGCCAGTACTTCGACATCCTTGAAGCCCAGATTCACCCCCTGACCCGCTAACGGGTGAATGGTATGGGCGGCATCACCCGCCAATACCACTCCGGCATTCCAGTAGTGTTTGGCGTGACGCTGACGCAACGGAATGCACTGACGTTCAGACACCTCAAGAATCTGTCCCAGCCGCCGCTCAAATGCGTCCCCTAACGCCTGACAGAATTGATCATCCGGCAAGGCCATCATGGCTTCGGCTTCCGCCGGCACCGTCGACCAGACAATGGAGGCCAGATGATCATCTCCGGCCAGCGGCAGCAATGCCAGCGGCCCCTCAGAGCGGAAACGCTGCCAGGCCGTTTGCTGCATTGGCTGTTCAGTACGAATCGTCGCCACAATGGCGTGATGCTGATAATCCCATTCACGGGTTGGAATGCCCACCCACTGACGCACGCGGGAATGAGCGCCATCGGCCCCGACCACTAATTGCGCCTGCAGCTGCTGACCATCGGCCAGTTGCAACGGCAGCCAACCATTGGCATCGCGATGATCAATCGACTGCAGTGCCAACGCAAACGGCTGGATGTTGCGGTGCAGGGCAACCGCCGCAGCCAGGCCGGCGAGGGTTTCGCGATTCTCAACGATATGACCCAGACAGGGAGCATGCAGATCGGCGGCATCAAACTCCACCTGACCAGTGCCTTCGCCATCCCATACCGTCATATGCTGATAGGGCTGCAAGCGTTGTGGACGAATGCCAGACCAGGCTCCGGCCCGCTCCAGCAACGCCTGACTGCGGGCGGTCAGGGCACTGACACGCAGATCATAGTCAGCCACCGCCGTTTGCCCGCCATCCGGTAAATCCAGCGAACAGGCCAGCGCCGGATCAATCAGCGCAATTCGCAGCTGCGAATCAGCCACCGCCAACGTCGCTGCCAGCGCCTGACCAACCAGACCAGCACCAACAATTGCAATATCAAACTGCATCAATCTTCTCCTGCTTGCGAGTACCCAGACGCGCAGCGCGCTGGCCCAGTCCCATCGCATGAAGGGTCAATAACCGCCGCGGCATAGTCAGGGTCGCCAGTCCCAGCAAGCCAAACGCACGTCCGGCAGCCACCAGATGACCCTGTCCGGCAAAAATCCGTGGCAGTAAGTCACTCGCCACCACGGTATTGCTCTGGTCACCTTGCTGGTGCTCCAGATAACGGCTGAGCGTGGCAATATCACCTAACGGCCGTGCCGCAAACCAGCTGTCCAACAGTCGTTCGGCCAGCGCTGCAGTGTCACGCAGCGCCAGGTTAAAGCCCTGACCGGCAACCGGATGCAAGCTGTGGGCTGCATTGCCCAGCAGTACCAGCCCACGCCGCACCTGTTCAGTACTGCGAACCAGTGCCAGTGGATAACTCTGACGGCTGCCGACTCGCTGAATACGGCCACAACGGTAACCAATCTGCGACTGCAACTGCTGCATGAAAACCTCGTCAGGGGCATTCAGCATGGCGTCGGCGCGTTCAGGATCAAGCGTCCAAACCACCGCAAAGTGGCGTTGATGCAAGGGCAGAAACGCCACCGGACCATGGTCACTGAAACGCTCGTAAGCCCAGTGGCCGTGGTCACGATCCATCTCGACCTGGGTGACAATGGCATGGCTGCCGTAATCTTTACGGATATGACGAATGCCCAGCTGTTCGGCCAGACCGGAGCGGGCACCATCGGCCATCACCAGTAAACGGCTGTGTAACACAGTGCCGTCCGCCAGAGTCAGGCAACTGCCTTCAGTGGTCATTTTGACACTGGTCACATCCGTTTCCGGCAACAGGGTCAGTCCTTCAAAACTGCCGAGCTGCTGCAGCAAGGCGCGCCCAAGCACGGCATTTTCGACGATATAGCCAAGCGCTACGGTGCCCTGTTCATGATGATGCAAATGAGTCTGGCCAAAACGGCCACGATCAGACACCTGGATATGTTCAATCGCGCAAGCCCGCTCAGCCAGAGCGTCCCAACACCCCATTTGTTCCAGCAACAAACGCGAGCCCCACGCCAGCGCGGTGGCACGGCCATCAAAACTGGGCGGACGGGTATGGGCTTCGGCATCCCAGGCAATTTGCTGACGGTCAAGCAGAGCGACTTTCATGCCAGCCTGCATGGCTGGCAGCAGCATGTGCACCAGACTGGCACCGGCCATACCGGCACCAATAATGACTACATCAAAGAGGGATTCAGATTCTGACATGCGGCTCACTACAACAGCGTGGGTTACAGCTTTTATCGAACAAGGCCGCCAATGTGAATTCCAATGGCGGCCGGGTCAAGCCAGAGGACGCTGCAGCTGCAACCGCCAGCGCTCTGGATCAAGTTTCCTGCCTACAGCTGCTGCTGACAGAGGGCTTCGATTTCCTCGACGCTTTTGGGTACCGCTCGGGTCAACACTTCACAGCCGTCTTCGCGCACCACGACGTCATCTTCGATACGAATACCAATGCCACGCCAGCGGGCTTCCACCGTTTCATCGTCCGGTGCGACGTACAGACCCGGCTCAACTGTCAGCACCATGCCACATTCCAGCATGCGCGGCTGGCCATCAACGCGGTATTCACCGACGTCATGGACGTCCATACCGAGCCAGTGACCGGTCTTGTGCATATAGAAGCGACGATAGTCACCGGCTTCAATGATGGCATCCACTTCACCTTGCAACAGGCCCAGTTCAACCAGACCGGTAACCAGTACTTTCAGCGCCGCGTCGTGGAATTCATTCCAGTGTTTGCCAGCATAGATATGCTCCATGGCGGCATATTGGGAATCCAGCACCAGCTGATAGAGCGCCTTCTGTTCCGGGCTGAAGCGGCCGTTAGCCGGGAAAGTCCGGGTAATGTCAGAGGCGTAGAAGTCGAGCTCACAACCGGCGTCGATCAGAATCAGGTCACCGTCCTGAATCTGCGCATCGTTGCGGGTGTAATGCAAAATACAGGCGTTTTCACCGGCCCCCACAATCGACGGATAGGCAGGCCAGCGGCTGCCTGCGGCCATAAAGGTGCGGGTCAGTTCGGCGTCGAGCTGATATTCATACATGCCGGGTTTGACCAGCTGCATGGCGCGACAATGGGCTTCAGCACTGATGTCTGCCGCCCGTTGCATTACGTCGATTTCAGCATCGGACTTGATCAGCCGCATTTCATGCAGAATATGGTCGAGACCACAGAATTCCCGTGGTGGCTGCGAGCCATTACGTACCTGCTTGCGGATGTGGTTCACCCAGCCCATCAGCTGGCCATCAAATTCCGGGCTGGTGCCGAGATTGGCGTAGATGCGATCCTTGCCTTCGATTAACCCTGGCAGAATGTCGTCGATGTCGGTAATCGGGAAAGCATCGTCACAACCCAGCACTGCCGGTGCGGCTTCCGGCCCCACCCGACGGCCCGTCCAGATTTCCTGTTCCTTGATCTTTTCCTGACAGAACAGCACGTATTCGCCGTGCTCACGACCAGGGATCAGTACCAGCACCGCGTGCTCTTCATCAAAGCCGGTGAGGTAATAGAAGTCGCTATCCTGACGGTAGAGGTATTCCACGTCGCGGTTACGCACATGGGTCGGCGACGACGGAATAATGGCAATGCTGTTGTCATTCAGCTGTGCCATCAGTTGTTGACGGCGACGCGGATATTCGGACGGGTCCAGTTTCATGGCTGTCTCCAGCGTAAACTCAATGCAGGGTGGTGTTGGTGCCTGAGGCAGAACGATTCATGCTGTAGAACACGGTCAGTGCAGCAATGCGGGCATGCTCAGCCAGTTCCAGATACATGGCTTCGTTAGACGGATCATTTTCGTCTTCCAGCTGCGCCTGCGAGAAAGCATCCAGATCGTTGAGCACTTCCAACACGTCTTTTGGCAACTGGCCAGCAGCACGTTCAGAAGCACCAAAGCCATCGAGGAAGCCCTTGCTCCACTCGGCCAGACATTCGACCTGTTCAACCACGTCAGACTCGTCGTCTTTTGGCAGCAATGGCGCATAAGCCATTTCTTCAGCTGAAATCGTTGCCAGCACGTCGTCGTAAAAATAACGCAAGGTTTGCACCAGTTGCTCGGATGGCTCTTCTTCCAGCTCCAGATAATCCAGCGCTTCGTTCATCCACTGGTTCTGGGTCAGTCGAGCACCACTCGACAGATAACCACTGAGCCAGCCGTGCAAGGCCGACGGTGACTGATAGCAACGGCTTTCCAGCCAGAGATCTGCCGTATTGGCAAAATCAATTTTCATAGCAACCCCAAGATAATCTGAACCGCTAGTCTAACATCGTCCAACCTGTCCTGGCTGCGTTTAAAACTTGTGCGGTAGCCAATTGACCATGCTGATAGCAGACTTTTATAGTAGGCGTCCCTTATAGACGTACCTGACTGTCTCATCATGGCTGCAAATGACTTGCTCAGCCTTCAGAACAAGATTCTGAAGTTGCTTGAAGTTCAGAAAGAACTCAGGGAAGAAAATCAGCGAATGCGCGCCGAAGAGGCCGAGTGGCAGGCTGAACGGGCCCAGCTCGTCCAGCAAAATGAGATTGCTCGCCGCAAGGTTCATGAAATGATTCAGAAACTGCAAGTCCTGGAGCGCAACTGTGGCCAATGAATCCACAACCCTGAACCTCAACATTCTGGAGCGGGATTACCGTATCAATTGTCCAGCCGGTGCCGAACCGCAACTGAAAGCGGCTGCCCGCTTGCTGGATGAAAAGATGACGGAAATAAAGAATGCCAGTACGGCGTCGGGCAAGGTTCCGGGTATCGACCGGATTGCGGTGATTGCAGCGCTCAACATCGCTCACCAGTTGCTGGAACTGCAGAGTGACCTGCAAAAACAGGAGCAGGTTGTCAGTCAGCTCAACCAGTTAATTGAACAAGCGCTCAATGAAACCATGCAAAGAGAGCTTTGAGTTTTTCAACTTGCCTATAACTTTGTTACTATAGCCAAACTCCCTGCTGCATTAGCCAGTCGATAAAGACCTCGAGCCGATGCATTTTACCCAGGGGCACTCCTCTCGCTGATGTGCGCATGTCCGTTTACGGAAAGCCTTATTCAGTGACAGGTGCTCCACCTTGAACCATTGGGTTCAAGGGCTTTCTCCGACAGCGGTGCAGCGGGGCTCCTTCCCGGAACCTGACATGAACAAACAGCAAATCCGTCAGCAAATGCGCCAACAACGTCGGCAGCTAAGCCGTCGGCAACGACTTCAGGCAGCCAGCGGTTTGCGTAACAGCGTGCTGCGTTCCGGTCTGCTGTTGCGTGGCAACAGTGCTGCCCTGTATCTGGTCAATGACGGCGAAATCGATACCCGCCCACTGATCCGACAAATTCAGTCGATGGGTAAACGTGTTTACCTGCCTGTCTTACACCCGTTAAAAGCCGGTCATCTGGTATTTATCGAATATCACCGCAATACCCGTATGCGGCAAAACCGTTTTGGTATTCCGGAACCGGATTTCCGTTATGGCAAACGCCTGTCAGCGGCTTTTATCAGTCATATCTTTATGCCACTGGTAGCCTTTGATGAAGCCGGACACCGTCTTGGCATGGGTGGCGGTTTTTACGACCGAACCCTGGCATTCACCCGTAACGCCGGTCATAAACCACGACTGACAGGTTGTGCTCATGAATTTCAAAAGTTATCTGCGATTCCTGCAGAGAGCTGGGATATTCCTTTATCCGCAATTGCTACCGATGTAACCCTGCGAATATTCTGATGCTCCAGCAGGAGCATTAATCAGATTCAGCGAATTGTATTCTCGGAAGCCAGTGATGTTGATGGTCTTGGATTCTCGTTGACTGTCATGCCGGTAATCGCGGCACCCAAAATAACAATCAAACTAACAAAGACCAGTAAATCCGGCTTTTTCATTCTAAAAGTGACTCCAGCTAGGCTCTACTCTTGCTTTCGTGGCTCATAGCCAACGAGGCTTATTGTGTACTCAGCCTGAGCAAGTTTTCTGCCATCCTGATCACAATTCGTGACAGCTGGATTAAACCTTGCCAATCGCACCAAAGCGGGACGAAAACAGCCGCGTATACGCCTCAATTGAGACCACTAAACCGCAACTTCGATCCATCGTCTCACAGAGAAGCCAGACAAATATCTGACGCAGGCCAGATTAAATATCCTAACCCATTGCTACAAGTGCAATTTCGGGTCACAGATCAATAAATATGGAGGTCTGCGCGCTGCTTTGGTGCCGATTTAAAGTTCTTTACATAGCACCATTCTGAATCACTTCTCTGAAGAAGCAGGCGCCAATATGGTCGTCAGGCGTTTGGCCAGATGTTGATACAGACGCTGGCGCTTGACCGGTTCTTCATTGACCAAATGATGATGGCCGCCTTCCAGCATCATGACTTCCAGGTCTCTGAACAGGGATTGATAACACGGCAGATTGTGTTGCCAGTCGACGGTTTCATCAGCGCTGCCCTGCACCAGCAAAACCGGAAATGCCATCGGTGGCTGGCGTTCAATCCAGCCGATCCAGCGTTTCAGAGCCGTTACCCAACGGACGCTCAGATATCTAGCCTGCAATGGATCCATGGTCGCCAGAAAGCGGGAAAATTCCGGGTTATTACCATTGAGAGAAAAATGCCGCTTCAGTCGTTTCAGAAACGGATGCGCCACCGTGTGTAGCCAGCGGCCGGTACTCCAGCCACGCGGCCTCAGCAGTGGCGCCAATAACCAGACATCCTTCACCGGACAGCTGTTCGCCTGAGGACGGTCATGCAGCAACCAGGTCGCCAGTGTCGCACCACCAGTACTTTGCCCGACAACGATCCAGGGCAATTCAGGAAGTTGCTGCTGGCCGTGTTCGAACAGCTGTACGAAGACCTTGCGGTAGGTATCAAAATCATCAATCGAAGCCTGCTCACCGGATGACAGGCCATGGCCAGGCAAATCAAACGCCAGCACATTCAGGCGCTGCTGCAGGGCAAAGTCGATCAGACTGCCATACAGCCCGACGTGATCGTAATAGCCATGCACCATTAACAGGTTGCCTCTGGCACCCTCAACGCGCCACTGCTGAACCGCCAGTTGATAGCCTTCAACATCCAGTCGATACATCTGATGCTGCCGCCCGGCTGTGATTTCTGGCAAGCGATAAAATCGGCGATATTCTGCCAGCAAGCTGGCTGAATCGGCGGTCACCGGATCAGCCAATGCCAGCAGACTGTTTTTGAGTGAAGTGGCCATCCAGCCAACAGAAGAATCAGACACCAGCCAACATCCAGAATCAGGGGGACGAAATAATTGTGCGGCCGGGCCGCGGTGAACTCAACCTGAATGCAGCAGCAAAGCCGCACAGGAATGGCTCTGATATAGATCGTAAAATTCAAATCTGGTTTCTTCACCAAGATCGAACACTTGATAGAATTCGGCGGTCAGAGACCAAATTCGTTATATCAGTATTCCGCTTTACATAATTCAAGCCATAAAAACCCCGATTACAAAAGTTTCAAAAGCAGCGTTTAGTTTCATAACCGGCGCAAGACTTCAGCACAGCCAACAGATTGATAGACTGCCCGGCCCATAATAATCACAACCTGTCGAGCGTCTTTATGAATACTTCCGAAGCCGTAGTCCTGCACGATCAACGCGAAGTCAAAATCGTTCTTTTGATGGCTGCGTTCGTTATCCTGATGGCGACTTTCTTTAACCAGCTGCCAGGCGGCATGATTGGCGCTCTGGGTGCCATGGTTATTGTGGGTTTTATTCTGAATTATCTCGGTGACCGTACGCCGATCATCAACCAGTTCTTTGGCGGTGGTGCCATCGTGGTTATTTTTGGTTCGTCCTGGTTATTCCACAGCGGCCTGATCGAAGGCGGTATCGAAAAGCAGATCACGACCTTCACCAAAAGCGGTGGTTTCCTGTCGTTCTATGTCGCCAGCCTGGTCACTGGCTCAATTCTGGGAATGAGCACGGCCACGCTGAAAAAAGCGGCGCTGAAGTACATCCCGGTTATCCTTGGTGCCGTCGCTATTTCATTCCTGTTTGCCGGTGTCATCGGCCTGTTTTTCGGCAAGAACCTGTTTGAATCCCTGATGCTGATTGCCCTGCCAATCATGGGTGGCGGCATGGGTGCCGGTGCAGTGCCATTGGTCGAGATCATGTCGGGTCGCACCGGTATGGACGCAGCCAGCCTGATGTCGCAGATGGTGCCAGCCCTGGCGATAGCCAACGCCATTGCCATTGTGGTCGCCGGTTTGCTGCACAAACTGGGACAGCTGAAACCAGAATGGACCGGTAACGGTGACCTGATTCGTGGTGAAGCCGCGGTTGCAACCGAAGATGCCCACAAGGATCGTCTCGACGTCAACAAGCTGGGCATTGGTGCCCTGATTGCTATCAGCATGTTTTTCCTCGGCACCCTGCTGTCCAACGTGATCAGCATGCACGCTTATGCGCTGATGATTCTGTCGATTGCGCTGATCAAGGTTTCCGGCCTGATGCCTGAGCGACTGGAGCAAGCGGCCCATGCCTGGTACAGCTTTGTGGTTGGCAACCTGACTCCGGCACTGCTGGTTGGTATTGGCGTCGCCTACACCGACCTCAACCAGATCATGGATGCACTGTCGCCAATGTATTTTGTGATGGTATTTGCCACTGTGATTGGTGCTGCACTGGGAGCCGGTATTGTTGGCCGCCTGATGGGGTTCTACCCGATTGAATCGGCTATTACCGGTGGCCTCTGCATGGCCAATATGGGCGGCACTGGCGACGTTGCCGTACTGGCTGCCAGCAAGCGCATGAAGCTGATGCCTTTCGCCCAGATTTCCTCGCGTATCGGCGGGGCCTTTATGCTGATTCTGGCCACCTTCGCAATCCAGTTGCTGGCCTGATTCAGCCCCTGCTGGCGCCGTGGGCTCTCGCTGAGAGCCCAGCTCCTCTATACTGGCTGGTATTCGCCCGTGGCCGCCAATACCATGACCCTGAAATCCTATCTGACAGCCATTATCCTGCTCACCATCACCCTGGTGATGCTGATCTCTGGCGGGTTGCTGGTGGTGGTTACCAAGCAGACCTATCTCGACGGCGTCAGTCAACGCGGTATCGAGTTGGCCCAAGTTCTGGCTAATGATCGTCAGGTGATTAATGCCATCACCGCGTCCAACGCCTTGTCCGGCAAGACATCCGACAGCAGCAAGACCAGTAAACCGGTCTCCCTGCAGGACTACATCGAAGCCATTCGTGCAACGACCAACGCTTCCTATATTGTGGTGACCAATCGCCAGGGCATCCGCCTCAGCCATCCCATGCCGGAACGGATCGGCCGACAATTTATCGGCGCCGACATCTGGCCAACGCTGCAACAGGGCCTGACCCGCACCACCGAAGCCACCGGCTCACTGGGCTCGGCGATTCGCAACTTCGCTCCTGTCTACGCTGCGGACTCGGCCCGCTTGCCGGCCGATATTATTGGCGCGGTCAGTATTGGTTACCTTGAACAGTCCGTGGCCGAGCTGTTGTTCAACTATTACCTTGAAGCCGTTATCTGGCTCGGGCTGGTCTACCTGTTGGCGGTCATGCTGACCCTGCTGCTGCTGAGCAAGCTCAAACGCACCTTTCTGCAATACGAACCAGAGGACATTGTTCAGCGCTTCAAGGAATACAGCCTGCTGCTTAACAGCATTCGTGAAGGCATTATCGCGATCGACCGTGAGCACCGGATTACCGCCATTAACGATGCTGCCGGTTATTGGCTGGCACCGGAGCAAAGTCACCCGCAACTGATTGGCAAACCGCTGCAGGAGCTGTCGCAAGGCTTGTCGTTGTTATTGGTCGCCAGCCTCAGCAACCAGCACAAACATGCCATCTCACTGGGCGACCAGAGCTTTGCCGTGACCCTGTATCCGCTCAAGCGCCAGGCCGCTGGCTCCGGCTTTCTGATTGTGCTGAATCACCAGCAGGATATGTCCGAACTCGAGCACAAGCTGGCCACCACCACGGCGTACGCCCGCCAGTTACGCACCCGTACCCACGAACATATCAACAAGCTCAATGTGTTGTCCGGGCTGTTGCAAGCGGATAACACCACAGCGGCAATTGAGTACCTGCAACGCGAAAGTGACCAGCACCAGCATCTGCTTGGTGCGCTGGTCAAAAGCATTGAAAACAGTCCGGTGGCAGCCATGTTGCTGGCCAAGTACAACACCGCGCAAGAGCAGCAAATCGGTTTTGTTCTGGATGAAGACAGCCAGCTCGGCCACTACAGCCAAAGCATCAACGATGACCTGATCACTCTGTTAGGCAACCTGATCGACAATGCCTTCGACGCCGCGCTCAACAACCCTGCCTGCAAGCCGCATATCGGTGTGTTTATCAGCGACCGCACCAACTTCATCATGATAACCGTTGAAGACAGCGGCAGCGGCGTTGATGAAAAAATCGCCAACCGTATCTACGACCTTGGTGTCAGCGCCAAAAGCGCCGCCGCCGAACACGGCGTCGGCCTCTATTTGGTGAGCCGTGTCGTCCATAGCTACAATGGCAGCATCGACTGGGAGCGTGGTGACAACACCACGGTCTTCAGCGTGTATCTGGACAAGCACGAGCTACCGCTATGAGCCAATATTCCGTACTGATCGTTGAAGACGACTCGCAAGCGAGCTACACCCTTGAGCAAACCATCAATCAGCATCCGCTCTTTCGGGTGGTAGCAGCGGCTGAATCCGTCACCGAAGCGCAGCAATTGCTGAGCCTTCAACCGGATCTGGTGTTTCTCGATATCAGCCTGCCGGATGGCAGTGGCATGACTTTTTTGCGTGAGATTCGCCAGCTCGATTTGAATACAGCCGTGATTATCACGACCGCCGAACGGGATTCTGCCACCGTCGCCCAGGCCATCCAGTTTGGCGTCAATGACTATCTGGTCAAGCCGCTGCGACTGTCGCGGGTACATCAGGCCCTCGATGATCTGGCCGATTTCAGGTCACAGCTGGGCTCCGCCAGTCAGGTTGACCAGCTGCAAATTGATGAATTGATGCGCAAAAACAGGTCACAGGAGAAGCAGCGCAGCACTCCCAAAGGCATCGACGCCAACACCTTGCAACGCCTGATCGACGATATCCAGCAACGCCGTGCACCATTTTCAGCCCAGGAAATCGGTGATCAGCTGGAACTCAGCCGCATTACCGCCCGCCGTTATCTGGAATATCTGGAACAGCAAGGCATGGTCAGAATGACGCTGGACTACAATACCGGCGGCCGACCGAAGCAGCTTTATCATCTAACACCATCGAACTGAACAGGACCGGAATTACCACCTAGTGCCGCTGGCAAGGCATGCCTTGTCCCTACGAAAAATCCAAAGATTACAGAGAGTAGACCATCTCGAACTCTACTGGGCCAGAGCTGCTGTGTTCCTGGAACACACAACCCGGTTAAAGCCAGAGCAATAAAAAAGGACGCCGAAGCGTCCTTTTCCATACTCTTGAGTAATCCGGAGATTACAGAGAGTAGTACATGTCGAACTCTACTGGGCAAGTAGTGTGTTCCATGCGATAAACGTCTTCCATCTTCAGATCGATGTAAGCATCGATCATGTCCTGAGTGAACACGCCACCTTCGGTCAGGAAGGCGCTATCAGCTTTCAGGCTGTCCAGAGCTTCACGCAGAGAACCACAAACCTGTGGAATCAGCGCAGCTTCTTCTGGCTCCAGATCGTACAGGTCTTTATCAGCTGCATCGCCAGGGTGGATCTTGTTCTTAACGCCGTCGATACCAGCCATCAGCATTGCTGCGAAAGCCAGGTATGGGTTGGCCATTGGATCCGGGAAGCGAGCTTCGATACGCTTGCCCTTAGGAGAAGCAACGTAAGGAATACGGATAGAAGCAGAACGGTTACGGGCAGAGTATGCCAGCATCACTGGAGCTTCGAAGCCTGGGATCAGACGCTTGTAGCTGTTAGTGGATGGGTTGGTGAACGCGTTCAGAGCTTTAGCGTGCTTGATGATACCGCCAATGTAGTACAGGGCAGTTTCAGACAGACCAGCATAGCCATCGCCAGCGAACTGGTTTTCGCCGTCTTTCCAGAAAGACTGGTGAACGTGCATACCAGAACCGTTGTCACCAACGATTGGCTTAGGCATGAAGGTAGCAGTTTTGCCGTAGGCAGCAGCAACGTTGTGAACAACGTACTTCAGCATCTGCACTTCGTCAGCCTTCTTGACCAGAGTGTTGAACTTGACGCCGATTTCGTTCTGACCAGCGTTAGCCACTTCGTGGTGGTGAACTTCAACATCCAGACCGATTGCCATCAGGGTGTTACACATGGCAGCACGGATGTCGTGGTGAGAGTCAACTGGTGGAACCGGGAAGTAACCGCCTTTAACGCGTGGACGGTGACCCAGGTTGCCACCTTCCATCACTTCTTCAGTTGCCCAGGCACCTTCTGAAGAGTTGATCTTGCTGAAAGAACCCTGCATGTCCTGACCCCAACGTACGTCGTCGAACATGAAGAATTCTGGCTCAGGACCGAAGAAAGCAGTGTCGCCCAGACCAGTGGACTGCAGGAACGCTTCAGCACGCTTGGCAACAGAACGTGGGTCACGCTCGTAACCCTGCATGGTGCTAGGTTCGATGATGTCACAACGCAAAATCAGGGTAGCGTCTTCAGTGAACGGATCCAGGAAAGCGGTGGTGTCATCTGGCATCAGGATCATGTCAGACTCGTTAATGCCTTTCCAACCAGCGATAGAAGAACCGTCGAACATTTGTCCGGTTTCGAAGAAGTCTTCATTCACGTAAGAAGCAGGAATGGTAACGTGCTGTTCTTTACCCTTGGTGTCAGTGAAGCGCAGGTCAACCCACTTCACATCATTTTCTTTGATCAGGTTCAGAGTGTTCTCTGACATTGTATTTTCTCCAGATGCAGGTTCAATTCCGATAAATGGGGTCCTACCCCGGCTTACCTTGCCCGAAAAGGGAGCAAGAGCTGTGCCAGCAGTGCACCGCCTTGCAGCCTAGGAAAATCAAGCTATAAAAGCGGCCCCAATCATCAATTTGCACAATAATAGTGCCAGATCGCTAAAAAGGCGCCATATTAGTGCGTCAATTCCTTGCTATCCGACTACCGTTAGGCAGCGTGCCCATTATAGGTTCAAGTGCTTCATTTCAGGAATGGGCCAGCACAAAAATAGCGCCGACAGGTATGCCAAATTGACATCCCCCATTCACGATACTTCAGGTATAATCGCCCGCCAATTTGTACAAACTTTAACCAAGGCATTCAGTGTGATCGACAATCTCAGAAACATCGCCATCATTGCCCACGTTGACCATGGTAAAACTACCCTGGTCGACAAGCTGCTGGAACAGTCCGGTACGCTTGAGCGCAACCAGGGTGGCGAGCGAGTCATGGACTCGAACGACCAGGAAAAAGAACGTGGTATTACCATTCTGGCGAAAAACACCGCCATCAAATGGAACGACTACCGTATCAACATCGTCGACACCCCTGGACACGCTGACTTCGGTGGCGAAGTTGAACGTGTAATGTCCATGGTTGACTCGGTTTGTCTGTTGGTTGATGCGGTTGATGGCCCAATGCCACAAACCCGTTTCGTAACCCAGAAAGCCTTTGAGCGCGGCCTGCGTCCGATCGTTGTTATCAACAAGATCGACCGTCCGGGTGCTCGTCCAGACTGGGTAATGGACGAAATTTTCGACCTGTTCGACCGCCTTGGTGCCACTGAAGAACAGCTCGACTTCCCGGTTGTTTACGCTTCTGCCCTGAACGGTATTGCCGGTCTGGATCCTGAAGCCATGGCTGACGACATGTCACCGCTGTTCCAGATGATCGTTGATCACGTTCAGCCACCAGCCGTTGAGCTGGACGGCCCGTTCCAGATGCAGGTTTCGGCACTGGACTACGACAGCTTCGTTGGTGTTATCGGTGTTGGCCGTATCACCCGCGGCAAGCTGAAGCCAGGTACTGATATCCAGCTGATCGACCTCGAAGGCAAGATTCGCAAGGGTCGTATCCAGCAGGTTAAGGGCTTCCACGGCCTCAACCGTGTGGATGTAGAAGAAGCGACTGCTGGTGACATCGTTTGTATCTCCGGTGTTGACGGCCTGAACATCTCTGACACCCTGTGTGCTGTTGGTAATGTTGAAGCCCTGCCACCACTGTCTGTGGATGAGCCAACCGTTTCCATGACCTTCCAGGTCAACGACTCGCCATTCGCTGGTAAGGAAGGCAAGTACGTTACTTCCCGCAACATCAAGGACCGTCTGGATCAGGAACTGATCCACAACGTGGCCCTGCGTGTTGAGCCAGGTGACAGCCCTGAGAAATTCAAGGTTTCCGGTCGTGGTGAACTGCACTTGTCTGTGCTGATCGAGACCATGCGTCGCGAAGGCTTCGAAATGGCCATCGGCAAGCCTGAAGTTGTTCAGCGTGAAATCGACGGCGTGCTGCAAGAACCTTACGAGCAGGTGGTGATCGACGTTGAAGAAGAGCACCAGGGTTCCATCATGGAAGAGATGGGTAACCGTCGCGCCGAGATGACCAACATGGTACCGGATGGCAAAGGCCGTGTACGTCTGGAGTTTATCGCTCCTGCACGTGGTCTGATCGGCTTCCGTGGCCTGTTCCTGACCCTGACTTCCGGTTCCGGCATCCTGACCAACGTGTTCGACCACTACGGTCCAATCCAGACCAGCCTGGGCGCAACCCGCCACAACGGCGTACTGGTTTCCATGGTGGCTGGCAAGGCACTGGGCTACGCCCTGTTCACCCTGCAGGAACGTGGTCGTCTGTTTATCGGTCCTCAGACTGAAGTGTACGAAGGCATGATCGTCGGTCTGCACAGCCGCGACAACGACCTGGTGGTAAACCCAACCAAGGCCAAGCAGCTGACCAACGTACGTGCTTCCGGTACTGACGAAGCGATCGTACTGACTCCGCCAGTACGTCACACGCTGGAACAGGCACTGGAATTCATCGAAGACGACGAACTGGTGGAAGTAACACCTACCAGCATCCGTCTGCGCAAGAAACTGCTGACTGAAAACGAGCGTAAGCGTTCCAAGCCGAAAAAGGCCTGATCGCCCCACGCTGTTGGATGACTGAAAAAGCCCGGTAATAACCGGGCTTTTTTGTGTCCAGACTCCAGCTTATTCAGTCACAGACAGATCCGCAGGCACCACGTACAGGCGGTCGCCGTCAATGGTGTTGCTGTCGAGCATCTTCTGCTCCAGCTCACCATCGGTTGACCAGGTAGCAAAGTCATCGTCGTTGAGTACGCCGAGGGTGTTTTCATCAATCACCCACAGACCTTCCATCTTGTCGTGCGGGTAGTTCACCTCAGCGACCATATCCACCACCAGTGACTTGGTTACCGGCACAATGCCGTACCCGGTCAGCGTGCTCCAGTCGCCATCGGCCAGTACCTGCTGTTCCAGGGTGTTGCCGTTAATCAGCAGACCGAGGTCAGCATCCTGAGTCAGCGCCGCATCACTGGTATCTATTGCTTCAAGGTCGGTCGCCGCGCTGATATCAATCCGGTAGACATGTTTCATGGCATCCGGAGTGGCGCCTTCAGTGCCGTTCGGGCCGCCATAGAGGAAGCTGCCATCACGTTCGATCAGGATAAATTCATGAGCGCTTAACGCCATCAGCTCGGAGTTGGAGTTGGCGTTCTTTTCCTGCTGGTAGAGATACTGGCTGACCGCACCGGTTTCCAGGTTAACGCTGACAATCCGGGTGATGTCGAGGCTGCGAACCGCTTTGGTTGGCAGGTCCATGGTCGACTGCATGATACCGAACAGGGTCTTTTCATCCGGTGTAATGGCCAGGCCTTCCATACCACGGTTGGCACGGCGATAGGCAAACTCGGCTGGCAGGGTGTAGCTATTGCGGTCGTCGTTGGCGAATGGGTTGATACGGCCAATTTCAACGCCTTCGGAGTTGAAGTGCACCATGTGCGGGCCGTATTCGTCCGATACCCAGAAACTGCCGTCGCTCAATACCACCAGACCTTCAGGGTCGAGGCCATAGTCATCCAGTTTGAGCGGGTTAGTGTCAGCGTCATAGGGCAGGCTATCATCTTCCAGAATCGGGCTGCCGTCTGCATGGTATGGGGTTTCACCAGTGCCACCCAGGTCGGAACTGTTTGGCAAACCCGTGATGGCAGTGCCGTCCGGGCGTTTCATCAGGGTTTCACTCACCAGCGTAATGGCACCTGCGGAGCTGATTTCAAACAGACCCAGTCGAGGGGTGTAATCCGGCACCGGGAATTTTTTGCCGGAACCATAATCGCCGCTGAAAACCGCATTCGGGCCACGGTCAGTGATGGCGTAAAAACGGTTGGGATTCTTTGGATCACGGAACATCGCTGAGCCATAACCGCCATTGCGAACTTCAAAGGTCGAACCGGTATTATGATCGATCAGATCATTGCTCAGCACGCTGTAAGGCAGGAATACGCCTTCGGCGGGGAAGTCTTCAACAAAGTGCTGTGTTGCAGACTTGTTATTATCGTCGCTGCCACAACCAGTCAGGATGGCAGCAGTCATCAGGGTAGCCAGCAGGCTCTTTTGCGGGGACATCATGTTTCCTTGCTTATTATGGAAGGGCGGGAAGCCCAACCGGTAGCGCAGAGAAAACAGATTCCCGACAACGAATACCCTGGTCAGGCATCCCTGCCTGGACAAAAAAGAGTCAAACGGTGGCGAGCTTAGGAGCTGTCGGTGACGTTAATGTGTCAGATATAAGTACGATATCTGACACATTATTACTATTGCCTGCTTACAAACTACACATTAACAGCCTGTTAGAGCAGCTGGCCCTGAATCACCCCCAGCGTCTGCTCGGCAATCTCCAGCTCCTCATAGGTTGGCACCACCAACAGCTGGATCTTGCTTTCCGGCAGATGCACCGAACGAATGCTCTGCTGATCCCAGTTATCTTTTTCCATATCCACCAGCAAGCCCAGACTCTCTGCCAGGCCAACACAAATGCGCTCACGCAGGTAAGCCGAGTGCTCGCCAATCCCACCGGTAAAGACAATGGCGTCGACATGGCCCAGCACCGCCGCATAGGCACCGATGTATTTACGGATCCGGTAAGCAAACAGCGACAGCGCCTTTTCCGACCAATAATCACCGCCTTTGGCATCGGCAATGACAGTACGAACATCGTTGGCACCACAGAGCCCCTTGAGGCCGCTCTGCTTGTTCACCAGCGCATCAAGCTGGTCAATATCCAGCCCCAGCTGACGGGCCAGATAAAAGATAATCGCCGGGTCCATATCGCCGCTGCGGGTGCCCATCACCAGCCCTTCCAGCGGTGTCATGCCCATGGAAGTATCGACACTCTGGCCCTTTTCAATGGCACAGGCGCTGGCACCGTTGCCCAGATGCATGGTGATCAGATTGAGCTGCTCGAGCGGCTTGCCAATAAAAGCCGCCGCCTGTTTGGCGACGTAATAGTGAGAGGTGCCATGAAAACCATAGCGGCGCACCTGATGCTGTTCATAGAACTCATGCGGCAACGCGTACAGATAGGCTTTTTCCGGGATAGTCTGGTGGAAGGCGGTATCAAACACAGCGACCTGCGGCACTTCTGCGGCCTGTGCCATGGCGGTTTCGATACCCGCCAGGTTAGCCGGGTTATGCAGTGGTGCCAGCGGAATCAGCTGGCGAATGGTGTCGATCACCGGCTGGTCAATCAGGGTCGGCAGCCGGAAGGCTTCGCCACCATGCACGACTCTGTGGCCGATTCCATCCAGTTCATGAAAGCTGCTCAGCACGCCACTTTGCTGCAGCAATTCCGCCATCAGGGTCAGCCCGGCCTGATGATCGGCAATCGGCTGCTGGCGCTCGATGGCTTCCCCTTCAGCGGTGGATAACTTGCCATGGCCGCTGGCTTCGCCGATTTGTTCAATCAAGCCGCTGGCCAGCGACTGTCGGCTGTCCATCTCAAACAGGCCAAACTTGATCGACGAACTGCCACTGTTCAAAACCAGAATTTTCATCACTCGGCTCCTTGTGCCTGAATCGCGGTAATCGCCACGGTGTTGACAATATCCTCGACCAGACAGCCCCGGCTGAGATCGTTGATCGGCCGTTTCAGGCCCTGCAGTACCGGGCCGATGGCGATGGCATTGGCGCTGCGCTGCACCGCCTTGTAGGTGTTGTTGCCGGTATTGAGGTCTGGGAACACCAGCACCGTGGCCTGTCCTGCCACCGGGCTGTTCGGCAATTTCTGTCTGGCCACCGAAGGTTCGACGGCGGCGTCGTACTGAATCGGCCCTTCAATCACCAGCTCAGGAGCCATCTCACGGGCAATACGGGTCGCTTCGCGGACCTTTTCAACTTCCGCCCCGCTGCCGGAACTGCCGGTGGAATACGACAACATGGCGACTCTTGGTTCGATGCCAAACTGGCGCGCGGTCTGGGCTGAGCTGACGGCGATCTGTGCCAGCTGCGCGGCGTCCGGGTTCTGGTTCACGGCACAGTCGCCATACACCAGCACCTGATTTTCCAGACACATCAGGAACACACTCGACACCACCGAAATGCCCGGCAGGGTTTTGACAATTTGCAGTGCCGGGCGAATGGTGTCAGCGGTGGTATGGCTGGCTCCCGAAACCATGCCGTCGGCCAGATTGTTGTACACCAGCATGGTGCCGAAATAGCTGATGTGTTCCATCGCATCGGTGGCGGCCTCCAGCGTCAGCCCACGCTCCTTGCGCAGCTGGTAAAACTGCTCGCTGAACTGTGCTTTTAACGGCGAGGTTTTTGGATCAATGATTTGCGCCCCACTGAGATCCAGCTGCAGCAGCGAGCACTGGTGCCCAATGTCGTCCGGGTTACCGAGCAGGATCAGCTCCACCACCTGGCGGTTGAGCAGAATTTCGGCAGCCCGCAGGATGCGCTCGTCGGCAGTTTCCGGCAGCACAATGCGCTTGCGATCACGGTGGGCCCGCTCAAACAGCTGATATTCGAACATGATTGGCGTCATCACCTGCGACCGCACCCGGTCAAAACGGCTTTCCAGCTGTTCGGCATCCACGTGACGGGCGAACAAGCCGAGCGCCTGCGCCAGCTTGCGGGTGCGCTCCGGGGTGATTTGCGCGGCCACCTGTTTCACCTGCGCCGCAGTGGTAAAGGTATCGCTCCAGGTGGTCAGTACCGGCAATGGAAACAGTGCTTCCAGCCCTTCCAGCAGACCGGCTACCGCGCCTTGCTGCAATTCCCCACCAGTCAACAACAGCCCGGCAATGGTCGGCAGGTTGCGGGCATGAATGGCAGCAAAACAGGCGAGAATCAGGTCGCTGCGATCGACCGAGGTAATCACCAGATCACCGTCCTGCACGGTTGGCAGGAAACGGTCGAGGGTCATGTCCGCCACCAGCGTACGTTGTACCGTACGGCCACGACTCTGATCGTTATTGAAGACCGAGTTGCAGTTCAGCGCCGCTTCGACTTCGGCAATGGTGGGAGTATCCAGCTCGGCCAGTTCCGGCAACAAATAGAGCGGCGGCGTCATGTTTGCCAGCCCGGCTTGTAACTGCTCGCTCACCTCAGGGCTGAGGCGATTGGCGAAGCTGGCGAAATGGGTACAGCCGTGCTGACGGATCACTTCGCTTTCCATCCGCACCGCTTCCGCCACTTGTGCAGCGCTGCGGTCACGGCCGTTAATAATCGACACCAGTGGTGAGCCCAGATGGCGCGCCAGCTGCAAGTTCAGATCCTGCTCCAGCGCGGAAGAAAAACTGGCGCGGCTGAGACCTTCAATCAAGACGAACTCAGCGTTTTGCTGCAGCGCCCGGAATTTGCGAATGACCCCTTCCACCAGCTCATGGGAACGGCCTTCGGCGATCAGGGTTTCGGCGTCTTCACGGCGATACGCCCAGCAATCGTCGCAATCCAGCTGCAGCTGGAAATGCCTTAACACACAATCGAGATCGGCATCGCGCTTGCCGTTCTGATCGACGATTGGGCGGAAGAAAGCCACCCGGCTGTAGCGGCGTTTTAACAGTTCCATCATACCCAGCGTCACAATCAGACTACCGGCGTATTTTTCCAGTGAAGCGATATACAAACTCTGTGATTCCATGGCGTGCTCCCAATGCCCGAGTTATAAGCCAATCAGCTGAGCCAGTATGACCAGCCTCATGCGAATAGTTTGTGACGTCTGTCAGCCGGTCGTCGCAACGGTCTGTCTCCAGACCGCAGAGCGGCCAAAGTCGTATTATCCGACAGCCTGAAGTCACCCGCCTGTCATATAACTGCAGTAATGTCTCGCGGTTTGCCACTCACTCCGGTATCCCTTGCTGTGACGTTACCGACGACTTACTGGAATCAGCCGCTGTATCTGGCCGTCGTGGCCATCGGCCTGATTGCCATCCTGACGCTGTCTTCGCTGGCCGCCCGCCAGCAAGCCGAGCCGCTGCACCTGAGCGACTATTACAGCTACCAGTGCCAGACCGGCAGCAGCCAGCAAGCGACGTTCCGGATTCTGACGTTATCCGCTGACCATGCCCGCGAACTGGCCGATAATCTCTGTGGTCAGGCAGAATTTTCCGAACACTATGGCAGTGTTTCGATCCGCTGGCGGCGACGGGATTTTCTGACTCTTGAGCTGATTCAGGAAAGCCGTTACGAGCTGTTTTTCAACCGTGAACACGTGGTCACCGGCATTGCCCCCAACTACCAGCTGTTTTACAGCGGCTTTCACCGCTCGCCCTATTACAGCCTTTATTGGGCCAGCCACCAGCAGCCGGTGCAGTTAAGCCGCGAGTGGTTCGTCAACAAAACCATTGGTCTGCTGGAAGACAGCCGCAGCCAGAGCTTCCACATCATGCCACTCGACCAGCTGGCGCGGATTGGCCTCAAGCCCAACAGCCCACAAATCCACTATTTTGGTGATATGGCAGCGCTGACGGCAGCCTTCGACAAGGGCCAGATCGATATCACCACCAAAACCAGTGGAATGCTGACAAAACAACCTGATCAGCTCGCACTAACCACCATTTCCGACCATATGTACCCCGGTAACTGGTATCTCAGTCATCAGGTTGCTGCGTCCGTGTATTGCTCGCTCCACCGGGCGCTGGAGCAGTACCTGGCCAATTTTTTCTCCGGTGCAAGCGCTGCTTATGACTGTCCCCAAGATCGCTAGATGGCTACTGGGCTGGTTGGCCCTGACTGCACTGCTGTTGTGGTTATCCTGGCAACAGGCAATCAACACCGCGGCCGACAGTCTGCAGCAACAACTGCAACAACAGTTGCTGCCACAAATCATTGCTGACGAAGGTTACCGGCTGAACCAGTATTCGCAGGATCAGACGCTGCTCAGCCATATCAATCACGACCTCCAGCAGTTGCAGTTTGACGGAACCCTGCCACTGTTACAGAGCTGCCAGCTGAGACTCTATTCGCTCGGCGATGGCAAACCGGTTGAGAACACTGCCGACCGCCATTTCACGCTGCAGCGCACCACCACCGACGGCGTGCAGGACTTTCCTTTTGCCCTCAGTTGCCAGCCGCATCCGGGCGTCTGGCTTGGCAGTCAATCACTACTGGCCGGGCTGGCGCTGCTGCTGATCAGCTGGCTGCCAGTGCCATTGGGGCAATCACAACGGCACTGGTATGAAAAACTGCTGCATCGCGGCGAACCTGGACGGCTAGCACGCCAGTACGCCCGCCAACTCAGTCAGCTCGATCAACACAGCCAGAGCCTGCTGGAGCTGCTGCTGCAACACAGCCAGCAACCCTTGGCAGAGCTACTGATGTTGCTGGCGCAAGCCGAGCCGGACAAGGTTGACGGCCAATGGCTGGACATCGCCTTGCAGCAAGGTGAAAGCCCCACCGACGCACTGCGTATTGCCAGTGCTGCCGATAGCCTGCGGTTCGATCCCCAACAACGGCTGGTCAGTATTCACGGTCTCACCATACAACTGCCGGTGACGCCCTACCTCTATTACCTCTGGTACGCCCAACGTCGCCAAAGTGACGAACAACTGGGCTGGTTTACCAATCCGGCCACCAATCGCCCCGACATTGAGCAAGGCCGTCAGCTGAGTGAATTGATGGCCCGTTACGGTGGCCACGGCAAGGCGATTAACGATCTTGTCGCCAGCGGCCTGAAGTCCAAAACCCTCGATCAGAATCGCAGCAAGATCAAGGATGAACTCACCAGCCGACTCGGAGAGCAGCTTGCTGGTCACTACCTGTTCGATACCGAACGGGATCTGCAAAGTGGCCGCTCGAGATACCGCCTGAGTCTGCCAGGCACGGCTGTAGAGATCACAGAAAGTTCCCCGGCGAGTTTGGAGAGCACCCTTAAAGATCATGTAAATCAATGATTTTTAAGGGATTATTTTTTAGAGACATCTATAAAAACGGATAGAGATTGTTTTCACAGAGTTGCCACCTGAGCTGTTCAGCATGCTCGCCAACTCGCAAAACAACCCTATCGGAATCACCTATGAACAAGCCGAAAAAGCACCCGCTGGCACTGGCGGTGACACTCACCACCCTGGCCATGGCAAGCACTGCCGTACACGCTGAAGAAGAACAGGTTATTGAAGAAGTTGTTGCTGTTGCATCACCGATTCGTGATAGCCAGGAAGCCGCTGTAGAAGCCAAGCGTAACGCCGACAACAGCATGGAGGTGATTTCAGCCGACACAATCGGCCGCTTCCCGGACCAGAACCTGGCCGACTCACTGGGTCGTCTGCCAGGCCTGGCGATTGAGCGTGACCAGGGCCAGGCCCGTTACATCAACTTCCGTGGCGCGCCTTTCCGTTACACCAAAATCGCCATCAACGGCATTGATATCCCGGGTGCCGAAGACGGCCGTACGCCACGTTTCGACAGCTTCCCGGCTGCCATTACCAGCCGTCTGGAAGCCAGCAAGGCGATTCTGCCAAGCATGCCTGGTGAAGCGGTTGCCGGTTACATCAACGTTGAAACCTTTGATCCATTCAGCGTGGAAGGCTTTGGTGCCTCCGTTGATGTCGCCAAAGGTGTACAGGAGCTGGGCGACGGCGACGTCAGCAAGCGCAGCCTGCGTCTGTCCTGGTCCGGTGAAAAAATCGGCGTGGTCGCCTTCATGTCGAAGAACTCGGTCGACCAGATCACCGACAACCGTGAATACGATCTGGAGCGCACCGATGATGGTCAGCTGCAGGTTAACGAGCTGGATTTCCGCAGCTACAAGGTCACCCGTGAAAACAAGGCCCAGGGCGGCAGCATTGAATACCGTCCGGGTAACGGCGGTGTGATTCAACGCCTGCACCTGAGCACGCTGTACAGCGAGTTTGTTGATTACGAACAGCGTAACCAGTTCGTGTTCGACATGGGCGAAAGTGTTGGTACTGCTGCCGATAACGTCACCATCGGTGTCAGCCGAATGCTGGAAGACGGTACCTACAAGACCTCTACCCGCAGCCACACCATTGGTGCTGACCTGCTGGCGGGCGGCTGGACCCTGACGCCAAGCTTCACCCTCACCAAAACCCGTCAGGATATGTTCCTGCCGATCATCAGCAGCGGTGGTGGTTCGACGACCGGTAGCTACGATCTATCCGATATTGAAGATCCAAACCTGCAGCTCGACGACAATCTGTCTGATATTGCTTATGCCTATAGCTACGGCATGCCGTACGCCATGCAGATGCATATCGACGAACACAAGTTCAAACTCGACAGCAGCAAGGACATCACCCTGTTGAACCAGCCAGCGACACTGGCACTGGGTGCCCAGTACGACAAGCGTGAAGCCCGCGGTTTCACCGGCAGCTACACCCTCGACTTCACCACCATCGCCGCGGTGGATATCGACAGCTTCAACACCGGCAAAGCCTGGGACAGCAACACCACCAACACCATTGGCGGCACCTATTACAACAACACCGCTCTGCGCAAGGCCTGGGAAGCTGCTGGTGCCTACGGCAACTTCGCCGTCAGCGATACCAACAAGGTTGCTATCGATGAAGAAGTCATGGCTGCCTATGCCATGGCCACTACCGAAATGGGCTGGGGTAACTTCACCGTCGGTGCCCGTGTAGAGCAAACCGACTACAGCAGCTCTGGCACCATGAACGGCGAAAAAATCGAGGCTGAAGACACCTTCACCAACGTCCTGCCGTCGTTGCACGTCAACGTCAATGTCAGTGACGAGCTGATGTGGCGTGGTTCGGCAACCTCTGCCATCAGCCGTCCAAACTACAACGAATGGCGTGCTTCTATCGGCACTGACGTGACCGAAAAAACAGCCACCGGTGGTAACCCGAACCTGAAGTTTGAAGAATCCAACGGCATTGATACCTCGCTGGAATGGTATTTCGCACCTGCCAGCCTGGCATCTGTCAGTGCTTTCTACCGCGCCATCGACAACGTTATCTACGCCAGCACCCGTACCGTTGACGGCGGTGAGTTCATCGCAGCTGAAGCCGGTAACGACTGGAAATACACCAGCTACTTCAACGGCTCTGACGGCAAGATGCAGGGTCTGGAGCTGAACTTCATGGGCGCGCTGGAAAGCGGCTTTGGTATGAGCCTGAACGCCGCCTTCATCAACAGCGAGTTCAAGGATAAGGACGGCAACAAGTTTGACCTGCCAGGAACCTCATCCAGCATCTACAACGCTTCGGTGTTCTATGAAAACTACGGTTTCTCTGCTCGTCTGAACTACATGTACCGCGACGAATGGATCTCACCACTGGAAGATCCAAGCGAAGTATGGGGCGAGCAGCAGCGTGTTGATCTGACCATGAGCTACGAACTGCCATTCAGCCTGCAAGGCGAGCAGAGCTCGGTTTACTTCAACGGTAACAACCTCAGCAACGAAACGGACAACCGTTACGCGGGCAACGGCACCATCAACCAGTCTGAAAGCTACGGCCGCAGCTACCTGGTTGGCCTGCGCGTGAACTACTAATCCGCTTCCTGCAACCTGTCTAACCCCTGATACCCCGGCTGGCGCAAGCCCGCCGGGGTATCACCGGAGCCCATAATGAAATCATTTTCTGTTTTGCTGCTGGCCGCCGCCATTGCAGCACCATCCAGCCTGTACGCCATGTCAGGCAAGCCAGATCAGGCAGAAGCAACCGCGACTGCTGCCACATCAGTAGCTGAAACGCCAGCCATCTCTGCGGCGGACGTAGAACCTGCCGCAGACCGCAGCAGCTACCAGATCCGCTGGAACAGCAGCCAGCCAGTTACATTGTCAGTCAGCCGTCAGGCCGACGGCAGCGCTGCCGAAATTATTGCCAGCAACCTCAGCAGTGGTGAATACCAGTGGACCAACAGCCAGCCAGGCCAGCGCTGGTACTTTGTACTGACCCCGGCGGAAGGCCAGGCCACCGTGGTTGCCAGCCGTCAGCTGCCAATGCCGGGCGGCCAGAACTTCCGTGAGCTGGGCGGTTACCAGACTGCCGACGGTCATACCGTCAAATGGGGCAAGATCTACCGCTCCGGCGTACTGACCTTCCTGAGCGCCGATGACTATCAGGTGATCGACGGCCTCAAGATCAGCACCGTGGCCGACTTCCGTTCCATCGAAGAACGTGAGACTGACAAAACCGACTGGCAGGCCAGCCCGGTACGTCGGATCGAGCAGGATTATTACGCCGGTGACTTTGGTTTTGGCGAGCTGGTGAAAAACGGCATTACCCGTGAAAGCGCCATCGCCATGATGGCGGGCTTCTACCCGCAGATGGCGCAACAGCAAAAAGCAACCTACCAGGCAATGTTCGACCTGATGGTGCGTCACGACGAAACCATCCTGTATCACTGCAGTGCCGGTAAAGACCGTACCGGTGTCGCTTCGATGCTGATTCTGACCGCACTGGGCGTACCGGAAGACACCATCATGAACGACTACCTGGCGTCTAACCGTTACCTCGACCCGCACAAGCTGTCACACGGCGCCAAAGACGGAGAAGAGGACGAGAAAGCCGCCAAAATGCGCGCCTTTATGAAGATGATGCCACCGGAAGCCCTGCAGGCGCTGATGGGCGTGGAAGAAGAATATCTGCGTGCCACCATCGACTACATGAACAAGGGATACGGCAGCGTCATGGGTTATATCCAGCAAGAGCTGGGTGTCTCCGAGCAAGACCTGCAAGCCATGCGCTCGCACTACCTGATCTGATCAGCTCGGCGGCCTGGAACCGCCAGCTGACAGCCAGCAGCCGGGTACCATCCCCAGTGGTCACCCGGCTACCCTTCGAAACCGGCTCTGCTCTAAACAATCCCGTCTGCACTATCGACCAGACGTTTCAGCCCTTGCGCCCCCAGCGGCCGGGTTCATCCTCAAGGCTGGAGTTTTGCTCAGCACTGCTCCCACCTGCCAAGCCGCTATCGCCATCAAATCCAATCAGACGCACATCATTGACCGCCAACTGTCCCTGCCAGGCCTTGACCACCTGCTGCCGCATCGAATCCGCCGACTCCCGCACCAGCTCACCGGCAATTGCCGTCCAGACCGGTTCCGCCAGCATGGTCGATACCGTTGTGCGTGCTGCCAGTGATGCCATCGCCGGTGGCAGACCATGCATATGACGGGCAAAACCGGCGTTTTTATCGGCCGCCAGATAGCGCACCCGCCGAATACCGCTGAGCAGAATTCTGCCAGTACACATCAGGCATGGCTCCAGCGACACATACAGCGTCAGATCGTCCCGTGGCTGATCGGCAAAGTAGCGTTCAAATTGATCCAGTAGCTCCATTTCAGCATGGCGCTGGCTCTGGTAATGACCATCGAACACCTGATTGGCGGCTGAACAGACCAGCTCGTCGGCACCATTTACCAGTACCGCACCAACCGGATAACAGCCCTGCTGACCGGCCTGCCAGGCCAGCTCACAGCACAGACGGGCCCAGCCATCATCGGGCAAACGGGCCGGCGGCGGCGTATCAAAGCGGGCTGCAATCCAGTCCCGAAAATCTTTGTGTGCTGGCATCTGACTGCCCTTTGGAAATTTACAGGTCGCCCCATAATGGCAGCGACTTGGGGCTCGCAACAGGGCAATCGGGGCCGTTCAGCAGTCTGTCTGGAACATGGAAGTGATTGAATTCACAAACAATGTTCCACGTGAAAACCCGCATTTATGCGCCCGGCACACAGCTTGTCTGGAAAGCAGGGATGGTTGATTTCACGCCATACCAGACATTTACTGATGACAACTTGACCTATTCATTCTAAAAATAGAATCAATTCTGTTTTTTGAGGTGGATATGAAAGCACTTCTGCTAATTCTTGCCATACTGATCACCAGCCCAGTGTCGGCTGACCCGGTCTATGACAAAAGCTTCATCAAGTCGGTCAAACTGGTTGCTCCCGACTGGCCGGGTCTCACCAACGCTGACGGTACTGGTCTGTACTGGGATATTGTTCATCGGGTTTATGAACCGCTTGGCATCACCGTCCACACCTCCGAAGCGGCCTGGAACCGGGCAATGAAGATGGTGACCGAATATTACCTGTACAGCGGCATTGTCGGCGAAGTGCTGGATACCAGAGAACCACTGGTGTTCCCGCAAATGCCACTGGAAATGGTGTACCTCTATGCATTAGCACGGCAAGGCTTCGACACCCCACTTCAGCAAGCCGGTGTCAGAGTCGGCTGGCAGAAAGGTTACGACCTGTTTGCCGCAGATAGCGTACCCTTTGAAATCCATGAGTTTCGCAATCCGGAACAGGCGATAGAAATGCTCGACAAGGGCGAAATTGATTACGTTATCGACTCCCGTGAAGCGCTGCTTGACTACCTCAAACAGAACCAACGCGAAGTCAGTAATTACCGCCTCACGCGATTGCCGGATGGCAAAGGTGTGTACGTCGGCTTTTATGATGTTCCATCAGCCAAACCACTGATCGAGATCTACAACGAGCGTATCCATGAGTTGAAGGCCAGCGGAGAACTGCAAGCCATTTACCAGCAATACCAGGCAGAGATGCCACCGGACTCTGAACCAAGATAAATCTGACCATTCTTAAAACAATCGTTCTTCTATCAGTTTTTTAATTCCTATTAATTCTGATAACTGCGAGTCGTATCACATCGTCATTATCTCAACGGGAATATACAGAACCTTTTTGACAGTCAGGCTGACAAAATCCTGACAATTCCCGTTTGAGGAGAAGAAGATGAAAACCCCCGCCCTGATGATTTTGCCGCTGGTGAGTGCCCTGTTGAGCGCCTGTGGCGGCAGCTCCGGTTCCGGTGGCAGCGACACCGCCCAGCTGTCGATGGCCATGACCGACGCAGCCGTCAACAACGCCACCAGCCTGATGTTGACCGTCGACAGTATTGAACTGAAAAGCTCCGATGGCACTACCCGCACCATCACTCTCAACAACGAAGCCAAAACCTTCGACCTGCTGGCGCTGCAAGGCGCCCAGAGCGTCGACCTGTTTACCGACCAGACCGTCAGCGCCGGTGACTATCAATGGATGCGCCTCTACATCGATGAAGACGCCAGCTACCTGGTCACCGACGACAGCGCCCAGCACGACATCAGCATTCCGAGCAATGCCCAGACTGGCCTGAAGCTCAACACGCCATTCACTCTGCCCGCCAACCAGGCCGCCACTTTTGTGATCGACTTCGACGTTGCCAAGTCACTGACGCTGGCCAATGGCGAATACAAACTGCGGCCTACCCTGCGCATCGTCGATCAGGCGGAAGTTGGCCATATCCACGGCACCGTTGCCGCCGAGCTGCTGACCGACTGTGCCGTGCCACAGGTCTACGCGTTTGAAGGCAGCGACAGCGCCTTTGATGATCAGGGTTCCAACGCCGCGCCAGTCACCTCCAGCCTGATCAGCTACAACGAAGACAACGCTGCCTACGAATACGAACTGGGTTACCTGCTGGCCGGTGACTACTCACTCTATATGGTGTGTGATGCTGATGATCCGGAAACGGACGAAGACATCAGTGCCGCCAGCGACGCCCAGAACGTCACTGTGGTGTTGGATCAGACCGTCGAGTCTGACTTTGAACAGGCGCAGCTGAACCTGTAACAAGCGGACTATCGGTATCAGTCCCGGCATGCCGGGACCCTACCAATTCTGGTAACCAAACAGCGCAGGGGCAAGGCATGCCTTGCCAGCGGTTTGTTATCAGAACTCAGTCGTCAAACACTTCCCACTCGCCTTCCTCACGCACATACAAGAGCGAGGAAAGCCCGTGGTTATCGCTGGCCGTAAAGCCAGCAACAGCCTCACGTAATGCCTCGATAGCAGCCGGGTCGGCCAGCCGGACAAACCAGATTTCATCCCGATGCGGCACCGCGATCACCACGGCGCCGTCCTGTTCAATCTGATCCCACAAGGCCGCAAACAACAGCCCGGTGGCCATCAGGTGATTGTCGCAACTGAGCCGCACAATGCCGTCCTGCTCGTGCTGGCGAATGGTGCGCAAGCCCGCCAGAGCATTGGCTTCCGCGCGGCCCCGAACCTGCTCCTGCGTCAGCTGGGCCGCCAGACCAGATTGCTGGAACAGCGCCGGACTGAGGGCAATACGCTGCTCCGGGGTATCAATCGCGGTCGCTACCAACAGATCGCCAACCAAGGGTTGCAGCAGCGGCATGGATGGCGAATCGTCCGCCATCATGCCTTGCAGCTGTTCGAGATAAGCCCGTGACTTGATCATCGGCAGCAGCTGTTGCGGGCTGGCTCCAATGATCTGCTGCATGATTGTCTGATCTGCTGTCTGATCCGCAGTCTCACCAGCGTTAGCCGACTGCGCCGCCGCCATGGCTTGCGCGACAGCTTGCTGGGCGGCTGTGGGTTGCTGCTGTGGAATCAGATTACTGGCCAGCAGGCCACTGTCGAGCGCCCGATATAACAGGTATTCGAATCCCAGAAACAGCACAAACACCAGCCCGGCGATGACACTGAAACTCAGCCCCAGCTGCTGCAATCCGGTCCAGCTGCTGTAAACCAGCACAAACAACACGACTGCCAGCACCGCAATCACCGAAGGGTTCGGGCGTATCTTGGTTTCACAGCCCACACACTGGATGGCAAACGGATTGACCGACAACACCAGCGTCTGGAAATCCAGCAGCTGGCCACAACAGGGGCATTTACGTTGAGACATCGCAGAATCCATGGCGATCAGCAGGGGAAGAGGCGCCGCTGGCCCGACAGACAGGCCAGCAGCCGTTCAAACGCGATCAGGCAGCGCCAGCCGCTTGCAGCAGTTCAGCGTACGGAGCGCCCTTGGCGTGCTGGCGGATGGTCGCCAGAATGCTGACGCCATCGCGGTTTTTGGCATTGAGGTCATGGCCCTGGGCCTTGAACACCTCGACGTACTGGCCAAAGGTTTCCGGCACCATATGACGGTAAGCACGAATCGCTGCAATGTAGTCAGCGTCATCACCGTCGTAGCTGCTGACATTGAGGAACTGACCCAGCTGGTCGTTGTTCCACTCGCCACCAAATACCTTTTCCTTGTCTTTCTTTTGCATAAATTTCTCCGCTTAAGTTGTAGGTCAGATAAAGACGCGAAGCGGCTGCCATCTGACAAGGCCGTGTTGGATGGCACTCGCTGCGCTCGCTTATCCAACCTACGAAAATCAATCCCTTCAGAAACCGCTAGACTAACGCTCGTACAAAACCTGTCCGACACGCTGGATATGATCGATCAGATCCGGGTTGTCGATGTCGGCAAACAGCGACAGATCAACCGACCACGGCAGCAGCAGGTCATCCAGTTGCTGCTCGATACGATTCAGGTCCTGCAACTCAAGCTCAGGACCGACCAGTGTCAGATCGATATCCGAACCGGGGCGATAATTGCCCTTGGCGCGGGAACCATACAGGATCACCTGTCTTACCTTTGGCTGCCCGGCGAACAACTGCAGCAGTTGTTGAAGGCTGTTGTCAGGGAGTCCGTAACGCATCAGTGATCGTCTTTCAGCTCGTTGAGCTTGTCCGCCAGCTGCTGAAAACAGGGCTGATAAGAGCCGGTTATCGCTGCCAGAATCGCGTTGGCGGTGGCCTGATTGTAGGTGTGGGAGCTGCGATTTCTGGATGCAATCATGTCCATCCAGACACTGCCATCGGCAATCAGGCCAACTTCGAAAGCCTTGCGTGTCGCATCACGAGAGCCATAGATGTCTTGTTGTCCCTGATACTGCAGGAAGTCCTTCAGACAACTCCAGGCCAGCTCGTGGGTATATTCAAACGCCTGAATAGTGCCCTGCTTTTCCAGCTCGGACAGCTCTCGCTGCGCCGCCAGATTGACCGCATCAGTCAGCTGGGCCAGCGCCCGCTGGTAATTGGCGAAGCGTTGTTGCCAACGAATATCCTGTTGCATGGACACCTCGGATGCTGGTGAATGCTGTTGGGCCGTGCCCAACGTTAACTTCAATCAGGCGGCTGATCCGAACCTGGGTAGGGTGTAATAGCGGAACGCGTATTACACCAGCAGCCCCGGCGTTTGACGCCAGACCGTTAGCCGATCTTGCGATATTTCATATCCCAGACACCGTGACCCTTGTTCTCACCACGCTTTTCAAATTTGGTGTAAGGGCGGTCGGCCGGGCGGTCGATGCAGTTACCCGCGCCAGCGATGTTCTCGTAACCCTCCTGGGCATCCATCACTTCGAGCATATGCTCCATGTAATTTTCCCAGTCGGTGGCCATGTGGAAAATGCCGCCCTGCTTGAGGATACGACGCAGGGTCTGGGCAAATTCGGTCTGCACGATACGACGCTTGTGGTGCTTTTTCTTGTGCCATGGGTCCGGGAAGAACAGCTGTACGGTGTCGATGCTGGCATCCGGGATGCGCTTCAGCACTTCGATAGCATCGTCCTTGGAAACCCGCAGATTGCTGATGCCAGCTTCTTCGGCCAGGTTCAGTACCGAACCTACGCCCGGCAGGTGCACTTCCACGCCGAAGTAGTTTTTCTCCGGTGCCGCCTGCGCCATGGCCACCAGCGACTGGCCCATGCCAAAACCGATTTCCAGTACCGTGTGGGCATCGCGGCCAAACATCTCGGTTGGCACCATGGCACCGTCTGACAGTTCCACGCCCCATTCGCCCCACTTGCGTTCGAGCGCCTGTTCCTGACCCTTGGTCAGGCGGCCAGCACGGATCACAAAGCTTTTGATACCACGGCGGTAAACCGGTTTGTCGTCAGCCGTGGCCTGCTCTGCAGGAACTTCATCAGACACCTGTTCGAGCTCGGTTGATTCATCCATGGTGTTCAATTGTGGTTCCTGAGAATCCTGTTGCGTCACGAGTTATCGCCCAAATAAAAAGAGTTAGGAATGTTTGGCTGTTCTGGCCGGTTTCAAACTGGCTTGATTGCTGCCTGACGCGCCGCCAGCAGCAGACACAGCCAACCCAGCAGCCAGCTGGTACCACCAAAGGGAGTAATAATGCCCAGCGGCCGAATGCCGGAAATGGTCATGGCATAAAGGCTGCCGCTGAACAGCAACAGTCCGGCCAGCATAAAAACCGCCGCGCGGTCGAGCCACTTGTTGCTGTGCTGCAATTGCCAAACGCCCAGCCCCAGTAATACCGCCGCATGCACCAGATGATACTGCACACCGGTCTGGTAGACCGTCATCATCTCCGGGCTCAGAACGTGCTTGAGACCGTGGGCACCAAAGGCACCAATCGCCACCGCCAGAAACCCGGCAATGGCAGCTACAGTGAGGGTAGTACGTGCTTGCATGAGAAAGGACCCGGCAGTGCGCTGTCAGCCTGAAAACAGCCGGGCATTATAGAGCAGAGTGTGGCCGAGGTCATGGCCCCGGCCGTTGATCAACGGCCATCAGCGATCAAGGATCAGTTCGGCGGTTTGCGAGCGGGAGCAGCACGGCATGATGTAGTGCTGCTGGTCGTTGTCATCGAGGAAATAGTCGCGGTGATCCGGCTGGCCTGCCAGCACTGCAGTTTTGCAGCTGCCGCAGACACCGGAATCTCGACCCCTTCACGCGCCAGCGCAGCTGTGATGGTTTCCGATTCGGAAACCCGTATCCGCGCCCCCGTCGAAGCCAGAATCACGTCAAAGGCGGCATCGCTGTCCTGCTGCTGATACTCCGCCACCCGCACAATCGCGTGTCGACGAGTAATCGTAGGATGGGTGATGCCCATCAGCATATCGTTGGGCGCGGCCCAACCTACAGCAAGTAACGCCGCTGATACTCCTCCATTAATGCTGTTTTTGATACTCCGCCACCAACACCTGAATCTTGTATTTCATGATGTCTTTCAACATCCGCATCTTCCGCTCGTGCTCCTGGTGGGCAACGTCGTAGATCTGTTTTTTGAAACTCTCGCTGCTGCCCGCCGGTATCTGCAAATCCCACTCGGTAAAAAAGGCGTCGTAGCTGTCGATGGTGCGCACCAGCTCGAAGCGGATTTTCTCGCGCGACGGTTTGGGCACCTGCTGCAGTGCAGCATCTATGGTGACTTCAAGATCCGAACGTTGTTGCCGGTCGACAGGGAACTGGAGAATCTCGGACATGGCTACCTCTGCTGCAAAATGCCCGACTCTCGCCAGGCGCTAACCTCACATGTGCAACCGCTGTTTCATTTTTCGGGCCAATCTCATTACTCTGATTTTATTGAAGTTTTTCGGGATCATTTTGTGAGATTCCAGACATGTTGGGACGTTTGCCAGGCCCTACAACAGCCACGATCAGCCGCTGGCACTATTCGTCGCGCACGTTCCGCCAAGTATCCACTGCCCCGGACTCATGTGAGTGATATGCCTTTAAGGCGAACTGGAGTGGGCATCATGAGTACCTTCCATTCAGATTCATTTTTCGAGGGCCTGAGCAGTTCTGCGCTGGATGTCAGTGAAGACTATATCCCTACCACCAGAGCCAATTTCAGCATCCAGCGCACCGGCACCACGACGATCAACGTTCTTTTCGGTGGCGGTCCAGTGGAACACGCTTTCGGCACCAGCATCGCCCTTGATCATGCGATCGTAATCATCACCGCTGTGGTGGGTGAGGGTTTCGATGGTCACAAAGTCGCCGGATTTAACCGTCAGCCGTGGGGCTTCCTGATGGCTGAAATAACCCCAGTGCACGGTATCGGCATTGGCAGGCATATAATAATGCTGGCCGGATTCAATAATACCGCGGCTATCCGGTTTGATATCCCGGCTATTGGCAACAGCGCTGATAGCGCCATTGCCAATATCGTTTTGCAGATGATTACGGCTATCGGCAAAACCGGTTTTTTCTGCTTCGCCAATATGGCTGTGATGGTTACAACCGGGAGAGCAAATATGATCCGTCATTGAATACCTCACAATTCTCAGGTGCTGTTTGTATGAGGCTATTAAAACGTCGATATAGCCCAGATTCTTGGCAAATTACGCACGGATACTTGTCAGCCGCTCTCCGACCGAATCGACTCAGCGCACGCTGGCTGCCGGTTCTAAAACCTCAGCTTGCGCGCTGGCAGCAGCCCCTGCGCGGGCAAACCGTCCTGCCAATACTGAACAAACCATCAGTTGCAGCTGGTGAAACAGCATCACCGGCAGAATCAGCAAGCCCATCGAGGTGCCAGCAAACAGTACCTGCGCCATCGGGACACCGGTTGCCAGGCTTTTCTTCGAACCGGCAAACAGAATGGTGATGCGATCTTCACGAGAGAACCCCAGTGCCTTCGACGCTACCGTGGTCAGCACCATCACCAGCGCCAGCACGCCCAGACACACCAGAATCAGCCCCAGCCATTGACCGGCCAGCAAGCGGCCCCAGACACCTTCCACGGTGGCTTCACTGAAAGCGCCGTAAACCACCAGCAGAATCGAGCCCTGGTCCAGCTGTTTGAGCCAGTTTTTGTTGCGGCCTACCCATTCACCAATCCAGCGCCGAGCGACCTGACCGGCAATAAACGGCAACAGCAGTTTGACCGAAATATCGACCACTGCCTGCAACGGGTCGATACCGGCAACCGCCGTGCCCAATAACAACAGCACCAGTACCGGTGTGATAAAAATACCAATCAGGCTGGAAGTCGCCGCGCTGCAAACCGCCGCGGGCACATTGCCACCGGCCATTGAGGTAAAGGCAATCGCTGACTGCACCGTGGCAGGCAAGGCACTGAGGAACAACACCCCCTGATACAGGGGTTCACCCAGCAGCGGTTCCAGCAAGGGCCGCAGCAACCAGGCCAGCAGCGGAAACAACACAAAGGTGATGCTGAACACCAGCCCGTGCAGCCGCCAATGGGTCAGACCTTCAATCACCGAGCGGGTCGACAGCTTGGCACCGTGCATAAAAAACAGCAGCGCAATGGCAATGTTGGTGAGACCATCGAACCATTCCACCGCTGCGCCCTGCACTGGCAACAGCGACGCCAGCAGCAGCGCCGCCAGCATTTTCAGAATCATGGCATCCGGTAAAAAGCGTCCCAGACGGGACATCAGGCTTTTTTGGGTTAGGGCTTTGGGGTCAGACATGTTGAACCTCTTTCACTCAACGTTTTTGCCAACAACAGGCAATGGCTGGCAATGACAAACACGGCAGATCACAAATCTGCTTGCAACAGCCGCTAATCTACCCGGATGATTATTTCTGACTAACGCTACCGAGACGCCTTATGTCGATAAACGGACAGCCGATTTCCGAGCCTGTGACCCAGCCAAGCAGCCAGCCCGGCAACCGCTTCGAACGCTCGATTCCGCAGCTACCGGAACTGCCACGGCCAGTGTATGCCCGCAAGGAAGACCTCGACCGCGAAGCGACCACCGCCTGGCACGACCATCCCTGGTATCAACTGTCCTATGCGACTCGTGGTGTACTGGAAGTCGAAACCGCTCACAGCCGTTATATCGCGCCACCGCGACGGGCGATTCTGGTCGCGCCCGGCTGCTTTCACCGGGTCAACAGTACCCGCCACACCCGTATGCGTTCGCTGTATCTGTCGGCCCGGCTCGACTTGCAGCCAGCACTGGCGGAAGTGGTGGCCAACAGCGACTGCGAGGTGCTGGAAATCACTCCACTGTTACGGGAGCTGATTCAGGCCTTCAGCCAGATGCCAGTGGCATACGATGAAAGTGGTGAAGACGGTCGGCTGGTGACCGTGCTGATTGATCAGCTGAAACGCTGCCAGCGCTCGGACTTCCGGCTACCGTGGCCGGATGATCCGCGCATTCGACAGATCTGCCAGCTACTCAGTGACGATCCGGCCCTGCCACAACGGCTGGCCGAGCTGGTTGAGCCGTTGGGTATTTCCGAAAAAACCGCCACCCGGCTGTTCCAGCGCGAAACCGGCCTCAGCTTCCGGCTCTGGCGGCAGCGGCTGCGGTTACTGCATTCATTACGGCTGCTGGAACGCGGCGAACGCATCACCGACACCGCCATCGACTGTGGTTACCAGTCCACCTCGGCCTATATCCAGGCGTTTCGGCAACAGTTTGGTGTCACGCCCGCCCAGTTCAGCGATCCCGACGCCGACTGACTGCCCAGTGGCACACGACACAGCTGAGCAAGACACAAGCATACAAGACACAAGCTCGCTAACTGGTACACTGTAACAATTAACCATTAGCCGCTTTTTAGACCTGTCTTGCCCATGAAGCCTTTCACTCTGTGCGCTACCTTGCTGTTGTTGCTGGGCGGCTGCTCCCGCGAACAACCGCCGTCCTCCAATGCCGAACTGGTCATCAGTGGTCCGTTTGAAATCGTCAGTCAGGACCCGGCCGAAGCCGGTTATATTTTTACCCGCATGCAGGTGCTTGAAACCCTGGTCGATGTTGACCCGGATGGTGAACTGCAGCCCGGGCTGGCCAGCAGCTGGCAACATTCCGCTGATTTTCGCGACTGGCGCTTTACCATTCGCCCAGCGGTCAGCTTCCACAACCAGACCCCACTGACCAGCGCTGCCGTCGCCAACAGCCTGACCATCGCCAGTCACAACCCCGGACCGCTGAGTCAAATCGCGATTTCCGCTATCGAAGCCGATACCACAGCCGCTGACGCTGTGGTGCATATCCGGCTTGAGCATCCCTACCGGCCACTGGCGGCCGTACTGGCCAATTATTCCACAGCGATTCTGGCCCCGGCGTCCTATCGGGCCGATGACCAGCACGTCGAACAGGTGATCGGTACCGGTCCTTATCAGGTCGACCAGCTGACCATGCCACACCGTCTGCTAACCCGTCGTTTTGACAACTACTGGGGCCAGCAACCGGCCATTGCCAGTGCTGACTACATCACCGGCCACCGTTCCGAAACGCGGGCGCTGATGCTGCAAAATGGTCAGGCAGATATCGTCTACAACCTTGATCCGGCCAGTGTCGCCATGCTGCAACAGCAGCAGCATGTCAGGGTCAGCAGTGTGGCGATTCCGCGTACCATTGTGATCAAGCTGAACAACGGCCATCCGCTGTTGCAACAACTCCCAATGCGCCAGGCGCTGAGCCTGGCGCTTGATCGTGAGGGCATTGCTGCGGGCATCCTGCGGGTGCCGGAGGCGGCGGCCAATCAACTGTTTGGGCCGTCACTGGGGCAATGGTTTAACCCGAGCATTGCCGCTGCCGAGCGTAATCTGCAGCAGGCCAATCAGCTGCTGGATCAACTCGGGCTCGACTGGCCAGGTGCCAGCCGCTGGCGCCTGTATCAGGGCCAGCCGCTGACTCTTGAGATGATCACCTACGCCAACCGCCCCGAGCTGATCAGTATCGCCACCGCGATTCAGGCGCAGTGGGCCGATATTGGCGTTCAGCTTAATGTGCTGGTCGATAATTCAAGTGCCGTGCCAGCAGGCCATCGCAACGGCACCCTGCAGACTGCCCTGATCGCCCGTAACCTGGCCTCGGTGCCGGATATTTTTGCGCTGTTGCTGAACGACTTCCGTACGCCGGACGGCAGTGGCTGGGGGCCGATGGGCTGGTCGTCCAGCGCCTTGTCCGGTTTGCTGACGCAGATGGAAAATACCACCGACCCGGCGCAGTTGCGCCAGCTGGCGCAACAGGCAAGCAGCCTGCTGGCGCAGCAATTACCACTGATTCCGGTGAGCTGGTATCAACAGCGCACCGGCGTCAGCAAGCAGCTGCAGGGCTTTCGTTTTGATCCCTGGGAACGTTCATTTGGCATTGCTGATATGAGTATCGTGAAGCCATGAAGCGGATGCTGTTGAAACGCCTGTTACAGTTGCTGTTGATGGCCTGGAGCATTGGCACCCTGACCTTTGTGCTGGTGCGCTCGCTGCCGGGCGATATGGCCTACCGGATTGCCGCCGAACGCTACGGCGATGACGCCATTACCAACGCCGCCGCCGACGCCGTGCGGGCCGAACTGGGGCTGCAGCTGCCCGCCTGGCAGCACTATCTCAACTGGCTGGGCGAACTGCTGCAGGGCAACCTCGGCAACAGTCTGGTCAGTGGTGACCCGGTGATTGACAGCCTGCAACATCAGCTCGGTTTTACCCTCGCGCTGGTCTTGGGCGGCTTGCTGGTGTCTCTGTTGCTGGCACTGCCGATTGGCTTGCTGGCGGGCTGGCAGCGTGATCGACTGGCGGATCATGTCAGCCTGCTGCTATCGACCCTGATTCGTGCCCAGCCGGTGTTCAGTGTTGGCCTGCTGCTGATTTTCCTGCTGGCGCTGAACATTCACTGGTTGCCGGTGGCTGGCTTTGGGGAGCTGAAACAGCTGATTCTGCCTACCCTGACCCTCGGCATCAGTATGGCTGCGGTCTCCAGCCGCATCATCCGCAACAGCACCGCCAGCGTGATTAGCTCCCCCTATTACCAGTTTGCCCGTATCAAGGGCCTCAGCCGCTGGCAGACCTTTTGTCACCACGGTGGCCGCAATATTGCTGTGCCTGTGGTCGCTTATCTGGGCATCCAGACGGTGATGCTGATCGAAGGGGTCATCATGATCGAAAGCCTGTTCGCCTGGCCCGGCATTGGCCATGCCCTCTCGCACGCGATTTTTGCCCGTGATGTGCCGATGATCCAGGGCAGCGCGCTGCTGATGGGGGTGCTGTTTGTGCTGATCAATACCGCCGTCGACGGCCTTTGTTTGTGGCTCGATCCACGGGGGCAGGCAACATGAAACGGTTTTATCAGGCGCTGTCGGCCAGCCAGTGGCTGGGCGCGATCATCCTGCTGCTGTTACTGCTGTTCGCGCTGCTGGAAGCGGCGCTGGGGAGTGCTGATCCGGCCCGCCAGGCACTCAGCCAGCGTTTGCTGCCACCGTCTGGCGAATACTGGCTCGGCACCGACCAGTTTGGCCGCAGCAATCTTGCCCGACTGGCCCAGGCGGTGCGACTGTCGCTGTTGCTGGCGTTGCTGTCGGTCACCACTGCGGCGCTGTTCGGAGTGGTGCTGGGCGTGCTGGCAGGCTGGCGTGGCGGCTGGATCGACCGGCTGCTGGATATGCTGGTCACCACCGTACTGGCGCTGCCGGGACTGGTGCTGATCCTGCTGTTTGCCGCCATAGTGCCGGGTTCCTTTGTGCTGCTGTACATCGGCATTGCGGTGACCCTCTGGGTCGAATATTTCCGGCTGGTGCGGGCCATTACCCGCCAGCGGGTACACAGTCCGCAATTGCAGTCATCGGCCATGCTGGGGTTTGGTTATGGTTATCTGTTTCGCCGCCATATCTGGCCCTATCTGGCAGGCCAGGTGTTGACCCTGATGGCCTTTGGCGGCGGCGCCTCGGTGCTGGCGATGGCCGCCACCGGTTTTGTCTACGTCGGACTCAAGCCCCCCACCGCCGAGCTGGGGCTGATGATTGTTGAGCTGTTTCCCTTTTATGCCGAAGCCCCCTGGGTGCTGGCTCAACCCATGATTGCCCTGTTCCTGCTGGTGCTGGGCTGTAACCTGCTGGCGACCCGCAAACCATGAAGTCACCCCTGATTGAAGTCGCTGACCTCAGCATTCAGAGTGCCGGGCAGACCATCACCGAAGCCCTCAGCCTGACCCTGCAAGCCGGTGTGCCCCTGACCATTCTGGGCGAAACCGGCTCAGGTAAAAGTCTACTGGCGCAGGCCATTATGGGGTTATTACCCGACGGCCTCAGCTGTCAGGGCAGTATCCGGATTGATGGCCAGTTGCTGGGCACCAGCGAGCGTCAGTCCTTGTGGGGCACCCGCATGACCCTGTTGCCGCAGGAGCCCTGGCATGCCCTCGATCCCACCATGCGCGCGGCGCAACAGGTGGTTGAAGTCCACCGGCTGGTCAACCGCCACAGCGCTGCCCGGAGCAGGCAGCTCGGCCAGCAACAGCTGACCGCGCTGGGGTTGCAGCCAGCCAGCCAACAACTGCCGTCCCAGCTGTCTGGCGGCATGGCCCAACGACTGGCGTTCGCCGCCGCGACCGCGGCCGGAGCGACGATTATTCTCGCCGACGAACCCACCAAGGGGCTGGACGCCAGCCGTCGTGACCAGCTGGTGCGCTTGCTGCAGCAACATATCGAACAGTCGTCCAGCGATAATCCGCGAGGCTTGTTGACCATCACCCACGATATTGAGGTTGCCCGCCAGCTGGGCGGCCAGATCATGGTCATGAAAGCGGGCCAGCTGCTGGAATCCGGCCCGGCCGAACAACTGCTGGTCAATCCCCGCTCTTCCTACACCCGCGCGCTGATCGACGCTCATCCGGCCAACTGGCCAGTCGAGCAGAGCAGACCGACCGGGCTGGCAGCAGAGGCCGACAAAACACCACTGCTGCAACTGCGGCAAGCCAGTCTGCGGCGCAGTGACAAATGGCTGTTTCAACAACTCGACCTGACGCTTGCGGCAGGCGAAATCATCGGCTTGTGCGGCGACAGTGGCAGCGGCAAAAGCTCGCTGGCCGACGTCTTGCTCGAATTGCTGCCGCTCAACAGTGGCCAGCTGAGCTGGTCGGCAAGCGTGCCGCGCCAGCAAAGACTCAAGCTGTATCAGGACCCTCCGGCCTCGTTTGCCGAGCAGCTGCCACTCGGCCAATTGCTGGATGACGTCATCCGGCTGCACCGGCTCAACGCCAGCCGCTTGCCCGCCATGCTGGAGTCACTGGCGCTCGACCCCAGCCTGCTGCAACGGCCGTCCAGCGAGGTCAGTGGTGGCGAGCTACAACGTATTGCGCTGTTACGGGCCCTGTTGCTACAGCCACGACTGCTGATTGCCGACGAACCCACCTCCCGTCTCGATCCGATCAGCGCCCGCGATGTCACCCTGCTGATGGTGCGAACCCTGCGCCGCTACCAGTGCGCCAGCGTGCTGATCAGTCACGACGAAGAGCAGCTGCGTCATAGTTGCGACCGGGTGCTGAAACTGGCCAACGGGACACTCTGTACGCTGGCCTGAACTGGCGGCCGGTTCCGCCCACTTGCTATCATGCCACCATCTGCAAGTGAGGCACCGAAGTGAAATACGACGACCTGCGTGACTTTATCGATCAACTGGAAAAACAGGGCGAGCTGGTACGCGTCAGCCACCCGGTTGATCCGCATCTGGAAATCACCGAAATCGCCGACCGCACCCTGCGGGCCGGCGGCCCGGCACTGCTGTTTGAAAACCCCAAAGGCTACGGCATGCCGGTGTTGGCCAACCTGTTTGGCACTCCCAAGCGGGTCGCCATGGGTATGGGCGAGGAGTCGGTGGAAGCGCTGCGGGAAGTCGGCAAGCTGCTGGCATTCCTGAAAGAGCCTGAGCCACCCAAAGGCATGAAAGACGCCTGGGAAAAACTGCCGGTGTTCAAAAAGGTGCTGACCATGGGGCCAAAGGAAGTCCGCAAGGCCGCCTGTCAGGAAGTGGTGATTGAAGGCGACGCGGTGGATCTGTCGACCATTCCGGTGATGAAGTGCTGGCCCGGTGATGCCGCACCACTGATCACCTGGCCGTTGGTCATCACCAAGGGGCCCAACAAGGAGCGCCACAATCTGGGGATTTACCGCCAGCAGGTGATCGGCAAGAACCGCGTCATCATGCGCTGGCTCAGCCATCGTGGCGGAGCACTGGATTTCCAGGAGTGGCAAAAAGCCCATCCGGGCAAGCCTTTCCCCGTCACTGTTGCTCTGGGAGCTGACCCGGCGACGATTCTGGGCGCTGTCACCCCCGTGCCAGACACGCTCAGCGAATACGCCTTTGCCGGACTGCTGCGCGACAGCAAAACCGAGCTGGTGAAAAGCATCGGCAACGATCTGCTGGTGCCAGCCTCAGCGGAAATCGTGCTGGAAGGCGTGATCCACCCGGACGATATGGCACCGGAAGGACCGTATGGCGACCACACCGGTTATTACAACGAAGTCGACAGCTTCCCGGTGTTTACCGTCGAGCGTATTACCCATCGCCGCAACCCGATTTACCACAGCACCTACACCGGCCGTCCACCGGATGAACCCGCCGTACTGGGGGTGGCGCTGAACGAGGTATTTGTACCGATTTTGCAGAAGCAATTCCCGGAAATCGTCGACTTCTACCTGCCGCCGGAAGGCTGTTCCTACCGGCTCGCCATTGTCAGCATGAAGAAACAGTACGCCGGTCACGCCAAGCGGGTGATGATGGGCGTGTGGTCGTTCCTGCGTCAGTTCATGTACACCAAGTTTGTGATCGTGGTCGACGACGACGTCAACACCCGCGACTGGAAAGACGTGATCTGGGCCATCACCACCCGTATGGACCCGGCCCGCGACACCACGCTGGTTGAAAACACCCCGATCGACTACCTCGACTTCGCCTCACCTGTGTCGGGGTTGGGCTCGAAAATGGGTCTCGACGCCACCAACAAATGGCCGGGCGAAACCACCCGCGAGTGGGGCACACCGATTGTCAAAGACCCGGACGTGGTTGCTCATGTTGATGAAATCTGGGACCAGCTGGGGATTCAGCTGCCGGAGCAGGGTGGCAATATTTGAGTCGGGTGTCGCCAACCTGCTCCACGGACCGGACGTAGGTTGGATAAACGAGCGCAGCGAGTGCCATCCAACAGCGGATTGTCGGATGGCGCAGGCTCATCCGAACTACAGACAGATCTACAACACTTCACCAGAGCCAAACCATGCCGCAACTCCATTTCCTGCCCGCCGATATTTCCATTTCCTGCGAGCCTGGCCAGACCATTATGGATGCCGCCAGGGCAGCGGGTATCAAAATGAAGATCGCCTGCAAAAACGGCATTTGTGAAATCTGTAAGGCCCAACTGCGACATGGCGAGGTGGAATTCAGTAATCCGATTGGCCAGCACGTGCTTGAGAAACAGAATCAGGTACTATGTTGTGTAGCCATACCGACTACAGATACCGAGATTTTTATGTCTAACGTCAAACACCCGGATGACAAACCGCAACTGAGCCTGGCGTTTCAGGTGCAGTCTGTCACCGCTGCCAACGATGAAGTCATGGTCGTCGAGCTGCTGGCTCCGGCCGGCAAGGCGCTGGATTTCCTGCCTGGCCAGTATCTGATGCTGCACGTTGAGGTGAACGGGGAAGCCCGCCAGTTGCCCTATTCAATCGCCAGCGCTCCCGGCTCCATGACCGGCAAGGATGTACGTCTTCTGGAACTGCATATCGCCAACGCCAGCGATACCGCCGCCCAAGTGATCCAGTATCTGCAAAGCCAGCCGGTGGTAACGGCGACCTTGCCGATGGGCGACTGTTTTGTGTCGGCCAGCAAGCTTCAGGAGATTGGCGACAAGCCGATTCTGCTGATTTGTGCCGGTACCGGTTTTGCCCAGATCAAGGCGCTGGCGGAAGGCATTCTGGCGCTCAGGCCGGATCACGAAGTGCACCTGTACTGGTCCAACCGCCACAGCGGTGGTTTTTATCTGAACCAGCTGCCATTTGAGTGGGTGAAGCAGTACGGCAATGTCCATTTCCATCCGATTCTGGAACAGGCCACGGAAGACTGGAACGGCCGCGCAGGCTGGATCTATCAGGTTATTCAGCATGACTTCGCCGATTTGTCCGGCATTCATGCCTGGGCCTGTGGTTCGCCCAACATGGTGTTCGGTACCCTCGACCAGCTCGAACCGATTGGCCTGACCGAAGCCAATCTGCATTCTGACGTCTTTGCCTGGGCCACTCGTCCAACCAAAGACTGACTTCGCCCAGCTGTGGCAGCGTGCTGGTTGCCATGGCTGTTCCCTCTCTGACAGTCGTTATCTGACGGCCTGTTCAGTCCAATTCCGATAGTGCAAACTTTTGTCACTATTTTGGCCCTGAACTGTGGTAGAAAACTGCTACGGTGACGTGCCGATCGGCTATTCAAGGAGATAAAGCGTGGATTCCCTCAACGAACTGCAAAATTCGATTTCCGCCCAGGACATCTGGTCTAACTACCTGCTGCCCTGGGGCACCCAGATTATCATTGCCATCCTGGTCTTTATCATTGGTCGTTTTATCGCCAAATTGCTGCTGAAAGGCGTCAATGGTGCCTTGACCAAGGCCAAGGTCGATCCGATCCTCACCAACTTCGTCAGCACCGTGCTGAATGCGCTGTTGCTGGTACTGGTAATCGTGATTTCGCTGTCGCAGCTGGGTCTGGAAACCGCCTCGCTGATCACCTTGCTGGGTGCCGCCGGTCTGGCCGTTGGCCTGGCGCTGAAAGATTCGCTGTCGCACTTCGCGGCAGGTGTGATGCTGATCCTGTTCCGTCCTTTCAAAGTCGGTGACTATGTCGAAGTCGATGGCGTCGCTGGTTCGGTAGACCGCATCACCATCTTCAGCACCCGTCTGAAAACCCCGGATAACCGCGTGGTGACTGTGCCCAACTCCAATGTGTTTGGTAACACCATGGTGAACTTCTCAGAAGAATCGACCCGCCGCCTGGATCTGATCATTGGTATTTCCTACGGCAGCGATCTGCTCAAAGCCAAACAGATTCTGAAGGACATTCTGGAAGCCGAACCACGGGTGCTGAAAGATCCCAACTATACCGTTGGCGTGTCCGAATTGGCCGATTCTTCAGTCAACTTTGTCGTCCGCCCGTGGGTCAACGCCGCCGATTACTGGGCCACCAAGTGGGATCTGATCGAGCGTATCAAGCTGACATTTGACGCCCAGGGTATCGAAATTCCTTTCCCTCAAATGGATGTACATCTGCACAAGGAAGATACCAGCGCAGAATAAGTGTGAAATCGAGCCAATTCAGTGTGAATTGGCTCAACTATGCGACCAAAGCCATAGGGCCTTGGTCGCTAAAAACAGCAATGATGGCGTCACAACAACAAAAAAAGTCCCAGGATTCCGCCATGATTCGCTATCTCTTTGTAGCCTTGATAGGCATCAGCCTGCACGCCCACGCCCAACAATCGATCAAGCTCGGCCTCAACTATCCATCGACCGGACGCTACAAGGAACAGGGCATTGCCCAGGCCCGTGGCGCACTGATGGCGATTGAGGAAATCAACGCCGCTGGCGGTGTGCTGGGACGTCCTCTCGAATTATTGACCGCCAATACCGCTTCCAAACCCGGCCGCGCCGTTGGGAACGTCAAGGATCTTGCCGCCCAGGGCGTGTCGATGCTGTTTGGCGGTTCTTCCAGTGCAGTGGCGATTGCCGCAGGCAAGGAAGCAGCCAACCAGAACCTGATCTATTTCGGCACTCTCACCTACGCCAACGAAACCACCGATGAAGATGGCCACCGCCATATGTTCCGGGAAACCTATAACGCCTGGATGGCGGCCAAGGCACTGTCAGCCTATCTGCAAAAAGACCTCGCCAATAAACGGGTGTTCTATATCACTGCCGATTACAGCTGGGGGCACTCCACCGAATCGTCGCTGCGGATGTTTACCAAAACCACAGATTCAGTGCTGCACAAAGGCGTGCTGGTACCCTTTCCAAGACCACGCCAGTCCGATCTCGAAACCTCTCTGCAGGCAGCCGCAGACTCCGGTGCCGACGTGCTGATGCTGATCCAGTTTGGTGACGACATGGCCACGGCCCTGAATCTGGCCTACAAAATGGGCCTGAAAGACAAGATGCAGATAGTCGTGCCAAACCTGACGCTGGGGATGGCCAAGTCGGCTGGTGCCGGGGTGCTGGAAGGTGTGATTGGTGCTGTACCCTGGTGCTGGAAAGTACCGTATCAGTTCGACTATCCGAGAGGTAAAACCTTTGTCGAAGAATTTAGCCGTCGCTACAACAAGTATCCTTCCAGCTCAGCAGCGTCCGCCTACAGTATCGTTTACCAGTTCCGCGATGCGGTTGAACGGACCAAAAGCCTTAACACCGACAAGCTGATCGCTGCGCTGGAAAACTACAGTTATGTGCTGCTGAAAGACACCCAGACCTGGCGTGACTTCGACCATCAGAACCTGCAGTCCGTCTATGTGGTGCGTGGCAAGCAGCGCGAGGAAGTATTGCAGGACAAGTATCACGAGGACTACTTCGATATCCTGCTGAAGGTGAGCGGCGACCAGGTCGCCAAGACCCGCCCTGAATGGGACGACACCCGCCGACTGGCGGGTGCACCGCTGGAATTGCAATAAGCTGACTTGCCGGTTGAGCGCTGCAGCGGCAGCGCTCATAAATATCCGATCAGCTCAGTTGAGCTCCTGCACCGCTTGCTGGAAATAGCGGCAGGCCGCCACATGATCCTGTTGCTGAACCAGCAGCTTGCCCATTTCAGCATTCAGCTCAGGCAAATTGCGTAACTGCAAGCCTGCCTGCAGCAACTCCCGTGCCCGCTCCGGCTGTTCCAGCTTGTTGGCCAGTCGCGCCAGAATCAGCAAGAGTACTGGATCGTTCGGACGCTCCTGCAACTGCTTTTCGGCAAACAGGAAACGGCGACGGGTATCGGCACCATGCAGGCTGCCATACAGATGGATCAGTTCATCGTTCCAGACATGACCCAGGGCGTTGCGCAAATCGGTCTCGGCCAGATCATCTTCACCCAGATCATGCAGGGCCGTGGTGTAGCGGCTGACAATCGTGGCGCTGTAACGGCAATAACGCGGCATCGACTGATACAGCTTGCGCAGGGCTTCGGCCTGACTCTTGCCATGCTGGCTGCGCGCAGTCCGTTCGATCAGCTGCACGTAAACCTTTTCCTCCAGCTCACGCAGCTTGTCCTGCGGCACCTTGCCGACCTTGCGCAGGATCGGCAGCATGTCGTGCAATGCCACCCAGTCTTCGAGGTCCTGATACAGCCGCACCAGCAGCTTCAGCAAATAGGTATGGCGTGGATACTTGTCGCGCAGGTTCACCAGTACCGCCAGCGCCTGCTCCTTGTGGCCACGGGATACCAGTAGCTGGGCATGGGAAATCCCCACCGCCAGTTCAGCACCGCGAGTACTCTTGTTGGCCGAATTCAGCAATTCATCGGTGGTTTCGTGTTTGCCCTGTTCGTAGGCCGCACGAGCGGCGGCCAGGTAGTTGATCAGGGGCATGTCGGTGTCAGCCGCCGAGCGGGTCAGCAGTCGTTCAGCTCGCGCCCACTGGCCCTGCGCCAGCGACAACAGGCCGCGCGTGGTTTGTTTGCGAGCACGGGTGGTTCGACGATTGCGACGCCATTCGTTAAAGCGCCAGTCGGAGCCCAGCATCACCAGACTGAATCGGAACAGGAAATACAGCCCCAGTACCAGCAGGATCAGCAGTAACAGGAAGAACCAGAGGCTGGTTTCAATCCGGTACAGACCCCAGCTCATCAGCACATAACCGGGATCCTGACCTGTCAGCGAGCCGAGTGTCAGGCCCACCACCAGCGTAATGACAAAAAACAGTAACCAGCGTTTCATGGCTGTGCTCCGTCTGGCGTGCTTTGGCTACCCGGCTGCGTCGCGTCCTCCAGCGGCATCACCCCGTCATTGGCCAGTGCCAGACGGTCACGCAACAACTGCAGCGAGCCACTGATATCCGGAACCGCCGGGTTGACCTGCCAGCCCTGCAGCTCTTTCACCAGAATTCGCAATTCACGGGTCGCCATGTCTTCGTCCGGCAGATATTGATCAATCCAGCCGATCACTCGTTGCAGACTGCGGTCGTAGAGGTTCTGGTCGCGCCGCAACATCGCCAGCTGCGCCTGCTCCAGCATCAAACGGGCGTTCTGTTGCAGGTAGTAGGCTTGTTCCGGTGACAGTGGTACCGCCACTGGCGTGTCCTGTCGACGAATACGAATCACATCCGCCAGACCGGCTTTCATTTCCTGCCACAGCTGTTCGTACCAGGCCAAAACCACCGGGCTGGCAGACGCGGTGTGAGATTGCGTTGGCATACCGCTGACTGGCAACCAGTTAACCTGATCCAGCGCGTCCTGCATCGCCTGCAGGCGCACTACCGCGCCAACCCGGTCGACGCCAGGCACCAGTCGCAGTGACTGGATTTCGCGCGCCAGTTTGCTGCGCACGGCATCAAAGGCCGGGTTACGGGTTTCGGCCAGTACCTTGTCGGCGGCTTCCAGCATCGCTCGAGAGCTGTCGACATCGCGTTCCAGATTCAGCCGTTGATTGGCCAGTCGCAGCAGATATTCGGCTTCGGCCACCAGCCAGTCCTGACGGTCGGAACCGGCCAGTTGCACCAGCTGACGCTCGTTATGGGCGGCCTGACGGCTGATAGTCTGCAACTGCTGTTGCAGTCCGGTATCGGCGCTCTGCAGCTTTTGCTGTACTTGCTGAAGTGCTGATTCCTGCTGCTGTTGCTGGCTGACCTGACGGCCGATGGATTGCAGCTGTTGCTGCAAGCTGGTGATTTGCTGGGCCTGCTGGCGATTGAGCCATACCACCAGCGCGGATGCCGCCAGTGATGCCAGCACGATCAGAACCAGTAGCAACCGCCATAACCAACGCGATTTGCCAGCCGGTTTGTCTGCTTCCGCCGTTTGCTCTAAGTCGACAGCGCTAGCCTTGTTTTTGGCTTTAGCCGGTTTTGGGGCTGGTGCTTCGTCAGCGGGAGTTTCGGTTACCAGCACAGCGTCACTGACATTGACCCTGGCATCGACACTGGCGTCATGATTATCACCGCTGCCGGGCTTGTTCTCCGGGCTGTGGTCGTCGCCATCCTGCTGCTGATCGGTTTTCGATGGTTTGCCGTTATCGTCCACGTCGATATCCTGTGCTCGGGCGGCTGGTCACCGCCTGGTTATTCTCAAGTCAGCCAATACCAGCCTGTTGCAGGCAGGCGATCATATCTTCGTCACGGGCACTGGCAGGCACCAGTACCTGTTGAAATCCGAGCTGGCGGGCGCTCTCTGCCACCCGTTCGCTGGGTAATATTATGCCAGCCAGCCGTGCTGGCAGGTCGGCGACTTGCGCCAACACTATCTCCAGCGCCTGGCCACTGCTGAGCAGTAACCAGCTGGCTGGCGTCAGTACCTCTTGCCAGTCGGCCGGACTATAGACCTGCTGCAGACGCTGATACAGCTCGGCGTATTCCACCCGCGCACCGCGTGCCCGCAGTTCACTGGCCAGTGTTTCGCGCCCACCAACACCGCGCCAAATGAGGATGCGTTGTTCTGCAACCTGCTGCAAGTCTGGCAAGGCCAGCAGGCCTTCGCTGTCATAACGACTGGCCGGACATTGGGCGCTGAAGCCATATTGCCGCAGCGGTTCAGCACTGGCCGGACCCACGCCATACCAGTGAATGCCAATCGGCGGCTGCGGCCAGAATTCGTCGAGCCATTCCAGTCCCTCACGGGCAGCATTGGCACTGATGGCAATCACATGCTGGTAGATATCCAGATCCATGAAGGCGGTACGGGCAAGCCGTGCCTCATGGCTGTCTTTGGTGACGGCCTCAATACGCATCAGCGGCAGGTGCGCCACCTGATGGCCAGCGGCCTGCAGGGCAGTGATCAGGTCTTCTGCCTGATCCTGCGGCCGGGTGACAATCAAGCTGGCCAAGGCTTATTTGACCTCATGGCCGTAAACGGCCTGCAGAATCGCACCGGCACCCTGTGCCAGCAGATGTTCCGCTGCCAGCATGCCCAGCGCTTCAGCATCAGCCGCATGACCGCTTTGTTCGGTACGCAGAATGGTTTCACCATCCACTGAACCGACCAGTCCACGCAGGTTGAGGGTGTCGCCATCAAGAGTGGCGTAGGCTGCAATCGGTACCTGACAGCCACCCTGCAGGCGGCGATTGAGCGCCCGCTCGGCCAACACACATGAGGTGGTATCGGCATCCGCCAGTGGCAGCAACAGTTGTTGAATATCGCTGTCACCGCAACGCCATTCGATGCCCAGCGCGCCCTGGCCACCAGCTGGCAATGATACTTCCGCCGGAATAAAGGAGGCGATGCGATCGTCCATTTCCATCCGCAGCAAGCCCGCTGAAGCCAGGATAATGGCATCGAATTCACCGGCATCCAGTTTGCCCAGACGGGTCTGAACGTTGCCACGCAGGGATTTCACCTGCAGGTCAGGCCGCAGTTGCTGGGCTTGACACTGACGCCGCAGGCTCGAGGTGCCCAGCACCGCGCCTTGCGGCAATTCATCCAGACTCTTGTATTGGTTGGAAACAAAGGCGTCGAGCGGGTTTTCACGCTCACAGATGATGCCCAGCTCGAGCCCCTCCGGGAACTCCATCGGCACATCCTTCATGGAGTGCACGGCGATATCGGCACGACCGTCGAGCAAGGCATTTTCCAGCTCCTTGACGAACAGCCCCTTACCGCCAATTTTGGCCAGCGGGGTATCAAGAATCTTGTCGCCCTGGGTCGAGAAGGTCACCAGCTCGACTGCCAGCCCATCGTGCAGTGCCAGCAGACGCGCCTTGATGTGTTCAGCCTGCCACAAGGCAAGCGGGCTTTTGCGGGTAGCAATACGAAGTGTACGAACAGCAGACATGGGAATCCTTCAGTAACCAGACCGGCGATAACAATGATTGCTGCATCATACCAGCCAGCCGGGGGGATCGGTATTGATCAGGCTGGGTTACACCAGCATGACCCGATTAATCAGTTCTTTACGAATGTTCTGTCAACGCTGGCGGACGTCCACCGTTGTTTCTGTAACGCTTGCACGGCTGGTGAATACCGCTCTGCAACCAGACTGTTACAGGAGAAATCTGTGTCCCACGCCCTGCTGATGGAAAAATTGCAATACGCCATTACCGGTAAACACAACAGTACCAAGCAGCAACTCAAACTCAGTCGCCCGGGTTCGATCAGTCGTATGGCAGCGCTACACGAAGATCGCAAGCTGTTCTATGTGGTTAATCCCAAGGTCGCCAACACCAGCATCAAACGGATCATGTGGGCTGATCTGCCGGGAGTGGAGTCGCTGCCATCGCTGCATGGCCATCATCCGCAGCGCTGCATCCGGCAACTGACTGACCGCGAACTCAACCACATTCTGGCCTCACCCGAGTGGCTGCGCTTCAGCTTTGTGCGCAACCCCTACACCCGCATCGTGTCGGCCTACAAGGACAAGATCTACAACCGCGATCTGGACGGCCGCTTTCTTGAGAAACTCGGCTGGCCGTATCGCTATACGCCAGACTTCAGCACCTTCCTGCAAATCATTGCCGAACAGCCGGAGAAGCAGATGGACTGGCACTGGCGGCCGCAGAGCAGCCTGCTGATGCACGACCTGATCGACTATCACTGGCTTGGCAAAATGGAAAACTTCAACGCGGATATGGAACCGGTGCTGCGACGCTTTGATGATGGCCGCGAGAACCTCGCCCGCCAACAGCTAAACAGTCGTCTGAATGCCACTGACCGGGCAAGCCGCGATAACACTAACCAGCAACGCCAGAAAATTCCGACACCCACCCTCACCGATGCCGATGTCCAGCTGATTCGTTTGCTGTATGCGGAGGACTTTCGCCGTTATGGCTATGAGCTGACGCCACCGGCCGAACTGTTACAGTGACTTCATCAGCCGCCGTACATTCGCCAGATGGCGGCGACTGACCGGAATACCCTCGGCCAGCCCGGTAAGGTAAATCTTGTGACCACCTTCGCTCTGGGGTTCCAGCCGTACCATGCGATCCCGAGCCACCAGCGCACTGCGATGAACCCGCACAAAGCGCTCACCAAACTCATCTTCGAGCTGTTTCAGGCTTTCGTCGATGAGGGTTTCACCCTGTTCATGGACGGCGTTGACATACTTCTGGTCAGCCAGAAAATAAAACACCGACTGCACCGGAATCAGCTCCAGGCCATTGTGACTGCGGGCGGTCAGATTAACTCGGTGAGGTTTGGTCGCCGCAGACGGCTGTGGTTGCTGCTGCGGTAATAACGGTGTCGGCTGACTCTGCAGCCGTTCGGACACCCGTTGCAGCGCTCGCGCCAGATCATCGCGGCGAATCGGCTTGAGCAGGTAATCCACCGCGTTGACGCCAAAGGCATCGAGGGCGAAATCGTCATAGGCAGTACAGAACACCACCAGCGGTGAGTTGGGCTGCTGATTCAACACCGCGGCGGTTTCCAGCCCCGTCAGGCCGGGCATCTGAATGTCCAGCAGCAGCACATCAGCATGCTCCCCGGCGAGCCATTCGAGCGCCTGTTCGCCACTGTCGGCAGTGCCCACCACGTCATATTCCTTGTGCACTTCCAGTAGTCGCAACAGCCGATCCCGCGCCAGCGGTTCGTCGTCTACCAGCAACAATCGATACGTCATGAATCTTCTTTCTCCGATGGAATCAGCAACCGCACCCGATATTCCGTCGCCGACTGCTGCACAGACAAACGCGCCTGACCGTCAAACATGGCGGTCAGCCGCGCCTGAATATTTTGCTGGGCAATGCCATTGCCATGGCCCTGATAGTTTTCTGGCCGGGCGTTGGTCACCACCACTTCAACCCAGCCGGGTGCACTGAGCACTTCAACCCGGATCCAGCCTCCCTGCCGCAGTGGCTGCACACCGTGGTAAACCGCGTTTTCCAGCAATGGCTGCAACACCAGAGAGGGCAGTTCAATCTCTGGCAGCTGTTCCGGCAACAGCCACTCAACCTGTAAACGCTGGCCAAGGCGGGTGTGTTCGATATCGAGATAACGCCGCGCCAGTTCAATTTCCATCGCCAGCGAGGAAGGGTGATCATCAGCCTTCAGCACCACCCGGAACAGCTGGGCGAGATCCAGCAACATGGTTTCCGCCTTGTCCGGATCAACCACAATCAGCGAGGCCACGGTGTTGAGGGTGTTGAAAAAGAAATGCGGCCGAATATTCGCCTGCAAGGCCGACAAGCGTGCCCGCAGCTCTGCCTGGGCCTGGATACGCCATTGGCTCTGGACATAGAAATAACGCAGCGCCAGGGCGGTCACCAGGGCACTGACCAGTGCATTGCGTAACAGCCAGAGCCAGTCTGGCCCCTGCAACACACTGGGCCACAAGCGGTCGGCTATCAGCCCCACCAGCAGGGTCACCAGCTGCACCAGCAGCATTGCCAGCACCGCCGCCGCCATCGCCGAAAAGGCCACCAGCCGATGGCGCAGCTGACATAACAAGGCCACCGACACCAGCGCCACCCACTGTACAAACATCGACACCAGCCCGAAACGTTCAAGTGAAAAGCGTTCCAGTGGCGCTTCCATCAGCGCCAGCGTCATCACCAGCCCTTCGCTGACAGCCAATAAATAGAGCACTGCACGGGTGTTACACAGATCCGGCAAAAAAAATGCGTCGAGCAGCTTTTGCTGCTGGCGACTTTCATTCAGCGGCTCACGTTTGAGCATCCGGGCAATTCCGACAGGGGGAGAGCAGCCAGTTTGGCGGTGGAGACTCAACCCGGCAAGGGCATGTGCCACAAACCCGGCAAATTCTTGCGCTGACAGCGCGCGCAACAACCGCAGCTGACGGTTAACCCGCTGCCACTGCCGGAGTATACTGTTGCGCCTTGAATTGACCGAGCTGCGGCTGAACCGCACGAGCAGAGGAATACCCATGACTGATCAAGCCACCAATGCCTCCTGGGGCGGCCGTTTTTCCGAACCAACCGACGCCTTTGTTGCCCGCTATACCGCATCGGTGGACTTCGACCAGCGCATGTACCGTCAGGACATTCAGGGCTCGATTGCCCACGCCAAAATGCTCTGCAAGGTTGGTGTGCTGACCGCCCAGGAGCGCGACGACATCATTCGTGGACTGGAAGAAGTTCGTATCGAAATTGAACGTGGCGAATTCGAATGGTCTGTCGCACTGGAAGACGTGCACATGAACATCGAAGCCGCGCTGACCAAAAAGATTGGTATTACCGGCAAGAAGCTGCACACCGGCCGCTCCCGTAACGATCAGGTGGCGACCGACATCCGTCTCTACCTGCGCGATGAAATCGATGTCATCAGCGATGAGCTGACCCGTCTGCAGCAAGGTCTGGTCGGTCTGGCTGAACAGCAAGCCGACACCATCATGCCGGGCTTCACCCACCTGCAAACCGCCCAGCCAGTCACCTTTGGTCACCACCTGCTGGCCTGGAACGCCATGCTGGAGCGTGACTTTGCCCGTCTGCAGGACTGCCGCAAGCGGGTTAACCAGATGCCACTGGGCGCTGCGGCACTGGCTGGTACGACTTATCCGATCGACCGTTTCTACACCGCCGAACTGCTGGGATTTGAAGGGCCAACCGAAAACAGCCTGGATTCAGTCTCTGATCGTGACTTCGCCATCGAATTCACCAGCGCTGCCTCGCTGATCATGATGCACATGTCCCGCTTCTCCGAAGAGCTGGTGTTGTGGGCCTCCGCCCAGTTCCGCTTTGTTGATCTGCCAGACCGCTTCTGCACCGGTTCCTCCATCATGCCGCAGAAGAAAAACCCCGACGTACCAGAGCTGGTACGCGGCAAGACTGGCCGGGTTTATGGCCACATGATTGCCCTGCTGACACTGATGAAGTCACAGCCACTGGCCTACAACAAGGACAACCAGGAAGACAAGGAACCGCTGTTCGACACCGTCGACACCCTGCGTGATTCACTGCGCGCCTTCGCCGATATGGTGCCGCATCTGCAGCCCAACAAGGCCAGCATGCGTGAAGCCGCCATGCGTGGTTTCTCCACCGCGACGGACCTGGCTGACTATGTGGTACGCAAGGGCATTCCATTCCGCGACGCTCATGAAATCGTTGGCAAGGCCGTTGGTTATGGCGTGCAGACCGGCAAGGATCTGAGTGAGATGACGCTCGAAGAATTGCAGCAGTTCTCTGCTGAAATCACCGCAGATGTGTTTGACGTGCTGACGCTGGAAGGCTCGGTTGCTGCCCGTGACCATATCGGTGGTACGGCACCGAACCAGGTACGTGCCGCTGCCGCACGGGCTCAAGCAGCGCTGGCGCAGCGCTGAGCGTCGGGCGTAAGCAGGGTTATTGGTGCTATCCAATAACCCTGATTCCAGAACCGACGACGTTAGCCAGCCGCCTTTTTACGCTTGAACCATTGCTGCTGATTGGCAATGGTGACAAAACGAAACACCAGCACGGCGTGCATCACACCAATCAGTCCACCAACGGCATAATCGCCAGAGCTGATCATTTCCCATACCAGGGAAGGCAGCATCAGAATCGGGAACCAGGCGATAAAGCGGTAGAAAAAGCTCTCAAAGGATGAGATGGCCTGATTTTCAGATTTATTGTTTTTGTTGTTCTGTTTCATCAGCGGCTCCGCAGAGGTGAATACGGTCGTTCAGAGCGTCCAATCTACACTGAATCGCCACTTCGGTCAGTCGCTATTAGTCGTATGCCGGTGGCCTGCAAGAACAGGCCAGACTGCTACACTGAAACGCTAGTCATCCCGGGAGCCGTTGAGCCTGTGTTAAGGTCGTTTGTCCTATTGCTCGTTACCTGCCTGCTGTCTGGCTGTCAGAGTCAGGACCTGTTGTTGCGTGTTGGCAGCAATGTCTGGCCAGGTTATGAGCCATTTTATATTGCCCGCGAGCAAGGCTGGCTGACGTCTGACATCCGGCTGGTCGAATTCCCCGACAGCAGCACGGTGATGGAGGCCATCAGGCAAGGCAAACTGGAAGCCGCCGCGCTGACTCTGGATGAAGCCATGTTGCTGGCCAGCGAAGGACTGGAACTCACCATTATAATGGTTTGTGATGATTCCGAAGGTGCTGATGTGATTGTCGCGCGGCCGGAAATCCAGACCTTGCAACAGCTGGCTGGCAAGCGACTGGCTGCCGAAACCAGCGCCGCCGGTGCCTTGATGCTTGAGGGTTTGCTCAACCGTGCAGGCCTGCAGCACGACCAGATTGAACTGTTTCCCATGAGCCCGGCAGCCATGCCATACGCCTACCAGCAGGATCGTATCGATGCTGCAGTCACCTTTGCACCACACATGTTCCGTCTGCTCGACGCTGGCGCCAAAATTATGTACACCAGCGCCGAGATTCCCGGGCAGATTGTTGATGTGCTGGCCGTTCGCAGCGATATGCTTGATCTCCACCGGCAAGCGCTGGTGACTCTGATTGGGGGTTTTCAGCGGGCCCGTAGCGGCCTTTCACTACGCCAATATCAGCTGATCGCCAATCAGCGTCTGAAGCTGCCGGAGGCGGATCTCAGTCAGGCCTGGCAAGGCATGAATCTGCCCGACCGACAGGAAAATCTGCAACAACTGCAAGGAGATTCCGACTCAGCCAGTGCCCGCGTTCTGCAACATGCCCATCGCCTCGCAGCACTGATGACTGCCCGCGGTTTACTGGAACAGGCTGAATTGCAGAATTTGAGCGCTGACGCCAGTCTGGTTGCGGAGGCTCGCCAATGAGCCGGTCACAACGCAAGTCGATTACGCTGGTACTGATGTCGTGGTCAGCTATCGCCCTCAGCATACTGGCAATTACCGTCGGTTACCTGTTGTACGACCTTTCCAAACGACAGTTTTTATCCGACTGGGACAGCAAGAACCGCATCGAACTAAACGCCCTCCAGCAACAGCTGACCCGGGCGCTTGCCAACGACGACAAAACCCAGGCAGATCGCGCCGTGGCGATGCTGGCAACCCAGCCGTTTATCAGTCGTATTGATGTCAGCCAGAACGGTCGTTACCTGTTCTCCAGCCGCCGCAGCCGGATTGGCAATCGTATTGGCAATGAGGCGCTATCTCCAACCATGCAACCACTGGTCAGCAAGGGGCTGCATGACAGCATCCAGATTCGTTCCGGCAGCAGCGCTGACCAGCGGCTGGTGTCCAGCTATGCCGCCTATTACCCGCTCGGCAAGCGTCAACAAGCCAGAATTCTGATCGAACTCGAATACGATCTGTCACAGCCCTATCAACAGATGCAGGGGCAGGTACTACTGAAGTTCCTGTTGCTGTTACTGGTGCTCGGGCTTTATTTCCTCGGCATGGCCCGCTTGCTGCGCCATTACGTGCTCAAACCGCTGCGTGACCTCGGCCACTATGTTGAACAGCTGCAAAATGACCATGCCTGCGCGGTGCTGCCAGCAACGCCAATCCGGGAATTTTACCGCCTCGGTAAGGCGTTTCAGCAGCTCAACACCTATTTGCAGCATTCGATTGCCCGCATCAAGAACCGCTATTCGCTGGAACAGGCATTCTCCAACACGTTTCCGGATATTGCCTTTGTGGTGGATGCTGAAGGCCGCATAAGGGAACGCTTTGGCAATCGCAGCCCGGAATTGCTGGACCCACAAACCGACCTCAGCGGCCAGCTGCTGTGGAGCTGGCTTGAAGACTCACAACAAGCCCAGGTGCGTGGTGCCTGGCAGCAGGCCTGTGCCGAACAGCAAACCGTGATTCGCTCTTTCCAGCACGATGGGCATTTTCTTGAATCGCGTATGACGCCATTCGTACGTGAGAGTAACCAACAGCAAAACGTGTTGTGGGTGCTGCGGGATATGACCGAGCTGCAACAGAAGCAGATCGAAATCGAATACCGTGCCCATTACGACGCCCTGACCAACCTTGGCAATCGCCAGCATGCGCTCGAAATGGTGGCGATCAAATTGCAGCAGGCGCAACAGCAACAATGTTTTGGTGCAGTGCTGTTTGTTGACCTCGACCAGTTCAAGAAGATCAATGATTCCATGGGCCATGCCGTTGGTGATGCGGTGCTGCAGGAAGCCGCCTCACGCTTACGTTCCGTCTGCCAGCCGTCCGATGCCTGCACTCGCCTCGGTGGTGATGAATTTTTGCTGATTATCGACCAGCTTTATCACGACGCCGCCGAGCTGATCGACAAGGCCACCGATCTGGCTTCAGTGCTACTGCAACAGTATCGGCTGCCCTTCAATTATGAACGCCACAGCTTCCACCTATCGGCCAGTATTGGGATCGCCCTGTTCCCGTTCAAACAGCTGTCGGCATCCGATCTGATTCGTCAGGCGGATACGGCGATGTATTACGCCAAGGCTAACGGTCGTAATGGCTGGAGCATCTACAACGAACGCATGCAGCAGGAGAGCCAGAGTCGTCTGAACCTGCTCAATGACCTGCATGATGCGATTCAGGCGCGGGCCTTTAATCTGGTCATGCAACCCCAGGTCAATGCCGAAGGCCAGGTGATTGGCGCCGAAGTCCTGTGTCGCTGGAGCAATCGTGGCCAACCGGTGCCGCCGGATATTTTTATTGCCGCTGCTGAAGAGGCCAACCTGATTGTTGAGCTTGGAGACTGGATCCTGGCAGAGTCCTGTCGGCTGCTGCGGCAATGGCAGGATGACGGTGTCATGCCTGACAGCTTTGAACGCCTGGCCATCAACATCAGCCCGCACCAGTTCCTTGAAGCCGACTTTATCGAACGGCTGCTGGCACACACCCGCTATTATCAGTTACACCCGGACATGATTGAGCTGGAGATCACCGAAGGCGTGTTCGTCAACGACAAGCACATGGTGCAGCTCTTGATTCAGGAGCTGGTCGAACACGGCTTTTCGGTGTCGCTGGACGACTTTGGTACCGGCTACTCATCGCTGAATTATCTGCAAAGTCTGCCAATCCAGACCCTCAAGATTGACCGCAGCTTTGTGAATTACCTGCAGGACAACCCGGACGACGCCAATATCGTCGACTACATCATCCAGCTCGGCCACAACCTGTCGATGGACATTATTGCGGAGGGCGTGGAAACCAGCCGCCAGTACGATTATCTGGTAGCCTTGGGCTGTGAGAAGTTTCAGGGCTATCTGTTCAGCCAACCGCTGCAACCCGACGATTTTGTCCGCTATCTGAGTGACAAGGCCTGATGCAATTACCGCTGGTTTACCACCCCAATTATTCCTGCCCGTTTCCCGAACAACATCGATTTGTGATGTCGAAGTTTGTGCGCCTGTACAACTATCTGCAGCAGCAAGGACTGATCGGCAAGGACAATCTCTGGCAACCAGCTGAAGCTTCGGTCAGCGATCTGGCCATCGCCCACAGCCCGGTTTACCTGCAAGGGCTGAGCGAGGACTCCATCGAAGCCAAAGCCTGGCGGCGACTTGGCCTGCCCTGGAGTCAGGGCCTGGTAGACAGAACCTTTACCGCGCCGAACGGCACCTTGTTAGCGGCCCGGCTGGCCCTGCAACACGGTATTGCCAGTCATCTGGCTGGCGGCACCCATCACGCCCACTGGGACTTTGGCAGCGGCTTCTGTCTGGTCAATGATCTGGCCTATACCGCCAAAACCCTGCTGGCGACAGGGGAGGTCAGCAAGCTGCTGATCTTTGACCTCGACGTCCATCAGGGTGATGGTACCGCCGCAATTCTGACTGACGAGCCACGAGCGTTTACCTGCTCCATTCACTGCGAAAAGAACTTTCCGTTCCGTAAATCCATCAGCGATCTTGATATTGGCCTCGATAAATATCTTCAGGATGACGCCTATCTGGCAGTCGTTATGGAAACTTTCGAACGCCTGATAGCTGAACAACGGCCCGATCTGGTGATCTATGACGCTGGCGTTGATGTCTGGGAGCACGATGCGCTGGGGCATCTGAATATATCGATCGAAGGCATTTGCCAGCGCGATGAATGGATATTGCGTTATTGCCAACAGCGGGGCATTGCCGTGGTGACGGTGATCGGCGGCGGTTACGACACCGACCACGAGCGGCTGGCCAGACGCCATGCTTCAGTAATAGAGACTGCCGCTATGGTTTACAACAGCCACCACTTCTGAACTCCAAAAGCATTCAGAAACGATAATGGCAGGCGACTTCAGCGCCATGCTGGCCAGAAGTCAGATAATAATTCTGGCCGTTATTCGTCACCGTCTCCCAGCCAATGGCTTTGGTTTTGTAACCAGCCTCGACGTCAAAACAGGAAGTGAGCAGCGAGGGCTAAACCGTGGTGACTTGAGTCTGTTTCAATTGTGGTTCCACCAAATGTTATCTGGTCTTGCCATTGGATGCTCCGGTATTTATACGCCAACTCCAGGTCAACGTGCTTAATAGGCTGCCAGATAACCCCGGCACCCAGATTAAGCGACAGACCACTCAGATCCTCGTCATCGACATAATATTCTGCGGTATCTTCATATACGTAGCTACCGAGGCCAGCCATCAAGAAAGGCTTCCAGTCACTTGAGCCAAAAGCAAAATAGTAATCGAAGTCAAAACCCGAGTAGGTAGAGTTATCAAAACCTGCATCATAGTCGATATCAATCGAGTTATAGGACACTTGCAGACGCTGGTTATTATTGAATTTATAGCCAAAAGACAGGCTGGTTTCGGAATAATCGTAGTCATAGGACATGGAGTTCGACCCCATGCTCCATTCTTCCTCTCCCGAACCTATCAAGCCAGCGGTACCAGCTCCAATGTAGAATTGCCCGGCTTGAGCTGACAGACTTGCCGATACTAAAACCAATGCAGATAAAAGAGACTTTTTCATTTGAAACTCCGTTTCTTTACTTCAGCGACCAGAAGTGACCCTTGGACTTTTTACCAACTTCCTGTCGGATTAATTTCAAAATTTAAAACCTTGGCATGTTGCCATACGAAGATCTTACTTATTATGACGCAAGGCAATAAATAATTTCAGTTTCTGTCGTCATTGGACATAAAAAAACCCGCTCAAGGCGGGTTTTTTTAGAACCGGGAAGCTTAGTGCTTGCCCAGCTTCTCACGCAGTTGCTGGATAGTACGCAGTTGGGCTGCGGCTTCTGCCAGCTGGGTCAATGCACGAGAGTAATCAAAGTCTGCACCCTGATTTTCCAGTGCCTGTTCGGCGTGTTTCTTGGCTTCCAGTGCAGCAGCCTCGTCCACGTCATCGGCGCGAACAGCTGTGTCGGCCAGAATGGTCACACAGTTAGGCTGAACTTCGAGATAGCCACCAGATACATAGATAACCTCTTCCGCACCGCCTTGTTTGACGATACGAACCGGACCTGGCTTCAGTGGGGTCAGCAGGGCCGCGTGGCCAGGCTCGATACCCAAATCACCCAGTTGGCCTGAAGCAATTACTCGCTCTACCAGACCACCGAAAAGGCTTTCTTCTGCACTGACGATATCGCAATGTACGGTAATCGCCATAACGTTTTCCTCATGTTGAGGAGGCGGGGTCATTCAACCCCGCCAGCCCGAATTACATGCCCTTGGCTTTCTCGATCGCTTCGTCGATAGTACCAACCATGTAGAACGCCTGCTCTGGCAGATCGTCGAATTCACCGTTCAGGATACCCTGGAAACCACGGATGGTTTCTTTCAGTGAAACGTACTTGCCAGGAGCGCCGGTGAAGATCTCGGCCACGTGGAATGGCTGGGACAGGAAGCGCTCAATCTTACGTGCACGAGCAACCAGCTGCTTGTCTTCGTCGGACAGTTCGTCCATACCCAGAATCGCAATGATGTCTTTCAGCTCTTTGTAGCGCTGCAGAACACCCTGAACGCCACGAGCTACATCGTAGTGTTCGTTACCGATTACCAGTGGATCCAGCTGACGGGAAGTAGAGTCCAGTGGATCGATCGCAGGGTAAATACCCTTGGAAGCGATGTCACGGCTCAGTACCACAGTGGAGTCCAAGTGGGCGAAGGTGGTCGCTGGAGACGGGTCAGTCAAGTCGTCCGCAGGTACGTATACCGCCTGGATAGAAGTAATGGAGCCTGTCTTGGTGGAGGTAATACGCTCCTGCAGAACACCCATCTCTTCAGCCAGAGTTGGCTGGTAACCTACCGCAGAAGGCATACGACCCAGCAGTGCAGAAACCTCGGTTCCCGCCAGGGTGTAACGGTAGATGTTGTCAACGAACAACAGTACGTCTTTACCTTCGTCACGGAACTTCTCGGCCATGGTCAGACCAGTCAGAGCCACACGCAGACGGTTGCCTGGGGGTTCGTTCATCTGACCGTAAACCATTGCTACCTTGGACTTGGCCTTGTCATCCAGGTTTACAACACCGGATTCCGCCATTTCGTAGTAGAAGTCGTTACCTTCACGAGTACGCTCACCAACACCAGCGAATACAGACAGACCGGAGTGTGCCTTCGCAATGTTGTTGATCAGCTCCATCATGTTTACGGTTTTACCAACACCGGCACCACCGAACAGACCAACCTTACCACCCTTGGCGAACGGGCATACCAGGTCAATAACCTTGATACCGGTTTCCAGCAGGTCAGTGGAGTTGGATTGCTCGTCGAAGCTTGGTGCTTTACGGTGAATAGAGTAAGTCTCTTTTTCGCCGATAGGGCCACATTCGTCGATAGGACGACCCAGTACGTCCATGATGCGACCCAGAGTCTCGGTACCAACAGGTACAGAGATTGGAGCACCAGTGTTAATCACATTCAGGCCACGCTTGAGGCCTTCAGTGGAGCCCATCGCAATGGTACGAACCACGCCATCGCCCAGCTGCTGCTGAACTTCCAGGGTAGTTGCAGTACCATCAACGGTCAGGGCGTCGTAGACCTTGGGTACACTGTCGCGTGGAAATTCCACGTCGATTACGGCACCGATGATCTGTACGATAGATCCGCTCATTTTCGGTTCCTCTTAACTTAAAACCTTTGCAACCCGGCTTATACAGCCGCGGCGCCGCTAACGATTTCAGAGATTTCCTGGGTGATCGCAGCCTGACGAGCCTTGTTGTACAACAGGTTCAGCTCGGTGATCATGTTGCCGGCGTTGTCGGTGGCGTTTTTCATCGCCAGCATGCGCGCAGCCTGCTCACAGGCGTTGTTTTCGATCACACCCTGGTACACCTGGGATTCAACGTAACGAACCAGCAGACCTTCAAGGATTTCCTTGGCGTCTGGCTCGTAGATGTAGTCCCAATGATGTTTGAGGGAATCGTCTGTAGCCGCTTTCAGCGGGAGTAATTGTTCCGTGACCGGTTCCTGAGTCATGGTGTTTACAAAGCGATTGTGGACGATGAACAGGCGATCAATCTTGCCGTCATCGAATGCATCCAGCATCACTTTTACCGAACCGATCAGGCTGGACAGTTCAGGCGCATCACCCAGGTGGGTAGTAGCGGCCAGAACGTTACCACCAAAGCCGTTGAAGAACAGGGTGGCTTTTGCGCCAACAGCACAGAAGTCCACTTCAACACCCTTGGCTTTCCAGTCCTTGGCTTGTGTAGCAATGCGCTTGAACATGTTGTTGTTCAGGCCACCACACAGACCGCGGTCGGAGGAAACCACGATATAACCAACGCGTTTCACGTCACGTTCTTGCAGATAACGATGGCGGTATTCAGATGTCGCATTGGCCAGGTGACCAATCACGCCGCGGATCTTGTCCGCAAACGGACGGCTCTGGTCCATACGCAGCTGAGCGCGACGCATCTTACTTACTGCAACTTTTTCCATTGCAGAGGTAATTTTTTGCGTGCTTTTTACGCTCGTAATCTGCTCTTTAATTTCTTTACCGACTGCCATAATTAAGCTGCCTTACGTTGAAGGTTGAATCCAGCTGGCGGTCATTCAGGGAACACCGCCAGCAACGGACTTACCAGGTCTGAGAGTTCTTGAAAGTTTCAATACACTCTTTCAGGCCAGCCGCGATTTCGTCGTTGTAGTCACCCTTAACGTTGATCTTCGCCATCAGTTCACCATAGGTGCTGTTGGCGTAGCTCAGCAGAGCGGCTTCAAACGGACGGATCTTGGCAGTATCAACGTCTTCCAGGTAGCCTTCGTTGGCGGCGTAAATCACCAGACCCATTTCAGCAGTAGACATAGGTGCGTACTGACCTTGCTTCATCAGCTCGGTTACAGCCTTACCATGTTCCAGCTGCTTGCGGGTAGCTTCGTCCAGGTCAGAAGCAAACTGGGCGAATGCTGCCAGTTCGCGGTACTGAGCCAGTGCCAGACGAATACCACCGCCCAGCTTCTTGATGATCTTGGTCTGCGCTGCACCACCTACACGGGATACAGAGATACCAGCGTTCATCGCAGGACGGATACCGGAGTTGAACAGGTTGGTTTCCAGGAAGATCTGACCGTCAGTAATGGAAATTACGTTGGTCGGAACGAACGCAGAAACGTCACCGCCCTGGGTCTCAATGATTGGCAGAGCAGTCAGGGAACCGGTTTTGCCTTCAACACCACTTACAGACTTCACGTAGTCAGCGTTTACGCGACAGGCGCGTTCCAGCAGACGGGAGTGCAAGTAGAAAACGTCACCCGGGTATGCTTCACGGCCCGGTGGGCGCTTCAGCAACAGGGAGATCTGACGGTATGCCCAGGCTTGCTTGGTCAAATCGTCATAAATGATCAGCGCGTCTTCACCGTTGTCCAGGAAGTATTCACCCATGGCACAACCAGAATATGGAGCCAGGTACTGCATTGCTGCAGGATCAGCGGCACCAGCAGCAACCACAATGGTGTGTTCCATTGCGCCGTGCTCTTCCAGCTTGCGTACTACGTTGGCGATAGAAGATTGCTTCTGACCAATCGCAACATAGATACACTTAATGCCAGAACCTTTCTGGTTGATGATGGCGTCAACGGCCATGGCAGTTTTACCAGTCTGACGGTCACCAATGATCAGCTCACGCTGGCCACGACCGACTGGAACCATGGAGTCAACGGCCTTGTAGCCAGTTGGCAGTGGCTGGTCAACAGATTGACGGGCAATAACGCCTGGCGCAACACGCTCAACCGGACGCATTTCTGCTGCATCGATTGGGCCTTTGCCGTCAATTGGGTTACCCAGAGTGTCTACTACACGGCCCAGCAGAGCCTTGCCAGTAGGAACTTCCAGAATACGACCAGTACACTTGGCAGTTTGGCCTTCGGCCAGGTTCTGGTAGTCACCCAGGATTACCGCGCCTACAGAGTCGCGTTCCAGGTTCAGTGCCAGACCGTATACACCGCCTTCAAATTCAATCATTTCACCGTACATGGCGTCAGCCAGACCGTGAATACGAACGATACCGTCGGATACAGATACGACAGTGCCCTCGTTCTGGGCTTGTGAAGTCACATCGAGACTTTCGATGCGCTTTTTAATGACTTCACTGATCTCGGATGGATTCAGTTGCTGCATGCAATCGTCCCTCAATTAGGAGTTCATCGCTTCGGCCAACTTTGACAGCTTGCCTTTGATTGAGCCGTCAATAACCAGGTCGCCAGCACGGATCACAGCACCGCCGATGAGAGACTCATCTACTTCGCTGGACATGCGTACGTCACGTTGCAGTTTGGCTTTCAGTGCCTGCGCCAATTTCTCTGACTGTTCGTCGCTCAGTGCAAATGCAGAGGTAACGACAACATCAACTGTGTTTTGCAGTTCGGCCTTGTACTCTTCGTACAGGGCTGCGATTTCAGTCAGTAGCGGCAGACGCTTGTTTTCTGCCAGAACGTTCACCAGGTTTTTGGCTGCTTCATTAAGCTTTTCGCCACATACGTCGATAAGCGCCTGTGCTTGCTGGGAAGCAGTCAGAGAAGGGTGCACCAGCACCTTGGCCATGTTGGCATCGGCTGCATAGGCAGCCAGAGTGGTCAGGGAGTCTGACCACGCGTCCAGGGCGTTCTTCTCTTGCGCTTCAGCAAACACGGCTTTGGCGTATGGCCGAGCGAGAGTAGTTAATTCAGCCATGGCAACCTCGCTTAAAGCTCTTCAGTCAGTGTGTTCAGCAGCTCGGCATGAGCTGATGCGTCTACAGACTTGCCTAGGATCTTGGCTGCGCCGGTAACGGCCAGTTCAGAAACCTGTTTGCGCAGAGCTTCCTTAGCGCGGTTAACCTCTTGCCCAACTTCAGCTTGAGCAGCGGCAATCAGGCGTTCACCTTCAGCGCGAGCGGTTTCTTTCGCTTCGTCGATGATTTGGTTGGCACGCTTGTTAGCCTGTTCGATGATTTCGGCAGCTTTTTCCTTGCTTTCACGCAACTGGGAAGCGGCTTTTTCTTTAGCCAGTTCCAGGTCACGCTCAGCACGATTGGCTGCATCCAGACCATCGGCAATTTTCTTTTCGCGTTCTTGCATGGCGCTCAGCAGAGGAGGCCATACAAACTTCATGCAGAACCACACGAAGATTGCGAAAGTGATGATCTGGCCGATAAGTGTCGCGTTAATGTTCACGCCAGGGCCCTCATGTTCGTTGATTAAGGAAGTTCGTTTCTAAATGAACCCTTAGGCAGCGAACATCAGGTACAGACCCAGACCAACACCGATCATTGGCACGGCGTCCAACAGACCAGCGATCAGGAACATTTTACCTTGCAGCATTGGACCCAGTTCAGGCTGACGTGCAGTACCTTCCAGCAGACGACCACCCAGCAGACCGAAACCGATAGCAGTACCCAGAGCACCCAGACCGATCATCAGAGCTGCAGCCAGGAATACCAGACCTTGTTCCATAGTTTTTCTCCAAAAGTTAGTTAAGTGAGTTATTGAAAGTTAATGGTTTAGAAATTAATGATCTTCGTGGGCCATGCTCAGATACACGATGGTCAACATCATGAAAATGAAGGCTTGCAGAGTGATCACCAGAATGTGGAAAACAGCCCACGCCCACTGCAGTACGCCGCCCAGCAGACCCAGTACGGCTCCGGCAGAGAACATCAATGCAATGAGGATAAAAATCATTTCGCCAGCGTACATGTTACCGAACAGTCGCAGTGCCAGAGAGATTGGCTTGGCAATCAGGGCAACAGATTCGAGGAACAGGTTAATTGGAACGAATACTGCTTGCAGAACAGGGTTGGAAACCTTGAACGGCTGCAGACACAGTTCACCGGCGAAACCGCTGATACCTTTGACCTTGATGGAGTAGAAAATCATCATGGCGAATACGGTCAGGGACATACCCATGGTGATGTTGACGTCGGTAGACGGAACAACTTTCATGAAATGCACACCAAAGGCACCGAAGATGGCAGGCAGTACGTCAACCGGGATCAAGTCCATGAAGTTCATCATGAAGACCCAGGTGAAAATAGTCAGTGACAGCGGTGCAACGAGGGGATTGCGACCGTGGAACGCTTCTTTAACCGTGTTGTCAATGAACTCTACGATCATTTCAACGAAGTTCTGCATGCCGGTTGGTACACCGGTAGTAGCGCGCTTCGCAGCTGAGCGGAAAATCCACATGATCAGCAGGCCCAGACCAATAGACCAGCCAAGCGAATCCAGATGCACAGCGTTGAAGCCCATTGCTGCGGCTTCTTCTTTGCTGTGCGCGATGGTCCACTCAGAGTGCTCAAGGGTATGAGTCTCTACGTGGCCATTTTCGCCAACATGTTTACGGACATAACCTTCTGGCAGTTTGCCAAATGCAAGGTTGGTAAGGTGGTGCGAGATATACTCTTGGGAGTTTCCAGCCATTGTCTACTCTCAATTCATAGGTTTATAAACGGGCGACTTTTGCCGAGGCCAGATGGCCCAGCTGCACTGTTATGAATCCTGCGAACAGTGCCAGTACATTCAGATGCTCGACGCGCTGGAAAATGACCATGAAGCACAGCGCCGTCAGCAAAAACTTCCAGGATTCTCCCTGGTAAAACGATTGCACAATCTGCGGAGCCGACCGGGCTCCGCTGTAGCGGAAAGCGCGCCAGATAAAGTAGGCGTTGGGCAGGGCACAGGTAAGGCCTCCGTACAACGCAGACTTGGCGGCTACATCACTATGTAACCAGGCTATCAGGGCAGAAATCAGGGCCAGCGCCAACTGCAAGATGACGATTCGGTACGCTGGCGGGCGCGGTACAGTAGACAACCTGACCTCTCGAATTTTCTGGATTTCTGCTTTAGCCAGTGCAAAAGCGCCGTGATTATATGGGCAAGGTGGTGCCCCTTCAACCAGTTACGCGCGTTCGCCGTAATAAATTGGTCGTACTGCTTTGGTTTTCGATCCAGATCAACGGAAATGCAGCTAACGCCTGTGTGGCTGCCGGATTTGCTACCTTACGGGCCAATCACAGCAGAAAAGAAACCCTGTTTGGAGTAAGGACATGCAACTTTGGTCGCATGCCCTTCTACGCCAGGCTATTTAATGTGGCTCAAAATGCCATCGAGCTCATCAAGACTTGTGTAGTTGATAACCAGCTTGCCTTTGCCTTTGGCGTTGTGACTGATGGAAACCGCCGCCCCCAGTCGCTCTCCCAACAGCCGTTCAAGACGCTCAACATCCGGATCGCTTACCGCTTTGGCAGCCGGTTGCGCGGCCTGTTTTTGTTCATGCGCGCGCACCAGTGCTTCGGTTTGGCGCACCGTCAGCGCCTTGGCAACCACATGGGCAGCAGCATCACTCTGCGATTGACCTTCCAGCCCCAGCAGGGCGCGTGCATGGCCCATTTCAATATCGCCGTTTTCCAGCAGCGTCTTGACGTCCGGGTTGAGCTTCATCAAACGCAACAGGTTAGCGATAGTGGTGCGGTTTTTTCCAACCGCCTGAGCCACTTCCAGCTGGGTCAGCTCGAATTCCTGCTGCAAACGGTGCAGTGCAATGGCTTCTTCCATTGGATTGAGGTTTTCACGCTGGATATTTTCAATCAGCGCCATCGCAATCGCGGCTTCGTCCGGCACATCACGTACCAGTACCGGGATACTGCTGAGACCCGCCACCCGGCTGGCTCGCCAGCGACGCTCACCGGCAATGATTTCATAGCGCTGGTCGTCACTGCTGAGACGACGCACCACAATCGGCTGCATCAGGCCCTGGGCCTTGATCGACTCCGCCAATTCTTCCAGCGCTTCCGGTTCCATCGCCCGCCGTGGCTGATATTGGCCCGGCTGAATCACGTCCAGTGGCAGCTCGGTCAATTCGCCATCACGCTGACTGACGACAACTGGCTGACTATCGTCACCCGCTTCCGCCAGCGTTGTTTCTTCCGCTACCGACATGCTGCCATGTGAGCCAGCCAGCAAGGCATCCAGGCCACGCCCGAGGCCACGCTTTCTTTTAGTCATACTTGTTGTTCCGTTGGCCTGTCTGCTCAGGCAGTTAATGCGCGGTGGCGTCGGTTCATTTCGCCGGCCAGCGCCAGATAGGCAATAGCCCCGCGGGAGTTGCGGTCATACATCAGCACCGGAATGCCATGGCTGGGGGCTTCCGCCAGCCGCACATTCCGGGGAATAACAGTGTCGTAGACACGATCACCAAAGTGCTGTTGCAACTGCGCGGATACATCATTGGTCAGGCTGTTGCGAGGGTCATACATGGTGCGCAGCAAACCTTCGATGCGCAGTGTCGGATTGTAGGCTTCCTGGATCGACTCAATGGTGTCCATCAGCGCACTCAGACCTTCCAGTGCGTAATATTCGCACTGCATTGGAATCACCACACCTTCAGCAGCCACCAGCGCATTGATCGTCAGCATGTTCAACGATGGCGGGCAGTCGATGAGGATGTAGTCGTAGCGGTCGCGCACCCGGTCGAGCGCTCGAACCAGCCGCTGCTCACGGCCAATCACATTGATCAGTTCAACCTCAGCGGCGGTCAGATCGCCGTTGGCGGGCAACAGGTCGTAGCCAGCGCCTTCGGCGGCAACAATCGCATCTTCGATTTCGCAGCGCTTGGTCAGTACTTCATAAAGGGAGTTTTCCAGCGAGTATTTATCAATACCGCTTCCCATAGTGGCATTGCCCTGGGGATCCAGGTCGAGCAGCAACACCCGGCGCTTGGTTGCAGCCAGCGAGGCTGCCAGATTGATCGCCGTGGTGGTCTTGCCAACGCCACCTTTCTGGTTGGTTATCGCCAGAATCATAGTTGTCACTCTAAGAGGGAATGGATTGATCGGCAGCGACCAGGCGCAGCACGTGACGCTGGGCATCGACACCGGGGACTTCGAGTCGGACGCTTTCCAGTAACTGGATATCCGCAGGCAAGGCTGCCAGTTCATCTTCCGGATACAGGCCTTTCATGGCCAGGAAACAACCGTCTGCGGCCACCAGGTGACGACACCAGCTGACCATGTCCTGCAGCGAGGCAAAGGCCCGGCTGACAATAATATCGAATGGCTCAGACGGATGATATGCCTCAACCCGATCATTAATAATGGTGACATTGGCCAGCTTCAGGGCGGTTTTCACCTGAAACATAAAGCGGGTTTTTTTGCCATTGCTGTCGAGCAAATCGAACTGGCGCTGCGGATTCATGATCGCCAGCACAATACCGGGAAAGCCCGGGCCAGTGCCGACATCAATCACCCGTCGGGCATCGCCCAGCAAGGGGTCAACCGCCAGGCTGTCGAGCAGGTGCAGCGCCACCATTTCACGCGGATCACGGATGGCCGTGAGGTTGTAGGCCTTGTTCCATTTGATCAGCAGCTGCAGGTATTCCATCAGGGCAGCCAGTTGCTGCTCACTGAGGCTGATACCGAGTTTCTGTGCACCATCAGCCAACTGGGCCTGTAGTTGCTCAAACGCCACGGAATGGTCCGCCATCAAGACTGCGCCTCTTCAAATCATCGGGGTAGGGAATAGCCGCGGATCATACCACAAATCCAGCGTGGTCAATTTTCCCATCAGCCTGCAATTTTACAAATTCTGGCAACAATTCCGTGCATTAAGCATGGATTAAGCCACTGCTGTCATGCTGACCTCATATCCTTGCAGGAGAGGTCGTATGACAACCGCGAACCAACATCATCACCAGCCAGCTGGCCAGACCTCGCATCACACCACAGCCACACCGGCCAGGGTCCGCGTCTGGGATCTTGCTACCCGCCTGTTTCACTGGTCACTGGCGAGCTTCTTTTTGATCGCCTGGCTGAGCGCCAAAGAGATCGAGTCCGTTCATGTGATTGCCGGCTACAGCATTGGTGGCCTGCTGCTGTTTCGGCTGATCTGGGGAGTCATCGGCAGTCGCCACGCCCGTTTCAGTGACTTTGTGACCCGTCCGGCGACGCTCAAGCGTTATTTCAGCGATACCCTCAAGGGCCGCTCTGGCCGTTATCTCGGCCACAACCCGGCCGGTGGCGCCATGGTGATTGCACTGCTGTTGTCATTATCGGCAACCGTCTCGCTGGGATTGATCCTGATCGGCGGTGATGGCGACGGCCCACTGGCAGGCATGGCCATCACAGCATTACCGGTTGGGCTGGTGAAAGGTGCCCACGAACTGTTCGCCAATCTGTCGCTGCTGCTGGTCGTCCTGCACCTTGGCGGCGTGCTGTTCAGCAGCCTGCATCACCGGGAAAACCTGGTCCGCGCCATGATTACCGGCCTCAAGCCATCGCGTGCTGGAGATATTGACCATAGCCAGCACACCACAACCCAGCCAGCTCCGGAGCATGCCCATGAAAAACGTTAATCAGGCTCTGATCGCCAGCCTGCTGCTGACAGCACTGGCAACATCAACACCGGCAGCTTCCGCCGCCCAAGCGCAGCCCAAACAGGCCGCCGTCCAGCAAAAACTGGCTGAGTGGCAACAACAGGGGACAACTGAATACTCCGCCAGCCGTGGCGCTGCCCTCTGGCAACAAGACTTTGATGGCCGCTCCTGTCGCAGCTGTCATGGCAGCGACCTCAAGCTCGAAGGTAAACACCAGCGCACCGGCAAAGCGATTGCGCCAATGGCACCGTCGGTCAACCCCAAACGCCTGACCGACACCGCCTTTATCGATAAATGGTTGCTACGTAACTGCAAATGGACCCTGGGGCGCGAATGCAGTCCGCAGGAAAAAGGTGATCTGATCAGCTGGCTGAGCCAGCAATAACCGGGGAATTCGCATGAGTATCAATAAAACGGGCCGCCTGCTGGGGCTGGCTGCCGCATTATCCGTTAGTGCCATTATTGTGCTGGCACTGGCCAGCATGGCTCGTGAAGCCTATGCCAGCGGCTTGTTCAGCAAGCACGAAGACGGCGAACACGAAAAATCTGAATCGAAAGAGCGTTACGAAAAATCCGACCGTCACGGCGGCTATAACCTGGCGTCCGCCGAGCTGTCAGTGGCTTATCAGGAAGAGTGCAGCGCCTGCCATGTGGCCTATCCACCCGCGCTGTTACCGGCCCGCAGCTGGCAACTGACCATGGCGACTCTGGATAACCACTTTGGCGAAGACGCTTCGCTCGACGACACCACCCGCCAGGAAATTACCGACTACCTCACGCGTCATGCTGCGCTCAAAAACAGCCGTTTTATGCTGCGGATCAGTGACGATCGCACTCCCCAGCGCATAACCGAGCTGCCATACTTTGTTCGTAAACACGATGAAGTGCCGCGCCGTATGGTTAATGGCAACCCGGAGGTCAATTCCTTCAGCAACTGTGACGCCTGCCATCGCGATGCCAAACGTGGAGTCTTTAATGAAGATACCGTGGATATTCCTGGCTTTGGCCGCTGGGACGATTAATCCCGCCCTTGCCAACGACGAAATAGACCCGGCTACCATCCGCCAGTGGGTCGAGCAGGGCCGCATTCTGCCCATTGATACCATCCTCTCCAGCCCGGCAATTCGAGGTCGGATTCTGGATGCCGAGGTGGAGTGGGAAGACGACCATCTGGTCTACGAAGTTAAACTGCTGCGTGGTGATGGCCACCGCTGCAAGGTCTATCTGGATGCCGAAACCGGCACCCCGCTGATTCTGGAGCGCCGCCATGAGTGTGGTAATCCACGAGAACGGCGGCCGGACCCCGATAGCTTGCCTCATCACCACAGAGACCACCCACCGCATCCTGAGTTTGAACCACAGCAAGGAGAGTATGAGTGAAACTGTTATTGGTAGAAGATGACCGCCTGATTCATGAAGCTCTGAAGCCCTTGCTGACCCGCGAAGGCTATGCGGTGGAAGTGGCCGAAAACGGCGTAGATGCTGAGTTTCTCGGGCTCGAATGCCCGTTTGACCTGATTATTCTGGACCTCGGCCTGCCCGACAAAAACGGCCTGGAAGTGCTCAAAAGCTGGCGCCAGCAAGGAATGGACACACCCGTGCTGATCCTGACTGCTCGCGACGCCTGGCATGAGCGGGTCGATGGCCTCAAGGCCGGTGCCGACGATTACCTTGGCAAGCCCTTCTATTCGGAAGAACTGCTGGCCCGGCTGCAAGCCATCAGTCGCCGCGGCGCAGGCCACGCCAGCAATCAGCTGAGCTGGAACGGTGTCAGTCTGGATATCGACAGTCAGCGCGCCAACACCCGTGACGGTCGTGAAATCGAGCTGACCGCGATTGAATTCCGACTGCTGCGGGCACTGATGCAGGAACCCCGTCAGGTGCACTCCAAAACCAGTCTCAGCGAACGCATGTACGAAGAAGAGCAGCTGCGCGACAGCAATGTGATTGAGGTGTACATCAACCGCCTGCGCCAGCACTTCGGCAAGGACTATATCGAAACCCGCCGTGGCCAGGGCTACCGGCTGCGCGATGGCGAGTCACTGGCTTCATGAGTTCACTGAAACGCCAGCTGTCGCAACGGCTACTGCTGGCGCTGCTGTTGATGCTTGGCAGCGGAGTGGTATTGCTCGACATCGGCATTCGCCACCTGACCTTCGACTTTGTCAACGCCCGCCTGCAACATGATGCCGACAACCTGATCAGTGCACTGGAATTGCAAAACGATCAATGGCAGTTACCTTCCGAGCGTCAGGCAGCGGTCTATCGACGGGTTCATTCCGGCCACTACTTTGTAGTCGAGGCACCACAGCAGGAAATCAGCAGTCGCTCGTTGTGGGATATTCACGTCAAGCCTCCAGAGCTTGCTGCCGGTGCCAGCCAGGACGGCATGCTCGAACCAGGCCTAGATAGCCCGTTATTGGGTGAAGTCGGGGTGCCCGACGAACAAAGCTGGCACTGGTACGCCAGTGGTGTGGTGATTGAGGATCAGGCCATTACCGTGTGGGTGGCCGAAGATGTAACGCCCCTGAAGCAGGCGGTGCATACCATTCGTTATCAGGCGCTGGTGTTTGTGGTGCTGGCGCTGGTGCTGTTGATGCTGTGGCAATTGGCCGTATTGCAGCGCGGTTTCGACCGCCTCAGGCCTATCCAGCAACAGTTACGCCAGCTGCGCTTTGGTGAAGCCTTGCCCGACACCAGTGCACCGGACGAAATCCGGCCGTTACTGGATGAAATCCGCCGCTTGTTACAACAGCTGGAGAAACGCGTCAGCCGTTCTCGCAATGCCCTCGGCAATCTTGCCCACGATATGAAACGGCCAGTGCAGCAATTACAGCTGTTGGCTGCCAACCTGCCTGAGCAAGCCGGTCAGGAACAACGTCAGGCGCTGACCCGGCTGCAACAACTGGTCGAACGGGAGTTAAAACGGGCTCGTATTGTTGGAGTGTCTTCACCGGGTCGCCACTTTGTGCTGGCCGACGAACTGCTGCCACTGATTCAGGTGCTCGAACGTATTTACCCCCATTGCCAGATCAGCCCGCATTTCCCTGCCGACGGCGTCCTGCCACAGGACCGTGATGACTTGCTGGAACTGGTTGGTAACCTGCTGGATAACGCCTGTAAGTATGGCAACGGCAAGGTCAGCGCTGAATTTGAACGCTTGTCAGACAGCTGGCAAATTCGGATCAGCGACAACGGCAGCGGCATCGAGCAACACCGTCGCGAAGCGCTGTTACAACGGGGCGCACGACTGGATGAACACCGTAATATAGAAGGCAGTGGTCTGGGCCTGGCGATTTGCCAGGATATTGTCGACAGCTATGGTGGCAACCTGCAACTGACCAGCGGTTTGGCAGGTGGTCTGGCGGTGCTGATCTGTTTACCAGATCAGCCCGCGACAGACTGAGTCAGAAACGCAATCAGGCCTGGCGCTTGACCAGGGTTTTCTTCTTCAGATGGATCAGAATCTGGCTGATCGCTGCCGGAGTAATGCCCTGAATCCGTGAGGCCACGCCAAGCGTCTGTGGCTGTTGCTGCTGCAGCTTCTGCTTCACTTCGTTCGACAGACCACCAATCTGGCTGTAGTCGAGATCGGCTGGCAGCAGGGTGTTTTCATAACGGCGCAGCTGTTCGATATCTTCCAGTTGACGGGCGATATAACCGTCGTACTTGGCCTGGATTTCAACCTGCTCGGCCACCCGTTCATCAATCGCTTCTGCATCGCCCTTGAGGCTGGCAACCTGCTGGTAGTTCAGGCCCGGACGCTTGAGCAGGTCGTGAAGGTTGTATTCACGAGTGATCGGCGCTTCACCCAGTGCTTCCAACGCACTGGCAGCATCGGTATTGGGCTGAATCCAGCTGGTTTTCAGGCGCTGGGATTCCAGCTCAATGGCTTCGCGCTTCTGACAGAAAGCTGCCCAGCGCTCATCATCGACAATGCCCAGCTCACGACCGATCTCGGTCAAGCGCAGGTCGGCGTTGTCTTCCCGTAGCACCAGCCGGTATTCGGCACGGCTGGTGAACATCCGGTACGGTTCCTTGGTGCCCATGGTGATCAGGTCATCCACCAGCACGCCAATATAGGACTGGTCACGCCGCGGTACCCAGACGTCTTTTTCGAGCGCCCGCAAGGCGGCATTCAAACCGGCCAGCAAGCCCTGTGCACCGGCTTCTTCATAACCCGTGGTGCCGTTGATCTGACCGGCAAAAAACAGGTTATTGATACAGCGGGTTTCCAGCGAATGCTTGAGCTGCTGCGGATCGAAGAAGTCGTATTCGATGGCGTAGCCCGGGCGGGTGATGTGAGCGTTTTCAAAGCCACGGATCGAGTGGATGTAATCCAGCTGCACATCAAACGGCAGACTGGTGGAAATACCATTCGGATACAGCTCGTTGCTGGTCAGACCTTCCGGCTCAACAAATACCTGATGGCTGTCCTTGTCGGCAAAACGCATCACCTTGTCTTCTATCGACGGGCAATAACGTGGACCAACCCCTTCAATCACACCGGCATACATCGGTGAACGACCGAGGTTGGCGCGAATAATATCGTGGGTTTTTTCGTTGGTGTGTGTGATGTAACAGCACACCTGTTCAGGGTGTTCTGCTACTGAGCCCATAAAGGACATCACTGGCAGCGGGGCATCACCGTGCTGTTCCTGCATCACCGAAAAATCGACGCTGCGACGATCGATGCGTGCCGGCGTACCGGTTTTCAGACGACCTACCTCAAACGGCATTTCCCGCAGTCGCTGCGCCAACGCAATCGACGGCACATCGCCGGCACGACCACCGGCGTGGTTTTCCATACCAATATGGATCTTGCCACCGAGGAAGGTACCCGCCGTCAGCACCACCGAGGTGGCGAAGATTTTCATGTTGGTGTTGGTGACCACACCGCAAACCGTTGCGCCGACGCCATCACCGTCCAGCATCAGGTCATCACAGGCCGCCTGGAAAATATCCAGGTTAGGCTGGTTTTCAACGATCTTGCGAATCGCCGCACGGTACAACTGGCGGTCAGCCTGGGCTCGGGTTGCCCGCACCGCTGGCCCCTTGCGGCTGTTAAGGATGCGGAACTGGATACCGGCTCTGTCAGTAGCATGCGCCATCGCACCACCGAGGGCATCAATCTCCTTCACCAGATGGCTTTTGCCAATACCACCAATCGCCGGGTTACAGGACATCACGCCGACGGTATCCGTGTTATGCGTCAGCAACAGGGTCTTGCTCCCCGTACGCGCCGCAGCCAGAGCCGCTTCGGTACCGGCATGACCACCGCCAACCACAATCACGTCATATCGAACGGGATATTCCACAACTACCTCACCAACACTACTTAGAGAAAAGGGCGCGGAGTATAGCAACTCCCCATGCCCCAAGACAGATGCCTGTACAATTTTTAGGCAATAAGATTATTCACACCCCTGAATCACTGTTTTACAGCTGTTGAAAATCTTATCCACAGGCCGCTTCGTTTTTAATTTTTCCTTTAAATATCAGCAACTTGAGCTGTTAACAAAATCGATAAAAAGAATTTTTTTATTACCGGGGTCAATTTCAAAAAATCGGGTTGTCACCAGAATTTACCACTGTACAACAAGGATTTAACACACGTTTCAACAGACTTATTCACAGCCTGAAACGGTTATTTCAGCGCCATCAGCGCTGGAAAATCATGTAGTAGAGCAGTGCACTCTTGCGCAGGAAGAACTCCAACTCGCCATCGGTCGTAATGGTGGCGTAACCGCTGACACTGGTGTCGTTGTAGTCATCGCAGTTCTTGCGCTCGGTAATGCTGACGTCGTAGAGGTTGTACTGCTTGTCCATCGGCGCGATGTAGCCACTGAAGGTACAGCCCGCCACAGAGGAAGAAACCGCCTTCATACTGGCACGCGAACCCAGGCTGGTGATGTAGAGAGAATAGTCTCCGGCAGTCCATTCCCCTTCGACCAGGCTGACAGCGGAATTGGTATCCCAGGTGCCGTCATCAGTGAGGTAGAAGCTGCCAGCAGTACTGTCATTTTCGTAGTCACCCACCAGGGTGTCGGAGGTGGTTGTGGTGGTGAACACCAGGCCATCAAGGCTGTAGTCAACCGCAGTACCATCAGCCAGATAGTGCAGCGCGGTGGTATCCGAAGCGGTAATGGCATAACCGGTTAATGACATGCTGACGGTCTGGTTGCTCTGGCTGAGCTTGACGGTGCCGTAATAGCCCTGGGTTTCATCCAGACCGTAAACGGTGCCCTGATAGATCATCAGGCGGATGTCGGTGGCCTGATCCAGCTGACCATCCCAGAAACCGTTCAGCGAGAGGGTCTCGGTACTGACGGTTTCGCCTTGCTCGTTGGTCACCGAATTGTTGTCGTCGACGGAAATACAGCCTGCAAGAGAGGCTATACCGATTAAAAGTGCTAGCGTACGCATGGTTAAAGCTCCGAATATCGATTCTTTAACCATAGCAAGGGCTGTCAAAACTGCTTCTTATGCAGGATTCGCACTTCAAATATGCGCCTTATAACTTTGATTCAGAATGTTCGATTTTTCACCAAATACTCGGATCAGCCCATTCTCATAACTCCTAACAACCGATAGACTCTGCTTAAATTCTGCACAGGGAGTTGACTCATGAGCGATACCAGAGACCACCTGAAGTCCATTGCAACCGATCAGATTTGTGCCAAAAACCTAGCTGCTGCCAGTTTCCGTGAAATGGGCAAAGAGGCTGGTATCAAATCAAGTTCGGTGCATTACCACTTCAAAAGCCGCGATGCCTTGTTACTTGAACTGATCAAGGACTATCAGAAAGATTTTTTTGCCATGCTCGATGAGCGGGCAGAAGAGGCCACTGGTAAACAGCGGCTGATTGTACTTTGCGAAGTCTTCACCGAGTTTTTCACCAAGGACCGCCAGTGTATGGCGCAGGCCTACTCCTCCGGCAGCCATGAACTGACGCCAGACAGCATGACCGCCACCCGTGATTTCTACGAAGCCCTGTATGAGTGGGTACTGGAATCACTCACGACCACCCGCTTCCTTGCAGTTAGCCGCGATGCGCTGGCCCGTGTCGTGGTTTCAGCCATTCAGGGGGCCCTGGTGGCCGACCGTGTGCGTGACGATGCCATTAACCTGGCCTCGGTACAGGACTGGCTCAGCAGCCTGTAATTATCCGCAACAGCACAGATGGCCAGCCTGACTACCTCAAGGCGGCCATCTGGCTTTAGATAGCGTCAAGAAAGTTCGTTTGGCGAACAAATCGGGTGAAAAACAGGCAATCTGGACTTTGGCAATGGCGCTAGAATTAGCCCATACAAACGACCAAAAACTGCCAGAGCAACCACCAGCCATGACCATTCGAGCAATCCTGCCAAGCCCAACCAACAGCTCTCGACCGAGCAGCATTCCTGCCGATCACGACCGCGATGAAGAGTCCTGTTTCGTCCGCTCCGGTAACTGATTAGTCGCTTTTCAGCCAGCCAACTCATCCAGCAGCAGGCCAACCAGATCTGCCGCGCCAACTTGCCGGGTACGGCCAGCCCCCTGGCCCGCCCAGTGGGCAGCGAAGCCAGTCAAACCTGCTTTTGCAGCGGCACTGGTCAGTTGTTTGGTAGCGTCGTAGGTGAGCGGATAGGCCGGTAGCTGCGGGCAGTTATCCGCATCGCAGTAACGAATATACCGATTGACGATGCCCCGCGCCGGACGGCCCGACAGTACCGGCGTCAAACGGGTATCCGCGCCTTCTGCTGCTGCCAGTTGTTGGCGATATTCCGCATTGGCCGCGCTTTCCGGGCAAAGAATAAAGGCTGTGCCGAGTTGAGCCGCGCTGGCACCCAGTTCCAGCATGGCGCGAATATCTTTGCCATCCATCAAACCACCAGCTGCAATAACCGGCAGCTTGAGTTCAGCAACCAGCAGTTGCACCAGTTGGGCAGTCGTTAGCTGCTCATCGTCAGCCTGCGGGTCAAAAATGCCGCGATGACCACCCGCTTCGATGCCCTGGGCAATCACAGCGTTGATTCCGGCCCGCTTGATCAGCCGTGCTTCCGCCAGGCTGGTTGCCGACGCCAGGGTATAGATCCCGGCGGCCTGCAATGCTGCCAGCTGGGCCGGGGTTGGCAGGCCAAAGTGAAAACTCACCACAGCGGGTTGTTCTTCCAGCAGCATGGCCAGAATCGCGTCATCAGCGATAAAAGTGGAGTAGATTTCTGTTAGCTCAACAGGCAACTTTGCCTGTAAATCCTCGAACAGCGGTGCCAGAAAGGCTAGCCACTGTGCTTCCACCCCAACATCCCGCTGCGGCAGCTGATGACAGAAAACGTTGACGTTGAAAGGCTTGCTGGTCAGTTGCCGGGTTTGCTGAATCATCTGTCGGGCCTGCGCCACTGAACTGGCACCAAGCCCCAGCGAACCCAGCCCACCGGCGTTGCAAACCGCCGCCGCCAACTCAGGTGTTGCGACACCGGCCATGGGTGCCTGGATCAGCGGCTGAATACCAAAACGGCGGGTAAACTCATTGAATTCAGTCATCTCGCGTCCTTGTAAGTACTTGCTAACAGGTTCGTATTATTATTGGTTTTACTGCTACTTACCGATACAGAAGCTGCCAAAAATCTCGCCCAGCAAATCGTCAGCACTGAATTCACCGGTGATTTCTCCCAGCGCCTTCTGCGCCGCCCGCAGATCTTCCGCCAGCAGTTCACCGGCACCGAGGCCCAATAACTGCTGCAAACCGTTGTCCAGCGCATCTGAGGCCCGTCTGAGGGCATCAATATGGCGACGACGGGCAAGGAAACCGCCTTCGGAAGCCCCTTCGTAGCCCATCACGTCCTTGAGGTGCTGGCGCAGCTGCTGCACGCCGTCCTGCGAACGGGCCGACAGTGTCAGGGTAGGGTAGCCGTCACGCTGACCAAAACCGACGCTTTCACCACTGAGATCAGCCTTGTTGCGGACCACCGTAATACGGCCACTCTGCAGCAATTCATCGGTTTGGTGGCGCAGGCCGCTTTCGTCGTAGAGGGCATGTAACAGCTGCTGCGGCTCGGTTTCATTGCTGCTGCTGTCGATCATCAACAGCACCCGATCAGCGCGGCGGATTTCGTCCCAGGCCCGCTGAATCCCGATGCGTTCAACTTCGTCCGGAGCATCACGTAAACCCGCGGTGTCGATGATGTGCAGCGGCATGCCATCGATATGGATATGTTCTTTCAGCACGTCGCGGGTGGTACCGGCAATATCGGTAACAATCGCCCGTTCCTGACCAGCGAGGGCGTTCAGTAGTGAGGACTTACCAGCGTTGGGGCGCCCGGCAATTACCACGTTCATGCCTTCACGCAAAATGGTGCCCTGATTCGCCGCTTGCAGCACTTCTGCCAGCGCCTGGCGGGTGTCCTGCAGCATGGCTTCAACCTTGCCATCGGAGAGAAAGTCGATTTCCTCTTCCGGAAAATCAATCGCGGCTTCAACAAAAATCCGCAGCTGCACCAGTGCATCCAGCAGTTCTTGCACACGTTTGGAGAACTCTCCCTGTAACGACCGCAAGGCGCAGCGGGCTGCCTGTTCAGAGGCGGAGTCAATCAGGTCAGCAATGGCTTCAGCCTGGGTCAGGTCCATCTTGTCATTGAGGAACGCCCGTTCGGAAAACTCACCCGGGCGTGCGAGTCGGGCTCCCAGCGCGACCACTTCTTTCAGCAACAGATCCAATACCACCGGGCCGCCGTGGCCCTGCAGTTCAAATACATCTTCACCGGTAAAAGAATTGGGACCGGGGAAGAACAATGCGATGCCCTGGTCCAGTACCGTGCCGTCGGTGGCGGTAAAAGGCCCGTAATGGGCGAAACGCGGTTTCAGGCTCTTGCCAACCAGCTGCTCACCCATCGCCTGTGCCTGCGGGCCAGACAGACGAATAATGCCGACGCCGCCGCGTCCGGTGGCCGTGGCAATGGCGGCAATGGTGTCCTGGTGAATGGCTTCGATCATGAAAACTACCTGACTGGAAATCGATGTTGGCGCTAAACAAGGGCCAATGTAGGGGGCTGACGGGCTGGATGCAACCCGCCAGAAGCAGATGGCCAATAGCAAAAACGGGAGCCAGTGGCTCCCGTTGGATCAGTCGAACAAGGCCTTATTTAGCCTTTTCGATCTGTTTGGTGATCACGTACTGCTGGCTGATGGAGAGTACGTTGTTACATACCCAGTACAGTACCAGACCAGCCGGGAACCACAGGAAGAAGATGGTGAATACAATCGGCATGAATTGCATCACACGGGCCTGCATCGGGTCTGGCGGCGTTGGATTCAGCTTCATCTGCAGGAACATGGAGGCCCCCATGATCAGCGGCAGAATGAAGTATGGATCCATCACTGACATATCCTTGATCCACAGTGCAAACGGTGCCTGACGCAGTTCAATTGACTCCATCAGTACCCAGTACAGTGAGATAAACACTGGCATCTGGATCAGGATCGGCAAACAGCCACCGAGCGGGTTGATCTTCTTATCGCGGTACAGCTTCATCATTTCCTGACCCAGCTTCTCGCGGTTATCGCCGTATTTCTCCTTGATCGCCTGCATTTCAGGCGCCACCTTGCGCATGTTGGCCATTGAACGGTAGCTCATGGCAGACGGGTAGAAGAACAGCAGCTTGACGCAGAAAGTCAGCAGGATGATCGCCACACCCCAGTTGCCGACCAGACCATGGAAGAAGGTCAACACATGGAACAGCGGCTGGGCAATGAACCACAACCAGCCGTAGTCGACGGTCAGATTCAGGTTTTCAGCGATTTCACCCAGGCGATCCTGGTCTTTTGGACCAACATACAGCTTGGCACCGGTCTCGGCGGTCTCACCGGCAGCAACGGTGAATGGCTGATCAAAGAAACCAAAAATGTAGTTACCGCGAACAAAACGACCGTTATAGGTATGGCTGGCATCCGGGTTTGGAATCCAGGCAGCAAGGAAATAATGCTGCAGAATCGCCGCCCAGCCACCTTCCTGAACAGACTTGTATGGCTTGTCTTCGAGGTCGCTGAACTTGATTTTCTCGTAGCGGTTTTCACTGGTGGTCAACGCCGCGCCGAGGTAGGAGCTCATACCCATCGAGCTTTGTTTGGAAGGATCCGCAGAACCATCACGCTTGAGCTGGGCATAGAACACACCAGACCAGTCAGAATCCGAGGTGTTGTGCACCCGGTAGCTGATATCAAACAGGTATTCACCCCGTTTGAAGGTGAAAATCTTCTCGACAATCGCCTTGTCAGTCTGGGTGGTCAGTACAACTTGCAGCTGATCCTGATCTGGCAGCATCTGGTAGCTGGTCTGCTCGGAAGCAAACAGCGCGGCACCATTGGTGTCGGTACCATCACGGCCAACCAGGCCACTCTGGGCTACGTACAGACGACGGGAGTTGTTCTCCAGCAGTGCTGACGGAGTTTCCGGGTGATCAACAGAAATCGGGAAAGCCGGCAACAGTACCTGGGTGATTTCACCACCACGAGGATTGATGCTGACAGTCAGTACGTCAGTGCTGACTTCAATGGTTTGACCAGTTGCAGCTGGCAGACTGTCGCTTGGCAGACCGGCAGCAGTGACGGCGGGTTGATCAAGGTGTTGGCTGGCGGCGTCGGATACCGGCGCATCAGTCGACTGGACCTGTTGTTCACTAACCGGCAGGTTGGCGTCAGCCTTGTGCCCGTAGTCATTGTTCCAGTTGATGAAGAGAAAATAACTCGAAATGGCCAGGCCAATATAAATAACCGTACGGCGGATATCCATGTTCAGGGTTTCCGTTGACAGCAGTTGGAAGAGGAATCTTGGGGATCTGGATCAGGCACCATATCGACGCCGTGCTCACCCCATGGATGGCATTTACAAAGACGTTTGACGGTCAGGGAACCACCTTTCAGGGCACCATGCTTCTGAATTGCTTCAACAGCATAGGCTGAACAGGTTGGGTAAAAACGACAGCGGGCAGGCAGCAGGGGACTAATCGCATAGCGATAGAAAGCAATCAGCTGTAACAGGCATCGCGCTGGAAAACTAGCGCTTTCGAAACTGCTTTTTGCTACCAGCTTTGCCATGGATAGGTCGCTTCAGTCTGAACCAGAGGGCGTCAATCATCTCACGTAATTGGCGGTTGTCCAGTTCGGTAACTCCCGACCTGGCCAATATCACGTAGTCACGTGACTCCAGTTTGTGCTGATGATGGCGAAAGGATTCGCGAATCAGTCGTTTAACGCGATTGCGATCAACCGCGTGCTTGATCTGTTTTTTTGCCAGCACAAAACCCAGCCGAGACTGGTGTTGTGAATTGGCACTAGCCAGTACAAGCAGTTGAGGAGTGCTCCCGCGCAATTCAGTGTTATCGAACACCCGCTTGAATTCTGCCGGTTTCAGTAACCTGACTTCACGGCCAAAACCATATTGGGTCATTCGATAACCTGTGTCGGGAGCATCAACTCAATCAGGCAGACAGACTCTGACGGCCTTTTGCACGACGACGTGCCAGAACCTGACGGCCATTCTTGGTAGCCATACGGGCACGGAAGCCGTGAGTACGCTTGCGCTTCAGAACGCTTGGTTGAAATGTACGTTTCATAGTCGGATACCCGGTTAATGATTTGGGGTCAATTTTTTAAGGGCGGCAATTCTATGAAAATTCCTCTCCAAAGGCAATGGCGGAATTATGATCAATTTTGGTGACCGATTTGGCCCGGAATGACCAGTTAGTACTGTACAAGAATGCTTGTCTGAAAAGGGAAAGGATTGCTGTTGTTGTTATTTCTAGATGCTGGCAAAGCTGTGGATTGTTAATTCAAGCTTTTGAATTAACAGAAATTTTTTTTTGAATAACCTTGTCATTTTGCAGTGTTGAAGATGGTATTAAGCTGACCGGAAAGGGTGCACAGGATGCTGGCTTTTCCAACTGGTCAAATGCCGCCGCGAAAATCTGTGGAGAAAATATTTTTTTGCGCCCCGGTTTTCCACAGTTACTGAAGTGCGGGTTTGAATTCTACATGAAAATTTGAGTTTCCTCTGATTAACCTGTGGATAAGCCGAATCCCTTTGGCTAAACTAGCCGGCCGATAGATTTTGATGTGTTGAGGTGTGTGTGACGGCGTTGTGGGAAGAGTGTTTGCGGTATCTGGAGCATGAATTACCTACCCAGCAATACAACACCTGGATCCGCCCCTTGATTGCGTCTGAGAATAATCAGCGCATGGTACTGAGTGCGCCGAACCGGTTCGTCAAGGACTGGGTGAAGGACAAGTACCTCGGCCGCATTCAGGAAATTCTTTCCGAGCTGAATGGTGGCCGTCTGACTCACGTTGATCTGACAGTGGGTGAATCACAGCCGATGTTCCGCGCGCCACAATCACTGGCAACGCCACCGGCGTCTCCGCCACCGGCGCCGCTGCGTGAATCCTCCAGCTTTGCCGAAACCCGCGCCCGCGCTGAAGATGATGAATTGCCGCAGGATGAGTTCCAGGCGGTGGTGAACGCGGAACCGGTGCCGGCAGCACAGCCAAAACCGGCGCGTCGCGAAGTACAGGTAGAAGGTGGTCTGAAGCACCGTTCCTTCCTGAACCCTGCCTTTACCTTCAAAACCTTTGTTGAGGGCAAGTCGAACCAGCTGGCTCATGCTGCCGCCCGCCAGGTCGCGGAAAATGCCGGTGGCTCCTACAACCCTCTATTTATATATGGTGGTGTTGGTCTCGGTAAGACGCACTTGATGCACGCCGTGGGCAACTTCCTGCAGAGCAAGAATCCCAACGCCAAGGTGTTGTATGTGCATTCCGAACGCTTTGTGCAGGACATGGTAAAAGCGCTGCAGCTCAACGCGATTAACGAATTCAAGCGTTTCTATCGTGGTCTGGACGCCTTGCTGATCGACGATATCCAGTTTTTTGCCGGCAAGGAGCGTTCACAGGAAGAATTCTTCCATACCTTTAACGCCTTGCTGGAAGGCGGTCAGCAGATGATTCTGACCTGTGACCGCTATCCAAAAGAAATCAACGGCCTCGAAGAACGTCTGAAAAGCCGTTTCGGCTGGGGTCTGACGGTGGGTGTTGAACCACCGGAGCTGGAAACCCGCGTCGCCATTCTTATGAAAAAAGCCGAGCAGAGCGGTATCGACCTGCCTGACGATGCGGCTTTCTTTGTTGCCCAGCGTATTCGCTCCAACGTTCGCGAACTGGAAGGCGCGCTCAAACGGGTGATTGCCAGTGCCCAGTTCACCGGCAGCAAGATCGATTTGCCTTTTATTAAAGAATCCCTCAAGGACCTGCTGGCGTTGCAGGAGCGACAGGTGAGCATCGATAATATTCAGCGTACCGTGGCTGAGTATTACAAAATCAAGATCTCTGATTTATCATCTAAGCGCCGAACCCGCTCCATTGCCCGTCCACGCCAGGTGGCGATGGCGTTGAGCAAGGAGTTGACCAACCACAGCCTGCCGGAAATCGGTGAGGCGTTTGGTGGCCGGGATCACACCACTGTGTTGCATGCCTGTCGTAAAGTTAAAGAGTTGCAACAAACCAACGCAGACGTGCTTGAAGATTACAAGAACCTGCTGCGTTCACTGACAACCTAGGACCTGAGTGGAGAACCATGAAATTCGTAATCTCTAGGGAAGCATTGCTACGCCCCCTGCAACTGGTAGCGGGTGTTGTTGAAAAACGACAAACCCTGCCGGTGCTCTCCAATGTTTTGTTGGAAGTGCGTGGACAACAGCTGTCTCTGACAGGTACCGACCTCGAAGTAGAATTGATTGGTCGGGTTACCCTGGATGAGGTTGGGGTTGAAGGTGAAGTTACCGTTCCGGGCAAAAAACTGATGGATATCTGCCGTTCCCTGCAGGATGGCAGCCAGATTGAAATTGCCCTTGAGGATCAACGAGTTAACGTTCGTTCAGGTCGCTCCCGTTTTACCCTGTCCTCACTGCCAGCGACCGAATTCCCGAACATCGAATCCGTCGGCGAAGAACAGCAATTTGCCATGCCGCAGCAGGTGCTGCGTCGTGTCATCGACCGTACCAGCTTTGCCATGGCACAGCAGGACGTGCGTTATTACCTCAACGGTATGCTGTTTGAAGTGGGTGCTGACTCACTGCGTACTGTCTCGACGGACGGCCACCGGTTGGCGACCTGTTGTGTCGACATTTCCGGCCCGCAAGACGGCAGCCAGATCATTGTGCCACGCAAGGGCGTGCTGGAACTGGCCAAGCTGCTGACCGAAGGCGAAAACAGCGTCACCCTGTCGATCAGTAACAACCACCTGCGCGCGCAGACCGAAAACTTCACCTTCACCTCCAAACTGGTGGACGGCAAGTTCCCGGACTACACCCGTGTTATTCCGAAAAACGGCTCCAACGTGCTGTTGGCGGAGCGTCAGGAACTGCGTCAGGTATTCCAGCGCACGGCGATTCTGTCGAACGAGAAGTACCGCGGCGTCCGCCTGGTGCTTGGTCCGGACCTGCTGAAAGTGTTCGCCAACAACCCGGAGCAGGAAGAAGCGGAAGAATCACTGGCAGTCAGCTATGACGGCAGTGGTCTGGAAATGGGCTTTAACGTTTCCTATCTGCAAGACGTGATGTCAGTGCTGAACACCGAACAGGTCAAGATGACACTGTCCGATGCCAACAGCAGTGCCTTGCTGGAAGAACCGGAAGGTGGTGATTCCCTCTACGTCGTTATGCCAATGCGTCTGTAGTAGCCCGGTTTTCTCTGTATGCCGATCCGGCAATTGTCAGTCAGTGGTGTCAGGAATCTTGCACCACTGGAGCTGACAGCTCACCCCAGCGTGAATTTCATTTACGGTGATAACGGCAGTGGCAAAAGCTCACTGCTGGAAGCCATCGCCTTGCTGTCGACCGGGAAATCTTTCCGGTCCAATCAGATTCGCCAGTTGATCAACCATGACGCCGACCGCCTTGAGCTCAGTTGTGTGCTGGAAGACCCGCAGGCGGCTGATGGCGACAAGGAGCTCTACAGTTTACGGCTGAAAAACGGCGACGTGTTATTCCGTCTGAATGGCTCGGTATTAACCTCGCAAGCTGAGGTGGCCACCAATCTGCCGGTACAGGTGATTGAACCCAATACCTTCCGGCTGCTGGTTGGTTCGCCGGAAGACCGGCGGCAGTTTCTCGACTGGGGCGTATTTCATGTTGAGCCCGGTTTTATCGAAGAATGGCGCATCTTCAAAAAAGTGCTGAAGCAACGCAACAGCGTGCTGAAACAAAAAGAAGAAAGCTGGCTCGATGCCTGGGACAGTGGCTTCGTTGAAGCCAGCGAAAAGATTCACCAATACCGTATCCAGTATCTCGAGCAGTTCGTGCCTTGCTTTGAAGAAACATTGCAGGCACTGGACCCGAATATTGCGGTGCGATTGCATTATTACCCGGGCTGGGAACGGGATTCCCGACTGGAAGAAGTGCTTGAGCGACAGCGCGAACGCGATCTGCAACTGGGTTACACCCAGGCTGGTCCGCACCGTGCCGAGTTGCGAATCCGGGTTGATAAGCTGCCTGCCGCCGATGTGTTGTCGCGTGGCCAGCAAAAAACCGTGGTCGCAGCCCTCAAGCTGACACAAGGCATTTTATTCAAACAGCATTGCGGTACCGCACCGATTTATCTGGTGGATGATCTCGCCTCAGAGCTGGATTCCGGCCATCGTTTGGCTTTATGCAAACTGCTGGAAGATTTAAAATGTCAGGTCTTTATTACAAGTATCGAAAAGCAGCAGCTGATGGATAGCTGGACCCCGCAGGACTACAAAGTGTTTCACGTGGAACGCGGCGAGATCCGGGAAGAACCCATCACTGACCCTTCTGCCTGATACCCTTGCCAGGTCTTGTTACCTGGCAGTTTTGTTTAAGAGGAACACCGAATGAGTGAGCAGAATTACGATTCGTCCAGTATTAAGGTACTGAAAGGCCTGGATGCTGTACGCAAGCGCCCGGGTATGTACATCGGTGATACTGACGATGGCACTGGTCTGCACCACATGGTGTTCGAGGTGGTCGACAACTCCATCGATGAAGCGCTGGCGGGTCACTGTGATCAGGTCGACGTGGTTATCCACGAAGACAACTCGGTTTCGGTATCTGACAACGGTCGTGGTATTCCGACCGAGCTGCACCCGGAAGAGGGTGTGTCAGCGGCAGAAGTGATCCTGACCGTGCTGCACGCCGGTGGTAAGTTCGACGATAACTCCTACAAGGTTTCCGGTGGTTTGCACGGTGTGGGCGTGTCGGTGGTGAACGCACTATCAGAAAAGCTCAAGCTGACCATCCGTCGTCAGGGCAAAGTGTTCGAGCAGGAATACACCCACGGTGTACCGGATTACCCGCTCAAGGAAGTCGGCGTTACCGAAGGCAAGGGCACCACAGTACGTTTCCTGCCATCGAAAGAAACCTTCACCAAAACCATTTTCAGTTACGACTACTTGGCCAAGCGTCTGCGTGAACTGTCGTTCCTGAACTCCGGTGTACGCATTCACCTGAAAGACGAACGTGTGGCTGACAAGGAAGACCTGTTCCACTTTGAAGGTGGCTTGGGTGCCTTTGTTAAGTACCTCAACGAAGGTAAAACCGCCGTCAACGACGTCTTCCACTTCAACATCGAACGCGAAGACGGTATCGGTGTGGAAGTGGCAATGCAGTGGAATGACAGCTTCCAGGAAAACATTCACTGCTATACCAACAACATTCCACAGCGTGACGGTGGTACTCACCTGGCCGGTTTCCGTGCTGCGTTGACCCGTGCGCTCAATACCTACATTACCCAGGAAGGCCTGGATAAGAAGAACAAGGTCGCCACCACCGGTGACGACGCCCGTGAAGGTCTGACTGCCATCATTTCCGTCAAGGTGCCGGATCCCAAGTTCAGCTCCCAGACCAAAGACAAGCTGGTATCCAGTGAAGTAAAAACAGCGGTTGAGCAGGAAATGGGCCGGCTGTTCTCGGATTACCTGCTGGAAAATCCACAGCAGGCCAAAGACCTGGTCGGCAAGATGATCGATGCTGCCCGCGCTCGTGAAGCGGCTCGTAAAGCCCGTGAAATGACCCGTCGTAAAGGCGCACTGGACATTGCTGGCCTGCCAGGCAAACTGGCTGACTGTCAGGAAAAAGACCCGGCCTTGTCTGAAGTGTACCTGGTGGAAGGTGACTCCGCCGGTGGCTCGGCCAAGCAAGGTCGTGACCGGCGCACCCAGGCAATCCTGCCGCTGAAAGGCAAGATCCTTAACGTTGAAAAAGCCCGCTTCGACAAGATGCTGTCCTCGGCGGAAGTTGGCACCCTGATTACCGCACTGGGTTGTGGTATCGGCCGTGAAGAATTCAACCCGGACAAACTGCGTTACCACTCCATCATCATCATGACGGATGCGGACGTCGACGGTGCGCACATTCGTACGCTGCTGTTGACCTTCTTCTTCCGTCAGATGCCGGAAATCATCGAACGTGGTCACGTCTATATTGCCCAGCCGCCGCTGTACAAGATCAAGCGTGGCAAGCAGGAACAGTACATCAAGGACGAGAATGCGTTAGAAGAATACCTGACGCACGTTGCATTGGAGAAAGCAGCGTTGTATCCGTCTACTGACGTACCAGCGATTACTGACGAAGCTTTCGCTGAACTGGTGGCTGAATACCGTACTGCGCAGGAAACCATCCAGCGTCTGTCTAACGTGTATCCAGGTACAGTTCTGCACCAGATGCTGAGCCTGCCTGTGGTTGATGCCAGCCATCTGTCAGACCAGGCGTTTGTGAACGAGTGGTGTGCCAGCCTGATCGCTGCCTTGCCAGACGCCGGTCGCAGCGGTAGTCATTTCCAGGTGGAACCGATACGTGACGAAGAACGTGGCACCTACAAGGTGGTCGTTACCGTTGTGACTCACGGCCTGGAAAAGGAATTCGTGCTCGACAAGGAATTCTTCGAAGGGTCTGGTTACCGCAAGCTGGCGTCCATGGCCAAAAAGCTGGCGGATACCCTGGAGGCAGATGCCTACATCCAGCGTGGCGAACGGGTGTTCCCGATCACTGATTTCTGGGATGCGGTTCAGTGGCTGCTGAGTGAAGCCAAACGCGGTTTCACCATTCAGCGCTACAAAGGTCTGGGTGAAATGAACCCGGATCAGTTGTGGGAAACCACCATGGATCCAAACAGTCGCCGCATGCTGCGCGTTTGTATCGAAGATGCGATTGCTGCCGACAAGATGTTCACAACCCTGATGGGTGATGAAGTTGAACCGCGTCGGGCCTTTATTGAGTCCAACGCCCTGAACGTAGCGAACCTAGATTTCTGATCCGGGCCGCATCAACAAGCCTCCGCAGTACATTGCTCCGGAGGCTTTTTTATTGATGGCAAAGATGTCATCCGGCTCTGGTATTGACCCTGTTAATCCCTTGGCCGAAAAAGATGTCCACCAAGTTATCCACAGATTTTTGGGCGTCTGGTTTCACGTGAAACATGGCTCTGGTTAACAGTCCATGTCCTTAAAGATGGCTGCCAATGCAGGGTAGGGCAGCTACAATGTGCACCACTATTGGCCGGTCTCAGCGCAGCGATATATGGCTTATGCACCGGAGAAACATCGACAACCATGCCGACAGGAATGAGTCATGATTATTAAACCAAAAGTTCGCGGTTTTATGTGCGTTACAACCCACCCAACCGGTTGTGAAGCAAACGTCAAAGAGCAAATCGATTTCATCAAGGCCCAGGGCAAAATCGACATGCCCAAGCGTGTGCTGGTGATCGGTTCATCCACCGGTTACGGTCTGGCTGCTCGTATTGCTGCGGCTTTTGGTGCAGGCGCTGACACTCTGGGTGTGTTCTTCGAAAAAGAAGGCACCGAGAAGAAAGCCGGCACCGCAGGTTGGTACAACTCCGCGGCTTTTCACAAGTTCGCGGAAGCGGAAGGGCTGTACGCCAAAAGCATCAACGGCGATGCTTTCACCGACGAACTGAAAGCCAAGGTTATCGACACCATCAAGCAAGACATGGGTCAGGTTGATCTGGTGATTTATTCACTGGCTGCACCGCGTCGTACTCACCCGAAAACCGGTGTGGTGTACAACTCTACCCTGAAGCCAATCGGTAAAGATGTAACCCTGCTGGGCATCAATACCGACAAGGAAGAAATTCAGGAATTCACTCTGACTGCTGCGTCTGAAGAAGACATCAGCAATACTGTTGCGGTCATGGGTGGCGAAGACTGGCAGATGTGGATCGACGCATTGGACGAAGCCGGTGTACTGGCTGACGGCGCCAAGACTTCAGCCTTCACCTACCTGGGTGATGACGTAACCCGCGACATCTACTGGGGCGGCACCATCGGTCAGGCCAAACAGGACCTCGACAAAAAGGTTCTGGATATCCGCGCAAAGCTGGCCGCCAAAGGTGGCGATGCTCGCGTAGCGGTTTTAAAAGCCGTTGTGACCCAGGCATCTTCTGCGATTCCAATCATGCCACTGTACCTGTCCCTGCTGTTCAAGGTGATGAAGGAAGAAGGCACTCACGAAGGCTGTATCGAACAGCTGTACCGTCTGTACGCTGAGTGCCTGTACAGCGACAGCCCTCGTCTGGACGAAGAAGGCCGCGCCCGTGTTGACGAGCTGGAACTGAAACCTGAAGTCCAGCAAGCTGTTGAAGCAGCTTGGGACAAGATCACCACAGAAACCATCAAAACCGACACCGACTTCGCGGGCTACAAGGCTGAGTTCCTGCGCCTGTTTGGCTTTGGTATCGACGGTGTTGATTACGAAGCCGATGTGAATCCGGTTGTTGAAATCAAAGGTATGGTGGATTAATTCGTTAATCACCCATCTTTAATATTCGGGTGTTTCACGTGAAACACCCTGGATTCTAAAACGCCAGCTCATTTCATTGAGCTGGCGTTTTTGTTTGTGGGGTTTGACTCTGGTTTTATCTTTGAGGCGGCTTTGTTGGGCGTGGCCCAACTTACATGGCGGCTTGCAGGGCCGAAGTTATTCGCGAACATAGATAACAGGTTCCACGTGGAACATGTAATTGTAGGATGGGCCATGCCCATCGATGGATGACTTGGATAGATAGAGGGTAGCGGCACAGCAGAGAAAAAGGCGTATGCTGTGTTTCACGTGGAACAGGTTTGCTGATTCAACCCGCAAACTCAGCAGGAGAGCAGGGATGTCCGATACCAATCAAACCCCGTCATATGACTGGACTGCTTGGGAGCAGGAATCAATCTGGAATGGCAAGGAAACCCTCAGCGCCGACAAACTGGATCGGTCGCGCTACGCCGAATTCCTCACCAACTACCTCAATACCGCAGGCCAGCGCGACGGTGGCTATGTGATGAATCTAAACGCCGAGTGGGGCGCTGGCAAAACCTGGTTCCTCAAACGCTGGTGTGAAACCCTCAAGCCCTACCATCCGGTTGCCTATATTGATGCCTGGAAGAATGACTTCTCGGATGATCCGCTGCTGACTGTGATTGATGGTGTGATAGAGGCACTCAGGAATAACCCCAATGTCAGAGCTCTGGATTATGAAAGCCGTTTATTTTCCAAACTCAAATTATTCGGAAAAGCAGCAGCAGAGACGTTATTGAATGAGAGAGGTCTTGGTTCTTTTCAGGAGCTGCTGGGATTACACCGGGAGAAAGCCCAGGACATAGAAACGTCTCGCAAGGTTATTTCCCAGTGGCTTGAAGACGTTACCGAAGGGCCTAATCGGGGCAACTATCGCAAGCCGATGTATGTCTTTATCGACGAGTTGGATCGTTGTCGCCCGACCTATGCGATAGAGCTGCTGGAAACGGTAAAGCATCTGTTCGAGTTGCAGAACATAGTCTTTGTGATTGCTACCAATACGGATCAGCTGCAGCACTCGATCAAGGCGGTGTATGGAGAAGGGTTTGATGCTAATCGGTATTTGAATCGCTTCTTTCATCGAAGACACTCTCTGAAAATTCCAGAATTATTGGAATACATCTCAGGGCATCAGTCCTTCAGGAGGTTTTCAGTTTGGCTTCTAACGGTTGCAGAGGGCGGAATTTCTACGACAGAAGGTGGATTGGCTAATTTTCTCTGCGGTATTGCTGAATGTTCCGATTTTGACTTGCGAACAACTAGCCAGTGGCTGGAGCAAATAGAATCTATCTACGCGACCAAAAGCAATAGAGATGATTTTTATTGGGGCGTCGTTGCATTGTTGCTTTCGATGAGGCTTCAAAACTCGGAGTTCTATTACATAGAACTGGGGCTGGTCAGTTCGTCTAAATACTTAACTAATGCCGAGTACTCAAAGTTGCAGTCCGAGTCCTTTCTAAAAGCACGTCCGCGGAATATACCGTCAGTTGCAAGACGTTTTTCCCTCTCTGTATCTACCAGGTGTTTAGAACGATCAGATTGTGAGGAGACTACTAATGCTTCAAAAAGAATCAGTGTCCCTATCGATACAGTCGATACCCTAGAGTGTGATGTCATCATAGACTCTAGCTGGACTTCTAGAGCTTTTCTTTCAAAGCTACGAAGCACTAATAAGGCTCAGATTTATCATAAATTCTGGGACGGAAGTGAGCCAGGCGAAGAAGAAGGATTTCTATTGGCTTTTTTCCACTGTGCTTCTGTAAATAGTGAGATTGAATTCCGGGATTATTTGGATCTCGTAGAAATGGGAGCTTGTCTTGGGGAGTGATTCACTGATGTATTACGCCTTCGGCTAATACATCCTACTTCCGACACCCGACACCCGACACCCGACACCCGACACCCGACACCCGACACCCGACACCCGACACCCGACACCCGACACCCGACACCCGACACCCGACACCCGACACCCGACACGACACCCGACACGACACCCGACACGACACCCGACACGATACCCCACGTTCCACGTGAAACATCAGAACAATCCCAGCTGTTCTTCACCTTTTTCCAACATTGGCACCACCGCATCGCCAACCCGAATTTCTCCGCTTTGAATCACCTTGGCGCAGAGTCCACCGTGCATCAGCATGGCGGCGGTGCCGCCCGGGCCAAGGGCTTCTTCCATCCGATTACACGGATGACATTGAGCGGTGAGTTCGAAGATGGCTTCGCCGATCTGGATTTGCTGGTGCCGTAGCGCTTGCAGGTTGATGCCACTGACGACCAGATTGCGTCGCAGCAGGGCAGGGTCGATTTGATCTCGCTGTAACAGCTTGGCTACCACGTCGATATGTTCAGCCATGATCAGGGTGACCTGACGCGGGCGGAGCCGGGGGTGCCGTCGCAACGGCGGTCGCCGGTCAAACCGAGTTCCTTGATGGCGCGGGTTTGTTCCACCACAAGCACTTCGCCCCGGCGTTCGGTGCGCAGGCCAATCCAGCTCAGCCGACCGGGCTGAATGGTGGGCAGGTAGCGGGCAAACAGGTTACGGCCAGTGTTATTGGATGAAGTGGATTTCACGTTAACTCCCGCGCAGGCAGAACATTATTTAGCAGTAGGTTCACACAACAGAACTTTAACCTCCAGCAGCTGTGCTATTGTCCGCGGCTTTTTCACATCCTGAGGGGAACAAACTATGAACGCGGTAGTAATTGCCGTAGTCCTCATGCTGGGGCTGAGTCTGGCTCGTATGCACGTGATGCTGTCGATGATTATCGCAGCTCTGGTGGGTGGTCTGGTTGGTGGCCTGAATATTCAGCAAACCCTGGATGCCTTTAACAATGGTATTGGCGGTGGTGCCGGTATCGCGCTCAGCTACGCCATGCTGGGGGTGTTTGCGGTGGCTATCTCGCTGTCTGGTTTGCCGCAGTTGCTAGCGGATACCTTGCTGAAGAAAATCGGCAAGCACAGCGAACGGGGTTCGAGCTGGTTGAGCCAGGGCTTGCTGGCGATGTTGATGATCGCCGCCGTGTGTTCCCAGAATCTGGTACCGATCCATATCGCCTTTATTCCGATTCTGGTACCGCCGCTGCTGATGGTGATGGCCAAGCTCAAGCTGGATCGTCGTTTGATTGCCTGTGTGCTGACCTTTGGTCTGATCACCCCTTACATGTTTTTGCCGGTTGGTTTTGGCGCCATCTATCTCGACAAGATCCTGCTCGGTCAGGTGGCTGCAGCCGGTCTGGATGTTGACGGTATTTCGGTGGTACATGCGATGGCGATTCCGGCACTGGGCATGCTGGCCGGTCTGCTGATTGCGGCGCTGGTCAGTTATCGCAAGCCACGGAAGTACGATCTGGGCCTGATTGAAGCCGCTGAAAATACCCAGCACGAATACAACGCCAAATCGCTGTGGGTGGCCGGTATTGCGATTATTGGGGCCTTCGCCATTCAGCTGCTGACCGACTCCATGGTGTTAGGGGCAATGGCGGGTTTCCTGTTGTTCTCTGCAACAGGTGTTATACGCTGGAATGAATCTGAAGGCGTGATCCTGGACGGTATCAAGATGATGGCGTCGATTGGTTTTATCATGATCGCCGCCAATGGTTTTTCGGAAGTGCTGAAAGCCACCGGTGATATCAATACGCTGGTAACCGGTGCGGCGGACTGGCTGGGCAATAACAAGGGCCTGACGTCGTTCCTGTTGCTGGTTGTTGGCTTGCTGCTGACCATGGGTATCGGTTCGTCGTTCTCAACCATCCCGATTATTGCCGCCATCTATGTGCCACTGTGTATGCAGATGGGCTTCAGCCCGCTGGCGATTGTGGCCTTGGTAGGTACGGCCGGTGCGCTGGGTGATGCCGGTTCGCCAGCATCCGATTCAACCCTCGGGCCAACCGCAGGCCTCAACGCGGATGGTCAGCACAACCATATGCGTGACACTGTGATTCCAACCTTCCTGCACTTTAACCTGCCACTGCTGGCAGCGGGTTGGCTGGCAACCATGGTGCTGTGATCCAGCCCGTTTGATTTGCCCGGCTCCGGCGCATTTGGCTGTGCTGGCCGGACAACAAAAAGGCCTCCGCTTCCATGAATGTGAGGGAAGCGGAGGCCTTTTGTTTTTGGGCGCTTGCTGGCGATAGACACAGCAGCGCGAGCAGATCAGAAGCGTTTGCCGCTGGTTGCTGCTTCAACGTATTCGCCGCTGAATGGCACTTCGGAAATGCGCTCAACGTTATCGTTGATCCATTGCTCGTTTTTGGCGTTCAGCTCGGCCGTGCTCATACCTTCGGATTCAAATGGCTGGCTGAATACCACCTTGATCACGCCAGGTGATTTCACCCAGCTGGTGTTCGGCCAGTGATCACCACTATTATGCGCCACCATAATTACCGGAGCGCCGCTTTTGCTGGCCAGCATGGCACCGCCCTTGGAAAATACCTTGCGCTTGCCTGACGGGATTCTGGAGCCTTCCGGGAATACCAGCACGTGGATGCCGGAATCGAGTTTCTCGGAGCCCTGCTGTACCACCTGCTTGAGCGCGTTGGCTTTTTTCGAACGGTCGATAAAGATCGGCCGGATCATCGACAGTGCCCAGCCAAACAGTGGCAAATAGGCCAGCTCTTTCTTCACTACCTGCACGTGCGGATAAATCAGCGTTGGCAGCATGAAGGTTTCCCAGGTGCTCTGGTGTTTGCTCAGAATCACATGGCCGCGGCCATTGCGGGGAATGTTTTCGGCGCCTTCTACTTCACAGCGCACGCCAGCGACCCAGCGCAGGCCAAACATGCACAGGCGACAGTAGATGCCCATGATCCAGAAGTTGCGGGTTTTCAGTGGCAGCAGCGCTCCAACCAGCATCGACGGTATGAACCAGATAATGGTCATCAGCGCCAGCCAGATGTAAAACAGCGCGCTGCGGAGCTTGTGACTGAACGGGGGAGAAGTGACAGTGTTCATTGCCGATGGGCTGGAGTTACTCATATGTCCTGAACGGGCCTGTGTTGAAAAATCGGACAGGTGCGTTTTATACCATTGCCTGCAGGTTTTGATTGTTACGTCATTTCCTATGACTATTTCCATCAGGGCACTGTGGCAATACTGTCCGTACGGTAGAACTGTATTGCCAACGGGCCTGTGTGGCCATAGTAACTGTGAGCCATTTGGTCGGTGACTGGTTCAAACCGTAGTAATAAATTCCGCAAAATCTGACAAATTGTTAAACACTGGAGTATCTGCCAGTTGTGGGTGTTGTGCCAGTTTGGCTTCCGATTTGGCGCCTTTGCCAGTGCGTACCAGCGCCACCCGACAACCGGCAGCCAGCCCGGCTTCCAGATCACGAATCGAATCACCCACCATCCAGGCCCCCTTGGCAGGAATATGTAACGCCTGTTCGATCTGATGAATCAGCCCTGGCAACGGCTTGCGGCAATCACAGCCGTCGTCGGGGCCATGCGGGCACCAGGCGATATGAGCGAACTGACCGCCTTCAGCCGCCGCCAGCGCGATCATCTTATGGTGCATGGCGTCGAGGTCAGCCTGGCTGAAATAACCGCGCGCGAGGCCACTCTGGTTGGTCGCCACAGCGACTTCAAAGCCCTGCTGGCAGAGTTTGCCGACGGCTGCCGCACTGCCATCGATAGCGATCCACTCGTCGACGGATTTGACGTAGTCGTCGGAGTCTTCGTTGAGTACGCCGTCACGATCGAGGATGATGAGTTTGTTCATGATCAATCTACTTTCAAAGAAATGTGAAGCTGCTTGCAATTGTATCCGGCCAGCGTTTATACCAGTGGCCACTGCGGGTACCGTTGGAACATGGCTATGTCCGCCGTTGCTCTAATAGCAGGAAGTTTGATTGCTTAAACAGGGAATGATAATGAAGTTAGGGAATATTTCACTGGCTGTGTCCGCTACGGTCACGGCTGCCATGCTGGGCGGTTGCGCCTCGACGCCGGAATTGATGGTCGATGGACAGTCGCTGCTGCAGACCCGTACGGTCTACACCCAGACCAATCTCCACCCGGATACCAAACTGGCACGACTGTTTTCAATCAACTACCAGCAGGATGGCTTTATTCCCCGTTGTTCGGAAGTGAAGCTGATTGATGTCAGCAGCAGTGAGATGAACTTTGTCTATCAGGGCCAGCGTTATCAATATGTTTACCATGGTGCTTCCGGCGATTTTGATCGCAACATCAAAAAGTACTTCAGCAACCAGTGCGACGATTCGGTGCTGGCGAAGCTGAATGAAATCGACCGCAAGGGTCTGGCTGCCGGCAAGGTTTACGAAGGTATGAGCAAGCTGGGCGTAACGCTGGCAATTGGTTATCCGCCACAGCATGTCACGCCGTCCCTGAAAGCCAGTGTCTGGCGTTACTGGAACAACCGTTTCAACACCTTTATGGTGCATTTCGACGATCAGGGTCTGGTGATTCAGATTCAGGAATGATCTGACGGTGGCGACTGTTTGTTGGCAACCGCCGTCGGCTGCCGCCAGAAATCAAAAAAGTTGAACCACTGGTCGGGGTAGCGCAGCACCAGCTGTTCCAGCCAGTCGGCATAATCCTGCGCGGCCTGACCAATCGACATCTGGCGGTCCTTGCGATTGAGCACCAGCTTGTTGGTGTAGAGACGGAAATCCGCTTCAAATTGTGGCCTGCCTGCCTGCTTGCCCGTGCGCAGGCAGGACATAAAATAGACCGGACTTTTCAGTATCGAAGCCAGCACAAACGGCCCTTCCGGCAACCAGGCATCACGTTCGAGAAAACGGGCGCTGATGCTGCGGTCGCGATGCTGTACCGAGGTACGGTCGGCAACAATCACAATAAATTCACCCGCGGCGATCTTGTCGAGCATACGGATAGCTGTGTCCGGCCCAAACGAGGTCACTTCAAACAGATTGAGGCCGGAATCCGGCGCGACTTTCTGCAGCAGCTCGTTAAAGCGGGCGGCGTTGCGGGTATGCACTACCGCATTGATGCGCAGGTTCGGCAGGTGTTTGCCAATCGCCCGCAAGATTTCCATATTGCCGTGGTGGGAAATCAGAATAACGCCACCGCGGCCGCTGTCGACCGCGGCTTTCATTTCGTCGAACTGACTGAAATGAATGTCGTGCTGGGTGATATCGCCAGTCCAGGCGGAAATCTTGTCGAGTGCCGAGAGGCCAAAATTGAGAAACTGGCGCAACGGTTGTGGCTTCCAGAGTGCCTGCTGACGTTGCTGGCGTACCCGCGCAACCTGCTGTTGGAACTGTTGCGCAGCCCGTCTTTGCTCACCGGCAAAACAATAGAAGTAAGTAATCACAAACAATATGATCACCGTAAACACCGGGCGGCCGAGGTATTTGTAGACCAGTAGCAGCAGGCTCAGGCCGAGCGACGAGCCTTTCTCATCAACTTCCGACCAGTGGCTGTTGCCATCGTGGCCGGTCTGCTTGTGCTGGGTAGGAGCCCGATCTGCCATCAGCGGCTCTGCAACTTGCGTCGCAGCAATACCGGTAACCGCAGCAACATGCCAAAGAAGAGTTTGGTATGCATCCAGCTGATCATCAGGTTATCGCGCCAGACCTTGAAGTTCGAGGTGCCGTTTTCCGGGTAAATCACCCGTGTCGGAATAAATTCCACCGGCACTCCGCGCCAGTACAGCCGCACCATAATCTCGGTGTCAAAATCCATCCGCCGACCAATACGCACCTTGTTGACCAGTTCGGTGAAGGCAGCGACGGGGTAGACCCGGAAGCCACACATGGAATCGGCCAGGCTGAACGACAGGGTTTCAATCCAGACCCACACATGGGTGGCATAACGGCCGTACAGGCGCGCTTTGGGGACGGACTCATCGTACAGCGGCCGCCCGCTGATCAGGGCTTCCGGTTGCTGCTGTGAACGCCGCAGCATGGCTGGAATATCGTCGAGGTTGTGCTGGCCATCGGCATCCACCTGCAGAGCATGGCTGTGGCCTTGCTGCTGTGCCAGCTGAATCGCACTGATCACGGCTTCACCCTTACCACCATTGATGTTCTTGCGCAGCAGGGTCACCTGCTGTGGAGCAAAATCATCGCAAACCTGGCGAATACGGGCAGCGTGTTCGGGCGCTGAGCCGTCGTCCACCACGATCACCGGCAACTGGTACGGCAACAGCCCGCTGATAGTGCTGTGCAGCGTGGTGGAGTGGTTGTAGCAGGGAATAATAAAGCAGTAGCTCACGTCCGTGTGTCCTCCGCTCAGGCGGTACGGGACTGGATCAGGGCTACCAGCGCGTTGACGGAGGCAAAGTGCTCACGGTTTTCTTCAGAATCGTCGGTCAGGGCGATATTGAAGGCTTTCTTGATGGCTACGCCGAGCTCCAGCGCATCAATTGAATCCAGCCCGAGGCCGTCACCAAACAGCGGCGCATCACTGTCGATATCGTCCGGGGTGATGTCTTCCAGATTGAGAGAATCAATGATCAGTTGTTTGATCTGGAGGTCAAGATTGCTCACCAGGGTCATCCTTTTGCTGTGTTCAGTTGGGCCGAATAAGGCCGGCTATTATCCATTCCGGGGCCGCAATATACCAGCGTGATTGGCCTGCGGCGCTGGTCGGGTCTGGCATTCGTTAGCGGTCAGAGTTGCCCAATTGGACTGGACCCAAGCTGAAATTGGCCAGCTCATCGTTGGTGTCATGGTTTGTAAACGGCCGTTATGCTATTTAAGCGGGCTTTGGTGGCAGCTGTGCCACAGAGGATCTGACAAGGACAATTCATGACCCAGCTTGAGCAGTCAGCAGACGTAATTATTATTGGTGCCGGCCCATCCGGTGCGGTGGCGGGAGCCTTGCTGAAGCAGCAGGGTTATCAGGTCACCATTCTGGAGAAGCAAACCTTCCCGCGTTTCTCGATCGGCGAAAGCCTGTTGCCGCAGTGCATGGCCTTGCTGGAGCAGGCCAATATGCTGGCAGCGGTAGAGGCGGAACCGGCGTTCCAGTTCAAGAACGGCGCTGCTTTCCATCGTAATGGCGCTGACACCTTTTTTGACTTCCGCGAAAAATTTACCGAGGGTTGGGGCACCACCTATCAGGTGCAGCGGGCCCGCTTTGACCAGCTGCTGGCCAATGCTGCAGCGGAACAAGGTGTGAGTATTCACTATCAACACGAGATACGTGAAGTCGAGCATTCGGCTGAACAAGTCGTGGTGCATGGGGTTGATGCCGAAGGCCAGCCGTTCAGCATGAGTGGCCGTTTCCTGCTCGACGCCAGTGGTTTTGGCCGGGTACTGCCACGGCTGTTAGAACTGGAAGCGCCGTCCGGTTTCCCGGTCCGTAACGCGCTGTTTACCCATGTGATTGATCGCATCGACTGCGCCAACTACGACCGCAACAAGATTCTGGTGACGGTGCATCCACAGCAGCCGGACGTCTGGTTCTGGCTGATTCCGTTTGCCAACGGCACCTGCTCACTGGGGGTGGTGGCGAAAGAAGAGTTTTTTGCCAACTACGCCGGGCTGGAGCCGAAACAGCGCTTGCAGGCCATCGTTGCTGAAGATCCCAATCTCAGCCGTTTGCTGGCCAATGCCGATTACCCCAACGAGGTAAACCAGATTCATGGTTATTCCGCCAACGTCAAAAGCCTGGTCGGCGAAGGCTACGCGCTGCTCGGCAATGCCGGGGAATTCCTCGACCCGGTGTTCTCGTCTGGCGTCACCATTGCGCTGAAATCCGCTGGTATGGCGGCTGACGTGCTGGGCCGCCAACTGGCCGGTGAACCGGTCGGTTGGGAAGCTGACTATGCCGAACCACTGAAACGCGGTGTTGATACCTTCCGCACCTATGTTGAAGCCTGGTACGACGGCCGCTTCCAGGACGTGATTTTCTACGACAAGGGCAGCGACCAGATTCGCCGTATGATCAGCTCGATTCTGGCCGGTTATGCCTGGGACCAGGCCAACCCGTTTGTGAAGGAATCCGAACGACGGTTAAACACCATCGTCGAAATTGTGCGCGGCTGATTGCGGTGCTGGGGTCTGAGTGGCAGAGCCTGGAGATGTCCAGGCCCTGCATTTCCACCATCGCCCTTGTAGGGTCCCGGCATGCCGGGACGGCTGTTTTTCAGGAAAGCGAAATTACTCACCCTTCCAGCGCTTGAGAATCAGCGAGGTATTAATCCCGCCAAACGCAAAGTTATTGCTCATCACATGGTCGGTTTCAATCTGCCGTGGCTCGCCGACGATGTAATCCAGATCGCCGCACTCCGGGTCCACTTCGGTCAGGTTGACGTTAGGGTGGAACCAGCCTTCGTTCATCATGTTAATACTGACAATCGCCTCTAACGCCCCACAGGCACCGAGCGTATGGCCGGTGAAACCCTTGAAGGAGCTGATCGGCTTTTTGCCAACCACCTTGAACGTGGCCTGGGTTTCAGCGACGTCGCCGCGATCTGTGGCGGTACCGTGGGCGCTGACATAACCAATCTGACTGGCGTCCAGTTGCGCGTCGCGCAGCGCCATTTCCATTGCAATCTGCATGGTGGTGGCGTTTGGCTGGGTGATATGGGCACCGTCAGAGTTGGTACCAAAACCAATGATCTCGGCAATAATCGGCGCACCGCGCTGCAGCGCTGATTCAAGTTCTTCCAGAATCAGGATGCCAGCACCTTCGCCAATCACCAGGCCGTCACGGCCCTTGTCGAACGGCCGTGGAGCCAGCTCGGGGTGATCGTTCTGCAAACTGGTGGCGAACAGGGTGTCGAACACCGCGGCCTGGGTGGCGCTGAGTTCTTCACAACCACCGGCGACCATCATTTGCTGATGGCCATATTTGATCGCCTCGTAGGCATAACCAATGCCCTGGCTGCCGGAGGTACAGGCACTGGAGGTGGTGATAATCCGGCCTTTCAGACCAAAAAAGACGCCAATGTTCACCGGTGCCGTGTGCGGCATCATACGCACGTAAGAAGTGGCGTTGAGGCCGTTGACCGAGTGGTTGAACAGCATCTGGCCGAATTCACCAATGGCGTCCGGGGTACCGGAGGACGAACCGACAGCAACTCCCATGCGGCCATCCTGAATCGACTCATCACCCAGCAAGCCGGCCTGTTCGAGCGCCAGTTCGGTTGCGCGGGTTGCCATCAGTGACATACGTCCCATGCTGCGGGTCGCCTTGCGGCTGTAATGCGTCGGCTTTTCAAAGCAGTCGGCCGGGCCGCCCAGACGGGTGTTCAAGCCTTCGTACTTGTCCCAGTCGCTGATGTAACGAATACCTGTGTTGCCGCTTTTCAGATTGTCGGCAATGGTTTCCCAGTCGGCGCCGATGGGTGAAATGGCCGACATCCCAGTGATTACTACGCGTCGCATCAGCACATACCACCGTTAACAGAAATAACCTGACGGGTCACATAACCCGCATCCTCAGACATCAGGAAGCTGACTACCGCCGCGACCTCTTCCGGCGTGCCCATACGCTGGGCCGGAATAATTTTCAGCGCTTCTTCGAGCACATGTTGCTCTACCATTTCGGTGTCGATCAGCCCGGGCGCGACGCAGTTAACCGTGATCTTGCGTTTCGCCAGCTCGACCGCCAGCGCCTTGCAGGCGCCGATCAAACCGGCTTTGGAAGCACTGTAGTTGACCTGGCCACGGTTGCCGATGACACCGGACACAGATGCCATGGCGACAATACGGCCGGGCTTGCGGCGGCGGATCATCGGCATGGTGAGTGGCTGCACAACGTTAAAAAAGCCGTCCAGATTGGTATGAATCACGGCGTCCCAGTCGTCGTCGCTGAGCGCCGGGAAAGCGCCATCACGGGTCAGCCCGGCGTTACAGACCACGCCGTAATAGGCACCGTGGGTTTCAACGTCGGCTTCGAGAATCTCGCGGCAGGCCTGCCGGTCGGCAATATCAAATTGCAGTACCCGCGCCTGCCGACCCATGGCTTCAATCTGTTGCTGAACCTGCTCGGCTTCATCACGCTTGCTGCGGCAATGCAGCACAATGTCGAAGCCTTCACGGGCCAGTCGTAATGCGACCGCCTTGCCGATACCGCGGCTGGAGCCGGTAACCAGAACGCTGAGGGACTCAGACATGGGTATTTCCTTTTGCAGATTCCATAAATTCATCAATATTCGGTGGCTGAAATACATTCAGCCGGGCCTGCTGCTGCTGGGGCTTGTGCGTCAGCGGGTCGATAAAACTGAGGCTGCATTCAAACGAGCCGAGGCCGTTGGCATCCTGTAACAGCCGTTCGACCTTGATGGTCAATTCAGCGCCAACCGGGAAAAAATCACAGCTGCTGCTGAATTTGCGGCTGCCGAGCAGAAACCCCACGGAGGCTTTACCGCCGGCGGCTTTGGCCTGACTGCCAGCCCAGGCGGCAATCGCCTGGGCCATATATTCGATGCCCAGCCAGCCAGGGATGCCGCGACTTCCCGTGGCTGTGCAGGCAAAAAACTCGGCGCCGGGATGCACCCGCACCATGGCGGTGAGGCTGTCGCTACCATAGCTGATGACGTCGTCGAGCAAACTCATGGTGCCACTGTGCGGCACCAGCTCGGCAACCGCGTATTCAGCCGCCTGTTCCTGTAAATCAGTCATGGCTGGCACGCTCCAGTAACAGCGAAATATTGTTGCCGCCAAAGGCAAACGAGTTACTCAGTACAAACCGTGGCGGCTGTGGCAGCCAGCTGCCGGATTCGGCCAGCTGGATTGGCGCCAGACTGGCATCGGCATCGCCGTTCCAGCGATGCGGCGGCAGTTCGCCTTGTTGCTGCAGCGTCAGCCAGCACAAGCCCGCTTCGATCGCTCCGGCAGCACCCAGTGTGTGGCCGGTCAGGCGTTTGGTCGACGACACTGGCAGCTGTGCACCAAACAGCTGGTGCACGGCCCTGGCTTCCATCTGGTCATTCTGTGGCGTGGCAGTGCCGTGCAGATTAATGTAATCCACCTCGGCCGCCTTGATCTGGCGTTGCTGTAACGCCTGTTGCATGGCTGCAATAGCACCCAGACCTTCGGGATGCGGAGCGGAAATATGATGGGCATCGGAGCTTTCACCGGCACCGGCGAGAATCACCGGGCCAGGCTCTCGACTCATCAGAAATAACGCCGCGCCTTCACCAATATTGATGCCATTACGGCTGGCACCCGACGGGTTACACAAGTCCGCCGACAGGCTTTCGAGTGAACCAAAGCCCTGAATCGTCATGGCGGCGAGGGAGTCAACACCACCGGCAATCACCAGGTCACAGACGTCCTGTTGCAGCATGCGCCGAGCGCTGGCAAGCGCCTTGGCACCAGACGAACAAGCGGTAGAGATCACCAGCCTTGGACCACAGGCGTTGACCAGCTGTGCGAGTGACAATGCCGGAGCGGAAATTTCCTGAATCGAATAGCGGCTGGTGGAGGCGTGAATGCCATGATCGAGCCAGTTGGCAACCGTGTCGCCAGCTTCGGCAATACCACTGGTGCTGCTGCCCAGCACAATGCCGATACGTTCCGGCGCGATGTGCTGGCTGGCCTGTTCAAATTGCGCACGGATCTGTTCAAAGGCGCTGAACAACAACTGGTTGTTGCGGGAACGCTGGTGCTCCGGTAGCGATTCCAGGCTGCAGAGCGGCTCGTGCACCTGGCCGACATAAACCGGTTGCGGGCTCCACTGGCTCGACCGCGTTAGCGGCTGGGCGTTTGGGTCCTGCAGGGTTTGCCAGATTTGTTCTGGTGAGTGACCAAGCGAGCAGACCATTCCCAGCTGATTCAGATAAACGGGAACATCCGCCATCACAACATTTCCATATTCAGGGTCGTGATCCGGACCTGCTGGCCCAGATCGGGTATTTCGATGACAAGTTCAGCGCCAGCCTGATCCGCAACCGTGGAATCTGCCGCGCCAGCAGCGCCAATCAATCGATAAACAAGGTGGGAATCATAATATAACCGGCGTTCTCCGGTCACGGCCTGCAGCGACCAGCCAGAACCCTGCAGCTGCTGCTGAATGGCTGCCAGTGGCCAATAGGCCAGCTGGATCTGTGACAGGATCGCCTGCACATCAATCTGCGCAGGAACCAGCGGCGAGACACGGGTTTGCAGCTGTTCACCGTCGTAAATCGCCCGCATCAATTCCTGTCCAGTAGCCGCCAGCCCGACCAGCACCATCTGCTCCTGATCGACCGACCAGCTGGCGATCATGGCTCTGGAAGCATCGTCTGCCTGACTGACCTGCTGGGTCACCTGCGCCTTAAATCCGGCGGCAGCCGGACTGAGTAGCGGTGGACGGAAATCTTCGGCTTTGGGCATTAGCAGGCTGCAACCACTGCTGCTCAGCATACTGATAAGAGCAAAGGCAAAGACGACCAACGGCAGCACGGATGTGCGGATACCTGGGTTAAGCATACGGTGGTTAGTCATCTTGGGATCCCAGCGTAAAGACCGGCGTCAGCAGCCACACCAGCACCACACCACAGAGCACAGTAGCGCCGAAATACATCAGCACCGGCGTGCTGGACAGTGCCAGCAGGCCAAACGCCAGCAAGGTAGTTAACGCCGACATGGCTACCGCCAGCCAAGTATAAAGGCTGTTGCGGCTGTTAATCAGGAAAATTCCCGCATCCAGGCCGATGCCCAGTACCAGCAGCAAGGCCAGCAGGTTAAACAGCGTCAGCTGCATTCCCAGCAACGACAGCAAGGTCAGCGTCAGGCCACTGGCCAGCGCCGGACCGGCAACAATACGCCAGGCGCGCCAGCGGTAGCGTAATGCCAGCAGCGCCAGCACCGCTGCGTAGGCCAGCGCAATCCACCAACCCATGCTGTGGCGATAATGCTGCAGCACCTGGCTGATGGCTGCCGGACGGTCGATCAGTTGCAGCCAGTCACGCATGGCCGGATCAGCCAGCAGCGGTTGCAATTGTTGATCCAGACTGGTGGGCACAGCGCCACCAAAATTCACCACGGCGTAGTAGCTGTTTTCGAATTGCCCCAACCATAAATGTCGCAGGCTGGCGCTAAAATCGGCCTGCTGCCATTGGTCCGGGCTGATGCTGTGGCTGGCGCGGCTGTGGAAATCGGCCCGCGCTGCGGCGCTGAGTTCGGCTGCGCCAAGCTGCTGGGTGAACTGATCCAGCAGGCCATTTGCGGCATAAACCTGATTGGCTAACAGCTGATAGTCAGCCTGCTGCTGCTGTTGCGGTGCCAGCTGCTGACTGATGCTCTGGTAATACAAACCGGGATTGTGCTGATTGAGCTGATCCAGTTCTGGTTGCAGCTGTTGCAGGTGTTGCAGCAGTTGCTGTTCAGAGTTTCCGGACACCAGCAAATAACGCGACCAGGACACACCGCCAGCCAGCTGGTTGACTTGCTGATCGGCTTTTAACAGCGCCAGCGGCGAGGTTTGCAGCCGCACGATACTGTCGTCGAAACTGAGTCGCGGCAGCTGCCATACCGACAAGCCAGCCAACAACAGCACCACCACGGCGACGCTGGGCTGGTTGGCCCTTGGCCAGCGTTGGCGAATGTGGTCGAGGCCGCGCAATAGGTAGGCGACGTGGGGATTGGCGGGCAGCCGTCGGGTCAGCACGGGTAGTAGCCCAATTACCGTCAGCCAGGCACCGATCAGACCGGCGGCGGAAAACACCGCCATTTGTTGCAAGCCGGGAAAGGGTGCCGCAGCCTGCGCCAGATAGGCCAATACACTGGAAAACATCCCCAGCGTAATCGCCGTCATTACCGGGCTGTGGCGGTTGTTTGGGCGGTCGTCTGCACTGCCTGGCTGTTCCAGCCGGTGACAGAGGTAATGCAGCGAATAGTCGATGGCGACACCAACCAGGCTGGCACCAAAAGCGAGGGTAATGATATGCACCCGTTCAAACAGCAGCAGACAGGTCGCCATCGCCAGCAAACAGCCACATAACAGTGGCAGGAACACCAGCAGCAGGTACGACGGCCGCCGGAACACCAGCAGTATCAGCAGCACAATGCCGACCAGTGACAGCGCTCCGATGGTGGATATTTCCTGTTTGGCCTGCGCCGCGCCATAACTGGCGTGGATGATCAGGCCGGTATAACTGAGGCCATCAACCGACGCTTTGAGTTGCTCAAGTAACTGGCCGACCTGCTGTTGATAGCCCATTGCAAACGGGCTGCCATTCAGGTCTGCCACCAGAATCCGGTGCCATAACTGGCCTTTTGCGGTCTGTTCCAGCCGGGTCGGCCAGTCATCCTGCAGACTGATGCCATGACTCGGCAGTGCCTGTTCGCGCCAATGATCGAACAGCTGTAAGGGGTCGTCGCTGAGGTGCTGGGCCAGACTGCCACCCAGTGGTGAATACAAACGGCTGATGGCCTTGCTCACCAGTGGATTGGCTGCTGAGCTATTGGTCGGCGTATTTTCCAGCAGCTGGCGGTCGGTGTTGGTCAGATGGTAATAACGCCAGTCGTACAGCTGTTCGAGCGCTTGCTGCAGCTGGCTGGCATCGGTATGGCCGGTGATCTGTTTGAACAGCCCGGATTGCTGTAACGCCTGTTGTAATTGGCTGGCGTTGGCAGCGCTTGCCTGACGCTGGCCGGACACCACCAGAATCAGCCGTTGGCTGGCGTTATCCGCCAGCTGATTGTTGGCGAAATCGGCCGCGGCGCTGTTCTCCTCGGCGGGCAGCAACGCCAGAATGCTGGTGTCGAATTGCAGTCCGCGACTGATTTGCCAGCCGCAAAACAGCAGCGCTGCCAGCATCACCAGCAGCCAGCTGGTTAACCAGGTCGTTTGGCTGGTCTTGCGGTTGGTTGTTGGGCTTGTAGCAGCGGACATCAGTCCGCCTCGATGGTGAAACGGATTTCGGTGCGATCACCGCTGGCTTCGTGCAGCACCAGACCTTGCAGCTGTTGGGCGCCCGTCATGTCGATCTGGCTGAAGAAGTTTTTCAGCACCTCGCTTTTGGGCGTCAGCTGCAACTGCCACGGCTGATCCGGCTGCTGTGCGCCGCTGATATCAAAGGTGGTTTGCAGGGTTGCCAGATCACCGGCAAAAATCGCCGCCATGATGTTGGCGACTGTGGTGGTTTGTGGGCTGTTGGCATCGCTCTGCCACACCAGCTGGCCATTCTGGGTTTGCGAAATACCGCTGTCGCTGATCACCACGGTGCTGGCGATCGGCTGTTCGATTTGCCAGCTCAGCCCTTGCTGGCGCTGATACACAAAGCGGCCGCTGGAGTGCAGCGGCCGTGGCAGCACGGCCAGATACTTGTCCTGCTGGAACTGGCCTTGCAGCTGGTCTGTCGGGGTCAGAATTCGGGCAATCTGGTCGGCATCCAGCTCGGTAGCGAGTGTCTGGGCCTGCACTGGCAGTGCTGTTGGCAGACTCAGCGCCATTCCAAGCAGCAAGATCCGGCCGCAGCGCAAGCGGCTTAAGAGACTCATAAATGCGCCTCGACCTTGTCGATCAGGATCTGTGGGGACTCATAACACATGCTTTGAGTGCTCATATCAACGGCCACCATGGTGGTGGTGGCACGGGTGATACGTTTGCCGCTGGCGTTACGGATTTCATAACGAATATGCAGTCGGTCGACCCATTCGGCCAGCGTCGCGGTGACGCTAACGGTTTCGCCGAAACAGGCTGGTCCCGGGTAACGGATGTGCAGGTCGATGACTGGCCAGGCGTAGCCGGAGGCTTTCATCTCGTTGTAGTTGTATTCGATCTTGTCGAGCAGGGCGCAGCGGGCGATTTCCAGGTATTTGGCGTAATGGCCGTGCCACACCACATTCATCATGTCGACGTCGTGAAACGGAACCTGGATTTCAACAGAAGCACTGATCATAACGGCTGTCCGGTAACTGAAGCGGCATTGGTACCAGCATGGGCATGGTCGGAAGAGGTTGGTTCAGAAAAACTGCTGGCCGCAGGCACCGAAAAACTGATAGCACCGGACGAATTGGCCTTGTCACCGCTGCGATAACTGAACTGCAGATCGACACCATCTTGCCGCGCTTTCAGGGATAACGTCAGGCTGACGCGGTCACCCGGCACAATCGGGTTGGCGAACTTGATGTTTTTCATGCCACAGAAGCGGGCCGGGAAATCCAGATAACGCCGTGCCAGCGCAATCGCCCAGTCGGTTTGCACCACGCCGGGCAGAATCGGGTAGTTGTCGAAATGGCCGTCGAACCAGCGCAGCCCGGTGCCAATCTGCAGATCGAGTTGCAGCTCTGGATTGTCTGCCTCACCGACCCGCTGTTCGGTCATGATGGTGGGCCAGCGCTCGGAAGCCTCAAATCGGTCGAGCAGATCCTGCAGCAGGGTTTTGCCCTGCGAGTTACGGGGAATCTCCAGCACGATACGCCATTTGCGTGGCAATAACGGCCGTTCGAAGTGCAGCAACAAGGTCTGTTTGAAGCCCTCCAGCAAGGCCTTGCGACCCTGCTGTTGCAGCTGCTGGCGACCCGCCTCGGTAAGTGACAGCACCGCCGCGACTTCGTCGCGATGGCCATGCAGCACCAGGCTGCGGGCTTCTTCAATAAAGGGGCTTTGTTGCAGCTGCTGATCCATCGCCGTCAGCGACAGCCGCTTGCCTTCGACTTTGGCAATCCGGTCGGTGCGGCCTAACAGGGTGAAGGTATTGTCTGGCTGCAGCTGCACCCGGTCGGTGGTAGCGTACCATTCGAGGTCGGCCAGAAACGGCGAGCGAATCTCCAGGCACTGGTTGTCCGGGCTGACACGCACGTCGATGCCGGGGCCGGGAGTCCAGTGGCTTTGTTCGGCACGATGCTGACGGCGCCAGGCGATACCACCGGTTTCGGAGCTGCCGAGAATCTCGTTGACGTTGGTGTCGAACCGGCGGGCGGATTCCACCGAGGCGGTTTCCGGCAGCGGTGCCCCGGAGCTGAAAATCATCCGGCTGTGCTGGCGCAAGGCCTGCCAGTCGAAGTTGTCTGGCAGCCGTGACAAGTGGGTCGGACTGCTGACCAGCAAGAACGACGGATTCGCCAGCATCGGCAAGGCACTGCTGACGTCTTCGATAAAGGCGCAGGTATCGCGCCACATCGGCCGACCTTCTGCCAGTGGCCACAGCTGCCGGTACAGCATGCCGTAAATATGGTGGTGGCTGACAGTGCCAATGCTGCAGCTGTCGGCGTCGAGGTCGCTGCCCCACAGCTGCTCCAGCGCGGTGGTTTCTACCGCCATCTGGCGTAATGCCTTGGCAATCGCCTTGGGTTCGCCGGAGGAACCCGAGGTAAAGATTTCCAGCAGTGGCGCGTGGTAATCCAGCGCTTGCGCCAGCGCTGTCAAAGGCTCTGCACCACAACCGGCTTCAGCATCCAGCCAGGGTTTGCTGGTCCTGACGTCAAAGTCACCGGCAAAGGCGTCGACCAGTGGTGCCAGTGCCTCCACGGTGCCGGGGTTGTTGGCACCCGGCACGCAGGAAATCAGTTGCTGGCTCCAGAGCGCAAACAGGATGGCGGTGAATTCGGCCAGATCCGGGTGATAAACCGCACAGCGCAGCAGCGCCGGGTTTTCAGCTTTGGCCTGTTGCAGCCGTAGTTGCCAGTCGGCCACCCGTTGCAGCCAGTCGGCCACGGTTAAATTACCCTGTTGGCCATAAAACAGCAGCGCCTGTGGATCGGCAGGGGATTGGTAGCGTTGTTCGAAGCGAGTGAAATTGTCAGCCATGCTGTTCCCGTTTTACCCGACGGCGTACCAGCAGTTCCGCCGTCATCAGGGTTCCCATCAACAGATAGGAAATCAGTCCATTATATAAAGTCCACAAGGCGTCATCGCCGTACAGCACCGTCGCGAGGGCGATGCAGCCGTTGGCCGCAAAAAACAGGCACCAGACTTTGGTCACCTTACGGGTGTAAGTCACCCCGCTGGGGGGCAGCTCGGGTTCTTTCAGACGGGCGAGTCTTTCCACCACGGTTTGTGGTTGGCGCAGGCTCCAGCCAAACAGCACCAGCAGGTTGAAGCTGATCAGCACCGGGTAGAGTTTCAGCGCCAGTGCATCACCGGAAACCCAGGTCCAGCCTGCCAGCACTGCCAGTATCAACACCATCAGCCAGCGACTGCCGGAGGCGGCGGCACCCGCTGAGAGGCTGCGGGCAACCCCCAGCGTCAGCAACAGCAGCGCCAGGTAACGCACATCGAAGTACTGCAGGCCGAAGTACACCGCCAGTGGGTAGCACAACGACAGCAGCACGATGAGGACGGTAAAAAACGGTTTCATGCGGGCCGGGTACCGGTGTTGGTAGGCAGGGTGGCGATGTTAGTTGTACAGCGCCTCAACAGCGTTGATAACGTCACCGACGGTGCGCACGCTCTTGAAATCTTCCGGATTGATCTTCTTGCCGGTGATCTTTTTCATTTCTACCACCATATCGACAGCGTCGATGCTGTCGATATCCAGGTCTTCGTACAGTCGTGCTTCCGGGCTGATCTGGTCTTTGTCCAGACCAAACAGGTCGCACAGGACGCGGGTGATGTGGTTCTGGATTTCGTCTCTGTTCATGATGTCAGGATCCTGCTTTGCTCTCTGCCACAGTGTGGGGGTGATTATCTGCATTTGCCGATAACTTTGCTTGCCTCTGAAGGTCGCAACCCGTCACTGCCTTATTAAAAAATTGCTCCAGCTCATGAGTGAGCTGACGTGCCGCCATAGCCTGGTTTTCCGCCCTGGCATACTGATCGATCTGTATAACAGGTAAGACTTCCAGCGTCATGCGTACACGCCGCTCGGGTACCTGATACCACTTGATTTCCTTGGTCAGCGCTGGTGGCTCGCAACGGATCACCACTGGCCGGATCGGCGTCGCGGTCTTGATGGCGATATTGGCAGCACCACGCTTTAGCTGAATGCTTTCACCGGCGACTGTGCGAGTGCCTTCCGGGAACACAATCAGGTTGTTGCCAGCCCGAAATGACTCACCTGCCGCAGCGATCACCTGTTCGGGAGAGCTGTTGGCAATATAACCGGCCAGCCGGATCGGCCCCCAGGTAAAGGGGTTGCGCAGCAGCTTGCCTTTCACCACACAGTCGGCCTGGCGGGCAAACGCGATCAGGAAAATGGTATCAATCAGCGATGGGTGGTTAGCCAGAATCAGTTGGCCGGGCTGCTGCAGCCAGTGGCGATTTTTCACCTCGTAGGTCATCACCCCCACCGCTCGCATCAGCTGGATAAACAGGTACATGGCACCACTGGAAACCGCTTTGCCAAGCCGCTGGCGCTGGCGGGGATTACGGATCAGCAGGATCAGCAAGGGGCTGATCAGCAGTGCAATCACCGCACCTCCCAGCCCAAACATGGCAAAGCAGAAGCTGGTGGCGAGCACTCGCCATGTCATGCTCAGCAGCCGGATCATTGTGGCCTGATTCCATCTTCTGAAAAGTCACAGCGTTGCAGCCGCACCTGTCCCAGTTGGGCGCTATCCGCCTGGCCGCTCAGTAAGGCAAACATGGCATTCAGTTGGGCACTTAATGACACTGCTGGCTGTTCATCCGCAGCACGGCCAAAGTTCAGTTGATACTGCGGCGGGGCGGATTTTTCCAGCAGCAGTGCCAGTGCATATTCGTGTTCGGGTTCCAGCTCGGTGTCACCGTAGATTGCCGGTAACGGCTGGTCGTAGATCACACAGAGTGCCGTGTCACTGTCAGCATCGTTCAGCACCATGGCGGTTTCGGCGATGGCATTGGCAATGCCGTCCGGGCCCGCTGCAATCGCGCTGATATTGCTGGTATTGCCGGTGCTGATCGACAACATGCCGCTGATGGCATTGTGCACCGACAGGCTGAACTGCATTGGTGATGGCGTTTCGCCATTGTGCAGGGCGGTGAGAATTTCGATGGAGCGCTGGATTTCGCCATGACGGCTGCAAAACACCAGCGGCATAACCGGCTGTGGTTCAAGCAGCGCAGCACAGGCGGAAATCGCCATTTTGCCCTGTTCACCCAGACGTCGCCGCATCATCGGCGGAATCAGTCCCAGTGCTGGCGCCTCGACCCGCTGGCCAAAACAAGCGGCTTCTTCAGCGGCAGGCATCCAGACGGCCCAATCCCTGATGCTGAATTTGATACCAGACATGGAACACTCTCATCCATATAATTGGCCGCGTATTGTACTGGCCAACGGTCGTCAGGCAAGCGTGGTGGCGGTTCTGGCAGCTTTATGAAATCAATTTTTCAAACAATTCCGCTAATGGTTGAAACAGCCACTAGGCCGTCAGGCTGGTTGTTGTGGTGCTCGCTGGCTGAGATTCCACTGCCGGTTGAGCTGGACTGGCTGAGCCTTTCCGAACAGCAACGACTGTCGAAGCTGAGTTCGCCACGCCGTCGAGAGACCTTTTTACGCGGCCATTATGGCCTGCGGCTGGCACTGGCCGACTGTCTTGGAGGCAGCATCAATGACTGGCTGATCGAACAGCTGGACAGTGGCGCACTGCAGTTGGCGTCTACGGGCCACCAAAATATCGGTGTTTCTATTTCCCATTCCGGCGACTGGTTGGCTTTGGCGATTTCAGCGGTTGGCCCGGTTGGTGTTGATATCGAACAGATCAAACCCAGGCCATCGCTGGCAGAGCTGTTGGCTGACTATGCTGCACCCGCCTTGCAACACGCCTGTGCCGAATTGCCTGGAGCCGAACAGCTGCGGCTCTGGTATCGCTGGTGGTGCAGTTACGAAAGTTGGGTCAAACAACAAGGGCGCGGAATTGATCTGGCCGAGTTTGGCCGCATGACGCTGGAGGTTGTCGACGAAGGAGATTTGCCTGACGACTGTAAGACACTGTGTCTTGAACAAGCGGAGCTGATGCTGGCGGTGAGTGGGGAAGCCATCCGTGCAGGGTCTCCGGAGCTGCCCGTGTATCGGGTTATTAGCTGATACACGGGCAGCTCCGGCCTGAGTTTATAAGCCCATTGGGCGAATGGATGGCGCCATCAAACGTTGCAGAAAACGGTTTTGAGATGGGGCTGGCGTTGAGGCTGGTGTTGCGGCTGTTGCAGCCGTCATGGTCGCTGATGCCGTATCGTCAACGGAGTAGTAGGTATATGCGAATCCACCACCGTCTGTGACAGGGTTGAGCACTGCCTCGACGGATGGGAAGTAGGTGTACATTTCTTCAATATCTATCTCATCAATAACCAGATCCAGCCCCGGCAAAGCGTCGAATGCCGGAAACTCAATTGTCTGGCTACTGGCTGCCAATTGGCGATAGTCCATCAGAATAACGCTGATTTCCTGGCTGTCTGCCAACGTCGCTGAGCCTGTCAGATCAAGGGAAAGGGTACTGGTGTCGAGACTATCCAGCTGGTAACCGCTGACTTCAACATCGCCTGCAAAGGCACCACTGAAAGACAGCGTATAGTTTTCCGGGTCCGCCAGCAGTTCCGGCAGCTGGGTGTCCAGTTGCTTGTTATAGTCGTAGACCAGCAGGTCGCTTAGGCCACGTTGAATCCGGCTGTAGCGCGAGTTAAGTACCTCGCAACTGCTGCTGTTACTGAAATCCACCAGTTTTGAGCCTCGCCGACTACTGGAAGTAAGTACCAGCAACTGGGAATCTGCCAGACTGGCACCGGAATAGAACGAAGTATAGTCGGGCACAGTAATCTGTTGGCTGCTGCCCAGGGATACATGACTGTCGGAGAGCTTCAGTAACAACTGGTCACCATCGTTAAATGACAGCTCGTCATTGCAATAAAGGTAGTAGTTCTCGTCCTGGCGCAAGGTCAGCATCACGGCTACCGGGTCGTCGGTCGCTGAGGTCTCCAGAGTAAAGGAGCTGTCGTAAATATCCTCGTCAATCTGGTCGGTTATATCGCCGTCAATCAAGACAACGTCATCTTCGGTAAGAGTAAACGTCAGGCTGCGGGTGACGGTCTCTGTTGATTCTTCTTCACAGAGATCCTCGGCTGTCTCGGGCACTTCACCAAAGCTGTCAACAAGCCAGCCAAACAAGGTATCCGGGTAGCGACCAATCGCGAACTGCGCGTTATCTCCCTCAAGGCAGCCTATTGCCAGGCTGAATGTATCGCCGCTGCCCAGGCTAACGGAAGTGGCGGTGGTTATCTGTTGCCAGTCGTCGTTGTTAACCTGATAAGCCAAATAGCCATTGCTGATTGCCGGAAACGAGAGGGTTGTTGGTTCGGAAGTGCTATTGCTGCTGCTACCACCGCAGGCGGTCAGAGAGGCTACCGCTGCGCACGCCAACAGACGTGTTGTTGAATGAGGCCAGAAAGGTGTCACACGAGATCCTTGTGTCAGTTTTGTGAGTAAGCGTTGAATATAATATGACAGTTCGATAATTAGCCATAAAAAAACGCCACCTGACGCAAGTCAGGTGGCGTTTTGGAGTGGCTTGCGGAGGGCTAATTACCCCTGCAGCAAACCGATATCGGCGATACCCACAAACATACCGCGCAGTTGCTTCAGCAGCGCCAGACGGTTGTTTTTTACGGCTTCGTCGTCGGCCATAACCATCACGTTGTCGAAGAATTCGTCAACCACGTTGCGCAGCTGTGACAGCGCGTTGAGGGCACCTTGATAATCGCCACGCAGCAGCAGTGGTGACGTCAGGTCGGCGAGGCCGGTCATTTCTTCGAACAAGGCCTGTTCTTCGGCCTGTTGCAGCAGCGCGGCGTCAACCGCAGCAGTCACCTTGTCGCCGTCGTTTTTGGCGAGGATGTTGGAAACCCGCTTGTTGGCGGCCGCCAGTGCCTGGGCCGATTCAAGTTGGTAGAAGGCGTGTACGGCCTTGACGCGACGGTCGATATCCAGTGGCTTGGTGATGCCCAGTGCGCGAACGGACTGGAACACTTCGGCGGGGATATTTTCGTCGGCGTACCAGGCCGCAAAACGATCCAGCATGTATTCGGTCAGGGTCGCTTTGGTGTCGGCTTGCAGTTCGACTGCCCAGTTGTTGTCCAGCGCCCAGCCCAGCAGTTCTGTCAGATCAATATCAATCTTCTTCTCAACCAGAATACGCAGCACGCCCAGTGAGGCACGACGCAGCGCATACGGGTCTTTGGAACCGGTTGGCAGTTGGCCAATACCAAACAGACCGGCCAGTGAGTCGAGACGGTCGGCCAGTGCAATGGCGGTACCTGTATTGCTGGCTGGCAGGGCGTCACCGGCGAAGGCTGGCATGTACTGTTCGATGATGGCTTCCGCCACTTCAGCATTTTCACCGTCGTGTTCAGCGTAGTACTTACCGGCCAGACCTTGCAGGTCGGTAAATTCAAACACCATGTTGGAAACCAGGTCGTTTTTGCAGAGTTTGGCAGCACGCTCAACCAGCGCGGTATCGGCCCCCATGGCGGCAGCGATTTTCTGACCCAGGGCAGAAATACGGCGCGCCTTGTCGGCGATTGAGCCGAGCTGGTTGACCCACACTACGTTTTCGAGCTTGGCGAAACGGCTTTCCAGCGTTTGCTTGCGGTCGGTATCCCAGAAGAACTTGGCGTCGGCCAGACGTGGACGAATCACCTTCTCGTTTCCGGCAATCACCTGCGACGGGTCTTTCGATTCGATGTTGGCCACGGTGATGAAGTTGTTCAGCAGCTTGCCGTCTTTCATCACGTGGAAGTATTTCTGGTGCTCTTTCATGGAAGACACCAGTGCTTCCGCTGGCACGGTGAGGAATTCTTCTTCAAACGAACCCGCTAGCGCCACTGGCCATTCGTTCAGCGCGGTCACTTCTTCGAGCAGATCGTCGCTGATCACGGCTTCGCCACCGAGTTTTTCACCTTCGGCCTTGACCTGCGCAGCGATCAGTTCGGAACGCTCGGCAAAGCTCGCCATGACAAAGGCACCACGCAGGGCTTCTTCGTATTCGGCGGGTGTATTGATCGCCACTTCGTGTGGGGCATGGAAGCGGTGACCACGGGAGGTGTGGCCAGACTGAATGCCGAGGATGTTGGCGTCGATGACGTCGTGACCAAACAGCATCACCAGCCATTGTGCCGGACGCACGAATTCAACCCGTGAAGCACCCCAACGCATACGCTTTGGAATTGGCAGCTTGTCGAGGCTGGCCTGGACGATGGCTGGCAGCAGCTCAACGGTGGCCTTGCCCTTAATCGTCCGCTGGATCATCAGCTTGCCCGCGTTTTTGCCTTCGGACTCGGGGGCTTCCTGCAGCTCAGCAGCGCTGGCACCGGCGCGTTCAGCAAAACCGATGGCCGCTTTGGTGAGGTTGCCGTCGGCGTCGTAGGCGATTTTGGCGGGTGGGCCAAACAGGGTTTCCTGTTGATCGTCCTGCTTGTCAGCCAGTGCCGCAATGCGCACGGCCATACGGCGTGGCGCGGCAAAAATTGCAACGCTGTCAGCGGCTAGGCCAGCGTCTTTCAGACCGTCAACAATACCGCTGGCAAAGGCTTCCGACAGGCTCTTGAGCGCCATCGGTGGCAGTTCTTCGGTACCCAGTTCAACCAGAAAATCTTGCGTCGCCATTACTTGCTCTCCTCTTTCGCGGCTTGCTGGGCTGCTTTTTCAGCTTCTTTCTGTTTGGCAGCGGTCCATTTCGCCAGCACTTCTTCACGAATGGTTTCTTCTGCCAGCGGGAAGCCTTTTTCAGCACGGCTGTCGTAGTAGCTGTGCGCCACGGCACGGGCGAGGGTACGGACGCGCAGAATATATCCCTGACGCTCGGTCACGGAGATCGCGCCACGGGCATCCAGCAGGTTGAAAGTGTGGGACGCTTTGAGGGTCTGTTCGTAGGCTGGCAACGGCAGGTTGGCAGCGATCAGACGGTTACAGTCTTTTTCGTACTGGTCGAAGGCCTGGAACAGGAAGTCGACGTCAGCGTATTCGAAGTTGTAGGTCGACTGTTCCACTTCGTTCTGGTGGAACACGTCGCCGTAGGTTACGGCCTTGCCATCCGGGCCGTAGGTCCAGACCAGGTCGTAAACGGAATCGACTTCCTGCAGGTACATGGCGATACGCTCAAGACCATAGGTAATCTCACCGGTTACCGGGTAACACTCAAGACCACCGGCTTGCTGGAAGTAGGTGAACTGGGTGACTTCCATACCGTTCAGCCACACTTCCCAGCCCAGACCCCAGGCGCCCAGGGTTGGCGATTCCCAGTTGTCTTCAACGAAGCGAACGTCGTGTACCAGTGTGTCGACGCCCAGTGCTGCCAGAGAGCCCAGGTAGAGATCCTGGAAGTTGGCCGGGTTTGGCTTCATCACCACCTGAAACTGGTAGTAGTGCTGCAGACGGTTGGGGTTTTCGCCGTAACGACCATCGGTTGGACGACGGCTTGGCTGGACGTAGGCGGAGTTCCAGGTTTCCGGGCCAACGGCACGCAGGAAAGTGTGAACATGGAAAGTACCGGCACCGACTTCGAGGTCGAGCGGTTGGTTAATCACGCAGCCCTGATCGGACCAGTACTCTTGCAGGGCCGCAATCATGCCCTGAAAGGTTTTGACGTTATGGCGACTCTGGCTCACAGCTTCTACCCCTGGGGAGATGTATCTGAAAAAACAAAGGCGGGGATTATAGCAGCGATATATCACGATCACAGAGGCAATTGGTTTGCTCCGTTGCGATTGCTTGCTGGCGCAGTTGGGCGTGGTCCAACCTGCAGGAGCAGCGAATTTCTGTAGGTCGGATAATCGAGCGCGCCGAGTGCCATCCACGGCACTGCCAGAGCGGCATTGTCAGATGGCAGCCGCTGCGCGTCTTTATCTGACCTACGAATTTCAGACCGGGCGTAGGCTGGGCCGTGCCCAGCAACTGTTGGGCTCGGCCCAGCCTACACAGCTGACCTACAACATAACACTGTAGAGGCTAGTAATACGGCAGGTAGATAGCGACTTCGGCGCCGCCTTTGGGCAGGTTGCTGCAGCTGATCTTGCCAATTTGCTCACCAAACTTGTGATGACGGGCGATTTCACCAACCAGATACAGGCCGAGGCCGCTGCCACCGGTTTTGGTGGTGATGGTTTCTCCGTTCAGTACGCTCTGGTCAAAACCGTGGCCGTTGTCCTGAATACGGAAAATCAGCCAGCCGTTGTCGATGGCGGCGGTGGCTTGCAAGCTGGTGGCCCCGGCCTGGGCGCTGTTGGTCATCAGGGTGATGAGTGCCATGTGGACCAGATCGTCACTGTAGAAGCCTTGCAGGTCTTCCGGAATATCGTTGGTGAACTTGATGTTGGGGAATTGCAGCTGAATCGAGCTGATGGCATCCAGCACGGTATCGTGGGGCCAGGCGTCGTCGAGCGGAAAATCACGTTCTTTTTCCATCCGGAACAGCGTCATCATCTGCAGGGTATCGTTTTGCAGCCGGTTGGTGTTCTGCAGCACCGGCTTGAGCAAATGGTGATAGCGCGCCGGAATCTGGCTGATGGCTTCCTGTTCACAGGCCAGCAGGGTTTGCAGCTGGTTTTTGAGGTCGTGGATGACTGCACCGACCATGTAGTCAAATTTCATGTAGCCAGCTCCTGGAGCAAGCGGGTGAAGTTGATTTTCAGGCGTTGATAACGTTCAAAGCGGCCATCGCTTTCTTCTACAGAGCCAATCCGCTGAAACAGCGGCCGACATTCACGGATCAGTTGCTGGCTCTCTTCGGCAGTGCAATCGCCCTGTTTGATCAGGCTGACCCGTACCTGGATCGAGTTCAACAGCACGCTGATACCGGCATCCGGATAGTTGACGGCTTCATCAAAGGCTTTCATGGCCGCGCGGAAGTCTCCATCTTCGTAGAAGCTGATACCTTCTGCATTGACGCGGTCGCTGTTTTGTTTGATTGATGCTTCATCCAGCCGTTGCATCTGTTTTTCCAGACTGGCGCGCTGGGCCGGGGTCAGCTCCATGCCTTCCATATTGCGCAGCACTTCGTTGGCCTTGACGTGTTCGCCGCACTTGATCAGGGTCGACGTCAGCGACAGGGCATCGTCTGCTTGTGGTGCTTCCATCTCATGGAACATGGCTTCGGCCATCGCCAGCGAGTGGCGGGCCTTGTCCGGTAGCCCCATGATGTAGTTGATCCGGGCTTCGGCCAGGTAACCGGCATATTGTATCGCGAACTGGTTGTTGAAGTCCGTTTGTAATTCGGCCAGCGCCCGCTGGGCTTTCTGTCCCAGCCGGCGGTTGGTGGCGAGATCCTGTTCCAGTAGCGGTTGTACGCAGTCAGCCAGTTTCAGATAAACATCGACGCTTTTGTAGCAGGAGTGACGGCCGAGCCGGATGGCTTGTTCATAGGCATTGGCAGCGATCAGCCAGTTGCCGTTCTGCTGCGCCAGCTCAGCCAGTTCGCGCTGGCGTAATACAGCTTTGGGGGAAATGCTGGCGGCCTTGCGCAGCAGCTGCTGGGCGTATTCCTTGTCACCAAGAGTCAGATAGATACGCGCCATCCAGTCGTAACACTGAACGTATCTGGGCTGCCGCTTGAGGGTGTCTTTTAACAGGGACAAGGCGCCCAGAGAATCGCCGAGCTTGTGCATGCAAATCGCCTGACCGAGACGGGCCCAGGAACGGTAGTGTTCGTTCAGCACGCTGGAATAAACCCGGATTGCGTTGTTGTATTCACCCAGATGCATGTACACCGGGCCAATTTGCCGCGCTATTGGTGCAATCTGGTTGGGGTGTCGCTCCATCAGCTGGTTGGCGATCTCTACCGCCCGCTGGTATTTCCTGGCGTCGATCATCTGCAGCATGTCCCACAGGTGATATTTACCTTGCATGATGCGCTTCAGTCGTTGCGCCAGCATTTGCGGGGTGATGGGTTTGGTCAGGTAGGCGTCCGGTTCGTATTCCAGTGCGCCCATCACCATGTCGGCGGCATTTTCACCGGTCACCATCACAAAGATCGAGGTCGCCTTGAAGCTGCCGCTGTAACGGGCTTCTTCGAGAATCTGTTGGCCGTCCTTGCCGCGGCCAAGGTTGTAGTCGGAAACGATCAGGTCGTACTCGCGTTGCTGGATTTTGGCGATCGCCTCGTCGCCCTCCACCGCGGTATCGATCTTTTCAGCACCCAGCTGCAGCAGCATCCGCTTGAGTGAGCCGCGGGACTCAACCATGTCATCAATGACAAGAATTTGCTTGCTGCTGAGCTGATCGCTGGGTTTGTTCATGGTTCACCTGTCGAATCTTCAGAACAGAGTGTAGCAGAGCTCTGCCAAGGCAAAGCTTGTCAGCAGTTTTTCAGGGCTTACACTGCGGCCGATAGATAGGCTGATCACTGAGAGCATGGTGTGGAAAAGATTAGCGGATACCTGACCATATTTCTGATTCGTTTGCTGGGATTGTTACCTCTGCAAGCGGCCCAGGCGATTGGCAAGCTGGTGGGCCGGCGGCTATACGCCAGTCGTACCCGGGCACGTGAAGTGGCGCGGGTAAACCTTGCCATGACCTACCCGCAGCTGAGTGAGTCCGAACGCGAAAACATGCTGCGTGAAACCCTGCTGCACAATGGCATGAGCGGCGCCGAAATGGGCGGTTTCTGGGGTAAAGGCCAGCAGGCTGCCTTGCGATACATCAAGCAGGTGCATAACCGCGAGCTGCTGGATGAAGCCCTCGCCAGCGGCCGTGGCCTGTTGATGATGGCTCCGCATCAGGGCAACTGGGAACTGATCAACTATTACCTCAGCGACGTTCTGAAGCTGACGGTGATGTTCAAACCGGCCAAGAACCCGGTGTTTGACCAGTGGATGCGCAATCGCCGTGAGTCGTCTGGTGCGATTCTGGTACCAACCACACCAACCGGCGTGCGGGCCTTGTTCAAGACCCTGCAGAATGGCGGCGTGGCCGGCTTTCTGCCAGATCAGGAACCCGAGCTGCGCAGTGGCGTGTTTGCGCCGTTTCTGGGAGTGCCGACATTAACACCACGAATGCCGTTTGAACTGTTGCAGCGCACCAAGGCGCTGGCGCTGTTTGCCTACACGGTGCGGCGGCCTGATGCTGATGGTTTTGATCTGTATTTTATGCAGCCGGATGAAGCCATCTACAGCGATGATGCTGTAACCGCCTGTGCCGCCTTGAATCGTTCGGTTGAAGCCGTGGTAGCTGCAGCCCCAGCGCAGTATCAGTGGACCTACAAGCGTTTCAAGCGGCAGCCTGAAGGTATGCGGAATCCTTACAAGGCAGCAAAGGTGCCCTGATCAGTGGTCAGGGCGTTTGCCAGTGAGGCAAGCAGAACAATCAGCCGCGCCAGAAGGCCGGGCTGACCAGTACCAGCAGGGTGAAAATTTCCAGTCGGCCAAGCAGCATGGTGAGCGAGCAGATCCACTTGGCGGCATCACTGATATCGCCGTAGTGAGTGGCTACTTCACCCAGCCCCGGGCCAAGGTTATTGAGGCAGGCACCGACTGCCGAGAAGGCAGTAACGTGGTCGAGACCGGTGGCCAGCAGCGCAATCATCATCACCATATAGGTGACAACATAAAGGGCAAAAAAGCCCCACACCGCTTCCAGTACCCGTTCCGCCACCGGTGAGCGACCGAGCTTGACCGGAATCACCGCATTGGGGTGGATCAGCCGTTTGATCTCACGGGAACCCTGTTTGAAGATCAGCAGCACCCGGATCACTTTCATACCACCGCCGGTGGAACCGGCACAGCCGCCGATAAAGGCCATCATAAACAGCAGCACCGGCAGGAAAATCGGCCACACCGAGAAATCGGCGGTGCCAAAGCCGGTGGTGGTTGCCACAGATACGGTTTCGAAAATGCCGTAACGAATGGCCTTCGGCAGTTCGTAGGTGTCGGTCAGCCAGAGCGCCGGAATCGTCAGCAGAATGCCGCCGGCCATCACGGTGAAAAAGAATTTCAGCTCGGAATCGCGCAGGTAATGCACCAGCGAATGGTAGCGCCAGGCAGAAAAGTGCAGCGCAAAGTTGAGCGACGAAATCAGCATAAACACCACCGCAATCATTTCGATAGCGGCGCTGTCGAAATAGCCGATGGAGGCATCGTGAGTCGAGAAACCGCCGATGGCGACGGTGGCAAAGCTGTGGCCAATGGCGTCGAAGGCATTCATGCCAGCCAGCCAGTAGGCAAAGGCGCAGGCGATGGTGAGACTGAGGTAGATGTACCACAGCGCCTTGGCGGTTTCGGTAATGCGCGGCGTCAGCTTGGAATCTTTCAGCGGCCCCGGCGTTTCAGCACGGAACAGCTGCATGCCACCAATACCGAGCATCGGCAAAATCGCCACTGCCAGCACGATAATCCCCATACCACCGAGCCATTGCAGCTGCTGGCGATACCAGAGAATGCTTTCGGGCAGGGCGTCGAGGCCGGTCATGATAGTGGCACCGGTGGTTGTCCAGCCCGACAGCGATTCGAAAAAGGCGTCGGTAAAACTCAGCCCCGGGGCTTCGGACAGCATAAAGGGAATCGAGCCCGACAGCGCCAGTACCATCCAGAACAGCACGGTAATCACAAAACCGTCGCGGGTACGCAGGTCATGGCGGGCATCGCGGACGGGCAGCCAGCAGAAAAAGCCCACCGCAAAGGTGATGCCGAGGGCACTGGTGAAGGCCATCAGCGCGCCGTCGTTGAACCACATCGACACCAGCATGGGCGGCAACATGGTGAGGCTGAACAGCATCAGGAATATGCCCAGAACGCGGGCAATAACCGTAAGGTGCATAGCGGCAAAAATCTCCCGTCGCTTGCCTCAGAAGAATCCCAGACCAACCTGGAACAGTTTCTCGACATCGGCGATGTGACGTTTGTCCATCACGAACAGGATCACGTGGTCGTCGGATTCCACCACCACCTCGCCGGTCGCCATGATGACCTCGTCACCACGGACGATGGCACCAATGGTGGTTCCCGGCGGCAGCTGGATGTCCTTGATGGCACGACCCACTACCTTGGAAGAAATGGCGTCACCGTGGGCCACCGCTTCAATGGCTTCGGCGGCACCACGACGCAGTGAGTGGACGTTTACCACGTCACCGCGGCGGACGTGGGTCAGCAGGCTGCCGATGGTGGCTGTCTGGGGAGAGATCGCAATATCAATCGCGCCACCCTGCACCAGATCGACGTAGGCGGCCTTGTTGATCAGGGTCATCACCTTGCGGGCACCGGAACGCTTGGCCAGCAGCGACGACATGATGTTGACTTCGTCATCGTTGGTGAGGGCGCAGAAAACGTCGGTGTTTTCGATGTTTTCTTCTTCCTGCAACGCCTTGTCGGTCGCTGTGCCCAGCAGCACCACGGCGTGGTCGAGGTTTTCGCTGAGGTAACGGGCACGCTGGCGATCACGCTCAAGAATCTTGATGTGGTAATCGTTTTCCAGTGCCTTGGCGAGGCGGTAGCCAATATTGCCGCCGCCAGCAATAAAGATGCGTTTGTAGGAATCTTCCTCGCGCCGCAGCTCGGCCATCACCTTCTTGATGTGGGCCTTGGCAGCCACGAAGAAGACTTCGTCATCGGCTTCGATAATGGTGTCACCGGTGGGCTCGATCGCCTTGTTGCGGCGGAACACTGCCGCCACCCGGGTATCGACATCCGGCAGGTGACTCTTCAGCTGGTTGATTGCCTGGCCCACCAGTGGGCCGCCGTAATAGGCTTTTACTGCCACCAGCTGCACCCGTTCGTCAGCGAAGTCGAGCACCTGCAGGGCGCCTGGGTATTCCAGCAGTCGGCGGATGTAAGTGGTGACGACCTGTTCCGGGGAAATCAGTACGTCGATTGGAAAGGCATCGATCCGAAACAGGTCTTTCTGTTTCAGATAGGCGCTGGAGCGAATGCGGCTGATCTTGGTCGGCGTACGGAACAACGAATAGGCCACCTGACAGGCCACCATATTGGTTTCGTCGGAGTTGGTGACGGCCACCAGCATGTCGGCATCGTCGGCACCGGCTTCCCGCAATACGTGGGGAAACGAGCCATGACCCGCGACGGTTTTGATATCAATACGATCCTGCAGCTCGCGCAGCCGCACCTGGTCGGTATCAACAACGGTGATGTCGTTCTGTTCGACCGCGAGGTTTTCCGCCAGGGTTCCACCCACCTGGCCCGCACCCAGAATAATGATTTTCATGCTTGCTCAGCGTCTCCATCAGGCAGGCTTGCAGCGCTGACGCCGGCAGAATCTGACTTTTGTAGCAGCGCAAAATAGAAGCCGTCAGTACCTGCGGGCGTCGGGAATAGTTGTCGACCGGCATTACAGGCGCTTCCCCACGGCTTGTCCAGTGACAAAAGCGCGATATCGTTTGCCAGTTTGGCATGGGCATCAACAAATGCCTCGATTTGCTGACTGTTTTCCTGCGGCAGTACCGAACAGGTGGCGTACAACAGCCGCCCGCCGGGTTTCAGCATGTTCCAGCAGGCTTCCAGAATCCGTGCCTGCACATCGGCCAGCTGCTCGATGTCTTCACGGCGGCGCAGCAGTTTGATGTCTGGATGGCGACGAATCACGCCGGTCGCGGAGCAGGGCGCGTCGAGCAGAATGGCATCGTACGGTTGGTCGTCCCACCAGCTTTGGTAATCAATCACGTCAGCACTGATCAGCCGGGCGTTCAGTTGTAATCGCTGCAGGTTCTGTTCGACCCGCTGCATCCGGCTGGCTTCAAGATCGACAGCGGTCAGTTCGATGTCGGCCAGTTCCAGCAGGTGACAGCTTTTGCCGCCGGGCGCGGCGCAAGCATCGAGAATGCGTTCGCCGTGTTGCGGTGCCAGCAGTTCGGCAGCGAGCTGGGCGGCTTCGTCCTGGACGCTGAAGTCACCGTCAGCAAAGCCGGGCAGCCGGGTGATGTCGCAGCGTTCGGCAAGGTAGATACCATGGCGACTGAACGGCGCTGGACGGGCTTCGATACCGGCTTGTTGCAGCCGTTCGAGATACGCCTCACGGCTGCCATGACGCTGGTTGACCCGCAGGCACAGCGGCGGTAATTCGTTGTTGTTGGCAAGAATCTGTTGCCATTGCTGTGGCCAGCCCTTGCTCAGCAGCTTCACCAGCCATTTCGGGTGGCTGGTGGCGGTGACCGGGTTATCCGCCAGTGGTGGCAGCAGCTGGTCGCGTTCGCGCAGGAAGCGCCGCAGACAGGCGTTCATGACACCACGAGCCTGGTCGTGACCCAGTTCGGAGACGGCTTCCACGGTGGCGTGAACGGCCGCGTGTTCGGCTTTCTGCTGGATATCCAGCTGATACAGGCCAACGATCAACAACTGATGCAGAATCGCCTGGTCGTTGTTGAAGGAGTTGTTCAACAGCATTTTGGCGATGGCATTGAGGCGCTGGTAATAACGACAGCTGCCTTGCAGCAGGTCGCGCAGGAAAGCGCGGTCATCGTCGCCGACCTGGGCTTCCAGGTCCGGCAGAATGGTGTTCAGCGAGGCTCCTTCGACCACCCGTTGCAGACCAATGGCGGCCAGCGCCCGGGCATCTGATGACGTCAGCCGTTTGGCTTTGGCCCATGGACTGCTGGCTGCAGCGGCTGAGCTGTTGGCCGGGTTGGCAGAATGGCTGTTCGAAGGAGGATTGGAAGCTGTCAAGGTTGGCTGGCCAGTACGTAGTTAGGTTGAAAGAGATTCGGCTGGCCATTAATGACGTCAGCCACGGCCATCGGCTTTTTACCGGCCAGCTGGATGCGTTGCAGCCGTAACAGACCTTGCTGGCAAACCACATCAATACCATCACGGCTAACGGCAGCAATGGTGCCGGGCTGCTGGCGCAGGGTTTGTGGCAAGGCTTCGGCCTGCAGCACCTTGATACGCTCGTTACCGAGCAGGGTGTAGGCCATCGGGAAGGGATTGAACGCCCGTACCCGCAGCGCCAGCTCGTCGGCATCCGCGCTCCAGTCGATCAGGGCTTCGTCCTTGCTGAGCTTGTGAGCGTAGTTGGCCAGTGCGTCGTTTTGCACTTCCGGCTTGAGTTCACCCGCCTGCAGTTGTTCGAGTGCCTGTAACAGTGCCGGTGGGCCCATTTCCGCGAGACGGTCGTGCAGACTGCCGCCGGTGTCATCAGCCAGAATGCCAGTGGTGATCTTGTGCAGCATGTCGCCGGTGTCGAGGCCGACGTCCATCTGCATGATGGTGATACCGGTGACCTTGTCACCGGCTTCGATACAGCGCTGGATCGGCGCAGCACCACGCCAGCGAGGCAGCAGCGAGGCATGAACGTTGAGGCAACCGGATTTGGGTGCATCCAGGATCACTTTCGGCAGAATCAGGCCGTAGGCCACCACAATCATCAGGTCGGCGTTGAGCGCCTGCAGCTGCTCAACATCGTCAGACTGTTTGAAATTGAGTGGCTGATACACCGGCAGCTGGTGTTGCAACGCCAGTTGTTTGACCGGGCTCGGCTGCAGCTTTTTGCCACGGCCAGCCGGGCGATCCGGCTGGGTGTAGACCGCAATGACGTTGTGTTCACTGTCGATCAGCGCCTGCAAATGAGCAGCCGCGAAGTCCGGCGTACCGGCGAAGATGATATTCAGGGCCATCAGCGACCGCTCCGGCGCGCGTCAGCCTTGTGTTTCTTCTCCAGTTTGTCCTTGATGCGGTTACGCTTGAAGGGCGAGATGTAATCGACCATCAGCTTGCCGTCGAGGTGATCGACTTCGTGCTGGATGCAGACCGCCAGCAGGCCGGTGCATTCCAGTTCGAACAGCTGGCCGTCCTTGTCGGTGGCTTTCACCAGGCAATGTTCGATACGGCTGACTTCTTCGTAGAAGCCGGGCACCGACAAACAGCCTTCTTTCATGGTCTCGAGATCACCGTCAAGAACGGTGATCTCAGGATTGATAAACACCAGCGGCTCGCTTTTGTCTTCGCTGACGTCGATGGTGATAATTCGCTCATGGACATTGACCTGGGTCGCCGCAAGGCCAATTCCAGGTGCATCGTACATGGTTTCGAACATATCACTGACGATCTTGCGAATTCGATCATCAACCTGAGCGACAGGTTTCGCTACAGTGCGCAGTCGTGGATCCGGATATTCAAGAATTGGGAGTAATGCCATAGCTCTCGGTACTTATAGAACTTGGTGCTGATGGCTTGTTACACTTGGGCAGCTTGCAAGCAATGGCTCAAATTTGCCAATGCGTCAGCACGCCATGCCACCAACCCGGTGATTTCAGTTTATTTCAGTACGGAATGATAAAGGGAATAGAGGATGAGCAAAACCATCATGCGCTTGCTGGCTATTGGTCTGATTGGATTTTCCATCAGTGCTTCAGCCCTGCAGCTGCTACCGGATGCGCCAAAGCAGTACGTTATAGTGAAGGGAGATACCCTTTGGGACATCTCGGCCAAGTTCACCAACGACCCTTGGCAGTGGCCAGAAATCTGGTATCAGAACACCCAGATCAATAACCCTCATCTTATTTTCCCTGGCGACGTGATTGGTCTGATCAACGTAGACGGTGAAACCCGCGTGGGTGTGATCTCCCGTGGCGACGCCAGCCGCACTGTCAAGCTAAGCCCGGGAACGGTCAAATTACAACCAACAGCGCGGATTGAGTCGATCGAAGCAGCGATTCCGGCGATTCCGGTCAGTGCCATTCGTGGTTATTTGACCGAACACCGGATTGTTGACGCAGAGCTGCTGGATAAAGCGCCGCACATTATCGCTGGTGCTGATGAACATCTGGTGATGGGCGCTGGTAACACGGTATATGCCCGCGGCGATCTCTCGGAGCATACTGCCGATGCTTACGGCATTTTCCGTCGCAGCCAGGTCTATACCGACCCGGTGACGGGTGAAGTGCTGGGTCTGGAAGCTATTGATGTGGGTCTGGCACGAGTACGTGCCCGCAACAACGACATTGCCACTATCGACCTGGATCGTACTTCCCAGCAGGTTTCCATTGGTGATTTACTGCTGCCAACGGAAGATCGTGAACTGATGACCCAGTTCTTCCCGAAATCGCCGAAGCGTAACGTCAGTGGCCAGATTATGGCAGTCTCCGGTGGTGTGACCCAGATTGGCCAGTTCGACGTAGTGGTACTGAACCGCGGCGAACGTGACTATTTGGAGCCGGGTGACGTACTGGTGATCAACAAGGCTGGTGCGATTGTGCTGGACCGGGTAGCGGATGAAAAAGTCCAGCTGCCGGAAGAACGTGCCGGTACCATGATGGTGTTCCGTACCTTTGAAAAACTGTCCTACGCGCTGGTAATGAAAGCCACTCGTCCAATGCGCGTTGGCGACCGTTTTGCCAATCCCTGATAGGCCTGTTTGATTGGCAGTTGAACTGATTAATTGATTATTAACGGGTTCAGGACGAATCCGATCTGACAAGGATCTTGCTCATGGATGAGCTGCTTGCCGCCTGGTGGCGTCTGCACCAGGTACGTGGGGTGGGGCAAACCACCCTTTATCATTTGCGCGATGCCCTTGGCGGCATGGCCCCACTGGCCCAATTGTCGGCTGACCAACTGGTTTCCCATGGATTGTCTGCCGCAGCAGTACAGGCCTGGCAACAGCAACCTCTGACCAAAGACTTCGAGCAGCTACAGCAATGGCCGCAAACGGCTGGCCAGCAATTGTTGTTGTGGCAGCAGGGAGACTATCCCGAAGCTTTGGCGAGCCTGGCGGACGCACCGCTGTGGTTATTCGCGAAGGGCAATACGGCTTGTCTCGACCAGCCAATGGTGGCGATTGTTGGCAGTCGTAACCCGACTCCTTACGGCCGTGACTGGGCCCGCCAGTGTGCCTATCAGCTGGCGCGCGCGGGTATTTGTGTGGTCAGTGGTATGGCGCTGGGTATTGATGCTGCGGCACATGAAGGCGCGCTCGAAGCCGGTGGCAGTACCATCGCGGTACTGGGTTGTGGTGCTGATGTGGTTTATCCCAAGCGCCACAAACAGATGTATGAGCAGATTCAGCAGCACGGGCTGATTCTCTCTGAACTGCCGCCCGGCACTTTGCCACTACCGTCGTTTTTCCCCGGTCGTAATCGTATTGTCAGTGGCCTGGTGCAGGCTGTGGTAGTCGTTGAAGCAGCACTCAAAAGTGGCTCACTGATCACCGCCCGGCTGGCGGCCGAACAGGGTCGTGACGTGATGGCCGTGCCTGGTGCGGTCAACAATCCATTGGCACAAGGCTGTCACCAGTTGATTCGGGACGGCGCCTTGTTGGTGCGCCATGCGGCCGATGTGATTGAGGAACTGGGGCTGTTGCAGTTGCAGCAGACACCAGCTTCCACCTCGACAGCACCACAAGCCACCCCGGATCTGGTTAGCCAGCTGGATTACGGCTCGGTTACCAGCCTGGATGTACTGGCGATTCGTACGGCTCGGCCGGTGTCGGAATTAATGGTCAACTTGCTGGAACTGGAGCTGGACGGTTGGCTGCGGCAGGAGCCGGGTGGCTATCGACGACTCAAGTAGACGACTGAGGTAGTTGAACCGTGGAATATCCACGCCATCTTCATCGCCAATCGATGCTGCCGGCAGAGCAGGGCTGACTTCTGGCGGTTTGGGCGATAAAGTACAGCATTCTCGTTTAACTCCATTTGGGAACTCCTTCCGTGTCCAGTTACATCAGTTCGTGGCATATCCAGCAAGCTCGTCAGGCGCTTTTACAGGGAGGCGTTATTGCCTATCCGACCGAGGCGGTCTGGGGTTTGGGCTGCCTGCCCTATGATGAAATGGCGCTGGAGCAGGTACTGACGCTAAAACAGCGGCCGTGGCAAAAAGGTCTGGTGGTGGTGGCGGCTTCGCTGTCCCAGCTGGGTGACTGGTTGCTGCCACTGGAAGCCGAAGACGAACGTCAGGTACAGGACAGCTGGCCTGGCCCGGTTTCCTGGGTATTGCCGTGCAGAAGCAGTGTCAGCCCCTTGCTGCGAGGCGAGCACACCAGCCTGGCGGTGCGGATTCCGGATCATCCGCTGGTGCGTGAGCTGTGTTTGCAGGTTGGCCCGATTGTTTCGACGTCAGCCAACCCGGCCGGTGCCGAACCCGCCCGCACCCCGCTGCGGGTGCGACAGTACTTTGGCGAACAGCTGGACTACATTCTGCCAGGCCAGTTGGGTGGCCGTTCCCAGCCTTCTGAAATTCGTACACTGGACGGCGCTCGCTTGCGTTAATCCCAGTGCTCACCACAGGACCCCACTATGACTGCATCCAATCAGGGTTGTGATGTTGCTGCCGTCAAGGCGTTTCTGCTCGACCTGCAAGATCGTATCTGTGCGGCTATTGAAGCCGAAGATGGCCAGGCCGTGTTTGTCGAAGAGAGCTGGGAGCGTGACCAGTCTGAAGGCCAGCTGCAGCTATTGGGCGGTGGTCGTACCCGGGTGATTGCCGACGGCGCCGTAATTGAAAAGGGCGGCGTCAACTTTTCCCATGTCCGGGGCGAACAGTTACCGGCGTCAGCAACGGCCAGTCGGCCAGAACTGGCGGGGCGCAGTTTTCAGGCACTGGGCGTGTCGCTGGTGATTCACCCGCAGAACCCCTATGTGCCGACCTCCCATGCCAACGTACGGCTGTTTGTGGCGGAAAAGGAAGGCGAAGAGCCGGTCTGGTGGTTTGGAGGTGGTTTTGACCTGACACCGTTCTACCCCTACGAAGCCGACGTGATCCATTGGCACCAGACTGCCAAAAACCTCTGCGAGCCTTTTGGCGACGGTGTGTTTGCCAAATACAAGCACTGGTGTGACGAATACTTCTACCTCAAGCACCGCGACGAATGCCGCGGTGTTGGCGGGCTGTTCTTTGACGATCTCAATCGTTGGGACGGTGAGCTGGACTTCGACAAGAGCTTTGCCTTTATGCAGGCGGTGGGCAACGGCTATATCGACGCCTATGTACCGATTCTGGCCCGTCGCAAGCACGAAACCTGGGGCGAACGGGAGCGCAAGTTCCAGTGTTATCGCCGCGGCCGTTATGTGGAATTCAACCTGGTGTTCGACCGTGGCACCATCTTTGGCTTGCAGACCGGCGGTCGCACAGAATCGATTCTGATGTCGATGCCGCCAGTGGTGCACTGGGACTACAACTGGCAGCCCGAGCCAGGTTCTCCGGAAGCACGCTTGTACACGGATTTTCTGCCGCATAAAGAGTGGGTCTGATGCTGACCAGCAGCGAGATCCGGCAAGGAGAAGAAGAAATGACTGACCGTTATGCTGTCGTCGGTAACCCCATTGGTCACAGTAAGTCGCCACAGATTCATACCAGCTTTGCCACTGAGACCGGTGAAGACATTCTCTACACCGCCTTGCTGTTTCCGCTTGATGGTTTTGAGCGTGAAGCGCGGATGTTTTTCAGCCATGGTGCTGGTCAGGGCATGAATGTGACCGTACCGTTCAAGGAACAGGCCTGGCAACTGGCTGACAGCCACACTGAACGGGCCAAACGGGCAGGGGCAGTGAACACCCTCAAAAAGCTTGAAGATGGTACGTTGCTGGGCGACAACACCGACGGTGCCGGGTTGGTGGCCGATCTCAAACGCCACAGTGTGGTGCTGCAAGGTCGCCGCATTCTGGTGCTGGGTGCCGGTGGTGCCGTGCGTGGCGTGTTGCAGCCCTTGATGGAGGAACAGCCAGCCGAGCTGGTGATCGCCAACCGCACCGTCAGCAAGGCCGAACAGCTGGCGGAGGATTTCAGTGATCTGGGCAATATCAGCGCCAGTACCTTTGCAGACCTGCAGGGTACATTTGATCTCATCATCAATGGCACCTCGGCCAGTCTCGGTGGTGAATTGCCACCGTTAAAAGACGAGCTGATCACTGCGGAAACCGTCACCTACGACATGATGTACGGCAACGACCTGACGGTTTTTAACCGTTGGGCGGCTGACCGTGGTGTCGCCCGTACCATTGATGGCCTCGGCATGCTGGTCGGCCAGGCGGCAGAATCCTTCTACCTCTGGCGCGGCAAGCGGCCGGATGTCAGCGGCGTGATTGCCATGTTGCGCAACGACCGCCGGCGCTGCTGATTACCGTCTGAATAAACAAAAAAACCGGCTTTGCAGCCGGTTTTTTTATGCGCCAGCAAGCTGGCGCCGCACGAATTATTTGAATTCGTACACTGTGGTGGTGCCGGATACTTCGTTACCCACAATCAGCAGCGCATTGCCGCTTGGGCTGTCTTCGGCGCTGACAAAGGTCAGTCCTTCTGGTGCCAGATCACCAGCCGCGCCAGCGGCCAGAATACCGTCTTCGATATCACCAATATCCACCGAGAAATCACGGTTCTGTTCATAGGACACGAACTGTGGTGCGTATGGGTTGGTGATGTTGAACACCATGATGCCACCCTGACGCTCGAGGCCAACAAACGCATAAGTCTTGCCGTTGACGGTACCAATCGCCAGACCTTCTGGTTCCGGGCCCTTGTTGTCAGACCGGTTGTCGATCTTGTTGTTGTCGTTGGAAACGTTGAAGTAGAACGGCGTGGTATCGGCGATGATCTGTTCGATCTGGTCGCCGGAATCGAATACCAGCTCACCGGCGGCATTCCAGATGGCGAATGAACGGCCGCCGTAGGCGTAGATTTCTTCGAATGCATCGTCGCCATCGGTATCGCCATCAACGGCAGACACTGTCAGACCACCCAAACCGGCATCGCTGTCTTGCAGGAAGGCGATCTGATCGCTGGTGAAGGCGGTGGTATCCAGCGTCAGGTCAGCAAGATCAGATTCTTCAGAGAAACCGTCGTAGTCACGGGCATCACCTTCGTTGGCGGATACCACATAGGTGTTGCCGTTGAAGGTATAGGTGGCAACAGAATCCGGCATGTACATGCCATAGATTGGCTGGGTCTCGATATCCGCAACCTTGTCTTCCTTGTTGGCGTCGAGGCCATTGCCTTGCTGGCTGTGGTCCTTGTAGCCCAGCGCGACGATGTCGGTAACGGTCGCAGCAGCGATGTCGACGATGGCGAAGGCATTGTTTTCCTGCAGCGACACCCAGGCCGTCGCGCTGTCTGCAGAAACTGCGATGTACTCCGGTTCCAGATCCATAGCGACAGTCGCGCCAGGGCCAAAGATACGCACGCCGTCGTCTTTCAGGTCGGCTTCGCTGGCGTTGAAGGCGGTAAAGTCAGCAATGCTGACAGAGGCTGCAGCTGCGCCGCCGGAAACATCGATCACGGCGATCGAACCTTCAGGGTCGTTGGTGTAATCGTCGCTGGGTTCACCTTCGTTGGCGACCAGCACGGTGTTGCCATCCGGGGTGAAGGTGATCATGTCTGGCAGTGCACCGACTTCGTAGGAAGCGATAAAGGCCAGGGTGTCTGAGTCGTAGAAGTAGGCACGGCCGTTATCCTGCTTGGGGTCCGCTTCAACAGCGACAGCCAGAATACCGTTTTTGACTGCCACACTGTTGGCGCTGCCAACGGTGAAGTCAGCGACACCGGCGTCAGCGGCTGAAATTGTGCTCAGCAGGGTTGGTGAACTTGGGTCTGACAGGTCCAGTACATCCACTGTGGACGCGCCTGAGTTCACTACGAACAGCTTGTTAGTGCTGCTGTCGAAGGCAACAATTTCGGCACCACCGTCGGCAAAAATACCGGATTCATAACGACCCACCTGAGTCAGCTGGGCGCTGAAGCCAGCTGCGCCGGTCTCACCAGTCGCGCCTGTTTCGCCAGTCGTGCCTTGAGAGCCTGTGTCGCCGTCAACGCCATCGGTACCGTCTTTGCCATCTTTACCATCAGCGCCACAGGCCGCCAGCAGAGAAGCCATCGCAACCGCAAGTGCGGTTTTTTTCATCATTTCGAGGGTCATGATTCATCCTTTATCAGGTATTGGAATTTTTTCTGATAAGTGAGCTTATGACCGTTCTGTGACTTGGGTTTGACTCATTGATGACGGCTGGATGACGATTGGTCGATGTTGCAAAAGAGCTGTGCGGGCCTGTTGCCCGCACGAAAAAGGCTAGTCACGGCTGCTGGCGATCAGGCTGGCCGGGTCAAAATTGCTGACGCCGTCTGCCAGACTGCCGGGCAGGGCGCTGTTGAAAATATGCGGTTTGATCTTGCCAACCACATGCATTTCGCAGGGTTTGCAGTCGAACTTTAGCGTCAGCACTTCATCGCCATGAACCAGCTGCATGTCGCTGACCTTGGTGATTACTCCGGTAACGCCCTTGGCCTGTTTTGGGCACAGGTTAAACGAGAAGCGCAGACAGTGTTTGGTGATCATCACCGGCACATCGCCGGTTTCTTCATGGGCCTCAAAGGCAGCTTCGATCAGCTGTACCCCAAAACGCCTGTAGAAGCTGCGAGCCCGGTGGTTGTAGACGTTGTCGAGGAACGACAGCTGGCTGTCCGGGTAAACCGGTGCTGGCTCACTGATGGCTTTGCGGCGGCCGCGCGGATGGGCTTGCAGGCGAGCCTCTGACAGCTGTTCGATTATGTCGCGGCGTAACGCCTTCAGCTGTGAAGCGGGAATAAAGCGGGCGTCACCGGTTATCTCAACCTGGCTGGCGTGATAGATGGTGTTGCCGAGTTTGGCGAAGCTGTCGTGCAGCTGCTGGTGGGCCTTGTCGGTATTGTTGGCGGCTTCAAACGGGCCAGCCAGCTCAGCAGAGACTTTGATGCCTTCTTCACTAACGGCCGTTGCAGATAGCTTGTCGGCCTGGCTGTTGAGCTTCCAGCTCACCCGCACCTTGCGTTCGGCGGAGGTTTTGGTCAGCGCCTGTTGCCAGTTATGGTCGAGATTCCGATTGAGGGGCAGCGGCAGGCGTATCTTGTTGAGCGCGGGCGGCAGCAGCTCTTCCGGCATTTCATTCACTTCGAGCCGATACTGCCAGTAATGCACACCATCGTCCTCACCGGACGGAAAATCACACAACAGCTGCACCGTATTGGCTCGGAAGCCGACGATTTCACGTTTCACCAGCACGTTCAGGCCGTCACCGTTGGTCAGTTCCGTGGTGGTTTGGACGGTGATTTCTGATTTGGCTGGTTTGCCATTTTTGCCTTCCTTGTCCTTATTACCTTTCTTGCCCTTTTTGTTTTCCTTGCCGAGGCCGATCAGTTCTCCTACTGGCAGGCCGATAAACTTGGGAGAATCAAAAGCACCGATGTCGATTTTGCGGTCGGAAACAAAATAATCGGTGCTGCCACGGTGAAATGTCTTGTCTGGATTGGGGACAAAGAAGTGCCCGGTAATGCCACTGGACGCCCGTTTGAGGTCAGTCCGTTCGGTGAGAATCTGGTCCAGCAGCTGACGATAATGCGCGGTGATGTTTTTGACGTAGCTGAGGTCTTTATAACGGCCTTCGATCTTGAATGAACGCACGCCCGCGTCGACCAACGCGCCCAGATTGTCGCTCTGGTTATTGTCCTTCATCGACAGCAGGTGCTTGTCGTAGGCGACCACCTGGCCCTGGCTGTCTTTCAGGGTGTAGGGCAGTCGACAGGCCTGCGAACAGTCGCCGCGGTTGGCGCTGCGGCCGGTCTGGGCGTGGGAAATATTGCATTGGCCAGAGAAAGCGACACACAGAGCGCCATGAATAAAAAATTCCACCGCCGCATCAACGCTGTCGCTGATTTCCCGGATCTGCTGCAGGTTCAGCTCACGCGCCAGCACCAGCTGCGAGAAACCGGCCTGTGACAGAAACTGCGCCTTATCCAGCCGACGAATATCACACTGGGTACTGGCGTGAATCTCAATCGGCGGAATATCCAGCTCCATGATGCCCATGTCCTGAATAATCAGTGCGTCGACGCCAATCTCATACAGCTGGTGAATCAGTGCTCGTGCCGGTTCCAGCTCATTGTCATGCAGAATGGTGTTGAGTGTGACAAAAACTCTGGCGTGAAACCGATGGGCGAATTCGACCAGACCGGCAATATCCGCCACTGAATTGGCCGCATTATGGCGGGCACCAAAGCCGGGGCCGCCGATATAAACGGCGTCGGCACCATGCAGGATAGCTTCTTTGGCGATGCTGGCATCGCGGGCAGGGCTGAGTAGTTCGAGCTGGTTTTTCTGGAGCATGAGATCACCGGCAGTCGTCATCGCGACTGCGCTGTTATGTGCAGGAGTTAATCAGGTTGGCGGCAAGTTTAGCCGGTATTGGAGTCAAACCCTACCCGAACGCAGCACTGGCAGGGGCTGACATTGCCGATCATCGCGCGATGAAGGTTCTGCCAACCCCGAGGAAGAGAGAGCCGGTGAGGTGAACTCGAGTGATTGCTTACCAGGCTATGGGAATACGGCCAGAGCTATCGGACATTTCAGCCGAGCTTATTGCCACCGCAGGCACATTGCTAACCGGGTAGGCCAGGGTATTGGTCAAGGTTGGCGAGGTGTCGGTATTCAGGCTGTTCAAAGCGTAGGTGCTGTTGTTTTCCAACGTGTTGGTCGCGTTGCAATAGATGTTCTGGAACACGGAGTCGATGACACCGTTGTTGTCGTCAGCGACCGTGCTTTCAACTGTATCGTCTTCAATGAATACACAGTTTTCCATGTCTCCCAGTAAGACGGAATTAAAGAATCTGCCCTCAGAACCCATTTTCAGGTGAATTCCATCTCCAAGAGCCCCGGATCCATAGGTGGCTGTGTCCAGATCCACGATCGCCGTGATATTCGCAATGGTCGGGTTGGATTCCTGGTAAGCAGATTCAGCTGCGTCACCTTGGGTGTCCAGTTCGAAGACGTGATTGCTGGAGCGATCCTGGTTCTGGTACTTGATAACCAGAGCGTACTGGATGTTACCAACGTAACCTTCATCCCAGTCGATATCGTCGTCCTGGTTACCGGTCAGTACCAGGTGTTTGGCATCAACAGCGCCACCGAAGAATTCAACGCCGTCATCCTTGTTACCGTGGATTTGTACGTAGTCGATAGTCGTGCCGTAACCAACAGCCATGAAACCGATACCGTTCAGCTCATCACCGTTGGACACTTCCTGGCCTGCTTCGGTGATGATTACGTATTTCAGCGAGCCAGAACTGTCTGCGTTATTGATACCACCGAAATAACCAGAGTCCCCTTCACCGATACGGTTGCACAGGCTGCTGTCGTCATAGTAAGAACCGCAGGTATTGTTGTATCCGTAACCCTGAAGGATCAGGCCACCCCATTCCTGATCGCCACCGAAGTTGTCTGGCGTTGCGATACCAGACATCACAATAGGATGATCGGCAGTCCCTACTGCCTCAATTCGGGAACCACGGGTAATCACCAGGGAAGACGCTGCCTGATTCATAAAAACTGTGCCTTCGGCAATCGTCAAAACAGTGGTGTCGAACGCTGTGAAGGTCGATTGAAGCGCGTTACCAGTACCGACCAGAACCTGATCCTCCAGTGACCAGATAACTTGATTGGAAAGGGTGGTGTCATTGGTAAAGCGGCCAGCAATAACACACACAGGGAAGCTTTGTTCATCGAGGCTGACTGTGCCGGATTGTGTCACGGTCACTTGAGGATTGTTGGCTATTAATGGGCAGCTTTCTGTTGCCTGAATTCCAGACATATCAGGGCTGAAGCTCACATGTGCAGTGAAGGTACCTGCGGCGGTACTGAGCAAGTCAATGTCCGCAGCAGTTGTCGGGTATGACCCTTCCATCGCAAATGAGTACCAGCTGTCTGTGTCATCGGGATTCACTGCGCCGACATACATCGTTTGGTCAAACACAAAGTCCGGGTTAGCGCCGTAGTTGTAATAATACGAGTCATAACAATCGTAATACGTTCTGGATATTTCATCTTCCTCCAACACACCACTGCTATCGGTATCGAGTCCCTCCTCAATTTTCATCCCCCCTACGGGGCAATTGTCACCGGCAAGTTCCATGGATTCGATGGTTAGCGTGTCTTCGGTGATGTTGTCGTTATCTGATGCCTTGTTATCGGCACCACAAGCGGTCAGGGCCAGAAGAGCAACAAAAAGGGGGAGAAAAACGCGTTTCATTCATCGTTCCTTCGATGTGGTTTACAGGGCGTTCTTGATGTGGAGCGTTATTAAGTATTCTCCGAATTTGTGAACGTTTTCTTACCGTTTGATGCTGGTGATTGAGTATCGAAGAGGTGGGGACTGATGCTCGCTCTGATGGCATTTATTGCGCTTGTATGAGGCGCAGGAGAACAACAAGCAGGTGATCAGGTAAGGGACGTAGGGCTGGAAATACGTTCAGCTGGGGTGGGACGATCGCTGGGAATGCAGGCGTCCCGGCTTGAGGAGGCAAAAACAAAAACGGCACCCGCAGGTGCCGTTGTCACAAAACGATGTCCGCAGCCGCTATCAGCCAGGGAATTCGCCGTTGTGGTAGATTTCCTGCACGTCTTCCAGATCGTTGATCAGACCGGCAAAACGCTCGAACTGGTCAACATCGTCGGCTGCAATCGGGTGTGGCATCTGTGGCAGGTAGGTGATTTCTTCCATCTCGAATTCAATACCTTCACGCCACTCGGTCAGCGCAGTTTTGGTTTTGAAGAATTCGGTTGGTGGTACCAGTACCGTCACCATGCCGTCTTCACATTCGATGTCAGACACATCAACGTCGGCTTCCAGCAGGATCTCCATCGCTTCTTCTTCGCTTTCGTCAGCGAAAACGAACATGGCGCGATGGTCGAACATGTGGGAAACAGAGCCCTGGGAACCCAGTTTGGCCTTGCACTTGGAGAACACACCACGGATTTCACCGAAGGTACGGTTCGGGTTGTCGGTCAGGGCACTGATCAGCACCATGGCGCCGCCCGGTGCAATGCCTTCGTACAGCGCTGGCTGGTAGTCTTCACCGCCGGTGCCCTTGGCCTTGTCGAGGGCCTTGTCGATCACGTGCGTTGGCACCTGGTCTTTCTTGGCGCGGTCGATCAGCGAACGCAGTGCCAGGTTACCGGACGGATCAATACCACCGGCTTTGGCGGTTACATAGATTTCACGGCCGTACTTGGAGTAGACCTTGGTTTTTGCCGCGGCCGTTTTGGCCATGGATTCTTTACGGTTTTGAAACGCTCTGCCCATGGGAATTTGTCTTTTTGATGCGGGTTAAAAAAATAAACGGTCGGGATTGTACATCCCGACCGTTTATTCTGCACAACTTAACTCAGATTTCGGCTGATTTGCCGCATTGGCTTGCGCAACCGGCGCTTACTGAGCCGGTGTCTCTGGCTCTTGTACGGCCGCTGGCTGCTGCATAACCGGTTGCTGCATTTGCTGCTGGACCGGCTGCTGCATCATTTGTTGTTGCTGCACCGGTTGTTGCATCTGCTGTTGTTGAGCCGGCTGCTGCATCATCTGCTGTGGAGCAACGTATTGCGGTTGCTGCTGTTGGTAAACCGGCTGTTGTTGCGGGTAATACACCGGCTGCTGGGCTGGCTGTGAGCCGCTCATCATCGGCGCAATGATCATTGGCGCGGCAGAAGATTCTTTCGGTGCAATGCCCAGCGCCTTGGCGTCATAGGCTTCGTTGCCAGCGGCCGGAGCCAGCAGCACTTTCATCTTTTTCGGGTAGTTCTGGTCACGCCAGCTGACGCCCTTGTATTCCAGATTGATCAGCTTGGAAGCAAAACCACGGCGCTCGATTTTCAGCTGTGGCTTGGCTTTCGGGTTCATGTCGTCGAGTTCAATTTCACATGGCGTATCACAAAGGTATTCAAAGCCCATGGTGATGGTGGCGCCTTGCGGGTCGGTATCGAAAAATACGGTTTCGCTGTGCTTGAGCGGGTCCATGTCGGCCTTGACGCTGTAGGTATTCGGGCCGTCGATGGCGAAGGTTTTGGTCATGTCCTGATAACCGTCGGCCTTGAAGGTCAGGCTGATGGCGTCAGACTTGTTGAAGACCAGACGGTAGTCGAGCGGCGTGGTACCGAGCTTTTCGGCACCCAGATAAACGTCGGCAGTCGGGGTGGCATCAAGCGTGGCATCCGCGACCTTGACCAGCACGGCTTCGAAGGCTTCCTTCTTGGCACCGTCGTTTTTGATGGTGGCAGTGAACGGCAGGTAATAGTCCTTGCTGACCAGCAGTTCCAGGGAGTCGGACTTCTTGAATTCCACTTCGTAGTTATTCACCGGCGTCGCGCCGACGCTTTTACCTGCGATGGTGACGTCAGCACCTTCCGGTGCGGACTTGACCATTACCATCTTGGTGGAGGCTCCACAGCCTGCCAGCAACCCAGTCAGGGTCAGTACGGCAGCAGGGAGCAGAAACACGCGTGTTGTCATCCTAAATTCCTCTCTCATGGCCGAGCCATTGGCTCGCAAATCATGAATAGCATTATAGTCTTGTCAGCAACAGCCTTGTGCTGATCGATGAAGTAATAGTGAAACTATACCTCAGCAGCCTGCTATTGAAACCCGAACTGGTGGTTTTTCAGGCAGCTTTTTGCTGCCATTGCGCGCTTGATTGGCGAAAAACTCAGTCGCCGCCGTGGCCGGGCTTGCTGGCCAGATACTGGCTGCGGAAGCGCTCAAAATACTGCTGCAGCTGTACTGCAGAATGGTGATCGCCCAGCTTCTGCAGAATCAGACTGCTGACTTCGGCGGTACCGAGCTGGTGGTCGTGAAAGGCTTCCCGCAGTTGATACTGCGAGCTGTTTTGCGGGCTGATGCCGAGCACCGGTAAATGCGCCAGCCAGGGGCTGCGGAACATCTTGCGGGCTTCACGCCAGGTGCCGTCCAGCAGCACTATCAAGGGCTTGGCGTTAGTCGATCTGGCTTGCTGCAGCCAGTGGCCGAGGCGCTCGTCGGTGAGCTGGCGCGATTCCTCAACATACTCAAACGGGAACACCAGCAAGGGTTGATAGGCCGGGTTGGCCAATAGCGCCAGCAACTCAGGGTCTGGCTCGGTTCGTTGCCATAAAAACGCATGGTTATCGGCCAGTACGTCTGCCACCAGACGGCCGCTGTTGCTGGGCTTGTAGACCTCTCCCTTGTAATACAACAGGCACACCGCCACCTCGCCGCCTGCCGTTGGGCGGGCAGCACAGACACAATAGGCTTCACTTAACAGGCAGGCCTGACAACGCACCATACGGTTACCACGGGCCAAAAACGGCCGGTTGGATGCGGCCAGCTCGGCGCGACGCAGACGGCTGACGGAGTTTTCGTGGGTGGTCATGAAGCGTGTGTATTCCTGATCGGCAAAAGCGGCCGGATTATCGCTGTGATCGGGTCGTTCGCCAACTGGTGAGGGCCTGTTGTTCGTTGCCTGTATTTTCGTATTGCGATCTCAATAGCCATTGCCTCTGGGATCCGTCGTCCTCTCATCATTGTGATGTTCTGTAGCGGCCAATAAATGGTCCTGTTCCACTTGTGTTTGGCCAATATCGAACTTAACTGAATCAAGGGCAGGTTGAACAAGTGCCCAGACTGACCTTATTTCAGGTGGTTTATTTATGGCATTGGCACGGTACACGGATAACGTTCCCGCTTTGCTGGATCAGTTGGGCATCAGCCTGATTGTTACTTCGAACACAGCCGGTCGGGTTTTCACTCTGGCGGCTCAGGATGGTCAGCTGTCGCAAGGTGCGATACGCGTGAAGAAGCCGATGGGGATCGCCCTGAATGGTGATTTTCTGGCAATCAGCCATCACGAGGGTGTATCTCTCTACAAACATGACCAGCGTCTGGCAGAGCTCTATCCGAAGGCCCGCTTCGACAAGCTGTTTCATCCCACCGTCGATTTTTTCAGTTATGGCCTGAATCATCATGACCTGGCCTTTACCCGTCAGGGGTTGGTGTCGGTCAACACGAGCTATTCGTGTCTTGCCCGGGTCGATACCTATGGCGAGTTCAGTTATTCCAGCGTTTGGCAGCCGCCGTTTGTCAGCAAGGAAGCATCGGGTGATTGCTGCCATCTGAACGGTATGGCGGTGGATGACGAAGGAAATATCCGTTATGCGACTGCCTTCAGTACAACGGATGTCGACGCCAGCTGGCGTGATCAGGTGATGGAGACCGGGGTGGTGATGGACGTGCGCAGCAATCGTGTTGTGCTGGACGGTCTGACCATGCCGCACTCACCTCGCTGGTATCAGCAGAAACTGTATTTTTTCTCTTCCGCCACCGAAGAACTGTTTGAGTTTGACCCTGAAAAGCATTCGTTGCAGCGCTTACAGCGCTTCGATGGTTTTGTGCGCGGGCTGGATTTCTGTGGCCGCTATGCCTTCATCGGCGTGTCACGTCTGCGTAAAAGCCGCTCGTTCGGTTTCCTTCCCATTACTGAAAAAGTGATTCGCCCCGGGGTGCTGGTGTTCGATCTGCAGGCTCGCAGCATCGTTGGCGAAATCGTCTTTCCAAACGGCGTTGATGAAATTTTCGACGTCAAGGTGGTCGCCAATGCCCGCCGTGTGGCGATTCACGATCCGAAAGCGCCCGGGGCCATGCAAGGCGTTATTTCCAATTCCATCGTCAGCTGGCTCGGTGAGTGAGCCGGTTTATTCTTTGTGTCGGATGATTCCATGAAAAGTAAAAATACTGCACAGCCGTTTGAAGATACAGGCCTGCTGACCCGATACCTGGTTGACGACCGTTTTGTTCGTTACCGTGCTACCCGTCGGGCGACGGTTAAATATCTGCGTTTGCTGGAGAAGCACGGCGACGTGCCGGAAGCCTTGCAGCGTAAGGCGATTCGGGATCTGAAGAAATCTTTCTCCCGCTATCCCTGGTTTGGCCGGGTTGCCAGCAGCCTGACGTTTGCCACCTTTTTGATGTTTGTGCAGGGCCAGAACGCCTGGGCGTCGGCACAAATGGAAGATGCGACGGCGCAAAAGCTGGATCGCCAGATTGCTGGCTATGCCCAGGCCATCGCGGTCGATAGCGCAAAAAGACCTGAGGTTAATTGGCTTGAGCCGCTGAGTTTGCCTGCCCGCAGTCATGATCCGCTGGCTATTGGTAATGCGGATATGCCGAAGAAACAGCTGTTGCATCTGGTTTCAGCCAGGGCGGATTCAGGGGATGGTCTCGCTGCTGACGACTTTTTTGTCGCCGACAGTCACATCCTTACCGTGATCGACCAGTCAGTACCGGACTGGGAAGACATTTATTACGCCATTACAACCGGTGAAATCCTGCTGCTGGACCCACAACAGGATCCGGTGGAACAGATTCTGGGTGCTGTCAGCAAGATGCCCGGGGTTGAGTTAATCAACATTGTGTCGCACGGTCGGGATGGTGAGATAACGCTGTCGAACCAGCGTATCGACAGCCATGCGCTGGCGTTACAGCAGGATCTCTGGCAGGCCATTGGCCAGCAAATGGACACAGATGGCCAAATTCAGGTATTCGGCTGTGAAGTAGCCAGGACGGATGCCGGTAAAAACTTCATTAATGCGTTGGCAACCTCGACCGGTGCCGAGGTTGCGGGCTCCGTTGACCTTACCGGTGATGCTGGCCAAAGCGGTGACTGGACGCTGGAGTACTTGTCCGGCGGTCGTCAAATGGAAGCCGGTGAATCAGACACTGCCGCCCTGCAGCTGAGCGCCTTTAATACCGAAAAAATCCTCCGTTACAGCAATGTATTGGTAGATACCACCTATAACTTCAACAGCTTCACCGGTTGTAATGGCTCGGATTGGAGTGCTCCCTATTCCGCCAGTTGTACGACAACCATTTCTGACCTGACGGCCCGAGGCTTTGGTTCATCATTGCTCGTCGGGGTTTATAACTCCAACCTGAATACCTATATCGACTCAGATGGCTCTGCGGGTACTGCGGATAAGGTTCTGGCTCTCGGAGGTGGCGGCGTTGGCAGTGCGGGTAGCCCGCGTTATGTCGAATTCACCAAGAACGACAGCAGCAACTTTGCGGTTACGTCGGTTGATATTGGAATCTGGACCTATCATACGGGTACAGGGGCCGCGCCATACGCTGACAATTACAGCCTATGACAGTGGGAACGCGCAGGTTGGTAGCATCACCGTTAGCCCGGTTTATCGGGATGACTATTATTTGCTGGATTTCAGCAGCCCGACGGCGGGCTATGTTCGTAACAATGGCTTTTATACTTCCGCGCCAACGATTACCACCAGTGGGTCCTTTACCAGTGCCGCCAAGGTACGTTTCAAAATCAATGCGAACACCTTTTATCTCGACGATCTGGTGCTCTCTACTGCCGCGGCGGCCAACAACGCCCCAACCAATATCAGTTTGGGCAACTCATCAATCGACGATACATCGACCGCTGCAGCGGCCACGGTTGGTACCTTGTCAACGACCGATGCCGATAGTGGCGACAGCCACAGCTACAGCCTGGTAACCAATGGCGCGTCTGGCTCGGGCAGTTGTGGCAGTACCGGTGACGATAATAACGCCAGCTTCCAGATCAGTGGCAGTACCTTGCAGACGGCCTCGTCACTGAGTGCCGGTAGCTACAATGTCTGTATCCAGACCAGCGACGGCACCGATACCTTCCAGAAAACCTTTGCGATTACGGTTAATGACACGACGGATAGTGATGGCAACCTGACCGCTTCCGCAGCCGTGGTCGAACCGGTCGGCCTCGACACCACAGTCGATACCTCTGGCGAAGCAGTGGATGTATTCGACTTCACTCTTGCTGATGGCGGTGGTGGCGACAGTCTGGCGATGGATATCAGCCAGATTGTGCTGAATGTGACGGGCACAGCCTCTGACACGGTGCGTAATCAGATCACCTGGCGGCTGAACGGTCCGGACGCCAGTAATGTGACCGGTACTTATAACAGCAGCACGGATACCATTACCTTCTCCGGCCTGAGTGTGTCGGTCGCTGACGGCGCGTCAGAAACCTACACGGTTAATGCCTATTACAACGACACCAGTAATCTCACCGAAGACCAGACCATTATTCTCAGTATCGACGGTGATACTGATGTGACGACTTCCAGCAGTGGCACAGCGATGGGGGCGACATCGGCAGTCACCAACGGCAGCGGCACCACCATTGACGTGGTGGCGACCCAGCTGGCCTTTACCACCCAGCCCGCCGGTTCCACTTCAGGCTCGACACTGACCACCCAACCGGTCGTGACAGCGCAGGATGCCTTTGGCAATACCGACGTTGATTTCAGCGAAGTGGTCAGCGTCACTGAGGCCAGCGCCGGAACCTTGTCTGGCACCACATCGGCCAGTGCCAGCACTGGCGTCGCGACCTTTACCGATCTGGTTTACAGTGCCACTGCGGATCAGCAATCCTTTACTCTGACCGCCAATGATCAGGATGCTGTCGGCAGCGACCTGAATAGTGTCGATTCCAATTCCGTCACCTCCGACGTCGTCGCGACCAAACTGTCGTTCAGCACTCAACCAGCACCACTTTCCGTAAGCAGCGGTGTTGCTACGGCGTTGACTACTGTGCCTGTTGTGCAGGCATTGGATGCCAATGACATTGTCGATACCGGTTACAGCACCGACATCACCCTCGCTGAGGTCAATGGCGCCGGTTCGGCGACCATAACAGGCACAGGTGATACCGATGGCAGCAGCTCGACAGTGAGCCTGACGCCCAGCGCCGGTGTGGCGACTTTTACCGGCCTGACCATCACCTACACCACTTCGGGTTCCGGTAGCGAAACCTTCAACCTGCAAGCCAGCTCTGGCGCTCTGACCACCGCTAACAGCAGCCAGCTGACGGCGACCAATACTCCAACCGTGACCGATGGCAACATCAGTATTTCCGGTGCCAGCGGCACGGGAGGTACTTATAAAATTGGCGATACCGTGACCGCCGTGTGGGATAACTCTGGCAGCGGCGACAACAATTCCGGCGTGACAGACGTCAGCGTTGATTTCAGCCAGTTTGGCGGTGGCAGCTCGGTAGCTGCCAGTGAAAGTTCCGGCAGCTGGACTGCAACCTACACCATCGTCAGTGGTGCGATTGATACCAGCAATCGTAATGTTTCCGTGACCGCCACCAACAGCAATGGTCCAACCACCACAGCGGATACCACCAATGCCACCGTGGATAACATCGCACCGACCGTCACCGATGCCAACCTGAGTATTTCGGGGGCTTCCGGCACCGGCGGTGCCTATAAAACGGGCGATACGGTTACCGTCAGCTGGGATAACACCGCCAGTGGCGACAACAACAGCGATACCATCAGTGCTGCAACGGTCAACTTCTCCGCCTTTGGTGGCGGTAGTGCCGTGGCCGCCAGCAACAGTTCCGGCAGCTGGACTGCAACCTACACCATCGTTGCCGGTGCCATCGACAGCAGCAACCTGAATGTATCGCTGACGGCTACCGACAACGCTGGTAACAGTACGACAACAGCCGATGGCAGCAATGCCACGGTGGACAACATTGCGCCAACGCTCACCGATACCAATCTGAGTATCTCCGGTGCCAGCGGCACTGGCGGCGTGTTTATCGCGGGTGACACAGTCACTGCCAGCTGGAGCAACACCGCCGGCGGTGACAATAACAGCGATACCATTGCCAGCCTGAGCGTGAATTTCTCGGCCTTTGGTGGCGGTAGCGCAGTTGCCGCCAGCAACAGCTCTGACAGCTGGACGGCGACCTACACACTGACCGCCGGTTCCGCCAACGGCAGCAACCTGAATATTGCAGCGACTGCTACGGATAACGCCGGTAACAGCACCACCACGGCCGATACCAGCAACGCCAGCGCCGATACCAATGCGCCGTCCGGCCATAGCGTCAGCTTTGATGACAGCTCAATCAATGCTGCTGAAAGCAGCTCCGCCAGCTTTACCTTTGCCGGTGGCGAGGTGGGTGCTTCCTACAGCTACACCATCAGTTCGTCTGGCGGCGGTACCAATGTGACCGGCTCAGGCACGTTGGCGACGGCGACCGATCAGGTTGCCAGTCTGGATTTGTCTGGCCTGGGCGATGGCACACTGACCCTGTCTGTCACCCTGACCGATAGTGCAGGCAACGCAGCGACCGCCGTGACGGACACCAGTACGCTGGATGCCGCAGCGCCGTCCGGCCACAGCGTCAGCTTTGATGACAGCGCGATTAACGCCAGCGAAGCCAGTAACAGTAGCTTCACCTTTGCGGCTGGCGAAGTGGGTGCTTCCTACAGCTACACCATCAGTTCCAGTGGCGGTGGCACGAACGTCACCGGCTCCGGCACGCTCAGCACCGCGACCGACCAGATTACCAGTCTGGATCTGTCGGGCCTCAGCGACGGCACCCTGACCCTGTCTGTTACTGTGACCGACACGGCAGGCAACTCAGCCACGGCGGTGACAGACACCAGCACGCTGGATACCGCAGCGCCAAGTGGCCATAGCGTCAGCTTCGATGATTCTGTGTTGAATGCTTCCGAAGCCGGTGCTGCCAGCTTCACCTTCGCGGGTGGCGAAGTCGGTGCTTCGTTCAGCTACAGCATCTCGTCTTCTGGCGGCGGTACCGCAGTCACCGGTTCCGGCACGCTGGCCAGTGCGACCGATCAGATTACCGGACTGGATCTGTCTGGCCTGGCGGATGGCACACTGACGCTGACGGTCAGCGTGACCGACACGGCTGGCAACTCAGCCACGGCAGTGACGGACACCAGCACGCTGGATGCCACAGCGCCAAGCGGCCACAGCGTCAGCTTCGACGACAGTCTGATTAACAGCAGCGAAGCCAGCTTAGCCAGCTTCACCTTTGCGGCTGGCGAAGTGGGGGCTGCCTACAGCTATACCATCAGCTCCAGCGGTGGCGGCACCAATGTCACTGGCTCTGGCACGCTGGCAACGGCGGCCGATCAGATTACCGGTCTGGATCTCTCTGGTCTGGGTGATGGCACTTTGACATTGTCGGTGATTCTGACCGATACCGCAGGCAATGCGGCAACCGGTGTGACGGACACCAGTACGCTGGATGCCAGCGCGCCGTCCGGTTTCAGTGTGACCCTGAGTGATTCGGTTTATAACGCCTCCGAAATCAGCAGTGTGTATTTCACCTTTGCCAACGGCGAGGTGGGCGCTGACTACGAATACAGTTACACCCTCAATGGCATCACGCTGAGTGGTTTGACCGGCTCGCTGGCCACAGCAACCGACCAAAGTGTTACTACCGACCTGTCTGCCTACGGCGATGGCACGCTGACCTTGCAGGTCACCATGACCGATAGCGCTGGCAACCTGTCTGTGGTGGCTTCGGACACTGCGACGGTGGATACCACTGCACCGGCCGCTTATGGCATCAGCTTTGACGACAGCCTGATCAACGCCAGCGAAGCTACCAGTGTCAGCATCAGCATGGCCGGTGCCGAAGTCGGTGCCAGCTACAGCTATGGCATTACCTCCAGCATGGGCGGTACGCCATTGTCTGGTTCCGGTACCGTGACATCAGCCAGCCAGCAAATCACTGGTCTAGATGTGTCTGCGCTGATGGACGGCACGCTTGAAGTGGCGTTGCAACTGACCGATAGCGCGGGTAACTCCGGTAGCTCGGTAACCGGCACCAGTACGCTGGATATGACTGCACCATTTGGTCATTTCGTCAGCTTCGACAGTCCATTAATCGGCTCGGCCGACAACACTGCTGCGAGCTTCAGTTTTGCTGGTGGCGAAGTGGGTGCTTCCTATAGCTACAGCATCAGTTCTTCCGCTGGTGGCACGCCAGTGACTGGCTCAGGCACTCTGACCAGCGCGACCGATCAGGTAACTGGTATTGACTTGTCCGGGCTCGAAGACGGCACTCTGACGCTGACCGTGGTGGTCACGGACAGCGCCGATAACGATGCTTTGGAAGTGGGCGATTTCACCCTGCTGGATACCACGCCGCCTAGCCTGGCATCGTCTGTGCCGGCGGATAACGCCACTGATGTGGCTTACAACAGCACGCTGGTGCTGACCCTGAGTGAGGCGGTTGCGCCAGTGAGTGGCAGCTTCCATCTTTACGATGCCGACGGCGATACCCTGGTGGAATCTCTGGCTGTTGGTTCAGGCCAGGTCAGCTTTAACAGCGCAGGCACGGTCATTACCATCACGCCAAGCAGTGACTTTACGCCGACCCACAGCTATTACCTGTTGGCCGACAGCGGCATTGTGGCGGATATTGCAGCGACTTCATGGGCAGGTATCAGCGACAAGACCGAGCTGAACTTTACGGTCGGTAATAACGCACCGGTCGGCACTGCCGACAGCAGCACCACCAACGAAGACAACGCGGTTGCTATCGACGTATTGGCTAACGACAGCGATGTGGATTCGACTCTCAACGCCGCCAGCGTTACCGTCACCAATGCGCCATCTCATGGCTCAACCAGTGTGAACACTGCCAACGGTGTGATCACCTATACGCCAGCGGCGGACTATAACGGCACCGATACCTTCGCTTACGCAGTCGACGATATTTATTCCGGTAACTCCGGTGATATCACCGTCACTGTTACTGTGAACCCGGTGAACGACGCACCAGTCGCCGTAGCCGATACCGCCTCCACGGCGGAAGACACCGAAGTCTCAATCGACGTTGCAGACAACGACACGGACGTGGATAGCGGCGACAGTGTCGATACCGCGACTCTGACGATTGTTAGTCAGCCAACGCACGGTACTGCCTCGGTGGTGAGTGGGGAAATCCTCTACAACCCGGACGCCGACTTCAACGGCTCCGACAGCCTGACCTACCAGATTGATGACCAGAACGGCGCGACCTCCAACGTTGCCACCCTGATCATTAACATCAGTGGGGTTAACGATGCACCGGTCGCAGCTAACGACAGTTCAACTACCGACGAAGACACTGACGTAGTGATCGACGTATTGGCAAACGACAGTGATATTGACGGCATTCTGGATGTTAGCCAGGTTACGATCATTGCTGATCCGACTCACGGCACTGTGGCTGTGGACACCACCAGCGGCGAAATCACCTACAGCCCAACTGCCGACTACAATGGCAGTGACAGCTTCACCTATGTGGTGAAAGACAACGAAGACGCCACGTCTAACATTGCTACTGTCAGCCTGACTATCACCTCGGTGAACGACGCACCGGTGGCCAACGATGACAGCGTGACGCTGATGGAAGACGCGACCCTCAACATCAACGCACTGGGTAACGATACCGACGTTGACGGCAGCCTCGACATCACAACCGTGGAAATCACCACCGAACCGACCGAAGGCAGCGCCACCGTCAACAGCGACGGCAGCATTGCCTACACGCCAGCGGCGGACTTCAACGGCAGCGACAGCCTCAGCTATCGGGTGATGGATGATCTGGGCGAGTGGTCCAACACGGCAACCGTCACCTTGACCATTACAGCGGTCAACGATGCACCGCTGGCCAACGACGATAGTGCCACGACCGATGAAGACACCGCAGTCACCATCGACGTTGCTGCCAACGACAGTGACATCGACGGCAGCCTGGATCTGACCAGCGTGTTGCTGATCAGTAATGTGTTGCACGGCAACCTGATCGACAACGGCGACGGCACCTTGAGCTATACGCCAGATCAGGACTTTTACGGTAGTGACACCTTTGTTTATCAGATCAGTGATAACGAAGCAGCAGCATCTGAGTCTGCCACGGTGACCATCACGGTGAATCCGGTTAACGACGCACCAGTAATCTCGGGCACGCCAGCCAGCAGCGTATTGGAAGGCGCGACCTTCAGCTTTACGCCAACGGTTACGGATGTCGACAGCAATACCACGACGCTGGTGTTCAGCCTCAGCGGTCAGCCAGACTGGATGACCATCGACTCGGCGACGGGTGCTGTGACTGGCACACCACCAGTGGGTTCTGAAGGGGATTACAGCAACATCAGCATCCTGGTGAACGACGGTGGCGATACATTCACAGTCGCGACGTTCAGTCTGAGTGTGATTGGCGACTTCGATACCGACGGTATTGCCAACTCCGAAGACCCGGATATCGACAACGACGGCATGACCAACGACTACGAAGAGCAATATGGCTTCGATCCGTACGACGACAGCGATGCGTTGGAAGACGCCGACGGCGATACCATCAGTAATGCTGACGAAGAAGCGGACGGCACCGATCCAACCGATGCCGATGACTACTTCGACGAAACTGCGCCAGTGGTGACTGCTCCGGCTGACGTTACGATCGACGCCAATGCACTGTTCACCCGTGTCAGCCTCAGCACCCTGCTGGGCGATATCGGCGACATCAGTGAACTGACCAGCGATAACGTTGATGGTAGCGGTTGCTGCAATACCGTGGTGGACGACATGACCAATGGCGTCTTGTTGATGAGTCCTGGCCGCCATGTGGTGACCTATACCGCCACCGACCGTAAGGGCAACGTCGGCACGGCCGAACAAGTGCTGCGGATTCGTCCACTGGTGTCGTTCAGTCGGGATATCCAGACAGTTGAAGGAGCCACCGCGACCTTTAAGATCCTGCTCAATGGTCCGGCGCCGGATTATCCACTGGAAGTGCCCTTTGTGATCGCCAGCAGCAGTACCGCTGATAGCGCTGATTACAGCATGGCTGCCAGCAGTGTGACCTTCACCGCGGGTGAAACCAGCGTCAGTATGGATGTCAGTCTGACTGATGATGGCATTGCCGAAGGCACTGAAATCCTGGTGCTGCAACTTGATGACGATACCAGTAACAGTGAAGATCTGGCGGGTGGTTACGACCCGGATAACATAGATATCCACGATATCAATGCCGGTGCGACCAGTCAGTTGACCATCTCAATCAGTGAGGAAAACCTGCCACCGGTGGCGAGCATGACCCTGAAACAGGCTGGCAGCAATACCGTGCAGGTCACTCGTAGTGGTGGTCTGCTAACGGCCAGTGTCAGTGCTACGGATCCGAATCCGGGCGATACCCTGAGTTATGACTGGAGCAATTCAACCAGCACCCTGGCAGATACCGATGGCAGTCTGACCAACAGCAGTATGGTGATCAATCCGAGCTCACTCAGTTCCGGTCGCTATAAGGTCGAAGTGAAAGTGACCGACAGTCAGGGAGCGTCGGATGTTGAGCGCATCTACTTCCTGGTGGTGGATGAATTGCCAGATTTGCAAAGCGGCACTGACAGCGATGGCGATGGCGTCGACGATGCCGACGAAGGTACCGGCGATGACGACAATGATGGTATCCCGGATTATCTGGACAACATCAGCGCCACCAACCTGCTGCCAGAACAGGCTCGAACCACCGACTCCTTCCTGGTGGAATGTGATCCGGGCGTACGTTGTCGCCTGGGCCAGTTTGCCATGCAAGGCAGTGGCGGCGGTGCTCGCTTGAACGAAGACGAGCTTGATCCTCAGGGAGCGGGTAACGACAGCAGCTTCCAGCCAGTCGGCGGTATCTTCGACTTCGAGCTGAACGACCTGCCGACCTTCGGCCAAAGCGTCAAGGTGGTACTGCCGCAGATCGCTGCGATCCCGGCCGATGCCATCTATCGTAAATATCAGAACGGCAGCTGGAGATCGTTTGTGACTGACAGCAATAATGAAGTGCACTCGGCTGCCGGTGAGCTGGGCTACTGCCCACCTCCAGGAGACGACAGCTGGGAAGCAGGACTGATCGAAGGTTATTACTGTGTGCAGCTGACCATCGAAGACGGTGGTCCGAACGATGCTGATGGCGAAGTGAACGGTTCGGTCGAAGACCCGGGTGCGGTATCGGTGCTGCGGGCGGACCAGTCGCAAGTGGTGGATGTAACCACGTCGGCGCAAAACAGCGGTGGAGCACTGGGGTGGTTGTCGCTGATCGGCCTTGCCGGACTAGCGGGAGCGGCGCGTAAAGCGCGCCGTTCCCGGCTGGGAGTAGCTTCCCGGTCAGGACGCCTGCACAGCCTGGCCTTGGTTGGTGCCGGAGTGGCAGCAGCAAGTGCACTGTCGCTGACGGCTCCGCAGACCCATGCCTCGGACTTTGCCGATAAAAGTTACCTTTTCCTCGGCAGTGGTCAGGCCCAGAGCAGTCTCAGTCGCAGCGAGTTCGAAGGCCAGTTGCAAGCGGCCGGGCAGAACGTGGAAGTCACCCGCTACGACAGTACCCGTGGCGTCATCAACTTCGGTATCGGTTACGAATATCGTCCCGGTTACGCGCTTGAATTGAGTTATCTGGATATGGGGGATGCTGACACCGCCCTGCAAGGTACTGTGGTGCCGAATGAGTTGAAACCGCAACTGCGGCGAGACCACCCGGTCGGCGGCGCTGGCTGGATGCTCAATCAGGTGCTCCTCAATCCGCTTACCGACCAGCTCAGCCTCACCGCCACAGCGGGTATTTATTACTGGCAGGGGCAAGTGGAAACCAGCCGGGCTGATCTGGATGTCAGCCTCAAGGGCGGTTATGCCCCACTGCTGGGGCTGGGGCTGAAATACCAGCTGACGGAACGTTACCAGCTCGGTGGTGGCCTCAAACGACTGATGTTTGATCGCCAGCAGCTGGATATCTGGTCACTACGGCTTGGTATTGGCTTCTAGTCTTTAAAACCAGGGTTGGAACGCAGGTATCTCGCCTGCGGCAAGCCTCTATGATGAGGCCAAAGCGCGGGCAGAGCGCCCGCGCTTTTACTACGAATCTCACCAGGGAATAGCACTTCTCTATCCTGCAAGCCCCCATCAGCAAGCACGTCAAACCCAGGCGTTCAAATTCTCTTTGTTATCATAGTGGCAAATAATAAGTGTCTGAATATTCGCCCTGAATAGAGCATTTGATGGACTTTATATTGCTGCTATTTGATTTCTAATGCCAGGTGTGACCTGAGTCTCATTTTATGTTGGCAAGTGTAAAATAGTGTTCTTTTTAGCTTATTTCAGCCTTTTGACTGATAGTCTAACAACAGTCTGATTGCTAGACTGTTTTTGGAAATCTTTTAGCTTTATTACAAATTCTGACCTTTGATCGGAAGGAGTATTGCTTGCTGAAATGTTATCGATACATTGTTAGTAGTTTCAGATTTCATGCAGGAAAATATAGTTGCCAGTGTGTAAGAAATATTAGAGCTGATTGATGTGGCCGGTTTTCTGAATGGCAAAAATATTCATTTTTAAGCGTTATTCGCCACCAGGGATCAGACGCTGATGGGATTACCAGGCATTGTTTTAATAATAAGTGCATGGTGATCAGACAGGGATTTATCAACTCCGGCGCGGTGTCGGTATCAGCTCATGAAGTACCGGATGTATGGACATCGGGAATTGAAAAGGGATGCCAGGATGTTTGCCAAAACAGAGGATAATTCAGGTCGAACCCCGTTCCCTGAACATGCGGCAGCTGAGCCAGATCCAATCACCCAAAGCCTGCTGAATCAATCGCTGCGACAACAGTTAATGCAGCTGAATAGCGCTGAGATACCGCTGTCTGAGCGGTTGCAGCAATTACGGCAAAGCTTCGCCAGCCTGACACGTCATCTGATAACAGGGACTCAGGTTGCCTACAAAGAGTTACTGCAGTTGCATGAGCAGGCTTATGAACAGGCCATGATGTCCCTGCAGCAAGCCAGGCTGGCTGAAGAAGTCCTGACCAACCAATTTGTTCATGCTCATGGCCTGGTGTTATCGCCGCTGAATTGTAGTCGGACCATAAAAGACGTCAGTCGAATTGGCGCATTTGGGCTGGGTCTGCACCAGCTGATTGGCCAACAGCTGGAAAATCAATCATCTATTCATATTTTATATCCCGCCTGTGGACCGTTTGCGCCTTTATTACTGCCATTATTATCCAGCTATCAAGCCGAGGGGCTGTATTCGGCGGAACAGATTCAGGTCACTCTGATTGATATTCACAGTGGCGCCACACAAGCGTTGAAACAGCTGGTAGATGACCTTGGCCTGCAGGATTTTGTGCGATCCGTAGTGACGGCCGACGCCTGTTTTTATGAGCCATCGGCAGCTGTTGATATTTTGTTGCTGGAGGCCTCTCATCACGGTTTCTCAAGAGAAGCCCATTTCAGTATTGCCAAACAACTACTACCTTCGCTGAAACCGGAGGGTGCCATGGTGCCTTCCCGTATCACGGTGAAAGCGGCGTTGGTAAAAGGTCAGCAGGAGTTCGTTGAACAGTGGCGGGAATCGAATGTCGATCAACCGCTACAGCTCAGTGCAGATGCTTTGGCTGATCGGATTGAATTGGGTGACATCTGGCGGTTGGATCGGCATTCCATTCTTGATACCCAGGTGCTGACCCTGGCTGACGGCCAGCAGGTCGCCGGTTGTAATACGCTGGCGATCCCGGCCGATCGCGATGATCTGGCTCAGCGCGTACTGGTGATTTACTCTGAATTCGATACTTTTGGTGATGGTCGGCTGGACCAGTATCTATCCGGCATTACTCATCCCCGGCCGGACTTGTCGGTCTGCATCGACTTTGTTCCCCGCAGCTCCCGGCCAGACGACCTGCTGCTGAAAGCGGGCGACTCCATCGCTTTCTTTTACCGGCTCACCGGATTGACCGGATTTATGCCATTAAAGGCTGGCGGCTGAAATGAGTCTGTCAGCACAGGGAGTGGTGGTGTTTTCCGGCAGTTGTCTGTCGTTACCTCTGATTGTCAGTTTGCAGCAGGCTGGTCGGCTGGCCGGGGTGGTCTATACCATCAGCTCACAGCCGCAGCAGCAAATGGACAGTCAGCAATTATTGGCGAACCTGCAGCAATTGGGTGTGCCTGCGCTGCAATATAACCCGACGAATCAGGATCACTTGCTTGCCGAGCTGGATCGCTGGCGGGCTGAGATTGGTGTGGTTTTCAGTTTTGGGCATCTGCTGCCAGCTTCGTTGATCGATTTCTTTGGTGGTTTGCTGATGAATCTGCACGCATCGGAGCTGCCCGATTTCCGCGGCAGTATGCCGGTTTATTGGCAAATGCGGGCAGGCTACGAACGTATTGTGCTGACCCTGCATCAGGTTGCTGAAGCCGCCGACAGCGGCGCTATTGGCTTGCAGCATTTTATCGATTTGCATCCTTTCGACACCTTCCAGAGTGCCCATATCCGGCTGATGAACCAGGCTCCGGCACTGGTTGCTGAAGCACTGGCGTTGCTGCAGCAAGGCAATTTGCAGTGGCAGCCGCAGCGGGAGCTTGCTGATACCGACAGCCAGGCTCCGGCAGTCAAACCTGAAGATTTGCAGCTTCATTGGGATCGCTATTCCGACCGGCAAGTCGTCGCTATGGCGCGGGCTGGCAACCCCAACTTCGGGGTCAATATTTCTACTTTTATCGGGCCGTTGCAGCTGATGCAGGCCTCTGTTTCAACCCAACCCTGCTATGGCGCCCGGCCGGGCACTGTATTAATGATCGACAAATTCAGGGGATGGGTTATCGCAACCAGAGATGGCAGTGTTTCTCTGGATGTTGTTATTCACCAAAGCGGCTACTTCTCTGGCTATCAGTTTGCGATAGCAAATGGCTTTGAAGCCGGCATGGTGCTCAATTCAATGTAATCGTGAACAACAAAAAAGCAGGAGAGGGTTATGGAAGAATATATTGGTCAGATTTCGTTGGTGGGGTTTAGTTTTGCTCCGCGTGGAAGTGCGATTTGCGCCGGGCAGTTACTGGCTATTTCCCAGAATAGCGCGCTGTTTTCCCTGATTGGAACCACCTATGGCGGTGATGGCCGCACCACTTTTGCGTTACCGGATTTACAAGGTCGTGCTCCGTTAGGTTTCGGCCAGGGCGCAGGCCTGTCGCTCATTCGCATGGGGCAAAAATCCGGTAGCCAAAGCGCCTGGTTGAATATGACCAATCTGCCGGTGCATACGCACTCTGCAACGGCGACTTTTACGCCAACCGAGGTTTCCCCCGTTACCGCAGAAGGCAGCTTCAAGGTATGTACGGACACGGCTACGAAAACAACCCCTTCCGAAGGTGATTACATCGCTAGCGCACAGGCGGGTTTGACTGCGGTTGTTGGCTATATTGATGCTGCCAGTATCACCAACTCCAATACCGTGGCGCTTGGAGGTCTGAACGTATCAGCGTCTGGTGGAGAAACTTCTGGCGCTGTTACCGTGCAAAACCATACTACCGGTGGTAGTTCCTCCGTCAATATCGCTAACCCTTATCTCGGAATGAATTACGTCATCTGGGAATACGGCATCTATCCATCTCGTGGTTAATAACTGACGACACGATTTACATTTTCAGTATTAAGGAGGCGATATGGATACCGCATTACTGGGGGAACTGGGCCAGCTGGGCTTTAACTTTGCCCCCAAAGGCTGGGCTTTGTGCAACGGCGCTTTGTTGCCTATTAGTGAAAACCAGGCCTTGTATGCCCTGCTTGGAACCACTTATGGCGGTGATGGCAGAACAACCTTTGGGCTACCAAACCTGCAGAGTCGAATGCCGATTGGTATCGGTGAAGGCGCTGGCATGAGTGAGATTGAGTGGGGGGAGTCGGCGGGTGCAGAATCAGTCACTCTCACTGTAGATCAGATGCCGACTCACACTCATACAGCATCCGCTACATTTACGCCGGTGTCGTCATCGGATGTGACGATCACAGGCGCTCTAAGGGCTTGTACAGACAACGCCACACTGTCCAGCCCGACCGAAGGAGACTATATCGCAACAGCGATGTCGCAGTCGGCGCAAATTCCCCAATATGCAGCGGCATCAGCTGTGAATTCTGGCAACACCGTCAGCCTCGGTGGTCTCAACGTCACGGCCTTTGTGAACGAAGATGCAGCCACGGGAACGGTTTCGGTAACCAACTTTAATAGCGGTGCCAGCCAGCCGTTCTCAATACGTAATCCCTACCTGGGGATGAATTTCGTGATAGCGACGGTTGGTATTGTGCCATCACGCAACTAGTAAGTAGCAAAAGTGCAGCCGTTGTTTTGGCAACGGCTGATTTTTATTAAACAAATAGATTTATAACGCTTTATACCGCGGTTTCGACAGGGATCCTTTATGTCAGCATCATTGAGTGCCTTATGGCGAGAGATTGGTAGTCGTCAGAAAACTGTCGAAACAGCGCGAGTGCCGTTGGGAAAACGGCTTGCCAGACTCGACTTGCTGTCACTGATGTTGGCAGGCTGTGTGGGTTTTAGCCCCCTGGCACAGGCTGCGGACGTCACTATCGTCAGTGACAACGGCGATTTGACGGATAACTATGAGGGTTTTGGTGGCGGTGTATTCGGCCAATCCTTCACTGCTACCAAGACTGGCGTACTGAGCAGCATTGAACTGGTAGCAGGAAATTCGGTATCGCCTGCTGGCGTATCCGGTGAATGTACCGTGACGGTGTACGATAGTGCCAACCTGACCGGCACGGTGTTAGCGTCTGATAACATTGGCGTGCCTTCCAACAGCGATGCCAATAGCTATACGGACTACAGCTTTTCAAGTTATCCCCTGACGACCCAGGTTAATATTACCGCGGGCAATACCTACTCATTCAAGATCACGCCAGCAACCTGTATTTCCGTCTGGTACACCTATGGCTCGACACCTTCGGATATCTATTCGGGTGGTCAGCTGTATTACAACGGCGGCTCGCAACCCACCCTGGATTTGTATTTCAAAGTCGTACAGGGAGACGCTCCTTCCTCAGCCACGGCATCCGCCTATATGTACGCTAACGGTGCGGTTTCTGAGCCTGTTGGTCTGGCGACAACGATTGATACTCAGGGTGAGTCCACACGATTGATGGATTTCATGCTCTATGACGATGGGACAGATGGCGAGACTCTGAAGCCTACTGACATTGTCATGCACGTTTCCGGTACCAGTACCGATGCAGAACGTAGCCAGGTCACCTGGCGCCTTTCTGGTTATGGACTGACGACCAATACTGGCACCTATGATGCCAGCACAGACACAGTGACCTTCAGCGATCTTGGCCTGACGATGAGTAACGGGTCGGGAACGGTGTTCTATATCTGGGGCCATTACAACGACACCAGTAATCTGACAGAAGATCACACCTATATTCTCAGTATTGACGGTGATACCGACATTACGGTGGGCTCGGGCACCACGTTCGCCTCGACCTCTCCGATAACCAACGGCACCGGCACCACCATTGATGTGACAGCCACACAGCTGGCCTTCACCACTCAACCAGCAGGTTCTACTTCAGGTTCAGCACTGACGACGCAACCCGTTGTGACGGCGCAGGATGCCTTTGGCAATACCGACGTTGATTTCACGGAAGCGGTCACTTTGACAGAAGCCAGCGCAGGCAGCCTTTCCGGTATAACATCGCTGAACGCGATCAGTGGTGTATCGACCTTTACCGATGTGGTTTATACCGCTACGGCTGACCAGCAAGCCTTTACCCTGACCGCCGATGATGAAGATGGCACCGGCTCAGACCTGAGTACTGTCGACGCCAATTCTGTCACCTCCGACGTCGTTGCCACCCAGCTCGCCTTCACGACCCAACCGGCACCGACAACCGTCGCCAGTGGTGTCGCCACAGCATTTAGCACAGTTCCTGTGGTACAGGCATTGGATGCCAATAACACACTGGATACCGGTTACAGTACGGACATTGTGCTGGCAGAAGTGAATGGTGCCGGTTCGGCAACCATAACAGGCACCGGCGATGGCGATGGCACCAATACGACCGTGACCCTGACCCCCAGCTCGGGCGTGGCGACCTTTAGCGGACTGGTGCTGACCTATACAGCCTCCGGCTCTGGCAGTGAGACTTTCAACCTGCAAGCCAGTTCGGGTGCCCTGAGTGCAGCCACCAGTAGCCAACTGACCGCCACCAATGTTCCAGCCGTTACCGATGCCAACATCAGTATCTCCGGGGCCAGTGGCAGCGGCGGCGCCTTTAAAGTCGGCGATACCGTGACTGCCGTGTGGGATAACACTGCCAGCGGTGATAACAATTCAGGCATCACCGCTGTTACGGTTGATTTCAGCCAGTTTGGTGGTGGCGCTGCCGTCAGTGCCAGCAACAGCTCGGAAACCTGGACGGCGACCTACACCATCACCAGTGGTGCGATCGACAGCAGCAATCGCAATGTCTCGGTCACCGCCACTAACAGCACCGGCTCAACCACCACCGCAGATACCAGCAACGCCACCGTTGATAACATCGCTCCAACCGTGACGGATGCCAACCTGAGTATTTCGGGGGCCTCTGGAACCAGTGGTGCATACAAAATCGGCGATACTGTTACCGCCAGCTGGGACAACACCGCCAGCGGCGATAACAACAGTGATACCATCAGCTCTGCGACCGTGGACTTTTCTGCCTTTGGTGGCGGTAGTGCGGTCTCTGCCAGCAATAGCGCCGGTAGCTGGACGGCGACCTACACCATCACAGCAGGTGCTATCGACGGTACCAACCTGAATGTCTCGCTGACTGCCACGGATAACGCGGGCAATACCAAAACAACGCCTGATACCACCAGCGCTACAGCGGATAACATCGCCCCCACGTTGACCGATGGTGCCTTGAGCATCTCGGGTGCCAGTGGCAACAGCGGCGTCTTTATCACGGGCGATACCATCACTGCCAGCTGGAATAACACCGGCACTGGTGACAACAACAGCGACAACATTGCCAGCCTGACAGTTGATTTCTCAGCCTTTGGTGGTGGTAGCGCAGTTGCTGCCAGCAACAGTTCCGGTAGCTGGACAGCAACCTATACGCTGACCGCCGGTTCGGCCAACGGTGATAACCTGAATATTGCCGCTACCGCGACGGATAACGCCGGTAACACCACCACCACGGCAGATACCAGTAACGCCAGTGCAGATACCAGCACACCATCCGGCCATAGCGTCAGCTTCGATGACAGTGCCATCAATGCTTCTGAAAGCAGCACTGTCAGCTTTACCTTTGCCAGCGCTGAAGCGACGGCGAGCTACAGCTACACCATTTCGTCTGACGGTGGCGGCACCAATGTCACCGGCTCCGGCACACTGGTGACCGCAACGGACCAAATCTCCAGTTTGGATGTATCTGGCCTTGGCGATGGCACGCTGACTCTGTCCGTGGTTCTGACTGACACCGCAGGCAACGCCGCAACCGCGGTGACGGATACCGCAACGCTGGACACTACAGCACCGACAGGTCATAGCGTCAGCTTCAATGACAGCTCGATCAATGATTCCGAAGCCAGCTCTGTCGACTTTACCTTTGCAGGTGGCGAAGTGGGCGCGTCCTACAGCTACACCATCTCGTCTGACGGCGGCGGCACCAATGTCACCGGCTCCGGCACACTGAGCACCGCCACTGATCAAATCAGCAGCCTGGATTTGTCCGGCCTGGGTGATGGCACACTGACATTGTCTGTGGTGCTCACTGACACCGCAGGCAATGCTGCGACGGCTGTGACGAATACGGCAACGCTGGACACCACTGCACCGACAGGTCATAGCGTCAGCTTCGATGACAGTTCAATCAATGATTCCGAAGCCAGCTCTGTTGACTTTACCTTTGCAGGTGGCGAAGTGGGCGCTTCCTACAGCTACACCATTTCGTCTGACGGCGGCGGCACTAATGTGACGGGTTCGGGCACGCTGAGCACCGCCACGGATCAAATCAGCAGCCTGGATTTGTCTGGCCTGGGTGATGGCACACTGACTTTGTCTGTCGTTCTGACTGACACCGCAGGCAACGCCGCGACTGCAGTCACAGATACCGCAACGCTGGACACCACAGCGCCGTCCGGCCACAGCGTCAGCTTTGATGACAGCCCAATCAATGCTTCTGAAAGCAGCACCGTTGGCTTTACTTTTACCGGAGGCGAAGTGGGCGCTTCCTACAGCTACACCATCTCGTCTGACGGCGGCGGCACTAATGTGACGGGTTCCGGCACGCTGAGCACCGCCACTGATCAAATCAGCAGCCTGGATTTGTCCGGCTTGGGTGATGGCACTCTGACATTGTCTGTAGTGCTCACTGACACCGCAGGCAACGCCGCAACCGCCGTGACGGATACCGCAACGCTGGATACCACTGCACCGACGGGTCATAGCGTCAGCTTCGATGACAGTTCAATCAATGATTCCGAAGCCAGCTCTGTCAGCTTTACCTTTGCGGGTGGCGAAGTGGGGGCCTCCTACAGCTACAGCATCAGCTCCAGCGGTGGTGGCACCAATGTTACCGGCTCTGGCACGCTGGCAACGGCGACCGATCAGATTAGCAGTTTGGATCTGTCTGGCTTGAGCGATGGCACGCTGACTCTCTCTGTCACTGTGACGGACACTGCAGGCAACGCCGCAACTGCCGTGACGGATACGGCAACGCTGGACAGTACAGGACCTGTGCTGGCTGAGGTGACGGCAGTAACCACACCAGGTAACGACAACACGCCGTCCTACACCTTCAGTACCTCTGAAGTGGGTACTCTGGCGATCACCGGTAGCTGTGGTACCTCAAGTTCCACAACGCTCTCTGCCGCGGGGAATCACACCATCACCCTGACAGCGTCGGATAACAGCAGTGCGCTTGCGGATGGTTCTTACACCACTTGTGCATTGACCGTGACCGACAGTGCGGGCAACAGCAGCTCTGCGCTGGCCATGACAGCCTTTACCATTGATACCGCCGCACCATCGGTGGTGATCAGCTCGACCGTCAGCGATCCGGCCAACGCCGCTTTCACAGCGACCTTCACCTTCAGCGAGGCCGTTACCGGCTTTACGGTGGCGGATATCTCAGCGGTTAATGCCAGCCTGAGTAACTTCTCTGCGACCAGCACCAGTGTGTATACAGCGACAATTTCGCCGCTGTCCGATGGCTCGGTGACGCTGGATGTGAATGCAGCTGTGGCAACCGACAGTGCCGGTAACGGCAATACGGCTGCCAGCCAATTCAGCATCACTTATGACGCTACCGCACCAACCGTTGTGATTACTTCAGCTGCCAGCGGCACCACCAATGCGGCGTTCACCGCGACCGTAACCTTCAGTGAAGACGTCACTGGCTTTACGGTTACCGATATCAGCGCCAGCAACGCCAGCCTGAGTAACTTTGCTGCTACCAGTAGCAGTGTTTATACCGTGACTGTTAGCCCAACCGCAGATGGTACGGTGACTCTGGATGTGAATGCCGGCGTGGCCACGGATGGCACAGGTAACAGCAACACGGCTGCCAGCCAGTTCAGCATCACCTATGACGCGACTGCCCCAACGGTCGCCATCAGCAGTTCCGAAACTGATCCGACTGCCAGCTCGCCATTTGCGGTGACCATCACCTTCAGTGAAGCCGTCAGCGGTTTTGCGGCGACAGACATCAGTGTTACCAACGGTACTGCCAGCAATCTGGCCAGCAGCGACAACATCACCTTCACGGCTGATATCACCCCGGCCGCCGATGGTGCAGTGACCGTTAATATTGCGGCCGGTGTTGCAACGGATACTGGCGGCACGGCCAACACAGCAGCAACCGCGTTCAGCCTGACCTACGATGGTACTGCGCCAACGGTTAGCAGCTCAGTACCCGCAGACGATGCCAGCTCGGTGCAATATGACAGCCTGATCGCGCTGACTTTCTCCGAAACTGTGGTAGTCGGCTCTGGCCAGCTGTCCATTTATGATGCCGACGGCGATACCCTGGTGGAGTCACTGGCAGTGGGTTCTGCTCAGGTATCTCTGGCGGGCATGGTACTGACAGTCACGCCAAGCGCTGACTTTACGCCGACTCACAGTTATTACTTGCTCGCAGATGCTGGTGTCGTTACTGACAGCCTGGGTAATGCCTGGGCTGGCATTAGCGACAGCAGCGGCCTGAACTTCACCGTGGCTAATAACGCACCGGTCGGCACTGCTGACAGCGCTACCACGGATGAAGACAACGCGGTTGCCATCGACGTACTGGCTAACGACTCGGATTCAGACTCAGCGCTGAACGCCGCCAGCGTTACCGTGACCAATGCGCCATCTCATGGCTCAACCAGTGTGAACACCGCCAATGGTGTGATCACCTATACGCCAGCGACGGATTACAACGGCACTGATACCTTCACCTACGCGGTAGACGATATCTACACGGGTAATACCGGTGATGTTACGGTCTCTGTGACGATTAATTCAGTGAACGATGCTCCGGTGGCTGTTTCCGATACGGTTGAGACCGATGAAGACACAGACGTTACCGTTGATGTTGCCGACAACGACACGGACGTGGATAGCGGTGACAGTGTCGATACCGCGACTCTGACGATTGTTAGTCAGCCAGCGCACGGTACTGCCTCGGTGGTGAGTGGGGAAATCCTCTATAACCCGGACGCCGACTTCAACGGCTCCGACAGCCTGACCTACCAGATTGATGACCAGAACGGCGCGACCTCCAACGTCGCCACCCTGATCATTAACATCAGTGGGGTTAACGATGCACCGGTCGCAGCTAACGACAGTTCAACTACCGACGAAGACACTGACGTAGTGATCGACGTATTGGCAAACGACAGTGATGTCGACGGCACCCTGGATGTTAGCCAGGTTACGATCATTGCCGATCCGACTCACGGCACTGTGGCTGTGGATAACTCTACGGGCGAAATCACCTACAGCCCAACCGCCGACTACAACGGCAGTGACAGCTTCACTTACGTGGTGAAAGACAACGAAGACGCCACGTCCAACATCGCCACCGTCAGCCTGACCATCACCTCCGTGAACGACGCGCCGGTGGCTAACGATGACACGGTAACCTTGCTGGAAGATACCACTCACAACATCAACGCGCTGGGTAATGACACTGACGTCGATGGCACAATCAATGGCGTTGCAATCGTAACTGGTCCAACTGATGGCACTGTGACCGTCAACGCGGACAGCAGTATCAGCTACACGCCAACAGCAGACTTCAACGGCAGCGACAGCTTTAGCTACCGGGTTATGGATGATCTGGGTGAGTGGTCCAACACGGCAACCGTCACCCTGACCATTACAGCGGTCAACGATGCACCGCTGGCCAACGACGACAGCGTCGCCACCGATGAAGACACCGAATTGCTGATCGACGTCGCTGCCAACGACAGTGATATCGACGGCAGCCTGGATCTGACCAGCGTGACGCTGATCACTGATGTGACCAACGGCAGCCTGATCGACAACGGCGACGGTACCTTGAGCTATACGCCAGCAGAGAATTATTACGGCAGCGACAGCTTCAGCTATCAGATTTCTGATAACGAAGCCGGTACTTCCGACACTGCCAGCGTGACCATCACCATCAACGCGGTTAACGACGCGCCAGTAATCTCGGGCACGCCAGCCAGCAGCGTACTGGAAGGCGCGACCTTCAGCTTTACGCCGACCGTTACTGACGTCGACAGCAGCAGCTTCACCTTCAGCCTCAGTGGCCAGCCGGACTGGATGAGCATCGACAGCAGCACAGGTGCGGTGACCGCAAACCCGGCCGTCGGCGATGAAGGGGACTACAGCAACATTGTCATCACCGTTGACGACGGTGCGACGGTGAATAACAGCAGCTCTCTGGCAGCCTTCACACTGACCGTGATTGGTGACTTCGATACCGACGGTATTCCAGACAGCGAAGACCCGGATATTGACAACGATGGCATGTCGAACGACTACGAAGAGCAATATGGCTTCGATCCGTACGACGACAGTGATGCGTTGGAAGACGCCGACGGCGACACCATCAGCAATGCTGACGAAGAAGCGGACGGCACCGATCCAACCGATGCCGATGACTACTTCGACGAAACCGCGCCGGTGCTGACGGCTCCGGCCGACCTGACCATCGACGCCACTGGTCTGTTCACCGAAGTGACCACCAGCATGCTGCTACAAGGTGCTACCGATACCAGTTTGGCGGTGGATAACGTGGATGGCAGTGACTGTTGTGTCGCCAGCCATGACATGCTGGGCACGGGTACCGGTTATCTGGCTCCGGGTAAATACACCGTAACCTGGCGTGCCAGCGACAATAAGGGTAACGAAGGAACCGCTGAGCAGACTCTGAGGATCCGTCCGCTGGTGTCTTTCAGCAGCAATATCGTTGGTGTTGAAGGTTCAACAGCAGTCATTCGACTCGAGCTGAACGGTCAGGCGCCGGATTACCCGTTCGAAGTGCCTTACATGATCGACAGCAGCAGTACGGCCAGCAGCGATGACTATGACCTGGTGGACGGCAGTGTTGTCTTCAACGAGGGTGAGATGGAAGTCAGTCTGAGCGTACCTCTGGTTGCTGACAACATCACCGAAGGTGATGAAACCCTGGTTATTAGCCTCAATGACGCCACCACCAACGCGGATGATCTGGCAGGCGGTTATGCGCCAGCCAACCCGGATTATTACGACATCAATTCCGGGGTGGCAGAAGACACCAGCATCACGGTGATGATCATCGAAGGTAATGTGGCACCCTCCATTGATCTGAACCTCACCCAGTCCGGCGTCAGCACCAGCCTGATTGCCCGTGATGAAGGGATGGCGACGATTACCGCAACGGTGATCGATCCGAACAGTGGTGATAGCCACAGCTATCGCTGGAGCGGCACAGACACTGCGCTGGTTGACACCGACGGCAGCAGCACAGACAGCACTTTGGTATTTGATCCTGCTGGCCTCTCTGATGGTCTCTATCACGTGCAGCTGCGCGTGATGGACAGCGCGCTGGCCGCCACTACCCAGGATCTGTACTTCAGTGTGGTTGCGACGCTGCCAGAGCTGCTCGCCAGTAACGACAGTGATGGCGACGGAACGGATGACGCAACCGAAGGCACTGGCGACAGTGACCATGACGGTATTCCTGATTACCTCGACAACATTAATCGCATGAATGTATTACCAGAACTGGCTGATCAAACCGATGGCTATCTGGTGGAATGTGATCCGGGTGTTCGTTGTCGTCTGGGCCGTTTTGCACTGCTCGGCAGTGGTGGCGGCACTCGTTTGTATGACAGTGAAATGGATAGTCTGGATGAGTTGATCAGTGATCCAAGTTATCAGTCTGAGGGTGGTGTATTCGACTTTGAGATTCATGAACTGGCAACTGCAGGGCAGGTTGTGCAGGTTGTGTTCCCGCAAGTCAGTGCGATTCCAGCCAATGCTGCCTACCGCAAATACATGAACGGACATTGGAGTAACTTTGTGGTTGATGACAACAACAAACTGCACTCGGCAGCAGGTACACCGGGCTATTGTCCGCCTCCGGGTGGCGACAGCTGGGAAGAAGGTCTGACCGAAGGCTACCACTGTGTACAGGTCACCATTGAAGATGGTGGTCCGAACGATGCGGATGGAATGGCTAACCGCTCAATTGAAGATCCGGGTTCCGTCTCCATTCTGGATGCCGATAAACAGGAACTGAATGGTGTTGATAACTCTGCCCAAAGCAGCGGTGGCGCGATGGGCTGGCTGTCGCTGATTGGCCTGCTGGGTCTTGCAGGAGCGGCGCGTAAAGCGCGCCGTTCCCCTCGATCTCCGGGAGTGCATCTGGGAGCACAGGCGGCCTGCCTGCATACAGAGCGAGCAAGCCGCTCGCCTGAAAAATGCCTGCACAACCTGGCTCTGGTCTGTGGCGGCGCGTTAGCTACTGCGGCGATGTCTGTGACCTCACTCCAAACCCAGGCCTCGGACTTCTCTGACAACCGCTACGTATTCATAGGCATCGGCCAGGCGCACAGCAGCCTCAGCAAAGGTGAATTACAGACCCGTCTGCAAGACAGCGGTCAGGACGTCGAAATCACCAACTACGACACCAGCCGTGGAGTACTCAATCTCGGTATTGGTTATGAATATATGCCGGGCTTTGCTGCTGAATTCAGTTATCTCGATATGGGTGATGCCGACACCAGCCTCGACGGCACGGTTAATCCGGCGGAGCTGAAGCAACAACTGCGTCGTTATCATCCGGTCGGTGGCGACGGCTTTATGCTCAATCAGGTGTTTCTGAATCCGATTCCGCTGGCACCACTGACGGACAACCTCCGACTGGCAGCAACCATTGGCGTGTATTATTGGCATGGCCAGGTTGAAAGCAGTCGCAGTGAGCTGAATGCCAGCTTTGAAGGAGGCTTTGCACCCTTGCTGGGTCTGGGTCTGAACTTCCAGCTGAGTGATCGTTACAGACTGGATGGCGGCCTCAAACGGCTGATGTTTGATGGCCAGCAACTGGATATCTGGTCGCTGCGTTTTGGCGCAGGATTCTGAGTTCTGATGCACTGTAGGCCAGCTGGCCCCTCCACGTCATTCCGGGCTTGCCCCGGAATCCATGCGGCGTTGTAGGGGCAAGGCATGCCTTGCCAGAAACCGGCCCTGCCACGTCATTCCGGGCTCCATACAGCGCGGGCCATGCAACCCACGCGAATAAAACCTAACGACCGTTACCGACCTTGAACACCAGCCGACGAATAACCTGAAACAACTCAGCGCTGTCCATCGGTTTGGTGATCACATCATCCATTCCCGCATCCAGACAAATCCGTCGATCCGACTCCATCGCATTGGCCGTCAGCGCAATGATCGGAATTTGCTGCCAGCGCAGCGACAGCTGCCGAATTTCCCGGGTGGCCTGCAAACCATCCATTGCTGGCATATGCCAGTCCATCAGCACCAGATCAAAGCACTGCTGCTGACACAGCTGTAACGCTACCTGGCCATTAATCGCTGGAGTCACCCGCATACCTTCGCGCTCAAGCAGCCGGGTAGAGACCTTCTGATTGATGTAGTTATCCTCAACCAACAGCACTTTCAGGCCCTTCAGGCTGCGCTGATCCGGGCGTACTTCCGGTGAGCGAACCAGGAATGATGGCTGTTGCTCTGGTACTTCACAGCGCACCTGGAAACGAAAACAGGAACCTTTGCCAAATTCACTTTCGACATGGATATGGCCGCCCATGTTTTCGACCAGATCCTTACTGATCGCCAGACCCAGCCCGGTGCCTTGATACGGCCGGGTGGTAGAATCATCGAGCTGGCTGAAAGCCTGGAATAAACGGGCCTGATCGGCTCGCCTAATGCCAATACCGCTATCGGCTACCTCACCAAGCAAGGTTTGTACGGAACCTTCACGAGGGCCCGCCTGCAAGCTCAGTCGTACCGTTCCGACATCTGTAAACTTGACCGCATTGCTGGCCAGATTCAGCAACACCTGCTTGATCCTGCCGGGATCTCCACGCAACAAGGGTGGCAAGGTTTTATCCAGCTCGCAGCGCAGATCCAGCCCCTTGTCGCGGGCCTGGATCTGCAGTATTTGCTGCACGTCAGCAAACAGGTTCTGCACTGAAAACTGCTTTGATTCCATTCGTAAAACACCGGAATCAAGCCGGGCATAGTCCAGCACATCACTGGTCAGACGCGTCATTGCTTCCGTTGCCGAACCAATCAGCCGGCACAGCTCATTACGTTCCTCTGCGGAGGGATTATCGATCAGCAATTCAGCAGCAGAACGGATACCGTTTAACGGTGTACGGAGTTCATGACTCATATTGGCCAGAAACGCGGTTTTAACCCGGTTGGCCTTGTCGGCCTCCATCGCCGCTTGCTGGGCCTGACGTTGCGCCCGCTTCAGCTCGGTGACATTGCGAGAAATCCCGAAAATATACGCCACCTTGCCATCCGCGCCGCCAATAGGAGACAGCATGGTGCTCCAGTAACGGGTAATCCCCGGGCAGGAAAAGGTATCTTCCTCTTCATACTGAATGGGTTTGTTCAGCTTCACGCAGCGGTCGTAATTGGGTACCACAAAATCGCGAAATTCCGGCGTCAGAATACTGCGCAGCGGCTTGCCGTTCATATCCGGGATGGACTGCTCAACCGTATCCGCCAGCGACTGATTGGTACCCATCACATAATAGTCATCCGGCTGCACCCGCAGGATAAACATATTGTCTGGCGAATTGTGCCAAAGCCCCCAAAACAGGCGGCTTTGCAGATCTGTTTGTGAATCCGACATATCCCTGTCCTGTGTCTGTTGAGACGAATGAAATGAAGCTCCATCGTAGAGGCAAGGCACACCTTGCCAACAAACTTCCCATGTTCCTGTCATCTGGCCCTGATCAGGACTGCAGGTTCAACGGAACAAACCACCAGACAGGAATGACAGCCCCTGGAAGCTATAAATGTGTCATATATAGGCTGTTGATTAAATGGAAAATTCAACACGACAGAAACCGGACGCCGCGCATAATTTCGCGTAAGGTCTCGTTGATAAATGCTTCATCGCCCAACCCTCACGCAGGAGACCACCATGCAAACCATCACCGTTGCCGAATTCATCGAAGAATACTGCCCCATGACCAACCCCTTCGACGAACAGGCCGGATTTCATGGCTTCCTGCTCGGCATGGACGGTTCAGAACACCATCGCGTGATGACCTTTATGCAAGAAACCCCGGAACAGGTCTGGACCCTGGTCGCCAACAACGACGGCAGCAGCGTGCTGCAAAGCGGCTTCACCACCGTTAAAGCAGTCGGTTACGTCGTCACCAGGACTGAGGCGGTAGGTGTGGTTGAGGTGGTTGATGAGGATTGAGGGTTAGCGTAAATCAATTTGTGGATTACCATTTCAGTATTGTTTTGAGCTGTGAGTAATATGGCAAAGTCAAACGGATGGACCCGTCAACAACTCCTAATCGCATACGATCTGTATTGTCGAATCCCCTTCGGACGCTTTCATACCAGTAACCCAGAAATTAATTTCTTCGCTGCGAAAATTGGCAGAACGCCGTCTGCTCTGGCGATGAAACTTTCAAATATCGCCAGCGTTGACCCAACCTTTATAGCATCGGGACGTAGTGGACTCGCGAGTTCATCAGCGGCAGATAAAGCCATGTGGGTTGAAATGACCAACGACTGGGATACGTTTGCTGATGAAATACAGAAAGCCCATGGATTTTTTGAAACTGGCGTAAAGCAGGACGAAGAAGAGGGTGATCCTAATCCCAACGATCAGGACTATTCCGGGGAAGACGTTATTACCAAAGCTAAAAGACGAGTTGGGCAAAGAGCTTTTCGTAATGCGGTGATAAGTGCTTATGGTGGCCAATGTTGTATCAGTGGCGTTGCTATTCCTCAGCTACTTGTCGCTAGCCATATTGTGCCTTGGAGTGCCGAAACTAATCAGCGTAAAAACCCCCGCAACGGACTGTGTTTATCAGTCTTGCACGACAAAGCATTTGATCGTGGTCTGATCTGTTTAGATGACGATTTAACGGTGCAAATATCTTCTCAACTACAGCATTCGGATAACGATTTCCTCAAAACAGCGCTGCTTGCTTATGAAGGAAAAACGATTCAGAAGCCGGGCAAATTCTGGCCTGATAGTGAGTTTTTGGCTTATCACCGCGAGCATATTTTTGTTGGTTGAACAGGTTTAGCTAATGTAGGAATCTGTAACCCGATACCTGGTACTCCGCCCACCACCCGGCAACTTCTCTATACACCCCTTGCTGAGCAAGTCGGCAAGGTGTCGGGTGGCGGTGGCTTTGCTCACCTTGGCCACTTTCTGGTATTGGCTGGAGCTGATTCCATCCTCGAATCCCTTTTCCCCTCCGTCCAATAGCCGGTTGAGTACCTTGATTTGCTCGGGGCTCAGCCCGGCGTCGTGGAATTTCATCCAGAAGCGGCGTTTGTTCAGGGTCCGGTCGATGCTTTCCAGTGCCTGATCAAGGGTTTGTTCCAGTGTGTCGAAGAACCACAGCAGCCATGGAGTGATATCCATGTCACCGCGCTGGGTGCTTTCAAGTATGTCGTAGTAGCTTTGGCGGCGTTCAAGGATGGCGGCTGACATGGCGTACAGGCGAATACTTTGGTGGTCCGCTTGTGCCAGTGCCATATCGGTGAGGGCGCGGGTGATGCGGCCATTACCATCATCGAACGGGTGCAGGGTTACAAACCATAAGTGGGTGATGGCTGCTCGCAGCAATGGGTCAAGTAGCGGGTCAGTCAGGCTTTGCTGGAACCAATGCAGAAAGCTGTCCAGCTGCTGCTCCAGAATGTCACGTGGTGGGGCTTCGTAATGCACGGTCGGCTTGTCGAGTCGTCCGGAAACCACTTGCATCGGTTCCGAGCCTCGCAGTTGGCCAACGAGGATCGGCCGGGATAACAACAGCGCTTCGGTTTGCGGGAACAGCCAGTGGTGCCATGTGCACAGTCGTTTTACGGTCACGGTTTCGTGACTGTTTTCAATGGCGTCGAGCATGAGTTGGGCGATGCCTTCGGAACGATCCGATACCGGGTACGGCTGGTTGCTATCCATGCCCAGTTTGTTGGCCAGTGATGAACGTACCGAACGGGCGTCCAGTATTTCATTTTCGATGGCTGAAGACGCCAGAATGTTGCCCAGCAGGGTATCCAGCGTTCGTTCTTGCTGGTCTGCCAGATTGGACTGGCTATGGCCGATCAGAATGCCCAGATGTTGTCTGAGCTGGCGCAAGCGGGGTTCGATCAGGCTTTTATCCCAGTCGAAATTCGGCCAGTCAGGTTGTTGCCAGATCCAGGTCTCAGACATCGGCTTGCTCGTTTTTTGTTCAGTGAGCCGATTATTGCTTCTATTCGGCTCATAATTCAAGCCGAATAAGCTGGTTATTCGGCTCACGCCACCACAGATCATACTGATCTACCCAGGCCTTACGGATTTTCCATGCCTTACGGCTCCGGCTTTTCAATCAGGCTCAGAAAGTGCGCCAGCGAGTGGCTGTTGCTGGTTTCGAATACAGCGTCGAGTAGCTCCAGAGTCTGGATACGATCAAGCCGGAATTGGCGGTAGTCCTGGCGTTTATGGCACCAGCCAATCACGGTCCATTTGCCGCCCCAATAAACCTGTCCCAGCGGGTCGATGGTGCGTTGTGATATTTCGCCATCGGCGCGAGTGTATTGCAGCCGGATCTGGCGTTGTTGTTCGATGGCGATCCGCAACAGCCGAATGGTTTCTGGTAGTTTGGGGTCGCGGAAGTCGGGTACCAGCAGGCTTTGCTGGTCGGCGAGGGTTTTCAGTTCAGCCGGGAGGATGGCGTTGATTTTGGCCAGTGAGCGTTCGGCGGCGCTGGCCAGCAGCGGGTCGGCCCAGGATTTCACCATCCGGCTGCCGAGCACCAGCGCCAGTATTTCTTCGCGGTCGAACATCAGTGGCGGCAGTTCAAAGTCGTAGCGGATGCGATAACCGACTCCGGCCTCGCCATCAATCGGGATGCCGGATAACTCGAGGGTCTGGATATCCCGATAGATGGTGCGCTCACTAACGCCCAGCCGTTCAGCCAGCTGTTTGGCGGTAATGGCAGTCCGACGGCCGCGCAGCAGGTTGGTGAGCTGAAACAGCCGTTCGGATTTATGCATCGGTTACCTCATCAAGCCTGTCAGGCTGGCGTGCCTGCTTCTGCAAACAGCACTTCGCTGTGCTGCATCTGCATACTGCCATGATCGATCATGCTAACCCATTCGCGATTGGCATCCTGCTGCATGAATTGGCTGTTGGTGGCAGTGGCAGTCTCTGCGTCGGCCCAGTAGGCCAGATCAATCCATTCGCCACTGTCTGGGTTTTGGCAGAGGGTTCGATAAAGGAAGCCTGGCTGCTGGCGCAGCCATGCCTGTACTGGCTCGTTGGCAGCCAGAAAATCGAGGCTGTCGATACCCTCGGCGAGTCGAAAGCGTACCTGTTCGAGCACGTTGTGCGGGCGGCTGTAGCGGCTGTGGAAGTTGTGCTGCTGGTTTTCCATGTCTTGTTTCCTTTTGGTTGTTTGCAATCGTTGGTCGTAGCGGATGGCTAACGCAACAGCACTATGGCGGAGTGATCCTGACAGCCAATGTCAGTAGTGATCGGCTGAATTTACGCTGCAGTGTCAGTACCATCGTGGGCTGATGTGATGGGCAGATTTCAGAGAACAGCTTCAGAGGAACGGCGTTTATGTACACGGATGAAGAGCTGAACACGGCGGTTCAGCAGGGCATTTTTAATCAGCAGGCGGTGGAGCGATTCCGCGCTATGGTCGAGCAGCGGCGCGCGAGCCCGTCGGTGGACGAGGAAAATTTCCGGCTGTTGTCGGGCTTTAATGATGTGTTTGTGGTGATCGCCTGCATGGTGCTGCTGGTGTCGGCCTTCTGGCTGGTGTCAGACACGGTTGCCGGTGGTTGGCTGGTGGCGCTGTTGTCATGGGGGCTGGCGGAGTTTTTTGTGCGCAAGCGGCGTATGGCCTTGCCTGCGATTGCCTTGTTACTGAGTTTTGCAGGCGGCGCGGTGTTTGGCCTCGGCTATGGCGAGCATTCCCTTGGTGACGATATGTCGGTGTGGCCGCTGTTGGTGTTGGCCTTGCTGGTTGGGCTGCACTGGTGGCGTTTCCGGGTGCCGATTACGGTGGCGGCGGGCACTGCGACGCTGATGTTGTATCTGATCGGGCTGGGCATGAAAGTCTGGCCAGAAGACACTCAGTGGCTGCTGTTTCTGGTGGCCGGTCTGGCGGTATTCATGCTGGCGATGTGGTGGGATCTATCCGACCGCCAACGGCTGACGCATCGGGCGGATGTCGCCTTCTGGCTGCATTTGCTGGCGGCACCACTGATTGTGCATCCGCTGTTTCTGGGGGTGGGATTCTTTGACGACGGTGCCAGTTCGTCGCAGGCACTGTTTGTGATTGTTGCCTATCTGGTGTTAGTGGTGCTGTCGCTGGTGATCGACCGCCGGGCTTTTATGGTGTCGTCGCTGGGGTATGTGATCTACGCGCTGAATCAGCTGCTGGACGATACCGGTATCGAGATCGGTGCGGCGCTGGTGGGGGTGGTGATGGGCTCTGCCTTGCTGTTGTTGTCGGCCTGGTGGCATGCCGCGCGGCGTCAGCTGGTGCAGCGCTTGCCGCCGAGCTGGCAAGCCAGACTGCCCTGAAGGCTGGTTAACGAATGTTGCCCAGCGACAGGGGCGAAAGATCACAAGCGCCGGTTTTGGGCCGTCGCTTGTGTGATCCTGCACAAGTCTGTGGTGATTGAAACATTCGATAAATCAAAGGCTTGCTTGTCTTTTCAAGGCCACGAAAATTGGCTTCAGGGTTGCAACAGCCTGGGTTTGAGTTAGCTGTGTGAGGAAGACACGCCGATGATGACCTTCTACATGACCCCGGGCTCCTGCTCGACGGGTATTCATATTCTGATGGAAGAGCTGGAGCTGGTGTTTGCGGCTCATGTGCTGAATTTGCCAGCGGGCGATGGCCAAAAGCCGGAATATCTGGCGATTAATCCGAAGGGCACGATTCCAGCTCTGGTGCTGGACGACGGCACCGCGTTAACGGATTTTGTAGCGATTGCCTGGTGGCTGGGGCAAAAGTATCCAAAGAAAGGTTTGCTGCCGGAAGGCCTGGACGCTCAGGCCGTGGCACTCGACCGCCTGAATTATCTGGTGAATCACATGCATGGACATGGCTTCACCCGGCTGTTCACTACCGACCGTTATATGCTGCGCGAAGATGATCGCGAGGCGATTGAACGGCAGGGCCGTACGCTGGTGATGAACGGTTTTCATCAGGTCGCCAAATGGCTGCAAGCCACGCCGGGCAAGTGGGTGTATGAGCGTTTTTCAGTGGTGGATGCGGCGCTGTTTTACAACGAATTCTGGGCGGTGCGGTTGGGTATGAACTTGCCAGACGCCTGTCAGGCGCATTATCAGGCAATGATCCAGCGGCCGCTGGTGAAGCAGGTATTGGCTGAGGAAGGCTATCGGGTGTAGGTCGGATAAGCTTGCGCCATCCGATGCACAGTGCTGTTTTAGATGGCACTCGCTGCGCTCGTTTATCTAGCTACAGCTTCGTAGGGTGTAATAGCCGCAGGCGTATTACACCGAGCCGATTTGGTGTATTACGCGTTGCGCCTGACGGCGTGGTGTCAGTCATTATCGCGAATAAATTCGCTCCTACATTGCTGATTGCCAGCCTCGCTACAGGGGTCATCCGACGCACAAGCTGTTTCCACCGTACCCAGCCGCTGCAATATTTCGCAGCTCGAAATGGTGTCGTTGTGACAGCTGTTGGCTAACGCCTGTAAGGTGTGTTCGAGCTGGCGTAATTCGTCGAGGCGGTGCTGCACTTCAACCAGCTGGTTGCGAATAATGCGATCGACTTCGCCACACGGTGCTGCCTGGTCAGACTTCAGCGCCACCAGCCGTTTCATATCGGCCAACGGAATGTGCAGCGCCTTGCAGCGGCGAATAAAAATCAGCCGCTCAACGTCGTGCTCGGCATAACTGCGGTAGCCGTTTTCACCACGCTTGGCTGCCGGGAGCAGGCCAATATCCTCGTAATAGCGAATGGTTTGGCTGGGCAGGCCGGTACGCTCGGCCAGCTGGCGGATTTTCATGGCGACTCCCCAAAATTAAAACGCAACGGACATCGATCCAGACCTTATAAACATCAGCCGGATTTGTGAATCGCATGACGTTAAAAATAGTCAGCGCTCAGGCCTGATGATTGTGTGTGAATCACACAGACTCATACTTGACCTTAAAGTTACTCGAAGGTTTAGCATGGCGTTAATTATTGAACAGGTTCGCCTGAGAGGAGGGCGCTATGTCCGGTTGTTGTGGGCCATCGGCCACAGATCAAAGCCAGAAAACCTTGTTATGGACGGTGTTGTTGTTGAACGCCGCGATGTTTGTGGTGGAGTTTGGTGTCGGTTGGCTGGCCCGTTCCAGCGGTCTGATGGCCGACTCGCTTGATATGCTGGCGGATGCGCTGGTGTACGGCATGAGTCTTTATGCTGTCGGCCGAGGGAATACCGAAAAGGCCCGCGCCGCGCTGATGAACGGCTCGTTCCAGCTGGCGCTGGGGATCGGGGTGTTGCTGTACGTGGTTTGGCGGATTACCCAGAACGAGATTCCGGCAGCGGAAACCATGGGGGTGATTGCGGTGCTGGCGTTGATTGTGAACGCGGCTTGTTTTGGTCTGCTGTGGAAGTCACGCAGTGGCGATATCAACCTGCGTTCCAGCTGGATCTGTTCCCGTAACGATATGATCGCCAACGTCGGTGTGTTGGTGGCGGCGGGTCTGGTGACGGCGCTGAACTCGCCGTGGCCGGACTGGATTATCGCGACACTGGTGGCGATTATCGTGATTCGTTCGGCGCTGCGGATTATTCGCGAAGCCCGTCATAGCCTGGCAACCGGTGAAGAAGTTTCGATTAGCTGTTGTGGTAGCGATAGCAGTTGCAGCACGCCAGCGCCTGAGCTTGCCAAACCTGCTGCCAGCTCCTGTTGTGGCACTGTCGCCGCCGAAGCAGTGGCCGCGCCGGTTTCCAGCTGTTGTGGTGGTGCTGACAAGGCGGAGTCTGTTGAGGTTAAGTCAGCATCTTCCTGTTGTGGTGGTGCAGCAAAAACCGAAGCTGTTGAGGTTAAAGCGGAGTCGTCGTGTTGCGGCGGCGGTAAGCATTAACTTCTGACACGAAGCGCGGGCGTCTCGCCCGCATCCAGGCTGTTATGAAGGCAGGATGCCTGCATTCCCGCTCTAGGCCGGATGTTCGATCTGATTAAGCATTTCCAGTACAAAGGCCAGTCGCTCGGCGGCTGAGTCCATTTCCAGCAGTTGTTGCTGATTCTCGGCACCAAACGACAGCGAGCCAAATAATTCAAAGCTGAATTGTTGTGGCGTTTTGTCCTGCCAGCGTGCTGGCGCAAAGGTTTGCTGCATGGCTGGTTCGTTCTGCGCCAGCGCTTGCAGCCGCACCAGAATCTTTTCCATCAGCTGGGCCGCCAGCTCTGTTTCGTCATCGGTCGCCGGGCGATCTTCGAATGGCTCACACTCGTAAACCATAAACGGCAGCGTCTGCTTTTCTGCAACCGCCTTGAAGCGTTGTTCGATATGCACGTTCAGATACAGTCGACCGTCCGGCGTGGTTTCGATCAACTCACATAGGCCAGCGGAAAACACCGGGTAGGGCTTGTAGGTGGCCTGATTTGATTTCAGCGCTTCTTTTAGATTGTCGTTGGGTTTACCGAGGCTGACGACTTTTTCGGTATGGCAAATGGCGACCAGCGCGTTGGTATCCAGGCAATGCTGGATCATCTGCCGATAGCGCGGCTCAAATACGTGGAGGGGAAAAACGGTGCCGGGGAAGGTGACACACTCAGGGATGGGGAACATGCAGATTTCGGTCGTCATGTGGGTCTCCGTGGCCGTGAGTGGAGGCAACACTATAACGAGCCAGCAGCGGCGCTGCCAAGGGGCGCTTCGGTATCATGCTGCAGGCCATATTGGACAGGATATTTGTCACGACATGTCGTGACCCTACGAACGGTGCCGGGTACAACGTAATCCATGCGTAGGGTCCAGGCATGCCTGGACAACCCACATTCACCGCGAATCAATCTTCCCGGTCGTAGCCTTCGGCGATGTGCTTGTCTTTCAAACGCACATAATTACCTGCGCCATAAGTGAAGAAACTGCGCTCTTTGTCGGTGATTTCACGCACCGGCTTGGCGGGCGAGCCCATGTAAACAAAACCGCTTTTCAACACCTTGCCCGGGGTTACAGTGGCTCCGGCACCAACGATCACTTCGTCCTCAACCACAGCACCGTCCATGATCATCGACTTCATGCCGATCAGGACCCGGCTGCCAATGGTGCAACCGTGCAGCATGGCCTGGTGGCCGATGGTGACATCGTCGCCGATGATCAGCGGATAACCGCCCGGGTTGTAGTCTGAGGCGTGGGTGATATGCAGCACGGCACCGTCCTGCACGCTGGTGCGGGCACCAATGCGGATCTGGTGCATGTCGCCACGAATCACCGCCAGCGGCCACACCGAGCTGTCGTCGCCCAGTTCAACATCGCCAATCACCACGGCAGAGATATCCACAAATACCCGTTCGCCCAGTTTTGGGGTGTGATTCTGGTAGGCTCGTATACTCTTGCTCATCAGCTGTCTCCTTTTGCGACTGGCGGTTATTTTGCCCGCACTGTGCCGCTATGGCAGACAAGACGCAAGTGGTGGCCGCGGAGCGGAATCGACAGCCTGACAAAAATCATTTTGGCCGCCAGCTGAACGCACTGTTACCCAAACTGTGAATGAAAACGTCAGTCTCAGACCCATATAGTGACTCTGTTCATAGACTACCACCCATTCCACTGGAGGACGATCATGTCGAATCTGGATTCCCTGTTTAGCCCGGTTGCTGTTGGCGACGTTGAGTTGGCCAACCGTTTTGTGATGGCACCATTGACCCGCTGCCGTGCACCAGGCCATCTGGCCAACGCACTGATGGCGGAATACTACAGTCAGCGCGCCAGTGCGGGTCTGGTGATTACCGAATGCACTATGGTCACTCCGGATACTTCCACCTTCGGCGATGACCCGGGTATCTATTCAGACGAGCAGGTAGAAGCCTGGAAGCAGGTCACTGATGCCGTACACGCCAAAGGTGGCAAGATCTTTATGCAGATCTGGCACGGTGGCCGGGCTGCCCACCCATCATTCAATGGTGGCAAGGAAGCGGTGTCGGCCAGCGCCATCGCTATCGAAGGCGAAACCCATACACCGGAAGGCAAACAGCCTTACAGTGTGCCGCGCGAGCTGACCAAGGCCGAAATCGCTGCCATCGTTGATGACTTCCGCCAAGGAGCCGCCAATGCCATCAAGGCGGGCTTCGACGGCGTTGAAGTGCACGGCGCCAACGGCTACCTGATCGACGAATTCCTGCGCGAAAGCGCCAACCAGCGTACCGACGAATACGGCGGCCCGATTGAAAATCGGGCCCGTTTCCTGTTTGAAGTGCTGGACGCCGTGACTGCTGAAATCGGTGCCGGTCGAGTCGGCTTGCGACTGTCGCCATTGAACAGCTTCCAGAGCATGAAAACTGCCGATCCGGTAGCCTGGATCAGCTGGCTGGCCAAAGCACTGAATCGCTACCAACTGGCCTATCTGCACGTGATGCGTACCGATTTTATGGGCTTGCAATCCGCTGATGTGCTGACCCCGGTTCGGGCTGATTATCAGGGTCACCTGATGGTGAATATGGGTTACAGCGCTGCGGAAGCTGCTGCAGATATTGACGCTGGCAAAGTGGATTCCGTTGCCTTTGGCACCGCCATACTGGCCAACCCGGACTTCCCGGCACGAGTGAAAGCCGGTGCTGAGCTGAATACTCCTAATCCAGATACCTTCTACACCCCGGGCGCCGTCGGTTATACCGACTATCCGTTTATGGCGTGATAACTGCCCGGTAACAGGATTGTCTCAACGAATAAGCCCGGCACAGTTGCCGGGCTTTTTTACGAGAGCATCAAGGCTTCAGCTATACGCCATTAGCCGGGGCGAATTTGTGATGATCGTTGGCGTGCCAACAGCAGCAAGCCAAACATCACCAGCAGGAACCAGCCTGACAGGCTACCGCCGCCGCTGCCTGAAGAACCGGATGATGAACTGCTGCTATCCGGGTTCTCCGGGCTGTCATTGCTATCGGATGTGTCATCACTGGCGTCGGAATCATTATCAGAAGTATCGCTGGAGTCTGAATCAGAGCTGTCGCCTGTATCGGTATCAGAAGTATCGCCGGAGTCTGAATCAGAGCTGTCGCCTGTATCGGTATCAGAAGTATCACCGGAGTCTGTGTCAGAACCGTCGCCTGTATCCGTGTCTGAACTATCACTGGAGCCTGAATCAGAGCCGTCGCCTGTTTCCGTACCAGAGCTATCATCAGAGCTGTCGTCCGAACCATCCTCTGTCTCGGTTCCGGTGACGTTAATATAAACCGTACCTATGGAAGACCAGTTACGGCCATCGTATACCCGGTACTGAACGGTATCCTGATAGCTGGCGTCTTCCCCTGATACCTCGTAGCTCAGCAAGCCATCCTCCGTCAGGGACGCGTTACCAGTCGCAGCATTGGCTTCAAGTTGGTAGATAATCGCGTCATCGTCTGCATCGGTGCCGTTGAGCTGGGCTGAAAGACCAGTGGCGAAGTCAGTATCCAGAGTCAGATCCGGGGCTGTTGGGTCAGCATTGGTAATAAATATCTGGATCCAGCATCGAGAAGAACGTGCCTGGCCGTCAGTCACCCAAAAACTGAATTGTTGCCAGTTGAAACCTGCATCACTGATGGTGAATGTGAAATCCCCCGAACTCTGATCGGCCAGAGTGACAGTGCCATATGCTGGTCGGCTCAATAGTTCGTAGGTCAGATCATCGCCGTCATCATCAGAAGCCGCCATGGATGCTTGCAAGACGTTGTTCCAGTGTAATGAGAACTCGTCATCACTGCAGACTGGTGCAGTGTTGCTGAGGTCTATGGTTACGGTCCCCAGGCCGGAATAGTCGGTGCCGTCGGTCATGAAATAATCAAATTCAACCGGATCCAGGTTGTCACCGGTCGGAGTGTAGATAAATTCAGCGACCAAAGGATCCGGAATGGTGACCGCGCCATTTTCTGGCTGGTGATAGATGGCATAGGTGACCGCCTCAGCGCTGTTGTCCTGAGCGTTGAACTGGCCGTGCAGCGGAGCGTTATAGGGGCCTGCTTCAGAGGAATCTCCGGCGATTAATGGCGACGTCTTGTCGGAGGTATCCAGCAGTGTGGGTCTGATACCAGCCATAAACAGCTGGATTGTATCGGTACCGTGATGGACCAGCAGGCGATCATGAATCCCCAGATATTCGGTATCGCCGGTGTCTTCTTGCCAGGAAGTCGTGTTGGTTGTCAGGTCAAACGTTCCAACCTGGCCATCGCAGATGATTGCCAGGGTCTGGTCATCAATAGCTTCGATCGCTTGCAGGGAATCATCACAGATTTTGATCAGGGTGCTGCTACTAAAATCTTCGTTCAGCTGACCCAGCGCACCGCTTTCTGTTGCCAGATAAACAATTGGCTCGTCGGTAGTGGCGTCATTAATAATCGAAATGGCTGCTGGTTCCAGTGCGGTGGAATGAATAGTGCTTTCAGCCAGATCAATCACGACGAGATTGTCTGTAATAGCAATTATTTCATTTATGCCATCAGAATTAATATCCGCAGATTCAAGAAGCCATATCGGGTCTGAAATGTCAGGGATTATATATTGATCGGTCAGTGTCAGGGTTTCAGCATCCAGCTTGAATATTTTGCCACTGGCACCACCCAGCAGAATTTCCTTATGACCGTCATCATCAATATCGTCAAATTTAATTGAATAAATAGCTTGTAAATCATCATCGACAAGTACCTCAGCTTCCAGAGCACCTGTTGCAGCATCAATTACATAAAGATATCCATCAGACACGTTTCTAGTTGCGACCAGAACCTCCGGAGTGCTGTCATTATCGATGTCAGCGATGCTAATATCGTGAATATCTAAATAAGCGGTTTCAGGAAAAACCTGGCTATCTGCGGTCCAGATTTCTGTCAGAGTAGTGCCATCGATAGCACGTAATATCCCTGAACTGTAGCCAGACTCGCTGTCGATGGAGGCATAAATGAAGTCGGCGATACCATCACCGGTTATATCCCCAAGGTCAATCGAAAGGTATGGACCGGAATATTCACCACTTTGCCATTCGAGGCTGCTACTCTCAGGGGTGTAGATATAAAGGTAATCAGCGCCGCTGCTTGAATAGCCACTACCCCAGACGACATCAAGACTGGAGTCACCGTTGAAATCGCCAGCGATGATGTCCGTGACGCCATGGTTGTCATTTGGAATATCAACCAGAGTGGCGCCGCTCTCACCGTCCAGGATGTATAACTCTCCCCACTGGTCATCACCCGTAAATATCTCCAACGCGCCATCGTTATCCTGGTCATATAAACTGAGGGCTTCAAACCGAATATTGTTAGGGGGGACAGACCAGATACTCCCCATCGATATACCACTATATGCGGTCAGGCTAGTATTCACACCCAGAATTTCATCAAAGCCGTCATTGTTGATATCACCGACTTCCAACAGGGAGCTGGCAAACCCCGTGGCGGTATAGTCCCACGTTACTTCAGTTGAACTCCCCTGAATTGTCAGGACAACGCCACTGCTGATCGCCAGCTGCAGTTCACTATCGGTGGTGATATGGCCGACCCCGAAAGCGCTGCCGCCCCAGGACAGGGTTTGCTCCAGCTCGTAGCTGTTGAGGTTAAAGATCATGGTGAAGTTGTCTGTCAGGGCGACAAATTCTCGCTCACCATCATTGTCGATATCAGCAACCAGCAAATCGTTGACGCTTCTGTTCGAGGTGGAAACCTGGCCAACACTTATTCCAAGGTTGTGATCAAAAATATCAATGTAGCCATCGTCGATGGCAATCAGGCTGACGTAGGTGCCTGCATCACTCTGAAAGGTGGTGAGTTTGGTTATCTCTTCGGTATACACACTGGACTGGCACACCACCTGATAGTCGTTGGTGTCGGTATCAAATGACAACAGGGTGAACCAGTATTCGCTGACCAGGCTGGACGACATATGGCCAGATGACAGCAACAGATCATCAACACCATCCGCGTTGTAATCGAAGGCGCTGAAGCCAGCATTGCCCAGCGCTGTACTGAATGAAATTCCGGACCACGCGGTGGAGTAGGATTGGTCTGAGGGGTTACCACAGGGGGAGGCCTGAACAGATGACGTAAATGCGCCAAGCATCAGCAAGCCCCAAAGGGCTGGGAAGCGAAATCCTTTCATAAGCGGTACCATCAATGGTTCATTTGTATGGCAGTACTTTACATCAATTACTAATAATGATGGTGTGCTTACGTTTATAATTTTTCTTTACATGACTTGATTCAGGTTTTTCTAGCCAGGTATCACCGCCAATATCTCTGCCGCAGCGCGTCTGAGTGCGTCCGCGACGTCTTCCGGTTGATCAACAAAACGCTGGCCCGGGCCGACCAGGTTGATGGCGGCGATGGGCTGGTTGGCTTGGGGGCAGAGTGCGATGGCGCAAGAGCCCACGTTGGCTTCGTAACGGCCGAGGCTCCAGCTGAGTCCGGCGGCGCGGTCGCGGGTTAATTCGTCTAACACCTGGGTAGGCGCAATGTCGGCAGTGTGCTCAGGCGGTAGCTGTTGCAGCCGTTGGCTGGCTTCCTCAACGGTCATGGCGGCCAATAAGGCGCGGCCAACCGAGGTTCGATAGAGTGGCAAGCGGGTGCCGGTGGAGAGGTTGCTGACCAGGCTGCCGCGGGCAATGGCCCGTGCCAGATAGAGTGAGTAGCCACCGTCGGCGACGGCCAGGTAAGCCGACATTCCGCACTGTTCAGCCAGTTGTTCGAGCACCGGCTGGGCCTGGTCGAGCAACGCCTGCTGCTGATTCATGCCCTGGCTTAACTCCAGCACGCCCCAGCTCAGGCGGTAACCGCCCTGACTGTTGCTGGTAGTTGAAGGAATCGTTGCAATCAGCCCTTCATCCTTCAGCGTCGCCAGCAACCGCATCAAGGTGGTGCGGTTGATGGCGAGATCGGCTGCGGCGCTGGTGAGGTTACGACAGCTGCGGCCACTACCGATATAACGCAGCAAACGAATGGCACGCTGAACCGCAGGCACCGAGTGCTCGGGGGGAGTCGCAGTCTCGTTGCTGTTGGTTGTTGTGGCGTTCATCGAACTTGCGTTAGTTGGGGTGGTATCCGCAGGCATCAGGCTTTCCTCAATGTGAGAGACGAATCAGATCTCTACCTTCCAGGCGTTATAGCCATAAACCCAGTCGGCGTTACCGCCTTTCTTGAGCCACTCGTTGCCACGGGAACCGCGTTGTACATTGGCAGTACGTTCCTTGCGGGCGTCTTCATAACGCTGCAGGGCTGCCGGGATGCCAGCAACATCAACGTTGGCCATGCAACGGCCCAGCACCACGCCATCTTCAATTGCCATACAGGCGCCCTGAGCCATAAAAGGCACCATCGGGTGGGCAGCGTCACCCAACACCGTGATGCGGCCTTGTGACCATTGGCTCATGGGTTCGCGCACGTACAGCGCAGACTTGGTAATGGATTCGCAGGCGTCGACCAGCGCAAAGGCTTCCGGGTGGAAGTCGCGGTAGATTTCGCGCAGTTCGTCAACGTCGCCTGGGCAGGTCCAGGATTCTTCTTCCCAGCCTTCTTGTGGCGTGGTGGCAAATACAAAGGTGTCTTCGCCCTTGTTGAGCGGGAAGGTCACGATCTGGATGTCCGGCGTTGAACCCCACCATTTGGTGAAGGAATCCAGGTTGGGCACGTTCAGCTTGCTGGCTGGCACTACGCCACGATAGGACACCAGGCCGGTGAACTCCGGTGCGTCCTGGCCAAATAGCGTGGTACGGGTAATCGAATGAATGCCGTCGGCACCAATCAGCAGGTCATGCTGCGCTTCGCTGCCATCAGCAAATGTCAGGGTAACGCCAGTTTCATCCTGGCTGATGCTGGTGGTCAGGTGGTTGTAACGAATGTTGTCGCCCACCGCATCAACCAGCGCTTGTAGCAAGTCGGCACGGTGAATGGTCAGCTGTGGTGCGCCGTATTTTTCCATCGCTGCATCGGCCATTTCCAGTCGGGAGGTTTCTTCACCTGTGTCCCACTGGCGGCTGATGCGGAATTTTGGCTGCGCGGCGGTTTTACGCAGTGCTTCGGCGACGCCCTGGCCCAGACCATCAAGGGCATAAACCGCGTTTGGTGTGAGGTTGATGTCAGCACCGATGCGGAAGAATTCTTTCGCTCGCTCGTACAGAGTGACCTGGTGACCCTGCGCTTGCAGTGCCAGAGCTGCGGTAATGCCGCCGATACCTGCGCCGCTGATGGCGATATTCAGACTAGTCATGGCTGTCTCGCTCTTTTAGTGCGTTCATATTTGAACGCTAGTATTCGTATATGGGATTTGATTATGACCTTATAAATCCATATGTAAATCATAATTTCATATATAAAACAGATGGCGAGATTGTCAGCAGGAATCTGGTAATCCGGAAAGCAGGAAGAATGGATACAGGCATGCAGCAGGTGTTGTGCTGCCTATCAGGGCATCGCTGGGCGTGGCCCAACCTACAGATCTGACGTGGTTTGCAGGATGCGCCGTGCCCATCAGCACATCGTTGGGCGTGGCCCAACCTACAGGTCTGACGTGGTCTGCAGGATGGGCCGTGCCAATCAGGCCTGCTAGTCCTGAACAGCCGCGTTCTTTTCTTCGACGGCGGCCGATAAATCCTTGCTGCTGACGTATTCGGAAGCAGGCACAGGTGTGCGAACGGTTTCGGCGGCGGCTGGTGTTTCCTGCTCATCGGCTTCTTGCATGGCGTGGTAGAGCGCTTCCTGCAGGTTAATCACCAGCCCGCGATAGTGATCGGTGAAGGCGCTTTTACCGCCCTGATCACGCCAGCTGAGGTACAGCTGTTCGCGGAATCGGGCTTCAGTGCGGTTAAAGGCACGTTTGCGCTGGTCGGCAACCGCATCGCTGTAGCCCAGCATACGCAAGGCCTGGGTGCCAGCTTCCAGTGCTGAGTAGTAGGTTTCGGTGATCACAAAGTCGGCCCCGGCATCCTGCAACTGGTAATGATGGCCCCGGTCGAACGCCCGTGCGATCACCTTGAGGTTGGGATAACGGCGTTTGACGTAACGCACCAGCTTCAGTACCTGACTCTGCTCGTCGATGGCAATCACCAGCAGGCTGGCTTCGGCGATTCCAGCGGTTTCCAGCAGGTCGGGGCGGCTGGCGTCACCGTAGTAGCCTTTCACGTTAATCCGCCGCATCAATTCAATCTGGCTGACCTTGTGATCCAGTAAAACCGTATCAAAGCCGTTGGACGTCAGCAGACGGTTCACCACCTGACCAAAACGGCCGACCCCGGCAACAATTACCGGGCCGCGTTTATCGATGGTATCGGCCTGGCGTTGTTCGCCATGTTTTGCCAGTTGGGGAAAAATCAGCTTCTCCAGCGCGATAAACAGCGCTGGCGTAAGGAACATCGACAGCGCGACGACCAGCGACAACAGCTGTGCCAACTCGCTCGACAGCACATGGGCACTGTAGGCGTAGGTCAGCAGCACAAAACCGAATTCACCGGCCTGCGCCAGACTGAGGGCAAACTGCCAGCGGTCACTTGGTTTGAGTTTGAACAGCAGCGCCAGCGCGCCCAGCAACAGGCCTTTCAGCAACATCAGCACCAGCGTCAGAGCAACGATCAACAGCAGCTTGTGCCACAGCAGGCTGAAGTCGACGCCAGCGCCCACTGTGATAAAAAACAGCCCCAACAGCATGCCTTTAAACGGCTCGATATCGCTTTCGAGTTCGTGGCGGAATTCACTGCTGGCCAGCACCACACCCGCGAGGAAGGCGCCCAGTGCAGGCGACAGACCAACCAGATGCATCAGCGCGGCAATACCGACAACCAGCATCAGCGCAGTGGCGGTGAAAATCTCACGGGTGTGCGAAGCGGCCACATAACTGAACAATGGCCGACTGAGAAAATGGCCACCGAATACCACCACGGCGACCGACGCCACCACCATCAGCGCCTTGCCCCAGATTGGAAGTTGCGCCACCAGACTGAGATCATCGCTGTGGGCTGCACTGTCGCCACCGAGCTGTTGTAACTCCGGCAAGGCCAGCAATGGAATCAGCGCCAGCATCGGGATCACAGCGATGTCCTGAAACAGCAACACCGAAAAGGCGCTGGTACCCGCCTCACTTTTATTGAGGTTCTTTTCGTTGAGGGTTTGCAACACGATAGCGGTGGACGACAACGACAGAATCAGACCAATCGCCAGCGCCGACTGCCATGGCTGGCCGAGCCACCAGGCGCCATAACCCAGCACCGCGCTGGTGGCTACCACCTGTAAGCCACCAAGGCCAAACAACCGGTGGCGAATGCCCCACAAGGCTTTTGGTTGCAGCTCCAGCCCAACCAGAAACAACATCATCACCACACCAAACTCGGCAAAGTGCTGAATGGTGGTGGTCTCACTGCCAACCAGTCCCAGCACCGGGCCGATCAACACCCCGGCGATCAGATAACCCAGTACCGAGCCAAGTCCCAGCCGTTTGGCCAGTGGCACCAGTAACACGGCGGCAGCAAGATAGATAAAAGCCTGAATAAAATAGCTGGTCATGAGTGACTCGAACGGGTGTTTGAACGGATGTTTGATAGCGCTGTGGATCAGCAGCAAACGGCCGCTAATCCAATACTGAATGCCGGGCGAGAATCGTGCGGCAATAAAAATCACTCTAAACCCGTGAGCGTAAATTGGTACAACAAATTTACTGAATGGTGAACATTTTTGAAAAGACCGGCCGCCGGGAATGCGTGGGGGAAATGGTGTGGTTCCAGGCTTGCCCCGGAATCCATGCGCCGGTGAGCCATTCGACCTTGTATGGATCCTGAATCGCTGCGCGTTCAGGAAGACGTAATGTTCGTCATTCCGGGCTTGCCCCGGGATCCATGCGGCGGTGAATCGTTCAACGCTGTATGGATCCTGAATCGCTGCGCGTTCAGGAAGACGCAATCCGTCATTCCAGGCTTGCCCCGGAATCCATACGGCGGTATCAGGAGGACCTCCGCATGGATTCTGAAGTGCCTTGTCTTGATGGGGCGTCAGACTTACTTCGACTCTTCCGCCACTGGCGTGGCCTGATCAGCAAACAGGAACTCGTCTTCTTCCTTGTGTTTGCCCATCAGCCGTGGGCGTTCAATCAGGAAGTACAGCACCAGACCAATGATCACCGCGTAAACAGTGGATTTAGGGTCCGGCATCGCCAGCGTCACGGCAACAATACCGGCGACTCCGCGCTCAGCGGAGTTCTTCAGTTGCTCCATACCCACCATGATGCAGATGTAGGCGGTCAGCACCAGCGTCAGTGACAGCGCAATTGGCAGTACCGGTTTGAACATCGACACCAGTGGCAGACAGAACAGCGCCAGGAAGCCGGTTACCCAGAAGGTACCGCCACCGCTGTAAATGGAGTCCATTGCCTTGCGACCCATGGCGTAACGTTCGGCAACAGTCGCGTGGGCGGCGGTGAACAGCGGGCCAGACAGACCTGGCCACGGCGCCAGGAATGCGTGCAAGCCGTTACGGATAGCCGTTACCACGTGGATGCGGTCAACGTTCAGTTCAATCTGTTCATCCGGGCGCTGACGGTCGGAGCGTTCAACCAGCGTGGTGCCGACCAGAATGTCACCAAAGGCAATGACGTAAGCGATCAGCGCAGTTGGAATCGCCAGCAGGAACATATCCAGATCCGGGAAACCAACGCTGGTGACCAGATAATGCGTCATCAGAGAGAAGTCAGGCTGGGTAATCCCCCACTGGATATCCGGCAGCGGGTATTCCGCGACGGCCCAACCAACAATCATGGCAACCAGCATGCCGGGAACCATGCCGAAGTTGGCGATCTTGCGGGCAAAAGCCGACTGTTCAACAACGTTCTTGAACGACAGTGAGAAGAGGATATAAGCGGCCACAATGGAACCGGCAATCAGCGAAATCGGTGTGCTGTCGATACGGCCACCGGTTTTCAGCTCACCCATCATGGCGGCAATACCGGCACCGATAATAATGCCCGACTTCAGCGAGTTGGGAATCACACTCACCAGTTTGGAACCCCAGCCGGTGAGGCCCAGGATCAGGAAAATCGCCATGACTTCCAGCTGCAAGGCAAACAGCGCCTTGATGGCTTCCGGGCCGGGCTCATAACCACCGAGGAACAGAATCACCACCGGAATGGCCGGGGTAATCCAGCCGGGTACCAGCGGCACCCCCAACAGCGCAGGCAACATATAACCAATACCGGCGATAAAGCAGAACGCCAGTGCGGCTTCGTAAGGAATACCAAGATATTTTTCCAGCAGCGGAATCATCGCCAGACCGACGACAAACATAACCAGGCCTTGCACCATCTCCGGGAATTCCCAGCGATAATGAACAAATGGCAAGCGGATTTTAAACGGGCCTGCAGGCCAATATGGATGTTCTTCGCCATCCTTGCGTTGTTGGAGTGCCATAATGATCGATCTCATTTATTAGGTTTATTGTTCGAGCAGTAATCAGCTGTCCAAGAGATAACCGCGAAAGCCACTGAAAACCAGCGTCGGAATTGAATTTCATACCAAGGAATAACGCCAAAATAGCCGCTGTAACAATTGGATAGAATCTGGTTAGAATTCAGCAAAGATTGGCTGTTTTTCAGCAAGATTTGGCTGGGTTTCAGACACGAATGGAAGTGCCAGAGCAGTGTTTGGCGGGCCTTGAAAATGACTTTCGAAAACGGATTAAATTCCGAATCATCGATATTAAATATATGCCGATTTATATCGTTGGATATTAATAATGCTATTACCAATACTTCGGTTAAATATCATCCGAGCATTGGTTGATAATGCTTTCGTAGGGTCCAGGCATGCCTGGACAACCACCTTTAATGACATCTCAGCAGTTGTCGGGACATGTCCCGACCCTACAAGATTGCGCTTCGTTTTGAGTGGTAATAGCCTGCGTCAATCGGTAGCGATAAATTCTGCGGTGTTTGCCCATAATTCCACGGTCTGACGCTTGAATTGTGGCGAGTCAGCCCAAATACTCAGTTTAATCTCAGTCAAACCTGGATGATGACGTATGCCTAATCCCTTGCTCGAAGCTCAGGTGTTGCCCGCTTTCTCGGCGATCAAACCTGAACACGTCAAACCTGCTGTTGAAACCCTGCTGAACCGTAACCGTGAGCGGCTGACCAAACTGCTGGCAGACCTGCAGGCGTCGGGGGCAACCCCGAGCTGGGAAAATCTGGCGGCGCCGATCGAACAGTGGGACGACGAACTGAGCAACGCCTGGTCGCCAGTGGGTCATCTCAACAGCGTGCTCAACAGTGATGAGCTGCGTGATGCCTACAACGCCTGTCTGCCACTGCTGAGCGAATACTGGACCGAAATCGGCCAGAACACCGAACTGTGTGAAGCCTACAAGGCGCTCAAGGCGGCACCGGAATTCGCCAGCCTCAGCACGGCCCAGCAGAAAACCATCGATAACGAATTGCGCTCCTTCCATCTGGCCGGTGTTGATCTGCCCGCCGACAAGAAAAAGCGTTACGGCGAAATCAGCAAACGGCTGTCAGAAATCACCAGCAAGTTCAGCGAAAACGTGCTCGACGCCACCCATGCCTGGCACAAGCAGATTACTGACGAAGCCGAGCTGGCGGGTCTGCCGGACAGCGCCAAATCGCTGCTGGCGCAACAGGCGCAGCAGAAAGAGCTCAGCGGTTATGTGGTGACGCTGGACTTCCCGTCCTATTACCCGATTCTGACCTACGCCGATAATCGTGCGCTGCGCGAAGAGGTTTACACCGCCTACGTTACCCGCGCTTCCGAAGTAGGCCCCAACGCTGGCAAGTTTGATAACACCGAATTGATGAAGGAAATCCTCGAACTGCGTTATGAAAAGGCGCAACTGCTGGGTTTCGACAGCTACGCTGATCTGTCACTGGCGACCAAAATGGCCGACAGCCCACAACAGGTGCTGGATTTCCTCAACGATCTGGCCAGCAAGGCCAAGCCGCAGGCCGAGCGTGAAATCGCTGACCTCAAGGCCTTTGCCAAAGACAATTATCAGGCCGATGACCTGAAGCCCTGGGACGTGGGCTATTACGCCGAAAAACTGCGTCAGCAGCGTTACGCCATTTCGCAGGAAGACATCCGCCCGTACCTGCCGGTGGATAAGGTCATTGCCGGTCTGTTTGAAACCGTCAAACGCCTGTTCGGGGTTGAGTTTGTGCAGCAAACCGACGTCGACAGCTATCACCCGGACGTGCTGTTCTATCAGGTGATGAAAGACGGCGAACAGCTGGCGTCGTTCTACTTTGACTTGTACGCCCGTCCGAAAAAGCGGGGTGGTGCCTGGATGGACGTTTGTCGCAGCCGTCGTAACACTGCCTCCGGCCTGCAGCTGCCGGTCGCCTACATGGTTTGTAACTTCACGCCGCCAGTCGGTGATCAGCCAGCGCTGATGACTCATGACGAGCTGACCACGCTGTTCCACGAGTTCGGCCATGGTCTGCATCATATGATGACCCGCATGGACGTCGCTGCCGTGAGTGGTATTTCCGGTGTCGAATGGGATGCCGTCGAGCTGCCCAGCCAGTTCCTTGAAAACTGGTGCTACGAGCCGGAAGCACTGGCGTTTATCAGTGGTCACTACCAGACCAGCGAGCCGCTGCCACAGCAGCTGTTGGATAAACTGCTGGCGGCGAAGAACTTCCAGTCCGCCATGGGCACCATGCGTCAGCTGGAATTTGCCTTGTTTGATTTCCGCCTGCACCACGAATTCCGCGAGCAGGGCGCTGATGTAGAATCCCTGCTGAACCAGGTGCGTGAACAGGTGACTGTGGTGCCAACGGTTGAATTCGGCCGCTTCCAGCACAGCTTTACGCATATTTTTGCCGGTGGTTACGCGGCAGGTTATTACAGCTACAAATGGGCTGAAGTACTCAGTGCCGACGCCTTCTCGCGCTTCGAGGAAGAGGGTATCTTCAACCAGCAAACCGGCCAGAGTTTCCTCAATGAAATTCTCAGCCAGGGTGGCTCGAAAGACGCTGCCGAGTTGTTCCGTAATTTCCGTGGTCGCGAACCGTCAGTAGAGCCACTGCTGCGCCACTGCGGTATCGAAGTGGCTGACGAGGAGATTGCCTGATGGCAGAAGAGTACCAGCCGGCCAAACGCCCACGCCGCTTTATTGCTGGCGTGGTGTGCCCCAAGTGTGCCGAAATGGATAAAACCGTGATGTACACGGACGACAGCGGTGAAGAGATCCGCGAGTGCGTGGCCTGCGGTTTTGTCCAGACCCTCAGCCAGCAGATTGAAGAAGACGCCCGCGCTGAAGAACTGGCCACCCGGGTGACGCCGGTGGACGGCAAGATGATTTTCGACGAGGAAGAAAAGCCGCTGAAAATCATCGGCCTGGAGCCAAAGTCGGAGTAAGGCCCGGTTCACAACGAGTATCACAGTAGCCCGGATAAAGCCGCGCAGCGGCTGCCATCCGGGAGCTGATCCGGGGTTGCATACAGCAACCCAACCCCAGATTGAGGGTGACGCCCTCTCACCTGTTCCGCTAGACTGGACAACGATTTTTTCATGGAGAGAAAACGGGTGCTGTCACGCTGGACCCACGTCATTACCATTCTACTGCTGGTTATTGTCTTGCCTGGCTGTGCTACCTACAGCGCCGGGCTGGAACCGGTATTTGCCGATCTCAAAAAAGGCAATTTCCAGGACTCTGAAGATCAGCTCAAAAAAGCCCTGTCGCCCGACGGTGCCGACGGCTTGCTGTATTACCTCGAACTCGGTGTTATTCGTCATTTGGATGGCAATTACATCGCCAGTAACCGCGCTTTTGAAGAAGCCGAACGGCTTGCTGAACAGCTCGAAACCACCAGTCTGATCAACGCCACGTTGTCGATGTTTTCCAACGCTCGTCAGGCCAATTACGCCGGTCAGTCGCATGAAAAACTGCTGATCAACTATTACAAGGCGCTCAACTATCTGGGCATTGCCGAGCAGGCGACTGACAACAATGCGCGGCTCGATGCGCTGGAAGGTTCGCGGGTTGAAGCCCGCCGTCTGATCATGAAACTCAACGATCTCAATGATCGTATCGGCACTTATCAACAGCGCAATGACGATGCCGACTCCACCTACAATCGTATTCTGCAGCTGTTTAACGCCCTCAGTGGCGATGTGATTGATGAAAACAAGCTGACCTATCGTGACGACGCCATGGCCCATTATCTGACTGGCCTGAGCTTTGAAATGAATGGCGAATACGACGACGCCCGCATCAGTTACCAGAAATCCGCTGAAAGCTATCAGCAGGGCTATGCCGAACAATTCCGGCTGGGGCAGGACATTACTGCCCAGGCCTGGTTTGATACCGCCCGGATGATGAAACTGGCCGGTGGCTACGACAGTGAACTGAGCAAGCTGAAAGCCGACAAACTCACCGCCGATCAGCGTCAGCAGCTGGATCAGGTCAGCCGCAAGGATGCCCAGCTGCTGGTGATTGAACACAAGGGCTTTGCGCCGCCGCTGGAAGAACTCAATGTGCAGCTGTGGGCCGACCCGAAAACCCGAACACTGAAGTTACAACCGCTGGCCGGTAACAATCGTGACGCCTGGGCGTGGTTCTATCTGTTGTATGCCGACAAGGGCGCCTACAACGTGCTGATGGCTTATCTGGATGGTCGCAGCGGTAATTTCCCCTTTACGCCGTTCCAGAAAACCATCTATCTGGGGCCGCTCTGGAGCGAAGTGGAAAGCCTTAATCTGGATACTGCGATTGGCTCCTTCCTGCGTGTCGCCGTACCCTATTACAAGCCGCCGACGCGTTTGGGAGCCAGCACGCTGGAGATTGATTCCGGTGAGGGCCCGGCGGACATGACCCTCTACCCAGCCGCCAGTCCGGCCCAGATGGGCATTCAGCAGCGGCTGGTCAATTCGTCATCGGACATCCAGATTGCGATGGCGCGGGCGGCGCTGAAGTCGCTGTCGGTGAAAGCCGTCACCGGCAGTGATTCGACCGGTTTGCTATCGTTGGCGGGTGGCCTGCTAAGCCAGCTCAGTGAGGCGTCGGAAACCCGCAGCTGGCAGCTGTTGCCAAGCGACATTCGTATCCGCCGGCTGACCCTGCCGGCCGGTGAGCACAAGCTGTCATTAACTTCCGAGCTGGAACCCGGCATCACCGAACACCATCAAACCACGGTGAACCTGCAGGCCGGTGAAATTGCCTTGTGGCAGGTGCGGTCGATGGGCAAGACCCCGACCACGGATTATTGATCAAAGACTTTATCGCTGCTGGTCACCGGCCGGCAGCCCGCAGAACAACAGACGATCTGTTAAAAGACCGTAAGGGAGAACAAACACATGACGATGATGATTGGCAAAAGCCCGCTGGGCTGCGTTCTGAAATGCACCGTACTGGGTTCGATGGCGCTGGTCGCTTTGGCCGGTTGCTCGTCCACCAAGGTGCAGCGTGTCGATCCGGCCAAGGAAATTGCCCTGTCAGATCGCTGGAACGCCACCGATTCCCGCCTGGTGGCGGAAGAAATGATTGGTGACATGGTGTCCTTCCCATGGGCCAACGACTTCATGATGGACAACGGTCGTCGTCCAACCGTGATTATCCAGCGCATCAGCAACAAGTCCCACGAGCACATTGCAGTGGACACCTTTATCAACGACATCAAGCGTTCGATCATGCGCTCCGGCAAGGCCGACTTTGTTGCCAGCGGCGAAGAACGTGATGCGGTACGTGAAGAGCGTTCTGATCAGGAGCTGAACTCCAAAGACGCCAAGGAGCAGGGGCAGGAAAAAGCCGCCGATTACGCTCTCTCTGGCAGCATCAACTCAATTGTTGATCAGGCGGGTAACGACCGTGTGACCTTCTATCAGGTTGACCTCAAGCTGATCGACATGGAATCCAATATTGAAGTCTGGAACGGCCAGAAGAAGATCCAGAAACTTCAGGAAAAATCCAGCTTCGGGCTTTAACGCATGAAACACTCCCACGTTTTGCCAGCCCCAAAGAAGCTCGCCCGTGGCTTGCTGATCGCCGCGACCGCGCTGACGCTGGCGGCCTGTGGCTCGGTCGCTACCAAACCACAGGCAGAGAACGACAGCATTGATTCCAGCCTGCCGTCCTGGGTGGTGAATCCACCGCAGCGTCACGCCATGGCTTATGGGGTGGGCAGCATGGAGGTGTATGGCGATCCGGCCGATGCCATCAAGCGGGCCAGTGAACTGGCGCGAGTCGACTTGCTGAGCCAGCTACGGGTGACCGTCAGTGGCGACTTCACCAGCACAGTGTCGGAAAGCAAGGGCACCGGCCAGCTCACCAAAGTGCAAAGTGAAGTGCAGCAGAAAGTCCGCAGTCAGGTGCCGGCAGTGACACTGGATGAAATGACCATTCGTGACGCCGCTGTCACCGCTGGTGTTGCCTATGCGCTGGCTGAGCTGGATCGCGAAGCCGCAGTTGCACGACTGCAGCAGCAAATGACCGAGATCGAGCAGCAGCTCGACCAGTACGCAGTCATCACCGACAACCAGCCGGTGTTAAGCCAATTACGCCTGTTGTTGCCTGCGTTGGGTCTGATTGAAGAGCGTCAGGCCTTTGCGGACAAGATTGGTCTGGTGGCACTGGATCATCAGGTGCCGACATTAACCAGCAGCCACAAGGCGTTGCAGCAACGTATTTATGACTTGCTCAACCAGCTGACGGTACGAGTCAGTTTCGATAACCGCGAAGCCCGCGATATGTCGGGCGACCTGATCGAAGCACTGACCTCGCAAGGTTTGAAAATCCAGCAGCAGGGCAGCAGTGACCTGGAATTCCGTCTGAGCGCTGAACGTAGTTCACGCACCCAGGACGAACGCTTCTACGCCTTTGTGAATGCCCGAATCCAGATCATCGATGCCGATGGCCGGATTTTGTCCTCGTTCAGCGACAACGCTCGTGGGGTATCGGGAATGGAAAATCTCGCCTGGCAAAAAGCCTCGGCAGCGGTTGCCGACAAATTGCAGCAAGAGCTGGCGGCAACACTGGCGGAACGCTTGATGTAGGCTGTCTTGCTGATCTGTTTTCAATATTCACCGCCGCATGGATTCTGGGGCAAGCCCGGAATGACGGGTGAAGTGTCTTCCTGAATGCGCAGCGATTCAGGATCCATACGGCTTTGAAATATTCACTGCTGCATGGACTCCGGGGTAAGCCCGGAATGACGAATGTTCTGTCTTCCTGAGCGCGTAGCGATTCAGGATCCATACGGCTTCGAAATATTCACCGCTGTATGGATTCCGGAGCAAGCCCGGAATGACGAATATTGTGGAGTAATCAGCGCGTTCCTGACGCCAATAAAAACGCCCTGTCAGCATGGCTGACAGGGCGTTTTTATTGGCTTGGCTGAAGCAGCAAGCGTCCGGCTTACTGACGGACACCTTCGACGTTCAGCTCCATTTCAACCGGGATGTTGCCCAGGTAGCCGTCCATGCCGTAGTCACCCAGCATGATGGTGTAGTGACCAGTGAAACCGGCGCGGTAGCCGCCCCATGGGTCTTTGCCTTCACCCAGTTGGCTAACCGGGAAAGTAATGGTTTTGGTCACGCCACGCAGGGTGAACTGGCCAGTCAGCTCGCCTTTGCCTTCGCCAGTTGACTTGTAGCCAGTGCTCTTGAAGGAAGCGCTTGGGTATTCGTCAACAAACAGGAAGTCCTTGCTGCGCAGGTGCTTGTCGCGCTCGGCCTGGTTGGAGTCAACAGAAGACGGGTCGATCTTCACTTCGATGCTGGAAGCTTCTGGCTTGGCCTTGTCCCACTCAAACTTGCCGGAGAAAGTGTTGAAACGGCCGGTCAGCCAGCTGAAGCCCAGGTGCTTGACCTTGAAGTTAATGGAGGCGTGAGCACCCTGGGTGTCGATCACGTAGTCAGCAGCGTTGGCTACAGTGGCAGTCATAGCGGCGGCGGAAACTGTCATGGCGAGCAGCAGTTTTTTCATGGTCAAACTCCTTGAAGGAAAGTCTTAATCAGTTTTTGCAAAAAAGATCGGGATCAGGCGCAGACGTTAGCGGGCGGGCTTGAGCATGCGTTTGAGAGTGTTATCCCGATTAATAAAATGGTGTTTCAGGGCTGCCAGCGCGTGCAGGCCAGCCATACCGATCAGTAACCAGGCCAGTACGGTGTGAACTGTGCCAGCGATCTCTTCCTGACTACCGCGTTGTGCCAGCGTCGCCGGCACCGAGAACAGATCAAACACGTTAACGCTGCGGCCGTCGGCAGTAGAAATCAGATAACCACTGATAAACAGTGCTGCCATCACCACATAAAGCGCGATATGAGCCCAGTGAGCAGCAAGGTTTTCTACCTTACGGCTCGACAGCCCAGCCGGCACCGCATTGAACTGGCGCCAGACAAAGCGGCCCAGCAACAGCAGGAACACCAGCACGCCGATGGCTTTGTGGGTTTCCAGAGATCCGTGATACCAGCTGTCGTAGTAGGTCAGTTCAACCATGTAGAGACCGAGGCCGAACATGCCGAATATGCCGATCACCATCAGCCAGTGCAGGGCAATTGCGATCAGGCCATAACCATGGCGGGTGTTGCTCAGCATGTGGACTCCAATGGGGCTATTCAATAACGGCTAACCTTACGCAAGCTGGGTTGTGATAAAAATAGCGATAACTCGACAATCATTGTGCAAAAATGCACAGAACTCTGTGACCTTCGGGGTGGAAAACGCTTATGGCAATGGATGAATTCAGCTGGGATGACCTGCATATTGCCTATCGGGTGGCGGAAGCTGGCACCCTCAGTGCTGCTGCCGAGCGGCTGGGGCTGAATCATTCGACCCTGCTACGACGGATCAGTCGGCTGGAACAGCAGCTTGGGACACGGCTGTTTATCCGCCATCAACGGGGCTATCAACTGACCGATGCTGGCCAGTTGATGCTGGAACGGATGCAGCCGGTGGCAGATGAAATGGTGCGGCTGTTCAACGGCCTGTCGACTTACGAGTCAACGCCGTCCGGAACCCTGCGGATTTCTACCGTATCTGACTTTTCGTTGTTTTTTGCGCCTTTGTTACATGCCTTCCGGGAGGCTTATCCACAGATTCGGGTACATGTGGTGGCGACTGACGAACGGACTTCGCTGGCCAGCGGTGATGTGCATGCGGCGATTCGTATGGGTGAACAACCGACCGAGCCGGATCTGATTGCTCGCAAGCTGATGCCCTCACCGATGGACTTGTTCGCAGCCCAGTCTTATGTCGAACGTTATGGCTTGCTGCGCAACATGGCCGATGTGAATCGCCATTTCTGGGTGCTGCCATCGGGGCGTAAACGCCAGATTCCGGGAATCCGCGAGCTGGTGGACCGTATCGATCCCAGCCGGATTGTGTTTGAGAGCAACAGCTTCACGGATATCTTCTCGGCAGTTTCGGAGGGAATGGGAGTTGGTCCGGTGGGATTTTTACAGCGGGCCAGCTCAATTAACCAGGATCTGGTGCAAATCGACCTAGGGCTGCCAACGCCACAGGCGTTTATGTGGTTTGTTTATCACAAGGACATGCGTGGCAGCAGCCGGATTCGGGCGCTGCAGAATTTTATGATCGAACATCTACCCGGCAAGCTGGCCGGTTTAACGCGATAAGCCGGGTAGCAAAGAGATCAAACCAGCTTGCTGGGCAGTCCCAGATGGTCAGACAGACACGGCCACGGCTGGAAAATACGGGCAATAATAGCCTGGCTGCCATTGTGGCTGGCTTGCGGCGCACCGTAGAACAGTCGTTCCGGGTGGCGACAACAAGTGACAATCAGGGATTCCAGGGTATCGGCATCCTGATGGTCGAGTATGGTCTGGACCACCACATTGGCGGTCGACGGGTCAAAATCGGTTATCGGGTTGCCGGTCTGGGCCAGATACACATCGTTCATTTCTTCGGCGATACGCAGGCCAAACCAGGCCTGGCGCAGCATCATAATGCTGCCGCTACTGTTGGCCGGAGCACACAGTTCCAGTACTGCGGCAGCCGACTGGATACGCTTGAGCAGCCGTGGTGCCTGTTCACGTAGCCGGTTTTGCAGTTGCTGGTAGTAGGCACAGTAGTCCATCAAATAGCGACACAACTTGCCTACCGCGTCGGACTCAGCTGTCTGGACGATGCGTGAGAGCTGATTGAGACGGACAGTTACCCGGGCTCCGAGGTCTTCTTGCGAGCTGATTTTGGCGTCCTGCCTGTTGAGTAACGCTACTGCCGGATCAGTCATGACAACCTCTAGCTAAAAATTTAATAAAAACAATACCTTACTTTTGATCTTTGGTTTGACTAGCAAAATTATAGTTAAGCTTGACGGTCTTGCCAGCAGGTCAGACAGCCGGTGCAAAAATGTCAGGTTGCTTGTAAAGCCTTATTGTGAAAGGGATCACAAAAACACCTCTGGCCAATAAGAAGGCGTAAAAACTGAGCCACAAGCCGGTATTTTGCAGCTCCCGGGTGAACCACCACAAAGGCAGGAACACCAGTAAAGTCGCGGCCAGCATGGCATTTCGCATGGTGGCGGTAGCGCCTGCGCCAATACACAAACCGTCGAGCCAATAACTCCAGCAACCGATCAATGGCAGCCAAATGAGCCAGTGTTGATAGTCGGCCAGCACGGGTAGCAGCTGCACATTGTTGGTCAATAAAGGCCAGATTTGATCTGCACCGAGTGCGAACACCAACGTCAATAGCAGCGCCAGCGTCAGAGAATTGACACCAGTAAGCAGCAAAGTAGACCGCACCTGCAACAGGTGGTGGTGATTGTCCGGTTCGCGGCTGCGACTGGCCAGTGACTGGCCAGTCAGGCTTTCCGCCGCATGGGCAATGCCGTCGAGGGCATTGGAGATCAACATCAGCAAGGTGATGATGAGACTGTTGGTGGCCAGAATCAGTTCACTTTGCTGGGCGCCCTGGGCGTTAAAAAATGCAAACACCAGTAACAACGTGAGCGTGCGGACAAACAGCTGGTGGTTAACCTTGATCACAGGTTTGAGTTGTTCAAAGGCCGGACGGCGCTGCCAGATCACCAGCCAATGCTGTGGCAGCAGCTGGCCCAGACGGACGTTACAAGCCTTGAGGGCAAATGCCAGCCCCAGCAGGGTGCCGCTGTAATCCGCCATCACACTGCCGAGCGCAACGCCATCCACGGTCATACCCAGGCCAAACACAAACAGCGCATCCAGACCGCCATTCACCAGGTTGGTGATGGTCATGATCAACAGCGGCACGCGGGTCTGGCCACGGCCGATAAACCAGCCCAGCAAACCGTATTGCAGTAACACCGCCGGAATCGAATACATACGAATCGCCAGGTACTCACGCGCGCCGCTGCTGACTTCAGCGCTGGCGCCCATCCAGGGAATCACCAGCGGAAAAAGCACCGCTCCGGCCAGCATCACCAGCAAGGCCAGTGGCAGGCTCAGCCAGATAGCGTTGAACAACACCTGCTGTTGGCCTGCGTCATTATGGCTGCGCGCGGTGAGGGCGGTGGTGCCCATCCGCAGGAAACCAAAACTCCAGCACAGCAGGGTGAACAGCTGGGCGCCAATAGCCACCGCCCCCAGATACACGGCGTCGGGCAGATGGCCAAGAATGGCGCTGTCGACCAGCCCCAACAAGGGCACTGTGATGTTGCTCAGCATCACGGGCCAGGCGATGGCCAGAATGCGACCTTGTGTCGCGCGCCAGTGGGTGGCTGGCCAGGGGGATGAAAGACGGGTCACTGGTATACTCGGCAAAAAAGGAGATTAATATGAGTGGTCAGGCTGCTGACAAGTTATCGCCAACAGCCCGCAGCGGGCTGATTTTACTGGCTCTGGGTCTGCTGGTATCCCTGTCACTGGGGCTTTGGATGGGTATTAACAGCTCGCCCGTGAACTGGTTGTCGCAGCAAACCGGGGTGATGTTATACCGCACTGGCCAGCCAGTAAGTGATTTTCAGTTTATTGACCAGTTCGGCAATAAGCGCAACCAGGCCAGCCTCAACAAGCGCTGGAAGCTGGTATTTTTTGGTTACACCTTCTGCCCGGATATTTGCCCGACCACCCTGGCCGATATGAATCGGGTGTGGAAAAAACTCACGCCAGCCGAGCGCGAGCAGCTGCAGCTGGTGTTTGTCTCAATTGACCCGGAACGCGATACCGTCGCTTCGCTGCAGCCTTATCTGAATTATTTTAACCCGGAGTTTATCGGTCTGACCGGCAACAAGGCGGCGTTGAAGACACTGGCGCTGGAGATCAATGGCTTTTACGCCCGTGTTGATCGCGAGACCGGCCCATATCTGATGGACCACTCCGCCAACCTGATGCTGATCGATCAGCACTGGCAATATCGCGGCTACATCGAGCCACCGTTCAGTCGTGATCGTATGCAGAGTATTCTCGAAGCTGTCATTAAACAGCCATAGTATCGCTGGGTCTTTTTCATCAGGGATGATGCGATGCCCGTTATTCTCCGGGGGCGCGGTTCCGCGCGGCCTTTATTAATCGCTCTGCTGCCTTTGGTTGCTGTGCTGGCGGCCTTGCTGGTGGAATTCAGTCGCCACTCTGGCCTGCTTGGTGCGGCTTCGCCATTTGCTGGCTCGTTGCCGTCGTTGATCTGGATGCTGGCTGCCGGTCTCTGTTTACCCTGGTTGATAGCTGCTCGCCATTTGTTGTCTGGCTGGTGGCTGCTGCTGGCGGTCAGTGTGCTGATCGAAGGGGTTTCGCCGCTGCTTGGCAATAATGCTTATGCCGATGGCTGGGATGTGCTGGCCCTGTTGCTGGGATTTGGCGGCTTGCTGCTGTTTCAGCGTGCGGGTCTGGTTGTGCAGCGGCAACAAGCCTCAATACCTCGGCGATTGTTATTGGCCCCGCTGTTATTGGCCCAACTTGCCTGTATCAACTTCGAGAAGTGTACCTATGACACCTGTTCCTGTGATAGCGGCGATCACTGTGATCAGGCGGTGATATTGAGCTGGGAAGAAATCCGTGCTGATATCGAGCCTGAGTACGGTAATACCGCGACCCTGCAAATCAGTGGCAAGTTGTACGAACTGGATGACTGGCTGGCAGTGGTGGATAACTATCGCGGTGTGCATATCTTCAGCGTTGCGGACCCGCAGAATCCACAGCGTCAGGTCTATCTGCCGATTCCCGGAGTGACCGACCTCAGCGTCAAGGACGATGTTATGTACGTCAATGCCTTCACCGATCTGGTCGCCATTGATCTGGCCACGCTGGAAGCCGGAACCTATGTGGCGGGCAGTGAGATTCGTAATCTGGATGTCTTTTCTTTCGCTGTACCAGCGGACTTTTACCAACAAGCCAACCTCTCGCAAGAGGATCGTGCCTACCGTTACAGCACCAGTAATGGCGTCTTGATTGGCTACACAAATCGTCAGGGTGACACCTGGCTGTATGGCGAAGCGGTGGAGTGACAGACATGAACAGATTGAAATTTCAGTATCTGATAGCTGTGCTGGTGACGTTCATACTGGCCGGTTGTGGTGCAGATTCCAGTGACGTTGCCAACGGTCAGGACGGCCAGTCAGGCTCAACCTCGCGCTTTACCATCCAGCAGGGTTATCTGGTGGTGGTCGATAGCCCGTATATTCAGAGTTTCCGTATTGATAGTGAAACCGGCGCGCTCTACCCGCTGGATCAGATCGGATTTAACCGGGAGCTGCAAACCGCCCATGCCTATGGCACCCAACAGGTGTTGGTTGGCACCACCACCGGCACCCTGATCATGAACGTCAGCAGCAGTGGTGAACTGGCACTGGAAAGCTTTGTGGATCATGCCCGCAGCTGTGACCCGGTGGTGGCCGATGGCAACACCATGTATGTGACGCTGAGCAACTCTGGCACGGCTGGCAGCTGCGGCGGCAGTGAATACGATAACCACCTGCTGGTGTATGACATCACGGATATTGAACAGCCGGTATTACGTGGCACGGTGGCATTGGATCAGCCCACCGGTCTGGCGATTGACGGCGACAATTTATGGGTCTGTTACGCTGGTGGTCTGAAGCGCTTCAGCCGCGAAGGTAACTGGTCAGTGACGGAAACCGGCGCCTTTAGTGATCTCAGCTGCAACGACATCATCATTGATGGCACGGCCTCATACCTCACCAATGACGACGGCGTGCAGCTGGTGGATCTGCAGGACAGCACTCCAGTGGTGCTGGCGGTGATTGCGGAGGGATCCTGATCCGGTCCAGCCAGGGCAAGAGCAGCTGGGTCGTCAGCTCAGCTGCGCTTGACCGCCATACTGGCAACAAACATCAATGTGGCGGCCACCACAATGCTTGGCCCGGCCGGCGTGTCCCAGAAGAACGAGGCACTGATACCGGCCAGCACTGCAATAATGCCGGCCAGACTGGCCAGCAGCACCATTTGTGCCGGTGTGCGTGACAGGCTCCGAGCGGTCGCTGCTGGGATAATCAGCAGCGCGCTGACCAGCAAAATACCCACAATCTTCATCGACAGGGCGACGATAATCGCCAGCATCAACACCAGCATCAGATTCAGCCGCGCCACCGGGAAACCGTCGATACTGGCCAGTTCCTGACTGATGGTGGTCGACAGCAGGCCGCGCCACTGCCAGCGAATCAGGCCAATACAAACCGCCGCAGCGATGCCGATCAGCAAGGCGTCCTGGCCGGTGACTGCCAGCAGGTCTCCAAACAGATAACCCATCAGGTCGACTCGCACGCCTTGTGCCAGACTCAGTACCACCAGGCCAATCGCCAGCATGCTGTGGGAAATAATGCTCAGCAGGGTGTCGGAGCTGAGGGTCTCAATGCGTTGCAGCGGGAACAGCACCAGCGCCAGCACGATTGAGCTGAGCAGCAGCGCCAGGGTCGGCTGAATGTCGGAAATAACGCCCAGAGTTATCCCCAGCAAGGCACCGTGGGCGAGGGTGTCGCCAAAAAACGCCATCCGTCGCCACACCACAAAGCTACCCAGCGGGCCGGTTACACAGGCCAGCAAGACGCCGCTGAGCAATGGCATCAGCCACCAGTAAGTCATCATCCAGTCATTCATGTCGGGCGGTTATCTCAGCTGTGGCTCTGATGGGTAGAGGGAGCGGCGTGGTCATGGCCATCACACTGGCATTCGGCACCGGCCTCGATATGGCCGTCGATACCGTGGTGGTGATCGTGGTGGTGAGTGTAGGGCGCAATGGGTACTGGCCGCTGGCCGAACAGTTCCAGATAGGCTTCCGAGCCGGAAACGTGATCGGGGTGGCCGGAACAGCAGATGTGGCCGTTCATGCAGATCACTTCGTCGGTGGCAGCCATCACCAGATGGAGATCGTGAGACACCATCAAGACGCCGCAGCCAAGCTCATTGCGCAGCTGTGGAATCAGCTGATACAGCTCGCTCTGCCCCTGTACGTCGACGCCCTGCACTGGCTCGTCGAGTACCAGCAGATCCGGCTCCTGCAACAAGGCGCGGGCCAGTAACACCCGTTGCCATTCACCACCGGAGAGATCCTGAATATCCTGATTGCGCAGCGCGCTGATGCCCAGTCGTTCGAGCCAGCTGTCGATATGACGGCGACTGCCGCCGCGAGCCAGGCTGAGAAAGCCGGTTACCGTGATCGGCAGCCGTGGTTCCAGCCGCAGTTGCTGGGGCATATAACCAATCTTCAGCCCCTTGCGACGAATGATGGCGCCGGTGTCGGGTTTTTCCAGCCCCAGCAGCACCCGGATCAGCGTCGATTTGCCACAGCCATTGGGGCCGATCAGGGTAACGATCTGGCCAGCCTGCAGGCTCAGCGAAATATTCTGCAGCACCTGTTTATGGCGGCGTTGCAGATTGACGTTTTCGGCACGGATCAGGGCCTCAGCCATGGTGTTATTGCTCCAGCGCTTTTTGTTTGCAGCCCGGACAAATACCGGACAACTCGGTGAGTTGGTGATTAACCGTCACACCCAATAATTCTTCGACCTGACGTGACAGCGCCTGCAGCTTGTCGGCTGCCAGTTCCTGCGCCTTGCCGCATTGTTCGCAAACAAAAAAGCAGGCCGGATGCTGGTCTTCCGGGTGGTTACAGCCAACAAAGGCGTTGAGCGAATGGAGCCGATGCACCAGCCCAAGATCGAGCAGGAAATCGAGCGCCCGATAAACGGTTGGTGGTGCCGGGTTAAAGCCTTCCTGCGCCAGAATTGCCAGCAGCTCATAGGCGCCCATCGGCTTGTGGCTTTGCCAGATCAGTTCCAGAACCCGCAACCGCACTTTGGTCAAGCGGGCGCCACGTTGCTCGCACAGACTGCGGGCGCGATCGATGGCGTGATCGACACAGTGGGAATGGTTGTGCGGTTCATAAACATTCTGACTCATGTTTTACGCCTTGTGTTATATTGTTGCAATTCTATGTCTGACGGCTCGAGATACAATGCAAAAATCGATTATTTTTACGCTCTTGCTGGCACTGTTGGGCTTCGGCTCTACTGTCGCAAGTGCTGAACAGGCTGCCAAAACGAATCCCGTCGTGGTGGCGTCACTGCATCCGCTGGCACTGATGGCTGCTTCTGTGGTGCCGACGGCACAACTCAAGATGCTGGTACCGCCTGGTATGACACCACATGACTTCAGTTTGCGACCGTCTGATATCGACATGATACAGAAAGCCGACGTCATCATCTGGACCGGCGCCGAAAGTGAGCCTTATCTGCAGGGATTCTCCAAACGCTGGCCAGAAAAACACTGGATTAACGTCTCGGCGGGCCAGGATGTTCGCCACACCGACCCACACTGGTGGTTTGACCCGGCCGCAGTGCAACAGGCCCAACACCGTCTGGCCAGCCTGCTGGGCAAGGACAGTCAGCCCTTTGATGCCCGTTTGCAGCAAGCGCTGGATTATTCCCGAAATTTGCTGGCACCGGTACAGCAGCGCGGTTTTTTTGTGTTTCACCGCGCCTATGACCACTGGGTTGAAGCCATGCAGCTGAACCAGGTTGGGGCGTTCACCCTCAGCCCGGAACAGAAGCCGGGTTTGCGTACCCTGCAAACCATGCGACAGCAGCTGGAGCGTGGCGACGTAGTATGCGTATTCAGCGAGCCGGAATTCTCTCCGGCGATGGTTGATCGACTGGTTGACGGCATTCAGGTTGGCCGTGCCGAGTTGGATCCGATGGCGTTGCAGATTGCGCTGGCTGCTGATGGTTATCCACGCATGCTGGAAGACATGGCCCAACGGGCTGAAACCTGTCTGACGGCAGTGGCCGACAAACCGGCAACGGCGCTCGACGGCACGGTGTACGAGTCTGGTGAAGACCCGCATCATCACCATCATGGTGCCGCAGCAGACGAGGGCGAGGATGCTGATCACCACGATGACCATGACAAAGAGCATGATGAAGACCACGACGAAGATCATCACGCCGAACACTGAGATGAACACCAGCGCGCTTGTCTGGCAAGCGTCGCTGGAACTTAGTCGCTGGAACTTCATAGTCAGGTCGTTAGAATGTGACCACCACATTCAGTAATGGAACTGCCCTCTGCCATGGCCCACTCCCGCGAACACCACACACCTGAACATCTGGCCGTTGTTACCCTCGCTGCTGGCAAGGGTTCCCGCATGAAATCCGATCTGCCGAAAGTACTGCACAAGCTGGCGGGCAAGCCGATGCTTCAGCATGTGCTGGATACCGCGGTGCAGCTGGGTGATGCCAGCCAGCACGTGGTGATTGGTCACGGTGCCGAACAGGTACGCGAGGCGATCAGGGGCAATGTGATCTGGGCCTTGCAGCAGGAGCAGAAAGGCACGGGTCATGCGGTGGCGCAGGCGCTGCCAGACGTTGATCCGCAAGCAGTGGTACTGGTGCTGTACGGCGATGTACCGCTGATTACAGTCGATACCCTGCATCGTTTGCTGGCGCATACCTTTACCGATTCCGGCGCCGCCGATGCACTGGCGTTGCTGACCGTGGAGCTGGACAACCCAACGGGTTACGGCCGGATTGTTCGCAACGCCGACGGTCAGGTGCAAGCCATCGTTGAGCACAAGGATGCCAACGAACAGCAACGCCAGATTCGTGAAGTGAACACCGGCATTCTGGCGGTTTCAGCCGCTGCGCTGAATCGCTGGCTGCCGCTGCTGTCGGCCGATAACGCCCAGGGTGAATACTACCTGACCGATATCGTTGCACTGGCGGTGGCGGAAGGCAAAACCGTACAGGCAATCCAGCCGCAGCAGGAGTACGAAGTGCAGGGCGTCAATGATCGTCTGCAAATGGCGGCGCTGGAGCGTATTTACCAGCGTCAGCAGGCCGATGAACTGATGACCCTGGGGGTTGCCCTGGCCGACCCGGCCCGCATCGACGTGCGAGGTTCGTTGATCGTCGGCTCTGATGTGTCGATTGATGTTGGCTGTGTGTTTGAAGGTGAGGTGATTCTTGGCAATGGCGTCAGCGTCGGCCCTTACTGTGTGATCCGCAACAGCGAAATTGCCGCTGGCAGCAGTGTCGAAGCCTACAGCCATATCGACGACGCCAGTGTTGACCGCAACTGCGCCATTGGCCCTTACGCCCGCTTGCGTCCCGGTGCCGATCTGGCCACTGGTGCGCGGGTTGGCAACTTCTGTGAAATCAAGAAAGCCCGCATTGGTGCTGGCAGCAAGGTGAATCACCTGAGCTACATCGGTGACGCTGAAGTTGGAGAACAGGTAAATATTGGTGCCGGTACCATCACCTGTAATTACGACGGTGTGAACAAGTCGCTGACTCGCATTGGCGACAATGCCTTTATTGGTTCCAACACTGCGCTGGTGGCGCCGGTCACGGTTGGCAAGGGTGTGACAGTGGGAGCTGGTTCGGTGATCACCAACGATGTTGATGACAATCAGCTGGCAGTTGCCCGTGGCAAACAACGCAATATCGACGGCTGGCAACGGCCACAGAAAAAGTCCTGAGCTGGTCTAGCCGACAGCCGCCTTGCGGTCGCGCTGGCTGCGTTGTTTCTGCCGCCAGCGTTGCAGGCCGGTGATAAATAACAGCAGCGGCAGCAGGCCGCAGACCGCAACGGCGATTCGTCCGGGCAGACCAAAAGCTTCACCATTATGCAGCGGGTGCAACCACTGCATAAACCGCTCTGAATGACTGTGGGCTACGATGGTTTTCACTGCCAGCAATTGCCCCGAATACTGATCAACCCAGACTTTGTGATTGGCAAAACGATGGCTGATATCGCCTGGCCGATAGATGCGCAGCATATAGGCCGCGTTGGCATCGGCGGGGGTATAGATCCAGCGGATTTCACCATCCGGCAGCGCTGCTCTGGCGGTTGCCATTACCTGTTGCAGTGACGCCCGTTGGCGGCTGACTGCTGAATCAGCGGCGGCTGTCTGGATCATGGCAGGCTGCGGGCTGGCCGGACTGATGGTTTTCAGCAGCGGATCAAACCAGCCGGGCTGTTCCAGTATCAGGCCGGTGAGCAGCAGCCCCAGCGTGACCGGCAGTGTGTAGAGCGCTGCCAGATTGTGCAGCTGCAAGTTGTTGCGCAGCGGGTGGCTGGAGCGACGCCAGCGCAATGCCTGCGGCCACTTGTTCCAGCGTTGTGGCCACCATAACCAGATTCCCGAAATCAGACTGATCAGTAGCAGCAGCGCCACCACGGCGAGGATTAGCCGTCCCTGTAGATCCAGCAATAACTCCAGATGCAGCTGATAAACCCAGGTCATCAGGGTGTGCCCCCACAAGCGTGAGGTAGTTGCCAGTGTGCAGGGATTAACCGCGACCATTAATGGCGCAAAGGCTTCTCCACGGGTTTCATGTGGGGTCATATAGCGGGCGGTGAGCGGCTGTTGGGGCCACAGTGGTAATTCGAGACGCCAGCTGCCAACACGGTCGGGCTGGGCTTGCTGCAGGCTGGCAAATTGCTCGTCGAGACTGTGTGGCTGACATTCTGCATCGACGGCCAGTTGTGGATTCAGCCGCTGGTCAATTTCCAGATAGAACACCAGCACACTGCCGGTGATACCCAGCAGCACAAACACCAGGGCGACGCTCAGCCCGAGCCAGCGGTGGAGCCTGAGCCAGAGTGAACGTTGTTGTGAACGGGAGAAACGAGGCAGCATGAAACGGCAGTAATCAGCCAAAAACGCGTCAGTATAAAGAAGCTGACGGTGGCTGCGAGCGGGCCAATTGTCGCAGTCACCGTGCCTGAAAGGTCTGATGCCCGGTGCTTATTCCGCCGCTTCCAGCTGCTCGGTCAGATCCATCCATTCCATTTCGATTTCTTCCAGCTGGCTCTTCAGCGTGCCTTGCTCGGCCAACAGCTTTTTCAGATCGTCCTTGCGGCTGTCGTCATAGATGCTGGCATCGCCAAGCTGTTGCTCGACCTTGTCGAGTTTGCCTTGCAGGGTTTCCATTTGTTTTTCAGCCGCTTGCTGCTTTTTGCGCAGCGGTGCCAGCCGTTGACGGCGCTCGGCTTCCAGCCGTTTCTGTTCCTTGCGGTCAGCGGCGCTGTTGCTGGCTGCTGGTGTTTCTGAGCCAGAGCCGTCAGCCGTCTGAGCCTGTTGCTCACGGCTGTTCAGATACTGGTGGTAGTCGTCGAGGTCGCCATCAAACGGCGCTACCTGGCCGTGGTCGACCAGCCAGTATTCGTCGACACTGGCTTTCAGCAGGTGTCGGTCGTGGCTGACGATCAGAATAGCGCCGGGGAAGTTTTGCAGCGCCAGCGTCAGGGCTTCACGCATCTCGATGTCGAGGTGGTTGGTAGGTTCGTCGAGAATCAGCAGGTTGGGCTTCATCCAGGCCACGCAGGCCAGCGCCAGACGGGCTTTTTCGCCACCTGAGAAGGGCTCGATCACTTCCAGTGCGCGATCACCGTGGAAACCAAAACCACCGAGAAAGTTACGGATTTCCTGATCGCTGGCCTTGGGTTTGAGGCGCTGCAGAATCAGCATGCCGGACGCTGAGGTATCCAGTGATTCAAGCTGGTGCTGGGCAAAATAGCCGAGACGAATGTGTTCGCCGTGGGTGCGTTTGCCACTCAACAGCGGAATTTCTTCGCACAGGGTTTTCAGCAGGGTCGATTTACCGGCGCCGTTGGGGCCCAGCAGGCCAATCCGGTGGCCCGGTACAATCGACAGGTTCACGCCCGGCAGCAGAATCCTGTCGCCGTCGGCAAGCTGGTAGCCCAGATTGGCCTGATCCAGAGTCAGCAGCGGGCTCGACATCTTTTCGTAGCAGGGAAATTCAAACCGGAACGGTGAATCGACGTGAGCCGGGGCAATCAGCTCCATCCGCTCAAGTTCTTTCAGACGGCTCTGGGCCTGCTTGGCCTTCGAAGCCTTGGCCTTGAAGCGGGTAACAAACTTTTCGATTTCGGCGACACGGGTCTGTTGTTTTTCGAACAGCACTTGCTGCTGGGCCAGTTTTTCCGCCCGAATACGCTCGTAGGCACTGTAGTTGCCGGGATACAGCGTCAGCTGCTGTTCGTGCAGATGGACGATATGGTCGGCCACGCCGTCGATAAAATCGCGGTCGTGGGAAATAAACAGCAGGGTGCCGGGGTATTTGCGCAAATAGCCTTCCAGCCACAGGGTTGCTTCGAGATCCAGGTGGTTGGTTGGTTCGTCGAGCAGCAGCAGGTCGGACGGCATCATCAGCGCCTGGGCCAGATTCAGACGAATCCGCCAGCCACCGGAGAAGTCTTTCACCGAACGGCGCAGGTCAGTCTGGCTGAAGCCCAGACCGTGCAGCAGCTGTTCGGCCTTGACCGGTACTTCGTAACCCTTGTGGTGATCCATGCGGTCCAGCCACTGCGCCAGTTCGTTATCGCTGGCGGCGTTGGCAATCCCGGCTTCGATCTCGCGGTAGGTCTTGTCGCCGTCGATGGCGTAGTCGAGCGCTGAACGTTCAGTGGCGATCACTTCCTGCGCCATATGCGCCTTGCGCCATTTCGACGGGATATCAAGATCACCACCGTCTACACTGAGTTCTCCGTTCAAAAGCGCGAACAAACTTGATTTGCCAGCCCCATTGGGGCCGATCAAAGCCAGTTTTTGGCCATCATGAATGCGAAGGCTAGCGTTTTTAAGTAGGGTTTGCGTACCCCTTTGCAGGGAAACCTGATTAAATTCGATCATTTTTGACGACTACAAAAGGAAACGGCAATGGCGGCGCAGTGTGCCACAGAATCGCTGGACAACCCACTGTGGCAATTTGCTCTCGACTTCTATCCTTTTGAAGACGCCGAGACCATATTGCTGGAGTGTCAGCAGCAGGGTGCTGACGTGCTGCTGTTGTTGGGAGCCTTGTGGCTGGCTACCGATAACGGCGCCTGGCCCGATGACGAAGAGTTCGACAGCGCGCTGGAAGGCTATCTGAGCTGGCGCCAATCGGTGGTGGTGCCGTTACGCCATATTCGTCTGACCCTGCCGAAGGCTGGTCGTGATGACGTTCGTGGCGAATTCCGCGAGCGGGTCAAGGATATCGAACTGGAAGCCGAACATCTGGCGATGGCCGGTTTGCACGGCTTGCTGGATGAGTTTGCCGATGAGTGTCCGCAAGATGAGCCGCTGCGGGTCAGTGTCACGGAAAACCTGCGGCAGGCACTGGTACTGGACGGCGTTGATGTGTCACCCGCCTGTATCAACGCGCTGGTGGATAACCTGCTGGCGTTTGTGGTGGAGCAGTCACGCCAGCCAGAAACACCATCGACCAACGCTGCCAGCGACGATTAACGGGACAGTTTGCGGCGCAATTCTGCCGTCGCATGAACATCATCGAGCCATTGCAGCAGTGGCTCCCAATGCCGCATATCCTGGTCGTCACGGGCCGGATCATCCACCACTCCCTGACCGACTTCACTGGTTCTGACATACCCCTGGGTATCCCGCAACGAGGTAATAAACGGAATCTTCAGGCTGCGCAGAAACAGCGTCAGTTTGTTGTAGACCAGGGTGTTCCTGCGGGTTCGATTGGCAACCACCGCAATTGAGCGACTGGTTTGGCGGTAGCTGTGGCTGAGCATGATGTCGCGAATAAACACGGTGGCGGCACGAATATCAATCGCCGATGGCAATACCGGAATCAGCACCGCATCGCACTGGCGAATACGATCACTGAGGGCGTTGCCGGTCAGCCCGGCTGGCGTATCAATGACAATGCGTTGGGTATCGCTGGGAACCCGCACGTCAAAGGAGCGGGTCACCTGACCCGGCGTCGCCTTGCAGGCCACAACGCCATGAATGGACGGCAGGCTGGTTTCACGAGCCGACAGCCACTCGCTGGCAGATGACTGCGGGTCATAGTCGATCAGCGCAGTATTGAAGTCGCGGGCAGCGTAAAAACTGGCCAGATTGGTTGCCAGTGTTGTTTTTCCACAGCCTCCCTTGGCGTTGGCGACCAATACCCGGAAGGGCTGTTCGTGGCGGGTGACCCGCACTTCAGCTTCCACAGAATGCAACATGATCTACTTCAGGCTCTCCGGTTATTCTCATATTCGAATCGGCTTATCATGCGTTCGGCGAGGTCTGAACCGTCGGCCGACCTTATGCAGTCTAGCTGCAAGCCATCCGAAATGCGTGGCGGCGATTCTCATCTGCCTTATAAATCCGGACATTGATGTTGAATCAGGTGCTGGAGCAGCAAAAAAATGAGTCATATCCAACCCGTTTTCTGACATTGTTGTCTGATTGCAACGGCATTGTTGTTTAGTATTTTATCAAACGCAATTGATAGTAATTATCATTATGTGTAATGTCAGCCCTTTTCCGGTTCGGGGGCTGTATGCATTTTTCTGCCAATATTTCTGTGCTTGTATTGTTGGCGGCGCCACTGGCTGTTCAGGCTGATGAAGCAGCCGGAGAGCAGACTTCTGCGGCTGCGGATGTTGAAGATACGCTGGTCGTTGTAGGCAAACAGCAATCCTGGTTCGAGCAGCAAGCTGCCACCGCCATGAAAATGGACTCGGACCTGCTACAAACCCCGTTCAGTCAGAACACCATCAACGCAGCCATGCTGGAAGATCTCAAGGCCAGCACGCTGGAAACTGCCTATGGCTATCTGGCCGGTGTATCCCGCTCCGGTGAAGGTGCCAACTCCTTTACCATTCGGGGAATGGCTGCGGATCTGCAAAATATCCAGGTCGATGGCCTGCCGGGGCTGGTGTCCCGTTTTGGCGCGCCGGTAACCGCCAATATTGAGCGGGTTGAAGTGTTGAAAGGCCCGGCGTCAGTATTGTATGGCCTGATGGAACCGGGCGGGCTGGTCAATATTGTTACCCGCAAGCCGGAAGCGGATTCACACGGCTCCGTTGATCTGTCGTACCAGAATTACGTTAACCAGCAGAAAGGCGGCTATCAGGGCTCGGTGGATTACACCGGCGCGCTGGATGACGATGCAGAATATCTCTACCGAATTATTGGTGGTGGTGAACGCAGCAACAGCTTCCGGGATTGCGTCGATACCGAAACCGAATATCTGTACCCGTCGTTTTCACGTTTGTGGGCCAACAGCCGACTGGATGTTCAGCTCGAATATACCCATGAAAAGCGTGGTGCGGATCAGGGCCTGGCAGTGCTCAATCATGACATCGACACGGCCGCCTCGATCGAAACCTATTACCAGGAGCCAGGCGATTACGAGCTGGATGAAGGTTACGGTCTGGCAGTGGCCTATCAACAAACCTTGTCAGACGCGCTCAGCTTTAACGTCAAATGGCGCAGCATTCTGCATGAAGACGAAAACCGTCGTTATGAAAACACCACGGTGAATCAGGACGAGGGCACGCTGACGCGCCGTAATCGCCATCAGCTCAACAAGCGCGCCTATCACTTTCTGGATGCCAACCTGAGCTGGAACCTGGATGGTGCCATCCCCCAGCAACTGTTACTGGGATTTAATGGCGGTTATGAATACCGCCAGTACGACCGTCTCGACTGGGACAGCCGGGGTGCTGAAATCGACATCGCCGACCCTGAATACACAGGCCGTATTCTGGCCTATAACCCTGGCAGTATGCGCCGCTGGAAGCTCTACAATGTTGGGGTCTATGGCTTCGACAAGCTGTCGCTGGGAGAACGCTGGACGCTGGTGGTTGGCGCTCGTTACGACCAGCAACAAGGCGACTATCGCAGCTTTTACCTCGACAAGGACGACACCGAGCATGAGGCCAGTCGTACCAGCAGTACCAATTACAGCAGTGGACTGGTGTATCAGGCCAGCGATGAATGGTCGTTATACAGCAGCTATGCCGAGTCGTTTGATCCTCAAACCGTCGGCACCTACGACGCCAATGGCGATCAACTGGAGCCGGAGCAGGCGGAGCAATATGAGCTGGGCAGCAAATACGCCTCGCCGGATGGCCGCCTCAATGTTCAGCTGGCCTGGTTCGACATCACCAAACATAACGTGGTGGAAGACAACGACGGCGTGAATGAGCTGGTCGGCCGTGTACACAGCCGCGGCGTGGAGTTTAATGGCCAGTATCAGGTTACTGACCAGTGGCAGCTGCAAACTGCCTGGGCCTGGATCAACGCCCGGGTGACCGAGACCCTCAATGCAGACGCCAGCTACAGCTCGCCAGCTTTTGCGCCTGTGCATACGGCGTCGTTGTGGAGTCGTTACAACTATCCGGCCATGGTCTGGGGTGGTTTTGTTGGTGGCAGCGTTGGTCTGCAGCATCAGTCTCAACGCTATACCGATGAAAGCCGCTCAGACCGGGTCCGGCTGCCGGGCTATACCATTATGCAGCTGGGTATGTATTACGAGCGTATGTACAGCAAATACGCCCTTAACGTCGCCAACCTGACCAATGAGGTGTATTACACCGGCGGTCGTAGTGATACCAAGATCTGGCCGGGTGAGCCGACCAAGGTAACCCTGACGGCCCAGTTTGATTTTTGACCGTCCGGAAATATCCCTCTTTTGTCAGTTATGGTATAGACTGTTGCGACACTGGAACTAAAGGACTGTTTTGGGATGTTATCGGTCAAAACCTGGATATTATTGGTCGTCATCGTTGTGGCGGCGTTTGGATTTCCCTATTTGATGCAAGGACGTGGTGCTGGGCCTATCTCTGCCATACAGCCAGCTGAAGACTCCGGTCTGTCGACGGAAAAGACCCGCCAGACCTACTACAAATGGCAGGATGCCAATGGCAGCTGGCACTTTGGTGATGAACCGCCGCAAGGCGTCGCGCTGGTGCCTGTGAGTGTGGATACCGCTGCCAATGTGTTGCGGCCCATCGAGGTGGCCAAAAAGGAGCCGGAAAAAACCGAGATCAAGTCGGAACCGGTGTCGCCCACAACCAACGCGATCCTCAATCCGGAAGCGGCTGCCAAGGCGCTGGAAAACGCTGAGAAAGTTCAGAAACTGCTAAACGAGCGCACCCAGCAGCTGGATTCGATGTTGAAATAACCCAGCCGTTATTTCAGCTGATACAACTTGCCATTGGTATCGACGGCGTAATAGCCGTCGCTGGCAAAGGCGACGTCTTCGACCAATACCCGCATCTTGTTCCAGCTGAAATCTGAATTCAGCTGCCACTGCCGCAATAAACTGCCATCACTGACTTGCCAGAGCGCCACATAGCCATCGCTGCTGCCAGTGAGCAACAGCTTGCCATCGTAATCAAAACGGGCGCTGGAATAGTGGCCAGAGGGTTTGGCGATACTGGCCAGCTGCTTGCCACTGAGCGGGTCCCAGAATTTTCCGGGCTCGCGCATGGCGGAGCTGAACAGCGTTCGGCCATCCCGGCTCAGTTCCACGGTGCGAACCTGATTGCCGTGTTGCAGCCGTAATAATTCCTTACCGGTTTCAAGTGACCAGACCCGAGCGGTGAGGTCGTCACTGCCGCTGGCGACCAGCTTGTCGGCGCCATCAATCGACACATCGTAGACGCTGCCATCATGCTGCAGACGGTGATAAATACCGCCATTCTGGATATCAAAAATCGTCGCCGTGTAGTCCTGCATGGCCAGTACCGCGTAACGGCCGGTACCGGTCAGGGCAAGGTCGAGAATATCACCAGGGGCATTCCAGAAGCTGGCAGCCTCACCGGTCTGGCGTTGCCATAACACGATGGTGCGGTTGTCGGCGGTGGCGACGTAACGCTGGTCGGCGGAAAAGGCGCTGGCCATGATGGAGGTATCGCCGTCAGCGCTGTGGCTCCAGTCGAAATGGCGTTCAGCAGGCCACAGTGACCACAAACTGCCGCCGTGGTGAATGCTGCCAACCATCAGCCATTGGCCGTTCTGGCTGAAGGTGGCGGAATACACACCCTGACGGGCGACTTCGGTACTGGCTACCGGCTGGTCGGCCGACCCCAGACAAGCGGTCAGCAGCAGGCTGCTGATGGTCAGGCTCGAAAGTTTGCTAAGGGTAGCCAGGCGCATGCGATTCTCCTGCGGCATTGCGTGTTCTTGGCGGGCTGTGGTGTTCAGCACTTCTGAAAACAGTGTAGACGATGCAGGGGAAAGCGGGGTTAGCCAGTAATGACAGCTGGCAGCAGAGGTGTCGGCTGCCAGTTCAGGAGTTGAAATCAGCCAGCGGCAGTTTCCTGATGGGCGGTGTTCAGGCGTTCGATTGAAAACAGTGTAGACGATGCAGGGGAAAGCGGGTTAGCCAGTAATGACAGCTGGCAGCAGAGGTGTCGGCTGCCAGAAGTTCAGGAATAGAAATCAGCCAGCGGCAGTTTCCTGGTGGGCGGTGTACAGGCGTTCGATCATCTGGTCTTCCAGTTCAAAACGCTCTTCCAGCACTTCGCCGACGCGTGACAGTTCAGCAGGCAGTTTGGCCAGTTGTTCGAGATCGCAGAAGCGGTCGTAGTTGTCATTGAAATCGACACACAAGCCGGTCAGTTCATCCAGCCGTGGTACCAGGGTTTCCGCAAATTCAACGCTGCCGTCAGCGTAGTCACGGGCTTCATCCATCAGTCGTTGATAAATTTCAAAGTGGCCAGCAGAGCAATAATCCATCATTACCTGACAGAAGTCCTGCACCAGTTGCGCCAGTGGGATTTCTTCTTCGGACAGTGGCTTGGCAGCTGACAGTGCACAATATTTTACGATCAGACCCTGGCGGTCAGACAACCAGGAATCGACCATGTTATGGACGCCACCCCAGCGTTCCCTGGCGGTGTTTACCTTCTCAAGCATAGTGTTCTCCTGTTATGTCACAGCGGGTATTGGCAGACTGCCGGAGTGACATTCAGCACTCCAAACGGCCCGGAAATCAGGCCTCCAGGCCGTCTGCAGCTTCAATATAGGACGTCTTGAAAGCCCGAGGCAAGCGGCTTTTTGGGCTTTTTCGACTTGAAAATCCGGCGGGTTATGCTTACCAGGAAGACAGCTTGCGGTTGCTGCGACGCCAGGTATATACCAGTGCTGCAAAGCCAACCAGCGCAAACAGAATAAAGATCAACCGCATCCAGCCAGGCATACTGATACCCAGATACATCCAGGAAATATCGGCGCAGTTGCCGTCGCCGGACAGCATGATCTGAATCAGCGCATCGAGCGGCAGGGTTTCCATCAGATATTCGAAGCTGGGACCACAGGCAGGCACATCTTCCGGTGGCAGGCTCTGGATCCAGACGTGGTGGTCGGAGACGAAGGCGCCACCGATCGCAGAGGCGGTGCCAAGACCGAGGAACAGCCGTGAGGGCCAGCGGAATTTGTCGAACAGGAATGCCAGCAGGCAGAAGACTCCGACCAGCAAGACAAAGAAACGCTGCGCCATACAGAGTGGGCAGGGTTCCATAAACTCAACAATTTCAAAGTAGTAGGCGGTGCCCAGCAAGGCAGCGCAGATAAAGAATCCAGCCAGATACAGCCAGCGAAGCGGGGTTGGGCTCATGAAATTTCCCTGATTCTGGTTCCGTGAGATATGAATGGGTTACTGGTTTCGAGTCTATCACAGCCGTTTCACTGCGATGTTACGGCGACTGTACCTGTGTAAGAAAAACTCTTCCGCCAGGACAGCTGGCCTGCGCCTGCTAAGCTTGATAGATCAGCCGTTGAGGCAGTCAGCTTAAGTCAATCGGGAGTCGGTTATGTTCCGCAAGGTCGCAATTTTTCTGGTGATGTTCAGTGCCCTGGCGGGGGCAGCCAGAAGCTGGGGTGAAGAGGGAGGCGCGGCGGCTTCCGGGGTGCAGTACATCTATTTTGAACCTGCCTTTGTGATTAACTTCGGCAGTGAAGGACGGATGCGTTACCTGCGGACGGAAATTGCCTTGCTGGTGGGCTCTGCCGATGCGGCTGCCAAGGTCAGCCAGCACAAGCCGTCGTTGCGTAACGCGTTGGTGTTTATGCTCAGCGCGCAGGAACCGGAAACCGTGAATACATCGCAGGGACGGGAGATGATCCGCAAGCAGGCGCTGGAGGCCGTGCGTCAGACCATGGTGCGGCTGGAAGGCATGGCCTATGTCGATGACTTGTTTTTCAACACTTTTGTGGTGCAGAACTGATCTGCACCACAAATGGCATTTCTAACGCACCAGATATTCGGCCAGATACTGGTCGAATGGCAGGGTGTCACCGGCTTCCAGCGCTGCCTGTTGATCCAGTGAGCGCTGGGCCTTGTCTTTCCAGTGTTTGGCTACATCACCCAACAGCGGTTGTGACAACGTCTTGCGGTGCTGGCGAGCCTGTTCCAGTGTGAACTGGCTGAATTCCATGCCGCTTTCCTGCAGGGTTTTGAGGATACGGGCGGACGGTGTCAGCTCCGGACTGATCAGCTTCAGACGTTGCTGGTTGAGCGAGTCGATATGGAAGCTGTGATGGTTGGCGTTATCCATCAGGCGGGCCAGATCGGTCATGTCGTCGAGTAACTCCAGGCCCCAGGCTTGCAATGTGCTGTCGGCACGACCACAGCCACCACAACGGTTGAGTGTCAGGCCCGGTTCACGGCCGCGCATCACGGTTTTGCTGAGGTTCTTGCGCAGGCAGTTGAACTCGGCCTCTTCAATCGGCGCACTGGACTTCAGCAGACAGTAGACCAGGAACAGATCCATAAAGGTGCTCTGTTCAACGTCGATACCGACCGGCATGTAAGGGTTGAGGTCGGTACAGCGCACTTCAATGTATTCGACACCAAACTGATCCAGCGCCTGCAGTGGTTTCTCACCATTGCGCGCCACCCGCTTGGGACGAACATCGCTGTAGAACTCGTTTTCGATCTGCAGCAGGTTGGTGTTGAGCTGCAGATAGGTGCCGTCGCTGTCCTGTACACCCATTTGTTCGTATTCCGGCACCTTGACCGCGATGGCTTCACCGAGCGTCCGAACATAGTCATCAACGCTGTTGTAACACACTCGTAGATCCGACTGGGCATTGTTCTGGTAACCCAGATCACTCATCCGCAGTGAAGTCGCGTAAGGCGCAAAAAGGGTGTCTTTATGCAGGGCTTGAAGGTCGTGCTGTTTGCCTTCCAGAAAGCTGCGGCTGACCGCGGGTGAGGCACCAAACAGATATAGCAACAGCCAGGAATAGCGACGGAAGTTACGGATCAGACCGAAATAACGACGGGATACAAAACTCTGCATCGATTCGCCCGGCACATCATCAAGCTGCTTCAGCGACTGCCACAGTTCGTCTGGCACCGAGAAGTTGTAATGAATACCGGCGATGCACTGCATGATACGGCCGTATCTGTGCCACAAACCGTGGCGATAAACGTGCTTCAGACGACCAACATTGGAACTGCCGTATTCCGCAATCGGTACGCTCAGCTCACCTTGCAGGGTGCAAGGCATGGAGTTGGGCCAGATCAGCTCGGCTTCCATTTGACTGAAGGCAAACCGGTGAGCGACCTCCAGGCTGGCAATGGCTTCATGAGCACTGCCGTATACCGGGGTGATGAATTCCAGCAGGGCTTCGGAATAGTCGGTGGTAATGCTCGGATGCGTCAGGGTCGAACCCAGACCTTTCGGGTGCGGCTTCTGACTGATCACACCGTCGTTGGAACAGCGCAAGCCTTCCTTTTCGATACCCCGTTGCAAATGGGTCAGAGCCGCGGCGACGTCTGCATTGCCGAGCAAATCCAGCGCCTGCTGATAGGCACCATTCCTGAACGCTTTGGTGGATTCTGTAGTAGCCAAGATCGTCTCTATTCCGGACAAATGTTGGCGGAGTATAAAAGAAACTTGCAGTTGGTAGTACGGCAGTGACTCCGCGGCATGGAAAATCTCTTTTCCAAAGCGCCACACAGGTCTCATCGGGGGATAAAGTCTTGTCGAGACTGGCCGAATTGTGATCACTTACCGGAAATGTCGGCACAGCGACTGGAGACTTGCGGCAATTTCCAACCACTGTGCAGGGATCGCATCATGCAAGCTGACAAGAACATACATTACACGGTTAAAAAGGGCGACTGCCTCTGGGATTTGTCCCAACGCTTCTACCAAGACCCGACCTTGTGGCCGGTGATCTTCAATTACAACAACCAGCCTCGGGTCGTGTGCGAGACAGGCACAGTGATTGTTGATCCGGACCTGATTCTGGTAGGCCAAAAACTCGTGATTCCGGCGGCCAATAAGGCCAAGGCGGTGGATCGCAACAAGATGCTGAAGGTACGGGACGCAATTATCGCCAACCGTCGAGAACATTCTGGTAAAGGCGTTCAGGAAAGCAGACAGATCGATCGTATGCGCTGTACCCAACCAGCTCCACCAAAGGGTGGCGAGCCAATGGCGAGGAAGAAGGCGTCAGTATTGGCAGCTCCAGCTGTAGAAGTCGATTTGGGGAAAATACAATATCCTGACATAAGACGCGGTGGCTTGGTTATCAAAGTGACTATTGATGGTAAGGTTTTGGTGAGAACTACCTTTACCCCAGACTTTCAGGCTGCAATTAGCGACTCTGGAAGTATCAAATTATCAGCAAGTAGAGAAGCAGAAACCGTAGTTGGAAAACTGGTGAACGATACATCTTTTAAAATTGATACGGATAGCAGTGGAAAGCCTAAAGGAATTACTTTGAGTAATGGATTGTCTACACATTTTGTAAATGAAAACACTACGATAAAGGTAGAAACTACCACGGATTTGTGGGGGAATGTAGGAATTAAAGGCAGTGCATCATTCAAAACCCGAAAGGAATTTATTAATAATGTTGCAACTGAAGAAACAATTACAATATCAGTTGAAATAGAAAAAGAAAACTTCAGAAATAGAAACTCACAGAGCCATAATGATGAGAAAGCCCAACTGGAGTCTGAACTTGCTGATCTCGCCAAAGCTGGAACTCTGGTTCTTCAGGCTGGTGCGATTATTGGTGTAGCAATACTGACAGATATCATTATACCTGGGCTTGGGTTTGCTGATGACATCGTCGCAATTGCTACAGCAGCAAGGCTGGTGACCTTGGCCTACAAGCTTGGAAGAGGGCCGGTAGGTCGAATTCTTTACAAAGCATTTATTCAGGCCGAAAAAATCAACATAGCTGTCAGAGAAAATATTTTGAGTGCATTGAAGTGGCTTGGTTTGGGGGTCGGTATAGCGACTCCAGCTATGGCAATGTCAGATGACCAAGTTGATTTGATAAATGATTAGAAATTTATTTATTTTGATGCTGTTTGGATTACTTTTTTTGATTGGTCTTGGGGCTTTTGATAGATATTTTGTAATTTTCAAAGGGTATGGTCTTATTGATGTTATAAAGGTGAACTATTCATCAGAAAAAAGCCCCTGTGATAGCCGATTCAAAGAAAGTATCGAGTTCATTAATAAAGGCTCCTTTTCATCGAATGAAAAGGAGAGTGACATTGATGATTATCGAATGTACCGATTATGTCGAGTGGTCGGAAAGGATCTGGAGTTATTGCCAGATTCTACTGCATCTGTACTAAAGAAAATTGTATTTACCAGAGTGCTTCGATCTGGTGATGTTATTGCCGCGGGAACCTATGATGAATCCGAACAATCCATAACAATCAGTAGTGAAAACGGAGAAGGGGGATTATATAGCGATCTCTTTATCCGGGGAACATTTCATCATGAGTTGAGTTCATTCGTTGTGCACTCAAGTCACTTTGATGTGAAAGTCTGGAGAAACCTGGAGCCCTCTGGGTTTGAATACCCATCTGCGAAAGATTTTTTTTATACATCAGAGTTTATTGCTGGCAACGTCAAATCTGAATCTGCAGAGTTCTATTACCAACAAGGTCTTGTCTCTGGTTATGGCACGACTGGTGTTGAAAACGACTTCAACGAATATGCCAGGCTGGTTTTTACTGAGCCTGAACATATGTCTGAGCTGATAAACCAGTACCCGGAAATCAAAAAGAAGTATTTGTATTTCAAACAGGTCTACCTTGATTTTGATAAGGAATTCCAACCCTTTTTCGACAAGATAGACGCAGGCTAGCCATGTTTTCCAGCAAGCCAACCACACAACAGGTGGTGTGGTACACATTGTTTATCCATCTGGGCGTGATGATTGGCTTTGAGGTGTTGTTTAGCTGGTTGCAGGTGAGCGACGCCTTCACCTGGTCATTTGTTGCCTATTTTGCCTTGTACCTGGTGTTGAGGCGGGGTGTAGCAAGGCATCATCGGGCGGGAATGTCGGCGGCGGCTCATGCCGAGAATTTTGAGCAGGCGATGCAGCACTTTCAGGATAGCTACGACTTTTTCAGTCGACATCTTTGGATCGACAAAGGGCGATATCTGTTTCTGCTTTCCTGTAGTAAGCCCTGCTACCGGGAGCTGGCACTGGTGAATATCGGCAGCTGTTTGGTTCAGATGGGGCGTGGGAAGGAGGCGATTGTTGCCTTCGAACGAGCGTTACAGGAGTTTCCGGACAGCGAGCTGGCGAAACAAACGATGAATACTATTCGGACGTTTTCAGCTGCAATGTAACACAAAGACCTCTGATGCATTAATCAGGGGTCTTTGTTTTCAGACGCCGGTTTCTTTATTTACTTCTTTTTGGCGTTGGCAAAAGCCGCTGCCAGCGCGCCGGCCATGGCACCCTGGCCCTGTGGCTGTTTGTCACCAAACGACGTCTGGTTACGCTGGCTGCCGTTGCCGCCATTACCACGACGGGACTGGCTGCGCTTGTCACCTCCGGCGAGCTTGTCGGCTGCGAGGGCATTGGCATCGTCACTCATGCGCATCGACAGGCCGATACGCTGGCGTGGCACATCGACTTCCATCACCTTGACCTTGACGATATCGCCGGCCTTGACGACATCACGCGGGTCTTTCACAAAGCTGTCGGACAGTGCCGAGATATGCACCAGACCATCCTGATGCACGCCGATGTCGACGAAGGCACCAAAGGCGGCAACGTTGGTGATCACACCTTCCAGCACCATGTTGGGCTTGAGGTCGGAGATCTTTTCCACACCTTCCTGGAATTCGGCGAACTTGAACTCCGGACGCGGATCGCGGCCCGGTTTTTCCAGCTCGGCGAGAATGTCCCGGATGGTGATCACACCGGTTGTCTCGGTCGCAAATTTTTCCGCGTTGACCGCTTTCAGCAGGTTGCGGTCACCGACCAGGCTGGCGATGTCACGGCCGGATTCCGCCGCAATGTTTTTCACTACGGCGTAGGATTCCGGGTGCACCGCAGAGGCATCAAGCGGGTTATTGCCATCCATAATGCGCAGGAAACCAGCCGCCTGTTCGAAGGTTTTGGCGCCCAGACGCGGCACCTGCTTGAGATCATCACGGCTGTTGAAACGGCCGTTGGCATCGCGGAAGGCAACAATATTGTTGGCCAGCGTGCTGTTGAGACCGGAAATGCGGCTCAGCAGTGGTACCGAGGCGGTATTCAGATCGACCCCCACCGAGTTCACACAGTCTTCCACCACAGCATCCAGCGAGCGCGCCAGCTGGCTCTGGTTAACATCGTGCTGGTATTGGCCCACACCAATGGATTTGGGCTCGATTTTCACCAGCTCGGCCAGCGGGTCTTGCAGACGGCGGGCGATGGAAACCGCACCACGAATGGTGACGTCGAGATCCGGGAATTCTTTCGCTGCCAGCTCGGAAGCGGAATACACCGACGCGCCAGCTTCGTTGACCATCACTTTCTGGACTTTCTGGCTGGCATCCAGCTGCGGGTTGATCTTCTTCAGCATGTCGCCAACGAACTTGTCGGTTTCACGCGAACCGGTACCGTTACCAATGGCGATCAGCTGCACACCGTGTTTGGCAATCATGGCCATCAGCACGGCTTCGGATTCTGCAAAACGATTCTGTGGCGGGGTGCAATAAATGGTGTTGTAGTCGACCACCTTGCCGGTGGTGTCGACCACCGCAACTTTCACACCGGTACGCAGACCGGGGTCGAGACCCATGGTGACCTTGGCTCCGGCTGGCGCCGCCAGCAGCAGATCCTTGAGGTTGTCGGCAAACACCTTGATGGCGTCTTCTTCGGCGGTTTCCCGCAGGCTGCCAACCAGTTCGGTTTCCAGATGGGTCAACAACTTGATGCGCCAGGTCCACTTCACCACTTCGGCCAGCCAGCGGTCAGCGCCACGGCCCTGATTGCTGATCTGGAAATGCTCAGCGATGGTGGCTTCACAGGGGCTGCCGGCGAGCTTGTCTTCCAGCTCGGCCTGGGTCAGCAGCGAGAAGGACAGTACGCCTTCGTTACGGCCTCGCAGAATCGCCAGCGCGCGGTGGCTGGGGACGTTTTTGAGCGCTTCGTCGTGCTCAAAATAGTCGGCAAACTTGCTGCCGTCGTTTTCCTTGCCGGGCACGACTCGGACTGACAGGGTCGCTTCCTGTTTGAGGAATTGACGCAGCTTGGCCAGCAGGTTGGCATCTTCGGCAAAACGTTCCATCAGGATGTACTTGGCGCCATCGAGCGCTGCCTTGGTGTCGCTGACTTCTTTTTCTGCGTTGATGAAGGCAGCGGCTTCGGTTTCCGGATTCAGATCCGGATTTTCCAGCAGCCGATCGGCCAATGGCTCCAGGCCCGCTTCAATAGCGATCTGGCCCTTGGTACGACGCTTCTTCTTGTACGGCAAATAGAGGTCTTCAAGACGGGTTTTGGTGTCGGCAGTGAGAATGTCACGCTTCAGCTCGGCGGTTAGTTTGCCTTGCTCATCAATGCTCTTGAGAATGGTGTCGCGACGGTCTTCCATTTCGCGTAGATAACGCAGCCGCTCATCCAGGGTACGCAGCTGGGTATCGTCGAGTGAGCCGGTCACTTCCTTACGGTAGCGGGAAATAAAGGGAACCGTGGCCCCTTCATCCAGCAGCGCAACCGCAGCGGCTACCTGTTGGGGGCGAATGTTCAGTTCTTCGGCCAGACGTTGGCCTATCGATTCAAGCAGCATAGAAAGGGAATCCGTCTTCAGTAACTTCTGGGTGACTCGGTGTCGGCAGCTGGGCCTGACGATAACTGCGTCCGAGTATAACGGTTAATGAAAGCCTGTGACGTGATATCGTACGTAGGAGTTAGTTTTTGCCTGATTATTTTGTCTTGCAGTGGAAAATCTGTGTCAAAATCTGCAGCTGTGTCTTCGCAGGGATAGATGTATGAGTCATTCGTTACCAACACTAGGAAATATTGTGTTAGCTATCTTGGCTTTTTTGCCTGGGCTAGCAATTATTAGCCCAATGATTTGGGATATGTATTATGTTCCTGAGTATCGATATGTGATGATATTTATTCAATCGGTACTTGCAGTTATTGCTTTATTATATCTCTCCGCTTTTCAACCGGAACTTATTTCGTTGAAAATTCGGAATATGATTGGAATTGGAGTGTTTTTAGTTGTTGTTGGCGGACTTGTTTCGGTTATTACATCGGACTTCCCATTTCGAGCTCTATTCAGACAGGCAGAGGTATTCATAAGTATAATTAATGTATGGCTGCTTTCCCGTTGTCTGAAATCAGATGATCGATTGCTGAATGGACTTTCTATTTTGGTATTGCTGGCATTTATAATTACCATGCTAGATGAGTTGTCATTGTGGTTAATGTTGGAGGCTCCAAACGATAATGATTGGGTACAAGGGTGGCGGAATTATCTGCATGTTCGACATGTCGGTGATATGGCAAGTGTTGGATTGGTGTTAGGGAGCTATCTTTTAGCGAGACCTGGCTGGCGTTGGCGTATATCAGGAGCTGTTGGCGTTTTTATTTCTACTGTCGCTCTTTTGTTTAGTTCCGGTCGGGCATCAGTCATTGCTTCCACTATGGCGGTAATAGTTCTTTTCTGGATGTGCAGAAAATTGCCGGGTTATGCGGTTCGACTGTCAGTACCTATTGCCACGGCTGTTTTGACTGTTATTGCAATGGCTCCTGAGTTCCGTACGCCCGGCACCCCTCATTGGCCTGGTATTTGGAGAATGTTTATGGCTTTTGGTCAGACAACTGGAGAGGGAGAGTTTGTTAATAGTAGTGGTCGAAACGTTATGTGGAAGGCTGTTTGGGATAGATCACTCAACAGTCCATGGGTTGGCTATGGTGCTGATACTTATGTTTATCAAGACCCATTCCTATATGGACAAACACCTCATAATACTCTTCTGCAATTTGTAATGGATTGGGGGTGGCCAGTTGGTTTGGTTGCTTTTTATTTATTGTTATGGATCTCATTTAAAGCATTAGTTATTATTTTTAACGAAAGTCAGAAATATGATCTGACTGCAGCAGGATTCTGGGCAGTAGGTTATGGCGTTTTTATGCTACACGGTCTGGTTGCGACGACTTTCTATGAACCATTAGATATGGTGATGGTAACGGTTATGATGGCTGTTATATGTGCAAATTATTCCCATTTATTGAATGATCATCTAGTCATTAAAATGCCTTTTAGATGGATTTTGGCAGTTTTTTTATCATCAGTTTTGTTTGTGAATTTTCAAGCAGGAAATGCTCTTTATATCAACGAAAAAATGAGAAGGGGTCAGGGAATATCAAAAAGCGATGTTTTATGGTTAATGGATAATCATTACTCTTTATCAGGATTTTGGTGGTGGAGTGGAAATCCAGAAAATTTGGAAAAAGTTGACTTGGACTATCTGGAAACTCAGATATGGTTATCCCGCTATGTTGAATACTATAGCTATCTTGCTGATGTCAGAGTTGCTTTGTATTGGAAAGAACAGGGGCAAGAATCTTTGTTTAAGACATGGCTGGATAAAGCATGGCAAGACAAGCCGATATTGGACATCCATCTCAGTACACGACGGCTCTGTAATGAGGCTGGGATTATGGAAGATGACGACAGGTGTCGTGCTGAACTGGATGCGATAGAGGATAAAATTATTCTGGGCCGATGGTTTCGCCAGCATCCAGTGCATTTTGCCGATTAATTGTCATAGCGGTAAAACGGACCTGGATATCCTTTCCAGGCCCTGACTGGCTTATTTAGTGTTGATTTCGCGGCTGTAGCTCAGGCGTTTGGCGGCATCAAGCGTCAGCAACTGCATAAAGGCCTTGACCTCGGTATCGGAACCGGTCGGTGCTCCGGAGCCGTTGCCACCACCAAAGACGTTGGTGGGGACCGCGCGGCGGGCGAAGGCATCCGCCCAGGTTTTCTGGATGTCGATTTCGGCCTGGAGCTTCTGGGCAAGGGCGTTATCCGCTTTCAGAATCACTTCTTTCTGGTAAGCCTCAGCGTCTGCCAGGGTGCGCTGGGTTTCGGCTTCGATGCGGGCTTTTTCCAGTTCGATCTGGGCCGTTTCCTTGGCGATTTCTGCCTGCTCCCTGAGTTTCTGGGCATTGGTCAGAGCTAGCTGTTTTTCGGTCTCGGCTTCGGTGGTGCGCTGAATTTGTTCAACCTTGGCCTGGGCCTGGCGCTCGGCGACTTCGCGTTCGCCCTTGGCGATGGCCAGCAGCCGCTGCTCCTCTTCCTGAATCCGTTGTTCACGGGCAATCGCGCGGTCTGCGGAGGCCTTTTGTTTCAGCTGCATACGTTCAACAAACTTGCTGTTGGGGCGCATGTCGGTGACGCGGGCATCCAGCACGGCGATGCCAAAATTGGTGAATTTCTGCACCTTGCGCAGCGGTTGGCCGTCGTCGTTACGGACCTTGTTCACTTCGAAGGTGACCTTGGTCTCGTCACCATAGTCCTCCTGATGCTCGCCCAGTGCAGCGTTGGCGGTGGACTTGACCTTACGCCCGGTTGGCTTCATGACTTCTTCCCGGCGGACGATATAAATGCCACTGTTCATCTGGTTCTCAAACTCGGTGTTGAATTCGGAACGGCTGCCAGAGTAATACTCTTCGGCGCTCATCAATGAGGCGGTAGCCTGCAGGGTTTCCTTGAACGCTGGCATCAGTGCAGTGCGCAGCAGGTTGGTGGGAGAGCGGTATTCGTGGGTCAGGCGCAGGAAGTTTTCTTCGTCTTCGGGGATTGAAAAACGTACGGTTGCTTCGGCATCAGCATCGACCTGATCGAGAAACATGATGTTCAGTGGTGGCAGTGTGGCACTGGCATCGGTGCGATCACTTTCAGCATCCAGAGTTTCGGAACGACCAGCTAACGCCTGTACAGTCATGGAGCGTTTCCAGGCGTTGTAGCGACCAAATAGATAGACGTTGTAACCGACGTCGGATACCACCTTTTCCTCACCGGTAATGGTGCGAACGTGATAGATGTAGCCGGGTTCAGCGTAGAAAAAAATCTGATTAAAAGCGCCCAACATAAAGGACAGTACCGCAGCACCAATTAATACAGGCGTTAGTTGAGCGGGAATGTGGTAGCCGATGCTGTCTAGACGTTCATTAATTTCTGCGCCGTTTTTCCCCTGGCTTTCCAGCTCACTGCGTATACGCTCCAGCTTCATTTTCTGTGACGAACGGATAACGCCCAGTCCAATGATTGCCACAATACAGATGATACCGGCAAATATTCCCCAGAAGGCCATGATTTTCTCCCTGCATGGTCGTTAGTTATTGGTATTTTGGAGGCGGGATCATACGCAGGGGATCAAGTCAGCGGTGTGACTCAGAACAGATTTGCTGGTTCCAGATACAAAAAAACCGCCGGTCCTTGCGGACGGCGGTTTTTTCTCGGGTCACAACAGCAGTGGCGAATTAGCCGAGCTGTGGACCAGCAGCCAGAATGGCGTCAGAGACATCGTACTTCTTGAAGTTTTCGATGAACTGGGAGGCCAGTTGTTGTGCTGCGGTGTCGTACTTGTCCTGATCTGCCCAGGCCGCACGTGGGTTCAGCAGTTTGCTGTCAACGCCTTCCAAGGTAGTTGGAACCTGCAGACCAAATACCGGAACAGTTTCGGTTTCAACGCCACGCAGTTTGCCGGTCTGGATCGCAGCGATCACAGCGCGGGTAACCGGAATGCTGAAACGTTCACCGCCTGCACCGTTTGGACCACCGGTCCAGCCAGTGTTGACCAGGTAAACCTGAGAGTCGAATTCTTTCACACGCTTGATCAGCAGTTCGGCGTATTCGCCTGCTGGACGTGGGAAGAATGGCGCACCAAAACAGGTAGAGAAGGTCGACTTCAGACCTTTCACGCCGCCCATTTCAGTCGAGCCAACCAGTGCGGTGTAGCCAGACAGGAAGTGGTAGGCAGCCTGTTCCTGGGTCAGGATGGACACTGGTGGCAGTACGCCGGTCATGTCACAGGTCAGGAAGATAACGGCTTTGGGTTCGCCAGCCATGTTGGCTTCAACGCGCTTCTCAACGTGCGTCAGCGGGTAGGCACAACGACCGTTTTCGGTCAGGCTGGTATCGGTGTAATCGGCTTTGCGAGTGGCTTCGTCGATCACCACGTTTTCAACGATGGCGCCGAACTTGATCGCGTCCCAGATGATCGGTTCGTTCTTCTGTGACAGGTCGATGGTTTTGGCGTAGCAGCCACCTTCGATGTTGAATACGGTGCCTTTGCCCCAGCCGTGCTCGTCATCACCAATCAGGTAACGTTCAGGGTCAGCAGACAGGGTGGTTTTACCGGTACCGGACAGGCCGAAGAACAGACATACATCACCGTCTTCGCCAACGTTGGCGGAGCAGTGCATTGGCAGTACGTCTTTTTCTGGCAGCAGGAAGTTCTGCACGCCGAACATGGCTTTCTTCATCTCACCGGCGTAACGCATACCAGCGATCAGTACCTTGCGCTGGGCAAAGTTAACAATAACGCAGCCTTCAGAGTTGGTGCCGTCGCGTTCAGGCACACATTCGAAACCAGCCACGTTCAGAATTTGCCATTCTTCCTTGTCAGACGGGTTGTAGCTTTCTGGCAGGATGAACAGGTTGCGACCAAACAGGTTCTGCCAGGCAGTCTGGGTGGTCATTTTGACTGGCAGGTAGTGCTGCGGGTCAGAGCCAACATGTACATGGGATACAAAGCTGTCATGCTGGGACAGATACTCTTCTACGCGGTCCCACAGGGCATCAAACTTGTCGGCATCGAACGGGCGGTTGATGTTGTTCCAGTCGATGGCGTCTTTGCTGCTTGGCTCTTCAACGATGAACTTGTCCATCGGTGAGCGGCCAGTACGTACGCCGGTTTTTACTACCAGAGCGCCGTTGTCTTGCAGTTGGCCTTCGCCACGAGCGATAGCTTGTTCTACCAGGAAAGGCGTAGATAAATCCGTGTATACAGTGGTCATATCGATACCCAGGAGGGTCCTCGCAGTTGCGGTGGCCTTTTGAGCCATTACCAGTCGTTTCTTCTTCTACCCGTATGCTTGCGGGCAGTGTTTGTGCTGAAAGGCGAGCAAGTATGCCAGAAAAACATGCCTGCGCTAAGTACCTGGCCATTGGTCAGATTAATAACCCGCATAACAGCGCTCTATCCCGGGCCTGTGGTGGAGCGGGTTGCCGCGGCTTCCAGCTGCTACGGCAGGCCGGGTATTATACCGATTTAATGCAAATTATTCTCGGGAAAGAGTTCTGGCAAGTCATCTTGTCCAAATTGGTAGTGTTGCTGGCAGAACTCGCAGTTGACGTCGATGGTGCCGGTTTCCTGCAGCATTTCGACGATTGCCTGATGACCAACCTGATGCAGCGCAGTGGCCAGTCGCTGACGTGAGCAGGTACAGAAGAAACGCAGCGCGGTAGCCGGGTACAGACGCACGGTTTCTTCATGATAAAGGCGGTGCAGCAGGGCTTCGTTGTCGAGGCCGAGTAGTTCTTCGTCCTTGATGGTTGACGCCAGGTGCGACACCCGGTCCCAGGCATCCTGGTCGATTTCTTTCTGCTCGGATGGCAATTGCTGCAGCATGAAACCGGCCGCCTGTTGGCCATCACAGCTGAGCCAGAAACGGCTTGGCAGCTGCTCGGATTGGCTGAAGTAGTCTTCCAGCGCAGCAGCGACGTTACCACCATGAATCGAAGTAATGCCCTGATAACGCTGGCCTTGCTCTGGTTCAAGAGTAATCACCATCTGGCCGTCTTCGAAACTCAGCTGGTCATCCGGCTGGTCGGCGTCATAACGGGCGATACCACGCAGCTGGCCCTGTTCATCGGCTTCGGCCTGCAGCAGTGAAATATGGCCAGGCAAGCGAATTTGCAGCGTCAGGCGTCCCTTGAATTTCAGGGTCGCGCTCATCAGTGCGGTGGCGGCCAGCAGTTCACCCAGCGCGACGTTGATGTGCTGCGGGTACTGGTGGCGGCGGATGATTTCGCTGAAGCATTCGTTCAGGTGGGCGATTTCGCCACGAATCGGTGCGGCATCAAAAGAGAAGCGCTGCAGCAGATCAGCACTGGTTGTTGTCATTCTGTTTTACCTGTGGTGTTCAAAGGTCCTGATAGACCTTTTCAAAACGGCGCATATCGCGACGTTCTTTCTTGTTGGGCTTGTGGTCTGGCACTGGCATCGAAGCGCGGGCAACCCGACGGTCTTCGGCATTGTCCATGCGGGCCTTGATGCTTTGGGGCGTTTCTTCATAAAGCAAGCGGGCTTCCGGTGCGCCGCGGCGTTGCTCTGACAGGCCGGTGATCACCACTTCCTTTTCATCAAAGCCCTGACGGATTTTCAGTACAGCACCCATTTCAGCCATCTTGCTGACCTTGCAGCGCTGGCCGTCGTAATGGACCTTGCCGCCTTCAATGGCGGTTTTGGCCAGTGAGCGGGTTTTGAAAAAACGCGCAGCCCATAGCCACTTGTCGAGACGCAGTTTTTGAGTGGATTCGGTCACGGTCGGGATTCGCCTCCAAAGCTTGCCAGGGGTTCAAAATAACCCGAGTTCGTCAAAGTGATGAACACCGGGAAACTGATCCTGTTGCGTGGGTGGTTTGGCGCTGTCGGGATGCTGGATCGCCAGCAGCTGGCCAATTCCCCAGCGTTGGGCGGATTCTAGCACAGCCAGGCTGTCATCAATTAACAAGGTGTGTTGCGGATTAAAGCCCTCATCCCGCTGTAAATGATCCCAGAATGCCTGACTTTCTTTTGGTTCGCGGTAATCGTGGGAGCTGATGATGCGGTCGACGTACTGGTCGAGGCCGGTGTGCAGCAATTTCAGATCAACACTGTCGCGATGGGCGTTGGTGACGATCACCCGTCGTTTGCCGAGTTCGGCCAGCTTGTTCAGAAATTCACGGGTATGAGGCCGGTAGCCAATCTTGTGGGCAACGTCTTTTTTCAGTTCGGCGATGGGCAGGCCGGTGAGTTCGCTCCAGTGGTCGAGACAATACCAGTTCAAAGTGCCGCGCAGGCCAATAAAACTCTTGTTGAGTTCTGCCAGTGCCTCGGCCGGTGATAGCTGATGGTGGCGGGCGTAAACCTCTGGGACGTGGTTAAGCCAGAAGTGGTTATCAAAATGCAGATCAAGCAGGGTGCCGTCCATATCCAGCAAAACCGTCTCAATCTGTTGCCAGTTGATCACTGTCATCGGGTTATACTCCGGTGGTTTGTAGCTATTGTACGCAGGCTGGTTATGGATAAAAAACCGCAGATTCTGCATCGCTCGGTGGTGGCGCAAAGCCGCCTGTTCAAGGTCGAGGCGGTGGAGCTGAAGTTCAGTAACGGGGTTGAGCGTACCTATGAGCGGCTGGTATCCGGCGGTCATGGGGCGGTCATGATGGTGGCTTTACTGGACGATGAAACCGTTGCGCTGATCCGTGAATACGGCGGCGGCGTTAACGATTACACCCTCACGCTGCCAAAGGGCGCGGTCGATATGGGGGAAACCATGCGCGATGCCTGCAACCGCGAACTGCAGGAGGAAATCGGTTACGCGGCGCGGGAATTTGTCTATCTCAAGCGGCTGAGCCTGTCGCCCAGCTACATGAGTGGCGGCATTGACGTGGTGCTGGCGCGCGATGTGTACCCGTCGAAGCTGGACGGTGACGAACCTGAGCCACTGGAGCTGGTGCCATGGAAACTGGCCGAGTTGACTGAACTCTACGGTCGGGATGACTTTTCCGAAGGCCGCGCAGTGGCGGCGCTGGCGCTGGCGGTGGAATATCTCAATGGTCGTTTTGAGGGCCAGCCGCTGACCTGACGGCGGCCAATGTTGATGTCGAACAGCGAAGAAGAAAAACGCCAGCTGGAGCATCAGGCCGCCAAGCTGTTTATGCGTGCCTATGAAAAGGAGACGGGCCATAAAATCCGTCATCTCTGGCATAACCGGCCGCGTAAACCGGATGTTTCCTGTCTGCTGGAAGGCAGCAAGCTCGACATCGAAGTGGCACATTTATATGGCAGTGAAGCAGAAGCGATGGCCATTCTTGGTCGACACCTTAATGCCGACACTCGTCGTGAACTGATTGAGCAGGCGCTGGAGCAGAACACCGACCAGCGGCTGGTCAACGCCCTCAATCGTATCCTTGCCCAGAAGGCCGGTAAAAGCTATCGCAGCCAGCGGGTCTGGTTACTGATTCGTAATGCTCATCCGGCCTGGAATGCCCGCAAGATCCAGCAGTTCATCAACAAAATCCAGATTCCCGAACGGCATCCGTTTGAGCAGATCTGGATTCTTGGTGATATGCACGGCACGTCGGGTATTCAGCGGCTGGCGTAAACCTGCCCATTGCTGCGGATTCAGAACAGCCAAGGCAGCAGGATGGCGTGGAGGGTGGCGGTGAGGGTCATGGCGGTGGCGGCGTAGGCCGATTGCACCGGCCCCAGTTCCAGCGCTCTGGCTGTGCCGATGGCATGGCCGCAGGTGCCCAGTGTCAGGCCAACGGTTTCCGGCTGATCCAGTTTCATCAACTTCAGCATTGGCGCAATCATGACGGCTCCCAGAATGCCAGTGACGATAACAAAACTGGCGGCCAGTGCGGTATTGCCGCCCAACTGCTGGGTCACAGCAACGGCCACTGGTGTGGTAATCGACTTGGCCAGCATGGTGGTAGCCAGCACGTCATCGTTCAACAGCCAGTCTGTCAGCCACCAGGCAGCAGCAATGGTGGTCAGGCTACCAGCGCTGATCGCCAGCGAAATACGCAGCCATTGGCGTCTGAGCGTGTGGAACTGCTGATACAGCGGTACTGCCAGCATCACAATTAACGGCCCCAGCAATTCGTGCAGGAAGCGTCCGCCTTGCATGTAGGTGACATACGGTGTTGCAGTAATGGCCAAGGCGCCAACCAATAGCAAAATTGCGGTCAGGATCGGTGGCAGGAAAATCGGCTTGTGCAGCTTCAGGTACAGTTGCTGGCCGGCAATAAAGGCGGCGATGGTCAGAAAGGCCCAGAACAGTGGCGTTTGCAGCAGCATCATGATTTGTTTTTGCCTCCCTGCATGATCAGCCCACAGACGATAATTCCCGGGATCAGGCTGACAATCAGAATGACCAGCAGCAGCGGGCCTTTTTGCTGCAGCAGTTCAGCCTGGCTGGTCACGCCAACACTGACCGGTACCAGAAACATCGGCAACCAGGGCGACAGAAAGCGGGTGGTAGTATCCAGCGAATGAGGGACTTTGCCGCGCAGCAGTAGAAACACCAGCAGCAGTAACATGCCACAAATGGCTGCAGGAACAGGGAGTTGAAGGAGATCTTGTAGCCAGGTTCCTGCCATCAGGAACGTCAGCAGAATCAGAAAGCCTGCCATTGGCATCCCCTGATTAATTGATGGTGCGGAAGGAGAGACTCGAACTCTCACACCTTGCGGCGCTGGAACCTAAATCCAGTGCGTCTACCAATTTCGCCACTTCCGCAAAAGAGCCGCGAATACTACAGATAAACTTTTGTTTTGCCAAGCTCGGGGCCGTATGCCGCGTTCTGTTTCGCAATTCCGGGGCTGACCTGGTCAGGCTCGTTTGTAAAGCGGGTGAGGCACGTGCGTTCGTGGCGACGCTGAGGTAAGTTGCCAACCATATGTACGGCCCATCGATGGAGAGACGAGTGTCGAACAATTCAAGCTTCTTTGCCAGTAACCTGTTGCTGACCCTGGCGTCAGCCATGATTGTCATTGCTGGTATTCGCAGTGCTGCCGATATGCTGGTGCCGTTTTTGTTGGCGGTCTTTATTGCTGTGCTGAGTGCACCGATTCTGCACTGGATGCATCGGCGCGGGATTCCTGATGTATTGTCAGTGTTGTTGTTAATGTTGGGGTTTCTGGTTGTTGGTACCGGACTGACTGCTTTTTTGGGCGGTACCATCAATGCGTTCTATCGCGATATTCCGGTCTACGAAGGCAAACTGCAGGCGCTGATGGAGCATGTGGTCAGTTGGTTGACCGGCCTCGGCATCGAAGTGCCGGATAATATTCTCAAGGAATATGTGAATCCCGGCGTTGCCATGAGTACGGTGGCGAAAATTTTTAATGGTCTGGGTGGCGTACTGACCAACGCGTTCCTGATTCTGTTTACTGTGGTGTTTATTCTGTTGGAAGCCTCTGGCATGCCAGCCAAGATCAAGCGCGCCTTTGGCGAACATACCACTACGCTGGCGCACTTTGAGCGTTTCAGCGATCTGGTACAGCGTTATCTGGCGATCAAAACCCTGATGAGCCTGGGCACTGGTCTGAGTATTGGCCTGGTGTTGTGGATTATTGGTGTTGATTATGCGCCGGTGTGGGCCTTGATTGCCTTTATGCTGAATTATATCCCCAACATCGGGTCAATCATTGCAGCCGTACCAGCGGTGCTAGTGGCCTTGATTCAGCTGGGGCCTGCCGAGGCGTTGGCTACTATTATCACCTACGTGGTGGTTAACACCCTGTTTGGTAACGTGATTGAACCGAAAATGATGGGGCGTTCGCTCGGCCTGTCGACGCTGGTGGTGTTTTTGTCGTTGGTTTTCTGGGGCTGGGTACTTGGGCCGGTGGGTATGCTGTTGTCCATCCCGTTGACAATGGTTGTCAAAATTGCGCTGGAAACCCGTCAACAAACCCGATGGTTGGCGGTTCTTTTGGACCATTAGCGCCAAAAATTTGTAAGTAATGACGGTCGCTTGCAAAATATCGTAAACCCGATTGGGGCGCCGTCAGACTCTGCCTAGACTTGTGATCAGGAGGATTGAAATGAAATCTATTTTACTTATTGACGATGATGTCGAACTGGGCGAGTTGCTGCAGGAATACCTTTCTATGGAAGGGTTTGAACTGACGCCGGTACACGACGGTGAAAGCGGTCTGGAGCAAGCGCTCAGCGGCCGTTACGACCTGGTACTGCTCGACGTCATGCTGCCGAAACTGAATGGCTTTGAATTGCTGCGCAAGCTGCGCGCGCAGTCTACTGTGCCCGTCATCATGCTGACCGCCCGTGGTGAAAGCGTTGATCGGGTACTGGGGCTGGAGCACGGAGCTGACGACTACATTGCCAAGCCTTATCACCACCATGAGCTGGTGGCCCGCATTCGTGCCTTGTTCCGCCGTATCGATCTGACTGGTGAAGAATCTAGTGCTCCCGCGGACGGCGTGCTGAAAGTGGGCGAGCTGGTGTTGACGCCGACTGATCGCAGCGTGGTGATTCATGGCGAAGAGCTGATTCTGACGGGTGCTGAATTCGGCGTGCTGCAATGCCTGATGGAACATGCCGGTGAGCTGGTCAGCAAGGACAACCTGTCGATGGCCGCACTGGGCAGGGCCTTGATGGCTTACGATCGTTCGATCGACATGCACGTCAGCAACCTGCGCAAAAAACTGGGGCGTCGTGATGATGGCGGCGACTGGATCAAAACCGTCCGCAGTCGTGGTTATCTACTGGTGAAATCCTGACGTGACTGCACCAGCCTCCTCCCGGCTGTCACCCCAGCACCGGGTGCGCTGGTATCAATCCCTTTACCTCAAGGTCTTCCTCTGGTTCTGGCTGGCGATTGCGCTGGCCATGGGCATTGCCGTGGCTACCAGCAGCTGGTTGTCCGACGATTTTATCAAACCCGCCAACCGTGATAACGCCCGTCTGTTGATGGCGTTGATCGAGCGCCAGCCGCCGATTGTGGCAGAAGGGCGCATGCTCTGGAGTCAGCTGCGACCCGGCTGGAATCTGGTCGCGGTGCAGATCGACCGCATCAGCGAATTGCCCCACGACCTCGAAAAATTTGCCGACCATGCCGCTGATGAAGGTGTACTGATGTACGGTCAAAGCGACGGCTGGCTGATGCTGGGGCCCGTGCAAAGTGGTGGCTATCTTTACATAGGTGTGTCGCGTCAGGTCTGGTCTAACTTTCTCGATGATAACCGTCGCTGGGTCGTCCCTGCGGTGGTGCTGGTGGTGGTGACGCTGTTGTGTTTCGCCCTGGTCTGGAGTCTGACGCGGCCGATGCGGCGTTTGCAGGAAGTGGTGCGGCAAATGGCTGACGGTAACTTTGATGTCACAGCCCTGAGCCAGGATGTCAGTCGCCACGATGAATTGGGAGTGCTGATTGCCGAGGTTGCGACCATGGCCGATGCTACCCGGAGGCTGCTGCAGAGCCACCAACAATTACTGCGGGATGTCTCTCATGAATTACGCTCGCCGCTGACCCGCCTGCAAATTGCGCTGGGATTGGCGCGCAAGAAAGATAGCCAGGGGGTTGTAGCAGCGGAGCATGATCGTATCGAACGTGGTGTTAATCAGGTTGAAGGTCTGATCAGCCAGATTCTCGATCTGGCGCGCTTGTCACAACTGACTGCGGGTCAGTTACAGCTGGAAGAAAGCGACCTGCTGGAAGAAATGGAGCACTGGTTGCTGGATGCTGAACTGGAAATCGAAGCGAAAAAGCTGACGCTGGTAAAGCAGTTTGAGCCAGTAGTTCCTGCCTGTGAGTGGGACTGGGTCCTGGTAGAGCGAGCAGTCGATAACCTGATCCGTAATGCCATTCGTTATTCGCCGGATGGCGGCCAGCTGCTGGCCAGTGTGCAGCAGCGCGACGGCATGCTGATGATCGCGATTCAGGATCAGGGCCCCGGGGTGCCTGATGACATGCTGGAAAGCATTTTTACCCCCTTCACCCAGGTGGACCCGGCGCGTAGCCCGGGGGCTGCCGATACGGGTTATGGGCTGGGGCTGGCACTGGTCAGCCGGGTGACCGAGCTGCATGGTGGCAAGGTTATCGCCACTAACTGTCAGCCGGGTTTGCGGGTTGAACTGCAGCTGCCAGTGCAATTGCCAGGGGCGCCAACAACCATGATTCCAGATCAATAACACTGTGAATGATATTCATCATTTTGGTGCGATGGTGGAAAATCAGCAGTCTTTTTGATATTAAAGACGACCCGTTAAATGTCCGATGTGAAATTAGACGTTGGTTGAATAAGTCGGACATTGGGTTTCAAAACACAAAAAAACGACTGGATGAGCACTATGTCAGAAGATTTCAAGCAAGCCGCTCTGGACTATCACCAATTTCCAAAGCCAGGCAAGATCAGCGTTGAGCTGACCAAGCCAGCGGCTACCTCACGTGACCTGTCGCTGGCCTACAGCCCGGGCGTGGCGGAGCCAGTGAAGGAAATTGCTGCCGATCCGGAAAATGCCTACAAGTACACCGCCAAGGGCAATCTGGTTGCCGTAATCTCTGACGGTACCGCGATTCTGGGTCTGGGCGACCTGGGTCCATTGGCTTCCAAGCCGGTAATGGAAGGCAAGTCACTGCTGTTCAAGCGTTTCGCTGGCGTTGACTCCATCGACCTGGAAGTTGAAAGCGAAAGCCCACAGGCCTTCATCGACACCGTACGTCGTATTGCGATCACCTTCGGTGGTATCAACCTGGAAGACATCAAGGCGCCTGAGTGCTTCGAAATCGAACGCACCCTGATCGAACAGTGTGATATTCCGGTATTCCACGACGACCAGCATGGTACTGCGATTGTAACCGTTGCCGGTGCACTGAACGCACTGGAAGTGGTTGGCAAGAAAATCGAAGATGCCAAAATGTGTGTACTGGGTGCCGGTGCTGCTGCGATTTCCTGTTCCAAGCTGATGATCCTGGCCGGTATGAAGCCAGAAAACATCTTCATGTGTGACCGTAAAGGCGTGATCCACAGTGGTCGTGACGACCTGAACCAGTACAAGGCCATGTTCGCGGTTGAAACTGACAAGCGTACTGTTGATGATGCCCTTAACGGCGCAGACATCTTCCTGGGTCTGTCTGGTCCAAACATGGTGACTGGTGAGCAGATCAAGGCGATGGCGGCAGACCCGATCATCTTCGCCTGTGCCAACCCGGTTCCTGAAATCATGCCGGAAGTGGTTGCTGAAGCACGTCCAGACGCCATCATGGCAACTGGCCGTTCCGACTACCCGAACCAGGTCAACAACGTTCTGGGCTTCCCGTTCATTTTCCGTGGTGCTCTGGACGTTCGTGCCAAGCGCATCAACGAAGAAATGAAACTGGCCGCTGCCAAGGCGCTGGCTGGTCTGGCGAAAGAACCGGTAACTCAGGAGGTTCTGGATGCCTACGGTCTGGAGTCTCTGGAATTCGGCCGTCAGTACATCATTCCGAAAGCCGTTGATTCCCGCCTGCTGGGTGCAGTCTCGACTGCCGTAGCACAGGCTGCGATCGACACTGGTGTTGCGGTTGCCAAAGAGCTGCCAGCCAACTACCCGCTGAAGTCTATCGCTGATATCTGATCAGTGAGCTGAACGACAGCCAATAAAAAACCGCCCCTCTCAAGAGTGGCGGTTTTTTTTGTGCTCGTCAGACGCGAAAGCGCTTAAACGCCGTAACGCTGCTTCAGAGCATTGATACGCTCAGGCAGTGGTGGGTGAGATGCGGCCAATGCTGACAGCTTGCCTTCACCGCGAATACCAAAGGCAACCAGCTCACCATTCAGTTCGGATGGCTGGTCGTAGGCATCCTGCAGGCGTGCCAGCGCGCTTATCATGGCCACCGGGCTAACCAGTTCGGCACCGGCAATATCGGCGCGGTATTCGCGACGACGGCTGAACCAGGCAACGATAAACGAGGCCAGAATGCCGAGAATGATTTCAGAGACAAACGTCGCGATGTAGAAGCCAATACCCGGGCCGTCTTCGTTTTTCAGAATAGCCTTGTCGACGAAGTTACCGATGATACGGGCAAAGAACATCACAAAGGCGTTTACCACGCCCTGAATCAGCGCCAGCGTGACCATGTCGCCGTTGGCAACGTGGCCAATTTCGTGGCCCAGAACGGCTTTGACTTCTTCCTTGTCCATGCGCTGCAACAAGCCGGTCGAAACCGCCACCAGAGCGTCGTTACGGTTCCAGCCGGTTGCGAAAGCATTGGGTGCTGCAGAAGCAAAAATACCCACTTCCGGCATCTTGATACCCGCTTTCTGGGACAGCTCCTGCACTGTGCTCAGCAGCCACTGCTCACCAGCATTGTGAGGAGTCTCAATGACCTGCACGTTCATACCGCGCTTGGCCATCCATTTCGACAGCAGCAGCGAGACAAACGATCCGGCCATACCAAAGACCAGACAGAAGACCAACAGGGCGCTGAAGTTCAGCCCCTGTGAGGTCATGTAACCGTTAAAGCCCAGTAACGACAGCGTAATACTGGCGACCAGCACTACGGCCAGGTTAGTGGCCAGAAACAGAATGATGCGCAACATGGGTTTCCTCCGGAGATTGTCACATCGCAAATAAGTGTCAGTATGACCATAAATTGTGGCGCGTGTTGCATAATTCAAGGTATGAATTTTGTGTACGGCATGAACCTTCGCAGTTTCACGCTGGTCTGACTCTCAGGCCAGCATTCAGGCCCTCACTCATGGATGAACCAATGAATAGAATCGCACAACTGGCCGCCGTTGTTTCTATCGGCGCTGCTCTGCAAGCCTGTACCAGTGTATCTTCGGTGCATTTTACTGATCGCAGTTATCCCGTTGATACGACCCGGCTCAAACCCGTCACTTTTCGTTTTGACTATGGTGCCCTCAAAGCGGCTGAAATCGGTCAGGCTGTCGGCGGTGACAAAGGTGGTCTGGCCGCCTTGGTCGTCGCCGGGATTGTTGCCTCTACCGGTGATCCGGATGCCCCTATCGTGATTAATTCCTCGTTATCTGGCGAGCTCGATTGGGTTGCCATGATGCTGGAAGACTGTCCTTCCGGGCGCCTGACCAATGTCCGTTCGATGGTTGAAACCAGAGAGTGGCCTTTCTACAAACAAACCTGGCTGGATCTGCACGCGGATTGTGTATTGACTCCGGCATCTCACAGCTGACAAGGAAATCGTTATGAAACATTGGTTGGCTACCGCCGCTATCTCTACAGCACTGCTGACGGCTGGATGCACATCGCTGCACTCTGTGTCCTTGACCCAGGTACCTGCAGATCGCAGTACACCAGTATCGGCGACAGGAAATCAGTACTCGTTGCTGGGAATCGCCTTTAATAACAGCTTTGTTGATCGGGCTACTGCGGAGTTGCAGCAACAGTGCCCGCATGGCGAGCTGCAAGGGGTTCTGACTGAGTATGACACCACTCTCTATGTGTTGGTCGCACGTCGTACTGTGAAAGTTACGGGTTACTGTGTTGAAGGGGCTGGCTCATGAAAGCTCTGATTACTGTCGCCACACTGACGGCATTGCTAACGGCACTTCCGGCGCAGGCAGACTGGTTGCGTCAGCATTTCACCAGTCCGGTGGATGCAGTACCGGAAGGCTATGCTGCCCGTCCGGTCAATGCCTCGGCTTCTCGTACACTGGTGTTTTCGATCGTCACTTCGGATGGCGATATGGTTGCGGATGCCCGGCAGGCTTTGTTGGCCCAGTGTGCTGGAGCCATTACCGGCGTCAGCTCCTTACTGATGCGTGAGCCGCATTTCTTTTACTACAAGGATCGTCTGGAGCTGTCAGGCTTGTGCCTGGAGCCAGTCCAGCCCTGATAGAACTAGCGGCAGAACTGAAGTTCAGAAGAGCTTAATTTCTGCGCTGTCGACAGTTATAATCCCGCTCGTCCCAGGGGGTGGCTCATGTGAGCCTGAGATTTGCCAACGGCATAAACCCCTAGAACCTGATCCGGTTAGTACCGGCGTAGGAATGGGCGAGTGTCGGGTTTTCCCTTCGGCATATCGATATTTCTTGCGGCTGTTCGCAGCCACCTACGCAGTTCCGTCTGAACCGGGTCTCCTTTTGGAAGTAATTAAGAGGATCGACCCCAGTGAATGTTTCCCCTTCGCCACTTTGGCTGGCGCTCGCCACGGCTGTAACCGCACCGGCTTTTGCTGCCGATAGCAACAATGATGTGATTGAAGAAGTGGTGGTCACTGCTGACTTCCGTCAAACCGATGTTCAGGCGATTCCTGAAGCGACGACGGTGGTTGGTGCCGATGCTATTGAGCAGCGTTCGGCTGATCATCTGGAAAGCCTGCTGGCGCTGGCGCCTAATGTGAACTTCAGTTCCGGTGCTTCCCGTGGTCGTTATTTCCAGATTCGTGGCATTGGTGAGCGCAGCCAGTTTGTTGACCCGGTGAATCCATCGGTGGGTTTGCGCATCGACGGCATCGACATGACCGGTCTCGGCGGTGGCGCAGGCCTGTTTGACGTGCAGCAGGTCGAAGTGCTGCGTGGTCCGCAAGGCACCCGTTTTGGTGCCAATGCACTGGCGGGCATGATCAATATTGAAAGTAACGGCCCGACCGAAGCATTCGAAGGCATGGTGTCTGCCAAAATGGGTAACTACAACAGTTACGCCTACGGTGCGGCTTTGTCCGGCGAAGTTGGACCGGGCCTGCAGCTGCGTTTAGCCGCCCAGCAAAACGTTTCCGATGGCTATATGCACAATGCCTATCTGAATCGTGATGATACCCAGAGCATCGACGAAGAATTGCTGCGTCTGAAAGGCGCGCTGGCTTTAACGCCAAACAACCAGCTGGACTTCACCTGGCTGTATATCAACGTCGATAACGGCTACGACGGTTTCTCGCTGGATAACACCCGCACCACCTATTCCGATAATCCGGGCGAAGACAAGCAAAACACCCGTGCAGCGGCACTCACCTGGACTTCCACTGCGGCGGCAGCCTTTGATCTGCGTGTACATGTCTCGGGTAGCAACAGCACTACAGATTATGGTTACGACGAAGACTGGGGTTATGGTCAATACGACGATACCACTGGCACTTGCGTGGTGGTGGGTACCTGTCTGGCCAATCAGGAAGGCGCCTGGGGTTACAGCTCCACCGACCAGTACCTGCGTGACTACCGTCGCCGTGAACTGGATATCCGCCTGACCTCGGCAGAAGCCGGTCGCCTGTTCAACGACAGCGCCGACTGGGTGGTGGGTTATTACCAGATGTCCCGTGATGAAGATCTGCTGCGCTATTTCTTCAACTGGGATACCTATATGGACGCGACCTTCACCAGCGATCTGGGCACTGACGCCCGGGCGGTTTATGGCGAACTGACGATTTCTGTGACGGACTTGCTGACCATTACGGCTGGCCTGCGTGGAGAACGCTGGACTACCGATTACCGCGACAGCAATGGTATCGACAATGATCGCAGCGAAAACCTCTGGGGTGGCAAGCTGACCGCTGAATACCTGCTCAGCGACAGCCAGCTTGCCTATGCGTCCGTGGCTCGTGGCTACAAGGCCGGTGGTGTGAATACTGACCCGGACATCAGCGAAGACAACCGTACCTTCGACACCGAATACAATGTAGCGTGGGAAGCGGGTCTGAAGTCGTCCTTGCTGGACGATCAATTGAAAACCCGCCTGGCAGCTTTTTACATCCTGCGTAAGAACCAGCAGGTTAAAAGCTCCTATGCCGTCGCCAACGATGTCGGTGCCGGTTACACCTTCCAGGACTACCTGGCCAACGCCGCCGAAGGCCAGAACTATGGTCTTGAGCTGGAAAGCGATTGGGCCTTGACGGACGAATTGAGCTGGACCTTCAGTGGTGGTTACCTGAACACTGAATTTCTCGACTATCAGTATGAAACCGCCGATGGCACCTTCAGCATGAATGGTCGAGAGCAGGCGCAGTCACCGAAATACAGCTTTGCCAACAGCCTGGCTTACGCCTTTGTCAGCGGCCTCAGTCTGACACTGGAAAACGAAGCCAAGGACAGCTTCTATTTTTCAGACAGTCACAACGAAAAAGCCAAATCCTATGTGTTGTGGCACGCCCGGGTTGCCTATGACGCCGCCAACTGGCAGCTGGCCTTGTATGGTCGCAACCTCACCAACGTTGATTACGAAGTGCGTGGTTTCCACTTCGGTAATGACCCTCGTGATGGTTATACCAACCAGCGCTGGGTGCAGTATGGCGAACCGCGTTTGTATGGTGTTGAAGGCAAATACTTCTTCTGACAGCCGTTCACTCACAGCGAGTCAGGCTTATCAAGGAGCCTGATTAGCTCTCAACCTTTATTGGAGAACCCGTATGCAATTGTCTGTTGATATCAGCGCCTACCCACTGGCTGACGACTATATTCCGGCCATCAAAACCTTTATCGAACGGCTGCAGCAGACGCAAGGTCTGACCGTAGTCTGCAACACCATGAGCACCCAGGTATTTGGTGACTATGATCTGGTCATGAGCGTGCTGGCAGCAGAAATGAAACTGTCGTTCGAAACCTTCGGCAAAGCCATTTTTGTCTACAAGATGATTCCGGGTACCAACCTGGATCCGGCTCTCAAGCCACACGGTTAATCCGTTTTCTGAATTCGAGTACGAGACCGCCTGATGAATGACATTCTCAAACAGATAATCGATGCCTTTATGGCCCAGAGCGGGGCCGAGATGGTTGCCGTCGCACTGGGCGTTGCCTATCTGGTGTTAGCCATGCGCCAGAGCAACTGGTGCTGGTATGCCGCCTTTGGCAGTACGGCGATTTTCAGCTGGTTATTCTGGGATGTCAGCCTGCTGATGGAGTCAGCGCTCAACGTCTATTATCTGGTGATGGCGGTTTATGGCTGGTGGGCCTGGAAACACGGCAGCAGTGACAATCATGATGCCGAATTGCCGGTCCAGAGCTGGAGTGGTCGTCATCACCTGCTGACCTTGCTGGCAATTGCTGTGCTGACGCTGGTGAGTGGTTATCTGTTATCTGCAAAGACTTCAGCGGCGTTGCCGTATCTGGATTCCTTCACCACCTGGGGCGCTGTGATTACCACCTGGATGGTAACTCGCAAGGTACTGGAAAACTGGCTCTACTGGATCGTTATCGACACCGTTGCCATTTATCTGTACATCGACCGTGGTCTGTACCTGACCGCGCTGCTGATGATGATTTATGTGGTGCTGGCAGTGGCGGGCTGGTTTATGTGGTCGAAGGATTATCGCCAGCACCATGAAACCGTTTCACAACCAGGCTGACGTCGCTTGAGTCCGGCCAGGGTTTCCCTGTTCAGGGTGCTGTCGGAATGGCGCGACTGGCAGCTGTGCCAATCAGCACCGAAGTTGACCGATTGCGCGGTACTTCCGGGAGGGCTGACCAACCAAAGCTGGTTGCTGAAACTGCCAGAGGGCCGGTTTGTATTGCGGCTGAACGCTGCTAATGGCGGCCAGCTGGATATTAATCGGCAGGCGGAGTATCAGGCGCGGACATTGGCGGCAGCGCAGCAACTGGCGCCTGCCGTGCGTTATCGTTGCCCGCAGGAGCGCTACTGGATCAGTGATTATCTGGTTGGTGAACCGCTGTCGCAGCAGCTGTTGGCGGGTTCACCCACCGACCAGACCCTGCAGCAACTGGCTGGCCAGCTGGGTTGTTTGCATGGCTTGCCGCTGGACGATCTCGATAACATGCCAAGGTTGCAAGTCGCGCCCAAGGCGGCGGTCTACTGGCAGTTGATTCACCAGCACTACGCTTCGACTTATCCACAGTTCGACTGGTTGGCGCTGGAGCAGCAACTGCAACGGCAGCTGGCGGCAGCACCGTCAGAACGTCTGAGTCTGTGCCATATGGACGCCAATCCGGATAACTGGATTCACACGACTAACGGCTGGCAGTTATTGGATTGGGAGTACGCCGCACTGGGCCATCCTTACTGGGATCTTGCCGGGCTGGTGGTTGCGGCCGGTTGGCGCGGTGAAGTGTTGCAGCGCTGGCTGGCGGCCAATCAGCTGGTGGCTGACGACCCGGTCTGGCAACGGGCGCTGGCGCAGCAGCAGTATTTCTCGGTGTTGTGGTACGGCGCCCAGCAATTGCTGCCTGCCGAACGCTTGTGGCAGCAGTTACAGCAATTACGGATCAATACAGAAGACTGAACAGCCCGCTGAATCAGACGCTTTGTTGGCGGCGCAGTATCAGCTTGTCACGCAGCTCGTTGGGATCCTTGCTGATCGCCATTTGCTCCGAGCCTTGTTGCAGACTTTCAGCCTGATGGAAACGGGTCAGAATCCGGCTCAGCCAGAAGCGCAGTGCTGCTGCTCGCAAGGCCATCGGCCACAGTTGCTGTTCGGCCGCAGTAAAGGGCCGTACTGACTGATAGCCATCCAATAATGCTTCCAGCTGGCCGCTACGCCATGCACCGCTGGTATTGCAACACCAGTCGTTGGCCATAATCGCCAGATCAAACAACCAGGCGTCCTGACAGGCGTTATACAGATCCAGAATGGCGCCGACTTTGGGGCCGTCGCTGGTGGTTTCAAACAGCATGTTGTCGTGGAACATATCGCCATGAATCCAGCCCCGCGGTAATGCCAGCCAGTCGGCATGAATCGCTTGTTGCTGGGCAATTTCATCACGCAGCAATGCCATATCGTCAGCCGGCAATCCGGCCGCAAAGGTGCCAGCCATGGTGATCCACCAGTCCAGCGCCCGTGGGTTCGGCCGCGGCAGGGTCAGGTCGGCAGCATTCAGATGCAGTTGTGCCAGCGCAGCAGCTGCGAGGGCAATATGCTGGCTGGTTGGCTGGCTGATGTGTTCGCCACGCAGCCGGGGGCAGAGGATTGCAGGCTTGTGTTCTAGGCAATGCAGCCACTGGCCCTGGCGGTCTTCCAGCGGCGCCGGGACCGGCAAGGCCTGATCTGGCTGGCGCTGGTTGGCTTCACCCAGATGGCGGGCAAGGGCAATGAACTGTTCCACTTCGTCGGCGGCATGGTGCTCGAAAATCGTCAGCACATACTCGCCCATGGTGGTGAACACAAAATAGTTGGTGTTTTCGATGCCCGCACTGATGCCCTGAAAGGACACCAGTTCGCCGAGATCAAAAACAGTCAGCCAGTCCCGCAGGGTGGCTTCTGAAACCGGGGTATAAACAGACATACAAGCCTTTTAGCAGTAACCGCTTACCAGCGGAAGATCACCCACTTGGGAACCACCACATCCGGGTTGTCCTTGCGGACAAACTCTTCGCCCGGGCCATCTTTTGGCACCAGATAGTAGGGCTTGCCGGTTTTCGGCTCGACCTTGATTTCGACCAGCTGGCCGTTTTCGCGGAATTCGTAATAGGTGTTGTCGCCATCGTTGCGAATGGTGACCGACTCTCCGGCGGGATTTTCCGCCTGGCTGGTAAGGGGCAACAGGGCGGTCAACGCCAACAGGCTGGCGGAAATCAGGGTACGCGTGCTGCGGCGTGAGAGAGTCTTCATGTTAGGATGCCTTCCGTTTGTATCTTGTTTTTCATTGTATGCTGCCTGACGCATGAACACACAGTGTTCGCTTCAGGTTTTTCGCCCTGCGCCAATCACAGGAATTCCACTATGTCCAAGACAGTCGTGCTGATCGACGGCTCCTCTTATCTGTTTCGTGCCTTTCACGCCTTGCCGTTGCTGACCAATTCCGACGGCCTGCACACCAATGCGGTAAAGGGTGTGATCAGTATGATCAAACGACTGCAAAAGGATTATCCGGACGCCCAGATGGTGGTGGTGTTTGATGCCAAGGGCAAAACCTTCCGCAACGACATGTACCCGGACTACAAGGCCCACCGGCCACCGATGCCAGAAGAACTGCGGGAACAGATTGAGCCGATTCACAACGTTATCCGGGCCATGGGCTTGCCGCTGCTGATCATCGAAGGTGTTGAGGCCGATGACGTTATCGGCACGCTGGCAGCACAGGCCGAAGCCAGTCAGTGTCAGGTGATCGTGTCGACCGGTGACAAGGACATGGCGCAGCTGGTGGATCCGCATGTCTCACTGATCAACACCATGACCAACACCTTCCTCGACGTTGACGGCGTGAAGGAGAAATTTGGTGTACCACCACAACACATCATCGACTACCTGGCGCTGATGGGCGACAAGGTCGATAACATTCCCGGCGTCCCCAAAGTCGGTGAAAAAACCGCCGTTGGCCTGGTTGCCGGACTGGGTTCGCTGGAAGATATCTACGCCAACCTTGATAAGGTCAAGGAGCTTGAATTCCGTGGCGCCAAAACCATGGCTGCCAAGCTGGAAGAGCACAAGGAGCAAGCGTTTCTTTCCAAACAACTGGCGACTATCAAGTGTGACGTTGAACTGGAACAGCCGTTAGGTGAACTGCAAAACTCGGCCATCGACAAGCCAACGCTGCTGGCCTTGTTCAAAACCATGGAATTCAAGGGCTGGATTGCCGAGCTGGCAGATGACAGTGAAGCCACTGCCGTTGCCAGCATTTCCGCACCGACTAACGCCGCTGGGGCTGATGTTGGCAGGTCTGATGCTGGTGCAACAAGCCCGCTAACCGCCGACGTGATGGATCAGCCAGGCGAATACCAGCTTATTCTGCAGCAAGCCGAACTCGACGAGTGGCTGGCAAAACTCAAGGCCAGCGAACTGTTCGCCTTCGATACCGAAACCACCTCACTGGTGTACAAACAAGCCGAAATTGTTGGTGTTTCCTTTGCTGTCGAAGTCGGCAAGGCCGCTTATGTGCCACTGGCGCATGATTATGAAGGCGCACCGGAGCAGCTCAATCGGGACGCTGTGCTGGCGCAATTGAAGCCGCTGCTGGAAGACCCAGAACAGAAAAAAGTCGGCCAGCATATGAAGTACGATGCTCACGTGTTGGCGAATCATGGCATCGAGTTGCGCGGCGTGCAGTTTGATACCCAGCTGGAAAGCTATGTGCTCGATTCGGTCGCGACCCATCACGATATGGACAGCCTGGCGCTGAAATATCTGGGCTATAAAACCGTGTCGTTTGAAGACATCGCGGGCAAGGGCGCGAAGCAGAAGACGTTCAACCAGATCGAACTGGACGTTGCAGGCCCTTACGCCGCTGAAGATGCCGATATTACCTTGCGTCTGCACCAGACCCTGTGGCCAAAACTGCAACAGCAAGGTGGTCTGGCGCAGGTATTCAGTGACATCGAAATGCCGGTAATGCCCGTGCTGACGGCGATGGAATCCCTCGGTGCGCTGATTAATGCCGATATGCTGTACGAGCAGAGCGGTGAAATTGAACAGAAGCTGCAGCTGCTGGAACGCCAGGCACACGATGCTGCCGGACAGGTGTTCAATCTGGGGTCACCCAAACAGCTGGGTGAAATCCTGTTTGAAAAACTGCAGCTGCCAGTGATCAAGAAAACCCCCAAAGGCGCACCGTCGACCGCCGAAGAAGTGCTGGTACAACTGGCGGAAGATGGCCATGAACTGCCACGGCTGATTACTGAACACCGTGGCCTGGCGAAGCTGAAAAGCACGTACACCGACAAGCTGCCAGCCATGATCGCGGGTTCAACTGGTCGCGTGCATACCTCCTATCATCAGGCGGTAGCGGCTACCGGTCGTTTGTCATCCAGTGACCCGAACCTGCAGAACATTCCGATTCGCTCCGACGAAGGCCGTCGTATTCGGCAGGCGTTTGTGGCGCCAGAGGGTTACAAGCTGGTAGCGGCGGACTATTCGCAGATCGAATTGCGCATCATGGCGCACCTGTCCAATGATGACGGCTTGCTGAAAGCCTTTGGAGAGGGCCGCGATATTCACCGCGCCACGGCCGCTGAAGTGTTTGAAGTAGCAGAGGCGGATGTGACCGATAACCAGCGTCGCAGTGCCAAGGCGATCAACTTTGGTCTGATCTATGGCATGTCTGCCTTTGGTCTGGCCAAGCAACTGGGCATTGGCCGGGCTGAAGCGCAGGACTATGTGAATCTCTACTTCCAGCGTTATCCGGGCGTGGCCGACTATATGGAAACCACCCGAGAGCAGGCCCGTGAGCGGGGTTATGTCGAAACCATCTTTGGCCGTCGTTTATACCTGCCGGAAATCAAATCGAAGAACGTACCGCGCCGTCAGCACGCTGAGCGCACCGCGATCAACGCGCCGATGCAGGGCAGTGCGGCAGATATTATCAAGCGCGCCATGATTCGGGTGTTCGACTGGCTGCCGCAATCTGGTTTTGATGCCCGCATGGTGATGCAGGTGCACGATGAACTGGTGCTGGAAGTGAAAGAAGATCAGGCGGAGGCCTTTGCCGAAGCTCTCAAACAGCAAATGCAGGCCGCTGCAGATCTGAAAGTCCCACTGCTGGTGGAAGCGGGTATTGGTGATAACTGGGAACAGGCGCACTGATCTTTTTGAAGCGGCTATAAAAAAGGCCCGGGCGTTAGGGGAAACGAGCCGGGCCAGACTTCGGATTCTTGGGGGAATGGCCGAAGAGTAGAACTACCTATGAAGAGAGATGGAGGTTGTGAACCACCACTAGCCATACAGGCCTAGTAACAATATAGATCAGCCTGCACGGGCAAGGTTCCACCTCGATCTGAAAATTAGCCAGATATTTGTAATTTATCGTGAGATCAAAACGCTGTTTGTTGCGGAATTGCTAACAAAACAAGAGTTCTGTAAGAGGGGCAGGCTATGGCGGCAGGATTATTCCGCCGCGTTATCACCCTGTGACGGCTCTTGTTTGTCTGTATCAGCAACCGCCTCACTGAGGCCTTCTGCAGCAGGCTCGTCGTCGGCTTCAGCCGGGATCAACAGCTCGTTGAGGCGCGCCTTGAGCTGATCCAGTCCCTGGGCCTTGAGCGACGAGAAAATCTGTACGGTTACCGGGATCGTCAGGCTGGCGGTCGCTTTCTTTACTTGCAGCAGGGCTGCCTGGGCAGCACCGCGTTTGAGCTTGTCTGACTTGGTCAGCACCAGGTGCAGCGGCATGCCTTTTTTCTCGGCCCAGTCGATCATGGCGGTATCGAAATCCTTGAGCGGATGACGAATGTCCATCAGCAATACCAGGCCAACCAGAGCTTCACGATTCTGCAGGTAATCACCAAGCTCTTTTTGCCAGGCGTTTTTGACGCCGACTGGCACTTTGGCGTAGCCATAGCCCGGTAAGTCGACGATCGCGAGCGGCAAATCACCAATCTGGAAGTAGTTAATTAGTTGAGTACGCCCCGGCGTTTTACTGGTACGCGCCAGTTTTTTCTGGCTCGTCAAACAGTTCAGTGCGCTTGATTTACCCGCGTTGGAACGCCCGGCAAACGCCACTTCCCGGGAAATTTCCTCAGGGCATTGGCTTAGTTTGGCGGCACTACGAAGGTAGTGGGTCTTGGTATAAGTCAATGAATCCTGGTTTGGCATAGGGTAAACGTAATGACCGTCTGGTTTTTGATGATATATAATGCTGGGCCTTTGAATGGCGTAGCCAGTCTAACACAACCGAATTCGGCTGGCATTCAGGCCTATAAGTCTCTCTGCTACGGCATTGGATGAGACTACAGAACACTATAATGACTGATGAGAGAGATGCCCATGACCAAACTCCTGTCCCTGATCGCAGCCGCTTCTGCTATCGTTCTGTCCGCCAATGTTCAGGCCTTTGATGCCGAAGCCAAGTTCAATACCGCTTGTGTTGCCTGTCACGCTCCGCAAACTGCGGCGGCGCTGGGTGCTCCGGCTGCTCATGATGCCGCTGCCTGGAAGCCTCGACTGGAAAAAGGCATAGATACACTGGTAAACCACGTGACCAACGGTTTTAATGCGATGCCTCCACGTGGCCTGTGTATGGACTGCACTGCAGAACAGTACAAGGCGCTGATCACTTTCATGTCAACGCCTAAATAAAACAAGTGTGGAGCTAACTCCGCCAGCGAAAAAGAATTCACTCACTAACTGGATCTGACGATGAAAAACCTGTTGATTAGCCTCTTTGTTTCGGCCGGACTGATGTCCGCGGCACATGCGAGTGACGCGAACTCTGCCTACCAGGGCAGCGCGGATGCTGGCAAAGCAAAATCTGCAACGTGTGCTGCTTGTCACGGTGCTGACGGTAACAGCATGGTGCCTACCTTCCCTAAACTGGCTGGTCAGGGCGAACGCTACCTGATCAAGCAGATCACAGATATTCGTGAAGGTCGTCGTTCCGTTCCTGAAATGACTGCATTTGTTGCTGCGCTGAGCGATCACGACATCGCTGACCTGGCCGCCTACTTCGGTAGCCAGACTCCAACTGGTGGCGGTGCCAAGGAAGAACTGGTGGAGCTGGGTCAGAAGATCTACCGTTCTGGTATCGAATCCAAAGGTGTTCCTGCCTGTCTGGCCTGTCACGGTCCAAATGGCAAGGGTGTAGAACTGGCTGGTTTCCCTCAACTGGCTGGTCAGCACGAAGCCTACACCTCCAAGCAGCTGCATAACTTCAGCTCTGGCGCCCGTACCAACGATGGCGATACCAAGATGATGCGTGACGTTGCCTACCGCCTGCACGATTCTGAAATCGAAGCAGTTGCCAACTACATTCAGGGTCTGCGTTAATCCCACACCCTGTTGAAAGAAGCGGCTCCGGCCGCTTTTTTTGTGCCTTGTGCCGACCAGGGAACCCTGAATACCGTGATTGGTAACAAGCATGCCTGTGCGGTCGGGAACCTTTGTGTGAAAATAGTGCTCAATAGCGGTTCCGAATTGGCGACATAACCTATGGAGAAAAAGATGTTCGCGCAGATCAAACGCTGGCTGATACTGCCGATGATGATGCTGGCATCAGTAGTCATGGCTGAAGAATACAAGGCTGGTGAGAATTACACCGTGCTGGATGAACCGGTGCCTGTGCTGGCAGATGGCAAGGTACATGTTGAAGAAGCCTTCTGGTATGGCTGCCCACATTGTTTCCATCTGGAAAGTTACGTTGAACCCTGGATCGCCAAATTGCCTGCCGATGTAGAGTTTACCCGTGTGCCGGCGATGTTTGGTCGTGCCTGGGTTGCGCATGCCCAGTTGTTCTACACCACTGATGTGCTGGGCCTGCAGGACAAATTGCACTCAGCAATCTTCAAAGCCATTCAGGTTGGCCGCCAGCGCTTGCTGACTGAAGACGAACAGCGTGACTTCCTGGTCAAAAACGGCGGTATTACCGCTGACCAGTTCAACAAGGCCTACAACGGTTTCTCGGTGAAGTCCCGTATGCAGCAGGGTGACAAGCGTATACGTGCTTTCCACATCAGTGGTGTACCGGCGCTGATTGTTAACGGCAAATACGTGGTATCTGCCAGCTCTGCCGGCGGCCAGGACAAGATGACCGACGTGGTTGATTTCCTGATTGCCAAGGAACGTGCGGCCAGCAAATAAGCTGACCTATTCCGTCGCACCTCAAGAGCCGGGCTAAATGCCCGGCTTTTTTATTGCTCTTTTTCTGTGCCAGCTTTTTTGGTGCTGACGCTCGCCGCCTGACGCTGACTATCTATACTTCTTCGAGGTCCGTATCGAAACAGGCGAGGCATATGGATAGACAAGACGCTACCGGTGAACAGTGGCGGACAAAATATCAGACGCTGGCAGACGAATTTGAGGCGTCCTCGCAGCAATGGCAGCGACAGCAGGAGCAATGGCGTCGTAATTGTGTTGCGCTCAGCCTGCTGGCTCAAGGCCAGGACAGCCTGCTGGACGTCCAGTTACGACAATTGCGCAAGGAGTTCAAACGGGACCAGCCTGGCAGTACCGAGATCGAACCGCTGGAAAGTCTGCTGCAACAGTTTGAAGAACGTACCGGGCAACAGCAAAAGCTGCTGGCGAAAAGTCTGCAACAGGCGGTTGCGAGCCTGGCGGCAGGCGCACTGACACCACTACAGCAACAACGTCTGGAAGGACTGCGGTTACGCATCGATGACAAGCTGCAAAGCTGGTTGGGAACTCGTGAATTATTAGCCGAGTGGATCCAGTTACTGCCAGTGGAGTCGCTACCTCATACCACTACTGCTGCTAACAAAAAAATCGAGTCGGTCGAATCTCCAACAGTCATTGATGATCCTCTGCGTTTCCATGATGGCGTTTGCCGTGGGGTGCGACGTTTGCTGGGGCAGCTGAATCTGCCTGCCGATCACCAGCAGCAGGCGGAACGGTTGCGTTTGCAGATTGAAGATAAGTCAGACATCGACAGTCTGGTGATGGCGCTGGATCAACTGACCGATCTGGTGGTGGCTTCACTGGCTGATAGCCAGAATGAACTGGAAGGGTTTCTGCAGCAGCTGGATCAGCAATTACAGGCCCTGCAGTTGCATCTCGGCAAGGATTGTCTGCTGATTGGCGAAGGTCAGGATTCGCGTCAGTCGCTCAATGTCGAGGTCCAGCAGCAGGTACATGAATTGCGAAGTCTCGTGAACAGCAATACCGAAATCTCCAGTCTGGGATCGCGAATCCAGCATTATCTGTTAACCATCCTGTCGGCTATTGACCGCTTTGAAGTTCGCGAACAGGCCCGTGAGCAACAGCAGCAGCAGGAAATGGATGAACTACAGCAACGTTTGCAGGAAGTTGAAAAGCAATCGGCAGACACCCGTCGGGCACTGCAGCAGCAGCGCAAACTGGCTTCCCGGGATGCCCTCACCGGTCTGCCTAACCGGCTGACCTACAATAACCAGATTCGCCAGATCTGGCCGCAGCTACAGCAGGGTCAATCACTGCTGATCGGTGTGCTGGATGTTGATCATTTCAAGCGCATCAACGATCAATACGGTCATCAGGCGGGCGATCGGGTACTGAAACTGATTGCCCGGGTACTGCGGAAACAGCTGCCACAGCAACATTTTCTGGCCCGTTATGGCGGCGAGGAATTTGTCCTGCTGTTACAGGATCTGGACGCTCGCCAGGCGCAGGCGTTGGCCAATACCCTGCGCGAAGCCGTTGCTGCTGTGCCGTATCATTTCAGGGGCGAACCGGTATCCATCACCGTATCAATCGGTCTGGCGACAGCGGAGTCGACTGCCGCATTTGAACAGGTGTTTGCACAGGCGGACCGGGCGCTCTACCAGGCCAAACAGCAAGGCCGAAATCGCGTTGTGATGCTCTGATTCGCGTTCCTTTACATGCTGCAGCACGCCTGTTGACTGCTTTATGGTAATCTCCTGCACATACTATAAATGCCCGGAACAGCAGGAGTTATCTATATGTGTGGCATTGTCGGAGCCGTTGCCCAGCGTGATGTAATCGAGATTTTGCTGGAAGGCTTGCGCCGTCTGGAATACCGCGGTTATGACTCCGCCGGAGTGGCAGTGCTGGATGCTGCTCATCAGCCAGCACCGCTGCAGCGGTTACGTCGACTGGGCAAGGTCCAGGCGTTGTCTGACGCGGCTGCCGAGCAAGGGTTGGCTGGAGGCACCGGCATTGCCCATACTCGCTGGGCCACCCACGGTGAACCTTCCGAAGCCAATGCTCACCCGCATGTTTCTGGCGATATCGCGGTTGTTCACAACGGTATTATCGAAAACCACGAAGGCCTGCGGCGGGAGCTGCAGGCCGAGGGTTTCGTATTCCAGTCGCAAACTGACACTGAAGTGATTGCTCACCTGATCGCCCGTGAAACCGCCGCCGGACAGCCACTGCTAGCGGCGGTCAAAGCCGTGCGTAAACGACTTGAAGGTGCTTACGGCATGGTGGCGGTCAACAGTCAGACGCCAGACCGCATCGTAGTGGCGCGTTCCGGCAGTCCGCTGGTGATTGGTTACGGTATTGGCGAGCATTTTGTCGCTTCAGACCAGCTGGCACTGCTGCCGGTGACGCGCCGGTTTGCCTTTCTGGAAGAAGGCGATGTAGCTGAAATTACCCGCCAGAGCGTCGAAGTCTTCGACCTCAATGATCAACCTGTGGTGCGTGAAGCCCGGGAAAGCTCGGTTGAACACGATGCCGGTGACAAGGGCGAATATCGCCACTACATGCTGAAAGAAATCTACGAGCAGCCACAGGCGATTACCAACACTCTGGAAGGCCGTTTGCTTAACGGCCAGCTCAATCTTGAGGCGCTGGGCGATCTCTCTGATGTTGACTCGGTACAGATTATCGCCTGCGGCACCAGCTACCATGCTGGTGTTACTGCTCGTTACTGGATTGAGTCGCTGGCGGGGGTTGCCTGTAACGTCGAAATTGCCTCCGAATTCCGCTATCGCCAGCCAGTGATTCGTCCCAACACCTTGCTGGTGACCATTTCCCAGAGTGGTGAAACGGCTGATACCCTGGCAGCCTTGCGTCAGGCCCGCGCCCAGGGCATCACCAAAACCCTGGCAATCTGTAACGTACCGGGCTCCTCGCTGGTACGAGAATCCGATATGACCCTGTTGACTCGTGCCGGAGCAGAAATTGGCGTGGCTTCGACCAAGGCTTTCACTACCCAATTGGCGGCCTTGTTACTGCTGACTGCCGGGCTGGCAGAACGGCGTGCCGACGCTGCTGCGGTGCAGCAAAAAATTGCCAATGCGCTGGCGACCTTGCCGGGCCTGATCCAGCAAACGCTGGGCATGAACGAAGCCATCGAAAAACTGGCCGAACGTTTTGCTGAAAAGCACAACGCGCTGTTCCTTGGTCGTGGTGACCAGTACCCGATTGCGATGGAAGGTGCGCTGAAGCTGAAGGAAATTTCCTATATTCACGCCGAAGCCTACGCCGCTGGTGAGCTTAAACACGGCCCGCTGGCTCTGATTGATGCCGAAATGCCGATTGTAGTGGTCGCACCGCACAACGACCTGGTTGAAAAGCTCAAATCCAACATTGAAGAAGTACGCGCACGCGGAGGTGAACTGTACGTCTTCGCCGGGGAATCCGCCGAAATCAGCAGCGCCGACAATATGGTGGTGGTTCCGGTGCCGAACTGCGACGACCTGATCGCACCGATCGTTTACACCTTGCCGCTCCAGCTGCTGAGTTATCACGTGGCGGTGATCAAGGGGACGGACGTAGATCAGCCAAGGAATTTGGCCAAGAGCGTGACGGTGGAGTAGCCAAAATGGTTGGTTACTCGTACACACTGTGGCAGAGTCTTTCTAGCGATACCAATAACTGGAGTGCATGTTGGGTATAGTCACGATAGGTTGGCCAAGGAAATCAGGGATGCAGGCTGTGCCGAGAGTAAAAATCTCGACATTCGTGCAACGCTGCTCCAGTCGTAGAAAAATAAAACAGATCCTTGCTATTTTTCCTCGATCCAAGGCTGTTGAGGTATTGCTATATGCTCACTTTATCTTTCAAAAGCATATCTGCTTTTGGAATGTGCGCTATCACCATCGCTGGTCCAAGGGCTGTATCATACAGTCAACTGGTATCAACACTTCTCTGCAGTTGGCTAGTATCTGGGAGATATTCGAACCAGGATATAAATTCCATTTGATATTAGTTAATAGTTATCATGAATTTCCTGTTAGGAGCTCATATGGAACCCCTCAATCCGTACGAAAATCTGCCAGATAAGGCTTTTTGGCGACTCGCTGTTGCAGCTCACAATATGTTTGATATTGAAGGTCTTTGGGATCCTAAATTTAATATCCGGCCAAAAGCCAAGGTTGTAACATTTGGGTCTTGCTTCGCTCAGCATATTGGCAAGGCTTTGGTTAAGCGAGGCTTTTCTTGGATGAGTAACGAAATGCCCCCCAAAGGGCTTTCGGCTGATAATGCAAAAAAATATAACTACAATATATTTTCATCCAGAACTGGCAATATATATACAACATCTCTTTTACGCCAGTGGACTGAATGGTCTCTGGATAAGAAAAAAACATCGGATGAAGTATGGGAAAAAGACGGTCGTTACTATGATCCGTTTCGGCCTCAGATTGAGCCAGATGGTTTTGGTAGTCCGGATGAAGTATTACAATCTCGTAATCAAACAATATCCTCGTTTAAAGAAGGTATTCTGACTGCTGATTATTTTGTTTTTACATTGGGGCTGACAGAAAGCTGGTTTAATAAAAAAACGGGTGTCGAATATCCCATGTGTCCTGGTACTGCGGCTGGAGTATTTGATTCCGAAAATCATATTTTTAAGAATCAGGACTATCCTTTTATCCTTAATAATTTGCGTGAGTCTATGCAGTTGATGAGGGAAGTCAATAAAAAGCTTAAGTTTATATTAACTGTAAGCCCTGTGCCTTTAACTGCAACAAATACAGGGAATCATGTACTGTTGGCGACAATGGAGTCTAAATCAATCCTCAGAGCCGTCGCTGGTCAACTTGCCAGAAGTCGGTCGTTTATCGACTACTTCCCTTCTTATGAACTGATTAATGCGCCATCATTTAAAGGGGTGTTTTTCGAGCCTAACCAGAGAGGTGTAACTTCATTTGGAGTCGATTTTGTGATGGATACTTTTTTTAAATCACTGGCTTCTAAATTTGAGAAAAACGAATCTATTCCGCCGAGGCAGCGAAAAGTATTAAAGAATAAAAAACAAGCTGATCAGGATGTTGTTTGTGAAGAGGAACTGCTGAATGCGTTCGGGAAATGATCATAAACCACACTGGTTGATGTTATAGTTCTGAAACTATAATTCTAAGGGTTTTACCATATGAAAATACTTGTTTTAGGTAATAGCCATGTGGCAGCGTTAAGGTCTGCATATGGCATTAAATACTCAGGAAATAATGAATATTACTTTATTGCCCGGCCTCAGGGGTTTGGCGGACTGAATGGCTTAAAATATCAAGTTGAAAGTGACCGCTTGTTACGTGAAGACATTACAGGATTTGTTTCATGGGAAGATCGACCGCTATCAGAATATGATGCTTTTGTCTTTGTCGGATATCGGGTTCCCTACCTTGATGATGGAAGGACGTTTTATTCTTCTGCAATCTTGAAAGCAAGGTATTCCGATGTGATCACTGAAAGAATCCATCTTAAATTAGCAGTTTTGATTTCTGAGTCCATTAATAAGAAAGTTTATATAATATCACATCCTTTCCAGGATTCTGAATATAGGCCAGGATCTACCTATGATTCACACCAAAAGCGCATTGATATTTTAAATGATTTAATAATCGGTTCGAAAATTGATTTTTTACCGATACCTGAGCTCGTAGTGGAGACAGGGCATGCAAAGATGAAAAGTATCTATTTGAAAGATGATGGCGCTCATGGTAACGAAGAGTATGGTGCGGTAATTCTTTCAGAAATAGATATGAAATTGGCTGATATCTGATTTTTGTTAAATCTTTAGAGCCAGAATCGCATCATTTTTATGAAACAAGATCAATGCCATTAAAAGTTTACTGGGCCAGCAAGTTCAACACCATCGACCGATCGCTGTTGGCTTGGGCTTGCACCGCAATCTGGATGTGATCGCGAATCTGGCCTGCGGTGTAGTCGGAAGCCGCTTTGGCCATGTCGGCATCGGCAATCCGACTGTTGGCGGCGGCGGTATTTTCGTAATCCTGCGCCAGCCGGTTGGAAGTGGATTGCAGGCGGTTGTTTAACGCCCCCAGATCCGTTTGCTGGCTGCCAATCATATCAAGCCCCTGATCCAGACTGGCGAGACTGTTGGCCGCCGCTGCCGGATTGCTGACATCAACGGCAAACAGGCCAGCATCACTGAGCTGGCTTTGCAAATCGCTGCCGCTTACCTGAATGGTGTCTCCGGCATTGCTGCCAACCTGAAAGCTGAAGCTGGAATTCCCCGAGAACAGGGACTGACCGTTGAAGTTGCTGTCCTGCAACAGGCTCTGATTTTGTTCCGACAGCTGGTTGATTTCCTGCTGGATGGCGTTGCGATCGCTGTCATTCAGAATGCCGTTACCGGCCTGTACCGTTAGCTCGCGCATGCGGCCGATGTTGTCGGTGAGGGTTTGTAATGAACCGGAAGCCATCTCTGTATACGACATGGCCGCCACGGTGTTGCTGGCTGCGGCGGCAAAGCCGTTGAGCTGGGAAGTCATGCCGGTTGAAATAATCAGCCCGGCAGCGTCATCGGCAGCGCTGTTGATACGTTGGCCGGACGCCAGTTGCTGGCTGGATTTCAGCGTGGCTGATTGCGCGTCCATCAGACTGGCTGATGGGCCAGAGATATTGATTGCCATGGTGCTAACCTCCGAACCTGAGATTCCAGCATAAACCTACTGTGACAGGGGGTATGTTAGTAGTTGCGTTGATTTGTGATCAATTGTTAATCAAACAGCCTTTTCGGGAATTGGTGGTTGAGATTTAAACTGATGACGCTGCTTTAACCAGTCACTGCCACTGACCAGCAGGATGCCTCCCAATACCAGTAAAGCGCCAGCAGCAAAGCCTGGCTCAAGTGGTTCGTCGAGTAACAATACTCCGAGGGCAACACCCCACAGTGGCGTCATAAATGACAACACGCCGAGCCGGGAAGCCTGATAGTTACGTAACAGCCAGAACCAGGTCAGCAGCGCTGCGACAGAGACCACCAAAGTCTGAATGGTCAAGCTGATCAGCACCGCATCAGATAGCACTACCAGTGGAGCACCGAACAGGCCGTAGCTCAATAGAATCACACAGGCACCAGCCAGCTGATAAACCAGTGTTTGCATGACAGGGGCATGACTGAGCACGGAGTTGCGAATCAGCACGGTCGTTGCTCCCCAGGCCAGTCCACCGAGCATGCAAAGCAGGTCGCCAAACCAACTACTGGCGCTTTGACTGCCATCCCGGGATTCACTGCCGGTGCCGAGAAATGCCATGGCAATGCCGCCGAAAGCCAACAGAATTCCAGCCCATTGCAGTGGACTCAGACGTTCATGAGTGACAGTGAAGTGCAGCCCCAGGGCAGCAAAGATCGGTGCGGTGTAGAGGAATACGACAGCATGGGAGGCGGTGGTGTATTTAAGTCCTTCGCCAAGGCCAAGATACTCCAGTGCAAACAGCACTCCGGCAACTAAACCGGGCCAGAACGCGCCAGCGACAAAACTTTTATGTAGCCCTCGCAGCAGCACCCAGCCACCGATAAGCAACACGGCAAACAACGAGCGCCAGCCAATCTGCAAGGTCGGGCTCATATCGGCGGCTGCCCATTTGGACAACAGCTGTTGTTGGCTCATGATGAAAGTCACCAGCACCATCAGGCTGATGGCGAGGCTGTCGAGCGGCTTTTTCACGGTATGGCTCTACTTGTATGGTTTGGCTGGTTATTATGGTCATGTCAGGTACTAATCCTGTATCGAGTTCATGACAAGCGAGCCTGAATGTATGCCAGCACGCCAATGATTCACCTGCCTCCCAAAGACAATCTATTACAGCTGGCGATGGACTCTGCGCCAGGCCTGGAGTTTCGTGCTGCAACTACGCAGGCAGAAACTTTTTATCCTCCCCATCAGCATTGCTGGGCAGAGTTTGTTTGCTCTTTTACTGGCAGTATTGAAGTCGAAGTGGGTGATGATTATTTTGTTGCGCCACCGCAATTCGGTATCTGGCTGCCTCCAGCAGTGGAACATACCGGCTTTAGCCGCCAGGCGGCCTGTCATGGTTCCCTGTACATCCATCCGTTACTGATTGAGGCGCTGCCGTCACATCCTTGTATGTTGCTGTTGGAGCCTCTGACACGGGCCTTGCTGGAACATTTGCGGCTTGGCCCGGCAAACGACTCGGAAGCTCATCAACGGCTGTTACAGGTATTGTTGGATCAGTTGGCTGTTGCCGAGGTACAGGGCAGCTATTTGCCGGTTAGTGAGGATGCTCTGCTGGCGCCATTATTATCACAGTTGATGAATAACCCGTCCGATGGACGTTCTGCTGCCGAACTGGCCGCCAGCCTGCATGTCAGTGAGCGTACCCTTATTCGTCGCTTTCAGGCGGGGTTGGGAATGCCACTGCGGCAATGGCGTCAGCGTTTAAGAGTGATCAAGGCCTACGAAATGCTCGAAGCCGGGGAGGCGGTGGAGAACATTGCCCTGGATCTGGGTTACAGCAGTGCGTCGGCGTTTATTGTGATGTTCCGCCAGCAAACCGGTATGACGCCAGAACAGTGGCGCCAGCGCTAACTTTGTTCGTAGGTTATATCAGCTTGGGGGAAATAACAAAAAAGCGGCCTAGGCCGCTTTTTTGACGAAGTTGATTAACCAATCAGAGATTAGAAATCGACTTTCAGACCAACAGTGTAGTCAGTAGTATCGTCACCGCCATCGTACATTGCAGTATCAATGTTGGCGTATACAGTGCTCATTGCACCAATTTTGCTGGTGAATTCAATCACGTAACCGGTTTCAACTTCGTCGTCTTGATCGTAGTAGTTGATTGCCAGAGCATTTTTGTCGTCGAAGCTGTAGGTACCAGCCAGCTCGAATGGAGTGCGGGAATCGGCACCGTCAACGTCAGATTCTTTGGTTTGAACCAGAGCTGCCAGGTACAGAGCATCTGCAGTGTAGGTTACAGACAGGCCCAGAGTGTCTTCCAGAGTTTCCAGACCTTCTTCAACCATACCCAGGTTTACACCAAAAGCACCATTGGAGTAGGAAGCAGTTACCAGGTAACGGTCGGCTTCGCCTTCGCCACCAGTGGTTTGTTCTGTATCAGAAGTAACGGCAGCAGAGAAAGTGAAGCCGCTCAGTTCTGGAGAAACGTAGGCAACAGTGGAGTCTGCACGGAAGTATGGTTGGGTGTCGTTGGTCAGGCTGATTGCAACGTCAGTTACGCCGCCAACAAAGCTGTAATAGTTGGTCCAGATTTGACCAACTTTCAGTGTACCGTAATCTTCGCTGGTCAGACCGACCCAAGCCAGACGGCTGTTCAGGTTTGCTTCATTAGAAGCGTCGCCACGCACAGTGTCACCACCGCCAACACCAGCTTCGAAACGGTAGATAGCTTTTACGCCATCAAAATCGGTATCGGAAGAACCTTTCAGACCAATACGAGACAGGTCGTTGGAGATGTCGGCAGCTGAATCACCGGTAGTCAGCTTCAGACGCAGGGAACCGTAAATAGAGTTTTCAACTTCAGCGAAGGCAGATGCGGAAGCTACAGCGGTAATAGCAAGAGCCAGAACCTGTTTTTTCATGATGTTCTCCGTTTTTATGAGTGTGCCCAAGGGCGTTTTCCAATTGGCGGAAGATATATAAAACAATCGACAACCGATAATCAACCGTAAAACCGCGTAGATGCATACAAAAACAGCATTAGTGTCAAAGGCTTATGCTCAAATCTTGATCATAAGCACAGTTGTACGGTGTAAATGGCTGGCGCAGTATCCAATGATCCCGGCTTTGCTGTCATGTTATATAGCGTGTTGCTATAGAATAAATTGAGAATTGACAAATATGTCACGTTTATGACAACGAGCAGTTGTCATTAGTCTCTTGTATCGATCTCACCAGCTACAGAGTCAATAAATCCGGCCTTTAAATCCTCTCCTGTGAGACCTTTGGCGATAAGCCAGTACAGTTTTGTAAAGGCTGCTTCAGGTGTGATGTCGATACCGCCAATGACGCCAATATTGTTGAGCATGACAGCTGTTGAGTAGCTTCCTTGCAGTACTTCGCCCCATGGACACTGGCTCAGATTCACCACCACAATTCCGGCCGCAGTGGCTTTTTGCAATTGCTGCATCAACGTTGGATGGGCATCGGGTGGATTGCCGACACCATATGTTTGAATGATAATCGATTTTGTTTGCGGTTTCGCTAATATAGCCGTCAGAATATCGTCACAAAATCCGGGGTACAAAGTAATCAAATGAACAGCGTTGTCGTTAAACGCAGGGTTTGTGAATTCCTGTCTACCCTCTTTTAGTAATAAATGGCTATTAAGCTTTATTCCTATATGAGATTCGCCCAAATACGGGAACATCAACGAATCAAAAGCATCCAGTTGGGTGCTTTTTAATTTACGACTGCGGTTACCACGCAATAACCGACCGGCGAAGCATATTGCAACCTCCCGAACGCCCTTTTGTGTCGCAAATAGCAAACTATTGGTGAAATTGTTAACAGCATCACTGCCGAGTATGCCAAGTGGTATTTGAGAACCAGTTACAATAACGGCTTTATCTTGTCCCTTTAGCATGTAAGACAGAACAGAAGCGGTATATGCCATCGTGTCTGTTCCATGAATAACGACAAAACCGTCATATTGCTGCCAGGATGCCTGTAACTCTCCGGCGATACGATTCCAGTGGGCAGGGACCAGATTTGAGCTGTCGATCAATGGTGCCAGTTCCCGTACTTCAAAGTCAGGCAAACTGTCCCATTGATCGGCCGGCAGACTGGCACGGATTCGTTGCTCAATACCGGCCGCTGGCTGGTACCCCTGGTCGGACGGCACCATGCCGAAGGTGCCGCCGGTGTACAAAATCAGAATACGTGTCTTCATGCGTCGTCTTCTAGCTGGGTGAATTCAGTTTTGGCTCTTCAGGTTCGGCTGCGGGGAGCCAGCATCGAAGCCGGGCTGAGCAGATGGTCCAGTTCAGCTTCTGCGAGCAAGCCTTCGGCCAGAATCAGCTCTCGTACCGTGCTGCCGGTGTGCAGGGCAGTTTTGGCGATGCGGGAGGCGTTGGCGTAGCCGATATGCGGAACCAGCGCGGTGATGCTGCCGATGCTGATATCGAGTAATTCGGCACAACGCTCACGGTTGGCTTCGATGCCGCGGATGCACTTGTGTTCGAACATATCACAGGCGGCGCCCAGCATTCGCATCGAATTCAGCAGATTGTAGACAATCAGTGGCTCCATCGCGTTGAGCTGCAGCTGGCCCGCTTCGGCGGCCAGGGTTACGGCGAGGTCGTTGGCAATAACCTGGAAGGCAGTCTGGTTAACCGCTTCGGGAATCACCGGGTTCACCTTGCCTGGCATGATGGATGAGCCTGGCTGCATGGGTGGCAGACGAATTTCACCAAAACCGGTACGAGGGCCACTCGATAGCAAGCGCAGGTCGTTGGCAATTTTGCTGAGCTTGATGGCAAAGCGGCGCAACACCCCGGAAAACATGACAAAGGCGCCCATGTCGGAGGTTGCTTCGACCAGGTTGGCCGCTGCGACCATCGGCTTGCCGGAGAACTCGGCCAGATAGGCAATGGCTTTGGCGGCGTAATCCGGGTGGGTGTTGAGTCCGGTACCGATGGCAGTACCGCCAAGGTTGACCTCACACAGCAGCAGGCAGACTTCCTTGAGGCGGTCGATGTCTTCGCTGAGGTTCACTGCAAAAGCGCCGAATTCCTGTCCCAGCGTCATGGGTACCGCGTCTTGCAGCTGGGTGCGACCCATCTTCACGACGTCGGCAAACTCGGCGCTTTTGGCTTCAAAGGCCGACACCAGATTGGTGATCGCCTGCATCAGTGGCTCCGCAGCAAACTGGATCGCCAGGCAAACGGCGGTCGGGTAGGCGTCGTTGGTGGACTGTGAACAGTTCACATCATCGTTGGGGTGCAGGTACTGGTACTGACCCTGGCGATGGCCCATGCGCGACAGTGCCAGATTAGCGATCACTTCGTTGGCGTTCATGTTGGTGGAGGTGCCGGCGCCACCCTGAATCAGGTCAACCACAAACTGATCAAGCAAGTGGCCATTGGCAATTTCATCACAGGCGCTGTCGATGGCGTCGGCCTTGTGTGGCGGCAAGTAGCCAATATCGAGGTTGGCGCGGGCGGCGGCTTTTTTCACGAGGGCCAGCGCCCGGATCAGCTCGGGAAAGTGGCTGATCGGCACGCCGGTAATGGCAAAGTTATTGACGGCGCGCTGGGTCTGGATACCAAACCAGGCGTCGGCGGGCAGATCCATATCGCCCAGAAGATCGTGTTCGCTGCGTGTGTTCATCAAGGTTACTCAAGCGTAGTGGCCGGATATGGCTGAAAATTCGCGCAAGCAAGCCAATACGGGCCGGGTTGGTGTGGTTGGTTTCTTTGGTTCGGAAATAGGTTCGGGAATTGGTACAGGAATAAAAAGGCGCTATCCCAGTGGTGAGAAGTTAGGGGGATAGCGCAAAGCAAGGGGTTAACGGCTTCAGCCGCGGCGCTGGCTCTCCAGCTGTGCCTGGTGTTCAGGCTCCAGCTGCCAGGCACTGGCATCAACGTTCATGTCAGCAAACTGCTTGGCATCAAAGACCGGATGAGCGATACCGGCCTTGAGCTGGCGATCGTAGTCTTTCATCAGGCGCAGACCACGTGGGAACAGCAGTGCCAATGCCAGCAGGTTGGCCAGTGCCAGCAGGCCCATGGTGACATCGGCAAATGCGAACACGGTGCCGAGGTCCATAATCGCGCCCCAGCAACACAGACAGATCAAGGCGACCCGGAAGGAGTTCAGCAGGGTGGCGCTGCCCTCACGGAAATAGCTGAGGCTGTTTTCGCCAAGATAGTAGTTGTACAGAATGGTGCTGAAGCCAAACAACAGCAGCGCCACACTGACAAAGCTGCGACCCCATTCACCAACGTGATCCGCCAGCGCAATCTGGGTCAGTGCTACGCCGCCATGCTGGCCAGCAGTTGCCGGGTCGTACACGCCGCTGAGCAAAATCAGCAAGGCGGTGCAGGAACACAGAATGATGGTATCGATAAAGACCGAGAAAGATTGCACCACGCCCTGCGCCGCAGGATGCGGTACGTAGGCCACGGCTGCCACGTTAGGGGCACTGCCGAGGCCCGCTTCGTTGGAGAACAGCCCGCGTTTGACACCCATCAGAATCGCTGCACCAATACCGCCGCCAATTGCAGGTTCCAGACCAAAGGCACTTTTGAAAATCAATGTCAGGACATCCGGAATGCGGTCAGCATGCATGCCCAGCACTACCAGCGTGATAGACAGATAACCCAACGCCATCACGGGCACCAGAATTTCAGAGACCCGGGCGATACGTTTGACGCCACCAAAAATAATCAGACCAACGATCAGCGCCAGACCAATGCCGGTGTGGTAAACCGGAATGCCAAAGGCATCCTCAAATGAAGCTGCAACCGAGTAGGACTGCATGGCGGTGAAACCAAAACCAAAGGTTACCAGCAGCAGCACGGAATACAGACTCGCCAGCCAGGTCCAGTGTTTGCCCAGGCCGCGGCGGATGTAATAGGCCGGGCCACCACGATAGGTGCCATCGCTGTCGTTTTTCTTGTAAGCCTGTGCCAGCGTACATTCGAAGAAGCTGGTGGCCATGCCCATCAGGCCAACCACCCACATCCAGAAAATGGCTCCCGGACCACCCAGGGTCAGTGCCACGGCAACACCGGCAATATTGCCACCACCAACCCGACCAGCGACGGACAGCAATAGCGCCTGGAAAGAACTCAGGTGGCCGTGTTTGTCGCGTTGGGCTTCGCTGGCGCGCAAGATGCTGAACATGCGGCCGAAATAACGGAACTGCACCAGCCGTGAAGCCAGCGTGAACCAGAGTCCAAGGCCGATCAGCACGGCGATCAGTACCTTGCCCCACAGCAGGTCATTGAGAAAATCGAGCATGGGTTCTTCATCTCCGGGTAGTGGAATTCTTGTTGTTGTCTGAAGATGGCCATTGCAGCAAAGCAGAGCAGGCGAAAACATTTGTCGAACTGATGCAGTTTGGTGCTAATCGATGTTTAGATAGCATCAACCAGCGCCATTTTTGAAGAGTCGGCTCGGGATTGAACTGTTATAATTTTGAGCAGTTGTTGAATTTCTCTCCATCGCTGCTGTGGTTGTTCGCCATGACTGACGCCTCGTCTTCGCTTCATTCCCAGGATTTCGCAGCCAACCTGCGGCTGCTGACCAGTTATTACCGTTCCATCGCGGAAGTCTGCCGGCAGCTGCAACTGAACCGGCCGCAGTTCAATCGTTACCTGGCCGGTAGCAGTCGGCCGTCGGCCAACACCATGCGGCGGCTGTGTGATTTTTTTGGCGTTGAAGAACACGAAATCCTGATGCCCGCCGAGCAATTCCGGCGTCTGATTCAGGTTCGACCGCGCAAGCAGGCGGTGGCAGAAGCGGTCGAACCGGCACTCGAGCTGGCACATCTGCAGCAGCTGCGAGCGCAGAACTCTGATGGCATGGATCGTTATCTGGGGTATTACTTCGAGTACTACCTGTCGATGGCCTGTCCCGGCAAGATTCTGCGCACGCTGGTGCATATCCAGCGGCAAGGGGACGGCGTCTATTACCAGCGCAGCGAACGGCTGCGCGAGTCGCCTGGAGGTCAGGTTTTTCATGGTCGCTATTTTGGCTTGGTGAACTTCCTCAGCGACCGTATCTTTATGTCCGACTATGAATCCAAAACCGGTAACGAAATGACCGAAACCATTCTGTTTCCGTCATTCCGCAACCGCGTATCGCGGCTGTCTGGATTGCGTATTGGGGTGTCGGGCAGTGGCGAGCGGATGCCCTGCTGTGCGCGGGTGGTGTACGAGTTTCTTGGCACCGACATCAACACCCGTCAGGCGCTGAGGTTGTGTGGCCTGTATGACGCCGACAGCGAAGAGATCGAACTGTCGCTGCGGGCGGCTGTGGTGAATCACATGGCTGACAGTGACTGGCACTTTCGCGCGATTCACCTGTAACCACAATCAGCTGCCAGCAGCAGCTTCAGCCTGTTGCTGGGCCGCGGTGATTCGCGGCAAACTGGTTTCGATCCAGTCGGCCAGCGCTGCCACCAGGCGGGCGACTTCCTCACCCATGTCCGTCAGGCTGTATTCCACATGCGGCGGTACCACCGGATAGGCGATCCGGCTGACGAAACCATCGTGCTCCAGTGCCTGCAGCGTCTGGGCCAGCATTTTTTCGCTGACGCCATCAATGCGCTTGCGCAATTCACTGAATCTGTGTGTTCCATCGCGCAATGAAATCAGCACCAGTACCCCCCAGCGACTGCTGACGTTTTTCAGCACCTGCCGTGATGGGCAGGGGCCTGCAAACAGATTTCCCTGTCGTAGCAAGTCGGTGAGGCTGCCGGTATTGGCTGTTGTGGTCGCCGCAATTTGAGTATTGGTTGTTTGATTCACCATACTAACCTTTTTGTATGTACTTACTAAAAGTTAGCATTGGTATTAGCCTGCTGTCATCTGCTTTAAATACCCCCACAGGAAAAACAGGAGAGATCCCATGATCGCTGTCACAGGTGCTTCCGGCCAACTGGGCCGACTGGTCATTACCGAACTGCTGAAAACCATCGCTGCTGGCGACATTGTTGCGCTGGTGCGTGACCCACAGAAAGTGGCCGATCTGACGGAACTGGGCGTGCAGGTTCGTCAGGCTGACTATAACCAGCCTGACAGTCTGGCAGCGGCCTTCGCCGGTGTCGACAAGGTACTGCTGATTTCATCCAGCGAAGTGGGTCAGCGACTGCCCCAACACCGCAACGTGATTGAAGCTCTGAAAGGCACAGCGATCAGCCTGCTGGCCTACACCAGCATTCTGAAAGCGGATACTTCACCGCTGCCGCTGGCGCTGGAACATCAGCAAACCGAAAAACTGCTGGCGGAATCCGGTTTGCCATACGCCTTGTTGCGCAATGGCTGGTATACCGAAAACTACACAGCGGGAGTTCCGGCAGCACTGCAACTTCAGGCTGTCTATGGTTGCGCCGGTGACGGCAAAATTGCTTCCGCTGCGCGGGCTGATTACGCCGCTGCCGCCGCTGCGGTACTGACCAGTACCGAAGCTCAGGCTGGCAAGGTATATGAACTGGCGGGTGACGAAGCCTATACCCTGACGGAATTGGCAGCGGCAATCAGCAGCCAGAGCGGCCAGCAAATTCCTTACGTGAATGTTCCTGAAGCGGATTATCAGCAGGCGTTGGTGCAGGCTGGTTTGCCTGAGCCGATTGCTGACTTGCTGGCAGAGTCTGATACCGGTGCTTCCAAAGGTGGCCTGTTCGATGACAGCCACACGCTCAGTCAGCTGATTGGACGCCCAACCACAGCCCTGGCTGAGCTGGTGAAACAGGCGTTATAAGCTCAGGCTGGGTGAGGGCCGATTCTAAAGCGGCTTGTCCCTGATGGGTATGGCCCACCCTACGGAGCTGCAGCGCGAACGTCTTCTTCGTAGGGTCCCGGCATGCCGGGACTGGCGGTTATTGCAGCGAGCGCGTCGGTGTTGTATCGCTTGCTGCCGACTCAGGTGCTGTGCGGGTCAGTGTATCCGGCAGACTGCTGTCGCTCTCATCTGAACTGCTGTTTAACGAGCTGCTGGAGCTGTCAGTGCTGCTCATCAGGCTGACGGTGAAGTCCACGTCGCTGACATCGGCGCTGCTGATGGTAACGGCTTCCGGATTGTTCAGGCTCGGCCAGGCGCCGCAGGTTTCGCCATCGGTACAGAGGCGAAAGTCGACATCGATGTCTGATCCTGCGTAGATTTCATAACTGCCGGGCTCCAGTTCAAGGCTGTATTCGCCATCACTGTTGGTGCTGGTTTCATCGACCAGGCTGCCGCTGCTGCTGTACACCAGCACGTACTGGGTGGTCAGCTGGCCAATGGTATTGAGTTCACCAACAATCATGGTCACCGTCATGGTGGTGGTATTACCGTTGTCGTCCGTCGCAGTGATGGTGTCGCGGTAGTAGCCGTCATTCAGATCCGTGCGATCAACGCTGACGGTGTAGCTGCCAAAGCCATCGCTGTCGACATCGCTGGCCGTCACGCTGAGCCAGCTATCAGTGCCACTGACACTGCTGATTACCGGATTGCCGCCGCCTTCGTTGCTGAGAGTAAAGTCGGCTGAGTCACTGCTGCCCAGCGCCAGAATATCCACGTCCGTGGTCAGAATCACCGGCAGGGTGACTTCGCCGTCGTTGGCCAGACTGAGGGCAGCATTGACGGCCTTGAGCGCATTGATACGACCATAGCCGTAATAGTTATCCCGGCCGCTGCTACCCAGATCATCACTGATATCGCCGTTTGCAATCAGTGCATCGACCTGGGTTGGGGTTAATTCCGGATAAACCGCTTTCATCAGAGCCAGAACACCGGAAACATGCGGAGCCGCCATTGAGGTGCCCTGATAATAGGCATAGGAGCTGACCCGGCTGCCACTGCTGTCATTGGCGACGGTGCTGAGAATGCCATCCGGATAGCCATCGTTCTGGACGTCTTCAAGGCTGGCGCCGCCGGGGGCTACCAGATCCTGTTTGGAGCCATAGTTGGAATATGAGGTCAGCTCATCTTCTGCATTGGTGGCGCCAACGGCGATCACATGGTCGTAACCGGCTGGATACAGCGTGGTGGAATTACCGGAGTTACCCGACGCGGCAACAATTATGACGCCAGCGGCATTGATGTCATCAATGGCGTTCTGGAAGATGGTGGAGGCGCTGTCGCCGCCAAGGCTGAGGTTGATGATCGCAGCAGCCTGGTCTGGTAACAGACCACTGTCGTTGTCGAGACCGGCGGCGTAATACATGCCCTGGATAATGTCCCAAACCGTACCGCCATCAATACCCAACACCCGTACAGGCATGATTTTGGCGTTCCAGCTGATACCGGCAACCCCTTTGCTGTTGTTGCTGGCGGCGGCAATGATGCCGGCCACATGGGTACCGTGCCAGGAACTCAATCCGGCAGTGGTGTTGTCACCCGGGTCATCCGGGTCGTTGTCGATACCGTCGCCATCATTGGAATTGCTGCTGTCGGAAATAAAGTCGTAGCCATCACTGGTGAGCTGGTCTGCGAGGTCGGAGTGGCTCAGAAATACGCCGGTATCGACGACGGCTACCACCACATCGTTGCCGTCGCTGCGGGCCCCTGTGGTGATGTCCCAGGCAGCGGGCAGATCAATCATGCGCAGACCCCACTGCTCGTCATAACGGCTGTCGTCAGGAGTAGTGGTCGACTTGCGGTAGATGTAGTTAGGCTCGGCGAATTCCACTCCGTCTTCGGCAGCTGCCTGTTTGATTGCCAGCAGGGTCTGGAATTTTTCTTCGTAGTTACCTGCTGAGACGTCGACCCCATGCAGTACTGTGGTGGTCAGCTTGCTGCTATTGTCGGGAAGATCAAAACGGATACGGTTGTGGCCATCCCGGTCGGCCTGGCTGGCGCGGATATCACTGATGCCAAGTGCCTGAAGACTCGACCTGGCAGCGGAACGAGCACTTTGGGCACTGCTGTCGGTGGTTTTCAGCAGCATCTCTCCAGTGGCAAAATCGCTGCTTTGGCTGCTGCTCCGATTGCTGGTCAGGGTATCGCCAGCGGCCGCCAGTGACATCACATATTTGCTACTGCCACTGTTGGCGTAGACGCGAATATAGTATTGGCCGTCCTCAGGCACTGTGATGCTTTCAAATTCGCCACTGCCATTGGAATAGCCCTGGATATCGCCGCTGGCATCAATCAGTTGCAGGTCGATGTCGCCCTGATAGCCACCGTAACTGCGCTGGTAATTGACCACTTGCAAACTGATCACCTGGCCGCCCTGCAGCCAGGCATAATAATAGTCGTTCCTGTCGGCGCTATCGGCAAAGCGTTCCAGACTCGGTACGCCAGAGACAATTCCACGGGTCGGGGTAGCATTGACGAAGCCCTGAATGGTTACCAGATTGGCAACTTCCTGAGCATCGGCGATTGAATCATTAGTGCTGTATTCTGCTTCGATATCGTTGGTGTCGCTGTCGACCACAATGCCGTTGGCGGCGCTGATGGTGCCGCTGAGAATGTAGCTGCTGGAGCTGGAATCCGAGCCAGAGTTGTCATCAGTGCTATCGTCGCTGCTGGTATCGTCGTCACTGCTGCCCGTATTGCTGCTGCCGGAGTCACTGTCGACACTGATACAGCCATGCAGGCTGAACATCAGCAAGATGGGTATCAAGAGCTGGCCTGGATGTCGTAAAAACCGGTAAGACATGCTCATTTCCTGTTGGCAGCAGAAGGTTCAGGTCGATTCCTGACAGTTTGCCGCAAAATCGTGTTGATTTATTGATTCTAGGCGAAGCAACGTGAAATCCCGGCTACTTTCCTGTTGAGGGTATGTTTAGAATTGCTGTGAATTTGTCAGTAAGCAAGGATCGCTTATGTCGTTCGCCAGTGTCACCACACGGGCACTACTGGGGGTTGAATCCCCGGAAGTGCGGGTCGAGGTTCATCTCTCCGGCGGTTTGCCCTCGCTCAGTCTGGTTGGTATGCCGGAAACCGCCGTGCGTGAAAGCAAGGATCGGGTGCGTAGCGCCATCCTGACCAGTCAGTTCGATTTTCCCGCCAAACGCATCACCATTAATCTCGCCCCGGCCGATTTGCCGAAAGACGGCGGTCGTTTTGATCTTGCCATTGCGCTGGGCATTCTGGCGGCGTCCGGCCAGTTACCCGCGGATGCCCTGCAAGGCCACGAATGGCTCGGTGAACTGGGTTTGAATGGTGAATTGCGACCAGTCTCCGGCGCGCTGCCGAGTGCTGTACGCTGTGGTCAGCAAGCGCGCAGGCTGGTGTTGCCGCAGCAGAATGGTCAGGAAGTGGCGCTGTCAGATCAATGTGATGTCCGCACCGCCACCACGCTGGCGGAAATCGTTGAATATCTGAAAGGCAATCAGCAACTGGCGACCGTCTTGCCCGATGCGGTGGATGAAGGCCGCGAGCGGACGCTGGCCGATTTACTCGATGTCAAAGGCCAACCGCAGGCACGGCGAGCGCTGGAGGTTGCTGCTGCCGGTGGTCATAACCTGTTGTTTATTGGCCCGCCAGGGACCGGCAAAACCATGCTGGCCAGTCGTTTGCCGGGTATCTTGCCGCCGATGTCGGAAGCGGAAGCGCTGGAGTCGGCGGCCGTCTATTCCATCGCTGCCAGCAACTCCGATTGGCTGCAGCACTGGAAGCAGCGGCCGTTTCGGGCACCGCATCATACGGCTTCGGGAGTGGCGCTGGTTGGTGGTGGCAGCAATCCGCGGCCGGGGGAAATTTCGCTGGCCCATGGCGGTGTGCTGTTTCTCGATGAGTTACCGGAATACAGCCGCAAGGTGCTGGATGTGTTGCGCGAGCCACTCGAAAGCGGCCGTATTGTTATCAGCCGGGCCCAGCGCAGTGTGACTTTCCCTGCACGCTTCCAGCTGGTGGCTGCAATGAATCCATGTCCGTGCGGTTATTTTGGAGATCCCTCCGGCCGTTGCCGTTGTAACGAAGAGCAGATTCGGCGTTATCAGGGCCAGACATCCGGTCCCTTGCTGGATCGCATCGACCTCCACGTCGAAGTCCCGGCGATGCCAACCGCGCTGCTGCAACAGGCACCGCCCGGTGAGTCCAGCCAGGTGGTGCAGCAACGGGTGTTGGCTGCCCGCCAGCGTCAGTTGCAGCGCCAAGGCTGTAGTAACAACGAACTGGCTGGCCAGCAGCGCGATCAGGTTTGTGCCTTGCAAGCCGATGATGAGGCCTGGTTATTGGCGGCGGCGGAAAAACTCAATCTCAGCGCTCGCGGCTTTCACCGGGTACTCAAGCTGGCTCGTACCATTGCCGATCTGGCTGGCAGCGAACATATCCACAAACCACATCTGCTGGAAGCCATTGGTTATCGCAGTCTCGACCGGCTGGGCGCTGCGGCGACACCTGCTGCAGCTGCCAGACGTTGAATATCGACGACCTTGCATGGCAGGAGTAAGATCGCGCTGATCCGAAACGGCGATCATTTGATCAATTCGAGCGGCGACACGCTCAGGGGGCCTGTGTGTTTTACGGTATTACCGATCTGACAGCATTTGTGATTGGCACCATTCTGATTGTGCTCTTGCCTGGCCCCAACTCCATGTATGTGATGTCGGTGTCGGCGCGTCAGGGCATTGCGGCAGGCTATAAAGGCGCCTGCGGCGTGTTTGTTGGCGACACCATTCTGATGATTCTGTCGGCATCGGGGGTGGCGTCACTGGTGCAGGCGTATCCGCCGTTGTTTATGGCGCTGAAATACGCCGGTGCGCTGTATCTGTTATGGCTGGGATTCAATTTGTTGAAAGCCGGTTTTAGTGGCTGGCGTCAGCGGGCCGAAGAACAGTTGCCACAAACCGAAGTGCAGCAGGCTTCCAGCCCGTTCCGGGTGGCGCTGACCATCAGTTTGCTGAACCCCAAGGCGATTCTGTTTTTTGTTTCCTTCTTTATTCAGTTTGTATCGCCGGATTATGCCTGGCCAGGATTGTCGTTCCTGATTCTCGGAGCGATTGTGCAGGTCTGCAGCTTTCTGTATCTGTCGGCGCTGATTCTCAGTGGTTCCTGGCTGGCCGAAGCCTTCCGTAAACGGCGGCGGCTGGCCGCAGTGTCGACCAGTGGCATTGGCAGCCTGTTTATCGGCTTCGCCGTCAAGCTGGCCGGTGCTGGGCTCGGCTGAGCCAGAATCGTCCACAGGTCGTATGGTGCTGATTCAATGGCCCGCCCATGATGAGCACCATGACGACTGATTCTGCTGTTTCTTCCCAACGTTACCGGGTTATTGCTGCCGGTATTTTTGCCCTGATGCTGACGGTCGGTCTGGCACGCTTCGGCTATACACCGCTATTGCCGGTGATGCAGCAACAGGCCGGGCTGTCGGATCTTGCTGGTGGCTGGCTGGCGACCTTCAACTACCTGGGCTACATCTCCGGCGTGATTCTGGCCTCGCTGGTGAAGGATCTGCTGACCAAGTTTTTTATCTATCGGCTGATGTTGATCGTCGCCTTGCTGACGACATTGGCGATGGGGCTGACCGACAACCTGTTGTTGTGGGGCCTGCTGCGTTATCTCTCTGGCCTGTCGAGTATTGCTGGCATGTTGCTGGCGTCCGGGCTGGTGCTGAACTGGCTGATTCGCCATCAGCTGCGACCGGAGCTGGGGCTGCATTTCACCGGCATGGGTTTTGGCATTATGGTCACCGGGATCGCCTCGGCGCTGGTGGTCGGTTGGCTGCGCTGGGATGAGCAGTGGCTGTTGATGGGCTTGATCGGCATGTTGTTTTTTGTGCCTGCCTGGCTCTGGATGCCGCGCCCTATAGCGTTGACCACCCAGCATCAGGCCAGTGCACCGCCACCTCCGTCGAAACGCTGGCTGTGGTTGATGATTGCCGCCTATTTTTGCGGTGGTGTTGGGTATGTTATCAGCGCCACCTTTATTGTCGCGATTCTGGAAAAATTGCCAGTGTTTGCCGGTAGCGGCGCCTGGGTTTGGGTGATCGTTGGACTGGCAGCGGCACCATCGGCATTTTTATGGGATCTGGTGGCCCGCAAGCTGGGAGACATAGGTGCGCTGATGGTCTGTTACCTGCTGCAAAGCCTCTCCTTTGTGCTGACCATGATGAGTGCCGAATTAGTGCCTAATCTCATCAGTGTGGCGCTTTACGGCAGTACCTTTATTGGCATCGTCAGCCTGACCTTGACGGTGATTGGCCGCCAATTTCCCCATAACCCGGCGCGGGCGATGGCGCGGCTGACGCTCAGTTATGGTGTCGCGCAGGTGCTGGCACCGGCGCTGTCTGGCTACATCGCTGAAATGACCGGCAGTTATCACGGTGCCTTGCTGATCGCAGCCGTGGTGATGCTGTTGGGCATGTTGCTGCTGGGGTTACTGTTGTGGGGCAGTCGCATTACGACCGGGCAACAGCTCTGAACTGGCAAACCGCCGAAGGCTGAACCACACTTCAGGTATCGCATCGTGTTGGATGTCAGCCGTATGAAGAAAAAACCACCGGAAAATCATGACAAGCGCAAGCTGGCGATTTTTCTGGTCGTTGTGGTCATTCTGGTTGCCATGATGGCGGTCTACCATTACCGCACGCCCAGCCCATTCCACAACGAACTGTTTTTTGGGCCAATGAACGACCCTGAACCGGTGGCAGAGCCCGCTGCACCGAAGCCGTAATCGTGGGGTAGACGGCTGAATTGTCATCACCGCGCCACTGAAATTCATATCGCTCTGAGCTAGAATGCCCGCCCAGTTCAGAGGAAGTGCCCGTGGTCGATTTAACCCAGCTTAACCCCCGTCAACGCGAAGCCGCCAAATACATTGATGGCCCCTTGCTGGTACTGGCCGGGGCTGGCTCGGGTAAAACCTCGGTAATTACCCGCAAGATCGCCTATCTGATTGAATCCTGTGGCATCAAATCCCATCACGTCGCGGCGGTGACCTTTACCAACAAGGCTGCTCGCGAGATGAAAGAGCGTGTCAGTGCGCTGGTTGGCAAAGGCGGTGCCCGTGGTCTGACGGTATCGACCTTTCACAACCTCGGCCTCAATATCCTGCGGCAGGAACTGACGGCGTCTGGCTACAAAGCCGGTTTTTCGATTCTCGACCAGGACGATTGCAAAGGCATTATCCGCGATGTGATGCAGCGTGAGCACGGCGATGATGGCGACATGATCGACCTGGTGCAGAACACCATTTCCAACCTCAAGAACGACCTGATTACCCCGGAACAGGCGATCAAGCAGGCAGCCAGCCCGCAGGAAATGCTGATTGCCCAGACCTACTCGATTTACCAGCGCATGCTGAAGGCCTACAACGCGGTGGACTTCGATGACCTCATCATGGGGCCAACGCTGTTGTTCATGAACCATCAGGACGTGCTGACCCGCTGGCAGAAAAAAATCCGTTACCTGCTGGTGGACGAATATCAGGATACCAACACCTCCCAGTACGAACTGGTCAAACTGCTGGTGGGATTCCGTGGCGGCTTGACGGTGGTGGGCGACGACGACCAGTCGATTTACGCCTGGCGTGGCGCGCGGCCGGAAAACCTCGCCTTGCTGAAAAAAGACTTCCCGAATCTGAAGCTGGTCAAACTGGAGCAGAACTACCGCTCGACTGGCCTGATTCTGAACGCCGCCAACCGGGTGATCGACAACAACCCCCACGAATTCGAGAAAAAGCTCTGGTGTGACATGGGTTACGGTGACCCGATCCGCATCCTCAAGTGCAAGAACGATGAGATTGAAGCCGAGCGGGTGGCATCGGAAATCGTTGAACGCCGTTTGCGCTACGGCTGTGGCTACAAGGATTTTGCGGTGCTGTATCGCGGTAACCACCAGGCCCGTATGATCGAAATGAAACTGCAGGCCTATCAGGTGCCTTACAAACTCAGTGGTGGCCAGTCGTTCTTCGGCCGCAACGAGATCAAGGACATCATGGGTTACCTACGGCTGATCGTGAATCCGGCAGACGATGCTGCCTTCCTGCGCATCATCAACACCCCGCGGCGCGAAATTGGCCCGACCACCATTGAAAAGCTCAGTGAATACGCCGCCATGCGCAACACCAGCATGCTGTCGGCCACCACCGAAATGGGCCTCGAACAGGTACTGACGCCAAAAGCCGTCGACCGTTTGCGGCGCTTTGGCCACTGGCTCGAGAACATCACCCGCAACGCCTACACCGACGACCCGATTGCCTCAATCAAGGAGATGCTCACTGACATCGACTACGAAGGCTATCTGATGCAGAACTCGGGCACTCCCAACCAGGCCGAACGGCGCATGAAAAATGTCTGGTTCCTGGTCGACTCGATCAGCAAAATGATCGAAAAAGCCGACGAAGTGGGGGAAGAGCTCACCATCGAAGACGCCATCGGCAAACTGATTCTGCGCGACATGCTCGAACAGCAGGAACAGGAAGACGACTCGGACCAGGTACAGCTGCTGACCCTGCATGCCTCCAAGGGGCTGGAATACCCGCACGTTTACATCATTGGTATGGAAGAAGAGCTGATGCCGCACCGGAACAGCATCGAAGCCGACACCATCGAAGAAGAACGCCGCCTGATGTACGTGGGCATCACCCGAGCCAAGCGTACGTTAACACTCACTTACGCCGCCAAGCGCCGCCAGTTTGGCGAAACTGCCGACACTACCCACTCGCGCTTCCTCGACGAACTACCTCCGGACGATGTTGAATGGGAAGGCAAGGTTGAACGCACCCCGGAAGAACAGAAAAAACGCGGTCAGGAGACCCTGGCGGGGTTGAAGAACCTGTTTGGGGATTTGTGAATCCCAAACAGATTCCAAGGGTATCCTATTCTGGTTTGATGCAATTACCAGAATAGGATTAGTAGTTAAAAGTAGTAATATTCATTCGTTCTTTGATGTTTTTGCATTCGGTATAGGCACTTTCCAGTACATAAGACTCGATAAGGTGGTCTAGGAAAAGGCCTCCAATGCATAAAGTTAATAATGTGGTAAGGAAAGTTCGGTGCGCAATTAATGCACCTATTTTGCGATAGAATAAAATGAATACTTCCAATGATACCGCGGGAATGCAATGCTGGTAAGAAATAAACCAAATGGCCGGAACAATTCAATAATTTCTTGGTGAGCAGCGATCTCTTTCAGTGTTATGAAATACCCTTTTATAATCAGGTAGTATGCTAATGCTGTAAAACAATGAAAAATCAGAAATGCTGTTCTATGCCTTGTCATTAGGACTTCTTTAAACTCAGCCAATTTTTATGAAAAATCGACATGTTTCTTTTAACCGGGTACTTGTTGTTGAAAAAAGCGTACCTGGAGTGAGAATATACTTTCAAAAGCCATTGCTCATTGTTATCAAAAAACAAAAAAATAATATTTCCTGAATCAGAAATGGAAATATTTCTGAGCATTCCTTCTGAATACATTGCAGAAAGCTCCAGTGAATCCATGAGATGTAAGCTATTACTAAAATAGTATACGTATAGTGCCTCTTCGAAAGGGTTTCCTTCCGTGACCAGGACAAGGAAGTTTTCTCCAACTCGATACTGAGCTTCCAGCACCTTTCCTGAAACCTCATATTGCTTTTTTAATTTTTTGTTTTCAAGCAACACTTTTGGTGTTTCATTAGGCTCTTCTATCGTATCTATGACATGAAATTCATCTATTTCCTTTGTGGGAATCATAAAAACCACCCAAAAGTGAAATCAGCACCTGGTGCACCCAATGCGCCTCCTACAAATACCCCGATAGTGACACAAACAGGAACGCCCGGCCCAGAGGCAAGTCCTGCCACCGCTCCGCCAGTAACACCTCCGGCGAAACCTCCAGCAATTATTACGCTCTCTCTCGCCGTAACAGTTACCTTATCTTCTGCAACAGCGATGTTGTCAACGGCAACACCGATAGTAACAATCAATAGTCCTCGGCCCAGCTTACTATATTTACTGGCCGGTGCATTTACAGAAGGTCTTGTCCTGCCAGAACTTTCTATAATCTCCAGATATACCCTGTTTTGATTTTGGGCGGATAAATTCGAAAACGATTTTCCAAACATGCTATTTACATATTTGTCGGTTAATTCTGATAAGGTTAATCCGGTATTTTTTGTCTTTACCGCTGTCGCCTTACCTATGTCACTTGATCGTAAGCGTTGTGCTTCAATAATCTGGTTTTGTATCCCTTGAACCTGATTTGCCGCTTCTTCTGCCGTTATTGCTCCAGAATTGACTTTTGCCCGGAATTCTTGAGCCGTTTGCTCTGAAAATTTTTCTAGAACCCACGCAGAACACTGAGGTCCTGAGCCTATGAGGTTTTTCTGCAGCTTCAAGGACTCAAACACCGGCACAGCTCCGCTGCATCCGTGTGTTTTGGTTTGTTATTTTTTAATTTAATCCAGGCAAGGCTTGGCTACATTTTTCCTTACATAAATATCGATTATTAGCACCGTTGTTATTAGATAAATAACCTGCGCCTCCTGCATATATTACCCAGTCATATTGTTTCCCGTGAATGTCTATGCCACCAATGTATTTGCATGGGAGTATGATTGCGTCTTGGTTAAATTCATATTCATTAACTTCTTCTGCAGTAGAAAAATAGGTAACCACGTCGGCTTTGGATAGCGTAAATGATTCACATATTTCATACTCCGGAAGGTTTTTATCTACACTCTTTGTATATGTCATCACAATTAAATTTTCATCACACCCCTTCTGACAGGAAACCAAAAAATGGAGTAGAACAAAAAAAATAACTAAAGATACTTTCCTTGTCATTACACTGCACCAGAAAATATATATTGGAGCAACTGAGCACCTTCTGTTACTTCCTTTCTGGCTATAGCGCCATGGGCATAAACATCATTATTAATACTTAAACCGTATTTCGTTGCAATCAGCTCAATTAGCCACTTGGTTGATTCAAGTTGCTTTAATGTTGGTTTTTCAAAAGATTTTTCAGAAGGCAAAAACTTACCTACAATCTCAATGCCTATAGAATCATTATTAGATGGATATCTAAGGGGGTATTTCTTGGCAACCTCGTGCCTTGAAAGATTTTTTGCACGACGCCCAAAACTCAATCCTTCTTCATATATCAACGCGGTTATAGTTTTTAGCTCTTTAGGATTACAGCTTTTTTCGATTTGGCAGCGAGGCAGCAAAATTCCAACATGCCAGCAAGTCTTTAATAGACTAGCTGTCTGGTAAATATAACCAGTTTTATCTATAAGAAAATGTGCACCTGCTTTTTTTCCATTTGCATACGCATTTAGTGTACCGTCGGCGGTTGTAGAATCAGTCCGATGCAATACAATTGAACTTACCTTAGTAAGATTATCATGCTCAATTGAGGCGAATGTTTTGGATTCAACATTATCATCGACAACAATCCCATTTTCAATTTTTGCCATAATTCCCCCTTGTTGCTTACAGTAAATATAACGGCCGGAGCTTTGTCTTTTGTTGTCAGGCTTTCTATTTCCTACAGCTTCAACGTTATGCTATCCAGTGCCGGTACAACATAGTTGGTGGATTCCTTTAAGGCTGGAAATACGGTTTGGGCAACGGCAGGTCCAACCTTATCTTGCCATACTTGGATCAATTGTTCAGAGCTTAAAATATCTAGTTGATGTCGATTGTTGTCCAGCTTCGATTTGATTTGTGCTTTTCGGTTTTCAAGGCGAAGAAATTCAGCATGGGTTACGCGTGTCATTATTACGTCCTGTATCTGACGGTTGATAATTGAACAGGAAATACAGATCAGCGTTATCAGGGAATAGTTGTATCACTAAACTGTGATCAAGGTTGGCTCAGTAAAGTCAGTTTGTGACTATTTCTGCAAAGCAGGATTTTCTTACAAATTGAGCTGAAACAGGGCAGTAAAACGAGGCGGAGTCTGACTTGCCCCGTCGAGTCGCTGAATCGGCTCATTTGCTAGTCAATCTCAACCGACCACAAGCGCTGGTTGGCATCATATTCACCAACAGCTTCAATCTGCCGAAGGGGCCGAATGTCAGCGCCTGTTTGCAGGGTCCAGAAGCGATTCACTATGGTAGCGGTGTTGTTCTGGCTCAAAATAATTTCCCGCTGTGGCGGTATGAAGTAGGTGCCGACCAGTTGCTCGCTGTTGGCCCGCCGTAAACGAATCACGGTGCCTCGAACAGGTACTGACGCCAAAAGCCGTCGACCGTTTGCGGCGCTTTGGCCACTGGCTCGAGAACATCACCCGTAACGCCTACACCGACGATCCGATTGCCTCAATCAAGGAGATGCTCTCTGACATCGACTACGAAGGCTATCTGATGCAGAACTCCGGCACTCCCAACCAGGCCGAACGGCGCATGAAAAATGTCTGGTTCCTGGTCGACTCGATCAGCAAAATGATCGAAAAAGCCGACGAAGTGGGGGAAGAGCTCACCATTGAAGACGCCATCGGCAAACTGATTCTGCGCGACATGCTCGAACAGCAGGAACAGGAATACGACTCCGACCAGGTACAGCTGCTGACCCTGCATGCATCCAAGGGTCTGGAATACCCGCACGTTTACATCATTGGTATGGAAGAAGAGCTGATGCCGCACCGCAACAGCATCGAAGCCGACACCATCGAAGAAGAACGCCGCCTGATGTACGTGGGCATCACCCGCGCCAAGCGTACGTTAACACTCACTTACGCCGCCAAGCGCCGCCAGTTTGGCGAAACCGTCGATACTACCCATTCACGCTTCCTCGACGAACTACCTCCGGACGACGTTGAATGGGAAGGCAAGGTTGAACGTACCCCGGAAGAACAGAAAAAACGCGGCCAGGAGACGCTGGCGGGGTTGAAGAACCTGTTTGGGGATTTGTGAATCCCAAACAGATTCCAAGGGTATCCTATTCTGGTTTGATGCAATTACCAGAATAGGAGTAGTAGTTAAAGGTAGTAATATTCATTCGTTCTTTGAGGTTTTTACACTCAATATATCCACTATTCTTGATGTGATTATCTACCAGAAAATCCATAAAAAAACCTGAAGAAATAACCAGGAAAATACCAATAAATATTATTTTTAAAGTGGCATCTGGTCCCAGATTTAATCTTTTTTCCACGATTACCAGAAGATGAAACAAAGATACCAGACTTAGTCCGACAATGGCGCCAAAGGGGCGGCTTGTATATATAAGCTCAGTCCTGGATTCAACCTCTTCTAACGTTATTGAATATCCTCGAAAAACCATATATAGAGCCAGGGCCGTTGCTATGTGAAAACCCATCATGTAGTAAAGATGCTTGGGTATTTTTAAAAGCATTGTACACCATAGTCCCAGAAATTATCGTGGCAATCTTCAATCTTTTCATTGAATTTGTTGATTATATTTCTTCCATTATTGTCAATATTGCGCAGTTTTTCCGATATCGAGGATAATTTCGATACCAGTGAGTCGGTAATATTATATTGCTTGTCTATGCTGTTTAGTATAGCGCCAGCTACTAATCCAACAATAACTGCAATAGCCAGAGGGCCAAGAGCAAACATGGAAACTCCAGCGCTCGCAGCGACTGCTATAGCTCCAGATACAGCCAAACTACTGACGATGGCTCCAATACCAATTTTCACTAAATCTGTCGCGGTCTCACCGACCAGCAACCCAAGTGTTGCTTCATCGTCTAATATGTATTTGACAACATTCAGTGGTACGACCAAATAAATCGTAATCCTGGCACCACTAACGATAGATTTGTTTACTCCCTCTTTAGTTAAGGCCAGTTCCACCATTTTCGCATTGCTGGCCAGATATCGGGTTCCCTGAATAAGAGAGCGACGGCCTGCCAGCCCTTTTATAATGACGTATTGTTTGCCTTGTACCATTTTCGTCTGAATTCGACCTAAGATTCCAAGGTCGGAAGCGACTCTACCTAATGTTATGCTATCCAGAGTTGGTGCAACATAGTTGGTGGATTCCTTTAAGGCTGGCAATACGGTTTGGGCAACGGCAGGTCCAACCTTGTCTTGCCATACCTGAATCAATTGTTCAGAGCTTAAAATATCTAGTTGATGTCTATTGTTGTCCAGCTTCGATTTGATTTGTGCTTTTCGGTTTTCAAGGCGAAGAAATTCAGCATGGGTTACGCGTGTCATTATTACGTCCTGTATCTGACTGTTGATAAATGAACAGGAAATACAGATCAGCGCTATCAGGGAAGAGTTGTATCACTAAACTGTGATCAAGGTTGGCTCAGTAAAGCCAGTTTGTGACTATTTTTGCAAAGCAGGATTTTCTGACAAACTGAGCTGAATCGGCTCATCTGCTAGTCAATCTCAACCGACCACAAGCGCTGGTTGGCATCATATTCACCAACAGCTTCAATCTGCCGCAGCGGCTGAATGTCAGCGCCGGTTTGCAGGGTCCAGAAGCGATTCACTATGGTGGCTGTGTTGTTCTGGCTCAGAATAATTTCCCGCTGTGGCGGTATGAAGTAGGTGCCGACCAGTTGCTCGCTGTTGGCTCGCCGTAAACGAATCACGGTGCCCCGATCAGAGAAGTTGGTGACCCGTAGCCGACCAGGTAACAGGGGTGTGTTGGTTGCTGCGACAGTCGCTGGCACTGTGGGTGGTTCCAGTACGATATGGCGAACCACGTTGGTGAGTCCGTCTGGGGTTGTTTCAATGACAGGTGCACTTTTCAGTTGCTGTTGATTCAGCACGCCAACCAGTTTGCTCATCGACAAGGCATCCAGATTGGTCGGAGTGACTGCTTCGGCGGGGCTGTCGGCCGTCGTATCTGGTGGACTTGTTGGTGGTTTTGCCGATGCGCTTTGGAGCGGCTGATGCTGCATCAGTTGCATGCTGGCCTGCATGGTTTCCAGCTGCAGGCTGATGGTGCCGAGTTGTTGATTAAGCTGGGCCATTTGCTGGCGGGTTTGTGATTGTTCCAGCTGCAGTTTGCGCTGGGTTTCTTGCTGGGCACGGCGGAGTCTGGCGGCTTCGTTGACCTTGTCTACAACTTCGTCTGGATCGGCGGTCAGCAAGGCCCTGACCTGATAATCTCCATCGTTAAACGACTCTTCCAACACTCGATAGCTGACGGTTCCTGCTGTCAGGCTATGAATTTGCTGTTGCTGCCAGATTCGGCCTTCACCGGTTTCGCGGATATCCAGCCGTTGCTCGACATACGTGCCAATTTCACTGATCAGGTTGGCAATCACACGAGCCTGAGCAGCATCGCGGGCCTGGTTTGGGCTTTCGTTTTCAGAGGAGTCGTAGTGATAGCTTCGTTCGTAAATCTGAGGGGCAGCACTGCTATAGAGCGGCATGAACAGCAGGCAAGACAGAAAACGCTGCATGAACGGCAAGTCCATTTGATAACCGGAATATGTGATGAGGTTAGCAAAAGAACGGGCAAGCGGCCATGTTGCTGGTTGTGGTGCCGACCAGCTGGAGAGATTGGCGGCTCTGTTGCCAGGGGAGGGGAAACAGGGGAGGGGAAGGAGACGGAAACAGGCATCCTGAACGCGCAGCGCTTCAGGATCCATGCTGTAGTGAATCGAGAATCGCCGTAGGGATTCCAGGGCTCGCAAGCTCGTCTGGAATGACGGGTCTTTAAACGTTTTTAGAACACGGAAACAGGCGTACCTGTTTCCGTGCTGCAGGTTAGTGCAACTTCATCTTTGGCTTGATGGCCTTGGTCAGCCAGTCGGCAGCGACAATCAGTGCGCCGCGAACCTTGCCGTGAATTGCCAGCTGGTGCAGCCGGTACAGTGAGATATAGAACAGCCGCGCCATATTACCTTCCACGAACATCGACTTGCGGGTCAGGTTGCCCATCAGGGTGCCAACGGCACTGTAGCTGCTGAGGCTGACGAGTGAGCCGTGGTCGTGATACTGGAAGCCTTTCATTGGCTTGCCCTTGCGGCGGGCGAGCAGGTTTTCCAGCACGTTGCTGGCCATCTGGTGGGCCGACTGGGCGCGTGGCGGCACCTGTTTGCCATCGGCGCCGATAGACGCAGCACAGTCGCCGATGATCCACAGGTCTTTGATGACGTTGCGCTCGGCATCGGTGGCCTGGAGGAATTCATTCACTGCTATCTGGTTGCTGCGGGTGAGGCTCAGACCGCTGATATTCCGAACAAAATCCGGTGCCTTGACGCCGGCGGCCCAGACCATCAGGTCGGCGTCGATGCGTTCGCCGTCTTTGGTGAGCAGGCCGTTTTCGTCGGCAGCACTGACCACCACCGAGGTTTTGATCTTGACGCCCAGCTCGCCCAGTTCACGACTGACAGAGGCGGAAATCCGTTCCGGCAGCGCTGGCAATACCCGCGGGCCAGCTTCAATCAGATTCACTTCCAGCTGTTGCTGCGACATCCCGGCCATGCCGTAGGAGGTCAGCAGTTCGGTCACCTTGTAGAGCTCGGCCGACAGTTCAACGCCGGTGGCTCCGGCACCAACGATGGCGATACGCAGCGAATCGCCCGGGCGGTTCTGGTGAATGTCGGTGAACTGGTCAATCAGAGCGGTGTGGAAACGTTCAGCCTGCGACAGTGAGTCGAGCATGTAACAGTGCTGCTGAATGCCTGCAATGCCGAAGTCGTTGCTGATACTGCCAAATGCCAGAATCAGCTGGTCGTATTCAATTGTGCGGGGTTGTTGCAGCTGCTCTCCAGAGCGGTTTTTGCGCGGAGCCAGCGTCAGGGTCTTGTTGTGGACATCGACGTCAGTGAGTTCGCCCAGTTCAAACTGGTAGCCGTGGCGTGCGCCGTGGGCGAAGTAGGAGACACTTTGGGTACCGGTATCAAGTGTGCCGGTGGCGACTTCGTGCAGCAGGGGTTTCCAGATGTGGGTGCGGTTGCGGTCGATCAGTTTGATACTGGCCAGGCCCTTGCGGCCCAGTTTGTGGCCGAGCCGGGTAGCCAGTTCGAGCCCGCCAGCACCGCCACCCACAATCACAATGCGTTGTGGGTCACCGCCCATGGAGGGTTGTTCAGCGTTCATAAGCGCTCCTGTATTTGGATGGATAAGCAAAAAACAAAAATTCGGAGATGACTGCAGTCGTCTGATGTCGTCCGGCCAGAGATACTGTTGACGCTATTATTGCCGGGTTCGCTGCTATTAGCCTTTAGTCGATATTATGGCAGAGCTTGCCGCTTCATACCTCTGTCACACCCGCTGGAGTAGCATGTCGGGCTGATTTTGTGGCATCGCCAGACTGGCCGGTGTCATACATGGCCGGTATTGAAAAGCCGGTTGGAATGGCCAGGCGATGGAGTGCCCTGTCCGGGGTATGGGTACTGAAGGTATGAAAGACCTGGCTGCAAGCCTGCATTTGATCAGGACAGACCGGCGGAGTTCGGCCTGGTTCTGGCTGTTGCTGGCGTTATTTACACTTCCTGTCAAAGCTGAAGCTTCCTGCTTTTACGACGGTGTCAGTCAGACCTCTGTGCTGCATTTGATCGAACAGCTGTCAGAGCGTTATCAGCGCGCGGCAGTGACGGCTGACAGCCAATGGCTGGATGTGCCCATCAACCAGCCGCTGGGCGATTGCCCGCTGGAAGAATTCCTGACGCTGGCGACCGACGGCAGCGATTGGCGTTATCGTCTTGGTCAGGCCGGGGTCGTGTTTTCCTATCATCCGTTAGTCAAGGCTGATGCCGACACGGTTGAACCGGTTACTACTGCAGCTGGCACGGGTCTGCCAGCCGCTGAGGAGGTACTGGTCAAGGGCGTGCAGTTTGCCAGTCAGAACGACATCGCTGCCCGTTATGCCAGTAATAGCCTGTTGCAAAGCGCATCGTTGCCGACTGGCGAGCTGGCAGGCAATAACACTATCACCGCTGCGCTGGGCCGCCAGGCCGCGGTCACCTTTACTCAGGAAGCCGGTAATGACCGTAACATCAGTGTGCGCGGTCTGAGTTCGGACTTTACCCGGGTGACCGTCAATGGCATGCCGATGCTGGCCACCGGCACCAGTATTGACGCCCGTGGCTCGGTAAATAATTCCCGTAGTTTTGACTTCAACGTGATCCCGCAGGGGCTGTTTAACCACATCAGCATCATCAAATCTTCCAGTGCCAGAAGCACAGAGGGGGCAATTGGCGGGGCTGTGGATATGAGCACGCCGAAGCCATTCAACAGTGATGGCCTATTGGCTGGTGGTCGGCAACAATGGCTGACCCTGCAGCCAGAGCAAAACGTTCGTAATGGCAGTGGTGGCGCTGCGGTGCTGGCTGGTGTGCAGGGGATCAGTGAGGATGGTGAACTGGGCTGGCACGGGGCGATCAGTTTCCGCAAACGTACCACTTCGGAAAAAGGCTTTTCGACGGTTCGCTGGCAGCAAGCCGACTGGGGTGAACAAAGCCAGCTCAGTGATGAGCAGCAACAGCAGCTGGACGACGGTGTCTTTTCTCCGCGCCACAACCGCTACGATATTCTCAATCGGGAACTTACCACGCTGGGAGCGACCGGGGTGCTGCAGTGGCGCAAGCAGCCCTGGGGGGATCTGGACCTGACTCTGGTGGCCTCGCACCACAAGCAGGAACTGCACGAATATCACATCACATCCGCCGGTTTGCGTCTGCAGGATCTCAGCGACATCACGGTCAATGATTTTGAGCTGGGCTCGCAAGGCATGGTGTATGGCTCGTTTTCGAATGTGGATATCCGTTCGGAGCACAATCACGAGCTGGATATAACCGATTTGGCCCAACTGTCGCTGGACTGGCGGCGGCAGCTGTCTGAGCGTTGGCAGCTGCGCTCACAACTGGGCTATCAGGCGTCGATTTTCTACAGCCCGTTGCACACCAATATTTCACTGCTGTCGGAAGCACAGGACTTCAGCTACGACCTGCGTAGTAATGGCCGTATCGCCGTGAACCATTACGGTTTCGACATCAATGACCCTGACGAATGGCAGTTGTGGCGAATCACGCTGCAGAATGATCAGGTGGTGAACCGTTATCAGGTTGGTCAGCTGGAAGCCGAATTCCGCCAGACGCCACTACTGACACACTGGTTTGGCGCCAGCTATCAGGGCTTCACTAACGACCGTCAGCAATCCTCTTACACCTATAGCAGTGACAACGGTGACAGCCTTGGCTATACGACCAGCACACCCGACAATTACGCCAGCGGCTTTGGTGTACGTGGCTTGCCATCGAAATGGGTGGTGGCGCGCCAGGGGCTGGTGGATGCGCTGGGGCTGACTGACGATCTGCTGGAAAAAGATCCAACCCAGCAGCGCCAGTTACGGGAAACCTCCTGGGCTGGCTGGTGGCAAAGCGGGTTTGAATTCTGGCAACTCGGCTGGCCCTTACGGGGCGATGTCGGGATGCGTTACGCCCGCACCCGTCAGCAGGTTACGGGGGCCATGCTGATGAGCGATGAAGACAACAGCACTGCGCCGGTCGATGCCCATTTTGCTTATGCGGACTGGCTGCCGTCGCTGCATCTGGTGGCGCAGGCCGATGACGACCTGCTGATCCGGCTGGGTTACAGCCGCGAGATTTCACGGCCGTCAATTGATTCACTGACCTCACCGCTGCTGTTGCGCAGCAGTGCCCGGATTGTTGAAAGCGGCAATATTCAGCTACATCCCAGTCGTGCCCACGCCTTTGACCTGGGGCTGGAATGGTACGGCGATCAGCAAACCCTGTTGGCGGCGGGGCTGTTCTACACCCGCATCGACAGCCTGATTATGGAACAGTCTTCGACCATCACGCTGGATCAGCTGCCGTATTACAACCCCTTGTGGCAAACCCTCGACAACGCCAATGATGACGGTGGTGAATACGAACTGCGTCAGCCAGTGAACGGCCCTGGTACAGACATCACCGGGCTGGAGCTGAATCTGCAACTGCCGTTCAGCCTGCTGCCTGCGCCGCTGAACCGGTTGGGTATCGACGCCAGTTACGCCTTCAGCAAAGCCGTCACCCGTTATCTGGTGGATGAGGGCCATCAAACCCTGCCGCCGCCGGGACTATCGCGCCATGTCTTTAATGGCGCGCTCTGGTATCGCCAGCCAGCTGCCGAACTGGGGCTGACGCTCAGGGCACGCTCGCGTTATCTGACGGAAGTGCCAGGCAATAACGGCAATGATCGCGAAGGCGTCAATGCCTCCGCTATTCTGGGAGCCTATGCCCGCTGGCATTACGACTCGCAGCTGACCATCAGCCTGGATGCCAATAATCTCACCAACGAAGCCTTCGACGAGTTTGTTGATAAAACCAACCGCGTTTACAGCTATTCTGTTACCGGCACCGAAGTTCAGCTGGGGCTGAGCTGGCGATTCGGTGATTCCTGAAAAGCTGTTTTGTGTCGCTGGCAGCGCCAGATGACGCAAGCAGTCAGGCAAACAAACACTTTTTGAGCAACACTGACAAGCTTGATTCTCAGGAGATGAGCGATGGCTTCAGGTTGGGCTCCCGAAGGGGCAGTACAGGATCAGATTGACGCCAGTCTGGAAGACGCGGTGGCCGAAGCCCGTGCGCGTATGCCACAGGGCGACAGCCTTACTCATTGCGAAGAATGCGATAAACCGATTCCCGAGGCTCGTCGCCAGGCTGTGCCGGGTGTACGCCTGTGTATTCAGTGTCAGGCTGAGCAGGAAAAGGAATATCGTCCCAGCGGTGGTATCAACCGCCGTGGCAGCAAGGACAGCCAGTTACGGTAAATCTCTGGCAATAGTCATTTGGCACAGCTCTCGCTCTGTAACTTGTATACAAGTTTGTGTGCAACAGGAGCGACCATGTCTTCATCCATTTCTTCCCTCCCTCAGAGCCTGCCTGAAAACCTGTTGGGCTGGAATTTCAGCGACTGGGCCGGGGCCTATCAATCCGGCTACAGCCCGCAGCAACTGTTGCCTGCGCTGTTGCACAGCATCCGTGCCGAAGAGCTGGAAAATGGCGCGCCTTTCTATGGCAGCGGCTGGATTTCAGTTGCTTCTGATCAACAGCTGGCCGATCAGCTTGCCTCGCTTGAGGGCAAGTCGCCAACATCCTTGCCCCTTTTTGGTGTGCCTTTCGCGGTGAAAGACAATATCGACGTCGCCGGGTTTGTTACCACAGCCGGCTGCCCAGAGTTCGCATTTGAACCGCAGCAGGACGCTCACGTGATCAAACTGTTAAAAGCTGCCGGTGCGGTGGTGATGGGCAAGACCAATCTGGATCAGTTTGCGACCGGTCTGGTGGGGACGCGGTCCCCTTATGGTGCAGTAGCCAACAGTTTTGACCCGCAATACGTCAGCGGCGGATCAAGTTCCGGCTCGGCCGTGACGGTTGCCCGTGGTCAGGTGGCGTTTTCGTTGGGAACGGATACCGCTGGCTCGGGGCGGGTGCCGGCTGGTTTCAACCATCTGGTTGGAATGAAGGCGACCAAAGGATTACTGAGTACTTCTGGCGTGGTTCCTGCTTGTAGAAGCCTGGACGTTGTTTCCATCTTTGCGCTTAACAGCCTGGATGCCGAACTGGTTCTGAGTGTAGCAGGTGGGTTCGATGGAACGGACCCGTTCTCCCGCCAACCCCTGCAACCGGTTCAACGCCGCATCCAGCGTTTGGCGATACCACGGCAACCCGAGTGGTTCGGAGATGAGCAACAGCAGCGGGCTTATGAACAGGCGTGTAGCCAGGCCCGATCCGCCGGTTTCGAGCTGGTCGAAAAGGATTTCGGCCCCCTATTCGAGGTAGCGGCCCTGTTGTACGAAGGGCCCTGGGTAGCAGAACGCTACGCTGCCGTTGGCGAGTTCATGGAACAGGATCTTCCGGGACTCGACCCTGTCGTCAAAGCCATTGTGCTGGCGGGTAAAAATCCGTCGGCAGCGGATGCCTTCCGGGCTGAATATCGTCGTCTGGAACTGATGCGGGCGGTCGATGACTTCTTCAACGACGTTGACGCGCTGTTTGTGCCAACTTCTCCCCACTTCCCGACTCATGAACAACTACGGCAGCAGCCGGTGCTGGCTAACAGCCGTAATGGCGTCTACACCAACTTCGTTAACCTGGCTGACCTGTCGGCGCTTGCGTTACCAGCGCAGTTGCGTGGTGATGGCCTGCCATTTGGTATCACCATCATTGCCCCCGCCTGGCAGGAAATGGCGTTGCTGAGCTTTGCCAACCGCTGGGAAAGCAGCCTCAAACTGCCGGAAGCGCCACTGCTGTTGGGCCGTAAAGCCAACAAGACCATCGACGTTGCCGTGGTTGGCGCCCACCTGACCGGGATGCCGCTGAATCATCAGCTCAGCAGCCGTAATGCCTCCTTGCTGGAAGAAACCCGTACTGCCGCCAAATACAAACTCTATGCGCTGGCCAACACCACCCCACCGAAACCCGGTCTGGTGCGTTTGCCGGAAGCGACAGCTGAGCAAGGTTATTCGCTGATTGTTGAAGTCTGGCGTCTGAGTGAACAGGCCTTCGGTTCCTTTGTGGAAGAAATCCCCCAGCCGCTGGGCATCGGCACGCTGGAACTGGAAGACGGCCGACTGGTGAAGGGTTTTATCTGCGAGCCAGCCGGGCTTGAAGGCGCGACCCATATCAGTGAGCTGGGTGGCTGGCGTGCCTATATCCAGAGTTTGCAGGGATGATTAACGCTCGTTAGTCGTGTGATGATTTTCCTGGGCAATCGCTTTACCTATTAAGGCGGTGTTCTGACCTCCTGGGGGATCTTATCCCCCCGGCCGGTCGGGCGCCCCCTGCTTTGCACTACCGATTCGCGGATCAGTTTTCCCTGCGAGCCCATAACGAGCACGCCCAGATGCGGCATTCCTGCCTTAACTGGGCTAGTCGGCCATCCATGGCCGGGCTGCTCTATTTGCTCTGGTGAAAATTGGCTCATCTTGATGCGCGATTCGTACACGCAATGCCGCTTTCCAGAAGAGTGACGGTATGACAGAAACTATCAAGCGTCCGGTGAATGTCGCTGAACGTATTTACCAGCAACTGAAGCAGGATATTTTCGGCTTCCAGCTGTTACCGGGTGACCGCTTCAGCGAGTCGGAAATTGCCAAACGCATGGATGCGTCCAGAACACCCGTTCGGGAGGCCTTGTATCGACTCGAACGGGATGGTTATGTGCAGGTGCATTTCCGTAGCGGCTGGCAAGTGCGGCCGTTTGATTTCCAGTATTTTGAAGACCTGTACGACTGCCGGATTCTGATGGAGTCCGAGGCGGTGCGACGCTTGTGTCAGGCAGACGATCTGGCTGAAGGACTGGCAGAATTACAGGCTGTCTGGTGTGTGGACGCAGGCTCGCGATTGACGGATTCTGATGTGGTGGCGACGCTGGATGAAGCCTTCCATGAGCAGTTGGTGGCGCTGGCCGGTAATCGCGAAATGGCGCTGTTGCACAAGGGTGTGTGTGAGCGGCTGAAGATTATCCGGCGGCTGGATTTCACCCAGCGAGGGCGTATTGAAGCGACTTATCGCGAGCACAGCGAGATTCTGCAGCATCTGTTGGCGCGTCAGGCGGAGGCGGTTGTGAATAATCTGAAATCCCATATTGAGCTGAGCAAGAACACGGTGCGGGAAATCACCGTGCATCGGATTCAGGAAGCCAAGAGCCTGTATAACGTTAATATCAAGGTGTAGGCCGCACAATTATTCGCAGCGCTTGTAGGCTGAGCCTTGCCCAGCAAATGTTGGGCGGGGCCCAACCGACAATGAATTACCAGTACAGGCCGCAGGTTGGACAAACGAGCGCAGTGAGTGCCATCTAACGACTTATCAAATCCGAACCACACCAACCGGAGATTGTTACAAAAACAACCCCAGCAGCTCGTTCAGATACAGACGGCCGCGTTCGGTTGGCCGAATCTGCTCGCTGACTTCCAGCAAGCCCAGCTGGATGGCCTTGTCGATTGGCTCGCGGACGGCATCAAGGCCGATGCCGGTGCGCTGTTCAAACAGCTCAACGGAGATGCCTTCGTGCAGCCGCAGGGCATTCATCAGGCATTCAAAGCCCATGTCTTCCGGCTCGATGGCTTCTTCACCAGCGAGAAAGTTCTTCGTTGGGTCGAGGTAGTCTTTTGGCGTGCGGGTTTTCCAGCGCCGCTGACTGTGAAAATGGCCTTGCTCATCAAACCAGCTGACCTTGCCGTGAGCGCCGGCGCCAATGCAGAGGTAATCGCCAAAGCGCCAGTAATTGAGGTTGTGACGGGCCTGCTTGCCGGGTTTGGCAAACGCCGAAATTTCATAATGCTGAAAGCCTGCAGCGGCCAGCCGGGCCTGACCCGCTTCCTGAATATCCCAAAGGATTTCGTCTTCCGGTAAGGTCGGTGGTCGCTTGTAGAATTCGGTGTTGGGTTCGATGGTGAGCTGATACCAGGACAGGTGCGGGGTGTTAAAGCTGATCGCCGTGTCGATATCCTGCATGGCATCGGCTAGCGACTGGCCGGGCAGGCCATGCATCAGATCGATATTGATATTGTCGAAACCGGCCTTGAAGGCGGCAGCGATGGCGGCTTTGGCCTGGTCGCTGTCGTGAATACGGCCGAGTTTCTGTAAATGCAGATCGTTGAAACTCTGGATGCCCATCGACAGGCGATTGATACCTGACTGGCGATAGGCCCTGAAGCGCTCGGCTTCGAAGGTTCCCGGGTTGGCTTCCAGAGTGATTTCGATATCGTCGGCAAATACCAGCTGCTGACGCAGCCCGGTAAACAGCTGTTGATAGGCTTCTGCGCTCAGCAGGCTGGGCGTTCCACCACCGATAAAAATACTCTGCAGCGGCCGTTGCAAAGCCAGCGGTTGCTCGCTTTGCAGGTCGGCCAGCAGGGCTTCGACGTATTGCTGTTGCGGGATCTGCTCGCCTGCCGCATGCGAATTAAAGTCGCAGTAGGGGCATTTGCGTACGCACCAGGGAACATGGATGTAGAGGCTCAGTGGTGGTAACGCGTTCAAGGTCATATCCCGGAGTACAGGCTCAGTTCCAGCTTGGTGCGCTGTTAAAGCCGTTGTTGAGTGGCTGTTCCGCAGGCTGTGGCTGGGCTGCTGTTTCAAGCATGTCTGCGCTGTCTGCTGCTGGCAGCAAATCGGCAACCGCACCGTCGAGGGCTTGCAGCAGGGATTCAACGCGAGCGTCGTTTTCGTGCTTCTCGTGTGACAGGCGGACCTGTTCTTTCTGCAGTTCTTCTACCTGACCTTGCAGGTCAGCGTTCTGCTGCTGGCTGGTCGCCAGTTCAGCGCGCAGCTGTTCCAGCTCTTCTTGCAGTTCCATGTTACCCAGTTGCAGGTTTTCCAGCGTCTGAATGGTCTGGGTGATCTTGCTTTGCAGTTGTTCGAGAATATCCACGATGTACTTCTATCCGTTGCTTGGCTGATAAGCCTTGTGATGTCACTCGGCAGCGCCTGTCTGACAGCTGTCAGGGGCAGGCGTTCCGAATCCCCCCGGGCTTGCGGCTGAGGGGCGAATGTTATTTGGTGTTCAGGGACGCCAGCGCGCCAGCAATTGCTGGATTGCCTGGCCTCGATGAGAAATGGCGTTCTTGCGGCTTTTTTCAAGTTCAGCCGCGGCACATTGTTCGGATTCGACCCAGAACAGCGGGTCATAACCAAATCCGCCTTCACCGGCCGGAGCGGTCAGAATGCGGCCTTCCCAGCTGCCCTGGAAGATCTGCGGGGTCGGATCATTGGCATGACGCATGTAAACCAGCACACACTGGAAGCGGGCAGTGCGCTCTGCGGCTGGCACGTCGAGTAATTTTTCCAGCACCAGCGCGTTGTTGTCGGCATCGCCCTGACCGGCTTCATTCATGCTGGCGTAACGGGCGGAATAAATACCCGGCTGGCCGTTGAGTGCGTCGATTTCTATGCCGGAGTCGTCCGCCAGTGCGGGCAGACCTGTGATCTGCGAGGCGTGGCGGGCTTTCAGAATGGCGTTTTCAACGAAGCTCAGGCCAGTCTCGTCAGCATCGGTAACGCCCAGTTCGCTTTGCGGCACCAGCTGGATGTGGCGATCACTGAAATGGCTGTCGAACAGCTGTGAGAATTCACGCAACTTACCGGCGTTGCCACTGGCGAGAACAACTTTCATACAGGGCTCCGCAATTATTCTTCGTAAAATTTCTGGCTGAAATTGACGTCGTAGGTACGGCTGTTGCCGTCCGGCTTCACCTTCAGTGAAATACGATAGGTCTCGGCTTCGTCAAAACGGAAGGTGGCGATGTAATAAACCGCGTTGGTTTCCTTGATCTCACGGAATTCCAGTGCCCGGCTCTGGCCGATCAGGTTCTTGATGGTGCCGGTAACGCTGGAGGTCATGGGAATCGGCAGCTGGTCATCACTGGGATTGTTGAGCACGGAAATATTCAGCATCGCCAGTTTGCCGGATCGTTCAATGCCGTAGGCCTTGGCCACGTCCGTGGTCAGGAAACTGGTGGTGAGGCCAATGTAGTGAACTTCATAGTCACCAAAAACCTGCTTTTGTTCACCACGGTCGGCCAGTGCTGGCAGTGCCAGCAGACACATCATCAAGACACTTGTTATGGCTTTCATTACGCTCTCCGGGTCAGGTGGTAGATGGCGACTTCACCCAGCAGGGCAGGCCACAAACGAATGGCCCAATGCTCCTGGTGATTATCGTCCACCACGGTCTTGTTCAGAATACGGATATTCTTGGAGGCACAGAGTTCCTCGAAATCCGTCATGGTGCATAAATGAATATTAGGCGTGTCGTACCAGGCGTGCGGCAAGGTTTCTGACATTGGCATGCGGCCTTTCAGGGCCAGATACAAACGGGTGCGCCAGAAGCCGAAGTTGGGGAAGGTGACGATGGCTTCGTCGCCGACCCGCAGCATTTCTTCCAGCAGCTGGTCGGGCCGTTGCACAGCCTGAATCGCCTGGGTCATCACCACGGTATCTATGCTGCTGTCCTTGTAGTTGACCAGACCGTCGTTGAGGTCCTGTTCAATCACGTTGACACCATTGGCAATACAGGCGGTGATTTTGTCCGGGTTGATTTCCAGCCCGTAACCACGCACGTTCTTGTGTTCGCTGAGGTAGCGCAGCAGTACGCCTTCACCACAGCCGAGGTCGAGCACCTGGCTGTCGGGTTGAATCCAGTCCTGAATGATGGCCAGATCCGGTCGCAGGGATTGCAGGGTAGCCGGGCTCATGCGTTGGCCTCCAGCTGGTTGGCAATGCGGTTCATGTAGGCTCTGAGCACCTGATGGTAACGCGGGTTATCGAGCAGGAAGGCATCGTGCCCACCATCAGACTCAATACAGGCATAGCTGACGTTCTTGTCGGCTTCCATCAGGGCGTTAACGATTTCTTCGGAACGGCCCGGCGAGAAACGCCAGTCAGTGGTGAACGATACCACCAGGAAGTTGCACAGCGCATTGCTGAGACATTTCACCAGATCGTGGCCGTAGTCGGCTGCCGGGTCAAAGTAGTCGAGCGCCTTGGTCATCAACATGTAGGTGTTGGCATCAAAGCGGGTACTGAATTTCTCACCCTGATAATGCAGGTAGCTCTCGACCTGGAATTCCGGCGCGAAGCTGTAGTTAAGCTTGCCTTCGCGCAGATCGCGGCCGAATTTCTGCCGCATGGCATCTTCCGACAGATAGGTCAGGTGACCCAGCATACGGGCCTGCATCAGGCCGGTTTTGGGAATGGTGTTGTGGTCGAGGTAGTTGCCGTCGTGGAAGTCCGGGTCTTTGGCAATCGCCTGACGGGCAACTTCGTTAAAGGCAATATTCTGCGCTGACAGCTTGGGCGCTGAAGCCACCACGACGGCGTTGGCGATACGTTGCGGGAACTGGATCGACCAGCGCAGTACCTGCATGCCACCAAGGCTGCCACCGACCACGGCGGCCCATTTGGCAATGCCCAAATGATCGGCCAGCACCGCCTGGCTGTTAACCCAGTCGCGCACTGCCACAATCGGAAAATCCGGACCGTACTGTTTGCCGGTTTCCGGGTTGATACTAATCGGCCCGGTTGAACCGCTACAGCCGCCAAGGTTGTTCAGTGCCACCACAAAAAAACGATTGGTATCAATCGGCTTGCCGGGGCCGATTGCGTTGTCCCACCAACCCGGCTTCTTGTCTTCCATCGAGTTGTAACCGGCAGCGTGCTGGTCGCCACTGAGGGCGTGACAGATCAGCACCGCATTACTGCGTTGCGGGTTCAGCTGGCCATAGGTTTCATAAACCAGATCATACTGCGGCAATACCCGTCCGGAGCGGAGGGTCAATGGCGTATCAGAATGGAAGGTTTGGGGAGTAACCAGACCGACGGAATCGTCAGGGATAACTTCCGGCATTGGTGGCGTGTTCCTGAAATATGGGCGTACTTACATGGGACAGACTAACAGCTGCTGAGTGTATCAGTATTTGTCAGCCAGCACAGGTGGCGAGCATGGCGACGAGCAGCAGTTAGCGGATCAGGCCTGATCCGCTTCCGCTTGTTCGTCGGTTTTGCGAATCAGTCTGGATGCCAGTACGCCACCTTCAAACAGGGCATACATGGGCAGCGCCAGAATGGTCTGGGAAATAACGTCGGGTGGTGTTACCAGCATGCCAACGACAAAGCAGCCGAGGAAAATATACGGCCGTTTTTCCGACAGTGATTGCACCGTGGTAATGCCACTCAGCACCATCAGAAAGGTCGCCACCGGAATTTCGAAGGCGATGCCAAAGGCAAAAAAGATTTTCAGGATAAAATCGAGAATATTGGTGATGTCGGGCATCACCGAAATGCCTTCCGGTGCTGCCATGGTGAAAAAGCCAAACGCCAGTGGCAATACCACAAAGTACGCAAAGGCAATGCCGAGGTAAAACAGCGCAATGCTGGAAAACAGCAGTGGAATGGCAAACTTCTTCTCATGCTGGTACAGACCTGGCGAAATAAAGGCCCAGGCTTGATGCAGCAGCACCGGCACCGCCAACAGCACCGCCAATACCAGGGTCAGCTTGAATGGCACCAGAAATGGCGCGGCGACGCCGGTGGCGATCATTTGGCCCTGGGCATCCGGCAGCAGGGCCGACAGTGGTTTCACCAGAATCAGATAAAGGTCGTTGGCGAAGTAGAACATGCCAAGAAACAGCACCAGTATCACCAGCACCGACTTCAGCAGCCGGTTACGCAGCTCTACCAGATGGGCAATCAGTGGTTGTTCCTGATCCTGACTCATGATGGCTTGTGGGTATCCTGATCCGCAGGGGCTGGCATTGGCGCAGCAATGGAATTCTGTTGGTGTTGGGGATCGATATCGGCAACGATCGATGGCTCTGACGGCTGTTCAGCCTGACCTGGCAGGACGTCTGGTGCAGCATGGGCCTGGCGCTCGGCTTCCAGCACGGCTGCTGGCTTGCGAACGTCGTCGTCGAGGAAGGTCGCGTAAGGGTCCTTGAGCTTTTCTTTCAGCTCCTCGGCCCGTACCTGACGCTCCAGTTCGTCCTGAAAGCCATTGATGGTGCGACGCACACGGCCAATCATCAGGCCAACCGTACGAGCAGCCTTCGGCAAACGTTCGGGTCCCAGTACCAGCAAGCCCAGCACACCGACCACCACCAGTTCGAGGAAACCGATATCAAACATCAGGAGTGCTTCTGATCCTTGTCTTTCTGGTCGCTGAAGTCAGCGTCCTTGACCGCGTCCGGCTTGTCGGCCGACAGGGTTTTCTGGGCTTCAGACTTGTCGTCTTCGTTCATGGCTGACTTGAAGTTCTTGATCGCGCCACCCAGATCACCGCCCATGTTGCGCAGTTTTTTGGTGCCGAAAATCAGAATCACAATGACTGCAATGATGAGCAGTTGCCAAATGCTGATACCGCCGAGCATAGCCTTGTCCTCTCAGATACTCAGAATCCGGGCAGCGTGCTGCCGCCCAGAATATGAAAATGCATGTGGAATACTTCCTGACCGCCTTCAACACCGGTATTGGTGATGGTGCGGAAGCCTTGCAGACCTTGGTCGGCAGCGATTTTGGGCAGGGTAAGCATCAGCTTGCCCATCAGTGCGCCATGTTCGTCAGCCAGGTCATTCAGGTTAACGATGTGCTGCTTGGGGATGACCAGCAAATGGGTATCGGCCTTCGGCGCAATGTCGTGGAAGGCGAGAAAATCGTCGTCTTCATAGACCTTGCTGGAAGGGATATCACCAGCGACGATTTTGCAGAAAATGCAGTCGGTCATGTTTGCTGATCCTTGGCCAAGCTCTTCTATATCGGTTATTTGGGTTGCCGTGAGGCTTTTTCTTCCAGCCCGGAAATGTCGAAACGACGCGCCAGCTCATTCAGCACGGCTTCCGGACGTTCGCCCAGCTGCGCCAGCGCCACCAGGCTGTGGAACCACAGGTCGGCGGTTTCATAAACCACGTCCTTGTTGTCACCACTGGTTTCCGCGTCTTTGGCGGCCAGAATGGTTTCGGTCGCTTCTTCACCAACCTTTTCCAGAATCTTGTTGAGACCCTTGTGGTACAGGCTGGCGACGTAGGATGAATCCGGCGACGCACCTTTGCGTTGTTCCAGGATGTCTCCCAGGGCGGAGAGAATATCACTCATTTAAGGCACCACTGTATGAATCTTGTCTTACCAATTTGCAATTGAATCGGCCACTTTACCAGCGGCAGATCAATAAATCTCTTTGGGGTCTTTCAGCACCGCATCAACGGTGACCCACTCGCCATCTTGCCAGACGCGGTAGAAACAGCTTTCACGACCGGTATGACAGGCAATTCCACCGATTTGCTCAACCTGCAGCACGATCACGTCGGCGTCACAGTCGAGACGCACTTCATGCAGCTGTTGCACGTGGCCGGATTCTTCGCCCTTGCGCCACAGTTTCTGGCGTGAACGGGAATAATAGATGGCGCGATTTTCCTGTACCGTCAGGCTCAGGGCTTCGCGATTCATCCAGGCCATCATCAGGATACGGCCAGTCTGGTAGTCCTGGGCGATCGCCGGAACCAGGCCATCAGCATCCCATTTTACGGCATCTAGCCAGTCACTCATGTTGCTCTCACTCGGGGTTTAACGGGCTGGCAACAGCCACAATTTTTTGAAGCCCGCAAGCATACCGCATGCTGTCGATGTCGTCAGGCCTTCCATAACATCCACAGCAGACCGAAAGCGGCCAGTGAAATACCGAACACATCGTTAATACCCAGTGCTACCGCTTGCCACCAGAGGAACAGCCCGGACAGGGTGGTGAGCGTGCCGATGGTCTGGTGACGCTTGCCCTGGTTCTGCTCCTCGATGGCCTTGCGCAGCGCCACGACTTCCCGTTGCAGCTGGTTCTGGTTTTCGTCGAGGTGATTCAGACGGGTCAGTGCACCATGCACCAGGCCGGGCATCTTGGGCGCTTTTTCGATCCAGGTCGGGAGCTGGCGCTTGAGTTCGGCAAAGGCGGCCTTGGGGCCAAAACGGTCGCGCATCCAGCGTTCCAGGAACGGCTTGGCGGTGCTCCACAAATCCAGCTGCGGATACAGCTGACGCCCCAGACCTTCGATGTTGAGCAGGGTTTTTTGCAGCAGCACCAGCTGCGGCTGCACTTCCATATCAAACCGGCGAGCGGTGCTGAACAGCTGGATCAGCACCTGGCCAAAGGAAATCTCGGCCAGCGGCTTTTCGAAAATCGGTTCACAGACGCTGCGAATGGCGGCCGCCAGTTCATGCACTTTGGTGGTCGCCGGTACCCAGCCGGAATCGACGTGCAGCTGCGCCACCTGATAATAATCCTGATTGAAAAACGCCAGCAGGTTCATCGCCAGGTAGTGTTGGTCTTCCTGCGTCAGCGAACCCACAATGCCACAGTCGATGCCGATGTATTGTGGTGTTTGCGGATGTTCGCGGGAGACAAAGATGTTGCCGGGGTGCATGTCGGCGTGGAAAAAGCTGTCGCGGAACACCTGGGTGAAAAAGATTTCCACCCCGCGTTCGGCCAGTAACTTCATATTGGTGCCCTGGGCTTCCAGTTCATCAATATTGGCCACCGGAATGCCGTAGATGCGCTCGCTGGTCATCACCTTGGTACGGGTGTACTCCCAGTAGACTTCCGGCACGTACAGATAACCGGAATCGAGGAAGTTACGCCGCAGCTGGGTGGCGTTGGAGGCTTCGATCTGCAGGTTCAGCTCGCCATAAATAGTGTGACGATAGTCTTCCACCACTTCCATCGGCTTCAGCCGGCGGGCTTCGCTGGAATAGGCGACAGCCAGTCGCGCCATGGTTTCCAGCAGTTGCAGGTCGCGTTCGATGGTGTGTTCGATTTTCGGCCGCACTACCTTGACCACCACGTCTTTGCCATCGTGCAGTTTGGCGGTGTGCACCTGGGCAATCGAGGCAGACGCCAGCGGCTTGCTGGAAAATTCGGCAAACAGGTTGGCGATGGTGTCGCCCAGCTGGGCTTCGATCAGGGCAATCGCCTGATCTTCCGGGAACGGCGGTACCTTGTCTTGCAGGCGTTTGAGTTCCTGCACTATGTCGTCGGGTACCAGGTCCGGCCGGGTCGAAAGAATCTGGCCAAACTTGATGAAAATTGGCCCCAATGCCTCCAGCGCCATGCGCAGACGGGCACCGCGGCTGAGTTTGGCCGGTACCGGTGACAGTCGCCAGGGAGCAATCATCAGCAATACACGCAAGCTGACGGGCAGGTGCTGCAGTGGAATCAGGCTATCAAGACGGTATTTGGTGAAAACAAACAGAATCTTCCATAAACGCCAGAGTCGGGACACGCGTTATTCTCCTTGCTGACTGGCGTTCGGCTGTTCGCGGCCTTGCTGGCGGCGTTGTTCAATCTGATCCAGCCGGGCGGTCAGGCGGTCAGTCGCCAGCTTGAGCTCATCGACGCGCTCAGAGGCGGCTTCCTGTTCGGCGGGATGGGTAAGAATACCGGACTCATCGTAAAGATAGTCGTGGGCGGCTGTCTGCAGGGTGGTACCGGTACGTTTGCCCCAGCTCAACAGACCGCGCAAACCCTGACCCAGTTGATGAGCAATCAGGCCGCCAGTTACGGGCGCAATCATGGCTTCCCAGTCGATCTCAAGCTGATCAACCAGCTTGCCGAGCGCCAGCGCCAGTTCGGTGTCGCCGTCGATCATCAGGTTACCAGCCAGGATGGCACTGGCCTTGTTACTGGCCCGGGCCAGCGCCAGCAAATCATTGACGGTGCCAACCAGGACAACGTCGGCCAGTGGATTGTCAAAATCCGGCTCTTCGGTGCTGAGGCTCAGCTCAATGCTGCCATCCAGCAAGCGGACGGCGAGAGTAACGGAACCGGCCACTCGCACATGCACCAGCTTGCCTGCCAGCCGCTGCAATTGCAGCTGGCTGGCCGGGTCGTATTTGAGAGCATGGTTGATGGCGGCTTCCACCGGCAACAACAGCGCATGACCGAGTTCCACTGGCAACAGACTCATCAGGGTTTGACACCCCGGTGCAGGGCTACCACACCACTGGTGAGGTTGTGGTAGCTGCAACGCATCAGACCAGCGTCTTCCATCATGCTCTTGAGGGTTTCCTGATCCGGGTGCATACGAATGGATTCAGCCAGGTATTTGTAGCTTTCGCTGTCGTTGGCAACCAGCTTGCCCATGAATGGCAGCGCGCTGAAGGAATACAGGTCGTAGGCCTTGCTCATGACCGGGTTGGTTGGCTTGGAGAATTCCAGTACCAGCAAACGGCCGCCGGGTTTCAGCACCCGCGCCATGGAGCGCAGTGCGGAGTCCTTGTCGGTGACGTTACGCAGACCAAAGGCAATGGTAATGACGTCGAAGCTGTTGTCGGCAAACGGCAGACACTCGGCGTTGGCCTGCACGTATTCGATGTTGCCAACATAACCTTCGTCGGTCAGACGATCGCGGCCAACGTTGAGCATCGACGAGTTGATGTCAGCCAGTACGACCTTGCCCTGCGGGCCAACAATGCGGGAAAACTTTTTGGTCAGGTCGCCGGTACCGCCCGCCAGGTCGAGTACCTGGTTGCCGGGCCGGACACCGCTCATTTCAATGGTGAAGCGCTTCCACAGCCGGTGAACACCGAAAGACATCAGATCGTTCATGATGTCGTATTTGGCCGCTACGGAGTGAAACACGTCCGCGACCATGGCTTGCTTGTCTTCGGTTGCTACGGTTTTGTAGCCAAAGTGAGTGGTCTTTTGATCCGACTCTTGCTGTGACATAGGCACCTCCTGAACAGGTCGGCCATTGTAGCCACGGGAAACCGGAATGTCTTGCGCTGTGCCGGATCTGCTACACGTTGAGGCCGCCTGGAGAGCGTTATTCCAGACTGTTCGCTACGCAAAACCGGCATAAGAGTCGTTATTTTCTTTTGAGTTCCGTCATAAAACGCAAAAAGCCTTAAGACTGTGTGGTTTTTGTTCATATAACCATCGGCTATTATCAAAAAACAACCAGAATACTGTTGGACGTTTGGGCCGGGACACTGAAAACAGGGATACAGGAACGGAATTGCCAGATATCGCCCATGGAGAGAACAAGCAGTCGATGAGTCAGTTTACTCGAGGGATTCTCCATGAGGTCGATTATTCCACTGGCCAGCATTTGTCTGGCTGGTTTGTTACCGGTGGCGCAAGCCGAAGAAGCAGCCACCGAAGATACCGCCACCAAGGCTGACAGCTACACCTATGCTGGCGGTTTCCTGATTGGCTACAAGTATCAGGAGATGGAAGCCGATACTATTCGCAATGCCTATGTCCGTACCATAGGTCTGAATATCTTTGAATTTGAATGGGAACCGGGCAAGGCCAGCTGGCTTGATCCGGTACGCCGGGTGGCTGATTTGTTGCCCGCGCTGCGTTATGAAATGACGCCGGGAAATACCGCCAATCAGGATCAGATCGCCGAGGTTTCCAACACCGCTGAAGAAAAAGCGGGCTGGACCCGCTTCCTCGCCAATATCGACGTCGACCCGGTATCGCTGCTGGGTGGTGATGATTCGATGCATCGGATCATCGGCAGCTACGAAATCCAGACCTTCCTGGTTTCAGTACAGGCCACCCAGGATTATTACTACATCCAGAATAACGATGCCCAGCTGCTGGTCGCCGGTGACGGTATCAATGTGAATACCATCTTCAAGGAAGCCACATTGGGCTACCGAGTGACGGACCCCGGCTCTTACGCGATGGATCTGGGCTGGTTCAATGTGAACTATGAAAAGCCGATTTCCAGCGATGTCTCAATGCCGCTGGAATCCATTTATCGGGCGGAATTCGAGGCTTCAGGGCTGTTTTTTGGCGCTTCCCTGTCACTCGGCTCCTGGACCTTTGGCGGCCGTTACGATCTTGGCTATGACGCCAAAGCGACGGTGGACGGCGGCGTATCACTGAGCCGCACCGAATACGGCTTCGATGAGTCGATTGAATACAGTGCCTACCGTATCGATGTGCAATACGACCTCAAGAAAAGCTCACTGCGCTGGCCCTTGGCGATCAATCTCAACTACCTCGAACGCAGTTTCAGCACCCTGGCGGATGGCGACAATATCAACGATGACCGCATTCTGGGTATTTCACTACAAAGCCGTTTTGAGCTGTAAGCGGGGGACGATATGAAAACAATGACGTTCAAGATGATCGCCTCGGTGGTCGCCATCACGGCTTTACAGGCCTGTGTGTTTGATGAATCCGGTACCGAATACCAACAGCCTGACAATAACACCAGTCCGGTGGTGAACCTGAATTACAACGCAAGTCATGCGGTCAACACCTATCTGACATTCACCGATGACAGTGCCGATATCGCCGTTACTTTTGGCAGCCAGACCGTGACTTTCCCGTCACGCTCTGAAATGCGGCTGCAGGGCTTTGGTGGCTTTGACACCGATCGGGTCTGGAAAACCTCGGTGGTGGAAGACAGCCGTGGTATCAAAACCCTGCGCATGGGTTATTACACCATTGGCAGTAGCAGCAATGATATTGAACCGCCAACCTTCCATAACTTTGCTCGCGACAGTCGCGGCAATATCTACCTGACCGAAACGGCCGAGCAGCTGAAGTCGGATCTGGGTGTGGCACCGTTCCGGCAAGCGAGTGGGGCACTGATCTTCCCGGCCAATATTGCTGTCGGTGACAGCTGGGTAGCGGGTCCTACACTGATTCCGATGTTCTATAGCTTTACCTCAGGCTCCGGCTGGACAGCAACTCTGGTGGACGATGATGCCACCGCACCAATGAGTGGTACCGAAGGCTGTGTGGTAATCAAGTATTACCGCGAAAGCTATGCCTTTTACCTGTACCTGAAAGACGGCCTTGGCATTGTCGAGTGGATCAACTCCTGGGAAGAAGACGACTCGGGTAACGTCAAACCAATCAACGGCTTTGCTATCAGTGATCAGGGCGACGGCGAGACCAGTATTCCCTATACCGGTTATGGCTGGGCCAGCGACAGCCGTAACCCGGTTGGCAGTCTGTTCGACTCTGTTGGACTGAAAGTGGTGAATGGTGAGGAGGCCAATTTCGAAAGTGGCGACAGCTCACCGGTAAATAATTCCGGATATGGCTTCACCCGTATCACATCGACGACGGAAGCGGCCTCGAGCAGTTATCCACAGCTTGAGGAGCTGCGGGTGCCGGACATTCGTGGTGAGGAATCGGTCGACTTTGCCGATAGTCGTTGGGATAGCCTGAGTGGTGACTACTATCGTCCTTATATCGAAGTGACTTATCAGGGCAACACCTACATTGCCGATGATGCCAATGGCGATTTTGTGGTAGAGAAAATCTACAACCAGCCCTATGGCCCGGCGATGCTCAGTTTCTGGGGCCATGGCACTCTGGTTAATAGCGCCGACAGCAGTGATACCTTCGACTTTACCGGCCTGATGGAAGGGCTCTATCTCAATGCCGGAGCGGATGGTCTGACACCAGACTTTGCCATCATCGGCATGGATGTCGATCGCCGTTTACCTGCCGCAAAACCGGGTAGTAGCTACCGTATTTATGCATCCTATGCCTACATCGATGAACCGCTGGAAGAAGTGCTGGATGTCGCTTCGGAGTCGCTGGCTGAATTTGGTGATGCGGTGAGGGGAATCGGCTACACCAGCACCTGCTTTGGTGATCGCAGTACCAATGACACCTGTAATTCCACCAATGTCGCGTTCCAGTTTGTGGTACCGGATATTGAGGGTGAGCTGGCCTTGCGTATTGGTGGCCAGAATGCGGCGGGTGAAGTGACTTCCGTCAGCCAGGTGTTCTATCTGCCGGTTAGCTCATCGGCGACTAAAAGCAGCGTCACTGCCCGTCTCTACGACCAATTTAATGACGTGATTCGAGGTTCACTGGATGATTCCGGTGAGTTCGTGACAGGCTACCTGAATGCTACCTCGTCAGTGGCGCTGGGTTCCAATATCGTCAAATACAGCTTTGATATGGGCGATGGCACCGTGGTGGAAGATGCTCCGGCGCTGGGCACCTATACCTACACCGCTAATGGCGAATACCAGCTTGCCATGACCGTCACCAATGATCAGGGGCAAACCTCGACGGCCTACCGCAAGGTCAAGATCAGTGACACCGGTGAGTTGGTGGTGCGCAACATCGGCGATGACTTTGGTAGTGGCTTCTTCACCATCGCCATTGATGACCTTGATGAACCCGACGGTTATTACGACTACTACAAGTTCGTCACACTGGACAAGAACGAGGAATCCGTCTTCGAAGTACCGGGTGATGTGAACTACCAGGTCGATATCATCGTTAACGGTGAGGTGGTCTACAGCGACAAGGTCTATGTGGCAGCGGCCGATCAGGACGTGGTGGAAGTGGATCTGGATTGATCCGTGGATAAACCCCGGGCTGTTGTGGCCCGGGGTTTATATTTCTCGTCGTTGTCCGGGCATCGTTGTTGTCCGGGCATGCCCGGACCCTACGGATATTTCTTTGCTGGTGTAGCGGCAAGGCATGCCTTGCCTGGAGCCGAAGGTTACAACCCGATTGCCAGTCCGCGTGGCATACCGACCGCCATGGCGACCGGTGACAGCACCAGAATTTCAAACAGCTGCAGGAACAGGAACAGCACCAGCAGAGACAGGTCGATACCACCAATCGGTGGAATCAGGTTACGAATTGGCCGAATCGCTGGTTCGAGAATCTGGTTAATCAGGATCAGTGCCGGGTTGTAGCTGTTAGGCGCAATCCAGGACGCAATCGCCACAATAATGCCGCCCCACAGGTAGATGTTCAGCAGCAGTGACAGCAGGCCGACGGCCGCCCAGGCGATCAGGTTCAGCCACGGAATCATATAGCCGGAAACCAGCAGGATCAGAGCCATGGTGATCAGCTGGGCGCCATAGGCCAACAACAGCGACGAAACATCCAGACCACCGAAACCCGGAATAATGCGACGCAGAGGCACCAGCAGCGGGTTGGAGAATTTGACGATAAATTGCGAGATCGGGTTGTAGAAATCGGCTCGCACCAGCTGCAGCAGGAAGCGCAGCAGGAACACCAGCAGTACCAGACTGCCGATCGCGTTAATAAGCAATTGTCCTGCGGACACGAGTGGCGACATGATGGCTCCGTTCGGTTAACTGTGTCTTGAATATCTGGCCAGGCCGGATTCCGGTTGGCAGCGACAGCCGGGTTTACAGGCTGCCGTTGCCGATTGGAACCCTTAACCCAGCTCGCGGTTCATTTCTTCCGCGCGTTTGCAGGCGGCATCCATGGCGGCTGCCACCAGATCACGCAGGTCGGCGCTTTCGAACGTAACAATGGCGCGTTCTGTGGTGCCATTCGGTGAGGTCACGCGCCGACGCAGCTCGGCCGGACCAACATCGGATTCCAGCGCCATCTTGCCAGCGCCAAAGGCGGTTTGCAGCGTCAGGGCACGGGCAGTGGTTTCGCTCAGCCCCATGTTGGTTGCTGCTTCAACCATGGCTTCCATCAACAGGAAATAATAGGCCGGGCCGCTGCCAGACAATGCGGTGACGATATCCAGTTCGGATTCTTCTTTGACCCAGACTGTCACGCCGGTGGCCTGTAACAGCTGATCAGCCTCGTTACGCTGCTCGATGGTCACGGCATCGTTGGCGAACAGACCGGTAGCACCAGCACCTACCAGCGCCGGGGTGTTCGGCATGCAACGCACGATGGCATTACAGCCGGACCAGGCCGCCAGGTTAGCAATACTGATACCGGCGGCGATAGAAACCAGCAAAGGCTGACGGGCTTTCAGCGTTGCTGCCAGCGGCGCCAGCACGGTTTTCATCATTTGTGGTTTGACCGCCATGATCACCACGTCAGCGTTGGCGATGGCATCGAGGTTGTCGGCGACGGCGCTAATGCCGAATTGTTCGGTCAGCGTCTGGCGCTGCTGTTCGCCCGGATCACTGACGGTGATCATCTGGGCGGAAACATTACCCTGGCGCAACAGGCCACCAATGATAGCAGTGGCCATGTTGCCACCACCGATAAATGCGATTTGAGACATGCAGTGTCCTTCTTTGTACGGAGGCGCGTCAGTCACGGGCGCCAAAAATATCGGTACCAATACGAACCTGGGTGGCACCTTCAGCAATCGCCAGTTCGAGATCGGCAGACATTCCCATCGACAGGGTGTCGACGCAGGAATGGTGCTGCTGCAGTTCATTGAACAACTGCTTCATCTGCTGGAACTGGCCGCGCAGCTGGCTTTCGTCGCTGGTGGCCTCGGGTACACACATCAGCCCACGCAGTGTCAGGTTCGGCAGCGATTCTACCACGGCTGCGAGCGCGGCGATTTCCGCCACTGCAACACCGGATTTTTGTTCTTCACCACTGATATTCACCTGAATCAGGACGTTCAGCTGCGCTTTGCCCGCCGGTCGTTGCTCGTTCAGGCGGCGGGCAATCTTGTCACGCTCGAGCGTGGCGAGCCAGTCGAAATGTTCAGCGACGGTGCGGGTCTTGTTGGACTGCAGGGCGCCGATGAAATGCCATTCGATGTCGGCCAGGTCAGCCAGCGCCGGAATTTTTTCCATGGCGTCTTGCAGATAGTTCTCACCGAACTGCCGCTGACCCTGTTGATAACACTCGCGTACCATGCTGGCAGGCTTGAATTTACTGACCGCCAGCAGGCTGACAGCGTCCGCCGGACGGCCGGATTCATCACAGGCTTGCTGGATTCGTTGACAGACTCGGCGGTATTGATCGGCAAGTATAGACATTCGATACACTTTGTTTAGGATGATCCGTCAAAACTGGCCCTTTACCCGGACCAGCGGCTCAGGGACAGATCTTAATCAAGCCGATGCAGAATCGCACCACCTGGCCGCCTTGCCATGTATTTTTTCTATTGTCGCCGTTGGAGGAATTCAGGCCGTGGATATTACCGAACTGCTCGCTTTCAGTGCCAAACAGGGTGCATCAGACTTGCACCTGTCTGCCGGACTGCCCCCCATGATTCGTGTTGATGGTGATGTGCGTCGGATTAATGTTCCGGCGCTGGCTCACAAGGATGTACACGCGCTGGTGTACGACATCATGAACGACAAACAGCGCAAGGATTATGAGGAATTCTACGAGACCGACTTTTCCTTCGAAGTGCCAGGCGTGGCCCGTTTCCGGGTCAACGCCTTCAACCAGAACCGCGGCCCCGGCGCGGTATTCCGGACCATTCCGTCCAAGGTTCTGAACATGGACCAGCTGGGCATGGGACAGGTGTTCAAGGACCTCGCCAATGTACCGCGTGGCATTGTGCTGGTCACTGGCCCGACCGGTTCCGGTAAGTCGACCACCCTGGCGGCGATGATCGACTACATCAATGATTCCAAGCACGACCACATTCTGACCATCGAAGACCCGATCGAATTCGTTCATGAGTCGAAAAAGGCATTGATCAACCAGCGTGAGGTTCACCGTGACACCCTCGGCTTTAACGAAGCCCTGCGTTCTGCCCTGCGGGAAGACCCGGACGTGATTCTGGTGGGTGAGATGCGTGACCTTGAAACCATCAGGTTGGCGCTGACTGCTGCCGAAACCGGCCACGTGGTGTTCGGCACCCTGCACACCACCTCCGCCGCCAAGACCATCGACCGTATCGTCGACGTATTCCCGGCGGAAGAAAAATCCATGGTGCGTTCGATGCTGTCGGAATCCCTGCAAGGGGTTATTTCCCAGACGCTGCTGAAGAAAATCGGTGGTGGCCGGGTCGCGGCTCATGAAATCATGGTGGGTACTCCGGCGATCCGTAACCTGATCCGGGAAGACAAGGTTGCGCAGATGTATTCGGCGATCCAGACCGGTGCGGCCTACGGCATGATCACCATGGACCAGTCGCTGAAGAATCTGGTTGCCCGTGGCATGGTATCGAAAGATGCTGCCCGTGAAAAATCGAAAAACCCGGATCAGTTCTGATCCTGTTATTGCCCTTGGCATTCATAGAGGTAAACAGCCATGTCGATGGATAAATTTCTCAAGTTGATGGTAGAGAAGCGCGCTTCCGACCTCTTCATCACCGCTGGCGTGGCGCCCTCCATGAAGGTTAATGGCCAGCTGCTGCCGCTCGGTAAAACGCCGCTGGCAGCAGAACAAACCCGTGACATCGTGCTGGGCCTGATGAACAGCAAGCAGCAGGATGAGTTTGAGGAAAAGAAAGAGCTCAACTTTGCGATCAACGCCCGCGGCATCGGTCGTTTCCGTGCCAGTGCGTTTTTCCAGCGTAACGTCTGCGGCATGGTGCTGCGTCGTATCGAAACCAAGATTCCGACCACGGATTCGCTTGGGCTGCCAGATACCATCAAGGATCTGGCGATGACCAAACGTGGTCTGATCCTGTTTGTGGGCGCGACGGGTACCGGTAAGTCGACCTCGCTGGCGGCCATGATTGGTCACCGCAACCACAACAGTCGTGGTCATATTCTCAGCATCGAAGACCCGATTGAATTTATTCACCAGCACGACGGCTGCATCATCACCCAGCGGGAAGTAGGTCTGGATACCGAAAGCTTTGATATTGGTCTGAAAAACGCCCTGCGTCAGGCACCGGACGTGATCATGATTGGTGAGGTACGTTCACCGGACATTATGGAAAACGCCATTACCTTTGCTGAAACCGGCCACTTGTGTCTGGCCACCCTGCACGCCAACAATGCCAACCAGGCGCTGGAGCGGGTACAGCACTTTTTCCCGCCAGAACGTCATAACCAGATCTGGATGGACCTGTCGCTCAACCTCAAGGCGATTGTCGCGCAGCAACTGATTCCGACCCCGGATGGCAAGTCTCGGCGAGCCGTGGTGGAGGTATTGATCAACACCCCGCTGGCATCGGATCTGATCCGCAAAGGCGAGGTACATGAGCTGAAAGAGCTGATGAAAAAGTCGACCGAAGTAGGTATGCAGACCTTCGACCAGGCGCTCTATCACCTGTATGAACAGGGCGAAATCACCTATGAAGATGCGCTTGCCCATGCTGACTCGCCAAACGACCTGCGTTTGATGATCAAACTGGCCTCAGAATCCGACGCCGATCATCTGAGCGGTGCTGCCCGCGGTTTCAAACTGGAATCCGATTACTGATTTTGTTGAGCTGCTGCTGCGGTTTATTGGCCGCAGCAGGCATTGCAGAATTCGACCCCGGTAATCCAGGCATTACCAAACAGGCCGTTAAATACAACCCGGCCAGGATCTGTACCGGCAGCTCCGGTAATGACCATCAATGGCAACAGATGTTCTTCGCGCGGATGAGCAATACGGGCGTTTGGTCCGCACACCCAATCCAACAGTTTCTTTTCCCTGCAGGCGGGTGACAGCACCATGATTTCCTGCAGCCAGTCGTCGAATGGCTGGGAAATAGCGGCTGCTTCCGGTTGCCGCAGTTTGCGCAAGTTATGAAATGACATGCCACTGCCAATAATCAGCACACCTTCATCCCGCAACGGCTCCAGCGCCTTGCCCAACTCGATATGGCGGGCCGGATCAAGATCCCGGATCAGCGACATCTGCAGTACTGGAATATCGGCCTTTGGAAACATCACTTTCAGCGGTACAAAGGTGCCATGGTCATAACCGCGCTGATCATCGGAATCGGTAGCAAAACCGGCCTGATGCAGCAGCTCAGCCACCCGTGGCGCCAGTGATGGGCAGCCAGGTGCGGGCCATTGGATGTGGTAGGAAGCTTCCGGGAAGTTGTAATAGTCGTAATACATCGGTGGATTTGCCGATGTACCGAGTGTGACGACGGGGGCTTCCCAATGAGAGGTGATCACCAGGATGGCTTTGGGACGTTGTGGCAAGGTTCCGGGATATTGCTCCAGAAACTCGCGCAAGTGCCGCATCTCCTCTTCCCCAAAGCGACCGTTGAGATCAACAAATGGCCATGGGCCACCGCCATGAGGGATGAAAATCGTCGGCATTCTGGCCGAGGACATAGACAGGCTCCTGAATCGAAAAACGACTTTGGGGTCTTACCAGCAAGGGTAATCCGCACGTCGCGATAATTATTGTTGTAGTTTACTCAGAGCCAGCGTCGAACTGTATTGCAATAACTGGTGAAGTCTGTTCCAAACTTCAACTGTAGCGCCCGTTCCTCCGGCAGGATCTGGAAGCGGGTAATGTAGCCGACAAACACCAGTAGCGCGGGCAGCAGCAGCCAGCTGCCGAGATACAATCCCCAGGCGCTGAGGTTTAGCGCCAATCCGAGGTACATGGGATTGCGAGTGAAACGGTACATTCCATCGGTGACCAGCTGGCTGGCATGATCCGGTGCCAGCGGATTGACCGTGGTGTGGCGTTTCAGAAAGCTGATGATGGCGCTGAAATCCAGAGCCAGGCCACAGGCAATCAGCAGGCCAATCAGACTCCAGCGCAGCGGGCCCGGTGTTGATGGCGCTGTTGTGCCGTACCAGATGGCCACGGCGATCAACAAAGCGACCAGCGGTGGTGGAATCAGATGCTCCAGCTTGTTGATCATGGTTTGCTACCCGTCAGGAATCGGCTTGCCAGCGTTGCAGAGCTTGCTGGTCGCTGTCGCGGGCCTCAACCCAGCGTTCAGATTGCGTCTGGCCCTGGCCATCTAGGATGCGTTCCTTTTTCCAGAACGGTGCCCGGCTTTTCAGAAAGTCCATGATAAAGGCGGCAGCGTCAAAAGCGTTACCGCGATGTGGGCTGCTGACGCCGACAAATACAATCTGGTCTTCGACATTCATTGGCCCAACCCGGTGGATCAGCCGCACACGGCCGAGCTGCCAACGCTGACGGGCGTCTGCGACGATGCTGCCAAGAGCTTTTTCGGTCATGCCAGGATAATGCTGTAACTCCAGTTGTTGCACCTGATCGCCATCGTTGAGGTCGCGGACCCGGCCAACAAAAAACACCACCGCACCGTCGTCCGGGTTGTTGGTACACAGCTGCTGATACTCGCTGGCGACGTCGAAGTCATCACTTTGCACCAGAATCGAATCGGCAGGTGGTTGCAGGGTCATCGTCAGCCTCCGGTCATCGGTGGAAACAGGGCGACTTCGTCCTGATCGGTGATGACGGCATCTTCGTCGTGGCTCAGTACCTGGTTAATTGCTATCAGCGCCTTGCCAGGGTTGAGGGCATCAGCCTGGCTGGGATAAGCCTGCTGCAGCGCGGCACGCAGCTCATGGACGCGGGCTGGCGCAGCCATATCCAGATTGATCACGGCTTCACCCAGCTGGTCACGCAGGCGAGCGAATACCAGTACCTGAATCATGACGCAGCTCCACTGGCGGAATCAGTTGCTTGCCAGTGGCCGGTTTTGCCACCAACTTTTTCCAGCACCCGGATACCTTCCAGGACCATTGCCGGGTCAACCGCCTTGCACATATCGAACAGCGTCAGCGCCGCCACCGAGCAGGCGGTCAGGGCTTCCATCTCTACCCCGGTCTGGCCGGTCAGCTTGCAATAACTTTCGATACGCACGCGGTTGTGTTCCGGCTCGGCTGCAAAGTCCACTGCCACCTTGCTGAGCATCAGCGGATGGCACAGTGGAATCAGGCTGCTGGTTTGTTTGGCGGCCTGAATACCGGCAATCCGGGCAACCGCAAAGACATCGCCCTTGTGGTGATTACCTTCAATGATCTTTGCCAGTGTCGTCGCCGACATGCGTACGTAGCCTTCGGCGCGCGCTTCGCGCACCGTGGGCTGTTTGCTGCTGACATCGACCATATTGGCTTCGCCAGCGGCGTTTACATGGGAAAACTCGTTACTCATAAAACAATCTTGCTCTTGCTGCCCGGTTGATCAGCCGCGGCTGTCGCACAGCTGGTTGGCGGTGTTTTTCAGCCGCAGCACAAAGTTGCAGGGTTTGAAACGGCTGTCCAGCTGGCTGGCGATGATGTCGTCCCAGGCGGTGTTGCAGGCATTGGTGGAGCCTGGCATACAGAAAATCAGCGTGCTGTTGGCCAGCCCGGCGACAGCGCGGCTCTGGATGGTGGAGGTGCCAATTTGCTGGTAGGAAATTGCCCGGAACAGTTCGCCAAAGCCATCGATGGTCTGGTCGAACAGGGGAATCAGTGCATCCGGCGTGGTATCGCGTTCAGTGAAACCGGTGCCGCCGGTCACCAGCACCACCTGGGTGGTGTCGTCCGCGATCCATTGGGAAACCGCCGCCCGCAGCAGGTATTTGTCGTCCTTGAGGATTTTCTTGTCAGCCAGCTGGTGACCGGCTTCGGTCAGGCGGCTGACCAGTGCCTGGCCGCTGGTATCGTTTTCTTCCGTACGGGTGTCAGACACGGTCAGCACGGCGATGTTGAGTGGCAAAAACTGCTCAGTAAAGGTCTTCGACATGGGAATTTCTCACGGCTATGGATGAGGGCGGCGAATGGCTTCCCACTCATCCTGGGTATTGGTATTGGTTAAACGGCTGGCATCTGCCGGTTGCAGCGACAGCGCATTACAAAAATTCAGTAATTTCCGCACCGACTTGTCGGCGGTAGGCATGGTCAGATGCTGATCGAGATACTGGCGCAGCTCGTCGTTGAGCGGCGTGAACAGCGGCAGGTAATCCTGCAGAAAATAGACCGCCTGGCGCTGTTGCACACCGGTGTTGATCAGCTGGCTGAGGGTGGCCTTGTCGATCAGTGGCAAGTCGACCGGCAGGGCAATCACGGCGTCGGCATCGGGGCAGTGGGCAGCAATGCTCTGGATGCCGGCCAGTGGCCCCAGATGCTGGCTGGTGTTGTGGTCATCGACCAGCAGGGGCTGTAAATCCGGGCTGGTTTTGAGACTCTGGTGGCGGCTGATCCAGACCTGTTGCAGTGATAATGACTGCAGTAGCGCAACCTGGCGGTGCAGCAGGGACGCATGGCCATCGGCCGGTAACAATGCCTTGTCACGGCCCATGCGGCGGGATTGACCGCCTGCCAGTACCACTCCGATCACTTTCATCTCGCTAGCCTCCCAGCATGGCGAAGTGGCGCATGGCACCGGTTTCGCCCGCATGCAAATAGTGGGTTTCTGACTTGATACCCAATAAATGCTGCAATTCAGCGGCCAGTTCGTCGCTGGTGTGGCTGCCGTCCAGCAGCTGGCGCAGGTCGTGACCCTGATCGCCAAACAGGCACAGGTGCAATTTGCCCAGTGAGCTGATGCGTAAACGATTACAGCTGCTACAGAAATCCTTGCTGTACGGCATGATGAGGCCGAAGCGGCCCTGGTAATCCGGGTGCGAAAACTCCAGCGCCGGACCGTCGTGAGGCTGGCGTGGCCGCAAGCTCCAGCCGTTATCCAGCAGTTGCTGGCGAATGGCCTCGCCACGGACATGATGTTCGGAGAAAAATACCGGTTGGTCACCGGTTTGCATCAGTTCGATAAACCGTACTGATACCGGTGTCTGTTTGAGCCAGTTTTCAAACAGCGCCAGTTCGGTCTGATCAAAACCTTTCAGCAACACGGCGTTGACCTTGACCTTGAGGCCCAGCGCCAGTGCCTGATCAATGCCTTCAATAATGCGAGCGAGATGGCTGTAACCGGTAATTTGCTGGAAGCGTTCGGCATCCAGGCTGTCGATGCTGACGTTGAGCTGCTGCAGCCCGGCAGCGTGCCAGGCGGCAATGTTTTCAGCCAGTTTGTAGCCGTTGGTGGTCAGCGCGACCTGATCGATTCCATCGGTATTGGCCGCCAGCTGGATGATCTCGGTGAGATCCTTGCGGACACTGGGTTCGCCGCCGGTAATGCGCACCTTACGCGTCCCCAGTTGGGCAAACACCGCCAGCAAGCGCTGGATTTCATCGAGCTGCAGAGGCTCAGGGCCAGACTGCTTTTGATAGCCGTCCGGTAAACAATAGCTACAGCGAAAATTGCACACGTCGGTAATCGACAGGCGCAAGTAGCTGAACTGCCGACCAAAACGGTCCTGCAGGCCAGGTTCTTTATGAGTCATGTTACACCTTTCCAAATACGGGAGGCCCGGCGGTTTCCCACAGAACCCTGGCGGAACAGGCAAGCCTGCTCTGCGGCTGGTGCTTCATGGCGACATACATTCGCTTTAGAAACAGCAGCTCGGCGTTTGTTTAAGCAAAAAGTGTACGCGCTTTGGCTGGACTCTGGTAGCGCTTGCGAGGACAGATGTTCAGGAATGGAGTGGCAGGCTGTAAAAGGTCGTTATGAGTCAAGCTCATCAAGGATGCCGTCAGCAGCAATGCTGCTGACGGCGGGGGCAGGCTTATTCGACGCGCATGATCTTCATGGTGTTGGTGCCGCCCTGGGCGTTGAGGTAGTCACCGCGAGTGACCACCACAAAGTCTCCGGTAGTCACATGGCCTTGCTCTTTCAGTACCTGAATCGCAGTTGGGTTGATGCTGTTAGGCTCCAGCTGATCGGCATAGAAAGGTACGGTCTGTACACCGCGATACAGTGCGACGCGGCTTTGAGTATCTTCGCGACGGCAGAAGGCGAAGATTGGCAGATGCGAGCGCAGTCGTGACATCAGTCGTGGAGTGGCACCGGTTTCAGTCAGTGAGATGATCGCAGTTACACCTTGCAGGTGGTTGGCGGCGTACATGGCTGACATGGCGATAGTAACGTCGATATCAAAGATATCTTCGTACAAGCGGTGTTTCGAACGCTTGGCAGACGGATGACGCTCGGCACCTTCGATCACCCGGACCATGGCGGCTACGGCTTCAACCGGGTAGTCACCGGCCGCGGTTTCGGCAGACAGCATCACGGCGTCGGTGTAGTCGAATACGGCGTTGGCAACGTCGGAAACTTCGGCGCGGGTCGGCATTGGGCTGGCGATCATGGACTCCATCATCTGGGTCGCGGTGATCACCGGCTTGTTGAGCTGGCGGGAGCGGGAAATGATGCGCTTCTGCACACCGACCAGCTCGGCGTCACCGATTTCGACGGCGAGGTCACCACGAGCAACCATCACGGCGTCTGAAGCCTTGATTATGTCGTCGAGGGCTTCGTCAGAAGCAACACACTCGGCGCGTTCGATTTTGGATACCAGGTGGGCGTGACCGCCAGCGGCGTGCAGCAGCTCACGGGCTTCTTCCATGTCCTGGCCGTCGCGAGGGAAGGATACCGCCAGGTAATCAACCAGAATTTCCGCCGCCAGCTTGATGTCTTCCTTGTCCTTGTCAGTCAGCGCCTTGGCTGACAGGCCGCCACCGAGACGGTTGATGCCCTTGTTGTTGGACAGCCAGCCACCGATGCGAACCACAGTGTTGAGTTTGGTCGGGAAGGTTTCGGTCACCTGCAGTTCAACACGGCCATCGTCCAGCAACAGGATGTCGCCAACGCGGGCATCTTCAATCAGTGCCTTGTAGTCGATACCAACCTGTTCCTTATTACCGGCGTCACGCTCCAGCGTGGCGTCCAGCACAAAGCTCTGGCCAACGTCGAGGTGGACCTTTTGCTCGGCAAAGCGGGAAATACGGATTTTTGGACCTTGCAGGTCGCCCAGAATGGCAACGTGTTTGCCCAGTTTTTTGGCAGCACGGCGCACCATGGCGGCGCGATCACGGTGATCGTCGGCATCGCCGTGGGAGAAGTTCAGTCGGAATACGTTGGCACCGGCCTCGATCAGCTGTTCGATTTTTTCATCTGTGTTGGTTGCCGGTCCAAGGGTAGCGACAATTTTGGTGCGTCTTAGCATGGATAGTCTCCTGATCGAGCGGATGTGTGCCCGTTCAACACGGCGTCAGCGGTTCTGGCGAGGGTCGGGCAGCATAAATACAAGGGCATTATCCCTGAAGTGTGTTCGGGAATCTTTTCAAGCATGTAACAAGTGTGGTGACTTGGGGGCGTTCTCAATTAATTAACGGGTCCTGTTATGGCAGAAAAATTCATCAGGCAAGGCGTTGAACGAAGAAAATGGCGAGCCCTTTACAAGTTCAACAACACAGCATGGTGGATTTTTAGCCATAACCCTTCGGGCTGAGGCCAGTTGACTCCAGGCACTGCGTTATTCGTCACTTGTTTAGCTCGCTAAACCACATTCCTCATGCCTTGTTCTGAAGCAAACTGGCTCTCAGCAGGGCCGCTTTACTAATTGAGAACGCCCCCAGGTCCGCGAATATGCTGTTTTTATCCGGCATGTCTCGGGCTGTTTGCATGAGTTACTGCGTGAATGGGTGCATCGACAGAACGATGTTATCTGACGGTGCGGTTGCACTGTTGTGGTGCGGCATCGTGGTGCATGTTTCTTCATTGCGCTCGGTAAATAATGACCCCAGTTGTCGATCTATGGCAAGCACGGCAGTGTTCAGTAACGCAATGCCGACAAACTCATCGCTGTATTCCCTCTTTCTACCTCTTTTCAGTAAACCAAAGTTGTCATTTGGCAATGATTGCCGTCGGCGCTGAGCTTGGCACTCAGCATGCAATATTCCCCTCGCGAATATTTTTGTCCGATCAGTGTGGTCAAGGGGCGGGCCAGGTCGGTCATTTGTATATGGAAACGCTTGTTTACCAATGACTAGAGAGGGGAATACCCATGACTCCAGAAGAGCTCGAAGCCTTTAAGGCGGCGTTTGAGATGCACCAGGCGATGAACGTCGAGGTGTTTTATTGGTGGTGTACCGCCATTATGTTCATGATTCACGCAGGCTTCCTGGCCTATGAAATCGGTGCCTCCCGTGTGAAAAACGCGCTGGCTTCCGGTATGAAAAACATCCTGACCCTGGCGGTTGTGGTGCCAACCTTCTACTTCTTCGGCTGGTGGATCTACAATGCCATGCCAAACGGCTTTATTCCTGTTGATGCGTCGGCAGCGCTGCCATGGTCAACCTCTATGGGTCCTGACGTGACTGATATGGGTACCGGTATCTTCTGGGCCGCTTTTGCCATGTTTGGTGCCACTACTGGCTCCATTCTGTCTGGTGCGGTAATCGAACGTATCCGTATGAGTGCCTACCTGATCCTGACCGTTGTGGTGGGTTCCGGTGTTTGGATTCTGGCGGGTGCGTGGGGCTGGCACCCTGACGGCTGGTTGCTGATGGATCTGGGATACCACGATGTGGGTGCTTCCGGTGTGGTTCACGCAGTGGCTGGTTTCTTCTCTCTGGGTGTACTGATCAACCTTGGACCTCGTATCGGCAAGTTTGTTGACGGCAAGGCCATGGCCATCGTTCCTCACAGCCTGCCAATGGCACTGATTGGTCTGATGATGATCATCGTTGGTTTCTTCGGCTTCCTTGGCGGTTGCATCATCTTCAACGGCGGCGACACCGGCTGGACCACCATTTACGGCAACCCAACCAACCTGTCTGCTTTCGCCTTTAATACCCTGATGGGCTTCGCTGGTGGTGTTATTGGTGCCTACCTGTCTTCCCGTGAACCTTTCATGACCATGTCCGGTGGTCTGGCTGGCATCATCACTGTTGCTGCCGGTATGGATCTGTACTACCCGGGCCTGACTTTCGTACTGGCAATCTTCGGTGGCGTTACCATGCCAATGGTTGGCAAGTTCGTTGAGAAATGTGGCATTGATGATGCTGTAGGTGCGGTTGCCGTACACGGCTGGTGTGGTTTCCTGGGTGTAGTTCTGGTCGGTATCTTTGCTTCCGGCTACCCAAGTGTTCCAGAAGGTGCTCCAGATATCAGCTTCTTTGGTCAGCTGATGGGCGCTGTGATCATGTGTGTGACCGGCTTTATCCCAGGCTACGCAATCTCCTTGTTGCTGAAGAAGATGAACATGCTGCGTGTACCGCCAAAAGTTGAAGCGGCTGGTCTGGACCTGGTGGAAATTCCAGCAGTTCCATACGGCGAAAGCGTTCCTGCACGTGACATCGTTGAAGGCACTATTCCTGCAACTGCCGGACAACTGCCTGCCCACGGTGCCCTGAGCAACTAATTCATCCTGGATCGGCGGTGGCCAAAGTCATCGCCCGATTAATCCAAACCAAGAGGAACAGATTATGGATACTTCACCAATCGACAGCTGGGAAGGCGTTGCAGCCTGTTTTACCTTCGCTGACAGCCCGGGGATGATCGCATTTTTGTGTGGTCTGGCGTTTGTGGCCTTTCTGGGATTCATGTACGCCATCATCAAGCACGAAAACGACGCTTTCGAAAATCATCGCGATTAATTGATAGCATCGTATGAACAAGCGGCTCCTGATGCGGAGCCGTTTGCCGTTATAAATTGTTAATCACGGTAGCAGGAGACTTGCCATGAATAAATTGAGCAAATTGCAGCTGGTTATGAAGCGCACTATTTTTTATCCAGCGTTTCTGTTTTTCTCCAGCGGACTGTTTCTGCTTGATGTGCGTGGCTTTGGAGCGATTGCCTCTGCTGGCGTTGCTGCCTTGCTGGTTCATTTGGCCATCAATGGTTACGACGCCTGGAAAGAGCGGCGGATGCAGAATCAGGGCTTGCGTTGATTCCCAACCAGTTGGCGGTGACTGGATCAGGTGTCCGCCTGTTCCAGTTCAGTCAGCCGCTGTTCCAGTAATTGCAGTTTCTCCTCGGTCTGTTGCAGTACTTGCAGCAGGCGCTCGTGCTCCGCTCTGGTGACCCATTCTGGGCCGCCAATCCAGCTGGCTAATTTTTGTGCAAGATTTTTGTGCACTTCAGCAGACAGCTGTCCGGTTCCTGATTGACGAAGTAACTCCTCGATTTTTAAACGAATTTCTGCGTTCTTCATAAGATTCTTATCTCTTATTGCGTTTATATCGCGCCGCGGGCGACCTGGATCGGGCGAGCGGCACTATTCTGGAACAAATGCTTTAGCCTTGGTGTTTTCTTTTGGTGCGTTATTGTCAAAGGGTGCTCATTTTGAGGGCTTTGGTCGGCAGTATTTATCCTGAATCTTATCAGAAAGGCGTGAAAGGCGGCTGTTTTGGGAGTTGGCACGCAGGCTGCTATGTCAAATCCCAGAATCATAATGGTGTTCAAGGTGGCGACGCTTACCGGGAAACGCCAATAAAAAAACGAACTAGCAACGCTAACCGATGAAGGAAAGAAGAATGAAAAAACTGTCACAAGTTATCGCAATTACTGGCGCCCTGACTGCAGGTGTGGCTACTGTTCAAACTGCCCAGGCAGAAATTTCCGCTTCTGTTGATATTGCCAGCATGTACCTGTGGCGTGGTGTGAACCTGGGTGATGGTACTCCGGTTGTTTCTGGTTCTCTGGACTACTCCCACGAATCCGGCCTGTACGCTGGCGTGTGGACCTCTTCCGGTGACACCTCTTACGGTACTGAAACCGATTTCTACGTAGGTTTCGCCGGTGAAGCTGGCTCTGTTGGTTATGACGTGGGTTACGCAACCTACATCTACCCGGATTCTTCCGATCCTGAGCTCGACAAGTTCGATGATTCTGCGGAATACCATCTGGGTCTGTCTTACGACATGGCTAGCCTGACTCTGTACAAGAGCAGCGACTTCGATGTTGATGGTTTCTACGGTGTGATTGGTGTTGACGTTCCAGATACCAGCTTCTCTGTGGCTCTGGGTAGCACGTTCGACATGGAATCGAACAACTGGACTCACCTGGATGTGACCTACGCCTTTAACGACAGCGTTGCTTTCACTGTTTCCAAAATTGTGGCTGAAGATCTGGATAAAGGCGAAGACGGCTTCCTGGACAAGTCTGCCAAGTATGTTGTGTCTTACAGCCTGCCTATCGAGATGTAAAACGCATACAATGGCCTGAGCCCTCGCTCAGGCCATTTTTAAAACCCTAGATAAAAGGAGTTTTCCCTATGAAACTCATCACTGCTGTAGTCAAGCCGTTCAAGCTGGACGACGTGCGTGAAGCGCTGTCTGAAATCGGTGTTCAAGGTATCACCGTGACTGAAGTCAAAGGCTTTGGTCGTCAGAAAGGTCACACCGAACTGTACCGTGGTGCAGAGTACGTGGTTGATTTCCTGCCAAAAGTGAAGATTGACGTCGCTGTTGCTGACGATCTGTCTGACAAGGTCATCGAAGCAATCACCAAGGCAGCCAACACTGGCAAGATCGGCGATGGCAAGATTTTCGTGACCAATCTGGAACAGGTTGTTCGCATTCGTACCGGCGAAACCGGTGCTGACGCACTGTAAGCAAACGGCATTTGCCTAAATAAACAGATTCAATCAAGCCTGATGCGGGGGGCTTAGAATGGAAAACCAAGTATACGAATTGCAATACGCCATGGACACCTTCTACTTTTTGGTGACTGGCGCATTGGTTATGTGGATGGCGGCTGGTTTCGCCATGCTGGAAGCGGGTCTGGTTCGCTCCAAGAATACAACTGAAATTCTGACCAAGAACATCGCCTTGTTCGCGGTTGCCTGTACCATGTATCTGATCTGTGGTTACGAACTGATGTACGGCGGCGGCTTCTTCCTGAACAGCACTGATAGCGTTGCTTCCATGACTGACGAAGCGGTTGCCGGCGTGTTGTCTGCACAGGCTGATTTCCGTAATGGTGTCGAAGACGCTTCTCTGCCTTACTCCGGCGCTTCTGACTTCTTCTTCCAGGTAGTGTTTGTTGCAACTGCCATGTCTATTGTTTCCGGTGCCGTTGCCGAGCGTATGAAGCTGTGGTCTTTCCTGGCTTTCGCCGTGGTGATGACTGGTTTCATCTACCCAATGGAAGGTTCCTGGACCTGGGGTGGTTCTTCTGTTTTCGGCATGTTCGATCTGAGCTACTCCGACTACGCCGGTTCCGGTATTGTTCACCTGGCGGGCGCAACTGCTGCTCTGGCTGGTGTGATTCTGCTGGGTGCCCGTAAAGGCAAATACGGTCCTAACGGTGAAATCCGTGCGATTCCTGGTGCCAACCTGCCGCTGGCAACTCTGGGTACCTTCATCCTGTGGATGGGCTGGTTCGGTTTCAACGGTGGTTCTACTCTGCAGCTGTCCGGTATCGGCGTTGCCAACGAAGTAGCCTCTGTATTTGTTAACACCAATGCTGCTGCTTCCGGTGGTCTGGTTGGTGCTCTGTTGCTGGCTTTCATTCTGTTCCGCAAGGCCGACCTGACCATGTGTCTGAACGGTGCTCTGGCTGGTCTGGTTGCGATCACTGCAGAACCTGCTGATCCATCTCCATTCCTGGCGACTGTGATTGGTTTCATCGGTGGTCTGATCGTGGTGATCTCCATCCTGACTCTGGACAAGCTGAAAATCGACGATCCAGTGGGTGCGATCTCTGTTCACGGTGTTGTAGGTCTGTGGGGTATCTTCGCAGTACTGCTGTCCGACTCTGATGCAACCTTCATGGGCCAGCTGGTTGGCGCCCTGACCATCTTTGTTTGGGTATTCGTAGCGTCTTTCATCACCTGGCTGGTCATCAAGGCTGTGATGGGTCTGCGCGTCAGCGAAGAAGCCGAATACGAAGGTGTGGATATCTCCGAATGTGGTATGGAAGCTTACCCAGAGTTCACTGGTAAGTAATACCAACGAGATTCCCAACTCTCTGAAAAAACCTGGCCTCGGCCAGGTTTTTTTATACCCGTTTGATATTCCATCGGCTTGTTGCAGAACGGGACATTAACAGTTACCAGCGTTGCTTTTACTTGTCGCCGTGATTAATAACCATCAGATTGAAACAAACGTTTGATTCAGGTGGTGGAACCATGAATAACCAGCCGCAGGCTCGCACGCTTCAACAGTGGTTTGATCTCTATGGCGAAAGCCATCAACACACATTTAACAAACTGATTCATTGGCTCTGTGTGCCGTTGATCTATTGGGTGGTGGTTGGCTTTATCTATTTGATCCCGTCACCGGCTGACTGGCCCGAGGGGCTCTGGCTGGTGCCGGTGCTGTTGGCGGTGACGGTTTTCTACTGGCGTCTATCGGCCGTAATCGCCATAGGCATGCTGGTCTTCAGCTTGCTGTGTATCCTGACTCATGACTGGCTGCAAGGGAGTTGGGGCTTATATGGTGCGGTCTTTGTAGTGCTGTGGATACTGCAGTTTATTGGTCATCAGGTCGAAGGCAAAAGGCCCTCTTTCTTTGTCGACGTGCAGTTTTTATTGATTGGCCCAGCCTGGTTGTTGGGCAAGATATATCGTCGGATGGGATGGCTGCAGCAGCCGCATTCTGTTTGATATCTTGCCGGGCTCAAACGAGCCCGGCCGCTATGACGATCAGTTGTCGTCCAGGTTGTAATAATCGGAGAGATCTTTCTCCAGCTTTTTGCGTTCCAGATGGGCCTCGATTGCACGACGCGCAACCAGCTTCGGGGATAACTGACTTTCCTTGTTTACAACGACCTTGCCATCGGCATCAAAGCTAACAACCTCTTCATGGGTTTCGAACTTGATCGCAGCGTCCATTTTCTCTTCCTCGTGATAGTGGAAATACTCAGAGGATTTTTTATGGTCGAGGTTGCAGGAGAGTGACAAGGCTGGCGCGGGTTACCGTATTTGCCAGCTTTGACGCAAATTTTCCTTAAAATCAGTTGCGAGTCTTGCCAACACCGGCTGTTTCCAGTGCGTCGTGGCCATGATCCAGTCGCAATGACTTGATGCTGCGTTTGATATTGCTGAGGTGGTGAGCAAACTCCGGGCCGCGTTGTTGGGTTACCGCAACCGCCAGCATATCAATCACCATCAGGTGGGCGATGCGTGACGTCATCGGCGTAAACTGGTCGGTGTCTTCGTCGATATTGATGTGAATCGGCAGATCGGCAGCGCGGCTTACCGGTGTATTGGCTGGTGCCAGGCTGACCACGTGGGCGCCGTGTTGTTGCGCCAGCGTGATGGTGTTGAGCAGGTCACGGGTGCGGCCGCTCTGGGAGATGGCGACGGCAACGTCGTTCTTGCCCAGGGTGACGGCAGACATTGCCTGCATGTGGGGATCGCTGTAAGCCGCAGTAGCAACGTTGAGGCGGAAGAACTTGTGCTGGGCATCGGTGGCGACCGCTCCCGAGGCGCCAAAACCGTAGAATTCCACTCGTGTTGCCATACTCATGACGCGGGCGGCTTCGCCAACCTGATGGGCGTTCAGCTGGGTTTTGACCTGATGCAGACGCTGGATGGTGGTGTCGGCAATCTTGCTGCAGAGTTCTTCGATGCTGTCGCTGTCGGCAATGGCAAACTGGCCGATGTTGTTGGAGATGGCTATCTCCTGCGCCACCCGAACCTTGAATTCCTGGAAACTGTTACAGCCGATCGCCCGGCAAAAGCGCACGATGGTTGGCTCGCTGACCTGGGCTTCCTGGGCGAGGTCGACAATACGCATGTGGACTACCTGCTCGGGGGCCTTGAGAACATATTCCGCTACCTTGACTTCCGACTTGCGCAGCTGCGGAATGGAGCTGGAAATTTGTGCCAATATTGGGCTGTTTATCACAGTAATCGTTCCGGATTCTTAACCTCAGGGAAACGATTATACGGCCTGGGGCAGACTGAGTCCCTATACAAATTGGATGCTGTATAAAAAAACAGGTAAATTGACGACTCCTTGTTGTTGGACTCAATTTGATAGACTGCTGCCATGGATATTTCATTACTTGTCGATCAGTTAAACGATGCCCAGCGTAATGCCGTGGCTGCCAGTAGTCGTCATCAGTTGGTGCTGGCCGGTGCCGGTTCCGGCAAAACCCGGGTTCTGGTGCACCGCATTGCCTGGCTTCTGAAAGTAGAGCAGGTGTCGCCTTTTGGGGTGATGGCGGTGACCTTTACCAACAAGGCCGCCCGCGAAATGAAAGGCCGCCTCGAACAGCTGTTACAGATTCCCGCCAATGGTATGTGGGTGGGAACCTTTCACGGGCTGGCGCACCGTTTGTTGAAACAGCACTGGCGCGAAGCCAAATTGCCGCAATATTTCCAGATTCTCGACAGTGACGATCAGCTGCGGCTGGTCAAACGTCTGATGAAAGCCAATAACATCGACGAAAGCCGTTATCCGCCGCGTCAGTTGCAATGGTTCATCAATGAGCAGAAAGACGAAGGCCGTCGGGCTGCACATTTGATCCCGTCGGCGGACCCGTTTGCGCGTACCTTACAGCAGTTCTATCAGGTGTACGAAGAGCATTGTCAGCAGAGTGGTATGGTGGATTTCGGTGAAATCCTGTTGCGGGCTCATGAACTCTGGCTCCATAACCCGGAGCTGTTGCAGCATTATCAGCAGCGTTTCAGCCATATTCTGGTGGACGAGTTTCAGGATACCAACAATATCCAGTACGCCTGGATTCGCTTGTTGGCCGGGGATTCCGTCTCCGTGATGGCGGTCGGCGATGATGACCAGTCAATTTATGGCTGGCGTGGCGCCAACATCGGCAATATCCGCAATTTCCAGCAGGATTTTCCTGGCGCCGAGCTGATCAAGCTCGAACAAAACTACCGTTCGACCGCTAATATTCTCGCTGCCGCCAACGCCGTGATCGCCAACAACAGCGGTCGCCTGGGGAAAAACCTCATCACCGATGGTGCAGCAGGGGATCACATCCGGTTGTACAGAGCCTTTAACGAGCAGGACGAAGCCCGTTATATCGCCGACCAGGTTGATGCCTGGACCCGCAAGGGTCGCAAGCGCACCGAGATGGCGATTCTATATCGCTCCAATGCCCAGTCCCGTACGCTCGAAGAAGCCATGTTGCGGGCTGGAATACCGTACCGTATCTATGGTGGTCAGCGCTTCTACGAGCGTCTGGAAATCAAGAATGCGGTGGCCTACCTGCGGCTGTTGTTGAATCGCAACGACGATGCAGCGATGGAGCGGGTGATTAACGTACCGAGCCGGGCGATTGGTGAAAAGACCCTTGATCTGTTGCGCTCGGTCGCACGGGATCAGGGCTGTTCCTTGTGGCAGGCCTGCCAGTTGATATTGCAGCAGGGCAGCCTGGCAAAACGGGCCGCCAGTTCGGTTGCCGGATTCCTGGAATTGGTCGACGAGCTCAGCGTGGGGCTGGAGGAGCTCGAACTGCACGAGATTGTGGATAACGTCATCCAGCAGTCCGGTTTGATTCCCCATCACCAGAAAGAAAAAGGTGAAAAGGGCCAGGCCAGGATTGAAAACCTTGAGGAGCTGGTCAACGCCGCCAAGCTGTTTGAAGGCAGTGATGAAGAGGCCAGCCCGCTGGCGCAGTTTGTTGATAATGCTGCACTGGATGCCGGTGAAGGTCAGGCTGAAGAATACGATGACGCCGTGCAAATGATGACGCTGCACTCGGCCAAAGGTCTGGAATTCCCTCAGGTCGTACTGGCGGGCATGGAAGAAGGCCTGTTTCCGCACAAGATGTCGATGGACGAAGCCGATGGTCTCGAAGAAGAGCGCCGGCTGGCTTATGTCGGGATCACCCGGGCGATGGAGCAGTTAGTGCTGACTCATGCGGAAAGCCGCCGTTTGCATGGCCAGGAAAACTACAGTACGCCATCACGCTTTATTCGCGAAATCCCCTCGCAATTAATTGACGAAGTGCGTTTGAAAAACACCGTCACCCGGCCAGTCACCGCCCGTGAACGAGCACCGTCAAAGCCGTCGTTAATGGGCGACGTGCCTTATCCGCTGGGACAGCGGGTGTTTCATGAGATGTTTGGCGAAGGCACCGTGCTGCACTACGAAGGGCAGGGCCCCGGCTTGCGAATACAGGTGAACTTTGACGACGCGGGCAGCAAATGGCTGGTGGTCAGTTTTGCCAAACTGACCCTCCTGTAGCGATGCGGGCAGCGGCCCGCTTTGCTTGGCCAGCTACTGCTTTGCAGCGGTTTCTCTGCTGGCCTATTTGGGCACGCGCCGGATTCGTCCGGCATCATCAATCGCTACGTACACAAACACGGCATCGACGACCTTGCGGCGTTCGTCTTCTGCGGGATTCTGGGTCCAGACTTCAATCGCAATGCGAATTGAGGAGGAGCCGATTTCCAGCAGGCGGGTGTAAAAACAGACGGCTGCACCGATACGGATCGGCGACATAAACACCACTGACTCCAGTGCCACATTGGCAATCCGGCCATGAGCAACCCGGCTGGCAACCGTTTCGGCTGCATGGTCCATCTGTGAGACAACCCAGCCACCACTGATGTCACCATGGACGTTGGCATCACCGCGAGTGGGGATAAGCCTGAGGGTGAGTTCGCCATCTGGTGAAGGGGCGCAGTCTTCTTTTGATCTGGCTTTCATTAACGATGCTCTGTTCGAATTCTTTTGCGCGCAGTTTACTGGTTTTTGGGTCGCCGCAATACCGGCGCCTTCCCGTTTGGGCTATTTCGGTCTACCTGCATTGACGAATTTGCAAACAATTGTCCGGCTGTCATTTTAATGTAATAAAAATGCAACAGTATGGCGGCGCGTCATCAGCGTGTAACACGCTTTTGAAAAACTTCGCCGCTGGCCTGACCACGGTGTGCAGGTTCTAACCTAGAAACAAAGGAAAGAGCATGAAACATACTCTTGCAGCTGGCGCCCTGCTTCTGGCGTCTGTGCTTAGTTCTACAGCCATGGCTGAACGTAATTACATCAGCATCGTTGGCTCTTCCACTGTTTACCCGTTTTCCACAGTGGTTGCGGAACGTTTTGGTAAATCCACCGGCTTCCGTACCCCAAAGGTTGAATCTACCGGTTCTGGTGGCGGTCTGAAGTTGTTCTGTTCTGGTGTCGGCGATGCCACTCCAGACATCACCAATGCTTCTCGTCAGATCAAGAAATCTGAAGTTGAGCTGTGTGCCAAAAATGGCGTGAAAGACATCGTTGAAGTGACCATTGGTTTCGACGGTATCGTATTCGCTCACTCTGCTGCGGTAGAAAACGTTCAGCTGAGCCTGAAAGATATCTTCCTGGCGCTGGCCAAAGTGGTTCCTGGTAAAGACGGTGCCCTGATTGAAAACCCGTACCAGACCTGGAAGCAGGTTAACCCTGCACTGCCAAACACCCCAATCAAGGTGCTGGGTCCTCCACCAACTTCCGGTACCCGCGATGCATTCGTTGAACTGGCAATGGAAGGCGGTTGTTCCCAGTTTGAGTCCATCGAAGCGCTGAAAAAGACCGACAAGGACAAGTACAAGGCTGTTTGTCATGGTCTGCGTGAAGACGGTGGCTATGTTGAAGCCGGTGAAAACGACAACCTGATCGTGCAGAAACTGGCAGCCAGCCCAGACTACTTCGGTATCTTTGGTTACAGCTTCCTGGAAGAGAACCAGGACAAGGTTCAGGGCGCCATTATCGATGGCGTGAAGCCAACCTTCGACAACATCTCTGATGGCAAGTACCCTATCAGCCGTTCACTGTTCTTCTACGTGAAGAAAGCACACGTTGGCGTGATTCCTGGTATCGAAGAATACCTGGCTGAATTCGTGTCCAAGCGTGCTATTGGTGAAGACGGATATCTTGCAGACAAAGGCATGATTCCAATGGCAGAATCTCGCCGCAAACAGGTTGAGGCCGACACCAAGGCTCTGAAGACTCTCTGATCACCGTCAGAGGTTGTCATTCGAACGGCGCGGTTCCCTCTTGGGGGGGAGTCGCGCCGTCTCAATATTCTGATAACCATAACCGGTATAAGTTAACCACCAGGCTTGTCCAATGACATTCAGCTACCTGCTACTAATTCTTGCAGTGTTCTGCATTGCTGCTTTTCTGATCGGCAAGGGGCGTGCAAGGACAATGGCGTCCACATCGACCCTTTCTTCCCTGCCAAGCCACTATGGTTCCATGTTGGCCCTCTGGACCTGTTTACCGCCCTTGTTGTTGATGCTGATCTGGGGCCTGGTTGATGATCCTGTCATTGATTCCCTGGTGACCGCCAACTTGCCTGCTGCGGTTGTTGAGCATGGCAGCACGGCCGTTCAGCTGGCCATCAGTAAAGTGCACAACCTTGCCAATGGTGCGGATCTGCAGGATGACCCGACGCTGGCACCAGCGGTACTGCATCTGGTGGAATTGCAGGCACGCAACCAGTTGATCAGCAGTGGTGTGATCATCGCGCTGGCGCTGGCCGGTTTTGCCCTGACCCTGGGGCGTCTGGTTCCTCAACGTAACGCCCGTAATGAGGTGGAAGGCATAATCAAGGGGCTGCTGTTTGCAAGCTCTGGTATTGCGGTACTGACCACCATCGGGATTCTCAGCAGCGTGTTGTTTGAAGCCTGGCAGTTCTTTGGCAAGGTCAATGTCTTCGATTTCCTGTTTGGTACCGTGTGGTCACCACAGGTGGCGCTGCGTGCTGATCAATCCGGTTCCAGCGGCAGCTTTGGTGCGATTCCGCTGTTCACCGGTACCTTGTTGATTTCCGTGATTGCAATGGCGATTGCGGTGCCGATTGGTTTGATGGCGGCTATTTACCTGTCTGAATATGCAACGCCGCGTATTCGTAACTACGCCAAACCTGCACTGGAAATTCTGGCCGGTATCCCGACCGTGGTTTATGGCTTCTTCGCTGCCCTGACAGTGGCGCCGATTCTGCGCGATGCCGGTGCCGGTATCGGCCTGGATGTGTCTTCCGAAAGCGCCATGGCCGCTGGTCTGGTGATGGGCGTGATGATTATTCCGTTTGTGTCATCACTGTCTGACGACGTTATCAACTCTGTGCCACAGTCACTGCGTGATGGCAGTTATGGTCTGGGCGCAACCCGCAGCGAAACCATTCGTCAGGTGGTTTTGCCAGCAGCTCTGCCAGGTATCGTGGGTGCCGTGATGCTGGCGGTATCGCGGGCGATCGGTGAAACCATGATTGTCGCCATGGCCGCTGGTCTGGCCGCCAACCTGACCGCTAACCCGCTGGAAAGCGTCACCACGGTAACCGTACAGATCGTGACCTTGCTGGTCGGTGACCAGGAGTTCGATTCACCCAAGACGCTGGCCGCGTTTGCACTGGGACTGGTGTTGTTCCTGGTGACCCTGTGTCTGAACTTTGTTGCCCTGAAAGTGGTACAGAAGTACCGGGAGCAGTATGACTGATCAAAGCCTGAGCACTCGCGTCAAGGTCGAGCGCAGCATGGCACGCCGTCGGCGTGCCGAAACCCGCTTCCGCCTCTATGGCATGGCATCCATTCTGTTTGGCTTGCTGTGTCTGGTGGTGCTGTTCGGCAACATTCTTTCGAAAGGTTTGTCGGCTTTTGAGCAAACGGTGCTGACCACCGATATTTACCTCGACAAGGACTTCCTCGGCCTCAGTCGCCAGTCGCCGGAAAGCGAGTTGCTGAACGGTGACTATGAAGGTCTGATCAAGGAGTATCTGAAGGAGAGCATGCAGCCTTCCGGTCGCTCTGAACGTCGTGATCTCTACAGCATGGTCAGTGTCGGCGCTCACTGGCAGCTGCAGCAGCTGGTGGTGAATAACCCCAATCTGTTGGGCGATACGGTGACCGTTGAGCTCATTATGGATGACGAAATTGATCAGTGGCTCAAGCATGACCATGAGAAAGGCAGGCATGGCCGTCTGAGTGAGAAGCAAACCGAGTGGGCACAGCAGTGGCTGGATGAAGGTCGCCTGAAAACCCGCTTTAACGTCAGCTTCTTCACCAACGGTGATTCCCGTGAGCCAGAGTTGGCCGGCGTCCATGGTGCCATCATGGGAACCTTCCTGACCTTGCTGGTGACCTTTGCACTGTCATTCCCGATTGGTGTGGCGGCAGCGATTTACCTGGAAGAGTTCGCGCCAAAAAATCGTATTACCGAGATTGTTGAAATCAATATCAACAACCTGGCGGCCGTTCCAAGTATTACTTTTGGTCTGTTAGGTTTGGCTATTTTCATCAATATTTTTGGTGTCGCACGATCGACGCCGCTGATTGGTGGTTTGGTACTGACTCTGATGACACTGCCAACCATCATTATTTCCGGCCGTGCTGCGATCAAGGCGGTACCGCCGTCAATCCGTGAGGCTGCGCTGGGGCTGGGGGCCTCTCGTATGCAGGTGGTGTTCCACCATGTGCTGCCGCTGGCATTGCCCGGTATGCTGACGGGTACCATTATTGGTATGGCGCAGGCGCTGGGTGAGACCGCACCTCTGCTGATGATTGGTATGATTGCGTTTGTGGTCGACGTGCCCGGATTTATCAATGATCCGGCGACCGTATTGCCGGTACAGATTTTCCTCTGGTCTGACAGTCCGGAGCAGGCTTTCACAGAACGTACTTCTGGAGCCATTATTGTACTGCTGGCATTCCTGGTCGTAATGAACACCGCGGCTGTTATGCTCCGTCGCCGACTTGAACGTCGCTGGTAAGAAATATTTCAGGATTTTTGTATGAGTATTATTGAAAACCACAAGACCGACGGCCAGCCGTTCAGTGAGAATCCCAAACTGAAGGCACGGGATGTCCGTGTTTTTTATGGCGAAAAGCAGGCAATCTTTGACGTTAGCCTGGATATTGGTGCCAACGAGGTAATTGCCCTGATTGGCCCATCAGGTTGTGGTAAATCCACCTTCCTGCGTTGTCTTAATCGGATGAACGACACCATTGATATTTGCCGTATCGAAGGTGAAATCCTGCTTGATGATGAAAACATCTACGCACCGAAAATGGACGTTGTGCCGCTGCGGGCACGGGTCGGCATGGTGTTCCAGAAGCCTAACCCGTTCCCCAAGTCGATTTACGACAACGTCGCCTATGGCCCGCGGATTCACGGTCTGGTACATCATCGTGATGAGCTGGATGAAGTGGTCGAAAAGAGTTTGCAGCGCGCCGGTTTGTGGAATGAAGTAAAAGACCGTTTGCATGCGCCGGGTACCGGCCTGTCTGGTGGTCAGCAGCAGCGTCTATGCATCGCCCGTACCATCGCGGTAGATCCGGAAGTTATTCTGATGGATGAACCCTGTTCCGCGCTGGACCCGATTGCAACTGCTAAAATTGAAGAACTGATTGATGAATTACGGGAAAACTACACGATTGCCATTGTAACGCACTCGATGCAACAGGCAGCGCGGGTTTCCCAACGTACAGCGTATTTCCATCTGGGACAGCTGATTGAAGTGAATCCGACCGACCTGGTCTTCACGACGCCAGAGCATACCCTGACGGAAGCTTATATCACCGGCCGATTCGGCTAAAGGAGTGCGTCTTGCCTACTTCCGGTACCTCAATGGAAATTGGTTTTAACCAGCATATTTCCGGACAGTTCAACTCCGATCTGGAAGCCATCCGCAGCCAGATGATGGAGATGGGTGGTTTGGTTGAGCGTCAGGTCGCCAGTGCGATTGACGCCATCACGACTGGCGACACATCACCGGCTGATGAAATCATTCGCCGTGAAGATGATGTCGACAAGATGGAAGTCCAGATCGACCGTGAATGCACCCAGATTCTGGTGCGTCGCCAGCCAGCAGCATCCGACCTGCGGATGGTGCTGGCGGTATCCCGTGTCGTTCGTGACCTGGAGCGTATTGGTGACGAAGCCACCAAAATCGCAGTTCATGCACTGGAAGTGAATGGCAACTCGTCTGGTTATTGCCAGCAGTCGATTCGCTACATGGGTGTTGAAATCGGCAAGATGATCAGTGGTGCGCTGGATGCTTTCGCCCGCTGTGATGTTGACGGTGCACTGGACGTGGTTCGTAACGACAAGCTGGTTGACCAGCAGTATTCTGCGGCGCTGCGTGAGCTGATTACCTATATGATGGAAGATCCACGTTCCATCACCCAGGCGATCAACATCCTCTGGATTCTGCGTGCGATTGAACGTATTGGTGACCATGCCCGTAATATCTCCGAGCAGGTGATTTACGTGGTTAGCGGTGCTGACGTTCGTCACAGCTCGATTTCAGAAATGGAAGAAAAGGCTCATAAAGAAGACGACGAATAAAAATCAGCTATCAAACTGATTTTTATGGAAATAAGTGTTGACGGGTTCGAAAACGGCGCGTAATATCCACGCCCACTTGCCGGTATAGCTCAGTCGGTAGAGCAACTGACTTGTAATCAGTAGGTCCCGAGTTCGACTCTTGGTGCCGGCACCAAATCTAAAAAACCCGCTTTATGCGGGTTTTTTTATGCCCGTTATTCAGTCATGCAGTACTCATTGCGATTTTGAGGAACCGATGGATGATGGATCTGCTTTACACTTTGACGGGCTGGATTCGGCCTTATAACAGTCAGGTTGCCCTGGCGCTGGTTGCCACCTTGCTGGTGATCTTCGGAGACCGCATCAACGGCTCTGTCAGGCGTTTGGTGCGGCGTTATTGGGTGGTTGTGAGGGTAGCAGCGTTTATCGCTCTGTGTACCTTTGGATACGGTGCGCTGACTGTCTGGATTGTGCCAATACTGGCGCGTGGCCTGTTACATATTCCTGGCCAATGGTATGGCCTGACAATTACTGTCGGGTTTATCGTGTTGGGGGTAATGGCAGAACGTTTCCAGAAAGGAAACTGAGAGAAAAATTGGGCGGCTAGTACATCCTGTTCCGGCCGCCACAGCACCCTGGAACTATCCTATTCCACAGTCATCCCTGCGCAATTCCATCGCTGATTGTCCCTTTGCCTTCCTGGTAAGCATCCTGGCCAATCTTCCCTGCGCATTCCTTGCATCGGCCATCCTGGCCATCATCCTTATCCTTTAGCAGAACTCTTCCTGAATCCTGCGGACATCCTGTCCCGGCTCTCCCTGTCAGCGGTCTCCTGACCCGTCATCCCTGTATCGTCCCTGCTAGCCGTCCTGGCTATTTCCCATTCCCTTGCAGGCTCTTCCTGAGTCTGCCAGACATCCTGTCTGCGGTATCCTTTCCTGAGGTCTCCTGACCTGTCGTCCTTGCGCGTTCCGTGCTTCAGCCATCCTGGCTGACATCCACTTCCCTCGACTCATCCTGAGTCTGCTGAGGTCCTGTCGTGGTTTCCTTTCCTGTGGCCTCCTGGCCAGTACTCATCCTGAGTATTTTACCTTCTTGGCAAGTCCTTGATGATCGTCCTGATCATGTCGTCCCTGTAGGAGTAATGTATCAAAGTGTTGCAAGACTTGTTTGTACGAGATGTGTACTAAATCCATTTGAAAAATATGGCTATTGTGAAAACTTGTTTAAATTCAAATGCTTGGATATTTCTTATGGCAGGCTTGTCGGTTGGCGTGCAGGTTTAAACCTAGATGTCGCACAGGGCGTGTGCGATATATCTCACACGCCTCATGGGTGATATCGCCAACAGGGATTTTAGTCGGCGTTGTTGATCAGTTGTGAGAACGCCTGCGGGTCGGCAATTTCGCCATCTTCCCGCAAGGCCGGGTAGGGAAGCTGGTATTTCTGGCAGAGTTTGGCTGCACTGGGCTGACACCATTCGAACAGCAGTTGCTCGAAGCGCTCATCGCTGAGGCGGCGTTGATCGAACATGCCAGCGGCTTCACGCTGGCGTGCTGCTTCATTAAGGATGATGGAGGCGGCGACCGAGACATTGAGCGACTGCACCATCCCAAACATCGGAATAATCAGGTGTTCGTCAGCCAGCTCGGCGGCGGTGTCACTGACGCCTTCTTTTTCTGCGCCCATCAATACGGCGGTGGGCTGGGTGAAATCGTATTGGCGGAAATCGATGGCACGGTCGGTGAGATGGGCGGCAACGACCTTGAAGCCGCGCTGCTTCAGATCGCCAATAGCGGTCTGGATATCGGCGTGGGTGTTCACATCAATCCAGCTTTCGGAACCGGCGGAAGTGGCGTTGCTCAAACGGTAGCTGGAGCCTGGCCAGACCACCTGGATATCCTGGATTGCGAAGGCATCACAGCTTCTGGCGATCGCAGCGAGGTTGTGTGATTTGTAAACCTCGTCGGTAATTACGGTGAGATCCGGTTGGCGGCGGTTGAGGGTCGTCAGTACCCGTTCGAGTCGGTCCGGCGTCATTGTTCTGGCTCTTTGCTTTCATTGGCCTGACATCTTATAAAATGTGGCTTTGTGATGCACGGAACTCATATGAAAAACAATTTGCTGATAGGAATGGGCTATTTTCTCCGGGGCTTTACCATGCTTAACACGCCGGGCTTGCGGCGTTATGTATGGCTGCCGGTGCTGGTTAACCTGGTGTTGCTGACATTGGGAGTGTACTGGGTGTTCAATCTGGTTACCGGAATGGAGTGGTTGCAGGATGGCAGCTGGGCCTGGCTGGCCTGGATTCTGGTGCCGGTGGCGCTGTTGTTGTCGACGCTGGTGTCGGGATATTTTTTCACCGCCATTCTGTTGCTGCTGGCGAGTCCGTTCTACGGCATGCTGGCTGGCCGCATTGAGCAGATGCACGGCATTCATGTTGAGGAAGAATCGCTGCGCTCCCTGATCCTGCGGACGCTGGGGCGAGAGCTGGTCAAAATGAAGTATTACCTGCCCTGGTACATCATTTTGCTGGTGATTCCCTGGTTGATGCCATTGCTGATTCCGGTCATGCCGTTTGTCTGGTTCGCCTTTGGTAGCTGGGTGATGTCACTGCAATACAGTGACTATACGCTGGATAACCATCAGCTCAATTTTCGTGATACCAAGGCGGCGGTGGCCTCAACCCGCTGGACGGCACTGGGCTTTGGCGCCACGGTTTCGCTGGTGATGGCGATTCCGGTGCTCAACTGTCTGGTGCCGCCTGCAGCCGTCATAGGTGCCACTCTTTGGCAGCTGGAGCGCCAATACCCACAGGCTCGTCTATCCTGAAAGTCTGACTGAGAAATTTGCAGACCGGAGTTGCCGCTAATGGCCGAGCTAACCTTCTTGTTGGTGGACGATGCCGCCTTCATTCGCGACCTTGTCAAAAAGGCGGTCCGCCAGACGTATCCGGGGTGCAACCTGGTAGAAGCCATCAATGGCCGTAAAGCCGTGACAGCACTGGGCAGCAATCGGGTTGATGTGGTGTTGTGTGACTGGGAAATGCCTGAAATGTCCGGCATTGAGGTACTGCAATGGATGCGCTCTGACGAACGTTACAAGAACACGCCTTTTATGATGATCACCAGTCGTGGCGACAAGGAGCATGTCGTCAAGGCGGTGGAGGCCGGAGTTTCGGATTACATTGGCAAGCCGTTCAGCCGTGACTCCTTTGTCGACAAGCTGACCCGTATGGTGTTTCGCCATCTCAAGGTACGGCCATCCCAGCAGGCGGGCACCGTTAGCAGTCGTGGTGATATGGGGGGGGCTTCGGTACTGATGGGCAATGTCGGTAATCAGGCGCTGACCAAAAAGCAGGAAACAAAAACAATCACCGAAGTTTCTCCGTTGTTGGCTGCTGCCTCGGCTTCTTCAGTCGCGGCTGCTGCCCCTACCGCTGGAAAGCCCGGTGTGCGGGCAATGGGGCTGGCGACCGTCAGGTTTGCCTCCGGTAGTGAAGCCAAGCTGGTGATCAAGGATATGAGCCTGCAGGAAATGCTGGGGGTGTTTAAACGTACCGGCGATGTGCCGCAATTACTGGAGCAGGCGGTGATTGATATCGCAGACGAGGAACAGAAGATCCTCGCCCGCGTGAATGGCTTTGTGCGCATGATTCAGGCACAGGAGCCGCATCCGGATGCCGAAACCATTCAGATCCGCATCCGCCTGGTCGATGACGACCCGGACAAGCTTGACGCGGTTTCCCGCTTTATTGCTCGGACTCGTTAGCCAGGGCCGGGCTGACTTCCTTCAGGCGGCGAGCCGGAAAACGACAGGTAAAGGTACTGCCTTTGCCTTCTGCACTGCTGATCTGCAACTCACCATCATGATGAATCAGCACGTGCTTGACGATGGCCAGCCCCAGACCGGTACCGCCAGTAGCGATGCTGCGGCTTGGGTCGGCGCGATAGAAGCGCTCGGTCAGGCGTGGAATGTGATGTGCGGCAATGCCGATACCGTCGTCCTTCACACTCATGTAGCCGTAACGTTCATCACGGTACCAGCGTAGCTGCACTGTGCCGCCTTGCGGGGTGTATTTCACCGCGTTAAAGACCAGATTGGAGAAGGCGCTGCGCAGTTCGTTGTAGTTGCCCAACAGGGTGCTACGGTCTTCAATCTCGAAGTTGACCTGATGGTGGCCGCCGCTGAGGGCGCGGGCGTCGGTCTGAATTGCACTCACCAGCGCCACAACATCGACATAAACCTCATCTTCGGCCTTGCCGGTTTCCAGTCGCGACAACATCAGCAGGTCCTTGATGAGGTTGTCCATCCGGTGGCTCTGTTCATTCATTTGCTGCAGCATGCGGCCCCAGCGCGGCGGCAACATTTCAGCCCCCATTTGCATGGTTTCGACGTAGCCGGAAATGACCGTCAGCGGTGTCCGCAGCTCGTGGCTGACGTTGGCGACGAAGTCCTTGCGCATCTGTTCCAGCTGCTTCAGGCGAGTCACGTTGTGGACCAGAATCAGGCGATCACGGCGGCCAAACAGGGTGATGTTGAACTGTAGATAGAGTTGCGGATTGACCGGTGATCGAATGGTCAGAGGCTCGCGGTAATCGGCACGATCAAAGTAGGATTTGAATTCCGGCGTGCGAATCAGGTTGGTAATCGGCTGGCCAATGTCGACCGGGCTGCGCAGGCCCAGATAACCTTCGGCGGCCTGATTCCAGAACTCCAGTGCGCCGGTCGAATCGACCATCAGCACGGCGTCCTTGAGTGCTGCTGTGGAATCCTGAATACGGTTAATAATGCCTTGCAGTTGCTGCTGGTTTTTCAGGCTGCGCTGTTGCAGTCGCTGGTTCTGGATAAACACGGAACCCCAGATACCTATGGTGCGTGGCAGCAAGGTGGTCTGGCCTTCTTCAAGCCAACGATTGAGGCGATAAAGCTGGATCCAGTGCCAGACGGTGTAGCACAACAGGGTCAGACTCAGACCCGCCAGCGGATAGTGGAACAGGTAGCCAATACCCGTCCCGCACAGCATCAGGTAAACAATGCGGCGCAGTTCCCTGCGCCAGATGGGGTTCATCAAATCAGGATACTTTTGTCGAGAATCGGTAGCCGGTGCCACGCACAGTTTGTATCAGGTGCTCGTGCGACTCTCCCAGTGCCTTGCGCAGACGACGGATGTGCACATCGACAGTACGTTCTTCAACATAAACGTTACCGCCCCACACCTGGTCCAGCAGCTGGGCGCGAGAGTAGGCGCGCTCCTGATGGGTCATGAAGAACTGTAACAGGCGATACTCGGTTGGGCCAATATCAATTGGTTTATCATTTGACGTAACCCGGTGACAAACCGGATCCAGCAGCAGGCCGCTGACTTCAATTGGCTCTTCAATCCCTTGAGGGGTGGAACGACGCAATACCGCTTTCAGGCGGGCAACCAGTTCACGAGGGGAAAAAGGCTTGGTGATGTAGTCATCAGCGCCCGCTTCCAGCCCCTGTACCTTGTTATCTTCTTCACCCTTGGCGGTAAGCATGATAATCGGCAGTTCAGCGGTGCGGTCTTCGCGTTTCAGACGACGGGCAAATTCGACGCCACTGGTGCCAGGCAGCATCCAGTCGAGCAGAATCAGGTCGGGTTTTCTGTCAATGATCTGAGCGTGGGCTTCCTGAGCATTGGCGGCTTCGAGGCATTCGTAACCGGCCATCTCCAGGGCCACAGCAATCATCTCGCGAATAGGTGCTTCGTCGTCCACGATAAGGACGCTTTTACCTGCTTTGGTCATAGTAAGCTCGTCACGGAAGTGTCACACAAATTTAATAAGCGGCCCGTATTACACTGGCCTTGTGTTACAGGCTCATGACAATTGACCGCCGGGACAGGCATTCGTCATGCCTTGCCAGCAGTTTGTGAACCTTTTTCACACCGAACTCTTGATGGCGTAGCTGATGATCAAGGCCAGCCACATAATCACACCATACCAGTGGGCCTGACGGAATTCGCGAAAACAGACCATGCGTTCACGGCTGCGAATAGCCCAGATCTGCCACACCAGATACCCCAGACCTGCCAGCCAACCGATCAGGTAGCTCCAGTGCAGCTCCAGTTGCAGGCCAACTGACAGCATACAAATGTGCGCCATCGCAAATAGAATGGCAATAATGGTCACATCCAGGTCACCAAATAGAATGGCGGTACTTTTAACGCCGATCCTCAGATCATCGTCACGATCGACCATCGCATAGATGGTGTCGTAACCGACAGTCCAGCAAACCTTGGCAATAAACAGCAACCAGCAGATAGTGGTCAGCTGATTGGCTTCGGCCGCAAATGCCATGGGAATCGACCAGGAAAACGCCATGCCGAGGAACACCTGTGGCAGGTGAGTGTGACGCTTCATAAAAGGGTAGAGAGCGGCCAGAAAAACCCCGCCAAATGACAGCCAGATCGTCAGGCTGTTGGTCAGTAATACCAGCCCGAATGCCAGCAGGCAGAGCACCACAAAACCACGCAGCGCTTGCTTTTCGGTCAGTCGCCCCTGCGTCAATGGACGATCCTGGGTGCGTTTGACGTGACGGTCGATATGGCGGTCAGCATAGTCGTTAATAACACAACCCGCTGAACGCATCAGAAACACCCCGAGGGTGAAAATAATCAGATTCTGCCAGCTTGGCAGGCCTTCGGCGGCGATCCACAGCGCCCACAGGGTGGGCCACAGCAGCAGGTAGGAGCCGACAGGCTTGTTGAAGCGGGTGATTTGCACCCATTCATGCCAGAGCGGCCAAACGCGATCCAGTTGGTGACGAACAGACATAGACTTACTCCAGGGCTGATGCTGGTGTGACGGGTGCCAGCAAGTGGATCGAAAAGGCTTCGGAAACCAGAATCTGTACCGCACCGAGAGCAAACACAGAACGCCGGGTCCAGGGGAACTCCTGCCGCAGTGCCGGGGTCGATGGGGCTATTGCCAGCGATTGACGCTGCAGGTTTGGTTGGCGAAACAGGAAGCTGCCCAATGAGCGGTTACCGAGGCCCCGTAGCGGATAGTTGAGCTGTGTCAGCTGCTGGTGGGGGACGACGGTGCGGGCACGCACCATCAGCTGGTTTCCCAGCCACAGGGCGACTTCGCGGCGCCACACCGACTGTGGCCAGCTCAAGCCCAGATCCTGGCACTCTTGCGGGCTGGCATGACCATGATCTTCGGCCAGTACGTCGACCCGAAATGGTGCCGTTGAGTGCTGTTGCAGCCGCCGGGTCAGCGAGCCATTGTCGCAAAGCCAGTGCCGCCATTGGCGTGGCAAACGGCAAGGGATAGCGATTCGATGACTGCGCCAGTCTGGCCCACAGTCAAGAATTGGCAGAAATTTGGCGGAATGTCGGTGTTTCATGGCGGCGGAGCATGCGACAAATCACAAATAGTGGCAAGTGAGAGGCCTGCTTGCATTGATTTTCGAAGCCTTGGCCAGTAGCTTAGGCGCCTGCGGCCGGATCCGGCAGCCGGACTGGCCTGCAAGGCTTGTGGGACGGGCTTTGTGACCCATTTCACAGGTTGAAGAATGACCTGAATTGCTGTCCCGCAGTGCCATCTTTTCACTGAGACATCTGGCAATACTTACCTGTGGGTAAGCAGGATTATTTTACCGTTCAGCGCACGTTGGGCGGTCAGAACCAAGCGGGTTTGTCAGCAGAGACCATGAATACATCAGATGGTCCGTTCTGGCAGGTCCGGGTAACCTGGCTATTTGTAGCCTGTATCATTCCAAGAGGAAATTTCATGCGTAAACCAGAACTGGCAGCTGCCATCGCCGAGAAAACTGACCTGAGCAAGGAAAAAGCGGCAGAAGTGATCAATGTGGTAACTGACCGCATCGCTCAGGCTCTGGCTGAAGGCGACAGCGTAAGCCTGATCGGCTTCGGTACTTTCGAAGTTCGTCAGCGTGCCGAGCGTCAGGGTAAAAACCCACAGACTGGTGAAGCCATCACCATTCCGGCTGCCAAAGTACCTGCCTTCAAGCCAGGCAAAGGCCTGAAAGACGCTGTTCAATAAGCAGATGTCACCTGCCGAGCTGACCCGTCTTTGGGTCACCCGACTGGTGGTGGGCGAAGGGTTGTGTCCCTTCGCTCATCCGGTCATGTCCAGCCTTGCAATTCATGTGTGTGACAGCGACTCACTCAATCAGGCGACTGCCGAATTGATGCAGTTACTGACGGATGTTCATGAAGCCGACCCACAACAATTGCCAACGGCATTATTTGTAACTCCAAAGCTGCTGCAATCGTTTGATGAATACTGGAACTGGTATTTGATTTGTGACGAGCTGCTGGCGCAGATGGGCTACGAAGGTGAGCTGCAACTGGCCAGTTTTCACCCGCACTATTGTTTTGAAGGAGAAGCTGCAGACGATCCCAGCAATTTCTCCAACCGTTCGCCATTTCCGATGTTACACATCATCCGTGAAGCCGATATCGAGCAGGCGCTGGAATCGGTAGCCAATCCGGAAAAAATCCCCGAGCGCAATCAGCGCCATTTACGCCGCCTTGGCCTGCAAGGCATTCTGGCCATCATGCCGGAGTTGGCTGACACTCAGGTGTTTCAGCAATCAGAGAGCAGCAACTAGCGCTCCAGCAGCGTCACCAGTTCGCTCAGCTCGCCGACATGGTTGAGCAGCTCCGAAGTCACTTCATCGACGGTTGCCAGAGTCAGTCCCAGGGCTTCGAGAATGTTGGGGTCTGGCGTTTCATCGGGCCCATCGCCATAACCATGGCGTCGCAACGCCCGTGTCATGACATAGTTCAGATGGGCGTAGTTGGCGTGATTGCCACAGTAAAACGGATTATGTTGCTGGCGCAGCGCAATCACGATTTCATCCGGCAGCTGCCACTGGCGTAACAGCGTGGCGGCAATCTGTTCGCGGCAAACGCCCAGCAAATGACGTTCGATATAGAAGCGATTGATATGCGGGTTGGCTTCGATATGGCGGTTCACCAGCGAAAACTGCGGTGGAAATACCTGCCCCAGTACCAGGAAACCAAAGTTGTGCAGCAAGCCTGCCAGATAGGCGAGGCCAGCATCTGGCCGCAGCTTGCCCTTGATCTTGCGAGCCAACTCATTGTTGAGCGCCGCCCCCATCACCGCCTGTTGCCAGAATGGTGTGTAACCATGCGGACCTTCGCGGGGAATCGCCAGACTGCGCCCGAGCGACAATCCCAGTGACAGGTTCATCACCAGATCAAAGCCGAGTACCCGCAGCACTGCGTCTTCAACATTATTGACCATGCCGCGGGGCCGATAATAAGGCGAACGTGCCCAGCTCATCACCTGGGCACTGATTGACGGGTCGGTTTCGATCGCCCGTGCCAGTGACACGGTGTCGGCATCAGGGTCGATGCGTAATTCAATAATCCGGTGAGCGGTTTCCGGCAGCGGTGGCAGATCAAGGGTATCCTGCAAGCGTTGTTGGATACGTAATGGCGTAAATTGGCGCACCGCTGCGTGAATGTCTTCCTTGTCGCTGTCGGCGTCGCTGTAATGGATATCAATCTGCACCGGCACGCTGTAGCTGCCGATGTGCGAACTGACGGTCAGGGCGCGGAACTGGTCGGCGGGCAGCTTCAGCTGGGTATCGCCCTGGCCAGCCTGAATCAGCAAGTGATCGTAGTCCAGCAGTGACTGGTCGACCAGGCTTTCCTGTCCCGTCAGTTGTGGCAGCGCCGGGAAGTCTTCAAGGCCCAGCTGTTGTTTGAGACGGCTTAATTCAGCTGCGCCAACGGCGGTAAACTGGCGCCCGAGCCGATGGGAAATCAGGTTCAGGTCGAGAATCCGGTTGGACGGAATGACCGCCTGCACCAGCCCCGCTGAATCCTTCAGAAAAATCACTTTGGCCAGGTTGGCTGGCCGGTTTCCGGTTTCCACCATTACGTGCTCGTTTTGCAAATCATCGGTAACTGAATAGCGGACTTTCCAGTCGTCCAGTACCTTTTGAACTGAGGCGGGAATTGCCATCGCCTGCTCCCCTGTCAACTCAACGCGTTTCTTCACTATAGATCAGGAAACGACGGCGCAGAGGGAAAACAAACTGACTTATTAACAGCGCTGATAACAATTGCCCGGCGGGTTAAACCGCTGCGAAGCGTTCGGCCTCACCGAGCCAGCGGTCGATCAAGGGGGCGACCACGTGCGGGTGGTTATCCCATAAGTGCGTGGCCATTTCCCTGACCGCTGGCAAGAGTTCACCATCGCGTTGCAGGTCGGCAACCCGCAGGGTTTGCAAACCGGTCTGACGGGTGCCCAGTACTTCGCCGGGGCCACGAATCATCAGATCCTGCTCGGCGATGTAAAAGCCGTCCTGACTGTCGCGCATGACCTGCAAACGCTGTTTGCCAGTCATCGACAGCGGGGTTTTGTACAGCAGCACACAATGGCTGGCGACCGAGCCCCGGCCAACCCGGCCGCGTAACTGGTGTAGCTGTGCCAGCCCCAGTCGCTCCGGGTTTTCAATCACCATCAGACTGGCATTGGGGACGTCGACGCCTACTTCAATCACCGTGGTGGCGACCAGTAAGTCCAGCTCGTGAGCCTTGAAGGCGCTCATGATGGCGGCTTTTTCCTGCGCTTTCAGGCGTCCATGGACCAGCCCGATGCGCAGGTGAGGCAGTTGTTCGATCAACTCGGCAGCGGTGTTTTCAGCAGCCTGGCATTGCAGCGCTTCGCTTTCTTCAATCAGGGTGCAGACCCAATAAGCCTGGGCGCCGTTCTGGCAGGCGCCCGCGACCCGGTAGATCACTTCTTCGCGGCGGTTATCAGAAACCGTGACGGTCTGGATCGGGCTACGGCCGGGCGGTAATTCGTCGATGATGGAAGTGTCGAGATCCGCGTAGGCGCTCATCGCCAGGGTGCGGGGAATCGGCGTGGCAGTCATGATCAGCTGGTGGGGCGATTGGCCATCAAGATTGCCCTTTTCCTTCAGCGATAACCGCTGGTGGACGCCAAAACGATGCTGTTCGTCGATGATCACCAGCCCCAGCTGGCTGAATTGCACCTCGTCCTGAAATAACGCATGGGTGCCGATCACCAGCCGGGCGTCACCATTGGCGATGTCGGCAAGCGACTGGTTGCGGGCCTTGCCGCGGGTCTTGCCAGCCAGCCAGCCGGTCTTGACGCCGAGTGGCTCAAACCAGCGGCTCATGTTGATAAAGTGCTGCTCGGCGAGAATCTCGGTGGGCGCCATCAGCGCGACCTGATAACCGGCCTGCAGCGCCTGACAGGCGGCCAGCGCCGCCACCAGGGTCTTGCCGGAGCCAACGTCGCCCTGCACCAGCCGTAGCATTGGCAGCGGTTTGGCGAGGTCGGCGATGATTTCATCCGTTACCCGTTGCTGGGCGCCGGTCGGTGAAAACGGCAGGCTGTCGATCAGCTGTTGGCGCAGACTGCCATCCGGCTGAATCACGGGTGCACCGTCTTGCTGTACCTTGGAACGTAGCCGGTGCATTGACAGCTGGTGAGCCAGCAGCTCTTCCAGAATCAGTCGGCGCTGGGCCGGATGCGAGGCGGTCATCAATTGCTCCAGCCGCACGTCGGTCGGCGGCTGATGCAGAAACAGCAAGGCTTGTTTAAGCGTTGGCAGACGCCATTGAGCCAGCCACTCCGGCGGCAGCAGGTCAGTGAGCGGCACTGAGTCAGCGCGCAGAAACTCCAGCGCCTGTTCCATCAGTAATCGCAAACGTTGCTGGCTGATGCCTTCGGTAGCCGGGTAAACCGGCGTCAGGCGGGCGTCCGGCAGTTCTTCCTGGCCGTCCTGCAGAATCTGGTATTCCGGGTGATACAACTCCAGCCCACTGGCACCACGGCGGGCTTCGCCGTAACAACGCACCAGTGCACCGCGCTGGAACTGCTTTTTCTGGGCGGCGTTGAAGTGGTAGAAGCGCAGGCTGATGGTGCCAGTGTGGTCAGCCAGTTTCACCAGCAGTGAACGGCGTTTGCCCATCAGCACGTCAGCAGCGCGAACCTCGCCCTGCACCACCGCCGGTTGCTGGTGGTTGAGGCTGCCAATTGGCTGAATGCGGCTGCGGTCTTCGTAGCGGAATGGCAAATGGAACAGCAGTTCAGACAGCGACTGGATATTCAGGCGCTGCAGCTGTTCCTTGAGCTTGGGCCCGACCCCTTTGAGGCGAGTCAGATCCAGTTGGGCATCCATCGTGAGCCTGCTGCTATGACTGGATTATGGCTGGATCAGTGCTGGATTCGACACTGACGGGCCGTTTCGATCAGCAGATCCACCGCTTGGCCGCGAGGGAAACTGGCCCGCCAGGCCAGCGCCACGGTGCGGAATGGCTGCGGGTTGGTGAACGGCCGGGTGACCACCAGACTGCGGTCGAGGTTGCTGATCGCCGATTCCGGCAGCACGGTAATGCCGAGCCCGGACGCCACCATATGCTTGAGGGTTTCCAGCGAGCTGCCTTCCAGCACACTGCCCAGACGGGTGTGGTGCTTGCGGCTCAGTGCCGGGCAGTACTCAAATACCTGATCACGGAAACAGTGGCCTTCACCCAGCATTAGCAGGTCTTCGTCAGCCAGCTGCTCGGGTTCAATGTGTTCCTGGTTCTTCCACGGGTGGTTTTTTGGCAGCACCACCACAAAGTTTTCGTCGTACAGTGGCCGGGTCAGGACATCGGGCTCGTTGAATGGCAGCGCGACTATGATGGCATCCAGCTCGCCATCGCGCAGCTGGCGGCGCAGGGTGCCGGTGTAGTTCTCTTCCAGATACAGTGGCATCGACGGGGCACGCTGATGAATCTGCGGCACCAGATGCGGGAACAGGTAAGGCCCGATGGTGAAAATAGCACCGATCTTCAGCGGTGAGCTGAGCTGGTCCTTACCGGCGCTGGCCAGTTCCCGGATCGAGCGGGCTTCTTCCAGTACCCGTTGGGCCTGGGCGACGATGCGCTCACCCAGTGGCGTCACGGATACCGAACTTTTGCTGCGCTCAAAAATCGCAATGTCCAGTTCGCTTTCGAGTTTCTTGATCGCCACGCTGAGGGTCGGCTGGCTGACGAAACACTTTTCAGCGGCGCGACCAAAATGCTTTTCCTGCGCCAGAGTGACGATGTACTTCAGTTCGGTCAAAGTCATGATTGCCTGCCTTCATGGCTAATATGTTATTGATACAGTTTACCTATTAAATCGGGCAGGTAAAGCAGCAATATGAAATGACATAGCATTTCGCTGGGGTCATCAATTCAGACTATCAGGTAATACATATTTAACCCGTTTCTGGTTCAGCATTGACTAATCTTCAGGAGCAGCAAGAATGTCGCAAGCAAAGCAGGCCGCAGGCGGTTGTTCGGACAGGAGGCTTAAATGGCGCGAGTGCTGATTGTAGGTGCAGGTGATATTGGTGGTGGTCTGGCGACAGCGTTGGCCGAGCATCATGAGGTTTGGGCGTTGCGTCGTGGCGCGGCACAAGACTCGGGCAACCTGCGCTGGATTCAGGCGGATATTCTGGATGAGGAAGTTCCTCTGCAGTTACCGGCTGAACTGGATCTGGTGATTTACAGTATCGCCTCTCCGGTGTTTTCCCGTGATGGCTATCACGACTATTACGTGAACGGCATGAAAAACGTCATGGCAGCGCTGTCGACGTCGAGCCTGAAGCGGTTTTTCTTTATCTCCAGTACCAGTGTCTACCACCAGATGCACGGCGAGTGGGTTGATGAAACCTCAGTGACAGAGCCGGCGGCGTTTGCGGGCAAGGAGCATTTGCTGGCGGAACAGACCCTGCTGGAAAGTGGTTTGCCAGGAACTGTGGTGCGCTTCACCGGTATTTATGGGCCGGGCCGTAACCGTCTGATCGAACAGGCTCGTCATGGCAGCCACTGTGACCCTGAACCGCCACTATGGACCAACCGAATTCATCGCGATGACTGCATCGGGGTGCTGCAATTCCTTTGTGAACGGGCCTTGCGGGGTGAAGCGCTGGATGATTTGTATCTGGCGACGGATGATGAACCGGCGACCCTGTTTGATGTGCTGGAATGGATCAAGGATCGTCTGGATGATGTTGATCCCGACCACGATATGCCGGAAGCGACCCGCCGGGCCAACCGTCGTTGTCGTAACGATCGCCTCAAGGCGCTGGGATATCAGTTCAAATATCCGGGGTTCCGCGATGGTTACGATGAGATTCTGACGGAGTTGGGTTATAGCTGATCAGTTACGTAAAACAGAGCCGGAGTAATCCGGCTCTGTTTTTTATGGCTGGTGAAGGCTGGACTGCGACTCAGCCCAGTACCATGACACCGTCCATTTCCACCCGCGCGCCTTTTGGCAGTTCCTTGATACCAATTGCCGCACGAGCCGGGTAAGGCTGGGCAAAGTATTCCGCCATGATGCTGTTCACCGTCGCGAAGTGGCTCAGGTCGGTCAGGAAGATGTTCAGCTTGACGATGTCCTGCAGCTTGCCGCCAGCGGCTTCACAAACGGCGGTCAGGTTTTTGAACACCTGATGCACTTCATCCTCGAAGCTGGCGTTGTTCATTTCCATGGTGGCTGGAATCAGCGGGATCTGACCAGACAGGTAAACAGTGTCACCGGCCTTGATAGCCTGGGAGTAGGTGCCGATAGCGGCGGGAGCGTTTTCGGTAGCGATCACTTCGCGAGACATGGAGTAGTCCTTGTTTTGAGGGGCTGGTGTTTTGATTACCGACCCCTCGCTTTTACAAGGGGTCAGCTACGCAGTCGGACGATTTTGTTCACCCCGGAGATATTACGCAACTTGCGCATTACCCGGGCGAGGTGTTTACGGCCGGTAATATTGACTTTCAGATGCGTCACGCTGAGGCGGGCATCCCGTTCTTCGACACTGATTTTCTCAATGGTGGCGTCGGCCATATTGATGGCGCTGGCGAGATCCACAATCAGACCGCGGCGGTTTTCCATGTAAACCTTGAGGCTGACCGTAAACTCGGCGTCGATGTCCTTGGCCCAGTTGAGGGCAACACATTTTTCCGGATTGCTGCGGATGTCTTCAACGTTCCGGCAGCTCTCGGTGTGTACCACAATGCCTTTGCCAGAGCTGACGTGACCCACAATCGGGTCGCCCGGAATCGGGCTGCAGCACTTGGCGAAGCTGACCATCAGGCCTTCGGTGCCCTTGATTGACAGCGGCGTTTCCGGGCTGGCTTCAAGGTCGATATCGGTGCCACGCTGGCTCGCCAGCAGACGGCGGGCAATCAGCGGTGCCATACGGTTACCGGAGCCAATATCTTCCAGCAGGTCTTCCAGCTGGCTATGGCCACTTTCTTTCAGCACCAAGGCAATCTGATCGGCATCGACATCCGCCAGGGTGTTGTCGAGTGCCGCCAGCGCCTTGTTGAGCAGCCGCTCACCCAGCGCCACGGATTCAGAGCGGCGTTGGGTTTTAAGATAGCTGCGAATACCGGAACGGGCTTTGCCCGAAACGACAAAATTCAACCATGCCGGGTTCGGCTGGGCGCTTGGCGCAGTCACAATCTGCACGGTCTGGCCGCTTTGCAGCTTGGCGCTCAAAGGCGACAGCTGACGGTCAATGCGACAGGCGATGCACTGGTTGCCGATGTCGGTATGCACCGAGTAGGCAAAGTCGATTGGCGTCGCGCCAGCAGGCAAGGTCATGATCTTGCCTTTCGGGGTAAAGACGTAAATCTCTTCCGGGAACAGGTCGAACTTCACGTGTTCGACAAATTCGACCGGGCTACCCGCATTTTTCTGCAGTTCCAGCAGGTTCTGTACCCACTGGTGAGCACGCTGGGAGCCACTGGCCTGGTCGCTTTCGGACTTGTAGAGCCAGTGGGCGGCAATGCCATAGTTGGCCATGGCCTCCATTTCCTCGGTACGGATCTGGATTTCAATCGGCACATTACCGGCGTTGAACAGGGTGGTGTGCAGCGACTGGTAGCCGTTGGCCTTGGGAATGGCGATGTAGTCCTTGAAGCGACCTGAAATGGGTTTGAACAGGCTGTGCATCAGGCCAAGAATCCGGTAACAGCTGTCGATTTCATCAGTGATGATGCGAAAGCCGTAGACGTCCATGATTTCGTCGATGTCTTTTTTCTTCGACTTGGCCATCTTGGTGTAGATGCTGTAGAGGTGCTTTTCACGACCGACAACGCGGGCGGAAATACCGGCTTCACTGAGACGGCTGCGAATGGTGTTGGCGATCTGGCTGATAATTTCAGCGTGACGGCCACGGTGATTCTTGACGGCCTTGCGAATCAGCTCCGAGCGCATCGGGTGCATGGCTTCGAAGCAGAGGTCTTCCATCTCGACCCGAATGCTGTTGAGACCAAGACGGTGGGCAATCGGTGAATAGATGTCGAGGGTTTCGCGAGCGATGCGGCGGCGTTTTTCCGGCCGTAACGAGCCCAGCGTGCGCATGTTGTGCAGGCGGTCAGCCAGTTTGACCAGAATTACCCGGATATCGCGGGCCATGGCCATCGCCATTTTCTGGAAGTTTTCGGCCTGTTGCTGCTCTTTATCCTCAAAGTGGATATGCGTCAGCTTGGATACGCCATCCACCAGATAACCAACGGTTTCGCCGAACTGGGCTTCCAGTGCCGGGCGAGGTACGCCGGTATCTTCAATCACGTCGTGCAGCATGGCAGCCATCAGCGAATGATGGTCCAGATGCATGTCGGCGAGAATGCTGGCTACGGCCAGAGGGTGGATAATATAGGGTTCACCACTACGCCGGCGCTGGCCGTCATGGGCCTGCTCGGCGTAGTAATACGCTCGGCGCACCTGCTGGATTTGCTGGTGGCTGAGGTAGTGTGACAGTCGTTCAGACAGGGCATCAAAAGTGGGCATGCGGGTCTCCGGGGGATGATGCGCTGTCGTTCGATCAGTAGCGGTCTGCCTTGGCGGCTTCTTCCTGGGCTGCAATCGAGGCTGGAGTTACCAGACCTTCAGCAATTTCACGCAGGGCCAGTACGGTAGGCTTGTCGTTTTCTTCCGCTACCAGTGGCTCAGCACCGTCTACGGCAATCTGGCGGGCACGCTTGGTGGCCAGCATGACCAGTTCAAAACGGTTATCTACGTTAGTCAGACAATCTTCAACAGTTACGCGAGCCATAAAACTTCCGTTCAGGTTTTAATCGATAGGACCGCACATTGTAGCTGAAAATTTGATCGATGGAAGCATCATCCTGTTAATTCAGTCATTGCTTTTAAGAGCATGTAATTAGTGTAGTGGTTCCAATTGGTTGATCGTGATTATTTTTCGCTATAAACCGACAAGGTTTTTCTGAGATTGGGGGCGGGCTGAGCAGTTCGGGAGTTGGGAATATCGCCGCTGGTATAAATAACATGCGTGTGTGTCCCGGCATGCTGGGACGGTGAGTTATCTGGGGCACTGGGAATTCGCCAGCAACCCATGGCTGTGCCAGAATTCTGTTAATCGCACTGGGTTGAGCTTCTCGGGAGTAAATATGCGATCGGGTTTTGAACGTTTGGCGGCAGTCGTGCTTTTGGCAGGCACGGTTTTCAGTGTACAGGCGCTGGAAATCGGCCAGCCTGCACCGCAGTTTCGTTTGCCTCTTCTAAACAGTGAGCCCGAACCGGCTCGGATGGGCATCTCTGATCTGCATGGCCAGCTGGTGTTGCTGGATTTCTGGGCCTCCTGGTGTGGCCCCTGCCGCAAGTCGCTGCCGTTTCTGGATGAGCTGCAAAGTCGTTATAGCGCACGTGGGTTTCAGGTATTGGCGGTGAGTCTGGATGATTCTGCGGCCGCTGGTCTGGGCTTTCTGCAACAGTATCCGGTGGGTTATACCAATCTGCTGGATGTGGATAGTGACGTCGCCGATTTGTATCAGGTGCGTGGTATGCCGACCTCGGTGCTGATTGATCGGGATGGCAAGGTCGCCTGGGTTCATCCCGGTTTTAAAGAACAGGATAAAGACCAGATCGAACAGCAGATCCAATCCCGTTTGCCGTCAAACTGATCGGTCAGGATATGTCATTACTGGCGGGTTTTTGTCAGTGCCTGTGCACTTTTTCAGCGGTCTGACGTTGTATAACGGATGTAAATATTTTGCTGACCCAATGACGGAGAGACCATGAACTCACCTGTTTTGCCTGAGCTGCTGACGCGTCGAAAACTGTTGTTGCAATCGTTGTCGTTGGCAGTGGTACTGCCTGCTGCAACCAGTCTGGTGGGCTGCGGCGGCAGCTCGAATTCTTCTTCCGGTACTACAACCAGCTCTGACGATACTTCTACGGATAGCAGCTCAGATTCGGATTCTGACGATTCTTCCGACAGCTCGGATTCTTCTGATTCATCTTCATCGGATGCGGAGTCTCTCTCGCAGGACAACTCGTCGGTCGACTGGGCGACGGGTGGCACCGACAGCATCACGGTGGAATATCCCAACCCGTTTGAAGAAGGTAGTTATTCGACCTGCTCGCTGACCAGCGAAACCACTGAAGGCCCGTGCTATTCCGATACCGTTGAGCGGGAAGATATTTCCGAAGGCCGCGACGGTTTGCCAACCCGATTGTGCTTCCGGGTGGTGGATTCCAGCTGTAGCCCGGTGGCCGGTGCGGTGGTGGATATCTGGCATTGCGACCGTTATGGCGTTTACAGCGGTGATGGTATGCAGTCGGTAGCATTCTGTACCGGCAATGATTCCGAATACACCAGCAACGATTTCTTCCGTGGTACCCAGACCACCGATGATGATGGTTACGTCTGGTTCAGCACCTGCTTCCCGAGCTGGTATTCCAGTCGTGCCGTGCATATTCACTTTATGGTGATTGTGGATGGCAAAACCTGGGTGACGTCACAGGTTGGCTTTGAGGATGATCTGGTCGATGAGATTCTGACCGATTGTTCGGACTACAGCGGCACCGGTCGTGGGCTGCCAGACACCTACAACTATAACGATACCGTGTTCCCCAGCAGTGGTTATGAAGAATACCTGCTGGATACCCACAAGATGTCGGATGGCTCGATGTTGGCCTGGAAAGAGTTGATGATCAGCGCCTGATAACAGGCGCTGTAATCTGCCGCCGAATCAGCCTGCCAACAGATTGGTGAGGGTATCGGCGTGGCGGGACTGCTGGGCTTCGAGGCGGTGGCGACGGGCAATCACAATGGCGCGCAGTTCTTCGAGGGTATTGTCGAAGTCGTCATTGATGATGAGGTAATCGTACTCGGCGTAATGGCTCATCTCGGACTGGGCGTCGCGCATGCGGCGCTCGATGGTTTCGGCGTCGTCCTGGCCGCGGTTGGTCAGGCGTTCACGTAGGGCTTCAATCGACGGTGGCGCGATAAACACAGAAACGGATTTGGGCATCAGCTTGCGAACCTGCTGGGCACCTTGCCAGTCGATTTCCAGAATCACGTCGCGGCCAGCGGCCAGTTCGCTTTCGACCCACTGCTGGGAAGTACCATAGAAATTGTCGAATACCTGGGCGTGTTCCAGAAACGCGCCTTCACCAATCATCTGCTGGAAGTTTTCCACCGTGGTGAAGTGGTAGGCGACGCCATCCTGTTCGCCCGGGCGCGGTGCGCGGGTGGTGTGGGAAACCGAAACCCCGATGTGGGAAGTGGTTTTCAGCAGGGCATTTACCAGGCTGGTTTTACCAGCACCGGAAGGTGCCGAGAAGATAAACAGGGTGCCAATCATTGCAAGCAGGTTCCGCTCGGGTTCTGAATCAGGCGGAGTATTATAGCGAAAGCCGCCGGTCGCAGCATCCGCCAAAGCGCCTGGAAGTGCCTTCTTATATGCCAGTTGTCTGAACAGTCAGCTGCCAAACCACCACACCAGACTGGCGACCAGAAATGAAAACGGCATCGACAGCAGAATCATCATCGCCATTTCCTCTTTCGGGCCACCGTAGCGGGTGGTCAGCAGGTAGCTGATGACTGCCATCGGCATCGCCATTTGTACCATCATGGTCAGCGATTCCACTGGCGATAACGGTAACCAGCGGGTGGCCAGCCAGGCCACCGCAACACCGACTACTGGCCGCCAGGCGGAAAACATCAACACCCGTCCCAGCGCCGCGCGATCAGAAATGCGTAATTGCGCGACTGAATGACCAAGCAACAACAGCATCACCGGCAAGGTGATCGACCCCAGCATGTCGAGGGTTTTCATCACCGTATCCGGTAACTGTAATTGCAGACTCAACAGCAGAGCACCAATCAGCAGCGCCATAATCGGCCCGCTTTTTAACAGCGCTTTGGGGGAATAGCTGCCCGACATGCAGGCCACACCGAAGGTGAAATGGCTGATCTGCACCACTGAGGAAATCACAATACCGGCGGCCAGACCTTCCTGACCAAAAAAGGCGAAGCACACTGGCAGGCCGAGGTTGCCGGTATTGGGGTTGGTGAGTGGTGGCAGGTAGAACTGCGGGCTGATACCCAGTGCTTTCAGCAGCAACCAGTTGATCAGCGCGACCAGCGCCAGAATCACTATGGTGCTGCCAATCAGGCTGGCCATGGCAACCACGTCCATGTCCATCGACAGCACCGAATGCAGCAGTAGTGCAGGAATGCCGACGTTCGACACCAGAGTGCCAAGCTGGGGATTGTTGAGGTAATCGGTTTTACGACTGAGGAAAATCCCCACGGCCATTAACAGGAAAACCGGTGTCAGGGCCTGGGTCAGGGCGTGCAGCATTAACTTCTCCGGCTGGCGCGCGATGGGAAATAATTCGAACGGCCATTCTACGGCAGCAGAGAAGTTGCAGCTATTTGATCAGACGACGCTGACTCATAACAAAAATTGATGTATCAGCTGCCTGCTAACGAGGCAGCGTCAACTGCACCACCGGCCGCTCCGCATGACTGGCGACCAGCGCCTGCAATGCCGGTTGATCCACAAAGTCATGTAATTGGCGGAATTTCAGCCAGTCGACCATGGTGACCAGGCACATGGTTGGATAGCTCCAGTCATCAAAGCTGCCGTCGATGACCTGTTGTTCCAGCCAGCGCAACGAGTCGGCAATGCGTTCCCGTTGCAACCGGAAAATCATCCGGTCTTCTTCAATCGCCAGCTCAGAGCGTTTGCCTAATACCAGCACCACGCAGGAATCCGTCACCGCATCAATCACGCTGATCAGGTTGTGCTGATCCAGTGTCAGCGCCGGTAGCCCCAGCTTGTTTTGCAGGTAGTGAAAAATCACGTGTGAATCAAAAATGGTCTGGCCGTTATCTTCCAGCACCGGCACCTTGCGGATGGGGGATACCGCGGCAAATTGCTGGCGCCCGGCATCGTCGTACAGCGGGACTTCACGGAATTCATGGTCAACGCCGTCGAGCAGCAAGCGAATACGGCGGACAAAAGGCGAAGGCTGGGTGCCGTGCAGAATCAGGCTCATAAGGGCTTCCCTGGTTGATAAACAGTGGGCTGGCAATCGCTGGAGTGGCAAAAATGGCTAACAGCAAACGGATAATAACGTCATCCCGGGCCTGCTTGCGAGACCCGGCCGTGGTGGTCTGGAGGCCGGCGGCACAGATGATTTCCGCGCCGCTTAATCCAGCCTGTCTGCCAGAACCTCAGGGGTGTAATACCGCCACACTGGCAGGGCGTTCGAGACAGAGGTTCAGCCACTGGCGCACGTGAGGGTAATAATCCAGCGCCAGCTCCTGCTGGGCTTCGTAAGGGCGAATCAGTGCCCGAACCCAGGGCCAGTTGGCGATGTCGGCAATGCTGTAGTCGTTACCCATGATGTAGGTATGGTCGCTGAGGCGCTGATCCAGCACGGTTAACAGTCGTTTGGTTTCCTTGCGGTATTTCTGTAACGGCCGTTTGTCTTCCCACTCGGCGCCTTCTTTGGTGAAGAAAAAGCCGAACTGCGGAAACATGACACCGGGGCCGGAGGCCTGCCACATTAACCATTGAATGGTTTCGTAACGGGCGTGGCGATCATGGGGCAGGAAACGACCGGATTTTTCGGCCAGATACAGCAGGATGGCGTTGCTTTCCCACAGCCCTAACGGCATACCGTCCTGACCGTGCGGGTCGATGATCGCCGGGATCTTGTTGTTGGGATTGAGCGACAGAAATTCGGCGCTGTGCTGGTCGTCGTCGCGGAAACTGAGCAGGTGTTTTTCGTAGGCAATATGGGTTTCTTCCAGCATCGCCGCGACCTTCAGGCCGTTAGGCGTATCGACGGTATACAGCTGGATGATGTCGGGATTGCTGGCGGGCCAGCGTTCGGTAATGGTGTAGGGCGAGAACATAAAAGCCTCCGCTGCCAAAGGGCGCTGCGCTGATTGTTATAAGGCTTTGAAGGTCTTTGCCGGGCCAGAGTTCCGGTGTTCTGTTGTTCCCCACGAACACTCTGTTACCGCGTTCATACGATAAGACTTGCCAGTGAGCCTGGGCCAATGTCGTCAAAACACGGCGGACTGCCGGATTGGGCGGGCTCAGGGTACACTGCCCTTTTATGGTGCTGTGGTGAGGATATGTCGGCTTCCCAGAGAATTTTCAAGGTTCGTCGCCACTACAACAAATGGGTCGCCGACCAGACGCTGGAAGACTATGCACTGCGTTTTACTGCCCGCAGCGGTCGGCGGATGTCGATCGAACGGGTGGCCCAGACAGCGTTGGGCGCAACGGCGTTTCTGGCGCTGGAAGGTATCGCCGCTGCAGTAACCCTCAACTACGGTTTCACCAATACCGTGGTGGCCATGCTGGTGGTGTGCCTGGTGTTTTTTATCACCGGCTTTCCGATCACCTATTATTCTGCCCGTCACGGGCTGGACATCGACCTGCTGACCCGGGGTGCCGGATTTGGCTACCTGGGTTCAACTATTACCTCGCTGATCTACGCCACGTTCACCTTTATCTTTTTTGCCATCGAAGCGGTGATTCTCGCCGGTGCCTTGTATGCCTTGCTCGGCGTGCCGCTGGCGATTGGTTATTTTATCTGTGCGGTGGCGGTGATTCCGATTGTGACCCACGGCATCCGGGCGATCAGCAAATTCCAGTCGGGCACCCAGCTGTTGTGGGTCGGGTTGCAATGCGCCGCGCTGCTGGTGGTGATTGTCAACGAATCCGCCAATTTGCCGGGCTGGACCGAATACGCCGGTATGGGACAGGCGTTACCGGATGCCAATGCGTTGCCACGGGCTGATGGCAGCAGTGGCGGTTTCAATATCCTGCTGTTTGGTGCGGCGGCGTCGGTATTTTTTGCGCTGGTGCCGCAAATAGGCGAGCAGGTCGACTATCTGCGTTTTATGCCGCCGCGGACCGAGGAAAATCACCAACGCTGGTGGTTCTGGCTGGTGCTGGCGGGGCCGGGCTGGGTGTTGATCGGCATCATCAAGATGTTGCTGGGCTCGTTTCTGGCGTATCTGGCGATTACCCAAGGCATGGATTACGCCCAGGCGACTGACCCGACCCATATGTATCAGCGGGTGTACTTCTATCTGACCCAATCGGAGGGCACCGCGCTGTTGCTGGCAGCGACCATGGTGATCATTTCGCAGATGAAAATTAACGTCACCAACGCCTATGCCGGTTCCATCGCCTGGTCGAATTTCTTCTCGCGGCTGACCCACTCCCATCCAGGCCGGGTGGTCTGGCTGGTGTTTAACGTCACCATTGCGCTGCTGTTGATGGAGCTGGGAATCTATCAGGCGCTCGAAGCGGTGCTGGGGGTGTTTGCCATTGTGGCGGTGAGCTGGCTTGGTTCGCTGGCTGCCGACCTGCTGATCAACAAGCCGCTGGGCTTGAGCCCCAAGGTGATGGAATTCAAACGCTCACACCTGTACGACATCAACCCGGTGGGGGTTGGCTCCATGCTGCTGGCATCGACGCTGGGCATGTTGTCGTATCTGGGGCTGTTCGGCGACGTGCTGGCGACTCTCAGCCACTTTGTCAGCCTGCTGACCTGTTTTCTGGCAGTGCCATTAATCGCCTGGCTGACCAATGGCAAATACTACATCGCCCGTACCTCGCCGGAATTGCTGGCGCTGGATATCACTCCAGCAACCCCGGTCGCCCGGCCGCAGCCGATTGGCATGGTCGCCACCACGCATAAATGCGGCGTCTGTGAGAACCATTTTGAGTCGGAAGACATGAGCTGGTGCCCGGCCTATTCGCTGCCGATCTGTTCACTCTGTTGCAGTCTGGACGTGCGTTGCATGGACGTCTGCAAACCCTGGGGACGGGTATCGCGGCAGATTACCCATTTCCTGTCGAAGTTTGTCTCAAGCCGGGTGGTGCGACTGGTCAATTCGCGGCTGGGCCAGTTCACCGCGCTATTGCTGGTGGTGAATCTGCTGACAGCGGCCTTGCTGGCGCTGATCTACCGTCAGATGGCACCGGTTTATCCGGATGAAATCCGGCTGCTGCAGCAAACCCTCTGGACGTTGTTTTTCACCCTGTTGATTGTTTCCGGGGTGGTTGCCTGGCTGTTCCTGTTGGCTCATGAAAGCCGGGTTGTGGCACAGAAGGAATCCAACAAACAGACCCGAAAATTGATGGCGGAAATCGAGGCTCACGAAGAAACCGACCGCGAGCTGCAGCAGGCGAAAGAGCTGGCGGAGCGCGCCAACGCCGCCAAGAGCCGCTATCTAACAGGGATTAGCCACGAGTTACGCACACCGCTGCAATCGGTGATTGGTTACGCCCATTTACTGGCCAGCCGTGAAGACACCCCGGACACTCATCAGAACGGTTTGCAGATTATTCAGCGCTCGGGCCAATACCTCACTGACCTGATCGACGGCCTGCTGGATATTTCCCGTATCGAAGCGGGTCGGCTGGAGCTGTTTCGCGAGCAGGTCGAATTGCCGCCGCTCATCGAACAGCTGCAAGCCATGTTCGCCATGGAAGCCGGTAAAAAAGGCATCCGCTTTGAAACCTCGATTCAGGGCAAGCTGCCGCGCTGGACCATGACCGACGAAAAGCGGCTGCGGCAAATCCTCATCAACCTGTTGTCCAACGCGGTCAAATACACCCGTGAGGGCGAAGTCCGTTTTGATATTCGCTATCGCAATCAGGTGGCGGAATTCTCTATTCGCGATACCGGCCCCGGTATTGAAAGTGCCGAGCTGCAACGAATTTTTGATCCGTTCGAACGGGTGCGAGATCAGAATACCGCCAGTTTGCCGGGCACTGGCCTGGGGCTCACTATCGTGCGTTTGCTGGTGGATATTATGGGCGGCGATCTCAAGGTCGACAGCGAACCCGGCCATGGCAGTTGTTTCCGGGTGGCGCTGATGTTGCCGTGGCTGTCGGAACAGCATGGCAGCCAGCTGGCTTCCGAGGACCTGCTCGATATCCATCGGCTGGCCGGTTACGACGGTTATCAGCGCAGCATCATGCTGGTGGACGACGACCCGGTGGTACGCGGTTTGTTGTCGGACCTGTTAACGCCGCTGGGCTTTGTGGTGCTGGAAGCCGCCAACGCCAGCCAGTGTCTGAAAATGCTCGACCAGCAGATGAGCAAGATTCCCGATCTGTTCCTGCTGGATATTTCCATGCCGGGCATGTCCGGGCTGGAACTGGCGGCGGTATTGCGTCAGCAAGGTATCAAGCAGCCGCTGGTAATGCTGTCGGCCGACGCCCAGGAACAGGATCGCAGTGCCGCCGAACAGTCGATCTACAACGATTATCTGGTCAAGCCGGTCACTAACCGCCGCTTGCTGACAGTCGTTGGCGGCTTGCTGCATTTGCAGTGGCGCTGGCGCAACAGCGAAGCCGGTGAACTGGCTGAAGGCAGCTTGCTGGTGCCGGAAGCGGCAGCATTGGATCAGGCCAAAAGCGGTTTGCCAGCGCTCACCGATGCGCAGACCGAACGGCTAAGGGAGCTGCAAGCCTACGCCGAAATGGGCTATCGCAAGGGGGTTCAGCAAAGTCTGCAGGCGCTGGCAGCCACGGATTTCCCGGTGGCCTTGATGGACGAGGCACAGGCGCTGGTGAGTGGCTTCCGCTTTGCCGAACTGGCGGAGCGGGTGGTGGTCTGGCTGGCAGCACAAGCCGAGCAGCAAAATGGACGATGACGATTGTGTTTAAACGCTACAATACCCGACAATTGGCAATGGTTTTCAGGCAGCAGGCAGGCGGGTGGTCTCTTTGACGGCTTCATACACAGATCAGCAGTCAGGCAGCACGGATATGGTGCTGGTGGTAGACGATTCGCCAGATTCGCTCAGCCTGATCAATGACGCCCTTGAAGCCGCCGGACTGGAAGTGCTGGTAGCGCTGGAAGGCCGTCAGGCGTTGATGATCGCCCGTAAAATGCGCCCGGATGTGATTCTGATGGACGCCATCATGCCCAACATGGACGGCTTTGAAGCCTGCCGGATTCTCAAGTCTGACCCTGAGCTGGCCAATATTCCCGTCATCTTTATGACTGGCCTGACCGAGACCGAACACATCGTCAAAGGCCTCGAAGCGGGCGGCGTCGACTACCTCACCAAACCGATCAAACCACAGGAACTGCTGGCGCGGATTCGGGTGCATCTGAAAAATGCCCGCCTGACCAACAGTGCCCAGTCGGCCCTGGACTCCACCGGCCAGCACCTGATGACCGTGACTCCCGCTGGCATCACCAGCTGGGCGACACCACAAACCCACGCCTTGCTGGCGCGTGCCCGGGTGGATGAATTTGTACTGCAGGCGGTGATTGCACCGCAGCTGCAACAGTGGCTGGGACAGCCGCTACAGCCTGGCCACAGCATCCGCTTTCACGACCTCAGTTATCCACTGACCGCCCGTTTCGTAGAGCGCCAACCCAGTGGCGACACCCTGATCAAACTGATCGACGGCGAACGCCCGAGTGGCCCCATGCTGCTGCGGGATCAGCTTGGCCTGACCGAACGGGAGTCGGAAGTGCTGTACTGGATCGCCAACGGCAAGGCCAACCGCGAAGCCGCCGAGATCCTCGGCATGAGCCCACGCACGGTGAACAAACACCTCGAACAGGTGTTCACAAAACTCGGTGTAGAAAACCGCACGGCCGCTGCAGGCGTGGCCCTGCGCTTGTTAACAGTGGAATAGCCTCTGTTGCCGTGAAGCCAGGATACAACGCCTGATCGAATGTCCGTTTTGTCGTAACGGCTGATCGTTGGCCGTAGCGCGCTGTCATAATTGTGTTATTTTTGAGCAATGCACCAATGACGGTGCAATCACTTGTTAGTCTCCGAACCAGATGCAGCTTGCGTAAGCAGGCGTTCAGATCAAAGCCGATCTCTCTCGTAGAGGTCGGCTTTTTTTTTGGCCGCTCGAAAAGTCAGCCGCTGGTTCGTTACTCATATTTACGACGTCTTAAGCGAAGGGGGGAGTGTCGTATGAAGAAGGTAATGGCCATTTTGATCGCCGTCAGCAGCCTGCTGGGATTCGGTGTTCCTGCGCTGGCGATGAACGATGCCGAAGCTATTAACCTGTCTGGCAGTCAGCGGATGTTGTCGCAACGGATGATGAAGAGCTATCTGATGATTGGTGCTGACGTCAAAACCGACGTTGCCCACAAGCAGCTGGATGAAAGCATCGGCCTGTTTGAGGAGCGCCTGCAGGCCCTGCAGGACTACGCCCCGACCGACAAGATTCGCACCCGGCTGGGCATGGTTGAAAAAATTTGGGTCAAACACCGTGCCGGGCTGCTGGCCACACCGGTGAAAAGCAATATCGACAGCTTTATGAAGGAAAACCGTGACCTTCTGGGCGCCTGTAATGATGTGGTGATCGAGATCGCCCGCTTTGCCAATGTGCCCAGTGCCGAGCTGGTGAATATTTCCGGCCGTCAGCGGATGTTGTCACAGCGTATCGCCAAGGCTTATGTCGCCATGTACTGGAATGTTGACTCTGCTGACGTGCGCAAGGAGTTCTCGGACTCGATTGCAGAATTTGGACAATCATTGCAGCAGCTGCAGCAGTCACCCATCAATACACCGGAAGTCCGTCAGGCGCTGGAACGGGTTGGCTCGCAGTGGTCGTTTTCCCAGACCGGTTTCAAGCTGGATGAAAACGGCCAGTACGTACCGACCGTGATTGCCGTAACCACCGAATCGATTCTCTGGAAAATGAACGACATCACCAAAATGTACGAACAGATTATGTCGAGCCAGTCCTGATCAACCAATAGTGCACCCTGGAAACACCCAAGCCTGCAGGCCTCCGGGATGGCGGCCTGACCGGCGTTGATTTTGCCGCTCCATGAGCGGCTTTTTTATGCCCGAATCTGGAGTGTCTGACTCCCACGCTCCTGCGTGGAAGCCCTGAGCTCTCTAACCCTCCACAAACGCCGGCCCGACAAACCGCCGCTGTGGATTACCCCGTTCCAGTTGCCAATGTTGCTGCCAACGCTGTTGTTCACCTTGCGCACGTTGCGCCTGTGCCAGCAAGGCCAGTTTGTGCAGAATCAACAGACGCGCCAGTTTCTTGTTGGTGTGCTGGCTGCGCTCGGTTTCCACTCTTACCTGAATACCACTCGGCAGGTGTGTGGCCTGCACGGCGGAGTCGGTGGTATTCACATGCTGTCCGCCAGCACCGGAGGCCCGGCAGCTGCGGTACTGGATCGTGTTATCCAGATTCCCGTTCCCGTTTCCCCCAGAACCCGGCTCTCCAGAACCAGATACCTCAAAATCAGATGTATCAAACAGCTCTCCACTGAAATACCAGTTCTTGCGCTTGTGCGCCGGACGATAGGGGCTAGCGCAGACCCACAGCAACACGCCTTGCCAGCACTGAGAAAAGGGCAAGGCATCCTTGCCCTGAATCCCGATCAGCAGTGACTTGAAACAGCCAGGTCGTCGGTCGCCTTGCTGCTCCAACAGTTGCAGCTCGACATCGTACTTGCGAGCTTCATCCTGCATACGCTGCCAGGCCAGCGCCACGGCACGACTGCATTCTTCCGGCCCCTGGCCTGCGGATAATTGCAATAACAGCATCAGCAGTGACCTCCCAGGGTTTTGAAGGTCAGCACCGGCTTCAATCGTGCAACCAGTCGGATCAGCCCGGCCTCCAGCATATCGTCGATCACCCGGCGGCTGTCCTTGTAAGCCTGTGGAGCCTCCTCGTACAGCAGCTCCTTGTTACCGCAGATCACCTGACTGCCCAGTGCCGTACGCTGTAAATCAGCCTGGCTGTATTTGTGCGCCAGCCGTCCCTTACAGTCGCTGCGTTTCCACTTGCGTCCGGCACCATGTGCCAGTGAACACAAGGCGGCCGGATCGGCGTCAGTCAGCGGCGCAACCAGCCAGGAATAATCCCCGCGCGAGCCGGGAATCACCAGCAGTGGTTGATCCGCTGGTGTCGCGCCCTTTCGATGTAACCAGCCTTGCTGTTGTGTGTTCACATCCCCATCAGGGTAGCTGAACGGCGTCACCAGATTGTGGTTAACATCCAGCAGTGGCTGGCCCTCAGTGCGTACCGCTTCCAGAAAGCGCCGGGCGATTAAAACCCGGTTCAGTTCGGCCCAGCGTAGCGCATCGTTATGCTGCTTTAGATAGTCCCGCTGTTCGGGAGTGTTATCAGCCAACCCCTGATGACCAAACTGCTGCACATGCTGTTGCAGAATGCTCTGGCCATAACCGCGGGAACCGGAATGCACCAGCAGCTGCAAGTGCTTCGGGTCTAGACCTGCTACCGCGAACAGCGCCTCATCAAATACCGCATCGACCTGCTGGAATTCGGCAAAATGATTACCGCTGCCAATGGTGCCTAACGCGCTGTCAAAGCCATCGTTGGTGATGACTCGGGCGCTTTTTTCGGACTGAATCAGCGAATGCCAACTGGCATCCAAAGGCTGTTCGACGTTCTTAAGTGAGTTAGCCAGCTTGTCCGGTTTGGCCTTGCGACAGGCCAGACCGGTTTGCCACAGCGACATACCGCAACCGATATCACTGCCAACCAGCGCAGGGTACAACTGACCGAGACTGAAACAGGCGACACCAATCGGATAACCCTTGCCAGGGTGCAGGTCTGGCATACCCGCCACCTGCTGCATCCCCGGCATCGCCGCCGTGGTATGCAATTGTTGAATCGCCAGCCCTTCAATCCAGCTGTGTGCTGAGGCGACCAGACTAATATGTTCAGACAGAATTTGTATGGACGTGCCCATAGCTCCAATTCTCTTTTAGATGGATAGAAAAAGATTCGAATTGGCAGGCCGCAGAAAACTGAGCCCGGGCAGTCAGATATTCCTGCAAACAGCAGGAACAGGATTAACCGTGGGCGAGGCCTGCAAGGGAGTTGAAAAACGACATAATAAAATCTCCTCTGCAGTTGAAGGTTGGGACCATTATCGTCTGGATAGTGGTCGAAAAGTGAGCGCATGGTAGCGGCGGATGGGGCTGGAGGCAAGCCATGTTCACGCGTGTATACGGTTTGGCTGCGATCGGTTTCCACTCTTACCTGAATACCACTCGGCAGGTGTGTGGCCTGCACGGCGGAATCGGTGGTATTCACATGCTGTCCGCCAGAATAGCGTTGACCACCGTCACCATATTCCAGCGAGCAGTGTTTTTGACAGTGGGCATGGCGGAGCTCGGATTCAACAGTTGTCCCATGCTATCAAGAAGGCCACACTGCCAACGGCTTGGTAAATCAGTGAACCGTCACAGACAGTTCATGATGATTATCTCAGTTAGATAACGCCCTCAAGATACTGCCTATCAAATGTGATGAGTTGCCCACTCAAAAGATCTGACTTGCCTAATCTGCCCGCTCGAAATAACTCAAAGGAACTGGTCGATGAGCGATGAGCAACTATTTATAACTTATAACGAAGGATGATTTATATCGTATTGGAAATACTGACAGTCCCCTCGACTTGGGAGACTTCGCGCTGGTGAAATCCAGCTTATTGAAGTGAACGGCGTTAAAACAGTTATTGCAAATGGTAACGGCGTGAGTGTTTTTAACAAGGCTGGTCTGGAGCCATTCCCGTTGACTGGCTGGGTTTGGGAAATTAGCAGGGCACGCCTTTGCTCCCTGAGCTGAAGTTAGTAAAGCGGGGATCTCATGGCCACCATATGTTGGCTCCGGTTCGTAATATGACGTTGGGGCGATACATCGGTGCCCTGGAAAGTGTCGTCGTACACTGCGAAAAACTCTACAAGAAAAAAGTGTGAGGTGATCCAAATGCGAGAGTTACAACTGAATTTTGATAGCGCGGCCTTCAACATGTTGTGGCGCTCATTGGCTGCCAGAGAAAAGGAACTGCTGAGCATTGTAGAAAACAACGATGAAGAATCCGACGAAGCCATTGATGCTGCAAATGACATCATTGCTTTGCGACTATTTCAGATTGAAGTTAAGTCTCAGGCTGAAGGGATTTTCAGTGATAACGTTTTTTCGCTGTCGAACGAATATCTCTGATAGCAAGAACGCCGTACCACGTTCATGGCGTGGTATTCGGCAAACCATTCAGAATTGCTTTCGAATAAGCAGGCATAAAAAACCGCGGTGCACAGCGAGGGTGTTCATCTTTCTTTGTCAGCTCTCTCAGGCTTAAAGCAGCTTCACTGACCCGGGCATGGCCCAGGCGATTGGCATCTACCATCGGCGGCAAACCGCTTCCTACGACCTCAGACCCCGACCTCCCTCCACCTACGTCAAATGACGTATCCCTCTACGCGCAAACGCGCAGTTGCTTGCGTTAATCGGCCAATATCGGTCGCGCGCGGGTTTTTCAATAATGGATTTCGAGAACGGGGGAGGGATGCACTGCATCCACACTAGAAAATCCGAGCAGAGGAACTCGACATGAAATTCAACAAGCTGTTTGCAGGTGTAACACTGGCGCTGGGCACGTCCATGATCAGCTTCACCGCCGCTGCGGGTGACACGATCAAGGTGGGTGTATTGCACTCCCTGTCTGGCACCATGGCAATTTCCGAGACCACCCTGAAAGACACTGTTTTGATGATGATCGACGAGCAGAACAAGGCTGGCGGCTTGCTGGGCAAGAAGCTTGAAGCTGTGGTGGTTGACCCGGCTTCCAACTGGCCTTTGTTTGCCGAGAAAACCCGCGAGCTGCTGACCAAGGATGATGTGGATGTCATCTTCGGTTGCTGGACGTCGGTTTCCCGTAAATCTGCCTTGCCGGTACTGGAAGAACTCAATGGTCTGATGTTCTATCCGGTGCAGTATGAAGGCGAAGAATCCTCCAAAAACGTTTTCTACACCGGCGCAGCGCCTAACCAGCAAGCCATTCCTGCGGTTGATTACCTGATGAACGACCTCGGCGTTGAGCGCTGGGTTCTGGCCGGTACTGACTACGTTTATCCGCGTACCACCAACAAGATTCTCGAAGCCTACCTGAAGGCCAAGGGCGTGAAGCCAGCCGACATCATGGTTAACTACACTCCGTTTGGTCATTCTGACTGGCAGTCGATTGTTTCTGACATCAAGAAATTCGGCAGCAAGGGCAAGAAAACCGCAGTGGTTTCCACCATCAACGGTGACGCCAACGTACCGTTCTACAAGGAACTGGGTAACCAGGGCATCTCTTCCGAAGACATTCCGGTAGTGGCGTTCTCTGTGGGTGAAGAAGAGCTGTCTGGTATCGACACCAAGCCACTGGTTGGCCATCTGGCTGCCTGGAACTACTTCGAGTCTGTCGATACCGCTGAAAACGAAAAATTCATCGACACCTGGCACACCTTTATCAAGAACGACAAGCGGGTAACCAACGACCCGATGGAAGCGACCTACATTGGCTTCAAAATGTGGACCCAGGCGGTCTCCCAGGCTGGTACCACCGACGTCGACAAGGTTGAGCAGGCGATGATCGGCCAGAAAGTGAAAAACCTCACTGGCGGTACTGCGGTAATGAACAAGAATCACCACCTGAGCAAGCCGGTACTGATCGGTGAAATCCAGGATGATGGCCAGTTTGAAGTGGTTTGGGAAACCGACGGTGTGGTACCGGGTGATGCCTGGTCTGACTACCTGCCAGGCTCGAAAGACCTGATCTCTGACTGGACTGCGCCAATCAAGTGCGGCAACTACAACGTCAAGACCAAGTCTTGTGGCGGTGCGATGGCTGCCCAGTAAGGCCCGTGCGGCAGGACGCTATGCCCTGGATTTGATGGGCATGGCCCATCCTGCCAGCAAGCAGGTTAACACCGCAAGCAGGTCGGGCCTTGCCCGACCTTGCCGATAACGGCCACCATCCAATTATCCACAGCTTCACCCGCGCTGCCGCGGGATGTCCCAACCGAAGCGGAGAACAACGTGAAACAGATACTTTGCATCAGTCTTTGGCTGATGGGTTGTCTGATGCCTGCAGTTTCTTATTCAGAAACCCTCACCGACGCGCTTGAAAGCCCTGCAGCCACAACCCGTACTGTGCCGGAACTGGTGCAGGAGTTGACTGAAAAATCCCTCACCCAGGCGGTGCCGGTGCTGGAAGCGCTGGAGCAACAGGGCGGTGAGGAGATGCTGCCGCTGTTCCGCACCATGCTGAATGGCGACCTTTATTACGTGAAAGACACGTCGCAGGTGGTCGGCAAGACTGACACCGCTGGCGAAGAATCCTACGCCGATATTCTCACCAAAGCGGCGGTGACTGGCCTTGGCAGCCGGGATGTGAAGAAGATTCGCGTCAACAACACCCTGCGCAGCTATTTGCGCAACGCCATTGCCCGCATCCAGCTGTCGTCGGCCAATCCGCACAGCCGTGAGCAGGCGGTGCTGAGTCTGCTGTCAGAGCTGGATAACGACACCGTTGGCCAGATTCGTGAAGCACGTGCCAACGAGTCTGTCGAGGAAGTCCAGCAGGCGATGGATCTGGCGCTGGCAATGTACGCCCTCGATCAGGGCAGTTCCGATATCGAGAAGCTCGATGCCGTTGAAGGTCTGGCAGGCAGCCTGCAACCGGAAGCCCGTAACATGCTGCGCAAATACGCAGAAATGGAGCCGGATCACGCCGATTACAGTGCCAGGGTCAGCGCCGCTGCAGCGAAGGCGCTGGAGCGAATTCAGGAAAAAGTCGAGTTCTACGGGTTTATCGACCAGCTGTTTTTCGGATTGAGTCTGGGCTCTGTGCTGCTGCTGGCGGCCATTGGTCTGGCGATTACCTTTGGTGTGATGGGTGTGATCAATATGGCCCACGGCGAAATGATCATGCTGGGTGCCTACACCACTTATGTGATCCAGCAGCTGATGCCGAACCATATCGACCTGTCGATCTGGATTGCGATTCCGGCGGCCTTTGTGGTTTCCGGTCTGGTGGGGGTAGCGATTGAACGCGGGGTGATTCGGCACCTGCACGGTCGGCCACTGGAAACCCTGCTGGCGACCTTTGGTATCAGCCTGTTCCTGCAACAGTTGGTGCGTACCGTGATTTCTCCCCAGAACGTACCGGTTTCAACACCGGACTGGATGGCGGGCACGCTGCAGATCAACCCGGTGTGGTCGCTGACGCTGAACCGGTTGTACATCCTGGCGTTTGCGCTGCTGGTGTTCTTTGCGTTGCTGATCATCCTCAAGAAAACCAATCTTGGTCTGAATGTCAGGGCGGTCTCTCAAAACCGCGCCATGGCCCGTGCCATGGGCGTGCGTTCTGATCGTGTCGATGCCATGACCTTCGGGCTGGGTTCCGGTATCGCCGGCATTGCCGGGGTGGCACTGAGCCAGCTGACCAACGTCGGCCCCAACCTGGGCCAGAGCTACATCATCGACTCCTTTATGGTGGTGGTATTTGGTGGCGTCGGTAATCTCTGGGGCACTTTGGTCGCCGCCTTTTCGCTGGGGATCGCCAACAAGTTCCTTGAGCCGGTCACCGGTGCCGTACTGGCCAGCATTCTGGTGCTGGTGTTCATCATCCTGTTTATCCAGAAACGTCCGAAGGGACTGTTTCCCCAGAAAGGGAGGGCTGCTGAATGAGTACTTCAGGCATGCTGCAATCTGTCTTTAAAGATCGGGGTCAGCCCGGCGGCCGGGTGATGCCGTTTGTGATCATCCTGTTGGTGGTAACCGTGCTGGCGTCGGCGCTGAATCTGCTGACGCCGGAGGGTTCGGCGCTGCACGTCAGCACCTACACCATCACCTTGCTGGGCAAATATCTGTGTTATGCCATGTTGGCGCTGGCGGTCGATGTGGTGTGGGGTTACTGCGGCATTCTGAGCCTGGGGCACGGTGCTTTCTTTGCGCTTGGCGGGTACGCCATGGGCATGTACCTGATGCGTCAGATCGGCGATCGCGGTGTTTATGGTAACCCGCTGCTGCCGGACTTTATGGTGTTCCTCGACTGGCAAGAGCTGCCGTGGTTCTGGCTTGGTATGGACCAGTTCTGGGTTGCCATGATCATGGTACTGCTGGTGCCGGGCGTGCTGGCCTATGTGTTTGGCTTCCTGGCGTTCCGCTCGCGGGTAACCGGTGTTTATCTGTCGATCATGACCCAGGCGCTGACCTATGCGCTGATGCTGGCTTTCTTCCGCAACGAAATGGGGTTTGGTGGCAACAACGGCCTGACCGACTTCAAGGACATTCTGGGTTTTGACCTGCAGTCGGATACCACCCGCATTGTGCTGTTCCTGCTGACGGCCGGATTCCTCTGTGCGGCGCTGCTGACCAGCCACTGGATCATGAACTCCCGCATGGGCAAGGTGATTCTGGCAGTCCGCGACAGCGAAGCCCGCACCCGTTTTATCGGCTACAAGACTGAAACCTACAAGGTCTGGTTGTTTGTTTATTCCGCTGTGATTGCAGCGATTGCCGGTGCCCTGTATGTGCCACAGGTCGGCATTATCAACCCCGGTGAGTTTTCTCCGATCAACTCGATTGAAGTGGTGATCTGGGTCGCTGTTGGTGGTCGTGGCACCCTGATTGGCGCGGTGGTCGGCGCGCTGCTGGTGAACTATGCCAAGACCCGTTTTACCGCGATTCTGCCAGAAGGCTGGCTGTTTATGCTGGGAGCGCTGTTTGTGCTGGTCACCCTGTATCTGCCAAAAGGCCTGATCGGCCTTTACAGCCAGCTGAAACAGCAGCTTGGTGCGGGCAAACCCGCGGCGGCTGGCACTGGCAAATCCTCCAGCGCAGCTAAAACCGAAGGAGCAGGCGCATGAACATGATTACCGAGCGCGCGGATCAGGCCCGTGAATTTTTCCGCCCGGATCAGGTGTGGCCATTCCTGGTACCACCACAGCAACAGAGCGTCGATGTTTCCAAGCAGGTGCTGTTGTACATCGAAGGGGTCAACCTCAGCTTCGATGGCTTCAAGGCGCTCAACAACCTCAACCTCTATATCAACGACGGTGAGCTGCGCTGCCTTATCGGCGCCAACGGTGCTGGTAAAACCACGCTGATGGACGTGGTTACCGGCAAAACCCGGCCAGACACCGGGTCGGTGTATTTTGGTTCCAACATCAACTTGCTGGAGCACAGCGAGGACGAAATCGCCCAGCTGGGCATCGGTCGCAAGTTCCAGAAGCCGACCGTGTTCGAAGCCCAGACGGTATTCGACAACCTCGAACTGGCGCTGAAATCCAACAAGGGGGTGATCGCCACGCTGCTGTCACGGCTGTCGCCAACCGAGCTACTGCGCATCGACGAAGTGCTGCAAATCATTGGTCTGCAGGATCAGAGGTTTATGTTGGCGGGTGCCTTGTCGCACGGTCAGAAACAGTGGCTCGAAATTGGCATGTTGTTGATGGCTGATCCCCGTTTGCTGCTGGTGGACGAGCCGGTCGCGGGCATGACGCCACAGGAGACCGAGCGCACCGCCGAGCTGCTGACCTCTCTGGCCGGTGAACGTACCGTGATTGTGGTCGAGCACGATATGGAGTTTGTTCGCTCCATCGCTCGCACCGTAACTGTGCTGCATCAGGGTTCAGTGCTGGCAGAAGGCTCCATGGATCAGGTGCAGAACAACAAAGACGTGATCGAAGTGTATCTGGGAGAAGAAGCATGATTGCCATTAACCAGGTCGACCAGCTGTACGGCGGCACCCAGATTCTGTGGAATCTGGATCTTAATATCGAAAAGGGTTCCTGTACCTGCATCATGGGCCGTAACGGCGTTGGCAAAACCACCTTGCTGAAGTGCCTGATGGGGCTGCTGCCAATTTCCAGCGGTGAAATCCTGCTCAACGGTAACGCCCTGCACAAACAAACTGCTGAAGCACGAGCGCTGGCGGGCATTGGTTTTGTGCCCCAGGGACGCGATATTTTCCCGATGCTGACGGTGGAAGAAAACCTCCGTATTGGCCTGCCGATTCGCAAGCAACGGCTAAAGTTATTGCGCGAGGCCGGGGTTAAGGTCAAAGACGAAACCCATGATATTCCGGCAAAAATCTTTGAGCTGTTCCCGGTGCTGAAGCAGATGCTGCATCGTCGTGGCGGTGACCTCTCGGGTGGTCAGCAGCAGCAACTGGCGATTGGCCGGGCGCTGGTGATCGAGCCGGAAGTACTGATTCTGGACGAGCCCAACGAAGGTATTCAGCCCAATATCGTCAAACAAATTGGCGATGTGATCCTCAAACTCAATGCCGAAGAAGGCTTGACGGTTATCTTGGTGGAACAGAAACTCGGCTTCGCTCGCCGGGTCGGACGTGAATTCAGGCTGATGGAAAAGGGCCGGGTTGTCGCCAGTGACAAAATGGACAATCTGAGTGACGAGCTGATTCGTCAGTATCTGGCGGTATGATATGGCAATTTCCTGACCGAACGGTCATGTAAGAACACGGAGCTAATGAATGAATCTTCCCACAGGCTCGCTGGCATCGACCGCCGCCGCGCCGGAAGGGGTGACTGCAGCATCACCTTCCCGCTGGGATGCCTCGTTAACGCTGGGCATTGAAGCCACCGCACGAGGCTCAGTACTCAAAAGCAAGTCTCATCAGGGACCGCTCTACATCCAGAAGCCCTTCTATCCGGAAGGGCGCGAACTGGCACACCTGTACTTGTTGCATCCGCCGGGCGGCATGGTTTCCGGCGACACCCTGGCAATTGCTGCCAACCTTGGCAGCAATGCCGCCGCGCTGATTACCACGCCGGGTGCCGGACGGGTCTACAAGGCCCGCGCCGACAAGTCGTTGCAACGCCAGATCATTGAATTCAACGTCGCTGACAACGCCTCGCTGGAATGGCTGCCACTGGAATCGATTATTTATCCCGGTGCGGTTACCCGTCTTGAAACCCGTGTGAATCTTCACGGTAACGCCCGTTATATCGGTTGGGAAGTGACCAGCCTGGGTTTGCCCGCCGCGGGCAAGGCTTTTGATGAAGGCAGCGCCATGAGCCAAAGCCTCAACATCTGGCGCGATGGCAGGCTATGCTTGCGGGAACGTCTGGTCGTAGACGGCTCAAAGCAGGGCATGTTGCAAGCCAGTTGTGGCCTCAAACAACGGCCGATCAGTGGCACCATGGTGGCGGGTCCCTTTGGCGCTGATGCGGTTTCCGAAGCCCAGCTGGACGCGCTTCGGGCGCTGTGTGACCGCTGGATTGAACAGGATAAGGACGCTTTGGCTGGCGTCACTCTCAATCACGATTTTCTGATTGTGCGTTATCTGGGCAGTTGCTCGGAACAGGCGCGCAAGCTGTTTGGTGAATGCTGGGCGCAGATCCGGCCGCTGTTGCTGGCCAGAGAGGCCTGTGCGCCGAGAATCTGGGCGACCTGACGTCTGAAGCGATTAGATGCAAATTAACTCGTTACCATGCTTTATGTGGTGGCGGCACCGGTAAAACCGGAAAGAAATAACAACGAGGGCTCTATGGAACTGTTGCCAAGAGAAAAAGACAAGCTGCTGATTTTTACCGCAGCACTGCTGGCGGAACGTCGCCTCAACCGTGGCCTCAAGCTCAACTACCCGGAAGCGGTGGCCTACATCACCATGGAAATCATGGAAGGTGCCCGAGACGGTAAAACCGTGGCGGAGCTGATGAGTTATGGCAAAACCCTGCTGAGCGCCGATCAGGTGATGGCGGGCGTACCTGAGCTGGTGCATGAAGTGCAAGTGGAAGCGACTTTTCCCGATGGCACCAAGCTGGTCACGGTCCACGAGCCGATTTGTTAAATCGCCTGCTATGTAGGTTGGGCCTTGCCCAACACCTGATGGACGTGGCCTATCCTACGGCTTAGCGGATTCACGGCTTCGTAGGTCGGATAAATGAGCGCAGCGAACGCCATCCGACAGAAATCGTAGGGTGTATTAGCGGCACGCGTAATACACCAGAACGTCCGATCAAAATAAAGCGTCCGACGTCATACCTCCGACGTCCGACCCAAAACACCACAGGGAGACACCGATGTTTATTCCAGGTGAAGTACAAGCCGCCAGCGGCGAGATTGAATTAAACGCTGGTCGCAAGACTCTCAAATTGCGTGTGGAAAACACCGGTGATCGTCCGATCCAGGTGGGTTCGCACTATCACTTTGCTGAAACCAACCTGGCGCTGAGTTTTGATCGCCAGGCGGCGTTGGGTTTCCACCTCAATATCGCTTCTGGCACGGCAGTGCGTTTTGAGCCGGGCCAGGGCCGTGAAATTGAGCTGGTGGAGTTCGCTGGCAAGCGTGAAATCTACGGTTTCCGTGGCGATGTGATGGGCGCTCTGCCTGCCGCTGCAGGTGCCGATTCTGCCACCGTCACTGCCAAAATGGATCGCACCGCCTACGCCCAGATGTTCGGCCCAACCGTCGGCGACAAGGTGCGCCTGGGTGACACCGATCTGTGGATTCAGGTCGAGAAAGATTTCACCGTCTATGGCGATGAAGTGAAGTTTGGTGGCGGCAAGGTGATCCGTGATGGCATGGGTCAGAGCCAGATTATGAACTACCCTGCCGACGGCAGCGAAGGTTCGATGGATCTGGTGATTACCAACGCGCTGATCCTGGATCACTGGGGCATCGTCAAGGGTGACGTCGGTATCAAGGAAGGCCGTATTGTGCGGATCGGCAAGGCCGGTAACCCGGATGTGCAGGCCAATGTTGATATCATTGTTGGCCCGGGTACCGAGGTGATCGCCGGTGAAGGTTCGATCCTGACCGCTGGTGGCATCGATGCCCACATTCACTTTATCTGCCCACAGCAGGTCGAAGAAGCGCTGATGAGCGGTGTCACCACCATGATTGGTGGTGGTACCGGCCCGGCGACCGGCACCAATGCCACCACCTGTACTTCTGGCCCCTGGTACATCGGCAAGATGATCCAGAGCACCGACGATATGCCAATGAACTTTGGCTTTCTGGGCAAGGGCAACGCTTCCCTGGCTGACGCGCTGGAAGAACAGCTGCAAGCCGGTGCCTGTGGCCTCAAACTGCACGAAGACTGGGGCACCACACCAGCCGCGATCGATTGCTGTCTGACCGTGGCCGACAAGTACGATGTGCAGGTGGCGATTCACACCGATACCCTGAATGAGTCCGGCTTTGTTGATGACACCATTGGTGCTTTCAAGGATCGGGTGATTCACACCTACCACACCGAAGGTGCCGGTGGTGGCCACGCGCCGGATATTATCCGTGCCTGTGCCTACCCGAACGTACTGCCATCGTCTACCAACCCGACCCGTCCTTACACGGTCAACACGGTGGACGAGCACCTCGACATGCTGATGGTTTGCCATCACCTCGACAGCTCGATCCCGGAAGACGTTGCTTTTGCTGATTCCCGCATCCGCAAGGAAACCATCGCGGCGGAAGATATCTTCCACGACCGCGGTGCCTTCTCGATGATTTCGTCCGACTCCCAGGCAATGGGCCGGGTCGGTGAAGTGGTGACCCGTACCTGGCAAACCGCCCACAAAATGAAAGTGCAGTTTGGCCTGCTACCGGAAGATGAAACCCTGGGTAGCGATAACTTTCGGGCCCGTCGCTACATCGCCAAGTACACCATCAACCCGGCGATTGCCCACGGTATCAGCCACGAAGTCGGTTCGATTGAAGCGGGCAAACTGGCGGACCTGGTGCTGTGGAAACCGGCATTTTTTGCCACCAAGCCTTCAATGATCATCAAGGGCGGCATGATTGCCGCGGCGCCAATGGGCGACCCCAACGCCTCGATTCCAACACCGCAGCCAGTACACTACCGGCCGATGTTTGGAGCCCACGGCAAGGCGACCGCCCAGACGGCCTTTACCATCGTCAGCCAGGCCGCCCTGGATAACGGCATCAAGGAAAATCTGGGTATCAACCGTCAGCTGGTGGCCTGTAAAAACACCCGCAATATCAGCAAGAACGACATGGTGCTGAACAACTGGCAGCCAACCATCACGGTTGATCCGCAAACCTATGAAGTGCGTGCCGACGGTGAACTGCTGACCTGTGAACCGGCAACTGAACTGCCGTTAGCTCAGCTGTATAACCTGTTCTGATTTGGTGCTTGTGCGGTTGTTCTGCATCTGTAGGAGCGGATTTATCCGCGATGTTCCCTCGCGGAGCGTGGGAACGAGGTTTGACATTTATCGGCCCCCACGCTCCTGCGTGGGAGCCGACTGAACCGGAGAAATCCATGCTGGAAATTTATGAACGCCTGGGGGTTCCTGAAAAAGCAGGGGACCCGGCTGGCCCGGTCTACGCAACCGTATGCCTGACTCACGAACAACGTGATCGTGGCCGCCTGCGGCTGACCAGTACCGATGGTGAAGAAGTCCGGGTGTTTCTGGAACGTGGCAAGGCCTTGCTGGTGGGCGAGTTTCTGAAAAGCCACTGCGGCAAGATCGTCAAGGTTGAAGGGGCACCGGAACCGGTCACCGAAGCCACCTGTGACGACTGGCATACCTTTGCCCGCGCCTGTTATCACCTCGGCAACCGCCATGTGAAATTGCAGGTGGGCGACAAGTGGCTGCGTATCACTCCTGACCATGTGTTAGAAGAAATGCTGGAACTGCTGGAGCTGACCATCAGCCATAAAGAAGAAGTCTTCGTTCCCGAGAACGGTGCTTATTTTAAAGGACTGGGCGGCCACTCTCATGGTCATGACCATGGCGACTCACATGGCCATAGCCATTCGCATAGCCACGATCATGACCACAGCCATCACCACTCGCACAGTCATGAGCACTGAGACCGTGGCTATCGAGCCACAGGCGGAAACGCAGATAGCTTCCGGGCTGCAATTGGTCCGACTGATGCACTTGTCATCAGTCTCATTACCCGTGGGCGGTTTTGCCTTTTCCCATGGGCTCGAATACGCCATTGAAACCGGCTGGATTCGCAAGGCACCGCAGGTCAGTGACTGGGTGCGTGAACAACTGCATATGGGGCTGTCGTCGACCGACGTGCCGATTCTGCAACGGGTAATGGACGCCTGTTCGGGAGTCGCAGGCAGTGCTGAAGAAACCGCCCGTTTGCGGGAGCTGAATAATCTGGTGTTGGCCTGTCGGGAAACCCGCGAGTTGCGGCTGACCGATACTGCCATGGGCGAAGCGCTGGTGCGGCTGATGAACAGTCTGCAGCTGCAACAGCCGTTCGAATCCAGCGACGATGTCAGCTTTGTGGTGCTGTTTGGCGTCGCCGCCAGTCGCTGGGGCATTGATTATCCATCAGCCGCCAATGGCTTTTTATGGTCCTGGCTGGAAAACCAGATTGCCGCGGCCACCAAGCTGGTGCCGCTGGGACAAACCCAGGCGCAGCAGTTACTGGTCGAATTGCAGCCGCAACTGGCTGTTGCCATCAAGGCGGCAGAGCAGATCAGTGACGACGACATTGGTGCCGGTTTGCCGGGGCTGGCGATTGCCAGCAGCAGACATGAGCACATGTATACAAGATTATTCCGCAGCTGAGAGCTGGTGCGTTTATAACGCTCTCAGACGACGAAGAACAAATTATCAGAGGGGAAAGCAAGATGAATAAACCCAAACAAACCCTGCGCGTTGGTGTTGGTGGCCCGGTTGGTTCCGGCAAGACGGCACTGCTGCGTTCCCTGTGTGCAGCGCTGCGTGACCACTACGATATTGCCGTGGTGACCAACGATATTTACACCAAGGAAGACGCGGAATTCCTGACCCGTAACGAAGCGCTCAGCGCCGATCGTATTCTGGGTGTGGAAACCGGTGGCTGCCCGCACACGGCGATTCGTGAAGATGCTTCTATGAACCTGGCGGCGATTGATGAGCTGCGCAAACGTCACGGCGAACTGGACGTGGTGTTTGTTGAGAGTGGCGGTGATAACCTCAGTGCGACCTTCAGCCCTGAGCTGTCTGACCTTACTATCTATGTGATTGACGTTTCCGCCGGTGACAAGATTCCACGTAAGGGTGGCCCGGGCATTACCAAGTCTGACTTGCTGATCATCAACAAGACCGACCTGGCGCCGATTGTCGGTGCGTCGCTGGAAGTGATGGATCGTGATGCTAAAAAGATGCGTGGCGAACGTCCGTTTGTGTTCTCCAACCTGAAAAAGGCGCAAGGTCTGGACGACATCATCAACTTCATCATCACCGAAGGGATGCTGGAGCAGAAGCCGATTCCACCTGCGCAAGCGGTTGTATAGAAAGACTATGCGGGCAAACCCTGGCGGTGTTGCTGCAGCAACGGGGTTTCGCAAGCAGACTGTAAGGGTTAACCGGATTACTACCTGAAAGGACGAATTATGAAATTCATCAAATACTCAGCAGCGGTTGCCGCTGCCACCATGCCTGCACTGGCACTGGCTCACACGGGCCATGAAACCTCCGGCCTGATGGCAGGTATTGCTCACCCGTTCACAGGTCTCGATCACCTGTTAGCCATGGTCGCCGTGGGCCTGTGGGCAGCACAAATGGGTGGCAAGGCAACCTGGCAACTGCCGTTGGCGTTTATCGGTACCATGATGCTGGGCGGTTTGTTGGCCATGGCTGGTGTTGCCGTTCCCTTTGTTGAAGCCGGTATTCTGGCCTCGGTGATTGCTTCCGGTGTGCTGGTCGCCATGGCGGCGCGGTTTAATACAACGGTGTGTGTGGCGCTGACAGCCGCCATGGCTATGTTCCATGGCGTGGCTCACGGTGCGGAAATGCCTCTGTCTGCTCACCCTGTCAGCTATGTGGCTGGCTTCCTGGGTGCAACTCTGGTGCTGCATCTGGCGGGTATTGCTGCCATCAAAGCTGGTAAAGGTGCGCTGGCTGCTACCGCTGCGCGTGTGGCTGGTGGTGCGATTGCGTTTGCCGGTATGGCGTTGGCGGTTGCCTGATCTACAGCTTTAAAAACCATAAAAAACGGGGCGAAACAGCCCCGTTTTTTATGGCTGGCTTATAACTGGGCTCTTATATGGCTTTCTTAACGAATTGTCTATTTGGTTATATAGGTATGACCAAATAATTCTTCTAAGTTATATAAAGCACTTTTAAACTGCGCTTCCTGTTCTAATCAGACCTTGAAGTGGAGTTTGAAATGTCGTCCGTTCTGCGTATTGGCAGCCTTGTTACCCTGACTGCAGCGAGCTTGAGCGCTCATGCAACCAATGGTTATTTTACTCACGGAACCAGCGTGCGTGCCCAGGGAATGGCAGGTGTTACCTATGCAATGGCACACGACAGTCTCAGTGCCGCCAGTAACCCCGCTGCATTGAGTGCACTGCAGTCCGAACAGCAGCTGGATCTTGGCGTGACCTATTTCAAGCCAGAGCGTAAATCCACCATTACGGGTAACGGCTTAGGTATCGATGGCAGCTATGACGGTAACGACACAGAAGCTTTCTGGATGCCGGAACTGGGTTACGCCTACAAGTACTCCGATGTTTTCACCTTTGGCCTGGCGCTGTACGGCAACGGTGGTATGAACACGGATTACGGTAACAACCCGTTCGCCAACTTTGGTTCCAGCGGCAGCCTGGGGGTGAATCTGGAGCAACTGTTTGTTACCGGTACGCTGGCGATTCGACTGAACGACCGTAACAGTGTTGGTCTGGGCGCTACCTGGACTCGTCAGACTTTCGAAGCCAAGGGGGTACAGGCGTTTGCCGGGATGTCACAACAGCCAGGCAAGGTTTCCAACAACGGCACCGATGTATCGACTGGCTGGGGTGTGAAACTGGGCTGGCAAGGCCAGCTGACCGACAGCCTGACTGCGGGTCTGAGCTGGAGCTCGCGCATCCAGACCTCTGCTTTTGAAAAATACAGCGGCCTGTTTGCCGAACAGGGCGGATTTGATATTCCAGCCAACTATGGTGCCGGTTTGGCCTGGCAAGCGCTGGATGGTCTGACGCTGGCAGCCGACTGGCAATACATCGAATACAGCAGTGTTGCTGCGGTTGGCAACGAGCTGAGCATGACCAGTCCAATGGGGTCCGATGAGGGCGCTGGTTTTGGCTGGAACGACATCAATGTTTACAAGCTGGGTGTGCAGTACGCGCTGACTTCGTCACTGACTCTGCGTGCCGGTTACAGCTATGCCGATCAACCGATTCCGACCAGTCAGACGTTCCTTAACATTCTGGCGCCGGGTGTGATCCAGAAGCACGCCAGCCTGGGTGGCAGCTGGGATATCAACGACAGCAATTCAGTATCACTGGCCTACACCCACGGCTTTGAAGAAACCGTCAAAGGCAAAAACTCGATTCCGGCCAACTTTGGTGGCGGCGAAGCCGACATCACCATGTTCCAGAACCAGCTGGCAGTGGCCTGGCAGTTGAAGTTCTGAGTTGGATCGGCAATAAAACAGGGCCATCCGGGATGATCTGATTCCTGATCATGAAGGGGTGGCTTTTTAATCGCATCTTCAGGGAGGAAAGATGGACAGGAAGTGTAAACAGCTGTTGGCTCTGTGTGGCAGTCTGCGTAAGCAGTCGCTGAATCGCATTGCTCTGGCTGCTGTCGAAGCCATGGCGGGCGAGTATTTCCAGCTGGAATGGGCAGATCCTGCTGCTTTGCCGCTATTTAACCCGGATCTGGAGACAGATCTTCCTGCTGTAGTCATTCGACTGCTGGAGCAAATCGAAGCCGCCGACGGTCTGGTGATTGCCTCTCCTGAGTATGCCCACGGGATCAGTGGTGTACTGAAAAACACCCTCGACTGGCTGGTGAGCAGCCCGGCATTTTATCAAAAGCCTGTCATGCTGATTAATACCTCTCCCCGCGCTCATCATGCGCTTGATTCCACGCGCGAGATTCTGACCACCATGTCCGCACAAGTTGTGGAAGAGGCCTGCGTTACGCTGCCGTTGTTGGGTAATGCAGAGATACTACGTCCGGATAGTCATATGAAGGTACTGTTGTCTCCTGCTGTAGAACAATTTTTAGAGTTGATCTAAAAAAGCGTTACGTTGGGCAGCTCAGCAAAGCGCTCGAGATCTTGCTGGAATCTGGCTTTGCCATCAGCTATTTCCTGCTCACTAAATGGTTGAAAGCGGGAGTGGCTGGCTGACTCAATAAATTCTTTATCCCCGGATAATTGTGCTATCTCGTATTCAGAAAAGGTTGCTCTGGATACAGGGATGTCAGGAGAGAATTCAGAGACTTGTCCGAATGATATGTTTTTTAGAAGAGTTGTTTTGTTTTTTTCGAAATTATCAAAGTTGAAAATCTGAAATTCAACTTCAGGGTATTTAAATATTAATGGCGAAAAAACTTCATACCAGGATATGGTGTCTGGTATGATTTTCTGAATATAAATTGAGAATCTTATAAATGGATTGTGACGTAGGTATTCACAGTATATTGATGTAAGGAACGCATGATATGATCGTAATGATATAAAGACAGTAGTGTTATTTTTTCCTGTTGAGTTGATGTATCTTGATACTTGTGAAAAAACCTTTGTATATAACTGACCAGATTTTATCATAGCAGCAGATCCGATGATGTTTTCATCAGAAATTATGGATTTTTTGTACCCTTGAAGGTGTTCTAATATAAAATAAAAGCCTTTTTTCTTACGCCAGTTTCTGAGTTGATTTAAAGGTATGTATTTTATTTCAAGGTCATTTTTGAATGAGATTTCTAGTTGCTGCTGCAAGAATGTTGTAGCTGTTTTATGAATTCCTATATGGATGTTGTAATGCCTGGAGGCTGCATCAGGTAATGAATCTATTGAAAGGCGTGTCTGAATTAATGGACTGTTAGGTCTGTTTTTCTGTATTATTTTTAATAGGTCATAAGCAGCAGTTGGATGTTTTTCCTCTAATAAAAGAAAGATGTCCTTCATTGTGGCGATATCATCATTGGTCAGTCGCGAGTTCTGTTTCTTGATTGTCAATGAAAATATCTCCGGCGATGGAATAGCTGCATTAAATTTAGTTATTAATGCAGCATGGATAGGTAGTTGTTATTTCTCAGATATTCTGTCGAGAATGTCACGCAATTCTTGAGCTAGCTTTGGGTTTGAACTCTCAATAGCCAAGGTCGCTTTCTCTAATGTTTCTACTTCAGCTGAATTCAGGCTGTCCTTATTCAGCTGTTTGACAAGTTTTAGTAATGATGAAACTACAGAATTTGCTGTTTTTTCTGTCCATTGATCCTGGCTTTCTAATGGGTATCTGGAGAAGTCAGTATCAAAAATAGCAGGTGTTTCACTTTCAATGTTAAATTCTTGCTTAAGTCGTTTATTTGATGGAATAAACTTCTTATAAAATTCTCTCGCACTGGCTCTGTCTGGGAGCATTTTTACGGTGTCATTAATGCTCGATAAGACCTTGTTTCTAATACCTTTTGAATATCCAAGTTCATTCATTAATGTCGCTACTTTTAATGATTCAAGTCCCATGCTTGTATTTTTGTGAATAACTTGCTCCGCTGCGATTTGCAGCCCGGTAATATCTGCAAAATCTTGAACCACACAACCATTTTTCAGGGTTGATTTGGAAAAAATTCTTATTTTAATGTTTTCTTTTCCAAACGCATTTGCCCATTTGTTGATTAGAGTGAAGTAATTATTGCCTCTGATTGGGTAGTCCTCTTCAGGAAGGGCAATGGCTCCAGACTTGAATTTTTTGCTTTTGGTTTTAAGTTTTTGTTGATATGCAGAAATCGCAAATTCATCCTGTCGACGAATATAAATGATGATCTGGATTTTATAATTATCCATCAACTTTTCAGCGAGTTCTTTTACAATATTCTTGCTTGCTCTGTATAGCCATTCATTAGAGTAGATTATTTTATTCTTTGGGGCTGAATCGATTTTCTTAATAAGTTCTTCAGTATTAGAGAAGGCGGTCTGTCCGGACATGTCATATAGAAAACTACAATCCTTGAGAGATAAGCTATCCAGGGTGTGCTGAATGGAACTTGAGCCTGTTTTTCCTGTACCAATGTGTAAGATCAGTTCTTTCATTTTTGTTGCTTTCCCAAGAGTTATAGACGTTGGCTAAAAAATAAATAATAGACAAGTATCTGAGTTTTTTACTCAATATTCTGCACTTGCTCGCGCATCTGTTCGATCAGCACTTTCAGATCCACTGCAATGGCGGTGAGGACACTGGTGAGTGACTTGGATGACAGCGTATTCGCTTCGCGGTTAAGTTCCTGCATCATAAAGTCGAGGCGACGACCAATTGGCTCCTTGCGCTTGAGGATCGCCTTGACCTCGGCGATGTGCGTGCGCAGCCGGTCGATCTCTTCGGCGACGTCGGCCTTCTGGGCCAGGATCACCATTTCCTGTTCGAGACGATCGTTGTTGGCTGGAGAGTTGTCGCGGCCATCCAGCATATCCGCCAGCTTGTTTTGCAGGTGCTGGCGTTGAGCGGTGAGGGCTTCCGGCATATGCACTTCGGCCTGTTCAACCAGTTCGCGCATGGTGTCGAGGCGGTTGTTGATCAACTCAGCGAGGCTGGATCCTTCGCGGCCGCGTACGTCACTAACGGCTTGCAGGCAATCCTTGAAGGCTTGCAGGGTCGCTTGCTGCACGGCTTTGGCATCAAGCTGTTCGGTTTCCAGAATGCCGGGCCATTTCAGCACCTCCAGCAGGTTGGCTGGAGCCGCTCCGGGCATCTTTTCGGCAGCGACGTTGAGTGCATGTTGCAGCTGGTCGAGCATGCCAAGGTTAACGGTCAGTTCGGCATCCCGCTGGACCCCTTGCAGGCGCAGGGTGCATTCGACCTTGCCGCGGTTGAGGTACTGTTTGATGGTTTCGCGCAGCGCTGACTCCAGCTCGCGGAAGCTGTCGGGCAGGCGGAAGTGGGGTTCGAGGTAGCGATGGTTGACCGAGCGTATTTCCCAAACCACTTGTCCGGCTGGAGTTTCTGCCTGTTGGCGGGCAAACGCCGTCATGCTATAGACCATCGAAGTCCCCGTTTTCTGTCCTGTTAATGGATTCATTGTAACGGTGGCCACCTTGCAGGGCTATGTCGTTATAATGCCGCACTAAAACCAAAGCACAGAATGAGGAATACCTATGAGACCCAGCGGTCGCGCACTCGATCAACTCCGCGAAGTTCGTATCACACGTAACTACACCAAACATGCGGAAGGCTCTGTGCTGGTTGAGTTTGGTGATACCAAGGTGATTTGTACCGCCAGCGTTGATACCTCGGTGCCGCCATTCCTGCGTGGCAAGGGCCAGGGCTGGGTGACAGCAGAATACGGCATGCTGCCACGTTCAACCGGTTCGCGCATGATCCGCGAAGCAGCCAAGGGAAAACAGCAGGGTCGTACGGTGGAAATTTCCCGTCTGATTGGCCGCAGCCTGCGTGCTGCTGTGGATCTGAAGGCGCTGGGAGAAAACTCCATCACCATCGACTGTGATGTGATCCAGGCTGACGGTGGTACCCGTACTGCTTCAATCACCGGTGCCTGTGTGGCGCTGGCGGATGCAATCCAGTATCTGAAGGACAACGGCAAGGTCAAGGGTGAACCACTGAAGAAGATGATTGCGGCAGTTTCGGTCGGTGTTTACAAGGGCGAAGCTGTGCTGGATCTCGATTATCTGGAAGATTCTGAAGCCGAAACCGATATGAATGTGATCATGGATACCAACGGCGGTTTTGTCGAAATCCAGGGCACTGCGGAAGGTGAAACCTTCTCGCGTACCGAGCTGAATGCGATGCTGGAACTGGCTGAAAAGGGCATCAATGACCTGTCTGAGTTGCAGATTGCAGCATTGAAAGGCTGAGCCGGATCTGCCAACAAAAAGCCCGCCAGAGGATGACTCCAAAGGCGGGCTTTTTTATCAGTCTTGTAACAGGCGTTCGGCTGGAACGAACACCTGTCAGGCTGTTGTTTATTCTTCGTCGAACTCGTATTCGACCATCACGGCGGCGTGATCGCCAAACTGCAGATTGGTGTCGATCTTGGCATCAACCACAAACTGGCGAATGCCCGGGCTGCAAATCTGGTAATCCTTGCGCCAGCCATTCTGATTGCGACGGGCACTTTCAGCATCCGGCCACCAGGTAAACTGGTTTTCGCCAAAGTTGGCTTCGCGGAAGGCATCTACATAACCAACCGGACCGAGAATCTGGTCGAACCATGCGCGTTCTTCTGGCAGGAAGCCGGGCGTGGTCTGATTCGATTGCCAGTCGGACAGGTCGATGGTTTTGTGGGCGGCTTCGAAGTTGCCACAAATGATAAATTCCCGCCGTTTGCGGCGATTTTTCTGCAAATGCTCAAGGAAGGATTTCTGGAAGGCCAGCTTGTCTTCCAGACTGTTAAACGCATCGACCGGTGGAAACAGGATTGAGCCAACACTGACGTGGGGGAAATCTGCCTGGATGTAACGGCCCTGCATGTCGCACTGGGGGAACGCCAGTCCGGTCATAATGGCTTTGGGCACATCGCGGGTCAGAATCGCAACGCCGGAATATTCATCGGCTTCGGCATCAAAAAAGTAGGCGTTGAAGTCTTTTGGATATACCACGTCGTCAGACAGCTGATATTCCTTTGCCTTCAGGTTCTGGATTGCCACAACGTCTGCATCTGCCATGGTCAACCATGTGTACAGGCCCTTGTCTACCGCCTGTTGTAATCCATCGACCTGTAAAGTGATAACTCGCATACGTGGTTCCCAGCTGGTGAAGCGTGTATCATAGCGCATCATTTCAGGAGCAGGTAATCCGGGCTTCGCAGAGCTGCCATTTGTTGGCAGATTTCGGCAAATCCGCGTCATTTGGCCCTGCCTTGCGGGCCACGGCAGCAGCCGTTTCCTGCTCCGTCGCGTTATTCCCCGGGGTTTGCCCCAGTTGTACTGGTTCAGGATAATTTATGAAAGCCTATCAGCAAGAATTTATTGAGTTTGCCATTCAGCAAGGTGTGCTGAAGTTCGGTGAATTTACGCTCAAATCCGGCCGTACCAGCCCTTATTTCTTTAATGCCGGCATGTTCAAGACTGGTTCGGCACTGGCCAAATTGGGCCGTTTTTACGCTGCTGCACTGGAAGACTCCGGTATTGATTACGATGTGATCTTTGGCCCGGCCTACAAGGGTATTCCACTGGCAACCACCATGGCGGTGGCGCTGGCCAACGAATACAACAAGGACGTGCCATATGTATTCAACCGCAAGGAAGCCAAGGATCACGGCGAAGGTGGCAATCTGGTAGGCGCTGCGCTGGAAGGCCGTGTCGTCATTGTTGATGACGTGATCACTGCTGGTACCGCCATTCGCGAAGTGATGGCGATAATTGAAGCGGCTCCGGGTGCGCAGGCGGCAGCGGCACTGATTGCACTGGACCGTCAGGAAAAAGGCAAGGGTGAACTGAGCGCCATTCAGGAAGTCGAACGTGACTTCGGCATCAAGGTGGTCAGTATTGTGAACCTGAACCAGGTTCTGGATTTTGTTTCCGGGCAGGATGCGCTGAAACCCTACGCCGGAGCCATTGAAGCCTACCGGGAGCAATACGGAGTTATCTGATGAAGTCGGTCGTCTGGCTGTGCGTGTGTGTGATGTCTGTTGTAATGGCCAATAGCAGTCTGGCAGCAGGCAAACTGTACCGGTTTAAGGTAGACGGCAAAGTCATCATGAAGGACTACATTCCGGCGGAATACAGTGCGTTGGGATATGACGTTCTGAATACCAGTGGAATGCTGATTGAACGGGTTCCTCCGGCTCCAACAGCAGAGGAGCTGGCGGCCAAAAAAGCCAAAGAGGCGGTCGCCGAAGCCCGCAAGGAACGGGTTGCCCTGCAAAAGGAAGAAGACGGCAAGTTATTACGCCTGTATGAGCGGCCGCGCGATGTTGAGCGGGCGCGTAAACGCAAGACCGACGAAATCAATACCTATATCGGCCTGTTGCAACGGCGTCAGGACGAGCTGGATGAAAAGCGTCGATTGGCCGAGGCAGATGCCAAGCGCATCAGCGATGGCGGCCGCCCGATACCGGACGACATCAAGAAAGAAATTCACGACGTTGATAAGGCATTGGAAGACCTGCACCGCGATATTGAAGATCGCAAGGCCGAATTCAGTCGTATTACCCGCGAATATGCCGAACAGTACGAGCGGGTGAGGGTCTTGCAGTTGTATCCACCAGGCACGTTGGATGATGAAGTGGATTACAAACGGGTTGATCAGCTCACAGAAAGTCAGCAATAACCCGATTCGGAATATAAAAAAGCAGCTTCGAGCTGCTTTTTTATTGGCTGTCAGAACGAACGGCCTTACGTCAGACGCTAACCTGGCTCTGACGCAATAACTGACCTTGCAACAACTGCCACTGTTCATCCCAGTAGGCGGTTGGCTTGATTGCAAACTCGCTGCGGACGTATTGGCGTATCTTGCCTTCCAGAGTGGCGGTCAGCAGGTTGGCCAGTGAGCTGGCAGTATGGGTTGGCAGTTTGCCTTCACGCAGCTCAGCCTCCCTTAACACCTGTTTGAACTGGGTCTCCAGGCGTTCGAACAGCTGATGGATTCGGTCTCTCAGGCGTTCGGTTTCGCCCGACAAGGCGTCGCCTGACAGCAATCGGCACATGCCCGGGTTACGCTCGGCAAACGTCAGTACCAGCAGCAGGATGTGTCCACAACGTTCTTCCGCGGTTGGCACATCCTGCAGGATACGGTTGATGCGGCTGAAAATGGTCTCTTCGATAAAGCTGATCAGACCCTCAAACATTTTCGCCTTGCTGGGAAAATGCCGGTAAAGGGCGGCTTCCGACACGCCAACCTGTTTGGCCAGGTTAGCGGTGGTGATCCGTGCCCCGGGCTGGGTTTCCAGCATATGTACCAGAGCCTGAAGAATCTGGTCTCTGCGGGACAGCTTTTCCTCCGCCATGCAACCTCCGTCTGTTTCTTGCGCTGTTAGTTTTTGCGATTGGTGATCAGGGTACCAACACCTTCGTCGGTGAACAGCTCCAGCAGCGTGGAGTGCGCAACCCGTCCATCAATGATGTGGGAGCTGGTCACGCCAGCATGAACCGCGTCCAGTGCACAGCGAATCTTTGGCAGCATGCCACCGTAGATGGTGCCGTCTTCAATCAGGCCATCAACCTGCTGGGTAGTCAGGCCGGTCAGTACCTTGCCTTCCTTGTCCATCAGGCCCGCGATATTGGTCAGCAGGATCAGCTTCTCGGCACGCAGCACTTCCGCCACCTTGCCTGCCACCAGATCGGCGTTGATGTTGTAGGAGTGGCCGTCTTCACCAACACCGATAGGCGCAATCACCGGGATAAAGTCACTGTTAGTGAGCATGTTGAGCACCTTGACGTTGATGCTGGCAACTTCGCCGACGTGGCCGATATCGATGATTTCGTCTTTTTCCAGATCCGGTGAGCGCTTGGTCACGTGCAGCTTGCGAGCGCGCAGCAGCTGGCCGTCCTTACCGGTCAGACCAATCGCATTGCCGCCGTTCTGGTTGATCAGGGTAACAATTTCCTTGTTCACCAGACCGCCCAGCACCATCTCAACCACATCCATGGTTTCTTCAGTGGTGACACGCATACCGTTAACAAAATGGCTTTCGATGTTGAGCTTTTCAAGCAGCTCACCAATCTGCGGGCCGCCGCCGTGAACAACAATCGGGTTAATACCAACCAGCTTCAGCATCACCATGTCGCGGGCAAAGCTGTTCTTCAGGTCTTCGTCGATCATGGCGTTACCGCCGTATTTGACGACGACCGTTTTACCCACAAAGCGCTGCAGGTAGGGCAGAGCCTGACTCAGTACATTTACGGTGTTCATAGCGTCTTGGCCGTTCAGAGGCATGGTGAAGCTCCTTGGATGCCGGGCGAGCAGGCTGGAACGGCCTTCTCGGCGGGGTTATTCGAATTCTCGGTGCCGGAGTATAGCGCGAGGTTAGTGGTTACTGCTATTGGGTGGTTTGTCCGCTGGGCGACAGGCTCCGGTCGGGTGGTGGAACTGAGACCCGGGTGGTCTGAAAGCCGAAGCAGGCAAGCTCTGCTCCGGCCTGTGTGATCTGCAGCCAATCAGCGGCAATTCGGCCTAGCTGCGACCAGAATGGCCAAAGCCACCGGCACCACGTTCGGTTTCGCTGAATTCCTCAACCTGATGGAACTGCGCCTGAATCACAGGAACCAGTACCAGCTGGGCCAGACGTTCGCCAAAGTTCAGGGTGAAGGCTTCAGCACCGCGGTTCCAGCAAGACACCATTAGCTGGCCCTGATAATCGGAGTCGATCAGACCCACCAGGTTACCCAGCACGATGCCGTGTTTATGGCCAAGACCGGAACGCGGCAGAATCATGGCTGCCAGACCCGGATCTTCGATATAGATCGCCATGCCGGTCGGAATCAGTACGGTCTGGCCCGGCTCGATGGTGATGCTGTCGGCGTCGATACAGGCGCGCAGGTCGAGTCCGGCTGAACCCGGGGTAGCGTATTCAGGCAGTGGAATGCTGTCGCCCAGGCGCGGGTCGAGAATTTTGTATTGCAGTGTGTGCATGGGAGCTTCCTGTGGCTGTGGTTAGTGCTCGCGGAGGTTACGCAAGCGTTCGGCAAAGGTCTGGATCAGTTTGGTCGCCAGCAGGGTTTTGCTCATACGCTCAAAATCCTGATGACCTTCGCGGCTGTAGAGGGTGACGGCGTTGTCGTCGGAATTAAAGCCGATATCGCTACGGGACACGTCGTTGGCAACGATCATGTCTAGATTCTTGCTCGCCAGTTTGCCACGGGCGTAGCCGTCGACATCGGTGGTTTCGGCGGCAAAACCCACCACTGTTGCCGGGCGCTGTTGATGGTTGGCGATGGTCGCGACGATGTCCGGGTTTTTGGTCAGCGTCAGCTGGATTTCATCGCCGGCCTTTTTGATTTTCTGCTCGGCGACGTTGGCCGGGCGGTAATCGGCGACCGCAGCACTGGCAATAAACAGGTCGCAGTTGCCCATGGTTGCCAGCGACGCTTCCAGCATGTCTTGCGCCGAGATGGTATTCACCAGCGTGACCCTGTCAGGCGCCGGGATTCGTACCGGGCCGGAAATCAGCGTGACCTGGGCACCGGCATCAACCGCAGCCTGAGCGAGGGCGTAACCCATCTTGCCGGAGCTGTGATTACTGATGTAACGCACCGGGTCCAGCGCTTCACGGGTTGGGCCCGCGGTAATCACCACCTTGCAGCCGGTCAACAGGCCTGGCTGGAAGCGCTGCGCCAGCAGGCTGGCGATGTCGGTTGGCTCCAGCATGCGGCCGGGGCCAACGTCACCACAGGCCTGGACGCCGGAGTCCGGTCCAAACAGGGCGAAGTCGTCGCCTTTGAGGTCAGCCAGTGTGCGTAAATTCTGTTGGGTCGTTGCCGCGGCCCACATCTGCTGGTTCATGGCTGGCGCCAGGAACAGCGGTGCCTTGCTGGCCAGCACCAGAGTGGTGAGCAGCTCATCGCCCATGCCGGCGGCCAATTTGGCAATCAGATCAGCGGTAGCCGGAGCAATCAGAATCAGATCGGCCCAGCGGGCCAGCTCGATATGACCCATACCAGCTTCGGCTTCTTCATCCAGCAGGGTGTGATGCACCGGGTTGCCAGACAATGCCTGCAGGGTCAGCGGGGTAATAAATTCCTTCGCGCCCTGGGTCATTACCACCCGTACATTGGCTCCGGCTTTGGTCAGAATGCGCACCAATTCGGCGGACTTGTAGGCAGCAATACCACCACTGATTCCCAGAAGTATGCGTTTGTTCGCGAGTTGTAGCATGGCCGAAATCACCGCTGCAGAGTTAAAATCGGGCGGCAGTATACCCAGCCTGACGGATTCCGCCCAATTCTAACCGTCAGTCGCCTGTTGGGAGGGCCGTCAAAAGCACACTTGCATGGAGGCAAGAATGGCGATTACGGACTGGCCGGTACAGGAACGGCCGCGCGAAAAACTGCTGGCGCAGGGCGCCATGGCACTATCAGATGCCGAATTACTGGCGATTTTTTTGCGCACCGGTGTAAAAGGCAAAAGTGCCGTTGACCTGGCGCGTGAGCTTTTGCAGGAATTTGGTGGTTTACGCCCTTTGTTAACCGCCAGTCAGCAACGTTTTTGTGAGCCGATGGGGCTGGGGGATGCCAAATACGCCCAGTTGCAGGCCGTGCTGGAAATGGCACGCCGACATCTGGCTGAACAACTGCAACGTGGTGATGCCCTCACCAGCCCGGAACTTACCCGCCAGTATCTGGCTGCCCGCATTCGCGACCGCGACTATGAAGTGTTTGTGGTGTTGTTTCTCGACAACCAGAACCGGGTGATCAAATACGAGGAAGTGTTTCGAGGCACCATTGATGGTGCTGCTGTCTATCCTCGTGAAGTGCTGAAACAGGCGCTGGCCTGTAGCGCGGCGGCGGTGATTCTGGCGCACAATCATCCATCCGGTGTCGCCGAACCCAGCCGTGCTGATCGGCATATTACCGAGCGTTTGCAGCAGGCTCTGGGGCTGGTTGATATCCGGGTGTTGGATCATCTGGTCATTGGTGATGGCGAGTGTGTTTCTTTTGCCGAACGGGGCTGGATATAATGCCGCCAGCGAGAACATCGGCGCTCGAAATCTCGTACAAAAAATAAACTTCTGCTTGCGCAGTGTTTTGGCTTTTGGTATAAAGCGCAACTCTTTTCAGCCAGGGCCTATTCGGTGTCGCCGTAACAAGCACGCCAAGCCCACGGTTGCTAACAAATTCAAGATCGATAGATACAGTTAAGAATCGGGGCTAGATCCATGTCTAAGGTTTGTCAGGTTACAGGTAAAGGTCCTGTTACCGGGAATAACGTTTCCCACTCAAACATCAAAACCAAGCGCCGTTTTCTGCCTAACCTGCAATACCACCGCTTCTGGGTAGAGAGCGAAAAGCGTTTTGTTCGTCTGCGTGTATCCGCTAAGGGTATGCGTATTATCGATAAGAAAGGCATCGATTCGGTGCTGGCCGAGCTGCGTGCTCGCGGCGAGAAATTCTAAGGAGGCCTATCATGCCACGCGATAAGATCCGTCTGGTTTCCAGTGCTGGTACTGGTCACTTCTACACGACTGATAAAAACAAGCGCACTATGCCTGAGAAAATGGAGATCAAAAAGTTTGATCCTGTTGTTCGCAAGCACGTGATGTACAAGGAAGCCAAGATCAAGTAATTGATCTGCTCCCTGTCTCGCAGAGACGCTTGAAAAACCCGGTAAGCTTCGGCTTCCCGGGTTTTTTTATGCCTGTCTGAGGCGTTGCTTATGGGCTGTTCCGCCTTACAATAAAACGTCCGACGCCAGGCGCGCTCAATCCCCATACCAGACACCAGACTCTCATGCCTGAATTACCCGAAGTAGAAACCACCAAACGTGGCATTGAACCCTGGCTCGAAGGCCAGACCATCGAACAGGTGATCATTCGCCAGCCAAAGCTGCGCTGGCCGGTGGCTGAGCAGATCAGCGGACTGGTTGGCCAACAGGTTTTGCGGCTGGATCGGCGCGGTAAATACCTGTTGGTGGAGTTTGAGTCCGGCACTGCCATCTGGCACCTGGGGATGTCGGGGTCATTGCGTATCGTCAAGCCGGAAGAAGACGCCCGTTTGCACGATCACGTTGACTGGGTACTGTCGAACGGCTGGATTCTGCGTTATCACGATCCCCGTCGTTTTGGTGCACTGCTATGGCAAGACAAGGGCGCGACGATTGACCAGCTGGCAGCACTCGGGCCGGAACCACTGTTGCCTGCTGAAGAAACCGGCCTGACCGCAGATTCGCTCTATCAGCAAAGCCGTGGCAAGAAACAGGCGATCAAGCTGTTTATCATGGATAACGCCACCATGGTGGGAGTCGGCAACATCTACGCTAATGAAAGCCTGTTTATGGCGGGCATTCGGCCCACTGCGCAGGCCGGCAAAATCAGCAAGCCGCGTTATGAAAAGCTGTTGGGTTGTATCCGTCAGGTGCTCGGCAAAGCCATTGAACAAGGTGGCACGACGCTGCGGGACTTCGTCAACAGCGACGGCCAGCCGGGCTATTTTGCCCAGGAGCTGCAGGTTTACGGCCGTGGTGGCAAACCCTGTCGGGTATGCGAGCAGCCGCTGAAGGAAATCCGTCTGGGGCAGCGGGCGACCGTCTATTGCCTGCAGTGTCAGAAATACTGAAACTGACTCCCTGCTGATCCTGGGACGGTCTGGCCATTACTTCTGAATGGTATTGCCCGCCGGTTCGACCACCATGGCGCTGCCATACCCTCGGGGGTCAGCCGCAGCGCTGACTTCACCGTTACGATGATCCCAGCGAATCGCCTGCATATTGCCATACTGGCGGCCGGCGTCCTTCAGCGTATAACCCATGACTTTGAGCTCTGATTGTTCGGCAGCTGTCAGTGCTGCGGCTTCGTACTGAATCCGGTCTGGCAAATACTGATGATGAAGACGCGGCCGACTCACCCAGTCCTGCACGGGTTTGTCCTGCATGGCCTCGAGAATGCCCAGCAACACCATGGTGATGATGCGGCTGCCGCCGGGGGTGCCGATAATGGCGGTCTGATCTCTGGAGATCAGGAAACTCGGGCTCATGCTCGACAGCGGGCGCTTACCCGGTGCGATGGCATTGGCTTCGGCGCCGACCAGACCATAGGCATTCGGCGCACCGGGATGGGCCGAGAAATCATCCATCTCATTGTTTAGCAGAATGCCGGTACCGGGCACGGTAAAGCCGGAGCCAAACGGCAGGTTAATGCTGAGCGTTGCGGATACCATATTGCCTTCAGCATCCATCACTGACAGATGGGTGGTGTGAAAACCTTCCTTGATGTTTTTGGGACCTTGCAGGCTCAAACTGGGGGTTGCCTTGCCGGGTTCGATTGATGCCGCCCACTGGCGGTTATAGGCCGGGTCGAGCAGTTGCTTGACGGGAACCGGCACAAAATCCGGATCACCCAGATAACGGGCGCGATCGAGGTAAGCCCGCCGCATCACTTCAGCCAGCAATTGGGTTTGCGGCACTGTATCGAGCGACTGCCAGTCGAACTGCTCCAGCATGGTCAGCATCTGGCTCAGCGCGACGCCGCCGGATGACGGCGGTGGCGCACTGATCAGCTCAAACTGGCCGTGACCAACGCTTGTCCGAATCGGCTGGCGTTCAACAACGGAATAGTTGGCGAGATCTGCCAGCGTCCAGTCGCCACCGGCCTGCTGTACCTGCTTGACCATGGCGGCTGCGGTCGCTCCCTGGTAAAAGCCAGCTCTGCCCTGTTCTGCCAGTCGCTGCAGGGTGACTGCCAGCTCCGGCTGGCGGATCAGCTCACCCACTTCAGGAATCTCGCCATCCTTGTTCAGAAACAGCCGGGCCGATTGCGGGTAACGGCGCAGGGTATCCAGCCGCCAGCCGGTCAGACGCTGGTAATGTTCATAAACAGGGAAGCCCTGTTGGGCTTGCTGGATTGCGGCTGCGAGGGTTTGTTGCAGAGGCAGACGGCCATAATGCTGAGTCAGCCAGTCAAAGGCGGCAGCCTGACCAGGAATCGCTGCAGCGGTGGGGCCGTTAATTGCCTTGTCGCGATCGACCTTGCCGTCGGCGTTGATGTAGTAATCGCGGTGCGCCGCGGCCGGGGCTTTTTCACGGGCGTCGATAAAACGGTATTCATCGCGGTCGGCCAGATACAGCAGCCAGAAGCCGCCACCGCCAATGCCTGCACTGTATGGCTCGACGACACCGAGGCTGGCGGCGACGGCGATGGCGGCGTCAAAGGCATTGCCGCCCTGTTGCAAAATATCGATTCCGGCCCGGGTTGCCAGTGGATGGGCGCTGGCGACAGCATGCTGGCCGGGCCGTGGATGCAGGGCGGAGTCTGGAGTCGTGGCAGCCTGAGTGGCAATACTCAGAGACCATAATACGGCAGTGATCAGCAGGGTGGTGCAGTGTCGCAAAGACGGGAAAATCATGGGTTATCCTGTGGGCGGCCAGCAGCAATCATGGCCAGTTTGGATAACCCGGCGAAACACCGCAAGAGGGTGTTTCGACAGGGACGGTAACGAAGTTTCTCAGGAAATCTTCTTGCCGGTCAGACGCTCGTACTTGGCTTCCAGTTCTTCCTGGGTTTCCATGTGGTTTTCGTCCTGTGGGATACAATCCACCGGACAAACCAGCTGACACTGTGGCTCGTCGTAGTGACCAACACATTCGGTACACTTTTTCGGGTCGATTTCGTAGATTTCTTCACCGGCAGAAATCGCTTCGTTTGGACATTCAGGTTCACAAACGTCGCAGTTAATGCACTCGTCGGTAATGATTAATGACATTTCTCTCTCCTCTGCCAGGCTTATTGCCCGGTCGTTTTCACGTGTTGCTGCAGGGCTTTGGCAACCACCGGGTGGACAAAGTTGCTTACGTCCCCCTGCAAAGATGCGATCTCACGCACCAGCGTTGATGAAATAAAGGAGTACTTCTCGGCTGGTGTCAGGAACATGCTTTCCACATTGGGTGCCAATACACGGTTCATATTGGCGAGCTGGAATTCGTATTCGAAGTCGGATACGGCACGCAGTCCACGCAAGATAATATTAGCATTGCGCTGGCGGACAAATTCAGCCAACAGATTATCAAATCCGACCACTTCAACATTGCGCAGGTGCGACAACACCTCGCTGGCCAGATCTACACGACGCTCGAGGTCCAGCATCGGCCGTTTTTTGGGATTAGCTGCAACGGCAACAATGATGTGGTCAAACATCCGTGCTGCGCGTTCAACCAGATCCGTGTGCCCGTTGGTAATGGGGTCGAACGTACCAGGGTAAACAACGGTATTCATGGCTGTGGGCCTCCGGGTTCAAGTCCGGCGCATAGTAAACAAATACCAACCGGGTCACAATAAACCGTGATCAAACTTCGTGCAGTTCGCCTGGCTATTGAGTGGTAAATGAATAAGCGGCTGAAAATCCTGTTCACCATTTACTCTGGCTGGTGCTCTGGCTGGGTTTGGGCATGATTGTGCTGGTGAGCGCAGGCTGCAGTCAGGACCCTGTGGATCAGTTGCGGGATTACCCGACCCGGCTGGCGCGGACACTGGAACTGGAGCTGCCGGAATTAGCCGTTGTTGCCGTCGCGCCGATGCTGACTCCGCGCCAGCTTCAGCTACCACTGCAGCCGCAATCCGCGAGCCTGCTGGACTTTCTGGCGCTTGGCCGTTGTCAGTTGGGCACTGTGGTGGCGGAAGGCAACAGCAGCCTGGGCAAGGTGGCAGGGGCCAGTCAGCAGATGCACCAGCAGCGGGATTTTATATTGCAGGCACCGGCATGCATCGAGCAATTACAGGCGGCTAACGATCATCAGCTGGCTGACAAGTTGGGGCAGGTACTGCAGCAGAAACAGCAACAACGGCTGACGCTGTGGTGGAACGCCTGGTTTGGCAGTGAGGAATGGCGGCTGTTCAGCTCGGTTTCGGCTGACTTACAGCCCTGGCAGCCCGGCGACGATGGTTATCAGAGTGCGGCACTGACGGCGCTGGATTATGCTATTGCCCTGGGCCGTAACTGGCAGCAGCAAGACTGGAACTATGATGCTGCAGAGATGGAACATCAGTTACAGCAGCTGCTGCTATCGGAAGGGCTGGGGCGTTGGCTACGAACCCAACAATGGCTGACGGCGCAACTGCAGCAGCTCACGGCGCTACTCGAGCAGCGTCAACGGCAACGGCCGTTATGTCCTCGGGGCCATAAAACAGTGGCCGCCGAGATTCTGCAAAACGTGGTGGTGAAATTTTACGTGGGCGAATTCCAGCCCTACATGAGTCGCAACGACCGTTTTGGTGGTGAACTGTTACCGCGACTGCAGCAATTACTGGCGCTGATGAGTGCGGACTCACCGTCGAATTATGTGCAAACACCACAGTGGCAACAGCTGCAACGGCTGGCGGAACAATTGCAGAGCACTCGTGAGGCGTTTCAACAAGCCAGCCGGAATCATGTACGAGCCATCAGTCAGACGCTGGCGGCATGTGGTATGAGCCCGGCGGGCTGAGCGTTGTTATACACTCGCTCTTCACAAACTCGCTCTTTACAAACTCTCAATGACACCGACAGGCACTGGTGTTTCCAGAATCACCGCGATTGCCTGAATCAGGTTACGTTCGTTGATAGTCAGCTGGCGGTCATAGCGGGCGCAAGCCACCATGGATTTCAACAGCCGGGCTTTCAGGTGCGGATACAGGGCTACCAGTTTGGTCAGTGCAACATTCATGGCTTTGAGGCTGTGGCCTTCAGGTGGCTGGAAACTCATACCTTGCGAACCCAAACCGCCATCGGCCAGACAGGCGTTAAAGGCGGCTTGCGCTGTCTCTGCGTCCTGGTGGCCGTAATGGGCGATATACGACAGTACCACCGCCATTTCATCTGCCACCTGTTCAGGTTTGCTGAAACGCGCCTTGACTGCGCTGACGTCGCCAAAATGGCCTTCCAGATACTGGTTCAGCAAACGGAACAGGCACCATTCAAACAAATCAATCTGGCCATCGGACTTGATGATCTCGACCAGCACCTTGTTAAAGCTGCGGTATTGGGATTCGGACAGCTGTTTCAGAGCCGGAATCGCCCGTTCGACCAGTGGCAGACGCTGTGACGGCGCCATCTGTTGAACCAGTGTCAGCTGTCGCAGGACATCGCGATAAATCACATGGCCGAGCTGTTTCAGCACCAGATCGAGCTGCTGTTGATGAACGAAGCGCTCCGCCGGGGCGATCAGCATACACAGCAGCAGCGTTTGGGCAGACAAGGGTTCACGGGCCATCTCGATCAGTCGCGTGAGGGCATCGGGCTGTGATGGTTCAGCCGTCCCGCTCGACAGGCTGTCGATGGTTTGGGCGGCGACCGCAACCGTCGCCAGCGTTGCCGCAGCACCAAAACCAGCGGCTTTTCCTGAACCCCTGGTTTGGCTGGTGGGGCTGATTTCCGGTGATTCATCTCGCGCCTGCTGCTCGGTTTGCGGTGGCAGGTAACGGCCGTCCCAATTGGGATCAATACGGCGAATGCGTTGTTCCAGCGGCGGGTGCGTGGCAAAACCGCTGAAGTTGAAATCCATTGCGCTGCCAAAAAACAGATGCGCGGTTTCTTCCCGCTCCGGACTGCCAATCAGGCTGCCACTGCCGTGGCCAATCACTTTCAGGGCATCGGCAATACTGGACGGGTTACGGGTGTACTGCACCGCCGAAGCATCAGCCAGAAATTCGCGTTGGCGCGAGACCGCCGCCTTGATCAGGTTGCCAAACAGCACGCCGAGATAACCCAGCCCCATCAAGGCCAGGCCAATGGCAAACAACGGCGCTGAATTTTTGTTGTCGCTACTGCGCACGGCGGCGCGATGACTGCCGGATTCCAGCAGCAAGCGGCCGATCAGGGCAATAAACAGAATGCCGAACAGGATGGCGATCAAACGTATGTTCAGACGCATATCACCGTTGGCGATATGGCTGAATTCGTGGCCGATGACTCCCTGCAGCTGGTCGCGGGTGAGTTTGGTCATGCAGCCACGCGTGACGCCAATCACCGCATCAGACGCCTGATAGCCTGCGGCAAAGGCATTGATACTGCTGTCGGGCAGCACAAACACCGGCGGCACTGGCATACCGGCTGCAATGGCCATTTCTTCCACCACATTGAGCAGGCGACGTTCGTAGAAGTCGTCGCTGTTGGGGGCCAGCCGACGGCCGCCCAGCGAGGCTGCGACCACCTGACCACCGCCACGCAGGGTCATCCATTTGAACAGACTGGCCAGGCTGATCACCAGCAAGGTCGCCAGCGTGACCAGCCCGGCGTAGCGCCAGTTGGCCGCGTCCAGCCAGGAGCCGGAATGCCCCATTTGATGGGCCAGTTGTATGCTGTTGATGGTTTTGCCGTCGCCATACCACACCAGCAGGGCGGCAAGAGCATTGATGGCAATAACCAGTACGCTGACGGACAATAGAAACAGCGCGATCAGGCGTTTGCTGTTTTTTCTGGCCTGATCCTGATGACCAAAGAAATCCATAGGCTGGGCTAACTGCTCCTGGGCTGACTGCTCATAGTGGTCGTGGGGCTTTTAAACGGTGCTCATGACAGAACACCGTTCAAGAGGACGCCTGTTAAAAGGAGACTTTGGGAGCCGACTGGATTTGCGCACTGTCAGCGAACTCCAGCAGTTTGGCATCTTCCCGGTGGCCGAACATACCGGCAAAAAATACCGGTGGGAATGACTGGCGATAGCTGTTGTAGGTGGTCACGGCATCATTGAAGGCCTGACGCGCAAACGCCACCTTGTTTTCCGTGCTGGTCAGCTCTTCCGACAGTTGCATCATGTTCTGATTGGCCTTCAGTTCGGGGTAGGCTTCCATGGTGACATTCAGACGGCTAAGGGCACCACTGAGAGCGGTTTCGCTGTTGGCCAGTTTGGTCATGGCGGCAGCGCCACCTGGCATGCTGGCGGCGGCTTTCAGACCGGCAACCGCCTCGTTACGGGTGCTGATCACGGCTTCGAGAGTTTCGCGCTCGTGGCTCATGTAGGCCTTGGCGGTTTCCACCAGATTGGGAATCAGGTCGTAGCGGCGTTTCAGCTGCACTTCGATCTGGGCAAAGGCGTTCTGGAACCGGTTACGGTAGTTGACCAGATTGTTGTAGACCGACACCACATAAAGCAGGATCGCCACGATGACGACGATGGTAATGATGGTTGATGTACCCATGCGACTAACTCCTGTTATTGCTCGCGTTGCCAGCTGCTGTCGCCAGCCTGGTAATAGAATCCTTCGTCACGGGCCTTGCCGGTGAGTTTTTCGCCGGCAATTTTTTCAATATTGGCCAGCGGCGTGTTCTGCTTGTTGGCGATTTCCTGGTAGTGGGTACGACGTTGGGTGTTGATACTTTTCACCAGGGTTGCTGCATCACTGTTATCTGCCTGAATCAGACCGATATAACCATCCAGACGTTCACCGACGATGCCCAGCTCACGAGCCGAGTCGAGATCGAGTGCACTGGCAGCAACACTGACCAGCAGGCCCGCCAACAGGGTTAGCATAAATTTCATCTGTGTTTCTCCGCTGCTCAGAAAAGGGCGTCGTTTTGTTCGAACAGGTTCTCGAGGTCTTTTTCGACCTTCACCCGTACCTCATGCTCAATCTTGACGTTGAGGTTGATGGTGATCGGCTTGTCCGGGGCGGCCAGCTTGACGGTGCAAGCGCTCAGCAGCAGGGCTGCCAATGGCACCAGTAGTGCTGATCTGACGATTGCAGCAGGATGGGATTGGAACATGCGTACACTCCTTGACGTGATGGTTTACTCTACCTGCCGTGTGTGGCAATGCAACGGCAAATGCAGCTGAACGAGAACCCGGTTGGCCGCAAATTCTGTCATGGCTGGCGTGGCGAAACGGGCGTAATACCAATTTCCATTGCCCTCGATCATTGTGTGTGATTCCACTGGCTTGCAAAAAGTCGCTATAATCCGCGCGATTTTAATTTTTATAAGCCGTATTAGCTTAAAAAAGGGGACCGTTGTGAACCATTTCAAAGCACTGATCGTTGCTGTTGCAACTCTGGTGGCTTCGCAAGCTTTCGCTGCTGCTGAGACCAATGAAGACAAGATTCGTGCACGCATCGCACCAGTGGGTGAAGTGTGTGTGGGCGCAGAATGTGGCGGTGCTGTTGTGGCAGCTTCCTCCGGTCCTCGCTCTGGTGAAGAAGTATACGGCGGCGCGTGTATCGCCTGTCACGGTGCTGGCGTACTGGGTGCACCGAAGAAAGGTGATACCGCAGCCTGGGATGCCCGTCTGGAGAAAGGTTTTGATGCCACTCTGAACAACGCCATTCACGGTCTGAACAGCATGCCACCCAAAGGTAACTGCCTGAACTGTTCTGACGACGAACTGCTGGCGGCTATCAAGTTCATGTCTGGTCGCGAATAAGACCATCTGAACGACTTGCACGTCAGCAAAAAGCCGCACTTGGTGCGGCTTTTTGTTTTCTGGCGTTTGGTTTTCCCCTATCTAGTCCTCCAGCCCCAGTGCTCGCTGCATAAATTCCGGCAGCGCCAGACCGGCAGCATGGGTTTCGGCGTTGTAATAACCCGTGCGGAAAGGTTTTTCGGCAGCATCTTCAATCCGGAAAACCGTGACGTCGGACTCCTGGCTGGCGAGTGTGCAACTCCACCAACCGGACGGGTAAATTGGCTGCGGAAACGGCATGGTGTGGCTGCTGCCCGCGCCGGACTGGGCCAGTTCCCGATGCAGTTGCGGAATCAGGCTGTTGGCCTGATAGAGGGGCGATTCCGACGCCTGTACCAGAATGCCGTCACTGGTCAGAACCCGAAAACACTGCTGATAAAAATCAACGGCCGAAGCTGCAATGACTTGGCGGTCGAGAATAATCAGGTCCAGCGATGCGTCTGGCTGGCTTGTGAGCCAGCTGGCGGCATCGCTGATCAGCAACCTGGCGCGAGGGTCCTGCATGGCGTCGCCTTGTTGAGGGAAATGCTGTGCGGCCAGACGGCTGACCAGATCATCCGGGCTGACTTGCCACGCCTGCTCAATAGCGGGGTGCTGCAGTACCTCGCGAAGAATGCCGCCGTCTCCCAGGCCAAGAATGGCAACCCGTTTGGGGTTGGGGTGGGCAAACAGCGCTGTGTGAGCCATCATTTCGTAATAGATAAAACTCGTCCGGGTAGCAGCCATGGCGCGGCCATCAATCACCATCAACTTGCCGAAGCTGTCGGTGTCGTAGATATCGATGGTGTGCAAGTCGCTCTGAGCGGAATCTATCCGGCCTTTTACTTTCAGAGAGAAGGCCGAGCCCTGTGGATCGCAGACCTCGGTGAACCAGCCATCTGCCTGTGGATATGTCATGTCGGATACTCAAATGGATCGATGTTCTTTAAACTCGGACGTCATGACTACAGTTCAGGACGACCGCACGGAGACGTGTGACAGCGACATCAGCGATATCAGCAGCGTTGCCGAATGCCAGCCGGATATGCCGTGCGCTACCTTAACCCATCCCTCGCCCGAGGCGAAACCCAAGCCAGGAATGCCTATGACCACTCAGAATCCTTCGTTACTCCCGGATGCCTTCAACCTGCCACACTGGAGTGAGGGATATGCCAGGGTGAACGCCGAAGGCAATATCTGCATGCATCCGGACCCGCTTTCTGATGCCGGTATCGACCTCAGCGAGCTGGCGCAACGGGTCAAGCAGGAAGGTTTACGGTTGCCGGTGCTGGTACGTTTTCCCGGCATTTTGCATCACCGGGTGCAGAGTCTGGTGAGTGCCTTTGCGCGGGCGCGGGAAGAAAACGACTACCAGGGCACTTTCTGCCCGGTTTATCCCATCAAGGTGAACCAGCAACAGCCGGTCGTGGCGCAGATCATTGCAGGTCAGCAGCAGGCCGGGGTTGAACGCATTGGTCTTGAAGCTGGCAGCAAACCGGAGCTGATTGCGGTGCTGGCGCAGGCGCGTAACGTCAAGGCCAATATTGTCTGCAACGGTTACAAGGATGCCCACTTTATCCGGCTGGCGCTGATGGCCGAAAAAATGGGTCATAACGTTTTTCTCGTCATCGAAAAAATGTCCGAGCTGCCACTGATCCTGCGTGAAGCCGAGCGGGTTGGCGTCAAGCCACGTCTTGGTGTGCGGGCCCGTCTGACCACCATTGGTCGTGGTAACTGGCAAAACACCGGTGGCGAGAAATCCAAGTTTGGTTTGTCAGCCTTGCAGATTCTGCAGGCGATTGAATTGCTGAAAGAGCAGGACCAGCTCGACACCCTGCAACTGCTGCATTTCCATCTGGGTTCCCAGCTCGCCAATATTCATGATATTCACACAGGCCTGCGTGAATGTACCCGCATCTATGCCGAGCTGATCAAGCTGGGCGTGCCGGTACAGTGGCTCGACGTGGGTGGCGGCCTGGGAGTGGATTACGAAGGAACGCATTCTCGCAGTCTCTGTTCGATGAACTACAGCATGCTCGAATACGCCCGCAAGGTGGTCGAGGCGATGAAAGACATCAGTGCCGAGCTGGGCTCGCCAGAGCCGAATATCATCACCGAATCCGGCCGTGCCATGACGGCTCACCATGCGGTGTTGCTGACTGAGATTATCGATCACGAACGGCCTGCCGACGGCGAACTCGAGCCGCTACAGGACGATGATCCTGTCTGTCTGAAAGGGCTGCACCGGGCTTATGAAGTCCTGTTGGAAACCCGTTCCAGTGGCGCGCTGGTGGAGCTGTTCCACGATGTGCAGCACTGGGTCATCGAAGCCAATACCTCATTCAGCCTCGGGCTGCTGAGTCTGGCCCAGCGTGCCAGCATCGAAACCCTGTACGCCCGTACCAGCCAGCTGCTGATGGAAAAACTCAATCCGGCCAACCGTTCGCACCGGCCGCTGATCGACGAGTTGCAGGAAAAGCTGGCCGACAAGGTATTCGTGAACTTTTCGCTGTTCCAGTCGTTGCCAGACGTCTGGGGCATTGAACAGATCTTCCCGATTCTGCCAGTGTGCGGCCATAACCAGCCAATGACCCGCCGTGGCGTTTTGCAGGACATCACCTGTGACTCCGACGGCCGCATCGACTGCTACGTCGAAAGCGAAGGTCTTAGCACCAGCCTGCCGCTGCCATCGATCCAGCGTGGCGACTTGCTGGCCTTCTTTATGGTTGGCGCCTATCAGGAAATTCTTGGTGACCTGCACAATCTGTTTGGCGATACCGATTCGGTTGACGTGGTGATGGATGCCAATGGTGATCCACAACTGCGTAACCCGGTGTGGGGCGACCATATCGCCAAGGTGTTGAGCTACGTGAACTTCAACGCCGACGATATTCGTCACCGGCTGATGAGTCAGGTGGCCCAAAGTTCATTGACCAATGAAGACAAGGCGCTGTTCCAGCGTGAGTTGTCGGAATCGCTGCAGGCCTACACCTACCTGCAGCTGTAAGCCTGGCCACAATCGTCAAGCCCTGCATGACGACGGCCGAATCATCAGCAGCGACCTTCAAATGAAGGTCGCTTTGGCTAGCGGTCGCTCAGGTCAGGTGATGCACACTTTCCATACCGTAGACGGGGGTTTTGATCCCTTCCATACGGGCTTTCAGTTGCAGCGACAGATACTGCGAATAATGACGGGACTGATGCAGGTTGCCGCCATGGAACCACAAGGCAGTCTGACGGGTTGGTTTCCACATGTTGCGCAGTTCGCCTTCCCAGGGGCCCGGGTCCTTGGTCGTTGCTGACCCCATACCCCAGCACTTGCCAACCTTGTCGGCGACTTCCTGTGAAATGATTTTGGCGGCCCAGCCATTCATTGAGCCAAAACCGGTGGCGTAGACGATCAGGTCTGCTTGCAGTTCGGAGCCATCGGTCAGAATCACCGAATGAGGCGTAATGCGTTCAATGGTGGTGTGGCTCTTCAGCTTGATATCGCCGCTGGCGATCAGTTCAGAAGCGCCAACGTCGATGTAATAGCCCGATGCCCGGCGCAGGTATTTCATAAACAAACCGGAACCGTCGTCGCCGAAGTCGAGCATAAAACCGGCTTTTTCGAGGCTCTGATAAAAATCGGCGTCTTGCTCGGCAACCTGTTGATACAGCGGAATATGGAATTCCGGCATGATCCGGAAGGGAATGGATGCGAAGGTGAGGTCCGCTTTGTAGGTGGTCATGCCGTTCTGTACGGCCTGCTCTGAATACAGTCCACCCAGCACTTTATCCATCAGCGAATCTGATTTGATGATGTGCGTTGATGAGCGCTGGATCATGGTGACGTCAGCACCATGCTCCCACAGCGCTGCACAGATATCATGGGCCGAGTTGTTGGCCCCCAGTACCACCACTTTTTTGCCGCTGTAGGCTTCGCCGCCAGGATGCTGGCTGGAGTGATGTTGTTCACCTTCAAATTGGTCCTGACCCGGAATGGCCGGAATATTCGGGATACCCGACATGCCGGTCGCCAGTACCAGTTGTTTGGGACGTAACACCAGCTGTTCGCCGTCACGGCAGACATGGACAATCCACTCTTCGGCCTGCTCGTCATAGCGGGCTGATGTGCACTCGGTCGAACCCCAGTAATTCAGCTCCATCACCCGGGTGTACATTTCCAGCCAGTCGCCAATTTTGTCTTTCGGAGCAAATACCGGCCAGTTATCCGGGAAAGGCAAATACGGCATGTGGTCGTACCAGACCGGGTCGTGCAGGCAGAGGGATTTGTAGCGGCGGCGCCAGGCGTCACCGGGCTTTTCAAGCTTGTCGATGATCAGCGTTGGTACATCCAGCTGGCGCAAGCGTGCGCCCAGGCCAATGCCGCCCTGACCGCCACCAATAATCAGGCAATAGGGCTGTTCGCTGTAACCCAGGCTTTCGGCTTCTTGCTGGCGTTTTTCCTGCCAGGTCTGACGGTGTTTGTTGATGCCATGTTCTGCTCCCCGAGGCCGTTTGAAGCCCCTTCTTTCCGGATAGTCTTTCAGCTCAACCATGGTGGTGAGCAGGGTCCACGCCAGACCACTGCGCAAGCGCAGATGACCTCGACAGCTGGCGACCGCGGTATCGAAGGTAATCCAGGCTTCGATAACGCCGTTGTTGTCAGTGGCTTCCTCTTCCAGCTGCCAGTTGCCGGGGCGGGTGTGGTCGAGTGTCGCTGCCAGCATGGTGGCAATCTGCTGGCGGCCTTCGAGCGTTTTGATATTCCAGGTGAAGGCGACCAGATCGCGCCAGAAACCATTGGCTTCAAACAATTCGGCAGCACTTTCTGGGCCGCTTTGGCGCAGCGTCTGATTGAGTTTGTCGAGCCATTGTTGGGCTGCTATCGAAGCCGGGGATTGATAGGAGTGGGTCATTGGTATCTCCGCAGGTTGTTGTTGTTTTTCTGCCTGTGATGTCTGTCGTTGGTCTGACAGCTATCGTAGATACCTTTGAGCAGCCCTTGTGCCAGCTCTGCCAGTTAACGGATTGATCTATTCAACTGATTGAAAAATAAGGAAATATTTTTTCTACAAGGCGTTTTGCCAGCGGCTTGGTGGCGAAACTCTGTGACAGCTGTAACGGCGCCTGCCGATACAGCTGTCACATCAGCGTTACACTTGTAACGGTTTGGCAAGGTGGAACGAATGGGCCTGTGACAAGGCCGGATAATGCTCCATAAACTGCTGTCTGATTGACCTGATCCAATAATAACAATGCGCTTTTCAGCGGCGAGGTGAGTCGATGACTGCAAATCGGTTTGCGCAGGCAGGTACCAGCGAATCGTATGATCACACCCGGGTTCTGATGGAGTTCGCCCGCGACTCCAGCACCATTCCGCCACAGGATCTGATCAGCCGTTCATGGTGGCGCTGCTTGCAGGACTATGGTCTGGAGCCAGGGCGGCGGCAACCAGCCCGGATTGTCACGGCGTCAGCTCTGCGGGAACATCAGGACGCCGCCGATGAGTTATTGGCGGTAGCACGGGCTGGTGTTGAGCAACTCTACGCTGGTATTGCCGAGCTTGGCTATGTGTTGCTGTTGACGGATCGCCAGGGCGTTGCCGTACAGTTTCATGGTCAGGCCAAATATCGTGAGCCACTGCGTCAGGCAGGTCTGTATCTGGGAGCTGACTGGAGTGAGCTGCATGCCGGAACCTGTGCTGTCGGCACCTGTATTCAAGAACAAACGGCTCTGACCTGTCATCGTGGTGATCATTTTGACGGCGCTCATATCTCGCTGACCTGTACGGCCGCTCCCATATTTGATCCCGCCGGCGAGCTGATGGCCGTGCTGGATATCTCGGCGCTGAATTCGCCGTATCCCCGTGACAGCCAAACCTTTGCGTTACACCTGACCCGCATGTATGCCCATATGATCGAGGATGCCTATTTTCTGCGCCGTTATCGCCAGCATACGATCTTTCGCTGTGATGACTCCCGCGAGCTGGTCAGTCTGAATGGCCGTATATTGCTGGCGCTCAACGATGATGGGCTGGTGCTGGCCGGAAATACCACAGGCCGCCGCTGGTTGCAGCAGGTTGGTGGTCCGGGGGCTTCGATTGAATCGCTGCTGGCAACCAGCTGGTCAGAGATTCTGGCGGCTCATCATCTGAGTCACGACGGCGTGACGGCCTTGCAGCTGTTAGGGCAGCAGGTTTTTGGCACCCTGATCCAGCCGGTTGTGTCCAGCCGCCAGCTAGTCGCTGGTAGTTCTGTTGAGCTGGACCGGGTGCCAGAGCTGGACAGTCTGGCCGGTGATGATGTGGCAATGCGTAAAACCCTGCAGCAGGCCAAACGCTTCCGTAAACGTGACGTCAATCTGCTGTTACTGGGCGAAACCGGCACCGGCAAGGACGTGCTGGCGAATGCGATTCATCGGTCAGGCCATCGCAGTAACGCTCCTTTCGTGGCTGTTAATTGCGCTGCAATTCCAGAGTCTCTGATTGAAAGTGAATTGTTTGGTTATGCTGCCGGGGCCTTCACCGGAGCCCGCAGCAAAGGGGCGCCCGGTTTGATTCAACAAGCGGATGGCGGCACTTTGTTTCTGGACGAAATCGGCGATATGCCGCTGTTATTGCAAACCCGTCTGCTGCGAGTGTTGGCGGAACATTCGGTAACGCCGCTGGGAGCGTCGCAACCACAGGCTGTGAATTGCCGGGTGATCGCGGCAACCCATCAAAATCTTCCTGCCCTGATTGAAACCGGTCGGTTCCGCGCGGATCTGTATTATCGTCTTAATGGCGCGACTCTGACGCTGCCACCACTGCGGCAGCGCAGTGATTGTGAATATCTGATGCGACGCTTGCTCAAAAAGCTGCAGCAGCAGGTTGGACGTGCTCGTCTGGCATTACGGGCGGATGCTGTCAGTGCGTTGCTGGGCTGGCATTGGCCGGGCAATGTGCGGGAGCTGGTGAATGTACTGGCCTATGCGGAAGCGCATTCAGAATCCGGCCTGATCGGTGTTGATGATCTTCCTGATGATCTGCATCCGGAAAATTCGTTGCCAATGCTGAACAATCTTGTTCATCCGGTTGAAGCCAGGGAAACTTTGGCCGATAGCCTGTCTGAGTCAATAATCGATGAGAGCCACCAGTTGGCTGGATTACTGGTAGATAATGACTGGAATCTGAGTGCCGTCGCACGCCAGCTCAATATCTCCCGGCCGACCCTGTATCGACGTATTCAGCGTTACGGGATTCGAAGGACCACCTGCATTGGTACTCATTGAGAAAAATTGTTACGGAATGTGTTTTCTCGTGGCAAGGACGTCAGTTTTGGCTATATCTATTGGGCTTGCACTTACAAGGGGAGGTGTTCATGTCTGACGAAGATCTGGATATGCATGAAGACGACATGCAGGATAACGAAGATATTGGTGATGATGTCGACGATGATTCTGATGATGAATCAGGATCGACCAAGGCAGCCAAAAAAGCCGCTGCCGAGGAAGAAGACGAAGCCAAGTCGATGACGGTTCATAATGAGCTGCGTCGCTCGCTGGAAGATGACGTTGCGGCGTTTCTGGCGAAAGGGGGCAAAATCGAGCAGGTGGAAGATAATGTCATGGCAGATCCCCCACGCAAGCCGCAGTCGAACTACGGTAGTCGACCGATTTAAGCGGTTGGCTGGTTCACCGGGTTCATGCGCGGTCGGAGCGCTGGAAGACGTAGCTGCTGCGGGTACCATTTGGCGTAGTACGTGGCAGGCAGGGCAGTCGTCAGAATCAACAACGGGGAGCTTCGGCTCCCCGTTTGCTTTTGCGCTTTTGATTCAGGCGCTTCAGCTGGCGTATTGCAGTTCCAGCTGATGGATCAGGGCATCCAGTTGCTCAAGCTTTTCGGCAACGTATTGTGGCGCCGCCAGCTCTGCTGGCCAGTCTTGTTGGTACAACGGCGTCCAGATGGCGTGAATGCCCAACTGACGGGCGGCATCAACATCATTGTGGGGGTGGTCGCCGATGTGAATACATTCGTGCGGCTCGATACCCTGATGGTTGAGCGCGGCATGGAACATGTCTGGTGCCGGTTTGGCGATACCAATGTCATCCGCGGTAATACAGGCCTGGAAATAGTCGTCGACACCGGCCAGTTGCAAGTCAGCATTGCCATTGGTGACGGCGATAACCGGCAGTCGTCGGGTCAGGCTTTGCAGCAGCGGCAGGGTCTGTTCAAACAGTTCCAGCTGGCTGCGCTCACGGTAGAACACCGCAAAAGCCGCTTCCGCCAGTTCCAGTGCCGGTTCGCTTTTGATGCCGGTCTGCATCACTGCACGGCGCAGGCTTTCGATTCTCAGTTTTGATACCTGTTGGGCCATCGATGGATAACATTCACCCAGGTCGATACGGTACTGACGCAGGCCTTCGAGGTCGTAGAGGCTGGCCAGTTGTGGGCACTCGGCAGTGATAAATTCGTAACAGGCCCGTTCTGCCCGTTGCAGCGCTGCGGCCGGATTCCAGAGCGTATCGTCGAGATCGAAAGTTACCAGCTTGATGGTCAATTCAGGCTCCTGACTGCAATAACAGGGTAGTGTGGTGCAAGGCTTGGAACCGGTTGCCTGCTAGCGGGCAACCGGAGTCTGATGCAGGCGCAACGCCAGTACATCACACAGATAATCCAGAAACAGGGTATCCATCGAGGTGCGGTAATACCCGGGATTCTGGCTCGCGAGTACCAGAATACCGTGGTTGTCCTGGCCACGAATCTGGGCTGCCGCAATCGAACCCATGTCGGTCGTATCCAGATTCAGCAAGGTGGCCATTTCCTGTTTGCTGAGCTGGCCACAAATGGCCCGATGGCCCTTGAACAGACGATGGATGTTACGTTGCTGTTCCTGGTTGCGAATGGCAACCAGCGGCCGTTCCAGCTGGCGTTCGGTAAAGTGCAACAAACGCCAGGCATCAACACCAAAGTCGTTGCGCAGTGAGTCGTCCAGCGCCGCATGCAGGGCCAGCCAGCTGTCTGCTTCGATCAGCGCCAGCACCAGCCGACGGGTTTTCTCGAACAGCTGGTCGTTGCGACGGGCATTTTCCAACAGATCTGACAGCCGTTGGCGCAGCTCGACATTGCGGTCACGGTGCACCTGCACCTGACGTTCGATCAGGCTGGTGGCACCGCTGGCGTTGTGATGCGGAATCCGCAGCTGCGACAGCAATTCGTCCTTGCCGACGAAGAATTCCGGATGATCGTGCAGAAACTGCTCTACATCGGCTTCGGTGAGTCTTGGCTGTTGGCTCATTTCCTTACCTGCTTCGGGTTAGCGGTTGAGTCAGATGGTTACGCGGCCTTCAAAAACACTTTCGGCGGGTCCGGTCATATGGACGCTGGACTGGCCGTCCCAATCAATTTTCAGATCACCGCCGGGCAAATGCACCAGTACGCCGGGCTGCAACCAGCCGCGCAGCTGGCCTGACACCACGGCAGCACAGGCGCCGGTGCCGCAAGCGAGGGTTTCGCCGCTACCGCGCTCGAACACCCGCAGCCGGATTTCATGCGGATTCACAATCTGCATAAACCCGACATTGACCTTGTTGGGGAAAAATTCACAGGACTCGATGATCGGGCCCCAGCTTTCCACCGGCGCGGTATCAACATCGTTGACACGGATGACGGCATGGGGGTTGCCCATCGACACGGCACCAAAACGCACGTCACCGATGCCCGGAATATCACGCCGGTATTCTGGCATGAATTGTTCGGCCAGCAGCGGAATTTTGGCCGGTTCCAGAATCGCCTGGCCCATGTCGACGACAACCTGGTCATCGTCGGTCAGGTGCAATTCCATAATGCCGGTGGCGGTTTCAACGCGGATATCCCGTTTGCCGGTCAGATGATTTTCATGCACAAAGCGGGCGAAACAGCGGGCACCATTGCCGCAGTTTTCCACTTCACTGCCATCGGCATTGAAGATGCGGTAACGGAAGTCGACGTCCGGCCGGTTGGGCCGTTCGACGATCAGCAGCTGATCGAAACCGATACCAAAATTGCGGTCAGACAGCTCGCGCACCCGCTCCGGGCGGATGCGACCAGTCTGGGTGACCAGATCGATCACCACAAAGTCATTGCCGATGCCGTGCATCTTGCTGAATTTGACTCTCATGCGTGCTCCGGCAGCAGCTGTTCGTTGTGGAACAGTTCAGCAATGGTTTCACGCTGGCGAATCACATAGGACTGCTCGCCATCAACCATGATTTCGGCGGCACGGCCACGAGTGTTGTAGTTGGACGCCATCACAAAACCGTAGGCGCCAGCCGACATCACGGCGATGAGGTCACCCTGCTCCAGCGCCAGCTCACGGTTCTTGCCGAGGAAGTCACCGGTTTCACACACCGGGCCGACCAGATCGTAGGTGCGCACTGGCGCATCGCTGTTCTGCTTGACGGTCTTGATGGCCTGCCAGGCGGAATACAGGGATGGTCGGATCAGGTCGTTCATGGCGCCGTCGATGATGGCGAAATTCTTGTGTTCGTTGAGCTTGAGGTATTCCACCTTGCTGAGGAACACACCGGCGTTGGCGGAGATGGAGCGGCCTGGCTCAAAGATCAGCTTGAACTGGCGCTCACCCAGACGGGCTTTGACCGCGTCGATGTATTCCGCTGGTGAAGCCGGGGTTTCGTCGTTGTAACAGACGCCCAGGCCGCCACCCAGATCCAGGTGCTCAATGGTGATGCCTTTACCGGCCAGGTCGTCGATCAGCAGCAGCAGGCGGTCAAGCGCATCCAGGAATGGTGTGATGGAAGTCAGCTGGCTGCCGATGTGGCAGTCGACACCAATCACTTCAATACCTAGCAGGCTGGCGGCGCGTTGGTAAACCGCCGGTGCACGCTCGATGTCGATACCAAACTTGTTATCTTTCAGGCCGGTAGAAATATACGGGTGGGTCTGGGCGTCAACGTCCGGGTTTACCCGCACGGATACCCGGGCAACCTTGCCCATCGAGGTCGCAACCTCGTTGAGACGTTCCAGCTCGGCTTCGGATTCGAGGTTGAAACAGCCAATGCCGACTTCCAGCGCGCGCTGCATTTCAGCGGCTTGTTTGCCAACACCGGAGAAAATGATTTTGGCTGGCTCGCCACCGGCGGCCAGTACCCGCTCCAGTTCACCCTGGCTGACGATGTCGAAACCGGCACCCAGGCGGGCCAGTACATTCAGCACCGCCAGGTTGGCGTTGGATTTGACGGCAAAACAGACCTGATGTGGCCACTCGCCGAGTGCCTTGTCGTAGGCCAGGAAGTGATCTTCCAGTGCCTTGCGGGAGTAAACGTACAGCGGCGTGCCATGGGTTGCAGCCAGGGCTGCCAGATCAACGTTTTCGGCGTGCAGGCTGCCCTGCTGGTAGTTAAATACTGACATTTAAGAGGTCTGTTCCGTATCAGGTTGTTCAGGCAGATACAGGGGACCTTTCTGTCCACATCCAGAGGTGCCAAGCAGCATCAGACTCAGCACCGCGCCCAGCAACAGGGCTATCAGGCGGCGGGGTGACCATGACGACGATTTCATCGAGCTTCTCTCTGCAGGTGGTGGCCGGCGAAAGTCTGCTTCGGCGTGCTGACAGGCACGTTGGAGTGGCAGGGATTTCGGCTTGGGGCCTGTATCGTTTGTTAACCAGGCATTATACACGCAGTGCGGAAGCTGTCTCAGCTGGATGGCTGGTTGATGTAATGTTCTTGCTGTTGTTTGCGGTGCCAGTGCTGCAACAGGTTATGGTTGTTGGTGTCTTCGACAATCACATCGCTGAGGTAGCAGGGATAACGTTCCTGGCTGTTACGCAGTTGTTGGATTCGCTTGCGAATGTCTTCGTAGAGGTTGTCGCCATGCTGCCAGATACTGAATTCCTCGTAGTTGCAGTAGAAGGTCGGCTGGCGGTCGGCGTCAAAGTGCACACTCAGATCAATCGCCGCTGGCTGGTTGGCCGCTTCCGGAATGCCGCGCCGGTTGACGATCCAGTCGCTTTTGCGGGATTTGTAGAGTGGGTGAGCGTGTTGCTGTTCGATCAGTTCAAACAGTAGCAGACCGCCGAATCCCGGGTTGTTGTGGTGCCAGCGGTGTTGCAGTTGCAGCAGGAATCGGAGGGTCGGCAACAGCCAGTAGCGGACTTGTGAGCGTGGTAGCCGGTAGCGCACCAGCGCGGCGTATTCGTCGACCAGATAAAACTCCAGTGTGTTGCCGCGCTGTTGGTAAAACAGCTGCCAGTGGTTTGGCTTGCAGTGTTGCATGATGTCGTTAAGCGGCAGCGGTGTCGGGCAATAGCGGTCGGCAAAGGTGGGTGAAAAACGTTCGCGCGGCCGCCGCAGAAAATCGATCAGGTCGCCATCGTTGCTGAGATTCTGGTATTGCCAGCGTGCCGCTTGCTGGTCAAGCGGGTTGAATCTGGGTTGCAGGCCGAAGCGCTGATTACCGAGCTGGTAGACGCTGGCGGCCTGATGACGGCGGAAATGACCGATGGCACTGGCCAGTAATTGTAAAACGCGGTGGCGAATTTGGGCGGCACGGGTGGCACCAAAGCACAGTAGTTCAAATGCGGGTCGCTGTTTGCGGTCGACCAGCAAGGGCAGCAGCTTTTGCAGTGCCTGATTCAGCGCTTCCTGACCATGGAAATGATCAACCTGCCATTCGTCCCAGCTGTTACGGGTCAAAACATCCACGGTTGAAATCAGATTGGTGCGAGTGCCACTGAAATTCAGCACGTCATCGCGATCGGTAATTTTATGCAAACCGGCCTTGCTGAGTTCTGCCAGCGGATCGCTGCCGCAGTTGATAAATACCTGCAAGTGGGTGGTATGAGGTTTCTGTAGCCAGTCGGCTGTTGGCATTGGCGCCTGTAACAGGCTGCGCACTGCATTGGCCGTCAGCTTCAGTTCGTGGCGGCTGATGACGTCGGCAGGAAAGCTGTCGATACGGGTATCGCGGCCGATCAGACCATTCAGTTCGGCAAACGCCAATAATTCAATCAGGCTCGGGCTCTGGCGCAGAATGCGCTCGTCCGGTGGTGGGTCCAGCCAATAACCGGGCGCCAGTTGCCAGACGCCGGGGTAGCGGCAGAGCGTCAGCTGATGTTGCACCAGTGATGGTGAAATGCCCGGGTTGATCCGCACGATCTTGCCGGGGCGGGCATCAAAGGCAGCGTGCAGCTGGCTACCCAGCGCCCGAATATCACTGTTGCTGATGTACAGGGAGTTGACGTGACGTTCACTGAATTGCTGGATCTGCCGGTAACAACTCAGTAGCTCGTTAACCAGGTCATTACGTTCGCGGAATACCTGCTGCGGCGTCCAGTCGCGGTAACTGTCGAGCTGTTCAAGCTGGTCACGGCTCCAGTGCCATTGCCTAGTCAGTGACAGCATGTGGCGATAGCGCCAGCTGCCAGGAGCGTCTGTACCGGAGCGACTCAGGCGGATGGCAGTTTTGTAGTAGAAGGCGCGGCGAATCAGCTCGATACGAGCCTGACTGAGATTGGGGATCTGCAGCAAACGATGCAGCATCAGCTGGTAGGCGTCACAGCTGGCCGGATCATTGTTGCCTTGTTGCACCTGCTTCTTCAGATCCAGGCAAAGTGGCAGGCTGGCCGGGTAGCTGCTGGCGTAGGAGCGAAACAGCATCAGTTTCAGCAGCGCCTTGTAGGGGCCAGACAGGCTTTTGTGCAGCTGCCACATGGCAGCGCCAACAAACTCATTCACCGGAATCTGCTGAATATTGCCGAAGTCGAGCCATTGGTCGGCCTGTACCTGGCCCTGTCGGACCAAATGCTGCCAGAAGTTTTCCTCATCAATGTTCTGGCTGTTGACGGGCAATAGCCACCAACGCGGATAACGACCCGCGAGCCAGATAGCGCTGCGGTAAAACTCGTCGAGTAGCAGCAGATGTTGGCTGGTACCGCAGTTTTCGCCTTGGGCCGCGAGTTGCAGACCCTGGCGGAACTGTTGAAGGTCCATGATAAAAAAATGCACTTCCAAATCGTCTTCAGCGGCCCACTTTTCAAGCCGCTGGCACTTGTCTTCCAGCCGCTGGCGGGCGTCCTCATTCAGTGACTGGTTGAGGCAAATCCAGATATCCAGATCACTGTCCGGCGTTTGTGCCAGTGAACCCAGGCTGCCCATCACATACAGACCACCAATGGCATTTTGCTGGCGGGTATGGGTATCCAGTTTCGGCATTACCCGCAGGAGATGGCGGACGGCCAGCTCGGTATCGCTGTTGATTCGATAATGATCAATGCCGCAAGGGGTTTCCGGACCATTGAAACCGGGCAAGTTAGGTTGGTTGAAATGCAGCAGCAGTGGCAACAGTTGCAGAATGTACTGGTGACGCCGGGGCATGATCGATTGGGCGTGAGTGAGCCTCTGCTGGTTGAGCTGCAGAAAGGCTTGCTGCCATTCGCTGGTCTGGCGTGTGGTGGGGAACTGCGTGGTGCCGGAGGTCATGCCTCCATTATAGGAGGCATTTTTCCAGCTGCCGGTCTGTGACCGGCTTTTTAATTCTTAACTTTAACCGGGGCTTTGCTCAGAATTTCAGAGCGCTGCCTTGCTGTCGACGTCGGTGCGGAAGGAGCGATAGCCATCAACGAAGGTTGCGACCACCTTGCCGCCCAGTCCCTGGCCGGTTTTGGCCATCGGATCAATCAGCGAGGCGTTGAACAGCTCACCTTCCTGCAGGCCGGTTTGCAGCTGCAATACGGCTGCTGGCAGGCTGCTGAGCGCTCGCAGGGTAGCGTTGAGTTCCAGTTCACCGCGATTGATCAGTCCCATCAACAGGCCGGTGAACGAGCCGTAAACCGCCATACCGGCTGCGGAGTCGGCAAATGGTGCTTTCTTGGCCGCAATTTCGTGTTGCTGGTGGTTGGAACAGATCGCCAGTTCACCCGCATTGACGGCTTGCAGCAGGGCCTGACGGTCAGCTTCGCTGCGCAGTGGTGGCTGAACGTGGAAGTGACTGTCGAAACCGTTGACGCAGGCGTCAGTGAAGCAGAGGTTTGCAATTGCGACGTCGGCGGTGACCGGCAGACCATGCTGCCAGGCGTCACGCAGCTTTTCGATGCTGCGGGCACAGCTGATCTGGCTGATGTGGACCTTGGCACCGGTTTGCTCGGCCAGCAACAGGATTTGCGCCAGCGCGATGGTTTCGGCGGTTTCTGGAATCCCGGCCAGACCCATGCGGGTGGCCGTCGGGCCTTCGTGCATCACTCCACCGGCACTGAGGGCGGCATCATTGGCGTGCAGGAACAGGCGGATGTCGTAGGTCGCGGCGTATTCCATCAGCCGCCGCATGACGTAGGCGTCCTTGATCGGCTGACGGGCGTTACTGAGCGCCACACAACCGGCGTTACGCAGACCAACCATATTGGACAGCTGTTCGCCTTCAAGGCCCTGGGTCAGGGCTCCCAATGGCAGCACGCGGGTGTAGCCGGCGCTGGCTGCCTTGTCGAGCATCAGCTGGACGACGGCGGCGCTGTCGGCCACGGGCCTGGTCAGCGGCTGGGCGCAAACATGGGTAAAACCGGCGCTGGCCGCGATCAGGGTTTCGCTGGCAATGGTGCCACGATGTGGATAACCCGGTTCATTCAAATAGCTGCTGAGATCGATAAAACCAGGCAGCAGCCACAGTCCCTGGGCATCCAGGGTCGATTCAATGGTGCCGCCGGCTGGTTTCTGGCCAATCGCACGGATACGGCCTTCGCCAACATAAATGTCGCAAATCTGGTCCAATTGTTGATCCGGGGAAATCACCCGGGCATCACGAATGTGCAGATATTTCATGCGCTGGCCTCCCCCTGGGCATCGTCATCGGCTTGTTGTGCTGCCTGTTGGCTGGCTTGCTGGCCGCTCATGGCCATTGCCATGACAGCCATGCGCACGGCGATGCCATAGCTGACCTGGTTCAGGATGACGGATTGTGGGCCGTCAGCAACGGCGGATTCGATTTCAACGCCGCGGTTGATCGGCCCTGGATGCATCACAATGGCATCCGGCTTCGCCAGTGCCAGCTTTTCAGTGGTGAGGCCGTAGAGTTTGAAGAATTCACTTTCGCTTGGCAGCAGGGCGTTTTGCATACGTTCTTTTTGCAATCGCAGCATGATCACCACGTCACAGTCACGCAGCGCCAGGTTGAAGTCGTAATAGGCCTTGCAACCCAGAGCTTCAATATCCCGTGGCAGCAGAGTGGCCGGACCAACAACCCGGACTTCGGCGGCGCCGAGGGCGTTAAGGGCATGAATCTGCGAGCGGGCAACACGCGAATGCAGGATGTCGCCGACGATGGCAACCACCTTGCCTTCAATCGCACCCTTGTGGCGGCGGATAGTCAGCATGTCGAGCATCGCCTGGGTCGGATGGGCATGGCGACCGTCACCGGCGTTGATAATAGCGACGTTGGGAGTGACGTGTTCAGCAATAAAGTGAGCGGCACCGGAATCGGCATGACGGACGACAAACATGTCGCTGTACATGGCTTCCAGGTTCCACAGGGTGTCCATCAGGGTTTCGCCCTTGGCGGTTGCCGAGCGCGAGATGTCCAGATTCAGAATGTCCGCTGACAGTCGGGTCGCTGCCAGTTCGAAGGTCGAGCGGGTACGGGTACTGTTTTCAAAAAACAGGTTTACCACCGTTTTACCGCGTAACAAGGGCACCTTTTTAACGGCCCGTTCCTGGGTACTGATAAAGGAATCGGCGGTGTCGAGGATTTCCGTCAGCAATTCCTTGCTGAGCCCTTCGATCGTGAGAAAGTGTTTCAGCTTGCCGTCGGCAGTAAGCTGAATCTGATTGGGATCTGTTGTCATAGCTGAACTCTTGGCCAAACCGGGCGATTTGTTGGGCGGGTGCAAAGCGGCGCGAATACTAGGGGCTGAACGTCTGCAAATCAATCGGCACGCCGCTGGCCGATTGATTCGTCAGCCCGACTTCAGAGCAAACTGACCGTCAGTGGCTGCGGGCCACTCAGTTTGATCAGCTGACCTTCTGCCAGTGCCAGCCGGGCACCACAGAGATCCGGTTGAATCGGCAGTTCGCGGCGACCGATATCAAACAGCGATACCAGAATGATGGACGCTGGCCGACCATAGTCAAACAACTCGTTGATCGCAGCGCGCACCGTGCGGCCGCTCATGATGACATCGTCAACCAGCACAATGTGGCGGTCTTCAATCGACTCTGGCAGTTCCGAACCTTTTACCTGTGGATGCAGACCATGACGTTCAAAGTCATCGCGGTAGAAGCTGATATCAACGCTGAAGAGCGGTTCTTCCAGTGTCATCTGGCTGTGCAAAATGTCGGCGACCCAAACGCCACCGGTACGAATACCAACCATCAAGGGGTTGTCGATACCACGCTGTTGCAACAGTGACTGCAGGTCAGCGGTCAGTTGCTGGCAGGTTTGCTGGATATCGGGTAATTGCATAAGGATCTCCCTGTTACTCCGTGGCTGAACGGGGATGTTCGTTCATCCAGCTTTCAAGAATCAATTGTGCCGCCAGACCATCAACGGAATGACGACCAAAATCACGTTCGCCGCTGTCGGCAATCACCATACCCTTGGCTTCGTAACTACTGAGGCGTTCGTCATGGGTATAGCTGGGCTTGTGCAGGCGGCCTTCGAGACGACGGGAAAACTTGGCGGCGCGACGACTCATTTCGCTGTCGCTGCCATCCATATTCAGCGGCAGGCCGGTGACAAAGGCATCCGGTTGCCATTCCTTCACCAGTGCCTCGAGCTGATTCCAGTCGGGCACCCCATCTTTGGCTCGAATCGGCTCCAGCGCGCGGCTGCTGCCAGTGAGGCGTTGACCAATGGCAACGCCAAAACGCTTGGTGCCAAAGTCAAACGCCATGACATGGATAATACGATCGGGGATATTGCTGCTCATCAGGCGTGTCCGGCCTGATCCGATAACATGGCGGCCGACACGCCCAAGCGGGCCAGTGCCGTTTGGTAGAGCTGGTCGGTGGGAGTATGGAACAGCAACTCTTCGTCGGCTTCGACGTTGAGCCAGCTGTTGGCAAGGATTTCCTCATCCAGCTGGCCAGCACTCCAGCCGGCGTAACCCAGTGCCAGCCGGTAGGCCAGCGGCCCTTCGCCCTTGCCTATGGCAACCAGAATATCTTTTGAGGAGGTCAGTCGGGCAATCGGGCTGACTGTCAGAGTCGCCTGGTAATCCGTTTGCTGGTTATGCAGGATAAAACCCTGTTCACTACTGACCGGGCCACCACTGAGCATGGCCGGATTGATTTGTGGCTGGCGAAAAATATCCAGTTGATCACAAACCTGGGCAAAGTCGATGTTGGTGGGTTTGTTCAGTACCAGTCCCATGGCTCCATGCTCATCATGTTCGCACAGGTAGGTAACTGTGCCTTCAAACCAGCTGTCCTGCAGCTGTGGCATGGCGATCAGTAGCTGATTCTTCAGACTGCTGAGTTGTCTCATCAAGATCCTTCCGACAGATAGCGGTTACCTTTGAACTGCCAGGTGCGGATGATTTCCAGAATATCGGTGGACTTGCGCATTTCCTCGGTAAAAGGTGCGAAAGGCGCTGACATTCGCACGATCCGCAAGGCGGCATCGTCGAGTACCTTGCGGCCGGAAGATTCAAGAATCTCCAGGTTGTTGATGGTGCCATCAGGATTAATGGCAACCAGCACCCGCAGGCGGCAATCATCAAAGCAGTTCTCTGCCTCTCGAGGATAATTCAGAGTGCCAAGTTTTTCGATTTTTCGGCGCCAGTTATTCACGTAATAGGCGTCACTGGCTTTCATGGTGGACGCAGCAGTCAGGCGCTGGACCCTTGGGCGTTTGGCATAGGCCTGACGCATGGTGTCGAGCTTGGCTTCGAGGCTGGCCATTTCGAGGCTGCGTTGCAGCAGCATTTTCTGGTCGCCTTCCGGTACTGGTTTGGCTTCGACAGGCGCATCTTGCGGCACTGACTGGGCTTTGAAGCGGGTGTCAGAGGTGGTGGTTACCTTGTTTTGCTCAACCGGATTTGGTTTGGGCGCACTGACCTGCTGTTCCTGAACCGAAGATTCCTTGATGTCGTTATTGTGAAACGGGGCTTCGACATCGGTAGTCAGCATGCGGGCTTCTTCTTCGGTACCGCTGCCTTGCTGGTTTTCCTGGGCCAGGAAATCAGCCTTGTCAGGGGCCTTGTCGCTTTTGTAGCTGGCGAGAGTGACTTCCAGAGTGCTGGCAATATGGCTTTTGTCTTCGGCGCTGAAACTGATGCCGAGGATGATCAGTGCATGTAACAGCACCGCCAGAAACAGCGTAAAGGTGAGGCGATCGGAGCTGGATACAGCGACAGCAGACATGAGGTGTATTCGTAAGCTTGCGAGTAAAGGTCAATAACCGGGTTCAATAATGAGACCGGAGTCTGCTCTGATCGTGGGGCTTTGTCTAGCGAACAGGGCGCATAAAGCGCACCCTGTTCACAAAGCGACATCAGTGCAACTTGGCCAGCAAACAACTGATCAGCTGTTCAGCCACGTCAATACCACTGTCGCGGCTGATTTCCCGCACGCAGGTTGGGCTGGTGACGTTGATTTCCGTCAAATTGCTGCCGATCACGTCAAGACCAACAAAATAAAGGCCGCGTTTTTTCAGTTCGGGGCCAACGATACTGGCGATGCGTTTGTCGTCTTCGGTCAGTGGGCGGGTTTCACCACGACCACCGGCGGCGAGATTGCCACGGGTCTCGCCACTGGCCGGAATGCGCGCCAGGCAGTAGGGCACAGGTTCGCCATCGATCATCAGAATGCGCTTGTCTCCGTCGACAATGGCAGGAATATATTTCTGCGCCATGATTTGTTGCTGGCCATGACTGGTCAGGGTTTCGATGATGACGCTGACGTTGGGATCATCTTGCTTGAGGCGGAAAATCGACGCGCCACCCATACCATCGAGTGGTTTGAAAATAACATCACCATGTTGCTGGTGGAATTGTTTCAGTAGCTGGCTGTTACGGGTCACCAGAGTTGGCGTCATCAGGTCGGGGAAGTGGGTTGCAAAGACTTTCTCGTTACAGTCGCGCAGGCTTTGTGGTTTGTTGGCGACCAGAACGCCTTCCTTTTCGGCCAATTCAAGGATGTAGGTGCTGTAGATAAATTCACCATCAAACGGTGGATCCTTGCGCATCAGCAGAATATCGAGGTCAGCCAGTGGCCGTTGTTGGTACTCCCCCATATCGAACCAGTGTTCGGGATTCATCTGTACGGTCAGGGGTGCCATTCGACCCATGGCACGACCCGAGTCAATGTATAGGTCGCTCTGTTCCAGATAATATAGCTCGCAACCAAGTCGCTGGGCGGCGTCCAACAATGCCAGGGTGGTGTCTTTTTTGAACGTGATTGTCGAGATTGGGTCCATTATGACCCCAAGTTTTCTGGCCATGGCTAAGTCCATTAATTGAAAGAAAGTTCGGCGAAAATGTTAATTCTAACGCATTCATGACTCCGGGAAGTGAAACAGTTTTGACATTGTAACGTCCTAGCTTGGTAAATTAATGTGTGATACAAACATGCACCGTAACGTAACCTGCGTGCGGTCGCGGCCAGTAATAGCAACACGATATCGGATGGTTTAAGGCCTTTTTATGGACGACAACTTTCAAAACATCAAAGTGATGGTTATCGACGATAGCAAAACCATTCGTCGCACAGCAGAAACACTACTGAAGAAGGTCGGGTGTGAGGTTATTACCGCTACCGACGGGTTTGATGCCCTGGCAAAAATTGCCGACAGCAATCCAAATATCATCTTTGTCGACATTATGATGCCGCGTCTGGATGGTTATCAGACTTGTGCATTGATCAAAAATAATTCCAAGTTCAAGTCAACTCCTGTCATTATGCTTTCCAGTAAAGACGGTTTGTTTGACAAGGCCAAGGGACGCATCGTTGGCTCTGATGAATACCTCACCAAACCGTTCAGCAAGGACGAGCTGCTTGGCTCGATCCGACAATACGTAAAATCCTAAGCAAGCACGCGAAGCATTAAGGGGTACATAACATGGCTCGCATTCTGGTAGTTGATGATTCTCCGACCGAAACCGAAGTGTTTCGTTCCATGTTGGAGAAAAATGGTCATGAGGTCCTTACAGCTGAAAATGGTGCTGACGGCGTGGCTTTGGCCAAGCAGGAAATGCCTGACGTTGTATTGATGGACATCGTGATGCCAGGCCTGAATGGTTTTCAGGCAACCCGTCAGCTCACCAAGGACGCCGAAACTGCCCATATTCCCGTGGTTATCGTAACCACCAAGGATCAGGAAACAGACCGGGTTTGGGGTAAACGTCAAGGCGCCAGTGGTTATTTGGTGAAGCCTGTCTCAGAAAGCATTCTGCTGTCTGAAATTAACTCGGTGATGGCGAAGTAATCATGTCACCATTCGCCCTGCTTGTTGACATTGCCCGCCGCAGTCGCACCAATGCCTCAGAGCTGCCACAGCAAATTGAAGCTGTCAGTTATTGGCGTGGCGTGGGCTTTATGCTGGCAGGGCAGCAGTTTGTGACCGATATGGGGCAGGTTGCGGAAATTTTGCAACCTCCTCGTTTGACCAAGGTGCCCGGCGTCAAAAGCTGGGTGCTGGGGGTCGCTAATGTGCGTGGACGTCTGGTACCAGTGATGGATTTGGCTGGTCTACTGGGATTGTCTTCGCGCGTTAACTGGCGTTCTCGCCGGGTACTGGTGATCGAGCAGGGCGATGTCCTGACCGGTTTGCTGGTCGATGCGGTGTTGGGGATGCAGCAGTTTCCGGTCGATACCATGCGCAGTGTCAGTGAGGTTGAGGACAGCCTTGCTGACTTTGTGCATTACGGCTTCGAAAAAAATGAAAAAGTCTGGTCGATCTTCCGGATCGACGAGTTGGTTCAGTCGTCCGATTTTTTACAAATCGCGGTGTAACCAATGTTTTGGGTTGATATCGGCCCCAACTGGCATGCAGTGAGTTTGGAGACAAAGGCATGAGTTCAAAGACTGGTAGCGTCGCCTCGACGGTGTTGAAGAACGGTGTGAACGTAGCTCTCGCGGTTTTTCTGTTTATTTTCCTTGGTGTGTTTATCGGTCTGACGGTGGTGGTGAACAACGCCCAGAGCCGCGACGAACAGTACATTGAACATGCCGGTGAGCTGCGGGTACTGTCCCAGGAAATGGCGACCAACGCCGTGGAAGCTGCGTCTGGTACGGAAGACGCCTTTGGTCAGTTGCGTATCGCCCGTGAGAATTTTGAAAAGCGCTGGGGCTACCTTAAAAATGGTGACCCCGCGAACGGTTTGCCACCTGCTGATGTGGCAACCATGAGCAACGTGGAACAGGTCTGGAGTAGTGTTAGTCAAAACGCCGACCAGATTACCCGTGCTCAGGAAGTGATTCTGTCGCTCCACGAAGTGGCCGCGACTCTCTCCGAAACGATTCCACAGCTGCAGGTGGAATACGACGAAATCGTTGAAATCCTGCTGGACAACAATGCCCCAGCTGATCAGGTCGCGGTAGCCCAACGTCAGTCGTGGTTGGCTGAACGTATTATGCGTTCTGTTGCCAAGGTTCTGGCCGGTGGTGAAGACGCGGTAATGGCGGCGGACGCCTTCGGTCGCGACGCCTCTCTGTTCGGCCGGGTACTGAATGGTATGTTGCAGGGCAACGTGGCGATGAACATCTCCAAGGTAGAAGATGAAGAAGCCGTATTTGCCTTGTCTGAAGTTGCAGAGCTGTTTGAATTCGTATCAGGTTCAGTAGACGAGATTCTGGAAACTTCTCCGGAACTGTTCCAGGTTCGTGAAGCATCTGACTCTATCTTCCTGAATTCCCGTGTGTTGCTGAAGCAGACCTCCGAGCTGACTGACGCGATTCTGCAAAACGCTGACCAACGTACCCTGCTGCAAACAGTGGCTATCGGTGCCGGTATCCTCGCTGGTTTGATGTTGGTGTTTCTCGGTGTTTCCCTGTATCAGGGTACCCGCCGCGACCTGCAAGCGACTGAAAGCCAGAACCAGCAGAACCAGATGGCTATTTTGCGACTGCTGGACGAAATTGCTGACCTTGCGGATGGTGACCTGACAGCTTCGGCAACAGTAACCGAGGACTTCACGGGTGCGATTGCTGACTCCATCAACTACGCGATCGACCAGATGCGCTCGCTGGTATCGGCGATTAACGAGACAGCGGTACAGGTATCCTCTGCTGCCCAGGAAACGCAGGCAACTGCGATGCACCTGGCGGAAGCATCCGAGCACCAGGCTCAGGAAATTGCTGGTGCCTCCGCGGCGATCAACGAAATGGCGGTGTCTATTGACCAGGTATCTGCCAACGCCTCCGAATCCTCTGCGGTAGCGGAGCGGTCGGTAGCGATCGCCAACAAGGGTGCCGAAGTGGTACAGGCAACCATCAACGGCATGGACAACATCCGTGAGCAGATTCAGGAAACCTCCAAGCGTATTAAACGTCTGGGTGAATCCTCTCAGGAGATTGGTGACATCATCTCCCTGATTACCGACATTGCTGACCAAACCAACATTCTGTCTCTGAACGCTGCTATTCAGGCATCCATGGCCGGTGACGCTGGCCGGGGCTTCGCGGTGGTAGCGGATGAAGTACAGCGCCTGGCGGAACGTTCCGCTGCTGCAACCAAGCAGATCGAGGCGCTGGTTAAAACGATTCAGAACGATACCAACGAAGCGGTAATCTCGATGGAACAAACCACCACAGAGGTGGTACGTGGTGCTCGCCTGGCGCAAGACGCCGGTGTTGCCCTGGAAGAGATTGAAAACGTATCGAAAAACCTGGCGGAACTGATTCAGAACATTTCCAACGCCGCTCGTCAGCAGGCATCTTCCGCTGGCCATATTTCCAATACGATGAACGTTATTCAGGAAATTACCTCGCAGACTTCTGCAGGTACTACTGCTACTGCGAAATCGATTGGTAATCTGGCGGAAATGGCCAACAAGCTGCGTGAATCTGTGGCGGGCTTCAAGCTGCCAGAGAGTGAAGCAGATGTCGATGTTCAGCGGGTATTTTAAGATCTGGTGATTATGTTATATGAATCATCAGATTCGACCTGCTGGCAGTCAGTTACCAGAACTCAGTGATGAGCAGTTTGTTCGTTGGCAGGCGTTGCTTGAAGAGCGTACGGGGAACCGTATGCCAGAGCAGCGCCGGGTCTTCCTGCAAACCAGTATTGGTATTCGCATGCGCGAAATCGGCTGCAAGGATTTCTCCGAGTACTACACCAAGGTTGTCAATGGCCCGAGCGGGGCTATTGAATGGAATACCCTGGTTGATCGCCTGACGGTTCAGGAAACCCGTTTTTTTCGTGATCCCGACTCACTGGAGTTTGTCAGCCAGTATGTTGCCCGGACACTGAAAACAGCAGCAGCCCATGAAACACTGGAAATGTGGAGCGTGGGCTGCTCTTCCGGCGAGGAAGCCTACAGTCTGGCAATGGTGGCGGATTACCACTGGGGCCGGGCAGGGCGTCAATACGCCGTTACCGGAACCGACATCTCGACTTTTGTACTCAAAAAAGCCCGTACGGCCGGTTATTCGACTGCTGCACTCGGCTGGATTCCGCACGAATATCAGAACGACTATTGCAATCTGGGTGATGACGGCAAGGTGCACGTGGTGGATAGCTTGCGTCAGCGCTGCTGTTTTACCCAGGTGAATTTGCTGAATCTGTCTGCCTTTCCCCTTCAGTCCCAACATGTCATTTATTGCCAGAATGTATTGATTTACTTCCGGCGTTGGCGGCGTAAGGAAATATTAAGTGAGCTGGCTGAACGCCTGGTACCAGGCGGGATTCTGGTTATCGGTCTGGGTGAAATTGTTGATTGGCACCACCCACTACTGGAACCGGTGAAGGGCGGCAAGCTAACTGCATTTGTCCGTAAGCATAACGACACTAAGATGGAGAGCGATCGGCGATGAGTCAGGACTACATCGCCCTGGAATGGGTGAAGGGTGAGATCCAGGATACGCTCCAACAGGCCCAGCAGTCTTTGGAGGCTTACGGTGAGAATCCCCACGACAAGAGTCGTTTGAAATTCTGCTTCAGCTATTTGCATCAGGTACACGGTACCCTGCAGATGGTTGAATTCTACGGGGCTGCACTGCTGGCTGAGGAAATGGAGCTGGTCGCTTCCGCTTTGGCCGACGGACAGATTCGCAACGAACGTGATGGCCTGTCGATACTGATGCAGGCGATTATCCAGCTGCCGCACTATCTGGACCACGTCAAGGTTGGTAATCGTGACTTGCCGGTTGTGCTATTGCCTGTTCTAAATGAACTGCGCTCTGCCCGTGGCGAAAACCTGCTGTCGGAAACTGCACTGTTCAACCCTCGTATGGTTCGTCGGGCGGTACTGACTCCGGCCAAGCTGTCTCGTTATGCCCAAGATGATTTCAGCCAGTGGCTGCGCAAGGTACGTCAGATGTACCAGGCTGCCTCGGCACAACTGCTGCAAAATCGTCAGCCAGAGGTTGCCAAACAATACCTGTTAAAAGTATTTACCCGGCTTCACAGCGCCCTTGGCCATACGCCAAATGGTGTGGTGTGGCTGCCAGCCATGGCTTTTGCTGAATGGCTGACCGAGCAGGCCAGTATGCCAGCCAGCGCCAAGCTGTTGTTGCGTGAACTGGATACCATGCTGAAACAGCTGATGCAGGAAGGTGCAGGTATCCTGAACCACGCCGCTTCGGATGAGCTGGTCAAAAACCTGTTGTTTTATATCGTTCGTACGGATGTCAAGGGCGAAGCCATTGCGCAGGCTCAGAAGGCCTACCATCTGGCAGAGGCGCTACCGAGCGAGGACGAGATCCAACGTGAACGTGAAGCCCTTTCCGGACCAGATCGCGACACCATTGGCCAAGTGCTGACAGCGCTTGCTGAAGAGATTGCTGCCGTCAAGGAACGTCTCGATCTGGCCATGCGCGATCAGCAGGGCCGCGTTGAGCCAATCGGCCAGGTGATCCCGGCACTCAAGCAGGTCTGTGACACCATGGGCATGCTCGGCATTGGCCGGCCACGCAGTACGGTGCAGGATCAGCTGATAGTATTGAGTCGAATGGTCGATGACGGTACGACCGACAACGCCGCCTTGTTTGATGTTGCCGGTGCCCTGTTGTTCGTTGAAGCCACTCTGGCGGGCATGATTCGCGAAGGAAATCTGCAGGACAGTGGTGAAAGTGCAGCTCTGACTGACGCCCAGAAAGCCGTATTGCGGGAAGCCCGTAATGTGCTGGAGCAGGTAAAGGACGCGATTGTTGCCTATGTCGGTAATCAGTGGAATACCGATGAACTCAACGACGTGCCAGCCTTGCTGTACACCATTGCTGGCTCATTGCGCATGGTGCCAATGCCAGACGTAGCACGAGTACTGAGTGTTGCCGCTCCCTTTGTTGAACAACTGATCGCCAGTGGTGAGCGGCCGGATTGGGCGACTCTGGATGGTTTTGCCGACGTGCTGTCCGGTGCTGAATATGTCATCGAACGTCACAACGGCAAAACTGATCTGTCGTCTGAAAAAGTACTCGACAAGGTCTGGGATGCACTTGAACAGATCACAGGTGTCAGCCGTCATGAAATCACGGCTGAGATAGATGAAGCTGGGGAAGAAGTTGCGGCAGCCACCGTTGAAATCGATGCGGCTGTTCAGCAAGCTCCGTTAGCCGAGTCGGTTCAAGTTGAAAAGGTGACTAATGATGTTACTGAAGCTGCTGTAGAAACGGTTGTTGAACCAGTCGCCATTGAAACAGCTGTTGTTGAAGTAACTGAGCCTCAGGTCACAGAAGCCCCTGTTGTTACAGAGCCCGTTGCTGTCGTTGAAGAATCCTCTCTGCCAGAGTCGGTTATTGCGGAAACCGCCGCCGATACTGTTGAGAGCGCTGAGGAAGCAGCTGTCGTAGCGCCAAGCAATGCCGCTTCCCTGTTGCCGCCGGCACCAATACAGGTAGCAGATATACAGGCAGCGATTGATTCCGATCTGATAGATGAAGACATTATTGAAGTCTTCCTCGAAGAAGCATCCGAAGTTACGGCAACTCTGGACGAAGCCTGGCCTGTCTACCGGGCAGACAATTCCGATTCTGAAGCCCTGACTACCGTACGCCGTGCCTTTCATACCCTGAAGGGTAGCGGTCGAATGGTTCAGGCACTGATCATTGGCGAGCTGGCCTGGTCGGTTGAAAACCTCTTTAACCGGGTTATTGACCGTACGGTGGCGGTTACGCCACCACTGGTGGACCTGGTTGATCACGTCATCTCGGTATTACCGCTGATGATCGAGGACTTTCGTTTGCAGCGGACATCGTCAGTGGCGACCCAGCCGCTGATGGACTACGCCTTTGCCCTGGCCAGTGGTGTAGATGTTCCGGCGCTGGCACTGGTTACTGGTGCTGTTTTAGAAGCAGAGCCCGCAATTGAAGCGGATCATGTGGTCGCTGACGTTGTTGCCGACATCACCGAGACCGTTGAAGACGCTGAAGTTGTCGAGCTGGATGAAGATGACCTGGCCTTGCTGGAAGTTTTCTCGCAAGAGGCATCAGGTCATTTGGCCGTAGTTGGCGACTATTTGCAGACCGCCCGCGAACATGCTTTTGATTACCCGGTGTGTGATCAGGCGCAGCGTGCGCTGCATACCCTCAAAGGTAGTGCCCACATGGCTGGCCTGACCGGTATTGCTGCCGTGGCCGGGCCGATGGAGCGGCTACTGAAAGAGCTGCGGGCCTATTCGATTGGTAGTAGCGGGGAACTGGTTGAGTTACTGGAAGCCGGTTGCGACCTGATTAATGGTGGCCTGGAGAATCTGCAGAACCTGTCCTCCGCCGAACTGGCAGGTACCGCTGACTACCTTCAGCAATTGAATGACTTTGAAAGCCGAATCTACAGCCAGCTGAATAACGAGGATGTTGCCAGCAGCAAGGTGGTGAATCCACAGGCGATTGCCAACTTCCTGGCCAGTGGCATGGACTCCCTGCTCGAAGCCGATTTACTGTTGGGTCAATGGCAGCATGGTGATTCTTCTGTACTGGACCTGCTCTGCAAGGATCTGGTTGAAGTTGCCAAGGGTGCCGATGAAGCCGATCAACAGGCAATTGCCGAGCTGGCAGGGACTCTGAATCAGTTCTACATGGCGATTAACCAGTCTGACGAAAACTTCGCAGTCAGCCGTCGTTCACACTGGATGGCATTGGCAACCGAAGGTCAGGAACAGCTGCTGAATATGATGGATTGCCTGGCTGCAGGTCAGGCTTTGCAACGTGCAACCATCATTGAAGACTTGCAGCGCGCGACGGCTGAGATTCAGCAATGGCAACCCGAAGCTGAAGATGAGGCCGTTGTTGATTTGGCCAGCCCGGCGGAAACAGCCGATGACGCTGAAGCCCGGGCCAGAGCTGCGGCCATTGAATTGCAAATGCTTGGCGAAATGGCCATTGAACAGGCTGCTGATGATGCCTCAGAAGCTGATGTTGAGCTTGCTATCGGTGAGCTTGAGCAACTGTTGGAAGGTGATACCGCAGCTGAACCATTGCTGGTGATTGAAGAACCTGAGGCTGACTCAGAATATCTAACGCTGGAGCTGGAAGCAGAAGATTCAGTACAGGGTTATGAATCTGATTCAGTCCTGACTGCCGAGCCAATGCTGCTGGTTGAAGAAGAGCCTGCCGAAGATGAATACCCAACCTTGCGGGTTGAGTCTGAAGAACCTGAGCAGGATCTGGAGTCCGACCTCGGTCTGACTTCCGAGCCCATGCTGTTGGTTGAAGAAGAGCCTGCCGAAGATGAATACCCAACCTTGCGGGTTGAGTCTGAAGAACCTGAGCAGGATCTGGAGTCCGACCTCGGTCTGACTTCCGAGCCCATGCTGTTGGTTGAAGAAGAGTCTGCCGAAGACGAATATCCAACCTTATTGGTTGAGGCTGAAGAACCTGAGCAGGATTTTGAATCCAATCTGGGCCTGACAGCTGAGCCCATGCTGCTGGTTGAAGAAGAACCTGCTGAAGACGAATACCCAACCTTGCTGGTTGAGGCTGAAGAGCCTGAGCAGGATCTTGAGTCCGACCTGGGCTTGGCAGTCGAGCCCATGCTGTTGGTTGAAGAAGAGTCTGCTGAAGACGAATACCCAACCCTGTTAGTTGAGGAGGACGAACAGGAGCTGGGTCAGACCTCTGAACCAAGCCTGTTCGTCGTCGATGATAACGAAGGTTCGGATGAGCAGTCTGCCGACTCTGCATTGTTAACGGTTGAAGACAGCATTGGTTTTACCAATCTGGAAGCGGAAGACGATCTGTCTTTGATCGCTGATCCGCAGCCTGAGCCTCCATCCATCGAGTTATCCGCTGAAAGCGATGACAACTTCGGCTTTGAACTACAAACCGAGGTTGAGATTCCGGATGCTGAGGTCAGTTCGCATGAGATTGATGCACCTCAGACTGAAGCCTGGCACTCAGCCGAGGTGGAGTTTTCTGCTGCAGATGCGGATCCGGCCGTTGAGCCAGCGCCAGCTCCCGACTTTTCCATGTCAGAGCCCGCCAGTGTTGAATACATAGCTCCGCCAGCTCTCGAAATGGACGAGGGTATGGAGGAAATCGTTGAGATCTTTCTGGAAGAATCCGACGAACTGATTGAATCGATCGATCAGGCCCTCAACGAATGGCAACAGGATCCGGATAACCTGGTCAGTGTGGCGCGCTTGCAGCGTGATCTGCATACCATCAAGGGTGGTGCCCGGATGGCAGAACTGGCGGAAATCGCCGATCTCTGCCATGAGCTGGAAACCCTCTACGAACGTATCAATAACGGCCGCTTGGGTATTGGTGCCGGGTTGTTTGAGCTATTGCAAACGGCTCACGACACGCTCGGTTCCCAGCTGGATCAGGTGCGGGTGAGGGAAGCGGTAACACCGGCAGTCAGCATGATTAATGCCCTGCGTGGTTATCTGGCTGGCGATAACGATGCTTTTGCCGCTCTGGCTGCAGAGACATCAGAGGCGCCGGCGGCACAAGATGACGACGCTGCGCTGGCAGATGATTTGCCGATCTCAGCCGAACCTGTAGTTGCTGAGCCAGTGGCAGCTGAGCCTGTACCGGCAATTGAAGCCGTCAGTGTTTCGATGGACGAGTCGGATCGCGAGATTCTGGAAATCTTCCTCGATGAAGCCGCCGAGCTGCATGAGGCTCTGGATCAGGCGCTGCACGACTGGAAACAGAATCCATCCAATAACGCCGCTTCGGAAGAAGCGCAACGGGTTTTGCACACACTGAAAGGTGGCGCTCGTTTAGCTGGTCTGCTGGCTATTGGAGATCAGGCTCACGATTTTGAAAGCATCATCGTCAAGGTTCAGCAAGGCTACCTGACGGCTGATACCGCTTTCTTTGCGGATGCCTACCAACGTCAGGACGCGCTGGTGAGCGCTATCGACAAGGTATCGGCAGCGTTGGAGTCCGGCGATCAGGTGATGCTGGGTGACGATGGCCTGGCCACTACCAGCAACGATTTTGAACAGCCTGTTCTGCCGGTTGAATCCGCTTCTGTTGAATCTTCGCCTGTTACTGAAGACTCTGGTGATGCTGCTGGATTGCCGACAGACATTGATGAAATCGCTGATGAAGCGGCAGAACCAGAACAGCAATTTATTCCACACGATGAACCTCAGATTAGTGCCAGCTCCAATGTGGTGCCAATCCGTCCGTCGGCTGACACCGAGGTAACCACACCCAAACTGGCTGGTACGCCGTTGGTTGATGTGGCTACCGCAGCACAGCAGGTCGCTGCACGACGTGCTCCGCAAGAGCTGGTCAAGGTGTCTGCCGATCTGCTTGATGACCTGGTCAACCTCGCCGGTGAAACCTCAATTGGCCGTGGCCGTCTGGAACAGCAGGTAACTGACTTCTCCTACACGCTGGAGGAGATGGAAGGTACGCTGGATCGTTTACGTGACCAGCTGCGTCGTCTGGATATTGAGACAGAAGCCCAGGTGCTGTTTCGCCAGGAGCGTCAGGGCCCGGACTATGAAGATTTCGACCCGCTGGAAATGGATCGTTATTCGACCATTCAGCAGCTTTCACGGGCTTTGGTGGAATCAGCATCTGACTTGCTCGATCTGAAAGAAACTCTCTCAGACAAGACCCGTGACGCTGAAACACTGCTGCTGCAACAGAGCCGGGTTAACACGGAGCTGCAGGAAGGTCTGATGAAGACCCGCATGGTGCAGTTCCAGCGGCTGGTGCCTCGTTTGCGTCGTATTGTCCGCCAGGTCAGTCTGGAACTCGGCAAGCAAGTCGATTTCCGTATTCTTAACGCAGAAGGTGAACTTGACCGGACCATTCTGGAACGGATGATTTCACCGCTTGAGCACATGGTGCGTAACGCCGTCGACCACGGTATTGAATCGCTGGAAGAACGCCGTGCTGCCGGTAAGCCGGATGTTGGCTCGATCGAACTCGAAGTTGGCCGTGAAGGCGGCGACGTCATGATCGTATTGCGTGATGACGGCAAGGGCATTAACCGCGAGGCGGTACGTGCCAAGGCAATCGAGCGTGGTTTGTTGGCAGCTGGTGCCAATGTCAGTGATCACGATCTGCTGCAATTTATTCTGCAGGCCGGTTTCTCGACCGCCAAGAACGTCACCCAGATTTCTGGTCGGGGTGTTGGTCTGGACGTTGTAAGTACCGAAATCAAACAGATGGGCGGTACTGTTGAGATCCAGTCAGAACAGGGTCAGGGAACCCGCTTTGTGGTGCGCCTGCCATTTACTGTATCGGTCAACCGGGCGCTGATGGTGCGGCTGGGTGATGACCTGTATGCGGTACCATTGAATAACATTCGCGGTATTGTGCGTGTATCGGGCAAGGACCTGCAGGAACTGTATGAGTTGCCAGCCCACGAGCGTGCCTATGAATACGCCGGTAACAAGTATCCGCTGGAATATCTGGGTGTAATGCTGGAGAACGAGTCGCAGCCGAAGATCGCTGTGCAAAACCTGCCAATCCCGGTGCTATTGGTAAACGGTGCCGTTCCTTATGCCTTGCAGGTGGATACCCTGCTGGGCAGCCGCGAGATCGTGGTAAAAACCCTTGGCCCACAGTTCGCATCGGTTGCCGGTGTTTCTGGCGGTACTATTCTGGGTGACGGTAGCGTGGTTGTCATTCTCGACTTGCCAGCGTTGATCCGGACCCAGGCCTCGTTGGAATACCAGCAGGCGCGGATGCTGGATATGCAAATGGCAGAGCAGCGTCATGAACTGGCACAGCGGCCGGCGCGGATTCTGGTTGTGGATGACTCGGTAACAGTGCGCAAGGTAACCAGCCGTCTGCTGGAACGCCATGGTATGGAAGTCATGACGGCCAACGATGGCGTGGATGCCATGGCGACTTTGCAGGATCACATGCCGGATCTGATGTTGCTGGATATCGAGATGCCTCGTATGGACGGCTTCGAGCTGGCCTCACTGGTACGTCACGATACGCGTCTGAAGCATATTCCAATCATCATGATTACCTCGCGTACAGGTGATAAGCACCGCGAGCGGGCGATGTCGATTGGTGTTAACGAATATCTTGGCAAGCCGTTCCAGGAAGATACCCTGCTGGGTACCATGAACCGTTTACTGGGGCGTGAGGACAGCAACTGATGAAACCCAAAGTCGGTATTATTGCCGATGACAGGTTGCAGCAGCATGTACTCCGCACCACCATGGAACATTTCGGCTTCGAGGTGGTGTTGTCTGTATCTCCTGAAATGATGGAGTTACGGTTATCTGGCGGAGCAATTGTACTGGATGTCTGGCTGGTCGATATCAACAGCGACGATGAGGAAGACTTGCCGGACTGGTTGCATACCTTGTTGGGCGGAGATATTCCGGTTTTTGTTGGTATCGAACCTGCTCCCCAACAAGGCTGTACGACTTACCCTCGTTGGCAAAAACGGCTTTATCAGAAGTTGCAGGAGCTGATTAAACAACCGCTGCCTGTCAGTGAAAGTGTGGCTGGTTTAAGGCAGCTAGAAAGCCGCCCATCGGGTGAACCATGCCGTATTCCGTTGCCAAAGACATTGGCAGAACTGGATGCTCGCGGGATCGCCGAAGAAGTCTGGGTATTGGGGGCGTCGTTGGGAGGCCCAGGAGCTGTCAAAGAGTTTCTGGATGCCTTACCGGCAGGATTGCCAGTCGGCTTTGTCTATGCCCAGCATATTGATCCCAGATTTGAACAAACCCTGACCCAGACGGTTGGCCGTCATTCCGTGCTGCAACTGGTGAACTACCAGCCTGGTATCCGTATTGCCAACGGAGAGGTGCTGGTAGCGCCCATCAGTGAAGAGTTTCAGTTTGGCCCGACCCACGAAACCATCAGCTGTCAGCGTGACTGGCCAGGTCCATATGGACCTTCAATTGACCAGGTTATTCTTAACGTGTTTGCTCATTATCCGGAACATATGGGGATAATCCTGTTCAGTGGGATGGGCAATGATGGTGCTGATGCGATCTCCAGCCTGTCCTCTCACACAGTGCCTGTATGGGTACAGACACCGGCGAGCTGTGCCAGCGCCTCGATGCCGGAAAGTGCGATGGAAACCAGCAGGGTCAGTTTCCACGGCAGCCCGTTTCAGTTGGCCAATCAGCTGGTAAATCGGCTCAAGCAAAATCGGCTCAGGAAGGACACATGAATCAGACTCCAGCCACGACAGAACAGACAGGTCAGGTGGATTGCCTGATGATTCCTTTGAATGATCGTCAACTCTTGCTGCCGAACGTTACGGTGGCAGAAATTATCCCGTTTTCGCAGTTAATGACCACTAACTCCAGTGTTGACTGGGTGCTGGGAAAGATCCAGTGGCGCGGTGTTTCGATTCCGGTGGTTTGCTATGAAATGCTGAATGGCACTGCTGCACCACGACCAAGCCCCAACGCCCGTTTTGCGGTGATCAACGGGGTGGGCAAACATCCGAAAATGCCATTTTATGCAGTACTGGTGCAGGGTATTCCACGTCTGAAGAAGGTGTTGGAGAACGCTATTCAACCGGTTGATGCTGTGATGGGTATGGGGAAGCTAGATCAGATCGCGGTCAGTGTTGATGGTGAATCTGCCTATATTCCAGATGTGGATGCGATAGAAAATCTGCTGTTGCAGGTGGTTTGATCTGATAGCAAGCAGTCACTCACAGTGACTGCTGCAGCGCTGCACGAATACGTTCACCTACCTCGCTAGAACGCTGAATAATTCCAAAATTCTTCAGCGTCTCTGCATCGGCGGGTAATAGTGCCAACCGCCGCAGTTCCTGCTCCAGCTGACCTTGCTGTAGCAGCCTTACCCAGCGACGATAGTGATCCCCCATCTTGGAGACTCCTTTTTCCAGCAAGCGGGCCCGATTTTCAATGTGACTGGTGAAATTTTCCCGACTGCGGACAGGATAGTGGTAGACGGTAATGGAAGGATCCCGCCTCTGATTGATGAACCCCCAAGCGTGCCAGGCGCGGTGGTTACCACCTTTTACCCGCAGCAAGCCATGATTATTGACGATGACCTTGCCGTTGATGTTACTCAGGGCTACTGCAAAATGATCGTCACCAATAATGTCCTGCCCCTTGTTTTGTACTGGACTCTTGACCTTGTAGGGGAAGTCGAGATAACTGCTGCCGGCATCAAAAAAACGTTCATCAGGGATCATATTGACCCGTTTACATTGAACAATGGAGCCCCAGCTGGTCAGGTTGGTTTTGAGATTCTGACTGTCTGCCAGCCAGAATTCATCAGCATCGTTGGCAATACTCCAGTCTGCCCCCAGCAGCTTGCGGGACTTGACCGCCATTTCGGTCTTCCAGTTGCTTTGCTGGTAATCCAGTTGCGGCCGGTCGATTACCAGCATTTCAACGCTTTTGCTCAGTTCCGCAACAATATCGCGAGTACCGTCGGTAGAACCGTTATCCATGATGACAAAGCAATCCACTCCCTGAGTGGCGTGGAAACGGATGTTGTCAGCAATGATATCTGCTTCGTTTTTGATCAGCAGATTCATGGATAACTTAAGCATGCAGTGGACTCTTGTCGCTATATTCGGGTTAGCGCCTGGCCAAGTTCTGCTGGTGGAATAACCGGGATACCCAGCTGTTGAAACAGGCGATCGAATTCAGAAGCGCCTGAGTGTACCTGAAGTGCGAGAACCTTCACATCCGGAGTCAGCCAGGAAGCATTGATAAGAGTGGATGACAGGTCTCCAACCAGTACAACGTCTTGCATCATTGGACATATCAGCTCAAATGGAATGGCTGCCGGGATCAGCTTCACAAGTGGATGATTGGCGAATCCGAGTATATCCGGGTCGATGTTTCGGGGGTGATATTTGACTGCGACTCTTTTACCTTGAGCTGTCGCCTGCTCAATACAGCTAACCAGCATCTCGCGATAGCCGGAAATCTTTTCAATCAAGGATTCATGAGGGGTGGTAATCAGCAGGTCTGTGCCAGTCAGCGTCGATTGGTCGAAGCTGAAATGCTGCAGAAAACGGGCAGCAAAACGGCCAATCGCTGAGCTGTCACGGTAACATTCCGCCAGTGGGCGTACTTCCTTGCTCTTTAATACGTCTATCACCAGTTCAGGAAAAGCTGCGTAGACGGTCTGAATCCAGTGTGAGCCTCCGACGGTTGGCGGGTTGGACCACCAGAAGCCATAGGTCAGCTTTTTGATCAGGTTGTCGATTACCTTGTCGCCGAAACCGGAGGACGCTTTACGGCCAACGTAGGTGAAGGTACCTTCATCCATGTAATAACCATGGGGTGCGAGTGCTTGCTCACTGCACACATGCATCAGGTACTGAAATTCGATCCGGCGATCATTACCTGTATAAACCTGAGTCGGTTGGTCTCGTTTCGCGAATCGTTCCAGTTCGGCAAATATTTTCCTGCGCTGTTGCAGCTTGTCTTTGGAACCTTTGATCCGGCCGGGATAAATCGCCAGTGAGGTAAAGGGAGAGTCTGGCCACTCGGCCAGCAGCTTGTAATAAATGTTATCCGTGACCTCAGGCTGGTCGATAATCAGTAGATGATGCTGACCAGGGCTGGTATCTGCGATCGCAATGCTATTCAGAATGTGTAACGGTGTTGACGCAAGATAGGCTGAAACCGTCATCGGCAAAGCTCCACAATCTTTTGATTCATTGCATGCAAGTGGTCTTTAGTTGCCTGTTTCCACGAGCCTTTCACCAGATAGTGATTGTAAAGGTAACTCAGATAGGATTTCCCATAGGCGGAAGCTTGCCATTCTTCCGGACGCAAAAAGATCTTCTCAAGCTGTTGCTGATTCTGGGCCGACAGACATAAGCCTTCGAGATTATAGAACGCCTGTCCAAGTACAGCGACGGGTTTATCAAACAGCAGGGCTTCAAGCCCGACGCTGCTATTGATGGTCACCACCAATTCTGCCTGCTCAATTAAATGCTGGGTGTTCTGTTCATTGGCAAAATGAATACGTGGGTGGTGTAGATGAAGATCCGAAAAATTCTTTGGGCATGAAGGATGCTCCTTGATAACCAGACTGATGTCAGCGGGCAGTGACCCAACACTGCTTTCCAATATTTTGTAGAAATCACGCATATTGGCGATCCATGGCGAAAAGCAGAGGATCTGGCGGTCAGCATCGACCTGAAAAGGGACAAACACATAGCGAGCTGGCAAAGGCTGCTGCTGTTGAGCTGCAGCGCTCTTCCGCTTGTTAGTCTGGCGGGGAATCAGCGCATCTGGTAATTGACCTGGAGGTGTCTGATGAAGCGAATAGTCCTGCAGCTGGCGTGGCAGACTATTGATAAAGTTGACCCCTCTGGGGTCGATTGTGGTGGTATCCGGCAAGGGACCATTTTCCATCAATAGTGTCGGGATATCTTGAGAACGGGCAGCCAGTACCAGAATACGCTGGTGCCACATCATGCCTGACCAGCTGACAACGACATCGGGGGACTGCTGTCGCAAGCCATTAAAATAGGCTCGATAAAGAAAACGGCAGGACAGGCTGAGCCAAAACTTGTTCAGCCACAATTGAAAAACGGCAAGACGATAATCCGCAGTGTCCTGAATTTTTTCTTTCAACTTTAAACGAACGACCTCATCCAGCTCTGGATGCGTACGAAACACCGGCCAAAGGTTCTTGAACCAGTAGTGGCGGTGGCGGACAAGGGTCGCTTGATAGAGACCGGTGTGATTGGCTTGCTCACTCAGTTTGCGGAAATAATTGCGATGGTGGTTGCGGACTGAGAAAAACAGCACCTTCATTGAAGCCTCGGGGATGCAGTGGGCACGGCTGCCCGGGGGCAGGCCATGCTACTTGAGGGGCATACCGAATGCAATTTGAGCCAGCCTGGAAACTGCAGGTTATCGGTCAGATTTGAAAAGAACTACTTTGCAAAGGATGAAAGATGGATTGTCCCAGAGCTTCTGATTCTTGTAGCAATCGTTCAACCTTGGTCATCAGACTACGCCAGGACTTGTTGACTGCTTGTCTGATTAACGCCGGAATACGAATAGTAAGCGGGTTGTGGTTCGGGCTGCTGACACCATCAATCAAAATAAAATCCACTTGCTTGCCTCGGCGACGGCAAACAATATTATTTGGACTGATATCGCGGGTACAGATGCCGTTACTGACGAGATAATCGTACAGACGCTCCAGACCTTGCTCTATTTGATCCCTTTGCATCAGGCCTTGTTGAATTACCTGAGTTAATGTCAGGGAAACTTCGCCATGGTCGTCATGAATCATTGGAAACAGGGCACCTGTTCCAAGTGACGTTTCTACATCACCCATGTAGGTCGCGACGTAGCGAAGGTCTGCACCTTTTTTCAGCAGATAAAGGAAATACTCCTTCTCCCGGCGGGTTTGCTTCTCGCGGTGCTTTGGAAGCTTGATGCAGAAATCTGGATCGCTCGGGTGACGGTAGCAAATACGGTCTCGTCCAATGCCAATGACGTGTGTTGAGGTGAGTTGAATAGCCATCTTGTTGTCTGTCATGTTTCTGTAACAATTAGTTTAACAAGAATGATTGAGATTAAAAATTCTATGGGGTTGGATTTATTGTTGCAGAAAACAACTCTAATTGATGGTGTATAGATCGGTTGTTGTTTTTAACAAGCACTTTTCAAACAGATAACTTTTTTGTTGTATGACATTTATTGGCGTATCTGGGTGGTCTTGTCTTTATACTCACCTCGTGGCTTTTGTTATTTTGTGTATCCAAGAGGAATTCAAGGATTGAAAAGTAGTTCTGATCAGCGAGTACTGGTAGTAGATCTGGATGGCACTTTGATTAAAACGGATTCACTGGTTGAAAGCGCTCTGGATGCCTTACATCGTAATTTTGGAGTTTTTTGGCAGATACCTGGTTGGCTGGTATCGGGAAAGGCTGCATTGAAGCAAGAGTTGGCGGCACGGGCTTCCCTGGATTTTGGCAAGCTGCCGTATAACCAGCATGTATTGGGGGTTATTCATCAGGCCCGTGATGAAGGGCGGCTAGTTGTGCTGGCATCCGCATGTGACCAAAGTATTGCCTTGGGTGTTGCAGCATATTTAAAGCTGTTCGATGATGTGATTGCCTCTGATGGAGTTATTAATATATCTGGCCGTAACAAAAGGGATGAACTTCTCCGGCGTTATGGAAAGTTGGGCTTCGATTATATTGGCAATTCAAGGGACGATCTGGCGATCTGGGACGTTGCGAATCAGGCAATTCTGGTCGACGTTCCAGAAAGCACGGCACGCAAAGCGCGTTTGAATGGCAATGTGTTATTGGAATTAGTTTCTTCAAGTTCGTCAATTCGCAGCTTTCTAAAAGCTCTGAGACCTCATCAATGGGCCAAGAATACGTTGATACTGGTCCCTCTATTCGCTGCACACGCCTTTTCCTTTTCATCTCTGTTCTCTGCTCTGGTGGCAATGCTGTGCTTCTGTATGATGGCATCCGGAACCTATCTGGTTAATGATTTGCTGGACATTCAGGATGATCGCCAGCATGACAGCAAACGCCATCGGCCATTCGCGGCGGCTACTCTCTCGCCGTTGACGGGGTGTTGGAGTGCTCTGTTCTTGGTGATTTCATCTCTCGCCACAGCATACCTGACGCTTCCGCATATGTTCCTGATTGTCTTGCTGGTGTATCTGATGCTGACACTGGCGTACTCATTGCTGCTTAAAAGTATAATGGCAATGGACGTGATAGCTCTGACGGTACTCTATACCTTGAGGATTATTGCCGGGGCTTTAGCCTTATCGTTAGAGCCGACTTTCTGGATTCTGACATTTTCCTTGTTTGTGTTTCTCAGTTTGGCACTGGTTAAGCGGTTTGCTGAACTAAATGATGCTCGCCAGAAAGGCAAGACAGAAAAATCTGCTGGGCGTGGTTACTATCCGTCGGATCTGGAAATTATCTCCCAAATGGGTTCCGCCAGCGGCTATATGTCGATTCTGTTTTTTGCTCTTTATATTCAGGACCAAATGACAGCGGCTCTATATTCCGAGCCGCGGGCGTTGTGGCTGGTCTGCCCGATTCTGATGTACTGGATTACCCGTTTGTGGCTGATTACCCACCGTGGAGAGATGCACGACGACCCGGTGGTTTTTGCTATTAAGGACAAAGTCAGTCTGTTTACTCTGGCTATGGTAGGGGTGATCTTTCTGATTGCCCTGTAGGAATTGTCATGAAAATTGAATCCTGGGGGCGTTACCCCAAGCTTCCTCAAAAGGGCCTGTTTCCTGACTGGCAGCAACAAATTGCGGCCATGCTCAACGCGGCTTCCGATGGCCGGTTTTTGCCATTTGGTAACGGACGCAGTTATGGCGACGTGTGTCTGGCGGAGAGTGGTCAGGTGTTGGTTAGCCGCGGTTTGGACCGCTTTATCAAGCTCGACAGGGAACAAGGTTTCGTGCGAGTTGAAGCTGGTCTGACACTGGGTGAGATTCTAGCGGTTATTGTGCCATTGGGCTGGTTCCTGCCAGTTGTTCCCGGAACCCGTCTGGCGACGGTTGGTGGAGCGATTGGTAACGATGTGCATGGCAAGAATCATCATGTCCGCGGGACTTTTGGATGCCATGTGCGACGGTTGTGGCTGTGGCGAGAGGGCCAATTGCTGGAGTGCTCTCCAGCTGTTAACAACGAGTTGTTCCGGGCGACTATCGGTGGCCTGGGGCTAACCGGAATAATCGTTGAAGCCGAGCTGGCTTTGATGCCGGTACAGAACGGTCAAATTGATACGGTTACTCATCGATTTGACAGGCTGGAAGAATTTTTCAGTCTGGCGCAGCAATACGACGTCAGCTATGAATATGGTGTTGCCTGGATTGATTGCGTCAGCCGGGGAAGCCAGCGGGGGCGGGGAGTCTATTTTGCTGGTAATCATGCACGCTATCGTTCTGAAATCGATATTCAGCAACGCCAGCTGAATTTCCCGTTGACGCCGCCAGTCTCACTGGTTAACAGCCTTTCTCTCAAAGCATTCAATGAATTTTATTGGCATACGAAGCCAGCGCATCCCAAAGCTGGACGTGCCTCTTATTTGAGCTATTTCTTTCCATTAGACGGAATCCTGCACTGGAATCGCATGTACGGGCGAGCCGGGTTTCAGCAATATCAATGTGTTATTCCTCTGGCGAATTCAGAAGCTGCGATGGCTGAAATGCTGGAAAGCATTTCTGCTTCCGGTTCCGGATCTTTCCTGGCGGTACTCAAACAATGTGGCGAGGTGGAATCTCCGGGATTATTGTCTTTTCCTCTACATGGAACGTCATTGGCTTTGGATTTTCCCAATGGCCGCAAACTTGGTCGTCTGTTTCAGAGGCTGGATGATATTACCCGGGCTGCTGATGGGCGTTTATATCCGGCCAAGGATGCGCATATGACCGCTGCTGATTTCCAACAGGCTTATCCACAATGGCAGCAGCTTGAGGCTCTGCGGGATCCGGCCATTTGCTCACATTTCTGGAGGCGTGTCAGCGCATGAAAAATATACTGATCATTGGTGCAACCTCCGCAATCGCCCAGGCTTGTGCCCGCTATTGGTTGCAGCACTCTAATGACTGTCACTTTGTGTTAACTGGTAGAGATCAACAAAAGCTGGCGGCGATCCAGTCTGACCTACAAATTCGTGGCGCTGTTGCGGTTGATTGTCTGCCATTCGACCTTGCAGATGAGAGCGGCCGTGCAAGTCTTCTGGAGCGGGTTGAGCAACTGATGCCACAGCTGGACAGGGTGCTGGTTGCTCCCGGTTCTCTGCCGGACCAGCAACGTTGCCAGACTGACGAAAGCTACGCGGCCCAGGCATTCCAGCTTAATGCCAATGCGATCGTGTTACTGCTGGAGCGCCTGGCTGGCAAACTGGAACAGCAGAGAAGCGGTAAATTAATTGTTATCTCGTCGGTTGCTGGTGACCGCGGACGTATGAGTAATTACTTCTATGGCGCGGCCAAAGCCGCTGTCACAACCTTTTGTTCAGGTCTGATGATGCGCTTGCAAAAGGCTGAAGTATCCGTATCCATCGTCAAACCGGGCTTTGTTCGGACGCCCATGACGGCGGATCTGGAGTTGCCAGAAAAACTGGTAGCGACGCCGGAACAAGTCGCCAGGGTGATTGTGGATGGCGCTGAAAAATGTCGTAGCGTGATTTACGCCCCGGGGTTCTGGCTGCTGATTATGACCATCATCAAACTGATTCCAAACTTCGTATTCCGGAGACTGAGTTTGTGACGTCAGATCCATTTATTCAGGGATGGCGCTTTCGGCTGCTGTTGTTATCAGCGGTATTGAGTGCATTTGGATATATCGGTTTTTCACTCTGGGGTGGCTGGCAAGAGGTTATGGCTGCGGTTGTGCAGATCGGCTTGCCGGTCACCCTGTTTGCCCTGCTGTTGTCGCTGCTGAACTACGGTTTACGATTTGTCCGCTGGCAGGCGTATCTGCAAGAGTTGGGGGTTCGATTACCTGTAATGCGACATGCGCAGATCTATCTGTGCGGTTTTGCCCTGACAGCGACGCCCGGCAAGGCTGGAGAAGCGCTTCGTAGCGTGTTGTTGAAGCCTCTGGGCGTTCAATATTCGGATAGCATTGCGGCGCTATTGAGTGAACGTTTTTCAGACATTCTCGCAGTACTGCTGCTGGCTGGCCTGGTTGTCGTGGCATACCCGGAATTTTACCCGGTTGGAATACTGTTTATTGGATTGTGCTGTTGTTTTGGGTTGCTGTTGTTACCGGCGTCTCAGGCATGGATTCGACAATGCTTTACCGGACGAGAGAATAAACTGGCCTTGCTGGTAAGCAAAATTCTTAATGTACTGGCCAGAACCCGGGATTGTAATCCGTCATCGCTGGTTGCTGGTGGTCTGTTGCTGGGCGTGCTGGCCTGGTCGGCAGAGGGGATTGCGTTCTGGCTCATGCTGCATCAGGTCGGTGCAGATATTTCCTGGTTTCTGGCGATATCGATTTACAGCCTGTCGATGTTGGCGGGGGCCGCCAGTTTCATGCCGGGCGGCCTTGGAGGAGCTGAAGCAGCTATGACAGCAATGCTGACGTTGCTGGGAGTCCCCTTGCATGTTGCTATTGCAGTGACCCTGATGATCCGGTTGGCGACGCTCTGGTTTGCGGTAGTTATTGGTTTACTTATGTTGTTGCTTTGGGGGCGTCGAGTTCCATCTTCGACCTGATTCTGTTCAAATGAAATCTGGAGGCTCTTGGATGTTTTTTGATTACATTATCAATCGTTACCGACTAGGCAACGGTCGTTATACAAGGACTTGAGCAAGCGACTTTATATATTGTCTTAACTGGAATTATCTAAAATGCTTTCAAAGGCGGGAAATATTTCTTTCAGAGAAAAGTTTGGTTTTTATGTTTTTGTTGCGGTTGTCATCTGGAATCTTCTGATTTCCCTGGTTAAAGGGTGGAATGGTGTCTATTCATGGATATTTTCCAACTGGATGATGAGCTATGAATGGGGTTTTACCAAGAGGGCTGTGATTGGCGAAGTTACCAGCTGGATTGGAGTTCCTCCTGAATCTTACTACTCTGTTATATTGTGGACAGGCTTGTGTAATCTCGTAGTTTTGCTCTGTACTGCATGCTGGTTAATGGTCAAGATGGAAAATACAAGTCTGGGCTGTACCTCAAGGATTGTTTTGTTGATGTTTTCTGTCTCTCCATTTATTTCTATGTCAGCTAATCTGATTGGGTATCTGGATTTTTTTATATACCTTGGCGGAATCTTGGCTATTTTCATGGTGCATCGAAAATTACAGATTTTGGGTTCAGTTCTCGTGGCCGGTTTGATGTTTGTCCATGAGATGACCTTATTGTTAATATATCCTTTGTTTTTTATAAGCTTGATCATGGTTTGGAATTTTGATGAAGAGTCAATAGTAAAAAATATTAATTGGAAGTTCTTTTTTTCTGCCGTACTACCGTTATTCGGATTCTTATTTGTCATCCTGTTTCAGACCGATGTTTCGAAAAAACCAGGTTTCGAAAAAGATTTCGTAATACCCTTGGCACAAGCTGTTTCATATGAATTCTCCGGTCCGGAAGCCTATGAATCTAGTATCTCTGCTGCCCGGTATTTTGTCTCTCAATTGTTTACTTCATATGATATGTATTTAGAGGATGAATTTAAAAAAGGCCTTGCTCGTATTGTTGAACCAGCAGACTTGTTTGTAGTTTTCTGGTTCTTATCTGTAGTGTATTTGATTGTCTGGAATGTATTAAGATCAGCACCTTATCGGAACCTACTGGCTGGATTGGCTTTTTTATCAGTGTTGTCACCTATTTTGTTACATTTTATCGCATACGATACTCCGAGATTCTGGACAATGCCTATAATGCTTGGTCTCCTTTTGATCTGGGTTGTATCCCACAGAAGAAAGTTTACTATAGAACCAGGTCAAAGGTTCTTGATTGAGCTGTTGGCTATTCTGGGGATGGCTTATTATATAGGAATGAAAACCTATGTGATGGTAGGCGTAGACGTTTACCTTTATTATGACGAACGCTATATTAAATATGCTCCTGCATTGATTTTGGCAGGCTATTATATGTATCGACGTTATGCTTTCGATTTGATACAGGTGGAAACCGATATTGGCTCTCAAAACCAGTCATTATAGCCAAACTCGCCTCTGACTGATTCAGTGCATAGATATGCAGGCGGGGGCTCTGCCGGGCAGTTGATGTTCGCAAATGTCGCTGACTACTTCGGTGCCAAATTGCTGGATGCTAGTGAGGCCATTGCCGTGGGCTTCGAGCTGTTTACGGATCCCGCAGTGAATATCGGTACCATAGGTAACGGAGAGAAATTCGGTGTTCTATGTGGCCTGCTGATCGTGTGCAGCCAGCCGCTGGCGAGTTCCTGCTGCGGTTTGGGGCGGGATAAATTCGACGCTGTGAGAGGGCTTGGGGCCGGGAGTGAGCGTGATCCAAATACTGCAGACAGGTGGGGATGGCTCCCGTCACCTGTCTCCAGACGTCTGACCGGAATCAGTACTTATAAGCCTCAGGCTTGTAAGGACCATCCACATCCACGTGGATGTAGTCTGCCTGCTGCTTGGTCAGTTTGGTGATCACGCCACCAAAACCTTCCACCATGTCCTTGGCGACTTCTTCGTCCAGCTTCTTAGGCAGCACCTTGACGTAAACGCTTTCTTTCTTTTCCGCTTCCATCAGGTTGGCGAACTTGCGCTCGTACAGGTAGATCTGCGCCAGTACCTGGTTGGCGAAAGAACCATCCATGATGCGGGATGGGTGACCCGTCGCGTTGCCCAGGTTTACCAGACGGCCTTCGGACAGCAGGATCAGGTGATCGTCAGCGTCCTTGTCGCGGTACACCTTGTGAACCTGTGGTTTGATCTCTTCCCACTCCCAGTTCTTGCGCATGAAAACGGTGTCGATTTCGTTGTCGAAGTGACCGATGTTACAAACCACGGCGCTGCTCTTCAGCTTTTGCAGCATGTTCTTGTCACACACGTTGACGTTACCTGTGGTGGTCACGATCAGATCGGTTTTGCCCAGCAAGTCGCCATTGACAGAATCCAGCTCGCCGGTGTTTTCGCCGTTGATGTACGGAGAAACCACTTCGTAGCCGTCCATGCAGGCCTGCATGGCGCAGATTGGGTCGATTTCGGTGACCTTAACAATCATGCCTTCCTGACGCAGGGAAGCGGCAGAGCCTTTGCCCACGTCACCGTAGCCGATCACCAGGGCTTTTTTACCGCTCAGCAGGTGGTCGGTACCACGCTTGATGGCGTCGTTGAGAGAATGACGACAGCCGTATTTGTTGTCGTTCTTGGACTTGGTAACGGAATCGTTAACGTTGATCGCAGGAACCTTCAGCTCACCCTTGTTCATCATTTCCAGCAGACGGTGAACACCAGTGGTGGTTTCTTCAGAGATACCGTGGATCTGGTCCAGCATGGACGGGAACAGGTTGTGAACCATCTCGGTCAGGTCACCACCGTCGTCCAGAATCATGTTGGCATCCCAAACCTGCTCGCCGTCTTTTTCAGCCAGAATGGTTTGCTTGATACACCAGAGGAACTCTTCCTCGGTCTCGCCTTTCCAGGCGAACACAGGAATACCGGCAGCAGCAATCGCTGCGGCAGCGTGATCCTGGGTGGAGAAAATGTTGCAGGAAGACCAGCGTACGTCAGCGCCCAGATCAACCAGGGTCTCGATCAGCACGGCAGTCTGGATGGTCATGTGGATACAACCCATGATCTTCGCGCCTGCCAGCGGCTGTGATTCCTTGTACTTGCGACGCAGCGCCATCAGGGCTGGCATTTCGCCTTCGGCAATCCGGATTTCCTTGCGGCCCCAATCGGCCAGGGTGATGTCGGCGACTCGGTAGTCTGTGAAGCTCATGAGTGTTTCCTCAGAAGGTCGGAGGTCTGACGTCGAAGTCGGACGCTCTGTGGTTGGGGTTTCCATCTTGCTCAAGGCCGGACGGAGAAATGCCTGGGTTGCCAGACGTCTGACCTCAGACGTCTGGCAAATTGCGCTTACAGGCCTGCAGCCGCTTTCAGTGCATCGACCTTGTCAGTACGTTCCCAGGTGAACGCAGTGAAGGTCTTGCTCTTCTTCTCGCCGTTGTCGCTGTACTCGTAGGTCGCTTCAAACGGCTCGCGGCCAAAGTGACCGTAGGCGGCAGTGATCTGGTACATGGGGTTCAACAGTTCCAGCTGGTTCTGGATGGCGTATGGACGCAGGTCGAACACCTCGCGGATCACACGTGCCAGTTCCTTGTCGGAAACCTTGCCAGTACCAAAGCTGTTTACCGATACAGACGTTGGCTCGGCCACGCCGATGGCGTAGGAAACCTGGATTTCACACTTGTCAGCCAGACCGGCAGCAACGATGTTCTTGGCAACGTAACGGCCCATGTAGGCAGCGGAACGGTCAACCTTGGAAGGATCCTTGCCAGAGAAAGCGCCACCACCGTGACGGGCCATGCCGCCGTAGGTATCAACGATGATCTTGCGGCCAGTCAGACCCGCATCACCTACCGGGCCACCGATCACGAAGTTACCGGTCGGGTTGATGTGGTAGAGGGTACCTTCGTGCAGCCATTCTGCTGGCAGTACCGGCTTGATGATGTTTTCCAGTACCGCTTCACGCAGGTCTTCCAGCGAAATGCTTGGCGCGTGCTGGGTCGACAACACCACGGCGTCGATCTTTGGGGTGTCGCCTTCCCAGTTGATGGTGACCTGGGACTTGGCGTCCGGGCGCAGCCACGGCAGGGCGCCGTTACGACGCAGTTCGGACTGACGCTCAACCAGACGGTGGGCGTAGAACACGGGGGCTGGCATCAGACTTGGGGTTTCGTTGGTGGCATAGCCGAACATCAGACCTTGGTCGCCAGCGCCCTGATCTTCAGGCTTGGCACGGTCAACGCCCTGGTTAATGTCGACAGACTGTTTGCCGATGCCGTTCAGAACCGCACAGGTAGCGCCGTCGAAACCGACGTCGGAAGAGTTGTAGCCAATACCGGTGATCACATCACGAACGATGTCTTCCAGGTCAACGTAGCAGGAAGTGGTTACTTCGCCAGCAACCACGGCCATACCGGTTTTTACCAGAGTTTCCACAGCAACACGGGCGTATGGATCGCGCGCAATAATGGCGTCCAGTACCGCGTCGGAGATCTGGTCAGCAACCTTGTCCGGGTGACCTTCAGATACCGACTCGGATGTGAAGATGGAATATTCGCTCATGCAGTAACCCTCTATGTTTGTGCGGCTCCCTGGGTAGGGGAGCATCATTGCTGTTACAGGCTTGCCCGCGGCTGGGCGGGGTAATCAGCCAGATAGGTGTTAACGGTAAAACAGCCGCAACTGGATCTGGAAGCCGTTACGGAGGCCCAGAAACTGGCTCTGGCCTTCCGTCAAACCGACTTCTTCCGCCCAGGCGGTCAAATCATCAGGCTCGAAACCGAGCCACAGGTCACCACAGGATTCCCGTGCCCAGCTCTGTTCGTGGCGGCACAGGTCGGTGACCAGAAAACAGCCTTGTGGTGCCAGCAGGCGTGCCACATCGGCGAAAATCGTCTGTGGTACCGGCACATGGTGCAACACCATGTTGGCGGCGACAAAATCGACGGTCTGGTTGTGACTGCCGTCGAGCAGGGCGGTTTCACCCAGCACACAATTAACGTTAGTCAGCTGTAGCTGGTTTACCCGTTGCATGGCCCGATTCAGCATAGGCTCGGAAATATCCAGCGCCGTGACCTGCTCAAACTGGCGTGCCAGTGGCGCGAGGAAGTCACCGTCGCCGGGGCCGATTTCCAGCGCAATCCGTTTGTTGCCGGCATAATCCTCGACCAGTCGTTGCAGCGTTGCGCCGTACTGGTCGTAGGAGGCAATCAGATCCTGCTGTTGCTTGAAGGCTTCGGCATTGCGGGCAAAAAATTCCGCACAGGCGTCGGCGCGGCTGGCCAACAGCTGCTGCAAGCGCTGCTGCAGTTCATCGCTCATCGGGCTCTGATCGAGCGCCACAAAGGTAGAGCGCAACCAGCGTTGCCAGTCATCGTTGCCGGTTAGCAACGGCCGCCGATAAAAAATGCTGTTGCCTTCGCGCTGATTGCTGAGCACCTGCGCCTGAGCCAGGATCTTCAGGTGATGGCTCATGCTCGACTGTTTGATGTCAAACAGCTCACACAACTCCAGCACGCCAAAGGAACCACTGCCCAGCAGCTGCACGATCGCCAGTCGCAATGGATCGCCCATGGCTTTACAGGCGTTGGCTAGTTGCTGCGGGATAGGGGAGGTGGCCGACATGCTGGACGAAATTTATACACAATCAATCGATTTGCCGTGCATGATAACAGCAAACTTTTCTATATCAATATTTTTCGATATAGATTTAATGATCGACGCTGGCCGCGTTTGCCTGATCTCTGACCAGTTGTAAAAAGTCCTCGAACGGCACGGGCCGGGCAAACAGGAAGCCCTGATAGGTCTCGACCTGTAATTGTTGCAACAGCTGCAGCTGGTCCGGGGTTTCCACGCCTTCAGCAACAATCTTCATTCCGAGGTCGTGGCTCATCTGAATGATGGCTGAAAGAATCTTGCGGGCACGCTCATTGGCGTCGGCGTCGATCACAAAACTGCGGTCAATCTTGACGGTATCGAGCGGCATATCGCGCAGGTAGCTGAGCGATGAATAGCCGGTACCAAAGTCGTCGATGGCGATGCGGAAGCCGTGCTTGCGCAGCCGGTTCATGATACCGAGCGGATTGCTGTCGGGTTGCAGAAATACCGACTCGGTGATTTCCAGTTCCAGCGCCTGACAGGGAACATTGGCCTGCTGACAATGCGCCAGCAGTTTTTCTGGCAGTGAGTTGTCGAGCATCTGCCAGCCGGACAGGTTGATGGCGATGTGAATATCTGGGTCCAGCTGACGTGCCTCGCTGGCAAAGCGACAGCCACTGCGCATCACGGCTTCAGCGAATGCGGCACTGAGGCCGTTTTGTTCGATCATCGGAATAAATTCAGCCGGCGAAACAAAGCCGGCACTGGCCGAGGTCCAGCGTGCCAGCATTTCGCCACCGCAGATGCGTTGTCCGGCATCAAACTTGGGCTGCACGTAGAAACTGATCTGATCCTGATCAATGGCATGACCCAATTCAGACAGCAGGCTGGCGCGATGGCTGGCGGCCTTGCTCATGCCATCGCAATAGATCTGGATGCGGTTACGGCCCAACGCCTTGGCTTCATACATGGCGGCATCGGCCTGGCGAATCAACTCGGTTGCTTCGGTGCCGGGGTCGGTAGTGGCAACCACCCCAATACTGGCGGACAGCCGGATGCTGGCGGTATTGAGGCTCATGGGTTCGCGAATGGCTTTCAGCACCATATTGGGCAGTCGGCATTGATTGAGGTCTCCCTGTGGTGGCCACCAACAGAACACAAACTCGTCACCGCCCCAGCGGGCAACCAGCCCTTGCTCGGGAATGATTGCCAGCATTCGCCGTGCCTGGGTCACCAGCAGCAGGTCAGCAGCGATATGACCAAATTCATCGTTCACTGCCTTGAAGCCGTCGAGATCAACGAACATCAGCGCCAGTGGCCGCTCCGCATGGGCTTGTGCCAGCATTTTCTCCAGCTCTTCGTGGAGGGCTCCGCGGTTGGGCAGATTGGTAAGGCCGTCATGGCGTGCCATATGTTGCAGGGCGCGGTCGGCACGCTGGCGTTCGGTCAGATTGCGCAGGGTAATAATGCTGAAATGCTGGGAATTGTTGTCGTGCTGGAAATGATTGCGTGACACTTCCAGCGGAATTTCAGGCTGCAGCCCGCAACTGCTGGTTTCGTAAGTAATGCTACCGGTTTCATCCAGGCTGCGGCGCGGATTGTCGGTGCTTTCGATATAGCGGTTCAGGGGAACACGAATGACTGCTTCTTCAGAGGTATTGAACAGCTCCAGAAAACTGCAGTTGGCTTCCTTGATCAGGCCGTGCTGGTCGGTAATTACCATGGCTTCGCGGCTGTTGGCAAAGGCGCTGGCCATCAGCAGGTAGGATTCCTGGGTACTGCGATAGTGAGTGATGTCCTTGACGGTGCCGACGGCCCGCAGCGGGGTGTTATCTTCGCTGTATTCCACGATGCGGCCACGCCAGTGAATCCAGTTCCATTTGGCGGGATTGGTGGCATCCTGATCGCAAGGACAGGCGGAATGTTCGGCGTACAAATCGCTGCCGTATTTGTCCCGTCCGGCCAGAGCCTGTTCCAGACTTTGCAATTGCTCAGGGTCGGCGGGTGATTGATAGCGTAAGGTCAGGTCGAAGCTATCCAGGTTACCTGACAGAAACAGTTGCCAGCGAAGTTTGAACTGCTGGCGGTCGTTGGGATGAATGCGGCGTGTTACCTGCGCAAAAGCCCCCCAGCTACGAGTCATCTGGCTGCCGTTGGGGGGGAAACTGATTAACTCGTAAATCTGCTCGCGGGCGTTCCAGTCCCAGATGGATTCATTACCTGCCCACAACGCCAGTTCCAGCCTGCGGCGGTCATTGCGTCCGAGTTCCAGCGCCTGATACAGCTCAGCTGATTTTTCGCTCAACACCAATTCGGCAGCCTTGCGTGCCGTGCGTTCACGCTCCAGCCGTCGTTCGAGCCTGAGGATTTCAGCATCCAGCGACGTATTCATCAGCGGGTAGTCAGATCTGGACACGGAACAGGGTTGATCCTTGCAGCGGAACGCTTTCAACCGTCAGCTGTGGGTGGCCAAACCATGCCCCTCCGCCCTTGATCAGCCCCAGCGCCAGTGGCTGCAGGTTGTGAGGGGAACGGTATTCCAGTTCGATCTGCTGCTCTGTGCGGGAAATAACCCGGAATTCGGGTAGCCGGGCTTCGGGATAGAGTTTGTAAACTTCTTTGTGAATGTCGCCATCGAGGGTTTCCAGCAGGTCCAGCAAAGTGGTTTTGCCAGCCAGCAAGGTACTGTGACTACGGGTAAATGACAGGAACAGGTACTGTCCAAAGGCTTCAATCAGGTCCGGGACGGCAATCCCGGTTCTGGCGGCCAGCAAACCAACCAGGGTTTGTAATTCTTCAAACGGGTAGTAGCCAACAGCGGTATAGGCACCACCGTGATCCAAACCGGCCTCTGCCAGAATGTCGTCGGCCAGGGCGGGGGAAAAACGTTCTTCCACCATTTCTACCAGTTCCGTGAAGATCATCCCGAGCATGACAGTTCCCAATTTTTTGACTAGGTAGAAAAACTATAGGAAGCGCTTTGGCAGGCTGCCAGTGAGACAGAGGATTTTTGGCTGTGGCGGCCGGGATCGCCAAAAAGACAGGAGCGTAAAAAAGGGGAGAGCCATGCTCTCCCCAAAGCCCCAAAGGGGCAGCCGTGAAACAGGTGATCGGGGCCAGAGGCCTCGACTTAAAACAGGGTGGATAAACCAGAGTCGTTGTGATTGCAGGAGCACAACAACATCAGGTATGACATCAGCATACCTGAATGGCCGCTGCTGGATTGCCCGCCAGCGACGTTCTGTGGCGATTTGCACCAAAGCGTTAATCCAGCTTTGATTGTTGTAAACTTACAAATAAAATTCCAGTGCCAGAACAATTATTTGGCTTTGAATCGTGTTTTTGGCTTTTAATGACGTAAATTTAAGCACTGTCTGGCTGGCGAAAAGAGTGAACCCTGTTGCCAGGGGCAGGGCTTTTGTTCACACCGGCGCACGAATCCCGTTGCCTTGCTGGGGCCCTGCCTGTCAGCATGCTTAAATCGGATTGTGCCCTGCGACCGTGTGGGCACCCCTATCTGGATTTCTGAGAGGAGGCAGCATGCATCCCGTCGTCGAACAGGTTACCCAACGAATCATCAAACGCAGCCGGGCTACACGCAGTTCCTATCTGGCGCAGATGCATGCGGCTGAGGAACAGGGATTGCATCGTGCGACGCTGTCCTGTGGCAACCTTGCCCATGGTTTTGCCGCCTGCAACAGCCACGACAAGGATGTGCTGAAGCTGGTCAATCAGGTCAATGTGGCCATGGTATCGGCCTACAACGACATGTTGTCTGCCCATCAGCCATTCGAGAGCTATCCCGAACAGATTAGGGCCGCAGTGCGGGAGCTGGGCTCGGTGGCGCAATTCGCTGGCGGTGTGCCTGCCATGTGTGATGGTGTGACCCAGGGGCAGCCGGGCATGGAACTGTCGCTGTTCAGCCGCGATGTGATTGCTATGGCGACGGCCGTGTCGTTGTCGCACAACATGTTTGACGCCGCACTGTATCTGGGGGTCTGTGACAAAATTGTGCCGGGCTTGCTGATGGGTGCCTTGCGTTTTGGGCATTTGCCAACCGTATTTGTGCCAGCTGGGCCAATGCCTTCAGGGTTGCCGAACAAGGAAAAAGCCCGCATCCGCCAAGAGTATGCAGAAGGCAAACTGGGCCGTGATGCCTTGCTGCAATGTGAATCGGATTCCTATCACAGCGCCGGTACCTGTACGTTTTACGGCACCGCCAACTCCAACCAGATGATGGTTGAAATCATGGGCTTGCACCTGCCAGGCTCGTCGTTTGTTAATCCGGGGACGGAACTGCGTGAGGCGCTAACCCGTTACGCTGCCCAGCAAGCGGTGCGCTTGACCGCTCCGAATGGCCGCTTTACACCGCTGTATGAAATCGTCGATGAAAAGTCGCTGGTCAACGCCATTGTGGCCTTGTTGTCGACTGGCGGTTCGACCAACCACACCATGCACATCATTGCTATTGCCGCTGCTGCCGGGGTCATCATCAACTGGCAGGATTTCTCTGATCTGTCGGATGTGGTGCCTCTGATTGCACGGGTTTACCCGAATGGCGAAGCGGATATCAATCATTTCCACGCTGCTGGTGGCGTGGGTTATGTCGTACGTGAACTGCTGGGCTCGGGTTTCCTGCATGACGATGTGATGACGATTATGGGTCAGGGGCTGTCGCACTACACCCATGAGCCTTTCCTTGAAAACGGCCAGTTGGTCTGGCGTGACGGTACTGCGACCTCGCTGGACGACAATGTATTACGTCCGGCCGCCACGCCGTTCTCTGCCAACGGTGGCCTGAAATTACTGAAAGGCAATCTGGGTCGTGGGGTGATCAAGATTTCTGCGGTGGCTGAGGCCAACCGGCTGGTGGAAGCACCGGCGATCGTGTTTGAAGACCAGGACGAGGTTGCCGCCGCCTTCAAGCGTGGTGAGCTGGAGAAAGATTTTATCGCAGTGGTGCGTTATCAGGGGCCGAACGCCATTGGCATGCCCGAGCTGCACAAGCTGACGCCCTATCTGGGCTCGCTGCAGGACAAGGGCTTCAAGGTCGCGTTGGTGACTGATGGCCGCATGTCCGGGGCTTCCGGCAAGGTGCCGGCGGCCATTCATGTGTGGCCGGAAGCGCGCCTTGGTGGTCCGTTGGCCCATGTACAGGATGGTGACCTGATCCGTCTCGATGCAAACCATGGCACGCTGCAATTGTTGGCCAGTGATAACAGCTGGCTGCAGCGCCCGGCGACCGAGCCCGCAGTCGTCGCTCAACACGGCATGGGCATGGGGCGAGAACTGTTTGGACCCATGCGCCAGCAGGTTAATGAAGCCGAACGCGGTGCCACGGTTTTCAGCTTTATCAGCGACGAACATCTGGTGCCAGACGAGTTGACCGGCGATGCTTCTGAAGCCGGTCGTAATACCGAAGTGGAAGCCTGACAATGGCGCTTGCGCCACAGCACGAACCGGCGCCTGCGCCAGTGCATGACCCGGTGCAAGCGTCACTGTACGACGCGGCGCTGGTAGCCGATATTGGCGGCACCAATGCCCGTTTTGCACTGGTCGAAGCCGGTTCGCTTGAACTGCAACAGGTGATGACGCTGGCAACTGCCAGCTTCGCCAATATCGACGACGCTATTCATTTTTATCTGCAACAAGCGGGCGCGCCAAGGGTTCAGCGAGCCTGTCTGGCGCTGGCTTGTCCGGTCGAGCAGGATCCGCTCAGCATGACCAACAGCCACTGGTGTTTCAGCCGGGCGGAGTTACAGACCAGGTTTGGCTGGCAGCAATTACGGTTGGTGAACGATTTCACAGCCATGGCGCTGGCGATGTTGCATCTGGACGATGATGATCTGGTGGAGATTCATCGGGGCCAGACCATTGATGGCGCTCCCCGGCTGGTGATCGGCCCGGGCACGGGCCTGGGGGTCTCGGCATTGATTCCGGTCGGTTGCGACTGGTATCCACTGTCCAGCGAAGGCGGCCATGTCTCGTTTGCCCCCACCAATCAGGCAGACCTGAAAATCTGGCAGGCATTCCGGCAGCGTTACCCACGACTATCGGTTGAGCGGTTGTTGTCTGGTCAGGGGCTGCTGGAGTTGTACCAACTGCTGGTGGATATCGAAAGTCAGCCAAGGGTTTGTGAAACCGCTGCGGAAGTCACCGGGCTGGCGTTACAGCAAGGTTGTCCGCTGGCATTGGCCAGCTGGCAGCATTTTCTGGCGATTCTGGGGGCGGTGGTGGGCGACCACGTTCTGACCCTTGGAGCCCGTGGCGGTGTGTATCTGTGCGGTGGCATTCTGCCGCGGGTTCAGCCGCTGCTGGCAGACAGCAACTTTATTGCCGCCATGATCAACAAGGGACGTTATCAATCCTATCTCGAAGCTGTGCCTGTCTGGCTCTGCAGTGCTGAAAATCCGGGGCTTGTAGGGGCTGCTGTGGCACTGGATAATCCATTACTGAGCCGTTAAGTAAACGCTCGTTGGTTGGAACCTGTTGGATCAATTCAGGTCAATCGTCATCACTGGAACATAAATAGCTCATCGATGGTTCATTAGTGTGAATCGTCTCTCGCAGTATTTAATTGCGAAGCTTTATGATTCCCAAGTCTTGCTGTCCGTTTGAAGTCGTTGCAGTCGCCGCCGAGTGCGGTGGGTTTGCGGAAGATACTCAAACAGGTCGTTTGTCAGGGGGGACAAACAATGCGCATACAATTTCTGATTTTTACGCTGGCCGGTGTGTTGGCAACGTTCGCCGAAGCTTTTGGGATCGACTGGTGGTCAGTCACCATTGTGCAGGTGGCGGTTATCGTCGGTACCATCTTTGTTATGGCGGTTTTACTGGATGCTCTGTGGGCACGCCGTGATCGCCAGATTACCCATCAGCGTCACAATCGCTTCAGTCGTGACCTGTTCCTGTCGGCCTATAACATCGCGATCTCGATGGCGGGCGTGGTGTTTGGCTGTACGCTGGCATCATCCACCGTTGGCTGGCTGGAAGGCAGCTTTGTTGCTCAGGTGTTCGCGGTGGTTGGTTGGGTTGGCCTTGCTGCCCTGACCGTGACTGCAGTTTTGTTCAAGAAAGAAATCGGTCGTATTCGAGCCTGATCCAGGCCCGGATAGGCCAGAACCCGGGAAGTCAGGCGCTCGGGTTCTGGTCCCTGATCTGGCCATGGACGGCATGTAAACAGGATAAAAAACGGGCAACTGCCCGTTTTTTTGTGGCTGTGAAATGCACAAACAAAACAGCCCCGCTGGTTTTGCCAGCGGGGCTGTTGTTTTTTGAGCCGGTACTGCGCAGGGCTTACATACTGTCGAAGGCGAAACCGTATTCGGCAGCAGAGTCCTGAATCCAGGCGGCGATGTAATCAGCAAAGCTGCGACGAATCACCAGTTCGAACTCCTGGGCACCCACACGACGCAGGGTACAACCTGCTTTGGCGAAGTTGGTGTTAACCACTTTGCCAACCGGGAAGTTGCGCTCATGAATATCGTAGTGAACCGATTTCATCAGTACGTTCTCGGCGTTGGCACCGCTCAGCATCAGGAGGGTCTGGCCACCGGATACGTTCACCACCTGATAGTGGCCACTAAGGTTGTCACGCAGTGACTGTTCCAGAGCAAAAGCGTGTACGCCGGGCAAGGTGATCAGCCACTGGTCTGGTGTCAGCCAGCGAATCACGTATTCGCCGCTTTCAACGCTTTTCAGACGGCCCGGCAGTGCGACACCCAGTACTTTCTCGGCAGCGGCCAGGAAGGCTTCGTCATCTGGCTTGCCGCGCAGGGTGATGTGGCCCATCAGGCTCAACTCGCGAGCAACCACAGTGGGTTGCGCGCTGTTAGACCATTTGATGTTGACCAGTGGAGATTCCGCCTGGCTGTTGTTGTCAGCGTACTGGTTCATCAGTGCGCAACCGTGATCTTTGGTCATGGCTGGAGTGCTCTCAGACATTCTGGCGGTCTCCTTTAGGGTCGTAGAATACCGGGCTACAGATCTCTGCTTCGATCACTGTGCCATCAATTTGTGGGTAGTAAACCGTCTCACCCATACGGTTCAGGCCGTTCTTGATCACGCCCATGGCGATGCTGCGACCCAGAGTGGCGCTGTAGTAGCTGGAAGTAACATGGCCAAGAATCTCAGCCGGTACTTTGAACTGCTTGCTGTTGATGGCGGCCATACCTTCGGTCAACACCACGCTCGGGTTCTTGGTTTTGATACCAACCAGTTGCTTGCGGTTGTCACGGGTTGGATCCTGGCGGTTCATACCGCGCTTGCCGATGAAGCTGAATTCCTTGTTCATCGAAACCGCCCAGCCCATGCCGAGGTCGTAAGGCGTGACGCTGCCGTCGGTGTCCTGACCGGCAATGATGAAGCCTTTTTCAGCCCGCAGAATGTGCATGACTTCGGTGCCGTATGGCGTGATGTCGTACTGCGCACCCACTTCCATCAGCTTGTTCCATACCTGCAGACCGTAGTTGGCTGGTACGTTGATTTCGTAGGACAGCTCACCGGTGAAGGAAATACGGAATACCCGCGCCGGAACACCGGCAACGGTACCGGCACGCCAGTCCATGAACTTGAATCCGTCTTTATCCAGATCGATATCACTGGTCAGTTGCGCCAGCAGCTTGCGGCTGTTTGGACCGGAAATCGTCATGGTGGCCCAGTGGTCAGTCACGGAGGTCATGAAGACTTCCAGTTCTGGCCATTCAGTCTGGTGATACAGTTCCAGCCATTCCAGTACCCGTGCGGCACCGCCAGTGGTGGTGGTCATCAGGAAGTGGTTGTCAGCCAGACAGGAAGTTACACCGTCGTCGAACACCATGCCGTCTTCGCCACACATCAGGCCGTAGCGACACTTGCCAACACCCAGTTTGGCCCAGGCGTTAGTGTAGATACGACCGAGGAATTCACGCGCATCCTTACCCTGGATATCGATCTTGCCCAGTGTCGAGGCATCGAGAATACCGACGCTGTTACGAACGGCCAGTACTTCGCGATTGAGGGAATCCTGCATGGATTCACCGGCTTTCGGGTAGTACCACGGACGTTTCCACTGGCCAACATCTTCAAACAGCGCGCCGTGAGCGACGTGCCAGGAATGCATGGCGGTGTAACGTTTCGGATCGAACAGCTCGCCACAGTGACGACCGGCGATGGCGCCGAAAGTAACCGGGGTGTAGTTCGGACGGAACACGGTAGTGCCCACTTCCGGAATGGTCAGGCCACGAACCTGGGCCGCAATGGCCATACCGTTGATGTTACCCAGTTTGCCCTGGTCAGTACCAAAACCCAGTGCGGTGTAGCGCTTGACGTGTTCGATGGACTCAAAGCCTTCACGAATCGCCAGCTCGATACCGCCAGCGGTGACGTCGTTCTGGAAGTCAACAAATTGCTTTGGTGCACGGCTCAGTGGCTGATCGTGTGGAGCAATGTAGAGTTCCATTGGTGAGGTGGTTTTCGTTTTGGCAACCTGGTAACCGGAACGTGGCGTAGCCGCTTTGAAGCCACAGGCTTCAGCTGCCTGAACACCAGCATTCTGACCTTCAGACAAGCAGTCAGACAGCTCGTAGTGACCACGGATACCACCGGCAATCAGACGGTGTTCATGAGTTTCACCTGGTACAAAACCGAAGATCTTCTTGTCCCACACAGGACGTGGGCCACTGTGGCAAGACAAGTGAACAACCGGGCTCCAGCCGCCGGAAGTGGCGATGGTGTCACAGCTGATGGTCTGCTTCTGGCCAGACAGCTTTTTGCCATCGGCAGAGATAGCGCTGATTTTGGCAGATTTAACCCGCGCCTGACCGGCAGCGTCGTAAACCACAGAACCAAAAATCACCTTGATGCCCAGCGCCTGCGCCTGCTTGACGCGGTCGCCATTGGCGGAAGGACGGCTGTCAACAATAGCAGCGACTTCGCGACCGGCTTCCTGCCAGGCAATGGCAGCTTCATAACCGTCGTCGTTGGCAGTACCAACCACCAGTTTGTTGCCTGGAACTACGCCATAACGGTTGATATAGGTGGTCACGGCAGAAGCCAGCATCACACCCGGGATATCGTTGTTACCGAAGACGATAGGACGTTCCTGGGCACCCGTCGCCAGCACAACCCAATGCGCACGTACCTTGTGGATACGCTGACGGGCTTGCTGTACGCCGTTCACACTTGGGGCGCGGTCAGCGATGTGGTCAGTCAGACGTTCATGAATGGTGAGGAAGTTGTGATCGTGCAAACCGTTAACGGTCGCGCGTGGCAGCAACAACACGTTTTTGTTGGCAGCCAGTTCAGCAATGACTTCAGCCACCCATTCAGCGGCAGGCTTGCCATTGATGGACTGTTTGCTGTGCAGCAGTGAGCCGCCAAATTCTTCCTGTTCGTCAGCCAGGATAACGCGGGCACCTGAGCTGGCAGCCGCCTGGGCAGCGGCCAGACCGGTTGGGCCGGCACCAACGATGACGACGTCAGCGTGACGGCTGAAGTGATCGTAGATATCAACGTCGAGTTCTTTCGAGGCTTTACCCAGACCAGCGGCTTTACGAATGTACTTCTCGTAGGTAGGCCACATACCGGCAGGCCCCATGAAGGTCTTGTAGTAGAAGCCTGGAGGCATCATTTTGCCGCCGATTTTGCCGATGTAGGACATCAGGTCGAAATCAACGTTTGGCCAACCAGCCACGGCTGAACAAACCAGACCGCCGTACAGTGCCTGTTGGGTCGCACGGACGTTCGGGATCTGGGTCGCTTCGGAAGCGCCAACCTGCATCACTGCGTTCGGCTCTTCGGCACCGGCAGCAATAATGCCGCGAGGACGGCTGTACTTGAAGCTACGGCCGATGATGTTGACGCCATTGGCCAGCAGGGCAGAAGCCAGGGTATCACCCTCGTAACCACTGAACTGCTTGCCGTTGTAGGTGAAGGTCAGTGGCTTGCCACGATTGATGCGGCCACCAGACGGAATACGGTTAACTTGTGCCATCACACGGTTCCTTCTTTTTTCACGTTGAGCACAGGCTGTGGTTCAGCGCCCAACAGGTAGCTTTGCTCAATCTTGTACGACACAGTGTTACGGCTCAGGTTAAAGAACTTGCCGCAACCTGCCGAGTGCACCCAAAGTTCCTGTTGTTGGCCTTTCGGGTTCTTGCGGAAAAAGATGTACTGGGCCCATTCGGCGTCAGAACAGTTGTCTGCATCTTTCGGGCGGGCAATGTGTGCCTGGCCCTTGCAGTGGAATTCTTCTTCCTCACGGTATTCGCAGCAGTGAGGACAATAAATGTGCAACATGGTGTATTCCTCTCCAGGCCGATTAGTGCGCTACACCGGCAGCGCCGTGTTCGTCGACCAGGGCACCGGTCACGAAGCGTTCAATTGAGAAAGGCTCGGCCAGCGGAGATGGCTTGCCGTGTGCCAGGGTTTCAGCAAAGACGTGACCGGATCCAGGTGTCGCCTTGAAGCCACCGGTACCCCAGCCGCAGTTGATGAAGAAGTTCTTCACCGGTGTGCTGCCGATAATCGGACAGGCGTCAGGGGTGGTATCCACAATGCCGCCCCATTGACGGTTCATGCGAACCCGGCTGGCGGTTGGGAACATTTCCACGATGGCGTGGATGGTGTGCTCAATGATCGGGTAGGAGCCGCGCTGACCGTAGCCAACCCAGCCGTCGATACCGGCACCAATCACCAGGTCGCCCTTGTCGGACTGAGACATGTAACCGTGGACGTGGTTGGACATCACCACGGTATCCATCATTGGCTTGATCGGCTCGGAAACCAGCGCCTGCAGTGGGTGAGATTCCAGCGGCAGCTCGAAACCAGCCATCTTGGCAACCACACCGGAGTGACCGGCAACCACGGAACCAACGCGGTCAGCTTTGATTTCGCCATACTGCTTGGTTTTCACACCACGGATGGTGTTGGAGCTGTCGATGATCAGATCTGTCACTTCACAGTTCTGGATCAGGTGCACACCCAGCGCGCTGGCGGCACGGGCATAGCCCCAGGCCACCGCATCGTGACGGGCGTTACCACCGCGACGCTGTACCGACGCGCCCAGAATCGGGTAACGGGCACCGGCAGAGCAATCCAGTGTTGGAATTTCTTTTTGCAGCTGTTCAGCATCAACCATTTCGTTGTCGACGCCCTGCAGCTGGTTGGCGTACACCAGACGTTCGTTGTTACGCATGTCCTGCAGGGTATGACAGGTGTGGTATACGCCACGCTGGGAGAACATCACGTTGTAGTTGAGGTCCTGTGACAGGCCTTCCCACAATTTCATACCGTGTTCGTACAGTGCTGCAGACTCATCCCACAGGTAGTTGGAACGCACGATGGTGGTGTTACGACAGGCGTTACCACCGCCGAGGTGACCCTTTTCCAGCACTGCCACGTTAGTGATACCGTGGTTCTTGGCCAGATAGTAGGCAGTCGCCAGACCGTGACCGCCGCCGCCGATGATAATGATGTCGTACTTCTTGTTCGGCGTCGGGTTGGCCCACTGTCGCTCCCAGTTTTCGTGGTGGCTGAGTGAATGTTTCACCAGCGACAAGCCGGAATATTTTTCCATCGCTCTGGTTTCCTCAATTGGTGATTTGGTGTGGTTGCGTGGGCCGCAACACGGTTTGATGAAAGGGCTTCTCGGGGGAATGCCATAGGCGTATTTAGCCGCGTTTGAGGCCGTTGCGTTTTTCAAAACGCGACATGGATATGCCTTTTTGGGCAGCGTTGGAGGATTGTGCGAATTACAAAAGGGCAAGCAGCCTCAACTGCCACCTCATGTAACTGCACAGAAGCAGAAAATCAGGTCGGGCGAACAGTTGTGCTGGAGAGGCTGGGGAAGGTTGGATGGCGTTTAGATCAGTTCATTGGCTTCCATAAAAACTGCCTTTTCGATGTTGTATTTTTTGATCATCTTGCCGAGCGCGCGGCGGTCTTTGCCACACAGGCTGGCAGCCTTGGTAACGTTCCCATTGGTTTCGTCCAGAATTCGGCTGATGTACTCCTTTTCGAATGTTTCGACGATTCGGCGTTTGTCACGGCTGAAATTGTAGTTACCGTCGTCGATGTCACAATAGTCGATGAGCTGTGGGCTGGTGTGTTTCAGGTCATCTGGGTTCTGCGGCTCTGCTACCACATAGCGATCAATATCCGGGTTGTCCGGCGGCGAAACTGGGTCGGTCAGGGAGTCGGTTAAATAGAACTGGCCAGGGCTGATGACAGAGTCTCGGGTAAGCAAATAAAGACGGTGGATCGTATTCTCAAGTTCACGCACATTACCAGGCCAGGGTAGTGACGAGAAATGATCGATCAGGTCGTTGGAAACGATTTTCATGCCCATGCCATATTGATCAGAAAACTGACGAAGAAAATGCTCTACCAGAATTGGGATATCTTCTGTTCGCTGTCGCAGGGCAGGCATGTTCACATTGAGAATGTTGAGGCGGTAATATAAATCCTGCCGAAACAATCCCTGATCAATTTGCGCCTGAAGATCACAGTTGGCCGAGGCGATAACCCGAACATCGGAGTGGAATGTTTTTTCTGAACCGACAGGCCGATATTCTGATTCCTGTAAAAGGCGTAACAAGGCAGCCTGCGAATTTAATGACAAACTGTCAATTTCATCGAGAAATAGTGTGCCTTTTCCAGCGCTGGCCAATAACCCTTTTTTATCTTGTCGAGCATCAGTGAATGCCCCTTTTTTATGACCAAATAGTTCACTATTAAACAAGTCGTTTGTTAACGTGGCGCAGTTTACGGCGATAAAAGGGTAACCAGACCTTGGGCCACTATAATGAAGCCCTCGAGCCGCTAATTCCTTACCGGTGCCTGTTTCTCCCGATATCAATACAGGGGCATCAAATTGGCTGAAAACATGGATGCTTTCAACGGCATGAGCAAGTACCGGAGATTCCCCCACGATATTGATCTTGTTCAGGTCAATGCTGTATTCATCAGCGTTGGCAATGCCTTTGACTGTGTTTTCGTGTTGCGCCATGGCGGCATCATTCATGGTGTTTGTATGATTTTCCATCATTGGCTCCATGCACAAACTCCTTGAGGGCAGAATCCAAGAAAAGCAAAAAAGAAGCCAGAATCCTCAGCGGTAAATCAGCTTGATATAATGGCATCTTAATGTGAATTGATACCCTGATGTGTGTATTGAAATACATCTTCCACTGTTCCCCAGGCTCGATGGGGAGGATTTGCCCCGGTACTTTGACCCAGTGGGATTTTTTTTACCCTATATGGATATTACAGAGTAGTAACTTTTCATTTTTTGAAAATCCAATTCCAGCTATCTTTGTAATTCTGACTGTCAGGGGATAGCCGGAATGCGCCAAATTTATCTAAAGGTCTATTTCTGTCTGTGTGCATCAGTAAAACTCTGGGATAATGATGTGAATGGGTTATAAAAATAAAATATGTTAGTTTTATTCTTTAAACCCGCTGATGACTTCGATTGCAGCCATTGTTTATGAGGATAGTTTCTGAAGCTTCTTGGTTCTGTTTTCTTTCTACTCATACTCATTGGGGCCGGGCTGACAGTTTGGTTACCAGACTACCCTGTTGTTGATAAAAGTAGTGCCGGTCAAAAAGATGAAATTATTCGGGTAAGCCTGGATTCGGTGTTGCTGTCGTCTGCTTCGCTGGGTGACACTGGCAACTCAGTTATGTATGCCGTCAGAGCCTATATCGGGACCGATCTGGATCAGGTCATACGAATACAGCAAACCCTGCAGGCCGGGCCGGATATTTCGACAGCTGTGTCATGGCAGATTTTCTCTGTAAAACAAGGGGAGCGAACCTTGTTCTTGCTGCTGGCTGGGCCACTGGCTTCACTACCAGTCAGCCAACAGCTCATGCAACAGCTGACTGGGCTGGGTTATGCGGCGCAAATTGTTGTCTGGCCCGCCACTGCGGCTTCTTCTGCAACTGAAGACAACGCCGGTCACTGAGGAAATAGCATTATGAAAGCACCAGCTCCGCTCAGAAATTACCAGCAAATGACCCGGATCGTACGGAAGGATGGACATGCCCGTGACGGAGCTGGCGATTACCAGCTGGCTCAGGCGTATGGTGATTCTGATTCGGTTGTGGATACCCGCCAGCGCAGTCTGGAGGAGTTGGGAATGCAGCCTCGCAGTAGTCGGCAGCCGGAGTCGCCAGGGCTGAATAACTTTTTACCCAACCGACAGAACACAACCTTATTCCATCAGCTGGATCAAACCCAGCAGCGATATTTTACCGGCACTCCCCCGGCCACAGCGGCTGCTCGCCAGGATGCCGCATCGGGTACCAAATCCCGTGGCTTTCTGGGCGGTGATATTGATGCTCGTAGCGTCAATGTGCAGCCTCCGGTTACGAGTCAGCCTGCCGCCGAAACAGGGCGACCGTCGACAGCTCCAGTGTCACCAGCGAATCCGGCAGTGCAGCATCAGGCAAACGAGCAGGATTATCATCACACTGAGCCGCCAGCGGGCAGACGTATTCGACGAATGATTCGCTCGGTTTCAATGGATGGGTTGGCTGGTTCCAGCCTCGATATCAACCTCAAATAGCCTGGCTTGCAGCCATTAGCTCATGATCATTACCTTTACCTGGGAAGGGGTCATGGTAATTCCCACAGTATTGGGCAGCTTGCCATTGTGGACGGTCATGCTGAGCATTTTGGTTGCTGGCATCACGGATTTGAATACCTTGAAGCTGCCAAGCGCATTTTGCGCCGGTCCCATAATCATGTTGGAAACCACCCCCATCAAGAGGCCAGCCTGATCACCGTTGGAAAGCGGTGTTGTGGTCATCAGGTTATGGTCTGGCATTGCGACTGTAAACATATTGAAAATATTGGGGATGGCGGTCGAGCTGATGGCGATATTCGGGTAGGGAATCGGTGTGATCACCGGACCTATGGGAGTTTTGCAAACATCCAGCATGGAAAAGTGCATGGCGGCACTTTGGGTGGTCGCGAACATATCGGCTTCTCCTAACCCATATTGATTCGTTTGCCGTCGATACGAACGTCTTCTTCGGCAGTGATCAGTTGTTGACGGCCGCGCAGTTGCAGCAAGCCGCTGGCCGTCAGATTCAGATGGCCGACCTGTTGGATCAGGTGCTCACTCTGTTGTACGAACGTGTTGATTGTCGTCATTGCACCGTCTCTGGCTGTCAGGCTGAAACGCCCTGCGGTGCTCAGTTCAACCTCATCCCAGCCACGCAGACAAATGGCTGGTGCCTGCAGCGTTAGCGGCAGCGAGGACTGGATGGTTATCGGAGACTCCTCGGCCAGCTCGCCCCGACTCAGAATCTGGGTGATAAACAAGCATCCGTTGGCTTCGATAAACCCTACCAGATCGCCCTCGACGGGCTGGACCAGCAGACTGCTGGCACTGGTGGCTGTGAACTCTCCATCGATCAGCCAATGTTTGGTGTCTTTTGCCTGGCTGATAACACCAAAGAAAGGACCACTTTGCTGTCTTGGCGTGCGTATAATTGGTAGCTCCACACAGTTGTTCATATTTCCACTCCGTATTGGCTGAGTTCTCGTTCCAGTGCCTGCTGGTCAGGATCGGTGTGCAGCAAGCCGTTCGGGTCAACACCTGTCCAGCGGTTATGTTTTTCATGTAGTTGATGAACATTGGTGTGCTGGCAATGGGCATCAGAAAAATTGCAGTCTTCTGCGATTGCATGGGACAGGGTTGCGTAAGTCAGATTACTGGCAGAAAAATCGACCTGTTGGAGGTTGGCCTGCTTGAACCAGGATTGCTCCAGCATGGCGTTTCTGAAGCTGCACTGATGCAGGGTCGAGCCCTGAAAATTGCCATGTTTCAACTGCGCTGCAGTAAAGTCGCAATCGTTCAACTGGCTATCGATGAACAGCGCCTGATTCATTTGTGCCTTGCTGAAGCGGGTGGACTGCAGCTGACATTTGGAGAAATTGGCGTTCTCCAGATTGGCATTCGTCAGTTGTACGTCCTGCAACAGGCTCCCGGTGAAAGTGCATTCGGTGAACTGCATGTCACTGAAGTCTTGCTGCTGAAAACGGCAGTTGATTAGTAAAGTCTTGCTGAAGCTACAGCCCTGCAGTGAGACGGTGGTGAAATCGCTGTTGATCCAGGAAATACTTTCCATGGCGCAATGATTCAGTTGCAGCTGTGCAATATCGAGCTCCGACAGGTTGGTACTGCTGAGTTGGCAAGAACGCCAGAGTGCCGAGGTTAGGGAGCACTTGCTCAGTGTCGTTGCGCTCACGTCAAAGTGATCCCAGCTACTGTGGCTCAGGTCAGTCTCACAGAAGGTGACGGTATGGGCTTGCCCAACCCAAAGACTGTGGCTGGCATCGCAGCGAATCAGGTTGGTCTGCTCCAGCTCGCTGTGGTGGAAATAGCTTTGCTGCAGGTCACACTGGATAAACATCACTCGTTGTAGCTGGCACTGTGCAAATACAACGCCACGAAACTGACAACCGATAAAAACCGCACCCTGCAGATTCATGCCTTGCAGGGTTTGTGGCTCGAGTATGGCTCCCATCACGGGTTGGCCGGTTTCGATCTGTAAGAGCAATTGTTCGACGGCATCCATGGTTGTTTCCATCCCCTGGTTAGAGAGCGGCCGGTGGCTGTCTACGCATTGCTTCAATTCGGGCGTAGCGCCAGTCGGCATGGTGGGTGTCGCACTGGCTCAAACGTGTTCGATACCAGTGGCTGGTGCGCAAGTTGGCGTGATTCAGCTGGCTGGCACTGAAAAAGTCGTTTTGCAGGTGAGCGTGATTCAGCTGAATGCCGCGCATGATGCATTGGTGAAAAAGGTTGTCGTTGCATTGTGCTTGCGACAACTGGCTGCTGGTGAAATCGCATTGGTCAAAAACGTTGCTGATCAAGGCTGCCTGCTGCAAGTTAATCTTGCTGAAGCCACAGGTCTTCCAGCGACTCTGTATTAATTGCGCCTGACTCAAATCGCCTTCGTTGCTGAATTGCAGTTTCTCGGCGAGGACGGTGTCGAAGCAAACGCCATTGGCTTTCAACTGGATCATGATGCAACGTTGCAGCTGGCAGTGATGCCAGCGCGTCTGAAACATACTGCTCTGGGTAAAATTTGACCCGCTGAGCTGGCAGTTGCTCCACTCGCTGCTATCCAGCTGAGCCTGCAGAAACTGCCCAAACTCACTTTGGCATTGTTCGAATCGAGCCTGCTGTAGTTGCGCTTGTACGGCGTTGATCTGATTCAGCGAGCATTGCTGAAACCGGCTATGAGTAAAATTCGCTTCCTGCAGCATCGCCGCAGACAAGTCACACTCAGTGAATTGGCTTTGGTGGCCGTAACAGCCGGAAAAGTTGGTTTTCACCAGCCGACTGTGTTGCCAGTGGGTACGTTGTAGATTGGCCTCTGTCAGCACCGCACCTTCCAGATTGCTTTGCTTAAAACGGCAATCACTGAGGTTGGCGCGTTCCAGCATCGTGCCTCGCAGGTCTTGATCTGAAAAGTCGATACCCTGCAGGTCGGCACCAGCCAGATCGCGTCCAGCCAGAGAATCTCCTTGCTGTAGCAGTGTCAGGGCCCACTGGCGAAGTTGCTGACTGCCACCTTCTGGCAATGGCTTGTCCAGTACGGTACAGGTGGGTGCCAGCTGGCGTGCCTGGCGTTCACTGTTGAGCCGTAGCTGTTCGGCCAGTTGTAGTTTGTGAGAGCCCGAGAGTTCATCAACGGAGTGGACCGAGGCCTGTTGTAGAAATCCTTTTGTTAGCTGGTTGGCATCGGCGGGGATAATGACCCGACCAACCCGCAACTTCATCGAGGCGCGGGATTCTGTTTCCAGGGAGGGTTTGAGTCGCTCGGCGGTAGCTTGATGCTGCTGTTGGTGTTGGAGCGCCTCGTCGGTTTTCGTTTTGGCCAAGGCCAGATAGGGCGAGAGATCAACCTCTCCCATGTCGACCAGTGCTTTTGAAATCGGCGCTGGTTCGTTGGGGTCATCAAGGCTGTCGAGCAACTGCTGGCGTGCCTGCGGCGAGAGCGCAGGGTTATCCAGCTGTGGCTGGAGTTTCTTGCGCTTGCGGTCGGTCATTTGTTCTCGGGCTTGTTGTTGCAGCTGTTCCAGTTCGGCCTGCTCGGCGGCATTTTTCTGCGGTAATAAAGGGGCTTCGTGGAGCAAGTGGGCGACCGCCGTGGCTGGATCGCTACGCTGTGTCAGTTGCTGCTGATAAAACCCGGCGGGTCTTGGATTGTCTGTGCTGCCTTCATAAGCCAGTAGCAGCTGCTGGATGTCGAGGCCGTCTGGGTGGCTGATCGGTTGCTGGCCCCGGTAAATCACCAGGCCGAGGTCTAGGTCCGGGAAAAACCATACGGTATCCAGCTGTGTGAGGACTTCGATAAAACGGCTGCTGGCTTGTTCGTCGTTCGACTTGGCTTGTTGTACAAATACTCTGGCCTGTAGCGGTGGCAGTTGGCCGGAAAGTTCAGGTTGTCGGGCACTAACCCCTTTTAGTTGAAATGGATCACCGGGTAGAAAATAACCCGCCTGGTGCTGGTCGGCAGCTGCGGCGTAAAACAGTTCCGGCCGGGTGTCGGGCGGAAAACCAGGGTGAATTTCATCCAGCCATTGTTGATCAAAAGTACCCTGATAGGCACTGCGCTGTGGCCAGTCGCTACCGATTGGTTCAAAGCTGGCGGGGGTACGCTGGTGTTTGTCAGCGGCGTTTGATTCATTGGCTAGATAGAGATTGGGCAGGTCATATAAACCGGTCTGCTGATTGCGCCGGTTTTCCTCAATAATGCCTTTGCCCAGTGGATTGGCAGCGAAGCCCTGACCGCCATAACTGTGCTGATAGGATAGCGGCAGCTGCTCGAATGGCTCAGGTTCTGATGCTCGTCGCAGGCTGCGGCCGTGCCAGTGGCGATTGCCGATGACTGTTAGTTTTTTATGTATTGTCGCCAGCCGTACTGTGACATCCAGTTGCCGCACAGGCTGTTGTGCCGGGGCACAGGCATGACCGCTAAGCAGTAGCTCACCTCCGGGTTTGGCGTATCCGGCATCCAGCATCAAGCCGGCTTTTAATAGTGGTGCCAGCGCTGCCCAGCCAGTTTGCTCTGCTACAAAACGGCGGTTCTGGCTATCACTGAGGCGGAAGAACCCAAGCACGCCAATAGCGAGTAGATGCTGCCGAAAAAAATAGCAACGGTTGATCAGGCTGAGGCTGGTGGGCTTGATAATTTGCATCAGAGAATCACCCGAATGCCATTGAGTACTTCGGCCTCGGTCGAACTGATCTTGGCCATGGTTTGCATGATGGTTTGTACTGCTGCGGGGGCTTGTTCCAGCTTGACTGTCGCAGCGGCAGATATTTGGCTTTCAACCAGGGTGCTCATGTTGTTCTTGACCACCAGATTAAGGCCCATGACGGTGCTGATGGTTGAGGTGGTTGCCAATTGGGTATCGATATCAAGCTTGGTTCCAATGTAGGTGCCGATGCTGGAGTGAGAACCAATGTTGGTTTTGACTTCGCTGGTTGCAGACAGGTTGGTTATGACGTCGCTTTTGGTTCCTATGAAGGTTGCCACCGTGGAGTTTGCTCCGAGTGACAAATCGACGGTGTTATTGGCTGAAATATTGGTTGATACGCTGTTGCGGGCGCCGAGGAAGGTTTCAACCGTATTGTTCAGCCCCAGTCGGGTTGCGACGTTGTTATTGGCCGCAATGGACGTTTCGACGTTGGAGCGGGCTCCAATAAAGGTTTCGACATTGCTGGTCGCACCGACGGTGGTTGATAGTGTGCTGTTGGCTGACACATTGGTCGCAACCGTAGCGTTGGCACTGATGTTGGTTTCCATCCGTGCCGAGGCACCAATATTGGTGTTGACGGCAGTGGTGGTGCCCAGTGTCAGTGAGGTATCCAGCCGGTTACCTAGGAACAGGTTAGCTCCGCTGACATTGCCAATCTGAATGCTGCTGTTTGAGCTGTTCCCCAGTGTCAGTGAGTTGTTGACGGAGTTCCCCAGCATGGCTGAGTTGGAATACTGGCTGGCGGATTTGTCACCCCATGAGGGCGGTTTCATGCCGTGGCCAGTCAGGTTGATTGAGCGGCCTTTGATGTGGGTTTCCGAATAGGTATCACCGTTGGAGAGCTGGTTGGCGAGATCAACAATCGATGAATCTGGAATATAGCCGTTGATAAAACTTGGCTGGCTGAAATTGATAACACCATCGTAGTCACCAATGGTTGAGCAATTAACGCTCTTGCCGACGTTGGAACGGCTCTGGCTGGTGCCGGTATTACTGATGCCATAACTGACGGCGGCATGGCTTTCGTTATAGCTGCTGCCCTGCGAAATTGATGCGCTGAGAATCCCGCTGTCGCCCCCCGGGCTTTGTTGCAGACTCCAGCCGCTGTCCTTGGAGTAACTGGCGCCACCATACGAAACGCCACCAACGCCGGGTTTGTCATAGGCACTTTCCACCAGTTGCTGGGCACTGGCGCTGGTATCCGAGCTGCCGCCATTCAGCGCCGTCGAGACACCATGCCCATAACGAATACTGATGTTGTCGCCATAGCTGGTGGAGTAACTACTGCCCCAGGAGCCATTCACGGTCCAGGAGGCCTTGCGGCGGCCGGGTGGCGTAACGGTTTTGGAACCGTGCGACGACAACACCTGAACTTCTGGTTGCTCGCTGTTGTTATTGCCCCGGCTTATCATCACCAGTGAATTGACCTCGGGTACCGAGGTCGAGGTGCGCGGCAGCACAATCCAGAATTCTTCGCCGGTGACGAGCTGTACCGTACAGCCGCGTTGTAGAAAGGTCTGGTCGTCAAAATCAACCTGGCCGTCCTGCGGGCTGAGGTTGCTTTTGTCCATAAAATATTGGCTCTGGGGCGGGGTGGTGCCGGTGACCTTGGCCAACACGCTACCCTGGTGGGTATTCTGAATGGAAAACGGCGTCAGCAGGGTTTGTTTCAGAGGATCGGTGCCCAGATATAACTGGGTCGCCTGTACCCCACCTGTGTAGGGCGTCGTTGCTGATACCTTGTGCTGAATACTGGTCACTACAAAGCTCTGGCCCGCAAATTCAGGCCTGCCGCCGGGAGAGGTGCTGTTGTCCAGCAAGGGATCAGACAGGGTAAAAGAATACCCGGGGCCGAGTAACGGTGTGGTGGCAGTACCTGAAAGCGTCCCCTCTGTCGTATTGATTTGCTGGCACAGCTTGGTCAGTTTGCCCGTGTTTTCCGCACTGTCGGCTCCATAGTCAAAATACTGGTGGTGCAGAAAGGCGGTGTTACCAGCCTGGTTGTTGTCGGCCCAGGGAGTAGCGTCGCAAATGGCCATGCGATTGGTGTCCCAGCTGGCCTCAACCCGTCCCAGCATGGACTGAACATTGGCAGGCATCAGCTTGCTGTTGTAGGCGAGATCGCAGAACAAATCATTTTGTTGGGAGCCGAGCTTGTCGATACTGGTGTAGGTATAGCGCAAGTCTGGAATCGCACTCGCTCCAGCCAGTCTTGCCTGGCCCTGACGGGAAGCGGTTTTGTCGGAGAACACCAGTGTCAGGCTGCTTTGTTGATGGACAAAAAAGTAATACAAGCTGAACTTGCCGATGATGCGCTGGATAAACTCCAGGTCGGTTTCACCGGCCTGGAGCCAGTCTTGGCGCCGGGTGAGAGTGAGGCTGTCATCAAGATCGAACTGCAGTAACAGCTTGCCGGAGCGAATGTCCTGCGCAAAGACCGCCTGCAGCAGGCTTTCGACCGTGCATTGCTCATAAATGTGATAGCGATTACGCAGGTTCAGCAATGCCAGTGGTGACTCTACCGTCAGGGAATAACAGCCTGGAGCCGCTTGATTCAGCTCCGTTAACAGCCCCCGAAACCATCGCTGACCCTGAACTCCAAACTGCACCCAGCGCCCCAGGTAACGACTGTCCAGTAGCTGTTGACCCTTACCCGCTGTGAGGCTGTCATCTGCGCGGATGTCAGCCTGGAACTTGAATGGCTGGGAAATCGCCTCCTGACCCTGCAGGGAATCAAGCCGGATATAGTCGGCACCAATGGTTGGCAGTGATTGATCACCCTCGACCACGACCGTCAGCGGCTGACTGGACTGCATCGGCGCGATCGACATAGGGCGATGGGCTGCGCTCATTCTGCTTCTCCGTATAATTATCCCTGGAAAAGGCAGATAAGCAGGTTTGGTGCCAGTATAGAAACTGCCTGGAGTTGAACACCAATGGGCGATGTGTTTGATTCTGTGCGGCCCTGTGCAGGTGTTACAGATGGCCTGATATCATAAATGAGCTGGCCAAATACAATGGTTGGCCAGATCCAGATATTTAAACTAATAAAATAAGGCCTTTTAGTCTTCAGGGTTTACTATATTCCATGCATCCAAAATCATCCTTTTAGAAATACCATCGACATTCTCAACATCGTTATTTTTATGGGCATATCGGAGTGCGTCAGTGACTTTTCCGAAGTCTTTTTGATTTTTTTTGATTTTTTTTGATTTAAGTAAGGAATCGATAGATTTTTTTACTGAAGAGTTATAGGTGCTGTGGTGTAGAGTATTAACAGACTGTCGATGGAATGGGCGATCGCTATTGTTGTTTCCTGTCCGTTGCGGATAGGCCGGTAACATCATGCCATTCCGGGCACTATCTATAAAATTGCTGGATATATTTAATTTATCTCCTACTGAAGCAGGGATTAAATGCTGGGCTTCTTCCCCGGTATGTTTATTTTTCCAGTCGGAAAATTCCAGAACCGGTTTTTGCCTTGCCTGGTTCCTTTCTATGTGCTTCTGGTGTAACGCTTTTCTTAAAATTGTTGAATTACCATATTGTCTGCCTCCGTTATAACTTCCATCTTCCTTGACAAGTACCGCTTTTTCGGTATCCATTTTTGCATAACTTTTACCTATTTTTGCAGCTCTGGGAATTGATTGCCTGGTGGTTGATTTTGTTATTCCTGCCTTATTTCTACCTAAGGCCGGGAATGACGTTTTTGATTCTCGTTTGGGCATATAGAAATCCTTTTTGAAGATCTGTTTTGATACTAACCATTTTGGGATGTGGTCATAACATGTAATTCAGTAAGGCTGTTTCGACGCTGTAATCGGGTCTCTTTTTTAATCCGGTTTCCATTGCTGTCGATGGTTTCTGTTTGTTCTGAAAAATATGGTCCTGGCTTGTTTGGCCTTTTCATAAATAACCGCATTTTATGTTCTCCCAGTGTGTCCAGATCATTTGCGGTTTTTGTGGTGTAGGTCAGGTTCCGTTGTACTGCCGGGCCTCCAAGAATGTCAGCAAAACCATGAGCCTTGACTGTCCTGCCGGTGGCATTGTTGCGACTGTTGAAGAACGGAGTTACTTTGGCAATGCTTTTACGTCGACCAGTCTTTTTAAACAGATTCATTCGGCGGGTTATTACCGTGCTGCCATTTGGAAGCGATTTGAAAGATACGCCGAATGAACCTGTCCTGGTTTTTGAAATTTTGTCGGAATCCTGAATGGTTGTTCGGAGGTTATATCCTTTGCCCTTGTTTTTACGAATTTCTATCGGTGGCTGTTTTGGCATTTTAATTTCCTGCTCGTCTGTTTATTGATATAAGCTGATTTTTAATTACCGTTCTTTGTACCTGATCCAACCGTGGCAGAGACAAAAAACGGATACTGCTGCATATATGGAGTAGTCTTTGTATATTCGTTTTCTGGTTTCTGTGGTCTCTCCTTGCCTGGATATTCTCTTTGAGAAATTGCAATGCCTTAAATGCTTCACAGAATCTTTCTGGTTGTCTTAGCCCAGCGGCGTCAGGTTCTGGACCAGACCCAGTCTGGCCCTGCCGGCATTGGCAGCGGCGGTTGCAATTCTCGAACGACCAATATCATTGGCGGTGACGGTCAGAGGGTTGGCTTCCATTATGGGTGAAGTACCTAATGGACCGACCTGGCGGCCGGTAGCTTTGTGGCGGCCGAAGTCGGTGGCATGTAGTGCATAATCCTTATAAGCCCTGCCTGCACCGCCATTGCTGCTCCAGACGCCGGAATGAGCTTCCATCTGGAACCAGGAGGCGCCGCCGGGTGTGGTGCCATGCAGCGCCGTACCAAAATTCATCTGATTGTTGGATGGCAGCTGGTGCTCACTTTGAACCGCTGCCGGGCCGGGGCCTGGATTGGGATAGTGGCTGGAAGGCAGGTTGTAGAGTGGTTTGTTGGGGCCCGCACGATCTCCGCCAAATTGACCGGCTTGCTCTCTGACCCGAAAGCGGGTATCGAGCGCACCGGCATCTTCAACAACAACATGGCCACCTCTCATGGCGTCATCACTGACGTTGGGGTTGACGTTGAGATGAGTCGGGTTAGCCGCTTTGGCAAATCGAAACAGCCGCCGGGCTTCAGAAGTGGTATTGCGCTGGTTCGCCGTGAAGGCCAGGTTATGGGTTTGCAGGGTCTGGTCAATCTGTTGGGAGGTCATGTCATGAGCATCCCGATAGGCCTGCATACCCAGATCAGCGACCTCCATTGCGGCGGATGCTGCAGTGCCAGCACCACTTAGAATGAGAGCACCTTTCGCGATTTTCATTCCACCATGAACTACACCGCTGGCGCGGCCGCCTGGCTGCAGGTTATCTGTGATGGTATCTACACCGGATTGAATAGCCATATGGCCTTTTATTTCCCGTGCTGCGGTTGTTGCTGCCTGAACAACGTCATCGAACTCTGGCATTTTCGATTCCCCCTATGGGTATTTAAAAGCATAAGCCGAATATCATTTCCATGGCTTTGATAATTTATATCCGGCTTATTATTTGAAATATTACTGATGATATGGTTAGGCGTTAACGAATGGTTCCAAATCGCATGCCAAGCATACGTTCTTCAGATCGTCTGGGTGGCCTTGCAATTCTTTGTCTTGTGTGTCCACGTTGGGATACAAAACTGGACCCCTGTCGACGCTCGCCCGTATGCCTGTCAATATGCAAATGATCTTCATATTGTCGGCCACCGGGAGAGCGGCTTCTAACTATGTGAAGAGCATTTCCATCACGGGTTCTTGCTCTACTCACTCGAACGTTATGACGATCTTCCGGCAGTGTCAGATTGTTGGTGTTCGTTGGACGACGTGTCATATATTTCTCCTGCTTATTCCTGATTAATACTCAACCCCATCACTTCAAAGATATTCAGATTCCCTCCTTTCTCCATAAACAGCTCCTGATACAGGTCGGGTGCGGTCTTTTCACCCCACTGGCAAGCGGTATAAATAAGATACGGAACCGGGCTGTGTGGGTCGTCCTGCATCAGGAATTCCGCCACCTTGTACAGCGTGGCGAATGCGTCCGCGCGGTTGCGTAAGGGGCCATTGCCGCCACCACTGCCGCCCGTATGACCATCACCGCCAGCATCATCTGATGAGTGGTCGCCCGCAGGAGGGGGATTTCCCGACTGACCTTGTTGGGTTTCGTCATCGTCCCCGGGACCGTAGATCTGGGCCAGGTTGATCCCCCGGCGCTTGAGTTCGCCAGCGACCATGGTCTGGATCTGGTCGAGCAGTTCGCAGATGTCGGACAGGCTGGGGCTGTCTTCGGCACAGGTCTGGTCGAGCCAGCTGATCAGTTCATCCAGGGCATTGAGGCCCTGATCCAGCTGGTGCCAGAGCGACTTGAAGGTTTCGCCGGGAGTAGCGGCAAGGTGCTGGCGAAAGGCTTCCTTGGTGGGGCCGTTCCATTCCAGGCGCTCGTTGCGCTGGCGTTGTAGCTGGTCGAAACGCTGTGCTTCTTCCCAGTCGTTCCAGCACATTTCCCGATTGTCGAGCGATGCCTGGGTGATCGGCAGCAGCCGTAGAGGCACCAAGAGTTTTTCGTTGATCCAGTTAATCGGGTTGGTGCGGTATTCAACATCACCGTCGACCATTTGTGGGTGCATTTGGTCCCAGTAGCGTTTGCATAGCTGGTAGATCAGGATGGCTGCCGGGGCAATGCCGCCAAAGCCGTAGCGATGTATGCTGGATTCGAACAGCCAGACTCCCAGCTGCAGGTCCTTGCTCTTGCGGCAGAGTGCGTTCAGAGCGGTCTTTTCGACCGCTTCCCAATCAGCAATTTTCATCTCGTGAGACCAGATGCCTTGCGGCAGGGTGGCATCGTCCTCTCGACGGAATTCCTTGATGTCGAAATACACGCCATTGTGGCGTACTGAGTCGCCAACGCCGCTGTCGCCAATAGGTGCCATCAGGTCATCCAGACTGTAACCGTAGTAATGCTGGATAAAGGCATTGGCAGTACTTTGATCACTGGTTGTTTGCAAGGTCAGACCCTCCGGATGAATGTGGGCTGGCAGCCGTCGTAGCGGCTACACCGGGTGCTCGTTGGGGAAATACCGACGGTGGCGTGAGTGTGTAAATGCGTCCATCGGTTTGCCGGGCAGTAATGCTCATCAGCAGGTTGACCTTGCTGGTGTAACTTTGAGGGCTGCTTCCGGCAGACCACTGCACCTGAGTGCTGGCTGCTGCAGGAGCAACAGGCACCTGAAAGGTCAGCCAAGAGCGCTGATGAATACGGCTGTTCTGGCTGCCAAAACGGGCGAGCCACTCAAACAGTCCCCAACGGCTTTTGCTGCTGAAGCTGGCTTTGCGTTGGTTGCTGTCGATGTCGACAGGCAGATTGGTTGTGCGGGTTGGAACGACGGCGGAGCCGCTGGCCCAGCGCAGCCTAAGCGTCAGAGCGTCGTCGGGATGCCAGCCTAACTGAGTGTTGCCATTGGGATAGATGATGCTGTTGGCACCACTGGATAGTGTCCATTGGACGATCTGCTCCATGCCAACGGCCTGCTCCGGCAAGGCCGCAAATTCAACCTTGAGGCTGAGGTTGAGTGAGCCATCACTCGACTGCCCGAACTTCCAGACCTGTGACAGCTGATCAAGTTGCTGCACAAAGGCCAGCCAGGAACCCAGTTGCAGCGAGGGCTGGGCTTTCATCAGCTCTGTCAGCCGACTTGCCAATGGCCTTTCAATGGCCTGGCTGCCCCAGCGCTGATCATATTCACTGAAGAATATTTGCAGATTTTCCGGTGCGATATCGCTGATACCGGCCTCGGACAGTGGCGCAAACGGGAAATGTCCGGCGAGTGACTGATTAAAGCTTGCGGCCAGTGCCAGATACGACTTCAGTACGCTGTTCTTGCCGTATTGCTGGCAGTAACTGCGAACCTGCTCATCAATACTGTAGTGGCTGCTGGCAAACAAACCACTGGACAGGTGTGAGAAGGCTGGTTTGGCAAGCCAGTCATTACATTCTGCTGAATCCAGCTGGCTCAGATCAGTGCCGATGTAGCTTTCCAGCAGGGCGACCTGGTTGCCGGGTTCCTTGCGCTGATAGCGTTGCAGGTCCTTGAGGGTTCCGAGCCAGAGTGCTGCTTGCTGATCCGTAGGAGTGATCCCGCTGCTATCGAGCAGGAAAGCAACCAGTGGTCGGGCATATTGATGGGCCAGATAGTCGACCCGTTCGCGCTGGTTTTGCAGATAGCTGTCGAGGTCGGCCGGGTCGCTGTAGCTGAACAGGGCCGTCGCGAAGTTATCGCTTGACCACTGCGGATTACGCAGTGGCATGTAGAGGCGGTTTTCCAGCACCAGCTGATTGAGCAACTCAAATTGCTGGCTGACAAACTGCTGGCTGCTGGTTTGCAGCAAGGCATAGTTGCTGCTGTCCTGCTCTTGTTGTAGCAAAGTCAGTAGCTGGCTGATGCGGCTACTGGCGCGACTGAAGCTGCTGATCTGATTGGTGAGGTTGGTTTCGGTGTCTGTATTGCTGAGTTGCTGTGGGCTGGACCCGCTGTGATCGCGAATTTGTGCCTGTTCAATTCGCTGACGGACGCTGTGAATCAGCAGATTGCGAATCGTGGAGGCATAGAAGGGCTCTTTGGGTTTGCCATCAATCACGGGCCACCATTGCTGGCTGAAGGTCTGGAAATCCAGCAGCATGTCCATCGCATCGTCCAGGGGCTGTACATTCCAGCCTACGATGCGACCGTTATTGTTGTCGGTGGCAGCCTCTCCGAGAGTTGAGTGACGAATGAAGTTGAGCGAGGAGAGTGCACCAAACTCGTCTTTCCAGCGTAACAGGCGTGGTGAGAAATCCAGTTGGCCATCTTGCTGTTGCTGGAACATGGGTCCCATTGGCGGAATATCGAGGGTGGCCAGTTGCTGACGAATACTCCGGTCACAGCTGTTATCGTCGAACGGCTGTTTGAGCTGATCCGGGTAACCGGCATCCTGCAGGATTGGCAGTAATCCGCCCAGCTGTTTTTGCAGCTCACCGCAGGGGCTGGTACGAGCGCTGGTGTCGAGCCATTCCTGTTGCACATAGACCAGCCAACTGTGGAAGCCCGCCAGAGACTGGGTCATCGCCAGTTGCTGTTGTTCGCTGATCAAGTCGGTCTGGTCAGTGAAAAATGCTCGCTGAATGGCATCGACTGGTGGCTGGGTGGCACGTTGTTGCAATTGCAGCCGAACCGCTGTGGAGAGGCTGTTCAAATGCCGCAACTGGCGATCGGGATCGACCAGATCCTGCTCGCTCCAGTTGATATTGTAAGCGGTTTTAATCAGGGCATCGGCGATTAAGGGACTGTTGAAGTCGATGGTCGAGGGAATCGATGAGTCGTACAGATAATCCAGCAGCGCGCGAAAATCATTAGCGACACCGGCATCGTTCGGAATCGGCCCTGCCAGCCGGATAAATGCCTGCTGGGCTTGCTGATAACGGCCCAGTTGGGCGATATAGGTTTCCAGTCGGGCGCTGGTTTGCTCGAGTGTGCCTGAGGTATCAACGCTGAGCTGGTTGAGCGTTTCCGCCCGCGCATGCAGGCGGCAATCCATGCCACTGAACAGCTGCTCCGGAAAAATACGTTTGACGACTTCATTTTCCAGTGCGGGCATCTGGCCTGCCCCCCAGGATGCCGGTAGCGAAAGAGTGAGGGGTTGTTCACTGATCTTGGTGAGGCTGCTGAGTAACCACCAGGTGGCTCCGCCACTGTCACTGCAATCTTCCTTGCGTTGGCTGATTTCCTGCCAGGATGCCTCCGCGTTGGTGCTGTAGTTGTGCAACCGGGTGGTGTCATAAATCAGCAGTAACACCAGCAATACAGTCCCTGCCAGGGTGGCATATTGGGCATGGCGGAGGGTGCGGTTGATGGAAAAACGGCGGCGTTCGACTGGGTAGGCAAGGTTGCTCTCAAGCCACAGCTTGTGGTTGAGGAAATCGTCAGTCAGCGCTACTTCATCACCAACCTTGCCACTGAACCAGATCCCCCGCAGTGGCGGTGCTTCCTGATAACTGCTGCGGGCGAAGGTGTATGACAACACGTCTTGCAACGGTCGTTCGAGATTTTGAAACTGGCGATCGAACAACATGAATTCATCGATATTCTTGATGCTGTCGCCATCAGCGGCCTGTTGCAGTTGGGTTTCCCGAATTCCACTGACAAGGCTGTTAAAGGCCTCCAGTATCCACTGTGGCGAATAGGCTGCATCCAGCCGGGCCGGATTGGACCAGCCAAACATTTCGTTGGGATGCTCCTTGCTGACCGTGCTCCAGAATGCATCAAATCCAGTGATGTGCTCGCACTCAGTGACTTGCAGGTAGACGGGGACAACAAAACAGGTTTGTTTCTGCACCTGCCAGATCTGGCGATACAGAGATTCACCCAATGAACGACGGGCTACCGGATCATCAGCAGCCAGCAGGGCCTTGGCAGAGATCGTCAAAATCAGGCCATCGAGTGGCCGTTCGGGGCGATAAAAATTAAGCAGCTCCAGCTGCTGGGAAAATTGCTGCTCCTGTTCGACTTCAATCAGCACTCCCTGATCGAAAAAGTGCCACTGGCTACCGCTGGCTGGCAGGCTTTTTTCTCGCGCCAATAATTGTGCGCGCAGGCCGGTCTGGACACTGGTTGCCCAGTCGTGGCGGCCGCTGTTATCAGTGCCTGCGAGCAAATACCAGGGGCTTTGATAGCGCCAGTCACGCCGAGTGGTCAGATAGCGCAGTACGTCGAGCGCCTGTTTGATGCCGACTCTGGCCAGCCCGCGGCTGCGGCTGGCTGATGAGTCGCCTTGGCTGGTGTTATTCGGTTTGAGCGAAACCAGGCTGGTGAAAACTTTGGAAACGCTGGATGACAGCAAGCCCAGGGTGGACATCAGTGCGTCACGGAATGAGCGGAGCAGCCAGACCACTACCACCAAGGCTACTACGGCCAACAGAATCAGGCCGATGAATTGCCACAGAGGATCACTCCAGATCGGTTCCAGATCTGTGACCAGTGGCTGCATGCGCTGGTCCAGTTGGACCAGCAAGGTATGGAACTGGCCAAGCAGGGATTCACCCTGCTGTTGCAGGGTCTGTTCCGCTGCAGAGTTGATCGGTTCCATGATGACTACCCCCAATATCCCTTGATGCCTTGCCAGATAGCCCATCCCACCGCCAGATACAGCAGGCCCCCAATCGTCATGTTGCGATACCACGCAGCGAGCGGTGCCAGTCGGTGTTCCTGTTGTGAAGACATGATGCTTTGATAAGCCGCAGGGCAAACCAGCTGCATTGGCATACCGCCGCCAATGCGTTTGAACAACTGCGCACGGTAGGCTTTCAGACGTTGGTTGTTGTCGCGATAGCGGCCACAGAAACCCAGTCGCAAGGCGAACAGGTAAACCGATGCCAACAAACGGTCAGTTTCTTCCCAGGAGCGTTTGGTCAGTAGTTCATCGGCTCCCCGGAAGAAGCGTTCACCGGCAAAACAACTGTTGAATAACCGGTCTTCCAGAGGCTGGCTGAGCCACTGCTCGCGGCCAGGCCAGTCGATTTCCATGATGAACAACTCGTCTGCCAGCGCGACCAGTACAAACAGGGTTTGTTCTACCCGCTCGCACTCCCGTTCGGTGAGCGTTTTACTGGCAATCAGGCGTGCGCCTTCAATCCAGCGCTGCAGCTTCAGCGCTACGGCATCGGCCGTTTCTTCGCTGGAAGGGGGATGTGTCAGGTTAAACATGGCGGTGACCTGATCGTTCAGCTCACCCTCCTGTATCCAGTGCTTGATCTCCACTACTTGCTGGTAAAAGTGACTCATCAGCTGCACCGGATTAGCGGCGTCCATTGCTGCGGAACTGGCAGAGGCGTGTTGTTGGCTGGCCATGCCGCTGGCTCCCTGTTTACTCATGAGGAATGTGCATCACGATGCCAGCCGGGCGTTGCTGACTGAGTTTCCGGTTGGTGCAGACGATAGCGATTTCCGAACCGGGCCGGAGCAGGGTTTTATTGGCCTTGAGGCGGAACAAGGCGTGGCCACTGGCAGGAGATATGCCACTTTTTTCATCATGTTCAATGGCTTCTGCGCTGGCTCCCAGCAAGCGTCGTTGCATCAATTCCTTGTGCACGCTGACTGAAGCAATACGACAGGCACCAAGCCAGCGCACCAGGCTGTCGTAGCCGCCACCTGCGGTTGGCGTCAGTTCCAGTAACAGGTCTTTGCCTTCCCATTCCTTGTCATAGCTGAGGGTAAAGACGCCATCCTGTTTTTCGTTCAGGCCAATCGATGTGTAGTTGAGGTTGACCCGCTCGACCTGTTGCTGGATGTAGCTGATCACCCGGTCAAAGCCGGGCAGGGCGTTGTCGTGCTGATAGGGCGGGAAGCGTGGTGGAATATTGCTGGGGTCCAGCTCACTGATCGGGCCAGCCATCCGCAGCAGCGCCCGGTAGAGTTCGAACGGTTTGCTGTCGGCGGATTGCGCCAGCAATTCCAGCTCCGGTAATTCCTTCACCATCGCCCGAATCCAGCTGTGATGACGCTGGGTCACATGATGGCCCAGCGATTCACCACCTTCCGACAAGCCTGCCAGCTGCAATGCCTTGTGACGCACTGCCAACGCCAGAGCTTGTAGCCGCTGCGGTAATGGGCGAGACCCGGGAGCGGCTTCGTCACCGATACGAAAAGCATCTGCTCCCAGTTGTAGCAGTGGCGGGGCGTAGCCTGGGTCCAGCTGTGGATGGCCAGTATCCGGTTTGATTACCCGGAACAGCGGCAGACCAACATAGCGGTTACTGGCCTTGTCGGTTGCCTGCAGTGACAAACGGGGCTGCAACCTGGGCAGCACCACTTCGTTGTCGCCGGTATTTTCATCAACCCGCGGGCTATCGCTGGTGGTGCTGTAGCGCTGGATTTCTGAACGCTCACTGGCACTGCCCGGCACCTGGATTGGCACAGTCAGCTGAACCGTGTGGGCATCGCTGTTCTTGAAGTCCAGCTCCAGCGTCAATGGCAGGTCTTCGCCAGCGCGATAATCAATCGGCAAGCCGTCCGGCATGATGGCCAGCAGCCGTTGAATAATCACTTTCCCTTCCAGCAGCGCGGAGCGATCCAGCTGCAACGCGGCAATACCCCAATAGTGCGCTGAGCTTAACGATAGTTGCTGACGCAGTTGCACCTCCCAGTAGAGGTGGTTCTGCTGGAAATGCTGGGGTGACAACAGCATGCCTTCATGCCAGCACACCGGATTGGGAATACGGACTGAATCGTTGGCATTGCCCTGACTGAAGAGGCTGTTCTGGCCTGTGGATAAAATTGCCATGGTGCCTTGTTAGTCCTTCTGCTGTTCGGTTAACCGGTAGCCTTCCTGTTGCAGCTGGATGAACAGTTGTTTGAAGTTGCCCAGTTCGGCAACAAACTGTCCCTGCAGGCCAAGGTAATTGGCGAACATCAGGATGCTGGTGGCTTGGGTGCTGGTGTCCGGCAGAGGCACGGACGGCATGATGGATAGCGGAACGATCTCAACACTGCTGACACTCATTTGCTGGTCGTAGCGACGCATGAGTGAATACTTCCGGGCAAACCAGTCCGGCCCGCTGAGGTCACCCAACAATTTGGCCAGCTGGTCGTCCTGAATAAACAGAAAGTCGATTGCTACCGGCATGCCGTTATTACAGTTGGCCGTGGCTTCAATGCGGATATTGCCGAGCTGGTTAGCCGGGCTGCTGATGCCGATAACGGAACAGCCGCTCAGCAACCAGAGCAGAAGCGCACCAAACGGGATATATAGCGGTTTCATTGGCCCCCCTGAATGGTAAAGCTGAGCGTGATATTGGTGGCCGGATCGGGTTGTCGGCCCAGAAAGGATGCAATTCCCAGGGGGGTATATGCATTGTTTCCCTGGCTGAGTCGTTGGGGTGGCAGCTCAATGGCAGGGATCTGTAGCAGAATGCGGCAATCGACCCGGCGGTCGGTAATCCGTTCGATGATCCGGCGCAGTTGTGCATGCAAGGAACCGGCAGGCAGCAATAGTCGGGCATGATCCCATGGTAATGGAGCGAATTTCAGCTCAATGCCCTGCTGCTGATTCCATACTCGTTTGCCGAGACAGGCGGTCTGGCCCAAACGGGTGTTGTGCGAATGACCCAGATAGCTGTGATCCTGCTCATCAACATACATCCAGCCGCCCAGGCAGGAGCGTAATTGTTGCAGTGGCAAACCCAGCGACAGTAATAACAACTGGCGCAACAGCGGCAGCGACAGGCGGCTGTTGGCGAACAGACCGGCGAGTTCAAAATCAGCCTGGTCTTCGCGGCTTTCCATCAGGTAACCGGCCATCCCCCGTAACAGCTGACCACTACGGCTATGTTCGGCAGACTCTCCCAGCAACATGGGCTGGACCGAACTACTCATCAGATAACGCAATGCCAACAAGCGGTTATCAAACAGTTCGAGAAAATCGACCATGGCCAAATCGTGCTGGTTGGCCAGCTCTCGCAGCCATTCAATAAAAGGGGCGGGTAACGGACCATCCTGGCTCAGCAAGCCATAGCGGGCATTGGTGATATGCGTTCGGCCATTGTCATCGGTGTCGACCAGGCGTACGTCGCTGGGTGGAAAATCCGCAGCCAGTGACGATTGAAAACGAAGTTGGCTGGCCAACTGCTGCAATTGCCCGTCGTCATTGTCGTGCGGGACGGATTGCAGTCGAGCTTGCGTCAGCAGGTGTACCAGCGGCAGGAAATCCCAGCCGGCATCACGCTGCTGCAACAGCGAATTTACAGTATGACCTGTTCGCCAATGCGTGGATGCCATTGCTTCCAGACTCCTTCTCGTTGATAACTGAACAGCTGTAGCTGCACAAAGTGATTAAGCGTGGTGTAGAGGCCGAGGAAGTGGCTTAGCACTTCGCCCAGCAATAGCGCGTTGGCACCGTTGAAATAGTTTTCATCAACCGTCAGGGAAATCAGCGTGCCTTGATAGTGACCACGCCAGGCATCCGCTCCCATGCGTCGCACCGAACGGCGGGCGGAGAGACTGACGATGCCTTGTATCTGACGGCTGTGAGAGGGATTGAGGGCATCGCTGTAGAGCGCGATCAGCCGTTTGAACCGCCGGATAACGTTGCCGGACTGACCTTCTTCAGCCAGTGACAACAGATTCAGGTGCAGCTGTTCCAGCAAGGCGACGACGGCCTGACCATTAAGACGGGCATCGCGAAACAGGGTTGGTCGACAAACGATGTTGGCGTGGCTGAGCGCGCCAGCGCCGACCAGCTTCATGCGATTTCCAATTCTTAGCGACTCTGGTAGCGACCGGTTGCAACACTGGCCTCGCGCACTCAGGGTCTGGTCGATGGGAGTATCGGCATTCATTCCCTCATCATAGAGAGCAATCATGGTGTCACAGCCACGGGTCGCGGCTGACAGCGGCGGCACCAGCCGGGTCAGAAAGCGGCTGCTGGCCAGCGTGCCGGTATGTTTCAGATCGTAGTGGCCGAGCCAGGGAGCAGCCTGTTTGATCTGGCCGTCAGCAGACAACAAATCGACTTGCTCAACGGCATACACTTCACTCTGGCCATACTGGTTCTGGTCTGCCAACAGCCGGTATTCGTATTGGCTATAGTCGAGCTGAACCGGTGAGAAGGTGGTCGGAAACAGGTTGATTGCAGGGAACGCGTTGAACACCAGGCTTTGGCGTGACAAGGCTGGCAGGGCCGATGTCTGGTCCAGCAGAATCAACAGTTCGAAATGGGTGGACACTTGTTTGAGGTCCAGTCCGGTGATTTCGAAAAAGTAGAATTTTTCCGGGAAGTGGAAGTATTCCTGTAACAGCCGGTAGGCGTCATGCTCGCCGGATGATTGTGGCAAGACGTTTTCGTCTGCCCTGAAGCCACACCACTGAATCGTACTGGCCGGGAGTTCGATAATCTGATCGTCGACCCGCAAGGCGATGCCTCTGACCTGGTCACTCAGCAGCTGATAAAGCGCTGGCCGAATGTCTGCGTCGGCAATAAAGAAACGCAGACGCTCGACCGGGTATTCGTACACCGGGTCGCTGCCATCACTGTGCATAGTGATGGAAATGACCGATTGCACATCACTGCGCTGGTCGAGAAAGTCAAAACTGTTGCGTGGTTTGAAACCAACGTCATCCAGTTCAAATGGCCACAGCGGGGTGTTGTAGCTGCACTGCATCCGACATTCGACGGTTTTCTGGTTGCTGTCCGGGCGCGCGTTACTGCGGGCGGAAAAAATTCTGCCCTTGTTAAGCTGGTAGCCGTTGACGAAGTTGACGCCATCAACCTGCACATTGGCCTGCATCACGGTCATGCTTGGAATCGAGCGAATCAGTGCCGGGTAGAGACTCAGCAGCAGATGGTTGGGAATCTCATTGCGCTGGCTTTCCATATCGGCGCGCAGTCTGCCGGTCATCCAGGCAAATGACTGCAACAGCTGTTCGACGTGGGGGTCGGCTGAATGGCCAGCACTCAGACGCAGCTCTGCCGCAGCCGATGGATAGGCTTGGGTAAAAGCATCAACCGAGCGGCGCAGCGCGCTCAGTTCCTGTTGGAAATGTTGAATGCTCATATAACCGTTATTCCTGTTTATCCAGCTCAGAAGTAAAAATATTCAGATATTGTGGTATCACCAATTTTCATTGCCAGTTGGCATCCGGCCTTGCTTTGTTCTGTTTGTATCGATAACACCTGAATATCATCAAGCCTGGGCTCAAGGGCCAGAATACGGCTGCGTATAATGGCCAGATACTCCGTTATGGCACTCGGGTTGTCAGCGTAATAGCGAGAAAACTCGGGTATGCCAAAGCCGGATATATGGTTGTCGGAATTACTGGCTTCCTTGATATACATACGGGTAGCAATAATTCGTTGAACCTGTTTCTGGATGGAGTCCTGCAGTGATATGTCACTACAGGAACTATCCAGCTTTTCCAATAAGGTTAAACCCATATCGGATATACCAATTACAATGTGTAGCTGCCAGGAGAGATTGGACGGTTGCGTACCACACTCCAGCCGGTTGCAACGTGTCCCTTGTTCTCCATTGCAGGTCCCTGCAGACAGTGAATCCAGGATATCTCCGTAAAGTTCAGCTTGAATTGCTCCGTAGCCATATCGTTGGGATGTGACTGGAATTGAATTTCACTGATGATTACATCGGTTAATTCAAATTGCATAATCACGTTCATACGATCACCAGAGTTACGTAATACGTGAATGCGGCAAGGTGAACCTTTGAGATCCAGCAGTTTGGCGCGCAGGCAGCATTCGTATAACTTGGGCGAGGTCACGTCGACGTATTTCACACAGGTGAAATCAGAGATCATCGGCCGGCCGGAAGTCCGGGCCGAGTTACTCACATCCGTGGTTACCTGTTGCTGAATACCCTGGTTGACAGATACCAGTTCAACGCATTGCTCCGGTTTGATATTCAGGTTGCCCTGAAATCCCGGGTTGGCAGTAATCGCCTGCCAGTCACCTTCGGCGGCACCGTCAATCAGGGAACCGCCAGCTGCACCATCATTGCCTTTGGCCTTGGTCAGGCTTGGGTCACCCAGTTCGAATAAGATCAGATCCATGATTGGCTCCAGTAAAAATAATAAAAAGAGAAAGGCTTGGCTTAGCCCGGTAAATCAGCAACCAGGCGAATGGATGCAGACAGTTCTTCAAGCTGGAAATGAGGCTTCAAAAATACTGTGGCTTTGTACGAACCGGGTTTGCCTGGAACATCGGTGACGTCGATGCGGGCTTCTCGCAACGGGTAGCGGGCTTTCACTTCGTTGGTGGCACCGTCATCAATCAGCACATAGCTGGAGATCCAGCTGTTGAGGAAACCGGAGACGTTGTCACGGGTGAGGAAGGAGCCGATTTTGTCGCGCATGATGACCTTGATGTAGTGGGCAAAGCGCGAGGCATTGAGCACGTACGGCAGCATGGCTGAGGTACGGGCGTTGGCATTGGCCTCATCGGTGTTGTATTTCTTCGGCTTGTTGGTGGTCTGGCCGCCAAAGAAGGCTGCCTTGTCTGTTCCCTTGCAATGCAGAATCGCCATAAAACCGAGGTCGTTCAGTTCTTTCTCGCGGCGGTCTGTGATGGCTACCTGGGTTGGACAGGTCAGCCGCACATCGCCGGCTGAGGTTTTGAAGGTGTGGGCCGGCAGGCCTTCCACCAGGCCACCGCCTTCAGCTCCGCGAATGGCAGCGAGCCAGCCGTAATGGGCAAATGCATTGGTAATACGCTGGCCGAGAATGAAGGCAGGATTACCCCAGAGATAGCGGGAAGCATCGGTTCCATCGACGTCTTCACTGAAATCAAAGCCTTCCACGACTACAGTTTCCGGACCGTACGGCAGTCGCAGAAGAACTTTCGGCAGGGTCAGAGTGACGTAGCGGGAGTCGTCGCTGTCACGGAAGCTACGCCATTTGATCAGCTCGGCACTTTCAAAGATTTTCGAAAGATCGCGTGGCTGTGAGAGGCGGTAGTAATCTTGCAGGTCGAACAGTTTGGCATAGGCTGCGGCAATGAATGGCGCATGGGCCGCGGCCGCAACGCCAGAGATTTTTTCAAGCAGCTCAATGTCTTCCGGGTGACGTCCAAATTCGTAGTCTCCAATCAGAATGCTGAACGGATCGCCGCCATAGGTGCCGAACTCGTCTTCATAGACCTTCTTGAACAGCGCGCTTTGGTCAAACTCGGAGGCTTTCTGCAAATCTTTCAGTAGGTCGGCCTTGGAAACGTTGAGTACTCGCAGTTTCAGCCGGGTACTGGTTTCGGTGTTCATCACCAGGTAATGCAGGCCACGCCAGGTGGCTTCCAGCTGCTGGAATGAGGCTTCATGAAGCACTTCATTGATTTGTCGGGTCAGTAGGTTGTCGATGGCCGAGATACGGTCATTCATTCGGTTCGCGGCATCACCTGCGACGTTGCCGGATTCATCGGCAAGGATGTCGCGGCTGAACTGGCCAATCAGGGTCAGAGAGTAAGGCTGCTGCGATGGGTCCAGCACCATGCCGCCTTCGCTCAGCAGCTTCTGGATAAAGTCGGTCGGAGTGATCGCCGACATATCCTCTTGCCCTTCGTAGGCGCCTTTGACTTCAGATTGCAGCGCTTCGTCTGCCAGCAACTGGGTCAGCAAGCCATCAAGGGCATCGTTGCCATCCAGTTTGGCGAGGAAATCTCGCAAGTGGATACGGGACTGGTACAAGTCGTTGGTTTTGGCGATCGCTTTCACCAGGTTGAGGGGCGAGAAGTCGTCGATGGAATGGAACTGCAGCTCGATATTGGTTTCGGCGTTGTCTTCCGTCGCCAGCAGGTCGGGTACCTTCATCGTCAGTCGTGGGGCAAAGCCTTCCATGACTTCATCAAAGTTATCGCGGTCAATTTCAACGAAATCCCGCTCTTTCAGGGGAGCCAGCGGCTCGCTTGGTTTGCCGGATAAATCGGCAAGAATCCCGACAATCAGGGGCAGTTCCCGCTTGACCATTGCGCCGCCAATTTCGACGTCGTAGGTGATATGAACCCGCGGAGATCTGATCCGGGATAATTTTTTTTGTACACTTTCCAAGGTGCTTTCCTCCAATCTCATCCAGTTGGTACAGCTATCCTCCGAATATAATCCCGGGGCTTCTGGATATAGTGGCGAGACATTTCCAGCGCATGTCGAACCTCCTATGGATCCATGTCGACCATATAGAATATATTCAGCTGATTACTGTTCCCGGCAATTCCGGGGATTATGGCTTTCTACATATTTGAAAAATCCGTTTTCCACTTCCACAACGATTCCCTTATCGACCAGAATATCCAGTGCTTCTTTAACTGAATTGGCTGATTCGTAGAGTTTTTGCTGGGTAATCCACCAACGCCAGATGCCGTCAAAGTTATCCATGGCATCTGGATGGGTCAGAAGATACCTCTCAATTAAATTCGCAACATATATGCTGTTTGTTTGGGGGGCTGAACCATTCATTTGCCACCATTAATTTGCCAGTATGAAAGTTGGTCTTTGTGTAACAGCAAGAGCAGTGCCAGATAACAGAATGAGGAGGAATTAACAATAATTCTGGTAATGGCAGCCGGTAGCGGAAAATAAAATGGGTATAGATGAGGCGCAGATCAGTCAACCTTGCATTTAATGAGATATTTTGAAGACGTATATCGCGGTTGATTTAACCCGGTGGGTCAAAAATAGCGCTGCAGTACAGAAATCGAGTGGGATAATTTAAACGCAGCCAAATAGCATGATGACTAAACTCTCTGGTATTTCAAAAAAGCGTGCCGACAGACAGATATCAGGAGCGGAAGGGGCGGACCGTACGTTGCTCCCTGGACCAGGAATCGGCGGTCCGTCATGGCTGATGACAGCTGCCAGCTGTGATTGCCCCGACACTTGCAACACTGCGTTAGGTGCCAATGCTACTCAGCGTGCTAAATATCAAGGACTGTCTGGTGCATAACTGGTTAGCATGTCTCTATCGGCTGTCAGATACCAGCAAGGGACTGATGGCGCACAAGTTCTGATGATGCATAAGGAGTGGTTATGCAACTCGGTGGCGTTAAGTTGATTCCCGGACTGGTAACCTTGCTGGTGACCGGGTTGATCTGGTTTGTGATTCCGGTACCTGCAGGCGTCACGCCTGCGGCCTGGCATTTGTTGGCGTTGTTTGTTGGCACCATTGTGGCGATTATCGGCAAGGCCATGCCGATTGGTGAAATCGCGATTATTTCGATGGCGCTGGTAGCTCTCACGGGCGTGACCAGTGACAACCCGGGCCAGGCGATGAAAGATGCCCTCAGCGGCTTTTCCAATTCGCTGATCTGGCTGATCGGTATCTCCATCATGATTTCCCGCGGGTTGGCCAAAACCGGTCTTGGTAGTCGCATCGGTTACCACTTTATCGCCCTGTTCGGCAAAAAAACCATTGGTGTGGGCTACGCGCTGGCGTTGTCGGAACTGGTAATTGCGCCGGTGACGCCCAGTAACACCGCCCGGGGCGGCGGTATTATTCACCCGATTATGAAGTCAATTGCTGGCAGCTTTGGCTCTAAACCGGACGACGGAACCCAGAATAAAATCGGCCAGTATCTGGCGCTGGTGAACTATCACAGTAACCCGATTACCTCGGCGATGTTCATTACTGCCACGGCACCGAACCCGCTGGTGGTGAAGCTGGTGGCCGACGCCACCGGCGCCGATATTTTCCTCAGCTGGAGTACCTGGGCGTTGGCGATGTTACTGCCCGGGTTGGTGTGTATGCTGCTGATGCCGTTGGTGCTGTATGTCTTGTACCCACCAGAACTCAAAAACACGCCCAACGCCCGTCACTTCGCCCATGAGCAACTTGAGGCCATGGGGCCCATGAGTTATGGCGAAAAGGTCATGGTTGGGGTGTTTGGCTTGATGCTGCTGCTGTGGGCTGGAGTCCCGGCGATGATCCTTGGCTCAAGCTGGGCGGTGAATACCACCGCCGTGGCTTTTCTGGGACTGTCGATCTTGCTGGTGGCGGGGGTATTGAGCTGGGATGACGTGCTGAAAGAAAAGTCCGCCTGGGACACCGTGGTGTGGTTCTCGGCGCTGGTGATGATGGCGACCTTCCTCAATAAACTCGGGCTGATCCAGTGGTTCTCAGGCCAGGTTGAGCATCATATCGCCGGTCTCGGCTTTGGCTGGGAGTTGGCGGTGGTGATTCTGGTCGGCGTCTATTTCTATGCGCACTACTTCTTTGCCAGCACCACCGCTCATATCACTGCGATGTTTGCGGCTTTCTATACTGCGGGGCTGGCGCTTGGTGCACCACCCATGTTCCTGGCGTTGATGATGGCTGGCGCATCATCTCTGATGATGTCGCTGACTCACTACGCCACCGGCACGTCACCGATCATCTTCGGCTCCGGCTACGTCAACATGGAGCACTGGTGGGTGGCAGGCTTTGTGATGAGCCTGGTGAACCTGGCCATCTGGACTGTGATTGGTGGTATCTGGTGGAGTGTGCTGGGGTATTGGTAAGCCCTTTGTTCCGTGTAAAAACGGTTGCCCCGGGGCTTATGCCGGGGCTCTTGTGTCTGGCTGGATAAAGGCCTTACAACACAAACCTCGCCACCTGTTTCTGCAAATTGCCGGACAACACCGATAGCTGGCTGCTGGCCGCCGCACTGGCGTCGGCGGAATGCAGGTTCTTGCTACTGATATCCCGCACCTTGATGACACTCTGGTTGATCTGTTCGGAGACCTGGCTCTGTTCCTCGGCGGCGGTGGCGATTTGAGTGGCCATCTGGTTCATTTGGACGAAAGCATTGCTGATTTCATTGAGTGCCTTGGTGGCTTCGTCCGACAGGCTGACGCAGGATTCGGTGAGGCTGTTGCCTTTTTCCATTGATGCTACCGCCTGGTTGGCCCCTTCCTGCAGGCGTTCGATCAGGCTCTGGATTTCCTCTGTAGATTGTTGGGTGCGTTGGGCGAGGGTGCGAACCTCGTCAGAAACCACCGCAAAGCCTCGGCCCTGATCACCGGCGCGGGCAGCCTCGATGGCGGCATTGAGTGCCAGCAGATTGGTTTGTTCGGCAATACCACGAATCACGTCGAGAATGCGGCCGATGCCAATCGCCTCATTGCGTAGCTCGGCAATTTCGGCGGCACTTTGGCGCACACTCGCGGCGAGGCTGTGGATATTGCTCTGGGTGTTGGCAACAATGCCGAGCCCGTTTTTGACCACTCCACTGGCGTGGTCGGAGGTGTCGGCAACCTGCACGACGTTGCTGGCGACCTCATGTGCGGTCGCGGCCATTTCATTGACCGCCGTGGCGACCTGATCGGTTTCTTCCTGTTGTTGGTTGGCGCCCTTGCGGGTCTCGCTGGTATGGCCCAGCAGGCTTTTGGAAGAGGCTGATATTTCTTCGCTGGCGGTCAGAATGTCGCGGATCATATCGCGCATGTTGCTGGCCATCTGATCGAGCGAGCGCATCAGTTCACTGATTTCATCCTGCCCCTGGTCCTGGCTGCTGACGTTCAGCTGGCCGGCGGCGATATTGCGGGCAATCTGGCTGGCCCGATGCAGGCGACTGGTGATATGACGGCTGAGGATCAGAGAAATTACCAGTGCCACCACGAACGCAATCACGGAAATGACCACCAAAATATTGAATGCCTTGTGATTGGCAGCCTGCAGCAGCGGCCCCAGTTCGTCCTGATCGTGCATTACCGACAGTTTGACCTGCTCAAGCTTGTCGGCGATTTGCGGACCCAATACATCCAGAGTGTCCGTTATCTTGATGTCTTGCTGTTGCATCAGCCCCTGTAGCGACGTCAGTGCATTCAGATACTGTTGGCGTTGACTGTCCAGCTGACCCAGCAGTGCATTCAGGTCTGCATTGCTATCAGGGGCTTGTTGCAACTGGGTAAGCAAACGCGGCAGCTGGCTATCCAGCAGCTGACGGGCTTGCTGCAGTTCATCGGTGTTATGGCGGTCAAACCATTTCACCACGTTCAGTCTTGCCAACAGCAGGGTCGAGGTGATCTCACGTAGTTGTTCCTGAACCAGGATGCTGGTTTCAACCGTATGGCTCTGATCCAGGGTGGTCAGCATTTCCTTGCCGAGTCGTGACAGGGTGTCGTTATAAAGGCTGTTTTCCTGTTGTACCAGCTGCACAACTTCCTCAAAGGTTTGCTGATATTGCAGCAACAGAGGGCCGGTTTCAGCAATCAGCGCTGCTCGCTGGGGCTGCTGAATCTCTGACTGAGCCTGACCAAACAGCTCGTTGGTGACTCGAAATCGCTCCTGATACTGCCCCAGTGATTGCTCATCCCGACTGATCAGAAAGTTCTTTACGGCGATGCGGGCCATTGCCAGATTGGATTGCACCCGGCCTGACAGGTTGGTGTCTCTTGCCAGGGCCCGGTATTGCTCAAACCCCTGACTGGAATCGTTAAGGCTGAAAATTGCATTGCTGCTGGAAAGGGCCAGCAACAAGACGACGGCAGCAAAGCCTGCCAGCATTTTTTGGCCAAGCGTCATGTGTCACTCCAGAGAGATAATCCTTGATCGGTCGGCGATTCCTTGACTGCTTAACCAAAATCGCGAGGTATGGTTTCAGATTAGTTCAGTCAGGCACGCTGGCAAGTTGGCGGGAGTTTGCTCGCAGTGGCGGGGAATGTGCGGCGCGGCTGTGCCAGTTATGGCAGCAGCACAGCGCAGGCGAAAACAACGTCCCGCCAGGCCGGGACGTCTGTTGCTGTGGGCTATATAAGGGTGATGCTGCGGGTTTGCATGGCAGTGATGGCGTTACATCAGACCATTGGCCTTGACGTGCGCTTCGGTGGTTGCCAGCGCCGCAGCAAACTTGCCGATCAGCTCGTCGATTTGGTCTTGGGTGATAATCAGCGGCGGGCAGAACGCAATAGCAGTGCCTCCAACGGCGCGCAAGATCAGGCCATTGTCCTGACAAGCCTGTTGCAGGAAATAGGAGACACAGGCAGGCAAGGCTTCATCTTTGGCGCAGTTGTGCAGATCCACCGCGGCAATCAGGCCACGACCACGCACTTCACCGACAATCGGGCTACTGGCGAATTGCTGCAATTGCTGCTGCAGGTAAGCACCAGTATCTGCTGCACGGGCAAAGATTTCATCGCGCTGGTAGATCTCAAGGGTTTTCAGCGCCACCGCACTGGCAACAGGGTGCGCTGAGTAGGTGTAACCGTGGCCAAATACGCCCAGCTCGGCACACGGCTCAACCATGGCGTCGTACATGTCACCACGAATCACGGCGGCACTTATCGGCTGATAGGCTGACGACAGTTGCTTGGCCAAGCTCATCATATCGGGCTTGATGCCCATGGTGGTGGAACCAAAGTCGTTGCCGGTACGGCCAAAGCCGGTGATCACTTCATCAGCCCAGAAAAAGATGTCGTATTGCTTCAGCAATGCCTGCACCTTGGCGTAATAACCGTCTGGCGCAATGATCACACCGCTGGCACCGGTAATGGGCTCGGCAATAAAGGCGGCGATGGTTTCCGGTCCTTCAGCCAGAATCTGACGTTCCAGATTGCCGACAATACGGTCAACGAACTGGCTTTCGGTTTCGCCAGCCAGCTTGTCGCGCAGATAATAAGGTGCATCGGTTCGAATAATGCCCAGCGCGTCCACAGGCAGATCGAAATTGGCGTGGTTGATCGGCAGGCCGGTCAGACAGGCCGCACCAATGGTCACACCATGATAGGAACGCTGACGGGCGATGATCTTGCGCTTTTCCGGTTTGCCAATGGCGTTGAAATAATAACGCAGTAGCTTGATTTGGCTGTCATTGGCGTCACTGCCAGAATGGCCAAAGAATATGCGGGCGTTATCAACCGGAACCATTTCAGCCAGCTTGTCTGACAGCTCCATGCCGACCTTGTGGGTCTTGCCGCTGAACATGTGTGAGTAGGATAAATCGTGCAGCTGTTGGGTTGCTGCGTCGATCAGCTCCTGATTGTTGTAGCCCAGTGAGGTACACCAGAGGCCAGACATGCCTTCGAGGTACTGGTTGCCCTGATCATCATGGATGTAAATGCCATCTGCCCGCTCAAGTACCAGGGTTTCGGTGGCTTTGAAGTTGGTAGTCGGATAAATAATTCTGGACATGGTTGTCTCCGCTGCACAGGGGGTTGCCCCGGTGTTTGTTAGCTGGTGGTTAATAAACGGGAAACGCGGCGGCTTACAGGCCGCCCAGGCAGATGTATTTGGTTTCGAGGAAATCATCGAGACCGTATTTGGAGCCTTCGCGGCCCTGACCGGATTCCTTCACGCCACCGAACGGAATCACTTCCGAACTCAGCGCCGCTTCGTTGACGCCGACCATGCCGTACTCGATCGCTTCGCTGACCCGGAAAATGCGACCGAGGTCGGAGGTGTAGACGTAAGCAGCCAGACCGAACTCGGTGTCGTTGGCCATGGCAATCGCTTCGGCTTCGGTTTCGAAGCGGAATACCGGAGCCACCGGGCCAAAAATCTCTTCGCGGAATACCCGCATCGAGCTGTTCACATTGGTCAGAATGGTCGGTTCGTAGAAGTGCTCACCTTGCTCGCCCGGCTTGCCGCCCAGCACCATAGTGGCGCCTTCGGCAACCGCTTGCTGGACCTTGTCGTGTACTCCCTGAACCGCTTTGGTGGTAATCAATGGGCCATGAGTGGTCTCGGCTGCCTGGCCGTCACCAACGCGGAACTCACGCACTTTGGCGGCAAATTTCTCGATGAAAGCATCGTAGATACCCGCTTGCACCAGCATGCGGTTGGAGCAGATGCAGGTTTGGCCGGAGTTGCGATACTTGGCCAGAATCGCCCCGTCTACCGCCCGTTCGAGGTCGGCGTCATCAAACACAATCACTGGCGCGTTGCCGCCCAGTTCCATCGAGGTGCGCTTGACGGTATCGGCACACTGTTTCATCAGCAGCTTGCCGACCGGAGTCGATCCCGTGAAGGTCAGCTTGCGCACGATCGGGTTGCTGGTCATCTCGCCACCAATAGCGGGCGCATCGGTACCGGTCACAATGTTAAATACACCGGCAGGCAATCCGGCACGACGGCCCAATTCGGCAATTGCCAGCGCTGACAAGGGTGTTTCTGCGGCCGGTTTCAGCACCACAGTGCAGCCAACCGCCAGACCGGGGGCGACCTTGCGGGTGATCATGGCGTTGGGGAAATTCCACGGCGTAATCGCCGCCACCACCCCAATCGACTGTTTGATGACCAGACCACGACGGTCGATGGTTTGCGGGATGATGTCGCCGTAAACCCGTTTGCCTTCTTCGGCGAACCACTTCAGAAACGAGGCACCGTAGGCGACTTCACCACGGGATTCGGCCAGTGGTTTGCCTTGCTCGGCGGTCATCAGCAGGGCCAGATCCTCCTGCGCGTCCATCATCAGCTCGTACCACTTTTCCAGAATGACACTGCGGTCTTTGGCTGAGCGCGCACGCCATTCAGGTAACGCCCGTTCGGCCGCCAGAATCGCTTCACGGGTTTCGGCGGTGGCCATTTCGGTCACCTGTGCAAGGCATTCACCGGTCGCCGGGTTGGTTACCTCAAAGGTGTCGCCGGTGATGCCATGACGCCATTGGCCATTGATAAAGCCCTGGGTTTGCAGCAAATCAGTGTCGTTCAGTTGCATGGGAATCTCCTCGGTATGAGCAGCAATTTACCCGTGCAAAATTATGGCTAATATCATTGTTTGAATGGAGTTAGTATTGGATATCCAAAAGTATTGGCCGTCAGGAGAACATCATGGGGCGCAAGAAAGCCGCCTTGCCGGGGCAGCTCTCCGACCTCGACCTCAGACTGTTACGGGTATTCCGGGCGGTGGTCGAAAGTGGGGGAATCAGTGCTGCTGAATTACGATTGAATCTGGCCAACTCGACCATCTCGAATTACATCAGCGATCTGGAAAAGCGGTTGGATATGCGGCTGTGCGAGCGCGGCCGGGCGGGTTTTCAGCTGACCGAACACGGCCGGGTGGTGTACGACGCCAGTCATGAACTGTTCAACGCGGTGGATGTGTTTCGCAGTAAGGTGAACCAGTCACACCAGCGGCTGACCGGCGAGTTGCAGCTGGCACTGTCGGAACATCTGCCGGGTGGACCAGACTCGATCATCGTGCGGGCACTTGGCCGTTTCAGCGAGCTGGCTCCGGCGGTACACATAGACATTATCACGCTGTCATCGGACGACGTTACCAGTGCGGTGCTGGACAACAAGGTGGATCTGGGAGTGTCGGTACTGCTGCAGCAATATCCGGAACTGCAACAGCTGCCGTTATTTGATGAACAAATGCTGCTCTATTGCGGTGCTGGTCATCCGCTGTATGGCAAGCGCCATATTCAGCCCGCCGAATTGCAGCAATACCGCTTTGTGGAGTCGCCACGTTTATTGCCTGGCAAGGAGCTGTCCCCCGATGTGCGACAGTGGAACATCCATGCCCGCGCCCATCATCAGGAAGCCCGGGCCGCGCTGATTCTGGGGGGCCATTACCTTGGTATCCTGCCCGAGCATCTGGTACGCGGCTGGGGCTATGACAGCAAACTGCAGGCGATCCTGCCGGAACGCTATTGCTATCGTAACCGCTATACCGCGATTTACCGCCGCCGCAGTCGTCATGCTGATGCGGTGGCGCTGTTCTGCGAATGCCTGCAGCAATCTGTTGATGTCTAGGAGTTACCTTTCGGACGCTGCGGATGCCCGCTTGCAACCAGCGTTTCAAGCTGGCGGCAAGCATTGAATACCAGCGCATCCTTGCCTTTCGCTGCAACGACATGCAGCCCCACCGGCATACCCTTGGCCAGACCACACGGCAGCGTTGCAGCTGGTTGCTGTGTGAGGTTGAACGGGTAGGAGAACGGCGTCCACTCCATCCAGTATTGCTGCTCCGGGCTGCTGGTATCGCGACCGGCTTCGAAGGCGGTGATCGGCAGTGTTGGAGTAATCAACAGATCGTATTGCTGATGGAACATCTCCATCCGGGAACCCAGTGCAGCACGGGCATCAACGGCTTTCATGTAATCAGTGATGGCGATTTTCTCACCTTGTTCGGCGATGGCGCGGAAACCCGGATCGAGCAGCTCACGCTGGATTTCGCTCATGGTCGAAATCACCTTGCCGGCACCGGCAAACCACAGCGTCGAGAACATCTCCAATGGGTCGCTGAAACCCGGGTCGACCTCTTCTACCTGGGCGCCCAGCTCGACCAGTTTGGCAACGGCCTGATCGACGCACTGGCGCACCGCCGGATCAACGTCGACATAACCCAGCGTCGGGCTGTAGGCGACCCTCAAGCCTTGCAATGGCTGCTCTGGAATGGCGAACCACTTGCCGTTGAAGTGGCGGTCGGAATACCAGTCGCGTGGGTCGGGTTGGGCAACCACATCCATCATCAACAGGCTATCAGCCACCGTACGAGTCATGGGCCCCAGATGCGACAGCGTAGTCATGGCACTGGCGGGCCACTGCGGGATATAGCCAAAGGTTGGTTTGATACCGAATACGCCACAAAAACCGCCCGGAATACGGATAGAACCACCGGCATCGCTGCCCTGATGCAGTACGCCCATATTCAGCGAAGCCGCCACGGCAGCACCGCCGGAGGAACCACCGGCGGTTTTGGAAATATCCCACGGGTTGCAGGTGATGCCGGTGACGCGGCTGTCGGTGACACCTTTCCAGCCGAACTCCGGTGATGTGGTCTTGCCCAGAATCACGGCACCGGCCTCGCGCATACGGGCGGCAAAAGGGGCGTCTTCGGTTTGCAAGGCATCCGAGCTGGTCAGTGAACCACTGCGCATTGGCATGTCTTTGGTTTTGGTCAAATCCTTGATGGAGGACGGCACGCCATCGATCATGCTCAGCGGCGACTTGTTGAGCCAACGCTTTTCGGATTCGGCCGCTGCCGCCAGTGCCGATTCTTCCGCCACATGACAGTAGGCATTTACGTCCTTGTTGCAGGTTTCGATACGGGCCAGTGACGCCCTGGTGGCATCGACTGGCGACAGCTCGCCTTGCTTGAACAGCTGCACCAGGGTAACGGCATCCAGCTCGGCGATTTCTTCGTAATCATGGCTCATGGTGACGCTCCTGAAAGTTTGGATTAGCGCTTCATCTCGACTTCAACAAAGATCATCGGCGTGTCGGTGGCGTTGGTGACGTTGTGCTCGACACCGGCCTTGCGGTAGTAGCTGACACCGGGTTCGATCTCGAACATTCGGGTTCCGTTGGCGTCCTCGATTTTCATGGTGCTTTTGGTGATTGGCGTAATCACGTAGTCGTACTCATGACGGTGGTGGCCGGTTTGGGCTCCCGGTTCAAAGCTCCAGCGGGTCACGCGTACGTCGTCGTTATCAACATCACAATAGGGAACAGCGGTTGTGGCTGGGGTTGTAGCTGAGCTGACTTCACACATCGGATTTATCCTTTTAAAAGGGCTAAAACGGGTTTTTTCCCGGCTTTGAGCCGGATTCAGGACGGCCGTTATCGCTCGCGATAGCTCAGGGCGAGTGCTGAATCCGGTAATTGAATGGTGGCAAGCAGCGGTTTGGGATTGCTTACCGGAGCTTTTTTGAACGTGCGTTACATGAAGTTCTTCAGAATGGCGGCGAGGTTGTCGCCCAGAATCGGCGAGATATAGCCCCCTTCCTGAACAATCACCGTTGGCTTGTCGAGCTGACGCAGGCGGGCACCAATGCGGGCGTATCCCTCTGTGGTAATGCCCAGCACGGCAAACGGGTCCTGTTCGGAGGCATCCAGCCCCTGGGCAATCACAATGGCGTCCGGTGCGAAGGCGCTGACCTGTTGCAAGGCGGTTTCCAGCGCTTGCAGATACACATCATCACCGGTGCCTGCGGGTAATGGCATATTGAGGTTGTAACCGTAGCCATCATCGGCACCCCGTTCGTGGCTGTAGCCCCAGTAATGTGGATAACAGGCGGCCGGGTCGGCGTGCAGCGAAACCGTCATCACATCACGACGATTCCAGAAAATGGCCTGGGTGCCGTTGCCGTGATGCAGGTCGATATCAATGATGGCGACACGCTCGTAGGTCTCGCGCAGCCGTTCGGCGGCAACCGCTGAGTTGTTGAGAAAGCAGAAACCGCCAGCGCCGTCAGCATAGGCATGATGACCCGGTGGCCGACACAGCGCATAGGCGAAGCGGGACTCGCCGCGGGCGACATGGTCGGCGGCGGTCTGGGCGGTCTGGGCCGAGGCATAGGCGCCTTTCCAGGTGCCGGGCCCGACCGGGCAGGAAGTATCCATCAGATGCCAGCCAACCCGGCCGATGATGTCACTGGGATAAGAAGAGGCATAACGGGACGGGCTGCTTTTGGGAATGATCTCTTCACTGGCGTCCGGCAGTTGTTGCCATTGGCTGTACACATGTTCGAGAAAATTAAGGTAGTCCGGTGAATGTACCCGCGACAGGATACCCGGGCCGAAATCCTTCGCTTCATCCACCGGAATTTCCAGTCCCGACAGCGAGGTCAGGAAAATCTCACCACGCTCAGGCAATTCCCGCGCAGCGATGGCCTTGCCATTCTTCATGTAAAACTTCGGGTGATGCAGGCTTTGCTCTGCACTGTAGAACGCTTTCATTGGTAATCTCCGAGACAGTCTCCGAAAAGACACAGTCAGCTGTTTGCGGCTTTCAGCAAGGTGTTGAGCAACAGGTCACAGCCTTTGGCCAGCTGTTCAGGTGCGGTGTATTCCTTCTCGTTGTGGCTCAGGCCATTTTCGGAAGGCACAAAGATCATGGCGGTTGGCGCAATGCGATTGATGTACACGGCGTCGTGTCCGGCGCCACTCACCAGCGTCATGGATTTTTCTGCAGCCAGGCATTCCCCTGCGGCGGCGGTAATTTCGCCAATGGCGTCGGCATCAAAAGGTGACGCCGGCAGGCCCCAGAATTGCTCGATGCTGACTCTGAGGTTGCGGGCATCGGCGAGGGCGTGAATCAGCGCTTTGGCTTTTTGCTCAAGGGCTTCAAGGGCATCGTCGCTGGCTTCGCGGAGGTCGAGTGAGAAAACCACTTCGCCCGGCGAGACGTTCACCGACGCCGATGGAATATCCAGCTCACCAATGGTGCAGCGGGTAGAAGCACTGCCAGCGGCGGCCATTTCGGTCAGTTCCGAGATCATTTTGGCGCTGCCCACCAGGGCGTCGTTGCGCATTTCCATCGGGCTTGGGCCAGCGTGACAGGACTGACCACTGACGTGCACCCGATACCAGCGCATGCCCAGCACACCGGAGACAATACCAACGTCGATCTTGTTGGCTTCCAGAACCGGGCCCTGCTCAATATGCAGCTCGAAGTAGCGGTGGATCGGCGTACGGGTCTGGCTGTCGGTGGTGTAATTGGACAGGGCCAGTGCTTCGGCTACTGTGATGCCATCGATGTCTGTCTGGGCCAGCGCTTCTTCCAGGGTAAACACCCCGGCAAATACGCCGGAGCCAAGCATCGCCGGTTTGAAGCGGGCACCTTCTTCGTTGGTCCAGACGGCCACTTCGATCGGCCGTTCGGTTTCGACCTTGTGTTCATTCAGGGTACGGATGGCTTCGAGGCCGGACAGCACCCCATAGATACCGTCAAATTTGCCACCAGTCGGCTGGGTATCCAGATGACTGCCGGTGACTACCGGAGCCAGGTTGTTATCACGACCTGGGCGACGCAGGAACAGGTTGCCAATGGCGTCAACGCGCAGTGTGCAGCCTTCGGTCTGGCACCAGTCGATAAACAACTGACGGCCACGCAGGTCTTTCTCAGACAGCGCCAGTCGATGGCAACCACCGACCTTGCTGCCTTTGACGTCGACGTGGCCAATTTCACCGATCGCCATCAGCGATTGCCACAGGCGTTCGCCGTTACTCTTTAATGCGGTCATGGAGGACTCCTCAGTAACCAATGTCTTTCAGCACCTGATTGGCTGGCGGTTTACCCGCAGCAAGGCGCTCCACTTCATTGACGATATTGTCGACCGCCGCCGATGGACGTACGTCGCTGGCGTCGTGGGGGGTAACGAAGATTTTCGGGTGATCCCAGATTTCGTTGTCGACCGGCAGTGGTTCCGGGGCAAATACATCCAGTGAAGCTCCTGCCAGCTGACCGCTTGCCAGCGCTTCGAACAGGTCTGCCGGGACCAGATGATGACCGCGGCCGATATGGATCAGGTAGCCGCCAGACTTCATTTTGGCGAAGGTGTCTCGGTTGAGAATGCCCCAGGTTTCGTCGGTCAACGGCAGCACGCAAATCAGCACTTCGGTGCGTTCGAGGAAGGCATCGAACTGTTCAGTGCCTGAAAATACCCGGATATCCGGGTTGCCCAGCGGGGTGTCGCTTTTGCGCCAGCCAGCAACGTCATAACCCAGTGCGTAACAGTCGTTAGCCAGCTTTTCGCCCATAAAGCCCATGCCGAGAATGCCGACACTGATATCCGCCGGTGCCCGCATCGGGTGGCGAATCCACTCATGCCGCAGCTGCTGCTGACGATAGCGTTCAAAATTGCGCTGGTGGCCGATGATGTGCCAGAGCGCGAAAGTACTCATGATCGAGGCCTGTTCCGGGTCGCGGTTGCGGCAAACAATGACGTCGTCGCGCAGGCTCGGGCAAGCGAGGATGTTATCCACACCGGCGGCAGTGGACGCCACCAGTTTTACGTTGGGATAACGGTCGAAAAAATCGGCATCCGGGTGCCACAGCAGAGCGAAGGTGATTTCCTCCGGGTTGTGCGGCATGTCGGTGCTGACCACCTCAAAGGTGTCGGCGTAGCGGCCAAAGCTTTCCAGATAAGGCTCCTGACTCACCACGCGGATTTGTACTATTCCCTTGTGCATCAGGCGATCTTCCCTACGGCTGGTTGTGGTTGATGGCCACTGCGCCAGTCGGCCCCCGGAATCGATTCGATCAGATTGCGGGTGTAGTCGTGTTGCGGGTCTTCGAAGACGGCTTTGGTTTCGCCCGCCTCGACGATTTGGCCGTGTTTCATAACGATGATGCGATCACACACCTGAGCGGCAACACGCAGGTCGTGGACCACGAACAGCACCGCCAGATTGAGCTTCTTCTTGAGGGTATCGATCAGCTCCAGAATCTGCGCTTGTACCGATACGTCGAGGGCTGAGATTGCTTCGTCTGCCACCAGAACCTGTGGGTTGTGAGCCAGAGCGCGAGCAATACCGACACGCTGGCGCTGACCACCGGAGAATTCATGGGGGTAGCGGTCCAGTGCGGTTTCCGGCAGTTCCACCAGTGCCAGCAGTTCTTTCGCCCGTTGCATGGCTTCCGCCACCGGCACGCCCTGGGCAATGGGGCCATCGGCGATGATGCGACCGACCGTCTTGCGTGGGTTCAGCGAGGCATAGGGGTCCTGGAATACCATCTGGATCTTTTTGCGATAGGGCGCCAGCGCCTTGTTGTCGAGATCCTGAATGGCATCGCCATCGAGCAGGATTTCACCGCTGTCAGACTCTAACAGGCGTACGATGCAACGGCTGACGGTGGATTTGCCGGAACCGGATTCGCCCACCAGACCGAGGGTTTCGCCACGGTACAGATCAAAATTCACATCACGGGCGGCGTGTACGGTGCGGCCGGGTTTGAACCAGCTGCCTGGTGAAACATAGGTTTTGCACAGCGATTTCACTGACAGCGCCGGGCGCTGCTTGCTGCGGTCCTGAACTTCACGCTCAGGGGCGACCAGTGGTGGCACCGCGGCAATCAGCTTCTTGGTGTAGTCGTGCTGCGGATCGTTGAGCACCTGTTGGGCGTCACCGATTTCGACCATCTTGCCGTACTGCATCACCACCACGCGGTCGGCGATTTCGGCCACTACGCCAAAGTCGTGGGTAATGAACATCACCGCGGTACCGTGCTTGCGTTGCAGCTCCTTGATCAGGTGCAGAATCTGCGCCTGGGTCGTCACATCCAATGCGGTGGTTGGCTCATCGGCAATCAGGATTGATGGCTCCAGTGCCAGCGCCATGGCGATCATGACCCGCTGGCGCTGACCACCGGAGAGCTGGTGTGGATACACCTTCATGGCCTTTTCCGGGTCTGGCAGGCCAACGTCCTTGAGCAGCTCCAGCGTGCGGGCCTGACGCTGCTGTTTGCTCATGTCGCTGTGGATCAGGAACACTTCACCAATCTGGTCTTCGATGCGCATCAACGGGTTCAGCGCTGTCATCGGCTCCTGGAAAATCATGCTGATACGGTTACCACGCATCTTGCGGGCACGACGTTCTTCCAGTGACACCAGATCGTGGCCATCAAAGGTGATGGCGCCTCGTTCGGCCTGAATCGCCTTTGGCAGCAGCCCCATGATGGCGTTGGCGGTCATGGATTTACCGGAACCGGATTCACCCACTACACAGAGGATTTCGCCGGGGTTAAGTGCATAGCTGAGGTTCTGCACAGCGTAAGGGCGATCAGCACCTTCGGGCAGTCGGATCGACAGATCTTCTACTTTCAAAAGCGGTTTCATATCAGCTCTCCCGGCTACCGGACAGTTTCGGGTTCAGTGCTTCGTTGAGTCCTTCGCCGACCAGATTCAGCGCCAGCACGGTGAGGGCGATGGCAATGCCGGGGAAGAAACTCAGCCACCAGGCCTGGCGGATCACGGTGCGGGCGGCACCGATCATGTAGCCCCACGACATAATTTCCGGGTCGCCGAGACCGAGGAACGACAGCGAGGATTCCAGCAGAATCGCGGTCGCCACCATCAACGAGGCCATGACGATGATGGGCGACAGGGTATTCGGCAGAATTTCCTTGAGGATGATGTTGTGGTCGCTCTGGCCATTGAGGCGGGCGGCCAGTACGTATTCCTGATTGCGCAGCGCCATGAATTCACCACGCACCAGACGCGCCACCGGTGGCCAGCTCACCAACGCAATCGCCAGCGTGATGGAGTACACCGACGGCTCGAAGATGGCGACGATCACAATCGCCAGCGCAAAGCTTGGTACGGTCTGGAAAATCTCGGTGAAGCGCATCAGGGCTTCGTCGATCCAGCCGCCGAAGTAACCGGCGCTGGCACCCAGTGGAATACCGATCAGCAGCGCGATCATGGTGGAGATCAGACCAACCAGCAGGGAAATTCGGGTGCCGTATACCAGCCCGGCCAGCACATCACGGCCCATGGTGTCGGTGCCCAACATCAGACTGCCGTTTTCCAGTGGTGGCATGAACGGCCGGTTCACCATGCGCCATGGTGAGGTTTCATAGAGGTAGGGGCCAAAGATGGCGACCAGTATGAGTAACGCCAGCACGATCAGTCCGAACAGCGCTACCTTATTGCTTGATAGTTTTTTCAGAATACTCATTTGGCTAACTCGATTCGTGGATCCACGATGCAGTAGATGAGGTCGGTTGCGAGGTTGAACAGCACCACCATGGCGGAGGAGATAAAGAACACGCCCAGCAGCAGGTTGTAGTCACGCTGGAACAGCGCCTCGAACATCAGTCGGCCAATGCCGGGCCAGGCGAACACGGTTTCGGTCAGCACCGCACCACCAATCATCTGACCGGCTTGCAGACCCGCCAGGGTTACTACTGGCAGCAGCGCATTGCGCAAGGTGTGGCGGAAGGTGACGCGGGACGGCTTCATGCCCTTGGCCTTGGCGGTTTTGACGAAGTCGGCACGGCTGGTTTCGATCATTGAGGTGCGGGCCATGCGGGCATACACCGCGGTAAAGAACAGCCCCAGTGTCATCGCTGGCAGCACCAGGTGTTCGGCGATATCGACAAAACGATCCCAGCCGGTGAAGTTGGCACCGACGGTTTCCATACCAAAGGCAGGCAACCAGCCCAGAAACACCGAGAACAGCAGTACCGCCATCAAGGCCAGCCAGAACAGTGGCGTGGCGTAGAACACCAGTGCGGCGACAGAAATTGCAGAATCAATCCATTTGCGATGGTTGGAGGCGGCGATCACGCCAACCAGCACCCCAAGCACCAGTGACAGCACAAAAGCGGTGCCGGTAAGCAGCAGGGTGGCAGGCAGACGATCCATGATGAGGTCAAATACCGGCATTTGCTGACGATAGGTTTCGCCCATGTCGAACTGCACCAGATTGCTGATGTAGACCCACAACTGGTAGTAAAGCGGTTGGTCAAGGCCGAACTGTTCGCGCAGCTGTTGCAGGAATAATTCATCGGTGGCACCGGCTTCACCAGCCATTACCTTGGCAGGGTCACCGGGGGCAGCGCGAATCAGGAAGAAGTTGAAGATCGCGATGACGAACAGTACCAGCAGGCCCTTGATCAGGCGCCCACCAATGTAGAAGAGGGTCTGGATACTCATAGATAGTTCCGTAGCTCGGGGGCAGACCGCCAGCGACGGCCTGCCCGATTAACGCAGAGGAGGATTACTTCTCGATCCAGGCGGTGCCAAAGGCATCGTTAACGCCAATGGCGGAGTCGATCAGGTTATGCACGTTGCAGTTGTAGATGGTCGGGAATTCCAGTTCGAGCAACCAGGCCACCGGCACGTCTTCCACCAGCTTGGCCTGCACTTCGTTGTAGAGTTCCTGACGCTTGCTGTCCGGGTAGGCGGTGGCGGCTTCAGCAAACAGCTTGTCTACTTCAGGGTCGCTGTAGCCTTCGGCGTTGTTCCACGGTGAGCCCTTGGCGATGTTGCTGGACACATAGGTACGTGATACGCCCAGCGCCGGGTCGCCATACTGGTACAGGTAGGTGAACGACAGATCGAAGTCCCAGTCGGAGATCTTCTGGTTCCAGCCCGCGACGTCGGAGGACACCATGTCGGTCTTTATACCCACCTCAGCCAGGTTCTGACGAATGGCTTCGGCCCAACGCTGCCAGGTCTCGCCGTACGGCATTGGCAACAGACGCACTGGAGTACCGTCGTAGCCCATTTCCTTCAGCAAGGCTTTGGCTTTTTTCGGGTTGTATTCGTAGTCCGGCAGATCTTTGTTGAAGAAGTTGGTCTTTGAGCCTACCGGGCCCTTGGCGACCTTGCCGTAGCCGTTCCACAACGCGTTCTTGGCGAAGTCTCGGTCCATGGCGTACATGATGGCCTGACGGAAACGCTTGTCGGACATCGGGTAGTTACGGTTGTTGATCCACAGCCAGGCGTGTGGCGAGAAGTATTCCCAGCCGTCTGAGGTGGAGCAGGAGTTATCCAGCGCTGTCAGGCGCGGGATATCGAAGTTTTCCACTGAGCCGCCCGGCAGCACGTCGATCTTGCCGGTTTCATAGGCCACTGAACGGGAAGCAGCGTCCGGAATGACATGCCAGTAAATATCGTCCAGATACGGCAGACCCTTGACGTGGTAGTTCTCGTTTTTCACCGCGTGGATGTAGGAGCCTTTCTTCCACTCAGCAAACTTGAACGGGCCGGTACCGATCGGATGATGGTTGGCCGGGTTGGTCTTGTAGTCGGTGCCTTCGTAGATGTGTTTCGGGATCATCGGCATGGTGCCGGTCTCGAACAAACCAATGAAGGGGCCGAACGGTTGTTTCAGCTGGAACACCACGGTGTAGTCGTCCGGTGCGGTGATCGAATCGACGTACTGCAGGGACTGACGCAGGCGGGCGTTGGTTTGACGCAGGAACTTGTCGACCGAGAACACCACGTCAGCCGAGGTGAACGGCTTGCCGTCATGCCAGGTCACGCCGTGTTTCAGATGGAAAGTCCAGGTCTTGCCGTCTTCGCTGGTGTCCCAGGAAGTTGCCAGCAGTGGTTGAGGATTCAGGTCCTTGTCGTAGCGCAGCAAGCCTTCGTAGATGTTGCCTGCCACCTGCTGGGTTGGTGCGTTGGAGTACAGGCCGATCATCAGGCTTGGTGGCTCAGGCTGCACCACTACATCCATGGTGCCACCGTAGACGGGGTCGGCGGCCTGAACATTGATGCTGGCCAGAGGGATAGCGGCTGCAAGTACTGCTTGTATCAGTCGTTTCTTCATGTGCTGGGTCTCGATGCTGAGGGTTCAAGTGCGGTAGTGCGGAGCTACTTTTTCCAATAAACGCAGGTAGGCGAGCCATTCAGCGTGGAAGCCGTTGCGCTGACTCAGTTCACTGAACTGCTTGTATTGCCCGCAGGTACGTTGGCAGACCTCCGGTGCAACCGGGGTAATCGTCAAACCGCTGGACAACACCGCCAGTTGGGTCTGGCAGGTACGTTCGAGGTTGTACATCAGGGTGAAGGCTTCACCGATGGTGTCGCCGAGGGTCATCAGGCCGTGGTTTTCCAGGATCATCACCTTGCTGGTTGGCCCGAGGTCCTGCACCAGCCGTTCGCGCTCGGCCAGATCCAGCGCGATGCCTTCGTATTTATGGCGGGTGACGCCTTCGTAGAACTGCAGCGACCATTGGTTAATTGGCAGAATGCCTTCCTGAGTCGAAGAGATGGCAACACCGGCAACCGTATGGGTATGCAAGGCACACTGGACATCCGGGCGGGCAGCATGAACCGCTGAATGAATGGTGAAACCGGCCGGGTTGGCACCCATGCCAAACGGGTCTTCGAGTACCTTGCCATCAAGGTCGATGGTGACCAGGTTACTGGCAGTGACTTCACCAAAGCGGGTGCCGTACGGATTGATCAGGAAGCGATCATGCACACCCGGTAAACGCGCTGAAATATGGGTGTAGATACTGTCACTCATACCGAAGTGTTCGAGCAGGTTATAGGTTGCGGCCAGATCAATTCGCATCCGCTGCTCGGCGCTTAACCCCGGATAAATCTTGTTGACGAAGTCTTGGTTGGCAGCTGTCTCCATGGGATCTCCTTGAGCCAATTAGTGATGCCCACGAGCGGCTCTAGGCGCTCCAGAACGGGCTTGAAATCATTCTTTGTCAATTGAATTGCATCTACAATCGATATTTTTTGACCAAAATGATTCCAAAATGTAAACATTTAGGACGCAAAAAAAGGCGCTGATTCTTGCTGAACAGCGTCTTTTATTTTGAAGTGGCCAGTGATTTTTTTAGGTTTTTTGCAACCTCATACATGAATATGCAAGTAAAAGGCCACAACGAATCCAGCGCCGATTTTGGGGTGGTTTAGAGTGTACACACTCTGGTTGCGCCCAGAATGTGGCTGACTTGCCGGGCCTCGTATTGACGCTGGCAGCAGCGGCTTGGGTGGGTTTGACGGCTGCACAAAAGGGGTGCAGCTGTTTTAATCAGGGGACAATTATGTCGCTTTGGCCGTTTTCAGGCGGATAAAACCGGGTTTTTCGGCATTGATGGCCATTTAAATCGAAGTTTAGCTTGGGCGGTGGTGATAATTATGGCTTTGGGGGCAGCCGGAAAGCACAGTTCACCCTCTGTTTTCAGCCGGTAATCCCGACGCCGCGTTGACGCCAGTTACTTTGCTCTGTTGCAAATTTCTCTTTCAACCAGCGAATAAAGGCTTGTATATCGGGCCGCTCGGTCTTTTCCGGAGAGGTCACAAAATAGTAGGCCCTGGGGGCATCGATACTGATATCGAAGGGCATCACCAGCTGGCCACGGGCAAGCGCATCGCCACTGAGCATGTTGTCGCCGAGGGCGATGCCCTGGCCAGCCAGGGCGGCAGACTGGACAAAGTGAGCATCGGAAAAGGTAATGCCTGCACCGAGCTGGGCATTTTGCACCCCGTTAGCCCCCAGCCAAACACGCCAATTGGTCTGGTTCGCCAGGTGCAACAGAGTATGAGAAAGCAGCTCAGCCGGATTTTTCAGGCCTGCGGTCCGGTTCAGGTAACCCGGGCTGCACACCGGATACAGCTGCAAGGCCATCAGCCGTTGGACGTTCATCTCCGGCCAATGGCCTTCGCCGTAGGAAATAAACAGATCGATTTCCTGGTTGCTGGTGTCATCCGGGGTGCGTGGCGAGCGCAGGTCCAGCTCCAGTTTGGGATACAGCCGCTGGAACTCACCAATGTGACGGCAAAGCCAGTAGGTCGCGAGGCCGGGGATGCAGCTGATGATCAGTTTGCCGGTGATGTCCGGGCCGCTTTCCCAGTGGGCGGCGGCGAGCAGAATTTGCAGGGAACGGCGGGCTTCACTGGCATAACGTTGCCCTTGCGTTGTCAGTTCGATGTTGCGGCCACTGCGATAGGTCAGCGTAAACCCCAGACTTTCTTCCAGTCCGGCGATCTGACGGCTGATCGCACTGCGGGTCAGGTGCATTTCTCTGGCGGCACTGGTGACACTGCCAAGGCGGGCAACGGCCTCAAAAGCACGCAGGGCGGTAATGGATGGATAGCTTGGCATTAAGCAGCTTCCTTAACTCTTATCTGTATCCGAAGTGGGCGAGCGGTTATGCACTGTAGCAGATACAAAAAATCCCGGCCTGCTGTTGCCGACCGGGATTCTGTTATTGGCGAGGGAGTCAGGCTGACGTGATTAACACTCGATCACGTTCACCGCCAGACCGCCACGCGAGGTTTCCTTGTACTTGTCGAGCATGTCCTTGCCGGTATCGCGCATGGTTTTGATGACCTTGTCGAGCGACACAAAATGCTCGCCGTCACCACGCAGGGCCATCGACGCTGCGTTGATGGCTTTCATGGCTGCCATGGCGTTACGTTCGATACAAGGCACCTGTACCAGGCCGCCAATCGGATCGCAGGTCAGGCCAAGGTTGTGTTCCATGCCGATTTCAGCGGCGTTTTCGACCTGCGCCGGTGAGCCGCCAGTAGCTTCGGCCAGACCCGCTGCTGCCATTGCGCAAGCGGAGCCCACTTCACCCTGACAGCCGACTTCGGCACCGGAAATCGAGGCGTTTTCCTTGAACAGGATGCCAATCGCAGAGGCCGTCAGCAGAAAGCGAATCACGCCTTCGTCGTCCGAGTTCGGGCAGAAATTGATGTAGTAGTGCAGTACCGCCGGGATAATGCCCGCCGCGCCGTTGGTTGGCGCCGTTACCATACGACCACCGGCCGCGTTTTCTTCATTGACCGCCAGCGCGTACAGGTTGACCCAGTCCATCGCGCCCAGTGACGGTGTGATCATGTCCATGCGGTTACGGTTTTTCAGACCCTGATAGAGGCTGGCAGCACGGCGCTTGACCTTCAGGCCGCCGGGCAGAATGCCTTCGCTGTGCATGCCTTTTTGCACGCAGTCTTTCATCACTTGCCAGAGTTGCAGAATGCCGGCACGAATCTCTGCTTCGGTACGCCAGGCCTTTTCGTTTTCCATCATGATGTCCGCGATGGAGAGACCGGTTTGTTGGCAGATCGCCAGCAGCTCAACGCCACTTTTGAACGGGTATTTCACGCTGGTGGCGTCTTCGACGATGGCGCCGATCTTGTCACTGGCGTGAACGCTGTCGTCGACCACAAAGCCGCCGCCAACGGAGTAATAGGTTGCGAATCTGAGTTCGTTGCCCTGTTCATCCCAGGCGCAGAAAGTCATGCCGTTGGCATGAAAATCCAGCGCTTCGATGCGGTGATAAATCAGGTCTTCGTTGATATTGAACTTGATGGTTTTGGGTTCTGCGATGACACCGGCTTCCAGATAGTCGGTGGTCGCCAGCAGTACCAGTTCGCCGCTTTCTTCAATATCGGCGGTTCGTGGGTTAACCCGGTCCGGATCGATTTTTTCCGGCAGTTCACCTTCCAGACCCAGCAATACCGCAGGACCGGAACCGTGGCCTTTACCGGTTGCACCCAGCGAACCATACAGTTGTGCCTGAACCCGGGCTACCTGTGGCAGCAGGCCTTCTTTGGCCAATGCAGAAGCAAACATCCAGGCCGCTTTCATCGGGCCTACGGTGTGGGAACTGGACGGGCCAATCCCGATTTTCAACATGTCGAACAGACTGATAGCCATGATCGGCTCCTCGGGTAATCGCAGGGCTCGGGTAACGAAGGGTTAATTTCAAGCATAGAAGACGGGCAGGACGCCCGTCTTTTGAAACCGGGATAAAGCCCCTCCCACAATCTGCTTGCGAGAGGGTGGCGGTTTACTCGACGTAAGCCGGGAACTGCTTGCACAGGTCGTGCACTTTCTCTTTCACCATGCCAATGATGCGGGCTTCTTCAGAAGTGCCCAGCACCGACAGGATGTCAGCGATCCAGCCCGCCAGTTCCTTACACTGTTCTTCCTTGAAACCACGAGTGGTGATAACCGGAGTACCAATGCGCAGACCGGAAGTCACGAATGGAGACTGTGGGTCGTTTGGAACAGCGTTCTTGTTGACGGTAATAGAAGCCGCGCCCAGAGCCGCGTCAGCGTCTTTACCAGTCAGGCCTTGCTTGATCAGTGACAACAGGAACAGGTGGTTCTGGGTTCCGCCGGATACCACGTCGTAGCCGCGCTCAATAAATACCCGCGCCATCACATCGGCATTTTTCACAACCTGCTCTTGGTAGGTCTTGAATTCAGGTGACAGTGCTTCCTTGAAGGCAACCGCCTTGGCCGCGATGACGTGCATCAGTGGGCCGCCCTGACCGCCAGGGAATACCGCAGAGTTCAGTTTCTTTTCCAGCTCTGCGTTGGCTTTGGCCAGAATCAGACCGCCACGTGGACCACGCAGGGTCTTGTGAGTGGTGGTGGTGACCACGTCGGCATATTGCATTGGGTTTGGATAAACGCCAGCAGCTACCAGACCGGCTACGTGAGCCATGTCGACGAACAGGTAAGCACCAACAGCGTCTGCGATTTCGCGCATGCGAGCCCAGTCAACGATCTGGGAGTAGGCAGAGAAACCACCGATGATCATTTTTGGCTGATGCTCTTTGGCCAGCGCTTCCATCTGATCGTAATCGATTTCGCCGTTGTCGTTCAGACCGTACTGAACCGCGTTGTACATCTTGCCAGAGAAGGAAACCTTGGCACCGTGAGTCAGGTGACCACCGTGTGCCAGGCTCATGCCCAGAACGGTATCGCCAGGATTCAGCAGCGCCATGTAAACCGCGGCGTTGGCCTGTGAACCAGAGTGTGGCTGAACGTTGGCGTAATCTGCGCCGAACAGTTCCTTGGCACGGTCAATAGCCAGTTGCTCAACCACGTCAACGAATTCACAACCACCGTAGTAACGCTTGCCTGGGTAACCTTCAGCGTACTTGTTGGTCAGCTGGGAACCCTGGGCTTCCATCACGCGTGGGCTGGTGTAGTTTTCAGAGGCGATCAGCTCGATGTGGTCTTCCTGACGAGCCACTTCCTGCTGCATGGCTTCCCACAGCTCGGGGTCGAACCCGGCAATACGATCTTGCTTGTTGAACATTGGCGTATCCTGAAACGAAAGTGGTCGAGTTGACCGGTGAATTCATTCTTGTTTGTACGTTGGGGGATAGTAAGACCGGCTCAGAGCGGCAGGATGACTGCTTGCGGCTGGGGTATGACAAAAAGCGACGGCGACAATTCAGGGCAGACATTGGTTACCATTTGACCTGTCTGGCGCAGAGTTGCCGCTATACCAATCAGCGCAGACGTTAGAAGATGAAGTTTGACGCGGGTTTTGGCGAACCAACCTGAAAGGTATGGTTCGCGGAGGCAATTTACTTTTCTGATATCAGCAAGCGTTTGGGAAATGGCGTTTCCTATAATGGAAAGTTTATATAAAACAATAGGATATAACAGAATTGTGGGGGCTGGCCTGAATCGCGGTAGGGACAAGTCAGTCTTTGATTAACACTCCGGCGCCGTTCAAGGTCATTGCTGGAGAATAATAATAATGACTACCGAAAGCTGTATTTCCCGCCGCCGCTTGCTGCAGGTTGGCTCTGCCGCCATGCTTGCCGGAGCTTTTGTTCCCCTGGTTCGGGCAGCCTCTGCCACAACCTTCCGCATTGGATTCGTCAGTCCGGCCAGTGGCCCCTTGACCATTTTTTCTGAGCCCGACCAGTTTGTGATGGCGCAGGTCAAACGAACGCTTGGCAGTGGCATCAGCGTTAATGGTCGTCAGTATCCGGTGGAAATAATCTACCGCGACAGTGGTTCCAGCGAAACTGGCGCAGCAGCAGCGGCGCGGGAGCTGATTCGAGATTATGGCGTTGACTTGATGGTGGCGTCGTCAACGCCGGCAACGACCAATCCGGTTGCTGATGTGTGTGAGGCGATTGGGGTTCCCTGTTTAACCAACGATACGCCCTGGCAGGCGCATTTCTTTGGCCGTGGTGGTGATCCGGCTGTGGGGTTTCGCTGGACTTATCACTTCTTCTGGGGTGTTGAGGATGTCGTTGCAGCCTATACTTCGCTGTGGAACCAGGTACAGACTAATCGGCGTGTGGGGAGCTTGTGGCCAGATGATCCTGACGGTCTGGCGTGGGCCTCGCAGCATGGGTTTCCACCGGCCTTGCACCAACAGAATTTTGAACTGTTTGATGCTGGGCGTTTCCGGTCCGGTCAGACCGATTTTGTTGATATCGTCAGCCGCTTCCAGCAAAACGATGTTGAGATTGTTACCGGTGTGATTCCTCCGCCAGACTTTGCCCGGTTCTGGCATGAGGCCCGGCGTCAGGGGTTTAATCCCAAGGTGGTGACGGTCGCCAAGGCATCGGAGTTTCCGATGGCATTGCAGCCATTTGGCAGTGATGCAAACGGTTTGAGCGTGGAAGTCAGCTGGTCACCATCACATCCCTATCATTCGGCCCTGACAGGGCAATCATCAGCCGGGCTGGCGAGTGAATACACACGTTTCAGTGGCCGTAACTGGACCATTCCATTGGGCTTCAAACATGCCCTGTTTGAGGTTGCAATTGATGCGTTGCGACGTTCCCAAGGGCCGGGTAACCCGGAAGGGATTCGCCAGGCACTGGCAACAACGGATTATCACTCGATCGTTGGGCCGGTGAATTTCCAGCTTGGACCGGTGCCGAATGTCAGCAAGACACCGCTGGTTTGTGGCCAGTGGGAGTACCGCTATCGCAATCTTGAACTGCTGATTGTTGAAAACAGTCTGGCGCGCGATATCCCGTTACAGGCGCGGCTGCGCTCCATGACCGGTTGAGGACCAGCCGGGCGGGGCTGCCAATGGTGTTATCGCGTGCCAGGCTCCTCCGGTAACGACACACAGTCTCGAAACGCGGCGAGATGGGCTGAATCATCACTGGCTCGCACAGACATCACCAGCTGGGTTTCCATACCATTGGCCGCTATGGGCAAATAGTGAATATCAGAGCGCTGCATCAAGCGAACCGACTGCGGCACTATGGTTACGCCCATGTTCGCTGCGACCAGCCCGAGCGCCGTTTGCAGCGTATTGGTTTCGAAGGTGTTGCGTAACTCCAGGCCCCGCACCTTGAAGTGCGACAGAATCTGGTCGGCCAGGCTGGGACGCGGTGAGGCCGGGTAGAGAATCACTTTCTCCACTGCAATCTGTTCCATGGTTACGCTGTCCAGTGCTGCCAGTGCGTGTTCGGATGGCACGGCTAGCATCAGCCGATCGCGATTCAGAATAATGTTCTCAATCCCTTCTTCATTGATAGCGAGACGGCTGAAGCCGACGTCGATACGGCCACTTTTTAAGGCATCAGCCTGTTGAACAGAGGTGAGTTCGGACAGCGAAATATGGACGTTGGCGTGGTTATTGGTGAATTTCTGGATCGCTTTGGGAATGTGGGTGTAAAGCACTGAGGGGGTAAAGCCAATCCCCATCCAGCGCTTCTGTTCGGCTCCCAGCTGCTGGGTGGAGCGTTTGATTTCCGCAATTCGCGCCAACATCTGTACTGACTGATCGTAGAAGAACTGACCGGCATTGGTGAGGCGCAAGGGCCTGCCGGAACGGTCGATCAGGGTCACGCCCAATTCATCTTCCAGGTTCTGGATCTGGCGTGACAACGGTGGTTGCGCCATATGCAGCTCCTCTGCGGCCTTGCTGAAGTTCAGCAAGCGGCCGACAGCTTCAAAGTATCTCAGTTGGCGCAATTCCATAAAATACCTTCCCGGTATAGTTGAAGACAAAAACCATATTAGACGTGATATCTCTGGCTGGTCAAACATGGCGGCCATACCGCTCAACCAAGGATAAAGCGCATGGTAGTTATCATCATCAGAGTGCTGCTGTTGTAATCAGAGATAGCTGCTAGCGCATTCAGGGTATAGATCCATACCTTAAAGATTGGCTTTTCGTCTTGGCAGACAATTGGGATGCGGAGGCTGTTGAGATTTCAAATCCCCGCCGGAGGAGATTCCGGCACCGTTCACAACGATAAAAATAACAATTGGAGAACTGCATGAAATCCATGACCAAATTGGCGCTGTGTTCACTCGGCCTGATGGCGGCCCAGACTACGCTGGCGACCGAAGGAGGTGGCTCCAGCTACCCGGTTGGTGCTGAAAACTTCACCTGCTGCGCACTACCACCGCCGGGTACCTATGCGATGGTGTGGGGGCAGCATTACAGCGCTGACAAAGCCGTTGATAATAATGGCGATACCGTTACACCAGATGACTTTAAAGTGACCGCCAATGCTATTGTTCCCCGGGTTATCTGGGTGACAGACAAAACCTGGCAAGGAGCCTCGGTAGCCCTCCACGCGATCCTTCCGCTGGTCGATCTCGATGTACATGTGACCGATGGCATGGAAGACCGTAGCAGTGGCATTGGTGACGCGACCATTGGTCTGGCGCTTGGCTGGCACCACAGTCAGGCATTGCATTCGGTATTTGCCATCGACGTGATCGCTCCGACCGGCTCTTACGACAAGGACGAAATTGCCAATATCGGTCGTAACCATTGGGCGATTCAGCCGGTACTGGGCGTTAGTCATATTGATCCGGCCGGCTTTAACTACGACTTCAAGGGCATGTATACCTATAACCTCAGGAACAGCGCCACAGACTATAAGGATGGTCAGGAGTTGATCGTTGATTACGCCCTTGGCTGGGGTGTCGGTAACGGTTTGACGGCGGGAATTGGTGGTTACCTTTACAAGCAGGTAACCGATGATACGTCTAACGGCGACACCGTAAAAGACGCCCGCGGTCAAACCCTCGCTATTGGTCCATCTGTTCGTTACGACAGTGGCGAAGGCTGGTTTGCAACCTTCAAATACCAGCAGGAAACCCGGGTGAAAAACCGCTCGGAAGGCGGTGCCCTGTGGCTGAAAACCGTGTTCCCGTTCTGATGGCGCGCGCCTGAAAGGCAATTTCTGATTGGTAGTGGCGGTCGGGTTATCCCCGGCCGCTAAAAACCTTCAACCACTAGCAATATCTGTTGCTCGTTGCTGCTCCATCCCCTCGCTCTACACCCTCGGATTACGCGTCTCGCTGTGTCTTTCTGTCGCTGTTCTTGCCTGCGCACCGGTTGCCGCTGCTGTGTGCACTCGGCCCGTTGTACTTCTGATATATGTCTAACGGCTGTCTTGCCTGTCGATGACCCAATGGCAGTGATGGAGTCCAGAGCTTTTTTCCGTGATGGGCAAAGTGCTAATTAATGTCGCCGCCGTCCATGCCCCTGATTATCAGCACTGGCTCATTTGGCCCATGTCTGATTTTAGACAGTGACTTTGAAAGGCTGCCCTGACGTTGTTTGATATTACGCAGTTTGGTTCGCCGAATTCCTGTTTGGGTCTGCAGATTTTTATATTTTCTTATTAAAATCAATTAATTAGGTTTTATTTTTGGTGTTGGCACAAGGGCTGCTATAGCTGGTTTGTGAATAAAAATAACGAGAACAAGCCGACCATGTCCAAGCGCAGCCAACCCCAGCTGGAAGTGGTGTCGTCCCGTGACACCTTGCCGTCCATGACCAAATACATACGGGTCCGCAGCGAACCTGACGCCCGTTATGTTGAATTCGATTTTGCCATCGGATCCCCGGAGCTCTTTGTTGAACTCATCATGCCATGCAGTGCTTTTGAAGCGTTTTGCAATGTTAATTCCGTAGTGCCGATGTCTGCCGAGCAGATCGCCGTAATTGATGCCGAAATGGAAAAGTGGCGTTACGGCGAAGACACCCTGGCCGGCCGATCTCTCTCGCGTTAATGCAACCCGGCGGCAATCACGCCGCTGCCCAAATAACAACAAATCACAGGTACAACCCCATGAGTGTTGAAATCAAGATGGCCACCCTGGAGCCGGTGCGTCATACCTTCACCCAAATCGCCAAACGCTTTGGTGATAAACCGGCCAGTCGTTATCAGGAAGCTACCTACGATATTCAGGCAGTAACCAACTTTCACTACAAACCCAGCTGGGACCCGCAACACAACCTCAATGATGCCAGCCGTACGGCGATTCAGATGGCCGACTGGTATGTACTGAAAGACCCACGCCAGTTCTATTACGCGACCTATGTTGCCAGTCGCGCCCGCATGCAGGACAACGCTGAGAATAACTACAGTTTTTTCGAAAAACGCCAGCTTGCCGAACGCCTGTCAGATGAAGTGAAAAACAAGCTGATCCGTTTGTTGGTACCACTGCGTCACGTCGAGCACACCGCCAACCTCAACAATATCTACGGCGTATCGGTGGGATTTGGCACTGCCCTGACCCAGGCGCTGGTGTACGAGGGGATGGACCGTCTGGGTATCGCCCAGTACCTGTCGCGTATAGGCCTGATTCTGGATGGTAATACTGGTACTGCGCTGGAACAGGCCAAACAGGCCTGGATGGAAGACTCAACATGGCAGCGTATGCGGGCGCTGTGTGAGGAGTTGCTGGTGCAAAAGGACTGGTTTGAGGTTCTGATCGCCCAGGATCTGGTAATGGATACCCTGACAGCCGATCTCTATTACCGCCAGTTCGACTGCTGGCTGGCTGACCAGCAGGCCCACGATGTAACCATGCTGCTGGAGTTCATGCAGGAGTGGCAAAAGGATCGCGATCGTTGGCTCGACAGCACCCTGAAGCTGGTCGCGAGCGAATCTGACAGCAACCGTCAGCAGCTGCTGCAATGGGCAAATCACTGGTCTGGCAAGGTTGCTGAAGCACTGGCTCCGATTGCGATGGAGCTGATTGATGGCGATGCGCTGTCACGCTCAATGGATGCACTGGCAACCCGCCTCAACAAACTCGGCATCAAATAAGGATTCCCATGAACAAGGTATATATCGCCCTGCAGGACAACGACGTTTCCCGCTACATCGTTGAGGCCATTGAAGCCGATAACCCGGATGTCAAGGTGCAGTACCAGCCCGCCATGATCCGCATCGAAAACGATTTGCAGCTGACTATCAAGCGAGAAACGGTAGAGGAAAAAATTGGCCGTGATTGGGACGTGCAGGAGCTGCATCTGAGCCTGATTACTCTTGGTGGCAACGTTGATGAAGACGAAGACGCCTTCACTCTGAGCTGGAATCAGTAACCGACGTCAGGCGTTCGACAACCAATCAAGAATAAAAAAGGAGCCCACCATGGCCGCAAAAAAATTGAATATGAAAGACAAGTACAAAATGCTGACCCGAGATCTTGACTGGGAATTTTCCTACCAGGACCGCAAGGAAGCCTTTCCGTACGAAGAATACGAAGGCATCAAGATCACGGACTGGTCGAAGTGGGAAGACCCATTCCGCTTGACGATGGATGCCTACTGGAAGTACCAGGCTGAAAAAGAGAAAAAGCTCTATGCCATTTTTGATGCTTTTGCGCAGAACAATGGTCATCTGAATATTTCCGATCCACGTTACGTCAATGCATTGAAAGTTTTTCTCGGTGGTGTGACACCGGTGGAATATCAGGCTTATCAGGGCTTTGCCCATGTTGGTCGTCAGTTTGGCGGGGTTGGCGCACGAGTGGCGTGTCAGATGCAGTCGATCGACGAGCTGCGTCATGTGCAAACCCAGATTCACGCCATGAGTCACTACAACAAGTTCTTTGATGGGCTGCACAACTGGAACGGCATGCAGGACAAGGTCTGGTACATGTCGGTACCGACTTCCTTCTTCCACGATGCACGCAGTTCCGGTCCATTTGAATTCCTGCTGGCGATCAGCTTCAGCTTCGAATACGTGCTGACCAATCTGTTGTTTGTGCCTTTTATGTCTGGTGCGGCCTACAACGGAGATATGGCCACAGTGACCTTTGGTTTCTCATCGCAATCGGATGAAGCCCGTCACATGACGCTGGGTCTGGAAGTGATCAAGTTCCTGTTGGAACAGCACGAAGACAACGTACCAATCGTGCAGAAGTGGGTCGACAAGTGGTTCTGGCGCGGCACCCGGGTGCTGGGCATCGTCTCGATGATGATGGACTACATGCTGCCGAATAAAGTGATGAGTTGGCGCGAAGCCTGGGAAATCTACTTTGAGCAGGCAGGTGGCGCACTGTTCAAGGACCTTGCCCGTTACGGAATCAAGCCGCCGAAATACGTTGATATTGCTACTGCCCAGATGGACCACATGTCCCACCAAACCTGGTGGAACTTCTACAACTTTGGCGAAGCCGCCGGTTTCCATACCTGGATTCCAAGTGACAAGGAACTCGATTGGCTGAGCGAGAAGTATCCGCAAACTTTCGACAAGTACTACCGTCCGCGCTGGGAGTTGGCGAAGAAAATGGAGGCCGAAGGCAAGCGCTTCTACTCGAAGGGACTGCCACAGCTGTGTAACACCTGTCAGGTGGCCATGATTAACACCGAAGTCGATGACCCAACCATGCTGGTCTATCGCAGCACCGAGTATAAGGGGGAGAAGTACCACTTCTGCTCCGATGGCTGTCACGACATCTTCGTTGATGAACCAGAGAAATTCGTGCAGTCCTGGCTGCCAGTACACCAGATATTGCAAGGCAACTGCGGTGGTGCTGATCTCGAAACCGTGATGCGTGAGTACTATGGCATGGACGTTGGTGTCGACAACCTGGATATGAAAGGTTCGCCGGACGAACTGCGCTGGAAAGAGTGGAAGTCGGCATAAGACACCCGCTGTCTGGTGTCGGGGGACCGGTGCCAGGTTGATGGGCAAGGCAACGCCTTGCTCATCCTGAGGCCGACTTCTGATGTCAGGCCAATAAAACATGCGTTAGACGTCCGACCTGAGACGTCCCACCCAATAAAGAGAATAATAAAATGACTGTAAAAACTACCGCCGCCGAATACATCGGCGAAGTCCGCGACCGTGTTGAAAATTTCCACGGCAACCAGCTGGTTTACGTTGGCTGGGATCGTCATCTGATGTTTTGTTCAGCGTTTACCTTTTTGGTGGCTCCCGCTGCCAGTTTTCGGAGTTTGCGCGATGACGTGATGGCTGGCGTTTTTGGTGAGCATCCGGAATGGCCAACCATCAACTGGGACTCGGTGCGCTGGTTACTGGACGGCCAGCCATTCACGCCGGAGCTGGACAAGACCCTGGCAGATCAGGGCATTGGCCACAAGTCACTGCTGCGCTTCGACACTCCGGAGCTGCATGGTTTTATGAATGCAGGAGTGTAAATGATGAGCTTCCTGGTAACAGTCGAGCCGACTGGTGAGCAGATTGAGGTGGAGGAAGGCCAGACCATTCTTGATGCGGCCTTGCGGCAAGGCGTCTGGCTGCCATTTGCCTGCGGCCATGGTACCTGTGCAACCTGCAAGATTCAGGTGCTGGATGGCGACGTTGATGTGGGGGCCGCATCGTCGTTCGCACTGATGGATATGGAACGTGATGAAGGCAAGGTTCTGGCTTGCTGCGCGATTCCGGAAAGTGACCTGGTGATCGAGGCCGACATTGACGTTGATGCGGATTTTGCCGGTCATCCGGTGGAGGACTTTGATGCTGTGGTCACAGCGATTGTCGATTTGTCTCCCACCATTAAAGGTATCCATTTTCGGCTGGATCGGCCAATGGCCTTTCAGGCGGGCCAATATGTCAATCTGACGCTGCCGAACCTTGAAGGTACGCGAGCATTTTCGATTGCCAACAAGCCATCTCAGGCAGACCAGCTGGAACTGCATGTGCGGCTGGTACCGGGAGGGGCTGGCACCACCTGGTTGCACGAACAACTCGCCGTTGGCGATACCTTGCGGGTATCGGGTCCCTATGGTCAGTTCTTCGTACGCAAGTCCGACGATAAGGGCGCTATTTTCATTGCTGGCGGCTCCGGGCTGTCGAGCCCACAGGCGATGATTCTGGACCTGCTGGAAGCTGGTGACTCGCGGCCGTTGTATTTATTCCAGGGAGCTCGTAATCAGGCCGAGCTGTACAACCGTGAGTTGTTTGAGGAGCTGGCGCAGCAGTTCGACAACTTTCACTATATTCCGGCTCTCAATGCCGAAGAAAGTGAGGACTGGCAAGGTTTCCGTGGCTTTGTTCATGACGCTGCCAGAGACTACTTTGATGGCAAACTGGAAGGTCACAAGGCCTATCTGTGCGGGCCACCGCCAATGATTGATGCCGCCATTACCACCCTGATGCAGGGCCGGGTGTTTGAACGCGACATTCATATGGAGCGGTTTGTCACCGCCGCTGATGGTGCCGATGACAGTGAACGCTCAGCGCTGTTCAGGCGCATCTAGCGGTTTGCGATCACTTGTCTCCGCTACGCAGCATCGCCGGATGACTTTGAACGTCATCCGGCATTCCCCTTTTACCCTACAGGAAGTCAGTCATGAGCCTGTCAGCCAACCCGTTACCACACAAAACACGTGAGTTTCAGAACCACCATTTTGACTCGACCATCTGGAACGACTTTGAATTTCGCGATGATGACATCATCATCGCGACCTATGCCAAATCCGGCACAACCTGGATGCAGCAGATTATCTCTCAGCTGTTATACGACGGAGCTGAAGGCATTGATGTTGCTGAGCGCTCGCCGTGGGTCGACATGCGAGTACCGCCGAAGTCGGAAAAACTGGCCTCTATCAATGCCCAGCAAGGGCGTCGTTTTCTGAAAACCCACCTCTGGTCTGATGCTCTGGTGTTTTCTGAAAAAGCCCGTTACCTCTACATTGCCCGTGATGGTCGCGATGTGCTTTGGAGTATGTACAACCACCACAGCAAGGCCAATGACAAATGGTATGCCGAACTGAACGATACACCGGGACGGGTAGGGCCGCCGATCGAACGGCCGGTCGGCGACGTGGTGCAATACTTCCATGAATGGCTGCAACGGGACGGTTATCCATGGTGGCCGTTCTGGTCTCATATTCGCAGCTGGTGGGCGATTCGTGATCTGCCTAATGTGAAGCTGGTGCATTTCAATCAGCTGAAGGCTGACTTGCCGGGCATGATTGAAGACATCGCCGGTTTTCTGCAAATCCCGATCAATCCGCAACACTGGCAGGATATTGTCGATCATTGCCAGTTTGACTACCTGCGGAACCAGGGGGCTGGCACCATTCCGCACGGCGGCGAGTTCTGGGATGGCGGCGTCAAAACCTTCTTTAACAAGGGGTCCAATGGCCGCTGGCGCGAACGTCTGTCGGCTGCCGATATCCGTCTGTACGAGCAACGGGCGGAGCAGGAACTGGGCAGTGAGTGTGCCCGCTGGCTGGCCACGGGTGGTGTTCCAGCGCTCAGCGAGACTTGAGACGATAATTCAGCTGGGAGCGCGTCAGTCCCAGTAAGCGAGCAGCTCTGGAAATATTGCCAGATGTTTTTTCCAGCGCTGCACTGATAATGCCTTCCTCGTGGCGGCGCAGATCGAAATGGTCACCAAGCAGTGCCTTATAATCTGGCGCATTGGCATCTGCGGTACGAAGGTAACCGGCCCGGCTCACTTCGGTGGCCACCTTGTCTGATGGCTTGCCAATGCTGGCTTCCCCCAGAGGGGCCGGGAACGCATGCAGCTCTATGCGGTGATTGTTATCGGTGAGAATGACGCCGCGTTCCATCATATTTTCCAGCTCACGGATATTGCCGGGCCAGTCATAGTGCATCAGGTGCTGCATCGCCAGATCGGATACCCCCAGGGTATTCTTGTTATAGAGGTCGTTGTATTTACGCACAAAGTGATCGACAAACAACGCAATATCCTCACGTCGCTCACGCAATGGTGGTACTTCTACAGTGAACACATTCAGACGATAAAACAGGTCGGCCCGAAAGCGGCCATCATCGACGGCCTGTTTGAGATTTTCATTGCTGGCAGCGACCACTCGAACATCCACGGCAATTGCTCGATCACCACCAACCCGCTCCAGTTCACCTTCCTGCAACACCCGTAACAGTGCAGCCTGGGCCTTGGGGGACAGTTCGACGACCTCATCGAGAAAAATGGTGCCGAGATGAGCACGTTCAAAACGGCCCGCACGGGATTCGTTGGCACCGGTAAAGGCACCCTTGTTGACACCAAACAACTCGGCTTCGATCAGCTCCTGCGGGATACAGGCACAGTTCACGGCGACAAAGGCTTTGTCGGCACGTTGGGAGTGGGCGTGTAGTTCTCGGGCCATAACCTCCTTACCGACGCCGGTTTCGCCTTGCAGCAGTACGGTGGCCTTGCTGTCAGCGGCTTTTTTCAGCAGTTGCAAAATGTCCCGAAACACCGGCGACTGGCCGACGGCCATCATGGCGCCGGTTTCAGCATGCTGGCGACGGCGGTGTGGGTCTGTATGCTGATGCAACTCCGATAGTTGCTGCCTCAAGGCAAACAGTTCGTCGGCGACCGGGTCGGGTAACAGCATGTTTTCCAGCTCGACGTGGTCTTCCCATTCGTCGATCGGTTTACCAACAATGCGGCAGTGTGGATCGCCACAGCCACTGCACATCACTTCCTTGAACAGAATGCGCTGCTGCATATAGAAGGTGGTATAACCGCTGGCGTAGCCCAGCAAGGTCCAGCAAATAGGGTTTTCGGACAGTCCGAATTCCTGTACGTGGAGCGCTGCTTCGTAGGAGTCGTGCCAGTCGACCGTGCATTCGAAGGTGCCAGCGGCGACGTCAAAATCGAGCTGTAGCGGCTCGGCCCGCACCATGCCCTCGATGGTATGCAGCTGAGGGCCAACGAAGTAGGCTTCTTTGGTGGTCAGGTCCGGTCGGATACCTTGTACCAGCTCGGCGTCAATCCAGCCAGACTGGTAACCCAGGCGCATCAGAAAGGCACGGGTGCGTTGCTCTCCCAGCGTCGTAATCAAATCCTTGCGTAACAATCCCATCACCGCTGAATGCATCAGCAGCATGCGGTTTTCACTCAGCCAGATTTTGCCTTCGGCTGGGTCAAAGCGTATTTGCGACAACAGGTCGGTGTTGTCTGGCAGAGTCATTTTGTTTGTTTGCATATTATTTTTATTGGGCTGTTCAGTGCCTGATGCGGAATTCCGGCCGGAGCCTGCAGAAGCCATCATCACACCCCTAGGGGCCGGATAGAAAGCATTGGACTATGATCCGTCCCGAATTACCACAGCTATACTTAATAGGTATAGTTGCAGACACAAACAATATTAGACGTGTGCCAGCCCATTGGCCAACATGACCATCAAGTTAGAGATAGCTGTTACTCCTTTTCCTGACAAAAATAATAAAGAGGATAGATAGCATGGTCGACACAACACGTCGCTCGTTTATCAAAAGTTCCCTGTTAGCATCATCCGCAGTCGCCGTAGCCGGAAAAATTCCGTTTGCCCAGGCTCGCAGTAATACCTTCAAGATTGGTTATGTCAGTCCCCAGACTGGCCCGCTGGCGGCCTTTGCCGAGCCGGATCGCTTCACTCTGGAGCAGGTTCGCAAGGCTGTTGCCGGTGGCATTATGTCGGGTGGCAAAAAGTTCAATGTAGAAGTGATCTACAAGGACAGCCAGTCAAGTCCGAACCAGGCCAGTAACGCCGCTTCTGAATTGATCCTGCGTGATCGGGTCGATCTGGTGGTGGCTTCTTCAACTCCGGCAACGACCAATCCGGTGGCGGACCAGTGTGAAGCGAATGGTGTTCCCTGCATCACCAACGATACGCCGTGGCAGCCGTTTTTCTTTGGCCGTAATGGTGATCCGAAAGTGGGGTTCGATTACACCTACCACTTTTTCTGGGGGCTGGAAGACGTAATTGGTTCCTACTCCAACCTCTGGGGCAAGATTCCAACCAATAAACAGCTCGGCGCGCTGTGGCCTAACGATGAAGATGGCAATGCCTGGGGAGATGGCCAGCGTGGCTTCCCGTCAGTTCTGAAAGACAAGGGTTTTGGCATTGTTGACCGTGGTCGCTTCCAGACACCCATTAACGACTTCTCATCGTTTATTTCTGAATTCCGCAAACAGGACGTGGAAATTGTTACCGGAGTGGTAACGCCGCCAGACTTCGCCAACTTCTGGAATCAGGCGGGTCAGCAGGGCTTTCAGCCGAAAATCGTGACGGTCGCCAAGGCAACCGAATTCCCGCAGGCTATCGCGGCTTTTGGCCCAAGGGCTGAAGGTTTGACCGTTGAACTGATGTGGAGCCCGGCCTATCCATTCCATTCCACCATTACCGGACAGTCGGCGCGCGAACTGGCGGACAGTTACATGATCGCAACCGGCAAGCCATGGACCATGCCGCTGGGCCTCAAGCATTCCCTGTTTGAAGTGGCGCTGGATGTACTCAAGCGCGCTGGCAGCAATGATCCGGAAGATATTCGTCAGGCGCTGGCGACGACCAATCTCAACACCGTTGTCGGTAACGTCAACTTCAACAAGGGAGCCGGACCGGTTCCGAATATTGCCAAGACACCGTTGGTGTCCGGTCAGTGGCAGAAACGTGCAGGCAAGCTGGAACTGGTGGTGGTTGAAAACAGCCAGGCACCCATGGTTCCGCTGGAAGCTGAATTGCTGCCCATCAAATATTCCTGATCAGGTCGTGGTGCTGATGGCTATCGTCATTGGCGCTGCGGACAGGGTAATCCACTGACGGTGGACCCTTGTCCTGTGTTTCCGGAGAGAAGCGATGTTATTGAAAGTAGAAGGGGCCTGTAAGAGCTATGGCGCTCTGAAAGTGACCCAGGATGTGTCGTTTGCAGTAAGGGATGGCGAAACCTTGGGCATTCTTGGGCCCAATGGTGCTGGCAAGACTACCCTGTTTAACCTGATTTCCGGCGATGCTTCGCTGGATGCCGGAGCCGTGTATTTCGATGGTGAAACGATCAGTCGTCTGCGGCCACACGAGCGCTGTCGAGCGGGTATTGGCCGCAGTTATCAGGTGCCGCACCCATTCGGCAATATGTCGGTGTTCGAGAATCTGGTGACCGCCGCCTGTTTTGGTGCCCAGGTTAGTGAGACAGAAGCCTGGCAAATTGCTACTGAAGTGCTGGAATCCACTGGCTTGCGAGAGTATGCCAATAAACCGGCTGGCAGCCTGACGCTGCTGAATCGCAAGCGGTTGGAACTGGCACGGGCGCTGGCGACCCGTCCGCGGTTATTGCTGCTGGATGAAATCGCAGGAGGCCTGACGGAACCGGAAGCGCGTGAGCTGGTGGATGAACTGAAGCGCATCAAGGCACGTGGGACCACCATGATCTGGATTGAACACGTTGTTCACGCCCTGCTGGCGATTGCCGACCGTCTGCTGGTGATCGACTTTGGCAAGAAGCTCGCTGAAGGCACGCCGGACGAAGTGATGAATGATCCCGAAGTTCGCCGGGTTTACATGGGGATCGAAGCATGAGCAGTCAATTAATGTCGGTTGCCGGTCTGGAAGCATTTTATGGCGATGCGCAGGTGCTGTTTGGTGTCGATCTGGAACTGCACGAAGGCGAGGTGGTGGGCGTACTGGGAGCCAATGGCGCCGGTAAAAGTACGCTGATGAAAGCCATTACCGGTCTGTTACCGGTGGCGCAGCAATCAATTCGCCTGCGTGGTGAAGCGATTGGGGGGCGTGCACCAGGTGAGATTGTTCGCAAGGGTGTTGCCATGGTGCCGGAAGGGCGGCGTCTTTTTCCCAGTATGTCGGTGGAAGAGAATCTGCAGATGGGAGCCTTTGCCAAACGTCCGGGCCGCTGGAATCTGGATGAGGTCTACAAGCTGTTTCCGATTTTGAAAGAGAAACGTAAACAGCCATCAACTTCCTTGTCCGGTGGCCAGCAACAGCAGGTCGCGATCGGTAGGGCACTGATGAGCAATCCGGATGTGCTGCTGTGTGACGAGATTTCTTTGGGGCTGGCGCCGATTGTGATTCGGGAAATCTACGATTCGCTGCCAGACATCACCGCCGACGGTATGTCGGTAGTGGTGGTGGAACAGGACGTGACGTTGGCACAGCAGTGCTCTGAACGCCTGTATTGCTTCCAGGAAGGACGCGTGGCGTTGCAGGGCGAAAGCCGGCAGCTGACCCGCGATCAGATCAGTCACGCCTACTTCGGGATTTGATTATGTTTGAAGTCATTATTCACGGCGTCCTGCTGGGCGGCCTTTACAGCTTGTTTGCGTTAGGCCTGTCGCTGATGTTTGGCGTTATGCGTCTGACCAATATTGCTCACGGAGACCAGATCGTTATTTCCGGTTTTATCGGCATCGCGATTGCGTCGGTGGTCAATATCAATCCGTTTCTGCTAATCGTGTTTCTGGTTCCCTGCGCTTTGGTGAGCGGTTATGCCTTCCAGTACTTCGTACTGAATCGCACGCTGGGCAAGGACCCGCTGCCGTCGCTGGTGATTACATTCGGGTTATCGATCATTGCCCAGAACCTGCTGCAGGAGATTTTTTCCGCCAATCCGCGCTCCCTCGACAGTGGTGGTCTGAATACCCTGGGATTTGGCATTACCAGTGACATGACGGTGGGAGTGTTGCCGCTGATTATTCTGGCCTGCGCTATTGCCTGCACCTTTGGGTTGCAGTGGATGTTCCAGCATACCGCGCTGGGACGGGCGTTCCGCGCAGTATCGGATGAAAAAGATATCGCCGAGCTGATGGGCCTCAACAGCTCGAAAGTCTATTCGATGGCAACAGCACTGGCATTTGCGCTGGTAGCTCTGGCCGGGCTGTTCCAGAGTATGCGCACCACGGTGGCGCCAACAGATGGTCCGTCACTGCTGCTGTTCGCCTTTGAGTCGGTAATCATTGGCGGCATGGGATCGTTCTGGGGGACTTTTCTGGGTGCTATGACGCTCGGGCTGGCTCAGCAAATAGGCTTTTATTTCGATCCCGGCTGGGGAATCTGGTTTGGTCATTTGGTGTTTATCGCCATTCTGGCTTTCAAACCCAATGGCCTGTTTCCAAAAACCGTTGGCTGAGGCCCGGGAGAATAATAATGAAAAACACGATTTTGGTTGTGCTGTTGGCATTGGTCGCCGTGGTTGGTGGCAGTATGCCTTACTGGGGCGATTCTTACTGGATGTACGAATTTGTGAACATCGCCTGTCTGTTTATTTTTGCCATGATGTGGAATCTGTTGGCTGGTTATGGCGGCATGGTGTCCGTTGGTCAGCAGGCATTTTTTGGCCTTGGTGGCTATCTGATGCTGGCACTTGCCAACTTGGCCGGGGTCAATCCGTTTGTGGCAATTGTGCTGGGAGCCCTGATTGCTGGTGTATTGGCTTTCCCTGTCTCAAAAATTGCGTTTCGGCTGAACGGTGGTTATTTCGCGATTGGTACCTGGGTGATTGCCGAAGTGATTCGGCTAACGGTGGCCAACATTGATGCTGTCGGTGGCGGTTCGGGCACCAGCCTGACGGCTTTCCGCGGGGTTTCCCGCAGCTTCCGCGAGAACATGACCTATTGGGTGGCGCTGGCGGCGGTGCTGATTACGCTGGTGTCTGTCTATCTGTTCCTGCGTTCAAAACAGGGTCTGGCATTACAGGCAATTCGTGACAGTGAAGTCGCTGCCGAAAGCCAGGGCATTAACGTTGCCCGCATGAAACTGGCGGTATACATCCTTGCAGCAGTGGGCTGTGCATTGGCTGGTGGTCTGTATTTTGTTTCCAACCTGCGCATTTCACCAGACGCTGCTTTCAGCGTTAACTGGACCGCATTTGGCATTTTTATTGTGATGATCGGTGGTATTGGCCGTATTGAAGGCCCCCTGATCGGTACGCTGGTGTACTGGCTGATAGACACCTGGTTCAGCGATTACGGCACCTGGTATTTGATTGGCCTTGGTGCACTGGCGATTCTGATGACCCAGTACCTGCGCAGCGGGCTTAGTGGCCTGATCCAGCAGCTGACCGGCCTGGATGTGTTGTCGACCCGGCGGGTCTTGCCTGACGAACGAGAGCAATCACGACCACTGGCGACGACCAAAGCCTCACACGTGTAGTCAGTAGCAGGAGCATAAAATGGTGAACTATCAGGACTTGTATTTCTTTGTGATCGCAGTGGAAAAGGGCAGTCTGGTCAGCGCTGCCCGTTATTTGAACGTACCTCTGTCAACACTCAGTCGCCGTATTCAGGCATTTGAAGATCGCCTCGGCTACAAGCTGATTCACCGTACTGCCAAGCACTTTGGTCTGACTGAATCCGGTATGCGGCTGTATGAAGGGGTTAACCCGATGATTCACGACCTCGAATTACAGGTCGAAAATATCAACAGCGAATTATCGTCTTTGACGGGGGAGCTAAAAATCACTGCCCCTATTGCGCTTGGGCATCATTTTATTCAGCCGTTGGTACGGGATTTCATGCGTGAGAATCCGCGCATATCGGTGGAATTACAACTGTCTAATGATAATGCGGACCTGGTTAAAAACAGTATTGATATCGCCTTTCGCATGGGCGTTATTACGCTGAATGAATGGATATCCAGACCGCTGTTCAAAACCCGCTCAGTGTTGTGTGCCAGCCCATCCCATCTGGATGGGCTGGATACGATTGACTCGCCGGGTGAACTGGGCAACTGGCCGTTGGTCGCAACCCGTGGTACGCCGGTATGGCGCTTTCAGCAAGGCGAAGACAGTGTGTCGTTTGTGCCACGGCCGGTATTGACCACCAACGAGGCCCGACTGGCACTGGAAATGGTGCTGGATGGTATGGGGATTGGGTATTTACCCAGTTATATGGTGGAGCAGTATCTGGCTCGGGGAGAGCTGGTAGCCCTGTTGGCGGACTGGAATGCCGGTGACAAGGATGTCCATATGATTTACCCGCATCGCAGTAGTTTGCCTGCTCGTACCCGGGCATTTATTGACTACGTAATTGAGCATTTTCCCAAACACGAACTGGAGCAGCCGCGTGCGGTTGCATGATTCCATATGCGGGAGCTTGAGTTTCAGTTTCTGAATATTGAGCAGAAATCTGACAGGAGTAAATTGGACGTCAGGGTATTTCCAGTCTCCTGAAAAATAATCAGCCAGCTTTAACGGTCGTCTTCGTCCGGAGGTTCGGCTTGCCCAAATCACTGATACAGGTAACGAGAATAATATGAATCAGGAACAAATCCAGCATGCGGGCGACGAGCTATACGATGCTCTGGTTAACCGCACTCCGGTCAAACCATTAACCGAGCGCTTCGATGATATTTCGATTGAAGATGCCTACCACATTTCATTGCGCATGGTTGAGCGTCGTGTTGCTGCCGGTGAACGCATCATCGGCAAAAAGATTGGTGTGACCTCCAAAGCGGTGCAAAACATGCTCAACGTGCACCAGCCGGACTTTGGTTTCCTGACCGACAAAATGGCCTACAGCCAGGGTCAGGAAATGCCGATCAGTGAAACGCTGATCCAGCCCAAGGCGGAAGGTGAAATCGCCTTCGTGATGAAAAAAGACATCATGGGCCCGGGCCTCACCAACGCCGATATTCTGGCCGCTACGGACTTCGTGATCCCGTGTTTTGAAGTAGTCGATTCCCGCATTGAAGACTGGAAGATCAAGATTCAGGACACAGTCGCCGACAACGCCTCTTGCGGCCTGTTTGTGCTGGGCGACACCGCGATTGACCCGCGTGACATCGACCTTGCTACTTGCGGCATGGTGGTGGAAAAGAACGGCGAAATCATCAGCACCGGCGCTGGTGCAGCAGCGCTGGGCTCACCGGTCAACTGTGTCACCTGGCTGGCCAATACGCTGGGCCAGTTTGGTATTCCGCTGAAGGCTGGCGAAGTGATTCTGTCTGGCTCGCTGGTACCTCTGGAGCCAGTTAAAGCCGGTGACTACATGTCCGTCACCATCGGCGGCATCGGTTCCGCTTCCGTGCGTTTCGTTTAATCCCCCATCAGCAAGAGACGAATGTTATGAGCAACAAACTCAAAGCGGTCATCATTGGCCCAGGCAACATCGGCACCGATTTGCTGATGAAAATGCAGCGCTCCGAATGGGTGGAGCCGGTGTGGATGGTGGGTATCGACCCGGAATCCGAAGGCCTCAAGCGCGCTGCGGCGATGGGCATCAAAACCTGTTCGACTGGCGTCGACGGCATTCTCGAACACGTGGTCGCCGACGATATTCGCGTCGCCTTCGACGCGACCTCGGCTTACGTTCATGCCGAGAACTCCCGCAAGCTCAACGAGCTGGGCGTGATCATGATCGACCTGACACCAGCGGCGATTGGCCCCTTCTGCATTCCGCCGGTGAATCTGGCGGACCATGCCAAGAACCTCGAAATGAACGTCAACATGGTGACCTGTGGTGGCCAGGCGACCATTCCGATGGTCGCTGCCGTTAGCCGTGTGCAGCCAGTGGATTACGGCGAAATCATCGCCACTGTGTCATCCAAATCGGTTGGCCCGGGCACCCGTCAGAACATCGATGAATTCACCCGTACCACCGCCGGTGCGGTTGAAAAGGTCGGCGGCGCCAAACAGGGCAAGGCCATCATCATCATCAACCCGGCCGAGCCGCCACTGATGATGCGCGACACTGTGCACTGTCTGACGGAGTCCGAGCCAAACCGCGATGCCATCACCGAATCCGTCCACCAGATGGTCGCTGAAGTGCAGAAATACGTGCCGGGCTACAAGCTGGTCAACGGCCCGGTGTTCGACGGCAACCGTGTGTCCATGTTTATGGAAGTGGAAGGTCTGGGCGACTTCCTGCCGAAATACGCCGGTAACCTCGACATCATGACCGCCGCCGGTCTGCGTACCGCCGAAATGTTCGCCGAAGAAGTGGCGAACGGAACCATTAGCCTGCCCGCTCGCGGCGAATAATAGACGGAGGAAACTACTATGAATCTGCAAGGTAAATCAGTCCGTCTGCACGACATGTCCCTGCGCGACGGCATGCACGCCAAGCGTCACCAGATCTCCGTCGATGAGATGGTGAAAGTGGCCTGTGCCATGGACGACGCCGGTATGCCACTGATCGAAGTCACCCACGGTGACGGCCTCGGCGGTTCCTCGGTGAACTACGGCTTCCCGGCCCACACCGACGAGGAATACCTTGGCGCGGTGATCCCGAAGATGAAACAGGCGAAAGTGTCTGCGCTGCTGCTGCCGGGCATCGGTACCGTTGACCACCTGAAAATGGCCAAGGAACTGGGTGTAAACACCATTCGTGTCGCCACCCACTGCACCGAAGCCGACGTCTCCCAGCAGCACATCACCTTCGCTCGCAACCTCAACATGGACACCGTCGGCTTCCTGATGATGGCGCACATGGCTTCGGCCGACAAAATTGTCGAGCAAGCCAAGCTGATGGTCAGCTACGGCGCCAACTGCATTTATTGCACCGACTCCGCCGGTTACATGCTGCCAGACGAAGTGAGCGAAAAAATCACCGCACTGCGCAACGAACTGCCAGCGGAAATCGAACTGGGTTTCCATGGCCACCACAACATGGCCATGGGTGTGGCCAACTCACTGGCTGCCATTGAAGCCGGTTGTGCGCGCATCGATGGTTCGGTTGCCGGGCTGGGTGCTGGCGCGGGTAACACCCCGCTGGAAGTGCTGTGCGCGGTGCTGAATCGCATGGGCTGCGAAACCGGTATCGACCTGTACAAGATCATGGACGTCGCCGAAGACCTGATTACACCGATGATGGACCAGCCAATCCGGGTCGACCGTGATTCGCTGACGCTCGGTTACGCCGGTGTGTACTCATCCTTCCTGTTGTTCGCCAAACGCGCTGAAGCCAAATACGGCGTTCAGGCGCGCGACATCCTGGTGGAACTGGGCAAACGCGGCACCGTTGGTGGTCAGGAAGACATGATCGAAGACCTGGCGCTGACCATGGCGAAAGCGGCCGGGAAACTCTAGGCCCTTTGTCAGATGGCGCCTTCGGCTTATCTGACCTACCGGCAGGAGCCAGTGATACTGGCTCCCACACAGTCCTGTAGGTCGGATAAAGACGCCAAGCGGCTGCCATCCGACAGGCGTGGTAGCCACACGGCAGGCATTCCATGCAGTTCCGTAGGTCGGATAAAGACGCGAAGCGGCCACCATCCGACAGCGCCAAAACCAGCAAGCATATTGCGCCTGACGTCAGACCTTCGGCGTCAGGCCCGGAAAGAATTCGAGGAATAACAAGATGAGTGAGAACAACCTGAATCGTGAGCAGATTGAAGCAGCAGCGGCCCATCTGGAAAAGGCCGAGCTGGAAGCTTACGAAGTTACCAAGCTGACCAACGATTACCCGGAAATGACCTATAAGGATGCCTTCGACATCCAATGGGAAATCCGTCGTCGCAAGGAAGCCCGTGGTACCAAAATTGTTGGTCTGAAAATGGGTTTGACCAGCTGGGCCAAAATGGCGCAGATGGGCGTTGAGCACCCTTGCTACGGCTTCCTGTGTGATTACTTCACTGTACCGGATGGTGGTGAGATCAAGACTGACGAACTGATCCACCCAAAGATCGAAGCAGAAATTGCTTTTGTGACCAAAAAAGCGCTGAAAGGGCCGGGCATCACCATTGCCGACGTCCTGGCGGCCACTGATTTTGTGCTGCCTGCCGTTGAGGTCATTGATTCCCGCTACAAGGACTTCAAGTTCGATCTCAAGAGTGTCATTGCCGATAACTCATCGTCCAGCCGCTTTATTACTGGTGGCCAGATGCAGCGGGTCGAAAACGTCGACCTCAAACATTTCGGTGTGGTGATGGAAGTGAATGGCGAAATCGTTGCAACCGGAGCTGGCGCAGCGGTACTGGGCCATCCGGCAGCATCGGTTGCCATGCTGGCGAATATGTTTGGTGAGCGTGATGAAGAAATTCCGGCTGGCACCTTTGTGATGGTTGGGGCGGTTACTGCAGCCTTCCAATGCAAGAAAGGTGACAGCTTTTCCGTGCGTTATCAGGGACTGGGATCGATTAGCGGTCGTTTTGTTTGAACCAGGCCCATTCAGGGTGTGCTCACTTGTTGTCTGAGTGTTTTGCCCCGTAAGGGGCTTTTTTTTAGCCAAAATTTATCACAGGTGTTTTATGGATCTGGGAATCAAGGAAAAACTGGCGCTGGTCTCTGGCTCAACAGCAGGAATAGGCATGGCTACAGCCAGGGCGCTGGCCAACGATGGAGCCAGCGTTATTATCAACGGCCGTTCGGAGGCTGCGGTGGCAGCTGCCATTGAGATTCTGCAACCGCAGGTGAGTGGCAATCTATTAGGTTTCGCTGGTGATCTGGCAAAGCCTGAAACCATCGATCGGCTGGCGGCGCAATATCCAAAGGTTGATATATTGGTCAACAATCTGGGAATTTTTGAACCTGCCGAGTTTGCCGATATCAGTGATCAGGACTGGTATCGTTTCTTTGAAGTCAATGTAATGTCGGGCATTCGGCTCAGTCGTCTATACCTGCCAGGTATGAAAGAACAAAACTGGGGACGCATTATCTTTGTTTCCAGTGAGAGTGCGGTGCAAATTCCAGCTGAGATGATTCACTATGGCATGACCAAGACGGCCCAGCTGGCCGTCGCCCGTGGTATGGCTGAATCGCTGGCAGGCACGGGTATTACCGTCAATAGTGTGTTGCCTGGACCAACCCGCTCCCGTGGTGTGGTTGATTTTGTAAACCAGTTGGCAAAGGATGAGGGTAAGTCGTTCGAGCAGTTCGAACAGGAGTTTTTTGAAAAAGTCCGTCCTTCTTCACTGATCCAGCGCTTCGCTGCCCCGGATGAAGTAGCGTCCATGATTGCCTATCTATGCAGTTCGCTGGCGTCGGCAACCACCGGAGCCGCTGTTCGTGCCGATGGTGGGGTTGTGCGAGCCGTGGTGTAGGAGGCCTGCTGATAGGGAGAGGGGATGCGTTTACTGATTCTGGGTGCCGGTGGTATTGGCTGTTATTACGCTGCTCGGCTGATACAGGCGGGCCATGAGGTTGTTCTGGTGGCTCGTGGCGAACATTTACGCGCACTGCAAAGCGATGGTCTGACATTGCGTCACCCGAGTCTCCAGCTGCAACACCAGCCGGTGGTTGCCACGGATCTGGCTGGTCTGGCAAAGGGCTGGCAATGTGCTGATTTTGATTTACTGGTGCTGGCTGCCAAAGGTATGGCAACGGCTGGGATGATGGCGACACTGGCGGACTGGCTTGCCACGGCACAAACGCCGGTGCTGTCGATCCAGAATGGCGTTACCAATGAGCCTGAAATCGCCGCGGTGGTTGGCCAGCAGCGTACACTGGGCGGATTGGCGGTGCGGATTGGTGGCCATATCATTTCGCCTGGTGTGGTCGAGGCCACTGGTGTGGCGCAGATAGAAATGGGCGTCTGGCCGTCGCAGCGCCTTAATCCCGACTTGCAGCCATGGGCTGAAGCTCTCGCAAGCACCTTTATTGACGCTGGAATCCCCTGTCGGTATGAGACGGATATCCAGCAGGCGCTGTGGCGCAAACTGGTCATCAACAATGGCGTCAATCCGTTATCCGCACTGACCGGGCTGACTACTCGGCCGATGACATCGGACCCGGTGCTGGGACCAATGGTGCAGGAATTGATGGCGGAAACGGTGCGGGCGGCACAGGCAAATGATGTGGCTCTGGCTGACAGTGATGCCGACGCCATGTATCAATTGATCTGTGATTTCGACGATATCAAGACTTCAATGCTGGTCGACTTTGAGAAAAATCGTGCACTCGAGCTGGCAGAAATTTGTGGGCCTGTGATTGACGGTTGTCGGGCAACTGGCTTGCCAGCAACAACCACCGAACGGGTGCAACGATTATTACAGCTGCGTTTGATCCAGAAATCAGGAGATTAAGTTTCCATCTATGGGGGGGTCTATTCCCCCCAACTTCACTATGATGTTGAAACATTGCTAAACAATAAAAAGAAGTACGGCCATGACTCAACAAACGCTTTCTGAAATATCAGGTGGCAAGTCTTGCCATCAGGTCAGTATCAGTAATCAGGGACAATGTACGCTCTCTGGTAATTCACAAGCCAATCTGCTGGTGCAGCTGGGCAAGAACTCTCCGGTACTGGTGGGTTGCAAGGGGGGCGGCTGTGGTAAATGCCGCATCAAGGTCACTGAAGGGACCTATACCAGCAAGAAAATGAGCCGAGCCCATATCTCGCCACGAGATGAAGAGCAAAGCATTGTGCTGGCCTGCCGTATTTTTCCGCGCAGTGACCTGAGTATTATTCCCTTGAAGAGCTGAACCCGGCGTTGCCGTCTATGAATGGGGGCTGCCGGATGATTCCGACTCGGTGTCGCCGGTTTTGACGTAACTCGCAATGCCTGCAAACCGGCTTCGGGATTCACCATCCTGAAGTCCAGAGCGAGTACCGGATTAAGTTGATGCCCCAAATGTTTAGCCCGGACTGGTTACGCCAGCCCGGGTTCTTGTGTTGGCTGTGCGGCTGCTCAGGCTGGATCATAAAGTCTCGGAACGACTAAAGCTGTATCCTCAAAGGTATACCTAAAAAGTATATTTACTTACTGAAACCATATTAGACACGAATCGTTTGACGTTCGATGATCCTGCTGATGGTGAATAAAAATAAGAGGAAAACAGTATGGCTATGACAGGCGTATTACGCCCGGGACACTGCCAGCTTCGGGTGTTGGATATGCAGGAGTCGGTCGATTTCTATTCCAACGTCATGGGACTGGTTCATATGGGCAGCGATGACCAGGGTCGTGAATATTTCAAAACCGCTGATGAGCGCGATCATCACAGTCTGATTCTACGTGAAGCGGATCAGGCCGGGATGGATTTCTATGGCTTCAAGGTGCTCGACAAGCAAACGCTGGAGCAACTCGATGCTGATCTGAATGCTTATGGCGTCAAGACCGAACGGATTGCTGCAGGTGAAATGTTGGCTACCGGCGAGCGGCTGCGCTTTACGGCACCAACTGGTCATGTCTTTGAGTTGTATTACCAGCGCGAAGACGTTGGCGATGGGCTTGGTTATGTCAATCCAGGGGTTCGTGTGGATGGCCCGGGTGGTATTTGTCCGGTGCGGTTGGACCATTGGCAGATTCACGGTGCTGATCTCGATGGCAGTCGTGATCTGTTCTGCAATGTACTGGGATTCAAGGTGGTGGAACGGATTAAGGCTGAAGATGGTGAGACCGACCTGGCGGTCTGGCTGAGCTGCTCTACCAAGGCCCATGATATTGCCTTTGTGCGCGACGAACGTAATAACACCTTGCATCACGCCGCCTATTTGCTGGAAAGCTGGGAGCGGGTATTACACGCAGCCGATGTGATGGCGGCCAAGGATGTGGCACTGGATATTGGTCCACTGCGCCATGGTATCACCAAGGGAAAGACGATTTACGCCTTTGATCCATCTGGCAATCGCTTTGAAACCTTCAGTGGTGGCTATGATTTTTACCCGGATATGAAACCGCTGGTGTGGACCTATGACCAGATGGGCTCAGCTATTTTTTACCATACCCGCGAGCTGAATGAACGATTCCTGACGGTGGTGACCTGATCATCGGGTCAACGCCGTATTCTGAATAGTGGAGACACAATATGCCGATTGTTACGATTCAAATGATGGAAGGCCGCTCTGAGGATCAGAAGCGCAATATCATCGAACAGGTGACGGCCACGCTTGCAGAGGCTTCTGATTCACCGGTTGAAGCAATCAGGATCATCCTGCAGGAAGTTCCCAGCACCAACTGGGGCAAGGCGGGAAAAATGGCCAAAGACCTGCAACGCTGATGGTTCGATTGGCCAAAAAAACGGCGCTCAGGCGCCGTTTCTTGTCGTAATCTGAGTGATCAGTTTTCGATCACTACCTTGCCTTTTGGTACCGAGCAGCAAGACAGGATGTAGCCATCGGCGACGTCTTCGTCGGTGATACCACCGTTGTGATTCATCTCTACTTCTCCTTCCAGTTTCTTCACCTTACAGGTACCACAAATACCCATACCGCAGGCTTTCGGAATGTACATGCCGAGGTTGGCGGCAGCGGTGTGCACGGTTTCGCCGGGCATGACACCAATGCTCTTGCCGGACTGGCTGAATTCAACCGTGATCAGATCACTGCTGTCGAAGGCTTCCAGCGCCTCTTCGGCTTCGACTGCCTGGTCGAGGGCATCCTGTTTGATTTCGGCCGGAGTCGAACCAAAGGATTCCTCATGGTAATGCTCCATGTTGAAGCCGTTGGCTTGCAACAGGCTACGTACCGCGCGCATGTAAGGCTCAGGACCACAGCAGAAAACTTCACGGTCGTGCAGGTCGGGCACCATCATGTCGAGTTTGGCCTGATCCAGATAGCCGCGATAGCCAGACCACGGGAAACCCAGCGCTTCTCGCTCGCAAATCAGATGCAGGTGGAAGTTCGGCACCCGTGCGCACATGTTGGTCAGTTCACCCTGATAAACGATATCGATCGGGGAACGGGCGCTGTGGACAAATACCATGTCGATATCAGTGCTGGTGTCGTAGTACCAGCGAGCCATCGACATCACTGGCGTGATACCAACGCCGCCAGACAACAGCAGCACTTTATCGGCCGGGAAGTCGATACAGTTGAAGTTACCCACCGGGCCGTGCACCGGAATCACATCGCCTTCTTTCAGGTTGTCATGCATCCAGTTGGAGACCTTGCCACCCGGCACCCGTTTGATGGTCAGGCTGAAGCTGTAGGGCGTCGAAGGTGAGCTGGAGATGGTGTAGGAACGCATTACTGGCTGGCCTTCGATTTCCAGCTCCAGTGTGACGAACTGACCTGGCTTGAAGAAAAACAGCACAGGTACTTCAGCGAGGAAACAAAAGGTTTTGACGTCGTGGGTTTCGTTGACCACGCGGGCGCAACGCACCAGATGGCGACCATTTACCCAGGTATTGGTGGTTACTTCAGATAGTCCCTGGTTGGTCAGGGCGGTTGCGCTATTCATTGGGATATCACTCCTGCCAAAATTACGGTAAAAGGCTGCTTCTATCGGCCGTTAGCTTGCGGTGTTCTTTTTAGCGACAACCATGGGCCCGTGGCTATGGGGAGAATATTGCCCTGAGTCAATTTTGGAAAATTAACCATTCGCGACACGACTCTGTTCCAAGCGCGCCAGTTGAAATTGATCCACGTCTATATCGGCTTTCAATGCCGACAGAGGCGTCGAATTTCGGCGTTGCTGAAGTCGTAAACGGTCAACTGGAATCGCCGTATTTGACCCAGTATCGCCCTACACCTGAAGTGGTCGCAGAACCCTTCTGGCAACAAGCCAACCGTGACTGACTTCCAGCTCCGGCAATGGAATTTTAAATCGAGCAGCCTGGGCATTCCGTTGAACAGGAATGCCATTTTGATGATTGAGGAAATGCGGATATGAAAGAGTTTGATCTGCTGAACATCACTACCGATAGCTATGCTGATGCACGCATGCAAATGAAAGCCGAGCTGGAAGGTCGCGACCCAAGCTATTCCCTGCCACAACCCCTGTACAACGATCCAAACATGTTCCGTGTGGACATGGAAGAAGTGTTCCAGAAAGAATGGATCTTCGTTGGTATGACTTCCGAGGTTCCAGCCAAGGGTGATTATTTCACCGTTGAAATTGGCCAGAACCCGGTCCTGATCGTTCGTGACGGTGAAGGTGGTGTGCAGGCATACCACAACGTCTGTCGTCACCGTGGTTCGGTGATTTGCACCAAACACCGCGGTAAGGCTGCCAACCTGGTTTGTCCATACCACCAGTGGACCTACGACCTGAAAGGTAACCTGCTATACGCCGGTACCGAAATGGGCGACGACTTCGACATGAAAGGCCATGGTCTGAAGAAAGCCCACACCAAGACTGCCGGTGGTTTCATCTTCGTTTGTCTGGGCAAAGAGCAGCCAGAGTCTGATTTCGATCAGTTCCTGGAAACTCTGGAACAGTACATGGAACCGTACGATGTGGAAAACACCAAGCTGGCGGTTGAATCCCACATGTACGAAAAAGCCAACTGGAAACTGGTGATTGAAAACAACCGCGAGTGTTACCACTGCGCCGGTAGCCACCCGGAACTGCTGAACACCCTGCTGGAATGGGACGACACCAATGATCCACGTGCGCCACAGGATTTCCTCGACCACTACGCGGCTCAGGCAGCTGCCTGGGATGCCGAAGGTATTCCGCACGAGCACAAGAGCTTTGGCCCTGGTCTGCGCAACCGTATCGTGCGTATGCCGCTGAAGAAAGGCGTTGAGGTAATGACGCTGGATGGTCAGAAAGGCTGTGAGAAGCTGCTGGGCCGCATCAAGAACCGCGAACTGGGTTCCATGCGTATCCTGCACCTGCCAAACAGCTGGAACCACATGCAGTCTGACCACTTCATCGTCTTCCGTGTGTTGCCAATTTCCGCTCAGGAAACCATGGTCACCACCAAGTGGTTCGTCCACAAGGATGCGGTAGAAGGCGTTGATTACGATCCAGAGCGTCTGCGTCTGGTGTGGGATGCCACCAACGATCAGGACCGTATTCTGGGTGAACAGAACCAGCAAGGTATCAACTCGGTTGCCTACCAGCCTGGTCCTTACTCCAAAACCTTCGAGTTTGGTGTAATCAACTTCCTGGATTGGTACAGCGATACCGTACAGAAGAACCTGAAAAAGTAAGACTCTTACCGCTTCCAGGTTGTAAATGAAAAACGGCAGACCCTTGGGTCTGCCGTTTTTTTATGGGGAAAATCTGGTTGAGAGCCTGGCGTTGCCAATATGAATGTAGATTGGGCGTACCACGCAGGATCGAATTCGTAGGGTCGGGACATGTCCCGACAGCGGCTGCGATGTTTTCAAAGGCCCTTGTCCAGGCATGCCTGGACCCTACAACAAGATTTATCAAATACCCGGCAGTCGTGTAGGTTGGATCAGCGAACGGAGTGAGTGCCATCCAATGCCCCTGCGTCAGATGGCAGCCGCTGCGCGTCTTTATCTGACCTACGGCACTGGGAATTAAACCAACACCTTCGGTGCCGGTTGGTATTGCTGTTGGCGGGTGCGCAGCTTGTCGCGGTATTCGTTGGGATCCTTGCGGTTGCCGGTCATGCCTTCAATAGATTCCTGATGGCGCAGGGTTTCCAGCCGGCTGAGCCAGAAGCGGGTGGCGGCACCGCGTAATACCATCTGCCAGCTTTGCTGTTCCATGATGGTGAAGGGGCGCACGGACTGGTAGCCGGCCAGCAGGGCGTCGTATTTGGCAATCTCCCATTCACCGGTCACATCGCAGCACCAGTCGTTGGCGATGATGGCAAGGTCGTAAATCCATACCCCTTCACAGGCGTTGTACCAGTCCAGTACGGCACCAATACGTTGTTTGCCCTGTTGCTCGACAAACAGCACGTTGTCGCGGAACAGGTCACCGTGAATCCAGCCGCGTGGCAATGCTTTCCAGCGCACCCGGTTGCTCATCTGCCAGGCCATTTCGGAACTCAGCAGCCGATAGTCGGCGGGTTCCAGCCAGCGAGTCGCTTCGCTATAGATGCGTTGCCACCAGTCAAAGCCGCGGCTGTTGGGCCGTGGCTGTTCCAGTACCTTGGAAGCCAGATGCAGGCGCGCCAGCGCTTCGCCGATTTCCCAGCACTGCCGTGGGCTGGCGTCTTCGATATGGTCGCCGGGCAGCAGCTCACAGAGAATCGCGGGTTTACCGGCCAGGCTATGAAGCCAGTTACCGTGCTGGTCTGCCAGGGGAGCCGGTACCAGAAATCCGGCGTTATTAAGGTGGCGGGCCAATCGAACGAAATCCTGCACTTCCGCTGGCTGGTGGTGTTCGAACAGGGTCAGCACATAACGACCGTGCGTGGTAACAAGGCGGTAGTTGGTGTTTTCGACTCCACCATTAATATCGCTGGCTTGTGTCAGTTCTCCCAACGCAAAGGCTTGCAGGAATTGGCCGAGTTCGGCTGTTGTCAGTCGGGTGTAAACCGCCATGGGAGGGTACTCGCTTAATAACAGATACTGGGTTGAGAGACACAAAAGCACCGGCCAGCATGCCATTCTGTAAAAAAGCGGCCTGTCTGACTGCGACAGGCAGGTCTGTATTTACGTCAGTTGGTAGTGAGAATCAATCCATATTGTGTTACTGGATGAAACAAAACGGGGCGCGGCAGGGGGGCTTTGGAAACGATCTGGTGCGTTTTTGGGAATTTTTGGAAAGCTGATTGTTTTTTAACCGTAGTGAAAAATTTTTATTAAATGGTCGTTTAAAGAAAAAAGCACTGAACGCGAATTAAAGTCCAATTACGACGTCGCTTTTGGATAACAGTGGTGATTTTAGGCCATTGCGGAATTTTGTTGGCCTGTCGATTGCTAAAACTTGTTCAAAGCAACTTCCTCCCACTTTCCGTCCTGAGGGTGTCATTATGAAATCAACTCCATCTGATCTGACTGTGCAGACTTTCAAAGTCGCTGCTCGTCCTACCCGGGTCGGTTTTTTGTTGTTGGATAACTTCACCATGATGGCACTGGCGACCGCGGTTGAACCGCTGCGGATGGCGAACCAGCTGAGTGGTCGTGAACTGTATTCCTGGTCACTGGTCAGCTCCACTGGCAAGGCCGTGCGCGCCAGCGACGGTATTCCTGTGATGCCTGAGTTTTCTACCAGTAATGCGCCTTTGTTCGACACCCTGATTGTGGTGGGCGGCGTTAACATCGTGCAGAGCTGCGGCAAGGCGGAAGTCGATTACGTTGCCTCGCTGGGCCGCAAGGAAATTGTATTGGGTGGTATCTGTACCGGTGCGCTGGCTTTGGCGGCGGCCAAACTGCTCGACGGTTACAGCGTCAGCGCCCACTGGGAATGTATCGCGTCGCTGAAAGAGCGTTACCCGAACGTAAACTGCAACACCCGTTTGTTCACTGTTGACCGTGATCGCATCACTGCCTCAGGTGGTACTGCGCCACTTGATATGATGCTGTACCTGATTTCAGCCCAGCACGGTGCCGCACTGGCCAACGGTATTTCTGAAATGTTCGTTTACGACCGTATGCGTAACCAGGCTGACCAACAGCGCATTCCGCTGCGTCACCTGCTGAGTTCAGCGCAGCCAAAACTGGTTGAAATCGTTGAGCTGATGGAAGCCAACATTGAAGAGCCAATCGAACTGGAAGATCTGGCAGCCTTCGCTGGTATCTCCCGTCGCCAGCTGGAGCGGCTGTTCCACAACTATCTGGATTGCACGCCATCGCGCTACTACCTCAAGCTGCGCCTGGACCGTGCCCGTCAGTTGCTGAAGCAAACCACCATGCCGGTAATCGAAATCTCCACCGCCTGTGGTTTTGTTTCCACCCCGCACTTCAGCCGTTGCTACCGCAAGTACATGGGTGTGTCGCCACGTGAGGAGCGTATGGGCACCTGGAACGACAATGTGGATAACGGTTATACCCGTGCCGCTAACGACACCGCAGGTTTTGGTGCCCCAGCTGAAAGCACCGGCCCGAACCCGCTGGCTGCTGCCCGTTACGAACCAAGTTTTGGTTCCGTGAAACTGGAAAGCAGCTTCGGCTGAGGCTTTACTGAAAGTATCCCTTTTTAGAATCAAGCGAGAGAGCTGCTGATTCGTTCTGTCCCCGCAGGTTGTGATTCCCCGCAGACTCACGCCTGACGGGGATTTTTTATACCTGACGGGTGTGTTCGGATCTGACGTCGGAAGTAGGTTGGGCCGCGCCCAACAATGGCTGTGCATGGCCCGGCCTTCATAAATGCTCCCGTCTCCAGTCTGACGCCGCTGGCCTGATCGGCGTCGCATTCAGTCAGATACGAATTTTCCAATCCCCTAGACTGGTTGTTGTAGCGGTTAGCCAGACCTCGTGCCATGGGTCTGTGCTGGTTCGTAAGAACCATGTCAGTGGGGTCGGTCCTCCCAATACTCCGATCTTGCTGGCATCAGTGGTACGAACTCTTCATGAGTTCGCCTTGTCTGTATTTGTGGGCTCCTGCGGGAGCCCTTTTTTTATCTGCCCGATTTGTCACCCCTCATATTGCTGGCTGGCGGCGCCGGAATGGCCAATGTCGCATCCAGACAGACGCCTTGTTGTTACGCTTCTTAGACTGGCCATGATTCATACCTGCGACCAGTGCCTGTCTGGCATCTTTTCACCGCTCGGGAACTTATGTCGCAATCGTCCATCCAGGGGAAACTCATCATGACTGAAGCCCAGCAAGTACACGCAGATTCCATCGTTATTGATGGTCTGATCATCGCTAAATGGAACCGCGAACTGTTCGAAGACATGCGTAAGGGCGGCCTGACGGCGGCTAACTGTACCGTGTCGGTATGGGAAGATTTCCAGAAGACGGTCGACAACATCGTTGAGATGAACAACCTGATCGAAGCCAACAGCGATCTGGTGATGAAAGTCAAAACCACGGCTGACATCCTCAAAGCCAAGGAACTGGGCAAGACCGGCATCATGATGGGCTTCCAGAACTCCTACGCGTTTGAAGACCAGCTCGGTTATGTGCAGGTCTTCAAGGACCTCGGCGTTGGTGTGGTGCAGATGTGTTACAACACCCAGAACCTGGTTGGTACTGGCTGTTACGAGCGTGATGGTGGCCTGTCTGACTACGGTCGTGAAGTGGTTGCTGAAATGAACCGTGTGGGCATCATGTGTGACCTGTCACACGTGGGTTCCAAGACTTCTGAAGAAGTGATTCTGGAGTCCAAAAAACCGGTTTGTTATTCCCACTGCCTGCCATCCGGCCTCAAAGCGCACCCACGTAACAAGTCTGACGAAGAACTCAAGTTCATCGCTGACCACGGTGGTTTTGTTGGTGTGACCATGTTTGCGCCGTTCCTGAAAAACGGCATTGATTCCACCATCGACGACTACGCCGAAGCGATCGAATACATCGTTAATATCTGTGGCGTGGACAACGTCGGTATCGGCACTGACTTCACCCAGGGCCACGGTCATGACTTCTTCGAATGGCTGACCCACGACAAGGGCTACGCCCGTCGTCTGACCAACTTCGGCAAGATCGTTAACCCGGCCGGTATCCGTACCGTCGGTGAATTCCCGAACCTGACCGAAACCCTGCTGAAGCGCGGCTTTAACGCTACCGACGTTGCCAAGATTATGGGCGGCAACTGGGTTCGTGTTCTGAAGGACGTTTGGGGCGAATAATTCCCCTTCCTGTGCAAGCGTTTCCACGTTCTGCGTGGGAACGCCGCTGTGTTCTGCCACCGGAATCGTTGTTTTGGTAGGCGGGAATTAATTCCCGGGAGTTGTTAACCGGCTCTTGCCAGCGCGAATAAATTCGCTCCTACACCGATGTACTCGTTCCCACGTTTTAGGTGGGAAGGCTGCGGATGTTCTGCCAGCGGAATAATCCGTTTTCAGTCGCTTCCCTTTGCTGCGTTCTGCCTGACGAGGGCCGTCGTGGTAAGGTGCAGGCCGGATTGGATTTCCGGCAGCGGCCGGTCAGGAACACCCATGCAGGCATCGCAGTCTCCGCAACAAACTTCCCCGGCAGCAACAGAACAAAACCCCCAGCGCAGTATGCTGATGGCGATCATGCTGTTTGCCACTCCGCCACTGCTGTGGGCCGGTAATTTTATTGTCGGCAAGGCGATCAGTAATCAGGTGATTCCGGCGGATCTGACGCTGGTGCGCTGGATCATTGGCCTCTGTGTGATGCTGCCGCTGGCGATTCCGGCGCTGAAGCGCGACTGGCGCAAATATCGCCGCTATCCACTGCGGATTCTGGCCACCTCATTGAGCGGGATTACCGCTTTCAGCCTGTTGGTCTACACCGCCTTGCATCACACCTCTGGCACCAATGGCTTGCTGCTGAATTCCTTTATCCCGGTGCTGATCCTGCTGTTTTCGGCACTTTTCTACGGCGCTCGGTTACGACTGTTGCAGGTGGTCGGGCTACTGATTTCGTTTGCCGGGGTGTTCACCATTGTCTTCAAGGGCGATCCGGCCGGACTGTTGGCGCTGGCGTTTTCGGAAGGGGATTTATTGCTGCTGGCAGCGATGGTGAGTTTTGCCTTTTACACCCTCTGGCTGAAGCAGATTCCGGCCGACATCGACCGTCTTGGTTTGTTGTGTGTGCAGGTGTGTCTGACCCTGATCGTGGTGGCGCCGATGTCGCTGCTGCAGCACAGCCTCACCACAGTGACGAACCATTGGGACTGGACTGCGATTCAGGCTGTGGCCTTTATCGGCGTTGGACCGTCATTTCTGTCGTATATCTTTTATTCCCACTGCGTCGGTTATCTGGGGGCGGAAAAAGCCAGTCTCAGTATTCACCTGATCCCGGTCTTTGGAGTGGTATTATCTGTGCTGTTTCTGGGCGAGCAGGTGCATGGTTTTCACCTCGCCGGTATCGCCGCCATTCTGGTCGGCATTGCGATTTGCAACCGTAAAACGGCCGCCAAACAATCCTGAAATAGACAGCCGGAGAGCAGGGCATGACGGAATATTATCTGGAAGATTTCAGTCTGGGACAGCAGTTCGAAAGCGCCAGCTACCCGGTGGATGAAGCCAGTATCAAGGGATTTGCTGCCGAGTTTGATCCGCAACCTTTTCATCTCGACGAAGCGGCTGCCAAAGGCACCCTGTTTCAGGGGTTGGCCGCCAGTGGCTGGAATACCGCCGCGATTACCATGAAGTTGATGGTCGAAGGGCCATTCAAACCGGTTGGCGGCCTGATCGGCGCGGGTATTGATGAGCTGAGCTGGCCGCAGCCGGTGCGGCCCGGCGATGTGCTGACCGCGGTTACTGAAGTCCTGGAAAAACGCCAGTCAAAGTCACGGCCGGAACGCGGCATTATGAAGATTCGCACCACCACCTATAACCAACGGCGGGAAGTGGTGCAAACCTATGTCGCCAGTATGGTGGTGCAAACCCGGCCGCAGTGAGCCGGACACCACAATCATTACGCCAAGGCCTTGCTCGGCTCCGCAATCCAGCCCTGACTGATCATCCAGCCCAGCAGCTGACGGATGTTGGTGCCTGCGGGTGTCAGCTGTTGCAGCAGCGCCAGAGTGCCCTGCAAATCTGCTGGCTGTGGTTGCAGCTGGCGTAACAGCGGTGCCAGCTCGACGCCATCCAGATGCCAGAAGCCCAGCGGCTGATCCGGCGTAATCACCACTTCGGCCAGCCGAATCAGCTGCTTGTCGACCACTGGTCGCAGGCAAATCTGTAGCTGCTCCGGTGTGGTCGTCTGGTGCAGCGGCTGCAGGTCTGGCCATACCCGTCGCTGTTGCCAGAACGGCTGTTGGGGCCACTGTTCTTCCGTGCGGCAGAAGTCGCGGCCGGTACGGGAGAATCGATAGAACAGCTGTTCGATACGCTGACGATAGAAGTCTTTGGCTAGATGGCCATTGGCTGGCTGGCGCAGCAAGGTGTTGATCACCGCTGGCGCCTGCAACGCTGACGACATCGATTGAAAGATGCCATTGCCCGACAATGGATCGACCGCCATGGCAGCATCGCCGATGCGCAAATAACGCTCACCAATCAGATCCTGATTCAAAACCTGGCCGGCGGTGCGGGCCTGAATAGCGCCAATCGGTTTGGCGTGCTGCATGAATTTACCAGCGGCGGGGATCTGTTGCAGCTGTTGCTGGCACCAGTAGGCCAGTTCGGCTTTCGGCGGCAGCTGGGTGTGGTCGGCATCGACCATCAACTGCAGGTAACGCATGCCAGATGGCAGTGCTGCCATCCAGGCCCAGCCGAGCGGAAAACTTTCCACTGCCGAACAGGCGGTTGTCGCCGGGCCATACCAGCGTTGTAACAAGGCCAGGGTGTTGCAGCCTTTCAGGCGTTCGAGGCCAGAAGCCGGTGCTGCCCGGCCCCGGGCTTCAACCAGAAAGTCACCTTCCAGATAGAACTGGCCATGACCGCTGTTCTTGTCAGAGTCGTTACCAGCGTTGTTATCAGAGCCGTTATCAGTACCAGTACTGACGTTGACCCGCACCTTGTCAGGCAACACCAGATGATGCTGTACGCGACCCTCAATAACCTGTACGCCGCAGGCCAGCAAATCTTCTTGCAGCCCTTTGTCGAACTGGCGTCGTTCGATCAGGCGTTCGGTATTGGCGGCACTGCTGACGCCATTCCAGCTTACCCGTCGTGGTGACGGCGGCTGAATATACTGCAAGGCGGTCACCAGTCCGGCGGCTTTCATGGCACCATAAACCCGTTCGGAAATCCCTTCAACGGCATGAAACGGCCGGGGTTGGCTCACCAGACTGACCTGATAACCGAGATTACGCAGGGCAATGGCGGTGACCGCTCCGGCGGGGCCACCTCCGAGTACCAGAATACGTTCAGACATAGGGGGCCTCCTGTGTCACGCTATTGCTGCTGACAGGCTGGCGGTATTCACGGCCGCGGAAGTGGGCGTTTTTATGCAGCCAGTGCAAGGCCTGATCCGAGCCACTGAGGTGATACTCGATGCCCTGAAACTGGCGTAGTGAGTGAGCCAGCAGACCTGTGATATGGGCGCAGCCCATGCTGGCACCAGAGCGACCGAGCTGGTTATCCAGTGGCCGCACACAACCGGCAACGTCGGCCTGTTCGGTGGCCAGATAGACCCAGTTTGGATGGTCACAGCGGGCGTCGCCGGTGGCGCGGATCACTTCCGGGTAGGCAGCCGGAAAGACCGGTTCACCCTGGGCCGGGCTGGCGGCAACCAGAATCACTCCCAGTTCGGCGGCGATTTCACAGGCGCATTTCAGTGTTGGGCGATCCTGGCGCAGACCGAGGCTGAGGTTGATGATTTCGCAGCCCTGATCGACCAGCCATTCAATCGCGGCGGCGACCTGCATGGCGGTGGTGCCGTTGCCCTGTTGGAACACCTGTGCAGACACCAGTTCACACTCGGGCGCCAGGCTCAGAATAATGCGGGCAATGTCACTGCCATGGCCGCTGCGGTCTGGCTGGGCATCATCTTGCCAGAGTTGATTCTGTTCAATCACAAAGGCGGTCTGACGGACAACCCGGGCATCGGCTGCCAGACTGCTGTTGAGGCCGGAATCAACAATACCGACCCGTACGGGTGTTATATGGCCTGTGTCAGGCATGAGATGGCTCCTGCTGTTTACCGGTAACGCTGTCGGCTTGGGCGGTAAAACTGCCCTGCTGCAGCGTCAGGGTCTGGTCGGCACCGGCCAGTGTCGACGGCCGGTGACTGATCAAGATGCGGGTAGTGGTTGGGAACAGCCGGTCAAGCGCCTGAATCACTTGTTGTTCGGTCGCCTCATCCACCGCAGAGGTGGCTTCGTCGAGTACCAGTACTCGTGGTTGCTGTAACAGCGCGCGGGCAATTGCCAGCCGCTGTTTCTGGCCGCCGGACAGCCGTTGGCCGCGCTCGCCGAGCACGCTGTGAATGCCCTCTGGCAGCTGCTCAACCAGACCGTCGAGCTGAGCGTCATGGATGGCGCTGAGGATTTGCTGTTCACTGGCGTCCGGCGCGGCATAACGGAGGTTCTCCCGCAAGCTGCCCCGGAACAGGGTGATGTCCTGTGAGACCACAGCAACAGCCCGTCGCAGTTCTGCCAGCGGCACGCTGCGGATGTCGGTTCCATCCAGCAGAATACGCCCCTGTGGCGGATCAAAATGCCGTTGCAGCAGGTCGATCAGGGTCGATTTACCGACCCCGGAAGCACCTGTCAGGGCGACTTTCTGGCCCGCGGGAATATGGGCTGACAGCCGTTCGAACAGCGGCGGCCGATTGGGGTACTGGTAACTCAACTGTTCGATGCTGAGCTGGCCGGGACTGGTAACTGTCGGCAGTGATTCAGGCTTGATGGGTTCGCAGACATCAGCCTGATAGTCGCGCAACTCGGCGACCCGGTTGAGGCTGACACTCATACGCTGGATTGCCACATACAGCCCTAACAGGCTGTTGACCGGCCCGGTGGCCATGCCCAGATAGGTGGAAAAGGCGATCAGTGAACCCAGTTGCCACTGGCCGTTAATCACCCACCAACCGCCGATCAGAAACGCTGCTGCCCGGGTGATTGAGGTCAGCGTCGAGGGCACCGCTGAGGTGAAAAATTCAGTTACCTGCAACGACAGCAACTGATTCAGATAACGGTCGCTGAAACCGCCCAGCCGTTGTTGTTCATGCTGCTGGCGGCCGCTGGCCTGAATAAACTTGGTAGCCGGCAGGGTTTCGACCAGAAAGCTGGAAATATCCGTCGCCCGTTCACGGGTTTCGCGCGTCTGCTGTTCGACCTTGCGGCGCATCCAGCGTAACCACAGCACTTCAAACGGAATCAGCACAACGACCAGCAGTGACAGCTGCCACGACAGGCTCAGCAGCAGCGCCACCGCGCCGATCAAACCAATCACCGAACTGATGGCGGCAAACAGGCTGTCGACGGCAAAACGCTGGATCTGCGAGACGTCGCCATCCATGCGCGACAGCAGGTCGCCTAACCGTCGTTCGGCAAAAAAGTTGGGCGACAGGGTTTGCAGATGGCGGTAAATATCGCGCCGTAATTCAAACAGAATGGTGCCGGACAAACGGGTGTGCAAATACCGGTTAAGTCCGGATAACGCCGTGCCCAACAGGCCGACCAGCACCATGGCGGCGGCAATCAGAACCAGCTGTGGATAGTCCTGTGCCAGCAGACCATCATCAATCAGTAACTTGGTCAGCCAGGGTTGCAGCAGCACAATGGCGGTGCCGAACAGCGACAGTCCCAGCAGCCCGAGAATCTGTCGCCGGTGTGGCTGCACAAAGCTGTACAGCCAGCGCAGGCTGGCTTCCAGTTGATGCTGGTGGTCGGCCTGAATCAGCCGCGCCAAACGGGCGATCATCGGCTGGCTCCGGGCATTTCGCGGATCTTGCGATAGAGCGTCGCGCGGCTGATACCCAGCGCGTTGGCGGCAGCGGAAACGTTGCCGTTGTGCTTGTCGAGGGCCTGGCGAATCAGCACGGATTCGTTATCCTGCAGCAGCCCGGACTTCTGCGCCGGTTGCTCCAGTTCTTCGAGGAAATCTGGCGTCAGGTGCTCATCGGTGAGCTGGTTTTCGTGGTTTTCCATAAACGCCAGCGCCACTTGCAGCACCATCTGTAACTGCCGCACGTTACCGGGCCAGTGATAACTCTTCAGCCGCGCCAGCAGGCCGGGCTCAATGCTGACATCGCTGCGGCCTTCAGCCTGCATCAGCCGTTGCAACAAGCTGCCAAAGTCACTGCGTTCGCGCAGGGGTGGCAATGTGATGGTGACGCCGTTAAGGCGGTAGAACAGGTCTTCCCGGAACAGGCCTTCGGCGACCATTTGTTTGAGATTGCGGTGAGTGGCACCGATTACCTGCACGTCGAGTGGAATATCCTCGGCTGCTCCCAATGGCTGAATACGACGCTCCTGTAACACCCGTAACAGCCGGGCTTGCAGGTCCAGCGGCATATCGCCGATTTCATCAAGGAACAGGGTGCCACCGTTAGCCTGTTCCAGGCGGCCTTTCATGCCGCCCTTGCGGGAACCGGTAAAGGCTCCTTCGCGATAACCAAACAGTTCGGATTCGATCAGGTTTTCCGGAATTGCCGCGCAGTTTACGGCCACAAACGGCTGGCCATGGCGCTGGCTGGCACGATGCAGACTGCGTGCTGCGACTTCCTTGCCGGTGCCGGTTTCGCCACGCAACAGCACCGGAATGCAACGGTCGAGGGCTTTCAAGCTCATCCCGAACGAGCGTTGCAGCGCTGGCGCCCAGTCGTCGCTGGCGACTTCCGGGTTCATTGAACCGTTCGGCCGAACCGATGGGCTGGTGGATTTGAGGCTGACCAGGGCTGACTGACTGCCGTTGTGGGCAAGCCGGAAATACAGCTTGCCGAGTGGAGTGCGGCGTTGGGCAATACCCTGACTGCGGGAGTCCTGCATGGCGGCCAGCAAATCCCCCAGGCCAACATCCAGTAACTGACGGATGTTCAGTCCCAGCAGCCCTTCACGTTCACGCTTCAGCAATTGGCAGCCAACACTGTTGACCGCGCAGACATGACCGCTGTCATCCAGCGCCAGCAGCCCCTGCCAGCTGGATCTGAGATAGTGCTGGCCAGCATGAAAGGCAATCACCAGCTGCTGTAGGCACTGGCGGAAAAAGATTCGGCTTTCGATATTGCGCACCGCAAAGGTCACCAGACTGTTGGTGTCCTGCTGGGTGCCGAGACGGCCATGGCGGGTGATGTCGAGAATGCCGACCAGTTCGCCCTGGCTGTCGTGAATCGGTGCGCCGGAGCAGCTGAAGCCAGCCAGGCTTTCGAGATAATGCTCGCCCTGCCGGATATGAATCGGCTGACGATCCTGCAATACCGTGCCCAGCGCATTGGTACCAAACAGGCTTTCCTGCCAGCTGACACCGGGCTGCAGCCACTGTGACAACTGATCCTGATACTGCGCTTGTCCACGGCAACTCAACACTTTGGCATCGGCGTTGGCCAGTACGATACAGACCTCGTTGCCCATGTGATGGTAAAGGGTGTCGATGTCGGCCATGGCGCAATTCAACAGCCAGTCGTGCTGCTCCAGCAGGCTGCGCACACTGTCAGCCTGTTCCGGCTCTGGCTCGGCGGGCGTCTGGTAACCGACCCCGGCGCGGAAACTGCGACGCCAGGAAAACTCGATTTCCGGCCGCAGGAAACCCACCGGCACCTCGCCATGCAGCCGCATATGCTCACGCGCTGCGCGCGCCATACCGGCAGTATTGTTGGCAATGTAGCCGCTGTAACGCTGTTGCGATGGGGAAGGGATATCGATCACGCTGGACACCTTGATACTCCTGACCTGATTACTGTCATGGCTGCTATTGTTGGTGGCCGCTGGCTGGGGGCGTTATCACAGATGTGCAAGGTCGTCTGGTGCCAGCCCGGGTTTGGCGGGTGGTTGTAACAAAGCTGACAAAGTGTGGGCCAAGGTGGTGCAGAGGAGTTGTTGACGACAATGAACGTCTGTCTCCCTGAACGCGCAGCGATTCAGGGTCCATACGGTATGGAATCTTGCTCTGCTGCATGGGTCCTGAAGCAAGTTCAGGACGACGCGAAGAGGGAAGACAGCTCTTCATTCATCGTCTCCCTGAACGCGCAGCGATTCAGGGTCCATTCGGTATGGAATCTTGCTCTGCTGCATAGGTCCTGAAGCAAGTTCAGGACGAGGTCACGAGGGAAGGCAGCCTTTCATTTATCGTCTCCCTGAACGCGCAGCGATTCAGGGTCCATTCGGTATGGAATCTTGCTCTGCTGCATAGGTCCTGAAGCAAGTTCAGGACGACGCGAAGAGGGAAGGCAGCCTTTCATTTATCGTCGCCCTGAACGCGCAGCGATTCAGGCTCCATACGGTATGGAGTCTTGCTTTGCTGCATTGATCCTGAAGCAAGTTCAGGATGACGTGACGTTGATTCATCGTCTCCCTGAACGCGCAGCGATTCAGGGTCCATACGGTATGGAATCTTGCTCGGCGGCATGGCTCCTGAAGCAAGTTCAGGACGACGCTAAGAGGGAAGACAGCTCTTCATTCATCGTCGCCCTGAACGCGCAGCGATTCAGGGTCCATAGGGCATGGAATCTTGCTCTGCCGTATGAGGCACGGCATACGTAGTCCTGGCCTGAGCAGCCCTGGCTACTCAGGCGCAGGTCGATCACCGTAAAGACGATCAGCGTATGAACGTCTGTAGGGTGGTCGGTGCGGTATCCCCGCCTGGCAGTTCCAGTTTGCCAATTTGCTTCAGGCTGTCAGCATCGTAGATGTTGAGGTCGTTGAAGGTGCCGCCGGTGTAGACCTTCTTGCCGTCCTTGCTGATCGCCAGACAGTAGTAGGAGTGGTCAACCGGGGTTTTGGCCAGCAGCTTTTTCTCCTTGATGTCGTACTTGGCGAGGTTGTTCAGTACGCCGTACATGATGTTGTCATCCGTGGGCGACTTGATACCGGTGAAGTAGATCTCGGTGAATTCAGCAAAGTCCTGGGTGGTGGTTTCACCGCTTTCCAGATCAACGTTGAAGTAGCCGTAGATCCACTCGGCGGTGTTCATATCGTAGCTTTCGTCCTGGAATTTGGCGGTGGTGTAAAGGATGGTGAAGTCCTTGTTCCAGGTCTGGATTGGCCAGATCGCCAGCACGTCCGGCTGGGCGTACAGCGGCCGGGTCCAGTTACGGGATGGAATCGCGACTTCATATTCTCCGCTGTTGACGTCCATCTTGTAGATGTCGGCACCAGCGATGTACAGATCACCGTTGTCGCCGGTCATCATCAGAGAAGTCTGGCGTGGCAGCGGGAAGGTACGCACCGGTTTTGCATCCAGGCCAGCATCCGTCTTGTAGACCGCCAGACGGCTGTCTTCAACCCGATAGTGATCGCGGTACAGTTTGGTCGGGTTCTGGCCAACGTAGAGTTCGGAACCATCCGGGCTGACGGCAAAGCCGTACATTGAAATCGTACGCTCGTTATAGTCCTGCGACATGGCGGCCTTGAAGGTCACCTCACAGTTGTCCAGATCGATGCCGTAGAGGTTCTTGTAGTGGTTGCTGAGGATGTACACCGTGTGGTGATCCGGAGCCATGATCTGCGCACCCGGGCCAAAGTCGCCGGGCACCGGACAGCTCTTGTAGAGGCTGTCGCTGGCAACGTCGACCACATGGATCTGGTTCGGACGGTTGGCCATGATCAGGTATTCGTCACCCTGCTTGAGTGGCTTGGCAGCCAGGCTCAGGGTGTCGAGCGTGTCGGTTTTGGGCTGGTTGCTGGAGCAACCAGCCATCGTTGCCAGCAGGCCAGCGGCCATGAGGCCTGGCAAGGTCTTGTTGATTGTCAGTTTCATCGCGTTGGGCTCCTGCTTATTCCTTGTCTTCCGGGAATACAGTTCCCAGGTTTCGCCAGTTGTCTTTGGTGCTCGCGGCTTTTTCATCCCAGTCCGGATAGGTGTTCATCATGTCCGGTACCTGGGCAGGCCACCAACAAGGGTCGGAACAGCCATAGAGGTCGGATTCCATTGGCTGACACAGCGAGGCGACACCGCCAAAGGCGTCGACTTCCCAGCCCGGGTCGAAGGTGGCGGTACAACCGGCCACCGAACCCATGGCGGTGACTTCTTCAATCTTGTCTTCTGCGGCGGCTTGCTTGAGCAGCTGGGCCTTGTTGTTGATTGCTTTCAAATGTTTCATACGCTCGCCCTCCGCGGCGAAATAAACTGGTCAATGAAGGACGGATTGGCGGCCATGATGCGGCTGTAAACTTCGATGCCGAAGTCGATCCAGTCGCGCATCAGGTCGCAGTAGTGGTAAGTCGGGTGAGCAGCATCGCCATAGCGGGCATAGCTTTCGTGGTAACAGCCGCCAGAGCAGAGGTTACGGATACGACAGCTGGCACAGCCGGTGTCGGTGCGATCCAGTCGCTGCGACAGAAATTCGCCCAGTTCCACCTGTTGCACGCCGGTGCTGACGTTGCCGAAGGTTGGCAGGTCGGAGCCGGTGAAACGGTGGCACAGGTTGAGATCACCTTCGTGGTCGACCGCCAGCATCTTCAGGCCGGCACCACACGGCAGTGACTTCTTGTGACCTTCGTGGATGTCGGTGATCAGCTGATGCATGTTGGAGAAACCGATGTTGCGGTGCTCCAGTGCGGCTTCCAGATACTGGCGACCGAGGCGTTTCATGCCCTGGAAAACCTCGTTGAGCTCTTCACCCGTGAGGTTGTAGCTGGCGACGTCACCGGAGGTGACTGGCGCAAAACCGACTTCGGCAAAACCCATGTCGTTGAACAGGTGATCCCAGATTTGCTCGACCGCCGTGGTACCACGAGTGAGGGTCACACGGGCGCCGACCGGACGGCTGGTATAGCGTTCCAGCAGCCGCAGGGCCTTGCGACGCACGACGTCATAGGTGCCCTGGCCACCAACGGTGATGCGGTTCTTGTCGTGAATTGCTTTGGGGCCATCAATACTGATCGACAGGCCAAAACGGTGGCTGTTGAGCCAGTCGATGATCTCGTCGGTCAACAGCGTGGCATTGGTGGTCATGACGTATTCGACGCGCTTGCCCAGCTCGGCAAAACGCTGGTCGCAATAATCGACCACCTGTTCGATCAGTGCCTTGTTGCTGAGCGGTTCGCCACCAAAGAACACCACGGTGTAGAGCTTTTCGTCCGGCGACTGCTGGATCAGCATTTCGACTGAGTCGATGGCGGTTTGCAGCGCCATCTTGCGACCGGCCGACGGCACGTCGAGGTCTTCCTTGTAGCAATAGGTGCAGCTCAGGTTGCAGCCGGTGTTGACGTTCAGCACCACGGTGCTGAGGGCCAGCTTGTCGACTTTGGTTACCGGGCTTTCCGGACTCAGCGGGCGGCCATCGTTAACCATTTCCAGCGCGATCAGCTCGCTGATGGTTTCGTGAATCTCGTCTTCGCTGAAAGTCTGCTTCAACTCACCGATTAGCTGTTCGGCGCTTTTCTGGCCAGCGCGCAGGGCGTCGATCACCCCGGCAGTCAGCTGGTCCATGTTGAACAGCGAGCTGGTGGGGATGTGGAACAGCAGTCGGCTGCCATCCACTGCCACTTCGTGGAGGTTGTTTTCGTTCAGTTGGAACATGACACCCATGGTCATTCTCCTGTGTTTGTTCAGGTTGGGCGTTCGCTCGAACGCCCGTCAGGCAGAGCAGCGTGGTCACGCCAGTCTGCGGACAACAGAGAGTGCTTACGGGATTGGTGGATTGTTCCAGCGCTGTACGGTAACGATCAGTTCGGCGTCGGCGCTCTGGCCTTCAGCCGTACCGGTAACGATCAGGTGACCGGCGTTGTTGGTCATCATGCGGCGTTCCGGGTTCGGGCCAGCACCAGCGGTGGTGAACACGCCGGTTTGTGGGTTGAGGTAACCGGAGAAGCCAACGTCGTTATCTTCCTTGGCCACTTCATCGAAGGGTGCAACGGACCAGTTGGCGGGCACCATGCCGATGACGAAGTCGTCAGCGGTGCCTGGCTTGCCGTCTTTACCGGCCGACATAGCCTGGGCTTCAAAATGCGCGGACAGGTTAGGGGTTGAACCACCGTTGCCACCAATACGGGCGACGGCGTAGTCCGGTACCACCTTGATGCTGTCGATCTTGCTATAAACCGCCAGTTCGCCACCTTTGGCCTTGCCAACGGTTACTGCCTGAATGCCTTCGACGTTCTGGTCGGCACGGGCGCGCAGCCTGATCACACTGTCGCCTTCACGTTGCAGCGACACTATGGTGATGCCCTTGCCGAGATTCGGCATACCGGCCAGCTTGCTGCCAACAATGGTCAGCTCGGCTTCGGTACCGGCTTTCAGGTAGCCAGGCTGGACCGCGAGGATTTCGCTGCTGGTGTTGTCGGCGTGGCTGGCAACAATGTCGATGCCCATGCTGTCGTCGTCGACGTTGAACATCCGGCCGGTGATCTTGCCGTTGTGGATGGCAAACACCTGACGCATTTTCAGGCCATCAATGGTCAGCGTGCCGCGCCATTCGTAACCGGTGTAGATAATCGCGGTGCCGGAACCACTAACAGGCGTTCCATCGGCGTATTGGCCGTCCAGGGTGATGGCGTACTGGTCTGCGCCTTCGGTAGCGGTGGCTGTCATGGTGGCAACCAGATCGCCCTTGCCTGGCATATGACCAGCAACCGTCCAGCTACCGGCAACCGGGCCGGCATTGCTGCCTTGCCACTGGCTCCAGGCGCTGGTTTGCATTGGCTGTTGCTGGCTCAGCATTGGCACCATCTGGTTGAGGACAATCGGGAACCAGTCACGGTCACGAGCCAGACTCTGGTATTCCGCGGATGGGTACTGACCGAGGTGGAAGTGGGCCAGGTGTTCCCATTCACCAGCTTCACGATGCTGCAGCATCACACGGGCACCGGAGTGACAACGGGCGCAGGTCTCGGTGAAGGTCTGGTCTTCAAATTCCTCACGGGTGTTCAAACGACGTTCCAGAATGTAGCGGTAGTCTGCGGCTTCAGACGGTGCCAGGCCCTGGCTGTCGGCGAGATATTTCACCAGCGTGCGACGGTCGGCATCCGAAATTTTCAGACCGTGCATCTGCTGCATCCGGGCGATGGTCATCAACCAGCCTTCCGGCGTTTTGCGCTGGTGGCTGATACGGCTGAATTCGTTGTTGCCTTCTGCGGTGTGGCAGGCAATACAGCTGCTGTTCATGATGGCATGGGCGTCGGCGGCGTTATCGGCCACAGCCCAGCTGCTGCCAGCGGCCAACAGGGCCAGCGTCAGCGGTTTGATCAGGTGGTTCTTCAAGGTCAGTTCTCCTGAGACGGTCACTGAGAGGCCTGTGACGGTCGATCCGCCAGGCTCTTTTGTATCGGGTCATGGAAAACAGTCCCAGAAACTGTGCCAGTTTTTAAAAGTCCAATAAAAACAAATGGTTATGGGTTTTTAGATGAAGGATTTGGCGAATGTTGCTGTTGCAGCAAGAGACGCCGTCTCAGATTGAGACAGACAGAGCCAGCCTGGCAGATGGCGTTTTCGAAGGTGATTTGGCTTGCGTAATCTTGTTCGCTTAATCCATTTAGTCTGGAGCGGGAGCGCAGGCGTCCCGCCTGCATAACGGCTTGGTGCGGGCGGGACGCCCGCGCTCCCGCATGAATGACGGTATTTCACTGGGAGAAGTGATAGCGCGGGCATTGCCCACGCTATCCGCTGTCTTGCTTACTTCAATACGCCAGCAAAGAACTGGCTCAGACCGGCGTAGTCGTTCAGTGGCAGTACTTCCGCCACGTACTGGTCCGGGCGGACAATCACGATACAGCCGTGTTCACGGTTGATGCCGCGCATCTCGTAGATGTCCTTGCCACCGCCAGAGGAAACCGGACGGTTATCGGCGCAGAACACTTTCTCGTAATCACGCAGACCCAGAGTGCCTTTCAGCGGCGCCAGAGCGGCTGGAATATCCGCTGTGTTCACTTCCTGATGGTGCTGCTGGAACACCGCCCGTACGTCGATGATGGAATCCATCTCAGCGCCTGCCGGGGTGTATTTCTTCACTGGCGAAGCGGCATCTTCAGCGAGGAAGTGACACAGCGCCTTGACGCCACAGTCGGCCGAGAATGGCGCGGCGTTACCGGCAAAGGCGTACACCCGATAGGCACCGTTGGCGGTGTGGCAGTGACCCAGTTGGACCGGCTTGGCGTCACCCTGACGCACCACGGGGGCTGAGTGGAAGCGCTTGCCAACCGTCAGGCCGGTGGCCAGTTCCTGATGGATGCCATCACTGACCATAATGGATGGCCGGTACTGGATTGATACCCCGGCAGTGTATTCACCAAACAGCTGGAAGTAGCGCTGGAATTCGGCCGGGTCAACACCGTCCGGATTCTCGGCCGACTTCGGCTTGGCGGAAAACATGGCGGAGAACTTGCGGTCGAAGTCGATCAGCGCCTGGCCGTATTCACGCCGCTCGGCAGAGTAGGTGGTGAGCAGGCTTTCATCGGCACGGCCAGTCAATACGTGGGCCAGTTTCCAGCCCAGATTCCAGGTGTCCATCACCGAGGTGTTCAGACCCTGACCAGCTTTGGGGCTGTGGGTATGACAGGCGTCACCGGCGAGGAATACGCGTGCAGCGCGGTCGTCGGTAGAATCGTCAAAGGCGGTGGTAATACGCTGGCCAATTTCATACACCGACCACCAGGCCACCTGCTTCACGTCGATGCTGTACGGCGCCAGAATGCGGTTACCAGCGGCGATCAGTACCTCAGCGGTCATCTGGTCACGGGCGACCCGTTCGTTTTCCTTCAGCTTGTCGAGTTCCACATACATGCGCACCATGTAGCCGCCTTCGCGCGGAATAATGAGCATGTTGCCTTCGTTGTTGGAGTGGATCAGCGACTTCAGGCGAATGTCCGGGAAGTCGGTGTTGAGCAGAATGTCCATCACGCCCCAGGCCTGGTTCAGCGGGTCGCCCACCAGTTCCTTGCCGATGGCGCTGCGTACGGCCGAACGGGCACCGTCACAGCCGATCACGTATTTGGCTTTGACGGTTTCGATTTCCTGGCTGTACTGGGAGAAGTTCACCATCCGTTCCAGCTGCACGGTCACCGGGTATTCTGCGCTGGCATCACCGACTTCCAGACTCAGCAGCTTGCGCTGGTAATGCGGCTCCAGCTTGATGGCAGACTGCTGCATCACTTTGAGGAATTCATCGTGTACGCGGGCCTGGTTAATGATCAGGTGGGGCATTTCTGACAGATCGTCAGCGACGTCCGCGACCTTGCCAGAGCGAGCGATTTCGAACGGCTTGTCGGCATCCGGTTTCCAGAAGGCGGCTTCGTTCACCTGATAACCTTCCTGAATAATCTGATCGGCAAAGCCGTAGGCCTGGAACATTTCGATGGTGCGACAGGCGATACCATCGGCCTGACCAACCAGCAGACGGTCGTCTTTCTGATCAACAATCGCTACCGAGATATTGCCGAACTGCGACAGCTGGGCAGCCATGTTCAAACCGGCAGGGCCACAGCCGACGATCAGGACGTCCACTTCCTTGGGCATGGGCCGCTTGATCGGTGGAGCCACCACCGCATCCTGTGGGTCTGAATAACGTGGGTCGCCAGGGTGAAAGCCGTTTTGATGGAATTGCATGGTGCCTCCAGAGAAAGCTGCTGAGCTTGCAAAGGGCGTGTTCGCCGCTGCCAGGTCAAATCAGGTTGTGGTTATTTTTAAATCAACAATTCCACTGTACCTGCACTGAGTTATCAGGAAAAATCGGTTTTTAGATTCAGATACAAAGAAAACGCATATATGAATCCCAACCTTCTCAAACAGCTGGCGGTGGTGGTGAAACAGGGGTCAATCTCGGCCGCTGCCGAGCAGCTGTTTATTACCCAACCGACCCTGACCCGTGCCTTGCAGCAGCTGGAACAGCGCGTCGGCGCACCCTTACTCAAGCGTACCCGGTATGGCGTCACACCGACGGATATCGGTGCCCGGCTGGCACAAATTGGCGAACGGATTCTGGCCGAAACCGAGCAGGGCGACGAAGTGATCCGGCAGTGGCATTCGGGTTACGACAACCAGTTTGCCATTGGCATCGACCCCTTGTGGGAATACGCCACCGTGGCGGATATGACCCGCCGCTTGCTCGACCAGAAACGCTACGTATTTCATTGCCGGGTGGGCTCGGCAGCGACCCAGATGGAATGGATGCAAAACGGCGAGCTGGATTTCCTGCTGGCTCCGGCGCATCTATCGGTCGTTCAAGGCAGTCTGGAACGGGAAGTGGTGTTCCGCGACCGCTCCGGTGTGTTTGCCGGTAAAAAATCGCCGCTGGTGGGACTGCAACGGCCTCTGACCACCGAAGAACTGCAGCAACAGCGCTGGCTGATTGCCGGAGCCAGTGCCGGTTTTCTCTCCAATATCGAAGATCCCGGTGCCCAGCAAGCCGCCCGTATTGCCTTTACCGGCGGTATTCGGTCGGTAATCCAGCTGCTCAACAGCACCGATTTACTGGTGCGTTTACCGGCCCGCTTGGCCTTGATGACTGGCGAAATTGCCCCGGAGCAGCTGATCCAGCTGACAGACCAGCAGGGTGCTCGCCGCGATATTGCCCTGTGGTCCCGGGCGCAAGACAGTGAACGGCCAGACAGCCAGAAAGTACGCGAATTTATTCGCGAGTGGGTGATCGGGCTGGATCAGAGCGCTGGCGAGTTCGGCCTCGATTTATAGTGCAGCAGCAAGGTCGTGAAACAGTAAGGTATTGATAACAGTTGGATAATAAAACCATAAGATTTATATGGTTATAATGCCGCAGCAGTGTTGCCGGATGCAGCCTGCTGCTGTGGTCGTTTTATCTGGAGAATCCCATGCGTCTGATCCGCTGCTGCTATCTGTTTATCTGTTGTTCCCTGTTGGCGTTGCCTGCTGCCGCTGATGACATTGCGGCAGCACGGCAACAGCTGCAATCGACCAATACCACGGAAATTCAGCAAGGCGTCCGTCAGGCGCTGCAGCTGTGGCAGCAAAATGATGGCGCGACCGAGATTGAAGTGGGTGAGCTGATCCTGCTGGCCTGGACTCATAACCCCGTTGAGGTGGCGCACTGGTTTGATCAGCATGCCGACGGCTGGGATCACTGGGTCACGGTGCAGGATTATCTGTTTCTGTCGCTGATGGCACTGGAAGGACCGTCAATTGTGATTGCTGAAAAAGACGTTTTGTTGCTCAAGCTGCAGCAGGCTGCCAGCCAGGCCCCGAAAGCCGGTGAGTATTACCGGTTGCTGCAGACGGTGGATTTCAGTTTTTGAGTGTGGGCTTTTTGATTGTGGGGGAAGCCACCCCTTGTCGGATGGCTCTTGCAGCGCGGGTTTATCCGACCTGCACAGCCTCCGTCAAAAACCGCCGTACCAGACTGGTAAACAACTCCGGCTTTTCGGCATGTGGCCAGTGGCCGGTCCCGGCGATGATCTTGTAACTGGCGTTGGGGAACCAGCGCAGAATTTCCTGTTGGTATTGCGGCACTATGTAGTCGCTGTTGCCGCCCTTGATAAACAGGGTTGGCCGTTCGAACGGCTGTTGCAGCTGTGGTGCCTTGCTGATTTCGCTGTAGTACTGGTCGAGTAGCGGCAGGTTCATACGCCAGCCAAACTGGCTGCCATCGCGGTAAAGGTTGGTCAGCAGGAAGGCTCGCACGGACGCTTCGGGAATGTGTTCGGCGAGTATCTTGTCAGCATCCTGACGTGACTTGAGAGTACTGGTATCAACGGCTTTGAGGCCTGCAAACACACTGCTGTGGTGGTTGGGATAACTGACCGGAGCGATGTCGGCGATGATCAAACGGTCGATCGGGGTGTCGGCTTCACAAGCCAGTTGCATGGCGGCTTTACCGCCCATCGAATGACCCAGCAAATCGACCTTGTCATAACCCAGATCGGCGATCAGCTGGCGCAGGTCGGCGGCCATCAGCGGGTAACTGATTTCAGTAGAGTGGGGCGAACGGCCGTGATCACGCATATCAACGGCGATGACCTGAAACTGGTCCGCCAGGGCTTTGGTTTGGGCGCCCCAGTTCTGCAACATGCCAAATAGTCCGTGCAGGATCAGCAAGGGTTTGCCTTCACCCAGGATCTGGTAGTTGAGTTTCAGCGCAGACATACGAACTCCCATCGACAGTGATTCAGTGACGCTCTGGTTGTACAGGCGGGCGGGCAGTATCGCAAGAATTGACGTGATGTCGAGGGGGAGTCGGAAGTGCAGGTTCGGCAATCGGGCGTCTGAACTCCGGGGTGGAGTACAGGCGCCTGACGTCCGTCGGGCTTACTTCAGGCCAATCACGCCGGGCGCGATTGCACCGGTATAGAGGGTTTCAACGGTGGCGGCGCGGTTTTCCAGTACCGCCCGTTGGTTGATGGAACCCTTGTCGGTGATCTCATGAGCATCCAGTGCTGGCAGTACGGATTCCAGCGTCATCCGCAGTACCTTGTTGGAGCTGCCGGTTGCGACTGCGGCCATGTCGGCCAGCAGGTTCTGGAATACTTCGCGAGTCAGTGGATGGTCGATCAGGGTCTTGTGAATATCCCGTGGCGTTGGTTTGCCGTTGTCGATATACAGGGTGCCGCCGTTATACAGCACCAGACCGATGTTCTTGTTGCCACCAAAGGTGTGGTTCCACGGCAGCCATAAGATAGTTTGCGACCACATGTCCTTCAGTATCGGTATTTGGCGCTGTGTAGTATCTCTGCTACGGGAAGTATGTTGAGTGTGACGTACTACTGGTCCCAGCCCAGTAGTAGCCCAAGTAGCAAAATCACAATGAAGATCAGGCCAGAAAGAGACAGAATCAGAGCCAAGGCTCTGTCAAAGCGACGGCCATATTGGTGAACCGTTTCACCATCTATAGAGGGATCGTATTTGTTATTCAGAATGCTTCCGAACGGGAAGGCAACCGCAGTGGCAATCCAGAAGGTTCGCATTCCCAACTGGTCCCAGCGGCAAGCACGATCATGGCCATCAGCTATCATTCGCCGGTCAATCGCAGGGACAGACAGGCGCGCAAAAAGGACCCAGCTGACCAAAAAGATCAGCATTGAGAGTCCGCCGACCCAGTTGTATATGAAATCTACAATCATTGGCTGTCGTATATTGATGCCGCTTTTTCTTGGCCAAAGTTATCGGCTGCTTGTCCTGCGAAATAGCCCGCCACTAAACTACCGGCAAAAACCACGCCCATAACAGCCCAGCCTACCGGCCCTGCCAGAGTTAAGCCCGCTTGCGCGGCAACCCAGCCAGCCCCAGCCATTCCAGCGGCGAATGTTACCCTGCCTGTTGCCGTTCCGACAGCAGCACCAGTGCCAAATCCAGTGACTTGTTTGGCGCTTTCCCGCATCCAGTCGCCACCACTCTCAGCTACATCGTGAACTTTATTAACTCGTAGGCCTGCATCAACGGCCAGAGCGACCGTACCAAGATGGTTGATGGTCTTACTGGCTTTACCCAGTTCAGAAGCCTGTACTTTAGAGACGATATTCAGTCGATGGCTGCCTTTGGAAGATGTTGCTGCTCGCTCGGCCAGCGTAATGCCGCGCTGATAGCCGGCCAGTGCATCGCCGCGATTTTTTCCCTGAATAGCCAGAGGTGCGTAGCGGGCGAGTTCTTTGGGGTAAGCGGTTTGCAGCTTTTCGTATGCCAGTCGAGCCAGCCGTTTGGCTTTGGTTAGCTGTTCTGCATGACCGCGTCCGTAGCCTGAGCCGCTCAGCTTTGTTACACGATTAAGGGCCACCTGATATGTCAGAACAACTTGTTCGAATTGACTCAGGCGTTCACCGGCGGCGGTGGCCGCAGCGCCAATCATGCTGTTCATTGATGCATAGCTATCGGCATTAGATTGGGACTGGCTTGAAGAGGATGACCCTAGGGAGGAAAACTGCTTTATGACCCGATCCAGACGTTGCAGGTTTTTATCACTGAAATAGCGATTGATAAAGGCTGCCAATGCGATGGACTCGCTATCTGTGTAGGCCACCAGCTGCTGTAGAGTACTTTTTTCTGCGGGTGTCAGTGTATTGAAGCTAGCCGCGACCTCGGTGGAGTAACCATCGGCTGAGAGTGATACGGGTGTACCGGGAAGCACCCAGCTGTTGCGGGATAGCGCGTTGGCAGTGCAAACCTGATTGAGGTCGGATTCCGGTAAAAATCCCAGAATATCCTGTGCACGTCCCGCTCGTCTGGATACCAATATATCTGCCATTTGCCACTTCCTTGAATGCGTGAAAAGGGCAGGGAGTCTATTGATAATGTTCGGGAAAAAATTAGAGCCTGTTAACGAGTCGAGGCCTACGTACCGAAGCAGCAGGCCCGGATTCTGAATTTGTGATCTGCTACCGTGTTTCTATGGATATTGCTTACTCTTCTCCATGCTCCAGCACAAACGACAGGGTCGTCAGGTGCAGTCGGGAATGGCTACGGTCAAGGAACAAAAAAACTGATCACCCCACTACAAACAGACCGGGCCAACATCGCTGTTTGGGTTACAGCATCCGGGGGTTACCCCAACGCACATAATGTCCGTATTGCAAGAGTGAACACCTGTCTGCGATCGAGGTGTTCACTCCTCTTGATGCGGTCTTACTTCAAGCCAATCACGCGGGGCGAGATTGCATCGGTGTAGAGGGTTTCAACGGTGGCGGCACGGTTTTCCAGTACCGCCCGTTGATTGATGGAACCCTTGTCGGTGATCTCATGAGCATCCAGTGCTGGCAGTACGGATTCCAGTGTCATCCGCAGTACCTTATTGGAGCTGCCGGTGGCAACTGCGGCCATGTCGGCCAGCAGGTTCTGGAAGACTTCGCGAGTCCGTGGATGGTCGATCAGGGTTTGCGAGTCGGTGCCTTCCGGTAGTTCGGTCAGTTTCGCCAGTTGGGCCAGATCCGGGAATACCAGCATCGACAGATAGCTGCGGTTATGGCCAGCGATCACCAGATCCTGCACATAAGGCGCGAAGTGGTGAATCACCTGCTGGCGCAGCATGCCGACGCTGACCCAGGTGCCGGTGTCGAGCTTGAAGTCTTCCGATACCCGGCCGTCAAAGCGGAAGCCCCGGTTCGGGTTGTTTTCATCAATGTACTTCAATGCATCGCCGAGGCAGTAATAACCTTCCTCGTCGTAGGCGGCGGCGGTTTTCTCTGGCTCGCGCCAGTAGCCCGGCGTTACGCTTGGGCCTTTGACGCGAACTTCCAGCTTGCCCGCGTTAGGCACCAGTTTGATTTGGGTTTCCGGGACCGGTACGCCCACTACCCCTGACGCGCTTTCCTCTACCGATGCAAACATCGCCGATGGGCCGGTTTCTGTGGCGCCAAGGCCGGTCAGCATGGGGACTTTGTGGCCGGTGTGACGGATCGCCAGTTCATCCAGCTGGGCCCAGACGTGAGCGGCCAGACCGGCACCGGCAAAAAACATCACGTCGAGCTGGCTGAAGAAGTGTTTCGCCAGTTCGTCGTCCTGCTGCAGTTCGGTGACCAACAGCTCGTAGCCTTTGGGTACGTTGAAGTACAGGGTCGGAGCGATTTCGCGCAGGTTGACCAGGGTCTTGTGAATATCCCGTGGCGTTGGTTTGCCGTTGTCGATATACAGGGTGCCGCCGTTATACAGCACCAGACCGATGTTCTTGTTGCCACCAAAGGTGTGGTTCCACGGCAGCCAGTCAATGATGACGGGTGGCTTGCTCTCGAGGAAACGGAATACAGAACGAATCAGACACTGGTTCGAGCAGATCATCTGCTGGGTGTTGATAACGCCTTTGGGCATGCCGGTGGAGCCGGAAGTGAACAGGAATTTGGCGATGGTTTTGGGGCCAACCTGATCAAACGCAGCCTCGACAGCCGCCGTCGCTTCAGTGGCAAGCAGCTCTGCATACGGGGTGACGTCATAGTCGATGCCGTCCATGGCATGTTCATTGTGGACGGCGATCACACCACAGTTGGCTGGTCGCACGGCGTCGATGGCATCGCGGTAAGGGCCGAGGTTATCGACAAACAGCAGTCCTGGCGTCAGCAGCTCAACGATGTAACGGAGTTTCTGGAAGTCGGTGGAAACGGTTGAGTAGGCTGGCGAAATCGGTGCATACGGAATGCCGACATGCATCGCAGCCAGCGCCAGCAACAGATGATCAATGCTGTTGCCTGACAGCATTATGATCGGGTTTTCCTGGCTCAGCGGCTGGCCATCAATACGATAATCAACCAGCCATTGGGAAATTTTGCGGACTTCCGCCAGCGTCTCGGCGTAGGTCAGCTTGCGCCAGTGGCCTGCGGCTGTGCGTTCAGCAACAAACAGGGTGTCTGGCGTTTGTTCGGCCCATTGCACCAGCCTGGCACCCATTTTCTCCGGGTATTCAACCGGATCATTGATCGGTGTAACCAGCTGGGTGCCGTCGGGGCGATGTTCTACGTTGACGGCCGGGCAGCGAACATCAACCGGGTGAAAGTCGGTGGTCATGGTATTGGCTCCTGTCGCGCTTGTTATCGTTATCGCGATCTTTGAGTGTTCATTTTTTGCTGTGAAGTTTTGTAGCCGGGTTGGCCGCTTGCGCTGAGGTGCGGCTCTTGTCCACCGGCCTGGTGCGGTAGCCGCAGGCCGATGGTTAAAAATCAGGTTACCGGTGGAGTCTGTCTAACAGATGTTCATGTTTACCGACTCAACACCGGTTAAGGGTCTTGCTGTCGAGCTTTAATTATTTGCTCTGCTTACTTGCCTTGCTTGGACTTGTCGTAAGCCCCCAGACCTGGCTTGTAGGTCTTGTCGTCGATGAACTGCTTGATGCCTTCCTTGCGACCGTCGTTGTCGAAGAAGTTGGCCGCTTCCTGAGCACGTACCAGGAAGTCTTCAGCGTTGTCGTAGGTCATTTCCTGCACGCGACGAACGGCGTCTTTGGTGGCTTTCAGGGCAACCGGGTTTTTCGCTTTCAGGACTTCACACACTTCAGTCACGCGAGCCTTCAGCTGGTCAGCTGGCACGGCTTCGTTGATCAGGCCCCATTCAGCAGCAGTCTTGCCAGTGATGTTTTCGCCCATCATGGAGTGGTACATGGCGTTACGGAACGACAGCAGGTCGGTAGCCACCTTGGTCGCGCCGCCGCCAGGCAGGATGCCCCAGTTAATTTCAGACAGACCGAACTGAACGTCTTCAGCCGCGAACGCCAGGTCACAGGCGTACAGCGGGCCGTAACCGCCACCGAAGCACCAGCCGTTGACCATGGCGATGGTTGGCTTCTGGTACCAACGCAGACGACGCCACCAGCCGTAGGATTCACGCTGGGCACCACGGGTCGCACCCAGGCCTTTACCTTCGTTTTCACGGAAGTATTCCTTCAGGTCCATACCGGCCGTCCAGGCAGTACCTTCACCGGTCAGTACCAGTACGCTGACTTCCGGATCGAATTCCAGCTTGTCCAGTACACGCATCATCTGACGGTTCAGTTTTGGGCTCATGCAGTTACGCTTTTCTGCGCGGTTAAAGCTGACCCAGGCGATGCCGTTGGAAACTTCGTAGGCAACGGTATCGATTTCGTCCTGCGGGATGTCTTTTTCGTAAATGCTCATAGCAAAAACCTTATTGGATTCTTGTTGTTTAGCCGCCTGATCATGGCCTGACAGCGCGCTGGTCATACCACGGCCAGCGCACGGACGAGATCAGACGGTCGGGTTAGTCTTTAGCCTGGCCGCCGTTTAGATCGGCCAGTTTTAAATTGGCCAGTTTTAAATTGGCCAGTTTTAAATTGGCCAGTGTTTAAATTGGATAGTGGCTCGGCTCGGTTTCCATGGTGATCCAGCGCAGTTCAGAGAACTGGTCGATACCCGCCTTGCCACCAAAACGGCCGTAACCGGACGCGCCAACACCACCGAATGGCATCTGGGCTTCGTCGTGGACGGTGGCACCGTTGATGTGACAGATACCGGAATGGATCTGCTTGGCCACTTTCATACCGCGAGCGGTGTTCTGGGTGAACACGGACGCGCTCAGACCGTATTCGCTGTCGTTGGCGATGCGGATTGCATCCGCTTCGTCCTTGGCGATGATCATGGCGCAAATCGGTCCGAAGCTTTCTTCGCTGTAAATGCGCATTTCCTTGGTGACGTTGCCCAGCAGCGTGGCTGGCATCAGCACGGAATCGGCTTTACCGCCGGTCAGCAGGGTGGCGCCTTTGGCAACGGCGTCGTCGATCAGGTCGTTAACCTTGGAAGCGGTCTTCAGATCCACCACGGCACCCAGCGGGGTGTTGCCTTCACGTGGGTCGCCGGTCTTCATGGAAGCAACTTTCTCTGCCAGTTTGGCAGCGAAGGCTTCAGCCACAGACTCAACCACCACCAGACGTTCGGTCGACATACAGATCTGACCCTGGTTCATGTAGGCACCGAAAGACGCGGCTTTCACAGCTTCGTCGAGGTCAGCATCTTCCAGTACAACGAATGGAGCCTTGCCGCCCAGTTCCAGCAGACAGGGCTTCAGGTGCTCAGCGGCACGCTTGGCGATGATGCGACCGACTTCGGTAGAACCGGTGAAGTTGATGCGTTTCACTTCCGGCGCGTCGATCAGGGCGCCAACCACCTCGCCAGCATCAGCGGGCGCGTTGGTTACGTAGTTCACGGTACCTTCCGGGAAACCGGCTTCAGCCAGGGCTTCAATGATCAGCGAGTGAGTCCGTGGACAGATTTCAGAACACTTCAGAATCACCGAGTTACCACACGCCAGCGCTGTGGATACTGCTCGAACGCCAAGGATTACCGGCGCGTTCCACGGCGCAATGCCGAGGATCACACCAACAGGCTGACGCACGGCCATGGCCAGACAGCCAGGCTTGTCAGACGGAATGATTTCACCAGAAATTTGCGTCGTCAGGGAGGCGGCTTCACGCAGCATGGAAGTCGCCAGCATCACGTTAAAACCGGCCCAACCCGCGGTGGCACCAATTTCGTTAGCCATGGCATCGATGAAATCGGCCTGACGGGCAGCCAGCGCATCGGCGGCTTTCATCAGGACAGTACGACGGGCGTTAGGACCCATTTCTGACCAGGCTTTAAAGCCTTTCTGGGCAGTGGCGGTGACGGCAGCAATGTCGCTGGCCTGCATGGCTACGGCGGTGCTGGCAACCTCGCCAGTAAGCGGGTTCAGACGTTCGAAATTCATGGTTATCTCCGTTTTTATTTTGTATCGATAACGTTGTGGTTCTGGCTGATGGCCGTGCTCTGGCCACTGGACAGTTTTGACTGCAAACAACCCTGGTAGTGCCTTGGCTGACCGGAGCTGGATACTTTGAACGAATTTGCGTTTGTTATTGTTGGTTATGTTTGTTGGTCAGAAATATAGTTTGGCATTGCAACAATGTTCAAGAGCTTTGTGAAAATCATTCACACCTGGGCCCGGAAAGCAGTTTGGCGTGAAATGTTGCATATTTCCCGAGAAGCAGAGTGTTGGTTTATTAACCCTTTGATAAATAAAGTAAAAAACAGGTTTTTGTCATTATATGTATGACCCCTGATGGACCCTGTATAGGCACTTTCGTAGTCGTATATGGAAATAACTGTTGTTGACTTAAACAATATACCAACAGAAACTCGGTTCCAGGCTCAGTGTTCTGATGGAAGACCAACCCTGCCCGGGAAGACACTGGCTACTACTTATAAAAATAATTCAGGGCCTCACAATGAAAATCAAAACGCTGTTGCTGTCAGCGGGAATCACGCTGGGCGGTATGGTGACTGCCACTGCTCAGGCTGCCGAAGCCGAATACTCTTTCAAACTTCATCACATGCTGCCACCAATGGCTGCTGCGCATACCAAATTCCTGCAGCCCTGGGCTGAAAAGGTGATGAAGGAATCTAACGGTCGTATCAAGATTGATATTTTCCCGGCCATGCAGATGGGTGGCACGCCACCACAGCTGTTTGACCAGGCCCGCAAGGGCGTTGCTGACATCACCTGGACCGTTGCAGGCTACACCCCGGGTCGTTTCCCGAAAGGTGGCGTGTTTGAGCTGCCATTTATCCCTGCCAACGCTGAAATCACCAGCATGGCGCTGCAGGAATACGCTGAGCAGGAAATGCAGGATGAACTGTCAGACGTACACCTGTTAGCCTTGCATACTCACAAGCCTGGTGCGCTGCATGCCCGCGACGGTCTGATCAAAACCATTGATGATCTGAAAGATCTCAAGGTCCGTGCACCGAACAAGGCGATGGCCAAGGTGTTTGAAGACACGGGCTCCAGCGTGATCTTTATGCCGGTAACCCAGATGACCAGCGCGCTGTCGAAAGGTGTGCTGGACGTGGCTGTACTGCCATTTGAAGTGGTTGCACCACTGAAAATCTACGAACAAACCACCTATCACACCGAGATCAAGGGTGATCGTGGTTTGTATGCCCAGTTCTTTGTGTTCAGCATGAACAAGAAGGCATACGAAAGTCTGCCTGCAGATTTGCAGAAAGTGATCGACAATAACTCAGGTATCGAGCTGGCCCAGAAGATCGGACGCCTGTACGACGAGAATGATGAGGTTGGTCGCGAACGTGCAGTGCAGAACGGCAACAAGTTCTACACCATGCCTGAGGCAGAAGTGGCACGCTGGAAAGAGCGTACCCGTCCGGTGACGGCAGAATGGATCAAGAGCATGGATGATGGCCAGCGTTTATATGACAAGGCGGTCGCTCTGATCAGCAAGTATCAGAAGCAACTGGAAAACTGATATAGCCGGAGCCTGAGCTGTTTTATCGGAGGCTGTCGGCCGTACGAAGGCACGTGCGGGTGAGGGTTCCATGCGTTAATGATGAGCCTGCAGTCGCCAGGCCAACCTTGATGGTACTGTCGGGTTGGTCTGGCGGTAGCGTCATAACACTTATAAAAACAACAAGGTATTAACACAATGAAAATGAAGACTTTGCTGCTTTCCCTGGGGATTGCTGCCGGTAGCTTGTCTGCTGCTGGTGCCAACGCAGCTGCCGAATACACTTTCAAGCTCCACCATTTCCTGCCGCCGATGTCGATGGCTCACCGTGACTTCCTTGCTCCATGGGCTGAGAAAATCAAAAAGGAATCCAACGGCCGTATCGATATTGAGGTTTATCCAGCCATGCAGCTGGGCGGCAAACCACCACAATTGTTCGACCAGGTGCGCAAGGGCGTTGTTGATATCAGCTGGACTGTGGCTGGTTACACGCCGGGCCGTTTCCCGAAAGGCGAAGTCTTTGAACTGCCGTTCATGGCGACCAGTGCTGAAGTAACCAGCATGGCGATCCAGGAATACGGCAGCAAGGAAATGCAGAAAGAGCTGGCCGACGTCCACGTGCTGGCGCTCCATACCCATGCTCCGGGGTCGCTGCATTCCCGCAACAAAATGATCAAAACCATGGATGACCTGGCCGACATGAAAGTGCGGGCACCAAACAAGGCGATGGCGGAAGCTTTCAGCAATGTTGGTTCCAGCCCGATCTTTATGCCGGTAACCCAGATGACCAGCGCACTGTCAAAAGGCATTCTGGATGTCGCTGCACTGCCATTTGAAGTTGTCGCGCCAATGAAAATCTATGAGCTGGCAACTAACCATACTGAAATCAAGGGCGAGCGTGGTCTGTACGCCCAGTTCTTTATCTTCAGCATGAACAAAAAGGTTTATGAGAGCCTGCCTGCTGATCTGCAAAAAGTGATCGATAACAACTCAGGTATCGAACTGTCACAACACATCGGCCAGCTGTTCGACAAGTCTGAACAGTGGGGTTATGACATTGCCAAGAAAAACGGCAACAGCTTCTACAGTCTGCCTGCAACCGAAGTTAAACGCTGGCAAGACGCCATGCAGTCTGTCACCGATGACTGGATTGCCGACATGGGCCCGGAAGGCAAGCGTCTGTATGACGAAGCCAACGGCCTGATCAGCAAGTACCAGAAACAGGTTGGTAAATAAGCCGCTTGTCTGAAGCTGTGAGGCTGGCGGGTTCCCGGCACCGGAATCCGTCAGGCTGGCAGCCTCTATAAATGAGCCGCCCGGATTGTGCTCGCGGGTGGCTCACCCTGCCGATGATTGTCGGACTGATTCCAATAATAAATTGAACCGGTATGACGGTTTGAATAGCGTTTTTTAAAGCTGCATTTTGGCAAATAGTACTGCTGTTTAAATCAGGCTGACGCAATTAACCAGCCGTTTGATGTTTTCGCTGTATCGGTTTGTTACTATTTCGCGGATTTTTCCCGCCACAGACAAGTATTTCGCCAATGGCTGCTTCAGACTCCCATGCTGACTCACTGGATTTCGGCATTCTTCATGAATTGATTGGTTACCGGTTGCGCCGCGCCCAGCTGGTATTTTTCAACAGCTTTGCCGACGCCTGTAATGATTTGGGGATCAGCCCCGGATTATTTGGCGTACTGGTCCTGGTTAAACAGAATCCCGGTCGCACCCAGACCGCGATCGCCCAGGCAATGGGTAATGACCGCTCGGCGATGGTATCGGCGGTTGATCGGCTGGAAAAAAAGGATCTGGTTGAACGTCGTCCGTCCCAGAATGATCGCCGTTCCTATGCCCTTTACCTGACTGCCAATGGTGAGGCCTTTTACGACCGCCTGGTTGAACGGGTATTGCAGCACGAACACGCGCTCGAAGGCGTGCTGCGCCCGGGTGAAAAAGACCTGCTGATCGATATTCTCTCTCGCTTGTGCGCAGGTTCGGCAAAAGGCTGATCCTGCTGGTCAGGGCGTTAATGCCCTGACGCTGCAACTCCTGGTTACCCATTTCCTGCTGCCACCAGATCCCGACCCGGTTGTCCGACAGCAACCCTGGCAGGGCTTCCTGCGCCTTTGAAACCATAAAAATCTTGTGGGTCTATTTCTGGTTAATCTGTCATTTTCTGTAGTTGATTATATTTAAACGTCAATTATGGATGTGGGTTAAATCAGGACTGATTCGATTTTATTTATATCTTTCTATGACTCTGTCTCGAAACTATACATTATTGATTTTTATGGAAATTTATACATATCAATATTGATATATATGGCTTGAATATGAGCGTAATACCAATGGCTATTTGCGAAAAACTTATTGGATGATGGCATTGGTAAGGCAAACAATTGTTGTTGCATAAAACAATAACAATGCAATTCTGATGGAGCATAATAAAAATGAACAAGCCTGGTACGCGCGCGTACGCGACCCTGGGCGCTGCCATTCTGGTAGCCAGCCTGGTCGGTTGCGGCTCTGACGATAACAAATCTTCCAATAAATCCATTCCGCAGCTTAGCGCTGCTACTGCTCAAACACTCACAGCCAGTTGTGATGGTCTGAGTGGCGTGCTGACGTTTGAAAACACCACCATCGACTCGGTATCCACCGTTGCGGCTGGCGACCTGACTCTGGGTGGTCATGACATTGCTGAACACTGTCTGGTTACCGGTTCCATGTATCCGCGGACCAGTGAGGTTGACGGCAAGGATTACGCCATCGGTTTCCAGCTGCGTTTGCCGAAAGACTGGAATGGCCGTTTCTATTATCAGGCCAACGGTGGTCTGGATGGCTCGGTGGTAACAGCACAAGGAGCCCTGGGTGGCGGCCCGGTAACCGGTGCGCTGGCGAAGGGCTTTGCCGTGATCAGCTCCGACGCTGGCCACTCGCCGGGTATTCCAACCTTTGGTTATGATCCCCAAGCGCGTCTGGACTATGGTTATCAGGCGGTTGCCAAGCTGACGCCAATGGCCAAGTCGATCATCGAACAGGTGTATGGCAAGGCGCCGGACCGCAGTTATTTTGGTGGCTGCTCCAACGGTGGTCGCCACACCATGGTGGCGGCAACCCGTTATGCCGATATGTATGACGGCTTCCTGGTCGGCGCACCGGGCTATCGTTTGCCAAAAGCCGCCGTGGCCAGCATCGCTGGTGCACAGCTTTACGCTTCCGTTGATGACACCGAAGCTTCCAACCTCAATGCGGCTTTCACTGCCGAAGAACGAACTTTGGTATCGGAACAGATTCTGGCTCAGTGCGACAGCCTGGATGGTCTGGAAGATGGCATGGTGCAGGATCACAAGGCCTGTCAGGAAGCCTTTGATCTGGACACCGATGTGCCAACCTGTGAATCCGGTCGTGATGGCACTTGTCTGACCGAACAGCAGAAAGAGGTGATTGCACAGATTTTTGCCGGTCCACAGACTTCTACGGGCGAAACCATTTACTCCTCCTTCCCGTTTGATACCGGTATCAATTCGTCCGGTGTGATGTTCTGGGAAACCTATGCGCCGCTGAATCTGGACTCCGGTGCGGTGGCGATGATCTTCAATGCACCACCGGTGGATCTGGCCGATTTCAACATCGCTAACTTCAACGGCTCTGATTTTGCCCTGACTTCAGACCTCGATGAGCTGGCAGCCAACACCGAAACCACCACCGAGCTGTACACCGAATCGGCCATGTCCTTTATGGCACCGCCGTCACCGGAAGATATGAGCACACTGAAAAACCGCGGCGCCAAGATCATGGTTTACCACGGGGTTTCTGATGCCATCTTCTCGATTGATGATACTGAAGCCTGGTTGACCTCGCTGGAAGCAACCACGGGTGATGCCGAAGAGTTTGCCCGTTTGTATCCAGTGCCTGGCATGGGCCACTGCAGTGGCGGTCCGGCGACTGACCAGTTCGACATGCTGAGCCCACTGGTGGCCTGGGTAGAACAGGGTGAAGCACCGCAGGAAATCATTGCCACTGCGCGTGGTACCGGCAATGTGGGCGGCGAAAACAGCGAAATTCCTGAAGATTGGGCCGCTGACCGTACTCGTCCGCTGTGTCCTTTCCCGCAGGTCGCTCGCTATAACGGCAGTGGCGATGTCGACTCTGCTGACAGCTTCACTTGCGCTGAGTAAGTGAAGGTGCCCATAGGGATGTGGGTCCAATTGGCGTAAATCCAGCACTGGCGGTTATTCTCCGTAACCGTCAGTGTTGGCATTTGCATGCCGCAAAACTCTTTTCAGAGCCGCTCTTGTTGCTTCTACAGGCGCTGTTTGAGACCGTTTAGTCTCCAAATAACCGCCCAGACAGGAAGCCAAGCATGACAGTGGTGCTGCAAACCGTATCCGGCCGTGAGCTCGACGCCTACGTGAACGATCTTGCCCGGCTGCGTATTCAGATCTTCCGCGACTACCCCTATTTGTATGATGGCAGCGAAGCCTACGAACAGGATTATCTGCAAACCTATCTGGCATCCGGCAACGCCATGGCGGTATTGGCGCTGGATCACAACTTGCCAGCAGGGCAGCAGGTTGTAGGCGCTTCGACTGGCGTGCCGATGGCTGACGAGAACGATGAATTTCGCGTACCGTTTGAAGCAGCCGGGATTAATACCGAACGGCTGTTCTATTGTGGAGAATCCGTGCTGCTGCCAAAGTACCGTGGCCAGGGCATCTACAAGGGATTTTTCGCCGGCCGTGAAGCTTATGTCCGTTCACTCGGTGGTTTTGAAACCATCTGCTTTTGTGGCGTGGTACGGCCTGCAAACCATCCATTAAAACCCGCGGATTATGTGCCGCTGGACGATATCTGGCGCCACTTTGGTTATGCGCCACGGCCGGACCTGCAGGCCAGTTATCCCTGGAAAGACATTGATCAGCAGACTGCAACCGAACACCCGATGATGTTTTGGCTCAAGCCGCTGTGACAGGCGGTTAGGTTGCGCCCAACATTACCCCGGTTGGGCGATGGGCACGGCCCATCCTGCGGGGCGTGACAGGTAGGTTGGGGCATGCCCAACATGACCCATGTGAACAAAACGAAAACCCGATTTATAAACGACTGTTAGAAGACTATGAGCAAGATTCGTGTAGCAAGCGCCGCCTATGAGGTTGGTTATCTGGACAGCCGCCAGGCCTGGCTCGACAAAATCCGCAGCTGGGTAGAACAAGCGGCGCAGCAGGGCGCGCAGGTGCTGGTGTTCCCGGAGTATTTTTCGATGGAGCTGGCGTCGTTGTTTGCGGCTGAGGTGTATCAGTCGCTGACCGAACAGCTGGTGCAGCTGCAAAATCTGCATGAAGGATTTGTCGCCCATTTCAGCAATCTGGCCAGGGAATTCGGCGTGTTGATCTGCGCCGGGACTTTTCCGGTGCTACTGGATGAGGGGCTGGAATCCGAACGCTATGTCAATCGCTGTTATTTGCTGATGCCGGACGGTGCCATCGACTGGCAGGACAAGCTGCAAATGACCCGCTTTGAAAACGAGCAGTGGGGCATTGCTTCCGGTGACGCCTTGCGGGTGTTCGAGACGCAGTTTGGCAAGATCGCGGTGAACATCTGTTACGACTCGGAATTCCCCTTGTTTGCCCGCCAGCAGGTGATACAAGGCGCAGATCTGATTCTGGTACCGTCCTGTACGGATACGCTGGCCGGATTCCATCGGGTACAGATTGGCTGTCGGGCGCGGGCGCTGGAAAACCAGTGTTTTGTGGTGCAGTCACCGACGGTGGGTAATGCCGAATGGTCGCCAGCGATTGATGAAAACAACGGTGCTGCCGGGGTGTTTGCGCCGGTGGCTTATGGATTTCCTGCCGATGGCATTGTTGCCCAGACACCGTTGAATGAACCGGGCTGGTGTTACGCCGATCTGGATCTGGCTGAGCTGGCGCGGGTGCGTAGTGAAGGTCAGGTGTTTAATTATCGTGACTGGGATGGCCAGCAGCGTTTTGTTTGAGTTTCGCGGTCGGGAATAAACTCCCTCCTACCTGGTGCACTGGATCTGCGGCGCTAAAAAAGCCCGATCTCCCACTACAAAGAGATCGGGCAAGAAGCGACAGTCCAGAGTATGGGAGCACTATCGTCGCTCGGTTGACGACTGGATGAGTCGATCAATTCATTAGCCGCTGGCCATTGTCAGAACGCCGGGTTGGTTGCGCGCAGCGCTTCAACCATGGTATCCGGCAAGGGCACAGAATGAATTTTGGCCGGATCTTCCGGATCACGGGTCACCCATACGCGGGTCTCGGTACACTCTATGGCCAGCTTGCTGCCTTTCAGCAAGCGATGGCGAATATCAAAACTGGAACGGCGAATTTCCGTTGCCTGGCTTTCAATCACGACTTCATCGGTGAAGCGTGACGGGATAAAAAACTGCGCCCGGGTATCGACCATCGGCCAGCCGACCGCGTCATATTCACTGATCAGCTGGGGTTTGGTTTTACCGGTGGCCGCGTTGATCAGGAACATGGTCGAAGCATCAAACATGGCGAAGTAGCGTGGGTAAAACACGATACCGGCCGGATCACAGTCACCCCATTCGATGGTGAGCTTGCGCTGGTTGATAAACATCTGTAGCTCCTTTTTTAATGCCAGACGTCAGCAAATTACAGCGTCTTCCCAAACGAGCTTGCGAGATTTAGGATCCATGCAGCTTTGCCAAATACAGGCCGTATGGATCCTGAGACAAGCTCAGGAAGACGGGTATTCATGCCCGGGTTGGGGCCCCAGACGCCGGACGCCAGCAAATTACAGTGTCTTCCCAAACGAGCTTGCGAGATTTGGGATCCATGCAGCGTTGCCAAATACAGGCCGTATGGATCCTGAATCGCTACGCGTTCAGGATGACGGGTATAAACTCCACCGTCTTCCCAAACGAGCTTGCGAGATTTGGGATCCATACAGCTTTGCCAAATACAGGCCGTATGGATCCTGAAACAAGCTCAGGAATGCAGATATTGGCGCCGGACGCTCGTGCTGTGCCTATTACTTCAGCCCAATAACGCCTTCAACGATTTCCGCGGCGTACAGCTTCTCAACCGAATCCACCCGTTTTTCCAGAATCGCACGCTGGTTCAGCGAGCCCTTGTCAGTGATTTCGTGAGCGTCCAGTTGTGGTGGATTGGCTTCGATAATCAGACGCTGGATCTTGGTCGAGCTACCGGTTGAAGACGCCGCCATTTCCTGCAGCAAACCGGCAAACACTTCACGGGTACGTGGGTGGTTTACCAGCGTTTCGGCGTCGGTGCTGGCTGGCAGTTCGGTCAGCAGGGCCAGTTGCGCCAGATCCGGGAACACCAGCACAGAGATGTAGCTGCGGTCATGGCCAGCTACGACCAGGTCCTGCACGTACGGTGCGCACTGGTGAATGGTGTGCTGACGCAGGGCGCCAACGCTGACCCAGGTACCAGTATCCAGTTTGAAGTCTTCAGAAACCCGGCCGTCGAAACGGAAACCCCGGTTCGGCTGCTGTTCGTCGATGTATTTCAGCGCATCGCCGAGGCAGTAGTAGCCTTCTTCGTCGTAGGCCTTGAGGGTTTTTTCCTCATCGCGCCAGTAGCCCGGTGTGATGGAGTGACCCTTGATGCGGGCTTCCATCTTGCCGCTGTTGGGAATCAGCTTGATTTCACAGCCTGGCGACGGGGTGCCAACGACGCCGGAAGCACATTCTGCAATTGAGGCGAACAGCGCGCCCGGGCCGGTTTCGGTTGAACCCATGCCGGTCATCATCGGCACTTTCTTGCCGGTGATTTCGATCGCCAGTTGGTCCAGCGCATCCCAGACGTGCTGGGCCATACCGGCACCGGCGAAGTACATGACGTTGAGGCGGCTGAAGAAGTTTTCAGCGGCATCACGGTCTTCCCGCAGCGCCTGTACCAGCAGCTCGTAGCCTTTTGGTACGTTGAAATAGATGGTCGGAGCGACGTCACGCAGGTTATCCAGCGTCACTTTCAACAGTTTTGGTGTTGGTTTGCCCTGGTCAATGTAGAGCGAACCGCCGTTGTAGATCGCCAGGCCAACGTTGTGGTTGCCACCAAAGGTGTGGTTCCACGGTAGCCAGTCGACCAGTACCGGCGGTTCCTTGCGGACGAAGTTGAAGATGTCGGCGAGGATTTCCTGGTTCGACGCCAGCATGCGGTTCGGGCAGATAACGCCTTTGGGCATGCCGGTGGAGCCGGAAGTGAACAGGAATTTGGCGATGGTGTCTGGCGTGACGGCGCGGTTGGCGACGTCGACAGCCTCGGTCACTTCGGTGTCCAGCAGTTCGCTGAAACGGCTCAGCGGGTTCTTCAGTGCGTCGTCACCGTGGGCAGTGATGACAGATACCACGGGCAGGCCCGGGAATACGGCGTCGATGGCGTCGCGGTAAGGGCCAAGGTTGTCGGCAAACACCAGCCCCGGAGTCATCACACCAGCGATATGGCGCAGCTTGCCGAAGTCGGTGGAAATGGTGGAGTAGGCGGTCGAAATCGGGCTGTACGGAATGCCCACGTACATGGCCGCCAGCGCGATCAGCAGGTGTTCGCTGCAGTTGCCGGACAGAATGATCAGGGGCCGTTCGGCGCTCAGTGGCTCGCCATCAACACGAACATTCAACAGCCACTGGGCAATGGCACGGACTTGCTGACGGGCTTCGGCGTAGCTGATGGCTTCCCAGTGATTGAGGTCCGCACCCTGCAATGGGCGCTGGGCCAGAAACAGCTGGTCGGGGGTTTTGGCTGCCCAGTGATCGAGGCAGTCGGTGAAACGATCCGGGTATTGGCCCAGCTCGCCGACTGGCCGAATGATCTGGCTGCCGTCGTCGCGGTACTCAACAGTTACCTTGTGGGCGGTGACGTCCACCGGACGGAATTCCGCAGTCATGGTTTTTCTCCCTACCGCCCTGATTATGTTTATCGGCGGCGCACTGAGTTTTTGGATTATTGCTGTAATTCAGGTTGGCCAGCGGCGCTCGTGACGCGGCTGGCCGATGACTGGGTCGTGCTTAACGATCAGCCATAAAATCAAATTCGCTGAGACCGGCGGTGGCGTTGGCTACTGTGGTCAGCAGTGAATGAATCTGTGGCATGCCATGGGCAAACCAGAACTTCGCCAGCGCTACCTGATTGGCGTGGTAACCGGCGTCGTTGCCGTCGACCACGCGCTGCTGGGCCAGTTTGGCCATTAGCGCCAATTGCCAGCCGCTGCACAGACGACCCATGGCTTCCAGCATGGGCACGGATCCGGCATGCAGGCGGCACTGGTCGGCTTGTTTGCCAGCCATTTCCATCAAGGTGCGCAGCTGGCCGTGAATGGATGCCACCGCAGACACCAGGCCGGCACGCAGTTCCTGCAATTCGGCAGGCAGCTGGTCGGCATCGCTGGAGATCTGCCGTAGCAGGTTCTGCAGGGCAACGCCCTGGTCGCCGAGGATTTTGCGGAACATCAGGTCGCGCGCCTGGATGCCGGTGGTGCCTTCGTAAATGGTGGTGATGCGGGCATCACGGATAAACTGGGCAACGCCGGTTTCTTCAACAAAGCCCATGCCGCCGTAAACCTGGGTACAGGTTCCGGCCATCAGGTTGCCCTGTTCGGTGGCGTAGGCCTTGAAGATTGGCGTCAGCAGGGCGATGCGTTCACGCAGCATGGCGGCCTGCTTTTTGTCAGTGGTCTGTTCAGACAGGTCGATCCAGGCTGAAATGGAGTAGCCGAGGGCACGCAGACCGGCGGTCTGGCTGGCCATCGACAGCAACATGCGCTGAACGTCCGGGTGGCGGACGATGGCAACCCGTTCGCCAGTCTGGTAGTGGGCGCCCTGTGAGCGTTCGATGGCGTAGTTGAGGGCGTGCTGGTAACCCAGTTCGCCGAAGGCCACACCCTGCATACCGGTACTGACGCGAGCTTCGTTCATCAGCACGAACATCGCCATCAGGCCCTTGTTCTCTGCGCCGATCAGCTCACCAATACAGCCATCACTGTCGCCGTAGTTCATGGTGCAGGTCGGGCTGCCGTGCAAACCCATTTTGTGTTCGATACCGCTGCAGACGACGTCGTTGGCTTCGCCCAGCGAACCGTCTTCATTGATGCGGAACTTGGGTACCGCAAACAGTGAAATACCACGGCTGCCAGCTGGTGCATCCGGCGTACGGGCCAGTACCAGGTGGACAATGTTTTCGGTCAGATCGTGTTCACCATAGGTGATAAAGATTTTCTGGCCCTTGATCTTGTAGGTGCCGTCGCCTTGCGGAATCGCCTTGGTGACGGTGTTGGCCAAATCCGAACCGGCAGACGGTTCGGTCAGCGCCATGGTGACACTCCAGCGACCGGTGATGATGGCTTCCAGATATTTGGCTTTCTGCTCATCGGTACCGAAGTGCATCAGAATTTCGCTGCAGCCCTGGGTCAGTGCCTGGAACATCACAAACGACAGGTTGGCTGACAGCCACATTTCGTGCACGGGCATGGATACAAAACGCGGCAGCTGCTGGCCGCCGAAATCCGCTGGCAGCGCCAGGCCGAGCCAGCCGTTGTCACAGAATTGCTGATAGGCACTCTGCCAGCCGTCCGGCGTTTTCACCTGGCCTTTTTCATCGCCGTCAGCGATAAAACGACAGCCTTGCATATCGCCCACAGCATTCAGGGGTGACAGTTCACCAGCGGCAAACTTGCCGGCTTCATCAAGAATGGTGGCGACAAAGTCAGCTGGGTATTCAGCCAGCGACTCGACCTGGTCGAGCTGGTTGTATTCACGCACCATATCGAGCGCGAACAGCATGTCTTTTAACGGTGCTTTGTAGTCACTCATTATTGCTTACCTTGCAAGTTGTCGAGCAGTCTCAGACTGCTTTCTCAAGAAGAACGGCGATACCCTGGCCACCACCGGCGCAGGCCGAGGAGATGGCAAATTGTCCATCAGTCTGATTCAGCTGGCGCGCCACCGTATGGGTCAGGCGCACACCGGTTACCCCTAACGGGTGGCCGATTGCGATGGCGCCGCCGTGGATATTCAGACGTTCCCGATCCAGTTGCAGCTCGCGCTCACAGGCAATCACCTGGGCGCCAAAGGCTTCATTGATTTCGTAGCGGGCGATGTCGTTGACCTGCATACCACGATCGTTCAGCAAGGAACGGATCGCCGGTGCCGGGCCAATGCCCATGATTTCCGGTGGTACCCCTACCACCGAGCCGCCAGCGATACGTGCCAGCGGCTTGAGGCCGTGGGCACGCATGTAATCGCCATGAACGACCAGTACCGCCGCTGCGCCATCAACAATGGCCGAGCTGTTACCGCCGGTCTGCACACCACCAAAGGCGGGGCGCAGTTTGGCCAGGATTTCACTGCTGGTTGGCCGTACGTGGCCATCGGATTCAAACGCCTCGGCGCGATCCGCCAGTTTCAGTTTGCGCGGGTTGTAGCCTTCAAGGCTCCATTCGCTGTTACGAATGCCGACGACTTCGTCATCAAGGTAGCCGCTCTGCTGAGCCGCAACGGCCAGCTGGAACGAGCGGGCAGCGTAGTCGTCAACTTCCGCGCGGGTAATGCCGTAACGCAGTGCCAGATTTTCTGCGGTGTTGCCCATGCCAATACCGGGGGCGGTATCGATGGTGGCTTCCCACAGGAAATCCTTGAATTCCACCTGCCCCATGCGGAAACCCGCACGATGGGTATAGGCAGCAATCGGGTTACGGGACATGGATTCGGTGCCAACCACCAGAGCGACTTTGGCCTTGCCCTGCGTGATCTGGTCGGCGGCGGTCAGAATGGCTTCAAAGCCGGTGCCGCACAGACGATGCACCAATACCGCGGGTGCTGACTGTGGAATACCTGCATACAAGCCCACATGGCGTGGCATAAAAAAAGCATCGTAGCTGGCCTGGGCGACGTTACCGGCGACAATAAAGTCGACCTCATTGGCTGACATGCCGGTATTTTCGCTGACCTTTTGCAACAGCGCACGAGCGGCATAAATGCCGAGATCGGTAGGGGAAACATCACGCAGCACGCCGGTGTAATCCGCGAACGGAGTGCGAGCACCTTCAACCAGCCAGATGTCATCGTAGCGGGAGATCAGTGCGCCTTGTTCTGAAGCAGAGAATGCGTTCATTACGGTTATCACCTTGAAGTGCCGGTTGGTACTGGCTGTTGTTTTTGTTGTCTTCGGGTCTTGCTGGGAATGGCTGCACCATTCTCTAAATCGTTACTCGGGAGTAGCGGAGGTTTTGCCCGGGAGCGCGGGCGCTCCGCCCGCATCAAGGTGCTTATGCAGGCGGGACGCCTGCGCTCCCGGTCCAGGCTGTATTACGCTTGCTAGCCCGGCTTACTTCTGACCTTGCTTACTTACTTGCCCTGTTTGGACTTGTCGTAAGCACCCAGACCTGGCTTGTAGGTCTTGTCGTCGATGAACTGCTTGATGCCTTCCTTACGACCGTCGTTATCGAAGAAGTTGGCCGCTTCCTGGGCACGTACCAGGTAGTCTTCGGCGTTGTCGTAGGTCATTTCCTGCACGCGACGAACGGCGTCTTTGGTGGCTTTCAGGGCAACCGGGTTCTTCGCTTTCAGGACTTCACAGACTTCAGTCACACGAGCTTTCAGCTGGTCAGCTGGTACGGCTTCGTTGATCAGGCCCCATTCAGCAGCAGTCTTGCCGGTGATGTTTTCACCCATCATGGAGTGGTACATGGCGTTACGGAAAGACAGCAGGTCAGTAGCCACCTTGGTCGCGCCGCCGCCAGGCAGGATGCCCCAGTTGATTTCGGACAGACCAAACTGCACGTCTTCAGCCGCGAACGCCAGGTCACAGGCGTACAGCGGGCCGTAACCGCCACCGAAGCACCAGCCGTTGACCATGGCGATGGTTGGCTTCTGGTACCAACGCAGACGACGCCACCAACCGTAGGATTCACGCTGGGCACCACGGGTTGCACCCAGGCCTTTACCTTCGTTTTCACGGAAGTATTCCTTCAGGTCCATACCGGCCGTCCAGGCAGTACCTTCACCAGTCAGTACCAGTACGCTGACTTCCGGATCGAATTCCAGCTTGTCCAGCACACGCATCATCTGACGGTTCAGTTTCGGGCTCATGCAGTTACGTTTTTCTGCACGGTTAAAGCTGACCCAGGCAACACCATTGGAAACTTCGTAGGCAACGGTATCGATTTCGTCCTGTGGGATATCTTTTTCGTAAATGCTCATATCAAAACCTGTTTAAATTCTTCTGTTGGTTTGGTACCGATGTGACGGAGAAAGTCGTCACACCGGTTGATGTTTGGTCATTCGGTTGATCCGATCGACCAGTGTTTAGACTGGCCTGCTCTTGGATCGGCCCGTGTTTAGATCGGATAGTGACCTGGCTCGGTTTCCATGGTGATCCAGCGCAGTTCAGAGAACTGGTCGATACCCGCCTTGCCACCAAAACGGCCGTAACCGGACGCGCCAACACCACCGAATGGCATCTGGGCTTCGTCGTGGACGGTGGCACCGTTGATGTGACAGATACCGGAATGGATCTGCTTGGCCACTTTCATACCGCGAGCGGTGTTCTGGGTGAACACGGACGCGCTCAGACCGTATTCGCTGTCGTTGGCGATACGGATGGCATCCGCTTCGTCCTTGGCGATGATCATGGCGCAAATCGGCCCGAAGCTTTCTTCGCTGTAAATGCGCATTTCCTTGGTGACGTTACCCAGCAGCGTGGCTGGCATCAGCACGGAATCGGCTTTACCGCCGGTCAGCAGGGTGGCGCCTTTGGCAACGGCGTCGTCGATCAGGTCGTTAACCTTGGAAGCGGTCTTCAGATCCACCACCGCACCCAGCGGAGTGTTGCCTTCACGTGGGTCGCCGGTCTTCATGGAAGCAACTTTCTCTGCCAGTTTGGCAGCGAAGGCTTCAGCCACGGACTCAACCACCACCAGACGCTCGGTCGACATACAGATCTGACCCTGGTTCATGTAGGCACCGAAAGACGCGGCTTTCACAGCTTCGTCGAGGTCGGCATCTTCCAGCACTACGAATGGAGCCTTGCCGCCCAGTTCCAGCAGGCAGGGCTTCAGGTGCTCGGCGGCGCGCTTGGCGATGATGCGACCCACTTCGGTGGAACCGGTGAAGTTGATGCGTTTCACTTCCGGCGCGTCGATCAGGGCGCCAACCACCTCACCAGCATCAGCGGGAGCGTTGGTCACGTAGTTCACGGTACCTTCCGGGAAACCGGCTTCGGCCAGTGCTTCAATGATCAGCGAGTGAGTCTGTGGACAGATTTCAGAACACTTCAGAATCACCGAGTTACCACACGCCAGTGCGGTAGAAATCGCACGCACACCCAGAATGATGGGCGCGTTCCATGGCGCAATGCCGAGGATCACACCAACAGGCTGACGCACGGCCATGGCCAGACAGCCAGGCTTGTCAGACGGAATGATTTCACCAGAAATTTGCGTCGTCAGGGAAGCGGCTTCACGCAGCATGGAAGTCGCCAGCATCACGTTAAAACCGGCCCAACCCGCGGTGGCACCAATTTCGTTAGCCATGGCATCGATGAAATCGGCCTGACGGGCAGCCAGCGCATCGGCGGCTTTCATCAGGACAGTACGACGGGCGTTAGGACCCATTTCTGACCAGGCTTCAAAGCCTTTCTGGGCAGTGGCGGTGACGGCAGCAATGTCGCTGGCCTGCATGGCCACGGCGGTGCTGGCAACCTCGCCAGTCAATGGGTTCAGGCGTTCGAAGTTCATGGTTATCTCCGTTGTTATTTTGGCTTGATAACGGTCTGGCTGAGAAAACCTGTCAGTCTGCTGAGCAGGTTTCCGTATTTCCCGGAGGCATCCCGGAACGGGCTGACTCACTTTGTTGGAATTAAATATAGTTTGTGTGTACAACAATTTGCAATAGCTAATTGTTCAACAGCTCCTTGCGACCAAAGTCTGAAATTCAAACAACGGCTGATATCTTGGGCTTTTAAAAGATAAATAAGGCCGTAATGACGCGGTTTACGGGATTTTGAGTGATCGCAGGGCTGGCGCGGAAAAACACAGGACCACAAAACTGTTGTTGACATAAACAGTTTGCCTTCACAAACTAAATCATGGAATGACATGAAGAACAGCAATGTTGCTCTGAGCCGAGTCGCTGCTGCTATGAGCAGAGTCGCTCTGTTTTCTGGTGGGCCTGTCCCCGGCAAGCAGTACTGATGGATGTCGTGGCTGGTCATTAACCAATAAAAATAAGTAAGGTGCCTAAATGAAGATCAAAAACCTGATGGTAGCTCTGGGTATTTCCCTGAGCGGCCTGACCACCGCTATTTCTGCCCAGGCAGAAGCGGAATACTCATTCAAGTTACACCACTTCCTGCCACCTATGTCGATGGTCAATAAAGAGATCATGGAGCCGTGGGCAGAGAAGATCGCCAAAGAATCCAACGGTCGTATCAAGATTGATATTTATCCGGCCATGCAATTGGGTGGCAAGCCACCACAGTTGTTTGATCAGGCTCGCAAAGGCGTGGCCGATATCACCTGGACCGTCGCCGGTTACACCCCGGGCCGTTTCCCGAAAGGCTCTGTATTCGAATTGCCATTCATGGCTGCCAGCTCTGACGAAGTCGCCAGCATGGCAATGCAGGAGTACGGCGAAAAGGAAATGCAGAAAGAACTGTCAGACGTTCACGTACTGGCGTTGCACACCCATTCCCCGGGCTCCCTGCATGGTCGTGACAGCCTGATCAAGAGCATGGCAGACCTGTCTGACAAGAAAGTCCGTGCGCCCAACAAGGCGATGGCCGAAGCCTTCACTAATGTCGGTGCCAGTGCGTTGTTTATGCCTGTGACCCAGATGACCAGCGCGCTGTCGAAAGGCATCGTTGATGTGGCCGTGTTGCCGTTTGAAGTGGTTGCTCCGTTCAAGATCCATGAACTGGCTCCATACCACACCGAGATCAAGGGTGACCGTGGTCTGTACCTGCAGTTCTTCATCTTCAGCATGAACAAGAAAGCCTACGAAAAACTGCCTGCGGATCTGCAGCAAGTGATCGACAACAATTCCGGCATCGAGCTGGCTCAGCAGATTGGCCAGAAGTACGACAAGGCTGAGCTGGTTGCCCGTCAGGTCGCCGTCGACAACGGCAACACCTTTTACACCCTGCCTGCGGATGAAACCCAGCACTGGAAACAGGCCATGCAGTCTGTGACGGATGACTGGATTGACGACATGGGCAGCGACGGCCAGCGTCTGTACGACGAAGCCAACCAGCTGATCAAGAAATACCAGCAGCAGCTGCAAGTCGGCTCGTTGTAATCGAATTGGGATGCACGTCTGTCTGACTCCCTTGCACCGGGGTTAGGCAGGCGTTGCACTCCCACCTCTTACAGCCCGGTGGCCAGGCCGCTGGGCTGACCCGCAACTTCTCCCGTACCTTCTCCTGCAGCAAGCCTGAGGCAGAGCCGCACCGGCGGGGGGCAGTTGTTGGTTTTGTCCGGCCTTTGTTGTCAAAAACGAAACTGTTGAATGTCAGTATTGTTGCTATTTGATACAATTGGCTGAAATTGATATTTCTGCTGACAGACCTAATCGACCATGGCTAGCAAACCTACAGACAAGCTCGACTTCGGTATTCTTCATGAACTGATTGGTTACCGCCTGCGTCGTGCCCAGCTGGTATTTTTCAACAGCTTCTCCAGCGCCTGTAACGACCTTGGTGTCAGTCCGGGTCTGTTTGGCGTGCTGGTACTGGTAAAACAGAATCCGGGTCGTACCCAGACTGCCATTTCCCAGGCGTTGGGCAATGATCGCTCGGCCATGGTGGCGGCGGTCGACAAACTCGAAAAGAAGGATCTGGTGGAGCGGCGGCCATCGCTGACTGATCGTCGTTCCTACGCGCTTTACCTCACCGAAAACGGTGAGCGTTTCTACCAGCAACTGGTCGACCGTGTGCTGCAGCACGAAACTGACCTCGAAGCCGTATTGCGGCCAGGGGAAAAGGACCTGTTGATTGATATCCTGATGCGGTTATGCGCCGGGCGTACTTCTGACTGAACCGGATGGATAAAAGGCCGAATCCTTTCGGCTTTTGGGCATCCCGGATTCAAGATCCTGCAGATGCCATCAGATGGGCTGACGAATGCCAGCCCGGGTGCTGCTCGGAGTGTTATTCAACCGTGGCAATTACACTGGTGGCGGTATAGCTGAGGCTGACTTCAACGTCGCCAGCGTACACAGAACCAAATTCACCGCCGATTTCGTCGGCTGTCAGAATGGTGTACTCAGTACCGGCTGTTGGGGCTGAGTCGAAGCTCAGTTCCAGCGCGGCACCTTCGACATAGGCTGTGCCGCTGACAGCAAGCTGGTTGCTGTCGTCGTCCATCTCTACCGCCAGGGTACCTGCTGCGTCAATCAGCAGATCACTGACAGCCACAGCGCCATCGGCGTCGATCTGCATATCACCACCGCTGACATAGACGGTGCCACTACCAAACGCCGCGTCGGAAGCTGCGCTCAGGACACCGGCTTCGATCACGGTGCCACCGCTGTAGCTGTTGTCGCCGGTCAGTACCAGAGTGCCGCTGCCGGATTTGGTCAGCTTGCCAGCACCACTGATGTCGTTGCGCCACCAGTCTTTGGCGTTAAAACCGCCTTTGCCAGCTTCCATGTAAACGCTGACGTCAGCGTCGAAGGCACCGTAACCGGCTGATGCGCTGACCAGATCAAGGCGGCCCCAACCGTTGGAGTCGTCCAGCAGCGGGTAGCCAGAATCGATTTCAGTGCTGGCCATTACAACACGACGTTGTTCGGCGCTGAGGTACGGCAGGCGGGATTTCAGCAGGGCTTCAGCGCCTTCCGGTACGATGGGGTCTGCACCGGCGGCGTCGGTGTCCTGGCTCATGCCGTAGGTCAGACGGAAACGGTAGGTTTGCTGAATGGCGTCGAAATCGTCATAGATGTTGTTGTTGAACACTTCAACATTGACGTATTCGGTGCCGTTTTCGGTGTAGCTATAACCGGCTTCGCTGGCGACGGTTTGGTGGGCGTAGTCGTACAGGCTCATACCGGCAGCGGCGGCCAGTTCGCCAAAATAGCTCTGGGCGGTTTGCTGGGCTTCATCGGCAACAGTGGCACCATCGTCGTTGTTGAGCGCGTAGGCGGCAACGGTGAGGGCGTGGATACGGCCACCAATCACGTCGGCAGGCGAGTGCATACCGGCAACTATGCGGTTTTCACCCAGCTGGGCACCACGGGCAACCATTTCTGCGAAACGCTCAGGCAAGGCATAGGCGTAGGCCAGTGACGCCAGGGTAGCGGCGTTGGTGTGGCCGGATGGGTAACCACCGTCCTTGCGGCGACCATCTCCGTCGGCGCTGTAAAGACCTTTGCTTTCATCGCTGCTGCTGTGGGCTCGGCGGGCGCACATCAGACCTGGAATGACACTCACGCTGGAGGTGTAGGTGTCGTAGCTGTTAAGGCTTTCGTTACCTTCTTCATCAATACAGGAGTAGCTGTAGCCGGTGGTGCCCTGGAAGTCTACTGCACCGGTGTCATCCATACGCCATGGGCGTGGGCTGGCATAAATGTATTTGGATGGGCTGGTTGAAGCGGGGGATGCCTGACGGAAACGGTACACCAGGTCGGCGACCTTGGTCAGTGGCATGACTTCGGCGGAATCGCCGGATTCGACATAGGCGGTTGCGGCACCCATGTACTTGGAGTTGTCGTTGTCGTCCGGTGCATAGTGTTCGTCTTCAAGCACTTCGGCTTTGGTGATGCCATCCAGCTCAACGTAGGCACCGGAAGCTTCGACGTAGGCTTCAGTCAGCGGACCAAAACCGTCGATCACCGAGTAGTTCTTGGAACGACGGTCATCGAGGAAAGCCAGAATGGCTTCATCGTCCGTGCGGTTGTTGGTGACGTCGATAACGTACTGGATGTTTTCCTGCCAGGCGGTGGCGTTAACAATGGGGGAGTCGATGTAGCTGTCCGGACCATTACCGGAAGCGGCTTCCTGATACTCGTCGCTGGTACCTTGCCAGATGCTGTTCATGCCACGCAGGGCATAGGCGACAGCGTTCTGCGAGAGGATGTAACGCAGGCTGCTGTCTGCATTATTGTCGGCGTTTTCAATTACCGGGAACGGGTAGTCAACGCTTGGCACGGCAGCATAACCTTCGCGACCCAGACCTGCTGGTACGGTGGGTTTGGCGACGCTGATTGCTGTGTCTGTGGTTGTTTCCACGCTGGTAGAGTGGTGGTTGTCGTCGCTGCCACAGGCAGTCAGCATCATGGCGGTAGCGGCCATCATGGCGGTGTAGAGCAAGCCCTGTTTGTTGCGGCTGGTTGCAGTAGTCATGGTTTGATCCCGATGAGAGTAAAGGGTTTTGAAGCCCGACTGGCTTCTGAAACAGTCATCAGGAAAGACAGCGATGGCCGCCGAATGGGGACATGACAATTTGGTGAAGATTTTTCCACAGGCTTATACATAGCTTGTGAAGGTTTTTTGGCGGGTTTTCCACAGGCTTTTCAACAGCCGCGGGCCTGGTGCTTGTGGCGTAGTGCAAAAACAGTGCAAAAAAGGCCAGTCAGCACAAAAATTGTTCTGTTTATGGATTAATCAAACTCGTTTGTCCGTCTTGTTTCAACAAACGGCAATCGGTATCGTTTCGCCAAAACCCGGTTTCCCGGCTGGCACCTGCAAGTCTCCCTTCCCAAGGGATGGCTCCCTGAAAGCTGCCGGATGAAAACCTGCAAAATTATTCCCCCTGCCTGATATTGCTGATGCGCCGAAGTTTCCGTTGGATGCTTCGGCTTTGCTGTTTGTTTTTTGCACATACGGATGTCGCCAGCCGCTATCGGGTGATCCATCACTGTTGGAGATGTATGTCTGAAGTTTCTGAACGTTTGACCCCGGCGCTGTTGTTGATGCTGTCGGCGCTGACCGCGCTGGTGCCATTGGCAACCGATATTTATCTGGTCGCGGTACCGACCATTGCCGAGGATTATGGCCGCAGCCTGCACGATGTTGAGCTGGCGGTGAGTTTTTTCCTGCTTGGCTTTGCTGCCGGGCAGGTCAGTGGCGGGCCGCTGTCGGATCGTTTTGGTCGCCGTCGTATGGTGTTGATCGGACTGTCGATTTTTGCGCTTGGCTGCCTTGGCATCATGCTGGCCCCAACGCTGGAATATATGCTGGCGTTCCGGGTGGTACAGGCCCTGGGTGGTGGTCTGGCGGTGGTGAACAGCCAGGCGATTATTCGTGACCTCGCCAGTGGCCGTGAAGGCGCGGCGGCGATGATCCGGGTGATTCAGGTAATGATGATCGCGCCGCTGGTTGCTCCCTTGCTGGGGCTGGCGATTCTGAAACTGGCGGAATGGCACACCATTTTTGGTTTCCTGATGGTCTACGCGCTGTTGCTGATGCTGCTGTTCTGGAAGCGGCTGCCAGAAACCCGGGCGGTCGCCACCGGTGGTAATCCGCTGAAAAACTACTGGACCATTCTGTCGGACCGTCGTGTCTGGGGGTATCTGGCCAGTGTGATTGGTGCCTACGCCGCCATGCTGTCGTTTATTACCGCGTCACCGGGTATTTATATGGGCCACTACGGCCTCACTGAAAACCAGTATCCGATTACCTTCGCCTGTGTGGTGCTGACCATGGTGGCGATGAGCAAGGTCAACCTGAAAATGCTGAAAAAGCACATGCCGCCTTACCTGATTTCACTCGGCCAGCGTCTGCAAATGGTGGTCGCGGCGGTGATGCTGGCGGGGATTCTGCTGTTTCCGAATCTGCCAGTGTGGGCGCTGACCCTGATGCTGATGGCCTATGTTGGCTGCCATGGCTTTGTGGTCGCCAACGCCAACGCTTCTATTATTGAGTTCTACCCACGGCTGGCCGGAACGGCGGCGGCATTGAGTGGCGCGCTGGGCTTCCTTAGTGGTGGTCTGGCCGGTGGCCTGGTCAGTGTTGCCTCAGACGGCACGCCGGTTGCCATGGCTGCCATGATGTTTGGCGCAGTGGTGGTGGCTTACAACGTCCGGCGGCTGGTGATGCCAGTGACTGGTCAGCCTGCTGAAGCCTGAATGCTGAAGCAGTAGCCACCCGGTCGGAGCGCAGGCGTCCCGCCTGCATATGTGGGCGAGACGCCCACACTCCCTGCTTTGAGCTGCCCCCCAACAATCTCTGGGCATGACCCATCCTACATGGATATATCCCGTCGTTGTTGTCGGGTAGATACCATCTCTCCGCATTTGGCTAAAATGTCAGCGGTCTGGCTTTGCTAGGTCGGCCAGGTCGTTTTTCTGCTTTCTTCCCTGTAGCCCTTGTTTTTGCTGGCTTCTCGCTATTTTTCTGACACTTGTTGACGGTTTGGCCGTCCGGCGGTTTGCCTGTTAGCGTCAATGACTTTATCCATCGACAACAAACCGCCATTCGTCTGTCTGGGCGTCATCTTTTGGACGATTTGGCCCGGAATGCTCACATTGGCGTTTGATGAATTTGTGTTCAGTCTTGATATGTCCTGAATTCGTATCCCTGAGCGACATGCATCGCGACACTTGTTAAAAGTGGCATTTTTTCTGCTAAGTATTTCGCCCCGTTAATATTTACATCTCTAACTTATTTGATGCCGCTGGAAGTCGCATAAATACTGGGTATTTAAGGGTTTAACACTCTTTGCGACATCTTGCTGCTCATTCCCGCCAGCCTTGTTTATCCCCGACACCCCAGTTGACATGGGACTTTGGTCCATGTTTTTTTATTAAACGGTCATTTAAGAAACGATTTTGTGTCAGTGCAAGGAAGGTTCTATGCCGAAGTTGGGAGTTGCAGAAATACGTAGACCACAACTGATTGACGCCACCATGGACGCCATCAACGAAGTCGGTCTGCATAAAGCCAGTGTTGTGATGATCAGCGGCAAAGCCGGTGTTTCGCCTGCCATCATCAACCACCACTTTGGCGGCAAGGACAATTTGCTCGAAGCCACCATGCGAACGGTGCTGCGACAGTTGTCCGAGAGTGTGACCTCGCGGCTGCAGCAAATTGATCGCGGTGATGTGGTGGGGCGTTTGAACGCCATCGTCAGCGGTAACTTCGACAACAGCCAGACGGAAAGCCGGGTGGTGAAAACCTGGTTGGCGTTCTGGACCCAGTCCATGCACGAACCGGCGCTGTATCGGCTGCAACGGGTTAACGAACAGCGACTGCTGTCGCACCTGCGTTATGAACTCAAGCAGGTGATGCCCTATGAGCAGGCCCTGCAGGTAGCTCAGACCATTGCGGCACTAATCGACGGTATCTGGTTGCGCGGCGCACTGCGGCCAGAAGGTATCGATGTCGAGATGGCCAAAAAACTGATCAATGACTACATCCGCCAGCAGCTGGCCAGCCAGCGCGACAAGACGGCAGCAGTCGCCTACGAATTCAGCTAAATCAAACAGGTAACAGACACGATGGAAACCCAAGCTTTGTACATTCACGGCCAGTATCAGGATGCGACGTCCGGCGAAACCTTCGCTACCCGCAACCCGGCTACCGGGGAAGTAATTGCCCTGGTTCAACAGGCTTCCACCGCTGACGTCGACAAGGCGGTAGCTTCGGCACAGGAAGGTTTCCGGGTCTGGTCGGCGATGACGGGCATGCAACGCAGCCGCATTTTGCGCAAGGCCGTTGAACTCTTGCGTCAACGCAATGATGAGCTGGCGATGCTGGAAGTGCTGGATACCGGCAAGCCAATTCAGGAAGCCGACTGTGTTGACATCGTTACCGGTGCTGACGTGATCGAATATTACGCCGGTCTGGCACCTGCCATTCAGGGCGAGCAGCAGGACCTCGGCGGCAGCAACTTCTTCTATACCCGTCGTGAACCACTGGGTGTGGTGGCGGGTATCGGCGCCTGGAACTATCCGATCCAGATCGCTATGTGGAAATCCGCCCCGGCGCTGGCCGCCGGTAACGCGATGATCTTCAAGCCATCCGAAGAAACCCCGCTGACGGCGCTGAAACTGGCCGAAATCTACACCGAAGCCGGTGTTCCCGCTGGTGTGTTTAACGTCGTACAGGGTGACTACCGGGTTGGCGAAGCACTGACCCATCATCCTGAAATCGAAAAAATCTCCTTCACTGGTGAAGTGGGTACCGGCAAGAAAGTAATGGCCGCCAGCGCTTCCTCACTGAAGTCGGTGACCATGGAGCTGGGCGGTAAATCACCACTGATCGTGTTTGAAGACGCCGACCTCAAGACGGCGGTGTCCGGTGCCATGATGGCCAACTTCTACACCCAGGGCGAAGTCTGCACCAATGGTACCCGGGTGTTTGTCCACGAATCCATCTATGACGCCTTCCTGGCCCAGCTGGCCGAACGCACTGCCAAATTAAAAATTGGTAACCCGGCCAAACCGGACACCCAGATTGGCGCGCTGATCAGCGAAGGTCATATGGGCAAGGTGCTGGGTTACATCGACGCTGCCAAGGCGGCTGGTGCCCGGCTGGTGATCGGTGGCGAGCGTGAGCTGTCGGAAGAATGTGCCAACGGCTATTTCGTTCAGCCAACCGTGTTTGCCGACTGTACCGACAGCATGCCTAACGTGCAGGAAGAAATCTTTGGCCCGGTGATGTCGGTACTGAAGTTCAGCACCGAAGAGGAAGTGGTTGAGCGTGCCAATAACACTGACCTCGGCCTCGCCGCCGGTCTGTTCACCAAAGACTTTTCCCGTGCCCACCGGGTGATTGCCCGTATGCAGGCTGGTATCTGCTGGATCAACACCTGGGGTGCTTCTCCTGCAGAAATGCCGGTTGGCGGTTACAAATTGTCCGGTATCGGCCGTGAGAACGGTATCGAGACCCTTCACCACTACACCCAGACCAAGAGCGTCTACGTCGAGCTGGGTGAACTGGAGAGCCCTTACGAATGAGCACTCAATACGATTACATCATTGTCGGCGCTGGCAGTGCCGGCTGTGTGTTGGCCAACCGTCTGACTGAAAGCGGCCAGTACAAGGTACTGGTGGTGGAAGCTGGTGGCAGCGACAAGAGCATTTTTATCCAGATGCCTACTGCCTTGTCCTATCCGATGAATACCGAAAAGTACGCCTGGCAGTTCGAGACCCTTAAAGAAGAAGGGATTGACGGCCGGGTACTGCACTGCCCACGCGGCAAGGTGCTGGGTGGTGGTTCTTCCATCAACGGCATGGTGTACGTGCGTGGTCACGCCCGTGACTTTGACGAATGGCAGCAGCAAGGTGCTGCCGGCTGGGATTACCAGCACTGCCTGCCGTACTTCAAGAAAGCCGAACACTGGTTCAAGGGTGAAGACGAATACCGTGGTGGCAAGGGCCCGTTGGGCACCAACAACGGTAACAACATGAGCCTCAACCCGCTGTATCAGACCTTTATCGATGCCGGTAAAGATGCTGGTTATCCGGTCACCGAAGACTACAACGGTTACCAGCAGGAAGGCTTTGGCACCATGCACATGACCGTTGATGGCGGTGTGCGGGCGTCGACTTCCAATGCCTACCTGCGCGATGCCCTGAAGCGTCCGAATCTGACGCTGGTCACCGGCGTGGTGGTCCACAAGATTTTGCTGGAAGGTAAAACCGCAGTTGGCATCAAGTATGAAAAAGGCGGCAAGCTGATCGAAGCCAAAGCGGCCAGGGAAGTTATTTTGTCAGCCGGTTCAATCGGTTCACCAACCCTGCTGCAACTGTCCGGTATTGGTCCGCAAGACGTGCTGGCCAACGCTGGTGTGGAACTGCAGCACGAACTGCCGGGTGTCGGCGAAAACCTGCAGGACCACCTGGAAGTGTACTTCCAGTTCTACTGCAACGAGTCTATCACTCTCAACGGCAAGCTGGACCTGATCAGCAAGGGCATGATCGGCAGCCGCTGGATGCTGCTGAAAGACGGCCTGGGTGCCACCAACCACTTCGAGAGCTGTGCCTTTATTCGCTCCCGTGCCGGTCTGGAATGGCCAAACATCCAGTACCACTTCCTGCCAGCCGCGATGCGTTACGACGGTCAGGCAGCCTTTGATGGCCATGGTTTCCAGGTCCACGTTGGCCCGAACAAGCCGGAAAGCCGCGGCAAGGTGGCGATCGTGTCTGCTGACCCGCACGCCAAGCCAGCGATCAAGTTCAACTACATCAGCACTGAGCAGGATGTACAGGATTGGCGCGACACCATTCGTCTGACCCGTGAAATCATCAACCAGCCAGCCTTCGATGCGCTGCGCGGTGAAGAAATCCAGCCAGGTATGGGCGTCCAGACCGACGCAGAGATTGATACCTGGGTACGCGAAAACGTCGAGAGTGCCTATCACCCGTCCTGTAGCTGCAAGATGGGGGCAGACGATGACCCGATGGCGGTACTGGACGGCGAGTGCAAGGTACGCGGTATCAGCCAGCTGCGGGTGGTCGACTCTTCAATCTTCCCGACCATCACCAACGGCAACCTCAACGCCCCTACCATTATGGTGGCCGAACGTGCAGCCGACATGATTCTGGGCAAGCCCCTGCTGCCAGCGGCTGGCGCTGCAGTGTGGATTGACCCGCAATGGCAAGACAAACAGCGCCTGGGCACGGCCAAACGCCCGCTCGCTGACTCTGGTAAACAAGCAGGTAAGCAAGAAAGCAAGCAAGCAAACAAGGTGCTTAACCGCGCCTGACGAAGTAGTAACCCCTGAAGGCTGCCCCCGGAAGGGGTGTCTGATGGTTGACTGTAATTTTCGGGAGAAAAGTATGAAAGCAGGAAAGACCCTTACTACCGCCGCTTTGGCTTTGACCATGTCAGGTGCCGTACTGGCCGCTGATTGTGATCAGGTTCGTTTTGCTGATGTGGGCTGGACCGACATCACAGCCACTACCGCGGTGACTTCCGCTGTGCTGGAAGGCATGGGTTACAAGGCTCGTACCCAGTTACTGTCGGTACCCGTGACCTACAAGTCGATGGCCAACCACGACATTGATGTATTTCTCGGTAACTGGATGCCAACCATGCAGGCTGACATCGAGCCCTACCTGAAAGACCAGAGCGTTGAAGACCTGGGTGCCAACCTGGTGGGTGCCAAGTACACCCTGGCGGTTCCCAAGTATGTCTACGACGCGGGCGTGAAAAGCTTTGCTGACATTGCCAAAAACGCTGACAAGTTCGACGGCAAGATCTACGGCATTGAACCGGGCAACGACGGTAACCGCCTGATCTTCGACATGATCAACAGCGACGCCTTTGGCCTGAAAAACTTCACCCTGGTGGAGTCTTCTGAAGCCGGCATGCTGTCGCAGGTCAAACGTGCTGTGAAGCGTGACAAGTGGGTGGTTTTCCTGGGCTGGGCACCACACCCAATGAACTCCAACATCGAGATGGAATACCTGGCTGGTGGTGATGACTTCTTTGGTCCGAACTACGGCGGTGCTGATGTCCACACCAACGTCCGTGCCGGTTTCCTGACTGAATGTCCGAACGTTGGCAAGCTGGTTTCCAACCTGAAGTTCACGCTGCCGATGGAAAACGAAGTGATGGGCGCAATCCTCGATGACGGTGCCAAACCCGCCGCGGCGGCAGAAGCCTGGCTGAAGAAGAACCCGGGCGTACTGGATGCATGGCTGGAAGGTGTGACTACCAAAGATGGCAAGCCTGCGCTGCCAGCAGTGAAGCAATACCTGAAGCTGTAATCCGGCTTGCACGGATTACCCGAACCGGCATGAAGCGGTGCCGGTTCGGGGACCTCCGGAAAAATCTGTTGGTGCGGTTTCCCACAAGTCCGAGCCAGCAGACTTTCCCAGAGGTTCCCCCCGTTGTTTCGCTGTTGTCCCGGTTGTTCAACCAGGGCAGCAGAGCAACAGCGTCGACAAGAATTAAGACGACTAGAGGCTTGATATGAACTGGCTAGCAGATAACAAACTCCCGCTGGGTGCATGGATGGAAACATTCGTTGACTGGCTGACCAACCACGGTGCGTGGTTCTTCGATCTGACCGCTGTCTCACTGGAATGGGTGATTACCAGCCTGGTGGAACTGTTCCAGTGGTTTCACCCTGGTGTGCCTATCGTGGCGACTGCTGCGCTGGCCTGGTTCCTGCACCGCAGTATTCCGCTGGTGGTGTTTGTAGTCGCTGCCATGCTGCTGATCATTAACCTCGGTTACTGGAACGAGATGATCGAAACCTTTGTGCTGGTAGTGACGGCTACGGTGATCTGTATTCTGATCGGGGTACCGCTGGGGATTTTTGCGGCTCACAAGCCCTGGGTATACAGCTATATGCGGCCGGTGCTCGATTTGATGCAAACCGTCCCAACCTTCGTGTACCTGATTCCTACTCTGGTGCTGTTTGGTCTGGGTGTGGTACCGGGTCTGATCTCGACCATTATTTTTGCGATTGCCTCGCCGATTCGGCTGACCTATCTGGGTATTCGTAACGTACCGGAAGAACTGATCGAAGCCGGTAAAGCCTTTGGTGCCACTCCACGCCAGCTGTTGTGGAAAGTGGAGCTGCCAGCGGCAATGCCAAACATCATGGCCGGTGTTACCCAGTGCATCATGTTGTCACTGTCGATGGTGGTAATCGCCGCTCTTGTTGGTGCTGATGGCCTGGGCAAACCGGTTGTACGTGCCCTCAACACAGTGAACATTTCACAGGGCTTTGAAGCCGGTATCACCATCGTATTGGTGGCCATCATTCTGGATCGAATTTTCAAAGCGCCTGGCAAGGCGGAGGTTTAATCATGAGTGCAGCAATTTCCATCAAGAACCTCGACGTGGTTTTCGGCGACAAGGTAGATCCTGCACTCAAGCTGCTGGATCAGGGTAAAACCCGCCAACAGATTATCGAAGCCACCGGCAGCATTGTTGGTGTTCACAACGCCAACATCGACGTGCAGCAGGGTGAAATCTGTGTACTGATGGGCTTGTCCGGTTCCGGCAAGTCGTCACTGCTGCGGGCGGTGAATGGCCTGAACCCGATTTCCCGTGGCAGCGTACTGGTTGCCGACGGCAACGGTCATGTTGACCTGGGTAACTGTGATGCCAAAACCCTCCGCCGTATTCGTGCCGAACGGGTTTCCATGGTGTTCCAGAAGTTCGCTCTGATGCCATGGTTGTCGGTGCTCGACAACGTCGCCTACGGTCTCGAACTGATGGGACAGGGCAAGGCTGAACGTCACCAGAAGGCGATGGAAAAACTGGAAATGGTTGGCCTGGCCGACTGGAAAGATTCGCTGCCGTCTGAATTGTCCGGTGGTATGCAGCAACGGGTTGGTCTGGCTCGTGCCTTCGCCATGGACAGCGACATCCTGCTGATGGACGAACCTTTCTCGGCACTGGACCCATTGATCCGTGCGCAGTTGCAGGACGAGTTGCTGGAACTGCAGCGTAACCTCAACAAGACCATCCTGTTCGTATCCCACGACCTTGATGAAGCGCTGAAGATTGGTACCAATATCTGCATTATGGAATCCGCCCGCATCATCCAGCATGGCGCGCCGGAAGACATCGTGATGAACCCGGCCAACGCCTATGTGGAAGACTTTGTGGCCCACACCAACCCGCTTAATGTATTGGCGGGCCGCTCGCTGATGACGGCTGCCGACAAGCTCAGCAAAACGAATGGCGACGTGCTGGTGTGTGGCGAGAAGAGCCTGTGGCTGGCTGCCGATGGTAAATCCGCTCATTGCCACGGCAAAAACGTCCCGGTGCAGGAATGCAGCTCACGCGGTAATGGTTCCATTCCGGCTACCGGCACCATGGCGATCACCACCCCGGATATCTCGATGCGCCGCGCTATCGAAATCCGTTACGCCACCGAACAGCCGGTGATACTGATGGAAAAAGGCAAGCTGGTGGGGGTACTGACTGACCACAACTTCTATCACGCCATGCTCGGCAAGCACTTTGGCTGCAATGATGCCAAGGTCATGGCTGGCTGATTCTGCTGCCTTCCCCGTTGCCACGCCGCAGCATGGTAACGGGGAAATGGTCTGCCTGGACAACACGCTGTCGATTACTTCAGCGCTGCTGTCGGGACATGTCCCGACCCTACGACGGGTGTTTGATAAATCTTGCGTGGGGTCCAGGCATGCCTGGACAGAGCGTCAGGACAACACGCTGTTGATTACTTCAACACCGCTCTGACCTCGTGCGTAGATCGGCTGTACGCCTCCCTGTCGGTCGGATAAGCCTGCGCTATCCGACGTGTGGTGTCACCCAAACGCCGATGTCAGATGGCAGCCGCTGCGCGTCTTTCTCTGACCTGCGATTCGATGTTTGACAAATCTTGCGCAGGGTCCAGGCATGCCTGGACAGAGCGTCAGGACAACACGCTGTTGATTACTTCAACACCGCTCTGACCTCGTGCGTAGATCGGCTGTACGCCTCCCTGTAGGTCGGATAAGCCTGCGCCATCCGACGTGTGGTGTTACCCAAGCGCCGATGTCAGATGGCAGCCGCTGCGCGTCTTTCTCTGACCTGCGATTCGATGTTTGACAAATATTGCGTAGGGTCCAGGCATGCCTGGACGACTGCCTGGACAATGTGTCCGAACAAATCGCCTTAACATCCCGCCCTTACAACGCCCGCCCATAAAGATTCCTCCCCACCGCTGGCTCAGGTTTGTTACCCTTACGCCTCGTTATTCTTTATTGCACCGGACACCCTCGCCATGAACTATGTGCCGCTCAGCGATTTCAAATGGGGCTGGATTTTCCGCCATCGCGAACTGCCAATTCCCTCTGAGCAGCTGGAATTGATTCGCCCGCTGGCCAAAGACTCCGCCAATCAATTCTGGAAAACCCACATCAGCAAGGAAGCCACTCACGCCAGCCATTTCCTGGGTGACGACTGGCCGTCCCGTAATGGTGTCTGGCAGCCGAAGGAAGACTGGCAATCTGGTTGGGAAAGCGACAATAACGACTTGCCTATATTGCTTGCTGAGCATATCCAGTGGGAAAGCAATGTGACGATATTCTTTTGTTATGATGTTGATCATATTGTTCAGAGCCGTTGGGATATCTTTCAGCAGCATTGGAAAAACTTTTTGTTTGTCGATGATCAGCCAATATTGGTTGGCAAAGGCCGCCAGGAAGTCGCACGATTTAATAGTGATGGCAGTTACCAGGTGGGAACTCGACCCAAATGAATACGGCTTGCAGTCAGGAATTGATATCAGTCACTAAAAGTTGATAAAAATCAGGGGCTTGTCTGCAATTTAATAAGCGAGTGATAGTTACTATCATGTACGTTTGGTAATAGCTTAACAATTGTAAGGTTATTGCATTTATTTACTTGCTGCTCAGTAACGCAGCTCCTACACTTTTCGCCAACATAACAAATAAGGGAACCACCGATATGAAAGGGGATAGCAAGGTTATTGAATACCTGAACCAGGTACTCACCATCGAACTGACCTCCATCAACCAGTATTTTCTGCATGCCCGGATGTATAAAAACTGGGGTTTCGAAGAACTCAACGAAAAGTGCTACAAAAAATCCATCAAGGATATGAAACAGGCCGATGAGCTGATCGAGCGGGTACTGTTTCTGGAAGGCCTGCCCAATCTGCAAAAACTGAATCGTCTGCGTATTGGTGAAAAGCCGGAAGAAATGCTGCAGTGCGATCTGGAGCAAATTGAAGAGCAGATGGTGTTGCTGCGCGACGCCATCGCCTACTGCGAGTCTGCGAAAGACTACGTCACTCGTGATTTGCTGGAAGATATTCTCGAATACGAAGAAGAACACTACGACTGGATTGAAACCCAGCAGCATCTGATTGCCTCCACCGGCATCCAGAACTATCTGCAATCCATGATCAGCGACGACTGAGGAGCGAATAATGAAAGGTGACAGCAAGGTAATCGACAAGCTTAATGAGCTGCTGGCTGGCGAATTGACAGCGATGGACCAGTACTTTATTCATTCCCGCATGTACGCCGACTGGGGGCTGTGGAAACTGTACGAGCGTATCGACCATGAATTCTACGATGAAAAAGGCCACGCGGCTGACCTGATCGAACGCATTCTGTTCCTCGGCGGCATGCCGGATATGGTGACTCGCACGCCGATCCACGTTGGCAAGGATGTACCGTCGATGCTGCAGTACGATCTCGACCTGGAATATCAGGTTGTGACCGACGTTCGTGAAGTGATGGCCTACTGTGAATCAGTAAAAGATTATGTGACTCGTGACATCCTGCTGAAAATGCTTGATGACACTGAGGTTGACCACGCGTACTGGCTGGAAAAACAACTGGGTCTGATTGATCGTATCGGTCTGGAAAACTACCAGCAGTCAATGATGGGAACCGAGCCCGCCAACGGCTGAGTTTCTCGTTCCGAACCGCTGGCAAGATCACAGCCGCCACAGCACCTGCTCACAGTCCGTTGTTGTGAGTAACCCGAAAAGCCCCGCCGTCAGGAAGATAGCGGGGCTTTTTTGTGTCTGACGGGTGGGTATGATGGCGCACCTGATTGTTGTTATGGAGCAAGACCATGGAAGCAGGCCTGATCGGCATGTTTGTGACCGTCGCCCTGGCGCATTTTCTGGCGTTATTAAGCCCGGGGCCTGACTTTGTATTACTGGTGAAAAACTCGGTGCGTCACGGTGTTCGCAGTTCTGTTGGTGTGGCTGGCGGTATCGCGCTGGCCAACGCTGTCTATATTCTGCTGTGTCTGGCTGGAGTGGGATCGCTGTTGGCGGCCTCGTTACCGGTAATGATTGCGCTCAAGATATTGGGTGGTCTGTTTCTTGTCTATCTGGCGGTTATGGCGCTGGCGGCACGTAAAAGCAGCTATCAGGATATTGCTGTTGGCGGCTCTGCCGAAGCCAGTGGACAGCCAGTGCTGAGCGGCTTCGCCACCGGATTTATGTCAGGGATTCTGAATCCGAAGAACCTGTTGTTTTATCTGAGCCTGTTCACCGTTGTGCTGACTCCGGACGTTAACCATGGCTTCAAGTGGTTGCTGGGTGCCTGGATGACGCTGGTGGTATTTTGCTGGGATGTTGCGGTGGTTTACCTGTTGTCTGGTGCACGGGTACGACAACACTTCTCCCGGCTGGCGTTCTACATCGACAAGGTGACCGGTGTGATTCTCGGAGCGATTGGTCTCTCAATTGTGAAGTCTTCGCTGTCGCGCTAACCGCCTGCGGCGCTGATTTGCCTGCGGCGGCTAGACCGCCCGCATGGTACTGGCACCGATCTGCAAGTTATCGTGGGCAAAAATTACCCCTTCAATCGCCAGTACGCTGCCGCTGCTGGTGTACACCGCCGCGCCTTTTTCACAGACGTACTGCATATGGCCATGCTTGTGAAACAGCCGATAGTGAATCTCAAAGCTACGGCGGTTCTGGATGGCGGTCTGGATTTCCTGCCAGACGTATTCGGCATCGGCAGGGTGAATCAGTTTGCCAAAGCTGTGCTGGTTCATCGCGACGACATCTTCGGCCTTGTAGCCCGTCAGTTCAAAACAGCCTTCGCTGACAAATTCCATGGTCCAGTCGCGATCATTGCGGCTGCGGTAAATCATGACTGGCAAGCGTCCGAGCAGGGCGGTCATGCCGCGCTGGGTAGCGCTTGAGCGACGTTTGCTTTCGACCTGGGCACTGATGTCGTAACAGGATACTGCATAGCTGCCGTCGGCCAGCGGTTGCACCCGCAACTCACACCAGACCGGTTCCTGTTCACCCGCCAGCAGGCGTAACCACAGCGGATCACAATAGTCGCCGGCGTCAGGGTTACTGCGGTGCTGGTCCAGCAGGGCGTACCACTGGCCACGTTCCGCCGGGTGCAGGAATTCCTCGAACGGGCGGCCGCTGGAGTGTTGGGGTGACAATCCGGTGAGCCGTTGCCAGGCCGGGTTGGCGTAGTTCAGACGGCCCTGGGAATCGACTTTCAGCACACAGTTATCGAGGCTGTCGAGCAGCTGCTGCAGGCTGTTGTCAGCCACGGCTGCCGGACGCACCAGGCGTTTGAGCCAGTTCAGCATTACAACTCCAGTGCTTCTTTTTGCGGATGCTTGTGAACCCAGGCGGCCAGTTCCAGCCGCGAATGGAGGTCGAGTTTGCGCAGCAGGCTTTTGACGTAAACCTTGACGGTGCCATCACTGATGCCGAGTTCACGGGCGATCAGCTTGTTGTTGAGGCCCTGGGCAATCAGCATCAGGGTCTGGCGCTCGCGGGCGGTGAGATCGACGTCTTCAACACGGGCTGAGACTGTTGCAGCCGGTTCAGCCAGCTCATTGGCTGACAGCGGGCTCTGGCGCATGGCCTGGGCCAGCAGCGTAACCGCGTGGTTGTTGAGGGCGACTTCACCAGCCAGCACCTGTTGCAGTTTGGTGATCATTTCATCCGGTGCCGTGTCTTTCATCAGGTAGCCGTCGGCCCCTGAGGCCAGTGCCTGGAACAGGTCGCCGTCATCTTCGGAGGCGGTAATTACCACCACTTTCATGGTCAGCTGGTGGGCCCGAATGGCCTGCAATAATTCCAGCCCGCTGATCTGTGGCATATTGAGGTCGAGCAGCACCAGTTCCGGTTGTTGCTGTTGCAGCAGGCCAATCAGCGCCCTGCCATCTTCCATATCCGCAACCACTTCAAATTGCGGGCTGTCGTTCAGCAGCTGCACCACGCCACGCCGGAACAGTGGATGGTCATCAACTACCATCACCCGGGTAACTGTGGTGCTGGCGGGGTGGGAATCCTGATAACTGGCGAGTGACGCGTTCATGCTGTGTTGTCCTTGTTATTGCACCGGGATGCTGAGAGCGATCCGGGTACCAGATGGTTTGCGTGATTCGATGGTCAGACTGGCGCCGATACGCTGGGCCCGCTCTTGCATAATCTGCAGGCCAAAACTGCCGCTGCGTTCAGGCTGGCGAATGCCGCGGCCGTTATCTTCAATGCTGCAGCTCAGCAGTCGTCCCTGTTCACTGGTTTGCCATTGCAGCCGGATACGGGCATGGCTGGCGTGGGCGTGGCGGACCAGATTGCAGATGGATTCACGCACTATGTAGAGCAGCTGGGTGGTCTGCTGATCGGTGAATTTACAATTGGCCAGGCTGGCAGCGCTGCAACGGTTATCGAGTTCAAACACCAGCGACGAGCGTTGTTCGTATTCATCGACCAGCTGTTCGAGGCCGCTGGCGAGCGAGTCAGCCTGGCTGCTGAGACGGGCCGTGGCAATCAGCTCTCGGGTCTGGCGATAGGCGAACAGGCTGTGATGTTCGACGTCACGGGCTGCTTGCGCCAGCGCTGGCAGTTGCGCCAGATCGTCGAGGGTTTCGCAGCGATTGGCCAATCGACCACTTTGCATCCGTACATAACCGAGCAGCTGGGCGACGGAATCGTGCAGCTCGGCGGCCTGCCATTTACGTTCGTCCTGCAACGCGCTGCTGACTCTTTGTTGCTGCAGAAACCAGCCATTCAGGCCTTTCTGCAAGCGCCGGCAGATTTCGTGGATGGCGGTGTTGATGGCGCCAGGATTGTCTTGTTGGGCCGCCAGACCGGTCGATAACAGCAGCCAGCCACGGCCATTGGCCAGTGGCAGGCTCACTAAACAGGCTGTGTTTTCCAGCCAGTGGGCCGGGCTGTTAATCAGTCGGCGGGCTTCGGCAACCGGCGGCTTGAATGACTGGCTCAGGGACACGTATTGCAGCTGGCTGTCGGTCTGACTGCCGATGGGCAGAATCAGCGCCTGCAATGGCGCTGGCTGTTGCTGCGGCAATTGTTGTTGCAGCCAGCTTTGCAGCGGTGCCAGCAGGGCACTGAGCTGTTGCAGGTCGGTGGCGGTGGCGACGTCACAGGCCAGATCACTCAACAGCCATTGCAGTGTCGCGAGCGGCTCGGTAGGAGACTGGCTGCGTTGACAAAGGTTGTGCCTCTGGCCGGTCAGCCAGTGGGTCAGCCGCCGCCAGCCTTTGGCAGTTGGCCTTTCTGCGAGCGGGGAATCCGGCAGTTGGGGGAAATGCGGTTGTAGCGTTGGCATTGTTATTTTCCCTCCTGTTGCATGCGGTTGGGTCTGGCGAACTCAGACAGGATGGTTATGGGGACATCTGTTTAATCCGTTGCCCCCGCAGGGCGCGGGTTGCCGACGTCCATGGCGGTGTTGGCGAACTTGAAAAGGACTCGTCATTTCGCTGCATTCGCCGCCTTGCCCTGAACACCGGCAACACTCGCGCAGAGTCGTGCAGGATTAATTAGATGTCCTCATTCATTTGCAGGTGCTGTGCCAGTTATGGCCGCAAGAGTGTGATTTTTCAGTAAAAACGGCGGTTTAGACGACATTTCAGGGGGCGATAAAAGGGGTTAAGCAGATGGGGTTACCCCTTCATGAGTATTGAGACAAGGCATCCTGCGGGTAAATATTTTTAACCATTGGGAAACAGCTGATCGGGAAACTATCAATCGCTGTTTCGGTGACAGAAACCCCGTCTGATTGCACCACCGTGAGGCCAACCGCATTTGGTTGCACTGGGATGAATCAGTACCGCAGGCAGGATGTTTTATGGCTTTTGCACTCAAGTCGACCAGCGACACCCGCTCCAGCGCGTTGCCACGCCGTTACCGGTTGGCGCAGCAGCGTTGGCAGCTGTTGCAACTGCAGTCCGGCGATACGCTGTACTGTGCTGGCGACGATGCCTTGCAACAGCTGGAAGTCATTCGTCTGGACCAGCCACAAGCCCCGGCGCTGGCCGCCGAAGCCGCCAGTACCGGGCTGGCGGCGGGTACGCTGGCGATGCTGGAACAAGCGGACTCCGTGGCGCAGGCACTGCAACAGAAATTGGCGACGCTGGAATTACCCGCTGGCTGTCTGGAACAGGCACTGACGCTTGCCGCAGCCGCACTTAACAGCGGTGTCGAACTGGTTGCGCAAGCGGCCCAGACACTGCTGATCGTCGCGCCTGCCCGGCCGCTGTATCTGTTCGAAGCCGATCACTATCTGGCACCGGCGGAAGTGACGCTCAGTCACCACAGCGAGGCCTTCGCCGATGACCTGCCAGATGCCATGGCTGCCGTAGCCCAGAGCATTCGTATTCCTGACAGCAGTGCTCGTGCCTACACCGTCAAGGCCGGTGAATACATCCAGATTATTGATGTCGAAGGCAAGCAATGCTCCGACTTTATCGCCTTTGACCTGGCCGATATTGAAGCGCTGCGACGCGGAGAAATTGCCGCTGCTGAGGTCGCCACCCTGGATGCTGCGGCGACCCGCACCATGATGGGCCATGCGCTGCCAAAGCCGGGTTTGCACTCCCGCTTCTACGACCAGAACCTGCGTTCGATGCTGGAAGTGGTACAGGACACGGTTGGCCGTCACGACAGTTTCTTGCTGGCCTGTACGCCCAAATACTACGAAGACGCCGGTTATTTTGGCCACATCAGCTGTACCGCCAACTTCAATAATGCGCTGCAGGAGTGGGGCATTCCGCCCCGCGCCGGTTGGCCAGCGATCAACTTTTTCTTCAACACCTCGGTCTGTGACGAAGGCTCGGTGACCGGTGATGAACCCTGGTCACGGCCGGGCGATTACGTGCTGCTGAAAGCCAGCCGCGATCTGCTGTGCCTGAGCTCCGCCTGCCCGGATGAAATCGACTCCGCCAACGGCTGGTGTCCGACCGATATTCATGTGCGCGTTTATGGCGCTGAAAACCTGTTTCCACGTGCACTGGCGTGGCGCAATGCCCCTGAGGAGCTGCCTCGAATGACTCTGCAGACCGGATTCCACCGCCGAGTGTCGGCACTGACCCAACACCTGAGCGAGTACCGCGGTTATTGGGTCGCGGATGAATACAACGGTTACGGTGCCACCGCCGAATACCTTGCCTGCCGTGAGCGGGTGGCGATGATCGACCTGACGCCACTGCGCAAGTTTGAAGTGATGGGGCCGGATGCTGAACAGCTGCTACAGCTGGCGCTGACCCGCAACGTGCGACGGCTGGCGATTGGCGAAATCAGCTACACCGCGCTTTGCCATGTGACTGGCGGCATGATCGACGACGGCACCATTTTCCGCCTCGGGCCACAGACCTTCCGGCTGATCACGGGCGACAGCTGGGTTTGCAACTGGCTCAAGCAGCTGGCTGCTGAACACAACTTCAAGGTACGGGTGCAGGAATCGACCTCGCAGATCCACAACATTGCCGTGCAAGGCCCTAACAGCCGTGAGCTGCTGAGCCAGCTGATCTGGACGGCCGAACATCAGGTGCCGGTGACCGAACTGGCCTGGTTCCATTTCACGCTCGGTCGCCTTGGTGGCCCTGATGGGCGGCCGGTGATGGTGTCCCGTACCGGTTACACCGGTGAGCTGGGCTTTGAAGTCTGGTGTCACCCGGACGATGCCGAACAGCTGTGGGATGCGGTGTGGGATGCCGGTCAGGCCTTTGATATTGCGCCGATGGGCTTCAAGGCGCTCGACATGCTGCGTATCGAAGCCGGGCTGATCTTTGCCAACTATGAATTCTGCCCGCAGACCAACCCGTACGAAGCCGGTATCGGTTTTACCGTGCCGATGAAAACCAAGGAAGACGACTTTATTGGCCGTGAGGCGATGGCACGTCAGAACCCGGAAAGTCGCCACAAACTGATGGGACTGTTTATCAACAGCACCGAGCCGGTGGCGCATGGTGACGAGGTGTTTTTCCCGCTCGCCAAGGGTGGTCGTTTCCCGGTTGGGGTGGTGACCAGCGCGATCTTTTCACCGCTGCTGAAGCGACAGATCGCCATGGTACGACTGGCGCCGGAAGCAGCAGCGGTGGGTACCGAACTGGAAGTGGGCCAGCTTGATGGCCTGCAGAAACGCATTGGCGCCAGTGTTACCACACTGCCGTTTTATGATCCCGAACGCACACGAGTTCGTTCCTGAATAACGATTATTACAGCGCAGAAATTTAATTCGGTAAGGCGGACATCAAGATGCCAATGATTCACTACTCCGAAGCACAGAAATTGCAACAACCACCCATGGGCCGCGCAGGCATCAACGCCTGGCTGGGCGATGTTGCGGTTTCCAGAGACGACGACAAAACCATCGCCGCCGGATTCTTTCGGCTGGAAAAGTCCGATGAACCACTGGTGTACGAATACACCCATCATCAAATGAAGGTGATTGTGGAAGGTTCGATGATCATCAAGGACGAAACCGACTACCGGGTGGTGGCCCGGCCAGGCGATGTTTTTTACTTCATCAAAGGCAGTGTGATCACCTTCAGCTCTGAAGACTATGGCATTGGTTTCTTCTGTAGCCAGCGTCGTGAAGGTGAAGGCTGATTTGATGCTTTAAACGCCAGTTTCGGGCTGTCTCACATCCTCCCTGCTAGTGAGGCAGCCCATTTTATTCGTTAAGGAGGTTCGTATGACGACACCTGTAGAAATTGATGATCGAGTCAAAAGTCGGCCGCAGTATGGCCCGGTGAAGCTGCAGACCAGTCAGCAGCAACAGGTGTTTGTCAGCGCCGACGCCAACAGCGCCACGCTGCAACAGATGTTTGATGAATGCACCGATATTGTCGGCCCGGACCGCTGTCTGTGGCTGACCATCAGTGCTGACAAAGCCACCATGGCCACTGAACTGGCAACCGCGACGGCGGCATTGCCAGTGGCAACCGCTATTTATGTCTCGGGTGACGAATCCTATATGTGGGACGTTCGCAACACGCTGATCAGGTTGGGCTTTGCTCCGGAACAGATTCAGATGCTGGCGCCGCTGTCGACTGCCCGCCGTTTGTTCTGCACTCATTGTTACACCGTGATGGAGGGTGTCACCCACACCCCGCACAAATGCGAAGGATGCGGTGAGCTACTGCTGGTGCGTGACCATTTCAGCACCCTGATGGGCTCTTATGTTGGCGTATCCATCAACGCTGAAGACCCCAGTGAAATTCCTGCGCCGGAGGCCCTGTCATGAGTTTGAACAGTACCGATAACTATCAGGTGAAAGTGGTGGCTATTCGTGACGTGGCACCCACCATTCGGGAATTTACCCTGCAAGGCATCAATGGTGAGCTAACCCCGTTTTCTCCGGGTGCCCATGTGGTGGTGGCGATGCCGGGTGAGACCGCCGAAGGCAAGGCCAAAACCTGGAAAAACGCCTATTCGCTGTTGAGCGATCCGCGTGACAGCAGCACCTACAAGATAGCCGTACGACTGCAGGATCAATCCCGTGGTGGCTCGGTCTTTATGCACACCCGGGTGAGCGAAGGCGACATTCTCGAAATTACCCCGCCAGCCAATCTGTTTGCGCCCTACTGGCGCGCCCAAAAACACCTGCTGATTGCCGGTGGCGTGGGCATTACTCCCTTTATGAGTTATCTGCCGGAATTACAGCGGGCCGGCGCCAATTTTGAGTTGCACTACAGCTATCGCGGCAACCAGACCGGTGCCTACGCGGCGGAATTGCAACAGCAACTGGGCGACCAGGTACGCTGTTACGACGCCGATGCTGGCGAACGTCTGCAGCTGGCCGAACTGCTGAAACAACAGCCGCGCGGCACCCATATCTATGTATGTGGGCCAGAACTGCTGCTGGATGGCGTGCGTCAGAATGCGGCGTTGCTGGGTTACCCGGACAGCCTGATTCACTTCGAGGAATTCGCCGCACCACAACCGGGCGAACCGTTCAGCGTAACCCTTGAAAGCAGTGGTCAGAAGGTGGACGTGGGCGCTGATGAAAGCCTGCTGGAAGCCCTTGAGGCCAGTGGTGTGAAAGTACCGAATCTCTGTCGTGGCGGTGTTTGCGGCCAGTGCGTCACCAAACTGGTCGACGGTGAAGCCGAACACAGAGACGCCTTCCTTGACGACGGCGAACGCCAGAGCTGCATCATGCCGTGCGTGTCACGGGCCAAATCGAAAGGTCTGGTGCTGGGGCTGTAATCGTTTCAGGCCGCACCATCAAACAGACAGGGCCTTGTTCTGTGGGGAACAGGGCAACCGAAAAGGAACAGAATATGCGTATTGCACCGACCAAACTCGAAACCTTCCGCGACGACTTCAGCTACACCAACAGCGACTTTGCCATCGAGCGTTTTCCGTTCCCGTTTCCGCAAGACGACTACATGTACTCGGTCAACATTGAGCCACATACCTTGCCAGGGCCGGTCGACAGCGTTTATGAACACCTGATCGACGTTGATGAACATTACCTGTCCGAAATGCGTGAACGCAGTCTGGTGCTGGAAGAAATGCCAAAGCGTTGTCTGGCCATGCCACATATGGAACTGGCCTGCTGGGATATGATCGACCGTTGCATGACCACCATGGCAGAAGACTACCCTGAGTGGTTCAGCCTGACCAAAAACGGTGACCAGTGGCACTGGCACAACAAGCTGCTGAAGATCGAAGACACCTTTACCTTTGGCGACAGCAGCACCTTGCCAATGCCGCCGATGGAATACATGGGCCGTCAGGTGCAGGGCGACTTTGCGTTGCTGGACCAGCGTGATGGCGACCTCTTTATGGATGCCGGAGTCGTCACTTGTCCGGCTGACTGGTCGATCGCCTTTGATGCCGGAATGGGCTTCAAAGAGTGGCACGGGCCAGTGCCAATGGCCAACGAAATGGGCATTTTTGATCGCGCCCTGAAATACCTTTGCGCGATTCCGGTGAATCGTCCGGTTCGTCGCCTCAACTGGACCCTAACCGTCAACGCCCGCATGGATACCTCGCCGGAAACCTACTCAAAATGGGGCAGTGACCGCACCACGCTGACGCCAGAAAACATCGGCAAAAAGATCTATTTACGGGTCGAATTGCAGATGATGGACCGGATGCCGCGCTCCAATGCACTGATGATGAGCATTCGGACCTATCTCGCCAGTATGGAAGATTTGTGCAGCAACCCGGAATGGGCACGCCGCCTGCATCGAGTGATGAAGGGGCTGCCGCAGCCACTGGTCGAATACAAGGGCCTGACGCGTTACCACCCGATGCTGGTGGAATGGCTCTCACAATTTGACCCGGTGAACTGAGCAGCGCCTTTGCTCCAGGAAGCCTGACACGCCCCGCAGCTTTCGTCAGGTGTTCCAAAGGTCTCCAAACCCGCAATTAGCCCGCATTCGTGCGGGTTTTTTTTGCTGTAAGGCATCATCCTTGGCGAATGATCTCCGTGTGTACGGCTGGATAAGCGGGATGATTCTGACGTTTGGGAATCTCGAAGTTGTAGGGTCCAGGCATGTGTGGACAAGCGTTGTTGATAAGCCGCGCAGCCACTGTCGGGACATGTCCCGACCCTACGAAAGGGGCGTTGAACGATTATTATCGTAGGCTCCAGCATACCCGGACACGCGGGATAATTTGGGCGTGCGGGGAATCTCGAGGGTGTAGGGTCCAGGCATGCCTGGACAGGCGTGGTTGACAGGCGCCCAACACCACCGGGGTCACGATGGGCATGGGGTTGAACAATCATGATCGTAGAGTCCAGGCATGGCTGGGCAAGTAATAATGTGAGCCAACCGTCTGATTGTCCAAATGACAGCTTGTCCGTCTTCCGATTTCGCCACGTATTGTCTATTCTCAGACATCATCTATCCAATCCGCACGGGCGCCACTCCGTCCGGACCCAAGCTTTACCCGGAGTATGAATGATATCCAGGAAGCTGGAACTGCTGGCTCATCCCGAGCGTTCAACCGTATTGGTGGTCGATGACGATCTGCTCAACCGCTCCATCATGGTGGATTCGCTGCAGCCGCATTATCAGGTGATTGAAGCCGAATCCGGTGAACAGGCCCTGCTGTTGTTGCATCGTCACAAACCGGATCTGGTGCTGCTGGATATTGTGATGGAAGGGATTTCCGGGGTTGAGGTCTGTCGCCAGATCAAGGAAGACCCGGACGAAGAAATTGCCACCATTCCGGTACTGTTCGTCACCGCGCTGGACGATAGCCGCCAGGAACAGCTGTGCTGGGAAGCCGGTGGTGCTGATTTTATCGCCAAGCCCGTCAACGTCATTACCCTGCAGTATCGCGTCAAGGCCCACGTGACACTCAAGCGCCAGAGCGATGTCTTGCGTCGGCTGGCCAACCTTGATGGCCTCACCGGCCTCTATAACCGCCGCTATTTTGATGAACAGCTGCAACGCAGCGTCCGTGATCAGGCCAATAACCAGCAGCATTGGTCACTGATCATGCTGGATGTTGACCACTTCAAAAACTACAACGATCGCCACGGCCATGTGATTGGCGATGAGTGCCTGAAAGAAGTCGCCCGGCTGATGATGTCTTCGGTGCGGCGGTCGCAGGACATGGTGGCGCGGCTGGGTGGTGAGGAATTCGCCATTCTGTTGTCCGGCACTCGCCTTGATGGCGCCGAGCGGGTGGCTCGTTCGCTGTTGAATACCATCCGTAATACTGCTCAGCTAAGCGTCGATAATGGCAAAGGGAATGAGCTGAACTATCCTTTTGTGACGGTCAGTATGGGCATTACCGAAATTCTCGGAAATGGCGATCTGGCAGAGGAAGACTTTCTCAAACAGGCCGACGAAGCCCTCTATCAGGCCAAGGGTGCAGGCCGTAACCGTATCTGCCGCTATGCTCAGGGGCTGATCGAAGAGGTAGGAGATGAACCGGTATAACGGTGGAGTACGCGCGCTGGGATTGCTGCTCAGCAGCCTGGTTGCCCTGTATGCGCTGGTATCGGTCATTGAGTACCAATTTATCAGTCGGGAAACGCTGGATATCTATGCCAATGAGCAGGCCCAGATTGTCCAGGCAGATCTGGAGCTATTGGGCGATGAGCTGAAAGACAATCGCAGACGCTCACTGTTTCTGTCGCAAGTGCCGCCCATGCAGGGCATCTTGCGGGCAACGGCCAGCGGCGGCGTTGACCCTTATGACGGCACCGCCTTGAGCGAGTGGAAACGTCGGTTGCAAACCATCTTCTATTCCTACCTGCAAGCCAACCCGGATGTACGTCAGTTGCGCTATATCGGCCTGGCGGACAACGGCCGTGAGCTGGTGCGGGTAGACCGTCAGAACGACACCATTCGAATCGTCGAGCAAGCCTCGCTGCAAGAAAAAGGTGATCGGGATTATTTTCTTCATACCATCAGTCTGAAACCCGGTCAGATCTATGTGTCGCCGATTGAGCTTAATCACGAATACGGCGTTGTTGAGTACCCGGTATGGCCCACCTTCCGGGTCGCTATGGGGGTATATGCTCCGGCTGGCGACATGTTCGGGTTTGTCATCGTGAATGTTGATGCAACCCAGATGTTTCGCCAGCTACAGGCCCATGAAATCACCCAGCAAGTGTTTTTGATCGACCAGAATCGTAACTTTCTGCTGCACCCGCAAAAGCGTTTTGAGTTCTCTTACGAGTTTGGCAATCCGGTGCTCTGGAAAGATTATTTTGATACCGCCATGGGCGAGTTTGGTCTCACTGCCCAGCTTGTTACCGATATGGAAGGCCAGCGCTGGCTGATGCAGGGCCAGCGGCTGGTGTTTAATGGCGACCCGGCACCGAGATGGTTGTATGTCGCCCGCGCTGTTGCCTACGATCGTATCAGCAACCAGATTCTGGAAGCGTTTCTGCGTTATCAATTGCTGTCGTTTTCGCTGTTTGTCGTGGTGGTCTTTTTGGTGATTGCCTTGCATCGCTCGGCGGCTGCGCGGCGCTTGGGCCAGACGATGGAAGCGCGTTTCCAGAAAGTGGTGTCAGCGATGTCAGAAGCCATCCTGCTGGTCGACCGCCAGGGGGATATCAGTGAGATGAACCCGGCTGCGGAAGTCTTGTTTGAACAGCTGGTTGATCACCCCTTGATGCCAGGACAATCGCTGCAGCAGCTGATACCGTTTTGCGCTCCCCAGATTGATTCCGGGCTGGCGGCGCTGGGGTTTTATCAGGATACGATCACATTCGACGTTTCGCTCCATAACCTCAGTGGTGAGGCAGTCTTTCTGTCGATCACCCTCAGTCGGCTGGATGTCACGGAAAAACGCAAGTTCAATCAGGTGGTGGTGTTGCTGCGTGATGTCACCGAATCGGAAATTAACAAGAACATTCTGGAAGAGACCAATCATCAGCTGGAAGTGCAGGTGCAGCAGCGAACGGAGCAATTGCGTACTGCGCTGGTGGAAGCACGCCAGGCCAGCGATGCCAAAAGCCGTTTTCTGGCCACTATGAGCCACGAAATCCGTACGCCGATGAACGGTATTTTCGGCATGCTGCGGATGCTCAAGAAAGATCCGTTATCCATTCGCCAGCAGCGCCATCTGCAAATGGCCGAGCAAAGCGTGCAGGCTCTGACCCGACTGATTAACGATATCCTCGACTTTTCCAAAATCGAAGCGGGCAAGCTTGAAATTGATATTGGCGAGGTGGATCTGGTTGAACTGATTCACAACAGCGCTTCAACCATGTCGATTGCAGCGTATGAAAAAGACCTTGATCTGATCTGCGACCTCACCGCGATCCAGCATGTGTTGGTTAAAACCGACCCTAACCGTTTGCGCCAGATCGTCAGTAACCTGCTCAGCAATGCCATCAAGTTTACCGCCGAAGGGCGCGTATCCTTGCGGGCTGAGACCCAGCTGCGCGGCGATGATCAGGTCTGGTTCAGCTGTCAGGTACGGGATACCGGTATTGGTATTGCTGCTGAACGCTTACAGGGAATTTTTGACCCCTTCGCGCAGGAATCCGCCAGCACATCACGCGAACATGGCGGTACCGGTCTGGGCTTGTCTATTTGTCGGCAGCTGTGCGAGCTGCTGGGTGGCCACATTGATGTGGTCAGTCACAAGGGTGAAGGCAGCACTTTCAGCTTTGCCTTGCCGGTAGAAGCGATACCAGGCTCAGCGCTGGAAAAGATTCGTCATATGGATCTCTCCGCCGTGGGTAATGCACTGGTGTGTTTGCGTTCGGATGCTGAAGCTGAGCTGGTACAACGGCTGTTGTTGCGTTGGAATATTCCGTCGTCTCTGTGTGATGGCACGCCGGAGCACGCCTGTGAGGTCAAGGCTACGTTACTGGTGGTTGATAGCAGTCGGCTGCCGGAAAATTTTGGCAGTGATTATGCCAGTATGTTTGATTACGTCATGGTGCTGGGTTCGCGCCATGCAATCAGCAGTGACGTTGCACTGCCTGGCAACGCGGTGCTGGTTGACCGGCCGCTGACCCAGATAAACCTGTACGATTTTTTCCAGCAGCTGACGCCGGATCTGGTGGTATTGAAAGAACGGCCGCCGCGGCTGGTGATACAAACCGGCTTTCTGGCTGGTTACACCCTGTTGGTAGTGGATGATCACTCCATCAACCGGGCGGTGGTAGCGGGCTTGCTGGAAGACAGTGGCGCTGAAATCATCGAGGCCAGTGATGGTGAGGAAGCTGTTGAAATCTTCCGCCAGGCTCAGCAACAGCGGCCCGTTGATCTGATTCTGATGGATTGTCATATGCCGGGTCTGGATGGTTACGAAGCCACCCGCCAGATACGGCAACTGGAAAATTCCCTGCAGCTGGAGGAAACCCCGGTGGTGGCGTTGACGGCTGCAGCGATGTCGGGTGAAAAAGAGAAATGCCTGGCCTGTGGCATGAACGATTACATCAGCAAACCACTTGATCCGGCGCGGCTGTACGAAGTTTTGAAGCGTTATCTGACGATCAGGGAATCGAATGCGTCTGCAATGGTTGCCGATGAGGTAGATGAACAAGAGAAAAGCATGGCGACGGCTGAGCTTTGGGATACCGAAGGCGCGCTGGCGCGTTTGAATAACAACCAGCAGCTGTTTGAACGGGTGATGGCGCTTTATCTGGAAACCTCGCCGGAAAACCTGCAACAGATCAGCGCGGCGGTCGAAGCGGGAGATCTGGGCCGTGCCCGCTCAATGGCACACAAGCTCAAAGGCGCTTCCAGCAGTGTTGGCGCGACGGAAGTAACCCGGCTGGCGCAGCAATTCGAACAACTGGTCGACGGCTGGCATGAACGACAGGCCAGCCGTCATTGCCAGTTGCTGCAACAGGCCTATGACCGCTTTGTTATCGCAGTGGAGCAAGCCCGGAACTCGTAGGGGCGAGACATCTCCTCCGACACCAATGGCGCAACCATCAACCGCATCTTGTCCAGGCATGCCTGGACCCTACGACAACAACTCTTTTCAATGGCAGACGCAGGGTCGGACGTATCCTGTGGGTGTAGGGTCGGGACATGTCCCGACAGCAATAGCGCAACCATCAACCGCACCTTGTCCAGGTATGCCTGGCCCCTACGATCATGATTATCCACCACCGAAACGCAGGATGGGCCATGCCCATCATGATCTCGGTGGCGGCCCAGCCTGGCTGACAGAAGCTTGCCGGTTGCCCCTCTGACGCAATACCAACGGCCGATACCAATCAGTCCTAAAAACCATCATTGGAATGTGGTTTTCTCAATTACCATGTCGTTTTGGCCACATTCGGCGTAGGCCTGCCGTGCTATCGTCGGCCGTAAAACAACCATGGAGGATGCCATGCGCAGACCAATTCGAATTGCTGTTACCGGCGCTGCTGGCAGCATTGCCAGTCATCTGTTGTTCAAAATCGCCGCGGGTGAAATGTTCGGCAAAGACCAGCCGGTGATTCTGCAGCTGATTGAAATTCCCCAGGCAATGGAAGTTTTGCTGGGTTTGGCGATGGAGCTGGAAGACTGTGCCTTCCCTTTGCTGCACACCATTACCCTGCACGACAACGTCGAAGAAGGTTTTGAAAACGTTCACTACGCGCTGTTGATTGGTGCGACGCCACGCCGTCCAGGCATGGAGCGCAAGGATCTGCTGGAGAAGAACGCCGAGATCTTTGCCCGTCAGGGCAAGGCACTCAACGACCACGCCAACCGTGACGTCAAGGCCCTGATTGTTGGCAACCCGGCCAACACCAACGCGCTGGTGGCGGCCCGTAATGCACCGAACCTGAGTCCGTCGCAGTTCACCACACTGACCCGTCTCGACCAGAACCGCGCCATTGGCACGCTGGCCAATCACACCGGCATCAACCCGAAAGACATCGACGGCGTGATCATCTGGGGTAACCACTCAACTACCCAGTTCCCCGATCTGCATCAGGCGACCCTCTACGGCAACCCGGCCATGCCAGCCATTCCGATGGACTGGTACACCGAAACCTATATTCCGGCGATCCAGAAACGGGGTGGGGCGATTCTCGAGAAGCGTGGCGTTTCCAGTGCGCCGTCGGCCGCGCAGGCCATCGTTGACCATATGCACGACTGGACACTGGGCACCCGGCCTGGCCAGATCGTCTCCATGGGCATCGCCAGTGACGGTTCATACGGCATCGCCAAGGGCATTTATTATTCCTTCCCGGTGCGCTGTGACTACGGCCGTTATCAGATTGTGCAGGGCATTGAACTGAATGCGTTCCAGCGCGAGCGGCTGAAATTCACCGAGGAAGAGTTGCTGGAAGAACGCGCAGGGGTTGAGCAGCTGCTGCCGCAGGAAACCGAAGCCTCACACACCAACCTCAGCATTTGCCTGAAGTCTGGCGTCACCCTGTATGCCGATGAAACCGGCCCGGGTGAGAGCTTCAAATTCCTGCGTATGAACCGGGTGATGTAAGCCGACGTTTCCGGAGTTACGGTTTTGCAGGTCGGATAAACGAACGGAGTGAGTGCCATCCGACAGGCCAATGTCAGATGGCAGCCGCTGCGCATCTTTATCTGACCTACGGTTTTCGGTAGGTCGGATAAGCGAACGAGGTGAGTGCCATCCGACGCTTCGGCGCTGTTTTAAATCCCCAGCTTGTCGCGCATGTCGTACCAGAACGCGCCCATGGCGGTGTACGGAATACGCATCAGGCGGCCACCCGGGAACGGGTGCTGCGGCAGGCTGGCCATCACGTCAAAGCGTTCGGCCTGGCCCTGAATGGCGCTGGCGATCAGTTCACCGGCCAGGTGGGTTGATGTCACGCCGTGGCCGGAATAGCCCTGGGCGTAATAGATGTTGTTGCCGATACGGCCGAACTGCGGCAAACGCATCAGCGTCAGCAGGAAGTTACCGGTCCAGGCGTAGTCAACCTTGACGTTTTTCAGCTGCGGGAAGGTTTTCAGCATTTTCGGCCGAATCAGCGCTTCAATCTTGTCCGGTTCACGGGCTCCGTAAGTCACACCGCCACCGTAGATCAGCCGACCTTCGCCACTGATGCGGAAATAATCGAGCAGGTAGTTGCAGTCTTCAACGCAGTTGTCTTTTGGCAGCAACTCACGTTGCAGTTCCTTGCTGAGCACCTCGGTGGTGATGATCTGGGTGCCGCACGGCATGGATTTCTGTTCCTGCTGGGGCAGCAGGCCGGTCATGTAGGCGTTACCGGCCACCATCACGTATTTGGCGGTTACCTGGCCGTTGGCGGTTTTAACCACGGCAGGTTCGCCTTCAACAATGCTGGTCACTTCGGACTGTTCAAAGATACGGCCGCCGAGTTTTTCCACCGCCAGGGCTTCGCCACGGGCAAGGTTGAGCGGGTGCAGGTGGCCGCCACTGTGATCCAGCAGGGCACCTTCGTAACGTTCGGTACCAACGTAATCTTCCAGGTCTTTTTTACCCAGCATTTGCAGGTGCTGGTTGCCGTGTTTTTCCCACAGCGCCTTTTTCTCTTCCAGTTCGTGCATCTGCTTGCGGTTACAGGCCGCAAAGATGCCACCGTCTTTCAGGTCACACTGGATGTCGTACTGCTTCACCAGGCGACGAATAATCTGGCCGCCTTCGAAGGCCATCCTGCCCATGGCGGTCGCGGTTTGTTTGCCGTAGTGGCGCTCAATAAAGTCCATGTCACGGCTGTAGCTGTGAACAATCTGGCCGCCGTTGCGGCCTGAGGCACCAAACCCCACCTTGCCAGCTTCCAGCACGACGACGGAAAAGCCGCGTTCAGCCAGGTGCAGGGCGGTAGACAGGCCGGTGAAACCGGCACCAATAACACAAACGTCTGCTTCAACCGCACCCTGCAGGGAATCACGGGAAACCGATTCATTGGTCGAAGCCGCGTAGTAGGAATCCGGATAAATAGTGCTCATGTGGTTCTCTCAAAGGGTGTATCGGGTACGGTGTTCTGTTCTGGCTTCCACAATACGAAGCCGGGCGTGGCCAGGCCATACCTACCCAGGGATATATCGTCATTTAGTCCCTGGATGCTTCTATTATGGCCATTGTTTAAGACATCCGGGGTATCGTCTGGCTGCTCATTCTGCACCTCTGTCATGACCGGAATCGCGGGGTAAATGGCGGCTTTGTCAGCCCTGCTGGCAAGCCGCTGCGCAGCGACCGTTGAGAAAAAAGTTCGCAAATTCAATCCGCCCGGGTTGTGTTAGGTTTTTTCAACGTAAGCGGTGGAATGAGCTTATTTAATGGCCTGATTAGCCCGGCTATAACAACTTAATACGAAAACAAATACAGGATTCGCGCTATGGCATTTTCCATTCAGAACAGTGAGCTGCTGGTCACCAAAGGCCTGATCGATGGTCAGTGGGTAGATGCAGACAGCAAGGGCACGGTTGCAGTATTCAACCCGGCAACCGGTGAAGAACTGGTGCAGGTGGTCGACATGGGCGAGGCCGAAACCCGCCGTGCGATTGAAGCTGCCAACAAGGCTTTCCCGCTCTGGTCTGGCAAGACTGCCAAGGAACGCAGCGACATCCTGGAAAAATGGTTTGACCTGATCATGGCCAACCAGGATGAACTGGCCGCGATCCTGACTGCCGAACAGGGCAAGCCACTGTTCGAAGCCAAGGGCGAAATTGCCTATGGCGCGTCTTACGTTAAATGGTTCGCCGAAGAAGCCCGTCGTGTTTACGGCGACATCATTCCGGCAGCCCAGCAAGGCCGTCGCAACCTGGTGATCAAGCAGCCTATTGGTGTGGTAGCAGCGATTACGCCGTGGAACTTCCCGTCAGCCATGCTGGCGCGCAAGATTGCTCCGGCGCTGGCAGCTGGTTGTACCATCGTCTGTAAGCCTGCTACTGAAACCCCGCTGTCAGCACTGTCTATTGCACTGCTGGCTGAGCAGGCCGGTGTTCCTGCCGGTGTGATCAACGTGGTTGTCGGCAGCAGCTCCCGCGCCATCGGTGGTGAAATGACGGCCAACCCGCTGGTGCGCAAGCTGACTTTCACCGGTTCTACGCCAGTGGGCAAGCTGCTGATGAAGCAGTGTGCCGATACCGTCAAGCGCACTTCCATGGAGCTGGGTGGCAACGCGCCAATCATTATTTTTGACGATGCCGATCTGGATCAGGCCATCAATGGCGCGCTGATTTCCAAGTTCCGCAACTCAGGCCAGACCTGTATCTGCTCCAACCGAGTAATGGTACAGGCCGGTATCTACGACCGTTTTGTTGAACGTCTGGCGGCTGAAGTGAGCCAGTTCAAGGTTGGTAATGGTCTGGAAGAAAGCACCACTCACGGTCCGCTGGTTAACGAGAAAGCTGTTAACGGTGTCGCTGAACTGGTTGATTCCGCTGTTGCTGATGGTGCCCGTGTGGTTCTGGGTGGTGCTCGTGGTGAACAGGGTGCCTGTTTCTACCAGCCAACCATTCTGGCCGATGCCAAGCCATCCATGCGGGTATTCAAAGAGGAAATCTTTGGCCCGGTGGCGCCGATCTTCAAGTTCGAAACCGATGAAGAAGCCATCGCGATGGCCAACGACACCGAGTTTGGTCTGGCGTCCTATATCTATACCAACAACCTCAAGCGTATCTGGAACGTTTCCGAAGCGCTGGAATACGGCATGGTCGGCGTTAACGAAACCGCCATCAGCTCCGAAGTGATTCCGTTTGGTGGCGTGAAGGAATCCGGCCAGGGCCGTGAAGGTTCCAAATACGGTCTGGATGATTATCTGGAAACCAAGCTGATCTGTCTGGGTGGCTTGTAAGACCTGATTTCCATGCCGTTTGGAGGCGTAGGTCGGATAAGCCTGCGCCATCCGACGGCAGGCATTGTCTGATGGCAGCCGCTTCGCGTCTTTATCAGACTTACTGGATCAGACCTACAGGACACCTCGTTGCCACACTCGGCGTGGTAACGGGCGCTCAAATGAAATTTCGGCTGTTGCCACGCAGCAGCCAGCACCAACAACGTTAGCCGACGGCCCGTGAGCTACACCCGTCGCCGGCGTTTTTAAAATATCGCAGCTGATTGCAGCTGGAGTGATCGGGAGCAGCATATGTCTCACATGGTATATCCAACCACCAACTTCAAGGCGGTTGAGCAAATGACCATCGAACGCGGTGATGGTATCTACGTTTATGACAACCACGGCAAACAGTACCTCGAAGGTATGTCTGGCCTGTGGTGCGCATCACTGGGCTTTAACAATGCCGAGCTGATCGAAGCTGCGACCAAACAAATGGAAAAGCTGTCCTACGCCCACATGTTCGGCGGCAAGGTACACGAGCCAGGCATGCAACTGGCCGACAAGCTGTCTGCCATGGTGCCGGTTGAAAACGCTCACATCTTCATGGGCAGCTCTGGCTCTGACGCCAACGACTCCCATATCAAGATGCTGCGTTACTACTTCGCTGCCATCGGCAAGCCTGAAAAGCGCAAGATCATTGCCCGTGAGCGTTCCTACCACGGTGTGACCGTTGCAGCGGCCTGTCTGACTGGCTTGCCAATCAACCAGACCAACTTCGACCTGCCGATTGATGCGCTGGGCATTCTGCGTACCGACGCGCCACACTACCTGCGTGGCAAGATCGAAGGCGAATCCGAAGCTGATTTCGTTAACCGTATCGTTGCCAACCTGGAAGCCATGATCCTGCGTGAAGGCCCGGAAACCATCGCCGCCTTTATCGCCGAGCCAATCACAGGAGCTTCCGGTGTGATCGTGCCGCCAGCCGGCTATTACGAAAAAGTACAGGCGGTACTGAACAAGTACGACATCCTGTTCTGGGCTGACGAAGTGATCACCGGCTTTGGCCGTACCGGTAACGACTTTGGTGTGACCACCATGGGCATCAAGCCGGACCTGATGAGCTTCGCCAAGCAGCTGTCATCCTCCTACGTACCGATTTCTGCCTCTGTGATTCCTGGCAAGATGTACGACGCCATGGTTGATGAAACCAACCGTCTGGGCGTATTTGGCCACGGCTACACCTACTCCGCGCACCCACTGGCTGCCGCTGTAGCGCTGAAGACCCTGGAAATCTACGAGCGTGACAACACCTTCGCCAAAGCGGCAGAAACCGGTGAATACCTGCAGGCGCGTCTGGCTGAATTCAACAGCCACCCACTGGTGGGTGAAGTGCGTGGCGCTGGCATGATCGCCGCCGTTGAGCTGGTGGCCGACAAGGACAGCAAGGCTGCCTTCCCGGATGGCAAGGTTGGCTACTTCGCTGCTAACGCCTGTCAGCAACACGGTTTGATCAGCCGTCCGGTTGCCGGTAGCTCACTGGCACTGTGTCCTCCGCTGATCACCACCAAGGCGCAGATCGACGAAATCGTTGAGAAGATGGGCAAGGCTCTGGACGACACCATGGCGTTCGTACAGCAGCAAGGCTGATCGACCGATTAACCGTTGGGCTGGTGGGGCCGCATCCACACCAGCCTGATGGCGCTTGACCCTGTTTGACCCTGCAGTACCAGTCATTTCATCCTGCTGTGGCGGTTCCCGTGACGGTCACAACCAGTCCTGCTGTGCTGTGTTCACCCTGTACGCAGCTCTTCCTCCTTTTATTTGGTCGCAGGATGAATTTTTTGCCCCCGCCTCTGGGGGCTTTTTTGTACCCGGAATTCGTGATGCCGTTGTCCAGGCATGCCTGGACCCTACGCAAGCATGGTCAACCCTGTGGTTGTTCCCCAAAATTCGTAGGGTCGGGACATGTCCCGACAGCGGCTGTAATGTTTTCAAACGCTGTTGTCCAGGCATGCCTGGACCCTGCGCAAGCTGATGCCCGGCCAGCGGCAACAAAAAAGCCCTCGGTTCAGGAACCAGAGGGCAAGGAGTATCGGCACGGGACTGCCGAAAGGGGTGCTGTGGCTCAGGCCACTGATTACCTGCGTTTAATGCTTGATCATGACATGGCGGATGGTGGTGTAGTCTTCCAGTCCGTACATCGACATATCCTTGCCATAACCAGACATCTTCATACCACCGTGCGGCATTTCGGAGGTCAGCATAAAGTGGGTGTTGACCCAGGTGCAGCCGTACTGCAAACGGGCACTGATGCGCGCAGCGCGGCCGGTATCACTGGTCCAGACGGATGACGCGAGTCCGTAATCGGAGTCGTTGGCCATTCGCAGCGCGTCGGCTTCGGTATCAAATTCGGTGATAGATACCACGGGCCCGAACACTTCCTTGCGGACGATGTCGTCGTCCTGCAGGGCACCGGCAATTACGGTTGGTTCATAGAAATAGCCGGCACGATCGGCTTTTTTACCGCCGGTGGTGATGCTGATGTGCGGCAGCGCGCGAGCGTTGTCGACCATGCTGGCGACTTTCTCAAGTTGAGCAGCGGACACCAGCGGGCCCATTTCGACGCCTTCTTCATCCTGGCTGCCGATCTTGATGGTAGCGACTGCGGCAGTGAGCTTTTCGACCAGCTGTGGATAAACCGATTTCTGCACATAGATACGGCAGGCGGCGGTGCAGTCCTGACCGGCGTTGTAGAAGCCAAAGGCACGTAAACCGTCAACCACCTCATCGAGGTCAGCGTCGTCAAACACCAGAACCGGCGCTTTGCCGCCCAGTTCCATATGGGTCCGTTTCATGCTGGCGGCACCGCTTTCAACAATCTTCTGGCCGGTCGGAATTGAGCCAGTCAGGGACACCATGCTGACGCCCTTGTGGCTGGTCAGTGGCGCACCAACATTGATACCGCCACCAAACAGCACGTTGACCACACCAGCCGGGAAGATGTCTTGCAGCACTTCGCTCATCTTCAGGGTGGTCAGCGGGGTGATTTCGGACGGCTTGATGACCACACAGTTACCGGCGGCCAGTGCTGGAGCCAGTTTCCAGGCAGCCATCATCAGCGGGTAGTTCCAGGGTGCGATAGAGGCCACCACACCGACCGGGTCACGACGGATCATGGAAGTAAAACCGGGCAGGTATTCAGCCGCGGCGGAGCCGTTCATACAACGGCAGGCACCGGCAAAAAAGCGGAACACGTCGGCGATGGCCGGGATTTCATCGTTCAGCGCGGCGCTATAAGGCTTGCCAACATCGTTGGACTCCAGTCGGGCAAATTCTTCGCCCATCGACTCAATGGTATCGGCCAGTTTCAGCAGCAGCGTCGAACGGGCGGACGGGGTGGTCTGGCTCCAGCTTTCAAAGGCACTGTTAGCGGCAGCAACCGCAGCATCGACCTGTTCAGCGCTGGCTTCGGCAATTTGACACAAGACCTCACCAGTGGCCGGGTTGTAAACGTCCATCAGGGCGCCGGTGCCACTAACCAGCTCGCCATTAATCAGCATTTTGTTGAGCATGATGTTTCCTCTTTTGCAGGTCGTTGCGAATTTCTTTACGAATGTCTGTACGAATGGGTTTACAGGGTTATTTACCGCTACCGGCAACACTGTCGCCGTCGCGGGTTAACAGATAAGCCAGGCTGACCGGAATCATGGTGGCCAGCATCACCAGCAGCGCTACCACGTTGGTGACGGGCACATCACGCGGGCGGGTGAGCTGGTTCAGCAGCCAGATTGGCAGCGGTTTTTCATGACCGGCGGTAAAGGTGGTGACGATCAGCTCATCGAACGACAAGGCAAACGCCAGCATGCCACCGGCCAGCATGGCCGAGCCCAGATTCGGCAGCAGGATGTAGCGGAAGGTCTGCCAGCCATCAGCACCCAGGTCCATCGAGGCTTCAATCAGGCTCGCCGAGGTGCGGCGGAAACGCGCTACCACGTTGTTGTAAACAATCACTACGCAGAAGGTGGCGTGGCCAATAATGATGGTCAGCATGCCGGGTTCGAGACCCACCGCCTTGAAGCCGTTCAGCAACGCCAGGCCGGTGATAATACCGGGCAGGGCAATGGGCAGAATCAGCATCAGGGTGATGCTTTCCTTGCCGAAGAACGACTTGCGATACATGGCTGCCGCCGCCAGGGTACCTAACACCAGTGCGATTAACGTCGCGAAACAGGCAATCTGCAACGACAGGCCAATGGCTTCGAGTACGTCCTGACGTTGTAATGCCACGCTGAACCACTTGGTGGTAAAGCCTTTTGGTGGAAAGCTGAAGGCCGATTCCTCGGTGTTGAAGGCGTAAATCGCGATCACCACAATCGGGAAATGCAGGAACAGCAGGCCACCCCAGGCAGCCAGTTTCAGCCACGGGCTGGCGCCTGGTATTTTTTGAGAATCAGAGCGCATCGAAAGCCCCCATACGTTTGACGATAGCGAGGTACACCGAAATCAGCACAATCGGCACCAGTGTAAAGGCGGCGGCCATCGGCATATTGCCAATCGAACCCTGCTGCACGTACACCATGCTGCCGAGGAACAGTCCTGGCGGCCCAACCAGTTGGGGCACGATGTAATCGCCCAGCGTCAGCGAGAAAGTGAAGATGGAGCCAGCGGCAATGCCGGGCACTGACAAGGGCAGAATCACATGCCGGAAGGTTTTTGCGGGCGTCGCGCCAAGGTCAGACGAAGCCTGCAACAACGACGGCGGCAAGCGCTCCAGTGACGCCTGAATCGGCAGGATCATGAATGGCAGCCAGATGTAGGTGAATACCAGAAAGCGGCCCAGATTCGAGGTCGACAGCGTATTGCCACCGATTCCCGGCAGGCTCAACAGCCAGTTCAGCACGGGCGTTAGATGCAGCAGATCGATAAACCAGTTGCTGACGCCTTCCTGTGCCAGCAGTAGCGTCCAGGCATAGGCCTTGACGATATAACTGGTCCACATCGGCAGCATCACTGCCAGATAGAAAAATGCCTTGGTCTTGCCACTGGCATAACGAGCCATGTAATAGGCCACCGGAAAGGCCAGCATGGCACTGAACAGGGACACGCTCAGCGCCATCAGCAAGGTGCGCAGGATGATGTCGAAGTTGGCGGCTTCAAACAGCTGGGCATAGTTGCTCAGTGTCAGCGTGTGGCTGACCAGCATGGTGAAATCGTCGAAGGTGTACAAACCCTGCCACAACAGTGCCAGCAGCGAGGCGATATAGACGGAACCGAACCACAGCAGCGGTGGTGTCAGCAGTAATAACAGCAGCAGTTGGGGTTGCAGATACAGTGCATCACTGCAGCGTTGCAGCAGGTTGCGCGGCTGCTCCGGGTGGCTGTTAAAGGCAGCCGGGTTGCTTGAAACGGCGCTGCTCATATCAGGCTCCTGCGGCCGCTGTGCGGCTACTATCCAGACTGACCATGGCACCGGTTTGCCAGCTGATATGAGTGACCTGGCCCGGAGTCGGTAATGGCTGTTCAGTCAGCAATGTGTTGGCCTGCAGGGCAGCGATCAAAACCCCCGGAGCGACTTCTACCTCAATGCGGGTGTTGGCTCCCTGATACTGGATATCGGTGACGGTACCGCTGAGATTGATCTGTTCGGTCAGCGCGCTGTTGTTGACGCTGATGAACTCCGGCCGTACGGCAAAGGCATCGACACCGGCCAGCTTATGGGCCAGTTCGCCGCGTACAACGTTGGCGGAGCCGACAAAGCTGGCGACAAATTCGGTGGCCGGGCGGTTGTAGAGATTCTGCGGGGTATCGAGTTGTTCGATACGACCCCGGTTAAAAACGGCGACCCTATCCGACATCGACAGCGCTTCGGTCTGGTCGTGGGTAACAAAAATAAAGGTGATACCTAACTGGCGTTGCAGACGCTTGAGTTCGCCTTGCATCTGTTCGCGCAGTTTGAGATCGAGGGCACCCAGAGGCTCGTCGAGCAGCAGCACTTTGGGACGATTCACCAGTGCCCGTGCCAGCGCGATACGCTGACGCTGGCCGCCTGATAGCTGAGCCGGTTTGCGGCTGCCGTGGTCTTTCAGGGCGACCAGCTCCAGCGCTTCCTGGGCCCGTGCCAGCCGTTCCTTTTTCGCCACGCCCTTGACCATCAGGCCGTAGGCGATGTTGTCGATCACGCTCATATGCGGGAACAGGGCGTAGTCCTGAAACACGGTGTTGACGTTACGCTGGTACGGCGGCAAGCCGGTGGCGTCTTTGCCGTGAATCACAATCTGGCCGTCGTCCGGTTGTTCGAAGCCGGCGATCAGCCGCAGGCAGGTGGTTTTGCCGGAACCGGAAGGCCCCAGCATTGAAAAAAACTCGCCTTCGGCAATGTTCAGCGACACCCGGTCGACGGCGGTGACGTCGCCAAAGCGGCGGCAGGTGTTAATAAATTCGACGGCGTTGGTCATGGTGCTTCTCTGGTTGTCATTCTTGTATTCGAGCCTGTTGGTCTGTCGGATGGCGCTCACTTTGCTCGGTTATCCGACCTCCGGTTTTTGCCGGTAGGTCTGATAAGGCCGCTTGGTGCTGCCATCTGGCGTTGGGGTGTCGGATAGCACTCGCTTTGCTCGTTTATCCCACCTGCGGTTTTGCCTGCAGGTCTGATAAGGCCGCGTAGTGGCCGCCATCTGACGTTGGTCTGTCGGATGGCGCTCGCTTCGCTCGTTGATCCGACCTACGCTGTGGTTATTTCCGTCCGGCCCTTATCAGCGCCCGCCCATAATGGCGATGTAGTCCCTGGTCCAGCGGGCGTAGGAAACGCAGCTGCCCTGGCTTTCACATTTGCTGGTTGGGGTTTTCCAGAAATGCACCTTGTCGAAGTTGTCGAAACCGTTGGTGGAGCAGCCTTCGGCACCGAGCAGGTCGTTGCCGTCACAAGCGGCCGGTACTGATGGTACGGCACCGAACCAGGCGGCCAGGTCGCCCTGCAGTTTTGGTGTGATCGACCAGTTGAGCCATTCGTAGGCGCAGTTCGGGTGGGCGGCTTCGGCGGCCATCATGGTGGTGTCAGCCCAGCCGGTAACGCCTTCTTTCGGGAATGTCTGGCCAATCGGTGCGCCTTCGGCAATCAGGATGTTGGCCATAAACGGCCAGCTGCTGGAAGCCACTACGCCTTCGTTTTTGAAGTCACTCATTTGCACGTTGTAGTCGTGCCAGTAACGGTGAATCCGGCTGTGTTGGCTGCGCAGCAGTTCGAGCACGGCGGCGTATTGTTTTTCGTTGAGTTCATACGGGTCCTGGATGCCCAGTTCCGGCTTGGCGGACTTCAGGTACAGCGCCGCATCGGCCATGTAGATTGCGCCGTCGTAAGCCTGTACGCGGCCCTGGTTGGATTTGCCATCCGGCAGGGTGGTGGGTTCAAACACCACGCTCCAGCTGTCTGGCGCTTGCTTGAAGGTATCGGTGTTGTACATCAGTACGTTTGGGCCCCACTCAAACGGCACACCGTAGTGTTTGCCGTCGACCGTGTGCCAGGGGGCGTTTTGCAGGCGTTTGTCGATGGTGTCCCAGGCTTTGATCTTGCTGATATCGATGGCCTGGACGCGCTTGCCGTAGACCAGACGCAATGACGCATCACCGGAAGCGGTGACCAGGTCGTAACCGCCCTTGGCCATCAGGCTGACCATCTCATCCGAGGTGGCAGCGGTTTTTACGTTTACGCTACAGCCGGTATTTTTTTCGAATTCGGTGACCCAGTCATAGGCCGGGTCGGTTTCTCCCCGTTCGATGTAACCAGGCCAGGCGACGATATCCACGCGGCCTTCGTTTTTTCCGCCCGCCAGTGCAGGAACCGCACTGGCCAGCAACAGGGTAGTGAACAGCAAATGATGTTTCGACATGGTGTTTCCTCTGGCCTGATGTTGGTTTGGTATCCATTGCCATCGGCCGGTGGGGCAACCGGCTCTCAGGGCCAAATCAGGCTAAGGCGGATCAAATCTCTGGCTCCAATTGTTATTTAAGAAAGAAGCCTTCTAAAAAAAAGATAGCTGAAGCCTTAAAAACGCTGGTATATCCAAAAGCGATTAGTTAAAACCCTTGTCAGGCCTGTGTTTACAGACGCTGTGACCGCCATTCGCGGATGACGATTCGCAGGCTGGAGGCCTGAGAGCAACCGCTAGGGAACGGCAACATTGGCAGCTTTTGATGTTTTGCAAACGGGGGAATCACACCAGTCATGCTGAGTTTGCGGCAAATTCGCTACTTCATCGCGATTGCAGAAACCGGCTCGGTATCGGCGGCGGCGCAGGCGGTGCATATCTCGCAATCGACCCTGACCACGGCGATCAAGCAGCTGGAAGAAGACCTCAATGCCAGTCTCTTCAGCCGCCATGCCAAGGGTATGGAGCTGACCCATCAGGGCCACCAGTTCCTGCGCCAGGCCTATCTGGTGATGGCGTCGGTGGATAACGCCCGTCGCAGCCTGCAACAAAGCACCGACGAGGTGGCCGGTGAACTCACCATCGGCGTTACCAGTCTGGTGTCGGGCTATTATCTGGCGGACCTGCTGGCGCGTTTTCAGCGTATCTATCACAGAGTCAAACTGCGGGTGGTGGAAGACGAACGCGACTATATAGAACATCTGTTAGTCAGTGGTGAAATCGACGTTGGTGTACTGATCCTGTCGAATCTGGGTTATGCCAGTGCACTCAATACCGAAGTGCTGAACTTCTCCCATTACCGGCTCTGGTTGCCACCGGATCACCCGCTGTTGCAGCTCGACAGCATCAGCCTGAAAGACCTCGCCGAACAGCCGATGATTCAGCTCAATGTCGATGAAATGGAGCAGCGCTTGCGCGGCCTGTGGCAGGCTTCCGGGGTGCGTCCCAATATCAGCTTGCGAACCGCTTCGGTGGAGGCGGTGCGCAGCCTGGTGTCAGCGGGTATGGGGCTGGCATTGATGCCGGACATGACTTATCGGCCCTGGTCAGTGGAAGGCGATATGGTCGAAGCGCGGCGTATTACCGACGTTACCGACACACTGGATATTGGCCTCGCTTGGCGTCGTGGTGGCGCCCGCAATCCGATGGTCGATTATTTCCTGCCGGTCGCACGGGAAGTGTTGCCGTTACGTAATGGTGCCAATTCAGCCTTGGGGAGAAGCTAATGCCTGAAACCATATTACCCGGTCATTTGCTGATTCACGGTGAGCGTGTTGCCGGAGAGGGTGAGCCGGAAGCTGTGATTAACCCACGCACCGGCGCAGAACTGATTCAGTTACCGCAGGCGTCGGCTGAGCAGGTCGATGCGGCGGTGGCGGCAGCGCGTTCGGCAGCCTCGCTGTGGCGCCAGACATCTCCGGCGCAACGGGCTGCCTGTCTGTTGGCGATTGCCGATGGTATCGACCAGCAGGCACCGCAACTGGTGCGGCTGGAAGCACTGAACTGTGGCAAGCCGGCCCATCAGGTGGCGGAGGACGATGTGCTTGCCACTGCCGATGTATTCCGCTTTTTTGCCGCCGCGGTGCGTAACCAGCAGGCGCCGGCAGCGGGGGAATATCTGGCTGGCCATACCAGCATGATTCGCCGTGAACCGGTTGGCGTCGTGGCCGCTATTGCGCCGTGGAATTACCCATTGATGATGGCGGCCTGGAAGATTGCGCCGGTCATCGCGGCGGGCAATACCATGGTGTTCAAACCGTCGGAGCAAACGCCTTTAACTGCGCTGGTGCTGGCGGATATTCTCAATCAGGTACTGCCGCCCGGGGTGGTGAATATTGTGTTGGGCCGTGGCGAAAGCGTTGGCAGCCAGCTGATTCATCACCGTCAGGTGCGTATGGTGTCACTAACGGGCGATATATCGACTGGCCAAAAAGTGCTGCAGGCGGCCCGTAACACCGTCAAACGTACGCATCTGGAGCTGGGTGGCAAGGCGCCGGTGATCGTCCTCAACGACGCCAATCTCGATGCCGTTGCCGAAGGCGTCAGCCGCTATGGTTATTACAACGCCGGTCAGGACTGTACCGCGGCTTGTCATGTGTACGCCGAAGCGGCGGTGTATCAGCCATTGATTGAACGCCTGACCGAACGAATTCAGGCACTGCAATACAACCTCGCCGACGACAGCCACAACGACCTCGGCCCGTTGATCAGCCAGCGCCAGCGTAACAGTGTTGCCAGCTTTGTCGAACGGGCGTTGGAACAGCCGCACATCAGCCTGGCGACGGGCGGCCAGATTCCGGCCGGAGCGGGCTTTTATTACCAGCCGACCCTGCTGGTGGGTGCTCGACCGGATGACGAGATCGTGCGGCGGGAAGTGTTTGGCCCGGTGGTCTCGGTGACTTGCTGTGATTCCGCCGAACAGGCGATCGGCTGGGCCAACCAGTCAGAATACGCGCTGGCGTCGTCAGTCTGGTCCAGCCATATTGGCCGTGCCATGGCCGCCGCCAGCCAGCTGGAATACGGCGCCACCTGGATCAACAACCACTTCACCCTGCCCAGTGAAATGCCCCACGGCGGCTTGAAAGGCTCCGGCTATGGCAAGGACCTGTCGCGTTACGCGTTGGAGGATTTCTCGGTGGTACGGCATATCATGCTGAGTCATTCGTAGGGGTGTTTGAGAAGGCTGCCGGTTGCGGGAATAAATTCCCTCCTACATCACCGTGCTGGAGCGTGGCTGGTATTTGTAGGTTGGGCCGCGCCCAACGTTAACCCGGTTTGGCGATGGGCATGGCATATCCTGCAGTTCGGTGATTGGATAATCATGATCGTAGGGTCCAGGCATGCCTGGACAAACGTTGTTGACAGGCCGCGCCCAATACGCCGGGATCATGATGGGCATGGTCGATCCTACTGCGGCGGAGAAGACGGCTGCCGCAGCTGCTCCAGCAACCACTGAATACCACCATCCTGTTGGTATAACGGGTGCTGGATCAGCTTCATATTCCAGTTTGGCAACTCATCCGGCGCTTCCAGCAAACGCACTGGCAGCCAGCTGCAGAACATCTCTGCCATCTGGCGTGGCAGCGTCAGTACCGCCCGGCAATTGGCGACGGTGCGGGCGGCGGCGAGGTAGTTAATCATCTGCACCACGATCCGTCGTTTGAGTTTGTTGGCTTCGAGCCAGCGGTCGATGCTGTCGATATTGATGGTGCTGGCATCGCTCTGATCCAGCATCACGGCGTGGGGCAAGGCCAGGTAGGCGGACAGGTCAAGGGCGGCGGGCAGGTCATCAAACTGACTGCCGACCAGGCAGACAGGCTCTTCCTCGCGCCAGGGACTGATTTGCAGGTGGGAGGGAATGCGGAAGCTGTCGTCGAGGCCAACCACCAGATCGACTTCGCCGCTTTCCAGCCGTGCCAGCGAGGCCTGGGGGCCAATCATTTCGAGGTTGAACACCAGTCCGGGCGCGAGTTGCTGCAAGGCAGGCATCAGATCAGGCAGTACCACGGCTTCAAAATAATCCGTCACAGCCAGGGTAAAGACCCGCTTGCTGGTGGCCGGGTCGAACGCCCGGGGTGGCGCCAGGGTTTGTTCCAGCCGTCGCAGTACATCACGCACTTCGCCGAGCATTGCCAGCGCTCTGGGTGTTGGCTGCAAACCATTGCCGCAACGCACCAGAATCGGGTCGTCGAGCTGCTTTCGCAGCCGGTTCAGCGCATGGCTGGTGGCTGACTGGCTGAGGAAGACCTTTTCCGCCGCACGGGTAACGTGAGCTTCCGAAACCAGCGCTTCGAACACCCGTAACAGATTCAGGTCAAACTGATGAAAGGAGAGGGCCATGGTGCCTGCAGCTTATTAATAGTATGCATTTTGGTAAGAATATTATGCATTTTACTAATTCTGAAGCGCTGCTAACCTTGCCCCAACTGAATTTTTCCAATCACTGACAAGCAGCAGGTGTCCGATGAGCAACCAACCGGGTTCTACAGCCAACGCAGATTTTCCTCTCTACGGCATGATGGGATTGACCTTCATGGGTTGTCCACAAGTGACCGACCTCAGCCAGAGTGACGCGGATGTGGTCGTCGTGGGTGTGCCATTTGATATGGCAACTTCCGGTCGTCCCGGCGCCCGCTTCGGGCCTGCCGGCGTGCGTCAGGCATCTGCTAACCTGATGTGGGAAGGTGCTCGCTGGCCGTGGGATTTTGCCCTCGACGACGTGCTGAAGCTGGAAGACGCTGGCAACATCATGTTCAAGCATGGTGAGCCACAAACCATGGTCGACGCCTTGCAGGCACAGATCGCTGCCATCGCCGGTAGCGGCAAGAAAACCCTGGTGTTTGGTGGTGATCACTTCATCGCCCTGCCGGTGATTCGTGAAGTTGCCAGAGTGCACGGCCCGCTGGCGTTGGTGCACTTCGACGCCCACACCGACACCTATGCCGGTGGCAGCAAATACGACCACGGCACGCTGTTCCACCACGCTGTACAGGAAGGCTTGCTGGATACCGAACACTCGATCCAGATTGGTATTCGTACTGCCTGGGATCGCGACGGACACCCGTTTGAGGTGATCGATGGCGCGGAAGTCAACGACATTGGCGCCTATGGCGTGCTGGAACGTATCAAGGCTCGCGTGGGTGATCGCCCTGTCTACGTCAGCTTCGATATCGACGCGCTGGACCCGGCCTTTGCTCCTGGCACCGGCACCCCGGTATCTGGCGGCATGACCACCGACTGTGCTCTGAAAATCGCCCGTGGCATGGCCGGTATGGATATCCGCGGTGTTGACCTGGTGGAAGTTGCCCCGGCCTACGACCACGCCGACGTCACCTCCGTTGCCGCCGCAACGCTGGCACTGGAATTTATGTACGCGATTGCTGCTGGCAAGAAGTAACTTCCTGCCTCTGTAGCCCGTCCCCGGATTTGCCGGGGATGGCGCTTTGCCAGCTTCCTGGCGGTCAAATCGCCGTGTAGGAGCGAATTTATTCGCGAACATGTGAATATTCGCTCTGCGTCACCCCATCCTCTCCGCCACATAGTCAATAAAACTCCGTACCCTGGCTGATACATGTTTGCGGCTGGGGTAGATGAGGTAGATATCAATCGGGCTGCGCTGATAGTCGGGGAACAGCTCGATCAGTTTGCCGGTTTCAAATTCGTCGCTGAACAGGAAGTCTGGCATGCGGGCGATGCCGTGGCCTGCCAGGCAGAGTGCCAGTTCCATTTCCGAGCTGTTGACGGTTACCCGGCTGTTCACTTCTATCTGGACGTCCATGCCGTACTGGTTGCGGTATTGCCACAGCCGTGGATTTTTCAGGTAGCTGTAGGTAATGCAGTTGTGGCCGTTGAGCATGTCTTCCGGTTTACGCGGGGTGCCGTAGCGTTCGAGATAGGCCGGTGAGGCGAGGGTGACGGCACGACAGCACATGACCTTGCGGCTGATCAGGCTGGAATCTTCCAGCTGTGGGGTGGCGCGCACGACGACGTCGAAGCCGTCGGCGATGACGTCGACCTTGCGGTTGTTGAGGTCCAGCTCAAGGCTGACTTGTGGGAAGTCGTGCAGGAAATCGGCAAAGATTTCTTGCATTCGTACAATCGCCAGGCTCGGTGGACAGCTGACCCGCAGGGTGCCGGTGGGTTGCAGTTGGTGACCCATCAGGGCGTTCTGGACTTCGTTGGCTTCGGCAATGATCTGTTGGCATTGCTGGAAAAACAGTTCGCCGTCGGCGGTCAGGTGCAGCGAACGGGTGGTGCGGTTTATCAGCCGCACACCTAAGCGTTCTTCCAATCGGGCGATTTCCTTGCTGATCCAGGAGGTGGAATGGCCGGTGATGTCGGCGGCTTTGGTGAAGCTGCCAGCGTTGACGACTTCGGCAAAGATCACCATGCCGTCGAGCAGGTTGGGGTTGTAGTTCATCCGGTTTGCTCCTGGTTGGGGGTAAACAGCTGCCGTTTGCCAATATGTCTGACAGATCTTAAAGATTCAAAGCCAAATGGAAACAATTAGTCCATGAATGCCTTATTAATCTTTTATCGTGGCGAATCTATAGTGGACTCATCTGATCAAGCTTACCTACGGATCGAGGAGATTCCCTATGAAAGTACTGGCTTTTGCTGCGACCAACCACAGCGGTTCCATCAACAAGCAGCTGGTTACCCATGCTGCCAATCAGCTGGCTGCCAATGCCGGTGCGGAAGTGGAAGTGCTGGATCTGAACGATTTTGAAATGCCGATCTACAGCATCGACCGCGAAGTGGCAAACGGTATTCCTGAACCTGCCAAGGCGTTCTTCAACAAGATTGGTGAAGCTGACGCGCTGGTGATTTCTTTCGGTGAATACAACGGTAACTACAGCGTTGCGTACAAGAACGTGTTCGACTGGGCTTCCCGTATCGACCAGAAGGTATACCAGAACAAGCCTTCCGTGCTGCTGGCGACCTCTCCTGGCCCTGGCGGTGCACAGAGCGTTCTGGGTATTGCAGCGGGCTCCGCGCCTTACTTCGCAATGGACGTTAAAGCCCAGCTGTCTGTGCCTAACTTCGGTGACAATTTTGATGCCGAAAAAGGTGAGCTGAGCAACGCTGAGCTGGCTGAGCAGCTGAAGTCTGCACTGGCGACTCTGGTCCAGTAAGCAGCCTAGCAGGTTTAAAAGCTTCGAGAGAGCTTGGAGGCGCTTCCATTGGAAGCGCCTTTTTTATTGCTGGCAGCATGTCGGCTGGCCGTAGATGCTTTGGCAAGACGGAATTGGCAATAGAATGATCTGAATGCCGCATTCTTTGTTAAACAGTGTTTTCTGCTGCAAAGCGGGCAATTGCAGTTTGCTGTCATATTTCAGCTGCTACATTGGCGCCCCTTGATTCACTGCTATGGATGCACCATGTACAAGCTGCTGCAAATCGACTTCCCGTTTACCGGTCCTTTCGGCGAGGAAATGACCGCTGCCTTTGGGGAGTTGGCTGCCACCATTAATGATGAGCCGGGGTTTATCTGGAAGGTCTGGACGGAAAACCGCACGACGGAAGAAGCCGGTGGCATCTATCTGTTTGATGGCCAGGAAAACGCCCAGGCCTATTTGATCAAGCATACCGAGCGGCTCGAGAGCTTTGGTATCAGTGGTATCAAAGCCCGGATTTTTGATGTGAATGAGCCATTGTCGTTGTTGAATAAAGCGACGTTGGCAGTGGCGCAGTAGGCGCTCTGGTTATTAATGCAGGTTGGGCCTTGTCTGCGCTGGTGGTAGTCGAGGTCCATTTTGCAGAATGCCGTGGTTTTCTGTTCGATGTCTCAATTCTGCTATGGCTAGCTCGGCCGTCTTTCATCTTATGGATAGGATTCTGTGCAATGTTTTGCCTGGATCGTGATCACCGTTATGACAGCTTTTCTTCAGAAACACTGGTATCTACTGCTGTTGGATGTGCTTGCACTCGGGTGCTGCTGGGTTGTCGTTGCGGCACCTTATGAGTTGCTCGACGAAATGAGTCGTAACGTCGAACTTATTTCCCGACAACGTCCATCTGGTCTGTTTTTAGCTGTAGGTGTCGTGCCGTTGGTTCATCTCTGTATTGTGATCGGAAAGAATGCCGATGAAGCTCGGGATCTGCGGCTGATATTCGCGGTAGCCGTATTTCTGTTCGGCTTGGGGTTTGCTATAGATTCTCAGATGAATGGATGGCTGAAGGATCATGGATATCATGAATGCCATAAACTGATGATGTCAGGTTACCGATCTCATATGAATTATTACTCCCTATCCGGCCTCTGTGAGAGGCCCGGCTAGCGGATGCAAATACACCCATGTGGGTGCATTTGCATCGTGAAAACCGGATTTCAGGCCACAATCCGTATTTCCATTTCGCTCAAATGATTGAGGAATAGGGTGAAAATATCACTCTGGGTCGAGGTATTCAGGCGGCCATGGATATTCTTGCGGTGCACTTTCACCGTTCCGACACTGATACTGAGCTGTTCGGCAATCGACTGTGAGCTGTGGCCTTGCAGGATCAGCGCGGTGATTTCCTGTTCACGGCGCGTCAGTACGCCCTGACCAAAGGTACGCAGGGCGTGGGTGAGGGTGCTGCGGCTCTTGTCGGCGGGCAGGAATTCGTCAGCGTTGGAAAGCCAGAACTGGCGAATCAGTGCGCTGATAATCGCGGCATTTTCGTTCAGTCGATTCAGTTCGGCGCGGGTGATGCTGCCGATACTGGCGCGGCGTCCGAGCGAAATATCAAACATGTAACCACCGTCCAGCGGAATCACCAGGTTGATCTCGTCGGCGAGGTCAAAATGCTGGTAGCAGGAGTGGTAGTACTCACTCTGGCTGAACGAGTCTGGTACCAGGCTGCTGAGGCGGCTGACTCCGGCAATGTCCTTTTTATAGAGGGCATTGTAGAAGGGGTCGATCATGTAGCAGCGCTGCAGGTACAGATCCATCGCCGGGCTGTTCTGGTCGGTGTCTGAATACACCATGATTGGCCGCCGCTCCGGGTGGTAAACCAGCATCAGGCAGTTATCAAACAAGGCCAGCTCTCGCAGGTACGCAGCCAGTTCGTTGGGGAAACCGGCCAGGCGGACGTGATCGATCAGGCCCGCCAGCTGGCGGGCAAATTTGCTGTCACTGATGTCGCTCATGACAGCACTCCCAGTTCACGTACGCTGGCGAGTGTGAGGTCGAGACAGTGACGGGCTTTCTGGCACAGTTCATCCACTTCGGCGTGAGTAATCACTAACGGCGGTGACAGCAGCATACGGGTGCCGGTGGCACGCATGATCAGGCCGTTGTTGAAGCAGTGGTCACGACAGATGGTGCCGATATCAACGTTCGACGGGAATGGGGTTTTGGTTGTCTTGTCGAGCATCAGAGCCATGCCGGCGACCAGGCCAACCCCGTCGATATGACCAATAAGTGGGTGGTCACCAACGCTTTCGCGCAGGGTTTTCTGGAAGTAGGGGCCGATGTCGCTGCCAACTCGCTCAACAATGCCTTCTTCTTTCATTATCTCAATGGTCTTCAGCGCGACCGCTGCAGCAACCGGGTGACCTGAGTAGGTGTAGCCGTGGTTGAAGTCTTCGTCGTGGGCGGCGAGGGCGTTGGCAACACGGTCACCAACGGCCACGGCGGCAATCGGCACGTAACCGGAAGACAGTCCCTTGGCCATCGAAATCATGTCTGGCTGGAAGCCGAAGGTCTGGCAACCAAACCAGTTACCGGTGCGGCCATAACCACAGATCACTTCATCGGCAACCAGCAGGATGTCGTACTTGCGGCAGATGCGCTGGATCTCGGGCCAATAGCTGGCGGGTGGCACAATCACGCCACCGGCACCCTGAATCGGTTCACCAAAGAAGGCGGCAACGTTGTCCGGTCCGACTTCCAGAATCTTGTCTTCCAGCGCGCGGGCACATTGCAGGCCGAATTCTTCTTCGCTCAGGTCACCACCTTCACCGTACCAGTACGGCTGGCGGATGCGGGCAATGTTTGGCACCAGTGGGCCACCTTGCTTGTGCATGCCGCTCATACCACCGAGGCTGGTGCCACCGATAGTGCTGCCGTGATAGGCGTTCTCGCGGGCAATCAGGATATTGCGGTACGGCTTGCCCTGAATCGCCCAGTAATGACGGGCCAGACGCATCAGGGTGTCGATGGCTTCAGAGCCGGAACCGGCAAAGAAAATACGGTTGAGATCACCCGGCGTCACAGAGGCAATGGCTTGTGCCAGTTTCGCCGCCGGTGCGTGGGTGGTCTGGAAGAAGGTGTTGTAGTACGGCAGCTCACGCATCTGTTCAGCGGCAACGTCAGCCAGTTCGGTACGGCCATAACCCAGGTTGACACACCACAGACCGGCCATGCCGTCGATGATCTTGTTGCCCTGTTCATCCCAGAGGTACACACCTTCGGCCTTGCTGATCACGCGGGCGCCTTTTTTGTTGAGGCTACCGGTGTTGGTAAAAGGATGCAGATGGTGCTGGGCATCCAGTTCCTGAATGGCTGAAGTCATGTTCCCTCCTCAAGGATACGCGAGTCGTTCTTGTAAAATGTGATCACAATTTTGTGATCACAAAATAGAAAGATCAACACCCGGCTGTGCGACTGGCGTACTTTGTCGTCTTTGTCCGATAGTCAGGGGGAGATTTGTAACAGCGGAGATGTGTTTACAGGACGGCTGTAGCGGGATGGTTTCGGAAGGGGGCAGGGAAACGGTTCGGGAATAAATTCCCTCCTACGGGCCGGTTTGGTGTAGGAGCGAATTTATTCGCGTTATAAAAGATGGATCAGGCGCTGATCAGCGCCTGCAGGGTTTCCGGGCTGGCGGCAAAGGCACAGCCGTCGCGGATATCTGCGGCAATCGCCAGACGCAGGGCGATGGCGTCCTGTCGGGCGATGGCTTCCATGGCTTCGTGGTGACGGTCGATCTGGTAATACTCAACCAGATTGGAAGCGGCAACGCGCATAAAGGGCGCTAGCTGTAACCACAGGCTTTCGATCAATGGCATGGTGACCTGATGAGGATTGGCGGTGTAGATCAGGCGGTGGAAATCCTGGTTTACCTGCATCACGGTTTCGGCGTCACCCGCGGCTTCAGCGACGTCGATCTGGTCGTCCAATGTGCGTATTTGGGCCAGTCTGTCGGAATCCATGTAGGGCAGTGCCTGGGCGGCGGCATGGCTTTCGAGGGCAATACGCGCCTCGACCAGCTCATTGAATTTCATCGCCGTCATGCGCGGTACCATCACCCGCCGATTGCCCTGAATCTCCAGTGCGCCTTCGGCTGACAGCTGTCGTAACGCTTCTCGGATTGGCATCGGCGAAACGCCCAACAAACTGGCCAGTTCACGAATGGTGAGTGCCCGTCCCGGAGGCAGCTGCCCCAGCATCACCGCCCGCCGCAAACTGCTGTATACCCACTGGGTGATAGTTACAGCTTCGTCACGCTGCTCTAGGGTGATGTGTATCGGCGAGTGCTTATCCATGGGTTTTGAACATCGGATTTGTAACACATTGGTCAGTTGAAGGCTGCCAGGTGGCTTGCCAGTGAAGTTTTATGTGATCACAATTTGATGGCAATGTGCAATCCGGCTTTGTGAATTGACCGCTCTGCACGCAGCCAACTCAACCCTGAAAATCAATCTTGAAACAGGGGCCAGGCAACTGCGAATTAACCAGCGTTGTTCCAGAGTCCCCCAAGCTACTGGTGTAGTATGCAAAAAAATGATTTCGACCTTTTTATTGTTGACCTTAATGGCAACCTGCGCGGCAAACGTTTGCTGGGCAGCTCGCTGGATAAGGTCTTTGAAGAAGGTGTAAAACTGCCTCGTTCGGTCTCTGGCCTGGATTTCTGGGGCGGTGACGTTCCTGAAAACGGGCTGGTGTTTGAAACCGGCGACAACGACGGCGTTTGCATGCCGGTTCAGGATGAGCCAGTGCCAGTACCCTGGGCTGAAAAAGAACGTCATCAGCTGCACGCCATGATGTGGAACCAGGACGGCACCGAGTTCACCGCTGACCCGCGGCAGGTGCTGAGGCACATCGTCAACCAGTACCACGAGCGTGGCTGGTACCCGGTCATGGCGACCGAACTGGAATTCTATCTGATGGATGGTTCATCGGAAGAAATCCAGCGGCCACAGCCACCGGTGCTGGATCGCGGCCACGGCCGTCGTCTGAATACCACCGACGCCTACTCCATCGAGGACGTAGACGGCCTCGAATCCTTCTTTGCGGAAGTGCGCAGCACCTGTGAACAGCAGGGCGTACTGGCCGACACCATTATTTCCGAATTGGGCCCTGGCCAGTTTGAAATCAACCTGGTGCACGTGAAGGACCCGCTCAATGCCGGTGACCAGGCGATCTGGTTCAAGCGTCTGGTAAAAGGTATCGCCCGTAAACACGGCTACAGCGCCACTTTTATGGCCAAACCCTATGCCGAGGAATCCGGTAACGGTTTCCACGTTCACTATTCACTGGTGGATGCCGATGGCAACAACCTGTTTGACGATGGTGGTGAAGACGGTACCGAAATGCTGCGCAACGCGGTCGCCGGTTTGCTGGCCACCATGCCGGCTTCGATGCTGATGTTTGCACCGCACCTGAACTCCTACCGTCGCTTTATGGAAGGCTCGCACGCACCGGTTTATGCCTGTTGGGGTTACGAGAACCGAAGCACTTCCATACGTATCCCGGAAAGTGATCCGGAAGCCCGCCGAATTGAGCATCGGGTGTCCGGTGCAGACGCCAATCCGTACCTGGTTCTGGCTGCAGTTCTTGCTGGCTCATTATATGGAATTGAGAATAAACTCGCGGCGCCGGAACCGATTGAAGGGGACGCTTATGCGCTCAGCGAAGAGTCGACCCGTTTACCCAATCGTTGGGAAGATGCGATCCGTGGTCTGGCGGGCAGCGATGTGCTGCGTCATTACCTCACCGACGAGTTCGTTGATGTGTTTACGGCCGTGAAACACAAGGAATATCTGGATATTACCCAGCGTATTCCGGATGTGGAATATGAGGCTTACCTGGGTCTGTTGTAAGAACCGGTTCTTGTTGAGCAAGCACCAGGAACGGTTCCCGGCAGCCAGGTTGGCCTGTTGCGAAACACGCTAACCGGGTTTGTTCTGGTCGCAAATGTGCACTTTGTCAGACGCAGTTTGCCCTTTGACCCTGGTTACGTCGCGCCATCCCAGTACTGGCGCGGCCTGACGGCAAGCTGATCAGGCCTAACCCCGAGGGGGTATGGGAAAGCCCCACCCGCTGAACTTAGCGTGTGGGGGTCAGAGAAGAACTGGCCGCAGCTTCAAAAGCCGCGATCAAACAGCAAGCATAACTAGCAAAATTTGCCACGAGAACACCATTTCCGGAGAACCGAGAATGAAGACCAAACTAGCCCTGCTGGCTTCTGCCATCTCCCTGACTGTTTCTGCCGCTGCCATGGCCGAAAGCAAGGAGCTGAACATTTACAACTGGTCCGACTACATTGATCCACAGGACGTTGTGAAGTTTGAAGAAGCAACCGGCATCAAGGTGAACTACGACGTTTACGATTCCAACGAAGTACTGGAAAGCAAGATCATGGCGGGTAACACAGGTTACGACCTGGTGGTGCCAACCGGTTCTTTCCTGGAACGTCAGATCCAGGCTGGTATCTACGCTGAGATCGACAAGAGCAAACTGAAGAACTACGGCAACCTCGACAAGGAGTTGCTGGCCAAGGTTGCCCGTCACGATCCCAACAACGCCCATAGCGTTCCTTATGCCTGGGGCACCATTGGTCTGGGTTACAACATTGCCCAGCTGAAAGAGCGTCTGGGTGATATGCCGGTTGATTCCTACGACCTGCTGTTTGATCCAAAAATGGCTGCCAAGCTGAAAGACTGTGGTGTTGCGGTACTGGATTCGCCCGCTGAAATGATGGCAATCGCGCTGAACTACCTGGGTCTGGATCCAAACTCCGAAGACAAGAAAGACCTCGACAAGGCCGAAGCCCTGCTGAAAGCCACCCGTGACAACATCCGTTACTTCCACTCCAGCCAGTACATTGGCGATCTGGCCAACGGCGAGATCTGTCTGGCAGTTGGTTACAACGGCGACATCATGCAGTCCGTCAGCCGTGCTGACGAAGCTGGTCAGGGTGTTGAAGTGGCTTACGCCATTCCAAAGGAAGGTACCCTGGTATGGTTTGACTCCATGGCCATTCCAGCCGATGCACCTCACAAGGATGCAGCCTACAAGTTCATCGACTTTGTACTGTCTCCTGAAGTGGCTGCCGGTATCTCCAACTACGTCTATTACGCAGTACCTAACAAGGCCGCAGAGCCGCTGATCATCGATGAAGTTATCAACGATCCTGGTATCTACCCGACTGAAGCCGTGAAAGCCAAGTTGTTCCCACAGCAGGCCCACACTGCCAAGTTTGACCGTCTGCTGAACCGCGCATGGTCCAACGTGAAAACCGGTCGTTAATACCATTAGTTAGTCGATAACGACACGATCCATAACTAAAACAAAGGAGCCACACGCTGGCTCCTGCCCAAACGACTGCCTGGCAGTCCGTGGAAGCAAAGCTATGACTATCGCAGAAGTAAGCACGAAACCATCCCCCGCAACGGACAGCAGCCATAACCCGCTGACTTCTCCACAGCCAAGCCTGTGGCGTGATCCGGATGCCAAGCCCTTTGTGGTATTTGAGAACGTTACCAAGAACTTTGGTGATTTCACCGCTGTAGATAACATCAGTCTGAATATCTACCGTCGTGAGCTCTTTTGTCTGCTGGGAGGCTCAGGCTCGGGTAAAAGTACGCTGCTGCGTATGCTGGCCGGTTTCGAACAGCCTACTTCTGGTCGCATCCTGATTGACGGCGTTGACATGGCTGGTATCAAGCCATGGAACCGTCCGGTCAACATGATGTTTCAGTCCTACGCTTTGTTTCCGCACCTGACGGTGGAAAAGAACATCGCCTTTGGCCTCAAGCGTGAAGGCATTGCCGACAGCGATATCAAAAAGCGTGTCGCTGACATGCTCGACATGGTGCAGCTCGGCCATCTTGGCAAACGCAAGCCGCATCAGCTTTCCGGCGGTCAGCGTCAGCGTGTGGCATTGGCACGGGCACTGGTGAAAAAGCCCAAGCTGCTGCTGCTCGACGAACCACTGGGCGCGCTCGACAAGAAGCTGCGTGAAGAAACCCAGTTCGAGCTGATGAACATTCAGGAAGAAACCGGGGTGACCTTCGTGGTGGTAACCCACGACCAGGAAGAAGCCATGACCCTGGCGACCCGCATCGGCGTGATGAACACCGGCAACATCGTTCAGGTCGGTGAACCACACGATATTTACGAATACCCGAATTCTGCCTTTGTGGCGCGCTTTATCGGCTCGGTGAACCTGATTGAAGGTCACATCATCGAAGACGAAGTGGACCGCGTCCGCGTCAAGAGCAAACACATGGATGCGCCACTCTACATCAACCATGGCATTAGCTGCGCGCCGGGCCAGCAGGTCAATGTGGCGATCCGGCCGGAAAAAATCCTGCTCAGTCACGAGCTGCCGGAGCAGACCGACAACCGCTGTGAAGGCGTGATCGTCGATATCGCCTACATGGGCAGCATGTCGATCTTCCGCATCCACCTCGACAGTGGCATGGAAGTGCGGGTAACCCAGCCTAACGTCGCGCGCGACATGGGCGCTCGCTTTACCTGGAATGACCGCGTTCACCTCTATTGGGATGTGGACAGTGCTGTGGTACTGACCGCCTGAGGAGATGTCTGATGACTCAATCAACCGGAACAGCCGTGCTCGAACGGCTGTGGCAAATGTCGCGGCTGGGTAACGTCAACTGGGGTCGCCTGATGGTGATTGCAGTGCCGTACTTCTGGCTGGCGCTGTTTTTCTTTATCCCGTTTCTGGTGGTGTTCAAGATCTCGCTGAGCGAAAGCGCAATTGCGGTACCACCGTACACCGACCTGCTTGATCTGGATCTTGAAGAGGCCTACCTCAACATCAAGATCAACCTCGGTAACTACCTGTTCCTGTGGGAAGACAGCTTCTATCTGGATGCCTACCTCAGCTCCATCAAGATTGCGGCTATCTCTACCGTACTGACGCTGATTGTGGCGTTTCCGATTGCCTGGCTGATTGCCCGTTCGGAAGGTAACACCCGTACCATTCTGCTGGCGCTGGTAGTGCTGCCGTTCTGGACCTCGTTCCTGTTACGGGTTTACGCCTGGATGGCGCTGCTGAAAAAGAGTGGCCCGATCAACGACATCCTGATGGCGGTCGGCCTGATCGACCAGCCGCTCCAGATGCTGCAAACCGACTTTGCGGTCTACATCGGCATTGTTTACACCTACCTGCCGTTCATGGTGCTGCCGCTCTATACAGCGCTGGAAAAACTCGACATGACGCTGGTGGAAGCCGCTGCTGATCTCGGCTATCGGCCGATCCAGAGCTTCTTTGCGGTGATTGTGCCGATGGCGCTGCCGGGGATTGTCGCGGGCTGTTTGCTGGTGTTTATCCCGGTGGTGGGTGAGTACGTGATTCCGTCGCTGTTGGGTGGTTCCGATACCCTTATGATTGGCCGCGTATTGTGGGACGAATTCTCGATTAACCGTGACTGGCCGATGGCCTCGGCAGTAGCGATTGTGATGCTGGTGATCCTGGTGGTGCCAATCACGCTGGTACGTAACAGCAGCAAGCAGGAGGACGCCGCATGAGTAACCAACGTTCATGGCTGCTGATGAGTACCTCAGCGCTCGGTTTTCTGTTCCTCTATTTGCCGATTTTCTCGCTGGTCATCTACAGCTTTAACGAATCCAAGCTGGTGACCGTGTGGGGCGGCTGGTCGCTGAAGTGGTACGGCGAACTGTTCCGTAACGAACAGATCGTCAACGCTGCGATGCTGAGCTTCAAGGTCGCCATGATCAGCGCCACGCTGGCGGTGATTCTGGGCACCATGGCAGGTTTTGCCTTGCAGCGACTGGGCCGGTTCAAGGGCAAGATGATGTTTTCCGGCTGGATCTCGGCACCTCTGGTGATGCCAGACGTGATTACCGGTTTGTCATTGCTGCTGCTGTTCGTTGCACTGGAAAGCCTGTTCGGCTGGCCTGCCGGGCGTGGCACCCTGACCATCATCATCGCTCATACCACCTTCTGTATGGCCTATGTAGCCGTGATTGTGCAGTCGCGCCTGGCCGGTTTCGACGAAACCCTTGAAGAAGCCGCGATGGATCTGGGCGCCCGGCCATCGTCACTGTTCTTCCTGGTGACCCTGCCGTTGATCATGCCGGCGGTACTGTCTGGCTGGCTGCTGTCGTTCACCATGTCGCTCGACGACCTGGTTATCGCCAGCTTTGTATCTGGCCCGGGCAACAGCACGCTGCCAATGGTGATCTTCTCTAAAGTGCGGCTGGGCGTGACACCGGAAGTTAACGCGCTGGCAACGCTGATGATTCTGGTGGTAGCGATTGGTGTGTTTGTCGCCATGTGGCAAATGCGCAAACGGCCGGAACCGCAGTAAGCCGTTCAATTGCTCGTTCCCACGCCCGGCGTGGGAACGATTGCGCCACCGCCTGCAACGAAATAACCCAACTCAAGAGCATGTTATGAAAATCGGTATTCTTGCCACCGGCATCACGCCGGATGAAATGATTCCCCAATACGGCAGCTACGCCGATATGTTTGTACGCCTGTTCGCGCCGCTCAATCCCGGCTTTGACTATCAGGTGTACGACGTCCGGCTGGGAACATTTCCGGAGGCTGCCGACGAATGCGATGGCTGGATCATCACCGGTTCCAAATTCAGTGTTTACGAAGACATTGACTGGATTCACCAGCTGAAAGAATTCACCCGTGCCATTGGTGCCTCCCGCAAGCCGCTGGTCGGCATCTGTTTTGGTCATCAGCTGATGGCCGAAGCCTTTGGCGGCAAGGTCGAAAAATACACCGGTGGCTGGGGCGTGGGTGTTCACCAGTATCAGGTTCATGGTGCCCTGGCAGACAAGCTGTCCGGCCAGATTCGTGTTAACGCCGTGCATCAGGATCAGGTCTCGATTCTGCCAGCCGGTGCGGAAGTGGTCGCCAGCTCGGAATTCTGTCGTTACGCCGGTCTGAGCTACGACGGCGGCCGTATGGTGAGCCTGCAACCGCACCCGGAATTCACCCTCAAGTTCGAGGAAGACCTGCTGAAATTCCGTGGTGGTGACGGCATTCCAATGGACGCGGCTGCGCCCGGCATTGAGACCGCAACCGCGCCGAATGCCTGTGTTGATTCGCCGGTGATTGCCGAGTGGCTGCTGAGCGTGCTGCAGGGCAGTTACTGATCGCCTTAATGTTATCCCGGACGAGCTTGCGAGATCCGGGATTCATGCGGCTTCAATTTATCCAAACCCTTGCCGGAATTCTGCCATGCACGCTGACAGCCTGTACGCCAGCACCTGCCGCTATTCACTCGATTTTGCTGCCCTTGCAGGCGATATCCACGCCGATGTGACCATTATCGGTGGTGGCATGACAGGCGTTAGTGCGGCGCTGGAACTGGCCGAGCAGGGTTATCGGGTGGTCTTGCTGGAAGCTGAACAGCTGGCCTGGGGAGCTTCCGGTCGTTCCGGTGGCCAGATCATTGCCGGGGCCGGTGAAAACGGTGCCAGTTTGTTGAAACTGCTGGGCCAGGCCGATGCCCGCAAGGCGTTTCAGTTATCGCTGGAAGGCATCGAGCTGATCCGCCAGCGGGTTGAGCGTTACCAGATTCCCTGTGACCTGCAGAGTGGCCAGCTGGAAGTTGCCGCCCACGCCAGTCATGTCGATCATTTGCGGCGTTCAGTCGAGCTGCAACAACAGACCTTTGATTATCCGGTGCAGTTGCTGGATGCCGGGCAAACCGCCGCCAAAACCGGCAGCCTGGTATACCACGCGGCCGCCTGGGACCCCAATGGTGGTCACCTGCATCCGATGAACTACACCCTCGGGTTAGCCCAGGCTGCTGTGGCGGCGGGTGCGCAGGTGTATGAACACTCACAGGTTCGCAAGATTCATTACGGCCCCAAAACCCTGGTGAAAACCGACCAGGGCTCAGTCAGTAGCGATTTTCTGGTGGTGGCAGGTAACGCCTATCTGGACAAATTAGTGCCGGATATCGAGCGTTATATGATGCCGGTCGGTAGTTATATCTGTGCCACAGTGCCGCTGCCGGACAGCCTGCAGCCGACGGTTATACCGAGTAATGCTGCGGTATTCGATACCCGTAATCTGTTCAGCTACTACCGCAAGGACGGCGACGGCAGATTATTGTGGGGGGGCCGTGTTGGGCTCACCAACAAGCCGCCGAAAAATCTGCCGGGCATCATGCAAAAACGCATCGCAGCGACCTTCCCACAGCTCGGCAACATTGGCTTTGAGAAAAGCTGGTCCGGCAACGTCGCCGTCACCCGTTATCGCACCCCACACTTTGGCAAGCTGGCTTCCAACGTCTTTTTTGCTCACGGCTATTCTGGCCATGGCGTCGTGATGGCAGGAATGGGCGGCGCCTGTATCGCCCGCGCGATTCAGGGCCAGGCGGAACAGTTCCGCTTGCTGGAACGCTTCCCGGTGATGCCGTTACCGTCACGCGGCATCTTGCACTCGGCCGCACTGGCAGCAGCGATGATCTGGTTCCGGCTGCGTGATGCAGTGGGCTGATCGGCAAATCAGAATCAACGTTTCAGAACCAGCGTTGCGGCCAGGGCTTACCGGAAACCCAGCGGTGATAACCGTAGCCAAACAGTACGATGGTGAATACGCCGACGGCTACCGGAGTCACTAGAAAGTGCCAGCTGGCACCGGTGAGCATCGCCAGCAAGGGATTGGCTCCGGCTGGTGGATGAAGGGTATCGGTCAGCATCATCAACATCACGGCCAGCCCAACCGCCAGACCCAGACTCCAGCCATGCACACCGAACAGCGTCAGACAGCCAAGCCCGACCGCAGTGGTCAACAAATGGCCCAGCACAATATTGCGCGGTTGCGCCAGCGGGCTGGCCGGCAAACCAAACAAAATCACCATGGTGGCGCCAAACGGTGCCATCAACCACAAGCCATGCCCGAGTTCACCAATATAGCTGAGAGCGGTGATACAAGCGGCTGCCCCCATCCCTGCCAGTAAGGCTGTGATAAGGCCGGATGTGTTTATCCGGCTGATCAATAAATTCATCTGTAATCTCCCCAGGCCTGGTTATTTCTGATCCTGATTGTCAGGTAGACCGATCGGTCTCTTTTTAAGGTAGACAGATTGGTCTACCAGTGTCAACATGCATCGGATAATCAGGCTGGCGTTCACTCCTTGGCTGATGAGGAGCAGGGCAGGTCTGGGGAATGGAATTGAGCGAGGTTCAGGGTGGATAAGCGAGCACAATTGGTAGCGCAGGCCTTTCAGCTGTTCTACCAGCAAGGGATTTATGCGGTTGGTATCAACAAGGTGCTGGAGCACTCGGGGATAGCCAGAAAAACCCTCTATCACCACTTTGCCAGCAAGGAAGATCTGGTGGCCGCAACCGTTGCCTATCGGGACCAGATGTTTCGGGATTGGCTATTCGGCCGTATGGCGACGGTAGATGCGGGCAAGCCAGCCTTGCTGGCCATGTTTGCAGCACTGGATGACTGGTTTCACAACCGAGAGCCGCACATGCCGGAATTCCATGGCTGCTATTTCATCAACGTCAGTGCCGAGTTCTCTGACCCGACGCATCCGATTCATCAGCAATGTGCCGAACACAAGCGCTTGATACTGCAGCAGATCCAGCAACAACTGCAGGCTGCCGGTGTGCCTGCAGCCGAATGTGAGAGTCTGGCAGACCATATCGCCATGCTGAAAGAAGGGGCGATTGTGCAGGCGCATGTGATGGGCGACAAACAGGCTGCTATCAAGGCAGGCAGGCTGGTGGATGCGCTTGTCGGGGCCTGAAGAGTGCTTCATCTGCAAGCTCAGAAACTGTGCACCCGGCTGGAGAAAAACACCACGCCGGGCAGATCGCCCTGCATAAACTGATAGATAAAGCGTTCGGAGTTCAGCTCCAGAATACGGTAGCTGTAATAACGGGTTTCGCCGTCGCTGTTGGTGGTCACCGTGTTCATACGCTGGCTGGAGGCGTCGCATTGCCAGTGGCCTTGCAGGCGGTGGTCGGGTGAGCCATCGGCGTTGAGGAAATCAATCACCAGTTTGCCGTTATGGTCGCTGCGGGAAATCCAGCGAGTGATCTGGCCGTTCAGCAGGGTTTGTTGGCCACGCCAGACACCGGCCATTTGTTCGCAACGAAGCGGGCGCAGCGCGGCAGGTTGGGGGTGAGCGCTGGTATTCGGGCTGTCGCTGGCAGCGTTTTGGGTAACCGCAACGCCGCTCAGCAGCGGAGTCAACACAAGTACTAGAGTCAGGACAGCATTCATCTGTGATCCTCCCTCTGGAAGTGAATCCAACTTAGCACCGTTCAAAGCGCCGATACCAGTGGGTATGGCGATATTGTCCAACGTCTCCTAAATCCTGTTTTCGGAAATTTGAGATCCCCGCCGAATTGGCGATAAACCCTGACCTGGCGCCGTTATCTGTCGCTCCCTTGTTTATAATCCAGACAACTCACGCAGCCGCTGGCTGTATTCTTTTTCTGACAGGGTTTCGGTGCCAGCGCCGGAAATCACGGTAATGTTATGCGTTTGTCGATTGTGGACCAATCACCCGTCATGGCTGGTCATAGCGCCGCAGAAGCGGTGGGGCTGACAATAGATCTGGCTCGTTATTGTGACGAGCTGGGGTATCACAGATTCTGGGTTGCGGAGCACCACAACAGCAAACATTTCGCCAACCCCTGCCCGGAAATTCTGGCGACAGCGGTGGCATCCCGTACTCGTCGAATTCGGGTCGGCAGTGGTGGCGTGATGCTGTCGCATTACAATCCGCTCAAGGTGGCGGAGTGCTTTCGGATGCTGGCGACCCTGTTCCCCGATCGGATTGACCTTGGCATTGGTCGTGCGCCCGGCGGCAGTCAGCTGACGACGCGGGCACTGGCCTGGCCTCATGCGCCGTTACCGACTGAATTTTATGCTGAACAGGCGCAATTGCTGGCGGGTTTACTGCAAAACCAGTTGCCTGCGGATCACGGCTTTGCCGGTCTTCAGCTGATGCCGGATAACACTCCGACGCCAGCATTGTGGATGCTGGGCTCCAGTGGTGGCAGTGCCCGCCTGGCCGGGCAACTGGGCTATAAACTGGCGCTGGCACGGTTTATTGCTGCCGAACACTGCCAGCCGCAGATCTTTGCGGATTATCGTCAGGCCTGGCAGCAGGCCGGACATGAAGGGGAGCCGGAAACCTTGCTGGCGATTGCCTGTATCTGTGCCGAAACCGATGAGGAAGCTCGCTGGCGCGCAGGCACTGCGGTGTATCGCAAGCTGTCCATGCAGTTCGGCGGCCAGCCGGGGTTCGAACCGGAAGAGCCGTTGTTGTCGCCGGATCAGGTACAGGATCGTTATCGTCAGCTGCCGCGTTCGCAACAAGCCATATTTGACCAGATCCTGGCTGGCTACACCGTTGGCTCACCAGCCAACTGCATGGATGAAATCGAACGGCTGGCAGCTGAGTTTGGCGTGAACGAGATTGCTATGGTCTCGGTGACCCATACTCATCAGCAGCGGCTGGATAGTGTCAGGCTGATCGCCGAACAGGCGTTTTAGAAGACCGTTGGATAACTTGGGCGTTCAGGACGACGGAAGTGTCTTTCCGGGCTTGCCCCGGAATCCAGACGGTTGTGAATCGTTCGAGTCAGTGGATCCAGAATCGCTGCGCGTTCAGGAAGACGCAGGTGTCTTTCCGGGCTTGCCCCGGAATCCAGACGGTTGTGAGTAGTTCGAGTCAGTGGATCCTGAATCGCTGCGCGTTCAGGAAGACGGAAGCGTCTTTCCGGGCTTGCCCCGGAATCCAGACGGTTGCGAATCGTTTGAGTCAGTGGATACTGAATCGCTGCGCGTTCAGTATGACAGCGAATGTCACTGCCGCTGGAACAGAGTCGCCAGCGCTGCAGCCGCAATCTGCTGATCCTGCTCAGCCGTGGCACCGGAAATTCCGATGCCACCCAGCAGCTGGCCATTGTGCAGAATCGGCAAACCTCCGCCGAAAGCACACAGGCCCTGATTGCTGCCACTCATACCCAGCAGCTTTTCCTGCTCAATCACCTTGCCGAAGGCATCGGTCGGACAGCGGAACAGCACTGCGGTGCGAGCCTTGCGCTGGGCCACGTCAGACGAGCCGAGAAAGGCTTCGTCCATCCGCAGAAAACCCAGCGGGTTAGCACCGCTATCGACCACCGCCACACAAACCTGTAATTCCATTTGGGTGGCGCTGGCGACCGCCTGATCCAGCAGCTGACGTACCTGTTGACTGGTCAGAGTCATGATTGCTCCCGTCTTACAACTTGATGCAGATGTTTTTCAGCTCGGTGTAGAACTCCAGTCCGTGGACGCCACCTTCACGGCCAATACCGGATTGCTTGGCGCCACCAAAGGCAGTGCGCAGGTCGCGCAGGAACCAGGAGTTGATCCAGACGATACCGGCTTCCATTTGTTCCCCAACACGAATGGCTCGGGCTGAGTTTTCGGTCCAGATAGCGGCCGCCAGGCCGTAGTCGGTGTCGTTGGCCAGTGCGATCACTTCTTCTTCGGTATCGAACGGACGGATATGGCAGCAAGGGCCAAAGATTTCTTCCCTTACCACGCGGGCATTGTCGGCCAGGCCGGTCCAGATGGTCGGTTCGATCCAGGCGCCCTGGTTCAGCTCGGCGTCACCCATATCCGGGATGCCGCCGCCAATTTCGACAGTGGCGCCTTCTTCTTTGGCGAGGCCGTAGTAGTAGGCCACCTTGTCTCGGTGCTCGAGGCTCACCAGCGGGCCGAAGTTGGCATCAGGGTCTTCCGGACGGCCGAGCTTGAGTTTGGCCACTTCTTCTTTCATGCGGGCAAGGAACTGGTCGTACACGCCGCGCTGGACGTACACCCTTTCGGTACCAAGACAAACCTGACCACAGTTCACAAAGGCGGAACGCATGGTGCCTTCGACGGCTTTTTCAATGTCGCAGTCATCGAACACTATGCCGGGGTTTTTACCACCGCATTCCAGCGAGATATTGCGCAGGCCACAGGCCGCGGCCTTCATGATGATTTCACCGGTGCGGGTTTCGCCGGTAAAGGTGATGGCGTCAACGTCCTTGTGTTCGGTCAGGAAGGCACCAGCGGAATCCGGGCCAAAGCCGTGCACGACGTTGAAGACACCGGCCGGAACGCCGCATTCGTTCATCACTTCACCCAGCAGCGTGGTGGTGGCCGGGGTTTCTTCCGATGGTTTCACGACCACCGTGTTACCACAGGCCATGGCCGGGCCGACTTTCCAGGTCATCAGCAGCAGCGGCAGGTTCCACGGCGAAATCACCGCAATCACACCCTTGGGCGTGCGGTGGCCCATGTTGATGGCACCTTTACCATCCGGGGTATCCAGCCGGAAGCTTTCGGTCGGGTGGTTGGCGAGGGTTTCCGAGAAGGCCTTGAAGTTGGCGGCACCACGGGGAATATCGATATGGGAAGCAATGTGACGTGGCTTGCCGGTGTCGAGGCATTCGGCCACCAGAAACTCTTCAAAACGTTCGTTGATGCGGTCGGCAACCTTGTTCAGCAGCTCGATCCGTTTGGCTTGGCTGTATTTGGCCCAGGGGCCTTTAAGCGCCTGTTTGGCGGCGGCTACGGCAGCATCCACTTCTTCACGACCGGCTTCATGCACCAGGCCGATCAGGCTGTTATCAACCGGGTTGCGGTTTTCAAAGGTTTTACCGGACGCCGAGCTGACAAACTGTCCGTTAATAAAATGGCGGAATTCTTTCATAGCACTCAATACCCGTTTGTTATGTTTATGGACCGGGTGGCCGGCCAGGACGATCTATGCAGAATATCGTCACGACAAAGCTGCGAGACAGCGGCAAAAGCAAAATCAGATCATCCCGAATATGAGATGTTGAGGCTGCTTTTGTGGAATAACGGTCAGTGATGGCTGCTCAGCCGTGGCCCCATTGGTTGTTCATACGTCTGTTCGGCAGGCTGCTCAGATGGCTGGTTGCCGAGATAGTCGACAGCCGGCCGCAGTGCCGTCAGCGCTTCAGACTGGCGTACCTTGTTCATCACAAAATCGATAAAGGTGCGGGTTTTCAGCGGCAGGTTTTCGCGGTGTGGATAAAGCATGTTGGCGGGGCGGTCTTCGCAGTGCCAGGCAGGCATCAACTCAACCAGCTGGCCGGATTGCAAGGCATCACGCACGGTGTATTCCGGCAAGCAGCAGGCGCCAATGCCTTCCAGTACCGCATCCACCGCAAAGCGGATTTCGTCGGTGCGGAGCTGCGGTCGGGGGCTGATGGTTTCGCTGTCGCCAGCGTCGTTGTGGAAACGCCATACCGGCAGTCGCTTGAGGGCTACCAATGGCAGCGCCGCCAGTTCGGACGGCCGTTCAGGCATGCCGTATTGTTCGATAAAACCGACGCTGGCGCAGGCGACGATACGGGTCTGGAACAACGGCCGTGAAATCCAGTTGTTGAGTGTTACGCGGCCAAGCCGGAAGGCGATATCAATGCTGTTACGGGCCAGGTCGACGTTCTCGTTGGAAAGGAAAATCTCCACCGTAATGCGCGGGTTTTCGCGCATGAATTCCATCACCCACTGTTTGACGAAATGGTGGCCAAAGGTCACTGGCGCGGTGATCTTGATGTCGCCCGACAGCGACGACAGCTCACTGTTGACGTCTTCAACCTGGGTTTCCAGCTGATGCAAGGTGCTGCTGAGAGTCTGGTACAGGCGCTGGCCTGCTTCGGTCAGGCCAAAGGTTTTGGCGCTACGGTGGATCAGCTTGTAACCCAGCTCGGTTTCAAAGGTTTGCAGCCGCCGACTGAGGGTCGAGGTTGGAATATTGAGGAAGCGGGAGGCCGCTACCAGACTGCCTTTTTCGACCACTTTGATGAACAGGTAAAGATCCTGGTAATTCATATAAACACCTTCATTTTCGGGCTTTGGAATTCCCGTTTCAGGAGCCATTCGAAGCTGGCTTTTATTGGCTCGCCGGGTAGGATAAAAACTCCTTTCGACGGCGAGGGCGCTTTATGTCTGACTCTCTGACGGCTGCACCCACAGCACTGGCAGACAGTGTCGCGGTGCAGGTTTCACGGTCAGTGAAACCTGGCTGTGAAGCAGAATTTGAAGCCCTTTGTTCACAACTGACCGAGGCTGCCAGCCAGTTTGCCGGTTACCTCGGTGCCAATCTGTTTCGTCCTGGCGAAGGTTCGCCTGCGGACTACCGGATCGTTTTCCGGTTTGCCGACGTTACCGCGCTGGACGCCTGGGAACAGTCGCCGCAACGAGCGGGCATCCTTCAGGCTATCGAACCCCTGTTAGCGGCACCAAGCCAGCGGCAACGGCTGTCGGGCATTGCCTTGTGGTTCGACCTGCCAGATGCCCCGGCGCATCCAACCCCACCCAGATACAAAATGACGCTGGTCAGCTGGCTGGCCTTGTATCCCATCGTCACCCTGGTATTTCTGTTGTTCGGCGACTGGCTGCAACTGCTGCCGTTATTGCTGCGAACCCTGCTGGTGACGGCTCTGGTGATCTTCTTGATGACCTATGTGGCGATGCCACGACTGACCCGCTGGTTCCGTTTCTGGCTGTTTGCCGGACGTTAGGTCCGGATTCCTGTTCACCGTCTGAGCTGGTCCGGCCAACGTTGGGCATGGCCCAACCTACGTTTCTGTAATGTCTGTAGGATGGGCCGTGCCCATCAATATCGAGAGCTGTGGGTCTGGCGCTGGAAGCAAGCTCCCGACCCCAGACTCCAGGTCTCCGCAATCAGGTTGTAACGGTCAGGAAGCGTTCGTTCAGTTCACGGTCGTGATAGAAAATCGCCTTGCCAAGCTGGTCCGCAGTCCAGGTGATTGGCTCGTGATCCGGGTAGGTGTAGTTACCGCCTGCGAACACTTCGGTACGGTTGCCGGAAGGGTCGAAGAAATAAATGGTACGGCCGTTAGTCAGGCCATGTCGGGTCGGGCCAATATCAATCGGTGTGTCGGTCATGGAGATCAGGTCGGCGGCTTTCAGCACGTCTTCCCAGGTTTCCAGGAAATAGGATGAATGGTGGAACTGGTTTGGCTGGGGGTTTTCGATAAAGGCAATATCGTGCGCCTTCATGCCAACCGACATAAAGGAACCGATCAGGGTTTCGCTTTCGTCTGGAGCTATCACCCGTTCAGCCAGTTCAAAGCCCAGCACTTCAGTAAACAGTTTGGTGGTGGCGGGGACGTCTGGTCCGTACAGCAGGCAGTGGTCGTAACGTACAACCGCCATGCCCTTGAGGTCGCGTGGCCAGGCTTCCGGGTTGGTGTTTGATACCCCCCATTTGCCGGTCTGGGCCTTGCTGGCGAACAGTTCAAAGGTATGGCCGGTAGGTGCCTTGAAACGAATACGGCGGCCGCAGTCTTTCAGTTCACCAGCGGGAATTTCCTCAATTTCTACCGCGTGTTCGAGCAGGCGACCGCGCAGACGGTCGAGGGCTTCTTCGGAAACCACCTTGAAGCTCATAAAGTCCATACCGGCAGAATCGGATGGGCTGAGAATCACCGAGTACTTGTCGACCTCGGTCCAGGCCTTCAGGTAAACACGGCCCTGGTCGTCGCGATCCATTTCGATCAAGCCCATCAGATCGCAGTAATGTTTAACAGCTTCGTCCATATCGAGCACGCGAATCTGCACGTGCCCCGGACGCATCACACCGTATTTCATATGTTCACCATTGTTATATTTATAGATAAACGCTCGCCGGTGAGTGGCTCCCGGCGTTGGCCTGTAGCCTTCAGCAACCCCTGTGCCAGCGTCCGGTGAGTGGTGATCCCACTGGGTGATTAATTACAAGCTATTGAATTTATTGGAGTTATTGAACTCGAACCGACGTCTGGAAAGGCAAGAATTCTATATTCGGGATCTTGAAATGCCGGATCGATTTATCAAATGATCATCCAAAACCGGCGATTCACGATATGATGAATCCAAACTCTAACTATAAAGATAATAAAGATGAGTGAACGAACTCCGCTGACGGTGCCGGATACCCGCGACCTGATGCACCAGGTCCGCTTTGATCCGGACTCCGGCCATATCTGGCTCAATGAAAACCGCATGGTGCTGCTGCATGCCGCTGCGCTGGGGCAACTGCGCCGAGGACTGATTGAAAGTGTCGGCTGGGAACGCGCCAAGGGTGTTCTGATGCGCGCGGGTTATGCGGCCGGGCGACTGGATGCCGAGCTGGCCAAACGGGTGCGGCCAGGCTGCAGTGTGGCCGACGCCTTTGTGGTCGGGCCACAGCTTCACAAGCTTGAAGGCAAGGTCAAGGTGACGCCTATCCGCCTCGATATCAATCTTGAGACTGGCGACTATTATGGCGAATTCGACTGGCATCACTCCTGGGAAGCCGAGCAGCATTTGCATGAATTCGGCCCATCCGACGAGCCTGTATGCTGGACGCTGCTGGGGTATGCCAGTGGTTACACCAGCTATTTTATGGGTCGCAAGATTCTCTTTAAGGAAACCCAGTGCTGTGCCACCGGCAAGCATCATCATTGCGTCAATATTGGTCGCCCGGCTCATGAATGGCCGGACCGGCACGAGCTGGAAAAGTATTACGAACCGGATTCCGTGATTGAGGAACTGGAAGCCCTCAAACAGCGTTACGACCAGCTGAAGAGCCGTTATGAATCCGAACGTGACCGTGACCTGCTGCCGTTTGCAGCGGTGGGCCAGTCGGCGGCGTTCCGGCACGCCTGCGATGTGATTGCCCGCGCGGCACCGAGCAAGGTCAGCGTGCTGCTGCTGGGTGAAACCGGAGTCGGCAAGGAAGTGCAGGCTCGCAATATCCATCGCCTCAGTGAGCGCCGCGACGGACCATTTATTGCCGTCAACTGCGCCAGCATTCCACCGGACCTGATCGAAGCCGAGCTGTTTGGCGTTGAGCGCGGTGCCTATACCGGCGCCAACAGCAGCCGTGAAGGCAAGTTTGAGCGCGCCAATGGCGGCACCATTTTCCTCGACGAAGTGATCGAACTGTCGCCCCGCGCCCAGGCCAGCCTGCTACGGGTGTTACAGGAGGAAGAACTGGAGCGGGTGGGTGGCAGCCGGGTGCTGGCGATTGATGTGCGGGTGGTCGCGGCCACCAACGAAGATCTTGAGCAAGCGGTGCGGGAAGGCCGTTTCCGTGCCGACCTGTATTTCCGCCTCAGCGTACTGCCGGTGCGGATTCCATCATTGCGGGAACGCCGTGAAGATATTCCGCTATTGATTGAACACTTTCTCGATAAATACCAGAACCAGTACAACAAGCGGGTGCAGGGCATTACCGACAAGGCGTTGTCGATGCTGGAAGCCTACAGCTGGCCGGGTAATGTGCGGGAACTCGAAAACATGATTGAGCGCGGCGTGATTCTGACCGAACACCACCGGCCAATCGGTATTGAGCACTTTTTCCCGTCGCTGACGGAAACCAGCCATCCACTCAATATGCTTGATGCTGAAGGTCATATTGCTCCGGCAGCGCGAGCCGAAGGTCGTGGTGATCAGGCGGTGGCAGATTTGCTGGACGCTGGTGTCAGCCTCGAGGAGATCGAAAAACAACTGATCCAGCAGGCGCTCGAACGTAGCGGTGGCATAGTGACCGACGCCGCCCGTTCGCTGGGGTTGAGCCGACCGGCGTTCGCCTATCGCAAGGACAAGCACGGCTTGTAGCCCATACGCGTCATCTCGGCCCGGCCCAACCCTGGTTGGTCATGTTTGGAGGGTCCAGGCGTGCGTAGACAACAGCCTTTGAAAATATCACAGCCGCTGTTGGGACATGTCCCGACCCTGTGACGCTGACGTGGCAGCCATACGGCTTGGCCAGATTCTCCGCCTTATGGATCCTGAATCGCTACGCGTTCAGGATGACGGCTAAAATCCCCTGACTCCTGACTCCTGACTCCTGACTCCTGACTCCTGACTCCTGACTCCTGACCCTCTCCATTGCGCCATTTTCACCGATTCGCCTCTTGCTGCAGGAAACGGATAAAGCCCGTCCGGGTTCGGATAGTGGCCTTGTCGGCAGGCTTTTAATCTGACTATCACTGGTTCACGCGCCTTTGGCCCTTGCTGCTGCAAGGGTTGACTCCGCACCAGCACCGCCGCCGGTCACTGCTCGTAAGGCTCTCAGCGCCAGCAGTTGCACCGTCCGGGTGTTTATAAAATAACAAAATGGAGTGACGCTCATGACTCCCCAACTCGACCGACTTGAACAGAAAATCCGCAATGCCGTGGAAGCTGATCCGCAGACTGGCCACTTCCGCTGTGACCGCAGTGTCTTCACCGACAAAGAGCTGTTTGAACTGGAGATGAAACACATCTTCGAGGGCAACTGGATCTTCCTCGCCCACGAAAGCCAGATCGAAAATCCCGGTGACTACTACACCACCTACGCTGGTCGTCAGCCGATTGTGATTACCCGCACGGCTGATAACGAACTGAAGGCGTTCCTGAATGTGTGCTCCCATCGGGGTGCCACCTTGTGTCGCAAGAAGCGCGGCAACAAGTCGTCCTTTACCTGTCCGTTCCACGGCTGGACCTTCAAGAACGATGGTCGTTTGTTAAAGGCCAAGGATGAAAAGAAAGGCGGCTATCCAGACAGCTTCAACAAGGATGGCTCCCACGATATGACGGCGATGCCGCGTTTTGAAAACTACCGTGGCTTTTTGTTTGGCAGCCTCAATCCGGACGTGATGTCGCTGCGCGACTATCTGGGTGAAACCACCAAAGTGATCGATGCCATCGTCGATCAGGCGCCGCAAGGGCTGGAAGTACTGCGTGGTTCGTCCTCCTACACCTATGAAGGCAACTGGAAGCTGACTGCCGAAAACGGGGCCGACGGTTACCACGTCAGCACCGTGCACTGGAATTACCTGTCGACCATGGGCCAGCGCAACTATGAAAAAGGTGGCACCCAGGCGGTGGATGCCAAAAGCTGGTCTGGCGAAGGCGGTTTCTACGCCTACGACAATGGCCACATGATGTTGTGGACCCGCACCCAGAACCCGGAAGTTCGGCCGGTTTATTCACAACTGCAGCGGCTGGAACAGCAGCTGGGTGAAGCCCGCGCTGACTTTATCGTGCGGACCACCAAAAACCTCTGCCTGTACCCCAACGTCTATCTGATGGACCAGTTTTCCACCCAGATCCGGGTACTGCGTCCCATCGACGTCAACAAGACCGAAGTGACCATCTACTGCTGGGCCCCCAAAGGCGAGCCTGCAGCCGAACGTACCAAACGGATTCGTCAGTACGAAGACTTCTTTAACGTCTCCGGCATGGGCACGCCAGACGATCTGGAAGAATTCCGCGGCTGTCAGGAAGGTTTTGCCGCCACCAACATGAAGTGGAGCGATATGAGCCGAGGTGCCGATCACTGGATCGAAGGCGCTGACCATTGGGCCCAACGCATTGGCATGCAACCGTTGATGAGTGGTGCCCGGCCGGAAGACGAAGGCCTTTACATCAAGCATCACCAGCACTGGGTGGAAGAAATGAGCAAGGCGATTGCCACCGAGCGCGCCCGCTATATCTCACTGGTTCAGCAGGAGGCCAACCAATGAACATGACGTTTGAACAGATCCAGGCATTTATCCACCGCGAAGGACGCTTGCTGGATGACCGCGAATGGGACCAGTGGCTCGACTGTTATCACCCGGATGCCGTGTTCTGGATGCCCTGCTGGGACGACAACGACGAGTTGACCGAAGATCCGCAAAGCGAGATCTCGCTGATCTATTACCCCAACCGTAATGGTCTGGAAGATCGTGTCTACCGCCTTAAAACCGAGCGCTCCGGCGCCAGCTCGCTACCGGAGCCACGCACCCTGCACCTGGTCAGCAATCTGGAAATCCTTGAGCGTAACGGCGACGAAGTGAAGCTGCGCTTCAACTGGCAGACCAACAGCTATCGCTACCACACCACCAACACCTTTTATGGGGTGAACTTCTACAGCCTCGATTGCAGTGGCGAGCAGCCGCTGATTACCAACAAGAAGGTGGTGTTGAAAAACGATTACATCAATCAGGTGATTGATGTCTATCACCTGTAAGTCTGGAGGTCATGATGAGTTACAACATCGCCTTGAATTTTGAAGATGGCGTGACCCGGATGATCTGCTGCAACGAGGGCGAAACCGTCCTCGATGCTGCCTACCGGGCGCAGATCAATTTGCCGATGGACTGCTCGGATGGCGTCTGTGGTACCTGCAAGGGCAGCTGTCAGCAGGGCAAGTTTGAACTGGGTGACGATTACCTGGAAGAAGCCCTGAGCGTCGATGAAGCCGCCAATGGCATGGTTTTAACCTGCCAGATGGTACCGTCCAGCGACTGTGTGGTGAATATTCCGGCGGCTGCCAGCCTCTGCAGCAAGCAGGCGAATCAGGCGCTGACCACCACAATCTCTGAGGTCAGCTTGCTGTCAGCAACGGCGCTTGAGCTCAAGGTCAGCGCCGCCCAAGGGCTGGGCTTCCTGCCGGGCCAGTACGTCAATATTCAGGTACCGGGCAGCGAGCAGACACGAGCCTATTCGTTCAGCTCTAAACCGGGCAGTGCCGAGATGAGTTTTCTGATTCGTAATGTGCCGGGCGGACTGATGAGCAGCTGGCTCGCAAGCCAGGCCAAAGCCGGTGATCAACTGACGCTGACAGGCCCGTTGGGGGTGTTTTACTTGCGGGCGGTAGAACGGCCGGTATTGATGCTGGCCGGAGGGACCGGTCTGGCGCCGTTCCTGTCAATGCTGGAGTCCCTCAGGGACAAGCCGCCGTCACAGCCGGTGCATCTGATTTATGGCGTCACCAACGACGATGATCTGGTCTGTGTTGAAGCGCTGCAGACCTTTGCTGATCAGATCGCCAACTTCAGTTTCAAAACCGTGATTGCCAACCCGGACAGCGCGCACCCCAACAAGGGCTACGTTACCAACCACATGGATGAAGCACCGCTGAACGACGGCGATGTGGACGTTTACCTGTGTGGGCCGCCTCCCATGGTCGACGCAGTATTGGGGTATTTCCGCCAGCAAGGCGTTGAGCCGCATGGCTTCTATTACGAGAAGTTCAGCGCCAGTGCTGCTGTGGCCAGCAGTGCTGCCTGATTATCGGGCAGGGAGGCAGATTTGAAGCAGGTCGGATAAGGGCGCGAAGCGACTGCCATCCGACCAGGCCTGCAGCCGTGTGATTCGGAATTGTCGGATGGCGCAGGCTTATCCGACCTACCGTCGGAATCCGGCGAGTTGGCTCCGCCACGGCGATCCAAACCATAACAACAGGAATAACCCATGCGCGAGAATCGTTTTGAAAACAAGGTCGTGATCGTTACCGGTGCGGCTCAGGGTATTGGCCGTGCGGTGGCAGAATCCATGGCCGCTGAAGGCGCCACACTGGCGCTGATTGATCTGTCGCCGATTGTTGAGGAAGTGGTGGCCGCCTGTCTGCAACAGGGCTCACCCAACTGCATTTACCGGCTTGCCAATCTAGAGCAATACGAATCCGCCAGCGATGCGATTCACTCGGTCATCCGCGAGCTCGGGCGGGTTGATGTGCTGGTCAACAACGTTGGCGGCACCATCTGGGCCAAGCCCTATGAGGCCTACGAACCGCACCAGATTGAAAAGGAAATCAACCGCTCACTCTATCCAACCTTGTGGGGCTGCCATGCAGTGCTGGAAACCATGCAGGCCCAGCGCAGTGGCGTGATCGTCAACGTTTCATCAATTGCCACCCGCGGCCTTAACCGGGTGCCCTATGCGGCTGCCAAAGGCGGTGTTAATGCCATCACGGCCTGCCTGGCGTTCGAAAACGCCGACAAGGGCGTTCGGGTAAACGCCATTGCGCCGGGCGGCACCGACGTTGGCCCGCGGCGAATTCCCCGCAATACCGAAAACCAGAGCGAGCAGGAAAAAGTCTGGTACCAGCAGATCGTCGATCAAACCATCGACTCCAGCCTGATGAAACGCTACGCCACCCCGCAGGAACAGGCCAACGCCATTCTGTTCCTCGCTTCGGATGAATCTTCTTACCTCACCGGTAGCGTGATTCCGGTTGGAGGCGGGGACCTGGGGTAACGTGCTGCCAGCGGCTTTGGGGTCAACGCTGTTGTCACGACATGTCGTGACCCTACGACCCAGAACCACGCATCACCTCCGTAGGGGCAAGGCATGCCTTGCCAGCGACTTTGGGGTCAACGCTGTTGTCACGACAGGTCGTGACCCTACGACCCAGAACCACGCATCACCTCCGTAGGGGCAAGGCATGCCTTGCCAGCGGCTTTTAGGAATCAAGGCTGTCGTCACGACATGTCGTGACCCTACGACCCAGAACCACGCATCACCTCCGTAGGGGCAAGGCATGCCTTGCCAGCGGCTTTTGGGAATCAACGCTGTCGTCACGACGCACCTCACAAAGGTAGCGGTGACGGTTTGAAGCAGACAGACACAAGGCTGCATAATCTGGTCATCGCCTCGAAAGGATTCAGCATGGCCAAACGTCGTTTACCTGGTTGCAACGTCTGTGGTGGCCGATTACGCCAGATCGGCAAAATTGCTCCCGATAACTTCACTCCTTACCTCATTTACACACCGGCAATAGATAAGATTGCCCCCCGGGACGGCGCTGGTTGGTTTGCAGCTTCGCTGATGCTTGGCATGCTTGTTTCAAGCCCTTTGTGGGCCGAACAGCTGTCACTGGCGATTGCGATTATCTGTGGCGCTGGTGGACTGGGTGCATGGTTGTGGCGACGTCCTCGGGATTTGTACCGTTGCGGTCAATGCGGCGGTGAGTTTGTTGGCAGACAACTGTGGCCGCTCAAGCGTTTTTAACTCTGAATAATCATGGATGACCAATATGAGTAGAGAGCAGCTGATCAAAGACATCGAAGCTGTATTTGGACCGCTTGCTTACCCGTCTGGACCATTGACAGATTCTTGTTATGACGAAGGAATTGCAGCCTTTTTCTCAGGTAAACGCTGGCAGGAACTGACGATTATTGAGCTGCGTCGTTATTCCGCAGCCTTGTCATTTCTGCAACCTGAAGCGTTTCGTTATTTTCTGCCTGCGTTTATGCGAGCTGAGCTGATTGATCCTGCAAGCGCCGATGTTATCGGCCAGTCGATCGTCTATAAATTCGCCGAACCGGAAGCCTTTTGGGCTGCTACCTATGAACAGCGACTGGCGCTGTTTTCAGCCGCAGAAAAGCGCGTGATCCTGGAGTTTCTGGATTACATGCAAACGACTTATGGGCAATTTGAAGACGATGTGATTTATGCAGCCTCGCGGCTGCTTTGAGCCATCGCTATCCTGCTCGTGCAAGTTCTGCCGCTTCTGGCCGCTGGCTGCACAATCTGGCTAGCCTGCTGCAGGATCTGGCTAGTGGTTCAACTTTGGCGCTGTGTACCCTGCTGAATACCCGAGCCAGAGACTCGGAAAATCCAATAACAATAATCAGCGAGATTACCATGAGTGATGTTTCTGCCGCGTCGTCGGCTGCCGTTTCCCGTTCCCCAAAACCGCGTGTTATCGTGCCGTCCGGAATGGAGTTTGTGCGTGACGAGATTGGTTATGCGCCTGCGGTGCTGGCCAATGGCACCCTCTATATCGCCGGTCAGATTGGCCGCGACGATAACCGCCAGCTGGTGGTGGAGAAGGAAGCCCAGTTTGTACAGGTGTTCGAGAATATGCGGCGGGTGCTGGAAAGCGCCGGAGCCCGCTTCGACAATCTGGTCGAGATGACCAGCTTCCATACCGACATGCGTGATTTGCCCTTGTTTATGCAGGTACGGGATCGTTATCTGGCTGGTGTACAGGTGGCCTGGACGGCGATTGGTGCCGCTCAGTTGTGCGGTGCACCCGGCTATTTTCTCGAAGTGAAGGCGATTGCGCAGCTTGATTCATTGTGATTTTGGCGGGTGTTCATGCTGAAGGATATTTCTGTATCGGCCATTGTGGCTGGCCTGATGGCGGTGCTGGTGTCGTATTCCGGGCCGCTGGCGATTGTATTTCAGGCTGGCGACAGCGCTGGCATATCCCATCAGATGATGACCTCTTGGATCTGGGCCATATCGATGGCGGCCGGGGTCACCAGTCTGGCCCTTAGTGCCTGGCTGAAGGTGCCCGTGCTGACGGCCTGGTCGGCACCAGGGACGGTGTTGCTGCTGACACTGTTCCCGGAGCTGTCGCTTAACGAAGCGGTGGGCGCTTATATCACCGCAGCACTGGTGCTGTTGCTGATTGGTGTTACCGGTTGGTTTGACCGCGTGGTGCATGTGATTCCTCGCGGTGTTTCGGCCGCCATGATTGGCGGAATCCTGTTTGATTTCGGCCTCGGAGCCTTTCGGCCGCTGGCGGATTACCCGCTGGTGACGGTGGTGATGGTGCTGGGGTTTGTGGCCTTCAAGTTGCTGAGTGGCAGCTGGTCGCTGGTGTTGTTGGCGCTGCTGGGCTTTGGCTTGTCGCTCGCCACGCTGGGCGTGGATACCAGCCAGCTGCGCTGGGAACTGGCGTCGCCGCAGTGGATTACGCCGCAATGGAATCTGCATAGCACCCTGAGTCTGGCCTTGCCATTGGTGATTGTCAGCCTGACCGGCCAGTTTCTGCCGGGCTTTGCGATTCTGAAAAACGCCGGTTATCAGGTCGCCAGTCGGCCGATTCTGACCAGCCTGTCACTGGTGTCGATTCCGGTGGCGCTGTTTGGTGGTATCACGTCGGTGCTGGCGGCGATTACGGCGTCGATCTGTACCAGCCCGGAAGCCCATCCAAATCCGGACAAGCGTTATATTGCCGGGATCGCCAACGGCATTTTCTACCTTATCGGCGGCCTGTTTGCAGGCAGCATTGTGCTCTTCTTTACCAGCTTTCCGACGGTGATGATCGCCATGATTGCCGGGCTGGCCTTGCTCGGAGCCATCAGCAACAGCCTGCAGACAGCTCTGTCAGACCCGGATCACCGCGACGCCGCATTGGTAACCTTTATGACCACTGCTTCGGGCGTCAGCCTGATGGGCATTGGCGCGGCGTTCTGGGGCATTGTGCTGGGTGGTTTGGTGTATCTGCTGAGCGAGTTACTGGCTCGGCGCAAGCAGCGGCGCTGAGTGCTGGGGCTGGTGTAGTCTCTCACTCGAATACTCGTCATTCCAGACTTGCTCTGGAATCCAGACAGCGGGGCAATTTTCTGTGCCGCTTGGATCCCAAATCTCGCAAGCTCGTTTGGGAAGACGGTGTTATTTACGCAGTCTGAGGTCTGGTGTATTCACACGCTCGAATACTCGTCATTCCAGACTTGCTCTGGAATCCAGACAGCGCGGCAATTTTTTGTGCCGCATGGCTCCCAAATCTCGCAAGCTCGTTTGGGAAGACGGTGTTATTTACGCAGTCTGAGGTCTGGTGTATTCACACGCTCGAATACTCGTCATTCCAGACTTGCTCTGGAATCCAGACAGCGGGGCAATTTTTTGTGCCGCTTGGATCCCAAATCTCGCAAGCTCGTTTGGGAAGACGGTGTCATTTACGGCGTACCCGTCTCCCATACGCCCAAGCCCGTATGCAAGCGGGACGCCTGCTCTCCCGGTTTCCTCTTTATCCCTTTTCTCCCCCGGCTGCAGAAGCCGGATAGAAGCCTGCACAATCTGGCTATTGGTCTGTTGATCTGACGCATTTAATGACTCTCAGGGGGACCCGGCAGCAGCGGCTGGCGGGTCGTCAGCGCACAACAATAATAAAACTCATACGGATCAATTCATGAAAACACGTACTCTCTACCGGGGCCTGTCTTCGGCTCTGCTGGGTCTTTCCTTATCCTGTTCTGCCATCAGCCAGGCTGAAGAGCCAATCAAGGTCGGCATTATGTTGCCGTTCAGCGGTGTTTACGCGGCACTGGGTGATGCTGGCCGTAACGGCCTCAAGATGGCACTGGCCGAACATGCGTCAGATTTGCACGGTCGTGAAATCGAATACATCGAAGTGGATACCGAAGCGCGGCCCGAGCGGGCGCCGGAAATTGCGACCTCGCTGATGAGTCAGCAGCAGGCCGACTTTATTGTTGGTCCGGTGCACTCCGGGGTGGCGATGGGCATGCTGAAGGTGCTGCGTAACAAAAAGCCGATTGTGATTATCCCTAACGCCGGTGCCAACGCGGCGACTGGCCCCTGGTGTGCCGGTAACGTTTTCCGCACCTCATTCTCGGCCTGGCAGCCGTCTTATCCGATGGGGCAGGTGGCGCTCGACCGTGGTTACAAGCGGGTTGTGACCATGAGCTGGAACTATGGCTTTGGCAAGGAAAGCCTGGAAGCCTTTGAGGAATCCTTTACTGCTGGTGGCGGTGAAGTGGTGAAACAGATCATGGTGCCGTTCCCGAAAACCGAGTTCCAGAGCTACATCACGGATATTGCCTCGATGAAACCGGACGCGGTGTTTGTGTTCTTCGCAGGCGGTGGTGCGGTGAAGTTCGTCAAGGATTACGACGCGCTCGGTCTGCGCGGCAAGATTCCGTTGCTGGGCAGTGGTTTCCTCACCGAAGGGACGCTGGCAGCCCAGGGTGAAGCGGCCGAAGGCATCCTGACCGGCCTGCACTATGCCGATGAAATCAGCAACGACGCCAATCGCAATTTCCGCACGGCCTATGAAACACGTTTTGGCAAGCCAGCCGACCTTTACGCAGTACAGGGTTACGACACCGGTTTGTTGATCGCCCAGGCGGTGCAGCAGCTGAAAGGTGATATCAGTGATCGTGATGCCCTGATCAAGGTGATGGAGCAGTCCACCATCAAGAGCCCACGCGGCGACTTCCATTTCTCCAAAGCCCATAACCCGGTGCAAAACATCTATCTGCGTGAAGTGCAGGACGGTGAAAACCGGGTGATCGATATTGCCGCTGCCGGGCTGGAAGATCCTGCCCGCGGCTGCAAGTTGTAAGCAATCTGACGATTGCCGGTGGCTGGTTACGGCTGCGCATTGCGGTGTAGCCGGGGCCAGCCTCTTGATCAAAACCTTGTAGACGCAGGTGGTTATGGACTTTGCGATTTTTCTTGTGCAATTGCTCAACGGCCTGCAGTACGGCTTGCTGTTGTTCCTGATTGCTTCCGGCCTGACGCTGGTGTTTGGGGTGATGGGTATCCTCAACCTGGCGCACGGCTCGATGTACATGATTGGTGCGTACCTGATGTGGTACTTCGTGCAGCTGACCGATTCGTTTGTGCTGGCGGCCTTGTTGTCGGCGGTGATTGCGCTGCTGCTCGGCGTGGTGATTGAAAAGACCCTGATCAACCGGCTTTACCGCCGTAACCATCTGGATCAGGTACTGCTGACGATCGGCATGATCTTTGTGTTTAACGCCATGCAAAGCCTGTTGTGGGGCGACGACCCGCTCGGCGTGGCTGTGCCGGGCTGGCTGTCGGGTTCGATCAGTCTGACCGAGCTGGTGGAATACCCCGTGTATCGGATTTTTGTCGCCTTGCTGTGCCTGTTACTGGCGGCCGGATTGTATCTGGTGATCAACCGTACCCGCCTCGGCATGCTGGTACGGGCCGGTGAGTCGAACCGCGAAATGGTTGAGTGCCTCGGCATCGATATCAATCGCCTCTACACCATCGTATTTGGTGCCGGGGTGATGCTGGCGGCACTGGCCGGCGTGGTGTCGGCACCGATGGCGTCGATTGTGCCGGGTATGGGGGAGCATGTGCTGATCAGCTGTTTTGTGGTGGTGGTGATTGGTGGCATGGGCTCCATCAAGGGAGCCTTCGTGGCGGCTCTGATGGTGGGCATCGTGGATACCTTTGCGGCGGTGTTATTGCCGCAGCTGTCTTCGATGATCGTCTACATCCTGATGGCGGTGATTTTGATCATCAAGCCTCAGGGACTTTTCTCCAGCTAGGGCGGGCCTGCGATGACGTATTTTTTCGGTAAAAAAACCGAACAGCTGTTTATCTGGCTGTTCTTTCCGCTGGCGTTGCTGCTGCCGCTGTTTCTGGAGCAGAACGAGTTTTACGTTAACAAGCTGACCAGCGTGGTGATTTTCGCCATCTTTGTGATGTCGCTGGATTATCTGGTTGGTCGTTGCGGCATGATCACGCTGGGTCATTCGATGTTTTATGGCCTGGGCGGTTATCTGTTTATCCTGATTGCACCTGAGTTCGAGGCGGTGAATTTCTGGGTCTACACCTTCTATATCTGTGTGCTGGCGGCGGCGATTGCGCTGGTGGTTGGAGTGATTGTGCTGCGCACCAGTGGTGTCTACATGATCATGATTACGCTGGCGATTGCGCAGATGTGTTTCTATTTCTTCTCCGACTCGGTGGAATTTGGTGGCAACGACGGTCTGTTTATCCTGATGAAGCCGGATACCAGCCTGTTCGGGCTGGCGTTCTTCAATCTCGATGATCCGCTGCACTTCTACTATTTCTGTCTGCTGTCGCTGTTCAACTGCCTGGTGTTCTGGAAGCTGGTCACCGGCTCGCGCTTTGGCCGCATTATGGAAGCGGTGAAAGACAACCCGCAGCGCACCACCGCGCTGGGTTACAACGTCTTCCTGTTCCGGCTGCTGAGTTATGTGATGGCCTCGGCGCTGGCGGCCTATGCCGGTTACCTGTTCGCACTGCAGTACGGTTTTGTGAATCCGTCGATGATGTCGTGGCAAACCTCGGGGTCGGCGCTGGTGATGTCGATTCTTGGTGGCATGGGGTCGCTCTACGGCGCGATTCTGGGCACCGTGGTTTATGAAGGTCTGCACTACAGCCTTGAGCACCTGACCGAACACTGGTTGCTGCTGATGGGCTGTCTGATCATCGCCATGGTGATGTTGTTCAAGGCCGGTATTGCCGGTTTCCTGGAAAACCTGCTGGAGCGCCGCAAATGACTCATGCAACCGTTTTGCAAACCGAAGGGCTGTGCAAGTACTGGGGTGGCGTCAAGGCGCTCGACAATATGTCGCTGAGTTTCCACGACAAATCCGTGCACGGCATTGTTGGCCCCAATGGCGCAGGCAAAAGCACCTTGCTGAATCTGCTCTGTGGCAGCTACAAACCGACCGCCGGGCGCATTCTGCATCAGGGCGAAGCCATTGAGGATATTCGCGCTTACCAGTTTGTACGCCGTGGTATTGGCCGCGGGTTCCAGAAAACCAATATCTATCCTCAGGTCACTTGCCTGGAAAACTGCTGCATTGCGGCCCAGCGCAGAGTCGGCGGCAGCTTCAATATCCTGCTGTCGAAAAACAGCAGCGCACTGCTGAAGGAGATGGCCGAACAGGCGTTACAGCAGGTCGGGCTGGGCAGTCGGCGTGACACCATCGCCAGCCAGATCAGCTATGGCGAACAGCGGCAGCTGGAAATTGCCATGGTACTGGCGACCGCACCTTCGGTGCTGTTGCTGGATGAACCCATGGCAGGCATGGGCCATGAAGAATCCCGGCTGATTATCGAATTGCTGAAAAAGCTCAAACAGGACTACTGCATTGTGCTGGTTGAGCACGATATGGACGCCGTGTTTGAACTGTCGGACCAGCTCACCGTGATGGTTAACGGCCAGCATCTGGTAACCGGCTGTGTCGATGAGGTGCGCAATAACAGCAAGGTAAAAGAGGCCTACCTGGGCCAGGGCGATGAGGTGATCTGATGCAAGCACAACCCCTGTTAGCTGTGCGTGGCTTGCACAGTTTTTACGGTGAAAGCCATGTTCTGCACGGCGTTGATCTGACCATCCAGCCGGGCCAGGCACTGAGCCTGATGGGCCGCAACGGCATGGGCAAAACCACCACCCTGAAATCGCTGCTGGGGCTGTTGCAACCGCGCAGTGGCTCGGTGGAATTTCTGGGCCGTGACGTTGGCAAGCTGCCCACCTGGAAACGTATGCGCGAAGGCATTGCCTATGTACCGGAAGGCCGTGGCATGTTCCACAACCTGACGGTGAAGGAACATCTGCAAATGGCGGCGCGGCCAGGTATTGGCGGCAAACTGGAATGGGATTACGACCGGGTGCTGGCAACCTTCCCCAGGCTGGCGGAACGACTGACGAACCTCGGTACCCAGCTGTCCGGTGGCGAACAGCAAATGCTGGCGATTGGCCGGGCCTTGCTGACCAACCCGGAGCTGCTGATTCTGGATGAAGCCACCGAAGGCCTGGCGCCGCTGATTCGCAAGGAAATCTGGGAGGTGATTGCCCATGTGCGGGCCAGTGGTATTTCGACCCTGATCGTCGACAAGAACATCGAAGTATTAAAAAACCTCTGCGACCGCCACGTGGTGCTGGTGAAGGGACAGGTGGTGTTTGATGGCGACACGCAGGATCTGCAGGATAACCTCAGTCAGATTGAATGCTGGTTGAGTGTGTAAGTGATGCGTTGATGCAATGATGGGAGGATAGGGAAATACGGCGCTGCCTGGGCCGTATTTCCTTGTTATTAACCCGGCTAACGACCGTTCTGGCGACGCTTCAGCGTTTCTGACGGCAACTCGCCATAGGCTTCCTTGTAACAGGAAGAAAAACGACCCAGATGGGTAAAGGAATAATCCAGCGCTACTTCGGTGACGTTGCGAATCGCCGTATTGTGTTTCAGCTCGCGGTGAATTTCTGCCAGCCGACGTTGCTTGATGTACAGCTTGGGGGTAATCGACAGCCGTTGTGAAAACAGGTTGTAGAGGCTGCGCACACTGGTACCGGCAACCATCGCCAGTTCTTCCACCGCCAGATTTTCGCGGATGTTGGTTTCAATATATTCCAGTGCTTTCTGCAAGGTGCGGTCTTCATTGGCGTTGGGGCTGGTCACTTCCTGAATATTATTCTGAAAGGTGTTCAGCAGCTTGCGAACCAGCAACTCGCGGTAGGTTTCCGAAATGCCGTTGAGGCAAACCTCATCGTCGCTGGCTTCGTAGAACATGGCTTCGACACAGCTCAGAAACGATTTCGACTGCTGCAGATTCACCACCTTGCGCTCAAACAGCACACCGGCTTTGGGGGCGTAGCCAAGATGGTCGATGCAGGTATTGCGCACCACGGATTCGGGGATTTTGACGATCAGCTTTTCACAGTCGGCGGAATAGGTCAGGTCGATCTTTTCACCGGGGTTCATCATCAACGCCTGACCCGGTTGCAACAGCATTTCAGTATCACTGAAACGCCACTGGCACTGGCCCTTCATCACGATCTGGAAATGATAGATATCCTCCAGATCCGGGCAGGCGATGCGGACCTGATTGCCATAGCTGATACGCGACAGACCCAGGTCGGCAAAGTCACACAGCGACAGCCTGGCAGCCGATTGCTGCGGGCCGGACATCACCAGTCGATGCCTGCCGACATGCTGGTTAACGTGGTTGGAAATCTGATCTGGAGTACCGGTAACCACCATGGCTGCGTTGTTCAAAACACTCACTAACATGATGCGCCTCGTTCTTTTTATTGTTCGATCACGGTACCGAAATACGATCTGGATATCGATTTGGCGGGCGGCTATTGGTCTGAAATGATCACTGTTTTAACGGGATCATGAAGCGCCATATTTGGCATTTAGGAACAGGCAGAATAATTTTGGGAGCGCGGGCGTCCCGCCCGCATCGGCTGGCAATGCCGACGCAAGGTCGGCATTGCCGCTGGATCAGTTGCTGTGAATAACAGTCGCCGGAGATCAGTACTCAATCCAGGTAGTTTTCAGCTCACTGTAGTCATTCAGGGCGTGCAATGACTTGTCGCGGCCGTTGCCGGATTCGCCAAAACCACCAAATGGTACAGTAATGTCACCACCAAAGTAGTTGTTCACTCCCATGGTACCAGTGCGGACGCCGTTGGCGACTTTCAGCGCTGTGCTGATGTCGCGGCTCCAGACGCCGCCAGCGAGGCCGTATCTGGAGTCGTTGGCGATCCGAATGGCATCGTCGGCGTCGGTAAATTTGATCGCCGAGACCACCGGCCCAAAGATTTCTTCCTGGGCGATGGTCATGGCGTTATCGACGCCCTTGAACAGGGTTGGCTGGTGGAACTGGCCAGCCAGTTGGCCATTGAGGTTGGTGAGGGCATCACCACCGAACAGCAGTTCAGCACCTTCTGCCTGACCAATGCCGATGTATTTCTGAATGGTGTCGATCTGGCGCTGGTCGATCACCGCGCCCAGACGGGTGTTCGGGTCGAGCGGGTTGCCTGGCTGCCAGTCGCGGGCATGCTCTGCGACTTTGGCGAGGAATTCGTCATAGATGCTTTCCTGCACCAGTAAGCGGGTACCGGCGGTGCAGGTCTGGCCACAGTTATAGAAGCCAGCCACGGCAGCCCACAGCGCAGCCTTGTCCAGATCGGCGTCGGCAAAGACGATGTTGGCGCTCTTGCCGCCCAGTTCCAGGAAGGTGCGCTTGAGGTTGCTCTGACCGGAGTATTGCATCAGCAGTTTGCCGACATTGGTGGAGCCGGTGAAGGTCTGGCCGTCGATGTCGGGGTGCAGGCTCAGATGCTGACCGAGTGGCAGGCCGTCGCCCGGCAAGACGTTCAGTACGCCGTCTGGCAAGCCTGCAGCGGTGGCCAGTTCCGCCAGTTTGAGGGCGGTCAGCGGGGTTTTCGGGTCCGGCTTGAGAATCACCGAGTTACCGGCGGCCAGCGCCGGAGCCAGTTTCCAGGCGGTGGTGGAGAGCGGGAAATTCCACGGCACAATTGCCAGCACGACACCTAATGGCAAGCGCTGGATCAGTGCCAGGGTGCCGGGTTCGGTCGGGGCGATTTCACCATAAATCTTGTCGACCGCTTCGGCGGTCCAGCGAATGGTGTTAACCGCGCTTGGTACGTCGATGTTAAGGGTGTCGCTGATGGGTTTGCCAACGTCGAGGGTTTCCAGCAGTGCCATTTCTTCGGCGTGCTGTTCAATCAACTCGGCCCATTTCACCAGAATCAGTTTGCGCGCGCGTGGTGCCATGTTGGCCCACACGCCACTATTAAAGGTGTCGCGAGCGATTTTGACCGCCAGATCACCGTCTTCCGGCTGGCACTCGGCAACATTGGCCAGCAGCTCGCCGGTAGCCGGGTTCAGACAGGGGCGGGTTTGACCGGAAATGGCGGCGGCTGGTTTGCCATTGATCCAGGCGTTGGCTGGAATGGCAATCTGGCTGGCCTGGCTCTGCCAGTAGTCGAGGCTGTATTCGCTCATGGGGTTCCCCTGTTGATGATCTCCTGCACCTGAGTATGAAGCGGGAGCGGTAAATATGACTATCCGATTCTGCTATTTTGGGCTGGCAGCCATCCAGCAGGTATATGTCCTGGTAGGTATTTCTGCAATCCGGTTTGTCAGTCATACGTTGGCAGACATAAAACCAATACTTTGGATCTAATCCTTCAGTGGTATATCTCGTCTTTTGGTGGCTGCTTTGTCATCTTTGTCTACTGTTGAAATTGGAGAACATGACTTCGACAAACAATTTTTTGCGCCTTTTTGGTGCGATTTGGCTCCTTGCTGGTGCTAATTAGCGCCATTCGATTTCACTGTTTCCCTGGGTAAATTCAGATATTCACTCTGAATTCCTGTTAGTAAGGAGCAGATTTCTCTCCCGGTGGATGGATTGCGCGGACGGTTTCAAGGAAAAGTGTACGTGCCCGGTTAGGCTGGGCGCTCTTCTTGCTGATCACCGCAGCTCCCAGGGTGAAGAAGCGACGTCTGGGAGAAATGGCTTTTAATTCGCCTCGCTGCACATAGGGGGCAGCAAAGTTTTCCGGCAGATAGGAGATGTAGATACCGGAAAGCATCAGCGCAATGCGGGCTTCGTAGTGATAACAGACGGCTGCCAGGTTCATCTCGGCGATCTGGGCGTAAACCTCGTCATGGGGTTTCAGACCGGCGTGAATCAGCGGAATGCTGTTGACCAGCTCGTCGGTCAGCTGATCTTCCGGCAAATCAAACAGCGGGTTGCCAGGTGCGCAGTAGAGGTAGCAGCGATCGGTAAAAATATGGATGTATTCCAGTCCTTCGAGCTTGCGATGATAGGGGATAAAGGCGATATCCAGCTCTCCGGCCAGTACCTTGCGCTCCATATCAATCATGTGTTCGACCGTTACCTTTAGTTCGACGTCCGGGGCATGCTGGTGATAACGGCGAATAATGTCGGTGACCTGGCAGCGATCGTCGGTGGCAAATGTATCACTTAAGGCCACCTCCAACAGTCCGGAGGGGAACGAACTAAGGTTATTGATGGTGTTGCGGAAGCCTTCCAGGGCGTCGAGCAAAGATTGGGTTTGCTCGTAGATAACCTTGCCTTCTTCGGTCAGGGAGAAGCCTCCGCGACCGCGTTTACAAAGCGTCAGATTGAGTCGTGATTCCAGGTTAGCAATATGGATGCTGATGGTCGGCCGACTGATGTTGAGCTGGGCTTCTGCGGCGCTGAAGCCTCCGCAATCGACGATGGTTTTGAAAATTTTTAGTTGCTTTATCTCGTAATCGCCCAGCTGGCCGAGCGAGTATTTGCGGTTCATCGTCTGTGCCTCATACTGGTGCGGAAAATCATCAAAAAAGTGCTGTAGAGCCCGTTCTGAACAGAAATAATCTGGTTAAATTTTATACTTACGTTAGGTTTCATCAACCTTTACGTAAACGGCGCTGGATTTAACCAGATTCCGGCTTTTGAAAATATGATTTTCACACAGCCGCCCAACTGCTGTGGCGATACAACAAAGCACCTGATTTGATCGGCAAATCAGGGCACTTAAAAACGGGACTGCTGATATGTTGAAATTCACCAAGGGAATTCGCTCTGTACTTGCGGGTTCTGCAATGCTGCTGGCTGCTGGCGCCAGCATGGTTTCACAAACTGCTGCTGCTGCTGAGTATAACTGGCGCTTCAGTAACCTGTACGGCCGTGGCACTGCGTTCGGCGAGCTGTACGAAAACCTCGGCAAGAACATCGAACAGCTGTCCGATGGCAAGATCAAGGTGCAGGTTCTGTACTCCGGTGAAGGCGTTGGTACTCAGGGTCTGCTGGGTGCGGTAAAAACCGGTCTGATCACCATGGGTGCGCCATTCCAGTCCATGCACGCTGGCGAACTGCCTGCCGGTGTGGTTGAAATTGGTCTGCCAGGCGGCACGTCTGATACCGATAAGCTGTATGACCTGTTCCACAACAAGGGCTGGGCTCCGATTCTGGAAAAAGCCTACGGTTCCCAAGGTATGGTATGGCTGGAGCCGTACATTCAGCCGCCGGTTTACATCATCACCAAGAAGCCAATCAACTCAGTTGAAGACTTTAAAGGTATGAAGATTCGTGCTCCAGGCGCTTACGGCAAGTTCCTGCGTAACCTGGGTGCTTCTCCTGTGTCACTGGCCTGGTCTGAAATCTACACCTCGCTGGCGACTGGTGTGATCGATGGTTCTATCGGTTCCAACATGATTGACCACCGCGACGGTAACCACGTAGAAGTGGCCAAGTACATGTACCGTCTGCCGCTGGCTGGCGCTCAGGTACTGCCAATTGTGGTTAACCGCAACGAGTGGAAAAAGCTGACTCCTGAACTGCAGGCTGCCGTTCGCAAGGCAACTGAGATTCACGCCAAGGAACAGCTGGAAAACAGCAAGAAGTGGGAAGCTGAAGCCGTGGCTGAAATGGAAGCCAAGGGTCTGCAGTGGTCTCCAGAGCCAAGCGAAGCTGACAAGGCTGAGTGGAAAAAAGCCGGTGCCGGTCTGTACGACGAATACGCCGCCAAAGACAAATACAGCAAGCAGCTGATCGATATTCTGAAAAAAGAATCCTGATCCAGCGCTGAACGGTCGCCGCAGAGCAGCAATGTTCTGCGGCGATCTTGTTTCAGCACGCCGGAAAATCGTTTTGCCGATGTTCCGGTTAATTCCAGGACCGTGGTGCTGACAGGCCCGGTTCGATTGTCGTGAAAACCGTAATAGCAGCGGCCGGGAATCTGTTTCTGCGCTGGTTGTTATTCAACTCCCTGGTGGTAACCCTTATGGTGACTCCAACCCTGAGACTGTTTTGTCGTGCCAGTGACCTGATCGTCAAGATCGCTGGCCATCTGGCTGCCATGCTGATGCCGGTACTCGCCGGTGTGGTGGCGTTTGAAGTATTTTCCCGCTATTTGCTCGATGCCCCGACCATCTGGGGGTATGACACTGCACTGTTCCTGTTTGGCTATATCGCTGCACTGGGCGGCGCTTATGCCCAGCAAAAGCGTGCTCATATCAACGTCGATATCCTGTACCTGAAAGTATCCGGTACAACCCGTCGCCTGTTTGATCTGTTGACCGGTGTACTGGGGATGTTTTTCCTCTACGTCATGATTGTGATGGCGCTCGGCAAATACGAAGAGGCGATTGAGTTCGACTACCGCACCCAGAGCGAATGGGCGGCACCGATGTGGCACTTCTGGGTGATGATTGTGGTCGCTGCCAGCCTGTTCTTGCTGCAGCTGGTACGTGACTTCATCACCAATCTCTATCGGCTGATCGCCGGCAAGCCACTGCTGCCAGCGGATGAAGCCGATGACAGCGACGATGACTTCGCTGCCAACAACACCGCTGACTCGGCTGACGAGTCGGCCCAGAAGACTTCCTGAGGAGATCCGCAATGGGAATTGAAATGCTCACTGCCGTTCTGCTCGGCTGTATTCTGCTGGCTTTTGCTCTGGGTGCCCAGGTCGGCCTGGCGCTTGGCGGTATCGCCATGGCGGTTGGTTACCTGACCTGGGGGGACGGCATTTTTAACCTGGTGCCAAGCACCATCGAATCGACCTTTTCCAGCTTTATCCTGCTGGCGATTCCGCTGTATATCTACATGGGTCAGCTGCTGACCAAATCCGGTATTGGTGATGCCATGTTCAACGCCAGCCAGATGCTGATCGGCAAGGTTCGTGGTTCGCTGGCGATCTCTGTGATCGGTGTGTGCTCGATGATTGGTGCCATGGTGGGCATCATTGGTGCTGGCATCATGACGTCTGGTTCGATTGCGCTGCGGCCGATGCTGGAACGCGGTTACGACCGGCGGATGGCACTTGGTGTGATCATGGCCGGTGGTGCGCTGGGTATCCTGATTCCACCGTCGATCCCGATGATCATGTTTGCGGCGGCGACCCAGAACTCGGTTGGCCGGATGTTCCTTGGTGCCATGATTCCGGCTTTGGTAACTGTGATCTGTCTGATCGGCTACGTGGTTATCAGCTGCAAGCTGAACCCGAATAAAGCGCCTCTTAACGCCGCTGATGAAGAAAACCTGCAGCTGCCAATGCCGCAAAAGATCAAGATTGCCCGCGACGGCGTGCTGTCGATGCTGCTGATTGTACTGGTGCTGGGTTCCATCATTACCGGTATTGCGACACCAACCGAATCCGGCGCGCTGGGTGTGGTTGGCGCTGTGGTGCTGGCGATCATCTTCAAGCGCTTCAAGGTGGATATGTTCCGCATTGCTGGCGTGCAAACCGGCATTCTGGTGAGCGTGGCGATGTGGATTATTCTGGGTGCCTCGGTATTCAGTAACTTCCACCTGCTGATGGGCGTGCAGTCCATGGTGGCGGATTTCACCGGCAGCCTCGACTTGCCACCGATCATGATTATTATCATGTTCCAGGTCATCATGCTGTTGCTGGGCTTTATCATCGACGAGTTCATCATTGTGTTGATGTGCGCGCCGCTGTTCACGCCGATTGCCGTATCACTGGGTTATGACCCGATCTGGTTTGGCGTGCTGATGATTATCAACATTCTGATCGCGGTACAGACGCCGCCATACGGTTTTGCGCTGTTCTACCTCAAAGGCATTGCGCCTTCGGATGTGGGCATGGGCGAGATCTACCGTTCGGTCACCCCGTTCATTCTGGTGAATCTGTTTGTGTTGATTCTTTGCATGATTTTCCCTGACCTGGTGCTGTGGCTGCCTGGCGCAGTTATGGATTAAGGAGCTGGCTATGTACTACAAGATACTGATCCCGGTTGACCTCGCGCACCGCGCCGAACTGCCGAAGCTGGTGAGCGCTGCCCGTCAGCTCACCAGTGACAGCCCGCATGCAGACTTCAACTTCCTTTATGTCGATGACTCCGGTGTTCACAAGGCGGGTGCACCCTATGTCGACGCCGACAAGGAAAAGGCTCGTCGGCAGGACATTAAAGACAAGCTGCTGGCGCTGGTGCGTAACCTGGTGCCGGAAGATCTACACTGCTTTTGTCATGTGCGTCGTGGCACCATCCATGAGCAGATTCTTGAAGAAGCCAAAAAAGGCGGAGCCGATGTGATTGTGATGATGGCCCAGAAGCCGGGCCTGAGCAGTTATTTCGTTGGCTCCAACGCTGAGCGGGTGGTGCGTCACGCCCAGTGCAGCGTGATGGTCGTGCGCGACTGATCTGCCTTGGGCTCCTGCTACCATGATCGTGGTAGCAGGAGCTTTATTTACTTTTTTTCCCTGCATGGGTCTGTTCTGGACTGCTGCGTCCAACCCCTGCTGCAAGCGGCTGCTTGCTCCTCTATATCCACTACTCAATGATATCTGATGGGTCCTGGAGCGCATTTCCCCCTCGATTGGCCACCGGGCTGTCTTCAGGCTTGACCATTCGCAAGATTGCGACTGACTTCCAAACACAGGTGTTCAGCAATAAACAACCTTGGCTATAGTTAAGGAACAATAACCAGCCTGACCGCGGGGTGAGTTTGGCCTTACGTCGTTATTTTTCCGCTGCACTGATATTGCTGCTTTTTTTATGGCAGGGTGCCGCGTTGGCTTTTCACAATGATCCTTCCGATAGCTCGGCCCAGCCACATCCGCTCACTCCAACCGGCTATCTGCTCGAAAGTGGCCAGCCGCTGGATCTGGCAGCTGCCCGTGCGGCCAGTGGCTGGCAAGCACAGGAAAAACCCTTGCTGGTGCTGGCCAATGGCCCAGGAGCGGTATGGATTCACCTGCACCCCAGCTGGCCTGAACCATTGGCGCAGGACTGGATACTGAACTTGCGTTGGCATCTGTTGCAGCAGCTGGATGTTTATGTGCTCGACAGTGCTTCCGGTGACCTGCTGGCCAGCTATCCCAGGGCGACAGATTTTAATGGTCTGGATGCATTTCCCTATGCCTTTCCACTTAATGCTGCTGGTCATCAGCGGCTGGATATTTACCTGCGTATAAACGCCCCGGAAAAACTCACCCTGCCATTGATGTTGTGGCCGCAAGATCTTTATGAAAGCCATATGCAGCAACGCAATTTACTGCTGGGGCTGTATCTGGGGGCGCTGGCCATCATGTTGCTGTACAACCTTTCGTTGTTTTTGCTGGTCAAGGTCAATAGTTATGGCTGGTACTGCCTGTATGTGCTGAGCATTTTGTTCTACACCATTGGTGTGAATGGGGTTGGCAACGCCTTCTTGTGGGGCTTCAACGACTGGCTGCAGCCGCGCGCCTATGGCTTGTTTGCGTCAACGCCGTTTCTGTTTGCAGTACTGTTTTTGCGAAGCTTTCTGGAGTTGGGCCGTGCCTATGGCTGGCTGCGCTGGAGCAATACTCTGGTGGCCTGGTTCTGGGCACTGGTGCTGGTTGGCCATGTCTGGTTCCCGGGTGGAGCCATGGTGCTGATCACTGATGCCGGAGCATTGTTGAGTTGTTTGTTCGGGTTGCTGGTCGCTGTGGTGGTCTGGCGTCAGGGCAACCGTTCCGGCAAGTATGTGGTGTTGGCATGGGGCTTGTTGATGGTTGCCACCACCGTGTTGTTTCTGGGGCTGACCAACCTGATTCCCTACCGGCTCTGGTATATGGATCTACAAAACGTTGGCGTGCTGCTGGAAATGCTGGTGCTGTCGGTGGCACTGGCAGAACGTATTAATCGGGAACGTGATGACAAGCGGCTGGCGCAGGAACTCTCGCTGACCTATTACCGGCGGGCGCGTGAAGCCCAACATCAGGCGCTGGAAATTGAGCGACAGGCCAAGCAGCGGCTGGAGGATGAGGTGGATTGCCGTACCCGTGAATTACGGGATGCCCTGACCGAACTGGAGGTGGTCAACAAGGAGCTGAATTTCCGCAGCAAGATGGATGGCCTTACCGGGCTCGCCAATCGCAGCTATTTTGATCAGGCGATTGAAAAGGAAATCCTCACGTTCCGCCGCACTGGCAGGCCGCTGTCGCTGATCATGGGCGACCTCGATCATTTCAAGGGCCTCAACGACCATTATGGCCACCTGGCCGGCGACGCCTGCCTGATGATGGTGGCGGCGATCTGGGAGGCGGTGATCTTACCGGAAGGCGGCATGGTGGCTCGTTATGGCGGTGAAGAAATCATTGCCATCATGCCAGCCACAGACATCAGCCATGCCATGTATCTGGCCGAACAGATACGCGCTCGCATCGAAGCCCAGCCCTGTTACAGCAATGATCAGCAAATATCCGTGACCATTTCGCTGGGCGTTGCCCAGGCTGCTAACCAACAAACCAGCCCGGAATTGCTGATTCAGCAGGTCGATGAATCCCTCTATGAAGCCAAGGCTGCCGGTCGTAACTGTGTGGTCGCCAACTACATCGCGCTGGAACGTCAGGCTGATTGGTCTGCCAATTGAACGTCGGCAGGGTTAGGCGCGCCGGCCTGGTATAGAATCGCCCGGCCAGTTGAGCGGAAATTGTTGAGCGGGAACCTTTATGAAAATCTACCTTGCCGGGCCAGAAGTCTTCTTGCCCAACGCTGTTGAAATGGGCGCTGCCAAAAAAGCCCTCTGCGCCCACTATGGCTTTGAAGGTCTGTATCCGTTGGATAGTGAGCTGGATGCCGGACAGTTGGATGATGGAGCGGAAGATCCGCGCCAGCTGGCGTTTGCCATCAGTTATGGCAATGAAGGTCTGATTCAGCAAGCCGATGTGATCATTGCCAACCTGACGCCATTTCGCGGCGTCAGTGCCGATGTGGGTACTGTCTATGAATTGGGCCTGGCGCGTGGGTTGGGCAAACAACTGTTGGCATACAGTAATGATCCGCGCCCTTTCGCCGACCGCACCATGGCCTTGTATGGCGCTGCCGAATCCCTCTTTGGCCGTGATGAACAACAACCGCTGCGGGACCATGACGGCCTCTCGGTGGAAGACTTCGGCCTGCACGATAACCTGATGATTGAAGGTGGCATCCGGTTGGCGGCTGGCCGTTTTATGATTCGTAATGTTGCCGATGGTGAGCGCTACACCGACCTGACCGCCTTTGAAGAGCTGCTGCGCTGGCTCGCTGATGCGCCACGCTAGTGCAGGGCATGGACATACCCCAGCTGGGCCTCGATTTCATGGGCTTCGACCGGTTGTGAGTAGAGGAATCCCTGTACTTCGTTACAACCCTTGCCGATCAGAAAACGGACCTGCTCCGGGTTTTCCACGCCTTCGGCAATGATGCGCAAGTCGAGCCCGCGTGCCAGTGCGACCAGCGCAGTGATGATTTTCTGGCTGCCACTGTCGAGATGCAGATCCTGGATAAAGGAACGGTCGATCTTGAGTTTGTCGATCGGCAGATCTTTCAGATACGACAGTGATGAATAGCCGGTACCAAAGTCGTCGATGGCAATCGTGATGCCGAGTGCCCGAATGCCATTCAGTTCGCGCAGTGATTGCTCGCTGCGCTGGACGATAAAGTCTTCGGTGATTTCAATTTCGATACTCAGCGGGTCGCAGCCGGTGTCTTGCAAGATGTGGCTGAATTCATTGTGGAAGCTGCCCTTTTGCAACCGTGCCCCTGTGACGTTGACGGCCATCTTGCGGAAGTTCACGCCGCTGTCCTGCCATTGGCGGGCTTGTTGGCAGGCATGCCGAAATACCCATTCTTCCAGGGCTGGCAGCAGTGACATCTTTTCTGCGATGGGCAAAAACACATTGGGCAGAATCTTGCCCCGCTCCGGGTGATTCCAGCGCACCAGTGCCTCGACGCCCACCACTTCTTCACTGATCAGGTCATATTGTGGCTGATAGACCAGATACAGCTGGTCGGTTTCAATCGCCTGGTGCAGTTCAAAATCGAGCTTGATCAGCTCGGCGTATTCGCGGTCATAACCCTGTTTGTAAAAGTGGAAACCGGCCTTGCCGGAATCCTTGGCGCGATACATCGAAGCATCGGCGTTGCGCAGCAGGGTGTCGTAATCATGGCCATCGGTGGGGTACACGCAAATGCCGATACTGGCGGTAACCCGCACAGATTCGCCCCGGATGGAAAACGGCACGTTGAGTTTTTTCATGATTTTGTGGGAAACCTGCAGGACAGCATCGTCCTGTTCCAGCCCTTCAACAATCACCACAAACTCGTCGCCACCCAGTCGTGCGACGGTATCGTCACTGCGCAAAGATCCCTGCAGCAGTTCGGCGACCTTGATCAGCACTTCGTCACCCGCCATATGGCCAAACGCATCGTTGATGTATTTGAAGTTGTCGAGGTCGATAAACATCAGCGCAAAGCGGTTCTGGCGGCGGCCGCAGCGGTTAATGGCTGCTTCCACCAGGCGTTTCAACAGCACCCGGTTAGGCAGCCCGGTAAGGCAATCGTGCAAGGCCAGTTTTTCCAGCTGGCGATTGGCATCTTCCAGTTCACTGATATCGATAAACGACATGATCAGGTGCTCAACCTGGTTGTGCGGGCCGGTGGAAGTACAGACCGACAGCTGAATCGGAAAGCGGCTGCCGTCCTTGTGAATGGCAACATGTTGGCCGCTCCATTCACTGTGCTCATTAAAGAAGTTCTTCTGTACCGAAAAGTGGCCGGAGCGGTGGCTGTTTTCGAGAAAATCGGCGCAGGTCAGCAAGGGCAGGTCGGGGTCTGTCAGACCCGTCATACGTTTGAAGGATTCGTTGACGTGCAGAATCTGCATTTGCGGATTCAAAATCAGCATCGCCTCACCGGCTTCCTGAAAGGCGGTGGCAAAGGTGCGGATCTCGCGTTCCTTCTCCAGTCGCCCGGCAATATCTACCACGGTGGCGGCCACTTCAACGCCAGCCGATGACTTGATCGGGCTGAGGCTCAGCTCGATATCAATCAGCTGGCCGTTACGGTGGCGGCCTTTTACCGGCCGGGTGGCGAACAGGTTGGGGCGCGGATGTGCCTGGATATAGCCGTCAAACAGACCCTGATGGGTCGGTAATATGTGGGGTGGTAGCAGAATCTCCAGCGGCTGGCCGATCAGTTCATCGGGCTGGTAACCAAACATGTTCCCGAGAGCCGGATTACAGGTGAGGATGTGGCCGCTTTCACCGGCAATCAGAAAACCGTGAATATGGCTGTCGACCATGCTCTGGATCTGCTCATGATCCTTCAGCCGTTGTTCGGCCTGCAAGCGTGCCTGTTCAGAGCTGCTGAGCTCAGCGCGGGCATGATTCAGGCGCCACTGACGACGGGCGGAGACGGAGTAAAACAGCCAGATCAATAACGACAGCGGCGCTACCGCCGTGGTTGCCATGGTCAATGTGGTGGTCGCCAGGCCGGTTTGCAGCCACACCAGCATCGCTGCCAGTATGGCGATTACCGCGCCACTGATGATCACGTGTTTTTTATAGTTCATATATCCCTGATACCAACGCCTTGCGTCAGCCGCCGATTGCTCCGGTGGTTGTCCGGTGTGATTAGCTGGCGACGTTCCCTGGAAAAGTCCCGTTTACGATAGACACTGCTGGCTATTGTGCTGGCTGATCGTTAAAGCCATTAAGGCTTATTGATACTGCTGTTGATGCAGGTCAGGTCTGTTGTCGCCAAAGGCATCATTTTTTGCGGAAGCTGCCAAACTGCGGGCGCGACATTCCGGTTACGGCAGCGAAGTTTTCGGAACTTTGTGAGCTATATCGAGACCGTAATGACGCGGCCGCAATTCCCTGATAGCCGGAATAAAAAAGATTGTTATTTATGATAGCTATCGAGTGGATATTTTTGATTGTCTTTAATGATTGTGGGTGATGGATTAACTTGGTTTCTACAGCAGGGGCAGTCTGAAATAACAACTAGTCCCCAATATTGACCGGTGGCGCGTTTCGGTCATGGTAATCCCACACAGGGCTGCCATGGTTAATAAACGCTGACAGATACCAACACAAACAGGAGCAAGGCGATGGAGCAGAATAATTCTTCAGCGGGTAAGTGCCCGTTCATGCACGGCAGCAACACAGCAACCGGCAAGTCTGTAACTGACTGGTGGCCTAATTCCCTCAACCTCGACATCCTGCATCAGCACGACAGCAAGACCAACCCGCTGGGTGAAGACTTCGACTATCACGAAGAGCTGAAAAAACTCGACGTCGAAGCCCTCAAGCAGGACCTGCGTGACCTGATGAACAGCAGTGAAGACTGGTGGCCGTCCGACTGGGGCAGCTATGTGGGTATGTTTGCCCGGGTTGCCTGGCACACTGCCGGTTCCTACCGTCTGGCCGATGGCCGTGGTGGTGGCGGTACTGGCAACCAGCGCTTTGCACCACTGAACTCCTGGCCGGACAACGTCAACACCGACAAGGGGCGGCGTCTGTTGTGGCCGATCAAGAAAAAGTACGGCAACAAGATTTCCTGGGCCGATCTGATTCTTTTGTCCGGCACCATTGCCTATGAAACGTCTGGCCTGAAAACCTTCGGTTTTGGTTTTGGCCGCAAGGACATCTGGCATCCGGAAAAAGACACCTACTGGGGTGCTGAAAAAGAATGGCTGGCACCGTCTGACGGCCGTTATGACGATGTCAGCAAGCCAGACACTATGGAAAACCCGCTGGCAGCGGTACAAATGGGTTTGATCTACGTGAACCCGGAAGGTGTAAACGGTAATCCAGACCCGGCTAAAACAGCCGCCCAGATGCGTGAAACCTTCGCCCGAATGGCGATGAATGACGAAGAAACGGTTGCCCTGACGGCCGGTGGTCACACCATTGGTAAATCCCACGGTAATGGCCGCGCTGAAAACCTCAGCCCGGACCCGGAAGCCTCGGATGTTGAATCCCAGGGGCTTGGCTGGATGAACACCAAGGGCCGGGGTATTGGTCGTGACACCGTGGTAAGTGGTATTGAAGGTGCCTGGACCGCCAACCCGACCCAGTGGGACATGGGCTACTTCGATATGCTGTTTGGCCATGATTGGGAGCTGACCAGGTCACCGGCCGGTGCCCATCAGTACAAGCCGGTCAGTATCAAGGAAGAAGACATGCCAGTGGACGTGGAAGACCCTTCGATCCGCTGTATGCCAATGATGACGGATGCAGATATGGCGTTGAAGGTTGACCCGATCTACAACGAAATCTGTCAGAAGTTTATGGCTGACCCAGCTTACTTCGATGACTGCTTCGCCCGCGCCTGGTTCAAACTGACCCACCGCGATCTGGGACCAAAGAGCCGTTACCTCGGCCCGGACGTGCCAGCCGAAGATCTGATTTGGCAGGACCCGATTCCAGCCGGTGCGACTCAATATGACGTTGGTCATCTGAAGAGCCTGATTGCTGCCAGTGGTCTGTCGATTGCTGACATGGTCAGTACCGCCTGGGACAGCGCCCGGACCTTCCGTGGTTCTGACTACCGTGGTGGTGCCAATGGTGCCCGCATCCGGCTGGCACCGCAGAAAGACTGGGCCGGTAACGAACCAGAACGTCTGCAAAAAGTCCTGGCTGTGCTGGAACCGCTGGCTGCCCAGGTTGGCGCTTCGGTTGCCGATGCCATCGTACTGGCGGGGTCGGTTGGTGTTGAAATGGCTGCCAAAGCCGCTGGTGTGAATGTTGATGTACCTTTTGCACCGGGTCGTGGCGATGCCACTGATGAGATGACGGATGCAGCATCGTTTGACGTATTGGAGCCGCTGGCAGATGGCTTCCGTAACTGGATGAAAAAAGACTACGTCGTCAGCGCCGAAGAAATGTTGCTCGACCGCGCCCAGTTGATGGGACTGACAGCACCTGAAATGACCGTCCTGATTGGTGGTATGCGGGTACTTGGCACCAACCATGGTGGCAGCAAGCACGGTGTCTTCACCGAGCGTGAAGGTGTGTTGAGCAACGACTTCTTCGTCAACCTGACTGACATGGTTTACAACTGGAAGCCTGCGGGCACAAACCTCTACAACATTGTTGACCGTCGTAGTGGTGAAACCAAATGGACTGCCACCCGGGTTGACCTGGTGTTTGGTTCCAACTCCATCCTGCGGGCCTACTCTGAGGTGTACGCCCAGGACGACAACCTTGAGAAGTTCGTCAAAGACTTCGTCAAGGCCTGGGTCAAGGTGATGAACGCGGATCGTTTTGATCTGAAATAAGCGCCTGACGCTGGTTAGAAAAAACGGCTTCCCGGACCTGGTCCGGGAAGCCGTTTTTGTTTGTACGTTTACAGCGCTGCAGCCGTTTTGGAAGCATCTGCTTTTGAGAACTCACCAATCAGCTCGTTGGCACGCTGGTACAGGTGCTTGCCGTTGAGCTTTTCAGCGTCCATATCTGCAATCCAGTCATCGATGACCGGTTGTACCAGTTCACGGATATGGCTGGTTTCCTGTGGATCAATCACATAGATCGGGTTGTGAGTGGATTCGGCCAGTTGTTTGCCTTCATCACCCATTTCATCCAGCACCTTGCCGAAGTGTGCTGCCAGTGGCAGGCCGGAGTGGCGGTCAATAATGGCGCGCAGGTCAGCTGGCAGTGACTCGTAGCTCTTCTTGTTCATGCTGAACAGGAACACCTGAGCGTAGAGACCACGATCACCACTCATCTCGGTATGGGAAGACACCAGTTCATGGACTTTCATTGGCCCCAGAATGTCGTAAGACAGCGAGGCAACGTCGATCACGCCCTTGGATAGCGCGGATGCCATTTGTGGTGCCGGCATAAAGATCGGCATCGCACCCATACGGGTATAGGCTTCCGCGATCACCTTGTTGGGTGCCCGTACTTTCAGATCCTTGAGGTCTGCCGCACTGTGAATGGCCTTGTCACGGGAGTGCAGCACGCCGGTGGCGTTGGTGTGAATGGTCAGCAGTTTGACGTCGTCAAAAGCTTCTTTCATTTCTTCATCTGCGTATTGCTGAATGGCCTGGCTGGTGATTTCAGCGCGGCCAGCCATAAATGGCAGTTCAAATACTTCAGACTTGTTGAAACGGCCAGGCGTATAGCCAGCCACGGTCCAGGTGATGTCTACCATGCCTTTGCGAGACTGGTCGAACAATTGTGGTGGTTTGCCGCCCAGCTGCATGGCCGGGTAAACGTCGATGTGAATGCGACCATTGGATTCTTGTTCAATCGCTTCTGCCCAGGGCACCAGCAAGCGGGTATGTACCCCGGATGATGGCGGCAGCTGGTGGTGCATCTTGAAGTTGAATTCCGCCGCCAGCGCAGTGCCGGAAACCATCAGCATGGCGACGGCAGCGGTCAGTTTTTGGCTCAGCCTGCGCGGCTGTTTTGGGGGATGTTTTAGGGTTCGGGAAGCCTGCTGGATTTGGGCTGGCTGCTTCGAGTTGGGTACCTTGCTAAACATGTTTTTCACCTCGTTATTATTTTTGGTGTGGTGCTGGTTGGCCAACGGTCGTCAGACGGTTGGCTGGCAGGGGATTCTTCTGCTGGAATCCCTTGCTGCCTTTTATGGTATTGCTATTAGTGGTGTTGCTATGGCTGATCAGGTGACTGGCAGGTTCTCCTGCTTCAGCTGCTCGATGATGCGGCGGGCACGGTTAGGCCCAACATCGACGTGGATGTCGATCATTGGCTCACCGGCAAACCGTTTCATGTTTTCGTATTGCGCTTCGATCACCACCTTGTCTTCGTCAAAGGTCATGGCAGTCTGATCGACGACTTTCTTTTTGATCTCCTCAATGTTCTGGGTCGGATTGGTTGCCATGGTCCAGAAGTAATGGCAGCTGGTAGAGGTTTCCGGTGTCAGTCCATGGAAGCCACGCATATGGAAGCCACCACGGTTCGGATTGGTGATGTCATCGGTGCCGTGATCAATCGCGCCGGTCCAGATTTCCTGGTGGGACGGCAGAAAACGTACTTCCTGCCAGCGGTCGATCCTGTCCTTGAACGGGTAGGCGGCCTTGTAGGTTGGCGGTGGCTCGGAGTTTGGCATATGACGCACAACCAGCACTGAGGTGTCATCACTCTCGACCGTCAGTTTGGCATTCATGTGAATACTGGCGTTGCCACCGATAGTGCGCAGGTGCACATAACCCAGGTGGCTGAGGTCGAGCAGGTTGTCGTGAATCAGCTGGTACGGCGCGTTGTAATGGTAAACATCGCCGTCGAACACAAAGCTCGGGTCGTCGTGAACCTTGTATTCCGGTGGCTCACAGGTCGGCTCGCTGTCACGTTCGGTGCCGAACCAGATCCATACCAGCTGGTTACGTTCGCGCACATGGTAAGCGCCAACTTTGGCCTTGCGTGGAATCTTTTCCTGACCGGGGATTTCGGTGCACTGACCGTTTTCATCAAACAGCAGCCCATGGTAGCCGCAGCGGATACCGGTGGCTTCCACGGTTCCGGCTGACAACGGCAGGTGACGGTGACAGCAACGGTCTTCGACCGCTGCCACTTCGCCGTTGCCCAGTCGGAACAGTACTACCGGCTCGTTCAACAGGGTGCGGCCGACCGGCGTATCAGCAAGCTCCTTGCTGTGGGCGGCGACGTACCACATATCGAGCGGGTAGGCGCCTTGCTGGCGTCCAGGCTGATCTTTGGGAGTGCTGCTGACTCCCGGAATGTAGAGTGACACTGTCATGGCTAACTCCGTAGTTGTTGTTGTCTGGAGTGGTTGTGGTGGTTTTGTTTGCTTGCAGGATGGAACTGTTCTAGCAATCGAGCACCAGGCGTGGGCCCAGTGCCCGGGAGCAACACGGTGTGAAGCAGGCGTTAGAGGCCTTTTCTTCGTCGTTGAGGAAGCTGTCGCGATGGTCTGGAGTGCCGTCGATCAAACGGGTAACGCAGGAACCACAGATGCCGGATTCACAAGAGGAGTTGATGTCGATACCGGCATCTTCCAGGGCTTCCAGGGCGCTTTCATCAGCGCCAACTTGGATGATCTGGCCGGTGCTTTGAATAAGGATTTCAAACGCTTTGTCTTCACCGTCGTTGTTGGTGTTGTTGTCAGTGGAGGAAACCGGAGCCGCAAAAAACTCCCGGTGCAGACGTTCACTGGCCCACTGCTGCTGACGACCGGCTTCGAGTACGTAGTCGATAAATCCGGCCGGGCCACAAACATACAGATGGCTGCCAGCAGGGGCTGCCTTGAGCACACTGTCCATGTCCAGCTGCTGTTGCTGGTCGTTGAAATAACACTGGCTGTGAGTCGCCAGTTCACCCGTCATAAACTCGTCGGTATAGGCAGCGGTGGTTGCTGAACGGGCGGCGTAATGAACTTCAAATGAACCGCTGGTGGCACTCAGTTCACGTGCCATTGCGAGAATCGGCGTAATACCAATACCACCGGCAACCAGCACGGCGTGTGGGGCGTTGGCGGCAAGTGCGAACAGGTTACGCGGCTCACTGATCTTGATGGCCTGACCTGCCTGCAGCTGCTCGTGCACCTCAATGGAACCACCGCGCGACGCCGGATCTTTCAGCACCGCAATCTGGTAGCTGTCACAGCTGTGCTGTTCAGGACCGGCCGGATTCACTAACGAATACTGGCGTACCAGTCCGGATGGCAGCTGAATATCGATATGGGCACCGGCGCTGAAAGCCACCAATGGCTGACCATCAGCAGCGATCAGATCAAGACCGCACACGCCTTCGGCAAGCTGATATTTGGCTTTGATAATGGCATCAATCATGGCTGAAACCCTTTTTATATTTATTGTTGATGTATCAACGATAGTGGCAATATTGTTGTGGTGTCAACAATTTGGTTATTGGGTTTTTGCGTTGGGGTATTCAGAGGGCGGGCGATGGCTTTTGAGTGACAGGCAGGTCAGGAACGACATATTGCGGGGCAGCGGCTGTTCGAGCCGCTGCCGGTGAGGGTGCCTGTCTGGCGGCCAGTTGGCTTGTCTGAGGTGGCGGAAAAACAGAGGTTTCAGTCAGGATTAAAGGCGTTAACAGCACCAACACGGGCGTTCAGTCGATTGAGGAAATCAACTAGTTGGGTACGTTCCTGTTCGGAAAATTCGGCCAGCAACAGCTGTTCGCGCTGGATCGCCAGTTCAAAAATCTGATCGTGCATCAGCTGGCCCGAAGCCGTCAGTGACACCAGCATCTGACGGGCGTCAGTCGGGTCCGTTTGCAAGGTCACCAGCTGCTCCTTGTGCATTTGTTTCAGTGAGCGGCTGACTGCAGCCTTGTCGAGACCAATCACCTGACACATGCGGTTGGGCGGAATATTGTTTTCGGCTTTCAGCATCGCCAATAAACGCCATTCGACAATGCCGACACCAAATTTGCGCCGGTACAAACGAGAGGCACCACTGGAAAGCTTGTTGGCCAGAAAGTTCACCAGCGCGGGAACGTAGCTGTCCAGTTGCAGAGTGTGATCGGGGCGAGAAGGCTGAGTCATGGAATGCAGGGCAACAGTGGTACACAGAGGGCAGATTACACCACAGGACGCCCTCCCTGTGTCGGGTTTTCCACAGCCGTTAGCGTAAACCTTGCCGCAAGCCGACATTTTCGGCTTCGGCAAGGCGTGTGTGCTTGATCAATCAGCCGGCAGCAAAGTCGATGGACAAGAACAGTCGGGGCTCGTTGGTCGCCGGTGAGCGATGCACCAGCCCGCGACCTTCATTGCCGATCCAGCCCTCACCTTTCATCAGTGCCAGATCACCAGCCACGGCTCGCAGAATGGCATTGTCGTCCTGACAGGGTTGTATCGGCCCGCCGCCCAGTGCCTGCCGTTTGATGGCTGTTTCCGGCAGCCATTCGGTGCCCGGGCCACTGATGCTGCTGACCAGCCTTACCGGTACATGATCAACATGAAATCTTGGGCACATGGCACCATCGAGGGTGATCAGTCGCAGGGCCATGGCATTCGGCTCGAACAGGGATTCAAATACTTCCGCTGCGGTATCCAGGTAGCTCAGCAAGGCAGCTCCGGCCGGCACGGAAGATGGAAAGTCCTGTTGCAGTTGGCTACGAAACTGTTTGCGGCGGCTGTGCAGCTGGAAGCGGAATCCACCCGGCCGCTGCAGTAGCAGCGGCAGTTCATCTTGCAGTTGTTGCAGCCCGGTTTGATCCAGGCTTTGGCCAAGGGCGTTCTGCCACACCGCCATATTGATGTCGTTGCGATAGATCGCAGCCAGATCTGCGGCCCTGGGGCTGATGCTGTGATCGGGCATGAAACGCTGGATCATGTTCATGCTGGTTGCTCCCAACGTGGGAAAGGATCTTCCATTTGCAGCCACAGCTGTTTACCAGCCAGCAGTTCGTCGTCGTTCAGCAAGCAGGCGTCCAGTTCGTTGCGGAACTCGGCCTCCTGCAAGCCCTGGCCAATAAACACCAGCTCCTGACGCATGTCGCCGAAGGGTTCTTGCCAATACTCATCCAGGAAGGACAGAAACTCTTCGTCGTCGGGCCAGCGGGCCTTGGGAATCGCTTTCCAGAACATGCCCGCAAAACCATGATGGGCGATACCGCCCGCCTGACTCCATTGGCCCGCGAACTCGGGCCGTGATGCCAGCCAGAAGTAGCCTTTTGAACGTACCAATTTGCCACTGCGGCTGGTCCAGTCCTGATGCAGGAACTCAAAGAAGCGCTGTGGGTGGAAAGGGCGGCGGGCGCGGTAAACGAATGATGAAATGCCGTATTCCTCGGTTTCCGGAATGTGCTCACCGCGTAATTCCTGCAACCAGCCTGGTGCTTTGGCAGCCTCATCAAAATCAAACAGGCCGGTGCCGAGCACACGCTCCAGCGGCACCTGACCATTGCGAATCGGCAGTTTGTCAGCACTCGGGTTGAGGTGGTCGAGAATCGCCAGCAGCCTTGCCAGCTGTGGTTCATCAATCAGATCGGTCTTGCTGATCAGAATGACATTGCTGAATTCGATCTGATCGACCAACAGGTCGGCAACGTTACGCTGGTCGTCTTCGCCGAGTGATTCACCAGCTTCTTGCAAAGATTGCGCAGCGTCGTAGTCACGCAGAAAGTTAACGCCATCAACGACGGTCACCATGGTGTCGAGGCGGGCGATTTGCGACAGCGAGCGGCCCTGTTCGTCTTCAAAAGTGAAGGTTTCTGCCACGGGCAGGGGTTCGGAAATGCCGGTGGATTCAATCAGCAGATAATCAAATTTGCCTTGCTCGGCTAGCCGCTGGATTTCGATCAGCAAGTCTTCTCGTAAGGTGCAGCAGATACAGCCGTTGCTCATTTGCACCAGTTTTTCTTCCGCCCGATTGAGTGATACCTGTTGGCCAACCTGCATGGCATCGATATTCACTTCGCTCATGTCGTTGACGATCACGGCGACACGCAGGTTATCGCGGTTGTTGAGGATGTGATTCAGCACCGTGGTTTTACCGGCCCCCAGAAAACCGGATAGCAAGGTGACCGGCAATGGTCGGGTAGTCCCGGCTGCTGCAGGATTGGGTTCGGAAGAAACGGAATTTGACTGCATGACATGCTCCTGTAAGCGACTGCTCAGACGGACGGTGAACCAGAGGATGCCAGGTGAAGTGAGATGGCGGAGGCTGCCGGTTCAATCATGCTTTTTACTTTAAATTGTTATGTTATAACGGTAAATAGGAGATTGAAAAATAGTTCGCCAGAAGGCTGCATTGAAGGTGCCGGGAAATCAGTGAGTACGGCCGGATTTCTGCCCGAAAGGCATTGAATCAGAGGGTTGGATACCGAGGATTGGATGCAGGAGATGGAACAGCTGCGAGCAAAACGGGTGTGGCGGCCAGCAGGGCAAGTAGCGAGTTAATAACGGCTTAAACAATGGCTTAAACAGCATGGGGAAAAACAGGCGATGGCGGCTCAGATCGAGCCGTAGCAGCAGCGGAATCAGGCTTTAACGGTATCGCGTACAACCTCTATGGCGTTGGCGCGCCATTGCTGGCGGAAGCTGTCGCTGTTGAGGTCCTGGTTCATAAACACGCTGAGAGTGTATTGGTTGGAGCAGTAGAAATAGGTCAGCGACGAAATCGTCAGGTACAGCATGGAGATGTCGATATCGGCCCGCAACAGGCCCTGTTGCTGGCCAGCAGCCACGACGCGCGCCAGCTGGCTTTGAATGCCACTGGAAATCTGCTGAATGTGTTCCGACTGCCGTGAATGTTTGGCCTGGTGGAGATTTTCGTCGCCCAGAATGGCAACAAACTCACGGTGTTCGAGGTAGTAGTCAAAGGTAAAGGTGATGATCTGCTCCAGCGCCTGCCAGGGATCGTCCAGATTCAGCTGCAGCTGCTGTTCGGCATCCAGAAACCCCTGATAAACCGATTCCAGTACGGCGATAAACAGCTGTTCCTTGTTGCCGAAGTAGTAATAGATCATGCGGTCATTGCTGTTGGCCGCGCGGGATATGCGGTCAATACGGGCACCGGCAAAACCTTCCTCGGAAAACACCTGTACCGCAGCCTGCAAGATACGTTGGCGGGTTTCGCGGGCTTTCTGGGCCTGTTTGCTGTTGTTGCGTTGAGTGGGGGCAGACGGGCTGTCCAGCTGGCTCATATCCTTGCCTTGTCTTGCGGTCTTGTTCTGACCAGGGGGCTTTGTTTGGCGCTGTTATGCAAACAGCCGGGCACTGACGTCAGAGTCAGTACCCGGCTGATCAGGCATTGTTATGACGCCCGTTATACCACGGCAGGCTTGCTGGCGCTGGCCGATTGCGACTTTTTGCTCATCGAAGTGGAATTGGCTTGTTCGATGAAGTCATCCGCTACCTGTTTAGGCGCTTTGGTCAGCAGGCTGACGCCAACAAACAGCAGGGTTGCTACTGGCAGGCCCCAGATACCGGCCGAGAAGCCCAGCAGTTTGCCACCGGTCGCGTAGATTACGATCACCAGCAGACCAGAGCCCAGCATACTGGCCAGTGCACCGGCAGCAGTACCCTTACGCCAGAAGAAGGCACCAATCATGGCAGGAACCACCACCACCAGGCCGGAAGAGGCAGCAACCGACAGTACTGCGATCAGGCTCAGCTGCAGTTTGGCGAATACATAGGCCATTACCGCAATCACAGGGATAACAATCTTGCCGACGTTCAGTTGTTGTTTCTCACTGGCTTCCGGCTTGACCACCGCATAAACGTCACGGGATACCATCGAAGACAGCGTCAGCATGATGGAGTCAATGGTGGAAATCGCAGCAGCCATAATGCCGATCATTACAATCACCGCCAGTACCGGTGGCACCATATCAGATGCCAGCAGGGCCGGTGTGGCCATATCGGCCTTGGCCAGATCCGGGAAGGCAACGATGGCAGAGAAGCCCCACATGACCGAAACCAGGGTGTAGATCAGGCCAAACACCAGGAAACCCATCAGCATCTGGCGCAGGGACTTCAGTGAAGACGGCATAAACAGACGCTGGCTCACCTGTGGGTTGGACAGGCTGAAGAAGAACCATGGAATGGTCAGACCCAGGAAGGTCCAGAAGCTGAACAGACCGCTGCCAGGTACCGACAGGGAGTTGGCATTGTTCTGTTCCAGTGTGGTGAACAGGCCGTCGAAACCGCCCAGTTCAGAAATCACCAGCAGTGCTACCAGCGTAGACACCACAATCATCATCACGGCTTGCAGGGAGTCGGTCCATACCACCGAGCGAATACCGGCGATGTAACAGAAAAACAGTGCCATCACAGTGGCCAGCAGCACAGCAGTAGAGAACGAGATGGCACCGTCAGTCATGCCAGACATCAGGTAACCGACACCAGTCAGCTGCACCGCAGCGTAAGGAATCAGGAACAGACAGGAAGCCAGCGCAGCGGTTACAGAAACCGCTTTGCTCTGGTAGCGGTGGCCCAGCATTTCGCTTGGAGTGACATAACCGAATTTCTTGCCGACCGACCAGAAACGTGGGCCAAAAATCGCTACAAGTGACACACCGGCAAAATAGACAATCTCAAAACCCAGCGCGCCAACACCACCTTTGTAGGTCAGACCGGCGAGGCCGACCATCATAAAGGCGCTGTACGTGGTTGCGCTGTAGGACAGGGCTGACAGGATACCATTCATCTGCCGACCACCGAGGAAATAGCCGGACATGCTTTCAGCGGATTTCCCGTCACGGGAGATAAAGGCAATCACAACGGCAATTGCCAGGTAGATCGCAACGGACCACCAGATCAGGGATGTGCTCATGCTTCATCCTCCCCGAAGTCCTTGGTGAGCAGCAGGTTGGCAACCACTACCAGCACGCCGGTGACGGTCCAGTAGAGGAAGCTGCCATGCCAGCTCTGTACTTTGTCGAGCATGGTAAATGGCACTACATAACTGAGGATAACGAGCGCCCATACCGCCCAGATCCAGGGATTCGATTTCATAGCGTACCTCTTGCTTCTTGTTGCGTGATGGCTGGCTTTTTCCGGTTCTGGAAGCGGCTGGCGCATGCGCGTTTTATAGTTTGCCCTGACTTTCGTCGGCTTTTTTAATTAATGATGTATACATCATATTTAATAAGGCAATAGCCGTACCAATTTGGTATTTCATTGATTTGAAGCGGGTTTCCTGCAAATTCTTTTGTAGCGTATACATTTTAATTGTGCTTGTCTGCACAGTTCTGGAACAGGCCTGATACGAGTGGCTTGTTATGGTGCATTTCTGTCTGTTGTGGCCCTCATGCAAATTGCTTTTCTGATGCTTTTTCTAATGTGTACATGATATTTTCACCGTTTCTATGGGCCACGATGTCAGCCATTACAGCGAGTGCAATTTCGGCCGGAGTCTTGCTGCCGATGGCCAGGCCGACCGGCATGTGAATACGCTCAAGCTGGAGTGGGCTGAGTTTGCCAATTCGGCTCAGGCGTTCGGCTCGTTTTGCTGAGGTGCGACTGGAGCCCATCACGCCGATGTAGAAGGCCTCGGTGTTCACTGCGGCAATCATCGCCATGTCGTCGATTTTTGGATCGTGGGTCAGTGCCACAATGGCTGTGTCTGCATGAACCTTGCCGTGTTGGCGGATATAGCTCCACGGCAGCACCGGTCGCAGCCAGTTGCGACTGGCGGGCATCAGATGGAAGTACTCCTCGCGAGGGTCACAGATCACTACCTGATAACCCAGCGCTTCGGCAAATTCGGCGCACAGAATCGACACCGCTGACAGACCGGCAATGATCAGGGTGCGGGTGGCGGCAATGCGGATCTGGATGGTTTGTGGTTGAGTGCTGATGACAGGGCCGCAACTGTCAGCCGGGATCAGCTGGCGTTGGCCGGAAAAGCGGTTAATTTGCCGAATCCGGGTGCCTTCGCCTTGTAAGGCCGCGGCCACTTCGCGCAGGTGCTGCAAGGTGTCCGGCGTTGGCAGCAGTCGTTCAATCAATAATTGCAGCTGGCCACCGCAAGGGAGCTGCACCCGGGTCGCTGAATGCATCAGTAATGAGGGTGAATCCGGATGTCGCTCTGCGAGCGCACCGCCATACAGGTATTCAGTCACTGGCTGGCTGAATTGCTGCTGACTGATGCGCTCTATCAGGTCTTCCTCAACGCAACCGCCCGACACCGAGCCGACGCACTGGCCTTGCGGGTTGCAGACCATCATGGCACCGGGTGAGCGGGGCGCAGAGCCCCAGGTCGACAATACCGTGCAGAGCCAGACAGTCTGCCCTTGTTCAAGCCAGACTAACGCTTGTTTTATTACCTGAAGATCCAGTGGTTGCATATCGTCAGCTCCGCTTTGGATTTGAGTTGTTGGTGGTTTTCGGGCTGCCGGACTAGTGACTGCCGGGATTGGCGCGAATATGGGCGATGGTCTGCTCCAGCTGCTGCCAGGCCGGTTTGTCGCTGGCGAACTTGCTGCGCATATAGCGCAACAGATTGGCGATCTGGCCGTTGTTCATGCTGTTGGCAAAACCCGGCATATAGCCCAGCTCGCTGGTGGCCGGATTCTGAATACCAAACAGGATGGTGCGGATCAGGTTGTCGGCCTTGTCGCTGTGGACATTGGAGTTAACCGCCAGGTTAGGGTTAACCCCAAACCAGTCCGGCCGGGTTTCATGGCAACCGGCACAGGCGCTTTCAAACATGCGGGCGCTGGCGTCGTTAAGCGGATTGGTCATGGTGGTACTGCTGTTGGCTGTTGCCGGTACAGCGGCAAGGGCTGCGGTTGTTGTTGCTGCCACTGGTGCCGCAGTCGTTTGCGGAGCAGTCGAACGGGTGGAAGGTGAAGCAGCCGCTTCATCCAGATTGGCCAGATAGTGGGCAATGGCCTGAATATCGGCATCGGGCAGTTGCTGCATTTCTTCCACTACCGCCGCCATTGGCCCGGCCGCCGGGCCGTGCTGCTCGGAATATCCCGTGCGCAGATAGTCGTACAAATCGGGTTCAGTCCAGTTCAGTGGAATCCGGCTGCTGCCATTCAGGGCCGGTGCTTCCCAGCCATCGACTTCGCCACCGGCAAGGAAGGCAATGCCGGTTTTTTCCGCCCCCATCAGGTTGCGCGGCGAATGACAGGCACCACAATGGCCGAGGCCGTTGACCAGATAGGCACCTCGATTCCATTGTGCGGTTTGGGTCGGATTGGTCTGCCAGCGGGTGTTGGATTGAAACAGGGTATTCCAGCCTGCCATTAAGGGGCGCATACCAAACGGGAAGCCCAGTTCGGTTTTGGGGTTGTTCTGGCTCACCGCTGGCTGGCTCATGATGTAGGCGTAAAGGGCCTGCATATCGCCGTCGCTGATGTTCTGGTAAGCGGTGTACGGGAACACCGGATACAGATGTTTGCCATCGCGGCTGATGCCCTGACGCATGGCGCGGTCGAAAGCGGTAAATGACCATTTGCCGATGCCGGTTTGTGGGTCGGGGGTCAGGTTGGTGCTGTAAACCGTGCCGAACGGCGTTTCCAGTGGCCGGCCACCGGCGTTGCGAATACCACCTTCGGCGGTGTGGCAAACGGCGCAGTCACCGGCAGCAAAGACTTCGGCGCCGCGGGCGATGGTGGCGGCGGAGTAGGGTGACGTCAGCGGTTGGGTAATTTCCGGAATGGCTGCCCGCCAGGGCGATACCATGGCCAGCGTGCCCAGTGTTGCGGCACTGAGACCGCCGAGCCAGCTTTTCCAGCCCGGTTTGCGGCTGTTGCTGGTTGGCTGCTGTAGCTTTGGTCGCACTCCGGCTTCTTCCAGTGCGTTGCGTACCCGCTCTGGCGTAAATGGCGGCTGGCGCATACGCACGCCGGTGGCGTCATAAATGGCGTTGGCGATGGCGGCAGCGCTTGGCACTGAGGCGGATTCGCCCGCGCCCATCGGTGGTTCTTCCGGTTTTTCGGCCAGTAGAACGTCGACTTCCGGCAGCTCGGGAAAGGTCAGAATCGGGTAGCTGCCCCATTCCTTGTCGGCCACGGCGATTTCGTTAAAGGTGACTTCTTCTTTCAATACCCGGCTGGTGGACTGAACGATATTGCCGTGTACCTGATGTTTGACGCCGTCCGGGTTGATCATCAAACCGGCATCGTGGCCGACGGTGACGCGGGTGACGTTAACTTCACCGGAGTCCTGATCGACTTCGACGTCGGCAATCCAGGCCGCCCAGGCGGCACCAAAGCCGGGGAATTTGCTGTGAATATAACGGGCGTAAGCAACGCCGCGGCCCTTGACGATATTGCCGGTGCGGTTGCTGCCTGGTGCTTCGGAGCCTGTGCGTGGCTGCCAGTTGGCGCGCGTGGCGGTGTTTTGCAGCAGCTCCTTGGCGCGCTCGTCCTGCAGGTATTTGAGCCGGTAGGCGACCGGGTCTTCGCCCGCTTCGGCTGCCAGTTCGTCGATATAGGATTCGTGAGCAAAGGTGTTCGGCATGGCGGATACGCCACGCATCCAGGCGGCGCGTACCATGGGTGCCATGTCTTCCACCCGGATGCGCATATGATCGAACTGGTAGGGTGGAATGCTGGTGCGGTCACCCATTTCCAGCGCCGCCGGAATGGCTTCGACCACGCCGGTTAACAACAGCGCCAGCATCGGCGCGCCATTGGAAGGATACGAGGTAGTGAAGTCGTAGGCGTAAGGACGGCCGTCGGCGGCGATTCCGCCATCGACTTCCATTAACTGGCCTGCGCCTTTCGGTTCCCACAGATGTTCCTGCTCGCGGGTCAGTTGTACCCGCACAGGGTGACCCACTGCGCGCGACAGCAAGACGGCGTCGCCACAGACGTCATCGGCACAGTTGCGGCCATAACAGCCTGCCGCCTGATGGCGAATAATCTCGATGCGGTTTTCATCAATGTTGAGCAAAAAGGCCAGGTCCGCCCGCAGGATGTGTGGGTTCTGGGTGCCGGACCAGACCAGTACCTGATCGTTGCGGATGTCGGCGACGGCGCAGGATGGCCCGATCGAACCATGCATGTGATAGGGCCAGACGTAGGTGCGGGTCAGTCGTTTGTGAGTTTCCTGCAGTGCCTGTTCGATATTGCCTTCGTCGACCAGGGTGCGGGTCTTGTCGGTCGGGTTGTTGCGAATGGCGTTTTCAAGGTCGTTAATATCCGGCAAGTCGGGGCTGGGTTTCCAGTCAACCTTGAGTTCGCGGGCGGCGCGGTCAGCCTGCTCCTCGCGTTCGGCGACAATACCAATAAAGTCGCCAATCACTTCGACCGTGATGATGCCGGGGATATGGGCAATGGAATCGCGGTCGATGCCGAGCAGGCTGTTGCCAATAAATTCACCACCGTCACGACCGGCGTAAGGCGGCCGAATCACCCGGCCGTGCAGCATGCCGGGAATGCGGACGTCATGAACGTATTCAAACTGGCCGGTGGCTTTGGCCGGGATATCCTTGCGGGCGGCGGATTTGCCAACGATCTGGTATTCATCCACTGGTTTGAGGGCGGCGTGTTCATCGACCTGTAGGTGGATGGCCTGACCTTGCACCAGTTCGCCATAGCTGAGGCTTTGTTGGGTGGTCGGATTGCCGACCCGGCCGTCGCGGGTAATCAGCTGGTCGGGCTGGCATTGCCACCGGGCGGCGGCCTGTTCGAGCAAAAACTGTCTTGCCGTCGCGGCGGCCTTGCGCAGTGGTACGGCAGTAATCTGAATGGTAGCGCTGGCAATGGTGGCGCCCTGATTCGGCGCCTTGTCGGTATCGCCAAGGATCATCTGCACGTCTTTTGGCTGGACGTAGAGTTCTTCGGCGACGATCTGGGCCAATGCGGTGCCAATGCCGGTGCCGAGATCAACGTGACCGTTGAGGGCAATGATGCGGCCGTCGCCATGAATCGCCAGAAATACTTCCTGTTCGGGTGGCCGTTGGTCGGCGCTGGCTTTCTGGGCCGGGCTCAGTGGTGGATTGCTGGGACGCAGCAGCAACAGCACATTGTCTGCCGCCATTAATTCAGCGCGGTTCAGAATCGGTTCCATGGGCTGTTCTCCTCGAGCGGGTTGGTGCTGGTCTGGTCTTGCTGTGGCTGGTTTGTTTGCGGTTGTCTGGTAGCCGCTGAATCGGCTTCGGGAAATTTGTTGGCGACGGCCAGTCGTACGGCGTCGAGAATTTCCAGGTGGGTACCGCAACGACACAGGTTGGCTTTCAGGGCGTTACGAATGTCGGCTTCTGACGGCCGTTCGGTTAAATGATCAAGCCAGGCGGTGGTGGTGATGATCATGCCGTTGAGGCAATAACCGCACTGGGCACCCTGGGCGTCTACAAAGGCTTGCTGTACCGGATGCAGCTGGCCGTTCTGGCTCAGTCCTTCCAATGTGGTGATCTGACGGCCAATCGCTGCCTTCAGTGGAATCGAACAGGAGCGGGCGGTTTTGCCATCAATCAGGATGCTGCAGGCGCCGCATTCACCCAGGCCACAGCCGTATTTGGGGCCGTTGAGCTGACAGTCGTTACGCAATGCAAACAGCAGCGGGCTGTTTGGGTCCGCCTGAATGGTGATCACCTGACGGTTGACTGTCAGGGTGATTTCCCGGGTCTGGGTTGCGGTTGGGTTCATGGGTTGGATTCCTGCAGTTTCATTTTTTAAGTACTTACTTAATTTTTTGAAGAAATGGCAGAGGGAGCGTCAGGATCAGCTGCCAATGTGGACGCACTGCGGCTTTGTCGGAACAAATTGTTGCGTGCGACAACTGAGTGCATTGCTGATTTCTCTGCACTGCGGGTGCTTTGCCGTATACTGCGGCGGCATGATTATTTGTGACTGAACAAGCAAGGCGACAGGAGGCTCTGGCAGCATGGTTGAATATTCCGCAGAGGCGGATAGCCGCAAGAATTACGAGTTCAGCGAGCAGGTAGGTCACCTGTTGCGCAAGGCATATCAGCGTCATATGGCAATTTTTCAGCAGTACAGCTGCGAAGACAGTCTCACCGCTCCGCAATTTGTGGCGCTCTGCACCATTCAGGAAATGGGTGTGTGCTCTATTACTGATATCGTCAAGGCCACCGCGGTCGATCAGGCCACCATGCGTGGTGTGGTTGAGCGGCTGAAAAGCAAGGGCTGGATTCATCAGGAGTCCGACAGTCAGGATCGCCGCAAGGTGGTTATTCGTTTGACCGAATCCGGTGAGGAGCTGGTTCGTCGAATGGTGCCTTGTGCCGTCACTATTACTGAAAAAACCATGGGCAACCTGAATCCGGCGGAACAGGTTGCGCTGGTGTATCTGTTGCAAAAAATGAATGAGCAGCCAGCAGACTGACTAGAGGGGTTCGCTGACTGCTCATCCGAAAACGGTGACTGGAGGCTTGTTCAGTCACCGATGCGAGGAACAGGGCCAATCGACGCTGCGGGGGCGACGACCTTGCCTTGTTCAACGACTGTCAGTTCGTTATCCAGCGTGATGGTGCAGTTGCGCAGTGGAATATCCATGTGCGCAGGGGTTTTGCGGGAGCCGCCAACTTCGGTGTTGGGGCCGGTTGAGAACAGGAAGTTACCGGCAAAGGCGCGGGCATCCATGCACATGCCGTCGTTCTTGTCGTGTAATCCCATGGCGGTCCATTGGGCGCGGGTTTGCAGACCCCAGCCGATATGGGAAATGCCATACACTTCCGGATCACCAAAATACTTCAGGTATTCCGCCAGATATTCCGCTTCCAGACCACCATGGATATTGGTGATAAAGCCTTTTTCGATTTCCAGTGTGATGGTTTCGCGACAATAATTCTTGAATGGCAACAGGATGTCGCCCTTGTCGATCACGATGATCCCTTCTGCTGTTTCTTCATTTGGCCAGCTGAACAGGAAGCCACTTGGCCAGTGGTCCCAGCGGCCCGGTTCGTCAGCCAGGCCGTATTCAGTCACTGCCGGGTATTGCCCCAGGGCGGCACGGAAGTTGGTGCCAGCGGCTGAGGTAACCTGGATTGAGCGAGCGGCTTTCAGCACTTCTTCCGCCGATTTCACCATCAGTTTGTCAGCCTGGGTGGGCATTATGCGCGCCAGTACCTCCGGTGGCTCAACTGCCAGCAGAATGCGGGTGCCGGTTTTCAGGATTTGTTCCTGTTCCGGCGAATGCAGCAGCATCATGGTGTCGACGATCAGATCGGCGGCTTCCAGCGCCCGCTGGGCGGCCAGATTACCGGTCAGGGCGGTGTCGCCACAGTAGGCTGTGAGGTCATTCCCCATCGACATTGGTGCGTGGAAGGCGGGTAACTCGACACCGTAAACCTGCGCGCCCAGTCGAATGGCAGCGTCGGTGGCGGCCTGCACAATCGCCTGATTGGAATAATGGCTCTTCAGTACCGCCACACTCTGGGTGTGGTCGACCTTCGACATTTTCAGCACATCTTCAAACATCGACGTCAGTTGGCTCTGGTTTACCGGCATGGCAATGCTCCTGCTCTGTCGGTGTCATTTTTATCGTGTACACCGGTTAATTAATGTTGTGTACATCAAGATAATTCCATGAATTGATCTGAGTCAATAGACTGTTTTTGGTTATTTACTTCGTAAATATCTGGATTGTTGCCAAACATGACGAGTTGAAAAATTTCTTGTTCTATGTCAATTATGATGTATACATTATAAATATCCAGTGCATGACTGGTGCCAGCCAGAACTAGAAGAGGTTCCAAAATGACTATCGACAAGCAAACCCGAATTGCCGTAATCGGTGCCGGACTTGGTGGTGCTGCTGTGGCGGCATTGCTGAAGCACGAAGGCTTTAACGTGACTGTGTACGAACAGGCGGATCAATTTGATCGTCTCGGCGCAGGGATTCACATCGGCCCTAACGTAATGAAGATTTTCCGCCGCATTGGTCTGGAAGAGCGCATCAGCCTGATGGCGTCGCATCCGGATTTCTGGTTCAGCCGTGACGGTCTGACTGGCGACTACATGTCCCGTATTCAGCTGGGCCAGCATGCGCTCGATACTTATGGCGCTGCCTACATCACGATTCACCGTGGCGACCTGCACGAGGTGATGCTGTCACCACTGGGCGATGATCTGCACTTCGGCAAGAAGCTGGATCGCATTGAAGACAGCGGCGATGACGTGGGTCTGTTCTTTACCGATGGCACCGAAGTTCGCGCTGACCTGGTGATTGGCGCCGACGGTATTAACTCCAAGGTACGTGAATGCCTGCTGGGTGAAGAAGAACCGACTTACAGCGGTTGGGTCGCTCACCGTGCCCTGATTACCGGAGCTCGTCTGCGCGAATTCCAGGCTGAGTTCGAACCTTGTGTGAAATGGTGGACCGAAGACCGTCACATGATGGTGTACTACACCACCGGCAAGAAGGACGAATACTACTATGTGACCGGTGTGCCGGAAGCGGAGTGGAACCACGACGCGCCTTGGGTGGAAAGCAGCCGCGAAGAAATGTACAGCGCCTTTGATGGTTACCACAGCACGGTTCAGAACCTGATTGCCGCGACCGATTACGTCACCAAGTGGCCACTGAAAAACCGCAAGCCGTTGCCGCTCTGGAGCAGCAACCGCCTGGTGCTGTTGGGCGACGCTTGCCATCCAATGAAACCACACATGGCCCAGGGTGCCTGTATGGCCATCGAAGACGCCGCCATGCTGGTGCGTTGTATGGTCGAAGTGGGCGTTGATGACTACGAAACCACGTTCAAATATTACGAAGCCAACCGGGTTGAGCGTGCTTCCAAAGTGCAGGCGATTTCCAATGCCAACACCTGGCTGAAAACCCAGGAGGATCCATCCTGGTGTTACGGCTATGACGTCTACGCCGACGCTCTCACAGAACCTGCCAAGTGAGGTGTCTGATGACTGAATTCTTGTACGGTGCGCAGGTGAATGCCAATGGCATTCGCCAGCACTACCTCAGATACGGCGGTGCAGGCAAACAACCACTGGTACTGATTCCGGGCATTACCAGCCCGGCAGTGACCTGGGGTTTTGTGGCAGAAAAGCTGGCTGAAAAATACGACGTTTATGTACTCGACGTGCGTGGTCGTGGCTTGTCAGAGTCCGGCCCAGAGCTGGATTACAGCCCGGCGGCCTGTGCTGACGATGCGATTGAGTTGATCAAGGCGCTGGGGTTGACCAACGTAATTCTGATGGGCCATTCAATGGGTGCCCGCTTTGCCGCGCTGGCAGTGGCTCGCGGTGCTCAAGGTATCAGTCAGCTGGTGCTGGTTGATCCACCAGTGTCCGGCCCGGGGCGTCGTGAATATCCCAGCAAACTGCCCTGGTATGTCGATTCCATTCGTCAGTCGCTGGTCGGCATGAGCGCGGAAGACATGAAAGCCTTCTGTCCAACCTGGACGGAAGAACAGCGGGCGCTGCGGGCTCAATGGCTGCACAGCTGTTACGAGCCAGCGATTGTGCGTGCTTTTAACGACTTCCACGAGGTCGATTTCCACCAGGATCTCGCAGCAGTGAAGCTGCCATGCAGCCTGATGGTGGCGGGCAAGGGTGGGGTGATTCAGCCGGAAGACGAGGCCGAAATGCTGACTCTGTGCCCACAGCTGGCCATTGCGCACGTCGGCACTGCCGGTCACATGATTCCATGGGATGACCTCGACGGTTTTATCAACACTGCTTTTGAACTGATTTCTGCCGGGGAGGCCGCTCAATGACAACCCTGTATCGTATTGGCCAGATTGTGCCGAGCTCCAACACCACCATGGAAACCGAAATTCCGGCGATGCTGAACGCCCGTATGAGCATTCGCCCGGAACAGCGTTTTACCTTTCACTCCAGCCGCATGCGGATGAAAAAGGTGGTCAAGGAAGAACTGGCAGCGATGGACGCCGAGTCCGACCGTTGCGCCACTGAACTCAGCGACGCCAGGGTTGATGTGCTGGGTTATGCCTGCCTGGTGGCGATCATGGCGATGGGGCCTGGCTACCACCGCGAATCCGAAAAGCGTCTGACCCAGCGGGTGCGTGATAACGACAGCAACAGCCAGGTGATTACCAGCGCCGGTGCGCTGGTAGAAGGTCTGAAGGTGATGGGCGCTAAAAAGGTCGCTGTGGTGGCGCCTTATATGAAGCCTCTGACTGAATTGGTGGTGGATTACATCCGTGAGGAAGGTTTTGAAGTGCTGGATTACATCGCACTGGAAATTCCGGACAACCTGGATGTGGCGCGCCATGATCCCGAACGCCTGCCAGAGATCGTCAAGGATCTGCACTATCAGGACGCTGATGTGATTGTGCTGTCGGCCTGTGTGCAGATGCCGTCGTTGCCTGCGATTGCCAAAGTCGAAGCCATGACTGGCAAGCCGGTGCTGACTGCTGCTGTCGCAACCACCTACGCCATGCTGAAGTCACTGGAGCTGGAACCTGTCGTTCCGGGTGCCGGTGCCTTGTTGTCTGGCGCTTACTGATCGGCTGTTGGCGGGTCGGTTGTTCGTTGTTTTGGTTCCTTCTCGGGGTTCGCCCCTTTCTGGTCGGACTGCTGCTTGCTGAAAGGCGCAGTTCGACCGTTTTTTAAATTTTCCGCTGCATCGGAGGGTGGGCATGAGTGACTCTCAGGATTTGAGCAATAACTACGCAGGCGTATGGGACGGCAAGGTCGGCTTTGGTAACAAGGCGGCGTTGGTGTTGATCGACTTTCTGCAAGGTTATGTGAAAGAAGAATCGCCGCTGTATGCACCCATGGTGCAAACCGCAGTGAGCAATACCGTAGCACTGCTGGAACAGGCCCGTTCAACCGGGATGGACGTCATTCATACCCGTATCCTGTATCACCCGGATTTTCACGATGGCGGTATCTGGCTGCAAAAAGCACCGGTGATGAAAGCCATGGTAGCCGGTAATCCATTTGCCGAGTTCTGCCCGGAAGTGATGCCACTGGAATCCGAAGTGGTGGTGGTGAAGCAATACGCCAGTTCATTTTTTGGCACCAGTCTGGCGTCAACACTGGTCGCGCGTGGTGTCGATACTGTCGTGCTGGTGGGCTGTTCTACCAGTGGTTGTGTACGGGCAACGGCCGTGGATGCGCTGCAATATGGCTTCCGCACAATCGTAGTGTCGGATTGCGTGGGTGACCGTCACCAGGCTCCACACGATGCCAATCTGTTTGATATCAACAGCAAATATGGCGATGTGATGGCAAGGGATGAAGTGATGAATGCCTTGTTCGAATTGAACTGGGGAGCGACGGAATAGAACTGCAGCGGATATGGAAAAGCAGAGTCTGGTGATTATCAGACTCTGCCTGCACCGCTATTTCGGGCGGCGCTGTAATAACCGGGCGAACAGGCAGCCAATATCGGCCATATTAATTACGGCTGATTAAATACTGCTGCTCCAGCGGAATTACATTTTCCAGGTACGAACGACGGCAAAACCGTAGTCTTCAACCCACTGATCCAGCTGTTTTGGATTACGCTTGATCTTTTCAACCACTTCATTGGTGGCCGGGTTGCGGTAAGAACCCACTTTCAGTTTTGGTTTTGGCAGGGTTGAAACCTTCTCGGCTGGTTCAGCAACCGGATTGGCGGCCGCTGCAGCCGCTGCTTTGGCGGCAACCTTGCTGAAATGCTTGGCCAGAGAATCATAAATAGGCAGGTTTTCAGCGCCTTTGATCCATTGTTCGAGGTTGCCAGCGATAAAACCGAAATATTCGTTGGCTGAAATACCATGCTTTTTCAGACCAGCATCAAATTCGCTGGTAATGCTTTGCAGGGCATCAATTTTTTGCTGTTGCTGTTCTTTCAGACGCAGCAGCTCTTCCAGTTTGGCGCGTTCGTTTTGGATCAGTTCGTCAAGGTTGGTATCAAGAAGAGACAAGGTTGTCAGGCTCCAGTGCTATTAATTAACCAGATTAATGTTCCGGTCTATTTGAAAGTATTTACAGATCGGAAATTACCGGATTTTCTAAATCCGGGTGGATCAGACAGTTCTGTTCTGACAAAACTCCGCGGGTATTGGAATTTATCTATTTGAAATTAACCAAATAGCCATACCTGATGGAGCAGAGTGTTCCATACTGGGTGCTGATGCCGGGACGGCGTCAAAGCATATTGTCTTGAAGTTGCCATGCATGGCGTTTGCATTCGGGAACTGCTCGAATCGCCACCATCATATAGCAGATTTACAGATAAAGAGAAGGGCCTGCTGTCGGAATAGTAAAGCGGCAGCCCGGTTCGCGGGAATTCCGGAGGTTTTAAGGCTGATTTAATCCGTTGCCGGATAGTGATTAATAGCCTCTTAGTCAGTGAAAGGGAGACAGAAGCAGAATTTATGAACCCGTTTCATGACGTTCGGCTGGCAGTGTTATGTCCAGCCTCCGGCTATTCTGTAATCTTCCCTGACAAATTTCTGAATAAATTATTTTCCTTTATTAAAACGATACAATTTGGCTAATCGATAGCAACCAGGGGCAAAACGTTTGCCAGACAGCTGGTTATTTTGCTGTCATTTTTTGTTTTGCTGACACTTTACCAGTCATCAATCGTTGATAAGAGAATTAACAAAAACTTCCATAGCCTGCTGGCAGGCGGCCAGCCAGAACCACAGCGACGAATCGTCACACCCGGTTCTGCGTGACGACACAGCAAAGACGCCAGCAAGCGGAATCTGCTAGCATATCCGCCCGCTTATACAGACTAATGCTGTTCATTTAACCAATCCACGTCATCCCGGACGCGAAGCAGATCCGGGATCCATAGGGCTTTTGGATCCTGAGTCTGCGCGGCCCGAACAGTTCAGGATGACGACAATTTGTGGTTACAAACGCTTAAGTGAACAGCATTACGCTTATACAGACCCGTTTTCATCTTTTCGCACAGGCCTGGTATTAATGACCTCCCAAGGCTCTTCCCCTGATAATTCGTCGATGCCGCCAGACTTTGGCAACGCTGCCGGACTACTGAAACATTTTGGCCGTAGCGCCAGCGCCGAAAACCGCGTATCCATCCTGTTGGGGCTGTTGCAGGTCAGTATGACCATCAGTCTGGCCTGGCTGGTGGCGCGTTTACTGGATCAGGCGATTTATCAAGCTGATGCCAGTTTGCCTGTGCTGGCAGACTGGCTGCTGCTGGGCACTATATTAGTGACCCGGGCGGCAGCGGCGTATGGTCAAAGCCGGGTTGGTAACCGCGCCAGTGTGAAGATTCGTGCAGCCCTGCGCAGTTTTACCCTGCAGCGCTGTTTTGATCTCAACATCCGGCTGTTCCCGCATTTTAATGCCGCTGAAGTCAGTAACCTGCTGACCACTGAAATCGATAAACAACGGGGCTATTTTGCCGATTTTGTGGCGCAGAAAAATCTCGCGGTATTGATGCCGCTGGCGATTATTGTGTCGTCGGCCTTTGTCAGCTGGATGGTGCCACTGATTTTCCTGTTTACCGCGCCACTGGTACCGATCTTTATGATTCTGGTGGGTGACAAGGCTGCCAGCGCCAGCCGCGCCAACATCGACCAGCTGACCCGGTTGGGTAACCTGCTGACTGACCGGCTGAAAAACCTGCAGGCGATTCAGCTGGCTGGAACGGTTGAGCAGGAAGGCCAGCAGCTGTTTGAGCAGTCCGAGAATTTCCGCAAGTCGACCATGAAGGTGCTGCGACTGGCGTTTTTGTCCGGCACCTTGCTGGAGTTTTTCAGTGCCATCAGTGTTGCGATTGTGGCCGTGTACCTGGGGCTGTTCTTTCTGGATAAATACGATATCGGCAGTTACGCCAGTGGCTATGGGCTGTTCGACGGTGTGTTCCTGTTGATGCTGGCGCCGGAGTTCTATCAGCCGTTACGGCGTATGGGCGAGCTGTATCACGACCGCACTGATGCCGTCAGTGTTGCCGAACACCTGTTAAAGCTGGATCAGTGGTATCGCTCCCGGCAGTCTGAGGTAACGGCTCAGCCAATCGAACCTCTGACCCGACTGCAAGTGTCACAGCTGCAAAGTGGTGACCCCGCCAAACCGCTGCATGCGCCTGTCAGTTTTGTGCTGCAAGCCGGTCAGAAGCTACTGCTGGATGGGCCGTCGGGTTCTGGTAAAACCACCTTGCTGGACACGCTGGCAGGTTTGCGACCGCCAGCGGCGGGTGAGCTGCTGGTGAATGGTCAGCCGACCGCTTTATTACAGCAGCCTGGCTGGTTCGAGCAGATTGGTTATCTGTCGCAGCAGCCAGAACTGCTGTTCGCCAGTATTCGCGACAACCTGACGCTGGGACGGTCGTTCAGCGACAAACAGCTCTATACCGCGCTGGCGGAAGCCAGAGTCGACGATGTCGTGGCAGTCTTGCCGGGCGGGCTCGACTATATGATCAGCGACAGTGGTGGTTACCTATCGGGTGGTCAGGCCCAGCGCATTGCGCTGGCGCGGGTGTTCCTGCATCAACCGGCCTTGTTGTTGCTGGATGAACCAACCGCCAACCTGGATCAGCACACGGCAACCGCCTTTATGGAGCGACTGGCCTATTACTGTCGCCAGGGGGGCATGCTGATTATGGCCAGTCACCGACCGGGTGAACGTGATTTCTTTGACCAGCAAATCCAGCTGCAAACGCTAACGGCTGGGCATGCTGACAACACTGCAGACGCAGGAGCCGGATCATGAAAAACCTGCGGCAGTATTATTTTGAATTGTTGTCGCAACAGCAGCGACTGGTGTTGTTCGGTATTTTGCTGGCGGTGCTGACGGCGTTTTCCGGCATTGCCTTGCTGGCGGTGTCTGGCTGGTTTATCAGTGCGGCGGCGTTGGCCGGGCTGAGTACAATCGCGGCCTTTGAATTCAACTTCTTTACTCCTGGTGCGATGGTGCGGGGCTTGTCGATTTCCCGCACGCTGGGCCGTTATGGCGAGCGGCTGGTTACCCACGAAGCGACGTTCCGGCTGATCTCACGTTTGCGAGCAGATCTGTTCCGTTTTATTGGTCGGGGTCGCTGGAGCGAAACCCAGCTCAATCGCCACGAAACAGCCAGTCGGCTGCTGCAGGACATCCAGTACATTGAATCCATTTACCTGTCAGCGCTGGTGCCGACGGTGGTAACGGCAGCGGTGACGCTGGGTTATCTGTTGACGCTGGCACTGGTGTTACCAGTCGCGCTGCTGTGGGTGCTGCCGCTGTTGCTGCTGGCGGTGGTGATCATGCCGCTGCTTTACAGCCGTCAGGTACTGGATGCGCAAGACCGGTTGCACCGGCTGCGCAGTGAACAGTGGCAGTCGTCCAGCTCGCTGTTAAGCAATATGCGCACCTTGACCCTGCATCAACGGCTCCAGCAGACTGGCCATCATCTGACCGGGCAATCTGCTGCTGCCGACCAGCAGGAAGTTGCAGCCGTTAACCGGCAGCAAGGTATGTTGCTGCTGGCGCAGATTGGCCTAATCGGCATGACCGTGCTGGTGTTCTGGCAGGGATTTGTGGCCTGGCAAGCTGGTGAGCTGGCGGGCGCCATGCTGTTTATGCTGCTGTTGCTGACACTTGGAACCGGTGAAGTGTTAATCAATGCGAGCCCGGTTGTTGCCGCTTTCCAGCTCGGTATGCAGGCGCTTGAGCGCTTGCAGCAACTGCAATCCGGTCAGACGGATGCTGAAGACAGTCGGGTTTTTGCTGTTAACAGCGAGTGTCAAGGCGTTCAGCTGCAGCAGCTCGATTATCGTTATCCCGGTCAACCCAAACCGGTATTTGAGCGTTTTAACCATCAATTTTCAGGCCCCGGCTGGCACTGGATTTGCGGCCCCAGTGGTGGTGGTAAAAGCACCCTGATGGCGCTGCTGTCTGGTCAGTTACAGGCCAATGGCGGCAGCATCAACTTCAGTGTGGTGGCCGCTGCTGACGTCGGTCTGATGCCACAACGCATCGACATTCTGCGTGCCAGCCTGCGTGATAACCTCTGTCTGAATCATCCCCACAGCGACGCCGAGCTGCAGGCAGCGTTGGCGCTGGTCGAGCTTGATCAATGGGCGCAGCAGTTACCGCAAGGGCTGGATACCTGGCTCGGTGATGGCGAATGGCAGCCTTCTGGTGGTGAATGCAAGCGACTGGGGCTGGCGCGACTGGTGTTGCGACGGCCGCAGATTATCCTGCTGGATGAACCGGCAGCTGGCATGGACCAGGCGCTGGCGCAAACCGTTTTTGGCAAGCTGGCAGAACATTGGCAGCAGCAGTTGGTCATTGCCAATACCCATGATCGCCAGCTGATTCAGCCGGCTCAGCATGAGTTAAGGTTGGGCTAGCGGAAGCTGTTCAGCAGTACCAAAAGGCCAGTCCCGCAAGGGACTGGCCTTTTTTATTGGATGTTGGCTGGCACCAGTCTGTTACTGAGCTGATGAGTTGTTGTGTTGCTCTTTTCACTTATATTATTGTTATGTTATAACAATTAAAAAACAAAACGACCAAACAACCTCAACGACATCCAACAAGGAAACCAAACCGTGGATCAAAAAACTGCATTGGTCGTCAGTGCTCACTCGGCTGATTTTGTCTGGCGCGCTGGCGGTGCTATTGCCAGCCATGTTCAACAAGGCTGGAAAGTCAGGGTGATCTGTCTCTCCTATGGTGAACGCGGAGAATCCGCCAAGCTGTGGCGCAAGCCAGCCATGACACTGGAAGCGGTAAAAGCTGCCCGTCAGGAAGAAGCTCAGCGAGCCGCCGATATTCTTGGTGCCGAGGTAGAGTTCTGGGACATCGGTGATTATCCGATGCGAGTCTCGGACGAAATCCTGTTCCGGCTGGTCGATACCTATCGCGAACTGCAGCCGGAATTTGTTTTATCGCACTCCGTTAAAGACCCCTACAACTTCGACCATCCCCTGGCTATGCACGTGGCGCAGGAGGCCCGCATCATCGCTCAGGCCGAAGGTCATAACCCGGGCCAGAAAATCGTTGGTGCGCCGCCGGTATATGCTTTTGAACCACACCAGACCGAACAATGTGGCTGGGAGCCCAATACCTTTCTCGATATCACAGACGTCTGGGAAACCAAACGCAAGGCCATTGAGTGTATGCAGGGGCAGGAGCATCTGTGGAACTACTACACCCGGGTTGCCCTTCAACGTGGGGTACAGGCCAAGCGCAATATTGGTATCACCGCCAAACGTAATATCGAGTACGCCGAAGGCTTTATGAAGCTGACACCAACGGTCGTGGATACGCTGTGATCCACTGTTGTTGAAATTGCTGCTCTGACACTGATTGAGCAATGCACCCGGGCGTCCGGTCCCCTCAGTTATCGGCTCCGGTGCATTGCTCGCCCGAATCAATCCGCTGGTCCCAAGCCCTTCAGAGGTTTGGGGCTACTGATGACACCGACCGATGGAAAACCGCATGAACGCCCGACTACCTGATGTATCCGTATCTGACAGCGCGCCGATTCCGGCCAGCCTGTCACAGGTCGGCATGGATGCTATCGATTTACCAATCACGCTGGCCGACAGCAGTAGCCGTTTACAGCTGAGGCCTTATAGCAATGCCCGGGTTCGCGCCACGGTGGATTTGCCGCTGCCTCATATCAAGGGCATTCATATGTCGCGCCTGTACCGGTTGTTGATGCCGTTCGGCGATGACCGGCGACTGACTCCAGCAGCCTTGCAACCATTATTGAGCGACATGATCAGCAGCCATCAGGACTGCGGCAGCAGCGCCGCTGAGCTGGTATTTGAGTTTGAAATCCTGCTGCGCAAGCCAGCGCTTAAAAGCGCCGAGATGTCTGGCTGGAGCGCTTACCCGGTGAAACTGGCGGCGCGGCTGGAGGACGGCCGTTACCAGCTGAGAAGCCGGGTGAGCGTGGGGTATTCCTCAACCTGCCCGTGTTCGGCAGCACTGGCGCGTCAGCTGATTAGTGAGCGTTTCAAGGTCGATTTTGACGAATCAGCGAACGGCATCACCAGCGCCGACGTGGTCAATTGGCTGCAACAGAACGCCAGTCTGGCGACGCCCCACAGCCAGCGCAGTCGTGCCGATGTAGAGGTTGAGATCGATCCTCTGGCCACTGACTTCGGCTTGCCGCAGCTGATAGCGCAGATCGAACAGGCACTGCAAACGCCTCTGCAGACCGCCGTCAAACGGGCTGATGAACAGGCCTTTGCCGAGTTGAATGGCAGCAATCTGATGTTTGTGGAAGACGCCGCCCGCCGCATCAAGTCGGCTCTGGCACCAGACTACCAGCACCTCTGTATCGACGTTTGTCACCTCGAAAGCCTGCATCCGCACGACGCTGTCGCCAGTGTGCGTAGCTGACCAAACCACCGCCGTAACCAGATGATGAGAATCCAATGATCCGTAAAAATCCCCGGGGTGACTTGCCGCAGGTTCACCCGACCGCCTTTGTTGATCCAACCGCTATTTTGTGTGGTCGTGTGATCGTGGAGGAAAACGTCTTTATCGGCCCTTACGCTGTGATTCGTGCTGACGAGCGTGATGCTGATGGTGGCATCGAGCCGATTATTATCGGCGCCCATTCAAACATTCAGGATGGTGTCGTAATCCACTCCAAATCCGGTGCCGAAGTGCGCATTGGTCGCCATAGCTCGATTGCGCATCGCGCCATTGTGCATGGTCCATGTGTGGTGAAAGACCGGGTGTTTATCGGTTTCAACAGTGTGTTATTCAACTGCCATATCAATGACGGCTGCGTGATTCGCTACAACGCTGTGGTTGATGGTTGCGAACTGCCGGAAGGCTTTTACGTACCTTCTACCGCCCGCATTGACAGCCATACCGATCTTGCCTCGCTGCCCAGGGTGTCTGCTGATGCCAGTGAATTTTCCGAAGACGTTGCCCGTACCAACAATGATCTGGTGGCTGGCTACAAACACATTCAGAACGAGTTTTGAGTCATGATTTCGGCCCCTGAATCCGCCCCCGAATCCGCTGCAGAAAAACTGCTGGAGCAGCCGATAGAGGTGAGTTTGCCAGACGGCAAGGTGCTGTCATTTGAGCAAGTCCCCAGCCTGCTGGACGTTGCCAGGGCCATCAGCCCACAATTTGCCAATCAGGTTGTTGCTGGTCGTATCAATGGTGAATTGCATGATCTCTGCGATCCGATCCGGCATAACGCCGCTGTTACCCTGATCAGGGCCGATGACGACGACGGCCTGGATATTATTCGCCATTCCTGTGCCCATTTGCTCGGCCATGCGCTCAAACAATTATTCCCGACTGCCCAGATGGTGATCGGCCCGGTGATCCGCAACGGCTTTTATTACGACATTGCCTGCGAACACAGCTTTACGCCGGACGACATCAGCGCCATCGAAGCGCGTATGAAAGAACTGATCAGCAGCCATTACGACGTGATCAAACGCATGACCCCCAGGGCTGAAGCCATCGACTTGTTTAGCCAGCGCAATGAGCAATACAAATTGCGGCTGATTGACGATATTGCCGCACCGGAAGCAGGCATGGCCGACGAACTGGGGCTGTATTTCCATCAGGAATATCTCGACATGTGTCGTGGGCCTCATGTACCTAACACCCGTTTTCTCAAGCATTTCAAATTGACTGGCGTCTCCGGTGCCTACTGGCGGGGGGATGCCAACAACGAGCAGCTGCAACGGATTTACGGCACTGCCTGGGCCAGCAAACAGCAGCTCAGGGATCACCTCACCATGTTGGAAGAGGCTGAAAAAAGGGATCACCGGCGGTTGGGCAAGGAACTCGACCTGTTTCATTTTCAGGAAGATGCTCCGGGCTCGGTGTTCTGGCATCCGAAAGGCTGGACCCTGTTGCAACAGTTGATCGGCTATATGCGCCGTCGCCAGCAACAAGCTGGTTACATCGAAGTGAACACCCCGGACATGATGGACCGGGGACTGTGGGAAATTTCCGGTCATTGGCAGAACTACCGTGAGCACATGTTTGCGACTGAAACCGAAGACGGTCGCAATATGGCGCTAAAGCCAATGAACTGCCCAGGTAGCGTGCTGCTGTTCCGCCATGGCCTGAAGAGTTATCGCGATCTGCCAATCCGCATGGGCGAATTTGGCAAGGTGCATCGCTATGAGCCATCCGGTGCCTTGCACGGCTTGCTGCGGGTCCGTCATTTCACCCAGGATGATGCCCACATTTATTGCACCCGGCAGCAGCTCAATGCCGAATGCCAGACTGTGATTGCGCTGACGCTGGATATCTATCGCCAGTTCGGTTTTGACGACATTCGCATCAAGCTGTCGACCCGTCCGGACAACCGTATCGGCGACGATGCCAGCTGGGATTTGCTGGAGCAGTCGCTGGTCAGGGCGCTGGATCAGCAAGGCATGGATTACCAGCTCAATCCCGGCGAAGGCGCTTTTTATGGCCCGAAACTGGAATTCGTATTGCGCGACGCTATTGGCCGCGACTGGCAGTGTGGCACCTTGCAGGTCGACATGAATCTGCCTGAGCGTTTCGACATCGCGTTTATCAACGAAGCCGGTGAGCGTGAGAGGCCAGTGATGCTGCACCGTGCCCTGTTCGGCTCGCTGGAACGATTTACCGGTATTCTGCTGGAACATCACAGCGGTAAATTGCCGATTTGGCTGTCACCTGTGCAGGCAGTGGTGATGTCGATTGCCGAAGCCCAGGACAGTTACGCCAGCGAGTTGGCGGAATTGCTGAGCCTCAACGGAATCCGCGCTGAAAGCGATACCCGTAACGAGAAAATTGGCTACAAGATCCGCCAGCAAACCCTGCAGCGAGTGCCTTATTTGCTGGTCGCCGGTAAACAGGAAGTGGCGGAAGGCAGTATCACCATCCGTGATCGAAGGGGCGAGCAGTTGGGCAGCTGGCCGGTTGCCGATGCTATCGAGATTCTGCAGGAAATGGCGACGGCGCCGGATTTCACCAGTGCCGAACAACGTCGCCAACGTCTGTTACGACAACTGGTCAACGGCCAACAGGCCGACACCTCGGTGACTTCATGAACCAGCATGCGGAGCTGTTGTTAAGCGGCGGTACGCTGGTTACGCCGAACGGTAGTCAGGTGGCCGACATCGCCTGCCGCGCTGGCCGGATTGTGGCGATTGGTGAATTGGGACAGTGGCGTGCCGATCAGCATCTGAACCTGGCGGGCTTGCATGTGTTGCCTGGTGTGATCGACAGCCAGGTACACTTTCGCCAGCCCGGCCTTGAACACAAGGAAACCATCGAAGCAGGTTCCCGCGGCGCCGTGCTCGGTGGCGTTACCGGCTTCTTCGAAATGCCCAACACCAATCCACTGACGCTTTCGGGAGCGGATTTGCAGGCCAAACTGGCTATCGCCAGCCGCAGCAGCTGGTGTGACTACGCCTTTTACATTGGCGGCTCGGCAGCCAACTGCACCGATATGCGGGCGCTGGAACAGCTGCCAGGCTGTGCTGGCATCAAGGTCTTTATGGGCAGTTCGTTCGGCGACCTGCTGACCGATAACGACGAAATACTGCGACAGCTGGTTCAGAATGGCCACCGCAGAATGGCTGTTCATGCCGAAGATCAGGCGCGGCTGTTACAGCGCAAACAGCAGTTTGTCGGGTCTCATGATGTGCAGCTGCATCCGCTTTGGCGTGATGAACAAAGTGCGCTACTGGCGACTCAAAAAGTAGTGCGAATGGCCGAAGAAGCAGGTCGTCGGCTGCATGTGCTGCATGTTTCAACCGCGGCGGAAATGGAATTGCTGGCGCAGCACAAACGCTTGGTCAGCGTTGAAGTAACGCCCCATCACCTGACGCTGACAGCACCTGACTGCTATCAGCAACTCGGCACGCTGGCACAAATGAATCCACCCATTCGCGAGCAGCGTCATCAGGATGCACTGTGGGCTGCCATCAACAACGGTCTGGTTGATGTGATAGGCAGTGACCATGCACCGCATACGCTCAGAGAAAAACAACAGCCGTGGCCGGATGCTCCCAGTGGTATGACCGGCGTGCAGACCCTGTTACCCATCATGCTTGATCACGTGCATGCCGGCCGGCTGACGCTGCAACGGCTGGTGGATCTTACCAGTGCTGGCCCGGCGAGAATCTTTGGTCTGGCTGGCAAGGGGCGACTGGCCGTTGGCTATGATGCCGACTTCAGCATTGTGGATCTGCAAGCCCGCCGGACGATCAGCAGTGAATGGATTACCAGTCTGAGTGGCTGGACGCCTTACGATGGTCGCGGCGTAACTGGTTGGCCTATTCACACCATCATTCGCGGCCAGGCTGTGGTACTCGACGAGAGCCTTTGTGGCCAACCCGCCGGACGACCGATTCAGTTTTTGGAAACCGCTCTGCAGGAAATACCCTCATGACAAACCCGAATATCCGCTTTTTCCCTCGCACCAGTATCGAACAGGTGGAAGAGGGCACGGAACTGGCGCCGCGCTTTGATGCCGACGGCCTGATCGCCTGTATCACCACCGACGCCAGCAGCGGCGAAGTACTGATGTTGGGCTACATGAACGACGAAGCCCTGCAACGCACCATCGCCACCGGAGAAGCCCATTACTGGAGCCGCTCACGCCAGCTGTTATGGCACAAGGGGGCTACCAGTGGTCTGGTTCAGCATGTTGAGGAAATGCGTGTGGATGACGATCAGGATGCCATCTGGATTCGGGTATCCGTGGCTGGCAATGGGGCCAGCTGCCATGTTGGCTATCGTTCCTGTTTTTATCGACAGGTGCCGGTTGGCAGCAAACCGCTGGTAGAAGCAGAGACTGACTGGTCTGGTCAGGCGCTGGTGTTTAACGAAGACCACAAGGTATTCGACCCTGAACAGGTGTACGAAGGAATGCCAAACCCAACCTTGTTGTGAGCGGTAGCAAGCCAATCACCGTTCAAACCAATCACTGTCCAAATAAATGCTGTCCCGGACAAGTGCTGTCCCAGACAAGTGCTGTCAGAGATCCTGCCAGCGCAAGGCTTCCAGGACTTTACGAAACGCCGGGGCCGCTTCCCGGCGATTGGGATAATACAAATGATAGCCGGGGAAAGGCGGGCACCAGTCTTCCAGAACCGGCACCAATAAACCGGCGGCAATTTCACTGGCAACACATTCATCGGATAAAAACGCCAGCCCAAAGCCATCGACACAGGCCTGGCGGATTTGCGGCACAGTATTGAATATCAGCTGGCCATTCACCTGCAGCCGTAATTCACGGCCGTCCTTTTCAAATTCCCAAGCATAACAACCGCCATAGGTTGGCAGCCGAATATTGATGCAACTGTGCTGCAACAGATCCTGCGGAATTTGTGGAATCGGATGCTGCTGCCAATACTCCGGGCTGGCGACTGCCAGCATTCTGACCGGGCCGGATATCGGCACTGCAATCATATCCTGATCGATTTGCTCACCCAGCCGTACCCCGGCATCGAGCCGTTCTTCAACAATATTGGTGAGGCCATAATCAATACGGATTTCGATTTTGATATCCGGATATTCCCGCAACAGCGGCCGTAATCTTGGCCAGATAAAGGCTTCGGCAACGTTATCCGAACAGGAGAGCCGTACCGTGCCTGCAGGTTTGTCACGCAAGGCGGAAATATTGGCCAGCTCAATATCAATATCGTCAAACTTGCTGGCAACCCGGTCGATCAGCTGCTGGCCAGCTTCGGTTGGTGAAACGCTGCGGGTGGTGCGGGTCAGCAAACGAATGCCCAGCCGTTGTTCCAGCCCTCGAATGGTGTGGCTGAGGGCTGACTGCGACAGCCCCATTTCAGCGGCGGCACGGGTGAAACTCTGATGACGAGCAACGGCCAGAAAGGCCTGTAGCTCGGAATAATGATCTCTGGGCATGGCAGGCTCCGCCGCACTGGAATCGACAGATACCATTATAAATGGCTTTTTCATGAGCTGAATTCATTAATCCAATCGGCTTTGGTGCACTATTCCTGCCTGACTGGCGCTGCTAGGCTGGCATCCAGATAACTGAATCAACGACCGCGGCGATTGGCCGCCTGAGCGTCGAAACCAGCAATGAGGCCGTTTATGAAAACCCTTGGATACGCTGCCCAATCTGCCACCACACCGCTGGCACCGTTTGAATTTGATCGTCGTGAGCCCCAGGCTGGCGACGTTGCCATCGACATTCTCTACTGTGGCGTGTGCCACTCCGACCTTCACACAGCTCGCAATGACTGGGGCTGGACGCTGTATCCGTCGGTGCCGGGCCACGAGATTGTTGGCCGCGTCAGTGCCGTCGGTGCCGGCGTCAGCAAGTACAAGGTGGGAGATCACGTTGCGGTTGGCTGCATGGTCGATTCCTGTCAGAGCTGCTCGCATTGTCATGATGGTGAAGAGCAATACTGCGACAGCCGCGTCGATACCTATAACGGCCCGGATAAACACCTAGGCACACACACGCTGGGCGGTTATTCCAAACACCTGGTGGTACGCGAAGAATTTGTGATGCGGGTGCCGGACTCTCTGGATCTGGCCAAAGTCGCGCCACTGGTGTGCGCCGGTATCACCACCTATTCACCACTGCGCACCTGGAACGTTGGCCCCGGCAGCAAGGTGGCGGTGGTTGGCCTCGGTGGTTTGGGTCATATGGCGGTGAAACTGGCATCGGCGATGGGCGCTCATGTAACGGTGCTGAGCCGTAGCCCGGACAAGGCGGCTGACGTTGCTGCGCTGGGTGCCGATGCACTGCTGGTCAGCACCGACAAGGCGGCGATGAAAACTGCCCGTAACCAGTTCGAACTCATTATTGATACCGTGCCGGTGAAACACGACATCAACCCCTATATGCCGCTGCTGCAGACCGACGGCACTCTGGTGCTGGTTGGCCAGGTCGGTGAAATGCCGGAATTCAGCAGTGTGCCTATGATTCTGGGCCGTCGCCGGATTGCCGGTTCACTGATTGGCGGTATTCGTGAAACCCAGGAGCTGCTGGATTTCTGTGGCAAAACCGGCGTACTGCCGGAATGCGAAATGATCCGTATGGACGAAATCAATCAGGCCTACGAACGTATGGAAAAGTCCGACGTACGTTACCGTTTTGTGATTGATATGAGCAGCTTGTAATCAGGCTGGCGCAGTTCAGCTGGCCAATAACAGCTGGCTGAGCTGATAGACCTTGCTGTCGGTATAACAGGCTTGCTGGCCGGTATGCGTTGGGCGTTCATCCTGACGATCGGCATGGGTCAGGCGAATATCAAAATGGCGGCTGAACAGTTGGATCAATTCGTCGTCGATGGCAGTTTTCAACACTCCGCTGTGCTTGGTGACGTCTTCGACTGTTAATAAGAAGATCTCGACCTGTGGGTCTATCAGGGCCCGCAGTTGCTGCACGTACTGGGCACGAATACTTTCCGGTAAAGCGGTCAGGGCGGCGCGATCAAGCACACAATCCACCGGCCCCAGCTGCTGTTTTTGTAATGAGAAAAAATCGCCACACCAGATGGTGATATTGGCAGACTTCCAGCAGGTGAAATTGCCGCTGTGCATTTTTCGAACTTGCAGATTGTTTTCCCGGAAAAATGCTTTCACTGCCAGTGGGCTCAGCTCAATGCCAACCACCTTGTGGCCCTGTTGCGCCAGCCAGATCATATCCAGACTTTTGCCACACAAGGGCACCAGAATACGGCTGTTCGGGCGCAGACCCTGAGCGGGCCAATGCTTTACCAGCAAGGGGTTCACCAGCGGTTGATGAAAGCCACCAATCTGGTCCTGCTGCCACATTTGCAGCCATAACAGATTGTCCTGGCGTTTATTGCTATCAAGCGGTGTTGGCACCAGCGTCATCCGCTTGTTGGCATTTGTCATAAAACCCCCATGTCCCACAGTAAACAATTCAGTGTCTGTGCCGCGCCAGCCGAGCGTCACGGCCCGGTTCATAGGGCTATGCGGCTGATGACTGCCTGCGGCGATGGAAGGTCAATGCCGTTGAATTCTGCCAAATTCGCTGTATTTGAGACAAAAGCTCTAACCTGAGCTTGGTTGTGCAATAACTGCACCGTCTATTGACTGGAGTCATTGAACAGGCCGCTGATTTTCTATCTACGTTACCACTATGGTGTTAAAAACCGGCTCAAATCGTTCATTTATCATACATAAACTCCTTGTTTTCGCCTTGTGCTGGATTCCTTGAAAACAAAAACCATGGCCTGTTTAAATTCTTTTTAAATGCGCATGGGGAGATCAGTCTTCGCTTGGCCGAATGGCTTTCACCTCAGCCTGTTTCCAGGCCGCAATAATCTGCTGCCGCAACCATTGGCTGGCCTTGTCGGACTCCCGGCTCTGATGCCAGTACAGATAGGTGTCGACCGACGGTGCCTGGAATGGCGCAATACAGATCTGCTGCAGTTCCGGGTCGTACAGATGATTGACCAGGCTTTCAGAAATGGTCAGCAACAGGTTGGACTGACTGATCAGCTCCAGTCCGGTACTGATTTGCTGACAGCGGGCGACGACCTGGCGGCTCTTGCCTTCTTTCGCCAGCAGCAGGTCTTCGACACCATGGCCTTGCGGCCGTGACGACACCAGTAAATGGTGCTGATTGAGATAATCCTGCTGGGCGATAAAGCCGGATTGCACTGCCGGGTGGCCCTTGCGTGCCAGCACCACAATGCGGGAGCTGGCCAGATGCTGACGGCTGATGCTGGTTGGCAGATTGAGGAACACATCGACGGCAGCGTCGAGTTTGCCACTGTTGAGATCAGCCTCCAGATTGCCACGATCCAGTTGTACCGACGACAACACCAACCCGGCAGCCTGCTGTTGCAACTGACGCATCAGGGACGGCAAAAAAGCGCCTTCCATTAATGGCCGCATGCCGATCACAAAATGCTGGCGGGCGCTGGTGGCATCGAATTCATTCAGCTCGGCGAGTGAGGATTCCAGCAATTGCAGGGCCTGGCGTACCGGATGAATCAGTTTCTGCGCCGCCGGTGTCGGCACCAGCTTCTGACCATTGCGTACAAACAGCGGATCACCAACCCGTTCGCGCAGTCGCGCCAGCGCGTGGCTGACACTAGGCTGGGTCAGGTGCAATATTGCCGCCGCGCCGGTGACACTGCCCTGCGAATAAATGCAGTCGAATACGGCCAGCAGGTTGAGGTCGGTACGATGAATCTGCATGGTGGCTCCGCAGTGAAAACAGATACTGGCACCATACACAGGAGTCAGATTCATGCACAGTATCTATGTATTATTATTCTAACTATTGATTTTACATATATTCTGGCTGGCTTCAGTATGAATCCATCAACTGAAGGACTACCCAATAACAAGCAGGAGTCGGCTGTGAGTCAGAACAATAACAAGCTCGCCAACCCGTTTGATCTGCAGGCTTTGACAGCCTACCTGTCGCAGCATCTGGACTGTGGCCCAGCGGGCACCATGCCTGAGTTAACCCCGATTGCCGGTGGCTTCTCCAACCCGACCTATTTCCTCAAATATTCCGCCAGCGCCGACTATGTGCTGCGCAAGAAACCGGCGGGTGATCTGTTGCCGTCCGCCCACGCGGTTGATCGCGAATACCGGGTGATGGAAGCATTGCAAAACACGGCAGTGCCGGTGCCGAAAATGCTCCATTATTGCGAAGACGCCAGCCTGATCGGCACGCCGTTTTACATCATGGAGCGGGTACAGGGGCGGGTGCTGCACGACAACCGCTTGCCGGACATGAGCCCGGCAGAACGCGGCCAGTATTACGCCGCCATGAATGCCACGCTGGCAAAGCTGCATCAGGTGGATTATCGCGCTGTCGGGCTTGAAGGGTTTGGTCGTGAAGGCGGCTTTATCTCTCGCCAGATCAGGCTCTGGACCGGCCAGTATGAAAAGAGCGACAGCTCGGTGCCAGAAATCGAACAGCTGGGCCAATGGCTGGCCGCCAATCAGCCGGATGAAGACACCACCACCATCGTTCATGGTGATTTTCGCCTTGGCAACCTGATGTTTCACCCGGAAAAGCCGGAAGTGGTGGCGGTGCTGGACTGGGAATTATCGACACTGGGTCACCCCATGTCTGACCTGGGCTACAACCTGATGGTGTGGAAATTCACCGACGCGGAATTCCACGGCATTCTCGATCAAAACTTCGAGCTGTGTGGCATCCCGTCTTACGAAGAATATCTGCAGGCCTATTTTGATAACCGCAGTTTGCCAAACGACTTTAATCCGTTTTACCTGGCTTTTTCCTTTTTCCGGCTGGCGGTCATTTTTGACGGTGTTATCAGCCGTGGCGGTGACGCTGCCGATGCCCATCCAGGCATAGATATCAGCCAGCTGAACCGAATATTTGCAGCCATTGGCCTGAAGGTTGCCAATAACCAAATTTAAGCAGCCCAGATCTAAGCAGACCAGATTTAAGCAGCCCAGATTTAAGTGGCTCTGGCTTTAAGCCAGAGCCGTTAAACCGAATTTAAATAATCACAGCTTTCGTTTGGCGGAAGGGGATTTTTGCACCCTGCTGCCGGATATCCACTAACAGGACATCAGATATGGATTTTGGCTACAACAAAACCACCCAGGAGCTGGCTTTCAAGCTCAGCAACTTTATGGACGACCACGTGATTCCGCGTAATGCGCAGTTTCTGCAGGAATTCCATGACAACGGCTACAACATCTCCTTCTTCAAGGATCTGAAGGCGCTGGCCAAATCCGAAGGTCTGTGGAACCTGTTTTTGCCACATCTGAAAGATGGTGAACCAGGCACCAAACTGACCAACCTGGAATACGCGCCACTGGCGGAAATCATGGGAAGGCTGACTTGGGCCTCGGAAATGTTCAACTGCTCGGCACCGGACACCGGCAACATGGAGCTGCTGCACATGTTTGGCACCGAAGAGCAGAAAAAGCAGTGGCTGGAGCCCTTACTGGAAGGTGAGATCCGCTCCTGTTTTGCCATGACTGAACCGGACGTGGCGTCGTCCGATGCCACCAACGTCACTACTCTGATCCAGCGTGATGGCGACGACTACATCATCAACGGTCGCAAGTGGTTTATCACCGGCGCGCTCAACCCCAACTGCAAGGTCGCCATCGTGATGGGTAAAACCGATCCGAATGCCGACGTGCACAGCCAGCAGAGCATGATTCTGGTGCCGATGAACACCCCGGGTCTGACGGTTGTTCGAGATCTGTCGGTGATGAACCACCACAGCTATGAAACCCATTGCGAACTGCTGTTCAAGAACGTGCGGGTACCGGCCAGCAACCTGCTTGGCGAAGAAGGTTCCGGTTTTGCGCTGGCACAGGCGCGGCTCGGGCCGGGTCGTATTCACCACTGCATGCGCTCCATTGGCCAGGCCCAGCTGGCGCTGGATCTGATGGTCGAGCGCTCGTTAGAACGCAAGACCTTTGGCCAGTACCTGCATGAACAGGGTGTGGTGCGCGAGTTTATCGCCGAATCCATGTACGAAATCGAGCAGGCCCGTTTGCTGGTCTTGAAAGCGGCCTGGCTGATTGATCAGGGTGGTGCCAAGCTGGCCCGCAACGAAATCGCCATGATCAAGGTGGCGATCCCACGGATGCAGCTGAAAGTGGTTGATCGTGCCATGCAGGTGTTCGGTGCCATGGGACTGTCGCCGGATACGCCGCTGCCAGAACTCTGGACCATGGGACGGGCACTGCGTATTGCTGACGGCCCGGACGAAGTTCACCTGCGTTCGATTGCCCGCGGCGCGATCAAGAAAGCCAAGGAAAACTATGGTCAGGCGGCTCGTTTCCTGACCCCTCCTGGCCGTGAGGCTGAACGCGACGCACGGCTGGATCTGCCGTTCGATTATGGTTTGTAAGGAGCCGATCATGACCGAACTCGCTTCAAGTGGCAGTCTGGTCACTGACGCCGCCTCGCTGCGTCATGCTGACAGCTGGCAACAACAATCCATCGCCGAGCTGCCCCGCCAGGTCAGCGCCGCTGACCAGGCGGCATTTGCTGCCATCACCCGGGTGGCGGTGGTTGGTGCTGGTGCGATGGGCCGTTGTATTGCCATCGCCATGGCCCGACTCGGCAAGCAGGTGTTGGTGATCGATGCCAGCGAGTCTTCGCTGGCGGCGGCGCAGGACTTTATCAGCGGTTATATCGCTGGCCAGCAAAACAAGCGCAAGCTCACTGATGAACAAGCCGCCGGGCTGGCCAGTCGTTTCAGCTATGCCGGGGTGATGGATGGGGTTGCTGAGGCCGGACTGGTGGTCGAAGCCGTACCGGAAATCCTCGAACTGAAGCAGTCGGTCATGCAGCAGCTGGAGGCTCTGGTGAGCCCGGACTGTATCCTGGCGACCAATACCTCGACGCTCGATCTGGATGCCATTGCCAATGCGGTGGAGCATTCCGAACGGGTGATCGGCACACACTTTTTTATTCCGGCCCATATCACCCGGCTGCTGGAAATCGTACCGGCACAGGTCACCTCGGCAGCTGTGTTAGGGCTCACCAAGGCCATGGCGCTGGCGCTCGGCAAGGTGTTTGTGGTCGCCGGTAACTGTGACGGCTTTATTGGCAATCGCTTGTTTGACCGCTTCCATCAGGAAGCCATGTACCTGCTCGAAGAAGGGGCGACGCCGGAACAGATCGATACCGCACTGGAAGGTTGGGGCATGGCGATTGGGCCGCTGCGGGCGCTGGATATGGTTGGCAACGATATTCCCTGGGGCGTGCGGGTTCAGAGGGCTCAAAAGAACCCCGACATCATCCAGCCCAGCATTGGCGATGCCTTGTGTGAGCAGGGGCGTTATGGCCAGAAAACCGGCTCTGGCTGGTATCACTACGAACCCGGCTCCCGCACACCTGTGCCCAGTGCTGAAACAGCACAGCTGTTAGAACAAATCTCCACCGAGCTGGGGCTGAATCGTCGGCAGATCAGCAAGGACGAAATCATCGGCCGCTGTATTCTGGCGCTGGTTAACGAAGGCTGCGCCATTGTGCGCGAAGGGTTTGCCCAGGCGCCGGTGGATATCGACCTGGCGTTTGTTAACGGTTACGGCTTTCCGGCCAGTGCAGGCGGACCCATGTTTCTGGCCCAGCAGCTCGGGCTTAACCAGGTTGCCGGGGAAATGCGCGGCTATCAGCGTTACGCCAGCCATGGCAAAAGTCTCTGGCAGCCGGATGACTTGCTGGTCAAACAGGGCCAGCGCGGTGGATCGCTGCTGGCCCGGGTGGCCTTTATGAATGAAGCCTGATCGTCGTTGGAGCAACCGATAAACAACGCGACAGGCAGCGTGTTTCCCGGCCAACGGCGGCCTTGATGACTGACTGAGGGGCCAGACATCAGGGTGGCGCCGCTGGGCGGGATACCCACATACCAACAATAAGCATGGGTATCACTATGTTTGATCTGACAGGCAAAACCGCCCTGATTACCGGCGCTTCGCGCGGGCTGGGGCAGCAAATTGCAGCAGGCTTCCTCAAACAGGGCGCACGGGTTGTGATTACCGCCCGCAAGGCGGCCGAGCTGGCAGAAGCCAAAGCCGAACTGTTACCGCTGGCTGGCAACGACAGCAGCCGGATTATCAGCTGGGTCAGCGACCTGCAGGATCTGGACTCGATTCCAGGCATGGTCGAACAACTGTTAGCTGAGGTTGGCCGCATCGATATTCTGGTCAACAACGCTGGCACCAGCTGGGGCGCACCGATGGAAGAGCATCCGCTGGATGGCTGGAACAAGGTGATGACGCTGAATATCACCGCGCCGTTTGTGTTAACGCGCGAAATTGGCCGTCAGTGCATGATTCCCAACCGCTACGGCAAAATCATCAATATCGCTTCGATTGGCGGGTTGGCTGGCAATCGGCCGGAGCTGGATATGAACACCATCAGCTATAACACCTCCAAAGCGGCGATGATCAATTTCACCAAGGCACTGGCCAGCGAATGGGGCAAATACGACATCAATGTGAACGCCCTCTGTCCGGGCTTTTTCCATTCAAAATTGTCGGCCAAATTGCTCGAAAGCATTGCCGACAAGGTCTTGCCAAGCGTGCCCTTGAAACGCTTCGGCAGTGAAACCGACCTGCAGGGCCCGGCGGTCTTTCTGGCTGCAGATGCGTCCCGTCACGTCACCGGCACCGCGCTGGCGGTGGATGGCGGAGTGACCTGCGCATGAAGCAGCCGGAGTTGATGCAGCTGTTGGCGGAAGCCGACAGCCATACTGGCCCGCTGGTAAAACGGCTGCTGATCACCAATGACGATGGTTATGACGCGCCGGGTATCCAGCTGTTACTGGAACTGGCTGGCCAGCTGGCGGAGGAAGTCTGGCTGGTGGCACCAGAGACCGATCAAAGTGGTTCGTCACAAAGCCTGTCATTGCATCAGCCGATTCGCTGCAAACAACTGGCTGAACGCCAGTTCGCTGTACGTGGTACGCCGTCGGACTGCGTGCTGATGGGCGCATTTCAACTGATGCCGGAACCACCGGATTTACTGCTGTCCGGGATAAACCTGGGCATCAACATGGCTGATACCGTCGGCTTCTCCGGCACGCTGGGAGCAGCTACGACCGCCAGCCTGTTTGGTATTCCGGCGATTGCACTGAGCCAGGCCTGGAAGGACCGCAACAACATTCACTGGGACACTAGCGGCCGTTATGCCGTGCCGCTGATCCGCCAGCTGTTGTCGCAGCCGTTGCCGGAAGGCCTGGTGACCAATATCAACTTTCCGTCGGTCGCGGCGGCGGCGGTAGCGGGCATCAGCAACGCCAGCATCAATGGCCGATCCCTGACTGGCGCCGGGGTCGAGCAACGCCAGGACCAGCGGCAGCAGGATTATTATTGGCTGTCGTTCCAGCATAACTACCGCCAGGTGCAGCAGCCTGACAGCGATGTAAATGCCCTGCGCCAGCAGAGCATCGCCATCTCATTTCTGGAGCGGCCACTGACGGCGGGCATTAATCCGCAGTTGTTTGAGCGGTTTGGCTGATCTCGGTTTTTAAACCACCAAGCCATGCTGCAGGGCGTATTTGATCAGCTCGGCGTTATTGGTCATGTCGAGCTTTTCAAGAATCCGGCTGCGGTAAGTGCTGACGGTTTTCACACTGAGGAACATTTTGCTGCCGATATCCGTGAGGGCATCGCCATTGGCGATATGTTTCAGAATCGCCAGCTCCCGTTCGGACAGGATCTCATGGGGATAACCTTGTGGCTGTTCGCCGTCTGGCAGGTGAATATGCCAATTCTGGCCGTCAATGATATGGCCGAGCGCCTGTAACAACTCTTCACTGGAAGCATCTTTGCTGAGATAGGCGTTGGCGCCGGCGCGGTAGGCGGCCGGGGCAAACTGGGTGGCCGGGTACATCGACATCACCAGTACCGGAATGGCGGGGCGGATATTGCGCAGTTCAACCAGATGATCGAGGGAGTTCTGACCCGCCAGATTGACATCGAGAATCACCAGTTCGAGGTTGTGATGCTGCTGCAGTTGTTCGCACGCCTGTTCGATATTGGCGGCTTCAGCCTGAATGGCAAAGCGGCCGCTGTCTGCCAGCAGTTTGTTGAGGCCATTACGGAAAATGGTGTGGTCATCAACTTGCAGAATGGCATGTGGATGGTTCATGACAAACTCCCTGTCAGGCGGATTTATCCGCTGGCGGCTGGTTCGCTTGTAACAGCTGTTCGGTTAATGGCAGTTCGAGGCACACGCGGGTGCCGCTGGTCTGCTCGCTGGTCGGCCAGTCATCAGAAGCGAGAGTATCAGAGGAAAAACCATCGGTGCGATTGTTATAGCGGGAGACGTGGACCTGACCGTCAAAGTCAGCCGCTCGCTCGCGCATAAACAGCAGTCCCAGTGATCCCTTGTTGAAGTTCTCGGGCTCAATGCCGCGGCCATTGTCATTGATACAGACACGCAGCGATTGCTCCTGCAAGCGGATGGTCACATTGACGGCCGTCGCTTTGGCATGGCGGGCAACGTTGGTGAGCGATTCCTGCACGATGCGGTAAATCATCAGCTCGGCTTCAGCCACCAGCCGGGGCAGTTGGCTCTGGATCGACAGCTGGCAAGCCAGCTCGCTGCGTTGCTGGAAGTGTTTGAGCAGGTTTTCCAGCGTACAGCCAAGGCCCAGATATTTGAGTGTGGCGGGATAGAGCTGCTCGGATTTGGAGCGGGCAAAGTTAATGCTGTCCTGGGCCAGCGAGAGAATATCGTTAACGATTTCCTCGACTTCAGGGGAGGTCGGATGATTCAGAATCCGGCTGGCGTCGAGCTTGATGGAGGTGAGCAAACCGCCCAGTTCATCGTGAATATCTCGCGCCATGTCCTCCCGCTGTTGCTCTCGCAGCTTGATCGCCAGCCGGGTCATTTGTTGCAGCTGGTGATGGGAATCCTTGAGCTCGCGTTCGTATTGCAGCCGCTGGGTGACGTCCACCGCAACCCCGGCGATGGCCGGACGGCCTTCATGCATGATCGAACGACCGTGCACTTCCAGGTCGACCAGATGGCCATCGACGTGAACCGCCTGATTAAAATAGCGAATGCTGCTGCCGCTGCCCTGGCTGATACGTTGCTGAATATGGTTCAGCACCCGGTCAATGCTGTGCGGTGCGACCACGTCGGCAATCGGGTTGCCTATCAGCTGTTCGGGGCGGTGACCGGTAATTTCTGCAAACGGGTTATTGCAGTATTTGAGAATGCCATCCTGGATCAGATAGATACCGACTAGGGATTGCTCGACCAACACCTGATAGGGAATAGCATTGATGATGCGGCTTTCCAGCAGCCGCTGACGGGTATAGCGCATGGTGGGCCTCTTGTTTTTGTTGTTTGGCCTTTTGCTCAGGTTAGTGTTTTTTTGTTTTTCAGGTCAACAGTTGAGTGAATAATCGATCGAATCAGAATATTCCTACAGACCCCAAAAAATGCCTTCGCTAGAGTGGAATTCATAATAACAATTCACGGATTCCATACCATGGCGTACCAGGCTCCCTTACAAGATTTACGTTTCCTGCTGAACGAGCTGGTGGACTTTCCGGCCGCGGTCAGTGATCCGGAAATGATGACCGCTGAACTGGCGCTGACCATCTGGGAAGAAGCGGGCAAGTTTGCTGCCGGGGTACTGGAGCCGCTCAATGCCACGGCTGATCGCGCTGGTTTGCAGCTGCAGGATGGTGTGGTCACAACGCCCGCCGGATTCGCCGATGCCTGGGCGCAACTGTGTGCCAATGGCTGGAATAACATGGCCTTGCCGGAACAGTTTGGCGGCCAGCAACTGCCGTGGATGGTGAGCTCGCTGGCGACCGAGATGTTCAGCTCGGCCAACAAGTCTTTCACCATGTGTCCGGGTCTGACTCAGGGGGCGGTCGAAGCCATCTTTGCCGCTGCCAGCGATGAATTGAAACAAACCTATCTGCCCAAAATGGTTGCCGGTGAATGGACCGGTACCATGAACCTGACCGAGCCCCAGGCCGGTTCCGACGTGGGTGCCTTGCGCACCCGAGCCATGCCGCAGACCGATGGCAGCTATCGGATTAAAGGTCAGAAGATCTTTATCTCATTCGGCGAACATGACATGGCCGAAAACATCATTCACCTGGTACTGGCGCGCACGCCAGATGCTCCCGCTGGCGTACGTGGTATCTCGCTGTTTCTGGTGCCCAAATTTCTGGTTAATGACGATGGCTCGCTGGGTCCGCGTAATGATCTGGTCTGTGCGGCGCTGGAACACAAGCTGGGGATTCACGCCAGTCCAACTGCGGTGATGTCCTTTGGTGACAACGATGGTGCGGTTGGTTACCTGGTCGGTGAGGAAAATAAGGGCCTGGCGGCGATGTTTGTGATGATGAACATGGCGCGGCTGGCCGTTGGTATTGAAGGTGTGGCGTCGGCGGAAGCGGCACTGCAACTGGCGCGCAACTATGCCTTCGAACGGGTGCAAGGTGCCAGTCTGGCCGATCCCGCCAAAGCCGTGGCGATTGCCGATCATGCCGATGTGCGGCGCATGCTGATGTTGATGCAGTCTCGCACCCGGGCTATGCGGGCGCTGGCGCTGGTGATTGCCGAAGCCCAGGACCTGAATGAAAACCACGCTGATCCATTGGTGCGGCAGCAACAGCAGAAATTTATCGAATTGATGATTCCGGTGTTCAAGGCCTGGGCAACGGAATCCGGTGTGGAAGTGGCCTCGCTAGGCATCCAGATTCACGGCGGTATGGGCTTTGTCGAGGAAACCGGCGCGGCGCAAATCTGGCGTGATGCCCGTATCAGCCCGATCTACGAAGGCACCACCGGCATTCAGGCCAACGACCTGATTGGTCGCAAGCTGTTCCGCGACAAGGGCGAAAGTTTTGGCCTGCTGATCGAACAGATGCAGGCGACCGTGGCAGGCCTCAATGCCGTTGGGCTGGCAGGGCTGGCGTCGCGGCTGCAGCAGGCAGTCGAACGTTTGGCAGATAGTGGCCAGCGAATGATCAAGGGCTGTGGCCGTGATATGGCGCTGGCGCAGTTTGTTTCGGTGCCTTTCCTGATGCTGTTTGGTCATGTTGCCGGAGGCTGGTTGTTGTGTCGCTGCGCTATTGCTGCGCGCCAGCAGCAGGGCACCGGGGAGTATGCCGAACGTCAGCTGGAAGACTGGCTGCAGAGTGCTGAATTTTACAGTCGCTACACGCTGGCCGAAGTGGCTGGCTTGCAGCAGCAGATTGAAAACTGGCTGGCGCCGGATGCCAGCCTGCCGGATATGAATTTGCTGGCGGACTGAAGTCCGCTGGCATAGGCCGGGTAAACCGGCCGACCCTGTCCCCTCCAGGGTGTAGTACCCGTGTGCGTTTTGATAAAAGGCGCACCAGAGCAATAAAAATAACAAGCTAACTACAAGAAGGTGACATCGATGAAAACCGGAATTCTGTCTCTGGTTACCGGCCTGACGGCTGCCGTGGTATTGGCTCAGACGCCAGCCGTGAACGCCAAAACCATTCGTGCCGTCAGTGGCTTTGGTCCGGCCCACGTGCTGGCAACCACGGCCTATCCAAAAATGTCTGACAAGCTGGAAGAATTTACCGACGGCAAGTGGAAAATCCGCGATACCCCGTCGGGTCTGCTGTCGATCGGTGAAATGAATGAGGGGCTGAAAAATGGTGTCGCCGAAATGGGCACCATCATCATGCCGTATTTCGCCGCCGACTATACCGAAAGCGCGCTGGTCGCCGAGCTGTCGATTGTTGGTACTGACAACCGTGCGATTGCTTCGGCGGTGACTGAATACATTGCCACCTGTGACGAGTGTCAGGCCGAGTTCAAGAAGAATGGCCAGGTCTACACCGGCAGTGATGCCACGGTGCCGTACGAGTTGTTGACCACCAAAGCAGTACACAGCAGCGATGACCTCAGTGGTATGCGCGTTCGTACCGCCGGCTCAGTATTTACCCGTTTTGTTGCCGATATGGGTGGCGTAACGGTGCAGATGCCATCTTCAGAAATCTTCGAGGGTCTGTCTTCCGGCGTGCTGGCGGGTACCTACAGCTCCGCTGCCGACCTCAAGAATGCCCGTCTCTACGACGTGGTGAAATACGTCACCAATATCCATCAGGGCGTTTTCAACGCCTCCGCTTTCCCCAATGTCGGCAATCGTCTGTGGAGCAAAATGGACGACAAGGAGCGCCACGCTCTGATCCATGCGGCCCAGTACGCCCAGGTAGCCAGTATTTATGGCTGGCGTGACACCCTCGAAGACGCGACCCGTGAAGGCAAGAAAGCCGGTATCCAGTTTATCGATCCGGACCCGTCTCTGAAGGCCAAGGCCGAACAATTCAAGCAAGATCACCTCGCTACGGTTGCCAAAACACTGGAACAGCGCGGCGTTAAAAATGCCCAGGCCAAGGTCGATCGTTACATCGCCCTGGTTGAAAAGTGGAACGGTCTGGTAGCCGGTGTTTCCACTCAGGATGAGCTGGCCGAGCTGCGCTACCGGGAAATCTGGGCCAAGCGTGATCTGAGCCAGTACGGTCTGTAAGCGGAATACGGGTGACACAATGAAACATCTTGAGACCTGGGTTGGCCGTCTCACCATTGGTATCGGTTCCCTGATTCTGGTGCTGATGGTGCTGCAGATCGTGATTGATGTGGCCATGCGCAGTCTGCTGGGGGCGGGATTTCCAGCGACCTCCGAGCTGGTCAGCAAATACTACATGGTAGCGGTCAGCTTTTTGCCGATTGCTTATGCCGAACTGCGCAACCGCCATGTGGAAGCCACCATCTTTACCGACCGGCTGCCAGCCCGGCTCAAGCTGTTGGTCACCCTGATCGGCTTTTTGTTGTCGCTGGCGGTGTACAGCATGTTGGCCTGGGGCACCTTGCAGGAAGCCATTGGCCACACTGAAAAAGGCTCTTACGTCGAGTCCGGTGTCGATATGTTCTACACCTGGCCCAGTTATTGGATTCTGCCGCTGTCATTTGCGCTGATGGCACTGGTGGCAAGCCTGCGGGTTGTCACCACCACCGGCGAACTGTTCAGCAGCCGGGTGGTGGAACACCCTCACGACGCTGATGCCCTCAGCGTCACCCTGGCCCACATGGAGGATTGATATGGAACCGGTAACGATAGGTTTTGTCGCCCTGCTGGGAGTGATGACCCTGATTATTCTGCGGGTGCCAATTGCGGTCAGTCTGATGGTGGTTTCTGCGGTGGGCATGGCAGCCATCGTGGGTGCTGAGTCAGCGCTGTCGATGATCTCCAACATTCCCTACAGCTTCGCTTCCAGCTGGACGCTGAGTTCGGTGCCGATGTTCCTGCTGATGGGCTATGTCGCCTTCCATACCGGCATGACCCGTGGCTTGTTCAGTGCGGCCCGTGCCTGGCTCGGCTGGTTGCCGGGCGGGCTGGCGATTTCCTCAATTGGTGGCGCCAGTGGTTTCGCCGCGGTGACCGGTTCGTCGGTGGCTTGTAGTGCAGCGATTGGCCGTATCGCCATTCCGGAAATGCATCGCCTCAACTATGACGTACGGACCGCCACCGGTGCGGTTGCGGCTGGCGGCACCATTGGCGCGCTGATTCCACCCAGCATCCTGCTGATCATCTATGGCATCCAGGCGGAAGAGTCGATCAACGACCTGTTCCTGGGTGGACTGGCGTTAGGCTTGCTGTCGATGGTGATGTATTTCGGCGTGGTGTGGCTGACCTGGTGGCGTAACCCGGATCGTCTGCCCGGCGTTGAAAGTACCACCCTGAAACAGAAGATCGATGCCAGCATGGACATCTGGCCGGTACTGTTGCTGATTGTGGTGGTGTTTGGTGGTCTGTTTGGCGGCATTTTTACCGCCACCGAAGCCGGTGCCATTGGTGCTTTCTTCACCATGGTCATTGGGCTGGTGCGCAAGGAGCTGACCCGGCAACGCTTTATCGACAGCTGCCTGGACACCCTGTTGTCGAGTGGCGCGCTGTTTATGGTGGCGATTGGTGCCAGCCTGTTTACCCGTTTGATTGCCCTCACCGGGGTGTCGTTTGAAGTCGCCGACTGGATCGACGACCACGGTTTCAGTGTGCTCGGCATTCTGCTGGTAATCACCTTTATCTATCTGGCGATTGGCATGTTTCTGGAGCCTATTGGCGCCATGTTGCTGACCCTGCCACTGTTTCTGCCCTTAATAGCCGAGCACGGCATCGACAAGGTCTGGTTTGGCCTGCTGGTGGCCAAGCTGCTGGAGATCGGCATGATCACGCCGCCGGTGGGGCTCAACGTCTTTGTGATTCATTCCGTCGCCAAGGACTACGCCTCGCTGGAGAAGATTTTTGCCGGTGTACTGCCGTTCATTCTGGCCGACCTGTTACTGGTGGTGATGATGCTGATTTACCAACAGAACTTCTGATCTTCATCTTGAGCTATGTCTTGAGCTAAAGAATGCCCGTCGCTTGCGGTGACGGGTCTTTCCCCGACTTAACTGGAGAACCACCCGATGAATGTGGAGAGCTTCGTTCGCCTTGAGGAAATTGAAAACGGCCTCTATCAGCTGGTGCTGGATGCCACTGACAGCCGTATGAATGTGCTCAGCAAGGCGGCCATTGCGGCACTGGGCCAGACCATCGAACAACTGCCGCTGGATCGTATGCGTGGCCTGCTGATCTGCAGTGCCAAGGCCGGTTTTGTGGCCGGTGCCGACATCACTGAATTCTGCGACAACTTTGCCGCCCGCGAAGACACTATTTTCGACTACGGCATGAGCGTACATAAGATTTTCAACCGTATTGAAGACCTGCCGCTGCCGACCGTTGTGGCCATTCGCGGTGAGGCTTTGGGTGGTGGTCTGGAACTGGCGCTCAGTGCCGACTTCCGGGTTGTCAGCGACAAGGCCCGGCTGGGGCTGCCGGAAGTCAATCTTGGCATTCTGCCAGGCTGGGGTGGAAGCGTGCGGCTGCCGCGTCTGATCGGCGTTGATAACGCCCTCAACTGGATGACCCAGGGACGGCCAATGAAAGCCGCTGAAGCCCTGCGGGTGGGTGTCGCCGATGCCGTGATTGCAGCCGATGACCAGCTTGAAGCGGCGGCCCTGCGGGTATTGCAACAGGCGGTAGATGGCGAGCTCGATTACCAGCGTCGACGTCAGCTGAAAACCAGCGCCATGACGCTGGCGGAAGCCGAACTGACGATGGCCTGTGATACCGCAACCGGCATGGTAGCCATGACTACCAGTGAGCATTACCCGGCTGCCCGCCGCATTATCGAGTCGGTTCGCCAAGGCGTACGGCTGTCACGGGCTGAAGCCCAGGCGCATGAAAGCCGCGACTTTATTGCGCTCGCCAAAAGCACGGTGGCACGCAATCTGGTGACCCTGTTCCTCAGTGATCAGCAGCTCAAAAAGACCAACCGCAACCTCGCCAAAGACGCACAACCAGTACAGCAGGCGGCAGTGCTGGGAGCCGGCATCATGGGTGGTGGCGTGGCCTATCAGAGTGCCTCGACCGGCACGCCGATTGTGATGAAGGACATCGCCCAGAGCGCCCTCGACACCGGCATGGCAGAAGCCAACCGGCTGATGCTTGGCCAGATCAAACGCAAAAAAATGACGCCGGAAGCAGCGCTGCAAACCAGCCAGCGGATTCAGCCGCGGCTGGATTACCAGAGTTTTGAGCAAGCTGATCTGGTGGTTGAAGCCGTGGTCGAAAACCCCGCGATCAAGCGAGCGGTACTGGCCGAAGTGGAACAGCAGGTTGGTGCCGAAGCCGTACTGGCGACCAACACGTCAACCCTGACGGTGGCGGAACTGGCTGCCGGTCTGACGCGGCCACAAAACTTCTGTGGTATGCATTTCTTTAACCCGGTGCACCGGATGCCGCTGGTCGAAATCATTCGCGGCCCACAAACCTCCGAACTGGCGATTAACCGGGCGGTTTCCTATGCCCTGGCGATGCAGAAAGTCCCCGTGGTGGTCGGCGACTGCGCCGGTTTTCTGGTCAACCGGATTCTGCTGCCGTATGTACACGCCTTCGCCCGGCTGGTGATGGACGGTGTTGATTTCGAACGCATCGACAAGGTGATGGAAGCCTTTGGCTGGCCGATGGGCCCGGCGACCCTGGCGGACATTGTCGGCATGGACACTGGCCATCACGCCGAAGGCCTGATCGCCAAAGCTTACCCGGATCGTTATCTGACGGGGGTTAAAACGCCGACAGATGTGCTGTTCGAAGCCGGTCGTCTGGGTCAGAAAAGTGGTGCTGGCTATTACCGCTATGAAACCGACAAGCGCGGCAAGCTGAAGAAAAAATCCGACCCGGCGGTGCGAGACGTGCTGCAAGGGGTGATCAGCGCCAGCAGTGAACTCAGCGACGAGCAGATTATCCAGCGGATGATGATTCCGATGTGCCTGGAGGCCGTGCGCTGCCTTGAGGAAGGCATAGCCAGCAGTGCCGGTGATGTTGATATCGCACTGGTGAACGGCGTCGGTTTCCCGCGCTATCTGGGCGGGGTGTTTGGCTATATCGACAGCCTTGGGCTGGCGGATTTTGTTGCCAGCTGTGACCAGTGGCAAAGCCTCGGCATGGCCTATCAGCCGACCGCCGGACTGCGCCAGATGGCCGCCGCAGGCCAGTCTTTCCACGCTATCGCTGCTCACTGAGGAGGTGCATATGAACAAGCATTTTGATGATCAGGACGTGGTGATTATTGATGCCGCCCGTACTGCAATGGGACGTTCGCGCGAAGGTGTATACCGCCACGTGCGGGCCGACACCCTGTCAGCCCGGCTACTGCAAGGCTTGCTGGCGCGTAACCCCAATTTCGATCCGGCCCGGGTCGAGGATCTGATCTGGGGCTGTGTTAACCAGACGCTGGAACAGGGACTCAACATCGCCAAGGGAGTGGCGATTCTGGCCGATCTGCCAGCCGATATTGCCGCCCAGACGGTCAACCGCCTGTGTGGTTCGTCGATGGCTGGCCTGCATACCGCTGCGGCGTCGATCAAGGCCGGCTTGGGCGACAGTTTTATTGTTGGTGGGGTTGAGCACATTGGGCATATCTCGATGACTCATGGCATGGATATCAACCCGCAGTTGAGCCGCTCGATTTCCAGTCATTCGATGAACATGGGCCTGACCGCCGAAGCACTGGCCCGCAAACACGGTGTCAGCCGTCAGCAGCAGGATGAGTTTGGCGTGCGGTCGCAGCAGCTGGCGCACGCCGCCACCGTCGAAGGCCGTTACCAGCGTGAGTTGATTGCGGTGGAAGGCCACGCCGCTGACGGCACACTGATCGCCGTCAAACAGGATGAAGTGATTCGTGCCGATGCCTCACTGGAAGGGCTGGCAGCACTGCCGCCGGTGTTTATTCCGGGCCGCGGCACCATTACTGCGGGCACGGCTTCGGCGATGGCCGACGGCGCCTCGGCGATGCTGGTGATGTCGGGCAAGGCGGCGCGTGCAGCTGGCTTGCAGCCGATGGCGCGCATCGTGTCGATGGCGGTGGCCGGTTGTGAAGCGGCACTGATGGGTTATGGGCCGGTGCCCGCCACCCAGAAAGCGCTCAAGCGCGCCGGTATGACCATCAAGGATATCGACGCCGTTGAGCTGAACGAGGCTTTTGCTGCCCAGGCCATTCCGGTACTGCAGGATCTGCAGTTGATGGACGAGCTGGACCACAAGGTCAACCTCAATGGCGGTGCCATTGCTCTCGGACACCCGTTCGGCTGCTCCGGCACCCGTATCTCCACCACCTTGCTGAATGTGATGCAACAACAGAACAGCCAGATTGGTCTGGCGACCATGTGTATCGGCATGGGGCAGGGCATCAGCACCATCTTTGAGCGACTGGAATAAGGGGCAGGGACATGGCTTACCAAAAGAACTTTGCGGTCTGGCCTCCGGGCCTGCCACACGATATCGAACTGACCGACCACAGTGTCTACAGCAATCTGGAACGCTCGGTGGCAGCCGATCCGGACGCCATTGCCATGGTGTTCTATGAAACCTGCATCACCTACCAGCAGCTGCATCAGGATGTGTGCCTGCTGGCGACCTGGCTGGCCACGGAGGCTGGCGTGGGCAAGGGCGATCGGGTCGGCATTTTCTCGCAAAACAGCCCGCAGTATGTGATTGCCTACTACGCCGCGCTGCGACTGGGGGCCGTAGTCGTACCGATGAACCCCATGTACGTCGAGGAAGAGCTGCAATATCTGCTCGACAACAGTGGTGCCAGGGTGCTGTTTGCTGCCAACGAGCTGCATCACGCCTTTGTTGGTGTGATGGATCGGCGTGATGTGCTGGTGGTGGGCATTGAATATCGTGATTACCTGCGGGTTTCGACCGAGCTGCCGATCCCGGACTTTATTCTCAATCAGGGCGCGCCAGCGGATCTCGATCAGCACAGCCACTATGTTCACTGGCAGCAGGCGCTGGCCTGCGAGACGCCGTTGGTTGCTATCACTGAGGTTGAACTCGACGATCTGGTAATGCTGCCGTACACCTCGGGTTCGACCGGTAATCCGAAGGGCTGCAAACACAGCAACATCAGTGTTCAGCATGGTTTGCGTGGGGTCTACGACTGGTTTGGTATTAAACGCGGTGATGTGATTCTGGCAGTGGCGCCGATGTTTCATGTGGTTGGTCTGCAAGCGGGTATGAACAGCTCCATTGCCCAGGGCGGCACGCTGGTGATTGTGCCGCGCTGGGACCGTGAAGTGGCAGCCCATGCGATTCATAACTTCCATGTCACGGTCTGGCCAGCCGTGCCAACCATGGCGATTGACCTGATCAATATGCCGGATTTTGAGCAGTACGATGTGTCGTCCTTGCGGGTGATGTTTGGTGGTGGTTCGAGCATGCCGGAAGCGGTGGCCAAACGACTGTACGAGCTTTGTGGTGTGACCTTTATGGAAGGTTACGGCATGACCGAGACCTGCTGTCCGGGCACTGCCAACCCGCCGCAGGCACCTAAAGCAGGTTGTGCCGGAATTCCGGTTTTCAACACCCTGCTGCAGGTGGTGGATCACGAAACACTGACGCCTGTTCGTGATGGCGAGATTGGTGAACTGCTGATTGCCGGGCCGCAGGTGATGCAGGGTTATTGGCAGGATGAGCAGGCCAATGCTGAAAGCTTTGTGCTGATTGATGGCGTCTCCTATCTGCGCACCGGCGACCTTGGTTATCTGGATGAACAGGGTTATGTGTATGTGGTTGATCGCCTCAAACGCATGATCAATGCTTCCGGTTTCAAGGTCTGGCCGACCCAGGTTGAAGCCGTGTTGTATCGCCATCCGGCGATTCGGGAAGTCTGTGTGGTCGCAAAAAAAGATCCCAAACGCGGTGAAACCGTCAAGGCGATGGTGGTACTGGCGGATAACCACGGTGATATCTGCGCCGATGATTTAATCGAATGGAGCCGTGAACATATGGCGGCCTACAAGATTCCCCGTTCGATCAGTTTTGTCGAGTCATTACCCAAATCCGGGAGTGGAAAAATACTTTGGCGTACCGTACAGGAGGACGAAAACCGCGAAGCAATTGCAATATAAACCGATAAACCAGCAAAACCGATTGTAAAAAACCTTACTCCGGCGATTTAAACATTATTTGAAACAGCGAAAGGTCGTTGGGGGTTACTGCATGCCTGCGTTTGATAACGGCAACGAATTATATGCCCTGCAGCAGGCTGGCGAATGGAAACTGATAATAATAAATGAGGCTATATCATGAAGAGTTATAACAAGAAAATTCTGGCTGCAACGGTTCTGATGGCAGGCCTGTGCTCCGGCGGTCAGGCACTGGCTGAAACCAACAAGGCCCCTGAACTGACCGGCAAACTCAATGTTGGTATCCTGCAGGCCGGTTCCCGTGACTATGATGTCTGGGCATTCAAGGCCGATCTTGGCATCAAGGGCATGTACACCACCGACAGTGGCCTGAAACTGAAATACGAATTTGTCGCCGACTACGCCGGTGAGCTGAACGGTATTGATGCCAATAACGAAACCTGGAGCTCCGGTGAAACCTCTGACCTCGATAACGGTAATTCCGAAGGCGACGTCGATGTGCATACTGCGCGGATCTTTGTGATTACCGATTATGGTTTGTTTCTGGTGGCACCAAGGACTATTTCGGGCCAATGGGCACAGCTGTATGGCAACGTCGATAAGTTCGAATATAACCGCATGCACGGTAAAACCGGTCCGAATGCCATTTTTGCCCAAATTGAACAGGCCAATGACGTTGTCGCCTATATTTCACCGGAATTTGGTGGTGGCTTCCGTTTTATTGGCGCAGCACTGACGATTGATGACTACAACGGCGAAGATGCCGATGCGCTGGTATGGCGGGTGGTCTACAAGAAAGGCGACTTTAATGCCGGTGTTGGTAACGTGCAGGTCAGCGACAAACTGGTGCCGGAAACCTATAACCGTAGTGCCGCCACTGCCGGTTACGACTTTGGCTCGTTCTCGCTGGGCGCCACTTTCGAGAACAACGACAAGCACCCGTCCGGTAACTTCAAATCTTATGCGGTGGTCGGTGAAATGGAGCTGACCAACACCTTGACGGCCTCACTCGGCTACGCCAACAAGAACCATAAAAATGACGCGCTGGATAACAGCGGCGTGATGGCCAAGCTGAAATACACCACCGGCAGCCAGTCCTACATGTATGTGGAAGGCGGCCAGTACGAACATTCGATCAACAACTTTCTGGCGGGCATCAGCATAGGATTCTGATCATCAGCGGCATGGCACCAAACCAGCTATTGGCTTCTTCAGGCTGGTCACGCCGCTGCTAATCCGAATCAAACAGCACTATGTTTTTGTGATTTGCCTTGCCCGGGGTTCTCCTCCCGGGCTTTTTTGTTGTGTAGTGCAACAATTTTTGGCTAGCGTCCGTTACACAAAAGTTGGCTGTGATACAGTCCTGCCAACCGACTCCGGAACATTCAAATAACAACAGCAGGAACGCAGAAAATGGAACAACCCCTTATTAACCCGGACTGGCATTTACTGGATAAATGCATCAAGGAACAACTGACCATGCAGCCAGCCACTGGCTCCAATATCACCCAAACGCTGAAGCAGTACATCGTTGAGGCCCACAGCGGTGAAGTGGTGCTGCAATTTGAACTGGGTGATGAATACACCCAGGGTAATGGGGTGTTGCAGGGTGGTTCATTGAGCATGCTGTTGGACATGGGGCTGGCCTTCAGTGCCCTGACCATGGTGGCCGAAGGCCAGTCTATCTCCACCATTAACCTGCAATTGCAGTTTTTACGTCCGGCCTTTTGTGGCCGTCTGATTGTGCGCGCCAAGGTGAAAAAACCCGGCCGCAAGGTGATGTTCTGTGAAGCCTCGCTGGAAGATGCAGAAGGCAAGGTGCTGGCGACGGCAGAGTCGCCACTGCTGGTGATTGATCTTTAACAGGACGTTGATTTTCTATCTGCGTTGCCACTGCGGCCTCGAAAACAAAAATCAACAGCCTGTCAGGCTGGCGCTATAAATATAGTGATAGCGCCGGATACCCCGGGGTTGGCCGACGCTGGTTGTGTTCTTTAAACAGCAGTCTCCTCTAGCCTGGTTGCATGGCTGGCTGGTGTAGCGGCTGGCTCTGGCTAAGCTGGCGACGAGCCCAGAAGGGTTGATCAGACCAGCGCTTTTCCCGGCCATATTGCTGCAGCCATTGCTGCAGATAGCGGGAAACGCCGCGGTTCGCGCGTTCTGCGTAGTGTTCGGCCGGTTGTAAATCCCGTTGTTGCAGCCAGCCCTGAATCACAGGCGCTGCCGCGAGTGCATCGCCGAGGGCATTGGAGATACCGGACGAGGTTAGCGGATCGAAGGAGGCCAGGGCATCACCGACAGCAATCCAGCCGGGTCCGGCAGCCTGTTGCAGAAAGCCTGCCTGAGCCGCCAAGGGTGTGGCCTGAATCCGGGCTGCAGGCATCGACGGAAACCACTGCTGCAATTCCTCACTGGTTTGCCACAGCCGCGCCAGCGCGGTTGGTTCTCGCCAACCATAACGCCGAATCAGATCGGCATCGGACATCAGCGCAATCAGGCCTCTGCCATCCGGCAAACAGCTGGCATACCACCATCCTTGTGGAATGGCTTCGACCATCGACAAACCGGCCAGACGTTCACCATCCGCAATCGTCCAGGCCAGCGCTGCAAGGTTGTCGATACGCTTGCGTTCGACCGCCAGTGAGCGGGTGACGGTATTGTTGCGGGCGCTGGCATCGACCAGATAGTCACCGCTGAGTGTTTGTTGTTGGCCGCCATAGTTGATGGTCAGCTGCCAGGTCTGTTGATCTGGTTGCCATTGGAGGCCTTGCAGGGTTGCCGGGGTCAGCAGATGAACGCCGCGTTCAGCGGCGGTATAGCGCAGTTGCAGATCAAACTGCTGGCGGTCGAGATGCCAGCCCTGACCGCTGGCGCGGTGCAGAAAATCATCAACATGGCGCTGGCCCCCCCAGCGCGACACATTGGCCTGACAGGGTTGATGGCCTTGTTCTGCCAGATTGGTTGGCAGCTGCAATTGCTGCAATTTGCTGATTACATCCGGAGCTGCTGATTCTCCTGCCGGAGTTGTGTGTGATTTGGGTTTGTCGATCAGCAGAATACGCCCGACGCCAGCCCCTTGCAGGGCCAGCGCAGTGGCGCAGCCAGCGGGGCCGGCTCCGACAATCACAACGTCATAATCACTCATCGGCTGGCACAAACGGCCGCGGCAGGGTGCGGGCAACTTCGACAAAGCGCAGTTCGCCGTCGATATCCTTACCCATCACAAAACCAAGCTGTGACCAGTATTCAACCATCTGGGTATCGTCGGCGAAGGCAATGAAGTCACCACGGGTCTGGTCAAATCCGGTACCGATCCAGGGTTGCTGGTTGGGGGTATCACGGTCCGGGGTCGGAATATCCGAGCCGCTGGCGGCCAGTTTGGCGTAGCGGCTGTTGTAGTCCGGTGCCTGTTGCAGATAAACAAACTCAGGCCGCTGGGCGGGCCACCACCAGAGTACCCGGTCACCAATCGGTTGCGACGAACACTCGTTGAAGTCGGCCTGCCAGGGAATCGCCATATAGCGGGTCAAATCGCCGGGCTCCATCGCCTGCGGGGTAAAGCCAAGGCTGAGTGGTCCCATGGTGGGGGCCGCAGCATTGATGCGCAGCGGGTCGGCAGGCTGGTAGATGGTGCGGTTGCGGGAAATCCAGGTCAGCTCAATACCGGGCGAAAAAGCGCCGCCGACACAGTTGTCGAGAATATTGCGGGTCAGCTGGTCGGGCCCGTCGGCGGCCGGGGTTTCGTTCGTGAAATAGCCTTCGGCCCATTGCTGCATAAAGAAGTACTGAGTGTCGGTCAGGCGCAGGTAATCAGAGGTAAGGGTGCCGTCGATCAGACAGTTATCACCAGCCAGGTACGGCATCATGGTGCGGCCGGCACCGGAGATGAGGGTGTTTTCATTGCTGGGTGGACGCAGAATATCGAGAATCCACTGGCGGAAACCCTTGTACTGGTCTTGCTGTGGCGTTGGCAGAATGCCGAGGCTGTCGATGTCGTAGCTGTGAGCACGTGGTGGAATGGCTGCCACCCAGGTGTAGGTTGCGGCGCGTTCCAGCAAGGGTTTGATTTCGGTCTGGAAGTTGGGCAAATAGCCACTGGCGCCTTGTTTCCAAAAGCCACTTTCGCAAATTTCGGGGTAACGGCCTTCACGCACTGCGCCGTCGAAAATGGTGTCCCAGAGGGTTACCAGGTTAGGAATTTCCGGGGCGTAGGACGGTGGTGCGACCGATACCCAGGCGGGTGAGACCTCGGTGGTGGAGCCATCCTGCCATTCAATGGTGGCGTACACCGGGCCATCGCCAGTGTCGTCCCACCAGTCGTCGTTGTTGGCGTATTGCTGGATGCCGTGGTTGGCCTTGCCGCTGCCGGAAATACCCAGTCCGCCCAATACCAGCAAGCGGCCGCTGCCGTCGGTGTGTAATTCCCCCAGCGTGTCGATGCTGTCGGTGGTCGGGAATAACAATGGTGGAGGGAAGTTGGCGCCCTGATAGCCTGCCGGAACCGTATATTTGTCCAGCATCACCGGGCTGCTGCTGGCGCCGCTGATCTGGCGTGGGCCCGGATCAATAATCAGGCTGTGACGGTCGCTGACCTTGGCGTTACGCAGCGGGTGATTACTGGCGTAACCATGCTCCCCTTCGTTGGTAGCGAATTCATACCAGCTGGCCTTTTTGTTGGCCATGTGAACGGTCCAGCGGATGTCTTTGACGTTCGCCGTCGCCAGCGTGATTTCTTCGCCGTCCTTGTAGATACGGAAGCGGGCTGCCTGACGGCACATACGTCCCTGCTCATCACGGAAGCCGTCTTCAGTAATTGGCTGGTTGGTATCGGGGTCGATGGGCAGGCCACGGTAAGTTTCTGGACCAATGTAAAACTTGCTGGTGGCGTTGCCGACCCGGGCAATGCCAATCGGTGGGTAGATCTTGTAATCAGACATGGTGAGTTCCCTTCAGATCAAAGCGTGGTGAGGCCCAGTTTCTGGGTCATGTCGGCAATTTCGATGCTGCTGTACTGCGCCTGTTCAAGCAGGCTTCGCACTGTGGCTGTCGCGCGACTTTCCGGCACTCGCTCAAGCAACTTGTGAATGTCGGCTGGCAGGTCGGCCGGAGTCACAACGATGTTGTCAGGCAGGCAGCGCCAGGCAGGGGAAGCGTTGGGGCCGACAGCACTGTCGCCATCCATGAGGGCGGGGGTTTGCATCATGGCGCGCGCCAGTGATGGCAAGACGCCATGCATGATCGACAGCACAATGTTGAAGTAGGGGTCGGGGGCGCTGGCGTTAAAGGTTTTCTCAAACGCTCGCAGCATCATGGTGTAGCAGATATCGAACACCTGCGACATCAGTACGGCGTCGTCATTGCTGTAATCGCTGGCTTTGGGGTTGGATATCACCGGGTAAGAGGCCGGAAAATCAGCAGGCTGGTTGGCGACGCTGCGGAATTTCATGAAATGGCTGAGTTCGTACGGCGTGCCGGTGATCGGGCCGTAGGTTCCGTCGGTGCGCTTGCCATAGTGGTTGTAGCTGCCGTATTGCTGGATCGGTATCAGTGGGGCTTCTGGCGGTACTGTGCCTTCGCCCTGTTTGACGATCTCATTCACGGCGGCGTGGAAGCTGTCCTTGTTGAGCACCGGGTTGACGTTACCGCCGAACTTGCCGAGGTAAATATCAGTGCGCTGGCGGCCTGGCCAGCTGCTGGATGGCTCAAACGGATTGCCGGGGTAGGCATCGACGGCGTCGACCAGCGCCTGATACAGCTGGGCGATGCTGTCGTAGTTGCTGCCCTGCGCTGGTGCTCCCAGTGGTGCCGGAGTCTCGATGGCTTCATAGACGTTGCTGAAGACGTCTGGCGAGGCCCGATACAGGCCCAGATAAGGCGTGGTAGCGGGATTGGCTTGTGGCAGGTAACCGGGATACACAGGTGCCGCAGCCCCGGTAAATACTGGCAAGCCGCCGAGCCCGACCAGAATATTGGCAGCCTGGTTGACGTGGAACATCTCTTCCATCACCACACTGCGCAGCGTCTGGTAAGCATAACTGCTGGTGTCACTGATGGAATAGAGGCCGCTGAGATACACAGGAATGGTGGTGAATTCCACCTGCAGGGCCAGCTGGGCAGCCGCCTGCAAATCATCCAGTGAGGTATCGTCGCTATAAAGACGGCTGAACAGGCCGTGAAAGGCCTTATTGGAAACTGTGTCGCTGTTCGACATGGGTCCATCTCCTTATGTCTGGATTAACCAGGCGCTGTGATCAGGCTTTCTTCCTGAGGGTGTTGACCTGAATGTGTGGCCAGCGGGTGGTGCCGCCGTCGGTACCAAACTGGAATTCGAAGAATTGGATCTGCTCATATTGCAGCTGCAGGATTTCCTCACCGTTTTCTTCGATGGTTTCAATCCAGAGGCGGAACTGCATTTCCCGGATCGGCGTAAAACGCTGCACAAACGGGGTATTGAGAACACCACCCTGGGCGCCGCCGGTTTGTTCGGTCGCCATGGTCAGCAAGGTGTAGCTTTTGACGTTCTGGCTGCTCAGCACATCGCGCAGTTTGAGATCTGGGCGTACCGAATACGGGTACAGCTCATGGGCCAGAATCCGCTGGGTGTAGGTGCGGTTACCACTGGGGTCGGTATCTGGCAGGCTCTTGTCGTCGACCCAGGCTGGCGCTGGCTGATCAAGATTGATGGGGTTCGACGGAGAGGCTCCGGCGCCGCCCATGCTGTCTGAAATTGCCAGATGCGCGGGATCCCAGGTGGCATCGCCAGTGGGGAATTCAGGAGCGCCGGTGGTTGGGCCGGATTGCTTGCCAAACAGCAACACAGTGCTGCCATGGGGAATGGTGCCGCTGCGGGAAACCTGATAGTTGGGCACATATTGCGGGCCGTTGGAGCCATCACCGGAACGCATTTCCGGAAAACCTATGTCTTCCATAATGGAGTCGTCGTCAGCCGGATGGTTGTAGACATCACTGAGCCACAGATACATGCCGTTTTCGACGTGTAACAGGCCGCCGTTGAGGTCCTTGATCTGCTGTTCATATTGCACCGCACCGCAGAATTGCTCGTTGGTGCCACCACGGTTACGCACCCCGCCGGGTACCAGAGTGAAGGTCAGCTCTTCGGTGTAGTTTTCACAGAGGAAATGGAATTTGCCGGGAAGGGTTTCCGAGTTGGAACCGGGGGATGGCATACAGGTGGTGTGAATCCCCCAGCCTGCGGTGGTGTTGTCGGGATTGACGTTGACCCAGGTACCGGCCAGTTGCGCCAGCACGCCATAGTCGGCTGGCTGCTCGAGCACGTCCGGGGTGTAACGGGGATAGTTGTCCGACATATCTTGCTCCTTGATGTTGTTGTAATTCTCACGATGGCCAGGGCTGGCTCATCCAGTGATCAATCCATGCGGCACAGCGGTTTGCGGCTGTGATTACAACTTCTGGATACAACTGATCGGTGCTCACGGTGGTTGATTGCTCGGCTGCCGGTATTCGTGCTGGATTGCCAGGCTGGAATACAGATAGGTGAATACAGCCGGATTGTTCCTCCTGTTAAAAAAGAATGTGTATTACTGATGGGATTTAATGTTAACTATTGAGAATAATTTTATAAGCTGATGTCCAAAGGCTACTGAAAAAATATAAGCGAAGAAAGGACATAATCTGACGAGCTTCATACTTATATCAGCACTTTTTATAAACTCAGCTTTAAGTATTAGACCCGTTTTACCATTTGCTGTTGAGTGACGCAGAACCGGGAAGACTACGCGCCATAGTGAGGATTTCTGAGGGTGTTAACGTGATTTTGATGACAGTTTTTTACATATCAAAAGTGGAAATCATCTCGGCGTCAATGGCACCTGGCGTTTTCTTGTGACGGATATATTTCAAATATTCCAGATTGTTAAATATTCAGGTGATGAGATTCCTGAATGCGGGGAGTTATATCAATCAAATAATTTATTGATTTTCAAAATGATTAATAAAGGGAAACATGAAAGGCTGGTTATTCGGTTGGTGTATGGCCAGATTTATGTCCGGGTCTTCAGTGGTTCGCCAGCAGAATAATGTCCGGAGGATCTGATCCCTGATCCCTGATCCCGTTAATCTCTGACGTTGTTAATTTCAGGTGCTGTTAATCTCAGGCGCTGTGCCATGGCCAGCTGGCCAGACTGCCCGGTTGCAAGGTTATCAAAGAGGGATGGCCAAAATGCCGAATCCGCTGCAGGTAGTCTTGCTGTTGCACCTGGCCCTGATAATCCGCCGGGGTGGCATTGACGCATTTCTTGAATTCCCGCAGGAAGTGCGACTGGTCACTGAAGCCAAGGTCTGAAGCCAGCGCCGAGAACACCACATCCTGCTGATGGTTGATGTCGTACACCGCTGACTGGCAGCGGACAATACGACTGAAGGCCTTCGGTGACATGCCAAGATCGTCGATAAACTGGCGGTGCAGGGTACGACGGCTGCGGCCGGTTTGTTCGGCAAGTTGCTGGATCTGGATATTGCCCTTGTGCTGGCAAATACGCTGCATGGACTCCAGCGTCAGTGCCGATGGCTGGCGGTTGTGAAAGCTGCGGAAAAAATGTTCAAACAAGCGGCTCTGGGCCAGTACCTGTGGCTCGTTACTGATCTGTTCAATCATCTCGCGGGCGTGCGGCAGTAACTCCAGCAGGTTGATCTCGTGATCGACCAGCTGATCTGCTGCCAGATTCAGAAAATCAGGTATCACCCCAAACGCGAATCGCACACCAAAGTATCTGTGGTGGTCCTGCAATTGGGCACAGCGGGCTTCCAGTGTGGTGCCACAAACCCGGGCGCTGGGCTGTTCACTGTTGCAGTCAAAGACGATATCAACACAGCCATCGGGAATGGCAAACGCCAGGCCGTTCTGGTGGTTGGCTTCAAAACTGTAGAAGTGGGATATCGCCGGATTGTCCGAAATGACCAGGTCATAATGGGTCGCAGCATTGAGCACAAACCAGGGTTGTTTGGAGAGAATTCCCGCAACCTGCCTGCGATACACGTCATTTGCCATGATTTTTCCACCTGCTTCTGGTCATGTATTCACCTCCGGGCGCTGTCCCAAATATTCAATACAGCTTGTGGGGGGCTAAATAGCATCGGTCATCACTGCTGCAGCCGTTTTTGGTGTGCAGTGCGAATTCAGCAGTTTAGTGATGGGGCAGTCGCCGTTTGCTGGCCGCCCAGAGGTAACCCGATGTCCGAGAATACCAAGATCGATTTTATTTACTTGTCTGAGAGTGACATGATCGCCGCGGGCGTAACTGACATGCCTGCCTGTGTAGACACAATGGAAGAAATGTTTGTGTTGCTGCACCAGGGTGACTACCGCATGGCCGGTCCCAACAGTGACTCCCACGGCGCCATGATCTCCTTCCCGGAACAGTCGCCATTCCCGACCATGCCAAAACCTACCGCTGACCGTCGTCTGATGGCGATGCCAGCCTATCTGGGTGGTGACTTTCAGACCTGCGGCGTGAAGTGGTATGGCTCCAACATTGCCAACCGCGAAAAAGGCCTGCCTCGTTCGATCCTGATGATGACGCTCAGTGATATTGATACCGGTGCGCCACTGGCTCATATGTCTGCCAACCTGCTGTCGGCTTACCGTACCGGTGCCATTCCCGGCGTGGGTGCCCGTCACCTGGCGCGCAAGGATTCCCGTGTCATTGGCCTGCTGGGGCCGGGTGTGATGGGTAAAACCACCGTTGCTTCCTTCATCGCCGCTTGTCCGCAAGTTGACACCATCAAGGTCAAGGGCCGTGGCCAGAAGAGTCTCGATGACTTCATTGGCTGGGTGAAAAAGGAATTCCCGCAAGTCAGCAATATTCAGGTGGTCGACAGCATTGAAGCCGTGGTGCGGGACTCCGACCTGGTGTCCTACTGCAATTCCGGCGAAGTCGGCGATCCCAATACCTACCCGATTGTGAAGCGTGAATGGATCAAGCCGGGTGCCTTCCTGGCCATGCCTGCCAGCTGCAGCCTCGACGACGGCATGAGTGGTGCCGATGTCCGCAAGGTGATGGACAGCATTGGGCTGTACCAGACCTGGTACGAAGAAGTGCCGAAACCAAGCCATCACGTGATCCCGCTGGTGGGGATGCGGTTTATGGACATGATCGCTGACGGCCAGATGCAAAAAGACGAGCTCGAAGACCTCGGTGCCATCGTGGCCGGTGACAGCCCGGCACGCCGCAACGACGACGAAATCATCATTATGTCGGTCGGTGGCATGCCGGTCGAAGACGTCGCCTGGGCCACCAAAATCTACCGCACCGCCCTTGAGAAGGGCATCGGCGTCAAACTCAACCTGTGGGACGAGCCAGCTCTGCGCTGATTGATTCCACCCCATCCTTATATCAGCAAGGCCGGCCAGCAGGTCGGACTTGCTTCAGTTCAAGAGTAAGAAAATGACCCGAATTCTGAAAGTCAAAACCGGTGGCAAGTTCGAGGAAGTCGCCAGCTATTCTCGTGTGGTTGCTGTTGATGACTGGATTTTTGTATCCAATACCGCCGGTCGCGATCCACAAACCGGGGAGTTCTCCGAAGACCCGATTGCCCAGGCCAAAGTGGTGTTCGACAACATCGAAAGAGCCCTGGCGGCGGTTGATGCCAGCCTGCAGGACGTGGTGATGTCGCGCGTGTTTATCCAGCAACCTGAACACATTCACCAGGTGATGGAGTTTATCGGCAGCAAATTCCGCGGTGTTGACCCGGCAACCACGGCTACCTGCCCACCGCTGGGGTCCAGCCAGTACCTGGTGGAAATCGAAGTGACTGCATTCCGTGGCGCATCGAAAGCCGATATCGAATACATCAACATCTAATAATCCGGCGCCGGGTATGCAGAAATACCCGGCTCCCTGCTGGAGATTCATTCCATGACCAAGATGCTGGAATCCGTCATCAGCTCCAATGAACTGCCAGAATCGACCGAAGTGGTGATTATTGGTGGCGGCATCGTTGGGGTAACCGCCGCACTGGCACTGGCGGAACGCAATATTCCGGTGGTGCTGTTAGAGAAAGGCCATATTGCCGGCGAACAGTCGTCGCGCAACCTCGGCTGGATTCGCAAGACCAGCCGTCACGCTGCCGATGTGCCGCTGGCGCAGGCCGCTGACCGGCTGTGGGCTGAGATACCGCAGCGAATTGGCCGTGAGGTGGGTTACCGTCAGGCTGGCATCATGTTTCTGGCCAAGACCCAGGAACAGCTGGCCATGCATGAAAGCTGGCATCAGTCGGTAGCGGACCTGCAGCTGGATTCGCGGCTGTTGAGCCAGGCGGATATTGATCGGCTGGTGCCCGGTGGTCGCGGCAACTGGGCGGGCGGCATTTATACCCCGTCCGATGGCCGTGCCGAACCCGCCATTGCCGTACCTGCGATGGCGGCGGCGGCGATCGAAAAAGGCGCCCGGCTGATTCAGCAGTGTGCGGTACGGTCGTTGTCGATGGCTGCTGGCAAGGTCAGTGGCGTCGTGACTGAACGTGGTGAGATTCGTTGTCAGCAGGTCTTGCTGGCAGGTGGTGCCTGGTCGCGGCGTTTCCTCGGTAATCTGGGAGTGGCATTGCCTACGCTGCCGCTGATCTGTTCGGTATTACGTACCAAACCGATGGATGGCCCTACTGATATCGCCGTCGGTGGCCCGGATTTCTCATTCCGCAAACATCAGCATGGCGGTTTTATTATCACCCAGCGCGGCAAGCTGGATGCGCCGATTACCCTGGATCACCTGCTGGTGGGCTGGCGTTATCTCGATCAGCTGAAGACCCAGCGCAGCTTTCTCAACATCGGTTTTGGCAAACATTTCTTCCGTGATCTGGCGCTGGCCAGACGCTGGCAACCATCGTCGCAATCGCCATTTGAGCAGATTCGTACCATGGACCCACAACCTAACCCACAATTGAATCAGGACGCGCTCAACAACCTCAGTGCGGCATGGCCAGCGTTTGCCAATGCCAGCATCGAGGAAGCCTGGGCCGGGCTGATTGATGTGACGCCGGATTCCAATCCGGTGATCGACCAGATCAAGGCAATTCCGGGCCTGACCGTTGCGACCGGTTTCTCCGGCCACGGTTTTGGCACTGGTCCTGCTGCCGGACAACTGGCAGCGGATCTTGTCGCTGGTGTCTCGCCGATTATTGACCCGGCTCCCTATCGTTTCGAGCGGCTCTGAACGCGCCCTTTGCAAGAGGAACAGTACTATGAGTGAACTGACGCAAGTGCAAGGCAATACGACTCCGCGGACTTCTGCTGGCGGGCAATCGAAAACCCTCAAAATGGGTCTGCTGACCATGATGGCCATCTCGATCGGGATGGTGATTGTGCAGGGCGCAATGATATCCGCCACCCAGGGGATCGGGATGGGGGGCATGGGCTTTATTGCCGCCATGGTAATGGCGCTGATCATGGCGCAATTCAATGCCATGAGTTTCGCTGAACTGTCATTGATGTTCCCGCAGGAAGGTACGCTGGCAACCTACACCCAGAAAGCCATTGGTCATTTCCCGGCCATTGTGGTGGTGTTTGCCGGTTATGTGATGGTGGCGGTGCTGGCGATGCCGGTGGAAATGTTCCTGGTCGACGTCATGCTGGGCGAACTGCTGCCGGGCATGTTGCCGGAAAAAGTGGTGCCCTTGTTGATTCTGGCGGTGCTGGTCGTCACCAACCTGGTGGGCTCCGATGTGTTTGCCCGGGTCCAGAACCTGCTGGCGTTTGTACTGGTGAGTGCGCTGATTCTGCTGGGGCTGTGTGCCGTCAGTGGTATTACCGAACCGCATCCACAACTGACCGGTACGCCGGTTGACTGGAGCTTTGCCGGGGTGCTGGACGGCAGCTTTATCGGTCTGGTGGCACTGGCATTGTGGCTGATGGTCGGGGTGGAATTTATTTGCCCTATGATCAACGAGGTTAACAATCCAGAGAAAAATATCCCGCGGGCGATGCAGCTGTCGCTGCTGGCGATCTTCTGTATCTTCACCCTGTTTGTGATTGGCGCCAGTTTCTATCTCGACGTTGAAACCCTCACCGGCTCACCGATTCCGTATCTGGATTATGCCAATGCGGTATTCGGCAAAAGCGGCCTGTTTATCGCGACGGTGATGGCATTGGCGGCTACCTGCAGCACGGTTAATACCTTGCTGGCCTCGGTTCCCCGCATGCTGCACGGCATGGCGATGCAAAAACAGGCGTTCCCGCAACTGAAAGCCACCAACCGTTTTGGTGTGCCCTGGGTCGCTACCCTGATGCTGGCGGGTCTGACCACCATTCCTTATCTGCTGGTGGGCATTGATTCACTGATCACCCTGGTGATTGCGGCGACCACCAGTTATCTGCTGGCCTACATGGTGGCGCATATCAACGTGTTGGTACTGCGCAAGCGGATGCCGGACTACCCACGTCCTTACCGCACGCCGTTTTATCCACTGCCACAGATTCTGGGTTTGATCGCCATGGCCTATGTGGCGCTGAATAACTCCCCGGCACCGGAAATGACAATGACCGTTTATAGCCTGACCGGCGCGATTCTGCTGGTGCTGAGTGTGATTGCGGCGGTATGGGTGAAGTTTTATATGAAGCGGGGGTTGTTTGAGCCGGATATGGATTAACCATCCTTCACCTCCAGCCTGACAACAGTCGAACAAACGGGAGCCTTGGCTCCCGTTTGTTTTAAATCTTGCAGAGCAGATCCCTTCAGCAAACCGCCAGCGCAAAATGCTTTTTGCCTTTGCGGATCAGCCAGTACTGGTCATGCAGGGCGGCAAAATCATGCAGACAGGCATTTTCATCACTCGCCTGGACACCGTTAATCGTCACCGCCTGACTGCTGATCAGCTCACGGGCCTGACGGCGCGAACTCGCCAGCTGCAATTCGACCAGCACTTCCGGCAAGGGAATTTCTGCCGCCAGCTGAGTCGTCGGGATCACATCCAGTTGTAATTGTTGCAGTGCTTCCAGCGTCAGTTGCTGCACCGCACCGCTGAACAGCAGCTGGTTGGTTTCCTGAATCCGTTGCAACTGTTGCGGGCCGTGTACCAGTTCGGTCATGGCATCGGCCAGCACTGACTGAGCTTGTGGTTTGCCACCACTGGCCTGGTCGGCGGCTTGCAGTGCCTTGATTTCAGCAACCGGAATAAAGCTGTAGTAGTTGAGGAAACGGTAAACATCGGCGTCGGCGGTATTGAGCCAGAACTGGTGGAAACGGTACGGCGAGGTCTTGCTTGGATCGAGCCAGATCGCCCCGGATTCGGTTTTGCCAAATTTGGTGCCGTCGGATTTGGTAATCAGCGGCAGCGTCAGGCCATGTACCTGAGTGCCATTGAGGCGGCGGGTCAGGTCAATGCCAGCGGTAATATTGCCCCATTGATCGTTACCACCAATTTGCAGCACGCACTGATGACTGCGGTTCAGTTCGGCAAAGTCGTAGGACTGCAGCAGGCTGTAGGAAAACTCGGTGAAGGAAATGCCTTGCTCCGGCCGCTCGATACGCTGGCGCACCGACTCCTTGTTGATCATGGCGTTAACGCTGAAATGTTTGCCAATGTCGCGCAGGAATTCCATCACGTTGAGTTTGCCCATCCAGTCGCGGTTGTTGACGTAGATGGGCGTGTTGCTGCCGTCGGTGTGCAGCAGTTGGCTGATCTGCTGGCCCAGGCTGTCGACCCAGAGGTCGATCTGGTCACTGCTGTTCAGGCTGCGTTCGGTAGCCTTGAAGCTGGGGTCGCCAATCATGCCGGTGGCTCCACCAATCAGGGCGATTGGCTGGTGACCCGCTTGCTGGAAGCGTTTCAGCATCAACAGCGGTACCAGGTGACCAATGTGCAGACTGCCTGCGGTGGGGTCAAAACCACAATAAAGGCTGCGCGGCTCTGACAGGTAGGCTTGCAGGGCTTCGGTATCGAGGCTGCTTTGGGCAATCAGGTTACGGTCGATCAGGTCTTGTATCAGATTCGGGTTGGTCATGAGCGCCTCGGATCCGGTTGCGGGAAAGTCGATCTGCTGCGAGGAGAGATCAGGCAAACACGGAATTAGCGGTTATTGGCGCGCAAGCTGTATAGAAAAAATGGGACATGGGATCAGGTCCCGGCATGCCGGGACTGAAATTGAAAGGGAAAGAACGCGACTAGAAAAACGACGTCATCGGCACCGAACACCAATCGCGCCCGCTACAGATCGCGCTGACCCACAAACGATGTTTGATCCGGCTGGCCTGCTTGTCCTGTGGCACCAGGGCTTCCAGATGACTGAGCCGCACTTGCGGTGGATAAATCGCCGGGTTGTTGATGATGTCCTTGTTGATCAGGGCTTCAGCACTGGCCATGGCGGTGGGATAGTCCATCAGATTGGTATTGGCGGCGGCATTTTCGGCCTGCATCAGGAAGTCGATAAACTGATAGGCGAGCTGTGGCTGCTCCGCATTGCTGGCGACTCCCATCACGTCGATCCACATGGCCGCGCCTTCGCGAGGAATGTAGTAGGCGTAATCCGGGAAGTCGGCGATGTCCTGCAGGATGTTGCCGGAGTAGCCAACGGCAACACAAATATGGCCCGCGGTGAGGTCTTCACGATACTGGTTGGCGTGCAGGTAACGGGCGTCCTGGATGGCTTCCCTGAGCAGATTACCTGCCGCAGTCAGTTGCTGTTTGTTGGTGGTGTTGGGGGAATAACCCAGATACGCCAGCGCTGCCGCGAACAGTTCATCACGTTCATTCAGCAGGCCAATGCCGCATTGGGCGGCCTTGGTGCGCACCTGTGGGTCAAACAGCAAGGCCCAGGAATCCTTGTAGTCGGCAATGCCCAGCTGTTGCAGCTGTTTGATGTTGACGCCCAGTCCGGTGGTTCCCCACATATAGGGAATGCCGTGTAACTTGCCATTTTCCTGCTGCTTATATTGTTCCAGCACATCCGGCCGCAGCTGGTTGAAACGCGGCAACTTGCTGAGCTCCAGCGGCTGCAGCATTTGCAGTTCAGTCAGGCGGGGAATAATTCGTGAGGCCGGGAATACCACGTCGTAGTGGTTGGCGTTGTTGAAATAATAACTGCTGAATTCCTCAACACTGTAATAGCCGGTGTATTCCACTTTGGCGTTGTATTGTTGCTCGAAGCGGGCAATCACATCCGGCGCTATGTATTCGCCCCAGTTGATGATTTTCAAGGTGGTTGGTTCGGCCAGCGACAGGCCGCTGCAGAGCAGTGCCAATATGGCGATCAGTTGTTTCATGTACCCTCCCGGAGCCGCCAGCCGTTATCCGATGGCCGGGAGACCCCGGCCTGGCTGTGCGGGATTCACGATTGTTTTTGCTGCGGTTTGTTGTGGTTGTCAGGCAGCAATCATGCGTGTTGAGCGGCTTGGCGGACTTGTACGAGGGGGACGAGTTCTTGTGTTTGCGTGTCGGCAGCCAAACAACTGCCGAGCCCTGATGTAAGTCAGTTCAGAAGCAAACGCTGACAATGATGTCTTTCCAGACGAGCTGGGAACTGTGGGCTGCGCAGGCATGGAATCCATACGGCGATGGGAAATTCATCGCCGTATGGATCCTGAGACAAGCTCAGGATGACGGGTAAGGCGTAAGACAGGATTTGGTAAATCAGTTGGCCAGGTAACCGGCGCGAAACTCCTTCGGCGACACACCATACTGCTTTTTGAAGCTGCGACTGAAATGAGCCGAGTCGGCAAAGCCCCAGTTGTAGGCGATGCTGGTGATCGAGGTTTTCTGCATGCGGGCAGATTTCAGGTCACTGGCGCACTGTTGCAAGCGGCTGCGCAGGATAAACCGACAGACGCTGTCATTGTGGTCTTCAAAAATCCGGTGCAGCTGGCGTACGGAAATATTCAGCTGTTGGGCCAGCATCGCCGGAGCCAGATCACCTTGCTGCAGGTTGCGGTTGATCAGCAACTGCGCCGCCTGCCAGATATCGCGGCTCATGTGACCCAGGGCTTCGGCCGAGAAGTCACTGTACTGCAGCGATGGCTTCAGCAAGGTCAGGATGGCGTCTTCAATGGCGTCTTTTTCAAGACTTTGCTGGCTGCTGTTGCCACTGACGGTGGTCAGCTTGTCGAGCATGGTGCGGATCATCAGACCGGCAGTGGAACGCTGGTTTACCTTGCCAAATACCGGTGATGCACCCCCCAGGCTGTGTTCCACCCGCTGGCGTTCCAGTGGAAAGGACACGTGTTCAATCAGCCCGGCTGGCGTCAGTTCACAGGGCTTGATGCCACTCATCAGAAAGATGTCACCGGGCGACAGTTGCAGGCTGTTTTGCTGGTCGGCGAAGCGTGCGAAACCGGAGTTATGCATTACCAGAAAACAGTGATCGATATCTTCCTGATCGGCATTGGTGCCGGAACGAAAAATACGCCCGGCATTGGTGCGAATGGTCGCGGAATCAATCTCTTTGTGCTGGTGCGGAATAAAGTCGCCAACGAAGCTGTTACCGCGGTCGGGGAGTTGGGTAACAAAGTTGCCACAGACAGCCCGCATCTGCGTTTGCCACTGATCGAGGGCGTGAAATTCAGCATCACGGTTGATCATTCTGAGCCGTACCTTTTCGGTGGTTCCTGAATAGTTAACTTCTTATCTATCTGTTAACTGAGCAGGATTTATGCCATTGCCCGGCGGTTGGTTGGGGCGGCTGGCAATCTGATGTTGTTGTTATTGTCAGGGCTGACGGCCGTTCAAATTGGCTGGCTGTCAGCTTCCTTCAGACCGTCAGGATTATCCTGATCTGAACACCTGTACGCTTGACTGAGCGTGCCAGCTGTCACCCTCGTACAAGAACCTGTCACGCAAGTTCAATAACTCCCCGGCTGCTTTTTCAATACTGGGCAGGCACTGACGGCAGCGGTTCTCCTGCTCGCTGATGTCGTTGTTCTCGGCTCGGTTCATGGCTCTGGTCATGGATTTCAGACGACCGTCAGTGCATCTCAACCCTATTTCGCAACAACATTCCTAACAACAGGAACGACTGACTATGCAGCCTCTGAAACTGACCACGGATACCTCGGCAATGATGAAGATTGGCAGCGTTGCCAACCTGGGTTCTGAAGTGATCGAAGGCAACCCGGAAGCCTCAGTGCAATTTCTGGTTGGCAACCCGGAAACCAACATTGCCGTTGGTCTGTTTGGTTGCACCAAAGGTGTTTTCCGCATGGTTTACCCGTTCACCGAACACGCCACCGTGCTGAGCGGCAAGGTCACCCTGCAAAACGAAGCGACAGGTGAAACCGAAAGCTACCAGGCCGGTGACAGCTGGTACTTCGAGAAAGGCACTGCCGTGCTGTGGACGGTGGAGTCGGACGATTTCGTCAAGAACTACATGAGTATTGTTGAGGGCTGATTCGCGCTGCGACCAGCCTGGCCGAAGCGGTGCCACGGTTCTGTGGTGCGGCAGCGGTTTTTACCGGATTCGAGAATTTACCTTCAGGGAGTACCTGATCATGCAACCCGTTATGAAGTATTCCGCCCTGGCGGCGGCTGTCTGGGCCTTTAACGCCACTGCCTTGCCAGTCATGGAAAGCGACAGCACCAGTCTGAACCTGTCTTTGGACGGTGGCCTGGGCTATTTCAACAGCCAGCAAAGCTATGGCGGTAACAGTGGTTTCCGTTCCGAAGAAGGTTCGGTGAGCTGGCAGGAAGGTTATTTCAAGGCTGGCCTGGATGGCAGTCATTCATTTGGCAGCAGCAGCGTGTACGGCGGTGTGAGTGTTTCCGCCACCTCGACGACCGGTGATGGTGATGCTGCTGGTTTGACCAACGGCGAAGAACGCCGTGTGGCGCTGGAAAACGCCTACCTCGGCTGGAAATCCGGCTCGCTGATTCCGGCGCTGGGCGAAAACGGTGTGGATATTTCCTTTGGTCGCCAGACGCTGGCCATTGGAGATGGTTTCCTGATCAATGGCGATGCCCTGAACGCTGGTAAGGGTGCTGAAGAAGCACTTGAGTCCTGGGGTGTGCCAGCGCATGACGTTGATCGTGGTGGTGCCTACTGGATGGGCGGTTCGGCCCGCAGTGCTTTTGATCGTACCCTGATCGTGCGACTGGGAGGTGACTCCGGTATGCGTGCGGATGTGTTCAAGGTGCAGTCTGACAACCGCCTGCAAGGCTGGACGGATTTCTCGGGTATCAACCTCGAATACGTTGGCGAAACCGGCACTGTCGGAGCCTTGCTCTTCACCACCGACTCCTACGGTTCCTACTCAATCCTGGCGGATCGCGACAACCTCGACACCATGAGCCTGCGCTATCAGGGTTCGCTGGGTATCGACAATCTGTTCTTCAGCTCGGAAGTGGCGCGTCAGAAGAGTGACAGCGGCGTGGTCGCTCATGCCGGTTATGTTGAGGCAGGCTGGACCTTCGCTGACCTGATGTGGTCACCACAGCTGACCTATCGCTACAGCAGCTTTGATGAAAACTTCGATGCCCTGTATTACGGCTTCAGCCGGGGTTACGGCACCTGGTTCCAGGGCGAAGTGGCGGCTAACTACGCCGGTCCATTCAACAGCAATACCGATGTTCAACATATTGGCCTGAAAGCCTCGGTTAACGACGGTTTCAGCATTGGCGCACTGTGGTTTGATTTCTCCGACCATCAGAAACAGGCCGGTGTGAACAACAATGGCCAGGAGCTGGATCTGTACGCTGAGTATTTCCTCAACGACAACATGCTGGTGTCGCCGCTGCTGGGTTTCTACAGCCCGGAAAAAGACGCTGCCAATGGTGGTTCACAGTTGGGTAATAGCGATACCAACCTGTATGCCCAGCTTGGCTTCTATTTCTTCTATTGATTGAGTTTGCCCGGCTTTGTGGGCAAAAGGACCGGCCGCGGCTGGCTGGAGTGGGTCTTGCGATGTTTTCCGGATTGGCCTCCTTCTACCGTAATCAAACCGTGATCTGCGCCAGCCATATGCAGGGCTGCGGCCGGTTCCTTTTGCTCACATTTTTACGATTGCCCGCCTGACTTCTCCAGGCTCGATGAGTGACCATGATGAACACTTTCGACAATACCGAAGCGCTGAACTACTACCGTGCCACCCAGAAATACGATCTGCGTTTTGCCCCGTTGCAGGACGATATCGAAGCGGATGTGGTGGTGATTGGTGGTGGCTTCTCCGGCATCAACACGGCGCTGGAACTGGCCGAGCAGGGGGTTACCAATATCGTGGTGCTGGAAGCCCGGGTATTGGGTTATGGCGGCACCGGTCGTAACGGTGGCCAGATCATGGCAGGTATTGGTCACGACCTCGACAAGATCGAAAAACACGTTGGCTCCGAAGGTCTGAAGAACATCATTGCGATCAGTAATGATGGCCAGAAAATCATTCGCGAACGTATCGCCCGCTACGATATCGACGCCGATTTCTGCCACGGTTATGCCTACATGGGGTTTAACAAACGGCAGGAAAAAACCCTGGTGCAATGGGAGAAAGACTTCCGCGCCATGAGCCCGGATGACGACATTGAGCTGCTGACCGGCAGCGCTGTGAAGACCGTGATTGGTTCCGATGCCTACAGCAGCTGTCTGAAGTACATGGGCGGTGGCCATGTGCATTCCCTTAACCTGCTGCTGGGGGAAGCGAAAGCGCTGGTGGGCTATGGCGCCCGCATTTATGAAAACAGCCAGGTGATTGCGGTGGAATACGGCGAGCGTGTCACCGTACGTACCGGCACCGGCTCGGTAAAAGCCAGCAAGATGCTGTGGGCCTGTGATTCCTGGCTGCAGGGCATGGAGCCTTACCTGCACCGCAAGACCATCAATACCCAGGCCTATCAAATGGCCACCGAAGTGCTGCCAGACAGCCTGATCGAGCAGATTTCACCGATTCGGGGTGCCTACAGTGATATCCGCCCGGTGATCGACTATTACCGCGTCACCAATGAAAACCGGCTGCTGTTTGGTGCTGCCACCGACTTTATCGAATACACCCCGACCGATCTGTTCGAGTGGAACCGCCAGCGCATGCTGAAGATTTTCCCCTATCTGAAAGACGTCAAAATCGACATGGCCTGGGGCGGCTGGATGGCGGTTGGTGAAAACCTGTTCCCGCAAATCGGCAAGCTGCCGGGTCAGCACAATGTCTTTTACGTGCAGGGCTACGCCGGCTTTGGCGTAACGCCAAGCCATATCGTCTGCAAGGTGCTGGCGGAAGGCATTCTCGGTGGGTCGGATCGTTATGACCTGATGAGCTCGGTGCCGCATATCGATATCTGGGGCAAGGATCATTTCCGCCGCGCCATTCTGAGTGCCGGTAAAACCTGGCACCAGTTATCCGGCTATTGGAACGGCCGCCGCTGAGTCAGGGTTGCTGACTCTGTTGTAACAAGCATTTTGCTGGTTTGGGGCTACTGATCAGGGCGTAGCCGACAGCAATATTTTTATTCGTGGCTTTATAAGTGGCTGTACTGGCCAGGGGGGAGCTGTGCTTCCGAGTATCAAAACCATTGTTTATACATCGGATATTCGACCTGGTAGCCGACCGGCATTTCGTATGGCGGTGGCACAGGCACTGGCTCATCAGGCACGGATTATTTTCCTCCATGCCTGCGAGCCGTTTGATTCTGAAATGCAGGACATGGTGCGTGATTATCTGCCTGAGCGTATCAGCAACCTGCACGCCGCCCGCATTCTGGAAAACCAGCATCAACGGGTACATCAGCGTATTGAAGCCTTTCTGCAGCAGGAACTTGAGGACGGCCTGCAGTTGGCCGAGTCGCCACGCGTCGTCGTTCGTTCCGGCAAACCGGAACAAATCATCCTTGATGTGGCGAGGGAATTTAACGCCGAACTGATTGTGATGGGCGACCGTGCGTCATCAACACTGTCGCGGCTGTTTCTGGGTTCTACCGCCCGCAACGTGATTCACCAAAGTCCGATCCCGGTACTCATCGTACCGCTGGCAAGACCACAATAACTCCGGAGAGACTAGCTCATGCTCAAGATTGCAAAATACCTTGCACTGGCTGCTGTGGTGGCGGCCCCGCTGTCAGCGCCTTATGCAACGGCAGCGGATTACCCTAATCGTCCCGTCAAGTTTGTGGTGCCCTGGCCTCCAGGTGACCTCGAAGACGTACTGACCCGGGTGATTGCTGAAGAAATGGCCAGTGAAACCGGCAAGCCAGCGACCGTGGTGAACAAGCCGGGTGCCGGTGGTGTTGTTGGTGCTGCGGACGTTGCCCGTTCGCGCCCGGATGGCCTGATGATTGGTTCCTTTGTGGCGGATCTGGTGACCACCCAGCTGATGTCTGGCAATGCCCCGTACGACCAGAATACCTTTGAGCCTGTTGGTATCTTCCTCGACTATCCGTTTGTGCTGGCCACCAAAGCCGATGCGCCATACAACAACATGGCGGAGCTGGCGGCCTACAGCAAAGCCCACAAGGTTTCACTGGGCCACTTTGGTTACCAGGCGCTGCCAACCGCAATCACCTACAAGGCAGCGGATCAGCAAGGCATTGTGTTCAGCTCCGATGCCGCCTTTGATGAAAACAACTGCTCAACGCTGGCTAACGGCGATGCTGACGTGATCAACACCACCACACAGCTGATTCTGTCTTGTCTGGCTTCCGGCGAGGTCAAACTGCTGGCGTCGCTGACCCGTGACCGGCTGTCGATTGCCCCGGATGTTGCCACGCTGAAGGAACAAACCGGGGTGGCGCAGACCACCTGGAATGGCCTGTTCGTGAAAAAAGGCACGCCTGAAGCCATCAAACAAAAGATCGCCGCCATTGCTGAAAAAGCCCTGCAGCGCGATGAGGCCAAAAATCTCAGTGCCAATACCGGCGCTGGCGTTTACTGGATTGGTGGCAAGGATGCCGAGCAAGTGATTGCCGACGACTACGCCAATGCCCAATCCCTGATGCAATACATCAATCGCTAACCATCTCACCATTTCCAGTAGTCAGTCCGGCGGCCAGACCAGCACTGGCTGGCTACTGGTCTTTTTTCGACCATCTGACCGGTGGTCGAAAACGCACAATGGCTTGTTGGACGGAAATCAAAGTGGCAACCCAATCGACTACCAAAGAAATTTACCCTGCTGAGCCGCCGGAGCCTGCCGCACCGGAACTGCAGGCTGTGCAGGAACCGCTGGCAGCGCCGGGAGCTGGCATTTATCTGCTGTTATTGCTGCTCGGCACCGTGCTGCTGGCGCTCTTGCCGTGGCAGGCCAGCTGGATCGACACCAGCAAGGGTTGGTACATCCAGCCGATGATTGGCAGCAGTCTGGGGCTCGTCATCATGACGCTGTTTGCGGCCCTGCGGGTTGGTCAGGCTGCGCGGCGGGTGCTGGCAGACCGGGCCCAATCAGACCGGGCAGGGCAAACCAGCATGCGGCCAGACAACCTGATTAATCAGCTGGCCTGCGTGGTGCTGGGCTATCGCACCGCCATCATCTGCGGCCTGCTGTTCCTGTTGTATATCGAATCACTGTCGGTCGTGGGTTTTACGCTGTCGACGCTGCTGTTTATCACCACCTTGCTGTTGTTGAGTCGTTTGCTGAACCGTTTCTGGTTGCTGATGGCAGTGCTGGCAACCGCCATGATGGTGTTGGTATTCCGGGTTGGCGTCAGCGTCTGGATGCCGGATGTCTGGCTCTATGGTCTGTTACCTGACCAACTGGCGGACTTCGCCAATATGTATCTTTAGGAGGTCGCCGGATGGATACCTTGTTATTGGGGCTGCATGAAATTTCTGCCCTCAACGTGCTGTTGGCGATTGTGCTGGGAGCGCTGATTGGCGTCACCATTGGCTCGATTCCGGGGCTGGAACCTGCCGGTGTGATGGCGATTCTGTTGCCGCTGACGTTCTCGATGGAACCCCTGGCAGGCGTTTCCCTGCTGCTTGGTGTTTATGGCGGAGCCTGGTATGGCGGCGCTATTCCGGCAATTTTAATGAACACGCCGGGTACGCCGGTGGCGGTGCTGACGACCTATGATGGCTATCCGATGGCACAGCGCGGGCAAGGTAAAAAAGCCCTGTCGATTGCCTATACCTCGTCATTTGTTGGTGGCCTGATCAGCATCTTCTCACTGGTTACCCTGGCACCGACACTGTCGCAAGTGGCGCTGTTATTTGGCTCCGCCGAGTTCGCCATGCTGGCGGCGCTGGGGATGATTTTTGTGGTATTGGCCCACCGTAAACACGTGGTAGAGGCCGCCATGATGCTGGGGCTGGGGATTTTCCTCGGCACCATAGGGATCGATCGCTCGTTCAGTTCGCAGGTTTACACCTTTGGTGAAGTCTGGCTGCTCAACGGCATTCCACTGGTGCCTGCGGTGATCGGTTTGTTCGCCATGTCACAGGCATTTGTGTTGCTGTCGCAGCGTGGTCAGGATGCTTCTCGCACCAAGCTGGAAGGCGAGGGCATGTTTGCCGGCGTCTGGATTCTGTTCAAACACAAGGTGACGGTGATTCGCTCAGCCGCGCTGGGCGTGGTGATGGGGCTGTTGCCGGGCGTCGGCGAGTTTGGCTCGCAGTTTTTCTCCTACACACTGGCGCAGAAATTCTCCAAAACACCCGAACAATTCGGCAATGGTGCCGAGGAAGGCATCATCGCATCGGAGACCTCCAACAACGCGGTGACGGCCTCGGTGATGATTCCACTGCTGGCATTCGGGATTCCCGCCGATGCCCTGATGGCGATGCTGTTGGCGGTGTTTATGGTGCACAACTACATTCCTGGCCCAACCTTGTTTAGCGAGCGGCCGGAGTTTATCGCCGGACTGTATTTGTCATTGCTGCTGATGAACATCGTGGTGTTCCTCTACCTGACCTTTGCCACCCGCTGGATTGTTAACCTGACCCGCATTCGAGGCCGCTTTATCGGCGCCTGTATTCTGGTGCTTGGCTTTATTGGTGCTTACAGCCAGAACTACCAGTTCTCGGATGCGCTGATTGCGCTGGGCTTTGCCGTGTTCGGCTATGTGCTGCGCCGTAACGACATTCCGGCAGTGCCGATTATTCTGGGACTGGTGTTAGGGCCGGTGTTCCTAACCCGCTTCCGTCAGGCGATGGGCGTGGCTGATGGCGACATGAGCATTTTTGTCAGTCGGCCAATCAGCCTGGTGTTGCTGGCCTTGATTGTGTTGTCGATCGGGGTGTTTGTTGCCAGTCAGCTGCGCAGCCGATCGCCGTCGCCAGTTTCTCAATCGTAAATCATGAACCGGAACGGTAGCAGCCTACGGGATGTGGAGTTTTTAATCGAAGTTGAAGGCTATTGTTTTGAACAGAAGAGCCCGGGTAAATCTGCTACCGGGCTCTTCTGAGAGGCTGGGAATATCTATTGACAGGGCAAAAATACAATATAGTCCTCACCACGGTTCCACGAGCTTAAATACCCTTTGATGTAGAAGCTTTCATTTGAAGCAAACTCGTCGTAAGCAGCAACAATAGTAGGGGCATCTTTGTCGCTTTTTAGTCCACATACCGGTTGGCTGTCTTGATAAAATTCAGGATGAAGCAATTTTATAACTTTGTTTTGAATATGCCTATTGTCCAGTAAATTCTTGATGCCGGCCTCAAAATCGGATATGTAAACGGCGTGGTAGTAGTGCATAAATGCGATACAACGGCCTCCATGATTTGTAATATTCGCTATTAAATCGGTCATGAATATATTTCTGGCTAAATGGGAGCTTTGTTTGCAAGTACCATCAGATAGTTGTTTGGAATTACATGTGTCATATTGTTGATGTTGGTCGTAAGGCAAGTCCAGGCCAATGATTTTTATTCCAAGGGATCGAGCTTTTTCGATGATTTTGAAATATAAAACACTGTTGCTGCCATTTCCCCAGGACCAGTTCTCTTCTAAAAATTCTGCCAGTTCTTTACTGCCACTGGCAGTATTACTGAATTTGTTCAGTTCTGATTGAAGGTTTGCGGGAAACATTTCCATTCCAAGATGCGTAAACCCTCGCCTTTTGAGTTCTGGTAGTGCCTTAAGGAATTCTATTTTGTATATATTGGTGTTATGAGATACCTCACCAAATATTGCGACCTCGATATTTCTGGGAAGCATTTCCTGATAGTTCACCGGGCGTCTTGTTTCCAGCATTTCACTATTCCTTTTGTCTTTTCCATTTATTGAGGCCCCAGGATTTTCATAATATAAAGACCGTAGGAGTCACCCGCTTTCGCAGCCATGGAACACCAGTTCATGACGTCGGGTGTGTCCATAATCTGGAAATGAAGTCTGCAAATATTGCCGAGAGATTCAGAAGATGGCTGATCTACCGGTTGATTTGGCTCCGAGGTGTTTGAAAACTGCTTCAGTATCTCTTGCGCTTCTATATTTCCTTGCCTGGATGACAGAGAACACCAGCGTTGTACACCATTGAGGTCATGAATGCTGGCATGAGCCTGGCAGAGTTCAGCAACAGGCTGTTTTAATAACGGCCCTGCATATGAAGTAGAAATAGCCGGAAGAAATAACGCGAGCGTAAACAAACGCCGTTTTGAATATCTATCCATGATGATCCTGAGGCTGGCAGCAGAGGCAGCAAGATAAATCCATGATGGTAACGGATGTTGTGACAGCTATAACAATTCCTGCCAGGTTGGTGCCTTAATTCTGATTTTGAGCAAACTGTCACGTATTACAGATATCCCGAAACAAGGTTGTTGCAACCGAACATTAACGAGCGTTGGGATATCTATTTATTGAACAGTTCCTACCCTTGGCTGCTGCTGCGTTGACGGGTTTCAGTCGGGCTTTCGCCATAGGCGCTGCGGTAGCTGCGGGAAAAATGGGCGGAATGATTGAAACCCCAGCGGAAAGCAATTTCACTGATGGTCAGTTGCTGGTTGGACGGGTCTTGCAAGGCTTCTCGGCAGCGTTGCAGCCGCTCATGCCAGATAAAGCGGCTGACGGTGGTGTCGTCCAGTTCGAATGCCCGCGCCAGTTGACGCCGGGAGGTATGCAGCTCGTGGCTGAGGCGCTCCAGCGACAGGTCTTCGAGTTGCAGGTTATTGCGAATCCACTGCTGACTGCGTAACAGCAGGTCATTGAGGCTGCGGTTATGGCCGGGCCGCTGTTGTTGATGCAGCAGTCCATAAAGTTCATCGAGCATCAGCCGCGCCAGCTGATCGGCCCGGGTTTGTGAATTGCCATCCAGATTGTGCGCCTGTTGCAGTAACCGAAACAGTTCCTGGCTGCTGTAGCCTCCGTGGTTGTGGTTACGGTCGAGCCGGATAATGTCTTTTTGATCCCAGCTGCCAAAACTCTCTTGTAACAACGAGTGGGGGATATCCACCACCACCATATCCATCGGCTGCTGGAACCCCTGGGCATAGGGCCGCACCGTGTTGTAGATCACCACATCGCCGGGCCCGTGACGGCTGCATTCGGTGCCCTGATAGGCAAAGCCGTCGCCTTCCAGCATCAGGCACATAAAGGCCGATTCGCGATCATCCTTGCGAATATTGTCGAGGCTGCGCTGAATCGAATGGCGACTGGCCTGAATCCGGTTGAGCGTCAGTCCACCGAGCTGTCGGACCGTCAGATCGGCATCAATGCCACACTCCGGCTCGTCGGGGCAATCCAGGTTGATCATCTGGCTGTTGATGCAGTCGACCCAGAAGTCGGCTTTCTGCCTGGCAGGCAAATGACGGGTGCTGAAATGCGCGCGGCAGCCGGCCTTTGGCAGTGGCTGTGAGCGTGTTGGCGAGGCTGTTTGGGAGTGTGTGGCTGACATAGGAATACCCGGAATTATTATTGTATTTGGCACAGGGCGGCGTTGGTTGTGGTGTTCGATCCGTCCTGCTTCAACCGCTGGTACTAATTTAATAAATATATTAAGTTTTTTGAAGGGGCGCGCCACCTGACTGTCTTGTCTGGACCTCTGTCTGGATTCGCGGCTGGGCTACAGGCAGGATCGAGACGCGGCCAGAGTGGATCTGGCCGCTGTCAGCCTCAATCAAGCTGCTGTCAGCCTCGATCAAGCATTGAGAGCCCGATCCGCCCAATAATCCGGCTATTACAACAATAACTCCGGAGATCCGGCATGTACTCATTCGCCAATATGGCAGCGGGCAGCCCGCTGCAAATCAACGCCAGCTTTGACGTCATCAACCCGTCCACCCTGCAACCGGCAGGCAGCGCGCCACTGGCCAGTGTCAGTGATCTGGAGCGCGCCGTCGCGGCTGCCAAAGCGGCTTTTCCGGCCTGGTCCGCGCTCACCGATGGGCAACGTCAGGCCTATTGCCACCAGATTGCCGACAAGCTCGAAGCTCACCATGAAGAACTGGCGGCCATCCTGACCAGCGAACAGGGCAAGCCAATGGGCGGCACCGGTTCGATGTTTGAAATTGGTGGAGCCATCGCCTGGGCTCGCTATAACGCCAGCCTGGAAGTGCCGGTGGAAGTACTGCAGGACGATGATAACGGCCGTATCGAAATGCACCGCAAGCCGATTGGGGTCGTCGGCTCCATCACGCCGTGGAACTGGCCGGTGATGATTGCGATCTGGCACATCATTCCGGCGATTCGCACCGGCAACACCGTGGTCAACAAGCCGTCTCCGTTTACGCCGCTGGCGACCTTGCGGATGATCGAGCTGATGAATGAAGTACTGCCCGCCGGAGTGGTGAACAGCATCACCGGCGACAACGACATTGGCGCGGCGATTTCCTCGCATGCAGATATTGGCAAAATCGTTTTCACCGGCTCGACACCAACCGGCCAGAAAATCATGAGTTCCGCCGCAGAGGGCCTCAAGCGCCTGACGCTGGAATTGGGCGGTAACGACGCCGGGATTGTGTTGCCGGATTGTGATGCCAAGGCGATTGCGGCGGGACTGTTCTGGGGTGCCTTTATCAACAACGGCCAGACTTGCGCCGCGCTGAAACGCCTGTACGTGCACGACAGCATCTATGACGCTGTGTGTGAAGAACTGACGGCCTTTGCCGCCAGCGTCAAGGTCGGCGATGGCTTTGCGGAAGGCATGGAACTGGGGCCAATCCAGAATCGCATGCAGTTCGACAAGGTTAACCAGCTGGTACGGGGTTCGATTGAAGCGGGCGGCAAAGTCCTCTGCGGCGGCCCGGTCGACGACGCCAACACACTGTTTTTCCCGATTACCCTGATTGCGACCAGCTCCGCCACCGACCCGCTGATTCATCAGGAGCAGTTTGGCCCGGCGCTGCCTATCATCCGTTATAGCGATATTGACGAGGTGATTCGTCAGGCTAACGACAATCCCAATGGTCTGGGTGGTTCCGTCTGGACCAACGACGTTGAACAGTTCCGCGCCATCGCCAGCCAGCTGGAATGTGGTTCGGTATGGCGTAACAAACACGGTGCGATTCAGCCTAATGCGCCATTCGGCGGCGTGAAGTGCTCTGGCGTCGGAGTGGAATTTGGTCAGGAAGGTTTGCTGGCCAACACCAATATTCAGGTGGTTTACCTGTAAATCAACAAAAAGCCGCACGGCTAGATGCCAGCCTGCGGCTTTGGTTTTAACTGCTCGTTCTGATAGTGCTTCCTGTTTCACCCCATCCCTGTGTGGCGCTTTTTCGCTGGAAAGCCAGCCAGACTAGTTGCTGATAGCCTTCGGCTCAGGTTTGCTTTTAAGCACCAGAAAGGCGAATACCGCCAGCGCAACCGGCGCAAAGGATACCCACAGCACCGCATTCCAGCCCCAGGCGCTGAGCACCCCGCCAGACGAAAATGAACCCAGCGCCATCAGACCAAAAATAATAAAGTCGTTGAGCGACTGTACCCGGGTTTTTTCTTCCGGCCGATGGCATTCCAGCACCAGCGCCGAAGCCCCCAGAAAACCGAAGTTCCAGCCCAGCCCCAGTAAAATCAGCATGCCCCAGAAGTGCATCAGCTCAATGCCCAGCAGGCCAACGGCGGCAGACACCGCCGTTAAAGCCAGACCAATCGCCGCGATGCGCACCGCACCGAATTTTTCGATCAGGCGGCCGGTAAAAAAGCTCGGGCCATACATGGCAATCACATGCCACTGAATACCGAGGTTGGAAGATGCCTGCGAAAAACCACAGAAATGCATCGCCAGTGGTGCCGCCGTCATCAGAAAATTCATCACTGTGTAGGACGCTGCACCACAAATCACCGCGGCGATAAACAGCGGCTGACGTACGATCAGCCCCAGTGAACGGCCGCCCTGTTGCTCCTGTGCTGATGGCATCGGCAACTGCACGCCCATCAGAATCAAGGCAGACACCGCAGCGACCAGCGCCTGGATCACAAAGGTTCCGGCAAAGGTACGGCCGGGCCAGAGGTCCATCGTCCAGGTCACCAGTTGTGGCCCAAACACCCCGGCAGCCACGCCACCGGCCATCACCATCGACAAGGCCCTGGCGCGTTTTTCCGGTGCGACACCGTCCGCCGCAGCGAACCGGAACGACACCACTACCGCAGCGTAGGCACCACCGAAGAAGGTGGAAAAACAGAACAGCCAGAACGACACCTGTAATACAGCAACCAGCGCGACAACGCCTGCCAATACACCGGCCAGCGTGCCCAGCATAAAAGTCGTTTTACGACCGTAATGACGCGAGACCCAGCCGGACGGCCAGATGCAGGCGGCCATGCCCACCACAAAAATGGAAATTGGCAGAGTTGCCAACAACTCTGATGGCGCCAGCATACTGCCCAGAATCGCCCCGGTAGCAAAAATCACAATGGCATTGGCACCCGCCAGCGCCTGTGAAATCGCCAGCCGCCAGATATTGCTGCGCTGTACAGTTTCAGGAAGAAGAACAGCCTGATTGCTCATTGAAGCATCCGTTAGAGTCGTGGTTATGGAGTTCGGCCAAACGTTCGGCAAGGCTGCCGGTCGTTTGGATATGATGGCCCGATGGTAGCTGGCTTTGACCAGGTTGCGGAGCCTTGGCCGGAAATATATGGCTGCATGGTTACTTTTGAATATTTTGTGGGCGGTTGGAACAGATAATGGCTTGCCTCTGGTATCCTCAAACAGAGCCATGTACAATGCGCGCCTGTTATATGATCCGCCCGTAGCTCAGCTGGATAGAGCGTTGCCCTCCGGAGGCAAAGGTCAGAGGTTCGAATCCTCTCGGGCGGGCCATTCTCATGGCCCTTCTAGCGATAGTACTTACTAACTTCCAAAAATTGAGACCAAAATGAGACCATTTTGAGACCACGTCTGAAAATGCGCTTTCAGGGCTCAAGCCGTTTTTGACCTTTGCCCTGAAATCAGAAAATCACTCTTCAGGTTCGGTTTTCTTGCCCATAACTGACTCTATTAAGGTGAGCAAAGCTAACTGGCGATTGGCTATAAACTGATCATAGTCATCGGTTCTTAGCATTTGTGGGTCAATACGATGGGTACTCAGAATAGAGTTCATTTCTTCATCGTCCAGCTCGACTTGCTGGTGTTGTTGTATCTGTAGCAAATACTCGGATGGCGCTCTGCCTCCAATCATCCGATTCGCTTTATAAGAAATCGCTGTTTTATTAACGACCGAGTTGTAACTCGCAGCTTGTATTCCACGTTTCTCACACCACGCTTTCGGAAAAATATGGTGAATATCCAGAGCGACTTCTTCTCGGTCCAGATTCTGCACGGTGTCTTTCCAGAAGAAGTCTTTCGCCCCGTCTCTCTGAATCAACACGCTCAAGCCTTTGTAGGCCGCACTTTGACGTGATCTCAAGGTCATCAGGCGACCAGACTGAAAAGCCGCCTCATAGACGGTTCTGGGCTCTTCTATCTCGCCATCAATCCAGCGAAGCAGGTCATCCAGATCATTGGCTATTCGTGTCTCAACTGCACCACCGTACAATTCACCAAAAACACCACACCAAAACCAGCGGCTGATTTTGTCGAAAATCACGGGCTCCCGCCAACGCTCACCGAGTTGAGATAGCACAGCAGCCAGAGGAACCAACTGAGTTCGATAAGGAAGATCGCGGTTTGAGTAGAAACACTGCTTTTTCAAAAAACTGGCAGCCTTTAGAAATCCTGTTTCGACAGCCGAGGCCCAGTGATTGTAACTATCGAGTGTTAGTCCAAGTACCGAAACACGTTTGGCACTGATTGCAGCTATCTGTTTGCCAGTCTTACCTGCTGCAATATCTTCGAGGCGCTTGGCTCGTGTATGCAGCAGGGAAATAGCCTGTAGAAAATCGGTAGGCTCAACATTCTCCAGCAACTTTTTAGCTTTCAGACGGCTTACACGGCCTTCAACGCCACGCAGCTTGCTGCCATACCAGTCGTCACGCAGATTGAACCCATCAGCAGCAAAACTGGCGGTAACCAGTTCGAAGACGGACAGCGGAACCCCACCGGTATTTACCTTCTCAAAGACCAGACAAACGGCTTCTTTACTGGTGGTCTTACCAAGAGCGATAACAGGTAGCTGATAAGATCTGAAAGCATTGAGTACTTGCTTACGGAAAGACATATAGAGCCCAAAATGCTCTGGTGCGAACTCCTGAAGGCTCTCTTCCCAATCATCAGAGTTCAGAATCTGGTTACAGGGAAAATGCAGTGACTTGCATTCCTTTTCCCGATCAGACAAATCCAGAACTACATCGCGGCCAAAGTTGGTTTTCAGCTTTCGGTCTGATTCAACGGCAATAAATGCCTCATCCAGGCGATCATCCAGTGCTGCTTCAATATCGATGTAGTAGTACCGGTCGATCTCTTTGCTTTTTTCGTTAAAGGTCTTAACCGGTGTGTCCAGCGCCAGTACTTGTGTCAACGATGTCAGACGTTGCTGACCATCCAGAATCAGACGCTCTGGCTCGGGAGGCAAACCATCGAATGGCAAATTCTCTACCGGGCGAACCTGAAAGCGAACCTCGCCACCGGTATCGAGCAGCATGACAGCACCGACAGGGAACGAACGAGCCACACTAACCAGCAGCGATCGAACGTGGTCGTCGTCCCACACCCAGCCACGCTGAAAGTCTGGCAGTTGGATTCGGCCCTCACTGATTTCCCTAATAATGTCGGGCAGAGGGGTCTTGGTACTGTCAAACGTGCTCATATCAGTCTTCCTTGAATTCGTAACGCTGTGCCAATGATTTAACGCTGCTGGATTCAACCACTGCATCATGTGGAATCAGCACATAGTGCCAGGGCTTTCCGCCGTGCTTGAGCAAATACTCACTGGCGTAATGGCACCACTGGCTACCGGCTCGTGCTTTTTCGGTGACTTCCTCATTCCAGCTACCATCAGCGTTACGGTGTTGGGTACTTTTGGTTTCTACCATTAGCACGCAGTCATCCAGTTCTGCGACGAAGTCCGGCACGTATTCTTTGTGATCAGTCCCCAATTTGTAGAACATGCGGAACTGGCCTTTAGCGGGTTTAAACCACTTCTGGCTATCGCGCTCCAGCATGACTGCAAAGCGGCGCTCGGTGTCTGAGTCGAACTTCTGCAGTGGGTACAAACACTTCTGGAAATTGCCAAACAGCATCTGGCGAATTTTCCCGACTTCTCGCACCGTTTCTCGCACACTTTGAATCGGTTGATCAGCCGCGACGGTAAAAGCGCAGTCTTTCAGGCTCTCGAAGCCTCTGGAGACCACAGCCTCGTATTCAACCGCTTCTTCGTAGTAGGCATTTTGTAGCTGTGAATGAATCAGGCGGGCAATCGCATCGCCCTGGTTCTGCAGAATGTTTTCAACATCTTCTTCACTGTTATTGGCATTCAGGCAAGCGACTGCCTGAGAAGCCAGATCCGCGAGTTGGTCGGCATGATCGTCATAGGCAATATCATCGAAGTTGAAGAGCCGCTTCAGAATGTAGTTTTCCGGGCGAGGTTCGTAATTACCGGAATCGCCTTGGCCTAGCTCGGTTTGCCGATTAGTCTGAAGACTCTGGCTCAGCATGGTTCGATCGATAGGCTTGAGGTTTTGAATACTGGCCAGATCCAGATCGAACGGGTGATAGCCACTGCTAACCTCCCCAACCGGCTGTACAAAAATACGCGGCATATCGATGGTTTGGTCAATCACCTGATTGGTCAGGGTTTCCACGACCTTATCGATGGCTGCTGCCTGTTCCGAATCTGACTGCTCGTCGAACAGATTCTGCTGTTCGGTGGTCATTTGTTCTTTAACCGCAGCCACCAGTTGTTCACGCACTTCTGGCTTATTCAGGGCCTTAACCGTAGGCACAACCCCCGGTTTGCTCTGATAGGACTGGATTGCTTTGTTAACCAACTGCGCAGTTTGTTTTTCGGCTTCGGTTTTGAACACCGGCTGAACCGTGGTTTCGGTTTGCCCGGTGGTGTTGTTCTCTGATTGCTTGCCCGTAATGAGCGCATCCAGATTGGAAACCACCTTGACGCTTTTCTGAGGTGTTTCGTCCTCCGGGCGCTCGAGTACAATTTGCTTCAGGCGTAGCGGATTTTTCGGGTCGTTGGCTTCGTTCACGATCTCCTGAAAGCGGTCGTGGGCGACAATGCTCAGGCGATCCACCGTTTCAACGCCAGTACGTTTGCCATAAGGCAGGCGCAGACCACGGCCAATGGATTGTTCAATCAGGGTACGAGCGTTAGCGGCGCGTAGCGGCACGATGGTGTAAAGGTTGGTTACGTCCCAGCCTTCTTTCAGCATGTTGACGTGAATAACGATTTCTGTGGGTTCATCAAAGCTTTCCACATTCAACAACGCCTGAACCGTTTCTTCTTCTTTGCTGCTGCTATCGACCTGGATGACCTTCCCGGTGTATTTAGTGTTGTAGAGGTTTTCCAGCTTGTCTTTCAGCTCAGCGGCGTGGGTGGTATCACGGGCGATGACCAACATAAAAGGCTTCACCTTGCGCTGGCCTGATTCCGTGGCATAGGTCGCCAGTTCCACCTTGGTGGCTTCATGCAGGCGCAAGCCATCCTTCAGCTTGATCTCTTCCAGCTGCTCACGGTCGTACTGGCTGGCATCGAAATCCTTTTGGGTAACCACCGCTGGCTCTTTTACAAAACCATCGTCCATGGCTCGGGCCAAAGGGTAATCGACCACCACGTTTTTAAAGCTCTTTGGCCCCTTGGTGCCATTTTCCACAAACGGTGTTGCCGTTAGCTCCAGACCCAATACCGGATTCAGGTCGTTCAGTGCCTTGATACCGGCACTGGCGCGATAGCGATGGGATTCATCCATCAGCAACACCAAATCATCCAGTTCAGACAGATAGCTGAAATAGCTGTCGCCCAGGTACTCCGACAAACGCTTGATGCGCGGGGCTTTACTACCCCGTACTTCGCTGTTGATCTTGGCGATGTTAAACACGTTGATACGAATGCCGCCGAACAGGTCGTTCATCAGATGACCAGCACGCTGCTCGTAGTTCTCACCAGTAATGACTTCCGGTGGATCGATACCAAAATCGGCAATGCCCTTGAACACGTACTTGGGCGTATTCGGGGTGAAATCCTGAATCAGCTTTTCATAAATGGTCAGGTTCGGTGCCAGTACAAAGAAATTACGAACGTCGTATACCTGATGCAGATAGGTGATAAACGCGCCCATCAAGCGGGTTTTACCCACGCCGGTGGCGAGGGCAAAACAAAGGGATGGAAACTCGCGTTCAAAGTCTTCCAGTTTCGGGAATTGTGCCTTCAGCTGCTCCAGCAGCGCTGCCACATCCCGCGGTTTACGAATCAGTTGGTCGTCGGTATTGGCAATGGCGTTGGCCAGTGCCGCCAGCGATTCCTTTTGCGGGGCACGCAGGCTCAGGCGGCCGCTGATGTCGTTAAAAGCCCGTGACTGTTTGCCGTTCAGTGCAGAAATATCCATGGCGTACTCCTTGTCTCTCGCCGTTTAAAACAGGTCGTCTTGTTCAGGTTGGGCTTTTTCGGGTTGGTTTTTTGACTGGCTTTTTGCCTGCTGATTGGTAGCTGACTGATCAGCATTTGGCTCGGAATCCAATACAGTATCTGAGCTTATGGCAGAGGGCAGATTGGCAACATTCAGGCTGTAGTCGTCGTGGTCCCACTCGCATTTGTTCAGAATCACCTTGGGCAGTTTTTTCAGGGTAAGATTGGGGAAGTCACCATCCTTGCCCTCAAAAGCACCACACATCACCAAAAGGGTGTTTTCTCCGACCTCTTCAGACAGCAAGCGCAACTTGTCACGGGACAAACGCTGGGTGGTCGCATAGATAAAATCCGACTCAGTGGAATGGCCATGCTGCCACCAGCAGGCATCCGACGGCGCGTAGGTAAAGTTTTCCAGCTTGCAGACCGCCTCGGCCAGCATCTCGGGGTTGTATTCCTTATTGATAATCCAGTTGTCCCACTGGTCTTTTTTCAATAACGACGGCGCCAGCTTGTAATAACGGAAACCACCGCCGCCCTGCCAGTTCACCGCTTTGGAAATACCATCTTGGTCACTGCCATCAATAACGCCCTTAAGTCGCGGCAAAATATGGCTATCACAGTGCTCACCTAACTCTATCGTGATCCACTTGCGCTTCATTTTGTGTGCGACGGCAGCAGTTGTGCCCGACCCTGCAAAAGAGTCGAGAACAAGATCTCCTTCGTTGGTTGACATTTCTATTACACGTTTGATTAGCCCTTCTGGCTTTTTTCCTTTTGGAAAACGAACCCCACCTTCTTTATGAAGGTTATTTGATAGAAGGTCGTCCCATAGAGTTGATAAAGCTTGTGCCGTTACAACTTCACCATCTATCGATTTTGTTTTTGATGAATAAAAAATTAGCTGCTCCCCGTTTAAGAAATATATCTCTCCACTAGCTCCTCGATCAGCTTTATATATTTTGTTCTTATTATCCCTCGACATTGCTAAAGCGTTTCTTGCTATTTCAGCTACATCTTTATCAGCTACTCTAGCTGTACGGACTACACATTCAGGAGCACTCAGAACAAACTTTTCAATCTCCGCCTCAAAGTTCATGCCCAGTTTTGATTTTAGGGCATTTTTCTCAATTCCTTTGTATCTAGAAAATGCATCCATCAAAGGTACCAAAACCCATTTACTAGGATCTTCGTTACGATTATCCACATATTTTGAATAACGTGAATCTCGGTCTGTCTTTGAATATAGCTTGTTTGGTCTCCAAGAATTTTTATCTTTGCAATAGATCAATACAAAGCTAGTTGTACTAACGAGCCCAGGATTTATAGATTTAGGGCCAGAAACCGAACTTTGCTTAAAGGTAGAGATATATGCACGATTTGATCTCCCAAAGACTTCATCAAGCATCACGGTGATATATGCAAGTTCGTTGTCGTCAATATGTACAAATAGAGTTCCATCTTCAGACAGCAGCTTAGATATTGACCTGATACGGTCATACATCATGTTCAGCCAAATGGAATGCTCCAAGCCATCATCATAGTACTCGAATGCTTCGCCAGTATTGAATGGTGGATCGATATAGACGCACTTCACCTTGCCCGCGTAGTCCTGTTCCAGCGCCTTTAACGCCAGCAGGTTATCGCCAAAGATCAGCTTGTTATCAAACAGGTCGTTATCACTGACTTTATGGTCGGCATGGTAAGACTTACTCGGGTCTTCCAGCAGAATGCGCGGCTCCAGCTTGGGGCGCTGGTCTTTACCGATCCAGGTGAGTTCGAGTTTGGTTTTGCTCATGGTCGTCTCGTTAATTCGGTGCCACTCAAGGTCACAGCTGTTCTGCCTTGCCCTTAAGGTAATGGAACAGGTTCTGGTTGTAGGTATCGCCGGGTTGCAAGCGAGTTTGCTTGGCTTTGACGGCCGGGTCTTCTGCAATGCCCTGATACGCAATCCAGGTGTTTAGCATCAGCCTGGTGGTTTCTGGCTGACGCTTGAAAAATGCATGGGGAGCAACTGGGCTAAACAGGCTTTGGTATTGATCAAACACCTGCTGGCGTAGCTCATCAAAAATATGGCTGATCAAGGTTTCAACGCTCTGCGAGGTCAGCTTGTCAGCCCCTTCAATTTTGCTTTTGAAATGCTGCATCAACAGACTGCTAATGGCATAGCCGCAGTGTTTGTACACCAGCTTTTCCGGGCTGCCCGTCGTTCGTTCGGCTTGCTCCAATAATCTCAGGATAACCCGATAAACCATCACTGCATTTATGGCTGCCAGCCCTGTCAGGTCAGCAGTGAAAATCGCCTGATAGGATGCGTGACTCTTGTCTGTAAACTGACCCGGCTCAGATTTCAATTTGGCAGCATAATCAATCTGGCCATGATAGCAGGCCTGCGCTCTTGCCAGTTCCTCGATGCCCATCACCGGGATGCCCGAGCTGGGTGGCCGCTGAGGCCGATAATGGTATTCCACGCCGTTGACCGCCATTTCCCGCCGCAAACGTTCCTGAACATCATCTAACGCTGCGAAGTTAGCCAGATCCACCGGATTTTGCAGGTTACGAGCGCAGGTTACCTGTTTATGGAAGTCGTCGGCACCGGTTTCGATCAGGGTGACGATCACGCGGGCCAGGCTCAAATCCGCATCCGGATGCTGCTGTTTGAACTGGGCGATGGTTGATACGGTTTGCGCACCATTGACGATGGATAACCCGGTTACGTCGATGTTTTTCGCACTTTTGTCATTTTGGGGTTTACCCCTGGGCGCCGCAATGGCCGCCACCATAGTGATGCCGTTATTCAGGCACACAAAGCCTGCAGGATCTTTCAGCAGAGTTTGCTTGATCGCCGCGTTGACACCTCTGCGGCCGCTGCCCAGAAAGTAACGAATATTCTTTTCGTACAAACCCAGGCCAAACCGGTTGTGTAAATCAGCCAGTTCATCAAGCGGCATCAGGCCAAAGATGACGTTACGAGGTTCATTCAGCTTCTGGTATTTACGGATGGTGATGCGGGTGTCCACACTTTCGGTTGCGTGTTCTTCCCGAAGTGCATTTTCGATTTCAGCGGGCCCAAACCGCAAAATCTCGTCAATGACTCGTTCGTCATCGTCTTGCAAGGCTTGCAGACCTCGCTCCAGTGATTGGTCTGCCGCACCGGTAATACCCGGGCCACTGTAGGCCACAATCAGCTGAATATGATCGCAAGTATCCAGTGCCGCTTCTATCTGAGGCTGGATAGTTTTTACGTTCTGATTAAAACGCTCAAACTGCTTGTTCAGTATTAATCCTACACCTACCAGAAATGCCAGTGCTTCTTCCTGTTTGAATTCTTTCTCTGCCTTTAACTTGGATTGCACCAGAAAGAGGGTTTTGCTCTCATCATCATGGTAGATAGCATCGATACCATGATCTTCGAAGTCATCAACAACGGCGGCGCAGGCCTGAGTCTCTGACAACTGAAACTGCTTGTGCAGAACAAACGCGCTAAAGGCTCGGGATACCTGTTTGATTTCTCGCTTTCGCTGATCGCTTTCTCCTTGCCCTAGCAGAGGAGGTAGGTGTGCTACGAATCGGTCTTTCAATAGTTGCTCCAGTGGAGCAATAAACTGTGCGCTGAGTGATGCTTCGGGCACGACAACTTCCTTATTTTCGTTTTTACCTGGCCGCTCTGGGAGAGGTTTTCACTTATCCAGAAACGAGCAACCCCTCGCGGTGCGCTGCATTCAAGCCATCAGGCGGGACGAGAAGCGGGAGGGGCATTATTGCAATCAAGCGTATCCAGAGAGGCTTTTATGTCAATGACTTTTGCTCTCATTGGATTGAGTTGCCTCTACACCAGCGTCCAGTGAATCGAGAACAGATCAGTGGTTTGAGTCTGTTTATTTAGTTTGCTTTCCAGTGACTCAATAAGCGTTTCACGGCGCTCGTCCACTTCATCCTGGCGATCAAACAGTTCCCGACGCGCCTTGTTGCGCTGCTTTTCCAGATCCCGCTGCTGCTTTTGCAAGGCCAGTTTTTCTTCCAGTGTGGCGGCGATTTTGGCGTCGCGACGGGTTTGCTTGATGGCTTTGTCGAGTTCCTTGATGTCGTATTCCAGCCCTTCCTTTAGGTCGTCAGCCCAATGATCAAGCTTGCTGACTTCCTGCTCGAAGAAGCTCAGATTGCGGTCGTTGATATTGCGTTCAACGTCATGACGTTGTTGCTGGAGCTGGTTACTGATTTGTTGTTCCAGTGTGCCCGGTTCGTTAACGCCATAAGCAGGCAAATTTCTGGCTGCTAGCGCCATCAGCTTTTGGGCAACCTCGGCGGGCATAATCTCACCATCATCGGTGACCGCTGCAAAAATAAGGTGGTCTTCAGAGCGCTCCAGTGAGTCGACCGAGAATTTTTGCAAGGTCAGTAAACCGGATCGCCCCATATACGGCTCCAGCGCACTGATCTTGCCATCGTGGTGGCTGTAGTCGAATTCCACGTAGCCCCAGGGGAGTTCCCGAGTCAGAGCTTGTTCAATCAGCTGCTGCCCCAGTGGATGGGTCAAACGGTAAATATGGGTGTTGGCTGGCTTTTCATCGTCTTGCAGCTTGGTGCCGCGCCGCACCAGCTGATACTGACCCGCAGGACTATCCGCCAGACTTTCAGCCAGAGAAAAGCTGTAGGTATCGTCATCGAACGCTGCCAGACCGTTGAGTTCATGATGAGTCATGGCCCAGAACCAGCGGCTGATTTTATCGAGACGCTGCTGAGCCTGATCCAGCTGAATTTTCATCAGGTCGTGAATGTCTTCATCGAAGTTTTCCAGCAGCAGCTGGCGAGTCTCCAGCATTTTCTGGTTAATCTCGGCTTCCATGTCCTGACGTAGCTGGTTGAAAGCCGCTTCAATTTCAGGCGCTTCTCGGCAGGTTTCGTAGATGTTCTGGATGCGCTTTTCGAAATCAACACCGGATTCAATGCTGCCCAGCACTTCATCGGAGGCGCCAAAGACACCATCAAAGAGCTGGAATTTTTCCGTCAGCAGCTCCAGAACACGGCGATCGGCTTCGTTCTTTTCATTGAGGAAGTTGATCACTACTACGTCGAACTTCTGGCCATAACGATGGCAGCGGCCAATACGCTGTTCGACTCGTTGCGGGTTCCAGGGCAGATCGTAGTTAATCAGCAAGGAGCAGAATTGCAGGTTAACCCCTTCGGCGGCTGCCTCCGTGGCGATCATAATGTCAGCGCCAAGGCCGTCATCACGTTTGAAGTAGTCAATCAGGGCTGTACGCCTATCGACCTGAGGGGAACCGGTAACTCGATCACTGCCGTGATTATCCTTCAGCCACTGCTGATAAACCTGGGTTGCCTCCAGTGAGTTGTTGGTGCCGCTGAAGGTGGCTAAGCGTCCGGCAAAGCCATGCTGCGAGAGAAATTCTTGCAGATACTCCTGAGTGCGGCGCGACTCGGTAAAAATGATGGCTTTTTCCTGTGCGCCCATCTGGGCCATACGCTCAAAGCCCTGAGTCAGCGCGGTCAGCAGGGCTTCCGCTTTTTGGTCAGTCTCAATCGCCGCAGCCAGCCGGATGTAGTGCTCAAGCTCTCCGATTTCGGCTTTTAACGCTTCCGGGTCTATGTCGTCATCTTGAGCACTGGATGTGTCTTCAAACGACTCTTCTTGGGAATCCTGTTCGAAGTCATCGCTTTCCAGCAGCTTGTCAGCAATGGACTGATCAGGAATCACACCGGCATAAAGGTCTTCCAGTCGGTCTTTGATTGTCGAGAGAGTAAACAGCACCGCACGAGAGCTGGACGCGGCCAGCTTGCGCAGGATCAGACCAGTCAGATGACGCTGATTCCTTGGCAAGGCATAGCTATCGTCTTTTTCCAGCAGCGCCGTAATGCACTCATACAGCTGCTGTTCCTGAGCAGATGGAGTAAATGGAACCGTGATGGTTTGGCGCTGGGTGTAACGCACGTATTCCAGTACATCTTTGCGCAGCGTTCTTTGTACAAAACCTGCCAGGCGGTTTTTCAGCTCGTTGTAGGCAGAGCCATTAACGAACTGATCCCGAAAGCTTCGTTCGTCACCAAACAACTGCTCATCAATGATGGTGGATAAGCCATATAGCTCCATCAGTGAGTTTTGTAAGGGGGTAGCGGTAAGCAGAAGCTTCTTTCTGTTGCCCAATGCCATCCGCAATGCCTGCCCCATACGGTTACTTGGCCTGTGGGCATTACGGAGTTTGTGGGCTTCGTCGATAACGACCAGATCCCAGGGCGAGAGCATTAATTCTTCTGCAATCCGAACGGCGTAGTGATAGGACATCACCAGAATGCTGTTGCTACTTAGAGGGTCAATTTCACCGGCTGATTGTCGGGAGCGCCAGGTCTTTGCATCCAGAACGGTCGCGGGGAGGTTGAACTTGTCGGATAGCTCTTGCGCCCACTGCTTCCGCAGAGCTGCCGGGCAAATGATTAACAAGCAACGCTTTCTTTCAGCCCAGTATTGGGAGAGTACCAGACCAGCCTCAATCGTCTTGCCGAGACCCACTTCGTCCGCGAGTACTACGCCTTTGTTCAAAGGATTTTGCAGAGCAAACAGAGCTGCCTGAATCTGGTGAGGGTTCAGATCCACACTGGCATCAAAAAGTGACTGTGATAAACGATCCACGCCGGACTCAGCGCTGCGAATGGTCAGCTCCTGAGCGAAGTAGTGGGACTGATAGTCGGTAATCTGCATTCTTAAAACCCTGAATCCATACGTATTAACACTGCGGCGACATCAGTCGGAGACTTTCTCCAGCAAATCCCCAACCTCACATTCAAACAACTCACACAGCTTATCAATGGCATCCAAGTCGATGCGTTGGGCTGTTTCCTTGTACAGCAGGGTAACCGTATTACGGTTAAGTCCTGTTTCACGAGCTACATCGACAATCTTCAGTTTGCGCTCACCCATCAAGCGCGCCAGGTGACAACGAATCACTTGAACCACTCCCAAACGACAAAATGTCATCCTGAATGGCAAAAAGCTATTGCAAGATTCATTTTGTGAGTTAATATGTTATCCAGAATGACATTTCGCACTTCTGAATGGCGTTAGGTCATCTAGCATATCAACTACTGAGGATACTGACGATGTCTACCTATCTCACCACCGAAGAACTGTCCGCTCGTATCAAGTACGACGCCCGCACTATCCGCAACCAGTTGAAAGACTCTGTGTTGCTGGAAGGTATCCACTACGTACGCCCATTTGGCGGCCGCAAGATCTTGTACATCTGGGAGCGCATTGAGCAGGACATGTTCAAGGCACCGGCTATCGACACTCTGGTTATGGGCTTGCAGTAAGGAGACGCTGACATGGCAACTGTAAATAGCCGTGGCGGTAAGCTCTTCCTGGATTTTCGTTACATGGGAGAGCGCTGCCGCGAATACACCAAGCTGGATGATTCGCCAGCCAACCGCAAACGGGCCAAGAAGATTCTGGAGCGGATTGAAGCTGAAATCGTATTGGGGACGTTTGATTACTCGGCTTATTTCCCCAAAAGCAAACGCGCTGAAGTCTTTGCCGAACGGGCCAAGGCAGGGGAGCAGGCCAAGAAGCGGCTGGGGATTTCGGATGATACAACCGAGCACCCGACCTTCGCCGAGTTTGCCGATATCTGGCTGGCTGAAAAGAAAGTCGAATGGCGTGACAGTCATCTGATGACGGTGATTTCCAACCTCAACAGCTACGTGCTGCCCGAGTTTGGAGATAAAAGAGTCAACGACATCACCAAAGCCGACATCCTGAATTTTCGCTCCACTCTCGCCAAAGAACCAAAGCGAAAAGGCAGTCCACTGAAAGCTTCGACCATCAACAAGGTAATGACACCGTTGCGAATGATTGTGAGCGAGGCCGCTGACCGTTATGAGTTTACGTCGCCATGGAAGGGAATCAAATCCCTCAAGGTTCAGAAAGTCGATGTCGAGCCCTTTACACTGGAAGACGTACAGAAAATCCTCGCCAATGTGCGGCCAGATTTTAAATCCTACTACACCGTGCGTTTCTTCACCGGGATGCGCACGGGTGAAGTAGACGGCCTGCAATGGAAGTACGTCGACTTCGAACGGCGTCAGATCCTGATTCGTGAAACCGTTGTGAACGACCAGCTGACTTACACCAAGACGGATGGCTCACAACGTGAAATCCAGATGTCGCAGCCGGTGTATGACGCCCTGAAAGAACAGCAACAAGTCACAGGGCGCATGCAGTTTGTGTTCTGCACCCGGACAGGCACGCCACTGAGCCACAACAACGTGACCAAACGGGTGTGGTACCCATTGTTGCGTTATTTGGGCATGAAACAACAGCGTCCCTATCAGACACGCCATACGGCTGCGACCTTGTGGCTGGCAGCGGGCGAAGCACCGGAATGGATTGCCCGCCAGATGGGGCATACCACGACGGAAATGCTGTTCCGGGTGTACTCCCGCTATGTCCCGAACCTGACTCGTCAGGATGGCTCGGCATTCGATCGGCTGTTAGTCCAGCAAGGAATTCAGACCAGCGGACTCATCACTGAAAAAGCAGAGGAGGACGCCGATGAAGCATGAGCGATTTCATCAGGTCTGGGTCTGTGAACGAGCCTACAGCGTCGCCGAATGGCTGATTTTGCTGTGCCAGATCCAACCGGGCCATGGACTGGCACCGTATCTGGGAGTGATGCCTTACCTGGACAATCACAGCGCGGTGCGCCTGTGGGTACAGCAGAAGTACAAACAGCGACCACCAGAGTTCCAGACCTTGGGAGATGTGCGCAAAGCCTTTGTCAGGCTGCTGCCCGAAGGCAAAGGCGATTGGTGAAGAAGGGCCGGAAGGCCCTTCTGTTTTAGCAGTAGAGCACGCATGAAAAATGAAGGTCCATGAATAGAAAAATGCTTATGCCAACGTCAGAGATTCCTCGACCACTACCATGAAGGGATTAGCCCTCTCGCGGCTGAAAAACTTAAAACTATCTCCGGAATCAGTTGACCACTACACTCGGTGCAGGTCAATGACATCGATTGTCATGAGAAAGAGTGCGATTATTGAACCACTACAGTAGAACCAATTTAGTTTGTCGCACTTGCTAGCTTTCTGTCACCTTCATTGCCTTCAATAACACGACTGACCTCATCCAACGCAACAATTTTGTTTCCACGAATGCGCATGAAAACGTAAACCTCCAGTTTTGATACCTTTCCATCCAGATGGCTGACTGTAGCGATATGGCGTTCAGCGAGGCGATCTGCACATATGCAGACATCAATAACCTCAAAATCCACTTTCCTGGTATGTTCCCGGACGTGTGACAAGTGAGCAGTGAATGCTGCAAAGTCGAGAATGTTGCCATCACTGCACTGTATATAGTCAGGGCTGAACAGTTTTTCTGGCGGAATGAGCCCGGCAAAGAGGCCGTTGAGAATGTTGGCCAGAATAGTACATTGCTCTTCTTCGTTGGTTGCGGATGTAAGATTTTCAATATTCATGTCTCTGCTCCTGTTTAATGATTGCTGGAACAGAGTGCCTTGTCAGGGCATTGCAAGGGATATAGATTGAGCCAATAAATAACGATTTTCGGCCATTGTATGACAACTATCTCCGATATACATATATCCGGACTACAGCATCCTGCGGGGTACGTCAGCAGCTGGCACTGCCATGCCGCCAGTCAGCTTACTCTGATTGATCAGGGCGTTTTGCTGATTGAAACGATCGCTGGGCGCTGGTTGATTCCGAGAGGTCGGTTAGGCTGGATTCCTGCACAGACCAAACATACTGCCTTCTCACATACTGATATTATGGGGCATTCTTTGTATCTGCCTGCTGAGCTGTGCAGGGACTTGCCCATTACCCCCTGCGTACTCGATATAAGTAATTTTGGCTCAGGTGTACTTCGGCAGCTATTTGCCCGGAGCAGTGATAACGCGATTGAATCCGCACTATTAACTCTGCTGATGCATGAACTGAGTACCGCTACTATAGAGCCATGGCAACTGCCTATTCCCAAGGATCGCCGCCTGCAGAAACTGACAACGCTCACTCTCAAAGATGTTGGCAGTAACCAGTCGATTGCGTATTTAGCCAAAGTAATAGGGATGAGTACGCGATCTGTTTCACGCCGGTTTTCAGAGGAAACCGGAATGTCATATGTTCAGTGGCGACAACTCGCCCGCTTAATGCAAGCTATGGAATGGCTACAAATGGGAAAGCCGGTAGAGTGGGTCGCACAATGTTGTGGCTACAGTAATACGAGTGCATTTATTACTGTCTTTAAACAACATATGAGAATGACTCCGGGCAAATGGGTAAGAGGTGCGCGTAAAATAGCCGACTGATCATGAGTTTCCTGATGACGCTATGGGGACACTGACTCTAAAGGTGTAATCCTCCCCTGATTAGAACCACTACAGAGGGCTGTAAACAAGCCTCAGGTTGTTCGTCTTGTATGGGATGGGATTGATTAGGTATTTAGTCTATCTATTGAGAGAAATGTGTTACTGTGAACACTCAATACTCTATTTCTTATTGAGTGAAATTTTAATAACCCACCAGGATTTTGCCTTGGTGTGATGCCTTATTTGAAAAAGGTGTCGCATATATGGAATATTGCTAGTCTGTAATTTGGGTTCGTCGAATTACACTAGCGCAGCTATTGATTGGCATCGTAAGGGTTGCTTCTTGGGTCATTGCGTTTAGGATCTTGTGTTATTTTGTCTCGCTCGTTGGGTTGGAAAGACTTGATCTGGTCTCGGCTGACAGAGAATTTTGGTAGGCATGGGGATTGGCTTTGGTGTTAATCTCTTGTGGGGTGTCATGCCGTGGGGAAATGGATTCTGATTTTGCTCCGCTGAACATCTGGACTGTTATATCGCTCTTAGGGAGGGATAATGGTGATTTCTTATGAGCTCTCTGGAGGTGGAATGAGTGATGTCAATCTGGTCGTTCTGATGCTTGCAACGGCCACGGCTGTAGCATTTGCAATTCTGTTCATTGAGGGCAGAAAAAGGAGACGTAACCCTTCAGAAGATGACTCCGTGTGAGCTATGTAGTGGTCAACTAACTCCGGACACGGTTTTAAGTTTTTCTTCTGCGGCGTGAGGGCTGATTCCTCTGTTCGCAGTATGTGGCCGTTGCTGGTTGTAAAATCCCATCAGATAACGGCCGATATCCATTTTTGCTTCCGCCAGTGAGCGATACCAGGTATCCGGGATCCACTCGCTTTTCAAACTCCGGAACAGCCGTTCCATCGGGGCGTTGTCCCAGCAGTTGCCGCGTCGGCTCATGCTTTAAACCATGCGATAACACCAGACCCTCTGGCGGATTCAGGCTGTTGTACTGTGGTGCCCCGCTGCCCCTGGAAGCTTTCCGTGCTGCAGCAGAGATTATTGGTGAACTCGCGCTGGAGTATAGGCATGCTTGGACTCTGCTAATTTATGATGAACCAATTCAGGACATATTTGTGTAGGGGCAATACACCATCTGCCTGCGGATGAATAATTTTTATACAGGTGATTACATATTCACCTCTTTAATTTGGAATTATTTTAAAGCGTCTTTATAAATAATCTGTATAAATTAACTGCCATTAATATTTTTTCGAACTGTCATTTGAAAAATATCTAATAGCTGATTTTAATCGGCTAAAGCAACTATTGCCGAGGATCTGAAATCCTTCGAGAATCAATAAAACCAAGTACCTAAAACTTGCCACGATATTTGTCAATTTGAGAAAGTCATCACTCTATTGGTATTGACCCGGCTTGTCCAAGCGTCCAAAAATCTGCGTCGATTTTGTGTGATTATCGAAAAAATGATTTTGAGATAAGCATCATAAATAGACGAATACTTTCAGGATATGGACGTCAAAATGAGAAGCAGGTCTTTGAATAACCCGGGATGCAGCGGTATTGCGAATACGGGAGTGGCTGACCAATGAGTGCCACTTCTGTCGCTTTGGCCCATCCATCGTTACTGGGTTATCAAATTGGCGAAGTCTACTGGATCTTTGCTGCACCAGACTTCAAGGCGTCCACATTTCTGCTGCTCAAGCGCGAAGGTTTCTCGGGGAACTTTGGCTGGGGATCTGACAGTACTGAACTGGACGACCTGCTGACCTGGCTGGAGATGGACCAGATCAAAGATCTGTTTCGACTGGCGGGTGAAGAACCCAGCGATCGCTGGTTTGACAGCTGGGTGAAAAGCGATCTGCGAGACCGCATCCTCGGCGCTGGTCTGAAGGTCTACAAGGTCAACGAGAAAACCGCCAGACGGTTGGCCAACGGCAGCGACCCTATCTATTCCAGCTCCTCGCCATATGGCACCAGCACCGGTAACCCGGTGGATCAGATTCGCAACCAGTTGGCGCTAACGCTGGGGCAAGAAATTGAACAACGCTGGGATAAGAAAGACCTTGGCGACCAGGTGCACTGGGAAAGCCCGGAGTGGCTGCGGGAAATGGTGGAAGTCATCGACTCCGGCTCCGAAGTTGCGGACGTGGTGGTCAACTTCGCAGTGGGTCTGTTTGACGCCGCCGCTTTCCTGATCAAGCTCGCAGGGGACGCCATTGAACTGACCATTCAAGTCCATGCTGCTGCATTTAATGCCTATGAAAAGCTGATCAAGGGCGATGTTGAGGGCATTCGTCGGGATCTCGAAGCCCTCGGTATTGAACTGAAGGAAGCACTCGAAAGCGCCCAGGCATTCGAACAAAAGCTCCAACAGGGTTACGACACTTTTTGTCTGCTTAAAAATGATCCGCTCAGCTGCGAGCTGATTCTGGACTACTTCAGTTCCCTCTACGAAAGCATTCCGTACCGTGATAGCCGCAACATTGGTATCAACATTGTTGCCCAGGTAGGGCTGGAAGTGTTGTTGGCACTGGCAACCGGCGGCGCTGGCACGATCGCCAAAAACGCTGCACGTGCGGGTGCCAATGTCGCAGGCAAGGCTGCCAAGGCCGCGCGCGCAGCCCGTATCGGGCCATTCTCGATGAAAGCGATCGATCAGATGGTCGATCTCGCCAGAGCGCTGCGAAAAAGTGAAATCAAGGAAGTCGAAGCGCCGCCGATTCGCATCGTTGATGAAAATGCCGGGCCTCGAAAAACGGGTTCTGGCGGTGATAACGATTCAGGCAATGGCGGCAGTAACGGCGGTAATAACGATTCAGAGCCAACGCCAGATCCCGCAGATACGAATGGCGCGGACAAACCCGCCGCTAAAAACACCTGCACTAACGGTTGCCCAATCAGCATGGTCAATGGCGAAGAGCTGTTGGAGCTGGTTGATTTTCATATGGATGGACCCATTCCGTTTGTGTGGCAGCGGGTGTATCGCACCAGCGGAATTGAAACCAACAGTGGTCTGGGTTACGGCTGGACGTCACCGTTATCGCAACGGCTGGTGTTCAACAAAGACGACATCAAATACATGGACGACGAAGGTCGTGCTGTTAACTTCAATCACATTGGCATTGGCCAGCAATGCCGTAACCGCAGCGAAAAGCTGACCCTCAACCGTATTGGTCAGAATCACTATGCTATCGGCGCGTCGAGCGGCCTTGGCATTCGTTATCACTTTGAGCCGTCTGATGATAAATCCGTCTTCTGGATGACGCATTGGAGTGACCAGTCCGGCCACAAGATTTTCTTTCATCGCCAGAATGGGCTGGTTAATTGCATTCGGACCACCGAAGGCGAAGAGCTTCAGCTAGCGCATGATCAATATGGTCACATTGTAGCGATTGATCGGGTGATGCGGCCGGAAGATCGGCCAGAGTACATCTATCGGCAGGTTGCGTATGAATACAGTGACGAAGCGGATCTGATTGCCTCATACGACGAATTGGGGCATGCCCAGCGTTATCGTTATGACCAGCATGTGATTCAGCAGCGGACGTTGAAAAGCGGGTTTAATTTCTATTTCGAATGGACGCATCTGGGGACAGATGCGCGTTGCTTGCGCAACTGGGGTGACCAGATTAATGGCGAGCATGTTTACGACTACAAATTTGAGTGGGAGCTGGAAAACAACACCAGCCACGCTACCGACTCCCGTGGTGGTCGGCTCTCATACCGTTTCAATCATATGGGCTTGCCAGTCTGGATTCGTCAGCCAGAAGGTGACGAAACCTTCTACGAATACGACCGTGATGGCAACCTGATCAAGCTCACCGATGCGGCAGGCAACAGCGAACAGTTTCAGTACGATCACAATGGCCATCTGATTCGTCACACCAACAAGCTGGGTCATAGTCAGAAATTCAAGGTCAATCATGCCGGTCAGGTACTGGAAGCCACAGATCCAACCGGTTCGGTATGGAAGCGCCAGTACGACCGCAACGGCCGCCTGACCCAGGCAATCGACCCATTAGGTAACAGCACCCGGCTTGACTACAACACAGCCGGGTTACTGGCTGGCATCACCAGCGCAGAAGGGCATAAAACCAGTTACATCTGGGATAACCATCATCGGGTGACGGCCGTTCGTAACCCGTTGGGTTCCCACACCCGTTACAGCTACAACGAACGCGGACAGCTGACGCGTGTTCGTTACCCCAACGAACAGTATCAGGCATTTGAATACAACGACGCGGGGCAGTGTATCGCCGTACGCAGCAGTGACGGCAGCAGCGCAAGCTACCAGTACAGCCCGTTAGGCCACCTGGCCCAAATCACCGATCACACTGGCCGCAGCACCCAATACCAGTACGACCAACTGTCTCAGGTCGTAAAACGCATCGACGCCAGTGGCCAGGCGTTCGACTATCACTATGATGCTGAGCGGAACCTGGTTGGCCTGACCAATGAAAATGGCGAGCAGTACCAGCTTAAATACGACGGTAACGAACGGCTGATCGAAGAGATCGGCTTTGACGGCCGGGTACAACGTTACCAATACAGCGCAGCAGGCCATCTCGCCAGTAGTGAAGAATATCGCACCGATAATGGCCTTGTGCGCCCGTTTAACCGCATTCGTTATCGCCGCGACGCCGCTGGCAAATTGCTGTCGCAGCTGCAGGAGCTGGATCAGGGCCAACCCGTTCACCAGTACCTTGCCAACTACCGTTATGACCCGGCTGGACGGCTATTACAAGCCAACAACCAACACCGCGAACTGAGCTGGCAATACAACCCCGCCGGCCAGGTCATCAAGGCGTTGCAGGACCAGCACGAACTGCTGCATAGCCACAATACCCTTGGTCAGCGCATTAGTACCCAACTGCCCACCGGCGACCAGATTCATTACGGCTACAACAGCGCCGGGCAAACTGAAGCCATTCACTGGAATGACCGGCTGATTAGTGGCTTTATTCACGACGAATCCGGCGGCGAACAGGCGCGACTGTTTGGTAATGGCCTGTCGCAACAAAACAGCTTCGACCCGCAAGGCCGACTGCAAGCCCAGACCTTGCGTAATCACCGTAATGACCAAAACACCGTCATTAACGAACGCAAATACCAGTACAACGCCACGGGCCAAATCAGCCAGATCGACGACCAACTGCGTGGCAGTACCCAATACCGTTACGACAACATCGAACGACTGATACAGGTCACCGGCCCGCAGCCCGAGCAATTTGTACACGACCCGGCCGGTAACCTGCTGGGCTCCCCAGAAGACGTCGATACCGTAGCTGCAGGATCAGATACCAAAACCCCACAGGTTAGCGGCAACCGCCTTAACTTCCAGGGCGACCGTCACTACCGTTACGACGCCCAGGGCAACCGCGTAGAACAACGACGGGGTAAAGACGGCAAACGAGTCACCCGCTACCAGTACGACCATCAGAACCGACTCATCGCCATCGAGCAGGAAAATAGCGCCACCCAAAACGGCAAAGGCTTTGCTCGTACCGAATACCAATACGACGCCCTTGGTCGCCGTATCCGAAAAATCCAAAAAGACGCCAACCAACAAACCACTGGCGGCACAGAATTCTACTGGAATGACGACGTCTTGCTGACCGAGCAGGCGTTAGAGCTGGCACTTGAATCGTCAGATCACCCCGAACAGCAACAGCCAACCCGCCACTACGTCTTTGAACCCAACAGCTTCAAACCTCTGGCGTTCGTGCAGCATGAACAACTGCATTACTACCATCTGGATCACCTGGGCACGCCACAGGAAATCACCAACGCAAACGGTGAGCTGGTCTGGACCGCCCAATACAAAGCCTATGGCTCATTAGCGCTGGCTCCCATCCGGCAGGTCGAAAACAACCTCAGATTTCAGGGACAATACTTCGACGAAGAAAGCGGCTTGCACTACAACCGCTTCCGTTATTACGATCCCGAATGCGGCCGCTTTATCAACCAAGACCCGATTGGGTTGTTGGGTGGTAACAACAACTACCTGTATGTACCGAACCCGGTGGGGTGGGTGGATCCGTGGGGGTTGGTATGTAAGGAAGAATTAAAGAGGAGAATCGAGGCTTCTCGAAAAGCTCGGGAAGCCTCTAATTTTAGTTCCCATGTCGATGCGGAAAGTTCGCTTGCTTTGGAATCTATCAACTCAAAACCTGACTTTTATGTTGGGCCTACTGGGCCTGAGTCGACTCTTCCTAGTACAGCTTATCGATACGACCGCTACTTGAATGATGATGGAACTGAGTATAAATGGGGCAAGGCTTTGATCGAGACGTCTCAGGGAAGGGTTACATATTTCGGATTTGGAAAATACGAAACAGGAGCTCAAGCAAGAAGTGCGTTCCAAATTAAAGGCCCTGATATAGGACCGGATGATAACGGGGTAGGGTCTTGGAGTGATGCTAGAGTTAGAGGTGAATTTGATACACTACAACTTTATGAAAATGGAGTCCCTCGAATAAGGGTCCCAAGGATGTATGGTGATGAGTCCGGAGCTCCACTAGAACCGTTTACCGAAGCTTATCCCCAGTATGGTGCTGGCGGTGTGCAGCAGCTCCATGCAGATAGAAGAGAAGTGAATTTTGATCGAGTAGATATCTTGCCGGAGGGAGAATGATAAATTTAGAGAAACTATATGATGATGAAGCATATGCCTTAAAGGTTTTGATTGGATTGATAGATAAGTATGTAACTGATAGTGAGGAGAAGGTAAATCACATAAGAATGGTTGCTTCATTTCCGGGGACTATCCCTGGTAGGAAAGTTGGAGGTATTTTTCATGGATTTAAGATTTCTGAATGTGATCAAAGAATAATACAAGAAATCATTAATATATATGGTTAGATATAAGTGGCACAAATAGGACACCCAATTTAAGTTCAGCATCCTCAGGACTCACTGAAGAATTTTGTAGTGGTCAACTAATTCCGGACACGGTTTTAAGTTTTTTCGACTGCATGAGGGATCCGAACCAGACCCGCATGAAACGCGGCACTGAAGGGAACGAGGTCCTTTTGAGTTATCAAGCCCTCACCTATCAGGGTGTAGGGGTTCTTGAAATACTGCAATTGATACGCTACTGAATAACTTGGTTAGAAATTTGGGGAATTACACCTTTCTAATATAGAGGTTATTGAACCACTAAAGCTTTTACCTGACCGACCCAACGAAGGGTGCCATCGATATCAAAGGCTCTTCGCCCGAAGCCCTCATCAAGTAGAGCTTCGGGAAGATATTCATCATACTTTTCGATCATTTTTTCTGGCACCATTGAGGCCAGTTTGTAGTGGTTCAATAATCCCGGACACCCAGATAGGTGGTAATCTTGCCGCCAAAGAGGTGTTCAATGAAAAGACAACGTCGTTCCTTCACTCCTGAGTTCAAACTCGAAGCTGCCAGCCTGGTTCTT
>NZ_JAHXZR010000020.1 GCF_019740315.1 Oceanobacter mangrovi
GCAGGATGTCGCGGCTTACATGAAGTACTACAACCTGGATCGACTGCACTCTACGAACGGTGATTTATCACCGGTGGAGTACGAGAAATTAGCAAATTAATGTGTCCGGTTTTGTTGACCAGAACACAGTTGTTGCATTTGATGGACAGCTCCACTCTTTGCCAATGGTGTCTTCAATGGCAAATTTGTAGATATCATATCTCTCGTTTGGAGATGCCGCAGTTGACTCCCACAGAACTCTCGCACTTGAATTTTCATCAAAATTCTTAATTTTTTTATTAATAAATGAAAACCGCTGATTTGATGTCATTTCTTCAAGATTTGGAGCGTTTAATAAATCATTAAAGTAACCACATGTTATGTCGAAATCATTTGAGCAAGAATATAATAAAATAGTCGATAATAATATGATGGACCTTGAGTCTTTATTGTTTTGTGAATGTTTTTTCATATGTGATTTTGAACTTGGCATAAAAATTGTTACAAATATACTCTAAATAATTCTTGTTGACGGTAGATTTTGAAAATGAATTTTTAAAGTGTAGACTTATGGGAGTGTTATTTTGAAAGTTCACCTTCTGCTACCGTAGGAGATAGCGTTTTCATAGATGGACAGTCCCATGATGAACCAATTATTTCTTCCGCTCCTTGCTTGAATAACTCATATCTGAATTCTGGACTAACAGAAAGAGAATACCATGCCGATTTTGCAAGGGAGTCTTCTTTGAAATTTCTAACCTTATTTTCGATGAAACTGTAACGCTCTGGGCTTGATAGATATTTCAAGTTCGGCTTTTGGGATAGTTCGTTGAAATATTCACAAGTTTTGTCAAAATCGTTCGCATAAGAACTACAAACAGAAATAGAAAATAAAAAAATTAATATGGTGTTTTTCATGATTATCATTGTAGATCCGCTTCTATTGCTGCTGTCGATGATAAATTTATATTGATTGATGGTCTCATGAGGTGCCAATTATCTTTCTGCTCCTTGCTTGAATAAATCATAACAGGGCTGTGGTGGTCATGATTGAGCCACGGCCTGGGTGGAAGAATTTACTGGTGTGCCGGGATGTAATCGCTATGCAGGGTGTCAGGGAAAATTAATTGAACACTTTCCATGATTTTCTGCTCGGTCTTATTGGCATGTTCTTGCCAATAGTGGCGGAAACCGCTTAACCAATTCTGGTGCAGGAATCTGATTACAAGGTAATACTCTTTGTCGATTGGAAGACAGTAATAGCGTGTGTCACCGTTGTCTTCAGTGTAAAAGAGCCAATCGTGGTTTGAAGTGCTGAATATACTGAATTCTTCCGGATATTTTATTGATCGTGATCTGATGTAGCGAGAAAACATATCTTCCATTTGCTCTTTGGAGCGATGTGGGCTGTAAGCCAATTCTTTGGCGTCTTGTATAATCTTGATATTGTATCCCCTGAAATAATCACCAGGAATAGGGTCTTCAAAGAAATTCTTATATTCCGTGTATATAGATTGCTTAAGTGCTTCCCAATTGGTTCCCGAAATTTCATGATTTTTGGGAGATTTTTTTATCCATACATTACAGGATATTGATCCTAGGGGGCCGTCTCCTACAGGCGGCCATAGTCCTCTCCCGTAAAACCACCCAGCCCCAGATTTGGTGTTCAAGTAATAGTGGTTTTTTATTTGATCATTGTTCTTTTGGAACCAGTCACCTTGATCGATGGGGATGTAGTGATGTCCATTCTTATCCAATGGGAAGTGACAACGAGGCGGGTCTCCGCCTAAAGGCAGCGCTATGTTAACTATTGTTCCAGCCAGATTTAATCTAACATTGTATGAGTGCTCTAAATCTGGACCCCCTCGAAACTGTTTTAAGCCCAAAAATCGCCTAATCATGATTGCTTAACCTTCGTATTTCTGCTGTTCTAGCATGACTTATCAATTAAACGTTGAACTGCATTGGCATGTCGGTGATAAATTTCTATTGATGGGCAGTATCATGAAGTACCAATTATTTTTCTGCTCCTTGCTTGAATAAATCATAACAGGGCTGTGGTGGTCATGATTGAGCCACAGCCTGGATGGAAGAATTTACTGGTGTGCCGGGATGTAATCGCTTTGTAGGTGTCAGGGAAAATTAATTGAATGCTTTCCATTATTTTCTGCTCGGTTTTATTGGCATGTTCTTGCCAATAGTGGCGGTAACCGCTCAGCCAGTCTTGATGTAGGAATCTGATCATTAGGTAATATTCCTTGGTGATTGGAAGGCAGTAATGACGAGTATTTTTATTATCTTCGGTATAAAATAACCAATCGTGTGTTGGGGTACTGTATACGCTTAATTCTTCCGGATATCTCTTTGACTGTGATCTGATGTAGCGAGAGGCTAGATCTTCTATTTGTGCTTCGGATCGATATGGGCTATATGCCCATTCGTAAGCTTTTCGTTGAACTTTGATGTTGTAGCCGTGTACTGGATCTTCGAGATAATTCTTGTAGTCAAGGTATATTGTTTTTTTTAGATTTTCCAGGTCTCTAAGTGAAAGCTCGCAACCTTTTGCCGACTTTTTAATCCAGACATTACAGGATACAGATCCAAGAGGACCCGTTGCAACAGGAGGCCAAACCCCTTTGCCATAAGACCATCCAGCCCCAGACTCTGTGTCTATATAATAGTGGGATAATGATTGTTCAGTATTTTTTTCAAACCACCCATTTTTTTCAATAGGGATATGGTGATTGCCATTGTTGTCCAAAGGGAAGGAGCAGTGAAGGGGATCTCCTCCTAATGGGTGCGATATGTTAACTATTGTTCCAGCCAGATTTAATCTAACATTGTATGAGTGCTCTAAATCTGGACCGCCTCGAAACTGTTTTAAGCCCAAAAATCGTCTAATCATGATTGCTTAACCTTCGTATTTCTGCTGTTCTAGCATGACTTATCAATTAAACGTTGAACTGCATTGGTATATCGGTGATAAATTTCTATTGATGGACAGTATCATGAAGTACCAATTATTTTTCTGCTCCTTGCTTGAATAAACCATAACAGGGCTGTGGTGCTCATGATTGAGCCACAGCCTGGATGGAAGAATTTACTGGTGTGCCGGGATGTAATCGCAATGCAGGGTGTCGGGGGAAATTAATTGAACACTTTCCATGATTTTCTGCTCGGTCTTATTGGCATGCTCTTGCCAATAGTGGCGGAAACCGCTTAACCAATCCTGGTGCAGGAATCTGATTACAAGGTAATACTCTTTATCGATTGGAAGACAGTAATAGCGTGTGTCACCGTTTTTTTCAGTGTAAAAAAGCCAATCGTGGTTTGAAGTTTTGAATATATTGAATTCCTCCGGATATTTCATTGACTGTGATCTGATGTAGTGAGAAAACATATCCTCAATTTGCTCTTTAGAGCGATGAGGGCTATAAGCCCATTCTTTAGCCTCTTGTATAATCTTGATATTGTGGCCTCGGAGATAATTACCAGGAACAGGGTCCTCAAAGAAGTTTTTATAGTCCATGTATATGGATCGCTTTAGTGTTTCCCAATTGTCACTGGAGAGTTCATAACCTTTTTTTGATCTATTAATGTGGACATAGCAAGATATAGATCCTAATGGACCCATTGCAACAGGAGGCCAGATTCCTTTTCCATAAGCCCAACCTATACCTGCTTTTGTATCTATAAAGCAATGTTTTGCATGCTCTACTTTATTGGCTTCGAACCAAGCGCTATTATCAATTGGAATATAGTGGTACCCGCTTTCATCCACAGGAAAAGGACAATGAGGCGGGTCTCCGCCTAAAGGCAGAGCTATGTTCATTACTGCCCCACCGAGGTTCAAACCGACACTGTATGAATGTTCCAAGTCGGGGCCGCCTCGAAAGCGATTTTTTCCTAGTATTCGGCGTAACATAATTATCCCAGCTGTTGTCTGCGGGCAGCTCTTTTTTCGTTTCGTTTGTCGATAAAGCGTTGAACTCGATCAGCGTCTTTATGGTAGCCTGCCATGCGTAGTTGGTCTCGATACATAGTGATTCCGAGGTAGGGAAGCGTATGTGGGCTTAGCCCGTTATGATGATCACTATTAATAACGTGCTTGGCGAAAAACAGGCTTCTTGCAAGTAGGCTTCTATGGTTGCTTAGATTTAGGACCAGGTCCAGCGGGTTGTTACGAGTTTTGACAACTTTTAGCTGAAGATGTGCTGCAGCTTTTTTTAGTCGCGATACGCTGGCGCCGCTTGCATGAATAACAACGGAATGATTGCTCAAGTCACCAGAGTAGGTTCGCCTGTAGTACTCAAGAGCCCGGCAAAATATGATCGCTCCCTGGCTATGGACAACCCACTCGATTTTTCGTCCCTGTAATTTTGACTGATGGAGCACTGCCGTTAAATGTTGCGCATTGTGGCTTGGCTTTGTGATGCCCTTATCCCAAAGGCATTCAGCCAAGTCAAACAATACGCTCTCTGTTGGATTATGGAAAAGCGTATACTCGTTTACGTCGTCCTTGGGATAAGCGTGTTGCATATGAATTCCCATTAACCCACCTGCCGCTTGCAAGTCATTCAACATTCCATTTACAGCGGCCTTTTCTGTGTTGATGGATGAGACTGATTTTCTTACAGCCCAGGAATCCCTAATGTTATCAATATCAATTTGAGTTGTCGGGCCGGTGTATTGAACAGCTTCTATTTGTTCTACATAGTACATTTTATTTGGTTGATCGAGCTTGTGATTGTTAACCGCGAATCGATCAAAGTCGATAAATAGCTCTTTTACTTCCAGTTTTCCCGAAGGTGTTACCTCGAAATCGATATTAAAGTGATATCCCCTGAATGGATATTTTGACTTTACGATTCTTGCCAGAGGATAGCGGGGATGGTTTTTGCCCCCCCCGTGGAGATGGGTTGAATGTCAGGTCGATAATATCCTTCAGTATCATTCTGGTATCCATGTCATTGAAGGATGACAGACTCATATATGCTGATGTGAATATTGAACATTACTACTCAGGCGCTCAGACTTTGATAGCGAGTTTGAGATTCTTTCCAGGTTTGGATTTTCCTCACATACCTCTGTCCAGGTTAGCAGACTCCATGCTTGTTTCTGTTCTTGCGTCGGGTTCGATACGTTATAAAACACTCTGATATTTCCTTTTCGAGATGTTTTGTACCAGCGTTAGCCATGGCTTCCCGCTGAGGCTATAAAACTATCAGTGTGGAGAATCTGTTCCGGGTAGAACGGAAGTAGTTTTGGTTTTTCTGAACGTGCTGGGGGATATAGAAAATCTGAGATTTATTTCTCATTGAAGATGTGATTAGTTCTTCAAATTTAATATGACTAAATACTTTTTAATGGTAATGAAGAGAAGTATTCCGTCTTTAACGGGGGTTCTACCCCGTTATTACGGACACATCTAAAAAGAGGCATACTTTGCCTGTTGAGGAGTGTTCATGACCAAACGAAGAAAGTTCAGCCCCGAGTTCAAACAGGAAGCCGTCAAGCTGACCCTGC
>NZ_JAHXZR010000021.1 GCF_019740315.1 Oceanobacter mangrovi
CAGGATGTCGCGGCTTACATGAAGTACTACAACCTGGATCGACTGCACTCTACGAACGGTGATTTATCACCGGTGGAGTACGAGAAATTAGCAAATTAATGTGTCCGGTTTTGTTGACCAGAACAGTATGCCGAGCTGATTGAGCGGTTTCCTTCGCTTCAACCCCAGCTGGAGTCCGAGAGAGTTGCTGCAAGGGATCGTAGCGGCATCCTGACCGGGAAAATCAAATCTCTCAGATACACATTGAAGATTCTTGGGGTGGAGTGATGGCGCTACGCGACTGGCAAGCCCAGTGCATTCACAAGGCTGTTGCGCAGTATTCTTCCGGGGTAAGACATTTCTTCTGTCAGGCTACTCCTGGGGCGGGCAAAACCCGGATGTCAGCTGAGCTAGCCAAGCAGCTTTTTGATCAGAACCAGATTGATGCGGTGGTGTGTTTGGCACCTTCTTGCCAGGTTGTTGAGGGTTTTCAGCTGACCTTCACTCAAGTGCTGAATAAAGCCTTTGATGGCCGTATGGGGGCTGCTGGCATGGCTATGACCTATCAGGCGCTGGAGCATCAGAGAGATGTGTTTTGGCGGCTGTTTCGGAACATGAGAGTGCTGGCTATTTTTGACGAAATTCATCACTGCTCTGTTGGGGATGGCAAAGAGGGCGCGAATCTTTGGGGTCAGCAGATCCTTCAAAAAATTCAGGATGTTGCCGTGTTTACTCTGGCACTCTCTGGTACCCCTTGGCGTTCTGATCAACATGCAATCGCACTGGCTCGGTACTCGACTCCTGAAGGCAATCTGATTGTGGATTATCAGTACTCTTTGAGTAACTCAATTGCAGACAAGGTCTGCCGGGTTCCGCACATCACATTGCTCGATCACTCAAGTGTCACAATCAGGCATCCACAAAGGGATGCCAAAGCTTATGCCGGGTTTGCAAAGCTACTCAGGGACTCGGAAGTTACCTATGAATCGCTGGTGACTAACCCGGAAATCAATATCAAATTGCTGGAGTTAGCCAAGAAGCAGCTAGATAAAGCCCGTCAGACGCTCCCAGATGCCGGTGGGCTCGTTATTGCTAGTAATATCGATCATGCCCATAGGTTAGCGGAGCTTTTGCGTCAGATGGGCGATGAGGCCGTTGTGGTTTCGACTCACCGTCCTGATGCAGGTGCTGCGATTGATAAATTCCGGATGGAATCCAGTCGCTGGATAATTGCCGTCGGAATGGTTGCTGAAGGCACGGACATCCCCAGGCTTGCGGTTTGCTGTTACCTCAGCCGGATCAGGACAGAGATGCACTTCCGGCAGGTTCTCGGGCGAGTACTTCGGCGCCGTGGTGCTATTGATGGCGATGCATGGATGTTTATGCTCGCCGAGCCGCTATTGGCGGAGTGTGCCGAGCGGTTAATGGACGACCTGCCGGAGCATCTGGCTTTCTGTGAACATCTGAGGTTTGTAGCCGTCGACGCGGGTGATGAGGCCCAAACAAAAAATAGCGATGAAGCAGACGGAGACGCTCCGACGAGTGGCTCTGAAAGTGATTCGAGGAGTGGGTCCAATGAGCGTTCGGAGCGAGACCAGGCCAGCAGTGCTCTCGCTAGCATCGTATTGAGCGGCTACTACCGGGAGCGACTGCTGGCGTTTTTCTAATGGTTTCAGTACGGGATATCGGTGCTGTCGGGATCAACAGTGATATCAACCACTGGGCCAAACTTGGGAACCTCTCCGCCAAGACGGCGAATGGTTTTGGCCATCTCTGAATTCAGGTAAAGCAACGACATGTAGCGGCTGCGGGCAACATCCAAATCCCTCTTTAGTTGCTCGATTTCACTCGCTTGCTTGGGATTCTGCCTGATCCGCTTTTGTTTGGTGGGTCGTGGTTTTTCACCGGCAGCGTCAATCTCGGAAATCAGCATTTCAAACCCAGGGCGGTTACGAATTGAGCCTCTTTTGCGACCGGCCTCCAAAGCGACCGTGTCCTTGTTGATCGGACCGTTCTTTGGAACATGAAGTGGGGCATTCTGTTTAAGACGTTCCAGAGCTGCGAAGTATTCCCGGACAGTTTTTGAAACCTTCACGCGTTATCCTCTCCCGCTTCAAAGTATTTTTTCTTAATGAATTCGATTTCCTGAGAGATCAATTTATGAGGCCTGCTATTTGGGGACATCATTTGCTGGTCGAACTCCAGACTTTCCACATAAACCCGCAGCTTTTCTGGCTTCAGGATTGCGTCTTTGCAACCAGTGGTGCATGGCAGAACAAGGTCGACGGCGAAATGAGGACAAGACCCCTTGAGGGTACAGCCGCCAACCGGGGTTTCCTTGTAGGCATATCGCCCCTGTTTTACCGCCTTTTCGGTTTCTGCCCGATCTGACAGCATCTTGGGGAGTGTACCCCGGTCCTTGCCCCGTTGAATGTCAGCGCCAATGGGGCCAAATAGTGGGGTTTCAGATTTAATCACCTGCTCGTGGAAACGCACGCTGGTGTTGAATGCCTGCGAGTCACGGAAGGATTGAAAACGCTGTTGTTGTCGATTGGTTTTCCTTGCTCATCAACCAGGAATGACTCTGCATACGTAGAGTTTTCAGCGTAGAGGGCTGTCATCACTTCGCTCAGATGTTTGTATTGGGTTTTGAGGGTAGGCAGCGACACCATCCCGGAACGGCTCGCATAAACCGCCACAGAGCGCCTGAACTGATGTGAGGTGAGAGGCCAATAAGCGCCGATGGCAAATTTGGGATCGGAATCCCAGTCTCGAAACGCATCGAACAACCTCAGCTCTTCCAGGTCGTCACCTTCAATAACCAACCCTAAACTTTCGACGCAAGCCTGGATGTTGGAGGTGTGATACATGGTTCGCGTGAACGGCACACAGTAATGGTTTTGGTGGTTATCGGATGGAATGTTTGCTCCGATAAATAAAGGGGAATTTTCGGGGACTTCCTCCTGTGCAGGGTTGTTTCTGAACCAATTTATGCGAGCAAATTTTTGGGCTGCCTTGACTGCAAATATCCCCTCTTCTGATGTTGCCCAGACCAAGGCTTTGCTGTAATTGCCGGTTTTTGAAAATTTCTTCAGATGGGATACCAGAACAGGTAACTCCCCGAAGCCCTTGGCAGCTTGATGGACAATCGGCTCAAAGGGCATAACTTGAACCTCTGATGCTCGCATTCCTGTGAATGCATGAATAACCAGAGCGCACATTGTTTGCAATTTTGTTATGCAGCTTTTGAGTTGCGTGAGCGATGGAAGCCCAAAGATTTGAGCGCACTCAGAAAGACCAAATTTTTCTAGAGTCACCGGCTTAGGAGTCAGGGCTCGCTCCAGTTTGCTAACTGGAGGGTGTGTGCTGTTGGGGTACATTCGGCGAACCGTTTTCAGTCGCTCGTGGTAGTCGAGACGAGTATCCGACAATAGTGTTGGATCGGCATAAACAGCTTTTATGAATGACTCAACTTTATCAAGATATGGTTCTGCGAATCTGATTTGCTGCAGCGCATTTTCAATTAGCCTACCCATAATTCGGGTTGGGATTAAAGGTGTTTGTTCTCGCTTCGAGAGCTGAGCATATCTGATTTTGTTTACCAAAATTAGCATGTCGCTAAGCTCGTCTTCCGGGACGAGGCGGGGGATCTCGCATTGAATTGAGTCTACATGCTGCCAATAGGCGGCATCTTGAAAAAGACCATGCAGCGCATAAACGTGTCCAAACCCTTTTTCCGCGTTCACGATGGAAGTTCGTAGCGCCACCTGAAATTTACTATTTTGGTGGGCTTTGGCTAAAGGCGTTTTAAATGTGTAGGCTATTTTGGCAATGGCTCTAAACAACGGGATCAAATGAACAAGTGCGCCGAGTCCACGAGATCTTGATGCATTCGTTGTGGTTTCAAACGCCGTCATCCAGTGGAGCATCTTGGTTTCGTTGGTGATTTGTCGAGCCAGTTCGTCCATTGGACCTTCTGAAATATCCCCCCACCAACTGGCAAAATAAAAGGGGGATTGTAGTGGTCAACTGATTCCGGACACGGTTTTAAGTTTTTCTTCTGCGGCGTGAGGACTGATTCCATCATTCGCAGTATGTGGCCGTTGCTGGTTGTAAAATCCCATCAGATAACGGCCGATATCCA
>NZ_JAHXZR010000022.1 GCF_019740315.1 Oceanobacter mangrovi
TGGAAATAATAGTTTGAACGCCGGAATAGCTGGGGCAATTTTCAGCGGTTGTCAGCTTTTCGGTGTTTGTCAGGGTATTGCGATAACCAAACGGACACTGTTCACCGAGGGATGTAGCACTGGCCACGGGAGCCCATAACCCCAACACCAGCAGGCATATCAGGGACAGGAAAGACCAGGCGTTCACGACGCGCTCCAGAACAGATCACGGCAAACGACCATGCCCATGACAAACATCGCGAAGTAATAGAATTCGGCCATGGGATGCGTCCTTTCGGTGGATGGGCTGAGAGTTGAAATCGGGTTAGGGAAAAGGGCGGTTGCCCGCCCTTCGGTGTTGCAGGTGGTGCTGGATCAGGAAGTCCAGAGGGCTTTCTTAGCCAGCGAGATGCCTTTCACAGCCACGCTGGCCACGAAAACAGCGGCAGCGATGGCGGCAATGGCAGTCATGGCGGTACCCATGTCAGCCGCAGCGATGATGGCGGTATAGTCCATAGTCTTTCTCCTTCAGGGGTTATGAAAAAAGAGCGCGCTTTGCGAGTTTGACGCCCACCAAACCGGCATAGATGGGCACCAAAATCGCGAATCCAGCACCGAACGCCAGCGCAAGCTGATCGGGCTGTACGTCATTCGCCGGGGTGGTGTAAGCCACCCAGGTCGAACACTGGGGGTTACCGCTGTTGCTGATCGTCAGGTCGTTGGATTCACAGACGAGGTATTGCATAGCGGTACCCTAATCAGCTGGCTTTGGGTGCGGTGGCAGCTTTACTGCGCGACTCAGTGCTGCTGCCGTTGTCATCCTTGGCAATGGCGATGCAGCTCTGTTGAATGGTGTTTTTGGATACCCGGTTTTGAACAACCAGGTTCACTTTTTTGGGGAAGTCACTCAGTTGGTCGGTGAGTTCCTGAAATACAGTGAGGTTGGCTTTCAGCTTGGCCGGACGGTAACCCTTGAGGCTGTTGTCTGACGGATCAGCTTCCATGACGGAAAGCGATACGTGGTCAACGCCGTCAATGTGGTAGTGGTTAGCCCCCAGTACCAGGGCAGGCATGATGAATTGCATGGTGGTGTTCCTCTTGTGACCCCTAGGGTGGTCTTGAGCCCGGCGCGGGGTGTGGAGCCGGTCTATGATGGATTCAGGAGGCAGCCAAAAACCGCTGCATGCGCTGTTCGTTCAGTTCGGTGCGGATCATGAAAGCGAAGGCTTTCATTTCCTTGGGGTCGACTTCGGCAGTGATCTGCCAGATCAGGTAACGGACGGCCAGTTCTGGCAACAGGACGGAGTCGTCCCGGAAGCAGGCGCGATACTCGTTAAGGGCATCACAGGGGAGTGGTGGTACCAGTTCGGCTTGAACCGGGATGGGCGGGTGAACGGTGGCGTATGGCATTTTGGTGGCCCCTTGCCTTTCCACGCTGCCGGGTTAGCGGCAGTTCGTGGTAGGCTGCTGGTTGGGTTTGGTAATAAAGGCGCTGCAACGTCATTACCTATATACTAGTCTATTAACTATATTCTAAGCAATTAATGCCTAGTATTTAGTCGGTTGATTTTTTTGATATGGAAACACCACTAGATAGATTCAAGCTATTGATTCGAATCGAAGACGTGAAAATGCCCTGGCTAGAACAGGCAACTGGAATAGAAAAAAAACGCTGGTCTAACGTGCGGGATGGAAACGCGAAAATGCTCGCTGCAGAAATCCAGGCATTGGGAGAAGTTTGGCCGGAGTACGCTTATTGGCTCGCTTCAGGGAAAGAATTACCAGCAGCAGGCCAAATCAGTCCGATGACGAAGTGGGAGCAACAGAGATCCCAGACACCGCCAACGGCCGGTTAATTTCGAGACGTGTTGCCAGGCAATGGAAGACTTGGGCAACACAACAAGGACGTTATGACGAAGATAATCAATAACGCCCCTCAACGGGGGCTTTATTTAGTAAATATATGCAAGCAAGATTTTTTAGAAGTTTGTTTCCAACCCTATTTTAAACAAATCGTCGAAGTAATCTTTATTGTCGAAAGGCTTCAACCATCTCCCAGAGATTGCAATCTTATTATCAAAAGCCCACTTAATCTCAACTTCGCTTGATAGTATTGACTTGTCGAAATCCACAGCCTCCCCATTGGCATCCAAAACAGGGGAGAAAAGCTGAGTAGGGTTATCGATATTTACATGGGAGTATACGATTTTTGCAGACGCGGAAAGATACCCAGAAGTTTCACTCGATTCATCGGAAATAATTGGAAAAAGTACAGCAGCTCCAACTCTAACAGTTTGTCCAAAAGCAGTATCAGAATTACCATCTGTATCAGTGAAATCTTTAAAGCTCAAAGTGATATCACCTCCAAGCGAACAATGCCCAATGGAGTTTGTATCTGAAAGAAAAGCACAAAATCCATCGCCAGAACTCTGATAAGTCCATAACAAGGGGAATTTTATAGCAACGCCTGATTCTGGGTCGATAAACTTCTCAGTATTTACCTCATCTTGATTTTCATCTCCGCCATCACTGGCTGCTTCATCGCTATAATAAAGCTGAAATGGTAGTTTTTTATCCCCACCGAACCAAATGTAATAATTTACAGCATTGATTTTTATCGATTGAGAATCCCCTGATTTGCTGACTGATAAACCACCAAAAATAGAATCAGTCTCCCCAAATTTGAAAAACTTAAACTCACCTTTTACTTCTTGAGGCGACAAACCCTCAGTCAATTTCGTGGTCGTTTCAGAAAATACACTCGTAAAAGGATCAGCCGCTTCAGCAAAGTTGGAAACTAGAATCCCAAATAAAAATAATTTCTTCATCAGTCTCTCCATAGATAACGCAATCAAAAATCATGATTGAAGCACAATTCTACATGCCAGAATGAATTGTCCTTTTCCAAAATCATCTTACAGTGACAGATGCAAAATTATCAATTTTCAATCTGTTGAATGTCAAGATCGTTACTTTTTAAAGGCCGACCAAATCAATTCCATCTTGCTTGGAAACTTCAGGTGTTCTGGCCAGAGGAAGTAGAAGCCATATTGTCTGTTCTGGTTGAATAACCCGGACACCTCAAGAAGAGATAAACTCTTCTCAGCCAGAGGTGCCAACCATGAGTCAGAAACGCAGTTACAAACAGTACCCACAAGAATTTAAGGATGAAGCCGTTG
>NZ_JAHXZR010000002.1 GCF_019740315.1 Oceanobacter mangrovi
TGGATATCGGCCGTTATCTGATGGGATTTTACAACCAGCAACGGCCACATACTGCGAATGATGGAATCAGTCCTCACGCCGCAGAAGAAAAACTTAAAACCGTGTCCGGAATCAGTTGACCACTACACATGCCTTGTCAGAAGCGTTTGCGGAATCCAGCAGATTTATGTGTCAGAGAGCTGACTGTCAAGCACCTGAAGGCTCTCTTGGCGGCATCACATCTGGGCTGTACCGATTGAACACCAGCGTGTTGGAAGGCATGAACAACAATATAAAGGTGATCAAACGGATGGCGTATGGACACCGGGATAACGCTTACTTCTTTTTGAAAATCAAAGCGGCGTTTCCCGGTAAAGTGTGATGAACCTTTTTATACCGGCCGTCAGTCTCAGGAGCGTTGGAGATCACTCCATTTGAGGCTGAATTTGGCGAGATACTTTTGTAGGCGACTGGAATCATTACTGGAGTTCTTGTGCTGACGGCTGACGTCAAACAACTTGCGACCGGCTGCGGCTAACGAACCGGACTGTTGGCAGATCTTCAGAACAGCAGCCAGTTGCAGCTGATCGAACTGGTCGATTTGCTGAATGGCTTGCTGGTCCAGATACTGACCGAGAATCTCCCCGGTCTGTTGTGCTGCATGGTCTTGCCCTGAATCTTTGGCGCCGTTCCAGCTGCGTTGTAGGCGATCTATTTCCAGCTGTACATCGAAAGTAGTGATGCGGGCAGACTCAGCCAGGGTACAGAGGCGAGTCACGGCGGCCCTCAAATCACGGAAGTTACCGCGCCAAAGGCTTTGCGGTGACTGGGCAAAGCTCAGGAACTGATCTCGGGCTTCCTTATTGAAAAGCACCCTGCGACCATTTTTCTGGCTGTACTGTTCCAGTTCAAAGTTCAGGTTGGCAGGAATGTCTTCGGGGCGTTCGTTCAGTGCGGGAAGTTGCCAGTTCCATAAATTAATGCGCGCCAGCAAATCCTCACGAAACAGCCCTTCGCCAATGCGTTGCAGCAGGTTGCGGTTGGTGCCAGCAATTAGCTGAAAATCACTGTGCTGTGGTTGATCGCTGCCGACCGGGTAAAAGCTTTTATGCTCTAACGCATGCAGCAACATGGCTTGTTCTTCCTGACCAAGTTCGCCAATTTCATCCAGAAACAGTATGCCTCTGTCGGCTCTTTTCAGAAAGCCTTCGCGACTGCTGTGGGCGCCTGTAAAAGCGCCTCGGGTGTGACCAAACAAGGCGGCCATGGCGTTGTCACCGTGCAGGGTGGCGCAGTTGACGCTGACCAGTTCGCCCTTGACCTGCCCCCTGATTTTCTTCAGCTGATAAATACGGGAAGCCAGTTGGGATTTGCCTGCGCCGGTCGGGCCGGTCAACAGAATTGGCTCTGCCGAGCGAATAGCGACCTTTTCGATTTCGGCAATCATGCGGTTGAAACGGGGGTTAGCGGTATTGATGCCCTGTTTCAGAAAGTCGCTACCTTGCTGGTGTTCGGTTTCAAAGCGGCTGGCGAGCTGGTCGTAGCGTGAGAGGTCGAGATCAATGGTTTGTACCCGACCAATCGATTTTACCGGGTTACTGGAATCCGGTGAGCTCTGTATCAGTTTGCCAGGGAAGTGGCGGCTTTCTGTGAGCAGAAAGCCGCAGATCTGGGCGACGTGTGTGCCGGTGGTGATGTGAAACAGGTAGTCGTTGTTGTCTGTATCAAAGGTGTGGTTTTGGCACCAGTCAAACAAACCAGCGTAGACCTCTTCAAAATCCCACGGATCGCGGAAGTTGATCTGCTGCGGAATCACTCTGGTCTCAGGCGAAACGGATTCAATATCAGCACTGATTCGGCCTGCCAGGCGCTCGTAGTCGCTGTCGTGCAGTAGATATAGCTCATCAATTTGCAGATGTGGCTGGCTGCACAGGGAAATATTTGGTCGCCAGCGAGCCCAGCGATCATTTCTCTTGCCACTGAAGTCGAGTTGGGTGCCCAGAAAACTCAAAACGATGGTCTTTTTCATTCTGTCCTGGATCCTATCCATAAATATAAATACCTATCTTTAAGGATATATCCGGGCTATAGGAAATACTGCCTGTTTTATCCAGAAAATAATCCCGATTTAAATAAATATAATAAAAACAATGACTTAAAATTAATTTTCAGGCCATTTCAAAAACTGGCACGCGACTTGGAATTACAAGGGTGTAACTCAGGGTGTGATTCTGAATCACCCCGGTGCGCCAGGAATACCTTTGCGTATGCCGTTACAAACACATGAATCGGATAGCTCTATGGCTGAGCCCGGTCGAGAGGCCGGAGGTGCAGGTTCGATCCCTGCTCCGATAACCAGGAAGCTCGACAAAACGCGGGATTCGAGCCCCCGCTCCTGACTAAATACCCAAGCGAAAGAGGGGGTGCGAAGACAGTCTCTGAGGATGTAACGGGCGTAAGAATAACGAATAACACAGGCCGGATTGCCGCTGTTATTCCGGTTCTTCGCCCCTTCTTCCACACGCTGATTTTCCCACTCTCGATGTTTGAAAAGGACATTTTATGAAATTCAAAACAATCCGGAACGTTACCGATAGCCAGCGTGAGCTGGTCTACAAAGACCGCCAGCTGGTACAAATCCTGACCGCCGGACGGCATTCATTTTTTGACTGGAAACAGTCCCTGACTTTTCACAGCTTTGATGTGAACGACATTTACCTGAGTGATCCGGACACCCTTCGCTGGTACGCCCGTTCGAAGCTGCTGCAACAGCATGTTCACTTCTGGCAATTACAGCCTGACCAGCTGGGGCTGCTGTATCTCGACGGCATGTTGCGTGGCGTCGTGGCACCGGGTGAACAGGTTTATATCTGGAAGGATGTTGGCAAGGTGGAATTGAAAACCATCGACTTTGAACAACAGTTGCAGCTCGATAACGGTCTGCTACGCGAAATCAATCGGGTGGGGGCCAACCAGTCCAAACGGTTGATTCGCAGCGAAGCTTCGGTGGCGGTGAAGCCGGTGACTGAATTCACGGTGGCCAGCTGGCATGTGGGTTTGTTGTATCAGGACGGCGAGTTTGTACGGCAGTTGGCGCCGGGACGTTATGGCTTCTGGCAATTCAATCATGAGTATGAGGTTCGTCAGTTTGACCTGCGCGCCACCATGCTGGACATCAGTGGTCAGGAGATTCTCAGCAAGGATCGGGTAAGTCTGCGAATCAACCTGTCAGCGACGGTGAAAACCATCGACGTCACGCTGTTGGCTGCCAGTGTCGACCAGCCCCATGAGTACATCTACAAACTGCTGCAGTTGGCATTGCGGGAAGCCGTTGGTACCAAGACCCTGGACGAACTGCTGCTCGACAAACTGTACGTCAACGAGACAGTGCGCGACATCGTGCGTGAGTCGTTGACAGCCATCGGTATCGAGCTGGTAGGCGTGGGCGTCAAGGACATCATTTTGCCCGGTGAGATGAAGGCGATCCTGAATCAGGTGGTCGAAGCCCAGAAAGCGGCAGAAGCCAATGTGATCAAGCGACGGGAAGAAACCGCCGCCACTCGCAGCCTGCACAATACCGCCAAAGTGATGGATAACAACCCGATTTTGCTGCGCCTGAAGGAACTGGAAGCACTTGAAAAAGTGGCTGAAAAAATCGACAGCCTGACGGTACATAACGGCCTTGATGGCTTGATGAAAGGATTGGTGACGATGCAGCCAGCTCAAATCGCTGAGGCTCAGAAACAAGGAAAAAACCATGTGTAACCACGATAACTATCAAGTGTTCGATCAGCTTGGCCGAGTGCCTGTCAAAGCTTGGGTTAACGGCGTGCCGTTTGAAAATGAGGCTCGCAAGCAGTTGGCCAACATTGCCAGTATGGATCTGGTGCATTCCCACATAGCGGTGATGCCTGACGTACATTTGGGTAAAGGTGCGACCATTGGCAGCGTGATTCCATCGGTCAACGCGGTGATTCCTGCGGCGGTAGGCGTGGACATCGGCTGCGGTATGGTCGCCAACAAAACCAGCCTGAAAGCCCGTGACCTGCCTGACAGCCTGAAGGAAATCCGCCACGCTTTCGAAGCGGCTGTACCGCATGGGCGTTCTTCCGGGCGTGGTCGCCGCGATACCGGTGCCTGGCACGATTTGCCTGAGCTGGTGGTGGCCGGCTGGAGCACGCTGGCGCAGCGTTTTGAGAAAATTTGCAGCAAGCATCCAGCGATCCGCCAAACCAACAACATCAATCACCTCGGCACCATGGGGACAGGTAATCATTTCCTGGAGCTGTGCCTGGATACGGAGGGTAGTGTTTGGCTGATGTTGCACTCTGGCAGTCGTGGGGTGGGTAACCGTATTGGCACCTACTTCATTGAACTGGCCCGTAAGGAAATGGAGCGCCACCAGATTCAGCTGCCGGACATGGATCTGGCCTATCTTGAAGAAGGCAGTGAGTATTTTGATGACTACGTGGAAGCGGTGGAGTGGGCTCAGGATTACGCTGCTATCAACCGCGACATCATGATGAAAAATGCCATTGCTGCCTTGCAGAAAGTTCTGGGACGGCCGTTCGAGAGCGCGAAATTAGCGGTGAATTGTCACCATAACTACGTTTCGCGTGAGCACCACTTTGGCAAGGATTGCTACGTTACCCGCAAGGGTGCGGTGCGCGCGCAGCAAGGTGAAATGGGGATTATTCCGGGCAGCATGGGAGCACGATCCTACATCGTTCGAGGGTTGGGCAATCCGCAAAGCTTCAACAGTTGCAGTCACGGAGCCGGGCGTGTGATGTCACGCACCAAAGCCAAAAAGGTCTACTCAATTGCCGATCAGGAGGCTGCAACCGCCGGAGTCGAGTGCCGCAAGGACGAAGGCATGATTGATGAAATCCCGCATGCCTACAAGGACATCGACAAGGTGATGGCAGCCCAGCAGGATCTGGTCGAGGTGGTCCATACCCTGAAACAAATTGTCTGCGTGAAAGGGTAAGGAACGATGGTTGTGACATCTTCATGGATGCAGGTGGACGGTGCCATGGGCGAGGGCGGTGGTCAGGTGCTGCGCACCTCGCTGACGTTGGCGTTGTTGCAGCAGCGGCCACTGCGGATAACCAACATTCGTGCCGGTCGCAGCAAACCCGGCTTGATGCGTCAGCATCTGGCCTGTGCTCGCGCAGCAGCAGCTATTTGTGCTGGTACGCTGCGGGGGGATGAGCCGGGCTCGGACTGGCTTGAGTTTGAACCTGCGCCAGTCAAGGGCGGGCTTTACGAATTCGCCATCAGTACCGCAGGCAGCACGGCGCTGGTCTGCCAGACCGTACTGCTGCCACTGGTACTGGCGTCGGAGCCGTCGACGGCTGAGTTTCGGGGTGGTACTCACAATGGCTTGTCGCCGTCAGTGGATTTTCTGCGGCAATCGTTTTTGCCGTTGCTGCAAACGATGGGGGTAACCACCCGGTTAAGCCTGCATCGACATGGCTTCATGCCCGCGGGTGGCGGTCATTGGACATTGGAAATCGTGCCCGTGCAGCAGCTTGTGCCCCTGCAACTGGAGCACGTAGTTCCAGCCGTTGCTGACCCGGTCGCTGTTGTTTGTCAGAATCAGTTACCGCGCAACATTGCCGAGCGTCAGCTGACCGAGCTGAAGCGCCGGTTGGGAATGGATCTGGTCACAACCGTGGAATTTGTCGATGCCCTCGGTGCTGGCAATATGCTGGCGCTTGAAGTGGCTTTGCCGGAATTTGTCCAACGCTTTGAACTGCCTGCCGCAATGGGCAGTAGTGCAGAAAAGATCGCCCGCAGGCTGGCCGGGTTTTATCGAAAATGGCAGCACAGCAATGTCGCGGTGGACGAATATCTGGCCGACCAACTGTTGTTACCAATTGCATTGGCCGGTGCCGGTCGCTTTACCACCACGGCACCGAGCCTGCATACCCGTACCAATATCGAGCTGATCGAACAGCTGACTGGCCAACGTTTCCAACAGCAGCAACTCGATGCATCGCGCTGGCTGGTGTCATTGTGCTGATCACCCGGCTTATGCCGGGCTTTCCATCGGATGAATTACTCTTACTACTGGCAGGATTGTTGCCATGTCCAATAACTGAGTGACACACCAGACGGCACGCAGCGAATCGAGCGGTGCGGCGGATTGCAGCAGCCGGGCCAGGGCTTTCAGGCCCATATCCTCGCAGCGCCGCGCCAGTTCGGCATGGGCGGCGGCGCCCGGTGGCTGGTCGGCGAGCTGATCGAGGCAATGAATCAGCAGCTGTTGCAGACGGCTGGTTTGCCCGTTTTGGGTTGGCTGGCTGTTGAGTTTGGCCAGCCAGCAGCTGAAGCGGGTGGGCCGGTAGCGGTTTTCCAGCGTATCGAAGTAGAGGTTGAACCAGAGAGCAGGTTTTTTCTCGCCTGCTGGCGCTGTGGTCTGTTCCTGGGTCTCTTGCTCTTTATTCTGAGCTGAGGGCTCCTTGCCCTGAGCTGAAGGCTCTTTGTCCTGCGCTGAGGGCTCTGAATAGCGACTTTTCGGTGGTTTCGGCAGAACGCTGGCTGGCAGCCGTAGGGTACAGGGCGTCAGCCGCACGCGTACATGGTTGCGCTCAATGCGGGCGACGATTAGTTCCGGCAAATGCTGTTCCAGCGCCATCAGGTTGATGATTGCCTGTTTTGTCAGGGGGGAGCTGGTCAGCTCAAACCCCAGCATATGGCCGTCTCGATCGGCGTACTGCACGGTCAGGGTCTGGCTGGCTTCATCAAATTGAGTGCTGTGGCAGGCACTGGGCCGGAAGCAGAGGAATTCTGCCTGCCAGTCGATCTCATCGACATGATCAATGCTGACCGGCTCGGCCGGCGCTAATGGCTGATCGGAATTCACAGAGGCGGGCGGTTGGGCATAAACCCGGGTGGCCTGCATCCGTCGCAGCCGGTTCCAGCCGTTCAGCTCGGCATTGTCGAGGGCCATGATTTTGCCCATCCAGGCCATGCCGGACGGCGCACCGTCGAGCCAGCCGCCGCTTTGCCAGGTCTGCTCAAAGCTCAGCGCCGGGCTGGCACTGGCCCGGCTCTCGGCCAGCGTCACAAACTGTCCTTGCGGGTCTTGCAGAATCAGGGTGACGCCATGGGCACCGCTGTCGTTGCGCCATGGATAGCCGCCCAGTCCGAACAGCTGTTGCGGAGCCTGTTGCAGCGGCTTGAGTTGCTCCGGCTGGACCTGCTCCAGACTGACCAGCAGTTTGGCCATGCTGACCAGAATGGCGCTGCGATCACGAATCCCCCGACCGCTGACGTAACGCTCCAGCCCGCTGAGCAGCTGCTTCAGCGCGGCGCTGTTCATGCCCAGCCGCTGCATCGGCATCTCCATGGCTTCCAGTTCCAGCAAGGCGGTAGGGCGCAGCTGGTCGATGCCCTGCATCAGCATGTGTTGCAGATGATGGCGAATCCGCTCGCCCAGCCACTGTTGTGATTGTTGGCTGATGCCGGCCTGTTGCTGCTGTTCTGCGCCAAGCCAGTCCGGCCATTCAAACCTGAGCTGTTGCTGCTGGCAGTACAGCCACACCGCCAGCAAGCGCATCGGCTCGCTTTGTGAGTGACAGATCAGATCATCCAGACCGCGCGCCTGGCGAAAGTGAATCTCATCCTGATGGATCTGTACCCGCACCATGCCAGAGTCGTTTTGAGTCTCGATGCTGTAGGCCCAGCGTTTTTGGCTTTGCTTCCATAACTGGCGGACCTTCGCCTTGCCCGCAGATTTCAGCAGGGCGGGGATATCGAGGTCAGGTGCCCAGGGTTGGCAGCCAGCTTTTTGGACTTCAGCGTCTGACGTCTGACGTCCGACGTCCGACCCTTGCCCTTCAGTATCCGGCGTCAGACCTCCAGCGTCAGACGTCTGATTTAAGGTCTCCGCCACATACAAACAGACGGCGATGATGTGTTTGCACAGTCCGGAGGCGGCGCAGTCGCACTGGCTGAGGTTGGGGTTGTCGCGGTTGAACTGGCCGTGCTGGCCTTCAAATTCAAAGCGGTCGCCATCCGCCAGAATCGGGCTGGCCTTGTCCAGTGCCTTGCGGGCGCGGCGCACCAGTCCGGGGCTGCTGAGGCTGGCGAGCAAATCGTCGTTCATTTTCTGAATCCCATAACACGCGCCAGCCAGTCGGCAAACTGGTCCGGGCTGAGGGCGTTGATGTCCATGCCCAGTTGTTGCAGCTGGCTGGTGGACTGGCTGTTGTAAAAGGGCGTCGAGTCGCTGGTCATGGCGGTCATGCCGAGCATTTTGATGCCGCTGTCGACCATTTGCGCGGCCTGGCCGAGCATGCCTTGCAGCGGGCCACCTTCACAGAAGTCGGAGACGGTGGCGACCACGGTTCTCTGAGGGGCGCTGACCAGTTGCTCGCAGTATTGCCAGGCCTGACCGATCAGGGTGCCGCCACCGAGCTGGGTGCGCAGCATCACGCTGACCGGATCGTCGGCGTGTTCGCTGAGGTCGACCACCCGGGTATCGAACACCACCAGAGACAGTTTCACGGTGGGCAGGCGGGTCAGAATCCCGGCAATCACCGCCGAATAGATCATCGACTCGGCCATCGAACCGGATTGGTCGATGCACAGAATCACTCGCCACGGCAGGCTGGTTTGCTGGCGGGCGTTGAAGTACACCCGCTCGTAGCGCAGCCGTTCGCCGTCGAAGTTTTTCAGGTTTTTGCGAATGGTGGTTTGCCAGTCGAGGTTGGCCAGCCGTTTGACCGGACTGTGGGCTTGCCGGTTGAGACGGCCGGTCAGGCAGTGGCTAAACACCGGCATCAGCTTGCGCAGCAGCTCCTCGACCACGCCACGGATAATCCGCTCGACCTGGTCCCTCAGGGCCGGGTTGTGGTGGGCGTTGAGTTTCATCAGCTGTTTGAGCAGGTCGACGCTGGGGGTGATCTTGTCGAGCACACCGGGCTGCTTGAGCACATCGGTAAGGCCGTAGTGATCCACCGCGTCCTGTTGCAGCTTGTCGTTGACGCTGCGCGGAAACAGCTTTTCGGCCTGTTCAAGCCATTGGATGATCTGCGGCTCGCCGCTCTCCAGACCGCCCGACAAATCAAAACCGCGTTCCACCAGACCTTGCTGATAAAGGGTTTGCAGGACCTGATCCTGACCTTGCTGTTGCGAGCTGAGGTTGGCGTTGAGGTCGTCGGCGTAGCGGCCCAGTACCAGCCGCCAGCGTTGTTTCAGTAGCTCAGCCATGCGTTCAGTCCTAGCTGGTCGAGGCGTTGTTGCAGTTGCTGTTCGAGCACCATGCCCTGTTCGACGTCTTGCTCGGAGAGGCCTTTTTTCAGCCATTCGAGCGGGTCGTCCCAGTCGTTGAGGGTACGCAGCTGGCGGGTAATGCCGTCGATCTCGCGGGCGTCCATGCGGCTGAACAGTTTGCGCAGGGCAGGCAGCTGCTCGGTGAAGTGGTCGTCATCCAGTTGTTCCAGCCAGTGGTTGAGCAACTCCAGCAGCCCGGACGACTGGCGCAACCAGTGTGGCACCACGGTGATGAGGGCTTCGAGGATGGCATAACGCTCACTGAAGCCCTGACTGTGAACCTGTTGCAGCAGCGCGCTGGCGTCACCGTCGGTCAGTTCCACTTCCAGCGCTTGCAGGGCAAACCACATCGGCAGCCGGTGGCGGTTGTGGCAGATCAGCCAGTGCAGGCGGTCTTGCCAGGGCTGGTGCAGTTCGTCCTCGTGCTGGCGGGCGATGCCTTGCAGGGCAACCAGCAGTTCCAGTGCTTCGTCCATATCGAGCTGGTTAAGTGCCGCCAGATGAAAGCCCAGTTGCTGCCACAGTGCCCGGTACAGCTTATCCAGCGGCTGGTCGGCAAACAGCGGATGGCGCGACAGCTGGAAGATTTGCATAAAGCTCTGCGACAGCGTCTGGATGTCGGTGCAGTCGTGAATTTGCTGATACAGGGGTTGCTGCGGCAGATGCTGCTGCAGACCCATTTGCATGGCCTGTTGCAGCAGAGTCACGCTCTGGCCCAGGCTCTGCTGGGGCCGATTCAGCAGCTGGATGATGATGAGGCGTTCCAGCGTGCTGCCGTTACGGCCCAGTTTGGCCAGCCGTACTTCCACCGATGGCGTCCACTGATAGCTCCAGGATTCGCGTTTCTTGCTGGCGCTAAAGCTGTAGAAACTGCCTGGTCCACCTGAAGGGGAGGCAAATCCGGCTTCGACAAAGGCCAGCCGACACAGCAGCTGGCGGCGTTTGGCGGCGGATTCGTTCATATCCAGCAGATCAAAATGGCACTGGCCAGCGGGGCCGACTTTCAGGCGGCTTGCACGGACCTGTTGCAGAACTTCATCGACCAGCGGCAGGCCGGGCAGACCTTCCGGCAGCTCGCCAATGGCATCGCCGCGCAGAATCTGTTGCCAGGGCTCCAGCGCATCGGCGGTGAATTGCTGTTTGACCAGACAGCTGGTCAGCGAGTCGAGCAGATCATTGCTGCCGGGGCGGTCGAGCTGGCGCAGCACGCACAGCTGTTGCAGGTGGTGGATAACGTTCTGGCGCTGCACCAGAGTCAGGCCGAGTTGCTTGAGCAGAAACAGTATCCATTCTTCGGCATCGCTCTGTTTCTTCTTCAGCCGGTCGGCCAGTTGCCAGCGACTGAAGGCAGGCCAGGGCATACCGGCGGCGTAGCCGGAGGCCGGATGCAGCAGCTCGTCGCTGTAGCGTACCAGCACCGCAGCCTGACGCGGGGCGGCGGCATCGGTCTGGTCCAGCGCACTGGCCGGAATCGGCGCGCTTTCGCTTGAAAAGTCGAACAGCGCCGGGGTATGGAAGCCGCCGGTCAGCACCGCGATGCGCTCAACCTGCTGGCGGGCGTCGCGAATATGAGCGCGCATGCACTGTTCGCGGGGCAGGTCACCAAGCTGTTGCAGGGACTCGTCATCGTGACAGGCACGGCTGGCGGCGCAGTACAGCATGACCTGCAAAAAGAAGTCGTCGGCGCTGGCAAAGTCGCGGCATTCAAACAGCCGTTGCCAGACTTCGTCCTGCGAGCGGCAGCCCAGTTTCTGTTGCAGCTGGCGGGTGTATTCGGAGCCGAGCAGCCGGCTGTCGCTCCAGCGATTGCCGCCTTCATCACTGTCGCCCTCGTTGCTGTCTACCTCGTTACTGTTATTGGGGGCGCGGTCTGGCTGGTCGAGGTCGATAAACCAGACCGGCACCTGATGAGCGGCGGCCCAGCGAATGGCCTGCCACTCCGGGCTGTTTTCGGCCATCGGGTAGTAGCTCTGGTGCTGATACAGCGCCAGTGGTGGCCGCACCTCGTCGCCTTGCAGCAAGGGCAGCTGGTCGACAAAGGCCATCGGCGCTTCGATCAGTACCATTTGCGGTTGCTGGCGGTCGAGCTGCTCGATGGTCATGGCGGCACAGGCCGGGCTGTGATGGCGTACCGGCAGCCAGCTCAGGCCGTCGTCACGCAAAAACGCTGCCCGGCAGTCGACCAGGTACTGGCCAATATCCGGTTCGGCTATTTCATCCACAGTGCTTTACCTGCCGTGAAGAATTCTTTCCAGCTGGAACGCTCACGCACCACCACATCCAGATAGTGGGCCAGCTTCTTGATGTCGTCCGGTTTGTCCTTGATCAGGGTGCCGTGCATTTGCTGGACCAGCTGGGCGGTGTTCATCGGCTGCTGCCAGTACAGGCTGTGGAGGGCGCAGGCATGGACGATGTTCACTGCTTCGGCAGTGGACAGCGTGGCTTCCAGCGCTTGTGGGCCGGTACTGTGGCGCAGCTCGTGGAACACCTGCACCAGCAGTTCGACCAGATCGGCGTCGAGCGGGTGTTCTGTGCCACTGTCGGCCAGCCGCTGCTGCACCTGGCTCATGATCAGGGTTTTCTCCATGGCTGCATCGTTAATCACCGGCACGGTTTCGAAATTGAAGCGGCGCTTGAGGGCGCTGGACATGTCGTTAACACCACGGTCGAGCAGGTTGGCGGTGGCGATGACGTTAAAGCCGGGTTTGGCCTGAATCGCAATGCCCAGTTCGGGAATGGTGAGGGTTTTCTCCGACATCACTGAAATCAGTACGTCCTGGATTTCCTGCGGACAGCGGGTGATTTCTTCCAGGCGCACCAGCTTGCCCTGTTCCATGGCCTCGTACACCGGGCTTTTCAGTAAGGCTTCCAGGCTCGGCCCGCCGGACAGTAGCAGGGCGAAGTTCCAGCTGTATTTGATCTGTTCTTCAGTGGTACCGGCGGTGCCCTGAATCAGCAATTCGCTATGGCCGCTAATGGCAGCGGTCAGCAGTTCCGACAGCATGGATTTGGCGGTGCCTGGTTCACCGACCAGCATCAAACCGTTGTTGCCCATCAGGCTGACAATAGCGCGCTCAACCAGCGCGTCGTCACCATAGTATTTGCGACTGATGCCATGCACGGCATCGCCGCAGATAAAGCGGCGCACCGCAGCGGCTGACAGCGCCCAGCCCGGCGGCCGCGGGCTGCTGTCGTGTTCGCGGAGGGTGTCCAGTTCCTGTTGGTAGCGCTGTTCGGCGCGTTCTCGAATGACGTTTACCACGGCAGTTTTTTCTCCCAGTCCGGATCAGCAGTGGCTTTGGCGGCCACCGCTTCGTAGTCGAGTGCAATGGCATTGAGCAGGTTGGCGGGCAGCTCGGCCAGCGGGATGTAATCATCTTCCTGGTGCCAGTAACTGCGGTTCGACAGTTTTACCACCTGCATGCTGTAGATGGCGGCGCTGACTTGCTCTTCCGGCAGGCAGTTACCACTAAAGGTAAAAATCACCTTGAGGCCAAAGCGGTCGAAGGTTTTGGTGTACTCGCCGAACCAGCCAGCGTCTTCAGCCTGGCCGCGCTCGTAACCGGCTTTGGTCATTACGCCGCGCACGGTAAAGGCATCGGTCAGATAGCCATGGTAATGATCGATTTTACGCTGGCCCTGCTTGAAGGCGATTTGCGCTGATCTGAGCTGATCGAACAGCGGTGTGACCTTGTAGTCCTTGAGGTGCTGTTGCCAGGCCTTGATGTCTGCCATATCGGCTTCAGCCAGTGCTACGGCGCTGAGCAGTCGGATGCGGCTGTTGTAAGGGATGCTGACTTCGTCGTCATCGAGGTTGATGAATTCGTCCTCTTCGGTGGGGCGGAAGCTGACCCATTCGCCGTCGATCTCTACTTGCCACAGCAAACGTTGTAACAGACGGTTCATCACCGGGTGCTGATGCAGGTATTGCAGCCAGTCGCCGCTGTGCCATTCGCGGTCGGTGATCATGGCGTCGTACAGTCGGGCCTGTTGTTGCTCGACCACTTGCTTGAGTTCTTTCTTGCTGTTGCTGAACCACTTTTTGGTGTCGCTGATGGCTTCCTTGTCGTCGTCCTGACGAGGCTGTGGCAGGGCTTTGATGAGCTTGCCATCAGTGCTGAGTAGTTGCAGTTTCAAGCTGTCGTCGAGCTGGATGCTGAGGGTGCGACTGCCGTATTCAAATTCGGTCGGGCCGTGCAGCTGTTCCAGACCGGCGGTCTGAATCGTGCGGTCGGCCAGCTCGTCAGCACTCCAGTCATTGCGGGTCGCGATATTGTCGATCAGTTGACGAGCCAGACTCTGTACTGAGGCGGTGCGGTAGCGGCGGGCAATACCGAGCACAAACTGGATCATGACAGGGTCATCACTGTCGCCCACCGCCGCCAGCATGGCTTCGATTTGTGAGCGGCGCTTGTAATGCTCTTTCATGAATGGCCGAATCAGCCCCAGCAGTTGCTGGCTGTCACCGCGTTTGGTCAGTGCCAGCAGGCCTTTTTCCTTGATGGCTGAACCGAACAACTGCACCTTGCGATTGCGATACAGCTCGCGGTAGGCGTCGTCGGTGGTTTTGTTGGCATACTCGGCTCCCCAGCTGGATTTGGCCCATTGCTGATAGCGGCTGTAAAGCGCAGATTTGCCTTGCTCGGCGTGTTCGTGAGCCTCTTCATCGGTTGGGCAGCGGGTGTCCTGGTCGATAAAGCTGGATAGCAGGAAGTGTGCGAGGCGCTGATTACTGTTGTTGTCAAGCAAGGTCAGATAGCTGTCCAGCAGCGCGTTACCTTCCGGTTGTTTGAGTTTGACCGCCAGTACTATCCACCAGAACAACAGCGGTTCCGGTACCGCGCTGCCGTCGCTAAAGGTCACTGCCGGCAGTTGCTCGCGCGGGAACCAGTCCATCGATTTTGGTGGTGCCTTGCGCAGACCGGCATTGGCTTCTTTTTCCAGCAGCTTCAGAGTCAGAAACTCGCTGATGTCATAACCACTGCGTTGCAGGGCATCGATGATCAGTGCTTGGGTCGGTGCGTCTTTTTCTTTTTGCAAGGCTTGCAGCAAGGCTGGTTGTGATTCCTCAAGGCCGAGGCGGCCAAGCCACTGGATGATGTCTGCACGCAGGGCTTTTTCACGACTTGCAAGCATTTCTAACACTCGTGAGAGGTCGATGCCGAGAGCCTCAACGGTACGGAACGCTTGCTGGCGTACATAACGGGATTCATGCAGGCAAAGGTCATAGAGGGCGTTACTCCAGCGGGCTGGCAGCTGTGGAAAATACTGCAGCAAGCGCAGGCTGCTCATGATGATGTCGTTGCTGTCCAGATGGCCTGTAGCGGTATATTGGCCTTTGAGGCCATCATCAATCAGCGATTCATGCTCTGCCAGATACGGCCATATTTTCAGCTCGAGCAAGTATTCCGGTATGTCGCCATTGCTGGCAAATAACAGTGTTTCGATGGATTGCGATTCAACGACTTCTTCGGCGGCAATGGCCATCAGTTGGCGAAAGTCGCTCAGTTCATTCACCAGTCGGGCAAAGTACGGCTGATGGCGTAAAAATCCCCAGGAGAGAGTGTGTGTGCCCAGAAAACGAAACAGGTGGCGGAGGTTGGTATCCGGTTGCTGGATAAGATTGGCGTTTCTGAAGATGGTGTCCAGTTGCGGGTTGGCTGGCCGAGCTTCTGCATTGGCCAGACAGTCAATCACCTGTTGCAGGTCGGCATCGGTAATTGAACGCAGTTTGACCAGTGACTGTTTGGCCTTTTCAAGATATTGGACTTCGTATGGACGAGGGCTCTCAGACTGCTCGAGATAACGCTGCTGGTTTTCAATACTGGATTCGGTGTAACGAATGCGCTGCTGGCGGGACTGCTGCAGCAGTCCGAACCAGTGGGCCGGAATCTCCTTGCTGATTTCAATCGGGCTGGCCGCAGGAATCTGCCATTCAAACGGCGTGTCATCATCGGGCTGCTGGTGATTGGCCAACCGCTGCAGGGCTTCCAGTGCTTTGGGAGCAGTTTCTGTTTCAAGCCATTGTTCTAACAGTGGTTTGCAATCCGGGTGTTCTGCGGCGGCGGCGACCCAGTGTAGCCGGGTGGATGCTTTGGCTTTGGGATATTGTTGTTGCAGGTACTCGACCAGCGGTTGCCCCGGTAGTCGGTGGATTTCCAGTAGGGTGGCCTGACGCACACCTTTGGCGCTGTCGGCCGCCAGTTTTAGCAAGGGCTCAATAAATGCTTCGGAATTGGTGGTCTGGTCAGTTTGCAGTTGTTTGCCTAACAGGCGTGCCAGTGTGGCACGGGCACTGACGTGCAGATCTTGCAGCGCTTGCAGCCAGTCCGGGTCGCAGGCAAGGGTCAGCCAGTCGGTGGTGTTTTGAAGACGCTGATGTAATTTGCAGTAATTTAAATAGTAGCTGTAGGTATTTTCCAGCAGCCAGGTATCCAGCAACATCGGGTCTTGCTGGTATTCCTGCAGGGTAGACACCAGTACCTCACGGTCGATGGCATCGTAATGGCCCGCCAACAGAGCCAGCATTTTGAGAGCCCAGCCATCCGGGCGGTTGTTCATATGACGGGAGTAACGATAGTCGTAGTACCTACCTGCGTGCATTACCCGCCCCAAACGCACCCATATAGCTGGTTGAGCTCCGCTTTCGGAGGCGAGAAATTCTTTCAGGGCTTGCTCGACCTTGCTGTGCTGTTTGGTCAACTCATCCGGGAAACCGCCACGACTGCTGCCGGGGTAGAGGGATTGATTATGGCTGGCCAGATCATCCAAAGCCGTTGCCGGTGAGCCGGTCAGAATGTAGCTGGCAATGGCCTGGCCAAGTCCGGTGTGAAAATACTCGATGGCGGTGCAGGCAGTGTTGAGCAGGGTAATACTTTCTTGTTGGCTGGGCGCTGGAGTCAGGGTAGCTGACATGATGAATCCTTGAACGATGAAAATGGCAAGGTGGCGACTGTGATCAGTGGCTGTTGATGAAGAACCTAGGCTGCTGTCCCGACATATCATGCCCCTACGCAAGACGTGTAAATTCGCTTGCGTAGGGGAAAGGCATACCTTGTCGGTAGCCTTGCCAGACGCTGGCTTACAAGGTCCGTTGGCTGGCCTTGTCGGCTGGGTAACGACGGCGTTCAATCTGGTAGTAGGCCTTTAACAGTTCGACCTCAACACCAATTTCCTGTCGCACCTGTTTGATTGGCATATCCATATACGGCTCGTAATCTACTTCCGCCAGTGGCGTGCAGTCCGATACAAAGCCAAGTCGCACGGCATCCTTGAAGACGTGAATGTCTTCGTCATTGAACTTGTACGGGCCGGGGTACAGATACTTGGCGGCCAGTGTAAAGAGTCGTTCTTCGGTGGTGGTCACCCGATTGGAGCTGCCCATGGTGAAGCCAATCACAAAGGCTTCGTCCTTCGGCAGCATGCCGCGACCCAGTATGGCGTGAATACAGTCGTGGGCTTCCAGGCCGACCGCACCGTTAAACAGGTTGATGCCGGGAATATCAAATTTGGGGTTCTCAACCAGCTGAACGATCAATGGGATGTCTTGCTGGCCTGCCTGAAGATGCAGGGCAGTGGCCAGAATTTCGCGTAAGGTCAGCTGTTCTTCGGCAACCGGTACAATCCAGTCGCGCCAGCTTTCAACGTGATAGGGCTTGGTTTCCATCCATTTTTCCTCGTTGGGTGTCCGTTGTCTCAATTGGCTCAGGCTGGATCGGTGGCATCGATGATCAACAAGCCCTGCTCCTGTTCGGCGGCACGGCCTTGCTCGACCTTGCGAATGGCTTCTTCCATACGCTCGCTGAGCTGGTTCATGTCTTCGATGGATTCACGCATCGGTGTCAGAGCCTGCTTGCGGAAGCTCGACAGATCGGCAATCGCCTGTTCGACATTGGCAAAGGCAGCCTTGATCTTGTTGATGTCGAGGTTGGCAGAGCTGGCCTGTTTCTGGATCTCAACACCCTGGGTACGCAGCTGTTCGGATGTCGACAGCAGCATATCGCTGGTGGTGCTGTTGAGCTCGTTGGTGGCGTCGAGCACCTTTTGTTGACGTTTGAGGGCGATTGCCAGGGTTGCCGCCACGCCCAGTGCGGTAATGGTGACGTTTAACGCCCGTTCGACACCACGGATCAGCTGTTTGTTGTTTTCAACAATCACATCAATCGACAGGTATCCCTGCTGGTTGACCGCCAGTTGCTGTTGCAGATCCATAATGCGCTGGTTGATCGGGAACAGCACCTTGTCTTGCAGAAAGCCTTTTTGCTGGTCGTCAGTCGTCATGGCACTGACCGCCGCGCTGAGTTTCTTTTCGGCCAGCTGGCCGAGGGTGATGTAGTCTTCCAGCTGATAGGTGAGCTGGCGCATTACCGACTGGTCATTCATCAGCGTGGTGTTGTCGTTTACCAGCTGCTGTTTGCCCGCTTCCATGTTCTGAACAATGTCTTTCAGCACGGCTTCAACGGTCTGGTACTTGGCGTACCAACGTGCCAGCGGTGTACCAAAGCCGGGAATCAGCGACAGCAGCTTGCGAAAGCCACTTTCTGACAGATTGAACTTGTTGGGGTTAACCTCGGCCACACGCTCCTGCAGTTGCAGCAGGTTTTTCGCCACAGGGCCGCCGTCATCGGCTTCGGAGATCAGGTGAGCCGGGGCTTTCAGCATGGCACTGCTGTGGCGGTTGAGTTGTTGCTGGGCATCCGCGCCCAGTGTTTCTACGGTCGCGACAGCCTGACGTTGGGCGGCTTCATTACGGCCATCAATAGCCAGCAGGGAAGCGACGAACTGGTCGGCCTGACGTTCGTATTCGCTTTCAACGGAAGCGGCACGCTGGTCGCGGGATGCGTTCAATTGCGGCAGCTTTTCCTGCTTCAGCTGGGTCAGAGTCACCGGCTTGAGTTCAAGACCCGGGCTGGCGTGTTCAACTGGGTTAGTCATCGTATTCATTCCTTGTCTTGACGAATGGAGTAGCGCGCCAGGCGCTGGATATGGTGGTCAAATTCTTTCATGGCATCCTGCAATGCCATTTTTTCGAGTGCACCTGTGGTGATTGAGGCCAGCTCGGCGGCAGAAACATCCAACAGCGTCAGCGCTGCCTCGTTATCAACGAACAACTGCTGCACGGCCTGTTGTTTGTCGTGATAAAGCGCCAGTCGGGTGCTCAGGGCCGTGTGTTGCTGCTGCGGTAAATCTGGCTGTTGCAGTTGCTGTTCAAGCTCTGCAACCTGGATGGTACTGATGGATTTCAGCAGGTCCGCTGCCTGAATCAGGTTGTCGAGGCTGGCGTGATAAACCGTCATGGCCTTGTTGAGATAACGTGAATAGGTCAGCTCCTGCGGGTCCAGCTTGCGGCCCAACAGCTCACGGAAATTATCGAATTTTTCATTCAGTTTGCTGAACTGGCGCTGGCCGATAGCCGAATCGAGTTCAACAAAGCTGGCTTTGAGGGCGGCCAGTTTCTGTTCGCGTTGTTGTTCCATCGCTTGCTGATATTGCTGTAGCAGGCGTTTTTCGATACGGCTTTGGCCGGTGGCCAACAGCACTGGCAAATTGATGCAGGACCAGGCCAGCATCAGCCCGGCAGCGGCGTACAGGTAGAGTTGATTACCAAACACAAACAGATTGGCGGCACCCGCCAGTAACGCCCCCGTGAGCGGGTAGACAGTACCCGGATGCTCAACCGCCGAGACAATCAGTTTGCGTTTGACGGTGGCCGGATCGAGATAGTTATTGAGAGACATACTGCTTCCTCAAATGGGATCTCGTTTCAGTATCAGTTCAACCCGTGGCAAACGATAACGCCAGGCTCGCAGTGATTCGCCAGGCTGGCGTTGCAGCGGTTGCTCGCCCCCAAAACCTGTGGCCATCAGCCGTTTACTGTCGAGCTGATAGTGGCTGCTCAAATAGTCGGCAACGGCCTGGGCACGGGCCAGTGACAACGCCTTGTTGGCGTCAGCATCGCCCTGATTGGTGGTATGTCCGGCAATCAGGAGGCGGAAGCTGGGATAGTGACGCAGGGTCTGAATCGCATCATCGAGCAGGCTTTCACCTTCCGGAGTGAGGCTGTGAGAGCCGTTCAGAAATGACACCGGCTGGATTTTTAACGTGCCCACGGTTTCCAGCTGCTGCCAGGCCGCAGCCGATAATTCCGTGAAGCGGGTTGTCGGGTTACCAGGCTCGGCCAGGTCACCGGTGTTTTGCAGTACCGAATACAGCTGTTTTAACGGGTTGCTGTAAATCAGCCGAAAGGGATCGTTATCCGGCAGATTCACCTTGTCCTGGCTGGCAAACGCCTGCAGCGTTGCGCGGGTATCCTGGATGGTTTGTACCAAACCAATATCCGCCAGTGCGTCGGTAATACCGAACCAGCGTTCGGCATTGGCCTGCAAACCGGCCCAGCCAACACCACGAACCAGCTCGGCGTTCTGGGCCGTTTTCAGGCCGGTCCAGTCCTGCAGATCCTTGTTAAGGGTGTCTGGCTGGCTGCGGTAATAACGCAAGGTGCGGAAGTAGGCGTTCAGCACGGTACGCAGGGCATCCGGGTTTTTGCTGGCGAAGTCGCGGTTGGCCAGCAGGATATCAACGATCACACCTTCGGTGCTTTCGGTACCGATCAGACGTTTGATACCGTCAATTTGCAGCGCCTTGCTGACATCCGGTTCCCATAAAACAGCCGCCGCCACCTGATGCTGTTGCAGTGCTGCCAGCGCTTGTTGGGAGCCGTCGGTATAACGGGCCCAGCTGTCATCCTGGCGCAGGCGTTCAATATCGAAATGCACCGCCAGTGATTTCAGCAGCTGGTGACTGGGGGAATTGGGCGTTAGCGCGATACGGCTGTCGCCTTGCTTGAGATCGTCCAGTGATGCCACCTGATCCGCCCAGCCAACCAGCGCGTCACCGCCCTTGGACTCGTCGATTACCGCAATCATGCTGGCGGCCCACTGATTGGACTGACCGTGCAGCAACCAGGAATCGACGGTGCCGACTGCCAGATCGAGTTTGCCACTACTGAGGGCCTGATAACGGCTGGCGTAGTCGCCATAATCATTCACACAGTCAAGCCGGATACCTTCCAGATACAAACGCTTTTGCAGCTCGGATGAACAGAGTGGGAAATAGCCCACCCAGCCATCAACGCCGACCGTCAGGGTCTGGCGAATCTGCGCCGAATCCGACACCGACTTCTGGTTCGATACCTGTTGCCACTTATTGTAAGTGGCGTAGCCAGCAATGGTGACGGCGCCAACCAGCAGGATCGAAAGCGCAATATGCTTGTGCTGGGCCATGGTTTATTGGCTGCCTCCATCACTGAAACTGGTGACATCAAACGACGGAGCTTCAGCGACCACCGCTTCCAGACCGGCGGTCAGTGATTTTTCGTCATTGGCCTGGTAATAGGCGGTAATGCCTGGTTGATTGAGCGGGTGATCCTTACCGATACAGAAACCAATGGTGTGAATGTTGATCGGTGTGGTGTGGTTCAGTTTGGTAATCACGTTATCCGGTGCTTCACCGTCGCTGGGCAGGCCATCGGTCACAATCACCAGGTGGTATTCACCATATCCCAACTGGCGAATGGCCTGCTCGGTGAGCATGCCAGCGGATTCCCTGATGGAAGTTTTTAATGGCGTGCCGGCACCAGCGACCAGTTTATTGAGTGCTGCGGCCAACTGCTGCTGATTGTAGTGGCCGAGCCCCAGCCGAGGCCCCATGCCAGCCTGATCGAAGGCATAGATACCGACGTTGGCGTCGGTCGGGACGGATGTCATAAAACTGAGGGCCGCTCGTTTGGCGGCGTCCAGACGGGTGCCTCGATCGGAACATTCAGTGGACCCCATCGACCCTGAACCGTCGATCAACAACAGATAATTGGCTTGCAACATCTGTTCGGAGTCCAGTGCGGCCGGGCTGCCCTGAGCCACTTTGGGCCAGCTGTTATCCGTTCCCCGGGCTCCATAGGCTGCCGCGGGTGGTTGCTTTGGCTGGCTGTTGAAGCTGCTGTTGGCCATCGTCGTCTGGCCCGGGTTAGCGGAATCGTCACAACCACTGACCAGCAAGGTGAACGCCAGCGGCAGTGCCAGTAGGGCCGGACTACCGAGGGTTTGGCTAAATCCTTTTTTCATCCGAGTGCTCCTCACAGTGGCTTGAAGATGTCTTCTTCAGCAGTGATTGGAATCATCCGGAACACCACTCGCATATTGGACAACCACTGAGCCTCGGTTTTCGGCGCACAGGGGTCCTGACCGCAGATGCCGGTGGCCGGGTTGGTAATGCCATAACCAACCAGCGCGAACTGGGATGGATCAAGTGCTACGCCGGCCTTGTTGCTGTAGGCAATAATGGCGTCACGAACTTCGCGGGCTCGGCTGTAGGAAAGGTTCTTGCCAGACTGTTTCAGGCGGTTCAGAACGATGCTGCTCTTGCCCTCTTTTTGGGCCCGCAGCCAGGCCATCGGATCGGAATGGCCTTCGACCGTAATAATCGCGCCGCTGTAGGTAGCCGCCATATCCATGGCTTTGGCGAAGTCGCTGCCATACAAATCGGTAGAGAAGTTTTCCTGATTGGGGCGGAACAACACCTCGAAGGAGAACTCGCCATCGGATTCCAGCGTACCGGCTTTCTGTTTCTGGCTCACCAGCGAGGCAACTTTCTGTTCATCGAATTGCTGGTTACGGGAAACGCCGGACGATTTAACACCGGCTGCCAGATTGGCGAAGTTCCAGCTGGCGATTTGTACCGGATGGGCGCTTTTCAACATGCCCAGTGAAACCAGACCCGCCTGGATTTCATCAGCCAGTTTGAACACGTTGCGTGGGTAGTTGCTGTCGTTGAAGAACAAACGGTTGGCTTCGGCGTCAGCCAGTTGGGCATCGGCAAAGAAACCGGCCACTTCGTCGGTTGCGTTGGCGCTGTCAAACAGCACTGCTGCAGAACCACGGGCCAGTTTGTCGTAGCCGCCTGCACGGCTTTTCATCAGTGCCACTACCTGTTCATCCGCCTGCATCAGACCGGAGACAAAGGCCTCTACCGCTGCCGGATTACGCTTGAGGTAGTCATCACGGACGGCATAAACGTCGGCGATGATGCGGTTGGCAGAGCGGGTATCCAGCGCGATTCGGGCACCTTTGACGGAACCTTCTGCACCGGTACCAACAGTACCGTCGGAAGTCAGGGCAAGTGCATCCGGGGTAATCACAAAGACCGCATCAACGTCTTGCTGGTAGAGGGCTTCCGCGGGGGAATTCTCCGTGCCGGTCAGGTCTGGCAGCCACTTGAGGGTGACCTCGTTGAGACCAATGCCAGCGTCTTTCAGTACCCGCGCCATATAGTCAACGTGAGGGCCGTAAGCTTGCAGGGCAATGGTTTTGCCTTTCAGATCAGCCAGAGAACGAATGTTGTCTTTCACCACCAGAGCGTCGCCACCGGCCGACCAGCTCATCTGGTAAATCACTACTGGCTTGATGTTGTGTTTGGCGAGCAATTCCTGCGAGGCCAGCACCATCCCCAGCGTGCCACGCAGGTAGGGAGATTTACCGCTGACAAAGTTCTCTAACTGGGTATCAAAGGAATCGACCCGTTCAATCGACAGGTTCAGGCTGGACTGCTGGAATAGCGAGGCATTGGCCGTTTTGGGCTGGTCACCGTTGGCGTGAATCACCTTCATATCGGCGGGCCAGGTAATGACGGGTACAGAGACCGAGCGGACCGAGGCGACATCGCCATACTGGACGGGCAGTTCGAGCAGGGGTTTGGGAGAAATATAAGCCGGGCTGGCAAACGCAAAGGTGCTGAATAAAGACAGCAGGCAGCCAGCGAGATAACCTGATCGCATGATCTGTTCCTTGGTAATGACTGGGCGAATCACATGGTGCTGCGGCGGTGATCGCAAGCAACAGTTGGTTGAGTGACGATTTCCCGGTTCATGGCATCCATGCGAGATGGACAGGTTAACAGACTGACAAAATGGCTTGGTGATCAATACAGCAAAAATTGCCGCCAGGTGACTGGATGAGGTGTGTGCCTAATTGGCAAAGTTGCCATTGTTATGTATTTGTTCGATTGGTCATTTCATTGTTTGGCGTTGCTCTGAATTTAAAGGAGCGGTGCAAAAAACGAATTTGAGAGGGCAAATGTGGCAGGGACAAACGGATCTGGCGACGGTAGAGCAAGAGAGAAAAACATGAAGTTTCTGATATTCCTGGGGTCAGTGCGTGACAGTACGCCGCCGCGTCCGGCGCGTTTGGGGGCCCGGCTGGTGCAAGCGTGCCTGACGTGTTTGCAGGTGAATTATGGCGACCATCAATTTGAAGTTATTGATCCGCTCGACTATCCACTCGAACCCGTATTCAAACCACATTTTGCCTATTCCAGTCGTCAGGTTCCTGAACCCCTTCAGCGGCTGGCTGATAAAATTGCCGCAGCAGACGGCTATGTGATGGTCAGCCCGGAATACAACCATTCCATGAGTCCGGCGCTGGCCAACCTGCTGAACCACTTTGGCAGCTCGCTGTTCGCCTTTAAACCCAGCGCCATCGTTACCTATTCGGCAGGCCAGTGGGGTGGTATGCGAGCGGCGGTGGGAATGCGCACCTTTTTATCTGAATTGGGATGCTTGCCGGTATCGGCGATGATTCACGTACCGAAAGTGCAGGACGTGTTTGATGAGCAGGGTGAGCCTCTGGCCGGGGTTGAGTTGGCCGATTGGCAGGCGTATTTCGGTCGCACTTTTAATCAGCTGCTGTGGTGGGCGGATGCGACGGCCAAACAACGTGCCGCGGTTGATCCTCATCAGGCCATTGGCCATTTTCAGCGTTCAGCAGATCAGCGTAATGCGCCGGGCTGATTACGCTCCTCTGTCAGCTGCTTCCGCCAGCCGTTCATCCGTCAGCAGCTCAGCTGCGATTCTGGATGCGGCTCGCAGAGCGCCTTCCAGATAGCCGCCAAAAGCCGGATCGGTTTCGCTGCTGCCAAACCAGAGTTTGTTGCTCCAGTGGTCGAGCCGCAACCAGGGATGGCCATAGTCCGGGTGACTGGTGGGTAAGTTGGCATCGGCAGCCACGGCGGTGGTGTCTTGCCGGAACCAGTCCTGAATATGAATGGCATCCGGGCTGGCGGCCTGTGGTCCAAACAGTTGACATAACTGCTCGACGATCAGGTCAGGTAAGTCTTGCCGGTATTGCTGGCGCAGCTGGGTTGGCAAGGCAAAAAATCCGCCCAGCGCCGCTTGGCTGGTATCGGCATTACAGGCGTCAAAAATTTCTCCCAGCATCGCACCGGGATATTGCGCAAAACCATTGCCGGACAAACCCTGCTGACGCCAGAACGGCGTCGGGTATTGAATGATGGCTTTGGCATGGCCTGCCATCCAGGTTGGCGTGTTATCCAACAGCTGTTTTAGTTTGTTATCGAGTGGCGGCTCACATTGGATTTGCTGGCTGACCAGTCGCGGCGGCAGACACAGCACCACCTTGCGGGCCTGCAGACGCAGTTCGTTCTGGTTCGGCGTGTTGAATACCAGTTCGACCCGATCGTCATGATTCAGCAACGCTGTCAGCCGCTGATGCAAGTGAATGCATGTGGTTGGAATCTGTCTCTGCAAAATTTCTATCAGGCGTTCAACACCACCTTCAATGCGGTAGGCACCCCGATAACCCTGCTGATCGGGGAACTGCACGGTGGGCTGTTCCAGCGCGCTTTTGTAGACCGCCTGACCACGCTGGTACTGCGGAAAAACCGGTAACTGGTGCTGGATAGCAAACTGGCGAATATGGCTTTGGTCATCCGGCCAGATCCAGGTAGGGCCAAGATCAAAGCGGCTATTCGGGCTTTCGCTTGTATGCGGGCTTTCGCTTGATAGCGGCGTTGAGAGAATACGGCCACCCAGCCGGTTGTTCGCCTCAAAGACAGCCAGTCGCTTGTCAGGCGCCTGTTGGCTTAGTTGAGCGGCGAGGGCCAGACCCGATAAACCGCCACCAATAATTGCCAGATCGAGAATCGCCATCAGAGCTGGTCCGAGCCGCTCAGGGTATTGGATTGCCACTGTGGCAGCTGCCAGCCTTCATGACCAACAACGGGTGGCATCAATTTACGACGGCTGATTGTCCAGCTGCTGTCGGTGGGTTCGACCCGCATACTCCAGCCCCAGCTGATCGGTGCATAGGCGGGCACCCAGATGGAGTTTTCTGGCACGTCTGACAGGGGCCGTTCCATAAAATAACTGCAGAATTGCTCCAGTACCGTCACACTTTTCACGGCCAGCCCGCTGGCCTGGCGAGGCAAGAACTGCTCAATGCGGTAGTCAAATACATGATCGCGGGTACTGCCCTGCGGTTGCCAGGGTGCTTGCTGACGTACAACCTGTTGGTCTTCGTGGTCCTGTAGGTACAACAGCGCATCGTCCTCACTGTCTTGTAGCACCAGCGTCGAGCCATCTTCCAGGGTCAGCAGGCGTTTGGAACTGACCAGCCGGACCTCTCCCAGTCGCACGGCATAGTCCCGAGCCAGATAACGGACATGAAACACCGCCAGGATTGACAGCCATGAACCATTGGCACCAGCCAGAATTTCCGGCCCCTCCAGAGCCGATTTCATCAGCTGGAACTCATTGGCCGCCAGCTGGCTGGCAGGCAGTGCGTCGTTGTCCCAGACAAAGGCGGTTTGGGTCGGGGAAGCATCGGCGCTGCCGCTGGTCAGCGTCAGGTTCTGACCGCTGACACAACCCTCTTCGTCAGCATCCATCAGGGTTTCTGCCGGATACGCCAGGCCCCGAATGATCAGGGCTGGGCGGTGTTCCGGTCGTGGTTGATTGTTGTCCTGGGCAGTTTTGATCAGGCGCAGGTGGGGCGATTTGGCGGTGATCGGAAATGGCGGTCGGGACATATAAGTCAATCCGTTGTCTGGCTGGGAAAATGATTGGCGCTGCAGCCAGGGGCTGCCGGGCCTGTGTCTGGCATCATGATTCGTGCCAGTCTCGCTTGGGTGGCTGGTAAATCTTGCCAGTCTGAGCCTGATCCTGAAATTGGCCCTGGCGACTTTGGCAGGATGGCAAAGTGCCGGGGCTGTCAGCTTTGGTACAAATGCTGGCGGATTTTGTTGGTTGTATGGGAGTTTGGGGCTGGAATCGGTTGCTTTCGCAGGGTTTTGAGGCGGTCGGATTTTTGCAGTGCCCTGTCAGCACACACAGAAATGGTCTGTATTCAGGAGTGGATCCGAATGGCAAAAATTCAGCTGATAGTGGGTACGGTTAATGGCACGGCCTGGCAAGTAGGCGAGGTGGTTGCTGCCTTGTTGCGCAAACTGGGGCATGACGTGGAGACCAATGAGGAGTCGGTGCCAGCGGATTTACTGCGTGATCCGGAAGAAATTCTGCTGGTTTGTTGTGCCACCACTGGCGACGGCGAGGTGCCGCGCAATATTTACCCTGTTTATGCGGCGCTGGATAACGAAGCGGTGTCGCTCAAGGGACGTCAGTATGGGGTGATTTCACTCGGTGACAGTGGTTATCCGCGTTTTGCCCATGCTGGCTTGTTGCTGGAAGATGCGTTCTATCGCAGTGGCGCGACCCGCCTGGGAGAGGTGTTTACCCTGGACGCCCAACAGCACGACAAGCCAGCGCTGGAAGCGGCGATGTGGGCGAAAGACTGGATTACCGCTGTGGCTTAACGGCCTGATGGCGATACAGGGTCGGGTCAGTACAGACTACTGACCCCATCCTGTTGGTTGTTGATCAATCAGGATCACGGCCCAGACCAACCTTGAGGGAGCTGGCAATCGCCATGCTGTCCGGACTTTGGCCATCCAGGGTTTTGACGCCTTTAAGCCAATGGGCCAGTTGAGCCTCGTTCTGGTTCATCCACATGTGCACTGCACGCTTGGTTGGCACAAAACCGTTCATCACCTGATCCATGACTTTCTCTTCCATCTCCAGTGAGAAGGTCAGATTGGTCAGCAGCCGTGCAACGTTCGGACACTCTTCTTTCAGACCACCACGGACAATCGTACGAACCTGGGCGGCGCCCTTGTTGGGGCCAAAATAGTCGTCGGCACCGTCAAGATAAGCGATGTCGAAGTTCTGGTTCATCGGGTGTGGCGTCCAGGCCAGGAACGCGATCCAGTCGCCCTTGCGGGTTTTGCCTTTTACCTGGGCCAGCATCAGGCGTTCGGAGGTTTCGATCAGCTTGAATTTGCCAAGACCAAAGGCGTTCTTGTCGATCATTGACTGGACTTCCTTGTTGCCGTCGTTACCGGCTTCCAGACCATAAATGCGGTCGCCGAAACGGTCGGCATATCGGGCCAGATCAGCTACGCTGGTGACGCCCTGGTCGTAGACATATTGTGGTACTGCGAGGGTGTACATGGCACCGTTGAGATTGGTTTCCAGTACCTCCAGCTCGCGACGACCGAGATAGGGAGCGATTGATTCGGAAGAGGTTGGAATCCAGTTACCGAGGAAGGCATCGGCGTTTTTGCTGGCCATTTGCTGGTAGATGCCATCAACGCTGTCGGTCACGGTATTGACCTTATAACCGAGTTTTTCCAGTAACACCTCAGCCACGGTACTGGTCACTTCCAGATCGGTCCATTCCACCAGTCCCAGGGTGACATTGTGACAACTGGCCGGATCAGCCTGAACCGCAGCGGTCGGCAGTAGAACACTGCTGATACTCAGCAGTCCGGCAAACAGGGATTGGCTAACTCGGTTCATGGCGTTCTCTCAAGGCTCCCCATGGCAGGGTGTAAAAGTTGACTTGGGTCAATAATCCTCGATTGCCGGATTGTCTGATTGCTTGTTTGCGGCACTCGACGTGCCTGCCTGCTCCATTTGAATGCACTGTCGGATTTGGCGGCTTTGCTCCAAATTGTTGGGCTTGCCTCGCTGAAGCTTTCGCTTATTTTTCCTAACTCATTGATTTCAAATAACTAATGATGCTCTGGATACGCGGGTCTGATGGTTCGGCGTTTGCTTCGTCAGCCTTACAACAATCAAAAAATGCTTGATGGGGAATATTGATGAACACCACTGCACTCAGCTACGCCGACAAGCTGGAACTGGCCGCAGGCTCTCGCCAGCAGGCTTTGCAACAGCTGTTTGACTATCCACTGTTTTCGCTGACGTCACTGATGGGGCCTGTTGACGGGCCGGACTGGCCGTCGGATGCGGCCTGGCTGGTCAGCAAGCTGGAAGGAGAGGCGTGCCTGATCTCGGATGGATTGTCGGACCCCTGGGTGGAACCCGACCGGCCACAAACCGGGCTGGGGCTGGAAGTGTTGTTGGTGTCATCTGATTTTCAGCTGGTGGAAGGTGAGTCGGCCATGGTCATGGCCGACACCTGGATGTTCCCGATGATTGCCGAGATCAGCCACACCCTGGCCTGCTATCCGCGGTTGTGCAGCAAGTTGCTGGCAGCTGAACCGCTGTCGTTGCGCTTCAACATCGAACATATCAAGGACGGCCGCGGGTTGGTGGGGGCGTTGCTGCACCAGCCGAGGGACATGGTCAGTCAGATTGATACCGAATTCGGACCGGTGCAGCTGATCGCCGCGACGCTGCTGACAGGCAAGGAATTGAGCTGGTTGGTCGGCAAGGGCGAAGAGGGCCGGCGGCAGCTGCTGGAGCGGTTGTACGACGCCGGCGTTGGTTGTCGTTCGCTGGGCCGGCGGGCTTCCGTTGTTGAATGACCTCGCCAGCAACCACAACGTGCGCGCTGTTCGGCGCGCATGCCAATGGATAAACAGAGTCTGGAGCAAACCTTGACTGAGACACAGAATCCAACCCCGAACTATAACGACGGCGATCAGGCGTACAAAGCGCTGGGAGAGCTGGATGGTATTACCCGGCTGGTAAACCGCTTTTATGAATTGATGGACAGCGAGCCGCATGCCCGTGAGCTGCGCGACATGCATCCGGCTGATCTGACGGGCGCCCGCAACAAGCTGGTGGCCTTTATCTCCGGCTGGAGCGGCGGTCCGGCGCTGTATGCCGAACGTTATGGTGGCCGCAGCCTGGCGATGACCCATAAACATTTTATTATCGACAACGACACCACCCGCAGCTGGCTCGATTGCATGCAGCAGGCACTGGCGGATATGGGCTACGAACCAGCCTTGCAGGAATACATGAACAGCAAGTTCTACGGTCCGGCCCAGAGTATTCAGATGATGAGTGAGTTCGAGCAGAACCGACCGGTGATGAAGGGTAGTTATCATGATCCGCTGTGATGTCTCGACCATGCTGGCGAAACCTCTGGCACGTCATATTCGCAGTGGTGCGCCGACCTCGCCAGACCTCTACTGGCGCGCTGACCTGGTGGTGATTGGCACCGAACCCTGCGTGGTGGCGGAAGAAATCCAGACCGGCTATGTGATGGTCTTTTGTTGTCTGGATGAGCGCGATTTCGGCCGATTCCCACAGCTGTTTCGGGATCGGTTCTGGCGCGAGCTGGCGGCTATTTGCAAACATACCGGTGCTTACGACAGCCAGACGCTGGCGAGTGGTTTTCAGGCGCTGTTTGCCGATCAGTATTACCATCATGACCCTTATCCCATCGAAGAAGGGCGAGTGCTCAAGGCCAGTGAAAAGCTGGAGCGGCATTTCCTTTATAAACAGCAACCGCTGCCAGCCGATGGCCGTTCAGCGTTTGAATTTGGCTTCGCCTTTAACAGCCGTCAGGGGCGTAACAAAGATGCACCGACTGCACTGGAGATGATGGGCAATCACTGCCTGAACTGGCTGGAGCAATATCTGGAGGAAAATCCAGCGGTTGCTGAGCCCGACTTGCCGGTAGCGGTGACATCGATTGAAGACAATATTGTCACGGTGGATTTTGGGCGTAGCAGGCGCTAACCCTGTAAAGGATAACTGGTGTGGTGTGGTGTGGTGGGATCGGCACGGGTAGCGCCAGCCGCACCGTGCCGCCTATGCTCAGAAGGTGTAAGTCGCCCGTGCGGAGAACCCGGTCAGATCGTAACGTCCGGTGCTGAGCATATTGTCGTATTCGATCTTCATGCCCCAGTCCGGGGTGAATTTGAATGAGGCTCCAAATCCCCACGAAATGCCGGTATCGGTGAAGTCATTGGCGGCAACACCACCACCTGTAGCGGTCGCGTTAAACATGGTAAAACCCAGCGCTCCAAACACCGAAATACGAGGGTTGATGGGGTACGACGGCACTGCCATCAGTTGAAAATAATAATCCGGATCCAGTTTGAAACCGCTGTGCTCATCGTCATTAAGGCCCAGACCATAACGCAGTTCTGTGCCGATATAAGGGTCATACTTATAGCCGATCGCACCCTCAATAGCCTGGGCGTTAAAATCAGCCAGGCCTGATTCGGAGTAGGTCAGCCGATTGTGGCCTGCGGTGATATAGCCCACGCCGGCCATGGCCGAAATGGATGAACAACTGCATAGAACGGCAACTGCCAGTTTTTTCAGGCTCACAACTTGCTCCTTTGAGGTGCTGAAGGGTCTTGACCGGGTGATAGAAAACCAGTTGCGTCGGCTTGTCAACGACCGCAACAGAGGTCAACAAATCCCTACACTCAGAGAAGTTATTTATTAGAAAAAATTACTCAATGCTTATTTTGTGATATAGGTACTTCTTTTTAGTGGTCTTAATTTGAGCCTTTGTTGGTTTAAAAGCTTGAGCATGGGAGTTATTGGCGTATGGCCTATCATACTCACTGGGAGGCCGCTGGCATTTACCGGCGTTTTTACGGCGTCACCAGTGCGGAAGAAATTCTGCAGGCCAATTTCGATATGCACCGCAACCCGGCCTATTTTCAGATGCGTTACGTCATTAACGATTTCAGTGCCATCACAGGTCATAGCGTCACGCCTGGTCAGACTCGTATTCTTGCAGGGGCGGATGAAGTTATCGCCGTGTCGCTGGGGGAAATGAAAATCGCCCTGGTCATCGACAACGATGAATATACCGAGGTTTGTGAGGCCTATCTGCAGCACATGCGCGATGCGGTGTTCCAGTGTCGACTGTTCCGTCAGCTGGCGGATGCCCGTGATTGGGCCCGCCAGCGCTGATTGCTTACCGTTGATTGGCTGAGGCTATTGTGCGGTCGGGTAGTCCAGCAAACCTTCGGCACCACCACCAAATAGCAGGTCCGCCCGTACCTCATTTAATGGGATCGCCTGTTGCAGGCGGTGGGGCAGGTCCGGGTTGGCAATAAACGGGCGGCCAAAACCGACCATGTCGGCATAGCCTTGTTGTAATACCCATTCCGCCCGTTCGTAGGTGTAGTTGCCCGCGACAATGATCATATTCGGATAGATTGCCCGTGCCAGCGCCCGGAATTCCTCTGGCACATCTGGTTCGGCGTCCCAGTCGACCTCGGCAAAATGCACAAAACCAATCTGTAGATCGGCCATTTTTTTCATCGCCAGCAATACGGTTTCCGGGGTGTCCGGGTCGTCCATACCACGGGTCTGGTTATGGGGAGCAAAACGCACTCCCAGACGCTCCGACGGGAACACCTCAGCCATGCGTTGCAGTATTTCAATCACAAAGCGAATGTGGTTGGCCGGGCTGCCTCCATACTGGTCGGTTCGCTGATTCGAGCTTTTACGCAGGAACTGGTCAATCAAATAGCCGTTACCACCATGTAATTCGACACCGTCAAAACCGGCTTCACGGGCATTTACCGTCGCCTGCACAAAGGCATCCTGCACGTTCTTGATATCCTCCAGTGTCATGGCGGTTGGCGGCGTGCACTCATGTACCGTACCACCATTGCCATCGGGGTTGGCAATCCACACGCCTGTACCCGGTGGGGTAGCAATGGCGGATGGTGCCTTGGGGGGCAGGCCTGCGTGGAAGCTGGTATGCGACATCCGGCCGGTATGCCAGAGTTGCAGGAAAATCTTGCCACCTTGCTGGTGAACTTCTCGGGTCACCAGCTGCCAGCCAGCGATTTGTTCCGGGGTGTGAATGCCGGGCGTAAAGGAATAGCCCTGGGCATCGGCAGAGACCTGGGTCGCCTCGGCAATAATCAAACCGGCACTGGCGCGCTGACCATAATATTCAGCCATCAGAGCTGTTGGAATATTGCCCGGTTGGGCTGAGCGGCAACGGGTCATGGGCGGCATGACGATCCGGTTGGCGAAGGTCAGATCACCGTGAGTGAATGAAGAAAAAAGTTTGTCTGAACTCATGCCAGAACTCCGTGGCTGGTGGGAGACGTTTTTCGTGAATGCAATGGCAAAGGGTTGCATCCCTTTGCCTTGTGTCGACGCAGGAGGCGTTGCATTTAACAGGCACTGGCATCGTTGAGCAGCTGTATGTCTGATGCCGCAAGTTTGAGGTCAGCAGCGGCTGCAATCTGCCGCAGCTGTTCAACGTTGGTGGCGCTGGCAATGGGCGCTGTGACGGATGGACGATTGATAATCCAGGCAAGTGCAACCGTGGCTGCAGGGCAGTTATAAGCCCGGGAAACCTGATCAAGCGCGGCCAGAATTTTCAATCCCCGTTCGGTCATGTATTTGTCGAGGAAGATACCGCGCCTGGATTGTTTGAGGTCTTCTGCATTACGGTATTTACCAGACAAAAATCCACTGGCCAGTGAAAAATAGGTGACAACGCCAAGCTCATTTTGCTGGCAAACGGATTCCAGTTCATCCTCATAGCCTGCTCGATCAAACAGGTTGTATTCCGGCTGATGGGCGATAAATGCGGGCAGATTGTTCTGCTTGCTGAAGCTGAGTGCAGCTTGTAGCCGTTCGGCAGAATAGTTGGAGGAAGCAATGTGGCGTACCTTGCCTGCTTCAATCAATTGCTGAAAAGCCGCAAAGGTTTCTTCAAAGGGAACGGTGGGGTCGTCGATATGGGCGTAGAGCACATCAACGTAGTCGGTTTTAAGACGCTCCAGAGACGCTTCTGTCTGGTCTATGATGTACTGTCTGCCGAGTCCTCTGGAACCGTCAGTCAATGGCATGCCTACCTTGGTCGCTATGATGACCTGCTGCCGTTTGCCGGACTTTTGCAGCCAGTTACCAATGACGGTTTCTGATTCTCCTCCCTGATTGCCCTCAGCCCAGGCCGAATAGACGTTGGCGCTGTCAATCATATTGATGCCATGGTCAAGACAGGCATCCAGTAATTCAAATGAGCGCTGCTGATCTGCAGTCCATCCAAATACGTTGCCACCAAACACCACGGGGGCAATTTGCAGTTTCGAACGACCCAGAAATTGTTTTTGCATGACGAAGCTCCTGTGCATTTCGGAATATATCCTTGAGTGATATGTTCGTTGTTTGTTGCAAATTTATAATTGGCTTTTTCGTGAACTATTTGTTTGGAAATATTTGATAATGATCGAGTATTTGTCGGATTTGCGGTTGTTTCGGGAGATCAGTAAAACCCTCAACTTTCGTCAGGCGGGAGAGCAGCTGGGCTACTCGCCAGCAGTGGTCAGTATGCGGGTGAAGCGGCTTGAAACTGTGACAGGTAAAACCCTGTTTCTGAGGTCGACGCGCCACATCGCCATCACGGAGGAGGGCCGCGAGTTACTGCAGCTGGCGGAGCAGACACTGGATCTGGCGGAATTGATGACTTCCTCACGGGCGTCAGATGATCGCCAGGCGATTCAGGGTCAGGTGCGCATTGGCGCACCGCATTCGTTTGCCCGGGTATTTCTGCTCCAACCGATTCGAATGCTGCACCAGCAATTCCCCGGACTGACAATCGAACTCTTGTTAGATGATCAGCTGACACCATTGGTGCGTGAGGGCATTGATCTGTCGTTTCGTATTGGTTACCTCGGTGAGAGCCATGTCGCCAGCCAGGATCTGATTGTCGATAAACGTATTCTGATCGCCAGCCCGGACTATTTGCAGCGTTACGGTGAGCCTGAGCGGCCGGCGCAGCTGAAGGATCATCTGATTCTGAGTCATTTGCACATGCGGCATTGGGATCTGGTCGGCAATGGCGAGACGGTAAGGGTGCCGCTGCAGCGGGTGATGTACTGCAACACTGGTGATTATCTGAGCTGGCTGGCCATTGATGGCGCCGGTATCACGGTGAAATCCGAATGGTCGGTACAGGAATATATCAACCGGGGCCTGTTACAGCGGCTGCTGCCGGAATACACCCTGGGAACAGCCAGATTTGTACGGGTGGTGACGCCGCAACGTGAAGTGACGCCATTACGCGTGCGACACGTTCTGGAAGTGATTCGGGCGCATATTGAAGCCGTCACAGCGCAGACTCTCAGTTGACGGGCGGCCAGTCTCCTGGCCGTCGTCAGAGCCGTTATCAGATCCATTCGAACTTCGCTGGTTACTCATTAACCACGGTGCTGATGGCGGCATTTTGTTTGCTGCGCTGGAACAGTAGCACCAGTACTAGCCCGCTGGCCGAGGTGGCCGCGCCTGCCAGTGCCACTGACGGCAACCCCAGGCCGGCATAAATTACCGCGCCACCCAGCGCTGCACCGAAGGCATTCCCAAGATTAAAGGCCGCGATATTCATGGATGAGGCCAGGTTCGGTGCATCACTGGCTTGCTGCACCACCAGTGCTTGCAGCGGCGGCACAATGGCAAAGCTGACGATCCCCCAGCAGAAGATCAGTGGTGCGACCAGCCACTGGCTTTGCATGGTAAAGGCGAACAGTACCAATAACAGCACAGTGACCAGCAGCGCAATGACCAGAGTACCGTCGAGCGAACGGTCGGCAAAGCGTCCGGCCAGCCAGTTGCCGACTGCCAGACCACAGCCATAAATAATCAGTATTGTGGTTATGAAGCCGGTGCTGGCGAGAGTTTCGTCTTCCAGAATCGGTACGATATAGGTGAATACCGTGAACATGGAACTGGCGCCGACCACAGTTAACAGCAGCGCAAACAGCACTGAGCCGCGGCCAAGGACGGCCAGTTCATCGCGAATACTGGTTGCACCATTGGAGGCCAGTTTCGGCAGCCAAATCCGCAAGGCAATCAGGGTGATCAGGCCGATGGCGGCCATGCCATAAAAGGAGGTGCGCCAGCCGATTGTTTCGCCAACATAGGCTGCCAACGGCACGCCACCAATATTGGCGATGGTCAGACCGGAGAACACGGCTGCCACGGCACCCGCCCGTTTGTCCGGCGCCACCAGGGTGGTGGCGACGACGGTACCGACACCAAAAAATGCGCCATGGTTGAAGGATGTAATGATGCGGCCAATCAACAAGGTGTTGTAGCTGTCGGCCAATGCGGATACCAGATTACCGATAGTGAAAATACTCATCGCCAGCAACAGCAGGTTACGGCGTGACATATTGGCAAACCCCAGCGTCATGATGGGCGCACCAACCACCACTCCCAGCGCATAGGCACTAATCAACATACCGGCAGTGGGGATGCTGACCTGTAGATCTTCCGCGATGCTGGATAGCATACCCATCGGGCCGAACTCGGTGACACCAATCCCAAAAGCACCCAGTGCCAGCGCCAGCAGGGGAGGATTTATCTTCATTTTTACTCTCCGTAATTTGTGAATGTGGCGAATATACAGGAGCTTGAATGTGCGGATTAGAGAGGCATACTGTTAGCCAGCTTTGCATACGGCGCACAAATAAGAGCGATTCTTGCGTTGTTGATGGACAACTGCAGCAGGTGGATAAATGGCTTTGAACAACCGGCGAATTGATCGCACCAGTGAAATGGAAACCTTTCTGGCGGTGGCTTGTGCGGGCAGCCTGAGTGGTGCCGCCCGGACGTTGGGGCTGACACCATCGGCAGTCAGTCGGGTGGTCTCTCGGATTGAAGAACGACTTGGCATTCGCTTGCTGGTGCGGACGACGCGCAGCTTGCGGCTGACCCGAGAAGGCGAGGATTACGCCCTGGCGGCGCGGCGTATTCTGGCCGATTTGCAGCAAACTGAATCTGCCATTGCCGACAGGGCCAGCCCTAAAGGTCAGCTGCGGGTCAGCATGGCCCACGCGCACGGGCGTTTGATCATAGTGCCACTGCTGCAGGAATTCCTGGCACGCTACCCGGGTATCCAACTGGAAGTACAGATCAGTGATGAACTGGCGGATGTTCAGGGCGGCCACGTGGATGTGGCGATTCGTTTTGGCAGCTTGCCGGACAGCGCGCTGACGGCTCGTTATCTGGGCAGCACCGGACGCGTGGTAGTGGCTTCCCCCAGCTATCTGCAAAGACATGGTGAGCCACAACATCCATTCGACCTGACACAGCACAACTGCCTCGATTTCAGCTTTCGACGGATTGAACCTGGCTGGCCATTCCGCCTGGAGGGCAAAGATCAATTGTTACCGGTCAATGGCAATTTGCGGGCAAACAATGGTGAAACCCTGGTGCAGCTTGCGTTACAGGGGCTGGGAATTACCCGCATTGGCTGTTTTCATGTCGGACCAGAACTGGCCTGCGGCCAGCTGGTGGCCTTGCTGGAAGACTTTAACCCCTGCGACCGGGAAGAGATCCACGCCCTGTTTGTGGGCGGTGCCAACATGCCTGCCCGGGTTCGGGTATTTATCGACTTCCTGCTGGAACAGCTGCAGCCGGATGCCCGCGCAGGACAGTCATCAAGCAACCGTTAAAAGCAATACTTTGGGCCTATTCTGAAACAGCTAAAGTAGTGTTTTTTTGCGGCCAGTCCTGCCACACACTGTCAACATCATCATCGGTATTCGTTCCGGCTGGAACCTGCAAAGGCTGGTGATATCATTGGTATCGGAAAGGCGATATTAGCCGTAAAGGTCTACGACTACTGATACCTCTCCATAGACCCAAGTGCGGATGGTATAAACCAGAAGCCTTTGGGAAGGTGTTCAAGGGACAGGAATTACCCTGTCTCATAACAATAAGAGGAAACAACTATGTGGACTAAACCAGCCTACAAAGATCTGCGTATCGGCTTCGAAGTAACCATGTACTTCAGCCATCGCTAAGCAAGCCAGGGCGTGATGATACAGCACAGCAGGTTATACCTTTTTAACCTGTCCATGCCGTTTCAGAGCGCTCTCGTGAGCTGATTGCCCTCGGCTATGCCGAAGGGCTGGGAATGCCCGGGGTAGTGATATTCCGGGCATTTTCGCTTAAACGGTCTGATGTATGAATTTCGGTATTCTATCCATAACTTTTTGTAGTGCCGAAAAGACTGTTCCGCTAAAGACTGAATGACCGTTAGCAACAATAATTAGAAAAAGCGTCGTACAGGACATCTCATGAAAATCCACGTTCTTGGCTCCGCAGCTGGCGGTGGCTTCCCGCAGTGGAATTGTAACTGCGCCAACTGCAAGGGCTTCCGTGATGGCACCGTGCAGGCTCAGGCTCGTACCCAATCTTCAATTTGTGTTTCCACCGATGGTGAACACTGGCTGCTGTTTAATGCCTCGCCGGATATTCGTAATCAGCTGGCCTCCTTTGCGCCGTTGCAACCGGCGCGCAAGCTGCGTGATACCGGTATCGAAGCCGTGGTGGTGATGGACGCCCAGATTGATCACACCACCGGGCTATTGATGTTGCGCGAAGGTCTGCCACTGGATGTTTATTGTACCGACCCGGTTTATGAAGACCTGAGCACAGGCTACCCGCTGTTTACCATGCTGAAAAAATGGAATGGCGGTTTGCAGCGCAAGGCTATTTCACTGGATACCGACAGCGGTTTCACAGTGCCGGGTATCGATAACCTGCGTGTTCATGCGATGCCACTCGACAGCAACGCTCCGCCGTATTCGCCACGCCGTGACAATCCGGTGCCGGGCGACAACATTGGTGTGTTCCTGCAAGACACCAACACCGGTGGTTCGGTGTTCTATGCGCCGGGTCTTGGCAAGATTGAACCGCACCTGATTCCGTGGATGGAAAAAGCCGACGTACTGCTGGTGGATGGCACCGTCTGGCGCGATGACGAAATGATTGTGCTGGGAGCGGGTAAATCCACCGGCCAGCAGATGGGGCATCTGGCGCAGTCCGGCCCTGGCGGCATGCTGGAAGTGCTGGCGCAGTATCCCGACAAGCGCAAGGTGTTGATCCACATTAACAACACCAATCCGATTCTGGACGAGAACTCTGAACAACGTGCCATTGTTGAAAGTCAGGGTGTTGAGATTTCCTTCGACGGAATGGAAATCGAGATTTAACGGTGAACTATTGTTGGTCGGATCAGCCTGTGCCATCCGACCACTGGGGAAAGCGCAGAACAATAATAAATTCCCCATCGCAGTAAGGCTGCGAACCATATATGAGGTGTTAACGCATGACAGATCAAAACAGCAACCAGCCCTGGTCCCGCGAGGAATTTGAACAACGCCTGCGTGCCAAGGGCGCGCTGTACCATATTCATCACCCGTACCATGTAGCCATGCACATGGGTGAATGTACCCCGGAACAGATTCGGGGCTGGGTTGCCAACCGGTTTTATTACCAGATCATGATCCCGGTGAAAGATGCCAACATCATGGCCAACTGCCGGGACCGCGAAGAGCGTCGTCAGTGGGTGCAGCGGATTCTGGATCACGATGGTTATGGCGGTGCCCAAGGGGGTATCGAGGCCTGGTTGCAGCTCGGTGAAGCCGTCGGTATTGATCGTGACACCATGCTGTCACAGGAGCTGGTATTGCCCGGCGTACGTTTCGCCGTTGATGCCTACGTCAACTTTGCCCGGCGCGCCAGCTGGCAGGAAGCGGCCTGTTCGTCGCTGACCGAAATGTTTGCGCCGGAAATCCACCAGTCACGACTGGATACCTGGCCACAGAATTACCCCTGGATTGACCAGCAAGGGCTGCAATATTTCCGTGGTCGTCTCAGTGAGGCCCGCCGGGATGTCCAACACGGTTTGCGAGTCACGCTGGATCACTTCCAGACCCGTGCCCAGCAGGAACAGGCTCTGGATATCCTGCAATTCAAACTGGATATCCTCTGGACCATGCTGGATGCCATGACCATGGCCTATTATCTCGACCGCAAGCCCTATCACACGGTAGATGCCGATGGCATGGGCAACCCGGTGCAGTATCACAAGGGAGTTTACTAATGGCTCTGATGACACCTGAACAGGTGCCGGTTATCAGCTCGATTTACCGCCTGCAGTGGGAAGACAGCCAGCAGTCGCACGTACTCTTGTACCCGGAAGGTATGGTGCAGCTGAACGGCAGCGCCGGTGAAATCATGGTGATGGTGGATGGTGAGCGTTCGGTCGCTGAGATTATCAGTGCACTGCAGGCCAAATTCCCCGAAGCTGGTGATTTGACTGACGACATCGTTGAATTTCTGGGAGTAGCCCATGAGCGACAGTGGATTCAATTCGCCTGAGATGCCAGCCAAAACACCAGCCAACCCGCACGGTGCCGGACGACCGTTCTGGCTACTGGCGGAGCTGACTTACAAGTGCCCGCTGCAATGCACCTATTGCTCAAACCCGCTCGACCTCAAGGGTAGCGGCAAGGAGCTGACGACTGATCAGTGGATCAGTGTGTTTGAGCAGGGGCGCAAGATGGGAGCCGCTCAGCTGGGTTTTTCCGGCGGTGAACCGCTGGTGCGACAGGATCTGGAAATCCTGATCCGTGAAGCTCGCGCGATGGGCTATTACACCAACCTGATTACCTCCGGGTTGGGGATGGATGATCGCCGGGTGGCTGATTTCAAGGCCGCCGGGCTGGATCATATTCAGGTCAGCTTTCAGGCCAGTTCCGAAGAACTCAACAATCGGCTGGCCGGTAGTCAGAAAGCCTTTCAGCAAAAACTGGCGATGGCGCGTGAAGTGAAAGAGCAGGGTTATCCGATGGTGCTCAACTTCGTGATTCATCGTGACAATATTGATGAAATCGACAAGATCATTGAACTGTCGATTGAGCTGAAAGCAGATTTTGTGGAACTGGCAATCGCCCAGTACTACGGCTGGGCCTTTATCAATCGCGAGCATCTGCTGCCGACCAAAGCCCAGCTACAACGGGCGGAAGCCATTACCAATCAGTATCGCGACAAGCTTGGCGGTGCCGGGCCGAAGCTGATTTTCGTAACGCCGGACTATTACGAAGAGCGACCCAAAGCCTGTATGAATGGCTGGGGTAATATTTTCCTTACCATCGCTCCGGACGGCACTGCCTTGCCGTGCCACAGTGCCCGTGAACTACCGATCGACTTCCCCAATGTGCTCGATCACTCGTTAGAGGAAATCTGGTATCGCTCGACCGGCTTTAACCACTTCCGTGGTTACGAGTGGATGAAAGAACCTTGTCGCTCCTGTGATGAAAAGGAAAAGGATTTTGGTGGTTGCCGTTGTCAGGCGTTCAAGCTCACCGGTGATGCCGCCAACGCCGACCCGGTTTGCAGCAAATCGTCTGCCCACGGCAAGATTCTGCAAGCCCGTTACGAGGCCGAGTCGATGGCGGCTGGCGGAGCTGGTCACAGTCCCAAACTGGCCCGTAACACGCATAACCAGCAAGCAGCACTGGCGTTAAATGAACGCAACATCATCGCCCGTTCATAAGGACAGCCTGCGAGCGGCCCAACAGGGTAAACAGTGGGCAGAACTGAGAACCGCGGGTAACTGGTTGGGCTGGCTGGAATTCGATCCGCTGCTGGCCAGTAACCGCATTTGTCTGGCCAATCTGAATCGCCCGGATCTGTTTGAGTATCCCTTGCCGCAGTTCAGCAGTCGCAGCCGGGTGCATGAATACGGTGGTGGTAGCTGGTGTTTGTGGTCTGGCTCAGCACATCAGGAGACTGCTGCAGGCCTCGCGTTTGTGAACGAAAAAGATCAGCGCATTTATTGGCTGGAGTTAACCGACGACGGGGATGTATCACAATTGCCAGAGCCAGTCTGCCTCTGGTGGGCTCCGCACTGTCGCTACGGCGATCTGATATTCGATCCTGTGTTCCAGCGTATTGTTGCGGTGGAAGAAGACCACAGCGGAGTTGAGCAGGGCACTGCCAAGGAAGCAGTGAACCGGCTGGTGGCGATTGCGCTGACGGGGGAGCGCTCGGTGCTGGCCGAGGGCTGTGATTTTTATTCCAGCCCTGCGCTGGATTCAACTTCCTCACAACTGGCCTGGTTAAGCTGGAACCACCCCTGGCAACCCTGGCTGGCAACCAGTCTGACACTGGCTTCGCTGGACGACACCGGGGGCGTTGCTGATATTAGCTGGCAGTTTAATGCCGAGCTGGATGACATCTCCTGTGTACAGCCGGGATTTGACTCTGCTGATCGGCTGGTTTGGGTTAGTGATCATCTGAGCCCGACAGCCGGGATGGATCAGGCGGAATCCAGCTGGAATTTATACCGTTATCATTCAATCTCTGCAGATTCAGCTGCCGAGGTTGAATCCCTGTGTCCCTCCGACGCGGAATTTGCAGCAGCACAATGGCAGCTGGGCGGCCGTCATTGGGCCTGTTTACCGGGTAATACATTGGTCGCCGCATTTACGCAGCAAGGACAGGCGGGATTTGGCCAGCTGTTTGAGCAAGGCATACAGACGCTGACGCAGGGAATATCAGATGCCGCCCGCTATCATTCAGTGGTCGCCAATCATCAGCGGTTGCAATGCTTTACCATGGTTGAAAGCCAGTTGGGTGGGCCGATGATTGCCAGCTGGCAGCAGATGGATTATGGCCTGCAGGCATCGGCTTCCTGTTTGTTTCGCCTGCAGCCGGGTGCTGAAGAGCTGGTCGAGACATCAATAGCGATCAGCCGCCCGCAGCTATTAACGATTCCGTTGCCTGACTCGATGGCGACAGCCGCCGTACAACAGTTATATGGCTGGTTTTATCCGGCCGTTGCGGCAGCGGCTGACAAGCGTTTGATTATCCAGCTGCATGGCGGTCCGACGGCCTTTGCCGACAGCAGCTTTGATGCTCAGCGGCAGTTCTGGTGCGATCAGGGCTTTGCTGTGCTGGTGCTGAATTATCGCGGCAGCTCCGGCTTTGGTCGCAGTTATCGTCATGCCCTGCAGCGACGCTGGGGAATCACCGACATTGAAGACGTGTTTGTCGCCTGCGATTTTATCTGTCAGCAAGGGCTGGCAAACCATGGCCAGATTTTTGTGCGCGGCAACAGTGCTGGTGGTTATAGCGTCTTGCAGGTGTTAGCTCAGGCGGAAGCGGCTCAACACGGTATTGCCGGTGGCGCCAGTTTATATGGCATCAGCGACTTACTGCTGCTGAATCAATTCACTCACAAATTTGAGTCGCACTATTTGCACTGGCTGATTGGTGATGCGGCAACGGAGCAGGATATCTACCGGCAACGTTCGCCGATTGAGCAGCTCGACAGCTTTCAGCTGCCAGTGATCTTCTTTCAGGGCAGCCTCGACAAAGTAGTGCCTCCGGCCCAGACGCGGGATATTTTTGATGCCCTGCAGCATCGGGGAATTGAATCGGAATACCAGCTGTTTGAAGGCGAGGGCCACGGCTTCCGCAAGGCAGCAAACCGGGCTTTGTTATTAGAACGGGAGTTGGCGTTTTACCAGCGGTTGGTCCGCAGTGACGTTATTGTATAAAGCGGAGCGGCCGGGCGAATCAGAATGAATCCCGGGGCAAGCCCGGGATGACGGTGGTGGTATAGCGGTTTGATTGATTTTAACCCGTCTTCCCGAACGAGCTTGCGAGATTCGGGATCCATACGGCAATACCGGGTTCAACGGTTGGTTATTTTATAAAGCGGAGCGGCTGGACGAATCAGCATGGATCGACTCAGGGATTCAGCTCCAGCTTCTTGTCGCGACCACGGTAGTCTTCCACCATCCGGCCCTTGAATTCCCGCCGTTCATCAATTACTTCCTGCAAAGAGTCTGTATCAACCCAGAGCTGTGGCACCTGAAACTGCTGCGGGCCACATTCCATTGCCAGACCAGTTTGCATGGTGAACCATTTACCATCGTAGAAAACTTCGAAACTGCCATTTTGCTGGCGACCAAGAATCTTGTAGGCGCCCTGATCGCCAACATTTTCTACCCCGAATGGTAACCCAAGACCACGTTCGAAGCTGATTGCGACAATATTTTCAGTTGCAAGCAGTGAAACCCCGGGAGTCCATTCGTCGGCCTGCAGTTTGATGTCATAAGTGCCATCACGCTGAATCAGCACGCCCTTCTTGACCATGCTGTCATCGATCTTGTCGTGGAACGAGATGCTTACCCCCGGACACACAAAATATTGCAGCTTCATCATCTCTTCGTCAGAGATTTTTTCCTGTTGGCGCAACTCCTGGGTCATTGGAATGTAGGAAGGAGCGCTACAGCCTGCCAGCGACAAGCAGATAAACAGACCGAAAATACTGGGCTTGTTCATATTCTGGTGATATTCCATCAGTGAATGAGGCGAGAACTATTCTTGTCTGGCAAAATCCATTACAACAAGGCGAATGAAACTTTACCCGATGTTATGGGTAATGCCGACAGCTTAATAACTTTTTTACAGTATAACGCGTTAAACAGAGGGGAATGGACAGTGAAAATCTGGGACGGATTTATTCGTGGCTACCACTGGCTGCAGCTGGTGTTAATTGGAGGCTGCTGGTGGACTGCCGAGGAGGCTGAAATGGGCTGGCATATGACGTTGGCGGCCTGTCTGGGGGCATTGTGGATTACCCGTATCCTGTGGGGTTTTATCGGTTCGGAAAACGCCCGTTTTACATCCTTTATCAAAGGCCCAGGTGCTATTCGCCAATATGCTGCCAGCATATTGTCAGGCAAACCGACAAATCATACCGGTCACAATCCAATGGGGGCGTTGATGGTTGTAGCATTGTTACTGGTTATCGGCATGCAATGGGTATCTGGTTTATTTGCCACCGATGAAATTTTTACCGAAGGACCACTGGTGCAATATGTATCGGCTGAAACCGCCACGACGTTTTCGCAACTGCATCACCTGATATTTAATTTTATTATCGGTTTTGTGGTGATCCACGTACTGGCGGTGATTGTATATCGGATCAAGGGTGAGCGGCTGGCGGAGGCCATGGTTAGCGGCAAACGCAAGGATATGGTAGATGCTGACGTCACTGCGCCGAAGCTGAAAAATGGCCTGATCGCCTGGGCAATGTTTTTGCCAATCTGGGGTGGTTGTTACTACTGGATTGTTGGTTGATTCGGAGAACAGACAAAGCCGGGTTGCTGTTGCAACCCGGCTTGATCAACCTGGCAAGGCATGCCTTGCCCCTACGCAGGTGAATTTACACCGCCTGCGTAGGGTCCCGACATGTCGGGACAACGGCTCTGGTATGCTGGCAGGCCTTTTACAAATTAACGATTTTTGTAATCGGTATGGCAAGCCTTGCAGTTTTTGGCGGCTTCCATAAAGGCTGGCTTGATGGTGTCCAGATTGCCGGATTTGGCAGCCGCAGACAGCGCAGCGGTATCAGACACAAACTTGTTCATTTTGGTCTTGAAGCCGTCCATGTCTTCCCATACGGCTGGTTTGGCCTTGGTGTCGCCCTTGTCGGAACCTGGATAGGTAAAACCTTCCAGACCCATCTTGGCCAGTGCCGCCATGCTGTCTGCACGGTATTGGAATTCAGCGGCGTCGAAATCCTTTTTACCCTTGATCATGTCGCCCATCTGGCCAGTGTGTGCACCGACCAGGTGAAATACGGACTGACGAAATTCGATGGCGTCTTCAGCGTCTTCCATGGCGTGAGCAGAAGCAATACTGGCTGCGGTAATCATGGAAGCAGTTACGATGGCCTTGAAATTCAGTTTCATGAGGTTCCCTTTTTAACGGTCATGGGTGTAACAGGTGATGTTATTACTTGAATCTTAAATAGACCTGAACAAAAAGGGAATTACTCGCGACCGCTTCTCATTGTCGCAGCTGTCTCTGGTCTGGTTGTTCACCCTTCAAACAAGCTCAGTGAATCTGCCGCGAGCCTTGCTGCATGCTGCTTGAGGTCCAGAGGGGTTTCTGCCAGATCGGTTTCAAGATTGCTGAAATAAGGGATATGACCCAAATTTGGAACCTTGTGTTTTGCGAAGGCCTGCAGCAAATAATCCATATTGGCGTTTTCGACTTCCATCGCCGGGCTCAGGCTGTTGGCAACCCAGCCCGCGACGTCCAGTCCGGATGCCTGAATTGCCTGCAAGGTCAGCATGGCGTGGTTGATACAGCCGAGGCGCAGGCCAACCACCAGAATCACTTTTAATGGTCGGGTTTTGTTCAGCTCGACCGCCAGGTCCGCCAGCGTATGCTGGTTGTTGATTGGCACCAGCCAGCCACCGGCACCTTCGACCAGTTCAACGTCGGCGCTGCTTTGATCCAGACTGTGGTGGCAGGCTGCCAGCAGGCCATCCAGTGTCAGTGGGCTGCCTGTTTGTTCAGCGGCGATATGCGGCGCGATAGCGGCCTGCAGTGCAATCGGGTTGTGTACGGCATAGTCCAGCGCCGGAGCACTGAACATCTGGTGCAGTAGAGCATCGGAATTTTTCAGCTGACCATCGGCATCCTGTTCACAGCCCGCAGCCACGGGTTTCAGACCAAAAGTCGACAACCCGTGTTGTTGTGCCGACGCCAGGATGGCGGCCGATACCAGGGTTTTGCCAGCGTCAGTATCGGTGCCGGTAATGAAAAAGCGCTGTTTGGCAGCCATGGGGAAACTCCGGAAATTCGAGATGATCAGGTGCTGAGATTCAGGTTGCTGGTATTCAGGTTGCTGGTATTCAGGTCGTTTGAGATTCAGGTTTGTACGCAATAAACCAGCACAGCTGATAACTGAGCGGACAATGGCCGTTGTTGTCTTTGGGGTAGTACTGCTCGAACAGTCGTACCAGCTGACGTCCGGCCAAACCCGGGCGGCGGCCACTGTTTACATTGGTGGCACCAATGGCTTTCAGACCTTTTAACAAGGCAGTGACCGACGAGTAATCTTCCTGCAGCAGGCCGGTTTGCCATTGCTGCAGCTGCCAGCCACTGTTGGCCAACGCCTGTTGCAGCACCGGTTCAGTCACGAAGTTGTTAACGTGACGGTACTGGTCGATCTGTTGCCAGGTGCTGGCAATTTCTGCATGGGTGCCCGGCAGCAGGGTGGCGACGGCGAGGGTGGCGCCTGGCTGTGCCGCCCGAAACCATTCTCTCAGGGTTAACTCCGGATCTTCCGACCACTGCAGCATCAGGCTGGACAAAATGCCATTGGCGAGCAGCCTGCTTTTGCCATTCTGACCACCGCCGGTACTCTCCGGCTGAATCGGCAGCTGATCCGCATCGGCCTGGCTGAAACGCACCGGGCAGGGCAGGGATTCAGCTTTCTGGCGGGCGATTCTGAGCATGCCATCGGCCAGGTCGATGCCGTGCAGGCTGCTGGCACCGAGCAACTGCAGTGGCTGCAGACCCATGCCGGTGCCACAACCGATATCGAGCCAGTGGCCGTTGATACCGTCCGGGTGCTGTTGTTGCAGCAAGCGGATCAGCTGATTCAGTGCCTGTTGTTGAATCGACGCGGCGCTGTCATAGCTGCTGGCCGCACGACTGAACTGGCGGCTGACCTGGTTTTTGTCACGCAGCGGCTGTGGGCTGCTGGTTTGCTGGTCAGTCGTTTGTTGATCCGCTGCTTGTTGATCGGTCGCTTGTTGATCAGCTGCCAGAGTAGCTGGAGTTAAATTGCTCATTAATGACTTCCTGCCAGCAGTTGCAGGCGTTGGATCAGGGCATCTTGTAGATCGGCTTCCAGCACAGCTGCGTGGCTTTGGCCGTGGTTTGCAAGCTGTTTGGCCTGCAAGTCGCCCGGCGTCAGGGCATCACTGCTGGCGTACCAAACGGCACTGTCGGTCAGGTTCTGCAGCGGATATTGCTGATTGAGGTCGTATTGGGTCAGCCACTGCAACGTGGTGGCCAGCAAGGTTTGATTGCTGGACTCATCGCTGTTCTGCAGCGGTAACTGGAATTGAGCCAGTTCGCTGGCCAGATTTTTGGCGTTATCCGCACCCTGACAGCACAACATCAAAAAGCGTTTGAGGGTTTTGGCGGGCAGCTTGTCGAAACCGGCACAGAATGCTTCAAAGGTATCCGACGCCATACCGCTGTCACCGGCTTGTTGCTGTAAAAAGCGGTTGCCGGTGGCCAACACGGTCAGGCTTTGAGCCGCTTGCGGCTTGTTAGCGAGCTGGCTGCAACAGGCTTGCGCCAGCGCGCCGCCCAATGACCAGCCGATCCAGTGGGCTGGTCGCGATTGTGCTGTTTGTTGTTGATCTGTATGGCCTGGGCTGCTGCTTATCAATTCAACCGCCGCTGCAAAATCTGCTGTGGCAGACTTTTCTTGCAGCGCTGCCCACAAGGCCCGGTAGTCAAGGCCGTAGTGTTGACCGGGCAGTTGCTGGCTGATGGCGGCAAAAATATCGGCGCTGAAGCTCCAGCCCGGCAGCCAATAATAAACAGCGCCTTCATTTGAACCTAGTTTGGCGGTCGCAGATGGCAAGGCGTGCCAGATAGCGGTCATAGACGTTGCTCCGCAGGTACATGGCGGTCGAGTGCCACCAGCAGCCGGTCAATGTGCTGGCTCTGATGGGCAGCGGTAAGGGTAATACGCAAACGGCTGCTGCCTTCTGGCACGGTGGGGGGCCGAATAGCCGTAACCCAGATGCCATCGGCTTCCAGCGCGGCACTGATTGCCAGAGTATCGGTTTCCGGGCCAACCATAAGCGGCTGGATCGGTGAGTCAGAAGCCATCAGATTCAAACCCAGTTCACTGGCGCGCTGGCGGAAATAACGGATCGAGTCATGCAGTTGCAGCCGCAGCTGATCGTTTTTCATGCGTTCGAGATTGGCCAGCATCGCCGCTGCAACGGCCGGTGGCAATGCGGTGGTATAAATGTAGGGACGGGCGAACTGCACCAGATAATCCATGGTCGCTTCGTCACCGGCGGCAAAGGCTCCAAAACCGCCAAGCGCCTTGCCCAGCGTACCGATATACAGCGGCAGTTCAGCAGCACTCAAATCGAAGTGATCGCGGACGCCAGCGCCGTGTTGACCCAAAACGCCAAGGCCATGGGCATCATCAATCATCAACATGGCATTCTGTTGCTGGCACAGCTGGCTGAGCCGGGCGACATCGGCAAGGTCGCCGTCCATGCTGAAAATACTGTCGGACACGACCAGTGCCATTTCCTGCTTGCGTTGTTCTAACTGGCGTTGCAGCTGGTCGTAGTCGAGATGGCGATAACGCTGGAAATCGGCCCTGCTTAACAAGGCGCCGTCGATCAGCGAGGCGTGATTGAGTTTGTCCTGCAGAATCAGGTCGCCACGCTGGGTCAGTGCATTGATACACCCCAGATTGGCCATAAAACCGGTCGAAAACAGCAAGGCACGGGGGTAACCCGTATGGGCGGCCAGTGCCTGTTCCAGTTCATCATGGACACTGGAATGGCCACACACCAGATGCGAAGCGCCGCTGCCGAGGCCCCATTGCAGCGCCGCCTTGGCAAGGTCTTCACCGGCCTGATTGGCCAGCCCCAGATAATCATTGCTGCAGAAGTTCAGCAGCGTCCGGCCATCCTGTTCTACTTCAATCGCTTGCGCCGATGCCAATGTACGGCGACGGCGCCATTGATTAGCCTGCTGCCGTTGCTGATTGGCGCTGGCAATACGTTGTTGCCAGATGGGAGTAGTGGCGTTGGCCATGAATAAACCTTGTGGAATTCGTCAGCATCGACACTAATCCAGCATCAGCACAGGTCAATCAGCATGTGACGCCGGGGTTTACTGGTGCTGATTGATACCACTCTGGTTAGATTTTCGGGCGCTGTAGTTGCCTTGGTTGCGCTTTCGATCTGCGGATCGTCACAGATTTGCGGTAGTCTTGCCGGCAATTGAATTCTGAACGATTTGCCGAAGGTACAGCATGTCTGATTCCCGTTCTGCTGGCGGTTTTTCCCGCAGCCCAAGCTACTCACCACTGGATACCCTGGCGTTTGATCGTCAGCACATCTGGCACCCCTACAGCTCCATGACCCAGCCCGGTCCGGTGTGGGAAGTGGTCTCGGCACATGGTGTGCGGTTGCGGCTGAAAGATGGCCGTGAGCTGATCGACGGCATGGCGTCCTGGTGGTGTGCGGTGCATGGTTACAATCATCCACGCCTGAATCAGGCCGCGCGCGAGCAGCTCGATGCCATGTCGCACGTGATGTTCGGTGGTCTGACTCACGAACCGGCGGTGGAACTGGCCAAACGTCTGGTGGCACTGACGCCTGCCGGGCTCGACAAGGTGTTCCTGGCGGATTCGGGGTCTGTGTCGGTCGAAGTCGCGATCAAGATGGCGATTCAATACCAGCATGCCCGTGGGTATCCGCAGAAGCAGCGTTTGCTGGCGCTGGAGCGTGGCTATCATGGTGACACCATGGGCGCCATGTCGGTATGTGACCCGCAGCGCGGCATGCACCATCTGTTCGCAGGCATGTTGCCACAGCAGTTGTTTTTGAAAGAGCCGCAGGTTTGTTTCCCTCGTGATGATGTCGAATTCGATGCTGAGCAGCTGGATCGGGACATCGCCGCGTTACATGAAAAACTCAGCCTGCATCACCACGAACTGGCAGCGCTGATTGTGGAGCCAATCGTGCAGGGCGCCGGCGGTATGCGCTTCTATCATCCGGACTACCTGAAAGCTGCGCGGCTGCTGTGTGATGAGTTTGACGTACTGCTGATCGCTGATGAAATCGCTACCGGCTTTGGCCGTACCGGCAAGCTGTTCGCCTGTGAACATGCGGATATCAGCCCGGACATTCTGTGTGTCGGTAAAGCCATCACCGGCGGTTACATGACCCTGGCAGCCACGCTGGCGACGACCCATGTGGCGGAAACCATCAGCAAGGGCGAAGCCGGTTGTTTTATGCACGGGCCAACCTTTATGGCCAACCCACTGGCTTGCCGGGTGGCCTGCGAAAGTATTGACGTGCTGATGCAATCTGGCTGGCAGCAAAAAGTCGAACGTATTGCCGCCGGTTTGAACAAGGGGCTGGCGCCATTACGAGGCCATGCTGGTGTCAGGGATGTACGCGTGTTAGGTGCGATTGGGGTGGTGCAGCTGGAGCAGCCTGCCGAACTGGCCAGACTGCAGCCGCTGTGCGTTGAGCAGGGCATCTGGATTCGCCCATTTGCCGACAATGTCTACGTGATGCCACCGTTTGTTATGAGCGAAGAGGACCTTGGCAAACTTACCGACGGACTGGTGACGGCGGTGCAGACCTATTTAAAAGGCTGATTACTGCGCTGGCGGGATCAAATTTGCAGCAACAAATCATACTGCTGGTGCAGTGATGCTGTCGTAAGGATACGGTATAGTCAGCGCCGCCTGGTAATTGGCCGGGCGGAATTGCTAATCAGGAGCCGTTGAAATGCGCTTGAAGTTGCTGGCTGGTCTGTTGCCACTGTTATTGGCAGCACCAGTTGCCATAGCCGCAGAAAATCCCTCAGCAGATGAGGTAAACCGGGTTTTTTCCTATATCTACGAAGGCCAGTATCCGCTGTTGCTGGAAGCCAAGGCCTGTAGTCAGGTGGTGAGAGGCGCTGATAATGCCGCCCAGTGTGCTGGCGAGCTGGACACCAATCGTATTGTGCAAGGCTCGCGGCCATTGCTGTGGATGAGTTTCCTGGTTCCCAAACAGGCGGATGCGGAAGTCCGTATGAGCTTCCGTTATGAAAGCCGACCGTATCCGCACACCTTGCTGAAAACCGCCAAAGGCATGCGTTATCGGGTCACCCGATATCTGGAGACGGCGCATGTTGGCCGCTGGCAGGTGGAGCTGAGCCAGCTCACGGATCACGGTTTCGAGCCGATTGCGACCATTCCCTATACCGTGGTGGCTCATTGAGTCGAAGTAACGCCCTGTTAATCCCGATCCAGCAAATACGACATTAATACCCGCAGCTTGGCCGGTTTGACCGGCTTGTTGAGGCGGGCTGCGCCGAGTTGCTGGATTTCCTGACGCACTGGATCGCTGCGATCGGCGGTGATCAATACCGTCGGGGTGTAAAGCATATCTGGATGTTGCTGGCGCAGTTGGCGAATCACTTCCGTGCCGGTTTCACCATGATCGAGATGGTAATCAGCCATCACGATATCTGGCTGGAACGACAGCCAGGCTTCGTGGGCAACTTCACCATTGCTGGCGGTAATCACCTGACAGCCCCAGGCTTGCAGCAGGCTTATCATGCTGACCCGAATACTTTCCTCGTTATCGATCACCAGCACCCGGGCGCGGTCAAATCTGGGTTGCAGGTTGCCGATTAATGGCAAGGTATCGGCCTTTAACGGCTGTTCGGTAGCCTGATTGGGCAAGTTCTCCAATCTTGGCACCCGCACTGAAAAGCGGCTGCCAACACCGACCCGGGAATCGACATACACCTGATGCCCTAACATGCGGCTGATTCGTTCGACGATGGCCAGCCCCAGGCCAACCCCTTTGCTGCGGCCCTTGGTGGCGTTGTCGAGCTGACGGAATTCGCGGAAAATTTCAGCTCGCAGGTGCTCGGCGATACCGGGGCCTGAGTCCGCCACCATCAGCTCCAGCTCATCCCCCTTGCGACGGCAGCCAATCAGTACCCGGCCAGACGGCGTATAACGAATGGCGTTGCTGACGAAGTTACGCAAGATGCGCATCAACAAACGGGAGTCGCTGCGAATCCTGTGGTTGCTGCCAACCATGCGCAGTTCCAGCCCGGCTTGTTCGGCAACCGGCTGAAATTCGCTGAACAAGGGCTGCAGCAGTTCGGCGACGGCAAACTCTTCGACGTCGGGGGTCACTGCGTTGGCGTCAAGGCGGGAAATATCCAGCAGATCTCCCAGTAATTCCTCCGCCCCGCCGAGCGCGGTGTGGATGCGTTCGACCAGTATCTGATTATCCGGGCCTAATTGCTTTTCCTGCAGGGTGGCCACCAGCAACCGAGCGGCGTTCATTGGTTGCAGCAGGTCGTGACTGGCGGCAGCGAGGTATTTGTCCTTGCTGAGGTTGGCGGCTTCGGCTTCCTGTTTGGCCGCTTCCAGCTCCCGGGTGCGTTCGGTGACGCGTTGCTCCAGCTCGGTATTGATGCGAGCCATGGCAGCCTGGGCGCGTTTGCGTTCGGTAATATCGTAGACAAACACTTCCACCAGGCCCTGGCTGGCGTCTTTTAACAGCACGTTGATGGAAACCGGCACCGGTTCCTGAGCGTTGTTGCGCTTGAAACGGGTTTCAAATGAGCGGATCGAGGAATGATCGAGCAGATCTTCCATCAGACGGTCGAAATCATCGGCAACATCAAACAGGTCATCGCGCACCGAGTGCATGGCGCGCAGAAATTCTGTGGCATTGCGATAACCACAAATGTGCGCCATGGCCGGGTTGGCGTTACGAATACCATCATGGGTGCTGGCCTGAAAAATACCGTGCAGGGCGTTTTCAAACAGCCATTGATAGCGTTCCTTTTCGACTTCCAGCTCGTCGATTTTTTCCAGTAATTCGGGGTAATAACTCTTGCGGGCAGAGAAGGCTCCCAGCCCGATCAGGCTTTGCACCAGCGTATTGTCTTCCTGATTTTGCTGCTCGCTGTAGTGCGTTGGCTGCCGTACGGCGCTGTCAGGTTGTTTGGTTTCAGCCACCGCCTGACGCTTGCGTGGTGGTGCACCAGCGCTGCCAGTGACATCGAATGGCCATCCCGAGCCAGCCTCAAAGGGCTTCTTCATAGACGACCTCAACGTCACGTTTGTTCGACTTGCGCGGGTTGGTGAGGATGCAAGGGTCAGTAATGGCGTTACCTGACAACGCTGGAATATCGGCCATGCTGACACCGGCTTCTCCCAGTGTCTGGGTCAGCCCAAGCTCGGTTTTGAGGTCACGAATATGAGTCACCAACGCCTTTTGCAGCTGGGGTGTCGACAGCTGGCGGGTGTCGATCCCCAGCGTGTTGGCAATGACCTTGAAGCGGTCGGGAGCGGCACTGAAATTAAAATCGACGACTCGTTCAATCAGAATCGAGTTACAGAGACCGTGAGGCAGGTCGAGAAAACCGCCCAGACTGTGCGACATGGCATGTACCGCGCCTAGAATGGCATTGGAAAATGCCAACCCGGCCTTCAGCGACGCCAGCATTAGCTGCTCGCGTAATGCCACATCGTTGGGGTTCCTGATCAGGTTTGGCAGATTGGTGGAGACCAGATTGATGGCTTCCAGCGCCATCGAATCCGTCAGCGGCCCGGAGGCGGTAGACACAAAAGCTTCAATCGCATGCACCATGGCGTCCACACCGGTACAGGCGGTCAGGAATGGGTCCATGGTGAGGGTTGTTTCCGGGTCGATCAGGGTTACGTCCGGCACCACCGCCTTGCTGACAATCGACACCTTCATACGGGTGTCCTGATCCGAAATAATCGCGAACTGGGATACGTCGGCCGAGGTGCCGGCTGTGGTAGGGATAAACACCAGCGGCGGAATTGGCGAATGAATGCGGTCGACGCCTTCAAACATCAGAATATGCTGGTTATTGGCCGAAACAATGCCAATGCCCTTGGCGCAGTCCATCGGGCTGCCGCCACCGACGGCAACAATCAGGTTGCAGCCTTCTTCGTTATAGAGACGGGCTCCCGTCATGACTTCTTCAGCACGCGGGTTGGGGCTGACGCCCGCAAATACCCGGTATTCGATAGCAATTTCATCCAGACTGTCCTGCACATCCTTGACCCAGCCACTGGCGATCACACCAGGGTCGGTCACGATCAGCACCCGCTGGGCGCCAAAGTTGCGGGCAAAATTACCCACGGCCTTGCGGGCACCAACGCCAAAAATGATTTCCGGAGCGACAAATTTGCGGAGGCTGGAGATGCTGGTAGTCATATTGTTGTTATTTTGATGTAGGGATTGGCAGCAAGTTATACCGCGAATCGGGACAGCGCAAACCCCACGGGGAAATTTGATCCGTTAGTCTAGTGAGATTCGTTCGCAGGTATTGGTTTGTACGCTGTTTATACAGCTTTTTCCGAACGACATTCAGAACGACGACTCGAACGACATCCCGAACGACAATGCGCGATTTGACCGCCATGAGGATGGGAATCGGGCAAGGCATGCCTTGCCCCTACGAAAGTGAATCTTGTATCACCTTCGCAGGGGCTCGACATGTCGGGACAGCGGATTGCGCTGCCATCAACCTGTTGCGATCAAGGTGTTGGTTTCTTCTTTATTAGCAGACTGCCGCTGTTGCCGTTGGGCCTTTTTCTGCTCGGTGATACTGCTGACGCACTGCTGCGGATCGTGCAGGATCACCACGCATTCCAGACACTGAATGCACTCGTTGTAATCGATTTCACCGGTCTTTTTGATCGCCTTGATTTCGCAGCGATGGCTACAGAGCTGGCAGGGCGTGCCACACATATCGACCCGGTCGAGCCAGCTGAACAGCCGCAGTTTCCCCAGTACCGCCAGCCCGGCACCCAGTGGACACAGGTACCGGCAGTAGAATTTATGGATAAACATGCTGCCGACCACCAGGGCCACGGCATACAAGACAAATGGCCAATAACGATCGAAGTAGAGGGTGATACTGGTTTTGAAAGGCTCGATTTCTGCCAGGCGTTCGGCCAGTGTCAGCGAGCCAAAGGCAGTGGCCACCAGCCCGAGCAGAATCGGGTACTTCAGCAGGATCAATTTGCGGTGAATGGTATCTGGCACCTTGTACTGTCTAAAACCCAGCTTTTTACCGAGCCAGGAAGCCATTTCCTGCAAGGCTCCAAACGGACACAGCCAGCCGCAGAACAGCCCGCGTCCCCAGATAAACAGGCTGACAAAGGTGTAGCTCCAGAGGATAAAAATCACCGGGTCGAGCAGGAATATATTGAGGTCAAAGCCGTCGACGATGTTGAGGAACAGGGTGTAGATGTTCACCACCGACAACTGTCCCTGAGCGTAAAAACCGAGATAGAAGAGGGTGAAAAACAGGAAGCCCCAGCGGAAACGGTGCAGCAGTTTCGGAAAACGGGTGAGATAGCGTTGCCAGACGAACAGCGCCGTCAGCAGCACCAATGCGATACTGACCAGCGTGATCGACAGCCAACGATCTTTCCACAGTCCCACCCATAAAGGTGCACGCTGGTTGGCGCTGTCGTCCACTTCAATAAATTCAAACAGTTCGGGAGGGAAGGAGACCGGCGCTTCGAAGTGGGCATGGTCAGTGACCAGGTGGTTGCGCGGTAGTTGCAGGTTCAACACCAGCTGGCTGGGGGCGCCCGGGTTAAAACCGGCGTTGCCGCCGACTGCAAACAGGTTGGCCTGTTCAAATTCCGGCAGCCCGGCAACCTGTAACTGGATGGTCCCCCCCAGGGCGTTCATATCTCGCATTTCGACCGACAGACCACCTTGTTCCAGTGCTAATCGGCTTGGCACTGTGCCGGGTTTGAAGTCGTCTGGCACATGGGTAAACAGGCCGTTAGACATCACCACCATGACCTGTTGATCCGGTTTCAGTGACGCCATCAGCTTGTTGTAGCCATCGTCACCCAGCAGGTTGCGGCCAATCGACGGCGCATTGATATAGCTGTACCAGATTTCACTGAAGGCTTCATCCGGGTCGGGTTCACGCAGCGACGGGTAACTGTCGAGACTGGTACCCAACGCCCGTTCTGCGGCGTTGATGTCCAGGCGCCAGTGATCGACATAACCTTTATCCAGCAAGCCTTGCCAATCGAGCGGCTGATAGAGATCCATCAACGCTCGGGCCGCTGGCGGCTGGGCAAATCCTTCAAGCTTGTGGCGGGCAACCTTGAGTGCCGACGACAGTACAACGTCGTTGATGATTATCACCGACACCGTCGCCTTGGAGACGCCGTCGAAATACACCACACCCTCGGTGGTGCTGCCATCGCCCTTGCTGGAATCAATCACAATATGGTCGGTGAGTGAGTTGCCCTGGTACTGGCCAACAAAGTCCAACAGCGGCTGCGGGCCAAGCCCATGCAGAAACACAGGTTCGTGGTGATCCAGCACCCTGACGCCCACAAATTCCCCAATCGCCGAAATACCAATCAGCAGACTCAGGGGCTTGCCCGAGAAGCCGGGCAGGTCGCTGATATCGCGGGATTCATAAGCATAGCCAAGCAATTCGTTGAGCTGGTAAACCGGATAAACCGGGTAGTCGGCTTGCTTCGGCTCTATGCGGGTCGCCTTGGGAAACAGCTGCTGAATATGCTGTTCGATGGATAGCTGTGGCTGAGCCTCATCGCTTGCCTGTGCCGGAGCAACCGGCAGACACCAGAGTAATAACAGAATTGGCAACCACAGCCAGACACCATCGTGACGGACTGTCAGTTCCTTTAACGCCGACATAACGACTCCCGATTTGTTGTTCTTATTGGTTTGCAGAGTTTGCAGGGAATCATTCGATGCTAGAGCCGGGCGGCACAAACTCAATGCTTCTTTGGGGTTGGTCAGGGCGCTACCAAAGCGGTAGATGGCGGGCTGGTCGCGCAGGTCAGGGAACTGAGAAGGTGGGCTCTCACCGGTAAAGGCGCTCTGGTACACGAGCTCTGATACGTTAGATAGCAGCTTTCTAACAGCTGTTTCATGACTTAACTGACAGCTTTACCGCATTTCCAGTACTCAGGGAGTAGGGACGAAGACTTTGGTGTGAGGAAGCCAATGCACCAAAGGCGAGCAACCAAAGAGCGCGCCAATGCCAATGAAGGAAGCATACCGGCCAGCCGCTGCCGCAGGGATAGTGAAGCAGTTGTTCAGGGCTCGTGTCCTGCACCGCTTCAGAGTGTTCCTGTTTGGGGTGGGCGTAAGCCCACCCCCTTTTCATATACAGACATCTGACCCGGCGGGCGCACGGGTTTGCTGAAGTTAGCCGGACGGCTGGCTGTGGCAAACAGGGCAACACTTCTCCTGAACACAACAACAACACAATCAGGGTTAGACAATGAAAAATAATAATATTGCCAAACTTCTGCCGCTCGCGGCAGCCGTTGCCATCAGCTCACAGGCATCCGCCGCGATCACCTTGTACGATCATGAAGAGACCACTTTCTCCGTCGATGGCCTGTTCAACACTTTCTATGTGAACAGCGACTCCAGCGCTGACGGTGCCAACGACGTATCCCAGGCCCGGATCAAAATGGGCTTCCTGCCAAACGTGATTGGTTTTAACTTCAGCAAGCAGGTAGATGACCTCAAGCTGGGTGGCCGCTCGTCCTTCTGGGCGACCATCAACGACGGTAACTCCAACCTCACTGATTCCTTGATCGACACTCGTCAGTTCTACGCTACGGTAGACGGCAGCTTTGGTCAGATATTGATTGGTAAGGACTTTGCGCTGTTCAACCGCTCCAACATCCTCGGTGACGAAATCCTGCTGGGTTTCGGTCAGACCATGACCACCGGCGACGATGGCAACAATGTCTCGTTCGGTAATATTGGCGCTGGTTATCTGTATCCATTCCCGAACTCCCAAATCACTTATCGGACCCCGGACATGGGCGGTTTTAACCTGGCGGTCGGCTTGATGGACCCGGCCAAGCGCGATGCCGCTTCTGAAGAAAGTCGCCCACGTATTGAAGCTGAAGCTTCCTACGCCACCGACTTTGACGGTGGTTCGGTGAAAGGCTGGCTCGGTTATATGAACCAGGAATCCAAACTGGCTGGTGACGCCATGACCGCCAAAGGCGTTTCCTACGGTGTTAACGTCAAATTCGCTGGTTTGGCACTGACCGCATCTGGCTTCAAGGCTGATGGTGTTGGGACTGCTGGCCTGGGCAACCTGCTCACCACCAGTGATGGTGAGGTCGATGGTAAATTGCTGCAGGCTTCATACACCATCAACGGCACCCGTCTGGTACTGTCGCGCGGTGAAAACGATGGTGGTTCGACAGCCAATGCCAGTGATCTGGACCTGACCAACAAAACCTTTGCGGTCTTCCATTCCCTGAACAGTAATCTGACTTTGGTAGGTGAATACAACAAGGCAGAGACCGATACGGCCGAAATCAAAACCATCGCGCTGGGCGCAGTCGTGACCTTCTGATCGACCCATTTGACCGGTGCCAGTCTGTCTGAGCCAAACAGACACAAGGCTACCAATTGGCAAAACAAGGGATGGCCTGTGCCATCCCTTGTTGTTTGTGTCTGGAAAAGATGGGCTTTAGCCAGGCAGCCAGTGCGGAACGCCTATTCCATCAGTTTCTGTAGCACTCCCCAAACCAGCCCGGAAGTCTCCGATTGGGGAACAAAACCCGGTGCTGAAGTAGCATATGCCGGGGTTTTGAAGCTGTTTAGACTGTGTTTCCGGTAGTAATCCGGTAACCTGATTTGCGATACACAACCATCCGGAGGAGCTATGCCAGGAGGATCCATGCTCGCGGTAGAAACTCAATGCTACGAGTCCGTCAGAACGGCCAGTTCGACTCAAACGGATGTAGTTCTGGCCGCGGATGAGGTGTACCAGGCGCTGGCGAATATTGAAATGAGCCAGGTGGTTTTTTTCTGCTCCAATGATTTTGATTTTGATGCGCTTGCCAAAGCCTTGCGGCAGCGGTTTGGCGATATCAACCTGGTTGGTTGCACTACCGCCGGGGAAATTTCTCCTCTGGGCTATTGCAGTGGCAGCATCACAGCGATTGGTTTCCCGGCTTCATCCTTTGCCGTCAAGGCGGCGCTGGTATCCGATCTCGCCGAATTCAGTTTCACCGATGCCCAGACGCTGATTCACAGTATGCTCGACGACTGCGCTTCCCGTCAGGTGGCGCCGATCAAGGGCAATACTTTTGCACTGACCCTGCTGGATGGCCTGTCGGTAGAAGAGGAACGCTTGCTGCGCTTGTTGAATGCCCATTTGGGCAGTATTCCCTTATTGGGTGGCTCGGCGGCAGACGATATGTGCCTGAGCAAAACCCACGTCTATTTTGATGGCCGCTTTTTAACTGATTCGGCCATTGTTTTGATGGTTAATACCCGGTTCGATTTTGAAGCCTTCACCATCCATCACCTGTTGCCAACCGACGAAAAACTGGTGGTCACGGATGCCGATCCGATGGAACGGCGGGTGTTTGAAATCAATGCCGAGCCAGCGGCACTGGAATACGCCAGAGTACTGAATCTCGACGTTCATTCGCTCAACCCGGAAGTCTTTGCGCTGAATCCGCTGTCCGTGCGGATTGGAGACCGCTATTACCCGCGCGCGATCCAGAAGGTCAACGAAGATAACAGTCTGTCTTTTTATTGTGCTGTCGACACCGGCATTGTGCTGACCTGTTCTCATGCAGGCGACATGCTGGAGCAGCTGGAAGGGCTGTTTCGCGACATTACACGCCGTATTGGTACGCCGCAGCTTATCCTCGGCTACGATTGTATTTTGAGACGGATTGAACTGGAGCATAAACAACTGCACCAGCAGGCGTCTGAACTGTTTGCCCGTCACCGGGTAATCGGCTTCAACACTTACGGCGAGCAATTTAACGGTATGCACTTGAATCAAACCTTCACCGGCGTTGCGCTCGGGGGACCTGACTATTGAATCCCGAGGTCGAGGATCTCAATCGCCAGCTGGCAGAACTGCAACAGGAAAATCAGCGCCTGAAGAAGATCAACCAGGCTCTGATGCAGCGGGTCGAAGCCGGGCCAGACAGTACCGATGGCGCGTACGATAACTTCAAGCACTCGGTGTTTCTGGCGGAACAGGTACGTGAGCGTACTGAAGCGCTGAATGAAGCCATGCACAGCCTCAAAAGTACCAACACCGAACTGGTACAGGCCAATGCTGCCGCCACGCATGCCCACGAACTGTTGAAGCAGGCCATCGAAAGTATTTCCGATGCCTTTGTGCTGTACGATGCCGAACGCAAGTTAGTGATGGCTAACTCCCGTTTCAATCAGTTCTGGGTCAACTCCGGCATTGAAATCTGCCCGGGCATGGAGCAACAGCAGATCCACAAATTATCCCAGCGTCACCGGCTGATCGACCGTTATTACGGTGATTCAGTGGCGACCGCCCAGCGGGCTTTGCCGGGGGATGGAAAGGTCTTTCATATGCGCAGCGGCGCCTGGGTGCACGTTAGTGAACGGCCAACCCAGGATGGTGGTTTGGTGGTTCTGTACAAAGACATCAGCGCCCTTATCGAAAACGAACGGGCCTTGCGTGAAGAAGCGCTGGCGAAAAAATCCCAGCTGCTGCAAAACACTCTGGATAACCTCTCGCAAGGGGTGGTGCTGGTTAACCGCAATCGTAAACCGGAAACCTGGAACCGGCGTTTTATCGAGTTGACGGGGCTGATCCAGAGCCAGCTCGACGACAGTGGTTCTTTCTTTGAGGTGATGGAGCAAACCGAGGTTTGTGACCTTAACCCCTGGTCCCGCGATGAATACGGCCAGCTCACCTTACAACGGGAACAGGTGTTGTCGGATGGACGGGTGTTAGAAATCAAGACCCATCCAATGCCGGGTGGGGCGTTTGTAAACACTTACACCGACATCACAGAACGCAGCCAGGCGGTGAAGGCGCTGGCTGAAAGTGAGCAGCGTATCCGGGTGATTACCGACACGGTTCCGGCCCTGATTGGTTATGTCGACAAGGACATGCAGCTGACCTTTTCCAACCGTGCCTATGAGCAATGGTATGGCTACGACCGCAAGGCGATCCTGGGTAAAAAACTTGATGAAACGGTTGGCGCCGAGCAGTTCAAACGTCTCAGACCTTATATCGAACGGGCGTTAAGTGGCCGCAGTGTGTCGTTTGAAATTACGGATCCTGCACCCGATGGCGAAGTCCGCCATGTGGTGAAAAACTATGTGCCGGAATTTGATGAATACGGCGCGGTGCAGGGGTTGTACGTGCTGATCCAGGACATCACCGAAATCCGCCGGACTTCCGAGGCACTGGCGCAGGCCTATCAGCATCTGGAACAGCGAGTTGAGGATCGTACCCGCGCGCTGACCGAGCTGAACGGTCAGTTACGGCAGGAAATCGATGAACGTCGGCAAATTGAAAACCGCTTGCGCGAAGCCAAACTGGATGCCGAGCAGGCCAACCACAGCAAGACCAAATTCCTCGCGGCGGCCAGTCATGACCTGCTGCAACCCATGAATGCAGCACGGCTGTTCTGTGCCTCGCTGATGGAACACCCGCTTGATGATCGCACCCGTCAGCTGGTCAACTCACTGAGCTATTCGCTGGAAGACGTCGAAACCCTGCTGGCTGCCCTGGTTGATATTTCCAAGCTGGACGCCGGTGTAGTGAAACCGGATATCACGGCTTTTGGCGCCGGTGATCTGCTTGGTAACCTGGCCAATGAATACCGCACGCTGGCAGCAGATTCGGGTCTCGATTTTGAGTACATCGCCACCAGTTCAGTGATTATGTCCGACTCCCAGTTGCTGGCGCGGATTCTGCGAAACTTCCTCACCAACTCAGTGCGTTACACCCCGAGGGGCAAGATCACCCTTGGCTGTCGTCGTCGCAAGGATGGCCTCGAAATCCAGGTGTGGGATACCGGTATGGGCATCGCCGAAGACAAGCTGGAAGAAATCTTTCTTGAGTTTAATCGCGGCAGCCAGAAAGACAGCGGGCGCGACAAGGGACTTGGTCTGGGGCTGGCGATCGTCGACAAGATGTCCGGCATTCTGAAAACACCCATCAAGGTGCGTTCGCGGCTCGGTTTTGGTTCCTGTTTCTCGGTGCTGGTGCCTTATGGTCGCAAGCAACAGGTACGGCGTGCCGCAACGCCTGGCTTCCTGTTACCGGGTAACCAGCAATTCTGTGGGCGCCGGGCATTGGTGCTGGATAACGAAGCGTCTATTTGTCATGCCATGGAGGTGCTGCTCAGCAGCTGGGGTTTTGAGGTGCTGGCAGTGCAGAGCTACGAAGAACTCTTGTTATGTCGGGATGAGCTTGAGGCGGGTATCGATCTGATTCTGGCGGACTATCACCTTGACGACGGCGAAACCGGCATCGACGCGGTGGCATTGATGCGCAGCGATCTGGGGCTGGAAGCTCCGGTGCTGATGATTACCGCCAACTACACCAACAGCCTCAAGCAGGAAGTGCGCGAGCAAGGCTACCGGCTGATGAACAAACCGGTACGCCCGGCCAAACTCAAGGCTATGATCCATCATATGCTGCAGCAGGCCGTGGTGGCCTGACTAGCTGCCAATCGTCAACACCAGTCGCTCCGGCCCGGTGTACTGCCAGGCCTCGCTGACCTGTTCCAGCGGCATGGTGTGGGTGGCAATTTGCAATCCGGCCGGGCGAGCCATCTGCAGCACCTGTCCGATACAGTAAAGCAAGGCGGCGTTACTGACGCTGCCCAGGCCGCTGCCCATCAGTTGCAGGTTCTTGCTGCGTAAAATACTGGCGTTTAGAGGAATATCTGCACCCGCCAACGAGCCGATATTGACGAACTTCAGGGCATTGGTCATCGCTGTATTGGCCGCCGCGGTCAAAATAGCAGCGGCTGGCGTTCCCCATAAATAGTCCAGCACGATGTCGATGCCAGACTGGATCATGCTCTCTTTAAGTCGGGCAATCAGCTGCTCGTGCGGTTGTGCCAAGCAGATAAACTCATCGGCTCCAAGCGCCAGCAGGCTGCTTTCTTCGGCAGCGTTACGAGCGCTGGCAATAATTTTGCCAGCCCCCAGATAGCGGGCAATCTGGATCGCCAGCCGGCCGGAAGCACCGGCGGCACCATTGATCAGCACATTGTCACCAGACTTGAAACCAGCCCGATATTGCAACGCTGCCACAGACGACATCCCCGGGTTTCCCAGTGCCGCAGCAGTGACGTCGTCCAGATCATCGGGTACCGCGACACATTGGCTGCGTTTGACCAACGTTTGTTCTGCCATTGACCCCATTGGCGGAAACGCAAAAAACACCCGTTCGCCCGATGCCAGTCTGCCAACGCCATCAACACCTGGTACAAACGGCAACGATAGGTTGGCACTGTAATGACGGCCAGATGCTTTGGCCCTGACCAGCTGACTGATCGTGCTTGCTGTTGGATACACCAGCAGATCGTCAGCTTGTGGGGTAGGAGCATCGGTGATGCCAAAAACAGGCGGGTTATTGAGGTCGGTTACAAGTGCGGCTTTCATGGAGTTCCTGCTACTGTTGTTATCTGGAATGCAGCGCATTTTGGCCATAAACTGGCTGGCGAACTTTCAGAATCCAGTCATTCTATGCAGAAAACCCGACACGATTGGCAACGAGTGCCCCTGATTACGCTGCCTGAAGGCAAGCCATCTCGACCCGTGAGCGTGCTGTATCGCAATTTGCAGCCACAGACGGTTGTTGCTGCCCATGCTCATAATTGGGGGCAGCTGGTTTATTGTCGCCAGGGCGTGCAGGACGTGATTACCCCGGAGGGACGTTTTTTGATTCCGCCGGACCGTGCTGTCTGGGTTCCGCCCAATGAACCTCACGAAATCTCGACGCTTTATGGCGCTGAAATTTCCAGTATTTATATAACTCCGGAAGCGGCAGTTGATTTGCCTGCACACTGCAAGGTGCTGGAAGTCTCGCAGTTGCTGCGGGCTTTGATTCTCGAAGCGCTCAAACAACCGGTCGACTATGACTGGCACAGCCCGGTTGGACGGCTGTTCAGAACCCTGCGTGACCAGATCGCAGCGGCTCCAGAAGCACCGTTACACCTGCCGTTACCGGTCGATTCAAGGCTGCGTAATATTGCCTATCAGCTGGAGCAAGACCCAGGACTGGATTTAACACTGGCGCAATGGGGGGAACGAGTAGGGGCGTCTGAACGAACCTTGCAACGACTGTTTCAGAAAGAAGCCCGTATGACCTTTCAACAGTGGCGGCAACAGCTGCGCTTACAGGTGGCACTGGAGCGACTGGTCGCCAGTCGCGATGCTGTTACTGTGATTGCCACGGATCTGGGGTACGAATCGGCGTCGACCTTTATCAGCATGTTTCAGCGTTATCTTGGCATGACGCCAGGGGAATATCGGAAGTCGCTGGCCAAATAGATGACCAACGACACAACCGTCTCAAGCAATATGGGCGGGACAAGGCGGCGAATCCATACGGCGCTGATGTTTGTTACGCCGCATGGATTGGCTGTGGATTAGGCCGTTATGAATTGGCCGCTGATCAGAAATCAGGCCTTACCCACTTCTTCGCTGGCTTCGGCAGCTTCCTGCTGCAAATAACCCGCGGCCTGGTCATTTTCCAGTTTCTGGGTGGTTTCCGTCGGAATCGCCCGTGACTGCTGGTTGATCTCATGAATCTGCGAAGCGTTACGCAGGTCGCGTTCGCTGGTGATCGCAGCGATGGACTCACGATCCTTGAGGAAGCTGATGACGTCGGCGCGAATGGCTTCCAGTTCTTCATCGTTCTTGTGCATTTCCATGATGTAGCGCGGGTGTTCCAGGTTACGCATGCCTGTGGCGGCGTAGGTGCTGGAAATGATTCGGCTGACGATAATCCATGGTGTCACGCTGGAACGTACCAGCACGTTGTCGGACTGGGTGGAGTCGTGGATGCCCTTGCCGGTAGTCATGCGGGATTCGCTGAAGGTACCTTCCATTTTTACGTAGATCAGGTGGCTCTCGAACTGCATTTCGGCAAAAAACACGTGCGCGACATTGGTCAGGATACGGGCGAAAGCGCGCACCAGAATGCTGGCCAGCAGCAGGTGAACAGCCGGGCTGGCAATGTCGGAAAAGTCTGCGCTACTGGTGAGGCGCATGGCGTGGGCGAAGCTGTCTGGCGCGACGCTGCGCAGGAAGGCGAACAGGCCTGCCGCCTTGAAGGCAACCAGCATCAGCAGCGCGGCAGCACCAATGTACATCAGGTTGCCTATCAACAGGCTGACCATACGACAGCGTTCAAACAGGCTGCCGAGCTTCATGGCAGTCACGCGTGGCTGGATTTCCTGAATCATTTCGCCGAAGAAGCTGCCTTTGCCTTGCACCTGCTCTTTCAGGTCTGGCTCCAGCTCCTGATAAACCCGGTTCGGCACTTCCTTGTAACGGCGGTTGGCCATGACCAGGTTGTCGAGGTTGATAAATATTTCATTGGGGTGCACCGATTCCTGCCAGTTTTCCCGCAGTTCAGAGACTTCGACCTTAGGGTCGCTATAACTCAGACGGCGGGACAACATGACGCCGACCAGAACGCTGCAAACCAGAGCGCCGATCAGAATGCCGCCGAGGTACAACACGGTATGCGGATCAGGAAGGAAAGCGGTCAGTTCCTTAACGGATTCGAGATCGATGTTGGTCATTCGCAGCAGCGCACCCGTGGCCAATGCAGCGACCACTGGCAGTAGAATTGAGCCACCAATCACACGTACCAGCTCGGCACTGCCCATGCCCTTGATATTACGGTCAGCGGTGCGTTTGATCGAAGTACCAACAGAGCGCCATACCAGCAGCAGGTAAAGCGTCAGTGCTACAGAGTAGACCGGGAAGACGAACTCACCAATCTCACCGGCAAAACCCGCCAGCGACACAAAGGCGGCAAAACCGTAGGCGATTAATGCCAGCAGGGTTTTGATCCAGGCGCCGAACAGCCGTTGGCTGAGGTTGCGAATCGGGTAGGGCATCAGTGTCAGACGTGGCAGCAGACTGTGAATCAGCCGTGCCAGCATGCCTTGCGGCTCGACAAAGGTGGAATTCTTGCGGCCCATCAGCATTTCTGTCAGCTGCTGACGGTTGTAGGCAACGTAGCGTGCTTCTTCGCTGGCAGTACTGCTTTCGGAGCGGGAATAGTTGTGAGCCAGCGAAGTCGGGTGATTACGGCCAACAAAATAGCGCAGCATGGCAATAATACCGGCGGAGCAACTGCGGATGCCGGTGCCCAGTAACAGTAAGCCAAAAGAGACCAGAATCCAGCCGACACCGGCATTGGTCTTCACCAGCGACGCCGCCTTGATCAGCAGAAAAACCCCCATCAGGGTTTCCAGCAGGCCCCGCAGGGTGGTGACCAGTCCTTCTTTCTTGAATGGATTTCTGAGTCCCAGATCGATGGACCCGTAATCGTATGCCATGAGAAATTCCTTAAAAATGATCAGACAGGTGTCAGACATATCCGGTCGTCACCTGTGCGGCAGGTGTTGGAAGATTAACCGCTTCAGCCTCTCTTACAACCGTAAGATATATTACGTTTTGTTAATTTTGGAAACCGGTCAGGTGAAGTCGCTTTTAAGGCTGTGAAGCAGTGCAGGCAGATGGCTTGTTTGATTGACAGTTCCAGTAAACCGGAAACAAAAAATCCGCCATAAAGGCGGATTTTCAAGAGCGCAGTGCGGTTATCAATCAGCGACGTAAATACTGGTTGAAGTCGACGTTGCTGGCGGCCAGTACGGCCTGGATACGGTTGTGAACACTGAGCTTGCGCAGGATTGCGGAAACGTGGGCTTTTACGGTGGTTTCGGCAATCGACAGGTTATAGGCGATTTGCTTGTTGGATTCACCGTTGGCCATACGTTCCAGTACCAATAGTTGACGGCGGGTCAGGCTGTTGAGCATTTCTGGTGGAATCTGGTTTTCTTCCTGCACACGTTTCTGCCGTGAGCGACCGTCGTCACTGGCGCGGATAACGTCAGACGGCAGGTAAACCTGACCAGCTAACACCTGTTCCAGTGCCTGGGTCATTTTTTCCCGGGGCAGTGATTTGATGATAAAACCCACGGCGCCATAGGTCATGGCTTGCAGGACTACGCTTTTTTCCTCTTCCGCAGAAATGATCACCACCGGAATGGTTGGCGACTCATTACGCAACTGAATCAGGCCATTGAGGCCGTTCATGCCGGGCATGTTGAGGTCGAGCAGAATCAGGTCGAGGTCGTCCTGCTGTTCCGCCAGCGCGGCAGCATCTTCGAGGTTTTCGGCTTCGATAATATCGGCGTTGGGATAACGGTTGCGGACGACATCAGCAATGGCTTCACGAAACAACGGGTGATCGTCGGCAATCAGCAGTTTGTAGGTGGTTCCTTCGGTTTCAGCGATGGCGCCGCTTGATGATGGCTTGGTGTCTTGCATTGCATCAGTCATAGGGGATTGGGTGCTCTGGCTGGCCTGGAGTGTCTGCATTGCGGCAACTCCCATAGTTTTATAATAGTTGTTGTAAGCATGGATCATTACAACCCGCAGGGGTGACATCAGGTATCCTACCTTGGATGACTCGATATTGTCCTAAAGTAGTAAAAATAGTGCAAATAGAGCCGTTTTTCACCTGTTTGAATCTGGTGGCGGGAATTTTCGGGAACTATTCCCCATCCCCCCCGGCTAGCCGTAACAGCCAGTCAAACCCTGTCTCTGGTGGCAGTTATTTCTGGACCACACTTAATCACAATGGCCTGACTGAAATAATAACAACAAGGCAATTTCATGAAGAGTGCGGCGGATTTTTCCAGCTCAAAAATTTCCTTATCTAACGCAGGTTCTGGCCAGGGGCGGGCAGCGTTTGCCAGAACTTCGCTGGGTTGTTCCATCCTGCTGGCGACGGTTAGTCCTTTTGCCCTGGCGGAAGATCGCGACGACCCGATGGAAGAAATCGTGGTCACGGCGACGCCAATCGAAAGCGTTGGCATCAGTGCCAACAAGCTGGTGGCGCCGGTACAGCAGTTGAGCGCTGATGATCTTGAGCGTACCCAGGCCCAGAGTATTGCCGAGCACCTGAGGTACCAGCTGGGTTCAGTGACCATCAACGAAGCCATTAATAATAACTACCAGCCGGACGTGCAATATCGTGGTTTTACTGCGTCGCCACTGCTGGGGCTGCCTCAGGGCGTGTCGGTTTATATGAACGGTATTCGGGTGAATGAGCCGTTCGGTGACGCGGTTAACTGGGACCTGATTCCGACCGACGCCGTCAGCAGCATGGCGCTGCATTCCGGTTCCAACCCCTTGTTTGGTCAGAATACCCTCGGTGGCTCGCTATCGATGGCAACCAAGGATGGCTTTGACCATGCCGGTAATGAGCTGGAGTTGGGCGCTGGTCAGTATGGTTATCGTCAGGCCCAATTCCAGTCGGGTGGTTCGCGCTGGCTGGATAAGACAGCGGGTGTCGGCGGCGAAGTCGGTTATTTCCTGCTGCTGAATGGCGAGAAAGAAGATGGTTGGCGGGATCATTCCGGCAGCAATATTCGACAGGCCATGACGGTGTTGAGCTGGCGCAATGATGATTCCGAGCTGGATTTCACCGCGCTGGTGGCTAACAACCGTATGACCGGCAACGGTGCAGTGCCAGCGGCCTTGATGGAACTGGAAGGTCGTGAGGCTATTTATACCCAGCCAGACCAGACGGAAAACCGGCTGCACTTCTTTGCCCTCGATGGGGAACACTGGTTGTCGGATGATTTGCAGCTGGCCGGTAACCTCTACCTGCGCTCTAATCTGACCAACACCCTTAACGGCGACGATTCCGACTACGAAGAATGTTTGAGCGGCAGCGAAGAAACCCTCTGTGAAGGCGATGATGACCAGGTGGGTGAGGCGGTTGAATTTGTTGGTTATGACGACGCTTCACTGGAAGCCATTGCCGCCGAGCTGGGGCTGGATGTTGATGCCGACGAACTCGACGGTACCCTCAACACTTCCCGTACCGAGCAAGACAGTCTGGGTTTGTCATTGCAGCTCAGCTCGTCCGCACCTTTGACCATCGGCTCGGATGATCTGGAAAACCTGCTGGCGGTGGGCTTCAGCTACGATCAGGCGGAGATTGATTTCCGCTCGCGCACGGAATTCGCGGTGCTGCGCAATGACTCGGCCAGCGACGACCGGGGTGTCAGCGGCATTGGTTTGTACGATGCGGAATCCGAAGTGCATCTGAAAACCCGCAGCCGCAATCTGGGGCTGTTTGTGACGGACACCCTGTCTGTCACGGAGCAGCTGAGCCTGACCGCCGGTGCCCGTTATAACCACACCCATATCCGTATGGACGACCAGCTGGAAGACGGCGAGGGTTCGCTGAATGGCAATCACAGCTTCCGCCGGATTAACCCCATGTTGGGAGCTGCCTACGAGCTGGATGCGATGAATCTGTACGCCAGTTACAGCGAGGCTTCGCGGGCACCAACACCGGCTGAGCTGAGCTGCGCTGACGAAAATGATCCTTGCAAGCTGCCCAACGGTTTTGTTTCTGATCCGCCGCTGAAGCAGGTGGTGACCAGGTCCTGGGAAGCCGGTGTGCGTTCCAATGCTGGTCAACCGCTGCGCTGGAGTGCCGGGGTTTTCCGCAGTACCAACCATGATGACATCCTGTTCCAGCAAGCCGGTGGTTTGCCGTCAGAAGGCTATTTCTCCAACGTTGGCAAAACCCGTCGGCAGGGCATTGAGCTGGGGCTGGTGGCTGAACTCGAAGCCGTCCGACTGGCCGCTGCCTACACCTGGATGAAAGCAACCTTTGAAACCCCGTTTGTGTCATTCAGCCCGAATAATCCGCAAGGCACGAACCGTCAGGTTGAAGCCGGAGACAATATTCCAGGCTTGCCGGATCACGTCGTCAAGCTGGCGGCAGACTGGCAGGCGTTAGATGAGTTGTCTGTTGGGGCCGACTTGCAGTACCGCAGCAGTCAGTACTTCCGTGGCGATGAAGCCAACGAAAACGCCCAGCTGGCTGGTTACGCCATCGTCAACCTCCGGGCTGGCTGGGAACCATCTGAGCGGCTGGAAGTGTACGGTCGGGTGGTTAACGTCTTCGACCGGGAATACGAAACCTTCGGGGTTTATGGCGAGGCTGACGAAGTGCTGGAGACGGCTTACCCGGGCTTTGATGAAGACCGTTTTGTTGGCCCGGGCGCACCGCGCACCTTTAAGGCAGGCATAAAAGTGGCGTTCTGATATGAATGTGATTGCCCGCATCCTGCTGATGGTCAACGGCGCGTTTTTGCTGGCGTTGGCTTTCAGTCTGTTTTCCCTGCTGGAACAGGGCCGCAGCGATGTGATTCGTGAGCAGCAAGCCATGAAACCTGTGGTCGAAGCTCTGATCCAGTCGGGCAAGCCGCAGGAAATACTGGCTCTGGTTGGCACCAGCTTGCGCCATGTGCGCTTGCTGGAAGATGCCTCTAGGACCGAGCTGGCTGTACCGAACTGGTTCGAACAGCTGTTCGATCATCCCGGCCGGGGTTATCAGCTGGCGTTTACCGGCAGTAACGGTGAAAAGCGGATTCTGGTGCCGGACGACAGTGATGAGATTCAGGAAGTGTGGGAGTCAGCCAGCGGGGTATTCTGGCTGTTTCTGCTGGCGGCGTTGCTGTCGAATCTGGCCATTTATCTGGGGTTGAAAACCGGCCTCAAGCCGGTGGCCGACGTGCTGAAAGCGCTGGAGCAGATTCAGCGCGGCGAGTTACAAACCCGATTGGGGAACTATGCCTTGCCGGAAGCCCGCCAGGTGGCTGAGCACTTCAATCATATGGCGCAGGCACTGCAACAGGTGCGGGAAGAAAACCGCCAGCTGACCCGTACCATTATGAACGTGCAGGAACATGAACGGGCGGCGCTGGCGCGTGAGCTGCACGATGATCTTGGCCAGCAGGTCACCGCGATGCGGGCTCAGGCCTTTCTGGTGCCGTATCAGGCGGGCCAGAGCAGCGATTTACAGCAAACTTCCAGCCGCTTGTTGCAGGGCTGCGATGCCATCCAGAGCGGCTTTCGGCGCATTATTCATAACCTTTACCCGGTGCTGCTGGAGCAACTTGGTTTGCAGGCTGCGATTCAGGAATTGCTTGATGGCCTCGAAGACGCCGGGCCGGTGCAATGCCAGTTGCTGGGCGACTGGCCGCACCTCGATAACGAAGCGGCGTCGCAGTTGTATCGGCTGATTCAGGAAGCCGTTCATAACGCCATTCGCCATGGTCAGGCCTCGGAACTGATTGTCAGTGCCGAACGGCTGGCAGATGCTGGCTGGCAGTTTTGTGTTGTCGACAATGGCATCGGATCAGAGGCTATTGCGGCCGGATTTGGGATTCGTTCGATGCAGGAGCGTGCGGCCCTGTTAGGTGGCGACTGTCAGATTCATTCACAACCCGGCAAGGGCACCCGGGTCGAGGTCAGACTGGCGTCCTGACAGACTTTCACCAACAATAGTCTGACTACTCTTCCAAGTGCTGTGGCCAAGTGGGGTGGTTAAGCGGGTGTGATAAAGCAGGCGTGGCAAAGCGGATATTCCGGAGTAGAAGGCAGGGAATGAAAATTTTATTGGCGGATGATCATGCGGTGGTACGGCAAGGCTATCAGGCGTTATTGCAGGCGTTGATCGCCGACGTTGAGCTGGTCGAAGCCGCTTCCGGCACCGATGCTGTGTTGCTGTTTATTCAGCAGCGGCCGGATGTGGTGGTGCTCGACATCAATATGCCGGATATGTCTGGCATTGAAGCCTGCAAACAGATTTGCGGGCTGGACCCGCAGGCGCGCATTCTGATGTTCAGCATGTATCAGGAACCGGCCATGGTGCGTGAGGCTTTGGCGGCCGGAGCCAGTGGTTATCTGTCGAAATCCAGTTCGCCGCAATTGATGGTCACGGCCGTTCAGCAGGTTTATGCCGGTGAGCAGTTTATCGACCCGGATATGGCTTCGCGGCTGAATCTGGGTGGGCGGGTCAGTCAGATGCCATTGGAAGCAACGGGCGTGTTGGCCGCCTTACCCGCTCGTGAGCGTGAGATTGCTGATCGTTTGCTGGAAGGCAAAACCAATCAGGTGATTGCTGATGAGTTGGGTATCAGCCCCAAAACGGTTGCCAATCGCGCGACTGTGATTCGGCAGAAATTCGGGGTCGGCAGTACTGCGGAGATGGTGCGCAAGTTGTTGGGATAGCGGTGTCTCGGTCGGGCTGCTGTTGAAATCCATTTGTTGGCTTTGTCACTGGCAGAGCTGTATCCCGCCAGTTTGATTGTCTTTGATCAATAAAATCTTGCCACTTTGCGATAAAGGCTCAGATGCGCTCTCCCTAGCATGAAGGCATTGTCTTTCGTGTATCAGGAGAAGCCCCATGAGTGATAGCTGTTGTTCCTCTGCCAAGGAATCCATTCTCAAAGCTGCGGTAGCCGAGCATCCACTGGACCCGCTGACGTTGTCTGAGTTGTCGTTGGCGGCCGCCATTCTGAAAGAATCCCAGGGGCTGGGTGACTCCTGCCGTTTCCCGTATTTGCAGCTGCAGGAACCACCGAAAGAGGAAGTACTGGCCTTTGAGCCGGGCCAGCCGTTTTCGCGGGTGGCCTTCGCGACGGTGTTGGATAAAGCCAGTGGCGAGATGTTTGAGGCGCTGGTCGATCTCAACAGCAAGCAAGTTACCGACTGGCGGCAGCTGGACCCGGAAGTGGTGGGTCAGGCCCCGATCATGGTGGAAGAGTTTTTCACCTGTGTTGAGATTGTGCAGAACGACCCGGACTGGCGTGCGGCGGTCAAACGTCGCGGTCTGACCGATGCGGATATCGAAAACATTCAGATTGATCCCTGGTCATTCGGTTATTTTGGCGACGATCCCAAATACAAGGGCAAGCGCCTGATGCGCGGGGTGGCATTCCATCGCGACAAATTCACCGATAACGGTTATGCCCATCCGATTGAGGGTCTGGTGGCGATCATCGACCTCAATGAAGGCAAGGTGATTGAGCTGCTCGACGACGGTAAAAACACGCCAATACCAACCACCAAGCGGAACTATGACTCACCGTCGTTAGGCGAGCCGCGGGATACCGTCAAACCGCTGCATATCGTTCAGCCGGAAGGGGTCAGCTTTCAGGTGGATGGCTGGAAGGTCAGCTGGCAGAACTGGGAATTCAGGGTCGGTTTTACGCCTCGTGAAGGTCTGACGCTGAATCAGCTGAGCTATCACGACAAGGGTAAAAAACGGCCGATTATCTACCGTGCCAGTGTCACCGATATGGCGGTGCCGTATTCGGATACCGCGCTGAATCATTATTGGAAATGCGCCTTTGATGGTGGCGAATACGGTCTTGGCCGCTTGGCGAATCAGCTGGAACTGGGCTGTGACTGTCTGGGGGCGATTCACTATTTTGATATTCCGGCGGTGGACGACAAGGGCGAAGCCTTTGTGATGAAAAACGCCGTTTGTATGCATGAGGAAGACTACGGCACCTTGTGGAAGCATTACGAATTCCGCACCGATGTCTTTGAAGTGCGTCGCTCGCGCCGGCTGGTGATCAGCTTCTTCTGCACCGTGGGCAATTATGACTACGGCTTCTACTGGTACCTGTACCAGGATGGCACCATTCAGATGGAAACCAAACTCACCGGGATTATCCAGACGGCTGGCATGGTGCCAGGTACTACGCCGGGTTATGCGGCTGGCAAGGTGACGCCGGAAATCTATGGGCCGTCGCATCAGCATTTCTTCAGTGCTCGCTTGCATATGATGCTCGACGGCGAACAGAACACGGTTATGGAAACCAACTTCAGCCCTTGCGAAGACGCCGAACAGAATCCCTGGGGGAACGTCTTCAATACCTCCATTACACCATTGCAAACTGAACAGCAGGCTGCTCGCCAGGCCAATGGTCAGACGGGCCGTTTCTGGAAGGTGATCAACCCCAACGTCAAAAATTCGGTTGGCAACCCGACGGGCTACAAGCTGGTGGCTGAGCATAATCCGGTGATGTTGGCGCGGCCGGGCAGTTATATCGCCAAGCGCGCGGGATTCGCCAGTAATCATGTCTGGGTCACGCCATATGACCCGAACGAGCGTTATGGCACCGGCATGTACCCGAACCAGAACAAGGGTGATGGTCTGCCGTATTACATTCAGCAGGATCGTAATGTCGAAAATACCGACATTGTGCTGTGGCACACCTACGGCCATACCCATATCTGCAAACCGGAAGACTTCCCGGTAATGCCGGTGGAATACGTTGGTTTTCATCTCAAGCCCAATAACTTCTTCGACCAGAATCCCGCCATGGATTTGCCGGGTGGCAAAGACCATCGCAGCGTGGGTGTCGCTGATGAAGCCGGCTCCTCGTCCTGTTGTGGCGAAGGCTGAAGCCGGGTTGTCAGGCTGCTCACGTCGACAATAAGGTCATCCCGGACGCACTTGCGAGCTCCGGGATGGCGGGTCAGGGGAATGGCAGGGGAGGAAAGCCCATGCAATGGCTGGAAATGATGCTGATTCTGATGGTGCTGGCCGGGTCGCTCTGGCGTGGCCGATTACACCAGTCACCACTGTTATTTCTGCTGGCGGCAAGCCTGTTTGTGGTAGCGATGAATCCCTGGCTGGATCCGTTGGCACGCCATTCCCTGTGGTTGCATAGCTGGCAGAGCGTGGTGGTGCATTTCTGGGTGCCGCTGTTGTGGTTGGCCGCTAACTACCAGGTTCGGCAGCTGGATTTCGGCGCGGTTGATGATTCTACGCCAGCACAGCCATCGCAGTTTGCTGACGGTTGGGGCAGCCTGCTGGCTACGGGTGTAATCGCCTTGCTGTCGGTGATCTGGATGTTGCCGGATATGCATGGACTGATGATGACCAGCCCACTGTTGTACGCTGTTGGTAAATGGATGATGGCGCTGTCGGGTTTCTGGTTATGCTGGCAATCGGCAGTGTGCCGTAACGCTGTGGTGATCAAGGGTATGACGGCCCTTATGGTGTTGCCTTTACTGGTTTGTGGGGCCTTGATGATGGCTGGGCTGTTGGACTACTCCGCGGCTATGCAGATGGCTATGGATGGTGTGAATGGGGATAGGAATAGGGCTGTGAATGGAACTGGGCATGGGACGGGGCAGATTGAAATGGTCATGCCCGCACAGGTAATGACGTCCTATGTGGAAGCGGCCTGGTTCAGCTTGCCGCTGACGGTCGATCAATGGCTGGCAGGCTTGCTGTTGGTTAGCGGAGCGGCGGTTTATTGGCTGGCGGATGCCATCATGTTTCCTGTGGTTAGCGCAGGCTCACAAGCTTCAAAAAGCCTGGCGAAGGCATGACTGGCGGGTTTGGCTGGGCGTTTCGCCAAACAGGCGGCGGTACTCCTGACCAAAATAGCCGGGATGGAAAAAGCCGTAATTGGCCGCTACGGCACCGATTGGCAAGTCGCTGCTGATCAGTTCGCGGCGAACGCCGTTGAGTCTGGCGGCACGCAAATATTGCGCTGGTGAGCAACCAGCCACTTTTTCAAAGCTGTAGCTGAGCGTGCGTTGCGGCACGTTCAGGTGTTTGCAGACCTCCAGCACGCTGGCGTTACTGCCAGCTTCCGACAACACAAATTCATGGCTTTGGCGTACCAGAAAATGATGCTGGTTGCCGAGTGGGCGACTGTCGCGTTTGAGTGAGCGGGCGAATAACTCAACCACCAGGCCAATCAGCTGGTGGCTCATCTGGCGTTCGGCGGTTTGTCTGATCAATGCCTGTTCGCTGGTTTCGCCATGCCGGGTTGGCTGTTGTTGCAGCCGTAACAGATTGTCGAGCAGCAGGCGGCAATGGCGCTGCAATTGGCGCAGATCATCCGGTTTTACCCGCACTTCAAAGCTGCGTTGTGCCTGCAACAAATCCGTCAGGTCGTCGTCGGAGAGCAGGGCTTGCAGTTGTTGCTGTTCAACCGATACGACGATGTAATCGGTGTTGTCGGGCCCGACAAAAAAGAAGTCGCTGTTGTAGGGCAGTAAGGTGACGCCTTTTCCCGAGATGCAGCGGGCCTGATCTGAGGTACCATTGTTTTCGATGCGCAATGGAATCAGCACGCTGATGCGACCGGCTGGAGTATGGGTGTGCTGAGCTACTGATAAATTCATGGTTTCACGAAACAGCCGTACCTCGGCCAGTTCGACATCCTGCAAATGCCCTTCAAAACGACCGCAGCTGACCTGGTCGTATTCTTGTGGCCAGGCGCACAGCGAATCGGCAAACGAATTCACTTCCTGGTAACAGACATTTTCGATACGAGGTGATGACAGCTGCATATTCCGGGATCGGTAACTGAAAGATAACAAGGAGGAAGCAATACCCAAGCCAGCCGGTTGCCTGGGTTCCAAATCCCGGCCTGTGCCGGTTGGGTCATGCCCAACGGCGTGATGGGCACGGCCCATCCGACGCTGCTACAGGTGTAGTGCAGGCGTTATAGTGCTTTTATCGACTGAATGTTGATCAACGGTTCGTCGGGCTGTGCCCCGGTTTTGTTACCGATTTGTGATCATGCCCTTCCACAGGGCAATGGCTGGTTTACAGACTTTTGGGGGATAGGTAGAGTACACGGCCTTATTTTTTGCAAACGCAAGTGGCCTGTCGTAGGGGCCACCACTGACAAGGATTTGATATGCCTGTTATTACCCTTCCTGATGGCTCTCAACGCACTTTCGAGCAGCCGGTTACCCTCATGCAAGTTGCTGAAGACATTGGCCCTGGTCTGGCCAAGGCAACCGTGTGTGGTCGTATTGATGGCAAGCTGGTTGACGCTTGTGAACTGATCACCAAGGACGCCGAGGTAAGCCTGATCACGGGACGTGACCAGGAAGGTCTGGAAGTTATTCGTCACTCCTTTGCTCACCTGGTGGGTCACGCTGTGAAGCAGCTGTTCCCAACCGCCAAAATGGCCATTGGTCCGGTGATCGACAACGGTTTCTATTACGACATCGACTACGAGCGTCCTTTTACTCCTGAAGACGTCGCGACCATTGAGAAGCGCATTCAGGAACTGATCAAGAAGGATTATCCGGTTATCAAGAAAATGACGCCTATTAAAGAAGCGCGTCGGGTATTTGTTGATCGCCAGGAAGATTACAAGGTTGAGCTGGTTGACGGCCTGATCGAAAAAGGTGAGACCGAAGTGGGTCTGTACCACCACGAAGAATACACCGACATGTGTATTGGCCCGCACGTGCCGAATACCCGTGTGATGCGGGTGTTCAAACTGCAGCGTGTTTCCGGTGCCTACTGGCGCGGTGACAGCAACAACAAGCAGCTGCAACGTATTTACGGTACTGCCTGGAACGACAAGAAAGATCTGAAGGCGTACCTGACTCGCATCGAAGAAGCGGAAAAGCGTGACCACCGTAAACTGGCCAAGCAGCTGGATCTGTTCCACTTGCAGGAAGAAGCGCCAGGTATGGTGTTCTGGCATCCAAACGGCTGGACTGTCTGGCAGGTGCTGGAACAGTACATGCGTAAGGTGCAAATCGACGCAGGTTACCAGGAAATCAAGACCCCTCAGGTGGTCGATCGTACCCTGTGGGAAAAATCCGGCCACTGGGAACACTACCAGGATGCCATGTTCACTACTGAATCTGAAAAGCGCAGCTACGCGGTCAAGCCGATGAACTGCCCATGTCACATTCAGGTGTTTAACCAGGGCCTGAAGAGCTACCGCGATCTGCCGCTGCGTCTGGCTGAATTCGGTTCCTGTCACCGTAACGAACCATCCGGTGCACTGCACGGCATTATGCGTGTACGTGGTTTTACCCAGGATGATGCGCACATCTTCGTTTCGGAAAGCCAGATTCGCCAGGAAGCTGCGGACTTCATCAAACTGACGCTGGGCGTGTACAAGGACTTCGGTTTCGACAATGTTGAAATGAAGCTGTCTACTCGTCCGGAAGGTCGTATTGGGGCTGAAGAGTTGTGGGATCGTGCTGAGGCAGCGCTTGAAGATGCCCTGAATGCTGCGGGTCTGGATTGGGATCTGCAACCGGGCGAAGGTGCTTTCTACGGTCCGAAGATCGAATTCTCGCTGCGTGACTGTCTCGATCGGGTATGGCAGTGCGGTACTATCCAGCTCGACTTCATGCTGCCAGAACGTCTGGGTGCCCAGTTCGTCGATGAAGACGGTGAGCGCAAGACACCGGTGATGTTGCACCGTGCGATTCTGGGTTCATTTGAACGTTTTATCGGCATTCTGATTGAGCACTATGCTGGTGCAATGCCACCCTGGCTGGCTCCTCAGCAGGTTGCGGTACTGAATATTACCGACAACCAGGCAGAATATTGCCAAAATCTTGCAAAATCTCTGAAAGAAAAGGGATATCGTGCAGCTGCGGACTTGAGAAACGAGAAGATCGGCTTTAAAATCCGCGAGCACACTTTGCACAAGGTACCTTACCTGCTTGTGGTAGGGGATAAAGAAGTTGAAGCCAACACCGTAGCTGTGCGCACTCGTAAGGGAGAAGACCTCGGCGTAATGTCCGTTGAAGCATTCCAAGACCTCCTGGATAGTGCTATCTCCCAGCGCGGACGGTTTGGAATGGAGAGCTGAGTATCAGACGCGACAACAGAAGAGGCGGCCGTAACGATAACCGCGCCGCCATCAATGATCAGATTCGGGCTACAGAGGTCCGATTGATTGGTGCCGATGGCAATCAGGTAGGTATCGTTAGCATCCGTGATGCACTGGCAGCAGCCGAAGAGGCTGAGCTGGATCTGGTGCAAATTTCGGACGGTGACCCGATTGTCTGCAAGGTTATGGACTTTGGTAAGAAGCTTTACGAAGAGAAAAAGCAGAAAGCCGAAGCCAAAAAACGTCAGCATCAGGTTCAGATCAAGGAAATGAAATTCCGCCCTGGCACTGACGAAGGGGATTACCAGATCAAACTGCGTAACCTCAAACGATTCCTGGAAGACGGCAACAAAGCAAAAGTTTCGTTGCGCTTCCGCGGCCGTGAAATGGCCCACCAGGACATTGGTATGGACCTGTTGAACCGTGTTGAATCGGATTTAACCGATATCGGCACTGTCGAACAGCGTCCAAAACTGGAAGGTCGCCAGATGGTTATGGTGATTGCCCCAGCGAAGAAGAAGTAGTTCGGTTAATTCAAACGAACGACAGAAACCTCGGTGTATGCCGGGGTTTCTGTTTTTCTACCGACTACAGAACAGATCCCGACCAACCCCGGATCGTATGACCTGGGGCCAGAGCGGGTGTAGCGGCAGACGTAGTACAGGGTCTTAGTTTCTGTGCGCGTCATTATTATTGGAGTACCAAAATGCCTAAGATCAAAACTAAGAGCGGCGCAGCCAAGCGCTTCAAAAAGACTGCTAACGGCTTCAAACACCGTAATGCTTTCCGCAGCCACATCCTGACCAAGAAGAGCACCAAGCGTAAGCGTCATCTGCGCGGCATGTCACAACTGCATGCGTCAGACAAGAAGCTTGTAATCCGCATGTTGCCTAACCTTTAAGTCCAGGAGATAGAATATGGCTCGCGTAAAACGTGGTGTAATCGCTCGTCGTCGTCACAAGAAAATCATGAAGCTGGCTAAAGGTTACTACGGTGCACGTTCACGTGTATTCCGTGTTGCCAAGCAAGCTGTCATCAAAGCAGGTCAGTACGCTTACCGTGACCGTCGTCAGCGCAAGCGTCAATTCCGTCAACTGTGGATCGCTCGTATCAACGCGGGTGCTCGTCAGAACGGTCTGTCTTACAGCAAGTTCATCAACGGTCTGAAAAAAGCCGCTGTTGAAATCGACCGTAAGGTTCTGGCTGACCTGGCAGTAAACGAGAAAGCAGCGTTTGCAGCTCTGGTTGAAAAAGCCAAGGCTAGCCTGTAATTTCTCAGGCCTGCCACATCGGCAGTCTCTGACTGCCGATTGAAGCAACGCCGAATTCAGCCTTCTCATCAGCTCTTTGAGCTCTGACAAGGCAAACGAAATAGGGGATGAGCTGCGGCGATTCCCCTATTTTTTTGTCCAAATTCAAGTAAACGATGGAATCAGCGATGGAAAACCTTGAGGCCCTGACCCAACAAGCCCTCGCCGCCGTATCCGCTGCTCAGGATGTGGCTGCACTGGATCAGGTTCGAGTTCAGTATCTGGGTAAAAAAGGCGAAATCTCTGCCCTGATGAAGAATCTGGGTAACGTGGCTGCGGAAGATCGACCGAAAATCGGTGCTGTGATCAACGAAGCCAAAGATCAGGTTCAGGATGCCATCAATGTGCGTAAGGATGCTCTGGAAACAGCAGCACTGGAAGCCCGTCTGGCAGCTGAATCGGTTGATGTGACCTTGCCAGGTCGTGCGGTTCAGGAAGGCAGCCTGCACCCGGTTACCCGCACGCTGGAACGCATCGAAACCTTCTTCCGCAACGCTGGTTATGATGTTGCCGAAGGCCCGGAAATCGAAGACGACTTCCACAACTTCGAAGCGCTCAACATTCCGTCGCACCATCCGGCTCGTGCCATGCACGACACCTTCTACTTTAATGCCAGCACTCTGCTGCGTACCCATACCTCGCCGGTGCAGGTGCGTACCATGGAAGTGCAGCAGCCGCCAATTCGTCTGATTTGTCCGGGTCGCGTTTACCGTTGCGACTACGATCAGACCCACTCGCCAATGTTCCACCAGGTTGAAGGCTTGCTGGTCGACAAGGGCGTAAGCTTTGCGGATCTGAAAGGCACCCTGCAGCAGCTGATGAGCGTGTTCTTCGAACGTGACGTGGTGGTGCGTTTGCGTCCGTCCTATTTTCCGTTCACTGAGCCGTCTGCTGAAATTGACATCGAGTGGGTGATTGAAACGCCGGAAGGTACCAAGCGTCGCTGGCTGGAAGTTGGCGGTTGCGGCATGGTGCATCCAAACGTCTTCAAACACGTTGGTATTGACCCTGAAGAATACACAGGTTTCGCGTTTGGTATGGGCGTCGAGCGTTTGGCCATGTTGCGTTATGGCGTAAACGACCTCCGCCTGTTCTTCGAAAATGACCTGCGTTTCCTGCAGCAATTCCGTTAATACCGGCAACCATAGAAGGTAAGACAATGAAATTCAGTGAACAGTGGTTGCGCGAATGGGTGCAGCCCAATGCAAGTACACAAGAACTGGTTGACCAGATCACTCTGGCTGGCCTTGAGGTTGATGGTGTAGAAGCCGTTGCCGGTGAATTCTCCGGTGTTGTGGTGGGTCAGGTGGTGACTCGTGAACAGCACCCGGATGCCGACAAATTGAGCCTGTGTCAGGTGACTGACGGCACTGAAACCTTCCAGATCGTCTGTGGTGCACCGAACGTTCGTGCCGGTCTGAAGATTCCGTTCGCCAAAATCGGTGCGGTTTTACCGGGCGACTTCAAGATCAAGAAAGCCAAACTGCGTGGCGTAGAGTCATTCGGCATGTTGTGTGCTGAAAAAGAACTGGGTATTTCTGACGCCAATGATGGCCTGATGGAACTGCCAGACTCCGCACCGGTTGGCACCGATTTCCGTGAATACCTGGGTCTGGACGACAACATCATCGACGTTGACCTGACACCAAACCGCGCTGACTGTCTGAGTATTGCTGGGCTGGCCCGTGAAACCGGTTTGCTGTTCAAGGCCGACGTACAAGGTCCGGCGATTGACGCTGTAGCCGCTGTGATCGACGACGTTCCGAACATTGAAGTTAGCGCCCCGGATGCCTGTCCTCGTTACTGTGGCCGTATCGTTCGCGGTGTTAACATCAAGGCTGAAACTCCGCTTTGGATGGTTGAAAAGTTGCGTCGCGGTGGCGTGCGCTCCATCGACCCCGTGGTCGATATCACCAACTTCATTCTGCTGGAATTGGGCCAGCCAATGCACGCCTTTGACCTGGCGCGTATTGATGGAGGCATTCGTGCCCGTATGGCCGAGCAGGGTGAAAAGCTGACCCTGCTGGACGGTCAGGAAATCGAATTGTCGAGCGACACCCTGGTCATTGCTGACCATGCCAAACCACTGGCGTTGGCTGGTGTGATGGGCGGAGAGTTCTCCGGTGTTGCTGAAGATACCAGCGACCTGATGCTGGAAGCGGCTTTCTTCAATCCGATTGTGATTGCTGGCAAGGCGCGTGCCCACGGTCTGCATACTGATTCATCCCACCGCTTTGAGCGCGGTGTCGATTATCAACTGGCCCGTAGTGCCATTGAGCGTGCGACCCAGCTGATTGTAGAGATCTGCGGCGGCCAGCCAGGCCCTGTGGTGGAAGTGGCTTCGGAAGAGCATTTGCCAAAAGCTGCCGAAATCACCCTGCGCAAATCCCGTATCGAGCTGGTGCTGGGACTGAGCTTTGAAGACAGTGAAGTTGAAGACATCCTGACCCGTCTGGGCATGCAGGTTGAGACTGTCGAAGGCGGTTGGAAGGCCGTTGCGCCCAGCTACCGTTTCGACATGGCAATCGAATCTGACCTGATCGAAGAACTGGCACGTATTTACGGTTACAACCGTCTGCCAGTACGTACACCAATCGCGGCTGTGCCACTGGCGCAAGCACCAGAAGACAAGATCACCGTTTTTGACGTGCGTCGTATGATGGTTGCCCGTGGTTACCACGAAGCCATTACCTACAGCTTTGTTGATCCTGCCATGCAAAAGGCGCTGGACCCGGATCTGCCAGGGCTGAAGCTGCTGAACCCGATTTCCTCGGAAATGTCGGTAATGCGTACCAACTTATGGGCAGGCCTGGTACCGGCAGCAGGTTACAACCTCAAGCGTCAGCAGAGCCGTGTACGCCTGTTCGAAACCGGTCTGCGTTTCGTTTCCAGCGAAGAAGGTCTGGAACAGAAACCAACACTGGCAATGCTGGCAACCGGTAGCCGTTTGCCACAAGGCTGGACTGAAACGCCAACGGCCGTTGATTTCTTCGATGTCAAAGGCGACGTTGAAGCCCTGCTTGCACGTACCGCATCGCTGGATTACTTCCGTTTCGTCGCCGACAAGCATTCCGCCCTGCACCCGGGCCAGAGCGCTCGTATCGACAAGTGGCTGGATGGCGAGTGGGTTGAGCTGGGCTGGATGGGTGCGCTGCATCCGGCAACCCAGAAAGCCGTCGACATCAAGCAAACTATTTACGTGGTACAGCTGGATCTGGAACTGCTGCTGAAGACCTCCGTGCCATCTTTTGCCGAACTGTCGAAATTCCCTGAAATGCGCCGCGACCTGGCTCTGGTAGTTGACCAGAATGTTCAGGTAGACGACGTACTGGAGCAAATTCGTTTGCAGGCAGGGGAGTACCTCACAAAGCTCAACCTGTTTGACGTCTATACCGGCAAAGGCATTGATCCTGATAAGAAAAGTCTCGCACTGGGCTTGACCTGGCAGCATCCTTCACGCACTCTTACTGATCAGGAAGTGAACGATTCTGTCGAGGCTGTGTTGCAACAGCTCGAGCAGCAACTTGGAGCAACGCTAAGGGGTTAGCATGACTGCCTTGACCAAAGCCGAACTGGCAGAAAAACTGTTCGAGGAACTTGGTCTTAACAAGCGCGAAGCGAAGGAAATGGTGGATCTCTTCTTTGATGAGATCCGCGACAGTCTCCGTCGCAACGAGCAGGTGAAGTTGTCAGGATTTGGCAACTTCGACTTGCGTGACAAGCGCCAGCGTCCCGGTCGTAATCCGAAAACCGGCGAAGAAATTCCGATTTCAGCTCGCCGGGTCGTGACGTTCAAACCCGGCCAAAAGCTGAAAGTGCGGGTAGAGGCGTATGCTGGAACCCAGTCACAATAACGAACTCCCACCAATTCCTGCCAAGCGCTACTTCACCATTGGTGAAGTTAGCGACTTGTGTGACGTAAAACCTCATGTATTACGTTACTGGGAGCAGGAATTTCCCCAACTCAGCCCGGTTAAACGCCGAGGCAATCGCCGCTATTACCAACGTCAGGATGTCCTGCTGGTACGCGAAATCCGCGAACTGCTGTACGGTGAAGGCTACACCATTCAAGGCGCCAGGCAGCGGCTGCAAGGCGAAGACAGCCCCAACGCTGCGGTGATGGATCAGGCGCTGATCAAATCCATGCTGGCCGACCTTAAAGAGCTGGCTGCCCTGCTGGAAACGCCATAAAAAACTTCCATCTATCAAAGACTTGAGTATAATGCGTGACACTTGAATCGTCTGATTCAAGCTGTGTCGGGGCGTAGCGCAGCCTGGTAGCGCACTTGCATGGGGTGCAAGGGGTCGCGAGTTCAAATCCCGCCGTCCCGACCAATTTTCTCCTTACTTTTCAATAAGTTATAAAATCGGTCTTTGCCGGTTTTAGTCCTCGCCTAATTTAAACCTAATATCTCGCCTAATATACAGTTGTACGTCCGTACAGTTTTCTAACGTGTGGCCTTCGTTTGTGCTGGCTTGCGATCATAGATAGCTTGCATTTTTTTGGTCTTGTGGCCGCTGGCTTTGGTTTCGTGATCGGTCACTCCCTTGGCCTTCAGATCGTGGAAGTTGAACCTGTGGGTGAGGACGGTTTGCACACCATCAATCATGATGCCTTCGGTTGTGGCCTTCTCTCGTACCCGACGCCAGGCTGAACTGAAAGCAGTCTTGGATATGAACCCGCCGGATCGGGCGGGGAATAGTGGGGCGTTTTCGGTTTGTTTGGCTTTGCCAAGCAATTCCTCAGCGAGTTTTACGGCTTTCTCAAGCCGTTCAGACCAGAGCGTTATCTCATTGGACGAGCCTTTGCCCCGTTCAACGAAGATACCTTCAGGCAGCAGGTGACGGTCAGTGGCCAGGTGCCGGATTTCCTGAGATCTCATGCGGCAGAGATAGGCGATTTCCATCATTGGGGCTATCCAGGGATAGGCGGTTGTCAGGGCCACCCGATATACCAGGTCATATTCCCAATCTTCGACATACCTGTCTCTTGGCGATTCCGGAAACTTCTTCACGTCCCTGACCGGGTTGTCTTTGACTATGTTGCGTTCTTTGGCCCAGCTGAATACGCGGGACAGGAATCCATGATCCCTGTTGGCGGATACCGGGGCGGTTTCGCCGATCTTGTCCATGTACTGCCGCACATGGCCGCTGGTGACTTTGCTGGGGAGCATGGCGCCAAACACGAGTCTGATTCTCCGCAGGCGGATTTCATCCCCTTGTTTGGTCTGGAAGGACAGGCGGGCGAACTGGATGCTCTTACTGTAGTTGTCGAACAGCCAGTTCATGTCCTCTCGTTTAACCAGGTTGGCGTCTGCTGATAGCTTCGCCTGTATCACTGACCGCTTGATGGCGTCAGTTTCAACCAGGTTACCCTGAGAGTCCTTTTTTATGGGGTAGAGCCGTACTGATCCGCCTTGCTTCGGGTGGTATTCGTAGGACTTGCGGCCCCGATACACCCGAGGGGGAAGCCAGAGGTCTTCCGGGTTGCTTCTTTTTCTTACCATCAGTGCTGCTGCAACGCGTCCAGGTTGAATCCGTCATCAAAGTCGGTGCCGGGGGCCTCGCCTCTGACTGCGTAGGCTATCGCCTCTTTGGCCACTACGGGCTTGCCGTCAAAACGCTCAAAGTACCGAATACGGTTATGTTTCAGTACTTCTATCTGTTTTGCGCGTTGTACGCACCCGGTCAGCTGTATCAGATCTTCGTCGGTGAGGAATTCACTCATGCAGCGACCCCCTCTAACCGGTGGTCTCGCATCCTGTCGGTGACGAACTCCAGCAGGGTGTGAACGAGTTCTTCATGATAGCCGTAGGTGAAGATTCCGAAGTAATCGGCCAGGTCAGAGTCCAGGCCGCTTTTCATGAGTTGATTAACGACGTAATCGGGCTTGAGGCCTTTCCTTGCACTCAACTTCATGACGTTGCCGAGCCACATGGCGACGTTGCGTCGGCTGGGACCGTCAGCGCTTTTTTTTTGAGATCGTTTGTAGATCCAGCCGTCGCTGCCATCGAGGAAGGCAAAGCGGACGTCTTCGGCAATCTTCTGCCAGATGGGGTGCAGGTAGGTGGCGGAGTGTTGCAACCGGTAGGCGTTGAGGCAGTAGTCCCACAGGGCCTGCAAGTGCTTGATCAGGTCGGCAGGCTCCCGGATCGACAGCTGTTTGCCACTGCCGTTGACGCTGCCGTTTTCAAACTCACGGATGATGGAATGGTGAATCCGAAACTCTAACCGCTTGACCTGATCGGCTTCGTTGCCGTCGGAGCCGTCGCGGTATTCGGTGGTGAGGACGTCTTCAATGGAGGGCGTTCGCATCCACAGCCCTTCGCAGAACGCGAGCTTGTCACTTTTCAGGGCTTCGAGGGTTTTGTCATACAGACACATTTGGATCGACGTGGGCGACCCAAACATGAAGGTCTCATTCTTGCCGTAGGTAACGGCCATTTCTGAGATGGTGTGGTTGCTGATATCGGCAATGCCGTGGGCTTTGTAGGATCTTCTTGAATGGGTGACTAACTTGCGTTCGAAGTCTTCCGGCAGCTCCAGCCCCTTCATATCGACGGCCAGGTGCACGGCCAGTCCATTGGCTTCGATGGTCTCGCCAAAGAGGTTGGCGATCTCTCTCAGCCGTTTGGTCAGGCGTTGCGGTCCCAGGTGGTCGATGATTTGCGGGGTGGCTTCGATTTTGATGTGGGGGCCGCGCTGATCGGCTTCCTTGTACATGGATTTGACCAGCACCACGAACCCCAGCTCTAAATTCTTGAAGATGAATTTATAGCCGGACTTCTTACCGGAGCTGGTCAGCTTCCATTCATAGCCGCCGATGTCGATCACATCGCTGTCGCTGACTTCGTAATGACGGGCAATGGCTGGCAGCAGATCGGCGCGCAGGTTACAGATATACAGCTGGCGGATGCTATCAATACCGGCCCACAGGAACCGCATGCCGGAGAGGTCATATTCAATCCGTTCGGATCTGAATATGTCGGTTCCTGCGTCCAGGTCTTTGATGCGTTCCATGGCTTTGGATTCATATCGGGGCATGAGGTCTCCTTACATCACGGCTTTGCTGATGTTGGTCAGCGGAGTGGTTTCGATAGGTTGGGGCTTGGTGCTGTTACCGCTTTGAGCGTCGGACTGGCTATTGGTCGCCAGCTCCTGTGACTGCTCCAGCGGCTGTTCATCGTCTTGCTCAATACGGCCGGTGAAACGGCCGACCATGGCACCGTCAAACAGGCAGATCCATTCGTCGATGTCATTGAGATAGGCGCAGTAATGCTTGAGCGATAACTTCAGGGTGTGCTGGCCGTCAGTGATCAGGGCGACGGATCGGCCGCCCGCGATCACGCCGGACAGCCGCCAGTCTTTCGAACGACGGTATTCGTACAGCGAAGCACCGCGAAAATCGGGATTGGTGAGGGCGAAGAAGTCAGCCAGGTTGGATGGGTAAAAACGTGAATCGGGGCCTTTCGGGCTGGTCGCTTCTGGTTGGCTCAGTGGAACATCAAGAGAACTTTCAGACCCGACCTGATCACCAGCCCGATGATCAGGAAGCTGACCAGGAACAGCACCAGCCGCAACAGGATTTGGCCCAGTTGCTTCAGGAGGTACCAGAAAACGGTCAGCAACTTTCGGGACGTTGTAGACCAGGTAACAGATAGCCAGGACCACAATGCCAATAAATACTCGAAGCTTTGGATCGTTAAAAACACTTTTATTTTCGTTAGACCCTTTAGCCTTGCCGGTGGCGGTACTTTGGTAGCACTGGAAGACTCGGGCGTCTGACTTATAGAGTTGTGGGGTTCCGATATAGTGACTAACGGATTTGCCGCTGGCTTCTGCATCATGCTTGAACTCTCGCCACTTGTTTTTGTACCAGGGTAAAACCCCGGTCATGTCCCGGTGCCGGAAGGCATATTCGACCACAGCGCGAACCTCTTTGTGGATCTTCGCGACGTTGGTCGTTGAGATATAAATATCCCAGTTCATGTGCCGGTGTTGGTCGAAGGCGTTTTCAACGTTGGACGGCCGTTGCACACCGCTTTCGAGGGTTTCGCGCTGGTCTTCTGGCGTGTCGAACTCTGCCAGCGATCGTAACCGCGTGGGGTATACGCGCTGGCCTTCGTCCATCACGATCAGTGCGCCCACCGGTGCCCACTGGAAGAACTTCGCCATGTACTCAAAGCCCTCCTGAGAGTCGTGTTTGATGCAAATAAGCTGGGCACTTTCAGGGACTTCAATGTCCATGGCTTCGGTAATACGGGGAATCGAGTCCAGGCCACGGATGTTGTGACAGACCACCCGGCCCTGTTGCAGGGCAGGGATGATCACACGCTGAATCAGGGCAAAGGTTTTATAGGAGCCAGGCGGCCCGTGGTGGATTACCGCAGTCATACCAGATCCATAATGAAACGGGTGAGATGGGCAGAAAGCAGCATGGTGATGGCTTCTGGAATCTTCAGGTAACTGATAAACGCAGCCATCTTCAGATCCACTTTGGCCAGCAAATCGTTGATCGTGCCGCTGATGTCGAGGTACTCGACCAGGGCGGTTGCTGTCTCTGCTGCCAGATCAATCGCGGCCATCTTCAGTTCCAGCTGGAACAGGGCGACGGCCGAAACGTAATATTTGAAGAAGTCCCCCAGGATCTCGTAGATCCCGAAGTCGAAGAACCCCAGCACTTCCTTGAGAAAGCCGGTTACGGACAGGTCTCCGCTGCTGCTTGAGCTGCTGGCGCTGCCTGAATCACTACTTGATTCAGATTCGCTGCTGCTTTCCGTGGTGGTTTCGGTGGTGGTGTCACTGCTGCTGGTGTCTTCGGCGTAGCCAGCCAGCGGCAGTACCAGGGCAAATAACAGGCACAGGGTTTTGATCATCGTCTACCCCCAAGGATGATGAAGGCGGAGGCCACAGAGGCCATAAACAGAATTAACGCGGGCAGGTATTGGAAAACGTCTTTTAGACGATCCAGACCAAAATCAATGTCTACGCCCTTAACGGAACGGACATCGGAATAGAAGGGATCACCACCGGGGTCGCTGATGGTGAGTTTGTCTTTAACGCTGTTGATGGCGTCTTGCCACTTTTGGGCGAATTCGGCCTTGGCTTCGGCGTACTCCGCGGCTTTGCCGTCGGCGTAGCCTTGCAGGTCGTATTCGTCACCGTCGTAATCGACGCTGAGGCAGTCCAGGTAATCGGATTCGGTCGGATCACAACCACCGTCGCTGTCTTCGTCACCGGTTCCGGTGCCACTGTCACCTGATCCTGTGCCATCACCGTCTTCACCGCTGCCGGTGCTGTCGTTGTCTTCGGTGCCGGTTCCTGTACCGGTTTCAGACCCGTCACTGGTGCCGGTACTGGAATCGCCGGAACCGGATTCAGTGGAACCACCGGTTGAGGTGTCCCCGGTGTCTTCACTGTCGGAACTGTCGCCGGTGTCGGTTGTGTCGCCCGGATCGGTCTCACTGCTGTCACCAGAATCGGTGCTGTCGTCACTCTCGTTAGTGCCGTCGCTACCGTCATCGGTATCGGTGCCACTGTCTGAGGTGTCGCCGGTGTCAGTGTCGGAAGTATCCGAACTGTCATCGGGATCGGTGGTGTCAGTGCTGTCAGAGTCGGAGGTGTCCGAGCTATCTGACGAATCACTGCTATCACTGGAATCGTCTGTACTGTCTTCGGTGTCAGTGTCGTCACTTTCAACCAGGGAACCACACATACCGGACGTGGTGGAGGCATAGGAGCCGTCACCACAGGGGATCGGTTGGCAACTGGTGCCAGTGTTGTAATAGCCAGGGTCACACGTTTGGTCGCGTGAACAACCGTTGTAACTGTTGGGCAGATAGCCCACATAACAGCCGGTAGATTCATCAAAAGGGTGATTAGAGTCGTCATACGTCCAGTCATCAAAATCAGACTGGCCTTGACTGCCGTCGTTATCGGCTTCGGTGCACTGGTGGACAGTGCCCACGCCGCTATTGGACGTTAGCCCTGATCCTGCGTTGGCGCAGTAATCGGAACAGGATTTGGTGGCTTTTAATGTGAAGCTGAAACCGTCGGCGGTTTCGCATTGCTGGAGGGCATCACCACAGTAACCGGCATCATCAGCGTCTGCGGGATAACAACCATCTTCGCCGCTGTCGTCACTGGCATTGGTGGCACAGTTGGCATTGGAGACATAAGGGATGGCACACGTCCCGACCGTACCACCACTGCCGCTGGACCAATAGGGATCACCAACTTTGTAACCACTGTCTTGCAGGCTGGAAATAATATATTGAACGCCGGAATAGCTGGGGCAATTTTCAGCGGTTGTCAGCTTGGAGGTGTTTGTCAACGTGTTGCGATAACCAAACGGACACTGTTCACCGAGGGATGTCGCACTGGCCACTGGAGCCCACAGCCCCAGTACCAGCAGGCAGAGCAGGGAAAGAAAAGACAGGGCTTTCATGATATGCGCCCGGTGTAGAACCCCAGCACGAAGCTGAAGACAACTGCGATGCCGAGACCTACACCGAGCAACATACCGGCAGCCCTTAGGCGCGTTTCATCAAAGACATAACAATGCCGACACCCAGCATGACGCCGACCAGACCGATCAGACCAGCCACAACGGTTGTCACTGCTGTGTTGCCTTCCGTAAAGGAAGTTGCAATGTCAGCGGTGTCGATAGCGAACGCGCCAGAAGACGCGGCCATGGTCACGGTGCCCAGGGCAACAGCTGCGGATTTTTTAGCAACGGCACGGCCGTTTTGAATCAGTTTTTTCATAGTGGTTTACCTTTCAGTTTGAGGGTTAAGCCCGGTTCATGAGCCTGACGACGACGCCAGTGACATGACCGGTTACGAACGTGACGAGCAGGCCGACAACGACTTGCCCAAACACTTCAACGTCTAACCCCAGATAGGTGTCCCAATCGGTGAGGTCAGACGTCAAAGCGATCTGGTCGAATTCCACGGTTTGCCAGGCTGCACACTGGACAGTGTTGTCAGCCGTGACGACCGGTGAATCACAGACCAGAACCATTGCCATGGCTGTTAGCCAGCCTTGGCGGGTGCGGTGGCGGTTTTACTGCCAGTGCTGCTGCCGTTGTCATCCTTGGCAATGGCGATGCAGCTCTGTTGAATGGTGTTTTTGGATACCCGGTTTTGAACAACCAGGTTCACTTTTTTGGGGAAGTCACTCAGTTGGTCGGTGAGTTCCTGAAAGACGGTGAGGTTGGCTTTCAGCTTGGCCGGACGGTAGCCCTTGAGGCTGTTGTCTGACGGATCGGCTTCCATGACGGAGAGGGATACGTGGTCTACGCCGTCAATGTGGTAGTGGTTAGCCCCCAGTACCAGGGCAGGCATGATGAATTGCATGGTGGTGTTCCTCTTGTGACCCCTAGGGTGGTTTTTTAAGCCCGGCGCGGGGTGTGGAGCCGGGCGGGTTTGGGTTAATTCAGGACTAGAAATAGCTCAAGATCGTGCCGATCTATCTGGGTTTGGAGATCTCTTGCCAGAAACTCGATGTAGTTACGCAAGTTGCTGGTTGTGCTTTCCAGAGCTACCAATGTCAGTAAATTGCGCAGTACTTCCGAACCAATCACAACGACGCTGCCATCAATGCGTTCGCTATGGTGGTTGACCGTATGCTTGGCAAAGTCGGGGATGTAGATCAGGGCTTTGGCTTCGGGCTCAGCGTCAGCTTGTGGGGTTGGGTTGTCACTTTCCTTGCGGACTAGATCGACGGCGGTTCCGGTCATCCAGGAAAAGGGATTGGGGTCATAGTGACTCCAGCCACTCTCTGAAGACTGAGGCTGTTCAGGCTGGGCAACTTCCCAGATTTCAGCACCGTCGTAGTCGTTGCCATCAACGGCGATCAGGATCTTGCGGGTTGGGCTGATGGCGAACGTTCCGGGCATCCAGGAGGATGGGTCTGGTTCGAGACTCCAGCCGCAGACTTCGTTGTCGTAAACGATGACGAAGCCAGTGCTGAAGTCGATGGCCGGGTTATTGGCGTTGGCTTGGCGATAGTCGGCAGCCAGGGCAATCAGTTGGTTTTGGTCTAGTGTGTTCATGAGGCCACCATGAAACGCTGCATGCGCTGTTCGTTCAGTTCGGTGCGGATCATGAAAGCGAAGGCTTTCATTTCCTCTCGGTCGACTTCGGCAGTGATCTGCCAGATCAGGTATCGGACGGCCAGTTCTGGCAACAGGACGGAGTCGTCCCGGAAGCAGGCGCGATACTCGTTAAGGGCATCACAGGGGAGTGGTGGTACCAGTTCGGCTTGAACTGGAATGGGCGGGTGAACGGTGGCGTATGGCATTTTGGTGGCCCCTTGCCTTTCCACGCTGCCGGGTTAGCGGCAGTTCGTGGTAGGCTGCTGGTTGGGTTTAACAATTAATGAGTGCTGCAACACTCATTGCTAAATATTAGAACTATTGTTCTAAGATTTAGAAATTGAAAAGATGAATTAGATGGATGTTGTTGATAGAATTAATGAAATTCTGAAGCACGAAGGCATAACCAGGCCGGCCCTTGAGGCAAGGACGGGCATCAAGGTCAAAAGATGGGCTAACGTGTTGAACAGGCAGGCAAAGCCTTATGCTGAAGAACTAACAGCGATCGGGGCGGTTTGGCCAGAATATGCATACTGGCTAACAACAGGGGATGAAATCCCAGATGCCGGGCAAATTAGCCCAATGACTAAAAAGGCTCATGAAGCCTCAAAGACAGCCCCCAAGGCTGGCTGATAGCGAAGAAGGTCGCGGATAGATGGAAGCTACAGCGACCGATTCACAAGGAGAAGTGAAATGTATCAGAAAATCTTTTTTATATCCGCATTACTAGCAAGCTTCACAGCAAGTGCTCAGCCTAAAGAAATAACAATAGTAAACAATACAGAATCTAATGTTCGGTGTTCTATAGAAAACCCAGAAAGAACTAAAGTTGAAGCATTCAGTTTGTTGCCGAATGAATTCAAGAAAACTACTCCCAAAAATAAACTGAATATACTTGTCTGCAACTCCGATTATATGGGGTTAAAAAAAGAAAAGACTTTTGATACTTATGCGCTTATAGACGAAGCTGGTTTCTATGATTTACGACTTAGTATGCATAAGTGCAATCTGTGCGAAAATGGATGGGTTTATGCAGTGGTTGTGACAAAACCATCTGGGGGATTTTATATAAATGGATTGATGTCAATAATGCAATAAAAGACTAGTAATTGAATTAGGAGTTAGAGTCTGTGCTTATCTGATACAAGGGGGGATGGTTTCGAAGTAATATTTTCTTTTTTTTGAATTTGGAGTTTTTCTTGAATTTTTCAAATGTCTCATCAGAAAAATGTGTCGCACTTATGATGTTTTCTTGTTTTAAGATTAATACTATATCATTTGAAATATCATTGTAGGTTGTGGTTAGATCTATGCTTAGATTATCTTTGTCTCTGTAGCCACTTGCATATGGTGTAATCATTATTTCTTGATCCATTCCCTCTTTTTCATTGGGCTCGCCAAGACCGACAATACGACCAATATAAACTTTCCTGTCTTCCATGCTTAACATTAAATAAAATCCATCCGTTATGTACGACTTGAATAGCAACTGATCAAGAGGACTATCTTTGAGTATTTCGGACATTGCCAAGAATTTGATTTCTTCGCTGGCTTTTGAAAATGGTATGGTGGGGCTTGACAGTTTTATCATCAGGCGAATCTTGACAGCATATGCATAAAATTTGGCTGTTAATAAAGATCCTATAGATATGAGTAATATCCAAGTTAGTTTTTCAGCTTCAATGCCGGAATCGGTAACTTTATAGAGTAACTTGTATGTATACGTGTAAGCATCAATAGGTATGCTGTATGAAAATAAATTTATTTCTGGCGGTATGAAGTAGTTTAGCAATAAAACTAAAATGGCACTAAAAAGAGTGCAGTATAATCCATATTTTGCAGTTTCAAGATACAAGAGTTGGCCTTCATACCGGTGAAGGCGATAATAACGGTAGGGGTGGTTAGTGAAATAGACATACCCGGAAACCAAGACAGGTAATACTAGAAGTAAGAACATATCCCTGTCTGTTAGCCCTGATGTACTATCCTTTCAACTTTTGCAATAAACTCTTTTGATTTTTTAGTAGAACGAGCTTGAGTTACATCCATAACAAGAGTTCCCCGTCCCAAAACCTTCATTGAAGAAGACTCCTGACTCCTCAACTGAGTAAGAATTTCCGCTTCTTCAGCTGTTGGAATAAAACCCAAAAAAGACATAACACTTTCAAACAATGATTTTTTGGATTTGACTGCATCTACTTGGGGCATAACTCACACCGTATAGAAATAATTTTAGTCAACGTTAACAATTATTGACGCTAGCGTCAATACAGGGTAAGGGGGATGGAAAGTCATGTTAGTACTCAAGCGACTGGCGCTTCTAGGTCTTCTGGCCATAGGAAAAAAATTCCATACTGGCCTTTCTTGAACTGGCCACCGGCTGCTTTACCTTGATCAGTCAGGTAAGGGTTACCGTTCTTGATTTCCAGGTGACCAATTTCAACGAACACTTCCTGCAGCTTGGCTGCGGTCGTTTTATGCTTCTTGGCGAGTTTGGAGGTGGTGATAAGGCCGGTTCCTGTTGTCACGTCGGAATCGTCTTCTTGTTCGTCGAGTTCTTCCAGCAGGTCGGTTTCTGCTTCTGGTTCGCCCGGATCGGGCTTCACTTCAAAGCTGACTACCTGACTGGTGCGTACCAGGCGCTGGGCTTCTTCCAGAGCATCTTCAAAGGCTTCGGTGTCTTTGCTCTTGGTGAGCAATACACCCATTTCCTTGTTGTTGATCTGGCTGAACTCGTAGAGGTTCAGGCTGCTAATGATGACGTTGCCTTCATTCATGTAGCACTTGGCGTGCAGGTCTTTGCAGAACCGCACTTCGATTTTGGGCTGACTGGCAAACCAGTCCTTTTCTGATTGGGATATGTCGGTCTTGCCGTAAACGACGGTGACCGGAAGCCCTGATTCAACCTTTTCTTCGATCAGTTCCCGCAGGCGGTGATTGATCTTCAGGTAAGGGCTGATCAGTACCAGGCTTTTGCTGGACTTCTGTACGAGTTGTTCCAGGAAGAAATTCAGAGAGGTGGTGTTGAGGAACTTGGCCATGTTGCTACATCCGTGAGCTGTTAACAGGGCCAAGTTACAGGATTGTCAGGGAGGTGTCAGCACAGGGGATGAAAGGGAATGTCATGGGTAACGCCCGGCACAGCGGCGAGCATTAGCTGGCCGGAACGAATTTGAACGGCTTGTTAGCTTTATTAGCCAGCCTAACGAAGAAGTACATACTTTTCATTATTCACCAATTGATATGTATATTCATTTTCAAATAAGAGGCCTTCCGATGTTTCTATAGATATTTTTAACTTCGTTTTTTCTGGCTTCGGATTAGCCTCTGGAGGAAATAGTGAGAAAGATATTCTTGCTGGCCTTTGAGGCTGTATTCCAGAACTATTTTCAATAGTTCTCTCTTTTTTCCCATTCGAGGAAAGCCAAAAATCCTGTGATGATATGTAGTATTTGAAGTATCCCCTTTTAGAGCCAACGTTCTCTATAGTAAAAAATGTTTCCGACTCCCCGGCTATTTCTAGTGGAGGCTCATAACTTTTATACATGTAATCTGGCTTAAACTTTTCTTTTTCTAGGTCCAATAATTCAGAGGAGTTAACCCAGCTTAGACATCCGAAGCCTGCCGTTACAATAATTAGAATAATCATTAACCACTGGTCTATAGAAAGTATATTCTTGTCTTCACTCATTTCTATCTACGAACTCCTTTTAAAAATAACGCTTCAATCAGCCGCCGCTTCAATCAGCCGCCGCTTCAGCGGTCGGCTGCATTGATTTGTTATGTGTTTTTATTCGTCATCTTGCTCAGGATGCACCAAGATCAGAGTATTTCCCTTTAGAGATACACTATCGTAATGTTCAAAATTGGCATACAGCACCTCGATAATCTCATCAGCTAAAGCTGCTTCCGGCAACTTGTACTTAGTGGTTTTAACGCCAGCATAATAATCATCTTTTGCTTCAATTTTTATAGAAAGAATCAAATCACTTAGTTCTTCATTTTTCATTTCATTTCATTTCCTTATTCCAATTTGGCCGAGGCCACTTAAATTATGTAAGCTGACACATAACAGTTTGTTAGTGCGCATACGCGTTTTTCTGGCGGCTTATATTGTTGCAAGTGGGGGTCATCTTATTGATTTTCATGAAAATTCCCTATATAAGAAACACCCGATCACTAGAAAAACGAACATGCGCGTATATCTATTTCCCTTTGCGCGATAACCTGTAAACCCTTCACACAAAGCCTCTGCTTTCAACCATACGCTAACAGCAGATCAAAAGTCAGGCAATAGAATTCCCCTTTTAAAATACGTGTTACAGGGACGTATCCCCAGGGCGTCCCGCCAGCTGCGGCCCGCCCCGGTGCAGATGCTGCGCTGTTCGCTTCTCCCTGCACCGGGGCTGGCCTTGCTGTCGTCGGGCTTGCTCCCGGACTCGCTTCGCTCGAAATCCTCACCACCGCGTTACCAGCTCACTACGTTCATACAACAGGAAGGCAGTGTTTCCGGGTTTTGAATCCTTCGCATCCCTGACGCGAACAGCAGCGGCTTCGCCGGTAACGCCGGAGAGTCCCGCAAAGCCGCAGGAGAGGGCGCTAGTGGGGTTTGGCTGGCAGTCACCTAACCTGCTGCGAGACTTAGCCGTCAAGGGCGCCTGCGGCGCCCCGGCTGCGCCGGGTAGACCCTTGACAGCAGCCTCTTAGCAGGTGGGGGTTAACCATGCCAATCCCCACCATATCGGCGTTGCCGCATTGACCAGGTGCAGATCCGAACGCCGCTAATGCCGCTACGCCGGCATTAGCCGCCGTTGGCTTCGATAATGGATTGAGTTGCTTCGCGTATCCGGTGCATGAGTGCTCCAGATACAACAATCTTGAACAGCTGGGGCTTGTTGCGGTGCCAGTTGATAAGGGTTTGTTTGGATTCGCCGGTAGTTCTTACCAGCTCAGCCAGGCCAGTCAGACCTGCTGCCTTGCATTGCTCTGATGGGGTCATAAGGGGATTCCAAAGTTACGAACAAGGTAAAATAATTTTACCTTATTTGGGATTTTGGTAAAACTATTTGACCTTGTATGTCTGGGACTTATTGAACAAGGGAGACAAATGCCAGGTGACAGCCCAGGGCAGAGGGGAAGGGGTAATATACAGTGTTTGGGGTATTCGTAAGTGACTGATACTTAAAGAGTTTTTTGACGCCTTATATTAGGCATATAAGGCTAAGTCTTTGATTCAGAAGGAATCTTCTAAATGCATGGGGTGCAAGGGGTCGCGAGTTCAAATCCCGCCGTCCCGACCAATTTTCTCCTTATTTTTCAGTAAGTTATAAAATCGCTCTTTGCCGGTTTTAGTCCTTTCATCATTTACTGTTGCGTACCTTGCCGGATCTTATTAGATTTTTTGTTGCATTCTTTTAGCCGGTTTCAGCTCATTAATTAGTTTCCAGACGTCCAACAAGTTGAGTGCCAGATCACACTCCAGCCAGCCGCAGGTGTTTAAGTTCTTCGAACGAATGTTTCAGACGTTCGGCGAGTTTGCCTGATTGGCTGGCACATTGGCCGGTTACCGGGATTGAGCCGATGTTTTCAACATCATCGACCAGCAGAAATTCAGCCAGTTCGTCGACCAGGTAATTGCCGTAGCCTTGGCCGCGGTATTGGCTGTCGATCCACCAGCCGGGTGTGCAGGTTGGGCGACCGGAGGCTTCAACGATACCGATGGGGATGTCTTCCTTTACCAGAATCACGGCGTAAAGATCGTGGCAGTAAATGTTCCAGACCTTCAGCGGGCCGGAGTCATTTTGGTGTTCAGGGCGTTGCAGACGGTTGTTCAGGTAAGCCAGATGAGCGGCGGAAAGTCGGTTCTTCGCTACCAGTTTTACTATTGCCATCGCCTTGCACTCCCGTTGCATTAGCTGGTGCATTGCCAATTCTGTTCGATACATTAGCCCCTTTCCCGTAAAGCGAAAAGAAACCATATGAGACGAAATGTACGCGAGCCTGAGCTGCATCATGGTCAATACTGGTACCACTTTGCCTTAACTAACGCTCAGTGAATGTGAGCTGCTGCCTGAAAGTGGGTCTTCGCTGCTGATTCAGATCAGTTCGCAAGCGGTATTAGTGCGGTGAATACCGCAATGCTCGGATCGAGGCGTGTATACAGTCTGCCAGCTATACACTGGTTGGATCTGCTGTAGTGTGGCGTTGAACTTTGGTTGTCGGGGGAGGGCTCTGAAGAAAGACCACGTCACCCCGGTTGAGGTATAGGGTGACGTGGGCTACACCGTTAATGATGTCTTCCATGACATCCGATGCTGTTATATTTGAGCAGTTTTTGAGTGATGTGTCTCTTGCCAATTGTTCTTATTTGGCTATTTATGCCAAACCATAACCTTTGATTGTTCCCCATTCTTTATTGATCTAACGTTCATTTATCGGTTCCTGATATCGAATCAGGAGCCGATTTGCTCGCGGATACGCTTCTTGTCGATCTTGCCAACACTGGTTTTGGGGAATTCGCTGACCATTTTGATTTCTTTTGGAATCGCCCACTTATTAATGGTGCCGTCTTCAACGTACTGCACCAGATGCTGGATGATGTCCTGTTTGTCGAGATCCTGGTTGCGTGAAACCACCATGGCGTAAGGGCGTTCGCCCCAGTGTTCATCCGGAATGCCAACCACGGTCACTTCGTTGACCTCAGGGTGTTGGCTGATCAGGCGCTCGAGTTCCAGCGAGGAAATCCATTCACCACCGGTTTTGATAACGTCTTTGAGGCGGTCCTTGATTTCAACAAATCCATCCGAATGAATGGAGGCGATATCGCCAGTATGCAGCCAGCCGCCTTCCCACAGCTCGGCACCTTTTTGCGGTTCATTAAGATAGCTCTGGGTCAGCCAGGGTGCGTGTACCACCAGCTCTCCGGTGGCCTGGCCATCGTGTGGCATACGCTCGCCGTCAAGGCTCCAGATCTGCAGTTCGACCAGGTCGCTGGTGACGCCAGCACGGGTACGCAGGCGCACTTGGGCGTCGGTTTCCAGCGCGTAGGCGGATGGGTCCATACGGGTAACCGTCAGTAGTGGACAGGTTTCTGACATGCCGTAAGCGCTGAAGGGTTCAATGCCCATCTCCAGCGCATGTTTGGCCAGACCGGGCGTTAATGCGCTGCCGCCAATCACCACTTGCCAGCCGCTGACGTCGGTCTGGCTGGTTTCAGCGTATTGCATCACCATTTGCAGAATGGTCGGTACGCAGTGGGAGAAGGTGACACCTTCATCGCGAATCAGGTGGGTCAGGGTTTGTGGATCGTAACGGCCCGGATAAATCTGTTTGCAGCCCAGCATGGTAGCGGTGTACGGAATGCCCCAGGCATGCACATGGAACATCGGCGTGATCGGCATGTACACGCCTTGCGGGTTTAACAGCGCGCGGTCGCTGTTACGCGATTGCAGCGTGCTGTTCATGTTGAGGGTGTGTAGTACCAGCTGGCGATGGGAGAAAAATACGCCTTTCGGATTACCTGTGGTGCCGGTGGTGTAGAAAGTGGTGGCAATCGAGTTTTCGTCGAAATCCGGGAAGTCGTAGTGCTCAGTGGCAGTGGCCAGCAGGCTTTCGTACTCGCCCAGCGACGGGAAACTGGTGGCAGCCGGCTGATCATTATCGCTCAGTTGCACATAGCCTTTAACGGTTTCCAGCTGGTCCTTGATGCCGTCCAGAATCGGCACAAAGTCGTCATGCACCAGTACCAGATCATCTTTGGCGTGGTTCATGGTGTAGAGAATCTGTGCTGGCGACAGCCGGATATTCACTGTGTGCAGCACTGCGCCGATCATTGGCACCGCAAAAAAACATTCCAGATAACGGTGGCTGTCCCAGTCCATCACGGCCACGGTGTCGCCCGGGCCAACCCCGGCAGCGGTGAGCATATTGGCGAGACGCTGGATGCGCTGATTGAACTCGCTGTAGCTGAAGCGATGTTTGCCGGAAATAATTTCGTTGTTGGTTTCATAACGCTGGTTCGACAGCAGCAATTGCTTGATCAACAGCGGGTACTGATAGGCGGAATCTGTGGTCTGAATCAGTCGGGTTTTCATCTGGATATCTCTTTTATTATTGGTGGTACAGATAAAACCTGCATCTATCGATGCATCTGCTCGCCTGGTCAATCACCCGGCGGGTTTTATTTCGTCATTGATACTGCTAACTGGCGGTCGTTGCTGCTTGACATTAGATGCATGAAATTTGACATTTTATGACACTTTAATTTGACATCGCTGGCGTATCTCCGTTCCCTCATCGGGAATATTCGCTGACTTGGCTCACTTGCCGCCAGTGTTGCGGCGCAACTCCGGACCAGCGCTTGAAGGCACGCGAAAAGGCGCTCAGCTCAGAGTAACCAAGATTCAGCGCGACATCCGTGATCGAACGATTCTGTTCCAGTTCGCTGCGGGCAATGCCAAAACGGGCTTCGTCCATCAGGCTGCGGAATTCCGTGCCCGACTGCTTCAACGCCCGTTGCAGGCCGCGCACGTTCATTCCCAGCATTGGCGCAATGGTTGGCAGCGTCGCTTCTCCAAGTGGAATCAATTCATGAATCAGTCGCGATACCCGGGCGCTTAGTGGCTGCTGATGGCCGCGGCTGGCCTGACTGAGAAATTCTTCCAGATACTGTTTCAAAGTCGGCTGGGCAGGGTACGGCGGACTCGTCAGCATTGCCGTTGGCAGACGCAAGGCATTGCCGGGCTGTTTGAAATGCAGACTGGCGCGACTGAACTCGCGATAGCTGGCGATGGGGGCGCGGAGGTCGTGCTGGAACAGCAGCTCGATTTGATCGGCCCAGGCTGGTGCCAATTCGCTCAATACCCGGTATCCCAGCATCAGGCTCAGCTCGGTTAGCTGCACCAGCTCGAGCGTTGGGTTTGGGGTCAGATCAAAATACAGCAAACTGCTCTGGCCCTGGGATTCAAGCCGTAGCTGGGCGCCATCAGAATGCAGGTGCAAATATTTCTGGATCACGCCGACACTGTCGCCAACCGTACCTTGTTGGGCGGCCAACAGGCCTAATGGACCAAAAGTGATCAGTCCCTGGTGGCTGGCGAGCTCAAAGCCAAACAGCGGATGGTGACTGAGCGTCGCGGCATGATTGAGCAATCGTGGCAGACTGTCGTGTGGCAGCGGCAGATCGACGGATCTTAATACGGCGGCCGGAATGCCCTGGCTGGCCAGCAACTGCAACGGGTTAATGCCGAGTTTGTGGCAGAGTGGCGAAAAGCCCATCAGCGCCCGGCTTCTGACATGCTTCGAAGGCTGGGAATGATTCATGGCGGTCTTTTTTATTATTGGCTGAGTCGATCTTCCTGTGGATGTCAGCCGTTGTCAAACGCTTGTATGAATTTGCATGTGGCCGTTCGTCTGACGGCCTTGGCAGGGCGCTGAATTTGTCTGAGGGCGTGCTAGCATTACTACAGCTCTATTATTTTCCCGACTTTTTTGATCCTGAATTATTTAATCTCCCGCTAAGGGATCTGGAGCCTGTGTGGCTGAACGTGGAAGAGCCTGGCAACTGCTTGTCGCCCTGGTAATGGTTGTGATGGTGGCGCTGCCGGTGCAGGCGCGGCCGGTGTTGAATGTTGCGATCTGTGATGATTTTCCACCGTTTTATTATCGCGATGAAGACGGCAGCTTGCGCGGAGCTTCCTATGAAATTGCACTCGAACTGGCCGGGCGGCTGGGCTATGACATGCGGGTCAGCCAGTTTGCCACTATGCGGTTGATGTTGGCCGAACTGGAATCTGGCCGCCAGGATCTGGCGGTCAACCTGACGGCTACACCAGAGCGTCAGCAGCTGGCGCTGTTTACCCAGACGCCGCATCTTATCGAGTCGCATCATTTGATTGCCCGGGCTGATAACCGGCTGGAATTTGACGGTCAGATTGGCAGTTTGAGCCGTTACCGCCTTGGGCTGATTTTGGGCTGGACTTATGGCGCAGCGCTCGACAATGCCGCTTATCTCGACAAGTCCTATGCCAGCAGTTCGGTGGAGCAGTTGAAAAGCCTGATTGCCGGACGCTTTGATCTGGCAGTCAACAACCCCCAGTTCATGTTGTATCTGGCGCATCAGCTGGGCATTTCAAAATCCATCCGGGTGATAGAACCGGCGGTGTTTGAATTGCCGGTGACCATGGCGGTATCGCGGCGTTATCCGCGCGCGGAACAATTGCGTAACGCACTGGAAGCCGCGATTCAGCAGTTCCGCCAGGAAGCTGGCTATCAGGAGATTCTCCAGCGCTACGGTTTTTCGGTTGATTCTGGTCTGGCTGACGGAGGCTGACGGGCATCTATGAAACGACCTTCATCATACTTGTTAGCAAGGCCTGCAGGGGTATTGGTACTGCTATTGTGGGGGTTGCTGCTGGCCTGCAAGGCTGCTGCAATCGATGCGACGGTTGGCTCGGATTATTCGGGCCCGATGCTGGTGGCCGCAGCGGACAACACGGTAAATAACACGACAAATTCGCAGGTACGAAGGTTCGACCGCGGCACTGTGTTTCGGGCAAGCCTGACTGCCGAGCAGCGGCAGTGGCTGAAAGAGCATCCCTATATCCGGCTTGGGGGGGACCCTGACTGGAAGCCGTTTGAATATGCCGACAAATATGGTGAATACCAGGGCATAGTGCCGGACTATGTTGATCTGGTTGCCGAGCTGCTGGATGTTGAACTTGTCTATCAGCCGGTAAATTCCTGGAATGAGGTTCTGGCTGGATATAAAAATGGTCTGATTGACCTTATTCCAGATATCGCTGTGGCACCTGAACGGGTCGGGCAGTATTTATTCACCAATTCATATCTTGACGTCCCGACGGTTGTTATTAGTCGCCGCTCAACGCCTTCACTTGAAATACAGGAAATGGCTGATCTGAAAATCGGGGTGGTCGAGGGGTATGCGGCGGGTCTGTGGTTGCAGGAAAAATATCCAGATTTGGCGGTAGTCTATGTAAAAACGGTATCGGAAGGCATGCAGCAGGTATCAGCAGGCTTCCTGGATGGCATCCTGGCCAATCAGATTGTCGCACTGGATCAGGTTAAAACCCTTGGTCTGGACAACCTCAAGGTTAACTTCGTAACGGATATTGAATACCGACTGGCTTTTGGTATCCGCACAGACTGGCCAGAATTGATACCGATTTTGAACCAGGCACTGGCGTCGATTACACCAGCCGAACGTGACAGGATTCGCAATCGCTGGATCGATGTAGACCTGCAACAAATGGCGGTTGCCAGCAACACTCCAAGGATTGTGCCGCCGCAGCCAACCGACAGTCTGCCACTGTTACTATTGGTACTGATGACGTTGGGGCTGGCAAGTGTCGTTATGTTGCTGGCCTGGATGGTTAGCCGCCGTTCAGCGGATGCTATTGAGCTATACCAGTCTGGCAAATTGCGCACTATCACCGTGCTTTCGATTTGTTCGGTACTGGTGCTGGTCTGGGCGGTGGCCTGGTATTCACTGGCTCGGGAAGAACAGATCACCCGCAAGCGTACCGGTGATGCCCTGCAAACCGTGTTGCAATCGGCCCATGAAACCCTGCTGTATTGGGTGCAGGGACAATTGCGAATGGTATCGCTGATTGCCCGTGAGTCGGATCTGGCGACCCTGTTTAACGCCACCGCTGGCTTGTCACAGCAGCAACTGGCGAATGTCATGCCATTATCGCTATCGGGAAAAGGTCATCAGGCGGGGGAAATTGAAGACTGGCAATTCAGCATGATTCTGGCTGATGGCACGCCGGTTTTTGACAAGGCCTTTCCGGTCGATCATTTGCTGTTCGACGAATTGCAGCCAGCATTTGACGGTGAAGCAATATTTATCCCACCGCAACGGGTACCGGGCAGCGAGGATATCCGTATGTATTTTGCTGCGCCGGTGCAAGACTATCGTGGCAAGGTCATTGGGGTGGTGATTGCTGCGGTTGATCCGCTGGGCACACTATCGACGATTCTCAATGGCCAGATTGGTGAAACGGGCGAATCCTACGCGATTAACCGCGATGGCTATATGGTCTCCAACAGCCGTTTCATCGACCAGCTGGTACAGATTGGCCGCTTGCAGCCGGGCCAGAGCAACATTCTCAACGTGCGTTTGACCGATCCGGGCGGCGACCTGGCCGCAGGTGCTGCAACGAGCCAGAGTCAGGCAGACTGGCCGTTAACAGATCTCGCCAAATCCATTCAACAAGGTAAATCCGGTATCAGCTTGCTCGGCCAGAATAACTATCGTGGCGAGCCGGTGATCAGTGCCTGGGTATGGGAGCCGACACTGGGGCTGGGTGTTGTCAGTGAAATGGATGTATCCGAAGCTCTGGCTGGCTACTACGTCTCGCGCAATACGCTCTACCTGGTGCTAGGCATCACTTTGCTGCTCACTCTGTTGTTATTGGGGTTCAGCTTCTGGCTCGGCGATCGGGCTAACCGGGCACTGGTGCGATCACGCAACGAGCTGGAAGACAAGGTTGCTGAGCGCACCGAAGAACTCAGCAAAAGCCGCAACATGATGCGGATGGTATTCGACAATATTCCCGACCTGATCTTTGCCAAGGACGGCGACGGCGTCTATATCGAAGTCAACAGGGCGATGGAAGCTTTTCTTGGTCGTGAGCGGGGCGATATTCTCGGCAAAAATGATTATCAGCTGTTTCCGGAAGATACTGCTACCGAGTTCCGCCACCACGATGCCGCGATGATGGCTGCTGGCGAATTGCGGCGCAATGAGGAGTGGGTGGTTTACCCTGATGGCACCCGGGTCTTGCTGGATACCATCAAGGCGCCGTTTGTGGTCAACATGATCGGTGTCGGGCAGGGCATTGGTGTGCTGGGATTGTCACGCGACATTACTGATCGCAAACAGGCCGAGCTGGAACTGGCCAAGGCCAAGGAAGCAGCGGAAGAAGGTACTCGGGCCAAGTCCGAATTTCTCGCCAATATGTCCCACGAAATCCGTACGCCAATGAACGCCATTATTGGCATGTCGTATCTGGCGCTGGATACCGAGCTGACACTGCAGCAGCGTAACTATTTACAGAAAATACACAGTTCGGCCGAGTTGTTATTGGGCATCATCAACGACATTCTCGACTTCTCCAAAATCGAAGCTGGTAAATTGCAGCTGGAAAGCACCCAGTTTCAGCTCGAACAGGTGTTCGATACACTGGCCAGCCTGATTGGCCTGAAGGCCGAAGAAAAAGGTCTGGAATTATTGTTTGATCTCGCTGACAACCTGCCCTCGGCACTGATCGGCGATCCGCTGCGGCTGGGGCAGGTACTGGTGAATCTGGGCGGCAACGCCGCCAAGTTTACCGAAGAAGGTGAAATTATTTTCCGGGCCAGGGTGCTGTCAGAAGATCCGCAAACCGTCCAGCTGCAGTTCGACGTCGAAGACTCCGGTGTGGGGCTTAACGCCGAACAACTGGCGACGCTGTTCCATTCGTTCTCGCAGGCGGATTCCTCAACGACCCGTAAATACGGTGGTACCGGATTGGGGCTGGCGATCAGTAAAAGCCTGGTCGAAAAAATGGACGGCCGCATCTGGGTGGATAGTACGCCGGGTGTCGGCAGCCAGTTCCACTTCACCGTGGCGCTGGGCAAACAGCCGGAAGCACGGCGCCCCGACAAGGACGAAGACAAATCCTTGCTGTCTGGCATGCGGGTCCTGGTGGCGGACGATAACGCGTCCTCGCGGATGATTCTCTGTGCCATGTTGAATTCATTCGGTATGCGGGTCGATCAGGTTGCCAATGGCGAAGATGCGTTGGCGATGGTCGAACAGCAACAGCAAGCATCGCCGTATCAGCTGGTGTTGCTGGACTGGAAAATGCCCGGTCTGGATGGTGTTGAAACCGCTCGGCAACTGTTCTCGCGGCGGGGCAGTGGGCCGCTGCCAACGCTGATTATGGTGACGGCCTACGGCAAGGATGAAGCCCGCCAGGCCGCCGAAGATGTGGCGATTAATGGCTTCCTCAATAAACCGGTGACACCCTCCGGGCTGCTCGACAGCATTCTGGTGTGCATGGGCAAACAACGTTTGTCTCTGCAGAGCCGCCATGAAACCGATGACCTCAAAACCATTACTGCCAGCCTCGCAGGAGCCAGAATCTTGCTGGTAGAAGACAACCCGATTAATCAGGAGTTGGCGCTGGAATTGTTGCTGCGGCATGGCTTGCTGGTGGAAGTCGCCAACAACGGCCAACAGGCGCTGGAGCGGCTGCAACAACAGAACTTTGATGGCGTCTTGATGGATTGCCAGATGCCGGTGATGGACGGCTATGAAGCTACTCGCCAGATTCGCAATCAGCCGCAGTGGGCCGATTTGCCGATACTGGCAATGACCGCCAATGCCATGGTCGGCGACCGCGACAAGGTACTGGCGGTGGGTATGAACGACCATATCAGCAAGCCGATCAATGTCAGGAACATGTTTGAAATCATGGCCAAATGGATTGCGCCGGTCGAAGGTACAAACCTGGCGGAACAGCCTGTGGCTGGTTCCGATACTCGCCACAGCAGTGCCCCCGAGTTGCCACAACTGCCGGGCTTTGATACGGCCATTGGCCTGCACAGTACCCAGGGCGATCTGCAGCTATATCGACGCCTGCTGCAACGGTTTGCCCATGAGTATGAGAATTTTGCCGAACAGGTGACAGCGGCTCTCGACAGCGCTGACTGGGAACTGGCCCACCGGCTGGCTCACACCCTCAAAGGGCTGGCTGGCAGCCTTGGTGCTCGTGCTGTACAACTGGCCGCAACCGAACTGGATATGGCCTGTCGGCAGCAGCTGATGGCGGATGCCCGTCAGCAACTGAGCCTGACCTGCGAGCAGCTGCAGCCAGCGTTGGCGGGCCTGCAACAGCTGGACAGCGCCCCAGAGAAATTGCCGCCTGAGCCACTCGAACAGCCAGACGAGGACCTCAATGAGTTACTGCAAAACCTGCAGCAGCTGCTGCAAGAGTACGATACCCAGGCTGCCGAGCTGTTGAAACGGGTACAGGCGTCGCCTGCAATGGCCATTTATCAGCCACAGCTTGAGGCCATTGCCCACAGTCTGGAAAACTATCAATTTGAAACTGCCAGTGAACAGTTGACACAGCTGCAGTTGACACAGCCGCAATCGTTAATGGAATAAGCCATCAATCACCGCTGGCATACGGTTAAAACAGGATGCTGATGGGTTTATTTATAACGCGGTGACTGAATACACTCTGTTATACAGTGTGTACAGATATGCCAATTGCAGACTGTCCGCAGCAACTTCGAACGGTTTGGATATACTGATTGAATCAGGGAAAATAGCTGATGCAGCTATTTTCCCGAAACAATCCTTTTATGGTGGTTGCTCCGGCCGTTAACTGGTTGATCGATACATGCCGTCATCGGCAGTAATTTACCGGCGGCGCCGGTTTTGCTGTGAGTAGTGCAGGAGCCAACGGAACATTGATGATACAGCCATTGAATAACGCACCAACCCTGCTGGTTGTCGATGATCGACCAGAAAATATTGACATGTTGGTTGGCATTCTGCGACCGGAGTTCCGGGTCAAAGCCGCGCTCAGTGGCGAACAGGCACTCAAGATTGCCGCCATCTCACCACATCCTGATCTGATCCTGCTGGACATCATGATGCCGGGCCTGGATGGCTACGAAACCATCGAACTGCTGAAAAGCGACCCCAGAACCAGCCATATTCCGGTTATTTTTGTGACTGCCAAAAGTGAAGTCGGTGATGAGGAACGGGGCTTTGCACTGGGCGCTGTTGACTACATTACCAAGCCTCTCAGTCCACCGATTGTGTTGGCGCGGGTGCGCACGCACCTGGCCCTGCATGACCAGAATCGGGTGCTGGAACAAAAGGTGATCCAGCGTACCGAGGAGCTGAACGCCACCCGCTTGCAGATCATTCGCCGGCTCGGTCGGGCAGCCGAATTCAAGGACAACGAAACCGGCATGCACGTGATTCGTATGAGTCACTATTCCAGAATCATTGCCGAAGGCATTGGCATGCCGGAAAACTGGACCCGGCTGCTGTTCGAAGCGGCGCCGATGCACGACGTCGGTAAAATCGGCATCCCCGACCGTATCTTGTTGAAGCCGGGTAAACTGGATGCGGAAGAGTGGGAACTGATGAAAAAGCATGCCCAGTTTGGTGCCGACATTATTGGTGAAGACGGTTCCGAGCTACTGCAAATGGCGCGGATAATTGCCGCCACTCATCATGAAAAGTGGAACGGCAGTGGTTATCCCGCTGGTTTGAAAGGCCGTAATATTCCATTGGAAGGGCGCATCGTTGCCATTGCTGATGTCTTTGATGCGCTGACAACCGAACGGCCGTACAAAAAAGCCTGGTCGGTCGAACGGGCGATTGAACTGATCCAGAGTGAATCTGGCAGCCATTTTGATCCCACGCTGGTAACCGCATTCTGTGATGCACTGGAGACGATTCTGGAGATCAAATACCAGTTCGCGGAAGAAGACATTCCTGGGCCTGCATCCGTCGACGCTACTACCGAACTGCCTCACTGACCGCTGTTTCTGCTGGCAAGGCATGCCTTGCCCCGACGCAAACCCACCGTTTCTCTCCAGAACTCTTGCGGATAAAAACCGAGTCTTACTCCGGCGCAATCCCACCATTCTTCATAGGGTCACGACCTGTCGTGACGACGATCCGATGTAAGTCTCCTATATTCTTATAAATTCCTGAATTTCAATAATTGATCAATGAATGGCGATACTTGTGCCTGTGTCAAATATCCTTAACTGTAGTGAAATGTAAATAACACGGGTTTTTCACATCAAGTGTCCAGAGTTGCACCACTTTTGAACACAAACTCAACCGATAGGTCAGCAAATATCAGCCTTTAAGTCAGGCTGAAGCAGCTTGTCGGCTGACAGTACTCTGGCGTTGTTGACTTGATGGAATCAAAAAAAGGCACGGAAAAGAACGACCTGCTGGCCTGGTCGTTGGGTATTTTGCTGTTTTCGGCAGCCGACTCCGGCGTTGCCGATATGCACAATGCTGAAGCCGTGATTCCACCTCAGTGCTACACCAAAACGGAAGGCAAGTTTAACCCTTGCTATATCTGCCATCAGACACACCCCAAGGGCAGCCGTCGTAATGTAATGAACGATGGTGAGCTGCAGGGGGAGTATTCCTTTTCCGAGGTTGGTGAAACCAACCACTGGGCCAACCTGTTTCATTCCCGCCAGGCCGAAATCGATAGCATCAGCCACGATCAGATTCTCAGCTATGTACGCGAAGACAATTACAGCGCCTTGTTGCAAGCAGACAGCGGCGGTTACGTTGCAGATCTGCTCGATTACGGCAATCTGGCCGAGGCTTTTGATGACATGGGGTTCGCCCGGGATGGCAGCGGCTGGGTAGCGTTTAACTACAAGCCTTTGCCAAGTACTTTCTGGCCCACCAACGGCAACTTCGATGATGTGATTATCCGGCTGCCGGAAGCCTTTCGGCTCAACAACACTGGTGAGACGGATAACCGCCTGTATCTGCTGAACCTGTCGCTGGTGGAAATGGCCATCAAGCAACTCGACAGCATCTCCATTCCCGCCACGGACGAAGCGGCTATCGGTGTCGATCTGGACGGCGACGGCGTGCTGCAAACGGTCAGCCAAATGTGGGCGCGTGATCAGTATCTGGGGCAGGCGGCCAACGTTGCGGTACAGCCTCAGCAATATCCAATCGGCACGGAATTCCTGCACTCGCTGCGTTATCTGGATGTCGACGCAGACGGTTCGATCCAGCCTGCCAGGCGGATGAAGGAACTACGCTACAGCCGAAAATACAAGCCGTTGTCCGATGTTGCGCTACGTTATGCGTATAACCAGGAACACCGCGAAAAACTGGCGGGCAAACTGCCAACCTATTCCTGGCAGCAACCAGCGCCACAAGCGGGTATGAACAACAAGCTCGGCTGGGTCATCCAGGGCTGGATCGAAGACCAGAACGGCCAGCTGCGGTTGCAGAATTACGAAGAAAACTTCTTTTGCATGGGCTGCCATACCACCACCGGCACCACCATTGACAACAGTTTTGCATTCCCGCGCAAGGTTACCGGTGCTGCCGGCTGGGGTTATATCAACCTCAGAGGCATGGCGGACGTGCCGAACTATTCCACAGACGTTACGCAGTCAACCGGCGAATACCAGCAATATCTGGAACGCGTGGGCGGTGGGGACGAATTCCGCCAGAACCGCGAAATGATCGAAAAATGGTTTAACCGCGATGGCAGCCTCAACAAGGCTGCGGTCGCCCAGGCTGATGTCTATCAGCTGATTACTCCCTCCCGCGAACGCGCGTTAGCGCTTAACAAGGCCTATCAGCTGATCGTTCGCGAACAATCCTTTTATTTGGGCCGCGATGCGGTACTGGGCGAAGCCGTCAACGTTTATCAACACGTTGATCAGGATGCCGTACCGCTGTTACCTGCCAGTCGCCAGTTCCATTACGACCTCAGATTGCAGTGGCCAACCGCTGTGCGGCAGGTCGATACCGGCAACGCGGGCTCGTCAGTGACAGCAGCAGACCCACAACAGAATAGCCAGTCGGTATCGGCCAGCGCCGAAGCAGAGAACAACACCTCATCAGGAGGTGCCCTTGGGTTGTTGGCCCTGTGGGTACTGATGGCTGTGGCGAGGTGCGCTCGCCGGGCGTAAGTCGCAAACCCGCATGCTGCGTATGGCATGTGGGCCGTGGAATTCCAATACACTCAAAAGGATCGAGGACTACCTCATGACGAAAGCAACCCTGACCGGATTGCCTGTGTCAGTGATGCCTGCTGCCAAACAGTTGCTGACTGTTTCGGTAATTGCAGCATCGCTGACCATGGCAGGCTGTGGTTCGAGTAGCAACGGTAATGGCAACAAAGATACCGACACTACCAACACCGCACCAGAACTGACCCTGACTGCAGGCACTGCGCTGACCGAAGACAGTGTCTCGACCAGCTCGCAGGTCGCTACGATTGCGGCCACTGATGCTGATGGCGACAGCCTCAGCTACAGCCTGGGCGGCACCAACGCTACCTACTTCAACATCAGCAATAACAACGTTGTGTTGTCCAGCCAGGGTGTCGCGGCGGTCAATGATGACAGCTTGAACCTCACCAGTCTGACTGTGACGGTCAGCGTCAGTGATGGTAGCGAGTCTGTCAGTGACAGTGTGGCTGTGACCATTACCCGTATTGATGACTCAGCTCTGGATAACACAGCACCGGTACTGACTGCCACTGCCAATGGCGTGAGCGAAGACGATGTTGTTGAAGGCACTGTGGTCGCGACTTTCAGCGCTACTGATGCGGATGGCGACGAGCTGTCCTATCGCCTGGAAAACAACGACAACAATTATTTCGACATCAGCGGCAGCAATGTTGTGCTGACAGCGGCGGGTGTCACTGCTGTTAACGACGATGCCTTGAACCTGACGTCACTGACCGTGACTCTGGTGGCGACGGATACCCAGGCGACCGATTCACAAAGCCTGACCATCACCGTTAGCCGTATCGACGATACGCCGGTTGAAGAAGCACGCCTGATCAAGCTGTTTGAAGACGACTTTGAATCGGGTGCGATGGCCAAATGGACCGTGTTCAATCAGGTGGCAGGCAGCAACGACTGGCACGTGGAAACCTACAGTGGCGATCAGTTTGCGGTGGCCAACTGTTACGGCAGCTCTGGTGCGTGCGATACCTGGATGATCACTCCAGCGCTGGATGTGACCAACTTTGAAAGCGTTCGCATGGAGTTCAACACCGCCTGGAACTACGGTACTGGTACTGACCAGATCGCCCTGAAGGTGTCTACCGATTATGCCGGTGACCCGGCGACTGCAACCTGGACCGATATTTCCGACCGCGCGACCTGGTCAGCGGGTTCATTCGCGTTTACCGATTCCGGCGACGTTGATCTGTCCGACTTTGCTGGTCAGCCGATCTATGTGGCTTTCCACTACGCTTACCCGGTGACCGATGCCACCAAGTGGGAAGTGGACGACATTCTGATCGACGGTTACGGCACGGGTGATTTCCCGCTGGCAGCGGAAATCAACATCGGCGACGAAACCTTCTATGCCAATCGCGCCATCACCTTTAACGGTGCTGCCAATAACGGTGCCGGTGCGCCGTACAGCTATGCGTGGGACTTTGGTGATGGCAGTACCTCTACTGAAGCCAAGCCTTCCCATACCTATACCGCATCTGGCGCCTACGCAGTCAGCCTGACAGTGACTGACTCCGAGTCCAACGAGGCCAGTGCCAGCACCACGGTCAACGTCGACCCGCAAACCACCTTTACGATTCCGGCCAAGGCCGATGGCAACTTCCGTATTGCGACCTTCAACGCGGGTTTCGACCTGCAGAGCGCCGTCGGTGAGCAACAAGCTGCCTTCGCCGGTGGTGAATATCGTAAAGCCCAGAAAGTCGCTGAAGTGATTCAGCGTGCCAACCCGGATATCCTGCTGCTGAACGAAATCGACGGCAACGATGCTGGCGCCACTGTAGCCACCTTCAAACAGGATTACCTGGAAGTCGCTCAGGCCGACGACGTTGAAGCCGTCAGCTACGACTACGTTTATTACGGCGACAACGGCGACGACAACTACTGCAACACCGGCGCGCCAATTGAAGAAAGTGTTGCTGTCGACTTCAACAAGGATGGCGACAGCGATGACCCGGAAGACCGTTACGGTTTTGGTAACTACAACGGTCAGTACTGCATGGTGATCTTCTCCAAATACCCGATTGACGACAGTGCCGTGACCCGCACCTTCGCCAAGTTCAAGTGGGAAGACATGCCAGACTATCTGGTGCCAACACTGGATGGTGAAAACTGGTACACCGATGAAGAAATGTCGGTATTCCGTCTGTCTTCCAAAACCCACATCGACCTGCCGGTTAACGTGAATGGCACCACCGTTCACGTATTGGCCTCGCACCCAACACCACCAAGCTTCGATGGTGATGAGGATCGCAACGGTATTCGTAACTACGATGAAATCCGCCTGTGGGCAGACTACATCGACCCGGACAGCAACTACCTTTACGACGACCAGGGCAACGCCGACGTTTCACTGGCAGCCAATACCCGCTTCGTAATTCTGGGTGACGAAAATGCCTCCGCCAAAGAAGGTGATGCCTACGAAGTGGATGGTGTTCGCGCCATTGAGCAGCTGACCCTGAACCCGCTGGTGAACCCGAACCTGCACGAAGACAGCAGTACCTTCCAGGTGCCAACGTCTGCTGCTGGTACTGAAAACACCGACGACAGCATTTATGCGTCTACTCACACCGCTGGCTGGGCAATGCGTGCTGACTACGTACTGCCATCTGCCTATGGTCTGGAAATCGCCCAGAGCGGTATTTTCTGGCCACGTCATTCTGACGACCTGCACTATCTCATCGAAGCGGTCGACAGCGACGATATCGAAAGCTCTGACCACCGCATGGTGTGGATGGACCTGGCGCTAACCACCACCACAGTCACGGATGGCGAGACGGCGGATGCCTCCGCTGTTGAGCTGGCGGCGGACGACTTCAGCACGCTGGACGGCTTTATCGTTATCAGCGACGGTGAAAGCAGCAAAGACTGGTACGCCAGCTCTTATGGTGATTTGAAGTACGCCAAGATCTCTTGCTACAACGGTACTGAAAACTGCTCCGACTGGCTGATCAAGGCCGTTGATCTGACCAATGCGGTTGCCCCCGTGCTGTCGTTCGACAGCCTGCGTAACGCCTATGGCCCAGCGGATTCTTCTGAAATGTCGCTGCTGGTTTCCACGGATTTCAACGGTTCCGACGTTAACGCTGCAACCTGGACCGACTTGTCTGATCAGGTCAACTGGGCACCACAACCGTCTTCCGGTTATACCGATGCGATTGCTTCCGGCAACATTGATCTGTCCTCCTTTGAAGGTGAAAGCGTTTATATCGCCATCGTCTACAACAGCGACCCGGCCAACTCTGGTACCTGGGAAATTGCCAACCTGCTGGTTAGCGGCCAGGTTGCGCCATACGCTGAAGAAGACTTCTCCGATTTGAGCGGCTTCACCGTCGTCAGCTCAGGCGAAAGCAGCAAGGACTGGTACGCCAGCGCTTATGGCGATCTGCAGTATGCCAAGATCTCTTGTTATAACGGCGTTGAGAGCTGTGATGACTGGCTGGTGAAGACTGTCGATCTGAGCAGTGCGGTCAACCCGGTGCTGACTTTTGACAGCCTGCGTAACGCCTATGGCCCGTCAGATTCATCAGAAATGTCGCTGCTGGTTTCCAGCAACTTCAGCGGTGATGTTGATGCCGCCAGCTGGGATGACCTGAGTGATCTGGCCAACTGGGCTGCTCAGCCTTCTTCCGGTTACACCGATGCGGTGGCTTCCGGTGAGATTGATCTGTCTGGCTACAAGGGAAGCGTGATCTCTGTGGCGTTCCGATACACCAGTGACCCTGCCAACTCTGGCACCTGGGAAATCGCCAACTTCCTGGTTCAGGAAAAAGTGACGGCGGTTGAAGAACCAAGCCTGGGCACTGGCACCACGGAACTGGCCGACAGCGCTCCAGCCACCACGACACTGAACAACGTCAACCTGCGTACCGAAGGCACGCTGGCGTTTGAAGCAGTGGCAGTACCTGAGTCAACCTCAGCCGAAGCCTTTATGGCCATCGGTTCCTCTGGCCTGAGCATTGATGGTGTGGCCATCGAAAACTCTGGCTACAAGACGCTGCTGAAGTCGGGCGACCTGATCGACGGTAACACCTACGCCCAGGTCAAGGACAACCAGGGCACCGACCTGTTTGTTTCCAACTACAACGAGTTCATGTCGATCCTGCCGATTGGCGACCGCATCTTTGCTGTCAGCCAGTTTGAAAACATTCCAGGCGGTATGCACCTGCTGGAACTGCAGCAAGACAGCACTACCGGTGAACTGAGCCCAATCTCAACCCAGGCTCTGGACTTCGCTGCCGTTCATGGTGGCTACAACCACTGTGCTGCTGTGGTCACGCCATGGAACACCCACCTGGCGGCGGAAGAATATGAGCCAAATGCGCGTCTTCGCTCCGCAGCGACCGGTGCTATCGACAGCTACTACGATCCGATTGAAGACTACTTCGCTGATCTCAGCCTCAGCCAGGTGAACCCGTACTGGTACGGCTACCCGGTTGAAGTGACTGTGAATGTGGATGGTTCTGACGTGACCACCGACATCGTCAAACACTACTCGGTGGCCCGTGTGTCTATCGAAGTGCCTTACGTGATGCCAGACCGCAAAACCATGTACCTGACCGACGACCAGTCAACTGGCGGCGGCTTGTACATGTACGTGGCTGACACTGCTGAAGACTTGTCCGCCGGTACCCTGTATGCGATGAAGTGGAACCAGACCGACGCCGGCTCCGATGCCAACGCCAATATTGGCGCGGCTGACATCGAATGGATCAACCTGGGTCATGCCACAGACGCTGAAATCGCCGCTCTGATCGAAGGAGACGACGCGCTGCAATTTGCCGACATCTTCGACGCCGTCGCTGTGGTTAACGGTGAATGTCCGCTGGGCTACAACAGCATCAACTACCTGGGCACCCAGGAATGTCTGAAGCTGAACGCCGGTATGGAACAATCCGCTTCACGTCTGGAAACCCGTCGTTACGCGGCGCTGCAAGGTGCCACGGTTGAGTTAGCCAAGGAAGAAGGTTTCACCTACAACCCGCACAATCACAAGGCCTACATGGCCATCACCAACGTGGTTAAGGCAATGCTCAATGGCAGCAACGAAGACGGCGGTGCCAACGACATCCGTATCGCCAATGCCAACCAGTGTGGCGGTATCTACGAACTGTCACTGGGCAGCAACAGCGATATTGGCTCTGAGTTTGTAATCGGTGCTGCTGCCGGTCTGGTGGCGGGTATTCCATCCGGTTCTTCCTGTGATGTCGAGGGCCTGTCCGGTCCGGACAACGTTGCCTACGTTGGCTACAACACCCTGATCATCACCGAAGACACCGGCTACCATGCCAACAACTTTGTCTGGTCATATAACCTCGAAACCGCAGCACTGACCCGTATCTTCTCGGCCCCAAGCGGCGCTGAAAATACTGGCCCGTACATGTTCAACCAGATCAACGGCTTCGCTTACATCACCAACGTGGTGCAGCACCCTGGTGACGAGTCTGTCGATCCATCCGCTGGTAACGAAGCCCAGATCGGCTACTTCGGCCCGATTCCGGTGACAGCGGCAGGCAGCTCCAGCACCGCCATGAGCGTGACGGATGCACTGGCCGTAACCGTTGATCAGCAAGTGGTGGATGTCGTGGGTGTGGTTACCAGCACCGTTATCAACGGTGACTACGCGATGGAAATTGCGGATGTTGACGACGCCAGCCAGGTGATTGTTGTGAAACTGGAAACCGACCAGCGCGCCAGCTGGGGCCCGTCAAGCAACCCATCTGCGGTTGGCACAACCGTTGTGGTAACCGGTGAACGTGATCTGGATGGCTATGCTGGCCGTCAGAGCATCGAAGGCGTTACCTCCATTGTTGCCCAATAAGACTCAGCTTCGGCTGACTCTCAAAGCCGCTACCTTCGGGTAGCGGCTTTTTGTTTTGGGTGTATCAGAGAAAATCTGGCAAGGCATGCCTCGCCCCTAAGAAAAACACCGCCCTTCACAGGGTCACGACATGTCGTGACAACGGCCCTGAATTACCCCGGAACTGTAGGTTGGGCCATGCCCAACAACTGATGGGCACGGCCCATCTTACACATGAAATCTCATTTGCCCTCCAAGGGTGCCATTTGTAAAGCGTGCGTAGGGTCACGACATGTCGTGACATAACGGCGGAGACAACAAGCGTAGTCCGGTTCCCCTTGGGCAAAACGCCTGACAAACCTGCCACCAGGAGAATGCATCCGATGTGTGCATTCTAAATGCGCACTGTGTGCTGTTCTGATGCGCTATTAACCGTGACTCTGAATCCAGAGCGGCGAATTTCCGATTTTTTGCGTTTTAGCTGAAATTTTTCTGAATTGAATCCAAGTTATTGAAATTAATGGTTTTTTAATAAAAACAAAACATTGATTCAGATCAAAAATAGCACTTTTGGCCCCTTGGCATCCAACCTGCTAAATCCTCTGTACATGTGATTAAACAATTCATCCGTGATTGAAGGATGAATTTTTTGATTTCTAACCAACTGATTTTTATTGAAAAAAATCGGCTGGTTTTAAGGGGATGTTACTGGAATTACCAAAAAACAAGTGTGTACGTTGTTTTTGGTGGTTCGAATCATGATTTTGCAGATACCGGAGGATGACCCGATGTTGAAGAAAGCCCTGTGGACCACCATGGCCTGCCTGGCTGCTCATTCAATGAGCGCACAGGCCGCCGAGCCGATGAACCTGAACCTCTGTGGAGGCAGCCCGAATGGCCTCTGGAGCTTGCTGGGCGTCGGCCTGGATCGGGTGGTGAAGGCCGAAAACCCGGACTCCAGCGTGACCTATCAAACCTCGTCTGGCGGATTTGCCAACATTATGCAGCTCAAGAAAGGTGCCTGTGATCTTGGCATTGTGCACCTCGGCGAAGCCAGTCTGGCCGAGGCTGGCAAAGCGCCATTCCGGGCACCAGAGAAAGACTTTGGAGTCGTCGCGGTGCTGTATAACTGGGCACCGACCCAATGGGTCATGACGGAAGAATTTGCGGCCAAATATGGCATCAGCTCGTTGCAGGATCTGGCCGATAAAAAGCCGCCAGTCCGCATCGTGATGAACCGCAAGGGCATTTTGCCGTCGATGGTTGCGGAAGACGAACTGGCCAGCCTGGGGGTCAGCGTGGATGACATCAAGAGTTGGGGTGGCAGTGTGGTGAATCAGGGGTCTTCGGTGGCTTCTGAATTGATCCAGAACCGTCGCGCTGATATGTGGGTGAACCAGACCTTTGTCGGCAGCTCGGCGATTCGGTCGATGTCTGAAAACATGGGCATGCGCTTGCTGGAAGTACCAGACAGCGTGGTCGATGCAATGTCAGCCAAGTATGGTGATACGCCATTTACCATCAGCGCAGACTCATACGAATGGCTCGGCAAGGATATTCGCAGTAACGCTGCAACTGCCATGCTGGTGGTCTCCGACAAACTGGCGCCACAAGTGACCGAAGCACTGACGTCAGCCCTGATTGAGCATATTGACCTGATGCAAGGCATTCATTCTGCGATGGGCAAACTCACGCCGGATGTTCTGAAATCGCAAACCCGATTGCCGTATAGCCCGGGAGCAGTAGCTGCCTATAACAAGCACGGTTTGTAATTAAATCGATATAACGATTTTCGGAGTGATGCCTTGAATATTTCAACATCGCTGGGGGTCGCCTTGCTTTCTACGGGATATCGTAGAAAGCCTGCGGGATTACTCAATAAGTTTGTCAGTCTATATGGTTTTGCGATTGCTGGCTGGGTGCTTTGGTCAACAATATTCTCCACCTCGGATGTATTGTTACTGACTATTGTCTACCTGACCCAAATGCTGGTGCTGGTATTTATCATATTTTCGCCATCGAGTTCGGACAGTTCAAATAAACCCGGAATGACCGATTATGGTATGGCCGCGTTATCCTTCTTGTGCTCGATGTTTTTTCTGCTGAATATGGATGAACTGACTGATCGTATCAGCCTGCTGACACCGTTAACCGATATGCAGTTTTATGTTGGTGTCGCCGTAACCTTGCTGACTCTGGAAGCCACCCGCCGTACCGTTGGGTTGGGGTTAACCATGATCGCCATGCTGTTTATTGGCTACAACCTGCTGGGTCACAAGCTTACTGGCGAATTCAGCCACGGTTATATTCCGCTGGCCGATTTTATCGACATCAATATCTACACCAGTGATGGCCTGTTTGGCGTACCGGTGCGGGTCGCGGCAACCTATGCCTTCCTGTTTGTGATGTTCGGAACCTTCCTGGAAGCGGTGAAGGGCGGTGACTTCTTTTTCCGGCTGGCCTCAAAACTGACCGGTAAAACTATCGGTGGCCCGGCCAAGGTGGCGATTATCTCATCGGGTCTGTTTGGCACGGTTTCCGGCAGTCCGACGGCGGACGTGGTGACCACCGGCTCGGTCACCATTCCATTGATGCGGCGGCTGGGATTTTCGAAAGACCTGTCGGCAGGGATCGAAGTATCGGCGTCTACCGGTGGCAGTTTGCTGCCGCCAATCATGGGCTCGGTAGCCTTTATCATGGCGGAATATACCGGCCTGGCGTACAACCAGATCATCATCGCCTCGCTGATTCCGGCAGTGCTGTATTACGTGGGCGTGTATCTGCAGGTGCATCTGTACTGTCTGTCGCATGGCGTCGGGCAGCAGCAGGGTGAAGAAATCCCGCGCTGGAGTGAGGTGTTCGAAGGGGCGTGGATGTTCCTGGTGCCATTCACGGCCATGGTGGTGCCTTTGGTGCTGGGCTATTCGCCGACCTTTGTTGCCATCTTCGGAATCGCCGCCATTCTGGTGGTGTCACAGTTGCCTGGCAAACGCCGTATTCCGGTGCGAGAGTTGCTGAACAGCTTCCCGCAATCAACGATTCGGATGGTTGGCGTCACGGCTGCCTGCGCCTCGGCCGGGCTGGTGATTGGCGGCATTACCATGACGGGCCTGGGCACCAAGTTCTCGGCGCTAATTCTGATGCTGGCCGGTGACAGCCAGTTTATGACTCTGGTGTTGAGCGCGGTAGTGACCATTGTGCTGGGTATGGGGATGCCAACCCCAAGCGCCTATATTCTGGCGGCTGTGCTGGTTGGCCCAACCCTGGTGAATCATATGGGCTTGCCGATTATGTCGGCCCATCTGTTTATCCTGTATTACGCGGTTCTGTCGGCACTGACACCACCGGTTGCGGTGGCTGCCTATGCCGCTGCAGGCTTGTGTCACGGTAATCCAATATCCATTGCGGCTACCGCGGTGCGTTTGTCGGCGATTGCTTTTGTATTTCCGTTTTCCTTTATCTATAACCCCGGCGTCTTGCTTAACGGCTCGGTAGTGGAATGTATTCTGGCGATTATTCAGGCATTGATGGCGACCGTTTCAATTGCAATTGCGGCGGAAGGATATTGGTCTCACAAGATTCATCCGGTTGCCCGTTTGGTGATATTGGCCTGTGGTATATCACTGCTGGCACCTGGTGATTATTACTCGATTATTCCTGTAATTCTGGTGGCTGCCATTCTGGTAGCACTCAGAAAAGAAATGTCTGGTGTATTGGCCAGAACTGTTTGAAATAAATCCTGTTTATTTGAGGTATCTATTATGACTGCTAAAAAACCTGTTGCCTGGCCACTGGATCCACTGGTGCTGGACGATCAAATCCGCGCCTTTTTACGTGAAGATATTGGCTATTTCGATCTGACAGCGACCCTGCTGGTGGATAAGGAATTACAGGGCGACTTTTACATGAATGCCCGTGAGCCAATGACCGTTGCCGGTATTGCCGCCGCTGCGCGAGTGTTCAGCTTCTATGATCCGAGCCTGCAGGTTGAGGCACTGGTCGCTGATGGTGACCAGGTAGCCAAGGGTGATGTGCTGCTGAAAATTCGTGGTTGTGCCCGCAGCATCCTGACCGCCGAACGGGTATCGCTGAATATCTGTCAGCACCTGTCGGGTATTGCCACCGTGGCTGCCCGCTACGTCAAGGAGATTGAAGGCACCAAGGCACAGTTGATCGATTCCCGCAAAACCACTCCGGGTCTGCGGGCGATGGAAAAACACGCCGTTGCCTGTGGTGGTGGCCGTAACCACCGTCTGGGGCTGGATAACGGCATTATGCTGAAAGATAACCACATCGCTGTTTGTGGCAGCATCACTGCGGCGGTCGAGCGCGCCAAGGCGTCTGTACCGGTGCTGACCAAGGTAGAAGTGGAGTGCGACCGGCTGGATCAGGTTGCCGAAGCACTGGCAGCCAAAGCGGATGTGATTATGCTGGATAATATGTCCCTTGAAGATATGAAAAAAGCGGTAGAAATGGTGAACGGCAAAATCCTGCTGGAAGCCTCGGGTGGCGTGCGTCTGGAAACCATTCGGGCGATTGCAGAAACCGGCGTTGATTTCATTTCTGTTGGTCGTATTACCCAATCTTCCCCAGCCCTGGATATCGGTCTGGACGAAGCGGAGTGATGGCACATGAGTAACCAAACCGCCCGTGCTGCGGGCATGCTCGTTCTGGTCGTCGGCCCCAGTGGGGTCGGCAAGGACACCCTGATCGATCTGACCCTGCAACGTTTGTACGGGCACAAGGTGGGCCGGGCCATGCGGGTTGTCAGCCGTCCGGCTGACGCTGGTGGAGAGGATCACATTGCTGTCAGTGAGAGCGAGTTTGCCGAGTGGCAGCGGTCGGGGCGGTTGCTCACCAGCTGGCAGGCCCATGATTTGCACTATGGCCTGCAAGCTGATATTCCGGCGCGGATTGCAGCTGGCGAGACGGTTATCGCCAACGTCTCCCGCAAGGTCGTTCGCCAACTGGCAGAGCTGGATTTGCCGGTGACCCTGATTGAGATCACCGCTTCCAAGGAAGTGCTCAAACAGCGTTTGATTGAGCGAGGTCGTGAAAGCATGGAAGGCGTGCAGCAGCGGCTCAATAGTCTCGAATGGGATATTCCGGAAGGCATTCCGTTTGTGCGGATTGTGAACGACAAAACGCTCGAATACGGCATCAACCGGTTTCTGGACGCGCTCAGTCATTTCTGGGGCTGCGACACCAAAACCCGACCGATCGAGATGACAGCGGGATTCCGGCTAGCCTGTGTAATCCGCACTGACAGCCCCTGGATCGGTCAAATCGGCGACGAAGCCAACCCTCGGTTGGAGTTATGCTTCTTTAATGAACGGCGGGTATTCGACGTGATTGTGTCGGATTCAGTGGCCTTGAAGTCCGACCAGATTGGCATCTTGCAGGCTTCCTACCGCTTGCTCGGGTTTGATCCCAAAGTGCGTGTGACCGTCTGTGAACCGGGTTTCCCGGCCGGCCTGGCGTTGCTGAAGAAGAAGATTAAAGGCAATCCCCTGAATGAGCAGGAATACCATGCGGTCATCAGTGACATTAATGAAAACCGCATTTCTGAAGGGGCAGCCAGTGCCTTCCTGACGGCCTTGTCTAACGACCTGTCGGATACCGAGTTAAGTGACCTGACGCGGGCGCGCTCACGCTTTGCCAGCAACCTGGCGTGGGACTTGCCAGTGGTGGTCGACAAGCACTCGATGGGGGGGCTGCCCGGTAGCCGGGTCAGCCTGATCATTATTCCGATCATTGCAGCATTGGGGCTGAAGATTCCCAAGGCGTCATCCAAAGCCATTACGTCGCCAGCGGGTACTGCCGACACCATGGCCTTGTTCGCCGACGTCGATCTGTCGGCCCAGCGGGTCAAGGATGTGGTGGCGCAGGAGAACGGCTGCATCGTCTGGAATGGCCGCATCAGCCATACGCTGTTTGATGATCTGACCAACGCCATGATCCGGCCGCTCGATCTGGATTCCGCCAAGATGAGCGTGGCGTCGATTCTGTCGAAAAAGTACGCCGCCGGGGTTACCCACCTGGTGATCGACCTGCCGGTTGGCCCCAACGTCAAATTAAAAACCCGCCAGGAAGCCGAACGACTGAAGGCGCTGTTTGAATCGGTTGGCCAGGCGCTAGGCATTCAGGTCGACGCCATTCTGACCGATGGGGATCACCCGGTAGGTCGTGGTGTTGGCCCGGCTCTGGAAGCCCGTGATGTTATCGACGTGCTGAATAACCATAAAACTGCCCCGGCAGATTTACGCGACAAGGCACTGCATTTTGCTGGGCGGCTGTTAGAAATGGCTGGCGTTGCAGGAGTGGGCGAAGGACGCCAGCTGGCGTTGCAAACCCTTAAATCCGGCGCTGCGGCGAAAAAATTCCTCGCCATATGCCGGGCCCAGGGCAAGCGTAAATCACTGCCGGAACCGGCGGATCAATACCTCGATGTGCTGGCCAGCGCCAGTGGTGTGGTGGATGCCTTTGATGTTTGGCGTATCAACAGCATTGCCCGTTACGCCGGGGCGCCGCTGAACCCGAGAGCGGGTATCGACCTGTATGTTGAACTCGGCAGCCAGGTACAGGCCGGGGAGGTGTTGTATCGGGTGTACTTCAGCCCGTCACGGGATCGTGCCGAGTTGCAACAGGACGTCGAGCGTTATAGCGGCGTGTCGGTTGCGCCACTGCAAGCAACCAGCCGCCTGGCGGGATAAACCGTGCAGACAAATAGAAAGACGTTGGTGAGGTAGTTCCTCTTGCTGTCATCCCTTGTTGATGATGACACCGCTATCTTTGGATAGCGGTTTTTTTGCTTCCGGGAAGCCATTGGCAAGGCATGCCTTGCCCCTACGAAAAACATTCGTCTTCGGAATCCATCCCCCACGCAAAAATACCCGTCTTCGTAGGGTCACGACATGTCGTGACAACGGCCCTGCATTACATCCGAACCGTAGGGTGTAATAGCCGCAGGCGTATTACATCGTCAGGGGTGCACCAAACACCGACCTGCGTAGGGTCACGACATGTCGTGACACCAACTCCGAATTGCATCAGAACCGTAGGGTGTAATAGCCGCAGGCGTATTACACCGTCAGGGTTGCACAAAACACCGACCTGCGTAGGGTCACGACATGTCGTGACAACAACTCCGAATTACACCAACAACGCCAACTCGCTACCCGCAAGCTCCGCCCGCAGGATCGCCGCCCCGTCACTCAAGGCCTGCAACTTGCCACGTGCAACCTGGCGGGAGAGGGGAGCCATGCCGCAGTTGGTGCTTGGATACAGTTTGTCAGCATCGACAAACTGCAGCGCTTTTCGCAGCGTATTAGCCACTTCCTCGGGCGTTTCGATCTGGTTGCTGGCGACATCAATCGCCCCGACCATCACCTTCTTGCCCCGAATCAGTTCAATCAGATCCATCGGCACACGGGAGTTCTGGCACTCCAGTGACACAATATCGAGACTGGAGCGTTGCAACTTCGGAAAAATCTCTTCGTACTGGCGCCATTCCGAACCCAGCGTCTGTTTCCAGTCGGTATTGGCCTTGATGCCGTAGCCGTAACAAATATGCACGGCGGTTTCGCATTGCAGGCCCTCAACCGCTTTTTCCAGTGCCGCGATGCCCCAGTCATTAACCTCATCAAAAAACACGTTAAAGGCCGGTTCATCGAACTGGATAATATCGACGCCAGCCGCTTCCAGCTCACGCGCTTCCTGATTCAGAATTTTGGCGAATTCCCAGGCCAGCTTTTCGCGGCTCTGGTAATGGTCGTCAAACAGGGTGTCGACCATGGTCATGGGGCCGGGCAACGCCCATTTAATCGGCTGATTGGTTTGCTGGCGTAAAAAGCGGGCGTCTTCAACAAACACCGGCCGCGTGCGGCTGACGGCATCCACCACCACCGGCACGCTGGCGTCATAACGATTGCGGATTTTAACGGTCTTGCGGTTTTCAAAATCGACGCCGCTGAGGTGCTCGATAAAGGTGGTCACAAAATGCTGACGGGTTTGTTCGCCGTCGCTGACAATATCAATGCCCGCCTGCAGCTGCTCCTGCAGTGATACACGTAAGGCGTCCTGTTTGCCTTCGACCAGCGCATCACCTTCCAGCTTCCAGGGTGACCAGAGGGTTTCCGGCTGTGCCAGCCAAACGGGTTTCGGCAAGCTGCCAGCGGTCGATGTCGGTAATAACTTTTTCATAATCAATCAACAAATATCGGTAACAAATTAAACGGCGAAACTGGCGGACCACTGCTCAAGCACAGCGCGGTACGGCTTGATGAAATGCTCTTCAGCAAACTTGCCCTGCTTGATGGCCAGCTGACTACGCTCGGCACGGTCATAATCAATACGGGTCAACGAGTGATCCGGGTGCTGCAGGCTTGGAATAAAACGTTCGCCCGCCACTGCATTGGCGTTATAGATTTCCGGCCGATAAATCTTCTGGAACGTCTCCATGGTGGCGATGGTGCTGATCAGCTCCAGGTTGCTGTAGTCGTTAATCAGGTCACCAAAGAAATAAAACGCCAGCGGTGCGGTGCTGTTGGGCGGCATAAAATAACGAACCTGCAAGCCCATCTGTTTGAAGTAGTTTTCGGTTAACGACGCTTCATTCGGCTCGTATTCAAAGCCCAGCACCGGATGCTGGTTTTCGGTGCGATGGTAGATCTTGCTGTCTGAAACACTCAGACAAATCACCGGCTGCTTGCTGAAGTTCTGACGGTAGGCGGCGGAATTCACAAAATACTTGAACAGCTTGCCGTGCAGATCACCGAAGTTTTCGGGAACACTGAAACGGGCCTGATTCTGGTTGTGATCCAGCAGCAAAATACTGAAATCGTAATCCCGCACATACGACGAAAAGCTGTTACCAAGCAGACCCTCTATACGCTTGTTATGGGCGTGGTCGATAATCGTGGTCTGCAACACCTCGATGGTCGGGAAGGTCTGGCCGTTGCCCTCAATGTCGATATCCACCGAAATAATTTCAACCTCGACGGAATAACGATCACCGTTCGGGTTATCCCAATTGGCCAGCGCGTTAAAGCGGTTATTGATCATCCGCAGAGTGTCGCGCAGGTTCTCCTGACGACGGGCACCGCGCGCCAGATTAGCGAAGTTGGTGGTGATACGAGTGTTATCCGACGGCTGGTAATGTTCGTCGAAGCGGGTGCTTTTTATCGCGAAGCTGAAATTCGTGTTCATCGTTCCTGGCATCCTGATTATCTGATAAAGCCTGAATGTGTTTGTGCTCTTGCGGGACCTTCCAATGGCGATTCGGACTTACCCAATCAGTGGTCTTTCCCCTCTAGTTGCTGGCCGGATTTTCGGCAGCAGGGGAGGCTGGTTCAGAGCAGTGGGGGATTTATACCGGAACGACAACGTGAGAAAAATTGATATTATCTCAGATCAATGTGAGCAATATTCATGAAGGGTGTGTGGGCTGTTTGAGCTGCCGGGTTCTACCCCGATTTCACGGACGGCTTAATAAGGTCTGAAAGTTATCGTCTTGCGCTGCACTTCACCACAACCGTAAAACTTTTTCTGACTCTTTGCCTGAGTGGGCAGATTTCGGATAGACGCCCGGATGAATGACAATCAGCCTGAATGCCACTGGTTTGCGCAGTTATCTTCCCTTGTCTACCGTTAATAATCAGCCCCAGATTATCAGGCCATCACTATGAGTCTGCTGTTACGCACCGGTTCTACAGCATCGTTATCTGCCCTTGCTGTCTTCTGTTCAGCAGAGGCTTCCGAAGACACTTTTATCCCCTTCGCCGACATCGCGGTCGATAACTCTCAGGTCGTCAGCGGCGGGGTGGAAAGGGGTCTTACGTCTCGCTTTTTGTTGGATGCTGATTTGGGGTTCGGTTATGACCAGCTCATGCTGCAGCCGGATATTCAGTTTATCCAGCATCCTTCTGGTTTGAACGAGATACGCGATGCATGGGTGCTGACGCTTTCCATCGAAGTGAATGCCTTTTACGGAGTTACGCTATGACACTATCCAGCAAAGCATCATTGGGCCTTGGATTAATGGCCGTCACCATCATCTTGATTGCTGCAGTCGGCTTTTATGGCATTCATCGTCTCAGCAGTTCGCTCGGTTATGTGGTGGGCCCGGCCTGGGATTCCGCCGATGGTGCAATGGAAACGACTATCGAATTGCAAAAGCAAATGCTCGACATAGAAATGATGCTCGCAGGCAAACCGTTGGATACAGCCGCGCATCAACAGAGCAAAAAATCGGTGGCACAGGCAAGCAGCCGACTTGAAGCGAGCAGTCTTGTACCAACGGATGTGCTCGCATCATTACGTGAAGCCCAATCAGATAGGGAAGCCAGGGAAAACAACCTGATTTCTGACTACAACCGGTTTGCAACATCCCGGAAGGAGTTTCAGCGAGTGACTGCAGAATTAGTGACCTTGCTGGGAGAACTCGAAGAACAAGGCGATAGAGCTGTGGAGGTGCTGGAAAGCAATCCAGACACCATGATCAGCTGGAATAGCGGACTGAGTGTTAAATGGGAGGCGGCTGATGGTGGTATGGAATCAACCATTGGGCTATTAAAACAACTCTATCTGCTTGAACGGCTTCTGAGAGGGGAATATCCCGTCTTGATGGAAAAACAATTAAAGCAGGCTTCGACGTTCATGGACGACGCCATAAGCGGCATGTTGCAAACCGGGGCTTTTACCGCTCCCTCGACCACGGTGCCCGGACAGTCCCAGGAACAGGCGCTGAACCAGCAAATTGCTCAATTCAGGGATTTGCTGGAACAAGTCATACAAAATTACAAAACCTATATGCAGTCAAATACAGGCTACCAGGTGTCAACAGACAATTTGAAGATGCTATTAGGAAATATTGAAGAAATTGCTGACGGCAAGGTCGACGAGCAGGTTCTCGCCAGTGAAAGTACCGTAGATTCAGTCTATTTACTGATGACGACCGTTTTTATAGCCGGGCTCCTGATAGCAGGTTTTCTCGCCGTTATGACAAGAAAAATGGTTATGTCGCCGTTAATCGCAATCACCGAACGCATCCGCAATATCGCTATGGGAGATGGCGATCTGACCAAACGTACAGGCTTTTCCCGCGATGACGAAATAGGGGATTTGTCCCGCTTTGTCGACCAGTTTATTGAACGGCTGCAAATTATGATTTCAGGAATTAAAAATAACGGCATCACCATTCGGGATTTGGTGATTCGTACCAGTAGCAGCGCAGATGTCATTAACAGCAGTTCAGAAAAAACGGCCTGCCAGGCAGACGAAGTAGCTGTTGCCAGTGAGCAGATGTCACAGGTTTCACGGGAAATTGCCGCCAGTTGCGTAGGTGCCGCTGACAGTGCTGAACGAGTCAGCAAGCTGGCGGTGCTTGGTGAACAGCGCGTACAGGAGACCGTCAGCAGTATGCAGGCAATCACAGGGCGGGTCTCGGCCAGCTCAGAGTCCATTGCCTCGTTAAAAGAACAGGCAGGTAAAATTGGCGATATTGTGTCAGTGATTGCCGGTATCTCTGAGCAAACCAATTTGCTGGCGCTCAATGCGGCAATTGAAGCGGCCAGAGCGGGAGAACAAGGCCGGGGTTTCGCGGTAGTCGCGGATGAAGTCCGCACACTGGCGCAACGTACTGCAGATTCCACCACTGAAATTACTGACGTGATAAGAACGATTCAGAACCAGACTAATCAGTGTTTTACCCTGATGGAAAGCTGCGTCGGAGAAGTCAGCGACGGCATGACCAAATCTGCAGGAGCCAGCGAATCGCTCGATGAAATTCGTCAACAAATGACAGAGCTGTCGATGTTGATCACACAAATATCAACGGCAACAGAACAGCAGACGGTGACCATTACGGAAGTATCGTCGAAGGTGCAGACCATCGCATCGCTGGCACAGCAATCCAATGCGGATGCACGTCAGAGCAGTGACTTTATGCGCAAGTTAAGCCACAGCAGTGATGAACTGGATAGCGAACTTGCTCAGTTTACCGTGTAGGGAACAGCTGGTTTTGCTATCACAGTCTGCAATCTGACGGGTGACAGCCTGTCAGCTGTAATATTCACGTTGAAGCCAACAGCGGGGGTGGGGCTTGGAATACATCATGATCCGTTAGTTAATCGAATGCCGCGGAGCCATCTTAAAGAAGGGGGCAGGCCCTTGTATTTGAATGATTTTTTATAACTATAATATCACCGGGCTTGGAACGACCTTATTGATAAGCCCCATTTTTTCAATAAATTGATCTGCTACATTTTTAGATGTGTCCGTAATAACGGGGTAAAACCATATATCACATTTGGCCAGGCTAAACGGGGCGCATTGGAGCCGCTTGTTAAGTGTTTACAGGGCACGATAGTAGACATCAATATTGTGTGATGTGGCTAAATACTTTGACCCATTTTGAGAAAAACAAACGTTCCTAACTTCCTTTTCTTCGTATTTGTCTCCACCCACGATGGTTTTCTTTAGAGTTGTTGAACTTGCACAAAAGCTATTGCCACCCACAGATTCAATGACTGTATTTTCAGGTGCAGAATGTGGCATAGAGCTTGGTTTTCCGACAGCTTTCATCGACGCCAATAACTGGCGTTTTGAAACAGACCGAGTATCCGCCCCCATGCCTGGGATATGCAAAGTTTGACTGATTTTATATTCCTTACCAAGCCACGGAGAGAATGAAGATACATTATTACTCATGTAAGCTTTTTCGAAATCGAGATAAATTGCAATTTTCTCGTCACCTGCTTGTGCGAAAGCAGATAACAAGACAACGATCCATAATAGATGCTTCATACTCTTCCTTACACTTAGCACTGAAAGCAGGGGCGGCGAAGCCATCCCAGCCTGCCTTTGCTTATTAGTACACTTACCACTGGATTTCAATCGGAGTGCCGACATCTACCCTCTCCATAAAATCATCCATGTCACTATTCGTGAGTGCAATGCAGCCGTTAGTCCAGTTGAACTTTTGAAAGAGGAATGAAAGCCATCCTAAACCGTTCTTCTGGCCATGTAGCATGATAAAACCGCCAGGAGATACCCCAAGCTCATCCGCCTTTGCTACATCTTCAGCATTGGGATAGCTGATATGCATAGAACGATAGAACGACGAATCTTCTTTCTTGTAATCCAGAGTATATCGGCCTTCTGGTGTCCGTTCGTCACCGTCCTGGAACTTATGTCCCTTTGGGTTCGCTCCAAATGCTACATCATATTCAGTTACGACCTGACCTCCTTCCATCAGCATCATACGGTTTTCTGACTTGACTACTTTAACCAAGTCGACCGATGCATTTAGTAAGGCCGGATAAAGTGTCAGAAGTAGAAATATACGTTTCATAGCGAGTAACGCCTCGGTTTAGGGCTGACTGGAGCGCAGCGGAAGGCAGTCGCAGCCGACAACAACGCCTTGTTATGGCCAGCAGTTTTTACAAGCATGTACCAGCACTATTGATTGAATAATTCGTTACTTTCCCATTAGTATCTGTCTCAATAGCGATAATTATATGCCACATTGCGCATATGGAATTATCTACTTCTATAGTTTCGAGAATTATTCCCCCTTAATGTGGGAAAGAATTTAATGGAACGCCATTGTCACTCTGCCATTTAAAAAGTTCTTCTTTGCTCTTACCAACAGGATCAAAGATTTGGAGCTTCTGTATCCACTCCCGTTCTTTCTCTGTAATGATGCTATTTGAGGAGCAAGCAGATACGGCAATAACGAATAAGAAAAGTAATCGCTTCATTATGTTACCTGTTGCAATAATGCCCGTAACAGGGGCTGGGCGAAATCCAGGCCACGGCTGAACTTTGAGCGGCATGTTATGACCTTGAGTTTGCAGAATTTTTTCCCACCCGATAATTAGCATATATTAGCAGCACTAAAACAGTAAAGCTTGCAATGGTTGATAGGTACGACCCAAGATAAGAAGGGGCTACGCCATCACCATAAATACGATCACCTGGTCTTATAGAGCCAGCCAGTAACATATAAGAAATCATCGCTGATTGTGTCAAAAACAGCAGGGTTGGTACGGCAATGATTCCTATTAAAAATTTTTTCCCTTTCATCGAATATCTCTTGAGTACCTTGTTAGGCACAGGACCCCGCGCCCTTGTTAACAATTATTGATAACACACTAGCTCCTGGTTGAATAATTATATTAGCTTGGATTTTTGGAAAAAAATTCCAAAAAGATGTGGGGACTTAACAGCAACAGTAAACCTGGTATGAAAGATAAAGCACCTAAGACAAGGGCAGACTTACCGGTTACATAGCTACTTGGATCAAACCCCTTGATACCGACACCTATTCTTCGCTCTCTCATAACCCGAATTGAATATAGCATCTGAAAAAACCCAACCACACGCCACCCGGGCACCTCACCAAATACGAAAAAAGTTACGACCACCAACCCAAAAACAATCCAGCTCAACAAACTTTCTAAATCCTATGAATCTATTATTGCCTAATGCCCGGACCTGGGGCACGTGTTTTTACGCGTCCCTCCACACGTTTCAGTTGCCTCAACGGCCGCTTGTTAGAATGCATGTCAAATGATTCCAATGAGTAGACCGCCAATCATGATACCCCAATGAGCCACGCCATCTCGATATTCATTCAAAAGCCAGAAATACGCTGTCGCTAGTCCGAAGGCAATCAGGGACATAATCAAAACGCTTAAAATTTGGCCACCGAATATCAAACCCAGCAAGAGTGCAGCAACTCCATAGACACCAGAGCATAACAATGGATTCTCAGTTCGATATAACAACTGGAGTAGACCAACAAGTAAAAGTATTTTAAAAATCACAGTTTAATCCTTCTAACGTCAATCTGTGGGGTGTTAGCCGAATCGAGGTTAAGCACCCCACACGAGCGAATTTTATAAGCCACTTTTGCTACCTTCATGAACTATAAAACCAATATTACCATTAGGTTTTACTTCAATATTTGGCAGAATATCATCGTTTGTAAATGGCTTCTCATCAGGGCCTACTCCCAGTAAGTAGTAATGTGAATCGTCTTTTAAATCATAGTGGTAATAACGTGGCTCGTCGCCTATTTGAACATGTGCTGGGTCATAAACGAACACCATAGAATTTTCTGGAAGTGATTCGCGCAGGACTTCAAGTGAAGCCGGATAGTTTCCGTTTTGTGTTTTATAAAACTCAATGGCTTGCGCGAGAGATGTGATTGTGTTTTTACTTAGCTTGGCACGAAGATCATCATATACTCCATCTCTTTGGACAAAGCCGAAATAAAAAAGTGAACCATATAGAATGACACTCAAGGCAATGCCGCAAGCACCGATAATTGCCAGTTTCTTACCCCCAGGATTTTTTGTTACCAAGCCCCAAATGATGGCAATGATGCCAAAGATTATTCCGATAGCTGGAATAAAAGAAGCTCCACCTATGACATAAGGGAAAGCACCTGGTTTTTCTTGTTCTCCGTTCATAACCTCTCCGTGTATGGCTTATAACGCCGCGCTCACCGGAAAATAAGGAGCGCAGCGAGTTATTTTTCCGTGTGCAGCGCCTTGTTATTTAGATTGGCCTCGTACTCAATAAAAATAGTTTTATCAGTTATGCTATGAATTTCTTGCCTAATTTTAATTAGGTTATCAATATCACAGAGAAGTATGTATAAACCAGAAACATACTTAATCTTTTCATCATATTCGGAATAGCGCATAAAACTCCCAGAAATATCCGAGCAGTAATCATTTCCAACCAAAGTTTTCGTGTGACTTTTAATCAAGTCTAATTCATCACTAAATCGACGGTCAAACTTTACAAGTGAACGTACATTGTCTATGTCCATATCTCCGTAGATCATATTGGAGTATATCGAATTACGATAATCCAACTCATGACTAAATCTTGTTGGTATTAATATTCTCTCAATAACTTCTTGAAGATAACTCTTAAAAGATTCTAACTTAGTGTATATGACTGTTTCATTCTTAACTTTATCTTTGTGAAGAATGAAAGAAGAATATATATACGAAAATAGGACTTTAAGATATGTACTAGACACGTTCAGTAAATGCTCATTATCATTTTTATAACCAAACCCATAATCAAATTCACCTATAATAGATCTTATTCGATTATCAAACTCACTAGAATGCTCTTCGCATGCATTGAACACCTTTTCGATACCGACATTGTAAGCTCGGTAGTTATCTAAGCTATCTACCACTTTATTAAATTTATCTTCCAAGAAAACGATTCTCGATGTTTTCCGTACCTCTACAATTTTCTCTATTATTCTGTTTGTGTCTGTATAGTTAATTATATTGTTGTTGACTGTAATTAACGTATCGGGAACTAAATTTTTACTTAAATTAACATCTTCATCTACACGTTTTATCCAACGTCCAGTAGATTTATCTCTAAGCATTAGTTCTTCTGAAGTATTAGTCATGTTTTAACTCACTCTATCTTGGCTTGGAGTATAAAAGTTCAGCATTATAACAGTTAATGAGGTTTAATTTAACGATTGGGCTATAGTGGCTAACAGCTTATTAGTGCGCATCCGCGCTTTCTGGGTAAACCAGTTTCTGGAAAGGTGCGATAATCAGCTGAAATATATGAATAAAATTCCATTTCTAGATCAGTCCATTCTAAGAAAGCGAGCATGCGCATTAACTCCGGTTCGCGTTGCGCATTAATCTGTAAACCTGCGCAATAACCTTCCATGTATCAATGCCTTACCGTATCAGCGCTAGGGAAAGCGCGCAAGCCTGTCGGAAAAGCGCGCATTGATTTTTCCAATACCTGATTTTGCTGTCTATATGTACAGTATTAATTCAAGAGGAGAAAGGTGTCTACAGCCCGTTTCTGAACGGAATTCGTCGCTTTATGCGCACGTGAGGCTACAGCCTGAGAACAGAGAAAACCTACGTTTACTGGATACGTTTTTTCATACGATACCAATTTGATGCATCCAGGAATCAGCGATTACCGTAGATAACCCGTGACCCTACGACGTGTGGCCCTGCGAGAGCTGGCTATAGCGTCAGGCTGGGGTGGTTGGTGTATTACGCTTCGCTAATAGCACCCTACATGTTTGGCATTTGCAGGTTCGCCCGGAGTGGTGTTCGGCTGTTGTCACGGCATGCCGTGACCCTACGGAGTTGGGAGGTCGGGTTGGTGTATTCCGATTTCCTGCTGTTCGGCTTTTCTTCCTTCTTCCTTCTTCCTTCTTCCTTCTTCCTTCTTCCTTCTTCCTTCTTCCTTCTTCCTTCTTCCTCGCGCAGCGGCAATCTGCCGTTTGCCTGCCAGCGGCAGCTTGCCGCTTTGAATCTGGTTTGCCGCTCTTGAATCCATAAACTACTGATAAATAAAGAAATTTATTTTTGGCACACTGGTTGCTGTAGTCACTGCATCAGAAGCTGTGACCGTGAGACAGACAATGGCGGCAATCAATTTTTCCAACGCCCTGGGCGTACACGATGAAGCACTGCAGTTGCGTGGCAAGCGCGCTGAGGTGTTGGCCAATAACCTGGCGAATTCGGATACACCCGGATTCAAGGCGCGGGATTTCGATTTCCGTACGGCGCTGGATAACGCTGTTGAGCAGAGCAAGGTGGGCACCAGTCAGCAAACCGGTCTGGCGATGGAGCGCACTGCTGCTGGTCATATTGCCGGTCACGGTTATATCGAGGACGACCTCAGCTACCGCAATCCGATGCAACCGGCGATCGACGGTAACACGGTGGATTCGCAGATCGAGCAGGCGTTGTATGCCCGCAACAGTCTCGACTACAACGCGTCGTTTGAATTTCTGAGTGCCAAGTTCAAGGGCCTCAAAGGCGCGATCCGGGGAGAATAATCATGTCACTGACCAACGTATTTGATATTGCCGGTTCCGGTATGAGCGCCCAGTCGGTGCGAATGAACACCACTGCGTCCAACCTTGCCAACGCCGAAAGTGCGTCCAGCTCGGTGGATGAAACCTACCGAGCTCGCAAGCCCTGGTTTGCGGTGATGAAGCAGGAGCAGCTGAAGCTTAATGAAGACAACCAGTTCAGCGATCTCGACAGCAACATTGGTGTCGGCGTGCAGGTGCTGGGCATCGTTGAGAAAGACTCGCCGCTGCAGGCGCGTTTTCAGCCCGACCACCCAATGGCCAACGAAGATGGCTATGTGTATTACCCCAACGTCAACGTGGTGGAAGAGATGACCGACATGATGTCGTCCTCCCGCAGTTATCAGATGAACGTTGAAGTGATGAAAACGGCCAAGCAAATGCTTACCCGCACACTGACGCTGGGACAGTAAGGAGAACACCATGGCGATCACCGACGTAACCTCAGCCTCCGTGTTGGACCAGTATCGTACCAACACCAGTTCGGGTACTGGCACGGCCTCTAACGAGTTGGGTCAGGATGCCTTTCTGGAGCTGATGGTTGCCCAGCTGAATAACCAGAACCCGCTTGATCCGATGGACAACCAGGCGTTTGTGGCCCAGCTGGCGCAGTTCTCCAGCGTCGAAGGGATCGATAATCTGAACAGTACGGTGGAAGCCATTTCGTCCGAGTTCTCGTCGTTCTCGGCATTGCAGGCCTCCAGTATGGTGGGGCAGTCGGTGATCATCGACGGCAACACCACTGGTAGCCTGCGTCAGGATGGTGTGCTGAGCGCATCTACCAATCTGGACGCCAGTGCGACCGACCTGACCATGACGGTTTACAACAGCGCTGGTCAGTTGCTGGAGCAATACGATCTGGGTAGCCACAGCGAAGGTGCCTTGTCTGTCCAGTGGGATGGTCTGAACCTGACCATGGACGGCCAGGCGGTCACCAATAACAACCTCAATCGCGATGAGTACCTCACCGACAGCAATGGTGAGCTGCTGCTCGATAGCAACGGCAACGCGATTCTGGCGCCGTACGATGCTGGCCAATATCAGTTTGTGCTGACTGGTACCGTGGCGGGCAGTACCGAGCAGATGGCGATGAACATGAGCACCCGGGTTGAGAGCGTCACGCTGGCTTCGACAGGCGCAGTGACCCTTAACCTGACCGGAGGCCAGACCGCTGGCCTGTCCGATATCAGTCAGATTCTTGAAGATTAACAGTAGACGAAAGGTGATTGGCCCAGTGCCATCAGTGAGAGGAACAGGTTATGTCATTTAACATTGGTTTGAGCGGTCTGAACGCGGCATCTACAGACCTTTCGGTTACTGGTAACAACATCGCCAACGCCAGTACGTCCGGCTTCAAAGAGTCGCGGACCGAGTTCGGCGACGTCTACACCAACTCGCTGCTGGGCAGCGGCCGAGCCAAAGTGGGTAGCGGTGTTTCGGTAGCAGATATTGCCCAGGAATTTACCCAGGGCAGCATCAGCTCGACTGACAATACCCTCGACCTGGCTATCGATGGCACCGGCTTTTTTGTGCTGAGCAGCAATGACACCCTCAGCTACACCCGTTCCGGTATCTTCTCGCTGGATAAAGACGGCAACGTCGTCGCCAATAATGGCGCTCACCTGCAAGGTTTTGCCGCTGACGAAAACGGCGAAATCGGTGGTGTGCTGCAGGATCTGACGATTGAAGTCAGCAGCCAGGCACCGCACCAGACTGAATTGGTGGAAGGTTCGATGAACATCGATGCCAGTGAACCTGTGCTGCAGGAAATCGGCTCTACGGTATCGACTACGGGTCTGGCAGTCGGTGTGGTGGATACCGGTTTGCCGGAATCCACCACGACCACCCTGTATCCGGCTGGTCAGCCAATGACCGGCGGCACTCCGGCAGAGCTGGCTTTTGCGACTGACCTGTCCACCGTAGCCACCACAGGTTATGCATCCATTACCATGGATATTGATGCCAACGACGGCAATGGAGCCCAAACCGTGACCCTTACCGGCGTTGCTGCCGGTTCCACCGTCGCCAACGTGCTCAGTGATGTGCAGAGCGCCCTTAACAGCACCTTTGGTTCACAGCAATTTGTTGCCAGCCAGGGCACTTCCGGTGAGCTGGTGATTGAGCGTGCCGGTTATGCCGCCACCGACGGCAGCACCTTTACCATCAGCAGCACCACCGACTGGGACACTACCTTTGGTACCAATACCGGCGTGGTAGACGGCACCGCCGGTGAACTGCTGTTTGTCGGCAACACGCCGATCAGCATTGATCTGTCGAGCGAACCGGGCACATCAACCACCACACGGACTACTTCAACTCCGCCACTGGAAATTGTATCTGCAGACCCGGGGGAATACGCGTCACTGACTGGTGATGGCGTTTATCTGGCGCAGGACTTCAGCACTGCCAACGGCAATGTACTGGCCTTTACCGTTGCTACTGGCAATGGTTCGACCTACGGCATTCGTATTTCTGAAGCCGACTGGCAGTCTGCCGCACCAACCGATTTCACCAGTATTTCCGCTACTGAGTTGGTCAGTGAAATCAACACCCAGATTGCCACCCTGACCACCACGCCGGATGTGGTTGTCTCCAACGTTGGTGGTTACCTGACCTTCGACGTGCAGGCACCGGCCAGTGCCGGTGATTATGTGCAGCTGGCCAATAACCAGTCTGGCTCTGTCGGCATGAACCTGGACGATCTCGGCTTCTCCTCATCTGCTCGTTACGACGCTGGTGTTGCGCCGATTGAAGCCAACAACGAATTCACCCTGGAAGTCACCAGTGACACCGGCAACGGTGCTGGCCCTTACACCATCATTATTCCAACCGGTACCTATGCCAGCCTGAGCGACCTGGCGAGTGAGATTCAGGATCAGATTGACACCTACATTGGCACCAGTGGTCTGGCCGACAAGGTCAGTGTTGAAGCCGTTGGCGGTCAGCTGGTATTCACCAACCTGAACACAGGTTCCGGCGAAGGCATCAGCATTGCGTCTACGACCACCGAGCCGCAGGCGGTGTCGCTGCTGGGGCTGGACAGCCTGTATGAAGTGAGTGGGGTAGACGAGATCGACCGCACCAACAGCTTCCGTATCAACCTGACTGTGCCATCACCAGACACCGAAGGCCGCAGTGGTTCGGTACTGATTTCACTGGATCAGGAAATCAACTCGGTACAGGAACTGGCATCCGCGATTAACGCCCAGCTCAACAGCCAGTCCAGCGATGATTACATCGGTGTTTTGGCCTATGCTGCTGAAGTAGAACCTGCGACAACTCCGGCCCAGTATCAGCTGGAGCTGCGCGCTACCGTCGAAGGTGAAGATTCCACCATCAGCATCACTAACGTCACGGCCAGCGGTGCTGACCTCGACGTAGCAGATCTGTACGCACTGCTGCAGGTTGACGCTTCTGATAGCACCCTGATGGTGGGCGGTGTTGAAGGAGTCAATAACGGTTACCCGGAAACCACTGTGACCCTGGTGGACCCGGACGGTAACGAAACCCTGATCACCATTCCGGAATACAGCGAAGCCAACGAAATTGTCGCCTTGCTGAACGATGAACCCGGCATTACTGCGTCGGCCAGCACCACCGCAACCATTACCGCCGCAGGCTACAACAGCCCAACTGGTGAGATGACCATTACGCTGAATGGCCAGACGCTGACCTCAACCACGCTGGAAGGTCTGGTGGAGGAAATCAACGGCTACGCCACTACCTCGCTGCCAGGATTCAGTGCCGAACTGAATACCGATGGGGATCTGGAAATCAGCAGCCGCACCGGCCGTGATATCAATATCGAGATCGACTCAACGGTGGACACCGACTCGCTGGTGCTGATGGGTTCCGAGAACTCCGGCCAGTCTGTACTGGGTGGCAGCAGCTCCGCTGATCGTGCCGCCACTATTGGTGGTACCGTGAATATCGTGCTGAACGAAGGCTACACGTTGACCGACCCAAGCCCATCCGTGACTGGTATTTTCGGCAACCTGGATGAAACCGAGTTCACCGATTACGCCTTGAACGTGTTCGATCCAACTGACTCGTCGACCTACAACCACGCGACCTCGATCAATATCTACGACAGCCAGGGTAACGCCCACGTAATGACCCAATACTTCGTCCATGAGCCGTCTACCGAAGCGGCTTCCGGTAACGAATGGGCCATGTACGTCACCGTGGATGGCGAAAACGTTGGCGACCCGGATTACACCCTGGATTACCCGGCCAACCAGGAACCAACCCAGGCGCGCTTCACTATCTACTTCAACCAGGATGGCACCATCGACGAAGCTGCCACCGGCGAAATGTACATCACCAACTGGGACCCGGTAGATGAGAATGGCGATCGTAATGGCGCGCTGGGCTCAATGAACGTACTGGAAGGCGGCCTGCCGCTGACCACGCCGCCCAACAGCTCCAACTATCAGATCACCCTAGCTGGCACCACACTGTACGGCAGCGACTTCGCGGTTAACCGGGTTGATCAGGATGGTTACACCACTGGTCGTCTGACTGGTCTGGAGATTGACCAGGATGGCGTTATTTTCGCCCAGTTCAGCAACGGCCAATCCCAGACGCTGGGTCAGGTGGCGCTGGCAGACTTCGTCAACCCGGATGGCCTGACCCCAATTGGGGATACTGCCTGGGCTGAAAGCTACGCCTCGGGTTCTGCCACCATCGGTGAGCCGAATACCGCGTCGCTGGGCCAGATTCAGTCAGCCGCGCTGGAAGACTCCAACGTCGACCTGTCAGAAGAGCTGGTGCAGCTGATCATTGCCCAGCGTAACTTCCAGGCCAACGCCAAAACCATTGAAACCGCAGACCAGGTAACCCAGGCGATTCTGAATATCTGATGAGGCCTGTGAGGGGGTAGTCCAGGCATGCCTGGACCCTACAAATCACCGGTTCGCAGGGGCATGACATATGGCCCTGCCAATATGATGAATATATCTATCTGCGTAGGGTCAGGAGATGTCCTGATAAACACGCTAATTGGCAGCAAGACGGTCTTCAGGTTACCCTGAACGGCTAATCAAGGAGCCCGTATGTCTGCCAATTCCACCTCACCTGTTATCGACATTCGCAAGGTTGATTACAACGATCCACAACAAGCCGCTGCACTGGTCGAACTGCTTAACGACTACGCTATAGACCCAATGGGCGGTGGTGAACCGCTGACGGCAGAAGTTTGCCGCCAGTTACCGCAGCGCCTCTCAGCCATCAGCCATGCCTACAGCTGGATTGCCTGGGTCGACGGCCAGCCAGCTGGTTTGGTTAACGTGTTCGGCGCATTTTCTACCTTTAAGGCCAAACCGATCCTCAATATCCACGACATCACTGTGAAGAAAAGCTTCCGAGGCCTTGGACTCAGCCAGAAGCTGCTGCAAGTGGTGGAAGATCTGGCTCGTGAACAAGGCTGCTGCAAGGTGACGCTGGAAGTACTGTCCAACAATGACGTTGCCAAAAACGCCTACCAGAAATTTGGCTTTGCCGGTTACGAACTCGACCCGGCTGCCGGTCATGCGCTGTTCTGGCAGAAGTTTCTGGATTAACCGCGTTGTGATGGGCATGGCCCATCCTGCTCGTTTGGCATTACCACGCAAGAGCGCGGGTGTAGGGTCGGGACATGTCCCGACAGCCACGGTGATGACACCAAAGGCTGTTGTCCAGGCATGCCTGGACCCTACGGAATAAACTCCCCTGTATCACCCGTTTGGCATTACCACGCAACAGCGTGGGTGTGGGGTCGGGACATGTCCCGACGCCACGGTGATGATACCAAAGGCTGTTGTCCAGGCATGCCTGGACCCTACGGAATAAACTCCCCTGTATCACCCGGTTGGGCCGTGCCCAACAAGCCAGTCAAAATCCCGTCTTCTGCAACCCACGAAATAGCGGCAATACCGTGCCGCTATTTTGACTTTTGATTTTCAAAATCCCGCCAAAATTCAGTCAACCTATTGAAAAACATACGAAAAATATAACTGGCACGACTACTGCTTTATTCCATCCAAAGGCAGGTAAATCACCTGCAGGAATCACAAGAGCAGCCGCCTTTTGCGCTGCGCGGGAGGAAGAATGGATAGGGCACTGTACATCGCCATGTCTGGCGCCAAGCAGAACACCTATGGTCAGGCGGCACACGCCAACAACCTGGCCAACGCCAGCACCACGGGCTTTCGGTCGGACTACACCCAGAGCCGGGCGATGGGAGTTTTCGGCGAGCATTTTCCGACCCGTGCCTACGCATTGACCGAGCGGCCTGCCAGTGATTTCCGCGAAGGACCATTAATGGAAACCGGCCGCCGTATGGACGTCGCGCTGGAAGGCGAAGGCTGGTTTGCGGTAGTCGGCCCGGATGGTCAGGAAGCCTATACCCGCGCTGGTGATCTCAGCGTCGACCCGGATGGCCGTTTGCTCAATGGCCAGGGCCTGCAAATGATTGGCGAGGGAGGCCCGATTGTGCTGGAGCCTTACACCGCTATTGAAGTCAGCCGTGCTGGTATCGTTACCATTCAGCCAGCCGGTGAACAGCCGGTCGGGGTTGCCGAACCGGTACAGATGAAGCTGGTGAACCCGGACTACAAACAGCTGGAAAAAGGCGAAGACGGCCTGTTCCGGTTCCGTGATCCGGCTACGCCACCGGCTCAGGCCGACCCGAACGTGACCCTGGTAAACGGTTTTATTGAAGGCAGTAACGTTAACGCTGTTAGCGAACTGACCGACCTGATCGCACTGAACCGTCAGTACGAGATGCAGGTAAAACTCATGAAAAATGTTGATGAAAACGCGGCGGCAACCACCCAGTTGCTGCAAGGCCAGTAAGCCCAGCCAAGCGAGGTAAGCCATTATGATGAACGCACTCTGGATCAGTAAAACCGGGCTGGAAGCACAGGATCTGGCGCTCAGCACCACGTCCAACAACCTGGCCAACGTTGCCACCACCGGTTTCAAGAAAGACCGGCCGGTATTTGAAGATCTGCTGTATCAAATCGACCGTCAGCCCGGAGCCAATAGCTCCGCCGACACTCGTTTGCCGTCTGGCCTGCAGCTGGGGACCGGGGTGCGTACCGCTGGCACCCAGAAGGTATTTACCGAAGGCTCACTGCAGCTCACTGACCAGCCGTTAGACGTGGCGATTAACGGTCGCGGCTTTTTCCAGATTCAGCTGCCAGACGGCAATATTGGCTACACCCGCGACGGTACTTTCCATATCAATGACGAAGGCACTGTGGTGAACGTCAACGGCTACCCGCTGGAGCCACAGATCACCATTCCCGATCAGGCCAACGAAGTCACCATCAGCCGTGACGGTATCGTCCAGGCCACGCTGCAGAACGATCCAACCCCGATTGATCTGGGCCAGATCGAAACCACCGACTTTATCAACCCGGCTGGCTTGCAGGCTACCGGTGGAAACCTGTTCCTTGAAACCGCTGCCAGCGGTGCGCCACAAGTCGGCGTGCCGAGTGAAGCGGGTTTTGGCTCGCTGGAGCAGGGCGCGCTGGAAAACTCCAACGTCGAAGTGGTGGAGGAGCTGGTGAAAATGATCACCGTCCAGCGCTCCTACGAAATGAACTCCAAAGTGGTTTCTGCGGCCGATCAGATGCTGCAGTTCCTGACCCAGAACGTGTAATCCGGTGAGGTGGCCCATGCGACTGTTGCAATCACTCACGGCTGACATCAAGGTCTTGTGGCTGGTGGCTGCTGTGCTGCTGGCCAGCGGCTGCACCTCGGTGCCGCTGGAACGCGATGTGTTTCCCAACGACCCGAACTTTGCGCCGGTTTCTGCCCAGAGCTTGCAGCCGCCACCGAACGTGACCGGCTCGCTGTTTCAGGCCAATTATTCCAACGGCCTATACACCGACCAGCAGGCACGGCGGGTCGGAGACATCATTACGGTGATTTTTGACGAGCAATATCAGTCGAGCAAATCGGCCCAGACCAAGGCAGACAAGTCATCGACCAACAGCATGGGCGCCGGCACGGTATTGGGTGTAACGCCGGGGTTGCGTAACCTCAATCTGGGTGTAGAAACCAGCTCAGACCGGCAGTTTACCGGCAAGGGCGAGGCGGACCGTTCCAACAGCCTGTCGGGCCAGGTGAGTGTGTCGATTGCCGAAGTGCTGCCCAACGGCATCCTCCGTATCCGTGGTGAAAAATGGCTGACGCTGAGCGACGGTGACGAGTTTATTCGTATCGTTGGGCTGATCCGGCCGCAAGACATCACGCCAGACAATACCGTGCCGTCCAGCAAGGTGGCCGATGCCCGAATCTCTTTCGGCGGTCGCGGCAATCTGAACAACTCTACCCAGCAGGGCTGGGGTGACCGGATTCTGAATTCGCCCTGGTGGCCGTTCTGATTTGAGAATCCCGGCGTAGCCATCAGGTGGCTGCTATCGTTAAACAGAATTTGCGGCTTGCAGTAAAAGCCCGGCGTTGTAGGTGAGGTGTCCTGTGAAATTTTTAGCGCGTTTGACTCGTGGCTGCTGTGCGGGGTTGCTGGCAGTCATGCTGCTGGCTCCGACCGTCGCGACCGCCGAGCGAATCAAGGACATCACCTCGATTGCCGGTGTGCGCAGCAACCAGCTGGTGGGCTACGGCCTGGTGGTGGGGTTGGATGGCACTGGCGACAAGGCTCCGTTCACCACTCAGACCTTCACCAATATGATGGCGCAGTTTGGTATCACGCTGCCGGAAGGCACCGACCCCAAGCTCAAGAACGTCGCTGCAGTGTCGGTCACGGCTGAATTGCCGCCGTTTGCCAAACCCGGCCAGCGGGTTGACGTTACTGTATCCTCGTTAGGTAACGCCAAGAGTCTGCGTGGTGGTCTGTTGCTGTTTACCCCGTTGCGTGGTGCCGATGGCAACACCTACGCCGTTGCTCAAGGTAACCTGGTCGTCGGCGGCCTGGGGGTTGATGGCAACGACGGCTCACGAATTACCATCAACGTCCCGAGCGTTGGTCGTATCCCTAACGGTGGTTCAGTCGAGCAGGCGGTGCCAAATAACTTTGCCCGTGGCGACAGTCTGGTGTTCAACCTTGACCAGCCAGATTTCACCACTGCTCGCGCCATGGTCGAAAAAATCAACGACCTGCTGGGCCCGGGTACTGCCGAAGCGCTCGATGCCACCTCTATTCGTGTCAGCGCCCCGCGCGATACCAGCCAGCGCGTGGCTTACCTGTCGATTATTGAAAACCTCGAAATCAAGACTGGCGATGATCGCGCCAAGGTCGTGATTAACTCCCGCACCGGCACTATTGTGATGGGCCAGCACGTGCGCATCGACCCGGTGGCGGTGACCCACGGCAGCATGACGGTGACCGTAAAAGAAGATTTTCAGGTGTCCCAGCCTAATCCACTCGCTGATGGGGCGACAGTGGTGGTGCCGCAAACCGACATCACGATAGATAACGGCGGCGAGAGCCGGATGTTCAAATTTGGCCCGGGTGTCACCCTCGACGACATCATCAAGGCTGTAAATGAAATTGGTGCCGCCCCCGGTGACCTGATGGCGATTCTGGAAGCCATGAAACAGGCGGGTGCCCTCAAGGCAGAGTTGATTGTGATATGACCGATGCAAACAAGCCGACTATTCGGCAGCAGATGGATGAAGACTTTCAGGCGATTCGGGCGTTGTCGCTGGAGCTGCAATCACTGATTCGGCAGGGCGTACGCAAGGACATCGACGACAAGCTGCAACAGCGTGACCAGATGCTGCGCGACTGGTTCGGCCGGGTGTCCGAACTGATCACCATCACCCAGGAACAGGAAGCCTTTCTGCAACAAATGCTGGTGGAAGAACGGCAGCTGGTGAACCTGCTGGAGCAGGAGCAAAAGGATCTCGCAGGCCAGAAGAAAAAGCACAAAAACGTCAAACATTACCGCTCGATGGGTGGGCACTAGAATCACCCGTTGCCATTTTCCGGGCCTGCCCCGGAATCCAGGCGGCGTGAATACTGCTGAGCTGCATGGATCCTGAATCGCTGCGCGTTCAGGATGACGGTCATTCGTCATTCCGGGCTTGCCCCGGAATCCATGCATCGTTGAATACTGCTGAGCGGTATGGGTACTGAATATCCGTCATTCCGGGCTTGCCCCGGAATCCATGCGGCGTTGAATACTGCTAAGCGGTATGGATCCTGAATCACTGCTCGATCAGGGCAACATAGCCATCCTTCCATTCCACCCCCATAAAACCCTCCCAAAGAATGCTGGTTTCCAAACACCAGGCTGGTAGCTTGATCGCTGATACCAACCACACTGGAGACCAGCACATGTCAGAACAAGATAAAATTAACGGCCTGCAGGTTCGTACCGAAGTGATGGGCGAAGCCTTCGTTCAGAAAGCCCAGGACAACACCATCCCACTCACAGAACCGCTACAGCAGTGGATTAACGAACACGCCTGGGGCTCCACCTGGCAACGTGACGACCTGCCGCGCAACGTCCGCTCGCTGGTCACCATTGCCATGCTCACCGCACTGCGCAGCCCAACCGAACTCAAGGGGCATATTCGTGGCGCGCTCAATAACGGCTGTACGCCAGCGGAAATTCGGGCGGTGCTGTTACACAGTTTGCCGTACTGTGGTGCTCCCGCTGCACAGGAAGCTTTCCGCGCCGCAGCCGAGATTATTGGTGACGCCGAGTTCTGATGCTCGCACCAGTGTCCAGGCATATCTGGACCTTACAATAGGATGAAAATGTCTATTTGCGTAGGGGCAGGACATGTCCTGCCTTTGCATGAGAAAAGTGCATTCATCAGATTACGAAACGATGGAGTAAACAGTGCTATTAATTGCGTAGTGGCCGATTGTATTTTTTGAAAACAGGCACTCGGAAATATATTTTTAATCGGGCCTTTAAATACGCATTAAAAGACGATTTCCAATTATATAAATAAGCCTGATCCGATGCTTTTTCCTGATAAGCGATGCTATCCATTTCGTCTGGTAGCGTCTGAATGTCAGTGAAACCGGGCTTCTCAGTCTTGATGCGATATTTGTCAATTTGAGAAAGTCATCACTCTATTGGCATTGACGCGGCTTGTCCAAACGTCCAAAAATCGTGCGTCGATTTTGTGTGATTATCGAAAAACTGATTTTGAGATAAGCATCATAAATATACGAATACTTTCAGGATATGGACGTCAAAATGAGAAGCAGGTCTTTGAATAACCCGGAAAGCAGCGTTATTGCGAATACGGGAGTGGCTGACCAATGAGTGCCACTTCGATCGCTTTGGCCCATCCATCGTTACTGGGTTATCAAATTGGCGAAGACTACTGGATCTTTGCTGCATCCGACTTCCAGATGTCGACATTTCTATTGTTCAAGCGCCAGGGTTTTGCTGGCGACCCCGCTATTTTCAGCTTTTCAACGGAACTTGACGGGTTACTGGAAGAGCTGGATGACGGCCAGATTCTTGATCTTTATCGGCTCTCCGGAAGAAAAGAAGAAAGCCATTGGATCTTTGGGTCCACCAAGAATGATCTGAGGGATCTGATCATGTCTGGTGGATTGCGTGCATTCAGACTGGATGAAAAAGATGCACGACGCATGGCAAATATTAATGACACGATATACAGCGTCGCGACGGGCTATGAGATTAATGAATACTCACCAATCAACGCGCTCAGGCTAAAGCTGGCAGTTTCGTTTGCGAAAGATCTGGAGGATTTCTGGATCGGTAAGGATAAGGCTGACAGGCTGCATTGGGACAGGAATGCAATCCACCGAGAGCTGGTCGAAGCCGTTGATACTGGCGCTGAAGTTGTTGATTACGCCTACGATACGATCGTCGGATTTCTTGAACTATTGGTATTTGTGGTTGAAGTAACCGGTGAAGTTATGATTGCACGAGCCGAAATAAAGCGGCTCGCCCAACGTGCTTTTGCTAACTATATCTCGGGAAACAAAGAGGCAGCTCAAAAAGATCTGGAAGCCATTGGTATCAAGGTTGGTGGGTGGTTACAAAGTGTAGAAGCGCTGACAGCAAAAATACAACAAGGATTAGACCTCTTTAATCTGGTCACGAACGATCCTCTGACCCGTCAGCTCCTGATCGACTACTTTGATGCGCGTTACGAGAGTTTGCCGTTCCGTGACAGTCGAACAGTTCCCACCCGATTTGCTCTTGAAGTTGGTGTTGAGGTTTTGCTTGCGTTTGCGAGTGGCGGCGGCAGTGCCTTGGCAAAGATTTCTGCCAAAGCCGGCAGGGCCTTTTCTGCTGGAGCCGCAAAGGCTGCGAAGCTTTCCCGAATCGGTCCTTTTACGCTTGAAATGATTGACCTTATGTGCGACATGGCGAGGTTGATGCGCAAGGCCGAGATGAAAGAAGTCGAAGCTCCTGAGGTTGTGCGGGTATATCCTGAAACGAAGAAGGTAAAACAAGAAATTGAAGAGCCTCGAAGCTTACTAAGTAAGCCTCGCAATCTAAACAATGCCGCAGTGAGACAAGCATTGTTGGCGAAATACGGTGTTGTTGTTGGTCGTTATAAAGACCTCCAAAAAATTAGTAAACCAGGATTTCAACGAGAGCATTTTCTACCGCACTCAAATTTTATGGAGCGTTCGTTAGATACAAAGTCAGGTGAACGGCGCTCGCAGGTGCCAATTCGAAGTGAGTTTGGCGAATATACTGAAGGAGATGCTTATACCTACTTTGTTTATGATGACCAGAGCAAGGGGACAGAACACCGGTATATTACAGATATTGAGAAGCAGTATGCACAATCTTTGAGCGATAACAGAGAGTATGCAACCGTTACTCAGTGGCTAGATCACATGGAATCTGGCACAGCTCAGATGTTTTCAGATATGAACGTTGAGATTGCTGAGGGTGTTACTGGAGCTCGGATTCCAGTGGACGATGCAGCGGATGTTGCCAAGGCGATACGAATAGAGTACGAGAACCAGTTGGACGTATTAGGTGTAGATAAGAATGCCCAGATGTCGAATTTGGTTGGTGGTGGAGATGTTCCGTCAGCTAGAAGTAGAGACAGTGTTGAGTTCTAAGGAGAATGTATGTCAGAGAAAGAATATGAGATTGAGCATGTTATCGATGCTGCTCGGAACTCTAACGGTAGTTATGCCCTGTATACAGAGTATAACGAGTCGGATCCATTATCTGCAGTTGGACAATTGGCTATGTATGGACCAGACGGAGGTAGTCAGATATTAGGGGTTAATTGTCAATTAAATGCATTTTGGTTGTCTCCTTCTGGCGCTGTATGGGTAGTGGATGATCATGGAGATGTATATTCGACGGCTGAAATTAAATTTTCAGAGCCTCATTTTAAACATCTAAAATATAATGATAATGGGGTGGGTTGGAAAATAACTAAAATATTTTGGGGGCAGCTCAATGGTATTTGGGGTTCATCTGATGATGATGTTTGGGCAACCTCATTTAATGGTGAAATATTTCATTGGAATGGTCTTGAATGGACTGAAAGTTTTCTTTTTGAAGCACCAAATTCAATAGATGGAAGTGCGTCTAATGATGTTTATGTGGTTGGATATCATGGAAATATATACTATTGGAATGGTATTGAATGGTCAAAAGTAATCCTGCCCAACGATATTGAACCTGATGAAGCTTTCACCGATGTGTGTGTTGTTGATGAAAATGTTGTGTATATCACTGGCAGAAATGGTAGGTTATTGAAAGGTAATGCTATAGATGGATTTGAAGATGTAGGCGTGTCTGGATATTCATGGTACGGGGTTGGTAATATTGACCAGAGGGTTTTTTTGGCTGGCGGTCCTAAGGGTATTTTTGAATATGTTGATGGGACGTTCATATGCTTAAAAGATAAGGGTAATCCTGTTGGTGTATTCAGTTCGGGAGGATCTGTTTTTTTTATTCCAGCAGAACAACAGCCTAGGGCGTGGTATGTTGAATATAATCCAACCGATCCTAAACCATGGGTTAGACATAACACCGTTTGATTTCAGATTCGAAACGGAAGTCAGGCATCGTATCAGTACAGTGCGCTGGGGCACCTGGCCCAGTTCACCGATCACACCGGCAGGACCACCCAATACCAGTACGACAAACTTTCTCAGGTTATCAGGCGAGTCGACGCCAGCGGCCAGGCGTTCGACTATCACTATGATGCCGAACGCAACCTGATTGGCCTCACCAACGAAAACGGCGAGCAGTACCAGCTTAAATACGACGGCAATGAGCGTCTGATCGAAGAGATCGGCTTTGACGGCCGGGTACAGCGTTACCAATACAGCGCAGCAGGCTATCTCGCCAGTAGTGAAGAATATCGCACCGATAATGGCCTTGTGCGCCCGCTTAACCGCATTCGTTATCGCCGCGACGCCGCTGGCAAATTGCTGTCGCAGCTGCAGGAGCTGGATCAGGGCCAACCCGTTCACCAGTACCTTGCCAACTACCGTTATGACCCGGCTGGACGGCTGTTACAAGCCAACAACCAACACCGCGAACTGAGCTGGCAATACAACCCCGCCGGTCAGGTCATCAAGGCGCTGCAGGACCAGCATGAACTGCTGCATAGCCACAATACCCTTGGTCAGCGCATCCGCACCCAACTGCCCACCGGCGACCAGATTCATTATGGCTACAACAGCGCCGGGCAAGCCGAAGCCATTCACTGGAATGACCGGCTGATTAGTGGCTTTATTCACGACGAATCCGGCGGCGAACAGGCGCGACTGTTTGGTAATGGTCTGTCGCAACAAAGCAGTTTCGACCCGCAAGGCCGACTGCAAGCCCAGACCTTGCGTAATCACCAAAACACCGTCATTAACGAACGCAAGTACCAGTACAACGCCACTGGCCAGATCAGCCAGATCGACGACCAACTGCGTGGCAGCACCCAATACCGTTACGACAACATCGAACGGCTGATACAGGTCACCGGCCCGCAGCCCGAGCAATTTGTACACGACCCGGCCGGTAACCTGCTGGGCTCCCCAGAAGACGTCGATACCGCAGCGGCAGGATCAGATACCAAAACCCCACAGGTTAGCGGCAACCGCCTCAATTTCCAGGGTGACCGTCACTATGCGTACGACGCTCAGGGCAACCGCATCGAACAACGTCGTGGTAAAGACGGCAAACAAGTCACCTGCTACCAGTACGACCATCAGAACCGTTTAATCGGAATCGAGCAGAAAAACGGCAGCAAACCGGATAGCGAAAAACAGCGTACCGAATACCAATACGACGCCCTGGGTCGCCGTATTCGTAAGATTCACAAAGACGCCAACCAACAAACCATTGGCGGTACAGAATTCTACTGGAATGACGACGTCCTGCTGACCGAGCAGGCGTTAGTAACAAGCTTTGAAGTCTCAAACGACAGCGAAGAACAAGCCGAACAACAGCCAAACCGCCACTACGTCTTTGAACCCAACAGCTTCAAACCACTGGCGTTTGTGCAGCATGAACAACTACATTACTACCATCTGGATCACTTGGGCACGCCACAGGAAATCACCAACGCCAGCGGTGAATTGGTCTGGACCGCCCAATACAAAGCCTATGGCTCATTAGTGCTGGCACCCATCCGGCAGGTCGAAAACAACCTCAGATTTCAGGGACAATATTTCGACGAAGAAAGCGGCTTGCACTACAACCGCTTCCGTTATTACGATCCGGAGTGCGGCCGCTTTATCAACCAGGACCCGATTGGGCTGCTGGGTGGTAATAACAACTATCTGTATGTGCCGAACCCAGTGGGGTGGGTTGATCCGTGGGGGTTGAGCGCTAAAAATGACTGTGACAAAAGACGACGGAGAAGAGCAAATAGAGAATCTTTGACTGTCATCAATGGAAAGGAGGTGAGAGGGTTCCGAAATGCTGGGGAATTGTTAGAGCGTGCAGGTTATTTAAAGAATCGGCTGGCTGAGCTGGGCATTGACGATGTTCAGATTGGCATTCGTGGAAGTTCAGTATCAGGTCGTTCATCGAAGGGAGGCAGTTACAGAGTAGAGCGAGGCGAGTTAAAAGCCAGTGATGTTGACTTCTTTTTCACTAGTGAGAAATTAGAACGAAAATACTCCGATTACTTTACCGGTGATGGCCGTTTAAAGCCTGATGTTATGGGTGGCATCAACCCTGAACTTCAGGAGATATTAGACGAATTCAGTGATTTGACAAGCAGTCAAATTGGTCGGAAGGCTGACGCGGTATTGCTGAAGAAATCTGTTTTAGCTGATGAAAACCCTGAAAGCTTTGTTATTGTTAGGGAGTGATTTTATGTATGAAAACTATCCGTTAGAAATTGAATCTTTGGTAGATGCGAAACTATATAGCTTGAGATTTCCACAGTCATTGGCTTCAGCTTCAATATTTAAGTTGATTTCTGTTGATGCTGAGATTGTCGATGATGTTGAAGTTCTAAATGAAGTTTTATATTTGTATTTGAATCGATTTTTTGATTTTGGGAGAGGGAGGTGTTTTATATTCGATATTACTAGTGTCGGGGGTGAAGGAGTCTTGGATTTTGATCTGTTGTTAAAGCAACAAGTTTTGAGAAATCATCCATGCTATTTGATCTCTAGGCAGGATTTTTATATCAATGGCTGTGTGGTAATAAGAAGCCTCCTTGATGCGTTTGATGGTAGTATTTACCCTTGTCTTAAAAAATACACATCTGGAAAAAATATCAATAATGATTATTTGTTACGTAATATGGTGGAGTGTGAGCTTCCTAGTAGTCGGTTGGAATATAAAGTAGAAAAATGGGAGGTGGGAGTAGAGGGGGTTGGTGTTACGATTTCATTATTCGGTGAATATGGGCATGGTTCATCGGGTGCTGATGACGCTTTGGAAATAAAGTGGGCCTTGAGAGATGTCTGTGTGCTTAGCAAGCCTGATGCTATTATTGTTGATCTTTCTGGTTTTAAATATGATTGGGGGGATGATATAAATGTTTATCCGGATGCTTTCTTTGGGGAAGATAGCTTAATTAGATTTGTATTTTCAAACGATTGTATTTCTCTAGTAAACACGGTTCATAAATGTCATATTTCAAAAAATATTACTAGCGCTGCATTGGAATTAAAAGTCCAGAAAGAATGTCGCGGTAAATAGGCGGTAAATAAGACATCTACTGCTAGAGCGCCTCTGAAAAATGCCCAAACAGGACACCCACTTTAAGTGCAGTATCCTCGTGTTCACTGAAGAATGTGCTCTACTTTCAGCATTGCATCGTTGCTGTTGTTTTGGGGCTGGCTATACGGCTGCTTCAAGGCGGCTTTGAGTTGATATTCCGCTGCGGGGGCGAGTGTTAGCCTCAGATGTTGACCTGATAGATCTGTTGATATGGCAGTGTCTGGAATAGAGTGAGCTAGCCAGCCAATAAGCGTTTTGCCTGGGTTATTCCGGTCGGCCGTTTATAGCCCAGTTGTTCGCAGGCTTGTCGAACGTTGGTTTCGTTGCCTACAAAGGTGCTGAAACAGCGCTCAAATTGTTGAGTCATGGTGAGCCATTGCTGGTCGTCCAGCCCGATGCGGCTCAGGATTGGTGAGAGGTTGTCATCAATCGCCCCGTGTTTGTTAGTGCGAAGGCAGAGCCGGTGGGACATACATCGATATCCCTGGCGACCGTCATTAACCCAACGCCAATACCAGTGCAACGCCACCGGCCAAATCAGCCTGATCGACGACCAACTGCGTGGCAGTACCCAATACCGTTACGACAACATCGAACGGCTGATACAGGTCACCGGCCCGCAGCCCGAGCAATTTGTACACGACCCGGCGGGTAACCTGCTGGGCTCCCCAGAAGACGTCGATACCGTAGCTGCAGGATCAGATACCAAAACCCTACAGGTTAGCGGCAACCGCCTTAACTTCCAGGGCGACCGTCACTATGCTTACGACGCTCAAGGCAACCGCATCGAACAACGACGGGGTAAAGACGGCAAACAAGTCACCCGCTACCAGTACGACCATCAGAACCGACTCATCGCCATCGAGCAGGAAAATAGCGCCAGTCAAAACGGCAAAGGCTTTGCTCGTACCGAATACCAATACGACGCTCTCGGCCGCCGTATTCGAAAGATCCACAAAAACGCCAGTGAGCAAGCCATTGGCGGCACGGAGTTCTACTGGAATGACGGCGTCCTGCTCGTCGAGCAGGCGTTAGAACTGGCACTTGAATCGTCAGATCACCCCGAACAGCAACCGCCAACCCGTCATTACGTGTTTGAGCCAAACAGCTTCAAACCGCTGGCGTTTGTGCAGCACGACGAAATCCACTACTACCACCTGGATCACCTCGGCACGCCACAGGAAATCACCAACGCCAGCGGCGAACTGGTCTGGACCGCCCAATACAAAGCCTACGGATCGTTAGCATTAGCACCAATCCAACAGGTAGAAAACAACCTGAGGTTCCAGGGCCAGTACTACGACGAAGAAAGTGGCTTGCACTACAACCGCTTCCGTTATTACGATCCTGAATGTGGCCGTTTTATCAACCAGGACCCGATTGGGTTGTTGGGTGGTAACAACAACTACCTGTACGTACCGAACCCGGTGGGGTGGGTGGATCCGTGGGGGTTGGCTTGTGAGGAAGAGCTGGAGAGGAAAATTGATGGAGTGCCTGACAAAGATGGCACCGTATTGGTTACACGGCCTCAAAAGAAAGGAAAAATAAAAGAAGAAATTCTTTTCCAAAACTCAAATGATGCAAAAAACTGGGCAGCCAAACAGCTGGGGTTATCTAAAGAACGAATATACGACGACACTGGAAAGTGGGTCGGATGGCAGAACGATGCTGGTGATAAAGTTTATTGGGGACACGGTGATTGGGGGGGGGGCTTGGGGCTCTCGGATTCTCCTCATTTAAATTACGAGATAGGCAATAAAAAGGGCCACTTGTTTTTGAAAGACAAGATAGTCAATAGAGGTCAGATGGACACTTTTAAAGAAGAAATATTGTCTTTGGCTGGGGGATGAGGATGACTCTGAAGGATTTGATCAAAATGAGTGGTGACGCTGAGTTGCTGGAAGTAACTTCGTCGGGATGTTACTACAATGTGAAACTTTCTCTATATGATGGCGATGAGGTGGTTGTTCAGATAATGACCAGCGATATGAAGATATTTGATGTTGAATCTAGTTCTAACCCATTGATTCGGTATTGTCATTTGGAATTGGTATATATTTCTGAAATACTATCATCGAAAAATGGTTATTACGTCCCGCCTGAATCTTTTGGCGAGCTGATGAAAGAGACCAAATTAGGTTTAAACCTCGCCTATGGTAAATCACTGAATGAATTTAAAATCATGTTTTTTGTTAAAGGGCATGAAGTTCTTTTGGCGTGTGTTGTTAAATCTATCGATCAGATTAAGTTCGAATTAATTCCTGGATAGGGGGCTAGATTGCCAGAATAGGTTATACATTGGAGAAACCAAAAACAGGACCCCAAATTTTAGATCAGCATCCGAGGGTGTTCATAGTTCTGTGTCAGTCAATTTTCACAGATCTACGTATTTGTCGATTCGGCCTTCAAAGTGGATGCTCAGCTGCGATAGCGTAAGGTTCTAGTTCTGCACCGGATTCGTCCATTTCTCGGAAGCTTTCAACATATCGGCATAGAACAGGGAATAAGCAGGACAGCCACTGATTGGTGGTCTTCAGGACTGGCTTGACCCCATGGCTTTCGCCTAAAGACAACTAGGACAGCCACTCATAGAGCATTTTCAGGTCTAGAGTTTTGACTTGTCATCTACTTGAATGTGTAGCGCTCCTTGAATTAGGACCACTCTTTTTAGGTTCTCTTGGCACTCCTCATTCCTCACAACGCGTAAAGCTGCCATTTCCCATCAATTGTGTTGAAAATAACCGGTGTCAGGTTGTGCGGTTGTTCCGGGTCGGCGGCATACAGATAACTGGCGCGGAACTCCTTGCCATTACGACTGATCATCACGGTTTCTGGAGAGTAATGACGCAGATTTTCAATCTGTTGGTCGACCAGGCCGGTCAGGTTGCCTATGGATTGGGCAAAGGCAGGGTCTTCTGCCATTTGTTGCCGCAGTTCTGGTGAAATCATCAGTTTATAAGCGGTTTGTTCATCGGCCTGTTCCAGCGTTTTCAGGTTGCTGCGGATCAGTTGGTCAAGATTCTGTACAAGCGGGAATGATTGCAGCGACTGTTGGCAGTCGCCCATGGCGTTCAGCAAGTGGCTTTCGCCTTCCTCAGACATATTGAGCAGGCGACCATTGCCACCGTCTCGTTGCCATTGTTTTTGCGTCAGGCACAGCATGGCCTGGCTTTCCTGCAGACAGGCTTGATCAGAGAGGGTTTTGCACGCCTCGGCCTGAACAATGTAGTAGCTGGCCAGATACAGATACATGTGCGGATGGCTGCTACTGCTGCTCAGGCGGGAAATAATCTTGAGGCTGTCATCGCGTGCGGTTTCCGGTTTCACTGTCGGTGCCGCTTCAACAAACTGCCTTTCCAGCATTTGGGCGATGCGATTCGGGGTGCCATAGGTTGAGTCCGTTAAACTGATGGAGTCATCAGATTCCACATACGCCAACAGTTTCTGATAGGTGCAGACCGGGTCTTTATGTTTGTAGCATTGTTGAGCCTGTTCGATCAGTTGGGCGTCGGGATTGGCCTGGACGACGGCACCGGATAACGCAGCCAGGGCAACAACAGCAAAAAGGGGAGTGAGATAACGCAAGATCGACTCCTTGATCGTGGTTGTGGAAATGCGCGCATCATAGTGGTGGCCCGGTGCTCATGAGGAAGCCCAGACCGCATTCCTACAAAACTGACTTTTCCTGTCGTTAAAACCGGATCGAGTTGGCGATTGCTCTGGAATCTGTTCGCAGTACGTTTGGACGGGGATTTATCTGGGAGCCTCTTGCGCCTATTTCCCAGTTGTCTTTTTCAGCTGAATTTTCAGCACAGGGCCAATTATTGGCCGAACTCTGCAAGCAATTTTCAGCATCCCGGTTAGGCTGGCTCATCACCGTTCAATATTGGCCACCTTATCAGTTGGCAGACATCTTGCTGATACCGCTATAGATCACTTATTTAGCGGAGTTGGCCATGGCACTGAGTAGCCAGATCACAGGCAGCCAGACACGACCACAAGACGTCTATACCGACCTCAACAGCCTGCAGGGCATTCGTCAGTTGGGTAAGCAGGACAAGAGCGCGGCACTGATGGAAGTGGCCCGTCAGTTCGAGTCGATGTTTATGAATATGATGCTGACTTCGATGCGCCAGGCGAATGCGGTTTTCACCGAAGACTCGATGTTCAACTCCCCGGAAATGGATTTCTATCAGGGCATGTACGACAACCAGATGGCTTTGCAGTTGTCGGGTGACAGTGCTGCCGGTTCATTCAATAAAGCCAGTAACGACGGGGCTTCCAGCACGGTTGCCAATAGTAAGGGTGTGGGGTTGGCGGACGTGATCTACCGCCAGCTGATGAGCACTTATAACGGTTCTGGTGAAGTGCCAGAGCTGGATCAGAGCAAGCTGTTTGAGCGTCGTATCGCGGGTAGCAATCTGCAACAGGCGATTGAAAAAGTCGACGATGTTCTGCAGCAGCAAGGCCAGTCAGCCAGCGTCAATTCAGTCGCTCAATCAACCACGGCGGCCGCTGTTCAGGCGGCCGCCAGCACTGGTACAGCTGTCGGAAAAACAGCGGCCAACAGCACTGACGAGGCCACGGCAGTGGCATCTGGCAGCGGCAGTAAAGGGCAGCAGTTTGCCTCTCCCGAGGAGTTTGTTGCCGCTCTTTATCCGCACGCCAAAGCGGTGGCGGCAGAGCTGGGTGTTGATGCCCGGGCTATCGTCGCCCAAGCGGCGCTGGAAACCGGTTGGGGTCAGCACATGATCACCGACGAGCAGGGCCGCAACAGTTTCAATTTCTTTGGCATCAAGGCCGACAGCCGTTGGCAAGGCGACTCCGTGTCGGTCATGACTCATGAATATCACCAGGGTGTGCGGGTTAATGAAAGCGCCGAGTTCCGTTCCTATGCCTCGCTGGAGCAGGGCTTGCGTGACTACGCCGACTTCCTCAGCAACAGCGAACGTTACCAGCAGGCGATTGGTCAGGGTCTGGCAGCCGATCAGTACGGTCATGCCTTGCAGCAGGCCGGTTATGCCACTGACCCGGATTACGGCAGCAAGATTGAGCGTATCGCTCGCAGTGCGGTGGTGAATGACTGGGCCAAAGATGATCAGCCCACAACGGAAGCCAGCAAAGCAGCTGCCGGTGTTACCAATAAGCAGGGAGTTCAATAAGCCATGGCCGATATTCTCAGCATTGCCATTTCCGGGCTGCAGTCACAACAAACGGCCTTGTCGGTTACCGGTAACAATATTTCCAACGCCGGAACGGAAGGCTATAGCCGCCAGACCGTCAGCTTCAGTGAAAACAGCAGTCAGTATCTGGCCGGTAACTGGCTCGGTTCAGGGGTGTCGGTGGATTCGGTATCGCGTATCTATGACCAGTATTTGACTGAGCAAATGTGGCAAGACTCCACCGAGTACAACTATTACAACACCATGTCGGACTATGCCGGCCGGGTCGACAGTCTGCTGGCGGATTCCACCACGGGCGTGCAGCCGGGTCTGGAAGCCATGTTTACGGCGCTGCAGGCGGTGGTAGATGACCCATCGTCGATCAGTACCCGTGAAGTGTTGTTGACGGAAGCAGGCTCGCTGACCGACCGTTTTGCAGTGGTGTCGGATCAGCTTTATGCCCTCAACACCATGATTAACGGCCAGATGGCGGTGCAGGCGGACGAGGTGTCGGCCATTGCCGCATCCATTGCCCAGCTCAACGAAGACATTGCCTTTGCCATCGGCAAGGCCCAGGGCGATGAACCCAGCACCCTGCTGGATCAGCGCGACCGGCTGATCACGCAGCTCTCAGAGATGATTGATATTTCGGTGGGTGATCTGGGTAATTCACAGGTCAATATTTACATGGGGGATGGTTTGCCGCTGGTAACCGGCACGACGGCCAATACCTTGTATGCGTCCCGTGGTGAAGTCGACCCATCTCGCTATTCCCTCTATCTGGTCAGCGCCGGGCGCACTTCCGAAGTAACCGAGCAGGTTACCGGTGGCAATCTGGGGGCGACGGTGGATTTTCGGGATGAAATTCTCGACCCAACCCTTAACTCGCTGGGCAAACTGGCGCTGGTGATTGCCGAGCAGATGAACGAGCAGCAGTCACTGGGGCTGGATTACGATGGCGAGCAAGGTCAGAACTTTTTCCAGGACATCAACAGCGACGAAATGATCTATCAGCGGGCGATTGGTGACGATAATAACGCCAACCCGGATGACCGCATTTTGTCGGTCTACATCACTGACGCCGGCAATCTCAGCACCAGCGACTTCACGCTCGAGTTCACTGGCCCGGATGACTACAACTATCAGTTGACCGATAACAGTACTGGCAAGGTGGTGCAAAAGGGCGCGATTACCGGCGACTTCCCGGACATTATTGAAATCGACGGTGCCGAGATCCATCTCGAAAGCGGCAGTTTCCAGCAAGGTGATCTGTTTATGATCACGCCAACCCGCAACGAAGCCAGTAATATCGAAGTTGATCTGACGTTGGCCGAGCAGATCGCACTGGCCTCGCCGATTGCGACGGCAGCGTCATACGGCAACCAGGGTTCAGCGGCGATTTCAGCCGGTTCGGTCAGTGATATTGATACCTTTGCCTTTAATGACGACGGCGAGCTGGACCCGCCGCTGTTGATTCGTTTCACCTCATCGACCAGTTATGAAGTACTGGATAACAGTGACCCGGCCAATCCGGTGCCGCTGCAACCGCCCATCAGTAACCAGCCTTATGTTGCCGGTATTTCCAATACCATCAATCTGGGTTCAACCAGCCAGTACGTCACCAGCAGTTATGTCGATCAGTTGCCGCTGAAAGCGACCTATCAGGCGGAGTTGCCTGCGACACAAGTGACGCCGGGCAATGGCTTTACCCTGCAGCGGTTTGATATCAGCTACACCGATCCGGTGAGTGGTCAGTACAGTCATTATTCTGATCTGTCGATCCCGGCCAATACGTCGGCGAAGGACATTGCTGCGGCACTGAGTGAATATCCGGGTGTGGAAGCAACTGCCCGCACCACCATGCAGCTGAGCAATTTCCAGGCGGATGACGACGGTTTTCAGGGCATGGAAGTGACGCTCAACGGTATCGTGCTGACCGACAGCCTGACCACCGCGCAGACCAAATACGAAGACGATTATCCGGCGACAGTGCCGGACCCGATGACCGCCGACTTTATTGCCGACCGTATTAACGCCAACTTCGACTTTCAGGAAATGGGCATTACCGCTACCAGTGATGGTGAAACCGTGACGATTACGGCGCTTAACGGTGAAGACCTGCAACTGGAAATCAGTGGTGACGGTGGTGACAGTGTTGACGTTGGCAACGGCCAGGATATTCAGGTGACGTCTACCGGTGCCGACCCGTTCAAGCCGCTGAACGTTTATGAAGGCTATGACTTCAGCGATGGTGGCCCTTACACCTACACTTTTGAAACCGCAGAGCAGGGTTCATTTGAGTTTCAGCTGACGGAAAACTACGACAGCCCGGAAGCCATGCTGCAGGGCATTCGCGAGGCGATTACTGACGCCGGTTTTGATTTTAACGGCGAGCTGGATGTCGATATCGACGAACGCGGCAACATCAACTTCCAGCCTCGGTTGGAGGTGTCTGGCACCGGCATTCATGGCTCCAACAAGCTGACGCTTGGCGGCCAGTTAACGGTGGTGGTCGACGAAGGCGTGGAGCTGGTGAATGAAACCCGTTCCAACAACCTGTTTGCACTCGATATGCAGTACGAAAGCAGTTACATGGGGATGGAGGTAGCGATTGCCGGTTCGGTGGTGGCAGGGGATTCCTTCACCATTGGCAACAACGAAAATGCGATCACCGACAGTCGTAACGGTACCGCCATGCTGGCTCTGCAGGCCACTGATACCGTCAACGGCACCAGCACTTTCTCGGAAGCCTATTCCACGCTGGTGGAGCAGGTCGGTTCGATCACCAACCGCTCGCAGAACAGTCTGGAGTCGGCCGAAGTGTTGTTGCAGGCCTCAGAAGCCGCTATCTCGTCGGTCAGTGGTGTTAACCTCGACGAAGAAGCCGCCAACCTGATTCAGTACGAGCTGGCCTACAACGCCAACGCTCAGGTGATTCAGGTGGCGCGGTCAATCTTCGAAACCCTGATTGCCACCTTTAACTGAGCGAGGCTGAGTGATGCGAGTTTCTACCTTACAGATTCATAAATCCGGTCTGGCCAACATGCTTAATAACCAGAAGGATTTGACCAAGACCCAGCAACAGGTGTCGTCAGGTGTGCGGGTCAACACGGCTGCTGATGATCCAATTGCTGCTGCGCGGATGTTGCAGATCCAGCAGCAGCTGGCACTGGCAGAGCAGTACGAAAACAACATGATTGCGGCCAACAACCGGCTGGAAATGGAAGAGGGCACGCTGTCGACTGTGACAGATTATTACGATCGCCTGCGGCAGTTAACCGTCAATGCTGGTAACGGTACCCTGACCCAGGAAGACCGTCAGGCAATCGGGGCTGAAGTGGAGCAGATCCAACAGGCGCTGGTGGAGCTGTTCAATTCCCGCGATGCCAGTGGCGACTATATTTTTGCCGGTTACCAGGGTGGCTCGGCGCCATTTCAGCAACTGCCAAACGGCCGTTATGAATACGTCGGTGATGAAGGCCAGCGCTTTGTCGCCATCGGTGATACCACCAATGTGGCCACTGGCGACAATGGCTTTGACCTGTTCGTGAATATCCCGGCTTCGAGTGAAACCTTCACCACCCGAACCAGTGAACTCAATACCGGTAGCACCCAGGTCAGCGCTGGTTTTGTGATCGACGAAGAAGCCTATGCGGATTTTTATCCGGACGACATCATCATCACTTTCAACCCGGAAAGTGCGGTTGACCCGGCTGGCATCAACTACACCGTGCGGCAGGCGTCCGATGGCAAGGTAATCAGTGGCTATTCCAACCAGCTGTATAACGAAGGTCAGGAAATCCAGATTGCCGGTGTCACTCTGAAGATCAGTGGCGATCCGGCACCAGGCGATCAGGTGCTGGTGGAATCGACTCCCAAACAAAGCATTACGGATACGGTTTATCGCTTGCAGGAAGCGCTCAACGATCTGACCAATTCACCGGAAGATTCCGAGACACTGGGCAAACTGCTGGATGATACTCTGGCCAATCTCGACAGCGCGCTGGCAGTGGTATCGCGTACCCAGAGTAATATTGGTGCTCGCCTTAACGTGGTGTCCAATACCGAATCGTTAACTGCAGATATGAAGCTGGTGAATCAGGATGTGCTGTCGCAGCTGCGTGATACCGATCTGGCGGAGGCGGTCAGTCGTATGTCGCTGCAGACCACCTTGCTGGAGGCTGCCCAGCAGAGTTACACCACCATCAGCAACCTGAGTCTGTTTAACAAGCTTTGATGGCTCTGGTAATGAATCATCGTCTTCCTGAACTTGCTTCAGGATCCATGCGATGGTGTGGGGTTGCTGGTCTGTGGATGTTGGGTTGCCTGGGCTGAAGGCGGGTTCCGGCTGCAAACAAAAAGAGCGCTTAATGAGCGCTCTTTTTGTTATTGGCCGCGTGGCTTATTTCTGGAACAGCTTGCGAAAATCTTCCACAAATACGGGCCAGAACTCCTTCAGTGAATCATATTCGTGGTCAATCACCCGGATGTGCTCATCCAGATGTTCAACCGCGTCGTGTTGTTCACCACTTTCCAGCGCTGCCAGACGTTGCTTCAATTCGGTCAGGCTGGCTTCCAGTGCTTCAATTTTTTGTTTCAGTTCCTGCTTGTTATCGCACATGGGACACTCCTCAAAGACCCAATAATTGGCTACCGCCAATCAACACCAATGGGGCAATAAAGAACAAGGTCAGGATATAACCACCCGCATACAGCTTGTTCTTCAGGGCTGCCTCCGCCAGGCGTTCGGCAGCTACCAGAGGAATATTACGCAGGAATGGCAAGCCGTAAATAACTACTACCGCCAGCACGTTGAAAATGAGATGTACCAACGCAATTTGCAGCGCAAACTGTGCATTGCCGCCGGTTACTGCAGTAGCAGCCAGCAACGCTGTCACTGTAGTACCAATGTTGGCACCCAGCGTAAAAGGGAAAATCTGACGCAGGCTGAAGACACCGCTGCCTGCCAATGGCACGATCAAACTGGTGGTGGTGGAGCTGGACTGCACCAGAACCGTCATGATGGTGCCGGAAGCAATACCGGACAGTGGACCACGACCAACGGCAGAGTGGAGGATTTCCTTGGCCTTGCCGACCATCAGGGATTTCAGCAGCTTGCCGATCAGGGTGATCACACCAAAGATCAGCGCGATGCCCAGTACTACCATGACGATACCGGTAGCGGTATCCGGCATCAAAGCGCCCATCTGGTGTTTGACGAAATCAACCGGCGGTTTCACCAGCGGCTTCATAAAGTTCATATTGTTCATGGAAACCGAGTCGGCACCGGACAGGAAACCGGCAAACAGCCCGGCAATCTTGTCGAGAACACCGAACATGATTTCCAGTGGCAGGAAAATCGCAACTGCCAACAAATTAAAGAAATCATGCACCGTCGCTGCCGCAAAGGCGCGGCGGAACTCTTCCCCCTGACGCACGTGGCCGAGGCTGACGATGGTGTTGGTGATGGTGGTACCAATGTTGGCACCCATGATCATCGGGATGGCAATCTCGACCGGCAAACCACCGGCAACCAGACCGACAATAATCGAGGTGACTGTACTGGAAGACTGAATCAGTGCAGTAGCAACAGTGCCAACAATCAACCCGGTAAGCGGGTTGCTGGCAAAATCAAACAATTCCTTTGCGTGGGGACCGGCGCCCAGCTTGAAGCCGCTGCCAATCATGGAAACAGCAATCAGCAACAGGTAAACCAGGCCAACGATCTTGAACCAGTTGAGCCAGTTTGCCTTGGGAGAATGCTGGGCTATTTCACCGGATGTTTGTGTTGCAGTTGTGTCGTTCATACCAATTGTTACTCACGGTTTGAAATATCCTGAAATCAGGAAAGCGCGATGCTGCAGACTATATGTGACATTTTTGTTACAACTTTATGACAAGACTGAAATAAAGTTCAGAAATCGGCTTTTTGGTTGAAAACCGGTCTGTCACGATGTCAATCGTGCTTTGTTCTGAATGTAAGTTTATCAGTCTGCAAAGGTACAAGGATGTCCATACAGTGTTCGCCAGGTTGCGCTGTGTCGTGACCATCAGAAGTTTTTTGCTTGCAATTGTGGAGTAGCGTCTGTCGACGCCAGAATCGGGATGACAGCGCCTTCGAACGGGTGTTCGTTTATGAGCACTGGTTCAAAGTCTGCCGTTGGCGCGCATCATACACCCGCAAACCCGTTTGTGCTGCCCTGAATTCGGGAAATAATCTGGCGCCTGTTGATGCCATTTTGGAAATAAATGCTTTTTGATGACAGGCTGGCTTTTTATACTGTTGGCAGTATTTATCGGAGTCTGTCTATGTCTGGTCCTGTTAAGTCTGCTTCCGGGTTTGTTGGTACGGATGCCTATATCGCTACCCCCCAATTACAGATGGCAGTGAATGCTGCCATCACCTTGCAAAAACCCTTGCTGTTGAAGGGTGAGCCGGGTACGGGCAAAACCATGCTGGCGGAACAGCTGGCTGAAGCACTGGGAACCGAGCTGATCCAGTGGCACATCAAGAGCACCACCCGCGCCCAGCAGGGACTCTACGAGTACGATGCGGTATCACGGTTGCGGGATTCCCAGCTCGGCTCAGACCGGGTTCACGATATTGCCAACTACATCGTCAAGGGCAAACTATGGGAAGCCTTTGAAGCCGACAAGCCGGTGGTGTTACTGATCGACGAAATCGACAAGGCCGATATCGAGTTTCCCAACGACCTGCTGTTGGAACTCGACCGGATGGAATTCTTCGTTTACGAAACCCAACAGAAAATTGTTGCCCGCCAGCGGCCGATCATCCTGATCACCAGTAATAACGAAAAGGAACTGCCGGACGCTTTCCTGCGTCGCTGTTTCTTCCACTACATCGACTTCCCGGATCGTGAAACCCTCGCGCGAATTGTGGACGTGCATTTCGGCGAGATCAAAAAGGAACTGGTCAGTGCTGCGATGGATGTGTTTTTCGATCTGCGTGAAGTACCCGGACTGAAGAAAAAGCCATCGACCTCTGAAATGATCGACTGGCTCAAGCTGCTGATGGCCGATGATATTGGCCTGGAAGCCTTGCAGGGCAAAAGCGGCACCGATGCCATTCCGCCATTACATGGTGCGCTGCTGAAAAACGAACAGGACGTCATGCTGCTGGAAAAGCTGGCATTTATGAGTCGTCGCCGTCAGGGCCGGTAAGCCGCCATGTTGATTGATTTCTTTTGGATGGTGCGAGCGGCCGGTGTGCCGGTGTCGATTCGCGAATACCTCGATCTGCTGGCGGCCTTGCGACAGGGCATGGCGTTTGCCGATTACGAGCAGTTCTACCTGCTGGCACGCTTGTGCATGGTCAAGGATGAAAAATACTTCGATCGTTTTGATCAGGCTTTTGGAGCCTACTTCGATGGCCTTGAACACTGGCAAGGCAAGCTGGAAGAACTCAACCTGCCAGATGACTGGTTACGCAAGGAAATCGACAAGGTGCTGGATGCTGAAGGCAAAGCGGGCGTTAAAGGTCTTGGCAGCCTCGACAAGATCATGGAAGCCTTCCGTGAACGGCTGGAAAACCAGACCAAACGCCATCAGGGTGGTAGCAAGAACATCGGCACCGGCGGTACTTCGCCGTTCGGCGCCTTTGGTTACAACCCGGAAGGCATTCGAATCGGTCAGGGCGAAAGCCGTCATCGTCGCGCCGTGAAGGTGTGGGAGCAACGTAACTACCGTAATCTCGACGACAGCGTTGAGCTGGGCATTCGCAATATCAAGGTAGCGCTCAAGCGCTTGCGGCAGTTTGCCCGTCAGGGTGCGGCTGAGCACCTGGATCTCGACGACACCATTCGCTCGACTGCTCGTAACGGCGGTCAGCTGGATCTCAAACTGGTGCCGGAACGCCACAACGCTGTCAAGGTACTGCTGTTCTTTGATATTGGTGGTTCGATGGATGACCACGTACGTATCTGTGAGCAGCTGTTTTCAGCGGCACGGGCGGAGTTCAAACATATGGAGTGCTTTTATTTCCATAACTGTTTGTACGAATACGTCTGGCAAGACAATAAACGCCGCTTTCAGGAGCGCTACAGCACCTGGGACGTCCTGCACAAATACGGCCCGGACTACAAGGTGATCTTTGTGGGTGATGCTTCGATGGCACCTTACGAAGTGACGCACATTGGTGGCAGTGTTGAGCACAACAACCGTGAAGCCGGAGCAACCTGGCTACAGCGGGTAACCGACCAGTTTCCGCAAACGGTGTGGCTCAATCCGGTACCTGAGCAATGGTGGAGTTACACCCATTCGCTGGCGCTGATTCGACAACTGATGGATCAACGCATGTATCCGTTAACGCTGGAGGGGATTACAGCAGCGACACGGGCGTTACAGCGCTGATTTATAGCCTTGGGACAGTATCGTGGATCTGGATTTTTTGGCTAAAATTTGAACAACTGCAAACAATCTGTAGTGTAATCGTATATATTTCGCCCAGACGTACACGGCGTTCGCTTTGTCAGGCAGGCTATCGTTGGCCTGCTGGCAATGGATGGTTGGGGGAATATATGGAAATGTTACAGCTGGGTGTGGAAGAAACCTTTGAATTAACGGTGCGCGCTCTGAGAAGCGAGTTACAGGTATTGCAGCTCGATAAAGAGATTGACCGCAAGGCCCGCGATTTGTATCTGCAGCACGTCATGGCAGTACAGGAAACGCTGCGAGAGCAGGCGCAGCTCAAGCAAATCAGCTGGCAGAAAGCACTGCGGAAGCTTGAGCGTATCCGCCATCACGTGGTGCAGGTAACGCTGGACGGTGTCATCACTACCCGGGACCTGCGCAGAACTGTCTGACCAGTCCTGTGATATCTGCAAATCAGGCCGCATTACGCGGCCTGATTTGTTTCTCGCACAGAGTTAACGCTGCTGACGCTGCTGGTCCTTGAAGGCCAGTTTTTCTTTGCGGCGTTGCTTGATTACGGTTTGCAGGTCGTTGCCCAGGTGGTCTTCACCACGCTGTTTGGCCAGCTGCATCTGTTGTTCTCGCTGGCGGAAGCGCTCGCGCTGCTCTTCGTCGTATTCATTAATGCAGTGGTGGCAGCTGATGCCTTGCTGATAATGTTCGGACTGTTTGTCGGCTTCGGTGATTGGACGACGACAGGCGTGGCACTGGTCGTACTGACCTTTTTCCAGCTGGTGGTTTACCGTTACCCGGTTGTCGAACACAAAGCATTCACCTTGCCACATTGATTCTTCGGCAGGCACTTCTTCCAGATATTTCAGAATACCGCCTTCGAGGTGGTAAACCTCTTCAAAGCCTTGCTCTTTCAGGTAAGCCGTCGATTTTTCACAACGAATGCCGCCGGTGCAGAACATGGCGACTTTCTTATGCTTGCTCGGATCCAGGTTGTCCTTCACGTATTGTGGGAATTCGCGGAAGGTTTTGGTATTCGGGTCCAGCGCACCCTTGAAAGTACCAATGCCAACTTCGTAGTCGTTGCGGGTATCCACCAGCACCACGTCCGGGTCAGCAATCAGCTGGTTCCAGTCGGCTGGTTTGACGTAGGTGCCAACCACCCGCTTGGGATCAATGCCTTCGACGCCCATGGTCACAATCTCTTTCTTCAATTTGACCTTGGTGCGGTAGAACGGCTGCTGTTCGTCGTAGGATTCCTTGTAACCGATGTCGGCCAGCCGCGGGTCCTGTTGCAGCCACTGCAGCAGGCCATCAATACCGGCGCGGGAACCGGCAACGGTGCCGTTGATTCCTTCCAAAGCCAACAACAGGGTGCCTTTGACATCCAGTGACTGCATGGTGTCCAGCAATGGCTGGCGCAGATCGGCGAAGTTTTCCAGTGTGACGAATTTGTACATGGCACAGACAACAACAAGCTCGTTGCTGGTGGCCGGATTGGTTTGGGTCATAATTTCCTCGCTGTCCGGAACGTAAAACCGGAGCGTGTGTTCGCCGTGACCAAAAAGTCACAAGCTGGCAGGGATGTTCAGATAAAGCGGCGGAGAGGCGCTAGCCGGTTCCGGCATTGCTTCGCCCCGGTTGTGCGCCGGGGCGGCGGATTCTAGCGGAAAGCTGGTTATATATTAACCATGGGTTTTGTACGGATTTTGTCCCGGCCCCGGGTCAGAACTCACAGCTGTTGTTGTCGAGTACGTATTCCGGCAGGTCTTCTTCGGCTGGCAGCGGCTTGGGTACGCCATCGTCGTCCAGTGAAACGAACTTGAAGGTAGCTTCGGTGACTTTCTCGCGCTGGCCAATACGACCACGACGCACCCAGGCTTCAACGTGAACCTTCATGGAGGTGCGACCGGTTTCGGCAACCTGGGTGTATACCCCCAGAATGTCGCCTACTTTGACAGGGCGAATAAAACTCATGCTGTCGACTGCGACGGTCACAACCCGGCCCTGGGCGCGCTGGCCAGCACAAATGCCAGCAGCAATGTCCATTTGTGACAGCACCCAGCCACCAAAAATATCGCCGGCAGGGTTGGTGTCACTTGGCATTGCAATGGTTCGGGTAGTCAGACGACCGCGGGTTTGTTCAGTCATGAAAATTCTCAATGTAATGGCTCAGATACACGCGCCTACTATACCGCCTGTGGGCCATGTTATAGGTGAAATTATTTGATGGGTTTGATGAACTGAATGTATCCGTTTCAGGACGACCAGACGTCGCTGCTGATCAAACGGAAGGCATGGTTGTCACACTCGTAGCGAATCAGGTCCATGCCGATAGGGGTGACCACTTCAGTGGGAAGCTTTGGCAGTTGTTGCACGGCTGAGCGTAATTCTTCGGATGGCAACTGGTTGGCAACAAAGCGTGAAACCGTTACGTGTGAGCCCCACGGGATGTTGGCGCTGATGCCAGCCTGTTCCGCACTGCTTGCCAGCAATTGCGCCAGCTCCCAGTATTTGTTGTTGGCCTTGCTGGCGGCGATCAGGGTGTTGCTGTTGAACAGCCAGTCGGTGAACTGGAATTGCACTTGCTTGCGTAGTTCGCGGCCAATCGGCAGGGCGTCTTCAAAAAACCAGCGCTGGGTTTGCAGCACCATGGCTTCAGCTTCACTGTGGTCAAGATCGTGCAGGCGTGGGCCGACAATCAAGCCGGTGTAAACGGTATCCGGGGTAAAACAAATGGCGGGGATGGTGTCGGCAACCAGCTGGCTGGCTTCGGCCAGCAACCCGGATAGTTCATGGGAATAACGAGCCACCACCAGCAAGCCGCTTTCGGGTTTGCGGTCAGCACCGGTTAATTGCAATTCCGGCTGCGCCATCGGGTGCTTGAATGCATTCAGATAAATACTCTGCTGCTTTTCAATCAGAGCATCCAGTCCATTCAGCATCGTCAAAAACCTCCCGTGATAATGCCGTTCAGGCATGTGTGCGCCCGAAGATAAAGTGTCAAAGTTCAATTGTCGAGATATAGACCTTAGTCTAGTCAAAGATGACACTTTTGTACCTGTCTTATGCTTTACCGGTAGTGGATTTTTATGGTCATAAATGACTGTGGAGAGGGCTTTTCAGTGCTTTTGGTGAGGGATTGATCTGTTTGGCTGTTTTTCAAAATGTCAATGAAAAGGACGGGTTTTTTGTATGGGTATTGGCCAGTATTAATAATCTGGCTGGCGGCAGGGCGTTTTGTGGTCGAGGGCTAGGCCACGCCCCGCGCTTGTGCCGCCACTCTGGTGTTGTGCTGGAACTCTGAAAGGCAGGATACGCGGGGCTGTTGCTGTTAAATCACGGTATCGGCTCCAGTCCTTCCAGATAAATCCAGCCGCGGGATTTGCAGAACCGGAAAATCCGGTTCACCAGGGGGTCGGCCCAGCCGCTGAGGATGCAGAAGTTAATGCCCAGATTCTGGTGATGGCTGGAATGCTTTTTGGCGGTCATAAACAAACCGAGCTTTTGTAGAATTCGTCCATGCAGGGGCGGTTCGCGAAGATGTGACAGTGCATGAGCGTGCTGGGCAAAGGTGAGGCCAATGGTATGGGCAAGCAGCATCCAGGCGAGCAAGGAATAGCCTGGCAGCAACCATTCAATCAGACTGATCACGACCAAAAAGGGCAGGGTTATCGGATACAGAGTCGGCAATATGACTAACAGGGTTTGCCGCTGGGCGAGGGCGCCCGGGTGTTTGTGGTGGGTTTTGAAGTCGAAGGCAACTTTTTCAAATGGCGAAAGCTGACTCATCGCCCGATCGCGCAGTTTCAGATAATCTGCCGTGCCCTTGGCACCCTTGTAGAAATACAGCTCCCGCAGGCCAGTGTTTGGGCGGGTTTTGACATAGTCGAGAACAAAGTGGGCACAGCCTGAGCTGGCGTCAGCGGTATACCAACCTGCAAGGGCGGCCGGTATTAACCACCAGAGGCTGACCTGCAGCTGTTCAACCGCGACGATCATTTGTACTGCTATTACTGCCAGAGCCACTGCAAAAACGGTTTGATGTAACAAGGCATAGCGCCCGAGGGTGTGATTGGGACGGTTGTTCTCCATGCCTGCTCTTGATGCTCTTGATGCCCATGTGTAGTGCTAGGATATTAGTCGCCCGACCAGCGAATACAAGTATTTGCCTGTGTCAGTTTGTTTGCCCGACCAGCGACTGGTCAGAGCCGTTTTTGTTACTCTGGCTATCTGCTTGCTGCCAATACCGACAAGGACATCATGCTGAAGATTTACCACTCCAACGACCTCGATGTGCTGTGTGGCATGTTGCAGGCCATTATGAAGCAGCAACCGCCATCACTGTTCGAGCGCGAAGCCATTCTGGTACAGAGTCAGGGCATGGCGCACTGGCTCAAATTGAATATCGCCGAAGGGCTTGGGGTGGCGGCACAAATCGACTTCCCGCTGCCGTTCAGTTTTGTCTGGCAGGTGTTCAACCAGCTGCGGCCGGATTTGCCGCAGCGCTCTCATTTTGACAAGCCCTACATGAGCTGGCAGTTGATGCGGCTGTTGCCTGAGCTGGTGGCCGGGGCGGCAGCGGACTCACAACACCCCTGTGCCGCGATCGCGCATTATCTGGATGACGATCCGCAGGGCATCAAATGCTTTCAGCTGGCCGAAACCATTGCCGACGTATTCGACCAGTATCTGGTTTACCGGCCTGACTGGCTGATTAACTGGGAAGCGAATATTGACACCATCGACGATGCCGATGTCACCCTGCAACCCTGGCAGCCGGTGGTCTGGCGGGCGTTAGTCGAAGATGCCAAAAGCCTGGGTCATTGTCTTGATCACCGCGCCCGGCTGATGGATCAGCTGGCCGAACTGGTCAGCCGTTACCCGCAACGCTTGCAACAATTACCCAAACGCCTGTTTGTGTTCGGCATAGCCGCCTTGCCGGGCAGTTATTGGCAGGTGCTGAACGCCATTTCCAGTGAAATCGAGGTGCACTTCTTCCTGCTTAACCCGTGCCGCAACTTCTGGGGCGATATTGTCGATGACCGACGTCGGGCCTGGATTCTGCAACGCCAGCCTGAGGCCGCCACCTACCTGGAACGGGGTAATCCGCTGTTGGCCAGCTGGGGGCGGCTGGGACGCGATTTTCTGACGCTGGTGCACGACACTGAACTGGCGTCCGATATTGAAGCCTGGGTGGAGCCTGAACAAACCACGCTGCTGCAACAGCTGCAGAGCGACATTCTGGAACTGAACGACCGTCAGCAACAGGCATTTACACCGGCAGCGCTGCAGCACAGCCAGTTCAAAACCGCTGTCGACCCGGCCGATGACAGTATTCGGATTATTTCTGCCCACAGCCCATTGCGGGAAGTGCAGCGATTGCATGATCAGCTGTTGTACTGGTTTGATCAGGAGCCGCAATTGCAGCCCCGTGATGTGGTGGTGATGGTGCCGGATATCGATTCCTACGCACCCTACATCGACGCCGTGTTTGGCAGCGCCGAACAGGCCAGTCAGGATCGTGGCCTGCGGATTCCCTGGGCCATTGCCGACCAGTCAATAATGGTCGAAAACCCGCTGATCGAAACCTTTCTGGCGCTGCTGGGGCTGGCCGACAGTCGCCTGACGGTCGCCGATGTGCAGGACTGGCTGGATGTGGCGGCGATTCGCTGCCGCTTTGGTATCGCCAGTGACGAACTGGACACCATCAAGGACTGGCTCAGTCGTGCCAATATTCGCTGGGGGATGCACGGTCAGCAACGGCAGCAGCTGGGGTTGCCAGCGTTTGAACAAAACAGCTGGCGCAAGGGACTGCGGCAGTTGCTGCTGGGGCTGATGATTCCGGTGGAAATTCCGGGCAGCGACATGCAGCCGGGCTGGTCCGGCGACTGGCCGGTAGCGGCGGTTGAGGGCAGCAGTGCTGAATTGCTGGGCAAGCTGCTGCAGCTGGTCGATTGCCTTGAACGCTGGCAACAGCTGCTGCGGCAGAACCATGCTCCGGCGCAATGGCTGAGCCTGATCAGCGGTCTGCTGGATGCATTATTCAGTACCGAATTTGGCCGTGCCGACGCCATTGGCGCGCTCGAACAACAGCGTCAGCAAAGCTCACTGCAACGAATTCGTGACACCCTGCTGAGCTGGCAGGAAGAACTGCAACGGGGTGGTGCCCTGCAGGATCAGCAATTGACCTTCAGCGCCCGGGTGGTACGCAGCTGGTTCACCAATCAGCTGGGCCAGCAGGGTGGCTGGCAGCGCTTCCTGGCCGGGCCGGTGAACTTCTGTACCCTGATGCCGATGCGTTCGATTCCGTTCAAGGTGGTCTGCCTGTTGGGCATGAACGACGTGGATTATCCACGCAAGGTGCCGCCGGTTGGTTTTGACTTGATGGTCACTGGCAAACGCCGTCGCGGTGATCGTTCCCGCCGTGACGACGACCGTTATCTGTTTCTGGAAGCCGTCAGTTCGGCCCAGCGCAAGCTCTATATCAGTTATCGCGGCCGTGGTGTACGCGAAAACAATGAGCAACAACCCTCAGTGCTGATCAGCGAACTGATGGATTATCTCTGCGACGGTTTCTGTCTGCCGCAGCTGGCGGATTTGCCCCACGGTGACAGTCGTCGGCAAATGCGCCAGTGGCTGCTGGAAGAGCTGCCCTTGCAGCCGTTCGGTGCAGGAGTCTTCAGGGCCAGCCATCTTCCGCGGGCGATACCGGGTTATCAGCAATTGTGGGCAGCCGTTGCTGGGCAAGCCGCGGGCGCATCAGACAAGCATAACAACCGCTTTCTGGCCGCCCCGCTGGCGTTGCCGGATGAACTGTTGGGCATTGACGGTCAGGTGCCGGTGGTGGAACTGGCGGATTTACAGCGGGCGTTGAAAAACAGCTGCCAGTTTTTCCTGCAGCGGCGCTTACGGGTGAGTTTGCAGCCGCAATGGCAGGATAATCCCACCGAAGAGCCATTCAGCCTGGATAACCTGCAACAATACCTGGTGCGTGACGAAGAAATTACCCTGGCGCTGGCCGCCGCGGCAGCGCCGTCAGCAACTCTGGATGACAGTGATCTGCGTCGTCAGCGGTTGCAGTCGTTGGGCGAATTACCGGTCCAGGCACTGGGCAAGCTGGTACTGGAAAGCGCTCGTCAGGGATCGCAAGCGCTGATTGAGCGGCTGCAGCAGCTGGCCTTGCAAACGGCTGAACCGGAACTGATGCAGACCCGCCTGGTGCTGGCTGCTGATAGCGCAGCCGAACAAGTGTTCGATTTGCAGGGTGAGCTTGGGCCACAGCTGGATGGCACGCTGATCTACTGGCGTGCCGGTGCGGTGCGCAGCAGTCATTTGCTGGCCAGCTGGCTGGATTTGTTATTGGCCCGGCTGGTTTATGGTGAGCGTATTCAGGCTGCTTTGTATCTGGGGCTGGACCGCAAGAGTGGCAAGTTACAGGTGCACCATCTGCAAGCGCCAACAACCGAACAGGCGCAAGATTGGCTGACCCGGGCATTAGGCTATTACCTGGCGAACTGGCAATTTCCGCAAACCCTGCTGCCCGAGTTGCTCTGGCAACTGCTGCAGCAAGAAGAAGACAAACACGAGGGACTGGTGAAAGCCGAACAGGACAGTGAATTTGGCCAGCTCGGCAGTATTGAAGTCGAACGCTGTCTGCCACAACTGGCTCGCCAACTGGAAGATGACGGCTGGCGCGAGAGCTGGATCAGCCAACACAGCTGGGTGTTTGAACTGCTGTTGCGACAGTATCAATACGGCGACAAGGAAGCAGATCAATGAGCCAGACTGCCAACAATCCTGTGCAGGCGCTGCCACTCGACGTCAGCCGCTTCCCGCTGACTGGCCAGTCGCTGATTGAAGCCAGTGCCGGTACCGGTAAAACCTTCACCATCGCCAGTCTCTATAGCCGGTTGGCCATCGGCCATAACAACCCGTTGGGACAGCTGGCGTGTGACCAGATTCTGGTGGTGACCTTTACCAAGGCCGCGACCGAAGAACTGCGCGGCCGGATTCGTGATCGCCTGCGGCAGAACCATGAAGATGTGTTACGCCAGCGTGCCGGGATGCCGCTGCAAGACCCGCAATTCGCAGGCTGGCTCGACCAGTTGCAACTGGATGAGCAGGGCCTCGAACAGCTGACCGACTGGCTGCAAGTCAACCTGTCGAGCATGGACGACGCCAGCATCTACACCATCCACGGTTTCTGTCAGCGGATGCTGAAACAGTTCGCCTTCGACAGTGGGGTGATGTTCAGCGCCGAACTGGAAATGGACTCGCTGGGCTATTTGCAGCAGGCCTGCGAAGACATCTGGCGGCGTCATCTGTACCAGGCCAATATTGCCGAAGCGCGTTTTTTTCATTCGGTATTCAGCACGCCAGAACAGCTGCAGGAGCGTATTCGTGGCTGGTTTGCCCGCCCGGATGCACTGTTTCTGCCTGCGGTGCCGCAACAGATGCCGGATTCCAGCAGCGCCGAACAGTTGTTCGAACAGGCCCGCCAAAGTGCCGAACAGCAAGGCTGGCAACAACTACAGGACTTGCTGGTGGATGCTGCCAGCAACAAGGACCTGAATAACGTCAGTTATAAACCGGCGTCGATTCCGGCGCGCTTGCAGGCCGCCCGGCGCTGGTTCCAGCAAGGCTTTTCCCTGCAGTTGCCTGACAAGCTTGAAACCCTCACACAATCCGCTTTGACGGCCAAAACCAGTAAAAAAGGCACGACACCGACGGCGGCGTTTTTTGGTTTGCTGGACGACTTGCTGGCAGCCATGCAGCCTTTGCTTGAATACCGTCAGCAGCTGCGTTGCAGCTTGCCGAAGGCCTGGTTCGACCAGGTGCAGCAGCGTTATTTTGAGCTGATGGAGCAAGCGGGTGCGATGTCGCCAGACGATCTTTTGCGACTGCTCGACAGCGCCCTGCAAGGGCCGCAGGGAGCCTTGCTGGCTGGGCGTATCCGGGCCTTGTATCCGGTTGCCCTGATTGACGAATTCCAGGATACCGACCCACTGCAATACCGGATTTTTTCCACCATTTACCGGCCGTCGGAAGTACCGGAACAGGTGTGTGGTCTGGCCGCAATTGGTGACCCCAAGCAGGCGATTTATGCCTTTCGGGGGGCGGATATTTTCACCTATATCCAGGCGCGGCGGTCGATGGCTGAGGGGCGGATTTTCACACTGGACACTAACTGGCGCAGTCACAGCCGCCTGATCAGTGCAGTTAACGGTCTGTTTGCCGCGCATCCAGCGCCGTTTGTGTTTGCCGAAGACATTCCTTTTCAGCCGGTCAAGGCGGCTGGTCGTCATGATCACCAGCAGCTGACGATTCAAACCACTGACGGCTGGCAAACGGTGGCGCCGCTGCAGTTCTGGTTTGATGAACAGGAAGAGAGTTGCGATGCCGGTCAGCGCCGTTGCGCCCGCGAGTGTGCCGAAACCATTCGGCAGATGCTATCGGGAGCGACCCGACTGGGCGAGCAGGCGGCGCGGGCCGGTGATATGGCGGTACTGGTACGTACCAACAAGCAGGCTGAAATCATGCGTCATGCGCTGGCGCTGGAAGGTATTACCGCTGTGATGCTGTCGCGTGAGTCTGTATTCAACAGCGACAGTGCCCGCGAATTGCTGATCTGGCTGGCCGCGATTGCCGATCCGTCCGACGAACGCCAGCTGCGTAACGCGCTGGCGACCCGGCTGTATGGCTACAGCAGCCAGCAACTGGATCAGCTGCAGACTGACGAACAAGCGCTCGAACGGGTGTTGCAGGAAGTACGGGGTTACCATCAGTTGTGGGCCAGCCACGGCATTATGGCGGCCTTGATGCAATGGTTGGCTACGGACCAGCGGGCAGTGTTGTTACGTCAGGGAGGTGATGGCGAGCGACTGCTGACGGACCTGCTGCACCTTGGTGAACTGTTACAGCAGGCCAGTCGCCGCCTGCGTGGCCAGCAGGCCTTGTTGCGCTGGTTTACCGAACATGTGTTGGATGCCAGCGCCAGCAGTGAGGAAGCCCAGCTGCGGCTGGAGTCGGACGCCAACCTGGTTTCGATTGTGACCATTCACAAATCGAAAGGGCTGGAATACCCGTTGGTTTTCCTGCCGTTTTTGTGGAATGACGTGGCGGAATTAAGCCGCTATGACGACGTCCGTTACCTGAATGCAGAAAAGCAGGTGGTGATTAACCTCGACCCGGACGATGACGCCCGTCAGCAAGCCAGTCGTGACAAGGGCGCTGAATTCATGCGGCTGCTGTATGTGGCCCTGACGCGGCCGGTGCAGGGCTGTTTTGTGTGGTTGTCGGCGGCGCTGGCGGGACGCGGCAAAAACGCCGCGCCAGTGTTGTTTCAAACTGCCATCGGTGAATTGTTGCAGGCTGCCAGCAAGCAGCTTGATGGTTTGGCGGAGTGGAATTCCGAGGTCTGTTATCTGGGCTCACGACCGTTGTGGCCCACGGCTGCGGTCACTGCTGAGGCTGACCTCGATGACACGGTTGCTGCGGCGCATTTTGAGCGACGGTTACAGGATCGCTGGCGGGTCTCCAGTTTTACCGGTCTGAGTTATCACGACAGCAGTACAGATGCGACGGAATTGCAGCTGGAAAGCGATGCTGCGGTGTTGCGACTGGATGAGACTGGCCCGGCTGCAATGGCAGTTGACTGGCAAGAACCACAGGCTTCGCCACAGCAGCTGGCATTTGAAACCAGCATGGCCGTGCTGTTTCCGCGTGGCGCCCAGCCGGGTACCTGTTTGCACAGTGTGTTTGAGCAGTGGGATTTCCACAGTCGCGAACAGCTGTTGGAACTGCTGCCTGCTGAACTGGATCATTTTGGTGTTGAACTACCGGTACTGTTGCCACAGTCGCAGGACGTAATGGCCCCACTGACGGCTGAGGTCAGTGATAATGACAGCGGCTTGCAGTTACTGGCCGACTGGTTCGAGCGGATAGTAGCAACACCATTGGCGGCCGCAGGCGAGGCAAAACCCCTCTCGCTTGCGAATATCGATCCTGCCTTGCGACTGGACGAAATGGAGTTCTGTTTGCCGGTCACTGATTTGCGCCCCGAACGTCTCAATGCCTTGTTGATAGAAAGCGACTGCCAGCCAGAACTGCAGGGACGCCGTAAAAAACTACAGTTCAATCCGCTCAGTGGTTTTCTGAAAGGCTTTATCGACCTGCTGTTCTGCTTTGAGGGCAAATACTATTTGCTCGACTACAAGTCCAATTATCTCGGTGATCAGATCAGTGACTACCAGGGGGCGGCGCTGCATCAGGCGATGCTGGACCATCACTACGATCTGCAAGCCTGGATCTATACCCTGGCGCTGGATCAGCTACTGGCCTTACGTCTGCCAGACTATGACCCTGAACAACATCTGGGTGGCGTGATTTATCTGTTCTTGCGCGGCCTGCAGGCTGAAGTGCCTGTGGGTGAAAAAACGGCAGGAGTGTATTTCCAGTCGATTGATTGCAAGGCTCTACAGCGCTGGAAAGCCCGGCTGCTACGCGGTGCTGCTGCAGGTCAAGGCGCTGGGCAGACCGCAGCGGATGAACCTGCACAGGGAGAATTACCGCTATGAGATTGTCTGCTGTGAAATCCTCAACAGGGATCACAGGGATCTTACCACAGGCTGTGCCTGAGCTGGCGCAGCTTGCGGTTCAGCCGGGAGCCTTGGGCGGCTGGCTGCAGACGTTGCTGGCCAACCCGACCTTGAGAACCATCGACTGGCAGCTGGCGCGGCAATTATTGGATTACAGTGCTGCTGCTGATTCTGCCGTTATTACTGCTGAACAGCGGCAAGCGCTGGTGATGGCGTCGGCATTGGTGTCGTGGGCGCTGGGGCGCGGCCAGGTCTGTTTGCCGCTGGATCATCCACCGCCGCTGGGCTGGCAGACTTTACAGGCCAACGTCTGGCCAGTCGCAGAGCAGTGGCTGCACTGGTTACAACAACTGGATTGTGTCTGGTTGCTGGAGACAGGGACAGGTGACGCCGTGTATCCGAATGGCGCCTACCGGGGCCAACCGCTGGTGCTGGAATCCCGTTTGCTGGAGGGGCCAGGCGCGACTGGCGGGCAACGCCGTTACCGGCTTTATCTGGCCCGCTATTATTTTTATCAGGCTGGCCTCGAACAGCTGGTCAAGCAGCGATTGAGTGTGGATCTGGAGCTGCCGCTAGAGCAACTGGTGCCGGTATTTGATCAGCTGTTCCCCGAGCGTAATGACGGTTCTGGCTGGCAAGCGGCAGCGGCCGCGACGGCCTGTTTGCAAGGCTTTTGTGTGATTACCGGTGGGCCTGGAACCGGTAAAACCACCACGGTTACCAGGTTGCTGAGTGCGCTATTGAGCATTCAACCGGATATGCGGATTGCACTGGCAGCACCGACGGGCAAGGCGGCCGCGCGGATGACGGAGTCAATTCGCTCGGCCCGATCCAAAGGCGGTTTACCTAATGGTGACTTGATTCCGGAGCAGAGCTTCACCTTGCATCGTCTATTGGGCTGGCGGCCGGATGGCTTTCGTTACAGTGCCCGTCACCGGCTGCCTTACGACTGTGTGGTGGTGGATGAATCCTCGATGATTGACCTCGCCATGATGTATCAGCTGGTGTCTGCGCTGGCGCCCAAAGCCCGGCTGATTCTGCTGGGCGACCGCGATCAGCTGGCTTCGGTGGAGGCAGGCAGTGTGTTGGCGGACCTCTGTAATGCCGGTCAGTATTTCCAGCCGCAACCGGTATATGGCCAGTGGGTGGCGACTTTGTGCGGTTTTGATCCGGTCTCTGCCGGATGGACCGGGTCGGGTTGCAGTCAGATCGGTAGCAAGGCAGTGCAGCAGCCTGCCACGCTGGATCTGTTTGCTGAACCAGAGGCAGCATCAACAGAAACAACATCAACAGCACGGCAGTGGCCAGCACAGCCGCCGCAGGCCTCAATTGCCAATGCAGTGGCGGAGTTGCGGGTTTCCCATCGTTTTCATAAAGACAGTGGCATTGGCAAGCTGGCCGCCAGCGTAAACGCCGGGCAGTTGCAGCAGTCGCTGACGATTCTTGCCAAAGCCGATGATCTGGCCGTGCAGTGGTTGGGCGATAGTGACACGCATGGGCCGGGACGGTTGTGGGAAACCGATCTGCTAGCCGGTTATCAGGACTATTGTGCTGCGATTACCAGTGCCGATGCCGGTGCCATGTTAGCGGCACTGGGGCGGTTTCAGGTGTTGGTGGCGGTCAGACAGGGCCCGTTTGGTGCCGAGCTGGTCAATCGTCAGATTGAAAATCTGCTAACCCGTCATGGCCGACTCAAGCGTGCCAGCGACAGCTTCTGGTACGTCGGTCGGCCGGTGATGGTCAGTCGTAATGATTACGATCTGGGGCTTTTTAATGGCGATATTGGGGTCACTGTACGTGACGCCCAGGGCGAGTTACGGGTGGCATTTCCGGCAACGGATGGCCAGATTCGTTATTTGCTACCCAGTCGACTACCGGCTCATGAAACTTCTTTTGCCATGACAGTCCATAAAAGCCAGGGCTCGGAATTTGATCAGGTACTGCTGCTGTTGCCGTCGCAGTGGCAATCTGTCATTACTCGTGAATTGATTTACACCGCCATTACCCGTGCCCGCAGTGGCTTTGTGGTATTGACGTCGCTGCGCTGCTGGCAGCTTGGGCTGGAAACCCGGGTTGAACGTGCCAGTGGTTTGCGGGATGCCTTGTGGCAAACCGGTATTTGAATGACTGAACAGAGTTGTTGATGTTCATCGTTATCAGTCATCGTTAAAAATTGTTATTGGAGAATACGCATGTCTGCTGATTCGGCTAACCCTGCTGGCAGAACCCCTCAACGACCCTCCAGGCCACCAGTCACCGGTCAAGGCCGTGGTATTGGTTTCTGGATCGGCCGTTCCTTGTTGGTGTTGCTGTTACTGGTGATTGTGCTGGTGCCGGTGATTCGCTATCTGGGGCCGCCACTGGCGATCAGCTGGCTGCAAAAATGGTATGCCGAACAGGGGGATGGCTATCAGCTAAAACTGGCGGACTGGCAGTTGTCGTTGTGGCAGGGCACCTTCTCACTGGCGGGCCTGGAGCTGATCCACCCGGACAAGGGGGATGGTAAAACCTCCCTCGACTCACTGGCGCTGGATATCAACACTGGCAAGATCAAGGATCGGGATCTCGAAGTGGAGTCGCTGGCGCTGGTCGGTCTGAGTGCGAAAGCCAGTCTGAATGGCGAGCAGTTAGAGGTTGCTGGTCTGAGCTTGCCGCTGGGCGCAGAGACAGATGCTGCCCCCGCTGCTTCAGCAACAGATAAGTCACCCGAAAGCTGGCGCATCGCGGTGGATAAACTGGAGTTGGCCGATTTTAAACTCGGCTGGCAGCAGCCGGGTGTTGCTACGCGCACCAGTTTGCAGCGTCTGTCGCTGGCTGATTTTGACTCTACTGACAATGACAATATCCCGCTGGTGCTGGATCTGTCGGTAGACGAGCTGGTGGTCGATGCCAGTGAACTGATGGATGCCCAGGCCAGTGCAGCTCTGCTTGATCAGCTCACTGAGCCGCGGCCATTGACTCTGAACCTGCAACAACCGTTCGAGATTCGCTGGCAAGGGGATGTGACCGATTGGCAAAAACTGCCAGGTGTTAGTGGTGATCTGCAGCTGGGCTCGTTGCAGCTGGATGCTCTGGCGGGCATTCGCGCTGGTTTTGGCAGTATGAATCTGCAACAGCTGCAAGCCAATAGCAGCGCCCAGTCGCTGCGATCGTTACTGTTGCAGGATTTGCAGGTCGGCGCTGATCGTGATGGCTCTGTGCAGAACTGGCTGGCTTTGCAACAGCTCCAGCTCAATGAGCTGGCGTTTGATGGTGTTGAACTCAAGGCCGGCAAGCAGTTGTTATCTGGCCTGGCGGTTAACGCCCAGTTGCAGGATGGTCGTTTGCCCGGTTTGCCGCTACAGCTGATTCCGCAGGCGTCCGCTGCTGATGCAGCCGTCGCCAGTAGTGATACGGCAGATCAACCAGAAGATTCTGAAGCATCCAGTGATGCGGCAGCAGGAAGTGGCACGGTATCAGCAGGTGCCAACCAGGATTCGGCTGAACGGCTGATTCAGGATGCCCGTATTGCCGGTGTTGAGCTGGATGATTTCTCGCTGGCGTTTGGCTGCGACGGTATCGAACTGGTGTTGTCTTCACCGCAAATGCGCACGGGCGTTATTGATAGCGCGCTGAATGCTCCTATTGATCTGGATGGTTCCCTGCAAGTCGACAAGCTGAGCGTCAGCAAGCCGCAAACGCTGGACTTGTTGCAGCCGCTGAATTTCAGCTGGCAAGGACAGTTGCTTGACTGGCGTCGCCAGCCACAGCTGACGGGTGACGTCAATTTGCAGAACCTCAAGGTCAAGCTGGAGGGGCAGCCGGAGTTGTCATTCGAACAGCTGAGCCTGGCTGGAATTTCCGCCGACCGGTCGGTACAAACCGTTGCCGAGCTGGTTCTGGATGGTCTGGATGTTGCCATGCCAGCGTCGGAATCGGCGGCGATTCGCCAGCAAGGATCGCTGTTGAGCCTGCGGCAATACCGGATTCCGAAGATCTATTTCGATGGCCGAACCTTCTCTACCGGGGTGCAGAGCTTCTCTGGGCTGGTTGCCAGAGTGACCCGTTTGCAGGATGGGCGTATTGCCGGGTTGCCGGTGCAGTCGACCGCTGGCGCCAGGGCGAATGGTGGTGCAACTGAAGATGTTGCAGGGGATGGCCCGGTGATTCAAAAGGTCAACGCCAAACCGGATGTTGTGGTGCAGGTTGATGGTGTTGAGTTGGCCAGTTCCGAGGCTAGTAGCAAGATTTACTGGACCGATTATGCCGTCAAGCCAGACCACAAAAGTGTGCTGAGCCTGCGCCAGTTAACGGTTGGACGTATTAATTCCGATGAGCTGTTAAACGACAGTAAGACACGTGTGCCGGTAACGGCTCTGGCGGGCCTGGACCAATACAACGAAATTCGTTTTGAAGCTCAAATGGGACTCTGGAATGGCCTGCCGGAAGGCCAATATAAACTCAATATTGATTCGATGAATCTGTTGCCATTCAGCCCTTACGTGGTGAACGCCATCGGTTATAAAGTCAAAAAGGGCATGCTGGAAGTGAAATCTGATGTCACGGTCACGCAGGGGCAAATGAATGGCAACGCCCGCATTCGTTTGCAGAACAGCGAGTTTGAACCAGAGAACGAAGACACCATTGCTCGCGTTAGCAAACAGATTTCGATGCCGGTTGAAACGGCATTGTCAGTACTGAAAGACGATAACAACAATATGAAGATTGATGTGCCAATCAAAGGGCCGATTGATGACCCCGATATTGGCATCAACGATGTGCTCAGGCAGGTGACCAAAACGGCGGTGCGCAGTGCGACGCTGTACTACCTGCAACAGGCGTTTCAGCCTTACGGTACGCTGATCAGTCTGGCCTCGCTGGCTGGCGACCAGTTGTTTGCGATTCGACTGGACCCATTGCAGTACGAGCCGGGGGTTGCTGAGCTGACTGCTGAGCAGCAGGATTACCTCAAGAAAGTGGCCAAAACCATGACCAGCAAGACGGATCTGGAATTGCAGGTTTGTCCGTTTGTAAGCCCGGATGAAGTCACTCAACAGGGCGATGCCTGGCCGCAACTGGCGGATGCCCGGGCCAATAATGTTAAAGCCTGGTTTGTGGGACAAAAGGACGAGAAGGGTCGTAACCTGACCAGTCGTATCAGTTTGTGTGCTGCTGCCAAAGGCAAGGCTGCCAAGGTTGAAATGGGCTTCTGACGAAGCCTGCTGTAGGTCAGAAACAATAAAGCCAGGGCATTGCTCTGGCTTTATTGTTTCTGAGGTGTGGTTTCTGGAGGGCGAGTTTATTCCGTAACGGTCAAAGTGATGTTCTGACCCAGCGAGTTGTTGCTGAGCATCACGGTCAAGCCAACGTCGGCGCTGCTGATGTCAATTGAGCCATCGCTGTTGGCGCTGCGGCTGACGCCCTCCACGGTCCAGCTGTAGGAATCCGTATCATAGCTGGTGTTGGTCCAGCGGGTGGCTGGATAGAGGGTGGTAATCTCACTCAGGCTGGCGATGCCATTGGCGAGATATTCGTCGTTGGCCCCGGTAATTTCGACCAGGGTTTCCAGCTCTTCCTCGGGGGTTCCGATAGCGGCAGCACTGCCGTCGGTCAGGTCTGTGGTACCACTGAGGTCGAAGTCGTAGTAGGACGTCTGGGACTCAAAGGTGTTGCTGTGTTCGCCATCCCTTGGCAGGAATGCGTAACGGTAGGCCCAGATGTTGTCAGCGCCGTGGGTACGGCTTTCCAGAGCGCTGGCCTGGGCAGACAACAGGTCGCTGGCAAAGCTGTAGCTACTGCTGCTATAGGTTGGCGTTAAAATGGTTTCAGCATAATCCTCCAGCGAACTGTCGCCATCCCCTTCAAGCTCGACATAGAGCAGCGGCTTGCCCTGGTAGTCACTGGCGTAGTCGTCGGAGTCGGTGTCGTAAATCAGTTGTGATTGCCAGCCAAGGGCGGTGTCGACAGCATCAATATCAAAGCCGCCGACGGTGTTGCTGCCACTGGAAATCAAGACGATGTTGCTGAGAGTCATACTGTCCAGTTCGGTTTCGTCATAGAGGTCTGGACAGTCATCTGATGAGTAGTCGTAGCCTGTACTGTCACTATAGGAGCCGTCACCAGCATAGGTCCCAATCGCTGCGACGATGGCTTGATAAACGGCAGAGCTGCGGCCATAGGCGTTATTGGCCCAGTTGCTGGCGAGGGTTTCCAGTGCGGTATCCAGAGTATCTGTGTCGGAAGTAAAGTCCGAGGTCAGGCAGGTGATGTGCGTTGCATCGGCAAATGCCCAGATACTGAATTGCTGATTGGCGATGGTGGTATTAGTGCTGCCCTGGGCGGTGCTGATAAAACTTTCGACTTCTGCCAGCAAGGCACTTTGATCAACATCATCCATACTGGAGCTGGTGTCGATGACCAATGCAGTGTTGAGGTTGATGCTGTAGCCCAGTACCTGCTGCAATATCGGGAAGCTTTCCTCGGCATCAATTTCGCTGTCATCAACTGTCACCAGATAGTCATCAAGGGTGGCTGTGGTAATGGATTCCAGTGTCTGTGAGTCCACTGGGATGATCATGTGGTTGAAAATATAGGGGTAGCTGGTGTCGCGGATAAAGGCGCTTTCATCGAGTGCGTTGTAGTTATCATTGGCGGTTTCATAGATCGCCAGAGGGTAATAGCTAACGCCTGTTTCAGTTTCTTCGTCGTCATCTGAATCCGAATCGTCGCTGTCATCGTCGTCGTCATCGCTGTCGTCATCGGAATCCGTGCTGCAGGTGGTTACACAATTATCTCCGCTGCCACAACTGACCAGCAGCAGTGGTGCAGATACCAGTGCCAATAACATGGCCCAGACTGCCAGGGGATGCTTGGGTGGTGTTAAAGCAGATGCCATGAGTCATCTCCGCAAATAAATAAACAGGCAAATGCTATCAGTGGCGCTGGTTGTTGGCTGGAGGGCTGGATGATTCGTTACCAACCCATGCAGATTGGCTGGAACCCTGAAGTTTGCTGGAGATGATTGACGCCGGGCTGGCGTTTGTCTGACGGCTGGATAGCCAATTGATGTTTCAAGTTGACAGAAATTCACGCCGACAGAAAATAAAAAAGCCGGAGCAGTGGATGCTGCTCCGGCTTTTCTTTAGCTGTTTTATAAAGTGCTCGTTAGAGCGGCTTTACCACGAACAGCAGGTCACCCTGGTTAACCTGTTGGCCGTCAGAGTTCATGATACGGGTTACCTTGAACTTCTGGCCGGCCGGGTACAGTTCGTTACCAGCGCGGTTGAACTGCTTCAGGCTCAGCGGTGTGAACATCTTCATCGCTTCCATCAGACACAGGGTCTGCTCAACGTCGATCACATCGCCCTCCTTCACGAACGCCGGTTCGCTAGGAGAAGATGAGCCGTAGAAGATGCTGGTGGTTGGTGACAGAACTTTCAGTTCGTCGGAACCTTCGATCTTCAGGGCTGATGCATCTACCGCGTTGGACGCCAGGTCCGCCGCAATTTCAACGTCCTTGATCAGTTCGTTGAGATCGATACGGTCGAGGAATTTCGGCAGGTAGCCGGTATCGTAAACACCGTTGATGAACACTTCGTCATCCAGAATGCGCTTGGCAGTCGGGATGTTGGTGCACACGCCAGTGATCACAACGCGATCCAGGTATTCACGCAGCTTGGCGATGGTGTCGTTACGATCCGTGCCGTAACAGATGATCTGTACGATCATGCTGTCGTAGAACGGTGAAACTTCCTTGCCTGGTGCCGCCATGGAAATCAGGTCGATGTAGTCTTCCTGCGGCAGCACACACTCGCGGATCTTGCCCGGAGTCGGAACGAACTGCAGCTCATCACCCTTGATCACCGGCTTCTCGGCGTTGATACGGACTTCGATGGCGTAGCCGTTCTGCTTCGGTGCCAGATCAGCAATGGATTCACCTTCGGCGATCTTGAACTGGGTAGACACGATGTCGATGCCAGATACCCACTCGGTTACCGGGTGTTCCACTTGCAGACGGGTGTTCATTTCCATGAAGTAGATGGTGTCGGCAGCGAGGTCGAAAATAAATTCAACAGTACCTGCACCTACGTAGGAAACCGCGTCAGCCAGCTTGGCAGCGTAGTCGTAAGCCAGTTGCTCCAGTTCGCGTGGCAGCATGGTGGAACCAGATTCTTCGAACAGTTTCTGGTTGTTACGCTGTACGGAACAGTCACGCAGACCAAGGATCTTGGTATTGCCGTGCTTGTCGCGCAGCACCTGAACCTCGATGTGGCGCAGTGAAGTAACAAACTTCTCCAGGTAAACGTCGCCGTTACCAAAGGCAGCCTTGGCTTCGGTAGAGATCTGGTGGAACAGGGTGTGCATCTTGTCGGCAGCGTGAACCACCTGAATGCCTTTACCGCCACCACCGTGTACCGCTTTCAGCAATACCGGGTAACCGATTTCTTCCGCTACCGCTGCGGCGTTAGCCGAGCTGGTCAGAATGCCGTGAGAACCCGGTACAACCGGTACGTTCACGCGCATGGCGGTGTTAATCGCGTTGGACTTGTTACCCATGGTTTCCATTGAAGAAACCGCAGGGCCAATAAAGTTGATATCGTGGTTGCCACACAGAGCCGCGAACGCGCTGCTCTCGGACAGGAAGCCGATACCAGGGTGCAGTGCCTTGACGTTCTCGTGATGAGCAACGCGCAGGACTGACTTGGCGTTCAGGTAGGATTCGTCCGGCGTGTTACCACCGATACAAACCACACGGTCTTCAGGGCCAAGCATATCAACAGGTACGGATTGCATGTCCGGGTCGGACTGCACCAGTACTACCTTGATGTCGTTTTCCTGCGCCTTGCGGATCAGTTTTACGGCAGTACAGCCACGGGCGTGGATCAGTACCTTGTCGACCGGGCCAAATACCTTGGAAGCGGTTGCGCCCTTGCCGGTATCCGGGATCAGACGTTCTGCTGCCACGAAGCCTTGCAGTACACGATCCAATACGTCTTCAACACTGTGACGGGCAGTCGGGATATCCGGGTCGATTGCACGCAGACGGTCGTCCATGTCGTCGAAGAACGGGTGGGCAACCAGGCCGTCCATGGACTTCGGAGAAACCGACAGATAGTTGGACAGGGTGCTGGTGCTTGGCAGATAGCTTGGTACTACGATCTGGCCAGCAAACGGCATGTTGGTGCCAGAGAAGTAGTAGGTCTGTGCCAGCGGGTGAGTCACGAAAGACGCTTGGGCACCACCGGTACAGTCACCGAAACCAAACACGACCAGAGGCAGTTCGTTGTCACGCACAAAACGGGTGATACGGTCGTTGGTAACAGCCATGGAGAACAGTGCCGCAGCACCTTCCTTGGTTTGCATACCACCGGAAGATACGAAGCACACGACAGGCAGCTTCAGCTTGGCACATTCCACCATCAGCTTGCAGAACTTCTCGGCAGAGGCCATATCGAAGGCGCCGGCCTGGAAGTCGAGGTTGGATACCAGTGCACCGACCTGCTGCTCACGCTCACCAATCTTGATGGTACCGATACCGGTGATCACACCACATGGCTTGATGTCTTTCTTCAGCGCACCTTCGATGGAGCTGCGGAAGCCAGGGAACTGAACCGGGTCAGCCGACATCAGGTTGGCGTTGGTTTCCTGGAAATCACTGAAGAAGCGCTCAATGATGGCATTGGCGGAAGTCTTCTTCTGACGCTTGGTGTCGTCCAGAACCTGCTGGATCAGCAAGTCGTGGTAGGCCATGGTCAGACGGTTCCAGAAGTCCTTGCGACGACCAATGGCAACCGGGTTGATACGACCGTTGTAGGTCTTGCCTTCCTGATCGGCAGCATAGTACTCAGGTACCAGCTTCTCGAGGATGAAGGTGATAACGACGAAGAGGGTGTCGGACAGGCGTGGGAACGCCAGCTTTTTCCATTCTTCAACAGACTTCAGGAAGTTACCGCGCTGGCTGCTCTTGGAGAAATAGCTCAGCCAGTAGGTGAAGGATTCCTTCTCCTGGTCGGTGTAGCTGTCGCCGGCAGTTGCTTCAGCCAGTGACTTGTCCAGCAGCGCCTTGAGCGACTCCAGCGACAGTGCACGGGCTTCGTTAGCTTCCTTGGCAACGTTCACCAGGTTGCTGATGAAGTTGTCGTACATCTTGCCGAACACCAGCATGTTCTGACAGACCTGGGTGAATTCCAGGCGCAGTTCGTCATGCAGGATGGCGTCCAGAATGGTGATGTCCGGATGTTGTGGGTTCTGGATGTTTTCCTGGCGGAACTGGATGTACGGAGCCAGAGATTCTTCCAGAATGCGACGGTTGGCTTCGATGGTGACACTGTCGGCACTGTTGGCCAGTGCTTCGGTGCGGCTCGACAGCTTCAGTTCGCTGCGGATGTTGTCTGGTACCAGTTCGCCTTTCAGGATGATGTTCAGAGCGGAAGCGATGGTCTGCTTCAGTGCGCCCTTGGACTTCTCCTTCTCCATGCCCTGGGTCAGTTCCTGATGAACGTCGTGAGGCAGTTCTTCGCGGATGTAGGCGGCCAGCGGGTGCGCGTTGTTCTCAATAAACTGGGCGACCGCACGGGTATCCAGTACATCGCTGGCGCGCAGCAGGAAACGGCTCTGTTTGTAATCTTCCAGGTAGTTCAACAGACCGGTGAAGTTAACCGGTGCATCAGACTTCCAGCGGTTGAACAGGTACAGACCCAGGTTGAAACACAGATCCTGCTTGGCTTTCAGATAGTTGTTCTTTGGTTCTCCCAGGAACAGACGCTTGATGGTGCCGCGGCTCTCATCGCGTTCTTCGTACTTGCTCCAGAACGTTTTCCAGCTCTTGTGCAGGTTGTCGTCGTAAACGATTTTCTCTGGCGCTTGCAGCCAGTTCTGGAACTTGCGCTTGGATTCGGCTTTCTGGCGTTGCTGCAGCTGACCTTCAGGAATCTCTTTCTCTGCCAGGCGGCCGTAGTTTTCAACGGTGCTGGAGTGAATGCGACGACGCAGGGTCAGGTAGCGGGTGTAGCGGTAGGTCAGACCGAACAGGTTAACGTGTTCAGTCGGGTTTTCCGCGAGGAAGAAATTGGCATCTTTCTGCAGGTTCTGCAGCTGCTCGGACGGGTTGAGGAAGCGTTCTACAGAGGTCTTGTAGTGCTCCATCATGTACGGATTGTTCTTGGCAAACTCGGCTGCTGAAGCTTCGATCGACTGAATGCCGCTGACGACTGCCTGATGCAGGTTGAAGCGCTTTTCATCCGGATCGTTTGGCGAGTAATCGATGATGCCATCAATAATGCCGGCTTGACGCAGTTCGTAACCGGAAACACCCACATACTTGGCACATTCCTGCCAGGACAGGTTGTACTTGCGGGCGATACTGGCCAGACCTTGCGGCTGGATGGTGTTGAAAATACCGTCACGCAGGGTCAACAGGATGTTGGTGGTGGCCAGTGGAATGGCGCCGCCTGAATAACCAGCTCCCCAGATGATACCCAGGCTTGGCACGTCGTTGTTGGCCATTTCGGTGATCAGGTGGGAAATGCTGTGGGCCTGGTTGCCAGCGTTGGCAAGTTCGCCTGCGTCCGCTCCCGGGGTGTCGATGAAGGTAACGATTGGCATCGAGCGACGGGAGTAGGAGCGTACCAGCTGTGCTGCGCGGTTGTGGTGCTGCGGGCCCCACACGCCGTTGGCGGTTTCGCGGTTCTGGCACACAAAGGCAACACGGCGAACCTTGCCATTGAAGTCCATATCGGCTTCACAGGCATACAGGGGACCATCATCCACTTCAGTGATGGTGCGCAGGATCAGGTGCTTAACGATCGACTTGGCGCCAGGGCGCTGGTTGCTTTCACTTGGAGCAACCACTTGTTCGATGTACTCATCGATGTTCAGAGTGCTCAGACGCGCCAATTCGGTGTCACAGGTGTCAGGCGCAATCAGACCTTTTACAGTCTGGTCAACAGCGTTGTCTTCGTACTCAGGGAACAGCGAGAAGTCCGCCGACAGTTGTTCGGCGATCTGAAATAGTTGGTCTACTTGTTTGGAGGTTTGTTCAGACATGTTTGATCAATTCCGTAATTTGCCGATGATCGGACAAGGCTGGCGGCCACAAAGCCAAACCAGCATGGCCCGCAACGGCAATCGGCTTGTGGCTGATTGCTGGTGCAGGCCGGAAAAGTGAGTGACGTTTACACGCCACTCAGGCTGTCATCAGACGGCCTTGAAAATCAGGGTGGCGTTGGTGCCACCAAAACCGAAGCTGTTGGACATCACAGTCTTCAGTTCAGCATCGCGGTTTTCACGCACGATCGGGTAACCATTGGCGCCTTCATCCAGTTCACTGATGTTGGCGCTGCCAGTGATGAAGCCGTTTTGCATCATCAGCAGACAGTAGATGGCTTCCTGCACGCCAGCGGCACCCAGAGAGTGACCGGACAGTGATTTGGTAGAGCTGATTGGTGGTACCTTGTCACCAAAGGCCAGGCCAACGGCTTTCAGCTCGGTGATGTCACCGGCTGGAGTCGAGGTGCCGTGGGTGTTCAGGTAGTCGATTTCCGGGTTGCCAGCTTCGGCCAGTGCCATCTGCATGCAACGCACCGCGCCTTCACCGGATGGTGCAACCATGTCGGCACCGTCGGAGGTTGCTGCGTAACCGATCAGTTCGCCGTAGATTTTGGCACCACGAGCAACCGCGTGTTCGTATTCTTCCAGTACCACCATTGCACCACCGCCAGCGATGACGAAACCGTCACGGTTGGCATCGTATGCGCGGGAAGCCGTCGCCGGGTTGTCGTTGTACTTGGTGGACAGTGCGCCCATGGCATCGAACTGCATGGACAGTGCCCAGTGCTCTTCTTCACCACCACCAGCGAATACGATGTCCTGCTTGCCCCACTGGATCAGTTCGGCACCGTGGCCGATACAGTGCGCAGAGGAAGCACAGGCGGAAGTCATTGAGTAGTTAACGCCCTTGATACTGAACGGCGTTGCCAGGTTGGCTGAGGTGGTGGAGCCCATGGTACGGGTTACACGGTATGGGCCAACGCGCTTGACGCCTTTCTCGCGCAGGATGTCAACAGATTCAACGATGTCGCTGGTAGAAGCACCACCGGAACCGGTGATGATACCGGTACGTGGGTTGCTGACCATGTCTTCGGTCAGGCCGGAGTCAGCAATGGCTTCTTTCATGGACAGGTAAGCGTAACCAGCAGAGGCGCCCATGAAGCGCTTCAGTTTGCGGTCGATATGTTCTTCCAGGTCGATGTTTGGACGACCAGCCACATGGCTACGCATGCCGATTTCAGCATACTCAGGAATGAATTGAATACCGGAGCGCTGTTCACGCAATGAGGCAAGTACTTCTTCCTTATTGTTTCCCAGGCAACCAACAATCCCTATACCTGTAACCACCACTCGACGCATAACTAGATCTCTGAACTGTTTTTTAAATTGGAATTCAACGGTGAATCATACGACCAGCGCATTGAATTAATGTTTCAAAGAGAAGTAATGGAGCCTTGAATTGGCCCAAACCCCCTAAAATTGCGCTCCACTATATAGCAGACGGCAAAAATGGATAAAGAAAAATATTCTTAACTGAGAATCGTCAATCAAGGTCGAAATGGCCTGACGTAACTCAGGCCACGGTTGCAGGATTTGTGAGGCGGATCGAGGATTTTGGAACCGATTTTGTATTCAAACGCGGTTTTTCAGCTGTTTCAGCCGTTTGAACACCGGAATCCAGAAGCCGAACACCGCTGCGGTCAGGGAAATAATGGCAATAGCAAGTGCCAGTGGGTCTGTGAAAGGGTATCTGTCTTCGTAAAACGGCGTGTAGATTGCCGCCAGCGTTAACAAAAAGGCACAGAATAACACCAGTCCGGGATGGTTCAGCCAGCTATAACGCTGACATAACCAGGCCGACAGCCAGGCTATCAGGATGCCGCCAGCAGAACCGACCAGCACATCGAGCGGCCAATGGGCACCCACCGCGATGCGGCTGACAGCACTGAGCAGACCGATTACCAGCAGCGGCATCAGCCAGCGTGGTGAAACCGCCAGAATGATCAGCGTCCAGCAGCTCAGGGCGGTAAAGGAATGCCCGGAGGGAAAGCTGTGGCGGGTCAGTGTCGGGCCAATGATATGGAAACTGTCCGGCACCAATACCGCCGCCGGGCGCGCGGCATCAAACAGGGCCTTACCGCCATGGACATACAAGGTTCCCAATACCAGTAACACCAGTGAAGGTGCCAGCAGCTGAGGGCGATAACTGGCCGCCAGTAACAGCATGCAGACTGCAAACAAGGTGTCGGCAGCAAAAGTCAGATTGGCCCACAAGGCATCTGGCAGCATCATTGTGTAGTGGTTGATCAGCAGGAACAGCGCGGCATTGGTGTCGCTCAGTTCGACAACCAGCGCCGCCAGCAGTAATAACAAGGCGGCAACCAGCATGGGGACCTGCTGGCCGCCCAAGCGAATACGTGAGAGATCAGTCATGGGCCTGCTCCGTAACCGTAACCGGCGCAACTGGCTGGTCTGGTGACTTGTCTTGCAAAGGACGGTGGATCAGCACAATCGGACCTGACTGGAACAACAGCTGGTATTGCTCGATGTTGTCTATGCGGTCAACGCGGCCAAAGCCGTTTTCACCCGGCAGCAGGGAACGGCGCGGTGTTACCTTGTTGAAATAAACGTTGAAGCTCGGCATGTCGATAGATTGGGTGACGATATCCAACTGATGCTGTCTGGCATACATGGCAGCGTCATAGACCGGTTGCTGTTGGGCATCACTGAATGCCGGGGCAAACACAAACCACACAAAAACCGCCTGCAGTACGCCAGCGACAAACAACCCCTGCCAGATGGCCAGGCGTTTCCACAAAATAGCTGCTACAGCCAGAAGGCCGAGAACAGCGGCGCTGACAGCAAAGCGGGTATTCACAAACTGGGCTGCGCGATCGGCCGTGGCAATTTCAATTGGATTGGTGAGTCCGGCCTTGATGGTTGGAATCAGCAGCGGGAACACCGCAAAGATGATGAAAACCAGCGCGGGTAATAAAGCGACCAGCCAGCGGCGCTTGAGTTGAAAGCGGTAGCGCGCCATCAGCAATACCAGCGGCGTGCAGCCATACAGGATGTAGTGCGGCAGCTTGGTGCTGGCGCTGCTGAACAGAATCAGCACAAACAGGAACCAGATCCACAGGAATCGGTTGAGGGGGTCGGTCTTGACACTGCGGATGCTGGGCAGAATGCGCAGCAGCAGCGGCCCGAATGGTGCCAGCACAAATGGCAGTACCAAGGGGTAGAACAGCAAACCGCCGTCATGGCCTTCCATTGCATTGTTGAAGCGATTGACGTTGTGTTTCAGCAAAAAGCCATCAATAAACGCCTGGCCCTGCGCCATGTATTCGGCAATGTACCAGGGCGCGGCGATCAGCAAGAACAGAATCCAGCCAGGAATAAAAAACAGCGCCTTGATCAAACCGGCACGCTGGCCGCTCCAGAGGTAGTAGATGACGGCCACCGCGCCGGGAATTGCTACCGCGACCGGCCCTTTGGTCAGAACCCCCAGCGCCATCAGAATGTAAATCAGATACAGCACGGGTTTGCCCGCTGCTGGATCGTCCAGAGTGATGTGGCTGTGGTGATACATCAGCAGCAGGGTGCAGGCCAGAATCACGTTCAGCAGCGCATCGGCAGTGGCGACGTGCGCAATCATATTGATGCCGAGGGCTGAGCTGCAGATCATCGCCGCCGCCACGCCTGTGTCACGACTGAGATAACGGCGGGAGAAACTGAACACGGCCAGCGCCCAGCCAATACCAGCCAGCATGGATGGAATCCGGAAGGCCCAAACCTCGGTGCCGAACAGCGTCATTGAAACGCCTTGCAGCCAGTAAATCAGGATGGGTTTGTCGAACCGCACCCGGTCATTCAGCCAGGTGGTAATAAAATCGCCGCGTTCAAACATGCCGCGAGTGGCTTCCGAAAAAGCCCCTTCGTCGTGATCGAACAACAGATAGCCTCCCAGATTGAGCGCGAACAGCACCACAATCAGGGGAAGCAGCCAAAAGGGCATGGCTGCAGGTAGCAATCGTTTCATGCCGGATCAGCTCTCCGACGTGGAATCTTGGATAACCGAGCTGCTTTCTGCCAGCGGTGCCCTGCCTTGTGACCAGCCGGGCTCGTCAGTGCTGGCATCTTCACGGCGATAGATAACGTACTGCATCTGGCGCTGGGAGGATTCAAAGTAGGTACGGGAAATCAGCTCTGACATGACGCCGGTGGTGAGAAATTGCAAGGCGGCAATCACACACAAAACGGCGATCAGGAACATCGGCCGACCACCAATATCATCACCGATCACAAACTTGACGAACGCCAGATAAGTCAGCAACAGGGCGCCAACGGAGCCCATCGACAGACCTATCATGCCGAAGAAATGGCCTGGACGTGAGCGGTAGCGCATGAAGAAATAAACGGACAGCAGATCCAGGATTACCCGGAAGGTACGGGAAATGCCGTATTTGGACGTGCCTGCGGTACGAGCATGGTGAGAAACCACGATTTCGCCTATACGGCTCGGTGGTACAACTGCCGCCACCCAGGCAGGAATAAAACGATGCATTTCGCCATACAGGCGCACCTGCTTGATTACGGAAGCGCGATAGACTTTCAGCGAGCAGCCGTAGTCGTTGATACGCACGCCGGTGATCTTGCCGATCAGGCGGTTGGCGATACGGGATGGAATCTTGCGCATCACCAGATCGTCCTTGCGGTTTTTGCGCCAGCCGGTGAGCAGGTCGAGATCGCGCTCCAGCAAGTGGTCTACCATGCGCGGAATATCTTTCGGGTCGTTCTGCAGGTCGCCGTCGAGGGTGGCGATCAGTTCACCACGGGCTTCGTCGATACCGGCCTGCATGGCAGCGGTCTGACCAAAGTTGCGACGCAGCTCCACCACCCGTACATGGCTGCCGTACTTTTCGCTTTCCTGTTGCAGTGCCTGTGGTGTGCCGTCGGTGCTGCCGTCATCGACGATCAGCAGTTCCCATTGACCGTTGTATTGGCTGAGTGCCTCATGAACGCGGGCAATCATCGGGCCGACGTTGTCGATTTCGTTGTACATCGGGATGACGATAGACAAGGACGGCTTGGTGTTCTCTGTCACAGGGGTACCACTCTGAACATTCGTGAAAAGTGCGCGGATAATACCCAAAAGCCCCGCGCTATTAAACTCAAAGCCCGGCCGGGCTGTATGACTGTCTGGATTAAACGGCTGCGGCTGGCGGCTGCGTTGCTGCAGGACGAATCAATAACGCCAGCAGGGTCGTCAGCAGCAGGGTGCAGCCAAGTACAAACAGATGCAGGTTGACCGCGCCAGCCAACGCAAGTTCAGGTCGGATGCCCCAGGCGGCCAGTCCGGCAACCACACCGGCTTCATAGGTGCCAGCACCGGCAACGCCGTGAATCGGTAACACACTGCTGAGTTCGCCAGTGCTGGCACCGACCCATGCCTGATTGAGCGGAATCTGGCTAAATTGCACCAGCAGCCAGGAATAAACCGCAACCTTCAATGCCCAGTTGATCAGGGTCCAGCCAAGTGCGCGGGCAAATGGCCAGGGTGAGGTCGGCAATGCCTGTAGTAATTCGGCCAACTGATTGGCTTTGCTTGACGGGTGTTGTAACAGCCATTGGCGAATGGCGTTTTGCAGAGGCAGAACAATCATCGGCAACAGCAGCAAACCGCCTTCCAGCCACCACATCAGCTCAGCTGAGATACCGCTGAGTTGTTCGAGCAGGCCGCCAAGGGTCCATAAAGACAAGACCAGCAGGGCGTAAAGGTCCAACAGGCGCAGCCACAGGAGAGCCGGGGCGGAATGTCGCACCGGGCACTGGAAGTGAGTCTTCATTAACAACGGAAAGCTGGCTTCGCCGGTTCGCATCGGCAGCAGGTTGTTAAGGAAGTTATGGACGACAGTAATGCGCGTCAGCTGCCACCAATGGCCACGACAATATTGATGGAAGAAATCGTAAAAACGGGCGGCGCGTAAAAAATAACTGGCCAGCATCAGGCCAATGGCGATCAATAGAGAAGGCAATGGAATTGATTGCCAGCTTTGCAATACTGCGGTCCAGCCGTAGGCTTTTTCGACCAATACAATAAAAGCAATAAGAATGAAAATGCTTGCCCAGAATTTCCAGGATTTGAGCATGGGGCGAACCTTGGTAAGCGAATGAAAACCTGCGCTTGCTGGCAGGCGCGGGATACTTGCGCTCATGCCTGTGGATGTCAAGCAAACAACCCTGTGATAGCGGCCATTGCATCCTGCTGGCGCAACCGGTACTTTCCGCGCAGTTCAATTGGGAATCGTAATCGTGAAACTCTTGCTGATCAAAACCTCATCCCTTGGCGATGTCTTCCACACGCTGCCAGCGCTGGAAGATGCGCGCCGCAAAATTCCGGATCTGGAAGTCGATTGGGTGGTTGAAGAAGCGTTTGCCGATATTCCTGGTTGGCATCCGGCCGTGAAAAGCGTTATCCCGGTGGCTTGGCGACGTTGGCGTAAAGGCTTGTTGAAAGCCGAAAATCGTCAGCAAATGAAAGCCTTTCGCCAGCGCTTGCGCGCAGAGAACTACGATCTGGTGCTTGATGCCCAGGGGTTGATCAAAAGTGCTGCCATAACCTGGCTGGCTGGCGGCAAGAGTATTGGTCTGGATCGTGACAGTGCTCGGGAGCCGTTGGCCTCGCGGGTGTATGGCCAGAAAATTGCGGTTGCTCGTGGTGGTCATGCGATTCATCGTTTGCGTGAGTTGTTTGGCAAGGCTCTGGGGTACGACTGGCAGGATTTGCCGTTCAGTTATGGTGTCAGTCGTGAACGCTGGCAGGCACCTGCAGCTGATGGTGCCTATTGGCTGTTCTTGCATGGAACCACCTGGGATACCAAATTGTGGCCGGAAAACTATTGGCGTGAGTTGTCAGGGTTGGCGTTGGCGGTTGGCCGCAAGGTGATGTTGCCGTGGGGCAATGATGAAGAAAAAGCCCGCGCCGAACGCATTGCTGATGGACTGCAAGGCGTGCAGGTCTTGCCTCGAATGGGTCTCAACGAGCTGACCGCATGGCTGGCTTATGCTGAAGCCATTGTCGGGGTGGATACCGGTCTTTCTCATGTTGCAGCGGCGCTTGAAGTGCCTGCGGTGGCGATTTACGGCTCGACCAATGCCGAGCTGACAGGTGCGCTGGGTCCGGCGATGGAGGTATTGGCCAGTCGTTATGCCTGTGCGCCGTGCTTGTCGCGTAAATGCCTTAACCCAGGCGATGGTTCGGTTGAGCCGCCCTGTTATCGGGAGATTTCACCACCGCGGGTGGTTAACCAGTTGCAGGCCTTGATTGCGGCCTGTCACGACAGTGCCTGAATCAGATCTCTGGCATCCGTCAGAGCTTCCAGATAGGCCAGCGACACGTCCTGACTACTGAGTCCGCGCTGTTCCAGTGCGGCCCAGTTCAGGGTTGACCAATCGGCTTGTTCCAGTTTCAGAATGACCTTCAGAAGTGCACCCAGTTCGCCACTGCGTTCTGTGAGCGCTTTGGTAAATGCATCCGGCAGCTTGAGTTTCTGGCACAGCAGCGGCATGGGTAAATCGACAAACGCATCCAATAGTGACAGCAGGCCGATGGTGAAAGCAGTTTCCTTGTCGGTATTTTTCCAGTGCGCGGCCAGTTGGCGCGCGAGGCAGGCACGAGCAACGGCTTGTTCCTGCAATGCTCTGGGCTTGTCATTGAGCTGGCCCAGAGCCAGCAGGTTGCTCCAGGAGCGCAGGCGATCAAAACCAATGATCATAATGGCACGATTGATCGAAGTGACTTCTGTCGGACAGCCCATCGACGCCGAGTTGACGATTTGTAATAAACGGAAACTCAACTGAGGGTCGGCCTGAATGACTCGGGTTACGTCATCGACTTCGGAGTCGGGGTTGTTCAGTACCCGCAGCAGTTTCAGTACGCTTAACTTGTTGTCAGAAATTTTCTTGCCATAGAGGGTATGGGGGCGAGCAAAAAAATAGCCCTGAAACAGTTCAAAGCCAGCTGCCAGGCAGGCTTCAAAATCTTCCTGCGTTTCTACCTTTTCCGCTAGCCATGACAGTCCGGGTCGCTGATATTGTTGAATCAGATCGGTCATTTTTTGGGGGTTGTCCAACGCCAGAATATCAACCTTGATGATGTCGATGTGATCGAGCAGTTCGGGCGGGATTACGGCGCCTGTGTAGTCATCCAGTGCCACCCGGAATTGCAGTTTCTTCAGCTTTTGCAGGTGAGGGATCAGGTCGGTCGTCAGTTCCAGATGTTCAAGAATTTCCGCGACTACCTGCTGGCCACAAATCATCGGCGGATTTTCCAGCCAGAAGCGGGTGAAATTGATAAAAGCGGGCAGGCCGCCGGTGACTTCTTCAATGCCAAGATCGCCAAAGGCGCCCGTTATGACCTCGCTGGTAGCGCTGTCGCCATGGCTGGCCTGCCAGGCTTCGGTGGCTGCCGGTACCGGCCGACTCAGTAATTCGTAGCCAACGATCTCCTGATTTTTGTTGAGAATGGGCTGGCGGGCCAGCAGTGGCGCAGAAAAATTGGTCATCCGGGAGTCTCATCTGGCAAAAAGCAGCTCTATTAGTGTAGCGCATTCATGCGTTTTTCCTGTGCTTGTCTACACTTGCTTTTAGTAGTGACAAGCGGAGCCTTATATGAGCGGCGTATTGAGCAGTGTTGATGCCCGAACCAAACTGGTTGGCCAAAATCGGCTGGAGATTTTGTTGTTCCATTTGGGCGGCAGCCAGTACTTCGCGATCAACGTTTTCAAAGTGCAGGAGGTAATGCGGTTGCCTCGCCTGACAGTTTTGCCTGATTGTCATCCGGTAGTGCGGGGGGTGACGCATTTGCGTGGCCAGACCGTGCCGGTTGTCGATTTGCGACAGGCAATCCAGATGGGGCCACTGAACGTCAAACCAGAAGACGCCACCATCATAGTGACCGAATACAACATGACGGTGCAGGCCTTTCTGGTCTCTGGTGTTGATCGTATCGTCAACATGAATTGGAACGAAATTCTGCCGCCGCCGGGTGGTGCTGGTCGTAATCATTACCTGACGGCGATTACTCGTATAGATAACCGTATTGTCGAAATTATTGACGTCGAGAAGGTGTTGGCAGAAATCGCGCCATACGACACCAAGCTGTCAGATGATGTTTATGAGGTTGATGTACTGGATCGGGTGCGCGGTAAAAAAATCCTTATCGTTGACGACTCACGGGTAGCACTTGATCAAATGCGTCAGGTGCTGGAGCCAATGGGGCTGGAAGTGGTTGAGGTTCGTAATGGTCTTGATGCCTATCAGTTGCTGATGCACTGGAAGGAAACCGGTATGGATATTCGCGACGAGCTGACGATGGTGATTACCGACGCGGAAATGCCGGAGATGGATGGCTATATGCTGACCACTGAAATACGTCGCGATCCTGAGCTACGGGAACTGACTGTTGTGTTGCACACGTCACTGTCTGGTAATTTCAACAAGGCCATGGTGCAAAAGGTCGGCTGTGATGCCTTTCTGTCAAAGTTCGCCCCGCATTTGATGGCCACTGAAATTCAGCGTTTGCTGCGCGAGAAGTTTTTGGCCTGATTCTGGTCAGGCCTGGTTATAGCGCTTATGCTCGGGGAAATTTTCTGCATGTGTTTCCCCATGGCTTTCGTAACCGTTTCTTCATTGTTTATCTATCCAGTCAAATCCTGCGCGGGCTTGGCTGTATCCTCTTTGCGCTTTGATCAGCAGGGCCCGCTGCATGATCGGCGCTACATGGTGGTCGACCCTGATGGCAAGTTCCTTACCCAGCGTCAGCTGCCTGCGATGGCGCATATCTATCCGCAGCTGGATGAAGCGGGGGAGCTGTCGCTGGCAGCTGCCGATGCCGGAGTTATTCAGGTTCCGGCCGGTGGTGGAGAGTGGCTGGAGGTCAATGTCTGGGGTGATAGTGTGCAGGCGCAAGATTGCGGCGCTGAAGTAGCCAGCTGGCTTTCGGACTTGTTGCAGCGACCTTGTCGACTGGTTTATCTGACGGCTGATAGTCAGAGGCTGGTCGATCAGCGCTATGCTGAAGCGGGTGAGCTGGTTTCGTTTGCTGACGGTTTTCCAGTGCTGGTCGTTTCTGAATCGTCCTTGCAAGCCTTGTCTGAAGAAGCCGGTCTGGATATTGATGTGCGCCGCTTTCGGCCTAATGTGGTGGTATCCGGTAGTGCTGCATTTGCCGAGTTGCAATGGCATCAGCTGGTAGCTGGGGAGTCGTCACTGGTTTTGGTGAAGCCGTGTGAGCGTTGTGTCATCCCGACCCGGGATATGGTTACCCAGCAGCGTCAGCCAGCAGTGACAGCGGCACTGAAGTCCATTTGCCTGCATAAAAACAAGCTGATTTTTGGTGTTAATGCACTGGTGCGGGAGATGGATTCCCTTCATGTTGGACAGGTGTTCGATATTGTTGCCGTTTCAGAATAATTCGACCTCATCGGTAGTGCCAAAGTCCTCTTTGCTACTGTCATTAAAATGATGGCGGTAGATTTGTAGTGCCTGGGAAACTGTGTGGCCAGCCATGATGTGTTCGAACATGATGCGCTCGGCTTCCATGGTGTAGTTGCTTTTGATCTGGTTTTGCAGATGTTTCCAGGCACTGTGTTTGTAGCGGGCGCTGTTATCGGCCATCAGGTGGCCAACCTGTTCAAGGCTATGGCTGACGTGGTCAAGCCGTTGACTGAGGCGATCATAGAACTGGAAGGCAATAATTGACTGTTGGATTTCTTCGCTGACGCCGCTGGCAATACGGTGGATTTCAGCCTTGAGAGCAGCGCTGTCAGCAATGCTGTCGCTACTGTGATCCTGTTGGGTTATTTCGAGAATTCGCAAGGTATTGGATGCCATCGCAAGAAAGGTGGTCGATAGCTTGTCGACTGACTGGGAACCATCTTTCATGGTGGTTTCAATCTGGGCGACGGCCAACGCCAGCATGGCCATGGTTTCACCAATCTGGCTCCAGTCCATGGTCTGGTCATCGGGCTGGGCATTGCCTGCTATCGAGTGTCTTTCTCTGTTCATTGGTGCATCTCACTGCAGTGGTCCTTTAACCCTAGACCACTTTATGCAAGTTGGGGAGAAATGCGGACAAGATCAGTCCTGTTTGCGCTGCAGGCGTTTGAGCAGGACGGAAGTGTCGCTGCGGCCTTCACCGCGGCCTTGCAGTTCGGCATAGAACTGGTCGACCAGGGCGGTGACTGGCAGGCTGGCGTTGACGTTGCGTGCCTGCTGTAAACAGATGCCGAGATCCTTGCGCATCCAGTCGATCGCGAAACCGTGGTCATAATGGTTGTTGATCATGGTTTTGTAGCGGTTCTGCATTTGCCAGCTACCGGCGGCTCCCTGTGAAATAACCGGAATCAGGGTTTCAATGTCGAGGTCGTTTTGTTGGGCAAAATGCAGGCCTTCGGCAAGTCCTTGTACCAATCCGGCGATGCAGATCTGATTAACCATTTTGGCTTTCTGACCGCTGCCAACGTTACCGATGCGGGCGATGGTTTTGGTGTAGGCGTTGGTTGCTTCAACAACTTTGGCATAGACCTCTTCGCTGCAGCCAACCATCACACTAAGCTGGCCATTGATCGCTCCTTGTTGGCCGCCAGAGACGGGTGCGTCAACGAAGGTAACCCCGGCTTGTTGGCAGGCATCTGACATGCGTTCGGCGAGTGCGGATGAGGTGGTCGTGTGGTCGATGATGATTTGGCCGGGGCGGGCATTGCGGAGGATGCCTTCAGCACCGCAGATCATTTCCTCGACATCCTCATCGCGGCCAACGCACAGCATCAAAATGTCGGCCTTGAGGCTGGCTTCTGCCGGGCTTGTTACCCGACTGCCATAGAACTCATTTATCCAGTTTTCAGCTTTATTTGGTGAACGATTATACACAGTGACATTGTGGCCATTCTTTGCGAGATGACCTGCCATTGGATATCCCATGGTGCCGAGGCCAATAAATGCGATGTCCATATTTAATACCTTTATGTTGGGAATAAGTATGAGGGTATATTAAATATTTGATTTGGTTATTCGTTTTTTCGTTACGACTGGATATATTTTGCGCAGATATAAAAAAAGCCGCATATGCGGCTTTTTTTATTGGTCATATCAGGCTGGGTAATCGCGCTGGGTGTGACCGGTGTAGAGCTGGCGAGGACGACCGATACGGTAGTCGCCGCTGATCATCTCGTTCCAGTGGGCGATCCAGCCTGGCGTACGGCCGGTGGCAAAGATCACAGTGAACAGCTCAGTCGGGATGCCGATGGCTTTCAGGATGATGCCAGAGTAGAAGTCGACGTTTGGATACAGGCCACGCTTGACGAAGTATTCGTCTTCGGTGGCGATTTTCTCCAGTTTCATGGCGATCTTCAGCATTGGATCGTCTTCCATGCCCAGTTCTGCCAGTACTTCGTCACAGGTCTGCTTCATCACTTTGGCGCGAGGGTCAAAGTTCTTGTAGACGCGGTGACCGAAGCCCATCAGGCGGAATGGGTCGTCCTTGTCCTTGGCTTTGGCGATAAACTTGTCGATGTTGGACTCGTCACCGATTTCAGCCAGCATGCGCAGTACGGCTTCGTTAGCACCGCCGTGAGCAGGGCCCCACAGTGCGGCGATACCGGCTGCGATACAGGCGAATGGGTTGGCGCCAGTGGAGCCAGCCAGACGTACTGTAGATGTAGAGGCGTTCTGTTCGTGGTCTGCGTGCAACAGGAAGATGCGGTCCATTGCCTTGGCCAGAACCGGACTGATTTCCTTGTCTTCACATGGGGTGTTAAACATCATGTGAAGGAAGTTTTCAGAGTAGCTCAGGTCGTTGCGTGGATACATGAACGGCTGTCCAATGGAATACTTGTAAACCATTGCTGCCAGGGTAGGCATCTTCGCGATCAGGCGGTGAGCGGAAATCACACGGTGATTTTCGTCATGGATGTCCAGTGAGTCGTGGTAGAACGCAGACAATGCGCCAACAACGCCACACATGATCGCCATTGGGTGAGCATCACGACGGAAACCGTTGAAGAAGTGGCTCAGTTGCTCATGAACCATGGTGTGGTTCTTGATGGTGCTGACGAACTCCTGTTTTTGCTCTGCAGTTGGCAGTTCGCCGTGCAGCAGCAGGTAGCAGGTTTCCAGGTAGTCAGACTTTTCAGCCAGTTGTTCAATCGGGTAGCCGCGATGCAGCAGAATGCCAGCAGCGCCATCGATGTAGGTGATTTTGGATTCGGTTGCTGCGGTAGAAACGAAGCCAGGGTCGTACGTAAAAAGGCCTTTTCCAGTCAGGCTACGAACATCGATTACATCCTGTCCAAGCGTACCTTCATAAACCGGTAATTCCAGGGATTCCTCGATGCCGTCGACTGTTAGTATTGCTTTTTTGTCAGCCATGGATAGGCCTCCTGCTGTTCAAAATTAAGCCCAATAATTAAGGCGTTACCTCTAATTAAGGGCGTTTACTATAGGTACTGAAGTATTTTTGTCAATTACTGGTCGATGAGCATATTCCGTACAGGAAACAATAATATCCACGTGGCACGGGGAATTATGGGGCAAATTAGTATCTTCTATTTATACGATAGTAGTAGAAGGGGGGTGTGAAGTGTTTGTAAAAGAGGTAGGGCGTGACTATAATTTGTCGCGGCCGTAAAACTTGTGCAAACCTTGTACAAGGTGTCGGCTGTCTTCTTGAGCCCGCGCTGTACTGTTGCTATCTGGCAGCTGTCCAGCCCATAAGAGAGTGTAAAGAGCCGTGAATAGCAATAGACCTACAAACCTAGATCTTTCTACTATTGAGCTCCCACTTCCCGCTAAAGCATCCATCATTCACCGTATCTCTGGTTTCATCCTGTTTTTTGCTGTTGCGTTCATGCTGACCGCACTGGCGACCTCACTGGAATCTGAGCAAGGCTTCGAAAGCCTGGTCGGTGCCTTCGATAATGGCTTGGTCAAGTTCATCGCCTGGGGCATTTTGTCTGCTCTCGGTTACCACTTTGTAGCAGGTATCAAACACCTGTTGATGGACATGGGAATTGGTGAAACCAAAGAAAGCGGACGTACCGGTGCCATTATTACCTTGGTTCTGGGCGTCGTTGTGATCGTACTGGCAGGAGTTTGGGTATGGTAACAAGTGTCACAAACCTGGGCCGTAGTGGCCTTTATGACTGGGTTGTGCAGCGCCTGACGGCGGTTGTTCTTGCCCTTTACACTCTGTTTCTGGTGGGCTTCCTGGCGTCTTCGTCAGATCTGCAGTTTGCCCAGTGGCAGGGCCTGTTTGCCCAGACCTGGATGAAAGTCTTCAGTCTGGCCGCTCTGATTTCGATTTGTGCCCATGCCTGGGTAGGTATGTGGACCATTTCAACTGACTACCTGAAGAACGCTGGCGTTCGTATCGTATTCCAGCTGGTGTGTGCAGGTTTTCTGTTTGTTTACCTCGTATGGGGTATCGATATCCTCTGGAGCGTGTAAGTTATGTCATCTATCAGAACCATGTCGTTTGATGCCATCGTAGTTGGTGGTGGCGGTGCTGGTATGCGTGCCGCGCTGCAGCTGACCGAAGCTGGCATCAAGACAGCTTGTATTACCAAGGTTTTCCCAACCCGTTCCCACACCGTATCTGCCCAGGGCGGTATCACTTGTGCGATCGCTTCTGCTGATCCCAATGATGACTGGCGCTGGCACATGTACGATACCGTTAAAGGTTCCGATTATATCGGCGACCAGGACGCTATCGAGTACATGTGTTCCGTAGGCCCGCAGGCGGTGTTCGAACTGGAACATATGGGTCTGCCATTCTCCCGTACTGAAGAAGGTCGTATCTACCAGCGTCCGTTTGGTGGTCAGTCGAAAGACTTCGGTAAGGGTGGTCAGGCTGCTCGTACCTGTGCTGCTGCTGACCGTACTGGTCACGCACTGCTGCACGCTCTCTATCAGGGCAACCTGAAAGGCGGTACTACCTTCCTGAATGAATGGTATGCCGTTGATCTGGTGAAAAACTCCAAAGGTCAGGTAGCGGGTGTTATCGCTATCTGCATCGAAACCGGCGAAACCGTTTACATCCAGTCCAAGGCGACTGTGCTGGCAACCGGTGGTGCTGGTCGTATCTATCAGTCCACTACCAATGCTCTGATCAACACTGGTGACGGTGTTGGTATGGCGATCCGTGCTGGCGTGCCAATGCAGGATATGGAAATGTGGCAGTTCCACCCGACCGGTATTGCCGGTGCCGGTGTTCTGGTAACTGAAGGCTGTCGTGGTGAAGGTGGTTACCTGATCAACAAGGACGGCGAACGTTTCATGGAGCGTTATGCTCCTAACGCCAAAGACCTGGCGGGTCGTGACGTTGTTGCGCGCTCCATGGTTCTGGAAATTCTGGAAGGTCGTGGCTGTGGTGAAAACGGCGATCACGTATTCCTGAAGCTGGATCACCTGGGTGAGGCCACCCTGAACGCCAAGCTGCCAGGTATTCTGGAACTGTCCCGTACCTTCGCTCATGCAGATCCTGTTAAAGAGCCGATCCCGGTTGTTCCAACCTGTCACTACATGATGGGTGGTATTCCAACCAATATCGGTGGTCAGGCGCTGACTGTTGATGAAAACGGCAACGATGTTGTTGTTGAAGGTCTGTACGCTGCTGGCGAAATCGCCTGTGTATCCGTACATGGTGCCAACCGTCTGGGTGGTAACTCACTGCTGGATTTGGTGGTGTTCGGTCGTGCAGTGGGTCTGCAGGTTGAACAAAGCTTCCGTGACGGTTTCGAATCTGTTCCTGCTTCTGATGCCGACATCGACGCAGCAATGGCTCGTCTGAATCGCCTGAATAGCACCACTGGTGGTGAGAGTGTTGCTGACGTTCGTGCTGAATTGCAGAAAACCATGCAGCTGTACTTTGGTGTGTTCCGTGAAGGTCCTTCCATGGAGAAGGGTCTGGCGATGCTGAAAGAGATCGGTGAGCGCGTCAAGAACACTGTGCTGGATGACAAGAGTGGTGCTTTCAACACTGCCCGTATCGAAGCGCTGGAACTGGATAACCTGTTCGAAACTGCCTATGCCACTGCGGTAGCAGCGATTGAGCGTAAGGAATCCCGTGGTGCTCATGCCCGTAACGACTTCACCGAGCGTGATGACGAAAACTGGCTGTGCCACTCCCTGTACTTCCCGCAAACCAAGACCATTGGCAAGCGTGCAGTGAACTTCGCTCCCAAGACCATGGAAGCGTTCCCACCAAAAATCCGTACCTATTAATGGGAGGTAAGCAATGTTAGTAAGTGTCTATCGCTACAACCCAGAAAAAGATTCTGCACCTTATATGCAGGACTTTGAGGTGACGATTCCTGGTGGTCGTGACGTGATGGTGCTGGATGTTCTGGCTCTGGTTAAAGAGCAGGACACCGGTCTGGCTTACCGTCGTTCCTGTCGTGAGGGTGTATGTGGCTCTGACGGTATGAACATCAACGGCAAGAACGGTCTGGCTTGTATCACGCCGATCTCTGAAGCTACCAAAGGTAAAATGGACAAGCTGGTGCTGCGTCCATTGCCTGGTCTGCCAGTGATTCGTGATCTGGTTATCGACATGTCGCTGTTCTACAAGCAGTACGAGCGCATCAAGCCGTACCTGCAGAATAATACTCCTGCGCCAGCCATCGAACGTCTGCAGACTCCTGCAGAGCGTGAAAAGCTGGATGGCCTGTACGAGTGTATTCTGTGTGCTTGTTGTTCAACTGCGTGTCCATCTTTCTGGTGGAACCCAGACAAGTTTGTTGGCCCGTCCGGTTTGCTGCAGGCTTACCGTTTCCTGGCTGACAGTCGTGATACTTCTACAGCTGAGCGTCTGACGGATCTGTCTGATCCATTCAGTGTGTTCCGTTGCCGCGGCATCATGAACTGTGTGAATGTGTGTCCAAAGGGTCTGAATCCGACCCGTGCGATTGGTCACATTCGCAACATGCTGTTGAATCAACAGATTTAATCAGCACGCTGACGGAAACCCTGTGTTTCAGGGTTTCCGGTTAGACGTAAGTGGGCTGGACACACAGCTCGTTTTCGTAAAAAATCCCAAAAATTTCGCGCCCACAAAGCGCGTATATAAAGTGAAAAAACGTTGTTGAGGGACCAGGGTATTCCTGCTTCACCTCAGAGGCCTTGCGACCTATCAGTCGGCCCTCTATCTTGCCTGGCATTGCTAGAGTCGGTGCAGCCATCTTGGGTGATCGTCCTCAATTAATCAGGAACAGGGTGATCGTACATGCACGAGCAGACAATGGAGCAGCTATGGAGCACTTCCCAGCTTGACGGTGGGAACTTGGCTTACATAGAAGAGCTCTATGAAGCCTATCTCAGAGACCCAAATGAGGTGTCTGAAGAGTGGCGCAATTATTTTGACCAACTCCCCAGAGCTGACGAAAACGTTACCGTCGATATTCCTCACAAACCGATTCGTGAACAGTTTCTGCTCATTTCCAAGAACCAGCGCCGTAGCCGTCCTGTTGCTGCCTCCAGTGTCAGCACTGAGCACGAGCGCAAACAGGTTCAGGTTCTGCAATTAATCCACGCATACCGTGGTCGCGGTCACCAGCAAGCCCGTCTCGACCCGCTGGGTCTGATGAAACGCGAATCTGTACCTGATCTGGATCTGCATTTCCATGGCCTGTCCAAGGCTGACCTCGACAGCAAATTCCAGTGTGGCACCCTGTTTATTGGCCAGGAAGAAGCGACTCTGAAAGAGATCGTTGATTCTCTGGAAGCTACCTACTGCGGAACAATCGGTGCAGAGTTTATGCACATTGTGAACACCGCAGAGCAGCGCTGGTTCCAACAGCGTCTGGAAAGCGCCCGCGCCCATCCAAAGTTCAGCAACGAAGTCAAATTGCACCTGTTGGAGCGTCTGACTGCGGCTGAAGGCCTGGAAAAATACCTCGGCTCCCGTTACCCGGGCGTCAAGCGTTTTGGTCTGGAAGGCGGTGAATCCCTGATTCCTCTGATGGACGAATTGATCCAGCGCTTTGGTTCCTACGGCGCCAAGGAAATCGTCATCGGTATGGCTCACCGTGGTCGTCTGAACACCCTTATCAACACCTTGGGTAAAAAGACCTCCGACCTGTTTGATGAATTTGAAGGCAAGGCTGATTACCAGCACCACGGCGACGTGAAGTACCACCAGGGCTTCTCTTCCAACGTGATGACGTCCGGTGGCGAAGTGCACCTGGCGATGGCGTTCAACCCGTCTCACCTGGAAATCGTATCACCAGTGGTTGAAGGTTCCGTACGTGCCCGTCAGGACCGTCGCGCTGACAAGACTGGCGAGAAGGTAGTACCTATTACCCTGCACGGTGACTCTGCATTCGCAGGTCAGGGTGTGGTAATGGAAACCTTCCAGATGTCCCAGACTCGCGCCTACAAGACTGGCGGTACCATTCGCGTTGTGATCAACAACCAGGTTGGTTTCACCACTTCCAGGCGTGAAGACGTGCGTTCTACCGAATACTGTACAGACGTTGCCAAGATGATCGAGGCGCCGATTCTGCACGTTAACGGTGATGATCCGGAAGCTGTGCTGTTCGTAGCCCAAATGGCTGCTGACTACCGTCGTGAGTTCCGTAAAGACATCGTGATCGACCTGGTTTGTTACCGTCGTCGCGGTCACAACGAAGCGGATGAGCCATCTGGCACCCAGCCGCTGATGTATGCCCAGATCAAGAAGCAAAAAACCACTCGTGAACTGTACTCCGCCAAACTGGCTGCGGAAGGCGTCATCACTGAGGCGGGTATCAAGGATCTGGAAGAAGAATACCGTTCTGCACTGGATGCCGGTCAGCACGTAGTGAAGAGCCTGGTTAAAGAGCCGAACAAGGAACTGTTTGTTGACTGGACTCCACACCTGGGTCACGGCTGGACTGCTGATGCGGATACCACCTTTGATCTGGCGCGCCTGCAGGAACTGTCTGCCAAGCTGCTGGAAGTACCAGAAGGCTTCAGCATTCAGCGTCAGGTTGGCAAGATTCTGGAAGACCGCGGCCGTATGGGCGCTGGCGCAACTCCAATTAACTGGGGTTACGCAGAGACCATGGCTTACGCCACGCTGCTGGATGAAGGTTATCAGGTCCGTCTGACTGGTCAGGACGTTGGTCGTGGTACCTTCTCCCACCGTCATGCGGTACTGCACAACCAGAAAGACGCCAGCACTTACGTGCCACTGGCGAACCTGAAAGATGACCAGCCTTCAATTGCCCTGTACGATTCGCTGCTTTCTGAAGAAGCGGTACTGGCATTTGAATACGGCTACGCCACTACCACGCCAAACGCGCTGGTAATCTGGGAAGCCCAGTTCGGTGACTTTGCCAACGGTGCCCAGGTGGTATTCGACCAGTTCATCTCCAGTGGTGAAAGCAAGTGGGGCCGCCTGTGTGGTCTGACCATGCTGTTGCCACACGGTTACGAAGGTCAGGGTCCAGAACACTCCTCTGCGCGTCTGGAGCGTTACCTGCAGCTGTGTGCCGAGCACAACGTGCAGATTTGCGTACCGTCGACTCCTGCCCAAGTGTACCACATGCTGCGTCGCCAGGTGATTCGCCCGCTGCGCAAGCCAATGGTGGTTATGTCTCCAAAGAGCCTGCTGCGTCACAAACTGGCTACCAGCACTCTGGAAGAACTCGCAGAAGGCAGCTTCCACACCGTCCTGCCAGAACTGGATGAGCAGGATCCAGCGGCAGTGCGTCGTGTATTGATGTGTTCCGGCAAGGTTTATTACGACCTGCTTGAACGTCGTCGTGCCGAAGAAATCAACGACATCGCGATCATCCGTATCGAACAGCTGTACCCGTTCCCGCATGACGATCTGGAAGCCGAATTGGCCAAATATCCAAATCTGGAAGCGATCTACTGGGTACAGGAAGAGCCGAAGAACATGGGTGCCTGGTACCACACCAAGCATTACATGGAGCGTGCAATCAGCACCGTCGGTCTCGATCTGGAACTGAACTACGCCGGTCGTGCTGCTGCTGCTTCTCCAGCCGCAGGTTATATGGCGCTGCACTTGAAGCAGCTTGAAGAATACATCACAGACGCTCTGGATATTCAGGGCTAATAGCAGGAACACTAAGGAAAAATCAATGAGCATCGAAATCAAGGCCCCAACTTTTCCTGAGTCCGTCGCTGACGGCACAGTCGCAACCTGGCACAAACAGCCAGGTGAACCAGTAGAACGTGATGAGCTGCTGGTCGACATCGAAACCGACAAGGTTGTACTGGAAGTTGTAGCTCCTGCTAGCGGTACCCTGAAAGAAGTTTTCAAGGGCGAAGGTGATGTCGTTCTGAGTGATGAAGTGCTGGCTGTTTTTGTTGAAGGCGCTGTTGCTGCTGCACCAGCCGCTGAAGCTCCAGCTGCCGTGGCACCAGCCGCTGACGCTGCTGAAGAGGACGGCATGGTTAACCCGGCTGCCCGCAAGCTGGCCGAAGAGAAGGGTGTTTCCCTGGCGGCTGTTCAAGGTTCCGGCAAAGACGGCCGTGTGACCAAGGAAGACGTACTGAACCACCTGAAAGGCGCTACCAAGCCTGCCGCTGCTGCTCCAGCGGTAACTGCTCCAGCCGTTGCCGCCGTGGTAACTGCCGGTGAACGTGCGGAAAAACGCGTTCCGATGACTCGTCTGCGCGCAACCATCGCCAAGCGTCTGGTTGATGCCCAGCAGAACGCTGCCATGCTGACTACCTACAACGAAGTCAACATGAAGCCTGTTATGGAACTGCGTAACAAGTACAAAGACGTTTTCGTAGCCAAGCATGGTGTTAAACTGGGCTTCATGTCTTTCTTCGTGAAAGCTGCTACTGAAGCCCTGAAGCGCTTCCCAGCCGTTAACGCCTCTATCGACGGTAACGACATGGTTTACCATGGTTACCAGGATATCGGTGTTGCAGTATCTACTGACCGCGGTCTGGTTGTACCTGTACTGCGTGATACTGATGCTATGGGTCTGGCTGAGATCGAAAGCTCCATTGGTGATTACGCCAAACGCGGTCGTGATGGCAAGCTGGGCATCGAAGAAATGCAGGGCGGTACCTTCACTATCACCAACGGTGGTACTTTCGGTTCCCTGATGTCCACTCCAATCCTGAACCCACCGCAAACTGCCATTATGGGTATGCACAAGATTCAGGACCGCCCAATGGCTGTAAATGGTCAGGTAGAAATTCTGCCAATGATGTACCTGGCGCTGTCATACGATCACCGCATGATCGATGGTAAGGAAGCAGTACAGTTCCTGGTTGCCATCAAGGATCTGCTGGAAGATCCTGCCCGTATGCTGTTGGACGTTTAATCGACAAGTTTAAGGATTCGCAATGAGCAAGAAATTTGATGTAGTTGTAATCGGTGGTGGCCCTGGTGGTTACGTTGCCGCTATTCGTGCAGCCCAACTGGGTCTGAACACTGCTTGTATCGACAAGTGGATCGGCAAGGAAGGCAAAGGCGTTTTCGGCGGTACCTGTCTGAACGTTGGCTGTATTCCTTCCAAGGCGCTGCTGGATACTTCTCACAAGTATGAAGAAGCCAAGCATGATTTCGATCTGCACGGCATCAGCACTGGTGAAGTGACTGTTGATATCGCCAAAATGCTGGCTCGCAAGGATCAGATCGTTAAAAACCTGACCATGGGTGTTGCCACCCTGTTCAAGGCTAACGGTGTTACTGGTCTGGAAGGTGTTGGTAAGGTTCTGGCTGGCAAGAAAGTTGAGTACACCCCTCACGGTGGTGAAGCTGAGCTGATTGAAGCGGAACACATCATCATCGCTACTGGTTCTGTACCGTTCAACATTCCACCAGCTCCGCTGACTGAAGACATCATTGTCGACAGCACTGGCGCTCTGGAATTCACCAGCGTTCCAGAGAAACTGGGCGTGATCGGTGCCGGCGTTATCGGTCTGGAACTGGGTTCCGTGTGGATGCGTCTGGGTGCCAAGGTGACTGTTCTGGAAGCTCAGGACAAGTTCCTGCACGTGGCTGACTCTGCGGTTTCCAAGGAAGCCCAGAAGCTGTTCACCAAGCAGGGTATGGACATCCGTCTGGGTGCCCGTGTGACCGGTTCTGAAGTGAAAGACGGCAAGGTTACCGTTACCTTCCAGGAAGGTGGTGAAGAGAAGTCTGAAACTTTCGACAAGCTGATCGTTGCTGTTGGTCGTCGTCCATTCACCGAAGGTCTGCTGGCTGCTGACTGTGGTGTGAACCTGGATGAGCGAGGCTTCATCCACGTTGATGACAGCTGTCAGACTGATGCACCAGGAATCTGGGCAATCGGTGACGTGGTTCGTGGCCCAATGCTGGCTCACAAGGCTTCTGAAGAAGGCGTAATGGTTGCCGAGCGCATCCATGGCCACAAAGCCCAGATGAACTACGACGTGATTCCTTCTGTTATCTACACCAGCCCTGAAATTGCCTGGGTTGGCAAGACTGAAGATCAGCTGAAAGCCGAAGGCGAACCATACAATGTGGGTATGTTCCCATTCGCGGCCAACGGTCGTGCAATGGCTGGCAACCAGACTGACGGTTTCGTCAAGATCGTTGCTCATGCAGAAACTGACCGCATCCTGGGTGCACACATCGTTGGCCCTAACGCTGGCGACCTGTGTCAGCAGGTAGTGGTTGCGATGGAATTCGGCTCCAGCGCTGAAGACATCGGCATGATGGTATTTGCTCACCCGACTGTGTCCGAAGCAGTACACGAAGCGGCACTGGCGGTGAACAACGCGGCGATCCATAAAGCAAACCGTCGCCCGAAAAAATAATACAAGATAATAACAACGGCCCGGTTATTCCGGGCCTTTGCTTATATTGCTGAACACTCGGCACGTAAGTGCGCCACACAATGGCGGTTCAGTTAACACAGGCTGTCGGGTAATCCTCGACAAAATAAACAGGACGAAAGCGATGAACCTTCACGAATATCAGGGTAAACAGCTTTTTGCACAGTACGGTCTGCCAGTATCCAAGGGTGTGGCAGCCAAGACTGCAGAAGAAGCAGTAGCAGCAGCAGACGAAATCGGTGGTGACAAGTGGGTTGTTAAAGCTCAGGTGCACGCCGGTGGCCGTGGTAAGGCAGGTGGCGTTAAGCTGGTTTCTTCCAAGGAAGAGATCAAGGCTTTTGCTGAACAGTGGCTGGGCAAGAATCTGGTAACTTACCAGACTGACGAAAAAGGCCAGCCTGTTAGCCGTATCTTGGTTGAAAGCTGCACTGATATCGCCAAAGAGCTGTATCTGGGCGCGGTTGTAGACCGTTCCACTCGTCGTATCGTTTTCATGGCCTCTACCGAAGGTGGTGTAGAGATCGAGAAAGTTGCTGAAGAAACTCCAGAAAAGATTCTGAAAGCAACCATCGACCCACTGGTTGGCGCACAGCCATACCAGGCTCGTGAACTGGCTTTCAAACTGGGCCTCGAAGGCGACCAGATCAAGCAGTTCACCAAAATTTTCCTGGGTCTGGCTCAGCTGTTTGCTGACAAGGATCTGGCGCTGCTGGAAATCAACCCACTGGTTATCACCGACGAAGGCAACCTGCACTGTCTGGATGCCAAGCTGAACATCGACAGCAACGCGGTATACCGTCACAAGGACCTGCAGGAAATGCACGATCCTTCACAGGAAGATCCTCGTGAAGCTCATGCTGCCAAGTGGGAACTGAACTATGTAGCTCTGGATGGCGACATCGGTTGTATGGTTAACGGTGCTGGCCTGGCCATGGGTACCATGGACATCGTCAAGCTGCACGGTGGTGCTCCTGCCAACTTCCTGGACGTGGGCGGCGGTGCAACCAAAGAACGCGTTGTTGAAGCATTCAAGATCATTCTGTCTGACGAAGCGGTTAAAGCCGTATTCATCAACATCTTCGGCGGTATTGTTCGTTGTGACATGATTGCTGAAGGCGTGATCGGCGCTGTTAAGGAAGTAGGCGTTAAGGTACCTGTTGTGGTTCGTCTGCAAGGTAACAATGCTGAACTGGGTGCCAAGGTTCTGGGTGAATCTGGTCTGAACATCATCGCGGATACTGACCTGACTGGCGCTGCCCAGAAGGTTGTTGCTGCAGCAGCTGGCAAGTAAGGGGTTATCATGAGCATTCTTATCAATAAAGACACCAAAGTAATCTGTCAGGGTTTCACTGGTGCTCAGGGTACCTTCCACTCTGAACAGGCGATCGCATACGGCACCAACATGGTTGGTGGTGTTACTCCAGGTAAAGGTGGCCAGACTCACCTGGGCCTGCCAGTATTCAACACCGTTGCCGAAGCTGTTGAAGCGACTGGCGCAGATGCTTCCGTGATCTACGTTCCAGCACCTTTCTGTAAGGATTCCATCCTGGAAGCTGCCAATGGCGGCATCAAGCTGATCGTATGTATCACTGAAGGCATTCCTACGCTGGACATGCTGGATGCCAAGGTTAAGTGTGACGAGCTGGGTGTTACCCTGATCGGTCCAAACTGCCCGGGTGTTATCACTCCTGATGAGTGCAAGATCGGCATTATGCCTGGTCACATCCACCTGAAAGGTAAAGTTGGCATCGTATCCCGTTCCGGTACTCTGACTTACGAAGCTGTAAAACAGACTACTGACTACGGTTTCGGCCAGTCCACCTGTGTTGGTATTGGTGGTGACCCAATCCCAGGCTCAAACTTCATCGATATCCTGAAACTGTTCCAGGAAGATCCTGAGACTGAAGCCATCGTTATGATTGGTGAAATCGGTGGTACTGCTGAAGAAGAAGCCGCTGCCTTCATCAAGGAAAACGTAACCAAGCCTGTAGTTTCCTACATCGCTGGTGTTACTGCTCCGGCTGGCAAGCGTATGGGTCACGCTGGTGCGATCATCTCTGGTGGTAAAGGTACTGCTGACGAGAAGTTTGCTGCCCTGCAAGACGCTGGTGTTACTACCGTTCGCAGCCTGGCTGACATCGGTAAGGCACTGAAGGAAAAAACCGGCTGGTAATTATTTACCCCGGCTTTGCTTCCTGAAAAACCCGCGCAATGCGCGGGTTTTTTTATGTTTGCAGGGTGATGCTAAAGTATTGTTTTGGCTCATATTGCCGCGAACTAAAGTCTCGATAGACCAAGGTTTGATCCCCAAATGTCGAATAGAGCTGTTGTTGTCGTCAGCCTATTGTGTGACAACGACCAAGCGGGGATTCCTCATGACATACCAACAACAATATCAGGCGTCCATTACCAATCCAGAAGGATTCTGGCGCGAACAAGGCAAACGCATCCAATGGTTCCGTGATCCGGAAACCATTCTCTCAAAGGATGAAAACGGCATTGACCGTTGGTTTGCTGACGGTGAACTGAACACCGCCTATTTGGCTCTCGACTATCACGTGTTGCAAGGACGTGGCGATCAGCTGGCGCTGATCTACGATTCCCCGGTAACCGAATCTCGACGCAGCTATACCTATGCCGAATTAACCGCAGCGGTTGCCAAATTTGCCGGTGTACTGAAAGCACAGGGCGTTGAAAAGGGTGATCGGGTGGTGGTTTACATGCCGATGGTGCCAGAAGCAGCGATTGCCATGCTGGCCTGTGCTCGTCTGGGCGCCATTCACTCAGTAGTGTTTGGTGGCTTTGCGGCTCATGAGCTGGCGGTGCGTATCGACGACGCAGAGCCCAAGGTGATTGTGTCGGCTTCTTGCGGCATCGAAATCAACCGTATCATTGATTACAAGCCAATTCTGGACGCTGCCATAGAAATGGCTACCCACAAGCCGGGTTGTTCAGTGATCCTGCAACGGGATATCAGCCGCTGCGCCATGGGCCAGAATGATATCGACTGGCAAGAAGCACAGCTGGCGGCAGAGCCAGCAGATTGCACGCCAGTACTGGCAACTGACCCCTTGTACGTTCTCTATACCTCAGGTACTACCGGCAAGCCAAAAGGCGTTGTGCGGGACAACGGTGGCCATGCGGTAGCGATGAAATACAGCATGGACGTTGTCTATGATATGGAGCCAGGTGACGTGTTCTGGGCGGCTTCCGACGTAGGCTGGGTGGTTGGTCACTCCTACATCGTCTACGCGCCGCTGCTGGCGGGTTGCACCACTGTCTTCTACGAAGGCAAACCTGTTCGTACCCCGGATGCCGGCGCATTCTGGCGCGTCTGTGAAGAGTATGGCGTGAAGGGGCTGTTTGCTGCGCCAACCGCGTTCCGGGCCATTCGCAAGGAAGATCCGGATTGCAATCTGGCGAAAAAGTACGATCTCAGCAAACTGAAAACCATCTTCATGGCGGGTGAGCGCCTTGATCCTCCAACCTATGAATGGGTTGTTGAACACATTCAACGTCCGGTAGTGGATCACTGGTGGCAGACCGAAACCGGCTGGGCCATCGCCGGTAACCATGTGGGTCTGGAGCCTGTTGCCGTAAAAGCCGGTTCGGTGACTCGTCCGTCACCTGGTTACAACGTGCAGATCCTGGATAGCCGGGGTAATCCGGTAGCGCGTAACGAGCAGGGCAGTATTGCCATCAAGCTGCCGTTACCACCGGGCTGTCTGCCAACCATCTGGGGTAATCATGATCGTTTTGTTGCCGGTTATCTGGCGACTTTTGACGGTTATTACATTACTGGTGACGGCGGTTATCTGGACGATGACAACTATTTGTTTGTACTCGGTCGTACCGACGACATCATTAACGTCGCTGGGCACCGTTTGTCGACCGGTGAGATGGAAGAGGTTGTGGCGGGTCATGCTGCGGTTGCAGAGTGTGCCGTTATCGGCCAGTCCAGTGATCTCAAGGGCGAAGAACCGTTGGGCCTGGTGTTGCTGAAAGACGGCTTTGACGTTGATGAAGAGCAATTGCAGAAAGAACTGGTGCAGCGTGTGCGCGACCAGATTGGTGCAGTTGCCAGCTTCAAGAGCGCGATTGTGGTGAAACGGCTGCCGAAAACCCGTTCCGGCAAGATCCTGCGCAAGATCCTGCGTAACATTGCCAACGGTGAAGAATACGTGGCACCGTCAACCATTGATGATCCGGCTTGCCTTGAAGAAATTCAGGATATTCTGAAGCTGAAGGGAATCTGCAAATAAATTTGCCGTTGCGGGAAATTTTTGTGAACCATTTCAGTATTGGCTGTCTATGGTTATAGCTTGAGGCGGATTCGTCAGATCCGGTTTCAACTACCCGCTCTCTTTCATGATGGATTCTGCCGGGCCAATTGGCCCGGCTTTTTTATGCCTGTGATTTGTTCACCAAAGGCTGTTCGGTAAGAGCCTATTCGGCGACACCGTCTTGGGGTTTTACGACCAGTACGTCACAAGGCACCTTGTCAACCAGCTGTTCAGCGGTGTTGCCAATCAGTACGCCAGCGAGACCGCTACGACCCATAGTGCCGACAACCAGCAGGTCGGCGCCAATTTCAGTGGCGACTGCTGAGACAACTTCGTCTGTTTCCCCTTCACCGATATGAACATGGTCCTCAGAAACCTTGTATTTACGCGCCCATTGGTCGCAGGCAGTTTTGTGCTGCTCAACGATGTACTCCTGAATATCATCCGGAGCAGTAACTTCCGGCACCATGGCAAACGCCACGGAAATCTGCGGATAGGCGTTGGTCAGATGCAGATCTGTTTCGAAGTGATCGGCCAGGTGCTCAGCAAAAGCGAGGATATTGTCGTTGATTTGCTGATGACCATCATCGACTGAGGTGGCGTCGATGGAAGCCAACAGGCGATTGTGTTGCCATGGGGTTGCAGATTTCACCAGCAGAACCGGAGCCGGGCAGTGGCGCAGCAGGTTCCAGTCGGTATGGGTGAAAATACGGTCGATCAGGCTGTGGGGCAGGGTGCCCTTGATGACCAAATCGTAATGATCCTGACGCATGGCCTCGACTACGGCATCATGCAGGTGTTTCTGCCAGTAAACCCGGGTTGCGACCTTGCGGCCTTCAGACAGGACTTCTGGTACGAAGCTATTGATCCATTTTTCGGTCGATTCCATACGGGCGTCGTGGATACGTTTTTTGGTATCCGGGTCCAGTGCAGAGCCTTCGCCGCAGTAAGGTTCGTAAACCGAAGTAATCAGTGTGATGTCGGCATTGACCTGGCCAGCCAGCCACATCGCCTTGTCGAGTGCGATCTGTTCAGGGTGGTCGGAATCCAGCACAACAAGAATGTGGTTGATATCCAGCATGGCGTTATCCTCCGTTGAAACCTGCTTTCAGCATACGCCTTTGGCAAACCAGTCCGTATGCCTTGCATCAAAAATAGCTGGCCGGTCAATCACTGGCCAGCATGTCGATAAAGGCCCTCGCGGCATTGCTTTGAGGGCGGTGGCGCAACCATATCAGACCCAGCTGTCGTTGCATGGTCTTTATTGGCCATGGCAATACAACCAAGTGTTCATCCAGCATGTTGGCTGGTAACACGCTCCAGCCAAGACCGGCGGTTACCATCATCTTGATGGTTTCCAGATAATTGGTTGGCATCAGGGTGTTGAGTGGCAGGCCGGCGTCACGAAAAGCTTCATTAACGACCTGATAAGTGATGGTGCCGGGTTCCGGCAAAATCGCCGGGGTATCAGCCAGATGCTCGAGGGTAACTTCGGTCAGTTGGCTGAGCGGGTGGTCGGCTGCGGCGACACAAAGCATCTTGTCCTGCCACAGGGGTTCGGCATGCAGGTGGTCTGTTTGATCGGGATGCAGGGTGGTCAGAGCCAACTCGACCTGGCGGCTTTCGACCGCCTGGTAAGCGTCTTCGGATGCCAGGAAATGGATATCCAGCCGGGCTTGCGGGTATTCCCGTGCAAAGGCTTTTAATACCGGTGGCAGGCGGTGCAAACCTATGTGGTGACTGGTGGCGATGCTGAGCGTGCCGCTGACAGCCCCTGCCAGATTGGTCAGCTGCAGCTGGGTATCGTCCATCAATTGCAGAATCGCACGGGCCTTGGGCAACAGTACTTTACCGGATTCAGACAGACTGACCGAACGATTGTGGCGCTCGAACAGCTGGCTGCTGAGTTGCTGCTCCAGTGTCTGGATGCGCTTCGATACTGCGGACTGGGTCAGAAACAGACTTTCAGCGGCCAATGAAAACGAACCGCTTTCGGCAACCGCCAGAAAAGCCTTCAGCTGTTGATTGTCCATAGACTTCGCATTCCTTACAGGAATTCAATTTAGAAATAATATGAATTTGTGTTGTTTAACAAAGCAGGTAGCATAAAGCAATCAAAGAGATGTTCCTGAACATCCGGATTGGTTTGGCTGTCTCTGACAGACACAATTAATGAGAGAAATCCAAGGAGCCCTTCATGGCTGGCAAGACTTTGTACGACAAGCTCTGGGAGCAACATGTCGTTAAGGAACGGGATGACGGTACGGCGTTGATTTATATCGATCGTCAGCTGCTGCACGAAGTAACTTCCCCGCAGGCATTTGAAGGGCTGCGTCTGGCTGGTCGTCAGCCATGGCGTTTGAGCGCCAACCTGGCGACGCCAGATCACAACGTATCAACCGATGCTGGTGAGCGTGCCGGTGGTATCAATGGTATTCAGGATCCGGTTTCCCGCATCCAGGTGAAAACCCTTGATGACAACTGTCATGATTTTGGGATCACCCAGTTTGATATGAAAGACAAGCGTCAGGGCATCGTTCACGTGGTTGGTCCAGAGCAGGGCGCGACTCTGCCAGGTATGACCATCGTCTGTGGTGATTCCCACACAGCCACTCACGGTGCCCTGGCGGCGCTGGCACACGGTATCGGTACTTCCGAAGTCGAACACGTGCTGGCAACCCAGTGTCTGATTCAGCGCAAGATGAAAAATCTGCTGATCAAGGTCGAAGGTGAGCTGGGCGCGGCGATTACGGGTAAAGACGTGGTGCTGCATGTGACTGGTGTTATCGGCACTGCCGGTGGTACTGGTTATGCGATGGAGTTCGGCGGTTCGGCCATCCGTTCGATGAGCATGGAAGGCCGTATGTCCATGTGTAACATGGCAATCGAAGCCGGTGCCCGCGTGGGTATGGTGGCATTCGATGAAATTACCGCTGACTACGTCAAAGGGCGCCCGTTCGCGCCAACCGAAGCTCAGTGGGAAGCGGCTGTTGCTGCCTGGCAAGATCTGGTTTCCGATGATGACGCAGTGTTCGACAAGGTCGTTGATATCAAGGCTGAAGACATCAAGCCGCAGGTAACCTGGGGTACCTCTCCAGAGATGGTGACGACCATTGATGGCACCGTGCCAACCCTGGACGATGCCCGTGATGACGTTGAGCGTTCTGCATTCAAGCGTGCCTACGAATACATGGGTTTGGAAGCCGGTCAGAAAATTACCGACATCCAGCTGGATCGCGTATTCATTGGTTCCTGTACCAATAGCCGCATCGAAGACTTGCGTCAGGCGGCTGACGTTGCCAAAGGTCGCAAGGTTGCTGGCAGCATCAAGCAAGCCATGGTTGTACCTGGCTCTGGCCTGGTGAAAGAGCAGGCGGAAGCGGAAGGTCTCGACAAGATTTTCCTCGAAGCCGGTTTTGAATGGCGTGAGCCTGGTTGCTCCATGTGTCTGGCGATGAACTCGGACAAGCTGGGTGCCGGTGAGCATTGTGCTTCCACCTCCAACCGTAACTTCGAAGGTCGTCAGGGTTACGGCGGCCGGACCCATCTGGTCAGCCCGGCCATGGCAGCTGCTGCGGCGATTGCCGGTCACTTTGTCGACGTACGTGAATTCTGAGGAGCCTGACATGCGAGCTTTTACTGTACACACAGGTGTCGTGGCGCCAATGGATCGCCCGAATATCGACACCGATATGATCATTCCGAAGCAGTTCCTGAAATCGATCAAGCGTTCCGGCTTTGGCCCGAACCTGTTCGACGAGCTGCGCTATCTGGATGAAGGCCAGCCGGATGCCGACAACTCAGGCCGGCCGCTGAATCCGGACTTTGTGCTCAACCAACCGCGTTACGCGGGTGCATCCGTGCTGTTGGCGCGTGAGAACTTTGGTTGTGGCTCCAGCCGGGAGCACGCGCCGTGGGCGCTGGAAGACTACGGTTTCCGTGCGGTGATAGCTCCGAGCTTTGCCGACATCTTCTTTAACAACTGTTTCAAGAATGGTCTGCTGCCAATTATTCTGCCGGAAAACGTGGTTGATGGCCTGTTCAAGGCAGTGGCCGGTACCGAAGGCTACCAGTTGACCATTGATCTGGATAAACAGCTGGTGATGACCCCGGACGATCAGGACATTCCGTTTGAAGTAGACGCTTTCCGCAAGCATTGTTTGTTGAATGGCCTGGATGACATCGGTTTGACCCTGCAGGACGCTGACGACATTCATGCCTACGAAGAACAGCGCAAGCAAAATGCGCCGTGGTTGTTCAACGCTGGCGCCTGAGTCTTCTGAATCACTAATTTGAATTCAGCCTGCAACCTGGTTGCAGGCTTTTTTACAGGATACGTAACATGAGCAAGAAAATTCTGGTGCTGCCAGGTGATGGTATTGGCCCTGAAATCGTTGCTGAAGCCGTCAAGGTTCTGAACACGGTTAACGAAAAGTTCTCTCTGGATCTGGCAATCGAACACGGTCTGGTTGGTGGTTCTGCCTACGACGAAACCGGCTCGCCGCTGCCAGCTGACTCACTGGAAAAAGCCAAAGCCGCTGATGCCATTCTGCTGGGGGCTGTGGGTGGTCCAAAGTGGGACAAGCTGGACGCCCGTTCCAAACGCCCTGAGCAAGGTCTGCTGGATATCCGCAAGAACCTGGAACTGTTCGGCAACTTGCGTCCAGCCATTCTGTACCCGCAATTGGCGGATGCTTCCACGCTGAAACCAGAAGTGGTTTCCGGTCTGGATATTCTGATCGTGCGTGAACTGACTGGTGGTATCTATTTCGGTCAGCCTCGCGGCATTCGGACGCTGGAAAACGGCGAGCGTGAAGGTTACAACACCTATGTTTATAACGAATCCGAGATTCGTCGCATTGGTCGTGTTGCCTTTGAAGCAGCGATGAAGCGTAACAAGAAGCTGTGCTCCGTCGACAAGGCCAACGTGCTGGAGGTGACTGTACTGTGGCGTGAAATCATGGACGAACTGTCCAAAGACTACCCGGAAGTCGAGCTGTCACACATGTACGTCGACAACGCGGCGATGCAGCTAGTGCGCGCACCGAAGCAGTTCGACGTGCTGGTAACCGGCAACATGTTCGGTGACATCCTGTCTGATGCGGCTGCCATGTTGACTGGTTCGATCGGCATGCTGCCTTCTGCTTCACTGGACAAGAACAACAAGGGTATGTACGAACCTTGTCACGGTTCTGCGCCGGATATCGCGGGTCAGGGCATTGCCAACCCGCTGGCAACGATTCTGTCTGCTGCCATGATGCTGCGTTACAGCCTCGGTCAGAACGAAGCCGCCGATGCGATTGAAGCGGCTGTCAGCAAGGTGCTGGACAGCAATCTGCGTACTGGCGATATCTTCTCTGAAGGTATGCAAAAGGTTTCTACTTCAGAAATGGGAGATGCAGTCGTCGCTGCTCTTTGATACCTTCTGGGGTTGACGTAATTAAACTGAACCGCGCCTGGCGCGGTTCTGCCGTATAAACGGTGTTAAACAAGGTAAACGACGTATGTTGAAAACAGGTCTGGTTGGCTGGCGTGGCATGGTAGGTTCCGTGCTGATGCAGCGTATGGAAGCCGAAGGTGATTTTTCCCTGATCGAGCCCACTTTTTTCACCACCTCTCAAGCCGGGCAAGCTGCTCCGCAGTTTGGTGGCAAGGATTGCGGCACTCTGGAAGACGCTTTCAATATTGATGCGCTCAAGGCCCAGGACGTGATTATTACCTGTCAGGGTGGCGACTACACCAAGGAAGTCTATGGCAAGCTGCGCGAAGCCGGCTGGCAGGGCTACTGGATTGACGCCGCATCATCCCTGCGGATGGACGACAACGCCATTATCGTGCTGGATCCGGTTAATGCTGACGTGATCGAGCGCGGTCTGGATAGCGGCATCAAAACCTATGTTGGCGGGAACTGTACTGTCAGTCTGATGCTGATGGCGTTGGGCGGCCTGTTCGAAAAAGGCCTGGTGGAGTGGGTTGCTCCGCAAACCTATCAGGCGGCTTCCGGCTCTGGTGCGCGTCATATGCGCGAACTGATCAGCCAGATGGGTGCTGTACACGCCAACGTTAAAGACAAACTGGACGATCCGGCTTCTGCGATTCTGGAAATCGACCGTCAGGTGGCTGAATTCATTAATAGCGATGAATATCCAAAAGAACAATTCGGTGTGCCGCTGGCTGGCAGTTTGATTCCATATATCGATTCACAGCTGGCTTCCGGCCAAAGTCGTGAAGAGTGGAAAGCTCAGGTTGAGGCCAACAAGATTCTGGGACGCTCCGAACAGCAAATCCCGGTTGATGGTCTGTGTGTGCGTGTAGGCGCGATGCGTTGTCATAGCCAGGCGATGACCATCAAGCTGAACAAGGATATCAGCATTGCCGAGATCGAAGAGATTCTGGCGGCGCATAACGATTGGGTCAAAGTGATTCCAAATGATCGTGATATCACTATGAAGGAACTGACCCCAGCCAAGGTAACCGGTACTCTGAGTATTCCGGTTGGCCGTATCCGTAAACTGAATATGGGTCCTGAATATATTTCAGCCTTTACTGTCGGTGACCAGTTGCTGTGGGGTGCGGCCGAACCGCTGCGTCGTATGTTGCGTATTTTGTTAAATCGTTCATAGAATTTTTTATTTAAAGCGGGCGTCAGCCCGCTTTTTCATACATTCCTTCCTGAAAGATTCATAAACCCTTCTTCTATATCAGTTTTGTGGAGGGTTACCATTCCAAAACATTGCACCGGAACTTTTTATACTTAATACTTACGCCAGTTTTATCAACACTGGTATTAGTGTGCCGATTCGGTTATGGCCGGGTCGTTATGTAAAAATTCCGGCAATTGCCAAATCGTGACACCAAGGAAGCACTAATGAAGCGCCTGTTTTCAAATGCCTTGCTGCTGTTAGGAAGTCTGGTCATCTCTAGTCAGCTCATGGCTCTGGGTCTTGGTGAGCTGACATTGAAGTCAGCTCTGAACCAGCCGTTAAAAGCGGAGATTGGCCTTATTGACTCACAGGGATTATCTGACTGGGAAATTAAACCTGCCCTGGCCAGTCAGGAAGTTTTTGAGCGCTCTGGTGTGGATCGGTCCTATTTTTTGACCAAGATCAAATTCACGGTTGTTGGCGATAAGATCGAACTGACAACCAAAGACGGTGTAACCGAACCCTTCCTGAATTTCCTGGTGGAGTTGAATTGGCCGTCTGGTCGTGTAGTGCGTGAATTCACCGTATTGCTGGATCCGCCGACCTTCGAAGAAGAAAGCTACCAGCCGCTGGTGTCGTCGCCATCATCAAGCACCTCTGGCTCCAATGGTCAGGCTGCAGCTACCGGTGCTGTTAATATCCGTTCTGGCAACAAGCCAGCACCTCGTCAGCCGGCGGGCAGTGAGCAGCCTGGCACCTACACCGTACAGCCAAACGATACCCTTTGGGCCATTTCTCTGGCGACCCGTCCAGCTGCGGATGTAACACCGCAACAAATGATGGTGGCTATTCAACGTGCCAACCCGGAAGCCTTTATTGGCGGCAACATCAATCGTCTGAAAACCTTCCAGGTGTTGCGTATTCCGGCAGCTGATCAGATTTCTACGGTGGCCCAACAAACCGCGATTGCTGAAGTGGCTCGTCAGAACGATGCCCTGGCCGGCGTTGCCCAGATTGATGCCACTGGCCGTGGCAGCAGCGACCCTGCGGCACGCTTCAACACCTCCGGTGGGGAAGTGCGTCTGGTTACACCATCTGAACAGGCTTCTGATAAAGCCGGTGCCAGTGGTGACGGCAAGGTTGCAGGTTCTGGCAAACAGGCTGAGCTGGAAAATGAATTGGCCATCGCGCTGGAAAACCTCGACAAGTCTCGTCGTGACAATGCCGACCTGGCTGAGCGCCTGGCGTCGCTGGAAGAGCAGATTGCCGCACTGCAGCGCTTGATGAGTTTGAAAGACGATCAGTTGGCCAGCATGCAGGCTAACTCTGCTGCCAAACAGTCAATGCCTGAAGCCCAGTCTGCGCCAGCTGCAAAACCCGCGATGGCGGAGCAGTCTCCAGCCGTTGCTGGTCAGGCAGAAACGGCCAAGCCTGCTGACGCGGCTCCAGCTCCTGCCGCGAAAGCGCCAGAGGCAGCCAAACCAGAACAGGTCAAGCGTCCAAAAGCAGTGCTGCCACCACCTCCGCCACCAAGTCTGGTTGACCAGATTCTGTTGGATCCGCTGATGGCTGGAGGCTTGCTGGTTGTTGTGCTGCTGCTACTGGGCCTGATCTATGTGGCTGTCAAAAAGCGTCTGGCTGGCAAGGGTAAAAAAGCTGAATCCGCTAAAGAAGCTGCTGCACTGGAGCAAGCGGTTGCAGATCTCAATGCGGAACCAGAAGTTGATGAGAATGCATTTGCCTTCAACCAGATGGATGAAGCCGAAGAAACCACTGCGCAGCCTGACTTTGATCTTGGCAACGATTTCATGGATGACGATGCGGTTGATGTTTCAAGCCTCTCTCTCAATCGATTCGATCAGTTGCTGGAAGAAGTTGATGAGCACATTGCCTACGGCCGTTTTGATGATGCCAAGGCGCAATTGCAAGATGCCATTGACGAAAATCCGGAAAGTGGTGAACTGAGCCTGAAGCTGCTGGAAGTATATGCAGAGCTGGATGACGAACAATCCTTCGCGGATGAAGAAGCCCGTTTGCAACAGTTTGGCGACAGCTATCAGTTGGATACGGCCGAGTCTATGCGTGCTCGTTTGAGCCGTCCAATTGCGCCATTTGCCGCCAGGGCCGGTGTTGCTGCTGGTGCGACAGCATTGTCGGATAACGACTTTGATGATGTGTCGCTGGATGATCTGGATATGGAATTCCAGAGCGGTCTGGATGACGTCGCTCCTGCTGTCGCCGAAACCAGCGTTGACGAAAGTGAAGACTTCACTGACTTCCTGGAAGGTGGTCTGGATTTCGAATCAGCACTGGATCATGGTGAGGAAGAATCCGTCGAAACCAGCAATGAATTTTCGCTGGATTTTGATCTGGACAGTGGCAACGACGCCGCAGTGGACGAAGGTGATGCTGACGATAGCTTGCCGACTCTGGACTTCGACCTGGGTGACTCTGCACCGGCTGGCGGTTTGGATCTGGAGTTGGGTTCTGACACCGCCAGTTCAGATGAGACAGACTCTCATGACAACCTGATGGAGTTTGACCTATCCGGGTTCGATGAGCCTGTAGAAGAAGCCCCGGTTGTTGAAACTGCAACAGATGATAATTCACTGGATTTCAATCTCGGTGATATGGAAATTCCGGAATTGGGTGATGAAGAACCGCCAGAGCTGGAAGCCATTGCAGAGGATGACTTGCCTGAGCTGGAATTGAACCTGTCCGGCGATCTGGCTGAGCTGGAAGAAACATCTGCTGATGTGGATTCTGAGCCTCTCGCTGAGCTGGAAGACCTGGCTGAGTTGGACGAATTGGCTGAATTGGACGGTCTTGCAGAGCTGGATGATCTGCCTGCACTGGACGATGAAGATAACCTGTCTGTCGCTGACACTGCACTCGTTGAAGAGGGTGAAGTCGCTGACGATGATGCTGCTGAAGAACAGGTTACTGTTGAAGAAACAGCGTCAGAATTGCCGACACTGGATGCTGAGCCTGAGTTGGCTGCAACAGCGATGCCTGACCTCGACGAGCTGATGGATGCTGGTGCTGGAGAGTTTGACCTGGATTCTCTCGACTTCGATCTGGATGGTCTGGGTGAGAATTCTGAAGCTCCGGCACTGAGCCTGGATGACCTGAACCGGGCAATGGAGTGGGAAGCTGATGGTAGCGAAGTGGCTGCCGAAGCTGAGCCGGCGGAGCTTGATCTGGGTGATCTGTCTGGCGATGCTGAATTGCCCGAGTTGGCTGATCTGGAAGACTTTGCCGAAGCTGATGACTTGCCAGAACTGGAAGCTTTTGAGGAGTCAGAACTGCCTGAACTGGGTGCAGAGCTGACTGCAGAGGAAGCTGATCTGGCCGACTTTGACGAAGCTTTGCCAGAGCTGGGCGAACTGGATGAAGAATTGCCAGAATTGGGCGAGCTGGCAGAAGAGTTGCCTGAGCTGGCTGATCTGGAAGAGCCGGCAGCCGCCGATGTTGATGGACTGGAAGAAGTCACTTTCAACGCTGCAGACGCCGATGATGCCATTGACCTGGATGAGCTGGCTGAAACAGACGATGAGTTCGCTTATCTGTCTGGTACCGATGCCAGTGAAACCAAGCTGGATCTGGCTCGTGCCTATGTTGATATGGGTGAATCAGACAGTGCGCGTGAATTGCTGGGTGAGATCCTGCAGGAAGGCAGTGACAAGCAAAAGCAGGAAGCTCAATCTTTGTTGGATTCACTGTCCTGATTAATGTCTGAAGTCTATCGATATGCTGCCATCGTGGAATACAACGGTGCTTGTTTCCACGGCTGGCAGAAGCAAAAACATCACAACGAACCTACCGTTCAGGCCGCTCTCGAAGCGGCTATCTCGAAAGTAGCCAATCATCCTGTCGAAGTAGCCTGTGCCGGGCGTACTGATGCCGGTGTGCATGCTACCCGCCAGGTGATTCACTTTGATTCCACCTCGAAACGTACCGATTACGGCTGGATAATGGGGATCAATACCAATACCCCGCCAGCGGTGTCAGTACAGTGGTTGCAGCAAGTGGATGGCGACTTCCATGCCCGCTTCAAGGCCCGGGCCCGGTGTTATCGTTACCTCATCAACAACAGCAAATACCGTCAGGCGTTGCAGCATGATCAGATGACCTGGTGGCGCTATCCGCTGGATGCTGAACGAATGCAGCAGGCGGCCAATCATTTGCTCGGTGAGCACGACTTCACTTCTTTCCGGGCCAAGGACTGTCAGGCCAAAACTCCGGTCAAAACCATGCATCGCATCGAGGTGCGGCAGTGGGGTGATCTGATCATGGTAGAGCTGGAGGCCAGTGCCTTTCTTTACCACATGGTGCGCAACATCATGGGGGTACTGATTCCGGTGGGCGAAGGTCATAAAGAACCTGACTGGATGAAGGACGTGCTGGATGCTCGTTCGCGGTTGGCAGCTGGCGTGACAGCACCGGGTGACGGTCTGCATTTTGTGGGGGTGCGCTACCCTGAGCAGTTTGAGATTCCGTCGCAGCCATTTGGTCCGCTGATTCTTGAACCTGCGCTGTCGCTAACGCGCTAATCAGGCAGGCGCTCTGATTCATCAGGGTGTTTTCTCTGATACTATTTCGGCATTTTTGACGCTGGAGTAGCAGAATGTTGGCCAACGCTGTGGTGCGCACCCGTACCAAAATCTGTGGGATTACCCGTCCGGAAGATGCCATTGCGGTGGTCAATGCCGGTGCTGATGCACTGGGGCTGGTGTTTTATCCACCCAGTCCGCGGGCGGTCAGTATTGAGCAGGCGCAGGCTGTTGCCGCTGTTGTGCCTGCGTTTGTCAGCATCACGGCACTTTTTGTGAATCCGACTTCCGAACAAGTGCAAAGCGTGCTGGATGCCGTTAGAATCGACCTTATTCAATTCCATGGTGACGAAGACGATGGCTTCTGCCAACAATTCAACCGCCCCTACATCAAAGCCGTCCGTGTCCGGCAAGCGTCGGATATGGTGGAGGCGTGCCTGCGCTTCCCAGGTGCCTTGTCACTGCTGCTAGACAGCTATAAGCCGGGTGTTCCCGGTGGTACTGGTGAGACCTTCGACTGGTCACTGGTACCCGCTAATCTGACCAAACCCATTATTCTTGCTGGCGGCCTGACGCCGGATAACGTGGCTACCGCCATTCGTGATGTTAATCCCTTTGCAGTGGATATCAGCGGTGGTGTTGAAGCCGACGGACAAAAAGGCATCAAAGATGCCAGCAAGATCCAGGCATTTATGAACGAGGTGTATCGTGTCAACCACTCCTGATAACGCACACGCGGCTTTTATGGAAGCCAACCTGCCAGACGCACGTGGCCACTTTGGTATCCACGGCGGCCGTTTTGTTTCTGAGACCCTGACGGCAGCGCTTGATGAGCTGCAGGCAACCTATCTGAAACTGCGTGATGACGCAGATTTCCAGAAAGCGTTCGATTCTGATCTGGCCCACTATGTTGGCCGTCCGTCACCGCTGTACTACGCCGAGCGTCTCAGCAACCACTGTGGTGGTGCGCGCATTTTCCTCAAGCGCGAAGATCTTAACCACACCGGTGCCCACAAGGTGAACAACACCATTGGTCAGGCCTTGCTGGCCAAGTTTATGGGCAAGAAGAAAATCATTGCCGAGACCGGTGCCGGTCAGCACGGCGTGGCGTCTGCCACAGTGGCAGCACGCTTTGGTCTGGAATGTAAGGTGTTCATGGGCTCTACCGACGTTGAGCGCCAGAAGCTCAACGTATACCGCATGAAGCTGCTGGGTGCCGAAGTGGAGTCTGTGACTTCCGGTACCAAAACCCTCAAGGACGCCATGAACGAAGCCATGCGTCACTGGGTAACCAATGTTGACGACACTTTCTACATTATTGGTACTGCCGCAGGCCCACACCCGTACCCGATGCTGGTACGTGACTTCCAGTCGATTATTGGCCGTGAGCTGAAAGAACAGAGCCTGGAGCAACTGGGTCGCCAGCCAGACGCGCTGGTTGCTTGTGTGGGTGGTGGTTCCAACGCCATTGGTATGTTCTATCCCTACATCAAGAATCCGGAAGTGGCCCTGTACGGCGTTGAAGCCGGTGGCCTGGGTCTGGACGGTGATGATCACGCCGCGCCACTGAACAAGGGTCGCCCGGGCGTTTTGCACGGTAACCGTACTTACCTGATGGAAGATGAGAACGGCCAGATCATGGGAACACACTCCATCTCTGCCGGTCTGGATTATCCGGGCGTTGGTCCTGAGCATTCCTGGTTGAAAGACGTTGGCCGCGCCAACTATGTGGCGGCGACGGACGACGAAGCGATTGACGCATTCCACAAGCTGACCCGGCTGGAAGGCATTATGCCAGCACTGGAATCCTCTCACGCGGTTGCTTATGGCATGAAGCTGGCCAAAACCATGTCGTCAGACAAGGTCATTGTGGTCAACCTGTCCGGTCGTGGTGACAAGGACATTCATACTATCGCAGCGCTCGACGGTGTAACCGCTTGATGCACTGAAAGCTGTTGCGCTCACGTATGCTGCGTTAAAAGTCGGCTCTGAATGCTCATTTATGAGTTATAAACTCCGCTTCATCGCCGACTTTTGCCTTGCTTGCGTATCGCTCACGACGCTTTCGAAATTGCTCGCGGATACAGGATCAAGAATTCAGGAAATTTAAAAATGTCTCGTATTAACGGTTTGTTTGCAGCCCTGCAAGCGCAGGGCAAAAAGGCGCTGATCCCCTACATCACTGCCGGTGACCCACAGAAGGAAGCCACCGTTCCCATGATGCACGCGCTGGTTGAAGCGGGTGCCGATCTGATTGAGTTGGGCGTGCCTTTTTCTGATCCAATGGCGGATGGCCCGACTATTCAGCTGGCCTGTGAGCGCGCTCTGGCGCACAACACCTCGCTGAAAGATGTGCTGGCGATGGTGGCTGAATTCCGTACCACTAACGCCACCACGCCGGTGGTGCTGATGGGTTATCTGAACCCGGTTGAGCGGATGGGCTACGACGAGTTTGCGGCGGCGGCGGTGGTGGCTGGCGTTGACGGTGTGTTGTTGGTCGATCTGCCACCGGAAGAGGCAGTTGATGTTGAAGACAGCTTCAAATCCCGTGAGCTGGATATGATCTATCTGATCGCACCAACCACCACCGATGAACGTATCGAAACCATCGGCAAGGCGGGCAGTGGTTACGTATATTACGTGTCGTTGAAGGGTGTTACCGGCTCCAAAGCACTGGACGTAGACGATGTGGCGCGTAACCTCGACCGCATTCGTAAACATGTGTCGATTCCGGTCGGAGTGGGTTTTGGTATCAGCAACGGCGCAACTGCCGGTGCCGTTGCCAAAGTCTGTGATGGCGTGATTGTTGGTTCGGCGATTGTCAATCGTATCGCTGCCAATGCCGACAACGCCGAACTTGCCCGCCAGCAGGTCAGTGAGCTGATTGCTGAGATGCGTACGGCGATGGATCAGGCCTGATCCGCTTTTGCTTTATTGATTAAACACGGTTGCTGGAGAGACAAGAATGGATACATCCACCTGGAATGTGAATCGCTGGTTGCAACATCTGGAAGCGATTCACCCGGCGGATATTGATATGGGACTCGAACGGGTGCAGCAGGTTGCGGCTCGTCTCGATTGTCTCAAACCAGCACCCCTGGTGATTCTGGTCGGTGGCACCAATGGCAAGGGTACGACTTCAGCCTTGCTGACGCGACTGCTGGCCAGACAGGGTATGCGGGTAGGGACCTACAACTCCCCGCATATCCTGAAGTACAACGAACGTGTTTCGGTGAATGGTAGTGATATTGCCGACGCGGATCTGTGTCACTCATTTGAGCTGGTCGAACAGGCTCGTGGTGATATTCCACTGACCTATTTTGAATTTGGTACCCTGGCGGCACTGGCCTGGTTCCGCTCGCAGTCTCTTGATGCCTGTGTGCTGGAAATTGGCCTGGGCGGTCGTCTGGATGCCGTGAACGTGGTCGAAGCTGATCTGTCGGTGGTGACCAGCATTGGGCTTGATCACGAGGCCTGGCTGGGTAACGACGTTAACGTCATTGCCTATGAGAAATGTTCGATTGCCCGTGAAGGTCGTTACCTGGTATGTGGCCAGCCGGATGCACCAGCCCGTGGCCGTGAAACGGTTGAGCAGCTGCATGGTTTCTGGCTGGGGCGCGGTGAGCAGTTCGATGTGGTTGAGCAGGCCAACGGTGACGAGCGTGTTCTGAAAATCCGCTTCCTGCCATATCCGGACGAAGACACCCGCATGGAATGGCAACTGCCAGCCGGTTATATCCCGGGCGCCAATATCGCTACGGCGATTCAGGCGCTGGCGGCGATTGGTCATCTGTTGCCGGAGCCGGAAGTTGCTGAAGTCATTCGCCAGTTGCGGGTGCCTGGTCGATTGCAGGGCTGGCAGTGCCAACTCGAAGATGGCCGGACTATTCGTTTTACCCTGGATGTTGCCCATAACGAGCAGGCCGCCAGCTACCTGGCTACCCGTGCCTTGCAACCGGATGGCATCCTGCTGGGTATGCTGAGTGACAAGCCGGTCGAGGATGTGATCATGGCGTTACCGCAACCAAAACAGTGGTTGCTGGCCGGGCTGGACGGTTATCGCGGTTTGCCGGTAGCGGGTTTGCAGCAGCGGTTTGCGGAATCCGACCGTGGCAAGGAACCGGTTGCGGCTGCGACGGTCGACGTCAACAGTGCCTTGCAGCATATTCTGCAAACGGCAAAAGACGGTGAACATTGGCTGGTCGTTGGTTCTTTTGTTACCGTCGAGTACGCTCTCAAGTTCATCCAGGCTCAGCAGCAGGCGAAAGAAAATTCATGGAAAAGCATCTGAACAAACGGATAGTCGGCGCGGTCGTGACCGTGCTGGCGCTGGCCGTTCTGGTTCCGATTGTGATTGATGGTCAGCGTCAGAACCTGACCATCGACGAAGATATGCCCGACATGCCGGCGATGCCGGAATGGGCGGAAGTTGAAGATCAGCAGCGCATTCGTTTTGATCTCGAGCAGCTCGCCAATGGCGAAGCCAGCAAGGAGCTGGAGCCGCCGCAATCAGACCTGAGCGATCAAAGTGTGGCAGCGCCGCCAGCGGTGGCGAAACAGCCGGATCGGGCAGTGCTCGATGAAGAACTGTTGCCGTATGCCTGGGCGGTGCAGGTCGGGGCGTTTTCCAGTCTCGAAAACGCGGACAAATATCGTGATAAATTGCGTCAGCAGGGTTTCAAGGCTTTCTCGCGCAGCGACGGCGATGGTCTGACGCGGGTCTTCGCCGGACCGGAATTGCAGCGGGAGGCGGCAGAATCGCTGTTGAAACGCTTGCAGCAGCAGCTCAAGCGCGACGATTTGCGAATCAAACGTTACCAGGCCAACTGATCAGGCTGGCTTTTATTTGATCTCTCGGTGCTTTCTATTTGATCAGGTCCGTTTGATGTGGGCGCTTTCGGTGCAATCAGCTGGCCTGAAATGTTCAAACTCTGCAGTCATCTGGTTGTCGCCCAGCAGGCGAAACCCTATACTGCGCGCTTGTTTCAAACCTGTGGTGTAACAGTTCATGGCCGTGATCGATTGGGTCATTTTGGCGGTGCTGCTCGTTTCCAGTCTGATAAGCCTGAAACGAGGGTTCGTCAAGGAAGCCCTCTCCCTGGTCGTCTGGGTCGGTGCCTTTGTCGTCGCGCGTATGTTCAGCGGCAATCTGGCGACGTTATTGGCCGATCATGTCGAAACCAACTCATTGCGCTGGATTGCAGCATTCGTGATTCTGTTTCTGGGAACCGTTGCTGTAGGCACCATGGTAAGTCATCTGATCGCCGAACTGGTTCGGCTGACAGGCCTCGGTAGTATGGACCGGGTTCTGGGTATGGTTTTTGGCTGTATCCGGGGGCTGGTGGTGCTGGTGGCTATTGTCTATGGTTTGCAATTCACCATGGTTCCGCAGGATCCGTGGTGGCAACAATCTCTGTTGGTTCCTCATCTCGAACTGTTGGCTGACTGGGCTCGCAAGACCTTGCCCGGTGCCGCCAGTCAGATGATGTCTTCCATCCCGTCCTGAATTTGAGGTAGAACGCGCATGTGCGGAATTGTGGGTATCGTCGCCAAGACCCATGTTAACCAGTCTATTTATGATGCCCTGACGGTGTTGCAACACCGTGGCCAGGACGCTGCCGGTATCGTAACCAGTGAGCAGGGAAAATTTTACCTGCGCAAGGACAACGGTCTGGTACGGGATGTATTTCGAACGCGCCACATGCAGCGGTTGATCGGCAACATGGGCATTGGCCATGTGCGCTATCCAACTGCGGGCAGCTCCAGCTCTGCTGAAGCCCAGCCGTTCTACGTGAACTCGCCATACGGTATCGTGCTGGCGCACAACGGCAACCTGACCAACACCGCCGATCTGGCCCAGGACATCTATCGCGAAGACCTGCGTCATATCAACACCACGTCCGACTCGGAAGTATTGCTGAACGTGTTTGCCCACGAACTGCATGCCCAGGGTCAGCTGCAACCAACCCCGGAGACTATCTTCAAGGCGGTACGTCGTGTTCATGAGCGTGTCCGTGGTGGTTATGCCGTGGTCGCCATGATCTGTGGTTATGGTGTTATTGCTTTCCGTGATCCAAACGGTATTCGTCCGGCGGTTTTTGGTCGTCGTGATACCGAGCAAGGTCCGGAATATATGGCCGCCTCCGAGTCTGTTGCACTCGACGCACTGGGTTTCAAACTGGAGCGTGATATTGCTCCGGGTGAATGTGTGGTGATGACCGAAGCCGGTGAAATTTTCACCCAGCAGTGTGCGGACAACACCAAACTGACCCCGTGTCTGTTTGAACAGGTTTATTTTGCTCGTCCAGATTCCATTATGGATGGCATGGCGGTCTACAAGGCCCGTTTGCGTATGGGCGAAAAGCTCGCCGAGAAGATCATGCGTGAATACCCTGAGCACGACATTGATGTGGTGATTCCGATTCCGGACACCAGTCGTGCTTCAGCAATGGAACTGGCCAACCGTCTTGGTATCAAGTTCCGCGAAGGCTTCATGAAGAACCGCTACATTGGCCGGACCTTCATCATGCCGGGCCAGCAGCAGCGCAAGAAGTCTGTGAAACAGAAACTCAACGCGCTGGACCTGGAATTCCGTGGCAAGAACGTGCTGCTGGTCGACGACTCCATCGTCCGTGGTACGACCTGTGAGCAGATCATCGAAATGGCCCGTGAAGCTGGTGCCAAAAAGGTCTATTTTGCTTCGGCGGCACCTGCCGTTCGTTACCCGAACGTCTACGGCATCGACATGCCAGCGAAGGAAGAATTTATCGCCCACAACCGTACCACCGAAGAAATTGCGGATGCGATTGGCGCAGACTGGCTGGTTTATCAGGATCTCGACGATCTGATCCAGGCTTGTCTGGAAGGTAGCAAGACCACCGCCGAAGGATTTGACTGTTCCGTGTTCAACGGTGAATACGTGACCGGTGATATTGATGAAAACTACTTCCGTCGTCTGGCAGACTTGCGCAGTGATTCTTCCAAGACCATTCGCAAGGCGATTGCCAACGTGGCGATTGACCTGCACAACGAAGCGGAATCCTGATAGCCCCGAATCCGTCACTGGCGGATTCTGAATGCTTGCAAACGGGGCAGAGTGATCTGCCCCGTTTTTGTTTGTGTTTCCTGACCAAATCTATTTGTTGGTAGCGACCACCCAAGGCTCAAACCATGACTGATATTCACGATCTACTTGACCCTTACCAGTCCGATCTGACGGACGCCGAAATTGAAACCCTGGCGGTGCGTGCCGGCCAGTACCGCACGCAGGAACACGAGCACTCCGAGGCGATTTTCCCGACCAGCAGCTATGTGTTCCGTTCTGCCGCCGAAGCTCAGGCGACTTTCTCTGGTAACGCTCAGGGCAACGTTTATTCCCGTTACACCAACCCGACTGTACGCACGTTCGAAGAACGTCTGGCAGCGATGGAAGGTGGCGAAGCCTGTGCGGCAACCGCGTCTGGTATGGCGGCAATTCTGTCAGTGGTGCTGGCGCACCTGAAGGCAGGCGACCACGTGCTGTGTTCCCAGAGCGTATTTGGCAGCACCATCAACCTGTTTGAAAAATATCTGCGCAAGTTTGGTCTGGACATCGACTATGTTGATCCAACGGATGCCTCTGCCTGGAAAGCCAAATCCCGCGCGGAAACCCGCTTGTTCTTCCTGGAGTCACCATCCAACCCGGTGATGGAAGTGGCTGACATCGAAGCACTGGCGGCGGTGGCCAAAGAAGTGGGTGCCCTGCTGGCGATCGACAACTGTTTTTGTACGCCAGCGATTCAGCGCCCGCTGAGCCTGGGGGCTGATCTGGTGGTTCATTCGGCGACCAAGTTTATCGACGGCCAGGGGCGTTGTCTGGGTGGCGCAGTGGTGGGCTCCAAAGAGCTGATCGATCCGGTGGTTGGTGTGCTGCGTACCGCTGGCCCAACCATGAGTCCGTTCAACGCCTGGGTGTTCACCAAGGGTCTGGAAACGCTGAGTCTGCGGATGAAGGCCCACAGTGAAAACTGTACGGCGGTGGCAGAGTGGCTGGAACAGCATCCAAAAGTAACCAAACTGAACTTCTGTGGTCTGGCGTCTCACCCACAACGTGCGTTGATCGACAAGCAGCAGAGTATGTCTGGTGGTGTATTGTCGTTCGAAGTCGAAGGTGGCAAAGAGGCAGCCTGGCATGTGATTGATTCTACCCGCATGATTTCCATCACCGCCAACCTCGGTGATGCCAAAACCACCATCACCCATCCGGCGACCACCACTCATGGTCGTATCACGGAAGACGAACGGCTGGCGGCTGGCATTAGCCAGGGCCTGATTCGGGTTGCGGTTGGTCTGGAAAATCCGAAGGACGTGATCAAGGATCTGGCGCGCGGCCTCGATAGTCTGTAAGCCGAATTCTGATCAGTGCATCAAAACGGGAGCTGCGGCTCCCGTTTTTGTCGGTGTTCTCAACTAAGTATCTTCAATTGATAGACGCTGCCATCTGAACACTGAGTTGCGCTTCGGATTGGCAGCTCGGTGCCGCTTTTGTCGAAATCTGTAAGCCAACCGACACCTGTTCGTATTCGTCTGCTGTTATGATGTAGCGAAATTGGACAAGGTTGGAGACGCTGGATGACGAGCGCCGTACGGGACGCACTGCAACAACTGAATCGGGTGATTCTGGGCAAGGAAGAGCAGCTTAAACTGGCACTCAGCTGCCTGCTGGCTGGCGGTCACTTGCTGATCGAGGATTTGCCAGGCATGGGTAAAACCACCTTGTCACACGCGCTGGCGGGGGTGTTAGGCCTTAAATACAACCGTATCCAGTTCACCAGCGACCTGCTGCCAGCCGATATTCTCGGCGTTTCCATCTTTGAAAAAGAGCCGGGTTCCGAACTTGGACGTTTTCGTTTTCACGAAGGCCCGGTGTTCACCCAGTTGTTGCTGGCGGATGAAATCAACCGTGCCACACCCAAATCCCAAAGTGCCTTGCTGGAAGCGATGGAAGAACGTCAGGTAACGGTCGAAGGCGCAACCCGACCACTGCCAGAACCTTTCTTTGTTATCGCCACCCAGAACCCGGTATCGCAATCCGGTACCTTTCCCTTGCCAGAAAGCCAGCTCGACCGTTTTCTGATGCGGATTTCGCTGGGCTATCCGTCTGCTGAGGCTGAGCGTCAACTGCTGGAAGGTAATGGTCATCGCCAGCTGGCGAATCAGCTGCAACAACAAATTTCACCGCAACAGTTATCTCAGTTAAAGCAGCAGGTAAAAACCATTCATGCGTCCGCCAGTGTGCTGGACTATCTGCAACGGATTATTCAATTTACCCGCTATGAAGCGGGTTATCTGTACGGCTTGTCACCACGTGGGGCGCTGGCTCTATTGCAGGCCGCCAAGGCCTGGGCGCTGGTGCATGAGCGTGAGCATCTGATTCCGGAAGATATTCAGGCGGTGTTGCCGTCGGTAGTAGATCACCGGCTGGCTGATGCCGCAGACGGCGGCGCGCACAGTGTCTCGGCTCGCATACTCAATTCGGTGGCGGTGCTGGTCTGACATGCTGCAGCGTTTGATGCCTGAATCCTGGCGCAATGGCTGGTATCAGGACTGCAAAAAGTACCTGAAACTGCGAGGGCAGCGCTGGCTCGACAAGCGTATTCCAGGTACGCGCCGTCAGCAGCTGGGACACAGATCCATATTTATCCTGCCGACCCGGGCCGGGCTGTTGTTCGCTGTCATGTTGTTGATCATGCTGGTTACTGCAATCAACTATCAGAGCAGCCTGATTTATGGCCTGACCTTCTGGTTATTCAGTATCGGCCTGTCGGCCATGTATCTGACTTTTCGTAATCTGAAGGGGCTGATATTGATCAGTCGTGAAGCGCCGGATGGTTATGCCGGACAGGTGTTCGAGATTCCATTGCAATTGCAAGCTGGCAACAAGCGGGAGCATCTGGGTTTGTGGCTGGGTTATCCGGATAACCCGCCACGCCCGCTGCATGTGCAGCGGGGGCAGTTCGAAACCCTGCAATTGTCTTATCGCAGCCAACGGCGCGGCAAGTTGCAGCCCGGGCGGTTGTTGCTGGAGAGCCGTTTTCCGCTGGGGCTGTTTCGGGCCTGGAGCTGGATCCGGCTGGATTTTCATACCCTGGTGTATCCCAAACCGATTCATGATTCGTTGCGACTGGCAGGTGGCAGTGACGGCGGCGAATTGATCGGGGCAACCCGGCAGACCAGCGGTGATCAGGACTTTCGTGGCCTGCGGCAATATCAGCCAGGGGATTCCATGCGTCAAATCGCCTGGAAACAGCTGGCCCGTGGCAAGGGTCTGGTGACCAAGGATTTTGACAGTGACGACGGCGCCAGTTGCTGGCTTGACTGGGCAAACATCAGTGGCGATGCCGAAACCCGCTTGTCGATTCTCTGTGGTGCGGTGCTCGATGTCCATCAGAAAGGCTGGGAATATGGGTTGCGTTTGCCGGGCGTGGAAATCAAACCGACGCACAGTGAGGCTCATATGAAAGCCTGTCTGACCGCGCTGGCGGTTTGGGGAGAAGCCTCATGAGTGCTTCCCTGAAGCAGCCGTTAGGCTTGCCCAGAGCCGCCTTGTTGTGGCTGTTGGGTTCCAGTCTGGCGGCCCTGTTGCCGCATTACAGTCATTTGCCCATTCTGGTGTGGGTTATTGCTGCTGCCATTGTTGGCTGGCGCTGGTTGATGTTCCGCGGTGTGCTGCCGTATCCGGGCAAGATTACCAAGGTGCTGGCGGTCACAGCCGTTGCCGGAGCTGTGGTTGCGGGTTTCAGTGGCCGCTACACACTGGAAAGTGCGACGGCGTTTTTTGTTGCCATGAGCCTGTTAAAGCTGCTGGAAATGCGCAATCAGCGGGATGGCTTTGTGGTGGTGTTTCTGGCCGCGTTTCTGCTGGCGGTGGGATTCCTGTTTGAACAGGGCATTGGCTGGGGCCTGTTTGGCATTGTTGAACTCTGGTTGTTGCTGGCAACCCTGGTGGCCTTGCAGCTGGGCAGCAGCCAGCTGCCGATGTTTGCGGTGATTCATCGCCATACCAATCGTTTGATGCTTGTGTCACTGCCGGTAATGCTGGTGTTTTATCTGTTTTTCCCCCGTCTGGCGCCGCTCTGGACCTTTAACCTGCAGGCCGAAAAAGCCAAAACCGGTTTGAGTGAAACCATGTCGCCGGGGGATATCGCCTCGCTGAGTCAATCCGGTGAGCTGGCGTTTCGGGTGACTTTTGATTCAGGCCAGCAGTTGCCACGACAGCAACTGTATTGGCGCGCCATGGTGCTGGATGAATATGACGGCCGCCGCTGGAGCTTTTCCCGCCGTGGCCGCGATGTTGACTGGTTTGGCAGCGGTAATGACTATCAGCCGTCAGACGCCGATACCGGTTACGAAATTATTCAGGAAGCGACCTCGGAGCGCTGGCTGTTTTCACTGCGTAACGGCGCGGCGCTGGAGCAGGGGATTGGTTACACCAGCACCGATTTGCTGGTCAGCCGTTTGCCGGTTTATCAGCGCAAACGCTATCGCAGTGTTGCCCGGGCAACAGCGGCAAGCACACCAGCTTATTTGCCGCTGTCGCAGCGCCAGTTCAATCTGCAATTACCGGAGTCCGGTAATCCTAGGCTACGCCAGTGGGTGAGGGAGCAACTGGCCGCAGGTACACCACCAGAGCAGTTGATGAATAGTCTGCTTGAGCGCTTTCGCCAGAGTTTTGTTTATACCCTCAAGCCGCCAGTGTTGGGCGCTGATGATATTGACCAGTTTCTGTTTGATAGCCAGCGTGGCTTTTGTGCCCACTATGCCGGTGCTTTTGTTTACACCGCGCGGCTGGCCGGGATTCCGGCACGGGTCGTTGCAGGTTATCAGGGCGGCCAGTGGAACAGTACGGAAAATTATCTTTCAGTGCGCCAGTACGATGCTCATGCCTGGGCTGAGCTCTGGCGTGACGGCCAGGGCTGGGTGCGGGTTGATCCGACGGCGGCGGTTTCTCCGGCGCGTATCGAGCTGGGGCTGGAAGAAGCCATGCGAGAAGAAGGCTCCTTTATGGAAGACTCGCTGATCAAGCCCGCGCAGTTGCGGCAGCTTGGCTGGTTGTATGAGCTGAGCATGAAAGTGGATTCGATCAATTATCTATGGCAACGCTGGGTGCTGTCTTATGACAAGTCTCGCCAGCAACAGCTGTTGCAGTCGTTTATGACTCGAAGCAGTTTTATGGATATGGTCTGGTGGCTGATTGCTGCTGTGCTGGCCGCCTTTGCTGTCATGACCTTGTTGATGGTGTTACGCGCACCGTCGCAAAAACAGTCACGTATCAAACAGCAGTGGGAAAAATTATTGTTGTTGGCCAGACATGCCGGGATCAACGCTGAAAGCGGCGCCAGTCCCTTGTCTGTCATTGCTCAGTTGCAGCAAAGCTACCCGGATTTGAAAACCGAACTTGCGGTATTACAGCGCCGCTTTGATCAGCACCTGTATGCCCCTGATGGTGCCACTGCCGATACCGAACGCCAGCTGCTGTTACAACTGAAACTATGCCAGCTCCTGATAAAACGCAGTAAGCCGGTGCAGTTTGAACCAGCCGTTTGAATCAGTCATGTGGCCATGGGCAGAAACAACCGCTGCCCGCCACATTCACAAACGGCCCGTATTCGCCAGTGCTCATGCGACGTACGATATTGGGGAAAAAATCGTCGTTAGCGACACTGCACAAGGCTCCAAAACCATAGGCACCGTAATAGCCCAGTGCGCCATCACTACGTAGCAACGCCAGCGCTGGTGAGACGGGTGGCTGAAAACCGGAAGCCGCCTTGATCAGCAAGATACGGTCGCCGTTCAGCTGCCGAAACTGTTGCAGCGTGGCTTCCGGCGTACCAGCCGGTGCGACCGCCACAATGCGTAATTGCTGCTGATCAAAGGCCTCTATCAGACCTTCAAAGTGACGTTTGCTGACCTGGTTGCAAAGACATTCCGGATTCCAGAAATGCAGTAAGGTAACCGTGTTGGTATTGGTTGGGGCGGGTATCTGATCCAGCAATTGCTGTAGTCCCTGCTCAACCTGCAGGGCGTTAGGCGGCGCTGAATCGGCCGCCAGAAATGGTCTTACTACCTGAGCCTGAAACCACCACAAGGCGATCCCGGTGCCCGCCAGCCATAACGCGACGACCAGGCCAAGAACCAGATTACGATGATGGGCTAGAGGGCCGGGACGGGATTGGCTTGATGTACTCATGGAACTCTGTTTGGCTGATCAGGTTGGCGATGCGCTGGAAAGCGTCAGGGCCAGAGTGTAACCTGCCTTTCCCCGTATACGACACCGTTTGATGATTGATCCAAGGCTCACTCCCGACGATTTGCTGATGCAAATCCAGCAGCAATCCCGCCAACAACTGGTGCTGGTGGACTTCCAGGCCAGCTGGTGCTCGCCCTGTCGTGCCTTGTTGCCGGTGCTGGAAAAGCTGCAGCGGGAATTTGCCTCCCAGCTGTTGCTGGTCACTATCGACGCCGACCAGCATCCCGATCTGATGAGCCTGATGGCGGTTCGTGGCCTGCCGTCGGTGTTGCTGTATTTGCATGGTCGTGAAATCAACCGCTTTACCAAAGCCTTGCCTGAAAGCCAGATTCGCCAGCTGCTGGCACCCTATGTGAAAGCTCCGGAAGCCGAATTGAAACAGCAGGCAGAGGCGCTGTTTCAGCAATCTCAATGGCTGGCCGGGCTGCAGAAGCTCGAGCAGGTACTGCAACTGCCGACCGCCAACGCCCGTGATATGGCGCGTTATTGTCAGCGCCTGATGGACGCTATGGCACATCATCCGGAACTGCGGGAACGTTTGCCGCAACTGCTGGATAATATTCCGGCTGACTGGCAACGCGACCCGCAGATGCAACATGCGATTTCGCGCTGGCATTTACTGGCGCAGTCGCCCTGTGATCTGGCTCGGTTGAAACAGAATTTTCGCAGTCATCCAGGCCCGCAAAACCGGCTGGCACTGGCTCAGGGGCTGGCGGCTGCGGAACAGTATGATCAGGCGTTGAAACTGCTGTTAGGTTTGCTGCGTCGTCCTTGTCCGGACGAAGTCTTTGAAGCGGGCAAACAGTTGCTGATCGAGTTGATTAATACCTTGCCGGATCGTGGTTTGGCCAATCAATATCGGCGTGAGTGGTTCAGCTATTTACGTAGTCGAGAGCTGTCTGAAGACCCGGATCAAGCCTGAAAAGCGGCTCATTGGTCATACAAGTGGTCGAAAAGTACTGGTTCCAATCTACATAACAAGCCAGTTATACGGTGCTTTTTTCAAATTTGATCTTCATCAAGCTTTTCAAAAAATCCGTCGATAGCATCGGTCCTTCGTTAAACAGGAGATGACTCATGGCTTATTTCGAATGGAACACTTCGTACGATATTGGCGTAGACATTATCGACAGTCAGCATCGCCGTATCGCCGACTATGTGAACGGTCTTGATGAAGCCATCAAGTCGGATGACAAGGCTGCCGTTTTTGATCTGATGGAATTATTGAAGGACTACACCTTCGATCACTTCGCCTTTGAGGAGCAATTGATGGAGCGGGCAGGTTATCCCTTGCTGGATGCCCACCTGGTGGTGCATCAGCGCTTCAGGGCCAAGGTCAACGATTTCGAATACGCCCTGCGCTCCGGAGACGACCCAATAGGCGTTGCCCGCAAGATCCGTAATGAACTGACCCGCTGGCTGATTCAGCATATTCAGCACGAAGACCAGAACTACGCTGCGGTGGTTCGCAAGGCATTGAAAAAAGAAAGCAGCTGGGTTTCGGCGGCACTGACTCGTATTTTTGGCACCGAGACCCGGGTTTGAGCTGGCTGTTCTGAAGAAAGAACACTGGGTTCAGCCTGTCTGATGAGACCTTCGCTGCTGCCAAGGTATACTTGGCAGCTCAATAAACGGAGGTAACGATGGAAAAGCGTCCACTCGGCAACACCGATCTGCAGGTCACCAAATTGTGTCTTGGTACCATGACCTGGGGTGAACAGAACACCGAGGCAGAAGCCCATGAGCAAATGGACTATGCCGTAGCCGCAGGCATCAACTTCTTTGATGTCGCAGAAATGTACCCCGTGCCACCCAAGCCAGAAACCCAGGGCCGTACCGAAGAATGTATTGGCAGCTGGTTTGCCAGGACCGGCAAGCGCCAGGACATTATTCTGGCGACCAAGGTGGCTGGCCCATCCTTTGGTGGCAGTCATATTCGCGGCGGCTCACGCCTGAATCGTGAACATATCAACCTGGCGATTGATTCAAGCCTGCGTCGCCTGCAAACCGACTATGTTGATTTGTACCAGCTGCACTGGCCGGAACGTAATACCAACTTCTTTGGCAAGCTGGGGTATCAGCATCAGCAGGATGGCGATATCACGCCGATTGAGGAAACCCTCGAAGTGCTGCACGAGCTGATCAAGCAGGGCAAGATTCGCCACTACGGTCTCTCTAACGAAACGCCATGGGGCACCATGAAATTTATTGCCGAAGCCAAACGCATCGGCATGCCAGCCCCGGTTTCGGTACAGAATCCCTACAACCTGCTGAATCGCAGCTATGAAGTTGGCATGGCCGAAGTGTCTATCCGGGAGCAATGTGGTTTGCTGGCCTATTCTCCGCTGGCATTTGGCGTGCTGACGGGTAAATACCTTAACGGTCAAAAACCTCCCAAAGGCCGTTTGACCCTGTTCGAACGCTTCCAGCGTTATAACGGCGAACTGGCCGACAAAGCTGCTTCCCAATACGCCGAATTGGCTCAACAGGCGGGCATCAGCCCGGCGACATTGGCAATGGCGTTTGTCACCCAGCAACCGTTCGTTACCAGTAATATTCTTGGTGCCACCACCATGGAACAGCTGAAAGAAAATATCGACTCAGCGGCGGTAGAATTGAGTCAGGAGCTGATTGACGGTATTAACGGCATTCACGCTGTTATTTCCAATCCATGTCCTTGATTGGATCGTCTGATAGCGCACAGCAGCTGTCGAAGTGCTGTGCTCTGTTATAGGTTCATGGAAATATCAGGAAGCCACTTTGACTGAACAACCAATAGCAATTGATCCATTGGTTTGCCCGCTCTGCGGTCAAGCCAATTCCTGCGTCAACCTGGCTGAAAAAGACGTCAGCAAATCCTGTTGGTGTAATGACCCGGCGCTCACGTTCCCGGAGGCTCTGCTGGCCCAAATTCCTCCCGAGCAACGCCGTAAGGCCTGTGTTTGCAAGGCTTGTGTTCAGGCGTTTTTAAACAAAAATACGCGGCACTAAAAGTCGTCGGGACTGATGATTTTCTTGCGGTTCCTGGTTGTGGCATCAGGGCATAGCTGAAGAGGCTGATGTTCGTTGGCAGATAACTCGTAGTCGAATCGTTAACGCGATTGCTGCACAGCTCAGCCCGATAATCAGACCGGTCCAGAAGCCCTGGGCGCCAGCAGCGGGAATATCCAGTGCTGTAATGCCGTGGAAGGCCAGCAGGTAACCGCTGCCCATACCTAACGGCCAATAGGCGATAAAAGTAATCAACATCACCACAAAGGTATCGTGATAGGCACGCAGGGCACCGGCAGCGGCGACCTGGGTGGCGTCAGACAGTTGAAATACAGCGGCATATAACAACAAGCTGGCAGCCAGTTGCACAACCTGGTGATCCGGCGAATAAAGGGTTGCGATTGGTGTCGCCAGGAAAGTGATCAGTAAGGCGTTCACGACTGCCAGCGCAAGATTCAGCCGGACTCCCAACCATGACGCCTGTTTGGCGCTCTGAGGATCATCACTGCCCAGGTAATGGCCAACGCGCACGGTGAGTGACATTCCCAGACTGAGCGGCACCATAAATGTTAATGACGAAACATTGATCGCGACCTGGTGGCCAGCAACAACAACTGGCCCGAGATCTGTCAGGAATAAAGCGACGGTGGTAAACAAACTCACTTCAAAGAAAATGGCCAGACCTATCGGAACGCCAATACGCAAAAGTTTGCGAACCTGGGCAAAGTCCGGCTGCAGGCAGCGTTTTACCAGCGCATAGTGCGCCGGAATCCGGTGTTTACGGGTATTGCGGGCCATTGCGAAGGCCATGCCGACAAACACCAGACTGCTGGCAATCCCACATCCCACACCTCCCATTTCCGGCAGGCCAAACCAGCCGTACACAAAAACAGCATTGAGCGGGATGTTGGCCAGCAGGCCGATGAGCATGACACCGGTCACATGAATGGGCTGATTCAGTGCTTCGGCGTAATAACGGTAGGCCAGGAAGACACCTACGGCAGGGAAGCCAAGTGCAATGGCCAGCAGATAGTCAGCCGAAATCCGTGCAGTAACCGGGTCATCAATCAGCCAGTTAACGAAGCTGGCTCCGAGCCACAGCAGAATCCCCGCCAGAATCCCCGCGATCAGGCCAACAAACAGGGTCGTTGCCAGCAAATCAGGTAAGGCACTGGCACCCGAACGCTGGCCGGATGGTTTGTTGATTGCAGCATTCAGATTGGCGGCCAGTGGTGACACCGCAACCAAAATGCCCGCCAGAAACAGCCATACCGGCAGCCACACGGAAGTCCCAACCGCTACGGCGGCCAGATCCCGGGTGCTGACGTGGCCGGACATCAAGGTATCGATGGTCCCCATGCCGATTTGAGCCAGCTGGGTTGCCAGAATCGGCAGCATCAGCCGAAACAGGGCCTTGCGTTCGCGCTTGGTAAAAGAGGGGCTGGCGGTTGAAACAGATGTGGTCACAGGGTTTTCGCAAGGTTGGCAGGAATGGATTGAACAGGCGCTGCATTGTGCCGATGCGGCCGCGAAAAACCAACCACTGTTGACAAGCCGGTCAGGTTTTTGTGGCCATGCCAACATGGCAGACTGGTGATATACTCGCCAACCCTTTGGCAAGTATTCGCGTGTTGTTCTTGACTAGTCAGTTTTCGCCTGTTGCTGCAACTGCCGTATCGGCAGAGAGTCTGGACCCTGATGATCTGATTCAGGTGTTTGACCAATTGTTTGCCTGTATCGAAAACACCCGCCTGATAGCCGGAGATGACGAACCCATCTATTTGCCAGCCGATGACCAGCACGACTACCACAGGGTGGTCTTCGCCCATGGCTTTTACGAGTCTGCGCTGCATGAAATTGCCCATTGGTGTATTGCCGGCAAGCAGCGTCGTCAGCTGGTGGACTTTGGCTACTGGTATGAGCCAGATGGCCGTTCGGCAGAACTGCAACGCGAATTCGAGCAGGTAGAAATCAAACCACAGGCGGTTGAGTGGCTATTGTCCGAAGCCTGTGGTCGCAAGTTTCATATCAGTACAGACAATCTGGACGGTGATCCCGCGGAAGTAGAGGCGGGCCGCCGACAATTTGCCTTTAATGTATGGCAGCAGGCCCGGGTTTACCTGCAGCAGGGCTTGCCCCCGCGTGCAGAAGTATTAAAACAGGCGTTACTTGATTATTATCAGCGCCACGACGTTTATTCCGCCGATCTGTTTGTGCTGGAAAGACTCTGACTGGAGACACTTTTGTTAAAAAACATTATTAACGCACTTTCAGGCGGCAAGCAGGAATCCAAACCGGCGAAGTCGACCAAAACCAACAACAGCGCCGCCGCCAAACCGGCTGCGCACCAGCGTGGTGATCAGCCACAGGCTGGCCACAGTGGCAAAACCAATGCGGCTGGCAAGTCTTCTTCCAGCGGTAAAAAGCGCAGTAAGAAAAGCAGCTCCGGTTCCTCAGGTTCTGGTTCGCATTCCGGTTCCCGTCCTGCTAACAAGCCAGCGGAGATTACCGCGCCATGGGATCCAGCCGAATTCAAGGTCGATGCGGTTGAAGGTAAAACCCGTTTCCACGATCTCGACTTGCCCGATAGCATCATGCATGCAATTCAGGATCTCGGTTTCCATTACTGCACGCCAATTCAGGCGGAAAGCCTGCCAGCGGCCCTGCGTGGTCGTGACACCATTGGTCAGGCGCAAACCGGTACTGGTAAATCAGCAGCCTTCCTGCTGACCATCATGAATCGTTTGCTGACTGTTAAGCCGGAACAGCGTTTTGCCAGTGAGCCACGTGCGCTGGTGATTGCCCCAACCCGCGAGCTGGCCCTGCAGATTGGCAAGGATGCGGATGGCCTGGCGAAATATTCCGGTCTCAACATTCTTACCGTTGTCGGCGGCATGGACTATGAGCCACAGCGCAAGGTGCTGCGTAACGAAGTGGTCGACATTCTGGTGGCAACGCCGGGTCGTCTGATCGACTTTATGCGTAACCAGGACGTCTTCCTCGACCAGGTGGAAGTGCTGGTACTCGACGAAGCCGACCGTATGCTCGACATGGGCTTTATCCCCGATGTGCGCCGCATCGTGCGGGCAACGCCGCCGAAGGATCACCGTCAGACCCTGCTGTTCTCGGCTACCTTCAACTTCGACGTACGAATCCTGATTGACCAGTGGACCCGTGAGCCGCTGAAAGTCGAAATCGAACCGGAGCAGGTTACTACTGACCGGGTTGAACAGCATATGTATCTGGTCGCGGAATCCGACAAATTTGGCTTGCTCGAGCGTTTCCTCAAGCAGGAAAATCCGGAACGCTGCATTATTTTCGCCAACCGTCGTGATCACACCCGCAACCTGTGCGACAAGCTCAACAAGCGCGGTTTCAAGGCGGTGCTGCTGTCGGGTGAAGTGAATCAGCAGAAGCGGGTGAAAACCCTCGAACGCTTCCGCGATGGCGAAGTCACCATCATGGTGGCCACTGATGTGGCCGGTCGTGGTATTCACGTTGACGGCGTCAGCCACGTGTTTAACTACACCTTGCCGGAAGACCCCGAAGACTACGTACACCGTATTGGCCGCACTGGCCGTGCTGGTGCCAAAGGCCAGTCATTCAGCCTGGTATCGGAAGATGATGCCTTCTCATTACCAGAGCTGGAAAAATATCTGGGCGTGAAACTGCCGTTGAAGCAGGCATGATCCAGAGTTGAAGAAAACGGGCACAGGTTGCCCGTTTTTTTATGTCTTTTGTACGGATTGACTGGCCTGTGGCTGATGAAGCTGAGCGCAGGATGCCAGCCTGCTATGCTGTTCTGAAAAAGCCGGATTACTCTCAACGGAGGCAATCGGATGCGAAAGAACCCGCGGTTACCGCAATTGCAGGAGCTGCTACAGCAACACTTTCATCAGGCCGGGTTCGATCTTGAGCAGGAGCTTGCCAACAGCGAGGCTATTTTCAACTCCCTCAAGTTCAACCAGTACTCGCTTGAAGTTGCTTCGTACGAGGTCTTCTGGATGAGCAAGGACTCCCGCATTGTTAACGTCAACCGGGCAGCGTGTGAGCGTTTGGGGGTATCTCGACAGGATCTGATTGGCGTCCCTGTTTGGGACTGGGACCCTAATGTTACTGAAGAAAACTGGCCACAGATCTGGAACAATCTGAAAGATGCGTTGCACGTAAACTTCGAAACCCTTCATCGTGACAAGGACGGCTGCGAGTTTCCGGTAGAGGTTCGATCTCATTATTTTGAACTGGATGGCGAGGAATATGCGGTAGCGTTTGCGACGGATATATCCGAGCGGCGTCAGGCTGAAGATGAGCTTAAACGTTATCAGGAGCAACTCGAAGAGCTTGTCGAGGAGCGCACCCGTGAACTCACAAAGGCCAAGGAGCACTCAGAAAAAGTCATGCTGGAGCTGAAGGCGGCAAAGGAATCCGCTGAGGCCGCTGATCGTGCCAAAAGTCAGTTTCTGGCCAACATGAGCCATGAAATTCGCACTCCCATGAATGGCGTTTTGGGTATGATCAACCTGATGATGGAAACCGCGCTGACTGCAGAACAGCGCGAAATGGCGACCAGTATTCGCTATAGCGCCGATTCCCTGATGACAGTGATTAACGACATTCTGGATTTTTCCAAAATTGAATCCGGCTGTCTGGAGCTGGAACAGCTGGAGTTTGATTTACCGGAAATGTTGTCGCTGTTCGCTGATTCGATCAGTCACCGGGCCACCGAAAAGGGCCTGCGATTGATTTGTCCAGCGCAGCCGGTACCCCTGCGTTGGGTTGTTGGTGACCCCGGGCGATTACAGCAAGTGCTGTTCAATCTGGTCGGTAATGCCATCAAATTCACTGAGCAAGGCTCTATATCGGTTAATTGCGAGGCGAAATTGCAGGGTGACAAGGTTCAGCTGCATTTTACCGTTAGCGATACCGGAATAGGCATCAGCGCGACCGACAAACAACGCTTGTTTGAGCGATTTTCCCAGGCCGATACCAGCACCACCCGTCGCTACGGCGGTACCGGTCTTGGCTTGAGCATATCGCGGCAGATTGTCGAGTTGATGAATGGCGAAATCGGCGTGGAGAGTGAACCCGGTAAAGGAGCCCTGTTCTGGTTCACAGTCACGCTTCAGGTTGGGGACCAAATCCATGAGAAAACCAATCAGGCCCGGCTGCCGCAGTCTGAAAATGAAAAGTACCCGGAATTTAAAGGGCGCGTGCTGCTGGTAGAGGATAATCCGGTTAACCAGAAAGTAGCGCAGGGTATGTTGAAACGCTTTGGTCTAACGGTCGATTTGTCTACCAACGGGCGACACGCTCTGAATCAGATCGTTACAGGAAATCGTTACGATCTTGTTTTTATGGATTGCCATATGCCGCTGTTGGATGGCTATGAAGCTACCCGTCTGTTACGGCAGGAATATCAATATCGAACCCTCCCCGTGATTGCGATGACGGCGAATGCCATGAAGGGCGATCGCGAGCACTGTTTGCAATCAGGCATGAATGACTATATTTCAAAGCCAATCGATCTGGACTGTTTGCTTGCGGTTTTACGGCGTTGGCTACCTGTAGCAGAACAATAGCCAGTGTTTTCACCAGGATTGCATCGTTCGTTCAATGCTCTGCACCAGCCAATGGCAATCATCCAGAGGTAAGTCATGGCCTGCGTGCGGGTGCTCGATTAATGGTTTGTGCCAGTGCGCGGCTATTTGGCGACTGCAATCAGGTGACACCAACCGGTCGCCGTCAGCGGTATAAATAAAGCTATGTTCCACCGGTGCCTGCGCCGGGCCTTGCCAGCGACTGGCGGCTTTTATCTGGGTCAGGATATTGCTGGTTTGCAGCGGATTCTGGCGGGCGAAGCTTTGCCACTGGCTCCGCAGTTGAGGAGTTGTTGGCTGACTGACGGTTAATTGCAGAATCCCGGCTTCCAGGGCGGCAGGGTCGGATAACAGTCTGGGGGTCAGACCTAACAGCCGGGCAGCCGCGCGCGGCCGCATCCGTTGCCAGGGGGCTGAAAAGCGGCCGAAGCTGGTGTTGATCAGATGCAGTTCGGCGATTTCTTCAGGGTATTGGCTGGCCCATTCGGTAGCGATCATGGCCCCCATGGATATGGCGACCAGGCTGAGTGGATGACTGTTATCGGGAAACAGCAAACGGGTTTGCTGACGCAGGTCTTCCATCATGGCGTTGATAGTTGCCGGGGTGGTCTCGCGGCAACGTTCTCCATTGCCTGCCAGTTCCGGCATGATGACCTGTTCGACCAGTGGTAATTTGAGTAGCTCGGTGGGGAACTGATGCCAATGAAAGCGGCTGCGAATCAGTCCCCGAAGTAGTACGCAAACCCGTTCAGGTTTGCTGGTGGGCGCCTTACCAGAGGTCGAAGTAGCGGTGGACGCCGAACTGGAATGTGGTGCCTGCATCAAAGTCGCTCGTCAGGTTGGTGCGTTCCAGCGTCAGGCGGTAATCGTACTTGTTGTAGGTACGTTCGACACCAACGCGGAAATGCCAATAGCTGTCGCGGTTATCGTTGCCGAAGTTGTAATCGTCGTCGATTTCCATATAGCGATGCTGGGCAGTATAGAACTCAAAGTCAAAGCTTTTGGTGTGCAGGGTGTAGGAGGCTTCCAGTACCCGGCGGGCAAATTCGCTGCCCTGATAGTTGCTGGTACGGCGCCAGCCAAGCACCAGTGAGCGATCCAGTGTCAGCCGCAGGAATTTGTCGGTGTAGTCTTTTTCATCTGCTTCCCAGTCGCCGTGGAACGTTGAGCGGGTCAGGCCCAGGTCGATACCAACACGCGATGTCAGCGAGTGTGAAAAACCGGCGTAGACATCCCATTCAGAATGCGCGTTGTCGGCTTTGTGCTTGATTTCACTGCCCCAGAGGCCGCCATAGAATCCGCTGGAATGAATATAACCGGCGCCAGCCTGAGCGGCGTATTTGCCACGGGTTTCACTGATGCCGTCACGCATGTATTCGCTAACGACGCCCAGTTGGGCAGAGACTTCCGCTTGAGTAGCGGCTGAGAACAACAGGGCCGTAGCCAGAATCAGTCGGTTGGCCATTCGGTTAGCCAGAGGGCGTGCAGACAGCATCGTGAAATTCTTTCTCTGTTCAGGGTAGTGGCAATTCAACGGGCGCTTATCATACGGAATCCGGCGCTCTGTGTCGCCTTGCCGCTGGCTTCAGACTGCCAGTAATCCTTCAGGTTCCAGCCCGGTGTGTGCTGATGGCTATATTTCAGGTTGTCAGCAGACTATTTTCGCGAGCGATATCCGGATACCAGCGCTCCTGTGCGCGGGCATTCAGCTGCTGGCGATGTTGCTGGTTATCGGGGACCCAGGCCGACTGATTGGCCAGTGCGGCCATTAAAAAATCAAACAAGGTACTGTGGCGCCGCAGGATGCGCTGATGGCGGTGCGGCAGGATCGGGTTGAACAGGCTGTGGAAGCGGAACAACTGTTGCGGATTTTTCTTCACCCAAGTCCAGGAGCCCATCTCCAGGGTCAGAGGCAGAAAAATACCGTTGGGATTCTGACTCTGGTAACCGTCATACAAATAATCCCAGACATCGCCCGAGGTGGTGTAGCTGTGAGCTTGCGGTTCAAACAGATAAAGGCCGTGGTTGGGGTAGGAATGCTCGAACAAGTGGGTCAGTGAATAGGCTTCTGGCAGGCCTTGCCAGGGCAACAGGCTTTTGGCGTACGGAAACCAGATGCGGTCGCGGTAACCAAAACCGCTGTGGCAGTCGAGTGAGATACACAGCGGCTGGGTGAACAGGGTTTGTTCAATCACGCTGGTTAACGCCAGATTTTCAGGCTCCATCGCCTGGCCTTTTTTACCGCGATACCAGGGTAAGGCTGCGCTGATTCGCTGACCGCCAACCAGCAGTGGTGGCCGGTGTTCGGCTTCCACCGGGGCGTTACGCATGAGATCAACGCCGGTTGCGGTACAGCGACTGTTGTTCCACATACCGGAGGGATTCACTAACGGAATAAACAACAGCCTGAGTCGCTGTAGTTGTTGTTGCAGCTGTTCATCCCATTCCAGCCGGTGCAACAGCGAGCGCAGAAACGCAAGGATGATCTGGGTGCCGATACGCTCTACGCCATGGACGCCGCCAATCAGAGCCAGGGTTGGCGCAATGGTTGCCCTCGAGCCCATTTCGATGGAGTAGATGGGCAGCTTCTCGCCGGCATGGGAAACATGCGCGGGAGCGGATATACGCATGACATCGCGGCCTTCCTCAATCAGGGCTTCCAGCTCAACCAGTTCCGGCAAGGCCTTTTGAATGTGGTAGATTCGACGGCTCATCAACATCCTCCGAAGTTCGGCTGAATCCTCCAGCCGTTCTGTTAAGCATAGGTTACAACATTCATGAAGTCGTTTGGCGCCAGAAGCTACGAAGCCAATCCACCGGTCCGACAAGGTTGGCAATGGCTGCAAACCCTGCTGCCGTATTTATTTGAGTTCCGCTGGCGGGTGGTGGTTGCGGTGGTTTGCCTGATCGGTGCCAAACTGGCCAGCGTGGGGATGCCGTTTCTGCTGAAGCACCAGATCGATCAGCTGGATCAGTTGCCCAAAGGCATCGAACTGGAGCAAGCCTGGGGCTGGTTGCCGCTGGCGTTGTTGCTGGCGTATGGCTTGGCGCGGTTGATGTCAGTGTTGTTTGGCGAAATTCGTGATCTGGTGTTTGGCCGTGTCACCGAGCGGGCTATGCGGCGAACCACTCTGAAGGTGTTCCGTCATTTGCACAGTCTCAATCTGGCTTTTCACCTGGATCGCCAGACAGGTGCCTTGCAGCGTGATATTGAGCGCGGCGTGCAGGGCATCAGCTTCCTGTTGAGGTTTCTGGTCTTCAATATCTTGCCAACGCTGCTGGAGCTGGCGCTGGTGATTGGTTTGTTGCTGGCCAATTATCCGCCGGAATTTGCGCTGATTACGCTGGTGGCGGTGGTGTTGTACGTGGTGTTTTCGGCGCGCATGACTGAATGGCGTACCCGTTATATTCGCGAAGCCAACCGCATGGATTCGACCACTCATGCCCGCGCCCTCGACAGTTTGCTGAATTACGAAACCGTCAAATACTTCAATGCCGAACAGCGTGAAGCCGCCGCCTATGACAGCGCGCTGGCGCAGTGGGAGGAGGCGCGTCAGAAAAATCGTTACACCCTGTTTGGCTTGAACTCCGGCCAGGCGCTGATTATCAGTCTGGCAGTTGTTTCCATGATGCTGCTGGCAGCCTGGAACGTCGTTATCGGAGTAATGACGCTAGGCGACTTCGTCTTGATCAACGCCTTTATGTTTCAACTATTTATGCCGCTCAATTTCCTCGGCTTTGTGTATCGGGAATTGAAAGCCTCGATGGCCAATATCGAACGCATGTTCGAGTTGCTGGATGTCGATAGCCAGGTTGCTGACGACGGCCAACAAGCGTTGCAGATTCAGGCCGGCGAGGTGGTCTTTGATGGCGTGCGGTTCGGCTATCGGGATGACCGCGAGGTGCTGCAGGGCTTGAATCTGACACTGCCCGCGGGCAAAACCTGTGCGGTGGTGGGCTTGTCTGGCGCGGGTAAATCAACCCTGACGCGCTTGTTGTTCCGCTTCTACGATCCGCAACAGGGCGAAATCCGCATAGACGGTCAGCCCATTCGTGAACTGCCGCAAGCGGATTTACGCAGCTGTCTGGGCATAGTGCCGCAGGACACCGTGCTGTTTAACGACAGTCTTAAAAACAACCTGCTGTACGCCCGCCCGCAGGCAACGGATGAGGAATTGCAGCAAGTGATTGCCATGGCGCAACTGCAACATCTGATATCGCTGCACCAGGAAGGCTGGGATGTGATGGTGGGTGAGCGTGGGCTGAAGCTGTCCGGTGGCGAAAAACAACGCATTGCCATTGCTCGTATGTTGCTGAAACGGCCAACCATCATGTTGTTCGACGAGGCGACCTCATCACTGGATTCTCAAACCGAACGGGCAATCATGGCGGCGATCAAGCAAGTGTCTCGTGGCCATACCACGCTGATCATCGCCCATCGGCTGTCGACCATCATTGATTGTGACCAGATCGCGGTGATGGACGGCGGCGTTGTGGTTGAGCAGGGCGACCATCAAGGTTTGTTGGCGCTCAACGGCCATTACGCCCGTTTGTGGCAGTCCCAGCATCAGGCCGATAACGGCGATGAAACCCGGGAGGCTGGCGCATGAAGTTGCTGATTGTTGATGCCATGAATCTGATTCGGCGGGTGTATGCGGCAGTCGAAAACACCCCGACAGCGCTGGAGGCAACGCTGGGTCGCTGCATCGCCACTATTCACAATAATCTCGAATGGCTGGAATGCAGCCATGTCGCCATGGTGTTTGAATCGGAAGCCAAAACCTGGCGTCATGATTTGTGGCCGGATTACAAAAAAGGTCGCTCACCAATGCCGGATGCCTTGCATCAGGCTCTGGAGGATCTGCGCCGCCAGCTGCAGGCTGCAGGCATTCATTGTCTCGATCAATACGGCTGGGAAGCGGATGACGTCTGTGCTGCCCTGGCCAGGCGGGCGCAACGCCATGGTATCTCCAGCGTGATTCTGTCGACCGACAAGGGCTTCTTTCAGCTGGTCGGCCACAGCATCCAGATTGCCAATCACTTTGACCGCAAGCTGTTCGATGCAGAAGGTGTGCATCAGCGTTATGGGCTGGCGCCACAGCAGTTGCCGGATTTCTGGGCTTTGACCGGTGATACCACCAATCATTTGCCAGGCGTGACAGGATTTGGGCCGAAGACCGCTGGCGCCGTTCTGGATGCCTGCGGCTCGCTGAATCGCGCCCTGATTCAGCTGGATCAGCTAACGGAGCTGGCGGGTTTGCGCGCCAGTCTGGTGGCCCAGTTGCAGCAGGACTGGCAACTGGCATTGCTGACGCGGGAATTGGCGACTCTGACAGATTCTGTACCCATTGAACTCAACTTCCGCGAGTTGCGTGCGCCCAGGCCGCAATAGTTTGCGGGTGTGCCGCTGTTATTGATTTAAACGAATGTTTGAATTGAAACGATCGTTTGATTAGACTGCCAGTCGCTGCTTTTTCAGACCGGTAATTTCAAACCGGCAAAAAATGGGGACTCTATGGCAACAGATATCAAGGTGCGCGGCTATCACCTCGACATTTACCAGCACGTCAATAACGCCCGCTACCTGGAATTTATGGAAGAAGACCGCTGGGACTATGTTGAGCGTTACGAATTGCTCGAGTTGTTCCAGCGTGAAGGCCTGGCCTTTGTGGTTGCCAATATCAATATTTCCTACCTGCGGCCAGCGCTGGCCGGGGAAACCATTCGTGTCAGTTCCCGGATCGACAGCCTTGGCAACAAGAGTGGTGCTGTACAGCAGCAGATTCAGTTGCTGAGAGATGGCGAGGTGGCCGATACCATCGTCGAAGCTCAGGTGACTTTCTGTTTGGTTGACCTGAAAACACAGAAAACTGTGCCAATTTCCGGTAATGTTCGCGCCTCGTTGGAAAAGATGATTGAGGACGGGCTATGAACCTCGATGAGGTATTAGCGGAAATTAATGAATTTTTGGGCTGTGCCACCCCGGATGCTTGGGTGACCGAAGCGCTCAAACAGCAGGACATTCTGCTGATCGACCACGCCAACTGTGAAAAGAAGGCGGCGACTACGGCGATGAATCTGCTTTACAAGCACATTGATCGTGAAGATCTGTTAAAGAAAATGAGTCAGTTGGCCCGTGAAGAGCTGCTGCATTTCGAGCAGGTGGTCAACATCATGAAAGAGCGTGGCATCGGCTATCGTCATGTGTCCTCTTCGCGTTATGCCTCTGGCCTGCGGGAAGCGGTGCGCAAGGGCGGAGTGCATGAGTTGATTGACGTGTTGATTATCGGTGCCTTTATTGAGGCGCGCTCGTGTGAGCGGTTCGCCAAACTGGCCCCATACCTGGATCAGCAACTGGAGAAATTCTATCGCTCGTTGTTGCGCTCTGAAGGCCGTCACTACTGTGACTACCTGACGCTGGCCCAACAATATTCAGATGAGCCGATTACCGAGCGTGTAGCCTTCTTTCAGCAGCTGGAACGTGAGCTGATTGAGTCACCAGACGAGGAATTCAGATTCCACAGTGGAGTGCCTTCCGCCGCCTGATGGTGAACGGAGCCGCTGTTGGGTCAGTGTGCTCCTTCTAACGCCTGTTGTAGACTCAGTCGCGGCAGGCGCGAATGATCTTCAGGCAGACGTCGGCGATCGTCTCGTATTCTTCTTCGGAAATTACCCGGGCGGCGAGGTCGCGACGGGCTTGTGACAGGCGTGCTTCAGCGTCTTTCAGGTCGGTGAAACGGCGGTTGTTTTCGAGTGCGCGGTGCATGGCTTGGGCGGTCATCGTTGTTCCCTATGTGTTGGTGTTTGCAAGTGCTCCTTGAAGTCCCTCGAACAGCTGTCAGGCAAAGAATAATAATTATGGGTGCCTGACCTCGAAGTCTTCATCTTCTTCTGTGTTCCTGAACCAAGTGTAATTCCATTTTGACGCAGGTGATTTGATCAATGCCCAGTTTGTAGCTGTGATTGGTCACATCTCCGACGATCCTTACAGGTGGTCGATAGAAGCATATGCTGAATAATATGAAATTTTATGGACTGACTGATTGGCGTTTAGTCTCAGACGGCACAATTTGTGGCTACCGGCGGGATGGTGAAAACGGCGCTCCGGGCGTGCATTTACTGCACGGCAATGGTTTTTGCGGCATGTCGTTATTGGCGTTAGCCGAGTGTTTACCGGCCTCCTGGACGATTCTGATATCCGATGCGCCAGGTCATGGGCGTTCACGAGCGGCTGCTCAGGCCTTTCCGGTTTGGTCTGATATGGCTGACACCTTGGCACGATTTGTTGCACATGAACTGGTGAATGACGGCTCATCTTCGAGCCAGTCAATTGTTGCCATTGGCCATTCGATGGGTGGCGTGCTGACGACCATGATGGCTGCCCGTCATCCGGGCCTGTTTGGCAAACTGATTTTGCTTGATCCGGTGTTGATGCCGGTGTCGATTATTCGGCTGCAGCAGGCGTTACGCTTGACTCGTTTGTGGCATATAAATCCGTTGGTCAGGCAGGCGCGTCAGCGTCGCAGTCGCTGGACTGATCGAGACGCGGCCCGACGTTATTTCCTCACCAAAAAACTCTATCAGAACTGGCACCCTCGCTCGCTGGACGGTTTTACTGCGTTTGGCCTTGTGGACGACGCTGCAGGCGTCAAATTGGCTTGTGAACCGGAGTGGGAGGGGCGATTGTTCGGTTCTGCACCAGATCGGCTCTGGCACAGCATACGCGGTGTTCAGGTGCCAACCAGGGTTTACACGGCAGGGCCGGAATTTGGTTTTATTGAACCAGCTGTCGAACGGGCGTTACGTATGAATCCGGCGTTCAGTAAGGAGGCGTTCGGGGGCTCACATTGCTTTCCAATGGAGCAACCGCAGCATTTGGCAGAAAAAATGTGCTGTTGGTTGGACAATTGATGACATAAAACTTGAGTAACAGGGCGGTTGTCTGTTATTCGTTTTAGTCAGCTGAGATATGGCCCGACACAGGTGCTAAATTGCGTTGTAAAACCTTTGTCAAAGTTTCGGCCTTCGGCTATCGTGATCAAACCTTCCAACCGAATAATTGCGAGAGTGTTGAGTTAGACCTATGAACGTGGAGATTCAGGCGGCACTTGATTTGGCCGATGAAACTGATTCATTTCTGCAAATCACTGATGTGATTTATGACAAGGAAACCGAGCAGGGATATGACGCTCTCTCGGATGCCGAAAAAACTGTCTTCTGTATTGACGGATTGCTGCGTGAAATGGAAAACGGCGGCTTCGGCCAGTTTTTCCATCATGACGTAGGTGCGTTGGCACTGGATACTCTTGATGCGCTGGAGCGCGTCAAAGCCAAGGTATCGCACTCCTTGCTGGATCAGTTGATTGGCTATTTTCCGGATCGTCAGATTCCTGCAGATGAAGATGACCGTATTGAGCTTTTCGACAAGATCGAAAATGAATTCTCGGATGAGATAACCGCTATGGACGATCGTTTTCACGAAGTCAGTGATGCGATTATCGGTCAGACGCTGCAATACGTCTCTCGCAATCTGAAAGAATTCAGGTAAACACCAACAAAAAACGCTCCCTCGGGAGCGTTTTTTGTTTTTGGCGTTACTGTCTGACGGCTTACGGGTATGTCGCTGACACACCCGTGCAGCCTTTCAGGTTTCAGTCCGCTTTCTGTTTGCGTGCCTTCTTGCGACCAGATTTTTTCTTGCTGCCCGGACGACCGGCCATGCCGGAAATCACCCGCAGCCGCTCGATAATATCGCCGTTAACGCTGCCAGTCGGGAAGTTGCCATCATCGTCAGCCGCGCCAGCTTCACGTTGCAGCAGGATTTCAATGGCTTCGTCGACGTGATGCACGCAATGGATGTGGAACCGGCCATCCGCCACCGCCTGAACCACCTCGTCGGCCAGAATCAGGTTGCGACGGTTGGATTCCGGAATAATCACTCCCTGGCTGCCGGTCAGGCCACGAGCCTCACAAAGCCTGAAGAATCCTTCGATCTTCTCATTCACGCCGCCAATGGCCTGAACTTCGCCGTACTGGTTAACGGAGCCGGTCATGGCGTAGCTTTGGTCAATAGGCGACTTGATCAGTGCAGAGATCAGGCACACCAGCTCAGCCAGTGAGGCGCTGTCACCGTCGATATAACCGTAGGACTGTTCCATCGCCAGGTGGGCAGAAATCGCCAGAGGGAATTTCTGGGCGTAACGGTTACCGAGGAAACCGCCCAGAATCATCACGCCCTTGGAGTGAATCGCCTGACCCAAGCTGACTTCACGCTCGATGTCCACCACGCCTTTGGAGCCTGGATATACCGTTGCGGTAATCCGCGCCGGTGAACCAAAGCTGGTGCCGCCCAGCGACATGACCGTCAGGCCGTTCATCTTGCCGATTGCCTGGCCGGATGTTTCCAGCAGCACGGTGCCGTCCATCATCTGTTCAAACAGCTTGTCGTAAACCCGTCCGGTACGCTGCTGTTTGGCCTCAATGGCACGTTCAATGTGGTGTGGACCGATATGTTCCTCGTTGGTCAGGGAGCGGACAAAATCCGCTTCTGACAGCAGGTCGAACTGCTCGCCGATATGAGCGCTGAGGCTGTCTTGTTGCTCGGCCAGGCGCGCGCTGTAACGCACCATGCGAACGATCGCGTCACGATTCAGCTGGGCGTAGCCCTGCTCATCGGCGCGGCTCTTCAGCAGCCGGGCGTAGGCGTGCAGGGTGGCGTCGGTGAGCGGCAGGTCATTGTCGAAATCGACCACGCTGCGGAACAGCCGGTTGAAGTCTTCGTCGTATTCCTGCAGCAGGTAGTAGATGTTGCGGGAGCCAATCAGTACCAGCTTGACTGACAGTGGAATCACGGCTGGCAGCAGGCTGGTGGTGTTGAGCAGACCCATTTCCGAATAGGGTGAATCCATCTTCAGCTGGCGCGATTGAATGGCGCGCTTGAGGGCGTCCCAGACAAAGGGTTCCTGCAGCACTTTTTCGGCATCCAGAATCAGGTAGCCGCCGTTGGCCTGGTGCAGTGCACCCTGGCAAATATGCTGATAGTTGGTTACCAGTGCGCCCTGGTCGCTGGTGTATTCGATGCGGCCAAACAGGTTGCCATAACTTGGATGCGGTTCATAAACCACCGGCGCGCCGCTGTCAGCCGAGTGGTGGGTCACCACGTTGGGCAGCAGCGATTCTTCCAGCCGGTTGCGCTTGACGTATTCCTCGCGCAGTTCCATCAGGCGGTCGTCGACCAGCTCTTCCAGTACCAGTCGCGGCAGGTATTCCTGCAGCTCGTCCAGATGCGATGAAACCCGGTCGTGATGGCCAAAACGCTCACGAATCGGCTTCAGCAGCGGCTCGATGGCTTCGCTGATGGTGTGCTGGTTCAGTTCTCGCAGCTGGTCGCTGCTCTCGCGTTTCCACTGTGGCAATTCGGCCAGCTGATCACCCAGCATTTGTTCGAGTTGGGCAATGGTTTCGTGGAAATGCTCGCGTTCTTCTTCCGGCAGCTGGGCGAAGTCTGATTCGTCCAGTGCCTTGCCTTCACGCATCGGCGTAAAGCTGATGGTGGAAGAATCACGGTATACGGCGACGCCCTGTTTGTGAGCTTCTTTTTCAACCTGTTCGATGGCCTTGTCGTATTTGCGGTTGAACAGGTAATCAATGGCCGCTTTTTTCTGCTGATAGGACGGATGTTCCAGAGCGGCCGGGAAGGTCGCCAGCAACTGGTCGATCAGCAGCCGAATATCATCGCCAAGCTGACTGGCTTCGGCAGGCTGTAATTCAATCACGCCCGGCTCGCGGGGGTTCTTGAAGTTGTTGACGTAACACCACACCGTTGGGGTGTCCTGACGCTTGGCTTCGCTTTTGAGGTAGTCGCGCACATAGGACGAACGGCCGGTGCCGGTGTCACCCATCACAAAGATGTTGTAACCGGAACGTTGCATGGCGACACCAAACTGGATGGCATTAACTGCCCGCTCCTGACCAAGCACACCATGGAAATAATCCAGCTCGGCGGTAGTGTCGAAGTTGAGTATGTCCGTATTGACTGCCTGGGTAAGCTGTTCAGCGGATAAACGAGTGGAAGCTTTGGCTGGCATGTTTTCCATCATTGCTAGGTTTACTGATATAAAAAGACCGTCTGGTGAGTCAGCGTTGAAAGGGTGCCGATCAGTGTCGTCGGACGATCCTGAAAAGCCAACAGTATGGCGATGGCGTGGGAATGGCAAGGATGCCAATCAAATCGTCGCTCTGTAAACCGGGTTGATTTTCGGCTCGCTGAAATTCACAGGACATGCGTTAGAATAATTCGCCTGCCAGGGTAGCTGCGCAGGCTGCAGCAAGGATTGCGTGCCCGTCAGCGTTGCAATTCAGAAACTGCCCGGCATAATGCCGCCCGTTTTGTTATTCGGTACCACCATGTCAGTTCAGCCTGAAGACCGTACAACCATTGATATGTTTTCGTCACCCCGGAGAGGGCGGCCGAAAAGCAGTCCTTACGACCGTCGTTCCCAGAGCCGCTTTAACAAGCGGTTTCAACGTGAGCGTGATAAGCAACGTGGTTTGCAGCGGCTGGAAGTGAAAATCGACGGCGATATCATTGATCGTCTGGATGAAGTGGCTGGCGAACTGAATCTGACCCGCGCCGATGTGATCAGTCTGGCGCTTAAACAGTGGCTGCATCTCTGATCCGCATTTATACCTGTCTGGGGAAGCCCGGGCTGGACAGATTCAGGAAATTTTCCTGACAGGGCAGATAAGCCCTTGATTCTGTTACAGGTTGTGGGTAGGATGCGCGCTCCTGTCGAAAGTCAGGTCGTTATGGTGGCCTCCACTGGTCCCCTCGCAACGATACACTGCGAACCCCGCCAGGCCCGGAAGGGAGCAACGGTAGTAGTGAACTCGTGTGCCGGGGTGCGGCTGGTGGAGGTCATCTCCAATCCTGACCTGACATCCTGCCGCCAAGCCGTTATCATTCGCACATCGAAGTTTTGCTGAGTCAGCGTTTTCATGAGTTATCAGGTACTTGCACGTAAATGGCGGCCAAAGTTTTTCCATGAAATGGTCGGCCAGGAGCATGTACTGCGAGCGTTGATCAACGCGCTCGATGAACAGCGACTGCACCATGCCTATCTGTTTACCGGTACCCGCGGGGTCGGTAAAACCACCATCGCCCGAATTCTCGCCAAGTGTCTCAATTGTGAGCAGGGCATCAGCTCGCGCCCCTGTGGCGAATGTTCCTCTTGCCGGGAAATTGCCGAAGGCCGGTTTGTTGACCTGATCGAAGTCGACGCCGCTTCCCGTACCAAGGTCGAAGACACTCGTGAACTGCTGGATAACGTCCAGTACGCGCCTACACGAGGCCGCTTCAAGGTTTATCTGATCGACGAAGTGCACATGCTCTCTACCCACAGTTTCAACGCCTTGTTGAAAACCCTGGAAGAGCCACCTGAGCACGTCAAATTCCTGCTGGCTACCACCGATCCACAAAAGTTGCCGGTGACGATTCTGTCGCGCTGTTTGCAATTCAGTCTCAAAAACATGACGCCGGAAAGCATTGTTGGCTATCTGGAAAGCGTGCTGCAGGCCGAAGATGTGGGTTACGAATTGCCAGCGCTGTGGCAACTGGGGCGTGCTGCCCAGGGCAGTATGCGTGATGCCCTCAGCCTGACCGATCAGGCCATCGCGTTTGGTGAAGGCACGGTGCTGGAGCAGCAGGTGACCAGCATGCTGGGCACCATGGATCGTGGCCGTTTGTTCCGTCTGGCTGAAGTGCTGGCGCGGGCCAATCCGCCGGAAGTCTTGCAGGAAGTCGCCGAAATGGCCGAACTGGGGCCAGACTTTGACGAAGTCGTGCAGGGCTTGCTGAGTGTCTGGCACAAGGCGGCATTGGCGCAGGTGGTGCCTGATGCCATCGACAATGCCGAAGGTGATCGTCAGGCGATTCTGGCGTTGGCGTTAGCCATGAATGGCGAAGATCTGCAGCTGTATTATCAGATTGCACTGAGCGGTCGTAAGGATATCGCCCAGGCGCCAGATCCGCGTCAGGGTTTTGAAATGCTGTTGTTGCGCATGCTGGCTTTCCGGCCAATGCCTGAACAGTTGCCAACCGCGCTGGCTGAGCTGGATCTGGCTACCGCACTGACAACCCCACCGTCACAGTTGAATGCGCCGTCAGCGGCAGCAGGCACGGACGACGAGCAAAAAAAAAAGTTTCTGACGGACAGCCCGGCGTCTGAGGCTGTCGTTGAAACTGATACGGCGGCACAGCCTCTGGTCAGCCCAGAGCCGCTGGCCGAGCCTGGCGCCCCTGTCGCTGAAGCACCAGAAACTGTTGAGCAGAAAATAGCTGAGCCAGTTGCGCTTGAACCAGCGCCAGCCGAGCCAACTCCCGTCGAACACGTCACCCAATCCGCCACTGAATCCTCGCCGACGGCCGCCGACTATGGTGATGCCGGGTATGAAAGCGCGGATTATGGCCATTCTGATGATCACGATCAGTCTGCCGGGCATAGCGGCTATGCGGATGAATCCGAAACGCCGCCCTGGGACCCAGACCCGCGGGAACCTGCAAGCGCTGCGGCTATCACGGCGGTTCCTGCTCCAGCGGTTTCAGCTCCACCTGCACCGAAACCAGCTCCTGCTGCAAAGCCGATGGCTGCACCGCCTAACGAGCCGGTAGCACGCCCAGGCGGTTTGAGTCAGCTTATGGAGCAGCCAATGGCGGCTCCGACCTTCACGCCGGAACCCAGAGCAGCCGTTGCTGCGCCGGTCGCCGCTGAGCCGGAAGTTGTGGTACCGGTTGATCAGCTGCCTGAGCTGGCTCCCCATACCTGGTGGATGTGGCTGGCACACTTGCCATTGGCAGGATTGCCGATGAACATTGCCCGCAACAGTGCACTGGTTGCAATCAACGGCAGTCACTATCAGTTTGATGTGGATCCCCAGCAAGGTGCGTTGTTTAACGCCAACCAGCAACAGCGTATTGAAATAGCGCTGCAAACCCTGATACCCGCTGCTCGCGTCGAGATGCAATTGCAGACTCCGCGAGGCGAAACTCCGGACCAGCGACGGCAGCGTTTACATGCCGAATCCGTCTATATCGCGCAGCAATCCATCGAGACGGATGGCCGGGTGAAGAATATACTTTCAACCTTTAATGCCATGGTGGTCGAAGACAGTATTCGGCCGCTGCAGCAATTGTCGTAGTTTGCGGCAGTCGCGGGCATAGCAGACAGACGGCGCCAGGCTGGCGCCACAGAGGAGAACACTATGATCAAAGGTGGAATGGGCAACCTGATGAAGCAGGCCCAGAAGATGCAAGAGCAGATGCAGAAAGCACAGGCTGAACTGGCAGAAGCAGAAGTGACTGGTGAAGCCGGTGCTGGCCTGGTGAAGGTGGTGATGAATGGTCGTCACGACGTCAAGCGTGTTGCCATCGATGATTCCTTGATGGAAGAAGAAAAAGACATGCTGGAAGATTTGCTGGCAGCGGCGGTAAACGACGCAGTGCGCAAGATCGAAGCTACAAACCAGGAGCAAATGTCCAAGCTGACTTCCGGCATGGGCCTGCCACCTGGCTTCAAAATGCCATTCTGATGGCTCGCGGACTGATACCTGCGCCGCTGCAGCAGCTGGCCAGGGCACTCGATGATTTGCCGGGTATTGGTCCATTGGCCGCCGACAGGTTGGCCCGCAAGCTGGCGCTAACGCCAGCCTTGCAAACACGCTTGCTGGAAAGCCTCAGCCAGTTACACGAGCAGATTGGTTTGTGTCCGGTTTGCAGGCATTTCAGCAACAACAACGAATGCAGTTTGTGTCAGCAGCACTGGTGTGCCGGGCCACAAGCCCCGAATGACAGGGTAGTGGTACTGCAGCAGCCAGACTGGTATGAAACCCTGCTGGCCAATGGCCAGATCGATGACAATGACCAGTATTTTGTGTTGCACGGTTTGTTGTCACCGGTTGATGGTATTGGTCCACAACAGCTTGGGCTGGATGGACTCAAAAGCCGCTTTGAAATAACGCAAACTCGCCCCAGGCGCTTGCTGGCCTGTCTGGAAGATTCGGTTGAAGGTAAAACGACCGGGTACTACCTGCAGCGGTTGGCTGCCGGATACGCTATCGAATTCGAGTTGTGCAGCCCCGCTACCTGACGGCCAACAGCTGAGTCCTGCCAGGGCAGGTGGCTCGCGACAGGAGATTTTTTTGACTAAGCCCAATGTTCCGTCACCGGTGTGGCTGACCAGCAACGAGCAACTCGCCTCCGCCTGTGAAGGCTGGCTGCAGCAGCCGTTTCTGGCGATGGATACCGAATTCGTTCGCACCACCACCTTTTTTCCGCAAGCCGGTCTGTTACAGGTTGCCGACGACCAGCAGTGTTATCTGATTGATCCATTGGTGATTGATGACTGGTCGGCCTTTGCGGCGGTATTGCAGCACTCGGGCGTTACCAAGGTATTCCATGCCTGCGCCGAAGACCTTGAAGTCTGCCGCCAGCTGACCGGCGTGTTGCCGTCGCCGCTGGCGGATTCCCAGCTGGCTGCAGCGATGGCCGGGCTGGGTAGCTCACTGGGGTTCCAGAAACTGATCATGGCCTTGCTGGACATCGAGATCGACAAGGAAGAAACCCGATCCAACTGGCTGGCGCGGCCATTAACCGATGAACAGATCCAGTACGCTGTCGCCGATGTCCACTACCTACACCAGATTTATCCGATGCTGGAGCAGCAGTTGCAGAATTTGCAGCGGCTCGAATGGCTGCAGGAAGATTGCGCCCGCATCATTGATGAGCTGTCCGAAGTCGAAGTGCCGGGCAACTACTATCAGCGCGTCAAGCTGGCCTGGAAACTGCGCCCGCAGGAACAGCATATTCTGCAGCGGCTGGTAGTCTGGCGTGAAGCGGAAGCCCGCCTGCGCGATGTGCCGCGCAGCAAGCTGGTGGATGACAACAGTCTGTGGAATCTGGCCCGCTACAAGCCGAAAAACAAGGATCAGCTGGCCAAGGCCGGGGTTCGCAAGGACATTATTCGTCACGATGGTCCGCTGTTGCTGCAAATTGTCGAGCAAGCCCAGCAAGATGAACGTGAACTTTGGCCGACAATACTCGACAAACCGCTGCCGCCGGATGCTGGTCAGCTTCTCAAGAACATCAAGCAAATGGTTGCAGAGCGGGCGGAAGCGCTTAATATTCCGCCTGAAATTCTGGCCCGCAAAAAGCCACTGGAAGCCCTGTTACGGTCGGGCTGGCCTAACAGTCGTTACCAGTTGCCTGAGTCCATGCAGGGCTGGCGACTGGCTGAAATAGGCAGCGCCTTGCTGCAAATGCTTAACGAATCCAACTAACTTCAGCATCGGCTGACTGCTGCCAGCGGGTAGTCGCCAGTCAGCGGCTGAAGCCGCAGGAACGAAATATGAGTAAAGTACTTTGCGACGTGTATAAAAGTCGCAAGAAAGATGAAGCCTACATTTATGTTTCCCGTCAGGGCGGCCTGGAGAAAATCCCTGAAGCCCTGCTGGAAATGTTCGGCAAGCCGCAGCTGGCGATGACGCTGATCATCACCGCCGACAAGCAGCTGGCCCGATACACCGGTGCCCAGATTCTGGAAGCCATTGATAACCAGGGCTTCTTCCTGCAAATGCCACCACCGAAAGAAGAGACCGGTTTGCCGGATTTGTTCTGCAAGCGGGATGACGACAACGCATGAGTCAACAAGCTTTCTTCTGGCAGCGTAAAACCCTCGCCGAAATGAGCCGTGAAGAGTGGGAATCACTCTGTGACGGTTGTGGTCGTTGCTGTTTGCACAAGTTGCAGGATGACGACACTGACGAGGTGTATTACACCGACATTCATTGCCGCTACATGCAGCGGGATAACTGTCGCTGTACTGTGTATCTGGAACGTCAGAAGAAAGTGCCCAACTGTGTCTGGCTGACGCCGGAGCAGGCCAGTGAATTTCACTGGTTGCCGGAAACCTGCGCCTATCGTTTGCTGGCCGAAGGTTATCCGCTGTTTGACTGGCACCCGCTGATCAGTGGTGACCCGGATTCGGTCCATAAGGCAGGCATTTCGATTGCCAACGCCGGTGTGCCGGACGACAAGGTGCCGGAAGATGAGTGGGAAGATCACATAATCTGGAAAGCCTGATATGGATACATTTTTCGACCCCCAACTGGCCTGGACTGCCTATGTGGTGGCTGCCCTGATTGGCAGCCTGTGCTGGCGCGCCATGTTTTTCTTTTTACGCAAGGCAAGCCTGCTGCGCGATCTACTGGTCGTGCTTGGCCCGGTGTTGCTGTTAACCCCGGCGCCACTGACCGTTGGCAGCAGTGATTACGCTCCGGCCTTTATGGTGGTGGCTTTTGCAGCTCTCAATGGTGAACCTGAAAACCTTGCCAATACCGTGCAATGGTGGCTGGCCGGTTTGCTGGTGGGCGTCCTTTACGCTCTGGTACGGATGATTGTCCGGATGCAGGCAAACAAGCCAGCTGAACCGGAAGACGTTGATTACGCTCCAAAATAGTTGATTTTTTGACCTTTCCCCAACAGTAACAGGGTGCCAATGTACTCTGTTCTGTTTCTTTTCGTCTGGTTTCTGGCCTTAACAAAGATCTTTGCTACGTTTACATAGGGTCTCCAACAAAGTTGGCGGTGTGTAAATAAACTGCACCGCCTGACTATTTTCTTCGGAGCCCGGTTTGTAGCTTTAATCGGCACTGCCCGGGGCGCTTTGTCAGCACACGGAAGGCCGTGATCTGATATTGACGAGGTAGCAAAATGGCGAATCATATTTTTATTCTGGCAACCGTGATGCTGTTAGCAGGCATCTTTGGTGGGCTGGTGAACTATTACCTGTATGGCGATAAGGACCCGGATGCAGCCAGTTTGCCCCGATTCCTGGTGGTGGGGGTGGGTGCTTCGTTCCTGGTGCCGGTAGTACTCGACATGGTCAACAGTGAATTGGTACTGGAAAGTCAGGGCGACCCGTCGCGCCTGCTGATCTTTACCGGCTTCTGTCTGATTTCGGCACTGATCAGCCGTTTCTTTATCGACAACCTGTCCGACCGGATTCTTACCGAAGCCAAGGTCGCCAAGCAGCGTTCTGATGAAGTTCATCATAATTTGATCACGATGCAGAAAGAAATCCTGCCGCTGGTCGATACAGAGACTGAACAGGACGGCCTGGTCGAAGATGCTGAAGAATACGATCTGCAACAGGATCTCGATGTGACTTCAACAGAAATTCTCAAAGTGCTGTCTAACGGTCGATTCATTTTCCGTTCGCTGGCGGGCGTATGCCGTGAAGCCAATCAGGAAGAGTCTACTGCCCTGAAAACCCTGCACGTACTGGTTACCCGTAGTCTGGCAGGCAAGGTCAGCAGCAAGAGTGGCGTGCGCTGGCACATCACTGAAAAAGGACGCCGCGTACTGGAAGCCAACCTGTAACAACAGCTGGGCTGTTTTCATTTTCAGAAACAGCCCGCCAGGTTGAGATAGCGAGTGATCCAGGAGCTGGAGAATGCTGAAAAACACGCAAGGTTTGGGTACTCGGGGGCTGATGTCCCTGTTGTTGGTGCTGTCCCTGCTGCTGCCGTTTACGGCCAGAGCGGCGGACGATCGCCCGGTCGATGTGCGGTTGATTATCGATATATCCGGCAGCATGAAAGAGACCGACCCTGGCAATCTTCGGGTTCCAGCACTCAATCTGGTGGTGGAGTTATTGCCGCAAGGTTCGCAGGCCGGTGTCTGGACCTTCGGCAAATACGTCAACATGCTGGTGCCGCTGTCAGAAGTGAACGGTGCCTGGCGGGCGAAGGCCCGCGAAGCCGGACTGCAAATCAACTCGGCTGGCCAACGTACCAACCTTACCGACGCGCTGGATAAGGCGCGCTGGAAAATCAGTGCTGATTCAGGCTATCGCCAAAGCGTGATCTTGCTGACAGATGGCAAGATCGACGTTGCCCCCGGCGGCCCACAAACCGCTGCCAATCAGGCTTCCCGCAAACGCTTGCTGGAAGAAGTGCTGCCAGCCTATCAGGCTGCGGGTGCAAAAATTCATACGCTGGCGTTATCCGACGCTGCCGACCTTGAGCTGCTGCAGCAAATCGCACTGGAAACCAATGGCCTGTATCTGAAAGCCGACAATGCTGAAGAGCTGGGCCGCGCATTCCTGCAAGCTTTTGACCGCTCAGCACCCGCTGATCAGGTGCCTCTGTCTGACAACCGTTTCAATATCGATGCCAGCGTGCGCGAATTTACTGTGCTGGTATTTCGTAAGCCCGGCGCGCGCCAAACCCGCCTGGTTTCACCATCGGGTAAGGGATATCAGTTTGAACTGGCCGATCGCACCATGCGTTGGCACCGGGATTTTAACTTCGACCTGATCACCATCAGTCGGCCGGAAGCGGGCGAGTGGCAGCTGGATGCCGATATCGATCCGGAAAATCGTGTGCGTATTCTTTCCGACCTGAAACTGCAGGTCGATGGCATTGCCGCCACACTGTTCAGTGGTGATCCGCTGGATCTGGCACTGGCGCTGACCAACGAAGGCAAGGTGGTAAAAGAGCCACACATTCTGGGTCTGACCGACTTTACCCTGACGGTCACTACGCCAGACGGTAAAACCGCCAGCAAACTGATTTCTGATCCGGAAAAGCTGCCAGCTGATGGCCTGTTCCGGGAAACTTTTGAGCGCTTTACTCAACCGGGTCAATATCGGTTTGAAGTGCTGGCACAGGGGCGTACTTTTTCGCGTCAACAAAGCCTGACGTCCAATCTGGCTGAACCCTTCAATATCAGCAGCGAGGAGCGCATCGACGACCAGAAAGTCGTGGTCCATGTCGTGCCGCAGTCCGACATGATCGACTCCGCCATGAGTCGGGTACTGGTGCGCACGGTTTTTCCGGACGGCAGCTCCAAAATCGTACCTATGGATCCGGACCCACAAGATAACAGCTGGCGTTTTGAAGCGACCGCCAGCCAGGGCGACGGTCGTTATGTGCTGGAAGTGAACATTCGTGGCGTTACGACCAGTGGCAAAACGTTCCGCAGTCATCCGCAGGAAATCAACATCGACTTCCCGCTCACGGATGACACGATGGGTCTCGACCTGGCATCGAAAGCCGCAGCAGCAGCCAGTCCAACAGTACCCAATATTGCCGTGGCAGCTGCCGTGAACCCGCCGGAACCAGAATCCGCAGCTGCCCAGCCAGAGCCGCCAGCAGCACCAGCCAAACCAGTGGAGCCTGCCAGCGAAGCGGCTGCTAAACCTGAACCGGCTAAACAAGAACCCAGCAAGCCTGTCGTTGCCGCCGATGATCAGGAATCAGGTGTGCTTCTGTGGATTTTGGTCGGCAGTGGTGTGGTCTTGGTAATCGCTGCTGGTGCCGGTTTCTGGTTCTTGCGTAAACGCAAAGCCTCCGGGGCTGCTGGCGGTACTGGCGCCGCAACCGCGGCAGGAGTGGCTGCTGATCAGCTGGATGAAAAAACCCTCGCCCAGAATATACAGAACATGGACGACTTCGAGGCCTTTATGTCTGAAGGTGAAGAACAGGTGCTGGATTCAGCTGATGTCGAAACGGCTGCAGACGAACCGGAAGGGCCGGATACCGTCGCCAGCGACCGTAATGTTGATCCGATGGCCTCGGACGGCGCTGATACCGACCTCAGCAACGTTGACGATGATGACGACTGGGGTGAGTTTGATCTCGACGGTGATGACGAGACCAAAAAATAACGTAATGACCTGATGATCTGGATTGGTGGATGTTCTGCCGCCAATCCTGCGATTCAATCTGAGTTGAACTGCAAACCAGCCAGCTGCTGCTTCAGCTGCCGGGCCGCCAGACTATAGCCTCCATTGGCTCCATCCAGAAAATGCACATGATTGTGCTGGTAATCTGAAACCAGACAGGTGACCAGTGCGCCATCCGAGCAGTGCAGTCCATAACACAGCCGGCCAGCCTTGTGTTGTGGCTCCAGCCAGCCGGTCAGTTGCTGACGTTGTTGGCGGTCGCCGGACAGCACAATGCGGAATACCTCATCACACTTGCGATAATCGGAATTATTGATCAGACGATCCGGGTATTGTCCCCAGTCCGTATGACGCTGTTGGCCACGGTTGATCAGGTATTTACCTGCCAGCGTGCGTAACCAGGCACGCAGCTGATAGTTCCAGCGTCGCCAACGGCCCTGTTGGCCAGTGTGGATGCGGGCTTCTGTTGCCAGCGCCCAAGGGGAGGCGACCAACTGCAGGTTGTCGCGGCTGAGTGGATGGTGTTGCTGGCTGTCGCCATAGATCCGCTGGAGTTGCTGCTGTAGATCGGCGTAGATCTGCGCGGTTGCTGCGTTGGAAATACCAATAGCCTGCACCAGCAGGGCTACCGTTTCCCGTTCAGGACGCTTGACCTTGTGCCAGCGGCATTCAAAGCCGCGGAAGGATACGTCATCAAGCTGCTGGGGGGCCGCACTGCGAAAATCGAGTAGCCAGGGCGAGGGCGGTCCAGGGCGTTTGATCTGACTTTCGGCATAGGCCAGGCCACTGCCACTAAACATGGCTTGCTGGAAGTGTTCGGTCGGTTGGAAACGGGCGACCAGCAAGTCTTGCTGACAGCGCTTCAGCTCACTGATCGGCACCATACCGATGCGTAATAACAAGCCGAATTGCTCATCTGCCATGCGGGCGCTGGCCATCAGGGCGTGGGCTGTCGCTTGCTGGCAACTGTCTGGTACGCAAGCGGCCATGCCGTCGCCGCCAAAGACATAGGGAATTTCAATGCTGTGGCAGGCGTTGAGTACAGAAGCGATAGTGGCGGCGCTGACTGCATTGACATCCTGATAGCGGCCTTCTTCTATGATGCCGGTAGAGCCTTGAATGTCACTGACTGCGACCCACCAGTCATCTGGGAGCTGCTGATAGTGCTCCAGCTCCGTAAAGCGGGCAAAGCGACGGAATGGCTGCAGCTGGGCATAAAAAAGCTCGGTACTGCTGAAGGGCATGATATGACTCGACGGCCAACCTGATAGTGAAAGTCTAGTCAGTCTCTGGTAGACCGCCGTTGGAAGTACTGGCGGTCAGGGAAAGTCAGGTGCTGAATCAGCCGGTGTGCTCACAGATCTGTTTGGGAGCCCGGAAAAGCAGCGTTTCACCCGGTGAACGGCATCAGAGCCGGTGAATGACGGGGGCTGTCGCTGTTGATGAACAGTCTTGTTCCGAACCAGGCTTTGAGTTTGCGCTCAGGCACGCGATGCTTGTGGCCTCATAACCGATAACAAACGAGGAAAACTCATGCCTGCTGATTTCAAACCGGTAGCCTACCTGAAGGACTCCTGTCCTTTCTGCTTCAAGCTGGTGATGTTTCTGGCGGAAGCCGGCTTGATGGACAAGGTCGAAATTATCCGTATCAAGGGCGACGACGAAGCGGAAATGAATCATTACCATCAGCTGCTGCAGGGAAAAACCGGTGCCACGGCCAGCTTCCCCACCATGGAACTGGCACCCGGTGAATTCAGCAGTGATTCTGAAGGTCTGATCAGCCACTTTGCGGCTGAATACGGCGTTGATGTTGCCACTCTGGCGGGCCTGGCTTACTACAAGGACAACCTGTTCCCGGCCTACATCGCTCGCTTCAAGGAACTGAAGGCGCTGAAAGAAAAACTGGGCTGAGCAATCTGGCCAGAATCCGGTGTTGCCTTGCTGCGGCGCCGGGAAATTGCCGCACTGATGGTGTAATCTGCCGCGCATCCAATTTCCGTCAGGAGTGCAGTATGAGTCGTGGCATGCAGTTCTATAGTGTATTTGTGGCCATGCTGGTGATTCTGGTGTTGTTCAAATGGCTCTATCAACCCGGTGACGTTCGCAGCCTCAATGACCTGTTGGCACAAGATTCTTACCTGTCTGAATACCCTTATCATTTTCATGTGATTCGCGTTGAAAACGGCACTGCAGTGATGAGCTCCCCCCGTTCGGCAGCAGTTTCTGTACCTGAGATGATCTCGGCGATTAATCCTGAACTGGCTAATGTGTCGATCAGCGATCCCCGTTATCAGCAAGCCCAGCAGCAGCTGGCCGATCACCAAAGCTACGCTCGCGCACTGGTACTGGGAGCTGAACATGTATCTGCAGTGCAATGGCAGCTGGATGTTGGCTGGTTGAAGGCGAACGGTATCTTTGTTCCTGATTGAGCGGAAGAAAAAGTCACAGTGCCTGTAATCTTCCGCCCGCTGGCCAAAGCATGAGCGTTCTTCAGAACCTTCTTGTCTATGGCAATGTTTTTCACACTGATGTTTCAGCAGGCAATGGTGGAGCGTGTCTGAACCTCGTCAATGCCGCGATAGAACAAGTATCCCTTTGTGGATGGTGACAATCTTCTTACACATATAGTTGGTAGTGGTCTGGGCCATGTCAATGTTAGATCAGGGATAAGGTGCAAGTGCCTTAACGGCAACTGGATTGGCGATACGGCCTACAACTATGGAATGAATAGTCGCACAGATATTTTCTGCAATTGTCCGTGGCAACGCGGGGAAGTTTTTATTCTGTCTAGCAGGCCGTTGATTTTCTATCTGCATCGCCTCTGCAGTGTTAAAAACAGGCTCAAATCGGTCATTGACCACGCATAAACTCCCTCTTTTCTCCTGTTTTTTTCCTTGCATCGACTGCCTCGAAAACAAAAATCAACAGCCTGCTAGAGCCTGGCTCATTGGAGCCTCTGTGAGTACTTGGGCATATCGCTAGTTAGACTTGGGGTGGTTTTTCAGGCTAGCGCAAATAATATAGAAATGTATTTATGCATATTTAATTGAGAGGATTTGATGTTTCCATGATTGATTAAATAATATTTTTGCATGCCATGTCTCATTTTTCATAAAAGTGTAAGGAATTTTGTTGTGTAGAGTCGGCATTTCCATACTCTTTCCGCGCTTATGCCGGTTGTAATTCAGAACGGCAATAATTCAGGGAGAGTGGGAATGAGCACATGGACACGTGTATTTGTTCTGCTGATCGCTATGCTGCCCGCATGGGCCTTTGCAGCATCAGAGCAAATCGATAAGGCTACGTCGTGGCTGTTGCAACAGCAGCAAGCGGGAGGGCAATTCTCCTCCAGTACGCTGGCGAGTGATTGGCAGGTCAGTGCGGAGGTTGTAAAGGCACTGGCTCTGGTTGATCAGGTTTCTGAACTAAACACCGATACTCTGATCGCGTTTCTGGGAAGCCTGGACGCAGCAGAAACCGAGTTTTTGTCACTACGGATTCAGCTCAATGCTGCTTTGAATAACAGTATTGCTGATGATTTGCAGCTCCTGTTGGAGCGACAAAATCCGGATGGTGGCTTTGGTAGTGAAGCTGATTTTGACAGTAATAGCTACGATACCCTCTATGCTTTGTTAGCGTTGGCTGAACAGCCAGAAGACCATATGTCTTCGATTCTTTCTGCGTTGGCTTATCTGACAGCTGCACAGAATGTTGATGGCAGCTATCAGTTCAAGGGCAATACTGACAATCTCTCGGATGCCCTGACTGCACGGGTGATGACTGCCTATGCTCCCTATCTGATGAAAGCCGATATCGCTAGTAACGTGCGGTTGTTGCAGCAGTTCCTGTTGTCCCGTTTACAGAATAGCTCCTCCTCCTGGCAAACCGCGCTGATGCTGACTGCGGTGATCCCATACACTGCTGATACCACCCTATCTCAGGCTGCTATGGAGGAATTGTTGACGGCTCAGGCATCTGATGGCTCCTGGGGGCAGGATACTTACACCACGGCACTGGCTCTCCAAACGCTGTATTTCTTCCAGAATATCGATTCAGTAACTGATCCTCTTGCATCAGTGATCAAGGGGCGGATTCTGGCTCAGGGGCAACCGGCTGTTGGAGCGAGTGTCGCACTCGGTAGTGAGGCGGACAGTGTTTTAACAGATACCGATGGCCGCTTTGTTCTGAATAATGTCACCCCGGGCAGCTTTGATATTGCCTACTCACTGGCTGGTTATTTTAGCAGCAGCCAGAGTGGTTCGATCAACGAAGCCCAGTTGATGGATGTCGGTACCATTGAACTGACAGCATTGCCGGATACCGGTGTAGTCAGTGGTCGCATCAGCTCAGCAGAAGATGGTGCTCCCTTGGCGGGAGTTTCGGTTCAGGTTGTTGGTGACACCAGTGTTACTGCGGTTACCGATAGCAACGGTGATTACCGCATCGTGATGGCGCCAGGGGATATTACTTTGTCAGTAACATTGAGTGGCTATCAGTTGCTGACAGGCTCAGCAACGTTACACGCCGGTCGCGAGTTGCGTTTTTCTCCACTTTTGTCTTTGCTCGATGGCACCCCGCAATTGGTAACGTTGCAAGGCCGTCTGGTGGATTCAGGCAGTGGTGACCTGATCCCGGTTGCCAGCGTTTCTGTGAATAACGGTACTGCCCAGTTTGTGACAGATGGTTTGTTCGCAATCGCTGATGTGCCGGTCGGTCAGATTCTGCTGACGTTTATTGCCGACGGTTACCATGATGCCAAAGCCACCGTTCTGGTCGACAAAGCTGGCGTGGTGTCGTTGGGGGATATGCTGATGACAGCGGATTCCGAGCCACTGGGCGTTGCAAGTATCACTGGAATTGTAACGGCTGCTGAAGGTGGTAGCCCGATTGCCAATGCACAGGTTTCTGTATCTGGTTCCGCTGCTGTATTGACGGCGGCGGATGGTTCCTTCTCGACGACGGTTACGCCAGGTGATGTGTCTATCTCGGTATCTGCTGATGGTTTCATTGATGCATCTGTCAGCGTCACACTCGTTGCTGGGGCTTCTTTGACTTTATCTCCCGTGCTACAGAAAGAAATTGATCAAATGGTTTCAATCACGGGTCAGGTATTGGACAAGGATTCAGGAGAAGTGCTGATCGGTGCTCTTGTGTCGGTAAATGACGGGGCGTTTTCAACTGAAATGACTGCCAGTGGGTTTAGCCTTTCAGGTTTGCCTCTGGGAAACATCAACCTGACTGTCAGCGCGGATGGCTATCAATCAATACAGGGTAGTAGCTCCGCTTTGCAGGCCGGTACTGTAAATATTGGGACTATTTTCTTGGAGCAGGACCCCGAGAAAGATTTGGTTACTCTAACTGGTCGGGTATTGGATGACGTTACCGGTGAAGTATTGATTGGCGCGCTTATCTTGGTGAATGACGGCGCATATTCTACAGAAACGAATGCTGATGGATTCACTCTGGCCGGTTTACCTCAGGGAAATATCCAGCTTGATGTCAGTGCCGACGGTTATCAGTCGATGCAGGGCAGTAGTGCCGCCTTGCAATCAGGAACGTTGAGCCTGGGCGATATTCGTCTGCAACCTGAGCAAACGGCAGAAACCACTACTATTAATGGTCTTGTGCTGGATGCGGTGACTGGCGAACCGTTGTCGAATGCTCTGCTTACCATTACCCCGCAGCCTGACCCGCAAGAAACGGATCCTGTGGTGCTGGAGCAGGATCCACAGGTTATTGAACTGCGAACTGATGCCCAGGGCAGCTTCTCCGCTACTGATCTGGCGTTCCGATATATGGAAATACTGGTTCAGGCAACCGGTTATCTGTCGAATATTCAGCAGTTGAGTTTGGCAGAGCACGGTACCCAGCTATTGCAGATAGCTCTGAATAGCTATTCCGCTGGCGGAATCGAAATCACCGATTTGAGCACCGATAGTGATATATACGCGGCTTATACCGATGTGCCAATGTCAGTGGTGCTGGACAACAATTCTGTTGTTGCCCGGCGGGTGTCACTGATGGCTGAAGTATTCGATGCACAACAGCAGTCAGTGCAGCAGCTGCAGATTGGTCTGGATAGTGATGCTGCTGGTTCGCCAGAACCTGTCAGCCTGGTTCCGGGGAGCCCGGTAACGGTTACTGGTCAGTGGTTTAGCGGAACCTCCGCGCCAGGGCAATATGCTCTGGTTATTTCTGCCTACGATGCCATGACTGGACAGATTGTGGCGCAAAAACAAACCTCATTCTCTATTGAAGAAACCCGCGAGTTACTGGGGGTAACCCTGCTGGTGAATCCGCGAATTTCACGGGTTGGTGCAGATGAAGTGGTCGAGCTGGCGGCAACTTTCCGCTACGCCGGTAATGTGGATGCCAGTTTTGATCTGGATTACCAGCTCCTGAATGCCGATGACCAGGTGGTATTGAGTGGCTCGGCGGTGGTTGAACTGTTGTCCGATGATACCAGTAAAACCATGGTGTTGAGCAGTGACTCGTTAACGTTTGAATCTTCCGGGCGTTATTTACTTCAGGCCCTGGTGCCCGGTGTGGCGATTGAGATCAGCTCAGACTGGATTGTGGTTGCCCCTGCAACCCGGATTGAAGTCAGCCAGGAGCTGACGCCTGAAACCGTCCTGCCCGGCAGTGACCGCACACTCAACGTTGAAATTTTGCTGCAAGGAGTGGAGCAGAAATGACAATTTTTATACGACTTTTGTTGTCGCTGATGCTGGCGGCCACTGTGTCTGTGGCCAGTGCTGCTGTTGATAGTCGCGGCAAGGAATTCATGTTTGCTTTTCCTCCCAACTACACGAATAGCGGTAATTTAAGTCTGTTTATATCGTCAGAAACATCAGCAGCGGGAACTGTTGAGATTCAGGGGTTGGGTTTTGTTGAAGCCTTTAATATTGAGGCTGATACTATCCATGAAGTGAAACTGCCTGTTGGTGCACAGGTTTCAGTTACCGGCTCTGTGCAGGAAAAGGGTATTCGGGTTGTTAGTGATTCCGATATAAGTATTTATGCATTAAACCAATATCCACATACGACCGATGCTTTTCTGGTACTGCCAGTTGATACGCTTGGTATGGAGTACCTGAATGTTAGCTATACGGGCATTGGTGGAATGCCGTCCCAGATGTTGGTGACTGGTGTGTATGATGGTACAGAGGTTACCATCACAACAAAAGTTGCCACAACTTCTCACAAAGCTGGAGATTCGTATACAGTTACTCTTAATTCAGGGCAAAGTTATCTGGTTTCAGGATCGTCTACCAATGATTTAACGGGTAGTGAGCTGAAATCGACTGCTCCTGTGTCGGTTCAGGGAGCGGTAAAGTGTGTCTATATTCCCGTAGGATATGCGGCCTGTGATCATATTGTTGAAATGTTGCAGCCGGTATCTACCTTGGGGCGCTCATTTTTAACAGTTCCCCTTGCGACCAGGAAACGAGGGGATGTATTTCGAGTTATTGCTAGTGAAAATGCTACTGAAATATATATCGATGGAGAGCTTGAAAGTATAATTAATCGTGGCGATTTTTATGAGATGATTCTGACCCAAAAATCTCAGATAGAAACTACTAAACCTGCTTATTTGGCGCAATATTCTCCAGGTCAGAATTTTGATCATGTAACATCTGATCCATTTATGATGTTGATACCACCATCAGAGCAGTTTTTAGATCATTATAATTTTATTTCACTGGGTGCCAGCGTTGGTTTTAAAAATAGCTTTGTGAACGTTGTTGCACCTGCCTCTGCTATTTCAGGTATGTTTCTGGATGGTGAATTGGTAAATGAGTCATTATTTGAGGTGATTGGAGATAGCGGGTATTTAGGTGCCCAAATACCAGTAGCTGATGGCGCCCACAACCTGGTTGCTTCAGAAGCATTTGGTATCTATGTATATGGCTTCGGCTCTGCTGACTCCTACGGTTATCCGGGTGGCATGTCGTTCGACATGATCAATCCTCGTGGTGACGTCTACGCCCCGGGTGTGCGTCTGGAATTGATCGGTGATTACATCGTGGGGTATGCCACTGACAGTGAAGATGCCAACGCTAATAAATCACTGGATGTCGGCGAAGATCTGAATGCCAACGGTGTTATTGATCGTCGCTCCGAAGACCTTAACAACAACGGTTTGCTGGATGACGGTGAAGATCTGAATGGCAATGGTGTTTTGGATCGGGATCAAGGGGTCTTTCGGATTGAATTATCTGATGATTCAGACAACCTGTTGCTGGAAACAGACCGCTTTGTTCCCGGTAGCACCGCCGCCAACTTTGTAATTTCCCGCATAGATGCCAGTCAGCCTGCGTCGGGTACATTGAATGTACTGGATGGTGCTGGTAACACGACCAGTGTGCCGATAGTTTTCTTCAGCAAGCCGTATCTGAGCACCGTCAGTGTGGTCAGTACCTTCAGTAATAACCAGCTGGAGCTGGTGCAGGATTCTTTCAATAAAACGCCGGTTCGAATTGAGGATCTGGGTGATCGTACCGAAGTGGAATGGCAATACGACCAGTTCCCGGCAGATCAGACAGACACCCTGATGTACGACCTGATCATGCGTGATCCAGTGCCTGGGGAGACCCGTCTGGTATTGCACGACCTGGTACTCAGTTATGCGGATGTAAATGGCAATCCGGTAGTTATTTCACTGGGTACCCGGGCCGTGACTGTGGCGCCGTCGATGCTCAACCTTGCGACGGCTACCGACAAGATCCGTTACCGTGCTGGCGAAACCGTTGCTATTCAGACTCCTGTTCAAAACCTGGGTGATATGGACGACAGTGCTCGTTTGGTTATTCGAATCCTTGATTCTGAAGATGCGTTGGTGGCGGTAGTAGCAGATCAAACCGTCAGTGTTATTGTGAATAGTACTTTGCTGGTGGATGACACGCCTTTTGATCTGGGCAATATTGCAACCGGCTCTTATCGTGTGCAGGCGCAGTTACTGAATGCCAGTGATGAGGTATTACGTCAGGCAGAAGCCCCATTTCTGGTGGTTACCGATTCAGACGACCTGATTGATCTGGATTCCTCTGTCTATACACAGCAACCGACTTATAGCCCATGGGACAAGGTGGATATCACTGCCGGTTTGCAGAATATGGCCAGTAATTCCACGGTCGGTCTTACCAACCTAGAACTCAAAGTCCGTGCGCCGGATGGACAGGTACTGCTGACAGAACAGAAAACCCTGAATTCTATTGCTCCTGCTGCGGTGCATCGCTACAGCTTTTACTTACAGCTGGACGATGCGGTTAGTGGTGACTATCAGGTCAGTTGGAAAGCCCTGGATGAAGATGGTCAGGCTGTGACGTCTGCTATGACGACTTTCAGGGTTGAGGTTGATGCAATTCAGGCGTTGGTTGGCCTGGTAACTGCGGCAGATGATCGTATTTATCATACCGGCACTACCCAGTGTCAGTTCCAGATTAGTAATCGTGGCTCAGATGACGCTGGTGGACTGGAATATGCTACCACGTTGGTTCAGCTCGATAGTCAGCTGGTAATCAGTCGTGATGAAGCAAGCGGGGATATCGGCGCCGGAACTGAAACGAATTGGACTCTGGATATTGAAGCAGAGGGCAAACCATACGGCGGCTACTCCTGCATTCTGGAAGTAAAAAATGGTGACAGCTGGCAGGTCCTTGCATCAGATAACTTCGAAATTCAGACGCCCGCTATCGATGTTGGTTTGGCAACTGGTGAACGTGGCCGTGTGCTGGTACTGACAGATGCAGAGCCGGTTTGCAAAGGTCTGGAAAGCATTGATTTCGCACTGACTCTTAACAATGAGCTGGCGGTACAAAGCGGTTGGGAAGTGGAGTTGGTAGACGTAGCTGGTGGTCTTGTCCGTAGCAGCACTGTCTATGCCAATGGATACGGTCGAGCGAACTCTCGCCACAGTTCTCATGAAGATGAACAGCAAGCAGATCTGAGCGCTCAGGTAGGTCCGGATGGTCGCTTGTTGGTTAATCTAAGCTCAGAGTTGCTTGCTGATGGCTACATCCTGACCGTCTCAGGAAAAAGTCACGGTAAAGGCCAGCCTGCTGCTTCCGAGCAACAATGGTCGCTGGCGACTCACTGTGATCGCTCTTTTGATACCAGCGTGATTGATGATGGCTTACAACTGCTTGACTGGACCATGGTTCGGGCAGATGACAGTCGTGTGCGCATGAATCAGGTCTCAGATGTCAATCTGGAGCAGCAGAACCAGTGGCTCTATCAGCTGCTGACCGACTCCGGCTGGGAGATTACGCTGGTTCATACTGCAGATGATTTTGCACTGCAACACCGACTGGGTGATTACAGCAGTTACCTGTTACTGGCCAATCGTGTGCAATTGCCGAAAACCATCCTCAAGGAACTGCGAGAAGCTGTTTTTGCGGGTAAGGGGTTAGTCGTAGCCAATGGCTTTGGACATCGTAACTATTGGCTGGAGCCAGCACTGGGTAGCAGTACTCTGGGACATGGAACCAGAGCTACCTCAATCGATGTATTGGCTTCGGATCTCAGTGAAGCCTGGTCTGGTGTGCTGCCAGTGGATACGGCTCTTAATACACTGAAAGTAAACGCTGCCGACACGTTGGCCGTATTTGCCGGGGATACGGACGAAAACCATTGTTACCAGCGACACGATCATGAAGATGAGCACGGATCAAGTCACGGAAATGCTCAAGTCAACAGAAATGGTCAGGCTCATGGCAACGGTCACACTCACCATCACCAACGCGCTGCAATCACAGGTTACCAGTACGGTGCGGGAGGAAGTTTGCTGTTCGGCTTTGATCTGCTGCGACAGGCTTACACCGATGGCGCAGATGGGCAGTACAGCAAGCTGTTGACCAGTGCACTGGCTGAGGTTAGCCCATCGAATACCTTTATTCACTCCGGCGCAGTGCAACCTGTGTGGGTCGAATGGCAAAACCGTCGTGGTGCGGTAGATGTTGTCAGTACGCTATCACTTCCTGTCGGTTCCGAATTGCTTGTAAACGGTTCTTTCAGCGATGAACAAGGGAGTTGGGTCAGCCGCTTCCATATGGATGAACAACAGATCCAACGTGAACGGCTCTACGTTCGTCTGGATGATACGGATTTGGCACAAGCCATCACCATAGATACCTACGCCCTTGATGGTGACCAACAAACAGAGCAGCAACAGGCCGTTCTTGAGTTGGCCGTGCTGCCAACACCGGCAATGGCGGATACGCGTGTGTTACTCGAGAACCTGGCTGCCAGTTACTGGTATCGGCTGGAATATCGCAAGATGGTGCGCACTTTCGATAAGGTTGAAAGCATGATTGCCAAACAGAAGTGGTATCAGGCGGAAACCTCCCTGCTGCAAATTGCAGATGACTTGATGCAGGTTGACGAGGCTGATGAAGACGCAGTGGTTGCTGCGCGTCAGCAACTTCAACGTCACATTCAATGGATTGGCCAGCAACTGGCTCAGTAAGACAGATACGGATATCACTTATGAATACTGTAGATACCAGAACTCCGGTGCAGCACATTGATTTGCTGGAAAATAATTCGACCAGGGATTCCAGCCTGTTACGGCAGCTATCCCGGTTGGTTTTGCTGTTGTTCCTGAATGCCGTTATCTGGCCATCCTGGGCCGTTGCGGTAGAGCTCGATCAGCAAAAACAGCAGCAAGCAGACATGCGTTGGGATCAGGAGAATCGCAACCTCCATCAGGTATTGGGGAACCTGAAAAACCACGTCAAACAACAGCGTCAGCAAGTGCTGGATGAAGTTAACGCTGAGCGTGGATTTATAAGCCGGGCAATGAATGCTATCGGGCTGGGGCAGGATGCCCTGGCTGACGATGACGGCAAACGTTACCTCCAACGCCTGAACAGTCTGAAATCTGACGTTGAATTATCCCTCGACACAGAGCTGGAACAGTTAAAGGCCAAAGGCGTTGACGATGTGATTATTCAGCGTCAGCTGCAACAACGGCAGAAAATACTTGACCGTTATCAGCAGGTACAGAATCAGCTACAGGCTGCCACGCAGGAACAATCGCTGCAGGAACAACAAGAAAACATCGATGAGCTGCAGCAAACGCTGGAGCAATACCAAACTCGTAAACCAAGAGATCCGTTCGATCCAAACAAATTGCCGTGGCGTATTCCAAACCCGCAAGATACGCCAGCTCCGGCAGACGATGCCAACCAGTTGAGCCAGCGATACCAGCTGCCATTGTTTGAACAAGGCCCGATGCTGGCAACCAATGTGATTACGGCGGATATGCTAGGTAATCCAGGCGGGCCAACCCAGGCTGATCTGGATGCCACGCTTGATGCTCAGATCACAGAAACCATTCAGGCCAAAGCCGTAGCGCTGAATAACGACCCGGTTGAGATCTATCAATGGGTTCGCAATAACATCGAATTTATACCCAGCTATGGCTCTATTCAGGGGGCTGAATACACGCTGCAGCACGGCAAGGGTAACGCATTCGATACTGCCAGTTTGCTGGTTGCCTTGTTACGTGCAGCCAACATTCCTGCCCGTTACGCGTTTGGCACCGTGCGTATACCTGCAGATAAGGTAATGAACTGGGTGGGTAATGTTCAGGCCGCAGAATCCGCAGGTCATTTGATGGGGCAGGGCGGGATTCCAAACACGGCTCAGACAATTGGCGGAAAGATTGCCTATTACAAACTGGAACACGTTTGGGTCGAAGCCTGGATTGACTACCTGCCAAGTCGTGGTGCCAAGCATTCCACAGGTGATACCTGGATTCCGATGGACGCCAGCTTCAAACAGTATGAGTACACCGAAGGCATGAATCTGGAAGAACAGGTTCCATTCGATGCCCAGGCTCTGGCAGATACTATTGAGCAGAACACTACCATCAACGAAGACGAGGGCTGGATTCAGAACGTTCCACAAAGCGATGTTGAGCAGGCACTGACCGATTATCAGGCACAGCTGCAGCAATACATTGAAAACCAGAACCCGGACGCCACAGTGGGGGATGTACTGGGAACAACCAATATCAAATCGGTTGTCAGGGAATCATTGGCGGCTTCTTTGCCTTATGAGCTGATGACCCGCAAGCTGGTCGCCTCGTCACTGACCGATAGTCAACGCTGGAAATTCCAATACACATTGGGCACCAGCTTGTATGGGCAAATGGGCAGTACTCTGCTGAGCATCAACAAGCCCACCGTTGAGCTGGCCGGTAAAAAACTGGCGTTGTCATTTGCGCCAGCCACTGATGCCGATGCCGAAACCATTGCCAGTTACCTGCCGGAGCCCGATGAAAATGGCGAGATAGACCCGAATGCAATTCCAGACACCCTGCCGGGTTATCTGATCAATTTGGTCGGCGAATTCAGTATTGGCAACGAAGTGGTAGCAACCTCTTCTGCGGTTAGCATGGGCTCAGAACTGTTGTCTGAAATGGGCTACTGGAGCCCGTCCTGGGGACTGGAAACCACCGAAAATGAACCGGTTGCAGGTGAATACCGGGCCATCGCACTCGATCTGCAAGGCATTAGCCAGACTCAGGCAGCGGCGTTAAAAACCGACCTGGAAACCACTCAGGCTAAACTGACGGCTGAAGACTACACCGATCTTGGCAAACAACAGCTGGTCGGCGACCTGCTGTATAGCACCATTCTCAGCTACTTTGCCCTGAATAACCTGCAGGATGAATTGACTGCCCGTGCTGCAAGCATGGTGAGCTTTAAAGCGCCAAGTTACGGCATGTTCAAAACCAACCTCAAACCGCAATACTGGTTTGGTGTACCGCGCAACGTCGTTATCGATGGCTTGACAATGGACGTTGACCATATTGAACACCAGGTGGTGGAGAGGAATAACGATCAGGAACGCTGGAAAGCTTATAACCGAGCCAACGGCGCAAGGATGTCAGCGATGGAACACATGGTGCCAGAATTGATGTTATCAACCGAAGACAACCCTGCGCATGGCATTAGTGCTGTCAAAGCAATCCAGCTTGCTGCGTCAGAAGGCCAGAAAATCTGGACTATTACTCAGGCCAACCTCTCTACAGCATTGGCTGCGATTGATTTACCGGATGATATTGAAACCGATATTCAAAACTCGGTTTATGCGGGTAAGGAAGTTACTGCTCATGAGACCGCAGTCAATTTTTACGGGACTAGCCAGGTTGGCTATATCGTACTTGACCCAGAGACAGGAGCGGGTGGGTATTTGATCGGTGGTGGGGAGAATGGAGGTGAGATAATTGAAAATAGTATTTCACAGCGATTAGGATGGTCGCAGTATACAGAAAATTCAAGTGTAACGGGCTCTTTAGTAAACGGAGTTGTTAACTATGTCGGTTTTAGCCTTAACTATGTAGCTAGCTGGGTCAAGTGTAGTGAGACTGTGCTGAATATTATTTCATTCATAGTAATTATTATTTTAGCTGCTCTGATTGTTTCTGCTTTAAGTCTTGGTAGCGGAGCAGGTGTAGCAATAGGTCTTCTTTTGTGGGCATCATCTTCATATGCGGCTAAACCAACGGGAGGTGAAGACTGCAAAATGGATTGTAGTCTTGCATCTGCATTCCAGTTGAAAGCGGCCGGAATTGAAGATGGCCATGCTTATAAAACTAGTTATGGTGCGATACCTAATTCTCGTTATGATATTTGCGCTTGCAAAGATGGTTCAATTGCTATTTTTAGAACGAAACAGTGCGGTCAAATGAACGCATTGTGGGAAGTTACTTTCGAACGATGGAAATAGTCATGCCTAAATTAGTTTATTGCTATTTGGAAATTTTTGGCAGCAATTTCGATGCTGCCCGTTTTTCGGTATTGGAGGGTGTTCCGAAAGGAGATGTTTTTTATCAAAAATCCGCTACCCCAAAGTTACGATCCCCGGTTAAGGCGGTACGGCAAGGAAATGTTGTATACTGGAGGACAGATAAAAAATACTTTTCTATAGATGGGGTTGATGATTATGAGGTTTTTCATGATTATATATATGAGGAGGATTTTTTAATTGATTTTTTAAATGATCACATAGGGTTGATAGAAGTCTTGAAACCCTTTGAGAATGAAACAACTGAAATTTGGCTTGTGGCTATATATGAAGCCTCTATAAATGACAGGCCCTCTGGCATGCATATAGGGAACGGTTTGATTATGGCGTTGAATAGCTTAAGTTGCTCATTTTCAACAGATATTAAGTTCTCAGATAACTAATAATTTAAGTTCACAAAAAAACGTGACAGCCATGATAGTGGTAATCTGGAAATTCCAATACACATTGGGTACCAGCTTGTATGGGTAAATGGGAGGTGCGCTGCTAAGTATCAACAAACCGACCGTTGAGCTGGCCGGTATAAAACTGGCATTGTCTTTTGCTCCGGCCAGTGATGCCGATGCTGAAACCATCGCCAGTTACCTGCCAAAACCCGATGAAAGTGGCGAGATAGATCCGAACGCAATTCCAGACACCCTGCCGGGTTATCTGATCAATATGGTCGGTGAATTTACTGTTGGCAATGAAGTGGTAGCGACCTCTTCTGCGGTTAGCATGGGCTCAGAACTGTTGTCTGAAATGGGTTACTGGAGCCCGTCCTGGGGACTGGAAACCACCCAAAATGAACCGGTCGCTGGTGAATATCGGGCCATCGCACTTGATCTGCAAGGCATTAGTGTAGTGGATTCAATAATCCGGACTCCCAGATAGAGGTATCCAGATAATCTCCTGATCTTTTGTTAAGAAGGAAACGCTGAAAATCACGTCATTCCGGGCGAGCCTGTGAACTCTGGGCCTGGTAGGTCGGAACACATATAGCGATAGAAAATTCACCTCCGTATGGATTCTTAACCTGCGCGGCCCGGTTAGTTCAGGATGACGAGTAATATTTGTTGCTGTGATCCTGACTGATCAGCATCACAGCAAGCTGGCTCGTTTTTATATCCGCTCTGTTAAACCGTATCAGGCTTTAACCAACAGCTTGCGAACATAGTTCGGCAATGCGAAAGCCGCTACGTGAACGTCGGCGTTGTAATAACGGGTTTCGAAGCCGGCAGCGTCAACGCGCTCCTGAATCTGTTCAGCGGTTTGCTTGCGCAGGCTTTCATCATCAGATGCCCACGCCAGCGTCATAAAGCCACCAATGTAGGTTGGAACCGGCATCACGTAGAAGCTGGTGTCGGTGTACAGCTTGCTGAGGCGCTGGTAGGTATTGGTGATTTCATTTTTCTGCATAAACGGCACGCCGTTCTGCGCCACCATGATGCCGCCTTCGTTCAGGCAGGTTTTCTCGTCCTTGTAGAAGTCGGAAGTGAACAGTACTTCGCCAGGGCCGATTGGGTCGGTAGAGTCAGAAATGATCACGTCGAAGGTGTCCTGACACTGGGCAACGAATTCCTTGCCGTCAGCAATCACGATGTTGGCGCGCGGATCGTCGAAGGCACCCTGAGAGTGGTTCGGGAAGTATTCCTTGCACATGTCGATGACGCTGCCGTCGATTTCAACCTGGGTCACGTGTTCTACGTTCTTGTGACGCAGCACTTCGCGCAGGATGCCACCGTCTCCGCCGCCAATGATCAGCACGCGTTTTGGATTCGGGTGAGCGAACAGCGGCACGTGAACCATCATTTCGTGATAGATGAATTCATCGCGCTCAGTGGTTTGCACCACGCCGTCCAGCAGCATCACACGACCCATAAAAGGCGTTTCAACGATCTCCAGATACTGGTGCTCGGTTTTCACCTCAAACAATTGCTTGGTGACTGTGAAGGACTGGGCGTAGCCATCGTACAGGGTTTCGAAAACGACTTTGTTATCTGACATGCGGATTCCTGAATGACAGAGGGTGAGTTAGGCCCGGCAGTATAAAGGACTGCGGCGGTGAGTGGTAATCGGCCTGTGTTGGGTTGGAAAGAGGGGATATGTGCGGTAGCAGATGGAAAATTGCTTCCATGGTGCCATCGACGCAGGTTCGCTGGCTGGTCAAAATAGTGTCCTTGAACACAAGGAATTCGCATGAACTCAATTCAAACACTGGTAGTGGCTGCCAGCCTGGCAGTCGGGTTTGAGTGTTGGGCTAATGAGCCTGACTGTAATGATGCCAACACCACCATTGAAATTAATCAATGTGCGGCCCGCCAGCTGGAGGCTGATGAAGCCATGTTGCAGCAATATCTGCTGGGCAGTTTGGCCGTAAATGAAGATGATGAGCTGGTTGCTGCCATTAAGCATGCCCAGCAGGCCTGGCTGGGTTACCGCGAAGCCCACTGTGGTTCGGTTTACAGCCAGTGGCGTGATGGCACCATGCGCGGTGTGATGGCGCTCGATTGCAAAATCCAGTTAACCCGCCAGCGTACCTATGAAATCTGGAATACCTTTTTGACGACCATGGATGGCTCCATCCTGATGGATGAACCGCAATTTCCACAGGATTAACAGCCTGTGACGGAGCACTGCATCAAAACCGCAAATTTGTGGTCTGATCGGATTCCCTTCCTTTAGCCAAGAGAAACTGCCGTGTTGTCAGATCTGGATCCCGTTGTACTGCTACTGGGCGTGTTGTTCAGCTCGATTGGGCTGGGCTATTTTATCTATGGTAAAAAGCAGGCCAACCTGGTGGTGCGTTATACCGGTGTGGCCCTGATGGTGTATCCGTATTTTATCGACAACGTCTGGGCGGTAATTGCTGTTGGTGTCGGTTTGATGCTGGTGCCGAAGTTTATCTGACCAGACTTCGAAGGGTTTCTGCTGGGTGTAATAGCGAAATGTCTAATACACCGCGACTGCCCATGTGCCTGTTCAATTATCTGCAGTTTAATGCGTCGCTGCTTAATTCGCCGCAGTTTGGTTTGCATTACAGGGGGCCGTCTGGCCTGCGGCTATGCTGCCAACCGTCAGATATAACAGCAGCGCCAGCCCGGTCATGGCGGCCCCAACAAAGCCGGTCGAACTCCAGCCAAATCCGGCCGCGACGGCCATGCCACTGAGCCAGGGGCCCATGGCGTTGGCGATATTGAAAACCGACGCACTGGAAGCCGCCGCCAGTGTCTGGGCGTCGGCGGCAATATCTATCAAATGGGTTTGCAAGGCCGGGGATATCGACACCATGGTGCCGACCAGAAAACAGCCCAGCAGCATGCTTGGTAATGTGTAAGTCAGCAGTGGGTAAATCAGCAGGGTGACGGTGCCCCACAGCAACAGGATGCCCAGCGAGCGAAACCTCAAACGATCAAACAGCCAGCCGCCAAACATATTGCCGCTGATACCGCCCAGACCAAAGGCGGCCAGCGCCACCGGAATCCACATCGGGTCTGCCTTGGCCTGATTGATCAGGGTTGGAGCCTGATAACTGAAAGCGCAGAACATTCCGGCAAAACCGACCGAGCCAATAATCATCGACATCCAGATTGCCGGATTGCGCACGGCTTTCAGTTCATCCAGTGGGTTGTTGCGTTGTTCATGAGGGGTTTCAGGCAGGCACAGCAAAATCATCAGGATCGTCAGCAGCGCCAGTCCGGCGATGATGGCAAAAATCACCCGCCAGCCCGCTAATTGACCGAGCCAGGTTGCCAACGGGCTGCCAAATAACATGGCGCAGGAAATCCCCAGCATCACCCGGCTGACCGCTTTGGCGCGGCCATCGGGTGGAACCAGCGACGCCGCTACCAGCGACATCACACCAAAATAGGCACCGTGTGGCATGCCGGATAAAAAACGGCTCAGCATCATGGCGCCATAGTCGGCCGCCAGTGTGCTGACGGCGTTGCCAACCGCAAAAAAAGCCATCAGCAATAACAACAAATAACGACGCTGCATGCGTGCGCCAGCCACGGCCAGAATCGGCGCACCAACCATCACTCCCAGCGAATAGGCACTGATAAAGTGGCCGACCTCCAGTTCGCTGACGCTGAGTGAATCGGCCATCTCCGGCATCAGCCCCATCGGTGCAAACTCACAGATACCGATGGCAAAGCTGCCCAGCGCCATCGAGAATTCGATCACCGAACGACTGGCAACCGACGGATAGGAGGGGGCGGCAGCGCCGCTACTGACAGACATGTATAACTCCGCTGCACAGATGAAAGCGGTTGTTATAGCAAACCAGCGGTTGTGGGGATTGGCAGAGCGCGCAGCAATATTGGGTAATTTGCGCACAGCAGGGGTGGAGAGCATGTCCGTGGCGAATAGAATGGCGGCACTGCTGTCAAACGAGTCAATGCAAGACCAACCGCGCCAGTTTATGAAAAGGATTGTTGCAGCGTTCACGATCAGCTTGTGGCTGGATCAATCGCCAGTCAGGCTTTAAGGTTCGCAGGCTGCCGATGGCTGACCAGATTCAGGGTCGCAGTGATATTTAAACAACCCAACCCTAAAGGCGCATTCTTTTGTCGGCTCAGTCCCTTGGTTCCCAACTATTCAAAATGACCAGCCCGATGGTGATGGGGGTGCTGTCGCTAATGAGCTTTCAGCTGGTCGACAGCGCCTTTATTGGCCAGCTTGGAGTAACGCCGCTGGCGGCGCAGGGTTTTACGCTGCCGATGCAAATGGTGATTATCGGCTTGCAGGTTGGTTTTGGGGTGTCTGCCAGTGTGCTGATCAGCAAGGCTATTGGTGCCGGCAAGGCGCTTGAGGCGCGTGAATTTGGTGGTCTGGTAACGGCTATCGGCAGCGCTGTGGTGTTATTGGCCTGTGTACTGATTTACCTGTTTCGGGATGGCTTGCTGGATATGTTGGGGGCGTCGGCGGATGTTAAACCGCTGGTGGATGGTTATTGGCTCTGGTGGTTGGCCAGCGCCTGGCTTGGTGCGTTTCTGTATTTCTTGTACAGCCTCTGTCGCGCCAACGGCAATACCATACTGCCCGGCACCATGATGATGGTGACCAGTCTGATCAATATGGCGCTGGACCCGCTTTTTATCTTTGGCCTCGATATGGGCCTGAACGGCGCAGCCATTGCCACCTGTCTGGCGTTTATAACGGGCATCGGCATTGTGTATGTGCGCGTGCAGCGCCAGCAGTGGCTGGAGTTTCACTTCGACGCTCTGGACCTGAAAACGGCTTTGCCGGAAATGTTTCATATTCAGGCACCGGCCATGCTGAGCCAGATGATGCCATCCATTTCCGCCCTGCTGGCCACCAAGTTGTTGGCCGGTTTTGGCTCCACCGCGGTCGCCATGTGGGCATTAGGGTCGCGCTTTGAATTCTTCTCGATTGTGGTGGTGCTGGCTCTGACCATGTCATTACCGCCCATGGTCAGTCGTGCCTGGGGTGCGGGGCAGCTCGATCAGGTACAGGCACTGGTAAAAATCTCGTTGTTGTTTGTGCTGGGCTGGCAACTGCTGATCGCTTGCATCAGCTGGCTGGCAGCCGGTGCTTTGGCGGGGTTGATGAGCGCCGATACCCAGGTCTCTGGCTTGCTGAGCCAATATTTGAGCATTGTGCCGTTCAGCCTGGGGGCACTTGGTAGCTGTATGCTGCTGGTATCCGTCTCCAACGCATTGGGCAAATCCTATAGCGCGCTGATGATATCCATTGTGCGGCTGTTTGTGTGTTATCTGCCCTGTATCTGGCTTGGGGCCCAAATGGCTGATATGGAGGGTATTTTCTGGGGCGCGCTGATCGGCAATATTCTGGCGGGCAGCTTTGCGTATGTCTCCTATCGGAAGACGCTGAAGGGGTTGTTGGGGGGCTGATCAAGTCCGGCTGTCTTGTGACTGCCTGGTTGAAGCTGTTCTGACACATCTGGTGCGCTAAAGTAGGCTGCTTCAGCAACATTCGTTTTTCAGGGAAGGAACATGAGCCAATATCAGATTGCCCAGTTGAATATCGCCAAATTGCTGGCTCCGATTGATTCGCCGCAGCTGGCTGATTTTGTCGCCAATCTGGATCGGATTAATGCACTGGCGGAAGACTCCCCCGGCTTTGTCTGGCGTTTGCAGACGGCAGAAGGGGATGCCACCAGCATCGATTATTTTGGCTCGGATCAGATTGTGAATCTGTCGGTTTGGCAGTCCGTCGACGCCTTGCATAATTATGTGTATCGCTCTGCGCATGTTGAAATTATGCGGCGCAAGAAGGAGTGGTTTGACAAGATGGTTGAATCACACATGGTGTTGTGGTGGGTGCCGGCGGGTCATGAGCCAACGGTGGAAGAGGCGGCGCAGAAGCTGGAGCTGTTACGGGAGCAAGGTGCGACGGCTGAGGCGTTTACCTTTAAAAAGGCGTTTCCGGCACCGTCATCAAGTGTGGTTGAGCCTTCGGTGTAGGCGGGAACTGGCTGGCACAAAAAACGGAGCACCAGGCTCCGTTTTTTGTGCCCGTCAAATAGCGAAAGCGCGGATTATTCCACGCCCTGGCTCTTGAGGTACTCGTCATAGGTGCCGTGGAAGTCGACGATCTTGTTATCGCGGATTTCCAGAATGCGGGTCGCCAGCGAGGATACGAACTCACGGTCGTGAGAGACGAATACCAGGGTGCCTTCGAACATTTCCAGCGCCATGTTCAGGGATTCAATCGATTCCATGTCCATGTGGTTGGTTGGTTCGTCCATGATCAGCACGTTGTGGTTGCCCATCATCAATTTGCCGAACAACAGGCGGCCTTTTTCACCACCGGAGCAGACTTTGACCTTCTTCTTGATGGCGTCGGCGTTGAACAGCAGACGGCCGAGGGAGCCGCGTACGGCGGTTTCGTCCTGTTCTTCGGTCTTCCACTGATCCATCCAGTCGTACAGGTTCATGTCCTGTTCGAATTCGTATTCGTGATCCTGGGCGTAATAACCAACGTTGGCGTTCTCAGCCCATTTGACGAAACCGGAGGTCGGCTCAACGTCGTTGACCAGGCACTTCAGGAAGGTGGTTTTACCCACGCCGTTGGCACCGATGACGGCGATTTTCTCACCGGCTTCGATCATCAGGCTGAACTTGCTGAACAGTGCTGCCTCGCCGTCATAGGCGTGACCCAGGTTGTCGATTTCCACCGCCTGACGGTGCAGTTTCTTCTCTGCCGTAAAGCGGATAAACGGGTTCTGGCGGCTGGATGGCTTGATGTCTTCCAGCTTGATCTTGTCGATCTGCTTGGCACGGGAAGTCGCCTGCTTGGCCTTGGAAGCGTTGGCCGAGAAGCGCGATACGAACTGCTGCAGTTCGGCGATCTGGGCTTTCTTCTTGGCGTTGTCGGCCTGCATACGTTCACGGGCGGCCGTCGAGGCGATCATGAAGTCGTCGTAGGTGCCTGGGTAAATCTTGATCTGACCGTAGTCGATGTCGGCCATGTGGGTGCAAACCGAGTTCAGGAAGTGACGGTCGTGCGAGATGATGATCATGGTGCACTTCATGTCATTCAGAATGCCTTCCAACCAGCGAATCGTGTTGATGTCGAGGTTGTTGGTCGGTTCGTCGAGCAGCAGGATGTCTGGATCAGAGAACAGTGCCTGGGCCAGCAGTACCCGCAGCTTCCAGCCTGGAGCAACGTTGCTCATCGGACCGCTGTGGAATTCGGTTTCGATACCGGCACCCAGCAGCAGTTCGCCAGCCTTGGCTTCGGCGGTGTAGCCGCCCAGCTCGGCAAATTCGCCCTCCAGTTCGGCGGCGCGCATGTAGTCGTCTTCGGTGGCTTCGAGGTTGGCGTAGATGGCATCACGCTCTTCCTTCACAGCCCACATTTCCTTGTTGCCCATCATCACAGTGTCGAGCACGGTGAATTCTTCGTAGGCGAACTGGTCCTGGTTCAGCTTGCCGAGACGCTCGTTCGGGGTAACGGAAACGTTACCGGCGGTCGGTTCCAGTGAACCGTCGAGAATCTTCATGAAGGTGGACTTACCACAGCCGTTGGCACCGATCAGGCCGTAACGGTTGCCGTCGCCGAATTTGATGGAAATATTTTCAAACAGTGGCTTGGCGCCGAACTGCATGGTGATGTTGGCTGTGGAGATCAAGAGATTTTCCTGCTGTTGGGGTATTGCGAATTTAAAAATGGCGGCAAGTTTACCCGAACAGGGTGGTCTTGCGCGACGCAGACTGACTAATTTGTTTCTAATTTCGGCAGTGAACAGTCTGTTGACGGGATTTGGCCTGACTGACAGCTGCCGGTGTTGTGCCTAAAGCTGGCGAGTAGCGCGGTAGAGGCCACCCACCACCAGGTATTCTTCTTCACCTTTGAGCGCGCAGGGTAGCAGGCCCGGCACGTAAAGCAGCTTGGCAACGGGGACATCGACCCGAATAACAACGTCGCCAAAAGAACCGGCGGTGTCGGCGTCGCTACTGAAAGAGTTTAGGCTGTTAAGGCACAGCACCAGTTGGCTTTTCTGCGGCGGACACATCAGCTGACGCTGCAAATCATTGCTGCCACGGTACAGCACTATATGACTCTGAGGGTCACCTGTTGCTCCCCTGAGTCGCCGCCCCAGTTCGTACTGACACCAGCTGTAGAGCAGGTCGAGTTGGGATTCCAGGCTGTTGGCATTGTAGAGGCCGGTCATGCGGGCGACCACATATTGGTGGTAGGCGTTGGAATCCGGCTCGTCGATGGGCTGATGATGGAAACGTGGCAATAGTCCGAATCGCGATTCAACCCAGCCTTTCAGAACGGCGGCTTCGATGCCGTCGGGGTTGAACATCCAGCCACGCAGTAACTTGAGGTAATCCGCCCGGCTGCGGTCGCTGGCCTGGCCTTGCTGCAGGCCGTTTCTGTCCGGGTGTTCGAGCAGAAAGCTGGAACGCATATAGTCCATAAAGTGCATGGCTCGCTGGCTGGCGTCAGCGACCTGATCCAGGGCGTGAAACAATGCCTTGTGTAATTCGAGCACGCCGTCGAGCAATAATGGCGCCGGATGCTGTTGAAAACTGAGACTGGCGAGAATTTTGGCGGGCAGATTGCAACGGTTGATAGGCAGGCAGGCTTTTACCGGCATGACAGGCCAGTCTGGCTGCCCGGCAGCCCGGTGGTTCGCAGTGGCTCTGTCACCATTTGGCAGTGAGTCGGCGTTATTGTGGGCCAACTCGGCCGCTATCGCTGGAGTATCTGGCTGCATATCAAGTCGCTCTGGAATTCCCTGTAGTGTAATTCCACACAGAGTGTAATGAAAACAGGAGTCCCGAATGCTGACACAACTCGACAGACAGTGCGGAAGTTTGCTGGGGCTGGCGTGCGGAGATGCGGTTGGCACGACGTTGGAATTCTGTGCTCGCGGCAGCTATAAGCCGCTGCGTGACATGGTCGGTGGCGGGCCGTTTCGACTGCAGGCCGGCCAGTGGACAGACGACACCTCGATGGCGCTGTGCCTGGCGGAATCCCTGATTGCCTGCGACGGCTTTGATGCCGCCGATCAGATGGATCGCTACGAACGCTGGTATCGGGAAGGGTATCTGAGTTCTACCGGCCAGTGTTTCGATATTGGCAACACGGTGCGGGCGGCGCTCAAGCGTTATCGCAAAAGTGGAGACCCGATGGCGGGTTCAACCTTGCCGAATACCTCGGGCAACGGTTCGCTGATGCGGCTGGCACCAGTGGTGATCTGGTATTCACCGGTAGAGCATGAGGTGCTGGAATATAGCGCCCAGAGTTCGGCGACGACACATGGCAGCGCCGAATGTCTGGATGCCTGCCGTTATTTTGGCTGGTTGCTGCATCGGGTTTACCTCGGCGACGATCCGAAAACATTGATCGGTCAAACGCCAGGCTGGCTGCAAACTGATTCCATTCGGGAAATCAGTAGCGGCGCGTTTATCCAGAAAGACAGCAAACAAATCGAAGGCTCAGGTTATGTGGTGCGTAGCCTGGAAGCTGCCTTGTGGTGCTTCTTTAACAGCATTTCTTTTGAGGAAGCGATTCTGCTGGCGGCTAACCTCGGTGACGATGCCGACACGACAGCGGCGATTTGCGGCCAGCTGGCAGGTGCCTGGTATGGCGTTGAAGGCATTCCTGCTCACTGGCAGAAACAGTTGTATTGGCATGACGGCATCGTCGAACTGGCGCGTCAGCTGGTGCATAAGTCCACCGGGGCAACGTAAAAGCCATCACTGTCTGGCTGGTTGTCGCTGCACCATCTGTTAGCATGTCCGGTCTATCGGGTTTTGTGACAGGGATTGTGATTTGAAAAACCGTTTGTTTCGTTATTCAAAATTATTGTTGTTGGTTACTGCGTTGTCGCTGGTGATCAGCAGTAGCGGTTGTGTCAGTGTGCGTGCCAAGCCCCATGAAAAGATCGTCAGTAATGGTGAGATGGTGCAATGTACTCATCGGTTTCCTGAATGGGAGCTGGGAGTAGAAACGCCGCAAGCCTCTTGTGGCTCGGTGGGTAGTGAACAGGAAATGGCAGCTTGCCTGGCCTTGTTTGGTGTCGTGGTGCCTGTTGGTTCTACCATCGTTTCAGGCAGTATTTACCTGGTCGGCAATACCTTGCACTGGATTGAAAAGCAGGCTTATTGCACGGATTTCTGGTGAGCCTGGAGATGAAGAAAAAGTAGAAAAGGGAAAAGAAGGGAAGGAATCAGGCAGGACGGCTCCTGCCTGACGTCGGCGTCGCCTTACTTGCTGGCGCGGCCCAGGAAACGGCGTTCTTCCACGTTAATGCGGATAACGTCGCCCTGTGAAATGTGCTCAGGTACCTGCACAACCAGGCCAGTGCTCATGGTAGCTGGCTTGGTACGGGCAGTAGCTGAGTTACCCTTGATGGAAGGTTCACACTCAGTGATTTCCAGCTCAACAATCGATGGCAGCACCAGACCAACCGGAGCACCGTCTACAACCAATACCTGCAGGTCCTGGGTGTTTTCGTTGATGAACAGACATTCATCTTCGATAGCGGCTTTGTCGAGGTGGTATGGGGTGTAGTCTTCGTTGTCCATGAATACCCAGGCGTCGCCGTCCAGGTAGGAAAACATCGCTGGACGACGGGTCAGGTCAGCGAAGTTCAGCATGTCAGAATCCTTGAAGGTTTCATCAATCTTCTGACCGGTTACCACGTCATACATACGCATGCGGTACAGGCTGCCACCGGCGCGGCCCTGTGGCGCTGAACGCTCAATATCTTTTACAAAGTAGGCGCGACCATTGTATTCAATCGCGGCATTCTTTTTGATTTCACTTGCTTTTGGCATGGCTGGATATCCTCTGCGTAACATGCTCTCTGGGCCCTGCTGCGGAATAATCCCGGATGAATGGTGGGCCCAAATACAGATGGCGGCGACTATACGACGAAACGGCGGGCAAGACGACACTGTAATGGCTGCATAGGGCAAAATTGTCGCTGCCGAAGTGGTTGGCCTTGTGGTGCAATAGCGTTTTTTCGTTGCCAGTTACAGGGGAGTAACCCGCCATGGCCAGCCTGCCGATTTTCCAGATAGATGCCTTTACCGATCAGTTGTTTGCGGGCAACCCGGCGGCTGTTGTGCCGCTGGTGCAGTGGCTGGATGATCAGACCCTGCAAAATATTGCGATGGAAAACAACCTGTCGGAAACCGCCTTTCTGGTAAAGCTGGCTGACCAGAGTCAGGCGGACTTTCACTTGCGCTGGTTTACGCCAGCAGTGGAAGTCCGCCTGTGTGGCCATGCCACCCTGGCCAGCGCCCACTGGTACTTCAGCGAAGCCAATCCGGCGGCGACTCAGGTGCGATTTCAAACCCTCAGTGGCATTTTGACCGTTGAACGCAAAGGTCAGGCAATGGTGATGTCGTTGACCGCTGAGCAGCTGCGGCCAGTTGAGGTCAGCGCTGAATACCTGGCGATGCTGGGGTTGAAACCGGAACAGGTCGAGTACACCGGCATGGCGGTGGAGTACCTGCAGGTGGTGGTCAACAGTGAGCCGTTGGTGCAGTCACTCAAACCGGATTTTGCGGCGCTGAAGCACTCCGAATACGGTAGCGTGATAGTGACCGCCCAGGCTATCGAAAAACATTACGATTTTATTGGCCGTTTCTTCGCACCGGCGTTTGCCATTGATGAAGACCCGGTGACGGGTTCTGCTTTTGCCGTGATGGCGCCTTACTGGATGGAACGACTGGATCTTGAACGGGTGGTGGGATACCAGGCTTCAGCCCGTGGCGGCGTGGTGGATTGCTTGCGGGCTGGCGAGCGAGTGTTGCTGACCGGGACTGCCGTGACCTATCTGAAGGGCGAGATTTATCTGCGCTGAGACTGTTGATCAGCCTCGCGCCTTGTACAGCAGGATTTCAAACTCGGCTTCGGTCACTGGCATGATCGACAGCCGATGACCTTTTTTCACCACACCCAGTTCGGTGATTTGTGGCATCGCCTTTATGATGCTGAGCGGTAACACCCGTTTGAATTTTTCCCGGAAGGTGACGTCGACCATAAACCAGCGCGGATTATCCGGGCTGGCTTTGGGGTCGAAGTATTTTGATTCAGGGTCGAACTGGCTGTGGTCGGGGTAAGCGGCGCGGCTGACTTCGGCCAGGCCGGCGATACCAACGTCTTTACAGGACGAGTGATAGATAAACACCAGATCGCCTTGTTTGACCTCGTCACGCAAAAAGTTGCGTGCCTGGTAGTTGCGCACGCCGTCCCAGTGTTCGGTTTGCTGCGGCCGCAGCCGCAGGTGGTCGATGCCAAAGGTGTCTGGTTCGGATTTAAACAGCCAGTACGCCATGCTTGTATCCTTTCGGTTGCCCTTGCTGATTATTCTTTATCGCTACGTTTGCCTTTCAGCGACAGGGTCTTTTCGGTGCTTTTGCGATTGCTCATCCACTTGCGGTTGGATGGTTTATCTTTTGCCGGTTTTTCGGCCACCGTTTTTTCCCGGTTGTTATCACGCGGTTTGGCTTGATCTCGCTTGTAAGGCGAGTCTTTTGGCTTGTCCTGATCGTCACCTTTGGCTGGACGGTCTGATTTGAACGAGCGGGCCGGTTCAGAGGCGCGGCCTGAACGATCAAATGGCTTGTCGGTATATTTTCCAGCTGGTTTGCCTTCGGCGCTTTTGCGAAAGCCGGGTTTGCGGGCACTGTGATCATCTTTTGTCTTGCGGGCTTCGGCTTGCTCTTGCTCGCTGGCCAGCCGAATGCTGTCGGTTTCGATGATGATCTTGCGTTCCTTGTACAAGCGGCCAATCGCCTGTTTGAAAGCGCGTTTGCTGCAGCCAAAGTGCATTTCAATCAGATCGGACGGGCTGTTGTCGCTGACGGCCATGATGCCAGGGCCACTTTGCAGTTTTTTCAAAATGCGACCAGACAGGTCCTGGGTGCGCTTAAAGCCAACGGCTTCCAGGGTCAGGTCGAGTTTGCCATCGTCGCGCACCCGTTTCACAAAGCCGTCGAGTTTCATCCCGATCTTGATCGCGGTACGAATATCGTCGTTGTGCAAAACACCCCACCAGAGGTTGTTGACGACCGCCTTGTAGCCGAGGTCCGTGCGCTGGGCGATCAGCAGCTTGACCGCTTCGCCGTTTTTCAGCAGCGGTTCACCTTCTTCCTGCCAGGCACCGGTCGAGACGGCCTTGTCCTTGATATAGCGGTTGAGTTTGCTGGTGGCGATCAGGCGGCCGGTGTTGTCTTCGGTCAGGTACACCACGTAGGACTTGCCAACTTCCATACGTTGCTGCTGTTCGGCAAACGGCACGAACAGATCTTTTGGCAGTCCCCAGTCCAGAAACGCGCCGGTACGGTTGACGTCGGCGACGGTCAGGCAGGCAATCTGATGCAGTTGAATACGCGGCCGTTGCAGGGTAGCGATGTATCTGTCTTCGGAATCCAGATAGATAAATACCTTGAGGCTGTCGCCAACCTGGGTGCCTTCGGGGATCTGACGGTTGGGCAACAGCACCCGGTCGTTGTCCTGATCCAGCAGGTAAGCGCCTTGTGGCAGGAATTCTTCTACGGTCATCTGGGCATAGGTGCCAGCTTGCAGCATGGTGTATCTCCGTCTCGGTGGGATGGGGGCCTCCGTCTTCGGAGGTCATCGGGTTGTTTATAAATTGAACGGCAAGAGCTTAGCAGCTGATTGCGTCAGCTGCCCAGCCCGGCAGGCACTGATTCGTGTGAACAGATCAGTTGCGGTAAATGGTTTCGATCAAATGGTAGCCAAAGCGGGTTTTTACCGGGCCCTGAACTTTTAACAGTGGGCCTTTAAACACGACGTCATCAAATGGCTTGACCATATCGCCCTTGTTGAACTCGCCGAGGCTGCCGCCGTTTTTCTTCGACGGGCACTGGGAATGTTTCATCGCCAGTTTGGCAAAGTCCGCACCCTTGTCGAGCATGGCTTTTAACTTGTCGGCTTCTTCTTTGGTGTTGACCAGAATATGGCGGGCGCAGGCGCGTGGCATGGGCATTCTCCAGCGGGTTCGTACAGGGCGGCGGAGCATAGCAGAAAGAGGGCAGGGCGCACATTGCCTTTGGCTCTGACACAAGCCAGACTTGATAGTTATTGAGAATAACGCGGTGGCGAATTGGTCGCTGCAACGGATTGAAAGGAACCCGCCACGTGCTGACGCTTGATTTGTTATTGATTCCGCTGCTGCTGGCTCTGGTGTGGCTGGCCTGGGCCAGTCAACAGCGGGCCAAAAATCTGGCTCTGATGCAGGTTCGCAAGCGCTGTGCCAGTGAATCACTGCAGCTGCTGGACGACACTCTGGTGTTCGAAAAACTGTGGCTGGGGCGTTATATCAATGGCGGCGTCTGTATCAAACGCCGCTATCAGTTTGAGTTCTCATCCACCGGCGAACACAGATATCAGGGGCAGGTCACCCTGGCAGGGCAGCGGTTGGCAGCGCTGCAATTGGCTCCACACCATATTGGTTAACCAGGCTGTGTTACCAGCGACCAGTTAAGAAACTCCAGCATCCAGTTACCAACCAGCTGGCTGTCGTTGCTGACATCGACGGTTGCCATGCCGCGCTGGTAGCGCGAGCCTATCACATCCTTGCGGCGTGGCAGCAAGCGCCGCAGATAGGTTGGCGTGAATTCCGGGTGACCCTGGAACGCCAATACCCGGCGGTCGATATTAAAGGCTGCATTCTGACAAAAACCACAACCCGATAGGCGGGTGGCGCCAGGTGGCAGCGCGGTGACCTGATCCCGGTGACTGTAGATCAGCCGGATGTGGCTGCTGTGAACCTGGCTCCAGGCGGGCTGGTTGATCACCTTGCTGGCGCGCACGCCAATTCCCCAGCCCTGATCACTCAAACCGGCGTGACCGCCCAGATTATGGGCCAGAAACTGATGGCCAAAACAGACGCCCAGCATCGGAATGCCTGCATCAAAACAGCGACGAGCGTGGTCTGCCAGCGGCTGTTGCCAGGGCAGTGGGTCGTAAACGCCGCTTTTGGAGCCGGTGATCAGCCAGGCGTCACACTCATCAATACATTGCGGCAGTTGCAGGTCGGTGACCTGATAGTGGCGATATTCCAGCTGCTTGGCCAGTGGCGTGCTCAATTCATCAAAGAAGCGCCGAAACATCATGCCGTAGGAACCGTAGTCGTCCCGCAGGTCGTCGTAGAGAACGTCGGTTTCCAATATGCCCAGTCGGATCAATGTCTTGTTTCCTGGTTAGCGGTAGTTTGTGGCGCAGTTTGGGCGCGCAGGGGCTTGAGAATATCTTCCAGTCCGTGAATGCGGATTTCCAGTGCCAGTGCCATCAGGCGGCCGAGGTCGCCATCGGGGAAACCCTTGTGGCTGAACCACAACAGGTATTCTTCTGGCAGGTCGATTAGCACCTTGCCCTGGTACTTGCCAAACGGCATTACCGTGGAGATCAGGCGGATTAAATCGGTTTTGTCGAACATTTTCTGCCTCTTTGCAGTCAGTGGCGCAAGTGGTCGGCTATAGATTTGCGTATATAGCGAAATTATTAATAAAAACCACACTTCGCGACTTAATCATTCGCGAACTGAACTAACCTGTCATTCTCGCTTTTCTGATAATCGTCCTGCTTATCAGTAGGGCGCTTTGAATTTCACCAGTTGTTTGCCAGCGGAGTTGTAGAGTGGCGAATTTGCAATCTGAACCGGGCTGTCTGTCGGACCAGATGAACAATACGAATAACCGTGCCCGGTTACTCCAACAAATCCTGGAGCGATGTTCAAGGGCTTATATTGCTGCAGAAGGCCGACCGGTTGATCGCGATATCGAAGGGATGCTCTATCTGACCGCCCGTGCCATGGGAGCTGACGTCGCAGCTTTGGTTGTTGCTGGCAATCAAAACCAGCCGTCTATGGTCACTGTCGCTGGCAGCTGTGATCTGGAAACCACGCGCCAGCGTTTGCAGGGCCTTTCTTTACAGGCGCTCGACAGCTGCTGCTCTTATTTGTCGGACATTGAAGTCTTCAGTGTAGCGGATACATCGACGCTGGCCTCTATCTGGAGGGGATTCAGTCACGATCGTCCGGCCTTGTTTGTGCCGATTGTTGCGGCGAATTCGGTGCGTGCCCTGCTGATGCTGGTATTTGCCGGGCCGCTGCGCCCGCTCAATTCTGCTGTGCGCTCGGCGCTGGTTACCCTGACTCATATGTCGCTCGCCTATATTGATGTTGCCCGGCTGTCTGGACAGCTACAGTTTCAGTTGCTGTTGATGGATGAAGCGGCCGATTTTGCGGCCTGGGGCTGCTGGGAATATGTGGTTGGCGAACGCCAGATGCGGGTGTCGCCGACCCTGCAGAAAATGCTTGGTATCAGCATTGATGAAATGGCCCGGCTGCCAGCGGTGCTGCAACGGGTTCATGAAGAAGACCATCCGCGCGTGGCGGAGGTGGTTACTGCCGCTGTCAGTCAGAACAAGGGCTATAACATCCAGTTCCGTATGCGGCTTGGGGATGGCCAGTATGCCCTGCTGCGGGCTGTCACCTGTGTTTCCGGGCAACAACCGGGGTTGCCGGTACGCCGTTATGGTTTCGTGCGCAAGGTTGAGGCGAGTACTCAGCCATCGCTGGCGGATGTGCATGCCGGTGTGATCGAGCATATGGATCAGGGCGTGGTGGTGTTCCATCGTGATGGACGTATCAAGTCAGTGAACAGCGCGTTCAGTGAGATTTCCGGCGTACCAAAGGAAATGTTGATAGGTGCTCGCTGGCAGGAAATTGCCCACCTGTGGTCGTTGCCGAAACCCCTGACTGGCATTGTTCGGCAGGCCATGAAGGACCGCTTCTGGCAGCAGGAGGTGACCTTTCGGCCGGTTGGTGGGCCATCTGGCCAGCATCGGCTGCGACTGGTACCGCTGGATGGTGAAGAATCCCGCAATGAGCACCTGTCGCTGATAATTTCCGGCCATAATCGTGAAGAAGCTGAAGGCTTGCGGATGGACTGGCTGGTTAACCGTGATCTGATGACTGGGTTGCCGAATCGCCATCAGATTGCCTATTTGCTCGACGACGCCATTGCCGAACAGCAGGCGGATGAAAAACTGGTGGTGATGGTGCTGAATCTGGACAGTTTTCGCCAGATCAACGACAGCTATGGTCACGCCTTTGGCAATAAATTGTTGTGTAGTTGGGCCGAACGGCTGGCAGCGATGGGGCTGGGGCAGAATCAGGTGTCGCGGTTGGGCAGTGATGAATTTGCGCTGTTTGCTACCGGTATTCAGGCCCAGACTGAAATCGATATCATGATTTCCATGGTCAGGCAGTTGGCAGCGACGCCGTTCCGGGTGTCTGAGCATCAGAATGTATTTTCGTCAGCCTCCATGGGTATTTCTGTGTATCCCGACCACGGTAAAACTGCTAGCCAGCTGCTGGGCAATGCCGATACGGCGTTGCACGAAGCCAAGCGGCGTGGTCCGGGCTCAATCTGTTTTTACAATGACGAACTCACCCGGGTCATTACCGAGCGGCTGGAGCTGACCAATGAGCTGCGGTTGGCGCTGCAGGGTACCCAGGGTTTGCAGTTGCATTATCAGCCGCAGATCAACGCCCGCAGTGGGCGGGTAGTGGGACTGGAAGCATTGGTTCGCTGGCAGCATCCGCGTCATGGCTTACTGATGCCGGGGCGTTTTATGCCTTGTGCCGAAAGTGCCGGATTGATGCCGGAACTGGACCGGTTTGTGTTGCGCGCAGCGGCGGCAATGATTGCTCACTGGCGACAGCAGGGCATTGCTCTGGTGCCGGTGGCGGTCAACGTCACCCAGCAGAGTTTTGCTGCCGGTAACTTGCATGAGCAGTTGCAATGGTTGCAGCGCAAGCATGATTTGCAGGCGGGAGATCTTGAAATTGAACTCACGGAAGGGACCTTGCTGGAGCCGACCCGACGGGTGTTGGAGATGGTCAACGCAATCCGCGAGCTTGGTTTCGGTATGGTGATCGACGATTTTGGCACCGGCTATTCGTCACTCAGTTATCTGCACCGGTTTCCGCTGCAAAAACTCAAGATTGATCGCAGTTTTGTCAGTGGTCTGGAGAGCACGCCGGAGTCACGGGTGATTACCCGAACCATCGTCAAAATGGCGCAGGAACTGGGTCTGGGGCTGGTGGCGGAAGGCGTGGAGAGCGACCGACAGGCAGAATACCTGTGCTCAATAGGCTGTGATGTGCATCAGGGCTTCTATTACGAACATGCCCTGACGCCAGAGCAGACAGCCTTGCTGTTGCAAGGCTGAGGCGCTACGAAAATTACTCGTAGGTGCAGAAGTAGGCAGTGTCGATGGCGATACGAACCTGGAACTTCTGGTTGGCAGCGATGGCGAAAGAGTCACCCTTGGCGTAGCTCTTCCACTCGGATTCGCCTGGCAGCAAAGCGTCGATACCGCCGGATACCACGGTCATGACTTCGTTCTGGCTGGTGCCGAACTCGTATTCACCAGGAACCATCACACCAACGGTGGCTGGCAGGGTTTCGGTTTGCAGGGCGATAGAGGCAACTTTGCCATCGAAGTACTGGTTAACTTTCAACATGACTGCTTCTCCTGAAAATTAATGGGGCCGCTGTGGCCGGGGCGCGGCAGTATACTCGTAGAAGTGTCAGGACAAAAATTCTTTCAGATTTGTGACTTTTTTCAGAAAAAGCGCGCATTTTAAAATTCCTTGCTGTATATTCTCGCCCCCTTTTGACAAACATACATTGTCGGGCCCGGCCGAATGCAGTGAACCAGTCGCTTACGAAAGACTGGTCTGGAGTGCAGAGAGATCTCAGCAGAGACGGCCCACGCCCTGCCTCTGTGAGAACTGATCAGGTACTTTATGTCCGAAACTATTCCTGCTGGTTTTGCCAGCCTGGGCCTGCCTTTCCCTATCCTGCGTTCACTGGACGAGCTGGGCTACGAAGCTCCATCTCCGATCCAGGCAGCCGGTATTCCACCGCTGCTGGAAGGCAAGGATGTGCTGGGTATGGCACAAACCGGTACCGGTAAAACTGCCGCTTTTGCGCTGCCGTTGCTGGCTCGTACCCAGGCTGACTTCAAGTCACCACAGGTTCTGGTACTGGCACCTACCCGCGAACTGGCCCAACAGGTTGCCGAAGCGGTTAAAACCTACAGCCGTTACGTCGACGGTATCAATGTGACCGCTATTTATGGTGGTACTGACTATGGCTCGCAGCTGCGTGAACTGAAGCGCGGTCCACAGTGGGTCGTTGGTACTCCGGGTCGTGTTATGGATCACCTGCGTCGTGGCTCTCTTAACCTGGCTGACATCAAGGCTGTGGTCCTGGACGAAGCTGACGAAATGCTGCGTATGGGCTTCATCGACGACGTTAACTGGATTCTGGAACACACCCCACGTTCCCGTCAGGTTGCGCTGTTCTCAGCCACCATGCCACGTGAGATCCAGCAGGTTGCCGAAACCCACCTGAAAGATCCGGTACAGGTGAAAATCCAGACCAAGACCACCACCAACGACAAGATCACCCAGAAATACTGGTTCGTTGCTGGCGCGCATAAAAATGATGCGCTGCTGCGTCTGGCTGAAACCGAAGAATTCGACGCCATGATGGTGTTCGTGCGGACCAAGCAAGCGACTGAAGAAGTTGCTGATTTCATGCAGGCCAACGGTTTCCGTTGTCAGCCGCTGAACGGTGATATTCCGCAGCAGCTGCGTGAAAAAGCCGTTGAGAAGCTGAAAGCTGGCCAGCTCGACATGATCGTTGCGACGGACGTTGCTGCCCGTGGCCTTGACGTTGAGCGTATTTCTCACGTAATCAACTACGACATTCCGCAAGACACCGAATCCTACGTTCACCGTATTGGCCGTACCGGTCGTGCCGGTCGTGAAGGTGTTGCGATTGCGTTTGTTCGTGGTCGTGAAAAGCGCATGCTGCGTGACATCGAGCGTGCGACCCGTCAGCAGATTGAAGAGATCCAGCTGCCGACTGCCAAGGATGTAAACGAGCGTCGCAAGACCCGTTTCCAACAGCAGGTTCTGGAAGCGATCAATCCAGAAAAGAACAAGATTTTCCGCGACATCCTGGAAAACGTACAGCTGCAAAACGAACTGGATCCACTCGATCTGGCCGCTGCTGTTGCTGCGCTGATGCAGGGTGAAAAGCCGCTGTTCATTGATGAAAACGAAGATCGTCGTCCACGTCGTGAAGAGCGTGAGCCTCGTGAACCACGTGAGCGTCGTGAACGCGGTGATCGTCCGGAACGTGGCGAACGTCGTGAGCGCAAGAGTTCACCAGATTCCGCACCGCGTCCGTTGAAGGGCAAGCCAGACGTTGAAATGATCCGTTATTGGGTTGGTGTTGGTTATGAGCATGGCCTCAAACCAGGTAACCTGGTGGGTGCGATTGCCAACGAGGCTGATCTCGACAGCGGCTTTATTGGCCACATCGAAATCTTCGATGCCTACTCTGTGGTTGACCTGCCAGGCGGCATGCCAAACGAAACCATGAACGTGCTGAAAAAAGCTCGCGTTTGTGGCCAGTCACTGAACATGCGTCCATACCGTGCAGATCTGTCCAGTGTTGAGCGTCCAGCACGCCCACCGCGTCGTGCCGAAGGCGGTCGTTCAGAAGGCGGTCGTTCAGAAGGCGGTCGTGCGGACCGGGGTAACGGCCCACGTCGTGCGCCACGCAAGCCGCGCGCCTGATCAGCCCTGATTTGCTGAAACCTCAAAACGGTGGCTTGATGCCACCGTTTTTGTTTTCTGGCCCGACACTTGGCGATGTACTCGTAAGTCAGCTGCTTTTTATTGGAATACTGCTATATCGACATCTAGGCTGAATCTGTCAGAGGATTACAAGGGCCTGGTGTTATCCATGCAAATACATGATGTAGCTGATTTGAAGAACGCAATTGTGGCGGCATCGATTCGTCACAATGGTGAAAGTCAGCGGATCGCCGAACAAATACGCGACCGTTTTCTACTGGGAAACGCGGATGTATTCGATCTTTTTCCACTCGATTTACCTATCTGGCACATGGATGCCGAGCCGGACGAACGTGTCGACCTGGTACTGCAACGACTGGCTGCAGCAGACGCATTAATCTTTGTGATTCCGGAATGGCAGGGTATGGTGCCAACTTGCCTGAAAAATCTGTTGCTGTGGAGTTCGTCCGACGAACTGGCCCACAAACCCGTCTTGCCTGTCGCGTTATCGCTCAGCAGTGGCGGTGCTTTTGCCATCGCTGAAATGCGTGCTACCGGTTATCGTAATGGCCGCTTGCTGTACTTGCCCGAACACCTGATTTTGCGCAGTGTCAGTGATCTCTGGAACGATCAGGATCATCCTGCCGACGCATACCTGGCGGGGCGCTCGCAATATTGCATTGATCAGTTGCTGATCTATGCTTCGGTGTTGAAGCCGGTACGTAACAGCCTGTGTATCGGATTGAATGATTTTCCTGATGCGATGATCTGAACGGGCGGCTGCTTCGTCGTCGAAACGACTGGCCAGCTGCCACAACACTCGTTAGCATGCCGTGTCTTGATCGGAATTGGCATGTCGACTCTTACCTCTCATCAGCTTGAGGTGGTTGCTCATCCGCAAGGTCACGCCCGTGTAGTGGCGGTGGCCGGAGCAGGTAAAACCACCACCTTGACCCACTTTATCCAGCAACGTTTACAGCAGGGCGACCGGCCGCGGCGCATGCTGGTGTTGATGTACAACAAGGCTGCCCAGCTGGATTTTCAGCGCAAGTTACATGGCTTGTTGCCAGACCAGAGCTTGCCGGAAGTACGCACCTTTCACTCGCTGGGTTTGCGCATCTACAAAAAGCTGATCGAAATGGGGGAGTTGCCTCCGTTTGACGGCAGCTTGCTCAGCGACTCTGAACTCGACACTGTGGTCTGGCGCATGCTGCAACAGCTGGCCGATGATGAAACCCGCCAGGATATTCTGTCGCAGCGCAAAAAGTGGGTTGAGCCTGCCTGTGGCTTTATTGATCTGGTGAAGTCCGGCCTGTCGCCTGCCGCTGAGGTATTTGAAGCGCTGGAGTTACCACCGGAATGCCGCATTTTTATCGAGCTGTTTGATCAGTTTGAAGAATGGCGCAAGGATCAACGGCGTATCGGTTTTGCCGACATGATCTGGGACCCGGTTCAACTGCTGGTCAGGCGTGCTGATCTGGCAGCTTTCTTTGGCGGTCATATGCAATGGATCCTGGTCGACGAATATCAGGACATCAACGAAATCCAGCAACAGTTGCTGCAAATTCTCTACGGCGGTCGTGGTTCCGTGATGGTGATTGGCGACCCTGATCAGACCATCTACGAATTCCGTGGCTCGCGACCGGAATTTATCGTTTCGGGCTTTGATGAACAAATGGGTGAGGTGGCGGTTTATCAGCTGCCGGAAACCTTCCGCTACGGGCCGAAACTGTCGTTGCTGGCCAACCACCTGATTCACCACAATCGCGAACGGGAAGCGGTGATTTGCCGTTCGCATGCGGGCACACCGGCAACGGCGATCGAAATGCGGCGCTCGGCTCCGGCCCAGGAAGCGGCGGCGGTGCTGGAGCTGGTGCGACAGCAACTGCAGCACTGTCAGCCCAATGATATTGCGGTGATTTGCCGGATCTGGGCCTTGTGCGCGCCGATTGAACTGGCGTTGCTGCAGGCCAATATTCCCTATCAACTGGATCATTCGTTGTCAGTGCTGGATCGCTGGGAGCTGGAGATCTTCTGGCTGTTGCTGGAAATCGCTGCCGGGCGTTTTGGTGAGCGTAGCCCGCAGCGGCGGCGCGAGGCCTGGCTGACGATTCTGACCACGCCGTATCCGAAAATCCGTCGTCAGGTACTGGAACAGATTGCTGATGAACTGGCTAACCATAGTCAGAATTTTGGTCGCGCCTTGCAGCGGGCAATTCCCGATACCATCAGTCGCTGGCAAAAGGAGCAGTTGCTGCAGCGGGCGGAAGTACTCGACAGCGCCGAGCTGCTGCAAATGCCTGCCTGGCGGTTGCTGAACACCTATATCGACGTCACGGATCTGGAACAAGGCGTGCGTGACAGCGCCTTTTCAGCTCAGCAGGTGGAAGACCGGCTGCAAACCATCAAGGCGTTTGTGCAGTTTATTGGTGACAGTCAGCAGTCGTCGGACACCGCCTATGACTTTTTGCTGGAACTGCGTGAGCGTGCCCGCCAGCAAAATGGTCGTGGCAGTCATGGGGTGCGGCTGACCTCGATTCACAAAAGCAAGGGGCTGGAGTGGTCGGTGGTGATTATCCCGGGCCTCAACGGTCACTATTTTCCCTATCGGCCGGAAGGCGCGTTTACCACGCCTGCAAGTGTCGAAAGCGAACGTCGACTGTTATACGTTGCCATGACCCGGGCGCGCCAGCAGCTGTTTTTGCTGGGGCCGGTGGTCAAGCGCGGCCTGGATGTGGCGGATCGTGAACTCGACAGCCCGTTCTGGCAGGAACTGAATCTGGCCGATTGTGAAGCCATTCAGCAGGCGCTGGAGCAATCCCAAACGGAAGCTCAGATCAGTCGGCCGCAGGCCAGCTGGTTGGCGGAATATCTGCAGGCCACTGGCCAGCAGTTGCAGCTGCTGGTGAAGCGGCCGCCCAAACCTGAATCTGCATCCGGCAAGCCCGCGCTGATGAAACCAGGGTTGACGGCTGGCCCGGCAGGGCGGCGGATTGAGCATGCCTTGTTGGGCAAGGGACGAGTAGTCAAGCTGGATGAGCGTTATCTGACCGTACAATTTGATGGTGAATCGTCAAACCGGGTGTTGTTGCTGGAAGCGGTAAAGCAACAGTTACGCTGGCTCGACTGATAATGGGACAGGTTGCTAGCTCTGGCTGTCTTGTTTCAACTGTTGCCTGGACTGCATAAGGGTGTGACCCAGCCGTCACTGACGGGCAAACGGCTTGTCTGGCAGCGGCAACGTGGTGGCATGGAGTTTCCCAGTTGTTATACTGGGCGCTCGTTTCGTTAGTGGGTTGTCCGGAATGCGGTATCTGATCCGGCTTTTGGTGGCAGCTGACGAGTCAATTTATTCCCCTCGCGGGAACCAAAACGGAAATTTCCTATGACTATTGCCCAACACAAAGTGGTTTCCATCCATTACAAGGTGGTTGATGTTGCATCTGGTGAGACCATCGATTCTTCCGAGGGTGGTGAGCCAATGGTGTACCTGCACGGTGCCCAGAACATCATTCCTGGCCTGGAAGCTGCGCTGGAAGGCAAGCAGGTTGGTGACGAGTTTGAAGTAACTGTTGCAGCTGCCGATGCCTACGGCGACTACAGCGAAGACCGTGTTCAGAAAGTACCTCGTGAAGCTTTCACCGGTGTTGAAGAAATCGAACCAGGCATGGCTTTCACTGCCCAGACTGCACAAGGTCCAATCAACCTGATCGTGACTGAAGTGGAAGAAGAAATGATCACTGTTGATGCCAACCACCCACTGGCTGGCAAGTCTCTGGCATTCAGCGTATCGGTTGCCAGCATCCGTGATGCCAGCGAAGAAGAGCTGGAGCACGGCCATGTTCATGGAGCCGGTGGTCACCACCACTAAGCGATAACAGCGCACCTTGTGGTGTAATGCTGATCGGTTAAGGCACTGAGTGAATATTTCTCGTCATCCTGAGCTTGTCTCAGGATCCATACGGTGGTGAATTTCCCATCGTCGTATGGATTCCAGAGCTCGCAAGCTCGTCTGGAAAGACGTTATTTTCAGCGTTTTCTTCATAACTGACAGGGATTACACCCCTCGATGCCTGTTGTGTTCATGCAAAAGGGCTGCAAATTGGCAGCCCTTTTGTTTTTCTGGCGCAGGGGCAGAGCCCTAATCAGCGATTAAGGGTCTGACTGACGTTGAACTTCAGCGGCTGAGGATTCCAGATGCTGAGATCCGGCTGGTAATCCAGTGCACCAGAGAAGGAAATTTCGGTAGCGGTGCTGCTGGTCAGCAGCGACATCACACTTTTACCCAGCTCGCTGAAACTCAGCTTCAGCGGCAAATCCAGCAGCGCAGTTTTGTTGGCTTGCAGATCGACGGCACCCAGCGCACCGCTGGCCAGCTGGTTGCTGCCAGCGCCCACGTTATAATCCAGTCCGTTTACCTTGATTCCAAAGCTGTTGGGGTTGTCGATATTCAGCTTCAGCCGCAAGGTCGCACCGCTCCAGCCAATATCTTCCAGATTGACGGTTTGCAGGCTCAGTTTTGGCATCTGCGGAATTGGCAAGCTGCCCTGATAGTTGGCTGGCAAACTGACCCGGCCTGCCACTGGCAAGTCGGTAAAAACGTCGGCATCGATGGCGTAAGCGACTTCGTTCTGGCCCTTGCTGGCCTGATACACCTGATAGAGATCGGCAAACCTGAAGGTGACCGGCAGTTCGGTGAGGGTTTCGCCATTGGCTTTCAATGTCAGGCTGCTGTCCGGTTGTTCAACGGCGGCCAGTTGATTACCGCTGACCAGCAGTTTCATCGCCAGGCCACTCATTGGAATGGCGATGGCATTGGGGTTATTGATGGCCAGTTTGACCTTCAGGGTGACGTCATCCAGCGACATATCAGAGATCGAAACACCGGCAACCCGGGCGGTTGGTTTGGCGTCCTGCAGCTTTTGTTCAAGACTGGCACAGCCGCCCAGCAGCAAGCTGGTGGCCGCCATCAGAGTCGCTAACGACCGGCCAGACAAAAAAGATCTTGATGAAATCATCACAGGCTCCCTGAATGTGAATGTGGTGCATGAATCAGAACTGGGGCAGTGTACCGAATATTTGGCGGCCGACTGTGAATCGGTTGTGACTTCTGCGGAGTATTTGTCAGACAATCACTCTCGGGAATGTTTTTGTTTTTCAATATTGAGTTGGTGAATATATCTTTTGCTGCGACAATAGCGCATTGCAAAAATGATGGATAACCGATGAATCTCGATCGAATTGACCTCAACCTGCTGGTCTATCTGGATGTGCTGTTGCGTGAAGGCAGTGTCACCCGTGCTGCCCAGCAGTTGGGGATTACCCAACCGGCGATGTCGAACGGTTTGCGCCGCCTGCGTGATCTGTTTAATGATCCGCTGCTGGTGCGTACCTCGGAAGGTATGACAGCCACTGAACGGGCTCAGGAATTACAACCGGTTATTCGCAAGGCGCTGGGTGAGCTGGAAGCGGCACTGCAGCCACTGGAAGAATTTGATGCCCAGAGCAGCCACCGGGTTTTCCGCCTGATGGTGAGTGATTACGCAGAATCGACGTTGATCCCCGAACTGGTTAAACGACTGCGGGAAGTGGCTCCGAACGTTATTCTGGACGTACTGACACCGTCTGACGTGACCTTCAAGGATGTCGAAGCAGGCAAGGTCGATATGGCTATCAACCGCTTTGACGATATGCCGCAATCCTTCCACCAGATGACGCTGTGGCAGGATGATTTTGTCTGTCTGGTGAATCCCGATCACCCACTGGCCGGTGAGTTTGACCTTGAAGCCTATGTGGCCAGCAATCATATCTGGGTATCCAAAACCGGCATGGGCGCTGGTGTGGGGATCGACCCTGACAAGGTTATCCGGCTGGGCTGGGTTGATAACGCGCTGTCGAAGCTGGGTTACAAGCGCAAGATTTCGGTTTTCACCCGCCATTACCAGATGCCGGCGCTGCTGGCTCACAACAACGATTTGGTCGCCACCTTGCCACGCAAGGTGGCCGACATGCAGGCAGCATCGGCTGACTTGTTGGTGAAAAACCCGCCATTCCCGATTCCTCCATTTGAACTGAAAATGGCCTGGTCACCATTGCTGCAACACCATCAGGCCCACCGCTGGCTGCGGCGGGTGATTGTGGACGTAGCACAGTACTGCTGAGTGTTGCTGGCTGTCAGCCTCGTGCGAGGCTGACAGCCAGGGTGTGACTCTGGCCGGGGGCCAGATGCACCCAGTCATCTGCTGCATTGGCGGTTTCAATACACAACATATGATGCCAGCTGTGGTCCGGGAACTGGCTCAGGCGGCGTGCTTTCTCAACCCCCGGATTCCATACCACTGTGCTCTCACTGCCTTCGGCAACCAGGCTGCGGCGACTGTCTGGCGTTACCAGCATCAAACGATTGTTGCTGTTGAGATAAATTCTGTCGGTTTCGCCGTCAAAACGGACGGTGCCAGACTGGCTCATACGTTGCCAGCCAACCAGCGTGTCGATATAGCCAGCGCCGGATAAGCCTTCAATATGACTGTTGTGAATGCTGGCCGTCGGCAGATAGGTGTGCAGCGCCTGGGTGAAGGCGAGGGCGGTGGAGCCGGTGTTGGTGGTGGTCAGGCGAATCTGCAGACTGTCGCCGCGCAGGATGAAATGCACCCGTGGCTCAGCCTGACCATGCCAGACTGACTGGCGGTGGTTGACCCGCTCCAGCACAAACGTCAGCTCGACCTGATCGACGGCTTCTTGCAACTCTTCCAGCATCCAGTTGGCGGTGCGGGCAAAGCCGTGGGCGGGCAGTGGCTGGTCGTGGGCCATCAGCGCCTGTACATCGGCCGGGTTGCGATCAGCATTGCCAAACCAGGGCCAGCAAATCGGTACGCCGCCACGGAGCGAATTGCCTTTCTTGTATTCGGCGGTCGGGCTGAGCCACAACCAGTCCTGATCAGCCTCCGGAATAAACGACACCAGCTGGGCACCTTGTGGCAACACACGCGCACTGAAGGCCGGATGACGAATGTCGATACAGAGCAACTCATCAACCTGTCGCAACCGGCAGAAGGCGCTGATGGACAAACGGCTGGAAAGGGTTTTGATTTGTTGCGATTGCATGAGGTAATTTCCGTTTTGGGCTGACCAGAAAAATGTCCATTTATCCGCTGCGGATGTGATAACACAAACTGCTGCGGTAACAGGCCGGTTGATCAGTGCCGCTCACGGCGGTTATGGCCGGCTTGTGGTTGGTGGTTCGGGTGGCTATGGGTTAGCTCCGGTAGATAGTACCGTACAGGATTCTGAAGTGAACAAAATACAACTTAAGCTGGAGTTGTTGGCCAGTTGTGATCGCGATATCGAGGCTGCGCTGGCCGCTGCCCGCACGGCTCATGAAAGTGCTTCCCACGAAGATAATCAGCCGGAAAACAAATACGATACCCTGGCGCTGGAGGCGGCTTATCTGGCCCATGGCCAGTCGGAGCGGATTCTGCAACTGCAGCAGGAAAAGATTCGTCTGGGGCGCTGGGAGCCCTTGGCGTTTGATGACAGCAGCCCGATTGCCCTAGGAGCACTGGTGACGCTGGAATACGAGGATGAGCAGCGTCTGGTGTGGATTACCCCCGGCGGTGGTCGCCAGTTAATGCAGGATGGTCAGCTCGTTCAGCTGGTGTCTGCGGCTACCCCGCTGGCGCTGGCCTTGATCGGCAAGGAGCTGGACGACGAGGTTGTGATGGCTGGCAAAAGCTGGCTGATTACCGCGATTGTCTGATACTCGTTCGCTGTCATCGTAGTCAGACCTGACAAGAATAGCTTTTATAAATAGCTGTTATCGGCAAATAAATTAACGATAAGTATTATTATCTGGGTTCTGGCCGTCATAATGTCGGCTGGATCCGCAATTACCTCCGCAGGAGTTTTTATGTCTCGCCCGCAACCCAGAGAATTGACCGTTGTTTCAATACAACGATTAACCCCGAATATGCAGCGTGTTGTGCTGGGGGGAGAGGCTCTGCATGATTTCCCGGCCGACAGCAAAAGTGGTTATGTAAAATTACAGTTTCAGTCTGATGGCAGTGCGCTGACAGCAGAACAGCAAAATCCGGACGTTCGCCCGATTGTGCGCAGTTATACCGTGCGGGAAATTGATGTTGCCGCTCGCCAGTTGACCCTCGATATGATGCTGCACGGCAGTGAAGAACATGGCCAGGGTCCAGGTGCTGGCTGGGCATTACAGGCGCAGGTGGGCGATTGCATTATGGTTGGTGGTCCTGGACCAACCAAACTGATTCCACAGCCAGCTGATTTTTATTTCCTGACCGGTGATATGACGGCCTTGCCGGCCATTGTGGCTAACCTGGAGCTGTTACCTGCAGAGGCAGAGGGCGTCGCTATTATTGAGATTGCCAGTGCGGAAGATCAGCAGGATGTACGGGCACCAGCGGGTATCCAGATCCAGTGGGTTGTTGCGGAAGCTATCCCGCAGGCAGATGACTACCAGCCGCTGGCTGATCAATCCGCCTACATCAACGCAGTGCGCCAACAGCCATGGCCAGCGGGCAAGGTGGCTGTCTGGGCAGCCAGCGAGTTCCACAAGATGCGTTCCTTGCGTCAGTACTTCCGTAACGAACGGGGCGTGGTGGCGGCGGATATTTACATCAGCAGCTACTGGAAACTGGATCGCACGGACGAACAGCACAAGGCTGACAAACGGCAGGATGAAGAAGCCAGTCAGGCGTAAATTATGCGTACGGCCACAATCATTCTGGTTGTGGTCGATCTACTGACAGATTTATCCCTCCAATGTGATGCGCCCAACTCCTGGTCCAGGTGCCTGCTAAAAGCCATTGATACCGGCATGAATATATTGCTGTGCTATTTGTTAATAAATAATGGACTGGCTTGTAAAAATGATGATGGGGTATCGGCTGTGCGGCAGGGTGAATTATCTGTTCGATCAATACAGAAAATTACCATTTCAGAATATATCTGACGTATTTTGTGTGGGAATATTTTGACCAAGAGTCAGCTTCGCGAGGAAGTAGAAGCATTATTTTGTGACTTTACCCATTTTTTCGACAAAATAAGCCCCAGGCTTTTAAGAATGTTTGAATTGGCTATACAAGTGTCATGAACTTGCACTTGAATATATGTCTGATTTCGAGAGTTTCGGTAAATACAAGGAGATACCCATGACTTTCAAACCTCTGGCAATTGCGGTTGCCTTCGCAGCAGCTGCGTCAGCGCATGCTGATCAGGGTTCTACCTACATCACAGTGGGTGGTGGATATGCAGATAACGAGATTTTTGATGACTTCCGCCTCGACAACGGATCGCATATCAATAATTCCTGGACCAATGAACTGTCGCTGGGCTATTACTTCCTGCCGGCTCTGGCTGGTGAAGTTTCGCTGACGCTGCCATCTCCATTCCAGGGCGATAAGAAACCTGAGATTACCCAATATCAGCTGAAAGGCTTGTACTTCTTTGGTGAAAATGCCCTCAAGCCCTATTTGACGGCTGGCTATGGCCTGGAAAAATTCGAAGTGCCGCAAAACAATCGCTTCGACGAAGAGACGCATGTATTCACTTATGGTCTGGGTCTGCAGTACCACTTTACCGAAAGCTGGTTTGGCCGTGCTGAATACCACATCGATGAAATGACCGATGAAAGCAACGAACACGGTGTTGCTATGCTGGAAGTGGGCTATCTGTTTGGTGCCAGCAAGCCAGCCAAACCTGTGGTGAAGGAAGAACCGAAGCCGGTTGTTATGCCTGCTTTGGTGAAAGAACCTGAGCCGGTGGTTGAAGAAGTGGTGGAAGTCGTGGTTGAGCCACTCGACAGCGACAACGATGGTGTGATCGACGACAATGACGCGTGTCCAAATACCGTTGCCGGTGCTTCGGTCGATGCCAAGGGCTGTTCCGTGTTTGATGGCAAGCTGGAAGGCGTCAACTTTGAATCCGGCAGCGCCCGCCTGACCGCTGAAGCCCGTGGTATTCTCGACGACGCGGCGTCTGAAGTGGCCAAATTCCCGAACCTGAAGGTGGAAATTGCTGCCTACACCGATAGCCAGGGTTCTGCTGCGTTCAACCAGCGTCTGAGTCAGTCTCGTGCGGATTCCGTACGTAATTACCTGATTGGCAAGGGCATCTCTGGTGATCAGCTGACAGCTGTTGGTTATGGTGAAGACAACCCAATTGCCACCAACGAAACAGCGGCAGGCCGTGCTACCAACCGTCGTGTTGAATTCGTAGTACAACAGTAAGCGTTTGATTACGAGCGGCTCAGGCTGCCGATCATTGATAGCCTGAAACGGGGAGCCTGGTGCTCCCCGTTTTTTTATGGGCAGGTTGTAACACTGACCTGATACCTTGGTCTTGCTACCTGAATTGGCGAATACGGGACAATCGGCCTATAGTCGATTGACGCTCACTGACGATGGCGTGCATTCTCATGCCGCCCTTGCTGGCTGCTAATAACAATAACAACAAACTGGAGTTGCAATGACTGAAGGGTCATACACCAACACTTCAGCCGACCTCTGGCTGCTGGAACAGATACAGTTTTGTTTACAACACAACCTCAATGCTTCACTGCAAACCAACCCCTGCATGGAGTGGGTAATTGCCGGTAAAAGTGGCCGTTACCTCACCCGTGACATTCCCGAATGTGTTTCCCGTAACTATGGTTTTTCGAGCAGTTTTCGTCATCGCAACCTGGCTGATGATGATGAACTGGTGCAGCAGTGCGTCCTGCTGGGAGAGCCGGTAGCGGAACTCTTGTGGATGACGGCTTGGCAAGCCTGCAGTAAACCGCTGGAAGGACTGGGTGACAGCGCCGGACGGTTATTGATTATGCCACCGGATGCCTTGCTGGAGCGCTATCCGGGCTTGCAGCCGATGGTTGATCTGATGCGTCGCCAACCGATGGCTGCTGCCGAACTGGCTCGAAAGACCGCCGTGCCTGAAAGCATTGCCCGGCGTTTTGTCGAGTCCGCCCGCTGTGCGGGCGCACTGGCCTGAAAGGCGACCTCTAGTCGCCAAATACTACCTTGAACACATCCTTGTACTGACGGGCAAAATGCACCGTCATGCCTTCACGGATGTGTTCTGGCAGCTCCTCATAGTCGGCGCGGTTGGCGTCCGGCAGAATCACTTCCATAATTTTTGAACGCCGCGCGGCGATGACCTTTTCGCGAATACCACCCACCGGCAGCACCTGGCCAGTCAACGTCAGTTCGCCAGTCATTGCCAGTGACCGGTTGATGCTGCGATTCAGCATCAGTGACATCAGCGCGGTGGTCATGGTGACACCGGCGCTGGGGCCGTCTTTGGGGGTCGCACCTTCCGGTACGTGCAAGTGCACAAAACGGTCGTTGAAGAAGCTGCCATCACCGCCGTATTTGGCGGCGTTGGCACTGGTATAGCTCCAGGCTATCTCGGCCGATTCTTTCATGACATCACCCAGCTTGCCGGTCAGTTTGAAACCACGACCCTGCTGATGCACAACCGTTGCTTCGATGGGCAAGGTGGCGCCGCCCATTGACGTCCAGGCCAGCCCTGTCACCACTCCGGTACCACGGAAAATTTTCTCAGGCCGGAATACCGGTGCGCCGAGATATTCCTGCAGGTCTTTAGCAGTTACCGAGATTTTTTGCTCCGGGTCGGCCAGTAGCTTAACCACTGCCTTGCGGGCGATTTTCTGCAGCAGCTTTTCCAGCTTGCGGACGCCGGATTCGCGGGCATAACCCTCGATAATCTGCCGCAGCGTCGGATCGGAAATCTTCAGCTGGGATTTTTTCAGACCATGGCGTTCCAGCACGCGAGGCCACAAATGCGTCTTGGCAATCGCCATCTTTTCCTCGGCGATGTAGCCGGACAACCGGATCATATCCATGCGGTCGAGCAGTGGGCCGGGAATGGTGTCGAGCTGGTTGGCGGTACAGATAAACAGCACTTTCGACAGGTCGATACGCAGATCCAGATAGTGGTCGAGGAATTCGCGGTTCTGTTCCGGGTCCAGTACTTCCAGCAGTGCTGATGCCGGATCGCCCTGATAGGACGAGCCCATTTTGTCTATTTCATCCAGCATGATAACCGGGTTGGCGACTTCAACGTCTTTTAATGCCTGAACCAGCTTGCCGGGCATGGCGCCGATGTAGGTACGGCGGTGACCCTTGATTTCCGCTTCGTCGCGCATGCCGCCAACACTGAAACGATAGAACTTGCGGCCCAGGGCATCGGCAATGGAACGGCCGATCGAGGTTTTACCGACGCCGGGAGGGCCAACCAGAAGCATGATGGAGCCACTGATTTCTTTCTTGAAGCTGCCAACGGCGAGAAACTCCAGAATCCGCTCCTTGACGTCATCCAGTCCGGCGTGGTGCTTGTCGAGTGTCTGGTGAGCCTCAGCCAGATCGAAGCTGTCCTCTGAGTATTTGTCCCAGGGCACGCTGGTGGCCCAGTCGAGGTAGTTACGGGTGACGCTGAATTCCGGCGAGCCCATTTCCAGCATGCTGAATTTGTGCAGCTCTTCGTCGATGCGTTTGCGTACGGGTTCTGGAATCTGCTGACCTTCGAGGCGTTGCTCGAACTCCTCGATTTCGGCGGTTTTATCGTCTTTCGAAATGCCCAGTTCTTTCTGGATGGTTTTCAGCTGTTCCTTGAGGAAAAACTCGCGTTGATGCTTGCTGAGCTTGTCGTTGACGGAATCGTTGATTTCAACTTGCAGCTTGGCGACTTCGACTTCCTTGCGCAGCAGCACCAGTACCCGTTCCATACGGGTCTGGATTGGCAGGGTTTCCAGTACTTCTTGCAGTACTTCCGGTTCAGCGGTGGTGATGGCGGCGCCAAAGTCGGTTAACGGACCCGGGTCATTGGGGCTGAAGCGGTTGAGATAATGCTTCAGTTCCTCACTGTAGAGTGGGTTGATGGTCACCAGCTCCTTGATGGCATTAATGATTGCCATGGCGTAGGCGCGGGTTTCGTCGTTGAATTCAACCTGGGTCGACGGATAGTGCACCCGGGCAGCCAGTGGTGAATCTGTGGTGATCCAGTCGAGTACCCGGAAACGGCGGACGCCACGGGCAATAAACTGGATACGTTCTTCGTCCATGGTAATGCGGTGTACCCGTACCACACAGCCAATCAGCGGCAGTTCGTCGGCATCGATATGGCCTTCGGCCGCCTGCAGATCTTCGGTCCAGATCAGCCCCAGCAGTTTGTGTTCGGTTTTGGCGATGCGCTTGAAGGTTGCTTCCCAGTGCTTGCGTGGAACTACCACCGGCTGTACCTGGGCCGGAAAGAAAGGGCGGCCTGCGACCGGCAGGATATTGAGGCGGTCTGGCAGGATTTCGTCTGCCAACGCGATACTGTTATCGGTATCGTCACGACTGATGAATTCGTGGTCTGTGTTCGACATATCATTTTCCTTTTGCCAATTACCGGAAAATGTTGGGGGTCGCGGCGATATTTCAAGTGTGAGCTGTTGAAGGTCTTTGATAGCATCGCCAAAGCGGCCGTAAATGGTCGATAAAAAACCGAAAAGACAGGGGTTGGAAAATGAAATTGATGGCGGCCCGTATACCGATGTTGCTGGCCACAATGCTGCTGGTTATCACCACTGGCTGCACTACCACCACGGTAACGGCACGTTCCGGCTTTGATGTACCACAAACCTCATCGCAGTTGCGCGGCAATGCCCGTTGGCTGGGCGAAGGTAATATCAAACCGTCCATGAGTGTGGCGCCGGAATATTCCCGTGAGCTGATCAATGGCGGCGAAGAAGGTGAGGTCAGGTTGGAAGTGCAGGTCTTGCCAACCGGACAGGTGGCGCTGGTCAAGTTGCTCGACACGACCAACAAGAAGCTGGTGGATTCAGCCACCCGTGGCATTCGTGGTGTCTTGTATGACCCCGTGTTGAAAGGCCAGAACTTCGTAATCAAGGCGGTTTACCGCATTCAGAGGCCGAACTAGTGGTACCGCAACAGGGATGTGGCCAGCGGTTGCTGGCAGTCTTCAGTGTTTGGGCAAGGCAGGCGGGCAGAATCACGGCAGGCTCGTTGATGTTGCCCGTCTGGCTGCTGGCAGTGCTGAGTCAGTCTGCGGTCAGTCAAACGACCGAAGACGACTTTCAGCAGTTGCAGCGCTTATTGGCCAATGGAACAGCCATTCAGCATCAGCCAGGACTGATTGCACTGGCAGCAGCCTTGCAAAAACAACCGCAACTCTCTACCCAGCAGCAGGCCTGGTTGCAGTTGGTGCACTTGCAACAGCTGCTGCAACAGGGGTCAGTGGCGGCCTTGAGCCAGTCAGATGAAGTCTTGCGACAGTTTCCACTGACGGAGCTGCCAACAGCTGAACTGCAACAACACTTTGTTCTGGCTCGTATGCAGTGGTTGTTGCTGGGTCTGCAGCTGGGGCTCAAGCCGGATCTGGTGGCGTTTGTGTTGATTGATGCCACTGACCAGTTGGCGGAGCTTCGGCAACCGCTGTCGGTCGCTGTTGCCGAGCTGTTGGATGCCTGCCGTTTTGCGCTCGCCAGTCAACTCTGGCAAAGCGGCGATGGTGAGCTGGCTGCGCGCCTGCTGAAGGGAATCCGGCTTGAATCGCCATTCTGGGCCGCTGGTCAGATGCTGGACTTTTGGTACTTTGATGATCAGTTTAACGACGGCCAGATGAACAACTGGCTGGCCCATGTCGAAGTGGCTGCCCGTCCGCGTTCAACTCCACTGGGCTTTACTGAGCTGGAATCCCTGCGGCTGGCGGTCGCGCTGGCACAGCAGGCCGGCTTTTCGAATATCTCCCGTCATCTGACCCTCACTGCTCTGACAGATATTCATCGGCATCAGCAGTTGCTGGTGGAATGGCAGGCGTCGGTGTCCTATGCCGGGATGTTTGGCGTCTGGCAACAATTGCAGCAACTGCCGTTGGCAACCGCAAGCAGGCCGGTTTCGGCAGCGCTGTTCGGATGCGAGGGCGTTATGAATTGCCAGCCGCTGCTGCTTGATTATGTCTGGGATTTCCTGAATCAACCTGACAGCCGTTCGGCCTGGCAAAATCTGTTTGCTGCCCAGCAGTTGCGGTTGCAGCTTTTACAGCTACGACCAGTCGATGGTCAGCTGGGGGATTCTGACGGGGTGGAGGCTGCACAGCTACGGGGTGATCTGGCTTGGTTACAGGATCTCAGTGAGCAACAGCTGGCAGACTCTGCATTGGATATGAAGGCGGCCTTGCAGCGCTCTCTTAAAGAGGAAAACCAGCGTCTCGACCGTTATGCCGACACGCTGGGTGGGCTGTTGCTGGCGAATCGCCAGAATTAATCAACACGGGGCGCTTTGCTGGTTGAGAACGCCGCTTGCGCCAGCGCCCCTCTCTGGCAGTCGAGCGTCGTTTATTCGGCGTCGTATGCGTGGTTGCCAACCTGAATGCTTGGCAGTTCAGCCAGGTTGATGGTCAGTTTTTCTGAGGGTGCAATCACGGTTGCTTCACCGGTCACCACCGCCTTGCCATTCTGATTGGTGATGGTGGTTTCAAAGATCACTTCGTTTTTCTTGCCGAGTTTTTCTTTCACCGTCAGGGTAATGGTGATGGTGTCACCAATAAAAATCGGCCGTTTGAACTGCACGTTCTGGCCCATGTAAATCGTGCCGGGTCCTGGCATTTCCATCGCAAAGGCGGCAGAAATCAGCGCACCGGAGTACATACCGTGGGCAATCTGTTTGCCGAACGGCGTGGTGGCGGCATAGGCGGCATCCAGGTGTAGCGGGTTGTGGTCGCCGGACACTGCCGCAAACATGCGCAGGTCATCTTCCGTGATGGTGTGGACGCGTGTACAGCTATCACCGACGTTCAATTCGTCATAGGTGTGATTGGTGATGGTCGTCATGGGGTCTCTCCTTAAGGTATGTGAAGCGGTGACAATATCCGAAGGCGCGAATGATACTGTGAAAATGCGGCAGTTATAGTACTTTCGCGCGGGTTTTGATCATGCTGGTCTGGACGCATGTCCAGAAGCCGCAGGCCTTGTTCTTGTCACTGGTTGTTGGCCTGCCTGGCGGCTGCTGCCTCGCAGTTGCAGGTCGAGCCAGTGACTGATGTCGTTGATGACTTCTTCGGCGTTGGTTTCATGCAGAAGTTCATGGCGGGCGCCGGGATACAACAAGGTGGTGGTGTTGTCGTGGCCGGAACGCAACAGCGCCAGTTCCAGCGTGCGTAATGATTGGCCGTAGTCAGATACCGGATCTTCGTCGCCGGAAACCAGCAGAATCGGTAACTCCGGACGTAAATCCTTGAGTGGCGTTTCGGTGGCCAGATAACTGAGGCCATGAAACAGGCATTGCCAGAACGCCGGACTGCAATCAAAACCACAGTTGCCATCGTTGAGGTAATCAGTTACTTGCTGGTCGCAACGACTGAGCCAGTTCCAGTTTGACCAGGCATTGTCGATATGGGCGTTATAGTTTCCGAACGCCAGTGATGACAGTAAGCGGGAAGGCTGGTCGTAACGAATCAGATGGCCGATGACACCGGCAACGGCGCCACCGAGTCGATACAACCAGCCGGACTGCAGGCTGCTGCCGGATAAAATCAGGCCTTGTAAATCCGGACTCCGCAAAGCCACACAAAGCGCCAGCCATGAACCCATTGAATGACCGAACAGCAGGTTTGGACAACTGACAGGCAAACGAGCCTGTGCCTGTTGTTGTACCAGCCAGGCGTCTTCCACCAAATTCCACCAGCCGCTGCCGGGTTTGCCTGGTTGGCCGTCCGGAACAGCGATACCCGCGCGAGCAAAGCGCGGCAGATAGCCGTGTGGTAAATGTTCGCCATGACCAGAGTGATTATGAATCACCACGGCATGGCCCTGATTTACCAGCGTTTCAATAAAGGACTCGTAACGACCGCGATGCTCGGCCATGCCATGCAGAATCTGGATCAGACTGCGGGCAGGCATGTTGTGTGGCTGGTAGAGCCAGGCCGTAAAAGCCTGGCCGTCGGCCTTTTCGATACTGATTGGTTGCGGCGTCCGTGAATGCATATGAAAGTCGTCCCTGTGCAAATGCCTTTAGGGGCATCTATTGCAATCCAGTGCTCTCACAAAGCAGTGCGGGATTAAACAGATGCCCCTTTACTCAAAAGTGGCTGATGCAGGACAGTTTGTCGAGGCTGTGTGGCAGGATTGCTACTGAATAAGCTTGAGTTGGGCTAAATTTGGTGTTCTTGTGCAGGTTTTGGAAATGCACTTTTGCCAGTTATTTTATAAAGCGTTAAACTTCTGCTTCCTGGCAAGCCTGACCTGTTAACATTGCGTCAAACAGACGGCCGGAATGATTTCGGCATACAAACAGGTTGGGCAGGCACACCCAATAAGAATAAGCATCCTCCGGATGCAAAGAGGACAACGTATGAACGAACAGTTTTTCCAGGATCGCTATCCGAAAAACTATCCGGGCACCATTGATGCGGACAAATACAGCTCTGTTATTGATCTGTTCGATCGCTTCGTAAAACGCTTTGATCAACGTCCGGCGTTCCTGTGTCTGGATCAGCAGCTGACGTTTGGCGAGCTGGACCGTCTCAGTGGTCAGTTTGCCAGTTATTTGCAGCACGACCTGCAATTGCAGCCGGGCGACCGGCTGGCGATTCAGTTGCCCAATATCCTGCAATATCCGGTAGTGATTTTTGGGGCCATGCGAGCCGGCCTGATCGTGGTGAATACCAACCCGCTGTATACCGAACGGGAAATGGAACACCAGTTCAATGACTCCGGTGTCAAGGCACTGGTGGTGTTGGCGAACATGGCCAGCAAGGCAGAAAAAGTGGTACCCAGAACCGGTATCAAACATGTCATCGTCACCGAAATTGGTGACATGCATCCGTTCCTGAAGCGCCACCTGATCAATGCGGTACTGAAGTACGTCAAAAAACAGGTGCCTGCCTACCACATCGCCGGTTCCATATCCCTGCGGGACGCGCTCAGCAAAGGCGCTGCACAGCCTTACCGTAAAGTCGAACTGCAAAATGACGATGTGGCGGTGCTGCAATATACCGGTGGTACGACCGGCGTCGCCAAGGGCGCGATGCTGACCCACCGCAATCTGATCGCCAACATGCTGCAATGTCATGGTCTTTTTGCCATGGCGCTGAAAGAGGGGGTTGAAACGGCTGTTGCGCCGTTGCCGCTGTACCACATCTATGCCTTTACCGTGCACTGTATGGTGTTGCTGGAAACCGGTAACTGCTCGCTGCTGATTCCTAACCCACGAGATATCCCCGGCTTTATCAAGACCCTGCAGAACAACCGTTTCACGGCATTTGTGGGTTTGAATACCCTGTTTGTGGCCTTGTGTAATAACCCGGATTTCCGCGCCCTCGACTTCAGTGGTCTGAAACTGACTATTTCGGGTGGCATGGCGCTGACTTCAGGTGCCGCGAAGCTCTGGAACGAAGTGACGGGTACCGACATTGCTGAAGGTTACGGTATGACCGAGACCTCACCGGTGGTGTCTTTCAACCCGCCCGGCCATATCCAGCTTGGCACCATAGGTATGCCGGTTGCGAGCACAGTCTGCAAAACGGTCGATGCCGATGGTAACGACTTGCCGATTGGCGAGCCGGGCGAGTTGTGCGTCAAAGGCCCACAGGTCATGAAAGGCTACTGGAAACGTGAAGCCGCCACGGATGAATCCTTCCTGCCGGATGCCAGCGGCCAGCCAGCCCGGGAATGGTTGCGCACCGGTGACATTGCGGTGATTCAGGACGATGGCTATATGCGTATTGTTGATCGCAAAAAAGACATGATCATCGTCTCTGGCTTTAACGTTTATCCCAACGAAGTGGAAGATGTGATTGCCCTGCATCCGGCGGTCACTGAAGTGGCTGCGATTGGTGTACCGGATCTGAAAAGCTCGGAAGCGGTGAAAGTGTTTGTGGTTGCCAAAGGCGATGTCAACGAGGCTGATATTCGGGCCTGGTGCAAGGAGCGTCTGACCGCCTACAAGATTCCCAAGCATGTGGAATTCCGTTCCGAACTGCCAAAAACCAACGTAGGCAAGATTCTGCGGCGTGAACTGCGGGATGAGGAAAAAGCCAAACAGGCTTGAGTGGTTATCACATTGCAGGGTCCCGTATGCCGGGACCCTGCGGTGAGATATTCGCTGCGGCTGTATTTAGGGTCGCCAATTGGCAGCATGCGGCTGCCAAATCCACGTCAAACTGACGATCCCACCATCTCTCCATCGAAACCCGGCCAGCGAGCTGGTATAGTCGCGCCTCTTTCAGGTGTTAGCAGCCTCGGCGGCTAGCTTAAATGGGAATCCGGTGAAACTCCGGGACTGTACCCGCAACTGTAACGGCCAGCCTCTGCTGTTGGGCCGAAGTCAGATACCAGCCTGTGACTATTCGATTAATGTTCGTGCGGGGACACACGAACCATCACTCGTTTACCAGTCTGTCTGCTGAACGCAAAGGGTGGCTCTTTCCCCGTACCGGTTTGGCAGGCGTGTCTTGATGAAATCGGCTGACGGTTTACACCTCAACAATCTCTCCGCCAGGGTTGCAAATACCCGGGTGCTGGACGACGTCTGTCTGCAACTGCCGCGCGGCCGTGTGCTGGGGATTCTGGGCCCTAATGGCGCAGGCAAAACCACGCTTTTGCGGGCGATTGCCGGACTCAGCGGACGTGAGTTTCAGCTGGCTGGCGAGTGTCGCTGGGAGGGGTTGGAAACCGCTCGCATGACCTTGCAACAGCGCGCCCGCCAGATCGCGCTGGTGAAACAACTCAATGATCCCGTCTTTGAATTAACCCTCTATCAGGTTGTCCGCATGGGCTTGCTGCCGCATCAGCCACTGTTGGCGCTGCCGGATGCGGTTGACGATCACGAAGTCAGCAAATCGCTCAAGCGGGTCGGCCTGCTCGATAAATCACAACAAGCCTTTGCAACCCTGTCCGGCGGTGAGCAGCAGCGTGGTCTGATTGCCAGAGCGCTGGTGCAGCGCGCGCAATTGTTGTTACTGGATGAACCGGTTAATCATCTGGATGTGTTTTACCAACACGAAATTCTGGGGCTGTTACGCCAGCTGGCGGTCGAAACCGGGCTGACCATTGTGATGAGCCTGCACGATCTCAATCTGGCAGCCTTCTACTGTGACGACCTGTTGATTCTGCAAAATGGCCAGCAGCAGGCCAGTGGCCCGGTGGCCGAGGTGTTACAGCAGGAGCTGTTGCAACAGGTGTTCGGTTTGCCTTGTATCGTGCGTCATGAGAATCACGGTGTGCGGGTCGATTTTTGTCCGTCTCATACTGGCTGGCAGCGGGAGGGCAACTGATGCTGGTGGCCAATCTTCGCCTGCGCTGGACGGTACTGCTGCTGTTTGCGGTGCTGTCGCCGTTATTGTCACTGGGATTTGGTTCAGCACAGTTGAGCCCGGTGACCATTGCCAGTTGCCTGTTTGATCAATGCCCGACGGCGATGGATCAGCTGATCTTTTTTGAACTGCGGTTGCCACGCATTCTGGCCGCCTTGCTGGTTGGTGGCGGTCTGGCAATCGCTGGTAACAGTCTGCAAACCGTCACACGCAATGGTCTGGCCGACCCCTATCTGTTTGGCGTCGTTGCGGGTGCTGGTCTGGGCGCAGCGCTGGTCAGCGTTTTGCCGCAGACCATGAGCTGGCTGCCGGACAACGCTGCCTTGCCAACGGCTGCGTTTGTGGGCGCCAGCTTGTCGGTATTTATTGTTCATGGTCTGGCCATGAGTGCCTGGGCCCGCAGCCCGGAGCAGCTGTTGCTGGCCGGTATTGCCATCTCACTGATGCTGTCTGCCGCCACTCATATGGTGCTGTATCTGGGTGAACCCTTCGCCGCCAATAAAGTGATGTTCTGGTTAATGGGATCAATCAGCCGCATCGAAGTCTGGCAGTTGTGGCTGTTATTGCTGCCGGTGCTGCTGGTTGCGGTTGTCAGCTGGCTGTTGGGGCGTCGCTTTGATGCCTTGTTGATGGGTGATGACACGGCCACCTCGCTAGGAGTGCCGGTTGCCCGTATGCGGCTGTTGGGTTTACTGATGTGTGCGCTATTGACGGCCGTGGTGGTGTCGCAATGTGGCGGTATTGGTTTTGTTGGCTTGATGATTCCCCACATCGTTCGGCGCTGGTTTGGCGTAACGACCCGCACTGTGGTGGTGGGGTGTTTGCTGATGGGCGGCGGTTTTCTGGTGTGGGCGGATACCCTGGCGCGGTCGCTGGCCAGTGATCAGGAGATCCCGATCGGCATTATTACCTCTGCCATTGGCAGTGTGTTTTTTCTGTTACTGATGCGCACCCGCCGCTGGTAACCACGATGACTTTTAACGGTTCCTTTCCAAAAGGCTCTTTTAAAAATGGCTCATTGAGCCTGATCTTTCAGGAAATTTTGTTGTGATATATGACTTCCCCGTCTACGAAATAAAAACGCTGGATGACAACTGTCGCAAGCTGGCGCAGCAGCGTATCGACAACAAAACCAAGCCGCCCGGTTCGCTTGGCAAGCTGGAAGGTCTGGCAGCCCTTCTTGCCCAGATGCAGGCTGAGGTGGCGTGCCAGCCGCCGCAAGCCATCCAGATCAAACAGCCGACCATGCTGGTATTCGCTGCAGATCATGGCATTGCCCGCCAGCCCGTCAGTATTGCGCCGCAGGCAGTTACCGGCCAGATGGTGCTCAACTATCTGAATAATGGCGCAGCGATTAACTGCTTTTGTGCCAGCAATGATATGGCGCTGGAAATCGTTGATATGGGCATGGTTGAGCCCGTCGCAGATGTCAGTGGCAAGCTGGTCAGTGCTCGTGCCGGAGCGGGAACCGAAGACTTTTCGGTACAACCGGCAATGACTTTTGAGCAGCTGCTGGCAGCGCTCGAAAGCGGCAATCAGATTGCCAGAAAGCATATCCGCAACGGCAGTAACCTGCTGGCCTTCGGCGAAATGGGCATCGGCAATACCACCAGTGCTGCGGCCTTGCTGGTATTGCTGGAAGATCTGTCGGTGGTGCAAGCTGTCGGGCGGGGCACCGGAATCAGTGACGAACAGCTGCAATTAAAAACCGATCTGGTACGCCAGGCGGTGGAACGGGTGCGCGCTACACATCGGGTAGTGTCGTCACAGGTCGCCATGATGGAAGTGGGTGGTTTTGAAATTGTTGCCATGGTTGGTGCCATGCTGACGGCGGCTGAACGTGGCTGCAGTATTCTGGTCGATGGCTTTATCGTCAGCATTGCCGCCTTGCTGGCGGTGCGAATCGAGCCGTCGAGCCGCGACTATATGATCTTTGCCCATCGCTCGGCTGAACTGGCGCACGAGCTGACCTTGCGGGCACTGGCAGCTGATCCCTTGCTGGATCTCGGCCTGCGTCTGGGTGAGGGAACCGGTGCGGCACTGGCGTTGCCGCTGCTGCGATGTGCCTGTGCTTTCTATAACGACATGGCCACCTTTGAAAGCGCCGGTGTTACGGTTTAAGGGCCAGGGTTTGAACGCGATATTGAGTAAACAGCTTAACCGCGTACGGCTGGCTCTGAGTTTTACCACTCGCTTGCCCGTTGGCCAGCAGCTCGATTACAGCCCGACAGAAATGCACGCCGCGCTGGTCTATTTCCCGTTAGCCGGGCTGTTGCTGGCGAGCTTACTGAGCCTGCTGTTCTTGCTCGCACAGCCGCTGGCGGGCATTGAAGTAACCGCCGTGCTGCTGCTGATTGCCAGCTTGCTGATGACCGGCGCCTTGCACGAAGACGGTCTGGCGGACAGCTTTGACGGCTTCTACGGCGGCTTTGAGACGCAGCGCAAACTGGAAATCATGAAGGACAGTCGTATTGGTACCTACGGCAGCGCCGCGCTGCTGCTGGCGCTGCTGCTCAAACTGATGTTGCTGATCCAGTTGGCGCAACAACAGCTGCTGATTCCGGCGCTGTTGATTGGCTATTCGTTATCGCGGGCATTGGCGGTCACGCATGCGCAGGATCTGCCTTATGTCTCGGCACCGGGTAAAAGCAAAAGTGATCCGCTGGCCAAACCACTGTCGTTGCCGTTGCTGGCCTGTCTGTTGGGGTTCGGATTGTCCGGGCTGCTGGTCGCGATGATCGGCTGGTCATTACCTGTGGTGGTTGCACTAGTGGTGCTGGTCGCCGTGGTTGCGGTGCGCTGGTGTCTTAAACACTGGATGCACAAGCATATTCAGGGTTTTACCGGCGACTGTCTGGGGGCCGCCCAGCAGTTTCAGGAGTTGTGGATTTACATCGTGTTGCTGGCGGTTGCCAACCTTGGCTACTGGCTTCCAGTCGTTACAGAACTGCCGTCAGGGGTGGCTGGATGATTCATCTTATTATTGGCGGAGCCCGTTCAGGCAAGTCGTCATTTGCCCTGCAGCAAGCCAATCAACGCGCTGCTGTGCTGGGTTATCACAAGCAGTTTGTCGCAACGGCAACACCGTTTGATGCCGAGATGCAGGCGCGCATTGAGCGCCATCAACAGGAGCGTGGAGCCGATTGGTCGTTGGCCGAAGTGCCCTTGCAACTGGCCGAACACCTGGTCACTGCCAACGCAGGTTCGGTCTTGCTGATCGACTGCCTGACGCTGTGGCTCAACAATCGGCTTTACCTCTGGCCCGACGCTGACTTCGAACAGCTGTCCGATCCGCTGTTGTCAGCACTGGCCAGCTGCCCGGCCGATGTGCTCTTGATTGCCAATGAAGTTGGGCTGGGGGTGATTCCGATGGGCGAGGAAACCCGCCGTTTTGTTGATTATGCCGGTTGGCTCAATCAAGCGGTGGCGCGGCTGGCTGATCAGGTCACATTGGTCAGTGCCGGTTTACCACTGGTGTTAAAACCGATGGCTCATCAATGACTCTTAGCTGAGAGTGACTGCAATGACGGATACCCGTATTGATCTGATCCGCCATGGCCGTGTGGATGGCCCGGCGGCCATGTATGGCAGTACCGATGTGCCCCTGCATGCTGACGGCTGGTTGCAATTGCAGCAGGCCGCGACATCGGTGGAATTGCCAGACTTGCTGATCAGCTCGCCGAAACAGCGCTGCCTGCATTTTGCCCGGCAGTTTGCCGAACAACAGCAGTTGCCGTTGCAGGTGCTGGATGATCTGCGCGAATACGATTTTGGCGACTGGGACGGCATTCCTTTCAGTCAGCTGTTTGGCGATCCGCAGGATAACCCGGCTGGCTGGCAACGCTTGCAGCGGTTCTCCGAACAACCGGCACTGTATCCGGTACCTGGCGGCGAGACGATCGATCAGGTGTACGAACGAGTGACCCGCGTCTTTCAGCAGCTACAACAGCAGCATCAGGGCAAGCACATTATGGTGTTTTGTCATGGGGCTGTAATTCGGCTGATTTTGGCCAGTTTGTTGCCGGTCGACTGGCGCAGTGGTGACTGGTTTTCACGCTTGTCGATTGCTTATGGCAGCCGCAGCCGGATTCGTATTCCCCAGCATCCGTATGCCTTTGCGCAAGTGGAGTGTATTGGCAGCTTGCCGCCGGACGTGGTTCATATGGCGCACCCGGAGGGGAATTCGTGAATACCAAAGAGACAGGCACTTCTGCGATGGCGGTGGAAAAGCCGCTCACCTTAATGGTGCAGGGCACCACGTCCGACGCTGGCAAAAGCCTGCTGGTGGCCGGATTGTGCCGCTGTTTTAACAATATCGGAGTGCGGGTAGCACCGTTCAAACCGCAGAACATGGCGCTTAACAGTGCGGTGACTCCGGAAGGCGGCGAGATTGGTCGTGCCCAGGCGTTGCAGGCCAAAGCCGCCCGCGTTATTCCCCATACGGATATGAATCCGGTGCTGCTGAAGCCCAGTTCAGATATCGGTGCCCAGGTGATTATTCAGGGCAAGGCCATTACCGACATGGACGCGGCGGTTTATCACGACTACAAAACCGTGGCGATGAAAGCTGTGCTGGAAAGCCATCAACGATTGCAGCAGCAGTATCCGCTGGTGGTGGTGGAAGGTGCCGGCAGCCCGGCGGAAATCAATCTGCGCGACCGGGACATCGCCAACATGGGGTTTGCCGAAGCGGTTGATTGTCCGGTCATAATTGTTGCGGATATTGATCGGGGCGGCGTGTTTGCTCAACTGGTTGGTACGCTGGAGCTGCTGTCGCCGTCTGAACAGCAGCGGGTCGTGGGGTTTGTTATCAACAAATTCCGTGGCGATATCAAACTGCTGGAACCTGGGCTGGACTGGCTCACCGAGCGTACCGGCAAGCCGATATTGGGGGTGTTGCCGTATTTGCACAATCTCAGCGCGGCTGCCGAAGACGCCATCGACGTGCAGCAGAAGCGTGACGAAAACGATATTCGCCTGCGTATCAAGGTGCCGGTGTTTTCCCGTATCAGCAATCATACCGACTTCGACATGTTGCGCGAGCATCCGCAGCTGGACCTTCAGTTCGTTGGGCCAGGCCAGTCACTGGCGGATGCCGACCTGATTATATTGCCCGGCAGCAAGAATGTGCGGGCCGATCTGGCCATGCTGCATAACACCGGCTGGGCGGATCAACTGGCCCGCCATCTGCGTTATGGCGGCAAGGTGTTGGGCATTTGTGGTGGCTATCAGATGTTAGGGCAGTGGATTCATGACCCGGATGGTATCGAAGATCAACCGGGCAGCAGTGCCGGTCTGGGGTATTTACCCATCACCACAACCCTGTTCCCGGACAAGGAGCTGATCAACAGCGAGGGTGTGCTGCTGGGCGAAAACGACGACCGGACAGTCGTTAGTGGTTACCAGATCCATGCCGGGCGCACCGAATACACCTTGCCGGATGGTGAGTTTCAGCCGTTTGCCCGACTGCACGAAAGCCAACAGGCAAATCCGAAAAATGCCAGCCATACCAGCATTGACGGCTGTTACAGTGCTGATAATCAGGTCGCTGGCAGTTATTTGCATGGGCTGTTTGATACCCCGCAGGCGTTGCAGCAAATTCTCCGCTGGGCTGGTGCTGACACCCGCCAACTGGCGACTTATGACCAGCAACAGGAAGACGCTCTCGACCGTATCGCCGACGCCTGTCAGCAACATCTGGATTGGCCGACACTGATTTCCGCCGTTACTGGGTTTTCCGGCGTTGCTGGGTTTTCCGCCGTTACTGGTCTTGACCAGGAATTTCTTTCCAACTCTTCAACTCAGGAGGGCCGCGCGTGAGCGACAAGCCATTGAATACCGATCAATCGACGCTAGATATCAACGCTGAACACAAAGCCAAAATGCAGCAGCAACAGGCTATTGTCCGTGAACGTATCAAGGCGGCGCGGGAAAATCGCGGCACCCTGATCGTGATAACCGGTCATGGCAAGGGTAAATCCACCTCCGGTTTTGGCACTATTACCCGGGCGCTGGGGTATGACTACAAAACCGCCGTGGTGCAGTTTGTGAAAGGCAACTGGCCTTGCGGCGAGCGTGATTTGCTGAAAAAGCTGGGCGTGCCATTTCATGTGATGGGCACCGGGTTTACCTGGGATACCCAGGATCGCGAAAAGGACATTGCCGCTGCCAAACTGGCATGGCAAGCCAGCAAGGAATTTCTGGCCGATCCAGATATTCATGTGCTGCTGCTGGATGAGCTGACCTACATGCTGTCGTACGAATATCTGGATCTCGACGAAGTGCTGGAAGCATTGGCCAATCGGCCGAAAAACATGACAGTAGTCGTGACCGGTCGGGATGCCCATCCGCGCCTGGTCGAACTGGCGGATACCGTCAGTGAAGTTCAACCCGTCAAACATGCGTTCGAGGCCGGTATCAAGGCCCGTAAGGGCGTCGATTGGTGAGCCGATTGGTGAATTGGGTGGTGAGTCGGGTAGTGAGTCGAGTGATGAATCGGGCAGTGGTGAAAAGATCCCGGTTTGAGTCTGCGTCGAAAGCCCTGTCTGTGGGCTTGATGCTGTTGGTGCTGGCAGGCGTACTGGTCAAATCAGCCCAGGCTGATGAAGCGCTCGACGCGAAAGCCCAGCAACAGCTGGTCGAACAGATCACCGCCTTGCCAGCAGAGCAACGTCAGCAGCTGAAAATTGTTGCACTGGCTCCGCATATTGTTGAGTTGCTCTACAGCATTGGTGCTGGTAACCAGATTATCGCTACCACTGAATACTCGGATTTCCCCGAAGCTGCAAACCAGATCCCGCGGGTAGGTTCCTATGCCGGTTTGCAGGTGGAAAAAATTCTGCAAATGCAGCCAGATCTGGTGATTGGCTGGAAAACCGGTAATCCGGAAGCCGACTTGCAGCGATTGGCCAAGTTTGGTGTGAAAGTGGTGTATTCGGACGTTGAAAAGCTGGTGGACGTTGCACGTGAGCTGCGGTTTTTTGGTCAGCTGACCGGCCGGGAACAACAGGCCGGGCTGCGGGCCGGGGCTTATGAAACCCGCCTGGGGCGGCTGCAGTTGCAATACCAGCTAAAGTCAACCGTACGAGTGTTCTATGAACTCTGGTCGCGGCCATTGACGACGGTGGCGGGCAATGCCTGGCCACAGCAGCAGTTGCATTTGTGTGGCGGAGCCAACCCATTCGCCAAACTGGATCGCGATTATCCTCAGATCAGTCTCGAACAGGTGATACTGAGCGATCCGGAGTTGATTATTCAGCCCAACCATAATGGCCGGGACAATACCGATGCGATCAACTGGCAACATTGGCCGCAGCTGAGGGCGGTCGCCAATCATCATATCCTCAAGCAGAATGCCGATCAGACCCATCGCATGACCGAACGGGTGTTACCAGCGATTCAGCAACTCTGTGAAACCATTGACCAGGTGCGTCAGCAACGCTGACGTCAGACTGGTAAAAGACCTTTTCGTGTCGCAGCAATACAATTCTGCGACACCAAAACAGGTTACCCTGCGGGACGATATCTGATGGCTCTGAAGAGGATTAGCCTATGTCCCGTTCCGCTACTGAAGCGCTGATTTTCGATTATTACCAGGCGTTTAACCGCGGTGATATGGAAACCTTTCTCGGTTTGCTGACCGATGATGTGATTCACGATATTAATCAGGGCAGTCGTGAGGTTGGCCGCGATGCTTTTGCCGGGTTTATGGTGAAAATGAACACCAGCTATCGCGAAGAGCTGAAAAATATTGTGATTATGAGCAGCCCGGATGGTGATCGCGCCGCTGCCGAATTTGTTGTGCATGGTGAGTATCTGCAGACCGATGAAGGTTTGCCAGCAGCCAATGGTCAAACCTATGTGCTGCCAGCCGGTGCATTCTTTGAGATTCGTGCGGGCAAGGTTGCGCGGGTGACCAACTATTACAACCTCGAAGACTGGCTCAGGCAGGTTGCCGGTTAAGGCTGCAGGAATAGTTCTCTAACACGGCGTTGGTTTTCTATCTGCGTTACCACTGCGGTGTTAAAAGCAGGCTCAAATCGGTCATTGATCACGCATAAACTCTCTCTTGTCGTAATGCTGTTCATTTAACCAATCCACGTCATCCCGGACGCGAAGCAGATCCGGGATCCATAGGGCTTTTGGATCCTGAGCCTGCGCGGCCCGAACAGTTCAGGAAAACGATGATTTGTGGTTGCAAACGCTTAAGTGAACAGCATCACCCTCTTGTCGGCTGTTTTTACTTTGTATGGACGGCCTCGAAAACAAAAATCAACAGCCTGCTAAAACAGGACAACTGCCATAGCTGATCGTGTCTAATTTGAGACGTTCAGCTAGACTTCTTCGAATACGCGAATCGCATTCAGACTGGGGTTATCCATGGGGCTGAAGCCTTTACAAAACAGCTGGGCCTATACCGGAATTGTGGCGGTGACTCTGGTGCTGTTTTTTTGGGCGTTGCTCATTGATTGGCAGGATACGGTTGACGATGTTCTGGATGACCATCAGCAACTGGTTCAGCTGTCTCAAAGCGCGTTTCAGACGCTTTTGGCTGATCAGGAAGTATTGCTCGATTTTGCTGGCTGGGAGATCATGCGCGATAATCCTGAAGCCATTCACGGACCCGTTCGTCAATTCCAGCTGTTAGCCCATCTGAGTGCGCTCAGTCCTGCGATTCTGGCGCTGGGGGTTGCAACGCCCCAAGGCGACTATTTTGCGGTCAGTGATGATAGCAACAAAGATAAAATCCCCAATTTGCTGGAACAGCCAGAGGCGAGGGAATCCTTTCTGGAAGTGTTGCAGTCTGATCGTTTGCAGCTTGGCAGAACCTATTGGTTTGAAGCGCTGCATACCGAAGCTCCGGCGATCCGAAAAACCCTTCGGGATGACCGCGGTGAACCTCTGGCGGTTGTGGTAGCCGGTCTGAAGCTGTCGGGTGTTGCGACATTCTTTGATTACGCCGACCGCCTTGATGACAACAGTGTGTTGATGCTGGTGCGGGCTCGTGATGGATATCTGCAGTATTTTTCGGCCAATACCCAGTGGCCTTCACTCAACTATGAAACCCCACTGTCTACTGATGTCACCAGTGTGCTTCACGACATTCCAGCAAGTGATCAGATAGTTGCCCGGCGAGTGGAATTTAATCTGGCGGGCAAGCGCATGCACGGTGTCGCCATGCTGGATTCTGACAATGGTATTTGGGTTGTTTCTGTATCTGAAAAGCGGGTGGTGGTTTACCAGTACCTGCTGACTCTGATGTTCTACTGCATCGGTTTTGCCCTGTTCCAGCTGGTGCTGTTCCTGCTGTTTACCGTTAGCCGTCGGGCAGAACAAGCGAAACAGGACGCGCTGCGGTATCAGGCTACCCATGATTCGCTGACCCGGCTGGTCAACCGCAGCCATGTATTTAATTTGCTTGATGACTGGCTGCAGCAGCACAGGTACTTCAGTCTGTTTTATATCGACATGGATTATTTCAAGAACATCAACGACAACTTCGGTCATGAGTTTGGAGACAAGGTGCTGCAGGAAGTTGCCCGACGGCTGCTGGAGTCGATTCCGGCCGGTGCCATTGCAGCCCGACACGGCGGTGATGAATTTCTGGTGCTGATGGCGGACGACGACTGTTATTCCGATGTGCGGGTGGCCGAGCAGATTCTCAGGACCCTTGCCTGTGTTTACCGTATTGACGGAGTTGCTGTTGAACTTGGTGTCAGCATTGGCATCGCCAGTTCGCCGGATCATGCCACGGATCAGAACGGCTTGCTGCGGGCTGCCGATCTGGCCATGTATCAGGCCAAGAAACACCGCAACTGTGTACGCCGGTTCGAGCCGGATATGCATCAGGAGCACATGCACAAGCTGGATATGGAATACCAGATGCGCACGGCCATCAGTAATAACGAATTCTTTGTGGTGTATCAGCCGCAGGTGAACGTCGATGGCAAGCTGCATGGCGTTGAAGTGCTGCTGCGCTGGCAGAATGAATCGCTTGGGATGGTGTCGCCTGGTGAGTTTATTCCACTGGCAGAAACCATCGGCATTATGCCAAGACTCGGCGCACATATTATGGAGCTGGCGCTGCTACCGCTACGGCAGCTGCAGAAGCACTATGATTGCGAGTTTCAGGTGTCGCTGAATATCTCGGTGCGGCAGTTTATGGATCCAGAATTTGTTAGCGTTCTGTGTCGCAAGCTGGACGAAGCCGCCATGCCGCGCCATCTGGTGACGCTGGAAATTACCGAGTCGCTGTTTATTGACGATGTGCAGGTGATCGTTGAGGTGCTGGAACAGGTGCGTCTGAAAGGTCTGAAATTGTCGCTGGATGATTTTGGTACCGGTTATTCGTCACTCAGCATGCTGGCAACCTTGCCGATGGACGAACTCAAGATCGACAAGAGTTTTGTTGACCACCTGATGGATTCCCGCTCGGCCCAGGTGATGGTGCGTAACATTATTGATATTGGCCGCAACTACGGCATGAGCCTGCTGGCGGAAGGGGTCGAAACGGAAGCCCAGCTGCGCTTGCTGCACGATATGGGCTGCGCCTTGTATCAAGGCTATTATTTTGCCAAACCACTGTCAGCCCAGGATCTGGCCAGCTGGCTGGCCAGTCATCAAAACCAATAACCCGTCAGGCTTGCTGGTCGGCGTAGCATCGGCTTTCGGCAGCGATTAACAAGTCCGCCAGCAGCTGGTAGGCCTCCTGCCAGGCACTGACAATTTCTGGTGTTGCTGCTGCTCCCAGTACATCACCCATCGCACTGATAATGGCATCGGCTACCATCGGATAATGTTCTGGCTGCACGCCGCTGCGAACGTGAGCATTAACGATTTTGTCGACGGCTGCCGTCAGAGCTTCCAGATGGTCAATATTGGCGGCATAGGCGGCAACGGCTGTTGCCAGTTTGACGGACTGATCGGTTGCAGCATTGGCAAACAGCGCCCGGGTTTGCGGATAGCGTTCAAACAGGATTTCGTACAGTCGGGTGGTGATGGCATTGCCATGCTCCATCAATACCGGAGCAGTGCTTTTGACGATGGCGATGGTTTCGGCGGACAGCGGTGTGGTCATGATTGGATCCAATTGGGTGACAAATAAGTCATTAGGCATGGTGCCTGAATCGTCCCGTACTGACCAAGCATTTGCCTTCGAATTGCCCAACATGGCAAGCGGAACACGCTGTTCAGACTTCGCAGAAGTGTGCGGCAGCTCAATGGCTGCCATAGTCCCGCTAATGACCGTATAATTCCCGCCTTTATACAGCCGTTGTCTTCAGGTTCACTCTTGTCTTCCGAACACGTATCTCCAGATAGCCAGTCAATTTCTCTCGACCAGCGGGCGCTTTACAAGGCCATCGACCATTGCCTGATCAAGGATCGTTTTTCCTTGCGGCGCAGCGTCAAGGAGCTGGCTGAGCGTTCTCGTCAAAACAAGCCGCTGGACCAGGCGCTGGTCAAACTGCTGGCGCGTATCGAAAAGAGCCAGGCACAGGTCACTGCACGCAGTGCGGCCTTGCGAATCCAGTACCCGGAATTGCCGGTATCCGAGCGCAAGGACGAGATTCTTGAGGCGATTCGCAACAATCAGGTGGTAGTGGTGGCCGGTGAAACCGGTTCCGGTAAAACCACCCAGCTGCCAAAGATCTGTCTGGAAGCCGGACTCGGCCGGTTTGGTCGTATTGGCCACACCCAGCCACGCCGTCTGGCAGCCCGTTCGGTAGCTCAGCGTATTGCCGATGAAATGCAGTGCGAACTGGGCACCACGGTCGGTTATCAGGTGCGTTTTACTGATCAGAGCAACGACCAGACCCGCGTCAAGTTGATGACCGACGGTATCCTGCTGGCGCAAACCCAGCACGACCGTTTCCTTAATGAATACGATGTCATCATCATCGACGAGGCTCATGAACGCAGTCTTAATATCGACTTCCTGCTGGGCTATCTGAAACAGTTGTTACCGCGCCGCCCGGACCTGAAGATCATCATCACGTCGGCGACCATCGATCTGGATCGATTCTCGCAGCATTTTGATAATGCCCCGGTGATTCAGGTTTCCGGCCGGACTTATCCGGTCGAAACCCGCTATCGACCGCTGGTGCGGGAAACCGAGGAAGACGAAGACCGCACCCTGTTCGAAGGCATTTATGAATCGTTGGCGGAGCTGCGCGAAGAAGACAAAAAGCACAACATGCCGGGTGACGTGTTGGTGTTCCTGCCCGGTGAGCGGGAGATTCGCGAGTGTGCTGAATACCTGCGCCGCGCCCATATCCCGGCAACAGAAATCCTGCCGCTGTATGCCCGCCTGAGTGCCGGTGACCAGCAGAAAATCTTCAAGCCAACCGGTGGTCGACGAGTGGTGCTGGCGACCAACGTGGCAGAAACCTCGCTGACGGTGCCGGGCATTCGCTACGTGATTGACTCGGGTATCGCCCGCATCAGCCGTTATTCCTACAAAAGCAAGGTGCAGCGACTGCCGATCGAAGCGATCTCGCAGGCTTCCGCCAATCAGCGTGCCGGTCGTTGTGGTCGTACCATGCCGGGCGTTTGTATCCGCTTGTACGAGGAAAGCGACTTCCTTGGCCGTGATGAATTTACCGATCCGGAAATTCGCCGCACCAATCTGGCGGCGGTGATTCTGCAAATGCTGCATCTGGGCCTTGGCCGGTTGCAGGATTTCCCGTTTATTGATCCGCCGGATGACCGTTTTATCAAGGACGGTTTTACCCTGCTGCAAGAGCTGGAAGCGGTCGATAACAAACAGAAACTGACCCAGCTTGGCCGCCAGATGGCGCGGCTGCCAACCGATCCACGTTTCGCACGTATGATGCTGGAAGCGCAGAAGCAGGGTGCCTTGAAAGAAGTGCTGGTCATTGCCTCGGCGCTGGCGATTCAGGACCCGCGCGAACGGCCACCGGAAAAGAAACAGCAATCTGACGAGAAACACCGTCAATGGCAGGACGAGGATTCTGACTTCGTGGCGCTGGTGAATCTCTGGAATGGCTACGAAGAACAACGTCAGGAACTGAGCCAGAACCAGCTGAAGAAGTGGTGTACCAAAAACTTCCTCAATTACATGCGTATGCGCGAATGGCGGGATACCCATCGCCAGCTGCACATTCTCTGTAAAGACCTCGGCTTGAGCGAAAACGAACAGCCGACCAATTACGAGTCGCTGCACAAGTCGTTGCTGGCTGGCATGCTGAGCCAGATTGGCTTCAAGGGTGAAGGGTTGGAGTATCTCGGTGCCCGCAATCGCAAGCTGTTTATTTTCCCGGCTTCCAGCCAATACAAGAAAAAGCCCAAGTGGCTGATGGCGGCGGAACTGGTGGAAACCAGCAAACTGTTCGCTCGCACCGTTGCCAAAATCGAGCCGGAATGGCTGGAGCAGGTCGGTCGGCCGCTGCTGAAATACCAGTATTTTGAACCCCACTGGCACGAGAAGCGTGGCCAGGTGGTGGCGTTTGAACAAAGCTCGCTGTACGGCCTGATCGTCAATCCGCGTAAGCGGGTTAACTACGCCAACAGCCATCCGCAGGAAGCCTGGGAAATCCTGATTCTGGAAGCGTTGGTGGGCCAGCAGATGAAAACCAGCGCTGACTTTCTGCAATACAACATCAACCTCATTGAGGAAGTGACCGAGTACGAAGAAAAGTCGCGCCGCCGCGATCTGGTGATCGACGACAACTTCCTGGTCGACTTCTATCAGCAGCGGATTCCGCAGGATGTGGTGACCACCAAACATCTGGAGCGCTGGTACAGCCAGGCGCCGGAGGCTGAGCGTCAGCGTCTCAAGTTGACCCAGAATCAGCTGCTCAGCGATGCGGCGGCCGGGGTGACCGATCAGGACTTCCCGATGGCACTCGGCTGGCAGGGCTTGCAGTTCCCGCTCAGTTATCGGTTTGCGCCGGGTGAGGCCGATGACGGCGTCAGCCTCAGTGTACCGGTGGCGATGTTGCAACAGGTGCCGTCAGCGCAGGTGGAATGGCTGGTGCCCGGATTTGTGGCGGAAAAACTGGCATTGGTGATCAAGGGGTTGCCGAAATCGACCCGCAAGCTGTTTGTGCCGGTGCCCAACACGGTTGAAGAATTTATGCAAACCGCTGACGCTGGCAAGGGCAGTCTGTACAGCCTGCTGGCGGCCTTCCTGAACCGGCGTTTGCGTGGTACCACTGAGCCACAAATCGAAATTGAATACCTGCGACAGGTTGAGCTGCCAGCGCATTTCCTGATGAATATCCGGGTCATGGACGACGGCAAGTTGCTGGCCCAGAGTCGGGATCTGGAGGCCCTGAAAACCGATCTCTGTGAAATGTCGCAGAACCAGATTCAGGGCATGGTACGTCATGAGCTGCAGCGGGATCAGGTCGAGCGCTGGGACTTCGGCGACCTGCCGGAAAGCACTACTTCCGACGTCAACGGCCTGCAGGTGCGGGCGTTCCCGTGCCTGAAAGTGGAAAAAGACGAAGTGCAGTTGACGGTGGAAGCCGATCCGGAACTGGCTCGGCGTAGCCATCGTCGTGGCCTGGTGGCGTTGTTTCGCAAGTCGCTGTCGGCGCAGGAGCGGCTGTTCAAGAGTCTGATCCAGAAAAAGATGGGTGGCATCTGGCTCAAGGCCAAAGGCATGGGCAGCCAGTACGAACTGATTGATCAACTGATTGAAGCGGCCTTTCAGCAGGTATTTGTACCGCTGGAAGAGCCGTTGCCGTATGAGGAGCGCGAGTTTCAGAAACGTCTGGCGCGGCGCGAAGAACTGGTCGAGCATGGAGAACTGTTGCTGGCCCAGTATTACGACTGGATCAACCTGCGCCACAAGATTCTGAAAAGTATGAGTGGTACGGTCAGCCTCGATCGCGCGATGGCCTACAGCGATGCCAAGGTGCATCTGGAGCGGTTGATGCAAGCCGGTTTTATGCTGGATGCCAGCTGGGAACAGCTGAAAAGCTTTGGCCGGTATCTCAAGGCCATTGAATATCGCATCGACAAACTGCAGGGCAATTTGCCACGTGACCGGCTGGCAATGACCGAGTTTGCTTCGGTGTATGAGCCGTTCCTCAAGCACACTCGCAACATGACGCTCGATGATCCTGCTGATCCGTTTACCGAGTTCCGCTGGTTGCTGGAAGAGTGGCGGGTGTCGCTGTTTGCCCAGCCATTGGGCACCAAAGAGCCGGTATCGTTGAAACGACTGGATAAACGCTGGGCTGAACTGACCAGTTAATTGGCTTCCGGCAGGAAAACCAGGGACTGCCAGCGGCGCAAGATGACAACCTGACATTTTGCTGCCGTGGCGCTCACCAGCCCGCAAGCGGCGTATTATTGATTAAAGAGAACGGCTGCATCCTTGATGGCCAGGCTGTTCGGCCAGTGGAACCAAGTGATGAGTGCTGGTTGCTTTTTTAAGCTGCACCAAACTGATTTAATACGCCGCCATAAGGAACGAGGAAATCATGATGCGCTTGCTGCTGACTGCACTGCTAACGCTGGCTTCATCCATGGCGTTGGCAGAACAACAAAAAGAATATAATCCGGACCCGTGGGAAGGCTTCAACCGGCGCATGTTCGCCTTTAACGAGGTGATGGACAAATACGTCCTCAAACCGGCTGCCAAAGGCTATCAATATATTACGCCGCAAGACGTTGATGACTCGGTCAGCAACTTCTTCTCCAACCTGGGCGATGTGTTGGTGGTGGTGAATGATATTGGCCAGCTGAAATTTGGTCAGGCGGCGTCGGATACCGGCCGTTTCCTGATTAACTCGACAGTGGGTTTTTTTGGGGTGTTTGACGTGGCTACGCATATTGGCTTGCGCAAACACGAAGAAGATTTCGGCCAGACGCTGGGTTACTGGGGCGTGGGGACCGGCCCTTATCTGGTGCTGCCGTTCCTTGGCCCCAGCACCCTGCGGGATGGCGCAGGTACGACGCTGGAATGGTACAGCGGCCTCAGCGGTACGGCGGTAGCAGATAACACCGCCCGTGAGTGGGGTATGGTTGGTATTTGGGGCGTCGACAAGCGCGCTGACCTGTTGTCGGCGGAGAGCATGATTACCGGTGACAAATACACCTTCCTGCGCAGCCTTTACCTGCAGCGTCGTGAATATCTGGTTAATGATGGCAAGGTGGAAGCCAGCTTTGATGATGACTGGGACAGCTTCGATGACTCCAGTGAAGAAGATGACTGGGGCGACGACTGGGACAAGGGCATGTTTGAAGATGGTAAGCCGGAAGGCACTGGCGGTGCCGCTGGTGAGCAGTCGGGTGGTGACACTTATTCGATGTAAACGCCAGATCCCTGGGTTGTGATCTGGCGTAGAAATAAAAAAGCCGACGTAAGCATGTCGGCTTTTTTATTGGCTGTTTGGCAGGGCCTGCGTTGGGCGATCAGCCCTTGCTGATAATGTTGCCGCCGTGCAGGCCGCATTCCTTGTGGGTTTCCTCTTCCCACCACCAACGGCCTTCGCGTTCGTGCTGGCCAGGCAGGGTCGGACGGGTACATGGCTGACAGCCAATGCTCTTGAAACCCTGGGCGTGCAGCTTGTTGTAAGGCACATCAAACATCTTGATGTAGTCCCACACGTCCTGTGAACTCCAGTGGGTCAGCGGGTTGTATTTAACCAGGCTGCCCGCACCATTGCGGCCCGGGAAGCCATCGATTTCAACCATTTCAATATTGCTGCGGGTACCCGGGCTCTGGTCGCGACGCTGACCGGTAATCCAGCCATCCAGCGTGGCCAGCTTGTTTTTCAGTGGTTCGATCTTGCGAACACCGCAGCATTCCTTGTGGCCATCTTCAAAGAAGCTGAACAGGCCTTTTTCGGAAGTGAAGGCTTGCAGCTTTTCCTTGTCTGGCGACTGGATGTGGATCTTGATGCCGTAGTGCTTGCGAACCTGTTCGATGAACTCATAGGTTTCCGGATGCAGGCGACCGGTATCCAGTGTGAAGACTTCAACGTCTTTCTTGATCTTCACGGCCATGTCGATCAGAACCACATCTTCAGCGCCGCTGAAGGACACTGCGATAGCGTCGTGTTGTTCAAGAGCATAACGAATCAGGTCTTTTGGACGCTTGTTGGCGTACTCCTGATTCAGTTGGGCAAAATCTGTCATGGCTAATCCGTCCTGCGCTGCTATGGAGCAGCTTTGGTCATCGTAATAATGGCGAGCAGGTTAACATGGCTGTTTTAGGTCAAAAAATACTAATACCTTATATTCATATTGCTAAAAGTTTGTTTTAGCGGTGGCTGATTCAATCGGTTGCCGAATTTTCAGATGGGTGGCGCCAGAACTTGTTCCAAGCCCATGAGAAATGCCGTCTGGCGGTTGTGTTGGTGTCGTCAACTGGCTAGAGTACGTCGCTTCCGAACAACCCTGAATAATAGAATGGCGGACAAGTCATGGAAATCGCATGCTTAGACCTTGAAGGCGTACTGGTACCAGAAATCTGGATCGAGTTTGCCAACAAAACCGGAATCGAAGAGCTGAAGGCTACTACTCGGGATATTCCGGATTACGACGTACTGATGAAGCAACGTCTGCGCATTCTGGATGAACACAATCTCAAGATTCAGGACATTCAGGAAGTGATCGCCACCCTGAAGCCGCTGGAAGGCGCTGCTGAATTTGTTAACTGGCTGCGTGAGCGTTTCCAGGTAATCATCCTGTCTGACACCTTTTATGAATTCTCCCAGCCGCTGATGCGTCAGCTGGGTTTTCCGACGTTGTTCTGTCACCGTCTGATCACTGACGAAAGCGGTCGCGTAGTGGATTACAAACTGCGTCAGGCTGATCCAAAGCGTCAGTCTATTCGTGCGCTGCAGACTATTTATTACCGTACTATCGCGGCGGGTGACTCCTACAACGACACCACCATGCTGGCTGAAGCGGACGCAGGTATCCTGTTCCACGCGCCACAGAACGTGATCGACGAATTCCCTCAGTTCCCGGCGGTTCATACCTACGAAGACCTGAAGAAAGAATTCATCAAGGCCAGCAACCGCGACCTGACCCTGTAAGCGAGAATATAGTATCGCTGTCACAACGCCACCTTCGGGTGGCGTTTTTGTTTGTCCGAAACAGCAGACTCTGCAACCATCATCGCCCATAACACCAGCACGGTACGGAGACTGTATGTATATTGGCGAAGTGGCGAGCCAGACTGGCTTGTCGATCAAGGCGATTCGTCTGTATGAAGAAATGGGTCTGATCGCTCCGGCCCGCCAGGGGCGTTATCGCTATTATCAGGGAGCTGATCTGGAAGTCCTGAAGCTGATCGTCCAGGCCCGTCAGCTGGGCATCAAGCTGGCGGAATTAAAAGGCGCCATTCATTACCGTCAGGGGCGGCTGGACTGGGCTAGGGTAGAGCAACTATTGCTACAGGTACGTAACCGGCTTGAGCAGGAGCAGGCCAGTATCCAGTCACGGCTCAATAATCTCGATCTTTGCATGCAGTCGCTGCAGAGCTGTGATCAATAAATTCACCTGACTCATCCTCAGCGCTTGACTCTACCCCAAGGGGCAGACTGCAGAATCATCCGCTCAATCTGATTGTTTTGGAGCAAAGATGATGAAGCTGTTAATCCTCAACGGAAACCCCAAGCCCCGTAGTCTGTGTCGCACGCTGGCCGACAGTTATGTTGCCGGTGCTGCCACCAGTGCGGATATTCGCCGCTTTGAACTTGGCGAAATGGCGTTTGACCCTGTGCTACAGAATGGCTACGACACGGAACAGGCGCTGGAGCCAGATCTGCAGGAATTCCTGCAGGCCCTTCAATGGGCGGAGCATATCGTCATTGTGGCTCCCGTCTGGTGGGGTGGAATCCCTGCGGTGCTGAAAGGACTGATTGACCGGACGTTTTTGCCGGGCCAGACCTTCCGTTATCAGCAGCAGGAGCCCCAGGTGGTGCCGTTACTGGCCGGCAAGACCAGCCAGCTGTTGCTGACCATGGATGCGCCAGCCGAATTCGCGCAACAACAAGCTGGGGCACTGGTTGAGCAGCTCAACCGGTTTACCTTGCAGTTCTGTGGTGTCGAAACACTGGCGCCGGTGTTGTTCAGTTCGGTCAGTTTTATTGCCGCAAGCGAGTTGCCGGGATGGCAGTCGCAGGTAGAGCAGTTGGCGAAAGCCCAGCTGGAGCGGCAGCCAGCGACCGGTCTGCAAACCGAAACCCTGGTCTGACAGTCGTTGCATAAAGCAGGCGTCCCTGAATGACCTGTAAGTTGCTGGCCAGCGCCTTTCGCAAGTCGTAAACCAGCAACTTATGCCAACCCGCCATGTTAGGCTTGGCGCTTGATGGCATGTCGCCGGTAGCGAACAAGTACAAATTTTATGCTCAGTTATGAATGGATGTTTGGCATCGTTGGGATTGTGCTGACACTGGTCGGGTTCTACCCCTATGTGCGTGGCATTGCGACGGGTAAGGTTAAGCCACACCTGTTCTCCTGGTTGATCTGGGCAATGACCACGCTGGTGGTGTTTGTCGCCCAATTGCAAAGTGGCGGTGGTGCCGGTGCCTGGACCATGGGCGTGTCTGGCAGTATTACTCTGGGGATTGCGGTGGTTGCCTGGTTGCGCCACAGCGACATATCAATCAGTCGTTCAGACTGGCTGTTTCTGCTGGCGGCTCTGTCGTCGCTGCCATTGTGGTATCTCAGCTCCGACCCATTGTGGGCTGTGGTGCTGTTGACGCTGGTTGATCTTGCCGGGTTTGTGCCTACCGGTCGTAAGGTATGGTCGCGCCCGGATTCTGAGTCGCTGGCTTTCTACAGTTTGTTTGCGGTGCGCAATCTGGTGTCGGTGCTGGCGCTGGAAGTCGTGTCTGTTGCCACGGCCTTGTTTCCACTAGCGATGACACTGGCCTGTGTACTCTTGATGCTGATCATGGTGCTGAGGCGACGGCAGTTGTCTCGGCTGTCCTGCTTGTCGCCAGCTTTGCGGCAGGGCTGATTAATGCCGGATTTTGGCTTGCAGGAGTGGCTGCTGGCATGGGGCTACCCGGGGATGTTTATCGCGGCCTTGTTGGCCGCAACCCTGCTGCCAATGGGGTCGGAACTGATTCTGTTGACGCTGTTGTCGCAAGGACTGGATGCTGGTTGGTTATGGCTGTTGGCCAGCCTTGGCAATGTGCTGGGCTCGATCATCAACTATGGCCTTGGGCGCTGGGCTGCTGCTGGAAGGCTGGGGCAATGGCAGCAATCACCCGGCTGGGCGCGGGCAACGCGCTGGTTTGATCATTATGGCAGCTGGACCTTGCTACTGGCCTGGTTGCCTGTGGTGGGTGATCCGCTGACGCTGGTGGCGGGTTTGGCGAAGGTGCGGTTCTGGTGGTTTGTGCTGCTGGTGACGATTGGCAAATCTCTGCGCTATGGGCTGCTGGTTGGCGGCTATATGACTTTTTGACGTTTACTCGCTTATTTGACAGCTCTGTCAGTCTGGCCGACAGGCTGTACTCGATTCTTTCATATTGGGCTGGTATCACACTGCCGCAATCATGTTTGGTATCAGCAAGGCATGTGCTTGCAGAACCAAATCCAGCCGCGCTTTCCGGTTGTTGCCTGAGGGGCTGTTGTTACCGCAGCAGCGTTTGGGTGTGGAGAAAGCAGAGGTCAACGCCCTCGTAAAAGGACTGCCAATATGAGTCATCACGTTCTCCTTAATGTCTTCGGCCGTTTCCAATCCTTGTTTCGTTCTAAACCTTGCTGTTGTTGCAAGTCTTTACTGATTGGCATCGGGCTGGTGGTTTTCAGTCATGCCAGCCTGGCCTTGTCGGCTGATGAGTATCAGCAGCTGCTGCAGGAATCCCGACCGGTCATGAAACTGCATATCAATGGTGTGGTACTGGGTTTTGACTGGAGCAATCGCATGCTTAAAGCCAGTGATAGCCAGGAACTCTACTGTATGCCGGACACCAGCGAGCTGTCCGTGGATGACTATATGACCCTGCTGGATCAGCAGCTGGAGCAGAGCGCCGCGGTGACAGAAAACCAGGCGAGCAACGACAGCGATACCGATACAGATACCAATGTGCCGGTAGAGCTGTCGCTGTTGGTGGCGTTGGTGAAAAAATACCCGTGCGTCAGTCAATCCGGAGAGCAGTAATACGGATCTCCAGAAGTACTGAACGATTACGTGGCGCCTACCATTCGTAGCCCACGGTTGCCAGCCAGGAGCGGGGTGCGCCGGCGTAATAGGTCAGTGCGCCGCTGCTCTGTACATCACCCGCGTTAATCCGGCCGATATAACGCTTGTTGGTGAGATTGACGCCACTCAGTTTTACGGACATCACGCCTGTACCCATTGCTGCACTGTAGCCGGCTGTCATGTCCAGGCGGGCGTAACCAGCAACCGATTCCTGATGGGCAGAATCCGCGTAGCGCTGGCCGGTATAACGCAGCAGAGGCGCAACCGACCACTGTTCATACTGCCAGCGGCTGCCAATCGCACCGGACCATAACGGCACATCGGGTAATTGTTTACCTTCCACCTCCAGCGTGCTGCCACCTGCGGCCAATACATCATCATCCAGTACAGCTTTGGTCCAGGCCAGGTTGGCGAATAATTGCCAGTCCTCCAATAGCTGCCAACCACCGGCAAATTGCAGCCCTTGTTGGTGACCATCACCGACGTTCTGCGAATAGGCGACACCGACGTCCGGGTCATAGTAGGTAATGCCTTTATTGCGGAATTGGGCGTAGTAGAGAGTGAGGTCCGCATAGCGATCGGCATCCTGCCAGGTCAGCCCAATATCAATACCATCCTGGGTCTCAATCTTTTGCTGGTCCATCACATCCTGAGAGGTTACTCCGGCAGCGTTGAATGACGCGTAATTCGACTGGAATTGCGGCCAGGAAGAAAACGCTGGAGCACCCATTGATCGACCCACTGCCAGGCGGGACGAAAGCCTGTCATTCCAGCGGTATTTCAACCCGGCAAACGGCAGCCAGGCATCCAGATCAAAGCCCTCGGCGCTGCGAGCGGCGACGACACCGCTGGATTGTTTGAGTGCTGTGCTGTAGGAAACATCACCGAGTCCGTCAGTGTTGTAAAAGTCCAGGCTGGGCAGGGTTTCTCGCAAATAACGCAAGCCTGCCGACCAATCGAGTCGTTCCCCTTGTTGGTCAAACTGAGCCCAGGCGCTGTTGAATTGATGCTCTTCAACTACCTTGGCAAGCACCATCCATTTGGTGAAAACCAGACTGCCATTGTCTTGCGGCTTGTACATTTTCCAGGCGGTTGGCGGTCCGGGTGGCTCCATGGTCATGTACCAATGGCCAATGGTGAGACGACTGTTGCCCTGTTCGCTATCCCATTCATTGACCCATTGGGTTTTGATACCCGTGGCTTCATGATCAATTGCCCAGTCGCGTATCAGTCCGGTGGTTGTGCCAGACCAGTAATCGCCACCTTCATGACTGTGATAGGGCTGCACCTCGATGTAACTGGAAGCGGATATTTGATAGCGCAGTTTTGCCAGCCACAGGTTGCTGTTGAACTGCTGGCGGTTGTGGTCGTAATAATTGGCCAGGTCTCCAGGGTCAGCGCTGTAGCTGTAGTCGTACCAGCTGTCGAGGTCCTTGCTTTGGGCGTAGCTGAGCGCACGGTAGCTGTGTTGTTCCCCCTTGCTTTGGCTGTACCAGAGGCTGGCTTTGAGGGCGCCAAAGTTGCGTTCGAGCGCAATGGCCAGATTGCGGTTGTCGGCTGCTTTGCCGGGCCCGGTCCATTGGTCTGCCTGCGAGCGTGAAGCCGACGCCATGGCACGGCCACCGGTGCTCAGCTCGCCAGTATCGCCACGGGCATAAAAGCGGTTCATATCGTCAATACCAAGGCTGGCAGACAAGCGCCCGGACGGCCCCGCGGAGGGCCAGAGCAGGTCGGTATTCAAGGCGCCAATGGTGTTGTAGAGGTCGGTGTCGTCGGCTTTCACCGGCCCCTGGGTTAATTGCACCTGACGAATATTTTCCTGGTCGAACAGCCATAAATAGCCGGGTCCCGGCCCCATGCCGGTGACTGGTGTGCCTTCGATGGTGCCATTGGCGCCGTGAGTGGCGTTGACACCGCGAATCCGCAGGCCTTTGTTGCCACCCATCAGATTACCGAAACCAAACGGGTCGAGGGTCTCTGCCTGTACGCCGGGTAAGGCAGAGACCGCGCTGTAAGGGCTGCCAGCACCAGGAGCGGCAAACATGGCCAGTTCTTCCGCGCTGATGGTGCGTTGGGAATCGATACTCTCGCCGGGAGACCACAAGGATGGCTGTTCGCCAACCACGATCAGGGTGTCGCTGACACTCGCCAGCATGACGGACTCGGTATCCGTTTGGGCCTGAACTGGTGAAAAAGCAGCCGCTGCCAGAATAGAGACAACCAGCCTGTGCGCAGGCAACAGGGGAGCGTCATGGCAGCTTGCGCTGCCATTGCGGAGGGTTTGCATGGAAATTCTCCTGCTTGTGTTTGTGCTATGACTAAAACGAAAAATGACCAGCCTGCGTGGTACTAACCGGAAGATGCGGGCTGGCTGAGCGGATGCTGGCGCGCTGCCAGTACTGGCAGAATCGCCAGTTGTTCGTTGAATAACGGAATAACCTGTACTGGCAGGCCATAAAGACGTTGGAGGTTGGCAGGTGTCAGTACTTGTTGTGGGCTGCCATCGCAGAAGACTCGTCCTTGTTCCATCATCACCACTCGGTCAGCGATGCCAACGGCGTGGTCCGGGTAGTGGGAAGTCTTGATGATGCTGACGCCCTGTTGGCCAAGTTCCCGAATCAGTTGCAGCAGTCGCCACTGATTACCGTAATCAAGTCCGGTAACCGGCTCGTCGAGCAGAATGATGCTGGCTTGCTGCACCAGGGCGCGGGCAATCAGGCAGAGCTGCTGCTGGCCGCCGGATAACTCGCTGACCAGTCGATCGGACAGGTGGACGATTCCCAGCCGTTGCAGAGTGTTATGAATCAGCTGGTGGTCTTCGGCCTGCAGGCGCTGAAATAATCCGCGTTGAGGTAAACGCCCCATGGCGACCAGATCGGCAACCTTGTAGGGAAAGGGCATTGGCTGGCTTTGTGGAACCCAGGCAATGTGTTGGGCAAGCTCTGTGCGGCTATAGCGTTGGAGGGGTTTGCCGTGCAAGCAAATACTCCCCTGGGCCGGTGTCAGCAGGCCCAGCAGTAAACGCATCAGCGTGCTTTTGCCGCAGCCATTGGTGCCCAGCAAGGACACGACTTCGCCTGCCATTATGGCAAAGTCGAGACCGTGCAAAACCGCTTGGCTGGCACCGTAGCTGAAATGCAGCTGACGGGCTTCCAGCACCGCGCTGGTTGCTGTTGAGGGCTGTTCGGAAACAGGATTCAACATCAGCGCCACCCCCGGTTTGCCCGTCGCAGCACCAGCAAAAACACGGGTAAACCCACCAGTTCGGTAATCACGCCAATGGGGATTTCAGATTGGGTCAGCGAGCGAGCCAGCGCGTCTGCCGCCAACAGAAACAGGGCTCCGATAAGTGCGCTGGCAGGAATCAGAATGCGGTTGAGTGGGCCGACCAGCAAGCGCGCAATGTGCGGTGCCAGTAGCCCGACCCAGCCAATCATGCCTGCCAGTGATACCGTCAGGGCAGAGGCGACGGTGGCCAGCATAATCACCAGTAAACGGATACGAGCCACCGGAATTCCCAGTGCTGCAGCACTGTCATCCCCCAGTGTGAGGGCGTCCAGTGCGCGCCCGAGCATTGCCAGTCCTCCGATGCACACCAGTAATATCGGGCCATACAGTTTCATGTCGTCGAGGCTGGCCTGGCCGAGCGCTCCCATCAGCCAATAAACAATGGCAGGCAACTGCTCATAGGGATCGGCGCTGAATTTCACCAGCGCCAGCAAGCCAGAGAACAAGGCGCCGGAAAAAATACCGCCCAGTACCAGCATGATGACGGACTGGTTGCCAAACATCCGGCCAATGCCGAGGCCGACTGCAACGGCAGTCACGCCGCCAATCACGGTCATTAGCTGAATCAGCATCCAGCTGTCGCTGCTGACCAGTCCCAGAGCAGCGCCAAACGACGCACCGGCCAACACGCCCAGAATCCCGGGTGATACCAGTGGATTTACAAATACCGCCTGATAGGCTGCGCCGGAGGAGGCCAGCGCTGCGCCGATCAGCAGCGCAGCCAGAATCCGTGGCAGGCGGATTTCAATCAGCAAGGTATCCATGCGTTCAAGCCAGCCAGCCTCACTATTGATAGCAGTGGCCATTCCCAGTAACCGGCCTGCTATCCAGTGGCTGATGTCTGCCACTGAAACCGGGTATGGACCCAGTGTCAGCGCCAGCAAGGCGGCGCTGATGGTCAGTAGCAGCAGTAACGGCAGCCAGGACAGTTTGGGAGTTTGCCAGTAAAACAGGCGAGGCAGGGTACGTACCGTCATCAGGCCGATGCCTCGCTGTTGCCATGCTGGCTTTCATCGGATCGGTCTGATTTGGGTGGCACAAACTGGCTGGGAATCCAGCCCAGTGCCTTGGATAGCTCGGTCGCAGCATTGTCGTAGGGGTAGCGATTGGGGGCTGCCATGCGGGTTCGGCGGTTAATCATGCGAATGGAAAAAGACTCCATCCAGAGCCAATAAACCGGCCGCCAGTCAGTCGGGAAGTCGACATCCTGCATGGCGTAGTACAGTTCGCGCAGCCAGATGTCGCGGGCGCGCTCATCAATCGTGGTTCGAAAATGGCGCTCACGCATGCGCATGGCACCTTGTTTGGCGGAGAAGTGTTCTGGTCCGCCAGCGGCTTCCACCACAAAATCGACGCTTTTGCTGACGGTATTCAGAAACCGTTTTGGATCACTGGGAAACAGACCGGCAATATCGGTTTCCAGCAGCCGCTGATGTTGTCGCTCTACCAGTTGGGTCAATGCATCGGCACCGACCTGTTCAAACATCTGGCGAGATGGAAATGGCACTGGCGGATAGGCGCTGTCTGACTTTTCAGCTAACCAACGCACCTGCTCAGAGGCCTGGATGCGATCCTGGCTGCACAAGCAATCGAAAGCAGCAGCGTCTGCTGGAATATCAGTAACCACGGTGTTGGTCGGATGGTTGAAATCCGGGTGGTTGGCGGCGGTCAGATTGTTCATGGTGCCTCCAGGCATCAGGGCGAAGTCAGATCAAGGGTTGGTGTGGGTCATCTGGTCGTGCATGTGCTGGTTGCCTTGCGGCTGGCCAGCAGGGGAAAACAGCTGCTGCATCTGGGCGTGAGTCAGTTCGTGCTGAAAGAACAGCTGGAAAAAGCGGCGGGTTTCCGTGCGGATGTCCCAGTTGACTCGCTCGGGGTAGAAGTTGGCCGCCAGCCATTGCATGCCGAGCGCACGCATGAAGGAGGGAGGTCGGTCGATCCAGTTCAGCGGGCTGGTGGGCACCTGGTAAATACGTTGGTTGGCAACGGCGGGCAGTGTTTTCCAGCGGCTGTCATTGTTGGCGTAGTCGGTAAAACGTGGGTCCTGGGCCACAATCACTTGCGGCTGCCACAGGTTCAGCTGCTCAATACTGACGCGTTCCAGACCTACCATGCTTTGGGGCTCGCAGCGATAGAGGTTGTAGCCCGCTGCCAGCACAATCGCTTCGGTGTGAAAGGAGCTGTGGCAGTCGGTCGCCAGACCGTCCGGAGTTTCGGCGTAATAAACCTTTACCTGTTGCTGTTGTGGAATGTTCCCAACTGCCTTGTCGACCCTCGCGATGGCGTTGCGGATGTACTGTGCCAATTGGTGGCCACGTTCCGCCCGCCCTAACAGAGTGCCAACCTGCTCGAACGCCAGTGGCCAATCGGCCAGGCTATCGAGTTTGATGTAGTAGGTTGGGATGCCAATTTTACGGAACGGCGCTTCGATGATGTCTGGATTGACGGGGGCGATACTGTTCTTCCAGAGAAAGGCCACCTGCGGTTGCAGTGTCATCAGGCTTTCCGGGTTTAGTTGGCGGCCATGGCCCATGGAGCTGCCAATCACAGGTTTGTTCACCAGTGACGGTGGCAGATATTCGCTGGCATCGCTGGAAAACGGCATGTTGAGGGCAATAACCAGCTGAGGGTCAAGGGCATACAGCAAGGCGGTAATCGGTGGTGCGGCACCATAAGGTCGCTCAATCACATCTGGCAGATTGACCTGACGGCCAGCCATGTCTTCAACAGTGCTCGCAGCGGCCAGATTGCTCAATAAAAGCCAGCCGGATATGGCCGCGAATAACGTCCTGATTTTCACCTTAGCCTCACTTTATGTGTTGTATTGCTACATAAATAATTGATTAAGATGAGTTAGCATGGACGGTGCCAATCAGCAAAACAGGCTTGATTACTGGGTTTTAGCAAGCGGTTGTGGCTTTTTATGTAGCATGATACATAACGTTTGTGCGAGTTCTTGTGTGAAACTTTACGCTATGTAGCCAAGTCTACAACGCTAAATTGCCTATTGCGCTTGTAATCAGCAGGCACTATGAATAGCCACTAATAACGTATTTTTGCAGGGGATTAGTGTCATGCACCTGGTGGGACGGATTTTGCTGGATACCGACGAAGGCTCGTTGTTGGCTGACAAGCGGGTACGTCTGCTTGAGGCAGTGGCGGAACACGGTACCTTGCAGCAAGCCGCCAAAGTGGTTGGGTTGTCATATAAAGCCGCCTGGGATGCGATCAATTCCATGAATAACCTGTCGGATCAGCCACTGGTGCAACGGGAAGTGGGAGGCCGCCGTGGTGGTGGTTCCGCGCTGACGGAGCAAGGTAAAAAGCTGGTGCGTTTTTATCGGACGGTTGAGAAACAATATCAACAGGTGCTCGACCAGCTGAGCGCCAGTCTTGATGATGTTGATCAGTTCAATCATTTGATGAATCGTTTTGCCATGCGTACCAGCGCCCGTAACCAGCTGCATGGACGGGTGACAGCCCTGATTCAGAATCAGGTGAACTGCGAAGTTCGTATGAAGCTGGACGACCAAACGACCATCGTCTCGATTATCACCAATGAAAGTGTTGAGACACTGGATTTACGCATTGGTATGCCGATCTTTGCGCTGATCAAAACCAACTATGTCAGTTTGCTGGAAAACCCGGCTGACCAGCCTGAAATTCGTAATCGGCTGGCGGGCAAGCTGGTTGAGGTGCGGGCGGGTGAGCAGCGCAGCGAGGTGATTATTGAATTATCCGGGCTGCGTAATCTGGTTGGTTCGGTCGCCAATGATCAGCTTGATCGGATGCAATTGCGGGAAGGCGACGCTGTCACTGCTGTATTTGATGCCAGCAGTGTGATTCTGGCGCTGGTTGATTAGATCTGCTATCAGCCCAGCGGACCATCCAGCAAGCGCTGTACCTTGGCAAAAATTTCGTCGTATTCAGACTCGCTGGTGGAATCCTTCACCACACCGCCGCCGCCCCAGCATTCTGCTCCCGTTGGGGTGGCGACAATTGAGCGAATCAGAATATTGAAATCGCTAATGCCCTGATCGCTGAAATAACCAAATGAACCGCAGTAAAGGCCGCGTGGGCCTGCTTCCAGTTCAGCAATAATTTCCATCGCCCGTTTTTTCGGCGCGCCGGTAATCGAACCACCAGGGAAGGCGCTGACAATGGCGTCGACCGGGGTTAGCTCAGCTTTCACCCGGGCACTGATGGTGCTGACCATGTGGTGGACGTTGGCGTGGGATTCGATATCAAACAGCTTGTCGACCTTGACGCTGCCGGCTTCGGCAGAGCGGCCAAGATCATTGCGTAGCAGATCGACAATCATCAGGTTTTCCGCCTGATTCTTCTCACTGGCTGCCAGCCACTGGCGGTTGGCCAGGTCTTCTGCGGGTGTGTCGCCCCGTGGCGCTGTGCCCTTGATCGGACTGGTAACCATCTGCTGCTGTTCAATCTTGATAAAACGCTCCGGGCTGACACTGAACAGGGTCAGTTCCGGGTTGCGGAAATAACAGGAAAACGGCGCGTCGAAGTGCTGCAGCAGGGCTGCCGGATTGGCGCTGGTGAGATTGCTGCCAGTGTAAAATGGCATGGTCAGGTTGACCTGATAAACATCGCCGGCGTCGATGTATTGCTGCACCTGATCAAAGGCTTGCTGATAACGCCCGGGATTCCAGGCGGGTTGCCATTCGGTCGGTTGAGCGGGGCTGTCTGGCGACTGATTTGAGTCGGCTTGCTGCTGTGTTAACGCCTGTTCCAGCTGTTGCTCGATGGCCTGCAGGTCATCCGGTGCCAACGCGTACGGTGCGCGCAATTCAACCTGATTGTTGTCGAGTCCAAGCAACAGGCTGAATCGATAGCGGTTAAAGCTGGCGGCTGCCAGTTGTTCGGTGCTGGACGGTTGTTCGGTGCCAGACGATTGTTCGGTGTAAGACGGCTGCTCTGTTATGGAGGGCTGAGCGGAAGCCAGCCCTGCGACACTCCAGCAGCCTGCATCGTAACTGAAATATCCCATCCAACCGCTGATGAAACGTTCGTGGGGTTGTACTTCAAATGGCGAAAGAATACCGGCGTGATTGCGCAGGTTGGCTGTCAGTTGTTGCCATTCTGCCTGGTTGCGGACGGTTTGCTGCTCGACTGGATCAAACGCCAGAATCGCCCAGCGTTGCGGCTCACCGGCTGGATCGCTGTCATGTTGCCCACTGGCACCGGAATACAGCAGCGCGGGCGCAGTCAGGTGGTGGCAGGCTTGCAGCAGGCTGTCGGCAGTAAAGGGCAGAGGGTGACGAAAATAGGGCATTGGCCGGGCGGATACCGAAAATTTATCAAAACAGGACAAGCGGAGTATTATCGGTGCCGCTGACGTTAAATCACAACCCCTGCGGGGGCGATTTCCGACAGTCACTTTGAGGCTGTCGTTTTTATACAACTCTTTTACCCGACTGTTTTATACAGCATGGCTACTGACTGGCCTGTAGCTTGTAGCTTGTAGCTTGTAGCTTGTAGCTTGTAGCCTGTAGCCTGTTGTTGTCGTTAGGAAGTCCTTTGGAAAAGCACCCGATTAATGTCCGAACTGAAATTGCCGACCAGCACGCGCTGTTGTTCCAGTGCCCGAATAATCCGGGTGGCCGGCGGCTGATTCTGATTCACGGTGCCGGTATCGCCGGTGAGTTGACCTGGACCTATGTGGTCAACTACCTGGAGGGCTGGAGTGAAATCCTGGTGCCAGACCTGGCGGGTATGGGTGGTTCACGTTTCCATGGTCTGACCCAGCCAACGGCAAAAGATTATGCAACTCAAATGGAACAGCTGATCGACAAGCTCGACTGGTGGGATGCGGACATCGCTGGCTATTCCTTTGGCGGTACCGTTACGGTTGAGCTGCTGAAAAAGCATTCATTCAACCTGCTGTACCTGCTGGAACCGGCCTGGTTGGCGGGGGATTCGGCCAGTCATTTAATCGAAAAACGGCAGCGATATGCGGGTTTGAGTGAGCGCCTGGCCAGTGGTGATGAGTCTGCCTATCTGGATTTCCTGGATGCCGTATCGCCTAACCGGCGTTCGAATCCAACTGCTGACAAGATTGCTATCAAACGGCTGAAAACCAACGAACAAGGCCTTGTTGAAGCGCTTCATGCGGTCAGTGAATCACTGGCAAGCCAGCAGGATTATTACCTCAACTGGGTGTCGGACCTGCCAGGGCTGAGCATGGTGGGGGAGAACAGCTCACCAGATATGTATGTGCGCCAGCAGCGGCTGGAGCAGGAAAGCCCTGACTGGATTGCCCAACAGATTGCCGGAGCTGATCACAGTCTGGTCTTCACCCATCCCAAGCAGGTCGCTCGGTTGATGAACGAGCGCCTGAAATTGCTGTTGGCAGATCTCGGCGAATAACGCGCCTGCGTGTAACACCGCCCTCAGGTTTGCAGACGACGCTGCAAACCGGTCTCGGCCATGATGCGGGTCGAAATTTCTTCCACGGATTTGTCGGTGGTGCTGATGTAGGGAATCTGTTCCCGCTCAAACAGCATCTCGACTTCATCGACCTCGTGATAACACTGCTTCAGTGATGCATAACGACTGTTAGCCCGACGCTCATGGCGAATCACCGACAGTCGGTCAGGGTCGATGGTGAGGCCAAACAGCTTGTGGCGTTGTTTTTCCAGTACCGGTGGCAGTTTGAGGTCAGCCATGTCCTCTTCGGTCAGCGGATAGTTGGCGGCCTTGATGCCATATTGCATCGCCAGGTACAGGCAGGTCGGGGTTTTGCCACAGCGGGAAACACCGACCAGAATCACATCGGCTTCGTTGTAGTGACGGGTGCGGGCACCGTCATCGTTGTCGAGAGCAAAGTTAACCGAGTTGATACGAGCCACGTAGCTGGCACTGAGTGCGGAATGGGATTTGCCAACCCGGTACGATGACTCAACACCTAACGCCTGTTCCAGCGGATTCAGAAAAGCCGAGAAAATATCAATATTGAGGCCGTTGGCCTGACCGAGGATTTTACGGATGTCCTTGTCGATGATGGTGTCGAAAATAATCGCTGGCTGGCCGGAGCTTTCAGCCTTGCGGTTGATCTTATCGACCAGTGCTTCAGCCTTGGCAACACTGTCGATGTAGGGGACGGTCAAACGCTCAAATTCAATGGCTTCAAACTGCGCCAGCAGGCTGTTACCCAGCATCTCGGCGGTGATGCCGGTGCCATCAGAGACAAAATAGGCGAATCGCTTCATATGGAAATTTGCTTTACCTGCACTTAGTATATCGCGCGCTGTAGGCAGCTGACGGCCATTTGTCCGCGCTGAAACCTACTGGCGTATGTCGAATTCACGTTGTGGCGACTCCGGCTGAGGCAAGAAAATGCCGGTCTGGAGTCGTTCTCAGGCGGGTCGATATTTGTCGCGGTTGTAAAGTATTGTGGTGTTGGTATGAGCCATCCACAGCCGCGACCCAGATCATGCAGCATCATAACGAAAGAGAATAGGCTGCAACCCACGAAAAGCAGGCACTCGTACAAACAATCAGAAAAGCCCGGATTTGGCCTCTGTTGCTGTTACACAGCGACTCCCCAAACTTGCAGGCACGCCACCCGGCGGTTCGACAGGGCTAATAAACACTCGATGGTACAGGAGAACGACGTTGACTGACTATGTACTTTGGTTTAACCAGGTCGGAATTGGCGATGTAGAACAGGTTGGCGGCAAGAACGCGTCGCTGGGTGAGATGATCAGTCATCTTGCCAATGCCGGGGTTACCGTGCCCGGTGGTTTTGCCACCACAGCTTCGGCCTATCGTGAATTCCTGGCCTATGAAGGACTGGCTGATCGTATTAACGAAGCCCTCAACAATCTCGATGTTGATGACGTCCGTCAGTTGTCAGAAGTTGGCAGTGCGATTCGTAGCTGGATTCTCGATGCGCCGTTGCCGCCAGCCCTGGAAGAAGCCATTCGTGCGGCGTTTGTGACCCTGCAGGAAGGCAACAGCAGCATGGCAGTGGCCGTGCGTTCTTCGGCGACTGCAGAAGATCTGCCGGATGCATCTTTCGCTGGTCAGCAGGAAACCCACCTCAATATCGTTGGTATCGACAACGTTCTGCACGCCGTGCGGGACGTATTTGCCTCGCTGTTTAACGACCGTGCGATTGCCTATCGGGTGCATCAGGGTTTTGAACATTCGCAGATCGCCCTGTCTGCTGGTGTGCAGCGGATGGTACGCAGCGAAACCGCTTCCAGTGGTGTGATGTTCACCATTGATACCGAATCCGGTTTTGATCAGGTGGTGTTTGTTACTTCTTCCTATGGTCTGGGTGAAACGGTCGTTCAGGGTGCAGTTAACCCGGACGAGTTCTACGTTCACAAAATCAATCTGCAGGAAGGCCGTCCGGCGATTCTGCGTCGTAACCTGGGTGCCAAGGCCATCAAGATGGTCTATTCCGAATCCGCCAGCGTTGGCAAGTCGGTTGAAACCCAGCGGGTTGACCGCGAGCTGCGTCAGCAATTCTCGATCAATGACGATGAAGTTCAGCAACTGGCCGTGATGGCAATGACCATCGAGAAACACTACGGTCGGCCGATGGACATCGAGTGGGCCAAAGACGGTGATGACGGCAAGCTTTACGTAGTACAAGCGCGCCCGGAAACCGTCAAGAGCCGCGCCAGCAAGAACGTCATGGAGCGTTATCTGCTGAAAGAAACCGGTACTGTGCTGGCTGAAGGCCGCTCAATCGGTCACCGCATTGGTTCTGGCAAGGTGCGCATCTTGCGCAATATCGAAGAGATGGATCAGGTCAAGGAAGGCGACGTACTGGTTGCCGACATGACCGACCCGGATTGGGAACCGGTGATGAAGCGTTCTGCTGCCATCGTCACCAACCGTGGTGGTCGTACCTGTCACGCTGCAATTATTGCCCGCGAGTTGGGTATTCCGGCGGTTGTTGGCTGCGAAGACGCCACAGACCGTTTGCAGGATGGTCAGGAAGTCACGGTTTCCTGTGCCGAAGGCGACACGGGTTTCGTTTACGAAGGTGCGCTGGATTTTGATATTCGTACCAACAGTGTCGATTCGATGCCGGACCTGCCGTTCAAGATCATGATGAACGTCGGTAACCCGGATCGCGCTTTCGACTTCCAGAGCCTGCCGAACGCGGGTGTGGGTCTGGCTCGTCTGGAATTCATTATCAACCGTATGATTGGTGTGCATCCAAAAGCGCTGTTGAACTTCAACAGTCTGCCGGAAGATCTGAAGCCAACCGTGCAGCGTCGTTTCTCTGGCTACGCTGGCCCGGTCGATTTTTACGTTGAAAAGCTGGTGGAAGGTATTTCCTCGCTGGCGGCGGCGTTCTGGCCAAAACGTGTGATCGTGCGTTTGTCTGACTTCAAGTCCAACGAATATGCCAACCTGATTGGCGGTCGTTTGTACGAACCGGAAGAAGAAAACCCGATGCTGGGCTTCCGTGGCGCTTCCCGTTACATCTCCAAGAACTTCCGCGACTGCTTTGAACTCGAATGCCGGGCAATGCGCAAGGTGCGTGACGAGATGGGCTTCACCAACGTCGAAATCATGGTGCCGTTCGTGCGAACCCCGGGCGAAGCCGAGCAGGTGGTTGGCTTGTTGAAGGAAAACGGCCTGGAACGTGGCAACAATGGTCTGAAGCTGATCATGATGTGTGAATTGCCTGCCAACGCGCTGCTGGCGGACGAATTCCTGCAGCACTTTGACGGCTTCTCGATTGGTTCCAACGACCTGACCCAGCTGACGCTGGGGCTCGATCGTGACTCCGGCATCATTGCGCACTTGTTCGATGAACGTAACCCGGCCATCAAGATTTTGCTTGAAAATGCCATTCAGGCCTGTAAAAAGCAGGGCAAATACGTGGGCATCTGTGGTCAGGGGCCTTCCGACCATCCAGACTTCGCCCAGTGGTTGATGGAGCACGGCATTGACAGTGTTTCGCTCAACCCGGATTCCGTGCTGGATACCTGGTTCTTCCTGGCAGACAAGGCATAATCGGCCCGCGTAGCAGTACATGAACCGATTGGATGGGCCCTTTGTGGCCCATCATTGTTTGAGGCTTGTTTTGAATGAAAAGCAGCAGTGAGCTGTTTCCTGTCACTCTGGCGCGGGCGGAAAACCTCGCCGGATTTACCGACGACGTCTATCTGGTCAAGCACAACCTGGACCTGGATCGTAGTGTCGAAGTCGCGGTATCCCATCTGTCTCCGGGCAGCTATGAAACTTCACCATTACGCAATGGCAGTCGGCCATCGGTGGTGTTACTGCACGGCGCCTTTAACAATCGTACCGTCTGGCTGGGCCATGATGGCGAAGGTCTGGCCGCCTGGTTGGTGCGTCAGGGCTTTGATGTTTGGCTGATGGAAATGCGCGGCCACGGCTATTCGCCCCGTAATCTCGATTATTCCGCCAACAATACTGAGCAATACGCGCTCTGTGATATTCCCGCAGTACATGACTTTGTACATGAAAAATCCGGTTGCTGGCCGGTCTGGATTGGCCATTCACTGGGGGCGGTGGCGATTGCCTCGGCGCTGGCAGCAGGCAAGCTGACGGCTCAAAATTGCCCTGGCATTGTGACTCTGGGAGCCCAGATTCTGAAACGTCCCTGGTATTTGTGGATGCCGCTGGGCGCCACTACCGCACGACTGTTAATGACCGGCAAGTCCGAACTGGACGGTCGTAAGGTTGGCATTGGCCCGGAAAACGAGCCCGTTGGCATTACCCGTGAAATGCTGTCGCGTCGGGCGCTGTTTGGTAAGTGGCAGCTGGAACACGACAAACGGCTGTTGCTGCCGCATTGGCGCAGCAGTTCAGTACCGGCCCTGATGATGATGGGGCCGGCAGATGATGTTGACCCGCTGGCTTGTTGTCGGCGTTTTGCTGAGCAATATGGTGCGGATAACGAGGCTGGCATCGACAAGACGCTGACGGTGCTGGCTGCAGGAGATGGCTTCAGCCATGACTTCGGCCACAACGACATGGTGCGAGGCGAGCAGGCACAAGCTGAAGTTTGGCCATTAATTGAAAGCTGGCTGGGCCAGCGGGTTGGATTGACCTGACTCGTTTGGTGAATGCGCGGCATTCACCAAACTGACGTTCACACACGGGTGGTTGCTGGTTTATAACTGGCAGGGTTTTGAGGGCCGGAGTGCCTCCGGCTTATATTTCCCTGACAGCAAAAGGAAGCGGCCATGACCCAAATTCTCACTCCCGATCTGTGCGATGCCTACCCGGACCTGGTTGAAGTGGTAGAACCCATGTTCAACAACTACGGGGGACGTTCTTCCTTTGGCGGTGAAATCGTCACCATCAAGGCTTTCGAAGACAATTCCAAAGTTCGTGAACTGGTGGCCACCGAAGGTAAGGGCAAGGTACTGGTGGTGGATGGCGGCGGTTCACTGCGTCATGCCATGTTGGGTGACATGCTGGCCGAAAAAGCCGCTGTCAACGGCTGGGAGGGCATCATCATCAACGGCTGTATCCGCGATGTTGACGCCATTATGGAAACCGAACTGGGCGTACAGGCGCTGGCAACCATTCCGCTGAAAACCGAAAAGCGCGGCATTGGTGACGTCAATGTTGACGTGAAATTTGGCGGTGTGGTGTTCAAGCCTGGCTGTTATGTTTATGCCGACAACAACGGCATTATTGTATCGCCACAGCCGCTGGAAATGCCGGAAGAGTAATTCCGACCGGTTTGGTGCAGTCCGCTATTCTGCGGTCTGTGCCGGATTGTGTTACTGTGATCGCCTGTTTTAATGATGATTCAGGTGATCGCTTGAAAGCACCGTTCTCACTCTCTCTTTCCTTGTTTTCTACTGTCCTGTTTTCTACTGCATTGGCGCTTGAGCCTGCCCAGGCGGAATCCCGTATCAAGTCGCTCGACGATGTTGAATCCATTACCCTTAACGGCGTTGAATATCTCAACAAGCAGCAAGTGCTGGAGTTGTTGCGCCAACCGGCTAATACATCGGCTTCAACAGCTGTTGAATCTGGCAAGTCTTCTGCTGAAGCTGCACGTGCTCCCGGCGTGGCAGCCAAACAGGCTGACTGGCGCTGCAATCTGAAACCACCCTTCTCCGATGCCTATTTCCAGGCTTCTGCAACTGCCCGTCATATGGCGATCAATGAGGTGGTTGGCGCCTGTATGGAATCCCTCAGTGATGCCATGCAGTGCAAAGAATCCCGCGTGCAGTGTTATCAGGAATAATCCAGATTCAGATCATGGCTGTCAGCACGATAAACAACCCCAGTGCCAGTGCTGAAGCCAGATACATCAGCTGAATCGCCAGCAAAATATCGCTGGGGTTAACTGTCCTGTCGCCGTCCCCGATCCAGGGTTTTTCAACCAGCTGGCCAAAATAGACGTTGGGGCCGCCCATACGGATGCCGAGAGCGCCAGCCGCGCTGGCTTCTGACCAGGCACAATTGGGGCTTTTGTGTTGGTGGCGGTCGCGCCAGCCGATGCGCCAGGCGGCTTGCCAGTCCAGTCGCAATAACGCCGCTGCCAGGGTGAACAATGGCCAGCTCAAACGGGCGGGCAGCCAGTTGGCGAGGTCATCCAGTTTGGCAGAGGCGTAGCCGAAATGGCGGTACTGGTCGTTCTGATAGCCAATCATGGAATCCAGAGTGTTAACTGCTTTATAGGCCAGCATTGCTGGAACGCCACCAATAAACAGCCAGAACAGTGGGGCAATAACACCATCAACGGTGTTTTCTGCGACGGTTTCTACGGTGGCGCGGGCAATCTGTTCTTCGTTCAGCTGGCTGGTGTCACGGCCAACAATCCACGACAGCTTTTCCCGGCTTTGTGCCAATGAGCCAGATTCCAACGCTTCAAACACGGCTTTGGCGGCGTCGGCCAGGCTGCGGCTGGCGAGTAGTTGATAAGCCAGAGCGATTTGCACAGCCACCGCCAGCCAGCTGGATATCAGACTGCTCAGCCAAATCAGAAGCAAACCGGCCAGCCAGGCACCAACAACAACGATTAACCAGAGCGCAACCCCGGCCAGCTTTTGCTGCTGTGGCGTGTGTTCTGGTTTGAGGAGTTGTTGTTGTAGCCGCTGGATCAGCTTGCCAATCAGTACCACCGGATGCGGCCAGTGGTGTGGATCACCCAGTTTGAGATCCAACAGAAAAGCAGTCAGCCAATAAATCGAAAACATGGGGCTTCCGTGTTCAAAAGAAGCGCACTGTGGCCTTGTCAGTGGCTTTTGGCAAATCCGGGTTCACTTGTAGTCAAGAAATATAATACCTGAGTGCCTAACATGGTTTTGTTCATTGGGCTGGACGAAGTGTCTTGAGCCATACACTGGTTTGTTATTGATAGAAAGTTCAAAATCGAGCCAATTTTTCAGAGATTAACGTATGTCTTTTTCTTCAGGTAACGCAGTGTCGGCAGGGGGGCATAATCTGACTCCGAGCGCTGTGAAATTGATCCTGTTTGCCCTGACAGTGGGCGGATTCGGGATCGGTACCGGCGAGTTTGCCATTATGGGGCTGATGCCGTTTGTCGCCTCGGATTTGCAGGTGACCGAGCCACAAGTCGGTCACCTGATCAGTGCGTATGCGCTTGGTGTGGTGGTTGGTGCGCCGATGCTGGCCTTTATCGGTGCCCGTTTTCAACGACGGACTCTGTTGTTGTTGCTGATGGGCTGCTTTGCCTTCGGCAACTTTGCCAGTGCGCTGACCAGCGATTACAACACCCTGATGATTTTCCGCTTTATTGCGGGTTTGCCCCACGGCGCCTATTTTGGCGTGGCATCGCTGGTGGCGGCCTCTCTGGTGTCGCCAGATCAGCGTGCCAAGGCCGTTGCTATGGTCGTAGTGGGGCTGACGGTTGCCATGTTAATTGGCAATCCGCTGGCCAGCTGGGTCGGCCAAACGCTGGACTGGCGCGTCGCGTTTGCCTTTGTTGGTGCCGTGGCTGTTTTGACCGTGGTACTGACGCTGATGTTTCTGCCGGGTAACCCGAATGAACCACGCGGCAATCCGATCGCTGAATTGAAAGACTTTAATAACGCCAATGTCTGGCTGGCACTGCTGATCGGTTCGATCGGGTTTTCCGGAATGTTCTGTGTTGCCAGCTATGTTGCGCCAACCCTGCAGGAAGTTACCGCCGCAGACAAAAGCTGGATTCCGCTGGCGATGGCGGCGTTCGGGCTCGGTGCCATCATTGGTAACTATGTGGGCGGCTGGCTGTTCGACAAATTGCAGTTCCGCGCGGTTGGGATTCTGTTGTTGTGGAGTGCGGTAGTGCTGTTTCTGTATCCGCTGGCAACGGCTTCGATTACCAGCATCATGATCAGTTGCGTGACCATCGGCACCATGGTGTCGCTGTCAGCACCTTTGCAAACCCATTTGATGGATATCGCCGGCGAAGCGCAAACATTGGCGGCGGCGTCGAATCAATCGGCCTTTAACGTTGCCAATGCACTGGGTCCCTGGTTGGGTGGCCTGGCGATTTCTGCCGGGCTGGGCTGGCAATCAACCGGCTATATCGGAACCGCGACCGCTGTTGCTGCGATTGTGGTGTTTTGGATTGCCGATCGCAACTTGACCAGAGAGGTTAACGCTTGAGTCATCTCGGAGCGCCACCCAGGCTTGCTGGATGTGTTTGAAACAAGACCCGCTTCGGCGGGTTTTTGTTGCATTGTTGTTTGTTTTTTTATGTTTCGCATCGCCGCTTTGTACAAAAAATAATGGAAAAGCCAAGAACTTTGAGCATTGGTTCTGGAGTTTTGCGCTTGCTGAAAAAACTCGACAAGAGTTTGCTTAAAGGATTGATCCAGATAGCTGTTCGGGGGCTTCGAAGGCATATGTTGATCAGGTCGACCAATGATTTCTTTTCGACCCACATATGGAGATCAGGCTTATGAGGCCCATACTTTTATCAGCTGTTTTACTATCTGTTGTGTTGACTGGCTGTGGCGGTAGTTCCAGCTCCGGCTCAGGAAGCAGCACCCAAACCTACACCGGTACGCTTGTGGATAGCGCCGTTGCCAATGTTGACTATGTCACCAGTAGCGGTATCAATGGTACGACCAATGATGATGGTGAATATCAATATAAAAGTGGTGATACAGTCACTTTTTCCATCGGTGATCTGGAATTTCCCTCAGTCACCGCGACTGGCACAGTGACGCCACTGACCATGGCAGGAACTGATGACACATCGGACCCGGTGGTTATTAACATTACCCGACTGCTACAGACTTTGGATCAGGATGGCGAGGCGGATAACGGCATTACAATTACCGATACGGCAAAAGCGGCGGCAACGGCGGTTGATTTTGATCAGTCTGTCGATGATTTTGCGTCAGATTCAGCAGTCTTGAACCTGATCAGTAATGCCGGTCAGGACGAGGTGATCACTGAATTGGTGGATGCCGACGAAGCCATTGCCAATCTGGAAGAAAGCCTGACAGAGTTGGCAGCAACCAGTGTTGTTGGCGTCTGGAGCAATTACATTAGTGACAGTAATTTTGTTTATCTGGTGCTTCTGGATGATGGCACACTGATTTACGCCGAAGACGATCCGGACGCTGAAACTTCAGATGACCCAACTGAAAATGGAAGTGACCAGAACGGCGTTGAACGTGGCACTTATACTTACGACAGTGATACCGGCAAGCTCAAGGTATCGTTGACGTTCGATGAAAACACCGCCTCTGATGGCTCTGGCATCGGCGAAATAGGAAGTACCAGCACCTTTACCCTGAGTTTGGCGGATTCTGGCGCCAGTCTGGTCGTAGAAGAGGCAAATTTTACGTTGACTCGTGAAACGTTCGATGCTGACTCTATTGAGGGATTCTGGTCAATGACAGATGGCGATTCCTGGAGCTATCTGGGAATTTTTGCTGATGGTCATCTGATGTATGTTGAATATGACGAGGACTATGACTACAACGGAATGAACGGTCTGGAAATGGCCGATTACAGCTATGATGGTGGTACAGGTATTACTTCAGTGACGGTGTTTTATGATGACAATACCGATTACGAAGACGGAGTCGATACTGGTTCCGGCATTGGCGACCTTGGCATTACGGAAAGCTACTTGCTGTCGCTGAGTGACGACGCCGACACGTTGGCGATCGACGGTGTGTTTGATCTCCAGCGTGAGCTGTGATTCAAAAACTGATTGACCCAAAAGGGCAATAAACCGCTTAAACCATTTATTGCAGCTTGCTGGTGAGGCCCGCACCGTGTCGAACACCAGCAAGTGTGCTCCTGCAATTCCCTCAAATCCGCTCGATTCTAATATTGTATACAAGCCTCTGGGATAATACTGTCCAGCCTGTCTTTTTTGTTCGTTAATCTGTATTTTGTATACAATCTTGGACTAAGGTCGATTGAAATATGCCCTCAATCGCAATATCTTCAACCTCGTTTTAAAGATTGTAGACAATATGGCAGATGATGCGCCCATGAGTGAAACCCCAACCCTGGCAGAAAAGGTCTCGACCGAACTGACCACCGCGATTGTGCGGGGTGAGTTAAAGCCGGGTGCGCGGGTGTCGGAACAAATGCTGGTGGAAAAGTACGGTGGCTCGCGGGCGCCGATGCGTGAGGCGATCCAGAAGCTGGAAGCTCGCCACTTGTTAATCCGCATTCCTCATGCCGGTGCCCGGGTGGTGTCTCTGACGCTGGCGGAACTGCGCGATATCTATGAAGTGCGGGTCGAGCTGGAAAGCATGGCTTGTCGGCTGGCCGCCGAGCGCATGACCGATGTCGAGATCGCCGAGCTGCAGCAGCTGCTGCAAAACCACGAAGACTCGATCAAGGCCGAGCAGGGCCAGAGCTATTACCAGAAGGCGGGTGATCTGGATCTGCATTACCGGCTGATTCGGGGTAGTAAAAATGATCGCCTGCACCAGATGTTGTGCGGCGAGCTGTACCACCTGGTGCGGATGTATCGCTACCAGACCAGTACCAGTGAAAAGCGCCCGTTACAGGCGCTGCAGGAACATCAACGAATTGTCGAAGCTATCGCGGCGCGAGATGCCGAGCTGGCTGAACTCCTGATGCGTCGCCATATCCAGACGTCGCTTCGCAACCTAGAACAACTTTTGGCAGAAGAGGAGGGTCGAGCATGACTCCAGGACAAAGATTCCGTCAGGCACTGGCGAACAACAAACCACTGCAAATCGTCGGTACCACCAACGCCTACCACGCCATGATGGCTGAGCGTGTTGGTCACCAGGCTATTTACCTGTCTGGTGGCGGTGTTGCCAACCACTCCTATGGCCTGCCGGACCTGGGTATGACGTCCATGAACGACGTGCTGGAAGATGTTCGTCGTATTACCAGTGCGGTTGAAACGCCACTGCTGGTGGATATCGATACCGGTTGGGGCGGTGCTTTCAACATTGCCCGTACCGTCAAGGAAATGATCAAGGCCGGTGCCGCTGCGGTTCACCTGGAAGACCAGGTTGCCCAGAAGCGTTGTGGCCACCGTCCAAACAAGGAAATCGTTTCCCTGCAGGAAATGGTTGATCGTGTGAAAGCCGCCGTTGACGCAAAAACTGACGACAGCTTCTTTGTGATGGCGCGTACCGACGCCTTCCAGCAGGAAGGTCTGAACGCCGCTGTTGAGCGTGCCCAGGCCTGTCTGGAAGCCGGTGCCGACGGCATCTTCGCCGAAGCGGTTCACACACTGGACGACTATCAGGCATTTGCCGATGGTATTGGTGGTGCCCATCTGCTGGCCAACATCACTGAGTTTGGTGCCACGCCACTGTTCAACAAGGAAGAGCTGGCTGCTCACGGTGCCACCATGGTGCTGTACCCGCTGTCTGCTTTCCGTGCTGCCAACAAGGCTGCACTGAACGTCTATGAACACCTGCTGAAAGATGGCGACCAGAAAGCCGTGGTGGATACCATGCAGACCCGTATGGAGCTGTACGATTTCCTCAACTACCACGACTTCGAACAGAAGCTCGATGCCTTGTTCCAGGAAGGCAAGAACAAGTAATCCAGCAACAAAACAGCGGCCAGTCCTTGCAGTCTGGTCGTTGTCGTTATGCCAGCACAAAACAGGGCGACCAACGACTGATGGTGGTCGCGGTTGAATAACAATAGGCTGGTTGCGTGATGGCGATGAGAGAACGCCCACAAACAGATGGCGTGCAGTAGCAATAAACGCAACGGGCATAAAAAACCAGCAAACGGAGAATCAAAATGGCTGAAGCAAAAAAACTGGGCGGCGCAGGCCTGCGTGGTCAATCCGCCGGTGAAACCGCTCTGTGTACCGTGGGTAAAACCGGTGCCGGCCTGACCTACCGTGGTTATGACATTAAGGAACTGGCCGACAAGGCCCAGTTTGAAGAAGTGGCCTACCTGCTGCTGTACGGCAAACTGCCAAACCAGGCTGAACTGGACGCTTACAAGGCCAAACTGAAAGGCATGCGTGCGCTGCCTGCAGCGCTGAAAACTGTGCTGGAGCAGATTCCTGCGGACGCTCATCCAATGGACGTGATGCGTACTGGTTGTTCGATGCTGGGTAACCTCGAAACCGAAGAAGATTTCTCGCAGGCCCACGATAAGATTGATCGCATGCTGGCGGTATTCCCGGGCATGATCAACTACTGGTACAACTTCACTCACAACAATGGCCTGCGGGTTGAGGTTGAAACCGAAGCTGATTCCATCGCTGAACAGTTCCTCTGGACCCTGCACGACAAAAAGCCGGAACCACTGCACGTGCAGGTAATGCATGCCTCACTGATTCTGTACGCCGAACACGAGTTCAACGCTTCTACCTTTACTGCCCGTGTTTGTGCTTCAACCCTGTCTGATATTCACAGCTGTGTGACCGGTGCGATTGGCTCGCTGCGTGGCCCACTGCACGGTGGCGCCAACGAAGCGGCCATGGCCATGATTGAAGACTGGCGTTCTGCTGACGAGGCCGAAGACAAGATCATGGCGATGCTGTCCCGCAAGGACAAGATCATGGGCTTTGGTCACGCCATCTACCGTGAGTCTGACCCACGTAATGCCATCATCAAGGAATGGTCGCAGAAGCTGTCCGAGCAGGTTGGCGACCAATACCTCTACGCAGTCTCCGAGCGCGTTGAAGCGGTGATGTGGCGCGAGAAAAAGCTGTTCTGTAACGCGGACTTCTTCCATGCCTCGGCTTACCACTTTATGGGCATTCCAACCAAGCTGTTCACGCCAATCTTCGTTTGCTCGCGGGCATCCGGCTGGTGTGCACACGTGCTGGAACAACGTTCCAACAACCGCATCATCCGCCCATCTGCTGACTACTCCGGCCCTGAAGCGGCTGAGTGGGTAGCCATTGAAGATCGTGCCTGATTTGGCAGCACAGCTTGCCGGGCCTGAGAACCGTAGGATGTATTAGCGGAACGCGTAATACATCAGATCGCTCGTTTGGCTGCCCGACCGGCCGGGGATAAATTCCCCGTCTGGTCAGAGGCACAGACAACAAGAATTTGCTCGCCCGGCACCGTCGGTCGAGCTTTTTGAGAGACATCACCATGAACACCAATTTCCGTAAACAACTGCCTGGCAGTGCGCTGGATTATTTCGACACCCGCGCCGCAGTTGATGCTATCAAGCCTGGCGCCTACGACGGTTTACCGTACACCTCCCGGATTCTGGCCGAGCAGCTGGTGCGCCGCTGTGACCCTGAACTGCTGAATGATGCCCTCGGCCAGTTGATTGATCGCAAGCGTGATCTCGACTTTCCATGGTACCCGGCCCGCGTGGTGTGCCACGACATTCTGGGTCAGACTGCACTGGTTGACCTCGCCGGTCTGCGTGATGCCATCGCTGAACAGGGTGGTGATCCTTCCAAGGTTAACCCGGTTGTTCCGACCCAGCTGATTGTTGACCACTCACTGGCGGTAGAAGCACCCGGCTTTGATCCGGAAGCGTTTGAAAAGAACCGTGCGATCGAAGATCGTCGTAACGAAGACCGTTTCCACTTTATCGAGTGGACCAAAACTGCCTTTGAAAACGTCGACGTGATTCCGGCTGGTAACGGCATCATGCACCAAATCAACCTGGAGAAAATGTCGCCGGTAGTGCAGAGCCGTGATGGTGTTGCCTATCCGGACACCTGTGTTGGTACCGACTCCCACACCCCACATGTTGATGCGCTTGGCGTGATCTCTGTTGGTGTTGGTGGTCTGGAAGCCGAAACCGTGATGCTGGGTCATCCGTCCATGATGCGTCTGCCAGACATCGTTGGTGTGAAACTGACCGGCAAACGTCAGCCAGGCATTACCGCTACTGACATCGTACTGGCGCTGACGGAATTCCTGCGTGCCGAACGTGTGGTAGGCGCTTATGTTGAGTTCTTCGGTGAAGGCGCTGACAGTCTGTCCGTTGGTGACCGCGCGACCATCTCCAACATGACGCCGGAATTTGGTGCCACTGCGGCGATGTTCTACATTGACCAGCAAACCATTGATTATCTGACGCTGACTGGCCGTGAACCGGAACAGGTGGCGCTGGTAGAACAGTACGCCAAAGAGACGGGGCTGTGGGCAACTGCGCTGGAAGCCGCTGAATACGAGCGTGTGCTGGAATTTGACTTGTCCACCGTTGTGCGCAACATGGCCGGTCCATCTAACCCGCACCGTCGTCTGCCAACGACCGCACTGGCGGAACGTGGCATTGCCGATGAAGCCAAGCTGGTGGAAGCCAAACAACAGGAAGCCGATGGCCTGATGCCAGACGGTGCTGTAATCATTGCGGCCATTACGTCCTGTACCAACACTTCCAACCCTCGCAACGTTGTCGCCGCTGCGCTGTTGGCCAAAAAAGCCAACGAACTGGGTCTGGTTCGCAAGCCATGGGTGAAAACCTCGTTTGCTCCGGGTTCCAAGGTCGCCAAACTGTATCTGGAAGAAGCCGGTCTGCTGCCTGAACTGGAAAAACTCGGTTTTGGCATCGTTGCTTACGCCTGCACTACCTGTAACGGTATGTCCGGCGCACTGGACCCTGTGATCCAGCAGGAAATCATCGACCGTGATTTGTACGCCACCGCCGTACTGTCCGGTAACCGTAACTTCGATGGCCGTATTCACCCATACGCCAAACAGGCGTTCCTGGCATCTCCACCGCTGGTTGTGGCTTACGCCATTGCCGGTACCGTGCGTTTTGATATTGAAAAAGACGTGCTGGCAGTGGTTGATGGCAAGGAAATCACCCTGAAAGACCTGTGGCCATCCGACGAAGAAATCGACGCCATTGTGGCAGCGGCCGTGAAGCCGGAACAGTTCAAGCAGATCTACATTCCGATGTTCGATCTGGGTGAAAAAGAACAGGCCGAAAGCCCACTGTACGCATGGCGCGAGCAGTCGACCTATATTCGTCGTCCTCCCTACTGGGAAGGAGCGCTGGCGGGTGACCGTACACTGACCAATATGCGTCCGCTGGCGATCCTGCCAGACAACATCACCACCGACCACCTGTCACCGTCCAACGCCATTCTGATGAACAGTGCGGCGGGTGAATATCTGCACAAGATGGGTCTGCCAGAAGAAGACTTCAACTCTTATGCAACGCACCGGGGTGACCACCTGACGGCTCAGCGTGCGACGCTGGCGAACCCGAAACTGCTCAACGAAATGTGCCGTGATAAAGAAGGCAATGTTATCCAGGGTTCACTGGCACGGGTTGAGCCGGACGGCAAGCAAATGCGGATGTGGGAAGCCATTGAAACCTACATGAATCGTGGCCAGAACCTGATCATTGTTGCCGGTGCAGACTATGGCCAGGGTTCTTCCCGTGACTGGGCGGCCAAAGGCGTGCGTCTGGCTGGTGTTGAAGTGATTGTGGCTGAAGGCTTCGAACGTATTCACCGCACCAACCTGATTGGTATGGGCGTGTTGCCGGTGCAGTTCCACGAAGGCATTACCCGTGAAACCCTGCAGCTGGATGGTACTGAAACCTACAGTATCCTGGGTGAGCTGGCACCACGCGGAGAACTTACTTTGGTCATCACCCGCACGGCACCTGGCCATGAAGGTGAAATGGTTGAAGTCGCTGTGACCTCGCGTCTGGATACTGCCGCGGAAGTGGAAGTGTACAAGGCGGGTGGGGTGCTGCAGAAGTTCGCCAAGGACTTCCTGCAAGGGGCCTGAAGCTCGGTCGGACGTCAGGTGTCTGGAGACAGGCGCCTGCAACGTCGGATGGCGCTGCGCTTATCCGACCTACATGTGGACCGTAGGGTGTATTAGCGGAACGCGTAATACACCGATTCATTGCGGTGCAATACGCCTTCGGCTATTGGCACCCTACGGGAATAGCTTCAGTTATCGGACGTCTGGCGTAATGAATCCGTAGGATGGGCCTTGCCCATCTGGTGTTGGGCACGGCCCAACCTACATGAATGTGATTACGTCGGACGCCTGACGTTTCAAGGAGCCTGTTATGGCACATCTTCCTCAAATCAAAATTCCAGCCACCTATATTCGTGGTGGTACGTCAAAAGGCGTGTTTTTCCGTCGTCAGGATCTGCCGGAAGCGGCACAGCAACCGGGCTCGGTGCGTGATGCTGTGCTGATGCGGGTGATCGGCAGCCCGGATCCCTACGGTCAGCAGATTGATGGCATGGGCGGAGCGACGTCCAGTACTTCCAAAACCGTGATTCTGGATCACAGCAGCCAGCCGGATCACGACGTTGATTATCTGTTCGGCCAGGTGGCGATCGACAAGGCGTTTGTCGATTGGTCCGGCAACTGCGGTAACCTGACTGCCGCCGTCGGCGCGTTTGCAATTACTTCCGGTTTTGTGGCTGCCGAGCGGATTCCGCAAAACGGCATCTGCACTGTGCGCATCTGGCAGAAAAACATCCAGAAAACCATTATTGCCCATGTTCCGATGAGCAATGGCGAAGTGCAGGAAACCGGTGACTTTGAGCTCGACGGTGTGACCTTTCCGGCAGCGGAAGTGGTGATTGAATTTATGGATCCGGCCGATGGCGAAGGTTCAATGTTCCCAACCGGCAATGTGGTGGATGACCTGGAAGTGCCTGGCGTTGGTACCTTCAAGGCAACCATGATCAACTCCGGCATTCCAACCATCTTCCTTAACGCCGCGGATATTGGTTATAAGGGCACCGAGCTGCAGAAAGATCTCAACGGTAACGCTGAAGCACTGGCCTGGTTTGAAAACGTGCGCGCTCATGGCGCCAAAAAAATGGGCCTGATTGAGGACCTGGAAGAAGCCAAGACCCGTCAGCACACGCCAAAAATTGCTTTTGTGGCACCAGCAACGGCTTATACCGCCTCCAGTGGCAAAGCGATTGCCGAGTCAGATATCGATGTCTGTGTGCGGGCATTGTCGATGGGCAAGTTGCACCACGCCATGATGGGTACTGCATCCGTGGCGATTGCCACCGCTGCGGCCGTTCCCGGTACGCTGGTGAATCTGGCCGCCGGTGGCGGTGAGCGTGAGTCGGTTACCTTTGGCCATCCATCCGGCACGTTGCGGGTTGGTGCCGCTGCAGAAATCGTTAATGGTGAGTGGCGCGCCCAGAAAGCGGTGATGAGCCGCAGTGCGCGGGTCTTGATGGAAGGTATGGTACGAATTCCGGGAGCTGTTCTGGCTGACTGATTGCCTCAGTATTATTCCTTTCCTCTTGCCATTGCGACTGCGGTTTCCCGGCAGTATCTCTGGTTACTCAGAGGTATTCAGGGAGGCCGCAATCACCTGCTGGTAGCGGTTTAGCATGGCTTCGATCAGCATGATGTCAAAAGCGTCGATGGCCAGCACCAGATTGGCGGCAATTTCTTTCAGATAACCGAGTTGATGCTTGTCTGCCAGCAACTGCAGCGATTCTGCAAACGCCTGGGTGTCATCCATGCTGTGGGTTTCCAGCGCGCGCTGGTAAAGCGGCGTCAAATCTGCATGAATTGCGGCGATCTGTTGGGGATTCAGATGTTCTGCCGAGCCACTGTCTGCAGGCTGAGAGTCAGTTGCTGACGCTGCAGTTTCAACGGTTTCGGTGGCTTCGGAGGGCAGGTAATGCTGCATCACACTGACCAGATCACGGCGTAATACCGGTTTGCGCAAATGGCTTTTGAACATCGACATCTGGCCGCCATCATCGTCTCCACGCAGCACCGAAGCGGTCAGGGCAACGACGGGCAGTTCGGGTTTCAACTGGTTGATGCGCCGGGTCGCTTGATAGCCATCCATCACCGGCATTCGAATGTCCATCAAAACCAGATCAAAGTGCTGCTGTTCAACCAGCTCAACGGCCTGTTGGCCATTAGCGGCTTCAATCACAGTCACGCGCGAGCCCTGCAGGGTCTGTTTGATTAACTCACGGTTGTTGGTGATATCATCAACAACCAGCAGTCTGGCAGGCAGAAACTGCTGAATGCCAAGGCGGACTGCTTTTTGATCGGCTACGGCGTTGGGGTGCAGCTTGGCAGGGTCAATCGACGCGATATCGACCCAGGGCAGGTGAACGATAAATTCAGACCCTTGGCCGAGTTCACTTTCAACCCGAATGGTGCCTCCCATCATTTCCACCAACCGTTTGGAAATTGCCAGACCGAGGCCGGTGCCGCCACTATCGGCGGTGCCGCCGCTGACCTGATCAAATTCGCCAAAGATGCTTTGCTGATGTTCTTCAGCGATTCCGATCCCGGTATCCCGGATGGAGATTTCCAGATCAACCTTGCTTAGGTGATCATCAATGTGCAGCGTATTAGTGGTCAGCGTAACGCTGCCCTTGTTGGTGAATTTGACGGCGTTACCGACCAGGTTGATCAGTACCTGACGCAGGCGGACGTCATCCGTCAGCACTGAATGGGGTAACAGCTTGTCTGTCTTGACGACCAGATTGATATTTTTGGCGGTGGCGGCCAGGGAGAAAAATTCGGCAACCTCATCAACCAGCTGATTGATACTGGTGGGGCCTGTGCGGATTTCCATCTTGCCGGATTCAATTTTGGACAGGTCAAGAATGTCGTTGATCAGTTGCAACAGCGAGGTACCCGCCTTGTGAACCGTATCCACATAGGCTCGCAGACGGGGTTTGTCGAGCTGTTCGCTGAGTAGTTCGGTGAAGCCAATAATGGCGTTCATGGGCGTGCGAATTTCATGACTCATATTGGCGAGGAAGGCCGATTTTGCCTTGTTGGCAACTTCTGCGGCCTCCTTGGCCCGCCCCAGTTCGCTGGTCAGACGTTTGTGTTCGGTGATGTTGCGCAACACTGCAAAAATCGCTGGCTGACCTTCAAACTGGATACGGGTCAGGGCGATATCCACCCACAGCTGAATTCCACCGGTTTTGACCGCCAGCATTTCGAAATGGTGGGTGCCACTGTTGAGGCACTGGCTGAAGGCGCGGGTAATCAGTTCTTCGGTATCCATACCGCCAGGCTGTAAGGGCGGAGCGAGATCAGCCAGTCGGGTATGGCGCAGATCATGTTGGCGGGAGTGGCCAAACAACAGGTTGGCAGTCTGATTATAGGTGGTGCATTCGCCGAACTGGAAAATCATGTTGCCGTCGGCGGCTTCGTTGAAGAGCGCCTTGAAATTATCGCGCTCGGCCTGCAGTTCGCGTTCTGCCTGCTTGCGTTGACTGACTTCAGCCGCCAGTTTGCGGTTCCAGTAAATGCTGATAACCACATAAAACAGGAAGGCAACGGCCAATTGGGCCAGCAGGGTGTAGTCAATTTTCTGGGCAAATTCGACTTCTGACCATTGCTGCAGAATTTTCACCCGCTCGGATTCCGGCAGCGAGATTTTTGCGCCTTCAATGGCGGACGCCAGTTGTGCTGACTGGCGACTGACAAAGACGGTTGGCTGGACGATGAATCCGGTCTTGCCGACCACCTTGATCGGGCGTTGACTCTCACTGCGCAACAACAGGTTGGCACGTACCAGCGCCATCACAATGGCATCAACCTCGCCGCTTTCGAGCTTATCCAGTTCGTTGGTGTCGAGCTGGAAACTGATCAGTGTGGCATTGGGTAATTGTTGCTGCAGTTCATTGCGGAAGCTGGCATTGGCGTTGATTCCGATACGCTGGCCATCCAGATCGTTCAGATGATCAACAAAATCTGCATCCGAGCGTTTCAGAATCACTACCGGTGACGACAGCAGGCTGCTGACCGGCGTGTAGTGTTCAAGCACCTGTTGATCATTACTGTCAGCAATTAACATTACCGGCCGGAAGTCCTTGCTGGCGTAAAAATGTACTCCCAGCTTGTTTTCTACCAGCTTCAGATATTCACCTGCCAGACCGCCGGGTTTGCCATCCTCATCGCTATAGCTCGGCAGTCCAAAGCGGCTGTTAACACCAATATTGCGGTTGGCTTCCAGCCATTCGATTTCACTCAGTGACAACAGTACATCCTTGCGCAGGTTGGGCTGTTCGGGCAGCCATTCGCTGACCATATTGCTGATCTGGGTCTGGCTGTAATCATCAAGCGCCTTGTTAAGCAGATCCCGAATAATTGGCTCATTCATAGGCACGGCCATGCGCAAGTCCAGCGCTGAAAAATTCAGCAGAGGTTTGATATTCAGTACCCCTTGCTGGCCGAGTTTGTAATGCAGCACCGAATACAACCCGGCCACTAAATCTGCCTGTTGCTGCAATACCAGCTGGATGGCCTGATCGATATCTGCGACTTCAATCAGTTGCAATGTCGGATAGCTGCTCTTAAGTGAAGCTATTTCGGGAGCACCTGCGGGAATTGCCAGCCGTAGCCGGGCCAGGTGGTCTTCATCAATGCCTACCAGGTCGCTGTGGCCAAAGATATACAGGCTCTGGCGAAGATAGGCATTGCTGAAGAGAAGTTCGGAGGAGAGGGCGCTGTTGCTGGCCACTCCAGGCAGAATGTCTATCTCACCCTGTTGCGCTTTGCTGACCAGCTCTTGCCAGTTGCCGGATACATAGTTCGCCTTGATCCCCAGCGTTTGCAGGATTTCAGCGGCCAACTGCTGTGACACGCCGTCGGGACGACCGTAATTATTGATAAAGTCGAATGGTGGGCTGTTGCGCAATACCCCAATGGTCAGGCTGGGATGCTGGCTGATCCAGTATTGTTCCTCGGCATTCAGCTCGATGGCATTCGCCAGTGGCGAACACAGCCAGACTGTCAGTACGAGAATCCAGTGGCGTAACCAGATCAAGATGCGACCCTAGTCGTTGGCTATCTGGGTGAATTGGTCGAAATGCTGTTGGAACAGGTCTACCAGAGTCGGGTCGAAATGGCTGCCCGAATGCTCAAGGATGTAGTCTCTGGCGTCTTCCATGGACCAGGCAGGTTTGTAGATGCGTTTGTGGGTCAGTGCATCAAACACATCGGCGATGGCAACGATACGGCCATAGATGTGAATTTCTTCCCCTTTCAGGGCTCGCGGATAACCAGCGCCATCCCAGCGTTCATGATGCTGCCAGGCAATGATATCGGCCGCTTTCAACAGCTTGCGTTTGGACTTTTGCAGGAACTGGTGTGCCTTGGTGGTATGGGTTTTCATCACCTCAAACTCACTGTGGCTCAGCTTGCCAGGCTTGTTGAGGACTTCCTTGGGAATAAATACCTTGCCGATGTCATGCATGGGCGAGGCGTGATAAATGATTTCGGCGTCTTCTTCGGTCAGGGCCGGGGTCAGCTCGGCCAGCAGGCGGGAGTAGTCGGCTACCCGCTTGATATGGTTGCCGGTTTCATCGGAAGTAAATTCCATCAGCTCCGTCAGGATGTGGATCATTTCCAGCTGGTTCTGCTCCAGCTCGGTCAGCAGCCGCCGTTCGGTCAGTTGGACCTTTTCCTGCAGGCTGAGGTTGTGGCGGCGCAAGACCTGGCGGGCGGCATGTAATTCCAGATGAGTTCTTACCCGGGCCAATAATTCGGCAGCATGGAACGGCTTGATAATGTAATCGACGGCGCCAGCTTCAAAACCTCGACTGATGGCGTCGATGTCGGCTCTGGCGGTCAGGAATATCACCGGTACTTCGCGGTAGCGTGGGTAGGTTCGCAACTGACCACAGACTTCAAAACCATCGATGCCGGGCATCATGATATCCAGCAGGATGAGGTCAAAATCCTGGCTGCGAATCAGCTCAAGGGCCTTTTCGCCTGAGGTGGCGTAGGAAAGCTCGTAGCTATCTTCGCGCAGGATATTCATGGCTACCTGAATATTTTCTGCGACGTCATCAACCACCAGAATGCGGTAATTTTTTTCCATGCTCACTTCCATGACCACTGGCATCTATATCGGAAAGTACCTCAAGCCAGAGGCTGTGTATATGCTCGGCTATCTTATGACTCTAGCCTATAAACAGGGCGCGGCCATAGGACCAGTTTGATAAAAATGACGGGGGAGGGCTGTGGGGCAGGCAGAAACAAAAAGCGCGGCCAGGTGGCCGCGCTTGAGGTCAGAATTACGAAGCAGGTTTGTCCGTAACGTCTGGTTTGGCAGGTTTCTCAGCATCGCTTGCTTCAGTGTCTGCGCTGCTTTCAGCGGCGTCAGAAACCGATTCTGCTACCGGAACTTCTTCCGTGGTGTTGCTGGCTGGTGCTGTTTCCACTGGCGCTTCAGCAGTGGCTTCTTCTGCTGGTGCCGGGGCTTCTACTACAGCGGCCGGTGCTGATTCAGGAGCGGTTTCTGCCACTGGCTCAGCGCTGGTTTCAACCTCTGCTGTTGGTGCTGCTTCCGCTGCAACAGTTTTAGTTTCCACTGCCTCAACTGCCGGAGCTTCAGCAACCGGAGCTTCGTTATCGGCTGGTGGCTCGATAGCGAGTTCCTGTTGGGCGGCACCACGGTTGCGTGGGTCGTTGGCCGCACGGCCACGATTGCGGCTACGACGACGGCTGCGGTTACGACTGTCATCAGCAGATTCATCAGCTTCTTCTGCCTGCGGGGCTGCTTCAACAACCGCTTCTGTAACGGCTGGCAGGGCTGCTTCTTCGGCAGGCGCTGTTGCAGTTTCTGCTACGGCTTCAGGCGCTGGTGTTACCACAGGCTTGTCTTCGACTGCCGGAGTTTCGCTGCCTTGCTCGTTTACAGTGGCTGCGGGCTCTGCGGCTGGCTGCTCAGAGCTGACTTCGACTTCTACAGCTTCCTCAGCAACGACGTCGGTTGCAGGCTGTTCTGACGCTTCTTCGGTTGCTGTGTTGTCGGCAACGTCTTTGTCCGCGCTGCGACGGCTACGACGGCTGCGACGACGACGGCGACCACCAGTACTTTCTTCGTCAGACTGCTCGGCAGCGGTTTCCGGCTGGCCTTCGGTATCATCAGCAGGGCTGGTTTCGGCTGCTTCAGCAACAACTTCCGCTGCTTCCGGGGTTTCGGCAAGCGCAGTTTCAGTCACAGCTTCTGCGGCGGCGACAGGCGCTTCCACGGTGTCGGCTGTATCAGCGACGGCTTCTACTGCATCTGCTGCTTTTGGTTCTGCATCAGCGGCGTCAGTGTCAGTCGTTGCTGCGGCTTCAGTTGCTTCAGCCGTTGTTACAGCCTGGTCTTCACGGCTGGTGCGGCTACGGCTGCGGCGACGGCGACGGCGGTTTGGACGCTCTTCGCCATTGGCCTGGCTATCGTCGGTGTTGTCGGTAGCATTGTCTGCGGAAGCCGATGCAGCTTCAGCAACGCCTGGCAATACAACCTTTTCGTCTTCCTCGGAACCAGGTTTCGGTGCTTCGCGACGGAATTCCTGGCTGCCCTGGCTACGATCACGACGAGGACGACGGCGAGAGCTGTTGTCCTGGGTCTGATTGTTGTCTGCGGCTTCCGGCTTGTCGGCGCGGGAATCAGCTACAACTTCTACCTGATCCTTGCTGTCGGACTTGCGGGAATCACCGTCATTGCTGCGAGTGTCGGTACTGCGAGCTTCGTTGCGGCTTTCGCTGCTGCGTGAATCACCGCGGGAATCCGCTCGTGAGTCGTTGTTACGATTGCGGCTGCGATTGCGGCTACGGCTGCGTGAACGGCCCTGATCTTCGGACGGCTCGTCCTTGCTTTCAGTGGTTTCGTTACGGCGGCTGCGGCTGCTCTGCTCGGTAGTGTTACTGGAGCTGCTATTGCGGCTGCTACGGCTGTTGCGGGAGCGGCTGTTGTCTGAACTGCTGCGCTCGGAATCGCTGCGTTCGCTGCCACTGCTGCGCTTGCTGTCAGCCTTGGTCTCGGCCGCTGGCTTGGCGGATTCCTTGCTGTCGCCACCAAACAGGCTGGACAGGAAAGACGCCACTTTCTCAATGACACTCGGAGAAGATTGGGCTATGGCTGGCGCTGCAACGGGTGCTGCAGGGCGGGCAGGCGCTTCTTCTTCAGCGGTTTCAACGGGCTTGGCATGTACCACGCCTTTAACAACAGCTTCCTGATGTTTGGCGGCTTCACGAGTGACGATGTCAACGCCGTATTCTGGCTCAACTTCGTCAAAGCGGTGCTCGTAGGAAATTTCACCGATCAGGCTGTCATCCGGACGCAGACGCAGCACTTCGAAATGTGGGGTTTCCATTTGCGGGTTTGGCAATACCATCACGCGGCAGCCGTGACGACGCTCAATCTGTTCGATCAGGCCGCGTTTTTCGTTGAGCAGGAAGCTGGCAACCGGAACCGGCACGATGGCGCGCACCTGGCCGGTGTTCTCCTTGGCGGCTTCTTCTTCAATCAGACGCAGGATCGACAGGCCGGTAGACTGCGTGTCACGAATAACACCGGTACCGCTACAGCGTGGGCAAACGTGACCACTGGTTTCTTCCAGTGACGGACGCAGACGCTGACGCGACATTTCCATCAAACCAAAGCGGGAAATACGGCCAACCTGAACGCGGGCGCGGTCCATTTCCAGAGCTTTCTTGAGGCGGTTTTCAACGTCACGCTGGTGCTTGTTGGACAGCATGTCGATGAAGTCGATAACCACCAGACCACCCATGTCGCGCAGACGCAATTGACGGGCAATTTCGTCGGCTGCTTCCAGGTTGGTGTTGAAGGCGGTGTCTTCGATATCGGAGCCTTTGGTAGCGCGTGAGGAGTTGATGTCGATAGATACCAGGGCTTCAGTTGGGTCGATCACAATCGAACCACCGGAAGGCAGCTTCACTTCACGCTGGAAGGCGCTTTCGATCTGGCTTTCAATCTGGAAACGGTTAAACAGCGGTACGCTGTCCGTGTACATCTTGAACTTGTTCTGATAATGCGGCATTACCTGCTGCACAAAGCCCAGTGCTTCGTTGTAGGCACGGTCAGTGTCGATCAGCACTTCACCAACGTCCTGACGCAGGTAGTCGCGAATCGCCCGAATGATCACGTTGCTTTCCTGCAGCAGCAGGGCAGGCGCCTGTACTTCGTCAAAAGCACGCTGAATGGCGTCCCACAGCTGCACCAGGTAGTCCAGATCCCACTGCAGTTCCTGGCCGGAACGGCCAATGCCTGCGGTGCGAACGATAATACCCATCTTGTCAGGTACGGTGACGTCTTTCATGGCTTCGCGCAGTTCGGTGCGATCATCGCCTTCAATGCGACGGGAAATACCGCCAGCGCGCGGGTTGTTTGGCATCAGTACCAGATAACGACCGGCCAGACTGATCTGGGTGGTCAGTGCGGCACCCTTGTTGCCACGCTCCTCCTTGTCGACCTGAACAATGATCTGCTGGCCTTCTCTGATCACATCCTTGATGTTGATGCGACCCGGACCAGGATCTTTGACAAAGTATTCTTTGGAGATTTCTTTCAGCGGCAGGAAGCCATGACGTTCGGCACCGAAGTCAACAAAGGCGGCTTCGAGGCTGGGCTCGATACGGGTGATCTTGCCCTTGTAGATGTTGGATTTCTTCTGTTCCCGGGCACCGGATTCGATGTCCAGATCGTAGAGTTTTTGGCCGTCTACCAAGGCTACGCGCAACTCTTCCGACTGAGTTGCATTAATCAGCATTCTTTTCATGCAGTACTTTTTGCTCCATGGGGCAAGCGTACTGCCGGCAATTCCAGCTGAATTCAGCTGGCCAGTACCAAAATGTTTATGGGTGCCTTGCTGCTGCTGATGGAGGCTGTATGCAAGCTCTTTCCATCAGGCAACATGCAGTGGTGCTGAGCACCAACACTGCAAACAGTCATTTCCCGGCTGAGATGGACTAACAACCGCCATCAGTCAGGCTAACCACACGCTCAAGGCTGTGGTTCTGAGAGAAACCTGCTTTCCATAATTTGATAATGCGAGATCGCCAGCAGATGAGCTGCCTGGTTTATCTCACTAGCGGGCCGGTTGCTTTGGCAAACAGGCAGGGGGCTGTGCTCGCCCTGACCGGCATGGCTCTTTCATCTTGAAAGGCGCTGTACCTTGTTGTTTGCGGTGTTAAGGGAAACCGGACCCGTGCGTTTAAATTCCTCGAAGAGTTTATCGTCCACTCTTCTTCTTCTATACTCGCCGCCTTTGCTTTGCAGGCCTGCGATTGCCGATCATTTTGTAAATGGCAGATCAGCGGCTGAAATATAGCAACAAAGTTCGACAGCAGCAAAGATTAAGAAAACGTCACTTCTGCAGCTTTGAAGAATGGCCTCTTTCGCCTGCTTTCCCAATCCCCTTACGGAGCATTATGGCCAAATTCGATATCGACACCTCCAAGGTCAACTTTCTTGAGGTTACTGAAGACAATCACGGGCAGCGTATCGACAACTATTTGTTAGGCTCGTTGGGCAAGGTGCCCAAGGCGCTGGTGTACCGGATCGTCCGCAAAGGGGAGGTGCGGGTAAACAAGAAGCGGGTCAAGGCCGACAGCCGGGTAGTTACTGGTGATATTGTGCGTGTGCCGCCATTACGCTTGCCGCAGGAGCAGGCAGTTGGCCACGCATCGGATGCCTTGCTGGATGGCTTGCGACAGGCGATTGTTTATGAAGATGATGCGCTGCTGGCAATCAACAAGCCGCATGGTCTGGCGGTACATGGTGGCAGTGGGGTTAATCTGGGGCTGATCGAGGCGTTGCGACAGATGTACCCGTCGCACAGCTTTCTGGAATTGGTTCATCGTCTTGATCGAGACACCTCGGGTATCATTCTGGTTGCCAAGAAACGTTCTGCTCTGGTTGCCCTGCAGAAAATGCTGGTTAACAAGGTTGGCATCCAGAAGCGATATCTGGCGTTGGTGCATGGTCGCTGGCCAGCTGCAATCACCGAAGTGAAGGCGCCGCTGAAGAAATTCGAGCGGCAGTCGGGCGAGCGCATTATGTTGGTCGACGCCGAAGGCAAGGCTTCACACACACGCTATCGCCTGCTGTCGTCTGGCTCGCATTATTCTTTGCTGGAAGCCGAGCCGGTAACTGGTCGAACGCACCAGATCCGCGTTCACTGTCAGTATCAGGGTCACACGATTGCTGGCGATGACAAGTACCGTGATCGGACCCAGGTGATGATCGATCAGGAGCATGGCGTACGACGCCTGTTCCTGCATGCCCTGCAGTTGCAGTTCCGTCATCCACTGACGGGTGAGCGGATGTCTTTGTCGGCGCCGCCGGGAAATGATTTTGACCGGTTTCTTGAAAAAGAAGGATGCAGCTATGAGATATGAGCTGATTGTCTTTGACTGGGACGGCACTTTGGCTGATTCCACTGGCCGTATCGTTGACAGCATGCAGCTGGCGGGTCGACTGGTTGGGTTGCCGGCAATCAGTGATGCGGCGGTGCAAAATATTATTGGGCTTGGCTTGCCTGAGGCGATTCGTACCCTGTGGCCGGATATCAAGGCGGATCAGCTGGATGTGATGCGCGACGCTTATGCCCGCAACTTCGTTTATGACAGTCAGGTAAAAATGCAGCTGTTTGACGGCGCTGAGCAGCTGCTGGCAAGCCTGCAGTCGCAAGGCAAATTGCTGGCGGTAGCGACCGGCAAGAGTCGCCGTGGGCTGGATCGGATTCTGGATGACCTCAAGCTGGGGCATCGGTTTGTTATTACCCGCTGCGCAGACGAAACCCGCTCCAAACCAGATCCGTTGATGCTGCGGGAAATTCTGGCGGAACTGAATGTTGCGCCTGAGGAAGCCCTGATGGTGGGTGATACCACGTATGATCTCGATATGGCGGCGGCGGCTGGCGTAGATTCGGTGGGGATGAGTCACGGTGCTCATGAAGAAGATGTATTGTGGGTCAGTAAACCCAAACAGATTTTTCACTCGCTGGCCGAACTGCATGACTGGCTGGGTCGCTGAGTCTGGTTGGGGTAACTTTTAATGGAAATACAGGATGTTATTAAAGTGGATGAGCATGTGAATCGCCCGGACGACAATAGTAAAGAATGGACGTTGATCGAAAAGCTGGTGATGGATCTGCAGAAAGAACAGCGCCGCACCCGTCGCTGGGGAATCTTCTTTCGTTCGCTGATGTTTGTGTATTTGTTTGCCTTGTTGTGGTTGTTTCGTTTGCCGGGAGAAAGTGCGCTGGATCTGGCCAATGGTCAGCCTTATGCCGCTATTGTTGAGGTTAATGGCACCATCGCAGCGGATCAGGATGCCAGCGCTGATGCCCTGATTACTGCGATTCGACGTGCCTTTGACTCTGAAGATGCAGTGGGTCTGATTCTGCGTATTAACTCGCCGGGTGGCAGTCCAGTGCAGGCAGGCTATGTTTATGATGAGATCAAGCGTTTGAAGCAAATCCGGCCAGATTTTCCGGTTTATGCAGTGATTGTCGATTTGGGAGCCTCGGGCGCTTATTATATCGCGGCGGCTGCAGACGAAATCTATGCCGATAAAGCCAGTCTGGTAGGATCGATCGGTGTTGTCGGGTCCAGTTTTGGTTTTCCTGGCTTGATGGATAAACTGGGCGTCGAGCGGCGTAGTTATACTGCTGGCGAGCACAAGGGTTTTCTGGATCCGTTCCGTCCCGAGCGTGAGGATGAACGAGAGTTTTGGGAAAGCGTGCTGAAGGTGACACACAAACAATTTATTGATCAGGTCAAAAAAGGTCGTGGCGATCGCTTGGTTGATAATCCGGATTTGTTCACCGGGCTGATCTGGTCTGGTGAGCAGGCACTGGAGTTGGGCTTGATTGACGGTCTGGCATCGTCGAGTCAGGTAGCACGGGAGCAATTGAACACCGAAGAAATGGTGAACTTTACTGTGCGTCCTGATCCAATCGAACAAATGATTGGCAAGCTGGGTACCAGCGTGGGGGCAGGAATTGCTTCCATGGTAATGGGGCAGGGTGTTCAACTGCGCTGATTTCAGCGCAGTTGCTTCCTGTATTTGGTGAAATAATTTTGACAACGGGGGGCGAGGTATCTAATATCTCGCGCACTATGGCAGAGGCGCAGTTACCCCATCGAGTCGATGCGACCAAACTTGTTGAAGTTAATCAACAGCTTAGGGCGAAAATCGACAGTTCTGAACTCACCCGACTGAACGAAGCAGTAGACCAGTGTCTGGCACCGGTTGAATGTTTTGTTACTTTCGAGCGGGATGAGGAACGTCATCGAGTTTTGAGGGGATCATGTTCCACTCGAGTCGCTATGGTATGTCAGCGTTGTCTGGGTACTGTAGAGATTGAGGTTGATAGTCAGTTTTCGCTGGGTTTGGTGTTTGATGACGAGCAGGCAAAGCAATTGCCTCGAAGTCTGGAGCCGGTGGAAATGGACGAAAACGGAATTCTCGATTTGTGGGAAGTGGTGGAAGATGAAGTGCTATTGGCACTTCCTATGTTTCCAATGCACTCCGAATCGGAATGCCGGATTCAGCAGCCCGAGCCGGAAAATACAACCAGCGGTAACGAAAAGCGGCCCAACCCGTTTGACGTTTTAGCACAGCTCAAACAGAAATAGTGTAGGAGCCAATCATGGCGGTTCAACAAAACAAAGTAACTCGTTCCAAGCGTGGCATGCGTCGTTCACACGATGCACTGGATACTGGCGCAGTAGCTCTGACTACTGATCCAACTTCCGGCGAAAAGCATCGTCGTCACCACGTATCTGCTGACGGTTTCTACCGTGGCAAGAAAGTCGTGGAGACTGGCACCAACTAAGATGTTGATCATCGCGGTAGATGCTATGGGCGGGGACTTAGGTCCCCGCGCTGCGTTCTGGGGCTGCAAACGTCTGCTTGGCAAATATCGCCAGGTTTCAATCAAGCTTTTCGTCGAAAAGCGCTGGGTAGCGGAAGCTGCCGAACTCTTCTCTGATGCTGCAGAGCGTATTCAGATTATTGGATGCGGAGCCAGTGTCGCTGCCAATGACAAGCCCACAGTGGTGTTGAAACGGCGGCAAAATTCCTCCATGGCGATGGCGCTCAAATCCTGTCGGGACGGTCACAGCAGTGGTGTGCTTTCCGTTGGCAGTACCGGTGCCCTGATGATTCTTTCCCGTCGTTTGCTGGGCGTGCTGCCGGGCATTGATCGGCCTGCTCTGGCAACCCAGATTCCTACTCGTGGCAAGCCGCTGTTATTACTCGATCTGGGTGCTTCGCTGGGTGCGACAGCGGCTCAGTTGGTGCAATTTGCCGTGCTGGGTGTTTCCTGGTGTCGCTCAATGGGCACGACTTGCCCAGAGGTTGGATTGCTCAATGTGGGCCATGAGTCTGGCAAGGGTACCGAAGACATCCGTGCAGCGGATACTATTCTGCAACGACTGATGCCGGCTAATTACCAGGGCTTTTATGAGGGTGATGACCTCTATCGTGGCGATCTTGATGTCATGGTGTGTGATGGTTTTACCGGTAATGTGGCGCTCAAAACCAGCGAGGGTCTGACCGAATGGTTGACCCAGATGGTGAAGGACGAGCTGCATGGCCACTGGCTGCTGCGCTTGATGTCACCGGCTTTGAAGGCAGCATTTCGGCGCATTCACCGGCGTATCGCACCGTCTCGCCACGGCGGTGCCATGTTGCTGGGTATCGATGGGGTGGTGGTTAAAACCCATGGTAAATCGGACGAGTCGACCTTCGAGCACTCGCTGGGCTATCTGGTTAAGCAGGCCCAAAATCATGACCGCGAGTCATTAATAAAGCAGATTATGCCGATGAAAGCTGCGATTGCCTGAAACAAATTCAATAAAATTGTGCCAATCAGTTGTTTACTGAGAGGTCTGACGATCCTACTATGGCGCCCGCCTTCGGGTTGCAGGCAGGAGCTGATTGTTCAGACTGTGGTGCAATCGAGTAGTAGAAGGGCGGCTGTCTTGCTTAATGAATGAGTCTGGCTGCTGAAACCAATCTAGCCGGTGGTTAATAGATGACAGATGTAATTGCGATTTTCCCGGGTCAGGGTGCCCAACAGGTTGGCATGCTGGCCGATCTGGCTGCAGAGTACAGCGTAATTGGTGAAACCTTCGCTGAAGCTTCTGAAGCGATTGGCATGGATCTGTGGGCTTTGACCCAGGATGGTCCGGCCGAAACCCTGAACCTGACCTATAACGCCCAGCCGGTACTGCTGACTTCCAGCGTAGCGGTATTGCGTTTGATCAAAAGCCATTGCCCGGCCCTGAATATCGTGGCGGCTGCGGGTCACTCACTGGGTGAATACTCTGCACTGGTTGCTGCAGATGCTATCGACTTCGCTGCTGCCGTTCAGCTGGTACGCAAACGTGGTCAGCTGATGGATCAGGCTGTTCCTGCCGGTCAGGGTGGCATGGCTGCGATTCTGGGTCTGGACGAAGATGTGGTTGCCCAGGTTTGTGCCGATGCCAGCGTTGCTGGTGTGGTTGAGCCGGCCAACTTCAATGCGCCGGGCCAGATCGTTATTGCTGGTGCTGCTGCCGGTATCGAAAAAGCCGTGGAACTTGCCAAGGCTGCTGGTGCCAAACGCGCTCTGCCGCTGGCTGTGAGTGGTCCGTTCCATTCCAGTCTGATGAAAGCTGCAGCGCAGGATTTCAAACAGGCGCTGGCTGCCATTGAGTGGCGAGCGACTGAATTCCCGGTTTATCACAATGTTGATAACGCGCCTGCGCCGATTGCCGAAGTGCAGGAAAAACTGTTGGCACAGCTGTACAGTCCGGTTAATTGGACGGGGGCCGTGCAAGCGGTTCGCAGCAAGTCCGATGTTGCCGTTGAATTCGGCCCTGGCAAGGTGCTGGCGGGTCTGAACAAGCGTATCGACAAAACATTGGCGACTTATGGTGCAGGCGATCTGGCCAGTGCCAAAGCCGTTATGGAATTGATTCAAGGATAATTCTGATGTCAGAAAAAGCATTGGCGCTGGTTACCGGCGCTTCTCGCGGTATTGGTCGTGCGGTAGCTGAAAAACTGGCTGCCCAGGGCTTCAAGGTGATTGGTACAGCGACCAGCGAATCCGGTGCAGTTGCCATTCGTGAAGCGCTGCAGGCGATTGACGCGGGCAACGATGCCATGGTGCTGAACATTGCCGACGCCGATCAAACTGCTGAAGCGCTGAAGACGCTGCTGGCGGATCATGGTACTCCGGCTGTACTGGTAAACAATGCTGGTATTACCCGCGACAACCTGTTCCTGCGCATGAGCGACGACGAGTGGAATGCGGTGATCAACACCAACCTGTCTGGTGTGTTCCGCGTTTGCAAAGCAATGGTCAAGCCAATGATCAAGGCCCGCGCGGGTGCCATCATTAATATCAGCTCGATTATTGGTACTACCGGTAACGCCGGTCAGGCCAACTATGCGGCTGCCAAAGCCGGTCTGGAAGGTTTCAGCCGTTCGCTGGCGCAAGAAGTGGCGGCGCGTAATATTACAGTTAACTGTATCGCGCCCGGTTTTATCAAAACTGACATGACCGACGTCTTGCCTGACGCGCAAAAAGAAGCCATTCTAGCGACCATTCCGAGCAAGCGCTTGGGTCAACCAGAAGAAATTGCCAGCGCTGTTGCCTTCCTGGCCAGCGACGAAGCGAAATATATTACAGGCCAGACCATTCATGTGAATGGTGGCATGAATATGGGTTAAGGTCTTATCGACCTTTGAAACACTGAAACGGTAGGAAAAACCATGAGCAACATCGAAGAACGCGTAAAGAAAATCGTCTGCGAACAGCTGGGCGTTAAAGAAGACGAAGTTAAGCCAGCTTCCTCTTTCGTAGACGACCTGGGTGCAGACTCACTGGACACCGTTGAGCTGGTAATGGCTCTGGAAGAAGAATTTGAGACTGAAATCCCAGACGAAGATGCCGAGAAGCTGACTACCGTTCAGGAAGCAATCGACTACATCGTTGCGAATCTGTAATAATCGCGACGTCTGAAAGCCGCCTCTTCGGACGCGGCTTTTTTTGTGTCTGTAAACGGGGATAGTTGAACAGTGATGACGAAACGACGCGTCGTGGTAACCGGTATGGGTACCGTTAATCCACTCGGTCTGGACGTAGAAACAACATGGCAAGCACTGTGTCAGGGGCAGTCCGGTATCGGGCCTATTACCCACTTTGATGCGAGCAGTTACTCCACCCGGATCGCTGGTGTGGTGAAAGACTTTGATGTCAGCGCTGTGATGTCTGCCAAAGAAGCCCGCAAGCTCGATCTGTTTTTGCAATATGCACTGGTCGCCACTGACCAGGCATTGAAAGATGCTGCGCTGCCAGAAAGCACGGACTACAACCGTGTGGGGGTTGCAGTAGGCTCAGGCATTGGTGGCTTGAACACCATCGAACAGAACTACCAGCAGCTGGAAAAGAGTGGCCCTCGGCGGGTATCGCCTTTCCTGGTGCCGTCTGCCGTGATCAACATGGCAGCTGGCAACATCGCTATTCGTTATGGCCTGCAAGGCCCTAACTTTGCAATCACCACAGCCTGTACGACCGGTACCCACAACATTGGTTACGCTGCTCGTACGATTGCCTATGGTGATGCTGACGTGATGGTGGCTGGTGGTACCGAAGGCTCGTCTACCCCATTGGGGGTCGCCGGTTTTGCTGCGGCACGCGCACTGAGCACCCGCAACGATGAACCTGAAAAGGCCAGTCGTCCGTGGGATAAAGAGCGTGACGGTTTTGTCCTCAGTGATGGCGCAGCCATTCTGGTCCTGGAAGAACTGGAACACGCCAAGGCGCGTGGCGCTACCATTTACGGTGAAGTCGTTGGCCTGGGCATGAGTGATGATGCTCACCACGTCACCAGTCCGCCAGAAGACGGTTCCGGAGCCCGCAAGGCGATGGAAAACGCGCTGAAGGATGCCGGTGTTGCACCAGAGCAAATTGGTTATATCAATGCGCACGGTACTTCTACCCAGATTGGCGATTTGGCCGAGACCAGTGCAATCAAGGCACTGTTTGGCGATCACGCCTACAAGCTGGCGGTATCGTCTACCAAGTCGATGACTGGCCATCTGTTGGGTGCTGCCGGTGCCATTGAAGCCATGATCACCATTCTGGCGCTGAAAAACGGCGTTATTCCGCCAACCATCAACCTGGATAACCCGGATGACGGTTGTGATCTGGATTACGTGCCGCACAAAGCACGTGAAGCCGAACTGGAATACGCCATTTCCAATTCCTTTGGATTTGGTGGTACCAACGGCAGCTTGCTGTTCAAACGCTACAACGGCTGATTCGTTTGAGTCGGGTGTTGTGTCGGGTTGCTGGCCAGTGGCAAGACCATTGGCCAGCAACGGATCGTGGTTTGCAATATGGTGATGGTTTGTTTGAAACCATGCGCCTGTCTGCCGCAGATGTGCCTCTCTGGCGCTTTCATGCGGCTCGTCTCCAGCAAGGCCTGGAGGCGCTCTGTTTTCCCTCTGACAGCTTTTACCTGATCAGCGAAGCCATGGCCGAACTGGCCGATCAAATTGATCTGGGCGGCTATTCAGCGGCCAAGCTGCTGGTGAGCCGTGGCTGTGGCCCGCGTGGTTATGGGTTGCCGGCGCTCACAGACATCAATATTCAGCTGCAACTGATGGATGCCGCCGACTGGAAATGGCGTTCGCTGGGTGCGAATGCAGGGTTGGTGACGGGCGTCAGTTCGGTGCGTCTGGGGCAGCAACCCAGATTGGCGGGCATCAAGCACCTTAACCGGCTTGAGCAAGTGCTGGCGCGGGCGGAATTTGCCCCCCAGTGGCACGAAGCCATCATGCTCGACAGCCAGGGCCAGCTGGTTGAAGGCTGCTTTTCCAATCTCTATTTCAGCCATCATGGCCAATGGTTAACGCCATCCCTGCAGCATTGTGGGGTGAATGGTGTGATACGCCGCTGGCTGCTGGAACAACAAGCCATTGAAATCGTGGAATGTCGGCTGGACGATCTGCTGCAAGCTGACGCGGTGGTAATGAGTAACAGTTTGACCGGCATTGTGCCTGTACAATCGATTGATTCATTGACGCTGTCATTGACTCATCCGTCGCTGGATGTGATGAAACAACTGCAGCAACGACTGGAGAGTCTGTTTTGAAAAAACTGATCGCAGCAGCTTTGGCGATCCCCGTGGTGCTGATAGCCTTGGCCGCCGCCATCTGGACCATGCCAGCCAACAATACCGAACCGGTACGCATTCATATCGAGCAGGGGGAAACCCTGTCACTGAAATCCCGCCAATGGCAGCAGCAAGGCTGGTTACCATCCGCACTTTTGTTGCGCGTGCAGGCGAAGTTACTGAACCTGCAACACCTGCAAGCCGGTGAATACGATGTGCCAGCGGCGCTGACCGGGCCACAATTGCTGGTTTGGTTGCAAACTGCTGAACCGGTTAGTTACCGGGTGAGTCTGATTGACGGCACGACCTTGCAGGAAGCTCTGAAGAATATCGCCAATGCCGAACGCCTGACCCAGGATGTTGAGCCGTTGACGGTCGCCAGTGTTGCCAGCTTGCTGGGCCTGAGTGGTAATCCGGAAGGCTGGTTATACCCGGACACCTATGTCTATCGGGGTGGATCGAAAGCGTCTGCGGTGCTGAAGCAAGCCCATCAGCGGATGCAACAGCAACTTGATGAAGCCTGGGCTGGGCGCGACAAGGATTTGCCTTATGCGACCCCATACGATGCGCTGATCATGGCTTCGATTGTCGAAAAAGAAACGGCTGTGCCAGCTGAGCGACCACGCATCGCCGGTGTCTTTGTGCGGCGTTTGCAGAAAAATATGCGGCTGGAAACCGACCCGACCATTATTTACGGCCTTGGTGACGAATATCAGGGCAACCTGCGCAAGAAGCATCTGCTTGATCGCAGCAACCCTTACAACACCTATCGCATCAAGGGACTGCCACCAACACCGATTGCATTGGCAGGTCGTCCGGCACTGGATGCCGCTTTGCATCCAGCGGCCGGCAATGAGCTGTTTTTTGTTGCCCGTGGCGATGGCTCGCACGTTTTTTCTGCCACACTGGAAGAGCATAACAAGGCGGTGCGGCAGTATCAGATTCGTAATCGCAAGAGCGATTACCGATCGACGCCAGCTGCGGCTCCCACAGCAGAGAGTTCGGCCTCCAACACGGCCGCAGGGGAGAACAGTCATGAGTAAACCTGGCAAATTCATTACCTTTGAAGGCGGCGAAGGCGTTGGCAAGTCCACCAATATCCAGTGGTGTGCCGAATGGCTGATGGCGCAGGGAGTTGAAGTGCTGGTGACCCGTGAACCGGGTGGTACGCCAATCGCCGAGCTGATTCGCAACAAGCTGCTGAAAGCCCATCATGCGGAACCTATGATGCCGATGACCGAGTTGCTGCTGATGTTCGCTGCTCGTGCCCAACATCTGCAGGCGGTAATTGAACCGGCGTTGCAAAACGGCATTTGGGTGCTGTGCGACCGTTTTACTGACTCCACCATTGCCTATCAGGGCTTTGGGCGTGGGCTCGAACTGGAAACCATTGATACCCTCAAACAACTTGCGCAAGGAAACCTGGAGCCAGACTGCACCTTCCTGTTGGACGCTCCCGTCAGTGTTGGTATGAGCCGCGCCCGTGGTCGTTCAATCGAAACCGGTGAGCAAACCGACCGCTTTGAAACCGAAGCGCTGGCCTTCTTCGAACGGGTACGCGACGGCTTTCATACCCTTGCGGCGACACATTCGCGTTTTGTCATTATCGATGCCGAACAGCCGCTCGAACGGGTGCAGTCAGAACTGGCTGTCAGCCTGGAAGTGTTGAGAGGAGCATGAGCAATCCGATTCCTGCCAGTTTATATCCCTGGCTGCACGACAGCTGGCTGGACTTGCAAAAGCGGCACCGCCAGCAAGGCTTGCCGCATGCGCTGATGTTGACCGGGCCACGCGGGATGGGCAAACACGTGCTGTCGCTGGAAATCGCCCGCTGGCTGCTGTGCACCCGGCGGATTCCGCAACAGCTGGGCAGCGCCTGTGGTGAATGCCACAGCTGTCAGCTCTGGCAGGCCGGTAACCATCCGGACTTCCTCGAATGTAAACCAGAAGACGGCAGCAAGCAGATTCGGATCGACGGCGTGCGGCGGGTAAATGAGTTTCTGGTGCAAACTCCACAGATCAGCCCCTGTCAGGTGGTCATTCTTGCGCCGGTGGAAGTGCTTAACGTCAACGCTGCCAATGCTTTGCTGAAGACCCTCGAAGAACCGCCGGGTGAGAGCTTTATTCTGCTCGAAACCGAACGTCACGGCTCGGTGATGCCAACCATTCGCAGTCGTTGCCAGCGGCTGTCGCTGGCACCACCACCGCTGGCGGTATCTCTGGCCTGGCTGCAACAGCAGGGACTGACAGAAACTGACGCACGTCAGTCGCTGAAGAGCAATCAGCTGGCGCCGGTTGCTGCGCTGGAGTGGGTCAAGCAGGATTACCATAGCAAACATCAGAACTGGCTCACCAGTTTGCAACGCTGGAGTAGCAAGCAGGCATCGCTGGAAGATACTCTGGCGCAATGGCGCAACGATGAACTGGTTGATGTTATTGAGTGGCTGGGCAAAATGCTGGCTGATCTGATGAAAGCCAGAATGGGTGCGCAGCCGCAACAAATCATTGAAAGCGGGGTTTTGCAGTGTTTTGAGCCATCTACTCTGGATGTCTCAAAGCTGCTAGCCTTGCATGAGCGTATTAGTAGCGTCGCTGGCCAATTGCGGTCGGGAGTCAGTCATCACAACAGGCAACTGTTGCTGGAGTCGCTCCTGATTGAATGGCGGGGACTGGCAGTAACTATGGGGAGAATCTGATGTCCGGTGCTGGACGCAGTGGTATTTTGACCTTGACCATCAAGGACAAGGCTGTGCTTTACGGGGCTTACATGCCATTTCTCAAGGATGGCGGATTGTTTATTGCCACCAACCGGCCTTACCAGCTGGGGGACGAAGTGTTCCTGCTGTTGAAGCTGATGGACGACCCGGACAAACTGCCGGTTGCCGGTAAAGTCGTCTGGATTACACCGAACGGTGCGCAGGGTAATAAACCTGCAGGTATCGGTGTGCAGTTTACCGGTGACAGCGCAATGGCGCGTGACCGTATCGAAACCCACCTGGCGGGTGCGATGAAATCGGATCGACCAACCCACACCATGTAACTGCAGCAGACGAGAGCAGGGAAGGCCCGCAAGGGCCGTTCAGCCAGCACGACAGAGCGTTGCAACGGCAACAAAACAACCCTCTCGCCATCTGAGTCAATCTCATCAATAGTGATTATTCACTTGCCACATCACCCGGTCGTGACTAAAACAACAGCTGAACGACCAATACAAGGTTTGCCTATGTCTTCGAATGCTTTCCGCCTGGTGGGATCTACGCCGGTTGATTCTCTCAATATCGTAGTTCAGCACTATGAGCACGTCGCCACAGGTGCGGTGCACTATCACCTGTCCAGTGATCACGATGAAAAGGCCTTTATGGTAGCGGTTCGCACCATGCCCAAAGACAGCACGGGTGTGGCGCATATTCTCGAGCACACCGTACTCTGTGGTTCCGAAAAATTCCCGGTGCGCGATCCGTTTTTCATGATGACCCGGCGCTCGCTGAACACCTTTATGAACGCCATGACCAGCAGTGACTGGACCGCTTACCCGTTTGCCTCGCAAAACGACAAGGACTTCAACAACCTGCTGGATGTTTACCTCGACGCGGTGTTTTTCTCGCGCTTGCATCCGCTCGACTTTGCCCAGGAGGGCCACCGGCTGGAGCTGGAAGATCCGCAAAATCCGCAGTCGCCGCTGGTATTCAAGGGCGTTGTATTCAATGAAATGAAAGGCGCCATGTCGTCACCGGTGTCGCAGCTGTGGCAGGGCATCAGCTCCTACCTGTTTCCGACCACTACCTATCACTACAACAGTGGTGGCGAGCCAGCCGAGATTACCTCGCTGAGCTACGACCAGTTGATGAAGTTCTACAAGACCCATTACCACCCCAGCAATGCCATCTTCATGACGTTTGGTAATCTCGACGTTGAAGAACTGCAAGGCAAGCTGGAACAACAGGTACTGGCACGCTTTGAACGTCAGAACCAGACCTGGAGTGTACCGGCAGAACAGCGTTACGCCGCCCCGTTGGCCGTGCAGGAACACTATGGTGTCGACAGTGATGACCTGGACGGCAAGACCCACCACGTGCTGGGCTGGCTGCTGGGCTTTTCAACCGATCTCGATGCCCAGCTGGAAGCCAACCTGCTGAGCCAGATCCTGCTCGACAACTCGGCATCGCCATTGCGTAAGGCGCTGGAACAAACCGATCTTGGCGGTTCACCGTCACCGCTGTGTGGGCTGGAAGAATCCAACCGCGAAATGAGCTTTATGTGTGGTCTGGAGGGCAGCGACCCGCAACACGCCGAAGCCTTTGAAAAGCTGGTACTGGATACCCTGCAGGACGTCGCCGATAACGGCGTCGACAGTGGTCTGGTTGAATCCGCGCTACACCAACTGGAACTGCACCAGCGCGAAATCGGCGGCGATCATTACCCATACGGCCTGCAGCTGATCTTTAATGCCTTGCCAGCCGCGACCCATTACGGTGACCCGGTGGGCATGCTGAACCTTGACCCGGCGCTCAAGCAGCTGCGGGAAAAAGTCAGCCAGCCAGGCTGGATTCAGGAAGCCGTGCAGCGACTGATTCTGAACAACCGTCACCGCGTACGTTACAGCCTGATTCCCGATGCCGGTCTTAATGCCGAAGCCAAGCGGCTGGAAGAACAGCGTCTGGCTACCATCAAGGCCAGCCTGTCTGATGAACAGCTGCAAGCCATTCGCGACCAGGCAGAAGCTCTGCAGGAACGCCAGGCACAGGAAGATGACCCGGGCTTGTTGCCACAGGTGACGCTGGAAGACGTCAAACCTGAGATTGCCTATACCGCAGCGACTGCCAAAACGACCGATGCCCTGCCAACCACCGAATACGTTACCGGCACCAACGGCATTCTGTACCAACAGCTGGTAGCCGATTTGCCAGAGCTGTCGGCTGACCAACTGGGCTGGCTGCCATTGTTCACCAACGCCTGGACCGAAGTTGGCGCTGGCGGTAACGACTACCTGGCTCAGCAAATCAAACAGACCGCACTGGTTGGCAGCCTCAGCAGCTACGCCAGCATCCGCGGCAGTGTCGACCAGTGTGACGACCTGCACGGCTACATCGTGATGACAGGCAAGGCGCTCGGCAGCAAGGCTGCTGAATTCAGTGCCTTGATGAAAGAAACCTGGCAAACCGCCACTTTCAACGAAGAAGCCCGTTTGCTCGACTTGCTGACCCAGATGACCGCCCGCAAGGAAAACGGTGTGACGGGCAGCGGCCACAGTCTGGCGATGGCGACTGCTGCGGCGTCCCTTAATGCGGCAGCCAACATTGCCAACTGCATTGGCGGCATGCCGCAAATGGTACGTCTGAAGCAATACCTCAAGCAGGCACAGCAGGATGGTGGAGCATCTATTGCTGCTGCCATGAACGATCTCTATCAAGTGATCGGTCAGCTGCCGGACGAAGCCGTGGCGGTGCATGACGAACCGCACCGCCAGCAGCATATGGCTGCGGTGGCGGCACAATGGCAAAACGCCTCCGGCCGTGACAAGAAAATCATGCAGTGGCAAATGCAGGACACTGCCAGCTACTGGATGGTCGACTCACAGGTCAACTTCTGTGCCTGGGCGCTGCCAACCACCACTTTGACCGGTGAAGATTCGGCGGCGTTGTCGGTGCTGGCTGGGGTGTTGCGTAACGGCTTCCTGCACACTGCAATTCGCGAGAAAGGCGGTGCCTACGGTGCTGGTGCGACCCAGGACAATGCTAACGGCTGTTTCAAATTCTACTCCTACCGTGATCCACGGGTAGAAGGTACCTTTGATGACTTCGCCCGCTCGATCAACTGGGTACTGGAACGCGCTGCCGGAGCAGACCTTGTTGAACAGGCTGTGCTGGGTTTGATCGGCGGTATGGATCGCCCTGGCTCACCAGCAGGTGAAGCCAAGCAAACCTTCCATATGGACCGTGGTGGCCGCAGCCGTGAAATTCGCCAGAACTTCCGTGAGCGTTTGTTATCTACCAGCTGGTCCGACGTACAACGCGTAGCCGAGCAGTACCTCAAGGGGCAACAGGGCAGCAAAGCCGTGGTGGCACCAAGAGGCAGCCAGGAGACGGCAGAGAAACTGGGGCTGCAGTTCCAGGATTTCTAACGACTGTTGCGTCACCAATACCACCCGCTCAAGCGGGTGGTTTTTTATTAACCAGAGCCTGACAGGCACAAGTCACGATCCATGACCCAACTTCAGAACTACCTGTTTCTAGCCTCCCGTTTTCTGTTAGTAGCTGTGCTCGCCATCGTGGTCTGGGCTTCGCTCAAATCGACCGGCGACACCATCGCAGGCTCCGACAAAATCGCCCACTTTCTGGCCTACGGCACCCTCGCCGGACTGGGCCTGATCAGCTTTCGACGCCGTATCAACCAGATTTATTTCCTGCTGTTCTGCCTCGCGTTAGGTGGCTCAATGGAATTGCTGCAGGGCATGTTGCCACACCGCTTTATGGGTTGGGACGACATGCTCGCCAACAGCCTGGGTGTCGTCACTGCCGTGGCGGTTTACTGGCCAATGCAGGACTGGATTAACCGGGTGCTGGGGCGTACCAGCTAGATTTTTGTCGGCAATTGGATCAAACCACGGATAGGATAAATTCGATCATGTGCTAGATTGAAGATTCCAGCTTCAGTCAAGGATGACACATGGACGACTTTACTCCTTCCGAACTTAAAACCATTCTGCATTCCAAAAGAGCCAACCTTTATTACCTGCAATACTGCCGGGTGCTGGTGAACGGCGGCCGGGTTGAGTATGTGACCGAAGCTGGCAAGGAATCGCTTTACTGGAATATCCCGATCGCCAATACCACAGTGATCTTGTTGGGGACGGGAACCTCCATCACCCAGGCGGCAGTCCGTGAGCTGGCCAAAGCCGGTGTTTTGATCGGCTTTTGTGGTGGCGGTGGCACGCCGCTGTTCGCCTGCAATGAAGTCCAGGCGGACGTTGAGTGGCTCACCTCCCAAAGCGAATACCGTCCTACCGAATATCTGCAACTCTGGTGTCGATTCTGGTTTGATGACCAGCAACGGCTTGATGCCGCGATTCATTTTCAGCAGGCCCGGCTGGCTAATCTGCGCGAAATCTGGGGCAAACTCAGTAAAAGCCGGGACATAGAATTCCCGGTTGCGCTAGATCAGCTGGACGGCGTGATTCAGTCCTTCGAACAACGTCTGTCTGGCGCCAACAGCAGCAACGACGTGCTGAGCACCGAAGCCATCATGACCAAGGCTCTGTACAAGCTGGCTGGTCAGGCTGTCTGTTACGGTGAATTCAGTCGTGCCAAGCAGGGCGGTGGCACCGACCTCGCTAACCGCTATCTCGATCATGGCAATTATCTCGCTTATGGGCTGGCGGCAACTGCCTGCTGGGTGTTAGGTCTGCCGCACGGACTGGCTGTGTTGCATGGCAAGACCCGACGGGGAGGGCTGGTGTTTGACGTTGCCGACCTGATCAAGGACGCCATCGTTATGCCGATTGCTTTCAGTTCCGCTATGGCTGGCCAGGATGAACAGGAATTTCGCCAACAACTCATCAGCCAATTGCAGAAATTCGACGTGCTGGATCGCATGATCGACGCCATCAAAGACACAGCTGAACAAGTGGGCCAGTCGGCCGGAGCGCCTGACGCATGATAGTGATCATCAAATCCCAATGCGGCAAAAAAGCCCTGATCGAAACCCGGCGGGTGCTGGATCAATTCTTTGAGCGAGCCGGAGACCGTAGCTGGGAAGGTCCGGTGACGTTGGAAGGGTTGAAAATGGTTCGCAAGCTGCTGCGCAAAACCGCCCGCAGAAACACCGCCGTCGTTTGTCACCGGGTGCGCGGCACGCAGCAGCTGGAACTGGAATGGATCGTTGGTAACGCCCGTAAATTCAACGCCCAGGGGCGGGTGCCGACCAATTCGACGGGAAGGGATGTACTCAAGTCCGACTCTGAAAATCAGTGGCATACCGCTGAGGCGATTGCGCTGATGGCAGGGATTGCCGGGCTGTTTCATGACTTTGGCAAAGCCAATACGCTGTTTCAGCAGAAGTTGCTGGGCCAGCGTGGAATGCAGGAGCCGCTGCGGCATGAGTGGTTGTCGCTGTTGATGTTTGTCGCATTCGTAAAAGCGAAAATATCGGCCGGGAAAACGGATACTGAGTGGTTGAGGGCACTTGCTGACGTAGCACCGGCAGATGATCAGCTGTGCCAGCAAGCGCTGGCGGGATATAGGGAAGACCGACAACAGGCGTTGAAAAATCCGTTTCTTCTGCTCGAAGGTTTGCCGCTGGCGCAAGCGATTGGCTGGTTGATCGTCAGTCATCATCGGCTACCGGTTTATCCAACGCGTGAAGGAAAGCGCGCAGAGGATATCGAAAACGAAAGTGACCGTATTCCTCAACTGAATCTGGATAAATTAACCCTGATGCAGCGGGACTGGTTTGCCCCCTGGAATTCAGCCCAGTGTTTGCGCTCTGAGTGGACGGCTGCAGACTGGCAACACCTGTTCACTTTCGCTCAGGGTACACCGATCGCCAGCCTGCAATGGCGGACCAAAGCAAAGCAACTGGCACAGCGAACCTTGAAGCAAGGTTCTTTGCATAATGGCCAAAGCCAATGGCTGCAGCAGGACCACTTCAGCAGCCACTTGTCTCGGCTGGCCTTGATGCTCGCGGATCACAGCTATTCCGCGGCTGGAAAGCAGACAAAATGGTGGGATGACAAGTATCAGGTGTTCGCCAATACCGACAAGCCAGACGCCAATGGCAAACGACCGCTGAAGCAACATCTGGATGAACACAATATCGGTGTCGGTCAAAATGCACTGCTACTGGCGCGCCAGCTACCTAACTTGCGTTCAAACCTGCCGGTGCTGGTTTCCCATAAAACGCTCAAGGCCAGAGCCAAACACTCCGATTACCGTTGGCAAGATAAAGCCTACGATCTCGCGACAGGCCTGGCGGAATTATCTGCCAGGCAAGGTTTCTTTGGCGTCAACATGGCCTCAACCGGTAAGGGAAAAACCTTTGCCAACGCCCGCATTATGTATGGCCTGGCCAATGAGCAGCCGGGTTGTCGTTTCAGTATTGCGCTGGGGTTGCGAACACTGACGCTGCAAACCGGTGATGCCCTGCAAGAGCGTTTGCAGCTGGAATCAGACGAACTGGCAGTGCTGGTTGGCTCGCAAGCGGTGCAGGAACTTCATCGGCGTAAGACAGAACAGCAGCAGCCGCCTGAATCAGAACAAAATGGCAGTGAATCCTCCGCCGATTTACTCGATGACACCCTGCACATCAGTTATGACGGTACGCTCAGTGACGGGCCTTTAAGACGCTGGCTGGGGCAAAAGGACCGTAATCAGCAGCCATCAAAATCGCTGCAGCTTCTGAGCGCCCCGGTGTTGGTATGCACCATCGACCACCTGATGCCTGCCACCGAAGGCGTTCGTGGCGGCAAACAAATTGCGCCCATGCTGCGGCTACTGACGTCGGATCTGGTGCTCGACGAACCGGATGACTTTGACTCTGCCGACTTGCCTGCACTTTGCCGGCTGGTGAACTGGGCCGGGCTACTGGGTAGTCGGGTCTTGCTGTCATCTGCCAGCATGCCGCCAGCGATGTTAACGGCTCTGTTCAGTGCTTATCAGGCTGGCCGCAAACACTACAACCAGGCTTGTGGAACGCCAGGTCAGTCGGATGAAATCTGTTGTGGCTGGTTTGATGAATTCGGCTCGTCAGCCAGGCCTTGTGGTGATCAACAAGCATTCAAAGCGGCCAATAGCGAATTTGCAGCTTCGCGGGTTAAACACCTGCAAGCCGATCTTGAACCCGGCAAAGCTCTGCGGCTGGCGGAAGTGCTGGATGTTGAGGCCAATAACGACGGCAAGGAAGCCGTCATTGAAGCCATTTGCAGCAGCTTGTGGCAGGGCATGAAAAGATTGCATCTGGCGCATTCAGCGGTCGATCCGCAAACCGGCAAGCAGGTGTCGCTGGGTTTGATTCGAATGGCCAATATTAATCCGCTGGTGGCGGTCGCCCGGCAGCTTGTTGAAGGTAGTGTTCCGGAAAATACTCGATTACATCTGTGCGTCTATCACAGTCAGCATCCGTTGCTGGTACGGTCGTTTATCGAGGCGCGGCTGGACACTACTCTCAATCGCAAGACTCCGGAAGCCCTGTGGCAACAGCCGGAAATCCGTTCTGCACTGGACAATCACCCTGAACAAAACCACCTGTTTGTCGTGTTGGGTTCGCCGGTAACGGAAGTAGGCCGCGATCACGATTACGACTGGGCCATTGCCGAACCCAGCTCCATGCGCTCGTTGATTCAACTGGCCGGGCGTATTCGGCGTCATCGCAAGCAGCCGCCGAAAACCACCAATATGCTGGTGTTGAACTACAACTACCGGGCCTTGAAACAATTGGCCCTGAAGCAGCTGGGCGACGACGATGAGTCGCAAGCCCTGGTGTACACCCAGCCCGGCTTTGAAGCCAAAGCGATCGGGCAACCCCAAATGCTGCGGCTGGATTCGGAGCACTGGGCGATTCGTTCTTGTGTCGCTGTCGAAGAGCTGGCGGCGATTTCATCCATTCCACGGATTTTACAGCCCGCCAAAGTGGAACATGGCACCAGCTTGATCCAGCTGGAACACCTGCACCTGATCGCCGCCTTGTTCGAAAACAAGGCGGTTCAGATTCAGGGCCGAACCTGCGCCGACCGCTGGTGGCAGCTAACCCCAACACCGGACTGGCATGCCGAAATGCAACGGCGTACACCGTTCCGGCACTCCAGCCCAGATGATGCCTTTGTGCTGTATCAGCAAGACGAAACGGAAGAGCCGGTTTTCCATCTCATCCGTGAAAGCGATGGACAGCTATCACCGCAAAAACTGAACTTCGATTACCCCGAACTCACACCGGGTGAACATTGCTCATCGTGGTTGAAGGGTGATGTAAAGGCACTGATAGCGGAGCTGTCCGAACAGCTGGGTCGTGAAGTGTCTGATATCAGCAAACATTTTTGTGAGATCCGCCTGCGTCGCCTTGATGGCAGTGGGGCAGAAACATGGCAATACCATCCGTGGCTGGGGATCTTCCGGGATATTTACTAATTCCATCTTTTAAAATTTCAGGAACCTGCAGGAGGTGCAATGGAACTGACCGAAAAAATCCGGCTGTACATCGAAGATCGATGTACAGCCAAGTTGGAGCCTTTGGAAAAGGAGCTGGCCCGGGCGGAAAAGGAAAAAGCTGCCGAGGACTTCGCCGAATTCCGGCTCGACTGGCAGCAGCGCAAGCAAGAGCTGCTGGACAAATTCAAGCCACAGGCGTGGCTAACCGATGCGGCGGGCAGGGCGAAACAAATCAATTTGGTGAGTCATGCGCTGAAGTACACCCACAGTGATGCCAAAGGCACCAGCCTGCTGGTCAACTCATCTGTAGCCGGTTCCGAGCGGACATTGTCATCGGCGGATTTAGCGGTCATGAAAGCTGACGTAGTCGGCAATGCAGCAGCGCTGGATGTCGCCAATTTACTGTTGCTGGAACACGACGGTGAACGCTTGCTGGATCAACTGTCCGCAGATGACTCTTCTGCACTGGCACCGTTTGCCAATGAAAAACAGCTGGCTGACTGGCTGTCAGGCTTCAAGGAAGCACTGAAGGTACAAGAGCCGTCCAGTCATTCCCTGGCCAAGCAGCTTTATTTTCCTGTGACAGAGGAAGAGTCCGGCTATCACCTGTTAGCGCCACTGTCGGCATCTTCCCTGAATCATGCTGTTTTCCAGCGGGTGCAGCATTCCCGATTCAGCGACGCAGCCAAAGACGCTCGGGAGGCTCGTCGTAAAGGCCATTTCTGGCAGGTGGGCACCAGAGATTATCTGAATCTCGCCATCCAGACCTTTGGTGGCACCAAGCCGCAGAATATTTCCTTGCTGAACAGTCAGCGTGGTGGTCGAGCTTATCTGTTTGACGCTCAACCACCGGTTTGGAAGTCCCAAAACAAGCCGCCCAAATCCGTCGATGCCTTCTGGGCCGGTTATCGCTGGCGCATTCGCAAGCAGCTGGATGAACTGACAGGTTTTCTGGAATGGGCCAACCAGCAGGATTTGAATAATCGCCATATTCGGGGCAGGCGCGCCGAAATGGTCGCGGCAATGGTCGACGAACTGCATCAGTACGCGGCACAGATTCAACAACAACCCCCGGGTTGGAGTAGCGAATCTTTTGGTTTGAAACCCGAAGCCTGCTGGCTCGACCCCAACCGGGCTGATGATGATTTTCAGTATGAACGAGACGGCAAAGCCTGGTGTAAAAAGCTGGCACTGACCTTTGGCCGGGTTTTGTCCAAAGCCATCGATCAAAAAGGCAAAAAAGCCAAGTTGAGCATGAGTGATGTGGAAACTGCCCACTTCAAACAACAAATTCAGCGTCAGGCGTACCTGCTGATGGTTGATCTGGAGGATCTGGCATGAAACATCTGCTGTTGCTCAATAAGCTGCGAGTGGAAAACGCCAATGCGATTGCCGGCATGACCTGGGGCTTCCCGGCACCCAGCAATTTTCTCGGATTCACTCACGCGCTATCGCGTAAATGTCAGGCGAAGTGGGGAGCGCAGGCCAGCCTGGGCGGTGTCGGCATTATTTGCCATCACCATCAGGTGCATAGCCAGCAGCCGAGTGGTTTCGAACACGTATTTGCACTCAGTCGTAATCCACTGACCAAAGACGGCAAGACCGCCCCCTTCAACGAAGAGGGACGTATGCATATGACAGTCAGCTTGCTGGTGGAGTGCGAGTTCGATCCACTGGAACTGGCGTTAGGCGATGACCTTCCCGAGCAGCGTATCCGACAGTTTGAAAATCAGTTGCTGGACTGGCTGGCAACCCAACGTCTGGCGGGTGGCATCATTACCAGCATTGGCCGGGTTCGATACTGGCAATTCGATGAAACCAACAGCGATAGTCAGCGAGCGTTCCGGCGTCAGATGCTGCGGCTGATTCCCGGTTTTGTGCTGCTTGATCGTACGGACTTGTTGGCCGCACACCACCAGGCGCAACGGCAGCTCAACCCGGCAGCTGAACTGCTCGACAGCTGGCTCGATTTTATTGCGCTTTGCTATCAGCCAGAACCAACAGGGCTGAAAGACGGGGATGAACCGATTCCCGGCGAGACCAAAGCAGACTGGAAAATCAAACCCAGGCCCGGTGCCGGCAAAGGCTATCTGGTGCCACTGGCGGCAGGCTATCAGGCCATTTCTGAATTGTATGCCGCCGGTACAGTCAGCCGGGCTCGCGACAATTCAGTGCCATTCCGGTTTGTCGAAAGCGCCTACAGCATTGGTGAATGGTGCAGTCCGCACCGGTTGCAATCCCCGCAAGAGCTGCTTTGGCAATACCGCCACAGTAATGGTGCCTATTTATGTGAAATTCCTTCTCAGGCTGCAACGATTACTGATCGCAGTGAAGATGACCACATCGAAATCCCGGACAACGACTTCAACACATTTGACGAATTGTACTAATCAAGGAGCGACAACATGGCTACTACCAAACTGAAAACAGCTTCCGTTCTGGCGTTTGAACGCAAACACGCTAACTCAGACGCCGCTATGTTCGCCGGGCGCTGGCAAGAGCGCAGCAACACGGAAGGCTGGCAAGCCATCGAGGTACAACAAAAATCTGTACGCGGCACCATTTCCAACCGCCTCAAGGCCGCTATTGCTGATGATCCCTTGAAACTGGACGCCGAAATCCAGAAACCCAACCTGCAAACCGTTGATACTGCAGCACTACCACAGGACAGCGACACTCTGAAAGTCAGCTTCACCTTACGTGTATTGGGGGATCTGGCAACGCCTTCAGCCTGTAACGACGGTGAATATCAGCAAGCGTTGGCTGAGGTTATCAACGGCTATATTGAACGGGAACAATTTACCGAACTCGCTGCCCGCTACGCTGAAAACCTCGCCAATGGGCGATTCCTCTGGCGTAACCGCGTTGGTGCGGAGCAAATTGAAGTCAAGGTATCCCAGCTCTCAGGCACTGATGTTCTGAATAGCTGGACCTTCGATGCTCACAGCTTCGACCTGCGTAACTTCGGCACCCAGGCGGCAATCATCAAGCCACTGGCAGATCTGATTCAAACCGGCCTGAGTGGTAAAAGCTTTGTATTGCTGCGCGTTGAAGCATACGTCCGTCTGGGCGAAGGACAGGAAATCTTTCCATCCCAGGAACTGGTACTGGATGGCTCCGGCAACAGCAAAAAGAGCAAGTTTCTGTATCAGGTAGATGGTCAGGCGGCCATGCACTCGCAGAAAATTGGTAACGCCATTCGCACCATCGATACCTGGTACCCGCAAGCCGACACCTTTGGCCCAATTGCCGTCGAACCCTACGGCTCTGTCACCAGCCGCGGCGCGGCCTATCGCCAACCCAAAGAAAAGCAGGATTTCTATAACCTGCTGGACAAATGGGTGTTGAAAGGAGAAACGCCATCGGTTGATAACCAGCACTACGTGATGGGTATCCTGATTCGTGGTGGCGTATTCGGTGAAGCCGGTTAAGGGGTAGAGGATGGATCATTATCTTGAAATTACCCTGCTGCCGGACCCCGAGTTCGAAGAGCAGCTGCTGTTGAACGCGCTGTTCTCCAAGTTCCACCGAGGTATGAGTCAAAGCGTAGCTGGTGAAATTGGCATCAGCTTCCCGGATGTTGGCAAGCGACTCGGCGGTCGAATGCGTTTGCACGGTAGTGCCGCGGCATTGGACAAGCTGATGTGTAGTGGCTGGATGAAAGGACTGGGTGATTACACCCGCGTCTCTGATATTCAGGCGGTGCCAGCAGGCTGCCAATATCGAACCGTGCGACGAGTGCAGGCCAAAAGCGCCTGGAACAAGCGCAAACGTTCAATCGCCAAAGGCTGGTTAACCGAGGAAGAGGCTGCCGCGAAAATCACCGACAACCAGCAAAAGAGCCTCAAACACTTGCCGTTTATACAGATTAAAAGCCTGTCGAACGGCAACAACATGCGGGTGTATATCGAACACGGTGAATTGCAGAAGGCGTCAGTGGCCGGAACGTTCAGCAGCTACGGTTTGAGCAGCACCACAACCATCCCCTGGTTTTGACCCTTTTTTTTAGCGAAATGCCAAGTCCTTGATTTTAAAGGACTTGGCAGAATCCAGAAAAAACAGGGTAAAAACCTGAAAGTGCAGGGAAGCTCTTTAAAAAACAGGAACCTGGCTTTAAATTGCTACAGTGCGCTGCCGCCCAGGCAGCTCAGAAAGGTTATTAGCGGCTGATCATGGCGAAGCAATAGTGCGCTGCCGCCCAGGCAGCTCAGAAAGTCACCTGGCCGAAAACCCGCAGCGGCCAGATGTGCGCTGCCGCCCAGGCAGCTCAGAAAGTGATACTCCCTTGGGCTGCACTGCTCCACATGTGCGCTGCCGCCCAGGCAGCTCAGAAATCTGCCCTGGCTGCCTGCCCGCGCCGCTCGGTGTGCGCTGCCGCCCAGGCAGCTCAGAAAGGTTATATGCGGCTGGCGCCGGATATGCGGGCGTGCGCTGCCGCCCAGGCAGCTCAGAAAAAGTCGCGGCGCCTGTAATGGAGAAAGCAACTGTGCGCTGCCGCCCAGGCAGCTCAGAAAACTCCGCTTTTTTGTCGTCTTGAACCAAGAAAGTGCGCTGCCGCCCAGGCAGCTCAGAAAATTAGAGTTGGTTTAGTCATTTGTAAACCACTGTGCGCTGCCGCCCAGGCAGCTCAGAAATGATGATTCCAGAGCATCACGGAAACTGTAAAGTGCGCTGCCGCCCAGGCAGCTCAGAAAATAATTTATGACAATGCCGTAACCAGAACCGCGTGCGCTGCCGCCCAGGCAGCTCAGAAAGGTAAGCGCGATGGTAATAAATGGATTTTCCGGTGCGCTGCCGCCCAGGCAGCTCAGAAATTGAAATAATTGCAGTCCACTCGCTGACCGTGGTGCGCTGCCGCCCAGGCAGCTCAGAAAATTACATTCTCCGATTAATTAAATTAGTTTGAGTGCGCTGCCGCCCAGGCAGCTCAGAAAAAGGCGTTCCGACCCACGACCCAATTGAAAAAGTGCGCTGCCGCCCAGGCAGCTCAGAAATGTACGAAAAATACGGCACTTATAAAATCAATGTGCGCTGCCGCCCAGGCAGCTCAGAAAAGATGGGCGAATCTGGCGTTCGCAAGTTCCGCGTGCGCTGCCGCCCAGGCAGCTCAGAAAACAAAGGTTCATGCAATGATGATTGCTAATATGTGCGCTGCCGCCCAGGCAGCTCAGAAATTTGACATATCCAGGGTATCGACATCATCCGAGTGCGCTGCCGCCCAGGCAGCTCAGAAAGGAAGAAAGCAGACTTGGCGTAAAAATTACGAGTGCGCTGCCGCCCAGGCAGCTCAGAAAAAGACCAACAAGGACATTAACCAACTTACCATGTGCGCTGCCGCCCAGGCAGCTCAGAAACGCGATGAAGTGCTTGAGCATGCCAAGAAAAAGTGCGCTGCCGCCTAGGCAGCTCAGAAAGCAAACCATTGCACCCTGAATTTACCGTATTCGTGCGCTGCCGCCCAGGCAGCTCAGAAAAGCGGGAAGAGATCGTCATAGTCATGGACATTGTGCGCTGCCGCCCAGGCAGCTCAGAAAAGAGAGGGAGTTCCAGCCCGTCTAATTGTTCCGTGCGCTGCCGCCCAGGCAGCTCAGAAAGATGACCCGCCGATTATGAGTCGGCCGCTCTGGTGCGCTGCCGCCCAGGCAGCTCAGAAATTTGCTTTGGTCATCAAACCGGGCCCAGATGGGTGCGCTGCCGCCCAGGCAGCTCAGAAATGAGTAGTTGTCCTGCTGCAGCGTCATTCTGGGTGCGCTGCCGCCCAGGCAGCTCAGAAAGGGTTGGATTTCATTAAATGGCGAGGGCCAGTGTGCGCTGCCGCCCAGGCAGCTCAGAAAAGAGCAGGGATGGCCAAACAATCACGGTGTGGGTGCGCTGCCGCCCAGGCAGCTCAGAAAAAGGTAAAACGCCGGTCATATCCCTATGACGTGTGCGCTGCCGCCCAGGCAGCTCAGAAACGTTTCTTGCGAACGCTTGGCTTCTGCTGTTTGTGCGCTGCCGCCCAGGCAGCTCAGAAAGCTAAAATTCTTCAGGGCCATAACGTGTTCGGGTGCGCTGCCGCCCAGGCAGCTCAGAAAGAAGAAGAAGCAACGCATGAAGCGCTGTCTGCGTGCGCTGCCGCCCAGGCAGCTCAGAAACACAAACATTACCTGACTTTTCGTCTATCAGCGTGCGCTGCCGCCCAGGCAGCTCAGAAAAACGCCGCCGCTGAAGTGGGTTCGGTGCGAATGTGCGCTGCCGCCCAGGCAGCTCAGAAAAGAAATTCAGCTTCAGCAGATTCGTGTTTCAGGTGCGCTGCCGCCCAGGCAGCTCAGAAAAGGATCGTCCAGGTCAAGCGGTTATCAGTAACGTGCGCTGCCGCCCAGGCAGCTCAGAAATGGCTTTCTGGGGCAACTCCACCATGCGATCCGTGCGCTGCCGCCCAGGCAGCTCAGAAAGCGAGGCTGCCACGGAGAGACCGGTAGATCTCGTGCGCTGCCGCCCAGGCAGCTCAGAAATCGACGTCTTTGTTGATGCGTTGGGATTTGCTGTGCGCTGCCGCCCAGGCAGCTCAGAAACATATCAATAACGTGTGCTGGCGTTGTCATATGTGCGCTGCCGCCCAGGCAGCTCAGAAAAGCCATGGAAACGCTCGGCGTGGATCCTGATTGTGCGCTGCCGCCCAGGCAGCTCAGAAAAATGACGGCCGGTGATCTGGTACACACGTTCAGTGCGCTGCCGCCCAGGCAGCTCAGAAAGATAGGTTTCGTTATCAGGGTCACTAAGAAGCGTGCGCTGCCGCCCAGGCAGCTCAGAAATCCTTTTTTATTGGTGTTTTATGCTTGATTTAGTGCGCTGCCGCCCAGGCAGCTCAGAAAAAGTTGAAGCGTGATCAGGGATATGCCAATAAGTGCGCTGCCGCCCAGGCAGCTCAGAAAATGGCAACGGCAGGAATTTGAACGCAACGGAAGTGCGCTGCCGCCCAGGCAGCTCAGAAACTTGAGCTCCATCGACTGGATGCCCTTGAGGAGTGCGCTGCCGCCCAGGCAGCTCAGAAAAGCTCGTCGTTGGTGGATTCATCAATGCGAAAGTGCGCTGCCGCCCAGGCAGCTCAATCGTTTTGAACTGTGCCAGCCTGAAGGGGGCTATCAACCAACCAGGATCTCTTTGCAGCATGGATCCCGGATCTCGCAGGCTCGTCCGGGAAGACGTTGTTGTTAGCCTCGCTGGCTCTTGATTGAAACTGCATGGCTGGTAGCGCTGTACGCTGTCACCCAGGCAGCTCGGGAAACGCAGCGTTTGGTTATCAATCTGATTGTCGGGCTCGGTACTCCTGCCAATCTCAGGATCAAATCCGCGCACATAAATCGGTGATTGGTCATTGGTTTTCAGGCAGCAGGAATCTCAATCCTGAACGTTTAAATATATAGATGGCAGGGGTGTTTTTTGGTGGGCTTGAACGTGAATATTCAATTATCTTGGTCTTATAAAAGTCCAAATTCTCTATATGGATATTCATTCAGACCATCATTATGTGATGGCTTGTAAGATCGGGTTCGACAATAGATCTTTACAATATATGCCTACATATAAATATTGGAATGAAATTCAATGGATATTGATTGAAAGCATCTAACGATTGATAGATTTAATCTGAATTAGGACATAAATGGCCACATTGTTAGTTTTGTGTCATTTTGTATCTCGTGGTTAAATTTTGTTTTTGGTCATTTTTTGCCGTGTTTGATCGTGAAATTGCGCCAAATTATGCGTCGATTTATGGCGGTTTTTACTACCCGGCAGAAAATGAAAGGCTTAAATGCGACGAAGGTTGGATTATTTGTGACGATTTTAATGGCGTGTTGGTAAGTTTTTGTAATTATTGGCCTTTAAGTGGTTAATATTTAATCAAATCCAAGGTTTCTCGATTGATTTTGTGAATATTTTTAACCTGTCAAATATTTTCTGATTTGTTAATGCCTGGTTTGTTGATAGTAATAACACTGCTAGACAGATTGGAGGTCTTTGACTACATTTCTCCACGTTAACCAGTTCACGTTTTCAGACAGCACTTCAAGACGTAGGGATGCCATGAAAAAGAAAAATGCGGGCTCTGTCGCCCCAAAAGAACGCGTCAATATTTCCTATAAGCCCGCAGTTGGTGATGGCAAAAAACAGATTGAATTGCCATTCAAGGCTTTGATTCTCGGCGATTTTACCCAGCGTCCAGACGACCGGGTAATCGAGGAGCGGGAACCTATCAACGTTAACAGCAATAACTTCGATGAAGTGCTGGCGTCGATGGGCCTGGAAATGCAATTCAGTGTTCCCAACTATATTTCCGGCAACGGTGAGACCGATATCGATGTGAACTTCAAGCCGCAGAGCCTGAAGGATTTCACGCCGGATAATCTGGTCGATTCCATCCCTGAGTTGAAGAAGGTCATTGAGTTGCGTAATGCATTAAAAGCTCTGAAAGGCCCGCTGGGTAACGTGCCGCAAATGCGCCGCAAGATCCAGACGATGATTACTGATGAATCCACTCGCAAACGCCTGCTGGATGAATTGAACTCTGACGGACAACAAGGCTGAGGGGAGCGAAAAGATGACTACTGATGCCGTAATGGAAGCTTCTCTGGTTGGTGAAGTACTGGGCTTTACCCGCATCCCTGAAAACGATGAAAGCTATCCGGTGGTGAAGCAGGGTGTTGAAACCTTGCTGCAAGAGCTGCTGAAGCAGGACGAACAGTCAGTTCGTGTCGACAAGTCGTTTGTCGATCAGATGATCGAAGAACTGGACGCCCGTTTGAGCAAGCAGATGGATGCCATCCTGCACAATGAACAGTTCAAGAGTCTGGAACGTCCATGGCGCAGCCTCAAGTTTCTGGTTGATCGCACGGATTTCGCCCAGAACATCAAGCTGGAAATCCTCAACGCCAGCAAAGAAGACCTGATCGAAGATTATGAAGATGCACCGGACATTACCCAGTCTGGTCTGTACCGTCGTGTCTACACCGACGAATACGGCCAGTTCGGTGGTGAACCGTACGGTGTTGTGCTGGGTGATTACACCTTTAATCACCATGCCAAAGACATCAACCTGCTGAGCGAGATGGCTTCTCTGGGTGCTATGACCCATGCGCCGTTTATTGCCGCTGCCAGCTATGAATTCTTTGGTATCGACGATTATGAAGAGCTGCCTTCGCTGAAGGAGCTGGAGTCCATTTTCGAAGGTGCCCAATACGCCAAGTGGCAAAGCCTGCGTGAGTCTGATGACTCCCGTAACCTGGGTCTGGTGATGCCAGATTTCATGCTGCGCCCAACCTACGGCGAAGATCTGATGGTGCGTTCGTTCAACTATCAGGAAACCGTTTCTGGCAAGCAGGAATACCTGTGGGGTAATGCTGCGTTTGCTTATGCCAGCCGCCTGGCTGACAGCTTTGCCAAGTTCCGCTGGTGTCCAAACATTATTGGTCCGCAGTCTGGTGGTGCCCTGGAAGATCTGCCAATTCATGTGGTGGATGTGGATGGTACGGACCAGATCAATGGCCCGGTTGAGATCGTAATCTCTGACCGCAAGGAATTTGAACTATCTGAAATGGGCTTTATCCCGCTGACCCTGCGCAAGGGTGGCGATAATGCGGTGTTCTTCTCTTCCAACTCCGTACAGAAGCCGATCAAGTTCGAAAACACCGAAGAAGGCAACGTTGCCGAGATCAATTACAAGCTGGGTACCCAGCTGCCGTACTTGTTTATCGTCAGCCGTCTGGCGCACTACATCAAGGTGTTGCAGCGCGAAAACCTGGGCAGCTGGAAAACCCGTGCTGACCTGGAAACCGAGCTGAACAAATGGCTGCGCCGCTACGTGGCAGACCAGGAAAATCCGTCCCCAGCGACTCGCAGCTCTCGTCCGTTGCGTAAAGCTGAGATTACGGTCTCTGAAGTTGAAAACGATGTGGGCTGGTACTCAGTGTCATTGAGTGTGACGCCACACTTCAAGTTCATGGGAGCTGATTTCACTCTGTCCCTGAGTGGAATTCTTGAGCGGGGCTAAGGCCTGACACGCCGCTTCGTAGAGGCGGCGTAATACGTTTTGTAAAGCGACGCAGTCATAGTTCGGGGTCTTGCACTCCGATTTATGGGCAACCAATAAGATAGGAATCAAGACATGCCAAATGAAATTTTCGTAACTATCGAAGACTCCGAAGGTAATAACCTGACAGAAGGCGCTTCTTCCAAGGAAAGTATCGGTGCCTACTACAAGGAAAACCACGAAGACAAAATCTTTGTGCAGGCACTGGAACAGCGCAGCGTTCTGCCAACGGATCCTCGCAACGGTCAGGTGACGGGCGTTCGTCGCTACGAATACCTGGAAATCACCAAGCTGATCGACAAGAGCAGCCCACTGCTGGCTCAGTTGCTGTCCCAGCCGACTGACCTGAACATCCATGTTGAGTTCTACCGTTCTCCAGACGAAACCAGCTCTGGTGAGCCAGTTCGTTACTACCAGATCAAAATGTCTGAAGCCAAACTGATCAGTCTGGAAACCCTGTCTCCAGACGCGATGAACCCGGCTAACGACAATTTCATGGCCTACGAGCGCGTTCGTTTCAGCTTCAACGCAGTAGCCTGGAAACACGACGTAAGCGGTACTGAAGCGGTTGATACTGCTTCTAACGGCGAAAACGCTGAAAGCGTTGCATTCGACGATTAATTCAGTCGATTGAACGGGCAGGGGGGATGGATCTGTCCCCCTTGTTTGTATCTGGAGTCCGGGTTTATGGCCCAAATCAGATCACTACTAAAAGAATATGTGGATTGTGCCGCGGTCTGGCGTCACCTTGGAAAGGTCTAAGGATATGAAAAAGTTCATCGCAATTCTGGGGTTGGTTATCAGCCAGCTTGCCATGCAGGGTTGTGCTACCAAGCCGCTTGCCTGGAATGGCAGCATTGAAGATGAACCGCCTCTGAGTATTGATGATGCCAACGAATCCGGTAACAACTGGGTTTGGCTCGATCAGACATCTGACTGGTTTTATCGCGATGGCGATCCGGTCAAAGCCGATTACATGACCTGGGACTACGATGGCAAAGGTATTGCCATGCGTTTTGTTGCGCCCAAACAACTGAATCTCCATTCCGGCAAACCGCACACCCTGTATCTGCGGGTGTACCAGCTCTCCGACCTCAAGGTGTTTAACGACATCAGCAAAAGCCAGGCTGGTATTCGTGAGCTGCTGACCAGCGCTGAGATTGATCCAACCTTTCTGACCAAGGAAGAGTATGTGATTGCGCCGGATGAAATGCTCAAAGTCACCCTCGAACGGATGAAAGAAACCCGCTTTGTGGCAATTGTGGCCGGTTATTACCAGCTCGATCCCAAGGAAGTGGTGCGTGTCTTCCCGATTCCTGCCGTGGCTGCCCGTAATGATGGTGGCTGGATGACTCGTCTCAACCCGTTTGCGGACGACTTGCCGCCGGAAGCTGCACGTATCAAGGCATGGGTAGATCTGGGTGTGACCAAGGTGTCACGCCTGCAAATGATCGCTGAATAATATTAATTTCCCGCCGTGCCGGTGCCGCCAAAGGTAACCGGCGAGGCTGAAGGTTTAACCTGTAAGGATTTCATCGGTGAACTTCAAACAGCCGCTTTCCTGGTATCAGGGGCAGTTTCTGCAGCCCCAGCATTTTCAAGCCGCCAGTTATCACAACGAGCAGCTGGTCATTCAGTATATGCGTGAGCTGACGCCGTACCCCTGGGGTGTGGCGCGCATGCAACTGGAAGAGCAGGCGCTGGCTGGTGGCGTGGTGGAACTGCGTTATATCAAGGCTCTGTTTGAAGACGGCACGCTGGTGGAGTTTCCTGATAACGCCCATGTGCGCTCCCGCAGCGTCGATGGTTTCTGGGATGATCGTACCCAGCCGCTGAAGGTTTATCTGGGCTTGAGCAAGCTCGACCCAACCTCTGCCAACGTTACCGAAGTACCAAGCCTGGCTTCGGCACCACAGATTCACAGCCGTTACGTCGGTATTACCGAAGGCGCGGAAATGTCCGATCTGCATCAGGGCAATACCAGCACTTCGGTGAAAACCCTGCAGTACGCGCTGGCGCTGTATTTTGAATCGGAAATTGCCGACCTCAACGACAAGCAGCTGATGCCGCTGTTTGCACTGGAGCAGCACGGTGAAGAAATCCTGCTCAGCGAAGACTGTATTGCGCCGGTGCTGAAACTGTCCGGCTCCGCCTTGCTGATGAGCCGTATCAAGGGCATTCGTGACGAACTGCTGGGTCGCAGCAAGCAGCTGGAAAACTACAAGAATACGCCAACTTCGCGGGCAGCCGAGTTCAACCCGGTGGCCGAACGTTACCGTTCCGCCTTGCGTTTGCTGGCTCATTACGCGCCGATGCTGCAGCACTGGTTCGAAAATCCGGGAGTGCATCCAGCCGATATTTACGGCTGTCTGCGCAGCCTGATTGGTGAACTGAGCACCTTCTCGCACAAGGTTAACCTGCTGGGTGAGTCCACTGGCAATGGCCCGTCCTTGCCGCGCTACAACCATAATGAACTGGCGGCGACCTTCCTGGCCGCCAGCAACATGATTGTCAGCTTGCTGGACGAACTGACCGTCAGTCCGGAACTGCTGGTGCGCTTCAACCGCGACGGCAGTAACCGCTTCTCGGCCGAGCTGCCATCCGAGTTCTTCGCCCGCCAGAACGATTTGTATCTGATGCTGGAAAGCAGCCGACCATACGCCGAGCTGGCGGAGTCGTTCGAAGGCTTCGCCAAGCTGGGTGCCAGCAAGGAAATCGACATCTTCAGCCAGCGCGCCATTCCGGGTATTACGCTGCGTTTGTTCCCGGATCAGCCAACCGGTCTGGAGCGTCGTCCGAAGGTGTCTTACTTCACGCTCGATCGCGACAGTGAAAAATGGAAGTCGGTATCGGATCAGGGCCAGATTACCCTGCTGTGGGATGACGCCCCGGCAGACCTGGTCGTCGAGATGGTTGTCGTACGCGGCTAAGGGATGACAGATGAGACTCATTGATTGCTTTATCGACAGTTTGGCCTACACGCTGGAGCTGGTACGCAATGCTGGTACTGGCATGGCTGCCGCCAGTTATGAAGACGTTCGCAGCCATTTGCAAAGCCAGCTGAACTCGGTCGAAGGTCCTGCCAGTCACGGTGGTTACAGCCTGCCGCAGGTTCGCACCGCACGTTTTGCGGTCATCGCCTTTATCGACGAGCAGCTGGTCTCGAACGACTGGCCGGGTCGTGACGCCTGGGCGCGCAATTTGCTGCAACGGGAGTTCTACGAAACCACCAACGCCGGGGTCGAGTTCTTCACTCGTCTTGACGCTCTCAACCCGTTTAACCCGGCCGAGCTGGACATTCGTGAGGTGTATTACTACTGCCTGACACTGGGCTTCTGTGGCAAGTTTTACGGTGAAGGTGCGCAGTCTTCACTGGCCAAAATCAAGCGTGACAACTACGAGTTGCTGGTGGACGAGAGTGGCGACACCAGTCTGTTCCCGGAAGCACTCGGCCAACAGAAAAGCAGTAGTCAGCTGAAAGCCCGGCGTGATTTTACCGCCCTGTATTACGGTCTGCCGGTGTTGCTGATTATTGGTTCGTTTTTCTATTTCCGTAAAGAGATGTTGGACATGGCCAACTTCCTGTTGATCTCCGTATAACCAGCAGCCAAGAGAGAAGTTGATCCATGAAAAAATTCTTTAAATTCCTGCTCTGGTTACTGGTCTGGCTGCTAATCGCCGCGGCTTGTGTGGCTGGTGCCTTGTTCACCGGTAACAGCCTGGAACTGGGCCTGCAGATCTTTGGTGTCATTTTTGGCATCTATCTGGCGTTTATCATTATTCGCAAGATCGTTATCTATTACCGCGCCAAGAAGAAAGTGGAGTCACTGGTTAATGTCGAGAAGACCAGCGGTGAAAAACGCAGCCTGAACTTCTGGAAGCAAACCAGCGGCCTCGACAAAAACTTCAAGGCAGTGCTGAAGATCCTCAACGGCAGTTACCTCAAGGTTCATGGCGAACCCGTGTATGTGCTGCCGTGGTTCGTCATGTTGGGTCACGACAACAGCGGCAAGAGCCATGCGCTGGGTCAGGCCAACCTGCCGATGCCCACCATTGAAGGCCAGACGGCGCTTAACAGTGATGACGGTCTGAACTGGTATTTCTACAACCAGGCCATTGCCATTGATACCCCGGGAACCTACATCGCCGATGTTGAAAGCAGTCGTAACGACGAGTGGCTGAAGCTACTGTCGTTGCTCAACAAACATCGTTCCCGCGAGCCGATCAACGGCGTTGTAGTGGCGCTGCCGATGGATGTGTTGCTGGAAGGCAACAGCCAGAAGCTGATCGAAATGGGTACCCAGGCGCGCAAGAACCTTGAACAGCTGATTCAGGTGCTGCACGTACAGGTGCCGATTTATCTGGTGGTGACCAAGCTGGATGAACTGCCGGGTGTGAACGACTGGATTGCCACCATGGATCAGGACAAGTTCCGTGATCCTCTGGGTCTGATCAACCAGAAAGAACAGCAGCCAGAAGATTTCGTTGAGCAAACCGTTGCCGCGATTGGCGAACGACTGAAGTATTTGCAGCTGTCTGCATTGCAGGACGAACAGGCCAGTGCCGATCTGATCCGCCTGCCAACCCGCTTTGAAGCGCTGGAGCGCCATCTGGTGACCTATGCCCAGAGCATTTTCCAACAGAACCCGTATCAGAAAACACCGATGTTCCGTGGCCTTTACTTTATTGGTGAAGCCCGCAACGTCGAATTGCAGACCGATTCCCAGGGCCGAGGCCTGTTCTCGCACCGCCTGTTTACTGAAATCGTTCCGGCCGAGCGTGGCCTGATTTCGTCACTGGCGCGGGCCGAGAAGGTAGAAACCAACCGCAAGCTGGGCAAGGCTGCGATCTGGTATCTGGCTTCCGCCGGTGTGTTTGCAGCGCTGTATTCCAACTACCGTGGCAACTTCGGCCTGCTCGAAGACATGACCAACCAGAATGCCGGCAGCTTTGAAGAAGCGGTGGCGCTGGAGCAGAACATCAACACCCTGTACGACTACCGGGCGATGGTGAATAAGCTGGCCGATAACAACTGGGCGCCCTGGTTTGGCATGGCGGTGGAAACCCCGGCATTTGTCTCCGGCCTGCAGGACATGTTTGCCGAACGCGTCCACAGCCGCCTGATTGCCCGGGCTGACCAGGTGTTCTCGACCGCCATGAACAGCGCCATGTATTCCAGTGGCGAGGTGTCGGAAGAAGAAATCGTCGCCTTCATCAGCACGCTGGTACGCCGTATCAACATTCTTGATGCCTACATGGGCGGTGCCAGCGAAAGCGACCTCAACGAAATGCCGTTGCCGTACAGCGACAGCGACGCCGACCTGTTTGGCATTCGTGACGTTGCTACCGTCGACAAGATGAACAATCTGTACCTGCAATCCTTGTTATGGACCACCGACAAGAGCCAGCTGGAACAGGATCTGAAAATGATGGAAGACCAGCTGCGCAGCATTCTGGTCAAGAGCAAGGCGCTGGCCAACTGGCTGATTCCATGGGCCAACCGGGTATCCCAAAACGAAGTCGTGAAAGTGTCTGACTTCTGGATCGCCGGTACCGGTGAAATGAAAAATGACGTGGTGATTTCCGGTGCCTACACGCTGGCCGGTAAAGAGCAGATCGACAGCTTTATCGAGCAGATTCGTACCACCAAACGCTACGATGAAATCCTTGATGAAATTCTGCCAGGCTTCCAGGCGACTTATCAGAAGCAATATCTGAAGCAGTGGGAATCCTTTGCCAGCAACTTCTTCAATGGTAGTCAGAAGCTGCGTAACCGCGATGAGTGGCTGACCGTCATCAACAATTTGTCGACCGGCCGCAACATTTTCTTCAACGCACTGGATCTGGTTTACGAGCAGATCGAGCCGTACAAGGATGACGCTGGTCTGCCAGACTGGGCCACGATGGTTTCCTACTATCAGGACATGCGTGCCTACGGACCGGATGAAAACACCGATAATGGCAAGCAGAACAAGGTGCTGGCCAAAATGGCTCTCAAAGTGGTTGGCAAGGCTGGCCCGGTTGGCAAGGCTATTGCCGGTGCTGGCAAGTCAGGCATGAAAACCCAGAAGAAACTCGACAAGGCCGCTGGCAAGTCGGGCCCGTCGGTTGACGAGCGTGAAATGCAGCTGGAGCAGGCGGGTGCCTTGCTGGGCGATTACCGCAAGTCGCTGTCTGACTTCGTTTACAGTGCCGAAACCCGCTCCGTTTCCTACGCTGCCATGGCGGCGCTGTACACCACGCCGGATCGTCCGGATACAGGCGACAGCTCGCTGGCGGGTGGTTACAAGTCACTGAAGAGTCTGCAGGCAATTGTTGGCAAGGAAAACCGCGACAACCGTGCTTTCTGGAACCTGTATATGGGTCCGTTGCAGTTGATGCGCGAGTTCATGCTGGATGAGTCGGCCTGTGAAGTGCAGCAAAACTGGCAGAACAACTTCCTGGCAGCGCTCGAAGGCGTGCCGGAGTACAAGTTGCCGGAACTGGCATTTGGTGAAGGCGGCAAGCTGTGGCAGACCCTGGATACTGATTTGATGCCGTTTGTGAAAGCCCAATACGGTGCCGGTTACAGTGCCCAGCGTGCGCTTGGTGACGTGTATCCGTTGACCGCTGACTTCCTCGAATTCGCGGCCCGTGCCAAGGATGCCAAGCAAGCCAAGCAGGACACCTATCGTGTTGATGTTAAAGGCATGCCAACCAGTACCAACCTGGATGCCAAGTATCACGTCAGCAAAACCGTGCTGGAACTGCGTTGTGCTGATCAGGTAACTGATTTGACCAACCTCAACTTCCCGGTGACCCAGAACTATCAATGGAACAACGCCTGTGGCGATGTCAGCCTGACCATCGACCTGGGTCGTTTCACGCTGCAAAAACGTTACGAAGGTCCACTTGGCTTCCCGCTGTTCCTGCAGGATTTCGCCAGCGGTCAGAAGCGCTTTACGCCATCGGATTTTCCGTCCAATGCCGAGCAGCTGCGTGAGTCTGGTGTCAGCTTCATCGAAGTGGAATACCGCATCACCGGTCAGGAAGCCTTGCTGAAGTCGCTGGATAACCGTGATCTGGTGATTCCGCGCGAGATTGCCCAGTGCTGGCCAACGCCAGTTGCCGCGGTGGCAGAAGAATAATGGCTGCCGCAGCGACCCCGTTCTGGGACAAGTTTTCATTCAGCTATCAGGCCATTGGCTCTGAAGCTGAACTGAAACTGCCGCTCAAGCTGCTGGTGATGGGCTCGTTCTCGGGCCGGGATGTCACCGAGCAGCTGCCAACGCTGACACCGATTCAGGTTGATCTGGCAAGCTTTGACCGGATTCTGGCGGGCTTCCGGCTGGAACTGTCGATTGAGTTGCTGCAACCCACTGACGGTGCTGGCATTGGCGTTGAATTTATCGATATTCCGGTGAATTCACTGCAGGACTTCGAACCGGCCCAGCTGTTGCGCAACATTCCCTATCTGACCATGCATCTGGCCTTGATGCGCAGTTTCCAGCAAGCCGCTGGTGCGCTGGAGCTGGCGCAGTTCTCTGCTGCTGAGCAGCAACTGTTGCGTCGTTGTGGCGTCAGCGGTGATGTGGTTCCTGCGGGTGAATGCGATTTTGTCGCCATGGATCTCAATGAGCATCTGCATCGACTGATCGACAGCATTCTGCATGACGAACAGTTCCAGCGCATCGAAGCCATCTGGCGTGGCCTCTGGCAGGTGTGCCAGGTCGCGCACCAGTTCGATGACTGTGAAATCGATATTCTCGATGTCAGCAAGGACGTGCTCAACGAAGACTTCCTCGCCAATCGTGATGTGCGTGAAAGCAAGTTGTTCGACGTGGTGTATTTCAACGAATTCGCCCAGTTTGGTGGTCAGCCTTATGGCGCCATCATCGCCGACTATGAGTTTTCGCAGGGCGCAGAAGATATTCAGTTGCTGCGCAGCATTGGTCAGGTTGGTTATGCCGCCCATGTGCCGTTTGTTGCTGGCGTCAGCGCCCATCTGTTTGGTAAGGACGACTTCAGCGATCTTGGTGGCAACGTCGATATTGCCGAACTGCTGTCCGGCCCCCGGTATATCAAGTGGCGCAACCTGCAGCAGGAACACTGGGCCAACTATCTGGCGCTGACCCTGCCGCGTATCCAGTTGCGCGACGGTTACCGTTACCCGGCTGGCCAGATCGGCTTGCTGCCGTATCAGGAAGACGTCCGGCTGGCGGCCAATAAATCCCTGCTGGGCAACGCCTCATTCGGTTTTGCCCAGTGTCTGCTGCGCAGTTTTGGTGAACTCGGCATCTGCACCCGCATTTGTGGTGAAGAGGGCGGGCGCGTCAGTTCGCCAGCCAGGGTAGACCCGGTGTTGGGCAGCTATCCGATTGAAACCCGTTGCAGCGAACACCGGCTGGCGGAGCTGAGCGCGCGCGGCTTGATGCCGCTGACCGTCAACAGCGCCAATGGCGAAATGTATTTTGCCAGCGCCTATTCGATGCGTTGGGGCGGCCTTAATCAGCCGGGCTGGCAATACGGCGATTCGCTGCTGGATATGCAGGTTGAAGCCCAATTGCCGTACCTGTTTGTGGTCGCCCGCATTGCTCATTACCTTAAAGTGGTGCAGCGCGAGGCGCTTGGTGGACTGCAAAGCAAGGGCGAACTGGAAACCGAATTGAACCGCTGGTTGCGCCGTTATGTTTCCGATGTCGATAACCCGGCACCGGGCATTCGGATGCGCAAACCACTGAAGCAGGCCGATCTGCGCGTCATGACCGACGACGAAGGTGGCCTGCATATGGAATTGGCCGTTACCCCACACATGAAGTTCCAGGGTCAGGATTTTACCCTGGCGCTGAACCTGTTGGCGGATTAACCGCAACTCGGAGCGAAGCATTATGGCGCTTATTGGTTATATGACTGTTGCCGGTGCAGACCAGGGCAACATCGAAGGCAGTGTCACCCAGATTGACCACGAAGGTGAAATTGAACTGCTGAGTTTTGAGCATCAGATTGAAGTGCCTGGGGCGGGTGGTTCGTCGATCAGTGCTGGTGCGCCGGTGCATGGTGCCATCGTACTGAACAAGCTGGTCGACAAAAGCACCCCCAAGCTGATGCGGGCGATGGAAAAGCGCGAAGTGCTGACGGACATCGTGATCACCTGGTATCAGCCAACGGCGTCGGGTCAGGCCGAACGTTTTTATCAGCTGCAGCTGCACAATGCCCTGATTACCCGCGTGCGCAGCTGGATGCCACATCAGTTTGAAACCAGCCAGGACAACTACCGGCTGATGGAAGATGTGGCCATCAGCTACGAAAAAATCCTCTGGAGCTGGGGCCTCGATGGCGAAGTGGAATTTGAAGCCGAAGCCCGTAGCGGAGGCGCTGAATAATGGCGTTACGGATGCTGGAGCGTCTGGCAACACTGGATTTGTCTGACGACCAGCGGCGGGTGATGGCACAGCAGGATTTGCTGTTGATCTCGGTTCGCCACCATTTGACCCGGCTGTTGAATACCCGTGCTGGCAGCGTGCTGGTGGACCCGGATTTCGGGGTGCCAGATATGTCGTCCGGGCCGGGCAACAGTGTGATGGTCAACGCCGACATGATGGCGCAGGCGATGCTGGCGGTGGTTCATCGTTACGAACCACGGCTGCATCAGCAAAGCCTGCGCATCGTGCTGAGCAATGACGATAACGTCTCTATCCGTCTTAGCCTGGATGGCTTTCTGCTCGACAACGGCAAGCAACGGCCGGTCAGTCTGAAAGGCGTCGTCAGCTCCGACGGAACCATAGAATTTGATCCTGTAGCGTAGGGTGCGCGGTGTTAACTGACTACTACAAACAAGAAATTCGCCGACTCAGGAAGATCGCCGCGGATTACACCAGGTCCAACCCGGAACTGAGCCGGGCACTGTCCGGCGACAGCGCTGATCCGGACGTCAGTCGGGTACTGGAAGGTGTCGCATTCCTGTCAGCCAACATTCGTCAGGAACTGGACCAACAGTTTCCGAAGCTGCTGCACAGCCTTGCCCAGGTGGTTTGTCCGCAATACATCCGGCCGCTGCCAGCAACCACAATTATGGCGTTCGAACCGCGAGCCAGCCTGACCCAGCCGTTGCTGATCGAAAAGGGCACCTTTATTGATTCGCGCGCGGGCGAGCAGGGCAGCTGTCGTTTCCGGACCACCGAAGACATGACGTTGCTGCCGCTGTTGCTGGAGAAAGTCGTCACGCTGCCCGAAACCCAGACTCCCCAGCTGGCGGTTGAGCTGCATTTCACCCTCCAAGGCACCACGCTGGATCAGCTGCCGATGCAGTCGCTGCGGTTGTATCTGGGCGGTGAGTTTGCTGATGCCAGCGATCTGTATTTCCTGCTGCGCCAGCAGCTGAAGTCGTTGACCCTGGTCTCTGGCGGTGAAATCAGCCTGCCAACCTCAGCGGTGGACGGTACCGGTTTTGGCGTTTCCCAGAGTATTTTTGGCCAGCGTCGTGGTGTTATGCCAGCGGTCGATCTGTTGCAGCAGTATTTCCTCTGTCCGCAGAAGTTCCTGTTTGTGGATATCGACCTGAGCAACTGGCGTCACCGTAGCGGTGACCGCTTTGTGCTGCGCTTCACCTGCAAAAAGCCGAATTTCAGTCTGCCAACACTGGGCAAGGAACACTTCGTGATCCATGCGGTGCCAGCTGTAAACCTGTTTGAGCACAAGGCGCAGTCGATCCTGCTGGACCCGCTGCAACAGAGTTTCCAGTTGTTACCAGCGATCAGTAATCACTCTGAAGATGCCGTGATTTATTCCGTTGATGATGTTGAAAGCGTCGCCCGTGGTATGGAAAAGGCTCGTGAATACATCGAATTCGGTGGTTTTGTCAGCAGCTCTGACGAGTCCGCGGTGTACGAAATCCAGTACGACAGCGGCCAGAATTCATTGAACCCGGATGTTTATCTGAAGCTGGCCTTCCCGCCAGGTCAGCAGCTGGAAGCCAAGGAAATCCTCAAGGCCCAGTTGACCTGCAGTAACGGTGAGCTGGCTGACCGGTTACAAGTGGGCGATATCTCGGTTGCAACCAGCAGCACGCCAGAACTGGCGACCTTCAAAAACATCACCAAGCCAACCCCGGCGCGACGTATTCCGATGGATGGCGACAAGCTCTGGCGGATGATTTCGCACCTGTCGCTGAACTATCTGTCGGTCACTGACGCCGACAGCCTGCGTGGCTTGCTGACGCTGTACGTGGCACCGGATGCCAAGGCCAAGAGTGATCGTTTGCTGAACGAGAAAAAAATCGAGGCCATCACGGCAGTGACGGTGAAGCAGTCGGAAACCCTGTTTGGCCATTCCTTTGTACATGGCCAGGAAATCAAGGTGCAGCTGAAGTCCGAGTTTTTTGCCAGCCCGGGTGACAAGTTCCTGTTTGGTTGCGTGCTGGAGCAGTTTTTTGCCGCCACCTCGGCGATCAATGTGTATTCCGAACTGGTGTTCGAAGATTTCTTTAGTGGAGAGCAGCTGCAATGGCCAGCGCGGATCGGCAGTCGCCCACTGCAATAGAGCAGGCATTGCTGAGCGATGCGTCGGCTTACTCGTTTGAACGGGTGATCGGAGCTCTGACTGCGCTGGTGATTCAGCGTGGTCAGGAGCCAGCCCGGATGATTCGGGTGCGGCCGTTGCTGTCGCTGCAGCAGCCACGCAGTCAGGTCGTTGCTGTGCGCCAGCAGGAAGACGGTGGTTATGAAGTCGCAACCAACTTCCTCGGCCTCTACGGTGGCTCGTCGCCGTTGCCAGCCTTCTATACTGAAGAGTTGTTGGCGCTGGAGCAGGAAGATCAGACATCGGCACGCCTGTTCATCGACGTGATTCATCAGCGCCTGTATCAGCTGTATGCCGATACGCTGCAACAGTACGACAGCCTGCGCCGCACCATTGAACGCCAGCACAGCGGTTTCAGTGACCTGCTGCTGAGCATGATTGGTAACCGCGACGAAGCACTGCGCAGCAAGCTGCCAGCGGAGTCGGAATTGCTGGGCTTCTTCAGCTTGCTGGCATCACCGCAGCGTTCGGCGCGCGGATTGGAAAGTTTGCTGAGCGGCATTCTCGCGGGGGTGCCGGTACGAGTAGAGGAATTTGTGACGCGCAAGGTGAAAATCCCCGCCCGTCACGTCACCCGGCTGGGACTGTCGTCCTGTCAGCTGGGTAAAAATGCCTTGGTGGGCGATCAGCTGATCGACCGTCACAACAAGATTTGTATCCACCTCGGGCCGATTGACTCCAGCGTCTTTCGCAGCCGGGTGGCCGAGCCAGCACAGTGGCAAAAATTTTGTGCCTTCGTGCGTTTGTATCTGAACGCACCGATTGAAGTGGAAGTACGGGCGGCCTTGCGGCAACGCGGCTCCCAGGGTGTACAGCTGGGCCAGCGACTGTGGTCGCAGTTGGGTGTAGACACCTGGTTGCAACAGCCGTCCGATAACGACAATGAAGTGATGATCAGCACCTTGCACGTCGCCTGACGGGCGTTATGCAAGGACTGTTGGCCACAGGCCAGCCGGTGGTTGCTGTTGCAACCTCAGGTTAACAAGATTGAGTAGATGATTATGAGTGATCAAATCCGGTTTACCTTTGCACTGTCAGGTGCCCAGCAAAACGAGCAGCTGAATGTCTTGCGTTTTGAAGGTGACGAAGGAATTTCGCGCCTCTATGAATTCAATATCGAATTGCTGTCGGCCAATGCCGATCTGGATATCGACTCAATCCTGCAGCAACCAGCCAGCCTGACCCTGACCCAAGGCGACGACAGTCGCGTGATTCAGGGCATTGTGTCGCGCTTTGACGCCGTCCGTCAGGTTAACAACCAGGTGCTTTACAAGGCTCGTCTGGTACCGCGCCTGTGGGAATTGTCGCTCTATCACACCAACGAAGTGTATCTCGAGATGACGGTTCCCGAGATCATCGAGCAGGTGCTGGCCGAAGCCGGTTTTGAAAGCGTGGATTATGACCTGTCTGATCTGCAGGGCGACTACAAGAAGTGGCCTTACAAGTGTCAGTACGGCGAAACCCATCTGGACTTCATCTCACGCCTGATGGAGCGCGACGGCATTTATTATTATTTCACCACAGGTGATGCGGGCGAGAAGATCATCTTCTGTGATGATTTCAATATGCAGGCTGACCTGCCCAAGCCTGCGGTTGAATACAGCGCTGCCGAGTCGCTGGAAATCAACAGCCGCGCCAATGTGGTCTACAGCTTTGTTACCCAGCAGCAGCGTTTGCCACACAAGGTGCTGCTGAAAGACTACAACGATGACAGCCCGTCGGTCGATATCATGGGCGAAGCCATCATTGATGACAGCGCCAGCAAGAGCAGTGAAATCTACGTCTGGGGCCAGAATATTGAGACCGTCGAAGAAGGGGAGCGGCTGGCGGAAATGAGGGCCGAACAATTTCGTGCCGGTAAGCTCATGTTCCATGGTGAAAGTGCGGTCAACCGTCTGATCCCGGGCTTTTTCTTCAAACTGGATGGCCACTTCCGCAAGGTCTGTAACCGCGATTACTGTTTGCTGGCATTGCACCACGAAGGCAGCGACAAACGCCTGCTGGAATCCAGCAAGGCTGAAAGCGGCGTTGCCTATTTCAATGAACTGACCGCGATTCCGGCAGACGTACAATACCGTCCGGCGCTGGAAACCCATCGCCCTGAAATTCACGGTGTGCTAAATGCCTACGTCGACGCCGAAGGCGATGGCCAATACGCTGAAATTGACGAAGAAGGTCGATACCGTATTTTGCTGCCATTCGACCGTATCGACCGTGACGGTGGCAAGGCCTCCCACTGGATTCGCATGAGCCAGCCATTCGCCGGTGAACGTCAGGGTATGCACTTCCCGCTGCGCAAGGGCACTGAAGTACTGCTGACGTTTGTGGGTGGTGACCCGGATCGGCCAGTAATTTCCGGCTCGCTGCCAAACGCCGGTGCACCGAGTATTGTGAACTCGGAAAACCACACCAACAGTGTGATCCAGACTGCCACTGGCAGCAAAATTGAGATCGAAGACAAGGAAGGCAGCAACCGCATCAAGTTCCAGACTAACCAGAACAACAGCTACATGCACCTGGGGGCACCAAACCACGCGGGTGACGGCTGGGTTGTGGTAACCGATGGTATCGAACGTAAATACATCCAGGGCGGCCAGCGCATCACAGTATTGGTACGGGACGCCGACCTTGAAGACGGCGAGACCATTTCCAGCAAACGTTCTGATAACTCATCATCAGCAATTGATGAGTACGATCTGGATACTGCTAATCACTTCCAATTCAAAATCAAGTCGTCGGAAGGAGATGGCGTATCTGATGATGATATGGAAGATAGTGATGAGCTTTCAGGCAAGTATCTGATTGAACGGCGGGTCGGGGATAAGTACCTCTGGACCGACGGTAACGAATATATCTATGGCGGCGGCAACGTTTTTGAATTCGGTAATGGCTATACCGAAGTACACGCCAATGAAGATGGTTGTGATGGTGATGATGCCGAAGTTTGGCCTGAGGGTAATCGCCTTGGAGTGCCAGGTGTCAGTGGTGGTGAAATCGATCTTGATAAAACCCTGGTAGAAAAGGTCTGGGCGGATACTATCAGTTATCAATGTGGCAATAACTATGGTTACGGTGACACTGCTGATTACAACTTCGGCAATGGTTACGAAGAAAATCATATGGATGAGGGTAATGAGATTAATGCCGGCCATAAAATGGATAAGCTTCACAAAGGTGGTCCTAATCCTGGTGGTATTAAAAGTGAATCCGGCCTGGGTATGCACTCTGATTCAACGTGGATAACCAAGAACTTTGGTGATTCATATGAGTATACCGATGGCAACTCTCTTGAAATTCAATACGGTAAATCTGAAGCCCATTATTACGGTAATACCTGGGAATGCTATTACGGTGCTATGCAGGAGCGCGTAATTGGCGCAACTCAGGGTATGTATATTGGTACTGTTAATGAAGTCGCTTTAAGTGCGGTTACTGAAATGACGGCGGGAGCATCCCTGGAAACGTTTATAGGTGCTTGGGCTGAAATGAAGTTGGCAGCGGCCTTCGAATTGTGTGCAGGGACAAAAACCTCAATTGATACTGGGGCTAGAACAGTAATCGATGCCACAGTAACTACAGAAGTAAAAAAAGAGGAGCTGGATGCTGCAAGTACGGCGGTTTCTGCTGCCCAGAATGTACTTGCCACTGCAAATTCGATGGTTGAAAACTCAATTGCAGATGTTGAAGTAAAGAAGACTGCAATTGCCAAAGCCGAGGCTGAGCTGAAAAGTGCTAAGACTTCGCTAGAGGAATATCAGAGCAAAATAGTTACCGCCAAGGCTAGTATTTGGATGTAGTTATTGATGAAAATATCCAAAGCACGCTGTGTCTCAGCTGAATCAAAAGTTATCGGGTATAATGGTCGATTTATTCAGACTGTTAGTATTCTGTTGCCATTTTCTTTGAAAAATCCTTCTCGTGCGTTTGTAGAACAGGACATCTATGCTGCTTTCGAAGATGCAATGGGTGAATGCGCCATGGATTCAGGCGTTCCAAAACATTCTCCGGAATATATGTTGTCGGCGAGATGTTTCGCTCCTGATAATGTGGCGGCAGAGTCTGTGTTGGTTCGGGCTGAAATTGGTAAACTCAAAAAAGAGTTGCTGGTGAGTGGTGAGCGTTATTGGCAACCGCTTGGTTTGCCGAGTAATCCGGTGCCATTTACACAAATGCCATTGCAATACAGCAATGCCTATGGTGGGAAGACATTTGAGCGCAATGTCAATGGCAAAGGGCTGTTGGCAGATGAGGACGGTATTCAATGGCTGGCTAATGTTGAATATTCGTCCGATCTGGCTGTAAGTAGAAGTGCAAAAATCAAACCTGCATCTTTTGCACCGTTGAACCCGTTGAATGAGCCACGTATTTCACGTTGTGGCAAGCCTTCAGACGGTGAAGACCCGTATAGTTATCCGAAAAATATTGATTGGCACTATTTTAATGATACCGCTTCGGATCAATGGTTTGATGAACCATTGACCGGTGAAGAAAATTTCCGATTTTTTAACATGCATCCGGAACACCCAGTGATATCGGGTAGTTTACCGCCTTGGCGCGGTCGTGCATTTATCAAGCGTGTTAAAGAGGATCATTCAGCTGTTATTGAAGAAATACCAATGACACTGGATACGCTATGGTTTGCACCGCATAAGGATATGGGGGTATTGGTATTTCACGGTTCGGCGGCAGTATCTGATCGCTACGGCTCCGAAATTCAGCATTTACTGGTTGCATCTGAGCATAAAACAGCAGACCGCCGTGATCTGGCTTGGTATCAGCAGGCAATGCTGAACCGTGAAGACGATGATCAGGCCATCAAGTTTATGCTTTATAGCCGCGATATCGTGCCATCAACCGTTGATCTGGACGAGTTGGATAGTGACGATCCGGATGCGGTCCAGATGTTTATGGGTAAAAACATTGGCAGTCACGTAGACCAGGTTAAAAACTCAGCCTTTGACGATGTGAAAGCACAGCTTTTGGTTATGCAAAGGAAGTTCGATGAAATTCTTGCCCAGAAGCCAGAGGAGCAGTTGCAAGGTGCCATTGACAGTGCTGATGACGAGCTGCGAGCGGCCATTCTTTCTGGTGCCAACAAATTTCAGATAGACACGCTGTCAGCCCGCAAAGCAGGGCTTGAAAAGCAGCAAGTGGACTTGAAGAATGATCTGGCGAATAAGCGTCAGCAAATAGCTGATATTGAAAAAGTGTTGGCGGAGGGGCCCAAAATTGAAGACCCCGATTTGCAGGCTCTGCTCGACTTTGTTGAGCAGATTATGCCAAAAAGCAAGAACAGGCCTGATGAAGTCGACTTGATGGCAGTCGACATGAAAAAACTCAGTCAGCTGGGTGATAAAATTGACGAGTACGTGAAGAAGCAGTTGGCCAAGACTGAGCCCGACGTACGTAAGGGGTTTGAAGAAGGCAAGGCCCAACTGGCAGCTGCTGCCGAACAAGTGACTGCGGCGACTGCGGAAGATGAGGAAACCCGCCAGTCGCTGGCAGAAGCCAAAGTAAAAATCGAGCAAGCCCAGCAAGATTTACTGCAGGCTGAGGCTGATACTTGGGCTTTGCTGCGCGGCGAGAAGGTGATAGGGCCAGTTTTCAGGCCTCCTACAGCCGCTATTTTCGATCAGCCTCTAGCTGAACTGGAATCTAATGCCGAACAGGCTGTCGCCCAACTGAAGGCCGCTCAACCCGGTATAGAGGCTGCTATTAAAAGTTTGAATGAACTCCAGTTGCAAGCCGTGGTGGGATCTGCGGATGCGCTGGCTATCCAAAAACAACTGGAAGAGTTTGCGGCGGCACCATCACTGGATGATGTTAAAGCGCAGTTTGACAAAACATATCAGGATTTACGCTTTCGGCAGCAAGAGTTTGAAGCTGATCAGGAGGGGCAACTGTGGGATACCTACAAAATGGGTGCTCATATGATGGACGAAGGGTTACCTCCGCAAAATATGCCCCTGACTGAAGTAGCCGCCCTGTTTGCCGCAGGAAAGGCAACGGCAGGCGCTCTGAAAAATGGTGACTGGGCGTGTTTGCAATTTGCCAACGAAACCTGGCAAGGACTGGACTTGACTGGCGCATTTCTGGAGCAAACCCGATTTCAGAATTGCCGTTTTGAACAGGTGGATTTTTGCAAAGCGATTCTGGCTCGGGCATCGTTTGAAGACTGCCAGTTTGTTGGTTGTAACTTCAACGATGCCAATTTCGGGGCTGTCGTACTTGTAGGCAGTTCATTTGAAGATTGTTCCTTCGGCGCAACGATACTCTCTTACGGCAAGTATCAGCAGGTACGTTTCAGTCATTGCCAGTTGCACGATAATCAGTCGCTGGAACTTTCGATGCAGACAGTTTCGTTTGATCAATGTGAGGTGTTTGGTCTCAACTTGATCGAAGCCAGCTTGCCAGACTGTCGTTTTGTGAAGTCCTGGCTGAAAGGCTGTGTCTTTATTGAACTGACCGCCCCGGGTCTGGTGGCCTATGAATGTAAACTGGAAAGTGTGGCCTGTACTGACACCAAAATCCCGGATGCAGATTTCAGCGGTACAGACATCAAAACGCTGGTTTTCGCTGGTGACTGTGACCTCAGTCGAGCCAATTTTTCAAACAGCTCGGGAGAGGGCCTGACCGCTGCTGGCTGTAACCTGCAGGGTGCGGATTTTTCGGGTGCCAGCCTGGCGATGGCCTACCTGGCGGATGCCAATCTGAGCAAGGCTAACCTTCAGCAAAGCAATTTCCCGCAGGGCATGTTCCAGATGGCCAACCTGGAGGGAGCGCAGTTTCAGGGGTCCAACCTGTTCGAAGCCAATCTGGCTGCCAGTCGTCTGGTGGCTGCCAACTTCCGTAACAGTAACTGTTTCTGTGTGAATTTCCTCGATGCAACTCTCGGGGACACCCATTTTATGGGTGCAGACCTGGGTAATACCTTGTTACAGGATTGGCGACCATGACAGTAACAGCGGAACAACTGGTGGCCATGGTTAAAGGTGGCGAAGCTGCTCTGGTTGATGCTCTGGACTTGTCAGGCCAGGTGTTAACCGGGCTGGACTTGACTGGTGGTGTTTTTTCGAAGGTCGATTTCAGCAATGCTGATCTGTCGGGCAGTGACCTGCGTGAATGCACTTTTCTGAACTGCCGGTTTGATAACAGCATATTTGTTGAAGCTGATCTGCGTAACAGTGACTGGATCGAGCCCAAAGGCCAGAACGTCGACTTTTCCCATGCAGTGATGCGCGGTATGAGTCTGATTGAACCTGAAATGCCGGATCTTAAGCTGATTGAAGCCGATTTGTGCGATTCCAACTGGGTCACTGCAGTTATTCCCCGGGCAGACTTCAGCAACAGTCAAATGGAAGCGGTATCGTTTGTGACCCCGGTGCTGACGGACGCGGTCTTTAACGGCTGCCGTTTGCACCGGACTGTGTTTCTTGAGGCTGACTTGCGTGGCTGTTCATTCGATGGCGCGACTCTGGGTACTCTGGTTTTTAATGATGGCCAATGTCAGGGGTTGGATTTCAGTACAACCAACACAGACAACGCACTGCTACAGTTCCAGAAAGCTGATTTGACCGGCGCTAACTTCACCGGCTGCACGTTGAAAATGTGCGGTTTTATGGGCTGTAAACTGCATCAGGTGGATTTCACGGGTGCGGACTTGTCCCAGGCGCTGTTGGCTGAGGCTGAGCTGGTGGGGGTGAAGGCGAATAAAGTCGTGGTTGAACAGGCGATGTTTGCCAAATCCTCGTTGAGTGGTTGTGAATTCCGCGGTGCCAAAGCCGAGCAATCCAATTTTTCTGAAACCCGCATCGACGGCTGCTTTTTTAGTGGCGCGGTACTGACGTACGCCGATTTTTCCCATGCGGGTATTTTCAAATCTGATTTCAGTAATTGCGAACTGACCAGAGCCAACTTCCATTGTATGGACGACGGTATGGTGCTGTGGTCGGGGTCCAACAAGGGCGACGCCTTGGGCACGGATCCAAAACGCAAAAAAGCCGAATCCTTCAAGGTGACATGATTATGAGTGCAAACATTCACAACCTGCCTGAAAAGGCACTGCCGCTGCAGGAAAGCGGCCATGTTATTGGTCAGGAATCCAGATTTTGGCTGGTACGCACATCGACAGGCGTGCATCGGTCACGCAGGTCGTTCGACTGCCTGATTGCGCCGCAGTTGGCAGACAAGGTGGTGGTTATGCATGTCGATGGTGAGCATTGGGTCACCCACATCCTTGATCGTGAAGATACCGGTGAGGTGTCATTACAGACCGAAGGTAACCTGACGCTCTGCTCCAAAAACGGCTCGGTGCAGATGGTTGGCCTGACCGTTCGTCAGCACGCTCAGCAGTCGCTGGAGCAGTATGGTGCAAAGGTCTCGGTAACCAGCCAGGCGGAAGTTCACACCACTGGCAAACTGGCGCTTGCCAGCCAGGAAACTGTTTTCCAGAGTCTGCAGCTGGACGCCAAGGCCGATCGCGCAGTGTTCAGTGTTGGCACCTTGATGCAAAAGGTAAAAAGCAGCGTTCGTCAGATCCAGGATGCAGAAATTGTGACCGCCGGACAGCTGGTTCATAAAATCCGTAACTGCTTCAAGAGTCATTCCAAAAACACCATCCTCACGTCCGATCAGGACATCAAGGTGGATGCCAAACGAATTCATATGGGGTAACTGAATATGTTTGCCAACACACAGGGTGGTGCCATGAGCATGGCGATGCCGGATGTTTGCAAGTTTCCGACGCCATCGCCAGCAGGGCCGATTCCTACACCAATGCCGTATCCGAATACGGCGCTGTCGACCATGGCGGTTCCGAATCAAACCAAATGGCTGATCTTGGCTATGCCGGTTCATAACCTCGGCACTACAGTGACCATGACCAATGGTGACCAGCCAGGCGTTTTGGGAGGGGTTGTCTCTAATATGATTATGGGCCCCTGCAAACACATGAAAGGCAGCATGAAAGTGTTGGCGGGAGGGATGCCGGTTACTCGGATGACGGATCCTACTGGTCAGAACGGCGCAGCACCAAATGCCATGGGCACAACAATCAAACCTGCCCAAACCAAAGTCATGATCATGTCCTGATGGACCTGGATAAAGAATAAATTTAGGGGAATACATTCATGAACCGTTACAGTCTGCGCCCGTGGCTAAGCTGGGGTTTAATGGCGGCGGCCATCGTTGGCGTGATTTATTTGGGTTATCAGCAAAACAACCAGAGCAGCGTTTTACGTCTGGCGACTGGTGAGCGTGGCAGCTATGCCATGGCTGTGGGTGCAGATCTGAAAAAGCGCATCGAACAGGCTTCGGATTACAAGGTTGAGCTGGTGGTCAGTGGTGACTCGTCGTTTAACCGTGGTCTGGTGCAGAGCGGTCAGGCGGATATGGCAATTGTGGCGCCGGCCAATACCGAAATGGTTAACCTGGCGGTAGTGGCGCCGATTGTGCGTCAGTACTTGCAGGTGCTGGTGAATGCCGACGGCCGCCTCGACAACATTCAGGATCTGCCGGGTCACCGTATTTCATTGGGCTCTCTGGAGTCTGACCAGCGCAAGCAGGCGCTGCGACTGCTGGGCTATTACAGCATTGAAGAACGCTCCCTGCGGGCGACTGAATTGCCATATCAGGAGCTGATGACAGGTCGCGAACTGGACGGGGCCATTGTTTCCGCCAGCCTGCAGGACCCGGTGCTGCGTGAAATGATGGCGACTGGCCGCTTCAAGTTGCTGCCAATTATGGCGGCCGATGCCTTTGCTTCCGTAACTCCGCACACCAAGGCTGACATGCTGCCACTGGGCAGTTACCCAAGTGTTAATGGCCCGATGCCGGTTGACTGGATGCCATCGGTTTACAGCGATTCCGTGCTGGTTACCCGCGCTGATGCGCCATCTGCCATGGTCGATACCGTATTGGCAGTGCTGATGAGCAACAAGACCAAGGCGGACTATCCGCTGCTGACCGAGTGGGCTGATGAAAAAGCGGGTCGCTTCACGGCGCTGGATGCCCATCCGGCAGTGGCCCGTTATTTCGATCCGTATGGTGAATTGAAAACCACCATCTACGCCGGTTTGCTGCAGCTGTGGCAATACAAGTTCTGGATCATCTGTTTGTTGGTGCTGGCACTGACGGCCAACGCCCGCTGGCAGCAATTCCGTCTTAACCGCATTGAGCTGGACAAGCTGCAGCGTCACAAGCGTATTGAAAAGATGCTCGAAGACATCAACGAACTGGAAATCATGCAGGCCGACAGCAAGGACTACCGCGTCCTCAATCGTCGCCTGGCAGATGCGCGCAAGATCAAGCAGGACGGTCTCAAGGTGGCAACCGAACTGGCGATGACCGACAGCCAGATTTTTGTTGCCTTCCTGCAGCAGTGTGACCACGTCATTGGTGACGTGCAGTGGAAGCTGTCGATGGGTATGAACAGCCATACCATGATGGTTTCCTGAGCAAGCCCCATAGTCAGCCGGATAAGGACGAGACCAGTGCGTGTCTGGGAATTTATGAATAACAAACCAATGCAACGCCGTGCAGCCAGTCTGTTGCTGGCGCTGGCCATAGCGGCCGTCAGCGGCTGTTCCATGTTGTCGGGTGACAAAACGGAAAAGCCTGTTGTTGGTAAAAACGATGATCCTGTTGGTTCGCCGCTTAACCAGCAAAACAACCCGGCTTATGTGGACGTGGTACCCAGCTATGAAATGCTGGAGCCGCTCTATGGTCTGGGGTCGCTGGGCGACTTTGATGAAGGCATGGCAGCCTACAAGGAACAGCGTTACAGCCAGGCCTTGATGCAGTGGTATCCGCTCGCCAAGGATCGTGATCACCGCGCCGAATATTACATTGGTTTTATGTTTGTGAATGGCCTTGGGCTGCCACGAGACGCCCACGAAGGCAGCCTGTGGTTGGCGCGCAGTGCCCAGTCTGGTTATGCCGATGCCGAATTTGAACTCGGCCAGCTGTATCTGAACGGCACTGGCGTTGAGCAGAACATGGACCAGGCGATGCGTTGGTTGCTGGCAGCGGCGCGTGCCGGTCAGCCATCCGCCCAGTTTACGGTTGGTTTGCTGTATCAGCAGGACAAGGTGCCCATGTCATCGAACCTGTTGGCGGTTTATCAGGGCGTCAAATCGCAAGAGTTCAATTACAAACAGGCTGCTCGCTGGTATCAGGTGGCGGCGGAGCAAGGCCATGGTGCGGCCCAGAATAACCTCGGCTGGCTGTATCAGAATGGCCTGGGCGTTGCCCAGGACGACTCAGTAGCGTTCCGCTGGTATCAGGCGTCGGCCGATCAGGGTGTTATTGATGCCTGCTTCAATCTCGGGCTGATGTTTGAGCAGGGTAAAGGCACTGAGCTGGATATGGAAAAGGCGCTGTTCTGGCAAACCAAGGCAGCGGACTACGGTTATGTTCCGGCTCGTCAGCGCTTGCCACAGTTGCGTGCCCAAATGGATTTCTATGAGCACTCGCTGGTGTTGTTTGGTACGCCGTTGGCACTGGCCTCCCGTGACATGATGCGGACCATTTTGGCGCAGAACGGCGCGATGCCGATGCGGCAGGCCAATAACTACTGGTACGACGTTTACGAATCCTCCCAGACGCTGGCGGGTACCGATCGGCTGTTCGCCGGTTACAGCCTCAACACCGGCAAGCTCGCCACTCTGGAATATCGTTTTACGGCCTTTAACGATCCCAACAAGGTGCTGGAAATCATCAAGCTGATTTCCGACAAGTACGGCAATCCGATCGAAACCAACGGCAGCATTGGCCAGGGCGACGTGGATTACGGTTGGGAAGTGAAAGACACCCGCATTCGGGTTAAACGTTTCTGGCCGGACACTACCGTGTATCTGAGTTATCAGATCGGCAGCGCCTATTACGCGATGCTGGCTGAAATGCCGCCGAAGAACGACGAGACAAAATACAACCTCAAGGTAGAAACCTACTGAGTGGTCCAGAAGGATGCGCAGTGGACGAAATGGTCAAATGACGATGAACTGGTTTGTCAAAAATATTGCCGCCGCACGGATGGTGGGACTGGCGTTGGTCAGCCTGCTGGCGTTGGCTGGCTGTGGCGGTGGTGGCTCGGGTAGTTCCGGCGGCAGTAGTGGTTACGCGCTGCAGGTAGTCGACTATCAGCACGATTATGAAACCGCAGGCGGGGATTTCCGTCTGTCCGAGTTACTCAGCATGGCAATGGTGGAGACCTCCACCGGCGTACAGGACAACTGCCTGTACTTGTCGAGTGACAAGCAGTCTTACATCTCTGCGCCCTATAGCTGGACGGTTTCCGCCACGGGGATTGTGTCACTGGATACCGACTCGGCCTGTGTGGTTAACGTCACCGCTACTGGCGTCGGCACTGTCACCATTACGGCAACCAATGATTATCAGACTGCCAGCCGCACCCTGACGGTTGACCCGGCGCTGCTGACTTCAATCAGCATCGCCCCAACCGAAGCCTCGGTTTACAAGGGCCTGACCCAGAACTTCAGCGCTACCGGTCATTACAGCGACAGCACTTCGGTTGACCTTACTGACAACGTCAGCTGGGCTGCGTCTGATACCAGCCTGGCCAGCTTCAGCAATTCTACCGCGGGCTTGTTAACTGCCAACAATGTCGGCGACCTGACTGCCAGTGCCAGTTTTGCCAACGACCTCAGCGAAACCGTGAGCACATCGGTGCCAGTGGCAGTAACAGCCGCTGCGGTCACTGCGATTGCCATCGACAGTAGCCTTGCCTTGCCACTGGGACGAGTGCAGGCGCTGACCGCAACGGCCACTTTTACCGACAGCAGCACGGATGATCTGGCCAACGACGTTACCTGGGTGGTGGCGGACACCTCAATCGCCAGCATTGATAGTGACGGCAACCTCACTGCGCAGGCAGAAGGGGAAACCACCCTGTATGCGGTACGCGATAACAACTACGGTACGGCCATCAGTTCCAATGTGATGACGCTGACGGTTGAAAGCAAATTGCTCGACAGCATCACCATCAGTCCGGTCAGCAGCGACATTGACGCTACTAGCCCCATGATCGGCCTGGGCCGCTCCGAAGCCTTTTACGTGATCGGTACCTACTCCAACGGTGATCTGGAAGACTTCTCGGGCTCCAGTTCAGCAACCCTGGCGTCCAGTGATACCAGCGTCGCGACCTTTACTCATTCTGGCAGTACCGCACTGGTAGCGACGCTGGTGGAAGGCACAACCCTGTTGACGGCTTCGGTCGTGAACCGTCGCGATGAAGTAGTGGTTGGCAGCCTCAGCCTGCAGGTTAACAAACCAACCCTGCAGAGCATTGTCATCAGCAGTCCGGCCAGCAGCATTATCAAAGGTGATCAGGAAACGCTGACTGCCACTGGCTATTACGATGACGATACCAGCCGCGATATCAGCTCGGACGCCGATATTGTCTGGAGCAGCTCCAACACCAATCGCCTGGCGTTTAATGAAGGGTCAAGCTCTCCGGTTGTGGATGCTGAAGGCGTTGGTTCTGCCAGCGTAACCGCGTCGATGGAAAACGAACAGGGCACACTGATCACCAGTAATTCGGTGGCGATTACCGTGACGCCTGCCGTAGTTCGCAGCGTGCGGATTGATTCAGCGACCGACGGTGAACTGACTGACAGCCGGGTGGCGATTCCGCAAGGTTTGACCCATACGCTGGTGTTAACCGGTATCTACAGTGATGAGACTGAGCAAACGCTCAGCTCGGTGGATTGGGTGTCTGCTGCCGCCACTTATGCAACGGTATCCAGCGCGGGTGTTGTCACCGCCACCAAAACCTCTGGCGTCCTCGGTGATGTCGTGATTGCAGCGGCGGTAACCGCTGACGGCGATGACTTTAATGCCCAGATTACGGTTGAAGTAACCGACCCGATTCTGACATCACTGACAGTGGCTTTGGGAACCGAACAAAGCGGCTTCTGGAAAGGTCGTCAGCAAGCCTTTGTTGCGACTGGTGATTTCTCCAACGACGAAACACGTGATCTGACGGACAGCGTCAGCTGGACCCTGCGGGATGACGACCTCAACCGGGTAACCCAGCAAAGTGATGCCTATATCCTGCAGCTCGATGAAGAAGGTGAAGTGCAATTCAGCGCAACCTACACCGATGCCGCCAACGATAACGAAACCACCACCGACACCTATACCTTCACGGTGAAACCGGCGCTGCTGGATTCGATTGTGGTTGAAGCCCTGAACCAGTACGGCCTGTCCGTGACCGATGTACCCAGTGGTCGTCAGCAGCAGTTCTATGCCACGGGTATCTACAGCGATAACAGCGAACAGGATCTGACTGAATCGGTAACCTGGGTCAGCAGCATGCCGACCTATTTGAGCATTGTGGCTAACGGCAGTAGTGGTGGCCTGGCCGATGCCCTGCAACCAACCTCCGACAGCGACTCGCTGGTGGTGACTGCCAGCCTGACCAATGCCGATAGTGAATCCATCAGCGGTGAACTGGCTTTCGAAGTGGCTGGTGCGGCTATGGAAAGTATTTATCTGCAACTGCCATCTACCAATGTTTACGGTGGCCTGATTCCGCTGGGTGCCAGTGAACAGCTGCAGGTGATGGGACGTTATTCCGACGGTCAGGATCGTGAAGTGGCCGCCACTCTGGCGCTCTGGAGCAGCAGTGACGAAACCATCGCAACCGTTGGTGCCGCGACCGGTTTGGTGACTGCCCAGACAGGCCAGACCGCTGGCACCAGCTTTACCATTTCCGCTACGGAGCAGAAGTCCGGTGAGGAATTCGAAGCCAGTCTGACACTGCAAAATGCTGCGGCGATTTTTGAAAGCATTCGGATTGAACCGGACACCAGTGAATCCGCCTGGCGACTGGCCGAAGGCGGCCAATATCAGTTCCAGGCTTATGCTGAATATACCGACGGCAGCGAAGAGGAAATCACCACAGATGAAGCTGCAGGAACCACCACCGAGACGGTCTGGAGTCTGGTCGACAGCTCTCAAAGCGATGTCGTGACGGTTGATAACCGCAGTGGTTTTAAAGGACTGGTAACCGGCGTATCGACTGCTGAGGATCAGATCAACACCATTGCAGTGGCGAAAGAAAACAGCCGTGGTAATACCATTGAACAGACAGCTACTGTGGTCGTGGGTGGCCCGATGCTGGCAGCGATTGAAATCAAACCCGCCGAGGTAGACCTGGTCAACGGTGACAGCCAGACGCTGACGGCCAATGGTATTTACACCAACAACACCGAAGTGGATCTGACCGACGAAGTTGAATGGTCGAGCCCGCGTCTGGATGTAGTCCAGTTCAACAGTGTGCAGCCAAATCTGGCGGAAGCGGTGGGCGTGGGTACTTCGTTGATCAGTGCCACTTACCCAGCCCAGGACGGCCAGAGCGCCTTTACCGGCTATCGTCAGATCAATGTTGAAGCCAAAGCCTTGCGCAGTATGACGGTGACCCCAACGACAGCCCGCTACAGCGACGACGCGGAAACCCAGCCGCTGTTTTTGATGGGCATCCCGGATCAACTGACCCTGACCGGCACCTATTCCGACAGCAGCACCGCCGATCTCACCAGTACTGTCAGCTGGAGCAGCGACGACACCAGCGTGGTGACCATCAGCAGTGACGGTCTGTTAACGCCTGTCAGCATTGGCACCGCCACCATTACTGCTTCGCAGGACATAACGGAGCTGGGCGAAAGCAAAACGATTTCGGTGCAGTACAGCGTCGAAATTGGCTCAGCGCTGCTGCAGTCTATTGAGCTGGAACCCCAGTCTCCGGTGGTACCGGTCAGTACCCGCAAGAGCTTCACCGCTTACGGACGTTATTCCGATGGCAGCCGTGCCGACATTACCCAGTTGGTTAGCTGGCAAACCGGCTATCAGGCCGGTGCTGATGAGGCAACCAAAATCGGTGTCATTACCAACGCCGTCAGCGGTGCGGGTGGTGGCGTGTTTACTGCCCAGTTTGCCGGTCAGATTGCAGTAACCGCCTCGCTCGACAACTTCGACGGCGACACCATTTCTGCCTCCACCATGGCGACTACCAAAGCGGTTACCGGGTTGGTGCTGGAACTGGATCAGACCAGTCTTTACAAAGGCCAGTCAGCCACATTGACGGCGCTGGGACAGCTGTCTGATGGCACCACGGCGGAATTTGCTGATGGCATCAGCTGGACGCTGGACACCACATCGACGCTGTCGATTGATACCACCAGTGAATCCAGCGTGCTGACCATCAATGCCATCGCTGCGGGCAACGCCCAGATCACCGCCAGTCGTACCTTGCTTGACAGTACGGTGCTGACGGAAAGCTGGAGCATTACGGTTCAGAGCCCGCTACTGGAATCCATCGTGGTAACGCTGGATGTTGACGAAGTACCCGCTGGCATGACCCGTCAGGCAACCGCAACCGGTCATTATTCTGACGACAGCACTGCTGATATCACCAGCTCGGTTGACTGGAGCAGTTCCAACACCAGCCGTGCAACCATTGCCGCTGACGGTGTTATTACCGGCCTGACGGCGGGCAGCCTGACGGTTGCCGCCAGCCTGGATAACGCTGAAAGTGAAACCATCAGCAGTGCTGCCGTGACCTTCACCGTGCAGGAAAAAACTCTCAAGGCAATTGCAATAGCACCCGATGCTCCCGCTGTGGCGCTGGGTCGCCAGCAGCAGCTGACGGTATCCGGTACCTACAGTGACGACAGCCTGCAGAGCAGCGTGACCTCTGGTATTACCTGGCAGAGTAGTGATACCTCGGTGGCGATTGTTGATGCCAATGGTCTGGTAACCACCAAGGCACTGGGCACGGCAGAGATTGAAGCCCGTATTGTTGGCGCGCTGACCGATGCTTCAGGTGATGTCGATATTTACGACACCATCACTCTGACAGTGTCTGCGGCACAGCTGAATGCCATCAGCATCAGTGATGCACCAGCAACGCTGGCAGACGGCAAAACCGCCCAGTTGTCGGTATTGGGCACCCTGTCTGACGGCTCGTCAGCGGGAACGCTGGCGGCTTCCAGTGTCAGCTGGCTGACCAGTAACAGCAGTGTTGCATCGATTACTGCCCAGGGTTTGCTGACAGCTCGTTCAGAAGGTCAGGCCACCATTCAGATCAGTACCACCCTGGATACTGGCGCAACCGTCACGGATTCAGTGACGCTGGTGGTGACTGCCAAAGAGCTGCAAAGCATTGCTATTACTGCCGACGAAACCAGTCTGGCAGCGGGTACCCAGTTACAGCTGGTCGCCACCGGTACCTATACCGATGCGTCGATCACCAAACCGCTACAGTCCGGTTTTATCTGGCAGTCGTCCGATACCTCAGTAGCAACCGTGTCTGCCAGCGGCAAGGTGACGGCACAGGATGTCAGCACCAGCACCACAGTGACCATAACTGCCGCCGGAACTGCCAGCGGTGTGACGGTAACCTCGCTGACGCTGACCGTTGAGCCAGCGGTGCTGCAACAGCTGGTGATTGCCGGTAATGGTTCCAGTGTGCCAGTCGGGGAAACCCAGACCTTCACGGTGACCGGCTACGACAGTCTCGGCGACCTGATGACGTCGGCGGAAGTCGGCACAGTGCAGTGGAGTACTTCTGATAACACCATCGCGACGATTGACGACAGCACCGGTGTATTGACCGCTGTGAATGCCGGACAGGTGACTGTGCTGGCGTCCCAGCTGGTGGGCTCCACCACCGTATCGGCGGAGATTGATGTGCTGATTGGTGATGCTGAACTCAGCAGTATCGAAATCAGTGCTGAAGATGGCTCTGCGGCGGCTACCGTGGCTGTGGGCATGCAGCACAGCTTCAGTGCGACCGGTGTTTATTCTGATGGTTCTGAAGTGAGCAACCTGGGCACAGGTTTCAGCTGGGCTGTGACCATTCCATCCGGCTCAAGCGCTACGGCTGTGATTGCGGCCGACGGCACTCTGACGGTGACTGGCGGCTCGGTCGGTGACACCCTGGTGGTTACGGCGACGCCGTCGTCCAGCAGTGTGACTGTGACCCAGACGGCGACCGTGACACTGTCGGCGGCGGAACTGGTACGGCTGACCATTAACGAAAACGGCGTTGTCGTGCCGGTTTGCCAGCTGGCAACTGCAAGCTGTCAGAGCAGCGGCCTGACCCGGCAGATGACCGTTACAGGGCTGGATTCCGAAGGCAACAGTGTCAGCAGCCCAAGCGGCGTCAGCTGGAGTGTGTCTGACACCGCAATTGCCACCATCGACAGCAGTTCTGGTGAACTGATTGGTATCAACAGCGGCACAGTAACCGTGACTGCACAAGCCACGATTGACAGTCGTCAGGTGGTTGCAACCGCCACCGTACTGGTGGGGGATGCCGAACTGACCGAGCTGGAAATTCTGTCGGCAGCGAATCAGTCGACCATTACCGTGGGCGAAGGCCGTCAGCACCAGCTGACCGTGACCGGCAGCTATTCCAATTCGGTGGAAGTGGCTGATCTCAGCGACGTCAGCTGGTCGGTGACGCCAACTACAGACGCCACCATTGATGCCAATGGTCTGTTGACTGCATTGGTCGGCAGCAGTGGTTCGACCCTGACCGTTACCGCCAGCCATGCCGATTCCGGCCTCAGCACCACGGCGACGGTGACCGTAACGGACCCTGAAATCGTCTCGTTGACACTGCAGGAAGCCAGTTCAACCTTGCCGATCAATACCACCCAAACCCTCACGCTGGCGATGCTGGACTCCGCCAGCCAGCAGTGTCTGGCAACCAATATTGGTTCCGGTACCGCCTGTTCGTCCGCCAATATCGCCGCCGTGAGCTGGTCCAGCTCAGACGCGACGATTGCAACGGTCAGCCAGAGTGGGGTAGTGACAGCGATTAACTACGGCACCGCTGAAATCTATGCCAGCCTGTTGGCTGGGCCATCGTGGGATCGGCAGTTGCTGACGGCGTCTGCCACTGTGGTGGTTGACGGCAAGGCATTGGTGTCGATTGCGATCAGTCCAGCCAGCGACAGTCTGGCGGCTGGTAATCAGCTGCAAATGAGCGCCACCGGCACCTACAGCGATGGCTCTGTCAGCACCGGCATGAGCAGTGGTTTTGTCTGGCAGTCTGCCGACAGCGCCACCGCCTATATTTCACCAACAGGTCTGGTTACGGCCAGCAGTGTGGCGACGGATACCGATGTGGATATTACGGTCGTGCCGGACGACAGTACTGTGACGGTTACCGATGCCACCCTGACCATTCAGCCAGCCGTGTTGCGTCAGCTGTTTGTGTCAGCCAATGGCGCAACCGTGGCGATTGGTGCCAGCCGCACCTTTACGGTGACGGGCCTGGATACCCTCGGCAATGCCATGACCGCCGCCGAAGTGGGCACGGTTGCGTGGAGCGTTTCGGATACCACACTGGCGTCTATCGACAGCAGCACAGGCGTGTTGAGCGGCATTGCGACCGGTCAGGTCACTGTGATGGCTTCTCAGCTGGTGGATGGCGTGTTGGTTTATGGTGAGTCTGAAGTACTGATTGGCAGCGCCGAACTGACCGCCATTGAAGTACTGTCGGAAAGTAATACGGCAACCGCGACCGTCGCACTCGGCCTGCAGCATCAGTTCAGCGCCAAAGGCACTTATTCTGACGGCACTACCATCAGTGATCTGACCACCGGCTTCAGCTGGGGCATTACCAATGCCAGCGGCGCTGCTGCTGGTGTGGTGGACGCCAATGGTTTGTTGACGGTCACTGCCGGGGCCTTGTCTGACACCCTTGATGTGACTGTCACGCCGTCATCAACCAGTGTGTCGGTAACGGCTGCAACGGTGACCGTCGCCGCCGCAGAACTGGTCAGCATGACCATTGAGCAGCAAGGTTCCGTTGTGGCTGTGTGCCTGCAGGGCTTGAGCAGCTGCAGCACCGCCGGCGAGACGCTGAATATGTCAGTGAAAGGCACCAATTCCGACGGCACCAGTGTGGCCAGTGGCAGCATCACCGGCGTCAGCTGGAGCGTGTCTGATACCTCGATCGCCACCATCGACAGTGCTACCGGTGAGCTGGTGGGTATAGCCACGGGTTCAGTAACAGTAACTGCGGAAACCACCGTCTCCGGTCGCCAGATTTCAGCCAGCGCCACGGTGCTGGTGGGGTCGGCGACACTGACCAGCATTGAAATCCAGTCCGGTTATGGCCAGTCCAGCATCGAAGTGGGGCTGGGTATGCAGCATCCACTGGAAGTATTGGGTACCTACTCCAATGGTGTTGAACTGGATAACCTGACCGGCATCAGCTGGGAAATAACCAGCGCATCGCCACAGGCCTATATCAGCTCTGATGGTCTGCTGTCGGTATACGGCGGTACCAGTGGCGATACGCTGGATATTCAGGCCACTCACACAGCATCCGGCAAGGTCGCGACCGCAACCGTGACGCTCACCGACGAAGAAATGGTGGCCATCAATTTGACCGAAGCGGTCACCAGTTTGCCGGTAAGTACTACCACCACGCTGACGCTGGTGATGCAGGATTCGCTCTCACAGCAGTGTTTTGCGACCAACGCTGGCACGGGCACAGCCTGTACTACGGCCCAGATGAGTGGTCTCAGCTGGAGCGTTTCCGATACCACCATTGCCACCATCGACAGTGATGGCCTGATTACCGGTGTTAACGAAGGTACGGTGGACGTGACAGCCCAGATTCTGGTTGGCCCAAGCTGGAATCGTCGCCTGTTGACCAGTTCTGCCAGCGTCATCGTTGGCAGTGCCAGTCTGCAGTCGATCGCGCTGTCGTCACTGACGTCACTGCCAGCAGGCACCCAGCAGCAAATGACGGTTACCGGCACCTACAGCAATGGCGTTACCCAGACCTTGTCGAACAGCGACCTCGATTGGGACGTTACCTTGCCAACTGGTGCGGCGGTGGAAGTGACACCGACGGGGCTGTTGCAAGCCAATCAACAGCCAACCACGACCACGGATACGGTGACGCTGACCGCCACCTGGCGAGCAGACAGCAGCATTACAGCGACGGTTGATTTCACGATCGATGCAGAAATTCTGGCGCAGATGTCGATTGACGAAGCGGGCGACCAGGTGGGCGTTGGCAGTACCCTGCAACTCAACCTGTCCGGTAAGGACAGTCTGGGTAACGCGGCAACGGTAGCGATGCTGACCGGTGCCAGCTGGAGCAGCTCCAACAGCCTGATTGCCACAGTGGATTCCTCGACTGGTTTGCTGACTGGTATAGCCGAAGGCACGGTCACCATCTATGCAGTGCAGGACCTCGGTGGCAGTCTCGGTTCCGTCAGCACCAGCGCAGTGATGGTGGTTGGTGAAGCGGATGTCACCGCGATCAGCATCGACAGCATCAGTCAGACCGCTATTGCCGAAGGCCGTCAGTTGCAGCTGGCAGCTACCGCAACCTATAGCAACGGTGTGCAGGCTTCGATCAACAACGGCTTGAGCTGGGCAATCAGCGACGATACTGGCGGTGAAGTCGTGGCCAGTATTGACAGTAACGGCTTGCTGACGCTGGGGGCCGAGTCCTGTACCACCGCCACCTGTCAGGTTTCTGTAACGGTGACCCACAGTGATTCCGGGCAGGTTTCGACAGCCCTGACACTGGATGTTGAAGCAGCGGAACTGGCAACACTGGAAATCCAGCAGCATGGCGCCGTGGTGGCGGTAGGCGCAACCGAAACCCTTACCGCGCTGGGTGTTGATACCCTGGGTAATTCCGGTGCCGATACCTCCAGTGTGGTGTGGTCGGTGTCTGACAGCCGTATTGCTACGATTGACCAAACCGGTCTGCTGACCGGCGTTGCTACTGGCACGGTCACTGTGACCATCAGCCAGGTGGTTGGTACCAGCACCAAACCTCGTACCGTCGTTGGTAGTGCCAGCCTGGTGATTGGTGCGGCGACGGTTACAGATTGGGTAGTGACTACCAGCACTGGCGGCGCCTCTGTTTATCTCGACGTTGGTGATGAACTCGACTTCAAGGTGCAGGCCAACTACAGCGATGGCCAGAGCATTGGTGATGTGAAAGCGGATTCCGGCAATAACTACAACTGGAGTTCCAATGTGGTGTCCGGTTCACCGACTGTGATCATCGATTCGGAAGGTCTGGTGACAGTGACCGGCGGCAGCAGTGGCGATCAGATAGAAATCACTGTGATACCAACCACGGGCACCGCAACAGCAGCGGTTATCATCATCAATTGATAGGGAAAGGGCGCTGGCCAGCTTCCGGCCAGCGCTAATCTGAGGCAGTAACATGAAAAAAATAACCACTGCGGCACTGATGTTGACGCTCGCCAGTGCCCTGTCTGGAGCGCTGGTCAGCCCCGCGTTGGCAGATAATCCTGATCTGGATTTACAGGTCTCGTTTGACATGGTGCTGACTGCCATGCCGGATGTGGCAGACCAGTATGTGCAGCTGCAGCGGGATGTTGAACAGCTGCAGACCCTGCAAAAAGAAGCCATGCGGAATCAGCGGTTTGCCATGATGCGTTATGGCCAGTACGACGAAAAATCGCAGAACGATTACAACCTCAATGATTCGTTCCGGCTGTTTCGCCAGCTGGATCAGAAGGAAGTGCAGCAAAGCATTCGTGCCAGCAGCCGTGACCTCAACCGGGTGCAACGTAAACTGGATGAACGGCTGGCAGAACTGGCTGAACTGAAGCAGCAGGTCAAGCTGGCTTATATTCGTCAGAACATGCTGTCGGAAGACCAGCTTAAACAGCGCATGCTGGACGGTGAACCGGTTTCACTGTTACCAAGCCAACACACCATGGTGCTGAACTTCCTCAAGCAGCTGGCCGACAAGCCGGAGCAACTGGCCAAAGCACTGGAAAACCCGGGGGTCAGTGAAATCTTGCCAGACAACATCAAGGAACAGCTGCAGGTGTTCCGGGATTCCGGCGTGCCGTTACAGCAGGCGCTGGCCCGTCCGCGGATTATGGAAGTGGTGATCAACAACCTCACGGTGCCGATGGTTGCCAGCCGTGCTGACCAGGCCGATCAACAGGTGATCAGTGTCTATCGATCGGAAACCGCCTTTGCGGATCTGGACCCGGCGCTGGCGCCGATGACGCTGGGCAGTTTTATCGACGCCCAGGTATTTGAGATCAACGATCTGGTTGAGCTCTACGATCTTCCCGTGCCATCGCGGGATGTTATTGAAGCCACCCAATAATCGTTGCCGGGTCATCACATGAAAGTACAAACATCAGTTTCCTCCCGGTTGCGTCCGTTGTTGACGAAGGTTTCTGCGCTGACAGTAGCCGTCGCCGCAACCACGATTTCAATCACTGCCAGTGCCGATGCGCCCGACTGGCAGCAGTTTTCGGTCAGTCAGTTGAATGACCGTATTATGGCGGCCACCAAGGCAATCAATGCCCGCGAATACGCCGAAGCCTGCAGTGAACTGCGGATTCTGCCGCAGGACGTTGATAGCCGTCAGCCGCAACTGACCTACAACATCTGGTTCCTGCTGGGGCAGTGTCATGCCGGGCTGGGGCTGTTTGAAGAAGCGCGCGATTATTTTATCAAGGTCGTTGACGCGGACCCGACTGCTGCGCGGCCACGGCTCGATCTGGCGATGGTGCAGCAGTATCTGGGCGACTATGACGCAGCCAATGACCAATACGACTACCTGCTGGATGTTGCTGAGCTGGATGAGCCGGTGCATGACAAGGTCGAGGAGATTTACGATCAACGCCCGGATGCACTGAAATATTACTTCGAAGCCGGTTTTGGCATCATCAACGACAGTAACGTCAACTATGGCCCGGACGCCGAAGTACTGACCATCTATGGCACCGATCTGGCGCTGAACAGCCAGTCGCGACCGATCTCAAGTTCAGGCAGCAAGCTGGATCTGAATCTGTCTGCCGAGAAGTTGCTGAGTCGTTATGCGCGGGTGTCGGCCGGACTTTCCATTGAGCAGATCAGCTATTCCGAAGACAGCGGTTTTGACAGTCGTATGGTCGACTTGCACGCCGCCTATCGGCACAAGCTGTGGTCGGGCGAATACATGATTCAGCCACGTTATGTGGATGTGTCGCTGGGGTCAGAATCGTTGTTTAACGTCATGGCGCTGGAAGGGGCTTATGCCTGGCTGCAAACCAACAACCTGCGTTTAACCGGCACGGGCAGTTACAAGAACTATTCCTACAGCATCGACAGCGATCGCAACACCAGTGAGATGGGGCTGCAGTTTCTGACCAACTACCGGATGAATAGCAAGCTGTTGCTCAATAGCCGTCTGGGTTACAGCCAGGGCAGTGCGGCAGTCGATGCCTACAGTTACAGCGATATGCTGCTGGCGTTAGGGTTTGATTATGCGCTGATGCCGAATCTGTTGCTGACGGTGAATTTCGAGACCAGTCAGACGGCGTATTCCGGCACGCTGGAAGCGTTCGATACTACCCGTAGTGATACCCGAACCCGTTTCAGCAGCGAGCTGAGCTATAACCTGCAGGGATTGGGCAGTTGGGGCAAGCGCTTCACGGTTGACCTGGGCATGCGTAACTACACCAACTCATCCAATGTGGCGCTGTATGAAAACAGTCGTAACCAGACCTGGGTGACGTTGCGAGCGACTTTGTAACGAAGGCATCGCCCGTGAGAGAGCCAGTTGCGGGCTACGTGCCCGCATCAAGGATTTTGGAGTACACCCGCAGCAAATTATTCCAGCGGCAACACTGCTGGACGTTTGGCCAGCGCTTTGCCGGACAAATACCAGAACACCGCCAGCAAGACCACCGAGCCGCCCACCAGGGTGGCGATATCAACGTGTTCATCGTAAAACCACCATACCCAGACTGGTGCCAGCACCACGTCGAGCATTGAAATCAGTGCCGCTTCAGCGGATCCGATGCGGCGACTGCCAGCTAGTACCAGTACGTAGGCCAGGCCGGTACTGAACGCGCCGTACAACATGGCCCCGAGCAATCCTTGCGCTGACGGGATGGAAAACTCGACGAAGGGCAAGGCAAACAGAATCGAGAACAAGCCGCCCATCAATACACAAAACGGAGTGTTCAAATTCTGATAACGTCGGGCGATCACAAGCTGTGAAGCAAAAGTCGCTGTCATTACCAGCGCTGCCAGATAACCCCACAAATCACTGCCGCTGAAGCCACCACCGACGGCAATAATGACTCCGGCCATGGCTGCCAGACCACAAATTATAAACAGCCGGCTAACTCTTTCCCGCAGCCACAGAAAGGCAAACAAACCGGCCAGAAACGGCAAGGTCGCATAAATGGTCATTACGTTGGCAACGCTGGTCCAGCTCAGTGAGGCAACATAAAAAATCGAGGCAACCGCAATCGCCGTTGATGACAGCAATTCCGGCTTGCCAAACCTGAGCCGGGGGTTTCCGCCAGTGCCTGCTGAACTGCGCTGCTTGCGACGCTGTAACCACCATGCCAGCACCAGGTAGGCGGCCATGGTGGCGACGGTGAAAATCGAACGCCAGACCACAAATAGCCATACCTCCATGCCATCTGCGACGCGCACGAACAGGCCTGCGGTACTCCATAAAATGGTTGATATAACGACCAGCAACAGGCCGGTTTGATAGGGCGTCAGGTTCATGGTGCCACTCTTTTGGATAATGAGCGGAATCTAACGCTGACAACGAGTTTGGATGCCCGGAAATACGACAACCTGTGGCCTTTTTACGACCTGGATTTATGAATTATTTTGCTGGTCTGGAGTAGTAAATTGGATCGTCTGTAAGGCCCGCTTTAATGGCGGATAAAACGGCGATCAACCGCTGCCTTCAGCAAAAAAACGGCGGTGGGGTTAAGGCACAAGGAGGGCTACAAGGGGAAGGGCAAAACCATTACCGGGCAGAGCTCACCCGATAATGGCTGCGCATCAGATCAGTCGAATTTCGACCAGATCGGCGCGTGATCAGAGGGTTTTTCCAGGCCGCGAATATCGTAGCTGACGCCTGCTGCCGAACACTCGTCCAGTAAGGGTTGGGTAACCAGAATGTGGTCAATGCGCAGACCACGTTTGGGATCGTCTTCAAAGCCCTTGGAGCGGTAATCGAACCAGCTGTAGAAATCCGTGCTGTCCGGGTACAGCTTGCGATAGCTGTCGAACAGCCCCCAGCCGAGCAGCTTGTCGTACCACTCGCGTTCTTCCGGCAGGAACGAACACTTGCCCTGTTTCAGCCAACGCTTGCGGTTGGGCTCACCAATACCGATGTCGATGTCGGCCGGCGAAATGTTCATATCACCCATCACCAGTACTCGGTCGGTAGGTGCAAAGTTCTCTGCCAGATAACGCATCAGGTCGGCGTAGAACTTTTCCTTGGCCGGAAACTTGGTTTCGTGATCGCGGCTTTCGCCCTGGGGGAAATAGCCATTCAGTACGTCGATGGTTTTGCCATCGATTTCGTAACGGGCGTGAATCAGTCGCTTCTGGGATTCTTCATCGTCCCACGGCCAGCCTTTCTGGACGAATACTGGCTTGCTCTTGCTGACCAACGCAACGCCGTAGTGACTTTTCTGGCCAAAATGTTCGACGTGCCAGCCGAGCGATTCAACATCGGCAAGCGGGAACTGCTCGTCGTGAACCTTGATTTCCTGCAAGCCCATAATGTCCGGGTCGAGCTGTTCGCGGATGGCTTCCAGCTGGTGCTGGCGGGCGCGAATGCCGTTGATGTTAAAGCTGACGATGGTGGTCATGGCGCGATTCCAATCAGTCTGAATTCAAAGCGCCGCAGTGTAACACCCTTACATAAACATCGCAGGCTGGCACACGCCGCTTGCCGTCGTAATGCCGTTCACTTAACCGGCTTGGTCTGGAGCGGAGTGCAGGCGTCCCGCCTGCATACCAGCTGTGATGCGGGCGGGACGCCCGCGCTCCCGCTTTCCATGAATGATGCGTCAGTTCACCGCGTTAAACAGGGTTTCTGACATGCTGTAATCAGCGGAGTTGGCCACTGTGTTGTAGGTGCTTTTCCACAACCACCAACCAGAAGTTGTGGTCTGGGTTTGCAGGCTGACGTTAACGCCATCCCCGACGCTGACACTGGCGTTCACATAGCTGAGGGTGTTGCCGGTCTGGTCGCCGATAGTGCCGCCGTGGTGCGTATCGTCACCCATCAATACCGGGTAATAGTTATATCGCAGCGACGCAGGTGCGGAAACGCTGGTGGCTTCGCCGTCCAGCGCCCGATAGCTGACGCAGGAGTCGTAACTGGCTTGCGACGGTGATCCGCAGGACGAGTGCATTGACACTACGCCATCATCGGTACCGGGAATGTAGAGGTCGGTGGTGCCCAGATATTCACTGCCGCCGCCAACAAAACGCAGACGTGGCTCAGCCGATGGTGCGGTGGCCAGATTACGGGCATTGGCCGGGCGCAAATCATGCAGAACCCCAAGCTCAGCTCCGCTGGGATCAAACCCCAGCCACAGCGTTAACATACCGCGTACGGCACTGCTGACCAGACCGCTGCCATCAATGGCATCAACCGCCAGATCCGCCAGCTCAGAGCCACCGCCGGCACCGGCAAAGTCGAACACGGCGAGAATATTCAGCGGCTGATAACCGGCGGCTGCGGTCCAGATGTCCTGATTTTCCAGCATATAGCGAGTCACCAGATCACCGGTTGAATGCGTCACGATGACACAACCGTCATTACAGAAGCCGCTACTGGCCCAATCAATCACCTTGTTGTAGGCGCGTTCGGCAATGCCGTCTTCAATCCGTTCCTTGGAGCTCCAGTCGAGCCGGTCATCTCCGTATTGGCCCCAGAAATCGGTCCAGTATTCATCAGCATCGCTGCTGACCCTGGCTTCTGAGACCGAGTCCGACATGATTTGGTAAGGGCTGAAGCCGTGTACCAGAATCAGGTTTTTACCCGCCAGCTGCGCTTGTGTTGGCAAGCTGGCCAGTGCCAGCGCGCCAACACACAAGGCGGGTGTGAGTTGCTTCAGGTAGTTCATCGTGGTGCTCCCTCTAATAATGTGGGGATTTTGGGGGGTAGTGCACTCTCAGGTGCGGGTGCAGGAAGTTTTCGGAAGGTGATCTAGCTGGCCGGGGCCTTGCCGCTGAGGGCTTGCAGAAATTCCAGTCGCGCCTGAGCCTGCTGATTCTGGTAAGGCTCGTTGCTGAAATCCTCTGGATTGACGGTTGGCAGGGCATAGTCTGGTTGCTGGCTGTCGCCCCACAGCGTCGGGCTACCGGGGCGAGCAGGGACGTTACGCAGCTGGAAACTGCCTAACCACAAACCTTGTGCTTGTGATAGCTGGTGCAACAATGATCCCCACGCCCGCAGGTCTATGGTGCCGGTGGACGTTTTTAGCTGCTGTTTGCCTTGCAGGTAACCAATCGGGCGTTTGTCAGCGTCGTACAGCACAGCGCCAAGTTTGTAATAGCCCTTCTGAGCCTGTTCAAGTTGCACCGGGATCACCAGTTCGTTGCCGTCCTGCCATGGGCGGCCAACACCTGTGATCACCGCGGCCAGCTCGATCAGCCGAAACGGTGTGCTTTGGATAAAGTGCTGACCATCGGAGAGCGTGATTTCAGCCGTCAGGTTCAGTTCACTGGGCCAGCTGCGCTGGCCTTCAAACTGGCTGCGCCAGCTTTGTGTTGAACTGGTGGCGGCTTCCCGGTTGATTGCGGGGGCGGGTTGTTGGCTGTCAGAAGTGATCTGCCCGAGCGCCGAAAACAGGCCGTTATCACCACTGCGGCGGGTTTTGAGGGTTTGCAGAATACGGTTGTCGCTGTCGCGCACCGACATTCTCACCGAACCAATGGCGGCTAAAACCCCTGAGTCACCCGAGATGCTGGTGAGCGATTCAATCGGTTGGTCGAAGGTGTGGCGGTAAGCCGATACTTCAACGCTGATCTTCAGCGGCAGTCCTGCTGGAGTCAGGTCGCGACGGTTGCTGCTGGCGGCGTTGGGATACAGCAGGTCGGTCTGGAATTGATCCAGCGGTACGGAATAGTCTGGATACTGGCTGACCTGCTGATAACCGCTTGCGATCAACGCGACGCTGGTTTTCAGGGCGGTTACAGCATCGACAGCGGTAGCCGGGTTGGCAGCTGGTGCAGCCGGGGCTGTGGGTGGTGATGATGCCTGCCAGCTTGACTGCTTGGTATTGCCTACCGTTGCACTGGATTCATTAATCATCTGAATGGGATCAAACCACCAGTGCCCGACACTTATGGCAGCAACGGCCGTCGCCAGTACCGTCAGCGTTTTGTACATCGTCTTTTTCATTATTGTTATTTGACCTCTGGCTGCCGGTTGCTGTTAGCAGACGACATCCTGATAGGGTTTTATGAACGATATAAGACGCATCGTGGACGCTTCTGAGACAGCTGACAAATATGAGGAATAAGCCACTATCTGTGGATGTGCAGACGGTTTACATCATGCTTCAGAGGGATTTTTATTGCCGTTTTGGCAATAAATGCTGGGTGCCCAAGCGAACTGTGGCGAATATTTCAAACCGCTTGATGTTCCGGTAAAAGAGGCAGGCTGGCGCTTCGCTGTTTGGTAACAATATGTGAGCGACGGCCACACGCAGATGGCGTGGATTGGCTCTTAAAAGACACTCGATGGGCCAGTTGATGGCGCTATTGAGGTTCCGAAAGTATGAGCAGTAAGCTTGAGTACTGCTCATGGGGTACCGGATCAGTCGTACAGAAAGGCTCTGATGGTCGGCAAATAAGGCTCATCGCTGATGCGGTTGTCGCCACGAGCCTGGCGAGTGCGGCCAGCTGGTGGCTCAGGCGCAATGGTGTTGTGCTGTGGTAGTGGCCCGTGAGCGTTGTCGGTGGGAATAAACAAGGGCAACGACAGGTTCATCGACTTACGTTGTACCGGCGTTTGCTGCTGGCTATCGCCAAATACCAGATTGGCTCGCACCACCGGTGCCAGGGTCTGGATTTGGGCCAATTGAGTGCCGCTGCTGAGCTGGCCAAGTTTGGCAAGCTGGATCTGGATATGCTCCTTGTGTTCACCGAACTCCAGCAGTTTGTCCTGCGCCTGCTGTAACGACAGCTTTTTGATGCTGCGGCCATTCACATACCAGCTGAAACCCACCTTGTTGGGAGCTTGCTCCAACAGCGGAATGTGGCGGAAGCACTGCTTCAGGTGAATGCGGGTCAGACCGGCTACTGCCAGCTTTTCACGCAGTGGCGCTGGCTGTTCACAGAGGAACTCGTAACCGGCTGGCCAGCTTTCCTTGTCCTGCTTTTGCTCATTAACGATGGCACGGAAGTCGTCCTTGGCCTGGTTGATTTGCTGAATCAGCTCGACGCTGGTCTGGTCGGCCAGGATCAGACCGTGGCGGGAGCGGGTTTCACGGCCATCCTGCTGATCGCGATACCAGAGGTCGCTGAGCAGGTCGGTTGCGTATTGCAGGCTGTTGTAACCCAGCTGTTGCTCGGTCTGTTGCAGTGGCAACCAGTGGCTGGGTTGGCTGCGGTGTAAATGTTCGTTGAGTTCGGCCAGCAAGTGTTGCAGCTGCTGGAAGCGACTGACCAGTTCTGTTATCACGCGGGGCGAGCCTGTTGTTTGGCACGAATAAATTCGCTGTGCGGAATGTAGAGCAGCTCGGAAACCCGGCGGATGATGTGTTCTTCGTACTTGTCCAGACCATCGCTGGCGTAGGCAACCCGCCACATGCCGCACATCAGCTTGAATTTCTGCTGTTCGGAAAAATGGGCGTGCACGACTTCGGTAAACTGGTAGAGATCGACCGATTCTGCACTGGCATTTTCGGCCTGGGCCATTAATTCCAGCACGTCGTCTTCGCTCAATTCAAACAATTCATTGATGGATTGCTTGAGGGCCTTGCGCTCGGCATTGTCGATGTAGTGATCGGCTCGCATGACCTCCACCATCAGTGCGGCGGCAGCCAGATCAAGGGTATATTTGTCGGCTTGCCGTTGGCTGTTACCGTCGGCAAAAAAGCTCAGTAGTTTTTGTATCATGGCGGGATTCTCTGTGCTCATTTGCTGTTTTGAAGCGGGATTGCTGCACTGGTTCAGTTTCTCTGGCGCTGTTTCTATCAGGCGTCCATTCCGGTGTCAAAAGCGGGTCTGTCAAAAGACGCGAGCGTGGAACTGAAATGCCGGGTCGCACGGCGTTATATTTGGGACGAATAGGGGAACATTGGTTGTTATTGGAAAACCTGCTGGCCTTTTTCCTGGCAGCGGTGCTGTTGGCATTGGCTCCAGGACCTGATCTGATTTATGTCGTGACCCAGTCTGCTTTGCGTGGCTGGCGTACCGGCGTGACAATTGCGCTGGGGCTTTGCTCTGGTCTTATTGGACACGCCGCTCTGGTTGCACTTGGTGTGGCATCTGTGTTGATGGCTTCACCGTTGGCGATGACCGTTTTGAAAGCCCTTGGAGCCTTGTATTTACTGAGGCTTGGCTGGCAGGCGCTGTTGGCGGTCTGGCGGGGTGACTTGGTTGATCTAACGGTCGCTGCACAAGGCCCGGATTCAGGGGCTGGCGCTGGTGTGCCGCTGGCTGGCTGGTCGTTGTACCGTCGCGGAGTGGTAATGAATCTGTCCAATCCCAAGGTGTTTGTGTTTTTTCTGGCATTTCTGCCGCAATTTATCGAACCTTCAGCCACTGGTTGGTGGGACTCACAAACGCTGCAGATAGTGGTTCTGTCGGGGCTGTTTATGTTGGCTGCCTTGTTGGTGTTCAGCGCTATGGCGCTGCTGTCAGATCGCCTGGGCAGTCGATTGTTGCAGCAACCGCTGGCACAGCAATTGGTTAACACCTTTGCCGGACTGGTATTTATCGGATTGGCTCTTAAACTGGCCACCACGGAATTTGTCTGAATGCGGATTAATAAACCAATATTCATATGGACGTTTGAGGAATGATGAAAGGATTCAGATTTCCATCGCTGGTATTGCTGTTGGTGGCACTGGCAGGTGCCTGCCAGGCTGAGATCTATCGTTGGGTGGATGCTCAGGGGCAAACACATTTTGGCGATCGGCCAACCTCTACCGACAAGGCTGAAAAGCTCACCATCGAATCCCACAATGGCTGGCAGCAGCTTGATATCAAGGTCGAATTTAACGGTTTTGCGGAAGCCACTCCGGCCGAGTTGGCGCAAATGCGCGAAACCATCCAGCAGGATGTCAATCACGTCTATCAGTTCTACGACAAGGTGCTCTATTTCGATTTTTACCAGACGGTGCCGGTGTCGATTCGTTTTATTGAAAAGCAGGCGGATTACATCAAATATCTGCGTGGTTTTCCGGGAGCGCTGGCCGTGGAATCGCGCGGTATTTATCTCTCCAGTCAGCATGAAATTGTGGTCTTCCTGCGAGATAGCCTGGAGCTGACTTTTGCGACGATCCGGCATGAAACCAGCCATGCGGTACTACACTCGCTGGCTGAACTGGTGCCGCGCTGGCTCAATGAAGGGGTGGCCGAACAGATGGAAACCCTGTCCGTGGAAAACGGTCAATTTGTCATTGGCCGTAACGCCGAAAACTATAGCTTGTTGTTGCGGTATCAATCGAAAGCGACCGACGTGCTGGAGTTTGTTGAGCAAAACAGCGAGCAGTGGGGCAAAAGCCTGATGGATGGCCCAAATCAGGCGATGGCGGGACAGTTGGTGTTCCGGCTGTTTTCAACCAGCTATGGCCGCAGTCTGATTACCCGGCTCTTGCAAGCGTATAAGCGCGGCGTTAACAAGCGTTCATACTACTTGCTGGACGAGCTTTATATTGGCGGCAAGTCCGCATTCAAGTTGCACTGGAACCAATGGCTGGCCAATAAGATGGAGCAGCCGCGGGTGGTGCGGTTGGATTAATCGGACGTATCGGCATGGGCTTGTAAGTAAAGTCGGTGGGGTGGCTGACACAGAATTTCGAATACCCTCAACCCCATTGATTGCAGGTTAAGCCCGGGCGGTTGGTGTTGATGGTCGAGAAGGGGGTAAACGGAAAAGCCCCGCTGACGGAGATTTTTCGCCTTCAACGTAGTTAGGCTGACGTGTTGTGTAATAAGTCCTCAATAACTGAGATAGCCGGTTTCACGCTGGGGTGTGATTGAACCCAAACATCACCAAGGTACTGGCGAACAGTCATAGGGCCCAGCACCTCTCTAGCTTTTTCCAGTGTGCCCGCTTGAAGGAGATCATGCACAGCATCCATTACATCCTCTGAAAACTCCGCATTTGGCTCGCTTAACTCTTCGCCCCACTCTTTCTGGATCGCAGATATTAGTTTTCCAGCCGCTTTCTGAAAATCGGTTTTCTTTTTAGGCATCTTTGTTTTATCTACCTCTATACATGAATGTCATCACTTTACCCATCAAAGCAAGAAGCCGGAATAAAACAAAGCGTCAGAAGTCATAAAGCCCAGCGAGTAGCTGGGCTTTTTATTAAAAGTTAGTTTTTTCGCCGTACTCCTAAAACCAATAAGATAATACTGGCTACTGAGGTAATTAAAAATCCAATCCCAGCCAATAATGGTTGCTGACAACGAAACTTCTCATGGAACAATGAAAAGTGATTATTGCAGTACCCACTAGCCAAACTGGTAGACGAAAAAAACCACATCAAAAACCACAGTGCAGCACAAGCAATCAATGCACTTAGAACGAATAAAACAACCCGTTCCTTCATCGGTAACACCTAATACCACGTCTCGTGCTTCGACATGTCTTTGTAGATGAATTTCTCAATACGTCTGAAGCAAAAGACTGACACTGATTCCAAGGCCACCAACGGCCCAATGGCCTACCCAATTCTAATTGCTCGTTTACCTTATTTTCATCTACATCACTAACCAGCTCACAACTGGAGTTTGTTTTATCTCGTTGGCGGTGATCACAAACTTGAACTGGATCACCAGGTAAATCACCAGATTGGTTTCCAGCGTCACCACAGCTACTTTTTGCTGGCCCCATTCCAGCTTCAACAGAGTCCGTCTTAATCCATTGGTGATCTAAGGGATTCCAGCTAATACCGAAAGCAGGTTGACTGCATAAATAAACATCCAAGCCCAATGGATCTGTATAAATCAACGGATTTTGGTAAGCATATCCATAGGTATTAATACCGCCCATCAACCCAATTGGATCACTCTGAATGTATCGTCCAAGACTGGGATCATAGTACCGATGCCAGTTATAACTCAGTCCGCTTTCGGCATCATAGTACTGGCCTGGAAATCTCAGGTTCAGAGTGACTTGTTGGCCATCCTCATCTGGATCTTCATCGGCGACATCTTCACCAAAGGCGCGCTGTTGCAATTGCCAGACAATAGCGCCGGATTCGTCGGTGGCAATTTGCGGGGTGGCCAGGTGGTCACTATGAATGTAATAGATCTGGCCGTTCTCGATCATGGCCAGGGGTTCGATACCAAGCCAGACATAGTTTTTCAGTACGTTGCCGGTCGAATCTACTTCATTAATCAGGCGTCCTTGCTGGTCGTAGTTATAGTAGGTAGTGACAGAGTCTTGTGCTTTGCTGACGCGAAGCTGATCAACTCCATATTCATAGCTCGTTGTTACGCTGTTGGCGGAGACGCTGGCAAGGTGCCCGGTTGGGTCGTAGTCGAAGTAACCTTGCCCTTGTTGGACGGTTTGCCCCAGGGCATTCAGTACGAGGGTTTCTGCTTTGGTGCCTGTGATGGACTCCAGGCGGTTTGTACCAGACTCATAGCTATACTGGGTCGAATCGCCATCGTCATTGCTGTGTTCGGTTCGATTGCCAACGGCGTCGTAGTCAAAGCTGTCTTCGAGGCCTTGCTGATCAGCAACAGTCAGATGAGAAAGCAGGTCGTACTGGAAGTATTGGGTATCATCGCCAGTTTCGCCTTGCTGTTCGATTTGCTGAATCCGGTTAATGGCATCACGCGTCAAAGTACGCTCACGCAGAGTAGTGGTGCCTTGCAGGGAGCTGGTTGCCAAGTCTCCGTCGAGGTCATACTCCCGGGTCAGTTTGAGCCCATTTCCGTAGGTTAAGCCGGTTACCAATTCAGACCAAGGCAAATATTCAATACTGGTTGCCAATATCTGGCTAGCGGAATCGCCGACATTTTGCCAGCTCAGTTTGGCAACTTTCCCGGCACCGTCATAGCTAAATTCAAGAGTGTCTCCGCCAGGATACTCTATGCTCACCAGCTGACCGTTGCTGGCATAATTCCATATGGTGGTCAGGGAAATTGCTGGCGTACTGGAGTAAGAGATTTCTTTGCTGGCAATTTGCCCGGTCACATCATAGTTGTAATCAGTTGTGTGGCCATTTCTATCCGTAACTCGACTAAGTCGGCCAATAGAGTAGGAGTGATCTTCAAGGTCATATTCCAGCTGAACCTGGCTCTCATCGTAATAAGTGATAGTTGTCAGGCGGTTCAGAGCATCGTAGGTGTAGCTGGTTGTTTGAGATAATGCATTGGTACGGGTCTTTCGATTGCCCGCAAGATCGTAAGTGTAGGTGGCTGTGCCGGTATCCGGGCTGGATTCATTGGTCAGATCGCCATAGCCATTATAAATATAGGTCGTGACATGACCGTTAGGATCGGTAACGGAGGTAACTTGCCCTCGATCGTTATATTCAAAGCTGGTTGTGCCCGAGGCAGGATCAACAATGTCCGTCACTCGATCCAGATCGTTGTAGGTATAACTGGTCTGCCTGCTCAGGGCGTCTGTTGTTTCTTCAAGTTGATTACGACTGTTATTGACAATATTGGTTGACTGATTGTCACCATCAATATTCTGGTACTTACGACCGCCAGCGTCGAATGCTTGCTGATATCGTCTTACAATTGAGCCCGCATCATCACTGGCTTCCCAGGTGGTGATATTGCCCAGCAGGTCGCGAGTAATATTGACTTCGTCGCCTGTTTCATTCGTCAGTTTCAGGGTACGACCAGCAACATCGTATTTGATATCCAGTGTGCTGCCGTCTGGCAATTCGGCATGGATGATCTGGCCAGCGGCGTTGTACTGATAGCTATAGACCAGAGCCCCATCGCTGGACGATAGTTCTGTTGTCTGGATATTACCATTCCAGTCATAGGTGTTGAGCCAGGTTTCTCCATTCTCTAATTGGATCGTCCCAGGTCTATCATTTCCAAAAAAATCAGAGTAGACAGTTGTTTGCCCTAGCGGATTGGTTTCCAGTGTCAGGTTTCCGTCGTCGTCATATTCATAGGTGTAAACATCAGACACGTCGGTTCTGGGGCCATCTTTAAGAATGACGAGGCCCATTTCGTTGTATTCATAATCCCATGCTCGTCCAGCTTCTACGATAGATGATGTAGACAGGAATACGGCCAGGCTAACCCATACTGAAATATTTTTCATATTGAAGTCCATTTTATTCCCATCCATCCGGAGTTATTTCATAGTGGGTCAAGTTGCCATCTGTGTATTCGAAATCCTCACTATAGGTCTCATACTCAATATTGCTCGGACGTTTAAGTATGTCGGTTGTATCAATGGTAATATTTTTGTGGGTTTCTACATCGCTCCCTGATGCCGAAACATAGGTTCCGCCAGTGTCAGAATCCGGGTAGGTGTTTGTTACTCCCTCCCATGTGATGGATTTGACACGCCCGGAAGAATAATAGGTGTAAGTTATGTTTTGTTGCTGACAGCTACTAACGGCTTCGCCATCTATCGATAGCAATGCTCGGGAACTGTTCACCGTTCCATATGTATAGGTTGTATCTCGCCCCAGCGCATTGGTAACCACTCGGGTATCTTCGTCTGGATACTCCACAGACACTGACTCGACTCCATCTCGCAAAGAAGAGTAAACTGCTCGGCCTTCATCATCGTATTCAAATTCAGCATATAGCTCAGGACCCGATGATACCGCTGGGTCATAGTCGTATATTGATGTTAGTGCAGCGGGCCAGTTTTCATCATTGTATTTGAAAACACGTTTGAATTTAAACTCAGCACGGTAGTAGTATTTGGCAGAAAAAAGCACAGGAAATTTTTTGTATAATTCATTATTTGTAACTACAGTGGATGAATATCCATTCGTCACATCTTTGTATCGCCATTCCAATACAACCACTCCATTCGGATATTTAACCCTCTTTAGTGTGCCGTCTACGTAAATTAACTTAATTATGCTGCCGTCTGAGTGGGTAATACTTGTTAATTGTGAATCATCATTATACTCAAGGGTATGTTCAATTCCTTCTGAGTATTCAACAATACGAAGTCTACCTTCATCGTCAAAATAGCGTTTGGGCTCGCCTGGAATTGTTACTGAGTAGCGCCGATATTCATCACTGCTATCTCTGGTGTAATCCAGCTTGTAACCAGGTTTTTGATCTGAGCTTCCATACTCAAACCAGTCTATATCACCTTTGGGCGAGTACAATGAAGCCTTTGCTAGTCGACCGGAGCTATAAAAGCTGGTGTCCAAGAAATAACTGTAACTATGACGCCAATACTGTGTTGCATCACCGTTAAATCTTATGCCAGAGGTGGATATTTCATTGTCGGTTACTGAAACGGTAGAGAATGATGCTAACGGACTGGAGTATTTATCCAAGGTGTAGCCTGGAGAGTATTCTTTGATGATTGTTTGGGTCTGGTATGATTTCTCAGTATTGTAGCCACTTTCAGTTAATAGGTTGTTCGATCTGTTGTTGTAATAATACTCAAAAATAATGGGGTGTACCCTGCCTGCAGTGGCAAATTTCTGTGTGCGAAGTTTACGTCCATCATTGAAATTGATAGGGTGATCCGATTGGTTTGCGCAATTAAAATATTCTGGTTCTGGTGTGCAGAAATCAGAGCTGACTGATGCGGTGCTACAGTATTTTCGACATATGGGGTTGCCATCATCGTCAGTTTCAATACTGTCTCCTGGCTCACAAATCAACGCTAGTACATTCTGATCTGTCATGACTCCCGTACCATTAAAAACAGTGTCGCCATCACTGTTCTCTTTCCAATATCCCCATGCGCAGTTTCCTTTATACCGAACTTCTGAAACCTGTTTATACAAGGGGATAGAGTCCAAAACCACTATATGGGGGTAGTTGACGGTATATTTATTATATACGAAATCCTGGCATGCGCTCTTCAATGCTGAGTAGGGGTCTCCTGCAATGGCTTTATATCCACCTACGGTGGTGTACCATTGAAGAGACTGGGCGCTGCAAAAAAACAATAGTCCGAAAAAAGCCAGGGCAACTCGCGACATTAATTAATTCCTTTTAATTAGCTATTGCCCCAAAATAGCATGCATTTATCAATAGTTTTGTGATCGATTTATCAACCGCTGATTGGCTTTTTGCACGCCGCCTTGCTGGATAATAAAAAGTAGATGTTTTGTCGGGTAGTGTCTATTTGAGGGTGTTTTTCTGGCGATTCTTTACGATTTTTGTGAGAGTATCTGGCAGGAATCATATCTCCCGGCGTCTGATCCGGGAAATATGGAGAAGTAATCAGGCTGGTTTCCCAATGCCGTTATCCAGCGCGTAACGAATAAGGCCGGCTGAGTTATTGATGCCGAGTTTCTGTTTGATTTTCAGACGATGGGCTTCGACGGTACGGACAGAAATGCTGAGTTCGGCGGCGATTTCCTTGTTGCAGAGGCCGTCGGTCAACAGTGCCAGGACGTCGGTTTCTCGTGGGCTGAGAGCGGAGGCTGGATGGTTACCGCTGTTGGCTGGCTGATTACGATCGCCCGGCATACCAAATTCGCTGAACAGGGTTTTGGCAACGCTGGAGCTGAAGTAGGTACCGCCCTGATGGACCGTTTGTACCGCCAGCAGGAGTTCTTCGGTCGCCACGTCTTTTAATACGTAACCGGCTGCACCCGCCTGAATGACCTTGAAAATGTATTCGCGGTTGTCGTGCATGGTGACGATTAACAGGCGGGTATCCGGAAATTGCTCACGAAAGGCGGCGCAGGCTTCGATGCCGCCCATCACCGGCATGGATATATCCAGCAATACCACGTCGGGGTGGTGAATGGCGGTTTGTTCTAGTGCTTCCTTGCCATTGCTGACGTCTGCTACCACTTCGATGTAGCTTTCGCTTTCCAGGCTGGCTTTGAGGCCTTCCCGCACCATAGGATGATCGTCGGCAATCAGCAAACGGATCGGTGTGCGCTCGGATGTCGTCATACGCTACCTTTGTTGTTGTAGAAGAGGCTGGCTCAGACCTCTCCGGAATTCCTCGACATAGTCGGATTGAGCTGGAATTCGGCTTTCACCAGTGTACCCCTCGCTTTGCGACTGCGAACACTAAACTTTCCTCCTAGCAATTCAACCCGCTCACGCATGTTCATCAGGCCAATACCGCTGTTATCTTCCTCAAGGGTAAAACCGCTGCCGTTGTCGGCCATCACCAGAATGGCCTTGTTGGCGGTGGTGGTGACGCTGAGCAGAATCTGGTTAGCCTGAGCATGTTTGCGAATATTGGTCAGAGCTTCCTGAACCACCCGGTAAATGGTCATTTCAATGGCGTCGGGCAGGCGCTCCATCGGCAGCCGGATACGACGGCGGGTGTGTACGGGCAACTGTTCTTCCAATTCATCCAGCAGGCCGTTCAGAGCTGCTTCCAGCCCCAGATCATCCAGCAGCACCGGTCTCAAATTATGGGAGATGCGGCGCACTTCCTGAATCGCGATGTTGAGCTGCTCCGCCGCCTTGGCGACATGCTCCAACGCTTTTTCCTGAGGCCACTGCTTTTCCACCAGATTGATACGCAACTTGGCCGATACCAGCAATTGATTAATGCCATCGTGTAATTCGCGGGCAAAGTTTCGACGCTGGAATACCTGAAAAGTTACCGAGCGATTGGCCAATTGTTGCAGCCGCTGGTCGGCCATCTGGGTGGTGTGCATGTTCACCAGGGTGACAATCAGCACCACCATCGACAGTGTCACGATCAGCAATATGGTGGAGGCCCAGAAGCTCTTGCGTACATTACTGGCGACCTTTTGCTCCATCAGCTGGATTTCCTTGGCGATGTCATCCACGTACAAGCCCGTGCCGATCATCCAGCCCAGTTCGGGAATGCGGATTACGTAGGACAACTTGGTGACGTCGGAGCCTTTGGTCGGTTTGCGCCAGAAGTATTGGTAATAGCCGCCGCTGTTTCGGGAAACGTCGAGTAGCTCGCGAATGATGTAGTGGCCGTTCTCGTCCTGCAGATCATAGAGGTCGCGGCCTTCAAGTTCTGGCTGGGTCGGGTGAACCAGATTGACGCCTTCGGCGGTGTAAGCAAAGAAGTAGCCATCCGTGCCATAACGCATCCCACGCAGTTGGTGTTTTATGCGGTATTCCACCTGTGAGCGTTCCATTCCAGCCTGCAGCTGTTCAAGAATCGGGGTGATCGAATTCATTGCCAATTGCACGTGATTTTTCAGCGCCTCACGGCGGCTGGTCATCAGGTTTTCCTGAAAAATGGCGACCTGTTGTTCTGCCATCTCCTTGGCCTGGCGCTGGTACAACCAGCTGATGGTCAGGCTGAGGGCGACCATCGGCAGGATAGTCAGCAGCAAGATTTTGGCCTTGAGAGATAACGCAGGCATGAAGAGTGTCGTCGCTGAGGTGGTTTTTTTGTTATATCGCCAGCAGCAATAAATGCAATAGGGCAGCCACTAAGGCTGCCCTTATACGGACGGAGTGATCAGTCCAGCAGACCGAACCATTCCGGGAAGATCATGATAGCGATCACCACGCCAACCTGCATCAGGATGAATGGCATCACCCCGCGGTAGATGTCGGTGGTTTGTACCGATGGGGGCGCCACACCTTTCAGGTAAAAGAGGGCGAAACCAAACGGTGGTGTCAGGAATGACGTCTGCAGGTTCATTGCGATCAGGATGGCGAACCACAGTGGCGCAATGCCCAGCGCTTCAGCCACCGGATACAGAATCGGCACAATGATGAAGCTGATTTCGACGAAGTCGATAAAGAAGCCCAGTACCATGATGGCGATCATCGACAGAATCAGGAATCCAACCTCGCCACCAGGCAGGTTGCTCAGCACTTCTTCAACGATGGCATCACCACCGGTGTAGGTGAAGGCCATGCTGAAAGCGGTTGCACCCAGCAGGATGGCAAACACCATGGCGCTGATCTTGATGGTTTCCTTGGACGACTCGTAGAGCATTTTCCAGCTGAACTGGCCGTAAATAGCCGCCAGTGCTACCGCACCAATACCGCCCAGTGCGGATGATTCGGTTGGTGTGGCGATGCCAGCGAAGATTGAGCCGAGTACCACCAGAATCAGTGCCAATGGCGGAATGATTGCCTTAAGGGCATCAATGTACATTTGCTTTTTGTTGATCGATGGATCAACCGGCAGTGCCGGGGCTGCTTCCGGTTTTACGAAGGAGTAAATCAGGATGTAGACCACATAAATACCGATCAGCAACAGACCAGGGCCGACGGCAGCATGGAACAGGTCGCCAACCGGAATGCCCATTACGTCGCCAAGAATGATCAGGATGATGGACGGCGGAATGATCTGACCTAAAGTACCGGAGGCACAAATAGTGCCGCAGGCCAGGCCCTTATCGTAGTTGTACTTCATCATGACGGGCAGCGAGATCAGGCCCATCGCTACCACAGAAGCGCCAACCACACCGGTGGAGGCTGCCAGCAATGCGCCAACCAGTACGGTGGAAATGGCCAGGCCACCACGGACACCACCAAACAACTTGGCCATGGCTTCCAGCAGCTGCTCGGCCAAACGGGTTTTCTGCAGAATGATGCCCATGAATACAAACAGCGGTACCGCCATCATGGTGACGTTTTCCATGATGCTCTGCACCCGGAAGGGCATAAAGGCGAAGATATCCGGGCCTTCGGCCAGCACACCAAAAATCAGTGCCACACCGCCAAAGGTGAACGCCACCGGGAAGCCGAACAACAGCATCACCAGGGCAACAATAAACATAATAATACCGATCACAGCGCAGCCCCCTTGTGATGCTCGTGTGTGATACCGCGCAGTTCGTTAATGGCGCCGAGAATCATGCCAACGCCAGAGATCGCAGTGGCAAAAAAGGCAACCGGGATAACGGATTTGATAATCCAGCGGGCAGGCAGGCCGCCGGGGTCGCCAGAGGTTTCACCCAGTGAGAACGCTTCGTGGGCAAAGCCGATACCGTAATAACCAACCAGGATGCAGAACGGAATCAGCAGAATCAGGCCGCCACCAATATCAATCCAGTTTTTCCAGGATTGCGGCAGGCGTTCGTAAACCAGGTCAACGCGTACGTGACCTTCTTCTTTCAGGGTGTAGGGCACTGCCAGCATGAACATGGCAGCAAACAGGTGCCATTCCATTTCCTGGGCGCCGATGTACACCACATTCAGGGCGTAGCGCAGCACAACGTCGATAAACACGTTGACCAGTAGCAGCAGAAACAGCGCGGCGGATACAACGCCGAGCAGATCGGAAAAGCGATTGATCGCTCGCTCCAGCCGAACCAGCATAATTTCTCCCTCCGGATATTCGGGAATTTACAAAGACCCGGTGAGGGTCGTGGTGAAAGCAAGCCAGCGCCATGGTTGGCGCTGGCGGCCGGACGGTATCGGATTTTGTTACTGGGCGATACTGTTCAGGTAAGCCTTGTCAGAAATATCGGTCCACGCGCGTACCTTTTTCAGGTAATCGGCCTGGGAATCGAGGATTTCCTTGGCCAGTGGATCTTCATTTGCTTTCTGGGTCAGCAGCTCATCATTGGCCTTGTGCATGGCAGCCATTACGTCAGCAGGGAAAGTCTTGATCTTGACATTTGGATAATCCTTGGCCAGTACTGCCAGGTTTTCCGCAGATTCATGATAAGACTGGATGTACATATCGTAAGCGGCAGTGCGCATGGCGACGCGAAGGATTTCCTGCAGGTCCTCTGGCAGTTTTTTCCAGGTGCGTTCGTTGACCAGGAATTGCAGTTCGGTCGCAGGCTCATGCCAGCCGGTGTAGTAGTAAGGCGCGATCTTGTGGAAACCCATACGCAAGTCCAGTGATGGACCAACCCATTCCAGAGCGTCGATTGTGCGACGTTCCAATGCGGTGTACAGCTCGCCCGGTGGGATGTTGGTTGGGCTGACACCCAACTTGGCCAGAACTTCGCCAGCGAAGCCCGGAATACGCATTTTCAGGCCTTTCAGGTCGTCGAGGGATTTGATTTCTTTCTGGAACCAGCCACCCATCTGGTTGCCGGTGTTACCACCAGGGAAGCTCATCAGGCCGAATGGCTGATATACCTTCTGCATCAGTTCCATACCGCCGCCATGGTAGAACCAGGAGTACTGCTCAGGGGCAGTCATACCGAATGGCATGGTGGTGAAGTACAGGGTGTTTGGCACCTTGCCTTTCCAGTAGTAGGAAGCAGAGTGACCCATGTCGTATTGGCCGGCACGCACCATATCGAACACGCCGAATGGCGATTTGTGCTTGTTGGCAGAGTCAATGGTGATGATCAGACGGCCGTTGGACATTTTTTCTGCCATCGCAGCCATATTGCGCGGAGCGTCACCAAAAATAGGGAAGTCAGTTTGCCAGGTTTCGGCCATTTTCAGACGGTAAACCTTGTCCGCAGCCTGGGCGCCAGTAGCGACGACCAAACCGCACAGACCAGCCAGCAGGCCGCTCTTCAGTCTGGAGAGTTTAATCATTTTGTTTTTATCCTTGATTTTAGGTCCAACACAATCAACGCAGGCGTATTGCCGACGCCAAATGAATAGTGGGCATCGAAATAGTGGTGCAGAGATTGTGAATGGGCCATTCGCAGGAATGCGGTACCTATACGTATTGCTGCGTAGATCGCCGCGCATTATAGGTATTAGTGCTAGGTAAAACTACTTAGGTAGTAGCTTGAGTGGTTGCCGGACAGATGATCGTGGGTATTTGGTCAGAGCAGACTAACCCTGATGGATACTGGTCTGTGGCCGAGGTGAGCTGTTGAAGCAGGGGCTTGTCAGGGTTAGCTGGCTAAGACACTGGTGGATAGGGTTTTGCGTATACGACTTTAGGGTAATTCTGATGATATGGCCGGATTTGTGGTGTTTGCTATTGGGGGCGGAAGGAGTTTGCGCCAGTCTGCGGAGGCTGGCGCTTTGCCTGTCAGATCAGTTTGGACTCCAGATCCTTGACGTCTTCCATGACCACAAAGGTGCTGGTCTGGGTGACGTAGGGCAGGGATGAAATTTTTTCACCCAGCACTGCCCGGTAAGACTCCATGTCGGAGGTACGAATTTTCAGCAGGTAGTCAAACGTCGCCGCCGTCATATGGCACTGCTCAATCTCCGGTATGCCACGGACTGCTTCATTAAAGGCATTCAAAGCCCGGGTGCGGGTGTCGCTGAGCGATACCTGCACGAAAGCAACATACTTGGTGCCGAGCTTCTTCTGGTCGATTAATGCCATATAGCCAAGGATGTAGCCGTTTTCTTCCAGTCGCTTCATTCGGATCTGGCAAGGCGTCTTGGAAAGCCCGACGCGCGATGCCAGTTCGGTCACTGTGATGCGGCCGTTCTTTTGCAGTTCGCGCAAAATGGCCATGTCGAGTTTGTCGAGTTTTTCTGGAGAGTCCATTTGCCTGCCGTTGTTGTGTTTGTTAGTCGGTTGGTAATGTCGTGCGGGATTTGCCAGTCATTCTAAATGCAAGGATTAAGACTTTTCCCCTAAAGAATAGGCTTTTGATGGGAAAAATTCCTTGATTCGGAAGAATATCAGGTGAAAGCAATGATTCAATTTTGCACCAGAAGAATGCAATGCCTAAATTTGTCCTGTTTTGTTGCACTTTAGTGATGCATAAGTGAAAACTTCTTCCAGAATCGTAACTGTGGATCATCTGGCGCGTTTTTTTTGTATTTAAAAAGTATTTTCCCAGGAAAGTTTCTGAAATAGGAAATTCGCCCATCACTCCTGCATTAGTCTTTTCGACCCTCAGGCACGAACCTGTTAGCTTTACAAGCAAGGGTTAGATGTCTCTCGAGAATACGGTGTTCCGCAAGGCGCCAAAATTAATAACGAAAAAACGAAAGAGGACTATCCATGGTTACTTTGACGTTCATTATCTACCTGGCGGTGATGCTGGGTATCGGAATCGTCGCATACCGTCGCACACAGGACTTGTCTGACTACGTGTTGGGTGGCCGTAATCTTGGCCCCATTCCCAGTGCCCTGAGCGCTGGCGCGTCTGACATGAGCGGTTGGTTGTTGCTGGGTCTGCCTGGCTACGCCATGAGCGCAGGTTACGGTGCTTTCTGGCTGGCTGGTGGCCTGCTGGTGGGTACCTGGGCTAACTGGTTGCTGGTTGCCCAGCGTTTGCGGGTTTACTCTCACCGTGCCGGTGATGCCCTGACTCTGCCTGCTTTCTTTGAAAAGCGTTTTGAAGACAACAGCCATGCACTGCGTGTGGTGTCTGCTTTCTTCGTACTGGTCTTCTTCCTGTTCTACACCAGTTCTGGCCTGGTGGCTGGCGGCAAACTGTTTGAAACCGTATTCGGTCTGGATTACCAGCTGGCTGTGGTTCTGGGCGCAGTTGCGGTTATTTCCTACACCATGTTTGGTGGTTTCCTGGCGGTAAGCTGGACTGACGTTGTACAGGGTCTGCTGATGGTTGGCGCCATGGTGCTGGTTCCGGTTATTGCGCTGTCTGAGACTGGTGGTATTGCTTCTACCTTTGACATTATCGCTGCCAAAAACCCAGAGCTGCTGGATGCCTTTACCAATGCTGATGGTTCTTCCATTACTCTGATTGGCACTCTGTCACTGCTGGGCTGGGGGCTGGGTTATTTTGGCCAGCCGCACATTCTGGCACGTTTCAAAGGCATCAAGAGCAAGGATCACGTTCCGGCAGCCCGCCGTATTGCGGTAGCATGGACTGGCGTTTCCATGGCTGGTTCTCTGGCGATTGGTTTGTTCGCAGTGGCCTACCTGAAAACCGATCTGGGTGACAACGAAACCGTTTTCATGGTGATGGTCAATGCGATTTTCCACCCGGTTGTTGCCGGTGTCCTGCTGGCGGCGATTCTGGCTGCCATCATGAGTACTGCGGATTCCCAGTTGCTGGTGTCTTCTTCCGCGCTGGCTGAAGACTTCTACAAAGCCCTGTTCCACAAGGATGCTTCTCCAGAGCGTCTGGTTAACATTGGCCGTTTCGCAGTAGTTGCGATTGCTGTAATTGCCACGTTGTTGGCGATGAATCCGGATTCTGGCGTACTGGATCTGGTGTCTTATGCCTGGGCTGGTTTTGGTGCAGCCTTTGGCCCGGCCCTGATGCTGTCCTTGTACTGGAAGCGCATGACCCGTCAGGGTGCGCTGGCTGGCATCATTGTTGGCGGTGTCACTGTGGTGGTTTGGAAGCAGCTTGAAGGCGGTATTTTCGATCTGTATGAAATTATCCCGGGAGTGATTTTCGCAACCATCGCGGTTGTGTTGGCCTCTCTGGCAACCCGTGAGCCTTCCGGTTCAATCCAGAGCAAGTTCGATGAAGTGGTTGCCGAAGTGCGCAGCTGAGTTCATGCCGAATGAGCTGTCGTTAATGCCGCTGGATCAGCTGGTGTAATGACTTTCCAGACAGGGAGCCTTTGTGCTCCCTGTTTGCGTTCTGGTCAGTGGCTGAATCGGGGGGTGATGAGTTGAAATTGCGAATTTCTGTGTGCTGTAAGACTAAGGTCTTGGTTTTCTAAAGACTAAAAAATAGCCGGATAAAAGAATATAAGACTTTAATATTTAAAAAATGAAGTTCATAAGTCTGCATAAAGTGAAAGTTTAGGAAAAACGATTTTTTCTTGTAAGTAATATGTGGCCAACGTTTCATGTAAATGAGGGCTGTAGCATGACTGCCAATATCCAAGACATTCGTCGCGTTATCCGCGACCGTTACCTGATGGACGAGACCCAAGCGCTGTCCGATCTGGTAGCCAATAGTCGTCTTACCCCGGCTCAGCGTCAGGCAATTTCTACTGATGCCGCTGAACTGGTGCGTCAGGTTCGCGCCAGCAGCCGACCAACCATGATGGAAAACTTCCTCGCTGAATACGGTTTGACCACCCGTGAGGGTGTTGCATTGATGTGCCTGGCAGAAGCTCTGTTGCGGGTACCGGATGCATTCACCATCGACAGCCTGATTGAAGACAAGGTTGCGCCGGGGCAGTGGAGTGAACACCTGGGTCAGTCCAACTCCGGGCTGGTGAATTCATCGACCTGGGCACTGATGCTGACCGGTAAACTGATCGCTCCGGCGGATGGCGAAGGCCTCCGTTCGACGCTGCGCGGTTTGGTCAAGCGTCTCGGTGAGCCGGTTATTCGTGTGGCGGTTGGCCAGGCGATGAAAGAACTGGGTCGCCAGTTCGTATTGGGTAGCAACATCAAGAACGCCACGGATCGTGCCCGCAAGATGGAAGATCGTGGTTACACCTATTCCTACGATATGCTGGGTGAAGCGGCGCGTACTGACAAGGACGCGCTGGCGTACTTCGACTCTTACAGTGCTGCGATTGCTGCCTTGGCACCGCTGTGCACCCGTCCAACCATGGCTGAAAACCCGGGCATCTCCGTCAAGCTGTCGGCGCTGCACCCACGTTACGAATTCGCCAAGCGCGAACGCGTAATGAAAGAGCTGGTTGAGCGTACCCGTGAACTGGCGCGTCAGGCCAAAAAAGCCAATATGGGTTTCAACATCGATGCAGAAGAGGCAGATCGCCTGGATTTGTCCCTCGATGTGATCGTTGCTGTGCTGGAAGATCCAGAGCTGGCTGGCTGGGAAGGTTTTGGTATCGTGGTGCAGGCTTTTGGTCAGCGTACCGCCTATGCCATCGACTTCCTCTATGCCCAGGCCCAGCGTCTGGACCGTCGCATCATGGTGCGTCTGGTGAAAGGTGCCTACTGGGATGCGGAAATCAAACGCGCCCAGAGCCTTGGTCTGGCGGGTTTCCCGGTTTATACCCGCAAATCACACACTGACGTTTCCTACCTCTGCTGCGCCGAAAAACTGCTGGGTATGACCGATCATATCTATCCGCAGTTTGCTACTCACAACGCTCATTCTGTGGCGGCAGTACTGCGCATGTCGCAGGGTATCGGCAAGGACAAGTTTGAATTTCAGCGTCTGCACGGTATGGGTGAATCCCTCCATGATGCGGTGCATACCCGTGAAGGCACCCGCTGCCGGATCTACGCACCGGTGGGCGAACACCGTGACCTGCTGGCTTACCTGGTGCGTCGTCTGCTGGAAAATGGCGCCAATAGCTCGTTCGTAAACCAGATTGTGGATCACCGAATTTCGCCTGAAATGATTGCCCGTGATCCGTTCGAGGCTGCTGGTGTGTTTGAGGTGATCAAGCCAAGCCAGAAAATCCTGCCAGCCGCCAAACTGTTTGGTGACAAGCGCAAGAATGCCAAGGGTTGGGACATCACGGATGTGGTTGAAGTGGGTCACTTGCTGGCTGCCCGTCAAGCCTTTGCAACTCATAAGTGGCAAGCCGCGCCAATGATCGCTGGCGCGGTTGAAGGTGCTGGTACCCAGCCAGTACTGAACCCGGCCAAGCCGTCGGACATGGTTGGTGAAGTGACCCTGACCAGCGCAGCGGATATCGAAACGGCCATTGCCGCCGCCGAAACCGGTGCTGTGGAATGGAACAACACGCCAGTTGCCCAGCGCGCTGCTGCCCTGCAAAAGCTGGCTGATCTGTACGAAGAACACGCGATTGAGCTGTTCGCACTGGTACAGCGTGAAGCCGGTAAAACCCTCGCAGACGCTGTTGGTGAAATCCGTGAAGCCGTCGATTTCGCCCGTTATTACGCCGATCAGGCCTGTCAGCTGAGCGAAAAACTGGCTGGTAAAGGCGAATCCATGGCGGCGCGTGGTGTGATCACCTGTATTTCACCATGGAACTTCCCGCTGGCGATTTTCACTGGTCAGATTTTGGCTGCCATTGGCGCGGGTAACTCAGTGCTGGCCAAGCCAGCAGACCAGACACCATTGATTGCAGCTCGTGCGGTTGAACTGATGCATGAAGCCGGTATTCCGGCCAACGTGATTCAGTTGCTGCCAGGCTCAGGTAAGGATGTGGGGGCGCCACTGACTTCCGATGCTCGCATCAAGGGTGTTTGCTTCACCGGTTCTACCGCAACAGCACAAACTATCAACCGGGCAATGGCCAGCATTATGGCGCCAGATGCGCCGCTGATCGCCGAGACCGGTGGTTTGAACGCCATGATTGTGGACTCCACCGCACTGCCTGAGCAGGTTGTGCGTGACGTGATGGCATCGGCCTTCCAGAGTGCCGGTCAGCGTTGTTCAGCCTTGCGCATCCTCTACGTGCAGCAAGACATTGCCGACAACCTGCTGGAAATGCTGTATGGCGCCATGGACGAGCTGGAACTCGGCAACCCATGGGAACTGACTACCGATGTGGGTCCTGTGATTGACCAGGCCGCTCACAGCAAGATCGAAAACTACGTTGATGCCCACCAGGCTGCTGGCCGGGTACTGAAGCGTATGGCCAAGCCATCTGACGGCCTGTTTGTGTCGCCAGCGGTGGTGAAGGTCAATGGCATTCAGGATATGCCGGAAGAAATCTTCGGCCCTGTGTTGCACGTAGCGACCTTCAAGGGTGAAGAGGTTGATCAGGTGGTTGATGCCATCAACAACAGTGGTTACGGCCTGACCTTTGGTCTGCACACCCGTATGGACAGCCGGGTCGAAAACATTACTCGTCGCATCAAGGTCGGTAACGCCTACGTTAACCGCAACCAGATTGGTGCCATCGTTGGCTCCCAGCCATTCGGTGGTGAAGGCTTGTCTGGTACCGGTCCAAAAGCGGGTGGTCCGCACTATGTCGAGCGCTTTGTGAAGCCTGCTGCCGCACTGGAACGCTTTGTAAATGCTGGTACGGCGGTATCTGTTAGTGAACTGCAAAAAGCACTGGATAGCGTCGCTGCGATGGGCTTCCAGGCCCAGGCGGAGCTGCCAGAGAGCCTGCCGCAACTGGTGAACGACAGCTTTGCTGCCCTGAACGTGCGTATCGCGTTGCAGAACCACGAACCAGAGCTGATGCCAGGGCCAACCGGTGAAACCAACCGTCTGTCTGTGCATGCTCGTGGCGTAGTGCTGTGTCTGGGGCCAACCCTCGAACGCGCACTAAAGCAGGCGGCGATGGCGTTGGCTTGTGGCAACCGCGTGGTCGTAGTCGCTGCCGGTGCGGTGAATGCCGTCAATCTGCTGCGTGGTCACCAGTGGCCAATCGTTGCCATCGATGGTCTGTTGAGCGCGGATGCGCTGGCGGCAGCAACCGGCTTTGATGCTGTGCTGTGTGCCGGTGAAGGCAACCAAATGGTTGAATACCGCAAGGCGCTGGCCAGCCGTAACGGTGCATTGCTGCCGCTGATCAATGATGACAGCAACAGCCATCGTTATGTGCTCGAACGCCATGTCTGTATCGACACCACCGCCGCTGGTGGTAACGCCAGCCTGATCGCTGCGGCAGAATAAACCGCAGCGCTTTTAACAGGCTGAAGAAGCCTTGTTGCAGCCTGTCTGTCCCGCTCAGACAGGCTGCCCGAATTGCTATTTCTGGCTCTCACCAGCCCGTAACGAACCATCAGTATTTTCTGGGTTCAATTCCTTTGCCCGCCTCTGGCGGGCTTTTTTATGCCTGACATGACTGATGCTTTTCCTAATAACTGAACAAGTGTCAGACAATCAAACTGAACAGAATTATCAGTAATAAGGTAACGCCTGTTCGAATGTTTTAAATGCCTCAATAACCGCCGCTCGGCGGGTAATCTTCACAGGAATGTCATGCCCTGACGACCATGCTTTGTGACATAGTGCCGCTATTGGATCACGGCAGGTTTCATGGATTGATGATCGTTAACGCATTGGCCAGCGGGCCTGATGAACATGCGCAATGTACTAATAGGGCTCGTTCCAGTCTGGCGGTAGGTAAGGCTCTGCTGGCCCTGATGGCTGGTCAATGCCCGCTGACAGACTGGTTAACTGAGCTGGCGCAGATTACAGCATCCGACCTGGCGCTGTTTCCTTTGGCTGCGCCCCTGCATCATCTTGTCTCCTTCAGAGATTCTTCTCTGGCTCACCGCTTTGAACAGGAATATGCCGGCCTGCGGGCCTGTCACTCGGATGATCTGGGGCGTTGGCAAAGCTTCGGGCGGCAATATTTCGGTTCATCCATACCTCTGGCGAGTTGCGCTGACAATCCATTAGGTACGCATTTATGGTGTGGTGATGAGCGGCTTGCTTGCCTGCTACAGGGCACTGCCATGCCAAACCTGGTTGCCGTTCTGTCCGGCTGGCTGGCAAACCCGCAATTGCTTGCAGCGCAACCGCTGGATGCGCGTTTGCAGTTGCTGTTCGCTGGCTGTGATCTGGCAATTGTCTGGCTTGGGCGTGATGGTGCCGTTCGCTATTGCAATCAGGGGATAGTGCCGCTGGCGCTGGACGTTGATTCGCTGATCGGCAAGCAACTGCTGAATCCTTTTGCAGCCTTGAGTGGCACCAACAATGTTGCGTCGGTGGAGCTGGAAGATGGCTGGCTGATGGCACTGGTGGATAATAAGCAGCGTTTGCCGAGCGCTGCCTGTATCGCCGCGCGGTTCGAGTTGACGCCCGCAGAAGGGCGCCTTTGCAGAATGTTGGTAGAGGGTAAAAGCCTGGCGGAAGTTGCTGATTTGACCAGCAAGTCAGAAGCGACGGTGCGTTATCAACTCAAACAAGTGTTTCGCAAAACCGGCTGGAAGCGGCAGGGCCAACTGATCAGTACCATTTTGCTGGCCCTGTTACCCTGATCCGCGGCGTGTGATCGCTCTTGCCCGGCAATTTACCCTGTATGGGTGATGTGTAAAAAAAGTTATGTAATTAGCATTGGCTGCAAAGAATCAGAAGGAACTGTCTATGCCGCCTGTTGCCCAGTCGCTGGTCTCACTTTGCCGAGACCGCTTGCTCGCGCTTTTACTGCTGATATTGCTTCCGCTAGCCCCTGTGGTCATTACCGGCTGTAGCAATTCTCCTGATCCATCGCCCGTTACTAGCTCTGAGGATGATGATGAAAATCCGGATGACGATGATCCGGAGGTGATCGCGGCGGATATTGCCCTGCGACTGCTTGATGGCACCGTGACCGACAAGCAGGGCAATCTGCTTGACGGTGCGACGGTCAGTGCCGCACTGCTGGACAGTGATCTCAATGCGCTGCTGGAAATGAGCACTACGACTGATGCGGGTGGCGGTTACTTATTCTCTATCCCGACCGGGCTGGAAGGGGAGGTGACGACCGTGGTGGTTTCTGTCAGTAAACCAGGATTCTCGTCGGTTGATTACGATGCCGTGGTAGCCGCCGACGATGTTCGTGTGACGGTCAATGGTTCATTGGAGCAGTCGGCCAGCGTTTCGATCAAGCGGGCCGACCTGGAAGCACTGGCGATTGCTGCTGACGGCGGCGTACCCGTGCTGAAATTATCGGTATTCTCCAATGCTGCCGGTAACCGTCGGATTGCCACTGGTGATGCCCAGGCAATGGATGGTGAAGACTCCGACTTTGAACTGGAAATTCCGGTAGCCGCGATTGACGAAGACGCTGAAGTGATCAACTTTAGCGTTTCAAGCCATGATTCAACTGATGAGGACGACATCCAGTCCTACTCCGGTGGTTTCGAAGCCAAGGGCGATGAAACTGGCGGTGACACGGTTGATTTTGAGAACGACGGTGGAGATGGCGAAACCCGTGATCTGATCTCAACGGCGTTTTTTAACGTCGAAATTACCGACCAGGATGGCAATCCACTACAAAGCTCGGAAGCCATGGCCTCTGACGGTCTGGGCTCCACCATGCGCTACAGTTTCAACTATAACTATCACGCCAAAACCTTCCACACGGATGCTGACACCAGTATCGAGGGCTTGCAGTTTGCCTTCTATGGCAAGTCGCTACGCTACGAGCCTTACTGGACCTATATCGGCAACGGCACCCTGGTGTATTACAGCGGCGGTCAATATCTGGTTGCCGGTGCTGCCCAGGGGGTGACCATTGGGGATAGTGGTGCCGTGACGTTTAACAGCTCGCTGGTGAATCAATACCGGATGTATTTTCAGGTGACGGTCGCCAACTGGAGGAGCTGGATGAGCCATTTGAACGTCGACCGCATGTCGTCTGGCTTGCCCAGTGCCACCACAGTCTGTTTGACCGGCCAGATTCTCGATAGTGAAAGCAACCGCTTCAATGGCAAGGCCTATTTGAGCAGCCCGGACGGTGCCAGCTTCGATATCGACGTGGTGAACGGCGCCTACCGGGTCTCCCGGGTTATCGCCAGCGCTTCAGCGGCCAGTGTCGCGTCCTGGGGCAATCTCTGGTTCCTCAATCCCGTCAGCGGTAACAAGCAATACATCAAGCTGACAGATATCTACAGCAACTCCAGTTTTGCTACTTCGGCTTCTTCCTGTAACTCCCTGCAAGCGGTGATTTACCCGGCGGTCGAACTGTGTACGGTTTATGGCCAGATCGATGTAGCCGGGGTCTCACCGGAAAACCAGCTGGTCAGTGCTGTCTCAACACTGGACCAGCGCCGGTACAGCGGTCTGTCTGACAGTTCTGGTAACTACAGCCTCAGTGTTCCCTGTGGCTACGACTATGACATTTCGGCGATGGGACTGACGGGCGAGATTCGCGATGCCGATGAATATCAGTACCCGTTGCGTATCGACTTTGTTGTGACCAATGCACCACCGACCTTGATGCTGTTTACCCCGATCGGGCAAAAGCTGGTGGGTGACCAGGTCAGCATCAAAATCATTGCCAGCGATCCGGAAGACGACGTTCTGAGCTATACCATCGCTGCCTGTAACCTTGGTGATGCTGATACCTGTAATGCCTCCGTCAGTGGCAATATTCTCACCGTCGATGCCAGTGACGCCGGGAGTTACAGTGTGACTCTGACTGCAACGGATGGGGTGAATAGCGTCCAGCAGACTTCCATGTTTGACGTGATCATGCCAACTGAACAGTTTGCACCGGACGTCTTTGGCTTCTCGGCTAACGGTAATTTTGTTGCCAACGGCGGCAACATTGATCTGGTTGAAGGCCAAACGGTGTCGATCAGCGTCAATGCCCGTGATCGCAATGGTGATGCCATGAGCTACGAATGGACTGATGGTTCCACCATCTGTAGCCAGTCGGCCTGTGACTGGGTGATGGAGAACGTTGGCAACACCAGCATTGAGCTGGTAATCACCGATGATTCCGATGCCCAACTCACCACCGAGACATCTCTGCAGCTGAGCGTCAGTGCTGATACGCCGCCGACAGCCAAAATCTACCTCGGCAGTGAGTTCGTAGAAGCTGTTGATGGTGTTAACAGTCAGGCTTTGCTGGTTTCTCTGGCAGCATCTGACGATCTGACTACGCTGGCTGATCTCACGATCGTCTGGACTCTGACGCTGGATGACGCTGTGGTTGATCTGAGCAGTTATCTTTCCAGCTCAACCAGTTTGTCATTTCCGATCGGTACCTTGGCCGAAGGCGATTACAGTCTCAGTGTTGCAGTAACTGAACTGACTGCAGCAGGTGTTGCCGGGGCAACCACCACAGCCGACGCGAGTTTCAGTGTTGTGGCTGATCTGCCGCCAGTCATTTCAACCACGGCATCGGCCAGTACGATTTATGGCACCGTCAGCGGCGGTGCCGAGGAGGACCTGGTTATCAGTGCGGAGTGGTCCGACGACGAAGTGCTGCCAACCGATGCCATCAGCTGGACTGTGCCGGATAGCCTGTCAGCGACAATTACCGATACACAGGTAACGATTCCTGCCGCCAGCCTGAAGCCTGGTCAATATAACCTCAGCGTGACTGTGACCGACTCGGCTGGCCAAACTTCAACCGCCACCCGTACCGTGGTGGTATTGACCGATGAAGTCCCGGTTATCAGTTCACTGCAAGCGACCCCGGCTGCCCAGATTGATAATGGCGAAGGGGCTGGCACAGAAAACGTGCAGGTCAGCTTTACTGCAACGGATGATCTCGGTGACGTATCGGTTGCATCCTGGAGCGTGACTCCACAAGCCGCTTATACGGAAAACAGCAGCGGTATCTCGTTCACTGCGACGGATCTGGCTGTGGCCAGCTATAGCGTGGTGCTGACGGTCAGCGATGAACGTGGCCAGACCACTTCCGCCTCGACCACGTTTGAAGTGATTGAACGTGACGGCAATGTCGAAGTGATCATTGAGTAACTGGCAGAAGGAATTGAAGATGAAAAACAACAAACTGTTTTTGGCCATCACCGCTTGTACTGCCAGTCTGCTGTTGGCTGCCTGTGGTGGTAATGACGGCAACACCTCGGCTCAGACGTCATCTGTTACTGCAGCCGATGCTGATTCCAGCACTGCGGATACCGCACGGGTTTCGATGGGGGTGCGATTCCCCCAAAGTGAAGCGACGGCGGCCTGGGTCGGTGACCGATTGACGGTTGAAGTGCGTTTTTACCTGAGCCTGGCGAGTGACTGGAACCAAGCCCAATTAGTGCTGAACGCCTATGATGGCTGCGACAGTCTGGATGACCCGTCTGCCGCTGTGATTGAAGGCTATTCCTGTGCCACCTTGCTAACGGATGATCCGGATACGACCAAGCGCGGTGAGCTGGCCGGGTCTCTGGAATTTACACAGGACAGCTCGACCGGTTATCTGGATCTGGAACCGGGTAACTACCGGGTTGAAGCCTCGTTTTATGATGACGCTGGCACGATTACCGAAACCAGTGTCAGTTATGCCGTGCTGGATGCGGGTGCGCATACCCTGATTCTGCGGGGCTACTCTGCCAGCTGGAGCGCCAGCAGCACAATTCGGCCTCAGCTGCTGGGCAGTCCGAGTCTGACCCTGAGCAGTGACTGGGATATGGACAGCGACGGTGAGCAGTCGCTGGCAGCCGCGCTTGGCATTGCCGATGGCATTGATGCTGTGCACCTGGCAACACTGACCTCCTGGCCTGAAGGATGGGACAGCGTGCAGCAAACTGCGCCGGTAGATTCCAGCTATGTAGCCGCTGCGGTAACACCGAACGAATATGCCGATGTGGTCGATGGCGTTGGTGAATTCAGCGAGCTCAGCGAGTCCGCCTTGTATGTTTCTGTACTCGAATCATCCCAAGGTGAAATGATCCCGCCATCCGGCAGTACCAGCAGCTCAACTGCTACCAATACCGATGGCTCCAGCACGCTGATCAGCAGCCATGTCGTGCGTAGCCCGGCAACAGTGATGCAATGGTATCTCGACGGTGAAAACAGTCTTGGATTCCAGTTCAGCAGCGCCAGTGTGACGACCTCAACGACGGTGATTTCGGCGGATCTCAGCAGTTACCAGACCACTGGCGTGGGAGGAGGATATGACTTCGGTGTTTATAACAGCACCGATGACAACACCTATTATGAAGTGACCGATGCGGCGAGCAGCTCCCACACCTATTGGAATGAAAGCCAGGATGACTGGGCAACGGAAAGCCTGACGCTGCTGGAGATCAGCTCTCATCTGGCGACTGACATCTGGAAAGATATCTATACCAGTCTGGCCATTGCGCCGACGGCTGCCAGTGATGGCAGCACGCTGACCGGCTATTTTATTGAGCGATTGTATTCGTCGACCACTTACGCAGTGGATGCAACCAGTTCAACCGAAGCCATGCAGCCACCAGCCTATTTTAACGCGGCACTTGAAGCCATTGCGGTCGATAGTGGCCTGGTTGCAGCCGCTGTGGACGGCTGTGAGTCCTATGAAGGAGGTGGCTGGCAGCAGGGCACCAGCACCTACAAGTGGGACAGCGGCAGCAGTCACTGGGTGGGTGGCACCTATAACACGCTGTTGCTGGAAGGCGGGGTGATGACTGAAATTGACACCAAGGTGCAGCAATTTCAGGACGTTATTGATTCACTGGATGACTACAACCTCAGCGACGAGCAGTATCAGCAATACCTGACCGCCTACCAGTATCTGATTGAGCTGCATGACGTGACCTATCGCAATACCGTTCTGGCGTTGGCGGATATGAACGGTGATGGCACAGCTGAGCTGTTCGAAAGCGGTGTGTATATCGTTGATGGCGCTACCCAGCCGTCCTGCGAGCTGACCGAGACCCAGGTCGACGGTGGTGTTGAGCATGGTATGAACTGCGATCAGTTCACCGTCGGTACGACCATTGACTCGACGGTGTACAGTGAGAGCGGCACCATCTGCGCCCAGTCGTTCACCATGACGGCCAGTAACCTGGAAGATCTGTCAGCAGTCGGGCAATCCGATACTGGTCTTGACGTCCTGGTTGCCAAATAGGCCCGTTGCCCGTTAATCGTGGTACCGGTGTGATGTTCATCAAGAGATTGCCAGTGGCAGTGTTGCTGCTGGCCTCAGCAGCGTCTGCGAATCTTTCGTCAGACTGTTCAGGCAATTGGCTGGTACGCGGGCCAGTCAGCCTGGGTGGCGAGGTTCGTTATCATTTCGCTAACGGTGAAGTACTGACGGAGCTGGATTGTGCCGCTGTCAGCCATTTATTGACCGATGATTCAACCAACCGCGCGGATATCCGCTTTTTGCAGCAAAACAGCCAGCTGGCATCAGAGAAATATCTCAATGCCACCGTGTTGGCTTTGAGTGAGCCCCAGAATTTCCTGCTTAACGATGGCTTTACCAGTCTGGATGACTCTCAACGGCTGTGTGGTAGCGTCAAAATCGCGATTATTGATTCCGGTGTGGATAGTCAGCATCCGGCACTGCTGAACGCCGCTTTTCCCGCCCAGTTCAACGCGATTACCGGGGAATCTGATCAAACCGATGACTATGGCCACGGCACTCATGTGGCGGGCTTGATGGCATCAACGGCACTTTCGGGTACAAGCTGGCCTCAGGGCGCTTGTATGAACGCTACTTTGCTACCCGCGCGGTTTCTGGGTTCGACCGGCGGGGGCAAGGTAGCCGACGCCATTACCGCGATCGAATGGGCGGTTGCACAGGGTGCTGACATCATCAACCATTCCTGGGTAGTAACCCAGGACTATGATGCCTTGCGGGAAGTGATCGCCGACGTTGATCAGCGCGGTATCGTGCAGGTAGCGGCAGCGGGCAATTTCGGCTCGGATCTTAATACTTCCTTCACGGCTTATCCGGCAGCTTATGGTATGGACCTGGATGGCATGGTGGTGGTGGCCAACTGGGATAACGACAGTCAAAGCCTCTATTCAGCCAGTAATTATGGCCTTGAGAGCGTTGATCTGGCGGCTTCAGGAACCCGCTTGCTGAGTCTGGCTCCCGGCACAGCCACCCAGCAACGTACCGGTACCTCCATGGCAGCACCTTTGGTATCGGCTGCCATGGCAATGTTGAAAGTCGCGTATCCGGATGACAGCAGCCAGCAACTGCGCGGCCGACTGCTGAGTGGTTGTGCCCATGAAACAGCCTTGAACAGCTCAATTCGTTGCGGTGGTCGGCTGGCAATGCCAAGCGTGCTTGAGGCGGAAGCAACGCTGCTGGATCGCACCGAACGTAACTCGGATGGCAGTGTGTCGGCCTACGGTATTGGCCTTGAAAATGTCAGCAGCTGGCAGTTTGAATCCTGGCTCGATCAGCAGAATTATCAGCCGGATATAACATCGCTGTCTGATGAAGCCGTGCAGCTGGAGAATCTGACCGCCCAGCCGGGCCGCTGGTGGTTAAGCCTGTCGACTGGTTTACAACTCAGTGAACCCTGGTTGCCAGAACTACAGGCTCCGGCAGCCCTGGCGGCGACTGAGAACGATAGCGGCTGGCTGTTGAGCTGGGCCAATGACTCGATGGCCGGGCGAGTGTTGATTGAAACGGACAGCGGCGATGGCCGCTGGCGTAGCCTTGCGACGGTGGACGCACCTGTATCGCAATACCAGCTGCAAACCGATAGCACAGATTTGCTGGCGGTCAGGCTCACGAGTCAGCTGGACTATTGGCCCAACGGCCCGGATGCAACGTCAGCAGTGCTGGAGTCGGTAGCCGGTTCCGTGCTGTATCTGAACGCTGATGACAGTGTTTGGCAGACGACACGGCTGGCCAGTGCAGCCGCTGGCAGTTCCCCCGTGTGGCGGATCGAACTTGCAGACGGTCTTGATGCCTCGTACCTGAGTTGGCCAGCCAGCAGCGACGTGATGGTCACGCTGGCTGACTCTGCGGTACTGGTGGAACTCGCTGCTGACGCAACCGAGGCAAACCTTGAATTGACCTGGGACGATGGTGACCGGGTAGGGCAGCGTCGGTTTAATTTGTTGCTCAACAACGAATCTGAGTGGTCACTGGATACGGATGAGGATTTCATCCTGCAAGCCAGTAGCTATCAGGCACAGCTGGCGTCAATGGCACTGGGTCTGGATGGCAGCATTCAGCTGGTGATCCAACAACTCGACAGTGATGGTTATTTGTATCTTGAGCCGACAGATCACCAACAGGCGCTGCTGAATGCCAGCCTGCAGGAAACGAACTCGGGTTTGCTGCTGGAAGCCGATGCTGACGGCGTATTTATACGATCAGAAGCGGCGATTGATAGCCCGTTGGTGGTCAGTCTGAGACTGAATATGTCGGGTATTCCATCGGCAACGGGAGCCTTGGCGGGGACAGATCAGCGCTGCTTTATTGCCAGTGTGGTGCTGCAGCATGACCCCTGGCTATTGGCCTTGCTGCGTTCCTACCGGGACATTTGGTTGCACAATGCGCCAGCGGGTGACTGGCTGATTCAGCGTTATTATCAATATTCGCCAGCGCTGGCCGAGTGGCTGCTGCAGCATCCGCAATCAAGCGGTTTTATTCGTTTACTGATGCTGCTGGCACTGGCTTGCGGGACTTTGGTAATGCCGCTTTGGTTTGTCTACAAGGCGGCAGCCTGGCAAGCGGGACGTTCGCAAGTGCAGACGAGACACCTGCGCTCCTGACAATAACGCCAGCAAATCACACCGTCTTCCCAAACGAGCTTGCGAGATTTGGGATCCATGCGGTACAGAACATTGCACTGCTGTCTGGATTCCAGAGCAAATCTGGAATGACGTGTATTAGAGTGCGTGAATCCCCCAGATGCCAGCAAATTAAGCCGTCTTCCCAAACGAGCTTGCGAGATTTGGGATCCACGCGGCACAGAACATTGCACCGCTGTCTGGATTCCAGAACAAGTCTGGAATGACGTGTTTTCGAGTGCGTGAATCTCCCAGACGTCCGACTAAAATGACTCCGTCATCCCAAGCGAGCTTGCGAGATTTGGGATCCATGCGACGCAGAAAATTGCACCGCTGTCTGGATTCCAGAGCAAGCCTGGAATGACGTGTGTTCGAGTGCGTGAATCCTCCAGACGCCAGAGTAAAATCACACCGTCTTCCCAAACGAGCTTGCGAGATTTGGGATCCACGCGGCGCAGAAAATTGCACTGCTGTCTGGATTCCAGAACAAGTCTGGAATGACGTGTTTTCGAGTGCGTGAATCTCCCAGACGTCCGACTAAAATCACACTTTATAGTGGCTGATCAGCTCCAGCTGTTCTTTTGCCATGGCCGTCAGTTCAGCTCCAATCGCCGCGGTCTGGTCTGCCCCCTTGAGGTTCTGTTCAGCCTGCTGGTTGATTTCCACCAGACTCTGGCTGATCTCACGAGCGGTGCAGCTTTGTTCTTCCGTGGCGCTGGCAACCTGGATATTCATTTCGGCAATTTGAGTCATGGAGCTGTCGACGCTGTGCAAACCATGCTCAGCATCGCCTGCAACTTCAATGCTGTGTTCACCCAGGCGGGTTGACTCCGTCATCACTGAAACTACCGCTGAAATCAGTTTCTGCATTAATTCAATGGTTTCCTGAATCTCGATGGTACTTTGTTTGGTGCGGCTGGCGAGGGAACGAACTTCGTCGGCGACTACCGCAAAACCACGGCCTTGTTCACCTGCGCGAGCGGCTTCGATGGCGGCGTTGAGTGCCAGCAGGTTGGTCTGTTCGGCGATGTTGTGGATGGTTTCGATGACGCTGTCGATCTTTTTGCCGTATTCATCCAGTTCATTGGTTGTGGAGGATGCTTCGGACACTTGCTGAGCCTGAATACGGACATTGCTGATTGCTTTTTCGATGGCTTCGCGGGCATCCCGCATGAGAATTTTGACATCATCGGTTGCCTGACGGGTTTCCTGTGAACGATCCGCCACTTCCTGCACTGATAGCTCCATCTGGTGCATGGCTGCCGAAGTTTGTTCCATCAAGGCCTTTTGCTGGTCGGCAATGTTGCGCGAGCTGTTGGCCGTTTGCTGGTTAATCGCCGAGGTTTGGTTCAGGCGCTGGGCAGAGCTAACCAGCTGGGTCAGGGTATGCCGCAGGGATTCGTTCAGTCCGTTCAGATAACCACCGAGTTCGGCAAACTCATCCTTGCCACTGGCCTTGAAGCTGACACGCAAATCACCATTGGCCATCGCCATCAGGCTGCTACGGAACTGCTTGATTGCTCCGCGGATACTACGGGCAATCATGGTGGCGATGATAACGGCCACTGCCACGGCAATTGAGCCCAGTATCAACAGGCTGGTGAAGCTGTTGCTGAGCGTCGACTCGGTCGTTGTTCGAGCGCCTGCCAGCATGTTTGCGGTGAGCTGATTAAACGAGCCAATAGCGGCATTGGCAGAATCGGAAATTTGTTTGACCAGGGTTTTTTCCTGCTGAATCTGTTTCAGCAGGGTGTCCTGATCCTGGTAGGCCTGTAACAAACCGTTGCGGGTTGTCATCTGGTTCAGCAGTTTGGGAATCATAAAACTGAATACCTTGCCGATATCGGGCTCGAATTGCAGTAGTTCCTGGTAGGCGTTGTTGATGGCAAGGTCCTGCTCAATCAGGTTGGCGTTAAGCTGGACAATATTCGGATTGATTCGATGGTTGTTAAAAGCAACCAGTACTCTGTTTACGTCGCGTGACAGGTTGTTGATGATGGTTTTGAGGGTCGGGTCATAGGTTTCGCCATAGCGTGATAAGTACCGTACCAGCTGGCGTGACAGCCGCGTCATTTCATAAACGCCGTTGGCAACTCGCTGATTGACGATTAGTTTTTGCTCGTAATAGCCAAACATCTTGTTGCCACTGTCGTCGAGTCGCTGAGCCAGCGCTTGCATCTGACTGGCGGATGACTTGACGTCACGATTGTTATTCAACAGTCCCGCCGGGATTTGCTCGATGGCCTGGATCAGATCTGCCAGTGCCTGATCGAAGTGCTGATGGCTGGTTTGAAGCGAGATGTCGTCCGCTGCCCAGTTGGCTTCAATCAGAGCGATCTCAGAGTTCAGCATGGCTGCCTCGGAATCAGCAGCAGCGGTTGTCAGCGGCAAACCTTCGTCGAGAATGCCATTCATTTGACCATTAATAGACGATAGTGAAATCAGGTTGGAGCTGGCGACAACCAGTAGCGTCAGCAGCACAGCGGCAAAACCAGCGATGATTTTTTGTACGATACTCATTAGTTACTTCCCGTTAAACCAATGGCTGTCAGTTGGTGAAATCAGACAGGTTGCTGGGCGTGACCAGTTTGAAACTGATCCAGGTTCGGCTTTCCACCTCCCGACCGCGCATCAGGTCGTTGGCAATACTGATTGCCATTTCAGCCTGACGCTGGGCATCTTGCAGAACGGTCACGGCCAACCAGCCTTTGGCCATTGCATCAAGGGCATCACGACTGGCATCAATGCCGCCAATCAGATAGTCGGCGGGATTCTTGCTGGCCTGGCGTAGTGCCATAATGGCACCAATCGCCATTTCGTCATTGTTGGCGACGATGATGTTGAATTCCTTGCCTTCAGCCAGCCATTGCGACACCTGGGTCAGGGCTTCGCTGCGATCACCATTGGCGGATGCTTCGGCAACAATCGACATGCCGGGATACTGGTACACCACCTGATGGACGTCCTGGCTACGGATCTTGGTGGACGGATGTTTGTCGTTACCACGAAGCAGTGCTACTTGACCGCTGTATTGGGCGCGACGGGCCAGTTCTTCCATTTGCATGGTGCCGGAAGCCAGCTCGTTGGAGCCAACAAACGCAACTTTTTCCGGCAGTCGTTCGATTTCGGGTTGGACATTGACGTATACCAGTGGAATGGAACCCTCTGCGGCAATATCCATCAGTTCTTCGTTGTATTCGGGATCAGCTGTGACCGGGGTTACCAGAATCGCGTCTACGCCAGCATCGACAAACTCCTGTATCTGTTGCAGTTGGAGTTGTTGGCTGTTGTCGGCATCATCAACATAGGTTTCAACACCACGAAAACTGGCGGCTTCTTCCATGGCTGCACGAATGGCGGTCAGAAAAGAATCCTCAAAATTGGACATGGTGGACGCGATTACACCCGCGCTGGCACTGTGGATGGGGCTGGTTAGAAGCGCCACGGTTGCCATATTGATCACTATCTTGTTGAAACGCATGTTCGACTCCGATGGATATTGCACACTAAAGGATAGGCAAGGTCGTACTTTTGGCCAGTTTCAGACGGTTATCGGCCGGCAAATAGTTTTGTTAATAAGCTAATTGCTCATTTTGATGCGTTTTTTGCGCCTGGTACCCCGGCTGTTTGTAGTAATTGTCTGTGGTGAGTGTCTGTCTCCGGTGGATTTAAAAACGTGAATTTTCACCTTTAATTTATTTGCAAACCAAATCAAAGGCTTTAAATAATAAACTTAACGAATTAAACCTGAGGAGCCACACTGCCATCATCTGAATGACGGTGAACCATCTGTGAGCCATCCGGGTCATTTCTGCAGTACAAGACACCGGTCGTTGAGCTGTCGGTCGGAAACCAAAGCAAGAACAAGGCAAGACAGGCGTTTCACCCACCTACGTTTCGTGTACGAGGAGAATAACAATGGCAGGTTTTGACAAGGTTGTAGGCAGTTATGAAGAGGCAATGGCCGGGCTGGAAGATGGCATGACCATCATTGCCGGTGGCTTCGGACTGTGTGGTATTCCGGAAAATCTGATTGCGGAAATCAAGCGCAAGGGCACGCGTGATCTGACCATCGTATCAAATAACTGTGGTGTCGACGGTTTTGGTCTGGGGGTGCTGCTGGAAGACAAGCAGGTCAAGAAGATGATTTCTTCCTACGTTGGTGAAAACGCCATGTTCGAACAGCAATTGCTGAACGGAGAACTGGAAGTGGAACTGACCCCACAAGGCACCCTGGCAGAAAAGATGCGTGCCGGCGGTGCGGGCATTCCGGCTTTCTATACGGCCACTGGCGTTGGTACGCCGGTCGGTGACGGCAAGGAAGTACGGGAATTCAATGGCCGCGAATACCTGCTGGAAGAATCCATTGTGGGCGACTTCGCGATTGTCAAAGGCTGGAAGGCCGATCGCTATGGCAACGTGATGTACCGTCACACGGCCCAGAACTTTAATCCACTGGCGGCTACCGCTGGCAAGATTACCGTTGTTGAAGTGGAAGAGCTGGTTGAAGTCGGGGAGCTGGAACCTACCCAGATCCATACCCCGGGGATTTACGTGAACCGCCTGATTGTCGGCACGTTCGAGAAGCGCATCGAAAAGCGCACCATCACTGAATCCTGATTAAACCGACTATTCAAATTACCGACAGGGGAACTGTTATGACTCTTTCACGTGAACAAATGGCCATGCGCGTCGCCCGCGAACTGCAAGACGGCTTTTACGTTAACCTTGGCATCGGCATTCCAACCCTGGTGGCCAACTATGTGCCGGAAGGCATGGAAGTGATGCTGCAATCGGAAAATGGCTTACTGGGTATGGGACGCTTTCCAACCGAGGCCGAACTCGACGCCGACATGATCAACGCCGGTAAGCAAACCGTGACGGCGATTCCTGGTGCTTCGATTTTCAACTCGGCTGACTCCTTCGCCATGATTCGTGGCGGCCACGTTGACCTCACCGTGCTGGGCGCTTTTGAAGTTGACGTGCATGGCAATATTGCGTCCTGGATGATTCCTGGCAAGTTGGTTAAAGGCATGGGGGGGGCGATGGACCTGGTGGCTGGTGCCGATAACATTATTGTGACCATGACCCACGCCTCCAAACACGGCGAATCCAAACTGCTGAGCGAGTGTTCGCTGCCGCTGACGGGCAAAGGCTGTATCAAAAAGGTGCTGACCGACCTGGCCTGGCTGGAAATCGAAGATGGCGCTTTCCATCTGAAAGAACGTGCGCCGGGGGTTTCTGTTGAAGAAATCATCGAAAAGACCGCGGGTAAACTGATCGTACCGGAAGAGGTCCCTGAAATGACTTTCTGAAGTTGCATTGTCAGCATCAATATTACTGCGCTACAGCACCCACTGAGCCGTCATTCGATGGGGCGTTCGGGCTCAAAAAGCAGAAAACCCGGCCAGGATAGCCGGGTTTTTTATTGGGCTATATTACTATCAGGCAGCAACCAGTTTCGGACTGTCACCAAAGGCGTTGGTATCGTCTTTTCCTTCCTGGATCATGAAGTACAGGAAAACCAACAAGCCAATGAGGGGAACAAACAGGATTAATATCCACCAACCACTGCGGCCGATATCATGCATCCGGCGAACGGTGACAGCCAACGAAGGCAGGAATATTACCAAGCTGTACAGTATGCCGATAAAGCCGGGACCACCAAACAGCCCTTCAACAAATCCCAGTACAGCCGAGATGATGAAGTTGAAGAGGAAGAACATCCAGTATTCCTTGCGGCGGGCGCGTCCGCTGAACTCGACGTACTTTTTCAAAACTCCCAAATACCATTCCATTTCAGGTTCCTTTCCAAAGGTTATGACTGGCTATTCGCTGATGCCACTCTGGCTTTGCGATCAGGGGATGGTTGCCAGATGAGCCATCCAGTAATGAGTTTATTTGTAATGACCACCTTTTGAAACCATTACAAAACGATGTACTTCATTACGTGTTGTTTTTTTCGATTTTGTTGGCTGTAACGCAATTGCTTTAATGGCTCAGATTTGAAATTCTTGCTGGCGTCTGGAACAAGGATGATTTTGCCGTGGAATACCAACTAATCGATTCGAGCCGTTCTGAAGATATCGCCAGGCTCGCGGTTTGTCTGACCAATGAAATTATTGAAAGAACGGGCGTCCAGCACTTTGACGTTGATGTTCCGCTGGCGATTGGTCTGTGTGAAAACTACCTCGACAGCGGTGCCTATCAGGTGATGGCTGCTCTGGATGGAGACCGTGTCGCCGGTTTTGCAGCCATTACGGAAAGCTGTTCGCTCTATGCCGAAGGGCGGTTTGGCATAGTTCAGGAGCTTTATGTGCTTCCGGAGTATCGCTCGCAAGCGGTCGGTAAATCCCTGCTTGAAGCGGTGGTGGCGTTGGGGCGGCAACAAGGCTGGAGACGATTGGAGTTGTGCACGCCACCAGTGCCTGAATTTGAACGTACCGTAAGCTTTTATCAGGCCAACGGTTTTGAGATTACCGGTGGCTACAAGATGAAATACATGATTTCCTGATACCGCCGAATCGAGAAATTCAAGGAGTGGGTATGCCAGTCAATGCGATTAACAAATTCTGCCCACGCTCGGGCAAGGCCGTCCGTGACGATTCATTAACCGAATATCGGGGCGTTGTTGTCGGCTTTTGTAATCCGGGCTGCCGTGATGATTTTGCCAGCAACATCAACGATCGCCCGCAAGATTCCGGTTACTTTGATGTGCTGATCAAGGAACATGAACTTGCAGCAGGAGTGGATAAATAAATGCCCCATTGTGTGATTGAGCATTCGGATAATCTGGATGCGGACAGCCTGGTCGAACAGGTGTTCAAGGCGGCGCTGGCTTCAGCGCTGTTTGAGCCGGATGGCAGTGATATCAAGGTGCGGGCACAAGGCTTTAAAAGCTACCTGACCGGTCCGGCTAAAGCGGATTTTATCCATGTGACAGTGAAGATTCTGTCTGGCCGTACTGCTGAGCAGAAATCAACACTGGCCGATGTCATCATCGCCGGACTGGCGAAGTCTGGCTATGCCGGTGTATCAATGACGGTCGATGTTGTCGATATGGACCGTGCCAGCTACCGCAAGGTGATTTAAGCCATTCTCGCCAGTCAGAAAAACCTTGTGCAGAAACTGGTTCCGGCCCGTCGCATGCGCGACAATACCTGACCGGTTGGTTGGGTTTTTTGTCTCTGTTCATTACCCGGCTATTCTTTTTACAAACCACTGAATTCAGCAGGGTCGTATGAGCGATTTCAAACAGTGGCTGTGGGCCATGCCCAAAGCCGAACTCCATCTTCATATCGACGGTAGCCTGCAGGCTGCACGGCTGTTGCAGCTGGCAGCTAAAAATGGCGTCGAGATTCCCTATAACAGCGTTGAGTCTGTCGAGCAGGCCTATAACTTTGAAGACTTGCAAAGCTTCCTCGACTTGTATTATCTGGGTGCTTCGGTCTTGCGCGATGAGGAAGATTTTTACTTCCTGATGAAGGACTACCTCGACAAGTGCCATGAACAGAATATTGTTCACACCGAAATCATGGTAGAGCCACAAACCTACCTGCCGTATGGCGTTACAGTCGAAACCGTTTTGAATGGTTTTCGCAAAGCCATTGCGGATGCCAAAGCTCAAAATGGCCAGTCAGCCTTGATGATTCTGAGTCTGTTGCGGCACCTGAGTGAAGACGAAGCCATTGCCATGCTCGACAGTGTTGCACCGTATCGGGATGACTTCGTGGCGATTGGTCTGGCCAGTTCTGAACTGGGCCATCCACCGAGTAAATTCGAACGCCTGTACGCCAAGGCGAAAGCGCAAGGCTACAAACTGATTGCTCATGCCGGTGAAGAAGGTCCGCCAGAGTACATCTGGGAGGCGCTGGATTTATTGCACGTTGACCGCATCGACCATGGTGTTCGTTGCGTCGAAGACACCGAGCTGGTGGTGCGCTTGATCAACGAACAGATTCCGCTGACGGTTTGCCCACTGTCTAACGTGCGTTTGTGTGTGTTCGAGAAAATGGCCGATCATAATCTGCTGCAAATGCTGCAGCAGGGCCTGTGTGTGACGGTTAACTCCGACGACCCGACGTATTTCGGCGGTTTTATGAACGAAAACTTTGAGTCATTGGCGGATGCGCTGGCGTTGACCAAGGAACAGGCGCTGCAGCTGGTCGCCAACAGCTTCAAGGCCAGTTTCCTCAGTGATGAAGCGAAAGCTGCTTATTTGAGCCAGTTACAGGATTTTGCCGCATCCTGATCAGACTCATTTTGTGTAAAGGCTTTGCGCTTGAAGGCAAAGCTTATAGGGGGCATCTGTTTAATCCTGCACGGCTCTGCGCGAGTGTTGCCAGTGTTCAGAGCAAGGCGGCGAATGCAGCGAAATGACTCGTCCTTTTCAAATTCGCCAACACCGCTCTGGGCAGTGGCAACCCGCGCCCTACGGGGGCTGCCGGATGGTCCCGACTCGGTGTCGCCGGTTTTTGACTTGACCCCTGTCTTTTTCGGAGAGAGGGCCTGCAAACCGGCTTCGGGATTCGAAACCATCCAGAAGCCCAGAGTGGGCACTGGATTAAATAGATGTCCCCTGTATTATTTCGCCAGGTGTTTTGTAAAGGATGTCAGCATGGCGCTGCTTACCCGAATCAGAAAAAATCCCTGGCATTTCTTTCTGATTACCATCACAGCCCCGATGATTTACGGGCTGATCTTCCCCGTTGTGGTGGTTGATGTTTGTGTGACCCTGTATCAGTGGATCTGTTTTCCTGCCTACAAGATCCCGCAGGTGCGGCGTAGCGAATACATCAATATCGAGCGCGGCAAGCTCAAATACCTCAACGCTTTCCAGAAACTGAACTGTGTTTATTGCGACTACGCCAATGGTGTATTTGCCTATGCCAGCGAAATTGCCGGGCGTACGGAATGGTACTGGTGCCCGATCAAGCACCCGCAGAATGCCAAACGCTCACACGGTCACTACGATGATTTTATTGCATATGGTGACGGCGAAGATTTTCCCAAGAAACACAAGGCGCGCCGGACGGCCTGCCGGGCTTGTCAGGAGCCTTGCGAGTGATATGACATCTGGGTATGAACGAAGCCCTCAGGATCGATAGCCGTTTATCTGCGGTTATATGGCTACAACGTGCGCATGGTTTGTGCCATGCGCGTGTTGGTTAAATTTCAAAGGGGACGTAATTACATCCCGTCACTCATTAGGTCCCCTGGGTCGATGGGGCGATATAAGGATAAGACGTTGAAAAATACAGCAAGTTAGTACCTTGTTTTCGAACCAGAAGACGAATAGAACCATCGATTCCTGAGACCAAACCGAGATTGTATTCGGCGCCAATGTCTATCCCAAGTGCCGTTGCGGAGTTAATTGTGTACTGAAGTGATGGGTTTGTATTTTGATCTGGCTGGTTGACTGGAGTGGCAGTCACATAATAGATGTTCGTAAGCGCGTTATTTGGTGGATTACTTATCCTGTATACCAGATAAGTAACACCATCGACGATCACCGGTTGTGCAGAGCTTCCTGCTACCAGATTATCTTTGGGAAGTGTGGACGCTTGTCCCCATGTCAGTTCGTGGGTTGCATGGGCGCTATCGCCGTTGGCATCTTTCTCGATTACCTTCCAATAACATTCCCGCAGGTATGGCTGATTGTTTTGAGTGTAAGATAAAAGCAATCTCTGGCCGTCATCAGTCACAACAATATAGGGGTTCGAATCCATTGTTCCAAGATCATAGGGGGCTCCTGAGTCTTGGTCGTTCGGTGTGACGAATTGCCAGTTATCGATACTGGCACCGTTATCTTCCTTGATATCGCCGCTGATCATTCGGAAGTGTTTGTTGGTATCTCGGTATACCAAATACATCTTTCCATCCATTACCGCTGCGGACAGCGAGCTGTTATAAAGCATCTTTTTGTCGCTTGTTCCTGATACGGCAGCATCCGTCCAGTTGCTGGTGCCTCCTGGATCGCTTGTATGGCTATAGTTGATAGATTTGTCAGCCCTTTGGTAAAAAACATACAAGCGAGCCCATTGCTGGTTTGCATTCATATGGAATACAGCGGCTGGAGAACTGTGGACATTTGTGGATGTTACCTTGCTTCTTGTATTCCAGCTGGTATTAGAGTTGTCAGATGATTGAAACCACAGGTTATTGCTTCTGTCGCTGTAGAAGGCGAATAGCTGGTTGTTTTTGAAATGATCGTTGACGGATTTGGCTAGCGGACTGGTGACGGTCAAGCTAGGGGAGAACATTATGCTGACCTGTTTTTTCCCATACATCATTTGCTGTGATTCAGGACTGTAAGGAACTTCTTCGCCTCGCTTCCAGTAAGACTTGGACGTTGGTGGAGTGGGGCCGTACGAAGTAATCCCGTTAGCGTAATAATGAGCGTAAGCAAGGGCCAGTGCGGCGGTTGTTCCAGAGCCGAAAAGAACTGTAAGCCAACCAAAAATATAGATAATAGGGCTGGTAATCCCTGCAACAACAGCAAGGATAATAGCAAAAGCAATCGGGTTCGCTTTGGCAAACGCAGCGACGAAGGAATGTGCCAGACTGATAAGATCACTGTAGCTATATTTCACCGTAAACGGCCCCCCCCATAAGCCGCCAAAGTCAAGCCAGTCTGGAGCTTGGGGCGGATTTCCCCCTGTCACAGTGAGACCGTCAATCGCCAATACACACAGATCTGGCCCGAGGGTACTGTCACCATTTGCTCCCTCCCAGGTATTCCATGGACCATACTTGGCGTTCATGGCGTTTTCAGTCAAATCGCAGACACCAATCGTTACATTGAGTGGTGCAAGGTGAAATGAGGGGTCCACCATTATCTTGTACTGGACATTGCCATCTTTATCAGTAACTTCTTTTTTGGCATAAATTTTTTGTGTTCCTGGAGAGGGATATGAGGCATGAGTCCTCAACCCACAGTAAACGACAGGATGGGTGGCTCCCCCGGAAGTACCCTGTACCTGTTCGGGTGTGCACCACCTCCCCCCTGAATGAGCTGCATACCACGCAGCGATGAACTCGCCGGTCAGGGATATTCGGACGGTTATATGTTCCCAATCTCCTTCGTGAGAACCAACACCTGTATCGTTCAGGCTTACTGTGGCGTCTGAGCCCCACCAACCCGCGTCAAAGCGAACGGTAGCTCCGCCGTTGAATGGGGAGAAGAACATATACTGAAGTTCGATGTAACTGTCGTTGACACCCAGAACGTGGACGTAGCATTTACTATTGGTGAAGGGACCGGGCACTCCACTGGTTGTTTCCTTGAACGCGTCCGATGTGGGGTCGGCATTTATTAAACCAATATAGGAATTATGAGTATTGTTGCTGTCGTTGGTGAGGTTTGTGTTTTTGTCTACTTGCTGGGGGTTAATTGCAGGTTTGCCATGCTCGTCTGGCGTGGCGGTAAAGAGTCCTACATTTGCGTTATTGACATAGCTTGATGCATCTTCATCAAAAAATACCTCATCTGAGTGGAAGTAGATTCGTGGTGCGAAATTTTGTATCCAGGTTTCCAGATCGCTCCATTCAATAGATGGAGTATCGGTGTCTTGAGGCATATTGAGATTCCTTTTCTGGTGTTTATTTGTATAACTCAGGCAGGAATGCAGCGAAAATCCGTTTTATGAAATCATGGTCTTACGAATTTCGACTATCTGTTGGGTTATTTCCTAAATTTATCGTAAAGATGGCTAACAAAGAGTCATGGAATGTCTATTCGAAAGCTATTTTAGACGATGATTTATTGCTCAGATTTCGAACAGGTCAGTAGGATAACTATGTTGTCAGTATTATCAATACCTTGTTGGTTAATCGATGTATTTAGAAGCTTTGTTCATGGAAATGGGTGTGCAGTACACAGGAGTTTTTATCCGACATGTCAAGGAATCGGCTTACTTCGAAGGATTGTCAGAGAGTTGTTATATGATTTGTATTTTTGTTGTTCTGGTTATTTAGAATGCTGTTTTTAGATTATTAATGGTACTTGGTTGGTCTTTTGGGAGCGTAATTTTCCTCGTCGATAAGCAAAAATAAGATTTTCTATGCGGAGTGTAAAAATACCCGCCTATATCTCTATTCGTCTTTTTATATCGGGTATGTCTGTTTGGTTTTTGTCAGGTTGTTGCTAGTAGGGGTATGTCCTCCTTGATCTTGCATTAGTGTGCTGAACGAGTCAAAAGTCGTATTGTGTTTTAACCGATTGATTTAGTCGAAGATATCAGCTCGGCCCAGATCCAGGTTGCTTGTCCAGCTTCGTTTCATAACGCCAAAGGACCCTTAGGGCAAATGCTATGGTGGAGTGTTGATCGATCAGCTGCTCTGCTGGTGGTATGAATTACCCGGTTTCTTTAGCAGATACCGGTTGATTGCTGCTCCTGTTCCTACCCCCAGTGTATAGGCGACCAGATCGCTGAGGCGAAAACCAAACCCCAACACCAGACCGCCGATGGTGGTGGCACGAATGCTGTCGATCCAGTCAGCGTGGTAAAACTGGGAGAATTCAATCCCGTAGGAAAACAGCAAGGCCGCTGAAATTTGGTTGCGAAACCGCCATTTCGGCGTGATCAGGCAGAAGCCAAAATAAACCATCATGGCCCAGAGAAAATCACCAACGTACAGATGAACAAAAAGTGGCAAATCCAGATTTGGTGATCGGCTGGATAGCCCTAGCATGATGGTGGTAATACAGGCGATGCTGTATATCAGAATGTGCCTCATGGTACTCCTTGTCATAGTATCTGTGATAGTTCCGCGATTATATCAGCCGCTTGCTTACAGGCTTCGGTATCAGATATAGCCAAATTCCTTCTGGCAGGAATGGTGTTTTGTTTAGGTCTGATATTAGTAAAATCCCATCAGTGGTGGCTTTTATTAATATCTCTTTGCTTTGTAATGTGTTTTTGGACTTGCAGAGATCGAGAGACCTGTAATGTTCAGCTGGTATTCCGGATTCTATATAAGTTATTTCCACTTGGTAGTGTAAACCTGAAGATTTAGAGATAGTTAGCCAAACCTCAGCTCCGCCAATGTCTGAATAATAATTACCCTCGTCAATGGGCTTTTGAGATGTTGAGGGCAGTGGGTGAATATCGGTACCTGCAAGCATTTCACCAGGCATTTGGGTGAGGGTGAAGCTGCTGCAAATGCCTGCATCTGCTTCCAGGGCGCTACAATCTTGCATTGTGAAAATTGTCACCAGTGTAAAAATGCCGATGACGGGGCTGAAAATATGGCTCATGCGTGATCCGAAATTTACTTGGGGAAGCAAATATAAGGTTTTCAGATGACCGCAAATGAGACGGCTTTAGCGCTTTGAAAAGGATTTTTTGCAGTTTTGTCAGATCGCAGGTATGGCCAGAAATATCCTGTGTGGATGGTTAAAAAGCGGAACAGGGCAATTGCCATGTAGGAGTGTTTGTCGATCAGCTGCTCTGCTGGTGGTATGAATTACCCGGTTTTTTTAGCAGATACCGGTTGATTGCTGCTCCTGTTCCTACGCCCAGTGTATAGGAGACCAGATCGCTGAGGCGAAAACCAAACCCCAACACCAGACCACCGATGGTGGTGGCACGAATGCTATCGATCCAGTCGGTGTGGTAGAACTGGGAGAACTCAATCCCGTAGGAAAACAGCAAGGCTGCTGCAATCTGGCTGCGAAACCGCCATTTCGTTGTGATCAGGCATCAACCAAAATAAACCATCATGGCCCAGAGAAAATCGCCAACGTACAGATGAACAAAAAGTGGCAAATCTAGGTTTGGTGATCGGCTGGATAGCCCCAGAATAATAGTGACCAGGCAGGCAGCGGAGTAGGTGGTAATTGGTTTCGACATAGAATTGTTAACGCCTGTGTTTGGAACTGGTTTGTAGCGCAGCGGAAAGCCAGCCTGATAACAGCGCTTTGTTAACCCATATCTTAGTACGGCGCCTGAATGTTTTCGAATTTATATTCATTAAAATCATGCAGAAGTATAGGTTCACTCAATTTCATAGAGCTCATAATCGTTATTTTATATAGACACCCGGTATCAGCATAAACAATTGAGTCATCCACCAAATCGGCCCATTCCCAATTTGACCTGCTGAACGTTTCATTGTCTTCATTTCTAAGTTCATGCTCGTCCCAATAGCACCCTTTGCCTTTTGGTTGAAATACTTGCTGGTGACAGATCTTAACCAGAACCCATTTCTTCGGTAATGATTTCTCGAATACTGTTTCGGAGTGCCATTTCCCCTTCTCATTCATGGATTTCAAAACCCAACCATCTCGCTGAAGTCGGTTGTAATAAACGTGAAGGCACTCTCCGCCATATTGTTTTGAGGGCTTATATGATTCATTTCTTTTAATCTCGGAAGAATCCATGAGTTGTTCATGGCCACGACCGTCATTAAGCCAAAACTCTTTTTCATCCAGGAAAAGGCCACCTCCATGCCAACAATCACCTTTTGCATATAAAGATACTGATTTAAGCCAAGGCGTTCTGCTAATTGCAGTCCATGATCCTTTCGCTTCAGAATCCCATTTGCCGTTCATGGCAAAATATATCCAATGCTTTCCGGAGGGAGATATATCAGACCTTCTTTCGTAAATTCGGCCTTTAAGCCACTGGGACACTTCGAACGTATTTTTCTTTCTATCCCACGCGAGAATACAAGTGGACTTCGAAGGTCCTCTCCGTATTACGACAGCCCGCTTACTGTCTCGCGCAACTAGAACGTGTAGTCTTGCTGGAAATTTTTCGTCTTTCATACTCGATCAGCGCAGCGCTTCGTTAGCCATTTGTCCGCATAAAAACATGAGAATCGCCGCAAAATGATTTGGAAAATCAAAGGCGGAATGCAAATGATACCTACCCAAAGATACTGATTTAGCAAGTTATTGGGTGACAGCGTACCCCCGATAACCGTTAGCGATATTGGAACTGCCACTAACATGGACGGCAACAAGGATGAGATAGAGCCTTTGATAGCAATCAATACTGACTTATTTATCCAGACGACCGGAACTAAAGTAACGAATGTAATGAACCAACCGGCCCCAAAAGGTAGAGGGAAATGCTCTGTCCAAAATGAAGTGGGCACGGTCTTCGAGAATAGAAACTGATTGGGCAAAAAAACTATTGCTAATCCAAAAAGAATCCCACTGCCTAGCATTGCCAATTTTTCTCTCTGCACAGACTCCTCCATGTGTGGCTATTCCTTATGTTTGGCCTTGTTATGTGACTTGATAGAGCTTCCACATTGCACTTTGAAAGCTAATCGTCCAATAACCGTCATCGCCGGGCAGCAAGCCAAGCTTTCCAGAAATGGTGCCATTTTCAAGTAGATCGTAATTCAGCGTTGCGACTTCAAGCTGTTCTAATGAATCTGAAGTGAAAGAGCCTTGTAGCGAATACACAAAATTCCCTTCGAGTTCGAGACAGTACTTATCGTATTCTTCAGCATTCTCATTATATGGAGTTACAACTAGCTTCAATCCGATGGCACTGAAAGTTATTTCCTGAACAGGAAGATCGTGCCATACAAATTGTTCAAACTGTTTCAATGTTCGGCTTCCTTAGTCATATGACGTTTCAAACAGGGGCGCGCGTTAGCGCGTCCCGGCCGAAGGCCCTTGCTGATTTGACTTGTTAGCAGTGACGCTGAATGAAAGCCCAAGCAAAACTACTCCGCCCACCAACTGCGGTAGCCAGTAGTGTAAAAATGGCTCCTTATCTGGTGAGAAAATACTTAAAACTACAAGCTCTGAAACGACACCAATTATTAAACCTAGACGCTTTAACCATAAATAAGACTCTACTAACGGCTTACCAGCTACATCAAAAGTTACTAGCAGCGCCGAAGCAAGACCAGCCCCACCTCCAAGTAGAAGCGATAAATATAGAAGGGTTGAAAAATGTCCTTTAGACAAATCAATTACAGTTGCCGGAACAATCAATATCATGCCGGCCATGAACAAGAGCATTGCTGGCGCAAAGGCCAAAAAGCTAAACGGATAAATTAGTACTCTCATCTTCTCTCGCACTAGAACTGCTAACGCCCCGCTTAGGGGCAAAAATACGCAGGCTAGAATTAGGAGCGAAGCGACTGGGAGCCTGCGTGTTTTTGTCCCAGTGCGCGCAGCGCACGACTACAGCGGTTTGTTAGCTGCCAATCTGCTTGTCCTTTGTTTGGCATATGAAAGTAACGATATACCAATGAAGTAGTAGATACCTGCTTGAACCACAGCTAGCCAGCCATGCTGACTATAGTAGCCAGTAAAAATACCAACAATTGGAAGTAGCATATACATAACAGCTGCAACTCTGAAGCCAAAAGGACTGATTAGTCCATTCCTAGCATTAAGGTTGAAAATGAGTTGAAAACACTTAATAAACAGCCATGCATTTAAGATTGCACAAACAGTTGTGATTAGTATGCCGAATAGAAATTTCTCTTCATCCACAGCCATAGGCATTGCGATTACGCCGAGTAAGCACAACAAGTTTATAAAAAAGAGAACTATTCCTGAAGGTATTCTAACCCATGGACTTAGCATAGACTCCTCCATAAGTGTCCTTGGCAGCTAACAGTTTATTAGTGCGCATGCGCACTTTCTGGGTGAGGATCCTTCGAGAATGCGGTGCTAACTAATTGAGGCATAAACCCAAAAATCCTTTTTCTAAAATTCCTTGTCCGGCAAATCGAGCATGCGCATTAACTCGTTTTGGCGTGCGCATTAACTTGTAAACCTTCTACAGAAGGCCTTTGGTATCAGGAAGTTACGTTAGCAGTGCCGGAGTAAGTGAGCAAGCATTCGGATAAACCACGCACGCTGGCTCTGTTGTTGATCGATATGCAGGTTATATATACAGATTTTCCCACTAAAAGAGGTATTGCTGACAGGTGCCTGGAGTACCCGTGGTGTTGATTGCTATGAGGGGGATGGCGTTGTCGTGATTGTATGTCTGAATCAATGCAACCGCTCGGCCCATTTTCCACTATGACTGGCCTTGCAGGCTTCTTCGGTATCAAAACGAACATGTTTTGGGATGTCTTTCAATTGGATGTCGATGGCGTCCAGGTGGTGTTTTATAAGGGCGTAGATCTGGTCTTTGTCGGCCAGTGCCAGATCGAGGTTGGTGTTATAGACGCAGAGCACGACGAGTGAGGCGGGGAACTGGTGATAGTTGACGGTATGTGTCAGCCATTTAAAGCCTTCGGATTCGATCTGGGCAATGTCGCAGACGTTGGTGAGGGCTTTGATGATGGCGTTGTCGGTATTCTGGTAGGTTTTCTTGTCGGCTTTTTTCATATCAGTAAATGGGTGGCTTTCCATAAAAAATCAGCGGGCTGTTTATGGCCCGCTGATTTTGTTTTTCGCTTGAATAGAGCTACTTATTCTTCGTCGCTGTCGTCTTCAAACCCGGTTGCGTGCATCACCGGGGAACCCCACAGGTCATATTCGTCGGCGTGTTCGATTTCCACGTCGATAATATCGCCAGGTTCGCACTCGAAGAATTCGTTCAGGTACACCATGCCGTCGATGTTCGGAGCGTCGCCCATGGTGCGGCCAATAGCGCCTTCTTCATCGACTTCGTCAATGATTACCGGCATGACCTTACCAACCTTGCGTTGCAGCTTGCGGGTACTGATTACCTGTTGGGCCTGCATAAAGCGGTCGTAACGCTGTTGCTGGATGTCTTCTGGTACATGGTCTGGCAGTTCGTTGGCCTTGGCGCCGTCGACCGGGCTGTATTTGAAGCAGCCAACACGGTCGAGTTCAGCTTCTTCCAGCCAGTCGAGCAGGATCTGGAAGTCTTCTTCGGTTTCGCCCGGGAAGCCAACCACGAAGGTGGAGCGGATCACCAGCTCTGGTACCACTTCACGCCATTTCTTGATGCGTTCGAGGGTGTTTTCGGCGTGGGCAGGGCGTTTCATCAGTTTCAGAATACGCGGGCTGGCGTGCTGGAACGGAATATCCAGATACGGCAGTACCTTGCCTTCCGCCATTAATGGCAGCACATCGTCGACGCTCGGGTAGGGGTAGACATAGTGCAGACGCACCCAGGCACCCATATTGCCAAGTTCGTTACAGAGGTCGAAGAGTTTGGTTTTAACCGGCTTGCCGTCCCAGAAACCGGTGCGGTATTTCAGATCGACACCATAGGCAGAGGTATCCTGCGAGATCACCAGCAGTTCGCGGGTGCCGGCGTCGACCAGGCGTTTGGCTTCGTCCAGTACATCACCGATTGGGCGGGATACGTGTTTGCCGCGCATGTCCGGAATGATGCAGAAGGTGCAGCTGTGGTTACAGCCTTCTGAAATCTTCAGGTAAGAGTAGTGACGCGGTGTCAGCTTTACGCCCTGTGGTGGCACCAGATCGGTAAAGGGATCATGTTCTTTTTTCACTGGCGGCACCCATTCGTGCACGGCAGTCATGACTTCTTCGTAAGCCTGCGGGCCGGTGATCGCCAGAATGTTCGGATTTTGTTCACGAATGGTTTCAGCATCTTTGCCTTTGCCCATACAGCCAGTGACGATTACCTTACCGTTTTCTGCCATGGCTTCGCGAATGGCTTCCAGTGATTCCTGTTTGGCGTCGTCAATAAAGCCACAGGTGTTAACCACTACGATGTCGGCATCGTCGTAGCTGTTAACCACTTCGTAGTTGTCCATCCGCAGCTGGGTCAGGATGCGTTCTGAGTCGACCAGCGCTTTGGGACACCCGAGGGATACAAACCCAACCTTGCCGCTGTTGGTTCTGGTGTCCGGGGTGGTCTTGATGTCTGTTTGATCGGTCATAGTGCTCTCATTCGGCCGCAGGGCTGCAGGATGTCATTCTGGGGAGACTGGAAATGTGACCAGTCGACAAAAGGCGCAAGATTTTACATGAGCTGACTTTGTACGTCATCGGCTGGTATTTATTATTGGTTGTGCACGGTACTTATAGAAGGATAGTTCGGTGAAAACTGCTGTTTTGAAATGCGTTGTCCTGACTTGTCTGGGCGTTTCCAGTCTGTCTGCCTGGGCAGGTAACTACTATGTTTGCCTGGATGCCCACGGTGGCAAGCTGTTTACTCAGGATACCTGCCCGCCTGGTTACACATTACAGCAGCAACGTAGTTATGACACCCAAACGCAGGGGGTCAGGCTGAATGCCAATGACCCGTCGGCCAGTGATCGTAATATCAGCGATGCCAATGAACATTTGCAGGAGCTGGAGCGTAACAATCGCAAACTGAAATTACAGCGAGAGTTGCGTGAAAATACCTACAAACTCGATACGCTCAAAAAGGATCTGGCCAATCGTCTCGATAGTTTGCAGCAGACGCATGATGGTATCGCAGGTAATAACGCTGAAAATCGTCGAGCTGCGGTCAGTGAACAGATAACCTCCCTCCAACAGGAATATCAGAGCAAGATCAGCCAGCTGAGTGCGCAAATTACAACGCAGCAAAAAGAGTTGGATTCCCTGGCAGAATAGAAATAATCAGAGCTGTGTTGGTTGATTCCCATGAGCGCCCAGTGACTGTTCGTTGTCCCCGAATTCTATTGTTGTCGGCCTATCGGTCGGATTCCCATGCCAGTTGGGCAGATTGGCTGCAGCGCAACCTGGCCGCAGACTGGCGGGTTCTGGAATTGCCAGGGCGTTATTTTCGCTGGCGGATTCGTGGCAATCCCTTGTCGTGGCGGGTGGAATTAAAGGCGCTGTTGCAAGAGTGGCAGCCGGACCGGCTGCTGGCCACCAGCATGGTGGATCTGGCGACTCTGAAAGGCCTGCTGCCTGAACTGGCGAACATTCCCTGCAGCTATTATTTTCACGAAAACCAGTTTGCCTATCCGCTAGGTGAAGGCCAGCACAGCTCGATAGATCCGCAAATGGTGCAGCTGTACGGCGCACTGGCGGCGGATGAGCTGTTGTTTAACTCCCGTTTTAATCAGCAGTCCTTTCTGGCTGGGCTGGCGGCGTTACTAAAGAAGTTGCCGGATTTTGTGCCGCCTGAAGTGACAAATGAGTTGGCGGCCAAATCCAGCTGGCTGCCTGTGGTTGTTGAGTCTAATGATTTTATACCGTTATCTTTCAAGAACGCCTATGCTGAAGCTCCGCTGATTCTCTGGAGTCATCGCTGGGAGTACGACAAGTGTCCAGAGAGATTTCTCGAATTGCTGCAGCAACTGCAGGCTGTCGGGCAACCATTTCAGCTGGCGCTGTTAGGGCCGCGTGCCGCTAAAACGCCAGCCGTGTTGCAGCAAATACGCGAGCAGTTTGCCGATCAGATTGTGGTCGATGGCAAGGTCAGTCGGGCCGACTATTGGCTTTGGCTGGAGCGGGCGGATATTGCGGTGAGCACTGCCTGTCACGAATTTCAGGGGCTGTCGATGCTGGAAGCTGCGGCAATGGGCTGCTTACCCCTGGTGCCGGATGATCTCTGCTATCAGGAACAGTATCCGTTGCTGTGTCGTTACCCGGCCGGTGATAGCCGAGCGGCAGCGGAATCTTTGCAGAAGTTGCTGCAAGTCCGGCAGCAGGGCGGTGCCGAGTGGGAAATGCTGCAGCACTGGCAACAGCATGAGTTGCCAGTCTGGTTGTCTTCAACGAATGCCTCCGCAAGCGTCGAAAGCGCTGAGCAGCGTTGGCAGCACTGGCTGGCCTTCAAGTGTTAGTGCTGTTGTAGCCACTCCCGAAAGGCTTGTTGCTCGGTGGCTGAACTGGCGTTCCACAAGTCCTGCAGCTGTTCCAATCGGGTGACTTCGGTTTTTTCCTCGCCACTCACCAGATAACTGACCTGATCGGTTTGTTCGATCACGGCCTGGCCATCAATGCGGCCACTCTGGGTTTGCAGCCAGATTTCCGGGCTGGTTTGCATGGCAAGTGCCCGGTCGCGGTTGGCGATAGCCGGGTGCTGCAGTCGATAACTGCCGTCTGAGCGGAATTCGTAATCAACTGCGACCGGTGCTGACTGGATGTAATAACCGGATTCGTCGGTGCTGTTCCAATTGGCTTCATAACGAACCACGATACGTTGGCTGCCGGGGTTGACCTTGAGCTGGTAGTTGCCGGTGTAGAGGTTGGGCGAGTTCAAATTATGGCCGTTGACGGACAGCACGTTCAGAGTCGATGGCACTTCGATGTTAATAGTACCGTTACCTATGCTGACGCCAGACTCCGGCTTCAGACTGCTGCCAGCACAGGCGGCCAGCCAGCAAGGTAGCAGCAGTGTCAGTAATTTAGGCAGTTTCATATCTGTTCCTTTGGCTGGGTGTTACGGATTGGGCAAGGTTTGGAGCAGGGTCCCGGCATGCCGGGACTCTGGTTTACAGAATCAGGCTCGCCTTAAAAATCGAAACGGGCGCCCAGCTGCATATAGTCACTGCTGGTGCTGCTGCCGTTGGCATCGTCCAGTTGTTCGAATGAGGCCCAAACCTGGAACGCCTTGTCGAGGTAGTGAACGTATTCGGCCTTGATGGATTCACGATCCTGGCCATCGCAGCTGTTAACGGCGTAGCGGGCATGAACCAGGTGGGCGCCGGTTTTGTAGCCGCCGTAAACGCCATTGGTGCTTGTGTCTTCGCCAGCGCAGATGTTGCTGGTTTTGTAGTCGAAGTTCTTGTCGGCGCGATGGGTAAAGGCGGACAGGGTCAGGCCGTCCTTGTTGTACCACACGCGGGCACCCAGCAAGCCGGCGTCCTTGTCGCCATTACGGCCAGCGTTGTTTTTGTCTTGTACGTAGGCGATCTGGCCTTTGAAGGCCCCCATTTTATACTCGGCACCGGCCTGGATGGTGTCGACGTTATTGCCGTCCTTGTCTTCGGTTTGCACACCGGCACCAAAGGTGAAACCACCGTTTTTGTAGTAGTACTGGGTCAGACCATCGTCGCGGATGGTGTACATACGCAAGCTGTCGGCACCGTCGCTGAAGTAGGCGCCGCGCACGAACTTGTGCCAGACGGTGGTTTGCGAACCGTGGTAGATCTCACCAAAGCTGCCTTTCAGGCCCAGGTAGCCCAGACGCAGTTCGAGCGGAGCTTTCTGGTCGTAACCAATTTCATACTCGACTTGGGCGACGGCGGTCAGGCCGTTATCCAGTTCCTTGCTGGCTTTAACGCCGATGCGTGACAGTTCATCTTCACTCGACATGGCTTCTTCTTTTTTATCCAGCGCGATGCGGACAGAGCCATAAAAGTCGACTTTCGGTTCGGCGGCATAGGCAGAAGCCGTCATCAGCGCCAGGGACAGAATGGTTGCTGTTGTTGTCGTGATGCGTGTGGCGACAGAGGCCGTAGTCACAGGAGTCATTTTCATAAATAACGCTCTCAGGGTCGTGTGTTGTTGGTTTGTTTTTATTGGCCGGTGGTTAGCCGGTTTACGCACGTGACTGACCCTCACTGGCTGGCGCAGCGGATTGACAGGCGTGACAAGGCCGCGCCTGCAAGCCATGCGGTTGCAGCGTGTTCAGAGAAGGATCAGGGGAGTCCGTTGTGCCGAAGCCAGGCTGGCTCCGGCGCTACGGAAAGTTTTTGCTCGCGTCAGCGATTAATTGTTGGCTTCGAGGGCGGCACCAATCAGGTCGGCACCAATCTCGTCAGCAAACATGTTCCAGACGGGTTTCATGGCTTCGACCCACTGCTGGCGTTCTTCAGCAGAGATCTTGATGACTTCGGTCTTGCCGGAGTCGATGATTTGCTGGCGATCTTCGGAATCTTTTTCCAGCGCGATCTTGTTGCCGTAAACGATGGCTTCGTCCATGGCGACTTTCAGTTTGTTGCGAACATCGTCAGGCAGGCCATACCAGAATTCAGAGGAGGTCACGACCATGTAGTCGAGCAGACCGTGGTTGGTTTCGGTGGCGTATTTCTGAACTTCAAAGAATTTCTTTGAATAGATGTTAGACCAGGTGTTTTCCTGTCCGTCGATCGCCTTGGTTTGCAGCAGCGTGAAGACTTCAGAGAACGGTTTTTTCAGCGGAATTGCCTGCACGGCCTCGAACTGCGCCTGCAGTACGTCGGAAGTCATGATGCGGTACTTCTTGCCGGAAATGTCAGCCGGGGTACGAATCGGATCATTGGCCGTCAGTTGTTTCATGCCGTTGTGCAGGTAACCCAGGCCAACCAGCAGCTTGCCTTCCATTGATTTCAGCAGCTTCTGGCCTTCAGGGCTTTGCTGGAAACGATCAACGGCTTCGATGTCCTTGAACAGGAATGGCAGGTCAAACAGTTGCAGTTTGGTGGTGTATTTCTGGAACTTGGACAACGCCGGGGCAGCCATTTCAACATCACCCAGCTGCATTGCCTGCAGCACAGTGGAGTCGGTGAACAGCTGGGAGTTAGGGTAAACCTTGACCTCAACCTGGCCTGGCAAGGCGGCTTCAGCCAGTTCCTTGAACTTCAGCGCCATTTGACCTTTGGGCGTGTTTTCAGCCACAACGTGAGAAAATTTGATTTCGATGGGTTTGGCAGCAGCTTGCTGAAATGGCAGCAGGCTTGCGCAGGCCAGAACGGTGGCAGCAACGAAGGCTTTCATTGTATTTCCTCAATCTTATATTTGTTTTGATACGCTGACGGGGCAAACAGCTTGCGTCCGGTCGCTGATTGCTGACATAGCAGTCAGCGTGCCAATACAAATCAGATGGAACTTTTTTGCTTTTTGCCAAGGCAGCCAAATACGCTTACCCTGACTCGGGTGTTGGTTGGATCGGTCGCACCCGGAAACGCTGCATCCCGCATTGCTTCTGGCTTCAGGCGATTCCGGCACGATTTGTCGGGCAGCGGGTTGAGAGCGTAAAACCCGTGCCACAAAATTTCGAACAGGTGTTCGCCCAGCGAGCGGATACCGGATGCTATGGTACATTTTCACCTCGCCGGGGTGGAGATCACCACGTAAAAAATAATAAATGGGTCGAACTCCACTCATGACTGAGGCAGTACCGCAATCCTTGATCAATGAATCCCGTTTCGCCGTTCGTTCGACGGCTTTGTCGGTCATCGTTCTGGTGTTTATCTGGCTGGTGGGTGTGCTCAGCGTGGTGATGACCAGCTGGAGCTTTACCGAACGCGAAGCCCTGGCGGAGCTGAAAATGGAGGCTGATGAATCTGCCGCAACCCTGCGTACGGCACTGGATGAATACGCCGGTATTGCCGAATCGGTCGCCAACCTGAAAACCCTGCGCGAAGTGCTGGCTGATGCCACGCCAGAGGGACTTGATCGGCTCAACCGCTTTTTAACCATGACCAATCAGAGTCTCGGCAGTGACGAACTGTTTGTGATGAACCCTCACGGCATTGTGATTGGGGCCAGCAACTATCCGGACAAAAACAACTTTGTTGGCCATGACTTTGGTTTTCGACCCTATTTTCAGCAAGCCTTACTGGGGGAAAACGGCTCTTATTATGCGGTTGGGATGCTCACCAATGAGCGTGGCTATTATTTTTCCTCGCCGGTGATGGCCGATGGCCGGGTAATTGGGGTGGCCGTGGTGAAAATCCTGCTCGAACCTCTGCTAAAGCTGGTTGATCAGCACAAGCATGATTATTTGCTGGTTGGTTATGACTCGGTGGTCTTTGCGGCGTCGAACCCGGACTGGGAATTACGGATGCTGTCGTTGGTATCGGATGAGCTGCGCCGGGCCGTACGCAAGTCAGAGCATTATGGCGAGGCCACTCTGATGCCGCTGGTGACGGTAGGCAGCAAGGGGCAGGATGTTTTTAACGATGCTTATATCAGCCTGGTTTCCAACGGCATTATCCAGCGTTATCTGGTAGGTCGTAGCCTGATTCGTAACGCTGGCTGGCACCTGTTTGCGGTTATGCCGCGAGTCGAACTGCTGCGCCGCACGCTTGAATACTGCACCTATTTCACCTTGCTGTACGGCCTCTTGATGGTGCTATGGCTGTACTGGCGCAAGCGGCTGGAAGTGCAGGCACACGTCAAGACCATGAACTCCGAACTGGAGCGGCGGGTCGCCAACCTGACTTCTGAACTGACAACTTCCAACACCGAGCTACAACAGCTGGTGGAGCATTACCGCCAGACCCAAAGCGAGCTGGAAGCCACTCAGGATCAGCTGATCCAGACCGCCAAGCTGGCGGTGTTGGGGGAGTTGTCGGCTGGCATCAATCACGAACTCAATCAGCCTTTGTTGGCGCTGCAGACCTATGCTGAAAACAGCAAGAAGCTGTTGCAGCGCGGTCGTCAGGATATGGTCGACGATAATCTGGATGAAATTCTGCAAATCACGGGTTCGATGCACTCCATTGTTTCGCGGCTGAAAGTGTTTGCCCGCAAGTCGCCACCAGAACCACGGGCGGTGCCGCTGGGCGAGATTGTTGATGCCTCGGTTGCCATCATGCGGCCCTTGCTGAACAAGGCCGGCGTCGAGCTTGTGGTGGATTCCACCCATTTTGATCAGGCTATTCTGTGTGAGCCGGTACAGATCCAGCAGGTCTTGATCAATCTGATGACCAACGCCTCGGAAGCCATGGAAGACCAGCCGCATCCCCGCATTCATGTGCAGGTCGAAGATGCCGGTGAACAGCTGCGTCTGCTGGTGGCTGACAATGGCCCGGGGATTGCTCCTGAATTGCAGAGCCGGATTTTTGAACCCTTTTTTACCACCAAGCGCAAAGGCCTGGGGGTTGGCCTGGCGCTTTCCCGGCGAATTGTTGAAACACTGGCTGGCAGCCTGACGGCAGAAACAGCGGCCAGCGGAGGAACCGTATTTGTGATGACACTGCGTAAATACAGCGGGGCAACGGCATGATTGAAGTATTGGTTGTCGACGATGAGGATAGCGTTCGCAAGGCGCTCAGCCAGACGCTGGTGATCGAAGGTTTCGAGGTAATCACCGCGCCCAATGGCAAAGAGGCGCTGGCCTGTATTCGCGCTGACTGGAGTGGGGTGGTGATCACCGATATCAATATGCCGGTGATGGATGGCATGGCATTGATGCGGGAAATTCGGCTGATCGACCCGGATCTGCCAATCATTATGCTGACGGGCCATGGCGATGTGTCGATTGCGGTCGAAGCCATGCGCAACGGCGCCTATGACTTCCTTGAGAAGCCTTTTCCAACCGAACAGCTGCTGGAGACTGTACAGCGAGCCTACGAAAAACGTCTGCTGACGCTGGAAAACCGCCGTTTGCGGCAGGAAGTGGAAGTACAGTCTCGACCTGGGCCGCGCATTATCGGCAATCACCTGGACGTCAAAAAGCTGCGCGATACACTCAACTACATCAAGGACACCCCGGCTGACGTGTTGATTCACGGCGAAACCGGCTGCGGCAAGGAGCTGGTTGCTCGTTATCTGCATAGCCACAGCAAACGCAGCGACAAGGCGTTTGTGGCAATTAACTGCGGCGCAATCCCTGAAAGCCTGATTGAAAGCGAGCTGTTTGGCCACGAAGCCGGTGCCTTTACCGGTGCTGGCAAAAAACGGGTGGGAAAATTCCAGCACGCCAACGGTGGTACCTTGTTCCTCGATGAAATCGAAAGCATGCCGATGGTGTTGCAGATCAAGATGCTGAGGGTGCTGGAGGAACGAAAGGTCGAGCCGCTTGGCGGTAACCAGCAGATTCCGCTGGATATTCGCGTGGTTGCCGCCACCAAGGTGGATCTGAAAGAGCTGTCTGACAAGGGCGAATTCCGCCTCGACCTCTATTACCGCCTTAACGTGGTACAGGTGCATATTCCGCCGCTGCGGGATCGCCGCGAAGATATTCCGGTGCTGTTCGAGCATTTTGTCTGGGCTTCGGCCAATCGTTATGGCACTGAAGTACAGGCGTTGACTTCCGCTCAGCGCCAGCAGTTATTGGCTCACGACTGGCCGGGTAACGTGCGTGAGTTACGCAACCTGGCCGAGTGTTTTGTGCTGTTGGGAGGCGAACGGGCGTTCGACCGCCTGCTGCGAACCGGCGAGCTGGGCAGCGGTATCACGCTGGCTGAACAGGTCAGTCGTTACGAGGAAACCCTGATTCGGGAAATTCTTTCCCGTCACAAGGGCAAGCTCAAGGACGCCCAGGAAGAAATGGGACTTGGGCGCAAAACCCTTTACGAAAAGATGAAAAAATACGGCCTCGACAAACAGATGTTCAAGGACGACGGCGAAGAACTGCGGGATTAATTACCGTTCGGTCTTGGTTGTATTTAACCAGTAAAGAGCTGGTGTCTTGTCGAGGTGTTGGTGTTATGAAGTGAAAAGTTTAATTGGCATTCTGTAATTTAGTGACTGGGTTCAAAAAATTTAGTAAGTTTTTAAAGGTTTTAAGGATCTCTTAAAACGCAAAAACTGCCAGGGACAGGGCATACAGGGCGACAATTGAATGTCAAGTCATGGTCTGTTTCCGGTTGGCTCACTAATTATGGAATTGACGCATGACATTTTTGAAGTTGCTGTCCTTGGTTGCTGTAGTGGCTATCACTGGTTGTTCAGTTGCTGCACAAAAACCGGTTGCCTTGAACGAAGAAGCTTTTACTCAAACAAACTCCATTGCAATTATCGCGACGGAGGTTCCTACACCTGATACAACCTTCCCAGGGGCTAGCTGTTTGATTTGTGCTGGTATTGCCATAGCGAATCACTCCGCCTTGACTGAAAAAGTTGTCACGTTCTCTACCGAAGAACTGGTTTCTCTACCAGAAGATCTTAAGCAAGTTCTTGCTGAATCGGGCAAGCAAGTCGTGATTAGTGACAAGCCTTTGGTACTGAAGTCGCTACCGGATTCAAAAAGCAAATTGGAAAATAGTTCGAAAAAAGACTTCAGCGGTCTGGCCAAGGAGTTAGGGGTTTCCAAAGCTTTGGTAATTGATGTGCAATTCGATGGTGTACTCCGGGAGTACTCCAGTGGTTATATTCCAGCGGCGGCACCAGTGGGATATGTATATGGCTATGCGTACTTGGTTAATCCCGAAACCAGTCAATACGAGTGGTTTATGCCTCTGAATATTCGTGAAGCTGTTGAAGGTGAATGGGATGAGCCTGCTGATTTTCCAAAGCTGACCAATGCCTATTATTCAGCCGTTGAAAAATTTCGGGATGCTGTCCTGAATGCATTTACTGCCAAGTAAATGAATTGCGTAGTCAATTTGCGGGGGGCTGCAGCTATGCAGTCTCCAGGATTTCTTGCCGCAGTGATTGTTTTGGCGATGCTGGTGTTGCTTTCTGGATGCAACCAGAATGTGTCCAGACCTGCGTCGTTGATTGATTATTCTCTGATTCAGTCAGAATCAATGGATATGGTTTCGCGTCAGTCTGCTTCTTATGTGGTTGACGTTGTACCGGATGGCGTTGTGTTTCGTGGCCAGTTAAGCTCCGAAGATCAGATGCGAGGCTACGAAGCCTTGCATCCTGGTGAGCTTTTTGTCGCTTCCCTTATTGCTCATATGATCGTTGCTTCATCACGACAGCAAGAGCAGCAAAAACAGGCGCAGCTGGCAGCAGATAGGGTGCTTGAACCTGTCTCTGACCAAATTGCTACTGTGACTTCTGTTTATTTGGAAGCTGAGCTGGAACAAGTGCTGGATCAGCTGGAGTCAGGCTCTGCCGGTGGTTCCAATGGTGTTTCTGAACCTTCTGAAAACGTTTTGAATATCCAGCTGGCTCTTCGTTACAGCATGTCAGAGGATGGGAAGGGGCTAAAACTGGATTTGCTTATGCAAATACTGCCTCCTTCCGTGAGCGATTCATCAAACCAATCCCTGCCACTTTATCAACGGGTCGTCACCGTTATTTCTGAAAATATGGAGCACGATGGGAATTGGTTGGATGCGGAAGGAAATGGCTTGTTGTTATCGACAGCCCGGGATTTGGCGAGCTCTGCTTTACAGCTTGGTGTGATGGATTTCCAATGGAGTATCGCCGATAGATTGGCTTCGTCAGAGGCTACTATCCGCTATCGCTATGGCCAGAGCAAGCAGGTCGAGCGTGGTAATATCCTGGCTGATAACTGCACCAATGTATTATTTTCCAGCATAGATAGAGGGCTGAAATTGGTTCCTCACTTTATTCCCCGAAAATCCTGCAACGCTATTGCTGCTAACGAATTTATTCAATCTCTGAAAGTTGTCTCTGGTGCTGGCGACAGTATACCTGCGAACGAATTTTGACCCCTCATCGGAAAGGGACTGGAATGCTGAGGTTTTTGCGTCAGAAGCTCTCCTTGTCCTGGAAGAGCGGGACGACCCCTCAGTAAAAGCCCCGTCTGTGCGAATTATTATGGGTGGAATTATTCCCTTTTATATTTCGCACGGGGGTATTTCTCCCCGAATTACCTGCCTTTGATCCCGCCATTTTCCGCTTGATCCGCCTGCAAGCCTGATAAACCGTGGCTTTGTGTCGATAAATGTCAACCTGGCACGGTGGCTGCTATGTGTGCTCTCACGTGTTTTCCAAGCGGCCTCCGGGCCTTACAAAAATAAAAGGAGTGCACAGATGATGCGGTTTATTAATCGTCTGGAAGATATCCTGATCGGCTTGTTGCTGGTCGCCATTACCCTGCTGGTGTTTGTCGAAGTGGTTGCCCGCTTTGGTTTTAATACCGGTATCCACTGGGCGCAGGAAGCGACCCTGTTAATGTCTGCCTGGATGATATTGCTCGGCGCTGCCTGGGCAGTGCGTGAACGTTCCCACATTTGTGTGGATGCCCTGACTGAAAAATTCTCTCCTCAGGTTCGTAAATGGATTCTGCTGTTTTCCATTGCCGTCGGCCTGGTCTATTGCGGTTTGTTCCTGAAAAGTTCGTGGGTCTATGTGGCCAAGCTGCACATGATTGGCATCGAGTTGGACGATATTCCACTGCCGAAGTGGGTGGTGGTTTCCAGCCTGCTGGTGGGGTTTGCCTCGCTGGCGTTGCGCTTGATCGAACTGGCGGTGTCGGTGTGGAAACTGGAAGCCACAGGCTTTCATGAACACCACGAAAACGAGCTGCATGACGATCGTCTCGATGCTGATGACGCTGAACAACAAGGGGAGAAGGCATAATGGCTGCGGCGACTCTGTTTATTTTGCTGTTTATCTGTATGGCGTTAGGTCTGCCCATTGCGATTGCGCTGGGTTTTTCCTCCATGACCGCCATTTTGCTGTTCACCAACGATTCAATGGCGTCGATTGCGCTGAAGCTGTTTGAGTCGGTATCGGAACACTACACCTTGTTGGCGATTCCGTTTTTTATCCTGTCGTCGGCATTCCTGTCATCTGGTGGCGTTGCCCGCCGCCTGATTGATTTTGCAACTGCCTCGATTGGTCATGTGCGCGGCGGCCTGGCGATGGCGTCAGTACTGGCCTGTATGCTGTTTGCAGCGGTCTCGGGTTCGTCGCCAGCGACCGTCGCAGCGGTGGGTTCGATTGTACTGGCTGGCATGGTGCGTTCCGGGTATCCGCTGTCGTTTGCCGCGGGAGCGATTTCTACTGCCGGAACGCTGGGCATTCTGATTCCGCCGTCGATTGTGATGCTGGTGTATTCCGCAGCGACGGAAGTGTCTGCCTCGCGGATGTTTATGGCGGGGTTTGTGCCCGGCATCCTGATTGGTCTGATTCTGATGGTGACCATTTACATCGTTGCCCGCCGCAAGAATCTGCCAGCTGAACCCTTTGCCGGTTTCGGCACCATTGCCAAAACCGGCTGGTCTGCTTCTGGTGGTTTGTTGCTGATTGTGCTGGTGCTGGGTTCGATCTATGCCGGTGTGGCTTCACCAACCGAAGCGGCGGCTGTCGCTGCTGTCTATGGTTTTCTGGTGGCGATCTGGGGTTATCGCGATGTTGGCCCGCTGAAAGATCAGCCGTGGCGCAAGGAGGGCGAGAACGTCGTCGCCATGCTGGTGCGTAATATTATCCTGCTGCCACTGGGTATCGTGCGCTCGGTCTGGAATCCGGAAATTGGCAAGATCGTCAAGGACGCCGCGCGGGTATCTATCACGCTGCTGTTTATCATCGCCAATGCCATGCTGTTTGCTCATGTACTGACGTCTGAACAGATTCCGCATCATCTGGCGGCGACCATCACGGAATGGGGCCTGCCAGCCTGGGGCTTCCTGATTGTGATGAACATTCTACTGTTGATGGCCGGTAACTTTATGGAGCCGTCGGCGATCCTGCTGATTATGGCGCCAATTCTGTTGCCAATTGCCTTGCAACTTGGCATCGATCCGATTCACCTGGGGATTGTGATGGTGGTGAATATGGAACTGGGGATGCTGACGCCGCCGGTGGGGCTGAATCTGTTTGTGACGGCAGGTATCACCGGCAAGAGCATTGGCTGGGCAATCAAGGCTTGTGCGCCGTGGCTGCTGCTGATGCTGGTGTGCCTGCTGGTGATTACCTTTGTGCCGCAAATCAGCTTGTGGCTGCCTAACTATCTGGATGGGTTGTAATCCACCCGCTGTTATTGCTCCGATGCAGAAACCTGCATCGGACCAAAAAGTACTGCTGAGATGTCTTGCCCTGTTTCAGCACCTTGTTGCTGTTGATGTGGTTTGCAACAGCAATTTGCCCGGCCAATTGGCCGGGCTTTTTTATGGCCGCTTGTTATGTAGTTTGAGGCTGGCAGCTTCCTGCGGCTGTGGTAATGTTCGCAGCCACAAGGTTCTCATGTGTTCATAAAGGAGCTGCTATGACGGCTTTATTTGCTGCTTTGCTGGCACCATTACTGGTGTTGCTCTCACTACAGACGATTCGCTTGCGGCGGCGCTTTCTGGTCGGTATCGGTGATGGCGGCCACGCTGAGCTGGCGCGGGCCATACGGGCTCAGGGCAACTTTATTGAATACGTGCCGATGGCCTTGCTATTGCTGTATGGGCTCGAAAGCCTGTCCGCTGCCCATTGGCTGATTGAACTGAGTGGCGGGCTGTTGCTGGTGGGACGTTATCTGCATGCCTGGGGCATCAGTCAACTGAATGAGAAGTTACGCTTTCGGGTGACCGGCATTATGTGCACCTTTGGTTCCATCATGCTGTCGGCACTGGCGATTATCTGGATACGAATTTTTTAATTTTCCTGACAGGAGAACACACTTGATTGAACGACTGATTGAACGCCTGATATACGCTGCGCGCTGGCTGCTGGCGCCAATCTATCTTGGCCTCAGCCTGACGCTGGTGGCGCTGGCGGTAAAATTCTTTGTGGAGCTGGCGCATTTACTGCCGCACCTGCTGGAAATCTCTGAAACCGATATGGTGCTGGTGATCCTGTCGATGATCGACATGGCGCTGGTGGGCGGTTTGATTGTGATGGTGATGTTTTCAGGCTACGAGAACTTTGTCTCTCGCATTGATCTGGGCGAAGGCACAGAAAAACTCGACTGGCTGGGCAAGCTGGATACCGGTTCATTAAAGAACAAGGTGGCGGCCTCAATTGTGGCAATCTCGTCGATTCATTTGCTGAAAATCTTTATGAACGCCACCAATGTGCCAAATGACAAACTGATGTGGTACGTGCTGATTCACCTGACGTTTGTGATTTCAGCGGTTGCCATGGGCTTGCTCGACAAGATTACCCGCAAGGCCCATTAACATTCTGACAGCCCTTTATTCGGCCTGAATATAGGGTTCTGTAGCGGCCGGATCGACCAGATGGTCGAGTTCCGGCGCTCGTTCGGCTCGTAATGCCACCCAGGCATCCACATTTTCCCGCCATTCTTCCATTGGGCGCAATTTCGGCGCTGCCAGCAATTTGGCTTCGGTGCCTTTGCTGGAATAAACCACAATGTGTTCGACTTTATAGGCTTGCAGGGACATAACGGGCACCGAAAAAATGACAGCGGCCAAGTCTGCATTCCGATGGCCTGTTCGTCAAACCTCTGTCTTGTAGACGTGCTGGCCGTTGCCAGCGAGGGTCAGGGTGCAAAACGATTCAGTTCGTGGCCGCTGTCCTCAAAGGCATTTTCCCTGAACGGCAATAACTCCGTCGCTTCCTGCTGATAACGCAGGATGTGGGGGAACTCTTCATCAACAAAACGTGCGACGGCGTCCTGAAAGGCCGGGTGGTGTAAACGATGCAGGCTGCTGGTCAGTACAGGTTCAAAACCGCGGGCGATCTTGTGTTCGCCCTGGGTGCCGGGGTCGAAGTGTGGAATGCTGCGTTCGATGCAGAACTCGATGCCCTGGTAATAACAGGCTTCGAAATGCAGGCTGTCGTATTCGTCGATGCACCCCCAATAACGGCCGTAGAGGGTTTGTTGATCGAAGAAATACAGGGCGCTGGCAAGATGCTTGTCTTCACGCCAGGCTTCGACCAATAGCATTTGCGCATTCATGCTGGCCAGCAATTGTCGAAAGAATTTCAGGTTCAGGTAGCCCTGTCTGCCACGGTTCAGATAAGTCATCTGATAACAGCGATAGAAGCGGCGGATGGCGTCGTCGCTGATGCTTGCGCCCGTCAGGCGGCGCATTTCAATACCGGCGTCGATCACCTTGCGACGTTCCTTTTTGATTCCCTTGCGCTTGCGACTGGCAAAATAGCCGAGAAAATCGTCGAAGCTCTGATAACCACGATTAAACCAGTGGAACTGGCAGGCCCGGCGAATCATAAATTCGCCTTCGTCGGCCATATCAGACGCCAGCGACAGGTCGGCCAGATTGGGGAAGTTGAGGTGCCAGCCGGACATCTCGTTGTGCAATGAATGGTTGTTGAGAGCGATGACGGCCTGCCGCCACCAATGCTGGCTGTGCTGCTGTTGCTGCGGATGAATCAGTAATCTAGGGCCGGTTGCCGGCGTGTAGGGGGCGGCGCACAGCAGCTTGGGATAATAGTTGAGACCGTGGCGGTGATAGGCATCCGCCCAGCCCCAGTCGAACACATATTCGCCGTAACTGTTGTGCTTGATAAAGGTGGGCAGGGCGGCAGCGAGCTGTTCCTGACTGTCAAAAAACAGCAGATATTGCGGCTGCCAGCCGGAGTCTTCATCAAGGCAGCCAGAACTTTCCAATGCACTTAAAAAACGGTAATCCAGAAACGGATAACCGTTCGGAACCAATTGCTGCCATTGCTCCGCTGCCACCGCGTGGATGCTTTGGATAACCTGGAATGTCGCCATAAATCAGTGACCTGAAGCCGGGAATTGCCTAACATGACTTAAAGGGCAGGTTAACAGGCTGGCGGCGCAGGAAGAAAAACCGGCGCTTGAGCTGTCGCCCGATATCGTCATCAAAACTGGAGTTGCCATTATGTTTACGCTGGATAGTCGACTGCAAGCGGACACTGTGTTCATTGGACGTTTGCCACTTTGTCAGGTGCTTTTGATGAACGACAGCCGTTATCCCTGGCTGATTCTGGTACCGGCGCGGGTTGATGCGCGTGAGTATTATCATTTGTCTGTCGCGGATCAGACCCAGATGATGCGCGAGTCTGCCTGGGTGGCCGAAAAACTGGCCGACCAGTACTCCGCCAAATCCATGAACGTAGCTGCGCTGGGTAACGTGGTGCCGCAGCTGCACGTTCATCATGTGGTGCGTAAAGCGACAGATCCGGCCTGGCCTGGCCCGGTGTGGGGTCATAGCCCGGCTGTGCCATACGGCGACGCCGAACTGGAACAACGGGTACACGAATTGAAAGGTTTGTTCTCCAGTCATTTTGTTGAAGATATCGATGGTTCCGAAGACATCGAAAACAACATTTACTGGTAATCAGGACTCAGGGAGGGAATCGCCATGATCGTGCTGCGTCGTTACATGAACAACAACCTGCGTAACTTCAATTATCTGATTGGCTGTGAAAAAACCCGGCAGGCCATTGCGGTGGATCCGCTCGGTGCCGATGAAATGCTGGCGCTGGCAGAAGCGCAGGGCTATGAGATCAAGCTGATCCTCAACACCCACGAACACCACGATCATATTGATGGCAACCCGGTGGTGCAGCAAGCCACCGGGGCTCCTGTGTGGGCGCACCAGAATGCTGCTGAGCGGATTCCCAATGTCGCTCGGGGGCTGGTTGCCGGTGACCTGGTTGAACTGGGTACTATTCGGCTGAAGGTGCTATTTACTCCGGGCCACACCATGGCGCACCTGTGTCTGTTGTCGGAAAATGGCGGTCCTAATGGTGAGCCGGTGCTGTTTTCTGGTGACACCCTGTTTAACGCCTGCGCCGGTAACTGCCGTAATGGTGGTGATCCGGATACCATGTACGACACCTTTGTCTCCCAGTTTCAGCCGCTACCGGATGAGACTCTGATGCATCCGGGTCACGATTACATGAAGAACAATCTGAACTTCGCTCTTACCCGTGAGCCAGGCAATGAAATGATCCAGTACTGGATTGATCAGGTGTCCGCGTTTGACGCCGATGAAATGCCGGTAATGACCCTGGGGCAGGAGCGTACCTACAACTCGTTTCTGCGACTGAATCAGCCAGAGATTCGGGAAAAACTGCAGCAGGAATTCCCGCAGTTGGGACAAGCTGACCGCGATGTATTCAAGGCGCTGCGTTCGCTGCGTGATCAATGGTAAATCAGTGATTTGATGTCTGCCTGAATGGCTTCAGCGAGTGGTTGAAGCTATTCATTACCAGGATCGGCTGGTGGGTAATGATTTGCCAATCGGGCTCTTAGTGCTGGCACTACTGTTTCGTCAAACCAGGGATTTTTCTTGAGCCATAGCTGGTTGCGGGGAGAGGGGTGCGGCAAGACAAAATAAGGCGCTGGCACTTCTTGCCAGTGGCGGACACGCTCTGTCAGCGTTTTATATTTTTTCAGAAAATCGGCGGGCAAATAATAATTCTGCGCGTACTGACCGATCAGCAAAATCTGCTCGACGTTGGGTAGCAAATCCAGCAAGGGCTTATGCCATCTGGGCGCGCATTCGGTTCGCGGCGGCAAATCACCACTTTTTCCCTTGCCGGGATAACACAGTCCCATCGGCATAATCGCGACTTCTGCTGCGTCATAAAACTGCTCCGGCGTCATCTGTAACCACTCGCGCAGACGTTTGCCGCTGGCATCGTCCCACGGGATTCCGGAGGCGTGTACCTTGGTGCCGGGCGCCTGACCAATGATCAGCAAGCGGGCGGAGGATTGTGCGCGCACCACCGGGCGTGGCGCAAAGGGCAGCTGTTCCTTGCAATGTTCGCAGGCGCGCACTGAAGTCAGCAAGTCGGTCAATGTCAGGTCGTCGGTGTTCATGTCGGCAGCGTGGCGGGTTTTTGACTAGGCTTGCTGCAAAGCATATGAGCCAGACTAATGAACAACAACTTTTCTGTAGACGGCACGGTGGGAGCCGTCGCTGAAATTCGTCGCGACCCGGCGGTGATGCGGTTTTTGGCACGGATGCCGGATGAGATCGCGGCCAGCTTTAGCGACGATCAGCTGTTTCATTTACGCAATGCCATCGGCAGCCGTCAGTGGGGCAAGCACGCGCTCGACTGGCGCGGCTATTTTGTGATTCTGGCTGGCCGCAACCGGCGCTGACTGGGTGATCGTGAGCGTCACTTCTCGCTGTTTATGGTTGCCTTTGTTGCCATGCTGGGGCTGACATTTTGTGGATTGTTGGGCTTGTTGATGTTGTATCTGCTCAAGTCTGCTGCCGGCATCGATATTTTCCCGGGCTTTTCGCTGGGGATCTGGAGCTGGTTCAAAAGCAACTGGCTTTAACACCTCATACGGGCTGGTCTGTGCCCGATCAAAAGGGCTATACTGCGCCACTTTCTGCCGATGACGGCCTGTAATTTATTGTTGCGCAGGCCGCCGGCTCCACGAATCTGACTGACTATTGCGGGACCCCGGAATGCGTACGCACTATTGTGGTGATATTAACGAAACCCTGATCGATCAAACCGTTACTTTCTGTGGCTGGGTGCATCGTCGCCGTGACCACGGCGGTGTTATCTTCCTGGACGTTCGTGACCGTGAAGGTCTGGTGCAGGTGGTATTCGACCCGGATACTGCTGAAGCTTTCAATACCGCCGACAGCGTGCGTTCCGAGTATGTTCTGCAAATCACCGGTCGCGTGCGCGCACGTCCGGAAGGCACTACCAATGCCAACATGAAGACCGGCCTGATCGAAGTATTGGGCAAGGAAATCGTGGTACTGAACAAGGCCCAGACTCCGCCGTTCCCGCTGGATGGTTACTCCGACGTGGGTGAAGACATCCGTCTGAAGTACCGGTACATGGACATGCGTCGTCCTGAGATGCAAGAGAAGCTGCGCTTCCGCTCCAAGGTGACTTCTGGCGTGCGCAACTACCTCGACGCCAACGGCTTCCTTGATATCGAAACTCCGATCCTGACCCGTGCGACGCCGGAAGGCGCCCGTGACTACCTGGTGCCAAGCCGTACTCATGAAGGTTCTTTCTTCGCCCTGCCACAGTCTCCACAGCTCTTCAAACAGTTGCTGATGGTGTCTGGCTTCGACCGTTATTACCAGATCGCCAAGTGTTTCCGCGACGAAGACCTGCGTGCTGACCGTCAGCCTGAATTCACCCAGATTGATATCGAAGCCTCGTTCATCGACGAAGACACCATCATGGGCCTGACTCAGGACATGATCAAAGGCATCTTCCAGAAAGAACTGGGCGTGGATCTGGGCAGCTTCCCACGCATGCCGTTCTCTGAAGCCATGAGCAAGTACGGCTCTGACAAGCCAGATATGCGTATCCCGATGGAAATCGTCGACGTTGAAGAATTCCTGCAGGAAATCGACTTCAAGGTGTTCGCTGCACCGGCGAAAGATCCAAAATGCCGCGTTGCTGCCCTGAAAGTACCGGGTGGTGCCGAGCTGTCCCGCAAGCAGATCGACGACTACACCAAGTTCGTCAGCATCTACGGCGCCAAGGGTCTGGCCTGGATCAAGGTCAACGAAATCGAGAAGGGTGTTGAAGGCCTGCAGTCGCCAATCATCAAGTTCATTGGTGATGAAAACACCATGAAGATCATGGCCAAGCTGGAAGCCAAAAACGGCGACATCGTGTTCTTCGGTGCAGACAAGACCAAAGTGGTTTGTGATGCCCTTGGCGCGCTGCGCGTGAAGCTGGGTGAAGACCTCAACATGTACACCAGCGAGTGGGCGGCCTTGTGGGTTGTGGATTTCCCGATGTTCGAAGAAAACGACGACGGCTCCATCACTGCACTGCACCACCCATTTACTGCGCCAAGCTGTACTCCGGAAGAGCTGGAAGCCAACCCGTTGGCGGCGCTGTCGCGCGCTTACGACATGGTGCTGAACGGCTGTGAGCTGGGCGGTGGTTCTATCCGTATCCACGACCAGAGCATGCAGCAGGCTGTATTCCGTTGTCTGGGAATTTCTGAAGAAGAGCAGCATGAGAAGTTCGGCTTCCTGCTAGATGCACTGAAGTTCGGTTGTCCTCCACACGGTGGTCTGGCATTTGGTCTGGATCGTCTGATCATGCTGATGACGGGCGCTACCAGCATTCGTGAAGTGATTGCCTTCCCGAAAACCCAGTCTGCAGCCTGTGTGATGACCAAGGCGCCAGGCGAAGTCAGCAACGCCCAGCTGCGCGATCTGCACATCAAGCTGCGTGAAAAGCCAAAAGCTGCTGAGTAAGCCGCTGGACAGGCTGTCACCTGACGGTGACCGCACAGTTTGAACAACGGGAGCTTCGGCTCCCGTTGTTGTTTTTGGGTAGCCACTTGGGTTGCAGGGGCTCTTCGCTGACGGCACTTCGGCCAAAAGATATTAGCGTCTGAATGGTTGCAAATCGCTCCGCTTATTTATACCGTTATCTATAGTTATGTGACTCCTGCTAATGATCAAATTCGCGCTGAGCGGAAGCGGGTTCACAAGGGCGATATTGTTGAGCTTTCCGGCTACCTGGTAAATATTCAGGCGACCGATGGCTGGCGCTGGCATTCATCGCTGACGCGAGGCGACACCGTCAATGGGGCTTGTGAGTTGATCTGGGTGGAAGATTTTCAGATTGTGACGGATATGTATCTCTGACTGTTGGCAGGCCGCTGCTGGCGGCCTGCGCGGGATGGTGAATTGTTCACTGTATTGCGGCTACCAGTCAGACACCGACAGGGCAGATCTTACAGTAACCTGTTTCTGGTGGTTCTCCAGATCAGCAAGCCCTTCGAACAGGGTTCTGGAGGCATCGCTGCCGGCTTCAGCGGCCATCCCCTTGTAAAGGCTGATCAGGTAGTCGTTGATTTTTAATGCCACGTTGACCAGTTCCTCTGCACTCATGTCCGGCTGGCAGGCTTGGCAATCTTCCAGAATGTCGGCGAGATCGGCTGGCTCCAGCTGGTGCCACTCATTCATTACGCTCTCGCGCACATCGGAGGCGACCCGTTGCAGTGCCAGTGACTGCTGCTCTTCATGGGTGGCGAGCAACTTCATCACCATGTCGACACGTTCTTTCTGGGTGCTGTCGCGCAACTGATCAAACAGAATACTGGCCTGGTGGTGCAATTTCTGGGCGAGGTTGAGGATGTCTTTAACGGTTGAGTAGCTCATATCGTCCTCCTTTTTATTGTTCTCTGTCTGATTTCAGCATATGCGCTTTTGGCCGGGTTTACCTGCCATTGATCAAGAATATGGCGCCAAATGCTGTTCGGAGGACGACTTGGCTCAGCTGAAGTCTCATCAATTACAGCTGACGGTTTCCATAGATTCCTTGATCAACACTTCCTTGGTGGTTTTCAGTGACAGCAAGGCGTAAGGGTTGGTGCTGGTTGTGCTGGTGCATGTACTGTCCGGAACGCTAATGGTATAGCTCAGGGTGACAGCGTTATCGGAGCTGCTGATGTCGTTGAGGGTGAGGGCGTATTCGTCGCTGTCGCGTTCACCAAGGTCGATTAAAACGACCCGGTGAGTATCAAAGTCGATATCGTCGGCGTCGTCAGTCGTGTAGTAGGCCAATTCATTTTCGTAATCGTACTGGTTGTAGATTACCTTGGTGAATTTGCTTTCGTCGGTGTTGATCGGGTCAGTGCCGCTATCGAGGATGGAGTAGCTGACATCGGTGCTGCTGTCGGTGTCATCGGTAGCAACGCAACCGTTGAGTGTCAGAACACCCGCTGCCATACAAATTGCCAAAGTCGGACGAGAGAAGTAGTAAAAACTCATGTTATTTCCGGAAGATTGTCAGGGGAAATGCCGTACGGACGCATATTCCTGAATCATCCAGGCATCAACAAGCGTCGGCTTCCCAGCTTTTCCTGCTGCTGTAATTTCCAGACGCCTGACCGGCACTAATCAACAGAGATTGACGAAGCAGCCGTTAGACAGACAAACGATTTTCGGGCTTTGCGGATGACTGGCGACAGATTAAGCTGGCCGTTGAGCTAATAATACGGAGCTGTCAATGCCTGCCCGAAAGCCTGTTGTTAACGCTAAATCGATGAATAAACCTGATCGTTTTTACCGCGCGGGACCAGACCATCGCGCCTTGCTGGGAGGCGTCATACCGGATTTTTTGACCATTCGGCAGTGGTTTGATTTCGCCTCAGTTGAGCTCGGCAAGTGGGTTACCTGGGAGGAGCAGGAACAGGCCGCCGGACATTTCTTTGATGCCCTCAGCGACCTGACCCGGATTTTGGCTGGGCGTAGCCTGACAACGGAACAGCAGCTGGTATTGGGGCAGCAACTGGTGTCGTTGCGTGGAACGCTGGGTCTGCAATACGGCAAGGGAGGGCGCCCCGGGGTGTCGGCTCACTATGCGCCCTTGCAGCGGACATTCTCGTTGGCTAAAAATGCCGGGCCAGGCAGTATCGCCCATGAGTGGTTTCATGCGTTTGATCACTATATGGCCAGCAAGGCGTTTGCGGAGCCAATCTGGGCGCTACAGCCGGTAACCTTTGCGTCGTCGTTGTGGCTCGAAAACACGGCGGAAGAACACCCGTTAAATGTGCTGCTGTGCAAATGTTTCGAAGCCATTATGCTGGCGGAGGATGGCCAGACGCCGAGTGATCTGGTGCAGGCCAGTGTGGCGGTGGATAGCAAGCTGTCGGTAAGTTATTACAGCAAGCCGGAAGAAATGGCAGCACGCAGCTTTGAAGCCTGGATTCAGGACGCAGCGATTCGTAACCGTTTCCTGGTGAAAGGCACACAACAATCTGAAGAAGCCCAATTGGGTTTGTATCCTTCGGGTGCCCACAGGGCACGAATCAATCAGGCGTTCAGTCACTACTTTGCTCATCTCTCCGCTGCTTTGTTGCGTCAGCAAATAACTACCAGTCGTTAGTCAGAATGTTTTAGTGGTCGGAAGCTGACCTTTAATGACAGAATCAGCGCCAGACTGATTAGGGAAATCCCTGCGGGAGTACAGGCAATGGAACAGAAGCTGGATCTTCTGGTGTTTGGCGCGACGGCATTTGTTGGTCGTCTGGTAGTGGATTATCTGGCTCGCAGCTACGGCGCCGGGCAGTCTCTGACATGGGGGATTGCTGGTCGTAATCCAGACCGGCTGGCGCAACTGAAAGCGCAGCTGGTAAAAGACTATGGGGCTGAATTTCAGACTTTGCCAATACTGCTGGCTGACTCCCGTAATGAAGTTGATTTAAAGACGCTCTGCCAGCAAGCCAGGGTAATTTTCTCCGCCGTTGGACCCTATGCCGTGCATGGTGATTTGCTGGTTCGTGTTTGCGCAGAAACAGGCACCGACTACTGTGATCTGACCGGTGAACCTCAATGGATTCGTCGGATGCAGCAAGCGTATGAGGCGGTGGCCAGGCGCAGCGGAGCCCGTATAGTCAACTGTATTGGTTTCGACTCACTGCCTTCCGATCTTGGCGTACTGACGTTGCAGCAGCGTAATGTGGAAGCTACTGGCAAGCGTTGTGACGCTGTTGAAATGCGCTTGAAAGGCGCTCGTGGAGGTTTTTCAGGTGGCACCATCGGCAGCCTGTTGCAGGCGATTCGAGAACTGCAGGACAACCCGGCACTGAAACAGGAGCTGGCCGATCCCTGGTCCTTGTGCCCGGCAGATTTTCATCATTCAGCTGCGACCCAGTCATTGGCCGGAGCGACGTTCCATCCGCCATCAGGCAACTGGTGTATGCCCTTTATCATGGCGCCGATTAATGAACGCGTTGTTTATCGCACTAATGCCTTGCTGTATGGCCAGGCTGGAGCTGCGTTCAGCTACAGCGAAGGCGTGATGATCGCCCCTGGTGGCAAGGGTAAATTGAGTGCCCGGATCGCAACCGGTGTCATGGCGGCTGGTTTGTGGCTGCTGAATCAGCGGCTATCGCGTACGTTAATGGAGCGGTGGATATTGCCCAAACCGGGTAGCGGCCCAACGCCAGCCGCCATTGCTGCCGGTTTCTTTGATATGCGTTTTTATGGCTATTGCGACGGTAAACTGACCCAGCTGTTAAAAGTCTGCGCCCAGGGTGACCCCGGTTATGGTGCAACCTCACGCATGGCCGGCGAAGCCGCCGTGTGTCTGGCACTGGATATGGTTGTCAGCAAGACACAGGAAGGCGGTTTCTATACGCCTGCCAGTCTGCTGGGGGGCGCTTTGATAGAGCGTTTACAGCAACGAGCAGGAGTTACCTTTGAGTTTCTGCCGTTGCCGTCAGCGCCCGGCACCTGCCAATAGTTCCTGCAAACTGATCAGCTCGCCGGAATGCTCGGCGCTGTAGCCGGGCAGATCATCAACGGCGCTGCGAAAGTCATCGGACTTTAAGGTTGTCAGCAGCGTCTGCATCACCGGGGTTTCCAGCGTACGTTGGTGGCAGGCCAGCAAATAACGTTCTTCCGCCTGTGGGATAAAGTCGAGGCCAAACTGGCTGGCGGCGGCCTGGACGCCGAAGCCGACGTCAGCCATGCCGGAAGCAATATGGGCGGCGACAGCGGAGTGGGTGAATTCAGCGTTGGGGGTGTCGTTGCAGTCTTCAATGCGTTTGCCGCTACGCTGCAATAGTTCCTCTAGCAGCTTGCGGGTGCCGGACTCCTTGTCGCGATTAATGAAACGCACGTCAGGGCGGTAGAGGTCATCCAGTCCACGAATATTGAGCGGATTACCCGGCCGTACCATCAAGCCTTGCTGACGAGTGATAAAGCAGATGATGCGGTGGGCGCGGGGTTTCAGCAGCTTGTCGATCCAGCCCATCATTTCATCGCTGATTACACTGACCGGCAGGTGAAAACCAGCCAGATCACATTGTTCCCGCGCCATCGCCGCCAGTGCTTCCTGGCCCGGCTTGTATTGCAGATCGAGTTCGAATTCTTCAGTGAAGCGAGGCAGCAGCTCCACCGCGTAGCCGTGACTGGCGTGCAGTCGCAGCCCCGGACGAACGCCGGCCAACAACCGCGACAGCTCAATGTTCAATTCCGAGGTGATGTTGTCGAGCTGGGGCTCCAGTCGGGCGATTACCCGTTTCTCCGCCCACAGCAATTTTTCACCCAAATGGGTCAACCTCGCACCGCGGCCTTTCTCCAGTGTAACCAGATCACTACCAAAGAAGTCTGACCATTTATTGAGCTGGTTCCAGGCGTGTCGATAGGAAATTCCTACCTTGGCAGCGGCGGCAGTCAATTTGCCGTCGTCTTCGATGCATTTCAGCAGGCCGAACAGCTGTGGGTCGAGTGTTCGGCCCTGGTCATCCCGGAACGACCAGGTCGGCACTATGCTTATTTTTTGAATAGGCATTTTTTTTCATATTTTGCTTGGAATGCGCCAATGTTAAGTTGCCCGGCATTATAAGAGCAATATCAAAGCAACACTTTCGCCATAATATGAAAATCAGTTCATATATGAGCGGCAGGAGTACACAACCATGGTTACACCGGAATCTGCGGGATGGGAACCATCTGTCGCGCAAGCCATTATTGATGAATACAAAAGCAAGCCGGGGGCGCTGCTGCCAATTCTGCACGCATTGCAGGATCGTTTTGACTGGATCCCCGACGGCGTGATCCCGATGATCGCCCAGGCTTTGCAGGTGACCCGTGCCGAAGTCCACGGCGTGGTCAGCTTTTACCACCATTTCCGCACGCATGAGCCAGGTCGTCATGTGGTTGAGGTGTGCCGCGCCGAAGCCTGTCAGGCTCGTGGTGCCCGTGCACTGGAAGCCCATGCCAAAGCCTCTCTGGGGGTTGATTACCATCAGACGACAGCGGACAACAACATCACGCTGGAGCCGGTTTATTGCCTGGGCAACTGCGCCTGTGGGCCATCGGTTCGCGTAGGTGACGAAATCCACGCCAATGTGGATGCTGCCGAATTTGATGCCTTGGTCGATGCGCTGCGTACCGAACGTGTGGAGGTGCTGGGATGAGCATTCGTATCTATGTGCCATCAGACACTACTGCCAGGGCGCTGGGGGCTGACCGCATTGCGGCGGCACTGCCAAAGCTGGCGGCTGAACAGGGTGTTGAACTGGAAATTCGCCGCAATGGCACCCGTGGCCTGTACTGGCTGGAGCCGCTGCTGGAAGTTGAAACCGAATCTGGCCGTTATGGTTTTGGGCCGGTAAAGCTGCGTGATCTGGATTCCTTGCTGGCGGCCAAATTCTGGCTCGGCGAAGGCGTCGAACATCCGCTGGCGCTGGGTCTGGTTGAAGAAATTCCGTACCTGAAAAAGCAGCAGCGACTGACCTTTGCTCGTCTGGGCATTACCGATCCGCTATCGCTGGATGACTATCAGGCCCATAACGGTTTCAAGGGGCTGCGTAACGCGCTGGCTCTGAGCGGTCAGGCGATTGTTGATGCGGTCAAGGAGTCCGGCTTACGCGGCCGTGGTGGCGCTGCATTCCCGACCGGTATCAAGTGGCAGACCGTTGCTGATGCGCCAGCGGCGCAGAAGTACATCGTCTGTAACGCCGACGAAGGCGACTCCGGTACCTTTGCTGACCGGCTGGTGATGGAATGCGATCCCTTTATGCTGATCGAAGGCATGACCATCGCAGGTCTCGCTGTCGGCGCGACTCAGGGTTATATCTATTGCCGTTCTGAATATCCGCTGGCGGTGAAAAACCTCAACGCGGCAATCGAAACGGCGGTTGCCAACCAGCTGCTGGGTGAAGACATTCTTGGCTCTGGCCGGAGCTTTCAGCTGGAAGTACGGATGGGCGCAGGTGCCTATATTTGCGGTGAAGAAACCTCGTTGCTGGAAAGCCTGGAAGGCAAGCGCGGTCTGGTGCGTGCCAAACCGCCGTTGCCTGCGCTGGTCGGTCTGTTTGGCCAGCCAACCGTGGTGAATAACGTGCTGTCGCTGGCGGCAGTGCCGTTTATTCTCGACCAGGGCGCGCAAGCCTACGCTGACTGCGGTATGGGCCGTTCGCGTGGCACGCTGCCATTCCAGCTGGCGGGCAACGTCAAACAGGGCGGTCTGGTGGAACTGGCATTTGGTCCGAGCCTGCGTGAACTGATGTTCGATTTTGGTGGCGGTACCTTTAATAGGCGGCCATTGCGAGCAGTACAGGTCGGTGGCCCGCTGGGCGCCTATTTGCCGGAAAGCCAGTGGGATACGCCACTGGATTACGAAGAATTTGCCAAAGTCGGTGCTGTGCTGGGCCACGGTGGCGTAGTGATGTTCGATGACAGCGTCGATATGAGCGAACAGGCGCGCTTCTCGATGGAATTTTGCGTGGCGGAATCCTGTGGCAAGTGTACGCCGTGCCGTATTGGTTCGACCCGTGGGGTGGAAGTGATCGACCGTATTCGTGCCGGTCAGAACGTCGATAACAATCTGGCCCTGCTGGCCGATCTGTGCGACACCATGCTGGTTGGTTCGCTGTGCGCCATGGGCGGCATGACGCCGATTCCGGTGCAGAGTGCGGTGAAGCATTTTGCCGAAGATTTTCGTACTAACGCGGTTGAGGAGGCCTGATCATGCTGGAATTTTTTGATCCCCAAAGCGATCGTTCTGTTGGTATAGCGGTTGATCACGAGCGTGACTATGGTACACCAGCGGTTGTCAGTGAAACCCTGGTGACGCTGGAAATCGACGGCATCCAGATTACCGTGCCGGAAGGCACGTCAGTGATGCGGGCGGCGGCACTGGCCAATATCACCATCCCGAAACTGTGCGCCAGCGACAATCTGGAAGCCTTTGGCTCCTGTCGTTTGTGTGCGGTGGAAATTGAAGGTCGTCGTGGCATGCCGGCGTCCTGTACCACACCGGTGGCGCAGGATATGAAGGTCACCACCCAGAATGAAGCGATCGCCAAACTGCGTCGCAACATTATGGAGCTGTATATTTCCGATCACCCGCTCGACTGTCTGACCTGTCCGGCCAACGGTGACTGCGAACTGCAGGACATGGCGGGGGCGGTGGGGCTGCGCGAAGTGCGTTACGGCTTCGACGGCAATAACCACCTGGCGGCGGAAAAAGATACCTCCAACCCGTATTTCACCTTCGATGCTAGCAAGTGCATCGTCTGTTCCCGCTGTGTGCGGGCCTGCTCTGAAGTGCAGGGCACCTTTGCCCTGACGGTTCAGGGCCGCGGTTTTGATTCCAAAATCGCTGCCGGTCAGGACGAAGGTTTCCTTGATTCCGAGTGTGTTTCCTGTGGTGCCTGTGTGCAGGCCTGTCCAACGGCGACCCTGAGCGAAAACTCGGTGATCGAGATGGGCCAGCCGGAGCACAGTGTGGTGACGACCTGCGCTTACTGTGGCGTTGGCTGTTCCTTCAAGGCCGAAATGAAAGGCGACAAGCTGGTGCGCATGGTGCCTTACAAGGGCGGCGAAGCGAACCATGGTCACTCCTGTGTGAAGGGTCGGTTTGCCTTTGGCTACGCCACTCACAAGGATCGTATCCGGGTGCCAATGATCCGTGATTCGATTGATCAGCCGTGGCAAGAAGTCAGCTGGGAAGAAGCACTGGGCTTTGCCGCCAGCAAGCTGAAAGGCATTCAGCAGCAATATGGCCGCGAAAGCATTGGAGGGATCACCTCGTCCCGTTGCACCAACGAAGAAACCTATCTGGTGCAGAAGCTGATTCGGGCGGCGTTCGGCAACAACAACACCGACACCTGTGCGCGCGTGTGTCATAGCCCGACCGGTTATGGCCTCAAGCAGACCCTGGGTGAATCCGCCGGAACCCAGACTTTTGACTCGGTGATGAAAGCCGATTGCGTGCTGGTGATTGGTGCCAACCCAACCGATGCTCACCCGGTGTTTGGTTCGCTACTGCGCAAACGCTTGCGTCAGGGCGCCAGCCTGATCGTTGCTGATCCGCGTCACATTGACCTGCTCGACACTCCCCATCTGGGTGAAGCAACCCATTTGCCGCTGCGGCCGGGCACCAACGTTGCCATGGTTAACGCCCTGGCACACGTGATTGTGACGGAAGGTCTGGAAGACACTGACTTCATTGCCAGCCGTTGTGACACTTCAGCCTACAATCAATGGCGCAGCTTTATCGCTGAAGCCCGTCACGCACCGGAAGCGGTTGCTGACATTACCGGCGTTGACGCCGAACTGGTTCGTACCGCTGCGCGCCAGTATGCCAAGGCACCCAACGCCGCCATCTATTATGGTCTGGGCGTCACTGAACACAGCCAGGGTTCCACCATGGTAATGGGTATCGCTAACCTGGCGCTGGCGACTGGCAATATTGGTCGCGACGGTGTCGGTGTGAACCCGCTGCGTGGCCAGAACAACGTGCAGGGTTCCTGTGACATGGGCTCTTTCCCGCACGAGTTGCCGGGTTATCAGCACGTGGCAGACCCAATCGCCCGTGGCCGTTTTGAAAAGGCCTGGAACGTTGAGCTGGACCATGAGCCTGGTTTGCGGATTCCCAACATGTTTGACGCTGCCCTGGCAGGCCATTTCAAAGGCATGTATGTGCAGGGCGAAGACATCGCCCAGTCCGACCCGAACACCCAACACGTTGAAGAAGCCTTACGGTCACTGGAGTGTCTGGTGGTGCAGGATATTTTCCTCAACGAAACCGCCAAGTTCGCTCACGTGCTGCTGCCGGGTTCCAGCTTCCTCGAGAAAAACGGTACCTTTACCAATGCCGAACGTCGTATCAACCGCGTTCGCAAGGTGATGCCACCGCTGGCAGGCATGGAAGACTGGCAGGTGACGGTAGCGCTGTCGAATGCGCTGGGTTACCCGATGAACTACAACCACCCAGCGGAAATCATGGATGAAATCGCCAGCCTGACTCCGAGCTTTGCCGGTGTCAGCTACGCCAAGCTGGAGCAACATGGCAGCCTGCAGTGGCCATGCAACGACACCAATCCGCTGGGCATGCCGATCATGCACACCGAGAGCTTCCCGATTGGCAAGGCCAAGTTCGCCATGACCGAGTTTGTCGCCACCAGCGAACGTGCCAATCGTCGTTATCCGCTGTTGTTGACCACAGGGCGGATTCTCAGCCAGTACAACGTGGGTGCCCAGACTCGTCGTACCGACAACCAGGCCTGGCACAGCGAGGATATTCTCGAAGTGCATCCACACGATGCCGAAGAACGCGGCATTCAGGATGGCGACTGGTTGGGTATCAGCAGCCGTGCCGGACATACTGTGTTGCGGGCGCTGGTCAGTGAGCGGATGCAGCCGGGCGTGGTTTACACCACGTTCCACCATCCGGGCAGTGGCGCCAACGTGATTACCACCGACAACTCCGACTGGGCAACTAACTGTCCTGAGTTCAAGGTGACGGCGGTGCAGGTTGAAAAAGTGACCCAGCCGTCGGAATGGCAGCGTAACTTCCAGGATAACCACCAGCGTCAGCAGCAATTCCTGCGGCAGGCCCAGCCGGAAGTTGAATGATGTCGACTGGCAGTCAGTCATATCCGGTTGAACGCTGGCAGCGTGGTGAAGCTGCCAGGGTTCAGGACCTGCTGGCCGAAGAGGTGGCGGTGGCACTGGTTTATAACGGCATTTCCCATGCCGTTATGATGAGTTCGCCACTCGACCTGGCAGACTTTGCGCTGGGTTTCAGTCTGACCGAAGGCATCATTGCCCGGCCGGATCAATGCTACGGCATTGAAGTGGTCGAGCAGTGCAACGGTATTGAAGTACAGATTGAAATCGCCAGTGAATGTTTTGCCGGGCTGAAACAGCGGCGTCGCAATCTGACCGGGCGCACTGGCTGCGGTCTTTGTGGCGCTGAGTCATTGCAGCAAGCCGTTGCTGCGCCGGTGCTGGTTTCGAGCGCGGATTTACCGTCTGACGCCGCCGTTGAGCGGGCATTGCAGCAGCTGACGGACAATCAGCCGCTGCAGTCGGTCACTGGTGCTGTGCATGGTGCCGGCTGGTGCAGCAGTGCTGGCGACATCCTGCTGTTGCGGGAAGACGTTGGCCGCCACAACGCGCTGGACAAGCTGATCGGTGCCTTGCAAGGCAGTGGGCTGCAACAGCAACCCGGCTTTGTACTGGTATCGAGCCGGGCCAGCTACGAGATCGTTAACAAGTGTGCCGCTGCGGGGATTGCCAATCTGGTCGCCGTTTCTGCACCCACCAGTCTGGCGCTGGAGCATGCCAAAGCCGCTGGTATTAATCTGATTGGTTTTGCCCGGCCGGGGCGTCATGTGGTTTACCACCGCGCTGGCGGGCATGACCAGACTTCTGAATTAGCGAGATTAACCCATGTATCCGAGTGAACAGGAACGATTGATCAAGCTGATCAATCACATTGCCATTAACAACATCAGCGTCGGTGACGAAAGCGCCGTTGCCGCTGTGGTGGCTGACCATGTCCGCAAGTTTTGGTCGCGCCGTATGAAAGAACAGCTGACGCTGAGCTTGCAGCAGTCTGCCAATGAATTGCATCCGGCCGCCAGGCTCGCTGCCGAATCGTTACTACAGGCATCCTGACGCCCGCCTGGGCTGTCACGTCATTGCAGTCATGTCAGTGTTGTCATGTCTGTACTGCGAGATCGGCAGGCCGCCGCAAGGGTCTGTACCGATCTGCAGCTGGGCAGTTTTAACCTTCCGTTAACCCTGATCATGCCTGAGCAGGGTTTTTCAGCTGTGATATCAGCACTCTGACTCATCTCTTTACGCCCCATCTAAACAGGCTGCCATAGCCTTGTTTTTCTATGCATTTCCTTACGGTCCGGTCAAAGAACTTTCTGTTGCGGTGATCACTCTGACAGCGATCAATCCATGTCTGGATTGCAGACACCTCGAGGAATTGAATCCATGTATTACGTGTCCGTGTCACGGGTGATTTATTCCCGTTCCCCGCCCGGGTAACTGTTCCCGGCGCACTCAGCCAGGGCCATTCGGCCGCTAACCACCAAAAAACCAATAACTCATGCCGTTAGCAATGAGGAGATAAGTCATGCTCGAAATCTGCGGGCTAAGCCGACGTTATGGCGATTTTGTCGCTGTCGACAACGTCAGTTTTTCGATTGAACAAGGTGAGATTGTGGGCCTGCTGGGCCACAACGGTGCCGGCAAAACCACCATTATGAAAATGATCACCGGTTATCTGGAATCCGATAGCGGTGAGGTACTGCTGGACGGACAGTCGTTGCTGGGCCATCGCCAGTGGGTGCAGTCGCAGCTGGGTTATTTGCCGGAGAGTCTGCCGCTGTATGCGGATATGACGGTGGTGGATTACCTCGATTACGCTGCTAACCTGAAGCAGCTGGGCAATGACCACAAGTGGAAACAGATTCGCCGGGCGATTACCTCAACCGACATCGCAGACAAGATTCATCAGCGTATCGGTACCTTGTCGCGTGGTTACAAGCAGCGGGTGGGGGTTGCCCAAGCGTTACTGGGGAATCCGCAGCTACTGATTCTCGACGAGCCAACCAATGGTCTGGACCCGCAACAAACGGCCCAGATGCGTGAGCTGATTCGCGACCTTGCCAAACACGCGACGGTGATTCTGTCGACCCACATCATGCAGGAAGTTGATGCCCTGTGTTCACGGGTACTGATGATGAAGCAGGGGCGTCTGGTGGTGGATGAATCGCTGCTGCAGCTGCGCAGTCAGAACGGCCTGATTCTCGAAGGTCAGCTGGATAATGCCTGCCGGACGGCTCTGGCTGCTTTTGAGGGTGTCGAACAGCTGTCAATTCTGGACTCCAGCCCGGGCTGGAGTCGCTTGCGTCTGCGCTTGCAAGCGGTACCGACGGCAGCAACCACAACGGCGCTGATTCGTCTGGCGCTGGACCATGGTGCCAGTCTGCAGCGTATTCAGCCTGAGCAGCGCGATCTCGAAGGTCTGTTCAACGAAGTCAATCAGGACAACCTGGCCGCCTTTGCTGCGCATGGATCTGAGGAGGTGAATCATGCAGCCTGATGTGACGCTGTCTAACGCATCCAATAGATCGGCTCAGCAAGCCGCTGGTGCGCAGATCTGGCGTATTGCCCGCAAGGAACTGACTCTGTTTTTCTCATCACCGGTGGCCTGGCTGTTCCTCGGTGTGTTTACTCTGGTGACCCTGTTTGCCTTCTTCTGGGGTGAGGCATTTTTTGCTCGCAACATCGCCGATGTGCGGCCGATCTTTGAGTGGATGCCGATTCTGCTGGTGTTCCTTTCTGCCGCGTTGACCATGCGCCTGTGGAGTGACGAACGCCGTAACGGCACCATCGAGCACGTGCTGACTCAGTCGGTGCCACTGTGGCAGTTTGTGGTTGGCAAGTTTCTCGCCTGTTGGGTATTGCTGGCGCTGGCGCTGCTGCTGACCTTGCCGCTGCCTATTTCTGTTGGCCTGATGGGCGAACTCGATTGGGGTCCGGTGGTTGCCGGTTATCTGGCGACCCTGTTGCTTGGTGCTGTGTACATCGCACTGGGACTGGCGGTGTCGTCCCGGACGGACAACCCGATTGTCAGCCTGTTGCTGTCCTGTGCTTTGGGTGGCGCGCTGTATCTGGCTGGCAGCAGTACGCTGACCAGCCTGGCGACGGAGCAGGTAGCAGATGTGATGCGCTCGATCGGCACTGGTGCGCGCTTTGAGTCGATTGCCCGTGGCGTGCTGGATCTGGGTGATCTGTACTATTACCTCGGCCTCGCCGTGGTGTTCCTGTGCCTGAATGTGTATTTCCTCGAACAACAACGCTGGGCAACGGCCAGTCGTTCGCGCCAGGCCGGTCATGCCCGCTGGCGGGTTTTCACTGTGCTGGCGGTGGTCAACCTGTTGGTTGCCAATATCTGGTTGGGTCAGCTTGATCGTGTGCGGCTGGATGTAACCCAAGGCGGCCAGTATTCCATTTCAGCGGCAACCCGCAGCTATCTTGGTCGGTTGCAGGAACCCTTGTTGCTGCGTGGCTATTTCAGCGAGCGCACGCATCCGCTGCTGGCCCCACTGGTTCCGCGCCTGAAGGACCTGATGAAGGAGTACGCCATTGCTTCCCATGGCAAGGTGCGGGTGGAATTTGTTGATCCGCAGCAATCGCAGGATCTGGCTGAAGAAGCTGCCGAAAAATACGACATCAAACCCGTGCCATTCCAGGTGGCTGATCGTTATCAGTCTTCGATTGTCAGCTCCTATTTTGATGTTCTGGTGGAATACGGTGATGAGCACGTGGTGCTCAACTTCCGCGATCTGATTGATGTGCAGGCCCGCTCTGAAAAAGACATTCAGGTGAATCTGAAAAACCCGGAATACGACCTGACCCGTGCAATCCGTCAGACGCTCAATGCCTGGCAGAGCAAGGGCAAGCTGTTTGATAACCTCACTGGCGATCTGACCCTGAATGCCTATGTCTCTGACGCCAGCCGGATGCCGAAAGAGTTGCGGGATTTCCGCCAGCAGGCAGATCAGGCAATCAGTGATTTGCAGAAACAGGCTAATGGTCATTTACAGGTGAACTGGATTGACCCGGACAGCAAAGATCAGGCGTTTCGTGACCAAATTGCCAGCCAATACGGTTTCCAGAAGGTGCCAACCGGCTTATTCAGCGACAAGGGTTTCTACTTCAACCTGCTGATCAGCCAGGGCGGTCGTAACGTTACGGTGCCGGTGGAAACCACCGATGTGGCCGAGTTGCAGAAAAGCCTCGAAGCCAGTATCAAGCGCTTTGCTGCCGGTGGCACCAAAACCCTGGCGCTGGTCGCTCCTGTGATTGACCCGCAAATGGCCCAGTACGATCCATCGCTGGCCAGTGCGCCTCAATACAACCAGCTGCGTCAGCTGCTGGCTGCGGACTACAACGTCGAGGATGAAGATCTCAGTGATGGCCATGTCAGCGCTGATGCCGACGTACTGATGCTGATGTCACCGGAAAATCTGCCAGCGGCAGCGGTGCGGGCCGTAGATCAGTTCTTGATGCAGGGTGGCACCGTGATTCTGGCAACGTCACCGTTCCAGGCGCGGGTGGTGGATCAGTCACTGGTGATGACAAAACACAGCTCCGGCCTTGAGGCCTGGCTCAAGCACAATGGTCTGGATATTCAGAGCACCCTGGTAATGGACCCTCACAATGCGGCATTCCCGATTCCGGTTACTCGCAATATTGGTGGTTTCCAGATGCAGCAACTGGTAATGCTGGATTATCCCTACTTCCCGGACCTGCGGGGCGATCAGCTGAATCAGCAGAGTTTGATTACCAGTGGCTTGCCTCAGGTAACCGTGCCGTGGGCCTCGCCGATCAAGGTGACTGAATCCGAACAGCGTCAGGTGACGACTTTATTGAGTAGTTCAAAAGACAGCTGGGTGTCTGATTCCCTGTCGATCACGCCAAAACTGCAAGGCAATTCTGTGGTGCCTTATCGCCCACAGGGGGAATTGTCTGCCCAGCTGATGGGGGTGGTGTCTGAAGGTCAGTTTGATTCCTTCTTTGCTGACAACAAACCCGCGGATACGGCTGCCCAACAGTCGGCTACTGCAGCGGTGAAAGATTCAAACGCGGCCAAGGCCAAACAACCGAATCTGCTGCAGGATCAGTTACTGAGCAAGTCGCTGCCGGGCGCCCGCATCGTACTGTTCGCGTCCAGTGATCTGGACCGTGACATGGTCTTGCGTCTTGGACGCAGCGCCAGTCAGGAGGACTATCTGAATCCACTGCAAATGCTGATGAACACGGTTGACTGGTCATTGCAGGATCGCGATCTGCTGACGATTCGTTCACGTTCAGAATTCAACCGTACCTTGCCACCTATGACGGAGCAGCAGCAGATATTCTGGGAATACCTGAACTATGGCTCAGCCCTGGTGTTGCTATTGGTGCTGTGGGGTGTGGTGAGTCTGTCACGCCGTCGCCGCGAAGCGCGTTACGGTCAACTGGTGGCTGCGGCAGCCTGAAGGAGAAATTGAGATGACTACGATGACCAATTATTCCGCCTCGGCTGGCGGGTTGATGCAAAAAGCTGTGTGGGGCTTGTTGGCCTTGCTGGTGTTGCAATTGATCGGTTCATTTGTGGCTGGACGTGGTGACGGGGCTTATGCCCCGGCCACTGCCAGTGGCAAATTGATTGAGCTGACGGCTGGCGATGTCAGCAAGATTACGATCAGCGATGGCAATAGCAGTGAAGTGCTGACCAAATCTGGCGATCACTGGCAATCTGACAACGGCTTGCCCGCCAATCCGTCAATGGTGAAATCGCTGCTGGATGACCTGGTGGCGCTGCAGGCAAGCGCACCGGTGGCAACCAATGAATCCAGCTATCAGCGCCTGAAAGTCGCCGATGATGATTATTATCGCAAGCTGACGCTGGCGCTCTCTAACGGCAAACAGATTGAATTGCTGGTCGGTAACTCACCGGGTTTCAAACAGAGCTATTTGCGTCTGACGGGCGCCACTGAGGTGGTAACCGGCAAGGTCAATCGTTTTGGTATGGGCCTGAAGGCATCGGATTGGCTGGATCACGCCTTGCTGTCAGTCAAACAGCCAGTGTCGATTCAGCAGGGGGATTTGACGCTGGTGAAGCGTGAGGACAGCTGGTATCTGCAGCAGTCGGGTCAAACGGATGTGGCTGCCGATAAAGGGAAGGCACTGGCATTGGTGACTGCGTTTGAAAATCTCGACGTGGAGCAGCAGCTGGATGCAGCGAAAACGTCTGCACCGGCGACCAAATCACCAGACAATGGCCCACTGACTGACTTGCGCGTCACTGCTGCCAATGGCGAGCAAGTGGTGTTTAACCGACGGCGAGCAGGGGACCAGTTCCTGTTGCGCCGTCAAGATGTTGCGAACGGTGGCTGGTTTCAGGTTTCACGCCAGGTCTGGGACAAGTTGAGTGGTTCATTGAGTCAGCTGGTTGCGACAAGCGGTGCTGCAGATACGGCTGCTGAATAATAACTTAAGCCTGGCAGATGCGGGCGTCTCGCCCGCATCTGAATTGCAGGCAAGGCATGCCTTGCCCCTACGGAAATCGATTTCTTATAAAGCTGCGTGGGGTCCAAGTGGCGATTAAGACCGCTCCTGGACGGGAGCGGGGGTGTCTCGCCCACATCTGACTTGTCCCTGAGAAAATCGATTTTTTATAACGTTGTAGGGTCCCGACATGTCGGGACAGCGCCGTGATTGAGCACAATTCCTGTGCTCCCGATTCAGACCAAATTGGTTAAGTGAGCAGTATTGCGTTATAGGTGGGATTTATACCGCACTGAAACCATCAATATCGCATGGATTCCGAATCTCGCCAGCTCGTTCGGGATGACTATTCATCCGGTAGTTGTGTATTACAGGCGTTAAATAGACAACCAATAAAAAAACCCGGCTTTCTCGCGAAGGCCGGGTTTTCTATTGATTGGCGATCACCGGGGTGATCGCCTGAAAGGGCTATCAGGCCTTATCGGTAGCGATAACGGCAGTAGCGGCTTTCTTGGTGTACTCGTCCATCTTGTCGAAGTTCAGGTACTTGTAGATGTCAGCAGACATGCTGTCCAGGTTCTTCGCGAACTCCATGTACTCGGCTGGAGTTGGCAGTTTGCCCAGAATACCACCAACCGCAGCCAGCTCGGCTGAAGTCAGGTATACGTTGGCGCCATCACCTAGGCGGTTAGGGAAGTTACGGGTAGAAGTAGACAGTACGGTGGTGCCAGACTGTACGCGAGCCTGGTTACCCATGCACAGGGAGCAGCCTGGCATTTCAGTGCGAACACCGGCGGTGCCGTAGATGTTGAAGTAACCTTCTTCCATCAGCTGGGCTTCGTCCATCTTGGTTGGCGGAGCCATCCAGAAGCGAGTAGACATGCCACCCTTGTGCTGAGCCAGCAGTTTACCTGCGGCACGGAAGTGACCGATGTTGGTCATACAAGAACCGATGAATACTTCATCAACCTTGTCGCCAGCAACGTCAGACAGCAGCTTGGCATCGTCCGGGTCGTTCGGGCAGCAAACGATAGGTTCTTTGACGTCGTCCAGGTTGATTTCGATAACGTGAGCGTACTCAGCGTCAGCGTCTGCACGCATCAGGCTTGGGTTAGCCAGCCATTCTTCCATCTTCTGGGCGCGACGCTCCAGAGTACGTGGGTCGCCGTAACCTTCAGAGATCATCCAGCGCAGCATAACGATGTTGGAACGCAGGTACTCAGCCACTGACTCTTCAGACAGGGTTACAGTACAGCCAGCAGCGGAACGCTCGGCAGAAGCGTCAGACAGTTCGAACGCTTGTTCTACAGTCAGGTGCTCCAGACCTTCGATCTCCAGGATGCGACCGGAGAATTCGTTGATCTTGCCTTTCTTCTCAACAGTCAGGATGCCCTGCTTGATGCCGTAGAAAGGAATTGCGTGTACCAGGTCGCGCAGGGTGATACCAGGCTGCATCTTGCCGCTGAAGCGAACCAGAATGGATTCTGGCATATCCAGAGGCATAACGCCGGTAGCGGCTGCGAAAGCCACCAGACCAGAACCTGCAGGGAAGGAGATACCCATTGGGAAACGGGTGTGAGAGTCACCACCGGTACCCACGGTATCTGGCAGCAACATGCGGTTCAGCCAGGAGTGGATGATGCCGTCGCCTGGACGCAGGGAAACACCGCCACGGTTCATGATGAAGTCTGGCAGGGTGTGCTGGGTTTCGATGTCAACCGGCTTCGGATAAGCAGCAGTGTGACAGAAAGACTGCATCACCAGGTCAGCAGAGAAGCCCAGACAGGCCAGGTCTTTCAGTTCGTCACGGGTCATTGGACCAGTGGTGTCCTGGGAACCAACGGTAGTCATCTTCGGTTCGCAGTAAGTACCTGGACGGATGCCCTGGCCTTCTGCCAGACCGCATGCCTTACCAACCATTTTCTGCGCCAGAGAGAAGCCCTTGCCGCTGTCAGCCGGGTCAGTTGGCAGACGGAACATGTCAGTTGCGCCCAGACCCAGAACTTCGCGAGCCTTGGTGGTCAGACCACGACCGATGATCAGTGGGATACGACCGCCAGCCTGAACTTCGTCCAGGATTACGTCGGACTTGAAGCCGAATTCAGAGATAACTTCGCCAGCTTCGTTGAGGATCTTGCCTTCATAAGGACGGATCTCGATCACGTCGCCCATGTTCATGTTGTCAACGGGTGCTTCGAATACCAGTGCGCCAGCATCTTCCATGGTGTTGAAGAAGATAGGAGCAACCTTGGAACCGATACACACACCACCGCCGCGCTTGTTAGGCACGCCAGGCATGTCGTCACCGAAGAACCACAGTACAGAGTTGGTGGCAGACTTACGGGAAGAACCGGTACCCACTACGTCACCAACGAAGGCAACTGGCAGACCTTTGGCCTTGATGGCTTCGATCTGGGACATTGGGCCTTTAACGCCGTGCTCTTCTGGCTCCAGACCGTCGCGGGTCATCTTGTAGGCAGCCAGGGCGTGCAGCGGGATGTCTGGACGGGACCATGCATCCGGAGCAGGAGACAGGTCGTCAGTGTTGGTTTCGCCAGTGACCTTGAATACGGTCATCTTGATGCTTTCGGCAACCTTGTTCTTCTTGGAGAACCATTCGCCGTTGGCCCAGGATTCCATTACGGACTTGGCAACTGCGTTGCCTGCTTCCATCTTTTCCTTCACGTCGTTGAAGGCGTCGAACATCAGCAGGGTGCCTTTCAGCTGTTCGCCAGCCAGTTCGGCCAGGGCAGCGTCGTCCAGCAGGGCAACCAGGGTTTCAATGTTGTAGCCGCCCTGCATCATACCCAGCAGCTGTACGGCTTTTTCTTTGGAAACCAGAGGAGAGGTCGCATCGCCCTTCACGATTGCGCTCAGGAAGCCTGCCTTAACGTAGGCTGCTTCATCTACGCCTGGTGGAATGCGGTTTTCCAGCAGGTCTACCAGGGTTTCTTCTTCGCCTGCAGGTGGATTTTTCAGCAGTTCGACCAGAGCTGCAGTTTGATCAGCATTCAGAGGCTTTGGTGGGATACCTTGCTCTGCACGCTCGGCAACGTGAGCACGATAAGCTTCTAACACGGTGTTTTCCTCGTCTCTATATCGTCAGATTCACATCGAGCCCCCTTGTGAGGGGCCCAGTAACCATCAGATGTTATGGTTCCATTTGGAATTCAGGGCCCGGAGTATACAAGAATGCGACGCGCTGGTTAAGAAAGGCTAAGGTCGTAATTGCGTGGCACGTAAGTGTTTTTACTGATGTCCGGCATTCACACAGGAAATGCTGATCATTTGTTGGACAAAAGAAGGACAAAACCCTGTTATTGGCAGAAAAGCGGAAACAGCGCGTTTCTGATTTGCACTATTTCTCTTGCCGGGCGTTGCAATCAGCTGTGCCGGATTGTCATCACCCGGTTGCATTTGAGAGAATGCAGCCAAGTATCCTGCTACGGGCCACCCCAAGTGCGAATAGTCGCTGACGAAAACATCCCCCTGATCGACTCCTTTTTCTCCGAATTCGGAGACATAGTACGGCTGCCAGGCCGCAATCTTACCAGTGCCGACCTGGCTGATGCCGATATGCTGCTGGTGCGCTCGGTAACCAGAGTTGGGTCGGAATTGCTGCAAGGCACGCCGGTCAAGTTTGTTGGTACGGCGACCATTGGCACCGACCATATCGACATGGATTATCTGCAGCAGTGCAATATCGGTTTCGCCAGTGCGCCCGGCTGTAATGCCCAGGCGGTAGTGGACTATGTGCTGAGTGCGATCAGTGTGCTGGTTGACTTGCGGGCAGTCCGTTTCGAAGACCTGACAGTCGGGATTGTTGGTGTCGGTAATGTTGGTTTTACCTTGCGTACCCGGCTTGAAGAGATGGGCGTAACCGTGCTGGCGGTTGATCCTTTCAAGGATCCGCAGGTGGTGGGTGAACTCACCAGTCTGGATGAAGTACTGAAAGCGGATGTCGTCACGCTGCATACACCACTCACCAAAGAGGGTGAGCATCCAACCTGGCACTTGATTGACGAAACACAGCTGGCAAAGATGAATCCGAATGCCTGTCTGATTAACAGTAGCCGTGGCGGGGTTGTTGATAATACTGCCTTGTTGCAGCGACTGATCGCCGAAGAAGACTTCGAAGCGATTCTGGATGTCTGGGAAAAAGAACCATACCTGAATCTCGATCTGATGGATCGCTGCCTGCTGGCGACACCGCACATTGCCGGTTATTCCCTGGATGGCAAGATGCGTGGCACTGAAATGATTTATCAGGCCGCGTGTGATTATTTCGGCTTGCCGATACGCCGTAAACTGGGGCAGTTCCTGCCAGAGCCGGGTATCAAGCGGGTTAACTTCTCGGATCAGGTGCCATTGCATCAGGCACTGCGCACGGCGATTCGTGCTTCCTATGAAGTGCGTGTTGACGATGGCTTGATGCGTTCCCGTTTGCATCGGGCCAAGGACATCAAGGCAGCGTTTGATGAGATGCGTCGGGATTACCCGTTGCGGCGTGATATTCCAACCCTGAAGGTGGGTGTGCCATCCAAGTGTGTTGAGTTGCAGCAATTGCTCGAATCCGCTGGCTTTAGCGTTCGAACCAAATAACCTGTAGTGTAATTGGACAACAAAAAACCCGCCACGGCGGGTTTTTTGTTGGTTTCAGGCTGGTAGCAGGGTCTCGCGGCTGAATACCTGTTCCATCACCAGTTGGGTGATCCAGATGCTGTCTGCTTGCAAGGTTGCATACTCCAGTACCTGAAACAGCGGCGTGGGAGTATCGTTGTCCTTCAGGCTTTGCCGGGAAGGTGCCAGCAGGCGCCGCAACGCTGTGGCTGTCAGTACAAAGTCGTCGACTGATTCCTGACGATCAAAGCCACTGAAGCGTATATAGCCTTCTTCGCGTAACCAACAAATGGTTCCAAAAGCAGACAGATAACGGTTGCTGTGCAGGCCAAATTCATCCATCTCATCTGGCCCGGATATATCTTCTACAAACAGGGTTTGCGGTCTTGGAAAATTTCGCAAGCCTGCCAGCAAAATAACAGCACAATCCCTGAAAAACTCATCAATGTGTACGTCCAGCATCCGTTATCCATTCTGATCAGATTTGGGTGTAACTCGCGAAGAACTGCCCAACGCGATCCATGGCCAGGTTGAGGTCTTCTGGCCTTGGCAGGAACACCACCCGGAAATGGTCCGGTGTGCTCCAGTTAAAGGCGGCGCCATGCACGATCAGGATTTTCTGCTGCTCCAGCAGGTCCAGAACCATACGCTCGTCGTTACGGATATTGAATTTCTGGACATCCATGCGAGGGAAGCAGTACAGCGCGCCTTTGGGTTTGACGCAACTGATGCCTGGAATACTGTTCAGTGCTTCATAGGCAATGTCGCGCTGTTGGCGAATGCGACCGCCTTCCGCAACCAGATCATCAATACTCTGATAGCCGCCCAGAGCTGTTTGAATTGCGAACATCGCCGGCACATTGGCACACAGTCGCATGGAGGACAGCATTTCCAGCCCCTGAATGTAATCACGGGCACGGTGTTTGGCTCCACTGATAATCATCCAGCCGGAACGAAAACCCGCCAGACGGTAGTTTTTCGACAGGCCGTTCATGGTGATGATCAGCAGGTCGTCAGCCAGCGATGCGGTGGAAACGTGCTCGACGCCATCAAACAGGATCTTGTCGTAGATTTCGTCGGAAAACACCACCAGGTTGTTCTCACGGGCGATTTCCAGCATGCCCAGCAGCAGTTCTTTCGGATAAACCGCACCGGTTGGGTTGTTCGGGTTAATCAGTACCATTGCCTTGGTGCGATCGGTCACCTTGGCGCGCATGTCGTCGAGATCAGGATACCAGTCAGACTGTTCGTCACAGATATAATGCACGGCTCGGCCGCCTGCCAGAGTGACTGCACCGGTCCAAAGTGGGTAGTCCGGCGCTGGAATCAGTACTTCGTCACCGTTGTTGATCAGGCCTTGCATGGAAGCCACGATCAGCTCACTGACACCGTTGCCAATGATGATGTCTTCAATAGCGACGTTCTGGATTTTTTTCTGCTGGGCGTACTGCATGATGGCCTTGCGCGCAGAAAACAAACCCTTGGAGTCGGAATAGCCTTCGGAATCTGGCAAGTTGTAGATTACGTCCTGAATGATTTCCTCAGGTGCGTCCAGTCCGAATGGTTTTGGGTTGCCGATGTTGAGCTTGAGGATTCGATGCCCTTCTTCCTCCATTCGCTTCGCCGCTTCAAGAACCGGACCACGAATATCATAAAAAACATTTGCGAGCTTATCGGACTTGCGTATTTCCTGCATGGGTAGAACTGCCTGTGTAGACGCTGGCTTTACACCTTGGAGGGTTTGGAGCGGATGCGAGATGGATATAAATGCTGTTACAGTGAGGGAAATGATAGCGCTTGAGCGAGTCGCCTTAAAGAGCGCAGTCTGAACCTGATCACAAAGTGCTGGTCACTCTGTGTTCGATAGTAACCATCCGCATTCGTTGGCTATACCTATTGAGTGCGTTTGATACGTTTGATGAATGGAGTAAGAAATGTCTGACGATTCCAGAGAGCCGACAGAAATGAAAAAAATCGTCAAAACCCCGCAGCAATGGCAGGCGGAGCTGGATCCGCAGACTTACTATGTTACCCGTGAGGCGGGTACTGAGCGGCCTTTCACTGGCGAATATTACGACCACAAGGACGTTGGTTTGTACCGTTGTGTTTGCTGTAATTCGCCGCTGTTTTATTCGGACACCAAATTTGACTCCGGCTGTGGCTGGCCGAGCTTCTATAAAGAGATTGATGGCGCGGTAACGGAGCGGCTGGATACTTCGCATGGCATGGTCAGAACAGAAGTTCTCTGCTCCTGCTGTGATGCACATCTCGGACATGTGTTTCCGGATGGTCCGGCGCCGACAGGATTGCGGTTTTGTATCAATTCAATCTCATTAGTGTTTGAAAAATAAGGAGATTGTCCAGCTGCATGGCTGAGTCAAAATGGAAGACGTCAGTAAAATGTGTATACTTTCCAAGGCTCGAAGTGCAGTAGATTTCTTGCGTTTTAAATGGGGTATGTGTGAGTACGAGAAAGTCGAGATCAGCGCTGCAAATAATGGTCGACACCATTTTTGCACTGTTTATTCGTGAGTTACGCACTCGTTTTGGTGACAATCGGCTTGGGTATTTCTGGGCTCTGGCCGAGCCGGTAGGCCAGGCTGCAATTATGGCGACTCTGTTCACGTTGGTTGGGCGTAACAGTATTGCGGGAGTGGAAGTGGCCGTCTTTCTGCTCAGCGGTATCATCCCCTATAAGATCTATTCGAAGACAATTTCCCAGTCTGCATTTGCAATAAAGGCTAATAAGACCTTATTGGCCTATCGTCAGGTGGAGCCTATTGATCCTCTCTTGACGCGGTTCGTGATTGAGCTGCTTACTACGATCATAGTATTTATTCTTCTTATGGCTGTGATGGGGTGGTTTTGGGGCTATGAGGTAGTTCCAGACCGTCCTGCTGAAGTTTTAGGCGCATTGATTCTTATGGGGCTCATTGCTCTGGGGTTTGGCTTAATCATGTGCTCTGTTGTGTCTTATTGGGATGATGCCAGCAAAGTACTTGGCATTGTCATGACTCCTATGATGCTGGTTTCTGGTGTTCTGTACTGTGCCGGAATGATTCCGGCACAGTACTGGTACCTGCTGTCCTGGAACCCTGCTTTTCACGCGATTGAACTAATTCGCGAGTCTTATTTTGCCACTTATTATGCTGGTTTTGGATCCTGGATGTATCTCTTTGAAGTTTTATTCTTTACCTGGCTTTTGGCATTGAGCCTATACCGTATCAACCGTGTCCGGTTTATTACCTTATGATTAAACTGGAGAATCTATCCAAGTGGTACCCAACCCGTTCAGGGAGGCACTACATATATAAAGACGTCAACGTTGAAATACCTATGAACGAGAGCGTCGGTGTTTTAGGACGAAATGGTGCGGGAAAATCAACTCTGATACGAATGATTGGCGGGGCTGACATTCCTTCTCGAGGTCAAATTATTACGGATATGAATATCTCATGGCCTCTGGGATTGCAGGGTGGTGTTCAGGGAGCGATGACGGGACGAGAAAATGCTCGGTTCCTTGCGAGAATTAACGGCTTCAAAGACACCAAGAGGATGGAGAAAGCAGTCGCAGAATTTGCCGAAATAGGGAAGTATTTCGATGAGCCTGTCAAATCTTACTCTAGTGGAATGCGTGCTCGTCTAATGCTTGGTATTACAACATCACTTGAGCTCAAATTTGATGTTTTGCTTGTAGATGAATTGACTGCTGTTGGTGATGCGGCGTTTAAGGAAAAAGCTGCCCGGGTTCTGGAAGGGCATCTTACATCCACCAAAGTTATCATGGTGAACCATTCGATTGATCAACTCAGGCGGTTCTGTAAGGCCGGATTGTGGATTGATCAAGGTAAGGTTACTTATTTTGACGACATTAACGATGCCATTGCCCTATACAGTGGGGATACTAAAGCGACAGATAAAACGTTATCTGATCCAGGCAAATTGAAATCCCGGGATGGGGGGGCTGAAAGTACCGACTGTAAGTCTCCGCGGCAAAACGTTAACAAGCGTGTGGAATGTAATAGTGGGAAAACTGATGGTCAGCTTGAAGTGCAGGGAGCTGAAAACAGATCGATAGTTACAGGTATCCACCAGCCTGATGATTCTGATGTACGGGATTTGACGAACATTAAAGCCCGGTGCAAGGCTAAACGGACAAATATCCAAAAGCAGTTCTCTGATACTACAGGGGCGCTGTGGAGAAATGGTGGAAAAAAAGCTGGTGCCTTAAGCAAGAAGGATGGTTCGGGTGTTAGACATGAATCCGCTTCCGAAGGAGTCCAACATCAGAAACGCCCGGTGAAACCTGCAGACACACAATGGCAAAACAGACGTCAGAAATTGTCTGAAGTTGATGGTCCAGCCTCCGTTAAACGGAAGCGTGAGCATTGGAACCAACAGAGCAATCAGCGTCTACCCGGAATTCAGGAGCAGCGGTGGAAAAACAAAGCCAAGGAGTTGGAAAAGCCCGATGAGCCTGATTTGCTTGCACATGAGCAAGTTGCCAGAGAGCCTCAGCGTGAAACGCATTTGCCTGTGTCATGGGAGCAAAAATGGAAAAGACGTCCGAAGGCGGCTGAAGAAACTGATATTTCCAATCCAGAGGGGGGAAATAAAGCTCGGGCGCGACAGCGCAGGCAACTTATGGCAGGCACTCAGAAACAACAATGGAAGAAGAATCGAAAACAATCGGATGAAACTCCGCCGGCTGATGCAGCCAAAGGCAACGCCGGGGAGGAATTCAGGCAGCGTGCGCAGCTTTTGTCTGAGTCTAAGGGACGACAATGGGAAGGCCGTCAGAAACAATCTGTAGATGCAGAAAAGCTTCACTCTACCCAAGAAAAAAAACTGAAAAGATCAATCGCATCGAACATGGTGAATGCCGGGAATGATCACGACACCAGAGAGCCTGGCGATGTCCATCGGAATGAATTCACCCGCCCAGGGAAAAATCAATCAATGGCTATGCAGGCGTTAAAAAATACAGACAAGGCAGTGAGTAAAAACAGAGCTCGCCAGCAACTTCAGGAAGATTCTGCTGGGTCGGAGCGTGAGGAATAATAGCATGTCAAAAAAACTGGCATTCGGCCCAGGGATCGTATTCGCGCTGATATTTGTTCTTGTCAGCTACTATTATGGTGTTGTTGCAACTCCAAGATATGCGATCGAAACCCAATTTGTAATTGAGGAGTCAGGAGCTCAAACGGAGCTGAGCGGGCTTGCTTCTCTGGGGGCTGTGTCATCTTCCTCGAAAGATGCGCAGATTGTTAAGGCATTTATAGACTCCAGTGCTCTAGCCTTGGCTTTGGATGATCAGCTGGGGCTACGGAAGCATTATCAGAATAACGATATTGATATGTTTAGTCGTCTTGATGCTGGAGCGAGCTTTGAGAATTATTATGAGTATTATCAAAGTCATGTAAAAGTCGTGATTGATGATGCATCAGGAATATTGAAGCTGGAGGTTCAGGCTTTTGACCCTGAGTTCGCCTATAAATTGTCTCAGGCAGCAATGGATATCAGTGAGCGATTTATCAATGGGCTTGGTGGAAAGATGATCAAGGAGCAAATGACTTATATCGAAGGTGAGGTAAACCGAACCCATGATATTATGAGAAGTTGGCAGACCAAGTTGCTGGAATTTCAAAGCAAGTATAAATCGTTGAATCCAGAGCAAGAGGGCGGTGCCATTCTTGGTGGTGTTGGTGAGCTTCAGGTCGAGGTGATGAAGGCTGATGCTCGTTTGAAAGAGTTGGTGGCGGTAATGCGTGAAGATGCACCAGAGGTTAAAGCACAAAAAAACCTGATTCGATCTTTGCGAGCACAACTGGATGAAGAAAAGCGCCGACTGACGGAGTCCGGAGATGACGGATTCAGTCAGGTAAATATGGACTATCAGGAAATATCGATGGGGGCCGAGCTTGCCGTCGATCTCTACAAGTCAACTTTGGCAGGAATGGATGCTGTCCGCTCTCAGGCAATCCAGAAAATGAAACATTTGCTGGTTGTTCAGGGGCCTGTCATGCCGGAAGAAGAGACGTATCCTCAGCGTGCGTACAAAATTGTTACCTGGGCTATAGGGCTGCTTGGCTTGTACTTCATGATTACTATTATTGTGTCCATTATTAAAGAGCATCGAGACTAATTATGTTGTTGAGTAGGATTGTCGTATTTTGGATCATGGTGCTATCTATAGTCATGAATACAGAGGCAGCGATTGAGGTTAGTAACACTCCATCGGAAGCTGCTCAGACTGAATCGATACTTGATATCAATCACAGTGATTTGTTTGGATCCTGGTTGTTTTCTGGTGGTTTTATTGACACATCTTTCAGTGGTGTTAATCCTGAGTATCGTATTTCACAAGGTGATCAATTGTTACTGCAATTGTGGGGAGGAATAGAGTTACAGCAGGATGTAACGGTCGATGCTCAGGGACAGATTTTTATCCCGCGGGTAGGCCCTGTTAGAGTTTCTGGTGTTGCAAATAAAGATCTAAACCAGGTTGTACTGAAGTCTATCAAACGTGTTTACAAGGAGAATGTAGAGGCCTACGTGACCCTTGCTTCGAGTCAAACAGTCAAAGTATTTGTTACTGGAATGGTAGAAAAACCAGGAATCTATGAAGGACAGAGCGCAGACAGTGTTCTCCGATACATAGATAAAGCAGGTGGCATTAAAGAAGAATTAGGAAGCTATCGTAATATACAGGTCAAGAGGAACAACAAAGTTGTTGCTGATGTTGATTTGTACCAATTTCTTAACCATGGCGATATGCCCCAGATTCAGCTGCAGGATGGTGATTTGGTTTTTGTCGGCTCAAGGGTTGGACTGGTTGCTATTGAAGGGTTGGCGGGGTTTCAGGGGCGGTATGAACTTGCAGATCAAAATACGCCGCTTGAAAATGTCATATCAGCCATTTCTGTCAGTGAGCAAGCGACTCATGTGACTGTTGTTACTCCTGATGATGGCACTGTTTCGGCTGCTCAGTACAAGCTGGGAGAATTGAAAGGAGTCACCGTTAAAGTTGGATCAACAATAAAGATATCTTCTCAGCTTAGATCAGAAAGTATCAGTGTTGCAGTGCTTGGTGAACACAACTCTGCCATGGAAATGGTGTTACCTTGGGGAGCGACATTAAAAGATCTGCTTGATCGAATTGAATACACGGCTCTCTCTAATAAAAACGGGGTTCAGCTCTTTCGAGAAGAGGTAGCGAGGCGTCAAAAAGACATGTTGATGTCATCTCTTTCTGCGCTGGAACAAAGTGTGTTGACGGCGCCATCCGCGACAAAAGAGGCGGCCGAATTACGTCAAATTGAAGCCCAATCAGTCTTGTCGTGGATTGAGAAAGCAAAGCAAGTAAAGCCTCGTGGTCAGGTGTTACTTTCCGATGGCTATGATCCTTCCAAAGTAATATTGGTTCAAGGTGATAAGGTTGTTATTCCAGCCAAGAGAAATCTGGTCATGATCCATGGAGAGGTTTTATTCCCTACAGCGATAACTTATGACTCTGGTAAAACAATTGATGATTATATTGAACAGTCTGGTGGTGCAACCAGATCTCTTGGAGATATGAATACTCTGGTTATGAAAGCCAATGGAAGCTTCGTGTCAGCAAACAAGCGCTTGAATAAAAAGGGGATGGTGAATCCAGGGGACGAAATATTTGTATTGGCCAAACCGGAGTTAAAGGCTTTGCAACTGACCAAGGACATTAGTCAGGTAATCTATCAAATAGCAGTGTCTGCAGCCGTAGCTCTGGCATTGTAAGCTGTCTGAATAATGAGCATAAGAAGTTTGCTGCGACGACTGCATAAGCGTACGCAAAAAAGCGGGGTTCGGTCAGAAGGCGTTCTTGACTTCTACGATGGTACCTTTGTTCAGGGATGGGCTAAATGCGAAGTCCCTGACGCTGAAGTGGATGTGTATGTAAACGGTTCTTTGGCGGTCAGTGGAGTAGCAGATTTATATCGTCAAGATCTGTTCCGAGCCGGGGTTGGTAAATGCGCTTTTGCTATTCCTCTTGACTTACGTCGCTATTGTCAGAGATCGGAACAAGCAATTATTGATGTCTGTTTTCATCGTGATAACCGAATGTTACAAGGCTCTCCATTAGTGGTTCAGCCCGCCCAAATTGAGTATGAACTTAACGAATTGGGTAATGGGAGATATCGTGGGTGGATCCGAGATGTTGCGAACCCTGATCAAATTCACAACATATATATCGAGATTGATGGTGAGGTTGTTGCCGAAATTTTCTGTAACAACTGGGTTGAGTTCCGTAATGGTGAGAGCTCGCATGTCGGGTTTGAGGTGGATAGTTATTGTTATAGTCGAAAAGGAGGAAAAATTCAGTTTTTCTCGGCTGACAGGGAGTTGTTGATTCCAATATCTTATGAAAACCCCAATGATTTATTTCTGATAAAAGAAATGATGCAGGCGCAGATAGAGCTTCGCAGGCTTTTATCTGATGGTAATATTAGAAATCGTCTTATGCCATCACTGATGGGGCATTTGCGAGGAAGAGATAAATTCTCCTCAATCATCGCTTCGAATAATACAGAAGAAGCTTCTGGGATTTGTGTTGTTATACCAGTATATGGTGGGTATTTAGAAACCATTCAGTGTGTCGAAAGTGTAATTAATGCAAAAAATAAAGCCAAATATAGACTTGTAGTGGTATATGACTGCGGGCCAGATAAACGGCTGGCCACTGAGCTGGAAAGGCTAAGCAAAGAATATAATTTTGAGTTTTACCCAAATGATGTCAATAAAGGCTTTGTTTTTTCAGCCAATAAGGGGATCGATATGTATCCTGAGTGTGATGTTATATTACTCAATGCGGATACGTTGGTTTCAGATTGGTGGATTGATGCTTTGGTAAAAGCTGCTAATACTGACCAATTTATCGGAACGGTCACTCCTACATCAAATAATGCAACCTTATATGGCTATCCAGTCCCAGGCGTCGTCAATGATTTCCCAAAAGATATTGGCATGCTTTCTAAGGTAAATGAGCAATGTCAACTTCTTGAACTGAATGTTGTAGACATTCCTTCGGCACATGGCTTCTGTATGTATCTGAAGCGGACTATGCTGGATGAAGTCGGCGGCTTTGATGAGCAGCTGTGGGGGAGGGGGTATGGAGAAGAAAATGATCTGTCTATGAGGGCGGCCTCACTGGGCTGGAGAAATGTTGTAACTTTCAGCTCCTTTGTATATCACCATGGGTCTGTTTCTTTTGCTGGTGAAGCGCAGCTACTACAAATAGAGAATGCGGCAAAACTTAGTAAGCTTTATCCTGAATATGGCTCGCTGGTGCAGGATTTTATCGATAATAATGTCTTAAGGCATACTCGGGTTTTACTTGGAAAGAGGCTGCTGCAAGAGCTGTGGGAGCCGATGCCTTCTATCCTTATTGTTACCCATAATTTTGGAGGGGGGACAAAAGTAGCGACAGATGGGTTGGTTGAACTGCTGAACTCAAGTGGACAGAGAGCGGTAATCCTCAATCAGAATAAGGATGGCTTATGGAGGTTCATTGACACAGTCTCGGGTGTTGTAATCGATTTTGACTTCAGGCAAGAGTACGAAGACATTAAAAACTTTCTTGCCTGTTTGAATGTGGTCAGGATTGATTATCACCATATCGCACAATTTGATCTGAAGGTTCTTGCATTGCCGGCAGATACTGGAACGCCTTATGTGGTGCAGATTCATGATTACCTCTATGCCTGCCCCAGACTGTCAATGTATGACTCGGCAGGAAAATATTGTAGCGAACCTGATTCATCTGCTGGTTGTAATGGATGTATCAAAAAAAATGGATTTAATGATGCTATCTATTTAAGCTCAAGTGTCTTTAATGATGATATTGAGTGCTGGCGTAACTCATTCAGAGACTTTTTAGTTTCAGCAAGGAGGATTTTTGTTCCGGATGTCGATGTGTCAAAACGTCTTTTGAGGTATTTTCCGCTAGAGAATCTTAATGTTTTGCCACATATAGACCGGAGTGCAGATGTGGATGTTGTATCCGTCCATGGGATATCCTCCCGTAAAGTTAACATTGCGATTGTTGGCTCCCTAGGTGTGCATAAAGGATTTTATAGGGTGTGCAGGCTCGTGGGGGTGAATGGTGGTCGCACTCTGAATATCAAGATTATTGGCGAAACCGTCAATGATGATTTTTTAAGATCTCATGGCCCGGTAGACATTAAGGGGAAATTCAGCTCGCATCAATTGCCTGACCTGTTGCAAGACATAGATGTGGTTCTCTTTCCTGGAGAGTGCGTAGAAACTTACAGCTATACGCTCAGTGAGGTGATTGCCCTTGGCAAAAGAGTGGTTGCGCTAGACATTGGGGCAATTGGGTCAAGATTGAGGAAGCTGGGTAGTGGGTTGCTGTTGCCATTATCAATAGATGATGCAGATATTATAACTCAAATTGTTGAGTATGCTTCGAAAGATTTTAGTAATTCAGGTGTTTTTTTGGGTGCGCGGGCTTCAGATTATATTGCCAGATATCTGGAAGGCTTAGGGGAGTTTGATTGTGAATATTAAAAAAATTTTTGGAAAAAGCAAAAAGAAAATGTTGTCTAATGATGGAGATAACATCGTAAAATCTTCTTTTTCTGAAATAATTTCATCGGATAGGGTTTTGGGTTGTATTGATGAAGTTGATGGCCTTAGAGTTCGTGGATGGGTCGCAGATTCAGAGTACGAGAAATCGTTAAAAAACGGAATTAAGTATTCATGTGATATTTTTGTAAACGGCATTCATGTACATGCTTTTGAGGCCTCAGATAATCGCCCTGACTTGTTAAACATCCCTGAGCTAAGCCATGGCAAAGGGTTTGATGTAAGCATTCCTGTTCAGGATATATTGCCAGCATTGGTAGGGAAGGATGAAGCTTTAATAGCCGTACGTCGTAGGGGCGGGATGGTTGGCCAGGTTAAGAGCATTGCTCTTTCAGATTTTTATGAGTCTATTTTTGCTCCTCTTGGTTACGATGTTAATGATTACATTTCTGTCCTTCCCTTGATTGGCGAAGAGTCACTGTCTTATATCTCATATGATAAGAAGCTTTTCATTCTAAATATGTTTTATGAGAAAGAATTTTTTAAGTTGCTACCAGATAATTATTCTGGATTAAAAAAGGCAGTATTTATTGACTTTAAGTCAGAATATCTTGACGAAAAAGCACTCGAACAGCTAGAACGAATTGTATATAGCATAGATTTTATCGGCGATTTTCTGAATATTCTTCAGGATGATTGTTTTAAGCATCCTTTTATTAACCGGGTAGTTCCTGTGCTACAAGGGAAGGTGTATTTTGAAGCTAAGGAGTTGATAAATAACTCGCTGGCTGAGAGTAGCAGGGTTAAAGATAAGTTGATCGAACGTTGCTGCGGCAGAGAAGAACAGAAATTCAATTTCGCCGAGAATTTCCCTTCAGACTGGAAGGAAGCGAACAGGCTATGGTCTTCACTGGATGCAGCGACTAAAAAGGACTATTGGCCCGTTGTAGCTGGCTCTTTGGTGTATAAGAAAGATCTTAAAACCTTGAGATTTATTGCTGTTGATCCTGCAATATATTTACCGGTAGGTAGCGTTGCAGGAGGTCGTAATGAAATAGTTAAAGAGCTGGTTAAGTCAAATTGTTGGTATTCCCTGAACCTGGTAGCTCAGGAATATGTGCTTGGCAAGAATATTGAGTCCACAGCTGCCCTGTTGAGGGAATACTCATGGGGAGTTTGGAGAAAGTCCTATGCTGAACTTGATGTTTTTTCGCTACTTGTTAATCAAATTTTGGATAATGATATTGATGCCAAATCATATAGCATCCTTAAAGATGCTTTTGAAAGTATGCATCGCTATATCGTGGAAAAAAAAGATCATACCAAAAAAACCTTTATCGACGTACTTGTTCGATTTTTGAATATAGGGTTTTCCAAATTCACTGATGATGCCATTATATTGGAAGGCAATGTTAGAAAGCACTATTGCATGAATCGGGATTATGCTTTTCACCTGGATTTTGAAAGGCTAAAGCTGTTTGATATGAAGCTCTATGAAGTCATGGCAGATCTGTATTTGCCTTGTCGGCATTTACTGGAGTTTGTTGAAAGCATTAGCATGGATGATACAACATCTGGTGATGTGGAAAACGCAATTTTCTTGCTTTCTAAACTTGATCAGCTACACCAGGTGGCAGATGCAAAAAAAATCATTCTAGATTTGACACGTTTTCTTCTCAATGGCAAGGGTGTTTCAGATTCCAGATACGTTGCTAACGTACTGGAAAGTATCGGTGATAAATGGGGGGCGCTGTCAGCATCAAGGGATGGTAGAAAAAATTATCTGGTGAAAGATTTGCTTCAGGTGCATAACTCACCTGGCTATGCATTATCATCTTGGTACAGAGATGCACTGACGGCCCGTGCGGATAATGATGGCTCGCATGAGCAAATTTGTAGTTTTATCGAACAGCTGATGACTAGCTGCTTGAGCTATGAAATCATGCCCTACAATTACAGGGTTGATCTGACTCGACTGGCATTAAGTGAAGTAATATTTTTGGCGTCTTTCGACCCTGAGAAAGCTCGCGCACTTCTGATTAAATATGAAGAGTGCTACATTGAATTCGCCCAGGATAAATATAATCTTGCAGTTATATATCTTTACCTTGCTGAAAAGCAGTTTAAGGGCGTAGAAGACCTGGATCAAATGTTCGAAGATTGTTCCGGCGCATTGGCATCTTTGCATGCTGTGCTGCAGCAACATTTTTATACGCTAACTGATCTTTCAGATTCTACGAGTTGTAAGAAGGTCGCAAAGCTGGTTAGGGAATTGTGCCAGTTTCCTTACTGTAAAGTTCTCATCTATAGTTGTCAGGCATATAAGGATACCCGACATGAAGTGTTGCGAGAAACATGGATAAAGGATTTGGCTCGTTACGGGATTTCTTACAATATTGTCGTTGGTGGTGTAGATGTTGATTATATTGAAGATGATATAATGGCACTTGCCGTTGGTGACACTTATGAAGAACTTCCCTTGAAAACCTTAAGAATGTTCGAGTATGCCTCGCACACCAGTAATCATGCTTATTACTATAAGATAGATGATGATTGCGTTCTGAATGTGCTGGATATGTTCGGAGATCCGGCTTATCTGGGTTGTGATTATTTTGGTCGAATCTCCACCGGTTCTTTGATTGATAGAAAATGGCACCAAGCCAAATCAAAATCAGATAAAGCGAAGAGTGCTCTTGATTTGAGTCCTGAAACGTCAGGATATTGTGATGGTTCCACTGGGTATATTCTAAATCGAGAGTCCATCAGAAAATTGGGGGAGGTTGCGTCTTTGCAATCATCTGCTCAGCTAGTATCTGCCTCTTATTGTGAAGATAAGCTTGTCGGTGACTTATTGTCATTGGCTAACATTAAACCAACAGGCACTGGTTACCGAACTACGGTGAAAAGAAACGTTGCTGGGGGGCGTGATGTTCAGATATGGGACTACGGATTAATTCCAGGGAGTGATGTTCCCGTAAAAGTGTTTCATACCGAAGATGACGAGACCAGATTAAATGTTGGATTAGGCTTGCATTTGAAAAATACCAGTCTACCTGCTCTTATATATCGAGATTCTATTGATCATATGAAGCCCGAATGGTTGGGAGTGGAAGGGTTATCTCCAATTCTTGAAATCCTGAAGGTTGATGAATGGGCGATTCGAAAGTCCCGTGTTGTTGCTATTATTGTTGGAAAAAATGAAAGTGAATTATTTCCAGGTTTGCTGGCTCATCACAGAAAGCTTGGTGTTGAACACTTCCTTTATGTAGATAATTGCTCACGTGATGAATCACTTGGTTATATGTTGGAGCAGTCGGATGTATCTGTTTTTGTAGCTAGTCAGGATTATCGCTTCTCAAGATTTGGGGTTAATTGGCAGGAGACATTGTGTTCTCATTATTGTGTTGGCAAGTGGACGCTGCTGATCGATTCAGATGAACTTTTTGTATTTGATGACTTTGAAAATCGTAGCATTGGTGACTTGGTTTCTCAGTTGGAGATGTCTGGCGCTAATGCGGTTTTGTCTCCTATGGTTGATTTTTATCCCAAAGGACATCTGGACGCTGCTGTATTACCACAGGATGAAAGTTCATTTTTTGATGTATGTGATTACTTTGATGATATATCCACGATGAGGATTCAAGGTCTCCCTGAATATGGGCCATTTAGTAATTCTATGGTCTTTTCAGGTGGTATGAGGGAGCGTATATTTGGAAAGTACAACCTCTATCCAGCCCCCAATTACTTGAATCAAAAATATAACTTTATTCGTTACAATCCTGAAATGCGTTTTGTAGAAGGTCTTCATTTTATTGATGGTTGCGTAGTTTTTGACCAGAAATGTGCAATCATGCATTTTAAATATCATTCGGGATTTCATCGAAAGGTTGTTCGAGAGGTTGAAGCTGGGCAGCACTGGAATGGTGCGAAAGAGTATAAGAGATATATGAAAATGTTAGGTAGTGGCGCTTTGAATCAGATCTATTCGTCTGAATGCTCCAGGAAATATCATGGCTCATCTTCTCTGGTTGAAAGTGGGTATATGGATAAGGTATTTACCACTACTGATTGAGTTGTAGGCTAGGAGAGATACCTGGTCTGCTCGAAACAGTCCGGGTATCCTGTTTAAGCATCTTTTAGTAGGGAAAAATATGACCAGAAACTGTTTTTCTTCATATTTCTGGATTCTTTTCATTGAATTTGTCTGTCTCTGTGGTTAGCTTGGGTTCTAATAGTATGATGAATAGCTTGATGGCATGGCTTTTTGCGAGGAGGAGAGCTTTTCTTGCTCTGAATGAGTCTGCCAAAGTCTCTGGGGTTTATAAGGTTTTACTGGACTCCTGGTGTCGAGTGTTTAGTGGATGGTACATGATAGAAATTACCAATCCTTCATCATCTAGTATTAAAGCCTGTTTGGTATTGTGTGATAATCCATCAGTCAGGATGGCGTTGCCAGTATTGAAGGCGAACTCAACGAATAAGCGAATATTATATTTCAAAAATAGTATAAAGAGTCTAGATTTTCTTTGCCTGGATAATTCTGATGCCACTGTATTGGAGCTCAGATTCGTAAAGGTATCCCGTAAATTCGCCTGCGCACGAATGAATCGAAAGCTGGGTGGACATTTTCCACGTAGCCAGATTAAATCTATTTTTGATAAATATAATTTGAAATTTTCTATGGGAACCTTGGCTGACTATAGAGGATGGATTGAATACGTCGAACCGTTTATGTGGGTGATGAAGGATTCTTCCAAAAATATCCCCACTATAAGTATAGTTATACCGGTTTATAACCCTGATCTCAGGTATTTGAAAAGGGCCATCAACTCCGTATTGAATCAGACATCTTTAGATTGGGAGCTTGTAGTTGTTGATGATTGTTCGACTGATCCTGAAGTCGTTAAGTATCTTGAAGAGTTGGTTAGATCTTGTCAAAAAATAAAAATGGTACGGCGAGAGGTTAATGGGCATATATCAGAGGCAACCAATTCTGGGTTGATGATTGCTGATTCAGAATATGTCGCGTTTATGGATCAGGATGATCTTCTTAGCCCCAATGCTGTAGCTGAAATTCAGAATGCTTTACTTAATAATCCAGAAGCCTTATTGATATATTCTGATGAAGATAAGGTTGATGAGAATGATGTTCGATATTCTCCACATTTTAAGCCTGATTATAGCCCGGAAACATTGCTTTCCCAGAACTATATCTCGCATTTAACAGTATTGAAGCTTAGTTTAATAAAAAAAGTTGGATGCTTGCGGCAGGGATATGAAGGAGCTCAGGATTATGATTTACTGCTTCGTGTATCCTGCTTTCTAGATCCTCAAAATGTTATTCATATCCCCAAAATTCTATATCACTGGCGGGCACACCCTGGTTCTACAGCCTTGTCTGGAAGTGAGAAATCGTACACATGGAATGCGGGGCTCAAGTCATTGAAAGATTACTGTAAGATCTCTGAAATACCATTTAAAGCTGAGTTTGGAGTTTCTCCTAATACCTACAGACTGGAATATCATGGTTGTCTGCCTAAGGTCAGCATTATAATTCCGACAAAGAACAGAGTGGATTTACTGAGGGTGTGTATTGACTCCTTGCTGGAAAAGACGATCTATCCGGATTTTGAAGTGGTTGTAGTTGATAACGGATCGGACTGTACTGAGACGTTGATATATTTTGATGCGATTAAGTCTATTGAAGGAGTAAAAATAGTTGAAGCTCCAATTGATTTTAACTTCTCCAGGTTAAATAACATGGCTGTAGAAGTGGCTACAGGAGAAGTTATTTGTTTGTTGAATAATGATATTGAAATCATTGAAGCTGATTGGTTGAACGAAATGGTAGGATTGGCTCTGAAGCCTGGAATTGGCTGCGTTGGTGCCAAGTTACTCTATCCTGATAATACGCTGCAGCATGGCGGTGTTATTTTAGGGATCGGTGGTGTTGCTGGCCATAGTTGTTCTGGCGCTGGAAGGTTTGATTCTGGATATTTTGATCGATTATTAATAACTAATAATGTATCTGCTGTGACCGCTGCATGCCTCGTCGTCCAAAAAGAAATTTACACATCAGTAGGAGGGTTGGATGAGGGCTTGCCTGTGGCTTTTAATGATATAGATTTTTGTATTCGCGTCAGGGATTCCGGGTACCGAAATGTATGGACCCCATACGCATGCCTGTATCATCATGAATCTGCTTCTAGGGGCTATGAGATTACGCCCGAAAAGAAAGCTCGATTTAGAAAAGAAATTGAGTATATGAGGAGTAAGTGGGGAACATCTCTTGATAGCGATCCATATTACAATCCTAATTTCGATCTTTCAAAATCCAGTTATGAGATAATCGATCATGTACTCTAAAATGAAAGCTCTTGTTGTTGGCGGTGTCGGAAAGTTTCTAGCCCAGCCCTCTCCAGGAAAAAGATTAATATTGCATATTGGGTCTCCCAAGACCGGATCCTCTGCAATTCAAAACTATTTCACAAATAACTCTGAAAGCTTTCAGAGGTATGGGATATATTACCCCCCTCATGGTCTTGATGTTAACGGCATATCTGGTGGCCACGGGCGAATAGGGGTGGAAATTGATAATGAAAACTTCAGTAAAGCGAGAGCTATCGTTGATGGCTTCATGTCTGAAGCTGACAAGAAAAATTGTACGTTGATCCTGTCGGGTGAGATATTCTTTACTCAGCCGGAGGGTATTTTCAAGGTTCTGGAAGGCCTGAATGTTCAGATTATAAGTTTTTTCAGACATCCACTGGAAGCATTTAAGAGTTATTATAACCAGGGTGTCAAACGGCATTATTCTCCACACCCAATTTCATTTTTGGCTCAGCATGAAGGGCATCGCTCTCAGGATGGTGTCACCGGGAAGATTCTATTGAGGTGGGCAGAGCTGTTCGGAATAGATAGGGTCATACTTATCCCTTATACTGAGCTTCAGAGTAGTAGCACGGATTCTCCAGGAGAAATTTGTACGCTGCTCGGATTGCCATATGAGAAGCCAGCACCGCGAATAAACCATAGCTATACTCCAGCGGCTATTGAGTTTAAGCGGATTGTTAATCTTATCTTAGATCGTGATCAAGTTCGCTTGAACGGCAAGCTTGATTTAATTTTGCAGGCTTACTCGGATCAAAAATTGCCAGTCAGGCCTAGTCTTCATGATCTTCTAGGCAACGAGCTTTTTGACGAGCTGAAAGCTATATATCAGCCTATAGTCGATGAAATTTCAGAGCTTTATTCCATTGATATACCGTACAGCGATGAAACAACTTCCGGATCTATGTATGAAACTGTTGAAAATGTAGCCCAGATTGTTCTTGGGGATGAGCAGTTACATTCTTACCTGAAAATCAGGACGCTTGATGCATTGAGAGAGGGTAATAATGCTTATGAAATGTATCAGCTCGCCAGCTGGCTTCGAATTCCTTTTCGCGATATCTCATTAACGGGAGGTGGAGCTGGACTGACCCAGGATGAGTTAAACTCTGTTTTGCAGCCTAAAGCTTCCCAGGCTGATGTGTTAAGAGAGCTTGCGCGGCTATTGGAGCGTACAGGAAAGTATGCGCAGGCGCATAGTGTTGCTAGTAAGGCTTTGAAGCTTCGACCAGATGGTGAGGCTATCAAGAAAATTGTCGAGAGAACCGAAATTGGAGTTGATGGACGGCGCCTTCTTCGCTCTGGCGGAAAACAAAAACGAGCACATAAAAGGCGTCTCGCTCAGAAAGCGTTAAATGCGAGGCGCCTCTCATCGGAGAAGGGACGGACTGGTTCGCAAGGGAATAAACAGGAAGTAGATGAAAACATTTTGCGCAAGCGAGCATTGAAATAATGTTGGTTTCTGCTGAGTCGAGGGTTAAATGAAAAGAACTGCTATTTTACATATTGGAACAGAAAAAACAGGAACCACCTCAATTCAGGAAGCTCTCTACTTGAATAGAGAGCTTTTGTCTGGATTTGGTATTCATTTCTTGCAATGTGCTGGTGAAAAAAATAATAGGCATTTCCCTTCCAGTTGCATGGCAGATGAGAAATATGATGATTTTTTCAAAGATCGTCAAATAACCAGTATTGAATTAAAAGAAAGGTTCAGGGCGGATTTTCTGGATAGGTTTGCGACCGAAATAAATTCTCTGGGTGAATCGATACATACGGTACTTATCTCCAGTGAACATTTCCATTCCAGAACTAATACCCTTGCTGAAATAATAGCAGTGTCCGAAGTGCTGGCTCCATTTTTTGATCAAGTGCGTATCATTTGCTACTTACGGGAACAGGCGCAAACATGTAACTCGTTGTATTCTACAGCCATCAAGGCGGGACTTAATCCAGATCCAGATATCTTTTTTTCTCGCTGTAGTGTTGACAATAATTATTATAACTACTATGAAATGCTTAGTAATTGGGCATCTATATTCGGATCTGAAAACCTCTTTGTTAGGAAGTTTGACCGGAAATTTTTTAGAAATGGCGATTTGCTCGATGATTTTTTCTCTCTGTTAAATGATGAGCTACCTCAATATGTAAATAGAGATTTTGAGATTCAGAATGAATCTCTTAGTATGCTAGGAATGTTTCTGGGCCGCGCGGTGAATGTGGTTTTGCCTAAGTATACAGATCATGGATATGTCGACTTGGCGCGAGTAGAAGCAATTGATTTTATTTACGAAAATTTCAAGGGCAAGGGGTTGTCCATCCCAGAAGATGTCAAGGTTAGAATATACGAAACGTTTTACGATTCAAATGTGCTTGTCAATGAGGCGTTTTTAGGCGGTTCGGGAGCGCTTTTTGAACCAGCTTCAAAAGCTGTTGATAGTACTCTGTCTGATAAAGATTTTAACATAGACTCAATGGTTGAGATTTTCTCGATAGTGAACAGAAAGGTTTTCCCTTTGTCTGATGAGTATGCTGATGCCTTGAGGGATGGTGCTGTAGCGCTTGAAAATACTGATTTAAAAAAAGCCCTATCATTAATGCTTTTGGCTGAGAAGATTCGTCCTGATGGACCCTTTATACGAAAAAAAATATCTGAATATAAAAGAAAAATCAGGTCCTTGTAGTTTGTATATCTCTAGTCATGGATTCTTAAAATAACCACCCTTGCCATGATTGGCAAGGGCTGTAAAATTATTATTTTATATGGAATTTTGCTATTGGGGAATTATTTTGGCTTTCTTCTATTGTGATTGATGCACCTCTGGAAATTGGACCAATAATGAATCTGCAGTTCGATGCGCTTTTTATGCTTGGAAAAAGGCTTTTTATACGTTGGGAGTGTAGATTAAATTCGGCATTGATTTCCAGGTTTGAACCTTGGTTGTATGCGCGGAGTTCTGATTCGTTTTCCGTTAGCAATATACCGGTTAAAAAGAACTCGTCTGGCCTGGCTGAATTTACAGGTTTCCAGACTTCAAAGTGAAGGATATTTTCAATCTTTTCAGAAGCTACTTTGGCAGGAGCTTTATTTAATAAGAAGGACGGTAGCTTTTTTGATTCCTGAATGAATTCTTCTGCTCCAGGGAATCGCGTGTAGTCATTCTTGGTTCCTTGGCTGCCGCGTTTTAGTGTTTTAGAGAAAAATCCAGCCGTAAGGGAGGCTGGATTTATTGAAAGGTTTTCGAAAGTATTTTTAACCAGATACTTTGAGTGTTCGAAAGATTTGTTTTCATATAGTTGCTCAAAGCTAAGATTTATTGGTGCTTGCCCGGATATTTTCAATGCTTTGTATATGGAGCGCATTTTCTGACGACACACCTTCTCGTGTCCTAAGAGCTTATCTATATCGATAGGTGTATCAAAAATCGACTCATCAACTCTGATTTCTTTTTTCTGGATTGGGCCCCATATACCTGTCAGGGATGCATAGTTAAGGCTTAATAACCTATCTGTCGGGTGCTCCCTGTATAGGAAAACATGGTTGTAACCATGACGGATGGATAATTCCATTAGTGCTGCATTTAAAGTTGATGGCATGATCTCCATGCAATGTTTAATCAGCCTCTTCTCTGCCAAGCATTGGTGAATCTTCTTGAAGAGCAAAATCGTATCTTTTGTATTTATCCAGTCAATGACAGCATCACCCCAAACTCTGTCTGAGTTGAATGGCTCGTGCTCTATTGGGCTGTAGTATGATTCTTTAAACATTGCGCTTGCGAGATTGGTTCCTCCGGCTCTTCTGAATGTCCAGATTATAAAAGGGCGAACTTCAAGGTCGGAGCTGATTACTGAAAAACATTTCTCAGTATGATATTCAATCGTACTTATTCTGCTGTAGTACCCTAATAGTAGGTTGAAATCATCTTCGTAAAAAGATAGAAGTTTGTTTAGTCGTTCGCTTGATAGCTTTGGAATTTCAGTGGAGAAAAATGGTATTAAAGCTTTGATTCTTAAGGATGCCTCATTCGGCAGGCTTCTGAGAAGAGATTCAATATTATGGGTTTTATAAATATGATTGAAGAAATCTAGAGATTTGCCGTTAAGAATTTTTTTTAAGGAATGGATTCTTTGGTGTACCTCTGGAATGGCCTCGTATGATTCGAGATTGTCGATAAAATATTCTAGTGATGGGCTTTTGGGGAGGGTCGCTAGATTTGGCTCAGACAGGGGCTCTGCTGAAGAGAGAACGCCATCTTCAATTAATTTTTTATAATTCGATATGAATCTTGCAACAGGATCTTGAATAATGAGTATTTTTTTATCACGTTTATTGAGGGTGTTAATGTCAATATCATCAATAAGATCTGGTTCGTCGAAGCCCTGATTCAAATCCGTCAATACTGAAAGGTTGACCTTGCTTGCTACGTTTTTTGATTCAGCATCTTCAGTGAAAAATTGAATGCCTTTCATAACCTTCCTTTTAAGATCGAAATAATAACCCGGTATAACATTGGCATGCTTTTGAAATTACTAGCGATCATGCAAATGGTACATATAGGGTCGGATAGTTCAATTGTGGCCTTTCTTTACGGTATTTCATAATTTTTCTTGAAGCTTGGAGGAGTAGATTTTCAGCACATTTTTATGGAGGTGTATCTCATCCACAAGCTCGGCAATTTTTTCATCCTGCTTCAGCCTCACATCTCTGACTTCAGCCAATTCTACTTCAAGGTGCTTTTTATCCTCTCGAAGCTCAACAATCTGATCACTCAGGCTTTGGTTTTTCTCCATGCTGGCTCCCAACTTTTCATAAGCCTGGCGTAGTTCCTGTCGGGTGGTCTGGTGACTGGCCATTTCCTGTTGTGTGTGAATAGCCTGCTGCTGGATGGATTGGTTGAGCTGTTCAATCAGCTGACGCTTTTCTTGTTTATCCTGCTGATGTTCATCTCGTAGGCTGGTTAGTTGGTGTTGATGATTTGCTTGCAGCTTCTGCATCTGCTCATTTTTCTCGGCGAGTTTGGTCTGTTGGTTCTGTATATCCCGCCTCAATAGTTCTTGCTGGTGATGACTGCTGGCCAGCTCGGCTGTCTGTCTTTTTTCTGCTTCTCGCTGCTTTTCGATGGTTTCTGCCTGGTTTTGGGCCAGCTTTTTCAGTTCGTTGAGTTCCTTTTGCAGGGTTTCTGCAAGGTTTTTTTGCTCATTGGCTTTGTTGTTGGCTTGTTGCAGTTGTTGCTCGAATTCTGCTCGGCACTGTTCGAGCTGGTCTGACAACTCCTCTCGCAGTTCCATGGCTACTGGCTTGAGTAGTCCAGCCAGACGGCGGGTGAGGGGGTCTGTTTGCATGTCTTCGGGGTCAAGATCCATGCCTTTCAGAAAGTACAGAATTTTGGCTTCCGAGCCTTTTCCCAATAGCTGGCGGATCTGATAGGGATTGATCGGTTTGTGTTGTTCCCGGAGGGTTTTGACGGCGCTTTCGACGTCGTTGTAGCCGATTACTGGGGGTCTGGCCATGGTTGCGCTCCGGGCTGACTGGCATCTCAAAAGTGTTTTAATTGTAGTATTTCATGTGACATGAAAAAAGATAAGAAACTTATTTTTAAACGACCAGTTATTTAAAAAGTAAAGACTTGATAATAGAACATTATCACGTCTTAATTTTTTGTAAGGATTGGGATAGCATTGCGGTGAAGCCAGGAGTGCAAGATGAACAAACAATCCGATCAGCAAGATGCCCTCCATCAAGGCCGCGCCGCCGAGCTGGACATATTGGCCAAGGAAGCGGCGATTCTGGACGCATCCGAAAGTGTTAATACCCGGCGGGCGATAGAGGGGGCTGTGAATCACTTCACCCTGGAATACGGTGGTTTGCTGCCATGCACCGGCGAGCAGTTGAAAAACTATCTGGTTCGTTACGCGGGCGAGTTAAGTGTCGCGACTCTGGAACAGCGGCGGGTTTTGCTGGGGCGTTGGCATAAGGAAAATGGTTTTGCGACCAATCCAAATGACAGTGAGCTGGTGCGGCAGGTGATGCGAGGCATTCGGCGTAAATACGGCCGAAAACAAAAACAGGCCCGGCCGGCTCCTTTACGACTTATTCATCAGGTGGTGAATTGGCTGGATCAACAAGCCCTGCATAACACTGAGAGCCCGCCAGTTTTTCGCCAGGCACTCAGAGACAAGGCAATGTTATTGACATCTTTCTGGTTTGGCCTGCGCTCCAGCGAGCTAATTGGCCTGCGGGTGTGTGATGTGACGCTGCACTGGGATGCTGAAGTGCCATATATGGAACTCTATCTAGCCAAGTCGAAAACGGATCGTGAAGGCTTGGGGCAGGTTAAAAAGCTGGAGTCGCTGGCGAACCTGTGCCCGATGGAGGCTATCCGAACCTGGCTGGAAGCTGGTTTTCATGGAGTCGCACGGCCGACCTTTCTGAATAGTGATGCGCCGCTGTTTGCTGCGGTTTCGCGCTGGGGTGAAATCTCCAGCCAGCACATTCATCCGAACTCCGTTAATAAAATGATTAAAAGCCTGTTCCAGAAAGCCGGTGTCGATGCTACCGAATACTCCAGTCATAGTATGCGTCGTGGTGTGGCCAACTGGATTATCGATTCGGGAGCGTCCGTGGCCGAGCTGACGGAATGGATTGGCTGGCGCGATACCCGCACCGCTATGCGTTATCTGGATGGCAAGTCGTCCTTGCCAAGCAAAATCATTGAACGACATTTAGGAGCTGGTCGAGCCCCTTTGTTGACTACCGATAAAACGGCTGATGAGTAACAAGCCACGGCACTGCAGGGTATTGGGAACAGTGATATGCAGTGCTGGCAGGGAACTGAAACTATCCTCTATTATTCTCTGGGGTAATTGCCGCACCTGGAGATGAAACAATGCTGCATGAATTTTCGTTTGCCGGGATGCTGTTCAGCCCGATGGTGGTGTTTGTTCCAATCGCATTCTTGTTGTACTGGCTGACGCAATGGCTGATGCACAAGTTTAATTTAAGACAATGGATATGGAAGCCAGCCTGGTTCGATCTGTCGATGCTGGTGTGTTACATCGGCCTGGTTGTGTGGATAGGAGGGCGCTGAGGCGATGAAAAACAGTATCCGGATTGCTATCACGTTAGTCGTCGTGGCGGCAGCCTTACTGACAGGCAAATGGGTCTGGGATCATTATCTGTATTCTCCCTGGACTCGCGACGGTCGAATTCGGGCCGATGTTATTACGATTGCGCCGGACGTCTCTGGCTGGATTACACAGCTGTCTGCGGCCAACAACCAGGCGGTAAAAAAGGGCGACTTGCTTTTTGCAGTGGATGACCAGCGCTATCAGGCGGCAGTAATTGAAGACAAAGCTGCCGTAGAAGAAGCACGTTACGCCCTTGAACTGGCCCAACACCAATACCAGCGGCGACAGCAGCTGACTTCCTCAAAAGCAATCAGCTCAGAAGACCTGGAATCCTACCGCATCAAAACCGACTCGGCACAAGCCAGTCTGGCGCTGGCACAAGCGAAACTCGCAGCGGATCAGATCAACCTTACTCGTACCCGGGTACAGGCGCCAGCAGACGGCACCATCATTAACCTGAATCTGAACAGTGGCAACTATGTTGCTCAGGGCAAGGCAGTGCTGTCGATGGTCAAAGCCGGGTCTTTTTATGTCACTGGCTATTTTGAAGAAACCAAAATCCAGCGCGTGCGTGAAGGACAGCTGGCGACTATCTATCTGATGGGTTACAGCAAGCCTTTGATTGGTCGGGTTCGCACCATTGGTCAGGGCATCGCCAATGCCAATACGATTGCGGATGGTCAGTTGCTGCCACAGATTCAGCAAACCTTTAACTGGGTACGATTGGCACAAAGGATCCCCGTTGATATCGAACTGGAATCTGTTCCTGATGGCGTTCATCTCAGTGCTGGCATGACCGCATCTATACATTTGCAGCAAGACTGACACGTGTTATGCACCCGCTGACAGGAAGCTTGTTGCTACCGGACCGAAGTGCGCTGATCTTTGCCATCAAAGGTGTGATTTCCATGGCGTTGGCCTTGCTGGTCGCCATGGCGCTGGGGTTGGAGCGGCCGTCATGGGCAGTCGTTTCTGCTGTGTTTTTGCAGGTGCGACCGGAAACCGGTCTGGTGATCCAGAAGGGCCTGATCCAGATCGGCGGTACACTGATTGGTGCTCTGGTTGGCATCGGTATTCTGGCGGCATTTATGCCATATCCAGCCCTGGCACTGGGCGCGGTAGCTCTGTGGATCGGCCTGCACTCGGCATTGTCAACGACAGTTCGCAGCGTAAATTACACCTATGGTTTTGCAATGGCGGGCATGTCGGCGGCTCTGGTGGTATTGCTGACCATGCTGGATGCGTCATCAGCCAGCAGTGCCAGTGTCTATGAAATCGCCCATGCACGGGTTGCCGAGCTGATTGTCGGCGCGGCCTGCGCGGTGCTGGTGAGCCAGTTGTTGTGGCCTGTCAGTGTGAAGGCCGGACTGCGTAAAGGCGGCCAGCTGATTGTTAATGAGACGCTGGCCTATATGTCGCTGGAACTCAGCGAGAACAGCTCTCATGAAGAACGTCATGCGCACGCAGACCTGATTCTCGACGGCTTGATGGCCGTCACGGATGACGCCAGCGCGGTGACCTTTGAAGGCCCGGAAGGGCCAGGGCATGGACGAGCGGCCAGTTTGCTGTGCAATCGGGTAATGTCGTTGCTGGCAGAAGTGCAGATTCTTGGGCGCTTCCAGCGCAACTATCCCGATCAGGTTGAAGCCTGGTATCGGCAGTGGCTGGCGACTATGGTGACCAGCTTTGATGCCATGCGTGAAACCCGCGACTACGAAGTCGCCCGTAAGCAGGCGCAAGAGCTACGCCAGCAACTGCGCCGCTTGCAGAAGGAGCAAACATTTTCATCGCCGCTGCAATTTCGGTTGGCCAAAATTGCTGCTGACCTGGTCGCTGAATTGATCGTGGTTTTGCGCGCCTATCAGGCTCTGGAATACCCGGACCAAACCTTGCTGAAAGCCAGCAGTATCGAAAGCTATCGCGACTGGCTGGTTGCGGCAGTCAATGCATCCCGCTCCATGTTGGTGTTTGGCATCGGTGCGGTGGTCTGGGTCTACACCGCCAGTACTGCGGCCATGATGTTAATGATCATGCCGGTAGTCTTCTCGATTATGTTCGCCCGGTTGCCTTCAGCAATGATTCCTGTGGTGGTAACACGACTGGTGCATGGCGTTATGGCTGCTGCAGTGGTTGGCATGCTGGTGCTGGGGTTGTTGTCACAATCCAGCCGTGACTGGGAAATGCTGATTCTGGTGATGTCAGCAGTGTATTTCCCGGGTTTGCTGGCGCTGGCCAATCGGCCAACGCTGCCTTATGGCCTGGGTTTCCTGATACCCATGACCATTATTCTGCAACCCGGTAATGGCATGGCTTTTAATGCGGCTTCATCACTGAGTACGGCATTTGGTGTGCTGACCGGTGTAGTGGTTCTTTATTGGGTTTTTCGACTGATAACGCCACCGGGAGATCACACCATGCAGCAGCGTCTGCTGAAGGCAACTGCCAGGGATCTGCTGGAGCTTGCCGAACCCCGCGAACGGCCGGAGGATTGGTTTAACAGTCGTATGGGAGATCGCTTGCTGAAGCTGGCCTTGTCTGATCGCAGCAGTGGCAGTTCGCAGCGACACATTACCGACCTGGGCCTGACTGGCCTGAACCTTGGGCATGTATCCATGCGATTGCGACGGCTGGTGACTGATGAAGTCTTTACGCCGCCAGTGCAGCAATGTCTGCAGGAGTGGCAACAGGCGTTGTCTGAAGCCTATTTGCTCAGCGCTGATGGCCAGCTCAACACCAACTTTCGCCGGGCCAGCGACAACTTACGGCAGGCGCTTGCAAGTAGCGGGGTATCGACTGCCAATCTGACTTTGGTTGAAGGCATGATGGAGCGTATTGGCTTTACTTTTGAACGCACTGCCACGGCGATTGCCGGGGCCCCAAAAAGCTGATGCTGGTGATGATTGTTAAATCGTCCAAATCTGACTGAAGCAATTTCATGGCGGCGGATGTTTATTCGCCGCCTCCGCCGCCGCAGTCGCTGGAAAAATCACAGTCGCTGGAGTCGCCTCCGCCATCGAAGGAGGAGTCACCGTCATCTCCATAAAGGGTGTTATCCCGAGGGGATGATCGAGGGACTTCTCTGGCATCCAGCGGGATGCCATGCTCTGTACAGTACAATTTGTATTGCTGCTTGCTGCACCAGAAATACACAGCAGAGGAGGTATAGATTGCGTGTTCCGGGTAGTGCCGGGCAATGGTTTGCTTTACCTGCTGACGCTGGTATCTATTTTTTACTCCCCATTCAACCCCCAGTTGATCTCCCAGTTTTTTCTCAAAAACTCTCACAGCCTTACGTTTGTTCCATGCATCAATCAAGCCCACTACTGTATTCCTTACGTCGTTTGCGCAAATGTGAAGCGAAGGAAATAGCTTCTTTTCATCGACAGGAGTTTAACGGTTTGTCGAAGATTGACGTGTCATCTTATGTCAGTGAAACAGTGGATGGCTGATGGGATGAGTAGCTAACCGGCCTGACTGCGGGATTGGTGGTGCAGACGAAACCGGCGCTACTCAAAAGAGGTCAGTGGGGCATTTCTGCGTTGATGTTTAATGTAGTTGGGCGCAAGCGCTTGGTTTGGCGCTGTTCGACCAGCAAGGCTTTCAATTGCGCTATCAGTTGTGCACAAGGTTCTGGTGAGGCCAGCCCGGACAGCAGATTGTTGGTCTCGGATGGATCGCGGTCCAGGTCATACATTTCCCACTCATCAGGCACGTAGTATTGTGCCGCTGTCTGGTCCGGGTTGCCGACGGCATTTCCGACGAAACGCGGGTTTTCAAAGTAACGACTCAGTTTGTAGAGGGTGCCATCAATACGCGCAATCACAGTTTCAATATGGTGGGGTTCAATAACCGGGCGATAGGGCTGTTGTGTTGCTCGTTGGGCCAGTCCTGACGTCAGTGCTGATTGCCAGCTTTTGTTGTCGCCAGCGGCTGCTTCGGTAAAAAACATTTCGGTGATTTTGGGCGCGCTGATTTCGTTCAGCCCCTCATCAACTTCGTCATCGGTCATGAAATAAATCGGCTTGTCAGCAGTGCTGTCACCGTTCAGCTGCGGTACCAGGCTGCGACCAACCGGAAGATGAACTTCGGTGTGATCTTCAGCCAGGGTGTGGGCTGTCACTGCGGTGTCCACTCCGGCCAGCTGTAGAATCGTTGGAAGCAAATCGACATGACTGGTGGGGCCGTCTTCAGTGCGGGCTGTGCCCGAAGCCCGCTGCTGTGGGGTGGAGATATACAGCGGCACGCGCAGGCACTCATCATAGGCGTTGTACCATTTCTGGTGCATTCCACCATGGGCACCAAGCACATCACCGTGGTCCGAGGTGAAGATCACAATGGTGTCGCTGAACAGGCTGGGGCATTCGCTCAGGGTGGTGTAGACCGAGTCAATCAGGGCATCAACTTTTGATTGCAGGTACAGATACAGCTGGTAATAGCTGTCCATGGTGGGCTGGCGATAGAACATCAAACCGTAATCCAGCACATAGTCTTTCTGGCAGCGAGGCTTGGTGGCCAGATTTTCATGGCGGGTTGGTGGATTGATCACCGGAATGCCTGACAGGTCCGGTTGTTGCAGGCCGATCATCTTCCATGACTGGCCAGAGAATACGATGTCGTGTGGGTTCACAAACGAACAGACTGCCATCCACGGCTGGTAATCGGCATTTACCCTGGCTTCCGCTTCAAGCTCTTTCAGCATCTCAATAGTTTGTTGGGCGAAGCCCGGGTCTCGAATGGTGCCAGAGTTGGCGGCCAGCGAGCCGTGAGGCTCGGGGCCGATCCAGCCATGGAAACCGTAGTCTTGCAAGCGATCGGCATTGCGATATAAAGCTTCGCGTTGCGGGAAGTTATTTCCCTGGCTGTCAGTGGTCAGCAATCCCGTGTGACTACCAGGAATCGTCAGGTCCTGATCAGATATGTGCCATTTGCCGTGGTAATAGGTGCGATATTGGCCAGCGGCTTTGAGCCAGTTACCAATGGTTGGCACGGTATTGGGTGGCAACCAGAACAAGCCGGGATCGGATGAACTCTTGGCCATGCCACTGGTTTGACTAACGCCGTGAAGGGATGGGTAGTGACCGGTAAACAGCGATGCCCGGCTCGGTTCGCAAGCGGTGCTGGCGGCGTAGTGGCGCTGAAAACTAACCGATGCCTGGCGGATTTTTTGACGACCAGGCATGTGTTTGGCGCGATAATCGGCAACCTCCTGTCCTTCGTAATGCGGTGGAAATCGCTCCTCATCGGTCATGATGAGCAAGATGTTGGGCTGGCGGGGTGATGACATATGCGGGACTCCTTGCCTGATTGTTGTTATCCAGTGGCAATTGACTTTAACCCCCCATCCAGTGGCAATTCTGACGAAATCCTTGCATTTGATGGCCAAGGCGTGGCGGATGGCTAATTATTTTCAGGCAGGCACAGCGCAAGCTCACCCTCAAAAACAAATCCCTCTCCATAGACAGTCCTGATCGGATCACCATGCTGTTTGAGCTTGCGGCGTAGCCGATGAATGAGGGCGTCGATGGCCCCGCCGGTATCTTGTTCCAGCACCATGTCGCGCGGTATGTATTGTTGTGGTGCTTCAGCCATGGCATTGATCAGCAGGCGTTCACGAAAAGTCAGTGGGATGGTGGCACCAAGCGGTGAAATCAACTCCCGCCGTAACGGATAAAAACGCCAGGCCTGTGACTGCGGATCAACTGGCGCAGGGTTCAAGCGGCGATAGACCGAGTTGATGACTGCAGTGATTTCTTCCAGTGGCACCGGCTTGACCAGATAGACATGGGCACCACTTTCCCAGCCAGCCAGACGATCTGTCAGGATGTCCCGCGCGGTGAGGATTATCAGCCCCAGATTGCGGTTGGCCGACAGTCGGCTGGCGATACTCAGGCCGTCTTCGCCGGGCAGGCCAAGGTCAAGAATAACCACATCATAAGCCTGCTGCTGTAGTGCCAGGTCCATGGCCTTGCCGTCCATTACGCCAGTGGTATTTATCCCCTGACTGTTGAGGTAAAACAGTAAATCGCGATTGAGGCTGGGATTGTCTTCAACCACCAGACAGCGAATGCTGGCGGCAGAGGGGGAAACAGGATTCATGTGGAAAACTCCGGCAGGGTCAGAATAAATCGACTGCCAACCCCGGGCCGGGAATCAATCTGGATTTGGCCGCCATGGGCCAACACGATCTTGCGTACCAGATATAACCCCAGCCCGGCGCCTGTAGTGCTGCCACTGGTGTTGCCACGCCAGTAGCGGTCAAAGGCCCGGTCTGCCGCTATAGCATCCATGCCAGGGCCACTGTCACATACAGACAATGTCTGGGATTGAACGGTTTGATCAAGATCGATACGAATCGTGCTGCCAGCCGGCGAATACTTGATTGCGTTGTCGATCAGGTTGGCAAGTGCAACCCGCACCATTTCCGGGTCAATGTGCAACGCGGCCAGGCTTTCGCCGCCACAGAGCAACAAGGGGTTGCTGCGAAAGCCGCGAAAATCATTCACTACGGTTTCTGCCAGCGGCCGCAAGCGGGTGGGAGTGCGGTTCAGGTGGGCCGCGTCGAGCCCCTGGCGGTCGCGCGAAAGGCTGTGTTCGACCAGCCGGTTCAGTCGCTCCACGGCACTATGAATCGTGTCATAACGGTCACCGGTACCTCGAACAGTCCCATCGTCCAGATGCTCCAGTATGGTTGTGGCTGAATCAATTTCGGCCAGCGGTGTCTTGATCTCATGAAACAGCATGGCGACAAAATCTGCCTGTTCTTGTCTTGCAGCTCGTTCGGAATCTGCTTCGGCCGCGGCGATGCGGGCGCTTTCCGCATTGGCGTTGCGGGCTTTTTTATACTGGGAAACCCGCATGGCAACGGCCACATGAATTGCCATTGAGATAATCAGCGAGCCAACCTGGCTGCCGTACAAGTCCACCATCATGCCGGAATTAATGCGTAATGACGGCAGCGAAATGGCCAGCTGACAAAACAACAAAATGGTCATCACCGCCAGGAGCAGGCGTCCCAATGGCCGCTGCTGGCGCAACTGGTCAAGGGCAATCACAACATTCAGCACTCCGGTGAGTACCAGCGCCAATGCCAGCCCTCCCATCAGCAGGGTGAACCAGCCAAACCAGACCGACACCCCAATGGCCAGTGACAATATTCCCAGTGCCGTGTAAAGCCGGGCCATGCGCGGATAACTGCTTGTCAGTTCCAGTACCCTGGCAGTGAGGAAAATCTGGCTGGCGACGGTCAGTGCCGTAAGGGTTTTCAGCACATACTCGTTCAGCAGTGGCTCATCACCCAATAACCACTGAAAAATGAGTCCGTTAAAGCTCAGGTAAAAGGCAGCACGCAGGGCCAGGTAGATCGTCAGCTCACCGAAAATACGCTCACGCAAGCTGATCCAGTGCAGCAGATTGATCAGAATCAGAGAAAAGAATACGCCGAAATACAATCCGAACAGCAGTGATTCATCCTGTTGACGCTGTTGGTATTGGCTGACTGGGTAGAGTATGAAATAGGCATTCATCAAGCCGTTCTGACGCAAGCGGATGTAGTAGTCTTGCGGATCTGTCCCTGTTTGCTGCCGGGTCAGATCAATCAGAAAACCGGGAGTGCGATCGTCTTCAGGCCATTCGGAATGGCGAACCTGGTCGCCACTGACCATTCGGACCCAGCCATCAGGGCCGGGCTGATAGAACTCAATATGGTCGAGCAAGGGTGGTGTGATGCGTAAATAGAGTTTATCTGGACCGCTGCGGGTTCGCTGCAGGGAAAACCGTAACCAGATTGAGCGAGTGCCGCCGACTCCCTCAATCAACTGGCCGGGGAGCGGGAGGAAAGTACCCGCCTGGCCACTTGCAACCAGATTGATGTCATTGGTTGCGATCTCGGGTTGCAATTGCTGCAGCTGACCGGACAAAGAATAGCTTTGGTCGCTGTTCAATTGCAGGGTCGCATGGGCGCTGCCGGGGCCCAGGCTGGAGAGCAGGAAAACACCGAACCAGATGCTTGCATGCAACGCTGCCGGTAGCCCTGGCCAGCACCAACGGCAACAATGATGGATAGCAAAAAGGCACGTCCGGGAGGCCGTGGCGGGGAAGGTCATGGCAGGCTGATCCAAGATGCTGAAATCCATTCTCAGAATACCGCCAATGGCCACCAATAATCTGACGACATTTTTGCATTTCACGGACTGTGCAAAGATCTTGCTGGTCTGCCGATTACTAGCCCAATCGGTGGCGAAACATCCAGGCTGCCAGTGGCAGGGTAAATGCCGCCATGATCAGCAGTGGGATGAAGTCGTGGGCGATATCCGCAAAAACAGCCCCTTCCATATAGATCCGCCGGATCAGCTCAATACCAAAACGCAGTGGGTTGGCCCAGGTGCTCAGCTGGAGAATTTCCGGCATGTTGTCGATCGGGGTGATCAGCCCGGACAACAACATCAGCGGCAAAATAATCAGAAAGGTGTACAGCATGGCCTGCTGCATGGTCAGGGATATCGCTGAAATCGTCAGGCCAATACCAACGCCGGCACCGGTGAAAGCCAGTAACGCCAGATACATCAGCCAGAGTTCGCCGCGGAACGGAATACCAAACCAGAACAGGCTTATCAGCAACACCAAAGTCGACTGCACCAGCCCCACCATAATCGCCGGAATCGCCTTGCCTGCCAGGATCTGCATCGGAGCCAGTGGCGTTACCAATAGCTGATCGAAGGTACCTTGTTCGCGTTCACGGGCGACCGACAAGGCCGCCAACATCAGCGTCTGAATAATGCTCAGGGTCGCCACCATGGCGGTCATCATGCTCCAGCGTGACTCGACATTGGGGTTGTACCAGGCCCTGCGGGTGATCTGGATAGCGGCATTACTGAGCTGCTGTTGCTGGTTAAAGCTGGTAATCACCCGGTTCATGTGCAGCAGTGCACTGCTGGCGGTGGCGGAGTTGCGGCCATCAACAATGACCTGCACAGGCGCAGGTTCGCCAGACTGTAGCTTATCGGCGAAGTCAGCCGGAATACTCAGTACCAGCATGGCGTCCAGCCGGTCCACCGCTTGTGGGATCTGTTGCGGTGAGGTGAGGGTGACGTTGCGTTCGAACACGCCGCTGCCATCCAGTCGATTCAACAGTTTTGCCGATGCTTCGCTGTGGCTTTGATCCAAAACGGCGTAATAAATATGGTTGAGATCGTAAGTCGCGGCGTAGCCAAACAGCATTGACTGCACCAGTACCGGCGCAACCAACACCACGCGGCTGGACGGATCCTTGAACAGCGCCAGCAGCTCCTTGCGACACAACACCAGAATCTGGTGCAAATAAGCGATCAGCTCAGTCATAACCGGTTCCGTCTAGTCGAGCGATTTGGGTAACAGGCGCCTGGCAACCAGCGTCAGCAGAACAATATAAATCACCAGAATGCCGCACTCCTGCCAGAACATCTGCCAGTCGGTACCGGCCAGAAACAGGGTTTTCAGCAAGCTGACAAAGTGAGTCGCCGGTAGTATCTGGCTGACGGCCTGAACCACCACCGGCACGTTGTGCAGGTCGAAGACAAAGCCAGATAACATCAAGGCTGGCAGAAAGCTGATGATTAACGACATCTGGCTGGCTAGAAACTGGTTGCGGGTGCGGGCGGAGATCACCAGCCCCAGCAGCAGGGCAACCCACAGATACAGCAGCGAGGCGATCACAATCAGGCTGATGGAACCGCGAATCGGCACTTCAAACAGATAACGGGCCGCCATCATGCACATAAACACATCAAATACGCCGATCAGGGCGTAGGGAATTAGCTTGGCAATGATGATCTCCAGCGGCCGAACGGGCGTTACAAACAGCGACTCCAGTGTGCCGCGTTCCCATTCGCGGGCAATAAGTAAGGCGGTCAGAAAGGCACCGATCAGGGTGACTACCATCACAATCAGACCGGGCACCACAAACCAGTGGCTGTTGGCGGCTTCGTTGTACCACATGCGCGACACCACCATAACACCCGTTTCAGCATTGCCCTGGCCGTTGCGGTCGGCCTGATGCAAGCCGTAGGACTGAATCGCACCAGAAATAAAATTCTCCATGCTGTTTGCGGTGGTGGTGTCGATGCCATTGGTCAGCAGCTGGATCTGGGCTTTGCCGTCATTCAGCTGCCGCGAGAAATCCTGCGGAATACGCACGATGGCTTTTACCTCGCTGGCCCGCATCAGGGCTTCTGCCTGCTGAATATGATTGACCCGCACAGGCTCCAGATAAGTACTGCCTGCCAGTCCGGCGATAACGTTTTCCACCACCGGGGAATGATCTTCGACCACCACGGCGATGCGGGTGTTTTTGACATCAAATGAAATGCCGTAACCAAACAGCAGAATCAGAATCGCGGGCAACAGGATGCCAACCATCAGATTGCTTTTGTCACGCCAGAGCTGGCGGGATTCCTTCTTGGTCAATGCCCACAGACGCCTGCGGAAGGGGCTGGATGATCGGATCGTTGATTGGGGCTTGGTAGCGTTGCTGGCTGCGGTCATGTGCTGGCTTCCTGCGGTTGAGAAGCCCGGTTGCGGGATTCTTGCTGCGCCAGACGGTCACGATTCATCTCGACGATGGCGATAAAGGCATCATTCATGTTGCTGTTGTAGCCATCACCGGCCAGTTCGCGAACCTCCCGTGGCGTTCCAAGTGCCAACAGCTTGCCTGCATCCTGAATGGCGATGCGATCGCAGTATTCAGCTTCTTCCATGAAATGGGTGGTGATGATGATGGTCACACCTTGCTGCGCCAGACTGGTGATGGTGCGCCAGAAATCGCGCCGGGCCAGAGGGTCGATGCCACTGGTCGGTTCGTCCAGAAACAGAATATCTGGCTGGTGTAACAGGCCGGTCGCCATCGCCAGTCGTTGTTTGTAACCGGCGGGCAGCTTGCCACTGCTGGCTTTGGGATCAAGCTGGAATTGCTCAAGGGTGTGCTGAATACGCTGGCGCAAGTGCTTGCCACGCAGACCGTAGGCGCCACCAAAAAACTCCAGGTTTTCCAGTACGGTCAGATTGGAATAGAGAGCGAACTTTTGCGATACATAACCGATCCGGCCACGGGCCTTGGCGCGGGCAGTCAGCAAGTTAACTCCAGCAACTTCCAGAAACCCGCTGGACGCTGGCAGCAGCCCACAAAGCATTCGGAAGGTGGTGGTTTTACCAGCGCCATTCGGCCCCAGCAGTCCAAATATTTCGCCACGCTGGACGCTGAAAGAAGTACTGGCAACGGCGGTGAAGTCGCCAAAAGTTCGAACCAGGTTGCGGACTTCAATCGCCGGTTTGTGGGTGTCGTCCTGTTTGATTACCTGAAAATCTGGCGCTGGCGTCGTGGGCCCGGTTGTTGGTGCGGGATTCTGGTTGACGCTTTTCTGGCTGGCAGAGCCGTCACTGTGTTCACGCAGCAACATCATAAAGGCGTCTTCCAGTTCAGTCGGGCGCTCGCTGACTGGTAACGGCTGATAGAGCTGGTCAAGCTGGCGGCTATCAGCGTCAGGGTAGTGACTGAATCGCACGGCACCGCCTGCCGGAACTGCGTCGATAATCAGCTCGCGAGCATCCAGCAAACGCGCCTGCACATTGCGGGCCGGTGTCTCAGCAGGGGGCTCCATGGTTAACGTCAGGCCGTCAGCGCGGTGGCGCAGTTCATCCGGGGAACCGCTGGCGAGCGTCTTGCCGTGATGCATCACATAGACTTGCTGGCAGCGCTCAGCCTCATCCATGTAAGCCGTACTGACGATCACGCTGAGCTGTTCGTCGTGCACCAGTTGCTGGATGATTTTCCACAACTCCCGTCGAGACAAGGGGTCAACCCCCACACTGGGTTCATCCAGTAACAGCAGGTCGGGAGAGCGGACCAGCGTACAAGCCAGTCCCAGTTTCTGTTTCATGCCGCCAGATAACTTGCCGGCCGGGCGGTCGGTGAAGCGGGCCAGGTCAGTCAGCTGGAGTAAACGCTCGAAACGTTGCTGGCGCCGCTGCAGCGGCACATTGTGCAGGTCGGCATACAGGGTGAGGTTTTCTTGCACACTTAAATCTTCATATAAACCAAAGCGTTGCGGCATATAGCTAATGCGATCTTGCACGGACTGAGGGTCCAGACTGATATCCGTATCCAGCACGGTCAGAGTGCCTTCAGTCGGCTTCAACAAGCCGGCGATCATGCGCATCAGGGTGGTTTTGCCCGCGCCGTCAGGGCCAACCAGTGCGGTCAGCTGGCCTGCTTTTACGGTCAGGGTGAGCTCATCAACGGCGTTAAAAGGCACGCCGCTGGCATCGATAAACTGTTTTGACAGCCTGTTGGCTGCAACCAGAATGCTCATGCTGAATTACTGATTCAGAGCGATGTTGACGGTTACTGGCTGGCCCAGTTTCAGCTGGCCTTGAGGGTCGTCGAAGCGGATACGCACTTCGTAGACCAGGCTGGTGCGCAGCTCTTCGGTCTGGATTGCCTTGGGTGTGAATTCAGCCGAGGATGAAATGTAGCTCAGGCTGCCGGTTATTGGTTTGTCTGGCTGGCTGTCACTACTGATACTGGCCTTCATGCCTTCATGAATTCGCCCCAGACGGGTTTCGTTAACGTAAACGCGAATCCATTTGGGATTGGTCAGTGCCAGTGTGAAAACCGGCCGAGAGGGCGACGCCATATCGCCGACTTCCAGCAAACGCGAACGGATGTTGGCGTCGGCAGGGGCAATCAGCTGGCCTCTTTGAATCTGCAATTGCAGTAACTGCAGGTTCGCCTGCAATACCTGTAACTGGGCTTCGGCGGCGGCGATGTCTTCGGCGCGGGCACCGGCCAGCAGCAGCTCAAGTGCCTGCTGGCTCTGATTGGCCTGGGCTTCGGCAATCAACAGCGCACTGTGAGCCTTGTCGACATCAGACTGACTGACGCTGGTACCTTTGGACGCCTTGAATATGTCTTGCAGACGCTGGTAATCACGGCTGGATTGTTGAGCCTGGGTTTTGGCGGCGGTCAGTTGGCTGCGGGCCTGGGCGATTTCCTGTGGGCGGGCACCATTCTGCAGTTTCAGCAGGCCTTGTTGGGCGGCTTCGATACGGGCAGTGACTTCCTGAGCCTGCAATTCCAGTGGCTGGGTGTCCAGCACAGCAACTACATCTCCCTGATGAAGCTGATCACCTTCTTCTGCCAGCATCTGGGTGATGCGTCCGGAACCTTCGAAGGAGAGTGATACCTGGCGCACATCGACGTTGCCGTACAGGGTCAGTTGATCAGGGTCCTGCTGGGGGCGGGTTTGCTGGTAAAGCAGGTAACCAATCAAAGCGGCAGCCAATAGAACAATTATAATCAATGGCTTTTTCATCAGATGCTCCATGCACGATCTGCTGGCATTAGTTTAAATTCGATTTAAACTAAAAAAAATCCAGATTGGAATGGCTGTGTTGGTAAAAGCACAAAAATATGATTGATTCGAATGACAAAACCAATTCACCCGCAGAATCCGGCCGCGGACGCTCGCGCTCGGATGGCGATCAGACTCGCCAGCGAATATTACAGGCGGCGGGGGACTTGTTCGGCAAGCAGGGGTTCTCGGCGACCACCAATAAATCCGTCGCGGAATCTGCCGGGGTGGATCTGGCATCCATCAATTACCATTTTGGTAGCCGTAACGGTTTGTATCAGGCGGTGCTGGTTGAGGCCCATCGCAGCATTGTTTCACTGGATTTTTTGCAGCAACTACAACAGAGCCCGGCTTCGCCTGAACAAAAGCTGGCCGGGCTGGTACGTTTTCTGGCAAGGGTGGTAACCGCTCGGCAAAGCTGGAATGTCCGGGTGCTGGTGCGTGAGATCCTGGTTCCCAGTATTGATTTACGAGCCCTGGTGGATGCTGAAATCACTCCGAAGATCGTCATTGTCCGACAGCTGCTGGCCGCTATTGCCGGGCTTGATGTTAATGACCCACGATTGGCAACCGCCATGATCCAGCTGGCCGGGCCGTGCCTGATGCTGCTGGTCGTCGACGAGCGATTGCCACTTCCTGTTGGTGAGGTTCGACAGCAACCGCCAGAACAGGTGGCGGAGCAAATGCTGTGTTTTTTGATCGCCGGGCTGAAGGGGCTGGCCAGTACCGCTTGATCGGCTACGACCCTGGTAGTCGGGCAATAAACTCCGGGCCGCCAAAGTTCATTTTTCTATCTGGTAAAACTCTTTCTCATCTCCTGAGGCCGTAGCAGGCATAAAAGGGTCCATTTTCGGCAAGACTGGGCCGGGTCTGCCGCGTAGCGTGTTCAACAACCTGTTCAGCAGGTTGCCTCCTAATGCAATAAAAACAAGATTCTGGAGATACAAGCTATGAGCAACACCAATCGCGGCGTGGTCTATAAGGGCCCGGGCGAAGTCGCTGTCGAATCCATTGCCTTTCCTGAACTGAGTCTGGGTGATCGCAAATGCGAACACGGCGTGCTCCTCAAGGTAATTACTACCAACATCTGTGGTTCCGACCAGCACATGGTTCGTGGCCGTACCACTGCGCCATCTGGTCTGGTTCTCGGTCATGAAATTACCGGTCAGATCATCGAGTGTGGCCGCGACGTTGAATTCCTCAAAGTCGGCGACTTCGTTTCTGTGCCGTTCAACATCGCCTGCGGCCGCTGTCGTAATTGTAAGGAAGGCAAAACCGGTATTTGTCTGAATGTGAACCCGTCACGTCCGGGTGCTGCTTATGGCTACGTTGACATGGGCGGCTGGGTTGGCGGTCAGACTGAATACGTGATGGTGCCTTACGCAGACTTTAACCTGCTGAAGTTCCCGGACAAGGATCAGGCGCTGGAAAAAATCCGTGACCTGACGCTGCTGTCTGACATCCTGCCAACCGGTTTCCATGGTTGTGTGACGGCCGGTGTTGGCCCGGGCTCTACCGTATATATTGCTGGTGCTGGTCCGGTCGGTTTGGCCGCTGCGGCTTCTGCACAGCTGCTCGGCGCTGCCTGTGTGATTGTTGGTGACATGATCGACGACCGCCTGGCGCAGGCACGCAGTTTTGGTTGTGAAACCATTAACCTCAAAGAAGAGGGTTCAATGGAAGACAAGCTGGAGCAAATTCTGGGCGAACGTGAAGTCGACTGCTTCGTTGACTGTGTTGGTTTTGAGGCTCACGCCTGTGGCTGTAATTCCCATGTAGAAGCACCGGCGACGGTACTGAACTCGGCGATGTCTATCACCCGTGCGGGCGGCCAGATTGGTATTCCAGGCTTGTACGTTACGGAAGACCCTGGCGCAGTTGATGACGCCGCCAAACAGGGTGCGCTGAGCATGCGTTTTGGTCTGGGTTGGGCCAAGTCTCACTCTTTCCATACCGGCCAGTGCCCGGTCATGAAATATCACCGCCCACTGATGCAGGCGATCCTGTTCGACAAGATCAAAATCGCCGATGCCGTCAACGTACAGGTGATCGGCCTTGATGATGCGCCGGCTGGCTACGCCGATTTTGACGGTGGTGCGGCGAAGAAATTTGTTATCGACCCACACGGCAGCGTGCCTGCCTGACGCGCTCTGACCAATCAACCTGGCGGGCTTTCCCGCCTGGTTGATACCATTCTGTGAAACAGTTGTCGCAACCAAACGCTTACCTCAAGCAAACCAGCAACAATGGTTTATAGTGATGGCGATTTGTAGTCCATTGGAGGCTCAAGGTGAGCCAGACCCGTCATATTATCGATACGCTGAAAAAGCTGCTGCGAGCGAATGGCAAGACCTATAAGGATGTTGCCGATTGCCTCGAATTGTCTGAACCCAGTGTCAAACGGCTGTTTGCTGATCAGGGGTTTACGCTCGATCGGCTCGAAAAAATATGCCTGATGCTCGACATCGAACTGCTGGAGTTGATGCGCTCAACCGAGCAGCAGCGCCAACACACTTCGCGACTGTCGATGGAGCAGGAGCGGGAACTGGTTGGTGATATCCGGCTGTTACTGGTTGCGCATAGTCTGATGAACAAGTGGAATTTCGAGCAAATCATCGACACCTACCGCATCGACCAGCATGAAGGCATTCAGCTGCTGGCGCGGCTTGATCGGATGAAAATTATCGAGCTGCTACCCGGCAATCGCACCCGTTTGTTGATCGCGCAGGATTTCAGCTGGATTCCGGATGGGCCAATCCAGCGCTTTTTTGAACAACAGATTCAGGCCGAATTTTTCCAGTCTCGCTTTGCTGGCAAGGGCGAATACCGCCAATTTGTGTCAGGTATGTTGTCCGAAGCGGCCATTCTGGAATTGATCAGCAAGCTGCGCAAGGTGGTGGCCGAGTTTAACGACCGCCACCAGCAGGATGAAATCCTGCCGTTGGAGCAAAGGTACGGTACCAGTTTGTTGTTGGCGACACGCCCCTGGGAATCCCGGGTGTTTGCCGATTTCCGCCGTCAGAAAAACACCAAAACCCTGTGAGTCGCCTGATATGAAGCTGGCATCCAAACGCCGTTGGTTGTTCTGGTTGGGATTGCCACTGATTCTGCTGGGCGTAGCTGTCATGTATCTGGCGGGTCTGCAACCGAGCAACGATGGCAACTGGATTCCTGAGCATCGGCGTCCTGCACTTGTTGAGCTGAACAATAACCATGTTCGAATCGGCGATATGCGCGATTTTCGCTATATCTCAGACGGCCATCCAGCGGGTTTGTCTTATCTCGATGATGAATTTGAGATCTCTCAGGCACAGCGTCTGTGGTTCGGGCTGTCGCACTTTGCCGATTACGGCATGGCACACAACCTGGTCAGTTTCGAATTTGATGATGGCCGGTATCTGGTTATGTCGCTTGAAGCGCGCATGGAGCAGGGCCAGAGTTACAATCCCTTGCTGGGGCTGTTACGCCAATATGAGATGACCTGGGTACTTGGAACCGAGCAAGACCTGCTCGGCCTGCGCAGCCATGTGCGGCAGGAGCGCTTGTACCTGTATCCGATGACTTTGCCCCCTGCCCAAGTGCAGCAGTTATTGCGGATGTTTTTGCAGGATGCTCGCCAACTGGCAGAGCAACCGCGCTTTTATAATACCGTGCTGGATAATTGCCTGAGTCATTTACTGTTGCTGAGTGGTGCTTTTGATACCTTGGATGTGCTGACCGATTGGCGACTGCTGCTGCCTGGCTACAGTGATGAGGTTGCCTATGAGCTGGGTTATCTCAATCAGACTCAAACGATCGAACAAATACGTCAGACAGTACGGGTTAACCCGCTGGTTACGCCAGATGCCGACGACTTCAGTCAGGCGATTCGAAACGGTTGCACGGACTGCGAATAACCAGCTGTTTCGACCGCCGACTGTCAAAAGTATCGTCAGCTGATACCCGACGTCTCACCGGATTAACCTTTGCAGAGTCTCCTTTGCGTCGACTGGTAACTGACCAATAGTGCGCCCAACGCGGCCATCGCAGCGCCGTGATCAGCAAAGGGACGCCATCATGAAACTGCCACGTATTGCTCAATCTTTTCGTACTTTCCATAACCAACGTCTTTGGCTGGCGACTGCCAGCCTGGCTTCGGCACTCTTGCTGGCCTCTGGCCAGTCAGAAGCAGCCGGGCTGTTAACGCCGAAAAATGCCAGCTATCAACCGCTGACCATTGAGTCACAACACGTCAAGGTGGTGATTGCTGATGGTTACGCGACGACTCAGGTCGAACAGGTGTTTCGTAACCCCAACGCCAGCGAACTGGAAGCCATGTATTCCTTTCCTGTGCCCGACAAGGCTGCTGTCGGAGAATTCACTTACTGGATCAACGGCCAGCCAGTGACTGGCGAGGTGCTGGAGAAGCAGCAGGCGCGAGAAGTCTATGAAGAACAGAAAGCGGCGGGCAACGAAACCGCGCTGGTTGAGCAGGACAGCTACAAGGACTTCAATATCGCTGTTTATCCGGTGCCGGCTTCAGACACGGTAAAAATTCGGCTGGTTTACATTCAGCCAACGCATACCGACAACGGCGTTGGCCGTTATGTCTATCCGCTCGAAGAAGGCGGTGTGGACATTGCCAAAGATAATTTCTGGAACCGCAACGACAAGGTGCAGCAGTCTTTTCGTTTTGACCTGACCTTGCGTTCCAGTTATCCGATTGATGGCCTGAGGCTGCCGGATCAGCCGGGGGCGGTGGTGAATCGGATCAGCGAACAGGAATATCAGGTTTCTTTATCCAATCAGACTTCTTTATCCAATCAGGCATCTGCCGGTCAGGCGATCAATGCCCAGGCCGAGGGCGAATTCGATGGCAAGCTTGAGGGGGACGTACCAGCCAGTGCCTCAGCCAATGCCCCCGTCTTCGCACTGGATCACGATATCGTCACCTATTGGCGTCATACGCCAGGTCTGCCGGGCCGACTGGACATGGTGAGTTACAAGCCGACGCCGGACAGTAAAGGCACCTTTATGATGACACTGACGCCGGCGATGGATCTGGCACCGATTCAGCAAGGACGTGACTGGGTGTTTGTGCTGGATGTCTCCGGCTCCATGCAAGGCAAGTTCAGTACTCTGGTGGAAGGTGTGCGCAAGGCGATGGGCAAACTGTCCGCCCAGGATCGGGTACGGGTGATTCTGTTTAACAGCACCAGCACTGATCTGAGCCAGGGTTATGTGGCCGTAAAACCGGAAAACGTTAACCAGCTGCTGGCTTTGCTGGATGCGGTGCAGCCGCAAAATGGCACCAACCTGTACGCCGGTTTGAAAGACGCCCTGCAGCATCTGGATGCTGATCGTCCGGCGGGTATCGTGCTGGTAACCGACGGCGTAGCCAACGTGGGCACCACCGAAAAACGGGCGTTTCTTGAGCTGCTGCAACGCACTGACGTACGGTTATTTTCCTTCATTATGGGTAACCAGGCCAATCGGCCGTTACTGCAGGGTATGAGCAAGGTTTCCCAGGGCTTTTATCAGGAAGTGTCCAACGCCGACGATCTGGTTGGCCAGATTATGCTGGCCACTGCCAAGCTCACACATCAGGCGTTGCGTGATGTGCAGGTCGAAATTGATGGCGTGCGTATCAAGGATCTGCAACCACAAACCATCGGCAGCCTGTATCAGGGCCAGCAACTGCAACTGTTCGGGCATTATTGGCAGGGCGGCAGTGCCGACGTGAAAATCCGTGGTCGCATCGGTGCTGAACAAAAGCTTTATCAAACCCGCATCGAATTTCCGCAGCAAGATAATGCCTATCCGGAACTTGAACGGCTGTGGGCTTACGCCGCCATTGAAGGCTTGCAGGACCAGCAAGACTATCTGGGCGCCAATGCCGATACCAAACAGTCCATCGTTGATATCGCCAAGGAATATGGATTGGTGACGGACTACACCTCAATGATTGTGTTGCGAGAGGACGTGTTTCAGGCCAAGGGGATCCAGCAAACCAACAAGCAGCGGGTGGCTACTGAACAACAAGCTCGCGAGCAACGTGCCGCACAGCCGGTGCAAGATCACAGGGTTGACCAGCAGCAGCCCTTGTACACCGCACCAGCACCCTCGGTTGGTGGTGGTTCTGGCGGCGGTGGTGCACTGGGAGCCTGGATTCTGGCGTTGCTGGGCCTGGGAGGGGTGTTTGCCCGTCGTCGGCAGCAGTGACGACAAAAGCAGCCTCAACAGCAGCTACAAAAGAAACGACAGCTGGCTGTGATCCAAACAAAAAGCCCGCCAACCATCTGGTTGGCGGGCTTTGATTTTCACGGGATTGATATTAGTCCTCTACCACTTCACCCCGAATCCGTTCGCCGAGATTCTTTGGCATCCAGCTGTAATACAGCAGTGGGATGACGATCAGCGTCAGCAGAGTCGAGATCATGATGCCGAAGATCAGGGCAATCGCCAGGCCGTTAAAGATCGGGTCGTCGAGGATGAAGAAAGCACCAATCATGGCGGCGACTGCGGTCAGTACAATCGGGCGTGCCCGTACGGCGGCAGAGCTGATAACGGCTTCTTCAAACTTCATACCGGTACCCAGCTGCTGATTGATAAAGTCCACCAGCAGGATGGAGTTGCGCACGATAATCCCGGCCAGCGCGATCATGCCGATCATGGAGGTGGCGGTGAATTGGGCGCCAAACAGGGCATGACCCGGCATGACGCCAATCACGGTCAGCGGGATCGGCGCCATGATGATCAGCGGCACCAGATAGCTGCGAAACTGGGCAACTACCAGGAGGTAAATCAGGATCATGCCAACGCCATAGGCAATACCCATGTCACGGAAGGTTTCATAGGTGATTTGCCATTCACCATCCCACTTCATGCTGATGTCGTCGGTCAGTGCCGGTTGCTGGATAAACCATTGCTCCCAGTTCATGCCTGCGTCTGCCATGCCGAAGGAAATACCGAACAGGCCATACAGTGGGCTGTCGAGTTCACCGGCCATATCTGCCACCACAAACACCACTGGCTGCATGTTCTTGTGGTAGATGGTTTTGTCGGTGACGGATTTTTCAATGCTGACCAGATCAGCCAGTGACACAAACGAACCGTCCTGGGCTTTTACCTTCATTACCAGCAACTGGTTCAGACCAACCTTGTCACCTTCGCTCAGCTCCAGCCGGATTGGCAGCGGGTACTTGGAGTTGTCGTTATGCAGGTAGGAAACGTCTTCGCCACCCAGTGCGGTGCTGATCGCCTGCACAATGGAGGACTGGGCGACGCCCAGCATGGCTGCGCGCTGACGGTCGATTTGCACCAGCCATTTTTGCTGGTTGTCTTCGACATAGTCGTCCACGTCAACAATATCCGGCGTTTGCTCGAACAGGGTGCGCAGCTGTTTGGCAGCGTCGATCTGACGGCTGTATTCCGGGCCATAGATTTCAGCAACGATTGGCGACATCACTGGCGGGCCAGGAGGCACTTCAACCACCTTGACGTTGGCGTTGAGTTTTTTGCCAATCGCCTGCAGTGGCTCGCGCACCGACAGGGCAATTTCATGGCTCTGGCGGTCGCGGTGATGCTTGTCGACCAGGTTAACCTGAATATCACCCTGGTTGGGCAGGGCGCGCATATAGTACTGACGCACCAGACCATTGAAGTTGATCGGCGCGGCGGTGCCTGCGTACATCTGTACGTCCTTGATTTCCGGCACCTTCATCAGCTCGTCAGAGAGCTGGTCGAGTACCGTCAGGGTTTCTTCTACCGGCGTGCCTTCTGGCATGTCGACGATCACCTGGAATTCAGACTTGTTGTCGAACGGCAGCATTTTCAGCACCACCAGTTCGGTGGCAGGCAAGGCCACCGCCAGCACGATCAGGCCGGTAATGCCGGCAAACAGGGCGACCCGACGACCGGCGGTTTTGGGACCAAGGAACGGCGACATCAACTTGTGGAAGAAGCTGTGCAGTTTCGATGTTTCAGGATGTTCTTCGTCGTGGGCAGTATTGCCGTCTGGCAAATGACGCTTCAGAAGCTTGTACGACAACCAGGGGGTGACGATAAAGGCCACGGCCAGTGAAATCAGCATGCCGGTGGAGGCGTTGATCGGAATCGGGCTCATGTAGGGCCCCATCAGACCGGATACAAACGCCATTGGCATCAGAGCCGCGATCACGGTGAAGGTGGCCAGAATGGTTGGACCGCCGACTTCGTCAACTGCGCAGGGAATCGCTTCCAGCAGCTTTTTGCTACCCATATGGATATGTCGATGGATGTTTTCGACCACCACAATGGCGTCATCAACCAGAATACCAATCGAGAAAATCAGCGCGAACAACGACACCCGGTTGAGCGTAAAGCCCCACACCCAGCTGGCAAACAGGGTGATGGCGAGAGTGATAAAAATAGCACCACCAACAATGATGGCTTCGCGCCAGCTCATGGTTGCCAGTACCAGCACCACAACGGCAGCCGTGGCAAACAGCAGCTTGGCGATCAGCTTGTCGGATTTGGCCTTGGCGGTGATGCCGTAGTCTCGGGTGACTTCGGCCTGGACGTTGTCCGGAATAACCCGGTCATGTAGTTGTTGCAGGCGCTCATCAATCATCTGGGTAATGTCGATGGCGTTTTCGCCTGGCTGCTTGGCAATTGCGATGGTCACCGCCGGGCTGGCAGCGGCATCACCCAGAGCGCGATACATGACGGTTTGGTCCGGCACGTCGGCTTGCATGGTGATATCGGCAATATCTGCCAGATAGACCAGACCACCAGCATTTTTGCCAACGATCAACTGACCGACGTCGGTGGTGTTTTTCAGAAAGGCGCCTGCTTGAACCTGAATCACTTCACCATTCTGGATAACCGGCAGCCGATAGCCGCCCGCATTGGCACTCATCAGGGCGTTGCGAACATCGTCAAAGGCCAGCCCATGGCCGTTCATGCGGGCCGGGTCGAGCTTGACCTGAACCACGCCGGAGTGCTCGCCAATGCTGTAAATATCACGGGTCCCCGGGACTTTTTTCAGTTCGGTTTCCAGCGCGTGGGCAACCTGGGTGAGGTCGGCGGCACTGACTGCCGGATCTTTTGACGTCAGGGTAATCGACATGATCGGCACGTCATCAATGCCCATGGGCTTCACCACCGGATCGGTAACGCCCAGATTGGCCGGGAACCAGTCCTTGTGCATCATCACCTGGTTGTACAGGTTCAGAATGGCGGTATCTCGTGGTACGCCGACCTCGAAGGCCACGGTCAGAATCGACTGGCCAGGCTGGCTGATCGAAAAGATGTCGTCGACACCCTTGATTTCAGACAGCACCTGTTCGGCCGGAATTGATACCAGCTGTTCGACTTCGCGGGCGCTGGCACCGGGGTAGCCGATATAAACGTTGGCGAAGGTCACGTCGATCTGTGGTTCTTCTTCCTTCGGCGTGATCATCACCGCAAAGAAGCCCAGCAGCAGGCCGAGCAGGGCCAGCAGCGGGGTGATCGCTGAATTCTGGAAGGCGCGGGCAATCCGGCCGGAAATGCCCAGTGTCTGAGCGTTATCGGTCATCAGAGTTACTCCCCGTGGCTGCTGTTGCGGGCGGCCTGGGCCAGCTCGGCAAGGGCGGCATAACCGTCGATGGCAATGCTGTCACCGGCTTTCAGACCTGCCAGAATCTCTACCTGACCAGCTTCGACACGACCTGTGCGAACCTGGCGCATTTTCCACTGGCTACCGTCCCTGACGTACAGTGCAGTGACTTCCGAACGCTCAATCAGGGCAGATTCTGGCACCAGCAACCCCTGGCGCTCGCCGGTTTGCAGTCGAACCTTGGTCCACATACCAGGCATGGTGCCGGCCGTGTTGGCTGGCAGTTCAGCACGCAGGCGTACGCTGTGCAGCTGGCTGTCGGCATAGGGGTAAAGGGTTACTTTGACCGGCTCGATGCTTTGTTCGCCCAGTTGAACGGAAACCTGGCTGGCGGACTGGTATTGACTGGCCAGTCGTTGTGGTACATCGGCAACGGCACGCAGCGGCGATAACGCCATGCCGGTCATTAACGGCTGGCCCGGGTTAACCAGTTCGCCGGTTTCAACCAGGCGGGCCTTGACGTAACCCGCATAAGGGGCTGTGACGCGAGTGTAGGACAGTGCCAGGCGCGCTTGTTCAACCGCAGCGGTAGCGGCTTCAACGGCGGCGGCGGCGCTTTTGGCCTGGGCCTCGGAGCTGTCGTACTGGCCCTGGGAGATACTGCCTTGCTTGAACAGCCGTGCGTTGCGTTTGAATGCTGTCTGGGCATCTTCGTTCTGGGCCTTGGCCTGTGCCAGGTTGGCATTGGCCTGCGCCAGCTGGGCTTTCTGCTGGGAGTTTTCGATCTCGATCAGCAAGGCGCCCTTGCTGACCTGGTCGTTAACGTCATAGTGAACGGTCAGGATCTGGCCGCTGGTCTGGGCTGAGATCGTGCTTTCGTTGACCGCTTCCAGCGTTGCCTCAAGGTCATAAAAGTCAGCAATTGTGCTGGGTTGAATCACCGAACTTTCGACCGCATGGGCATTCATAGTGAAAGCACCGGTGGCGGTCACAAGCAGGGCGGCAGCAAGGCTGAGTCGATTGCGCGGCAGCGAAGATGGTCGGGACATGATGACTTCCTCAAAATTCCGGATACGCCAGACATCGGCAGATTTAAATATTACTGCATTAGAATATACTAATATTTGAAATGCAACAGCTGCGGTGTCTTTATGCGGCTTGCCGGGCGGGCAAAGTCCGGGGCCGCATCCTGCTACGCGAGCCTCTGTTTGAAGCCCTGTATGGGGTGCTGGCGCTCGACGCAGGCTGTTACAAGTCGCTCAGGTAGTGCGCTAACCATACTGCCTTGCGCGTGTGACAGGAACGTCGACTATGGCCAGAATAGTTTTTTTTGATTTATCAGCTTCAGAGTCAAGAAATACACTATGACCATAGATTGAGAACGCCTGATGCATTCGGAGTGGATTTTGAACCGAGTCCAGAATGCATCAACCGTTGGCTAACAGAATTGAGGAACCAGTACATGCAACGAGTAACTATTTTCGGTCGGGAAGGTTGTGGCTACTGTCGTCGTGCCAAAGAGCTGTGTGAGACCCGTGATTTTGACTTCAAGTACGTTGATATCATCGAAGAAGGCATCAGCAAGGCCGATCTGGAGAAAACCATTGGCAAGCCAGTTCATACCGTGCCACAAATTTTTGTAGGCTCGAAGCATGTCGGTGGTTACACCGAATTTGCGGCTATGATTAACGGCCGCTAACAGAATTCCGCACCCTGGAATGCGCTGTCTGCGGGCAGCGAGTCAAAAAAGCCGGCCATGGGATGGTCGGCTTTTTTGCATTTGGGGAATTGCTCGACCTGATTGGCTATCCCGGCCTATGCTTGAGCCAAACCAGAGTTTGAACCAAACCAAAGCATGAACGGGGATAATGGATGTTTGAAGTAGCCGAACTGGGACAGGCAATTGACAAGGATGAGTTTGATCATCAGGTGCCACATTTGCGCACCAGGCTGCTGGAAATCCAGCAGACACTGAGCCAGGCAGACTTTCCGGTTGTTGTACTGATTTCCGGCAGTGACGGCGCAGGCAAGGGCGAAATGGTTAATCGCCTCAATGAGTGGCTCGATCCCAGATACATGCGCACCTTTGCCTTTGGCGACAAAACCCAGGACGAACGAGAGCGGCCTGATTACTGGCGTTTCTGGCGCAAGCTGCCCCAGAAAGGTCGTATTGGCCTGTACGTTGGCTCCTGGTATAGCGATCCGATCGCCTTGCGGGTCAGTCACCGGATCAACGACGTCGAACTGGACGGCTATCTGGCACGGATTCGACTGTTCGAGCGCGAGCTGGCTGATGATGGCGCACTGGTCATCAAGGTCTGGCTGCACTTGTCGAAAGAAGCCCAGGCCAAACGCCTCGACGAGCTTGAAGCCAACCCGCTGACGTCCTGGCGAGTGACCGAGCTTGATCGCAAACACCTGCAAACCTACGACGATTTTCGTGGCATTGCTGAACATGCATTGCGTCAGACCAGTAGCGCCGAAGCGCCCTGGGTAGTGGTTGAAAGTGCCGACACCAACTACCGCGACATTACCGTCGCCAATCACATTCTCCAGCGCGTTGAATATCATCTGCAGGCTCGTTCAGAGCAACAGGAAGGTGACGTCGAAAATGTGCCGCTGATTCAGCGGCAGAAAACCCTGCTCGATAGTCTCGACCTTCACCAGAGCATCGACAAACAGGCCTATCACCACGAGCTGGAGCTCTGGCAAGGGCGATTGGCCGAGTTGGCGCGCGAAGCGCAGCGGCAGCGGGTGTCGATGGTTCTGGTGTTGGAAGGCTGGGATGCGGCTGGCAAGGGTGGTTTGATTCGGCGGCTGGTCGCCGCGCTGGACGCCCGTAACTATCAGATTATTCCGATTGCGGCACCAACCGATGAAGAACGGGCACACCATTATCTTTGGCGTTTCTGGCGGCATATTCCCCGCGACGGCAAGGTCACCATCTATGATCGCAGCTGGTATGGACGGGTGCTGGTAGAGCGGGTAGAGGGCTTTGCCAGCCGGGCGGAATGGATGCGCGCCTACAGTGAGATCAACCACTTTGAATCCCAGTTGGTCGAACACGGCACTGTGTTGCTGAAGTTCTGGTTGCACATCGACAAGGATGAGCAACTCAGTCGTTTCAAGGAGCGGGAGAAAATCAGTTACAAGCGCCACAAGATCACCGATGAGGATTATCGAAATCGTGAGCGCTGGTCCGACTATGAGGTGGCGGTTAACGATATGGTTGAGCGCACCAGCACCGAGCTGGCGCCGTGGCATTTGATCGAGGCTAACAGCAAGCGATTTGCGCGGGTGAAAGCCTTGAAAATTGTCTGTCAGCAGATCGAACAGCGGTTGGGATTGGCCTCAGCAACAGAGTCAGCGGCGGCCGAAGATATCCCAGGGTGACAGCCATTCTGCTGGCAATGGACACCAGAGTCGGCCATTGCTGGCGGCTTCAGTCGGGTCACTGGATTCAGACTGTGGTGGGCAAAGGATCTGCCAGTCCTGATCTCCATCGGTGAAGGCCATGCCGTAGGCGTGCAAATAGGTGCGATCAGCGGCAGCGCCCTTATAACGGCCATCGCCATCAATCGGACTACCAAGGCTTTTCAGCGCAACCCGAATCTGGTGGGTTTTGCCGGTTTTCGGGGCCAGCAAGAACAAGCGTTTGCCACTGGCTTCGTCATAGCTCGACATAAACCGGGTGATCGCCGGATTGCTGCAAGAGCGCAACAGTTTCCAGCTGCCGTTACGGGTTTTTTCCATATCGCCCTTGATCCAGCCCTGCTTTTTGGAAGGTTTGGAGCTGCATTGGGCAAGATAGAACTTGCGAATCTGCTGGTTGGAAAACAGTTCGCCAAAGCGGCTGGCGCATTCACTGTTTTTGGCCAGTAGCAAAATGCCAGAGGTGACCTTGTCGAGTCGGTGTACTGGCCACAGCGGGCGATTGAAATATTGGCTTGCCAGCACGACAGCGCCAGGCTGGTCGTGCTCAGTGTGCATGCTCATGCCGGTTGGCTTGTAAATCGCCAGCCAGTCGTCGGTTTCCTGCAGGGTGGTAAAACTCGGACAATTCATATAATCAGCGACGGGCTTCTTCTTCCATAAGTTCAAGCAAGCGGCGAGCAATGGCTTCAAACAGCTGGGCTTGCTCGTTGTCACTGGCGGCGTGGAGGCTATACATCAGACTCTCGATCTCGGAGCGTGACATATAGCGAACGGTTACTGCATTGGTCATAACAGGGTCTCAGAAGCGGTAGCTGATCATGGCGTTGGTAAGCCAGACGTTCGGGCGCTCACCGGAAATGCCCGCCCGACGATTTTCATTACGATAGTCCTGATCGTCGCGGAAAGTGGCTGCAACGTCCAGAATGACGGGACCAAGCTGGTAGCCGGTACCAATTTGCCAGCCCCAGCCGTTAAAAATTCCGGTGTGGGAGCCGGCGGTGCGCTGGATCAGGACCTTGTCGCGGTGCCAGGCTGGGCCTGTGTAAAGCCGGAAACCCGGTTGTGCCAGCCCCCAGCCCCACATTAACTGGGTTTCAAAGCCGGTGACATCCTGATCGTCGTCGTGGATACGATACCAGATGAAACGGGAGGCGGCGTGGTTACTCTGCGGAAATTCAGCATACAGGCCAAAGCCACGCTGGCTGCTGTCTGGAAAGGACGGAGCAGAAGGGGATACATCCAGCGCAGTACTGGTGACACCAACGCGGAAATTGGTGGGTTCGCTGTCAGCGGCGGCTGCCGTTGCGGAAAATGTACTGAGCAGCAGGCTGCTGCCAATACCAACAATGATCGCCTTCATGGCAAAATCCCTGCAGATGATTATGTCGCGAAGGCTAAACCAGCGTGCTTCGCGGTTCAAGGTGATTTCTTAGAACCACTGTATTTACAAACAGTGGTTTGTGATGTGTTTGACGAAAAACAGCGATCCATTCCGCCTTGCGGAGTATGGGATTTGGCTACTTGAGGTTTTCAGATTGGAATGTCGATTAGGCTGTGGAGCCTGTTGTATTGCACCATCCATCAGTTCCGCAATCCCGGGAATGCCAAATGGTAAACCGGCGGGGGTGCGCTGTATTCAGCTCGATGAGCACAACCTCTGTCGAATCTTCGGTCAGTCGGAGAGACCAGCCGTCTGCGCTGGATTCAAGGCGGAGGCGGCGATTTGCGGCCAGACCGATCAGCAAGCGCTCGACAATCTGATCTATCTGGAGCAAATCACCTGATCCGGCTGCTGCAGTCATAGTCTGAACTGGCGGATCAGTGCATTCAATTGCTGCGACAGCACCTGCAGTTCGTTGGCGGTGTTGCAAGTGGAGTCGGCGCTGCCAACGGTGGCTTCTGATTCCCGGCTGATCCGGTGAATGCTGGATGACAGTTGCTCACTGATGCGCACCTGCTGTTCCATATCGGCCAGGGTTGACTGGCTGAGCTGGGTCATCTGGTCCATGCGTTCGATCGTCAGGTTGAGGGCTTCGGCGGCGTCCTGGATGCGTGATACGCCTTCTTCAGCGGTTTCCCGCGCGGTGTGCATGGTGCCAACGGCTTTTTGGGCTTCCGTCTGTAGCTGGGCGATCATGGATTCAATTTCACGGGCAGAGTCGTGGGTACGTTGGGACAGAGTGCGTACCTCGTCGGCGACAACGGCAAACCCGCGGCCGGATTCGCCAGCCCGCGCTGCTTCAATGGCAGCGTTCAGTGCCAGCAGGTTAGTCTGCTCGGCAATTTCCTTGATAACGACCAATACGCTACCGACGTTGTTGCTACGTTCATCCAGCGAACCAATAACGCCGGACGTTTCCAGTATCGAGTCTTTCATTGCCATGATGTGATCAACGGCCACCGAGGTCTTGCTCATGCCGTCATTGGCGACCTGGCGAGCCTCCAGCGCCGACTGGCTGCTGGCGCGAGCGTTGTCGGTGACGGTTGCGGTGCTGGACATCAGATCATCAATACCGTGCAGAATCTGGCTGGTTTCGGCGCGTTGCTTTTCAGCCGCCTGACGAGCTTGTTCAGCGCTCGTCAGGATATTGCTGGCGCTGGTTTCGACCTGGCCGGATGAGCTGGCTACCGCCTTGAGTGAGTTGGCGATGCGGTTGAGCATGTGATTGAGGGTTTTGGCGGTTTGACCAATTTCGTCAGTGCTGGAAGCGTCCAGTTGCAGGGTCAGGTCTGAGCTTTCTTCAATCTGGGTTAGAGTACGCTGCATCTTGTGGGTTGGTGAAACGATCAGCTTGCGCAGTAACAGCGACAAAATCACCAGCGCGGCCAGCATCATGCCACCTTGTAGCGACGCCAGCTCGATCATGTTGCTGTTGATCTGTTGGTCAATCTCATTCATCGAATAGGTGATGCGAGTAGCGCCAATGACTTCTCCTTCCTTGGCCTGGTGGCACAGCAAGCAGTTGGTGCCACGGTAGTTGGACGAGGCCACTACCGGTGTCACATAAGTGATAGAGCGGCCATCGGGACCATTCTTTTCAACCGACAGCGACTCGCCAGCCAGGGCGCGGTGATCCAACTCATCTTTGGGATATTCGTGGTCAAGCCCTTTGCCGTAGAGAGAATCGATACGCGGTGCCCGAATCATGCGGGCTTCCAGAATACGCTTGTCGGAAAGCAGTTTTTCGCGCAGCAGCTCGCGATTTTTGATGGCGCCCGAAACCATCAGCATATTCATGGAATCCAGATAGCCACTGGCCTTGTCATGGAGCAGGTCGTGAACCATGGTGTCGCTGATTTCCTGCTCTGACTGCATGCTGACCCGGACGGCAATAACCAGCACCAGTAACAGGATCCCCGCGAGGGCAAGATTGAGCTTGTTTTGAATGGTCATTCTGGATTCCTTGTGACCGATCTGAAGCAAATAGAGGTTTTGTTATTCTTAACACTAGCCCAGTAAATTGAAATTGCTCGCATTTCGCAGCTTTGATCATTGGAGTTTAAAACGCGTGTACAAACTTGGATTTTACATACCAGAAAGCCACCTTGAGTTGGTCAAGCAGGCCGTTTTTGATGTTGGCGGCGGCCGAATCGGTGACTATGAACACTGCTGCTGGCAGGTTGCCGGTGTCGGGCAGTTTCGCGCTGGAGCAGCGGCCAATCCGTTTATTGGCAAACCCGGAAAACTGGAGACGGTGGATGAATATCGGGTTGAATTGGTCGTGGAAGATGCTCTGGTGAGAGCGGTGTTGGCGGCCATGAAGCTGGCGCATCCTTATGAGGAGCCAGCCTTTGATATTGTGAGGCTGGTTGAAGAAAGCGAACTGCCCTGAGTCGGGCAGTCTGCCAGTGGAGTGAGCACTGCTGAAAAATCAGCCCTGATTGGTGCGAATATCGAACAGTTGTGGGCTGGCCGGGGACGGGTCTTGCAGATAGCGTCGCAAGGTTTCTGATACGGTGGCGAAGGCCAGTTCATCCCAAGGGATTTCAGCCGGTTCGAACAGCCGCACTTCCAGGCTTTCCGGGCCGGAGGCAAACACGGGCTCGGGTAATTCCGCTTTGAAGAACAGGTGCACCTGGCTGATGTGAATCACGCTGGCCATGCTGTAAAGCGGCCCCAAAGTGACCTTGGCGGCCGCTTCTTCCCAGGTTTCACGCAAGGCGGCTTCTTCGGTGCTTTCGTGGTTTTCCATAAAACCACCGGGCAGGGTCCAGTAACCGTAGCGGGGTTCAATCGCTCTTTTGCACAGCAGAATCTTGCCGTCATAGACCGGAATAGTGCCAGCAACAATACGCGGATTGCTATAAAAAATCGTGTTGCATTGAGTGCATACATGGCGTGGCCGGTTATCGTCTTCCGGTATGCGTACTTCGACAGCACCACCGCATTGGCTGCAGTATTTCATCCCTTCCTCGCTTTCGGACCCAAGGCTACAAATCAGTCGCGAGTATACCCCGTTTGTCTGCTTTAGCGATTGGCAATCTGGCGGAACGGAATGATGCTGGCAACCGGATCGGCGGACTGACCGCTGACTGATGTTTCGGATTGAGGGCTGTTAAGCAGGGCCTGACGCAGACGGTCAAGCTGGTCATGCATCATGCGCGACACCCGCAAGCAGGTGTTCAGCGGAGTTTTGGCCAGCTGGCGTTCCATGTCGATACGGAACTGAAGGCCGCGCAAGCGTCGCTGACTGTGAACTGGTGAGTTATCGATAAGATCCGCAATCAGTTGCTGGCGCAACTGTTCAAACTCCTGTGGGTTGGACTGCGCAAGTTGCACCATTTCATCAAAAGACGGCATTTCCACAACGACTACCTCGTAAAAAGTCATAATCGAACTTGCATTTGAGTGGATTTAGTCTACCTCAGTTACATTGTGTTAAAAAACTTATCTCTATGTTTTGAAACCTGTCTAAACTGTGAGAATTCTATAGTTTGGCCTTTGGAATCTGGTAAGGGTCTGATTTTGAATCTTTACTGAAATAGACCATTTCAGTGCAGCCGCTGGCGCTTTGAATTAATTGCTGGAGTAGCAGGTCTGACGACACTAGACTAAACACCATGACGAACGAAGAACTGTTGTCCAGATTGGCGGATCGGTGGAGCAATCATTCGCCCCGTAAATTTATCCGCACCGGGCTGCGCGAAGCTGCGGTCCTGATTGCTATTTCCGAAGAGCAGGGTGAGCTGTCACTGCTGCTGACCCGTCGCACTACTGAAATGCCGACCCACAAAGGTGAAGTTGCCTTTCCTGGCGGCAAGCGTGAACAGTATGATGCTGACCATATCGCCACTGCCTTGCGTGAAGCCGAAGAAGAAGTAGGGCTGGATCCTTCACGTGTTCGGGTGATTGGCGAACTGGATCAGGTGATTTCCAAGTTTGGATTTCTGGTAACGCCAGTGCTGGCGGTCATTCCTCATGACGTCGAACTGGTCGCCGACAGTCGTGAACTCGATTGTATGTTCCGGGTGCCCTTGTCCTTCTTTTCCCGTGAGCCCGATGAGTATTTTCAGCGTGATGGCATTGTGATGCCAACCTGGCGCTACGAGAAATTCCGTATCTGGGGGCTCACTGCCTACATGATTGCCGAGTTGATGAATCGCTACTTTGATGCCTCTATCAATGTGGGTCGGGTGGCTGCCGCCAGTCAGGACAGCAACGAAGAGTAAACGGCTGTTTACTTGAGCTCTGGCAAGCAGCGCGTTAGCATTCGCCCCCTTTCAAAGTGGAGACTGCCTGTGACGTCCTTAATCCCGGTCAAATCCCCCTGTGTGCATGTATGCATTCTCAATAATGATGATGTCTGCGAAGGCTGTTATCGCACGGGTATGGAAATCAGTCGCTGGGGGCGAATGGACAACGCTGAGAAGCAGCTGGTATTGCAAGCCTGTCAGCAGCGTGAACAGGATTCCGGCAATCTGATGATTTTCTCAGTCGATCAGGACTAGGCCTTTCTCCCCCTTTTTTTGCTAGTCGAGTTAAAAACTATGTCTGATTACGGTCGTTCAGCGGTTATTGGAACCCCTTTCTCTTCAACCGCTACCCGTGTGCTGTTGTGTGGCTCCGGAGAGCTGGGCAAGGAAGTGGTTATCGAGTTGCAGCGCCTGGGATGCGAAGTGATTGCGGTTGATCGTTACGCCAATGCACCAGCCATGCAGGTGGCTGATCGCAGCCACGTGATCAGCATGCTGGACGGCGCGGCCTTGCGTCAGGTGATCGAGGCTGAACAGCCACATCTGATTGTGCCTGAAATCGAAGCCATTGCTACCGATACGCTGGCAGAGCTGGAACAGCAGGGCTTCAATGTGGTGCCTACTGCCCGCGCCACCCAGCTGACCATGAATCGTGAAGGCATTCGTCGTCTGGCTGCTGAAGAACTGCAAGTGCCAACTTCCAGTTACCGCTTTGCTGCTGATGAGGCCGAATATTATCAGGCAGTTGCTGAAATCGGTTTGCCATGTTTGATCAAACCGATCATGAGTTCTTCCGGTAAGGGCCAGAGCTTCGTACGTAACGAAGATCAGCTGGCAGCTGCATGGGAATACGCTCAGCAGGGTGGTCGTGCTGGCAAGGGCAAGGTAATCGTTGAAGGCTTTGTTGATTTTGACTTTGAAATCACCTTGCTGACCATTCGTCATAGTGATGGCCAGGGTGGTACCGCTACCAGCTTCTGTGAGCCGATCGGTCATCGTCAGCAAGATGGTGATTATCAGGAGTCCTGGCAGCCGCAGGCGATGACCGCAGCCGCGCTGCAGTCCGCTCAGGCGATTGCTGCCAAGGTTACTGAAGCACTGGGTGGTTGGGGCTTGTATGGCGTTGAGCTGTTTGTAAAAGGCGATGAAGTGATTTTCAGTGAAGTGTCGCCACGTCCTCACGATACCGGACTGGTTACGCTGATTTCGCAGGAGCTGTCAGAGTTTGCCCTGCATGCACGGGCAATTCTCGGGCTGCCGATTCCGTTCATTCGCCAGTACGGCCCGTCGGCATCGGCAGTGCTGCTGGTTGAAGGCCAGTCAACGACTATGACCTACGGTAATCTGTTTGCTGCATTGACAGAACCGGGCACGCAGCTGCGTTTGTTTGGCAAGCCGGAGATGTCGGGCAAACGTCGTCTGGGCGTGGCGCTGGCACTTGATGAAAACATCGAGCAGGCGCGCCAGAAAGCCACCCGCAGCGCTACAGCGATTGATGTCACGCTTTGATTGAATTCAGGAGGGGTTGGGCGTCGGTGTCTCGGCGATCAATTCCTGACAATAGCGTAATTCCCGCACGCAACTCTGATTGCGACCACTGGCCTTGGCGTCATAGAGCGCCAGGTCAGCACACTTGACCCAGTCTGCCAGCTGAAATTTGTTCAGCCAGTCATCGCCTTCCTGTTGGTGAATCCAGGCAATACCAACGCTGATCGTCAACTGTGCTGCCGTTGGTGAGCTGTGATGGGCAATGGCAATTCGCTCAATCGGCTCATGAATCCGGCGGGCAATTTCTTCCACTTCCTTGCGGGTGCCGGCTTGTAGTAGCAGCGAAAACTCTTCGCCACCCCAACGTGCCAATGATTCGTTGGTGTCGATACCGCCCAATGCGCGTGCCACTTGCTGCAGCACCATGTCACCACGTGGATGGCCATAACTGTCGTTGTAGCGCTTGAAATGATCGATATCGACCAGAATCAGCACTTTTGACAGCGGCTGGAGATGCAATCGCTCCCAGGCTTTCAGCAGGCGATCATCAAAACCGCGGCGATTCAGAACCGATGTCAGCGAATCCGTGCGGCTCAACTCTTTCAGCTGGGTGTTTTGCAGTCGAATGGTTTCGACCATCTGGTTGTGGGAATTGGCAGCTCGTACCAGCTCAGCAATGCGTAAGCCACCCCGAACCGGGAATGGTGTGATTTTGCCAGTTTCGGCCGTCTCCCTCAGGTGGGCTTCTGCCCGTTTTAACGGAGAGACGATGAGGCGCAAAATCAGCGCAAAAATCATCGCTGGCACCATGCCCAGTAGCACCAGTTCTTTCCATACTTCACTCCCCAGCAAGTCTGGTACGCGGGTATTGGGGTCGCTGATTTCCAAACATAAAACCGGTTTTTGCAGCGGTGAGTAGAGACAGCGAACAAAGGTTGTTCTGGGTTCATCGACCGGTGCGTCCAGAGCAGGGGAATTATCGACCCAGGGCAACAGGTTAACTTGCAAACGTGTCAGCCGCTCCTTGGTTGCCAGGCTGTCGGCTTCGATGCTGCGGCTGAAAATCAGCCAGCCGTTGGAGGGCTGGTCACGATTAGAGGGCAGCACAGGGTGGGCGGCAACAATGCTGGCCTGGCCGTTAATTTTGATGATGCCGCTGCGAGGTCCATCGAGACTTAGCAGCTGCTGCAGCTCCTGAAAGGTATCGTTGTCGAGATTTTTGGGGGTCGACAGCCGCTCTTCCTCCGCGTCATAGAGAAAGATGTCGATTGGCTGCTGTTGTGCATCAAGGATGATTACATTATTCAGGTGCAGGGAAACAAAAGTGTCAGCAACAAAATTGGATTCGATGTATATGGCGTCTCTGTTGCGGATGTAATTCCAGGTGTCATCCCAGACGGAATAGTCCTGTACCGTAACTTCCAGCTGCTCCTGATCGATGTCAAAGGCTTCCTCCAGGCTCCCCATACTGGCCTGTTGGTGGCGCACGACGTCGGCCACCTCCTTCGGGTGAACCACCAGGGTCCGAAAGCTCACCAGTCCTGCCAGCCAGAACAGCAGATAGCCCAATACCAGAGTCAGGTAAAGGGTCTTGATGGAAATATCCAGAGCTCTCAGGGTCTTGTCTCCTGTGCTGAGCGGTATCACTCAAGCTTAGTGAATTTCGAAACGTCCGCCAGTTTGTTCTTCAGTCGCGCTTATGGCCGGAGTTGAAGAACGCGTGATGACTGGTTTTCGGTACTTCCCTGTGCATCAGTTGCAACATGCTGCAGTTACGACCTTCGCGCTTGGCTTCATACAAGGCGATGTCTGCCAGTTGCACCCAATCGCGCGGGCTGCATTTTTGCAGCCATAAACCGGAATCCAGAATCCAGGCGATACCGGCACTAACCGTAAGCTGAGGAGAGGTTGGGGAATATTCGTGACAGATTTCCAGTTTCCTGATGGTACGGCGTATCAGCTTGCGGAAATTTTCCAGTTCGGTTGCATCCTGCAGGTAAACAATCATGGCGAATTCTTCGCCACCATAGCGGGCTACCAGTTCATCGGTGCGCTTGGCGCATTCCATCAGGGCGCTGGCAACCTGACGCAATGCCAGGTCGCCAGCCTGGTGGCCGTAGTGGTCGTTGTATTCCTTGAAGTGATCAATGTCTACCAGCACCATTGCGACGTATGACGAACGGCGCAATATTCGCGACCAGGTTGCCTCCAGTGTGCGGTCGAAGGCCAGTCGATTGGGGATTTGGGTCAGCGGGTCGGTCGCCGACAGGGTTTTTAACTGGCTTTGTTGGCGCATGACTTTATACACCAGTTCGTTGTATGCATCTTTCAGTTGGCTAAGCTCCTGCACCGGAATACGGGTGTTGAACAAGACGGGCTTGAGCTGATTGTTACGGGCGTTGCGTTCCAGCATGCGTGTGGCCTGCCGAATTGGAGGTAGCAAGGCGTGGTCGATCAGCAAGAGCAGCAGAATGGGCAGTAGCAAGGCGAAGGCGAGCGTATATCCCAGTCGCTGATCGAAAAACGCCGGTGGTGCAACATGATGATGGATTATCATGCAGAGTTCCGCGTTGCCGTCCAGGTTGGTCAGGCAACGCTGGTGCTGGCTGGCTGGTCGCTCTATGGGAGCGCGCAAATCGGTGACTGGCTGACCTGCTGGCAAAGATGCCGGGCTGACCAATTCTGCCAGGATACGGGCCTGGCTGAACGACTGGCTTAGCTGGCGGTTCTGCAGTGGTCGGGTCAGTACAATCCAGCCGCTCAGCTCTTGATGTTGTGGGTCGGCAAGCACTGGGCTGATAGCGATCAGGGTTGGCTGATCATCAATCTGGCGAATATCCAGAATCATGCCGCCGCCAGAGGCCTTGCCCGGTTTTGATTTCAGCCACTCACTGTTGGAGTCAAGGTTAATGCTTTCTGTTTCACCTTGCAGGTGGGCTCGAAAGAGGGTTGAGCCGTCAAGCCGCAGCAAACTGGCCGACGTCAGTCCCAGGGCTATTAGCTGATTGACTGAAAACAGCTCAAATATCTGGTTGGCCTCATCATTGCGCAGCATTTGCAAGACTTCACTGCTTTCGGCATAGCCTCTTGCCAGATAGCCGAGCTCGTCCAGGCTGGCATCGATAATTTCCGCCAGTCCGGATATTTCCTGTTGTTGCTGGTTAACGGAATCAGCCAGTTCCTGTGGATATAGCCACACCAGCCGGATGCCAATCAGACCGGCTAACAGTACCAGCATGTAAATTGCCGAGCTGATCAGCAACAGTTTGCGAATCCCCAGAATGACCTCCGGCGCAAAGGAAGTAAAAGGAGTGACAGGGTCACTCCCAATACTAGACCTTGCCGGGGATTTTGACGGCCGTCACATCAAAAAAACGGTCATTACTACCGGCGGTGGAAGGGGTTATTGGTCGTTCAGGCTGAAATGCTGTATCGGTACATGCAGCAGCTGGTTGTCGGCGGTAATCCAGAGATCGTCACCATCCCGTTGAACGGCGAGATCCATGTTGCGATTGTGAAGGTCTGCCAGTTGCTGCATGGCGGCTGGCTGAAACCCGGCAATCTGAATGTTGTCGATATTGCCGAGCTGCTTTTGGCAATCGCTGAGCCAACTGCTGAGATTTTTATCGCTATAGCCATAAACCCACACCTGAGCGGCCTGGCGGCTTGCTTTTTTAAGGCGCTCGGCGGTTGGCTGGCCAACTTCAATCCAGTCGGTAATGGCGTTGATGTCGTCCTTTCGCCAGATGTCGGGCTCGTTGTCTGTGCTGAGGCCGCGGGTGAAAGTCAGGCCTTCGGTAGCATGCAGACAGAACGCCAGAATCCGGCTCATCATCCGCAAAGGGGTCTCTGACGGGTGTAATGCAACCGTCAGTGTCAGCTGTTCGTACAGCATTCTGTCGTTGTCGGCGAGGTTGATGGATGCCTTGCAAATGGTGGCTTTGAGGGCCATGACTGACTCCGGTGGACAGGATTGGGGAGCCTTTATAGCTAGGAATGTGTCAGACGACAAATCTGAACACTTGTTTATCGCGGAATCCTGACTATGGTTGAGGTGTGCGCATCGCAAGATGTTTGCAGGACAATAAAATTATTTAAAGCGGAAAGCCTCATATGAGTTATCGCGAATTCAGTGTGAACGGTCTGCTGGCAGAAGTGGGAATCCGTGTCAGGGCTGCTCGGCTGGCTATGAATCTGAGTCAGGAACAATTGGCGAGGGAAGCTGCCGTTAGCCGTTCCACCATCAAGCGGCTGGAAGCCGGAACCGATAGTGTCAGCCTGGCCAACTTATTATCGATTCTGCAGGTGCTGGATTGTATTGATCTGCTGGTCGGCGCCTTGCCAGAACCAGACGGTAGTTCGGACGCCCGTCAGCGGGCCTCTCGCAGTCTGACGGCCTGACTGGGCGTTAGATGCTTGAACCAGGGCGCGTTTCCCGTTAGGATGCGCGCACTCTTGGGGGAGTAGTCTTTTGCTGGCGCTACAACACAGCGCCGCGAATCCTGTATCAACATAATTGGGCCTCAAGCCCGTGGTGCAGGAGACACTGAGGTGTTTGACAAGACCTGAGACATTCACTGATGCCATGGGTGGCCATCAGGGTATGTCTTTGGAATTGCGCCACCCGGAAAAGATTATGGATCCTGTTGTAATTCCTTCCGCATTAATTCCTTCCATTACATCTGTTGCTCTGGCAGAGATGGGTGACAAAACCCAACTGCTGACTTTGCTGCTGGCTGTCCGTTTCAGAAATCGTGCTGGTATTGTTTTCGGCATCCTGTTGGCGACAGTGCTTAATCATGGTTTGTCGGCGCTGGCCGGTGGCTGGCTTGGCGTCAATATGGATCAGTGGCTATCAAGCCAGTGGCTGAACTGGATTATGGCCGGCTGTTTTATTGCCATGGGGATCTGGTTGCTGGTGCCGGATGAAGAAGACGGTATTAACGAAAAGTGGATGGCCGCTGGTGCTTTTGTGGCGACCTTTGTGCTGTTCTCACTGGCGGAGCTGGGCGACAAGACCCAGATCGTGACCGTGATGCTGGCAGCCCAGTTCCAGCAGCCGTTGACCGTTGCTGTTGGTACCACTATTGGTATGTTGCTGGCAAACGTGCCACTGGTGTGGTTCGGTCGGGCATTGGTTGATCGTTTGCCGATGGTGTGGATTCACCGGATTACGGCAGCACTGTTTATCGGGTCCGGTCTCTGGCTGTTGCTGGCGTAGAATGCCCTTATTTGTTCTGTGCGGTTGCTTTTCTGGTCTGTGAAGTGATCGTCTTATAGGATCGGGCGCTCTACACTAGCTCTGATAATAATGATCAGAGACACCCCAATGAGCGCCTATCCACATATTTTCCAACCCCTTGATCTGGGCTTTACCCAGCTGCGTAATCGCATTGTTATGGGTTCCATGCATACCGGCCTGGAAGACAAGCCTGAGCATTTCGACAAGCTGGCTGCCTATTTCGAAGAGCGCGCCCGTGGTGGCGTTGGCCTGATTGTCACAGGGGGCTTTTCCCCTAATGCCGAAGGTGACCTGATTCCGGCTGGCTCCAAGCTGGTCGATGAATCCCAGCTGCCGTGGCATCGACTGGTGACCGAGGCCGTGCATCGGCATGACAGTAAAATTCTGCTGCAATTGTTGCATGCTGGTCGTTACGGCTATACCCCGGCGTGTGTGTCAGCCAGTGACATTAAATCTCCCATCAGTCCGTTCAGGCCCAAGGCCATGTCTGGCGAGGAAGTGTGGCAAACCATCCGTGATTATGGCCGGGCTGCCCGGCTGGCGCGTCAGGCCGGGTATGACGGTGTTGAGATCATGGGATCGGAAGGCTATCTGATCACCCAGATGATCAGTCTGCGTACTAACCAGCGTGAAGATGAGTGGGGTGGCAGTTACGAAAATCGTATTCGTTTTGCGCTTGAGGTTGTGCGTGAGATTCGCCGCCAGGCGGGCGAGGACTTTATTCTGATGTTCCGCCTGTCGATGCTGGACCTGGTTGAAGGCGGTTCCACTCATGCTGAAATCGTCCAGCTGGCACAGGCGCTGGAGACTGAAGGTGTCAATATTCTCAACAGCGGTATTGGCTGGCATGAAGCCCGGGTGCCGACCATTGTGACGTCTGTACCACGTGCTGCCTTTGCCGAAGTAACGGCCAATATCCGGCAGCAGGTGAAAATTCCAGTCGTTGCTTCCAATCGGATTAACATGCCGGATGTGGCAGAGGCTGTGTTGGCCAGTGGTCAGGCCGATCTGATTTCAATGGCACGGCCAATGTTGGCTGACCCTGACTGGGTCGCCAAGGCGGCGCTGGGACAGGCGGACGAAATCAACACCTGTATCGCCTGTAACCAGGCTTGCCTGGATCACACTTTCGAGAACAAGTTGTCGAGCTGTCTGGTTAATCCGCGCGCCTGTAACGAAACCCGCCTGCAGTATCTGGCGGCGGAGCAAGTCAAAAAGGTCGCCGTTATCGGTGCCGGCCCGGCAGGTCTGGCGTGTGCGGTGGTCGCTGCGCAGCGTGGTCACCAGGTGACGATTTTTGAGGCTCGTGAGCAGATTGGTGGCCAATTCAACCTGGCTGCCAAAATTCCTGGCAAGGAAGAATTCCTCGAAACCATTCGTTATTTCAGGACCATGATCAGCAAACTGGGTATCGAATTGAAACTGGCTTGCCGTGCTAGTGCCGCCGAACTGCAGCAGGCCGGTTTTGAAGAAGTAGTGGTTGCCACGGGTGTGCAGCCGCGCATTCCAGAGCTGCCAGGGGTGGATCATGCCAAGGTGGTCAGTTATCAGCAGTTGCTGGCAGAAGGGCGCCAACTGGGCGGCCGGGTTGCCATCATGGGAGCTGGCGGCATTGGCTTTGATGTGGCGGAATATCTGTCGCTGGAAGGTAAATCACCATCACTGGATGCTGAACTCTGGCGGGCAGAGTGGGGTGTGGACATCAGCAGTCAGCAGGCTGGCGGCTTGACCCGACCACATATTGAGCCTTCACCGCGTAAATTATATCTGCTGCAGCGCAAGACTTCCTCTATGGGGAAAGGACTCAACAAAACCACCGGCTGGGTTCACAAGGCGGCGATGAAGATGAAGCAGGTTGAAATGATTACCGGTGCCAACTACCTGAGTATTGATGATCAGGGTCTGCATATCGAAGTGACGGATGGTGATGCTGTTCAGCAGCGACTGCTGGACGTTGATCATATCGTGCTGTGTACCGGTCAGGAGTCCGTCAACAGCTTGTATCAGGAACTGCAGGCGGCTGAGCCAGCCTTTGGCCTGCACTTGATTGGTGGTGCCGAAAAAGCGGGCGAATTGGATGCCAAGCGCGCAATAAAAATGGCCAGCGAGCTGGCAGCGCAGCTTTAAGATCGCTCGATAACTGACTGATTTTCAAGGGGGAGTATGGACGATTCCTCCTTGATCACTTGAACTAGTTCACAAAAAAACTTGATCTCTGTCAATAAATGTATAAAAGATAATCACGAAAGATCCTGTTCGTGAATGCTCATTTATGCCTGACGCCGAGGTCTGCCATGTCTTCTGAATACAATCTGGGGCTTGTTGCCCTGTCTTATTTACTGTCGGTCTTTGGATCCTATACGGCGCTCAAACTCGCCACTGGAATCCCTGGCACCAGTGGCCGGCTGTTCTGGTTTTGGCTGGTGGGTTCGGCGTTTGCCCTTGGTGGCGGCGCTGTCTGGGCGATGCATTTTGTTGGCATGCTGGCGTATAACACGCCGCTGGATTTTGGCTATAGCCTGCCCATGACCTTGCTGTCGCTTGTGTTGGCGGTTTTTGTTGTTGGCCTGGGGTTGTTCGTGGTTGGCAAGCGGCCGGGCAGTCTGATTCATCTGGTGCTGGCTGGGACCATTACCGGTTGCGGGGTTGCAGTGATGCATTACACCGGCATGGCTGCCATGGTGATGCCGGGTAGCATGAGTTATGAACCGACCCTGTTTCTGGTGTCAATTCTGATTGCGGTTGGTGCGGCTATTTGCGCTCTGTGGCTGGCGTTTAATGTTGACGGCTTCAGGTTGCAGCTACTCAGTGCCATGGTGATGGGCGTGGCCGTATGTGGTATGCACTATACCGGCATGGCGGCGATGCACATGAACTATGGCCTGCCTGCCACGTTAACCCTGCAGGACCTGCAATATGAGGCAGCCATTGATTCCGACATCATGGCAACCCTGATTGCGTTTGTTGCTGCGGGCGTTCTGGTTGCGCTGTTGCTGGGGACTCGCGAGGGGCTTAGCCAGCAGCGGCGCCTTGCAGCACTGAGGATTGATCGATAGTTGTGCTGAGGATTGTCATTCCGGGCGGCATAAGGATTCGTGCCGCGTGGCTGGCTGGGTTAAACTAGCGCTTTGTGTTTGACCCATTCCAATAACAGGTTCTTCATGCTCGCAGATAAAATCCGTAACCGCGAAACCGGCATTGTTTTATACGGCATTGTGCCGCCCAAAAAGGGCACAGCGCCAGAACGGGTAGAGGAAATCGCCGCGTTACAGATGTCCCGCCTGGAAGGCCAGCCGATTGACGGTCTGGTGTTGTACGATATTCAGGATGAAGCCAGCCGTACTGATGAAGAGCGGCCGTTCCCCTACATCGAAACTCTCGACAGCTTTGATTACAGCCGTAACCAGCTGGCAAGTCTGGATTTGCCGAAAATTATCTATCGCGCAGCCGGTAAATACAGTGAAGCGGAGCTGAGCGAATTCCTGCAGCAAGCATCGGTTACCAATAACATGACGGTGTTTGTCGGAGCAGCGTCGAAAGACCAGCCGGTTACCATGACCATGACGGAAGCCTATGCGCTGAAGCGCAGTGTGCGGCCAGACCTGCTTATCGGCGGTGTAACCATTCCGGAGCGTCATAACGCCAAGGGTTCTGAGCATCTGCGGGTGTTCGAAAAAATTCGTGAAGGCTGCTCGTTCTTTGTTTCGCAGGGCGTTTACGATCTGCAGGCGTCAAAGAACTTCCTGTCGGATTATTATTACTACGGTCGCGACAACGACTTGCCACTGGTGCCGGTGATTTTCACCCTGACCCCGTGCGGTTCAATCCAGACCCTGAATTTTATGAAATGGCTTGGCATCAGTATTCCTCGCTGGCTGGAAAATGAGCTGGTGCATGCCCGCGACATTCTGGAAACCTCGGTTAAACATTCCGAGCAGAACTGGCTGGAGCTGAAGGCTTTTGCTGACGAAAAAGGCATTCCGGTTGGCTGCAACATTGAAAGTGTTGCGGTTCGCAAGGTTGAAGTGGAAGCTTCGATCGAGTTGTTGAACCGGGTAGCAAAAAAGCGCTGATTTCAGCCACCTATACGCCACACATGCCAGAGGCTGGAGTCTATACTTCAGCCTCTTTCTGTTTTGACTACACGGACCCCTTGCTGAATGTTTTTTCAACAGGAACGCGAGCATTTTTTTCGGCCGCTGACAGGCAAGTACCGCGAGCAAATCGTTGAGTGCCTGAAGGAGCTTTATCAGCGTCTCTACAGCTCTGCCAATGCTGACTACGGCCATGCACTGATGCGTGACCAGCTGATCGAAATTTTCCAGGAAGCGCTGGTGCGCGGGCCGCAATCGCTGCTCAATGATGGCATCAGTGACGGCAGTAATGATTCGGCTGCAGAAGAGGTTCGCTCCACTCGCGAACAGGCAGTGTGGATTCTTAACCAGCTGCTCGAACATGGCTGGATCGAAAAGCAGGTTGATCAGGCGACGCTGCACAGCTCATTTTCGTTCACACGGTACGGTCGTGAGTTCACTGAACCCTTCGGGGCTGAAAATCGTACCACCGCCCGCACCCGCCATCGCAATACCCGCAACACCCGTAACTCGCTGGAAAGCTTTGTTGAGCGCGGTGATGTGTATGACCTGCTGGATGCCTTTGAATATTCCGAACGTATCATCAGTGATTTCACCGACGTGATTGCTGAACTGGATGAGCGCAAACGCGAGCTGGTGCAGGAAATGGAAGATCAGCTGTTGGTGCAGCACGCCAGTGACGCCTTCTTTGATTTTATGGAAAACCGCTTCCAGCCAGACCTGTCCGTGCGGTTGTCCGCCGATAACGTGGAACGCCATCGTGATCGTATCGAAGAGCTGATCCGCACTATTCGGCGTCAGGACACCGACTTCAAGGCCAATGCCGAACGACGCTTGCGCGAGTTGCTGCCGGAGCAGGCGGTGGCAGGGCAGTCGCTGTTATGGTGGGTGCTGGACGGCATTGAGCAACGCTTGCGTAACGCCTCGGAAATCATGTTGCCAGCGCTGCGCAAGGCACTGCAAAGCTTTACCAAGCGTGCCGACATCATTATTCGCCAGATGAGCTATCTGGCATCGCAGCAGCACAACGACGTACTGGCGGTGTGTAAAAAACTGGCGGCGACCTCGGCCGCACAACAGGACCAATTACTGGCGAAAGCCGGCGAATTGATGGGGGTGCCGCAATTTGGCTACGTCGATCCGGCCCAGGTGCGGCTGACGGCACCCCGTCAGCGTAATCAGATTGCTGCCGCCCTATCGGAAGAACGCGGTCAGCTTGATTCCGAAGCTCGCAAGGAAACCTATATCCGCCAGGTGCTGGACCAGGCTTTCCTGATTAACCAGCAAGCGTTACGGGAGTATCTCGGTCAGCAATTTCGCAGCGGCGCAGCGGTTTCCAGTCGTGAACTACCGGTCAATAGTGCCGCCGATTTGCTGGCAGTGGCTCATGCCATTGGCTTGGGCGCCGCTGACAGCGCGGTCGCCAATAGCAGCAGTGAATATCGCATTGTGGTGCGGCCGGAAACCGAGGCGGCAGCCCCGGAGACAGACCCGGCGACTGGCGTTGCTGTGGATGGACCGCAGTCAGGCGACGTTGGTCGTTATTTCGAATTCAAGGATCACTTTGTGTTTGAGCTGTTGCCAAGGCAGCCGGATACCACGGAATAAATCATGTTACATCTGATTGATAAACAACTGGAAAAGCAGGGTCTGGGCATGCGGGACCTGACCGAGCTGCTGATGCGCTTGCTCGACTATGGCGTGATCTGTCGCGACGAAAGCCAGATCGAGCAGCAACTGTACGACCGTTACCTGCGACTTGAAGAACTGGTGCAGGACTATCTGCAGGTCATCGGTTTGCGGGTGCTGCACGACCGCCGCTTTCAGTTTTTGCGGCTGGTGCCGCCGGGTGCTGTGGTGCCGGGACTGGAACAGGACGGCTTTGACCAGTCACAGTCCTTCCGGATGCGGCTGAACCAGAACGAAGTGGCCCTGACGCTGGTGCTGCGCACCCAGTACGACAAGGCCCTGCGCGAAGGTGCAGTCGACGAGCATGGCTGCGTGATGGTGTCGCTGGAAACCCTCGGCATTGCCATGAAAAACCTGCTCAAGCGGGCTCTGCCAGACCAGCTGACCGAACGCAAGGCACTGTTCCGGCGCTTGCGCCAACTGCGGCTGGTGCAGATCGTTAACGACGATCAACTTGGCGATACCGATGCTTGGTTGCGAATTCGGCCGATGATCATGAGCTATGTTTCTGATGAGGTCTTGTCGGCACTGCAAGGCGATCCTGATGCAGCTGCTTCTGATACTGCAGATGAAGAGTCTGCCGATGACGAAACAGATAACCAGGCAGATGACACCCGCCCTGACACTGCTGAAGCTGAGCTTGAAGCGGCAGCGTCAGTCTCCACCCCAAGCCTGTTTGGTGATTTGTCGGATGGGCTGGATGACGAAAACGAAACTGCAAATAGCGTAGCTGAAAGCAATACACCCAAAGCACCGGAGCAACAGGACTAGGTTATGTTTCTGAAGAAATTTATCTATGTGAACTGGGGCAATATTCCGGCCAGTGAATTTGAATTCGGTCCGATCAATCTGCTGTCAGGTGGTAACGGCTCTGGCAAGACCACGGCCGCCGACGCGATTCAGACCATTATGACGGCCGCACACGACACGCTGTTCAACTACAACCCGGGTCAGGATGAAGCAACCCAGCGCGGGCGCGGCAAGAATGTCCGCACGCTCGCCAGTTATGTGCTCGGTTGTGACGACGGCAGTTATGCGCGGCCCCAGGGCGCAGTGGGTTATCTGGCAGCGGTGTTTCATCCCACCAAAAACGAACCGGGTGAAGCTTTTACGGCCATTATTGGGGTGTCAGCCTCGCTGGATCGGGCTGGCAGTCAGCCGGTAGCCCGCCAGAATGACATCCAGTTCTACGTCGTTGCGGGTGAGCAGCTGACACTGTCGGATTTTTTGCAGGAAAATAAGCAAGGGCAGCGCCTGGTTGTACCGCTCGGCAAGCTTCGGAACTGGCTGCAGAACCGTCTTGGCCGGGATAACGCTGCCGGTGCCCTGAACGTCGAACAGTACGACACCAAAAAACAATACCTGCGCCGCCTGTACGGTGCCTTGCGTGGGCGGTTTGACGCCGTCAGCGAACGCGAAGCTATCAACGCAGCGCGTACCTTTTCGCGCTTTATGGCCTACAAGCCGGTCAAAAGCATCAATGGTTTTGTCGCCAACGAGATTCTCGAACAGCGCGATCTGGGCGATGCCATTCGCTCGGTATCTGACCTGATGAAAACCATCCATGCGATGGAGTCCGAATCCCGTCAGCTGGCGGCCACTATTGAACGGCTGAATCTGGCATCCGGGGCGTCTTCCCGTTACATCGACCAGTGGCTTGAGCATCAGGTGTTGGGTTATACCGCCGCCAAAAGCCGTTTTCTGGAAGATCAGAAGGGTTATCTCGGTGCCAAGGAACAGCAACAGAATCTGCGTCAGCAACTGAAAAATGCCGAGCAGGAGCGGGAAGTTGCCCAGCAACGGCGCACCAGCTTGCGGGAACAGTTGATTGGTCTGGAAGCCAAGCGTCTGGGTATCAGTGCCTTGCAGGACAAGGATGCTGCTGAAAAGTCGATTGAGCAATGCAAGCAGGACCTGCAACGTCAGGCGCTGCCATTGCTGGAGCAGGATCAGTTGCTGCAGGCCTCTTTGCGCGCTTCTGAGTTGATCCATAACAGCATGCAGAAAAGCAGCCTGGCGCTGGAGATTCCGTCACTGGCCAGTCGTGGCCTGAGCGATCAAATCAAACAGGTGTTGGCGATCAAGGACCAGGACAGCATTGACCTGCGCAAGCTGCTCGGCAAGGACTGGATTGACCTGTCTCCGCTGGAGCAGCATCTGGATGCCGCCCGCCTGCAGCAGGGTCTGATGAACAGTTGGCGTATGCGGTTCCACGATGCCGAGCTGGAGTCTTCCGGTTTGTCGATTCGTGAGCAGATCAGCCGGGTGGTGGATCGTCGCGAGCAGCGACTGCAGCAGCTGCGCGCTCGACTGGAGCAGAAGCAGGCCGACATCGACAGCCTTGAAGCCCGTCAGATGAATTATCCCGGCTTCGTGCGCCAGGCGCTGGAGTTTATCCGGCGCGAGTGCCCGGAAGCTGACCCAAGGGTGTTGGCGGATTACGTCTCGGTGACCGAAGGCGAGTGGCAAAGTGCCATCGAAGGCTATATTGGCGGGGCCCGTTTCAGCATTATTGTGGAGCCGGAATTTGAAGCCGAGGCGGCACGCATTCTGCGAGCGATTCCGGGTGGTAGCAAGGCGCGGGTCATCCAGGGCGAAAAGGCTCGCAAGGATGCTGATCGTATCCGCTTGCCGGATAACTCCATCATGGACGTGCTGGAATTCGAACACGCTACAGCGCGCGCTTATCTGCATGCCAGCTACGGCAGCGTCGAGCAGGTGGCTGATGCACAGGCGCTGAAGTCGACCCGTCGGGGCCTGACCTGTGATGGCCTCGGCTCCGGTTCCTATTCCATCTATCGCTGTGATATCGACGATGCCGAGCTGGTGTTTGGTGCTGCTGCCCGTGAACGGGCGATGCTGGCCAAGCAAAATGAATTGCAGCTGCTCGGTGTGCAGGCCAATGAGGCCGCCAGCAGTCTGAAAGAAGCCAGTCAGTTACTGGATGCTATCAACCTGCTGCGCCAGCTCGACTTTGGCGACCAGATGCAGCAGATGCTGGATACGCACTACCAGCTTCAGAAATCAGAAAAATCTCTTGAAAACATAGACTTGTCAGACTTTTCTGAAGTTGAACATGAATTTGATCAACTCAAGCAAAAAGCGGATGAGCAGGATCTGCGCATCCGCGAACTGGATGGTTTGCTGGGCAGCCTGGCGCAGCAATTAAAGGACATCGAGCTGCGCTGCAAGCAGTTGAGTGATCATCAGGAGCAGACCTCCGAGCTGGCTGACAAAGCCGAAGCGGCGCTGCGTCAGGTGGCTTCCCTGTGGCCGGATCTGGATCTTGAGCAGGCGCTGGAAAATGCCGACCGTGAGGCGTCATCCAACTCGGCGGACAGCTTGCAGAAGCAGGCACAGGCGATTGTGCAGGAACTGAATTCAATCGCTTACGAAGTCGAGCGGCATATTGCCGAACACAACCAGAGCTGCCAGACCATTGATGCGATTGTTTACAGCCCGGACTACCGTCATGAACACAGCGAGGTGTTTTTCAAAACCCTCTGTGGCCTGACGCGGGAGATTGAACGGGTTCATAACCGCCTCAAGAACAACATTCTGGTGGCCAAGCAGGATCAGCTGCAAAAGCTGCGCGAGAGCTTTAACAACGCCTTTGTGACCAACCTCTGCCACTCCATCTATCAGTCGATTAACGACGGCAAGCGGGTGCTGGAAGAGCTGAATCGGGAGTTGGCGCACCACCGTTTTGGTGCTGACCAGGAATGCTACTGGTTTGACTGGGAGTGGGTGCCGGAATACAAGGAATACTGGCAGTTCTTCGAAGAGGTGATCAAAAACCCGACCCTGGGTGAAGGGGCAACGCTGTTTGATGCTGATTTGCCAAAGTCTGCGCTGAAGGTGCGAGACCGCCTGATTGCCATGCTGCTGGATGAAGATGAACAGAAGGCCATGCGCGAGCTGGAGCGTATATCTGATTATCGCAACTACCGCAGCTATGAAATCTACAAGCAGCCGGCCAACAAGGACCCGATTGCCCTGAGTCAGTACGGCACCGGCTCTGGTGGCCAGCTGGAAACACCGGCTTACATTATTCGCTCTGCGGCGATCACTTCGGCATTCCGTTTCAATGAAGGCGACACCCACCTGCGTATGGTACTGGTCGATGAGGCCTTCTCGAAAATGGACGAGGCGCGCTCAAAAGAGGTGATCAACTATCTGACCGAAAGCCTTGGTTTACAGTTGTTGTTTATTATGCCGACCAGTAAGTCCGGGCCGTTTATGGACATGATTTCCAACCAGTTTGTGTTCAGCAAGATTCCGTTGCTGGGTGACCAGCAGACCGGTGAATTGAAGACCCGTGTTCTGGTTGACCGGCAGAAATGTAACCAGGAACGCATTCAGGAATTGTGGGCCAACCACCGCAAGACCATTCGCCACCAGGCGGGGCTGGATTTTATGGCGGAGTTCGGCTGAAAAGTGGGGCGGCTGCCGATTAGTCGGCAGTCGTTACCGAGCGGGATTCACCGTGACCCTGATAAAACAGGGTGGTGGTTTTTACCGGCTGTGCGGTGTCGGTTTTTGCTGTGACGGGCTCTTCGCCTTCTGAGCTATGGCCCGGGCTTGAGCAAGCGCTGGTCATCAGGGTGATAACCACAGCCGCGAGGGCCATTCCTGTTGGTCTGCCGCATAATAAATCCATAGAAATCATCCGGATAAATGGAATTCGGTGATTTTACCGTTTGGATATAACTATGCAACGAATCAATAATCAGCCTTTGTTCGGTTGATTATTTCCTTTGGCTACATTGTTGTTCATTTGGGATGTCGGCTGATGGTGCTGCTCTTTCGCTTGAGCGAAGCGTGGCGCGGCCATACTTGGGGTGCGGACTGGACGATTTACGGGTCTGAAGCTTGAACGTGACATCTTGTTTCCTGTTGCTAGATGGACATGGATCTCAGCGAGGGCAAGAGCCTATCATAAATATTCGTTATTCGTTTTATTTATGTGATAGGTCGCAAGTATGGATCGATTGAATTATGGCCAGAATTTGGCTCAAAATGGTGTCTTTGATGCAGAAATGCCTCGGCAAGCCGGATAACGCAGTAAAACCGGAGAATTTACAAATGATTAAAAAACTCTGTTCCATTGGCTCGATAACCGCCGTGGTGGCAGCTCTGAGCAGCTTTTCGGCCGCTGCGCTGGCTGACCGTGTATATCTTGATGTGCGAACGCCGCAGGAATTTCAGCAAGGGCATCTGGAAGGGGCGATCAATATTCCCTTTGATCAAATTGGTGAGCGAGCGGCGGCTGCCGGGTTAAAGCAGGATGATGAATTGGTGGTTTATTGCCGCTCTGGCCGTCGTGCTGGCATGGCCATTAAAACCCTGGAGTCCATGGGTTATAGCAATATGACCAATGTGCGGGATTTGGATGGTGCCAGGGGCTGGCAAGTGGCGCATCCACAATAATCAGAAGAACCTGGCCGGTGGTGATTTGCTGGCCAGGCTTGTATTGGCAGGGCTCAGTAACCCATGTGCGCCAGCGCGGCGTCCATGACTTCCGGGCCAGCGCCTTTTTTATGGGCATTTTCGCTCAAATGGCGGCGATACAGACGAGCACCGGATTGAGCCTGAAACAGCCCCAGCGTGTGACGACTGATGTGATGTAATAGTGCACCTTGCTGTAGCTGCTCTTCAATGTAGGGGTAGAGTGCACGAATAGCTGCTGCTTTCTGCTCGCCAGCCACCTCTGTCAGCGCTGCTTCATTGGTTTGCTGGTAGTAGCGTTGATCAACCTGCATCAGTACTTCCGGCGAGTGGTAGGCTTCACGACCAAGCATTACGCCATCGACGTGCTGCAAGGCCTGTTGGCATTGCTCATGAGTCTGCAGGCCACCGTTAATCAGAATTTCCAGTTCCGGAAACTCCTGTTTCAGACGATAAACGTAATCGTATTTCAGCGGCGGAATCTCTCGATTCTCTTTGGGTGACAAGCCTTGCAGAATCGCCTTGCGGGCGTGAACGATAAATACGTTGCAACCGGTTTCGGCGATTGTGCCAACAAAGTCCCGCATGTATTCGTAGCTGTCCAGCTCATCAATGCCAATGCGGTGCTTGATGGTGACCGGAATGGTGCAGCTGTCCATCATGGCCTTGATGCAGTCGGCCACCAGTTGCGGGTGGCCCATCAGGCAGGCGCCAATCATATTATTCTGCACCCGGTCACTGGGGCAGCCAACGTTGAGGTTGACCTCGTCATAGCCCCATTCTTCAGCAAAGCGGGCACACTGGGCCAGCTCATCCGGCTTGCTGCCACCGAGCTGCAATGCCAGCGGGTGCTCAATGTCGTTGTATTCCAGAAAACGCTCACGATTGCCGTGAATCAACGCGCCAGTGGTCACCATTTCAGTGTAAAGCACGGCATCTTTGCTGAGCTGACGCCAGAAGTAACGGCAGTGGCGGTCGCTCCAGTCCATCATGGGTGCGGTGGTAAAACGTCGATTGAGGGTCATAGCGTCAGGGTCACGAGCGATCAAGCAGGGATTTCAATTCGTTGAGGTACTGTTTGCGAGACAGCAGGAGCTGCCAGCGGCGGCCGCCAACCTGGCGCCACAAGATCGCCGCACGGATACCTGCCAGCAGCAGTGCCCGGACGCGATTGGCGGTCAGGGGGTTCTGCAGGTGGGTTGGGTTGCCGGTGACGTGAATGCGGTAGCTGAGATTACTGAGGGTGCGCTTGTAGAGATCCGCCAGTGCTGCAACGGTGTTTTCGTGGGTGATGTCAAAGTGCTCAGCCTGGCGTGATGCCTGCTGAATGCCGTCGCCCAGTTCGCCAATCATGGCCTGGTTGCGACGTAGCTTGCCTTCCAGGTTAAGGATGGCAACGACGTAGCGGGTAACGTCCGGGCTGATGCCAGAGCCCTGGCCAGAGGCCAGGGTTACAAAACTGCGCATGCCGGGTTCCAGCGTGCGCGCAGCATCGCCGTAGATATCATCGAAGCGATCCGGGTTTTGCACAAACAGGCTGGCAAGCAGGGGGGCTGCGTCCTTGTTGGACATGTCTCCGGTGCGAGCGAGCTCTTCAACCAGCGTTGCGGCCTGGACGATGGCAGCCATGGCGATGGCTTGTTCGCGACGATCAGCCATGGTTGCCTCCTGTGGTTTGGTCTGCAGTGCCAGTGGTTTCAATCACGCCGCCACCCAGGCAAACGTTGCCGGAGTAGAGCACAACGGATTGGCCGGGCGTCACAGCACGCTGTGGCTGATCAAAAACAATGCGGTAGCCGATTTTACCATTCTGGTCGGCCCGCTCGATGCGGCAGTCCTGATCGTCCTGGCGGTAACGGACCTTGGCGGTGCACTGCAGTGGCAGCTCAGCCGGTTCGCCATTGACCCAGAAAATTTCGCCGGTGGTGAGCCAGTCCTTGAACAGCAACGGGTGATTCTTGCCCTGTACTGCGATCAGCACATTGCGTTCTAGGTCTTTTCCTGCCACAAACCAGGGGTCTTCGGAGTAGTTCGACAAGCCGCCGATACCTAGCCCCTGACGCTGGCCGAGAGTGTGGTACATCAGCCCCTGGTGCTCACCAATGACGTCGCCGTCTGGCGTTTCGATTTTCCCCGGCTGAGCTGGCAGGTACTGCTTGAGGAAGTCGCGGAAGCGACGTTCACCAATAAAGCAGATGCCAGTGGAGTCTTTCTTCTTGGCTGTGGCTAGACCTTGTTCTTCGGCGATACGGCGTACTTCCGGTTTTTCCAGTTCACCGACGGGGAACAGGGTCTGGGCGATTTCAGTGCCGGCGACGGCGTGCAGGAAGTAGCTCTGGTCCTTGTTGTCGTCAAGGCCCTTCAACAGCAATGTCTTGCCGTCGTCGGTGTCATGGCGTTGGACATAGTGCCCGGTAGCGATCAGATCAGCACCCAGTACTTTGGCGTATTCGAGGAATGCCTTGAACTTGATTTCGCGGTTACAGAGGATGTCCGGATTTGGTGTACGGCCAGCCTTGTATTCGGCAAGGAAGTACTCGAACACATTGTCCCAGTATTCGGCGGCAAAGTTGGCCTGATGCAGCTTGATGCCCAGCTTGTCACAAACGGCCTGGGCATCGGCCAGATCTTCCTTGGCGGTGCAGTATTCCGTGCCGTCATCTTCATCCCAGTTTTTCATAAACAGGCCTTCAACCTGATAACCCTGTTGCATCAACAGGTAGGCTGAAACGGAAGAGTCGACCCCGCCGGACATGCCGACGATGACTTTGGTGTTCTGGTTAGACATCTGCTTAAGGGTGCTCTGTAATCACATCCAGTGGGTAGTGCTTGCCTGACAGGTAATCTTCGATACAAGTCAGAACCATTTGACTGCGAAGGTTGGGGCAGTCGCGCAATTCTTCAATGCTCATCCAGCGTGGTCCGACAATGCCGTCGTCCAGCTGTGCATCCGGAATCGCCTGAATCGGCTCACCGGCAAAACAATAGCGATGATAGGTGATGCCATTGGCGGGTGCGGTGTAGGTATAGAGGCCAATCAGGGCGGTTGGTTTTACTTGCCAGCCGGTTTCTTCAATGCTTTCGCGAATGACGGCATCCAGGATGGCTTCGTTCGCTTCGATATGGCCCGCAGGCTGATTGATGACACGCTGGCCATCACTGATCTCTTCCACCATCAGGAATTTACCGTCGCGTTCAGCAACAACGGCAACCGTTGCATGGGGCGTCCAGCGTTCGCTCATAGTTACTCCAGATCAAATTGGGTCGCCATGATATACGAAAGCTGCCCGGTCGCCCAACAGGGATGGCCTCTGAATGACAGCGCTAGCGTCGTTTGGTTGATTTGGTCGACGGCGTTTGCCGGCTGCGTTTATTACCAGTCTTGCTGGTCGCCTGATTGCTATTACGGGGTTTGCTCGTGCCTGAGCTGCCTGGTCGCTTCGGCCGGGCGTTGTTTGCCGGGGCTGGCATGTTGATCTGTTCGACACGGTATTCGCCGGGCTGCAGCCCCTCAATGGTCCAGGGGCCAATCTGAACCCTGACAAGACGCAAGGTTGGGTGACCAATATGTGCCGTCATACGTCGAACCTGACGGTTACGACCTTCACTGATCTTGATTTCCAGCCAGCTGGTTTCATCATTCAGACGCTGGCGAATGGGGGGATTCCTTGCCCACAGTTGTGGCTCTGGTAGTAGTCGGACCTTGGCGGGTCGGGTGGGGCCATCCTTGAGCGTAACGCCGCGAATCAATTGATCAATGGATTCACTGGAAGGAGTGCCTTCGACCTGTACCCAATAGGTCTTTTCCATCTTGTGATTGGGGTTGGCGATGCGAGCCTGGAGCTGGCCGTCATCGGTCAGGAGTAGTAATCCCTCGGAATCATGGTCCAGTCGTCCGGCCGGATAGACACCCGGCAGGTCGATGTAGGTCGCAAGTGTGGCCCGATCGCTGGAATCAGTGAACTGCGACAAAACATTGAATGGCTTATTCAAAAGAATCAATTTGGACATGTGTCGATACTGTTGTAAGAAAACTACTTAACCAATGGTCTAGCTTGCATTTTTTGTAGAAAAACTACAAATTATGCGCCGATTTTGAGACTGGAATGCCGCCGGGACCGGCAGTGTTCCAACAGGGGCGGCAACCCTGCTCCTGTTTAACCTACGTTTTGGGCCTCCTACCAAAGCACAATCGCCACAAGCGACTGTGGGAGGGGCCAGGCGCCATAGCAATAACAGCTCAATTAGGAGTAAGAATGTCTACCAAGAATCCAACGATTATTTATACCGAGACCGATGAAGCGCCAGCATTGGCGACCTATTCCTTGCTCCCGATTGTTCAGGCTTTTGCTTCCCAGTCTGGCATCGAAATGGAAGTGCGTGACATCTCTCTGGCCGGTCGCATTCTGTCCCAATTCCCTGACTACCTGACGGAAGAACAGCGTCAGTCTGACGATCTGGCTTACTTGGGCGAGCTGGCCCAGACTCCTGAAGCCAACATCATCAAACTGCCAAACATCAGTGCTTCTGTTCCTCAGCTGGTTGCTGCAGTTAAAGAACTGCAAGCCAAGGGTTACGCTCTGCCAGATTACCCGGCTTCTGCCAACACTGCTGAAGAAAAAGAAATCCAGGCCCGTTTCGACCGCGTCAAGGGTAGTGCTGTAAACCCTGTACTGCGTGAAGGTAACTCCGACCGTCGTGCTCCAGAGTCTGTTAAAGCCTACGCTCGTGCCAACCCACACTCCATGGGTGAATGGTCTGCTGATTCCAAATCCCGTGTTGCTCACATGGAAGACGGCGACTTCTACGGCAGCGAACTGGCAGTCACTGTTGCTGACGCCAAAACCGTTCGTATCGAAATGGTTGAAGGCGATGACGTCAAGGTTCTGAAAGAACTGAAACTGCTGCCAGGTGAAGTAATCGACTCTTCCCGCATGAGCGTTGCCAAGCTGCGTGAGTTCTACGCCAAGGCCGCCCAGGAAGCCAAAGACGAAGGCGTACTGCTGTCTCTGCACCTGAAAGCTACCATGATGAAGGTTTCTGACCCAATCATGTTTGGCCACGCAGTTTCCGTATTCTTCAGCGACGTGTTTGAAAAGCACGCTGCCAAATTTGCCGAGCTGGGCGTAAACACCAAAAACGGTTTTGGTGACGTGCTGGCCAAGATCGCCACTCTGCCAGAAGCAGAACGCGCCGAAATCGAAGCGGATATCGCTGCTGAATACGCAGCTCGTGCCGACCTGGCGATGGTTAACTCCGACAAGGGCATCACCAACCTGCACGTACCAAACGACGTGATCGTTGATGCTTCCATGCCTGCCATGATTCGTTCATCTGGCAAAATGTGGAACAAGGCTGGCGAGTTGGAAGATACCATCGCGATGATTCCAGACCGTTGCTACGCTGGCGTTTACCAGCAAGCTATCGACTTCTGCAAGAAGAACGGTGCTTTCGATCCTCGCACCATGGGTACCGTACCAAACGTTGGTCTGATGGCTCAGAAGGCTGAAGAATACGGTTCACACGACAAGACTTTCGAAGCTGCCGCCGCTGGCACCATGCGCGTGGTTGATGCAGATGGCAATGTGCTGATGTCTCACGCAGTAGAAGCGGGTGATATCTGGCGTATGTGTCAGGTGAAAGATGCGCCAATCAAGGATTGGGTGAAGCTGGCCGTTAACCGCGCTCGCGCAACTGGCTGGCCAACCATCTTCTGGCTGAACCCTGAGCGTGCGCATGACGCTGAGCTGATCAAGAAAGTTAACGCCTACCTGCCAGAGTTCGACACCGCTGGTCTGGATATCCGCATTATGGCTCCGGAAGAAGCGACTCTGTTCTCCATGGAGCGTATGAAGAAAGGTGAAAACACCATTTCTGTTACCGGTAACGTGCTGCGTGACTACCTGACTGACCTGTTCCCGATTCTGGAGCTGGGCACTTCAGCCAAAATGCTGTCCATCGTTCCGCTGATGAATGGTGGTGGCCTGTTCGAAACTGGCGCTGGCGGTTCTGCACCGAAGCACGTTGAGCAGCTGCTGAGCGAAAACTACCTGCGTTGGGATTCACTGGGTGAGTTCATGGCACTGGCTGCTTCCCTGGAGCACCTGTCTGATTTCGCCAGCAACCCTAAAGCCGCAATCCTGGGCAAAACCCTGGATCAGGCAACCGCCAAATTCCTGGTTGAAAACAAGTCTCCATCACGTCGTGTTGGCGGTATTGATAACCGTGGCTCTCACTTCTACCTGGCTATGTACTGGGCAGAAGCACTGGCAGCACAGAATGACGATGCTGAACTGAAAGCAACTTTTGCTGATGTTTACAAAGCCATGTCTGACAACGAAGGCAAGATCATTGAAGAACTGCTGGCTGTTCAGGGTAAGTCCACTGACGTCGGCGGTTATTACAAGATCGACCGCACCCTGGCGGCTCAGGTGATGCGCCCAAGCGCGACCCTGAATGCCATTATTGATGGTCTGGCTGGTTAATCAGTCACCGGGCAACAAAAAAGACCGCCAAATGGCGGTCTTTTTTTATGTCTTTCAAAAAATATTCAGTCGGCTCGAAATAACACAGTTCCACTGAGCGTCATGATGATCAGTGTCATGAATGGCAGATGCCAACAAATTGTCGGCATCGTCAAAACATCAGGCTTGCTGGGAATTTTCACTTTCGCTGCTGACCGGCTCTTCGTCGAGGGCGCGAATATTGATCGCGTGAAGGCCTTTGTCACTTGGTTTGGTTTCGAATTGAACCGCCTGGCCCGCCTTCAGAGTGCGGTAGCCATCCATGATAATCGTGGAATAATGGGCGAAAAGATCCTCTTCGCTGTCATCTGCGAGGATAAATCCATAGCCTTTGGCGTTGTTGAACCATTTGACTTTCCCGGTCTTCATTGCGACACCTCCTTGTTCGTGACTGCACACATGGGGCAATGGTTGGGTGGCAATACACTAAAACTCATCGCCGCAGCCGTCAAGCGGCTAGAGTGCGGCGGCAACCCCCGGTATGATTTCCTGACACGTTAATCTTGAATACTGCTATGTACCTCACATCTGAAACTCAACTAGACTTAATCATGAGCCAACAGACAGGCGATGATTCGGATGGTGGTGTTGCTGTGCAACATGCCGATCCGCAACTGAAGCGCCCTGCCATGTACAGTGTGATCATGCTCAATGATGACTACACTCCAATGGAGTTCGTCGTCGAAGTGCTGCAGCGGTTTTTTAGCAAAAGCCCTGAACAGGCGACGCATATCATGCTGGCGGTTCATACCAAGGGAAGTGCGGTTTGCGCTATCTACACCAAAGATATTGCGGAAACCAAATCTGAATTGGTGAATCAATATGCAAGAGAGTGCCAGCACCCATTGCTGTGCGAGATAGCACCCGTGGAAGACTAGGGGGACGATTAATGCTGAACAAAGAGCTCGAGCTTACTCTTAACGAGGCGTTCAAGGATGCTCGCTCCAAACGTCATGAGTTCATGACGGTAGAGCACCTGTTGCTGGCTTTGCTGGATAACGAAGCCGCATCTGCGGTGCTGGGCGCCTGTGGTGCAGATGTGCCCCGCTTGCGCAAGGAGTTGACCGACTTTGTAGATGCCACAACTCCATTGATTCCAGAAACCGACGACGAGCGTGAAACCCAGCCAACCCTGGGCTTTCAGCGCGTTCTGCAACGAGCCGTTTTTCATGTGCAGTCATCCGGCAAGGCAGAAGTCACCGGAGCCAATGTCCTGGTCGCGATTTTCAGCGAGCAGGAAAGCCAGGCCGTTTATTTCCTCAAACAACAGAACATTGCACGTATTGATGTCGTGAATTACATCTCTCATGGCATTTCCAAAGTGGCTGGTCAGGAAGGTGATGCCGGCGCCAATCCGGCCAGCGAACAAATGGACGAAGAGGGTGAAAGCAGTGCCAGCAATGCGCTGGAAGGGTACGCCACCAACCTCAACAAACTGGCTCGAGACGGCAAGATCGATCCTCTGATCGGCCGTGATCAGGAAGTCAGTCGACTGGTACAGATTCTGTCTCGTCGCCGTAAAAACAACCCCTTGTTGGTTGGCGACTCCGGTGTTGGCAAGACCGCCATTGTCGAAGGTCTGGCCAAGCGTATAGTTGATGGCGAAGTACCAGAAGTGATCGAGAATGCTGTTGTCTATAGCCTCGACATGGGCGCCTTGCTGGCTGGCACCAAGTATCGGGGGGATTTCGAGAAGCGTCTGAAGTCCCTGCTGGCCGAGCTGAAACGTCAGCCTCATGGCATTCTGTTTATCGACGAAATCCACACTATCATTGGTGCGGGTGCAGCTTCTGGCGGCGTTATGGATGCCAGCAACCTGCTCAAGCCAATGCTGAGCTCTGGCGAAATTCGCTGTATCGGCTCAACAACTTTTACCGAATTCCGCGGCATTTTTGAAAAAGACAGTGCACTGACTCGTCGTTTCCAGAAAATTGATGTGGCTGCGCCATCGGTTGAAGATACCTACAAGATTCTCAAGGGTCTGAAGAGCAAGTTCGAAGAACACCACAACATCAAGTACACCGACAAGGCGCTCAAGGCAGCTGCCGAGCTGTCTGATCGTTACATCACTGATCGCAATCTGCCTGACAAGGCAATTGACGTGATTGATGAAGTGGGGGCCCTGCAACAGCTGCTACCGCTCAGCAAGCGCAAGAAACAGATCAATGTCGCTGAGATCGAGCAGGTCATTGCGGCGATTGCCCGCATTCCGCCTAAGAGTGTTTCTGCCGACGACAAGGAGCTACTGTTCAAGCTGGAAGACAAGCTGGGCATGGTGGTATTTGGTCAGGACGAAGCCATTCAGACGCTGTCTACAGCGATCAAGATGTCTCGTGCTGGTCTCAGCTCGCCACAGAAGCCAATCGGTTCATTCCTGTTTGCCGGTCCTACCGGTGTGGGTAAAACCGAGGTTTCACGCCAGCTGGCCAATGTTATGGGGATGGAGCTGATTCGCTTCGATATGTCCGAGTACATGGAGCGCCATACGGTTTCCCGTTTGATTGGTGCGCCTCCGGGTTATGTGGGTTATGACCAGGGTGGCTTGCTGACCGAAGCGGTGAACAAAACCCCGCACTGTGTGTTGCTGCTGGATGAGATTGAAAAGGCTCACCCGGAAGTCTTCAACATTCTGCTGCAGGTAATGGATCACGGCACCCTGACGGACAACAACGGTCGCAAGACGGATTTCCGTAACGTTATCCTGATTATGACCACCAACGCCGGTGCGGAGCGTATCAGTCGCGCCAGTATTGGTTTTGCCCAGCAGGATCACAGCCTGGATGGTGCTGAAGAACTGAAAAAATTCTTCACGCCTGAGTTCCGCAATCGTCTGGATGCGGTGGTGCAGTTTACCGCACTGGGTCGCGACACCATTCTGCACGTGGTCGACAAGTTCCTGGCGGAACTGCAAGGTCAGCTGGATGACAAGCGCGTCACTCTGCATGTGGATGACGAGGCTCGTCGCTGGTTGGCAGCCAATGGCTACGACGAAAAAATGGGCGCACGACCAATGGCTCGCCTGGTACAAGAGAAGATCAAAAAGCCGCTGGCTGAAAAGATTCTCTTTGGTGAACTGTCAGGTGGTGGTGACATCAATGTTGGGGTGGAAGATGGCGAGCTGGTTATCGCCGTACCTGAAACCCTCGCGGCTGTTTAACCGGTTCGCCGGTTAAACTTCTGCAGTCCCAAATAAAAAGGCCTCTTGCGAGGCCTTTTGAATTCTTATCTGGCGCGATAAGTGATCCGACCCTTGCTCAGGTCGTAGGGAGTTAACTCAACCTTTACCTTGTCGCCAGTCAGAATGCGGATATAGTTTTTGCGCATTTTGCCAGAGATGTGAGCTGTCACAACGTGGCCGTTTTCCAGCTTCACGCGGAACATGGTGTTCGGAAGAGTGTCGATAACTTCACCTTCCATTTCAATATGATCATCTTTCGCCATTTATCACCTGTCTAGATATTGAGCAGAGCGGGGCGCATTCTGCCTTAATTCCCGGCAATAATCAAAGTTATATACTTTTAAACTGCGTCCACTGATCATTTTTATATATTTCCAGTGGTTGATATTGCTGTTTGTACTCCATTTTTCGGCTGCCAGCGATCCAGTAGCCCAGGTAATGCCAGGGTAAACCCAGCAACTGCGCCAGCTGGGTGGTCTTCAGAATCATCAGACTGCCAGGGGATAGCTTCTCGTAAGCCGGGTCAAAAAAGCAGTAAACCGACGACAAGCCATCAAGAAACAGATCCACTACCAGGCAGGCGCGAAACTCACCATTCTCCCTGGCGACCAGAAAACGATGATTATGATGGCCTTCCACCAAAAACTCGTAAAACTGATCCTTGTTGGGCGGATACATGCTGCCATCAGCGTGGCGCTGATTAATGTAGTTGGCGTAATCGCCATACAGGCTGTCACTGGGTAGCTCGATTCCGATTTGCCAGTGGCGAGCCCCTCTCAGGATGCGACGAAAGCGCTTGCTCAGCTGAAATTGCTGCACGGGAATGCGCACCGGCTGACAGGCGTTGCAATCAGGGCAGTCCGGGCGATAAATCAGTTTGCCGCTGCGCCGAAAACCGTTCAGGTTCAATTGGGTGAGTAGCTGGACGTCGCACTTTTGGCGCGGGTCGACATACAGGCTTTGCGCCTTACGATCCGGAAAATATCCGCAATCATGGGATTGCTCCGGCTTTAACAGGGTGATTCGGGTCATAAGCCGCTAGCTCTTGTGGTCGATGCTGGTTCCGGGAAGTGGTTCAGGATGGCAGGCAAGGGTGGTCGTGCCAGCGGTGTGCGGGTTGCCCGATGCAGATGCTGTTCGAAATCCTGGCGGTTCAGTTCGATAAGGCCAAAGCGATCCAGATGATCCGTCTTCATCTGGCAGTCGATGATTTGAATGCCGTTGGCGAACATCTGACTGGCGGCAATCGCAAATGCCTGTTTTGAGGCACCTGCTGCCAGTGAAAACATCGACTCACCAAAATAGGCTGAGCCAATCCGGATGCCATAAAATCCGCCAATCAGCTCACCACTTGGAGACCAGCATTCGACACTGAGGGCGAATCCGGCTTTGGCCATGCGATTGTATTGCTCAAGCATTTCCGCCTCAATCCAGGTGCCACCCGCCATGTCGTGGGTTTTGGCACAGGAGCTGATCACGCGTTTGAAAGCCTGATTGGCGGTAAAGCGGTAAGGGGTTTTGCGCAATTCCTTGCGAATGGTACGTGGAATGCGAAATGATTCCGCTAGAATCACCGCCCGCGGCGCTGGCGTCCACCACAGGCGCAAGCCATCGCTTGGCCAGGGGAAGATCCCCTGGCGATAGGAAGTATGCAACCATACAGGTGTTAGCCCACCGCCAACCGCCAGTAATCCATCCGGCTCATTGAGTGCCCGGGAGGTCGCCGGAAAGTGTGGGGAGCTTCGCTCATCAAGCCAGTCAATCATTCGCTATCCGTGATAAACTCAAGTCTTCGTATATTGTCGCATAGTATTGATTTGCAAAAGGATACACCGCCGATGAAGGAATCTCCTGATTCGTCATCAGAGAAAATGCCGATGGGCTGGAGCCGCAAGCAGGATGCCTGGTTTGTTGTCCTGACTCTGGTGTGCCTGTTGCTGTTCATGGCGCTGGGTAGTTATTCACCATCTGATGATGGCTGGTCAAGCTTTGCTGGTCGCAGTTCAGGCAATGCGGCAGGTTTGGTCGGTGCTACCATCGCTGATCTGCTGTTTCATGGGCTCGGCTATCTGGCTTTTGCTGTGCCTGCGCTGGTGTTGGCGAAATTGGCGTTAATGTTCAGAAAACGCAGTCGTAGCGGCTATGGCGTCTGGGCATTACGTACGCTCGGGCTGGTATTAACGGTGTCTTCTTTGTGCAGTCTGGCTCATATCAGCATCTGGCCCGGGCAAGAGTTGCCACTGGGAGCTGGCGGCCTGGTCGGCATGTCTGAATTCAAGGCCTTGCTGCCCCTGTTTGGTTTTCCCGGCAGCGTGGTCGTTCTGCTGGGCATGCTGGCACTTGGCTTGATGCTGTTTCTCGAATTTTCCTGGTTATTGCTGTTTGAAAGAATCGGCACGATTGTCATTCGGCTGTTTGAGCGTCGCAAATCGGCAGCTGATGAACAGCGCTATGAACAGCATGACGAGGAGCTGCAAAAGGAAGAGCTGCAAAAGGAAAAACGACAACAGGACAACATTCCCGTTATTGTCGAGAGTCTTGAAGCAGATTTTGCGGAACCAGACGTCGAACAACCTCGTCTCGGCTTGCTGGCCAGACTGAAAGGAATGGGAAGGCGCCACAAACAAGAACCAGAAGATGATGATGGTGAGGATCCAGCAGACACGGGTGACAGCCTGGCGATTTTGTACGACCGTCAGGAACCAACGCTGGATCTTTCAGCGCCAATTGCAGGCGGCCATTTTTCGACAGCCGACACAGCCCGGGATACGGTAACTGACATCCCGGAGGTCACTTCTGAGCCAGCCCCGCTTGTGATTCAGCCACCGGCCAAAGCGGCCGTCAGGGCCTCGACTCCGGAATCAGCAGGTCGTGCCGCGAATATCCGCCAGCCTGTGCCTGCCGCAACCACACTGGCTGACGATGATGATACCGATGATGAAATCCCCTGGCTGGTTGACGAAGAGGATTCTGCGCCGGTAGCGGCACCTGAATCCGCAGCCCGATCAGACCAGTTCAAAAAAGAACTTGCCCAGCAGCTGGCTTCTGTCGCAGCGCCTGCGTCAACTCCTGCAGCTCCCAAAAGTGCAGCAGTAACGCCAGCACCCGCAGAAATTCCAATCACGCCACTGGAAAAACGTGATTCTGGTGTCAGTGAGCGCGCCCGGCAGGATTTACAGGGCAATTTGTTCAAGGAAAAAACGCCACTGCCGTCTATCGCCGTGCTGGACCCGCCACGGGAGGGCCAGAAAAGTGGTTTCTCACCAGAGCGACTGCAGGAAATGTCGAAGCTGTTGGTGCAGAAACTGGCTGACTTTGGCGTCAAGATTGAAGTAGTGGCGGTAGCTCCTGGCCCGGTGATCACCCGTTTTGAAATTCAGCCTGCACCGGGCGTGAAGGCCAGCAAAATCACCAACCTGGCGAAAGATCTGGCGCGCTCGATGGCGATGATCAGTGTGCGGGTAGTGGAAGTGATTCCGGGCAAGTCGGTGATGGGCATCGAGGTGCCGAATGAAAACCGGGCGGTAGTGTCTTTCTCGGAAGTGCTGGCCTCCAATGAATACGACAAGTCGAAATCGCCGCTAACCCTGGCCCTCGGCCATGATATTGGTGGCAATTCGGTAGTGGCAGATCTGGCCAAAATGCCGCACTTGCTGGTTGCCGGTACTACCGGCTCCGGTAAGTCTGTTGGTATCAATGCCATGATCCTCAGCATGCTGTTCAAGGCCGGGCCTGAAGAGCTGCGGATGATCATGGTCGACCCGAAGATGCTTGAACTGTCGGTGTATGAAGGGATTCCGCACCTGTTGACGCCCGTAATTACCGACATGAAGGAAGCCGCCAACGGTTTGCGCTGGTCGGTCGCCGAGATGGAGCGTCGCTATCAGCTGATGGCCTCCGTTGGCGTTCGTAACCTGGCGGGTTACAACAAGAAGGTGAAAGACGCTATCGAAGCCGGCACGCCGATGATTGATCCGTTGTGGGATATCACACTGTCCTACGACACCACGCCCCGCACGCTGGAACCACTGCCGTACATTGTGATTGTGATCGATGAATTTGCCGACATGATGATGATGGTTGGCAAAAAAGTTGAAGAGCTGATTGCGCGTATCGCCCAGAAAGCCCGGGCCGCCGGTATACATATGATTCTGGCGACTCAGCGCCCATCCGTTGATGTGATCACCGGTCTGATCAAGGCCAACGTACCCACCCGTATCGCATTCCAGGTGTCATCGCGCATCGACTCTCGTACGATCCTGGACCAGGGCGGTGCCGAACAGTTGCTGGGTCATGGTGACATGCTGTTTATGCCGCCGGGGCTGGCCTTGCCAGAACGGGTTCATGGTGCTTTTGTTGATGACGACGAAGTGCATCGTGTGGTCGCTGAATGGAAACTTCGTGGTGAACCGGATTACATCGAAGAAATCACCCAGACCGCCGAAGAGCGAGCTGGCGGAGAGGGTGGCGCTGTCAGTGGTGGTGACGAACAGGATGAGCTGTTTGATCAGGCTGTGGCCTTTGTGACCGAAACCGGCAAATGCTCGACCTCTTCCGTACAACGTAAATTGCGCATTGGTTATAACCGTGCTGCGCGCCTGGTGGAATCGATGGAAGCCGCTGGCGTGGTTTCACCGCCAGCTCACAACGGCAGCCGTGAGGTTCTGGCGCCACCGCCACCGGAAATGCCCTGAGTCTTTTCGGAACCCGCTTGTTTATTCACGATCAATCAGAAAAACGGAACAGGAAATTGCCAAATATGTTAGCTGGCAGCAAACGCTTTTTGATGTCCTTTATGTTGTTAGTGGCCAGTGTTGCCAGCCTGGCGGCAGAGCCAAAATCCGCTCTGGATGGATTCGTTGAGCGTCTTGGTGGCACCACTACGTTGACGGCTGATTTCAGCCAGACAGTAACGGATGCACAGGGGCAACAATTGCAGGCGGTCACGGGTCATCTGGCGCTTGCCACACCGGGAAAGCTGCGCTGGGAAACCGCACCACCATTTCAGCAACTGGTGGTGTCTGACGGCGAAGTGTTGTGGGTATTTGACGAAGATCTGGAACAGGTCACCATTCGCAATCTGGAGATGAAAGTACAGGAAACCCCGGCGTTATTGCTGAGTGGCAAAGCGGATGAAGTTGCCAGCAACTTTGATGTTGAGCGTTTCTCTCGCAATGGCCTGATGGTTTATCGCCTGACCCCAAAAGATCACAGCCAGCTGTTTACCGCGCTGGAGTTTGGCTACAACGGCAATGATTTGCAGGAAATGCGAATCATGGACGCGACCGGCCAGCTGACGCTGATCAAACTGAATAACGTTGAGCGCAACGTCAAACTGGACCGCATGGCGTTTGTGTTTGACGTACCGGAAGGTGCTGACGTGATTGATGCGCGGACCGAATTCTGATGAATTCAGACTTGTTCGGCGAACTTGGCCAGACTCAGGCCAATAGCTCCAGATCCGGTGGCTATGAGCCGCTGGCATCACGCATGCGCCCGACCACGCTGGATCAATATATTGGTCAGCAGCATGTGGTCGGCCCCGGCACGCCGCTACGCCAATCGCTCGAAGCCGGGCAGCTGCATTCGCTGATCTTCTGGGGTCCACCGGGCGTTGGCAAAACCACACTGTCGAAGCTGATTGCCAACTATATCGACGCTCGCTTCGTCACCCTGAGTGCGGTCATGGCGGGCATCAAGGATATTCGTGAAGCGGTTGAGCAAGCGCGGCAGTATCGCACCATGGGCAAACGCACCGTATTGTTTATCGACGAAGTGCATCGGTTCAATAAATCCCAGCAAGATGCCTTTCTGCCTCACGTTGAAGATGGCACGGTGATTTTTATCGGTGCGACTACCGAAAACCCGTCGTTTGAACTCAACAACGCTCTGCTGTCGCGGGCGCGGGTTTATGTGTTGAAAAGCCTTGCCGAAGACGACTTGCGGACCATCTTGCAGCAGGCCGAGCAGCGCTTGCTGCAGGATGGCGACATTCAGTATCCGGCGGTTGAAGGTGCGCTGGAGCGGATTGCCTTGCTGGCGGACGGCGACGCCCGCCGGGCGCTGAATCAGCTGGAATACGCAGTGCAGCTGGCAGCCGGTCAGCCGCTTGACCTGGAAGCGGTTAACACCATTGCCGGAACGGCCGCCCGGCGTTTCGACAAGGGCGGCGAAGCCTTTTACGACCAGATCTCGGCGCTGCACAAATCCGTACGCGGCTCGGCGCCGGATGCGGCACTGTACTGGCTGGCACGGATGATCGACGGCGGCTGCGATCCGCTCTATATCGCCCGTCGCATTGTCGCCATGGCCAGTGAAGACGTTGGCAATGCTGATCCACGCGCCTTGCCTTTGTGTCTGGCGGCCTGGGATGCCATTGAGCGACTGGGCCAGCCGGAAGGTGAGTTATGTCTGGCCCAGGCCGTTGCCTACATAGCTTCAGCACCGAAGAGCAACAAGGTTTATTCGGCTTACAAGCAAGCATTGGCTCTGGTGGCTTCACAGCCCAGTTATGAGGTGCCATTGCACTTGCGCAATGCGCCCACCAAATTGATGAAAGAGCTCGACTATGGCACTGAGTATCGTTACGCCCATGATGAGCCCGAAGCCTTTGCCGCCGGCGAGAACTACTTTCCGCCGGAGCTGAAAGGTCTGAAATTGTATTATCCGTCGGATCGCGGCCTAGAAGGCAAGATCAGTCAGAAGCTGGCCTATCTTGAGGGTCTCAATCGGGCCTCCGAACGCCAGCGTTATCCGCAACAGCCCAATACACCAGCCGATAAAGGGGAGTACTGATGGCAATAATCTGGATTGGTATTGGCGGTGCCCTGGGTGCAATCATGCGCTATCTGACCGCCAGCACTGTGTTCCGCATGATGGGGCAGGCGTTCCCTTATGGAACGCTGAGTGTGAACCTGATAGGCTCCTTCGTCATCGGTATTGCATATGTCGTCCTGGTCCAGCAGCAATGGGGTAGCGAGCATTACAAGCAGCTCGCCATGGTTGGATTTCTGGGCGCATTCACTACCTTTTCTACCTTCTCACTGGAAAGCATTGCCTTGATGCAGCAGGAACGCTGGGTCGCCTTTGGCACTTATGTACTGGTCAGTGTGTTGGGATGTTTTGCGGCTACCGGATTGGGGATGGCACTGGCCAACGCCCTTAGCCGTAGCCAGGGTTGATATCCATTTTCACTTTTTGTTTTTAGCCTTAACCAGGTACCCGGATCGTAATTCCATGCTTGATATCAAATATATTCGCGACAATCTTGAAGACGTAACTGCAGCACTGGCCAAAAAAGGTTTCCAGTTCGACTCCGCTGCATTCATGGAAATGGACGAGCGCCGCAAGTCGGCTATTGGCAACGCCCAATCGCTGCAGGCTGAAAAGAAAAAGGCTTCCAAACAAATCGGTGCCTTGATCGGCCAGGGCATGTCGCCAGACGAAGCCAAGGCACAGGTGATGGGCGGTATCGACTCTGATATCACGCTGGCCGAAGCAGCCATGAAAGACGCTGAAGCGGCATTGCGCGACTTCCTGATGGCGGTACCCAACCTGCCTAACGCTGAAGTACCTGAAGGTGCCAACGAAGACGACAACGTTGAAGTGCTGGTCTGGGGTGAACCCGGCAAGTTCGATTTTGAGGTCAAGGATCACGTTGATCTGGGCGAGCCGCTGGGGCTGAGCTTTGAAGCAGGCACTTCACTGGCAGGCACCCGATTTGCGGTAATGTCTGGCAAGATCGCCCGGCTGCATCGCGCCCTTGCGCAGTTCATGTTGAACACCCACATTGACGAGCACGGCTACGAAGAAACCTATGTGCCTTACATGGTGAACCGTGAAGCCCTGCAGGGTACTGGGCAGCTGCCGAAGTTTGAGGAAGATCTGTTCAAGATTCCGCAGGCTCAGGGCGACAAGGATTTCTATCTGATTCCGACCGCTGAAGTGCCGGTAACCAACCTGATGCGCGATGCCGTTTACGATGGTGAACTGCCAATCCGTCGTGTTGCTCATACGCCATGTTTCCGCTCTGAAGCTGGCAGCTACGGTCGTGACACCCGCGGTATGATTCGCCAGCATCAGTTCGACAAGGTTGAACTGGTTCACTTTGTCCAGGCCGACAAGTCTGTTGCAGCTCTGGAAGAGCTGACTGGCCACGCTGAAATCATTCTGCAGAAGCTGGGTCTGCCATACCGCAAGGTGGTTCTGTGTGGCGGTGATCTGGGCTTCTCTGCTTCCAAAACCTACGATCTGGAAGTGTGGCTGCCAGCCCAGGACAAGTACCGCGAAATCTCTTCCTGTTCCAACATGACTGACTACCAGGCCCGTCGCATGCAAGCGCGCTGGCGTAACCCGGAAACCGGCAAACCTGAGCTGCTGCATACCCTGAATGGCTCCGGCCTGGCGGTAGGTCGCACACTGGTTGCGATTCTGGAAAACTACCAGCAAGCGGATGGTTCTGTGGTGGTTCCTGACGTTCTGCGTCCTTACATGGGCGGTATTGAGGTGCTGCAAGCATGATGACATTGCCACTGGTTCTGAAAGGCAACATAAGACCCTTTTATATAATCGGTGGCGGTGAAGTCGCCAGTCGCAAGGTTCACACCCTGGTGCAAGCCGGAGCCGAGGTGCGTTTGATCGCGCCTCAGGCCGGTGTCGATATCGCCCGACTGGAGCAACGCGGTGCAATTCAGGTTGACGTGCGTGAAGCAACGGCAACCGAGCAGTTTGAGCCGGGTTCCTTTGTGGTGCTGGCAACCGACCAGCCAGAGCTGAATGAAGCGCTGGCGGTGTCAGCGCGGCAGCAAGGCTGTTTTGTCTGTCGCGTTGACGATAACGAAGACAATGATTTTATTTTTCCAGCCGTGATCGACCGGTCGCCGGTAATGGTTGCCATCTCCAGTCGAGGGGCATCACCAGCACTGACCCGCCACCTGAAGCAGCGTCTGGAAGCTTATCTGCCGCAAGAAATTCGTCAGCTCGGTGAGTTGGTTGAAGAACTGCGCAGCGAAGTCAAAAAGCGTCTGGAAGCTCCGTTGCGAGCAGCTTTCTGGCGCAAGTTTATGCGCAGCAATGTGCCGGAACTGATTCTGGCGCGTCAGCCGGAGCGGGCGCTGCAATTATCTGAACGGCTATTGGCAGGCAAAGACCACAGTAGCGGCGAAGTGTATCTGGTTGGTGCTGGTCCGGGTGACCCGGATTTGCTGACCTTTCGGGCGTTACGACTGATCCAGTCTGCTGATGTGGTGTTCTACGACCGCTTGGTCGGGCCCGGAATCATGGCACTGATTGCTGAAGATGCAGAGCGCATTTATGTCGGCAAGGCCATGAGTGATCATGCGGTGCCGCAGGAAGAGATCAATCAGCGACTGGCCGACGAAGCCAAAAAAGGCAAACGCGTGCTGCGCCTGAAAGGTGGCGACCCGTTTATCTTTGGTCGTGGTGGTGAAGAAATTGAATTGCTGGCCCAGTACGGCGTGCCATTTCAGGTGGTACCAGGCATTACCGCCGCCAGTGGTTGCGCCGCTTATGCCGGTATCCCGTTAACTCACCGGGATCACGCCCAGAGCGTGCGGTTTGTTACTGGCCATCTGCGCAACAACACCTGCAACCTGCCCTGGTCTGAATTGATTCATCCGAATCAAACCCTGGTGATTTACATGGGACTGAGCGGTATTACCGAAATCTGCAGCCAGCTGATCGCCCATGGAATGGATGCCAGCACACCGATTGCACTGGTCGAGAAAGGCACCTTGCCAGATCAGAAGGTGCATACAGGCACATTGGCAACCATGCCGGAATTAATCGAAGGACGTACCATTCAGGCGCCAACACTGACGATTATTGGCTCAGTAGTCAGTCTGCATGGAAAGCTGGCCTGGCGGCCAGAACTGGACTCCTGATCGCAAGGATAGGAATTTGAACCCCAGGGTCCCGGCGTGCCGGGACTGGGGGTTACGATAAACGCCTCGAAGCACAGAAAATGCGTAGGGTCCCGGCATGCCGGGACTTTTTAGGCAGGCTGTTACAGCAGACCTTTATCGCGCTCCGCCCAGGCCTTGCGACATTCTTCAATAATCGCCTGTAACTGCTCTGGCTGTTTGCGGATCGCAACCAGCGCCAGTGCTGCAGTATTTACGATCGCTTCCTCAGCATACTGACTGCCCAACTCGCCACGCCATTGCTGGAGCAGCAGATGGGTGTCGATTTCATTTTTGGGTTTGTCGTCGTAATGACTGTGCAGATTCGGAATAACCAGCTCACCGGATTCACCATTGAGATGATAACGGGCCACGCAAGCCCGTTCAGGGTTTACTTCGAATTCACCGCCTTCACCCTTGATTACCAGCATGTCGTTGCCGTTGATATGGGCAGCGCCGGTATGGGTTTCAGAGTAGTTGGGGTGGAAGATTCCCTGTACGGATGGCGTATCTGCTGGCGCAATGGTTTTCAGCAAGGTGTTAATCGGTGAGCGCACGCCCAGAATCGCTTTCAGCGATAACCAGCGCTGAAACACCGGATTGATTTCACTGCAGGGCAGGTAGGCCAGCGATGGCGCATCCGCCAGTTGCTGCAGGCTGGTTAGCTGGGGCAGCCCCAGCTGCTCGAATACTTCATGCAGATAAATCCGGCCTTCGGTATGAGCGGTGCTGCCGTGGAACAGGATGCGATAACCCATCTGATTCAACAGCATGGCTGACAACAAGCACCAGAATGGCTGGCGCCGCTTGCCGGCATAGCTTGGCCAGGCCAGGTCGAATTTCTGTTCGGCGTCAACCTCGGGCCAGATGTCATTGATCGCAGCGGCAAAGCCCGCTAGTTCTTCCGGCGTCTCTTCCTTGACGCGCAACAGCATCAGGATGGCACCCAGCTGTTCAGGTTCAAAACGACCAGCAACCAGTTCGCCCATGGTGTATTTGGCTTCATCAAACGTCATGCTGCGGCTGGCGTTTTTGCCACGGGCCAGGATACGGACGTATTCCGCCAGTGCGTGTTTTTCCTTAATCGGGCTGGTATTGCTCACAGACAGTTCTCCGGTCTGGGTAGGCCAGCAATCTTGGCGGCGATTTTGGCCGGACTGCCGGGAAATAATTGCAACAGGTAAATGCTTGATGCCTTGTCTGGGCCAAGCTGGGCCTTCAGATATTTGCTCAGCGGTCGCATGGCCGGAGACAAATCGAACTCCTGATAGAACGCGCGCAGCTGATTGAGGACCTCCCAATGAGCCTCAGTCAGGCTGATGCTTTCCGCCTCTGCCAGCTGTTCAGCCACTTGAGGTGACCAGTCTGCCAGATTGACCAGAAAGCCGTCTTTATCCAATGGCGGCATAGTGTCAGAAGTCATGATTCAGTCGATCCAGGACAAGGTTTTGTTGTGCGACAGGGTGAGTTCCACCCATTCAACATCGGAAAGCAGCTGTACACCCTCAGCAGCGGGTTGGCCGTTAACTTCGGCGTCTTTGCTGCGCATGAATAGCGGCAGTTCCGGCAAGGCCAGCCGCCATACCGAAGCCAGCAAGCAGCTTTTGCCCAGTAACACCAAAGCGTCAGATGTATCCGCGACGTCGGCTAGCTGACCAATCAACAAGGGGTTGCAGGACTGAATTAAATGCAGCGTCATCAGAACCTCAGGCAATGATCGTGTTGCTGGATTAACTGGCTGATTGCCGATGAATCAATCAGTCGGGCGAGGGCGGACAGGCTCGTGGCAGCCAGACCCAATTGGTCAAGTGACTGCTGGCAGGCATAAATATTCTCACAGTCGTACATTGGCAGCGCCTTGATCAATCGTGCCGGACTTTTGCCTCCTGTCTGGCGCGCTTGCAGGTCATTCACCAGCCACAGCAAGCCTGCGCCGGTAAACAGCAAACCGACCTGTTGGTCGAAGGCTGCCAGCGCCATGGCCAGCTCCAGCGCTTCAGGCTCAGGGGAGGGTGGCTGGCTGACAATAACCAGAGTTGATTTATCACTCATATCAGAACTCCACCAGACGATCGCTTTGGCTGGTTGCCATTGCCATTTCGCCCAGTCCAGTCAACTCAAACCCTGCCAGAATAGTCGGCCCATCAAGCTGATAACGATTGCTTTCCTGCTCATTCGCCATGCCGCGGCGAATGGCATTGGCAATACATAACTGCAACGGAAATCCGCCTTCGCTCGCCAGCTGTTGCCAGGCGACACCGATGGATTGCTGCCCCTGGGGCGGCTGAATGCGGTTGTTGGCAACCAGCACCGCGTCCTGATAGAAAAACACCCGATCAATAGCGTGGCCCGCTTCAAGAACCGCAGTCACAAACTCCTGCGCCAGCAAGTGCGATTCGCCAATAAAGGGGGAGCGGGTAAGTAAAATTGAAAAACTGGCCATAAGCCCGTACATCGACAAAATAAAACCGCATGATCTGATTTTCAGCGCCTGGCTGCAAGGCAGGGCAAGCTTCACATGAATCGCTGAAATTGCACAAAAAACACTCTAACTGATTGATTTTAAAAAAAGTGTTGACGGAAAAAATAATACAGGTAATATGCGCACCAGTTCGGAGGGATGGCTGAGTGGTTGAAAGCACCGGTCTTGAAAACCGGCGTAGGTTAATAGCCTACCTAGGGTTCAAATCCCTATCCCTCCGCCACTATTCAAAAACCCTGATTCAGCAATGAGTCAGGGTTTTTTCGTTTCAAGCCTTTCGTTTTCAATCTTTTCGACCACATTCTTCGCAATGCAGTCAAAGACAGCCCAGTTGCAACACGGTGTTCGACAAACACAGCTCGACCGCATCGACAAATTAGTCGATAAAGTCATCCACTTTTATCACGCTCTGTTTTGTTGATTTCTTCTGATGCCAATTGAACGCCGCACGCTGACTTCTCTGTTGATCGCCGGGACCCTGTTCATGGAAATCCTGGACGCCAACGTCATTACCACTGCGCTGCCAGCGATCGCGGCTGATTTTCATGTTCCGCCAGCCTGGCTGTCGGTTGGAGTGTCGGCGTATCTGATTGCGCTGACGGTGTTTATTCCGATTAGCGGCTGGGCGGCAGACCGGTTTGGTAATCGGCGGGTGTTCTGTTCGGCAATTGGTGTATTTCTGGCGGCTTCACTGCTGTGTGCCGCGTCAACCAGCCTGATGGAGTTCACGCTGGCGCGTATTCTCCAGGGAATCGGGGGTTCATTGATGGTACCTGTTGGTCGCTTGGTGGTGCTTCGCAACACGCCAAAGGATCAATTGGTCAGGACTATGGCAATTCTTACTTGGCCAGCTCTGGTCGCGCCATTGATTGGACCGGTTCTTGGTGGTTGGATTGCAACGCATTGGAGCTGGCACTGGATTTTTCTGTTGAATATTCCACTGGGGCTACTGGCATTTGCAGCAGCCTGGCGTTTGATTCCAATCAAAGGGGAGCCAGTACAGAGCTTCGATTACAAGGGGTTTTTACTGGTTGGTTCAGGCATCGGCTTGTTGATGGCAGGGGTTGAACTGTGCAGTCGGGAAGATTTGTCACTATGGTATGCGGCCACGCTGATCCTCGCCGGATTGGCGGTGCTATGGCTGACCAGTCGTTATCTGCAGCAAGCCGCCAAACCCTTGTTTCGTCTTGATCCTCTGTCTGTTGGTACCTTTCGAGCCACGACAATTGGCGGTTCGATGTTTCGAATCTGCATTGCGACCGCGCCGTTTTTGCTGCCGCTGATGTTTCAGATTGGTTTTGGCTACAGTCCGGTTCAGGCCGGCTCGCTGCTGTTGTGGTTGTTTGCAGGCAACCTGGCGATCAAGCCAGCAACCACCTGGATAATGAACCGATTTGGATTTCGGGCTATTTTGCTTGGCAATGGCTTGATGCTCGCGACAGGTTTTCTGACAATCGCGCAATTTACTGCCGAGACGCCATTGTGGCTGGTTGGGTTGGTGTTGTTTATCAGCGGCGCCAACCGCTCAATGCAATTCACAACCCTGGGGGCGCTGAGCTACGCCGATGTGCCGCAAAGACAAATGCGCGATGCCAATACGCTGCAGGCGATTGTTGTGCAAATGAATATGGGAGCCGGGATTGCCTTTGCAGCCTTGATGCTGAGTATCGCCTGCCTGCTGGATGGACGCTCAGCGGCTGCACCACTAGCGGAAGATTTTCAGCATGCCTTTTATCTGATTGCAGTCATGTTGGTACCGGCGCTGTGGTACAGCGCCCGGCTGCCGTCAGACATTGGCTCTGCCGTACTGAAGCATCGCCCTGCCTAGTTGGTTGTTTCTGATTGCTGGGTCGGCTCTTGTGCCAGCATGCCAGCGATAAACAGCGTAGCGGAAGTACCAAATGCCTTGAGATTATAGCCGCCTTCCAGTACTGCCAACCAGGGAATGCGGCGCTTCAAGCAGTAGTCGTTAATCCATTCACTGATCCAGAGGAAATCCCGATCTTCGAAATTGAGTTCTGCCATCGGATCGCAACGATGAGCATCAAAGCCTGCCGAGACGATAATCACTTCAGGAGCGAATCTGCGTAGCGCAGGCTCCCACTGTTCAATCACACCCTTGCGGAAAATCTCACCATCAGCACCTTGAGGCAGATGTACATTAATCAGGTTGGTGTACTTGTTCTGTTCGTAGTGGGTATAAGGGTAGAAGGGGTGCTGAAACGCGGAAAGCAGCAGGAAGCGCTGATCATTTTGCAGAATATCAATAGTGCCATTGCCCTGATGGGCGTCGAAATCGAGAATCGCGATGCGCTGCATGTGATGCACATCAGCTGCCCGCAGAGCGGCAATAGCGCTGTTGTTAAAGAAACAGAACCCCATCGACTTTTTGCGTTCAGCGTGATGACCTGGCGGCCGGATCGCGGCAAAAGCATTGCGATGAACACCATTCAGCACATCATCAAGGGCCTGTGTCGTGGTGCCAACAGAGTGGAGTGCTGCTTCCAGTGTGCCGGATGACATGGGTGTATCGTCATCCACCAGAATCGTGCCATGCTCTGGCTGAATCAGATGCAACTGATCGACGTAGGCCTTGCTGTGGGCGCGCAGAATATCGGGCAGGTGAGCACTCTTGCCTTCGTGAATAATCAGCTTGTCCCACACGCCGGTGGCCTTGAGAACTTCCTCTAGCGCCGTGATGCGACTGGCCTGTTCCGGATGATCTTCACCGGTGTCATGACCGAAGTGTTGATGGAAGGCGTAATATCCAGTGCTCATATCGTCGTATTTATACTCTTTTTTTTCAGTGTACCCAGCCGTTACACTCAGGCCAACTCAACTAAAGGATCAGTCTGCATGGGTACACGTTCCCTGGAGTTGTTCTTTCGACCCAAGGTCATCGCTGTGATTGGTGCTTCCGAGCGCCCGGGCAGTGTTGGCGGCGCGGTCGTGCGCAACCTGCTGAATAGCGACTTCCCCGGCACCATCATCCCGATTAACACGCGCGGATACGATCAGGTGTACGGCATTCCTGCGATCAGTCGTATCAGTCAGGTCGAACAGGTGCCAGACCTTGCTGTTATTTGTACTCCAGCTGAGACGGTTCCGAAAGTCCTCAAGCAGCTACATGCCAAAGGAGTGGGGGCGGCCTTGCTGCTGACTGGCGGCATAGCCCGTACCCGCTCATGGCAGTATCGGCCGGCATCTGACCGGCTGGACCAGGTGATCCAGCAAACTAATATTCGTATTCTCGGGCCAGATTGCCTGGGTCTGGTCGTGCCCTGGCGCAAGCTCAATGCATCTTTGCTGCACGTGCCGGTGCGGCCGGGCAATATCGCCTACATTGGCCAGTCAGGCACGCTGGCGTCCGGTGTGCTGGATTGGGCTTTCAGTCGCAACGTCGGTTTTTCACATGTACTGACACTGGGGCGCAACAATGATGTCTCACTGTCTGACTTGATCGACTTTATCGTGCAGGAGCCGCACGTTAAAAACATTTTGGTGCAGCTGGATGAACTGGGCTCTGGCAAGCATCTGGTGCGTTCGCTGCGGGCAGCTTCGCGTCACAAGCTGGTACTGGCGGTAAAGAGCAATCGCTCGCCGGACAATCCGTTAAACAGGGTCAGTGCTCCGAAAGGGCTGATGTCGCGCGATTTGCTGATCGACGAAATGCTGGCTCGTGCCGGCGTGTTGCGAGTGCAGGATACCGACGAAATGTTCCATTGCGTCGACACCCTGCGTCGCCAGCGTGAAAGTTTTGGCCCGCGCCTGGCGGTCGTTGCCAATGGTCGTGGGCCGGCGATCCTGGCGCTGGATTCGCTATTGGAAAGTGGCGGCACGCTGGCGCAGCTGTCGGATGAAACCCGCACCCATCTGCGCGGTTTGCTGCCGGAATACGTCAAAACAGACAACCCCTTGCTGTTGAATCCGGAGTTACAGCCCCATCAGTTGGCGGCTGTAACCCATACCGTACTGGCCGACAAGCAGGTTGATGCCTTGCTGGTTATTTTTATTCCCGGTATCGGTTCAGACCCACTTGCCAATGCCCAGGCACTGGTCAAGGTGGCGAAGAAGTACAACAAAAGCGTGCTGACCTGCTGGCTGGGTGAGTATTCGGTCGAAAGCGCCCGCGATTATTTTGGCGAAAACAGCGTGCCAACGTTCGACACGCCGGACAACGCCATCAATTCCTATATGTACATGGTGCGCCATCAGCTAACCCAGGAGCTGCTGCGAGAAACGCCAGAATCACTCGAAATTCCGATTTCATCCGGCTACATGGATGTCGACAAGGAAATTCTGGAAGTCCATCGTCCCGGCGACTACCTGTTGCCGAACTACGCCTGGAAGCTATTGAAGTCCTACGGCTTTGCCTTTGCCGAAAACCGTTATCGCACCAACCTGGCTGATTTGCTGGAAGCTGCATCAGACATTCCCGACCCCTGGGTGCTGCGGGTTCACCACCGCGATTACCTGTATCCGTTTGCATATGGCAAGAATCCGCGCGAGCGGATGCGCAGCGTGGTACGCAATATCACGTCAGAAGAAGGTCTGATCGAAGGGGCTGAGCAGCTGGAGCGTGAAATTGCCGAGCGCTTTCCGAAAAGCCCGGTGCTGGGATACACAGTGCAGACCATGCACCGTGCGTTAGATAACCTGCAGTTTTCCTTTGGTATTGGCCGCGATCCGGAAATTGGCCCTTTCCTGTTTTTTGGCGGCGGCGGCACCACGGCTGACACTCTGGTCGATCGTCAGGTTGCCTTACCGCCACTGAACGCCAACCTGGCTGAAAAACTGATCAAGCGCAGCCACTTCTATGAGGTGTTACAGGAGCGCTCTGAAAATATCGAACGGGAGTTAGTAACCCTGGAGCGCTGGCTGGTTGCGATTTCTCACATTGCCCTGAATCACCCATGGCTGGCAGCACTGGAAGTTAACGCCATTCGCCAGAAAGTTGGTCATTACATCGCCATCGGTATCGCTGGTGAAGTTGGCCATCCGGTTAAAAGCGCCATTTTGCCGTATCCCAAGGAGTTGGAAGCCAGCTTTACTGGGCGCAGCGGCACCAGTTATCTGATTCGACCCATTCGCGGGGAAGATGAACCTTTACTGGAACAATTTTATCGCACGCTCAGTGCGGAATCGCTGCGACTGCGCTTTTTTGGGGCGCGTCGCCAGTTTGATCACGGCGAACTGGCACGCCTGACTCAGATCGATTATGACCGCGAGATGGCATTTGTCGCCCAAAAAGGCGACACCTTGCATGGCGTTGTGCGGGTGTTCATCGATGCCGATGATGTTGCCGCCGAATATTCGGTGATTATCGACGATAGTCTGCGTGGCGAAGGATTGGGTAAGCACCTAATGGAAGTTATGATAGATTACCTTACGAATCGTGGGGTTTTGCAGATTTTTGGCACAGTCTTGCCGCATAACAAGCCAATGCTGACGCTCAATCGCAAGCTGGGGTTCGCTCTTCATCACGATCACGAAGAGGGAGTGGTTGAAGTAACCCGCAATCTCAACCCATTGAAATACGCCTGGCAGCGAAAACGTATGTATCCGATGTAATCAAATTGGTATTATTGGTGCATATGCTAACTGTCTGACCACTCCGGTGGTTGCCTAATAAATTAGAAGAGTGGGGTTTCCTTTGATTTCTGTGTTAGTTGTGGATGACCACGAGCTGGTTCGCTCGGGTATCTCGGCATTATTGGCTGACGCAAATGGAATTGAAGTGGTTGGACAGGCAGAAAGCGGTGAAGCCGCCATTCTGTTCGTCAAGGAACACGAGCCAGATGTAGTGCTGATGGACGTTCAGATGCCCGGAATTGGCGGGCTGGAAGCGACCCGAAAAATTACCCGTACTCACCCGGACACCCGGGTGATTGCTGTTACTGCCTGCGATGACAACCCGTTCGCCCAGCGCCTGATGCAGGCAGGGGCATCTGGCTATATCACCAAAGGGGCGGATTCGGATGAGATGAAAACTGCGATTCTGAAAGTGAATCGCGGCCAGAAATACATCAGTAGTGAAATCGCCCAGCGTATGGCTCTGAAGCCATATCAGGAAAACAATCACAATCCGTTTGATGCCTTGTCAGAACGGGAAATGCAGATTGCCCTGATGATTGTAAACTGTCAGAAGGCCGCAGAAATTGGCGATGCGCTATTCCTGAGCCCCAAAACAGTTAACAGCTACCGCTATCGGATTTTTGAAAAGCTGGGCATCGACGGCGATGTTGAGCTGACTCGCCTGGCCATTCGACACGGAATCATCGACGCCAACAGCTTCTCCTAATGCCCGAATTTGATATCAAAGCCTTCCTCGGGACGCTGAGTCAGCGCCCTGGGGTGTATCGCATGTACTCGGCCAACAACGAACTGCTGTACGTTGGCAAAGCCAAAAACTTGCGCAATCGGGTTTCCAGCTACTTCCGCTCACGCGGCCTCAACACCAAGACAGTGGCCCTGGTCAGTAATATCGACCATATCGAAGTCACTATCACCGCCAGCGAAGCAGAAGCCCTGCTGCTTGAACAAACCCTGATCAAACAGCATCGCCCGCCGTACAATATTCTGCTGAAAGACGACAAGTCCTACCCTTACATCCACCTGTCTGAGCATGAATTTCCGCTACTGGCTTATCGCCGCGGCAAGCACAAAAGCCTGGGCGGCCAGTATTTCGGGCCTTTCCCTAACTCGGGCGCCGTACGCGAAACTCTCAACCAGTTGCAGCGGTTGTTTTTGATCCGTTCCTGCGAAGACAGTTATTTCAGCCACCGCTCAAGGCCCTGCCTGCAATACGAAATCAAGCGCTGTACCGCACCTTGCGTTGGTGCTGTCAGTCAGCAGCAGTACGCCGCTGACATCCAGCGCGCAATCCTGTTTCTGGAAGGCAAAAACCAGCAGTTATTGGCCGACATGCAACAGCAAATGCTGCGAGCATCAGAACAGCTGGAGTTTGAACAGGCCGCAGACATTCGCGACCGCATCGAAATGCTGCGCCGCGTGCAGGAGCGTCAGCGTGTAGAAGGCGGAGAGAAAGACGCCGACGTCTGGGGCGTGGTGGAGTTCGAAGGCGTCATCTGCATTCATCGCCTGGCGTTCCGCAAGGGCCGGCTGATCAGTTCCAAAAACCATTATCCGGCAAACCCGGCGGGTGAATCCCTCGACGATCTGCTGGAAGCCTTTATCGGCCAGTTTTACCTGGCAGAGCTGAGTGCTGAAGGGCTGCCGCAAGAATTGGTGGTGAATTTGCCATCCGAAGACATAGCCACCATTCAGGAAGCTATCCGCCTGCAGGCAGGTCGCTCGATCAAACATGCCCTGGGTGCACGCGGTGACTTGCGCCAATGGCGCAGCATGGCAGAGGAAAACGCCCGCGCCGGGGCGCAAACCCGAATCTCCGGCCATCAGCAATCATTACGCAAGCTGGAGGCCGTCAGTCAGCTGTTGAATCTGACGACCGCTCCGCGCCGAATAGAATGTTTCGACATCAGCCATTCCAAAGGCGAAGCGACTTATGCATCCTGCGTGGTTTATGACGCAGAAGGACTGGCGAAAAAGCGCTATCGTCGCTTTGGCATCAAGGGTGTCGCCGCTGGCGATGACTACGCCGCGCTGGAACAAGCCGTTCGGCGCCACTTTATTAACCTGCAAGAGCAAAATGATCTACCCGATCTACTGCTGATCGACGGCGGCAAAGGACAGGTTGGGCGCATCGCGCAGGTACTGGAAGAGCTGGCGATAACCTCGGTTGCCTTATGGGGCATCTCGAAAGGGGAGACCCGCAAATCCGGCTGGGAATTTTTGTGGGAAGCCCGCAACAGCCAACCTATAATGCCCGACGCCCACCATGAGGGATTCCGGCTATTGCAGTTGGTGCGTGATGAATCGCACCGGTTCGCCATTACCGGCCACCGCAAACAGCGGGCAAAATCGCGAGGGAGTTCTCAGGTTGAAGATCTCCCGGGCGTCGGCCCCAAACGTCGCAAGGCTTTGTTGCTACATTTTGGCAGCATGAAAAACATGAAAGGAGCACCGCGCGAGGAATTTTCGCGGGTTCCGGGAATCAGTGAAAAACTCGCCGATCAAATCTATGCCTCGTTACATGGCGAGTAACACTGAACGGTAAACAGGAAGACAAACGTGAGCAGTATTAATATCCCCAATTTACTCACCCTCGGGCGTATCGTCATGATTCCCCTGATGGTCATCAGCTACTACTGGCTGGGATGGGGAGGCAAGACCTGGGCAGCCGGACTGTTCGCACTGGCCGCAGTCACAGACTGGTTTGATGGCTATCTGGCCCGCAAGTGGAATCAGACAACCCCAATGGGGGCATTCCTGGATCCGGTGGCGGACAAACTGATTGTCGCAGCCGCCTTGATGGTGCTGGTAGAAGATTACGCCACGACCTGGATGACAATCCCGGCGATGGTCATCGTTGGTCGCGAGATTGTCATTTCAGCCCTGCGTGAATGGATGGCCGAACTCGGCAAGCGTGCCAATGTTGCGGTTTCCTACCTCGGCAAAATCAAGACCGCCGCCCAGATGGTTTCGATTATTTTACTGCTGGCAGCACAGGAACACCCAATCCTTAACTGGGCTGGTGTGATCACCCTGTACGTCGCAGCCGTACTGACTTTATGGTCAATGATTGTTTACCTGCGCGCGGCCTGGCCGGCGCTGAGATCATAAAGTTTTTGGGTTTTGCAGCTAAGTACATAAAAAGTAAGAAAAAAGTGTTGACGTCGCAAAACCCCTCCGTATAATGCGCACCATCTCTTGCGGGAATAGCTCAGTTGGTAGAGCACAACCTTGCCAAGGTTGGGGTCGCGAGTTCGAATCTCGTTTCCCGCTCCAGATTTTCCCATCAGCGGAAATAAAAAAAGGCGCGATAGCAAAGCGGTTATGCACTGGATTGCAAATCCACGTAGCCCGGTTCGACTCCGGGTCGCGCCTCCACTGTTTCTCCCGATACCGTTACAGTGGCACCTATCCAGCCCGGATGGTGGAATCGGTAGACACAGGAGACTTAAAATCTCCCGACCTTACGGTCGTGCCGGTTCAATTCCGGCTCCGGGCACCAGTTAGAATCCTTCCTGTAGTGTTAGCATTCGCTAACAAAACTCCAATTTCAGAATACTTCATAATTCCTTTCAGAATATACAGTAGTTTTACTGTCTGTTTGTTCGTTCTATTTTTACTACTAATCACCAAACCTGGTTACACCCATTGTTCCGCTGATGACTCACTCGTGTGTCGGCACTATGGCAGTCTTACGGTCGTAGGTGGCGATCATTCGGTCTGACTTGTGGCCGCTGAATTGCTTTTTATCTCCATTCCAATCTGAAATGCTTTTGGCTTTGATGTCGTGGAATGTGAAGTCGAGTTTTATTGCCGGATGGTCTTTGATTGCCAACTCCAAGGCTAACGCCCAACGATCCCGGAATGCGCGGTAGCTCATGCGGCTTCCCTGACTGTTTAGGATGACGTGATACGTCCGGTCTCCAAAAACGGTTAAAGCCTGCTCATAAGCCTTTTTCAGTCGTGGCGTCCATTGCTTGATCTGCTTGGCACCAGTTTTCCCTTGCTCAATGAATATCCCTTCAGGCCGAATCTGCTCACGCGTCAGGGTTAATACATCGTCAATCCGGGCAGCACAGCAATAACTGATTTCCATGATGACCTGCAGGTCTGGACTGGCAGCTTTGTATACCGCTTGGTATTCGTCGTCTGTGATGTAGCGATCCCGGCTGGTTTCGGTGAATTTACGAACGCCACGGCAGGGATTACTGTTCACCTTTCCACGCTCATAAGCCCAGGCATACACGCGGGCAAAGAAACTTAATTCCCGATTGGCTGCTACCTTGGCCAGACTGCCGCGTTTATCCAGGTACTGCCTGACATGCTCCGGCTTGACCTTGTCGGCCTTCATCTTCCCAAACACACTGGTTATCAGCTTGGCGTTCTGCTGATATTTCTTTTGGGACGACAGCTTGAGCTGGCGAAAGGCTTCGGAGTTGAAGAACTCACTGATCATCAAGGCAACCGTGTATTCCTGCCGGACATTGGCCGCAACAGCTTCAGCATGGCGGGCAATGACTTCTGCAGCTGTTGCTTTCAATGATGCCAGGCGAATTACTCCGCCGTCTTTAGGGCGGTATTCGTAGGCACTGCGTCCTTTGTAGACCCGCGGAGGGAGCCAGTTAAGCTCGGGATTAATGCGACGTCGGCCCATCAAAAATTCCAAAATCCGGCTCTGATACATCCTGATTGGCAATTGTCCAGGTGGGATGAGTTACGTTGAACCAGGCCACCTTAACCTGACCTTTGGCGTTGATGTAATGGACAATGCCTTGCCGTTGCAACCAGCGACGCTGAGAGTTCTTTTGCACGTAACCCGTCAGCTCTACCAAGTCATTATCATTTAAAAAGCTATTTGCGCTCATGCGGCTGCCTCCTGCTGCTGTGCGATCAGGTAGTCACCCCATTGGGCGGCCATGGCTTCGGCCAGGCCTTGCGGTGTCAGGCTGCGAAGCATCCAGCGTTGCGGACCCGGGCTGAGTTTGTTTTGGCCTGAGTCTGTCTGGTTGCCCCAGCGTGGACGGCCTTCGACGTAACGCGGGGCGATTTCGTCAGTGGCCACCAGGTCGGGCACACCACGTTTCCACAGGCCGGTTTTCTTGCTGGCATCTTCACCGAACATCCAGGGCTGTACATACTGGGGTTTGGGCAGTCTGGTGCGTTTGGTGATGACGCCCACCGGGTTTTCGATTACCAGATTCGGACAGGGGCTGTCCCAGATGGCCTGAACAAAGGCGAGGGCTTGATTGCGGGCTTGTCGTCTGGCTTCGCCGGTGAGGGTTCCGGCTTTGACCTTGTGGGCAACGTCGTCGCGGTAACACCATTCGGCAGCGGTGGTCAGGTAGGTACAGGTCGGATGGGCAATCACCAGATCCCAGCGGTCGTACAGCAGGCCGGAGGCAAGCAGTTCGGCCTTGATATGGCGATTCGGGGTTGGGTTGTAGGTGTCGGCCAGATCACAGGACCAGGCGTCGAACCCTCGAGCCAGAAAGGCATCCCGTACCCGGGCAGATCGTTCGCAGGCAATCAGGACTCGGGGCGACTTCATGCAGCGACCCCCTCTAACCGGTGGTCTCGCATTTTGTCGGTCACGAACTCCAGCAGGGTGTGAACGAGTTCTTCATGATAGCCGTAGGTGAAAATTCCGAAGTAATCGGCCAGGTCGGAGTCCAGGCCGCTGGTGAGCAGTTGATTGACGACGTAATCGGGCTTGAGACCTTTCCTTGCACTCAACTTCATGACGTTGCCGAGCCACATGGCGACATTGCGTCGGCTGGGGCCGTCAGCGCTTTTTTTTTGAGATCGTTTGTAGATCCAGCCGTCGCTGCCATCGAGGAAGGCAAAGCGGACGTCTTCGGCGATCTTCTGCCAGATGGGTGAAGGTAGGTGGCGGAGTGTTGCAACCGGTAGGCGTTAAGACAGTAGTCCCACAGGGCCTGTAAATGCTTGATCAGGTCGGCAGGCTCCCGGATCGACAGCTGTTTGCCACTGCCGTTGACGCTACCGTTTTCAAACTCCCGAATGATGGAATGGTGAATGCGGAATTCTAACCGCTTGACCTGATCGGCTTCGTTGCCGTCGGAGCCGTCGCGGTATTCGGTGGTGAGAACGTCCTCAATGGAGGGCGTCCGCATCCACAGCCCTTCACAGAAAGCGAGCTTGTCTGACTTCAGGGCTTCAAGGGTTTTGTCATACAGACACATTTGGATCGACGTTGGCGACCCAAACATGAAGGTCTCATTCTTGCCGTAGGTAACGGCCATTTCTGAGATGGTGTGGTTGCTGATATCGGCTATGCCGTGAGCTTTGTAGGATCTTCTTGAATGGGTAACTAACTTGCGTTCGAAATCTTCCGGCAGCTCCAGCCCTTTCATATCCACCGCCAGGTGTACGGCCAGTCCATTGGCTTCGATGGTTTCACCAAACAGGTTGGCGATCTCACGAAGCCGCTTGGTCAGGCGTTGTGGTCCCAGGTGGTCGATGATTTGGGGCGTGGCTTCGATTTTGATGTGGGGGCCGCGCTGATCGGCTTCCTTGTACATGGATTTGACCAGCACCACGAACCCCAGCTCTAAATTCTTGAAGATGAATTTATAGCCGGACTTCTTGCCGGAGCTGGTCAGCTTCCATTCATAGCCGCCGATGTCGATCACGTCGCTGTCGCTGGTTTCGTAATGACGGGCAATGGCCGGCAGCAGATCGGCGCGCAGGTTACAGATATACAGCTGGCGGATGCTATCAATACCCGCCCACAGGAACCGCATGCCGGAGAGGTCATATTCAATCCGTTCAGATCTGAATATGTCGGTTCCTGCGTTCAGGTCTTGGATGCGCTCCATGGCTTTGGATTCATATCGTGGCATGAGGTCTCCTTACATTTTGAATGCGTCTTTGACGTCTTCAGCGTCGGGCATAACTTCCGCGTTAGCGGTATCGAACACAGGACCGGTGAAGTCGGTAATCAATTGGCCGTTGATCACACAGGCCCAGTCGTCGAAGTCCCGTTCAAAAAAACAGAAGCGGTACAGGGCAATCCGGCGAGAGCGATCTGCACTGCTGATCAAGGCATAACTGTTAACCCGCCCCCGGATCACACCGGTTAAACGCCAGTCTGGCGACCAGGGCAGGTTGTAGTAGTCGGGCAGGTGGTAACCCGGCACAAGCTTGTCGAGCAGGGTTTGAGACTCAGGACTACTGGGCAGAAAGGCGGGCTGGTTCAGTAATCCGGCTGGTTGACCGGGTGCATTGGACTGGTTAACAAACTGTCCGGATGGCGCCGGATTGTCTGGGCTATCTGCCAGCGGTTCAGTGGTTGCTTCAGCGGGATGTTCAGCACCACCAAATACCCCGGCAAAGGATTGAATGGCCAGCCAGATACAGGCAGGCAATCCAATCAGGGCAATGGCCGCATACATTTTGTATTGACCAACGAAAGTGGCGCGCTTGTCCGGGTTGTCTTCCAGGGCGGTATCTGTGACGGATTTGCTTTGGGTGTAGCTCTGATACAGGCAAGTCACTTCGTCCTTATAGGAGCCAAACTTGCTATCAATCTTCGAGGTGGCAGGCGGACGGGTTGACGCAATACCACCCACATAAATATCGACCCGGAACCGTTTGGACATGCCATGGCGTTCCATCTTGGTGTGAATGTAGGTGGAGGCAATCAGGTCTCTGACCCACTTGGCCAGCTGGTTAACGTCCTGACAGAGCAGGAAGATTTCACAGGAATAGCCGTCAGGGGACACACTGTGGCGGTGCTCTGTGAAGAACTGCAGGACGGAGGTTGGCGCGCTGTTCTGCTTCCAACCACTGGAAAACATCTTCCCGGCTTCGTCGATCACATAGATAGCACCGGCTGGATAGTTGGCCAGGTTAATCCACTTTTCGACACTGTCGCGGTCGGTGGACATGGGGAAGGTGACCAAATTGGCGTCCGGGTATTTCTTATAAAGTTCGTCTTTGCGCAAAACCACATTGGTGACCACGGTGCGGCCTTGTTTCAACGCAGGTTCGATCACATTGGCAACGGAGTTGTAACTCTTGCCTGAGCCGGGCAGTCCTGTGTAGGCGGTAATCGACATGCATCACCCCACGATCGGCAGGCGACGAATGATGAAGCGGATCAACCAGGCACCAAACACCATGGGCAAACCCACATCCATACCGACCAGATACAGCGGATATTCGAGGTAATTGGCGGCGGTTAAAAAATACTGCCGGGCCTGATTCACAAACTCAGGGGCAGGAATGATGGACAACAAGCCTTCAAACAGCGCCACCAGGCCAGCCCAGAATTGATCAATCAGCCATTCAAATCCGTCTTTCAGATCATCAAACATAATCAGGCACTCATTAAGGCTCGCACGGCTACCAACCCCCAGAAGGCGATAAAGAACGTGCGCAAGATGTCTTGCACCGGTTCGATGTATTCGCACAAATCCATGGTGTAGGCGTTGGCTTCACCGGCAAGGGGGACTTCAAAGGAATAAGCCAGGTCACAGCTTTGGGAAACGGGCACTTCCATCTCGCTGAAGCTGCTGAGGGTTTGGTAAATCTCGCTGTTCTGGAGGGCATCATTGATACCGGCCACGGCGGTTTCGGCAGAGTTTTCAGGGGTGTAGTTGTCATCACTGCAATCGTCTCCGGTGCAGTCGCCGGAACTGGTACCGCTGCCTGTGCCGCTACCCGATCCCGTTCCGGTGCCAGTACCCAGTCCTTCAGCAATGGCATTGATGGCGGTGACTAGGTCACTGGATGGCCCAAGGGCATCCTTGATGGCCGTGAGCTTGTCGGTTTGGTCGGCAGAGAGGGTTTCGTTTTGGGCAATCAGGTCGGTGAGCTGATTTTTAATCTCGGGCAAGGCGGTGGTGTCGTCCTTAACCGCTTCCAGCAAGGTGATGATCTGGTCTGAGGCGTCGTCGGTTTCGGTACCGGAGGCTTCGTCGTCATTCCCGGCGCTTTCGTTATCACCGGTGTCACCCGCACCGTCTTCGGTGGTGCTTTCCCCGTCGTTGGTCTCGTCACTGGTGGAATCGTCTTCACTGGTGCCGTCGTCTTCGGTGGAGCCATCCTGTGTTTCGGTGTCGTCGTCGGCATCGTTGATACCATCCAGGCAATCATCTTCGGTCATATCACCGGAGAGCACGGGGGAACTGTTGATCAGATCCTGACAGAAGCAACGCAGCAAGGTACCGGTGCAGGTGTCGTCTGGTTCGTAGTCATCGGGGACACCATCGCAGTTGGTGTCTGTACGACCGACGACAGAGCAAGGTTCAGATTCGGAGTCATCATCCGAACCGTCATCAGAGTCTGATTGACCCTGACTGCCGTCGCTATCGGATTCGGTGCACTGATGGACGGTGCCCATGCCGCTATCGGACGTTAGCCCCGATCCTGTGTTGGCGCAGTAGTCGGAACAGGATTTGGTGGCTTTTAATGTGAAGCTGAAACCGTCGGCGGTTTCGCATTGCTGGAGGGCATCCCCACAATAACCGGCATCATCAGCATCTTCGGGATAACAGCCGTCTTCGCCGCTGTCGTCAC
>NZ_JAHXZR010000023.1 GCF_019740315.1 Oceanobacter mangrovi
GAACCAGGCTGGCAGCTTCGAGTTTGAACTCAGGAGTGAAGGAACGACGTTGTCTTTTCATTGAACACCTCTTTGGCGGCAAGATTACCACCTATCTGGGTGTCCGGGATTATTGAACCACTACAATCTTCATCCCCAGGTTCAGAAGTGGATCTTTAAGCAGGGTTGGTCGGATCTGCGTGAAATACAGAAGCGGGCGATACAACCTATTCTTGCAGGCGATTGCGATGTACTGATCAGTGCATCGACGGCGGCTGGCAAGACAGAGGCCTTTTTCCTTCCCGCATGCTCAGCCATTGCCGATACCACGGGAGGATTCGGCATTCTCTACATCAGTCCCCTAAAAGCGCTAATTAACGATCAGTACCGAAGACTTGAAGGCCTGTGTGAGATGCTGGATATGCAACTCACACCTTGGCATGGGGATAGTGCTCAGTCGAAAAAAAAGGCTGCTCGCAAGTCCCCATCCGGCATATTACTGATTACTCCTGAGTCTCTGGAGTCGTTGTTAGTTCGAGACTCGGGATGGGTACGGCAAGCTTTCGGATCGTTGCAATACATCGTTATTGACGAGTTCCATGCTTTCATTGGTACAGAACGTGGTCAACACCTGCTTTCGCTTCTGAATCGCCTTGAGCACCTGATTGGCCGTCATGGTAATCCCGTTCCGAGAGTGGCCTTAAGTGCCACGCTTGGTGATTTAGAAAGCGTACCTGCCTCCCTGCGCCCGGATAAAACAATGCAGTGCGCCACCATATTTAGTGCGCGTTCTGAAGCTGTTGTGAAGGTGGTAGTAAAAGGGTACTTAGACCCAGTCGTGCTGGACTCTCCTAAGCCAGGAGAGAATATTCCCAATAACGCGGAAGATGAGATTTGTCAGGAGTTGTACCGAATCTGCCGTGACGGATCACACCTGATTTTTGCTAATAGTCGAAAGCGCACCGAAAGTTTAGCGGCCAAGTTGAGCGATCTCTGTGAATCTCAGGTTGTTCCCAACGAGTTTTTCCCTCATCACGGCTCTCTTGCCAAGGAGGCCAGAGAAAGCTTAGAAGCACGACTACAAAAGGAGACGCTACCTACGACGGTGGTGTGCACCATGACACTGGAGTTAGGGATTGATATTGGTAAGGTGAACTCGGTAGTCCAAGTCACTGCTCCACATTCAGTGTCTAGCCTTCGCCAGCGTCTGGGAAGGTCTGGTCGTCGAGGAGGGCCTGCAATACTGCGTATGCTGATTGCTGAAGATGAACTTCACGCTAACTCCAGTCTTATTGATAAGCTACGGATGGAATTGCTTCAGTCTCTCGCAATGACTCGGTTACTGATTGCAGGAAAATGGTTTGAACCCGCAGATGCTGAACAGTTTCATTTCTCTACCTTGCTGCATCAAGTGCTAGCGGTAACAGCTCAATGGGGCGGTGTTCGTGCTGATCAGTTGTATCGAACCCTTTGTCAGACAGGCCCGTTTCAACAAGTCACAGTTGATCATTTCAAGCAGCTCCTGACCCATATGGGGCAGGAAGAACTACTGACTCAGTTATCCAGCGGTGAGTTGGTGTTGGGCCTTCAGGGAGAAAAGCTGGTTAGTCACTATACCTTCTATGCGGTATTCAAAACTCCCGAGGAATTTCGCGTCGTTGCTGGTCCCAAAACCTTGGGTACGTTGCCGGTCGACACGATGATTCTAGTTAATCAGCACATCATTTTTGGTGGCAAGCGCTGGAAAGTTATCGATATAGATGCAGACAAAAAGGTGATTGCTGTGGAACGTGCAAAAGGAGGCCAGCCGCCCAAATTTGGCGGTGCAGGGATGGGCATTCACGACGTCGTACGCCAGGAAATGTTAAGCATCTACAGAGATGGAGACTATCGAATCTCTGTAGGGGCTAATAAGGTGGACTTTTTGGATGATACGGCGAGGAACCTGTTTGCTGAGGGACAAGGCTTATTCAATCAGCTGAATCTTGGTAGTGAGTCTGTTCTTCAGCAAGGGGAGAACGTGTGTGTTTTTCCATGGCTAGGTGACAAGGTGGTGAACACTTTGGTGGCTATGCTCACCCGGATGGGGTACCAGGCTAGTGCGTTTGCCGGTGTCATTGAGATAGAAAAGGCTGATGCTAAGAAGGTGGGTGACAGTTTGTTTTCGCTGCTGGATGACGAACCTCCTTTGGCGGTAGAACTGTAGTGGTCAACTGATTCCGGACACGGTTTTAAGTTTTTCTTCTGCGGCGTGAGGACTGATTCCATCATTCGCAGTATGTGGCCGTTGCTGGTTGTAAAATCCCATCAGATAACGGCCGATATCC
>NZ_JAHXZR010000003.1 GCF_019740315.1 Oceanobacter mangrovi
GAGCTGTGGAACCACCTGAATCCTTTCCGAACTCAGAAGTGAAACGCAGCATCGCCGATGGTAGTGTGGGGTCTCCCCATGTGAGAGTAGGTCATCGTCAAGCTCTTAAACAGAAGCCCCGTCAGCTTACGCTGATGGGGCTTTTTTCGTTGCGGGGTTTTAAAGCTGCTGTAGAAAACTGGCATTGGCCTGCCCGGATCTTTGATTTATCGTGTATCCGCTAATCAGGAGAAAGCCATGTCTGAAGATACTATTTTCGGCAAGATTGCCCGTGGTGAAGCCAATGCCAATATCGTTTATGAAGACGATCAGGTGTTGGCTTTTCGAGATTTATATCCCGCCGCACCAACCCATATTCTGATCATTCCACGTAAACCGATTCCCCGTCTCTGTGATTCCACGGTTGAAGACAAGCAGCTGCTCGGCCATATGTTACTGGTTGCCAATCAGGTGGCAGAGTCTGAAGGACTCGGGGACAAATTCCGCCTGGTTATCAACAATGGTGCTGATGCTGGCCAGTCTGTCTTCCATTTACATATGCACGTCATCGGTGGCCGCCCACTGAATTGGCCTCCAGGTTGAGCTGGAAGGGTAAGCTATGAAGTTTGAATCCATCAGAGCCAAGCTGAATGACGGCCGCTACCTGGTCGTTAATGACTGGCAATTGAATGAAGATCAGTTCTGGGCGATTACTGGTACCAATGGCAGTGGCAAAACGGCGCTGTCGGCCTTGCTGGGAGGCAATCTCAAGCTGAGCCATGGGTCTGTTACGGCCAGTACTCATGATGTTGCCTACGTCTCGCTGGAGGCGCAGGCAGAAATGATTGAGCACGAGCGCAAGATTGACGAAAGCGACATCACGGACATGGCTTATAAAGGCACCTTGATTCGCGATCTGATTGCGCCGCTTGAAGGAATTGCTGATCTGATTGACGGTCTTGGCATTCGTCACTTATTGGATCAAGGTTTCAGCTCGCTGTCGACCGGTGAAAGTCGCAAGGTATTGTGGGTTAATCGCTTGCGTAAAACTCATGACGTATTGGTGCTGGACGAACCCTATGAGGGTTTGGACGCCGCCAGTCGGGTGTACGTCCGTGACTGGCTCGACCAGTTGGCAGCCAAGCGCCAACGGATTGTCTGGGTCGCGAATCGACTTGATGAACTACCTGACTGGATCACTCATGTGGCTTTTGTGCATAACGCTGAACTGATTGCACAGGGCGATAAGGCCACTGTACTGGCCATGCCGGAAGTTGCTGCCTTGATTGAATTTGATCAGGAACTACCTGAGTTACCAGCACCTCCGGCGACTCCCTTGCAGCTGGATAATGGTGAGCCACTGGTTCGACTGCTGGATGGCAGTATCCGTTACGACGAACGCATCCTGTTTGAAGGCTTGGACTGGCAGATTCAACCGGGTCAGCACTGGGCGGTACAAGGGCCTAACGGGTGTGGCAAGACCAGTTTGCTGCAGATGCTGACGGGGGATAACCCTCAGTGTTATCGCAATAACCTGCGGCTGTTTGGTATCCAGCGGGGATCGGGTGAAAGCATCTGGGATATCAAGAAGCACATCGGCATTGTGTCGGCATCGCTGCAATGGCAATACCGGGCGTCAACCAATGTGATCAGTGCGCTGATTTCCGGTCTGCATGACAGCATCGGGCTGTACAAGTCGGTTGGTGATGCTGACAAGAAGCTGGCGTTACAGTGGCTGGATATTCTTGGCTTGCGTGACAAGGCGAACAAGAGCCTCAAGCATCTATCCTATGGCGAGCAGCGTCTGGTGCTGATTGGCCGCGCCTTGATCAAACAACCGGCGTTGCTGATTCTCGATGAGCCCTGTCAGGGGTTGGATGACATCAGTCGTCATATGGTGCTGGCGTTTATCAATCGGCTGGTATCGCAGCAGCGTATGACGATGTTGTACGTGACGCACCATGCGGATGAGATACCAACAGAGTTCGCTCACCGCCTGCAGTTTGAACCGGATGCAACCGGCCACAGCCGGATTCGTATGATTACTCCGGTGGCGTAAGTGCTAACAGGGCCTGCCCGTCGGCCATAGGCTAGCGGGCAGTTTCATCATCCAGCGCTGCCGGTGTGCTGGTTGTCTTGCTGGCGGCGATTTCGGCTTTTAACTGGTTGATCTGAACTTCCAGTGCTTCGATCTGTTTTTCCAGCGGCTGACGAATACGGGCAGTCTGCTCTTTGGCTTTCTGGACCAATGCCAGGGTTTGATCCATAAAGGCCATATTGCGCAAGTCGCCGACTTCCAGCGCTGCTGCCAATTGATGCAGGTAGCCTTCAAAACGCAGGGCGGCCTGCTCGGCATCATCGACTTTCATATTGACGATCGCTTCCGCTTCCCGGCCAATGTACAAGGCGTGCTGGGCGGCTCTGAGCGCCTGTAATCCTGTTTCGGCACAGAGCTGGCGATCCTGGAAGTATTCGCGAATAGTGTCTTCAGCCTGGTCTGTTAATTCTTCGGCCTGACGGAATGTCTGGGGCGCGAAGTCGTCAACATTTTCCTTTCTGGCCTTGGTCAGTGTTTGGGCGGCAGGACGCCAATGGATCTCAAGCATGGTGTCACGTTCGAGATCGGTCATATCGGCCAGGACGTCTTCAACATCATCATTGATGGCATCGTCCTTGCCCGCTTCAATTTGACGGGCTAGGTCGGTAATCTGGTCGCGAATATCGCGAAAGTCTTTTGGCAGTACCTTGTCGGCCTTGATCTCTTCCAGCTCGGTTTTGCGTGCCAGCGCAGCCTGCAGCAGTTTTGCAACCCGTACACGAGTAATAGTGGCGCTGTCATAAAGAGCCAGTACCCGGGCAGAAGCTGAGACGGATTTATCCGCATTACCTTCGAGGTCATCCTTGCGGGCGAGCTTGATGGCGTCATTCATCTGCTGCCAGTGCAACGGTGTCAGTAAGGCAAAGTTCTCGCTCTTACCCTTGTTGATGGCTTCTTCGGCCTTGTCGAGCGCGCTCTGGGTGTCGCCGGTGAGTTGTCCTGCCTTGATTGCAGCTTGATTTTCCAGGCTGGCCTCATTGGCGATGTGTTTGGTCGCGCAGCCGGAAACAGACAACAAGCCAGCCAGCATCAGCGCAGCCAGAACTCGATTAACCGGGTATTTCATGGAGTTCGCTTCCTTCTACGGCAGCGAGGGAGGCTGCCGCAGTGGTTCAGGTCAGTCTTACTATAAGACTGACCATGGTGTGACAGGTTCTCGATCAGGGATTAATCGAGTAATGATTTGTCACGAACAGCACCCTTGTCAGCACTGGTAGCGAACTTGGCGTAGGCTTTCAGGGCTGTGGTGACTTTACGAGGACGATCTTCTGCGGGTTTCCAGCCCTTGGCATCCTGTTCAGCACGACGTTGTACCAGTTCGGCATCGTCGAGCAGTACATCAATGCTGCGGTTTGGAATATCGATCCTGATCGGATCTCCGTCTTTCAGCAGGCCGATGGCACCGCCGGAAGCCGCTTCTGGAGAACAGTGGCCGATAGACAGGCCGGAGGTACCGCCAGAGAAGCGACCGTCAGTCAGCAGCGCACAGGCTTTGCCCAGGCCTTTGGATTTCAGGTAGGAAGTTGGGTACAGCATTTCCTGCATGCCCGGGCCACCTTTCGGTCCTTCGTAGCGAATGATCACGACGTCGCCAGCCTGAACTTCGTCTGCCAGGATGCCTTTAACGGCGCTGTCCTGGGATTCAAAAATCTTCGCCTTACCTTCAAACACCAGAATGGACTCGTCCACACCAGCAGTTTTTACCACACAGCCATCTTCAGCGATGTTGCCGTACAGTACTGCCAGACCACCTTCCTTGGAGAACGCGTGCTCGTAGGAGCGGATACAGCCGTTTTCGCGGTCGCCGTCGAGGGTTGGCCAACGCGTGCTCTGGCTGAAAGCGATCTGGGTTGGAATACCGGCAGGGCCTGCCTTGAAGAATTCCAGCACGGTTTCAGACGGGCTAAGCATGATGTCCCACTGGTCGAGGGCATCTTTCAGGGTTTTGCTGTGAACGGTTGGCAGGTTGCTGTGCAGCAGACCGGCACGATCCAGCTCGCCCAGAATACCCATGATGCCACCGGCGCGGTGAACGTCTTCAATATGGTATTTCGGAGTGTTCGGAGCCACCTTGCACAGCTGTGGAATGGTGCGGGACATACGGTCGATGTCTTTCAGATCGAAATCGACTTCCGCTTCCTGAGCCGCGGCCAGCAAGTGCAGGATGGTGTTGGTGGAACCACCCATGGCGATGTCCAGCGTGATGGCGTTTTCAAACGCTTCAAAACCGGCGATAGAGCGTGGCAGTACTGATTCGTCTCCGTCTTCGTAATAACGCTTGGCGTTTTCAACGATCAGACGGGCAGCTTTCAGGAACAGCTGTTCACGGTCGGCATGCGTCGCAACCACAGTACCGTTACCTGGCAGTGACAGGCCGATGGCTTCGGTCAGACAGTTCATTGAGTTGGCGGTGAACATGCCGGAACAGGAACCACAGGTCGGGCAAGCGCTGCGCTCGTATTCGGCAACCTGCTCATCGGTAGCCTTGTCGTCAGCGGCGATCACCATGGCATCAACCAGGTCGAGCTTGTGTTCGGACAGCTTGGTCTTGCCTGCTTCCATCGGGCCACCGGAAACAAACACCACCGGAATATTCAGGCGCAGGGCAGCCATCAGCATTCCCGGGGTGATCTTGTCACAGTTGGAAATACACACCAGCGCGTCGGCGCAGTGAGCATTGACCATGTACTCGACCGAGTCGGCGATGATTTCACGGGAAGGCAGGCTGTACAGCATACCGTCGTGACCCATGGCGATGCCATCGTCGACGGCGATGGTATTGAATTCCTTGGCAACACCACCGGCGGCTTCAATTTCACGGGCAACCAGCTGACCCAGATCTTTCAGGTGAACGTGGCCAGGCACAAATTGGGTAAAGGAGTTGGCAATGGCGATGATCGGCTTGTGAAAGTCTTCATCGGTCATACCAGTGGCGCGCCACAGTGCGCGGGCGCCAGCCATGTTACGACCGCCGGTGGAGGTCTTGGAGCGATACTCAGGCATGCTGTCTCTCTTACTGCGTTTTATCTGGTTGCAGGCAACTGTCGCAACAAGGTGCTCCGACAGCCGGTTGTTGGGTCCGTGATTGCTGGATCTGGCAGGCTTTATATCGCTGTCAGAATGCCATCAGGCGGGGACCTCGCGCCAAAAGGGCCAATATTCTAACAAAAGCCGGAAGTCTTCACAGTGTGATGTTGCGACAGCTTGTTGCTTTATTAACCAGTCTGGCGCAACGACTTATCCAGTGTTTCTGTGGATAAAATTCGGGATAACTTTGGGGCAACCGCGTGCAGCCCTGATTGCAGCTCTGTGGCTTGCCGATTGATTGAAAAATGATCAAAACAAGTTTGGCCTGGATTGTTCAACCTGCATGCTAAAAGGCTTTTAAATCATTGTGTTGGCCGAAGATGTTTGTGTGTTTTTTCATCAGTTGGCCGTAACTTGACCAACGATGATCAGATATTAAACACACTGATAACAACATGGGCGGCTATTCATTTTGTGGATAACCACCAGTGGAAACAGAACAGATCTGTGAATAACTTATGGATGAGATCAGGATAGCGCGTGTATAAGCGGATTTTTCTGCTCAAAAAATAATCTTGGGGATGCGAGTGAATTTTCCGGTCAGCATAAGCGGGGCGCCCGTTCGGTATCCAAACGGCCCGGCAACCGGATTGGGAACAAGGTCCTGCAGTGGCCAATATCGGCTGCTATTCTTCACCCCGACTGCCGAATTTGAGATACTTCGGCCCCTTTCTCTCAATACCAGTCTGATTCCCTGCTTATGAAACCGCAAATCGCCGAGTTGTTGTCTGCCGCCATTGTTCAACTGAAACAGGATGAAGTGCTTCCTGCTGACTTCGAACCCCGTATTCAGATCGAAAATACCCGCGACAAGGCGCACGGCGACCTGGCCACCAACCTTGCCATGATGCTGGCCAAACCGGCGGGCAAGAATCCGCGCGAACTGGCTCAGCTGCTGGTCAACGCCATCCCGGCTAACGGTCTGGTGGCAAAGGTCGAGATTGCCGGTCCTGGTTTTATCAACTTCTTCCTGAGCCAGGCGTCTACGGCCAATCTGGTAAAAGCCGTACTGGACGGTGCGGACCAATACGGTCGCAACAACTCTGGTGAAGGCAAGAAGGTGCAGGTTGAGTTCGTATCGGCCAACCCGACTGGCCCGCTGCACATTGGTCACGGCCGTGGTGCTGCTGTTGGCGACTGTATCTGTCGTCTGCTGGAAGCCAATGGCTGGGATGTTACCCGTGAGTTCTACTACAACGATGCTGGTGCCCAGATTAATAATCTGGCGCTGTCAGTACAGGCTCGTTGCAAGGGCCTGACTCCGGATGACGCCAGCTGGCCAGAAGATGGCTACCGTGGTGAATACATCGTCGATCTGGCCAACAGCTATATGAACGGCGATACCGTAGAGTCCGAAGACCAGTCTTTTACCGGTGCCAAAGACGCCGATGATCTCGACGCTATCCGTCACTTTGCGGTGGCTTACCTGCGTCGTGAACAGGATCTCGACCTCAAGGCCTTTGGTGTCGACTTCGATGTTTATTTCCTTGAATCCTCCTTGTATACCGAAGGCAAGGTAGAAGAAGCGGTTCAGACCCTGATCCAGAACGGTTACACCTACGAAGACGGCGGCGCCCTGTGGCTGCGTACCACCGACTTCGGGGATGACAAAGACCGCGTGATGCGCAAAAAAGACGGTGGCTACACCTACTTTGTGCCAGACGTCGCTTACCACCTGAACAAGTGGCAGCGTGGTTTCTCCCGCGTAGTGAACGAGCAGGGTGCGGATCACCACTCCACCATCACCCGTGTTCGTGCTGGTTTGCAGGCGCTGAATACCGGTATTCCACAAGGCTGGCCGGATTACGTGCTGCACCAGATGGTGACCGTGATGCGTGGTGGTGAAGAAGTGAAAATTTCCAAGCGTGCCGGCAGCTACGTGACCCTGCGTGACCTGATTGATGAAGTGGGCCGTGATGCCACCCGTTATTTCCTGGCGGCTCGTAAAGCGGACGGTCAGCTGACCTTTGATATCGATCTGGCTCGTGAACAGTCTTCCGACAACCCGGTTTATTACATCCAGTACGCCCACGCGCGGGTTTGCTCGATTTTCCGCAAACTGACGGAAGCTGGCTGGAGCTGGGACAAGGAAACCGGTTTGGCTTCGCTCGACAAGCTGGAACTGGATTCCGAAAAAGAACTGATTGTGAAGCTGGGGCGTTTCCCGGAGGTCGTGACGTCTGCCGGTGCAGCCAATGAACCGCATCAGGTCGCCAACTATCTGAAAGATCTGGCCGCAGATTTCCACACCTACTACAACTCCGAGAAAACCCTGGTTGAAGACGAAGCCCTGCGTAATGCCCGCCTGACACTGGCGGAAGCTGTCCGTCAGGTACTGGCTAACGGTCTGTACCTGCTGGGTGTCAGCGCGCCGGAAGAAATGTAAATCCGATTGTCACGGTGCGACGGCACACTGTCGCACCGTCACTTGTTCGCAGGAATAGAAAATGTCTGACAGTCGAGTCCCCGGATGGGTCTGGATTACAACCCCGGCACTGGCACTGGCCTTTGTAGGCTTTGTGATCTATCTGAGCACCTTGCCGTCCAGCGACGAACTGGCTGCGGTGAAGGGTGATGCCCGTTCGGTACTGCAACAGGGAATTGATCGCGCCAAGGCAACGGTGAAGGAAAAAGCCTCTGCCAGCCTGCCAGAAGAAGCCAAACCGGCCTACGATTTCTATCGGTTGCTGGAAGAGCAGAAGGTTGAAGCGCCAAAAGTCGATGCCTACGTCTCGACCCCCAAGGATGCCGAGGTCAACTATCAATATGTTCTCCAGGCTGGTGCGTTCCGTAACGCCAGTGATGCTGACCAGATGCGCGCCAACCTGTTATTGCTGGGCCTGAATGCCTATCAGGAAGGTTCAACAGTGAATGACAGCACCTGGCACCGGGTGTATGTTGGCCCTTTCACCAATCGTTCGAAACTGAACAAGGCGATGGATATTCTGGTCAGTAATAACATTAGTCCACTGACCCTTAAACGCCCCCTGCCGCAAGCGGACGCCACCAAGAAGTAATCCCCGACCTGCTGGCAGTATCAGGAATCACTATCAAGGAGGTGACTCGTGACCCAGCAGGCTCAAACGCTTTCCTACCAATACCAGACCGCCGAAGGCCCGCGTACGGGCAGTTATCTTTATTGGCCCAACCGCGACAGCCGGGCCAATGCTCCCGTGCTGGTGTGTGTCCATGGTCTGACCCGCAACGCCCGTGATTTCGATCCCCTGGCGCAAGCCTTGACCGATGGCTATCAGGTCGTCTGTCCTGACGTGGCTGGCCGTGGCGACAGCCAATGGCTGAAGAACCCTGCCAACTATGGTTATCCACTCTACGTTGGCCAAATGCACCAGTTGCTGCAGCAACTGATGTTGAAACACAAGGTCAGTGAATTCGACTGGGTCGGCACCTCCATGGGAGGTCTGATCGGCATGATGCTGGCGGCGCAGCCGATTTGTCCGCTGCGTAAACTGGTAATGAACGACGTGGGCTTCTTTATTCCCAAGGCATCACTGGATCGACTGGCCAGCTACGTCGGCAAGTCGACTGACTTTACCAGCCAGCAGCAGGTGGAAGACTATCTGCGTGAGGTTGCTGCAACCTTTGGTCCGCTGACCGATGAGCAGTGGCAGCACCTGGCTCGCTACGGCGCCACCGAACATAATGGCAAATGGCGGCTGCGTTATGATCCGGCGATTTCTGATGCTTTCGCTGGGGTGCCGATGACCGATGTGGATCTGTCTGGCATCTGGCAGGCTGTCAAGGTTGATACCCTGTTGATTCGTGGCAAGGACTCCGATCTGTTGTTGCCGGAAACGGCGCAGGCAATGGCGCGGCAGTCGAATGTAACGCTGGTGGAATTTGCCGGTATTGGCCATGCTCCGGCCTTGATGGCGCGTGATCAGATTCGAGCGATCCGGCAGTTTTTACTCGGTAAGGAATAGTTCAGCGCCAGCGAGGGAAATAAAAAGGCGCGTGCCGGACGACTGGCGAGCACGCGCAAAGATGAAGGTGCTGGCCAACGGAGTAGCCAGCGGCTTGTATTACCCCCGTAATACAAGCCATGCCGCCATATGACCGGGAGGAAGTGGTCGGCGGCAAGGTAATGAGCATCCTGCTCATCGGAACTGCCTGCTTGGATCAGGCAACTCAGGTTCAGTCAGAATCAAACTCAGAACGAAACTTTCACGCCTGCGCCGAAGTTGTCGTTGTCCGACTCGGTGTATTTACCCATTTCAGCCCACACCGACAGATTGTCATCAACCTGGTATTTCACCTGCGCCAGCTTGGCGGTGTCTTTGGTCAGTACACCAGCGCTTGGTTCTTCACGGTTCTGCCAGGACACCGACATGCTCAGGGCATCGTGGATGTAAGTACCGGTAACGGCCTTGACGTCGAAGTCAGCACCGGCGCCGCCCAGAGCGATGTTTTTCTCGTAAACGCCCGCGAGGTGGAAGCTTTCCCAGTTGTAGTGAGACGCTACCACCCAGCGCTTACGATCGTCTTCGCCATTGGCCGCGCCGGAAGTCAGGCTCTTGTCGTAGGTTGACAGGTTCACACCAAACATGAACTTCTTGTCGTTGTAGACCGCGTGGATGATTTTCAGGTCGTCTGCTTCGCCAGACTGGTTATCCACAGAGGCGTACACCATCTTCACAAACATGTTGTTCCAGACCGGGGTTTTGTACACCAGACCGTCTTTCGACCATTTGGTCTGGGTCCACATACGGGAACCGTTAGGCGCGCCAGTCGGAGTGCTGTCCTGGGTGTTGATTTCAAACACGTCAACCGGTGCGTAGAATTCGGAATACACGCCAGACATGGCATCACCAAACGCAAACAGACCGTATTTGGTGATCAACGCAGCACCGGCGGCGCGAATGAAAATCGGATCTTCGGTCGAGGTGGCACCGTAGTACTTGCTGTAGGTGTTATCCGCTTCTGCCAGTGGCGCGAAGTCGGCTTCGAAGTTGTAGGCCAGCTTCATGCCGTTTTTCAGCACATGCAGACCTTTAACCCCGATAATTCCTTCGTACAGGGTTGGTGTTGCATCTACATCGTTACCGATAAAATCGGTATCAGAGTAGTTCACCATGCGGCCGCTGATGGTGCCGTAAACGGTGGGTGAACCGGCTGCCATAGCTTGCGCAGAGAGAGTCAGAACACATGCGCCAGTCAAAGCGGTGAGTGCCTGTTTCATAAGCAGAGTACCTCGGGTGCTGGTTATAAGTTGTTTCAAATAAGAAACGACGTTTTGTATTTAAAATTAAGCTAAGTGTGTATGCTCTCAACGTCAATTGCTGAACGACTGAAATTGTTGACATTGATACATGAGTAAGAGGTGAGGTCGCCGGGAAGCCGCTTTTGGTCAAAATTGTCCTTGGCGATTTATGGCCGCTGGTCGCCGCGTCGAGAGACGGTTTGACAATCTTCCTGTCCCTGTGCGAATTTGCCGGGCAAGTGTTCAGGTGGCTAACGGACCAGCACCGCGAACGGAGCAAATGGAGTGAACTGATGAGTGAAAAATCCGAAGGTCTGGAACGCTATGTGGTTCCGGGCCTTGAACGGGGTCTGAAGCTGTTGCTGGAATTCAACCGCCACAACGCGGCCCTGACAGCACCGGAACTGGCAAAACGGATGGAGCTGCCACGCACCACGGTTTTCCGTCTGCTGGCGACGCTGGAAATCATGGGCTTTGTGACCCGTCACGGTAACGAATACAAACTTGGCATGTCGGTGCTGCGGCTGGGCTTTGAATATCTGGCGTCGCTGGAGCTGACCGAACTGGGCCAGCCGGTGCTGAATCGTCTGAGCCAGGAAATCGGTTACAGCTGCAACCTGGTGGTACGGGACGAGCGTTCGATTGTCTACGTCGCCAAGGTCACGCCGCCAGGCATTCTGGCCAGCACGGTAACGGTCGGCACCCGCTTGCCAGCCCACGCCACCGTACTGGGGCGTATTCTGCTGGAAGATCTGAGTCTGTCCGAACTGCGTGAGCTGTATCCGGAAAACCAGCTGGAAGGCTATTCCTCGAATACCCCGCAAACCGTCGAAAGCCTGCATGACATGGTGCAGCAGGATCTCAAACGCGGTTATGCGCTCAGTGAAGGTTTCTACGAATCCAGTATTTCCACCATAGCTGCACCGGTGCGTGATGGCACTGGCAAAATCGTTGCTGCTTTGGGCGCGACCATTCCTTCCAGCCACATCGATGACGAACAGCTGTCACCCATGGTCAGCAAGGTCAGAACCAGCGCTGAGGAACTCTCCCGTCTGTTGGGATATACCCGCGCTCGCGGTTACTAACGATCGTTCAGGGTCGCTTTGCCAGCGGCCCTGAAGTCGTGCACAAATCTGGTTTCAGCGGCTGGATCTGTGTCAGTCGGGTGCAGCAGAGACAAACGCCAGAGTTGTTCAAACGCTGGCTGCTGTGTTTCATTGGTCCCGGCTGGTCTTACTGAAATTCCCTATCCTGTTGAATATAAAGACTTATTTCTTCTCTTACCGATATTGATTCGGCAGAGTCCGGGTTGATGGTGAACGATAAACGGGAAATTGGCATTGGAACTGCTTGATTCAAAAAAGAAACGATGTTTTTTATGTGAATCATATGCTTGTAGAGCGACTGTTAGGCAGCTTTTGTGTAAGCGTTTGGGCAGGTGTTTGGTCTGACACCGGGCTAACCAATCCCGCATGGCTGCCGGGATTGGTCAGTCGGTGTCGGCTGAGCCCTGACGATCTGTGATTAGTGATCAGCGCTCAGAGCGGGCAAACGAAATCGCAATGGCGACCTGCATGCCTTTGGGGGGACGATCAAATGGCGCACTGGCATTGGCTGCTGCCAGCGCCCGTTGATCGAGCTGGGGAAAACCACTGCTGCGGGCCAGATGCAGGCTGCCTGGTTCCAGCTGACCGTTGTCCTGCAAACGGAAACTGACCACCGGCGTACCGGTCTGGCGATAGCGGCGGGCATCTTCGGGATACTCCAGATTGCCCTGAATCGACTGTTTCAACAGGGCCAGATAACGCTGCAGTGCCGACTTTGAAAGTTCCGGCTGTTTCAAAGCCTGCTCCACTTGTTGCTGTTTCTGGCCTGCATCGGTGGGCTGTTGTTCCGGTTGTTGTTGGGTCGGTGCCGCCTGCGCCAGCTGTGGCTGGGTCGGTGGCACCGGTTTGGGTTCGGGTGGTTTTTGCTCGACCTTGACCGGGCTTTCGGCTTGCAATGGTGCTTCTGTTACCGGCTCGGCCTCGGCCACCACCGCTGGTGTGGCAGCGACCGGCGGCGGTGTTGGATTGGCTTCGCTGGCCTGCTGGCTGACCTCCGGCTTGGCACCCAGTTGCTGCTGTTGTTGCTGTATCAGGCTTTCCAGGCCATCCAGCTCGATCACCAGCAACTGTTTTTGCTCATCTTTGGACTCTTCAGCCTGCAGATTCAGCCACCAGGGCATGGCGACCAGAGCGTGCAATGACAGCGAGGCCAAAGCCCCGTGCCAAAGGGTAAATGGGCGGCGACTCATCTCAGCCTCCTGCTTCCGTTTGAATGGCAACACGAGTGAAGCCAAGGGTTTTGAGTGCATCCATCACATCAACAAACTGCTGCAGCGCAATGCTCTTGTCGGCCCGCAGCAAAAACGGGGTCTGGCGATCCGTACCGCTGAGTGCCGCGTCCAGCTCAGGTACCTGCACCGGCAGGCTGTCCAAATACAACTGGCCGCTGGCATCCAGTTCCAGCATCCGTTGCTGTTCGCGGTCCTTGTCGGTGTTACTGGCACTGGGCAGATTGAGTGGAATCTTGCCGCTGACGATGAAACTGGAGGTCATCAGCACAATCGTCAGCAGCACCAGCATGATGTCGATGAAGGGGATCATGTTCATGCTCTCGAATGACTTGTCATCCATTGGCAATCTCCCATTTCAGCATCAACACCTTGGCGCGTCGCATCAGCAGGTTGTAGAGCACGACAGCGACCAGCGCCACCACCAGCCCGGCGGCAGTGGCTTTTAGCGCCAGTGCCAGTCCCACCATGATCTTGAGAGTATCGATGTTGGCGTCCATGCCCATTCGGTAAAAGGTCAGCATGATGCCCAGTACCGTTCCCAGCAAGCCGATATAGGGGGCATTGGCGGCCACCGTGGAAATCAGAATCAGCTTGTCAGACAAGGCCAGTTCGAGACTTTTGAGGTCGCTGAAATCGGCAATCTTCAACTGCCGATAACGAATGAGGCGTTCCAGCCCGACAGCGACGACCAGTACGCTGAGCAGCACCAGAAACACAATCACGCCATAGTCGATCACACCTGCCAACACATCCATATTCATACGCTTGCTCCGGTTCAGAAGGTCCAGCTTGCCTGGGCCCAGATTCGAGGGGATTTATCCTTGTCGCTTTCCGGTTGTTCAGAACCGGCTTTCCATGACGAACTGAGGTTGATCGTGAAATCGGCATAACGCACGGCTGCAGCTACCCCCAGTGATGACAGATGACGGCTGTTATCACTGTCGTCCCAGCGATCCTTGTTGACGGTCACGGCGCCGTAGTCGAACAGGGCGCTGAGTTGCACATAGTCATTGAGGCCATAGCGCAACTCGGCGTTGGTCAGCCAGCCGAGGTCACCCTGGGCTTCGCCTTGTGGATAGGCGCGCACACCACCGCTGCCTCCGAGGCTGAATTTTTCACCGCCGCCAAGGTTGGTGTTTGCCCATTGGCCACTGAAACGGGCATACAGGCTGAAACGGTCGTCCAGTCGTTGCAGTCGCACCACGGTTGGCCGAACGGTGTTAAAACCACCGATGGCCTGGGCACCCAGCTTGTCGCTGTTCTGGTCTTCGGTGCTGAGCATGTTGAAGCTGCCGTGGCCCCAGCTGAGCGCAAAGGCATTCATGCCGCCGCCGAACCAGGAGTCACGGTTGTTGCCTTCCAGTGTCAGGGTGTTTACCCGGTAGCGGTTTTTACTTTCTGTGCCCACCAGATCAATCATGTCATGCAGGCGGCGCCATTGACGGTCGAGCTTGACGTCGAGCCACAGATCGCGCCGGGCGATCAGTGGCTGGCGGATAAACAGCTGCCCGGAACGGGCGTTGCCATAGCTGTCGAGGTAGGAAAAGTCCTCGCCCAGCTGGTAGCGCAGCCAGGAGTAGCTGCCGCCGATACTGGTGCCCCAGCGCCCGACCGGCAGATCAACGCCGCCATAGTAGTACTGCTGGTCACCGTTACTGCCGATCAGGTTGACGTCGAAGCGTTCGCCCAGCCCCAGCAGGTTATTAACCTTCAGCATGGCCATCGCACGGTTGCTGCCGGTGAAACGGTTGCCGCCGTTATCCAGTATCAGCTTGCCTTGCAGGGTTGGTTCGGGTTGCAGGGTAACCAGCAAATCTGTCAGGCCAGTACTGTCGCCGGGGCTCAGTACTGCCTGGCTGGTGACGCCAGCGCGTTCATTGGTCAGCAATAACGCGCGTTCCAGTGCGTCGGAGCGAATGGCCTCACCCGTTTGCAGCAGGTCTAGCGGTGCCTGGCCAATACTGCGCAGGCGGGTATTGTTGGTCACCTGCAGTTTGCCCAGACGGCCTTCCAGTACCTGCATGGTCACCACTCCGTTCTCAATGGTCTGGGCGGGAATGATCACCCGGGTCAGCGGGTACCCCTGGTCACGGTAATAATGGGTAATACGGGCGGCAGCACCTTCCAGTTCGCCGAGGCTCATCTGACTGTCGGCCAAATCGGCCAGCAATGGCTGTAACTCGGCGTCTGAAAACACCTGGTTATCGACCAAACGAAAGCCTTTCACCAGCAGCGTGGTGCCGCCGGACGGTCGCGCTGCTGAATCGCCGCTGGCGGGCAGGGTCAGATCGAGTTCGCGTGGTGCGGGTAACTCGGCCTGGGGCTGGATTTCCCGCAATATCTGATCACCATCCGGGGCTGTCTGGGCCTGCGCCGTCAGTGACAGGGCTCCGAGTGGTAATAACAGCAGCTGCATGAGCGCGGGCAATCGACCAGAACTACAAGGTAATCGTTTCATGGACGGTCCTCCGCCAGACACGGTGAATGGCTACAGTCAGCAGGCATGGCAATACCGCCTTGCTGTATTTCAAACAGTGGATCGGGTTCATTCTGCTGGTGGAAGGTCACCCGGTCCGTCAAGGGTTGCAGCAGCTGTTGTTGGGCTATTTCCATTTCAATTGCCTGCAGCTGGTGGGCGGCACTGAGGCCGCTCTGGTGCTGGATCTCTGACGGCTCAGGCTCAGCCACTGCGGACCCCGCCAGCAGTGTCAGAGCCGACGGCAGCAGTGCTGCCCTGAGTAGCATGAGCAGGCCAGCTGGCGGACTAATACGGCTTGGTTTCAGTATGCTCACTGGTCTTCTCCCTGGCAGTTTTCGGTGGCTGGATCACAGTTGTCTTCGCTGAGTTGATAGATCACGCCATCAATTTCGATTTCGTGAACATCCGCGCTGTAGCTGCCGTCGTCCTGATCACCGCTGCCTTCGCGGGCGGCAATTAATGCCAGATCGTCGCTGGAGTCGCCGTCAAAGCGGTCGGCAGTGGATTCGGTTTCAGGCAGGTCTTGCTGGCTGGCATCTGCCGCAGCGCGGGCCGCTGTGGTGGCAGAGGTAGAGGTGTTGCCGTTGTTGGTATCCGAGTCGTCAGAATTCCCATCCTCCTCATCGGTGATGCTGTCTTCCGAGTTATCAACGGCCGATTGCGGCTCAAGGAGATAGGAGACTTCGCCACTGGACGTGGAGTTGGTGTAGCTGCCTTCTTCGTCGTGACCGACCAGGCCTCCCACGGCAGCGCTGCCGTTAACATTACCACTGGCACTGGAGTCGCTGATGCTGCCGCCTGTGTTCTCGCCGACCAGGCCGCCGACCATACTGCCGCCAGTGACGTTACCGGTGGCGCTGGAGTTGCTGATGGTGCCGTCTTCGAGGGTGCCGACCAGGCCGCCGACTCCGACACTCATGTAGGTGTAATAAGGGTCATCAGTTGAATCGGCATAAACATCCCCGCTGGCACTGGAATCCGAGACACTGCCACCCGACATATCGCCAATCAGGCCGCCAATACTGGTCTGGTAGAAATGGTCGTTTTCGACGTTGTAGGCGTAGATGTCGCCGCTGGCGGAGGCGTCAGTGATATCACTGTCGGTTGCCGCGCCGATCAGACCGCCGGTATAGCCGCCGCCATAGACATCGCCGCTGCTCCAGACGTGGCTGATCGTGGCGTTGGTCACACTGCCAAACAGGCCGCCAACATAGTAGGAAATATTTCCCGCAGTACCATCTTCCAGGTAGACGTCGTCACCGCTGATGGTGCCGGTGTTCCAGGCGTATTCCACAACCGAGTCCACCACGGTGCCATCGGAGGCGGTATAACTGATAAGTGAACCGACCAGACCGCCCACTGAGGAGTGGCTGGTAACGTCGCCAGTGTTGTAGGCATTGGTCAGGGTAAGCCCTGCCGCTTCGCCGATCAGCCCTCCGGTATGGCTTCCAGTGTTTGTAAAGTCCGCATTGGCGCTATCAGAGTAGTTTGAGGTGACCGTAGCTGAGGATGACACGTTGTTTGCGGTGCCCAGGTCGATGGCTCCGGCGATGCCCCCAACATAGCCATTTCTTTCCAGTCCACTGGTAATGGAGTTGTCGATATTACCGATGACTGATCCGCTGACATGGATATTTTCCAGGGTGATGTTGCTGCCATATCCCAGCAGTGCACCGAGATACCGGTAACCGGCAATATCGACAGCTTCCATGATCAGGTCGCGGAAAACCGCGTCGGTGGCCTGACCAATCAGAGCCGCGTAGTTTTCATGACCAGTATTAACCGTCAGGTTGGCAATGGTATTGCCCAACCCGGCCAATACGCCGGTAAAGGTGGTGACGACCGCTTCGGTATAGCTGTAGGCACTGGCGTCAATATCATTGGCGATGGCGTAATAACCGCTGCCGCCAGCGTCATTGATGGCTTCAATATCGTCCATGTCGTGCAGCAGTACATAATCGTTACCGTCGATAGTGAGGCTGGCATTGGCGCCACTGAGGGTAATGCCGGCGTCGGCATAGCCTGTGGTGTCGGCGTTGTAGTCCAGATGCTCACTGTTAATGGCGTAATCGCCCTCGATAATCAATCCGGCATTGGCGCCGCTGGCGTTCAGGCGGGCATTGATGTCCAGGGTGTCTGTGCTGGCCAGTCCAAGAGTGCTATCGCTGCTCCAGCTGATGTCATCACTGATGGTGATGCCGCCGTCCATGGCATTGAGCAGCAGGTTGCGTACGGCCAGTTGGGCTGCTACTTCGTCTGCGCTGAACAGGCCGCTGTCGCCAATGCTGATGGCAGGCACAGAGACGGACCAGGTCGCCGCTGCGCTGTCGTCGATCAGCGTCAGGCTGTCGAGGTTGAGGGTTTCACCGGCGGTTTCCAGCAGACCATTGCTGATGCTGGCGCTGCCACCGAAGGTGAGGGCACCACTGACGTCGTCCAACTGGTAATCGGTCAGCCCGGTGTCATCTGTGGTCAGCGTCAGTCCGGAAGTCGCGGCCAGCACCACACTGCCATTGGTGGCGCTGATATTGCCGGTCTGGCTGACGCCCTGGCTGCTGAGCAGCGCCACAAACCCACCATCGGCAATAACGATATCGCCTTCGCTGACGATTGAGCCGGTTTCACTGCTGCCGACGCTGAAAACGAACTGGCCGTCACCGTCCATCAGCTCGTCGTTGCTGAGACTGAGTGTGCTGGCGACCAGGGCGGCCACGTCGACGTAGGAGCTACTGCTGAACAGCACGCCATTGGAGTTAAGAATGAATACCCGGCCATTAGACAGCAGGGTGCCGTCAATAATACTGGCGGCATCGCCAACCACCCGGTTGAGCAGTACCGAACTGCCATCTGGCTGGGTGATGGTGACGGTTTCGCCTGCGTCAATCGAGAAGACCTGCCAGTTGATCCAGCTGCTGGATTCGGTGGTGGTGATGCTGGTGGTGTTGACATCATCGTCCAGGGTGACGCCATCACTGCTGGAGATGGCGACCCGCAAGGCTTCTGAAATAACAAAGTTGGTGTCGGCGCCTGCCAGGGTGTAGTTGGCGTTATCAATAGTCAGATTGCTGATGTCCAGCTCGTTGCTGCCTTCGTCACTCGACAGCAGGGTGGCGCTGCCGCTGAGGTTGACAGTATCGCCTTCCAATACACCCGAGAGGCTCAACTCGTCGGCGCTGATCGTCGTGCTGGTGAGCTCGGTATCTGTGGTGCTGCCATACACGGTTAATACCAGCGGGGTGATGCTGGCTTCCGTAGTACTGCTGTCGGAGGCCAGTACATAGTTGCCAGCACTGTCGCCAGCCAGGCTGATACCGCTGACGGTGACGGTCTGATCATCGCCGGCGTCGGCGCTGTCGAAGTCGGCACTGTCGTACTCCAGGCTCAGTTCACCACTGGCAAGGGCATCGGCAGCGAGACTGTCGGTGGTACTCAGAGTCACGTCGGCAGTGGTGGTGCCGTCGTAGGTCTTGTCACTGGCGCTGCTGCTGAGTTCCGAGCTGTCGACCACCCGTTGGGAGATCACCGCACTGGCGGTGTAGCTGTCGGCTGACAGCACGTAATTGGAGGCCTTGCCACCGTTTTCGCCATCGCTGACGCTGATGTTATCTACCGTAATGGTCTGGCTGGTGACGTAACCATCGCTCCAGGCGACATCGGCGGAGTCGTATGAGGCATCGTAGCTGATGGTAAGGGTCTGGTCGCCGACCAGCCCGGTAAAGCTGCTGTTGCCGTCAAGATCCACATCCGTGGTGCCGTCGTATTCCTTGGCGGCGTAGGTGGTGTAGTTGTTGTAGCTGAGGTTGATGGTGGCCGGGGTGACGGTGAACGTACCCATGACGTTGTAGCCATCAACACTGCTCACCGTCACATCGCTGGCATTGTAGTCACCGGCATCCAGATACCCCCAGGACAGGGCATCTTCGTCAATAGACAGCACATCGGCAGATGTGTCGCCTGCCTGCAGGCCATAAATGAGGAGACTCCCTGAGCTATAGGCATCTTCGCCGTAGTCCAGCGTTGTGTAGCTACTGAGTGAGTTGGATACATAAACCGCATTCAGAGCGGCCAGCATGGGGAAGCCGCTGCCAGCACTGCTCCAGATATCCGAATCAAAACCGACATAGCTGGAAAGATCGGAAGCTTCTTCAGCACTCAGCTCTGTGGTGAGATCGACGTAGTCTTCAGAGCCATCGTCGTCGACAGAGTCCACCGCCGTACCACCCTCATTATGGGTCCAGTAGCTGTTGCTGATGGTGCCTGTGTTGTAGGCAACAAAGCCATATACGGTCTTTGCAGAAGAGGCGTTACTGGTAAAGCGGGCATAACTGTTTTCAATGGTGCCGCTGTTAATGTAGGCAAAACCGGCAGCATGAGCTTTATTGCCGTCGAGCATATCGTAGGCGTAGGCATTGGTGATGGTACCGGTATTTTCGCCAACAAAACCACCGACCGTGCTTAGGCTAATGGCCATACTGCCGGTACCCGTTTCAGTGTCATGGTATGCATACGACTGGTCGATGGTGCCGTTATTCTGGCCAACAAAGCCACCGGCAATCAGGTCAGGAAAATCCTCTTCGTCATATCTACTGGAACCGGTACTGACCAGTAAGGTTGAATAGCTTTTACTGATCGTACCGTTGTTAACCCCGACCAGCCCGCCCAGGTAGGTCACTGTGGCCGCATCGGCAACGACGGTAGCACTGTTGTAGCGCGTGGAGCTGTTAACAATGACACCGCTGGTTTCATTGGTGCCCACCAGGCCGCCACCGATATTGACGATGTCGAGACTTCCTGCGTAGGTATAGCTGTTGGCCAGCAAGCCGTAGTTGATGCCGACCAGGCCACCAATGCTGGAGTTACCCTCGTCATCGGCCAGGGTATCTTTCACGCCGACTCCGCTACCGACGTTGATAATGCTGCCGTAGTTGATATTGGCCAGTGAACCAACAGCACTGGCTGAGCCGCTGCCCTGACCATAGATATAGCCAAGGGTCAGAATCAGGTTGGAGACCAGGGCGCTGCTTTCCAGTGTGCCGAACAGGCCGCTGGCAATGCCGCTGTTGTCATAGTCGTTGCTATAACTGAAGGTATGGCCAAAGCCGTTCAAGACACCGGCAAAACTGCTAATGGTCTGGTCATCAAAGCCATCACCCAGGTCTGCGCCCAGTACGTAGTAACCGTCGCTGGCAATATCGGCCAGCTGGCTGGCGTCGGTAATCACAGTATAGCTGTTGCCGTTCATCACCACGCTGACGGTTTCGTCCAGGTTGATCTGGCCAGTAAAGCTGCTATTGCCTCCCTGTTGGGTATACAGGCCGTAGAGAACGCCGTCCTCGTCGGTGCCAGTGCCGTAATTGGCGACCAGCCCGGCGTTGTCGCTGGCGGTCATCACGGCATTGACGTTGATGTTATGGGTGGCAGTCAGGGTCAGGGTGTTACTGCTCCAGCTGACATCGTCGGCAATGGTGATATCACCGTCGTCGCCACTGCCATCGGTCGATTGAATGGTGACATTGCTGGTTTGCAGGGCGCTGGTCAGGGCCGCTGCGGTCATATCGCCGTCGTCACCGACGGTAAAGCCATCCGGGTCGAGTAACCAGGTGCCGGTTGCCCCGTTCGCAGCAGTGGTGTCTATGCTGATGGCACTGGCGACGCTGAGGCTGCTGGCGCTGGTTTCAATCAGACCTCCGTCGCCGGAGATGCTGCCACCGGTGGCGGAATACTGGCCACCTACCTGGGTGTCTTGTTCGGCGTACACCACAATGGTGCCACCGTCGCCGCTGCTGCCAGCATTGGCCAGCAGGCTGCTGTCGTCGTCAATGCTGATGCTGGTGGCTTTGGTGAGGCTGCTGCTGTCAGTCAGACCGGTGGACTGGTAGTCGCTGCCCTGATAACCAGCGCCGATTTCAATGCTGCCACCGCCGGTGGTGCCTGACACATCCAGCGTGGCTGATGTGAGGCTGATGCTACTGCCGCTGATCTGGATGGTGCCGCCGCTGCTGGCTTGTTCGCCGTCTGCTGAAGAATAGGCTGCTGAGGTATCAAGAGTACCGGACACCTCAACAGCACCATCACCGCCGCTGAGCACTATGGTGCCGTTGTGGTCTTCCAGGCTGGCGGCCTGAATGATGCCGTCGTTATTCACCACTGTCTGTAACAGGCTGTCGGCGGCGCTGGCGGTCAGAATGACCTGGCCGCCATCGGCCTGAATCAGCTGGTGGTTGGCAACCAGAGCGCCGAGGGTGGCTTCGTCAATCGCCACAGAAAGCAGACCATCACCAGCGAAATCCAGCGTAATGACGTTCCCCGCCGCGAGAGCTACCGTACCCAGTCGGGCACTGATGACACCGTTGTTGGTGACGCTGCCGCCAAGCAGGGCAATGGCACCCCCGGCACTGTTGAGACTGCCATTATTGACCACCGCGGCATTATCGCCGTCACCACTGAACTGGTAATTACCTGCCAGAAAGTCGTCATCGTTGATGTCCAGGGTGGAGGCCACCAGACCGGCGGTATCCACCGATGCGTTTTCACCAAACAGGATGCCGCTGCTGTTGATCAGAAAGACTTTGCCGTTGGCACTGAGGCTGCCGTAAATCTCGGAAGCATCACTGGTGATGACCCGGTTCAGGGCAACTGAATCCGACGACGGCTGAATAAACACCACACTGTAGCCTTCACCAATGTCGAAGGTTTGCCAGTTGGTGATCAGGCTGTCGCTGCTCTGGTTAATGGCCATTTCAGTACCACTGGTGCTGATGCTGGCCTCGCCAGACACGACCTCGGCGCCGGTTGGTAAATCCGTTGCCAGAGCGGGCAGACTGCCCAGCAGGCAACAGGCGGACAAACCGCTGCGCATGGCAGAACGGGAAAGGGAACGGACCGTGACACCACGGCTGCGACTGCGACTGAGTTCAGAGGTTGCCTGATACTCACCCACGCTGGGGTTAAAGACCGTGCGATAACATCGGTTCATACAAAGACTCTCCCAATGCCAGGCCCACCAGCGCAGGCGGCATAGACATCAATAATGCGTTGTAACAGGGGAAAGCCCGATCAGCTGTCGCTGACCGGGCAAGGCGGGGTGGGATCAGAACGCCAGGCAATAATCCGCCAGTTCGGCCTGACCGGCGCTGCTGGCGAGCCAGGTCATGAAGGTGGCTACCGCGGTATCTACATTGGTTGTGCCGCTGTAGATCTGGATTGCTCCATGATCGTAGGTATCGTCAAACACATGATAGGTGGCACCGCTTGGCACGCTGACGGCGCCACTGCTGCAATGCAGTGCGGTCGGTACAAAGCCGGATTCCATCGTGCCGCTCGACACATTGTTGTCGACCATTTTGATGGTGCTGTATTGGGTGGTATCCGAGGAAGAGCTGATCGGAGAGTAATAATCATCGATCATATCTTCTGCGGCCACACCATAAGGCCCATTGGTTGGATTACAGATACCAATGCTGGGGCTGGTGTAGTTGGCAATAAAATTGGTGGGCCAGTTGGTAGAAACATCAATATTGCCATTGGACCAGTGCATCAGTTTGCCTTCAGAAACGACCACTGGCGACGTCACGCTACTTGGGTAATCGGCATAGATATCGTCTGGATAGTCGGTATCCGCCGAAATAAACAAGTTGTAGGTTGCGGTACTGCTGGCCAGGTCACTGATAATTTGGCTGGCATAGCTGCCAGATGAACCTGTTGCAATATCAAAATCGACAGTAAATCCCAGACCGCTATAGGCACTGGATGCCTTGAATGCCTGGATCACCGGGCCTTCGGTAGTGCCTGAACCCAGCGCATCTTCAAACAGCTTGGCAGCGGCAATTTCAACGGTAACCGCCTGGGCGGAAGCGCTGAAGGCGATGGCCATGGCGAGAGTGCTGATAACGGGCAGAACTTGCTTTTTCATCGTGTTGTTCTCCATCAAGTGTCACTGGTGAGGGTTACCCGCTCGGTGTTGCTACCACTTGCCAGCGCAGGAATTTGGCAAGCGAACACTTTTCTATGAATAAAAACTACATAACGATCCGTGAGGAGGAGATAGCAACCGATATACCAGCTGTGCTGTTACAGGCATAAGGTTCCAGTCAGCGAGTGTTGATAAGGGATAACTGGTTGTTTTTTATGTAAATAAAAAATATAACGATAGGGTTTCAGGGAGTTCTTATGGCGATTTTTGTCGGGAATTATGGCGTTCAATGACAAACAATGATGGTTATATGTAGTACAACTTCCTTTTAATGTCATAAATACGACACAAATCGGGTTGAATAGCCGGTAGCAGGCGAAAACTTCTGGAGCTATGGGCAGATTTTCGGCAGATGGACTCTTTTTGATTACGTTGAGCTACATATTTATGACTGGATTGGTATCTCGCTATTGCATTGCCTGGCAGCTGAAACCGAGGTGGTGCTTTTGGCGGCTCTTTATAGGTCTTGCTAAAAAGCCTGTCTGAAAAGCCGGTATGGATTGCCGTTGCGGATTGGGCTGTTGGCTTATTCTGTTTGCCGATGAATGGAAACAACGGCTTTGGCCGGATGACACCGACTGGCTTGATCGCCTGCTGGCGTTTGATCACTGCTGCTGGAATCCGTGGAGCGGTAACACCTGTTACCTTAGGTAGCGTTTTTGTGGCTGGGTGAGGGAGCCTTGTCTGGTGGTTGAGGGTGTTTCGGACGGATTATCTATTCACAGTGACATAATTCACTGAGTCTGCCGGGGATTGGCTGTTTTTGCCCTGTGGTGGCTCGGGTGGTGTTTTTGATGATCAGCAAACCGGCAGGTGTGTTTTATTTTGGTGCGCTGTGCTTCATAAATGCGCCAGGTTGGGGTGTTTTTGCTGGAAAAATGCCTGTTCAGGTCAAAAAGCTGGCTTGATAAATGCTTGAACATTCAAGCAGCTGGATTGCTTGATATAAGTCAAATAGCCGCATTTCTGCGGTTTCTCCCCCTTATTTTTATTTTCCAAAGGAACTGGGCCTTAGTCTGGCATCATTTCTGCATCATAATTTCACATATAAATCATCAATTCATATTTGAAACAAAGAGTGATTCCAATGACCACAACCAGCCCTATGTATGTCGTCTCCGAATCCGACGGTAACCAGCCTGCTGCAACTGCGAGCAAGGCTCGGGTTGCTGATGTAACTCCAACCCGGGTGGAAATCGAATTTCGTGGCGTCAGCAAGGCGTTCCCGCGTAAAGGCCAGAAGGATGCGCCTGCGGTGGTCAAGGATCTTACGTTCAGCATCCGCAAGGGTGAAGTGGTATCGCTGATTGGCCCTTCCGGTTGTGGCAAAAGCACCTTGCTTAATATGGGCAGTGGTTTGTACAGCCCGACCACCGGCACTGTGATGGTGGCTGGTCAGGAAGTCAAAGGCCCGGTCAAGAAGGTTGCCTTTATGCTGCAGAAAGACCTGCTGATGCCATGGCGCACGATCGAAAAAAACGTCGAGGTCGGTCTGGAAATCGCCGGTATGCCGAAGGCGGAACGTCGTGCCATCGCGACCGAAATGCTCGGCAAATGTCACCTGGCCGGTTTTGAAAAACATTATCCGTTCCAGCTGTCTGGCGGTATGCGTCAGCGCGCCGCGCTGGCTCGCACGCTGGCGATGAAACCGGATGTGCTATTCCTCGATGAGCCGTTCTCGGCACTCGACGCCCAGACCAAAATGGTGCTGCAACAGGATCTGGCCCGCACCCTTTATAACGAGCAGAAGACTGCTCTCTTTATTACCCACGATCTCGCCGAAGCGGTTGCACTGTCTGACCGCATTCTGGTGATGAGCGCCCGTCCGGGCACCATCATCGAAGAGATCGACGTCAATTTGCCAATGCGTGACAACCCGCTGGAGCGCCGCAAGCTGCCAGAAACCGGCCCCTTGATTGGTCGTTTGATGGAGCTGCTGCATGTCGGTGAAGAAGGTTCCATGCATTGATCGTCTCGTTCTGCTTTCAGTAACACCCACTCAAATCGCTAGAAAGACCGACTGCAACTACTAGGAGAACACCATGAAGCTATTTGGCAAGACGTTCGCCCGGGCCGCTATGGTCAGCGCCGCCGTGCTTTGCTCAGCCATGTCCCAGGCTGAAGATGCGTTGAAGGAAATTACCTACCTGATGCCGGCACCACCAACCCTGCCAGCGTTTGCACCCTGGACCCTGGCCCAGAGCAAGGGTTATTTCGCGGAAGAAGGTCTGAAAGTGAATTTTGTCACCGCCCGCGGTGGTGTTGACGTTGCCAAGCAGATTGGTACCGGCAATGCCATGGTTGGTGGCGCGATTGGCGATACACCACTGATCGTACGTGCCAACGGTATTCCGGTGAAAGCCGTTGCGGTACTGGGTTCCGGCAGCCTGACCGTACTGGCGACCGGTGACAGTGCTGGCATCAAGTCCGTCACCGACCTGAAAGGCAAGACAGTGACTGTGCTGTCCTACGCCGACACGACCTATTACGCGCTGCTGGCAACCCTGAAGAAATACGGCCTGACCAAGGACGACATGAACATTCAGGCCGCTGGCCCGGCTGGTGTCTGGAAGCTGTTTGCGACCGGTGATGCCGATGCCATGGCCGGTGCGCCGGACTGGGTTGTATCCGTGCAGGACAGCGGTCGTGACATCAGCGTGGTGCCAGAGAAAGACATGTTCCAGAGCATGGCACAGGCGATTCTGGCCTCTGACGACGCCATCAAGAATCACCCGGACATCGTCCAGGGCGTGGTAACTGCGACGCTGAAAGGTATGCGCGACATCATGGCCGACCCAAAACAGGCCGCGATGGACTTTGCTTCCGCCGTGCCTGCCTTTAAAGGTCGTGAAGATTACCTCGAACGGGCGTTCGCTCTGTTTAACGAGCGCGTTTACAAGAATCCGCCAATGCCGGGTGTGATCGATGAAGAGCGTCTGGGCGAAGTCGCCAAGTTCTATCTGGCCGAAGGTATCGTCAAGACCGAAGTACCACTGAAAGACCTGTTCACCAATGAATTCGCCAAGAATGCGCGCCCTGGCACCGTAGCCGACTTCTCGTCTACCAAGCCGCACATTCAGGTGACCACCCGTGAAGACCGTCCATAAGACGGGATTGGAGAAAGCTGTATGAATAACCGAACTGTGATTGGTAGCGTCTGCATCCTGCTGCTGTTTCTGGCGTCGTGGGAATGGGGTCCCGGCGTAATGGGAATGCCGGAATACGTGTTGCCGAAACTGAGCCGCGTATGGAGTGAGTTCTTCGTTATGTGGGACAACAGCGACCTGCTCAAACACACCCTGGTCACGGCGGCAGAAGTGCTGCTGGGCTTCGGAATCGGTGCTTTGCTGGGTGTCGCCATTGGCGTGGTGCTGGGCTTGTCCCCAGCCACCGAAGCCATGCTGTCACCCTATATTCTGGCGCTGCAAATTGCCCCGAAAGTGGCGTTTGCGCCGCTGTTTGTGATGTGGCTGGGTTACACCATCTATCCAAAAATCCTGGTGGCGGTGCTGATTGTGTTCTTCCCGGTGATGATCAACGTGCTGTCAGCAGTACGGGCAGTCGACCCGGACATGATCAACCTGATCCGCATCATGAACGCCAGCCGCTGGCAGCTGTTCCGGCTGGTGGAGTTTCCGTCAGCCATGCCAGCCCTGTTTTCCGGCCTGCGCATCGCCTCCACGCTGGCTGTAATTGGTGTCACCGTCGGTGAGCTGGTGGGTGGCAACCTGGGTCTGGGTTACCTGCTGGTTGACTCTGAAGGCCAGGGCAATACCGCCGGGGTGTTTGTTGCCATCGTTGGGCTGACCGTGATCGGAATCGTTGCCTACGCCGGGGTGGTCTTTGCCGAAAAACGCATGCTGCACTACATGCCAAAAGCCAACCTGGTTACGGCGTAAGGAGCAGACCATGAGTGCTGATCTGACACTGCCTGCTGACTTGTTGAACGGCCGTAAGGTACTGGTTACCGGTGCCGCTCGCGGACTGGGTTTTGCTTTCGCCGAACAGATTGCCCGTGCCGGTGCGCGGGTAGTACTGGCGGATATTCTGGCCGAACAGGTACAGCAATCAGCCGCGCAACTGCGCGAGCTTGGGCTGGACGTGCATGCGGTGACCATCGATGTGCGTGAGCTGCAATCGGTGCAGGCCGCGGTAACCGCTGCGGTGGCCTGGCTCGGTGGCCTTGATGGTCTGGTTAACAATGCTGCCATCACTAACTCGGGTGGCAAAACCACGGAAGAGCTGGATATCGATACCTGGGACCGGGTAATGGAAGTCAACGTTCGTGGTTGCTGGCTGGTGACTAACGCCTGTTTGCCAGCGCTGCGTGCCAGTCAGCGCGCTGCGATTGTCAACCTGGCGTCGGACACCGCGCTATGGGGCGCGCCGAAACTGCTGGCCTATACCGCCAGCAAGGGTGCCGTGATGGCCATGACCCGCACGCTGGCAACCGAACTCGGCGACGACGGCATTACCGTCAACGCCATTGCTCCCGGTCTGGTGGCCGTTGAAGCCACCGAATACGTGCCGGAAGACCGCAAGCAGCTGTACCGCCAGCAACGTCCGCTGAAGCGTACCCAGCTGCCTGAAGATGTATGCGGCGCGGTGATCTTTGCGCTGTCGGACTTATCCCGCTTTATCACTGGCCAGACGCTGCCCGTTAACGGCGGCTTCGTGATGCCATAACGGCGTCTGGAATCTCAGCAGGAACGAATTATGAGTGTATTGGGAATCGATGAAATTACCTACGGTGTCGAAGACATGGCAGCCTGCCTGCGCTTCTTCACTGACTGGGGCCTGACCCTGCAAAGCGAGTCTGAGGCCGAGCTGGTATTTACCACCCTTAACGGTGGCCGGGTACTGATCAAGCCGCTGGATGCCGCCGATCTGCCGCCTGCCATTGAAGACGGCCCAAGCCTGCGCGAAGTGGTGTGGGGCGTCGAGTCAGATGAAGACCTGGCACGCTTTGCCGACAAGATGGCCAGCCAGCCGGGTTATTTCTTCAAGGATGGTCGCGCCGGTTGTATCGACCCTAACGGCGTTGGGGTACGGCTACAGAAAACCATCAAACAGGACGTCGAAATTGCCTGTGTCGGCCATAACAGCTGGACCGAAAAAGGCCGGGTTAACCAGCCCAGCCCGATCTACGACAAGGCCACTCCGATTGAAGTCGGTCACGTGGTGTTTTTCGTCAGTGACGTGGTGGCCTGTGAAGCCTTCTACCGTGATGTGCTGGGCTTTGTGACTTCCGATCGTTACCCCAACAAGGGTGCCTTCATGCGTTGCGCCGACATTGGTGGTCACCACGATATCTTTTTGCTGCAACGGCCAGACGGCAAGGCCGGCCTCAACCACGTGGCCTTCACCGTACGGGACATTCATGAAGTATTTGGCGGCGGCATGAACATCGCCCGCCTTGGTTGGGAAACCGAACTCGGCCCTGGCCGTCACCCGATTTCCTCCGCCTTCTTCTGGTACTTCAAAAACCCGGCCGGTGCGCTGGTGGAGTACTACGCCGATGAAGACGAACTGACCGCCGAATGGCAGCCACGGGAATTTGAGCCGGGCCCAACCGTGTTTGCCGAATGGGCCATCTCTGGCGGTATCGACGGCAACACCCGTCGTCAGGCCAAGGCGCCAGTGGCTGCCAGCGGCACCTTTATTACCGCCCGCGAGAAGCAATAAGGGAGTCGCCCTGTGAGTGATGCAATGAGCGCTAACACCGACAACACCATGCTGCTGACCGTGCTGCTGAAGCACGACCAGAGCAAGAATCTTGATGACATCCAGAGCCATATGAAACAGATGGACTGGTGGGAGCGGTTCCCGGTGGAAGGCGTTGAAATCGTCTCCTGGACCGTCGCCATGGGGCTGGGCCAGATCGTTACGCTGCGCCTGCCACCGGCGCTGTTACCGAAAATCAACGTTGAGCTTGAGCGCTCGGCGTGGGGCGTATTCCGCACCGAATGCTACCCGACTTACGACTTTGTACCGGTACGCGAAATGATCCGCGAACGGGTACGTAATGGCGGCCAATAAGAGCCTGTAACCAGGGCTTTTAACCACAGCTGACCGTCAACAGGAATTGGAGGACACACATATGACTGATCGTTACCTGGAGCCGCATCAGGCTCGTACCCGCGACAACACACCGTTTGAGGACCTGCTGGCTGATTCCATCGAACGGGCGTTTGCCGAACAGATTCATGACCTGCCAACGCTGGTGGATTTCCTTAACCGGGTCGGGCCGCCATGCCCAACTGAGTCCGGTCTGTGGACCGCAGATTCCTACCAGACCCTGATGAGCAAGCTCGGCGAATAAGTCAGCAGAGGAGACGAGATCATGACCCTTATTCAAACCAGTGCCGATCCGGTTGAAAAAATTCTCCAGCAAGGCCTCAAGGACCGCTGGTATCCAGTGTTGCCAGCCAGCCAGCTGACCATCGAAAAGCCGGTGTCACGCCGTATTCTGGGATACAAGATTGCCCTCTGGCGTGACCAGAATGGTGTTGCCCACGCGGTTGAAGATCACTGTCCACACCGTGGTGCACCGCTGTCGCTGGGTGCCAATCTGGGTGACCGTTTGCAGTGCCCATACCACGGCGTTGAAGTGGATTGCACTGGCAAGGTTCGCAAGGTACCAGGCTCTCCCGGTTGCAAGCTCGACGGCAGCCGTCCAACCCGCATGTTCCACGTTCGTGAAGTGGCCGACGTTATCTTCCTTTACAACGCCACCGATCCGCATCTGGAAACTCCGCCGGAGCTGATCCTGCCAGAGCAGCTGACTTCCGCTGAATTCTCCAGCTTCCTCTGCTACTGCGAGTGGAAGTCCGATTACCGCATGGTGATTGATAACGTCGCTGACCCGATGCACGGGGCTTTCTTGCACAAGATGTCGCACTCCATGTCGGAAGGTGAAACCGAAGCCAAGTTCGTCACCACCGACACAGACCACGGCTTTATCTTCGAGAAAGAAGGCCAGCGCGGCGTCAACTTCGACTGGAGTGAGTTTGCCGACACCAGCCTGTTCTGGCAGCGACTGGAAATTCCCTATCCAAAAACCGGTGGCCCGGGCGGTAACTTCCACATCATCGGCATGTACGTACCGATCAATCCGCAACTGGCAGCGGTATTCCACTGGCGTTGTCGGCCACTGACCGGCTGGCAGAAAGATACCTGGCGTTTCCTCTACAAGAACCGTCTGGAAGCCCGTCACTGGCATGTACTGGAGCAGGACCGCGTCGCACTGGAAGCGATGGAGCCAGATGCTAACCAGCGCGAGATTCTGTATCAGCACGACCTTGGCCTGGTGCGCCTGCGTCGTTACATGAAAAACCTGGCCAAGCAGCAGCTGGAAAACCAGCAGTCCTGATCAGGCGTTAGTAACAGGCCAGTAACCGTAAGGAAAAAACCATGAGCCAACCGACCGTACAACACATCAGCGCCAGCAAGGTGCCCGAGCTGGCCACTGCCAGCTGGTCTAACGCCTTGCAGATTGGCGGTGAACTGGTGACCTCCGGCATGACCGGCCACCCTGCCACCCGCATGGCAGCGGAAGACGGCCTGCCGCTGGATGCCTACCAGCAAACCCTGCTGGTGCTCGGCAAGATCCGTGATCTGGCCGAGGCGGCCGGTGGCCATATTGGCAATATTTACCGCCTTACCGTGTACGTCACCAACATCGCCGACAAGGACGACGTAGGTCGTGCCCGCAAGGACTTTTTTGCCAGCCAGCAGGTGTTCCCGACCTCGACCCTGGTGGAAGTTTCCGGGCTGGTGTTCCCGGAGCTGTGTGTGGAAATCGAGGCCGGTATCAACCTCGATGTTGACCTGCGCACACTGACCAAACAGCCCGTCGCTAATTGACGGCAACAAGATTAGAGAGAACTGCCATGAGCACTGAATTTCTGACGGCACTGGTTTACCAGATTCGCTACGAAGCCGAAGGCATCATCAGCGTGGAATTGCGGCCCGAAGCTGGCGCTGCGGATTTCCCGGCTTTCACCGCCGGTAGCCATATCGACCTGAAACTGCCCAATGGCATGACCCGCAGCTATTCGCTGTACAACTCACCTGCAGAGACCAACCGCTATGTGGTCGGCATTCTGCGCGACAAGAAAAGTCGTGGTGGTTCGGAGTGGGTTCACAAGCAACTGCGGGTGGGAATGCGCTTGCCGATTGGCGCGCCGCGCAATGCTTTCCCGCTGGAAACCGCTGCCAACAACAGCGTGCTGGTGGCTGGTGGTATTGGTATTACGCCAATCCTTTGTATGTTTCGCGAGCTGTTGCAACAGGGCAAGACGGCTGAGCTGATCTATTGCGCCCGCGCCCGTGGTGAGGCGGCGTTTATCGACGAAATCTGCCAGCTGGTTGAACAGTACCCGACAGGCAAGGTGACCTTCCGCTTTGACGAAGAAGAGGGCACGCCGCCGAATCTCGAACAGCTGTTACACGGCCGGGACCCGCAGACCCACTTCTATTGCTGTGGCCCAACGCCGATGCTGGATTCGTTTGAAGCCACCTGTGAACGGCTGGGTTATACCGAGGTACACATCGAGCGGTTTGCGCCGGTGGAAATTGCCGCCTCAGCCGATGCCCGCTCCAGCTATGTGGTGGAACTGGCGAAGTCGGGCGAAACCCTGCAGATCAATCCCGGCGATGTGTTGCTGGAGCGACTGGAAGAAGCCGGTGTGGCGGTTGATTGCTCCTGTCGCGAAGGCGTCTGTGGTGCCTGTGAGGTCGCTGTCCTGGAGGGTGAGATTGATCACCGCGACGGCGTTCTGACCAAGGCTGAAAAAGCCGCCAATAACACCATTATGATCTGCGTATCCGGCTGTAAATCCGAACGTCTGGTACTGGATTTGTAACGTATTTTTATTCCCCTGCAGTCGCCGTACGACGGCTGTAGGGACAAAGGCGACGAAGACGTCGCAGTGGCGGAAGTTTGATCTTGACCGAACGCCTTAATCCGCCTAGCATGTTTCAAATAAAGATCAGTGTTTTAAATATAAAACAATGATCAAAGGGAAAGGCCACTAACCGGCCATCGCAAGACCGGCAACACAGCACCTGATCAGCACGACCGCCGTAATTAAAGAAGCAGGAAAAAGAGGCGCAGACCTCGGCACGACCAAAGACAAAGATACGGATGAGCACAGCAACTAGGGGGCGTTCTCAATTATTAAGCGGGACCTGCTGAGAGCCAGCTGGTTTCAGAACAAGGCAGGAGGAATGTGGTTTAGCGAGCTAAACAAATGACGAATAACGCAGTGTCTGGAGCCAGCTGGCCTCAGCCCGAAGGGTCAGGGCCAAAAGTCTGCCATGCTGTGTTGTTGAATTTGTAAAGGACTCGCCATTCCCCGCATTCAACGCCTTGCCTGACAGGCTTTTTTCACCTGACAGGCCTAGCCGAATAATTGAGAACGCCCCCTGGGTCAAGGAATGACACAAGGGTGCAGCAGAAATAGCGGAAGGGTAAGTCCCTGAACACTGCGAACAAAACAGAGGAAAACAGCATGTCCGAAACATTCGCAACCTGGATCAAACCGGAAGACAAAAGCCTGGCCGACTTTATGGAAGGCCGTATTGCCCGCAAGGAAGAACGTACCTACGACTTCAACGCGCTCAAGTTCCAGGCTGACTACGACCCCAAATACCGTCGTGCCCAGATGCGTTACATGGGTACCGGTGCCGCTGGTGTGACCAGTGATTCCAACACTGTGCCTGCTGAGCACTTCACCTTCTCCAACATGGTGTTGCCAGCCGGTTGTGAAGGTCCGCTGCACCTGCACGAAGATGCTGAAGAAGTGTTCTTCATGATTCGTGGTTCCATCCGTCTGTTCCTCGAACTGAACGGCGAAACCTGCGAAACCATTCTGAAAGAACGCGACCTGGTGTCTGTGCCTCCCGGTATCTACCGTGGCCTGCACAACTACACCCAGGAAGATGCGGTAATGGCCGTGATGATTGGTAATCCGAAGCCTGAGATTCCAACCTATCCAGCCGATCACCCGCTGGCCAAAATCAAACGCGAAAAAATGTAAGGAACTGGTGCTGCCATGTTAACCCGGATGCTTGAAGATTTGCCGTTACAGACCTGCCAGTTGGCCGATGGCCGCACCCAGGCATGGCGCGAATCTGGCAAATCATCGGAACACGGCCAAACGCTGGTGCTGTTGCATGGCATCAGCTCCGGCTCGGGTTCCTGGGTCCAGCAACTGGCAGCACTGGGTTCTGCTGAACGCAAGGTCATGGCCTGGGATGCCCCGGGTTATGGCGGCAGCGACGAGCTGGCGACCACCAGACCAAGCGCGCTGGACTATGCCGAACGGCTGGCCAGCTGGCTTGAAAGTCAGGGCGTTGAACGCTGCTGGCTGGTCGGTCACTCGCTCGGCGCCATGATTGCTTCAGCCTTTGCCCGTCGTTATCCACAACGCTTGTCTGGCCTGTTGTTGGCCAGCCCGGCGCAGGGATATGGCAAGGCCGACGCTCAAACCCGAGAGCAGGTGTTCCGCAAACGCCCGGATGTCTTGCAGCAACTGGGGCCGGAAGGTCTGGCACAAAAGCGGGCAGCGGCACTGGTATCCCCCAATGCCAGTGCCGATCAGGTGGCTTTGGTCGCCGATGGTATGAAGAAATTACGGCTGGCAGGTTTTACCGCCGCCTCCTGGTTGCTGGCCAATGACGACATCTGGTCGTATTTGCCCGTCGACTCGGAACCCCGTCGGGTGATTTGTGGTGGTGCTGATGACATCACTCCACCGACGGCCGCAAGACAATTGGCACTGGACTTTGGTGCCACCGAATTTGTTGAAATCCCGGCAGCCGGCCACGCTTGTTATATCGAGGCGGCTGATCAGGTAAATCAGGTGTTGCTGGAGTGGTTATCGACCACAGTGACGGCAACATCCCGGCAGACAGGTAGTGTGTTATGAGTTTTATGTTGCAGGATCGTGTGGTGGTGGTGACCGGTGGTTCCTCCGGTATTGGTCTGGAAACCGTGCGGTTGTTACTGGCCGAAGGCGCCAAAGTGGCCTGGTGTGGCCGTGATGCCGACCGTCTGGCGGCCTCTGAGACTGCCATCAAGGAAGCATTCCCGAACGGCCAGTTCATGACCCGCATTTGCGACGTATTAAAAGCGGACGACGTTGAGGCCTTTGCCGCCGCCGTCGCCAGCGAACTGGGTAATGCCGACTGCCTGATCAACAACGCCGGTCAGGGCCGGGTTTCCGGTTTCGACAATACCAGTGACGAAGACTGGATGGCCGAAACCAGCCTCAAGCTGTTTGGTGTGATTCGGCCGGTACGGGCCTTTATCAATCAGCTGCTGGCATCGGATATCGGCTCCATTACCAACGTTAACTCGCTGCTGGCGAAACAGCCTGAACCCCACATGATGGCCACCTCGGCGGCCCGTGCGGCACTGCTCAACTTCACCCACACGCTGGCGCACGAATATGCCGCCAAAGGTGTAAGGGTAAATTCGATTTTGCTCGGTATGGTGGAATCTGGTCAGTGGCGTCGCCGTTATCAGGAGCGTTCTGACACCGAGGCCAGCTGGCAACAGTGGACCGGTGCCATCGCCGAAAAACGTGGCATTCCGATGGGACGGCTGGGACGGCCGGAAGAGCCAGCGCGGGCGCTGGTATTCCTGGCGTCGCCACTGGCGTCCTATACCACCGGCGCGACACTGGATGTGTCCGGCGGCTTTGGCAAGCAATTGTAACCAGCAGCGTAACCGGGGCGGGTACAGCAGCATGAAAAAGATAATGATGATTGGTTTCGGCGCGATGGCCGAAGAAGTTCTGAAACTGCTGCCAGCGGATCTGGCAGTCGGTTGGGTGGTCACTACCGAACGCAGCTGCGAGCGTGTGCGCCAGCAACTGGCCAGCCAATACAAGGCCAGTGATGTGCAGGTCATTACGGCTATCGCGGACTGTGACGGCCAGCCGGATCTGGTGCTCGAATGTGCTGGTCAGCCCGGTGTGCGTGCCCACGGTGTCGATGTGCTGCGTAACGGCTGGGACCTGCTGATGATTTCCGTTGGTGCGCTGGCCGACCCGCAACTGGCCGATCAGCTGTGTGCTGCGGCGACCGTTGGCAACGCCCGTCTGCATGCTTTGCCTGGCGCCATTGCCGGTATTGATGGCTTGTCGGCCGCCCGCGAAGGTGGCCTGGATCAGGTCACCTACACCTGCCGCAAGAGCCCACAAAGCTGGAAGGGCAGCCCGGCCGAACAAATGATCGACCTCGACAAGGTTGAGCAAGCCCAGGTGTTTTTTGAAGGTTCGGCCCGTGAAGCGGCGCTGACTTTCCCGGCCAACGCCAACGTTGCTGCCACCATCGCGTTGGCCAGCATGGGTCTCGACGATACCCGTGTGCAGTTGATGGTCGACCCCGAAACCCGCAGTAACCAGCACCTGATCAGTGCCAACGGTCGCTTCGGTGAAATGAATATCCAGCTGGCTGGCAAGCCACTGGAAAGCAATCCGAAAACCTCAACGCTGGCGGCGTTGAGTGTGGTACGTGCCTGTCGTCAGAGTGTGTCGACCATAGTTATATAAGCGGTTATTTAACGGCTATTTAAACCGGTTAGCTAACGACCGTTATTCACTCTGGTCAGCAGCAGACCGCCAGATAAGTTAATCGCTCGAACCCGAATTTCAAAACGATATTCCCGGATGGGAAGGGGAGCCCCTTGCCGTTCGACAGCTAAAAACCTTGAGGAGGCTTTTAATGCTCAAGCCGATTTACATCGCAGGTGAATGGAAAAACGGCCGTGGTGGTGTGCGCACCAGCGTTTTCCCGGCCGATGGCAGCATCAACGCTGAAATTGCGACCGCCGGTGCCGAGGATGTCGAAGAAGCCGTCCGGGTGGCCGAAGCCGCCTGGCGTAACCCGGCCTGGCGCAACAGCCTGCCGCACGAGCGTGCTGCGATCCTCTACAAGGTTGCCGACCTGATTACTGCTAGCGCGGCGGAATTGTCGGCGCTGCAAACCCGCGACAACGGCAAGCCGCTGGCGGAAACCATGGGACTGGTGATGAGTGCTGCTGGTACTGCCCGCTATTTTGCGGCGGCCTGCGAAACCATGGACGAAAGCCTGCCAAGCCAGCGTTCACGGGAATTCATGACCGCCAGCGTGCATGAACCCATTGGCATTGTGGCAGCGATCACACCCTGGAATTCACCGATTGCCAGCGAGATGCAGAAGATTGCCCCGGCGCTGGCAGCTGGTAACGCAGTGATCGTCAAACCGGCTGACGCCACGCCGTTGGCGGCGCTGGAACTGGCCAAACTGTTTGAGGAAGCGGGCTTGCCAAAAGGCTTGCTGAGCGTACTGCCGGGCCGTGGTTCGGTGGTGGGCGAAGCGCTGGCGAAACATCCTCTGGTGCGCAAGATTTCCTTTACCGGTGGCACCAGCACCGGCCGTCACCTGGCGCATATCGCCGCTGACAAACTGATCCCGACGTCACTGGAGCTGGGTGGCAAGTCGCCGACCATCGTGCTGGAAGATGCCGATATTGAAATGGCTGCCCGTGGCGTTTGTTACGGCATTTTCAGCTCCGCTGGTCAGGCCTGTATCGCCGGTGCCCGGCTGTTTGTACACCAGAAGGTTTACCAGCCATTTATGGCACGACTGTTAGAGCTGACCCGTGGCCTCAAGGTGGGTCACCCGGAGCATCCGGATACCCAGATTGGCTCGCTGATCAGCATGGCGCACCTGGAAACCGTTGCCGGTTTTGTTGAACGTGCCCGCGCTGACGGTGGTGAGGTGCTCTGTGGTGGCCAGCGCATCACCGGCAAAACGGCCGACTGTGACTACGATGCCGGTAACTTCTATGAGCCGACCATCATTGCTGGCCTCAGCAACAGCAGCTACGTCTGTCAGGAAGAAATATTTGGCCCAGTATTGGTGGTGCTGCCGTTTGACGATGAGCAGGACCTGATCGGTCAGGCCAACGACAGCGTGTTTGGTCTGGCGGCCGGTATCTGGACCGAAAACTTCCGCAAGGGCTGGCAGCTGGCACGGGTGTTAGAGGCTGGCACCGTGTGGATGAACACCTACAAGAAATTCTCGATTTCAGCACCGTTTGGTGGCTTCAAGGAAAGCGGCCTGGGCCGTGAAAAAGGCCGCCAGGGGATTCTGGAATACATGCAACAGAAGAGCATTTATGTCGGTTTGAGCGATCAGCCAAACCCATGGGCCTGATGGCAACCCGCCGCAATTTGTTGGAGTTATAGCTATGAAAGAAAAAGTTACCGTCGGCGAAGTCGTTGCTCGTGTACTGGAAGCCCATGGGGTCTCTGATGTGTATGGCGTGATTTCGATCCACAACCTGCCAATCGCAGACGCCATTGGTCGCCGCAACAAAACCCATTTTGTCTGTGCCCGCGGCGAAGCTGGCGCCGCCACCATGGCCGACGCTCACGGCCGTTTCAAAGGTCTGGGCGTGTGCCTGACCAGCACTGGTGCCGGTGCCGGTAACGCCATTGGTTCATTAATTGAAGCCTGCAACGCTGCCAGCCCGTTGCTGCATCTGACCGGTCAGGTGGAGTCCACCTATCTGGATCGTGATGCCAGCTTTATCCACGAAGCCAAGGATCAGCTGACCTTCCTGCGGGCTGCCAGCAAGGCCGCTTACCGTATTACCCATCCTGAACAGGTGGTCGGTATTTTGTGTGAAGCCATCCGGGTTGCCCGCACTGTGCCAATGGGTCCGGTGAGCGTGGAAATTCCGATTGATGTGCAAGCCACCGAAATGGAATTGCCCGCCAACCTGGGGCCGATTGCGGTGCCTGCCATGCCACAAGCCAACTACGACGTCCTGGCGGATCTGCTGGCGCAAGTGAAAGCCGCCAAACGGCCGGTCTTGTGGGTCGGTGGTGGTGCCAACGAATCACTGGCAGAAGTGAAAGCACTGGCCGACAAGGGGATTCCGGTACTGTCGACCACCCATGCCCGTGGTCTGCTGGCGGATTCACATCCACGCAGCCTGCGTGCTTTTCACAACAGCCCGTCGGTGAAAAAATTGCTGGAAGAAGCCGATCTGGTGCTGGTTGCCGGTTCGCGTCTGCGCAGCAACGAAACCACCAGTTATTCGACTAGATTTGGTCGCCCTCTGATCCAGATCGACGCCCATCCAGGTGCCTACAACCGTAACTACCAGGTTGACCAGTTTATCTGTGCCGACTGCAAGCCGGTGCTGGGTTATCTGGCTGAACACCTGCAAGACAAAACCGATGCGGCCTACGACGAGCAAATCCAGCAGGCGGTCAAACAGGCGGAAAGTGGCCTGATCGAACAGGTGGGTAACTACGCCAACCTCTGTCAGGCACTGCGTGATGCGCTGCCACAAGACGGTATTTTTGTTCGTGACATCACGGTGTCTGGTTCTACCTGGGGCAGCCGTCTGCTGCCGTTCGAGAAGCCAAACCAGAACATCCACTCGCTGGCTGGTGCTATTGGTCTGGGTCTGGCTCACGGCATTGGTACTGCCAAGGCCAACCCGGGCAAAAAAGTCGCCACCATCGTTGGTGACGGCGGCCTGATGCTGGGCATTGGTGAAATGGCCACCATGGTGCAGGAAAACACCGACATGGTGCTGATCGTTATGAACGATGGCGGTTACGGTGTGATGCGCGGTATCCAGAACAACTACTTCGGTGGCCGTCAGTACTACAACGAATTGCACACCCCGGATTACAGCCAGGTTGGCAAGGCCATGAACATGGCCAGCTGGCAGGTGGGCTCAGTGGAAGAATTCTCCGCAGCTATCGAGGCTGCCATCGCACTGGATGGCCCGGCAGTAATTGAAGTGGATATGTCGAAAGTCGGCCCGCTGGAGTTCGCTGGTCCGCCGCAGAAAAAGTTGTATTAAGCGGAGCTGTCTCATGGAACTGCCTGCTGCTGATATGCGTATCGAGAAAGACCTGCTGGGTGAGCTGGCGGTGCCAGCCGCCGCCTATTACGGTGTGCAAACCCAGCGCGCCCGCGACAACTTCAACCTCAGCGGGGTGACGCTGTCGCACTTCCCCAAACTGGTCAACGCGCTGGCGATGGTGAAACAGGCCTGCGCCTTGGCCAACAACGAACTGGGCTTGCTCGACCAGCCACGTTGCGACGCCATTGTTGGCGCCGCCAACAAGGTGATTGAAGGCCAGTATCACCAGCAGTTTGTGGTCGACATGATTCAGGGTGGCGCGGGTACTTCCACCAACATGAACGCCAACGAAGTGATCGCCAACGTTGGCCTTGAGCTGATGGGCAAACAGCGGGGCGAATACCAGTTCCTGCACCCGAATAACGACGTCAACAAGGCGCAGTCGACCAACGACGTTTATCCAACGGCCGTTCGACTGTCGATTCTGCTCAGTCACGGTGATCTGGTCGAATCGCTGGCCAGCCTGCAGCAGGCGCTGCGGGTTAAAAGTCACGAGTTTGCCGATGTCATCAAGATGGGCCGTACCCAGTTACAGGACGCGGTGCCCATGACTCTGGGGCAGGAATTTGGTGCCTGGGCATCCACGCTGGGTGAAGACGTGCGGGTAATTGCCTCGCTGTCGGAGCTGCTGAAAGAGGTCAACCTCGGTGGTACGGCGATTGGCACCGGCATTAACGCCGATCCGCGTTATGGCAAACTGGCGATCAAACACCTGTCCGAAATCAGTGGCTTCAGCTTCAGCCAGTCGGAAGACCTGATTGAAGCTTCTTCCGATATGGGCGCCTTTGTGCTGTTCTCGTCGATGCTGAAGCGGCTGGCGATCAAGCTGTCGAAGATCTCCAACGACCTGCGACTGCTGAGCATGGGGCCACGTGCCGGACTCAACGAAATCAACCTGCCGCCGCAACAGCCGGGCAGTTCGATCATGCCGGGCAAGGTCAATCCGGTGATTCCGGAAGCCGTGAACCAGGTTGCCTATCAGGTGGCAGGCCATGATCTGGCGATTTCAATGGCGGCGGAAGCCGGCCAGTTGCAGCTCAATGCCATGGAACCCCTGATCGCCTACAACATCCTCGAATCCATGCGGCTGCTGAAACGCGCCATGATGATGCTGGAGCAACGCTGTGTGATTGGCATTACCGCCAACCGTGATGTCTGTGCCGCCATGGTGCATAACTCGATTGGTCTGGTGACCGCGCTGAATCCGTACATTGGTTATGACAACGCTACCCGCATCGCCCGCCGGGCCCTGCACGAAAACCGTGGCGTTATCGAACTGGTGGAAGAAGAGCAGCTGCTGTCGTCGGAACTGCTGCAACAGATCTTACAGCCGCAACGGCTGATCTATGCCTTGCAGGAACCGGCCTCTGCCTGAGGCCGGTTGACTCTTTTCTGGTCGTTTTGATGAAGATGGTGTCTGGCGCTTGTGCGCCAGGCGTCGTCTGCTTCCTGTCCTTGCTGCGGTTTTGCTGAGCAGCTGATTTGGGCAATTCTCCCGCCAGAATGCCGCTTTCAGGCCATTGTTCGTGAGCTTTCAACCGACAATATCGTTGCCAGCCGGTATATTCTGGCTCTGGCCAGAGCCGCTATAGTGAATAGTGGCGGTAGATTGTGGCTGCGACGGAACTGTCAGGGGAGTGATCATGCAGGCTGAACATATCGAGATTCTGGAATTTCTGCGCCAGCACCAGCCATTTACCGAGCTGGATGACAAGGTGCTGCAGCGGATTGCCGAACATACCGATGTGACCTATTACAAGGCCGGTACCCAGATTCTGGCCTTTGGTGAGGAGATCACCGACTGGCATGTGATCCGCAGCGGCGTGGTGGAGGTCTATCGGCGTTCCGGTGAGCTGTACGACCGTTTGACCACTGGGGGCTATTTTGGCCAGTTCGGCTTGCTGCGGAATAACCGCATTCGTTTCCCGGCGCGGGCGCTGGAAGACACGCTGGTGTATCTGATTCCTGAAGCCATGTTTACCGAGCTGTTTGAAGAGCATGAAAACTTTGCCGATCAGGTTGAGGTGGAAGACCGCAGCCGGTTGCGGCAGGCGGTGGCCCGTCAGATTGATGGCAATCAGCTGATGAGCGCCGAGGTCGACAGTCTGATTCAGCGTGAGCCGCAGTTGGTGACGGTATCGACACCGGTACGGGATGCGGCGATCCGCATGTCGGAAGCTGGCGTCACCTGTGTGTTGGTGGTGACTGAGTCAGATCAGCCGCTGGCGGCCAGCCGGCTGGTGGGCATTGTCACCGACAAGGACATTCGTAATCGTCTGGTGGTGCCGGGGCTGCCGTACGACACGCCGATCGAAGACATTATGAGCGGCTGTATTGCCAGTGTTGAGCACAGCCAGTTTGTGTTCGAAGCCATGCTGATGATGCTGCGCTACAACGTCCACCATTTGCCGGTGATGCGCCATGGCATTCCGATCGGGGTAATTGCGTTGCCGGATGTGATTCGTTACGAGTCGCAGAACAGCCTGTTTGTGGTGCGCAATATCTTCAAGGCCAAAACCGTTGAAGAGCTGGCGGCGTTGCAGCCGGAAGTGAAAGCCTGTTTCAGTCGGCTGGTGGCGGAAGACGCCAACTCACGCATGATAGGGACTTCGATGGCGGTGATTGGCCGCAGTTTCAAACAACGGCTGCTGGAGATGGCGGAAGCCGAACTGGGGCCGCCACCGGTTCCTTATTGTTTTCTGGCACTGGGGTCGATGGCGCGGGAAGAGCAGCTGATTGTGACCGACCAGGACAACGCCATGATCCTGGATAACGCTTACAACCCGAAAGAACACGAAGCCTATTTTGTCGCGCTCGCCAAGTTCGTCTGCGACGGTTTACATGCCTGTGGTTATGAATATTGCCGGGGCGGCATTATGGCGACCAATCCGAAGTGGCGCAAAACCCTCAAACAATGGCAGCAGGCGTTTGTCGACTGGATTGAAAACCCGGTGCAGGAAGTGCTGCTCAACAGCTTTATCTTTTTTGATATGCAGGGCGTCTGGGGTGAAACCCAGTGGGCTAGCCAGCTCACCGGGCTGGTGGCTGAGAAGGCCATGCATAATCCCATGTTCCTCGCCTGTATGGCCCGCGGCGCGCTGGGACGCACACCACCGCTGGGGTTCTTCAAGGGCTTTGTGATGGAAAGTGATGGTGACCACAGCCGTTCGATCAATATGAAACGCCGTGGCACTGCGCCGCTGGCGGATCTGGTGCGGGTGCATGCGCTGGCGATAGGTTCTCGGGCACACAACTCGTTCGAGCGACTGCAGGATCTGATTGCGGCGGATTATCTGCCGGAAGGTCAGGGGCCGGACTTGCGGGATGCGCTGGAGATGCTGGCAATGGTGCGGATTCGCCATCAGGCCAAGGATCTCGAAGCCGGGCGGGTGCCCGACAACAGTATCGAACCGGATAACCTGTCGGACTTTGAACGCAAGACCCTGAAAGACGCTTTCCAGATCGTCAGTAACGCGCAGAAGTCACTGCGGTTCCGTTATCAGTCTGTGAGGGCTTACGGATGAGCCGGTTTCAACAACGACTGATGGCTAATTTGTCGCCTTCCGGGCGGCTCAGTTGGCCAGAACTCTATGCCGCCCAGGCGCGCAATTCACGGCATCCGGCGTTGCGGGATTTTTATGCTGCCGGAGTGCCTGACCCCGGGACGCCGCTGGCGGAGGTGCCACTGGTGGCGATTGATTTTGAAACCACTGGGCTGGATGCCAAGACCTGTGACATCGTCAGCATCGGTCTGGTGCCGATGACCATCAAACGGATTTACAGCAGTCAGGCGCGCCACTGGATCGTACGGCCACGTACTGACCTGTCGACCGATTCGGTGGTGGTGCATGGCATTACCCACAGTGATGTGGATGCGGCGCCGGACCTGAGTCAGCAGTTGGACGAAGTACTGGAGCAGCTCAAGGGCAAGGTGGTGGTGGCCCACTGCTGTGCGATTGAGCGGAATTTTCTGGATAAGGCCGTGCGGGCACGCTGGGGTGATGGCATTCGTTTCCCAATGCTCGATACCATGCAGCTGGAAGCGGATCTGGTGCGTCAGCCAACCCTGATCGAGCGCGTGTTTGGTGCTCACAAGAAGTCGTTGCGACTGGGTGACGCCCGCGAACGTTATGGTTTGCCTTTCTACCACCCGCATCATGCCCAAACGGATGCGCTGGCCTGTGCCGAGCTGTTGCAGGCACAAATCGCCAGTCATTGTTCACCAACTGTCTCTATTGCCAGTTTGTGGTGCTGACAATACAGTCAATTCTTGCTATTTCATCACCATACTAACGACTGTTTTATACTGGAAATCTGTAATGGCTAGTTTTGCGACCCATCTGGGTGGCGCTGCTGTGGCAAGTGCCATGGCTTCTTCGTTGCTGGTAGTGGCTGATCAGGCCTCGCTGGCGACGGCTGCAGTCTTGTTTGGACTGGGCATGTTGGGTGGCATTTTGCCGGACGTGGATTCTGATACGTCGCGGCCGGTGGTATGGATTTTCAATGCCTTTGGCACGCTGGCGGCAACCATCACCTTATGGCTGTTAGTGCCCTATGTGAGTTTTGACTGGTGGCCGCTGTGTTGTTTGTGGGGCGCGATGGCAGCGGCCTATGCACTGGCCGGGCCGGTGGCGATGCAGGTATTTTTCCGGCTGACGGTGCATCGCGGGGTTTTGCATTCGCTGCTGGCGGCCTTGAGCAGTGGTTTGCTGACGACGGTGCTGGTGTCCTGGCTACCGGCCAGTGACGGTGGTTTTTGTTGGCAGGCAGGAATCTTTGTGGCCGGTGGTTTTGTGGTGCATCTGCTGCTGGATGAAATCAGTGCGGTGGACTTTAACGGCATGCGATTGAAAAAATCGTTTGGTTCTGCCCTGAAGCCACTCAGCCTGGACAACTGGCAGGGCAGCCTTGGGCTGGCAGTGTTGTGTCTGGTGTTGCTGGTGCTGGCACCAGCGCCGCAGGAGGGCGTCAGTCTGAGTGCCTGGTTGGGTGGTCGGTTGGATGGTTTGGCTTACAGCAGTAATTGGGGACGCCGATTACTGGAATGGTTACCGTCCTGACAAAGCTGTCAGGTTGGCACAAATAGAGGTCAATTCATCCGGCCAGATGGCTGGGCTGGCCTATATTCAAGGCTGGCCGTGGCAACAGTTTGTATTGTGCTGCTGTCTGGGTATTGTTATGGCTCAGATGTGTGCCGATGTTCACAAGAATGACGAGCTGGATAAATGTAAATGCCAACAGTTGGGGATGATTACACAAAGCTGAAACGGCGCGTGCTGTGGCGGACTCTGGGGTCTGTGTTTTTGCTGCTGGCCTTGCTGGCCATCACCCTCAAGGCGTTTTACAACGAGGAAAAGAAGCGGTTGGAAAGCAGCCAGGACGTTGCTGCCCGTCATTTGCTTTCACAGTCTCGAGAAGCCGTACAGTACAGTTTGCGTTCCATTCAGGAAGATGTCCGCTATTTGATGGGGGTGCATCAGCGGGTGGGGCGTTCGATGGTCTCTGAGGCCACTCACTTCACCTTATTGGAAGGCGCATATCAGGCGTTCCTGTCTTCCCATCTGGACCAATACCAGCAGCTGCGTTTTTTATCCCCCTACGGCCAGGAAGTTCTTCGGGTTGAACAATTCGATGATGGTTCAGTGCGCCAGGTTGCTGCCAACCTGCTTCAGGACCGCTCTCGCAGTGATTATTTCAGGGCTGTTATGGGTGTACCTCCGGGGCATCTGATCCTGACGGAGATGAAGCCAATCCGGGATCTGGCCACCCTTCAGCAAATGCGATTTGAGCCACTGTTACAGCTGGCGGGGCGCCCCAATCGGCTGGCTGCCGGTAATGATGGCGTGTTGGTACTGACTTACCGCATAGGCTCGATGCTGGACTATTTGCAGCAGCAGAGTAGTCATCTGGAGGGCAGTTTCTGGCTGGTGGACCAGTATGGCAACTGGTTGATGCCGCCGCGTCAGACCGGTATCTGGCATTTGCAGGGGGACCAGAACCACCCGCATTCCGTGCCGCTGGATTTTCCGGCCGTGTGGCAGCGGCTGCAGGGTGGCGATGTCACCAGCGACTCAGAGGGCCTGTTGCTAACAGATCGGCTGGCAGTGTCCCGCTTTCTCAATAACAAACCGGTATCCATGATCACCGATCCGGCTGAGCAGGCCCTGTTCGACAAGGGACAGCATTGGCAACTGGTGTACTGGTTGCCGGAGTCGCAACGCTGGAACAGCCTGGCCAAGTTACGTAACTGGTTGCTGTTGGGATTTTTATTGATGGCATCGCTGATTCTGGTTCGTGCCGGGGTTGGCTATCGCCAGACTATCGAGCGTTTGCAGGCTTTTGTGTCTTTGGAACGAGCCAACGCGGAATTCCGTGAGCTGTTGAGTGCCACCCCGGATGGAATTCTGGTGGCCGACAAGCAGGGACATATCGTGATGGTTAATCATCAGATGGAAGACCTGTTTGGCTATGAGCGTGGCGAATTGATTGGCCAACCGGTGGAATTGCTGATCCCGATGAAATTTCGTCGCGAGCATCCGCAACTGCGCGAAAGTTATAACGCCAAGCCAATGCGACGGGCGATGGGCGAAGGCCGTCCGTTGTCGGCGGTGGCCAAGAATGGTGGCGAGTTTCCGGTCAGTGTCAGTCTGAACGCGGTCGATTCACCGGACGGTTATCAGGTGATTTGTGGTGTACGTGACCTGACCGCAGAGCTGGCCAGTCGTGAACGCATTTCGCAGTTGAACCGGGAGTTACTGGAATCGAACCAGCAGCTGGAGCAGCGGGTTGCCGAACGGACGTCGGAACTGGAAGAAGCGCGCCATCAGGCTGAATATCTGACCCAGGTGAAGAGTGAATTCCTTGCCAATATGAGTCACGAGATCCGTACTCCGCTGAATGCCATTCTGGGGCTGGCGTATCTGCTGGATAACAGCAAACTGCAGCGCGACTCGGCGGATATGGTGAAGAAAATCTGCAAGGCAGGACGCTCGTTGCAGATGATCATCAACGACATCCTGGATTTTTCCAAACTCGAAGTTGGTCGGCTGGAAATCGAACAGGCGCCATTCCGGCTTGATTCCCTGACCGACAATCTGGCTACCATCATGTCGTCAAACCTCGGCAGCAAGAACATCGAACTGGTGATTTCACCGCCGCCTGCGGTCGCCAATTTTCTCATTGGCGATTCGTTGCGACTGGAACAGGTGCTGATAAACCTGGCAGGTAACGCGATTAAATTCACCGAGTCCGGCACTGTGCTGGTCAGCATTGAGCTGGTCGCGCAACAGCAACAGCAGGTGGAGCTGAGGTTCTCGGTGCGTGACACTGGCATTGGTATTTCAGCGGCCAAGGCTGAAGAAATTTTTGCACCTTTCTCGCAGGCCGATAGCTCGACCACCCGCAAGTTCGGTGGCACCGGGCTGGGCTTGTCTATCAGTCGTCAGCTGGTACAGATTATGGGCGGTGAGCTGCAGCTTGATTCTGTTCTGGGTGAAGGCAGTGAGTTCTTTTTCACGCTGACCTTCCCCCGTGCTCGCGAGCAGATCTTTTCTCATCCTGAGTTGAGCGGTCTCAAGCTGATGATCGCTGACGATAACCCTATCGCGCTGGATGCCCTGAAGAATGTGGTTGATACCCTCGGTTGGGAGGCTCGTACCTTTGTCTCCGCAGAGGAGCTGATCAACGCACTGGATAACCGGTTACGGGGTGAAACCATTCCGCCGGTGATTCTGCTCGACTGGGAAATGGATGGCATGGATGGACTGCAGGCAGCCCGCGCCATTCGCCAGCGTTATTCTGACGAAGAAGCACCGATTCTGGTAATGGTGACCAGTTATGGGCGCGACAAGTTGGCGGCCAGTGATAACCTCGACTGCCTCGATGGCTTCATCAATAAACCGGTAACCGGCTCCGAGCTGTTTGATCATGTGCTGCGTATTCGCCATTTGCGTCACCAGCAGGGACATGTAGACACCGAACTGCCCTGTCAGCGGCTGGCTGGGCTACACTTGCTGGTTACCGATGACAGTGAAATCAATCGTGAAGTCGCGGCCAGGATTTTTGGCGGCGAAGGTGCGCGGATCTCGCTGGCTGCTAACGGTCGTGAGGCAGTGGAGCTGTTGCAAAGTCAGCCTGACGATACATTTGATCTGGTTCTGATGGACGCGCAAATGCCCATTATGGATGGCTATGAAGCCACCCGGATTATTCGCCAGAGCGCTGGCATACTGCATTTGCCCGTGATTGCCCTTACCGCTGGCGCTTTTCAGGATCAGCGTGAGCGAGCCGAAGCCGCCGGTATGAACGGTTTTATACCCAAGCCCTTCGATGTTGATGCTGCAGTCGCCTTGATTCTGCGCAATGTGTCGCCAGAGCCGATCAGACAGCATGCCGCTGGGCAGCCGTTCGAGGATAGTTCGCAGACCGGTGTTGCCAATGAAACGGACTTGCCCTTGTTTAACCCGGGCAAGGCCATGCAAACATGGCAGGATTTGTCTGTTTACCGCCGTTATCTGGGGATCTTCCGACGTGACTATGGCGACCAGCCAGAGGAGGAAGCTCGTGCCTGGCTGCACAAGATGCGTGGCGCGGCTGCCAACCTTGGACTTGAAAGAGTGGCGGCAGAAGCTGCAATCGTTGAACAGCAAACGGATCGTGGCGAAGAGCCTGATCCGCAAGCACTCAGCAAGGTACTGGATCGGCTGCAACAAACCTTCACACTGGTGGACGAGTATCTGGCGGATGCCGCATATACAGCCACTATGCCGGTTACGGCAGTTGATGAACGTTCGCTGCTGGTCGTACTGGAGCACTTGTTAGAGGCCTTGGCTGCCGACGATATTGATCAGAGTGAGCAATTGGCCGCTGATCTGGCTGCCAAATGCCCGGATAATCGTTGTCAGCAGTTGCTGGATGCATTGGCTGCATTCAACCTGACAGAGGCCGCCGGACTGGCTCGGCAGATGAAAACTGATTTTGCAAAACGGAGTAAGCTGTAAATGGGTAGTCCTGTTCTGGTGGTTGATGATGAGCCACAAAATCTGGCGACCCTGAGACAGATCCTGTCGCCGGATTACAAACTGATCTTTGCCCGCAGTGGGGAAGAAGCCTTGCAGATGGCTGCCCGGCATTTACCGGTGTTGGTGCTGCTGGATATGGACATGCCCGGCATGAGTGGTCTGGAAACCTGCCGTAGCCTGCGTCAGCAGCCGCAATTTGCCCAGCTACCGATTATTTTTGTTACCAGTCATTCAAGCCCGGAAGATGAAACTGCAGCCTTCGATGCTGGTGCGGTCGATTTTATTACCAAACCGGTGTCGGCTCCGGTAGTTCGTGCGCGGGTGCGTACCCATCTGTCACTGGTTCGTTCGGCACGGCTGGAGCGGGTGAGCCGTGATGCCATTAACATGCTCGGCATGGCAGGACACTTCAGCGACAGTGATACGGGTGCCCATATCTGGCGGATGGCGGCGTTTTCAGCGACGCTGGCAAAAGCCATTGGTTGGGACAGCGAGCGCAGCAGTCTGCTGGAGTTGGCGGCGCCCATGCACGATACCGGCAAAATCGGTATTCCCGCCCATATCCTCAAAAAGCCCGGCCCATTGACCGACGACGAGTGGGAAATCATGCGCCGTCATCCCCAGATCGGCCACGACATTCTCTGCTGCAGTGATGAACCCGTATTTCGTCTGGCGGCAGAAATTGCCATTTGTCACCATGAACGCTGGGACGGTAAAGGTTATCCCAACAGCCTTAAAGGAGAAGAGATTCCAGAGTCAGCCCGGATCGTTGCGATCGCCGATGTTTTTGATGCACTCACCATGGACCGCCCCTACAAAGATGCCTGGCCGCTGGAGAAAACTCTGGCCGTGATGGAAGAGGGTGCAGGCCATCATTTTGATCCGCATATGTGGGAAATTTTCAAAGCCGTACTACCAGAAATTCTGGCAGTGAAAGAAGAGTGGGATGCGAAAGAACCAACCATGGGCCTGCTGCCGCGCTAGCGGTGGTGGACTATTGTGGCGGCGTGTTTGATCTGGATGTGATTTACAGAAACAAAAAAGCCTCGCGATTGCGAGGCTTTTTTGAGGAATCTGGATGGTGCCCAGAGGCGGAATCGAACCACCGACACGGGGATTTTCAATCCCCTGCTCTACCGACTGAGCTATCTGGGCATCTTGGCTGACGTTTGACGTCTCGCTCAAGTGGGACGCATTAAACAGTTATCTCGATTTTCTGTCAACAACTTTTTTAAAATTAATTTTCAGGTTTTTCAGGCACATAGCCGTCGGCCTTGTCGAAGTCGTCGCCTGACAGGAATTTTCCACGCTGTTCGGTCAGATATTTGCGGGCTTCCTTATCCATCATGTTGAGATGTTTCTCGTTGATCAGGCGGGTTTGGTGCTCGGTCCACTCTTGCCAGGCCTGGGCGGAGACGTGGTTGAAGATGTCTTCTCCGGCTGGGCCTGGGAATGGTGGCTGTGACAGGCCTTCGAGTTCTTGCTGATATTTACGACAGACGACAGTACGGCTCATGGCTGGCTCCCGGGTTCAGAGTTGACGTTGCAGCAGCTTGATGACGGGTGCTGCCAGTCCCAGCTCGCTGGGGTCGGCCGGATTGTACCAATGCTGGCTGGTTTGGCCTATTTGGGCAAGCTCGGCGGCCAGTTCGATTTCTACCGGGTGAATATGCAGGTGGTAGTGGCTAAAGGTGTGACGGAAGCTGCGGAGTTCCTGCAGGTACTTTACCTGGCTGCCAAAGCGCAGGTCTGCTGCTTGCTGTGCCTGTTCCAGCGAATCCGCTTCGGGAAAGCTCCACAATCCACCCCAAATGCCGGTCTGTGGCCGCTGTTGCAGCAGCACATGACCAGCAGGCGTGCGGAACATCAGCAGCCAGCTGTGTTTTTCCGGCTTGACCTGTTTGGGTTTGCCATTGGGGTATTGGGTTGGCTTGCCGCCAGCATACCCCTGGCAATCCGGCTGTAGTGGGCAAATGCCACAGGCAGGTTTGCTGCGGGTGCAGAGGGTGGCGCCCATGTCCATCATCGCCTGGGTGTATTCGCGATGGCTGTGTTCCGGTGTCAGGCGTTCGGCTATTTGCCACAGTTGTTGCTGGATGGCGGTGGTGCCGGGCCAGCCTTCGACGGCGTAGAAGCGGGTCAGTACCCGTTTGACGTTGCCGTCGAGAATGGCGGCCCGTATGCCCATGCTGATCGAGGCAATGGCTCCGGCGGTCGAACGGCCGATACCGGGTAGGTCGGACAACTGTTCGACGGATGTCGGAAACTGACCGCCATGCTGTTCGACAATGACCTGGGCGCATTTGTGCAGGTTACGTCCGCGGGCGTAATAGCCCAGCCCGGTCCAGAGGTGCAGTACTTCGTCCTGCTCTGCCGCCGCCAGCGCTTCAACGGTTGGAAAGCGCTCCATAAAGCGTTGGTAGTACGGGATCACGGTGGCAACCTGGGTCTGCTGCAGCATGATTTCCGAGACCCATACCCGATAGGGAGTTATGTCCTGCTGCCAGGGCAGATGTTTACGGCCGTGCTGGTGATACCAGTTGAGTATGGTGGTGGCGAAAGACTGCTGTGGGTTGTTCGGCATGGGTCCGGTTTCAAGGTTGTCGGTGACTGAGCTGCATGGCACGGGTCTGGTCGAGAAATTGTTCCAGCTGTTGCACGTCAAGCGGACGGCTGAACAGGTAGCCCTGGGCCTGGTCGCAGCGGTTACGGCGCAGGAATTCTACCTGATCCTCGGATTCCACGCCTTCAGCAACAACCTGCAGGCCGAGCTTGTGTGCCATGGCGATAACGGCCGCGGTGATGGCCATATCATTGCTATCTTCCGGGATGTCGTTGACGAACGAGCGATCGACCTTGAGCACTTCGATGGGCAGGGTTTTGAGGTAGGCCAGTGACGAATAGCCGGTGCCAAAATCATCAATGGCAAAACGGATGCCGGTATTGCGCAGCCGTTGCATCACCGCCACGGCGGCGTTGAGGTCCAGCATCAGGGTGCTTTCGGTAATTTCCAGTTCCAGGTTGGCTGGTGGCAGGCCGGTGTGCTGCAGTACGTCACCTACCAGTTGTTCGAGATTGCTGGCGGCGAACTGGCGGGCCGATAGATTGACCGCTACGCGGGTATTGCGCGGTAGTCGCCGTTGTTCAATCAGGGCTTTGATCTGTTGGCAGCTGTGTTGCAGCACCCATTCACCAATGTCCAGAATCTGGCCGGTTTCTTCTGCCACCGGGATAAAACGGTCTGGAGCAATCGGTCCTCGGGTCGGATGATTCCAGCGCAGCAGGGCTTCGACACCCGTGACCTGATAGGTTTCGAGGCAGACCTTGGGCTGGTAATAGATACTGAACTGTTTTTCTGCCAGTGCGGTACGAATTTCCTGTTCCCAGGCCAGGTGTTCGAGAATTTCCTGATTCATGTGCTCTGAGAAAAACTGGAAGTTGTTGCGGCCCAGCTCCTTGGCTTTGTACATCGCCAGATCGGCGTTTTTCATCAGCGTGTTGGGGTCGCTCGAATCCTGTGGTGTCAGTGTGATGCCAATACTGACCGAGGTGATAATTTCCTGGCCTTTGATGCGAATGGGACTGCTGAGCGCCTGCAGCAGCTTTTCGGCGACGACCAGCACGTCGGGTATCTGTTTGATGTCGGTCAGCAGGATGGTGAACTCGTCGCCGCCAATGCGGGATACGGTATCACGATCCCGCACGCAGGCACTGAGACGATGGCCGACTTCCTGAAGTAACAGGTCACCAGCGTCGTGGCCAAGGGAGTCGTTTACTCGCTTGAACTGGTCCATGTCGAGGAACATCAGTGCCAGGGTGGAGTTGCTGCGCTGGGCGGCCTTGATGGATTTCGACAGGCGGTTCTTGAACAGGCGACGGTTGGCCAGCCCGGTCAGCGGGTCATAAAAAGCCAGGGTTTCCATTTGCAGCTGGGCGGCTTTTAACTCGGAAATATCGGACACGGCTCCAAGACAGCCAATCACCTGTCCAGACTGGTCGTGTAGGGGGCTGACCAGCAGATGTACCCAGCATTCCTTGCCATTTTGTGGCTGTAGACGCAGCTCCATGGCGATGCTGGTTTGCTGTTCAACCAGCTGGTGCCAGGCGGATTGGGCCTGGTCGCGGTCTTGCTCGGCAATTCTGTCGAACCAGTGTTCTATTTTCGGCAGTTCGCTGTAGAGGTTGTGAATATCGCGCCAGCGCTGGTTGACGTACTGCAGCTTCATCTGATTGTCGAGCTGGAAGATGCCGACGGGGGAAAAGGCCGCCAGCTTGCGGAAGCGGGCCTCGTTTTCTTTCAGCGCTATGTGTTCCTGCTCGACGGTGTGCAGCAGTTCATTAAACAGGTTGGTCAGGCCACTCAATTCAATATGGGATTCTTCACCGACCCGGATTGAGTAGTCTTTTTCCCGGGCGATCTGGCCCAGCGCTTCGCTGAGATTGCGGATTGGCATCAGCACCAGGTGCTTCAGACGGGTTGCCGCCAGCAGGCCCAGCAGCATGGCAATGATGGTAATGATGGTCGCGAAGCCAATAAATTGGCGCAGGTGGTTATGCAGTTGCTGGTCGGTTGTCTGAATTAGCAGGGTTCCGACGGGCTGATTACCGTTCAATACCGGATAGGTGTTTTGCCAGCTGTCCCATTCGGCGTCAAACGGAGAGGGCGGGCATTTGGCTGGTTCGTCTTTGGTGCTGACTGAGTTGTAACTGGCCAACAAGCGTGGATCGGTGTTGTAGAAACAGCCGAGGCTGATATTGGGCGCTGCCCGGAGTGCCTGAATTGCCTGTTGCAGGTCGTGTAAATGGCCATCCAGGATTTCATGGGCTGCGTAGGCTGCTGTGATGCGGCCGATGGTGGCGACCTGTTGCTGGTCATCGCTGCGGGTCAGGTAATACTCCAGCCAGAGATAGGCTGCGCTGCTGAAAGTCATGGTGATGGCGGTGGTCAGCAAGGAGACCATAACCAGCTTGCGTTTCAGATTCTGGTGTTGGCGTGACATAGCGATACATCGGCTCTGGATACACGAACGAGTCGGTCAGTATGGACTATATCAACAAGGACTGCTGCATGTGGGGTGGTCTGGCGGGAGTGGCAATCCGGACAGGCAGAGCTGTCCGGGGAGTTTGAATTGCCAAGGTTGGCAGCTGATTGGCTGAATCAGCTGGCCGCGACTTGCTCTGCTTCCTTCTTCAGTTCTTCCAGCAGTACATCCATGCGCTCCTTGGCATTGCCGGGGTTGGTTCCCTGCAAGCGCTGGCTCATTTGGTCGCGATAGGTTTTAACCATGCTGAGGCCGGATACCACGGCATCGTAGATGCGCCATTGCTTGTCGTCACCCTGATAGAGTTTGAAGTCGATCGGGATCACGTTGCCGTTTTGCTGGATCAGCTGACCCTGTACCAATGCGCGGTCGCCAGCATCATTGATGCGGGCGTCTTCGTAGGCGAGTTTTTCGCCGCTGAAGGCCTTGAAGGCGCCGGAATAGGTACGAATCTGCAACTCGCGGAAGCGTTCAATAAATTCGTCACGTTGCTGCGGGCTGGCCAGACGCCAGTATTTGCCCATGGCGCCCATGGCAATTTTTTCCTGGTCGATAGCCGGGACGATATATTCCATTACCAGGCTGGTTACCAGTTCGTCGGTACGGTCTTCCACTGTAGTGGCTTTCAGCTTGTCGATCAGGCCGTTGGTTGCCTTGGTGACGACTTCTGTTGGAGTAGCCGCCCAGCTGTTCAGGGCGAACAACAGCATGGCGGTGGTTGTCAGCAAGCGTTTCATCATGGTCATTGGTGCTTCCCTTAATAGTTCTTGGCGGGACAAAACTGCAACCAGTATGAGGCCTGGTTATTATTGAGTGTAGCGTGTCCACTCTGGAAAGAGTGTTGCCAGTGGCTCTCAAGTGTCAGTTTGTCGGCGTCCACTGCCAGGTGCCTTCAGCTGTTTCCGTGAACCCTCTTGAGACAACGGCAGCGTGCAGGAATTCCGGCAGGTTGTTGATTTGCAAAACAAAGCCTTCGTTGGCGGCCCACTTTTGCAGTAACCAGAGACTTTGGTGCATGACGCCCCGGCGCTGGGTCAGTGTCCGTACGGCGGCGCAGTGGAGGGTGACAATGTCAGCTGATTGCGAACAGAGTATGACACCGACGATTCGATCGTTAAAACGGCCTCCCGCGATCCAGCCGTTGCTGGTGAGTAAATTGTCGAGTTGATCACGGCTGAGGGGGGCAAGCCCGCTGTTCTGGTGGAGTTTGTCGAGGTCGTTCCAGTCTTCCGGGGTCGGCTGGTGGATATGTTCCAGTTTGATGGGCACCTGGAGTCTCCTGTGTGATTGGCAAATGATGCACAGCCAATAGCTGGCGGATATGGATAACCCGGGACCGGGTTTGTTCCATGGAGGTTTTTGACGCCGCCCTTTATAATGCTTTCCTTTTTCTTTGGCGAGAGTTTGGAGTCTGTCCATGGCCCGTACCGCGACGGTCGAACGCAATACCCTGGAAACCCAGATCAAGGTATCCATCAATCTGGATGGAACCGGTACCAGCAAATTCGACACCGGAGTGCCGTTTCTCGAGCATATGATGGACCAGATCGCTCGCCATGGTCTGATCGACCTGGATATTTTCTGCAAGGGCGACCTGCATATCGACGATCACCACACGGTGGAAGACATTGGTATTACACTGGGTCAGGCTTTTGCCGAGGCCATTGGTGACAAGAAAGGTATCGTTCGTTACGGCCACAGCTATGTGCCACTGGACGAAGCCCTGTCGCGAGTGGTGATCGATTTCTCCGGTCGCCCGGGCCTGAGTTTCAACTGCGATTTCACTCGTGCCAGCATTGGCAAACTGGATACCCAGCTGTTCTGGGAATTTTTCCAGGGCTTTGTGAATCACGCCAAGGTGACCCTGCATATCGACAATATCAAGGGCTTCAACGCACACCACCAGGCTGAGACTATTTTCAAGGCATTCGGTCGGGCGCTGCGGATGGCGGTGGAAATGGACCCTCGTATGGCTGGTGTGATGCCGTCAACCAAAGGCACGCTCTGATAATACGCTCTCCTGGTCTGTGGAAGGAATAGATTTGTGACTAGTAAAGTTTGTGCAGTGATCGACTATGGCATGGGCAATTTGCACTCTGCTCATGGTGCGCTGCAGGCAGTGGCTCCGGGTACGCAGGTGCTGGTAACCAGTGATCCGAAAGTCATTATGGCTGCCGATCACGTGGTGTTGCCGGGGGTTGGTGCGATTCGCGATTGTATGGCGGAAATCCGTGCCCAGGGCATTGATCAGGTGGTTGCAGAAGTTCGCAAGACCAAGCCGCTGTTGGGGATTTGTGTTGGCATGCAGGCGATGATGGATCGTTCAGAAGAGAACGGTGGCGTTGACTGCCTCGGTATGTTCCCCGGTCAGGTGCGTTTTTTCGGTAACGATCTGAGCGAAAACGGCGAAAAGCTGAAGGTTCCGCATATGGGCTGGAACCAGGTCGAGCAGCTTGCTCATCCGCTCTGGAAAGACATTGCCGATAACAGCCGCTTTTATTTTGTCCACTCTTACTGCGTGTCTGCCGAGCGGCCAGAGCAGGTTAAGGGGCGTGGCCATTACGGTGTTGATTTTGCGGCTGCAATTGGTGAAGACAATGTGTTTGCGGTGCAATTCCACCCGGAAAAGAGCCACAACGCCGGTCTGACGCTGTTAAAGAATTTTCTTGAATGGGACGGTCAGGCCTGATCGCCGCCGTCTGCTGAATTAAAAAGGTTTCCCCATGCTTGTTATCCCAGCAATCGATTTGAAAGATGGTCAATGCGTGCGTCTGCGTCAGGGCCGGATGGACGACTCCACCGTATTCGGTGATAACCCGGTTGAAATGGCCCGTCGTTGGGTCAATGCCGGCTGCCGTCGCCTGCACCTGGTGGATCTTAACGGCGCCTTTGCTGGTACGCCGGTCAACGGCGAAGCCGTGACCGCGATTGCCAAGGAGTTTCCGGGTCTGCCAATCCAGATTGGCGGTGGTATTCGGACTCTGGAAACCATCGAAGCCTATGTAAAAGCGGGCGTCAGCTACGTGATTATTGGCACCAAGGCGGTAAAAGAACCTGCTTTTGTGAAGCAAGCCTGTGACGCTTTCCCTGGCAAGGTGATTGTGGGTCTGGATGCCCAGAATGGTTTTGTGGCTACCGACGGCTGGGCTGAAGTCTCTGAAGTGAAGGCGGTAGATCTGGCCAAACAGTTCAAGAATGACGGCGTGTCTGCCATTGTTTATACCGATATTGCCCGTGATGGCATGATGCAGGGTGTGAATCTGGAATCAACCGTTGAGCTGGCGGTTGAAGGTGGCATTCCGGTAATTGCTTCCGGCGGTGTGACCAATATCGAAGATATTCGTCAGCTGGCGATGGTTGCCAACAAGGGCATTCTGGGGGCTATCACTGGTCGCGCGATCTATGAAGGCACACTGGATGTAGCTTCTGGACAGAAGTTGGCTGATGAGCTGGTTGGCCAATAAGCGCCGGACGGAGCGGAGAGAACACTATGGCATTGGCCAAACGCATTATCCCCTGTCTCGATGTAGACAAAGGCAGGGTTGTAAAAGGCGTCAATTTTGTTGGAATTCGGGATGCGGGTGACCCGGTCGAGATTGCCAAACGCTACAACGACCAGGGCGCTGATGAAATCACCTTTCTGGATATCACCGCCAGTCACGAAGGTCGTGATACGACGGTGCATATGGTGGAAGCCATTGCCGAGCAGGTGTTTATCCCGCTGACGGTCGGTGGCGGCATTCGTGAGCTGGCTGATATTCGCAACATGCTGAATGCCGGGGCGGACAAGGTGTCGATCAACTCGGCAGCGGTGTACAACCCGGAATTCGTCCGCGAAGCGTCACAAAAATTTGGTGCCCAGTGCATCGTAGTGGCGATTGATGCCAAGCAGGTTGGTGACAATCACTGGGAAATTTTTACCCATGGTGGCCGCAAGCCAACTGGTATCAATGCGGTTGAGTGGGCGGTGAAGATGGCCGACTACGGCGCGGGTGAAATTCTGCTGACCTCCATGGATCGTGATGGCGTGAAATCCGGTTTTGATATTGGTGTAACCCGGGCGATTTCAGACGCAGTGAATATTCCGGTGATTGCATCCGGCGGCGTGGGCAATCTCGACCATTTGGTCGACGGCGTGATCCAGGGCCGGGCCGATGCTGTATTGGCCGCCAGTATTTTCCACTTTGGTGAGTACACTATTCAGCAAGCCAAGGAACACATGGCTGCGGCTGGAATTGAGGTTCGTTTATAAAAACAGTAACGGGGTCAGAATATTTCTAATCAGTCTGTGAAATAATTCTGGTCCTGTTTTCAAGGGATTGAAGTATGGCCTGCAGAACTTTGATACTGGTCGTTGTGTCGTCAACGGTAATGGCAACGGCTGCCAGCCGGGCGGATGTACTGTCAGAGTTTGAGCCAGAAGTCCCCGTAGTGCTCAGCCCCGTGCGCCTGCAGCAGCCCTTACCTGAGGTGCCTGCCAGTGTCACTGTGATCTCCGCTGAGCAGATTCGCCAGTGGGGCATTCAGCGACTGGTGGATGTGTTCCAGTATGTGCCGGGCATGTTTGTCGCCCAGGAGCTGGATTCCAACCAGTCCAGTGTGGTGTATCACTCAGGCAGTTTGTCGCTTTCCCGTCGTCTCGAAGTGCTGGTGGATGGCCGCTCAGCTTACCTGGCGACCTTTGCCAGTGTTGACTGGGACCAGCTTAATATTGCTCTGGAAGATATCGAACGCATCGAGATCACCCGCGGCCCCAGCGCCTCGTCTTATGGTATGAATGCCTTCCAGGGCATTATCAATATTGTTACCCGTCACCCGTCTGACAGTCGTCGTCTGGCAATTTCAACCTCCATTGGCAGTGATGGTCGCAAGCGTGGTTACGCCAGCAGCAGCTTTGCGGTTGCTGAAACGGATCAGCGTTTGTCGGCGTTTGCCAATCGTGAAGGTTCGACCGATTACGCTAATATCAGTGATACCCCCGATCAGAACTGGGTCGAAGGTTTCAGCTGGGCAGGTTCAAGCCGGATCGGCGATGACTCTGAGTTACAGTGGCAGGCTGGCCGCCAACGTTTACGACGGATGGTGATTGGTGATGACAATTTCCATTCAGAGCAGCCGCGTCAGCGTTCCATTAGTGATGCACTGTCCTTGCAGTGGAAAAGCCTGTCGGGTCAGAGTCATGACTGGCAAGTGCGAGCTAACTGGCATGCTGAAAACCAGGAGAAGTCCTTTTCTGCCTGTACGCCAACCATTGCCTACGACACCAATTTGACGGCTCTCTACAAGCAGGACCGGGCGCTCGGCAGGGCACTTGGTTATGGTGTTTTGCCTCTTTTGAGCAGTTCAACCTCAGATTCGGAAAAGCAGCAGATTCAGCAGCTTTATGCAGCTATTGCCGCAGGGCTGATTTCGGCTGCCGAGCTGCAGGTTTATATGCAGGATTCCGGTGTGGATACCGAAATCACTGACGAAGAATATGCGCTGACGCAGGCGGTGGCCGCCAGTGCCGTGGCTGCCAACGGCCTTGATGAAGTGACTTGCGGTACCGGCGACTATGACCTTTATGAACAACGACTGTCGCTGGAAATTGAACATACCTATTGGTGGAACGCCGCTGTGCGTTCTGTGCAGGGGTTGTCGTTCCGCCGCGATGAAGTCAACTCGAGTACCTACTTTGGCAGACGTCTGGCCAGTGATTCGATTCTGGCCTTTGGCAGCCTGGAATACCGGATGTCGCCGGACTGGTTGCTATTTCTGTCGCTGACGGCAGAAAAGCAGACGGATGAACCTGCCCATTATTCGCCGCGTGTTGCCCTGACTCACTTGCTGGATGCGGGCAGTAGCCTGCGGTTCCAGTATGCAAAAACCCACCGGACGCCGGATCTGGCAGAGCGTTATCTGGATGCGACGGTGACTGTGCGAGGCTTGACGGACAATTATCTGGGGCTGGATTCGGGTGAATTATTCCTCACGGGTTCTACGTCGGATTGGGAGTCGGTACCACGCGGTGAGGTGATTCACGCCTGGGAGTTGGGGTATTTCATCATGCTCAACTCCCCGCATCTGATGTACGATATCAAATTGTTCCACGAGCGGATGGATCGTCTGGTCGAAGGTCAGGTCAACCTGCTAAATAACAGTCTTGGGGATGATGGTGCGTTGCATCTAACCGGTCTTGAATGGCAGCTGGACTGGCAACTGAACAGTAATCAGAAGCTCTGGTTAGTGGGCTTGCTGCAGGATCGTAATAGTTTATCCGGTCGTGATGAGCTTGAGCTTGGCGCCGAGAAAAGTTTGAGGCTGGCCTGGACCAGTCAGTTTAACCAGCTGGAAACCATGCTGGGCTTGCATCTGGATCAAGGGATCGAGGTGCTGAGCAGGAATAACCGGGGTAGTACGGGGTATCGTCAGCGCAAAGTGGTTGGCCGTATTGGCTCCAACCTCGTTGGCTGGAACTGGTCGTTGTCGACAACTTACGATGCCGATGCTGGGGATACTTATTACGAGCGTAATCCGCGCTGGCTGAACTGGGCGTCGTTGGGCTACAAGTGGTAGTCCGGCGGCTGTTCCGGCGGAAGAAATAGCGGCTATGTAGCCAGAGTCAGATGATGAGTAACCCGCTCAATAGCAAGACAGACACGGGTGTCCGTGTCTGTCTGACGATCAGAAGTTGATCAATACAATACGCGGGCGCGAATCGTACCATCAACCTCTTTGATCTTCTCAAGCGCCAGTTCGCTGGCAGACTTGGCAACATCGATCACAACGTAACCGATATCTTCAACCGTTTGCAGGTACTGGCCAGAAATGTTGATCTGGTTTTCGGCAAAGATCTGGTTGATGGCGTTCATAACGCCCGGCACGTTGTAGTGGATGTGCAGGATGCGGTGAACATTGTGGTTGGAAGGCAAGGCTACTTCCGGGAAGTTCACAGACGCTGTGGTGGTACCGTTGTCGCTATAGCTGGACAGTTTCTCACCCACTTCCTTACCGATGTTTTCCTGGGCTTCCATAGTGGAGCCGCCAACGTGTGGCGTCAGGATTACATTGTCGAAACCGCGCAGTGGGCTGACGAATTCGTCGTTGTTGCCGCGCGGCTCAACAGGGAATACGTCAATTGCAGCACCCAGAAGTTTCTTGCTGGAGAGAGCTTCGGCCAAGGCGTCGATATCAACTACGGTACCACGTGCCAGGTTCAGGAAGATGGAGCCTTGCTTCATCTGGGCGAATTGTTCCGGACCCATCATCCACTTGGTGGCTTCGGTTTCCGGGACGTGCAGGGTCACTACGTCGGCCAGCCCCAGCAGTTCCTCCATTGAGCCAACCTGGGTGGCGTTACCGATTGGCAGCTTGGTAACGATGTCGTAGAAGTATACCTTCATACCCAGGCTTTCAGCCATCACCGACAGCTGGGTGCCGATGTTGCCGTAACCCACGATACCCAGTTTCTTGCCACGAACTTCGTAGGAGTTCGTGGCTGTTTTCTGCCAGCCGCCACGGTGACAAACCGTGCTTTTCTCTGGTACACCGCGCATCAGCATGATGATTTCAGCAATTGCCAGTTCTGCTACGGAGCGGGTGTTGGAATATGGCGCGTTGAAGACGGCAATACCGCGCTTGGTCGCTGCCTTCAGGTCGACCTGGTTGGTGCCAATACAGAAACAGCCAACCGCAATCAGTTTTTCTGCTGCTGCAAAGATGTCTTCAGTCAGCTGGGTGCGGGAACGAATGCCGATGAAGTGAACGTCTTTGATGCGTTCTTTCAACTCTTCTTCTGGCAGGGAAGTTTTCACGTATTCGATGTTGGTGTAGCCGGCAGCCTGGAGAGTGTCCAGAGCAGACTGGTGCACGCCTTCCAACAAGAGGAATTTGATCTTGCTTTTGTCGAGGGACGTTTGTGCCATTGGGGTACCTTCTTTGAGGTGCCGGGATCAGTCAGGGGCTGATCTCGAGTTGTGTTGTAAGCGGTTGGCCTGTTCGTAGGGGAGAAAGCTCTCCAAAAACAGGGCGCATATGGTACCATGCCCGCCTTTCAATGTGATCCTCCGTTCCCGTCTTCAACCTTACGATTCTTCAGGTTGGCGTGACGATCTTTCATATTTCTGGAATGACCCATGACGCAACTAACCCAAGCAGCTCTTGTTGAACGCCTGGCGGCCATCGTTGGCGAGGATAAAGTACGCACTGATGCGGACTCGCTGGAAACTTTCGGCAAGGACTGGACCAAAATTCTTGATCCAAAGCCAAGTGCCATTGTTTTCCCGAAAACCACAGAGCAGGTGCAACAGATTGTGCTGCTGGCGAACGAGGCTGGTCTGGCGCTGGTACCTTCCGGTGGTCGTACTGGTCTGAGCGCGGGTGCCGTTGCTGCCAATGGTGAGGTTGTGGTGGCGTTCGACTATATGAACAGCATCACTGACTTCAACGCAGTGGATCGCACGGTGCGTTGTGGTGCCGGGGTGATTACCGAACAGCTACAGCAGTATGCCGAACAGCAGGGTTTGTTCTACCCGGTGGATTTTGCCTCTTCTGGCTCCAGCCAGATTGGCGGCAATATTTCCACCAACGCCGGTGGCATCAAGGTTATTCGTTATGGCATGACCCGTGACTGGGTTGCTGGTTTGACCGTCGTTACCGGTAAGGGCGACATTCTGCGTCTGAACAAGGATTTGCTGAAGAACAACACGGGTTACGATATGCGTCACCTGTTTATTGGTGGTGAAGGCACGCTGGGTTTTATTACTGAAGCAACCATGCGTCTGACCCGTCCGGCCAAGAACCTCACCGTGCTGGTGCTGGGAGTACCGGAAATGGGCGCCATCATGAGTGTGCTGCACAAGTTCCAGTCCGGTATCGATCTGACCGCGTTTGAGTTCTTCTCTGACAAGGCGTTGAAGAAAGTGCTGGCTCGCGGTGATGTGCAGGCGCCGTTTGAAACGGAAACCGAATTCTACGCCTTGCTGGAATTTGAAGCCGATACCGACGAAAAAATGGACGTTGCCATGCAACTGTTCGAAGCCTGTATGGAAGAAGGCTGGGTATACGACGGTGCGATCAGCCAGAACGAAACCCAGGCGGCCAACCTGTGGCGTTTGCGTGAAGATATCTCCGAAACCATTTCCCACTGGACGCCATACAAGAATGACCTGTCGGTGGTGGTTTCCAGGGTGCCGGAATTCCTGCAGGAAATTGATGATGTTGTTGTGCGTGAGTACCCGGACTTTGAAATCATCTGGTTCGGCCATATTGGCGATGGCAACCTGCACCTGAACATCCTCAAGCCGGATGATCTGCCAAAAGAAGAGTTCTTCGAGCGTTGTGGCAAGGTATCAAAGTGGGTGTTCGAGATTACCGAGAAGTACGATGGCTCGGTGTCAGCGGAACACGGTGTTGGTCTGACCAAAAAGCCTTACTTGCATTACACCCGTTCAGCGGCTGAAATTGGCTACATGAAAGCCATGAAGCAGGCGTTCGATCCGAACAATGTGATGAACCCTGGCAAGGTCATTGATATGGACTAATTGTCCGTATCAATCGGGTGACAGCAAAAAAAGCCGACTCAATTGAGTCGGCTTTTTTATGCGCAGGAGCTTGGGTCAGAGCTACTGTTTAGAACAGCAGCTCAGGTGTTGCGCTTAGGCCGCTGTCAGAGTCTTCGCCGTCCGGGCTGTATTGTGGCAGCACAGTTTCGGTTGGGGTGTTTTCCGAACGGAAGTACTCAAAAATGGCATCTTGCTGACCAGGAGCTGCCAGTAGGCCGGTTTTGGGGTCAATCCGCACGGAAACAATGCCGTCCGGTTGTTGCAGTTGCACTTCGGGTTCGGTTGTCAGGGCAACACGCATGTAGTCAACCCAGATGGGCAGTGCTGTCGTGCCGCCCTGGGCCCAGCGTCCCAGCGTCGATGGCTGGTCAAAACCAACCCACACGGTGGTGACCAGATTCGGATTGAAACCTGAGAACCAGGCATCTACCTGATCGTTGGTGGTGCCGGTTTTGCCGGCCAGATCGCTACGGTTCAGCGCTTTGGCGCGACGGCCGGTGCCTCGCTGGATCACATCTTTCAACATGTTAACCATCAGGAAGTTGGTGCGCGCATCCATAATGCGGGGAGCGTAGGCAGGCGCTGCCGGGGCTTCGTTGTCGTTAGTGCTGGCTGGTGTGAGGCCTTGAGTGGAGTTGCAGTCTCGACAGGCAATTGCCGGATTGCTCTGGAACAGGATATTGCCGGTAGAGTCTTCAATACGATCTATATAGTAGGGCTGAATTGCAAAACCACCGTTAGCCAGCGCGGCATAGCCGGTCGCCAGTTCCATTGGGGTGACAGCACTGGCCCCCAGAGCCAATGACAGATCGGCATTCAGCTGCTTTTCCGGGAAGCCGAACTGTTTAATGTAATTGACCGCCGTCGAGGGACCCATTTGTTTGAGGATGCGGATGGAAACCAGGTTCTGGGACTTGTACAGGGCTTCGCGCAGGCGAGTGGGGCCATAGAACTTGCCGCTGTAGTTTTCGGGTCGCCAGGTATTTTCCAGTCCTGCATCCTTGAAGACCACCGGAGCGTCATTAATGATGCTCGCAGGCGTAAAGCCGTTTTCTAGCGCGGCACTATAAATGAAGGGCTTGAATGAAGAGCCCGGCTGGCGCATCGCCTGGGTTACCCGGTTGAACTGATTGGCGGATTGTTCGAAACCACCGACCATTGCCTGAATGGCACCATTGTTGGGGTTGAGTGAAATCAATGCACCATTAGCTTCTGGTGGTTCACCCAATAATACCTGTTGGTCGCGGATTTCAATCCAGACTTGCTGGCCAACCGCGAGCACGTCCGCTGGCTTGGCTGGTTTGGCACCTGTGGCGTTGACATTAATATAAGGGGACGCCCATTCCATGCCATCAAAGAGGAGACGCTGATCATCTTTGTCGGTAATCAGCCAAGCGCCGTCTTTGTCGAGTTGTACAACTGCTGCCGCGATCAGGTTGCCAGGAGCTTCGATTGTACGCAGCTTGTTGCGCCAGTTTGTCAGGGTGGCTGGCCAGTCGGTGTCATTTTCTGTTTTGTCGGATAGCCAGTCTGGCAGGGCTTGCGGATTGCGGTTCTGTGAGGTGCCTGTTGCACCGGACTTGATTGCTGGGTAAACGTTGGCCTGCCAGCGATAACCATGTGCTCGGTCATAATTCAGCAAACCTCGCTGCAAAGCGTCGTTGGCAGCTTGCTGGCGCACGGAGTTGATGCTGGTGTAAACCACCATACCCTCTGTGTAGGCGTTATTGCCATACAGGTCGACCATGTGCTGGCGTACCAGTTCTGCAATGTAGGGAGCGGTGACTTCGCTGGTTGCGCCATGATACTCGGCGGTGACCGGAGCGGCGGTTGCGTCTTCGAATTCTTGCTGGTTGATTTTGCCTAGGGTCAGCAACCGTTGCAGTACATAGTTTCGACGTGAAATAGCCCGCTCAGGGTTGTTGATCGGGTTGGCCGCTGAAGGTGCTTGCGGCAGACCGGCAATCATGGCTGTTTGTGCCAGAGTCAGTTCGTTTATTGATTTGCCGTAATAAACCTGGGCCGCAGCTTCGATACCATACGCCCGTTTACCCAAATATATCTTGTTTATATAAAGTTCGAGGATTTCTTCCTTGCTCAGGGTTTTTTCTATCTTGAGTGCGAGCAATATTTCAGTGAATTTTCGCGAAAAAGACTTTTCACTACTGAGGTAATAGTTCTTGGCAACCTGCATGGTGATGGTGCTACCACCAGATTTCTTTTTGCCAGTGCGAATTAGTTCCAGTGTTGCGCGTAAAAGTCCTTTAACATCAACGCCGTAGTGCTCGTAAAACGCGTCGTCTTCGGAGGCCAGTAAGGCATCGATAAAACGTGGTGGTACATCCGGGTATTGCAGGGGGGAGCGGCGTTTTTCACCGTACTCGGTGATCAGCAAGCCATCCTGGGTATAGATTCGTAAAGGTGTTTGAAGGTCAACGTCGCGAAGTTGTCTCGGATCCGGAAGGTCTGGTGCCAGATACAGATACACAGCAAGGCAGGCCAGGGCGACGCCTGATAAGGTTGAAAATATTAACCAGATCAGGAGTTTGAAGAGAGATTTCAGCGTGATCATAAGACTCGTTTTACGGTTGGCGGCGATGTCCGATTCGCGGTCGCGGCATTATAAGGGATTTTTGTCCTTTTTATAGGATTGTGCTTATAATGATCGGCCAAATATAGGATTATTCTGAGCTTCATGGCGTAAGCTCTCGATTTTCAAGGGGATTTTGTTGTGCTGGCTAGCTTGTTTGGCAAGAAGGGCAAGTCTCTTCTTGGAGTGGATATCAGTTCCTCGTCGGTAAAAGTCCTTGAGTTGAGTCACACGGATGCAGGCTACCGTGTTGAAGCATATGCTTCGGAAGCTCTGCCCGCTGACGCTATTGTCGAGCAGAATATCCATAATGATGAGGAAGTCGGTGAAGCAATTAAACGCGCACTGGCAAAATCTCGCTCGAAGGCCAAAAAGGCCGCTTTGGCAGTTGCAGGATCTTCTGTGATTACTAAAGTTATCAATATGAATGCTGGTCTGAATGATGCGGAGATGGATCTGCAGATTCGGGCTGAGGCAGATCAATATATACCTTATCCCCTGGAAGAGGTCTCGCTCGACTGGGAAATTCAGGGCGTACTGGCAAATAACGATAGTGTGGTTGAAGTCCTGTTGGCTGCCTGTCGTTCTGATACTGTTGAGCGTCGTAAGGATGCTGTGGAATATGCCGATCTTGAAGCTTCCATTGTCGATATCGAGGCCTATTGCACCGAACGAGCGTTTGGTCTGATCAGTGGGCAGCTTGAAGGTGATGCCAATGACACGGTGGCGATTGTGGATGTTGGTGCGACCATGACAACCTTGAGTGTGTTGCACGAAGGGTCCTCTATTTATACCCGCGAACAATTGTTTGGCGGCAATCAACTGACCGACGACATTATGCGACGATATGGACTGACCCCGCAGGAAGCGCATCTTGCTCGTAATGGCGAAGGACTCCCTGATGACTATGAACAGGAATTACTGGATCCGTTCCGTAACGCGGTTGTTCAGCAAATCAGTCGTTCCCTGCAGTTTTTCTTTTCATCCAGCCAGCATAATGAGGTGAGTAGTATCGTGTTAGCTGGTGGAACAGCCTCTCTGCCTGGTTTAGCGGAGCGGGTCACGGAAGAGATGGGCGTGCCAGCTTTGGTTGCAAATCCATTCAAGGATATGTCTCTGTCTTCCAGAGTTAATGCCAAGTTATTGGCTGGTGATGCTCCAGCTCTGCTGGTTGCCTGTGGTTTGGCTATGCGGGGTGTTTGTTAATGGCAAATATCAATTTGCTGCCGTGGCGGGAGCGGCTGAAAAAAGAAAGGCAGCAGCAATTTTTGTCTGTAATCGTTGCCGTTGCTGCAGTGGCATTTGTCTGTATCTGGTCGGTGAGTAGTTTTTATGATGGTCAACTCTCGAATCAGCAGGGACGTAATAATTTTCTGAAAAGTGAAATATCCACACTGGATAAGCAAATCGCAGAGATTAATAAGCTTACAGAAACTCGTAGTCAGTTAATTGAGCGGATGGAGTTGATTCAGAACCTGCAGGGTAATCGTCCCGTCATTGTACGGTTATTTGATGAATTGGCCAGAGCGGTTCCCGATGATTTGTATTACACCTCGTTATCCATTAGTGGAGATCGAGTTTCGATTAAGGGGGTTGCTAAATCGAATAACCGTGTGGCTGCCTTAATGAGAAATTTTGACGAGTCCAGCTGGTTTACCGAACCTGCGTTGCTTGGGGTGAAGGCTTTGCCCAACGGTAGCAACGAGTTTGAGATATCGATGCGTAAGGTTGAACCGAACAGTAGCAGTGAGGAGCCTTGACATGGCAAAGCAGGGTTTGGATTTTAATGCCTGGCTTGAGAAGGCCAAACAGTTCGATGTAAATGACCTTAATGAAATCGACTGGAACAATATGGGCGGCTGGCCGCTTGGGGGGAAGGTTTTCTTTTGTTTGCTGGTCTTTGTGGCAGTGATTGTTGGGGGTTATTTTCTATTGGTAAAAGATACCAGTCTATCCCTCGATAATGCAGTAGCCCAGGAAAGCAAGTTAAAACAGGATATAGAGCGGAAGGCATTTAAGGTTGCGAATCTTGATGCGTATCGGGAGCAGCTTGCAGAGATGCAAGATAGCTTTGGCTCCTTGCTCAAGCAACTACCAAAGGACACTGAGGTTCCCGGGCTGATTGACGATATCAGTGCGACAGCTCTGGGTGCTGGTCTGAAGCTTAATGCAATATCACCGCAGCCCGTCAAGAAAACTGAATTTTATAATGAGTTGCCCATTACCGTTGAGGTTGCTGGTGGCTATCACGAAATGGGGGCCTTTGTCTCTGGTGTGGCGGCTCTGCCTCGTATTGTGACCTTGCATGATTTCTCTATAACTAAAGGGAAGTCCAGCACTGATGAGTCATTAAGCATGAAGATTCTGGCCAAAACCTATCAGTATGGTGGTGGCGATGAGTAAATCCTATTTTGCATGGGTGTTCGTTTTGGCAATGCCGTTGCTCGGTGGTTGCTCTGATTCAGCAAATACCCAGGATCTCAAGCAGTATATCAAGCAAACGCTTTCCAAGCCGCGTGGCAGAGTTGAACCTATTCCGGTATTCAAGCCTTATGAGTATTTCAGCTATAGCGCTGCTGGGTTGAGGTCGCCGTTTGAATTGCCTGTCGTTATTGACAGCGCTCTGGAGGGGATGGCTGCAACCAGTAACGTGCGGCCTGATTTTGATCGTCCTCGGGAGCATCTGGAGCAATACCCGTTAGCCAGTTTGAATATGGTTGGGACTATCACTGGAATGGATGGGATCTTGTGGGCCCTGATTAAAGATGGTGATGGTAGTGTTGTGCGTGTGCATGAAGGCTATTACATGGGGCAGAACCATGGCCGGATCGTCGCGGTAAATGAAAACCGGTTGAGTTTAATTGAAATTGTTCCCAACGGTCTTGGTGGTTGGGTGGAACGTCCGAAAACAATAGCTCTGGAAGGAATAGGCGGAGATAACTGAGATGAATCTTTTTAGCGTTCTGGGTCGCGTATTCCTGACCTGTAGCTTGCTTTGGATGTCTACTACGGCATCGGCCGCCATGTTGAAAGACATTCGGTTTTCGTCGCTTCCGGGGGATGTTACTGAGATCATGCTGGAGTTTGATGGCGAAGTGCCGGATATCAGTGGCTATACCATTGAGAAGCCTGCCCGAATTGCTATTGATATGCCGGATGTTGTTAGCGGCCTGAAGGCCAAGCGTCATCAGATTGGCGCTGGTAATGCCCGCTCTGCTGTTGTGTTAACGACCCAGGACCGCTCTCGTCTGGTGGTTAATCTGGCTCGCATGGTGCCTTACACAACCCGTAAACAGGGCAATCAGTTATTGATTACTATTGGTGCGGATGAGGGGGCGATTGCTACCGCTGAGCCTGCTCGTGGATTAATGTTGGGCGAATCTCCGTCTTCAAAAAAATCTGTTAATGAGTTGAAAGTCGTTAATGTGGATTTTCGTCGTGGTGAATTGGGGGATGGCCAGATTCAGATCATGCTCAATGATCCGAAAGCCTCAGCCAATATTCGCCGTGAAGGTTCAAAAATTATTGCTGATCTGGAGGGGGTGCGGCTGCCACGTGAATTGAGCCGCCGTCTTGACGTGACGGATTTCGCTACGCCGGTACAGTATGTTGATGCCAAGGACTATGAAGGTGGTACCCGTATCGTAGTTGAGCCTGCCAACGATGAGTTTGAGTACCTGGCTTATCAGACGGATCGATTGTTGTCTATCAACGTTTCAACTGAAGCCAAGGACGTCACTGAAGAGCGCCAGAAAAAATTCCCGTATACCGGTGAAAAGCTGTCGCTGAACTTCCAGAATATTGAAGTGCGTGCAGTGCTGCAGCTGATTGCTGACTTTACCGGTCTGAACCTGGTAGCTTCGGACACAGTTCAGGGCAGCATTACCTTGCGTCTGCAGAATGTGCCTTGGGATCAGGCACTGGATCTGGTGCTGAAAACCAAGGCTTTGGGCAAGCGACAGATGGGTTCTGTTCTTCTGATTGCTCCGGCCGAAGAAATTGCTGCTCGTGAGAAAATTGAGCTGGAAGCTGTACGTCAGGTGGAAGAGTTGGCGCCACTGGTTCAGGAATTTATGCAGTTTAAATATGCCAAGGCGTCTGATCTGGCAAAGATCCTGACCTCAGAACAGGGCTTGTTATCTGATCGTGGTTCCGCTGTTGTGGATGAGCGCACTAATACCATTTTGATGAAAGATACCGCTGCTAACCTTGAGAAGGTACGCGAAGCTCTTGTAATGCTGGATGTGCCGGTGCGTCAGGTGCTGATCGAAGCGCGTATTGTAGTGGCATCAACCACCGTCGGTGAAGAAATGGGTGTTAAATGGGGCGGTGGTCTTTATAAAAACAATGGATCCAACTGGGTAACTGCAGGGGGAAGCCAGGATACGATTTCTGAAACCAATCAGATTCTGGTTGACAGGGCCAACGGAGATGACACTTCTGCTCTGACTCTTGATTCTTCCAATATCGTTGATTTTGCAGCTACCGCAAGCAATGCCACAACCTTTGCAATTGGTTACCAGACAGCGGACTATCTGTTGGATCTTGAATTGTCAGCAATCGAAACCGATGGTAAGGCTGAGGTTGTATCTCAGCCGCGTGTGATTACTGCTGACGGTCAAACTGCCTTTATTGAGTCTGGTACCCAGATTCCATATCAAGAGGCGTCGTCTAGTGGTGCTACAACAACTTCATTCAAGTCAGCGGTATTGCGCCTGGAAGTGACTCCTCAAATCACACCGGACGATCGTATTATTATGGATCTGGTAATCAATCAGGACTCTGTTGGCGAAACTACGTCCACCGGGGTTCCGACTATTAATACCAATGCAGTACAGACTCAAGTGTTGGTTGATAATGGCGAAACGGTCGTGCTTGGTGGTATCTTCCGTTCCGAGCAGGTCAAATCTATCAGCAAGACACCTTTCTTTGGTGACTTGCCGTTGATTGGGGCTCTGTTCCGGTACAGCAGCGTGTCTGATGACAAAAGTGAACTGCTTGTGTTTATCACACCGAAGTTGCTGAAGGATTCCTTCAACACAAATTAAAATATGTCGTCTGAACAATCGATTTTCCTTGTTGGGCCAATGGGGGCGGGTAAAACCACCATTGGCCGTTTGCTTTCCAGTGAGTTGCGTCTCGAGTTCGTTGACTCCGACAAGTTTATTGAAGAGCGCTGTGGTGCGAATATTCCATGGATCTTTGATATGGAAGGCGAGGCCGGTTTTCGTGACAGGGAAGAGCAGGCGATTGACATTCTGACCCAGCGTCAGGGCCTGGTGCTGGCCACTGGTGGTGGTGCTGTCATGCGTGATATCAATCGCCAGCACTTGCATGAACGTGGAGTGGTGGTATACCTCTGCACCTCCGTCGAGCAGCAAATTGCCCGCACGGCCAAAGACAAGAATCGCCCCTTGTTACAGACAGACAATCCGGCTCTGGTGTTACAGGAGCTGTTCAAAAAGCGCGATCCCTTGTACCGGGAGGTTGCGCACATCACATTGCACACCGATCAGCGCAATCCGCGCTGGGTTGTTAACGAAATCCGTAAACGAATCAAGGCATTGGCATGATTACAGTCACCGTGGATCTGGCAGATCGCAGTTATCCAATCTACATTGGCGATCAATTGTTCAGTCAGGCTGATTTATTGCGTCGGCATATTCATGGCCGGCAGGCAATGATTGTGACCAATACCACTTTGGCGCCTTTGTATCTGGATTCGGTCAAGGCGATGCTGGACGGTGTTCAGGTCGATGAAGTGATTCTTCCTGATGGGGAATCTTTCAAGACACTGGAAACCGTCAATCTGATTTTTGATGCATTGCTGGGCAAGGGTCATAACCGTACTACCACCTTAATTGCTCTGGGTGGTGGTGTGATTGGTGATATGTGTGGCTTTGCAGCGGCGTGTTACCAGCGTGGTGTGAATTTTGTGCAGATTCCTACCACTTTGCTGTCTCAGGTGGATTCGTCCGTCGGTGGCAAGACGGGGGTGAATCACCCGCTTGGCAAAAATATGATCGGTGCTTTTTATCAGCCGCAGGCTGTGCTGATTAATACCGATACACTAGCGACCTTGCCAACGCGTGAATTGTCTGCCGGGATGGCGGAAGTAATCAAATATGGCTTGATTGCAGACAAGGGCTTTTATCGCTGGATTCAGCAAAATATCGAAGCTCTGATGTCTGGCGATCGTGCTTTGTTAGCCCAGGCTATCCAGGTTTCCTGTGAGTGCAAGGCGGATGTGGTTGCCAAGGATGAACGGGAAGGTGGGTTGCGTGCCATTCTGAACTTTGGCCATACCTTTGGGCACGCGATCGAATCTCATCAGGGTTATGGCAGCTGGTTACATGGGGAAGCGGTCGGAACCGGTATGTTGATGGCGGCTGATTATTGCGCTCGAACCGGCAAGTTGAGTGAGTCTGAGCTGGTTGAGCTGAAACAGCTGTTAATACAGGCTGGCTTGCCCGTGGTTCCTCCTGCAGATATGTCCGCTGAGGATTTTATTTCTCGTATGAGCATCGATAAGAAAGTGCTGGATGGCCGTATTCGGCTGGTGTTGCTTGAATGCCTGGGCAGCGCTGTAGTGACCTCTGATATTGATCGTGAATTGCTGCTTGAAACCCTGGCGGCTGGTGCTCTGGAAGCCTACTAGACAAAAGACGACGGGAGGTTGGCATGAAGCCCGCCAGTGAAGCCGAGGTTGGTGATATGGACGCTGCTTATCGCAGTCCGGCTCGTTATCTGGAGCTGATCTGTCACCTGGCCTGTTATTCGCCTCTGATGATGTTGGTGGAGTACCGCTCACGGGAATCGGCCAATACGCTGGCAATGGCGGTTGCTGAGCATTATCGGACAATCGCTGATGTGGTGCATTTGCCTGCAGAAAAACTGGCCAACCCGGCCATTCTGACTGGTATGCTGGCAGCTCAGCTGAAGCTTGCCAGCTTACCTGCCGATGAGGTCGCGGCTCGCGAGGTTTTGCTTGAAGCTGCGCGTGATCGTGCGGCTGATGCTGATCCTTTGTTGGTGGTAATAAAGCAGGCAGAATTATTGCCTGAAGGTATGTTGCAGGCGATTGGTCAGCTTGCCTTGATGGCCAGTAATAGCATTGCTTTCTGCTTGTTTGGCGCTGATGGCTTTGGGCGAGGTCTGAAGGAAAGTCCAACATTGGCGCCAGTTTACCGTATTCAACTGGATGAGCCGTTAACGCAGGATCCAGTGGTCGACGAGTTTGTTTTTTCGGCGCAAAATGATACTTCTTCTGAAGCCGCTGCTCTGGCGGAACTGAATCTGGATATACCGGTTGAAATCTCAACTGCCGGGGTTGCCTCTTCCAGTACTGGAAAAAAACATCAACGCAAAAAGGCGAGCTCGTTGCTGGCCTCCCTAACCAAACAGGCAGGCCTGGTTCTGGGGTTAATTCGTCAGCGTTTGAAGGGGGGGGTTGGTCTGGCTCTGATTCTGGTGGCGTCCCTGTTGATGACAGTTGCAGTGGTTGGTGCTCTGTACAGCGGTGATGATGAGCCCGAGCCACCAATGTTGGTAACACAGCTGCAACTGCCGGATCTGGCGACGGTGAAGGATCCAGTGGATAACTTGCCCGCGGTTACTGGTCGTGGAAAGCAGGATCTTGTTGCTGGTAACTCTTTGAATTCGCCGTCGCCGGTGGCGGCCACAACTCAGGCTCCGGTTTTGTCAGTCGAATCAAGCTCAGCAACGGATGTACGTAGCGGTGCAGTAACGCGTGCTGAAGGGGCTGCTCCAGCAGTGGTTGAAGCAGCCAAACCGGTTGTGGCGCCCAAAGCGCCTGAAAAGGCGAAGGCGGTGGTGCAGAAATCGCTCGTGAGCAGCCCGGCCAAACCGAAATATTCAGGCTGGTTAGGACAGGATGGCTGGGCGGTACAGTTAATCGGGACATCGGAGCAGCAAGGTGCCGATGTCTATCTCAATCGATGGCAGAAAAGTGCCGGAGGTCGTTTGCTCGTGTATCGCAGTATTCGTAATGGCGCGCCTTGGTACGTGGTTGTCGGAGGTGCTTTTGCTTCGCGTGATGAGGCCACCGGCTGGGCGAATCGACTACCTTCCGGAATGAAAAATGGTACCCCCTGGGTGCGTGAATTGTCTGCTATTCGAACGCAAATTGACCCGAAATGAGCGCCCTGCTGGCGCAGGGTTTGCTCGTGCTGCTGGCCTATTGACCAGCGTCCAATTGTGAGAGAGCGCACACATGTGTAGAATGTGCGTCCTTTTGTCTCTGAATTGCTCGTATTTTGAGCAGCCTGTCGGTCTCTCGACAGGGCATAATTTTAATAGATTTTTGGTGAGAGCTGTTCTATGAGAACTGGTCTGTATACTCCAGGCGACTACAAAGACAACTGTGGCTTTGGTCTTCTGGCCCACTTGAAGGGCCAGCCCAGCCATGAGCTGTTGAAGACAGCGATCCAATCCCTGACCTGCATGACGCACCGGGGTGGTATTGCTGCCGATGGTAAAACCGGCGATGGCTGTGGCCTGTTGCTGCAGAAGCCGGATTCTTTCCTGCGCGCAGTAGCAACCGATGTCGGTATCGAACTGCCGGAGCAATATGCCGTTGGTATGTTGTTCCTGGATCTGGACGATGCAATCGCTGCCGAGCAGAAAGCCGCGGTTGAGAAAGCCCTGTCCGGTCAGGGGTTGTCTGTATTGGGCTGGCGCCTGGTACCAACCAATAATGATTGTCTTGGCCCGATGGCGCTGGACTGTCTGCCTCGTTTTGAGCAGGTTTTCGTTACGACAACGGATGCGCTGAGCGATGCTGAATTTGACGTCAAGCTGTTCTATGCCCGTCGTTACGTTGAAAAAGCGCTGATTCAGTACCCGGACTTCTATATTGCCAGCCTGTCTACCCGGGTACTGTCGTACAAGGGTCTGACCATGCCGGTCGACTTGCCAAACTTCTACCTTGATCTCGGCGACGAGCGCATGGAAACCGCTATTTGTGTGTTCCACCAACGCTTCTCGACCAACACAATGCCGCGCTGGCAGCTGGCTCAGCCTTTCCGCATGCTGGCTCACAATGGTGAGATCAACACCATTCAGGGTAACCGTAGCTGGGCTAACGCCCGTACCAGCAAGTTCAATAGTCCATTGCTGCCGAACCTGGCTGACATTGCCCCGGTTGTGAACACTACTGGTTCCGACTCTTCCTCAATGGATAACATGCTGGAACTGTTGACCACTGGTGGCATGAGTCTGTTCCGCGCCATCCGTATGATGATTCCGCCAGCCTGGCAGAACGTTGAAACCATGGACGCTGATCTGCGTGCGTTCTATGAATACAACTCCATGCACATGGAGCCCTGGGATGGTCCGGCAGGTCTGGTAATCACTGACGGTCGTTATGCCGTTTGTGGTCTGGACCGTAACGGCCTGCGTCCATCTCGTTGGGTGATCACCAACAACGACTTTATTACTGTCGCTTCCGAAGTGGGCGTGCACAACTACGCGCCGGAAGACGTGGTTGCCAAAGGTCGTGTTGGACCTGGTCAGATCCTGGCGATCGATACCCAGGAAGGCAAGCTGCTGAAAACCGACGATATCGACAACGCCCTGAAAGTTGAACAGCCTTACAAGAAGTGGCTGCGTGAAAACGCCATCCGTCTTGAAAGCTCGCTGTCGCTGCAGCATGCCGGTCTCGACGATATGCAGGGTGATGAGCTGATGACTCATCAGAAGCTGCACCTGGTAACCAATGAAGAGCGTGACCAGGTTCTGCGTCCAATGGGTGAAGAAGGTCAGGAAGCCACAGGTTCCATGGGTGACGATACCCCTATGGCTGTGCTGTCTGGTCGTGTGCGCCATGTTGCCGATTATTTCCGTCAGCAATTTGCCCAGGTAACCAACCCGCCTATCGACCCGCTGCGTGAAGCGATCGTGATGTCGCTGGAAACCTGTGTCGGTGCCGAGAAGAACGTTTTTGAACAAACTCCGGATCACGCTGAGCGTATCATCCTGACTTCACCTGTGCTGTCACCGCTGAAGTTTGTTGGCCTGACCCGCAACAAGTCCGATGCTTTCCGTAACCAGCGCCTGTCGCTGGCCTATGATCCGGCGATTGGTCTGAAGCAAGCCATCATTAACCTGACCAAGGCTGCGGAAGCGGCGATTCAGTCTGGTGTGGTGTTGCTGATTCTGAGCGACCAGGAAGTGAAGCAGGAGCAACTGCTGATTCCTGCCGTGATGGCTACCGGCGCTGTTCACCATCACCTGGTGAACAATGGCCTGCGTACCAACGGCAACATCATTGTTGAAACCGGTGATGCCCGCGACCCACATCACTTTGCGGTACTGCTGGGCTTTGGTGCGACGGCTGTTTATCCATGGCTGTCCTACGACATCCTGACTGACCTGCATCGTTCTGGCGAGTTGCTGGGTGACCCTCTGAAGTCACACCACAACTACCGCAAGGCGATTCGCAAGGGTCTGATGAAGGTGATGTCCAAAATGGGTATCTCCACCGTCACGTCCTATCGTGGTTCCCAGCTGTTCGAAGGCATTGGTCTGAGCCGCGAAGTGGTTGACCTGTGCTTCTGTGGTGTGACCAGCCGTATCGGTGGTGCCACTTTCGAAGACTTTGAAGCTGACCTCAAGCTGGTTGCTGACAAGGCCTGGAAGAAGCGCAAGAAACTGGATCAGGGTGGTTTGCTGAAATACGTCCATGGTGGCGAATATCATGCCTACAACCCGGATGTGGTGAAAGCCATTCAGGAAGCAGTACAGACCAACAGCCAGGAAGCCTACGACCGTTTTGCCAAGCTGGTAAATACGCGCTCGCCAGCAACCCTGCGTGACCTGCTGTCACTGCGCAAGGACGTTACACCGGTTGATATCCGCGAAGTAGAAGCTGCAGAAGCTCTGTTCCCGCGTTTTGATACTGCTGCGATGTCGCTGGGTGCCTTGTCACCAGAAGCACACGAAGCACTGGCGGAAGCCATGAACGAACTGGGTGGCCGCTCCAACTCCGGTGAGGGTGGTGAAGATCCACTGCGTTACGGCACCGTTCGTAACTCCAAGATCAAGCAGATTGCCTCCGGCCGTTTTGGTGTTACTCCACATTATCTGTCCAGTGCTGAAGTACTGCAGATCAAGGTGGCCCAGGGTGCCAAGCCAGGTGAAGGTGGTCAGCTGCCAGGTGGTAAGGTTAACGATCTGATCGCGACCCTGCGTTATTCGGTACCGGGTGTAACCCTGATTTCACCACCACCGCACCACGATATTTATTCGATTGAAGATTTGGCCCAGCTGATTTTCGACCTCAAGCAGGTCAACCCGGCTGCGCTGGTATCCGTGAAGCTGGTTTCCGAGCCAGGCGTTGGTACCATCGCTGCCGGCGTTGCCAAGGCCTATGCTGACCTGATTACCATTTCCGGTTATGACGGTGGTACTGCTGCATCGCCGCTGACGTCGATCAAGTACGCGGGTTCTCCGTGGGAACTGGGTCTGTCCGAAGCCCATCAGGCGCTGCGTGCCAACGACCTGCGCGGCAAGGTTCGGGTGCAGACTGACGGTGGTCTGAAGACCGGTCTGGACGTGGTGAAAGCGGCCATTCTGGGTGCTGAATCGTTCGGTTTCGGTACCCTGCCGATGGTGGCTGTGGGCTGTAAGTACCTGCGTATCTGTCACCTGAACAACTGTGCCACCGGCGTTGCGACCCAGGACGATAACCTGCGTGACAAGCATTACATCGGTACTGCCGAGATGGTTAAGAACTACTTCCGCTTCCTGGCTGAAGAAGTTCGCGGCCTGATGGCCCAGCTGGGTGTACGTAGCATGAACGAACTGGTAGGTCGTACCGACCTGCTGGAAATTCTGGAAGGCGTCAGCAGCAAGCAGCGCCATCTGGATCTGACGCCAATGCTGGCCAACGACCAGATTCCGGCTGACAAGCCACATACAGTACAAACCAGCCGCAACGCGCCGTTCGACGAAGGCTTGTTGGCAGAGCGCATGATTGCAGAAACCCTGGGCGCGATTGACGCCAAACTGGGTGGTCATTTCGATTTCGAAATCACCAACTGCGACCGCTCTATCGGTGCTCGTCTGTCTGGTGAAATTGCCAAGCGTTATGGTAACCAGGGCATGGCTGCCAAGCCTATCCGCCTGAACCTGAAAGGTGTTGCCGGCCAGTCATTTGGTGTCTGGAACGCCGGTGGTCTGGAAATGGTGCTGGAAGGCGATGCCAACGACTACGTGGGTAAGGGCATGACCGGCGGCAAGCTGGTGATCTTCCCGCCGAAGGGCTCCAGCTTCAAGTCCAACGAAACCTCCATCGTTGGTAACACCTGCCTGTACGGCGCTACTGGTGGCAAGCTGCTGGCAGCTGGCCGTGCCGGTGAGCGTTTTGCTGTTCGTAACTCTGGTGCCCACGCCGTTGTAGAAGGCGCAGGCGACCACTGTTGTGAATATATGACTGGTGGTGTGGTGTGTGTGCTGGGAGCGACCGGCTATAACTTCGGTGCAGGTATGACTGGCGGTTTCGCTTACGTACTGGATCTGGATAACAGCTTTGTCGACAAGTACAACCACGAGCTGGTTGATATTAACCGTATTTCCAACGAAGAGACCGAAGCACACCGCAACCACTTGCGCAGTGTGATTCGCGAATTTGTTGCCGAGACCGGCAGCGCCTGGGGCCAGGAAATCATTGATGATTTCGAACGCTACATTGGCAAGTTCTGGCTGGTAAAACCAAAGGCCGCTGATCTGCAGCAGCTGCTGAAAAACACCCGTGCTCGTCCTGAGTAAGCACGGCAGAATAACAGGACGAGTGGAGAGAGGTTCACGATGACAACACGTCTGAACAATAATTTTCAGTTTGTTGAAGTGGGTCGCCAGGACCCCAAGAAAAAAGCAGTTTCCCTGCGCAAGAAGCAGTTCGTAGAGATCTATGAACCGTTTAATCAGGCTCAGGTAAATGAACAGGCACACCGCTGTCTGGCATGTGGTAACCCGTATTGCGAATGGAAGTGTCCGGTACACAACTACATTCCAAACTGGCTCAAGCTGGCCAGTGAAGGCAATATCCTGGAAGCCGTAGAGCTGAGTCACCAGACCAACTCTCTGCCAGAAGTCTGTGGCCGCGTTTGTCCACAGGATCGTCTGTGTGAAGGTTCCTGTACCCTTAACGACGGTTTTGGTGCGGTGACCATTGGTAATGTTGAGAAATACATTACCGATACCGCCTTTGCGATGGGCTGGAAGCCTGACCTGTCACGGGTTGAGCCAACTGGCAAACGCGTGGCCATTATCGGTGCAGGCCCTGCTGGTCTGGGCTGTGCCGATATTCTGGCTCGTAACGGCGTGACGCCAGTGGTGTTCGACAAGTACCCGGAAATCGGTGGTCTGCTGACCTTCGGTATTCCGGAGTTCAAACTCGAAAAGAGCGTGATGTCGAACCGTCGTGAAGTGTTTGAAGGTATGGGCGTCGAATTCCGCCTCAACACTGAAGTTGGTAAGGACATCGATTTCCAGGACATCATCGACGAGTTCGATGCCGTGTTCCTGGGCATGGGTACTTACAATTACATGAAAGGTGGTTTCCCGGGTGAAGATCTGCCAGGCGTATACGACGCGCTGGATTTCCTGATCTCCAACGTCAACCGTAACCTGGGCTTCGAAAAAGACGCCGCTGATTTCATCTCCATGCAGGGCAAGCAGGTTGTTGTGCTGGGTGGTGGTGATACCGCGATGGACTGTAACCGTACCTCAGTGCGTCAGGGTGCCAAAAAGGTAACCTGTGCCTACCGTCGTGATGAAGCCAACATGCCGGGTTCCAAGCGTGAAGTAACCAACGCTCGCGAAGAAGGTGTGAAGTTCCTGTTCAACCGTCAGCCCGTCGCCATTATCGGTGAAGACAAGGTTGAAGGCGTCAAGGTGGTTACCACCGAGATGGGCGAGCCGGATGAAAAAGGCCGTCGTCGTCCACAGGTGGTGGAAGGCTCTGAAGAAATCCTGCCAGCGGACGCTGTGTTGGTAGCCTTTGGCTTCCGTCCAAGCCCGGCGCCATGGTTCGCCAAATTCGGTATCGAACTGAACAGCTGGGAAGGCGTTATTGCTCCGGCTGAACAGGAATTCGCTCATCAAACCACTAACCCAAAAGTATTTGCGGGTGGTGACATGGTGCGTGGTTCTGACCTGGTGGTAACGGCAATTTACGAAGGTCGTAACGCTGCTGAAGGTATCCTCGACTACCTGAATGTGTGATTCATCTCAAAAATGTGATGAACAGTAGACAACGCGGCTTCGGCCGCGTTTTTTGTAGGTGGTCGTTTGTCGTACGTAAATGGTATGCTCCCTAGCTCGTAAAATTGTCAGGAACGGTTATAAGGGAGCTTGTCTGTATGTCGGTACGAGGTTTGTTCATCCTGGGGGCTCTGGCTACGGCCCTGGCCGCGTGTGGCGGCGGTGGCTCAGTCGCTGACGCAAATACAGGCGGTGGTTCGACAGATTCTGACACCTCAACAGGTTCCTCCGGAGCAAGTGTCAGCGCCGCTTTGGGAAGCGGGACAGGCGCTGATTTTGAAGAAGGTGCGATTACGCTGTCTGCAGATTATGCTCTGGTTGGTGGCAATATTACTGTGTCAGTCGATGGTGTTGATACCAACAGCACCAATGAAGCACTGACCGACAGCTATCGATATACCTTCGCTGCGGCATGTTCCTCCGCCGAGTTTTCCATTACCAGTACCTACAGTACGACCAACTCTGTCAGCTCTGTTTACCGTAACAAGGGCTGTGCAGATGGAGATACAATCACCGTAAGCATGTATAACGGTGACACCGGTTCGCTCATTGATACTGCGACGGCAACGATTGAAACCGATTACCCCGCTCTTGGAACTGGATCTGGCGCGTCTTTCATTGAAGGTGAACTGGATGGTGATCTGGAAGTGACTGATGATGAAGGCACTGAGCTATCGGTTAACCTGGTTAACCCGCTGGACTCCAATGCCTTGATAACCGATACCGGCTATGTCGCTCGTTGGTTTAGTGACTGCGATGACGGCAGCTTCACCATTGCGCGTGCGACCAATTCCTCCGGTACGTTTGATAATCAATATTTGGCAGATTATAGCAGCTGTGCTGGTGATAATACCGTCACTGTGTTGGTTTCTGGATCTGATACATCATCCTGTAGCCTTGCTGATACCAGTGGTTGCTACGCGGTTCTTACTGAAACAATTGAAGTTACTTTGGGGGAGGATCCCCAACTTGGCGTAATCGTTGACGACGCTTTTTACAGCGAACTGCTGGTTAATGGCGTGCGTGAGAGCGAATATGGAGATTCTCCGACCTCTGCTAGCGTGGATGATAGCCTGAAGCTGTCTGCTGGCGGCACCATGCTGATTAAAGCCAATATTGTTGATGCCAATGACAGTGATGCGCAAATTTCCGGAACAACTTACGGCGTAACCCTGGAGTCAAGCTGCGTCGAAGATGGAACTGCAACGCTGGATGAAGAAGAGAAAACGACAACCAATGGCGAGGTGCGTTTTACCTACACTGCAGCAGGTTGCCTGTCAGATTCCTTCAGTGCTTATCTGTATACGGTCGTTGATGGCGAACTAACAACTCGCATCAACAGCGAAGCTATTACCGGTATTATTTTTATTCAGTCGGCTGAAGTCGGTGGGATCAGTTTTGACAGTGTGTCTGAGGCTTATTTGTCTCTGAAAGATATTGGTGACCCGGTATTGCCGAAACAATCCGTAGTAACTTTTACGGTTGTCGATCAGCAGGGAGAGCCGGTTGAAGGACAAGAGGTAGATTTCAGTCTGAACAACACGACCGGAGGTATTACTCTTGGTAGCGGGCTTACGACTGACACCGATGTTACAGACTCCAGTGGCCAGGTGACGGTGATTGTAAATTCCGGCTCAAGTCACGCTGTTACTTCTGTCCGTGCCACTACGTTGTCGGGGTCTGGTGTTGAAATCAGTACTAACTCCCAGCCAATTACGATCACTACCGGTATTGCTGATCAGGATAGTTTTGATATCGCTGTCGACGTGTTTAACCCGCGGGCGTATGACTTTAATGGGACCGAAGTTTCTGTGACTGTCTATGCCGCTGACCAATATCAAAACCCGGTTGCAGATGGAACAACAGTGAACTTCACTGCAGAAAGTGGAACGATTGAAAGCTCCTGTGAAACATCTGGTGGGACTTGTTCTGTGACCTGGTACAGCAGCGGTACTCGCCCGGGTAACCATGCTACAAGCTTGCATCGAGTCAACGAACTCTATCCTGTTGATGATCCATCAACGACAGATGATGAAACCCTGAATACTATTTTGGGCATGACAACGATTACGGCCTACTCCATTGGTGAAGGCGGCTATACAGATACCAATGGAAATGGCTTGTTTGATGTACTGACTTCTGGGGATCCTGAGCCATTTGTAGGTTTGGCAGAGGCTTTTCGTGATGATAACTGGAATGGTGCTGTGGATACTTACAACAGTGCTCCAGTTGAGTTTTTCGCTGACTTCGATTCAGATGAAGTCTATGACGATACCGAATCAACTGTTTACCAAGGTGTGACTTGTTCGGATAGTGCTGTGGCTCTTGGGCATTGCGCCAACCTGGCTCATGTTCGTCAGTCTATCCGGATCATTCAGAGCGACTCCAATGTCGTAATGCGTTTGTATACCTCTGCTGATGGTGTCAACTTCACAGAGGTGGATGACATTACTCTTGGGGTGTCAGGAACTTTCTATGTATTGCTACAGGATGGCAATGGGAATTTCCCGGCAAGCGGAACATCTCTTGCGTTGTCTGGAAGTGGCTATGATGTGTTCGGCAGTTCAGGTGATGTCGGTAACTCGCTGGGATATTTGCTGGAAGAAGACAGTAGCTATACGGGCTTACCGACTTTTGGCCGCTTGTATAATGTTTCATACACAGCTGAGGACGAACCAGAGAATATTGAAATCACTGCTTCTGGCGATGAAGCGAGCCTTACTGTTCGTTTAACCCCCTAATATTTACTGGTAAGGACGCAGCTTTCAGATCAATCTGAAAGCTGCGATTTTTGTTATCATCCGTCACTGATAATTTCCCAGTGACGGATGATTGCATGTCTCATCTCAAAAACGACCGTTTCCTCAAGGCTCTGCTGCGTCGGCCGGTAGACCGTACTCCCATCTGGATGATGCGTCAGGCTGGCCGTTACTTGCCAGAGTATCGCGAGTCTCGTGCCAAAGCCGGTGACTTTATGTCGCTGTGTATGAATCCTGAACTGGCTTGTGAAGTCACCATTCAGCCGCTTGATCGTTATCCACTGGATGCGGCAATTCTGTTCTCGGATATTCTGACCATTCCGGATGCCATGGGGCTGGGGCTGTATTTTGAGGCCGGTGAAGGTCCACGCTTTAACAAGATCATCCGCACTGAAGCCGATGTGCAAAGTCTGTCTGTGGTGAATACTGAAGCGGATCTGGATTATGTACTGAAAGCCGTGAGCACTATCCGTTCTGAACTGAACGGTCGTGTGCCTTTGATTGGTTTCTCGGGGAGTCCGTGGACGCTGGCGACCTACATGGTCGAAGGCGGCTCTTCCAAGGACTTCCGTCACGTCAAGGCGATGATGTATGACACGCCGGAAGTGATGCATCAGCTGCTGGATACGCTGGCAAAATCCGTTATTGATTACCTGAATGCCCAGATTCGTGCCGGTGCCCAAGCGGTACAGATCTTTGACACCTGGGGTGGTAGCCTGAGTGATGTTTGCTATCGTGAATTTTCACTCAAGTACATGAAGCAAATTGTTGATGGTCTGATTCGCGAGCACGAAGGTCAGCAGATCCCGGTGATTTTATTCACCAAGGGTGGTGGTCAGTGGCTGGAGTCGATGGCTGATACCGGTGCTGATGCCTTGGGTCTGGACTGGACAACAGATATCGGCAATGCCCGTAGCCGTGTCGGTGACCGCGTTGCCCTGCAAGGCAATATGGATCCTTCGGTACTGTACGCTTCGCCAGCGACCATTCGTAACGAAGTCAAACGCATCCTCGACAGCTATGGCCAGGGTTCCGGTCATGTTTTCAACCTGGGGCATGGCATTCACCAGTTTGTGAATCCGGATCATGCCAAGGCGTTTGTTGAAGCTGTGGTTGAGCTGAGCCCGGCCTATCACGGCTAAGTTCTCTGGCCCCGCACTCAGAGGGGCCATTTGTTATCCTCATTGCTGAAAGCTATCACGGACAGGTGGTTTATCCTCTAATTCGCGGAATCATGATAAGGTTCTGCGGTCTTTACAACGCTTGAAGTTCGCTTCTGATGCCTTGGTACGACCCGACCAGGATAATGGACTCAAATAGATAGGGCCTTACCTCTATATGAACGTATTGTGGATTCTGCTGTTGCCCATGCTGGGCATAATGGCGCCGCTGATCACCGCCAGGATGGGGCGAACTGCCTGCGCCTGGGCTACTGCTATTGCTCCTTTTGCGGCTTTGGTGATTCTGCTGCGCCAGACGCCGAAGATTTTTGCCGGTGAAGTCGATACCTGGTGGCAGGAGTGGATCCCATCGCTGGGGCTGAATCTTTCGTTGCACCTCGATGGTCTGGCTTATCTGTTTGCGCTATTGATTCTGGGCATTGGCCTGCTGGTGATTCTCTACGCTCGTTATTATCTGTCCGAGCGGGATTCGATGCCGCAGTTCTACGCTTCGCTGATTTTCTTTATGACCGCCATGCTTGGTGTGGTGTTGTCGAATAACCTGATTCAGCTGTGGCTGTTCTGGGAGCTGACCAGCATCAGCTCGTTCCTGTTGATCAGCTACTGGTCCTATCGCAGTGATGCCCGCAAGGGCGCACGTATGGCGCTGGCGGTGACTGGTGCCGGTGGTCTGGCCTTGTTGGCGGCGCTGCTGTTGATTGGTCATGTTGCCGGTACTTACGAACTGCGGGAAGTGCTGGCGATGGGCGATACCCTGCGCTTCAGCGATTATTATCCGATTATTCTGGTGCTGTTCCTGTTGGGAACCTTCACCAAGTCTGCCCAGTTCCCGTTCCATTTCTGGTTGCCCCACGCGATGGCGGCACCGACTCCGGTTAGTTCCTACTTGCACTCGGCCACTATGGTGAAAGCCGGGGTGTTCCTGATGGCGCGTTTCTATCCGGTGTTGGCAGATACCGATTTCTGGTTTATTGCGGTTTCCCTGACCGGTATGGCGACTCTGTTGGTGGGCGCTTACACGGCGCTGTTCAAGCATGACCTGAAGGGGCTGCTGGCGTACTCGACCATCAGCCATCTGGGTCTGATTACCCTGTTGTTGGGGTTGGGTAGTGATCTGGCGGCCGTGGCCGCGGTGTTCCACATCATTAACCATGCGGTATTCAAGGCGTCGCTGTTTATGGCGGCGGGTATCATCGACCACGAATCCGGCACCAGGGATATGCGCAAGCTGAATGGCTTGTGGAACTACATGCCGATCACCGCCACGCTGGCGATGGTGGCGGCGGCTTCGATGGCCGGGGTGCCCTTGCTGAACGGCTTCCTGTCGAAGGAAATGATGTTCGCCGAAACCCTGCGACAGGACACCCTTGGCGCCTTGTCCTGGTGGATTCCGCTGCTGGCAACCATCGGTGGGGCGTTGGCGGTCGCTTACTCACTGCGCTTTATGCATGACGTCTTCTTTAACGGCGAGCCAATAGACCTGCCGAAAACCCCGCACGAACCGCCACGTTATATGCGGGTGCCGGTTGAAGTGCTGGTGGTCCTGTGTCTGCTGGTAGGAATTTTCCCGCAATTTATGGTGGGTGACTTGCTGAATGCGGCGTCTGGCGCTGTGTTGCAACGGCCGGTGCCGGAGTTCAGCCTGTCGATCTGGCACGGCTTTAATGTGCCGCTGGCGATGAGTGCTGCGGCCGTCACCTGTGGCGCACTGATCTATATTAACCGCCGTCATCTGTTCCAGTTTCAGGGCCAGTTCCGTGAGCTGGATGCCAAACTGATTTTTGAAGGCGCTGTGCAGCAGCTGGTACAGCGCATGACGGCGGTACATGAGTGGATTGAAAATGGCTCGTTGCAGCGGGCGATGTTCCTGATGTTACTGCTGGCGCTGGCAATGATGGCATCACCGCTGTTTTCGATGCTGGCGGTGGAAGGCCTGCGGCCGCAGATTCCCACCAACTGGGTGGTGACCTTCTGTACCGGCTTGCTGATCGTTTCAACCATACTGACGGTTTGGTGGAGCCATCGGCGTTTGCGGGCACTGCTGGCGCTGTCGGTGGTGGGGCTGATCGTATCCATTGCCTTTGCCTACTTCTCGGCACCGGATCTGGCGCTGACCCAGTTGTCGGTGGAAGTGGTGACCATTCTGCTGTTCCTGCTGGCACTGTTCTTCCTGCCGCAGCACAGCCCGGCGCTCGACAGCTCGCTGCGGGTGATTGTGCGCGACCTCGGCGTTGCCACCCTGTTTGGCAGTGTGGTGGGTACCATCTGTTATGCCATGCTGACGCGGCCGCTGACGTCGATTTCCGATTTCTTCCTCGCCAATTCCAAGACCGGTGGTGGCGGTACCAACGTGGTGAACGTGATTCTGGTCGACTTCCGTGGCTTCGATACGCTGGGCGAAATTACCGTTCTGGGTATCGCCGCATTGGGCATTTACAAGTTGCTGGCGCGCATCGCCCTGGCTATGCCATCGGCTGACAGCAACGGGATTCCGTGGTCAAAAGAGCGCCGCTCGGTACTGTTGGCGCTGGTGTCACAGAGCCTGTTGCCGCTGGCGCTGCTGGTATCCATGTACATTTTCCTGCGCGGTCACAATATGCCGGGTGGTGGTTTTATCGCCGGATTGATCACTGCAATTGCGCTGATCCAGCAATACGTTGCCCATGGCGTTGAATGGATGAAGGAACGTATGCCAATCAACTATCAGGCACTGATCGCCAGTGGCCTCTGTATCGCTATTCTGTCTGGCGTCGGTAGCTGGTTCTTTGGCCATAATTTCCTCAAGACCTGGTACGACTATTTCTATCTGCCGGGCGTTGGCAAGTTTGAGCTGGCCAGCGCCATGGTATTTGACCTCGGAGTGTATTTGACTGTGATCGGTGCAACCCTGCTGATTCTGGCCAACCTCGGCAAGATGACCACTTCTGAACGTCTGCGTGCGGGAGATCAATAATGGAATTCAGCTTTGCCATTGCGGTTGGCTTCCTCACCGCTGCCGGTGTGTTTCTGATGCTGCGGGGCCAGACCTTCCCGGTGATTCTGGGGCTGACGCTGTTGTCCTACGCCACCAACCTGTTCCTGTTTGCCAGTGGCCGCCTGGTCATTAACGGTGCAGCCATTTTGGGCAGTTCGGAAAATTACACCGATCCACTGCCGCAGGCGCTGGTACTGACTGCAATTGTGATTGGCTTTGCGATGACGGCGTTTGTCATCATTCTGGCGATTCGGGCCCGCACCGACCTGGGTAACGACCAGGTCGATGGCCGTGAGTCGGCACTGGATATCTCGGCTGAGTACAAGAGCCGCAAGGAGCGTCGCGAGTCATGACCCACTTGCCAATCTTGCCGGTACTGGTGCCGCTGGTGACCGGTGCCTTGATGTTGATTCCGCCGTTTAATGAAGTGAACAATCGTCAGCGGGCATTGGGAACGCTGGCGTCGCTGATCATGCTGGCGGTGGCTGCATTGCTGGTCATCACGGTCGATCGTGATGGCACACTGCTGTACGCGGTCGGTGAATGGCAGCCGCCGTTCGGAATTTTGCTGGTGGTCGACCGCCTGTCAGCCATTTTGCTGTTGCTGACCTCGGTGCTGGTACTGGCCGTACAGCTGTACGCCAGTGGCGGTGACGACGCCGAAGGCCGCTTCTTCCAGCCGCTGCTGATGTTTCAGGCGATGGGGATTCAGGGCGCTTTCCTGACCGGCGACATCTTTAACCTGTTTGTCTTCTTCGAAGTGCTGCTGATTGCCTCCTACGGTCTGGTGATCCATGGCGGCGGCAAGCAGAAGACGGCTGCCAACCTGCATTATGTGATCCTCAACCTGGCGGGCTCGGCACTGTTCCTGATTGGTCTGGGTATCCTTTACGGTACTTTCGGCACTCTCAACATGGCCGATATGGCGCGGGTCGCGAGTTCGATTGAGGGCGGTGACCTGACGCTGGCAAAAGCCGGAGCCTTGTTGTTGGTAATTGTCTTTGGCCTCAAGTCGGCGATGTTGCCGCTGCATTTCTGGCTGCCAAAAACCTATGCGGCTTCACCTGCGGCGGTCGCGGCCTTGTTTGCGATCATGACCAAGGTGGGCATCTACAGTCTCTGGCGAGTGCATGGCGCTATCTTTGGTGAACAGGCCGGCGGGCTGGCCAATGTGGCCTTGCCCTGGTTGTGGCCGCTGGCCTGGCTGACTTTGCTGATGGGCATTATTGCAGTGCTGGCGAGTCAGACCCTGCGTTCACTGGCGGCCAATCTGGTAATTATTTCGGTTGGCAGTTTGTTGCTGATGGTGGCGATGCCATCCGAGCAAACCACCAGCGCCGGTTTGTATTATCTACTGCACAGTACGCTGGCGACCGCGCTGGTGTTCCTGCTGGCGGGGATGATTGTGGCGCAGCGCGGCAAGGCGGAAGATCGTTTTGTCGCCGCTCGAGCTGTCAGCCAGCCATTGTTGCTGGGTAGTCTGTTTTTTGTCGCGGCGCTGGCCTTGATCGGTATGCCGCCGTTGTCCGGTTTTATTGGCAAGGCGCTGATGATGAAAGCGGCATTGCAGCAGGGCGAAGCCGGCTGGATCTGGCCGCCATTGTTGCTTGCCAGCCTGGCCGCGCTGCTGGTGTTGTCGCGGGCGGGCAGTACGCTGTTCTGGCGTGTGCGCGACGGCAAGCCGGGTACCGCCCAGGCGCATCCGTTGCAGCTGGTCGGTGTCGGCGTGCTGTTACTGGCACTGGTGTTGATGGTGGTTGGTGCCGGCTGGCTGACCGACTACACCGCCGCGGCGGCACAAGGTCTGTATCAGGGCATTGATACCCGAGTGTTGCCGACCGGAGGTGCATCATGATCAAACGCCTGTTCCCGATGCCTATACACACGCTGATTCTGCTGCTGGTGTGGCTGTTCCTGAACGACTTCAGCGTTGGCCATCTGATTCTGGGTTTTATCATCAGCGTTGGCATCTGTCTGATCGCCGCCCCGCTGATGGACGAACACCCGACGGTCAAACGTCCATTATTGGCGCTTCGTTATGCCCTGATGGTGCTGCTGGATATCATCAAGTCCAACTTTGAAGTGGCGGTGCGGGTGTTGTCGCCCAACGCCAGCTTGCGGCCGGGCATGGTGGCCTTGCCGCTGGATCTCGAAGGCGAGTTCCCGCTGGCGGTGCTGGCCAGCACCATTTCACTGACGCCCGGTACGGTCAGCGTGGACTTTTCTGAAGATATGAAATGGCTCTACGTGCACGTGCTGCACATTGATACCGAAGAGGCTGTGATCCACTTGATCAAGCAGCGTTACGAGCAGCCGCTGAAGGAGATTTTTGCATGCTAGATCAGGTCTTGCTGGGCGTGGCTGTACTGGTCGGGCTGGCGCTGGTGCTGAATGCCTGGCGTTTGATTATCGGCCCAACCGTTACCGATCGCATCCTGGCGCTCGATACCATGTACATCAATTGCATCGCCCTGATCATCTTGCTGGGCATTTATTTTGATACCAGCCTGTTTTTCGAAGCGGCGCTGTTGATTGCCATGCTGGGTTTTGTTGGCACTGCAGCCTTGTCGAAATACCTGCTGCGCGGCGACATCATTGAATAGGAGTGACGCTTATGTCTCTGGTTGAATGGATCGCGTCGTTCTTGTTGGTGATGGGCGGCGTGTTTGTACTGATCGGGGCGGTTGGCATGGTCAAGCTGCCGGACGTCTACACCCGTTTACATGCGCCGACCAAGGCCACCACGCTGGGTATTGGCTGTATCCTGATCGCTTCCATGTGCTTGCATGCGGTGCGGGGTGAAGGCTTTGCGATTCAGGAGCTGGTTATCAGCCTGTTCCTGTTTATCACGGCACCGGTATCAGCTTACATGATTGCCAAGGCAGCCCTGCATCGGCGCGTGCCGATGCGTGACGGGACTGTGAATATGGCGTTGGCCGAACAGGCCCGGGAGCGGCAGTCGCCAACGGCTGTGCCAGGCTCTGCGACTCAGCAGCCGTCTGAATGACGGCTGCTGAGGCTGTTGAAACCAGGTTTGCTGAACCGGCTCAAATAGCTTCCAGCGCCTGCTGCAGCTTGTCGACCGCAATAACCTGCATGCCTTCAATCGGCTGCCGGGGAGCATTGGCTTTCGGCACAATAGCCCGCCGGAAGCCGTGTTTGGCGGCTTCACGAATACGTTCCTGACCGGATGGTACCGGGCGGATTTCGCCAGACAGACCCACCTCACCAAACACAATGGTGTCTTGTGGAATCGGCGTATCCCGGAAGCTCGACAGTGCCGCCACTAACAGCGCCAGGTCGGCGCTGGTTTCGTTGACCTTCACACCACCAACCACGTTGATATAAACGTCCTGATCGCCCAGATGAATACCGCCGTGGCGGTGCATGGCCGCCAGCAGCAGGTTCAGACGGTTCTGGTCGAGGCCAACGGCCACTCGTTTGGGATAACCCTGATGGCTGTCGTCGACCAGCGCCTGAATCTCGACCAACAGCGGCCGGGTGCCCTCCCAGATCACCATTACCACGCTGCCGGGTGAGGCTTCTTCGCCACGACTGAGGAAGATCGAACTGGGGTTCTTCACTTCCCGCAAACCACTGTCGAGCATGGCAAACACCCCCAGCTCATTGATGGCGCCAAAGCGGTTCTTGATTCCACGCAAGGTGCGGTAACGGCTGTCACCCGAGCCTTCCAGCATGATCGAACAGTCGATCATGTGTTCGAGTACTTTCGGGCCTGCGAGAGTGCCGTCCTTGGTGACGTGACCGACCAGCAACAATACCGTGTTGGTTTGCTTGGCGAAGCGGGTCAGCATGGCGGCACTTTCACGCACCTGCGAGACGCTGCCGGGCGCCGACTCCACTCCTTCGACATGCATCACCTGAATCGAGTCGATGACAACGATGGCGGGCTTGTGTTGCTGCAGCGTATGAATCAGCTGTTCGACACTGGTTTCGCTCAACATGCTGAGCTGGTTGGTCGGCAGCCCCAGCCGATGGGCACGCATGGCTACCTGTTGCAGGCTTTCTTCGCCGGTCACATACAGCGCCGACATCTGGCTGGCCAGGTTGCACATGGTTTGCAACAGCAGAGTCGATTTGCCAGCCCCCGGATGACCGCCAATCAGAATCGCCGAGCCGGGTACCAGACCGCCCCCTAACACCCGATCAAATTCCTGCATACCAGAGCTGAAACGCGGCTGTTCGGCCAGATCCACTTCGGCCAGACGCTGGATGCCGTTCTGTCCGGCACTGCCAGCATAACCACCAAGACTGGCGCTGCGGGCCGGGGTTTTGGCGGCGCTGACAACAAATTCCTGCAGCGTATTCCAGGCCCCACAACCGGAGCATTGACCCTGCCATTTGGAGTGGTCGGTACCACAGTCGTTACATACGTAGGCAGTCTTCTTTTTGGCCATAAGTCTTTACACCGTTGGGGCTGCTGGATCATCCTTCGACGCCGGGCGACGGCTGGTCGCGGCAAAACAATAACAGGAAAGGATGATACCAGATGAAATTCGAGACCCAGGTGATTCATGCGGGATTTGCGGATGATCCAACGACCCGCGCGGTGGCAGTGCCGATTTACCAGACCACCTCTTACAGCTTCCGCGACACCCAGCATGGTGCCGATCTGTTTGATCTGAAAGAACCGGGCAATATTTATTCACGCATCATGAACCCGACCAACGACGTGCTGGAACAGCGGCTGGCGGCGCTGGAAGGCGGTATTGGTGCGCTTTGTATGGCGACCGGGATGGCGGCGATTACTGCGGCGATCCAGACTGTCGCCCGCGCTGGCGACAACATCGTCAGCGTCAGCCAGTTGTACGGCGGCAGCTACAACCTGTTCGCCCATACCTTTCCACAACAGGGCATTGAAGTGCGGATGGCATCCGGCAACGACGTTGCTGCGCTGGAGGCTCTGATCGACGACAACACTCGCGCCGTCTTCTGTGAATCCATTGGCAACCCGGCCGGTAACGTGGTGGACCTGCAGGCCATCTCTGATATGGCTCACCGTCATGGCGTGCCGGTGATTGTGGACAATACGGTTGCGACACCCTACCTCTGTCGGCCGTTCGAGTTCGGCTGTGACATCGTGGTGCACTCGCTGACCAAATACATCGGCGGCCACGGCACCACTCTGGGTGGTGCGATTATCGATTCAGGCAAGTTCCCATGGAAAGATAACCCGCGTTTCCCGCACTTTAACCAGCCAGACCCGTCCTATCACGGCGTAGTGTATGCAGAAGCCTTCGGTCCGGCGGCCTTTATTGGTCGCGCCCGTGTGGTTCCGCTGCGTAGCATGGGTGCAGCGCTGTCGCCCATGAATGCCTTTCTGCTGATGCAGGGGCTGGAAACCCTGCCGCTGCGCATGGACCGCCACTGTGAAAACGCCCAGCAAGTGGCGGAATATCTGCTGGCGCATGAGGGGGTCAGCTGGGTCAACTACGCTGGCCTGAAAGAGAGTCCGTATTACGAAGTGGCTCAGCGCATGACCGCTGGTCGGCCATCGGCGATCCTCAGTTTTGGTATCAAGGGTGGCAAGGAAGCGGGCGCGCGTTTTATTGATGCACTGCTGATGATCAAGCGACTGGTGAACATTGGTGACGCCAAGAGCCTGGCCTGTCATCCAGCCACTACCACCCACCGTCAGCTGAATGACAAGGAGCTCGCCAGCGCTGGTGTGTCGGCGGATCTGGTGCGGATTTCGGTGGGCATCGAACACGCGGACGACATCATTGCTGATATCCAGCAGGCTCTGGAAGCAGCACTGGCGTAAGTCGCCGGTTGCTGTTGCACTGCAGAAGACTGAAGGGTCGGGCATAATAGCGGCCTTTCAGATTCCCTCTGGCCCTTTATTTACGCCTTACATTCCGGAGTTGCCATGTCGTTTGGACGCCATATTGCCTTGCTGAGTTTTTTGTTGTCGATGGGCACTATTGCCATCACCTATTGGGTGGCGGCAATCCAGGGCACGGCGGAAATCTGTAATCCGTTTCTGGACGGCTGCACCGACATCACCCACACCGGCATGAAAGGCGACGCCGGTTTTATTTTCCGTGGTGGCATGATTGCCGCCTGCGTTTATTTTGTGATCTGGTGGCTGCTGATGTCGGTCTGGCTGCAGCCGGTGGCAGGCAAGATCAGCCGGGGCTTTATGAGCTTTTTTGGCATTCTGGCGGCAGTCGGGCTGGCGGTTGGCACCGCAGTGTTGTTGCCGGAAAAATCCGCCACCAACTGGCCGGTGCATGTGCGTGGTGCCAATCTGTTTTTTCAGGGCATGCTGGTCGCGCTGACGATTAACTATGTGTTGATTTTCAAGGGCCGTCGCAACGGCCTGGTGGTGCCGTCGTTCTGGTTCAAGACTGCTCTGATGGTGCTGTTGTGGCTGCAGTTTGTGGTGTTTGCCGGGGTCACTATCGGAGTTGAGATGAACCACGGCAAACGACTGATCGAGTGGTGGGCAACGCTGTTTATCGGCTGTTATTTCCTCACCAGCTGGTGGGACTGGAAAAATCTGCGAGTGCAGGCTGGCTGAGCCGGGCAGCTCTGGCATCACGCCAATACCATTATGCAGGCGGGACGCCTGCTCTCCCTGCCTGTTAGAAATCACCCCAGACATACTGGAGAACCGATACCGCCGCCAGCGCTGCGGTTTCGGTACGCAGAATCCGTGGCCCCAGAATCAGGCCATTGAAACCAGCCTGTTGCGCCTGCGCCACTTCCACTTCGGTAAAACCACCTTCAGGGCCAACCAGCAAGGCAACGGACGTCGGCTGCGACTGCTGCGCCAGCGGCTGCTGGTTGTGCGGATGCAGAATCAGTTTCAGTTCGGCCTGCAGTTGTGAATACCAGTCGTTGAGGGTCATGACCGGCAGAATCTCCGGAATACGGTTGCGGCCGCATTGTTCACAGGCGGAAATTGCCACCTTGCGCCAGTGTTCCAGTTTCTTGTCCATGCGTTCGCCTTTCAGGCGGACATCGCAGCGTTCGCTGATCAGCGGAGTAATCTGGCTGACACCCAGTTCAGTGGCTTTCTGGATGGTGAAATCCATCTTGTCGCCCTTGGAAATCACCTGGCCCAGATGAATTGGCAGGGCCAGTTCGTTATCCGTGCTATTGATGCTTTCGACCGTCACCATGGCGCGTTTTTTACCAGCTTCTGTGATCGACGCCAGGTACTCGTTGCCGTCGCCATTAAACAGTCGGATCGGATCACCTGCCGCCATCCGCAGCACCCGCAACAAATGAATACTGGCCTGTTCTTCCAGTTCCAGCTGCTGATGGGTGACGAGAGTTTCGGGGGTGTAAATGCGAGGGGCCATGTTGATTTCCAAACGCCAGCGACAAGCCGCGCATGATAACAAGGCCTTTGGGGTCTAGTCAGTCGTTGCTGATGTCGGTTGGTACTTGCTGGCGTTGTTCGGCTGCGGCTTTCATTTGCCGTCGTTGCAGCTGCATCATGTGCTGGATCAACACTTCGCGGTCGGCTTCGGTGAGGTTGGCGAAGGCGGCGCGGACCTGACTCAGGCCTGTGTTAGAGAGTACTTCCAGCTCAACAAGATGGGCGTCGAGCACGAGGTTGGCGTGGTCCGGCAGCAGCGTCAGATGCAGCCGCAGGTATTCGGCCTGCTGCAGATTCATGCTGGTGACGAAGCGGATACCACAGGCGCTGAGATTGATGTCGACCGGGTGATCGGGAATCGCCACGTTGGGATCGAGTTCCAGTCCGGCAACCCGGTTGAGTTTCTGGTTCATCAGTTTTAACAGCTGCGCCAGCTCGCTGTCTTTGGATTCAACCCGATACAGCAGGGTCGAGATCTGCTGTTCCAGTTGTTGCAGCGACCCCATTTCGGCATTGATTTGCTGCAGCTGCTCAATCACTTCAATGCCGAGCAGGGCGCGGTCATCCAGACGAAAATACTCGCGCCGTTCAGTGCCGTCCCAGTCGTTGTGATGATGATCAGAAAATTTCATTTGGTCTCAGCTCAAAGTCTTCCGGCGTTGCGTTAACGGCGTCGTTGATTTTATTCATGTCTGGCTGGATTTCCGGTTTGTCATCATCCGAGTTATCTGCCGTTTTGATAATAATGATTTCGACCCGGCGGTTACGGGCGCGGGCGGCATCATTGTCGTTCGGCACCAGCGGATGTGAGGCGCCATGCCCAACCACCTGGAAGCGATTCTCGTCCAGTTCCGGGGCGATGAACAGCTCCTGGGCAAAGGCTACCGCGCGGGCGGCCGACAGTGCCCAGTTGGAACGGAAGCGGCCGCCGCTGACAGGAATGTCGTCGGTATGGCCTTCCACTGAAATCAGCCCCGGAATCGTCACCAGTGCTGCCCGGATTTTGTCGATCACCGGCAGGAAACGATCTTCAATGTAATCGGAACCCGAGGCAAAGGCACCGCGTTGCTGGATACGGATAATAATTTTCTGGCCAACGGTTTCGACTTCAATCTGGCCCTGGGCGATCTCTTCTTCCAGCGTATTGGCGACCTGCAAGGCATTGTTTTCTGTTGCCTCATCCGTCGTGAGGTCGTTGTTGGACTCAATGGTAATCTGGCGGCTCTGACGGCCTTCATCACCCTGGGCTTCCTGCTGCTGGGTGATTTCGTCCTGGCACATCACTTCCAGCGAACTTTTGGTGATATCGCTGGTTTTCTGACGGACTTCGTTGATGGGCGTAGGCTCCGGGATCGAAGGGCTGAACTGGCGGGCGATCACACTGGTGCCTTTCGGAGGGTCGCTGGCATTCACCAGTGTCTGAACCCCGAATGCTTCCCGTAATTCACCGGCCAGTCGCTTGAACTTCAGTGCGTCCATTTCGGAAAACGACAGCAGCAGCACAAAGAAGCACATCAACAGCGACATCAGGTCGGCGAAGGTTGCCAGCCAACCGGGTAACCCCGCCGGACAGGGTGGACATTCCTGTTCTTCTTCAGCAGACATACGTCTTAATCTCCTGAAGTCGTACGTTTGCCTTCAGCAATATAGGCCTGCAGCATGGATTCAATCACGCGAGGGTTCTGGCCTGCCTGAATGGCCAGCAGGGCATCAATAATCATTGCCCTTAGACGATCTTCCTCGCCTTTACGCAGGCGCAGCTTGTCCGCCACTGGCAGCGCAAACATGGTTGCCAGCATGGCGCCGTACAGCGTGGTCAGCAGCGCCACGGCCATGGCCGGACCAATGGTTTTCGGATCGTCCATATTCGCCAGCATGGCCACCAGACCAATCAGGGTGCCGATCATGCCCATCGCCGGGCCGGTATCGCCGAACGATGAAAAAATAGCGGCGCCGACGTCATGGCGCTCGGAGGCCAGTTTGGCCTCCTTCGACAGAATGGTGCGGACGACGTCAGGATCATGGCCGTCGACCAGCAACTGGATGCCCTTGCCAAGGAAATCATCGCTGACCTCCTTGCCTTCGAGTGACAGCAAGCCGCCCTTGCGCGCCAGCCCCGCCAGTTCAACGACTTCTTCGATGATGGTTTCCGGTTTGCTGAGCTTGAAGGAAAAACCCTTGCCCATGACCTTGCCGAGCCCAAGCATATGGCCGAGCTCAAACTTCATCATCACGGCAAATAAACTGCCGCCAAACACAATCAGGATGGAGGGTACGTTGATGAACATACCAATGTCGCCACCCATCACCATTGCCATTACGACAATGGCAAATGCGCCGATTAAACCTACCAGTGTTGCCAGATCCACAATGGCTCCTTGCTGAATTCACAGAACCCAAAAAAGAGTTTAGTCAAACATCCGGTTTATTCCTGTCAGGGGGCAAAATTCACCCCTCCAGACTTGTTGTTGATCAAGCCAACCGCTACTGTTGCGGCTTCGAATAGGGTGTAGATATGTCTGAAAAGCAATCCTTCAATTTTGAGCAGTCGCTGGCGGAGCTGGAAAGTCTGGTCGAAAAAATGGAAAGCGGCGCACTGACACTGGAGCAGTCGCTGGGCGCTTTCGAACAGGGCGTGCGGTTAACCCGCGCCTGTCAGCAGGCGCTGACCGACGCTGAACAGAAAGTCCGTTTGCTGACTGAAAGCAATGGCCAGAGTGTAGAACAGCCCTTTGTGGCTCCAGGCCAGGGCGACTTCGAATGACCGACTTGAGTGTTCGCCTGCAACAGGTGCGCGCCCGCATGGATGAACTGTTGCCAGCCGCTGTGCAGCAGTTACAAAGCCGTGATCCGCGACTGGCTGATGCCATGGTCTATGGCCTGCTGAACGGCGGCAAACGCCTGCGGCCGGTACTGGCGCTGGCGGCAGCGGAAGCGGTTGGTGGTTCCGCTGTCGCCGCTGAAACGGCGGCGGTAGCGATGGAAATGATCCACAGCTACAGCCTGATCCACGATGATCTGCCTGCCATGGACGACGACGACCTGCGTCGTGGCAAGCCAACCACCCACATCGCCTTTGATGAAGCCACTGCCATTCTCGCCGGTGACGGCTTGCTGACCGGTGCTTTTGAAGTTTTGCTGGCGGATGACAGCCTGCAGCCGCAACAGGCTCTGGCGATCAGCCGGGTATTGGCACAGGCCGCCGGAGCGGCCGGTATGGTGGGTGGTCAGAGCATCGACCTTGGCCACGTCGGCAAGGCGATGACGCTGGCAGAGCTGGAATACATGCATCGTGGCAAAACCGGTGCGCTGATTCGGGCTTCCGTACAAATGGGCGCTATGGCTGCCTGCTGGCCGTTATCAGAACAGCAACAGCAGGCGCTGACCGCTTATGCTGACGCTATTGGGCTGGCCTTCCAGGTGCAGGACGACATCCTTGATGTCGAAGGCGATACTGCCACGCTTGGCAAGCAGGCGGGTGCCGATCTGGCGTTGAACAAACCCACCTATCCAGCCCTGCTGGGCATGGATCAGGCGCGTGCCAAGGCCGCCGAGCTGGTGGCGCAGGCTCATGCCGCACTGCAGCCGTTACAGGCGCAGGGTGGTGAAATCGGCTTGCTGCAACAGATCGCTGATTACGTGATTGAGCGCGATCATTAATCTGACCGCTGCGCTGGTTGATTAACGGCTGTTTATTAACGGTTGTTTATTAACAGCGCTGCACTTTTGCCGGTGCATTGCCGTCATAACGGCCGGGAATAGTGATTAGCCTACTCAAGCAGGCCTGCAATCGTTAGAATGGCTACCTTTTTCGCCAATACGTAGCAGCATCCGTCACCTGTCAGGTGCTCAACGACCGGAAACTCGACACTGATGTTCACCGAAATACCGAGTTTGCGTCCGGATACCCCAATACTGGATGCCATTAACAGTCCCGCTGATCTGCGTGCCCTGCCTCCCGAACAGCTGAAACCCCTGTGTCAGCAACTGCGCGAGTACCTGCTTTACAGCGTCGGTCAGTCGGGTGGTCATTTTGGTGCCGGTCTGGGGGTGGTCGAGCTGACCGTGGCGCTGCATTACGTATTTGATACGCCAGACGATTTGCTGGTGTGGGACGTTGGCCATCAGGCTTATCCACACAAGATTCTGACCGGCCGTCGCGAGCAGCTGCCGACCATTCGAACCGAAGAAGGCCCTGCGGCATTTCCAACCCGTTCCGAAAGCCCCTACGATACCTTTGGTGTTGGCCATTCCAGTACGTCCATCAGCGCTGCTGTTGGCATGGCTCTGGGTCTGCGTCAGCAGGGCAAGGAACAGAATGTTGTTGCGGTGATTGGAGACGGGGCTATCACGGCAGGCATGGCGTTTGAAGCGCTCAATCACGGTGGTCATGAAAATGCCGACGTGCTGGTGATCCTCAACGACAACGATATGTCGATCTCCAACAACGTCGGCGCGCTGAATAAATATTTCACCCGCATCTGGTCGAGCAAAACCTACTCAGCGATGCGGGCGGGCAGCAAAAAGGTACTGGAAAAACTGCCAGCGGCCTGGGAACTGGCTCGGCGTACCGAAGAGCATATGAAAGGCATGGTGTCGCCAGGCACTCTGTTCGAAGAGCTGGGCTTCAACTATTACGGGCCGGTCAACGGCCATGATATTGACGAACTGCTGCTGACACTGAAGAACCTCGCCAAGCTCAAGGGGCCGCGCTTCCTGCACATTGTTACCCGCAAGGGCAAGGGCTTCGAACCGGCTGAAAAAGACCCGATTGGTTACCACGCACTGAAACCGCTGGCCGTCTCTGCGGCCCCGGCAGTGGTGAAAAAACCAACCTACTCAAACATTTTTGGTGAGTGGCTGTGTGACATGGCCGCCGCTGACAAGCGCCTGGTCGGTATTACCCCGGCGATGCGTGAAGGCTCGGATCTGGTGCGTTTCTCGCACGAATTTCCGGATCGCTATTTCGACGTGGCGATTGCTGAACAGCACGCCGTGACGTTGGCAGCAGGTATGGCCTGTGAAGGCAGCAAGCCGGTGGTGGCGATTTATTCGACCTTCCTGCAGCGCGCCTACGACCAGCTGATCCATGATGTGGCCTTGCAGAATCTCGACGTGCTGTTTGCCATCGACCGCGCTGGTCTGGTCGGCGAAGACGGCCCGACCCACCACGGCGCCTACGATCTCAGCTACCTGCGCTGTATTCCGAACCTGCTGGTGATGACACCGTCGGATGAAAATGAGTGTCGGCAGATGCTCTATACCGGCTACCAGCACGAAGGTCCGGCAGCGGTACGTTACCCGCGTGGCAGCGGCACCGGTATTGAGCCGGACAGCACCATGACGGCATTGCCAATCGGCAAGGGCCGCATTGTCCGGCAGGGCACGGCTGCGGCAGGTCAGCGTGTTGCGCTGCTGGCGTTTGGTGCGCCACTGGCCAATGCGCTGGTGGTTGCTGAGCAGCTCGATGCGACGGTGGCGGATATGCGCTTCGTCAAACCGCTGGATCACACTCTGGTCGCTGAACTGGCTGCCAGTCACGACCTGCTGGTCACGCTGGAAGAAAACGCCACCATGGGTGGTGCCGGTTCGGCGGTTCTGGAATCACTGGCTGAACAAGGCATTGCGGTCCCTGTGCTGCTGCGTGGTATCCCGGATCGTTATATTGAACACGCGACTCCTGCCCGTCAGTGGCAGGATATCCAACTCGACTGCGGTCAATTGCTGGAAGCCGTCGCCAATCGTCTGGCTGGCCTTAACAAGGCGAGCTGATTCTGTTTTCAGACACGGATTTCACCGCCTGACTCCGCCAAAGCTGCTTTACTTAAGAGAGTAGGTAGCTGATCGGAGGGTGGCGGTGATCGTCAGTCGCTGGCTCATATTCCCGGCCATATTTCTGGCTGTATTGCTGTTTTTGGCAGGCTGGCTTGCAGGACTGGCGGCGTTCGGCTGGCTGCTGCTTGGCATGCTGGTATCAGCTTGTGTCATTTGGGGTGTTAGCCAGCATCAGCGGAAGTCTGCTCCGAAACCGGAAATGGGGACTGCCATAGCCTCTGATACGAGCCCGGCCGATGCAACGGACGCGACTATCACCGCGCAGCGGCTGCAACAGTTGCAACAAACCGAGCAGCTGGTGGCGCTGGGGTTACTGGCGGCCGGTATCGCCCACGAAATCAAAAATCCTATTGCCTATATCTCCAGTAATCTGGCGGAACTGAACGATGACTTTGGCCATTTACGGCAGTTCGTCAGTGCCGTCGATCAGGCCGCCGATCTGCTTGGGCGCGAGCACCCGGTCAGCCAGCAATTGTTGCAGGTATGGCGGGCGGAGCAGCTTGCCGATGTGCTCGAATTTCTGCCTGAGCGTCTGAATGACGCTCTTGAAGGCGTCGACCGTATCAGCCACATCGTCACGGATATGAAAATGCTGACGCTGGGAACCGGCAGCCACAAACAGCTGTGTGATCTGCGGCATGAACTGCGGGCGATCCTGAATATTGCCCGTATACGGCTGGGTGACGGCCTGACCCTGGAAGCTGAATTATTGCCGGACCCGGCGCCACAGATTTTCTGCAACGCCGCTCAAATTGGCCAGGTGGTGCTGAACCTGCTGGTGAATGCCATTCAGGCGGTCGCTGCCAGTTCAGGCGGAGGCCAAATTCGGTTACTTGAACGGCTGCATCCGGGCGAGCTGGAACTGGCGGTTGAAGACAACGGCCCGGGTATTTCAGCTTCGGTACGTGAACACATTTTTGATCCTTTCTTTACCACCAAAACGGATGGTGACGGCACTGGTATGGGGCTGTATCTGAGCCAGAAGCTGGTCGCTGACCACCAGGGTCGTATTGAGGTACACACGAATCCCGGTAACGGCAGCTGTTTCAGCATATTCCTGCCCTTGGCCGAAGGAGGTAAGCCGGATGTTTGATGGGTTTGAGGACGTGGGGGCCGATGCCAAAACCGGCCATATTCTGCTGGTTGATGATGAGCCTGCCGTGTTGCAGGCACTCAAACGGCTGCTGCATCGTAATCATGATGTGATGGTGGCCAACAGTGCTGCTGAAGCCTTGCAGCTGCTGGAAGATCAGCCGTTTGATCTGATTATTTCCGATATGCGGATGCCACAGATGTCGGGTGCCGAGTTGCTGAAGATCTGCTTTGAACGCTGGCCAGACATGGTCAGGATCCTGATTACAGGTTACGCCGATCTCGAATCGACCATCCAGGCGGTTAATGAAGGCAATATTTTCCGTTACGTGAACAAGCCCTGGGATAACCAGATGCTGCGTGGAGTGGTCGCCGACGCGTTGCAGACCTCGGTACTAAAAATTGCCAATGCCAGTTTGCAGGCCCGTATTGCCGAACAAAATGAAAATCTGCGCTTGCTGAACCAGGAACTGGAGCAAAAGTATCTGGAAAAATCGAGCGAGGCGGGTGCCGTCGAGGCCAGGCTGGATTCCAGCAATCGGTCACTGGTGCAGGAGTTCAACAGCATGGTGCATTTGCTGGTCGGCATGATCGAACAGCGCCTTGGTGAGGAACGGGGCAGCAGTGAGCGGCTGGCGCGACTGAGCAAGCTGTTTGGAGAGTTCGCCGGGCTGGTGGGACAGCAGGTACAGGATCTGTATTACGCTGCCTTGCTGAAGAATATTGGCAAGGTCACCTTGCCGGATGCGGTGCTGGTGAAGTCGCTGACCGTGATGAATCAGGTCGAAAAACGCGAATATTCACACTTTCCCATGAATGGTCAAACCACCCTGATGATGCTCGAGCCGCTGCACAATTCTGCTGACATCATTCGTTCCCATATGGAGCTGTTTAACGGCAAGGGCTTCCCGGATCACCTCGAAGGCGGTGCGATTCCGCTGGCGGCCCGCATCCTGCGGATTGTCACGGACTACGCCGATTTACAGCGGGAGCACAACTTTATCGGCGAAAAACTCAGTGACGAAGACGCCCGAACCTACCTGCTCAAACACGTCGGCTCACGCTATGACCGTGAGCTGGTGGACATCTTTGGCGAAGTACTGGATGACTTTGATGAAGGGGTGGTGTCGAATCTTGAGCGCATTCCGATTACCGAGGCACGCCCGGGTATGGTGCTGGCGACGGGGCTGATCAGCCCTGCTGGCGTCATGCTGCTGTCTGAGGGAACCTTGCTGACGGAACGTCATGTCAGCAAGATGCAGGCGCTGGCACGCCAGTATGAGGGCTACGAGATCATGCTGCACGTCAGGCCGGAAAACCTCCGCGAGGCGGAGGACGAGACTGATCCGGCAGCCGACTCAGAGTGAGTCGGCGTTGGCGTTATCGTCCTGATGAGTCAGTTCGCCGCCAGTCAGCATATGGCCAAGCTTGGCGGCCTTGGTGCTCAGATAACCTTCGTTGTGCGGATTACGGCCAACTTCGATGGCGACCCGCTCAACCACGGTGACACCAGCCTCACTGAGGGCTTTGACCTTGCGCGGGTTGTTGGTCATCAGACGAATCGCATGAATCCCTAGGTGCGACAGCATGGGTTCACACATGCTGTAGTCGCGCATATCCGCAGCGAAGCCAAGCTTTTCGTTGGCTTCAACCGTGTCGGCACCCTGATCCTGCAGGTTATAGGCGCGAATCTTGTTCAACAGACCAATACCGCGGCCTTCCTGACGCAAATACAGCACCACACCATGACCGGCATTGGCGACTGAACGCAGCGCCGTTTCAAGCTGGTAACCACAATCACAGCGCATGCTGAACAGCGCGTCGCCGGTCAGACACTCGGAATGCGCGCGAGCCAGCACTGGCTCACCATTGGCAATATCGCCCATGGTCAGCGCAACGTGTTCTTTTCCCGTCACCGTATCTTCAAACCCGTGCATGATGAAAATACCAAACGGAGTTGGCAGTTTCGAAGATGCGATGTATTGAATGGCCAAGGGTTTCACCTCCAATAAAACAGGCGGCGTAGTCTACCAGCAGTACACTGGTTCACCAAAGATTGGCTGCCGTTCTGATGAGGTTCTGACGCAGTTTGTATGCCAAAACCTGTGACAGCAGCTGGCATTCCTGCCAGATTGCCGCAAAATGCGGCTAATGGGCCTGTTACTGCGCTAACAAGGCCTGATCAGAATTATGAGCCAGAAAGCTTCTCATAAGTTGCCAACACAGTGTTGCACAGGAACGTCTGATGCTGATCGTTATCGCGGTTTTGTTGTTATTGCTGTTACTGACAGCCCCGGGAATGTGGGTGCAGTACGTGTTGCGGCGTCACAGTGGCCATCGGCAGGACTTCCCCGGCACGGGTGGTGAAATGGCTCGCCATCTGCTCAACAATCTGCAACTGGATGACGTTAAAGTGGAAACCACCGATCAGGGCGATCACTACGACCCTCATGCCAAAGCGGTGCGGCTGACCACCGACAAGTTTGAAGGCAAAACCCTGACGGCTGTGGTCGTCGCTGCCCACGAAGTGGGTCATGCATTGCAACATGCCCGTGGCGAGTCGATGTTTCGCATGCGCCAGGGGCTGGCGCTACTGGCGTTCGGGTTGCAGCGGCTGGCGCCAGTGGCGTTATTGCTTGCGCCCTTGCTGGCATTTGTGACGCCAGCGGCGAGTCGTTGGGCATTACTGGTGGCGATCGTGGCGATGCTGATCAATACCCTGGTACACCTGATCACGCTGCCAGTGGAAGTCGACGCCAGTTTTGGCAAGGCCTTGCCAATGCTGAGGGAAGGCGAGTATCTGGATCAGGCGGATATGCTCAAGGCGCACAGCATTCTGCGCGCCGCAGCGTTTACCTATGTGGCTGGCTCACTGGCCAGCTTGCTGAATGTCTGGCGTTGGCTCCGATATTTACGACGCTAGCTTTAAACCCCGAAACCGTAGATGGGCCATGCCCATCATAATCCCGGTGGTGTTGGGCGCGGCCTGTCTACAACGCCTGTTCAGGCATGCCTGGACCCTACGATCATGATTGTCTAACACCGAGCGTAGGAAGGGCCATGCCCATCATTATCTCGGGCCCGGCGATGCAATGGCTGCTTCAAACCAGCCAGAAGGCCGCCAGCTGAACCACAATCAGCGCCATAATGCCGGCCAGAATATCGTCGATCATAATGCCCAGACCGCCTTCGACGTGTTGATCAAGCCATCGAATCGGCCAGGGTTTGAGAATGTCGAAGAAACGGAACGCGGCGAACGCCGCCACTATCCAGTACCAGCCATCGGGCAACAGCAGGCAGGTAATCCAGATGCCCACCCATTCGTCCCAGACAATGCCCGGATGGTCGTGCACGCCAAGGTCGTCGGCGGTTTTACCACACAGATAAATCCCCACCAGTGATGTCAGCAGCAGCATCAGCAGATACGGCAGCAATGGCAGATGTTGCAGCGCCAGCCACCACACCGGAATTGCGGCCAGTGTGCCCCAGGTTCCCGGTGCCTTGCGGGCCAGTCCAGAACCAAGGCCAAAGGCCAGCCAGTGTTGCCAGGATGTGAGTTGTGCTGCCGCCAAGGGGAATACTCCGGAATCAAAACGCAGCGCCGATGATAATCCAGCTGCCGGGCAATACAACCGCTGCGCTAACCCGCCGTTGGGTCTGTTGCTTAGCCTGCGGCACCAAGGCGGGTCGGGTCGATCACCAGAATCGCAGAGCAGGGGCCGTCGTTGAGCTGAACGTTTTTCAGCCAGCCGCTGGCGAATATCGGCATATAGCTGTCGGAGCTTTGATCGCGTTGGGCCGGACTGCTGTCAAACACTTCGCCAATGGTATCGACCTTCAGGCCCGCCACGGTGTCGCTAGCCTGTTGCAGCATGATCACCGTCGGTCGAACGCCACCGGAAATCAGCTCGCGGGCATCGCTGAACAGCTCCTGCAGTCGTTTCAGCGTGGTGCGTTGATGGTAATCCAGCTCGGCCAGGGCCTTGTCGGTCTGATCTTGTTGGCTCAGTGCGAGTAATTCATCAGCCAGTGCATGAATGCGGCGGTGGGGTTGGTCGAACTTGGCCATCAGCTGTGCCAGGGTTGGATCAGCCGGTTTGAAGTTGGCGTACCAGAGGCCAAACTGGCAGGCACAGGGATCACGGGTCAGCGTGAAGGCGGTATCGTGACGCAACGAGTTTTCCAGCGCTCGCAGCCAGTTGAGGTGATCCCGCTCGCGGTCATGCAGCAGTTGTAACAGCTGGCAAATTTCATCGCGCTTGGATGCCTGACCCAGCAACTCCTGCATATCGAATAGCCGACAGACACGGTTTTCAAACTGCACCGTGTTGATGGTCTTGCGGCCATTCTGAACGACCGGGGTTACCGGCAGACTTTTATCGGCGGCGATGTAACGCACGCTGCTGAGTGGCACGGCGTACTGATTGTCGTCGTGAGCGAAGCTGAGATATTCCATCCACAGCACCTGACTGGAAAACGGGTTTGTTTCCAGTATAGACAGCGCTTTGCAGCTTGCTTGCCGAAGCTTGAATCGCTTTTAAAGGGTATCGACCGGGTCAATGTCCAGATGCCAGCGCACCTGATGGAAACCCTTGAGGCTGTGAAGGAAATCGACCAGCGGGTCGAGCTTGCTGTGCAGCCCCGCGCGTTCTGCACAGAACATTTGCAGCTGTTGGCGGAAGCGTCCGGCGCGGCGTTCCATGATCGCCGGAAATGGCCCTACCAGTACCAGCGGCGCCAGGCCGCCGCTGGCCTGCGGTGGCGGGCTGATCTGTTGCAGATACTGGCGTGCTTGCTGCAACAGCTGTTCGGCCAGCGCCTTGTTGGGGGATTCAGCCCGTAACATGGCCATATGACTGTAGGGCGGCAGCTGCTGATACAGGCGTTCCTTTAACAGGGTTTCGGCCAGCGCGTGATAACCGTCATTGATCAGCAGGTTGAGCTGCGGATGGTCGGCGTAAAGGGTCTGAATCCAGACTTCGCCGGGATGCTCGGCGCGTCCGGCGCGCCCGGCAACCTGCAGGATCAGCTGGGCGGTCTGCTCCATGCCACGGAAATCGGCACTGAACAACCCGGCGTCGGCGTCGAGAATCACCACCATGGTCACCGATGGGAAATGATGGCCCTTGGCCAGCATCTGGGTGCCAACCAGAATCCGTTTGCCGGGCTGGTGGACTTCTGCCAGTAATTCTTCAAAAGCGTTGCGGGTGCGGGCGGTGTCGCGGTCGATGCGGGTAACGGGCACATCGGGAAACATTCTGGCCAGATCGTCTGCCAGTCGTTCGGTACCCTGACCGAGTGCGGTAACCTTGTCGCTGTGACATTGCGGGCAAAAACCCGGCACGCCTTGCTGGTAATCACAATGGTGGCAGTGCAGTCGTAAGGGCGACTGGTGTAGCGTCAGGCGGGCGTCGCAGCGGCGGCATTCGGCCAGCCAGCCACAATCCGGACAGGCAAACAGCGGCGCGTAACCACGGCGATTAATAAACACCAGTACCTGTCGACCGGCTTCGACGTGTTGCTGGATCTTGGCGATGACCGGTTGCGCCAGCCCGAAGGTCAAAGGCTGATGCAGGGTGCTGTGCAGCTTCATGCCGGGTGGTTTGGCGTTACCGGCCCGCTGGGTCAGTTTCAGGTGCAGATAGCGACCACTGAGCGCATTGTTGAGGGTTTCCAGCGCCGGTGTCGCGGAGCCCAACAGAATTGGTATAGCGGCTTTCTGGGCTCGCACCAGCGCAAAGTCGCGAGCGGAATAGCGTACGCCGTCCTGTTGTTTGAAGGAGTTGTCGTGTTCCTCGTCAAGCACGATCAGGCCCAGTTGCGGCATTGGCGTAAACACCGCCGAGCGGGTGCCAATCAGGATGCGCGCGCGGCCCTCATGGCACAAACACCAGGCTTGCAAACGCTCACGGTCGTTAAGGCCGGAATGCACCGCTACGACCGGCACCCCAAAACGCTCACGAAAACGCTGTACTGTCTGTGGCGTCAAACCGATTTCCGGTACCAGCACCATCACCTGCTGGCCGCGTTGCAGGGCTTCAGCGATCAGCTGTAAATAGACTTCGGTTTTACCAGAACCGGTGACGCCTTCCAGCAGTGCAATGCGAAAACGGCCCAGTTCCGGCAGTAGTGCATCAAGGGCTTTTTGCTGTTCCGGGTTCAATGGCAGCGGTGGTTTTGAATCGTCTGTGGTGGCGGGGACGGGCAGGCTGCGGGTCGCCTCAATCAATTCCAGCTCGGCCAGACGGCGCAGCTGGGCAAGGCTGAATCCCTGCTGGGTTAATGCGCTGTGAGACCAGTTGGCTTGCTGCTCAAACCGTTGCCACAAGGCTTGTTGCTGACTGCCGCGCAAGGTCGGCATTGAGGGCTGATCCGGGCGGCGTTGCCAGCCATCTTCGAGGGCTTCGTCGAGTGAGCTGCCGCGCCGCAACATGGCGGGCAACATCAGCTCGAGCACTTCACCGATGCTGTGGTGGTAATAGCGGCTCAGCCATTGCCCCAGTTGCAGCTGCTCGGCACTGAGTAAGGGGTATTCGTCGAGCCGTTCCAGCAGCGGCTTGAGCTTGTTGGCGGGGACGTCTGTCTGCTCTTCGGTGGACAGCACTATGGCGGTCAGCAGCTGCTGGCCAAACTGCACCCGTACCCGTTGTCCGGCCTGCCAGTCAGCACGCTGTGAACCCTCACAGGGTAAATAGTCAAAACTGCGCCGCAAGGGCACAGGCACTGCGACCCGGACGACGTAAAAGGACATAAAAAAGCTTGCTGCTGAAAAAGGCTCTGGTATTATGCGCGTCCTTATTGTCTCCGCAAGGGGTTGAATCGTTGTTTCGGCAACCAGGTCAGCCATATAAAGCGCGAGGCAAACTTAATTTTAGCCAGCCTGGTTTCAGGTATAACAGTAGCGCGGTGCCTGTCTATATAACGGGTTGCGGCGTGAAGATTTCGAGGTGTCCCATGAAAGATGGTATCCATCCAGAATACGCTGAACTGACAGCAACCTGTTCTTGCGGTAACGTAATCAAGACTCGTTCTTCCAAGCCAGGCGAAATGTACCTGGACGTATGTTCCGCATGTCACCCTTTCTACACTGGTAAGCAGAAAGTGGTAGACACTGGTGGTCGTATCGACCGCTTCAAGAAGCGTTTTGGTGGTTTCGGCGCCAAGTAATGGCCGCCTGAATCAGACCAACGCTGATAAAAAACCCGCCTTGTGCGGGTTTTTTATTGGCTGCAATTCGGGCCAGCATAAAATGCTGCTGGTCCGCAGTGGCTATCTCCGTTAGCCAGCCGTCACCCGCCTCTGGCATTATCTCTGGCCTGGTTGTTGGCAGAGTGGAGAACTCTCATGCTGGAAGGAAGTTGTCTTTGTGGTGCCGTGCACTATCAGATCAACGGCGAATTGGGGGCAGCGATGATGTGTCACTGCCAGAAGTGTCGCAAGTCCAACGGCTCGGCCTACGCGATTAACGCGGCGGTCAATACAGCGGATTTTCATCTGCTGAGTGGTGTTGATGTGATGCGCTATCACGCCTCTTCGGCAGATGCCCGGCGTTATTTCTGTGGCCAGTGCGGTACACCGATCTACAGTCAGCGCCAGTCGGCACCAGAGCTGCTGCGGTTACGGATTGGTTCGCTGGACAGCGAAGTCGAGATCGACAAGCAGTGCCATATCTTTGTTGGCAGCAAGGCTTGCTGGGACGACATCACCGACGACCTGCCGCAGTATGACGAACGTCCCTGAGTAATCTGAGCCGATCGAATATGATCGGCTGAATTAACCGCGGCGATCCGCCACAAACGGATTGCTGCGGCGCTCTGCACCAAAGGTGGATTCCGGGCCGTGGCCGGGAATAAACCGGATCTCATCCCCCAACGGGAACAGCTTGTCGCGAATCGAGCTGATCAAATCGGCGTGATTGCCCTGCGGGAAATCCGTGCGGCCAATTGAACCGTTAAATATCACATCACCGACCTGGGCCAGTTGCTGCTGCGGTTGCAGGAACACCACGTGACCGGGAGTATGCCCTGGCGTGTGAATCACCTGCAGTTCGACATTACCAACCGTGACTGTATCGCCATCTTCGAGCCATTGGTCCGGGCTGAAGCTGGTGGCCGGGGCAAAACCAAACATCTGTGCCTGCTGTGGCAAGGCTTGCAGCCAGAACTCGTCGCCCTTGTGTGGGCCGATAATCGGAATGTTGAGCTTACTGGCCAGCTCGGCGCTGGCACCGACGTGATCAAGATGACCGTGAGTCAGCAGGATTTTTTCCGCGCTGGCGCCCATTTGCTGCAGTGCTGCTTCGATTTTTGCCACATCACCGCCGGGGTCAACAATGGCCGCCTTGCGGGTTTCTTCACACATGAAAATGGTGCAGTTCTGCATAAAGGCAGTGACGGGCACCAGCTGATATTGCAATGGCATGGCCAGAGTCCTGAAAAATGTCGAATGGCGGGATGTTAGCAAAGCCGTGACAAGCGCCCAACCTGCTTTGTCCGTCAGGCTGGGCGACTCGAGGGAGGATTCAGAAGCGAATCAGTTTGGGCTGTTGCTTGCTATAGGCTGGCATCACCATACCGGCGTTGGCGTTGATAAAGGTGGGATCAGCCAGCACAAAGTGTTGGCCATCAAGATTCCAGCCGACCCCATCAACCCGCGAACTGAAGCCAACTGCAGTGGCGACATGGCCCGGCCAGGAGACAATCACGGTGGGTAAGCCCAGCAGCTGATTGACCAGCCAGGAAAACAGGATGGCGCGGTCTTCACAGTCGGAATAGGGGTAGTGCAGGGTTTCCAGCGGGAACAGGTAATTCTCCTGCCGGAATTGCTGTTCATCGGTTTCGTAGGCAAACGCCGTTTGGACAAAACGCAGCAGCCGGTTGGTGGCTTCCAGTTCGGTCTGGTTGGCGATCAGCGGCCGCAATTGGCTCAGCAGTTCGTTGCCAACCGATTCTGGCAAACCGGCACGGAAATAACTGGCCAGTTCCAGCTGCGGGTATTGGGCGTAATAACCTGTATAACCGCTCGGCAGATCGAGCGTCAGCTGGTAATGCTGCTGTTGATAATCAAATTCCAGCTGACGTTGCTCGATTTTGCCACCGGCACGGAAACGGTTGGGTTGGCCAAACCCGATTGGCCGATGGCCAAGGTCGTGCTGGCCTTCATAGGTAAACACCCGGCTGGCCTGAATGTTGTCGCCATTCAGGTTGACCGAGTAATAGCGTTTTTTGCCTAGGGTGAAATAGGTGACGCCGTACAGCGGTTCATCGGTGGCAACCAGCAGGTAAACGTGGTCTTCATCGTAGGCAACCCGGGCGTCATAACCGGCCTTGACCAGCAGGAACCAGCTGCTGATCACCCGGCTGTCGCCGTCGATGCCAATGCTGCGAACGAACTGGTCGAACAGCAGCGCGCTGCCCCAGTCATTGAGCTGCAACCGGTTGACGGTTTGCTTGAGCTGTTTTACCAGTTGCTGATGTGGGCTGGAGGCCAGTGTTTGCCAGCTACTGGCAATCGCATCACTGCCGGGTTTGCGTAACAGCCGGGGATGACGGAAAGCGTTGGCGTAACGAATGGTCAGCGAGTCACCAAAATAATCCAGCCGGACATCAGATTCATCACGGCCGGGCGCTGTCGGCTGGGCAACCAGAGGTGTGGGCGCAATTGGCTGCGGAGTGACGGGTTGCGGACTGACGGGTTGGCTGGTTATCGGCGCTGGAACAGCCGGTGTGGCTTCAGGAACTGGTTTTTCGTCAAGTACAGGCGGCTTCTCGGGCGTGGCAGACGGCGCTGGTTTAAGCACTACCAGAGGCGTGTCGTCAGGCTGCGGTTTATCGACCGGCTGTTCAGCTGGAGCAACCGGCAGGTCAACCGGTTTGGGCGTATCGTCGCGTTGTTCCGGTGGTGCCACCGGCACGGATTCCCAGCGACTGCGCAAAAACGCCAGAAAAGCCTTGTCGTTGGCTTCCAGGTATTGCTGATACTGCTGTTGGGTACGTTGCAGCCATTGCTGGTATTCGGCACTGGCGGCGTTGCTGAGCGGGGCTGACAACGCCATGGTGGCTAGCAACAAGGCATGCAAGCGGGTCTTCATCGGCGATCTCGCAGAAGCGTTGCAACAAGCCCCGGAGGCTATGTCTGATCAATAAGCTGTAACCGGGGCCAGAGGCGTTATTACTGGGCTTTCATATTGGCGATTTCAGTCGCCAGCTCATCAAAGCCTTTTTCCGCCTGGAATTTCTGCCACAGCGCACGATCATTGGCCATGGACGTTTTTACGGCCTGTTCAGCGATATCGCTGACGCCAGCCGGGTCCAGACCAACCAGTACCACCAGGCCGCCAGTCGGGGTTGAGATCTGACGCAGGATGCGGGAGCCGATCAGGGTTTCGGAAGTGATCTGCTTGGTCACCGAAGTATTGACCATGTCGACGCTTTCATCGTCACCGGCACCAGTGGTTTCGGCGTACTGCTTGATCATGTTGGAAACCTGTACCTTCATGGTGGAAGCCAGTTCAGTACGGGCCTGGGCAGCCGCCATCTGTTTCATGAAGTTCATACCGGCGCCGGACTTGTCAGCAAAACCCACTGCAGACAGCTCAACGCCTTCCGGCGCTTCACCACAAACCCAGGATGGCGCGGCCTGGGTCGTACCCGGGAAAGCACATTCAACCGCAGCCTGTTGCTGGGTGTTACCACTACAGGCGGCCAGCGTGGTGGCGGCGGCCATTGTCACCAGCAAATTACGCATTTTCATTATCGTCTCCTTGACCTTCATGAGCTGTGCTTGCAGGCAAGCACGATTATTCGTCAGCCTAACCAATCTGTTATCAGAATAGAATACACCCGAATACCAGCGGCTGAGTGTTGTGAGTCTGACATTATGAGAAAGAGTTTGTTGTACACGGGTTTCATTTTCTTGACGGCTTGTGTCGCCTCGCCGGTACAGAATGCCCGGCCGGACTGGATTGATCATCCCGCTGACGGTGTGGTGGCTTCCTGTCGCACCCATGCCAAAGGGCGGGCGGCGCAGGAAGAATGTGCAATACAGCGGGCACGAGCGCGCCTGGCGGCGGAACAGGGGGTGGTTATCAGTCAGCAGACGTTGACGCAGGAAGCGGTCCGTAATGGCACCAGCAGCAGCGCGATGGATCAGCAAACCCGCCAGCAGATTGTTAACCAGACGGTGAAAAGCCGCCTGATAGACAGCTGGTACGACCCGCTGACGGATGAGTTTTTTGTCTATATGGAGCGCGTCCGCTAGCCAGTTATTAGCCAGCGGAGCTGGTCAAACCTTAGTGACCGCAGGAGCCGCCAGCGTGGGCATGGCCATGGGCCAGCTCTTCTGAGGTGGCATCGCGCACACTGATGATCTGCACGGTAAACACCAGGCTTTTACCGGCCAGCGGGTGGTTGGTATCCACTTCCACCATAAAACGGCCCGGCTTCACTACCCGTACCTTGCGCGGGCCATTTTCGGTCATCACATCGGCCAGCATACCGGCCTTCCAGGTTTTCGAGCCTTGCAGGTGCTTCGACGGAATCCGCATGGTGGCGTCTGGCTTGGGTTGGCCATAAGCCTGTTCCGGGCTGAGGCTGACTTCCAGCACGGTACCCGCTTCCTGACCTTCGATGGCTTTTTCAAAAGCTGCCAGCATCTGGTCGTGACCATGCAGGTACATGATGGGGTTGCCGCCACGGGTACTTTCAATCTGGTTACCATCGCTGTCGGCCAGCGAATAGTGCAGTTCTACAACAGAATTTGCCTTGATCATGGTGAGTCTCACTGAAATTTGCGGTCACAGTATCGGTGGCGAAAGCCAATCAGGCAATTCCTTGCAGCTTGTTTGGGGATTCCCTTGATTTCAGCTTTGTTGCCCCCATTTCTCACAACCAAGCTTAAAGCCAACAGGAAAAGTTCATGACAACGATTGTATCCGTACGCCGTGGCGACCAGGTGGTGATTGCCGGAGATGGCCAGGTTTCACTCGGTAACACAGTGATGAAAGGCAACGCCCGCAAGGTCCGTCGGCTGTACAACAACAAGGTGCTGGCCGGTTTTGCAGGCAGCACAGCGGATGCATTCACGCTGTTTGAAAAATTTGAAGCACAGCTGCAGCAGCACCATGGTCAACTGACCCGGGCGGCGGTTGAGCTGGCGAAAGAGTGGCGTTCAGACCGTGCGCTGCGCAAGCTCGAAGCGATTCTGGCGGTGGCAGACCACACCGCCTCGCTGATCATCACAGGTAACGGTGATGTGGTGCAGCCTGAGGAAGACCTGATCGGGGTCGGTTCCGGTGGCCATTATGCGCTGGCAGCGGCCCGTGCGTTGCTGCGCAATACCGACATGAATGCCCGTGACATCGCCGAAAAGAGCCTCGCCATTGCCGGTGAAATCTGTGTATTCACCAATGACCAAATGACTATTGAATGTCTGGACGGTGCCGATGCCGGTCAGACCGGAGTATCCGCATGAGCCAGATGACCCCGCGCGAAATTGTTCACGAGCTGGACCGCCATATTGTTGGCCAGCACGACGCCAAACGTTCAGTGGCGATTGCCCTGCGTAACCGCTGGCGCCGGATGCAGCTGCCAAAAGAGCTGCGCGACGAAGTAACGCCCAAAAACATCCTCATGATTGGCCCGACCGGGGTTGGTAAAACCGAAATCGCCCGGCGTCTGGCCAAGCTTGCCAACGCACCCTTCATCAAGGTTGAAGCGACCAAGTTCACCGAAGTGGGCTATGTCGGCAAGGACGTTGAATCCATCATTCGTGACCTGATGGAAACCGGTATCAAGTTGCTGCGCGAGCAGGAAATGGCCAAGCAGTCCAATCGCGCCGAAGAACTGGCGGAAGAACGTATTCTCGACGTACTGCTGCCGCCAGCCCGCACGGCCACTGACTGGGACACCACCACCGAGCCGAAACGCGAAGATTCTTCCACCCGTCAGGTATTCCGCAAGAAACTGCGTCAGGGCGATCTCGACGACAAGGAAATTGACATCGACGTGGCGCAAGCGCCGGTTGGCGTTGAAATCATGGCTCCTCCTGGTATGGAAGAAATGACCAGCCAGCTGCAGAACATGTTCTCCAGCATGGGCCAGGAGAAGAAAGCCAGGCGCAAGATGAAGATCGTTGACGCGATGAAAATCCTGCGTGACGAAGAAGCCGCCAAGCTGTTGAACATGGAAGAGCTGAAAATCCGTGCGCTGGAGCTGGTAGAGCAGAACGGTATCGTCTTCATCGACGAAATCGACAAGGTTGCCAAGCGTGGTGAAAGCGGCACCGGCGGTGATGTCAGCCGCGAAGGTGTACAGCGTGACCTGCTGCCATTGATTGAAGGCTGTACCGTCAGCACCAAACACGGCATGGTCAAGACCGACCACATCCTGTTTGTGGCTTCCGGTGCTTTCCATCTGGCCAAGCCGTCTGACCTGATTCCGGAACTGCAGGGTCGTCTGCCAATCCGGGTGGAACTGCAGGCGCTGACACCAAATGACTTCGAACGCATTCTGACCGAACCCAATGCCTCGCTGACCGAGCAGTACCGGGCGTTGCTGAAAACCGAAGGTGTCGAGCTGGAATTCCGCCCGGATGCTATCAAGCGACTGGCAGAAATCGCCTATGACGTTAACGAAAGCACCGAAAACATTGGTGCCCGTCGTCTGCACACCATTATGGAACGGCTGCTGGAGAAGGTGTCGTTTGATGCCACCGACCTGCAAGAGGCAGTAATTATCGACGCCGCCTATGTTGATGAGCAGCTGGGTGAAGTCTCCCGTAACCAGGATCTGAGCCAGTTTATTCTGTAAGGATTCCGGCAGCAAAAAACGCCGCTACGGTTGCAGAACCGCAGCGGCGTTTTTGTTTGCGCCGGGGCTGAATCAGCCCTTGGCGATGCGCTTTTGCTTCTCTGGATCGTCGAACGGCAGGGTATGGGAAATAGCCGATACCTCAAGGCTACCCTTGACCTGCAGCGGCGTACCCTGTTCAGCGTACGGTACTTCAATACGGGCGATTGCCATCGAGCGGTCGGTCAGACGGGAATACATGGCGCAGGTGATGACACCCACTTTCTTGCCGTCAGCCCAGAGCTCGTCACCCTCTTTTGCGGCGTCTTTACCATCCAGCAGCACGCCGAAGATCTTGAAGCGCTCCTTGCCTTGCAGGCGGAAGTGCTCGTAAGCGCCGCAGAAGTCGGTCTTGTCCTTGGATACGGTGAAGTCCAGACCCAGCTCCCACAGAGTGTCACCGGCCGGTTCGTTCTCGAACGGGTACATCTCGGAGTTATCGAACGGGTAGAACAGCAGGTAGCTCTCGGTGCGCAGCCAGTCCAGTGCGGTGAAGGAGCAGGGGATAATGCCGAAATCGTTGCCCTGTTCCAGAATACCGTCCCAGATCGTCTCGGCATCGGCTGCTTTACAGAAGATCTCGTAGCCGCGTTCACCGGTGTAACCGGTACGGGAGATGGTGATAGGGCAACCGAACAGGCGAGCGTGGGTGTGGTGGAAGTAGGGCAGGTCGCGGATACCGGGAATGTGCTCAGCGAGGAAATCAACAGCGGCAGGGCCCTGCAGCGACAGATCGTGCATGTCGTCATCGAACAGTACGGCAACGTTTTTGCCCAGCGCAGCCTGGACCAGCTGCTCGTAGCCACGGCCAGTGCCGTGCACCACCATGAAGGCGTTCGGGCCAGTGCGGTAGATCACGCAGTCGTCGATGAATTTGCCCGCATCGTTGAGCATGGTGGCGTAAACCGCCTTGCCCGGATACAGCTTGGAAATATCGCGGGTAGTCGCCCATTCCAGCAAGCTTTCAGCATGAGGCCCTACGTAGTGCACTTTCTTCAGACCTGATACATCCATCAGGCCAGCCTTGGTGCGGATCGCTTCATGCTCGTCCGCCAGGGTGTAGCCGCTGTTGGAATAAGTCCAGGCGGTGGGCATGCCATTCCAGTCTTCCAGATTGGAACCCATCGCTTTGTGTTTATTGGCCAGGGCGGCTATACGCCAGGAGTTTGCCATGTCGTGCTCCTTTACATGAGAGGCTGCAAGGATTATGAGTTTTCCTTGCAGGGTAAAAATATTCTCCAAAATAAAAGCAAATCCCGCACCATAATCGATAATGTCATGATTCCTAACAGGAAATTAATATTCTTTATATCTCTGTGAGCGTCTATTTGATGTCGATTTTGTTCCACCAGAGGGCGCCAGGCTGTTGTGGTGCTGTTTTTGGTGCAAATTTCATCGGACAGCTCTGCTGAAACAGAGGGGAATGGCTGGGTCTGTATGGGGTGACGGGAGCCTGGTAAGGATTCTGGCGGGAATTAAAACGCCGCTGCAGTTGCAGAACCGCAGCGGCGTTTTTGTGTGGACCTGAGGCGACTGGGATCAGGTGCGGAAGCGTTCGATCATTTTCAGCAGGCTGGCGCTGCTGTGATCCAGTTTGGCAGCGGCATCTTCGCTATGGCTGGCGTTGTCGGCAATGCTGCTGGCTTCACCGGCAATTTGCTGCACGTTGCTGCTAATTTCATTGGCCACTGCGCTTTGTTCTTCCACCGCACCGGCGATGCTGAGGTTCATTTGCGAGATGGTGCCGACGGCTTCGGAAATGGTGGAAATCGCTTCGCTGGCGTAGCGGGCCATTTCCGAGGTGGCTTCCGAGTGGCTGGCGCTGTTTTCCATGGTTTGTACGGCTTCTGCCGCCTGGCCTTGCAGGCGGGTGATCATCTTGTTGATCTCGGCGGTGGATTCCTGGGTACGGGAGGCGAGGGTGCGAACTTCATCAGCGACCACCGCAAAGCCACGGCCCTGTTCACCGGCACGGGCGGCTTCGATGGCGGCGTTCAGTGCCAGCAGGTTGGTTTGTTCGGCAATGCCACGAATCACATCCAGTACCGAGCCAATCGAGTCAGACTCTGTCCGCAGCTGGCGGATAACCGAGCTGGATTGTTCGATATTGCCAGCCAGTTCAGCAATCCGTTCCGCCGTTTGTTGCATGGTTTGCAAGCCGCGTTTGGCGTTGTCATCGGCATCGCGAGCGGCTTCGGCGGCACGTTCGGCACTGCTGGCAACTTCCTGAATGGCCTGGCTCATTTCGTGTGAGCTGGTGGCCGCCATGTCGGTTTGCATCAGCTGGCTTTCGGTCATATGACGGGTTTGCTGGCTCAGCTGTTTAACATCACCAGTCAGTGAGCTGAGGGCGGTGGCGGTGGATTTGCTTTCCCGTACCAGGTTCTGGATGCTTTCTACAAAGATGTTGAAGCTGTTGGCGATGCCGCTGACTTCGTCGTTGCCGTCTTTGTGCAGGCGCTGGGTCAGGTCACCTTCGCCGCTGGCAATATTGCGCATTGAACGGTCGATTTGTCCCAGTGGCGTAATAATGCTGCGGGAGATTACCCAGGCGATGACAACCATCAACAGGATCAGGGTGATCATGATGGGTAACACGGCCTTGAGGTTATCAAAGAAGAGGTCGTCGATATCATCCTGATAAACGCCGGTACCAAGTACCCAGCCCCAGGGCTTATAGAGTCGCTGAAAGGAGACTTTCTGGGCGATTTCATTACGGCCCGGGTGCTGCCAGTGATAATAGCTGAAGCCGCCTTGCGGGCTGCTCATGGCGGCGTCATTGGCGTTTTGGAACATCAATACGCCCTTGGCATCCTTTGAATCACGCATGTCTTTGCCATCCAGTTTGGGATTGGTGGCGTGCATCACCATGGTGCCGTCGAGGCTTTGGATAAAATAATAGCCAACGCCACCATCGTAGCGCATTGCCTTGATGGCTTCTTTGGCCTGGCGCTGGGCTTCTGCGGTTGGCATGCCCTGTTTTTCCAGCTCGGCATACCGCTCCAGCACGGAAAAGGCGGCGTCGACCAGGTAGCGAATGCTGTCCTGCTTGGAATGTTCCAGCACCGTGCGGCTATTGTTCAGGCTGACCGCGTAGACGATCAAGGCGGATAGCACGGCAATGGCTAGCAGAGTCCAGAGTCGCATGGCGATGGAAAATTGTCGTAAAAAATTCATGCCGGAGTCTCCATAACAAACGGCTGGCATCCTGCGGTTGGTGCAAACAAAAGCCTGCGTGTCCATGACAGGCTTTGTGATCATTTTTAAAATTGATGGCCGCAGGCTGACAGGAGCAAGTTGCTCTCTGTGACCCTGGCTACCTGGAGCCTAGACGTTAAATCTTGAAACGCTCAATCAGGCTGCTGAGATTCTGGGTGCATTGTTGCAACTGACTGGCAGTCTGGCGGTTGTGACCCATGTTGTTGGCAATGTTGCGAGAGGCATCAGCAATCTCATTGATGCTGCCACTGATTTCGTTGGCGGCGGCACTTTGTTCCTCCACCGCACCGGCAATGCTGAGGTTCATTTCCGAGATGGTGCCAACCGCATGGGAAATCGCGTCGATGGCTTCGCTGGCGAAACGCGACATTTCCGAGGTGGCTTCAGAGTTGCGGGCGTTGGCTTCCATTGAGTCAACCGCCTGGCTGGCCTGTTGTTGCAGGCGCGAAATCATTGAATTGATTTCTTCGGTGGACTCCTGGGTGCGTGAAGCGAGAGTTCGAACCTCGTCGGCGACCACTGCAAATCCACGGCCCTGTTCACCGGCACGGGCAGCTTCGATGGCCGCGTTGAGGGCCAACAGATTGGTTTGTTCGGCGATACCGCGGATCACATCCAATACCGAACCAATCGACTCGGTTTCTGCCTGCAGGCCTCGAATCACCCGACTGGATTCTTCGATGTTGGTGGCCAGATCCATAATGCGTTCACGGGTTTGTTGCATGGTTTGCAAACCGCGTTTGGCATTGTCATCGGCGTCGCGGGCGGACTCGGCAGCACGTTCGGCATTACCGGCAACTTCGCGAATGGTCAGGCTCATTTCGTGGGAGCCGGTGGCGGCCTGATCGGTTTGCAGCAGCTGGCCATCGGTCATTTTGTGGGTGGCATCACTGGAGGAGGTAATGTCACTGGATAACCGGGTGAGGGTTTGCAACGCCTGTTGGCTTTCGGTTACCAGCTTGTGAATGGTGCTGACAAAGCCGTTAAAACCATTGGCGATGGCGGTAATTTCATCGTTACCGTCGGTTGGCAAGCGGCGGGTCAGGTCGCCTTCACCACGGGCAATATCGGCCATGGCGCTGTTGAGATCGCTCAGTGGACGCCGAATGCTGCTGGCGATCAGCATGATGATGGCAATCAGCAAGGCCATGAAAACGGCAGTGGTAATCATCAGCCCGGTAGCGACTTTTTTATTGGCTTCTATGATGTCCTGGGTGTGCACGCCGGTGCCTATGATCCAGCCCCAGTCCTTGTAGAGTTTGACGTAGCTGATCTTTTCCAGCGGTTCCTTGTAGTTAGGGTGTTCCCAAAAATAACGGACAAAACCACCTTCCGGGTTGGCCGTTGCCACCTGGGTCATTTCACGGAAATGGTACTTGCCTTTGGCATCCTGGTTCTGGCTAAGGTCCTTGCCAACCAGCTCGGGCTTGAGCGGATGGGCGACCATGATGTTTTGCGGAGAGGTTACGAAGTAGTAGCCTTCACCATTGTCATAGCGCTTGGCCATCAGCACTTTTTGGGCTGCATCTTGAGCATCGGCTTCCGTCATAATGCCTTCTTTGGCCAGCTTGCCGTAGTGCTCGACCACACTGTAGGAGTCATCGATCAGCTGTTTGACGAAGTTTTTTTTGGCAGCCAGGGTGGCTTCGTAGGTCTGGCTGAGGGACTGAACCAGAATAATGCCAATGCAGACGACGGTGGCTGCCAACAGCAACCAGAGCCGGGCCTTGATACTGATTTTTCGAAGCGAATACATGATGCGTTACCTATCTGGGAAAGACGGAAACCATGACTACGTACAGCCAGGGGCGTAGGCATGCGTCACTGGGTTTTATTACTACTGTTTTTAAGTCTAGGTTATATTTTGGCCTCAACAGGTTTAATCGGCCGGGAGAAAAATTTGTGAAGCCTGATGGCATAAAAGTCAGAACGAAAAGTCGTTGTGTGGAATTAAGCTGGGGCGCTGAAACCTTTGCCCTGAGCTTTGAGTTTTTGCGGGTCTGGTCGCCGTCGGCGGAAGTTCGTGGTCATGGTACTGGCAATGGCGTTCTGCAAACCGGCAAGAAGGATGTCGGGTTGTTACGTATCGAACCGGCGGGCAATTACGCCCTCAAACTGGTGTTCGATGACGGCCACGACTCCGGTCTCTACGACTGGAACTACCTGCGTCACCTGTGCCTGAATCACGATAGCCTGTGGCAGGAATACCTGCAGCAGCTGCAGCAGGCAGGTGCCAGCCGTGACAGCGGCCTGATCAATATTCGTCCGCTGTGACGTTTTCAGGTCGCAGTAATCAGCCATAATTCGGGCCTGGATAGCAGTGTTGACGCTGCTTCAGGGTATACTCAATGGCAGTCGTGAAAACAGATCAATCCGCCGGGCCTTCCATGCGCCTGGCTGGTGGTCGGGTGACCACCCATCAATCATCAATATAAGGAGCCGACTCTTGGCGGATTCCCCTTCCAAACATCCAGTCATCAACGATCCGAATGCGGCGCTGGAAGCACAGAAATACGACAACCCGGTACCCAGCCGTGAGGCTTTGCTGGCATTTCTGGAGCAGGCCAATCGACCGCTGACTCATGAAGAGGTCTGTGAGGCGCTGGCTGAAACCGAGGAAGAGCGGGTTGAAGCCCTGCGACGGCGACTGATCGCCATGTGTCGTGACGGCCAGCTGATGAGCAACCGTCGCAACCAGTTTTTCCCGCTGGAAAAAGTCGATCTGATCACCGGTATGGTGATGGGTCACAAGGACGGCTTTGGTTTTGTTCTGCGTGACGGTGATGATGACATTTACCTGTCCAACCGTCAGATGCGCAAGGTCTTTCACGGCGACAAGGTAGCTGTGCAGATCCTTGGCCTCGACCGTCGTGGTCGGCCGGAAGGCAAGATTGTGCAGATCCTTGAACGCAACACCAAACAGCTGGTGGGGCGTTATTTCGATCAGGCTGGTGTTGGCGTGGTGCAGCCGGACAACAAGCGAGTCAGCCTCGAAGTGCTGATTCCGCCAGAAGGTCGTAATGGTGCCGAGCACGGCCAGTTTGTGGTAGTCGACATCACCCAGCAACCAAATCCGGGTGGCATGCCACTGGGCAAAGTGGTTGAAATTCTGGGCGAGCACCTGGCGCCGGGAATGGAAATTGAAGTCGCTATTCGCAGCCATGACATTCCCCACGAGTGGAACGATGCAGTACTGAGCGAAACCGACGCCATCCCCTACGAAGTGGCCGAAGCCGACAAACAGTACCGGGTCGACCTGCGCCACCTGCCGTTTGTTACCATCGACGGTGAAGACGCCCGCGACTTCGACGATGCCGTGTTCTGTGAGCAGAACAAGAAAACCGGTGGCTGGCGCTTGTACGTAGCCATCGCCGACGTTTCCCATTACGTCAAACCAGCGACGGCACTGGATATCGAAGCTCATGGCCGTGGTAACTCGGTATATTTCCCCGGCTTTGTGGTGCCGATGCTGCCGGAGAAACTCTCCAACGGCCTCTGCTCGCTGAACCCGAACGTTGACCGTCTGGTGATGGTCTGTGAGATGACCATTTCCAAAGCCGGTAATATCTCCGGCTACAAGTTTATGGAAGGCATCATCCACTCTCATGCACGGCTGACCTACAACAAGGTCTGGTCGATGCTGCAGCAGCCAATCACCGACGAAGGCCAGGCCTGGCGTGATCATTACGCCGAACTGGTGCCGTATATCGACAACCTGTACGGCTTGTTCAAACTGCTGCGTGGCAAGCGTGAAGAGCGCGGTGCGATGGACTTTGATTCCGTCGAAACCCGCATCCAGTTCGACTCTGAACGCAAGATTCAGGAAATCGTACCGACCGAACGTAACGACGCCCACATGCTGATCGAAGAATGCATGCTGGCCGCTAACGTCTGTACGGCGACCTTCCTGCAGAAATACGAAGTGCCTTGCCTGTACCGGGTACACGCCGGTCCAAGTGCCGAAAAACTCGAGAACCTGCGCTCGTTCTTGGGTGAAATGGGGCTGTCGATCAACACCGGCAAGGCCGACCCGCATCCCAAAGACTATCAGGCGTTACTTGAACAGATCAGCGAGCGGCCGGATTCCCACCTGATCCAGACGGTATTGCTGCGTTCCCTGAGCCAGGCGGTTTATCAGCCTGATAACCAGGGCCACTTTGGTCTGGCCTACAAGGCCTACACCCACTTCACCTCACCGATTCGTCGTTACCCGGACTTGCTGGTACACCGGGCGATTCGCAGCGTGATTCGTTCCGAGCTGCCATGCAGTAATGCGGTACGGGTAGACGGTGCCGGCCTGCTGGCCAAGCCAGGCATCTATCCATACGACATGGCGCAGATCATTTCGCTGGGCGAGCACTGCTCAATGACCGAACGCCGCGCCGATGATGCCACCCGTGACGTTACCGATTTCCTCAAGTGTGAATACATTCAGGATCGCGTTGGTGAAGTCTTTGAAGGGGTGATCTCAGCGGTAACCGGCTTTGGTTTGTTCGTTGAACTGAAAGACGTCTATGTCGAAGGCCTGGTGCATATCTCCTCGCTCGGCAACGACTATTACCACTTTGACGCCGTCAAACACCGTTTGACGGGCGAACGTACCCGGCGCAGTTTCCGTCTTGGCGACTCGCTGTGGGTGATGGTCACCGGGGTGGATCTGGACGAGCGCAAGATCGACTTTGAAATGGCCACTGCGCCGTCTGGCTCCAAACGCGCCAGCTTACCGGAACCGGCACGATTGCCACGCAAGCGGGTGGCGACACCGGCAGGCGTTGAAGAAAGCACCTTGCGTCCGGGTAAAAAGCCGTCGACTCGCAAAGCGCCGACCAGCCGCACCCGCGCTGACATGGGCAAGGCTGTTGATCCGATGACTGGCGAACTGGTCGATGTGATCGCTGACGACCGTCCCTTCGGACCGAAAAAAGCCGGTCAGAAACGCAAGCCAGCCAAGAAAGCTGGCGCCCGTAAAGCGGCTCCGGCTGGTACCAGCAAGAGTGCTGCTGCCGGAGCTACTGGTGATAGTACCGCAGCGGCCAGCAAAAAGTCCGACAAGAAAAAGCCCAGCAAACGGCAGAAGCTGAATGCCAAAAAAGCCGCACCAGCGAAAGCTGCGGCGGGTAAGAAAAAAGCCGCTCGCAAGAGCAGCAAGCCGAAAAAAGCCGCCAAATAAGCGCGGCTGAGATAACCCGGTGGCCAGTCTGCTGGCCGCTACTCCCTAATCGAACACCTGGAAGAATGCATGAAACTCGAAGCCGTCTATGGACTCCACGCCGTAACCACATTGCTGCAACGCAGCCCGGATCAGGTGGTGGAAGTCTGGGTACAAAAAGGCCGCCTCGACCAGCGAATGGAGCGGGTGCTGGACGAAGCCCAGCAACAGGGAGTGGCCATTCGTGAAGCCGATAAAGGGCTGCTGAACCAGAAAGTCGACGGCAACCATCAGGGCGTGATTGCCTTCCGTAAACCGATTCAGCAGGCCAGTGAACGCAACCTGCCGGATATTCTCGACAAGATCGAAGGCACGCCATTTATCCTGATTCTGGATGGGGTTACCGATCCGCATAACCTCGGCGCCTGTATTCGCACCGCCGATGCTGCTGGTGTGCAGCTGGTCATTGCGCCGAAAGACAAATCTGCGCCGCTCAATGCGACTGCTGCCAAGGTTGCCTGTGGTGCTGCCGAAGTGGTGCCTTACGTACAGGTCACCAATCTGGCGCGTACCATGAAAGAACTGCAGGAACGGGGTATCTGGATCATCGGCACTGCCGGTGAAGCGCAAGCCTCTGTCTATCAGCAGGATCTGAAAGGCCCGCTGGCACTGGTGATGGGCGCGGAAGGTTCCGGTATGCGTCGACTGACCCGCGAACACTGCGATCACCTGATCAATATTCCGATGGCTGGTGAAGTCAGCTCGGTCAACGTTTCCGTAGCGACCGGTATCTGTCTGTTTGAAGCCGTGCGTCAGCGCAGTTTGTAACTGCGTCTGAAGGTTTGCAGAGACCAAAAAGCGAGCTCAAGGCTCGCTTTTTTATGGTTGTCAGTGAGGGCTTAGAAGCGGTAACCCACGGCACCAATATATTCATCGTAATAGAAGGTCTGGCTGGCGCGGTCGCTACTGTCCGGGCTGGTCAGGATGTCATCCATATCGGCATAACCGTATTTGCCGATAAAGCGCACAAACAGGCCTTTCCAGAGGTTGGCTTCAACGCCGATTTTCACCAGCGTGCTGTAACCGGCGACGTGCCATTCGTCGTTACGCACACCACTCATCAGTTTGACGTTGCTCTTCGGGTAAAGAATACCGGCTCCGCCACCGACAAACAGGGCGATGTCCATGTCTTCGCCGAATTGCAGCAGCGGCAGGAACACTTCGGTTTCCAGTGACAGCTGGTTAAAGCCATCGGTGTGCTCAAAGGTCAGGAAGTCATCGGTCAGCTGTTTCTGTTCCGGCGCCGGGTCGGTTTTTTCATAACCGCTGCGGTTGTTGGTGCCAGTCATGGTGACCACCTGGTTCTGATCCATCACATATTTCATGTGGTCCCAGCCGAGCGACAGTGCCCAGTTGTCCTGCACAAAATAGCCAAACCGCCAGTTGTACTGCGGAATGGTCAGACGGCCCGGGTTCAGGTAGCTGTGGAATACCTGGGCAAAGCTGAATGGCGTCTGGCGATCACTGGCGCTGACGTTATGCAGAGTGAAGTCGTAGTCATCACCTTCAAAATGAATATCCGAGTCAGAGTAGGTGGCATTGTTCCAGCCCCAGTAGCCATACCACTGGCCTTGCTGGCGCAGGTTGGTGTTCTGGCTGGCCTGACTGATGGCGGGCAGCAGGGACAAGCAAAAAATGAGCAGGGTTACAGCGGATTTCATGAAAGACCTGAATTCGGGTGCGGGTATTGATAGGGACGTGGATGTTATTACTTCATAAAGCGTAATGAAATGATCATTTATGGAACAGTTTGGTGTTCATGAGTCTGTTTCTGGCGGTTCTATGACGGGCTTCTCACTGTCTGGTCGCTGATTTCTGAATATCCGCCCGGCGGCTCAATTCTTACGGAATTCTTAACATCTCCCTTTCCTGTCAGGACGGCTTCACCTGTCTGGATAACGTCTATCGTTACGACAGGGATTGTATCTTTTGTCAGGTGATTTTCGATGAACGCTCCTTCTGTACCAGTCGTTGTGGGTATTGACGCGGCTGCCGCACTGGAACGCATGAACCAGCGCCACGATCTGTTCTGGCGATTGCTGGGCAGCTTCCAGCAGCAATTGGCGACAGCGCCAGCGCAGTTACAGCAGCTCCTGCAGCAGGCTGATGCTGAAGCCCTGCGAGCCTGGTTGCACCAGCTCAAGGGCATGGCGGGCAATATGTGCGCCAGTGAGTTGTGGCAGCTGGTCAGCACCATGGAACAGCAGTTGAAGCAGCACAAGCCGCCGTCGTCGGCGCAGCTGACGGCGCTGGAAAACCTGCTCGCCAGTTTATTGGCCAGCACGGCTGCGGCACTTGAGGTACATGATCAACAACCGCCAACGGCAGCCGTGGTCAGGCCGGAAGAGGAGCTGCATGGCTTGCAGCTGGCGCTGCAGGAGGCTGCCGAGCTGATTCGCAAGGATTATGGCCGGGCCTTGCAGCAGATTGAGCAACTGGCGCCGGAGCTGCAGCAGGCGGGTATGCAAACCGAACTGCAAGCCTTGCTGGACTGCCTCTATGACTTTGATATCGACAGCAGCTGTGAGGCGATTGCCAACCTGCTCACGCGTCTGGGGGACAATCAATGAAAGCCCAGCCTCATATTTTATTGGTCGACGACAGCCGGGACGACATCGCCTTGCTGATGAATCAGCTGGTCGGCGAGTACCGGGTCAACGCAGTGTTGAGTGGTCAGGCCTGCCTGCAATGGCTGCAAGCCGGTGACTTGCCAAATCTGATCGTACTGGATGTGTCGATGCCGGAGCTCGATGGTTACGAAACCTGTCGGGAGATCCGGTCGGACAGCCGCTACGACGATATTGATGTCATTTTTCTGTCGGCCAACACCAGCACCGAAGAAAAACTGATGGGGCTGGAAGCTGGTGCGGTGGATTACATCACCAAACCGTTCAACAGCCAGATCCTGCTTAACAAGATTCATAACTGCCTGCAGCGTCAGCAGCAAACAGTTGCCTTGCAGGAACGTCAGCATGACGCTTTCCAGACGGCCATGACGGCGCTCACCAACGCCGGTGAACTGGGCATAGTGCTGGACTTTATGAAGCAACTGAATCAGGTCACCAACATGACCCAGCTGGGTCAGCAGATTGTCGATTGTATTGGCCGTTTTGGTTGCCACACCGTGTTGCAGATTCGCCACGCCGACAGCATGCAGCATTTCAGTTCATCGAGTAGCGCGACGGCTCTGGAGCAGGAACTGTTACACCGGTTGCAAGGGGCGGGGCGCATCGTTGAACGCGGCCAGCGGGCGATCTTCAACTTCCAGAAGTTGTCGCTGCTGGTGAAAAACATGCCAGCCAATGAAGATCTGCGAGGCCGCTATCGCGACCATATCCCGACCATTCTGGAAGGCGTGCAACCCAAGCTGGAAGCGCTGGTACATGCTCAGCAGAGTCGTTATCTGATCGAGCGCAGCCGTGCTGCGCTGCAACGCTTTGAGCAGGCGAACCAGCAGCATCGGCAGCGCAGCAGGGCAATTCTGGAGCGTGTACTGGGGCGTCTGCATGACTCCTTCCTGTCGTGGGGGCTGGAAGAAACCCAGGAAAACCTGCTGATGACGACGGTCGAGCGTGGCGTGGATGAAATCATGGATCTTGAAGACGCCTCGACAACGCTGGAACAGGATCTGCAAACCATTCTTGATGCGGTCAACAAACTCTGATGGCAGCCCGCAGAATACCGCCACTCCCGGGCCAGGAGCGATTGCGGCAGGTTTGGAGTATCGGCCTGTTACTGCTGCTGCTGGCGGCCGCCTGGTGGTTGGCTGAAATCCGTCTGCGAGACGAGAAACTGGATCTGGTTGAGCAGCAACGCTTCCACATGGCGGCGGCCGTTTCCATGCTGCAGTCACAGGTTTCCCACGATATCGATTTGCTCGACAGCGTGAGGACCGAACGGCCGGTAATCGAGTACCTGCAGCAACGGGAACGTGGCGATGATTCCGGTCGGTTGAACGCCTTCGAAAGCTTGTTGCATCGTAACCCGGATATTTATCAGGTGCGGTTGCTGGATGAAAGCGGTCAGGAACTCTACCGGGTTGACAAGCCACGGCCGCTGTTTGGGCGTCCATCGGTGCAGGTGTCATCGCCGCGTGAGAATTCCGGCAAGTTACAGAACAAGCAGTCCCGTTATTATCTGGGCGGGCTGCAAAAACTGGAGCCTGGCCAGATTTACATCAGCCCGGTCGACTTCAATGTTGAAAACGGCCAGCTTGAGCAGCCACTGTTATTGACCATGAGGCTGGGGGCCCGGATTACCAGCCCGAGTGGCAAAACGCGGGCGTTTATCATGATCAACATTGCCCTGCAGCACACCATGGAGCTGATGAGCGAATGGATCGATAGTGACCTGGGCATGATCGAGCTGGTGTTCGAGCCGGGTGTCAGCGCCTATCGGCACGAAAATAATCCTCATTGGTTGCTCGGTGATCCGCCGTCCCGCCGCCAGCTCGACTGGCACCATCTGGAACAATATCGCCAGGGCCAGGTAGATGGCCTCAATCTGGCGGATGACTGGGTGGTATTACCCATTGGTTATCCATCAGCCGCCAATACAGTCCTGCCAGCCCCCGTCATGGGTTTGATGCTGAGCCAGATTAACCCGAAGCAACTGGCCAATCTGGAACGCAGCTACCGCTACAGCTATTTGGCGGTAGCTTCACTGATCTGGCTGGTGATGCTGGTGGTGTTTGAGTTGTATCGGCGCCAGCTGGGCTTCCGTAAACAACAGCTGGAAGAGCAACAACATCTCAATCGTTACCGGGAAGATGAAGAACGTATTCGCAGCGTTTTTAACGCGGCGGCGGGTGGCATGTTGGTGTTTGATTACAGTGGCAGGATTTTGATGGTCAACGACCGGGTATGCGAAATCTTTGGTTACCAGCGCGAGGAACTGGAGGGCAGTCAGGCGGAAATGCTGTTGTCGGCCGTACTGCGTCACAAACGGAACTGGCGTATGGAGGTTCCCCGCATCCAGAAAGAAGCCCGCCGCACTGGCAAGGACTATCGCACCCAGGCCCGTCGTAAGGACGGTTCGGACTTTACTGCCGAGATCATGCTGAAAGAGTGTCTCATCGGTGGTGAGCCACATGTTATTGCACGGATTGATGACGCCACTGGCCGCTTGCGGGCGGAGCAGCAGCTGGAGACCAATCACCAGCAGCAGATCGACTTCCTGCAGCAGGCGCGACAGCAAGCGTTGGGTACCGCGCGGGCCAAAAGCGACTTCCTGGCCAACATGAGCCATGAAATTCGTACCCCGATGAACGCCATCCTGGGGATGAGCGAGCTGCTTTGTCTCAGCCGTCAGCTGGTGCCACAGGACCGGGAGATGGTGCGCAAAATCAACCAGGCCGGCAGCTCGTTGCTGCGCATCATCAACGACGTACTCGACTACTCCAAAATCGACGCGGGCAAGCTGGTGTTGGAGCAGGTGCCGTTCGCGTTGACGGAAGTTGCTGACAACCTGCGCGCCATGTTTGAAGTCGGGCTGAGCCGCAAATCACTGGTATTCGAGGTTCAGCACAACATTGGCCTCGACATGGTATTGCGCGGCGACCGTTTACGGCTTGAGCAGGTGCTGATCAACCTGATCAGCAACGCGATCAAATTTACCGAATCCGGTTATGTACGGCTGGTGCTGAGAGCTGAAAACCTGATGGATCACAGCTGTGAACTGGAATTCCGGGTTGAAGACAGCGGCATTGGCATGTCGGACGAGCAATGCCAGCAGGTCTTTCAGGCTTTCTCGCAGGCGGATACCTCGATTACCCGCAGGTTTGGTGGTACCGGGCTGGGCTTGTCGATTTCCAGCCGACTGGTCGAACTGATGGGCAGCCATTTGCAAGTGGAAAGCAAAGTCGGCAAGGGTACCTGTTTCTGGTTCCGTATTCAGGCTCAGCTGATGGATGCATCCGAGCTGCCCCGGGTCTCGGATGAAATTCCGCTGCTGTCATTGAATGGCAAGCGGCTGGCGGTGGTGGATGACAACGATTTCAACCTCGAAGTGGCGGAGTCGTTCCTCAAGCTGTGGGGCGCAGACGTGCTGACCTTCAGCTCTGGCAGTGAGCTGCTGTATTTCCTGGCTGATGAATCAGCGCGGCTGGATCTGGTGTTGATGGACCTGCAAATGCCGCAGCTGGATGGCTATCAGACTACCCGCCGTCTGCATCTGATCAAACATCGACGAGACTTGCCGGTGCTGGCCTGCTCCGCTGGAGTGACTGATGAACAACGCCGCGATGCCCTTGATGCTGGCATGTGCGGGTTCCTCGCCAAGCCGTTTACCTTGCAACAGTTGCAGCAGGCGATCAGTGATTATGTGCCGCAACTGCTGGACAGTGAGACCGGCTTATCGGCTGCGGCGCAGGCGGCAGATACCTCAATGCTGGATCTGGCAGCAGCGATTACCAGCTGGGGTTCGCAGCAGAAGTACCTCGGTTTTCTGCAGCGCTTCCTCGATCGTTTTGGTCAGGTAGATAGCTTGCTGGCCTCGCTACGACAGGAGCCGGCAGGTTTCCGTGAACTGGCGGGACGGCTGCGTCAGGCTGCAGGACATGTGCAGCTGGTGGCGCTGTGCCAGCTGCTGGATCAGTTACCTGATTCCCAGGCGGCGCCTGTTGAAGAAACCTGGTGGCTGGAATTTCTGGAGGTCTGGCAACAGACCCGCCAGCAAATCCAGCAGTTGTTGGCCCCGAATCACTGATTCCCTGTGCCGGGGCAAGGTAATAGAACAAATGGCTACAGCAGATGTGCCAATGAATACGACAACGATGCCAATAGCATCAGGTGATGGATCAGGTTAATGCCATGTTATTTGCCAAACTTGCTTTGAACAAACTCTGGGTCGAGCGGCTGTCTGCCTTGCTTGGCGGCGGTTTGACGCTGGTTGGTTTGCTGGTGCTGGTCGGCTGGTGGATGCCGCTGGTCTGGATTCAGGGATATTTGCCGGATTTCCCATCCATGAAACCGAACACGGGTATTGGTCTGGCACTGGCGGGTTGTGGCCTGGTTGGCTTGCAGTCGCCCCGCAGTTATTGGCTGTCGATCACCGCCGGTTGGGGGTTGTTACTGCTTGGACTGGTGACACTGGCTGAATACATGATCGGTATTGATGCCGGGCCGGATCACTGGTTACGGCCGGATCTGGATACCGATCTGTTTCTGCGGCCAAGTAAATCGACCGCCATTTGCATGCTGATGGCAGGCATGCTGCTGGTGCGCTCTGCCGTTGGTGGCTGGCATGATCCAAGGGTCAATGACCTGTTGCTCCTGGCCGGTATCGCACCAGCCCTGATGACCCTGTTTATCTGGATTTATCAGCCGTTTGCGGTTGCTGGCATGAGCCGCTCGTCGTTGATGGACTGGCATGCCAGTCTGGGTTTTATGGCGTTTTTTGTGCTGCTGGGCGCGCGCCTGCGACGCAGCTCGATGAACAAGCTGATCTATCGCGATACTGCTGGCGGCCGTTTTTATCGCAGTCTGGTGTTACCGATGCTGTTGCTGCCGTTATTCGGTGGCTGGCTATTACAGCAGCTGGTACTTGAAGGCCTGACTGATAATGCCACCTCGATCGCGGTGCTGGCGGTGGGCATGGCGATCATCGGATTGCTGGTGCTCAGCCTTGGTGCCCAGAGTATGGATGACTGGGCAAACGCACTACAGCACGAAAGTGAAACCCGTCAGCTGGCGGAAGCCCGCATCAGCCTGGTGTTGGAAAGCAGCGGCGCTGCCTTGTTGATGTTTGATGAAAACAAACACGTGTTCGAAGCCAACCGGGCAGCTGAGGAAATGTTCGGTTGGCCGCTGGAACAGCTCAAAAAGATGGAATTAAACGACTTTATTCCCCAGGCTTCCCGTCATCGTCATGACAAGCTGATGCAGGGCTTTGGCTCCAAGGGACGTAACGTCAGCTACAACCTGGACGATCCCGGCCGCATCATGGCGCTGACTGCCAGTGGCGAAACCATTCCGATTCAGGCGACAGTCAGTCGTATTACTGTCGGCAAGCGGGTGTATTTCGGCGCCGTAATCTTCAAGGGCGACCGGCTGGCGGAAAAAATTGTCACCTTGCGGGATGAAAGCGAGCTCGATGCGCTCACCCATGTTCCCAACCGACGGGCGCTGGAGCGACGGCTGGAGAGCTTGCCGGAGCAGCTCAAACGCGGCCAGGAGCAGATGGCGGTATTACTGCTCGATATCGACTTTTTCAAACGGATTAACGATGGCTGGGGCCATGACGTTGGCGACAAGGTGCTGATGGCTTTTTCGGCCGCCGTCGGCCAGACCCTGCGGGAACAGGATAATCTGTATCGTTATGGCGGTGAGGAATTCATCGCGCTGGTGGTGTGTCATTCGCTGAAAGAAGCGGAAGTGGTGTGCCAGCGTATTCTGGAACGGGTGCGCCAGCTGGCAGTCGCCGTTACCGCTGACGAAACCCTGCAGGTGCGTTGCAGTATCGGCGTTGCCATGTACAACCCGACTGCGGCAACGAGTCTGGAACAGTGCATCAAATGGGCTGATGAAGCCCTCTATGAAGCCAAACACAATGGTCGTGACCAGTACCGCCTGTCGGCTCTGGAATATACTCCGCCCGGAGATATTGGCCTGGGACTGGAATCCTGACTCTCTGCGTCGGTTGGTTCACTTTTGATAGCACATTTTATTGAGATATTTGTCACGAAAACCAATATTATTCAGGCGTAACAGTGATCTGGGTAGCAATACCATGAATGGCGCAAATTGCGGCCGTTGACCAGAAAACGTACAGAGGTAGCATAGCCGGGGATTGCTTGTCTTCAGGGCTACTACGGTTTGTGCCCGCCAGCCGGATTTCTCTCCAGAGACAGGCCATCAGGGATCGTCGCACTGCGTCCGCAGCCGGCCACAAGGATAGCAACTCTCCAAATGAATTATTGGCAAGGCACTGCCGGAACAGCAGTGTCGGATGGCGTCTGTCCGGGCTGGCCGGTGACGTCACAGGGATTGAGGAATATCTACCATGTCGGCATTACGAGTACCGGATAACCTGAACTGGCAACAAAAAGCGGTTACCTATTCGAGATCGTCGGACTGGTTACACTGTTTCGACAAGGAAACGTCATACCTGTTTGTGCTGGAAACCATCCATGCTGCCAGCCACCATCGCCAGACTTCCAAAGTGATTCTGCAACCGGCCCTGCACATTCAGTGTCGTGGTGCCCGCATTGAATTTCGCGCCTGTACCTATTCGGCGCGTCGCTGGCTTGGCTGGATTGAGTCCCGTCTGGCGGAGTTCACCCGCCTGTATCATCCGGATGATGACCTGCTGGTGCTGCAAAGCCCGGCGCTGACAGAATCTGCGGCCGTTGCCAGCCTGCAAAATCTCGAAGCGTTGCGGATTTTCCAGTTTGGTGGCGGAGCAGCCGGTGAGTCCGTATTAATGGGAGGCTATTTTGCAGCTGATTTACTGGCTCGTGCCAATGATGATGCCCAGCCATCCACCAAACAGCAGGCCCAGGGACAACCGGATTACGAGTTCTATCTGGCCGAAACCTGGCTGGAGGTCGAGCATTCCCGGTCTACCGCAGTCTTGCATACCTGCGCTTTGGCGTTTGATGCCATGGACTGGGCTGAACAGGGCTATTGGCTGACCGACTTTGCCGACCGTTATGAGTGGGCCCTGAATCAGAAACTGAAATTCGAAACCCATGTCGCGCCATTGATGGCGGAAGGTGCAGACGATGCTTTCCATGACTGGGTTGAATCGGCGCGCCGTTGTGTTGCTGACGGGGATATCCAGAAACTGCTGCTGTCGCGCAGTTTTTCCTATGACTGTATGGACCCGCTGGCGAATTACCTGCATCTGGGCAGCCAGCAAACCGAAGGTTATCTGTTCTATTTTTCCAGTCCGGACTGTCAGGCCTATGGTGCTTCCTCGGAAGTCGCGGTGGAGTTTCAGTCGCAAAAACGCAGTCTGGATGTTTATCCCCGGGTTGGTGTAATGCCCTGCAAGGCAATTCCGGGATCTGGTGCCAATACCAGTGCCTGGCTGGATCTGGCCATGGGGGTGGGTGACAAGGAAAAGGCCGCGATGCGTATGCTGGCGGAATTGAGTCGTACAGACGCTAATGCGACCCGTGAGCTGGTGCTGGCCCGGGATACCGAGAGTTCACCGTTTGCTTTTCGGGTTCATGGGCATATTCCGCCGTCGCTGGATGCGCTGGGTGTGTTTGAAAGTTACCTCAAGGTTGGCTCTGTGGCCGAGATTCGCCGCATCAACAGCTTGCCGTTTGTACGGGACTGTATCTCCAGCCGCCGTGATATTTATGGTGGCACTGTGGCTGTGCTGTCTGGCGCAGGCGACATGCAAAGCTGTGTTGCCAGCCAATGTGTGGTGGTTCGCGATGGCACCGCCCGGGTTTGCAGTGGGGTTGGTATTGATGATTCCAGCAGCAACGACGACGGCACTGGCATTGTGATTGGTCAGCTGGAGGATTATTGGTTCCAGATGCAGATGTCGGCGACCCATTAACCGTCGGTCTGCTGACCCTGCTGGCAGATGGCTCCGTCTGCCAGCGAATTTCTTGCAACACATTCCTTCCATCGATGTCCCAGAGGCGTTTTCAATTGACTTATTGAGAATGCCCCCACGCCAGCAAGATATTTTTTTCATATGGCCGGGTGGCATAATCCGCTACCAGACTGCTGATGGATTCTGTTTATGTTTGAAAAAATTTCCGCCACCGGCTGGTGGCAGGATCTGGTGAGCCAGAACTATGACTGGTTCTGGGATGTTGCGATTGCGCTGACCATCACCTTGACTGCCGGTTTCTTCTGGCGTATCGCCCGCCACCGTTTGCTGAAGCTGGTTACCCGTACCCGCAATCATTGGGACGATGTGGTTGTCGATGCCATCGCAGTGCCGGTTAACTGGATCATTCTGGCGGTGGGGGCCAGCTGGGTGGCGGACATTACCGCCCGCAATTTTGACCTTGGCGTGATGACCAGCATTCCGTTGGCGCGTCAGTTGTCGTTGATCGTGTTGGTGTCCTGGGCTGTCTGGCGGTTGATTAACCGGGTTGAACATCGGCAGATTTCCCGTGGGGCGGATCCCACAACCATTGAGCTGGTTGGCAAGATTGCCCGCGTGGTCGTGATTATCCTGATGGTGCTGCCAATTTTGCAGGCACTGGGAATTACCATTTCCGGTTTGCTGGCATTTGGTGGTGTTGGCGGCCTGGTCGTGGGTCTGGCGGCCAAGGATCTGCTGGCCAACTTTTTTGGATCGATTGTGGTGTATATGGACCGTCCGTTCCGGGTTGGCGACTGGATTCGTTCACCGGATCGCAATATCGAAGGTGTCGTTGAGAGCATTGGCTTCCGGGTTACTTGTATTCGCACTTTCGACAAGCGGCCGTTATATGTACCAAACTCGATCTTCACTAGTATTGCGGTGGAAAACCCTTCGCGGATGTTGAACCGCCGTATTTATGAAACCATTGGCATCCGTTATCAGGACAGCCGGGTGATGCATGCGGTGATTGATGGCGTACGGGACATGCTGCGCAATCATGAGGAGATTGATCAAGGGCAGACACTGATCGTCAACTTCAACAGCTTTGGTGCATCCAGCCTCGATTTCTTTGTTTATTGCTTCACCAAAACCACGGACTGGGTTCAGTTTCACCAGATTAAACAGGATGTCATGCTGAAGATTCTCGAAGTGGTGCACGCCAACGGTGCCGACTGTGCCTTCCCGACTCGTACCCTGCATCTGGATTCTATGCCGGCAGAAATGCTGCAGGCCAATACTCAGGTGCCCAACATCATGACAACCCCACAAGGACCGGTGGAGCACAGCCATGGCAGAGCCGCCAGCAGCAATTCAAACGCCAGCCTCAACAACGTCAACGGCAACAACGTCAACGGCAACAACGTCAACGGCAACAACAGTAACCAGCAGCCAGCCAGTCTGGTCTGAGGCACCTTGCTGCCGCTTCTGCCATCAGGCGGTTCCTCCGCGCTGGTGGTGGGAGTTGGCATCAAAAACCCACTGTCCGCACTGTGGCCAGCCATTACGCATCCTCAGGCAGGTGAAACCCGCCCGCGGCCGGGATATGCGGATGTTGCTGCTGATTCCCTATATGGTGCTTGTGGTAGCGTTCAAGTCGGCCTTTCCTGAACTACCTGAACAGCATCGCTGGACTACCGTGATTAGCGTTATGCTCGGCTGGGCTGTGTTTTTTTACTTTGGCAGTCGCTGGTCAGGCTTCAAATCCCAGCCAGCTCGCACACTTTGGCGGCTGACCCGCCGTCGCAGCGCTCTCCCTCGGCCTGTGTTCGACCGCTATAGCGTAATACTGCTGTTATGCCTGTTGGCAGCGTTTGGGTTTGTCTGGCTGCTATCGAGGCTTGCAAGCGGATCAGGCTGACATTCCCCCCAATTGTGCAACGGATTCTGGTTACACTGGTCGTATTGGCAAAGCCTTACACGGAGCAAGCATGTCTGAACGCCTGTCGTCACAACACTGGAATACCGATCTGTCATTGCTGGCGCGCAAGCTGAATCAGCAGCAGGACTTTCTGATTATCCAGGACCTTGATGGCGTCTGTATGGGGTTGGTACGCGATCCGCTCAATCGTGACATTGACCCTGGCTATGTTCGTGCGGTACGTCAGCTGGATGGCCATTTTTACGTGCTGACCAACGGTGAGCATGTCGGCAAGCGTGGAGTGAATCCGATTGTCGAACGGGCAGTAGGTCGGGATCTGGCGCAACATGAGGGCCTGTATTTACCCGGTCTGGCGGGTGGTGGCGTGCAATGGCAAGACCGTTTTGGCAAGGTCAGCCATCCAGGCCTGCAGTCACAGGAACTGGCTTTTTTGCTACAGGTGCCGGTCAAGGCCCGCTATTTTCTGATCAATCTGCTCGGCAATCCCCCTTATAACCTGGCCAAGGAAAACATCGAGTTACTGGCCAACAGTGTGGTGCTGGATAACCGGGTATCACCAACCATCAATATCAATCTGCTCAGCGCGGTGCTGGGGAGTGTTTCAGCGGTCAATCGCTTGCAGGCTGATGTGCAGCGCTTTATGCACAAATTGTTGGCGGAAGCTCGCGAGCAGGGTATGGATGATTCGTTTTTTGTTCACTATGCCCCCAACCTAGGACGTGACAGCAGCACCGGCATTGAGCGTATTAAACCGGCTGATACGGATAGCTGGGGCACCACTGACTTCCAGTTTATGGTCAAGGGTGCGGTGAAAGAGGCGGGTGTGATGGTGTTGCTGAATCGCTATTATTTTCAGCAAACTGGCGAATACCCGTTAGGGGAGGACTTTAACGCCCGTTCGGCTCCGGCTGACCATCAGGCTCTATTGGCGCTGGCACAACAGCACTTCGACCCGGCTTTGATGCCCAGCATCATCGGTGTTGGCGACACCATTACGTCCCATACCATTGATCTCGATGGTCAGCCTACCACCTTGAGGGGTGGTAGCGACCGGGGGTTCCTGACGCTGGTGCAGGATCTGGGGCAAGGCTTCGGCTCTGACAATGCCACCGTGCTGGTCGACAGCAGCGCCGGTGAAGTGATTCGGCCGGGTGTCAGCAGTTCACTGCTGACAGAGCAATTTGATGCTGCGGTAGCCGGGCTGTCAGACAAGGATGATCCGCTGAAAATCAACTTTGTTATCCCGGCGGGTTATCAGCAATACCTGAGATTTTTTATTGGTATGTCACGCTAAGGCATTGGCAACACCGGGTTGAGGGATTGCCCAGCTTCGCCACTCTTCTGAAAAGCCGATATTGGCGGGATCACCGCATAACTGTTGCTCTAATAAATCCAGGTAGGCTTTGCCCCAACGTTCAATGAAAGCGGACTCCAACTCCTCTGGTTCGGGGGAAGGTAACTCTCTGAACTCGATAGCGATATCATTGGCCTCGGTCCAGTAAGCCTTCATCCATAATGACGGCGTTCGGTTGCGATAGCATAGTCTGGGCATGATTGGAGCCAGAGTCAGTTTGCCGTGCATAAAATCAAACTCTATGCCGCCTTTGCCTTTGGATAGATCTGGAGAGGAAATAATGGCTTCATTGTCTTTCAGGGAAGCAATCAACTGTTTTATTGCAGTGTGGGGCTGCTCAGTGAGAAACGAGGTGCGAAAATGAGGCTCCAGACTACGCCCGGTCGTTGCGATAATTCTGGTGCTAATACCTGCTCTTTTCATTGCAACCATACTGGCTGCTACCGGACCTCGGTGAGAAGATGCGATCACCAATCCTTTTTTTTTCGATAAAAGAGACGTTATTGGTGACATATCTGTGTTGATCAGAGGGTATTGATCCCAATCGGGTTCTATTTGTGAGCAGTCTGTACTGAATGCTTTTGTGAAAAGTCTGTTGGCTTGCTGACCCCAGCGTGCCCGCCCGTACCAATCGATAAATTGCCATTGTGTTTTATCTGCTTTGATCCATGCGAAGCATGATGCAGGCGTTAAATGGTTGGCATTATCCAATGATATCTTTTGTAGCTCGGTGATCAGGTTGAGTTTTCTATCGAAGTCAGTTGGTTGAACCTGGAATTTATTATCAATCTGGTTTGCTTCATGATGCTGGCCACAAATTCTCAGGATGTCGATATAATATGTTATATATTGAGGGGATTTATATGTGTTGGCCCATAATTTAAACTTTTCCAGCATGCCCAGATCTGAGCGCAGGATCATGCATGTACTATGCAGGATGTCTGCAAAAGCTTTCGGTTTTTTGAACAGATTTTCAACTATTTCCAGTAGCTGAATACAGCGCTCTTTATTTCCTGTTTCGGCATTTGCTTTAATCAGCAGGCCATATAATGATATGGATTTAAACTGCTTTATGCCTTGTTCCAGAGTATCGATACCCCGTTGTTGCTCGCCAAGAGCCCGGAGTGATTGGTAATAAGCCGTAATAGATTGGACATCTGGCCGTTTTTGCATGGCCTGCTCAGCTTTATGCAACGATGACGAAAAATCCCCAAGGCGATAGTAAATTTCACATTGCTGTATTGGATTGATTTTGTTGCCAAATGATTCAAGAATGTATTTGAATTCATCGACCTTGTTAATTTTTAAAATTAGCTGAATATAAGCATCGATTGTTTCTGGCTTTAGGTTTGGGTGCTTTTTTAATGATTTTGAAAGCGTTATTGCTTCATGAAACTTTCGTTGTTTTAATAATGAAAGAAGCTTGAATTTTATTACTTCTTCTTCACTTTTCAGGTGAATGGATGAAGCTTCAATTAAATTTGAAAATTCGTCATGTTTATCGAGATCAATTAACAGGTGTAACAGGCTTCGTATTACTGGCAGGTGCTCTGAAGAAATATCATATGCCTGACTTAGTAAAAGCAGGGCTGCTTTTGGGGTGTTACGCCGAATCAGTCGTTGGGCATTACGGAGCTTCAGTGCAGGACTTGGTATATCACTGCAGTTATTAAATAAATGTTCAACTTGGGGGGGAGATAGTTTTTTAATACAAATATCAATAAATTGATAGCCAAAAGGGTGGTGCTTTAAAGAGATTCTTAATGCTTCTTCGATATTATTGGAATGCTCTCTGCTATTTGTGTTCTGTAAAGCAAGGCTCAGCTGTGCTTTTAAGGCGTAGAAGTTATTGTTCTGGTGTTCTAGAACAGTGTTAACCAGCTCTTGGTTCTCGGGAATATCTATCAGCCTGTCCGCTAGCAAAAGGGTATTTAATAGCTGGGCTTTGGCTCTGATAAAAGCCGGGTAGTCACTGGCCAGCCTCTGTAATGTTTGCGCAGCAGCTTCCAGTCGTCCCTGTTGTTGGTTAAGCAGGGCTTCCCTGAGTCGCACCTCTGGGGCTGAAGGATCGGCATCGTAAGCTTGCTTCAGGGTCTCGGATGCCAGGTCAAATTGTCTGGCAGCCAATTGAGTGTCGATTAATCTTAAAAACTCCGCCTGAGTGGTTGCCGCTTTCGTTATCTCACTCATTTGTTTGCTCCTGAACACTCCATATTTGGTGTGCATGTTCCTGAACATGCCAGATGTCAATAAAACGGAAGTCGGCGCGTTTGCCGAATTGTTCGTCAATACGAGCCAGGCGCCGCTGCAATTGTTTGAGCTGTTCAGGGTCACTCAAATCGAAGCGCTGCAGTCTCGGATTGTGGAAATAAATCATGGCTTCCTTGCGTGTTAGCGCAGGTGGTGGAAGTTGGTCCGATGGCAGCCACCAGCCAAGCGCTGGCCGTGGTCGTGGCTCAGTGGCCTGGTAGGTCTCATGCGCTTGCAGCTCAATTCGTTGGCCATTGATACAGACGACGGGAATGCCTTTGCGAAGGGCAAAATTAAGTGCTTCCGCCGCTGTTTGTACGATTGGCTCACCTTTATCATTTAATGACGTATTGCAGACAATCGGCACACCAGTGAGTTGATGAAACGCGCTGATTAACTGGTACAGCCGTGGTTGCTGTTGTCGCTGTAAGGTTTGTACCCGAGCGGATTGATCCAGATGGCAAATTCCGGGCACGGAGTCACGACGTTCTGCTTTCACCTCAAAGGTGTGCAGCATAAAAGGTGATTGGTAGCGAATATCGAACCATTCGGCGGCTTGCTCGGCCAACACTATGGGCGCTACTGGTCGCCACCATTGACGCTGCTTGATCTGATTGAGCTGGTCACGGGCGGCGGCTGTTCGAGGGTCCGACAACAGGCTGCGCTGACCCAGTGCTCGCGGGCCGACTTCGCTGTTACCATCAAACCAGACGATGGCGCTATTACAAAGGTCTTGTGCCAGTTGAGCCGGGTCGGCCGTCTGACAGCTGTGAATATGGGCGGCAAATTCCGGCGCGAGAAGGATTTGCTGCCAATCTTCATCAGCCGGGCCAAGGGCAGCACCGGGCAGTTGGAACTGCAAGGTCTTGCCAGTTTCCTGCAGACCGTAATAGAAATGCTGCAGGCCAATGCCGAGCGACATACCTGAGTCATTGACGGTTGGTGGGGCACTGAAACCACGGAAACCAAAGTGATCCATAATGGCGCTGTTGCTGGGGCAATTCAGCGCATAGCCGCCAGTAATCGATAACCAGGTTTGTTCGGGCTTGATATCAAACTCAGCGATCAACTGACTAACGGCTTCTTTGACGACATCAACCGATTCTTGCTGAACCCGTTTGACCAACATACTCAGGCGGTTATCTTCGGCGCAAAAGCGGTCATCCCAGTGTTGTACCAGAGGGTGGTCGGCATCACCTTCGGTGGCCCAAATCGCGGCCACCAGGTCATCAATCCAGCGGGCGACGGCATGAATATCGGCAATGGTTCGCAGCCGTGGCGAGGACGAAACCGCACCTGAATATTCCGCGGTGGTCGCCGGACCTAACGCCATTAAGCTACCTTCGGCCATTTTAAAGCGCTGCCGCAGACTGGCCCATAGCACGGCTGGAGATGGAATGTGGCGCAGCTGTAACTGGCCCTGCTTGACGTAGCCAGCGCTGTAATAGTCTTTGGCGCGGCACTCGGGGTCTAACACGGTGTCTGGGCCGCCATCTAACGCCAGTCCTAAAATGGCTTGCTGCTGAAACTTCTGGCTGTCGATCAACAGGCCGCTGAACAGGTGACAGAGGTTGTGATAAGCGAAGCGTGAATCGGGACTGTTGCTGTATGGGGTATCCCCCAGACCAGGGGTGCCGATAATCGCCTGCAGCTGATTGGTGCTGAGTTGCAGTTCAGCCAGTTGCTCATTGATAAAACCGAGCGCGGCATCGATGGTTGGAAACGACAACGAGTGATGCTTAACGCCTGACAGGCGTTCGAATTCCCAGCTGCGAACCAATTCCAGCTGATCATCCTGCAAGTGCCACAAGGTCATGCTTTGGTCATGGCGCACGCCGATGTCATTTTGTGCAGCAATGGCGTCGATATAGGTATAAATAGAAAGGTAATAACCGTTATTCATGGCAGTTCAGGCTGTTCTTTTAGTTACTCGACAGCGCAAGGCGCTGGTGGGGTACAGGCAGACTCCGGGCTCCAGCCGCTGTTGGCTTGCACTTGCAGGGGATACGTCAAACTGAACGCTGCGCAGACATTCGGTCATTACCGCCATGATTTCACTCCAGGCGACTGACATCCCGGAGCAGCCGTAATTGCCCCCCGAAAATGGCATAAACGAACCCTTGGCAATCGGGCTGGCATCCGGGGCGAAACGCTGGGGGTTAAATTGGTCGGGTTGATCCCACAGCTTGTGATGGCGATGCAGAAAATACAGCGACACCAGCAACATGCTACCGGCCGGAAATTCCTGCCCCTGAATGGTGATAGCACGCTTGGCGTCGCGCATAACATCGGTGCCGGGAGGGAATAACCGCAGGGTTTCGTTAACGACATTGCGCAAGGCGCGGCGGTGTTGATCGTCGTCCGGGTCTGCCAGCAAGCGTTCAGCCAGGTCTTGCTGTATGTCCGGGTGAAGTCCCAGCAGCCAGCCGCACCAGGCCATCGTCAGGCCGGTGGTGACATGGCCTGAAGCCGCAAACACCAGAGCGTTGGCTTTGACTTCGGCCTGGCTGAGCCCCGGCGCGGTTGGCCAGCCCTGCTCGTCAGCAATGGCTCGTAGTGGATTGTCTTGCGGGAGTAGTTGCCAACGGCCACTGTCGTGAAAATGTTGGGTCAGTCGAGCAACGATATTGGCGGATGTGACAAAATCCGATTTGTCGGCTTGATGGAGTTCGTCGATGGTGCGGGTGACCACTGGGTCGCGGCCCTGATACTGGTTGTTGCCAAACAGGCTGTCCCAGGTAATTTGCAGGGCCAGCTCGCTCATTTCCCGATACAGGTCGATTTCACCTGTGGCCAGCCAGCGTTGAATCGCATCCTGGGTGGCAGCCTTTGCGACTTCGCCCACTTGTTGTGCCTGTTTGGCCGATACCAGCGCTTTGAGGGCAATACGCTGGCGTTCGTTGCGAGCGCCCAGGGTGCCACTGATTCCAGGTCCAAACGCCTGACTACCGAGCCGCTGCTGTACGACAGCCTTGGGGAAATCGTCTGTATGAGTGACCAGAATTTCATGAGCGGCAGCCGGGTCTGCGATAAAGACCAAAGTACGTTCGCCAAATTGGAGCTGATGGAATGGCTGTTCGAGTAATTCCACAGGACGATTGTTCTGTCGAAAGCGAATCAGCTCAGAGGCAGACAACGCCAACCAGTCAATCTCTTGTGCTGCTGCAAATTTTAGCCGTGGTAGTTGGATGCTTGTCATTCCAGTGCACTCGCTTCAGCAGCCCGGGAAGTCGCTGATTCTTGTTGTAACCAGGCTGGTCGTGGATACAAAAAGATGCGACCGAGAGTATCTATGGTGTTGAGCCAGCCAATAAAGGCTTCGCGGCAGCTGACATCCTGCAGCGAAGGAGTAAAGCGTGAGGACCAGCCACCCGAATACATCCGGCACTGGCTACAGTCGATATCCGGGGTGCCGCACTTGACCTGGCCTGGTTCCAGGTCACAGGTGTAATACTTCATCGGATCTATCACCCGTGAGTGGCAGTTAATGGCGATGCCCTGATCATCCAATTGGTAACGTGGTCCTGGTTGGCACATCAGGTCGTTATATTCCTGGCAGTAAGCCACTGTTTCTGGATAGTCTTCGATACTGGCACCCAGAATTTCCCGGGTGCGGTGCAGGTCGTCATCAGAAAACATCGGCGAGTGGGTCAGGTCGCTAAAGCGAAAAAACTTGTCGTCGTGTTGTTGGTGGCGGGCCAGCTTGTTGAGGTAGGAGTGGGTTGGAGAGTAGAGATTGTAGGTCAGCTCGACTCCATGCTCATAACATAACCGGGCTACTTCTGGCACCTGGTTGATGGTTTGGCTGGACACCGTGAAAAGCATGATTGCTCTGGAATCCCCGGCATAGTTACCGAGGGCCTTGCGAAATACACTGGCACCGCGCAGTAAACGGTCGGAGTTATCATCTCCTGCCCATACTGAAACCCCGATTCGATAGGGAATATCCTTGTCCAGTGGAATGGTGCCGTTGGTACCAATATTACCCCAGGGGAAATGTTCTGCCGCAGCGAGCAAACGTTCTTGCGCCAATGCCGGTTCGGCACCGACAAAATATGCCATGGTTACGCCACGTTCGGCTTCCTGGCTGAAAAAATGCTGCCAGTCTGACAAAGGCCGGTTCCCGTTGATCTTCCAGGTGTCGCCACCTTCAAAGTAGTAACAGCCTTCACACTTCAGGTTGCAGCGGGTTTCCATCTCGTAAAAAGCCGGATTGCGGAAAGCCCGCACGGTATCCTTGGCTCTTTGATAACGGGGTTTTAAATCCGGATTCTGTTTTAGCAAGCGCAAGATTGCTTGCGAAAGTTGTCGGGCGTTGTGGGAGTGAGAGGAAGAGCTTGGGAGGGACACAGACTATGGCTCCTGCCTAAATCCAAAAGGGAATAATAGATGCACTGTATTACTAACCGTTATGGCAGTTTTGATGGCCAATGTAAAACCGCATAATTCAGGATTTGTAAGGCTGGCCTTTAGCTGTATCTCAATTTCTTTCTGCTGACGTTTATCACTGTTTGAAACATGATTAGGATAGTAATGTCTTGACCGGGCATGGCCCGGCTTTGTAAAACCGGAACGCCGCGGAATGTGTGATCCTCCGGGGCGGGCCTCGGCAAGTTGACAGGAAGGCTTGCTGGCAATCGGGAAAATCGGTGTAGCAGGGAAAACAAGGATTATTACGGGCTGATGCCGACCTTATCGTAGCTTCCTATCGACCTGTTTAAAAACATCAATTTTGTCTATTGAGTTTTGTGGTGCAGTATTAACCCTGTTTCCTAACCCCATCCAAATGAATTGGAGAAAGACAATGATCAACACTGAAATCAAGCCATTTGCAGCGACCGCGTTCAAAGGCGGTGAGTTCGTAGACATCACTGAAGCGGATGTTAAAGGCAAGTGGGCCGTTTTCTTCTTCTACCCAGCTGACTTCACTTTCGTTTGTCCTACCGAACTGGAAGACCTGGCTGACAAGTACGAAGCTCTGCAGAGCATGGGCGTAGAAGTATTCTCTGTTTCTACTGACACCCACTTCTGTCACAAAGCATGGCACGACACTTCTCCAGCAATCGGCAAAATCAACTACTACATGGTTGGCGACCAGACTGGCACCATCACCAACAACTTCGGTGTAATGCGTCCAGGCGTTGGTCTGGCTGACCGTGCTACCTTCCTGGTTGACCCAGAAGGCGTTATCCAGGCGATGGAAATCACTGCTGAAGGCATTGGCCGTGACGCAGAAGACCTGATGCGTAAAGTGAAAGCCGCTCAGTACGTTGCTTCTCACCCAGGCGAAGTTTGCCCAGCCAAGTGGAAAGAAGGCGAAGCTACTCTGGCTCCTTCGCTGGATCTGGTTGGCAAGATCTAAGCTGACTTTTCTGGTCAGACCACAGCGGCTGGACTTCCATAGCTCGGCGCTGTAGCCAAAACAATCAGCCACATCCCCGGATGTGGCTGATTGCGTTTGGGGCATACCAAAACAGCGGTTATCCAAACACCGGCTGAACATTTTTGAATCATCAAGTCGTTTGCCTTTTGTGCTGTGCCTTGTGCCGATTGGCACTTACTCTGACGTTTGCTCTGTCCGGTATTTATTCTCGCTCGTGCTTATTTCACGAATCCCGATCGTTTGCGCCCGGACAAGGTTTCAGCTTGCCGGAATGGTGATACTGATAGTTTGATTTGATAAGAATTGTTTTAGCTGATAGCTATCGCATCTTTAGGAAAGATTGATTTATCCAATTGAAAAAGCCGCGTTACTATAACTGCGTACTCTGAATCAAGGCGCTCAGAACCGGTGGTGGTCTGGGTGAATCCAACGCTATTTAAGGAACTCATCATGCTTGACGCAAACATGAAACAGCAACTGGGCACCTACCTCCAACGTCTCGTTAGCCCGATTGAACTGACCGTTTTTACTAAAGAAGGCAATGACAAGTCTGCCGAGCTGGAAAGTCTGGCGCGTGATATTGCCGAGCTGTCTGCGGACGTATCCCTGCAGGTTGTTGCTGGTGACGCTGGCCGCACTCCGCGTATGGAAGTTGCACCAAAAGGTGAAACCTCCCGCGTTACTTTCGCCGGTGTGCCAATGGGCCACGAATTCACTTCACTGGTATTGGCGCTGCTGCAGGCAGGTGCTTACCCATCAAAAGAAGATGCTGCGCTGCAGGAACAGGCCAAGGGTCTGACTCGCAAGCTGGACTTTGAAGTGTATGTGTCGCTGTCTTGTCACAACTGCCCGGACGTGGTGCAGGCGATCAACCTGATGGCGATTCTGAACCCGAACGTTACTGCAACCATGGTTGACGGTGGTGTGTTCCCGAAAGAAGTGGAAGAAAAAGGCATCATGGCTGTGCCTTCGCTGTTCCTCAACGGTGAAGAATTTGCCAACGGCAAGATGACTCTGGCTGAGATCCTCAACAAGGTTGACGACGACGCCGATGCCAAAGCTGCTGCCGCGCTGGCGGATAAAGAAGCGTTTGATGTGCTGGTTGTTGGCGGTGGCCCTGCTGGTGCGTCTGCAGCGATTTACGCGGCCCGTAAAGGCATTCGTACCGGTATTGTAGCCGAGCGTTTTGGTGGTCAGGTTTCCGATACCGTCGGCATTGAGAACTTTATCTCTGTACCTTACACCGAAGGTCCAAAGCTGGTTGCACATCTGGAAGAGCACGTTAAGGAATATAACGTCGATATCATGAAGTCCCAGAGTGTTGCTGCCCTGCGCACCGGTGCTGATGGTCTGAAAGAAGTTGAACTGGCCAATGGTGCCGTGCTGAAAGCCAAATCTGTGATTCTGGCTACCGGTGCTCGCTGGCGTGAAATGAACGTACCGGGCGAGTCTGAATACAAGGCCAAGGGCGTATGTTTCTGCCCACACTGCGACGGCCCGCTGTTCAAAGGCAAGCCAGTGGCTGTGATTGGTGGTGGTAACTCAGGTATTGAAGCGGCGATCGATCTGGCCGGTATCGTTGAACACGTAACCGTACTGGAATTTGGTGACACCCTGCGTGCAGACGCGGTGCTGGTGAAAAAAGCCGAATCCATGCCGAACATCAAGATCATCAAGCAAGCCATGACCACTGAAGTACTGGGTGACAATGGCAAGGTGGTCGGCCTGAAATACACCGACCGCAGCACCGATGAGTCACACGTGGTCGATGTTGCCGGTATCTTTGTACAGATCGGTCTGGTGCCAAACAGCGAATTCCTCAAGGGTTCACTGGAGCTGACCAACCGTGGCGAGATTGTGGTCGATTCCCATGGCCGTACCAGCATGGACGGTGTCTTTGCTGCCGGTGACGTGACCACCTCTGCTTACAAGCAGATCATTATTTCCATGGGCTCTGGTGCGACAGCAGCCCTGGGTGCTTTCGATTACCTGATTCGGAATTGATCAGAAGCAGTCAATGGCATGCGGTTGTCGCGCTGAGAACCGCATTCATGATGTCCCTTGTCTGGCCCACTGGGTCAGTACAGTTTTGCCACCGTTCGCGGTGGCTTTTTTGTTTATGACGCTTCTGCTTCCAGTGCACTGCGTACGGCTTGCAAGACTTCCTGCTTCAGTGCGGGTTCTGACAAGGCCCGTGCAATCGCGACACCACCAATCATCATCACCATGTTCTGCAATACGTTTTGCCGTTGCTCTGGGCTGTCCTGGGTAAAACGCTCAGCCATATTGGCGAACAATGCTGTGTAGGTGTCGCGGATATCCGGCTGCTGCTGGGCGACATCGGTAATCAGGAAAGCCAATGGGCAGCCAACCCCGTCACTGTTGACGTGCGGATCTGACAGATAACCCTCGATCAGGCGTCGGCGATCAAACTGCCAGCCATCATCGGGCTGGACCTGACGAAACATGCGATGAGCAGCCTGACTCATGGCATGGCGATAGAGTTCGGACTTGGACTGGAAGTGGCTGTAAAACGCTCCGCGTGTCATGCCGGCTTCACTCATGACTTGATCAATTCCAACCCCGTCAAAACCCCGCTGACTGAACAGACTGGCGGCGGCGTCGAGAATCCGCTGGCGGCTTTGCTGTTTGTGGTCCTTGTTCCAGGCCATCAGTGATTCCCCAAAAAATATGTTATTGAACATATTGTGTCGGGCGCCAGAATGAATCAAGTCTTCAGAGCGGCATTGCTGGCCGCTCTGTGTTGCTGATTTTGTCAGGGAGATCACTCAAATGATGTTATTTGGACCAGCGTTCAGCCCCTATATCCGCGCTGCCCGCTTGTATGCGGCAGAGCTGGGTATGACTCTGGAATGCAGTATGGCGCCGTTTGGCGAACGCATTAAACCCGGCTCCGCCGAGCATCAGGCGCTTAATCCGTTTGGCAAGTTTCCGGTGTTGCTGACCGATGATTTCAAGCTGTTCGAGACCGCCGCGATTTGCCGTTATCTCGACAGCCTGGCGGGTGACAAGAGTTTGCTGGCACCGTTAACACAACAACAGCGGGCGCTGGTGGATCAGTGGACCGGCGCTATGGCGATTTACGGTCGGCTCTACACCATGGACGGTTTTATGCTGGAGCTGGTGTTCCCGAAAGGTGAAAACGGTCAGCCGAGAATGGACGTGATCCGTGATCATCTGCCGCAGGCCCGCAGCTTTATTGCGATTGTTGAACAGCAGCTGAGTCAGCATCAGTGGCTGGCCGGAGAGTATTACAGCATGGCTGACAGTATGCTGACGCCATTCCTTGATCATCTCACCCGAATGCCGGTATTGGATGATCAGGGGCCGATTATTACGGCGGGGTCAGCCTGTGCGGATTATCTGCAACGGGTCAGGGCCAGAAGCTCTGCCTGGGTGCTGGCGGAGACATGAGTGGCTGTGGCCGTGTTAACGACGGTCCAGCCAGACTTCCAGCCCTTGGGTATTGAGGTCGGCGTCTGTTGCCAGCCAGGCGCGGGCCTGTTGCAGATCTGCCACCGGGTTGATGGTTGCCAGTTGTGCTGTCAGCCAATCGAGCATGGCTGCGGCAATGCGCTGGTGGCGGCCTTCGATTGGGCTGGCGTGTTGTTCGGCGAGGGCGACAAAGGCATCCAGTGATGCCAGCAATTGTTCGACGTTACGGCGGTGCGGGCGCACCGGGCCATAGTGGGTCAGGTACATAAACTTTGGTTCAAGTGCGACCAGGCGTTCGATACTGGCGCGCATGGCGACAGGGTCGAAATGCACCGGCGTGGTGGTGACAAACAACAGGTTGTCGCCCGCAGTGGTGTCGAACACCTTGTAGGAAATACCAAAGGTGTCGCCGGTAAAAATGCTGTTGCTGCTGCTGTCGTGGACGCAAAAATGGTGTTTGGCGTGCCCCGGTGTGTCGTAGAAGGTGAACGTCCGGCCGTGGAAGTTGAGTTGGAAGTTGTCGTCAACCTGAATCACCCGTGCTGCGTCAATCGGTAGCAAGGCGCCGTAGAGCTGGTCGTATTTTTCATCGCCATATACCGCACGGGTACCCGCCTCAAGCCTGGTCGGGTCAATCATATGGGCGGCGCCACGTGGATGAATGACCAGTTTGGCGTTCGGGCATTCGGCCATCAGGCGACCGGCACCGGCAGCGTGGTCGAGGTGCACATGGGTCGGAATAATGTAATCGACCTGCTCCGGCGTCAGTCCCATCACCTGAATCTGATCCAGAATATGCGGCACTGTGTGACTGGTGCCGGTTTCGATAATCGCCAGTCGATCACCCTGTTCAACCAGATACACGCTGGCAACACCGGCACTGACGTAGTCGGCATCCAGTTGCCAGATGCCCTGGGGGTGAGCTATGGGGGATGGGTAACGATGGGCCTTGTTTGCTGAGTCAGCCATATTTTCTCCTGCGGCAGTCCTTGCTGTGGATGTCCATTTTATTGTTTTTGTTATGGGTTCAGTTAACCCGGCTGGTCGGATTTGTTCAATCCGACCAAATTACCAGAGACATTATGAAGAGCCTGAACTGCGCTGTTTATGACCTGATCGGCCGCTTTGCTGCCGATTGGCCAGTAGCTGGCTCGTTGCAGGTGGGCGCGATCAAGGCTGGCGCTTGGTTTTGCCGGCGGCTCTGCGTAAGCTCCGGAATAATAAAAACTGCACCGCCGCTGTGGCGGTTGTGTCATTTGACCAGAGATTTCACCACCATGTCTGCAGATCTGAAAATCGTCTTTGCCACTAACGATAATGCCCTGGCGGATCGCCTGATCAGCCGAATGGAAAGCTGGTATCCCCACGTCAGCGTTTGCAAGCTGGATGACCCGGCAGCTGCAGAGGCCGAAGTCGCCGCTTGCTGGTATCCACCGGAAGACTTGCTGCAACGTTGTCCCAACCTGAAGTTGCTGCAGGCCATTTCGGCCGGGGTGGATCATATCGGTGATGCCTTGTTGGCCAGTGGCGTGCCGATTTGCCGGGTGGTGGACGAGGGTCAGAAACACGGCATGCTGGAATACGTGTTGTGGGGCATGCTGCATTACCAGCGTGATTTTGACCTGGCGTTGGCCAATCAGGCCAACAAGGTCTGGAAGCTGCATCCGCAACGTCGGCCAGGCCGCATGCGGGTCGGCGTGATGGGGCTGGGGCAGCTGGGTGGATATATTGCCGAAGGACTGGTGTCGTTTGGTTATAGCGTATCGGGCTGGTCACGCACCGACCGACATTTCGATCAGGTCAGCTGTTATGCCGGTGAAGCAGAAATGACGGAATTTCTGGCCAACTGCGACGCCATTATCAACCTGCTGCCACTGACACCGGCGACCGATGGCATCCTCAATGCCAGCCTGTTCGAGCGTCTGCCGCAAGGGGCGGTGGTGATGAATTGTGGTCGCGGCGAGCATCTTAATGAAGCAGACCTGATTGCCGCACTGGCATCCGGTCATCTGCGTGGGGCAATTCTGGATGTATTTCCGAAGGAGCCGCTGGCGCAGGACAACCCGCTGTGGACCACACCGGGCGTGGTGATTACGCCCCATATGGCGTCATCGGCATCCGGCAAGGCGATTCTGGGTCAACTGGTCGACAATGGCCGCCATGTGCTGGAAGGCCTGCCACTGATGAATCTGGTGGATAGTGAGCAGGGCTATTAATTTTGTAGATGGCGAGATGTCCAGGCTGCAGTGACTGGCTTATCCCTGCTTCGCCTGCATCACAATCTCCAGCGCATCCAGTCGCTGTTGGCGATCATAAATATCGTTGGTAAACATCAGCTCATTGACCCCCAGTTCCTGCACCAGCGCTTCCAGTTTGAATTTCAGGGTCGCCGGGCCGCCAACCACGGACATCGCCAGAAAGGACTGCACCTGCGCCTGGGTCGGGATATCCCACAGTTCATCCATATTCTCGACTGGCGGCGGCAGGAACAGCGGTTGGCCGGTCATCAGCGCCATCACCCGTTGCTGGCTGCTGGTCGCCAGATAGTGGGCTTGCTTGTCTGTTGCTGCTGCAATCAGTGGAATGCAGGCGATGGCATAGGGCTCGCTGAGGGTTGCTGATGGCTGGAAGTGGCGGCGGTAAATCTCCAGTGCTTCCTGCAGATAACGCGGTGCAAAGTGGGCGGCAAAGGCGTAGGGCAGGCCGCGCTGGGCCGCCAGGCGGGCACTGAACAGGCTTGAGCCCAACAACCACACGGGCACGTTGGAGCCACTGCCGGGATAAGCCTTGACCCGTTTGCTTGGGTCTTCCGGGCCTAACAGGCGTTGCAGTTCGGCAACTTCTTCCGGGAAGTGCTCGGCGCGCATGTCGTTACGGTGCAAGGCGCGGCTGGTGAGTGGATCCGTCCCCGGCGCACGACCGAGACCAAGATCAATACGGTCGCCATGCAAAGCGGCCAGCGTCCCGAACTGTTCTGCCACCACTAATGGTGGGTGATTGGGCAGCATGATGCCGCCGGAACCAACCCGGATGTTGGTGGTGGCGCCAGCCAGATGACCAATCAGTACACTGGTTGCCGAGCTGGCAATGCCTGCCATGTTGTGGTGCTCTGCCAGCCACAGACGTTTGAAGCCCAGCTGGTCAGCCCGACGGGCGTGTTCGGTAACCGATTTCAGAGTGGCGGGAATATCCATTCCCTGCGGTACGGTCGCTAGTTCCAGCAGCGAAAATGGAATGTCTTGCAGCAACGCCATGGCAACCTCGATCTTTCTGTATTGTTGCCATGCTCGCAGCTGCCGGGCAGTGGTGACAGCCCTTGTGCTGATATTCACTGTTGCAGCATTGGCCAGCGATTGTTTCAGAATATGATAGTGAACATATTTGATGGTCTGGTTAGGCTGTCCGAACGAATAACAACAATCTCTGAAGCAAGGAATTTATATGGCCAAATCTGCGTTTAGCCCGACTTTGGAACAGCTGCAACAGGTCGGTACTGACTGCTTGCCGGGGCATCTGGGGATGGAAATTCTGTCTGTTGCAGATGCTCAGGTGCGGGCCCGTATGCCTGTCCATCAGCATCACATGGCTCCCAATGGGTTCCTCCATGGCGGCAGTGTGGTGGCGCTGGCGGATACCCTCTGTGGGTACGGCACTATGGCCAATTTGCCGGAAGGCGCTGTGTCTTTTACCACCATCGAACTGAAAGCGAATTATTTTGCCAGTGTGAAAGCCGGAGCTGTGGTGGAATGTGTCGCCAGCGCGGTGCATCTGGGCCGTTCAACCCAGGTCTGGGATGCTGAGGTCAGGGATGAGAGTAATGGCAAACGGCTGGCGCTGTTTCGTTGTTCGAACATGGTGATTTATCCGAAGGCTTGAGCTGGCTGGCTCGGGCTCAGCTGAATATTCTCCCGGTTTCAGGCCCTGCGCCTGAAACTGTCATCGTTTGCTTGCAGGCTGCTGACCGGCAAATCTGCAAAACGCTCGCCGTTTACGGCATTTTTACGCTAACTTCTGCTTTGCGGACTCGATTCTTTACGCAATCATCCAGAGAATAGACGATCCGATTTTCTTGTTTTCAACCGGTCTTGCAGTGTCAGAGGAAGCAAGACCCCCTGGTCAGGGAGCAACCGTGCTGGCGTTGTTTAAACCCGTTCTGTTTGTGTGTGGCGTCCTGGCCATGAGCATGGCTGCGTTTATGCTGGTTCCGGCGGTCTATTCGATGGCCGTGGACGATCATGAAGCCATGGCATTCTTCAGTGGTTGTGGCTGGTCTGCCGGTATTGGTCTGGTCCTGCTGATGTCGAATCGTTCGCGGGATTTCACCCTCAACGCCCGCCAGCTGTATCTGCTCACCAGCCTGAGCTGGCTGATGCTGTCGTTTTTCAGCGCCTTGCCGCTGACTCTCACCGATCACCCTCTGACTCTGACTGATGCCGTATTTGAAGCGGTGTCCGGCATCACCACCACAGGTTCGACGGTGATGTCTGGCTTGCACGACACGCCGCCATCATTGCTGTTATGGCGCTCGATGCTGCAATGGATTGGTGGGATTGGCGTGATTGGTATGGCGGTGTCGATCTTGCCGTTCCTGCGGGTCGGTGGTATGCGGCTGTTCCAGACGGAATCGTCGGACTGGTCGGATAAATCGCTGCCGCGCTTCCAGCATCTGGCGCGTTCCCTGGTGGCGGTTTATCTCGGCATGACGCTGCTGTGTACGTTGAGCTACTGGTTTGCCGGAATGACGGCTTTTGATGCTATCAACCACGCCATGACCACGGTTTCGACCGGCGGTTATGCCACCGACGATGCTTCGATGGGGCGCTTCGATAATACCATTCTGTGGATTGCTACCCTGTTTATGATGTTGGGTGGCATGCCTTTTACCATCTTCATCCGGTTAGTGAGCCGCCCCAGCTTGCGGGTGTTTCGGGATGATCAGATCAAGGGCTTTGTGCTGATAGTGATCGTACTGGTAGGTGTGCTGTTCCTGCAGCAGTGGCTGACAACGGATAGAGAGCCGTTCGAGATTCTGACCCAGGCGGCGTTTAACATCGTCTCCGTGATTACCACGACGGGTTTTGCGTCCGAGGATTACACCCTCTGGGGCTCGTTTGCGATGGCGCTGTTTTTCTTTGTCACCTTTATCGGCGGCTGCTCGGGTTCGACCAGTGGTGGTATGAAAATTTTCCGTTTCCAGCTGTCATGGTTGTTCCTGCGCGACCAGATGCGCAAGCTGGTGCACCCGCGCGGCTTTTTTGTCGTACGTTACAACCGCAAGCCGATCACTGACGACATCATGGGTTCGGCGGTAGCGTTTTCATTTCTGTTTTTTGTAGTGCTGACGCTCACCACGCTGGCACTGGCGGCGACCGGGCTGGATGTGTTGACGTCGCTGACCGGCGCTGCCACGGCGTTGACCAACGTTGGCCCAGGCCTGGGCGACATCATTGGCCCGGCTGGTAATTTCGCCAGCTTGCCCGATTCAAGTAAATGGATTCTCAGTCTGGCCATGATTCTGGGGCGGCTGGAACTGTTGACGCTGGTGGTGTTGCTGTCACCGGTTTTCTGGAGAGGATAATTCATGCCTGCCTATCGAACCCGTAAACCCCAGTTGCGCCATTGGTTGCTGGCGCTGCTGGCTCCCATGCTGGGCACCCTGGTGTGCTGGCTGCTGAATGACTGGGGGCTGGTGCCTGAAGCCAGTCTGGTGCTGATTTACCTGATGGTGGTGCTGCTGGTGGGTGTCAGTACGGCCACTCGGCCGGCCCTGTTAAGCGCGGTGCTGTCGTTTCTGGCCTATAACTTCTGGTTCACCGAACCGCGTCTGTCGCTCTACATGATGCATCAGCAGGAAGTGATGACCGCTTTCCTGATGGTGCTGGTGGCACTGGTCACTGGTCAGTTAACCGCTGGCTTGCGGGAAAAGGTCGACACGCTGGAAAGCACCATGCGCTGGACCCGTCGCCAGATGAGTCTGGCGCAGTCGCTGTCATCCTGTATGAATTCGGAAGAATTGTTGACCGTGTTTGCTCGCGAATTACGAGTGCTGTTTGAAGACGGCCCAGTCGATGTGCAGCTGGTCGACGGTCGTAAGGACGTGCTGGCGGATTGCACCGTGTACGACGGCCGCGAGCTGATTGTGATCAAGCATGAACACAGTATGGAATTACGTTTACCCGCGCCGCCGGATGCCTACGACCGTGTGGTGCTGACGTATGACGAACGCAGTCCGAACCTGATTCATGCCCAGCTGGATGCGGCTGTTGAATTGCTGCGGCTGGCCTGGAGCCGGGTGCTGCTGATTGGCAATCTGCAACAGGAAACCATGATCAAGGAGCGCGAGCAGCTGCGTTCGGCCTTGCTGTCGTCGATTTCCCATGACCTGCGCACGCCGCTGGCGACCATGATTGGTTCGGTCAGCTCGCTGGTGGAGTTGAAAGAAAGTCTGTCGCAGCAGCAGCAGGATGAGTTGTTGGACAATACCCTGTCAGAAGCCCGCCGACTGGATCGTTATATCCAGAAACTGCTGGATATGACCCGGCTGGGGCAGGGTGAACTGAAGCTGGAGCGTGACTGGGTGGGCGTTGATGAAATCGTCAGTGTATCGTTACGACGGCTGGAGCCGCTGTTGTCCGGCCAGATTCTGCAAACCCGCATTGAACCGGACCTGCCGCTGTTAAAAGTCCATGGCGCCTTGATTGAACAGGCGGTTTTTAACGTGCTGGAAAACGCCCTGCGCTATACCCCGGCCGGTGAAGCCATTCTGGTGGATGTGCGCCAGCAAGACGGCAATCTGCTGATGGACATTACCGACTCCGGGCCGGGCATTCCGGAAGAGCATTGGGCGCCGATTTTTGACATGTTCTACACCCTTGCCCAAGGCGATCACAACACTGCTGGAACTGGCCTGGGGCTGACGATTTGCCAGAGTATTCTGGGTGCCCATGGTGGTTCGGCCACCGTGGTCAGCAGCTCTTCCGAACAGGGCACCTGTTTCCGTTTAACGCTGCCATTGGCGGTCAATGCTCCGGCTGACGAAGCCTGATATAGGCTTATAGGGAACCTGGATGAGCCGAATTCTGGTAATCGATGATGAGCCGCAGATTCGCCGTTTTTTGACCATCAGCCTGGAGTCTCAGGGTCATCAGATCAGCGAAGCCCAGTGCGGAGCCGAAGGTCTGGCGATGGTGGCGCTGGAGCAGCCAGAACTGGTGATTCTGGATCTCGGGCTGCCGGACATCGATGGCCAGCAGGTGCTGCAGCAGATCCGCGAATTCAGTCAGGTGCCGGTGATTGTGTTGTCGGTCCGTAACCACGAACGTGAGAAGGTTCTGGCGCTCGACAATGGCTGCAACGACTATGTTGAAAAGCCGTTCGGAGTGAAGGAATTACTGGCGCGAATTCGGGCGGTATTACGCACGTCAAGCGGCAAGCCTGCGGCTAAAAGCGGCTATGATGATGGTCGTCTGAACATCGATTTTGTATCCCGCACCGTCCAGCTTGAAGGTGAGCGGGTGCGGTTTTCGCCACGGGAATACGAGCTGTTGCTGGAGCTGGTGCAGCATCCGGGGCAAATCATTACCCAGCATCAGCTGTTAAAAAAATTCTGGGGTGAAGGGCATCTGGACGATACCCATTACCTACGGATTTTTATTCGCCAGATTCGTAACAAGCTGGGAGATGATCCGGCCCGACCGGCCTATATCGAAACCGAGGCCGGGGTGGGTTACCGTTTTCTGGGCGAGTCACTCACTGGCTGAAAACTCAATAACTTCGCAAGGTCCCGGCATGCCGGGACTGCACTCCGGTTATCAAACCTCCATCACATGCATAAATACCACCACTAACATGGTGACGTTTACCAGCAAGCCAACCATATAGAAATAACTGCGGGGACTGGGGTTTTTCTCGGTGGCAATCAGGTAATACAGCGCCATATGGAGGATGCGGCAGATGGCGTAAATCCAGCACATGATGCCCAGTTGTGCGGCATCAAAACCAGCCAGCATCCCGACGATAGCCGGGCCGACCATTAACGGCAGGTTCTCCAGCGAATTCATAAAGGTGCGATGGCTGCGAAATACAAAGGATTCATGGCCAAGCTGGCTGTCGAGCACGCCAGGTATATAGCGTTGCTGACTGCGGTGAGCGGTTGCCGCCACCAGACTCTGGACCATCAGGGTGGCAAACATCAGCATCAGGGCTTGCAGGGCCAAATGGTATTGGCTGAGCAGGTCGGTCATGACATGGACTCCGTTATCGCATCAGTCGGGGCGGGTTTCAGGTGGCTACGCACCCTATCACTGTATTGCTGTTCAAATTGCTGGATGTTTTCCTGCACATAATCAACGAACGCTTTCATCACCGGGTTCGGCTGCTTTTCGTTGAGATACACCAGGCACCATGAGCGTCGCAGGGGGAAACCGGGCAGTGGGAGTTGCTGCAGACGTCCAGAGTTCAATTCAGACAAGGCCGTCAAGCGTGGTACAACAGTGACTCCCAAACCGGCCATAACGGCATGCTTGAGGCCATCGTTGGAGTCAATTTGCAGGATCGGCTCAAGGCCGACACGAATCTGCTGGGCCCATAATTTGAGCGCCTGATGGGTGCCGGAATCTTCCTCGCGCATTATCAGGCCAGCATCGAGAAATTGCTGCACGGATACCTGCTTTTGCTGCGCCAGCGGGTGCGACGGGTTGATCACCGGAATCAGTTCGTTATCGAGAAATGGCAGTGTGGCGAGGGTCTTGTCTACCGGTGCCATGCCCATCACCGTGAGGTGGTCGACGTTGTCCTGCAGCCGTTTGATGGCGTCCAGCCGTTGTACCATACGCACATGTACCTTCACTTCCGGATGGCTGGCCAGAAAGCCCGGCAGCATCCATGGCAGCACGCAGTGGGCGGTATCAACCGCCGCAATATTCAGCGTCCCGGCGACCTGATTGCCCATCAGGATCAGCTCATTTTGCAGCTCTTTCAGCTCGCCAAACATCACCTCAATGCAGCTCGCCAGTTTTTCCCCGGCGGCGGTACAAAACAGCTTGCGACCGGCGTATTCAAATACCGGCTGGCCCAGTGCCTGTTCCAATTGGCGTATTTGGGAGCTTACTGCGGGTTGGGTCAGGCCAAGTTTTTCACCGGCCTTGCTGTAGTTGCGGTAACGGTAGACTGACTGGAAAACCTGCAACTGCCTGAAAGACAAACGATTGACCAGTTTTTGTACGGAGTTGGGCATGCTGACCGGCTCATGAATGACTGCTGGATTGCTATGTATAAGCTCTAGCTTATGGCTAACTAAAATAATATCAATTTTAACTTAATGACCGACTGCCTTACTGTGAATTGACTGGAATCAATGAGGCAATGACTCATGCTCAAGAAGGTACTCATCGCCAACCGCGGCGAGATTGCTGTTCGTATTGTGCGCGCCTGCGCTGAAATGGGAATTCGCTCGGTCGCCATTTACACCGAGCCTGACCGTTATGCCCTGCACGTCAAACGCGCTGACGAATCCTACTCGCTGGGCGAAGATCCTCTGGCTGGTTATCTGGATCCGCTGCGCATCGTTAACCTGGCGGTCGAAACCGGCTGTGACGCGATTCACCCTGGCTATGGTTTCCTGTCTGAAAACGCTGAATTTGCCCGTCTCTGTGAAGAGAAAGGCGTGACCTTTATTGGTCCGAAGTCTGCCGTGATTCACTCGATGGGTGACAAAACCCAGGCGCGTGATTCGATGACTGCAGCCGGTGTGCCGGTGACACCCGGTTCCGACGGCAACCTGGCCAACGTCGAAGAAGCACTGGAGCTGGCCGAGCAGGTTGGCTATCCGGTGATGATCAAGGCCACTTCCGGTGGCGGTGGTCGTGGTATTCGTCGTTGTGACTCACCAGAAGAGCTGCGCCAGCAATATCCGCGGGTCATTTCCGAAGCCACCAAGGCATTCGGTTCCGCCGACGTCTTCCTGGAGAAATGCATTGTGAACCCGCGCCATATCGAGGTGCAGGTGCTGGCGGACAGCCAGGGCAATGTGATTCACCTGTACGAGCGCGACTGTTCGATCCAGCGCCGTAACCAGAAACTGATTGAAATTGCACCCAGTCCACAGCTCACGCCGGAGCAGCGTGAGTATGTGGGCAACCTGGCGGTAAAAGCCGCTCAGGCGGTTGGCTACGAAAACGCGGGCACCGTGGAATTCCTGTTGTCTGGCAACAAGGTTTATTTCATGGAAATGAACACCCGGGTTCAGGTGGAGCACACCATTACCGAACAGATCACGGGTGTGGATATTGTCCGTGAACAGCTGCGTATTGCGGCCGGTTTGCCACTCAGTTATCGCCAGCAGGACATCAGCTATCGTGGCTTTGCCCTGCAGTTCCGTATTAACGCTGAAGATCCGAAGAATGATTTTCTGCCGAGCTTTGGTCGTGTGACGCACTATTACGCACCGGGTGGCCCGGGCGTGCGGGTCGATACCGCTATCTATACCGGGTACGAAATTCCGCCTTATTACGACTCCATGTGTCTGAAGCTGATTTGCTGGGCGCTGACCTGGGAAGAAGTGATCGCCCGCGGCAAGCGTGCGCTGGATGACATGCGTCTGCGCGGTATCAAGACCACCGGTACCTATTACCAGCAGATTCTCAGTCATCCGGACTTTGAGTCGGCGGTGTTTGATACCAGCTTTGTGCCGACTCATCCGGAGTTGCTGAATTACTCCGAGAAACGTGACCCAAGTGAAATTGCCCTGGCGCTGGCCGCCGCGATTGCTGCCCATATGGCTGCCTGATAAGGAGAAACAACATGAGCAAGAAGCCAGTACAGGTTAACCCGATCCAAATAACAGATGTTACTTTGCGCGATGCCCACCAGTCGCTGATTGCGACCCGCATGCGCACCGAAGACATGTTGCCAATTTGCGAAAAACTCGACGCCATTGGTTTCTGGTCGCTGGAAGTCTGGGGTGGCGCCACCTTTGATGCCTGTGTCCGTTTTCTGAAAGAAGATCCATGGGAGCGCCTGCGCCAGTTGCGCAAGGCGCTGCCAAACAGCCGTCTGCAAATGTTGCTGCGTGGCCAGAACCTGCTGGGCTACCGCCATTACGCCGACGACGTGGTTGAAGCCTTTGTGCACAAGGCGGCCGAGAACGGCATGGATGTGTTCCGGGTGTTCGACGCGCTGAACGATATTCGTAACCTCGAAACTGCCATGAAAGCGGTGAAAGCGGCGGGCAAACACGCCCAGGGCACGCTGTGTTACACCACCAGTCCGGTGCATACCCCGGAACTGTTTGTCCAGCAGGCCAAAGACCTGATCAGCATGGGTGCCGATTCCATTGCCATTAAAGACATGGCCGGTCTGCTGACGCCGTATGCGACCTACGACCTGGTCAAGGCGCTGAAGGATGCGGTTGATGTGGACGTGGTGATCCACAGCCACAGCACTGCTGGTCTGGCACCACTGGTACAGCTGAAAGCGATTGAGGCCGGTGCTGATCGCATTGATACCGCGATTTCTTCCTTCGCCAGCGGCACCAGCCATCCCGCCACTGAATCCCAGGTTGCCGCACTGAAAGGTACCGAGTACGACACGGGTCTGGATCTGGAAGCGCTGGGCGAAATCGCCGATTACTTCCGCGAAGTACGCAAGAAATACCACCAGTTCGAATCTGAATTCACTCGTGAAGACGTCTCGGTTCAGATTAATCAGGTGCCGGGCGGCATGATGTCCAACCTGGCCAACCAGCTGAAAGAACAGAACGCCCTCGACAAGATCCGCGACGTGTTTGCTGAAATCCCGCGTGTTCGTGAAGACCTCGGCTTCCCGCCGCTGGTAACGCCGACTTCCCAGATCGTTGGTACCCAGGCGGTTTACAACGTGCTGGCCGGTGAACGTTACAAGACCATCACCAACGAAGTGAAGCGCTACCTGCAAGGCGGTTACGGCAAGGCTCCGGCGGCGGTTAATGCGGCACTGCAGAAGAAAGCCATTGGCAATGAAATTGCCATTGAGCACCGTCCGGCGGACGACCTGGCCCCGGAAATGGCCAAGCTGAAAACCGATATTGGTGCGCTGGCGCTGAGCGACGAAGATGTGCTGACCTTTGCCATGTTCCCGGATCTGGGCCGTGAATTCCTGCAGCAGCGTGCTGATGGCACCCTGCAGCCAGAACAGCTGCTGCCACCAGAAGCGGCTGACAAGAAAATGGGCATTGCTACCGAGTTCACCATTGATGTGCATGGTGAAAGCTATGACATCGCAGTAACCGGTGTGGGTGATTTTGGCTCAGGTAAACGCAAGATCTATCTGAGCATGGACGGCGTTCCGCAAGAGGTGGTGTTCGAGCCACAGAATGAGTACGTCGATCAGGGCGCGGGTAAAGGCCGCAAGCGTGCCACTGAACCGGGTCATGTTACCGCTGCTATGCCAGGCAACATTGTTGAAGTGCTGGTGAAAGAAGGTGACGAAGTAAAAGCCGGTCAGGCGGTATTGATTGCTGAAGCCATGAAGATGGAAACCGAGATTCACACCAGTGTGGCCGGTACCGTCAAGGCTGTGTATGTCGCCAAGGGTGATCGTGTAACGCCGGGAGAAGTCCTGGTCGAAGTCGGCTGATAGCCATTTCGCTAGTGCCAGCTGGCCGTATAACGGCTGCTGGCCAGGCCCGTTGCGGGCCGGAATTTTGCTGCTGGCGTCCCGAACCCCTCGTGCGCTGGCGGTGAGATAAATGCTCCACCGCTCATCCGGAGCATTTTTTGGTGGCTGATGCCAGTGTCCCTATCTGTTCGCATCAGTCACAATTTTTATTCCTGCCTGCTGTTTGGTGAATTTGTGATAAACAGCAGGTGTCTATTGTCGGCGGCTGGCGTAATCTCCGCGGCAATTGAACGATTGATCTCCAGAATCTGGTTGAGGACACAAAATGAAGAAGCTGGTTCAGGGCGTACTGAATTTCCAAAAGAACGTGTATCCGGAAAACAAATCCTTATTCAAGGAATTGGCAGACGGCCAGAGTCCAGAGGTTCTGTTTATTACCTGTTCCGACTCCCGTATCGACCCGAACCTGGTGACTGGCTCAGCCCCGGGTGACCTGTTTATCTGCCGTAACGCCGGCAATATTGTTCCTCCGCATGCCCATCAAACGGGTGGTATGACAGCCTCGATTGAATACGCCGTCGCCGTGTTGGGTGTTCGTCATATTATTATCTGTGGTCATGCTGACTGCGGTGCTGTAAAGGGTGCACTGGATATGAGCAAGCTGGAAGGCTTGCCACACGTAACCGAATGGTTGGGTCATTGTCGTTCGGCGATGGATATTGTGCGTGAACGTAACGGTATTGCCGCCAATGCGCCGATTGATGCCTGTCACCTGAACGAGTGCATCAGTGAAAACGTGTTGCAGCAGGTGCAGCATATTCGTACTCATCCTGCAGTGGCTGCCAAAGTTGCTACCGGCAAGGTGTTTGTGCACGGTTGGGTGTACGACATCAAGAGCGGCAAGATCCAGGCAAGTGATGAATACTGCACCAAATTCCTGCCATTTAATGAGCGTTACCAGAACGTTATCGAAACGCTTTGATCGGCTTCTGAATCAAACAAAAACGCCAGCGATTTGCTGGCGTTTTTGTTGGGATGTGGCGCCGCAGTTTTCAGCGCGGCAAATGCAGATCCCAGCGAATGGCGCTGATGCGGATCAGAATAATCAAAACGCCGGTCGCCATCACCGCAGCATTAGGGTCGACCTTCTGCCATAACACGGCATAAAGCAAGGAACCGGACCAACTGGCTGTGGCGTAGAAAGGCCCTTTGAATACCAGCGGTTCTTCGTTCAGCAAAACATCCCGCAATATACCGCCCGCAACACCAGTAATGACGCCCATAAAGCTGGCTATCAGCCAGTCGGTGCCCATCATCAGCGAAGCCTGGGTACCGGCAATGGTATAGAGCGCCAGTGCTACGGCATCGGGAATTTCAAACCAGCGCGGTGACAGTTCAATTTTACGGGCTATATAAAAGGTGCCTAACGCTCCCAGCCAGGTAAACACCAGATAACTGGAATCGCCAATCCAGAATACCGGCCGATCGAGAATCACGTCGCGCAGGGTACCGCCCCCCAGTGCTGCACAGAAGGCGATAATCAGCACACCAAACAGGTCGAATTGCTTGTTGCGGGCGTCAATAACCCCAGCGGCAGCGGAAAAAATCGACGCCAGCATGGTCAGCCAGTACAGCAGCAAGGAGGTATCAGCAGGGATTTCCATGATTGGGTTTATAGCTCTGGTTCAGCTACCGGGTGTATGGAGCAGAAATTCCAGCACAAACTTGGAACCGAAATACGACAGAATCAAAAACGCTGTGCCTGTCAGGGTCCAGCGGCTGGCGGTAACGCCGCGCCAGCCGTAGCGGTAACGACCAAACAGCAACACGGCAAACACCGTCCAGCCGATAGTGGCAAATACCACCTTATGAATCAGGTGTTGTTCTTTCAGATCGACCACACTTGGCCAGCCAATGGCAAACGCCAGTGTCAGCAGGATTTCGCCCAGCCAGATCATTTCAAACAGCAGCAGATCCATGGTTTGCAGCGGTGGCAGCGCCTGAATCAGGCCATGGGTCTTGTGCTGGCGCAAATGACGATCCTGCAGATACAACAACACCGATTGCACCGCCGCAATCACAAACACGGCATAGGCCAGAATCGACAACAGAATATGCCAGACCAGACCGTAGCTGAGATGATCCAGCGAAACGTACTGCTTGGTTAGCGCAGCGGTGAGTAGCACGGCCATGATCATTGGGAACAGCCCGACAAACAGGTTTTCGACCGGCTTCTTCAGGCTGGAGAACAGCAGTAACAGGGTGATCACCCAGCCAATTACCGAGCCAATGTCAAAAAAGGCGAAATTGATTCCGGGATGCTCCGGACGACTGAAAACCAGTGCGTAAGCCAGATAACCAAAATGCGCCAGCGCCGCCAGCATGGCAATGGTCAAAACCTGATTGCGCTGGGCCGGACGCTTCCCTGTGACTACCAGCCCTTGTCGCAGCGCGGCTGCGCCATACAGCAACACGGCTGGCAAAACGATAAGAAATTCAAACATAACCGCTGTTCCATTAATTCGGCCCCAGTGTCGCACAAGGTGTGGGGTTAGCAAAGAGAGCGGCGCTGTTCCGTCGTGACCTGAATAGCGGTTTAGCGATGACGGGACAGTTGTTCGGACTCGGTCACCAGGGTGTTGAAATTACGTTCTACATAGCTGGATGTACGTAGCTTCATACTCTGTCTATTGTTTTTAATACAGTCGGCCCAGCGCTGTGCTTCGCTGACCTTGGCCCAGCCTGACAGGTTTGGCTTGGCGCAGGTTGACTGCTTTTGCTCATTGATAATGGTGTTGACCTGCTGCTTTAGCAGACCGTATTCGTATTCCTGGGTTATCTGGTTAGCAACACTTTCGTAGTTATCGAGGATGATCTTTTGATAAATTGCTACCCGGCAGGCGGATTGCTGTAAATAAGGGGATGGTTTTTCATATGACTGGTTTTTGTAACCATAGGATGATGACTTGATGCTCCTGCCCTGAGTGCTACTGTCGAGAGTAGACCAGCTGTTGCGGATGTTCCCCATAGCGTTGAACAGACTGATGCTACGATCCTGATAGAACTTTATTTCAACGTCACCACAATAACAGCCGTGCTCGCTACAAATCGGGGTGTCAGCCAGGTATGGAGGGCGTTTGAACCAGCTGGAATGCATTCCAAATTCGTTATAGCCGCCTTTCTCTATCACTTCCTGGTTGCCCTGTTCACAAGGCAACGATTGGAATACGGTCGAACCGTTGACGTCACATTTGTAAATTGCAGCCAGCGTTGATTGGGATAGCAGGGCCAACAGGCCAATAAGCAGGAGTTGTTTCATTACCAATCTTCCTTAATTGCATCGGTTGTTCCTGGGAGTCGTCGCTATGCTAACGGATGACTGTTGACAAAAAAATGCCAAAGTTGATGTTTTATGAAACTGTTGTGGGGAGATGAGTTCGAGCCGAGTTGCAGTGACAGGATTCGTTGATAGTCCTCTATAGATTGCTTTTAGCAGAACCGTCCCCAATCAGGGTATACTTCGCACAATTTTCTCCAATATTTCCATTTTGGGCGGGTCGGGTTCTCCGGCGTTTCCCCATAACGAGTTGCTGCTATGTTCGAGAGTTTGACCGACCGACTTGGCAAAGCCCTGAAAAGTATTTCGGGCCAGGCCAAGCTGACCGAAGACAACATCAAGGGAACCGTGCGTGAAGTGCGCATGGCGCTGTTGGAAGCCGACGTTGCCTTGCCTGTCGTCAAGGCTTTCACTGATCAGGTGAAAGAGCGTGCGATTGGTACCGAGGTGCTCAAGAGCCTGAATCCTGGCCAGGTCTTTCTCAAGATCGTTCATGAAGAACTGCAAAAGGTCATGGGTGAGGCGAATGAAAAGCTGAACCTGGCGACCCAGCCTCCGGCTATTGTGCTGATGGCTGGCCTGCAGGGGGCTGGCAAGACCACCACTGTCGCCAAGCTGGCCAAATATCTGGCTGAGCGGGAAAAGAAAAAGGTGATGGTGGTTTCTGCTGACGTTTATCGTCCGGCAGCGATCAAACAGCTGGAAACCCTGGCTAACGATGTGGGTGCCTTGTTCCATCCGTCCAGTGCCGATGAAAAACCGATCGCCATTGCCAAAGGCGCGATCGAAGCAGCGAAAAAGGCTTATGCCGATGTGCTGCTGGTCGATACCGCCGGTCGTCTGGCTGTCGACGAACAGATGATGGCGGAAATCAAGGAATTGCACGCCAGCATCAACCCGGTTGAAACCCTGTTTGTGGTTGATGCCATGACAGGTCAGGACGCTGCCAACACCGCCAAGGCTTTCAGTGAAGCCCTGCCGTTGACCGGTGTGGTGCTGACCAAGGCCGATGGTGATGCCCGCGGCGGTGCGGCGCTGTCAGTACGTCATATTACCGGCAAACCCATCAAGTTTATGGGGATGGGTGAAAAGACCGATGCGCTGGAGCCATTCCACCCGGATCGTGTTGCTTCCCGTATTCTCGACCTCGGTGACGTCCTGACCCTGATCGAAGAAGCCGAACGCAAGATCGACAAGGAAAAAGCCGACAAGCTGGCCAAGAAGATCCAGAAGGGCAAAGGCTTTGATCTGGAAGATTTCCTCGATCAGCTGCAGCAGATGAAAAATATGGGCGGTCTGACCGGCATGCTCGACAAGTTGCCAGGCATGGGCAACATGAATCAGATGGCCAAGCAGACTGCTGCGGCTGAAAGCCAGTTCAAGCAGATGGAGGCGATTATTTTCTCCATGACGATTGATGAGCGTCGCTTCCCGGACAAGATCACAGGTTCTCGTAAAAAGCGTATTGCCAATGGTTCTGGTACCCAGATCCAGGACGTCAACCGGGTGCTGAAACAGCACAAGCAAATGCAGAAAATGATGAAAAAAGTGACTGCCAAGGGCGGCATGAAGAAAATGATGCGAGCCATGGGGTCGATGGGCGGCCCCGGCGGCATGGGTGGCGGTGGTGGTCTACCCCCGATGGGCGGTGGCGGTTTCCCTCCAATGCGCTGAAAGGCGGTTTAACCCTGTAATTACTCTTAAAAATCCCCGCAAAAGCGGGGATTTTTGCTTCTATGGTAAAAGAGGTGCCAGAAACTCCGTGATTGATGAACACCTGTCTATGATTGAATGCTGAAAACCAATCGAAAATACAGTATGTGCAATTGTCAGCTTCCTAATAACCTCACGTAATAAAAGGTAATATATGGCCCTTAGTGGCTGACTTGGTCTTATCAGGGTGAAAGAATGCTCCAAAGACCGAACCGGAATGAGAGGCCAGGATGGCTGTTCAACAATACCCTTCTCACGATAGAAAAAAATTTTGTCGTATCAGCCAGTATGGCTTCTCGCTGATCGAAGTTCTGATCTCCATGTTTATTTTCGCGGTTGGAATTTTAGGCGCTCTTTCAATGCAAAGCCTGGCGCTGAATACCAACAGCAACGCGATGCAGCGCTCTATCGCGAACATTCTTGCCTATGACATGTTTGAACGCATGATTGCCAACCGGGACTCAGTGATTGATGGTAGTTACAACCTTTCTCTGTCGGCGCTTTCTGACGTCTCTAGCGGTAGCAACCTTGCCAGCCAGGATATTGTTGATTGGCTGGGGTCTATTAATGAATGGCTTCCAGGAGGAAAGGGCGGTGTTGAATGTGATAGCAGCGCGGTTTGTAGCCTGACCATCCAATGGGATGCACAATTGCTCAAAAACGACATTGAGAGCGATGGCACCATTGATGATGATGCCAAGGTCAAAACCCTGACGATGGTTAGTGAGCTATGAGGCGCTTGGCGGGAATGTCCTGTCGATCAAGGTTGTCTCATCAGGCGGGTTTTTCACTGGTCGAACTGATGGTCGCCCTGGTTATCAACTTGCTGGTCATTGCCGGTGCTTCTGAATTATTGGCCAATAACCGTCGAACTTACCGGGTTGATGAAGCGAATGCGAATATGCAAGATGCCATGCGTTTTGGGCATTATTTGATTTCCGGAACTATCCGAGAAGCTGGCTTCGGGTGTCTCGGATCAATATCTAACGTCGTCAATACCCTAAATGATTCAACGGACCTGGATTACGATTTTGAGGACTCTATTCAAGGGTACGATTCTGATACTGGCTATCCAGACGAAGTTGCCAGTGATGTTGTCTCAGGGTCTGATGTTCTGGTAATTCGTTCCGGTTATGGTACCCAGGTTTCTCTTGAGTCTGAAATGCCAGATAGTAGTGCAGTCCTGAAAACAACTGCACTGGAATCATCTCCTATTTCAACCGGTGATATTGTAGTGCTTACAGATTGTTCCAGCGCTGCCATTTTTCAGGTAACCAACTATACGGATGCCAATGGCAATATCGTCCATAATACAGGCAATAGCGTTGAACCAGGTAATGCGACAAAAAGTTTTAATCACAGTTATTCAGCAGGTTCTCAGGTATTGAAAATACATAGCGTTGTTTATTACCTTACGGATAATGAAGATGGACAGCGAGTATTGATAGAGCGTAGTAATGAAAGTGGAACTGTCAGTCTGAATGAGATGGTTATCGGTATTGAAGATATGCAAATAACCTATGGCGTAGATACGGATGCTTCTGATGGTGTGGATGAATATGTCGAGGCTGGAGATATAACGGATTGGAATGATGTACTGTCAATTCGAGTGGCTTTGCTTATGACCAGTACAGAAGATAATCTGACCATCGAAAAACAAACCTATGACTTTAATGGAACAACCGTTACGGCAACTGATAATCGAATTTATCGTAGTCTGAGTTTTGTTACTGCTTTAAGGAACCGAACCGAGTAATAATATGTTATTGACAGGAAATAGTTTCAACAATGTCGTAATAGCTTTCCCTGCCAGTAATAAATACTCTGGCTCTGCAATGATTATTACTATGATGATGTTATTGCTGGTGTCTATTCTGAGTCTGATCAGTGCCCAGAGTGCTTCGTTACAACAACATATGGCTACGAATGAGGAAGATCGGGCTCGGGCATTTCAGGCTGCAGAAAAGGCATTACGCCAGGCTGAAGCAAAGATTGACGCGCTGCTTGATAGCTCTTCCGGGCTGGCAAGTTTTGGAACAACCAATGGATTGTACAAAGGACTTGAGGCTGTTGATGGAGAATGTGTCAGTTATGCGAATTGGACTTCAGACCAGGCCAGCTGGGATGACAGTGATTCTATCGAAGTCGACGTAAAAAATACCTCGCCATTTAATCAAATGGGTCTTGCTACAAATCCGAGATACATGGTCGGTCTGGAAACAGAAACGGATCAAACCAGCGCTTGTTATTCCAGTACCGTGGCTACAGGTTATTCCGATAGTGTCAGTAACTCCACCGCAACTGTAGAGGTTGTTCGATTTACGATTACCGCAATTGGGTATGGCAAAGGTCCTAATACCAAGGTTCGTTTGCAAGAAACATGGAGTGTGAGTCAATGATGAGTAGAGGCTTTTGCCAATGAATATTGTATCAGTATCGGGCCCTAATCTGCGGGAACCTGTATTCAGAGTTTTATTTACCTTCATCATTACGCTTTGTTCTGCGATCGTTATTGCCGGAGCTTGTAGCACCGCTGGTGTAACTGGGGCGGTCATGGGTGTTTTTGACGGCGGTTCGGTCGAAATTAATGATGGTAGTGCTTCCAGCTGGAAAGAGTCCGATGATCTATGTAATGTCACTTTTAGTGGCGGTGCCAATGTCAACGTATTATCTGATGATTACTACGGTTCCAGTAAAAGTGATTGTGGAATCGAGCCTAGTGATACAACGATTGATCGATTGGACTTGCCTGATTATGAATCTACAGATTCGACGAAAACCCTGAAAGTAAAGAATTCGACAACCTATATCTATATTGATGGTACCAAGTATCAACAGCGTAGTAGTAAATGGTGTATTGGATCATCTGATTGTGGCTATACCCAGGTTGATGCTGTCCAGTTCCCAGATCTGTCTACCGGGACTGTTGATTATGTGACTCTGACAAATAGTGATTGGGCATCAATCAGTCTGGAAACGGATAGTCAGGCTTTGTATCTTTCTTATAGCAGCTCCCAGGATTCATACCATATAGGAGAGTTATCCATCGCAAATGGCGGAACTCTTATTATGGAACCAGGAACTTACTTTATTGACTCGCTGGAGGTCGACTCAAGCTATCTGGTCGTTAAAACGAAAGACCAGGATGGTAATGCTTTGGGAGACGGTTCTGGTCAGGTTAAATTATATATAAAGGATCAGGATGATTCTGGTAACAAGATATTCAATAATGGTGCCTGTATTAATTTCGAAAATTGTGACATAAGTGATGGCTCTATTGATACATCTGGTCAGTATCCAGAGCGGCTGGCAATCTTTGTCTATGACGGAGATCTGGTGCTATATGACAGAGCCAAGATCGCCGCTAGTCTATATGCAGACTCCGGTGATATTATTATTCGATCAAACTCAGGGTTTGCTTTTGTCGGTGAGATGTTGGGGGAAAATATATCCGTAATTAATAATAGCGGAGTCGATTTTGTTTATCAGGATACCGGAACTTTCGCTGAATTATATTCTTCTGCCAGTAGCGGAAGAGATGGTGAGTTCAGTCTGGCGGGCTCTGCCGTTGCCGATAATGTTTCAACTGGTGACTATGTGTATATCCCGTCACAGACAGATAACACGGATGAATCAGGTATTACAGGACACCTGAAAGCCTTTGCCATTCAATCAGATGGTGAAACCAGTTCGACAGCATCATGGGATGCCAACAGTTTGATGACTGCCGATGACCGGCGTACAAAGTTGTGGTCAACCGATACCGATGGGAATCTGGTGTTATTGACGGCACTGGATGATGATGCATTCGCAGTCTCCAGTACACTCAGCACTGATACCATCATTGAATATACCATTGACCCATCTTATGGCTCGGGCGCTTACTTGGGTGATCGAGACAGCAGCTCCATGATGGGAGCCCCATATATATCGCAGCCGGTGGTAATGGGGGACATCGTGGTTTTTCAAACAGATGATGGATTTGTATACGCCGTTGACTCCCAGAGCGGAGCCCTCAAATGGGGTTTCATCCCACGGCCACTGGTCGCCAGTTTACAGCTGTATGACTCCTTTTACTCCAGCCATCCAATGGCCGGACAAATTGCGGTACTGAATGAGGATGGGGCAGAAACAGCAGGTTTTATTGTTGGTTCTGCGCTTAGTGGCAGCCTGCATTATGCGCTGGAGGTTGATGGCAGTGGAGATCTCGAGCAGTTGCTCTGGGTGGATGAACGAACCAGTAGCAATGCTCATCGACCGATTCTGATGTATGTGGGCAGTACTCCAACGGCAACTTACATTGGCGATACATCCGAGATAGTTGCTCGTAGTCTTGAGCAAGATTATGACGAAGATAGTTGGGATGTTGCCAATACTCTGGAGGATAGTGATTCCAGCCTGGTGGCTGAACCCATTGCCGTTGTCGAGTATGTGCTGGACAGCAGCGGCAACGCCAGGGTTCAGGAGGCAGAACTGTATGCAGGAGACAACGCAGGTTATGTTTACCAGACAACTCTGGTCAGTAACAGTAAGTTTAAAACGACAGTAAAGCTTGAAACACTTGGAAACATCGGAACAAATTCAAACGTTTCTGACCCGGTATTATATCTGGAGCATGCAACAGAGACCGATGCTGAGTATTTGACGGCCCAGAGTACAACTCGCCTCAAGACATTCCGTATTCCTTCGGATGATGATGAATGGCTACCTGACTGGACCAGCTATGCTGGCGGCTCCGGCTATTGGGATGATAGCGGCAGCAGCTATACCTCGGAAACCACCTTTACGCCCAACACCGAGCATATCCAGAAATTGCCGAGCAGTGGCGCTACAATCACGGATAAGCTCACTATTGCGGCAAGTGTGGTCTTTTTGCCAGTTCAGGTGGAAACAACTTCAAGCTGTGATGCCTATTACTACCTCTACCAGCTGTCCGATGGCTATTTCCCGAGCAATACCATCTATAGCTCCTCGGTTGTAACCGATAATGTCAAAGTCGGAACAGGTGCTGCCTATCAAGCAAATGTGATGGTGCTGAATGGTGATGTTGTGGTGCAGGGCAACAGTCAAAACAACACTGACTCATTGCTTGGTATTGATGACGCCTTTACCTTCACCAGTAGCCCGGGTGGCCGTAGCGGCTGGCGCGAGGTCAAAGACGAGTAAGGCTGGATACTGACGGTTATTGTATGCTGCAGGCCTCAGTAATCGTCGGAGATCAACTTTGGAACTCAAATCCATCGACAAACCCAGCTACAAGAAGCACCTGAATCTGCTGCAGTTTGGTGGTGTCGCCCTGTTGTTGGTATTGGCTCTCGGGCTGTCATCTCTTTATCGCAGCTGGTGGGGGAACGGTGAGTCCAATACCGGCTTGAACCTGCTGGCTGTGATTACGGCGGTGGTGGTGCTGGCAGCGCTGTTCAGTCTTATTCGACAGCAGCCCTGGATGGCTGACATTCGTTATACCTGGCAGCTGAAGCAGGAACTGAACCGGATTTATCGTCACAGCAAGGTGCTGGAAAAAGCCCTGGCCGACGGCGACGAAAATGCTTTTCGGGTGCATTTTTTCAGTCTTCATGGATCACTGCACCTATACCGTATCGAAGACAACACCCTGACCGTACCGGAATTGCAGGAAAAAATCGCCGAGCTGGATGAAACCTTGCGACAGCGCCAGCTGGTCGTCAGCGTCGCCGATTACCGGCCGGAACTGATCGACGAGATCAAACAGCGCTATCGCTAAAACGGGCAATTGCTTCCCGATAGCTCACGGACTGGCAGACTCCTTGCAATGACCTTCATAACCTTTGGTGTCAATCCTGGAGGATGCCGTTATGACCTTGTTTTGCGGGGCTTACATGCCCGAAAGTGGTTTGGTTGATAGTCCGTTTGTCGGAGCTCTGACACGGGTTGCTGCAAATCTTACAAGATTGCCAACCAAGGCTGTTGCAGATGCTTCAGCCCACCTTGATTTGTACTTCCTGTTGCCGCATGGCGAAGAGATACCTCCGTTTCGTGGCATGCGGTTTCACTCCTTCGATCGCGAACATATGCGCTTGCGTATCGAGTCCTCGGTTCCTGCCCATATGCTGGAATCCCGCCATTGTCAGGCCTATGTGCTGGCGGCGATTGAAGATGCGCTGGAAAACGCGGCTGAGTTCTTCGCCAGTGAAAACATCCAGTTTGATTACCTGGGCTGGTCGTCGCGTTTGCGTCAACTGGCGAGGGCTGCCTGATGAGTCAGCCGATTCGTATGATCCTGTGTGAAGATGCCGGCAACCTGCTGGAGAAGCCGGATTTGTTACTGCTGGACTGTCGTGACGTACGCGATTATCAGGCCAGCCATCTGGACGGCGCCCTGCATGCCCATGATGATCTGGTGACCAGCCTGATTCGCAAGCGCGATCTTGAGCGTCCAATTCTGATCTACTGTTACGCGGGCCATCGCAGTGAAAACCTCTGCGAGCTGTTTGTTGGTTTTGGTTTCAAACAGGTCTACAACCTGGCGGGTGGTTACATGCGCTGGCAGGAAACGCAGCAGGTCAGTGGCTCTCATGCTGCAACTTAATGAGATTGCCAATACGGGTGTGACGGTAACCCGCCCCTGCAATATCTGGGCGATGGCCAAACACCAGAGCATTCGGCATTTGCTGTTGTTGTTGGAAGAGCGTCTCGGTGGCGCTTTTCTTGTCGACCAGCGGATCGAAACCGACTGCCGGGCGATTTACATCTGTGAGCTGCAAGACCCTTCCATGCGGGCTTACCTGTACACGCTAGGTCAGACTGATGGTCGTTATGGTGTGCATCTGGAATATCCGGATTCGTCGGAAGCCAACCAGATTTTTGATGCCTATGAAAACCAGTCGCTGGAATCGCTGGTGCATATTCTGGCAGTACATCTGGACGTTGACGAAGTGCTGCCATTACCTGTGATGCATTGAGTTTTCACACCTACTGCGCAGCGAACTCCTGCAGAATAGGGCAGTCCGGCCGTTCATCGCCAGCACAACAACTGACCAGTGACTGCAGGGTGTTCACCATGGATTGCAGTTCGGCGATCTTCTGGTTCAAGGTGCTGATATGCTGCTGGGCCAGCTGTTTTACATCTTCACTATGACGGGATTCATCCTGCCACAAGGCCAATAGTTCTCCAATCTGCTCAACCGCAAAGCCCATATCACGGGCTCGCCGGATAAATCTGAGGGTGTGGATATCGGCTTCGGAATATTGTCGGTAACCAGAGCTGGTGCGACTGGCTGGTTGAATCAGTTTGATCTCTTCGTAATAACGAATCATTTTGGCGCTGATACCAGAAGCGTCAGCGGCGGCGCCAATATTCATGGTGCTGTTCCTCCCTCTGGATTAAAGCGAAATCCGGCGTAACCGCAGTGCATTGCCAACCACAAATACCGATGACATTGCCATGGCGCCAGCGGCCAGGGCTGGCGACAGCAGCAAGCCGAAGGCCGGATAGAACACTCCGGCTGCCAGCGGTACCAGCGCACTGTTGTAGGCAAAGGCCCAAAACAGGTTTTGGCGAATATTGCGCATGGTTGCCTGGCTGAGACTGATAGCGGTGACCACACCTTGCAAACTGCCAGACATCAATACCACGTCAGCAGACTCAATTGCGACATCCGTGCCGGTACCAATCGCCATACCGGCATCGGCAGCGGCCAGGGCGGGGGCATCGTTAATACCATCACCGACAAATACCAGTTGTTGTTCGCTGCTGAGTGACTGCTTCAGCTGCTTGATCGCATCAACTTTCCCGGCAGGCATAACTTCGGCGACGACTTGATCAATGCCGAGCTGGCGAGCAATGGCGTTGGCTGTGTGCTGGTTATCGCCGGTGACCATCGCGACTTGCAGACCCATGGCATGCAGCGCCTGAATGGCGGTTGGGGTCGTTTCCTTGATCGGGTCAGCAACCGCCAGCACCGCCGCCAGCTGATGATTGACTGCCGCATAGAGGGGCGTTTTTCCCTGCTGGGCCAGCTGCTCGGCCGTTTGCTGCAGCGGGCTGATATCAATACCTTGTTGCTGCATCAGGCGGTCGGCTCCGAGTAAGAGCTGGAACGACTCGCCGTCAGCTTGCAGCTGGCCTTCAACCCCCATGCCGGTCAGCGAGTTGAAGCTGAGCAGGGTCGGTAGAGTCAATTGCTGTTGTTCGGCTGCCGTGACAATCGCGCGCGCGATCGGGTGTTCAGACTTCAGCTCCAGTGCGGCAATGGCGGCTAACACCTGTTGTGAGTCGAACTGACCATGACTGTGCAGGTCGGTGAGGGCGGGTTTACCTTCGGTAAGAGTGCCGGTTTTATCGAATACCACCATGGCGCTGCTTTCCAGTCGTTGCAGCGCTTCGCCTTTACGGAACAGCACTCCGGCTTCAGCGCCGCGACCGGTGCCGACCATAATCGAGGTGGGAGTGGCCAGCCCCATGGCGCAAGGGCAGGCGACAATCAGTACCGCGACCGCATTCACCAGTGCAAAGGTCAGGGCCGGATCCGGGCCAAAAATCAGCCAGATCACAAAGGTCAGTGTTGCCAGCCCCATCACGGCCGGGACAAACCAGAGTGTAACCCGGTCAACCAGCGTCTGGATCGGCAGCTTCGAGCCTTGCGCCTGTTCGACCAGCTGGATAATCCTCGACAGCACACTGTCTTCGCCGACGGCTGTGGCTCGCATGGTCAGGGCACCGGTCTGATTAAGGGTGCCGCCAACCAAAGTGTCGCCGGGCTGGCGCTGGGCAGGAATCGGCTCGCCGGTAATCATTGATTCATCAACATAACTGCTACCTTCGACCACTTCACCATCAACCGGAATGCGCTCACCCGGGCGAATCTCCAGCAGGTTGCCGTTCACAACCTCCGCCAGTTGGGTCTCGATCAACTGGCCATCACGAACGATACGCGCGGTTTGCGGCCGCAGACTGACCAGATGTTTGATGGCACTGGACGTCTGCCCCTTGGCTCTGGCTTCCAGCAGGCGACCGAGCAAAATCAGAGTGACGATGACCGCCGCGGCTTCGAAATAGACGTGCACCGTGCCAGCCGGTAACAGCTGCGGCAGAAAAGTGGCGATAGTGGAAAAGCCCCAGGCCGCCAGAGTACCGACCGCAACCAGTGAGTTCATATCCGGTGCGGTGTGTAACAGTGCTGGAAGGCCTTTTTTATAGAATCTCAGGCCCGGCCCGAGCAGCACCAGACTGGTCAGCACAAACTGCAGCAGCCAGCTGGTCTGTTGGCCGATGGTCTGGTTCACCCAGTGGTGGAATGACGGAACCAGATGACCGCCCATTTCGAGTATAAATACCGGCACCGTCAGTATCGCTGCAATCAGCAGGTCGCGGCGGTACAGACGGGCTTCATCATCACGTTTATTGCTGGTGGCAATGGACGACTGGCCAGCGCTTTGTTGTTGCAGAGGTTTGGCATCAAAGCCCGCTTTGCGTACCGCTGCGATTAAATCTTCGGTGCGGGTGCCGGGCAGGATCTCGATATGGGCTTTTTCGGTCGCCAGATTGACGCTGGCGGCGGTAACCCCAGCCTGTTTGCCGAGCACCCGTTCAAGGCGACCGGAACAGGAAGCGCAGGTCATGCCTTCAATGGTCAGTTCGACCGGTGCGGCTGGGCGTACCTCAAAACCGGCTTTTTTGACGGCCGCCAGCAGTTGTTCGACGCCAGCCGATCCGGTGATCGTCGCTTTTTCGGTGGCCAGATTGACGTTAGCGGCTTCGACGCCTTCGACCTTGCCGAGCACGCGTTCGAGGCGGGTCGAGCAGGAGGCACAGGTCATACCGTCGATATCGAGAATCAGCGGGGAATCTTGCTCTGGCATTGGCGGCCTCCGGTCTTGATCCGTTGTTCGTTAGAGCGGTTATGGTAAACCTTCCAACCTTGGCAAGGTAAATAGGCGGTTCAGGAAATACCCTCTGGTCAGATCAATAAAAGCGGTTTTGCCGATTGACCTTGCCATAATGGCAACCTTTAGATTGAAGCCATTGTCCAGAGCCAAAGCGGCCTGGGAAAACAATCTGTCGAGAGGGCAAGACTATGAAATTGAAAGTCGAAGGTATGACCTGTGGTGGTTGCGTCAAGTCCGTAACCGCCATCATCAAGGAACTGGACGAAGCTGCTGACGTGCAGGTGAGCCTGGAAACCGGATTGGTCGAAACCAACGCCAAAACCAGTGTTGAAGCGGTTGCCGAAGCTTTGGACGACGCCGGGTTTCCAGCCAAAACGGCGGACTGAGCTGCTCCTCCTGCGTCGGCGGGGTTGAACAGTAAACACGGTAAAAAGGGGGGCTTCGGCTCCCTTTTTTGTTTGTGTTGTTGGAGTAAACAGGAATATCTTTCATTCATATTTTAGATGAAATAACATAACATTTTTAAAATTGTGAAGGATAGAACGTGAAGTCCCCGATGTTGCGCTCCCCGTTGTTTTTGGCCCTGATGTTGTGTGCTGCTGGCAGCCAGGCGGATAACCAGGAGGAATCGGACCTGAATGGGGATTCCGGTAATTCTGACAATCAGCCGTTGGAGGAGGTGGTTGCCACCTACACGCCATCTTATCGTGGTGATGTACCGGAACAGCAGCGTCCGCAGGCATCAGAAAACCTTGGCCGCGAAGCCATTGTTGATGCTGGTCTGAACGACTTTCAGAGTGTGCTGGATATGTCGGCCACTGTGTCCCGTCAGAACAACATGGGTGGCATGTTCGACAGCTTTGCCATGCGTGGTTTTCCGGGCAATGAAAACATGCCATCCGGCTATTTGCTGAATGGTTTTAGCGGTGGGCGTGGTTACAGTGGCCGCCGTGATGTTTCAAACATCGAATCGGTTGAAGTCATGAAGGGACCGGGATCGGCGCTGTTCGGTCGTTCAGAACCGGGTGGTACGGTCAACATTACTACGTTGAAACCGCAATACTTCACAGAAGGCCATATCAAGGCAGAAACCGGTTCCTACAACCACAAACGGGTTGAAGCCGATATTACCGGTGCGCTGGCCGACAATGTGGCCGGGCGTATCAATGGTGCCTGGCAGGACAGCGACAGTTTCCGCGATCATGTGTATCTGAAAAAGCAGACTCTCAGCCCATCCATCTGGGTTGATCTGAGCGATAGCACCTCCTTGTTGTATGAGCTGGAATACGTCAAACAACAGCAGCCACTGGATCGTGGCATTGTGGTGCTCGACAATGATTTCGACACCGTGTCAGAGGATCGCTTTCTGGGTGAACCCGCCGATGGCCCAATCACCACCAGGGCCTGGGGTCATCAGCTTAGCCTGCAACATGCGTTCGATAACGGCTGGAATCTGAATGCCGGTCTGAACCAGCGTTATTCGTCGCTGGAAGGTTATTCAACCGAAGTTGATCCCGCCAGTAGTCGCCAGCCCAGTGTGACGGACAGTGCCAGTGGCACAGACACCGAAGTGGCACGGCAGCGCCGGTACCGGGATTACAACGCTATGGATCGCTCAGCACGGATTGAAGTCAGTGGCAGCCTCGATACCGGCGGCATCAGCCACCACTTGATGGTGGGCGTGGATGGTTACCGCTATTTCCTCGACAACACCATGCTGCGCTACCGCGGGACTGACTATAACCTCGATATGCAAAACCCGGTTTACGGTTCCCAGGCTCCGGCGATGAGTGTCAATACCGATACCTCTGAATTCCACTCTGCCTATGGTCTGTACCTGCAGGACCAGCTGGATGTTACTGACAGCCTGCATGTATTACTGGGCATGCGTTACGACAACTATTACCAGCGGGTAGACAACCACAAAACGGCTGTTAGTGATGGCGGCAAGGGTCACAGGTTCAGCCCGCGTTTGGGGATCACCTATGATATCCAGCCTGACTGGATGGTCTATTACAGCTATTCGACCGGTTTCATGCCACTGACCGGGCTGGACAGCATTACCGGTGAAATGTTTGACCCTGAAATCAGCTTCTCACGGGAAATCGGCAGCAAGTTTGTGGTGGCTGGCTGGACCGGTACCCTGGCGATATTTGATGCCTACAAGTCCAATATCCTGACCGCCAACACGGCCAGTGATGCAGCGTCTGGATCGACCCAACTGGGCCAGATTCGCAGCACCGGGGTCGAACTGGATCTGGAAGGTTATGTGACAGAAAGTCTGTCTGCCCGTATGTCCTACGCCTGGCTGGACACCCGAACCAACAAGGCCTACGAAGATAACGATTGGTGGACCACCATCGAAAAAGGCTCGCCGATTATCAACGTACCAGAAAACACCCTTAGCCTGAGTGTGCGTCAGGAACTGGTGATTGGTGGGCGTGATGCCAATATCGGTGCTTCCTATCTGTATGTGGATGACCGTCTGGGAGACACAGTGGACCAGAGCTATCGCCTGCCATCCTACTGGCTGATCAATCTCAATGCCGGTATGGATATCGCCAATGGTTTCAGTGGCAAGCTGGTTGTCAGTAACGTATTCGACAAGTCTTATGTATCCAACAGCTACAACCAATGGTGGACTCAGCCGGGTGAGCCGCGCACCGTCAAAGCCAGTGTGACCTATGCCTTCTGAGCTGGCTGGCGGGCAAGATAGCCAGCTTCGAAGCCGCATCAAAAGCATCGATGCCATGCGTGGTCTGGTGATGCTGATCATGCTGGTGGATCACGTGCGGGAACGGTTTTTCCTGCATCGTCAGGTCAGTGATCCGATGGATATCAACGCTACTGAGCCAGCGCTGTTCTGGAGTCGGATGGCGGCGCATTTGTGTGCGCCGACCTTTGTGTTTCTGACCGGCCTGTCGGCCTGGTTATACGCCAACCCGGCAGCCGGACAGCGATCAGCCGCCGGTTTTCTGGCCAAACGCGGGCTGTTTATTCTGGCACTGGAAGTCACACTGGTGACCTTCTCCTGGCTCGGCAGCTATCACACGGTTTATCTGCAGGTGATGTGGGCGATCGGTATCAGCATGCTGGCACTGGCGCTGCTGTGTCGATTACCAGCCCATTGGTTGTTGGTCATTGGGCTGGTTATCGTGTTTGGCCATAACGCTCTGACACCTGTCCAGTTTGACCATAGCGAGTGGGGCTACAGCCTCTGGACCATGCTGCATGACCGCGGTTATCTGCTGCAATCTGAATGGCTCAACATCAAGGTCAGTTACCCGGTTTTGCCATGGATTGGTGTCATTCTGCTGGGCTATTGTGCCGGGCCCTTGTATGCACAGTCGATGAGTGCTACCCGCCGTCAACGCTGGTTGCTGGCATTGGCAATCGGCAGTCTGGTGCTGTTACTGCTGCTGCGCGGTTTTAACCTCTATGGTGAAACCCTCGACTGGCAGCTGCAGGCTTCGGCCTGGCTGACCCTGATGGATTTCCTCAACTTCACGAAATATCCGCCATCACTGAATTTCCTGCTGCTGGCGCTGGGCTGCATGGGGCTGATTTTGTGGGGTCTGGAGCGTGTTCAAGGGCGGTTGGCAAGCAGGGTTGAAAGGTTGCTGGTGAGTTTCGGTTCGGCCCCCTTGTTCTTTTATCTGCTGCACCTCTACTGCCTGTTATTGATGTACAGCATCGGTGTAGCGGTCTGGGGACGTAACCATGGTGATTATCTCGGGGTTGATCATATCGGCTGGGTTTGGCTGTTGAGCGCTGTACTGGCGCTGGCCTTGTATGGGCCGACCCGCTGGTTTGGTCAATTCAAACAGGCGACACGACTGAAATGGGTGAAATACTTATGAACAAAAGCGCGATGGGACTGGCTCTGCTGAGCTTGCCGCTGTTGGCTGAGTCTACCGTGGCGGCGGCTCATGAGCATGGCGTTGCGGATCTGACGGTGGCATTGGCGGACAACCAGTTATTGATTCAACTGGATAGTCCAATGGCCAACCTGGTGGGCTTCGAAGGTCCGGCAGACAGCCCGCAACGTCAGCAGGCAGTGGCGGGTTTGCAGGCGAAACTGCAATCGCCGTTGTTGGCTGTGACCGGCTGTCAGCAGGTATCGTTGGAGGCACCATTACCGGCTGCGCTGATGGCGTCCGACGATCATGGTCACGAAGAACATGCCGATCATGAAGAGCATGATCATGATGAGCACGGAGATCACGAGGAGCATGATCACGAAGAACACGCCGACCATGACGACCATGATCACGACGAACACGATCATGAAGAACATCAGCACGATGCTCATATGGATCTGGAAGCCAGCTGGACCTTCCAGTGCCAGGCCGGTGTGCCGGTGGTATTGCACAGTCGCCTGTTCGACAGCTTCCCGGGGATCAGCAGCATGCGGGTACAATGGCTAACTGACAGTCGTCAGGGGGCTGAAACCTGGCAGCAGGATCAGCCGCTGGTTTTATCTAACGACTGATGTTTGCCGACGACTGATACCATCAGAGGGCTGAAGCCCTGTCTTCAGCCCCGCTGGTAAATCAATCGTAGTAGGGCTGAATGGTTTTCACGTCGATGGAATAGGACGACACGCCCAGATCATTGCGGTTGGTCTGCAAATGGATGGTGCCGGTAATCCAGACCGGATCGTAAATGGATTCCAGCGCGTAAGGGGCTGCCAGTTGGGCATGCACGATCTGGTTTGGTGGTGGTGGTGGCACGTGGATGCAGGCGCCAAAGAAAGGCACCAGGAAAAATTCACTGACATTCTGCTGATCGTCAAAATCCAGTGGTACAACAAAGCCTGGAATTTTCACCTTGCGGCCTTCAAATTCAGGGCGGGTGTTGGTGGACTTCAGCGCCGCATCATAGCGTTGCCAGGCGGCTGACTGATCCACATCCAATCCGCTTGGAGGCCCACCGGCCTGGCTGTCGGCACTGGAGCCTTCTTCAATGTTATCGATAAAGTCCGGCCGGTTTTCCAGTGCCTGCAGGTCACTGGCGGGGAGCAGGTCGGTCCAGTTGATTTCCGGGTAATCGTCAGCGCTGGCGCTGGATGTCGCGGTCAGCAGGCTCAGCCCCAGCAGCAGGACGGCTGCCAGTGAACGAACTTTGGCAGCCGGGCTCTGGCTCAAACGGGCAGAAACGTAAAGCTTGGGAATCATTCGGTAATATCCACTGTCTTTGAATGCCGTTACTCTATAACAAACCCCGGACCTTGAGCAGACCATGGCCGCGATTGATATACAAAATCTGAAGTTTTCCTATGCTGCTGACAGCAGCCAGCCGGTGCTGGACATTCCCTCCTGGCAGTTGCAGGCGGGTCAGCGCTGTTTTCTGTATGGCCGTTCCGGCAGCGGCAAGTCAACCCTGCTGCGACTGTTGTGCGGTCTGATGCCGCCGCAGCAAGGCAGTATTCGCTTGCTGGGTGAAGATATTACACAACTGAAGCCTGCCCGGATGGATCAGTTCCGCGCCCGCAATATTGGGCTGGTGTCGCAGCAGTTACATCTGTTGCCGTATCTGAGCGTGGCTGAAAATATCCAGCTGGCGCCGCAATTGGCCGGTCTCAGTAAAGCCGCGGTGCAGGCCAGCCAGGAGTATATGGTCAGGCTGCTGGAACAGTTGCATCTTGGCAGCCATTTATTACAGCAACCGGCACAGCAGCTGAGTCAGGGCCAGCAGCAACGGGTGGCCATTGCCCGCGCGCTAATTAACCGGCCGCCACTGGTGCTGGTGGATGAACCGACTTCGGCGCTGGATTACCAGTCCGCCGATGCCTTTATGCATCTGCTGTTAGAAACCCTTGAACCCGACACGACGGTACTGATGATCAGCCACGACCAGCGTCATGCGCCGCTGTTTGATCAGGCCGTGTCATTACAACAGCTGTTAGCTGCTGGCACTGACCAATCAATGACGACCAGGGAGGCTGAATAACATGCTTTGGCGTATTGCCCGCAAGAGCCTCTGGCACCGTCGTGTGACCGTCGGCCTAATCATCGCTGCCATGGCACTGGCCTTTGCGGTACAGATGGCCGTGCAGCATATCCGCAAGGACGTCCAGCAAACCTTTCAGGGCACTGTCTCTGGCGTTGATCTGATTGTTGGTGCCCGTACCGGTTCGACCAACTTGCTGCTGAGCTCCCTGTTTGGCATCGGCAGCCCGGTACGTAATGTCAGTTGGCAAGCGTTTGAGCACTGGCGTGAGCAGAAGCAGGTGGCCTGGGCAGTGCCGCTGTCGATGGGCGATTCCCACCGGGGTTATCGGGTGCTGGCAACCAGCGATGAGTTCTTCAGTCGCTTCCGCTACGGCCAGCAACGGCCGCTGCAGTGGGCAGATGGTCAAGCGTTCCAGACCAATGCCGATGTGGTACTGGGTTCGGCGGTCGCCAAACAATTGCATTATCAGATGGGTAGTCAGCTGGTGTTGTCACATGGCCAGGGCAAAACCAGCTTTACCCAACACAGTGACCATCCATTTACTGTGGTCGGGATTCTACAGCCCACCGGCACGCCAGTGGACCAAACCCTGTTTATCAATCTGGACGCCATGGACACCATTCATGGTCACCCGCATTCGGCAGGTGGCTGCACTCATCCAACGGAAATCAGCGCTGCCTTGCTGGGGCTGAAAAACCGGGTTTACACCTTTATCCTGCAACGCCAGATCAATGACTATAACGGCGAAGCCCTGATGGCGATCCTGCCTGGTGTCGAGCTGAGTCTGCTGTGGAATAACCTCAGCTGGGTGGAGAACGGTCTGCGCAGCATCGGCATGCTGGTTCTGGTGTCGTCGTTGCTGGGGATGGTGACTCTGCTGCTGGTGAACCTGCAGCAACGGCAGGGCGAATTTGCCACCTTGCGAACCCTCGGTGCAGGCCCCTGGACACTGTTCCTGCTGATTGAGATCGAAGTACTGCTGATCACCTTGTTGGCATTGTTGCTGGCGTTATTGCTGACGTTTGTTGGCACCGAAGTCGCCGGTTACTGGCTGGAACAATGGGCTGGCATTCCATTACCGGGAATGCGGATTGATCTGGCTCTGCTGGAGTGGATTGGCGGCTTGCTGTTGTTAACGCTGCTGATCGCTGCGCCACTGGCCTGGCGCGCCAGCCGCAAGGTGTTGCTGAAACAGTTGTACAGCGAGGCGCATTAAGCGCCTCGTCTGCCAGGCTGGTCAGATGGCTGGTCAGATGGCTGGTATGGCCGCTGCGGCTGATGCTTCAGTCTGGTGGTTCGCAGCCAGTTCCAGCAGCCACTGATAGCCAGTAGCGCTATCAACAGGCCAGACAGGGTCCAGATCAACTGACTGGCGAAGGCACCAAAACTGCCAAAATGCAGTGCGCGAAAACTGTCGGTCAGCTGTACCCCAAAATCGGCTGTCGGCATCGCAAAACTGCCCTCCAGTTCAGCGCTGTGAGGGTTGAACCAGACGCTGGAACCATAATCACTGGCGAGCATCTCCACGGCGGCATTGGCGTGGGGATACTTGCCGTAAAACACCAGCTGGCCGCCGCTTTCATAAGGCATTAGCAGGTAGTGAATACGGTAACCCGGCCATTGCTGTTGAGCCTGTTCGTACAGCTGTTGCAGAGGCAGCTGTGGTTCATACAGATAGTGACTGACGATTTCATGCTGGTCTTCACCAACTTCCTCAATCAGCTCCATCAGGTTGAAATAGCCGCCGGTAATCCCTAACACCAATAAGACCGGGCTCACCCAGGCACCGCTGAAACGGTGTAATTTGCGCCAGCCCACCGACGGCCTGGCGTGCCAGGGTTTTTGCCACAGGTTTTGCAGCCAGCGCCGTTGCACCAACAGCCCGGAGATTCCCAGCACGATCAAGGCTGCGGCACTCAGTAATCCCAGTGTCAGTCCGAGCCAGGGCAGCCCTGGTACCTGTTCGTCCAGCAGCAGGGTGTAATGCAGTTGCAGTAACCAGTCGCTGAAGTCCTCATTGAGGCCGACGGGTTGGCGCAGTACTTCACCGCTGTAGGGGTTGAGATAGGCCTTGAACCAGTCGCTGCTGCCAAAGCGGATCATATACAGGCGATCCGCTTCGATGCCGTCGTCAAACAGCTCCCAGCTACCGACCTGATAGCCGGGGATTTGCTGATGCACCAATTGCAGCAGCTGGTCCAGCGGCAGTCGCTGCCCTTGCTGGCTGGCGCTGAGTGCAACCTGATCTGCCAACAGCCAGCGATCCAGTGGTGCCTTGAATACCAGAATGGCACCACTGAGGCTGATCAGCAGGAGCGGCAGGGCCGCTATCAGACCCAGCCAGCGATGCCAGCGGAATAACGTTTTGCGAACGCTCATGCGATTATTCCCGTACCGATCTGACCGTCATCAGAAGCTGACCGTCGCACTGGCTTCGATGGCCCGCTCGGCTCCCATCCAGCAGTTGCTGGCATCGTAGCAAGCTCCGACATATTGCTTGTTGGCCAGGTTGCTGACGCTGAGGCCGGTTTTAACCTGCTCATGGGCCTGCCAGCTGGCGGCCAGATCGACCAGAGTGTAGCCGGGTACGGTGTCGGAGTTGGCGGCATCCAGCTGGCTTTCGCCAACATGGCGCACGCCGCCACTGATGATCAGCGCGTCACTGGCGTGATAGTCGAGCCATACCGAAGCCAGGGTGTCGGCGACCCACACCGGGCTGTTGCCTTGCAGTTGTGGGTAGAGTTCGTTGTCGGTGATTTCAACATCCTGCCAGCTGGCGTTGGCATCAATGGCGAGGCTGTCGGTGAGCCAGTGATTGAGCGTCAGCTCGACACCACGGGAGCTGATTTCACCGGTTTGGGTTTTCTGGGTGTAATCCGCAGAATTCACCACCACGTTCTGCTTGCGCAAGTCGTATACCGCCAGGGTGGCGCTGCTGAGCAGGTCAGCAGACTGGAATTTGAGGCCGCTTTCCCACTGGCGGGCAGTGGTTGGTTTGAAGGCTTCGCCCGTTGCGGAATCGGCTCCTGCAGTCGGCTCAAATGATTCGGAATAATTCAGGTAACCGCCCATCTCGCTGTTGAACTGGTACATGGCTGCCAGGCGCTTGCTGAGATTGGTCTGGCTGATGCGGCTGTCGGAGCTGTAGCCAGAACCCATGTAGAGATTGTCGGCGCGATCACGGGCGAAATATTTATCCCAGCGCAAACCGGCCAGCAGGGTCAGTTGGTCAAAGCGGATCTCATCCTGCAGATAGACACCAACCTGGCTTTGCTGAATACGATGGTCTTCTTCGTAGTTATCCAGCGGCAGGCTATTGGGGTCGATTTGATTGTAATCCGGATTGGCCAGATCAATGGTCGGCGTATCCAGGTAGAGGGTGTCGTTGTAGAGCGCTGATGAGGTCAGGCGGTTGTAGTCGATACCAACCAGCAAATTGTGCTGACTGGCACCCGCGTCCAGATACCAGCCGAGCTGGTTGTCGATCACAAAGCCTTGCATGGCTTCGTCAGTCTGATAGGCGGAGCGCAGCATTTCTGATTCGCTGCCGCTGACAAAACCACCGTTATAGGTATTTTTTTGCAGCAGGTTACCGGAGCTGTGGCGGAAGTTCTGCAACAGGCTGATGGTGTCGGTCAGCTGATGGCTGATCTTGTAACCGACCAGGGTGATTTCGCGGTCAACGCCAGACCAGTTACTGTCACCGGCATAGGCATTAGCGCGCGGAGTACGACCGTTAATCTGGTACGGCAGTGGTGTTGATGGCGTCAGTTTGGGATCTTGTTGGTGGTAAAGGCTGACGGTGATTTCGGTGTCAGGCGTTGCCCACCAGGTCACTGATGGAGCCAATACCGTACGCTCTTCTTCGGTAGTTTGCTGTTGGCCATCCTGGCTGCGTTTAAGGGCAATCAGCCGGTAAGCCAGGTCAGTGCTGATGGCACTGCTGCTGTTAAGCGCCAGTTCCCGCAGGCCGTTACTACCGAGACGGCCTCGCAGCTGGTGTTGTGGTTGTTGCTGCGGCGTGCGGGCAATCTGGTTGATCATGCCGCCTGGAGGGGCGGAACCATACAGCACGGAGGTTGGCCCTTTCAGTACTTCTACGGCATCGGTGGCAAAGGCATCGACCTGGGGAGCAAGGTTCCAGGAACCGTTGGTCTGTAGCGGCAAGCCATCGTAATAGTTGTAGTAGCTCTCAAAACCGCGAATGTTGTACTGGTCGAACACCGAGACGGTGGCCCGGCTTTCCGGAGTAACACCGGTTACATAGCGCAGCGCCTGACTGACGCTATCGGCCTGACGGCTGTCCAGCAGCTCACGGTCGTAGACCTCATAACTCATCGGCGACTGCATTGGCGTCAGCGTGGTTTTGGTGCCGGTTGCCCGGTAGCTGCTGCCGTAGGCGACCACTTCTTCGAGGTTGTTATCGGCGTCGTCATCAGTGCTGGTTTGTTCTGCCTGGCTCTGGCTGCTGCACAATAAAACGCTGTAGCCCAATACCGCGACGACGGCAGGCTTGAGGGAAAACACTGGGGTCATGACAACGAATTCCTGATGCTTAATGGATACAAATGCGAATTCTACTCATTTGTAAGGCGATCGTTTGTCTGAGAGTGCACTTTGGCGAAAACCATGGTTACAAACGTCTGCTATCTCAGCCCAGCTGAGCGGCCCAGTTTTCTGCCAGGGTTTGCTGTAGTTGCTGACGTAGCTGGGTTGGGGTAATGCCGAAGTGCTGGCGGAACTGGCGAGCGAAGTGTGCCTGACTGGCGAAACCGGCATCCAGGGCAATGTCGTTGATGCTCAGGTGGCTGTGCTGCTGGGTGGTCAGACGGCCAAACCCTTGCCCCAGTTTTTGTAGCTGAATGTACTGGCTGAGGCTGTATTGCTGCTGTTCGAACAGCTTGAACAGATACCGGCGAGACCAGCCGGTGGCAGTCTGTAAAGACTCCACATCACAATCTCCCCGCAGTCGCAGCTGCTGCTGAATTTGCTGTTTGAGTTGCTGCATCCGCTCTGGCTGGGCGTTGGCCAACTGACTCAGCAGCCGGAACAGCAAGTGCTCAATATCCTGCTTGCGTGGGTGATTCAGCGCCAGTGTCATCAGTCTGCGCAAATGACTGGCCTGCGCTCTGGATAACTGCAAGCGTGAACCGTGCAGGGGAGCACCTGGCTGTTGTGGGTCCCATGGTGACAAATGGGCCGGAAAGTTAAAGCTCAGGGCGCTGTAGTGACCTGGAAAATGAAACGCAAACGGCGTGCTGGCGTTCATCAACAAGGCGCAGCCCTGATCCAGCCGGTGAATATGGGCATCGTTAATCCAGTAGCCGAGTCCATGACTGATCAATACCACAGAGCAGTAGTCGGCAGGCAGGGCGGCGGCGATAGCCGGAGTGCGAATGCTGGTCAGCGGGCTGGCGAGGCAGAGACTGATGGAGGTGTTCTGCAGCGGCCGTTCGTAATAACGGGCATTGTGGCTCGGTGTCGGCTGCCCATAGCCCAGCTGTTGCAGCTGCTGGTATGTCTGTAATACCGAGTTGTTGTCTGGCGATGGCAAGTTTCTGGACATACAAGGCTGCTGTTGAATCTGGTTGGTGCGGCTGTTCTTACAACCCGCCGGTGAGCAGCCGGAGCGGGTTTGAAGGACAATAACCAGAATTAATCAAGATCAATTCTCATTATCTATCAGTGAGGCCCTGGGCACAATTTTGTTGTGGCATGGGCAGCTTTGTTCATTTGATCAAATAATACTGATTGTTATTTGCATGAATATTAACCATTAATAAAGTAAGGTTATTGTGGTGGTTTGACCGACAGGTTCGTCCGTCTTGTTGGCACAAACCAGCGGTCACCGGGTAACGCCGGTCAGATTTTGTATAAACAAATAGTGAGTCGAAGGTATGGCCAATATTGGAATGTATGTTGGAAGCTCAAATGGCATCACCATGGCGGTGGCCAAACAAATCAAGGAAGCGCTGACAGAGCACAGCTGCGATGTACTGGATCTGGAAGATGACTATCTCGGCTTTGATGAAATGCTCGAATACGATGTACTGATTTTCGGCTGTTCGACCTGGGGATCTGGCGAAGTGCAGTTTAACTGGGTCGAGCCGCTACAGGATCTGTACAACGACAAACCAGATTTCAGTGGCGCCACCATTGCCCTGTTTGGCGCGGGTGACTGCAAGGATCATGGCGAACAGTTTGTCAGTGCGCTGGGCTTGCTGTACGACAAGTTCAGCGAACGCGGTGCCCGCTTTATCGCGCCATTCTCTACCGATGGCTACACCTACCAGTACTCCAATGCCGTGCGCGATGGCCAGTTTGTTGGTTTCCCGTTCGATCAGGTCAACGAAAAGGACAAAACCGCGGAGCGGTTGGAGCGCTGGTTACAGGTCTTGAAAGCAGAGCTGGCCGAATAAACGGTGCCAGCAGAGAACTCCGCTATCTGTGTTGATTACACTGTTCCGTTTACAGCGACAGATGCTGGCCAGGCCACTACTTGTCAGGGTTAGCCAGGTACCGGAGTTATCATTTTTAATTGATATTAATTATCATTAATAAATTCAATTGTTCGCTTCTTACCAACTCGGTTACAACCCACAGCGACTTTAACGTTGGCTTAACCCGGTGCTGATTAGGCTGTCTGCTGATTGTTCGCTGTCAGGCAAACGTCTGACTGTATGGTTATCTGAACGAGTTGCTTATTCACCATGACGTCTGATCCTCATTCCCACACCAAAACCTCCAACAGCGGGATTGCGCTCGGATTAATACGGCAATGGCATTGGGTCAGCTCGGCGCTATGTCTGGTTGGCATGATACTGTTTGCCGCGACGGGCATTACCCTCAATAACGCGGCTCATATTGCGGCAGAACCTCGCACTACTACCATCGAAGCCAGTTTGACACACGGCCTGCAGCAGGTGTTGGAAGGGCACGACACTGGGCCTTTACCGGTTCCTCTGCGGCGTTGGCTGCAACAGCAGTATGAGTTGGATATTCCAGCCCGTGATGCCGAGTGGGATGGCAGCGAAGTCTATTTGGCCTTGCCAAGACCGGGTGGTGACGCCTGGCTCAGCATTGATCTCGAAGCCGGAGAGCTGATCTACGAAAGAACAGATCGGGGGATGGTGTCCTTGTTGAATGACCTCCACAAGGGGCGCAATACCGGTGTTGCCTGGAGCTGGTTTCTGGATGTTTTTTCGGTTACCTGTCTGATTTTCTCTCTCAGCGGCCTTTGGTTGCTGGTCCGTTATGCCCGTAATCGGCCGGGGACCTGGCCGATGGTATCGCTGGGTGTATTGATTCCCTTGCTGGTGATTGTCCTGACAATCCATTGAACAGTGCGTTGCAGTCAGCGCTGCAGCCGCTGACTGCGATTAACGTTATTTTAAGTTTCATTATGATATTAATTCTCAAAATCATTTTTATCTGTACTTGACCCCTAACGGATCAGACAGCCCAAAAGGACTCCTTATGCTTGCTGCAAAACCCTTGTTGATGACAGCTGCAACCAGCTTGCTGGTATTTCAGGCCCAGGCAACAGAATTACGTGTTGGCGTCGAGTTGCCACAACTGGCGGTGGCGGAATATCACAAGCCCTATGTCGCCATCTGGATTGAAAACAAGGACACCCGGGAAGTGACCAATCTTGAAGTCTGGTACGACGCTGCGATGAAAGAGCATGAAGGCAATAAATGGCTCAAGGACATGCGTCAGTGGTGGCGTAAAAGTGGTCGCACCCTTGAGATGCCGGTGGATGGAATTACCGCCGCAACCCGGGGACCGGGCAAGTACGACCTGACTTTTGAAGCGGATGACGCCCGTCTTGTTAATCTCAGTGCCGGTAACTACCTGTTACGAGTAGAAGCTGCCCGCGAAGTCGGTGGCCGGGAAATGCTTTCCATTCCTTTCAGCTGGCCGGTAACCACGGCTTTCAGTACCCAGACATCAGGCTCCAGTGAGCTGGCTGAAGTGGTGTTGAGCATTCAACCCTGACTCGCCTGACTGAGGCTTGATTCTTCTTCTCTGCAAACCAACAGGAATATCCATGATGAAACCAGGATTACTGGGCGCTGCCGTTTTGGCCGCCACGACTCTTATTGCCTCTCAAGTTCATGCACACCGGGCGTGGGTATTGCCGGATACGGCCAGTTTTTCGGCTGAAAAGCCGGTGGCCACGTTTGATGCTGCGGTATCCAATGAGATTTTCAACTTCGATCACGTTGCACTGGATCCTAAAATGTTTCAGGTGATCGGGCCTGACGGCCGTGCTGTTGAAGTAGAAAATGCCGCCAAGCTGCGTTATCGCGGTGTCTTTGATGTCACTCTGCAGCAGCAGGGTACCTATCGGGTGTTCAGTGCATCAGAAGGGCTGCGGGCGATGTGGAAAGATGCTGATGGCAAACGTCATATGTATCCGCAGCGCGGTAAACCGTTTGTACAGGCAGAGTTTGACAAGATGGTGCCCCCAAAGGCCGATGGCCTGGTTATCAGCCAGTACTATCGCCGGCTGGAAACCTTTGTGACCAATGGTGCTCCGTCAGACAACGTCATGCAAATCACCGGAAAGGGCTTTGAAATGAAGCCGGTTTCTCACCCGACCGACCTCTATAACGGTGAACCCGCGACCTTCAGCTTTATGCTGAATGGCAAGCCGGTTGCGGGAGCCGAAGTGGTATTGCTGCGCGAAGGCTCGCGTTATCGCGACAGTCAGGATGAGATCAAGGCAACCACCAACGACAAGGGTGAATTCACCATTGAATGGAAAGGAGCCGGTCGTTATTTCCTGGAAGCCGAATACAAGGATAACCAGGCCGTTGCGCCAGCAACCGAACGACAAGGCACTTATTCCGCCGTACTTGAAGTACTGCCACAGTAATGGTTACAGGGCTTGGCCTGGCAGGTGCGTGGCAGGCAACGCTGTTGCTTCTGGCCTGGCTGGTGTTGACCGGCTGGTGTTATCGGCGGCCGTTGTCCCAGCGCTTTGAACGCCAGACCAGGCCAACCACGCAGCCGGTCTGGCTGGCTTATGCCAGTGAAACCGGTCATGCCCGTTCGTTGGCAGAACTATGCCAGCAGCAGTTACAGCAACAGGGGCGGCCAGTACAACTGTTGCCTCTCAACCAGCTGTCTGCTGCGCTGGCAGCTCAGCAGGGTATGGCTCCAGTGACCGTACTGCTGTTCGTCAGCACGACTGGAGAGGGGGATGCGCCCGCTAATGGCAGCCGCTTTCTGTCAACACTGGCGCAAACAAGCTGGACAGGTGTCCAGTATGCCGTGCTGGCTCTGGGTGACCGGCAATATCCGCACTATTGCCGGTTTGGTTTGCTGGTTCATGAGGCACTTCAGCAAGCTGGAGCCCGGGCCCTGTTTGAGGCCATGTGTGTCGATGATCTCAATGCCGGGGACATAGCCCGTTTTCATGAACAACTGGCATTGTCTATGAGTCTGCAGTCTTTGAATCAAAATCACTGCTCTCATAGCTCTCCGCTGATTTTTGACTACCCGCTGATTGCACGTCAGCAGCTCAATGATGGCAGCCCAGGTGACGGTATTTTTGAGCTGACGTTTGGCGTGCCTGATGATCAGCCGTTGGCTCGGCAATGGCAGGCCGGTGACATTGCCCGTCTGCATTTGCAGGATGAGCATGGGCAACCGCTGCATCGGGATTACACCATCGCCAGTCTGGCAGATGAAGGACGGTTGCAGTTACTGGTGCGACAGCAGTTCCGCCACCGCGGCGAAAACAGCCAGCTGGGATATGGCAGTGGGCTGCTGACCCATACCATCCAGGCAGCGCAGCAAGCCCGCTTTGAAATCATTCATAATCCGAATTTTCATGCACCCGCCAGTCACATCCCAATGATTCTGATTGGCAATGGCACCGGGCTGGCTGGCTTGCGTGCGCATATTCGTCAGCGTTTGATACCGGGGTGCCGTAACTGGCTGATTTTCGGCGAACGCAGTGCCGAGCATGATGCCCTGTACCAGCAGGAGCTGGCTCGCTGGCTGGAGGATGGCGTACTGGGTCAGCTGGATCTGGCCTTTTCCCGTACTTCCGCCGCCCACCTGGCGATGAACACAGCACTCTGTGGTGAGCTGACCCATGGCTATGTTCAGCATGTGATCGAACGGCGTATCGGGTTGTTGAAGGAATGGATCGACAACGGCGCCTGTCTCTACGTTTGTGGCAGTCAGGCAGGCATGGCGACCGATGTAGACCGGGCATTGCGGCAGGAGCTGGGTGATGAACTGGTGGACCGGCTTGACCTTGAAGGACGCTATCGGCGTGACGTGTATTAGACGTAAACCCGTTCAGCCTGGCGGCAACCCCATTAAATACCTTGCTCACACTGCACTCTTGCGCCAAAGCGGGTACACTAGCGCACTTTCTGTGCAGGGTGCCCGGCGATAGCCCGGTCGCGTCCAACGATACAAATCCAAAGCATTCGGGTTTTCACACCATGATGAAATACATCTCCACTCGGGGTAACGCGCCAGAGCTGGCGTTTGACGACGTTCTGTTAACCGGTCTGGCTGCTGACGGCGGTCTGTATGTACCGAAGGAAGTGCCACAATTCTCGCTTGAAGAGATTGAGTCCTGGCGCGACCTGCCTTACACCGAACTGGCTCACAAGGTGATTTACCCGTTTGTTGAAGGCTGTGTGGAATCCGATGCACTGAAAGGTATGCTGGAATCTGTTTACAACAACGAGGTGTTTGGTCACAAGGCCATCGCCCCGGTGCAGCAGATTGATCACAACGAATACGTGCTGGAACTGTTCCACGGACCTACATTGGCGTTCAAGGACTTCGCCCTGCAAATGCTGGGTCAGTTGCTGGACTACGTTCTGGCCAAGCGTGACGAAAAAGTGGTGATCATGGGCGCCACCTCCGGTGATACCGGTTCTGCCGCGATTGAAGGCACCAAGACCTGCAAGAACGTTGATATCTTCATCCTGCACCCGCACGGCAAGGTATCTGAAGTTCAGCGTCGCCAGATGACCACCGTGGTGGGTGACAACATCCACAACATCGCCATCGAAGGTAACTTCGACCAGGCGCAGGATATGGTGAAAGCCTCGTTTGGCGATCAGGCCTTCCTGCGTGGCGAGCGCAAGCTGGTGGCGGTAAACAGCATCAACTGGGCGCGCATCATGTCCCAGATCGTTTACTACTTCTATTCCGCGCTGAACCTGGGTGGTCCGGTTCGTCCGATGGCCTACTCAGTGCCAACCGGTAACTTCGGTGACATCTTCGCCGGTTACATGGCGAAGAAAATGGGTCTTCCAATCGAACAGCTGATCATCGCCACCAACGAAAACGACGTGCTGCACCGTCTGATGAGCAACAACCTCTACAAGGTTGAGCCGCTGAAGCACACCATTACACCATCCATGGACATCGCGGTTTCTTCCAACTTCGAACGTCTGCTGTTTGATCTGTACGATCGGGACGGCGCTGCGCTGGCCGAGCTGATGAACAAAATGGCCGACCGCTCTGTGGAAGTGGAACTGTCTGAAGAGAAATTGGGCAAGGCCCGTGATCTGTTCGACAGCTATGCCGTGACCGAAGACGTGATCGTCAAGACCATGCAGGACGTGTACGGTGAAACCGGTTACCTGCTGGACCCACACACCGCGATTGGTGTGAAAGCTGCCCGTGAATGTCGTCGTAACAACCGCATTCCGATGATCACCCTGGGCACTGCGCATCCAGTGAAGTTCGAGGAAGCCGTACAGCGTGCCGGTTTCGAAATGCCAAAACTGCCACACCACCTGACCGACCTGATGGAACGTCAGGAGCGTCTGGAAGTGCTGCCTGCCGACCTCAAGGCAGTCCAGGCCTTTATCGCCAAAAACACCTTCAAAGACTGATACAGTCTGGCGTCCGGCAGGTTGGGCTATGCCCAACATTGCCGGACACGGCCTGCTTTCGTAGCCATCCGGCAAACCGTTGTTGGATGGCACTCGCTACGCTCGTTTATCCAACCTACTCCCGCCGTCCGACACCCTGGCCTGCGCGGCACTCACCACACCCGACACCCAAATCAAAGGTCCGCCAGCCATTGCAGTAACGCCTGACGTTGTTCGCTGCGGTTGTCCGGGTTTGGCTCGACCGCGTAATAGCCATTCGCCGAGCTGACGGTGAAGTCTTCGAGTGCGATCAGCAAGCCGGTACGCAGCATTTCATCCACCAGACTGCGCCAGCCCAGCGCCAGCCCTTGTCCGGCAATCGCCGCCTGAATCACCAGGGTGTAGTTATCGCACACCAGCACTGGCTCGCCGGGTTCGACCTGACTGTTACGAGCCCGAAAATAGCTGCTCCACTGATACCAGTCCTGTACCCCTTCCGCGCGTAGCTTCAGCATCGGCAAGGCTGCCAATCCCTTGTGGCTCTTGATCGGACCGTGTTGCTGCAGGAAGCCGGGGCTGCAAATCGGAAAGACTTCTTCACCGAACAGTCGTAAGGCTCCGGGCTGGTTATCCGGCCGATCAAACAGCATGGCGACATCAATATCCGGCCCGCACAACAGATGGCGTTCCTGGGAGGTAATGATGCGGACTTCGACGTCCGGGTGTAAGGCCCGAAAGGCCGGCAATTTGGGCAGTAGCCAAAAAGCGGCAAAAGCGAAATCAGTTGCGACATTGAGATATTTTTTACCCTCGTCAGCGCGCAACTTTTCAACACAGTCGGCGATATCACGCAGACTGCCTCTGACCACTTTGTACAATTCCTGACCGGCTTCCGACAGCTGGACACCGCGATAAATCCGGTGGAACAGAGTGCTGCGTAAATCCTCTTCAAGGCCGCGAATCTGCTGGCTTACGGCCGACTGGGTGGTTCCCAATTCACGGGCTGCTGCAGTGAAATTCTGATGGCGTGCCGCCGCTTCAAATGCCAACAGGGCAGGCAATGTGGGCAATCTATTATGTAGTGACATTAGCTGATCTTATGGATGGCATTAGTTTGGCTGGAGTTTACAGCGAACTTGTACGAGATACATTGAGAGCCACTGAAGGGCCATTTTGTCGGCCTGTTTATTGGTTTTTAGGTATCCCGAGTTTGGTGGAGCAGTTATGTCCCAGTCTGATTACAAGCAACCCAACATTCTGTTCATCATGGCCGACCAGATGGCCGCGCCGGTGCTCAACGTCTATGGCGGCAAGGTTGCCAAAACCCCTCATCTGGATGCGCTGGCCCAGCGCGGTGTGGTATTCGAGTCAGCTTATTGCAACAGTCCGCTGTGTGCTCCCAGCCGTTATGTACTGATGACTGGCCAGCTGCCGAGCAAGATCGGCGCCTACGATAATGCGGCGGATTTCCCGGCCGATATTCCAACCTTCGCGCACTACCTGCGCCATGCCGGTTATCGCACTGCACTGTCCGGCAAGATGCACTTCTGTGGCCCGGACCAGTTGCACGGTTTTGAAGAGCGGCTGACGACCGACATCTATCCAGCCGACTACGGCTGGTTCCCGGATTGGGAAAACTTCGATGTCCGACCGACCTGGTATCACAACATGTCATCGGTGACCCAGGCGGGCGTGGCCACCCGCACCAACCAGCTGGATTTTGATGACGAGGTGGTTTTCCACGCCCGCCGTTACCTGTTCGACCATGCGCGTGGCAGTGACTCACGGCCGTTCTGCCTGACGGTTTCCATGACCCATCCGCACGATCCTTATGCCTGTCTGCCGGAGTACTGGGATCGTTACCGCGATGAAGAAATTGATATGCCATCGTTTGAACTGGCGGATGACGAGCAGGACCCGCATTCCAAACGGCTGTTGCATGTTTATCAGAAAGACCGCAGCCAGATTACTGATCAGCAGATCAAGGACGCCCGTCGCGCCTATTACGGCAACTGCAGCTATGTCGATGACCAGATTGGTTTGCTGTTAAAGGCGCTGCAAGACGCCGGTCTGGCCGACAATACCATTGTGGTGTTCTCCGGTGACCACGGCGACATGCTGGGTGAGCGCGGGCTCTGGTACAAGATGAGTTATTTCGAGTGGTCAACCCGGGTGCCGATGATCATCAGTGCGCCAGAGCGCTTCCAGACGGGGCGTGTCAGCCAGTCCATCTCGACCATGGATTTGCTGCCCACCTTTGTTGAATGGGCCACCGGCCAGTCCGATTACCCTTATGCCATGCCACTGGATGGCCGCAGTCTGAACCCTCATCTGACGGGTGATAGCAGTCAGGCTCATGATGAGGTGATTGGCGAGTACATGGGTGAGGGCGTGGTGGCACCCATGTTTATGATCCGCCGTGGTGACTTCAAATACATCTGCTCTGGCGATGACCCCGAACAGCTGTTCAACCTGAAGGATGATCCGCAGGAACGCATCAACCTGGCGCAACTGCCGGAGTGTGCTGAACGGCTGCTGCAATTCCGTACAGAGGCCGAACAGCGCTGGGACCCGGCTGACATTACCCGTGATGTGATTATCAGCCAGCGCCGCCGCCGACTGGTCGCAGCGGCGCACAAGCTGGGCAAACAACCACAGTGGGATCATCAGCCGATCTTTGATGCCAGCACCATGTACATGCGTAACAACGTCGATCTGGATGATCTGGAGAAGCGTGCACGCTTCCCGCAGGTTGATTGACCGGACGATTTACTGAACGAGTGGCAGACCCGATGCTGCCAGCAACCCGCACGCGATCCAAGGAGTATTCATCGTATGAGCAAGGCCATTCTGAACCATCACTCGCTGGGCCTGGTATGCGCAGGACTGCTGTTGTCCGGAGCCGTTCAGGCAGCGGAGCCTGCCAGCTGTCAGACCGTTCACTTTACCGATCCGGGCTGGACGGATATCAGTTCAACCAATGCATTGGCCAGTGAAGTACTGAAAGGGCTGGGTTATCAGGCCGAGATCAGCACACTGGCAGTGCCGATTGGTTTTGAAGCGCTGAAAAACGCCGAAATCGATGTCTTTCTGGGCAACTGGATGCCTGCCCAACAGAAGTTTATCGACCAGTATGTGGGCTCGGGTCAGGTCGAAGAGGTACGTACCAACCTGACCGGTGCCAAGTTCACGCTGGCGGTGCCATCCTATGTTTACGATGCCGGGGTGCATGATTTTGCCGACCTGGCCAAATTTGCAGACAAGTTCGATGAGAAAATCTATGGCATCGAACCGGGCGCTCCGGCCAACCAGAACCTGCAGAAAATGATCGACAGCGGCGACTTCAATCTGAAGGAGTGGACGCTGGTGGAATCCGGTGAGCAGGGGGTGATCTCGCAGGTAAAACGCCAGGTGCGCCGTAATAACTTCATTGTGTTCCTCGGCTGGGAACCGCACCCGATGAACACCACCTTTGATATGAAATACCTGTCCGGTGGTGATGACTACTTCGGCCCGGATTATGGCGGTGCCACCATTCATACGCTGGCGCGCAAGGGCTACCGCGAACAGTGCGGCAACGTTGGCAAGCTGCTGGCGAATCTGCAGTTCAGCCTCACCATGGAAAACACCATGATGGGCTACATCATGAACGACGGCATGGAGGCCAGTGCTGCGGCACGTAAATATCTACAGGCCAATCCAGACGTTATCAAACCCTGGTTAGAGGGCGTCACCACCTACCAGGGTGCAGATGGCATCACGGCGGTGAAAGGCTACCTCGGCCTTTAACAGGATCTGACGGCGGGCGTTCGCCCGCCATTTCCCTGAACTGATTTACCTGTGCTTGCCCACCAATGGCAGGCAGGGGTTCGGCTTGCCTGCAACCGGAGATTTCATGAACACGAAGTCTGCTTCTGCCAAAGACACTGTGCGAACAGGATTACCGCGTTGGTTGCCATTCCTGCAATGGGCGCCGCAGTTGAGCGGGTCTGACGTGCGGGCGGATCTGGTTGCTGGCCTTACCGGTGCGGTGATGGTGTTGCCACAAGGGGTTGCTTACGCGCTGATTGCCGGTATGCCAGCGCAATACGGTTTGTACGGCGCCATGGTGATTGCCGCACTGGCGGCACTGTTTGGTTGTTCGCGCCATATGGTGACGGGCCCGGCTGCGGCGCTGTCGATCATGTTGCTGAGCGTACTGGCACCACTGGCGACGCCGGGCTCGGCGCAGTTTATTGAAATGACCCTGCTGCTGACCTTGCTGGCCGGGCTGATTCAGCTGGGTCTGGGACTGTTACGGGCTGGCAACCTGGTGTCCTACATTTCCCACACCGTGGTGGTTGGCTTTACCTCTGGTGCTGCGATTCTGATTGCCAGCAGCCAGCTCGGCCATGCGTTAGGGCTGGAGCGGCTAGCGGCTGGTTCGCTGTTTGAACAGTGGCAGCAGCTGTTAGCGGAGCTGCCATTAACGGACTGGCGTTCACTTTTGATTGCCGTTGCAACCATGCTGGCAACCCTGGCCTGTAAACGCTGGGTCAAACGGATTCCTTCGATGCTGGCCGGAATGCTGGCTGGCAGTCTGCTGTGCTGGTGGCTCGATGGCTCACAGCAAGGCGTCGCCATGGTGGGTGAGATCAGCAGCAGCTGGCCGGTCTGGCATCTGCCGCAGTGGTCACTGGAGACGCTGGCCTTGTTGTTGCCCGGTGCCCTGACTGTCGCACTGTTGGGGTTGGTAGAAGCCGCTGCTATCAGTCGTTCGATAGCGATTCGTTCCGGCCAGCGTATTGATGCCAACCAGGAGTTTATCGGTCAGGGGCTGGCCAACACTGTCGGCAGTCTTTTCAGTTGTTTTGCTGGTTCCGGTTCCTTTACCCGCAGCGGACTGAATTATGACGCCGGTGCCCGTTCGCCGCTGGCGGTGGTGAGTTCTGCTGTATTTCTGCTGCTGATCCTGCTGCTGTGGCCGGATATCACACGCTGGTTGCCGTTACCGGCGATGGCCGGTGGCATTTTGCTGATCGCCTGGAATCTGTTTGACCTGCAGCAGATTCGTCATCTGCGGCAATCCGATCGCCGCGAGTGGCTGGTGTTTGTCATCACCCTGCTGGCGACTCTGACCATCCGGCTCGAATTCGCAGTGTTACTGGGCGTCGTGGTGTCCTTGCTGCTGCATCTGGATAAAACCGCACGGCCGAACGTGGTGGAAGTGGCACCGCTGCAAGCCGGTTCCGCTGAATTACGTAATGCCGCCCGGCTGGGGCTGGCGCTGTGCCCGGCGATCCGCATCCTGCGTATTGATGGGCCATTATTCTTTGGTTCGGCGGATCACGTTCAGCAGGCCATTCAGCGTTGTTGTAACCAATACCCGAACACCCGTCAGTTACTGCTCAGTTGTACCGGTGTGAACCATATTGATCTGGCCGGTAGTGACATGCTGCAACAGCAGGCTGAGCGTCTGCAGCAGCAGGGCATTCAGCTGTCGATCTGCTGGCTCAAACAACTGGTGCAACAACAGACAGACGCCGCAGCACTGGTGCAGGCTCTTGGCCCAAATGCGGTATTTGAAGATATCGACAGCGCACTGCAGCAACTGGTGTTGCGCGTCAATCAGCAGGATTCCCCCTGTCTGCACTGTCAGAGCCGTATTTTCCGCTATTGCCCAATGGCGCTGGCGGAGTCTCCGAGTTCGAAGGCCGGGGAGGCGTCATCCTCCCGAATTCTCCCTGGTCTTCGCTCCCCGTCATACCTGGATGACCCATTACAACCAGGAACCCAATCATGAAGAGAAGAGGTAACACCATGACCAAGCTGAATCTGTCAGTTCCGGGTTCGTCATTGCTGCTGGCCATCGCCATGGCTGGCAGTGTAGCCACTCCCGCCGTGTTGGCGACGCCATCGATGAGTGGCGGTGTGTGGTTTAACTATGAATATGAACCAGACAACAAAACCCATGACGACACGCTCGGCAGTATCGAATCGGAAACCCTGATTCTCTACATCAATGACCACAAGGAAGGCTCGCCGTGGTCGATGGATGCTGAAGTCCGTTTTGGCCCGGGTGCCTTTACCCGTCCGGCGGAAAACTCTACCGGTGATAACTTTGGTTTCCACCAGCTCAATATCAGCTATGCGTTATCCGATTCTGCCAGTCTGTCGTTTGGCAAGATCCAGCTGCCATGGGCGTGGAAAAAAGCCAACTTCTGGCCGGGTCATATGCTGATGGGCGGTTACGGCGACCAGATGGATCTAGGCGTGCGTTACAGCGCCAGCAGCGATGATCTGAAGTATTCCGTGGGCTATTTCCACTCTGACGACTGGGGCGAAACCAGTACCGATACCATGGACGACAACGGCAAATGGGGCAGCCCGACAACCTATCGCAAGGTTCACACCCTGGCTGCTGACGCTTCGCTGCAGGTCGCTGAAGGTATCCGGGTCGGAGCTTCTGTGCAGGCTGGTCAGTTGCAGGACCTGACTGGCACAGAGGAAGTCGCTGAAGTAGACGGTAGCCATTCTGCCGGGGTGCTGTATTACACCGCGGACTTCGATCTCTGGAAGCTGAAAGGCCAGTACCTGATGACCAAACGGGAATTGCCGGAAAATGCCGGTGGTCAGGACATCTCCAGCAAGCGTGCTGCACTGGAGGTCGCCTGGGGTGAAGGCCCCTGGTACCTGTATCTGGACAGCAACTGGGCCAACTCCAAAACCGATGGTGACAAGACCAAAATCGTGAATACCTGGGCGCCGGGTGTGCGTTACAACTACGGCCCGGGTTGGGTCTATGTGGAATACCTGAGCATGCAGGGTTATGTCGGTCGCGACGGCAACATCGTCGAAGACTCAGACTATGACGCCATGTACGTTACGGTCGACTACTACTTCTAACTCTAATGAGTCTCTCAAGGTGTCTTGTGAATCAATATCTTGATCTGACGAGAAGAGTCATAGCACCTTGACTGACAAAGCGATCAAATCTGGACGAAATAGCTTGTTTAACGCTTCAACTTGGTCATTTACGGTTATTTTAAATATAGTTCTAATATTTAGAGTTAAAATTAAATGATCGTTTAGTTATAATTGATGGCTATCAGGTTTGCCGGATACGACGTGCAAAAGCCTGTCTGCGACCAGTTTGTTCAAACGCGACCAGAGCGCTTTGACAGCTCCAGTGGGGATGAGGATTGTTATGCGCAGACCTAACGGAGGATGAACGAGCGATGAAAAAATTCGGACCACAATCGACTCTTGCGGCTGCTTTGGTAGCAGCGGTTTTGGGAGCGCCTGCGGCGATGGCTTCTCCTGCAATCAGCGGCGGAGTCTGGTTCAACTACACAGCCACCAAGGACAATGCTACCCAGGATGAAGAAAAGGGTGCACTGGGTGGTGAGGCACTGATCCTGTACATCAATGATGCACCGGAAGGCAAACCCTACAGCTTCGACGCCGAAGTGCGTTACGGCCCAGGTGCCTTTACTGACCCATCTACCAACTCGACTGGTGACAACTTCGGTATCCACCAGGCTGAGATTGGCTACAAGGTCTCTGAAACCGGCAAGTTTGCGATTGGTAAAACAGCCGTTCCTTTTGGCTGGGTGAACGTTAACTTCTGGCCAGGCGACATGCTGATGCTGGGTTACGGCGATCAGATGGATGTGGGTGTGAAGTATTCCGACAGTGTTGCTGGCCTGAGCTACAACCTGGCGTATTTCCATGCTGACGACTGGGGCGAAACCAGCACCGACACCATGGATGACAACTTTGCTTGGGGCAGCTCGACTACCTATCGCAAGGTACAAACTCTGGTAGCGGATGCTTCCTACGGTATTGATGGCAACCAGAAAGTGGGTCTGTCTGTACAGGCAGGCAAACTGCAGGATCTGACCAATCCAAACAATGCCAATGAAATCGACGGCAGCCACTCAGCCATCGCTCTTTACTACGAAGGCAGCTTTGATGCGTTCTCTGTAAAAGGTGAGCTGTTGAAGGCTTCCCGTAACCTGCCAGACAACTATGTCACTGCCGCCGGTCTGGCAGACGACAACAATGAAACCAAGCGTGCTCAGCTGGAACTGGGTTATGCAGTGGGTGACTTCAACTTCTATCTGGATGCCAACATGGCCAAGAGCGATGACGTTGATACCGTCAAAGCCTTTGCTCCAGGTGTCAGCTACAACTACGGCCCAGGCTGGGTTTATGTTGAGTACCTGTCCATGGACGGCTACATCGGCTCTGACAACGATGTGATTGAAGGCGATTTCGACGCTGCCTACGTAACAGTTGATTACTACTTCTAATAACTAAAATCCTTATAGAGGATGATCAGCATGAATAAAGCCGATATCAAAGCTCTTGAAGAGCAATATCAGAGTGACTTTGAAGCTGGCCAGGACAACCTTCAAGTGCTGGGTATGGACCTGCACAAGAGTGTGTTCTTCGTCAGCGCCTTGCTGATCGCCTTGTTCGTTCTGGGAACATTATTGTTCCCGGAGCGCGCGGGCGATGCCCTTGGTGGCGCCAAATCCTGGTCGATCAACAACTTTGACTGGTTGTTTATGATCGGCGGTAACATTTTCGTCGTATTCTGCCTTGCCTTGATTGTCCTGCCAGTCGGTAAAATCCGCTTGGGTGGCAAAGACGCCAAGACCGAATATTCCACCATGTCCTGGGTTGCCATGCTGTTTGCAGCCGGTATGGGTATTGGTTTGATGTTCTGGAGTGTGGCTGAGCCCGTGGCCTATTTTACCAATTGGTATGGCACTCCCCTGAATGTTGAAGCGGGCACTCCGGAAGCTGCCCGTGCTGCAATTGGTACCACCATGTTCCACTGGGGTCTGCACCCTTGGGCTATCTATGGCGTACTGGGCCTTGCACTGGCATTTTTTGCCTATAACAAGGACTTGCCAATGACCATTCGCTCCGCCTTCTACCCTCTGCTGGGTGAACGCGTATGGGGCTGGATGGGTAACGTCATCGACATCGTGGCGGTTCTGGCAACTATTTTTGGTCTGGCGACTTCGCTGGGTCTGGGCGCACAACAGGCGGTTTCCGGTTTGAACTTCCTGTTTGGTACACCAGATACCGTAACCAGCCAGATTTTCCTGATCGTTTGTATTACTGCGGTAGCCGCGTTTTCTGTTGCGCGTGGTATGGACGGTGGTGTGAAACTGCTGAGTAACATCAACATGCTGCTGGCAGCACTGCTGGTACTGGCAGTCTTTATTCTTGGACCAACAGTAGACATCCTTGGGTGGATGGGCACCACTGCGGTCAGTTATGCCGAATACATTCTGCCGCTGAGCAACTGGATTGGTCGTGAAGACAGCACCTGGTACCACGGCTGGACCGTGTTCTACTGGGCCTGGTGGATTTCCTGGTCACCATTTGTAGGTATGTTTATCGCCCGTATTTCCAAGGGCCGTACCGTCCGTGAATTCATGACCGCAGTACTGATCGTACCAACCCTGATTACCATTATCTGGATGGGCGTATTTGGTGGTACTGCACTGGAGCAGGCAACCACTGGTGTTGGTCAGCTGGCCAACGGTATCAGCAACGTTTCCCTGAGCATGTTCCAGATGTTCGAAAATATGCCGATGACAGGCGCCATCTCTTTCCTGGCGATTGTACTGGTGCTGACCTTCTTCGTGACTTCGTCTGACTCTGGCTCCCTGGTAGTGGACTCCATTACTACTGGTGGCAAGCTGGACTCACCGATTCCTCAGCGTCTGTTCTGGGCTTCTGCCGAAGGTCTGGTCGCGATTGCGTTGCTGATCGGCGGTGGCAAGGCGGCTCTGAGTGCACTGCAAGCCGGTGCGATTTCAACCGGTCTGCCGTTCACCGTGGTGCTGTTAGCAATGTGCGTAAGCCTCTATCTGGGCCTGAAAAATGAGATGGCGCTGAACCGTCTTAAAGGTCATTGATTGATTAGATTGAAAAATATGCGCATGTAGCAATAAAGGGCCCACTTTTGAGTGGGCTTTTTATTGTCAGGAGCAACAGTCGTTTGTCGACAAGTTAATAGTTCCGACTGGCACGTTTTGTTACATTTTATTTACATAACAAAAAGTGAGCGCCGACCGTCCGGTCATTCCCAGCTCACTCTCAGGCTAAGTCGTGAATTAGCCAAACCATCAAAGTTGAAATCTGTCGTGTCTGGAGAAACGTTCTGATGAACATAACCTTGCGTGCCTTGCTGGTACTGGGTAGTTGCTTGATATCACTGCTGGCCAATTCGGCCGAACGGATAGTGGCCATTGATGGCGCCATTACCGAAATCATTTATCGACTGGGGCAGCAGCACAAGCTGGTCGCGGTCGATCAGTCCAGCCGTTACCCCGCTGCTGCCCAACAGCTGCCGGATATTGGTTACATGCAGTTCCTTAATGTCGACAACATCCTTCAGCACCGGCCGGATCTGGTACTGATGAGCTCGGAAGCCAAGCCCGCAGTGGTGATTGATGACTTGCGTGATGCCGGTGTGCAGGTGGTGGTTATTGATGAGGAAATCAGTGTCACCGGCCTGATGAACAAAATTGAACGTGTTGCCGAGCTGCTGGATGTGGTCGATGCCGGTATGCAACTGCGCCGCGAAATCATGCAGGATATTGAAGAAGCACTGGCGCTGGTGCCACAGAATGGCAAGGTGTCAGTATTGATTGCCCGTGGCGCAGGTCGTCAAAACCTGATGGTTGCCGGACGAGATACACACGCTGACCAGCTGATTCAGCTGATGCAGGCCAGCAACGTGGATGATGGTTACAAATATCACCCAATGGATGCCCAGCTGGCACTGGACGCTGCACCGGAAGTGGTGATTCTGGCGTTAAATCCGGCCCTGCATCAGGAAAATTTCACAGGTCTGTTTGCTGATACACCGGCTTACCGCAGCGGTCGCATCCATGTGTTCAGCGAAGAATTGTTGCTGGGCTTCGGCCCTCGTTTGCCAGTGACCTTACGCGAGCTGGTGGATGTCTTGTACCCGGGGGCTGTCAAGCCGGTGAACTATGAAGGTGGTGCGCCGATTGAACCGGTTTACCACACCGAAATGCTCTGATCGGGTATGACATTATGCAGAACAGCCCGCCATTCGCCGGGCTGTTCACTATGCCATACGTCAGATGCCAATCAGGCTGCGTTAGCCTGCTGGCCAAACTCACTGACGACTTGCTCAACCCAGCGGGCAACCCGCTCATCGGTCAGCTCACATTGCTGGTCTTCATCAATGGCCAGACCACAGAAGCGCTTGCCGTCTTCTATCGATGCCCGTGAAGCATCAAACTGGTAGCCTTCGGTTGACCAGTAGCCAATGAAGCGGGCGCCGCTGTCAGCCAGCTTTTCATGTAGCCAGCCCATGGCATCAACAAAGTAGTCACCGTAGCCGAATTGGTCACCGAGGCCGTACAGGGCAATCACCTTATTGGCCAGATCCAGGCCTGCGAGCACGTCTTCAAAATCCTCCCAGTCCGCTTGAATGCCGCCAAAGTCCCAGGTCGGAATCCCCAGAATCAGCAGTTCGTAGTCGTCGAACTGGTCTGCCTCAGCATCGGTAATATTGTGAATGTCGGCCTCGATATTGTGGCTCTGTAGCTGTTCAGCAATGCGGTTGGCCAGCTCTTCGGTGTTGCCAGTGTCGGTGCCAAAAATAATGCCGGTGTGTGGAGTGCTCATGGTTTTCCCTTCAATTCAGTAACGCTATCGGGTCGATCAGCAATCTGCTGAAGCAGTTTGTTGACTAATTATTAAATGCTAATCATTATCATTAATAAATCCAACCAGAAATTCAGGATTCTGTGTTTCTGGCTGATATTTAAATGACAGATCGACGAACCAATACTCGACGACCAGGGATATGGAGGCAGATGACGATGTCAGACCAACAGGCACTGGAGAATTATCTTGAGCTCATAGAGATGCGGCATCTGGTCCGTTTTGGTGAGCAGCCAGACAGCCCTTGCCATATCCAGCGCTGGTTTGAGCTGGAGGAAGCATCATTTCCACGGGTGTGTAATTGTGTCAAACGACGGGTTTATCGTCGTCAGTACGATCTTCTGATCGAAGCTGTGATGGATGATCTGGTACCGGAATTATGGCGTCAGCTGTGTCTGGATTACCTGTCGCGGCCACTGAATGGCCTGGCTGCAATAGCGGTTAAACCACAGCATCAACAAAGTGTTCAGCGGCTGCGCCGCGAAATGCGTACGCAGGTACGCTATTCCTTTCAGTACCGGTGACAAACAACGAGGAACAGGTGATGAATTTCCGAACCGTCAAAGACAGCATGGGTGAACTCTCGGTCCCTGAAGATGCCTTGTGGGGTGCCCAGACCCAGCGGGCAATCAACAACTTTCCAATCAGTGGCCAGCCATTACCGCTGGGCTTTGTGCGGGCGTTGTTGCTGATCAAGATGGCGGCGGCGAAGGCCAACGTGCAATTGGGTTTACTGGAAGAACAGATCGGCGCCGCTATCGTCAGTGCGGTCGAGCAGCTACTGGACGATCCTCGGCTGATGGATCACTTCCCGGTGGATGTGTTTCAGACCGGTTCCGGTACCAGCTCCAACATGAATGCCAACGAAGTGGTGGCAACACTTGCCAGTCGCCAACTGGGAGTGGAAGTCAGTGCCAATGATCACGTCAACTGTGGCCAGAGTAGTAACGACGTGATTCCAACCTGTATTCACGTCAGTGCAGCGCTCAGTCTCAGTGAAGATCTCTTGCCTGCGCTTGACCACCTGCAAGGCACCATTCGAACCAAGGCAGTGGAAGTGGAGCCCTATGTCAAAACCGGCCGTACTCACCTGATGGATGCCATGCCGGTGCGGATGAGCCAGAGCCTGGGTGGCTGGGCAGAACAAATCCGTGCGGTACGCAAGCAGCTGGAGCAACAGCTGATGCAGTTGCAGCGACTGGCACAGGGAGGGACTGCGGTCGGAACCGGGATTAATGCTCACCCTGAATTTGCCGAACTGTTCAGTCATGAGTTGAGCAAGCTGACTGGCCTGCCGTTCCAGCCAGGTACTGACCTGTTTGCCCTGATCAGTTCTCAGGACACTGCGGTGCAGACCTCCGGCAGCCTGAAAACCCTGGCAGTGGCGCTGATGAAAATTGCCAACGATTTGCGCTGGATGAACTCCGGGCCGCTGGCGGGTCTGGGTGAAATCGAGCTGGAAGCGTTGCAACCGGGTTCGTCGATCATGCCAGGCAAGGTTAACCCGGTGATTCCGGAAGCCACGGCGATGGTGGCAGCGCAGATTATTGGTAACGACAGCGCCATCACCATTGGTGGCCAGTCGGGTAACTTTGAACTCAACGTGATGCTGCCGATGATTGCCAACAACTTGCTGATCAGTATTCAGCTGGCCGCCAATGCCAGCCGTTTGCTGGCCGACAAGGCGATTGCTTCATTCAGGGTCAACGATGACAAATTGCAGCAGGCACTGGCGCGTAATCCGATTCTGGTAACGGCGCTGAATCCTATTGTTGGCTATATGAAAGCGGCGGAAATTGCCAAGCAGGCCTATAAAGAGAAGAGACCTGTGCTTGATGTGGCGGAACAGCAAACAGATTTGTCGCGTGAGGAACTGGAGCGATTGCTGGATCCTGCCAAACTGACCCAAGGTGGAATTTAACGGAGGCAAACATGGCCTGGCGACAAACCCTGTCAGGGTTGCACGATATGATCAACCAGCTGCCTGAAGGTTGGCTGGAATCCTTGCAAGCAGGCGATCAGGCGTTATCCGCCGGATTTCCGGCCTGTGCCAGTGAGCATTATCTGGATGCGCTTGATCAGGGCTATGACTTGCTGGAGCAGTCTTCGGCAATCGCTTGCCCGGATTCCCTGTACGAACAGTCTTTGCTGGGGGTTGTGACACCGCTGCTGAATCTGGTCGAAAGCTATCTGGCTGAAGAGCGAGCGGAAATGGCCATGGTGCGACTGAATCGCTGTATCAGTTTGCTGATGAGTGAGAAGAGCCCACAAGGGTCACTGTATCGCAACCAGTGTGTGGATCAGTTGTTGGCACTGGCTGGAGAGCAATGCCTGCAGTTGATGCCGGAAGTTCAGCATACTCGGCCAGACATGTTGCCGATGCTGGTCTTGTTGGAGCGCCAGTCTCATGGCGGAACAATCACGATTCACTGAGTTTACTGCGGTTGATTGCCTGGTTGCTTCAGAACGTCAGATAGCAAAAAGCCCGCTCAGGGGGAGCGGGCTTTTTGCTTTTAACCGTCTTGCTTTTAACCGTCTTGCTTTTAACCGTCTTGCTTTTAACCGTCTTGCTTTTAACCGTCTTGCTTTTAACCGTCTAGCGTCCTTACTTCAGGTCTTCGCTTACTTCAGCTCTTCGTATGGCAGACCAACGTACTGCTCAGCAATTACCTTGCGGCCATTTTCACTGTTCAGGTAGTAGTGCAGTTCAGACTGCATGAAGCGTTTCTGCATCAGTGGGTCCATGCCAGAGCCGGAAACCTCAGCACCGAAATCGTGCATCATGTTGGTCATCCACCAGGAGAAACGCTCACCGTTCCAGACCCGACGCAGGGCGATTTCGGAGTACTGCTCGATGCAGGACTTGTCGCCTTCCTTGTAAACACGCTGCATGATCTTGTACAGGGTGGCAACGTCGGAAGCCGCCAGGTTCAGACCCTTGGCACCGGTTGGCGGTACGATGTGAGCTGCGTCGCCGACCAGGAACATGTTGCCGTACTGCATTGGTTCACACACAAATGAACGCAGCGGGGCAATGCTCTTCTCAATGCTTGGGCCGGTTTGCATGGTGGCGGCCACTTCGGCTGGCAGACGGGCTTTCAGCTCTTCCCAGAAACGCTCGTCAGACCACTCTTCCACCTTGTCGGTCAGTGGAACCTGCAGGTAATAACGGGAACGGGTCAGGGAACGCTGGCTGGCCAGAGCAAAGCCGCGGTCACTCATGGCGTAGATCAGTTCTTCGTTACAAGGTGGTACGTCGGCCATCAGGCCCAACCAGCCAAACGGGTAAACGCGTTCGTGTTCGGTACGCAGTTCAGCCGGAATGGTTTGACGGGAAACACCGTGGAAGCCGTCACAACCAGCAATGTAGTCACATTCCAGGCGGCATTCTTCACCTTCGTAAATAAAGGTGACGTATGGGCTGTCAGACTTAACATCGTGCAGCTGCACAGATTCGGTGTTGTAGTAGGTTGGCAGTGCGGCAGCTTCACGGGCGTCCATCAGGTCGCGGGTGATTTCTACCTGGCCGTAACACATGACGGTGTCACCACCGGTCAGTTCTTTCAGATCAATACGGAAGCGATCGTTGTTGATGGACAGCTCAACGCCTTCGTGTACATGACCTTCCGCATCCATACGCTCGGATACACCAGCTTCGCGAACCAGATCCACAAAACCCTGTTCCAGAATACCGGCGCGGATACGACCAAGGATGTAGTCACGATCTACGCGATCCAGAATGACGTTTTCAATGCCTTGCTTGTGCAGCAGTTGACCCAGCAGCAGACCGGAAGGACCGGAACCGATGATGGCAACCTGAGTTTTGATGGTTTTCATAATACGCCTCTGCGGAAAGTACTATTTTTATGATTGCTTGCGTCTGGTTTGCATAATCCCCTGTAGTAGTAGGGTTCTGAATGGAGAAATTCATCTATCACTGGTACTTTTTTAACCTGTGAAATTTTCTCTCAAAGCGTTTGAAGAATTTCTGAGCAAGTGTTCTGGTTACATAACTGTAGCAGTCACGCGGGCTGGCGGAGGGGGAGATGATTGTTATTTATCCGTTTAAAGCATATGAGATATCTAAAAAACTTATATATGTATGTAGTAAAACAATAGCTTTTTACAACTGGTGTATGTTCCTTTCAATATATGTACAGCCAAGCGCTCGAAGCTGGACCACACTGACGGAGTTGAATTTCGCGACACTGGCTTTTGTTGGTCAGGGTCGTTAATCACAATAGTGAAAACAATAAATAAAAAGGCACAATCATGAAGAAGCACTCTCTGGCTCTGGCCATTGCATCGACTATTCTGGCCTCTGCTGCTACTGCTGGTGAAGTTGCCACCGTTAACGGTGTTAAGTACAGCGTTGGTGGTTATATCAAGGTGGAAGGTGTATTCAACCGTCCTGATGCCGATGCAGCCAATAGCGCGTCTAACAGCTTTGATGCGACTGCTCGTCAATCTCGTCTGAATTTTGCTACCGAGCGTGAAATTGAAGGTCACAAGATCAAGACCTTTATTGAAGGTGACTTCTACGGCGGCCAATTCACTGCAGGTACAACCTACAACTGGCGTTTGCGTCACGCCTATCTGGCTGTTGATAACGTAACTGTTGGTCAAACCTGGAGTGGTGCATTCTTCGCTACTGCGCCGATGGATGCTAACCAAATTAACTTCTGGGGTCCTGGCCTGGGTACCATTGGTGGTAACGGCGGTACTATTCGTCCAGATCTGGTTCTGCATTACACCTCTGGTCCTGTACGCGTGAGCCTGCAAGATCCAGTGAACAAAAAAGCTTCCTACCCGGATATGGTTGCAGCCTTCACCCAGCGTTACGAAGGCGGTACTGGCTTCACTGTGGCTGTGACTGGTCGTGATGTTGGTCAGGCTGATGGCACCAACACTTCTGTTGATGATGAGTCTGTATTTGCTGCCGGTGCTTCTTTCGCTGGTAAGCTGGGTCTGGGCGATGTGACCCTGTACGGTAGTGCTTACACTGGTAAGGGTCTGGGCGTATTCACCGGTATCGGTGTTAACGGCGCGTACTCTGGTTCCAAGAACGCTGACGTGGAAGATGGCAAGCTGGTTTCCCAGACCGGTTACACTGCTGGCGTTGGCTACAAAATCAGCGACAAGCTGGATGCGACCATCCGTATGGCGCACATCAGTGTAGACGACGATGCTGATTCCGAGTTGAACTCCATGAATGCTAACCTGGTGTACAAATACACCAAAGGTTTGGATATTGGCGTTGAATTCCGTAAACAGGACGTCGACACTCTGAATACTCCAGCAGCCGCTCCGTTCCCGAACCTGCGTCCAAAAGGCAAGCAGCTCGAGATCATGGCGATGTACAAGTTCTGATGACATTGGCGGATGCTGTCAGTTAGTACTGGCAGCATCACATCAGATCAACACTGTTCTCCGTAGTGTGTACCAGAGGGCCCGGTTTCCGGGCTTTTCTGCGTGCAGAAATACGGCAGCAGCCATAAAAAAACCCGCGCAAGCGGGTTTTTTTATGGCTGTCATTTGTTGGGTTGTTGTTGCTTTCGTCAGACGCCAGCAATTTACACCGTCTTCCCAGGCGAGCTTTGGTTTCATGCGGCTTGTCAAATCCTGGCCGTATGGATCCTGAATCGCTGCGCGTTCAGGGTGACGGTTATAAACTCCACCGTCTTCCCAAACGAGCTTGCGAGATTTGGGATCCATGCAGCGTCGAAAATTGCTCCGCCGTCTGGATTCCAGAACAAGTCTGGAATGACGTGTATTAATACGCCAGACGACGGCTTACTGGCGACTCTGACGCAGGGTGTCGGACGGCGTTTCACCAAATTGTTGGCGATAGTGCGAGGCAAATCGTGACAGGTTGGTAAAACCATAGCGGGTGGCGATGGTGGTGATGTTGAGTTCCGGGCTTTGTTGCAGATCCTTGCGGGAAGCCATCAACTTGAGGTTGCGCATAAACACCGATGGCGTCATGTTCAATTCGCGATTGAACAGGTTGTAGAGGGTTTTAACACTCACCTGACAGGCGTCCGCCAGCTCGCTGATTTCAATGTCGTCGGTAATACGTGCTTCGATCAGGTTGCGAACCTGCCGCACTCTCGGGTGTTCACTCTGTGCTGGTTGCTGGCTGCCGCGGTGCTCACCATTCATTGCCAGAAAGAGGTTGCGATAAAACAGCTCGGCATAGGCACTGTCGTTGTAACAGGTGAAGCCGTTGCCGCTGTCTGCCGTGATGGATAACAGCAGATAGTACAGCGGTTTGATGGTGCCGTTCAGGCTACCTTCAAGCAGCAGCGAGTGTTCCAGTCGCTCAGGCAAACTGGTCTGGATGCGCTGTTCCGGCAATACCACAAAGATCCATTCAGAATGAGCCGATGCACTTTCTTGCTGTGGCGTCTTGGGGGTAATCCAGCAAGGCGGAGCTGCCTGGTTGGCTATTTCCCAGGCTAACAGGCGGCAGCCGGCCGGGCATTGCAGCTGCAGCTGGCAGTCGCGTTGAAAATAGGTCTTGCACGCAAGCACGTCACCAAATTGCCAGTGTTCCAGAAAACCGGCAGGGCTGCTTTTGGAATCGGCTTGCAGTAGCTGAAACGGCTGTGCCAGCGACGCTTGCAGTACTACCAGTGCCGGGTTAGAGCGGCTTTCCTGTCGTCTTGCGGGTGTTACCGGAGAACTTTGCATACCTGCTAACATGGAATCCCTCATTGTTATCGTTAGGTGGGACTGTCTCGCATTCTAGCCTCTTTTACTGGTACGAAAACAACACTTCGACCAGAGTCGCAGATTATTTTAGCGGTCTTCGAAGGCTCGTCAGCTGCTGCTGGATGGCCCTGGTAGCGCTATTTATATTGATAATGGTATGAATGCCTGGTCGCCAGACGGTACTGAATTTTCACGTTTTTGGTATTGGTTTTTGCGATAGTTGTGGCTGTTAACTATCTCTCGTCGGGGAATTTTATAACTGGATCTGATAGCCCAGCTATCGCCTGTGAGAGCTTCTGAGGGGCCATTTTCAGAATAGGGATAAGCAGCTGTAATGCGGCTTTGCTGGCTATTTTGATACATTTCAGGTTTGTGTCTGGCAACCTCTTTTTATAGCTTTTGGTATATGTCTATGCAAAAAACGAATGACGTTCCTGCTTAATTAATTACCTGTGGCCTGGCTTGGATGCTAGCTTGCGTAATCACAGGATGGTATGCCTGACCCTTCTGTTTGATAACAGGGTGTTTCGCAACACCATGCTGAAAAAAATACTGTGTTGGCTACCAACACGGTCCAGAGGTTGTATGATTTTAAAGTCCATCCCACTTATGGGTTCGGCTTTGAATCTGAACCCATAAAAATAACAAGGTGCAAAATATGAAACTTAAGAAGCTACTGCTGACGCTGGGCCTCACGTTGGGCAGTCTGACTGCTTTTACGGCTCAGGCAGCTGAACCAGAATTCACTCTGAAGTTGCATCACTTCCTGACGCCACTCTCCCCAACTCACCAGAAACTGATGGTGCCTTGGGCAGACAAGGTGATGAAGGAATCCAATGGCCGTATCAAGATCGACATTTATCCAGCCATGCAGCTGGGTGGCAAGCCGCCACAACTGTTCGATCAGGCTCGTAAGGGTGTTGCGGATATCGTCTGGACTGTGGGTGGTTATACCCCGGGTCGTTTCCCTAAAGCGGGCGCTTTTGAGCTGCCTTTCATGCCAGTGAATGCGGAAGCCACTTCCATGGCCCTGCAGGAATACGCTGACAAGGAAATGCAGGACGAGCTGTCTGACGTTCATCTGATTGCTATCCACACTCACGCGCCAGGCGCATTCCACTCCCGCGACAAGCTGATCAAGACCGCTGCTGATGTTGATGGTCTGAAGATGCGTGCACCAAACAAGGCGATGGCTGAGGCTCTGAGCACTCTGGGTGCCAGCCCAGTGTTTATGCCGGTTCCAACCCTGCCAAGCGCGCTGTCCAAAGGTGTGGTTGATGTCGCTGTAATGCCGTTCGAAGTGGTGAACCCGCTGAAGATTCATCAGCTGGCGCCTAACCACACTGAAATCAAGGGCGACCGTGGTCTGTACACCCAGTTCTTCCTGTTTGTGATGAACAAGAAGACCTACGACAGCCTGCCTGCTGACCTGCAGAAAGTGATCGATAACAACTCAGGCCTCGACGAAGCCCGTCGCATGGGTTACGAGTTCGATCAGGCTGAGCTGCCAGGCTACGACGTCTCCAAGAAAGAAGGTAACAAGTTCTACACCATCTCTCCTGAAGAATACGCCAGCTGGAAGGCGAAAATGCAACCAATCACTGATGACTGGATTGCAGACATGAACGACGAAGGCAAGGATGGCACTCGTTTGTACAAAGAAGCCAACGATCTGATCGAGAAGTATAAAAAGGTAGTTAACAAACCATGAATGAGATTGCCCTGAATCAGCCTGTATGGCTGCTGCAGGTGCGCTCCGTCCTGTCATGGCTCGCCCGCCAGCTCGCGCTGGTGGGTGGAGTGATCATGCTGGGCCTGGCCATCATGACGGTGGTCAGTGTTACCGGGCGCGCCTTATTTTCGACCGCTATTAGCGGTGACTATGAGCTGGTAGAGGCTGGCTTGGGGATTGCGATCTTCCTGTTTTTGCCCGAAGGCCATCGCGCCTGCGGTCACGTTGTGGTGGACGTATTCACCAATAACCTGGGCCACAAGGCTCTGAAAACCCTGGAAACCATCGGCGAAGTGGTGTTCCTGGTCGTGTCCATTGTTATGGCATGGCAGATGACCCTGGCTGGTTTCGACGCCTATGACTACATGGAGCAGAGCATGATTCTTGAGCTGCCACTGTGGGTTGTATATGCCGCAGGTGTACTGGTCAGTGTACTGGTTGCCTTACGCGCGCTGGAACGAATTGTCAGCTATCTGATGGGGGTGTCTGAATGAACGAGAATGTTGAACTGGCTTTCGGCATGATCGCACTCTTGTTGGTGCTGATGGCCTTCCGTATCCCGATTGCCCTGGCCATGATGGCATGTGGTGCCCTGGGTTACAGCATCCTGGCCGGTTATGAATCGGTACTGGATTATTTCGGCAGCGTACCGGTTGCCAAGTACTCAACCTACGACCTGTCGGTTGTACCACTGTTTTTGTTGATGGGTGAACTGGCCACGCGGGCCGGTATCACCAGTGAATTGTTCCGTACCTGTAATACCTGGATCGGTCAGCTGCGTGGCGGTTTGGCAATGGCCTCGGTATCCGGTTGTGCGGCGTTTGGTGCAATTTGTGGTTCTTCTCTGGCAACTGCCTCTACCATGGGTAAGGTTGCACTGCCAGAAATGAAAAAAGCCAAATACTCCGGCGGCCTGTCTGCTGGTGCTCTGGCGGCTGGCGGTACCCTGGGTATTCTGATTCCACCATCCATGGTGCTGATCATTTTCTCGGTACTGACTGAGCAGAACATTGCCAAAATGTTTATCGCAGCGTTTCTTCCAGGCTTCCTGGCAGCCTTCGGTTACCTGCTGGCAATTGCTGTGGTTGTGCGTATCAAACCTGAAGCCGGTCCTGCCGGTGAGAAAACAACCTGGGCACAGAAATTCCGTTCGACGCTGGATGTATGGCACATCACCATCATCTTCCTGATTGTACTGGGTGGTATCTATGCCGGTATCTTCACTCCAAGTGAAGCGGCAGCCGTTGGTGTGGTATTGACCGCTGTTCTGGCGTTCACCCATGGTGGTATGCGTTGGGAAGGCTTCAAGGAAAGTATCCTGAAGACTGCCGTTTCCACCGCGATGATTTTCTTCATCCTGTTGGGTGCTGACCTGTTCAGTGTGTTTGTGGCTCTGACCCAGCTGCCTGCAGCGGGCGCTGAGTGGATCACTCACTCTGGTTACTCTCCATACATGGTGCTGACCATCATGCTGATCAGCTACCTGATTCTGGGTTGTTTCATGGACAGTCTGGCGATGATCCTGCTGACCATTCCAATCTACTTCCCGATCATTATGGGTATGGATTTTGGTCTGTCTGGCAGCGACCTGGGCATCTGGTTCGGTATTATCGCGCTGGTAGTGGTAGAGGTTGGTCTGATTACGCCACCGGTTGGTATGAACGTGTTCATCATTCAGTCCTTCGACAAGGAACTGAAGATGACCGAAGCATTCCGCGGCGTTATCCCATTCCTGATCTCCGACATTATCCGGGTAATCCTGATGATTCTGTTCCCGGGCATTACGCTCTGGCTGGTTCATCTGATCGGTTGATCACCGCGACATAAAAAAAACCGGGCTTGCCCGGTTTTTTTTATACCCTGCATTTTCTAATACTCATCCAGATGGTTGGCCTGTTGCGAGAAGCAGTCCAGCAACTCGTTCAGCAAGGCGTCGGTGGCGGCTTCGTCGCGCCAGCAGATTCCGACATTGCCCTCGGCGTGCTCAATATCCATATCCAGCGGCACCACGAGGCCGCGTTCGGTAAAGTGACGGGCTACTCGCTCCGAACTGATCGACAGCATGTCGCTGTATTTGATCATCCACAGGTTGGCAATCTGTGACGAAGACTCAACCCGTAAAGGTGCCGGTTTTTGGCCGGCGGCAGTAAGGGAATTGTCGAGCTTGCTGCGAATCGGGGTGCCATCCGGCCAGACAATCCACTCATACTGATAGAGATCTTCCCAGCTGAGCGACGACTTGTGAGTCAGCGGGTGATCCGGCCGGGCGACTACCTTCAGGCGTTCATCATAGAGGATGGCGCTGCGCAGGGTTGGCCGTGGCTTGTAGTTATCCATACGACCCACCACCAGATCCAGCTTGCCGAGTTCGAGCTGTTCCAGCATCTGGTTCATGGTGCCTTCCTCGACCCGAATGCGAGCGCGTGGCTGTTGCCTGAGAAACTGCATGATGGCCGCAGGTACAAAGCTGGGGGCAGCGGCGGGTGAGGTGCCAACCGCCAGAATCCGGTTGCCACCCTGCATGACCGAATGCAGATCCTGCTCCGTCCGCTGTACTTCCGACAACATCCGGCGGGCGTGCGCCACCATCAGATCGCCCAGAGCGGTTGGCCGCAGGCCGCGGGCGTGGCGCTCAAACAGCGGTGCACCGATGTCGTCTTCCAGCTCCTTCAACCATTTCGACAAACTTGGCTGGGTGCTGTGGCTGCTGCGGGCGACGTCACTGAGGCTACCGCTTTCGGACAGCTCAATCAGTAGCTGTAGGTGCTTGAGGCGTAATTGTCTGGTCCAGCTCAAGGTATATCCTCCAGGGTATGGCTATATCGAAAACTATCATTATTCGTTCTACCCTGCTTGGTCAATAATCATCTCCAGCAAGCGACAACATCCGTTGGCCCGCGCAGCCTGACTGCAACAGGAGATAACAAGAATGCAGCTTTACAGTTTCTTCAACAGCTCGACCTCCTATCGGGTTCGTATCGCGCTGGCACTCAAAGGACTGGCTTACGATTACCACGGCGTCAACATCCGTGTGGGTGAACAGCGTGAGCCGGAATACGTTGCCAAAAACCCTGGCAAGGGCGTACCGCTGCTGGTTGAGAACGACGGCACCATGATCAGCCAGTCAATGGCGATCATCAGTTATCTGGACGAGCGTTACCCTGAGCCTCGGCTGATTCCGACAGACCTGATTGAGAAAACCCGGGTACTGGAAATCGCCAACCTGATTGCCTGCGATATGCACCCTGTCAACAACCTGCGAATTCTCGGCTACCTGACCAAGCGCCTTGGTGTTTCCGACGAAGACAAGAGCGGTTGGTACAACCACTGGATCAAGGAAGGCTTTGATGCCGTCGAAGCCCTGCTTGAGCGTTACGGCCATGGCCGTTGCTGCTTTGGTGATGAACCGACTCTGGCTGACGTCTGTCTGGTCCCCCAGGTTGGTAATGCCCTGCGTTTCGGCTGTGACCTCAGTGGTTATCCACGCCTGATGGCCATCTATGAATATTGTCTGACCTTGCCAGCCTTTGAACAGGCAGCGCCAGCCAATCAGCCTGATTTGATCAAATAAAGAGAGTGCTGCAGACAGCACCGGAACCGCGCAGAAGTACTCATTAAAGTACGGTGATTCACTGCGATCACATTAGCGTCGTCCAACCAGGAGTAAAAATAATGAATGAACTGGGTAAACTCGAAGATCTGCCGCTGGAATACCGCGAAGCGTTGACGGAACGAAATCTGGTGCCGCTCTGGCCTTCCATGCGTTCAGTGCTGCCGCCCAATGTACCGACCCGTGATACTTCGGTACTGAACTGGGATTATGAAAGCCTGCGACCACTGTTGATGCGCGCCGGTGAGCTGACGCCGATGGAAAAGGCTGAACGCCGGGTACTGATTCTGGCCAACCCGGGTCACGGCCTCGACAACATTCAGGCAACACCCAGCATTTACTTGGGTATGCAGCTGATTCTGCCGGGCGAAACTGCACCTAACCACCGTCATACTCCAAACGCGGTACGGGTAATCGTTGAAGGCGAAGGTGCGTTCACCACGGTTGACGGTGAACCTTGCAAGATGGAACGCGGCGACCTGATTCTGACTCCGTCCGGCAAATGGCATGAGCACCACCACGAAGGTGATGGCCCGATCGTCTGGCTCGACGTGCTGGACTTGCCGCTGATCTACCGCCTCAACAGCTCCTGGGCTATGGAAGGCGAGTTGCAGCAAACCGATGCGACTCGCGACAAATCCTACGCCGATTACAGTGCGGCCGGAGTGGTGCCAAACATCAACCTGAAGCGTGGCAAAACCGATACCCCGATGCTGCGTTACCCATGGTCCAAAACCCGTGCCTGTCTGGTTGAAATGGCTGCCGATCACCGCGAAGGCCTGCTGAGCATCAGCTACGTGAATCCGGAAAACGGTACCAGTCTGTTCCCGAGCATTGGTTTTGGGGCGCTGATGTTGCGTCCGGGCGAAACCGTGACACTGCCGAAGCGCACCACTCCAGCCATTTTCCACGTCATCGAAGGCGCTGGCCAAATGCAGGTTGAAGGGCATCCGTCCAGTAACGGTGAGCCGTTGGCATTTGTTGAAAAAGACACGCTGGCGGCCCCGGGTTATAGCCACATTACCTTGCGCAATGCCTCTGTGACCGAACCTGCCTTCATCATGACCGCAGACGAAGCGCCATTGCACCAGTACCTGGGCATTTTCTGATTCAGAAAACCTGTCCCGGAACACCTGATAGATAACGACAACAAAGGGCAGCCCAGGCTGCCCACGACTGAACAGCTGGAGTACTCAAGCATGACTGATAATCTGGTTTTTCCGGCCAAGCCGCCGGTTAGTGCTGAAATTGCAGGCACTGAGCAACGTTTTCCCGTGAACCGCATTTTCTGCGTTGGCCGTAACTATCTGGCCCACGCAGCGGAAATGGGTGTGGCTGTGGACAAGTCCACTGCCGAGCCTTTCTATTTCATCAAGGACAGCTCAACGCTGGTGCCGTCAGGTGCCACCGTGGCCTATCCACCGAAGACTGCCAATTACCATTATGAAATGGAATTTGTTGTGGCAATCGGTAAGGAAGGCTTTGAAGTTGCCGAAGAAAACGCCGAAGACCTCATTTATGGCTACGCCTGTGGCCTCGACATGACCCGTCGTGACCTGCAGTTGAAAGCTCGCGAAAGTGGCCGTCCATGGGATCTGGGCAAGGACTTTGAAGAGTCTGCCGTGCTGTCGCCAATTTTCCGTAAGGAAGACGTAGGTGTGATCTCTGACGGCAAGATCGAACTGAAAGTTGGTGATGACGTAAAACAGTCGTCCACCCTCAGCCTGCTGATCTGGAACGTGCGTGAGATTATCGCTCACCTGTCACAGTTCTATCACTTGCAACCTGGCGACCTGATCTACACAGGCACACCGGAAGGTGTGGGTCCTGTGGTAGCTGGTGACGTTATCACTGGCAGCATCGACAAGCTCGGCGACATCAAACTGACCATCGCATGAGCTGGTCTGGCCAGCAGCTGATGCTGCTGGCTTTGGCTGGTTATCGACCCCAGCACTTTGGCGCAATTAACAACAACAAGATCCTGCAAAAGGCCAAACAATGAAAAACAGCTTCAATCAAATTCCGCGTGCATTCGGCAAGGCAGTTCTGTCCGTCGCACTGTTGGCAGCCACTGCCACGGCAAGCCTGACGGCTCAGGCAGAAACCTTGCGGATGGGCATGGTGACGCCACCAACCCATATCTGGAACAAGACCTCCGAGCACTTTAACGACAATCTGCAGGCGGCGACTTCCGGCAAGACCAAAATCATGATTTTCCCGCTGTCGAAACTCGGCGGCGAGCAGCAGATGATCGACCTGCTGCAATCCGGTGGTATCCAGCTGGCGGTGTTGACTGCCGGTGTGTTGTCCAACCGTGAAGATTCCATTTCTGGCTGGTTCCTGCCGGGTCTGTTCGACAGCGTGGCGGATGCCGCCGCTGCCACCCAGCGCCCTGAAGCCCAGAAAATGTTGAAAAAACTTGAGGCCGACAAACTGGTTGGTCTGGGTTACACGCTGGCGGGTATGCGCCACGTGATTTCATTGCAGCCGATGACGTCGGTGGATGATTTTGCCAACAAGAAAATCCGTTCTTTCCCGAACAAGGTCTTCAACGACTGGTGGCAAGAGCTGGGAGCAGCACCAACCGCAATGCCGTTATCCGAAGTGTCACCAGCGCTGACTACCAATCTGCTGGATGCCGTTGATGTTGACCTCGACGTTGTGGTGGGCCTGAAGATGTATCAGCAGGCACCGAACCTGACATTGACCAACCACATGGCTTTCCCGGGCATCGTGGTGGCGTCGAAGAAATGGTGGGACTCACTGACGGATGAAAAACGTGAGACCGTTATGAAGTCCTTCAAGGAAGCCGAAAGCTGGGGCTTCAAGCAGCAGGAAGCAGCCGAGGTTTCCAACCTTGAGAAGCTGAAAGCAGAAGGTGTTCAGGTGAACAGCTTCGCCAAGGCCAGCCTGCAGCCGGTGATGAACAAGATCTCTGGCAAATACCTCTCAGAAAACCCTGATATCAAGGCGTTTTACTCCGAGAATAAATGATCCAACCTGAGTCAGCGGAGCTATTGAGTTATCGATCGAACGATCGTTCGATGGCTCCGGCTGAACCCTCTTTGCTGTAGTGAGGTAGCCATGCCAGGGCTTGTCAATTTGCTGGATCGGGGTCTGGGCTGGACCGAGCGGAGTCTGATGATTCTGCTGACTGCCGCCATGACGCTGATTCTCTGTGCGCAGGTCATTCTGCGTTATTTCTTTAACGCGCCACTGTTCTGGGCTGAAGAAGTCTCGGTGCAATTATTGATCATGATTTCCTTTATGGGGGTCAGCTATCTGGTGCATACCGGCAAGCTGGTGCGGGTCGATATTCTGTTGTTGGCGCTGAAACCTGCGGCGCGGATCTGGTTGTTGCGGTTACTCGATCTGGTGGGCCTGATCTGTTTCGGCATTCTGGCCTGGTACGCCACCGACTGGATTTTACGGCCGGAAGTGAAGGGTGAAGTGTCGCCGACCACGGGTATTCCGCTTTGGTACAACTACTCGGTGCTGGTGGCGTCGATCTACTGCATGACGATTCACCAATGCGTCAAAGTACTGATTCCTGAAACCCAGGATGACCATCAGCCACATCCAGCCGAAACCCAAACCCCCTCAGAGGAACGCAGCGCATGACAACCATTGCGGCATTTTTTATTGCGCTGCTGGCCGGCTTGCCGATTTTTATCGTGCTGCTGCTGGGCACGCTGGTGTTCCTTCAGCAGACCGAGCTGACCATGCTGATCAGCTCGTTGCCGATCCAGTTGTTTGGTTCGCTGAGCCAGAACGGATTGCTGGCGATCCCGCTGTTTATGCTGGTCGGTGAGCTGATGAACAAGGGCGGCCTGACCTCCCGTCTGATGAACGCCGCCGACGTGTTTTTTGGTGGCTTCCGTGGCGGTATGGCGTACGTCAACCTGATGACCAATGCCATGGCGGCATCGATTCTGGGTTCGGCAACTGCCCAGATTGCGGTGATGAGCAAGCTGATGATCCCGACCATGGTGGAGAAGGGTTACAACAAGGAATTCTCTGGTGCGGTGACCATCGCTGGTGGTCTGCTGGGGCCGATTATTCCGCCATCCATGCTGATGATTATTTATGGGGTGGTGGCCTATCAGCCAATTTCTGATCTGTTTATTGCCGGGATTCTGCCGGGGCTGCTGATCATCGCCGGTTTTGCGCTGGTGATCTTTCTGACCGGCGTGATCAAGGGGCTGCCAAAAGGTGAAAAGCTGGCCCATCGTGATATCAAAAAAGATGTCTTGAACGGGCTGCTGCCGGGTGCGATTCCGGTCACTGTGATTATCTGCATCATCAGTGGTGTGATGACTCCTACCGAAGCCGGTGCGATTGCATCCGTGATGGCGTTCCTGATGGGCTGGCTGGTCTACAAGAGCATCAAACTCAGTGACCTTGGCAATATTTTCGCTACCGTGGCGACCAGCACCGCCACCATTACCGGCCTGATTGCGATGGCATCTGTGATGGGCTGGGCGCTGTCGTTCGAAGGTATTCCGGACATGATGGTGGAGTGGATCGCCAGCCTGACGACTTCTCCGGTGGTGTTCCTGATGCTGGTCTACCTGCTGGTGATTGTGCTGGGCATGTTCCTGGAAAGTATCGCGGTGATGATTGTGCTGGTGCCGATCATCCTGCCTGCCGCGGTTGGTTTTGGCATTAACCCGATTCACTTTGGCGTGATCATCAGCCTGGCGACGCTGGTGGGGCTGGTAACACCGCCGGTGGGGCCGGGGCTGTATATAGCCATGATTTCGGCCAACCTGAAGATGATGCCGCTGTTTCGCGCCATGGTGCCGTTCCTGCTGGCGATGGCGATCAGCATGATTGTGATTGCGTTGGTGCCTGAACTGTCGCTCTGGTTACCTGCGGCCTTACTGAAATAATTCAATTCCTCCTTGTTGTTTGGTCTTCGGCAAGCCAGAGATGGCTTGCCTTTTTTCGTATAGGGTTAATTGCCAAGCGGTGCCAGAAGGGCAGGGTTAGTTGCCAAACGGTGCCAACAGGGCAGGGTTGATGACCAGATTACGCACGCCGTGGGCGTATTTTTCATCAAAGGGATTGCTGTCACACCAGCCTTGCATGCTGTTGATATCCACTTTGGCGACTTTCGGGCGAACGTTCCAGCTGACCTGAAACGGTGAGCTTTGCTCATTGTATTTAGGGCCGGTGGTGGAACCTTCATAACTGACGGGAGTGCCGGTATTGGCAGGAATACCGGTCGCCTGATGTTTACCTTGCTGATATCCAACGGCAGCCAGTTGGCTGAAGTCGAGAGCAGCGCGATCATTCACCAGCACATAAACCTGGGTTTCAACCCGCAGCTGGGGATTGTTAATTGCTGAGTTGAAACAGGCATTGAGGGAATAGCCGGGCGCGACTTCTGCACTGGAGTAAACATAGTGCACTTCAATGGTGTCGCCGCTTTGCAAGGCTCCATGTTCGCCGTGGCAGACCGGTTGCGGCAAAGGCTGCCGTTCGGCTGCGCTGAGTTGGCCGTTATACAAATAACCCGAGCCATAACCATGGCCATCGCCGTTGCCCGCATAACGGGTAAATTCACCGCCCTTATGCTCGGCGCCCTTATGCAGGTGGATGTTGCAGAGGTTCATGCGACTGCGCTCTGGAGCGCTGGCAAACTGCACCGGATTACTGCCTGAACCGGAATCAATATCCCGCGGCGACTGCGGTCCGGCCAGCTGGCTGTTGGCAGCCAGTGCCTGACGTTGTTGTTCAATCACGGTGTCACTGACGGCTGTTTGTGGCTGCTGATCCTCATGGCCATTGTGGCTATCGTGATGAGGAGTGCTGCTACAGGCTGACAGCATCAAGGTGGCCGTCAGCAAGGAAAGTGTTGTAGGAATGGCAATGTTGGGCATTGGAGCAGGTCCTTGTGCTGATTCTTGTTGTTGTCCGTCCATTGGAAGAACGTCCGGCATCATAGAAAAACCACATTATTTGTACAGATATAAGTTGTTCTGTATGGCCTGGCTGCGAGCTGCTGCCAATTTGTTACCAATAAAGCCGCATTCAACTCCAGTCGGCACCGGCTTCATTCAGTTGTTCGATATCCTGGCGCAGCCATTCACAGAGGGCGACTACGCGGGCGAGCTTTTCATTGCGCTTGGGGATATGGGCGCGATACCAGCGATCCTGGGGCGGAAACTGCGGCAGCACTGTCATCAGCTGACCCGATGCCAGCCCATGACGGGCGATGTAGCCCGGCAGAATCGATACCCCCAGGCCCTGTTGTACGCCCAGAAGCAGCGTGTGGTTGTCGTCGGCACTCAGGCGTGGCTGGACATCGACGTAAACTGGCCCGCGTTCGGATTCAAAGGCCCAGGTGTTGCCCTGTGGGCTGAATACCAGGCAGTCGTGACTGACCAGTTCACTGGGGTGATTGATAGGCCCACGCTGGGCCAGATAATCCGCCGAGGCGCACAAACACACCCGGGTTGGTGCCAGCGGAACCTGTACCACGCCGTCGTAATGGGCCAGCCGGCCGCTGATCATGATGTCGATGTTTTCTTCCAGCGGGCTGACCGAACGATCCGTCATCAGGGTTTCAATGGTGATGCGGTCGTGAGTCGCCATGAAACGGGTGATCGAGCGGGACAGGGTAGCCATCGACAAGGTGGTCGGCAGCATGATGCGTATATGGCCTTCGAGCTTGCCATCATCAGCTCTGGCATCCTTGATCAGGCCATCAAACTCCGCCACGCACTGGCGCACGCCGGGCAATAGTTTGGTGCCAGCATCCGTCAGTACCACTGTGCGGGTGGTGCGTTCAAACAGCCGACAGCCAAGGGTTTGCTCCAGCTGGGCGATACGTTTGGCAACTACCGATGGCACCACATGCAAACTGCGGGCGGCGGCAGCAAAACTGCCGTAACTGGCGACGGCCATAAAGGTGCGAAAATTGGTAAGCGTATCCATGGATGATTGACACTGATCAGTCTGTAACAAAGATTGATTCCAGATCGAGCTTACAGAGCGCTCAAAATGGCGTTTTTAGTTGCGATCAGGATCGGCTAGCATGGTTGGCAAGTCAAACCTATAACAAGATGACGGCCCGGATTCTACGGGCTGATACAAGGCAGAGGTATTTATGGTTTCCGAGCTGGTGTTGCTTCCGGGGTTGTTGTGTGACGACGCAGTCTGGCCGGATCAGGTTGCCGGTCTGGCGCCGGTTCATTGCACCATTGCGGACTATGGTCAGCTGGACTCGATCACCGCCATGGCCGAACAGGTGTTGCAGAACAGTCCAGAACAATTTGCGCTGGCGGGTCATTCGATGGGGGGCCGTATTGCACTGGAAGTCTGTCGGCTGGCTCCGGCACGGGTCACTCACCTGATACTGCTGGATACCGGTTATCAGAGCCGTGACCCTGGTGCCGCCGGTGAGAAAGAAAAAGCCGGTCGTATGGCCTTGCTGGAAATCGCCCTGACCCGCGGCATGCGCGCTGTGGGTGAAACCTGGGTGCAGGGCATGGTGCATCCCGAGCGCTTGCAGCAGCCTGAGTTTATTGAACAGATTCTGGCGATGATTGAACGCAAGACGCCGGAGATTTTTGCCGCCCAGATCAACGCCTTGCTGAATCGCCCGGACGCTACTCCGGTGCTGCAGGCACTCAAATGCCCAACGCTGCTGATTTGTGGTCGGGAAGACAGCTGGAGCCCTGCCGCCCGTCATGCCGATATGGCCGAGCTGGTGGCGGGTTCAAGCCTGGAAATTATCGAGCACAGTGGTCATATGAGCACCATGGAGCAACCCGCAGCAGTGACCCGGGTTATGAGGGACTGGTTGGCAGCGCATTAACAATAAACCGGTTCGGCCATATCGGCTGGCCTGGCGTGAATAATAACAATGAAAAAATACGGCGCTGGATATGGCGATAAAACCTATCCGGCAGCCTGGCAGGTACCGCTATGAATACTGAAAACCAACTGCAAATTGAACGTGATTGCCAGCGGCTGATTCTTGATGCCGTGCATTATGTTGATAACCGCGAATTTGAAGCCTTTGCCGACTGCTTCAGCCGTGAGGGCAAATTGTTTCGTCCCGGTCAGCCTCAACCGCTGCAGGGTCGTGAAGCCATTCTGGCTGCTTATCTGAGCCGTCCGGCCACTCGAATGACCCGCCATATCTGCACCAATATGCGGGTGCTGCCGGAAGCGGATGGCCGTATGCGGGTGACCAGCTATGTGTTGCTGCATGCATCGGGTCTGTCCTCTGCAACTGAGACTACCACTGCCACGGCTGACCAGCCTGCGGCGGTCGAAGTGAAAGTGGGTGAATTTGACGATTTGTGCGTGTTTGAAGATGGCCGTTGGCTGATTGCCGAACGCTCCGCGCGTTTTGTGATGTAACCGCCCGTCCGAAAATACGGACTTTATTTCATTAAAACCAGCCGCACTCTTGCTCTTTTATTGATTTGATAAAGAGGGTTGGCGGCTGTCCGCTGGAGACAAATCCTGTGACTGCACCTGTTGATAACGTCGACAAATGGGGAATACCCGGTACCTACGTGTTTGATTTGCAATTATCACGGCAGGGATATCCGGTTAATAAAATGTGTAATTCGCTGAAGTCGCAACAGAACCGCGATGAATATCTGGCTGATGAAGAAGCCTATATGGCGAAATATCAATTAAGTGAAGAACAGAAGCAGGCGATTCGCGAGCGCGACTGGCTGAAGCTGACCCAGCTCGGCGGCAACCTTTTTTTCTTCCTCAAACTGGCGGCCACGCTGGGCTACGGTCTGTATCAGATTGGCGCCGAAATGCGTGGTGAAAGCTACGAAGAATTTATGGCAACACGACAGGTTCCGGGAGCAGTCTGATGGCAAAACTGGTTGCAGGTATTGGCTCGTCTCACGTGCCTTCCATTGGTCGTGCCTATGACCAGCACAAACAAACTGATCCGGCCTGGCAGCCACTGTTTGACGGCTATGAGCCGGTCAAACGCTGGCTGGCGGAAGAGGTCAAGGCTGACGTAGTGATCCTTGTCTATAACGACCATGGCACCGAATTTTTCCTTGATCGTTACCCAACCTTTGCAATGGGCGTTGCTGACAGTTATCAGGTTGCTGATGAAGGTTATGGGCGGCGGCCGCTGCCGGATTTCCGTGGCAACGTTGAGTTTTCCCATCACCTGGCCAATCAGCTGGTGGCGGATGAGTTCGACCTGACGCTGTGTCAGGAAATGGCCCTCGACCACGGTTTCCTGACCGCCATGCCGCTGTTGTGGAACCACACGGAAGACGAATGGCCAGTGCAGGTAGTGCCGCTGTTGGTGAACGTGATTCAGCACCCGATGCCAACCGCCATGCGTTGTTACAAGCTGGGGCAAGCACTGAAACGGGCGATCGAAAGCTGGCCGGACGACCTGCGGGTGGCGATTGTTGGAACTGGCGGGCTGTCACATCAGCTCAATGGCGAACGCTTTGGTTACATCAATGAAGAGTGGGATCAGCAATGGCTCGACAAGATCCAGAGTGAGCCGCTGTCTCTGGCCAATCAGACCCACAAACAAGTGATGGAAGCCGCTGGAGCCGAAGGTGGTGAAGTTATTATGTGGCTGGTGATGCGCGGAGCCATGGCTGACGAGGTGGAAGAGAAACACCGTTTTTATTATGCGCCTATGACCACCGGCATCGCCGTACTGGCGTTAGAGAACAAGGAATAATGAGTGGACTATAAATAGGTCTTGCTGAAGAACCTGGCGGGTCGGCGGTGTGGGCTCGCCTGACTCGATTCGCTGAGCAAGCCGTCAGGGTCCGGGCAGTCCGGCCCAGAAGCTATTTCCCTGAAACGGTACCCTGATGGTGATTAATAGTTCGGATGAGTCAGGGTGAATTGCAAATCGCGATCGGCGCTGGTCATTTCTTCGTGTTTGGTGTCGGCCTTAACATTTTTGACGGCAACGGTGGACGCTTTGGCTTGGGTTTCGCTCTGGGCGTTATTTGAGTTTACCTTTTCAGCAGGCGCTGCCTGAGCGATGCCAGCAAGACCAATCAGTGCAGCAGCGAGGGTGAATTTTTCGAGACCTTTCATTGAATGTACCTCTTTTATGACGCGCTTTTTCAAGCAGGAAGGGGGGCAGGGAAAAGCTGATTTACGAAGGGATCGTTCGGCGTTTCTTTAACCTGAGGCTATTCTACTGTTGTGGGTGTGTCTCGATAATATGGCAGAAATACCAAAGATTAGTGCATGAGAGCAACAATAAATGGACGATCTGAACGACCTTTTTTTCTTCAGTGCGGTGGTTAAGTACAACGGCTTTTCGGCAGCGGCGCGGGCGATCGGGGTAGAAAAAACCCGCCTGAGCAGACGTGTCGCAGAGCTGGAGAAACGGCTGGGCTTGCGGTTACTGCATCGTTCTACCCGCTCCATGAGGCTGACCGAGGCGGGCGAACGCTTTTATCTGCAATGCCAGAAGCTGGTAGAAGACGCCCAAAACGCCTATGAAAGTGTTGCCGAGCTGCAGCATGAACCCAGCGGCAGAATAAAACTCAGCTGCCCGGTGATTCTGGCGCAGAGTTACCTGGCGCCAATTTTGGCGGGTTATATGGAGGCATACCCCAAGGTGTCGCTGGTGGTTGCGGCGACCAACCGGCAGGTCAATCTGGTTGAGGAAGGCTTTGATCTGGCATTGCGTGCGACCCCGGTAATTGAAGATTCGTCGACCCTGGTGGCTCGGGAGCTTGGTGGTGCCAGTCGGATTCTGATCGCCAGCCCGGGGTATCTGCAACGTCATGGTGACCTGGACTCGCCAACGGACCTTGGTGCACTGGCGAGTATTACGGATATTCAGGATGGCGGTGCGCAGTGGTTGCTATCGACTGCGGACGGTCGGACGCAGTCGGTGCAGCTCAAGCCCCGGCTGGTATCAAACGATCTGCGTGTGCAGGTTGAAATGGCGATAGACGGGATGGGCATCGCCTTGCTGCCTGAGCCTCTGGTGGCAACGGCGTTGCGGGATCGACAGCTCATTCGTGTCTTGCCGGAGTGGAGCGGCTCTCGCCATGCGATTCATCTCGTTTACCCTCGTCCAAGAGGCATGCTGCCGTCGGTGCGCAGCCTGATTGACTATTTACGGGAAGAGATTCCGAAGATCATCAATCAGGGCTAGCGCAAACAGGATCAGCTGGAAGTCTTGCGGCGGATCCGGCGACTGCGTTCGTTCTGCTGTTCTTCGTCGGCATAGTTGAGCGTGGTGTTGGCGTGTTCGCGCATCAGGCCTTCAGCGCGGGCGCTTTGGCCACGCTCCAGCGCATCAACGATGGAGTGGTGTTGCAGGTGAGCGTAATAGAAACGGCGGAATTCGCGCTCAGGCTGGTTGGGGTCAACCGCCAGCGCTTTTACGGAAGCAAACGGCAGGTGCTGGTTGCGGGCAAGGGCTTCGGCAATCGCCGGGTTGTGGCTGGCGTTGACGATGGTGTCGTGAAACAGGCAGTTCATATCGTGGTAACTGCCGAAGTCGTCGTCGGTCAGGTGGCCCTTGACGAACAGCGCGTCGCCATCACGCAGGCATTGCTTGAGTGTTGGCAGCACGTTTGGATCCAGTCCGCGTTCGACCGCCTGACGGGCTGCCAGTCCTTCGAGTACACCGCGCACCTCGATGGCGCCGGTGATGTCCTCGGGGGAGGTTTCACGGACGGTGTAGCCACGCCCGGCCTTGGTCAGGAAGCCTTCCTGTTCGAGCGCCTTGAAGGCCATACGCACGGGCATACGGGAGACGCCAAGGGACTCGGCTGTGGGAATTTCTGCCAGTCGCTGGCCGCCCTTGAGGATGCCATCGGCAATCTGTTTGCGCAGGGTTACCAGTACCTGTTTGCCGGTCGATGCCATGGTGCGGGGGTTCCTTTTGGGTCTGACAGCTGGGCTGAATTGAATGGCTATTGGATCCGAATTGTAAAACAGGCTGCAACAAAATGTCTGAATGGCTAATTATCTCGGGTTTCTGGATCCCGAATGACCTTTAAATGTACCAAAATAAGCCATTTTAGCGGTGATTTGCTGATATGGATCTGAAATTTGTATTTAATTGGATCCAATAACCGTTGGCGAGATGATTCAGCCACAGCAATAAAAACAACAGAGGTTGCCCATGTTTATCAAGAATGCCTGGTACGTTGCCTGTACCCCAGCCGATATTGAATCCAAACCACTTGGCCGTACCATCTGCGGCGAGAAAATGGCCTTCTACCGTGATGAAAACGGTACTGCTGTGGCTGTTGAAGATTTCTGTCCTCACCGTGGCGCGCCGCTGTCACTGGGCTATGTTGAAGATGGCAAGCTGGTATGTGGTTACCATGGTCTGGCGATGAACAGCGATGGCTCGACTGCCAGCATGCCGGGTCAACGTGTGCGCGCCTTCCCATGCGTGAAGTCTTTTGCCGTGATTGAACGTTATGGCTTTATCTGGGTTTGGCCGGGTAACAAGGCGGACGCCGATCCCGCCAAAATGCATCACTACGAATGGGCCGAAAGTGACGAATGGGCCTACGGTGGCGGTCTGTACCACATCAACTGTGACTACAAGCTGATGATCGACAACCTGATGGACCTGACCCACGAAACCTACGTTCACTCAACATCTATCGGTCAGAAAGAGATCGACGAAGCGGCACCGGAAACCAAAGTTGAAGGCGAACAGGTGCTGACCCTGCGTGAAATGGAAGGCATCAAGGCGCCACCATTCTGGCAGATGGCCATGCGCGCCAACGATCTGGATCCAGAAGCAACCGTAGATCGCTGGCAGGTCTGTCGCTTCACTCCGCCAAGCCACGTCATGATCGATGTGGGTGTTGCACTGGCCGGTAAAGGTGGCATCAATGCCGAGCTGAAAGATCGTGCCTCCAGCACCGTGGTTGACTTCATTACTCCTGAAACCGAAACCTCGCATTGGTACTTCTGGGGCATGGCCCGTAACTTCAAGCCGCAAGATGCTGAACTCACCGCTTCCATTCGCGAAGGTCAGGGCAAGATCTTTGGCGAAGACCTGGAAATGCTCGAGCGTCAGCAGCAGAACCTGCTGCAATGGCCAGAACGTGACTTGCTGAAACTGAACATCGACGCCGGTGGCGTACAGTCCCGTCGCATTATTGATCGGTTGCTGGAGGAAGAACGTGATTCGTCAGTGATTGCCTCCGACTCCCTGCGTAAAGGAGCCTAAATTATGACTGCTCTGATCGACGTTGAAATTCGTTCAGTGCAGCGTCAGTCTGGCCGCGTCAACAGCTATGAGCTGGTGGCGCTGTCGGGCCAGCCGTTGCCTGCTGCCACCGCCGGATCACACATTGATGTGCACCTGCCAGTTAGCGCTGACAAAACCCTGATTCGCCAGTATTCACTCTGCCAGGACGGTTCTGATCCAGCGGTTTACCGTCTTGGTATCCAGCGTGAAGCGGAATCCAAGGGTGGTTCTTCCTACATCCATGAGCACTGGAAAGTCGGCACCCGGCTGCAAATCAGCACGCCACGTAACCTGTTTGAGCTGAACCCGGAAGCGACCCATTCGGTGCTGCTGGGTGGTGGTATCGGCATTACGCCAGTAATGGCAATGGCGTGGCAGCTGCACGCTGCGGGCAAGTCTTTCGAGTTGCACTACAGCGTACGTTCACTGGCTGATGCGGCCTTTATCGGTGAGCTGCAACAGGCACCGTTTGCCAGCCGTGTGCATGTGTACCTGGCGGAAGACAACAGTCGGCTGGATCCGTCCCGCGTGCTGTCCAAACCGGGTATGACGACGCATTTGTACGCCTGTGGTCCGATTGGCTACATGGACTTTATCTGGGAAGAAGCACAGGCCCTGGGCTGGGCCAACAGCCAGCTGCATCGCGAATATTTCGACGCGCCAGAGCCGCAGGCTGAAAGCGATGAAACGCCATTCCGTGTGCGTTTGAACCAGAGTGGTGCCGAGTACGATATTCCGGCTGACCAGTCTGTTGCCGAGGTGTTGATGGCTGCCGGTGTGGATATTCCGCTGTCATGTGAGAAGGGTATTTGTGGTTCCTGTCTGACTCGCGTGATCGACGGCATTCCAGACCATCGTGACCTTTACCAGACGGAAGAAGAGCAGGCTGCCAACGATCAGTTCACGCCATGTTGCTCGCGTTCAAAATCACCGCTACTGGTACTGGATCTCTGATTCCTGGTGATATTTGAGTTCGTCTAACCAATTTTTGACCGAAGGAAAACCTGCTCGATCGCAACACCGAAACAACCAATAAAACATAACTAAAATAAAAGCAGAAACTGCTTCAACAAGCGCACGATAATTATAAAAAGGCAAAGGTATGAAGATAAAAACCTTAATGGAATCATTGCCATTGCGGGCTTCCGCTTTGGCAAAAGCTCTGGCCATGACCGTGTCTATCGGAGCAGCATCCGCTGCCCTGGCAGCCGAACCTGAATACACTTTCAAACTTCATCATATGTCGCCACTGACTTCCAATGCGCATATGAACTTCCTTGAGCCATGGGCCGAGAAGGTGATGAAGGAGTCTAACGGTCGTATCAAGATTGATATCTATCCTTCCATGCAACTGGGTGGCAAACCACCACAACTGTACGATCAGGCACGCAAGGGCGTCGCTGATATCGTCTGGACCGTCGGTGGCTACACACCTGGCCGGTTCCCGAAAGCGGGGGCATTCGAGCTGCCGTTTATGGCCACCTCAGGCAAGGTCAGTAGCCAGGCCTTACAGGAATACGCCGAGCAGGAAATGCAGCAGGAGTTCTCAGATGTACACCTGTTAGCTTTGCACACTCACTATGCCGGTTCGATTCTGGTACGTGACCGCGCCATCAACAGCATGAAAGATATGGAAGGCCTGAAAGTTCGGGCGCCTAACAAGCTGATGGCGGAAGCGCTGGTGCGCGTTGGCGCGTCTCCTGTGTTCCTGCCAGTACCGTCGCTGCCATCGGCTATTTCCAAAGGCGTTGTGGATTCCGCACTGCTGGCCTACGAAGTGGTAACACCGCTGAAAATCCATGAAATGGTGAAATACGCCACCGAAATTCATGGCAAGCGTGGTTTGTACACCCAGTTCTTTATCTTCGCCATGAACAAGGACAGCTACGACAAGCTGCCTGCGGATCTGCAGAAGGTGATTGATAACAACTCGGGTATCGAAACTGCGGGCTGGATTGGTCAGGTTTGGGATACCGCCGAAGTGCGTAATCGCCAGACTGTGGTCGACAACGGCAACAAGATCAATGTGCTGTCGCCAGCAGAGACCGAGCGCTGGAAACAAGCTATGCAGCCGGTCACCGACGACTGGATCGCCGAAATGGATAAGGAAGGCTACGACGGCAAGGCGCTGTACAAGAAAGCCAATGATCTGATCGAGAAGTACGAAGCACTCTGATTTCCAGTATTCCGATACTGGACATGCCCGCCATTGCAGGCACACTGTGGGCGTCTTTGCACCGCGCGCACAGGAAGCTGTTTTGAATCTGGTCTGGGCATGTTTTTTTCTTGTGGGGATCGCCGTCGCAGCCATTCGCTGGCTCGGCGGCGAAACCGACATCTTCCAGCTGCTGGTGACTGCCAGCTTCGATATGGCCAAACTGTCGGTGGAAATCGCCATTGGCATGGTCGGGGTGCTGGCGCTCTGGTCCGGGCTGTTCCGGATTGCTGAGCGCGCCGGGCTGATCGATATTCTGGGCCGTGGCCTGCAGCCGCTGTTCCGTCGGCTGATGCCGGAAATTCCGCCTCATCATCCTGCCCAGGGTGCCATTACCATGAACCTGGCTGCCAACATGCTGGGGCTCGATAACGCCGCTACGCCATTGGGCATCAAGGCGATGCAGGCGCTGCAAGATCTTAACCCGTTCAAGCACACCGCCAGTAATGCCCAGATCCTGTTTCTGGTGCTGAATACCTCATCGGTCACGCTGTTGCCCGTCACGATTTTTATGTACCGCGCCCAGCTGGGAGCGGCCAATCCTGCCGACGTTTTTATCCCGATTCTACTGGCCACCATGGCCTCGACCCTGACCGGCTTGTTGCTGGTGATGTGGATCCAGAAAATCCGTATCGACCGGGTTGTGATTGCTTATCTGGGCGGGCTGGTGGCACTGGTGGCCAGTCTGGTGTTCTGGCTGGGGTCGCTGTCATCCGATGTGCTGGCGAGTTATTCCGGCCAGCTGGCCAATGCTGTGCTGTTGCTGGTGGTCGGCTGTTTTCTGCTGGCGGGCCTGAGCGCCAAACGGCCGGTATACGAAGACTTTATTGACGGTGCCAAAAGCGGTTTTGAAACCGCCGTACAATTGATTCCCTATCTGGTCGCCATGCTGGTGGCAATCGGGGTTTTCCGTGCCAGTGGTGCGCTTGACCTGTTACTCGATGGCTTGCGCTGGGCGCTTGCCGGGCTGGGGCTGAGCAGCTGGTTTGTCGACGCCTTGCCAGTCGCCTTTATGAAACCCTTCAGTGGCAGTGGTGCCCGCGCCATGATGCTGGATGTGATGAGCAGCCATGGTGTTGATTCGCTGGCGGGCCTGCTGGCAGCGGTGATGCAGGGCAGCACCGAAACCACGTTCTACGTGCTGGCAGTGTATTTCGGCGTTGTTGGCATCAGCCGGATTCGTTACGCCCTGTGGGCCGGGCTGGCTTGTGACGCTGCTGGCATGACAGCGGCGATCCTGATCTGTCACTGGTTTTTTGGCTGACGGTTTTGGGCTGGATAGACAGTGGCTGTGACAGGGTCTGGACCTGAATGGCCTATACGAGCCAGCCACTGATACAAACTGTTTTCTGCGGCAATTGTTGGCAAGACTAATCAATTGGCTGGAATGGAGTATGATGGACGATTCCACTTCGTCCAGCTGTTACGACTTGCCATGACTACTGATACCCGCAACACCAACGACACTGTTACCCGCACACCTCTGCACCGCCGCCAGATCGACGTGCAGGGCTATTTGCGCAGCGATGGTTTATGGGAAGTGGAAGCCGTCATGCAAGACACCAAAAACTACGATTTCAACCTGCGCGATCGTGGTTTGCTGCCGATTGGCGAATACCTTCACGACATGACCCTGACGCTGGTGGTCGATGACCGGCTGGTGATTCAGGATGTGCGCGCCAGCATGCGGGCGACCCCTTATCGCGATTGCTCCGGTGCCGAGCCCCGTTATGAGCAGCTGATCGGCATGAAAATTCGTGGCGGCTGGATGAACGAAGTGAAGGAAAAGCTTGGCAAACAGCATTCCTGTACCCATCTGACCGAGCTATTACCCGTGTTGGCAACGGGCGCTTTCCAGACCATTCAGGGCTACCGGCTGCAGAATGACCGCGAATACGCCAGCAGTGGCCGCAACCGCAGACATATGCAAAACACCTGTTATGGCTACCGTGAAGGCGGCCGGGCGTGGAATTCCCTGTGGGCCGAAGAGCAGGGGGCTAAAGAACAGGGGGCCGAGGAATAAAGGAACGAGAAGCAGGGGATGAAAAATAAACCCTGTAGGTCGAATAAGACCAGTAGTGGTCGCCATCCGACCATCTATGGCCGTCCAGCAACACTCACCACAAACGCTTTTTCTGCCGGGTTGCCGACGGCGTCTCGCCAAACAACACGCGGTATTCCTTGCCAAAATAGGCCTGATGGGAAAAACCATAACGGGCCGCAATATCCCCAATCGGCTCATCCGAACCCAGCAAGGCCCGCCGGATCTGGTTCAGGCGGATGTAACGCAGGTATTTCGACGGCGCAATACCGGTCACCTTCTCAAAGCTGTAATTCAGCGTGCGGCGCGGAATATTCAGAATCTTGCACAAGTCCAGCACACTGGCAGCGGAGCCTTCACTGCTGAGCGCATATGCCAGACTCTGGCGGACGATATACAAATGCTGGTTACCCAGTGGCTTCCAGCGCTGCTCGCCCTGGTTGCGGTTGGCCGTCAGATCGAGCAATACATCCACCAGGGAATGACTGAACTGACGCTCGTCCAGTAACAGCGACTGATTCGGGTTCAGCAGCTGCCGCAAGTTGTTCTGCAAGATCGTCAGGTGACTGGAAGACAATTGCGCAGCATGGGTGCGCTGCACCGACATCAGCGCAGCGAAATCGGCATCACTCAGCAAAGGCTGCAAATAATCCTGATCGAAGGCGATCATGGCGTAATCGGCATGGGCCGGGCTGACCCAATAGACATCACTTTCATACGGCAACAGCGTCAGGCCATCGTAGGCAATACAGCGCGACTGATCCGTGGTTTTGCCATCGTCCTGCAGGCTCAGCGGCACAAACAGGCTGATGCGATGAGACGGTGTGGTGGCCTGCTGGGAAACCGTAATATTCAACTGTTCACGGAACAGCTCAATGCCTTCCAGCTGCACGCTGTTGAGCGACCCCTTGAAAGCACCTACATCGACCTGGTCATACTCCTGGTTCCAGCCAACCAAAGCGGCTGCCAGGCTGTTAACGTCCTGAGCCTGCTCGTCGGAATTCCATTGGAAATGCTGCTGGTCGACCATACTGCGCGCCCGGAAATGGTGGGGTTCAGAGGGATATGATGGCGGAATTGGCGGGATTCAACAATCATGAGTCTTGCGGAGTCGCTTCAGTCTGAGCCGCCGGACAATACTCCGATTTTCTAACTACCGTGAGGACGGTATCTGGGGTAATGTTGATGAGCCAATATCTGTCAGGGATGCAGTATGGAATCGACAAACCCAGTTGCCAGTAATTTTGCTTTTTTACATGAACATGACCCGCTGTTTGTCGAGCTGGCTGGAGCGGCAGAACGGGCCTTTGCAAGTGATCCGAATACCACGCTGATCAAGTTACGCCAGCTGGGCGAAGCATTGGCGCAACACCTGGCTGCTCGTGCTGGTATCGAATTTGATAGCCAGACATCGCAGTCCGACCTGCTTTATCGGCTGCAGCGAGAATTGCGGCTGGAGCCGGTTGTGAAAGAGCTGTTTCACACCCTGCGTATCGAAGGCAACAAAGCCACGCATCAATTCCGAACCCTGCATAAAGAGGCCATCAAAGGTCTGGTGGTCGCGCGTGATCTGGCCATCTGGTTTCATCGTACATTTGGTAAAAACACGCATGGCTTTAAGCCCGGCCCCTTTGTTCCACCGCAAGACCCCAGCGCACAACTGCAAGCCCTGCAGCAGAACATTGCCAAACTGAAAACCGAGCTCGAAAACGCCAACGAGCAGCTGGAAAACAACCAGCAGTTGAACCAGCTGATCGAGCAGGAAAAATCCGAGTACGAAGCGCTGGCAATGGCGATGGATGAAGAATCCCGCACCCTGGCCGCACAAGCCAAACAGCACGAAGCCAAACTCAAGCAGCAGGAGCAGGAGTACGAAGCCCGTATAAAAACCCTGCAACAACAACTGGCCGAGCAAGACGCCAAACAACGTAGCGAGCAGAAAGACCAGCTGCGCAAGAGCACCCGCTCCGCCAGCGACCAGATTACCCTCAGCGAAGAACTGACCCGCATTCTGATCGACCAGCAATTGCAGGAAGCGGGCTGGCAAGCCGACACCGATGCGCTGGACTATCGCAAAGGCGCGCGTCCGCAAGCAGGCAAGAACATGGCCATTGCCGAATGGCCAACACGCTTGGTTGGCAACAATGGCAAAGCTGAAAATGGCCGCGCCGACTACGTGCTGTTCTGCGGATTAACCCCCGTCGCCGTCGTCGAAGCCAAGCGCGAAAACACCAATGTGGCCGGAAAAATCGGCCAGGCTGAGCGCTATAGCCGCGGTCTGAATATCTCCCCCGACCTGACTCCTGCATGGCAACTGGCAGGCATGACGGTCGCATGGCCGGATGAAGAGGAAGGCCACTATCAGGTCCCCTTTGTTTACTCATGCAATGGTCGACCTTATGTGAAGCAGTTAGCGGAACAGTCCGGCACCTGGTTCCGCGATGTGCGCAGCATCTCCAACCTGAAACAGCCTCTGCAAAGCTTCCACACTCCAGCCGGTCTGCTGGATCGCCTCAAACGCAGCAAGCAACTGGCAGAAGAGCAACTCAAAAACGAGCCCTTTGGCTACCTGAAGCTGCGTGACTATCAGCAAAAAGCCATTACAGCGGTAGAAAACAAACTCAGCCAGGGCGTACGAGAAGCGCTGCTGGCGATGGCCACCGGCACTGGTAAAACCCTTACCATCATTGGCTTGATGTATCGCTTCCTGAAAGCCGAGCGATTCCAGCGCATCCTGTTTCTGGTCGACCGCACTGCACTCGGCACCCAGGCTATCGACGCCTTCAACGAAGCGCCGCTGGAGCAAAACCAGACCCTGAGCAAAATCTACAATGTCGCCGAACTTGGCGACATGGCAGCCGAAGCGGAAACCCGCGTGCAGGTGGCGACGGTACAGGCCATGGTCAAACGCCTGTTCGCCAGTGATACTCCGCCATCAGTAGACCAGTTCGACTGCATCATCATTGACGAAGCCCACCGTGGTTACACCCTCGATCAGGACATGAGCGAAGGCGAGCTGGCGACACGAGACGCCAGCCAGTACCTGTCGAGTTACCGCCGCGTGCTGGACTACTTCGACGCCGTAAAAATTGGCCTGACGGCCACACCGGCCAAACATACCAGCGATATTTTTGGCGCACCGGTCTACACCTACAGTTATCGTGAAGCCGTCGCCGACGACTGGCTGATCGACCACGAACCGCCAATCCGCTTTATCACCGAGTTAAGCCAGAACGGCATCCAATTCGACAAGGGAGATACCGTTGATGTGGTCAATACCCAAACCGGCGAGGTCAAAGCGGAAGAACTGGACGACGAACTCAACTTCGAAGTAGAAGCCTTTAACAAGCGGGTCATCAACGAAAACTTCAACCGAGTTATCTGCGAGCAACTGGTACACGAACTGGATCCGTTCAGTGACGAGAAAACCTTGATTTTCTGCGCCACCGACCTGCACGCCGACATGGTTAAACGGTTACTCGATCAGGCTTTCAAAGACCTGTATGACGAGGAATACAATCAGGCCGCCGTCGAAAAAATTACCGGTAAAAGTGACAAGGTCGACCAGCTGATAAAGCGCTACAAAAACGAGCGCTATCCCAACATCGCTATCACCGTCGACTTGCTGACCACCGGCATCGACGTCCCGAAAATCTGCAACCTTGTGTTCATGCGCCGGGTTAAATCCCGAATCCTCTATGAGCAGATGATTGGTCGAGCTACTCGCCGCTGCGACGACATTGGCAAAACCGTTTTCCGCATCTACGACCCGGTCGACATCTACGCAGCGCTGGATGCGGTCAACACCATGAAACCGCTGGTGAAAGACCCCAACATTACACTGGAGCAACTGGCCGAAGAGCTGACCGACCCGGAGTCGCTGCAAAAAGCACTCAACGCACCGGGTGAAAAAGCTAGTACCAGTCAAGCCGATGCCGTGCTTAGCCAACTGAGTCAGAAGGTCATGCGGGTACTGCGCAAGGCCAGCTCAAAAGCCGAACATAACCCGGCCAAATATCCGCAACTAAAACAAAAGCTCGACGAGCTGCACGACCTGTGGGGTGTAGAGCCAAGCAAGCTGCACCAGCATCTGCACGATCTTGGCCCACAGCAGGCCGCCGACTTTATCCGCCGCAATGCCGGGCTGGTAACCCAGCTCGCCGACGTCAAAGTGCTGATTGGCAGCGAGCGCCTGCCGGTGATTTCAAATCACGAAGACGCCATCAAGGAACGGACCCAGAGTTACGGAGAACACAAAAAGCCGGAAGACTACTTGAGCAGTTTCAGCCAGTTTGTACGCGATCACATCAACCAGTCGGCCGCGCTCAGCGCCGTGGTCAACAAACCGCGCGACCTCACCCGAGCCCAGCTAAAAGACATCAAACTACTGCTCGACCAGGCTGGCTACAGCGAAGCCAAACTGCAAACGGCCTGGCGCAACCAAACCAACCAGGACATCGCCGCCAGCATCGTCGGCCATATCCGCCGTGCGGCACTGGGCGAAGCTCTCAAGCCGTTTGAACAACGCGTCAACGACGCCATGCAAAACCTGCTGACCAACCACGCCTGGACACCGGCCCAGAAAAAATGGCTCGACCGCCTCGCCAAACAACTGGTACACGAAGTCATCATCGACCATGAATTCGTCAACCAGCGCTTTGGAGACCAGGGCGGTGCCAAACAGCTCGACAAGATTCTGCAAGGGCAGCTTGATCAGGTACTGAAAGAACTGGGCGAAAGCATTTGGCCAGAGGCCGGGTAAACGAATAGGAAGAATAATGGTATTTTTATGCAGTAATGCTGCTAAAAATGATATTCATAAACAAGGAAGAGAGTATGATCGAGAACCTAATAAAATTCATATATATAGTCGCAACGACTGGTTTTATATTGATATTCATTAAATTCAAATTCGTACGTGAGTTTTTATACGTAATATTCGGCATTATCATCTTGTTTTTAGTGTTTAATTTCGCATTTAATGGTGAATTCTGGTTTCTTGATCTTTCCAAGCTGGAACTTTTGGGTTTTATCCTGATTGCCTATCTGATGATTTCAAACTATAAATATTCAAAAATTCATTCCTTGCCACTACACCATTCATTAAAAACAGATTTCATATATTTTGGATTGCCGGCTTTTTACATGAGTATTACTCTTGTTATTCTACTAGTTAGGGAGATTTCAAAAAAAAATTACGGCATCGAATCAGCAGAGGTTGTATTTACTGACACAAACAGGTCTACAATATTATTGCTCATAGTAATAATACCCCTCATTATTCGTAATGTTAATCTTCATTTTTCATCCGTTGCTGATGAAGTCTTATCTGATGACAGTGCTCCTGAAGTCAAGCCTGCATCAGCACAACAAGACCAGTAAGAAGAAAAGACACAAAACATCGAAGTGGCTTCGGAAAAAGCGGAATAAACAGAGAATCCAGAGATATTTGATATGAAAAACACGATTTTGATGATTGTATTGACCTTGTTTTCCGGTACCTCTTTCGCCAATAAAGAAACAGATTATTTAATAGAAGGTTGTAAGCAACTGGCCAACATGTACGACAATCGTTCGGATTTAAACTTTCTGAACAATATAACACTATCACCATCAGACACCCTGATGGCAGGATATTGCAAGGGAGTAATTGATTCATTTATATCGTTCGCATCGGTTCGTGCATATAGATGTGGCAGATATAACAACGAGTACTGCCAGAAGCAACTGTGTTCCGAATCAAACTGGTACAATATTGCAAAAAAAATTGCTCTCAAGGAACCCGAATCAGACATTGATTATAATGAGAGTATTAATGTAGAAGATATTATTGTCTCTGGTTGTCAATAGACCAATTTAATGAAAAGAATCCCTGAAGCCATTCGAGACATGTTTGGCATAGAGTCTGCCGCGGAAAGCAAATTTCTGGCAGATAAGGCCAACTCGTTTCATCGAAACAAGCTATTTAAGGTCGAAAAAAAGTCAGGTGTACAAAGGGCAACAACCTATATCAGCAAAGAACAGGAGGTCGTCCTCTTCAATGCCCTTTTACTTAATTCGGTGTTCACCGACCCTAAACAGGTTAAACAAATATTCGAAAACCCCAAGGCCCGAGCTGACGCAGCAGAAACCTTGCGATCCATGTTACTAAACCGCACCACTGTTTGCGGCATGGCATTGGCCAGCGCAGAAACAACCCTGTTGGTTACATCACTGGAAGGCAACTTCGACCTCTACACGGAAAAGCTCCCAAACCCATTTGAAACACTACCGCAAATGCTGCTCGGACCTCACACCAACTTGCTAAATGCCTTGTTGGCTCAGGCTTCGGTATTGGACCCCGTCGACTCTGTACTCGCAGCCTGGGTCGCTGGCGACATAGAACGCGCCTACCAACTGGCCAACAAGATCGATAACTCTGAGCCAGTAGCTCCGTTTCTGGACATGGTCAGAAATCGGTATCACGAGCTTCAGCGCTTCTCGAAACTGCTGGACGATTTTTTTTAAAAAATTGTTCAGCAAGCGTTGTTAGTGCAATGCACTAACAAAAGATGACTTCGTACTTAACCAACGGAGTCTCTTATGAATAACTCAACCCTCTGCACCACCCGCACTGGCAAGCCACGCGCCTGCTACTCCACACAAGAGCAGGCCCAATCCGCTGCAGACTATGCAGAGTCAGCCTATGGCAATGCCATGGTGCCCTATTTCTGTAATCGATGTTCCTATTGGCACCTTTGCCCTAAGGACCGGCATACACCCAGCACAATTTGCAATCACTGCACCGATGGCAATGGCCGCCCCAAACAGCTTTATTTAACTTACGAATCCGCCAAAAAACGTGCCCAACTTCGTTATGAGGAGGATGGGGTTCTCCTGAATGTGTACGAGTGCTGCCACAATCGCGGCTGGCACCTGACCAAGAACGATCTGTGGTGAGGTGCGCTATGACCAAGTATGTAATTTTGATTTCACTGGATTGGGAGCGGCCGCAAGATGGTCGCTCCAGCCTGGGCACTGCTTCCATTGCCGCATCGTTGAAAACAGCCAACATTCCCTTCGATCTGATCGAGGCCGCTGTTAATGACCATGACTTTGATGACAAGGCTTTCCAGCAACAAGTAATGCAACAGATCGATTTGCGCAACTCAGAGGGCCATGAATGTCTGGTAGGTATCGGGGCTTTTATCTGGAATGAACCCGTTACCCAGCAGCTGACCCAAGCCATTCACAACTCAACTTCTGCTGCCATCGTTCTGGGCGGGCCACAAATTTCCTATGCAAAAGCCGGAGATCTGGAAAGGCTCTACCCATTTGCTGATGTGTTTGTCCGTGGTCATGGAGAAAAAGCCATGGTCGCCCTAGCTACAGGAGCATTGCCAGACGATTTAGGAATTCACTTTGCGGGCCAAACAGACCTAGGCAAAAAGGCAGAATACACACTGGAAGAACTGCCATCGCCTTACCTCACAGGCATTCTGCAGCCGGGCAAAAAAGTCCGCTGGGAAACCATGCGTGGCTGCCCATTCAAATGCTCGTTTTGCCAACATCGAAGCTCGACCGACCGCTACAAGCTCAAAAACCATCAACTCGACTTTGAGCGCATCGTCAAGGAAGCCCGTTTATTTGCCCAGAGTGGGGTAGAGCGTATTTCGATTCTCGACCCAATCTTTCACCTCGACGTCAAACGCACCGTTGAGCTTCTGATATTGTTCAATGAGATTGGCCTGACCGCCGAGCTGGCATTGCAGTGCCGATTTGAATCGGTCAAAGACGAGTTTCTGGATGCCCTGCGAGGCCTCAATGTTGTGCTCGAATTCGGTTTGCAAACAGCAATTGAAAACGAGGGCAAACTCATTGGCCGACCGAATGACCTGACCAAAGCCGAAGCAGTTATCCAAAAACTGAAAGCTCGCAACATTCGCTTCGAAGTGTCGTTGATCTATGGCTTGCCGGGACAAACGCTCGCCAGCTTCAAAAAGTCTCTCTCCTGGTGCTGGGAACAAGGTGTTGAGAATATCCGCGCCTGGCCGCTGATGATTCTTCGTGGCACCGAACTCGACCACCAACGAGAAGAATACGGATTGATCGAATCATCCGACGAAGCCATACCGCACGTGGTCGCCAGCAACAGCTTCAGTCATACGGAATACCTGCAAATGCAAGCGCTCGCCGACGCTTGCAACCCCGAAAACATTCAGGTGGCGCACATTTCTAATAAACCTCCAAAGGAGTTGAATCATGCCATCTTTTATCGTGCTTGAAGCCCTAGACGGCGTCGGTAAAACCACACTCGCCAAGAATCTGGCTGAACACTATGGCTACACATTTCTGACCACGCCCGGCAAAGAGCTTCAACCGCTGCGCGGAGACATCATCAAGGGATTGGGCGACTCCCAAACCGCACGGGCCTTGTTTTACGCCGCTACGGTTCAGTCTGAGGGGGAGCGTGCCGGAATCTTGCGCCATCAAGGCCAGAGTGTCGTGATGGATCGCTACAGAGCCTCCACGATTGCCTATGCCAAAGCCCGTGGCGTCACTGCGGATGTGGAATCAGCGCTCTCACAGGCTGTTAAACCTGACCTCACCATCTTGCTGACATTGGATGAGCAAGAACGCCAAATGCGCTTGGGTCAACGTGGCACCACCGCTGAAGACCTGGAAACCCTGCAACCGGGATTCCGCCAACAAGTGATGTCCGGGCTGCGCCAGCACTGCGATATAGAGCTGGATGTATCCGGTCTCAATGAACCACAGGCGCTGATGGCCGTATGGCAGCTGATCAGTGCCTTGCCAGACAGGGTTAACCGCTGACCTGTATAGATTTTCCTGATTTCTATCAACAACACTGCCGACCTGTATAGAAAACCGGTTTTTCTATACAGGTTGCATAAACCCCATTGCCTTATCTTTCAAAAAAAACCAAAATCAACAAAATTTTGTTGATTGTTAAAGAATATGATAAAAAATCTGGTGTTCGAAAACTTCTACAGTTTTGCTGAAGAAACCATCATCGACTTCGGTTTGGGCAAAAAGCCAACGCCATCTGGCTACGATATCGACATCGCCGGTGAGCGCTGGAACAAGGCGATTGCCATCGTTGGTGCCAACGGTTCCGGTAAAACCCAATTACTGAAGCCGTTGGCGTTTTTGAGCTGGTTTGTTTCCAACTCCTTTCTGAAGAACGATCCGGATGACCAGATTCCTTGTTCGCCTCATATGCTGCAGAAAGATCAGCCAACGCGTTTTGAACTGGAGTTTTTGCTCGACGGTGTCGATTACCGCTACCAGCTGGAGCTGACGCCCAAAGAAGTTATCAACGAAGCCCTGTTTGCCAAAACCAGCAGCCAGTTCAGCTATTTGTTCAAACGGGAAAAAGCCGAAACCGGCTACCGCTTCAAACAAAAAGGTTTCCCTTTCGCTAAAACCAAAGCCGAAGAACTACGTGGCAATGCCTCTCTGATCAGCGCTGCCCACAGCTACGACGTAAAAGAAGCGCGCGCATTGGTGGAGTTTTTTGATCGTATCCAAACCAACGTCAACAGCAGCGGCCGCCGTCATTTCCAGTTTGATGCCGTCATTCATAGTGCTGAAAAGTTTGAGAAGCAGTCCGAGCTGAAAACCCGCATGTCCGAAGTGATGAGCCGCTTTGATCTGGGATTGACCGGCGTCGATATTCGGAAGGCGATGGGCCGTAATAGCAGCGGCCAGGAAGAAACCATCTACCTGCCGTTTGGCCAGCATAGCAGCGACGACGGCCAGAAGTTTGAACTGCCATTTTTCGAAGAATCCAGCGGCACCCAATCAGCCTTTGTGCTGCTGGAACCCATTCTGAAAACCCTGCATCACGGTGGCATCGCCGTCATCGACGAACTCGATAATGACCTGCACCCCCACCTGGTGCCTGAGCTGATGGACTGGTTCCGCTTTGAGCACACCAACCCCCATCAGGCGCAGCTGATTTTTACCTGCCATTCGCCGGAAGTGCTGGATCGTTTACAAAAGCATCAGGTGTATCTGGTCGAGAAACAAAATCAATGTTCGGAAGCCTGGCGGCTGGATGAGGTTGCAGGATTGCGCGCAGACGATAACCTCTACGCCAAATATATGGCCGGGGCACTGGGTGCCGTACCCGATCTCTGACCGCGCAGGAAGCACTCCATGGCCAGACAGAAGAACAGCAAACAACGTACAGTCGCCGAAACCACATTACTGGTTGTCGGCGAAGGCGCGGACGATAAAGCTTTTATCACTCATATGAAAGGGCTGTTTTACCAACGCCAGCCCGGCCAGAAAGGCCCCAAAATCGAAGCCGGTGATGGCGGCTCTGCCGATGTCATCATCACCAACTCGCTGCGTACGTTTCGTAATGCCGCCTACAACCGCAAATTACTGGTGCTGGATTCAGACCTGCCGCCTTCACTGGCCAAAGCAAGAAAGGCAGAAGAAGCCGGTTTTGAAATCATCCTCTGGGCACCTCAATGTCTGGAAGGCGCGCTACTCGACGTACTGGGCGAGACCGTGAATAGCCATGAAACCAGCCAGAATCTGAAAGCCCGATTACATCCGCAGTTGGCAGATCATCACACCAAACCGGAAGCCTACGGCGTTTTGTTTACCAAACCCGTGCTGGATAACACCCAAAACGCATCCATTATTGCGGTAAAAGACGCGGTAAAATACGTCACAGCTTCCTGAACACATAGCATCTGCCTCTCCACAGGATTGAGCTTGACCCAAGGACACCCCATGACCAATAACGATATCGTTCAGAAACTCTGGAACCTCTGCGACGTACTGCGCGACGACGGCATCAACTACAGCGATTACGTTACCGAGCTGGTGTTGCTGCTGTTTCTGAAAATGGTGCACGAGAACAAAGACTTCGGCACCCTGCACAAGCACCCGCTGCCGGAAGGCTGCCGCTGGACGGATTTGAATAGCAAGTCCGGTATCAACCTGCTGAACGAATACAAGGCCATTCTGCTGGCGCTTTCCACCGGCAAGCGCACGGTTGCCGACCTCACCGACCCCAGCAAAACCATTGAGCTTCAGGTGCACGAAGACCCATTGATCAGCGCCATTTACGCCGATGCCCAAACCCGCCTGCGCGAGCCGCGCCATCTGGAGCAGATCATCAAACGCTTTGATGAAATCGAAGACTGGTTCAGCGACGAAAAAGACGGCCTTGGCGACCTCTACGAAGGCCTGCTGGAAAAGAACGCCAACGAAACCAAATCCGGCGCGGGCCAGTACTTCACCCCACGGGCGCTGATCAATAGCATGGTGCGCTGTATTCGCCCGCAACCCGGTGAAGTGATTCAAGACCCGGCGGCAGGCACCGCAGGCTTCCTGATTGCCGCCCATGAATACATCAAAGAGCAAACCGATGACCTCTTCGACCTCACCGACAAACAAGCCGAATTCCAGAAGAAACAAGCCTACGTCGGCGTCGAACTGGTGCCCGGCACCCGTCGACTGGCACTGATGAACTGCCTGCTGCATGGCATGGAAGGCGGCAACGAAGGCGCAGTGTTACTGGGCAACGCCCTCGGTCAGGTCGGTGCCAATCTGCCCCGCGCCGATATCATTCTCGCCAACCCGCCGTTCGGCACCGCCAAAGGTGGCGAAGCCAGCATCACCCGAGACGACCTCACCTTTGAGACCAGCAACAAACAACTGGCGTTTTTGCAGCACATCTACCGCAACCTCAAACCCGGTGGCCGCGCTGCCGTGGTGCTGCCGGACAACGTACTGTTCGAAGCAGGGAAGGGCACCGACATCCGCCGCGACCTGATGAACAAGTGCAACCTGCACACCATTCTGCGCCTGCCCACCGGCATCTTTTACGCCCAGGGCGTGAAAACCAACGTACTCTTCTTCACCAAAGGCTCGGCAGCCGACCCGCTGCAAGAAGCAGGCTGCACTCAAAACGTCTGGGTCTATGACCTGCGCACCAACATGCCCAGCTTCGGTAAACGCACACCTTTCACCGAAAAACACCTCGCCCCGTTTGAAGCCTGTTATTTCACCGGGAGCGAGCCTTGTCATTCTGGCGAAGGCCGGAATCCATTGAACATCAGCAACCGCACCGAAGGTGACTGGTCGTTCGACTCACAAAACGCAGAAACTGATACCGCCCTGACCGACGATGATCGCCTCAATCACAGCCGCTGGCGCTGCTTCTCCCGCGATTGGATCGCCAGCAACAAAGGCGACTCGCTGGATATCTCCTGGCTGAAAGACAAAGACAGCGTCGACGCCAGTAACCTGCCGGAACCCTCGGTACTCGCCACGGAAGCCAAAGACGAACTCGAACAAGCGTTAGCCGAGCTGGAAGGCTTGTTAGCCGTTCTGGGGGAAAGCTCCGGGAGCGCGGGCGGCTCGCCCGCAAAAGGCGCGGAGGATGCTGAATGAGTTTGCATAAAATCGCTGCCGGGAGCGCGGGCGGCTCGCCCGCATATTGCGTGAATACCGTCGCTGGATGCTGGACGTCTGAAGCCGGACGCATACCGGCACTCGTAGGTCGGATAAGCGCAGCGCCATCCGACAACACCGCTTTGTCGGATGGCTCTCGCTTCGCTCGTTTATCCGACCTACGTTCTGCATTCCATGCAGGAGCTGGCTTGCCTGCGATTGATGCGGGCCAGCGGCCCGCGCTCCCGGCACAGGAGGCTTGGGTATGAGCGTAGAAAACAAGCTGCCGGAGGGGTGGGTTGAGTGCTCAGTTGAGTCACTTGCGAAGTTTATCGATTACAGAGGTAGGACTCCGAAAAAGACCGCTGATGGCATTCCTTTAATCACAGCGAAGAATATTCGTGACGGATTCATTAGCCGAGAACCTCGCGAGTTTATTGCAGATGCGGATTACGATGACTGGATGACCAGAGGCATTCCAAACGTAGGCGATGTCGTTATTACCACTGAAGCTCCTATGGGAAATGTGGCTCTTATTGATATAGAGGAAAAGTTTGCCCTTGCACAGCGAGCAATCTGCCTTCAAACCTATGAGGCAGGCTTGGGGAGATATCTTCATTACGCGTTGAGAAGCCCAATATTTCAAAAACTACTGACTGAGAACGCAACTGGTACAACGGTTAGCGGTATCAAATCAGCAACGTTAAAGAAACTGGAAATCCCACTCCCCCCGCTAGCCGAGCAACAGGTGATCGCCGATCAGCTCGACACCCTGCTGGCGCAGGTCGAGGCCACCAAAACCCGCCTCGAACGCATCCCCGACGTACTCAAACGCTTCCGCCAATCCGTGCTGGCGGCAGCGGTCAGTGGGAAGCTGACTGAGGGGTGGAGAACTATTAACGTCACCGAGAACGTATTGAGTGCGATAGAAAAAAGGAATAAATCCAAGCAAGGCAACCTTAAACTAAGAGGTAAAAATAGCTGGAATGATATAAACCTTTATGAGCTTCCTGAAAATTGGGCTTGGATTGAAAACCACAATTTGGCTTGTGATTCCTCAAATGCAATTTGTGCTGGCCCGTTTGGTACAATTTTCAAAGCAAAAGATTTCAGGGATGAAGGCATCCCAATTATTTTTCTCAGACACGTAAAAGAAGAGGGATTCAATCAAAACAAGCCCAACTACATGGATGAAAATGTTTGGGCAGATTTGCATCAAGAGTACACAATACATGGCGGCGAGCTATTGATTACAAAGCTAGGAGATCCGCCTGGAGAGTGCTGTGAATATCCTGAGGGTAATGGGGCTGCAATGGTCACTCCCGATGTGTTGAAAATGGCAGTTGACGAAGTAGTTGCTGATAAAACTTATCTGAAACACTTTTTCAACTCTCCCGAAAGTAAACGATTAGTATCCGATGCTGCTTTTGGGGCAACCCGATTGCGAATCGATATTTCTTTATTTAAAAGATTTCCGATACCACTCCCCCCCATCCCCGAACAACAAGAAATCGTCCGCCGCGTGGAGCAGCTCTTTGCCTACGCTGATTCCATCGAACGACAGGTCGAGGCGGCGCAGCAGTGGGTGAGTCAGTTAACCCAGTCTATTCTGGCGAAGGCGTTTCGGGGTGAGTTGACCGCCGACTGGCGGGCGGCGAATCCTGAGTTGATCAGCGGTGAGAACTCGGCGGAGGCCCTCCTGGCGCGGATCAAACAGGAACGCGAGTCACAAGCGCCGAAAAAACGCGGCTCTGGTAAAACAGGCGGGCGTAAAGAGAAAGCCGAGGCCTGATAACCTCGTTCCCACGCTCCGCGTAGGAATGTAACAGCTCCAGCTCTGGGCTCCACGCATGCGTGTTCGAGCCCGTAACAGACATCTGACAAAGACAAGGAAGACCATGAGTACATACGACGCATTTACCATCAGTGGCTATCACGTGAAATCCCGTCAGGGCATGGACCACTGGAGCGCCATTCTGGAAGAATGGATTTTGACTATCGAGCGTTATAGCCGTTTGTGCGAAGGCCGGGAGGCGCCATTTGTGTTTACTGAAGTCGCCAATGTGGGTTTGCTGGCCGCTGCAGTATGGCGCAGTGGTGGTATCGCCACCCAGGAGTATGTTGCGACCAAAGGCGTGAAGCACCGCCCTAAGTGGACTGGTCGTGTTGACCTATGGCTGTACAGCAATGGCAAGGAGCAAATACTTGAGGCCAAGCTGAATAACCTGCCGGTTGAACACAATCAGGACGTGTCCGGGTTTGTTGAAGAAAAACTGGGCATCGCGCTGGAAGATGCCCGTCAGTCCAAAAGCACCATGGATGTGGATAGTCTGGGGACGCTGTTTATTGTGCCATCGATCACGTTGAACCAGGTCAAAAGGCTTGATGATTCTGACGAAGAATATGTTTACCACCAACGATTGGAGGAATATATCGATGCCATTCTGGATACCAACAATTATCAGGCTGCGGCCTGGTGTTTCCCCAAAGAAATGCGCTACACCCCGGATGAAGAAGGTTTTGAAGAGGGTATCAAGGGTGACGGCAAGGTTTACCCTGGTGTTGTGCTGTTGTTGAAGAAATATCGTTAAAACCTGTTCCGGCTTATTCAGATTAAGGACCGATACTGTGAGCTACACCCACCTGCCGAAATTCGATGATCTGTTTGTTCCGATTCTTGACTACCTGAATCAGTATGCGGAGCAGGCTTTTCAGTGGCGCAAGCTGGAACGTCCTATAGCCGATCACTTCAACCTGACCGAAGAAGATCTGGCGCTGGAATATGCGTCCGGTAACGGCACCGTGTTTCTTGATCGTTTGTCGTGGAGCATCAGTTTTCTGGTGAACGCGGGTTTGGTGCAGCGCCCCAAACGAGGCGTTTGCCAAATCACAGCGAAAGGCCAGGAACTGATTGAAACGCCGCAGCAGATCGACGGTTATATGAAGGATTTTCGGCGCGAATATCAAAAGCAACGGCATCAGCAGATGGCTGATACCAGCTCGGAGAAAACTGCTGTTGCGCCTGTTACGGAAGCTATCGCGGAGTCGGATGCGACTCCGAGCGAGCAGCTCAACAACGCTTACGAGGCGATCCGCTCCACGGTGTGTGAGCAGATTCTGGATACGATTCTGAGCAAGTCGCCCTACGAGTTTGAAAAACTGGTGGTCAGCCTGCTCGACCGCATGGGTTACGGCGGTAAGGTTGCCGACGCAGCTCAGGTAACCAAAGCCTCTGGTGACGGCGGTATCGACGGCATCATCAAGGAAGATGTATTAGGCCTGGGCCGTATTCATCTGCAAGCCAAACGGTATAAACGTGACAATGGCATCGGCCGCGAAGACATTCAGAAGTTTGTTGGCGCGCTGGCGGTTGCCCAATCCCAGAAAGGCGTATTTATCACCACTTCGTATTTCACCAAAGAAGCCCGAAACTACGTTGCCAATCTCAACGGTATCACGACCATCGTGCTGATTGATGGCGAACAACTGGCTGGCTTCATCTACGACTACGGCCTTGGGATGCAGGAAGAACGGGCATTGGTAGTAAAGAAAATGGATGCAGATTACTGGGACGATATGCTGGATTCAGACTGATATTTCAAAACATGATGATATTCACATCACTAGAAACTCATGTCTGCCTGATATGAAGATTCTCTCAAACCGGAAAGGCTGATTTGGATTCGTAAGTGGTATTTCATTCCAATACGGTGGACGAAATTATTGGAACAAAGGAAAGGTTATGTCTCAGCAGGAAGATATTCGTTCGGTTATTAATGGTATTTACGATGTAGCAGGTATTAAATATCAGTATTCTGGCCTTGTTACGGAAAAAACGGCAGCAGTTGTCGGAGATATTGTTGAAAATATTCGCTCCTGTAGCAGTTCTATGAGCTGGGTTCCCAGGCCAACGGGTGGCAAGGCCACAATCAGCTGGGTAATCAGAAATTTGGGGGGAGTTTTATCAGGGAGCTAAAGGATCGGAAGGTTTCTCTCACTTGTTCAAAAGCAGTGCTATTGAAGAAAAAAACCGATCTGGAGCTTTCTCGTTTCGGCTTATGAATATATTTCCTTTGGCTCTGATCACTGCGCTGCTGATCACGGGGTGTAGTTCTATATCCAAGTCCTCTGATGCCGGTTTATTGGTGATTGATCCTTTCACCATTGAATTGGAGCAGGGGGAAACTGTGGAAATTTTCAGCTTCACTGGTGATGATGCTGGCGCCAATGTATTGATTGGGAAAGACACAGACAGTGGCTTTCTGCTGAGCAAGAATACCCTGACGTCGTTGTTTCACGGCGGGCCTGAACGGTTGGGAATTGGAGTGGATGTATTTCTGAGCCGGTTGGCCGATGCTGGTATTTCTTCTGCTGATTTGACTATTTATCGTCAGGCATTGGGTATTTCCGTTGGTACCAGAACGCGCTTGTTACATGTTGATGATTGGCTTTTTCTGGTCATTGATGCAGACACATCCCCGGTGGCTTATGGGGTAAATCCAGCCAGTCAGATGGGGTTTGAAATATTCCACGGTAACGGATTTGAGTCGCTGCTGATGTTTGTGTCTGCTTTGAAAATCCGCGTCTCCTGAGGCCTTACTCCACCAAGGCTGCGTTCCTTTCCTATCCTGGCGGGGGGAACTACCGCTGAAGCTTATGCTATTGGCTAAGATGAAAAGGGTGCTGCGACCATTTTAAATAAATCCATTTCCTCTAATGGTGCCTTGCTCCACCGATAAATATCGCGCCAAAAATCATATAAAGAAATCCGATTACCATCCAGTACGACAGGATAAAATCAAAAATAGATGCACACTTTTTTATATCGATATTTCCATAATGGTCTTTGACCCATGGGTGATTCTTGTTGTAAATAGGAACAGTGACGGCCAGAGCGAAAAATATTGATCTTAAAAATTTGCCATATAGGCCAGTCATTATGTCAGGCGGCTGGAATTTTTCTTCAGCCGCTTTTTTTACTTTTTTCCCAAGTGTGAAGCCCAAAATGATAGGGGCTACTATTACACCAAAAGCTGCAAGGAGGAAGGCGATAGCTTGCCATGTATCTTGGCTCATAAGTCCTCCTTGTTTTTAATGGATAATATTATATTTAATTATGTTGCATCCTTGGGTTGGTTCTCAAATTCAAGCGCGCATCATAAATGTCATACCCTTAAATCAACTTTCTGTAGGAATATGTGAGCAATTTGGCGAAATTAAAATCGTCACCCAACTTTGCTCTTAATGACGCTCCGCGTTTGGTGAGTAGGAATGTCAACGTTAAAGATTAATATTTATCAGATCTCGTATACGCGTTCCTGAAGCTGTGAAGTTATTCGATGATATTCTGCTATCGAGGATTTATATAGCACATCCCCGGTGGCTTATGGGGTAAATCCAGCCAGTCAGATGGGGTTTGAAATATTCCACGGTGACGGATTTGAGTCGCTGCTGATGTTTGTGTCTGTTTTGAAAATCCGTGCCTCCTTAGGCCATACGCCACTAAGGCAGCGTTCCTCCTGGTGCTGGTGAGGGACGCTGGCGCTGGCTTTGCTGTTACTCCGTCGCTCACTGAGGGTTTCTCCTCTCATCCCTCTCAAGCCGCCACTACCAATTCAACCCGCCGAAGCCGCCAATTCGCTTCCAGATTCTCCGCTGTCGTTTTTGGTAACTTCCAAAAATCCCCTCATCCATAGACTGATCTGTATACCGAACCCTTGGGTTTTTCCGTTTTTGCCCTTGGGTTCGTTCCCAATTTTTGAAGCGAGACAAGATCATGAGCTACCACGCCCCCGAGATGCCGATCCAGGTGGATGATGAAACTGGCGTTTGGACTACCGACGCTCTGCCGATGCTGTATGTGCCGCGTCACTTCTTTGTGAACAACCACATGGCGATCGAGAACGAGCTGGGTGCGGAGAAGTATGCCGAGATCCTTTATCGCGCTGGTTACAAGTCCGCCTGGTACTGGTGTGAGAAGGAAGCCGAGTGTCACGGTCTGTCTGGCGATGACGTTTTTCATCATTACATGAAGCGTATTTCCCAGCGTGGTTGGGGTTTGTTCATTACTGAAGAGCTGGATATTGAAGCCGGTGTTGCCAAAGTACGTCTGGAAAACTCTTCCTTCGTTTACCAGTACGGCAAGGTGAATCGCATGGTCGATTACATGTTCACTGGCTGGTTCTCTGGTGCCATTGATCAGATTGCCAAGGCTCAGGGCTTCGCCACTCGCACGCTGACTGCACAAACCCAGTGTGCCGCCCAGGAAGGTTGTGACGTCGGTTATTTCGAAGTGAAGCCGGTTGTGACTGAAGCAGATGCCGCGCTGTGGGAATCTCTGCAGCCAGGTTTCTGATTGTGAATCGGGGTTCTGGTCTGCCTGGCAGCCGGAATCTCCACTGGTAGGTTGGGCCCTGCCCAACAGCTGATGGGCAAAGCCCATCCTACGGGTTGATGGATACACAAGCGCAGGTCAGTCAAGTCCATCCTGCGGTTTGATGAATAGACAGATGTAGGTTGGGCCATGCCCAACAAGAGATGGGCGAGGCCCATCCTACGGTCTCCGGTTCACTGAACAATAGCCGGAGCAAAGAATTTTCCAACCCCGCTCAACCGTGATGGCGGGGATTAGTGAGAGAGCCGAACTCATGTCCCAGTTTGATATTTTGTTCCAGCCGCTGAACATCAATAAGCTGACCATTCGTAACCGTATCGTCAGTACTGCTCACGCTGAGGTGTATGCCACCGATGGCGGTATGACCACTGACCGTTATGTGAAGTACTACGAAGAAAAAGCCAAGGGTGGTGCGGGCCTGTGTATTTGTGGTGGTTCTTCGGTGGTGTCCATCGACAGCCCGCAGAGCTGGTGGAGTTCGGTGAACCTGTCTACCGACCGTATCATTCCTCACTTCCAGAATCTGGCTGATGCCGTCCACAAGCATGGCGGCAAGATCATGATCCAGATTTCCCACATGGGTCGTCGTTCCCGTTGGGACGGTGAAAACTGGCCGAACCTGATGTCTCCTTCCGGTATCCGTGAGCCGGTTCACCGCGCGACCTGTAAAACCATCGAAGTGGAAGAAATCTGGCGTGTGATTGGCGATTTCGCCAAGGCTGCTGTGCGTGCCAAAGAAGGCGGTCTGGACGGTGTGGAACTGTCTGCCGTGCACCAGCACATGATTGACCAGTTCTGGTCGCCACGGGTGAACAAGCGTACTGATGAATGGGGCGGTACTTTCGAAGGCCGTATGAAGTTCGGTATCGAAGTGCTGAAAGCCGTGCGTGAAGCGGTTGGCCCTGACTTTGTTGTCGGCATGCGTATCTCCGGTGACGAGTTCCACCCGGACGGTTTGAACCACGAAGACATGAAGAAAATCGCCGCGTATTACGATGCCACTGGCATGGTGGATTATTTCGGCGTGGTTGGCTCCGGTTGTGATACTCACAACACGCTGGCTAACGTTATTCCAAACATGAGCTACCCACCTGAGCCATTCCTGCATCTGGCTGCTGGTATCAAGGAAGTGGTGTCTGTGCCGGTTATCCACGCCCAGAACATCAAGGATCCAAACCAGGCCAAGCGTATTCTGGAAGAAGGCTACGTGGACTTCGTCGGTATGACCCGTGCTCATATCGCTGACCCGCACTTCATCGCCAAGATCAAGATGGATCAGGTTGACCAGATTCGTCAGTGCGTCGGTGCCAACTACTGTATCGACCGTCAGTACATGGGTCTGGACGTGTTGTGTATCCAGAACGCCGCGACTTCCCGCGAATACATGGGTCTGCCGCACATCATCGAAAAAACCACCGGTCCAATCCGTAACGTGGTGGTGATTGGCGGTGGTCCTGGTGGTATGGAAGCAGCTCGTGTGGCTGCCGAGCGTGGCCATAAGGTGACGCTGGTTGAGAAAGCCGACGAACTGGGTGGTCAGGTGACTATCGCTGCCAAGGCACCTCAACGTGACCAGATGGCGGGTATCACTCGCTGGTTGGCGATGGAACTGGATCGCCTGGGTGTGGATGTGCGTCTGGGTACTGCAGCCAACGCCGATATGGTTCGTGATCTGAAGCCAGACGTTTGTATTCTGGCGACTGGCGGCCGTCCATTCCTGGAGCAGAACCCGCACTGGGGTGCTGAGGAAGGTCTGGTGGTATCGACCTGGGACATCCTCAACGGCACCGTTGAGCCAGGCAAAAACGTACTGATCTACGACACCATCTGTGAATTCTCCGGTATGTCTGCAGCCGATTACCTGCTGTCGAAAGGCTCGCTGGTTGAACTGGTGACTGACGATATCAAACCGGGTGTTGGCATCGGTGGTACTACCTTCCCGACTTACTACCGTTCCCTGTACGAGAAAGAAGTCATCATGACTTCCGACCTGATGCTGGAGAAGGTGTACAAGGAAGGCGACAAGCTGGTCGCTGTGCTGGAAAACGAATACACAGGTCAGCAGGAAGAGCGTGTAGTTGACCAGATCGTGGTGGAAAACGGCACTCGTCCAAACGAAGCGCTGTACTACGAGCTGAAGGCTGAATCTCGCAACAAGGGTCAGATCGACGTTGAAACCCTGTTCGATATCAAGCCGCAACCTGTCCTGGCTGAAAGTGGTGAAGGCATGATCCTGTGGCGTCTGGGTGACTGTGTGTCCCAGCGTAACACCCATGCTGCCATCTACGACGCCCTGCGTCTGTGCATGCACCTGTAATCTAGCCGCGAGGATCCCAGGATGCTGGAGTCTGTCATCCCCTGGCTGCTGGCCGGGTTCATAGCTGTACTAGTGGCAGGCATGCTGCGCCGCATTTCGCTGTGGCGCGCTGGCCAGCCGCAACAAGTTAATCTGGTGGCTGGCCTGATGGCCATGCCACGCCGTTACCTGGTCGACCTCCACCATGTGGTCGACCGTGACAAGGTGATGTCGAACACTCACGTGGCCACCGCCGGTGGCTTCGTGGCGTCGATGCTGCTGATCATTCTGGTGCACGGCTTTGGTCTCGACAGCGTTTGGCTGGCGCGAGCACTGCTGCTGACCACTGTGGTGATGTTCATTGGTGCGCTGTTTGTATTCCGTCGCCGTCTGAACCCGCCTTCACGGCTGTCCAAAGGCCCGTGGATGCGGCTGCCAAAAAGCCTGCTGACGTTTGCTGCGACCTTCTTTGTGGTGTCGTTGCCAGCGGCTGGTGTGCTGCCTGACGGTTTTGGTTCTGGCGTGCTGGCGTTCATTCTTTTGGCCGGTATTGTTGCCGGTCTGGGTGAAATGCTGTTCGGCATGGGCTGGGCAGGTCCGATGAAACACGCCTTTGCGGGCGCGCTGCACCTGGCTTTCCACCGTCGTCCGGAGCGTTTTGGTGGCGGCCGTTCGACTGGTCTGAAACTGCTGGATCTGGACACTTCCAATGGCAAAACCCTCGGCGTGGCCAAACCGACTGACTTCAAATGGAACCAGCTGCTGGGCTTCGACGCCTGTGTGCAGTGTGGCCGTTGTGAAGCCATGTGTCCGGCCTTTGCGGCTGGTCAGCCACTGAACCCGAAAAAACTGATTCAGGATATGGTTGTCGGTCTGGCGGGTGGTACTGACGCCAAATATGCCGGTTCTCCATACCCTGGCAAAGACGTGGGTAACGCCAAGGGCTCACCGATTGAGGTGATCACCGAAGGTCTGGTAAGCCAGGAAACCCTGTGGTCCTGTACTACCTGTCGTGCCTGTGTGGAAGAGTGTCCGATGATGATCGAGCACGTTGACGCCATCGTCGACATGCGCCGCTTCCTGACGCTGGAACAAGGCTCTACCCCGGGCAAGGGTTCTGAAACCCTGCAAAACCTGATTGCCACTGACAACCCCAACGGCAACGACCCGCAAAGCCGTAGTTGGTGGGCGGCTGACCAGAACATTCCGCTGATGTCTGAAAAGAAAGAAGCTGATGTGCTGTTCTGGGTCTCTGACGGTGCTTTCGACATGCGTAGCCAGCGTATCCTGCGTTCGTTCGTGAAGATTCTGAAAGCGGCCAATGTGGACTTCGCCTACCTCGGTGACGAAGAACGTGACTCCGGCGACGTTGCCCGTCGTCTGGGTGATGACGCCACCTTCCAGAGCCTGGCCAAGCGCAACATTGCGACCCTCAAGCAATACAAGTTCAAGCGTATCGTTACCACTGATCCGCACGCGTTCCATTGCTTGAAGAACGAGTACCCGGACCTCGGCGGTAACTATGAAGTTCTGCACCACACCCGTTTGATCAACGAACTGGTGGCTGGCGGCAAGATCAAGCTGGATGCGCTGACCACTGCGGGCACAGTGACCTATCATGACCCTTGTTATCTGGGCCGTTACAACGGTGAGTATGATGCTCCGCGTGATGTTCTGAAAGCCATGGGCATCGAGCTGGCTGAGATGGAACGCTCCGGCTTCCGCTCACGCTGCTGCGGTGGTGGTGGTGCGGCTCCGATCACGGATATTCCGGGTGAACGTCGTATCGCTGACATGCGGATGGACGACATTCGTGAAACCGGTGCCGATCTGGTAGCCGTGGGTTGTCAGCAGTGTACTGCGATGCTCGAAGGTGTGGTTGAGCCTCGTCCACAGGTGCAGGACATTGCCGAAATGGTGGCTGCCCAGCTGGTCGAGATTGAGCAACCTGCAAGCAAGCGTGAGGTGGCCTGATGAGTGATGTGATTCGTAAAGACCCTCGCAAGAACTGGATTCTGCGTAACCGTCTGCACCCGCTGCATGAACAGGTTGTCGCCGAAATGAACGGACCGGCCGCGGTGGTTCGCGGCCCGTCCGGGCTGATTCGCAAGAATCCACACGCGGTTGGTTTTATTGGCCCGAATGGTATCAAGCGTATTGACCGTCTGGGTGGTTCCGGTTCGGCCGCGGCTTCAGCCAAACGCGAGCAACAAGAGGAACAACTGCCAATCATCGCTATCGAGCAGCCACAGTCGTATGTGGTTGTGGTGGTCGATGCGGCTAACGGTGAATTGTCTGCTCACGACCGTGATGTTCTGGGTCAGGCACGTCTGCTGGCCGATGGTCGTGCTGAGAATACTGCCGTCGTAGCGTTGGTGTTTGGTGCGCTGAAGGCTGCGCTGGGCGAAGCCGCCAACCCGGACCATGCATTTGGTCTGGCCGGTGCTGACCGTGTGATGCTGTTTGACGACGAGTGTTACGCCGGTTTTGCACCAGAGCAACAACTGGAAGCCATGCTGGCGGTTGATCGTCAGTTGTCTCCGGTTAACTGGCTGTTCCCGGATACCCACCTGAGTGGTAACGATCGCGCCCTGCGTCTGGCAGCCCGACTGGGTGAACGCCCGGCTATGCACGCCTGGCAGATTAAGGACGGCAAGGTCACCAGTCGTGGTGGCAGCGAAATGACCGACATTACCCGTGATCTGGCTGCGGCGACTGCGCCACGCATTCTGGCGCTGGCATCCGAATGTGCCTTGCCCGTCGATGAAGCGCGTTACGAAGCCCGTTTGCTGCCACTGCCATCGGTACCGAATGCCATGGTTCGTATCAAGGATGCTGGTGCTGTGGCGGTGGATCCAAATCAGATCGCCATGGGCGAAGCGGAATTTATTCTGTCGGCCGGTAATGGTATTCACGACTGGGATCAGTTCCATGCGACGGCTGCTGCTTTGGGGGCGACCGAAGGTGCTTCCCGGGTGGCTGTGGATAACGGCTTTATGCCGCGCTTCCGCCAGGTCGGTGCTACCGGTACCTGGGTTACTGCGCGTGTCTATATCGCCGTCGGTATTTCTGGTGCGGTACAGCATCTGCAGGGGATTGGTTCCTGTGAAAAAGTGATCGCCATTAACACCGATGCCGGTTGTGACATGGTTAAACGCGCAGATCTGAGTGTGATCGGTGACAGTCAGGAAATCCTGGCAGCGCTGAAAGCCCGGGCTGAGCAAGGGGCCGTTGCGGTTTCTGAGCCGCAACAAGGCAAAGCTGACGGGGAGAGCAACCACAATGTCGCGTGATTCTATCAAATCGCCAGCAGCCACTCTGGCCAGCAATCTGAACAGCTCAACCGGCCAGACCGGCAAGCCGCTGACGATCACGACTCTGGTATCGGTGGGACAGCATCCCAAATCCGGCCGTGCTCGTGTGGCTGATCAGGATGCCAAGGCACTGGAACTGGCACTGTCGCTGTCGGCAGGAAAGGGCACGGCGGCTGTTGGCAAAGGCGAGGCTGGCGCAGGCAAAAGTCAGATAAACCTGATCCATGCAGGTACCGCGACCGCTGAACAGCAACTGGTGCTGCGCGGTTATCTGGGTATGGGCGTTGGCCAAATGCGGGTGCTGAAACAAAGCGACGGTGCGGATGTGATTCCGGTGCTGGTCGATGCGGTACGTAAAAGTGGCTCTGATGTGGTGCTGACGGGTAGCCGTGCCGAAGCCGGTGAAGGCTCCGGTATGACGCCGTATCTGGTTGCCCAGTCACTCGGCTGGCCAATGGTTCCGGCAGCGGTAGAAATTACCGCTGTGGGCTCAGGGGAATTTGAGATCCTGCAAGCCCTGCCACGTGGTCAACGTCGCTTGCTGAAAGTCCGTGCGCCGTTTGTTGCCAGTATTGATGCCGCCGCCGCTGAAGCCCGTCAAACGGCCTGGGCGGCCGGTCAGCGGGGTGCGTTGGAGCATATGACGTTGTCATCCAACGATGATGCGGTACTGGCTGAAGCAGCCGTTGAACCAGCTCGCAAACGTCCCAAGCGTATTGCCCGAGCCAAAAAGGCCAAAACGGCAGCGGATCGTTTCAAGGCTGCAACGGCCAAGTCGGCATCGAAAGGTGGTGCTGTGCTGGTCAAGGAAAGTGCTGAAGAAAAAGCCGAAGCGATTTATCAGATGCTGCTGAGTCAGGGCGTGCTGAAAGCGCGTTAAGTGGCTTTTTTGATCTGATTTGCTCTGATCTGGTATCTGGCAAGGCTTGTGTCAGATACCAGTGGCTTGCTGGCATGGCCGCACTATCTCTCGATAACAAAGCTCGCATATATCAAACCTGACCTTTTTGTGAACTACCTCTCGTCTTTGTCGCCACTGTCCCATTTAGCACCCGCTCATAAATTCTCTGATCACCAATGCGGCATTTTGCGACGCATACGAGCAACTGCCGATTTGTATATTCCGTGATCATTTGCTGGTAGTTGGCTGGCAAGATCAGTCAGTTGAAGGTGTCCACAGAGGTACCGCTATTGTCTCGGAGGGGAACGAATGAAACATCTCACTAAACTTTTTCTGATCGGACTGACTGCTGTAGCGGGTCAATTTGGCGCTGTTGCCAGTGCCCAGGCTGACCCGGCCAGTTGCAAGAGTGTCACCCTGGGGCTGGTTGAATGGACCGACCTTGAGGTCACCAGTACGGTGGCGGAAGTACTGCTGGAAAAACTTGGCTATGAAGTTCACACCGTTACCGACAGTGTTGGTGGTGTGTACGGCCAGATGGCAGCCAAAGACGCTGATATTTTTCTCGGCAACTGGATGCCTGCCAACGCCAGCGTGATTGGCCCGTTTCTGGAGAAGGGGCAGCTGGAAGTGCTGGAAACCAATCTCAACGGTGCTCTATATACCCTTGCTGTGCCGAAGTACGTTTATGACCAGGGCGTGACCAGTGTGGCTGATCTGGCCAAATATGCTGACAAGTTTGAAAACCGCATTTATGGGCTGGAGAAGGGCAACGGTGGTAATGCACTGGTGCTGGATATGATTAACAAGGACGCCTTCGGTCTGAAGGATTTTGAACTGATTGAAACCTCTGAACGACTGATGCTGGCGCAGGTGAAGGGCAAAACCAAAAAAGGTGAGTGGATTGCTTTCCTGGCCTGGACACCACACCCGATGAATCGCAATTTCGACATTGCCTATCTGGACGGTGCTGATGACTATTTTGGCCCGGACAAAGGCAGTGCCCATGTGCGTACCATTGTGCGTAAGGGTTATGAAACCGAATGTCCAAACGTTACCCGTCTGCTGACTAATCTGACTTTCTCACTGGATATGGAAGAGAAAGTGATGGATCAGGTGATGAACGGCTTTGTACCAACCAAGCGGGCGGTGCGGATGTGGATGAACCAGAACGAAGTGCAGCTTTCCCATTGGCTGAACGGCGTGAAAACCATCGACGGCCAGGTTCCCAACAGCATTGAAATGGCCAAGGCGCTGGAAGTCGGCTGGGGCCGTTTGAAAGACTGATCACGCTCCGGGTGGCGGGCGTTAGTAATATGGTCGCAGGCGAGCAAATTACCCGGTCTTCCCAAACGAGCCTGCGAGATTTGGGATCCATGCGGCGTAGAAAATGACACCGCCGTCTGGATTCCAGAGCGAGTCTGGAATGACGAGTATTCGAGTGCGTGAATACGCCAGATGCCAGCAAATTACCCCGTCTTCCCAAACGAGCCTGCAAGATTTGGGATCCATGTGGCGTAGAAAATTGCCACCGCCGTCTGGATTCCAGAGCGAGTCTGGAATGACGTGTATTCGAGTGCGTGAATACGCCAGTCCCCACACGCGCAAACTACCCCGTCTTCCCAAACGAGCCTGCGAGATTTGGGATCTATGCGGTGTAGAAAATTGTCCCGCCGTCTGGATTCCAGATCGAGTCTGGAATGACGAGTATTCGAGTGCGTGAATACGCCAGATGCCAGCAAATTACCCCGTCTTCCCAAACGAGCCTGCAAGATTTGGGATCCATGCGGCGTAGAAAATTACCCGCCGTCTGAATTCCAGAGCAAGTCTGGAGTGACGTGTATTCGAGTGCGTGAATACACCCGACAATTCTGTTTCAGGCCCAATCTGTCCTGTTTGCCACTGGCGGATTGAACTTTCCTCTCCTACATTTACTCAACAGATGACTATTCGATGACACAGATCAATATTGTCATGAATGGCGTTACCTGTTGGTGAATTGACTCTCTCCGGTTCAGCAACAGGACTTTTCTTTTTCCTGGCCTGCTGCAGGCGGAGGATGTGGATGAAGCGGTTAATTTTGTTGTTCGGCTTATTGCTGAACTTCATTGTTATGCCCAATGCGGAACCCCTCGGGTTTTCCGTGGCGTCTGCGTCTTCCGATCCCGTCAAACTGCTGGTAGCTGGTGATGACAACCCGGATACCGATCACCTTGCACTGGTGTCGAATCCTGATCTTGTTGCGGTTATTCCCCAACACTGGATTGCCAACCCGAACCTGCTGGTTGGCACGTACGATGCGCACACTGAATGGCGTCGTGCCCGAGCTCCTCCCGCGAGCTGTTGATTCTGTCTCTCTTACATAATTAACACGTACTCAGACCACTGGCGCATTACCTGTCCCTGTCGCTGGTGGTTCCGCAGGAGAATTACCTATGCATAAGCTGAAATTGCACTCCGTATCTGCCATTGATGAACTGGCGCGCCCTTCCCACACCGTTCATATTTCCCTGGCCAGCCCAGCGGAAGCCTTTTTTACCGACTTCAATAAGACCGAACCTCTGGTGATCGATGCCATCGTCCCGGCCATTGAAGCGCGTAAAATGATGATCCGCACCCATGTACGGCTGAAGCTGGTGGTGGACGAGCTGGGGCAGTTTGTTGGCGTGATTTCTGCCGAACAGCTGTCAGACCAGCAGATTCTGCAGGAGGCGGCGAGTACTCATGGCACTCGTAACGACGTATTGGTTGCTGACCTGATGCTGCGCAAGAAAGATCTGGCGGCGTTTGATATCAGTGAAGTGGAAAAATCCACCATTGGTGATGTAGTGAACTTCCTCCGCGATGTTCATCAGCAACACTGTCTGGTGCTGGATTCAGAGAACCACAAGATTCGCGGCATCTTTTCCGCCAGCGATATCTCTCGCAAACTGCGGTTGCCACTGGATATTCAGGAGCAATCCAGCTTTGCCCGGGTGTTTGGCGCGGTATCCTGATAGCGGCCCATTCCGCGCTGCTTATTCCACACAGGTGCGGGCGAGAGCCCGCCTTCCTTACCCTGATTCTTTTCCCCGATTTTTCGCGACTCTTTTTCGCCGTTGTTACCAACAACGGTAACACTCGTTCATTGATTACAAAGTGGGCCCATATTGCACCTGACATGTGTCAGACCAGTGTGTTTATACTAAAGGTGTAAAAGTTAGATGTGTTTTCAGGCAGGACTATCATGGCTGGCTTGTTTGTACTGGTAAGCTGCCCTGAGCGGCGTTATCAGTTTCCTTTCCGACTGCATTCTCCGGCAGATATTAATCAGGCCTTGTCACAGGCCGCACTCAAATACCGGACTTCCTCCTGGCCGGAGCAGGCACGGCTAAACCAGTGGATGCTGGATCGGCTGGAAGATCGCCAAGGGCTGATTCTGGCTTCGCGGCAGGATCAGGATGCCGTCAGGGCGTTACGGGATGCGCGCGAGCTGTTGTTGACCGAAGGCAGTCTGCAGCTGGGAATTCGCCCTTTGAGCGGTTCGCTGGCGATCAGTGTTGGTATTGAATCCGGGCCGGATTCCTATTTTCTTGATGTTGAACGTTTTCCATTGCCTTTCAAGCCGCTGACGTCGGTGCGGGCGGCGGAATTGTGGCGGCGGATGGAAACCCTGGAAGAAACCTTTGCTGGTATTCAGATTCAGCGCTGATATCAGCTCCGCTGGCTGAGCATGGCAAGCTGGCGGAAATGACAAAGCCCCGACGAATTTACAATGAATGTCAGATCAGTAAAAAAACAGTTGGAAAAAAGAGAGATAAAACAGAAGATTAATGGCTGAGGTGGTAGGACTCGAACCTACGAATGACGGGATCAAAACCCGTTGCCTTACCACTTGGCGACACCCCAGCAGAGTGAAAAGCACTGAATACTTTTCGAGAGAAGTTCAAGCTGTGCCTCAACTTCAGGTCGCGCATACTATCAGTGGAAAAATACTTCCGCAATATCAAAGTGTTGGAAAAATCGAAATAATTTGATTTTTTTTCGTAAGTCGCTGGCAAGGCTTCCACTGAACCCGCAAATTCGTTAATTTCACTGGACGTTTAACCAGTATTTTAGCTCATGCGCCTGTTTATCGCCGAAAAACCCTCTCTTGGACGAGCCATCGCCGCCGTATTGCCCAGACCTCATCAGAACGGTGAAGGCTTCGTGCGGGCGGCCAACGGCGATGTGGTGAGCTGGTGTATTGGCCATTTGCTCGAACAGGCGGAACCGGATGCCTACAATCCAGTGTTCAAACAATGGCGGCTCGATCATCTGCCGATTGTGCCGGAGCAATGGCAGCTGCAACCCAAAAGCCAGACTCGCAAGCAACTCACGGTGCTACGCAAGCTGGTGAAAGACGCCAGCTCGCTGGTACATGCCGGCGATCCGGATCGTGAAGGCCAGCTGCTGGTCGATGAAGTCATCAGTTTCCTGAAAGTCCCACAAGCCAAAAAACAGACCATGCAGCGGTTGTTGGTCAGTGACCTCAATCCGCAGGCGGTCAGCCGCGCCTTGCAGCAATTACGTCCTAATAGTGAGTTTGTACCTCTGTCTGTGTCGGCGCTGGCGCGCAGCCGGGCCGACTGGTTGTACGGCATCAATCTGACCCGGGCCTGCACCATCAAGGGTCAGCAAGGTGGTTTAAAGCAAGTATTGTCGGTTGGCCGGGTACAAACACCGGTTCTGGGACTGGTGGTGAAGCGGGATCAGGCCATCGATGAATTTGTCTCACGGCCGTTTTACGAAGTGCGGGCGGCGATTCATCTGGATGCCAACCAGCCACTGGCGTTTTATGCCAAATGGCAGCCCAGTGAAGCCTGTGCCCCACATCAGGATGAAGACGGCCGGGTGCTGAATCCCAAGCTGGCTCATAACGTTGCCAATCGTATTCGTCAGCAGCCTGCCAACGTCGACAAGGTTGAGCGCAAGGAGAAACAGCAACCAGCGCCCTTGCCCTATAACCTGTCAGCGCTGCAAATCGATGCTGCCAAAGCCTTTGGCCTGAGTGCCAAGGCGGTACTGGACGGCTGTCAGAACCTCTATGAAAAACATCAGCTGATCACCTATCCGCGTTCCGATTGCCGCTATTTGCCAAATGAGCATTATGCTCAGCGTCATGCGGTGGTGAAGGCGATTCAAACCTCTGTCAGCAGTGACAGGCAACTTGGCACTGTCGCCGGGCAGGCTAATCTGGGTTTGCGCAGCAAGGCCTGGAACGACAGTAAGGTCGGTGCTCACCATGCCATTATTCCTACCGAAAAGTCGTTTGATATCAGCAAGCTGGGGCGTGTTGAACAGCAGTTGTATGGCCTGATCGCCCGTCAGTACCTGCTGCAGTTTTATCCGGCTTATCGTTATGCCGACCATAAAATTGAACTGACCATCGCTGGTGGTTTGTTTGTTGCCAGCGAGCGTGAAACGCTGGATCCGGGCTGGAAAGCGGCCATGCCGGTGCGTAAAAAATCGGCTGGTAATGGCGGTAACAGTAGCAATAACGACGATGATGAAGATGAACCGGGGAATGGCCGACGCTTGCCAGCCCTGCAACCTGGCCAGCAAGTCTGGAGCGGTGAGCCGGTGGTAGACGAAAAGCATACCCAGCCGCCGGAGCCCTTTACCGACGCCACGCTGTTGGCGGCGATGACCGGTATTAACCGTTTTGTGCAGGATGCCTCGCTGAAGAAAATCCTCCGTGATACCGATGGCCTGGGTACCGAAGCGACCCGGGCTTCGATCATCGAACTGTTGTTCAAACGCCAGTTCCTGCAACGTCAGGGCAAACAGATTCGGGCAACCGAATTGGGCAAGGCTCTGATTGGCTCCTTACCGGAAAGCACCACGGTGCCGGATATGACCGCTCAGTGGGAGCGTCAGCTTAATGACATTAGCGAGCGGGTGCTGAACTACGACGGCTTTATGCAACCTATGTTAGGGGAGCTGAACCGACTGGTGAGTGAGGCCAGCCAGCTGGATATTCGCGCCTTTCAGGGCATTCAGGTGCCAGTAGCCGGAGCACGTCGGAAAACATCCGGAGGTTATCGGCGCAAGCCTGCTACAAAAAGCCCGACATCCAGAACCTCTACCTCCAGAACTTCGACCTCGAAAACCTCGACATCGAAAACAACTGGGCGAAGCCGCAAAAAAGCCGCCAGCTAGGGTCTGGAGTGGGAGCGCAGGCGTCCTGCCTAACGGCCTTGACGCGGACAACCAGTCCCTGATCCGTTCACTCTGGCAACTGGTAATAACTCCAGCGTCGTTCGCCCTGTTTCTGTAACTGACCTTCCTTGTACAACTTCTTCAGCAAGTACGACGCCCGGCTGTGATCTACTTGCAGCAGTTGCTGGGCACTGGTGTTGTCGATGCGGCCATGCTGGCGCACGTAGGCCAGCAGTTGTTGTTCGTCATTGCTGACCGGATTCAAGGGGGTTGGCGGAATCACTGCGGGGGAGGTGGCCACTGTCGTCGCTGCTGGCTCAGGCAGGCTGGCATCCAGCGGCTCGGCAAAATGCAGCTGTGGCAGGTCGATGCACTGGTCGCGGCAGGCGATCAGGGCGAATTCGATCATATTGCGCAGCTCCCGGACGTTGCCGGGAAAGTGGTAGCGGCTGAGGGCGTCGAGTGCCTGCTGGCTGATTCTGGGTGCCGCGCGGCGCATTTGCTGGCTCAACTGTTCAATAAAGTGCTGGGTCAGCAGGGCGATATCGCTGGAGCGCTGGCGCAAGGCCGGTAATTCCAGCCGGTAGCCGGTAAGGCGGTAATAAAGATCCTGGCGGAACTGCTGTTGCTGTACCCGTTGCAGCAGATTGACGTTGGTGGCCGCCACCACTCGCACATCGACACGCTTCTGGCGTTGGCTGCCAATCGGCGTCACGAGGCCATCTTCCAGCACCCGTAACAACTTGGTTTGCAGCGTCAGTGGCATGTCGCCGATTTCATCCAGAAACAGGGTGCCACCATTGGCTTGTTCGAAATAGCCAATGCGGTCGGACACTGCACCGGTATAGGCCCCCTTGCTGTGGCCGAAAAACTCGGCATCGGCCAGTTCCGCTGGAATCGCCGCACAGTTGACCGCAATAAAGGGTTTGTCGGAACGCTGGCTGCCGTAGTGAATGGCACGCGAAACCAGTTCCTTGCCGGTACCGCTTTCACCCAGTACCAACACATTGGTATCGGGTGCCTGTTGCAGATTTCGCAGCTGTTCCAGCAAGGCCAGGATACGACTGCTCTGGCCAACAAAAGCGTCGAGCCCCCAGCGGCGGGCTTCCTGTTGGGTCAGCGCGCTGAGGGTGGTCTGGCTGAGGGTCAGCTCGGCTTCTGCTCGCTGGCGGCGGTCGATCTGCTGTTGCAGCTCGCGATTGAGTTCTTCCAGCTGCTGGTTACGGCGTTGTAATTCCTGCTGCTGCTGCTGAATGGTTAATTGCGCCTGGATCCGTGCCAGTACTTCCTGGCGGTGCAGCGGTTTACTGATGTAGTCGATGCCTCCGGCTGCAAAGCCTTTTACCCGGCTGTCCGGGTCGGACAGGGCACTGAGAAAAATCACCGGCAGCTGCTGGCAGCCCGGCAGTTGTTTCAGTCGTTTGCAGGTTTCGAAGCCATTGATACCGGGCATCATCACATCCAGCAACACCAGCTGGGGAGGCATTTCAGCCGCCAGCTCAAGGGCTTCCTCGCCACTGGTGGCAATCGCCAGTTGCAGGTTGGATTCAGCCAGAAAGGTCACCAGGACATCGAGGTTATCCGGTTGGTCGTCAACGATCAGCAGGCGTGGCGGTGTCATGGCAGTGGTGATCCGGGATTAGGGTGAGTAGCTATAAGCAGCTATAGGAAGTTATACGAAACTATAAGCGATCTATAATGAATTGTTACTGATTTTTATAAGCGAGTTACACGAGAAATAGCTAAGGTTTTTATTAACCTATTGAAAGTAAAGGATAAAAATTAGTTGGCCCGATCCTGGCTATAGCTCTGTAAAGATACAAACAATAACACTTATAGCTTTTCCATGAGGTGCCTTATGATGTTTCTGCAGAACATGGTGGAATTTTTGCCAATGGTACTGGTGATTGACGACAACCCGGTCAATCTCGATGTGGTGATTGAGCATCTTGGTCAGGAGGCCATTGATGTGCGGGCGGCAACGTCAGGCGAAGAAGGGCTGGAGCTGGCCCGCTTTCTTGAGCCAGACCTGATTTTGCTGGATGTGCTGATGCCTGGCATGAATGGCTACGAGGTTTGCCGTCGTCTAAAGCGTGATCCGCAACTGAGCAAGATTCCGGTCATTTTCCTGTCGGCGCTCGGTGAACCTGTACGGCGAGATCATGGCCTGCGGGTTGGTGCAGCCGATTACCTGCAAAAACCCTTTGTCGCCGCTGAATTGAAAAGCAGTATCTGGAATCATCTGGCCGCTGCCTGAGTGTGATATACACCCTGAAACGGAAGTGAGTCTGGAACCCCGACATGTCTTTGACCCTGAGAACCCTGCTGACGCTGGCCGCCGCCGGACTATCAGCCAATACCTTGGCTGGTGAAGATGATCTGGCGGCGCTGATGGCGTTGCTGCAACAGGAAACCGAGCTGGCAACCCAAACCCGCATGAACGCCGACTATGTGCCGGGCTCGGTCAGTGTGCTGTACGCCGAAGATGCCATACGGGCCGGTAAGCAGACGGTTGCCGACATGCTGGCAGAAGTTGCCGGTGTTTATGTCTCAGACACCAATGACGGTGAAAAGCGCACCATAGTACGGGGCGTTGGTGCCACCCAGAACGCCAATAATCTCAAATTGCTGGTTAATGGTCTGGAGGCCAACCGACCAACGGATGGCTCGGCCGACTGGGTGTTTCGTTTACCGCTCAGTATGGTTGATCGTATTGAAGTGATTCGTGGGCCAGGCTCATCTCTCTATGGCGGCTTTGCCTTTTCCGGCGTGGTCAACGTGATTCCCCGCGCCGATACCGTGGCAGGTGCGGCGGCGGGTAACCGTGACAGCCGGGCGCTTAACGCCAGCTATCAAGGACAGTGGGGCAATGGAATCAATGCCCAACTGACGTTGTCTGGCTGGCGTCAGGGCAACTCCGGTCTGCAATCTGAAGAAGACGTGTTTGCTGCCCGCTATGACCATCCGACGGGTGACGTTTACGACCATCATCAGGGGCTGGCGCTGTTGTCACGATTCGACTGGCAGGGCTATCAGCTCAGCTGGCAAATGGCCTCAACCGAAATGGGCCCGGGTTATGGCTACGCCTCAGCTCTGCCAGATGAATATCGGCCCCGTGTGGAACGGGCGACCATGCTGGCGCTGGAGAAGCAATGGCAACTGGCTGACAGCCTGACGTTCGGCAGTCGGCTGGGTTACCAGAGTACCGGGCTCAATCAGGCCGCTTATATACCGGTGCCGAAAGGTGTGGTGCCTCCGGGAGGCACTCAGCCGCTGGTCAATGATGTTTATCGTGGTACTGGCAATGAGGATCGTGGTTATCACTGGAAAAGCCATCTGACCTGGCAGGCCAGCGACCAGCACCTGTTGTACAGCGAACTGGGTATTTCCCATTTACGGGTGATGTCGGCCTATAACTACCGTTCCATCAATCAGCAAACCCCGATCTATGGCGAGCGCGACCGCAATACCGTGCTGCCAGGTTCCAGTCGAACGATCAGCAGTCTGGCGTTGCAGGATCAATGGCAGGCCAGTGAGCAGCTGGCGGTGACTGCCGGTGTGCGTTATGACCACTTCAGTGACTGGGGCCATCATGTTTCGCCGCGACTGGCGACGGTCTGGCAGCTCAGTGATGCTCATATTCTCAAGCTGCAATATGCCGAAGCCTTTCGGCCACCGTCCTTGCAGGAAGACAATCCCGGCAGTAACTCGACCAACGCTGGTGATGCCTCATCCCTGCATGAGGAAACCCTGCGTTCATGGGAAGCCGCCTGGGTGTATCGCGGTGAGAGTGAACGTGTCGGGCTGACGCTGTTTCGCACCAGGGTGGACGACCTGATCGAGTTCTACATCTATCCAGGTCGTCAGCCGATCTGGCGCAACCGCGGCAATATCATGACTGCCGGAGCCGAACTGGAGTGGCAACAGCAGCTGAACCGGGCGTTCGAATGGCGTGGCAATGTTTCCTACAGCAATGCCAAAGACTATCTCGACCCGGATTACCGGCTGTTGGGGGCGGTCGACTGGATGGCCCATATGTCCAGCCTGTGGCACCTCAACGATAACCTCAGCTGGTCGCTCAGCAGTCATTTTGTGGGCCAGCAGGAAGGCTGGGAAACCAGTGGCCAGGTTGCCCATGAGCGGCGCTACCCGGCGTATTGGTTGTTCGACACAGGGCTGGAATGGCGGCGGGTGCTGGCGGTTGACCCCCTCAAGCTGGTATTGGCTTGCCAGAATCTGACTGACCGCGAATATCGCACGGTGCCGTCACCGTCGCAGTTTCCGGACGGTCTGCCACATGGACGGCGGCAGCTGACAGTGGCCATGAGTTATGACTTTTGATGCGTAGAATCCGGGATATCTGATATGAATACCTGGCGGGGAAAGGATTCCTGCATGTTTTTGCTGAGCCGTTTGTTGTTGGTACTGCTGCTGCTGTCGACGCCGTCACACAGCCTGTTTGCTGATGCCGCCAGTGATCGGCGGGTACGGGTCGGGCTTAACCTGTTCCGTACTTTTGTGGCGACCGATATGAGTCTGGAGCAGCGCACTACGGTGGCGGGCAAATTACGGATTGTGGTGCTGTATGTTGCCCGTGACCATCAGGCGAAGGATTATCTGCTGGTGTTACAGCAGTCACTGGGGGAAGCGCTTGGTGATACGGCGCTGCCGCTGGAACTCGAGGTGTTGCCATTAGAGCAGTTGTTGAAACTGCCTGCTGAACAGATGCCGGCGTCGGCCTTTGTGGCCGAGCGACTCGACGACAACGAGCGCCAGCAGCTGGTCAACTTTGCGATTCAGCATCGTATTGCGGTCTTCTCGCCCTTTGAAGGTGACGTTGAAAACGGCATCCTCGGTGGCCTGTCCGTCACTGCCAGCGTCAAGCCCGCAGTCAATCTCTCTACCATGAAGGCCAGTCGGCTGGCCTTTAAACGTTTTTACCTCAGCGTGGCACGGCTCTATGAATAAGGCAGATATCAAACAGCTGCTGAGTAGCCATGGCAGCTGGTGGCAATCACTGGGTTCCTGCCTGGCCAATGCCGGTGATTGTTTGCTGGAGCTGCGCCAGCATTTACTGATCAGCCTGGTGTTTGTGCTGCTGCTGGGGGCCCAGTGGTTTTCCCTTAATAACTATTGGGAAAGCACGCTCAATCCGCGCTTGCGGGCGACTGCTGAAGTGCAGGCCAATATCATCGCCCAGTCACAAACCGCCGTCCTGATTGAGCTGTTGGAGCATGCCGATAACCGTGATTTGGCCCGCCAGCTCGACGATGCCGTACAGGAAATGCTGGTCGTGGTCGATCCGGCCACCGCCACCCAGGTGGTCAAGGGCGTTGCCCTGCAGGTTGATTACGAGCTGGTGCCGGTGGCTCCAGGCTCACTGGATCTGACGGATGGCCAGTTGTTATGTAACGAGTGCTTTAAAGCGTCGTTGCCATTAATCAACAGCGATGGTGCCATGCTGGGCGTGGCAGATTTTGTACTCAGTAACGAAAATTATCACCAGCTGGCTGTGGATATGAAAAGCCGCCTGTTTCGGGAATCGGCGCTGGTGGTGGTGTTACTGTTGTGCGTCTGGATCGTGATGCTGGTGGTATTTCACCGGCTGCATCAGGCCAAACGCCAGATTGAGGCTTCGGACCGCGCCAAGACCCGCTTTATGGCCAACGTCACCCACGAACTACGCACGCCGCTGAATGGCATTCTGGGCTACACCCAATTGATGAAAGCCGATGATCCGCTGATGCAACAGCACCAGCGGGGCATCAAGACGATTGATCGCTGTGCCCGTCACTTGCTGTTGATGATCAACGACATCCTCGACTTTTCCCGCGCTGATGAGGAAAAGCTGGAGTTACACCCGCAGGAATTGCACCTGCCGTCATTTCTGCTGGCGTTGATCCAGATGACCGAAGTACGGGCCCGCGAACGGGGCATCGAACTGGAATGCATTGGTCCGGATGAAATCCCGACCCTGGTATTGGCAGATGAAAAGCGGCTGCGGCAGGTGGCGCTCAACCTCACCAGCAATGCCATCAAGTTCACCGAACGCGGCAAGGTCACCATTCTGATGGAAATCCTCAACCGCAGCAGCAAGCAGGTGACCATTCGCTGGCGCGTCATTGATACCGGCATTGGCATCGCTGCCGAAGACCAGAAGAAGATCTTTATTCCGTTCCAGCAGCTGGATAACAACATCACTCGTGCCGAAGGCTCCGGTCTGGGCCTGAGTATCTGCCAGCGCATCCTGCAGTTGATGGGCAGTCGGCTGCAGGTTGAAAGTGAACCAGGACAGGGTTCGGAATTCTGGTTTGACGTCACCTTGCCACTGCTGAGTCATGAGATGACCTCAACGGTACGACCTGAGCCGGTACCGGACGACCCGGCCAAAGCCGAACAGGCCGAGATGGAATTGCCGCCGCCGCAGCAACTGCAGCAGCTGTTGGAAGCTGCCAGGCAGCACAATATTCTGGCTATTCGCAGCCTGATGAACGAGCTGGAACAACAGCAGCAATATCAGCAATTTTATCAGCAGGCCCAGCAGATGGTGGCGCAATACCGTTTCAAGGCGCTGGCCGAGTGGTTACAGTCGCTGGTTGAGGGATGAGCTGTCGGCGTTACCGCTGATGGGGCTGGATTCTGTGGCGCTTTTGGTCACAATGGCTCACCTTGAGTGAAGTTTGATCAGCCGGATGCCGACCATGACTGACGTTATTCTCGCCACCAAACTGTTTGCCCCGGCCGCGCGTCCGGGGCAGGTCGCCCGCCCGGCATTGCTGCAGCGGCTGGCCAGCGGTCTGCATGGTCACCTGACGCTGATCTCGGCACCGGCAGGATTTGGCAAAAGTACCTTGCTGGCAGAATTTGCCCGCGGCTCGGGTTGTCAGGTCGGCTGGCTGTCACTGGAAACCGCCGACAGTTCGCCGAAACGTTTTTTCCACTATCTGATCGCCGCCCTGCAACGGCTTGAGACTGACTTCGGGCAGTCGTTATTGGCCGCGTTATTATCCCCTGAACAAGCGCTCGATGAACGCTGGCTGACCCGCTTGCTGAATGAGCTGACGCAGTTGGCCAGCCCCACCATGCTGGTGCTGGACGATTACCACTGTCTCGACAACCGTGAGCTGGAGCAATGGCTGGGCTGGCTGATTGAACGTCTGCCAGGCCAATGTCACCTGGCCATTGCCAGTCGCGAAGACCCGGGGCTGCCGTTATCGCGCTGGCGTATGCGCGGCTTGCTGAACGAACTGCGGCAGCCCGATCTGCGTTTTGATGAACAGGAAACCAGCCAGTTTTTCCACTCCACCATGGCGCTGAATTTGTCGCCGCAGGCAATTTCTACGCTGGCGGATTGTACTGAAGGCTGGATCGCCGGACTGCAGCTGGCCGGCTTATCGTTGCAGGGCCATGCCGACGCAGAGTCCTTTGTGCAACAGTTTTCCGGCACCAACCGTTTTGTACTGGACTATCTGCTGGAAGAAGTGCTGCAACAACTGACCCCGGAACAACGCCATTTTCTGCTCACCACCTCGGTGCTGGAGCGGCTCGAAGCCAGCTTGTGTGATGCTGTTACGGCGGCTGCAGACGGCGACAGCCTGGCCATGCTGCAGTGGCTGGAAAGCAATAACCTGTTTCTGATTCCACTCGACAGTCAGCGCCGCTGGTACCGTTATCACCATCTGTTTGCCGAAGTGTTGCGCAATCAGGCTCAGCTGTCTGAAGCCGGGTTACAACAGCTGCATCGCCGTGCCAGCGGCTGGTATGAACAGCAACAGATGTTCAGCGAAGCCATTGATCACGCGATTCTGGCGGATGACGCCCTGGCGGTGGAATTACTGGAACGTTATTGGCCTGGGCTGCGTTTCTATTCGATTGAAAACCTGTTTGTCGACTGGATGGCGCAGTTGCCCGCCGTCAGTTGGCAGAAGTGTCCGGTGGTCAGCGTCTATTACGGCCTGACGCTGTTGTCGTGGGACGTTGAGCGCGGCTGTCAGATTCTGGCGGATACCCGGACGTTGATGGAACAGGCCCCGGATGGCTCCGGTTTGCTGGTACGTAACCGCAACGCCTTTGCCTCGGTGGCTGGTATTCTGGCGATTGGTGATGCCTACATGGCCGGTTCCCGTCGTGATATGCCTGCCGTGTTACAGGCCTGCCAGCAGGCGCTGCAGTTATTACCAGCGACGGATTATGTCTGGCGCGGGGCGGCTGCGGCGATGCAAGGCATGGTGCAGTGGGCGGCTGGTGAACTGGCCCGGGCAGCGGCCGGTTTGCGGCTCAGTGTCGGCGATATGCTCAGATCCGGCGATCTCAGTGCCCGGCTGGCGGCCAGCTATGTACTGTCTGACATCCTGATTCAGCAGGGTGATCTGCAGCAGGCTGAGCAGGAGAATGAACAGGCGTTAGCCGCCTTGCAACAGCATGACCAACCGCTGTTGCAGGCCTGTGCGGATACCTGGGTGATCAAGGCGGAACTGGCGCTGGAGCGGTCCGGGCTGGTTGCGGCAGAAGAACATTTACAGGCTGCGGAAGCGCTTGGTCTGGCTGCGCGGTTACCACAGTCGGCTCGCCACGCTCCGCTGGTTCGTAGCCGGATTGCACTGGCACGTGGTGATTTTGACGCAGCTGGCCGTTGGCTCGACGAAGCGGATGCCCTGCATGTTGACTGCCCGACGCCGGATGTGCGGCCGCTTCACTGTTGGCGCGCGCGGCTGTGGATTGAGAGCGGCCAGCTGCATCGGGTACAGCAGTGGGCCGACGCTCAGGCTTTGGGTCTGCAACTGCAACCGGCTTATTTTCGGGAGTTTGAATTTCTGACGCTGGTACGGCAGCAACTGGCCTTGCAGCAACCGGTAACGGCTGTTTTGCTGGAGTGGTTGGCTCTGGCACAACAACAACAGCGGCTGGCCAGTCAGCTCGACCTGCAACTGCTGCTGGCGCTGGGCTGGTTGCAGCAGGGGGATGAGCAGCAGGCCGCCACGTGCTGGCAGCAAGCACAGCGGTTGTCGCAGCAAACCGGCTTACAACAGCCGCTGCAGCAGCGCCTGTTTGAACCCTTGCAACAGCGGTTTGGCAGCAGCCAGAACATCAGTTCCCGGCCGTCAGCTGTTCAGGTGATCGCAGTGGAACAGCCAGAATCCCTCAGCAACCGTGAGCTGGATGTACTCAGATTGCTGGACTCCGAACTCAGTGGCCCACAAATCGCCGATCAGCTGTTTATCTCGTTGAATACCTTTCGTAGCCACAACAAGAACATCTACGCCAAGCTGGCGGTTAACAGCCGTCAGGGTGCCATTCGCAAGGCCAAAAGCCTCGGCTTGCTGGTTGAATGAGGCCGCTGCATCACCGGGGCCGTGATCCTGGTTAATGTGAGCGCCACAAAATCACATCGTTAATCACATCATCTGGCGATGTGGCCTGCGGCCGTAATTTCTAATCTGTCCCTGTTCATTCAACACCTTCCAGAACCTTCAAGTACAAGGACAGCAACGATGAAATTTTCACCAACTTCTGCGGCCCATATGGCTGCGATAACCACGCTTATCAGCCTGGCGGCGTTCACATCTCCCCTCGCCAATGCGGTGGAATGGGACGGCAGCATCAACCTGCTGCTGGGCAGCAAACAGCTCGACAGTGATGACTGGCCAGGCATGGACCAGCAAGGTTCAATGTTGCTGACCTTTGATATTCGCCCGGCGGCCAGCCCGGTGGCGCTGGCGGCAGACCTGATGTTTTCGGCCGAAGAAAAAGGCGATATCACTGCCGGAACCGCCGAGCTGCATCTGGGGCCACGCTGGTATATCGATAACAGCAGTGCTTTTACCCCTTATCTGGGTGCCGGGGTGGTGGCGGTAAACGTACTGATTGAAAACGATGATGACGATATTGCCGACAAGGAAGACAGTGGTAACGGCTGGTGGGCCGGAGCCGGTGTGCGTTACCAGTTTGATGAGCACTTTCAGGCGGTACTGGACGTCCGTTATTCGGATGCCACTGTCACCATTGATGATAACGAGCGCCAGGCGGGTGGTAGCAACTTCGCCATCGGTGCTGGTTATCGCTGGTAAGGAGCACGGGATGACGATCACAGCCCGACCTTATTGCATTGAAGTGGCAGGACAGCTGAATGCCGTGCTGCACCGTCCGGCACTGGCGCAATGTGCCTGTCAGGTGCTGGCCGACACGACCAGGATTCATACCCCGGAACTGGATCAGGCAGCCCTGTTCGGGCTGTTGCGGCAATTGCGGGATCTGGGCCTGACCTTGCTGTCGCTGAATCCGCTGTCAGCCACATCCACTCAGCCTGTTAACCGGGAGGACAACCCATGAATACCATGACAACCGCTGAATTTATGGAATATGGCGGCCCCGAACAGGTCAGTCTGCAGCAGCGGCCGATGCCCTCTGTCGGTGCTGATCAGCTGTTGGTCAAAACACTGGCTACCACGGTTTCGGCCGCTGACAGTCGTATTCGCAGTCTCACCGTACCGAAAGGTTATGGCCTGATCATGCGGCTGATGTTTGGACTCTGTCGGCCACGCATCCGCGTGCTGGGAACCGAAATGGTTGGCGAGGTTGTCGCTGTCGGCAACCGGGTCAGCCGTTTTCAATGCGGTGATCTGGTGGTTGGCTACAGCGGCAGCAAACTCGGCTGCCATGCCGAGTATCGGCTGTTTCGGGAAACCGATGCGGTGATACCCAAACCAGCCCGGCTGGCAGTAGATGAAGCCGCCGCACTGGCCTTTGGTGGTACCGCCGCGCTGGATTTTCTGGTCAACAAAGGCCGTTTGCAGGCTGGCGAAAAGGTGTTGGTGATTGGTGCCGCCGGGGCAGTAGGCAGTGCTGCTGTGCAGCTGGCACATCATTTGGGCGCCGAGGTCACAGCGGTTTGCAGTGCTGCCAATGCTGAACTGGTGCGTAGTCTCGGTACTGCTGACGTGATCGACTATCAGCAGCAGGACCCGCTCGAACAGGCCGAGCGCTACGACGTGATTTTTGATGCTGTTGGCGGTAATACCATTGAGAGACTGGAATGGGCCCTGAAACCGTCAGGTCGGGCTTTATTGGTGGTCGCTGACTTGCCAATTACCCTGAAGGCGACTTTCCACAAGGCTCTGGCTGGCAAGCAACTGATTGCCGGAGTCGCCAGCGAATCTGCCGAGGTGTTGCAGCAGCTGGGAAAGCAGGTGGCTGAAGGAGCATTGGTGCCGGTGATTGACGGCATTTATTCCTTCAGCGAGATAGCTGATGCCCATCGGCGTACCGACAGTGGTCACAAGCGCGGTAGTGTGGTGGTGAGAGTGACAGCTTTGTCCGCTCTGTAATGAGTATTTTAAAAATCTGAAGGTTTTTTGATCTGGCGACATTGATTGTCGCTCAATTCCAAAAGCAGGTGTGGCCCGACACGGAAGATAAGGGTCCATTCCTGCGCTCTGGTTCCAGGTTGTCAGCTTTCCCGTTTTGCCGCTACGCCAGCCACTATGGCTGGAGACGGGAACTGTCTGGGTCGTCGTCAGAGGCGGGGTTTCTTTGTTTGATACAAGTGACCGGAATAGAGCCATGTTCAAACCCGCTTTCAAACCCTTGCTGCTGGCAGCTGCTCTGGCTACCAGTTCGTTGGTAAGTCCTGTACAGGCCTCTACCATAGCCAATAATCAGTGCATGGATGTACGCCTCGGCCAGGTTGCCTGGACCGACTTGCAGGTCGTTACCGAAATTGCCGATACCTTACTGACTCGTCTGGGGTATCAGCCGCAAGTGCGGGATATGGATTCACTGGGCGACCTTTACAAAGCCATGTCTGATGACCAGCTTGATGTGTTTATGGGTTATTGGCTGCCATCACAGCAGACCATGGCGGCGCCTTACATGCAGAAAGGTGATTTTGAAACCCTGACAACCAATCTGGAACAGGCCCAAATGACGCTGGCGGTACCGGATTATGTGTATCAACAGGGGATTCACAGTCTGGCCGATCTGGCTACTCACAAGGACAAGTTTGAAGGCCGCATTTACGGTGCTGAAGCGGGTAGTAGTGCCCATCGGGCGATCCAGAGAATGATCGACAGCAACGCCTATGGGCTGGGTAGCTTCAAGCTGATTGAAACCTCCGAACGCATCATGCTGGCGCAACTGAACGGCCGTATCAAAAAAGGCGATTGGGTGGTGATTCTGGGATGGTCGCCACATCCAATGAACAAGAACTTCGATATTCGTTACCTGTCCGGTGGTGATGAGTTTTTTGGCCCCAATTCGGGTAAGGCCACGGTGGCTACCAATGTGCGGCCGGAGTTTGACCAGAGTTGCCAGAATGTCACCAAGCTGCTGCGTAACCTGCAGTTTGATGCAGGTGTGGAAGAAGCCATCATGGATCAGGTCAGCAATGGCTTTGTACCTCTGGAGCGTGCGGTACGGATCTGGATGAACAAGAATCCGCAGCAATTACAGCAGTGGCTTTCTGGTGTAACGACCGTTAGTGGTGACAAGCCGGATGCCTTTGCGCTGGCTGAATCGCTGAAGGTCGGCTGGGGCAAGCTGGAAGACTGATCGGCTTTTTCCTCTTATTCCCATACCTCCGGGTATTCTCGCTCCCGCGCTCTGCGTGGGAACGCCTCTGCGGTTGTCGTGAACAAGCCTGACGGGTGAGTGAGCGTCTGGCCGCATATGCAGGCCAGACGCCTGCGCTCCCAGACTTTCTTATTCTCTCAACTCATTGCCAAAACAAGAAACGCCGGAATGCAGGCATGGCCTGACCAGCTTCATAGTCTAGTGGGTTTGTATTCACAGACTCTGGCGTAGCCAGCTAACAGCCGTAAGGCTGAGGAACCCCGCTACAGGCGGATAACCACCCGTAGCGGAGGGGAAGCAGCCAATCAGGAATCGGCTACTGAAATTCAATCAACAACATCGCTGTCATCAAGGTATCCAAAAGCACGCCGGCTGTTTTCTTTATCAGCGTCAGGCAGTGACGTTTTGGAGAGATTTCGGCAATTGCTGAATTGGCCAGCGCCGCTGGTGTCAGTGAGTGTCTGGCCAATTCCACATTTTTGTAACCAAACACGCCACCCGGCTGACAAAGCGTCCAATACCGGTTGGTTCCAGATTTTTCGAGTGGTATACCATAATACACAACATCGCTAACATGAGTCTCAGAAGCTCTGATCCCGCTACCACAGGGCTTCTGGATTAAAAAAATCCAACATCCGTCGAGACGGATTCAAAGGGAGCACGGATTGATGCAACCCCAGAATATGTTAGTTAGCAGCGGCATGTTTGCTGGTATGCACAAGGGGATGAGTATTGCGGCAAAGGCCATGATTCTGGCTTTTGTACTCTTTACTGTCCTCAATGTGGACCTCGCCAGCAGCGTTTATAGCGATATCAAAAGCTGGATTCAGACAACCCTGAACTGGTACTACGTCACTGTGGTGAGCGTGGTGTTGTTCTTCTCTATCTGGGTGGCTTTCAGCCGTTACGGCAACATCCGCCTGGGTGCGGATGATGAGCGTCCCGAGTTCAGCTTCTTCACCTGGTTTTCCATGTTGTTCAGCTGCGCCATCGGCGTGGGCATTCTGTTCTGGAGTATTGCCGAGCCGATCTATCATCTGCAGGGCAACCCCTTTATCGAAATGGCCGGTATCGCCGCCGGTACCCCGGAAGCTGCTCAGGTGGCACTGCGTATCACCCTGTTCCACTGGGGGCTGCATGGCTGGGCCATCTACATCATCGTTGGTTTGATGATTGGTTATTTCTCCTGTCGTCGTGGTCTGCCAATGACCATTCGCTCGGCGCTGTATCCAATTCTGGGCGACAAGATCTATGGTCCGGTTGGCCATGCGGTCGATCTGCTGGCGATTTTCAGCACCCTGTTTGGTACCGCTACCGCATTGGGTCTGGGCGTATCCCAGATGAATGCCGGTCTGAACTATCTGTTCGGTATTGAGGTTTCAAAAACCACCCAGGTCATTCTGATCGCTGTTATCTCCATCATTGCGACCCTCTCTACCATGAGTGGTCTGCAGCGTGGCATTCGTTTGCTGAGCGTCTGGAACATCCGTCTGAGCCTGATTCTGATCGGCTTCTTTGTGATTGCCGGCCCTACCGTGTATCTGCTGGGTCTGGTGCCAACCAGCATTGGTGACTACCTGTGGAACGTGATTCCAATGGGTTTCTGGACTGATCCGGATCCAAAAGGCCAATGGCAGGGCTGGTGGACCATCTTCTATTGGGGCTGGTGGCTGTCCTGGGGTCCGCTGGTAGGTATCTTTATTGCCCGTATTTCCCGTGGCCGTACTATCCGTGAGTTCCTGCTGTCTGCGCTGATTATCCCGCCTCTGGGTGGCTTCCTGTGGATCATTGCTTTTGGCGGTACCGCCATGCATATCGAACTCTACGGTGCCGGTGGCATTGTCGATGCGGTCAATAACAACATGACCATGGCGCTGTATCACACCATTGAAGCGATTGGTGTGGATTCCCTGACCTGGCCGATGGCGGCACTGGCAACCCTGATGATTGTTACCTGGTTCGTCACTTCAGCGGACTCCGGCACCCTGGTGATTGCCACCATCCTGTCGATGGGCGCCAAAGAGCCACCAATGTCACTGCGCATTATCTGGGGTCTGCTGTTGGGTGCGGTTGCCGCCGTACTGTTGCTGGCCGGTGGTCTGAAAGCCCTGCAATCTGCCACTATCGCTGCGGCCTTGCCGTTCTCGGCAGTGCTGCTGGTGATGTGTGTGGCGCTGGTGAAAGGTTTCCGTGATGAACGCGAAGGTGTGTTCTACGGCGAAACCGACCTGGCCAATCCGGATGTGCTGAAAGATGACGAAGGTGGTTTGGTGACTGCTGAAGCATCCAAGGCCTGATAGCCCGATTTAAACAAGCGATAAGCCTCCGCTTAGCCACGACTCTGTCGTGGCTTTTTTTATGGCTGGAATTTTCTTTCTCGTTCCCAGGCTCCTTCTTGTTCCCGGGCTCCTGTGAGGCAATGCTCCTGAGCAGGAACGCTCCTGAATAGAAGCGCTCTCTGCCATTATTTATTTACATCCCTTTCAATATCAGGATATGCGCTCTGGCAACCTCAATACGATGCTGGCGGGCGTGTTGATATTCCTCGGACTGATAACAGGCCATGGCCTGTTCATAACTGTCGAATTCAAACACCACAGCGCGGTCCGGAACTCGCTCAAAACCTTCCAGGCAGGTCATTTGCTGGCCGCGGGCAAGAATACGGGCACCGTATTTCTGTAATGCCAACGGCGACTTTTCCATATAACGGGCATATTGCTCAGGCTCATCAATTTCTACAAAAGCAATCCAATACGCTTTCATCGTATGCTCCTTATTGTATTTGGTATACCATAATACAAACAATAATCGCGAGATGGTAATCGATATGAAGCTGAACAGCATCCCGGAAATCATTGAGGACATTCGTGCCGGCAAGATGGTCATCCTGATGGATGACGAAGACCGTGAAAACGAAGGTGACCTGATTCTGGCGGCCAGTGCCGTCACCCCGGAAGCCATCAACTTTATGGCCATGAAAGCCCGTGGTCTGATCTGTCTGACGCTCAGCGAAGAGCGTTGTGACCAGCTGGGTTTGTACGCCATGGTGCCGCAGAACGGTTGTACCTATGGCACAGCGTTTACCGTGTCGATTGAAGCAGCAGAGGGCGTCACCACCGGGATTTCTGCTGCTGACCGTGCTCGTACCGTACTGGCAGCGGTGGCTGCGGATGCCAAACCCGCGGATCTGGTGCAGCCGGGGCATATTTTCCCGCTGCGGGCCCGCAAGGGCGGGGTGTTGACCCGCGCTGGTCATACCGAAGCTGGTTGCGACCTGGCCAAGCTGGCTGGTTTCGAAGCTGCCAGTGTGATTGTCGAAATCATGAACCCGGACGGCACCATGGCGCGCCGCGATGACCTGCTGCAGTTTGCAGCTGAACACGACCTCAAGATTGGCACCATCGCGGACCTGATCCAGTACCGTATTGCCACCGAAGCCACTGTTGAGCGTATTGGCGAACAGCCACTGGCGACCATGCACGGCATGTTCAATATGGTGACCTACGAAGACAAGATCAGCAGCGCTGCCCATATCGCGTTGGTGATGGGTGACATTCAGCCGGACGAGCCGGTACTGGCGCGAGTCCATGCGATTGACCCGCTGCGCGACCTGATCGGTGCCAACTACACCGGGCCATCGAACTGGAGTCTGTGGTCGGCACTGGAAGCGGTGGCAGCCGAAGGCAAGGGGATTGTGGTGCTGCTCGACCGTGAAGATTCTGCCAGCGCCTTGCTGCAACGAGCGCCACAGCTGATCCAGCCGAAGCCGAGTACCAACCATAAAGTGTTCAGTGACGTTGGTACCGGGGCGCAGATTCTGCGTGATCTGGGAGCCAGCAAGATTCGTCACCTGGGCGCAACATGGCGATTTGTCGGGTTGGAAGGTTATGACCTGGAGCTGGTTGAAAGCGTGCCGTTTGATGCCTCAATGCTGAGCGGCAAGGCAAGTTAAGCGGTCAGAAGCAGCAAGTGGGCGGCTCGCCCACTTTGCCGGTGGGCGATTGGCGCAGGAGGGAATTTATTCCCGATGACTTGTGGCTGACGGTTTATTTGGCAGCGTAAATCGGCTCAATACTGGCTGGATCAATACCGCTTTGTTCGGCCATCACTTTTAATGCCACCGCGGCGGCTTTCTGTACGTGTTCAACGCTGGCCTTGTGGGCGGCGTCGGCATCGCGGGACTGGATGGCGTCGAAGATGGCACTCATCTCGGCGCCACTGTCTTTATAACGGTCGTTCTGTGACACCGAGGTGGCGCGCAGGAAGCTGATCCGGGCTTGCAGCTGACGCAGCACGCTGCAGGCGGTGGCGTTGCCACAGCCAGTAAACAGCACATCGTAGAAATCGCTGACGGCCTGGATGATGGTGTTGATATCACCACTACTCAAACGGCTGTGCAGTTTTTTCAGGGAATATTCGAGGTCGAGCATTTGCTCATCGCTGGCGCGGACGGTGAACAATTGCGCCACCAGACCTTCGAGGGCACAGCGCAGTTCGTAGATTTCCCGCGCCTGTTCCATGGTAATTACGGCTACTCGAGGGCCTTTGCCGTCGAGGTATTCAACCAGACCTTCGGATTCAAGGTGGCGCAGGGCTTCCCGAACGGACGTACGGGAAACGCCCAGCATGTCGCAGAGATCACGCTCGATGAGGCGGTCGCCAGGCAGAAAGCGGAAGCTCATGATGGCGCTGCGCAAGGCTTCAAGCACCTTTTCACGCAAGGTCACGGCCGTTCGTTCAATCTTGCCCAATTCTTCCCTGGCTTGTCGCTGCAACATATCTTGGTTCCAATTTCCACAGCATGCCCGTCGGCACACAATCGGTTGATCAAAGAGGGCTCCCGGAGCGGGCCGGGAGTCATGGCCTGAGCTCAGGCTAGCGGCTTGTCGTCGTCAACACCATTCTCGGCGTCCATCTCGGCAAAGACGGCTTTGGCAATTCTAAAGCTATCTATCGCTGCTGGCACGCCGCAATAGATGGCAGTTTGCATGAAGACTTCGCGGATTTCTTCCTTGGTGAGGCCATTATTGATGGCACCACGCACGTGCACCTTGATCTCGTGTGGACGATTCAGTGCTGTCAGCATGGCCAGATTGATCAGACTGCGCTGCTGACGGCTGAGACCTTCACGGTTCCAGATATCACCCCAGCAGTATTCTGTCACCAGTTCCTGCATCGGCCAGGCGAATTCATCACGGTTGTTGTTGAGGCTGTTATCGACGTATTCGTCGCCCAACACCTCACGGCGGACCTGCAGGCCCGCATCAAATTTATCAGTCATAACGGACTCCGTTAATCGCGGGCGAGCAGCTCAGACAGGAGCGCCGAGGCCACCCATCATCATGTATTTGATTTCGGTGTAGTCATCAATGCCGTAGCGTGAACCTTCGCGGCCCAGGCCAGAGGTTTTGACACCACCAAACGGTGCCACAGCGGTTGAGATCAGCCCTTCGTTGATGCCCACCATGCCGTATTCGAGTGCTTCGCCAACCCGCCAGGCACGACCGAGATCGCGGGTGAACAGATAGGCTGCCAGACCGGCGTCGGTATTGTTGGCAATGGCAATGGCGTCGGCTTCGGTATCGAACTTCATCACCGCGGCCAGTGGCCCAAAGGTTTCCTCGTTGGCGACCGCCATATCGGCGCTGACACCACTCACCAGTGTGGGCTGGAAGAAATGTTGGCCTGCCGGGTGCGGTTCGCCGCCGACATGCAGGGTTGCGCCCTTGCTGATGGCATCACTGACGTGACGCTGGACGGTGTCGACCGCATGCTGGTTGATCAGCGGGCCCTGTTCGATGCCGGCGACCATGCCGTTACCGACCTTGAGTTCACTGACGGCACTGGCCAGGCGGCTGACAAATTCGTCGTGAATACCGGCCTGCACCAGAAAGCGGTTGGTGCAGACGCAGGTCTGACCGGCGTTGCGGAACTTGGATACCATCGCGGCCTTGATCGCAGCGTCGATATCAGCGTCATCGAAAACGATAAAGGGCGCATTGCCGCCGAGTTCCAGCGACACCTTTTTCACGGTGTCAGCACACTGGCGCAGCAGCAACTTGCCGATTTTGGTGGAGCCGGTAAAGCTCAGTTTGGCGACCGTTGGGCTGGAAGTCAGCTCGTTGCCAATCTCCACCGCGTCACCGGTAATGATGTTGAAAACACCGGCCGGAATACCAGCCTGATGGGCCAGTTCAGCCAATGCCAGCGCTGAAAATGGCGTATCGGGGGCCGGTTTGCAGATGAAACTGCAGCCAGCGGCCAGTGCCGGACCACACTTGCGGGTGATCATGGCAGCCGGGAAATTCCACGGCGTAATCGCAGCCACTACCCCGATTGGTTGGCGTACCACCACAATGCGGGCGTTCGGGTTGGGGCTTGGAATAACATCACCGTAAACCCGCTTGGCTTCCTCGGCGAACCATTCAATAAAGCTGGCAGCGTAGAGGATTTCGCCATGGGCTTCGGCCAGTGGCTTGCCCTGTTCCAGCGTCAGGATACGGGCCAGCTCGTCAGCGTGAGCGACCATCAGGTCGTACCAGCGATAGAGAATCTTGCTGCGCTGCTGGGCGGTCATGGCAGCCCAGCCCTGACGAGCGTTATTGGCTGCTTCGATCACCTGTTCGGTTTCGGTTTTGCCCATCCGTGGCACGCTGCCCAGTTGCTCACCCGTGGCCGGGTTGAATACCGGATCACTGGCGCCACTGATGGCATCGCGCCACTGGCCATTGATGTAGGCCTGCTGGCGGAACAGTTGCAAGGTCATCAGGCCAGCGCCTCCTCGGGCGTATGCAGGGCACTGAAGGAACCACGGCAATACACCATCGGGGTTTGCTCGTCGTTACAGTGCATGTGTTCGATGCGGCCGATCAGAATGGCGTGGTCGCCACCTTCATACTCGTGCCAGCGGGCACATTCCATGGTCGCCACGGCATTGTTCAGTACGGGCGCACCACTCAGTCCCTGGCGGATATCGAGTTCGTTGATGGCCTGCTGCTTGGCATCGCCTTTTTTGGCGAAGGCGAACGCTTCAGTGGCCTGGTTGTCGGCCAGAATATTGATCGAGAAATATTCCGCCTGGCTCAGTGCCTGATAGCTTTCCGAGTTGTATTGCGGGCATACCAGCACCAGCGGCGGATTCATCGACAGGGCCGAGAAGGCGCTGGCGGTCAAACCGCTGATCTTGCCGTCGCTGTCGTAGGCCATTACCACGGTGACGCCGCTGGGGAATGAACCCAGCGTGCGTTTGTAGAGTGCCTGGGTGGCTTCTTGTTGCTCAGCCTGTTGCTGTTCGGTTTGAGTCGTCATATTGACCTCTTGTTTGTTCTGGCGCTGGTCGTTTGGGGTTGAAACCGGGCCTAGCGCATCACAAATGGATCGGCCATTGGCTCGCTGGACAGGTTGATCCAGACGGTTTTCTTTTCGGTGTAGGACAGCACGGCATCGATACCGCCTTCGCGGCCATAGCCACTGTCACCAAAGCCGCCAATCGGCGCCATGGCAGAAACCACCCGATAGGTATTAACCCAGATAATGCCGCTGCGAACGTCACGGCAGAGACGGTGAGCGCGAGCGATGTCACGGGTCCAGATACCGGCAGCCAGACCAAAACGGCTGTCGTTGGCCAATGCCAGTGCTTCTTCCTCGGTCTTGAAAGGAATGGCGGCAGCCACCGGGCCAAACACTTCTTCCTGCATCAGGGTGTCGGTTGGGCTTTGGCATTCCAGCAGGGTCGGTTCGTAGTACCAGCCGCCGTTGACGTCCGGGCGTTTACCGCCATGACGCAGCACCGCACCCTGTTCGAGGGCGGTAGCAACCATGTTTTCGGCAATATTGAGCTGGGCTTCCGTGGTCATCGGGCCCATCTCAGTGTCGGCATCCGATGGCTTGCCGATCTTGATGCGGGCAGCACGGTCGGCCACTTTCTGCAGCACTTCTTCGTAGATGGATTCGTGAATCAGCAGCCGCGAACCGGCCACACAGCTTTGGCCTGAAGCGGCGAATACACCGGCAACGATACCGTTCACGGCGCTGTCGATATCGGCATCCGGGAAAACGATTTGCGGCGACTTGCCACCCAGTTCGAGTGACAGGTGAGCGAAGTTATCGGCACTGGCACGCACGACATGACGGGCGGTAGCGGCACCGCCGGTGAAGGCGATGTGCCGTACTAACGGATGTGAAGTCAGCGCTGAGCCAGCACTTGGGCCATAACCGGTCACGACGTTCAGGACACCGGCCGGGAAGCCTGCCTGCTCAGCCAGCTGGGCCAGTGCAACAATGGACGCTGACGCATGTTCAGACGGCTTGATGACGATGGTGTTACCCGCCGCCAGAGCCGGTGCCACCTTGATCGCAGTCAGATACAGCGGGCTGTTCCAGGGAATAATCGCAGCCACGACGCCAATTGGCTCGCGCACTGTGTAGGCCATCATGTCCGGCTTGTCGATCGGCAGGGTTTCGCCTTCGATCTTGTCGGCCAGACCGGCCATGTAATAGAAAAATTCTGGCAAGTAGGCCAGCTGGCCACGGGTTTCGCGGATCAGTTTGCCGTTTTCACGGCTTTCCAGCTGCGCCAGTTGCTCGCCATTTTCACTAATCAAATCACCCAGTTTACGCAATAACTTGCCACGGGCGGTGGCGGTCAATGAGCGCCAGGCCCGGCCATTAAAGGCGGCGTCGGCAGCCTTGACGGCGATATCAACGTCGTCTCCATTGGCATCCGGGAAACTGGCCCAGGGCTGGGCACAGGAAGGGTCCATGCTGTCAAAGCGGGCTGCCGAAACGGCCTCACAGGATTCACCGTTGATGTACATCTGGAAGCTTTGCAGGCTCATAGACTGACCTCCGTTGAAACAGGTATTTGGGTTCGGGCAGCCTGACTGCCGGGTTTGGCTTGCAGGAATTCCAGCAACACCTGGTTGACCAGCTGCGGGGATTCCATTGGCATCATATGACGCTGACCAGCAAGGATCTGACAACGGCCGTTAGGCAGTTGCGCCGCCAGTTCGGCAGCCATTGCCGGGGTTGAGCCCGGGTCCAGTTCACCGGTCATCACCAGAGTGGGTGACTGAATGGACGTTACCTGGCTGGCCAGATAGTTGTCGGCGCCAGCAAACAGCCGATAGGCATTGAGATAGCCTTGCGGATCATTGCCCAGCACCAGCTCGCGCACCTGATCAATCTGGCCAGGACTGGCGGCCCGATATTCAGGGCTGAACCAGCGTTCCAGCGCGGTTTGCAGGTTGGCGTTGGCACCATGCACGGCAACTTCTTCTGTGCGCCTGATGATGGCATTACGAACGGCATCCGAGCGGTTGAACACACTGCCCATGATTACCAGTTTGCCAACATACTGCGGGTAACGGATGGCGAACACCCGTGCCACCAGTCCGCCCATCGAAAAGCCGACAATGTGAGCCTTGCTGATGTGCAGGTGCTGCAGCAGCTCCAGCAGTTGTTCGGCGTAGTCTTCCAGTGTTGCATTGTCATTCTGCAACGGGCTCTGGCCATGACCCAGCATGTCGTAGGTGATCAGGCTGAAAGCGGATTTCAGCCCTTCACATTGACCACCCCAGATGGAGTGGTCGAGGCCGACACCATGAATCAGCACCACAGCTTCGCCTTCACCGATGACGGTGTAGGCGGTACCTGCCGGGCTCTTTCCGGTTCGATTGCTCATGTAGCTGCCTTCTTATTTGGCCAGTTGGGCTTCAGCTTCGAGGTCTTTCAGATCCTGGTAACGGTTACCGATACGTGGGTGCAGACGGCCACCGGTAGCAGCGCCGAGGCAGACCACGATTTCGTTGGCACGCGGCGCGTCTTCAATCGACATTTCCAGGGTGATGTAGTGGGAACGGAAGCCTTCGTCGTCCTTGTGCATCATCGGGATCTGGATCGAAGTGCCCGGGCCACCACGCTTGTTGGTGAACGACAGGTAGCTCTTGGCATTGACGGCGTTGCGGTAGTGGTTACCAAAACGCAGGGTGTGGATCACTGCCGAGGCGTGTTCGATTTCACCTTCGGCACCCACAACGGCGGCTTTGCCATAGGCTTCGATCTGGTCGTGACCACCGATGTAACGGCCGATGTAGTCAACGATCAGGGCGCCCAGCTCGGAGCAATGGTCGCGAATTTCCGGGCTCAGGTCTTCAACAAAACCACGGCCAGCCCATGGGTTGGTGATGATGGCGGCAACGCCCACCATAGTGACCGGCTTGTCAGCCGCCTTGCCACCTTCAATAAAGGTTTCTTCGATAGTGGTAACGATCTTGCGAATTTCAAAGGCCATGTCGGATTCCTGCGTGCTGAGTGAGAGGTCAGAGCGATCGACCGCTTTGTCGGACTCGGTATTATCTTTTGCTCTGTGTTTTGGTATACCATAATACAAAATAATTTTTGAGCAATATTAAAATGCAAATTCAGCACCGGGGAGGTTGAATTATGGCAATCCATTCAGGGGCATCTGATTCCATAAAAGAATATGCAGTTTTGTTACGGCCGGGATTTCGATTAGCGGATCTGGTACGGGTACTGGAGTGGATGGAAGCCCGTAAATCGGTTATTGAAAGCCGTATTAACTGGACAATATGTTCAATCGACGGCGGCCTTGTGCGTGGTAATGACGGCATGTTACTGATGGCGCCCACTGCACTGGAATCTGTCCTGGATAGTCATATTGGCCTGCTGGTGATCAGCGGCGCTGACAACCCTGAATTTGACTACCAGTTGCTGCACAGCCTGCAACAGCGTGGTCGATCACCGCTGTTATGGCTGGGCGCCAGTCTTTACCAGAGCGACTACTACTTGTTTCAGGAATCCGCCTGTCGCGACAAGCTGGATGAAATCATGGTGCGGATCTTTATGGCCGACCTCAGTGTGGAGCAGGGTGATGCTTTACTGGCGCGGCTGGAGGTTGCACCAGTGCGCCTGAGTCTGTGCGATTCCCGCGTCCAGCGGGCATTGGCGATGATGCGACGTGACATTGATCAGCCACTGGATCGTGAGCGAATTTCCCGTGAAGCCTGTGTGTCGGTACGCCAGCTGGAGCGCTTGTTCCAGAAGTATTTTGAGGCCACGCCGGGCAAATATTTCACCCGCATGAAGATGGATTTGGCCCGTACCTGCCTGCAGTTGGGGGACGGTAACGTCACTGACATCGCCTATCGACTCGGTTTCAATTCGGTGTCACATTTTTCCCGCTTGTATAAAACCGAGTTTGGCGTAGCGCCTGGACGGACACCGGTTATCATTTGATAGCCGGTTATACCGAGCAGTCCAGTTATTATCAGCGGATAATAACTGGATAATGCGCCGGTAAAAATAAAAGCCAGCTCAAAAAGGGAATATCCGTTTGGATATTCCCTTTTTTATATGCTGTTTTAAAATGTTTTATGGCTTATGCAAACGCTGGCATAACCTGATTCACAAACAGCTCAAGCGATTTCTTCTTCTCTTCATGGGACAGGCTGTTATCGGCCCAGAAGCTGTATTCGGTTAAGCCGGTGGCTTCATAATACTTCAGACGCTCGATCACGGATTCTGGTGTACCAATAACCAGATTTTCTTTCAGTACCTCAGGTTTTAGAGCATCCATTTCGTCCAGTTCCTGCTCGGAAATCGGCTTGCAGAAACCATTCACCGGAGTCTGGTCATTCTTGGCCCAACCCTGGAAGTGGGCGTACCAGTTACGAATGCCGTCGACACCAATGCGCCAGTCTTCTGGCTGTTCATGAACGAAGGTGTGGCGCAGACACATGACTTTCGGCTGTGGTTTTTCCGGATGCTTGCTGCAGGCGGTGAGGAACTTGTCCATCAGTACGCCAACTTCTTCATCGGACTTGAACAGCGGTGTCACCATCACGTTGCAGTTGTTGGCAACGGCGTAGTCATGGGATTCCTGCTCGCGGGCGGCAACCCAGATTGCCGGACCGCCAGCCTGCAGTGGCTTGGGTACTGATGTCGAAGTCGGGAACTGCCAGTGTTGGCCTTCGTGGGCAACATCGCCCTGCCACAGTTTTGGCAGCAGTGGCACCATTTCACGCAAATGACCGCCACCGTCCTTGGCCGACAGGCCACCGGCCAGGCGGTCGAATTCGCACTGGTAGGCACCGCGGGCGATACCAAATTCCAGACGGCCGTTAGACATGATGTCGACCAGGGCGGCTTCACCGGCCAGCTTGATCGGGTGCCAGAAGGGCGCAATCACGGTTCCCAGACCCAGGCGAATGGTACTGGTCAGCGGTGCCAGGTAGGCCAGAAAGCTCAGCGGGTTAGGGCCAATGGTGAACTCCATCGCATGGTGTTCACCAATCCAGACGGTTTCCATGCCGCCGCGTTCGGCGATCTGAACCAGCTCGACCAACTCGGCCAGCAGTTCCTGATGGGGCTTGTCCGGGCTGTAGCGTTCCATTTGCAGAAACAGGGAAAACTTCATTTTTGCGTCCTTCTTGATCTCGTGACTGATCTTATCCGGTCTCGCAGGTCGTCATAACCCTGCCGCCGAATTAACCTTGTCTGATGGTATACCATAATACGACCAGGCTGGAGCAAGGAAGTTCAGGCTGGCCTCAATGGCCACATTGGCGCTTTTGCCCCTTGTTTGAAGTCACTGATGGGTGAACAAGCTGGTTGACCGGAGCAGGATTATGGCTGTGTGGCAGATTGCTCTGGCTCGCTTTGTCCAGTCTGTCATCGGCTTGGGTTTATCATCTGAAGTGTATTTGTTTTGCAGTTGATTCATCTGCTTTTGTCTTAAAAACAAAGTCTTTTCCTATAGTGATTTTACTAAAATTGAAAAATATAAAGCGCTGAGTAAGTACTTGCTTATCAGTGTGTCAATGATTCTTTGAATGAGAGAAAGACAGCATGAAAATTCTGGTATTGGGTGGTGGTGTGCTGGGCGTGTCGTCTGCCTGGTATCTGGCAAAGTCTGGTCATGAAGTGACTGTGGTTGAGCGCCAGCCAGGTGTGGCTGACGAAACCAGCTATGGCAATGCCGGCATGTTGTCTTACGGCTACACGGTGCCATGGGCGGCACCGGGTGTACCTTTCAAGGCGATCAAATGGATGCTGCAGGATCTGGCTCCGATTCTGGTGAGCAAGTCGGCGTTTAACGCCCACACCGCTGGCTGGATGATGAAGATGCTGGGTCAGTGCACTGAAGATGCCTACCGCGTCAACAAAAACCGCATGCTGCGTATTTCTGAATACAGCCGCATTTGTATGGATCGTCTGACCAGCGAACTGGAGCTCGACTTCGACCACCGCAACAAGGGTACGGTTGAACTGTTCCGTGACCAGCAGAAGATGGATTCCATTGGTGCTGACCTGGCGTCGCTGCGTGAATGTGGTGTTGAGCACGAAGTGATCGACCACGCGACCTGTATCCAGTACGAACCAGCGCTGGCCAATGTCTCCGAAAAATTCGTTGGTGGTCTGCTGTTCCCGAAAGACGGTACTGGCGACTGCCGCAAGTTCACCCAGCACCTGGCAGAGTACTGCAAGCAGATTGGCGTTAAATTTGAGTTCGGCACTGAAATCAAGGCACTGGAAACCCGTGATAACGAAATCCAGTCAGTGGTGACTTCCAAAGGCAAGATGCAGGCAGATGCCTACGTACTGTGTATGGGCAGCTATTCACCAATGCTGGTGAAACCACTGGGTATCAACCTGCCGATCTACCCGATGAAAGGCTACTCACTGACACTGCCGATCATCGACGAAAGCAAGGCACCTCAGTCTACCGTGATGGACGAAGCCTATAAGGTAGCGGTAACCCGGTTCGACGACCGCATCCGTGTGGGTGGTACCGCCGAAATCGCTTCTTTCGACCTGAGCCTGAAATCTGAGCGTCGCAAGCCAACTGAATTTGTGGTGAGCGATCTTTTCCCGGGTGCTGGGGATCTGGAGAATGCTGAATTCTGGTGTGGCCTGCGGCCGATGACACCGGATTCCGTGCCCGTGATTGGCAAGTCTCCGGTGAAGAAACTCTACATGAACACCGGCCACGGCACCCTCGGCTGGACCATGTCGCAGGGTTCTGCGAAGTTGCTGGCGGATATCGTTAACGAGCAGGAAACCGAAGTCAGCACCGAGGGTATGTCGGTTTCCCGTTACCTGTAAGGTTTTGCGTCGGGTTGCCTCGCGGCACAAGATTGCAGGCATGGGTCATGCGCCGTTGGGCGCGGCCCAACCTACGGTATCTGTAGGATGGGTTATGCCCATCCAACGCCAGGCGTAACGACAACGAACACCTAAAAAACCAATTACAACATTTACCCATATTTTGGCAGAGGTATTTATGAGCAAGACAATCATCAACACCGACAAGGCTCCAGCAGCAATTGGCACCTACTCCCAGGCGGTTAAAGTGGGCGATCTGGTATTTGTTTCCGGTCAGATCCCTTTGAATCCGGCCACCATGGAAATGGTTACCGAGTCTTTCGAAGCCCAGGCTGTACAGGTGTTCGAAAACCTCAAGGCGATTGCTGAAGCTTCCGGTGGTTCTCTGGCATCTGCTGCCAAGCTGACCATTCTGCTGTCTGACATGAGCTTCTTCCCACAGGTAAATGAAGTGATGTCCCGTTACTTCGACGAGCCATACCCAGCTCGTGCTGCGTTCGCAGTCAAAGCCCTGCCAAAAGATGCCGACATCGAAGTCGAAGCTGTTCTGGCGCTGTAATTTGCCGGTTTGATCGCAGCCACAGTAACCGCCCGGTTGCTGTGGCTGCGGTTGTGATTGATAGTCTTGGTCTGCCCGTCCGGGTAGCGTGTGGAGAATCCGTTTTATGTCCCGTCCTGCGGTTGCCAGAATTCATCTGGATAACATCGTTGCCAACTATTTGCTGGCCAAATCTGTCTGCCCGGCGGCTACCCAGGCACTGGCAGTGGTCAAGGCTGATGCCTACGGGCATGGTGCTGTAGTGGTTGCCAAAGCCCTGGCCGAGCACGTACCTGCGTTTGCCGTTGCCTGTATCGAAGAAGCGTTGGAACTGCGCGCGGCGGGCATCGACAAGCCAATCGTACTGCTGGAAGGTTTTTTCACACCGGACGAACTGCCGATTATGGCGGAACAGAATTTCTGGACCGCAGTGCACAGCCAGTTCCAGATCGAACAGATTGCCGCAGCTGAGCTGAAAGCACCGATCCCGGTATGGGTGAAAGTGGATTCCGGTATGCACCGTCTGGGCTTTGCGCCGGAACTGGCCGGTCAGGCCTGCAAGGATCTGCAAGCGCTGGATAACGTGGCGTCCGTCACCATGATGACCCACTTTGCCAACGCTGACGTTACCGACCCTGCCGGTATCGACGTTGAACAACAGATGAAACGGGTGGCGCTGGCTGCCGAAGGTCTGGATATCGGCTTCAGTGTGGCCAACTCAGCGGCACTGCTGACGGCACCACAAACCCGTCTCGACTGGGTCCGTCCTGGCATCATTCTGTACGGATCTTCACCGCTGGATCAGCAGACCACCGAGTCGCTGCAGCTGAAGCCAGGCATGACGCTGGAAACCAAAGTGATCGCCACCCGGGTGGTTGAACCTGGTGAGAGCGTTGGTTACGGCAGCCGTTTTGTCGCCGACAAGCCAACTCTGGTGGGTACAATCGCCATGGGATACGCCGACGGTTATCCACGCCAGGCGGTTGAAGGTACGCCGGTTGCGGTTGATGGCAAAATGACCCGGGTGATCGGTCGTGTCTCAATGGACATGATGACCGTTGACCTTACTGGCATCGAAGGTGCCGGTGTTGGCAGCCGGGTTGAACTGTGGGGAGAGCAGGTGGATGCCAACCTGGTAGCCGCTCATTGCGACACCATCTCCTACCATCTGTTTACTGGTGTCACCCGTCGGGTGCCACGTGATTACAACAGCTGAGCAGGGACAAGCTGATCTGGGGCTGACATTTGTCGGGACATGTCCCGACCCTACACAAATGTGATGCAAGCTCCGGGGCGTAGGGTCCAGGCATACCCGCACAAGTTGGGGTAAATCCGACGCAAAAAATCAAAAAGGCGGCCATTCAAACGGTCGCCTTTTTTATTCGTCGCAAGATGGTGCCGACGGCTGAACAGAGCGGACAATTTTTAGTCACTTATTCAATAGCCTGAAATGGAGCGGTAGCGCGTCAGCCCAGCATTCATCAAGTAATTTTTCAGGAACTGGTTCATACGTTCGTTTCGAACACCTGTCCTATTTCCTGAGAGGTATATATCCTCCGCGCCCTTGGTAGAAAACTGTACCTATTCAGTTGAAAACCCAAGTTTCTTACAGGCGGCGTCAGACCGCTTATTTACAAAAACCACCGTCACTTTCCCACCGATCCCGTGTGAATCAATGGCTTGCTGTGGCAGGCAGAGGAAAGCCGAGTGGTTTGTTCTTACGGAGTACTTACTGCTATGAAAACCACACTGAAGCTGGCTTGCGCCAGTCTTTTGGCTGCCTGCTGCTTGCCGGCAAGTGCCGCTACCGACGTTCCGGTTTTGAAAATCCTCAATTGGAACGACTACATTGCACCGGAAGTCATCAAGGCTTTTGAACAGGAAAAAGGGGTTCGGATTGAATACACCGAATACACCAACCTGGATGAATTTGCCGATAAATTTATCAATCCGGAAAACCATTTTGACCTGATTTTCCCACCGTCCCGTATCGTTAATTCGCTGGCTGAAAAGCAGCTGATTCGTGATCTCGACAACAGCCGTATTGCCGCCATGCAGGATCTGCGGCCGGACATCGTGAACGAATACGCTTTGCAGGACGCGGGTGCGCCATCCGGCGTTCCTTATATGTGGGGTACGACCGGACTGGGCGTTAACGTTGCCGAGTTGCAAAAGCTGGGACTGGCGGAATACAAGGATTCCTGGTCGCTGCTGTTTGATCCCAAGGTTCGTGCCAAGGCTGCCCAGTGTGGTATTGGCCTGCTGAACGAACGTGACGAGCTGTTCGCCGGAGCGTTGGCCTATCTGGGTTATTCCATCAACTCGCTGAAGCGGGAAGAACTGGAACGGGCGGGTGAGCTGCTGAAGGAAACCGTCGCCGATGTGAACTACCTGGCGACTACCCAATCCCGTGAAGACCTGGCTAACAAGAAGATCTGTGTGTCGGTTGGCTACTCAGGTGATTTGCTGTTGGCTGCCGGTGATGATCCGCAACTGGCGTATTTTATTCCGCGTGAAGGTAATGCCCTGTGGATTGACGCCATGGCCATTCCGACGACTGCCCAGTCACCGGATCTGGCTTACGACTTCATCAACTACTTGATGCAACCGAAAATGGCGGCGGCCAACTCCAACTATCTGGAATACCCGAACCCAATGGCCAGCTCTGCCCAGTACGTTAACCCGGATATCCTCAACAACGATGTGATTTACCCATCCGTTGCCTCGCTGACCAAAATGGAAGCGCTGGCGCCACGGGATCGTAAAACCACCCGTATCATGCACCGGCTGTGGGTGACTGCGTTGTGTAGCCGGGGTGAATGGTGTTCAGTACCGCTGTCCTCCAACTTCTGACCTCAAGCTTCTCTGATTGCAGACTGCTGATGTCGGATTACTGGACGGATGACTGAATGACGGATTAAGGGATCAATCATGTACGACAGGGACGTCGCCAAAGCCCGGTTATCGCAAGCTAACCGGGCTTTGTTGTTATCAGAAGAGCTGTTTTTTACTGGCACCAGAGCTGATTGCTGTTGGCGTAACGACGGGCCAGATCGGCTGGCAGGTCGTAGGCCAGGGCCAGCAGTCGTGGGTCATTGAGGCCTTCGCGGCCGCCGAGGTAAGCCACCTTTCCCTGTTTCAGAATCAGCACCTTGTCGGCCCAGCTGGCTGCCAGGGCAATGTCGTGCATGACGGCAATAACACCAACCCCGGCAGCGGCAAAGCGATTTACAGCATTCATAATGCTGTGCTGATGCGCTGGATCGAGAGCGGAAGTGCATTCATCGAGTAATAACAGATGGCTGCGGTCCGGGTTGTTGCGCTGTGGCTGATCCAGCGCCTGCCAGATCTGCACCAGTACCCGTGCCAGCTGCACGCGTTGTTGTTCGCCACCGGACAAGCCCGGATAACGGCGATCCCGCAGGTGCCAGCATTCGGTCAGCTGCATGGCCTGCCGTTGCCATTCGAGGCTGGTCTGTTCGTCGGCAAATGGGGTGCGGCCAATGGCGACGACTTCATGAACCCTGAACGGAAACAGCATGTCGGTATGCTGTGGCATAACGGCTATTCGTTGTGCCCGCTGGCTGCTGGACAGATGTTGCAACGGCTGGCGACCAAACTCCATATGGCCGCGGTAATCACCAATCTCACCGGACAGGCATTTCAGCAAGGTCGACTTGCCTGCGCCATTCGGGCCAAGAATTGCCAGCCGTTCACCGCCAGCCAGCGCCAGGCTGACCTGCTGCAGCAGTTTGGCTCCATGACGTTCGACGTTCAGGTTGGCGACTGTTAGCAGGGCTGGCGGGACTGCTGTCTGTCGGATCAAATGGCTGTCCGGTGGTGGGCAAGACAACAAGGGTGTGGCTGTGTTCATCCCATTCTCCCGCGTACCTGGTGTAATAACATCGACAAAAACAACGGGCCGCCGATCAGTGCCATCAGTAGCCCGACCGGCAAGTCCTGCGGCGCGATCAGGTTGCGGGCGAGGGTATCTGCGAGCAGCAGCAGCAGGCCACCGGCCAACGCCGACATCGGCAATAGCAGCCGGTGATCCGGGCCAACCAGCAGTCGCAGCAGGTGTGGAACCACCAGACCGATAAAACCAATCACCCCGGCGACCGCTACCCCGGCCCCGACCATCAGGGCCGCAGCGGCCAGCAACCAGCGCTTGCAAGCCTGAACATCCAGCCCCAGATGACCGGCCACCTGTTCGCCCAGCAGCATGGCGTTGAGCGCCCGGCCGTAGCGTAAACAGAGCAACAGTGGTAACAGGATCAGGCCGCTCAATGCAGCGACTTCCGGCCAGCGGCCCCAGGCCAGGCTGCCCATCGACCAGAAGGTCATGCTGCGCAGTTGCTGGTCATCGGCCAGATACGTCAGTACCCCGGTGGCGGCGCCGGTAAGTACATTGATCGCGACCCCGGCCAGCAGCAACATGGCGACCTGGGTTTCTCCCCGCCAGGTGCCAAGCCGGTACATCAGCCAGGTGACCAGCAGGCCACCCGCAAAGGCTGCCAGCGGTAGTGCCAGTGGGCCGGTCAGACTGGCCCAATGCAGCAGCCAGCTGTCAGACAACACGATCACCGCTACGGCTGCCAGCGCCGCACCACTGGCAACGCCAATCAGTCCGGGGTCGGCCAGCGGGTTGCGAAAGACGCCCTGGGTCAGCACTCCGGCGACCGCCAGTCCGGCCCCAATCAGCAGTGCCAGCAGCACTCGTGGCAAACGCAATTCCCGGATAATCCAGTCGTTGGCTCCGTCGAGCGGCTGCGCCTGTAATAACCCGGCGATGGCGCTGAACACCTGAGCGGCAGATATCTTTACTGGCCCCCAACACAGGGCTGTTAGCACCATCGCCAGCAGGCCACTGCAGAGCAGCAGCCAGACCCCGGCGCGTCGGAGGGAATCATTAGCTGGACGGCTGAGCGACATGATGATTCCGTTAGTGACTGGCGGCAGTTTGTTGTGGCGGATACCAGATCAGGTCGACCAGCTGGTCAATGGCCTGTGGCAGGCGTGGTCCAAAACCCAGCATCAGACTGACGTCCACGGCAAACACCCGGTTGTGCTGCTGTGCCGGCGTCATCGCCAGTGTCTCAATGATTTGTGATCCGGCGTCTGGTTGGGTGTGGCCAACAATCACCACGTCGGGAGCCGCCTGAATCGCGCCTTCCGGACTCAGTGGCTTGTAGCCCTGATAGTTCACCGCGTTGCTGGCCTGTACCAGTTGCAGCATGGCGCTGGCCTGGGTGCCCTGACCGGCAGCCATCAGTCCACGGTTACCGGCGCCCAGCAAAAACAGCGCGCTGGGAGCCGGCCGTGCGGGAATGCGTGCCAGCGCTTGTTGTGCCTGGCGCTGAATCTGCTGTTGCAGCACGGCTCCGCGCTGGCTTTGGTGCAGTGCTCTGGCGATCACCTCGACCTTGTTCAGTACGCCCGCCAGGCTATATTCCCGAGGCGTTCGGACAATCGTCACTCCGGCCTGCTGCAACTGTTCGAAGACGTTGGCAGGGCCAGCGTCTTCGCTGGCGAGGATCAGGTCCGGCTGCAGTGACAGAATGCCTTCGACTGACAGCTGGCGCATGTAACCAACCTGCGGCAACTGCTGGGCTGCTGCCGGGTAACGGCTGGTGGTGTCGACACCAACCAGCTGTTGTTGCTGGTCGAGTGCGTAGACGATTTCAGTGATGGAGCCGTCGATACTGATGACGCGTTGGGGCTGATCATGGGTTGCCGCTCTGGCAGTCAGTGGCAACAGTGCCAGCAGGCTGCTGCAGACCATCAGCAGCCTCAGCACTCGTTGGTTTTTCATGCTGATTGCTCCTCGGTGCTGTCAAGACGATAGCGGCTGGCCAGCTTCTGCAGCAGGGTGCGCCATTGTTGTCGTTCCGCTTCACCGTTCTGGCGTTGGCCAAACAGCAACGCCAGTTGCTGACCATGGCTGTCGTAGGCTTCCAGCGAACTGATGATGCCGTCACTGGTGGGTTTGCGAACCAGCCAGAGCGAGGCGATCTGGTCGGTGCTGGCGTGCAGGTTGAAGTCTCCGTCAAGAATATTGAACCAGGGCCCCAGCCGTTTGAGGTTATGCAGCGGGCCGGTGTGGATCTGAATACAACCGCGGTTGCCAACAAACACCATGATCGGCTGGCCGCTTTCGCGGGCACTTTCCAGGGCTTGTTCAAAGGCACTGGTGGCGAGCGGCACGGCATATTCTTCACCGATCACCTGATAGGCCGGAACTCGTGCAAGCTGGTGTTTTTTCAGCATCGCCTGGAAATGATGGACGTCCTTGAGGTTTTGCCAGTCCTGCAACAGCGCCGCACTGTCGAGCCCGGCCGGGCTCGTCAGCAAGGATTCTTCGGCGCTGCTGGTGGTGACCAGCGAAGTGAGCTGATCGCCCGCACGAAACTGCTCAACCAGTTGCTGCCACTGCTGCATATCGGTGTTGTCGCGGGCATAAACCTTGTGCACCGCAGTGCCGCTGGCGTCAAAGAACTGCAGGCTGCGGCGGGGTGCTGCCGGGGTGTTGTTGATGACTTCAAAACCGAACACGAAGTGGTTAAGGAACAGCCGCAGGTCAATGGTGCCGAGTGCCAGCCCCATCTGGTGCTCGACCGGGCCATGCAGGGTCAGGTCTTTGAACTGGCCGGTTTTCTCATGAACCATGGCGTCATTGCGGGTCAGCACCATGACTTCACCGACCGCTTCGAGCTGTTTCATCAGTGGGCCAAATGGCCCTTGCAGCAGAGTCACTTGCTGTTGCTGGTCATCACCGGCACTGATCTGGCTGGCCAGCAGCTCGGCTTCGCTGACGCCGAGCAGGTTGGCGGCATCACGAATGCGCAGTTTTGGCTGTTCATCAACCAGTTTGAGCCAGGCTTGCGCCAGTGGGAGTTCACTGAGGTTAATGGATGGGTTCATAAGGATTACTCCGTGGCCAGTGAGCGGAAGCGCAGTTCCGGGCTGCCGGAATCGCCGAGGCTGTAGTAGTCGCTGATTTGCAGGGCGATCTGGTCACTGCTGTCATCGCTGCTGTCGAGGTCGATCAGGTAGGTACGGAAGTTGGGCCACAGCAAATGTGAACTGGTCAGGTTGTATTCCCACCAGCTTTGCTCCGAGAACAGACCGGTGCTGCTGTCGGTGCTGTAGTGGCCGGAGATATCCGTGCTGTCGACCAAGGTAGCGCTGGTGTATTCGGCCAGCTCGGTGCTGTCGATGGGGCCAAACACAGCGGCACTGCCATCGCCATAGACGCCACCGTTGGTCCAGATATTCACCGCGTGGCTGCTGGCGTTGTACTCGTACATCCATTCCCAGTCGTCGCTGCTGTCACAGTCAACCGCGGCGCTACTGTCCAGATCGAGACAGATCAGGGTGCTGTCAGAGCTGCTGGCATCGTCGGCAAAGGTGGCGCTGAAGCTGTATTCCGTCTCGGCGAATTGCACGGTGTCGGCGGCCTGGGTGATATAGCTCAGCGAGATGCCAGTGGAGCCAACCGCCGTGATATAGACCCGGCTGTAAGTGGCGGCATCGGCATGACGTACCAGGTAGCCGACGCTGGTGTCGGCACTGATGGTGTGGGTGGTGAAATCGTACGCATACCAGTCGGTGGTGGCAGGTTCATAGGCATCGGCCTGATAGCTCAGGCTGCTGGTGTCATATACCACGCTGAGGGCGGCAGCTTCGGTATCGGCGTCGGCATTGGTGAATACCGAGGCAATGGCGTTGCCGTCGTCGTCGTAGAATTCATCCTGGGCATCTGCCAGCGCTGCCTGGACGTTACCCGGGCCGGAATCACCGCCGTTGAGTTTGACGTTGTAGCGCTGCAGGGCGATATCCCACTCAGTGGAGGATGCCGCTTCTTCGTCGCTGAGGTCGAGGACGGTTCCGGCGCTCAGGTCGATGTACTTCCAGCTGGAGTAGCTGGCGGAGTTGACCTGCAGCGTGGTGTAGTCGCTTTCAGTGTCTGTCGAAGTATCGGTGTCGGTATCCGTTGAGGTATCGGAGGCACTGTCGGTGCTGTCAGAATCACTGTCCGATCCGCAGCCGGTCAGAGCCAGGGTTGCCAGCAAGGCCAGTAGCAGGACGTTAGGTTCCGTGGTCAGGTTTACACGCGTTTTCATGGTGGTCTGGCTCCTCTATGTGATGGTTATTGCTGTTGTTGGTTGTGGCTGGTTGGCTTAATAGCGCAGGTCAAATCCGGCGTAGATATAGCGCCCCTGGGTGGGACGGCGGTCATAGCTGTCATCACCTTCACGAACACTGTCGGTGAGGTTTTTGATGCCGGTGAACCAGCGTTGCTGGTGGCTGTACCAGAAACTGGTCAGGCTGGCAGTCAGGTCCCATTGCCAATAGCCCGGAGAGCGCTCGGTGGTACGATCATCGGTGTTCACCGAGGAATAAAAGCTGCCTTGATATTCCGTCATCAGATTGAGGCTGAGACTGGCGGTCGGGTCCCACAGCCAGGCAATTTTGGCTTGCTGGCGGGAGCGATTGGGCAGTGGCAAATCTGCGCCCAGGTTCCAGGCATCGAGATAGCTGAAGGAAGCCCGCTGTTGCAGGTATCGGTTGAAACGCCACTGGGACGACAGCTCAAAGCCGCGAGTGCGGGCCCGATCAATATTGGCGTATTGGTAAATTACGACGTAGCTGCCATTGGAGGTATCGACGTCGCCACTGTCGACGGCTTCAATCAGGTCGCCAATACGGTTCTGGAACGCCGACATCTCGACGTGCCAGCGCTGCTGGTCGCTGAGTGAAATGGATAGTTGGGTACTGCGCGATTGTTCTGGTTGCAGATCGGGGTTGCCGATCACCTTGTAGCCATAAATGCTGTGATCGAATTCGTAATAGCGTTCTTTCAGGTTACCGACCCGATAGCCCATTCCCAGACTCTGGCGGGTTTGCAGTTGCCAGCCGTTGTTCAGGGGCCAGCTTTGGCGGCTGCTGAGCGTGGGGGCGAGATGGTTGCCAAAGTCGCTGTCGCGTTGTAGCCGCAGTCCCAGGCCAAGATCAAACTCCTGGTCGCCGTGTTTGAAAGACAGGGTCGACTGACTGAAAACATCGGTGCTGCTGCGATTGCCTGCGACTTCGCCAGAACTCAGTTCCAGCAAATCGTCGCCGATATCCGTATAGGTGACGCTGTCGGTGACGACGACACCATCAGAGCCATCATCCTCATCGGTGGCGTAGTCGGCGAGGTCGCCCAGCTTGAGTTGGCGTTTATGCTGGGTGATGTCCTCATGGAAATATTCGATTCCGGCAACCAGGTTCAGGGTTGGCCCCCTGGACAGGCTCAACAGATCATCCAGCGAAGCCCATTCGAGACTGGCTTTCTGCTGGCGGTAATGCGCCTTACGTTCTAACAAGCCTGCCAGAATGCTGCTGTCGCGATTGCGTTGCAGGGTGGCATCCTGTTGTTGCTCGGCCAGCAGCGCTAATGACCAACGGCCACTGTTGGTATTCTGATGGCTGCTCAGATCAAGGCGGCGACGAACCAGATCTTCGTGTTTATTGACGGTTTCGCTCAGGCGCTGTTGTAAATCTTCCAGATAGTGCTGAAAACCAACACGAACACCGCCGTTGTCAAGCCGATTGCTGTTCCAGTCATAGCCGATGCTGGCGCCAGAATTGGTTTTACTGCCGCCAAAGCCGTTGGAGGCATAGGTATCCGGGTTAAAGTCTGTTTCGGAGCTGCGGCGCTGGTCGCTGCTGATCTGGCCATTCCAGCCACCCCATTGCCCTGCGGCGCTGGCGAGATAATGGCGTTGTGGGGCCAGGCCGTCGCTGAGTTCATCATCGCCATAGCTGCCGAACTCGCCCAGCAATCGCAGCCGGGAGGGATCTTCGTTGGTAATAATGTTAACAACCCCGCCCATGGCGGCACTGCCATACAGCGACGACGTGGCACCGGGCACAATTTCAATGCGATCGACATCCAGTGCAGACAGCTGCGTCACGTCTACGGTGGAGCCGGTTGTCGCTGAGACGGGCTGGCCATTCACCAGTACCAATACCCGATCTCCGTTAAAGCCTTGCAGCTGAACTTCCTTGCCGGTCTTGCCATGAATCTCACGTAGTTGCAGGCCAGGTACCAGTCGCAGGGCTTCAGCAAGATCACGGCTTTGCATCCGTTCGATGGTGTCGCTGTCGAGTATCTGGGTACGCATGGTGGTATCCGCGAGCGGTTGCGGCACCCGGCTGGCTGTGACAACCATGGTTTCGATGTGAATAGGGTTCCCGTCGACCATTGACGTTGTCCCGGCCTGGACTTGGGTCAGGCTGGTTACGAGCAAGGTTCCGGCGTACAGCTGCCAAGGTTTAAGCACTCACAACCCCATATTTGTAAATGATAATTGTTATTATTTAAATGGCATTGGTTGTCTTGTGTCAATGAAAATAATTCTTATTTGATAGGGTTGTCATTTTTTGTGGGCGGGAAGAATGACCAGCGACTGATGGGAGGGGGGAGATACATCTGGATTTCGGCGCAAGCGGCTGCTGCAGAGGCGGTACGGGAATACTGATATGTGAAGCCCGGGTGTTGGAGGACGGGTGTTGGAAGACGGATGTTCGGGATAACGGTGGATTCAAGCTGATCCGGAGCGGTGAACAGGAAGTTCACAGCCATAAAAAAGCCACCGCAAGCGGTGGCAACACGAGAATGCCGACGTCCGTCGACATGACTGGAACTGTTTAACGACCGGTTTTGATATCCGACCAGGTGCGGTTACGGACGCGGGCGATTTTTGGATCTTCCTCATCAGAGACGAACAGCTTGTCCATCACATCGTCTGTTGGGTAAATCGCCGGGTCTGAGGTAATTTCCTCATCCACCATGTCTTTGGAAGCCGGCGTTGGGTTGGCGTACCAGACATAGTTGGTAATGTCGGCGATCACATCCGGGCGCAGCAGGTAGTTGATGAATTTGTGGGCCGCTTCCGGGTGTTTGGCATCGGCCGGGATCATCAGCATGTCGAACCAGACTTCTGAACCTTCTTTCGGGATCACGTAGGAAACCTCGACGCCGTTATCCGCTTCTTCAGCGTTGGCGGCAGCCTGGAATACGTCACCGGAGAAACCGACCGCGACGCAGATATCACCGTTGGCAAGGTCACTGATGTAGCCGGACGAGGTGAACTGTTTGACGTATGGGCGTACCGCTCGCAAAGTGTTGGAAGCAAGACTGTCGTCCTTGAATTCCTTGACCGATTTGGTGTTCGGATCAATGCCCTTGTAGAGCATGGTGAACGGATACATTTCATCGGAGGAGTCGAGGAAGGTAACTCCGCACTTGGCCAGCTTCTTCATGTTTTCCGGTTCAAATACCACCGCCCAGCTGTCGATCGGCGTGTCTTCACCGAGTGCTTCGGCGACCAGTGCCGGGTTGTAGCCCAGCCCGGTGGTACCCCACAGATAAGGTACGCCGTACTGGTTGCCCGGGTCTTTTTTGGCCAGTCGTGACATCAGGCCCGGATCAAGATTCTTGAGGTTCGGCAGTTGCTTTTTATCCAGCTGGCGGAAGATGCCGGCCTTGATCTGCAGTGCCATAAAGTTGGAGGTTGGCACCACCAGGTCGAAGCCGGTGTTACCCGCCAGCAGCTTGCCTTCAAGGGCTTCGTTGCTGTCGTAAACGTCGTAGTTGACCTTGATGCCGAACTCTTTTTCAAAGTTGGCGATGGTTTCTTCACCGATGTAGTCAGACCAGTTGTAGAAGTTGAGAACCGCTTCTTCAGCATGGGTAACCGGAGCAACAACTGCGGCAGTCATCAGGGCAGTTGCAGCGAGTTTCTTTATCTGTGGAAAGATGCTTGTAGTCATGTTGCTTGCCTTCATGTGAGTGTCGTCGGCCGGGTACTGCTTGCACACCAGCCGGATTTCCATGGCCCTGAGGGACCTGTTGCTTGCAGCTGGCAATCATCGACTGCAACAGCCGGTTACCAGCGGGTCTGGGCGGTGAGCGAAGACCCAAAACCGGTTTTGCAGGCCGAACGAAACCCCTGCCACCTTGCGGTGGCAGTTGCAAAACCAGGGTGGAGCGGGATTAAACGCTTATACGTTCATCAGCAGGAACTCACGTTCCCAGGAGCTGATAACACGGTTAAAGGTTTCGAACTCGGCGCGTTTGACGCCGATATAGGCTTTGACGAAATGCGGGCCAATCACTTCCTGCAATTCTTCACAGTCTTCCAGCAGCCGCAGGGCTTCTTCGAGCGTGCGGGATACTTCGACGGTGTCGCCTTCTTCGGCCGCCAGACCATCGGTCGGCGAGCTTGGTTTGATCTTCATCTTCATACCCAGATAACCGCAAGCCAGACTGGCAGCAATGGCCAGATAAGGGTTGGTATCTGCGCCGGGGAAGCGGTTTTCGATACGGGTCGCACGCAGCGGCGCGTGTGGTGCACGCAAACCGGCAGTGCGGTTATCGATGCCCCACTTGAAGTTCACCGGTGCGGCGTTCTCAGGCACAAACCGACGATAGGAGTTGACGTTCGGGGCGTAGAACGGAATCGCCGCCGGAGTAAAACGCTGCAGACCACCCATATAGTGGTAGAAGGCGTCGGAGAACTCGCCTTCCTGCTGGCCGGCAAAAATATTCTCGCCAGTGGTAACGTCGACCAGACTCTGGTGCAGGTGCATCGAGCTGCCCGGTTCGTTTTTCATCGGCTTGGCCATAAACGTGGCGTACATATCGTGCTTCAGCGCCACTTCACGCAGTGTGCGTTTGAATACGAACACCTGGTCGGCCAGGCTGAGGGCATCGCCGTGGAGGAAGTTAATCTCCATCTGTGCCGCACCGGATTCGTGAATCAGGGTATCAACGTCCAGCCCCAGCACTTCACAGTAGGCATAGAGGGTGTCGATTACCGGATTGAATTCGTTGGCAGCGTCGATGCTGTAGGACTGGCGAGCGCTTTCACGACGGCCAGAACGCCCGGTGGCTGGCTTCAGCTCATAGTCCGGGTCGATGTTTTTCTGCACCAGATAGAACTCTACTTCCGGTGCAATGATCGGCTTCAGGCCTTCGTCTTCGTACAGCTTCAATACCCGACGCAGTACGGCTCGGCTCGACAGCGGATGCGGAATACCGCTGGGTGCATAACAGTCGTTGATCACCAGCGCGGTTGGCTCGTCGGCCCAGGGCACAATTCGCATGGTGCTGGGGTCGGGCGACAGAATCATGTCGCGGTCGTTGGAGTCGACCAGTTCATAGTGGTTGGCAGCCCAGTCGCCGGTAACCGTCTGCACCAGCAGGGTTTCGGGGATCTTGCCGCCATTTTCCGCCAGGAATTTGCGGGTAGGGTAAAACTTGCCTCGGGCATTCCCGGTCATGTCCGGGAAAGTGGATTCCACTTCAGTAATGCCATTTTCATTCAGAAAGCTCTCAACGGCTTCCAACATAAATCACCTGTTTAGTTTGCATGGGTCACGAGCCGGGCTGGCGCGCTGGTTTCAGCTGATCCGTATAGGCCATGGAATTATAGGCCCTGACAGGCTGTTGATTGTCTATCTGCGTTGCCCTGTTTTTTTACTCCAGGTGCCTCGAAAACAAAAATCAACGGCCTGTCACACGCTCAGAGAAACATGACTCGGTTTCTGGCCCTTGCTGAGGGAGTCTCTTGTGAGACTCTTTGCAAAGACCAAAACCGAAGCATGATTCGGTTTTTAAGTTAATCACAGTCCCGATAAAGGTCAATATAAAACGCACTGATTTGCTCAAATTGACCACCTTGTTCATACTTAAAAACCGAACTATCATTCGGTTTTATGAAATCTCAAAGACTGTTTGAGGGTTGTTGGTTTGATCAAGTTTGAATCTTTTGGCGTTTAACGCTGTGGAGGGTGCCGCATGACCGCTAACCAGGCTGACGCTTCTTATTACCAGGCGACGGCTAAAAATCCGCTTCAATATGAATCCCTGCAGGGTGACGTTGAAGCCGATGTTTGTATTGTCGGCGGTGGTTACACCGGTTTGTCGGCGGCGCTGCATCTGGCTCAACAAGGTTATTCAGTGGTGCTGCTGGAAGCTGAAACCATGGGCTTTGGAGCGTCCGGCCGTAATGGCGGCCAGGTCTGCCAGGGTCATAACATGGAGCATGCCGAGCTGGTTAAAAAGGTGGGGCAGACCAATGCTGATTGGTTGTGGCAGATGTCGCTGGAGTCTGTCGAGCTGGTGCGCGAGCTGATCGAACAGCATCAGATTGACTGTGATCTCAAGCAGGGCGTGATGCACGTGGCGGCGAAATCGGCCCACAATCATCACCTGCAGGAAGCTGTGGACTACAAGCAAAAGGTGCTGGGTTACGAAGATGTGCAGTACGTCGAACCAGCACAGGTACAGCAGATGCTGGGCACCGACAAATACTTCGCTGGCGAGTGGTTTACCAAAGCGCTGCATTTGCATCCGCTTAACTATGCGCTGGGGCTGGCAGCGGCAGCCACCAAGGCCGGTGCCAGGCTCTACCAGCACAGCCGGGTGACGGGTTACAGCACCGGAGCCAAACCGCAGGTTCGTTGTGAGCAGGGGCGGGTCAATTGCCAATATGTACTGTTGGCCTGCAATGGTTATCTGGGTTCACTGGAACGCCGGGTGGCGGGCAAGATAATGCCGATCAACAACTTTATCCTCGCCACTGAACCGCTGTCAGACGAGCTGTGCCAGCAGATCAACCGTGAAGATCTGGCCATTGCCGATTCCCGCTTTGTGATCAACTACTTCCGCATTTCCGGTGATAACCGGCTGTTGTGGGGCGGTGGCGAAAACTACAGCTCGCGCTTTCCTGACGACATTCCAGCCTTTGTACGTCAGTACATGCTGCAGTTTTATCCGCAACTGGCAGACGTCAAAATCGACTACGGCTGGGGCGGCACACTGGCCATTACGCTTAACCGCATGCCGCATTTCGAGCGGGTTGATCAGTCCTTATTTGTGGCGCAGGGCTATTCCGGTCATGGTGTCGCGCTGGCGACCCTTGGCGGCAAACTGATGGCGGAAGCCATTGCCGGTTCCGCCGAACGCTTTGATGTCTTCGCCAAAGTACCCACGCCGACCTTCCCGGGCGGCACCTTGCTGCGTTGGCCGGGGCTGGTGGCGGGCATGTTGTACTACTCTATGCGGGATCGCTTCTTCTGAATAAAATTGACACGGGAGAGCACAAGCCTGACTCTCTCGTTTTTATTTTAGTGGACCCGCACTGATATGACCGATGCCCCTGACAGCAAACAGGCCTCACCGCGACTGCGGCAGGACCTGCAACCGCGTAACGAGCCAGTGCAGGGGCGCTCAATCAAACGGTCTCAACAGATTCTCGACGTCACCGGTGAACTGCTGGAGCGGCTCGGCATGGATGACCTCACCACCAATATCATTGCCCGCGAAGTGGGCATCTCGGTGGGATCGCTGTATCACTACTTCCCCAATAAACACGCCATTCTGTACGCCATGGGGCAACGCTGGCTGGAAGAAATCTCCGCCATGCTGGCTGAAGTTGAAGCCTTGCCAGTGGAAAGCTACAGCATCGAAGAACTGGTGGAGCAGCTCACCGCCGCCAACCTGCGGGCCTACAAGCGCCAGAAAGCGGTATTAACCCTGGTGCAGGCGATGTTTGCAGTACCGGAATTACGTGAGCTGGATGAACAGCATGATGAAATCGTCATTCGCTTTATGGCCAAGCTGTTCAAACGCATCGGCATTAACCGCCATATCAAGGAACGCGAACGGATCGGCCGCTTTGTGCTGGAGGTAAGCCACGCCGTCTATCTGGTGATCGTGAACCAGAATCCCAACCGGGCTTCCCGTACCCTCGAAGACCTGCGTTTCATGCTGGTGAATGTGCTGCAGCGGCATCTGGAGCCGTCGGCGTAACTTCGTTCACCTCCAGGGTTGATGGGCATGGCCCATCCTACAAAGCCATGTCCGATCCGTAGGTTGGGCCGTGCCCAACGCTCCGGCGTAGAGTTTGAGCTATGATGCCGACAAGCCACCGGAGCCTGTTTATGACTGCCAAACAACTACGTGCCTTTCTTGCCGTTGCCCGCACGCTCAGTTTTGCGGAAGCCAGTACCCAGGTGTTTTTGTCCCAGCCAGCCTTGAGTCTGGCGATCAAAAGCCTGGAAGACTCACTGGGTGGCAAGTTGCTGATCCGTACCACCCGGTCGGTCAAACTGACGCCGGAAGGGGAGGCGCTGGTGCCTATCGCCAGCCGTTTAATGGCCGAGTGGGATAACGCCCAGGAGCAGCTCCAGAAACGTTTTGCCCTGCAGATGGGCCAGGTGGCGGTGGCGGCGATGCCGTCGTTTGCCTCCAGCCTGCTGCCACTGGCGCTCAAGGCTTACCGCGACCGTTTCCCACAGATTCGTATTGAAGTGCACGATGTGATTGCCGAACAGGTGGTCGGTATGGTGCGCTCCGGGCGCATTGAGGTGGGCGTTTCGCTGATTCCGGAAGGCGCGCATGATCTCGATTTCACGCCCTTGTTCGATGACGAATACGTTGCTGTATTGCCCGCCGCTTCGCCGCTGTTGCAAGGCCAGCCGACCTTTCTGTGCTGGGATCAGTTACTGACGCAGGACTTTATTGCGCTGCAGCGGCCATCCGTTGTTCGCCTGATGCTCGAACGCCAGTTAGCCGAGCAGGGTAATACCCTCAACGTAGTGTTCGATGCCCATCAGCTGGCAACGGTCGGACGAATGGTGGCAACCGGATTGGGTATCAGTGTGGTGCCTTCTTTATGCAAACAACAGATGGAAGAGATGGGAGCCGTGTGTGTGCCGGTGACTGAACCAAAAATTATTGGTTCGGTGGGCATCCTGACCCGTAAGGGCCAGGAATTGTCGGTAGCCGCGCAGGCGCTGGTCGACGTGCTGGTGGAGACACTGGCGAGCTGACGCCCGTATCAGCAAAGACGGTTACTCTTCGCCGTAGTGAATGATCGACAGCAGCTGCAATGGTACTTCGATCAGTTTTTCCGGCCCATGCGGGGTTTCGGCATCAAAGGTCAGGCTGTCGCCAGGGCCCATCTCATACAAATGGTTGCCGTGACGGTAAACCAGACTGCCTTTTAACAGATAAATGAACTCTTCACCGGGATGCGAGAAGGTCGGGAAAACTTCCGACAGGTCATCCATGGTGATCAGGAAGGGTTCAAAGTTGCGCTTGCCACCGCGCTGATAGGTCAGCAGCTGGTAGGTGTGACCTTTATCGGTGCCACGCCGTACCACTTCGAGGCCTTCACCAGATTTGGTGAAGTGCGCGCCACCGTCCGGCCGGTCGTAGTCATTGAACAGTTTTGAGATCGGCAGGCCAATCGCGGTGCACAGTCGTGACAGGGTTTCCAGGCTGGTGGAAACCTGGGCGTTTTCAATCTTGCTGACCATTCCCTGGCTGATACCGGATATTCGTGCGACGTCGGTGATTTTCAGACCTTCTTCCAGGCGGGCCTTTTTGACCTTCATGGCGATGTACTGGTCCAGATTGAAGCGGTCGTCGTTCTCACTCATCGGTATTTCTCCTTTTATGCCCAACCCTGGTGCTCTTTTGAAGCTTTGTGTTCTTTTGTGATGCGCTGATATGTCGATCACGTTATCTGAAAATGGTTGAAACAGGTTTCTCAGAAGGAAAATTTCTTAACCAACTATAGGGAAATCAAGGGTTTGAGCGCAATTTGAAAAAAATATTCCTTTCAGGAAAGTGCTGGCACGCGAGTTGCTATGACTAAAAAGAAAATAAATTTCCTATTGAGAAACTCTGGCTAATGGGTACACTGGCCAGCACTTGAGGAGTTAGGTATGGCAAGTTCGACCATGACACTGAGCGAAGCAGAAAAGTTTTTGGTAGATAACGACATTAAGTACGTACTGGCACAGTTCGTCGATATTCATGGTGTCGCCAAAACCAAATCTGTTCCGGCAGCGCACCTGAAGAGTGTGGTAGAAAGCGGCGCTGGTTTTGCGGGCTTCGCTGTTTGGGGTCTGGGTATGGCACCACATGGTCCAGATTTCCTGGCTCGTGGTGATCTGGACAGCATCAGCATCGTACCGTGGCAGCCGGGTTATGCCCGTGTCGCCTGTGACGGTTACGTTAATGGTGCGCCGCATCCATACGACAGCCGTGTGGTACTGAAGAAGCAGCTGGCCCGTCTGGATGCCAAGGGCTGGACCCTGAATACCGGTCTGGAACCTGAGTTTTACCTGTTCACTCGTAACGCCGATGGTTCACTGGGTTCGGTTGATGAAACCGATAACCTGGCCAAGCCTTGCTACGACTACAAAGGCCTGTCTCGTTCCCGTGCGTTCCTGGAAAAGTTTGTTGAAAGTCTGCAAGCCGTCGATATGGACGTTTATCAGATCGACCACGAAGACGCCAACGGCCAGTTTGAAATCAACTACACCTACAGCGATGCCCTGACCTCTGCCGACCGTTTCACCTTTGTTCGTATGGCAGCGGGCGAGATCGCTAACGAAATGGGCATGATCTGCTCCTTTATGCCAAAGCCTGCCGCCAACCGTACCGGTAACGGCATGCACTTCCACCTGTCGATTGCGGATGAAAACGGCAAGAACCTGTTTGGTGATGACAGCGACAAGTACGGCATGGGTCTGTCCAAACTGGCTTACCACTTCACTGCCGGTTTGTTGCATCACGCCAAGGCACTGTGTGCTATCGCAGCGCCAACCGTGAACTCCTACAAACGCCTGGTTGTTGGTGGTTCTGCTTCCGGTTCAACCTGGGCACCAGCCTACATCTGTTACGGCGACAACAACCGTTCGGCAATGGTACGTATTCCTTACGGTCGTCTGGAATTCCGCCTGCCAGACTCCGGCTGTAACCCATATCTGGTGCACGCCGCCATTATCGCCGCTGGTATGGACGGTGTTGAGCGTGAACTGGAGCCGGGTGAGCCACTGAACGAAAACCTCTACACCATGAGCGCGGCACAGCGTGATGAATTGGGCGTGGAAATCCTGCCACAGAACCTGGGTGCCGCTATCGACGCGCTGGAAGCCGATACCGTGCTGACCAACGCCATTGGCAAGGAAGTGATGGGTGAATTTATCAAGCTGAAGCGTGATGAGTGGATTGATTACTGCCGTCATGTATCCAGCTGGGAAGTGGAGCGTTACAGCGAGTTTTTCTAAGCGCTTCGACTGGCTCCCACGCTCTGCGTGGTAGCCCTGTGGATTCGGTTACCACGCTCGCGTGGTAACCAGAAATCCCCTGGCTGAACAGGCCAGACACCTGACCAAAAATAACCGCTGCTTTTATTTCGATAAGTGCAGCTCGGCTTCGCTCGGCCTGAATGCCGTTATCGAAGCTTTTTTAAAACATATTTTGACTCCGAATTAACGAGGAAAACGCCATGTGTGGAATCGTTGGTCTTTACCTGAAAAATCCGGCTCTGGAGAGCCAGCTGGGTGCCTTGTTTGAACCCATGCTGATCGCCATGACTGACCGTGGCCCGGACAGTGCCGGTTTTGCAATCTATGGCGACGAAGTGGCCGACGGCACCAAACTGACCCTGCGTCACGAAGACGTTAACTACGACTGGGAAGCGCTGGCAGAAGCGGCTCGCGCCGAACTGAACGCTGAAGTCAGCTGGTTCCAGAACGCCACCGTGGCGGTTTTCAAAATGCATTGTGATGCAGCGACTGCGACTGCCTTCATTGAAGCCAAGGCGCCAGAAGTACTGATCCTGAGTGCTGGTCACTCCATCGAAATCCTCAAGGAAGTGGGTCTGCCAGAACAGATCGCTGGCACCTTCAACCTGAAAGGCATGAAGGGTACTCACATCATTGGCCACACCCGTATGGCGACAGAATCTGCTGTCACCATGGCTGGTTCACACCCGTTCTCCACCGGTGAGGACCTGTGTCTGGTACACAACGGTTCGCTGTCCAACCACAACCGTCTGCGTCTGGAACTGAAGCGCGAAGGCATTCACTTCGAAACCGAAAACGACTCCGAAGTTGGCGCTGGTTATCTGATGTACCGCCTGCAACAGGGCGACACCCTGACCCAGGCGCTGGAAAACGCACTGAAGAACCTCGACGGCTTCTTCACCTTCACCATCGGTACCCGTGACGGTTTTGCCGTAGTGCGTGACCCGATCGCCTGTAAGCCAGCGGTACTGGCAGAAACCGAAGACTACGTTGCCATGGCATCTGAGTATCAGGCGCTGACCACTCTGCCAGGCATTGAAAACGCCAAGGTATGGGAACCGGAAGCAGCAAAAATCTACGTTTGGGAACGCAGCTGATCCCAGGCTGAATAAAGAGAGAGGTAGAAACGATGAAAACTCTGGATTTGGCAACCACATCACTGCGCGAAATCAATCAGGCGCTGCATGACCAGGCCAAGGAATGTACCGAGCGTGAGTGGAAAATCACTGGCGCCAAAGGTGACCACAACATCGCTTGTGGTCTGGACGCCGCGTTGAGCGTCGATATTGAAGGTCATGCCGGTTACTACTGCGCTGGCATGAACAAAAAAGCCCACGTGGTGATCCACGGTAACGCCGGTCAGGGCGTGGCTGAAAACATGATGTCTGGCACCGTGCGCGTTAAAGGCCAGGCTTCCCAGTCTGCTGGTGCCACGGCTCACGGTGGTCTGCTGGTGATCGAAGGCGACGCCGGTGCCCGTTGTGGTATTTCCATGAAAGGTGTGGAAATCGTGGTTGGCGGCAGCGTTGGTCACATGAGCTGCTTCATGGGTCAGGCTGGTGCACTGGTGGTTTGTGGTGACGCTGGTGATGCGCTGGGCGACTCCCTCTACGAAACCAAAATCTTTGTGAAAGGCAGTGTTTCTTCTCTGGGTGCTGACTGCATCGAGAAGGAAATGCGTCAGGAACATCTGGATTACCTGGCTGACCTGCTCAACCGTGCAGGCATCGACGAGGACCCAGCCAGCTTCAAGCGTTATGGCTCAGCCCGTCAGCTGTACAACTTCAAAGTCGACAACGTTAGCGCTTACTGATTACGCAGATACGAGGATATAGAGATGAGCGAAAAAGATCCGTATACACAAACCGGCCTGCGTGAGTCAGCAACCTTTGACAAGAACACCATGGCTGAAATCCGTCGCGCTGCCGAAACCGGCATCTACGACATCCGTGGTTTTGGTGCCAAGCGCAAGGTTCCTCACTTTGACGACCTGCTGTTCCTGGGCGCTTCCATGTCACGTTACCCGCTCGAAGGTTACCGTGAGAAGTGCAACACCCAGGTGACTCTGGGCACCCGCTTCGCCAAGAAGCCTATCGTGATTGAAACACCCGTTACCATCGCTGGTATGAGCTTTGGCGCACTGTCTGCCAACGCCAAGGAAGCACTGGGTCGTGGTGCATCTGAAGTCGGTACCTCCACCACCACTGGTGACGGCGGTATGACTCCGGAAGAACGTGGTCAGTCTACCAAGCTGGTGTATCAGTACCTGCCATCCCGTTACGGCATGAACCCGGATGACCTGCGCAAGGCTGACGCCATCGAAGTGGTACTGGGCCAGGGCGCCAAGCCAGGCGGCGGCGGCATGCTGCTGGGTCAGAAGATTACTGACCGTGTTGCCAAGATGCGTACCCTGCCAATGGGCGTCGACCAGCGTTCTGCCTGTCGTCACCCTGACTGGACTGGCCCGGACGATCTGGCCATCAAAATCCAGGAACTGCGTGAAATCACCGACTGGCAGGTACCTATCTACATCAAGGTGGGTGCAACCCGTACCTACTACGACGTCAAGCTGGCGGTTAAGGCAGGCGCTGACGTGATCGTGGTTGACGGTATGCAAGGTGGTACTGCGGCGACTCAGGAAGTGTTCATCGAACACGTGGGTATCCCAACCATGGCGGCTATTCCACAAGCCGTACAGGCACTGCAGGAAATGGGCATGCACCGCAAGGTTCAGCTGATTGTTTCCGGTGGTATCCGTAACGGTGCCGACGTTGCCAAGTGTATGGCGCTGGGTGCTGACGCGGTTGCCATTGGTACGGCTGCGCTGATCGCTCTGGGTGACAACCACCCGCAGTGGGAAGACGAATACAAGAAGCTGGGCTCCGGTGCCGGTTTCTACGACGACTACCAGGAAGGCAAGGACCCTGCCGGTATTTCTACCCAGGACCCAGAGCTGTCCAAGCGTCTGGACCCGGTTAAAGCCGGTCACCGTCTGGCCAACTACCTGCGGGTACTGACCATGGAAGCACAAACCCTGGCGCGTGCCTGTGGCAAGAACGACCTGCGCAACCTGGAGCCGGAAGACCTGGTTGCCCTGAACGTTGAAGCGGCTGCCATGGCCCGTGTACCACTGGCCGGTACCAGCTGGATTCCAGGCCAGAACGGCGGTTATTGATCCCGTTCGTAGGAGCGGAGAGACAGGTGTCTGGTGGCGTGAGTTAACGCTTCGCTCCAGACCCCGGACTGCCAGCTCCGGACTCTGATAAATACCGGTCTCTGCTGTCTGGAGCCGGTATCGGCAAGATTCTGGTCGTTTGTGGCAATGCATATCACAAGCGACTTGCTAGCGTCCTCAAGAGGGTGGATAAATCCCGTCCTCATGGGCGTTAGACGTACAAGATGCAACGTCTGACAGATTGATAAGAAATAGCAGGGAGACATCTCTGCGGGTCGCATGCGGTTCAAATATCAATAACCAGCGCCCGGAGATTCCTCTTAATACTTATAGCAAGGTGAACGACATGCCACACGAAAACACAAAAAACGAATACGTATTAAAAACCACCTGCCCGGCGGGCAGCGGTATTGTCGCTGCTGTTTCCGGTTTCCTGGCAGAGAAAGGCTGCTATATCAGCGAACAGTCCCAGTTTGACGACGTTGATAGCGGCACCTTCTTCATGCGTACCCGTTTTAACTTTGATGGTGACGACCAGTGCGAAGCCATCAAGGCTGGTTTCGAGGACGTCGCAATCAAATTTGGTATGGACTGGACACTCAAAAACGCCTGCTCGCCAGTGAAAACCCTGATCATGGTTTCCAAGGCGGACCACTGTCTGGCGGACCTGCTGTACCGCAAGAACAAGGGCGACCTGAACATGGAAATCACCGCAGTGGTTTCCAACCATCAGGACCTGCGTCCAATGGCCGAACGTGAAGGCATTCGCTTTGTGCACCTGCCAATCACCAAGGAAAACAAGCTCGACCAGGAACAGGTATTGCTGGATATCGTCGAGGAAACCGGTTCTGAACTGGTGGTACTGGCGCGCTACATGCAAATTCTGTCCAACAGTCTGTGTGCCGAACTGAAAGGCCGCGCGATCAACATTCACCACTCCTTCCTGCCAGGTTTCAAAGGCGCGCGTCCTTATTACCAGGCCTATGACCGTGGTGTGAAGCTGATCGGTGCGACCGCTCACTATGTGACAGCTGATCTGGACGAAGGTCCGATCATTGAGCAGTCCGTGCAGACGGTTGACCACACCATGGGTCCAGAGCAACTGACCTCTGCAGGTCGTGACACCGAAACCGTTGCGCTGGCGCGCGCCGTCAAACTGCACACCCAACACCGTGTGTTTATCGATGGCAACAAGACCGTGGTCTTTAAATAAGGGAGCGGTCATGGCCATTCGTATTGATGGAAAAGCCGTCTCGGCGCAGGTGCTAGACAACGTAGCGACCGATGCGGCGTTGTTCGAGCAACAATTTGGACTCAAGCCAGGACTGGCAGTGGTGCTGGTGGGTTCAGACCCGGCCAGCCAGGTATACGTGCGCAACAAGATTGCCCGCGCTACCGAATCCGGTCTCAACTCAATTGAACACCGTCTGCCGGCAGACACTACTCAGGACACGCTCAACCAGCTGGTCGCTGAACTGAATGCCGACCCGTCGGTACACGGTATTCTGGTGCAACTGCCACTGCCGGAGCATCTCGACGAAGACCAGATCATCCGTGCCATTGACCCGGCCAAGGATGTTGATGGTTTCCATCCGGTCAACGTCGGTGCCCTGCACATTGGTGAAGAGTCGCTGGAACCCTGCACCCCGCAGGGCTGCATGATCATGCTGGAACAGACCCTCGGCAACCTCAGCGGCAAGCACGCTGTGGTGGTGGGTCGCTCCAATATCGTGGGCAAGCCGATGGCGGCCATGCTGCTGCGTGCCAGCTGCACCGTCACCATTGTTCATTCACGTACTCCCAATGCGGCCGAGCTGGCCAGCCAGGCCGACATCGTCGTCGCTGCGGTTGGTCGCCCGGAAATGATTGGTGCCGACTGGGTCAAACCAGGTGCCACCGTCATCGACGTGGGTATCAACGTGATTGAACGCAATGGCCAGCGCAAGCTGGTGGGCGATGTCGATTACGCCGCGGTTGAACCGCTGGCCTATGCCATTACCCCGGTTCCCGGTGGTGTTGGCCCAATGACCATCGCTTGCCTGATGAAAAACACCCTGACCGCCGCACGGCGGCTGCAATCTGCGTCCTGAACCGGACGCTTTAAGGAGAAGGCCATGCCTTTTGGACTCTTGAAATACGGGTTAAGCAATAACTACCCATTCGAGAAAGACGCCGACCTGCCACCGCCGACCGCGCTGAAAAAGCGTTACGACGTGGTCATTATCGGCGGCGGCGGTCACGGCGTGGCCACCGCCTATTACCTTGCCAAGTATCACGGCATCACCAATGTCGCGATTCTGGAAAAGGGTTACCTGGGCGGTGGTAACACCGCTCGTAATACCGCGGTTATTCGTTCCAACTACCTGACCTCTGACGGCGTGAAGTTCTACGCCGAGTCAGTGAAGTTGTTCCGCGATCTGTCGAACGAATTTGATTTCAACATCATGTATTCCAAGCGCGGTCAGCTGACCCTGGCGCATACCGATGCTGCCATTCGCGGCTTCCGTCAGCGTACCGAAGTGAACAAACATTTCGGCGGCAAGACCGAGCTGATCGACCCGCAACAAATCCGTGAGCTGGTGCCAACCCTCAACATGAATCCGGGTCACCAGCCGGTACTGGGCGGCCTCTGGCACATCGACGGCGCCACTGCCCGTCACGATGCCGTTGCCTGGGGTTATGCCAAGGGCGCGACCCAGCGGGGTGTCGAACTGCACCAGCTGACCGAAGTGACCGATGTGATCGTCGAGAACGGCAAGGTCAAGGGCGTAAAAGCCAAACAGGGCAGTGCCGAGCACACCATCGAATGTGGAATCGCCGTACAGGCGGTAGCTGGCCACAGCTCACTGCTGGCTGAAAAAGCCGGTTTCCGTTTGCCGATCGTGACTTATCCACTGCAGGCGATGGTGACCCAGCCGGTCAAACCGTTCCTCGACCCACTGGTGTCTTCTCCGGCGTTCCACTGCTACGTGCAGCAGACCGGCCGTGGCGAGCTGGTGTTCGGTGGCGGTTCCGATCCGTACCCACTGTATAACAGTCGTTCGACGCTGGAGCTGAAAGAACAACTGCTGGCCCATGCCGTCGAGCTGTTCCCGTTTGTTGCCAACCTCAAGCTGATGCGCCAGTGGACCGGTCTGACCGACATGACCTCCGACTACTCGCCGATCATGGGCCTGAGCCCGGTCGAGAACTACTACCTCGACGCTGGCTGGGGCACCTGGGGCTTCAAGTCGACACCGATTTGCGGCAAGACCATGGCCGAGCTGGTTGCCACCGGCAAGGTGCCTGAACTGATCAAGCCATTTGGCGCTGATCGCTTCAGCGAATTCCGCCAGGTTAACGAAATGGGTGCCACCGCCGCATCGCATTGATCGGCGCAGCAAGCCGGTAGGTTGGGCCATGCCCAACGGGAGCTCTGCAGGAGGGAATTTATTCCCGCAGCGATACGGAAGGTATCGCGAATAAATTCGCTCCTACGATTTTTGCAGGTTGGGTTGTGCCCAACCGCAAACCAGAACAGCACACCAGAACAACATGCGAGGACGTTAGCCAACGTCCATACGCAAGCGAGAGTGATGTATGAAAATCATGCCCTGCCCATTAAACGGGCCACGCAACATCAGCGAATTCGTCTACGGCGGTGAGGTCACCAGCCTGCCGGACGTTGAAACCGCCCCGGACAAGGAGTGGGCGGAACACACTTTCTATGCCTACAACGGTACCGGTGTGGCGAAGGAGTGGTGGTATCACGTCGCTTCCGGCTACTGGTTTATTGCCGAGCGTCATCGCGTCACTGACCAGATCCTGCGCACCTACGACCCCAGCGAAGACCGGACCTTGTTCCCTGCAGCCGCAACTACTGACGCTGCAGCAGCAACCCAACCCTCTGCCGAAGCTGTTAAAGAGGAGATTACCGAATGAGTACTGCTGCTTCCCTGCCAGCCAGCGGCCAGCAAAGCCGTCTGCCTGAACCTATGGGTCTGTTGCTGGATCGCAGCCAGACCGTGCAATTCAGCTTCGAAGGCCAGACCGTCAGCGGTTACAAGGGCGACACCATTGGCAGCGCCTTGCTGGCCAACAATTTCTGGATGTGGTCACGTTCATTCAAGTACCACCGTCCACGCGGCCCGCTGACCATGGCTGGCCACGACGCCAACTCACTGGTGCAGCTGCCCAGCGAACCCAACGTACTGGCCGACCGCATGGCCGCTGCCAGCAATATGAAAGTCACTGGCCAGAACGTTAACGGCACCCTGGCGAAGGACAAGGACGCGATTCTGGGTCACTTCGGCCGTTTTATGCCGGTGGGCTTCTACTACAAGGCGTTCTACAAGCCAAAAGGCATCTGGGACAAGTGGGAAGGTTTTATCCGCAAGAAAGCCGGTCTGGGCATTGCCGACCTGGATTTCAAACCGGACTACCACGACAAACAATTCCTCCATCACGACGTGGTGGTGGTGGGCTCCGGCCCTGCCGGTCTGACGGCAGCGCTGAAAGCGGCTGACGGTGGTGCTGACGTGCTGCTGCTGGAAGAAACCTCCGTACTGGGTGGTTCGCTGACCTACGCCGCCTTTGAAGATCTGGCTGATCCGGAAGCCCTGCGTCTGCAGCTGATCCAGCGAGTGCAGGATCATGCCAACATCACCGTGATGACCGAGTCCGTTTGTAACGCCTGGTTTGCCGACAACTGGCTGCCAGTGCTGCACGGCAAGCGACTGTACAAGGTACGGGCGCAAGAATGCATCATGGCCACCGGCAGCTACGAACAACACGTGGTGTTCCGTGGCAACGATATCCCTGGCGTGGTGATGTGTTCTGCCGCCATGCGGATGATGAAACTGTATGCCATCAAGCCGGGCCAGAGCGCTGTGGTTCTGACCGGTAACGACGATGGCTACCTGACCGCGCTGGCTTTGCATCAACAAGGCGTCGCAGTGAAAACCTTGCTGGACATGCGTCCACAAGCGACTTCCGCCGTGCTGCTGAAGCAGGTTGAACAAGCCGGTATCAAGGTGCGCTTTGGTCATACGGTCTATGAAGCGTTAGGTAAAGAGCACCTGGAAGGCGTTGAAATCCGTGCCATCACCAGCAAGGGCGAAGTGGCTCCGGTTGGTGAAAGCATGCGCTGTGACCTGCTGTGCATGAGCGCCGGTTACATGCCAGCCTACCAGCTGTTGTGTCAGGCTGGCGGTCAGCTGTCTTACGACGACGAGCGGGCTGAATTTGCCATTCGCAACCTGCCGGATCACCTGCACATTGCCGGTTCTGTTAACGCCAAACACAGCCTCAAGGCGGTGATGGCTGATGGCGAACAGGCAGCGATTAAAGCCTTGCGACTGTTAGGTAAAACCGAAGAGCGCGAATCCGACGTCAGCTGCGGCAAGGTGGTGAACTTTGAGTGGCCGATCTTCAAGCATCCCAAAGGCAAGGATTTCGTTGATTTCGACGAAGACCTGCAAGCCAAGGACATCATCAACGCTACCCGCATGGGTTACCGCGATGTACAGCTGGTAAAACGTTTCTCAACCGTGGGTATGGGGCCGTCACAAGGCCGTCACTCGGCGCTGCCAACTGCACGTCTGGTGGCCAAATCGACCAACCGTACCGTGACAGAAACCGGCGTGACTACCGCGCGTCCACCGCTGACACCGGAAAAGCTGTCTTATATGGCTGGTCGTAACTTCGACCCTTACCGTCAGACCGCCATGCACCACCGTCATGTTGAGCTGGGTGCCAAGATGATTCCTGCTGGTGTGTGGGCACGTCCTGGTTTCTATCCACCGGCTGGCCAGCTGATGACCGGCCCGGAAGGCAGCCCGCTGAACCCGGTAGCCCGCAAGATTCGTAACACCGCGATTGAAACCGAATCCCTGCATGTACGCAGCAAGGTCGGTCTGATCGACGTATCCACCCTCGGAGGCATTGAAGTCCGTGGCCCGGATGCGGCAGAACTGATGAACCGCATCTATACCTTCGGCTTCCTCAAGCAGCCGGTTGGTAAAACCCGTTACGCCATCCTCACCAATGATCAGGGCGTGGTGGTTGACGACGGTGTGTCCTGTCGCTTTGCCGACGACCACTTCTACGTCACTGCGACCACGTCCGGTGTTGATGCGGTGTACCGCCTGATGACCTTCTGGAACACCCAGTGGCGCTTGCAGGTAGACATTACCAACGTCAGTGCAGCGTTCGCAGCGGTTAACCTGGCAGGCCCTGACAGCCGTAAGGTGCTGGAACAACTGACCGACATCGACCTCAGCAAGGACGGTTTCCCGTACCTAGCGTGTCGTGAAGGCAGCATCAAGGTGCCATCTGGCGCTACGATTCCTGCGCGTTTCCTGCGGGTCGGATTTGTTGGCGAACTGGGCTATGAAATCCACGTACCAAGCCGTTATGGCGAAGTACTGTGGGACCTGCTGATGAACGCCGGTGAAGGTTATGGCATCAAGCCGTTCGGGGTTGAAACCCAGCGTCTGCTGCGACTGGAAAAAGGCCACATCATCATTAGCCAGGACACCGACGGCATGAGCCATCCGGGCGAACTGGATCTGGGTTGGGCGATCAGCAACAAGAAGCCGTACTTCAATGGCATGCGTGCGGTCGACATCGTGATGAAACGGCCACAAAGCCGCAAGCTGGTCGGCTTCCGTCTGCCTGCCGATGTTGTCGCTCGTGGCGTCAAGCCGGAAGAGGGCAACATTGTGCTGGCCGAGAACCTGACTGCCGCTGATATCACCGGCAACGTCACTTCCTGTGAATACTCACCGACTGTGGGTGCCGTGATTGGTATGGCCTACGTTGGCTTCGGTACCAAGGGCAACCAGACCGAACCGGGCACCTTGATCCCGATCCGCGTCGACAGTGGCGAAGTGGTGATGGCTGAAGTGGTGGAAATGCCGTTCTTCGATAAAGAGCAGGCTCGCCAGGATATGTAATGCGGCGGCAGCCAATCAGGCCGGGAATAAATTCCTCTCCAGTAGGAGGGGATTTATCCCCGAATTAGCCGTTAGGCATGAGCCATGCCCAACAGAACGTTCGCCAAACCCGATTGTAGGTTGGGCCATGCCCAACACCCGAACCAGATTTGCAGGCCGGGCCCAGGCCCGGCAGGAGACAACCCATGTCTGAACTGTATAAAACCGAACAACCTGCTCACGTTGGCTGGGCAGAAGACGAAATCGCCCGCAGCGTCAACTACCGTCGACTGGCAAAAACGGCCGCTGGCGAACCCGAGATGATCAAAACTGCCTCCGGTTCCAGCGTTGTCAAACGTGTTGACGCCAACGACGCTGCCCGCGCCCAAAAAGCCGGTGTGGTTGAACTGACCATGCTGCCACGCACCGGTTTCCGTGGTAACGCCACTGCCGAATGGCTGGCAGGTCAGGAGTACCCGATTCCGGTACGGCCGAACCTCGCCGCTGCCTGCGCCGAAGGCAACTGGGTTCTGCGCCTGAGTCAGCGTGAATACTGGCTGCTGGCCAACCCCAACGACCTTGGCAAGGCCATCAGCGAACTGCCAACCAGCATGACCGAAACCCCGGCGGGCTGTTATCCGCTGTTCTGCATGGACTCCCATGCCTGGCTGATGCTGACTGGCGAACACGTGGGCGAGGTCTTGTCCAAGCTCAGTGCTGTCGATATGCGTGAACAACACTTCCCGCTCGGCAGCATTGCCCAGACCTCTATCGCCCGTGTGAATGCGGTGATGGTGCGTCAGCAAATCAACGGCTTGCCAGCGATTTCGATCCTCTGTGACGTGGCTTCCAGCGACTACCTCTGGACCGTGTTGATGGACGCCGTACAGGAGTTCGATGGTGGCGCCGTGGGCATCGACGTGCTGCGGAGCGCCTGATCCGTGGGCTGGGTTTATCTGCTGATTGCCGGAGTGCTCGAATGCGCCTGGGCGATTGGTCTGAAACAGAGTGATGGTTTCACCAGACTCTGGCCCTCGATTATCACCGCAATACTCATCATCGCCAGCCTGACCTTGCTGTCGCTGGCGATGCGCACCATCCCGGTTGCCACTGCCTACGCGGTGTGGGCTGGCATTGGTGCCTGTTTGCTGACTGCGGTCGGCATCCTGTTTCTCAAAGAACCCGGTGGCCTGATCCGGATTCTCTGCATCGGCATGATCGTTATCGGCTCCGTTGGCCTCAAACTGGTCGATAGCCAACCCGGCTGATACTGCTTGTTTCGACGCTCATCCCTCCGTGGGACCCTTTCGTGGTTGGCTGCCTGTGCGCCAACCACTTTTTTATTCTCGTTAATTGATCAGCCTGTGGCACCAGTATCTCGCCAACTGTCGATATGACGAAGTTGATTGCGTGCACAGCCATTGTCCACTTTGAAGCTGGTGCTGCAGATGCTGGCCGTGAGATACAAGGTGATGGCCAGATAAGCCGAGTTCAGTTGGCTGCCGCAACGTACCTTGATGGCATGAAATCTCGTAATCCATTGGAGGATATGGACGTGACTTTTACGCTATCTGCCGCTGCCCGTCGCAGCATCCAAACCCTGATGTTAACTGCCGGAGTGGGGGTTGCCGGGTCGGTATCAGCCGGTGCTCCTGCTGAAGTCGAGCGTTACATTGAATTGAACCACAAAATTACCAACGGGATGCAAACCTACCCGGGCCTCAGCGAAGCCGACTACTACACTGTCGCGCCGCGTTTTGGTAACGGCGCTCTGGTAGACGGCATCAAGCTGCTGGGTATTACCGGGACTTATCTGGATGCTCCCTACCATGGAGATGAGCACGGAATGACCATTGCTGAGTATCCGTTAGAGCGTTTGGTAAACGTTCCGATCGTTGTCGTGAACAAGCCTGACAGTCGTCAGACATTTGAAGTGGAAGATCTCAAGGGACTGGATGTAAAAGGCAAGGCCGTGATGTTTGCCAGCGGTCACTCTGACAAGTTTGACACCCCGGAATATGCCAACAAACCGCCGTACCTGTCGGTGGAATCGGCCCAGTGGCTGGTGGATCACGGTGCGTCTATGGTAGGAATTGATACTCCACTGGTGGATAACATCGACAAGAATGAAACCATTCCGGTGCACCACCTGTTGCTGGAACACAAGATCATTATCATTGAAGACATGACGAATCTGAAAGCGTTGCCAAAGACCGGTGCTTACTTGACTGCCGTACCACCGCGACTTGAAATGGCCAGTTTCCCGGCGCGTGTCTTTGCGACTGTGTACAAGTGATTTGATTGCGGGATTTAGCGGTTGAGGCAGCACGTCCTGAACCGCTCCCTCAGTAAGCTCGTCTCCGACTCTGGCGAACCAGAGCCTTTTGAAAGATCCATGTACGATTTGCATTAGCTGACGACAAGGATCAATTTCCTTCCCTGATCGCTTTGTTTTGGGTCTTTACTTTCCTTTGTCAGGATTGTCTCTGGATCGCCTGTTATGGCCAACAGAGTCCAATAATCTGACCAACCCGTCCAAGTCTGACGTTGAAATTTGGCCAATAGTGACGTTACTTGGGCGCTATTCCAAGCCTGAGCACCTGTTATATGGGAGCGAGAAATTGTTATGACTGATGAACATCACGGCACAGAGCCACCATCGGAAGCGGCATTACGCATCAAGGCGATGGAGCAGGTCTTGATTGAAAAAGGCCTGCTGGAAGCCGGGGCGGTCGATACCATTGTCGATATCTTCGAACACCAGCTGGGGCCGAAGAACGGTGCCCGTGTCGTCGCCCGTGCCTGGAGCGACGAGGCTTACCACCAGCGGCTGATGACAGATGCCACCGCGGCGATTCTGGAGCTGGGTTACAGCGGCTTTGATGGCGAATACATGGTGGTGTGCGAGAACACGGCCGAGGTCCACAACGTCACCGTCTGCACCCTGTGCTCCTGCTATCCATGGCCGACGCTGGGCCTGCCTCCCATGTGGTACAAAACCGCTGCCTACCGTTCGCGAGTGGTGATTGAACCGCGTGAAGTGCTGAAGGAATTTGGCCTGACCATCGCCGACGACGTCGAGGTACGGGTCTGGGATTCCAACAACGAACTGCGCTATCTGGTGCTGCCAATGCGCCCTGCTGGCACCGACGGCTGGAGCGAAGAGCAACTGGCGAAACTGGTGACCCGTGACTCCATGATCGGTACCGGCCTGCCACTGACACCAGAGCAACTGGCCGCTCAGGAGGCATCCGCATGAACAGCATCCACGACCTTGGTGGCATGACCGGCTTCGGGCCAATGCCGTTTGAAGATAACGAACCGGTATTCCACGAAGAATGGGAACGGCGCACCTTCGGAGTCAACATCCTGTCGTTGATGGCAGGCTTGTATACTGCGGATGAATCCCGTCATGCCATGGAGCGCATCCCCGCCTTGCGCTGGCTGAAGTCGCCCTACTACGAACACTGGCTGGACGGTACCGCCACCCTGCTGGTTGAACTGGGTATCGCTACCGAAGAAGAACTGCGCACCGGCAAGGCCACTGAAGGCGTGCCTGACTGGGTGGCCAAACTGAAAGCAGTTCCCGCTGAAGCTGTCGCCGCTATCGTCGCCACCAATCACAACAAGCATGGCCAGGTCGATCACGCGCCACTGTTCAAAAAAGGTGATCGGGTACGTACCAAAAACATCCACCCGAAAACCCACACCCGTCTGCCACGCTATATTCGTGGTCATGTGGGAGTTATTCACGAATATCGTGGGCCGTTTTTCTACGCCGACAAGCGCACCATTCATGACCCGGAAGTGGCCTGCCACACCTACTCAGTGCGCTTTGACGGCAAAGAATTGTGGGGCGAATCCGCAGGCCCGAAAGACGCTGTGTACATCGAAATGTACGAGACCTATCTGATCCCGGAACAGGAGCAAGCCGATGACTGATTTTGAAAGCCAGTCCCTGGCCGAAGCGCTTGATCCCTGCCGCCAGGGCAGCAACCTGCTGGCCGAGGGCATGGACGCGCCAAAATTTGGCGAACCCTGGCATGCCCAGGTGTTTGGTCTGGCGTTTGCCTTGTCGAAAGCGGGCCATTTCACCCGCGATACCTGGGTTGATACTTTCAGCAAGGAAATCAAGGCCAACCCGCAGCGCCCTGATGAAACCAGCGAAGACGCCTATTACCGCCAATGGGCTACAGCGTTGTTTGAACTGCTGGAATCGCTCGACATGATGAACGATGCTGAAATGGCAGAAGCCGTTGAAGCGTGGCGCCGATCATTCCTGCATACCGAACATGGCAAACCGATTGTTTTCCGTCGTGATTTGCCAAAACCGGATTATGACCACGTCCATCACCATCACCACCATGCGCCCGCCGAGCCGCCGAAACCTGTAGCTGTGAGCGAAGCTATTTAAGGAAGCCGTTGCCTGACACGTTTTGCGGCTGAAAATCAGCCGCTTTTTTATGCCTGTTGATCAGGGGTAATTATTCATCCGCTGCGGCCAACAGGCTGCGTGGGGTCACGCCAAAGCGGGATTTGAACACCCGGCTGAAATGCGAAAAATCACTGAACCCACAGTTCAGTGCAACATCCGTTACCCGAATGTCCTGGCGAGCTTCCAGCATTACCTTGCTACGTTCAAGTCGTTGTGCCCACAGCCAGCGAGTCGGCGTGGTTTGCTCAGCGTTGAACAGACGGTTGAGAGTTCGGCGGGAAACACCGACCTGTCCGGCGACCAGGTCAATGTTCAGCAATGGGTCATCGAGGCCAGCCAGCATGATCGATTTGGCTCGTTCAAGTTGACTGGCACCACGGCCGTTCGTTTCCGGGCCCTGGACATAGATACTGTCATTCAGTGCCGCAGCCAGAGCGTCGATGATAGCGTTGGCCAGGTGCCAGGCAGTGCCAGAGTCTCCACTCAGCCGCAATTCCAGTGATTCTGAAATCAGTCGACAAGCGAGGCTGCCCATTGGACTGTTGTTTGTCAGGTCGTGGGGGCGAAAATCTGTGAGAGTGGCAATCCGTGTTGCCAGTCGTTCCTTCGGAACTCGCACGCAGAGACCGACAAACCCTTCTGCTGTTCGGAAACTGTTGTGGAAACTGGCATCAAAAATAATCCAGTCACCTACCGCTGGGCAAAGCTGTCGATCAGCCAGGTTCAGGCTTAGAAAACCACGATCCAGACGAATTAGCAGCACATCGTTCTGAGCGCTACGGCCAATGGCGCTGATGCTCTCGGAGCACAACGGATACGCCCGGACAGGCCCCAGATGCTGGATATGCATGACCTGAGCAGGGCTATGGGTACTTATCGCTCTTTTCGGGAGCGCCTGTACAGCCGTTTGATTGACGGATGTGGCTGAAGGCTGATGCTGTGAAGAATAATGGATGGCGAGCACGGTTTATTCCTGCGGTGGCAAAAGAGGATCGGGTAGGGCTCCGGACATTCGGGTGTCCGGAGCAGCCGGTGCTGTTTATCGTTGTGCTTTGTCGCGCAGGAAAATCACCGCCAACATCACGGCCAGTCCCAGTGTGATGTCACGTACCGCCGGAGGCAGAGGTGTACCACTGAGCAGGATTTGCAGTGCAGTCAGAGCCAGTACGCCACCAAACATGCCCAGATAGTGGCCACGACCACCAGTGATCAAGGTGCCACCCACAGCCACCGCCGCCACGGTGGGCAACAGATAGTTATCACCCAGTGAGAGACTGGCGCGACCCAGGAAGCCGGTCAAAAGCAGCCCGGCCAAACCAGCACACAGACCTGAAATCACATAGCAGCCGATGGTCAGGTTGCGCACGTTAACGCCACACATCATCGCCGCACGGGCGTTGATACCCACCGACACCAGACGGCGGGCGAACGTAGTGCAGGACATCAACACCACACCACCCAGCACAAACAGGAAGATCAGCAAAGACAGTGGAGTAAAGACACCCAGCTTGCCGTTCACCAGCCAGTGCAGCAGGGGGGCCGCGTCACCAGAAGGCGTTCCGCCGGAAACAAACATCGACAGGGTTTGCAGAATGCCGCCTACCGCCAGTGTGGCGACAATCGGCGATAACCCGACCACAGCCACCAGCAGGCCATTGGCCAAACCAATCAGTACACCAACGCCCAGCGTCACAGGTACTGCCCACAGCAGTGCGATATCAGAACCGTTCATCAGCATCGCACCGACCACACCACAGAGAGTGACGCTGGCAGCGATCGACAGGTCAAAACCACCACTCATGATCACTGTGCCCTGCCCCAGTACCAGTACCGCCAGGAACGCACCCAACAGCAACAGGCGGTCGACATAACGCAGTGCGTTAAAGGCATCGCCGTAATACAGCGCTGCGACAACGGCCAGCACCAGCATGCCGATCCAGGCGGGCAGGATAAACTTGCGATCGGTTTTGGGAATCAGGTCTTGCAGGGAAGGCAGACGGAACGCCGGTGCCACGCCTTTGCTACCTGACGATACGGATTTGCCCAGTTGCTTGAGCGACAGACCAAGACGGCGGATTTCACTTTCGCTGCTGTTGCCAGCCTGGCGATTGATCACCACCGCCAACAGCAATACCAGAGCTTCCAGACCAGCCGTCAGATAGTTGGGGGCTCCAAGCGCCAGCAGCAGGTTGACCATGGCGATCAGGGTCAGGGCACCAAATACCGAACCAATAGCTGAACCACGACCACCACCAAGCAAGGTGCCACCCAGCATCACAGCGGTGAGGCTGGACACCAGCAGCGGCGCACCAATTAATGGATCAGCGGCACCAGACTGTGCAGCAACAAAGGCACCGGCAGCACCGTAGAAACCACCACCAATCACATAGCTGGCCCAAACACCGGTTTTGACCTTGATACCGGCCAGCTGGGCAGAATGGCTATCGCTGCCAGCAGCGAAAATACTGGTACCGAGAGAGGTCTTTTTGATCACCCCCCACACCAGCAGCGCGACGACCAGTACCACCACCGGGCCAGGAATAACATCCATAACCAGGTCGTCAAGCAGGGTAGCCATCAGCTCATCCGGCACCAGGCCACCTGGCTGCGGCAGGATCAACAGGGTGATGCCCTGCAGGGTAAACATGGTGGCGAGCGTCACGATAATGGGCTGCAATCCGACCACGGAGACAAAAAAGCCGTTAATGGCACCAGCCAGCATGCCGAAGCCAACCGCAATGGCGATCAGCAGATAAGGCGGCAGCCCCAGATCGGTGAAATACATCACCATCATGGCCTGGGTGAAGCCCACAATCGCTCCGACCGACAAATCCAGACCACCACCAATCACAATGACCGACTGACCAATGGCCGCCAGTGCCAATGTTGTCGCGCTGGCAATCAACATGCTTATGCCGAAATAGCTTGGCGCACGACCGTTCACCAGTGCAGTCACAAGAATCAGCAGAGCGAAAAAACCGACGCTGAGCACCAGCCCCTGATTGCGTTTCAGATTGGCTCGCCAGTCGATACTGACCGGACTAATTGCCGGGGAATTCATAACCTGGGTATTCATCAATCAGACTCCTTCGACCGCAAGCTTGTCGGTCGGGACTTGTGACGCAGGCTCCGCCGCCGATGGCGCGGATGCTGGCGACTGCTGTTGTGCAATTTGTGGTTCGTGCTGGCTTGGGTGTTTGTGGCCGAGCGCAATTTCCATAATCGCTTCTTCGCTGATCTCCTCTTGCTGGTCCGGGCCTCCAAGGGTGGCGGCGATCTCGCCGTCGTAACACACCAGCACCCGGTCAGAGAGATTCACTACTTCTTCAATTTCGGTGGAATACAGCAGCACCGAGCCGCCATCGGCCACGAACTGGCGAATCAGTTTGTAAATCTCGGATTTGGTGCCGATATCAACGCCACGAGTCGGGTCGTACATCAGCAGAATGCGGCTACCGGCCACCAGCCAGCGCGCCATGATCATCTTTTGCTGGTTACCACCACTGAAAGCAGAAGGCGGCATGGTCAAGCCACGTTCGGCGACCTGCATGGTGACCAGCGATTCCGCCACCGCTTTGGACTCGGCTTCGGTGTTAACCAGTCCGAAGCGGGCGAAACGGTCAATAATCGGCAAACTGATGTTGTGACGACCGCTAAGGGGCATAAACAGGCCCTCGGTTTTGCGGTCTTCCGGGATAAAGCCCATGTCAATACCGGACTTGATAGCATCCGCCGGTGAAGTAATGGTGATGTCCTGGCCATACACCGAAATCGACCCGGCGGTCGGCAAACTGACCCCAAAACAGGCCTTGAACAGTTCCAGCTGTCCCATGCCCTGCAAACCGGCAACGCCCAGCACCTCGCCCTGTTTGAGCTGGCAGCTGGCGTTACGCAGGCGCTTGCCGACCGAGACGTTATTAATGGCCAGCGCCGGTACCTCATCACGGCTGCTATCCACTCGCACGGGGAAGGTGGCGGTGAGGCTGCGACCAATGATCAGCCGCACAATCTCTTCGTCAGTCACGTCTTCCACTGCACCTTCGTGTACGGCTTGGCCGTTGCGCAGTACCGTCAGGCGGTCGCAATAATCACGAATTTCCATCATCCGGTGAGAGATAAAAATAATGGTGGTGCCCTGGGCTTTTAAGCGCGCAATGATGCGGCCAAGCCATTCCATATCCTTACCGGTCAGCGCCGAGGTCGGCTCATCCAGCAACAGGATTTTCGGCTGACGCGACACCGCTCGGGCGATTTCGATTTTCTGGCGCAGTGCCAGATCCAGCTCACCCACAATCGCATTCGGGTTGATCTCGGCCAGATCCAGGTCTTGCAGAATCTTGCTGGCCTGTTGATAGGCTGCACGGCGATCCAGCAAACCGAGCAGGTTGCGCGGCTCGTAGGGAATCAGCAGATTTTGAGTAACCGTCAGATCAGGGATCTGGGTCATTTCCTGAAATGCAGTCTGGATACCGAGGGCATGCGCCTGCTGCGGGCTTTCCAGAATGACTTCGCGGTTATGCACCATCAGCTGGCCCTGATCTGGTCGGAGCAGACCACTGAGCATTTTTACCGTGGTGGATTTACCGGCACCGTTTTCGCCCAGCAGGGCATGAACGGTACCTGCGTGAATTTTGGTCGACACGCTTTCCAGCGCGACAGTGGGGCCAAATGCCTTGCGTACCCCGATCATTTCAATTGCGTTCATGAGATATCCTGCGGAGATTGCCACCCGGCCGCGGCCAGGTGGCTGGGTTAACTCAGTATTCCGGGGTACCGGTCAGGGAGGCGTTCAGATTCAGCTGAGGCAGTTCTTCGCTGTAGACAGCGGTTGAGGTTTCCGGATTAGGAGCCAGTGCTGGTGAGAAGGTATTGCAACCCGAAGACAGATCGGCAAAGTCAGCCGTCGTACACAGCTTGGCGTTATCTGCTGTAACGACTTTGGCTGGCATGACTATGTCATGGTCCAGTTTTTTGCCAGCCAGTTTGGCATCTACACCATATTTCAACGCCTGCGCCCCCATGGCAGGTCCAACTTCAAAGGTGTAGCCATCGATTCCCATCGGGCGATAGGAACCGCTGGCACCATCCACTTTGGTATCCGCTGGCAGTAATGCCAGGCGCTCAGCATTTTCTGCTGAACCGGCACAAGGCACCTTGTCAGCATCGGCGATACCGGCTTCATCCTGCAGCGCGTATACCGGGTAGCAACCCAGCTGGGCAAAGACCATGTCGATGTCGTTCCAGCTGCGCACCGCCATAAACTTGCTGACTTCTTCACGGACGACAGGGTCACTCCACTTGCCTTCGACCTCACCAACAACCTTGAGTCCTGGATATTTTGACCACAACGCCTTGGCGGCTTTCACCCGGTCATCACTGGCTGCAGCGCCATTGAGGCCGTTGATCATCAGAATATTGCCTTTGCCTTCGAGTTTGTCGGCGATCCACTGGGCCTGATGTTCAGCCTGGAGCTTGTTGTCGGCGTGTACGTTGGTGGCACAGGATTCTGTAACGGTGGAATCCCAGGTCATCACAGTCACACCACGACGGCAGGCGTTTTTGATGGCGCGGTTAAGAGCTGTAGGGGAAACCGGATACAACACAATCACATCGGCACCAGCTTCTGTCATGGCGTTGATCTGTTGTGACTGGCGCTGGGGATCACCGTTGCCAACCACCTGAACCTTGAGATTGATCTTGTCCTTATAGTCCTTGCTGGCCGCCAGGGCTTCCATCATGTTGCGGTTTTGTTCCATCCAGGTATTGCCATAAAAACCAAAGCTGACATAAACGTTCAGCTTGTCTTCGGCAGCCTGGGTATTGAGCGTTGCGCCCATCAGCGCCGCGCCCATAACGAAAGGGGTGAGCAGACGGCGTAGTGGGGGCAGGGTGCTGGTGGTACGGGTAAACAGTTGCTTCACAGTGATTCTCGCTCTTGATCAAATTCCATGAATGGATAGTCGGGAGTTCCCCGCTTCCTGTTGTCGTTCTGCTCGTCGGCAAGGCCACAGACGAGTTTCTGCATCTTCGTTATTCATCGTGCCGCAGCGATGAGAAGCGGAGTATCGACATAAATGTTGATGTTCAGAGCGAGCGCGGTGACGTCTTATGAACGGGATTTTTACCCCTGAACAAGGACACACCCATGTCACGCAAGGTACTGGCACCAAGCCAACAACAGATTGAGGAGATGGCGAAACGCTTTGGAATGAGCATCACGGCTGACGATGCAGCCATGTATGCGGAGTTTCTCAAGCCGATTGCCCGTGACTACGATCGTATCGATGAACTCAACGAACCCAAGCCACGTACTGACTATCCGCGAGATACCGGCTGGGCCCCAACGGATGAAGAAAACCCTTACAAGGCCTGGTATTGGAAAACCGATATCAAAGGCGCCAGCAGCGGTTTGCTGGCGGGCCACAAGATAGCCATCAAGGACAACATCTGTGTCGCTGGCGTACCGATGATGAACGGTACACGGGTGCTGGAAGGGTTTGTTCCAGATATCGACGCTACCGTTGTCAGCCGGGTACTGGCCGCTGGTGGTACCATTGCCGGTAAAGCTGCATGCGAAGCCCTGTGTACCTCCAGCCAGAGCTATACCTGTGAGACGGGCCCGATCCTGAATCCACGCAATACGGAACATTCCGCTGGCGGTTCTTCTGGTGGTAACGCAGCTCTGGTCGCTGCCGGTGAAGTCACCATGTCGATTGGTGGTGATCAGGGCGGTTCAGTACGTACCCCTGCCGCCTGGTGTGGTGTATATGGCCTCAAGCCATCCTGGGGCCTGGTTCCCGCCACCGGTGCGATGCCGATTGTTTACTCCATGGACCACCTGGGTCCGATGTGTGACAGCCCGGAAAACGTCGCCAAACTGCTGACCGTGATCGCTGGTGAAGACCCTTATGATCCACGCACCGTGCGTTCCCGCCCGCAGGACTACCTGGCGGCGCTGGGCAACGGCGTCAAGGGCATGAAAATTGGTGTGCTGAAAGAAGGGTTTGGCCACGCCAACAGCGATGCCGAGATGGAAGCTGTGGTGCATACCGCCATGGACCACTATCGGGCGTTAGGTGCCGAGGTTGATGAGGTCAGTGTGCCGATGCATCTCGACGGCTGTGCCATTCACACCGGCATTGTGATGGAAGGCGCGGCGCAGCTGATTTTCCACGGCAGTGGCCAGGGTGATAACTGGAACGGCTTGTACGCCACTTCACTGGTCGAAGCCTTTGGCAGTCGCTGGCGTTCACGTCCGGATCAGCTGCCGTACACCGCCACATCAATGCTGTTCCTTGGCGAGCACATGCGCACCAAATACCACGGTCGTTACCATGCCAAGGCCCAGAATCTGGCCATGGCATTGCGAGATGCCTATGACCAGGTGTTCGCGGAGTACGACATGATTGTGATGCCGACGAACCCGCACACTGCCGACAAGCTGCCGCCAGCTGATGCACCGGTGTCGGAATTGATCGATGCCAGCAACATGTTGCAAAACACCATGCCGTTCGATGTTACCGGCCATCCGGCGTTTTCGATTCCCTGTGGCACTCTCAAGGGGTTGCCGGTAGGGCTGATGCTGGTCGGAAAAATCATGGATGACGCAACTCTTATCTCAGCGGCAGAAGCTTTTGCCAGCACCTACGACTGGAAAAGCGACTGTGCTCTCTAAACAGGCGATTTGAATGGCCATATCCTCAACCATCGACCCGGGTGCTGCTGCGGCAGCACCTGAGCCGGTTTCCCGCTTTGCCAACTGGAGCCGTCTGGGCGCAGCTACTGCCATTTGCACCACGCTGATGAGTAGCAGTTTGCCATCACCTTTGTATGCTGAATATCAGCAGCTCTGGTCACTCAGCAGCTTCTGGATCAGCGTTCTGTTTGCCAGCTATGCGATGGGTGTATTGATCAGCTTACTGATGACCAGCCGCTACGGCGACAAGGTCTCTGACAGGCGTTATATAATTGTTTCTGGTTGTGCCCTGATTCTGCTAGGCAATGGCATTATGGCGTTTGCGCCCGGCCCGTTACTGTTATTTGTCGGTAGGGTCTTTGCTGGTATCGCCACGGGTTTGATGGTCAGTTCTGCCAGTGCTGCATTGTTGGAATTGCACCCGAATAAGTCTGCCCGGGTGGCAGCCGTACACGCGACGGTGAGCTTTACTCTGGGAGCGGCGTTGGGACCCGTGATCAGTAGCGTCATGCTCCGACTCGATGCATGGCCGCTGCATTTGTCGTATCTGCCAGTCTGTATTACGGCACTGATTGCAGCTCTATTAGTCTGGCTGACTCCGGTGCCAGTGCTGAAAACAACCGCTCCTGAAGCAGCCGGGGCTGATGATGTGGTTGCAGAGTCTGATAATCACAAGCCTGCTTCAACAACTTCCTTCTGGCCAATGACTCTGGCGATACTGGTGTTGCTGCAAGCCTGGGCTATTGGTTCTGTATTTATGGCATCGGGTACCCGCTTTGCGATCGAAATTGCCACTGTTGACGGCATCGTCTGGGCTGCTGCATTGATTTCCATTTTTCAGTTTCTGGCTGCTGTGGGGCAGGTAGTAGGTGGCAGGATCAGTCAGTCCCGCTCCATCGTGGTCGGTGTCGTGATATCTACGTTGGCGTTGATCGGAGCCATCATGTCTGCCGAAGGCCAGTTTGCAATGGCGTTCTCGGTGCTTATCTGTTTGTCTGGTTTTGGCTATGGACTGTCGTTTGTGGGGGCTACGGCATTGGTCAACCTGAGTTCTGGTTCCCACAATCGGGCCAGGCTGATGTCGATCTATTACATCTTTGGCTACGTGCTTGGAAATGCTGTTCCGGCCATGTCTGTTGGAGCCATGATTGATGCTATCAATCTGGATTGGGCTTACCTGGTATTTGGAGCCTGGATTCTGCTTATGACTGCCCTGCTTTTGGGCGTTGCCCACATGCGCCGTCGCGATATTTTTTCGTTCAATATTGTCTGATGCCTCTGATACCGGGCTTGCGCCATAAGCTGGCACAAGATCTGGTGATTTGAATGATCTGCCTGATACTTGTGCGTTATGCCCCTAAAATGGCCGTTTTTATGGGGCACAGTTTTTGCTGGATATGTTTTTGTTACTGATGCCGGGGTGAAAATGCCTTGAATCCTGCCATTGGCCAGCATATCCACACGGGGAATCGATCATGATTTCAGACATGAGTTTTCAGGAGGTCAGGCTACTGACCGACATTGTCGCTAACCTTGAACGCATGAACGGTGAAACCGATGTGCGTAATATGGTGCTGGGCGATATTGCCGAACTGATGCGTGCTGAATTTGCCTGTTCCTATGTTTGGGACAGTAAAAAGAAAATCTTTGACGACTGCTTCAACCTCAACCTGTCGGAAGAGTCGGTGACTCGCTATCGCAATTATTACCAGTTCCACGATCCCATCACCTTTGAGATGCGCAGGCGGGTGTGCTCCGTGGCCTCGGAAGTGATGCCTGCCAATGAGTTTTACAAAACCGACTACTACCAGGGCCATATGGAGCCTGAAGGACTTCGTCACGGGATTAACCTGTACCTGTTCGATCAGGGCAAGGACATTGGTGACCTGCGTATCTGGCGTAGCCACAAAAAGGAAAATTTCAGTGAGCGTGAGAAGTTGCTGCTAAGAGTACTGGAGCCTCATTTATGTCGAGGAATCATGCGGCAGAAACAGAGCCAACTGGATATTTCCTGTTTGACTGCACGCGAAAAAGACGTTGCCCAACTGGTTGGCAAGGGGCTAACAGATCGTGAAATTGCCAATTATCTTAATATTGGCTTCAGCACCGTACGTACCCACCTGAACAAATCCCTCGCCAAACTGGAGTGCGCCAACCGTGCTGAACTGGCGGTTCGCTACGGCCAGTGTTTCCAGGGCGTGAACTGATTACTGCAGTTCGCAGTTACTGGTGATAGTTGCTGCTACATCAAAGTCTGCATTTACCTTCGATGATCCCCATTTTTGTCGATGCCCAGACAGTTGCCCAGGCGCTACTGTTTGAACAGAGCCGGTAGCGACTGCTCCGGCTGCCTCTGGACAATTCAATGGAGAACTCCTCATGCATATCGAACCTGGAATGGTCGTCGGCGCCAAAGCCATACTCGGATCAATAACCGCGGCTGGTTCACTGGCTGTGGTTGGTCATCTGGCCGTATCCTCGATCAAATCCCCCTCAACGCTGCTGGCTTTTGGTATCCGTAGCGTTATTGCTACATTGGCTGTGCTGTTTATGTTTCAGGTGTTACCACATCCTCCAATCGGAGTATCGGAAGTGCATCTGATCCTCGGCTCAACACTGTTCCTGCTGTTTGGTGCCGGGCCTGCTGCGGCCGGTCTGGCAGGCGGCTTATTACTGCAAGGCCTGCTGTTTGCTCCATTTGACCTGCCGCAATACAGCATGAACGTCACAACCCTGATTGCTCCACTGTTGGCAATTCATATGTTGGCCAAACGCCTGATTGCGTCCGATACCGCCTACAAGGACATCAGTTATAAACAAGCACTGGCGCTCTCTACTACCTACCAGGCGGGTATTGTTAGCTGGGTTGCATTCTGGAGTTTCTATGGAATGGGCTTTACTGCAGAGTCTGTAATGGCCGTTGCCTCTTTTGCTGCAGCCTATATGAGCGTGATCCTGCTGGAACCGTTGATCGATCTGGCCGCTTTGGGATGCGCCAAAACCCTGGCTCGTCACGACCGTGCGGGTGTTATTCAGCAGCGTGTATTCAGCGCTGCTAACTGATCCCGCCTGACGCCTCTCCAGCAAGCAACATGAACTGCTTGCAGGAGAGGCTGACATTCGATGAAAGCTGCCTGGCCACCAGAGCAACCACTCCTTGTTATTTCCGCTATCCTCGCTAGCTGCCTGCTTTACGTCCCATCGTTCCTCTTGATCCTTTCCGCATGAAATTAAACCTCTGCTGTGGCTGGGTCAGGTACCTGCGCGTGTTTATTGCGATTGTGACTAGTTCGACCTGCCGTGATCCTTTGATTGTCACTTCGGGCTGTTCAGCGGCGGGCTTTTTCTGATGCCAGTGGTTTCTGGCAAGTTGATCATCAGAGCGGTATTGGCTTATCTGGTGGATATTATGTGTAACAGGGCTGGTTGGGATCGCTGCGCCTGAAGTGATAGCCGGGGTTGCAGGGTATTGGATGGATATAACGGTGCTGTGGTTTGCCGTAGTGGCTAAAGAGGTGCGGGTTTGGCTACGGTGAATCGAGGAAGGGGCTGGATGGGTGGCTAACTGTGGTCGTAATGAGTGTTACCGGAAGGGGATGCCGAACGGAGTGATCGGTCCCCTCCCAAAATCATTTTCCAATGCCAATTGGATAGCGGGTTATCAGAACACCTGAGTCAAACGCAGCTCGAAGTAGGCATCGGATTTGGTTCCGTTTTCGACGCTCAGATCGCGGGCTACTGTAAACAACGCGTGGCGGGTTTTTGAGTCGTCGATCAGAGTGCCGAATTGCAGTTTGGCCGTAGTGGTACTGGTTCGATCGTTTTGGGATACACCGGCTACTTCGGTTTCACCTCCAAACTTCTGCGACAGACCAAAGGCTACGTGGGAATACATAGCAGACTTCATATTGTACTTCAGCCAGCCGTCTACCTGAGTCAGTGGCTTCTGCTTCATTTCAGTATCGTCGTTTTCACCGTACCAGGTGGTGTCCACGGAACCGGAGAAATCCCAGGATTCGCCCAGTGCAAACTGACCACCCACCTGCAGCGCGAAACGGTAGCGGTTTTCGCCAAGGTTCAGCGCGTCGTCCTTGTCGTAGTCACCGGTTGGCAGCCACAGGAAAGGCACGATGGCTAAATGCTTGCGGGCAGCATAATCGTGGATTGGCCAGAAGCCGGATACCAGGCCAAGATCGCCCATGCCTTTTTTGTCGCCCAGGGCTCCAGCATCACCGGCGGTTTCGACGCTGGCAAACGGCAGCAAAAAATTCGGCGTCCAGATCACGTCTTTACCTACATCAACAGGGTATAAGTAGCGCAAAATAGCGACATTGCTGTCGATATTGGTGTTGTCAGAGACTTTTTTACCATCGGAATATGCTTCGCTGGTGCTGTTGTGAGAGAAGTAGGTGATCGCCATAGGATGTCCAACTTGTGGGGTAATCCAGCCATCACTGTCACTGCCAATTGCGTGGCTCAGGGAAGGCAATATCACCGCCGCCGCGCCAGTCAGAGCCGTAGCTACAGAGCCAGTGTTTCGAATCCATTGAGTCAGAGTCTTCATTATTATTCCCCAGAGTGTCGTTAGAGGTGGAGTCACAGGTAATCGAGGGTTCAGAGCCGGTGCCAGAAGATGACGACCGTGGTTTGAAACCGTATCTCTGGGGAGATAGTAAGAAGCAGCGCTCTCACCGACTTGGCTGGGTTGGTCAGCCACTGGACTGGGGCGGCCAGTGGAATGATGGTCAACTTTGTCATTAGTGGAATGTCGGCTGACGCCAGACTGGGCGTCTATCCACTCGCCTGTTGCCCAATGGGGTTGCGGGCTATTGATTTCTGTTTTCGGGGCGGTTACTGCAATATAAAAACAGCAGAAAACGGTGCGAGCGGGTGTGGTAAATGGCCACATGGAGACACAGATAAAAAGTAACAGTGCTGTTAACCAGCACCTATAAAAATAATTCGATTATTTCAAGGAGCCGCAATGATTATCACCAACGTCCTGGAACCCGGCGATCTCGGCCAAATCGTACGCCAGCACGGCTTATTGTATGCCCGGGAATATGGCTATGATCATACCTTCGAAGCCTATGTCGCCGAGCCACTGGCGCAGTTCGCAATCCGCAACAACCCCCGCGAACGTATCTGGCTGGTCAAACTGGACGGCAATCTGGTTGGCTCCATTTGCATCTGCGAAAAATCCCCAACGGTCGCCCAACTGCGCTGGTTTTCCATCGATCCCGTCGCCCGTGGCAAAGGGCTCGGCAAACAGCTGATCGATAGCGCCCTGGGTTTCTGCGCTGAACAAGGCTACTCCAAAGTCATACTCTGGACCGTTGCAGGTCTGGCAGTATCCAAGGCGTTGTATTTACGTAATGGCTTTCAGCTGGTGGAAGAAGCGGAACGGGAATTGTGGGGCAAAATGCAGCTGGAACAGTGTTACGAAAAGGATTTGTAGGAAGTGGTTGATTCGGAGGCTGTTGTAGAAAGCTACAACAACGAATTCGGTGTTTTCCCATAGGTCTTTTTAAACGAACGACTGAAGTGCGACAGGTCCCGATAACCGGCTGACAAAGCCGCTTCGGTGACATTACGCACCTGGCCGGTGGCGAGGGCGTTGTAGGCGTGGGCCAATCGTTGGGCTTGCAGCCAGCCGCGCGGGGTTTCGTTGTGTTGGGCGAACAACCGGCTGAGTGATCGTACGGAGATGTTGTGGCTGCTGGCGATTTGTTCCAGCGTCATGCTGTCGTCGGTGAGGTTGGCTTTGATGTAGCTGCGGATACGTTCGAGCAAATCCTGCTGTGGGGTGCTGCGGTCGAAGCTGCCCTGGGTCGATTGCAGGATAGAGGTGGCGATCATATCCATCATAGGGGCGCTGAGGGCAGCGCCATCTTTCAATTCAGCTGAGTTGGCCAGCAGGCCGTTCTGGCGAATCAGTGAGGCGACCAGCGCACCAAAAGCGCTATTGCCGGGCAGGATCAAACCACCGATGTTATCGACATTATTCAGTCGCGACTGCATCAGTGAGCGTGGTACCCGCAGCAGCGTCGACTGGTATTCGCTGGCGTAATCAAACTGGTAGGGTTTACCGGAGTCGTACACCAGCACGTCGCCCGACTGGTGGTGTACTGTGTTGCCATCCTGACGAAAATGACCAGAACCGGACTCCATCAGTGACAGGAAAATATCGTCCTGATGGTCGAGTTTGAGGTCTTCCAGGCGGCGTTCATAACGAATGGCAGAGGTCTGGATCTGGCTGATTTTCAGTGAACCCAGGTCGCTGACGTTCAGAGTGGCACGAAACTGGTCGGTGTTATCGGCAATGCCCAAACACGGTGCATAGGTGCGGCAGATGACTTCGTGCCAGTAATCGAATCCCTTTACCTGGTTGGTATCCAGCGTCACATTCATGATTTATTCCCGATGCATTGGGCGTCTGGTTGGGTGTGAAAGGACCAGAAAACTGGCGTTGTCGGCTTTTATCGAGCCGTTTCTTTTACTGCTACTCCATCGCAGCCCTGCTTGTGAAGCAGGAAATATGCCTGAGGGTGGCTTGTTCGTGGCTGTCGCAGAGGGTGCGACCGCGAAGCCTGTTCAGGGATGAACCCGCTCCTGCAATGTTCTGATACTCTGGTCAGTATAACGTTATTTTGGCCACTTTGTTCGTAGCTGGCCGGTGCTTGTCCTGCTGGTCCAAATGGCTGTCCTGAAACAACAAGCTGCTGTGCCAGGCCAGCCGTAGATTGATTCCATCAACCATGAATAACTCCTGGGGAGCGCCATCATGAACATGGGTTACATCTACGTCATTCTCTGTTACGCCCTGGTGGGCGTCAGCTATCCGATTGCGGCCGATGCGATGAACAGCATCCCGCCCTGGACCTTTACCTTTATCAGTTTTCTGATTGGTGCGGTGATTTTGCTGCCGATTGCCAAATTGGTCGACAAGACCCGCTTCACTGCAATTCCTGCCAAATCCTGGTTGGCGATTGCAGTGCAGGCGCTGTTGGGTGCTGTGTTATATACCGCTTTCCTGCTGTACAGCTTTGAATATGCCACGGTGATTACCAGTTCAATTTTCTCCAGCCTGGCGCCTGCGGTGGTATTGGTTCTGTCAGCGCTGATGTTGGGTGAGTCGATCAGTATGCGTAAGCTGCTGGCGATCGGATTAGCGGTTGCGGGTGTGCTGGTGCTGACGGTTCCGGGGGCGGAAAGCTCAGGCACAACGTCGGTGCTGGGGTACGTCTTCCTGGCGCTATCGACGCTATCTACTGGTGGTTGTGTGATCGCGGCCAAGAAGCTGGACGTGCATCTACCTGCGGTTACCATGGCTGCCGGTGTGTGTATCACTGGCACGCTGTTCAGCCTGGTTCCGGCACTGACTGAAATGGCTGATTTCTCGATCAGCTCACTGACCAGTTCCAACTGGCTGGTGCTGGTGTATTACGGTGCGCTGGTGTGGGCGGCTCCTTACGTCTGCTTCTACAAGGGGGTGACCAAAATTCCGGCCAGTGCTACCGGCATGGCGTTCGCGGTGATTCCGCTGGCGGCGACTTTCTTCTCGATCATCTTCTTTGGTGAGTCCCTGACCATGATGGCCGCGCTGTCACTGGGCATGGTGCTGGTTTCTATCCTGCTGGCGGAGTCCCGTCATGAAGTGGAAGAGATGAGCAGCGACGACGTCAGCCTGGCCAAAATTTCCTGATTCAAACCACTCTGAATACGCTTTGGCTGGTCAGTCACAGAGTCTGGCCAGCAGAGGCAAGCACCGCCACAGCGCGGTGCTTATGCTGATTCCAAACCTTTTCTGATACGGAGATTGCCTCCATGACTTCCTCAACCCTGAGACTGAATTTCCCGATGTGGCAGGGCGGTGCCAATCCGGTTTATCACTTTGGCTCCGAGCTGCTGAGCTGGCTGGCGCCGGCGACCAACGGCCCAAGCGAAACCGTCGATGTTGCCTTTAACCACACCGACGAAAGCGCCAATAGCGTTGCAGACGAAAACGGTATCAAGGGCCGCGCACAGATTCTGAAGCAAATTGACCACTGCCGTACCCTGATCGACAAACATCAGCCTGATTCTCTGGTGGTACTGGGCGGTGACTGTCTGGTTGACCTGGCTCCGTTTGCCTACCTGAGCGAACGATACGGCGACAAGCTTGGCGTTCTCTGGGTTGATGCCCACCCGGACATCATGACCTCAGCGCAGTTTAATCATTCACACGCCACGGTACTGGCAGCGCTGATGGGCGTTGGCGACAGTGACCTGACCGGCTTTGTGAAAGCGCCGATTGCGGCCAGCAAGGTGATGTATGCCGGTGTGAACAACGAATCCGAGTACGAAGCCAACTTCCTGATCGAACATGCGATGCAGGTCTGTCGCCCGGATGAGATTCGTGATGGTTCCTCGGCCGCGAAAATCGGCCAGTGGATCAAGGATCAGGGCATCGAAGTATTGGCGATTCACCTCGACCTCGACGTGCTCGACGCCAGCAAATTTGGCCCGCTGCTGTTCAATCGACCGGATGTTGCGGCCGATGCTTTTGAAGGTATTGCTCAGGGTCAGCTGACCATTGAAGAAGTGCTGCAGGTGATTCAACAAGCGACTGCTCATACCAAAACGGTCGGTATGGGCATTGCGGAACACCTGCCATGGGACGCCTTGCGTTTGCGCAATATGATGCGTGCCTTGCCGCTGTTGGGTGACTGAGGTCGCTTTATCCAAGTCCTTACCAGACCCACTTCCTGTGTGATCTGGTTGTTGGCCCAACCCGTATATTGGCCACCCTGTCAGTTAGCTCTGACGGGGTTTTTTGGTTTTTGAGCCTTGTTTTTGTACTGCAGCAGCGAATGTATTCGCGAGCTGCGAGCCGGGCTTCTTTTTAGTTAATGTGTTGTTTGAAAATGGGGTGATTAAATCATGAAGGCCCTGGTAACCCGCCATTTTGGCGAGCATCCACAAATGGCTGTTGAACAACGGCCAGAGCCTGTAATTCGGCCGGGTCATAGCCTGATTCAGGTTCATGCAACGACGGTGAATCCACTTTCTAACCAGATTCGTCATGGGCTGGTACCGCAGTCGACTGCACCACTGGTACTTAGTAATGACGGTGCCGGGGTGGTATTGCAAAGTGATGTATTTGCAGTGGGGCAACGAGTCGCTATCTATGGTGCCGGTGCACTGGGTATTACCGAAGACGGGTTGCAGCAACAGCTGGCAGTGGTTCGTAATGACTGGCTGATGATGGTGCCTGAGACCCTGAGTCTGGAACAGGCTGCGGCGTTGCCTATTAACTATGTCAGCGCCTTGCAGGCGATTCGGCGGGTTGGTCAGCTGCAGCCAGACCAGACGGTGCTGATTTCCGGTGGCTCCGGTTCGGTCGGCAGTGCCCTGATTCAGCTGTGCAAGGCGTATGGTGCAATAGTGCTGGCGACAGTGTCCTCCGTGCCGAAAGCGGAACATGCAAGCCGTATGGGGGCCGATCAGGTCATTGATTTGTCGTCCCGCCTGCTTTCCCATGCGGTGTATGAATACACCAACAGTGCTGGTGTTGATCTGGCCTTTGATACGGTCGGTGGAGAACTGACGGGGCAGTTGGTGAGTGCCCTGAAAACCCGCGGGGCACTGGTTTCGATCGGCTTTGCGGGAGGCACCCACGCCAATATCGACCTGATGGACGTGGTGGTGTTTGAAAAACGCATTCTCGGTTTCGATGCCCATCTGGAAACCGATGAGGACGTAATGGATGCGTTGGCAGAGCTGTATTTATTGGCTGCTGAGGGAAAAATCTGTCCGCATATCGACAGTGTTTACCCGTTAGGGCAATTTGAAGCTGCCTACGCGCGGCTGGAATCGCGCCAGGCGATGGGGCCAATCCTGTTACGGCTGGAGGATTAAGGCGGAAATTGGTAATCGGTCAGGCAAGCTTCACACTGCTAGTGAGTCTTTGTGGCTCGAATTCAATCATGGAAATTTTATGGACATCTGGACGTTGGTGTTTTTTGTACCGGTTTGCTTTGCGCTCAATATGTCGCCGGGGCCGAATAATTTATTGGCGATGAACAATGCCCGTTGTTACGGCTTTAAACCGACGGTGATTGCCGGGTTGGGGCGGCTAACGGCATTTGCGGGAATGATTGCGCTGGCGGCTTCTGGTCTGGCGGTTGTGCTCTATACCTCAGAAATCCTGTTTCTGCTGATCAAGATCGTTGGCGCTCTGTACCTGTTGTGGATTGCCTTTAAGCTGTGGCGTTCCAGCGCCGGGCCGTTGACGGACATTGAAAACACCCGCAATCAGCTGGGGCTGGTGCAACAGGAGTTTCTGCTGGCCGCTGGTAACCCCAAGGCGATTCTTATCTTTACTGCATTTTTGCCCCAGTTCGTCGATGTCGGCGGCGATGTTGACCAGCAGTTCCTGGTGTTGGGGACAACGTTTCTGACGCTTGAGCTGATGGCAATTGCTATATACGCGATCTTTGGGCTGTATCTGCGGCAGTGGTTTGCTCACCCGCAAATGGCACAGCGGTTTAACCAGGGTTGTGCTTCGTTGCTGGCGCTGGCCGGTATCAGCTTGCTGTTTAGTCGGCAGCACTGAGAGGCTGATTGGTTGGCGACGCTGGTTTGATGGTCTGTCTGACACCTGTAAGACAGACCGACGGCGTACAACAAGACCGTGTGGAGTTTTCCCGAACCGTCGACTTTGGCACTCAGCCCGGCGGTGTTTGCCTGACGATTGTGTGAGATATATCGGTATGTGACCTGCTTTGGTCTCCGGCTTACACACATTGGCGCTTCTTTACGGTACTATTTTTGATCGTTTTAATAACTGGATTGAATTGTCGTGACTTCTGCCGATTTACCCGGAGACGCGCTCGCTATTCTGATCATTGATGATCACCGTATGTTTGCCGACGCCATGATGAACCTGTTTCGGCAGTGCTGGCCAGCGGCCAGCGTCCGTTGTGTTAATTCTGCCAATGAAGGTTTGCAGCAATTGCAGCAGCAAGCCTGGCAGTTGCTGCTGATGGATCTGGGCCTGCCGGATATGGATGGGCTGGCATTGCTGGAGCAGGTGCGCAAGCAGCATTCGTCCTTGCCCTTGCTGGTGTGCACCGGTGAAACCCGTCCTGTTGTTCTGAAGCGGGTGTTGCAGGCGGGCGCTTCCGGGCTGATTACCAAGAACCAGTCGGCTGAGGAAGTCTTGCAGGCGATCGATGCTGTGCTGGCGGGTATTCGATATCTGGCACCGGAAGCTGAGCAAGCCTTGAGCATACCTGAACCCCATCAGGCAGATGTGCTGAGTGAGCGCCAGTTGGCGATTTTGCGCTTGATGCAGGCAGGCCACAGCACCCCGGAAATTGCCCGCCAGTTGTTTCTCAGTCCTAACACGGTCAAAACCCATATTCGTCTGATGTTCGAAAAACTCGGTGTTAACAACCGGGTTGAATGTCTGACGGTGGCGCATGAGCGTGGTTATATCCATGTCTGATTCCTGACTCTGTTAGCTCCGACTCTTCAGTGCCAGCAGGGTCTGCCAGAGTTGCTCACTTTGCAGTGGTTTGTGCAGTAGCGGCGCGCCAAAGCGTTGCAGCTGGCGGATACGTTCCGGACGGGTGTTACCGGTCATGATGATGATTTCCGGGTCGTGATCCAGACCGGCCTGCAGGCTGGCGATCACTTGTTCCAGCTGACCGTCGTCACCCAGCATATCGTCGCTGATAACAACGTCGGGCTGGCAGGCTGGCTGTCGCAGCTGGTTGTTGAGGCTGCTGATACTGTCGGCAATCCAGACATCACAATCCCAACTCACCAGCAGCATCGACAGGGCATCCAGAATATCTTCATGGTCATCGACCACCAGGACTTTCAGGCCGCTCAGGCTGTTGTCTGGTTGCTGGCTGGCGCTGCTGCGATTGGCGCTGGCATGGCAGTCCTGCCCGGTCGCCAATGGCAGGCTGACGCTGAAACAGCTGCCTTGCTGCGATTCTGATGTCAGCTGCAGTGGCAGTTGCTGTACCCGGCACAGGCGGCTGACGATCGAAAGTCCAAGGCCAAGACCTTTCTTGCGCTGACGACCGGGGTTGGCCAGCTGAACAAATTCTTCAAACACCGCTTGCTGATGCTCTGGCGGAATTCCGATGCCGGTGTCTTTTACATCGACCTGGATCTGCTCGCCCTGACGTCGGGTGCTGACAATCACCTTGCCACGCGGGGTGTACTGAATGGCGTTGGCGATCAGGTTCTTGAATATCTGCAGGGTCATGGCCGGGTCGCAGCTGACCATCACGGGTTGGTCCGGAGTCAGGTCGTCGGTCTGGATCAGCAACTCCAGCCCTTTTTGTTCTGCCAGTGGCAGAAACACCACTTTCAGTTCGGTGAGCAAGTCTGCCAGTTTCACGGCCTGATAGCGGGGCTGGGCGACTCCGGCGTCAAGCCGCGAGACATCCAGCAGGTGATTGAGCAGTTCATTGGTCGCCTTGAGGCTGGCACCAAGACGTTCAAACAGCGGTTGTTGCGTCTTGCTGAGGGTGTCTGCGTTGATGGCGCTCCAGTACAACGAAGCGGCCTGTAACGGTTGGCGAATATCGTGGCTGGCAGCGGCCAGAAAACGGGTTTTGGCATTGTTGGCCTGTTCGATTTCCTGCTTCGACTGTTGCAGTTCGAGCCGCAGGATCAGCGAGTGAATCTGGGTTTTGAACATGGCGTAGCTGAAGCCGACCAGCGAGATCCAGATGCCTGGTGCCATCGCCTTGTGTAACCAGACGTCGCCCAGATCCATATTGAACAGGTGCCAGCCAAAAGCCCCCAGTACCGGGGTCAGAAAGGCGATATACACATCGGGGTAGAGGCCCATGGTCATTGATGGCATGGACGACGTAATGGTGATGACCAGTAGTAATGAGAACACCTGTACCAGTGAGGCATCCGGAAAGAACAACAGTGGCACCGCAGCCCACTGGAAGCCCCAGATCAGCGCCAGATAGAGATTGGCGAGGTGCCAGCGATGAATGGATTGTTGCTGTTGCGGGTCGTGAATGTCCGGTCGCCCCTGGCTGCGCTCAGTGCTGGCCTCATGGCGATGGTAGCGACGAATAATCAGCCAGGAATTGAGGCTGACAAACAGGTTCAGCCCGAACCAGGTCAGCAGGGCTGGTAGTGGTGCAGAATTGATAAACAGCAGCCCGACAACCACCGCTACGACCACGGTGGCGATCATGCGCGGGCCGACTTCTTTCATAAATAACTGATGTCGTTCCCACTGGATTTCATCTGCTAGCGGGTGGTCGGCAAAGCCCAGATTGGCCAGGCGGCCAAAACCTGTTTTTTTGCCGCGGTTGCCAGATGGACGGGTTATCAGCTTGTGATCAGGGGGATGGCTGGTGGTCATAGCGGTTACTTCCTTGCTGGCCTTGTCCTGGTTTATCCCGGCTTGCGCCCCTTTATTGATCCCGACTGCGCCGGTGTCAGCCCGAGGGTGACCTTATCGGCCTCCCGTCAGGCTGGCAAGTTGACTGATAGCGGAATATGGGTCCGTCAGCGAGCAAGCGCTCGCTGACGGGGCGGGGACGATTATTGATCGTCGAAGTTGATGATGTGGCTTGGGTCGCCATCGCGGTCGTGACAATACAACGTGATCTTGTCATCGGCAGGGATACCGGTAATGCCATCAATACAGGTTGAACCGTCAGGTAATACGTCGAAGTCGCTCAGGTTGCTGTTATCCGGCGTCACCTTGATCACACCGCGGTTACCGGAAACCAGATAGATTTGCGGATCATTTGGCTTGTTCCAGACAAAGATGTCGTCCACCGTCCAGGTCACACCATTCCAGTTGTTGAATGGTTCGACATTGCTACCAATCAGCTGATCTGTGGAGCCATCGGCAGCCTTGTAGTGATACAGGGCGCTGGTGCCGTTATAAACTTCGTTTGGCTGAGAGACAGCGTAAACAACGTTGTTGCTGTCAATCGCGCCCATGGCCAGCACGGTACGGTCAGTAGTGTCGACTTGGGTCAACAAGGAAGGAACGGTGCGAGTCACCCGGTTAGTCAGGTAACCAGTGGCGCTGCTGTCATAGGTGAAGTCAGTGGTGCTGATCAGATAGGCGGAGGTGCCATTATTGGTGCCTTCACCTGCGGCAACCAGCGTAAAGCTGATGTCACTGCCACTGTGAACGACGTCGGTCACTGCCAGGTTCTGACAGCTGGTTATTTCCCAGTTGCTGACATTGGTCAAAGTCAGGTGAATACCGGAATTTGCGGCTGATTCCAAAGCCACATAAACGTTGGCCCTTTGGTTGGTGACGTTGATACAACCGAACAGCAGGGTATCGGTATCACTGACTTTCAGAGCCGTCAGGTCTCCGCCGTTGATATGGCTGCCAGAGACTGATGCCTGGTCAATGCTGCCCGGGTTGGAGGTCATTTGACCCTTCATCAGGCTGATACCAGAACTGGTGGACTTCAACGTATAGATCGGGAAGTCGTCAGTAATATCGGTTTGTTCATAACCGATTGGTACTTCCAGGCCGGCCACCTCATCAACCCCGACGCTCCAGCTGCTGTCGATGACAGGCACCTTGAAGAAGTCGACATCATAGGTACGGGTGGTGAACGTATCAGCAGCAATACCGGCACCATTGGCACCACCAATAATGACAGTGGTTTCGACGGTTTCACGGTCGTTGTCAGCAGTGAAGTGGCGAACCTTAACAAGGTCGTCGGAAGTCACGGTATGGCTGTAGCTACCAATATCGGTCGGTGACGTGGCAGTACCCTGATGCCAGACATTGGTGTAGTTGAGGCTGTACTCACCGTTGTAGACGTTGATCGGTGTGCCCTGTACTGCCGAATCGACGCTGTAGCGGACTTCGACCTCAGCACCTTGCTCCATTTGATCCTTGACGTTCAGCCATTGCTCTTCAGCCGTGCTGGTATAACCCGGATCGACGATGGTGCCATCAATCAGGTGATAGAGCTGGCTGCCAAGCACCGGCGTTGGCGCCGCGACTGTGGTGACATCAAACGTGAACGGCGTGCCGTTAACCAACAGGGTGACGGTCGTGGTGGCACCATAGCCGCTAGCGGTATTGGCGCGCAGCATGATTTGGGTTCCCGCTGTGACGGTAGCACTGCTATTCACCCAGCTACCGGAACCATCCAGCTCGTAATAACCATTGTTGACGCTGATGTCCGCATTACCATCAAAGCCGGTCAGTATGACGCTGTTACTGTAGACCAACTGGTTCATGCTGGCGCCTGTCACGCTGTCAAACACCACGACATCCGGGGTGGTGTCTGCCGCCCGGGTGGTGGACGTGAAGTCAGCACTGTAGCTGCCCAGCGTGACTGTGCTGGTCGTCACTTGCTCTGGATCGCTGGCACTGGTGTGAGACACGGTGAAGCTGTCACCGGGCTGCACATTGACACTGCTGGTATAGGCGGTGCCGTTGTAGTGGATGGTGCCGCCGCTGACGGTTAATGGCAGTGGGCCGTCGAAACCGGTCACAGTGACGCTGTTACTGGTCACTACGGTTGCCGGGTCAACGTCTGCCTGGGCGGCAAAGCTGAAGCTGGCTGGAGTGACATCCTGCGCTTTGGTGGTAGTAGAGAAGTTGAAGCTGCTGCTGTTGACGGTCAGAACCGTCACGCTGGTGGTTGCATAGGCGCTGGAGGTCAGCTGACGCAAACGCACACTGTCGCCAGCGGCAACGCTGGCCGAGCTGGTCCACGAACCGCCGTTCACCTGCAGTTCGCCGTTGCTGACGCTGGCACTGGCACTGCCATCGAAGCCATTCAGGGTAACGGCATTACTGTAAACCTCAGTGGCAAGTTGCTGCTCGTCAAGGCTGCTGAAGCTGATGCTGTCTGGTGTGGTATCCGCGGCACGGGTGGTACTGGTGAAGCTGGCACTGACATCACCGAGGGAAACGCTGCTGGTTAGCTGGGTACCAAAGTCAGACGAGCTGGTGTGCACGACCTGAATCTGGTCACCGGCGCTGACGCTGGCGGAAGTACCGGCATTGCTGCCATTCACAATCAGTTCGCCATTGCTCACGCTGGCGGTCAGGCTGCCATCGAAGCCTGCCAGAGTGATCAGGTTACTTTGCAGTGCAATGGAGGGTTCGACATCCATCTGTGGGGTAAAGCTGATGGCATCCGGTGTGGTATCGGCGGCACGGGTGGTACTGGTAAAGCTGGCACTGACGTCACCGAGCGAAACGGTGGTCGTCACGCTGGTGTCGAAGTCGCTCGAGCTGGTGTGGCTGACCTGAATATCATCACCTGCTGCAACCTGAACAGGGCTGCTTACGGTGCTGCCATTGACGGTCACTGAACCATTGGTGACGGTGAGTGCCAGTGTTTCATCAAAACCCGCCAGGGATACGACGTTACTGCTCACAATGGTGTCAGGCTCAACATCGCTCTGGGCGCTAAAGCTGAAGCTGTTGGCTGATGTGTCAGCAGCTCGGGTTCGGTTGGTAACGGAGACAGTCAGACTGCCCAGCGTCAGCGTGTTAACCACCTCGGTGTCATAGTCAGAGCTGGCTTGTTGTACGACCCTGACGGTGTCACCGGCGGATACCTGGGCGCTGCTTCCGGCAGCGCTGCCGTTGATGATCAGGCTGGCGCCGCTATCCACACTGATGGTCAGCTCACCATCAAAACCGGCCAGCGTTGCCGCTGCAGTGGTCACAGTGGCGTTGGGTTCGCGGTTGAGCAGGGTCACGAAGGCGAAGTTGTCTGGAGTGATGTCAATGGCACGGGTGGTGCTGGTGAAGTCTGTGGTGACTGAACCCAGCGTCACTGTGCTGGTAACGACGGTGGAAAAATCCGCGCTGCTGGTGTGAACGATCTGGATCTGGTCACCAGCGGAGACTGATGCGGAAGTACCCGCGCTGCTGCCATTCACAAGCAGAGAGCCATTGCTGACGGACAGCGGCAGAGTGCCTTCAAAGCCTGCCAGCGTGACCAGATTACTTTCAACACTGGTGGCGGGTTCAACGTCAGTCAGGGCGCTGAAGCTGATGTTTTCCGGTGTGGTGTCAGCGGCGCGGGTGGTCGAGGTGAAGCTGGCAGAAGTATCACCGAGCGTTACTGTGCTGGTAACGGCGGTGGAAAAATCCGCGCTGCTGGTGTGAACGATCTGGATCTGGTCACCGGCGGAGACTGATGCGGAAGTACCAGCGCTGCTGCCATTCACAAGCAGTGAGCCGTTGCTGACGGTCAGGGTCAGGGAATCATCAAAACCGGCCAGAGTGACGACACCACTGGTTACACTGGTGGATGGTTCAACGTCAGTGGCAGCGGTGAAGCCGAAACTGTCCGGGGTCGTATCCGGGGTGTTGTCGCCGCCACCGTTATTGCCATCATCGAGTTCGGCTTCTTCATCAAAACTGTAGTCGGTTTCGTCAACATCGACTTCAAAGCTGCCGCCATCCATATCAAAAACGATTTTTACATCGTCCAGCACGGCATCGAAGCCGGTCTGGTCGGCGCTGAAGATGTTGTTGAACAGGTCATAGGTGGCCGGATCAATGTCCTGCTCTTCAAACTGGTCGGCGAAGTTGGCCAGAATCACCTGTTCGGCAGCCGCCAGGGCGGTTTCATCAAAGCTTTCTGCTTCGTCATCCCAGGCACTCAGCAGTGCTGCCAGACTTTGCTGGTCGTTGGCCAGAAACAGCGCCAGGGTGGTCAATGGGGTCACGTTGACGGTGATGTCGGCAGCTTCAGCGAAGGAATACTGAATCGCCAGGCTGGTGTCGTCAGGGCGGGCTTCCAGCATAAACGGCGGCGTCATGCCATCAACGTTAACACTGAAGCTGCCGTCATCCTCGATCACTACGTTGGTGGAGCGACCGTCGGCATCGTAGACGTACACAGTACCGTCCATCGCCAGACCGGTAGCTGCGGTACCGGTCAGGTAGGATGAATTGTCGCTGGTATTATCGTCTGGTTGTTCCTGATTGTTGTTACCGGAGCTTGAGCTGGAGCCGCCACAGGCGGTCAGCGTCAGGGAGGATGCGGCCATCACAGCCAGCATAAGTTTGCTGAGTTCCATTGTCCTATCCATGTTTCACTATGATTGAGCGACCGTTGGCACCATCCCGCAGACAGGGAAACCACCAAAAGCGGAAGCAGGGGGGAACTGACAGATATTCGTGTCAGAAAACGTCTGCAGCGTAATGATCTGGTCAATGGAGCGCTTCACCCGATCGGGTGAAATTTGACCGTCTGGACAGGCAATGGGGGAAAGGAACAGGCGCAGGTGTTGCCACGCCGGAACGTGGCAACGAGGTCAAGCCGGAACTACAGGGGGCACTGGATTAAATAGATGCCCCCTACAGGTGTCAGCCGGGATACGCGCCGGTACGAACAATGGTACCGGCGTGTTCGCCGCGCAGGGCAGCGGTCAGGCGGCCTGGCACCAGCCCATTGATAATCTGGATACGTTCCAGGTGACGGGCGTTAGCCATCACATCAACCATCGCCCGATCAAACGGCAGGGTGCCTTGCATGGCGGCCAGCTCGGTATAGCTGACGTCGCGCAACAGCTCGGGTTTTTCGGCACTGTCAGCGTTGGGATCACTGGTGTAGACACCATCAACGTCTTCGACAATGGTCAATCCGGCGGCTCCCAGAGCATCGGCCAGCAGGAAAGCGCCGGTGTCACCCCGATGCGGTGGAATGCGGCTGCCGGGGAATTCGTGATGGTGGTACGGAGGGAAGGCACTGCCAACGACTGCGCGGGTGGCTGACAGGTGAATCGCCAGCTGGTCGGCCACGGTTGGATGCTCGACGTAGGAGACGCCGTCGGCGGCCAGCATGGCAGCCAGAATATGGCCGTTCTGACCGGCTTCACTGGCGGCCATTGGTGCCAGAGAACCAACCGGCAACCCCAGATCCAGACCAACACTGTAGAGGTGGCGGGCGCGAATACCGGCACCGGTCAAAATCAGCAAGCGGTGTTCCGGCAGTAACTTACGCAGCTCTTCAACGATGGGGACGATGGCTTCACGGCCCCGATCCATGATGGAGCGGCCACCGATTTTCACAACCTGCAGCCAGGGTAACAGCCGCATTGGCCGCTTACCGGCAATAGGGCGAACGAGGTCACTGTCGAGCAGGGTTTGACGGGCCAGTGGCGAGGCGACGTGTTTGCGTTTGTCTGTCATGGCCTTATGCCTCCTGATCCGCAGTGATAATGGTGCCGACGTGTTCGCCTGCCAGGGCTCTGGTGAGGTTTCCGGGCACCAGACCGTTGACGACCTGCACCTGCCGCACGTGCTTGGCTTGCTTCAGCAAGTCCAGCACCGGGAATTCCAGAATTGAGTCATGCAGCCCGAGGGATTTCATTTCATCGACCGAGATCTTTGGAATAAAGGTTGGGTTGCTGGCGGTTTTCGGGTTGTCGGTGTAGAGGCCGTTTTCGTCTTTCACATAGATCATCGACTTGCAGCCGAACTGTTCCGCCATCAGGAAGCAGCCAGCGTCGGTACGATAAGGCGGAATCACGCCTTCGGCGGCCGGGCGCATCCACAGTTTGTACGGCGGCATGCCAGAGAAAATCACCGCGTTCACTTCCGCCAGAAACAGCGGCACGGTGGATAAACCGGCTTCGCTGACGGTGGAAATACCGTGCTGCGCCAGCAGCTGACCGAGCATTTCGGCGTTTTGTGAAGCCACCGACGAGCCCAGCTGGGACAGGAAACCCGCTGGCAGGTCGAGGTCGGCGGCGATGGAATAGAGGTGGCGGGCGCGGGTACCGGCACCGGTACCGATCAGCATTTTGTGCTGCTTGCGGGCTTCGATGATTTCATCAACCAGTGGGTAGATAGCCGCCCGACCACGGTCAAACAGGCTTTGGCCGCCAATTTTGATGACGGAGGCGTTGGGCAGAATGCGAAAATCGCTGGCTTTGGAAGCGGCTTCGAGCAATTCAGGATCGGTCAGTGACCGTTGCATCAGGAGCGCTTCCAACTCCGTCATTGTGGTTTCCATATGGGATCCTTGTTCACGATTGCTACAAGGCAAAATACGCCGTCATTTTTCTGTCACAAATCCGAATGTCTCAAAATGAGCCAATTGGGATGATATTTGGGTCAATATAGAGTGAACGGCTGGTCAGGATCGTTATTTGCTAACAGTACAAATAGTAGGGTTTCTAGCGGATATGGGGTGGATTACGGAATTCGGTAGTGCAGTCAGACCAATAGTGATATGCCTGCCGGGTGATATACTGACGGCTCATTTTCATCAGAGAGCAGCCTGTTATGTGTGACGACAAACCTTTGCCACCGGGTGATAACGAATGTTGTGAAAGCGGTTGTGACCGCTGCGTTTGGGATATTTACCGTGAAGAAGTGGCGGAGTGGGAAGCTGCCCGCAAGGCGCGTGAACAGCAGGCATCTGTCAATCAGGCTGACAGTGAAGGCGCTGATGTTCAGGTGAGCCAGTCCCAATAAATGCTGGTCAATCAGTGGCTGCGGCCGATGAATATCAATGACTACGATGCCTTGTTGCAGCTCTGGCAGCAGACCGATGGCATCAGTATCCGCACGGCGGATTCTCGTGCAGGAGTCAGCCGCTATCTTGATCGCAACCCCGGCCTCAGTTTTGTTATTGAACGCGATGGCGAACTGCTGGGGTCATTGATGGCTGGCCATGATGGCAAGCGTGGTTATCTCCAACATCTGGCGGTTGCATCCGCCTGGCGTGGTAACGGCTTTGGCCGTTTGCTGGTGCAAACCTGTCTGGCTGCCCTGCAGCAGCAGGCGATTGATAAGTCCCATGTCTTTGTTTTCAAAACCAACCCGGGTGGACAGGCGTTCTGGCAGCATCTTGGCTGGCAACAGCGTCAGGATCTGGAGGTTTATTCCTATACCTCAGGTACCGATCTGAACTCCTGAGCGGACCCTATCTGGCAACGGAGTGACGATTGTTGGCAGTTTTTGATGTCTGTTGATAAACATTTAATGAAACTTAACAGCATTTAACAAAATTTATCATCACTGTTTCCTGGATGGATCAATCCAGTATTCAAGCTATCTCACGCCCGGTTTGGCGCAATTGGATACATCGTTCTATTTCCTTATATATTCAATGCAAATGAGATTATTAATCATTTGCGTAAATATTGGTCGATGCCTGAACCCGGGGCATTGAGAACGGATCGGATGTATCGGAGATAGCAAATGATGGCTGGCAATCCACTTGGCAAGTTTGCACGCAGCAAACTGTTTTTGGTGACAACTTCTTTTTGTGTTGGTGGTGTGCCGGTGGCACTGGCGGCACCGGACAAGGACGATGTTGAAGAAATTGTTGTTACTGCTGCTGGTCACGCTCAGGAAGTGATTGATGCTCCGGCGTCGATTACGGTGATTTCCGCCGAAGAGCTACGCAAGAAATCCTACAGCTCGATCGTCGATGCGGTGAAGGATATTCCCGGTGTTTACGTCAATGGCGGCGGCAACATGCAGGACATTACCATCCGTGGTATGGACGATGCCTACACCCTCTATCTGGTTGATGGTCGGCCGATTTCCTCAGGTCGTAACGTCAACACCAATGGCACCGATGGTGGCAAGCAGATTGGTATGCCGCCGCTGTCGATGATTGAGCGAATCGAGGTTATTCGCGGGCCGATGTCGTCGCTTTATGGTTCTGAAGCCATGGGTGGTGTGGTCAACGTCATTACCCGGGTAGCCCCCGAGCAGTGGGGCGGTTCGATTGCTGCTGACTACACCAAATCGGTCAATGACATCAGTAATGACGAATACAACACCGATCTGTATCTGGGTGGTCCGCTGATCGATGGCAAGCTGGGCCTGGAGCTGACCGGCAGCTTCCAGCACACCGATGAAAGTGACTATGCAGGCGAGGATGATTCTGCCGCCAGTAATCCGGATTCCAGCACCCGTTCTCTGGGTGGTCGGCTGAACTGGCAGGTTGATGACAGCAACCGTCTTGGTATTTCTTACGACCGTTCGAAGCAGCGTTACACCCATACGCCAGGCAAATCGCTGGCAGAGGATGATGACAAAACCTCCTATGAATATGAAAAGGTCATGCAGGCGGTCACCCATTCCGGTTATTACGGCAATCTGATCGTCGAAAGCTATTTGCAGCAAGACACCTCGGACAAGGTACAGACTTCCGACAAGCAGGAAAAAATCATCACCCTCAACAGCCAGGCCACCTACATGGGTGAGAACCACACCTACACCTTTGGTGGCCGCTACAAACACGAAGAACTGGTCAACGAAACCAATGGTTTGCTGAGTGCCAGCGTTGATGGTGCGGTGGACACCATGGATCGCTGGATTGGCGCGGTTTTCACCGAAGTAGAATGGCGCTTTATTGAGAACCTCGGCATCACTACCGGCCTGCGTTACGACGATGACGAGTTCTTCGGCGGCCATTTCTCTCCACGGGTCTACGCCAACTGGCGGGCGACGGATGAGCTGACGGTCAAGGGTGGGATTTCCACCGGTTATTCGCAGCCATCGCTGCCGAATGCCACCGAAGGATTTGGTCAGGGAACCGGAGGCAGCGGCTCTCCCAACGTGACTGCAGACGGCACTTCAATTGCGCGGGCATTGATTATCGGTAACCCGGATCTCGATCCGGAAACCAGTGTGAACTATGAATTTGGTCTGATCTTCAATAACGACATCGTCAACACCAGCATGACCGTGTTCCAGACCACCTTCAAAAACAAGATTGCTGAAGATCGTCTGTGCGAAAGCAGTGATACGGTTGGTCGTAACGACTACACCGATTACGAATGTGAATACGGCGGCAATAACTACTACTTCCTCAGCACCTACCGCAATATCAGCGAAGCGGAAATGCATGGCGTGGAACTGTCTCTCAACAGCTGGTTGAGCGACAGCGTGGAATTTAACGGTAGCTACACCTACACAGACTCCGAACAGAAAACCGGTGACTACAAGGGCCAGCCGCTGAACAAGATTCCCAAGCAAATGGCCAACGTCAGCCTCGACTGGTACGCCATGTACGACGTTAACGTCTGGGGTCGGGTGAACTATCGTGGTGAAACCTCGGACTACCTCAGCCGCACGTCCATGAGTGATGGTACGCCTGCCTATACCGTTGGTGATATTGGTGCGACCTGGCAGCCAACCGAGCAGCTGCGGCTGATTGGTGGTGTGTACAACGTTGCCAATGTGGAAATCACCAGTGATAGCTACGGTGTTGTACTGGATGGTCGTCGGATTAACCTGGGCGCAACCTACGATTTCTGAGGTTTGGCCTGAGGCCTTGATTGGCTCGCGAATAAATTCTCTCCCGCAGGCTATGCAGGAGGGAATTTATTCCCGATTTTGCTTTACTCCCGAGCCTTTAATGCCCGACGCTGCTCGATAAAATACGTCATAAGGCTGGCAGTGGAATCATCGTGACCTTCCCGCAGTACCCCTTCTTCCAGCTCCGGCAAAATCCCTTTGGCGAGAGTCTTGCCCAGTTCCACGCCCCACTGGTCAAACGAACAAATATCCCAGATTGACCCCAGTACAAAAATCTTGTGTTCATACAGGGCGATCAGGGCGCCCAGCGTGCGCGGGTCGAGGCGGTCAAGAATCAGGCTGTTGGTAGGCCGGTTACCTTCGTGCACCTTGTGTGGAATCAGCTGTTCAATGCGGGCTTCATCCAGCCCTTTGGCGGCCAGTTCGGTGCGCACGTGGTCGGCGTCGATGCCGCACATCAGCGCTTCGGTCTGGGCAAAAAAGTTGGCCATCAGCTTTTCGTGGTGGCCCTGCACCGGCGTGCTGGATTCGATGGAGCCAATAAAGTCGGCGGGAACCACGGCGTTGCCCTGGTGCAGATACTGGTAAAACGCGTGTTGGCCATCAATGCCGAGCTGGCCCCAGATGATCGAGCCGGTGCCGTAGGGCACTGGCTGGCCATGGCTATCAACCGACTTGCCATTGGACTCCATCTCCGCCTGTTGCAGGTAGGCGGAAAAACGCGCCAGCGGCCAGTCGTAGGGCAAAATTGCCTGACTCTGGCGACCCAGAAAAGTACTGTTCCACAGCGTGGTCAGCGCCAGCCAGACGGGGGCATTGCTGTTCAGGGGTTCATGGCGGAAGTGCAGGTCCATTTCATGGGCGCCTTGCAGTAGTTCCTCGAACTGTTTGAAGCCCAGATACAGCGCAATCGGCAGACCAATCGCGGACCATAGTGAAAAGCGGCCGCCGACCCAGTCCCACATCTGGAAGGTATTTTCCGGCTTGATGCCAAAGGCTTTTACCGCCGCCACATTGCTGGATACTGCCACGAAGTGTTTGGCTACGGCGCGGCTGTCGAAGGAGGAAGCCATCAGCCAGTTACGAGCAGTCTGGGCGTTGGTCATGGTTTCGCTGGTGGTGAAGGTTTTCGACGCCACCACAAACAGTACTCGTTCCGGATTCAGTTCGCGCAGTACATTGGCGATTTCGACACCGTCGACGTTGGAAACAAAGTGCACCCGAATACGGTCGTCGGCATAGGGCTTGAGCGCCTGGGTCACCATGCGTGGGCCAAGGTCCGAGCCACCGATGCCGATGTTCACCACGTCGGTAATACGCTTGCCGGAATAGCCGCGCCAGCGACCGCTGCGCACCGCCTTGACGAACACCCGCATGCGCTTGAGTTCATGCTCGATAATTGGCATCACGTCTTCGCCATCGACGTACACCGGCGTATTGCTGCGATTACGCAGCGCTGTGTGCAACACCGCCCGGTCTTCGGTGACATTGATATGCTGGCCGTTGAACATGGCTTCCCGGCGACTTTCGATATCGACTTCTGCAGCCAGTTGCAGCAACAGCCCGAAGGTGTCGTTGTCGATTGGCTGTTTGGAGATGTCCAGCAGGATGTTCTGCACCTTGAGGGTGTATTGGCCGCAGCGCGCCGGGTCATCGAACAGGGATTTGATCGGCGTATTGAGGGCTGTGTCGATACGTTGTTGCAACGCTTGCCAGGCGGGTAAGCGAGTAACGGCGGACATGGCTGGGTGCCTCCTTGGCTATTTTCCAATAGCATTCAGTCTGGTGACGGGCTGTGACAAACAGAAGTTCAGCGGTTATGGGCTAGCGTGAATATTCGACCTTGGTAACGCGCCGGTGGCTAGCGCCATGATCCCGGTGCATTGGGCGTGGCCCAACCCACAAAGCCTGCTCCTGCGTGAGCACAAAAACGGCTCACAAGGCCGCTGCTTCCGCCGCCAGCTTTTCAATACCAGCCCAGTCGCCTGCCTTGATCAGATCATCCGGTACCACCCAGCTGCCGCCAACACACATGACGTTTTTCAGCGCCAGGTATTCGTTGGCATTGGCGAGGCTGATGCCGCCGGTGGGGCAAAAGCGAATATCGGGGAATGGCCCGGCGATGGATTTCAGCACCGCAGTGCCGCCGGCAGCGGCAGCCGGGAAGAACTTGAAGCGGCGGTAGCCCAGATCCATTGCCACCATCATTTCTGAAACGGTCTGGATGCCGGGAATCATCGGGATATTGGCCGCAATCGCACCTGCCAGCAGCTCAGGTGTGGCACCGGGAGTGAAGATAAACTCGCTGCCAGCGTCGATGGCTTGCTGCAGGTTGGTGACATTGGTCACTGTGCCTGCACCAATCCGGGCACCTTCAACTTCGGCGACGATGTGTTTGATGGCATCCAGCGCCACGGCCGTACGCAGGGTAATTTCGAGCACCGGCAAACCTCCGGCAACCAGCGCGCGGGCCAGTGGTACTGCGTCTTCCAGCCGTTCGATCTTGATTACCGGCACCACCGGTGCCAGCGCAACCAGTTCGTCGATCTGGCGAATAAAGTCCTGCGGATAGGCTGTGGTTGTCATACAAGACTCCTTGTTATTGTCCAACGGATGGCTGTCAGAGGGTGGTTGGCCAGCGGCTGGAAACTGAATGCAAGATGCGCTCCGGGCAGTTTTGTGGGATTAGCCCGCAGGCAAATCCTCGTGCCAGCAGTGGCCATTTTTCATCGTCAGCAAGTCCGCCCCTTTCGGCCCCCAGCTACCGGCGGGATAAGGCTGTGGCGGAGTGCTGTCATTGGCCCACTGGGCCTGCAGCTGATCGACCCACTGCCAGGCGTATTCGATTTCGTCACGCCGCACAAACAGGTTCTGGTTGTCGCGGATCACTTCCAGCAGCAAACGCTCGTAGGCATCCGGGATGCGGCGGTTGCCAAAGTCGTGGGCAAAATCCAGTCGCAATGAACCGGCCTTGAGGCCATTGTCGTGACCAAGATCCTGATCCTGATTGAGGATCTGCAGCGAGATACCTTCGTCTGGCTGCAAACGGATGGTGAGCCGGTTGTGGGCCTGGTTACGCTGCTCTTCGTCAAATATATAGTGGCTGGGCGGTTTGAAGTGCACGGTAATCTGCGACAGCTTTTTCTTCATGCGTTTGCCGGTACGCAAATAGAAGGGTACACCAGCCCAGCGCCAGTTGCGGATTTCGGCCTTGATCGCCACAAAGGTTTCGGTACAGCTGTCCTGATTGGCTCCGGGTTCATTGAGGTAGCCGGGGACCGGCTTGTCATCAATCTGGCCATCGACATAACGACCGCGCACCACTTCCCGGTTGGGGCCGCTGGCGATCACCGGGCTGAGTGCCTGTAACACCTTTACCTTTTCGTTGCGAATGGCATTGGCACTGAGGTTCAGCGGTGGGTCCATGGCGGTCAGACAGAGCAGCTGCAACAGGTGGTTCTGCACCATGTCGCGCATCTGACCGGCTTCATCAAAATAGCCCCAGCGGCCTTCAATACCTACTTTCTCCGCTACCGTAATTTCGATATGGGAGATGTTCTTGCACGACCACTGGTTGCCAAACAGCGGGTTGGCAAACCGCAGCGCCAGCAGGTTTTGCACGGTTTCCTTGCCGAGGTAATGGTCGATACGGAAGATCTGGCGCTCTTCAAAATAGCGGCCAACGTATTCGTTGATGCGGTTGGACGACTCGGTGTCGTGACCGAGTGGTTTTTCCAGCACCACACGGGATTGGCCATTGAGGCAACCGGCATTGTGCAAGTGCTCGCTCACCAGCCCGAACAGGCTGGCAGCGGTGGCAAAATAAAATACCCGTTCCTGCGAGCCGCTTTCCAATTGCTGCGCCAGCGGCTGATATTGCTCTGGCTGTTTGAAATCGACCTGCACATAACTCAGGCGTTTGGCAAAGGCGTCGAGCTCGCTGTCGCTACGGTAATCGGCCGCCACAAAGCGCTGCAGGCTGGCCAGACAGGTCTGAATAAACGCCGTACTGTCCTGCTCATTACGGGCGACGCCAACAATGCGGCTGTGCTCGTGCAACAGTCCGGCGCGTGCCAGTTGAAACAGGGCAGGAATCAATTTGCGCTGGGTGAGGTCTCCCAGTGCGCCAAATATGACGATGTCACAAGCTTGGGAACTCATGCTGTTCTCGGTAGCAATAAAAAGATGCTTTTTGGTGATTATTTAACAAATCTGATCTGATATTAGGCAGCTGCTATTTTGGATTCAAATGGATTTTTGTGAAATTTACGTAACTGTTTCGGTAGGACATTGGTTCGTCACTGATGCAGTTGAGCACCATCAATACTGACACGGCGCAAGGCATGGCAGGTCTGTCGGCCTTGTTGCTGCGGCCATGCTAACCTCAGACAAGTGCTGTCTGGTTATAGACAGCAGAATAACAGGCATAAAAAGGACTGGGACTATGCATAGAATTGCAGCTTTGCTGCTGTTGACGATTCTGATGACCGCCAACGCCAGGGCAGGCGATGTGGAAGTGCTGCACTTTCTGACATCGGCTGGCGAAGCGTCGGCCATTCAGGTTTTGAAACAACAGCTGGAGCAGCAGGGCCATCACTGGAAAGACGCCAGCGTAACGGGTGGCGGCGGTGATTCCGCCATGGTGGCCTTGCAAGCGCGCATTGTCGCCGGTTTTCCCCCTTCGGCTGCACAGCTCAAGGGACCTTTGATCCAGCAATGGGCGCGTGAGGGCTTGTTGACTGAGCTGGACGACGTTGCCGTTGCCGGACACTGGGATCAACGCTTGCCTGAAGTGATACGTGAGCTGGTGACTTATCAGGGGCACTACGTCGCCGTGCCTATCAATATTCATCGGGTTAATGGCTTGTGGGCCAATCCGGCGCTGTTTCGGCAATACGGGCTGGCCATTCCGACCAGCTGGGATGAGTTTTTCGATGTCGCCAGGCAACTGCAGGAATACGGTATCACGCCGCTGGCTCAAGGCGGGCAAGCCTGGCAGGACGGTACCCTGTTCGAAGTGATGGCGCTGGGCATTGGCGGCGCGGATTTCTATCGCCGTGCACTGGTTGAGCTGGACCCGGCCGCATTGAGCGGGCCAACCATGATCAAGGTGTTTGAAACCTTTAAACGCAGCCGCGATTTTATCGATGCTGATGTGCTCGGCCGCGACTGGAACATTGCCACCAGTATGGTGGTGAACGGTCAGGCAGCGATGCAGATCATGGGTGACTGGGCCAAAGGCGAATTCACCAGTGCTGGCAAAAACCCCGGGGTGGACTTTGTTTGTATCGCTGCACCCGATACCAGCGACGGCTTTATCTATAACGTCGACAGCTTTGCCATGTTCCAGCTCAGCGGCGACAGCGCCCGCCAGGCGCAGGCGGATATGGCAAAACTGATGATGGAACCGGCATTCCAGCAGGCTTTTAACCTTGCCAAGGGATCGATTCCGGCGCGTCAGGGGATGGATCGTAAGCCGTTTGACAGCTGCGCCCAGGCCAGCATGAACGATTTTATGGCGGCCGCTGCAATGGGCAAGCTGGTGCCCTCCATTGCTCACGGCATGGCCCAGACACCCGCTATCCGCGATCTGATTGTCAGCTCAACCAGCCGTTTCTATCACAGCCGGACGATGACCGCGTCACAGGCCGTTGCGCAAATGGCCAAAGGGATTCAGGCGCTGCGTTGAACAGGACCGCTGAGTCGGGCTTCAGCGTCATTGTCGATTTGCTCTGGAATCCAGGTGCGAGTCGGATCAGCGGGCAGCATTTTTCCTGAAAACTGCGCAAATAAGACCTTCAACCAACTGATATTTATGACTTATTCCTGTGCAGAATAAAAATATCATGTAGTTCTTTGGTGCATCCTCAAAAGCCAAAAGGGCACTTTGGCGGCAAGACTGGGGGTTTTATGTCGATTTCTGTCAGTTGGCATGCTTCTTTCATATTCCTAAAAAGAAATAAAAATTCTTAATATGAAAGAGTCAGGAGCAGTCCTTTATGGATACATTACCGATCGAGTTGTCGTACGCGCTCGATACCTTCTATTTCCTCATGTGCACCGTGCTGGTGATGTGGATGGCGGCCGGTTTCGCCATGCTCGAAGCCGGTCTGGTACGAGGCAAAAACACGGTTGAAATTCTTAACAAGAACGCCTTGCTGTATGGCATCGCCTGTATTGTTTATTTGTTGGTTGGCTACAACATCATGTATCCGGCGGACCCGGTAAACAGCTTTATTCCGGGCTTGTCGATGCTGCTGGGCGACGACAACACCGTGGCTGCTGTCACCGCTGGTGGTGATGACGCGCCTTATTACTCCAGCATGGCTGACTTTATCTTCCAGGCCGTTTTTGCTGCCGCGACCATGTCGATTGTGTCCGGTGCCGTGGCCGAGCGTATGCGCCTGTGGCCTTTCCTGGCGTTTTCCGTGGTTATGGTTGCGGTGATTTATCCGGTTGAAGGCTACTGGAAATGGGGCGGTGGTTTCCTCGACGAACTGGGCTTCCAGGACTTCGCGGGTTCTGTGGTGGTTCACATGGCTGGCGCTTCCGCGGCGTTGGCGGCGGTACTGCTGGTTGGTCCACGCAAGGGACGCTATGGTCCTAATGGTGAAGTTCGGGCGATTCCCGGTGCCAACCTGCCAATGGCGACGCTCGGCATGTTCATTCTGTGGATGGGCTGGTTCGGCTTTAACGGCGGTTCCGAGCTGAAAATTGCCAATGTTGATGAAGCCAACGCAGTGGCCAAAATCTTTGTCAACACCAACGCCGCGGCGGCTGCCGGTATGGTGGCTGCGGCACTGTTTGCCCGTTTGCTGTTCGGCAAGACTGACCTGACCATGACGATCAACGGTGCCTTGGCCGGTCTGGTCGCGATTACCGCTGAACCATTGCAGCCAGGTGCTGGCATGGCCTCTGTGATTGGTGCGGTCGGTGGTCTGGTGGTGGTGATTTCTGTACTGACCATGGACAAGCTCAAGCTGGATGACCCGGTTGGTGCGATTTCTGTCCACGGTGCCGCTGGTATCTGGGGCATTTTCGCTGTGCTGCTGAGCAACGAGGACGCCACCTTTATGGGCCAGTTGATTGGTACTGCGGCGACTTTCGCCTGGATGTTTGTTGCTTCCTTCATCACGCTGCTGGTGATCAAGGCGATCATTGGCCTGCGCGTGAGCGAGGAAGAAGAAATGGAAGGTATGGACAAGCACGAATGCGGAATGGAAGCCTATCCGGAATTCCAGAAGTAATCGTCCTGCCTGACAACGAGCATGGTGGCCGGGAGGTTTCCCGGTGGCCTGCGCCCCCCGCAACGTCGGCCTTCGGGCCGACGTCTTATATTTTCCGCCTGAACCGCCAGCGTATCGATTTGTGACAGCCGCCGGAGAAAATCCGCCGCTGCGGTTTTTGTTACCGGTATCAATGTTATGATTCCCGGCAAATTTCACAGGTGAGTTACTCATGTCCAAAAGCTTCGAAGTCCAGGGTGTTGTGCACTCGATCGACGAAACCAAATCCTACGGTCAGAACGGTTTTACCAAGCGTGAATTCGTCATCAAGCTGACTGGCGAAGGTGAGCGCGCTGAATATCCTAACTACGTGGCTTTTGAGCTGGTGAAGGACAAGTGCGCCCTGATGGATCAGTTCCAGCCTGGCGACGAACTGATGGTGACCTTCAATCTGACTGGCCGTTTGTGGAATTCTCCGGGCAAGCCGGAAAAATGTTTCACCAGCCTGCAAGCCTGGCGAGTGGAAGCCGCCGGTGGTAACCAGCCTGTGGCTAATAATGGCGGTGGCCCATTCTCCCAGATGATGCCGGACTACGACGAAGACGTACCGTTCTGAGTTCAGGCTTACCGGCTGCCTCTGTGAGGCAGCCGGTAAGCTCAAGTGTTGCCAGGCAGTGTTCTATTTGAATTCTGACAGGCATGAGTCGGTGTCGCTGGAATTGAAGTCCTTTTCCAGATTTTGCTTCAGGTTACGAATAAAAGCGGGTTTACCTTCGCTTCCTGTTTCTTCAAATCCGAAGTGGCTGTTAAAGAAATCACAGGCCGTAGTCAGAAAAAAAGGCAAATCCTTCAATACTTTCATGAACTGCTTTTCGTTGTGCTGGTATACAGGGAGCAGGTCGGATCTCAGGTATTCCTGAAAAGCAGCATTGTTGTGATCGTTGGAATATCTGGCAAATAAAAGAATCAGCTTGATATCGTCTTCATTTAGCTGGCCCGGTGGATTGTCTTTTTGCAGCAGTGACAGGTAGATACTTTCCAGCTGTTTGAATGTCTTCAGTTCGTTGTCTGGCAGCTGATTTAAATAGGCTTTGAACAGGTAGCTTTCATCAGCTGAAAGAGGCTGATCCATAGCGGCTGAAAGCGCCTGGTTGGCACCTAGCGATAGTAGCAGGACAATCATCGCTGAAATAACTTTCATGGGATTATCCTGTGATAGTCACTGTTACGTTCTGGGCATCTTTGGAATCGATCGAGTTATAAATTTCAATTATTTTTTCTTCATCAACAACGATACAGCCATCCGACCAGTTTTCGTATGGGGGTTTGCCCATATGAATAAAAATACCCGTGAAGCCTTCTACCTTTGGTATGAAAATGGCCTCCCGAGGTAGTCCTTTGGAGTTTTTCTTTCTGGCCATGGTTGTTGCTGAACATTTTGGATAAACACCGGCAGGAATTTTTTGCTCAGATTCCAATAGCATGTACAGCTGACTTCTTTGCCGTTACCAACAAACTTCAAGGTGCCGCTTTTATCATTTCTCAAAATACTGATTTTATAGTCCATAACGTCAACTCCTTTTGGGTTCAAGCTAACGCCAATCAACGATGATTTCCTCCTGTTCGTGCCAATACGGGACCTTGCTCTGATTTTGAAGAGCCGGGGAGGAATCAATGTGATGGTTTTATGAGTTTTGAACTTGAAGAGTGGCTTCGTTAGCAAACAACCGGCAGGTAAAGCCAGTACATCAGCAGAATGAAATGTGATCTTACGGAGATTGTAAAACGAGCTGCGTTTGGGATGTTTTGAGAGGTCTTGCGGAGGAGTTTGGTCTTTCGCCCCAGGTTGTGCCTGACAGCAAGGAGGAGTTGTTCTTGGTTCCTTACAGTCGGCCGATCACCTGGCGGGTATCAGGTTGTTGGGCTCTTAGTGAGCAGCAACCAGTTTTTCAGTTTTCTTGCTGGTCAGGGCAACTTTAACTTTGGCAAACAGGGAAGAGAAGATTTCAGCCAGCAGAGCGGAACGGGCAGCTTTGGCGTCAGCGATGGCTTTTTCTACGTCTACTACGAATTCGTTGGTCATTTTGTATTCCTCAAAAGGTTGTTGTCTGTCGATGAGTGCATAGTGCACTAGACCTTGGTCTTAAAAAAGCGAGTGTTTTTCAGCTTAATGATGAGAAAAACTAACTTGTAATGGCTATTTGGTATTTCTGTGACATTTTCATGAACTGGGTCACAACAGATAAACCCGCATAGATACTGGATTTATAGCCTGTTTGATCAAAAACGACCCAATTGTCAGACAAACGTCAAAAGGCAAATTTTTTGCGCTTATGAGTATTTCGTTGATGGAACTCGATTAATGACTTTATGGAATCAATCTTGCTGGAACGCCGCGTGGTAACCAGCGCATGTCTGTAATTGCCATTAATGTGTCGCTATTGAGCTGTTGTGCAAAAGGATTTCATTGGATGGTAGTGCTCTCCGATTCTGTCTGGGAATTTGCGGTTGTCAGGGCAATGCTGCCAAAGCCCCCTTTCTTGTTATTGATCGCCTGATTGCGACAGATCCGTCGCAGCCAGTCGAATCGTCTGGCAATAGCCTCCATAGCATCCATAGAACACCTGTCCAAGCCTGCGTTGCAGGTCAGCCAACAGCTATGGAGTACCTTTATGGGTTTATTCAAAAAACTGGTCATGGGATCCACCCTGCTCGGCAGCATTGCGTTAACCGCAAGTGCGCTGGCAGATGACGTGCGGGTTCTGAAGTTTCACAGTGGTCTGGCGCAAACGCGCCCGGAAGCGGCCTATATCGAAAAATTCGCCGAGCGGGTAAAGGAAAAAACCCACGGCAGTCTGCAGGTTGAGGTGTATCACGCCGGTTCTCTGGGCCTGAAAGAAGCCGATATGCTGCGTATTCTCAAGGCCGGTATGGTGGATATGGCGCTGATGTACGGTGAGTACTACAAGCGCGATGCACCAGCGTTGGCGTCTGTTTATGCGCAGGGCGCAATTACTGAGTCATCCCAGCATCTGGCGCTGCTGCCAACCCTGCGCAGCATCTACCGTGAAGCCTATGCTGGCTGGGGTATCCATACCGCTGGCGGCGTGGTGGCACCGGTATTTGATGTGGGCCTGCACTGCAAGGAGCCGGTCGATTCGCTGGAGCAACTGAAAGACAAGAAAGTGCGGGTATGGTCCGGTCACCTGGTCGATACCTTCAAGAAACTGGGCATTTCCGCTCAGGTGATTGGCCAGAACGATATGTATCTGGCGCTGCAAACCGGAGTGGTTGATTGTGCCTATTACCTGTCGACAGTGGCCAAAACCGTCTCGCTGCAGGAAGTGACCAAATACGAATCCTACCTGCACCCCTGGGCAGCCTCACCATGGATGTTTGGTGTCAGCGACAAGACCTGGGATTCCCTGACCCCTGAACAGCAGCAGGCCATCACTGACGCCGGTGAAGAAACCTGGCAGGAAAGCAAGGCAGTCGCCGTCGATCCGGCTCGCGAAGCGGCCGCTCGTGAAGAACGCAAACAGCTGGGCATTACCGTCTTGCCACCATTCAGCGATGCCGATGTGAAGACCTTTGTGGCAGCTGCCATGGATGCCTGGAAAGAAATGGCCGAGAAGTCTGGTGAGAAAGGTATGGAGTACTACAACACCGTCTCCACCCTGGCCCAGCAACAACAGCAGTTAACGGCCAAGGCCGAATAACCGGACCGGTTTGATCGATGACTGGTTTGCTGTCAAAAGCCCTGGATCGTATGGTCCAGGCGCTGTTCTACATCGGGGTACTGGCTGGCGCCGCCATGGCGTTGCTGATTCTGGCCAGTGCCCTGTTGCGTTATCTGGCCGGAGCGCCGATTTCCTTTTCTGACGAGCTGGCAGGGTTGCTGTTCGTAACGCTGGCATTTACCACCTTTCCCTACGTGATGGATCGTGCCGAGCATATCCGGCTGACGATTCTGACCGAGCGATTTGGTCCATTAGGGCAGCGGCTCTGCCGCTTTGGTGCTTGCCTGATCTTTTTTACCTTTGCCTCGGTGTTTGTTTATGAGTCCTGGAATTTCATGGACTTCTCGAAAATGATCGAGTCCCGTTCGGACGTCAGTGGCCTGCTGTTGTGGCCCTGGATGGCGCTGATGCCAGCGGCCATGGCGGTGTGTTTGCTGGTTGAGTTGCGGGCGCTGTGGCGGCTGATTACCACGGGTGAAATCCAGACCGGGGAGGAGCGTATATGAGCTGGATGATTCTGGGTTCCAGTCTGGCGGTGTTGCTTGCCAGTGGTGCCCTGCTGGGGGCAGCATTGGGCCTGACCGGCTTTATTCTGCTGCACTTTATGGCCAATGGAGCGACATCGCTGGCGATCAACTCGGCCTGGAACCTGCTGACAGACTTTACCCTCAGCGCCGTACCGCTGTTTATTATGCTGGGCGATATTCTGCTGGCCAGTGGTGTTTCAACCCGGGTGTATAACGGCCTGACGCCGCTGTTTCGCTGCCTGCCGGGGCAATTGCTGCATACCAATATTGCCGTTTGTACCCTGTTCGGTGCGGTGAGTGGTTCCAGTACCTCAACGGCTGCGGCGATTGGTTCGGTCAGTTACCCGGAACTGAAACAGCGCGGTTATGAACCCAACATGGTGGTGGGGTCTCTGGCGGCCGGTGGCACCTTGGGATTGCTGATTCCCCCGAGTCTGTCGTTGCTGATTTATGGTGCTACCCAGGAAGTGTCGATTGGCCGTCTGTTCCTCGCTGGCTTGCTGCCGGGGCTAATGATCTCGACGGCATTTTTTGTCTGGATCTATATCCGTGCCCGTGTTGGCAGCCAGGTCGCTCCAGCAAACACCGAGCCCTTCAGCTGGAAAGACGTTGGTCAGGGCTTGCTGCAGGTATGGCCGTTGCCGATCCTGATTTTCTTTGTGCTGGGCACCATTTATATGGGCATTGCAACGCCCACCGAAGCGGCTGCGATGGGCGTTGGTGTATCTGTGTTGTTGGGCTTTTTCTGGGGCGATTTGACCTGGAAACTGCTGTGGCAGGCACTGCGCAGCAGCGCCATGATGTTCAGTGCGGTGGCGCTGATTCTGGTCGGCACTGTGATTCTGGCACAGGCGGTTAGCCTGTTGGGGTTGCCGCGTGAAGCCGTCGGCATGATTTCCGAACTGGGGCTGGATCGTTACGGCGTGTTGTTGATGGTAGTGGTTGTCTATCTGGTGTTAGGTTGTTTCTTCGATGGCATTTCATTGCTGTTGATGACGCTGCCGATCACCTTCCCGATGGTCACCAGCCTCGGCTTTGATCCGGTCTGGTTCGGCATTGTGGTGACCCTGCTGATGGAAGTCGGCATGATCACGCCACCGGTTGGCCTCAACCTGTTTGTGCTGAGTTCGATCACCAAAGGCGATGTCAGTGTGCCGTCAGCAGCCTGGGCATCCTTGCCTTACTGGCTGATTCTGTTGGCAGCGGTGGCCGTATTGACGCTGTTTCCGCAGATTACCCTGTGGTTGCCGGAGGTTTTGTCCTGAGCTAGCGAGATGGCAGTACCCGGGCGTCGATTGGCCGGATGCCAAAGAAGCGTCGGAAACTGCGACTGAAGTGGCTGGAGCTGACAAAGCCGCTGGCAACAGACACTTCAGTAATCGGCAGATTGGTTTGTTGCAGCAGCTGGCGGGCATGATTCAGCCGCAGCTCCATGTAATAACGCGCAGGAGAGGCACTGGTGTGGTTGTTGAACAGCCGCTCCAGCTGCCGCCGAGAGGTGCCAACCAGCTCTGCCAGTTCGTCGATGCCCAATGGCTCATCGATATTATTCTGCATCAGCCGGATCGACTCTTTCAGAATTTCCGGCACCCGCAAGCCATCGAGTAATGGATTGCCACTGCTGGATGGCGTGCGACCACGGTCCTTGCCGATTACCTCTTCAACCGCATCGGCACAACGCTGGCCATGCTGGCTGGCGACCCATGCCAGCATCATATCCAGCACACTGTTCGGGCCGGCACAGCTGAGCCTTTGATGACCAACCTGCCAGGTTTTACTGGCCAGGGGCTGAGTCGGAAAGCGTTCGCTCATCAGTGCGTGGTTGTCCTGATGAATGGCAATCTCGATGTCGCTCATCACCCCGGCTTCGGCCAGATAATAGGCACCGTTCCAGATGCCACACAGAGTGGCGCCGACCATGGCGGCCTGCTGCAGTTTTTGTGACAGCAACGGGTGGTGCTCCAGCCGGTTACGGTAGCCGCCGCAAATTACCAGCAGCGTATCCTGATCCAGCTGCAAGTCGGCCAGCACGCCCTGGGTCGGCAGGCTGAAGGCTAAATCAGACATCACCTCCGGGCGTTCGACCCCCCAGGTCTGCACTTCATAGTGCTTGACCGGATTCACCAGATTGGTGGTGATCAACACATCGACGGCGACGGAAAAGGCGGACATCGAAAAGTGCTCCAACAACACCACGGCCACTTTCCGATGGTTGCCAGGTTCAGCCGTGGGTCCGCCATTACGAACGTAAGCGTGGTTGGCATTGCGGTAAGGGCTCTTGAAGTTGGTCGCTGGGCTGACGGCAGGGCTGGCGGCTGAGGAGATATTCATGTATGCGTGCCTTTGATAAATATCTGTCTATGACTGTCAGGTAGATAGTTTTCCTGGTGGTAAATAGCAGCTTGCGTGCCAGCAGGGTCCGCTGGCAAGCCAGATCAGATGAATGTGTGATAAAAACTGTGTTTACAGGGAATTTGTCGTATTTATCTGACTGGTTTAGTAGGAAATTGGACCGTGCTGGCCATAGACACATAACTGCATGATTAAACAGGTGTATACAATATAACTCACTGGATGATTATAGGGCGATCACCGGACTGAATTGGTGCGGCATCGGCAGGCTTGTGAATACCGCAAGTTTGCTTTTGGTGCATCTATCGGCTGTCTGATGTCTTTCGCGTATTCGAATAGCCGTCATTCCAGACCTGCTCTGGAATCCACGCTTACCCCGATAATCCTGGTAGCCACAGCACGATGGCTGGGAATAGGGCAATCAATAGCGCTGCCAGACACATCAAGGCAAAAAACGGCAGTGCCGCAATCGCCACCTTGCCGAGTTTTTCACCGGTCAGCCCCTGCAATACAAACAGGTTGAAGCCGACTGGCGGAGTGATCTGGCCAATTTCCACCATGATCACCAGAAACACGCCGAACCAGATGGGGTCGATACCGGCCTGCAACACCAGTGGCATGGTGATCGGCAAGCTCATTACGGTGATGGAAATGCCGTCCAGAAACAGCCCCAGCACAATATAAAACAGCGCCAGAATCAGCAGCAGCTGAGCCGGATTCAGATCCATGCCGCCAATCACCTTGGCGATATCCTGGGGAATGTGCAGGTAACCGACGGCAGTGGCCAATAATGCGGCACACACCAGAATCGAACACACCATCACACTGCTGACCAGCGCCGAACGGGTGGCGTCGATAAACAGCTGCCAGCTGAGCTGGCGTTCAAATGCCAGCAACAGCACGGCAGCACCCAAACCAACGGCAGCGGCTTCCGACGGTGTGGCCAGGCCGCTGTAAATAGAACCAATCACCACCACAATCAGCCCCAATACCGGTGCCAGCAAGCCGAGACTTTGCAACAGGGTTACCTGATTGGTGGATTCTGATCGGGATTGACGGGGTGCCTTGTGCGGATGAATCAAAGCCTGAACCAGCAAATAGCCGGAGTAGAGCGCAGCGATCAGCAAACCCGGCAGCACACCGGCCATAAAGAGTTTACTGATCGACACTTCCGCCTGTACGCCATAAACAATCATCACAATTGACGGCGGAATCAGCAGCCCGAGGCTGCCAGCACCGGCCAGCGAGCCAATCGACAGCTGGCGGTCATAACCACGTTGCTGCAACTCTCGGGTGGTGATCTTGCCAACCGTAGCGGTGGTTGCCGAACTGGAGCCACTCACTGCCGCGAACAAGGTACAGCCAAAAATATTGGTATGCAGAATGCCGCCGGGAATACGGCGGGCAAAGGGCTCCAGCCCCTTGAACAGGCGTTCGGATATATCCGAACGGAAGATCAGTTCGCCCATCAGAATAAACAATGGAATGGCCGATAACTCCCACGAATTTCCGGCCCGGAACAGCACCCGCGTCAGCGTCACGCTGATGCGCTGAAAACTGAAATCACCGAGCCAGAACAGCGACAACACCGACACCAGCACCAACCCGGCAAACACCCAGGTGCCAAAGCCCAGCACAATAAAAATCAGTGCCACCAGGCCAAGAGTGGTTGTCAGGGTATCCATTATTCGACTCCCGAATGACCGTCGATAACGTAGCGGGGCGGCTGCCGATAGAGCGCCAGACTGAGTACCCGCGCCAGCAGGCTGAGACAGAAAATCACCAGCCCGATCAACACCAGGGCTTCCGGAATCCAGATCGGGGTATCCGCCAGTGAGCCACTGCTGATACCGCGTTTGAAGCTGCGTTCGACGTTCTGCAACCAGCTCCAGCTGAGCCAGCTGAACATCACCAGACAGGTTGTTGATACCAGCAAATCGGCCAACACCGCAGCACCATCGGGCAAGCGACTGGTGAGCATATCGACCCGGATCAGCCCGGCGCGCTCAAGGCTGTAGCCAAGCCCAAAAAACGTCATGGTGGCAACCGCATAACCAACAAACTCGTTCAGTACAAAGGTCGAGGAATCAAAAAAGCGCAGCACGATCTCCAGCAGAATATGCCCGGCCATGTAAATCATCAGGGCGCCAGCGATGAAACCGGCGACCTGATTGATACGCTTGACCAGCAAAATAAACAGGCGTGCCATGGGCTTATTCGGCTGTCAGTTGCTTGAGGATTTTGGCGCCGGTAGCCCCAGTGCTTTTCAGCCATTCATCCAGCGCAGGTTGAGCTGCTGCCTTGAGCTTGGCCGCCATGGCTGGATCAATCTCGGTAATGATGTTGACCTTGTGTTCGCTCAATTCGGCGTAGTTCTGCTGCAGACGGTTACGTACGGTTTGCCAGTTGTGGGCGTCGGTACGCTTGGCGGCGTCCAGAATCGCTTGCTGATCAGCCTCTGACAGCTCGTCGAAGGTATCGCGGTTCATATGCACCATATTCAGCGGAATGGCGTAACGGATTTCGCTGTAGCTGCTCAAATGCTCCCAGAAGCTGCCATTGGCACCAGCTTCCGCAGATGTCAGTACCGAGCTGATACCACCGGTCGACAGTTGCGGAATCACATCCGCCCACGACAACAGTACCGGCGCCGCACCAGCTTCCTTGAAAGTGATGGTACCGTTCTTGTCGTAGGTACGGATTTTCAGGTTCTGCAGGCTGGCCACTGAATTGACCGGCACTTTCGACCAGATACCGCTGGCAGGCCATGGCGAGGCGTACAGCAAAATCTGGCCGTTATCTTCAAACACCTTTTCATAGTATGGCCGGGCGATCTGATACAGCTTTTCAGCCTGATCGACGCTATTCACCACAAATGGCAATGACGACAGCAGGAAGATCGGATCAATACCGCCCATGGTGCCCGCCAGGGTATCCGCCAGCTGAATGGCGTTATCGGCCACCGCATAGAAATGGTCAGCGGATTTGAAACCCAGCGCGCCACTGGTGTGCAAGGTGATTTCGACGTCATCACTGCTCAGTTCTTTCACCTGTTCGATGAAATAGGCATCGCCCTGGGCGTGAATCGACTGGTCGTTATATTCGTTGGAAAACTCCAGGCTGGCGGCAAAGCTGGTCGCGGCGGACAGGCTCAAGAGGCTGGCGGTAAGCAGGTTGCGTAGTGGCTGCATGGTGGTCTCCGGCTGCGAGGATTCTTGATAGCCCTAGCAGACGGGATTTCAGCCATTCCCAATTGACCAGTCACGGAGTCTGCTGGCCTGTTTCCGCCAGAATGTCCGCAGTGGAATTTCAGTTGTGGTGGAGATAGTGCGTTGTGCCGTGGCCAGCGATTACCCGGCTTGGCGATGAGCGTGGCCATCTTGTGTGAAGCACCGGTGCGTAGGGTCGGGACATGTCCCGACAGCTGCTGTGATGTTTTCAACGGTCGTTGTCCAGGCATGTATTTTCAATGCCGTTCGCAGCAGGTTTAGCGATGGGTATAGAGGGAGCCAGATAAGGAAATATTCGGTTTCAGTCGGTCTTGCAGAGGGATATGTTCAGAGGTCGTGCGGGGATAAATCAGCGGACTTGCGCCCCAGGTTGTGCCTGACAGTAAGGAATCTGGTTAACCGAAATTGGTTTGGGTCCTTACAGTCGGCCGTTCACCTGGCGGGTATTGGTTTGCTCAGCTCTGCTTAGTGAGCAGCAACCATTTTTTCAGCTTTCTTCAGGGATACTTTGGTTTTGGCAACCAGGGAAGAACAGATGTCAGCCAGCAGGGCAGTACGAGCGGCTTTGGCGTCTTCGATGGCTTTTTCTACGTCTACTACATAAGCGTTGTTCATAGCGTCTACCTCAAGGGTTGTTGTCTGTGCGTGTTGTCTTTCGATAAGTGCATAGTAGTTCCGGCCAGACTTTTGAAAAAGCGATGCTTTTTCACGCTAATGCTGAGAAAAACTGATCAATAATTATCTGGAAAACATCTGGCCAGCATTTGTAATCACCATGGGAATCTGGAAAACCCTTATAGATAAAGGCCTATAGCCAGTTTTTGACAAAACATGGAAACCATTCTGTTACTCTCTGGTTACATTTAAAGCCAAGTTTTTTGATCTTGTTACCAGGTGGTTTGCGGATAGATTTCGGGCGGTTGTGGGGTGATTTGGGGGTTCTCGTTGGAAGGCGGTCGTAGTCGGGCAATTGTCATGATCCGCATTTCAACAAGAGTAAAGTATCCCCGTGGAGGTAGCTTATGGAGCCCTTGCTGTCGGTATAATTCGAACAATTACTCGGTTTATCCGGGTGCTACAGAGACTGCTTTCAAGGATCCTTATGAAAACCCTGCAACGTATTACCCCTTCCTGCCGCATGCCAAACAGCCCGATCAAGCCCGAGCGGGTTTTGTCTGGCGACCCTAAAGAACTGCTGCTGAACCTGTTCACCAATAGAGACAACAATTTCCACTGTGGTGTGTGGTCGTCGGACTCTGGCCAGTGGCGGGTGCAATACACCGAAGACGAGTTTTGCTACATCGTTAAAGGCCGGGCGATTATTCGCTCCGATGGTGGCGCGGTTGAGGAAGTGACTGCCGGTCAGGCCTTTGTGATTCCCGCCGGTTTCAGCGGTAGCTGGGAAACTGTTGGCCAGGTGCAGAAGTTTTACGCCGTTTACGAAGCCCACTGAGGCGTCAGACTGTTCAGCGCCAGTGACCGGATATGGCCAGAGAACTTGGCGCAGCGGGAGAATCCCTGTACAAGGCCCTTCATAAAGGAAACAGGCGTCTGATGCCGGTATCGCGGTCTGGTTGCCGTCGCTGCCTGTTCCGCAAAGTCATACTCAATAGTGGGCCGGTGGGTCTGCGACGAGAGGAACGATGCAGGGGAAACTATGCAGGGGGAACTATGCTGACATCCACTAACCCGGCCACCGGACTGGTGCTGGAACAATACCCGGCTCTGCAAGCTGAAGAACTGAACGACCGTATCAATCAGGCGGCAGATGCCTGGCCAGGCTGGAATCTGGCACGCATGAACCTGCGCAGCAAGGTGATGATGGCGGTGGCCGAAAAGCTGCGCGACCAGACTCAGGAGCTGGCCGAACTGATGGCGCTGGAAATGGGCAAACCGATACGGCAAGGGCGGCGTGAAGTTGCCCAGGCGATCGAATGCGTGGAGTACTTTGCCAATCAGGCGGCGGTTTATCTGGGCAGTGAACATGTTGATACCAGCCCTGATAGCGGCTCCGAGAGCCCCCGCGACCACTATGTTACCTATCAGCCGATCGGCCCGGTGCTGGGTGTTGTTGATGCCAGCGAACCGGTCTGGCAGGCATTCCGCTTCCTGGCACCAACCCTGATGGCCGGTAACACCTGTGTGCTCAAACACGCGGCTCAGGTACAGGGCACTGCCAACCTGATCGTCGAACTCATTCAACAGGTGTGTGGCCGCATGAAAGTGCCGGATGCCCGCATCGTCGTCAACTTGCCGATTGCCGATAGCGAGGTTGCAGCAGCCATTCGCCATCCGGCGATTCAGGGTTTGTCGTTCGCTGGCTCCAGCCCGGTTGGCGCTCAGCTGGCAGCCGTGGCGGCTTCGGCAATCAAACGAACAGTACTGCAACTGTCGGGTTCTGACGCCTGTATTGTGATGGCCGATGGCGACCTCGAACAGGCGGTCGATATGGCACTGCAGTCGCGCATGAAAAACAGCGGTCAGTCTGGCCTGGCGGTCAAACGCGTGCTGGTAGAAGCGCCAGTCTATCAACAGGTGATCGAGCTGCTAAAACAGCGTATGGCCAAACTACAGGTCGGCGATCCGCTGCTGCAGGACTCGGATATCGGCCCGATCGCCCGTCAGGAGTTACTCAACACCCTGCAGCATCAGGTCACCGCATCGATTGCTGCGGGCGCCAAATGCCTGCTGGGTGGAGAACCTTTGGCGCGGCCGGGTTTTTATTACCCGCCAACCCTGCTGGTAGACGTACAGCCAGGCATGCCTGCTTTTGACGAAGAAACCTTCGGGCCGGTATTGGCCGTCACCTGTGTGGATACATTCGAGCAAGCGTTAGCCGTCGCCAACCAGACTCGCTATGGCCTTGCTGCCAGCATCTGGACCCGTACACCGCGTAACAAGCGGCAGGCTATTCTGAATCTGCAGGCGGGGCAGGTTGCCATCAATGGTATGGTCAAAACCGACCCACGGCTGCCATCCGGCGGTATCAAACAATCCGGCTACGGCCGCGAACTGGGGCCACAGGGAATTCGCGAATTTACCAACGCCAAACAGGTTTGGGTTGGCTAGGTAGAGAGGTTGTCACTATTGATCTGATCGAACCCGCTCAAATGGCGGTTTTTTGATTATTTTAGTGGTTTTTTGACCAGAACATCAGATAAACGGCTATCAGGTTTAGAATAACACCGGCAAGAAAAAATCCTGACAGTGATTTATAAAAGTAATTTATGTAGTCTCTTTTTTTAAATAACCATATGCCAAGTGCCAGTAATGCTGATAAAAATACATGTGTTATTGTATATGGGATCACTGAATAATAACTGACTTTTACGCCAGGTTCATAAATAGATGTTAATACGTGGTTGAAGTATATGAAGCTTATGATAAATATTATGCTGCTTGAGAACGCAAATATTTTTGTACGCATTTTAAACACTCCTGATTGGATTATTTCTTCTTGAAATCTTTCCAAAATGCCTTTCCGGACTTATAAATTCTACCTGCAGCTTTCTTTTTGTACTCTTGGATGTCAAGCAATACTGATATATTTCTATTTTCTGTAAATTCCTTGCTTCTGGATTCTGCGATGATTCCACCTTTATATATTTCGTATGTTATTTTAAATGTTCCTTTTTGCTTTAACGGGGCTGTTCCCATTGTGATTAAACCGGTGGTGAACTCTGCGTAGCCTCGACCAGATGCGGTCATACTTAATGAAATAGTTATTTTTAGTCCATTTTTGATTTTATCAGGATCAATTTCATTAATAGTAAATGATTTATCGCCATTAAATTCTTTCAGAATGCGTTTTTTTAAATAATTTTTCTCGATCTTCTTGGCTTTTTTTAGACAATGGTCCCAATCACAGCCTGGGTAACTTTTATCCTGATAAACCTGACTATCGTCTACTGCTAAATTCAGCTTTTCCTTTGCATGGCTTAAAGGAGAAATAAAGCACATTATCAGTATTGTCAGTATCAGTTTTTTTATATGTTGTGAATCCTTTTGATATTCTGATTGTAAGTCCATTTTATCTCATTAAGTCAGGTGGAAAATAAGTAAAAGGTTTATTTGATGCCCTGATTTGGCTCTTCTTTTTGATAGGCAGAACACTGAGTTTTAACAATTTTGGGCTGCACATGTCAATGCTTCATGATATGTGCATGGAATTTGGTATGTAATGGACTTGAATCTGAATTCGACCGGTGCTTTTAGCAATGTATAATTTGGGATTCGATTCGGCTCTGATTTCTACACTCGTGATTATTATGAAACCAGTGATATGTACGGTTTGTGGTAAAGCACCAAAATCTTCTCAGGACGGTGACTGGCTTGCGTTTGCAGATTTTAAAGCCAGCGAGGTTTCTGATTTGTCTCATCCAGGAGGGCTGGAATATTTCTGTGGCGAGCACCTGGATGCGGCACGTCGTCTGCAAGGAATGATCGCCATCGAAGCGATAGGTGAATTACAGCGGCAGTTTGATTCTGTGTCACAGACGAATGCTGCTCAAAATACTCCCAAGCCGGTTTGGAAACGCTGGCTGGGGCTGTAACTGCTTTGCCTGCAATGCGAGGCAGAAAGTACCAGACCAACTGCACTGCCATCCGCGCAGCTGGCCTGCTTCAATCAGGTGAATGTCATCATCCCTGTGACTTGATGAAGTACTCACGAGTCAATTTGAAAACGACCGGGCTGAGCAGCGCCAGTGCGATCAGGTTTGGAATTGCCATCATGGCATTCAGGGTATCGGCCAACAGCCAGACGGTGTCGAGGCTGACGACGGTGCCCAGTGGTACTGCCAGAATCCAGAGGATGCGAAATGGCAGGATCACTTTCACGCCGAACAGGTATTCGGCACAACGTTCGCCGTAGAGGCTCCAGCCCAGAATGGTGGTGAAGGCAAAAATCGCCAGTGCGACGGCCACCAGATAGTTACCCACGCCGGGCAAGGCAGCGGCAAAGGCAGCGGAAGTCAGGTCGGCACCGGAAGCACCAGAAGTCCAGGCACCGGAGGTGATGATCACCAGACCGGTGATGGAGCAGATCACGATGGTGTCGATAAAGGTACCCAGCATGGCGATCAGGCCCTGACGAATCGGGTCTTTGGTTTGTGAAGCGGCGTGGGCGATGGGTGCTGAACCCAGACCGGCTTCGTTGGAAAATACCCCGCGTGCGACACCAAAACGAATGGCTGCCCAAACTGCTGCGCCGGCAAAGCCACCTTCAGCGGCAGATTCAGTGAAGGCATATTTGATGATCAGGCTCAGCGCATGGGGAATCTCAGCGGCATTGATGGCCAGTACGATCAGGCCAATCACCAGATAACCCACTGCCATCAAAGGTACCAGGGCTCCAGCAACGGAGCCGATCCGTTTGATACCGCCCAGCAAGACTGCGCCGGTTAACACCATCAGTACCAGGCCAGTAATCCAGGAGGGGACCGCAAAGGTGCTTTCGAGTACGGAAGCGACCGAGTTGGATTGTACGGTATTGCCGATACCAAACCCGGCGATGGTGCCAAAAATGGCGAAAGCCGCGCCCATCCATGCCCAGTTCTTGCCGAGGCCGTTTTTGATGTAGTACATGGGGCCGCCAACGTGGTTGCCGTCGGCATCGACTTCACGGTATTTCACCGCCAGCACAGCTTCCGCGTATTTCGTTGCCATGCCGACCAGCGCAGTACACCACATCCAGAACAAGGCACCAGGGCCACCCAGAAAAACGGCGGTTGCCACACCGGCGATGTTACCGGTACCGACCGTGGCCGACATGGCGGTCATCAGGGCCTGAAAGGGGGAAATATCGCCTTCGGATTTGTCGGATTCGGCTGTCTGGCGGCCACTCCACATCAGGCTGAAGCCGGTGCCTAATTTTCGTATAGGCATCAATTTGAGGCCGATCTGCAGGAACAGACCGACGCCAAGGATGAGTACCAGCATCATGGGTCCCCACACCACGCCATTTATGGCGCCGACCCATTGGTTAAATAATTCCATGTGTAATCCCGTGCTTTTTTAATTTTGATCTTTTAATAATCCGTTTAACGCGATGGTTAAAAGGATTTCGCTACCATAGTTAAATTTCAGCAGGGATTTTTTCTGAATTTTACGTGTAATTTGGGTGGTGGAACTGGTTTTTGAAAGACACAATACCCCGGTGTAGATAAATTATTTTTTAGCCAGATCAAAAGGTAACTTTGTCGGCCAGCTATTTGTATATAAATGTCAGATTGCGCATTCAGGATTGATCGGACGGGGTGGAATTTCCGATGGTCAGCGTTGTCCTTTTCTGGCTGAATTATTGTCAGCGGTGACAACATGACAATGCGTACCACAAGGAGCTAACGGGTGTCCTATATCGAAAATTCGCTCTCCAAAGGCGAAAAAATCTACCGGGTTTTTGAACATCACTGGGTGATCAAATTCTTTCTGGTGCTACACCTGATCCTGTGTCTGACGGTGGTGTGGATTCCGGTAGCGCTGTACTACTGGCTGAGCTGGAAATTCACCGAACAGGGCGTCACCAACAAGCGGGTGATTCGCAAGAGCGGCATTATTTCCCGCAAGACGGATGAGATGAAGCTGGGCGCGATTGAAGCGATCGAGATCAACCAGGGCATCTGGGGGCGGATTCTGGGATTCGGCACGCTGACCATCTCCGGCCGCGGTGACGGCGATGTGGTCATGACCTGGATGGCGAATCCGGTCAAGGCCAAACGGGATATTGAGAGTGCCGATTATGAGGAAGCGGCGACGGATTGATTCGCTGTTTTCTGGTTCCTGTGTTCCAACGAGGAATACCTCGTTCAGGTGCAATATGTCTGCGGCTATTGGCACCCTGCCGATAGCCCTGTTGCTCCCGGTTACTACACCCTCAAGGCACAACGATCTTGCTGCCATTGTTTCCAGAACATAGGCAACAGAATCAGAAACAACACCGTGGTTGAGGTCGGCAGTACCAGCCAGACGCCATCAATTCCCAGCCACCAGGGCAGTATCAGGAAAAACGGAATCTGGATGGCGATATTCCCCACCGAGACAAACAGCGAGCGGCGGCCCTGATCAAGCGCCTGAAAATACACGGCAGACAGCACCAGCAAGCCGTCGATGGTCATGGCGTACAAATGCAGATACATGCCGTTGCGGGCGACTTCGGTTAATTGCGGGTTGTCGTTCGAGAACAAACTGATCAGCCATTCCGGCGCCAGATACACCAGCGCTGTCCAGCTCAGCCCGGCGACCAGAATCACCTGAATCGCCAACGTGATGGTGGTGTGCACCCGTTGCGGGTTGCCACGGCCATGATGAAAGCTGACCAGTGGCTGCATGCCATTGGCGACGCCTTCCGAGAGAAAATAAAACAGCATCATCAAATAACCGGCGATGGCCAGTGCCGCCACATCCAGCGGCGTCCCCAGACGCATCAGCAGAGCGTTGTGGATACTGATATCGACTCCGGCATAGATATACATGATAAAGGTCGAGGCACCGAGCCCGACGACGCGTTTGGCAAAAGCCAGATCAGGCAGCATTTCCGCCCGGCGTAAGCGCAGTTGTGGGCTGTAGCGACAGAAATACAACAAGCCGCCAGCCAGTGCTGCGGCTTTGGCAACGATACTGGCCAGCGCGGCACCGGCGACCCCTTGGTCGAGCCAGCTCACCAGCAGCCAGTCACCGATCAGATTCACCAGGGCACTGCTGGCCATGATCAGCGTAGAAACCATTGGGCTGCCGTCGTTACGCACCATCATTGGCAGCGCAATGGCGACCAGATTGATCACACAGCCTGCCGCAAATACACCGGAATAGAGCTGTGCCAGCCGGGCGGTTTCACCGGCGCTGCCTTGCAGTTGCAGCAAGGGGCCATCCGCCAGCATCACGATCAGCGCGCACACTGGCCCCAACAGCAAACAGAGACCAACGCTGCGGTTGAGAATCCGCTGTGCCTGATCGTGCTCGCCAGCACCACGATGAATCGACATCAGGCTGCCACCGGCAGCGCCGATCATCAGGCCAACGCCGATCACTGCACAGATGATCGGCCATGACAGGGTGATGGCGGCCAGCCCCTGATAGCCGACGTGGCTGCCAACAAAGGCAGCGTCGACCAGTTCGTTGAGGCCATTGACCATCAGCGCGCCGATCGACGGTAGGGTGTAGCGCCAGAATTCGCGCTGAACACTCGGTTGAGTCATGCTTGTTGCTTGTCCTTTACAAGGGCCTTGCCCGGGCTTTTGCCTGAACTTGTGATCAGGCGGTGGCAGCCAGCAACTGTTGTTGCCGTTTGGCTGCGCGTTTGGTCATCAGCGAACTGGTCACTGCAACGGCCGTTACCAGTACAATCAGCAAGGTCGACAGTGCGTTGATCTCGGGTTTAACACCTGTTCGAATTTCCGAGAACACCCGCATTGGCAGGGTAGTGATACCCGGCCCGGTTGTGAACGTGGTGACCACCAGATTGTCGAGCGACAGTGCAAAGGCCAGCAAAAAGGCCGAAATTACCGCTGGCAGAATCGCTGGCAGGGTGGCGTGAAAAAACGCCATTACCGGGCCGCAACCGAGATCACGGGCAGCTTCTTCCGTCGCAATATCAAACTCGGCCATGCGGGCCGTCACAATCACAGAGACAAAGCACATCGAAAAGGTAGTGTGGGCAATAATCACGGTAAGGAAACCGCGCTCCACCCCCATGGCAATAAACAGCAGCAACAGCGCCAGGCCGGTAATCACCTCCGGCAATACCAGTGGCGCAATCGTCATGCCGATAAACAGCGAGCGGCCGCGGAATTTACGCATGCGGGTCACCACCAGGCTGATCATGATGCCCAGAATGGTTGCCAGCACCGACGACACCAGCGCAATCCGCAAGGTGGTCCAGGCCGGGCCCCAATAGGTGCCGTTGTTGAACAGCGCCTGATACCAGCGCAGTGACGGATGCGACCACAGGGTCACCATCTCGGAATCATTAAAGCTGTAGATCACCAGTACCAGAATCGGCAGGTACATAAAGGCCAGCCCGAAGGTCAGCGCGGTAATGCCAAACCAGGTCAGATTACGATTCATATCAGGACTCCGCGTTACGGTTCTGGAAGAACTGGTACAACACAATGGGCACCACCAGTACCAGCATCAGCAAAACTGAAATGGACGCTGCCAGTGGCCAGTCGCCGTTGGAGAAAAACTCATTCCATAACACCCGTCCGATAACTGGCGTGGAGGAGTTACCTAGCAGGCTTGGCACTATGTATTCGCCGGTCACTGGCACAAAGACCAGGAAGCAACCGGCCAGAATGCCGGGGCGGCTGAGTGGCAGGGTGACTCTCACAAAGGAGCCAATATGGCTGCAGCCAAGATCGCGCGAGGCTTCGTAAACACTGTTGTCGAGCTTCTCTAACGTGGCGTAGATCGGGAAGATCATCAGCGGCAGATAGGCGTACACCAGCCCCAGGTAGGTTGCGAAATCGGTGTTGAGAATGCGGATTGGGGTATCAATAACGCCCAGCGCCAGCAGGATCTGGTTAATCACGCCCTGGTTGCTGAGCAAGACAATCCAGGCATAGATGCGAATCAGGAAGGAGCACCAGAAGGTCAGGTTGATGGCCATAATCAGGTTTGGCTTCCAGCTGCCCGGCGCTGACGCAATGGCATAGGCAATCGGGTACCCCAGCAGCAGGCACAGCAAGGTCGTCACGAACGACATTTTCAAACTGTTGAGATACGAGGTGAAGTAGACCTCGTCTTCCAGCACCATCTGGAAGTTTTCAAAATCCAGCTGGCTGAAATATTGCCAGATACCTGCCAGCCCTTGCTGTACATCCAGTACTGGGGCGTAGGGTGGAATGGCAATCGCGGGATCGGACAGGGAAATCCCCATCACAATCACAAACGGAATCAGGAAAAATAGCAGCAGCCAGCTGTAGGGGACGCCAATCAGCATCCAGCGACGTTGTGCAGACATGATGATGTTCCTCGCCTAGCGCGCCAGCAACTGGCCATCCTGGGGATACCAGGACACCCACACAGAATCACCCTCGACAAAACGTTCCTTGCCAAGGCGCTGGCTGTTGGTCATCTGCACCATCAATCGTTGTGGCAGGCCGACGTTGACATAGTAGGTCGACAGATTGCCCAGATAGGCGACTTCATCGACAACGCCGCGCAGATAGTTGGAACCATCGTCGATGCGGTCACTGCTGACGGCCATTTTCTCGGGGCGGATATTGAGGAAGCGGACACTGCTGCTGTCGATACCTGGCTGCGCGCTGGCCATCAATCTTTGCCCGGCGTCCTTGCGGTCAGTACCTGTCAGCTCAAAGCTCCAGTGGTTATCCGGGCTGTTGTCTGACGCGGTTTTATCCGTCGCGGAAGTGCTGGCAGTACTGCTATCGGGGCTGATCCGGCCTTCAAAAATATTGGTGTCACCAACAAACTCAGCGGCGTAACGGCAGCTGGGATTTTCATAGGTTTCCAGCGGTGTAGCCACCTGCACCAGTTTGCCGTGGTCCATGATGGCGATACGGCTGGCGACGGTCATGGCTTCTTCCTGATCGTGGGTAACGATCACAAAGGTGGTTCCAAGACGATGCTGAATATCCATCAGCTCCAGCTGGGTCTCTCGGCGCAGCTTTTTATCGAGCGCGCCCATCGGTTCGTCGAGCAGCAGCATCTGGGGACGGCGGGCCAGCGACCGGGCCAAGGCAATACGTTGACGCTGACCACCGGAAACCTGATGTGGCTTGCGTTTGGCAAAGGCAGTCATCTGTACCAGATTGAGCATTTCATCGACGCGGCTGGCGATTTCGTCCTTTGGCAGCTTCATACGTTTGAGGCCAAAGGCGATGTTGTCGGCCAGTGACAGGTGCGGGAACAGCGCGTACGACTGGAACATCATGTTGACTGGCCGTTTCTCGGGCGCAATGGGCACCATATCCTGACCGTTAAGGAGAATTTCACCGGAGCTTGGTGTTTCAAAACCGGCCAGCATCCGCAGCAGGGTGCTCTTGCCACAGCCGGATGGCCCCAGCAGGGCAAAAAACTCACCGCGATGGATTTGCAGCGAGAGATCACCAATGGCGGTGAAATCACCGTAGTGTTTGGATACCGAGCGAATTTCCACCAGGGGTGTCGCCAGTTCTTTTTTGTGGGAAGCGGGTGTCACAACCCCGGTTCCGGGCACTTCTGATAAAGCCAACATTCGGAGGCCCTCACCATTTGTTGCTGATGTTCGTACACAGGCAGATCAGTATGGCTGATTACCTGATATAGATTCGATCATGTGTGTATTTTTATAACCGTCCAGCGGTAACAGGCTTTACCTGCAGGCTCTGCCAGGTGGGCAGCCAATGGGCCAGACCAACCGGGAGTGGTTATCTTGCTATTGCCTATAAAACGATATTCCAGTCATTTTATAAATACCCATTGGGGTATATCCGGCTGATATTTATAAACGATTATCGGTGTTTCGTGAATTTAAAAAAGGGGGCCCGAAGACCCCAAAGCACGAAGAACTCTGATGAAGAAATCGTTTGGCCTTTATCGGATAAAGGCCTTTTTCCAGTTAATGCAGTAAATCCGTATAGGCATTGAGGGTTAATACAAAGCGGCTGCCGGTATCACCGGTATTCGGGTCGACAAAGTTGGAGTCATACATGCGCATATCCACAGACCAGGTACGGTCGAACTGGTGGGTGACACCAAGATCCCAGTTCAGCTCCTTGCCGGATTGCAGTTCCACTTCACCGTAACCGGCAACTTCCATGGTACTGCGCTGGTTAACCGCTTCTTCCTTGCCGGAAATACGCCATTGGTGGTTGATGTTGTAGTTGAAGCGGGCTGTGAAGATCTGGTTGTCGAAGAAGGTGTCATGCTTCACACCCAGACCAACGCTGAGTTTGTCAGTCAGGTCGTAATCCAGATTCAGGAAACCCGCTTCGCCGAAGTAGGCGGTTTTATCGTAGTTATAGAGCCAGTAGCTGGCATCGACGTGGAGTTTGTCGAGCAGCTGGGTACGGTAACCGAGGAAGTAGTCGTACTCCCACTTGTTGTTATCGACGTCGACAATACCACTGGCGCCCCAGGCGCCAACGTACAGCCCGAATGGTGTGTCGTATTCGATGAAAGGCTGGACAGATGACTGGTTACCACTGATGGTGACACCACCAATCATATAGTTGCTGGTGACGGAGACACCGGCAATCAGCAAGCCTTCTGGCGGCAGGCCAGCCATTGGCGGAGCGTCCTGTGGTGGCTGGCTTTCTTCTGTCTGGGCCGCCAGCGTTTGGCTTGCCAGGGTGGCCAGGGATACTGCAATCATTATTTTATTCAGGTCTTTCATGATATATCTCCACTCTGCCTTATCATAATAGATATTTGGCGTTATATATCGGGTTTGCTAATGGCAGCTGCAGCAATGCCTGGCAGCTTATCGATTGCCATTAACAAACACCTGTTGATTGGCTGCTTATTCAGCCTGTATTGCCTGGTATAAAAACGGTCACTGGGGACCGGCTTGCCTTTTTAATCTTGTTTGTAATTCGGGTCTTGTCTGAAAAATATCCGCTTAACAACCGGGGTTTTATCCGGGCTATGAATATCTGGTCATAATAACCAGTACTCGACTGACCTATTCTTCTGCCGGATTCATCACCGGGCTATATACCCGTGAAGTCCACCACTGACGCTTGTTGGCGTCGGGGTCATGGATAATTTCCGGTTGCAGATCCAGCCGCAGCATCGGCCGCTGGTCGAGATCATAGGTTGGCCACAGATGCCCGGAAGTCAGTGCATTGGGCTTGGGCAAACCCTGACGGGCAAAGCTGATAACCCGCTGACAGAACTCGTGGGACAACTGCAAGCGTTCGGCAGCAATCGCATGACTGGCTGGTTTGCCAATCACATCGCCCGCCGCTTCATCGTTGGGACGGCCAAAGAAGAACGGCAGTTCGGCTGAATGCATGGCCTTGAGAGTGTCGTTCACCGGCCAGTCGAAACGGTACATCCAGACCTTGTTGCCACGCTTCACCAGTTCTTCGGCGAACCAGATTTGCGGGAATACAAAGCCACAGTCGCTCATGATGGTCATGCCGAGTTGGCCTTCATCCAGCTGCGGGTGGAACTGGCGATAGGCCTCAACGATGTCGGCCTTGACCTGTTCACCGAGATTGCCGAAACGGTCGGCCATCTTCTGGGCTGGCCAGTCCAGCATGGCGGGTTCCATCATCAGCCACAAACCGGCTTCGTAATTGGTGTAACCAATCATCACATCCAGGCCGTCCAGCTGGCCGGAGCGAATGGCCCGGAATGGCTCTTCGCTGGCAAAGCTGTCATCCACGCAGGGATAGAACAGACCATCAAGGTCGAAGATCAGATCACTGTCTGCAGAACGGGTTGCCAGTCGCTGGAACAGCTCATCGGCTGGTGCACTGCGCAAGGCCTCGAAGTTTTCGTAGTCCAGACGTTGCAGCAGCTGGCGGGCAATGCGCTGGGAGAAACGCTTGTCATGGCGCGACATACCATCGGTATTCTCGCCAAAACCGCAAGGTCCCTTGACGTTACTCATAATGATGGCGCGTTTGATCCGACCCTTCAGGCGGCCACTGGCAAGCAGCCAGCTGATGTCCATACCGCCAGCGGATTCACCTGCCAGGGTGACGTTGTCCGGATCCGCACCGAAGGCTTCTGCGTTATCCAGAATCCACTCAACCGCTGTCAGCTGGTCGCGCAGACCATTGCAGGAAGAACCGGCGTATTCGACGCCACCCAGTTCACTGACGTCCATAAAGCCCAGTGGCCCCAGACGGTAGTTCAGCGAAGCGAATACCAGGTCGCCCTTGCTGGCCAGCATTTCACCGTTGTACATACGGCTGCGGCTGCCTTCCAGATGGTTGGCGCCACCGTGTATCCAGATAAACAGCGGACGTTTGTGCTGGCTCGCTGCATTCGGACGCCAGACATTCAGGGTCAGGCTGTCTTCAGAACCGATACAGCCAAGCGCTGGTTGCTGTGGCTGGTCAACAAAGTCGCTGACATCCATGTCCGGGAAGCATACCTGCATGGATGGCGGGCTGAACTTCAGGGCCTCGCGCACTTCAATCCACGGCTTGACCGGCACAGTCGGCTTGAAGCGCAGATTGCCAACCGGTGGCTGGGCGTAGGGGATACCCAACCAGGCCGACAAATCGAGTGCTTCGATACGGCGACCAACGACCGGACCGGAAGTGGTCTGGACGATGTCGGAATAGTTAAAAGCTGTCATGTATACCTCGTTACTGAAGAGATATGCAGGCGGCAGACATGAAGACAGCCTGCCTCCTGATCTGGCCTGGATATTTCTGTGTTCCGGGGCCGTGCCCCGGTTATTAATGAGTTGCGACGGTGGTTATTGGGCGCTGCGGAATTGCGCCCATTTACGATTCAGATAACGGCTGTCGCGGTCGGTCTGGGCAGAGCCGGAGAACAACTTGGCCATGGTCTGCTTCGATGGGAACAGGGCTTCGTCATTGGCCATGGCTTCCGGCAAATAATCCCGTGCTCCCAGAACCGGCGTCGGAAAGCCGGTTTGCATCGACATATAACCGGCCACTTCAGGCTCCAGCAGATAGTTCATAAAGGCATTCGCAGCTGCCGGGTTTTTGGCTCCGGCCGGAATGGCAATGGCGGTCAGCCAGGCCATTGAGCCTTCTTGCGGGATCACATAGGAAAGCTGGACGCCATTGTTGGCTTCGTTGGCATTCATTTGGGCGCGAATCACGTCACCAGACCAACCCAGCGCCGCACAGATTGAACCATTCGCCAGTTCCGGGCCGTACTTGCCGGTGTCGAGATAAACGTACGGACGAATCTTGTCGAGCTCGGCCATCACAGTGTCGACGGTTTTCTTGTCGAGTTTCTGCGGGTTCAGCCCCAGATAATTTGCCACCACCGGCACGACGTCGGTGGCGGAATCGACCATATAGAAGCCACACCCCGACAGCTTGCTGGCATATTCTGGCTTGAAGAACAGATCCCAGCTGTTGAGCGGGGCTTCCGTGTTGCCGAATTGTTTGGCAATCATGGCCTTGTTCAGGCCCATGCCGGTTGTGCCCCAGGCAGCAATCGCGGCGTATTGCAGCGTTGGGTCGGCCACTTTCAGCAGTTCTTTTACGTCCGGGTCGAGGTTTTTCATATTGGGAACCTGGGCCGGGTCATACTTCTGCATGGCTCCAACCTTGATTTCCCGCTGCAGGAACGGCACTGCGGTGGGGATGGCAATATCGTAGCCCTGGGCACCGGCCAACAACTTGGTTTCCAGCATTTCATCGGAATCGTAGTTGTCTTCCTGCACCTTGAAGCCGGTACGGGCAGTGAAGTCAGCCAGAACCTTGCTATCGAAAATACCTGCCCAGGTGTACAGATGCAGGGCTTCGTCTGCAGCCATGGCAGCAGCTGTTGTGACCGTCAGACCTGTTACCAGAGACGTTGCCAGAATCGCGCTTTTCAATGTGTTCATGTGAGCCTCTCTCCGGCCTTGACCGGTGTCGATTAAATAAGTCCGTTAGCCGAATCAGGCACCAAACAGACGGTACATGGAAACAATCAGGGCGTTGTCGCTGAAGTCATCGACCATGCCGACGAAAACACTTTTATTCAGCCACTCGTACTTGCCTTGTGGCGCCTTGAAGCGCGGTACGGTGCGCAGGTAATGACCATCAGCGGAATGGTCCTGCGCTTCGGCCTTGCGCCAGATACCCTTGTTATCAATGACGATCACGACGCCGTCATCGGTCTCAATGCGATAGACCGCATCCAGCTCGGTGACACCATCGTGGCGTTCCAGCGAAATATCGGCACCACTGCCAATCACTCGTCCGCGCATGCCATCCGGGCCAATAAAAGTGCCACCGGTAATCGGATAATTACGACGGAAACCGTCGTGGGTTTTACCAATAATTTCTTCCGCGCCAATTTCTACATAGAGACGAAATGCCAGCTCGATTTCGAAACGATTGGAATCGTCAGCGGCGGTCAGACGTTTTTCGATATCTGGAGTCATTTGATAATCTTCTTGAATCTATTAGTATTTAAAGTAGAACGCGTTCTGTTTTAAAAAGTAGAACACATTCTGTTTTAGCTAACAAGGCGGCAAAGCGGGACAAAATATGACGGCAACGCAAGGTAGTGCGGCCAAAGCTGACAAAGCTGGTGGGAAAACGGCCAAGATGGGAAAACGCGAAGCCAATGCGCTGGCAATTCGCCGCAATATTCTGGCGGCGGCCCGGCAATTGATCTCGGAAGAGGGTTACGAGGCCGCAACCATTACCCGTCTGCGCAAGCAGGCCGGCGTATCGATTGCGACCTTCTATAATTATTTCGAATCCAAGCAGTCGGTGTTGCTGGGCCTGCTGGAAGATGAACAGCAGCGTTCGGTCGCAGCGGTTGAACAGGCGACCCAGGGCGACATCAGTGATGCGGTGGCGTTTATGCTGGAGATTATTCTGGTAGCCCTGCACCCGCCCGGGGAAACCGTCGACAAGGCGATGTGGCGGGAAATTCTGGCCGCGTCGCTGTTATTAAAGACAGATAAGGAGCGCGTTGAAGGTCTGCAGTCTGAGCGTTCTTTTTATAGCCAGCAGATGATTGTGGCGATGCAACGGCTGATAGACAGCGGCAGCCTGCAAGCAGAATGTCCGCTGGAAAAGATCTCCGACATTATTTATTGCATCAGTGCCCATGAGTTTCAGGAGTACGTCAGTGGTGGCTTTGATGACAGGGAAACCCTGCATCAGCATCTCCACAGCATGCTCTCAACGCTGATCGGCCCCTGGTTAATCTGACCCTGGCTGGCAGAGACGGTCGATTCTGATGGCCGTTCAGACCGCTGAAAAAGAGGTGTCCAGTGTTTGTTGAATCCTTGTTAAGCGACCTTTATGGCGCTGTCCAACAGCCGCAGCAGTGGCCTTCCGTACTGGATCAGATCAAACAGGAATTCAGCGTTGGTAATGTGGCGGTGCAGCTGTTTCAGCGCCATAACGACCGCCTCAACGAGGTCTGGACGGTCCGTGACAGTGAATCCACCGAAATGGCCGAGTGGCATGATCAGGTGGTGAACAACGCCGATAATCCACGTCTGGACGCCCGTTACCTGGCAGGGATTCCGGCGCTGCTGGTGTTTCAGGAGCCAGACAGCAGCCCGGCCGAGCCAGGGGAATTCCAGCAGTTGCGGCAACGGCTGGCGCTGATCGGCCTTGGGCGTTCGCTGAGCGTCACCATGGACCTGGGCACCGACCAGTATCTCAGTCTGATCATGCACCGACGCCTGACTAACAACGATGAGTTTGAAGTCGGTGCCGGGCAACTGCTGACGCGTATCGCCCCGCATCTGCGTCAGACGGTACAGTTACAACAGCAGGTGATCGAGTTACAGCAACAACAACAGAACATGACGTCGGCGCTGGATACGACCGCCACGGCGACCTTGCTGGTATTACCGGACGGGCGGCTGGAATGGATGAACCAGAGCGCCCGTGATGGCCTGGAACTGCTCGATACCCTGCAGCTGCAACATGGCCGCTTACGCTGTCGGCAACCGCAAGACCAGCAGCGCCTTCTGCAAACCCTGACTCAGGCCAGTCAGTGCCAGCAGCAACAACGGTTTTATACCCGCCTCGACGGCGATCCGGGAAATCCGCTCTATTTAATGGCCTGTCGCTTGCCAACAGCGGCCCAGCGGCCGGTACTGTTGCTGAACCTCAGCGGTTTGCCACGTCGTGGCGGTGCCAGCATCGACACCATTCGCACTACCTTTGGCCTGACTCCGGCGGAGTCGCGGCTGGCCGCTTCGCTGTGTAATGGTCTGACACTGCAGGATCACGCTGATCGTTACCAGGTGTCGGTGGGGACGGTACGGATTCAGCTGAAAAGCATTTTCCTCAAGCTGGGCGTGAACCGTCAGGCGGAGCTGGTCAGCAAGATCAGCAGCACCATGACGGCACTGTCGGCGTTTTCCATCGGCTGAAGTCATACCACCCGGGACGCGGCCGGCGTTCCAAATGCCGACTCTGTGCAGGCCGATCAAACCTTGCGTGCGCCGGGCCTGATATTCCTGACTCCAGACGTTTAAATAGACCGCTTTGTCCGCTGTTCCTGTGTGTCTTTGCGGGTCAAACCAACGTGTTCGCGCTGGCATATCCTGTTTGGGATATGACGCTCGGCTACTGCGGTTTCTAACATCCACTCCATCGTTAACCCGCCGACAATCGAACGGTTGTTCGGCTCGTATGGAGTTCCCCATGCCGATTATCAATAGCAAGCCTCTGTTGGGTGCCGCCGCTGCTGTGGCTATTTCCCTGCCTTCCTATGGTGTTGAACTGAACCCGCTGGTCGCCAGTATTGGCCCTGAATCTTCAGTACCGGTTGCCATCCAGAATGCACGCTGGCACATGAACGACAAGGGCATCAACACCCTGACATTCCGTTCCATGGATACCCTCTTCACGACCCGCAAAGTGGGTCGTTCCGGTGCTGTGACACCCTTGCTGAAAGATGAGCAGCCACTGAACTTCAAATACGAGTTCAATGGTCAGCAGATGGACCCGGAAGATTTTCTGGATCGTACCTACACCAACGCCTTGCTGATCATGAAAGACGACAAGATCGTCTATGAAAACTACCTCAACCACAGCAACCCGCAGACCACTTTCATGGGCTGGTCGATGACCAAATCCGTGGTCAGTATTCTGGTGGGGATCGCGGTGGATAAGGGCCTGATCAAGGACATCGACGAAGACGTTACCAAATACCTGCCGGAACTGAAGAAAGGCGGCTACAAAGGCGTGACCATTCGTCAGGTTCTGGAAATGCGTTCTGGTGTTGATTACGAAGAAAGCTATGACTTCGCCAAGCCAGGCATCGCTGCCAAAAACCACATCGAAGCCCTGATCAAGAACGTAGTGCGTTTTGTTGATGTCGCCAAAGACATCAAGCGTGCTCACAAGCCGGGTGAAGTGTTCGCTTACAAGACCATTGATACCGCCGTACTGGGTCTGCTGCTGGAGCGTGTAAGCGGCCAGAAACTGGCGCACTTCATGGCGGAAAACCTGTGGGAACCGCTGGGTGCAGAACACGATGGCTTCTTCATCATGGACGGTGAGCCAGGTGTGGGCCGCGAATTCAGCGGTGCTGGTTTCAACGCCACCCTGCGTGACTTTGCCCGTTTCGGCAAAATGATGCTGCACGGCGGTGAAATCGAAGGTCGTCGTATCGTTTCTGAAAAGTGGGTGAAAGCCGCTTCCAAACCCGCTGGTGACGAACACGAAGTGGTGGATTACGGCTACCAGTTCTGGACCGTTTCCCATACACCAGCCTACTCAGCCATTGGCCTGCAAGGTCAGTTCGTATTTGTCGATCCATCCACCAACACCGTGATCGTCAAACTGAGCTATTTCCCGCTCGACGTGGATGAAGAAATCCTGATGGGTGAAACCTTCGGCTTCTTTATGGCGGCTTCCCACTGGAATCCTGCCAAGTAAGAATCTTCAGGGCGAACGCCTGAGGATACACCTGCCCGCTGCACTGCTTGCCCTCTGCAGCCGGCGGGTGTTTTTCTGACATTTTACCTTTGTTGCTGGCAGTTGCCGGGTATCGATCTGGTGCGTTCTGCTGAATTTATTTCTTAAAATGGTGCATACACCTTATTTTTATGCTGGCAGTCAGGTTTGGTTGTTGAGCTGAAAAGGTTTGATTGACACTATTGTCAGCTTCTGAAAATCCTTTGTTTACACTGCTTCTACAACTTTTGTCTGTTGTTTTTTATGCAGTTTAGTCAGGTTTTAAGCGGCTTTAGGTCGATTTAGTGGGCTTTTTATAATCTATTTTTATAGTGTCTACATTGTAATTAAATTGATTTGAATCATCTTTCTGGTTCTCGGATTGCAAGGTTTATTGATGTGTACGTCATAAAATCCAAAAGAAGGAGAGACAGGGTTGAAGATTTCAAAACCATTGATCGCTGGTTCGGTAACAATATTGGCAGGGGTATTGGCTGGCTGTGGCAGCTCGTCAGACAGTGGCTCTGCTGGTTCGGATGTTTCTGCTTTTCAGCAGTCGTGTGAAGCTTTGGTCGGGCTCGAAGTCAGCGGTGGTACCGTGACCGAGGCTACCTATACCGAAGCCAGTGACGGCGATGCCTCCAGCGCCTTGTGGCCCAATCACTGTCTGGTACGGGGGGCGATGAATGAACGTACCGGGATCGACGGCAAGGACTACAAGCTGCAGTTTGAAGTGCGGATGCCGGAAGACTGGAATAACCGCTTGTATTATCAGGGGGGCAGTGGGGTTGATGGCACCTTGTTTACTGCCGTCGGTAAGTACGCGGGTGGCGGTAATACGAGTAATGCGCTGTCTGACGGCTTCTCTGTCGTAACCACAGACTCCGGCCATATTGCCGAAACCGGCGTTGCCAATGGCTCCTACCTGTTTGGTGCCGATCCTCAGGCCCGTGATGAATACGGCGATATGCAGATCCCGCAGGTTACCGCAGCGGCACGTACCCTGATTGAATCCTTCTACGGTAGCGAAGATGAATACGCCTACTTTGTTGGCTGTTCCAATGGTGGCCGTCAGGCAATGGTTGCGGCGCAGGAATATCCTGACCTGTTCGACGGTATCATCGCCTCGGCGCCAGGTTTCAAGCTGGCGCAATCGTCCGTGCAAGCGCTGTATCAGGCGCAGCTGACAGCGGCCGTGGCTCCAACCGGTGACGATGGCGAACCGGATCTGACCCAGGGGCTGACTGCTGCTGAAATCACCACGTTGAAAACCCGTATTTTCAGTAGCTGTGATGCACTGGATGGGGTTGAAGACGGTATGGTCAGCAGCTTTTCGTCCTGTAATCCGGACCCGATGGATTGGGTCTGTGCGGATGGTGAATCGGACAACTGCCTGAGCGAAGAAAAAGCCGAGTACGTCAGCAAGATGTTTGCCGGTGCCTATACCAGCGAAGGCGAACTTATCTATGCGGCCTGGCCGTTTGACCCTGGCATGTCGAGCCAGTTTGCCAATCCCTTCCTGACCATTTTTGCGGGTGAAGCTTCCCACATCTACACCACACCACCAACCATTACCGAAGACCTGAAAAGCTATGCCCTGAATGCGGATATCGACACCGAATTCGCCAAAATGTACGCCACCAACGGTACTTTCCAACGTTCCGGTGTGGAGTTCACCAATGGCGAATCGCCAGACCTGGATGCTTTCCTGGCGCGTGGTGGCAAGCTGATGATTCTGAACGGTTCCGCGGATCTGGCGTTCTCGTTGAAAGACGTTGAAGCCTATTACGCCGAACTGGAAGCTCGCTACGGCACCGAGACGGCAGACTTCGTCAAAGCCTACTTTGTGCCTGGCATGGGCCACTGTTCCGGTGGTGATGCGACCGATGAATTCGACTCATTCAGTGCCTTGCAGGCCTGGGTCGAAGAAGACAACGAACCGGCAGAAATCATCGCTACTGCAGGTGATGACACCTCCTGGCCGGGCCGTACCCGTCCATTGTGTCCTTACCCTGAGGAAGCGGTTTACAACGGCAGCGGTGATATTGAAAGCGCCGACAGCTTCAGCTGCCAGACCCCGACTGCCGAATAACCGGCGGGGTTAACCAGTCAGGATCATAAAGAGAGCGGAGGCAGGGATGCCCCAACTATTGAACTCCAAAAGCCGGATGATTAACCCCATCCGGCTTTTGGCAGTTTACAGACAAACAAGCAGCGACAGCTGGCTCTGATCAATGAGCTATCTCGGCAACGCCAGTATGGCTTCGATTTCGATATCAATCGCCGGGCTGAACAGCGCCGCGACCTGTACCAGAGAACTGGCTGGCAGCCGTTGCTGATAGATCTCAAACAAGGCCAGGCGCAATGAGTCGATGTCGTCGAATGATGTCACAAAGGCGGTCACCTTGATCAGGCTGCCCAAATCGCTGCCTTCAGCCGCGGCAATTGCTGCTATCTGACGGAATATTTCTGCTGCCTGTTGTGCGACTGGCTGCCCCTGAGCGGCACTGCCAAAGGCCGTCAGACCCGACAGATACAGCGTGTGCTGGTGTTTTACCGCGTGCACATAGGGGCCGACCGGCGCCGCCAGCGCCGGATAATTGATTCTCTCCAGTTGCATATCGAGTCCCTGTTTTAGCTGTTTGGACATATGGGTGTGGTTCAGCCCTGCATATGGGAGCGATATTCGCCCTGCCGTTCCAGCATCCAGCCGGGATATTCCGCGGGTAAACGGCTGACCTGATCCAACGCGGCGAGCTCGTCATCCGTCAGCTGAATGGCCGCGGCAGCGATGTTGTCTTGTAGCTGATCGATACGTTTGGCGCCGATAATCACGCTGCTGACAGCGCTCTGGTGTAACAGCCAGGCCAGTGCCAGCTGGGCGACGCTGACGGCTTTGCCATCAAGCTGCTTGCCAGCGGCGATGTCGCGCAAGGTTGCAATTACCTGACTGCCGCGTTCACGGTTCACCGGCGGGAAATCGAAACTGGCGCGGCGGTTATCGGTGCTGGCCGGTTGTCCTTCGTATTTACCCGACAAATAGCCACCGGCCAGCGGACTCCAGACCATCAGGCCAACATCTTCGGACTGCAGCATGGGAATGACTTCGCGCTCAAGATCGCGACCGGCAAGGGTGTAGTGGGCTTGCAGGGAAATGATCGGGCAGAGCTGGCGCGCCTGACTGATGCCAATGGCTTTCATCATTTGCCAGGCGGCCCAGTTCGACAGCCCGATGTGATGAATATGGCCTTGCTGGACCAGTGTATTCAGCGCCATCAGGGTTTCTTCCATCGGTGTCGCCGGATCAAAACCGTGAATCTGGTAAAGGTCGATATAGTCGGTTTGCAAGCGGCTGAGGCTGGCCTTGCACTGGTTGATGATGTGGCCACGGGAAGCGCCACGGTTGTTGGGACCAGCGCCCATTGGCCCGAGCACCTTGGTGGCAATCACCACATCTTCACGATTCACCGCCAGATTACGCAGTGACTGGCCGACAATCCGTTCACTGTTACCAAAGCCGTAGACGTTGGCGGTGTCGATAAAGTTGATACCGGCGTCGAGTGCGGCCTGCACCAGTTCGTCGGCTTGCTGTTGTTGCAGCTTGCCGATCATGCCCCACATGTCGTTATCACCGCCGCCAAAGGTCATGGTGCCGAGGCAGAGTTCGGAGACAAACAGGCCGGAGTGGCCAAGCGTGCGATAAGACAGGCTGGTTGGTTTTGCTGATTGTGGCAGGTTGTTCATTACAGGTGCTGAATCCGTCATGGCAAAGTCCTCGTTGAGTGTTTGTCCATGCTAGACGGCGGTGCGGCTTTTGAGGCTGGCAGAAACTCGCACAGAATTGCACGATCCTCTCAGGATGATCTGCAAGGGCTGGTTTCTGTGAGCGGACTCGCTAGAGTACGAAGGATCGACTCCTTGCCACTCTGTGCGTAATGACACCAATGATACCGGGGAATTTATTCCGTAGGGTCCAGGCATGCCTGGACAACGCCTTTGATGACATTTCAGTGGCTGTCGGGACATGTCCTGACCCTACGAATTTCACCTCGTTGCCACGCTCTGCATGGTGACACCAGAGGCGCAGGATGATACCGGGGAATTTATGCCGTAGGGTCCAGGCATGCCTGGACAACACTCTGATGATATCTCAGTGGCTGTCGGGACATGTCCTGACCCTACGAATTTCACCTCGTTGCCATGCTCTGCGTGATGACGGCTGGCTGTGATAATCGACCATAAGGAATCAACCTATGACGGCGACCACTGTAATTTCACAACCGCACCAACAGCTGCGTCAGCTGGTGGAACAGCAATGGCTGCAGCACGGTTCTGAAAGTGCGATTGCCGGGCTGCGGCTGACCCGGGCGACCGCCCCCAGCGGCACGATCCGGGCCTTGTATCAGACGTCATTCTGTCTGGTGTTACAGGGTGCCAAGCAGACTGCAGCGGGGGATTTTGCGCTGCAATATCACACTGGCCAGTGTCTGTTTGCCTCGGTCAACATGCCGGTGGTGTCGCGCATTATTGAAGCGTCCGAGCAGCGGCCGTATCTGGCCATGAGTCTGGAAATCGATCCGGCGATGGTGGCTGAGCTGCTGCTGGCGCATCCGGAGGTGGTGAGCCGGGCACCGCGTTCGAGCACTTCCCGGCAGGCGCTGATTACGGCGACAGCACCGGCAGACTTGTACGATCCTGTCATCCGGCTGTTGCAGCTGCTGGACCAGCCGGACGACCGTCCGGTACTGGAACCCTTGATCCGGCGGGAAATCTGCTGGCGGTTGTTGCGTTCACCATTGGCGCTGGCGTTGCAGCAAACTGGCATCAAGGACAGTGAAACCGCTCGTATTGGCCAGGTCGCGGCCTGGATGCGTACACATTTTCAGCAGGCCTTTCAGGTGGCTGAGCTGGCGCAGATGGCGAATATGAGTCCGGCTTCGTTTCATCGTCACTTCAAGGCGATTACCCAGCTAACGCCAGTTCAGTTTCAGAAGCTGGTGCGGTTGCAGGAGGCTCGCCGCTTGTTGTTGGGCGATCAGGAAGTCGCCAGCGTGGGATATCAGGTTGGTTATGAAAGCCCGTCGCAGTTCAGCCGTGATTATCGCAAGTTGTTTGGTGCCCCGCCGGGCAAGGACAAGGCGATCATGCGGTCGGAAATTGCTATCGAAACGGCTATCTAGCCCTGTTGCCAGAGCAGCATATTGCCCATATAGAAAAGCCGGACTGGGGGGACAGTCCGGCTTGGTTGGGTCATTGGTACAGATTTGATTGGATCCTCCCTGTGGTCAGGCGTGGCAGAAAGGCTGCTGTGTTGGGAGGCACATCAGCCGTTGGGTTCAGCCATCAGATAATGGTTTTCCGGGTACGCAGGTGGTTATCCTTGTCCTCTACGTACTCTTGCTTGATCTGTACCAGCCGCTGATAGCTGCTGTCGAAATAAACCTCGGTCGGGATCGATGCATCCTTAAAGCTGATAAAGGCGCCGTAGGTACCCTGAATCTCGGCATCCCGGCAGGCATCAATCCAGTCCATCGCGCGGTTGGTGTCGACATAGACGTCGTTGTTCTGCTGTTCGATCTTGAGGCGCAGGCTCTCGTTCCACCAGGTTTGGTACTGGATGGTGTATTGGCAGCGGCGATAGGGAAAGGCCATCTCAGACAGCTGCTGCTGGTTGCGGTAAAAGTCACCATCGATCGCACCCAGAGTGACGTAGCTGTAGAGGCCACTGGCGCTGTTGTTTAGTTGCAGCAGCGGCGAGGTAAGGGTCTGTAGCAGTTGCAGATAACCCTGTTCAGCATCGTCACCGTCACCAAGACCGCCAGCAGATACCAGACGGGAAGTCAGCTTGTGCGGTGCCGGGGCATCGTAATCCGGCACAAACGGGGTTCCGCCAACGGCAGCAAAGGCGATGTGTCCCTGTTCGGCGCTGGCATCAGCGAGCGAGTTTCTGTCCCAGTTGCCCATCAGGGAATGGTCGTATTTAACGGTTGAGTCAGCGCCCCCGGCCTTGTGAATCTGCACCCGACTGGGTGGGGTGTTGCTGAACTGGCTGGCAATAAAGGCTTCCAGCGTATTCTGGTCACCGTCCCAGTAGCCGTACATCAGGCTGTTATGAAACAGCTGTTTCAGGTCATAGTCGCCAGCCGGTGCCGGAATGGCGTTGATCTTCAGATTGGTGCCGAGCAACTGACTGGTCTGGTCAGACTGAATCACGGCTTCCCAGTTTTTCAACAGGGTCAGCGTGGTGACGTCTTGCTGTGGGGTGCAGTCCGGACCAGCTGAGGTTTTGGCGGGGATATTCCACTCCAGCTCAAAGCGATGAATTTCCGCAGGTAACGGGAAGGTCTGCATTTTCAGCTCAGTGACAATGCCGTAACTCATACCGCCGCCACCACGCAGCGCCCACAGCAATTCGGGATGTGATTCCTCACTGACTTCGACCACGGTTCCGTTGCCCAGTACCAGCGTAGCGCCGATCAGGCGTTCGCAGCCCATACCATATTTGCGGGTCCAGGGTCCCCAGCCGCCACCCTGAATATAGCCAGCCAAACCAACGGTTGCGCAGGTGCCGTGGGCAATCATGCGATCGTGTTTGGCCAGTAAGGGGGTCAGTTGATAGAAGCGGTAGCCGGCACCAATGGTCGCGATGCCGTCGTCGTCGATGTCAAATTTGCGCAGCCCGGTAACGTCAATCAGCACCACGTTATCACCGCTGCATTCGCCAGCATGGTCATGGCCACCGGCGCGAATACGGACCGGCAGGTTGAAACGGACAGCGGTGTTATAGGCCAGTACCACCTCGTCGGTGGAGCTGCACATCACAATGGCAAACGGCTGATACTGGTAACGGGTGTTAAAAATCAGGGTTTCGGTCTGGTAGTGGGTTAGCCCGGCCAGTCCTGGCAGATTGGATTCGCGGGTATCCAGTGGCGTCAGCAGTCGTTCGACCGGAAAGCCGTTATCCAGCATATGGTGACGAAACTGACGGGCGTTACGCACAGAGAGGGCATAGGTTGCCAGCACCCCCAGACGTTGCAGTTCCGGAATCGGATTAGTCGTGGTCGATGAATCCTGGGGGATCTTGTTGGTCATGCTCGTTCCATCGTCATGTCAGCAATTAGTGATGCTTACATTAGTATCCGGTCAGTCGGGCGTCAGTATCAGTTTGGTGTCAGATGGCGGGAGTGGTGCGACAGCTCAGGTGTCGGGCGTCGGAAGTAGGTTGGGCCACGCCCAACATTTGCTGGGCACGGCCCAGCCTACGCTAATGTTCCTGTCTCCCGTTCAGTGCAAATGATACTGAACTGAACCTGACGACTGATCAGTCAGGCTTTACTGTGTGGCCATCAATCACGGCACTATCACTCACGGTCATTACCACTCAGGGTCTGGACCAGTCAGGAGGACAAGTTATGGGAACAAGGGATATGCAGACTGCTGGTGTTTTTCTGGCTCGTTATCGAATTGGCAACCAACGCCCTGGCAGCAAGGCGTTTGAACTGAACGTGCTGGTGGGCACTGCTGCCAAGACCATTGCCGGTCAGGGGCGGGTGTCGCAGGATGGTGATAGTGCGGTGAATATCCAGTCGATGATTGCCGGTGAATACCAGTATCAATATGGCATCAAGACCTGCCATATCATGCTGGAGCTGAAGGGTAATCATCCGTTTCCAGGCGTCCCCCCGGTCGGGTTGGATATGCAGAATATCAGCGCTTCCATCCTGCTGAACGAGGGCTGGAAAACCGGTATCGCCAGCTACCGCTACAAGGAAAAGGACGGTAACTGGGTTGATGTTGAAAGCCAGCCAGTGCAGCTGCTGGAGGTAAAACAGGATGCCCGGTTTCAGCAGCAGGCTGCCGGTTGAGCCGCCGAACAGCTAGCCGTTTTCAGTTTTCTTGCAACAACTGTTGCAGCTCCGTCAGGTCGATCTGAGCCTGATTGATATGACAGCTGGTGGCTTTCTGATTAAAGCGCAACAGCTCGGCCACCGATGTTTGTTGGTTGGCTTGCGGGTTCAGCAACCCCAGTAGCAGATCCGCCCGTTCGATGTGAAATTCGCTCCAGGGGTTGGGTTCAGCCCGGGTGAAGTCGGCCAGACCAGTCCGGTAGCGTTGCAGTAAAAGCGGGTCCCGTTGCTGCCAGGCGACCTGAATACCTTGCTGGTAGAAACGCAGATAGTTGTGGCCAACGCAGGCAGATTGCAGCCACAGCTCGCCTTCCGCCAGGGCTGCCCGTATCTGTTCCGGTTGCTGGCTGACCAGCGCTCGGGTAGCGCATAACCAGGGGCCAATAAAACTTTGCATACGGTATTCACGCACCAGTTCCAGACCTTGCTGGATGCAGGCTTCGGCACCGCTGTGGTCGCCCTTGTAGTGCAGCAAACGGGCTTTGGATTCCAGCATAAAGGCGATAAAACGACTGGCCTTGAGCTGCTCGGATAGCTGTAAGGCGGTGTTGATTTCGTTTTCTGCCTGCACCAGCGCATTGCTGTCGAGAAAGATCCAGCCAGCGGTTAACCGCGAAACAATTTCCGCCCGTCGGTTAGCGGTCAGGTAGGCCTGGTTGGAAGCCTGCTGGGCTTGCTGCAACGCCGGAATTGACGCCAGCTGATAAATCATCACAGTCGCCAGCATGTAACGGTTGGTGGTTTCGACATTGAGCAGGCTTTGCTGCTCGCAAATCTGCAAACACTCCTGCAAATACTGATAACCCGTGGTCATCTTGCCCTGGGCATAGGAACAGTCGCCAAGACCACCGAGAGATTTGGCGATGGTGGCCTGGCTGCCGGACTGTTTGCTGTAGGCCAGCGCCTGCTGGTGTTCGCGTTCACAGGCATCCATCTGGCCGGTAGGGAACAGCATGTTGCCGCGCATCGAATGAATTTCCGCCAGCTGTACATATTGCTGGTGCTGTTCCGACAGGGTCTGGGCCTGATCCAGCAATGCCATGGCCTTGTCGTTGTTGTCGGTGAGTCGGTAGGGCTTGACCAGATCGAGGTAATAACGGCTGTGTTCCTGCTCTGATCCTGACGTGCTCTGGGCCTGTTCGAGGGCTTTTTCAAGCGACGTTATGCTGTCTTCCATGCGTCCCATGGTGTACAGGCAGTTGCCCTGAAAGTTGAGCGCAAAGGCCAGCTGTGCTGGTGGCGCGATGGCGATGGCTTCTTCGATCAGCCGCAGGGCTTTTTCAAACTGGAAGTTATCAAGGTAATGGCGTGCTGTGGTGACCAGTACGTCGAAGGCGTCCTGGCTTTGGGCCTGCCTGATGTGCAGGGCGTACTGATACTTATCGCGTGGTTCGTACCAGCTGGCGCAGAGTTTGTTTACCTCAACCAGCTCTCCATCGGTCAGTTGCTTGTAGACCGCGCCGCAGATGAGATCGTGGTGAAACATGTACTGCTGGCCGATGTCCTTGATCAGGCCTTTGGCTAACAGCCGTTCTGGCGTATAGCCCGGGTTGTTCACCACAAACCTCAGTTGTTCGAGGCCAAATACCTGACCGAATACCGAGGCCGATTTCACCGCTTCAAGGTCGAGTGGCTCCAGCTGCTTGAGTTGGGCGATCACCAGATGCTCAAGCGATTCCGGAATATCGCTGCCGAGGTTGGCGCACAGCAGGGTCTGGCGCAGGAACAGCGGATGGCCCTGGGCCAGTTCAACACAATGGCGAATCAACTCGCTTTGTTGCGGTGCCATATGTTCCGCCAGTTCCCAGGCTTCGGCACTGGAAAGGGCGTCCAGCTCAATCAGTTCGACATGGTCAAACCAGCTCTGGCGCACTGCCAGCCGGTTTTGCTGACGGAACGTCAGCAGCAGTAACAGGTTGGTCTGGCTGCTCTGCTGTAGCAGGGCTTTTAACACCGTCATCAGGGCATCGTCGGCCCAGTGAATATCTTCAACCGCAATAATGGCTGCAGGCAGCTGACGACGGGCGTTGAGCAGCAGTTCAACGCTGCTGACAATGGCTTGCTGCAGCGAATTGAAGTCGATCAGGTCGAGCAGCTGTTTTTCCGAGTCGGTCAGGCCAAGACCCATCAGCCAGTAGATAAACAGGTGATGGGAAGAGGGAATTTCGGACAGTGCAATACGGCCGCGAATCAGCTCGTCGGATTCGTCCTTGTCGAAGCCAAACAGCGCCCGGCTCAGAATCGTCAGCGGCGAGCGGCTGTCGACCACCCCGTGATTGAGCAGTTGTACCTGGGTGAGCGGGCAGCCTGTGGTCGCGGCGTATTCCAGTGCTTCCTGTAACAACCGGGTTTTACCAATACCGGCCATGCCGGACAGGCAATAACCACGGCCCTGGCCACTGTGTTGCAGCCGGTTGATGCCTTCGCGCAAGGCTGCCAGTTCTTCCTGACGGCCAACAAAGCGGTCGCTGTCGTGTGAATGAGTGGACACCAGATACCAATAACAGAACTGCGGGTCTGCCGGGTCTACCACGGCTTCTGGAGTCATGCGGTTAGACGATACAAAACACGGGCAGGCAATGATCTGGCCCCAGGGTACCCGCTGCAGAATGGTTTGCATGCGCTCGCTGACGGGCAACAGGCTGACTTCCGTGTTGTTCGCCGGTAGTGGCTGGCTGCTGTGCTCCAGCGTTGTGGCTTCAACGAACATCCGAACGGAGTCCTGAAAGCGCTGTTGCAGGCTGGCACACAGCTGGCTGATACGTTCGAACACGTATTCGTCGTTGTTATCCACACTCCAGCCCAGCACCAGTTGCTGATGTTGCTGGCCAAAGTGGCTGTGGCTGCCATCAAGCAGGGTCGCCAGCTGATCAAATACGGCTGGTTCCGGGCTTTCCAACACCAGCGTCAGCAAGGAGCGTTCGTAGAAAGGCAGACTGGCCAGCGTTGCATGGGTTTGTGCATCGACATCGCCGTTATCATCGGTCAGTAACAGCTGTTCGATAGCGATACCGTAAAACTCGGCCAGATTGGTGGCGGTGCGATAGAGCACGTTCATACCGGATTCGGCGCGCTTGATGGAAGAGACGGAGACCAGAAAGCCTTGTTCCTGGCACAGTTCGGCGAGTTTTTCCTGGCTCAGACCGATGCGTTTACGCTGCTCCTTCAATACCGCAACGTTCAGGGGGATGCGTCCGTCCTTACTGCTCATGCGTGTTCCGTCCTCTGGATTGACCGATCTGGTGGGCCACTGGCTGTGTTAAGTGTGACATCAGTCACAAGTATGAGAGATTACCCGCGATCACCGGGGTGGCGCCAGAGGCGTTAAAGGCAGATTGCTAATATAGCTGTCAGTTATTGTAAAGGCTTGATTCTGATCCATAGGTTGACGGCGCATCTTGCTCATTCCGGCCAGTCAGTAGTCGTTGCCCAAGCAACCCTGTAGTCTGAACAGACTCACCTCAGCAGGTTAACTCCGCCGGATTTATTCATGACCAGTGTCGCTATTTTTGTCGATGTGCAGAACGTCTATTACACCACTCGCAGCGCCTTTCGGCGTAACTTCGACTACAACCGCTTCTGGGCCCGGGCAACGGCAGGCCGCGAGGTCGTCAAGGCGATTGCCTATGCGACGGATCGAGGTGATACCAAACAACGGGAATTCCAGAATATCCTGCGGGCGATTGGTTTTGAGGTAAAACTGAAACCCTTTATCCAGCGCTCGGACGGTTCTGCCAAGGGCGACTGGGATGTGGGTATTACCATTGATGCGCTGGAATATGGTGCCGCAGCGGATGTGGTGGTGCTGGTATCCGGTGATGGCGATTTTGACTTGCTGGTGAAAAAATTGCGCCAGGGGATTGCTGGCCAGGAAGGCAAACGGGTTGAAGTTTACGGCGTGGAAAAACTGACGGCAGCCTCGCTGGTGGCTGCCGCCAGTGAATATGTTCCGATTGAAGGTGAGCTGCTGCTGTAAACGGCTCAACAGACCGGTGAAGCGGTCCGGTCTGCTGCACCAGAGTCAGGCCGTCCAGCAAGCAGGGGATGTTGGCGGGTTTCACAATACTTCGTAAAAGGTCAGCTCCACACTGTCCGGGTGACGAACTCCGGTACCGACAAAGATGCGCTCGCTAACCCACTGGAAACGTTCGGCAGCACTCTCCATCCGCGGGGTGCAGCGGAAATAAATCAGCGCCGGATCAACCACTTCTCCGGCTACCAGTTTGGCGGTGATTTCCGGCTCCGCCACCCGGACCGCACGGTTCTCGATGAAAATCCGCTCTCCGGACGTACTTTCCAATATATAACGGGCGTCCAGTGCAGCCATCCTTGGTGTCATTACCAGCTGAAAATCAGCACCACCTGGCAGTACCTTACCGCTCCAGCCATCGCCTTCGACAGTGCCACCGGTAATCGGAATCACCCGGCGCAGGCCCTGGCTGATCTGACCAATCTCCTGCGGCCCATCGACCGTCACCTTCAGACGGGCGAAGAAACGGAGTTGAGGTTGCTGCATAAAAATCTCCTTAGGCACCGTCTGGGCCCAATGGCTCTGGTGGTGTGATGGTTTCAGGCACGCTGCGCCCGGGTGTATTCCACAGGCTCTGAACAAGGTGTTGCAAATGAAGCTTTATATAGTTCTGTATCGATCGTTAGATCTTAACGATCTCTACTTTGTAGAAAAGCCAGTTGTGAAATGTTGTTGGCCGGATAATCCAGAGGGATCTGACCAGTGTCAGGTTCCATCCAGAAAACGCCAGCAGACTATGAACATACAGGACTGCTGGCTGACAAAACCGGGTTTTTAATAACGACAGGGGGATCAGGGGGGGAGATCGGCATGTTTTGCGGCAAATATCATCCATTTGCGCAGGGCCTTCGCAGATTGCTGAATGTGAGGGCGTGGAAGAACTGATGGCAATTGGCAGCAGCTAATAGCCCATCCGGTAATAGAACAATTTTCGTGGAGTAGAGGTTAACTGTTTGGCCGATTATCTGTACTGACCGACGAATGTCGGGGTTTTCGCAGCCAGCCGGAGAATTACCGGCCGCGAACCCCCTAACACTTGTTTGAGCCGGTACCTGGCCCAATGTTCGCCTGTTTTGCAGGCAACCGAATTACATATGTACCTTGATCAGCGCGCTGACAGTGTCTTCGTCGAATTCACTGTTGTACTTGTTGTGCCAGGAGCTGATTTCGACGCCTACCTTGAACTTGTTGTCGTAACCAATCAGGGAAGCAATATCGTAGGTCAGCTGTGGGTTGAAGTTGAAGCTGGACTTGTGGTCGTCGCTGCCAGTGGAGTAGTCGATGTAACCTTCCAAAGCGACGTTACCCCAGTTGGCACCGTAGGTCAGGGTCAGCTGGTTGTCGTCGTTAACATCGTTGTCGTTCTTGGCACGGTACACGGTGGCGCTGGCGTAGTTCATACCAGGAATCGCCAGGTCGGCACCGATACCGAACAGGTAGTTGTCCTGGCTGAAACCGCTGGAGTTGGAGCCGGATTCAACAGTGAAAGCCAGGTTGATGTTCTTGATGATGCTGTTATCAAACTTGGTCAGGAAGAACTTTGGCGAGAATTCGCTGTAACTGGCAGTGAAGTTATCGTCGCCCTGATCGCGGTCCATGAAGAAGAACAGACCACCCCAGCTGTAACCGGATACGTGCTCAACCGTGTAGGTAGTCAGGCCATGGTCGTCGTTATTCTGCGGCCAGTCTTCGGATTCGATTTTGAAATCACCACCCATCAGTACAGAAATGCTGTTGTCAGCAAAATAACGCTCAGCGTGAGCGGCAGGGACGATAGCGGCAGCAGCAACGGCCAGGGCCAGAATCTGTTTTTTCATGCTTCTCTCTCTATTCACAGGATTAACGTTCGGTAAATCACTCTGCGGACGGCGGTTGTTATTGAGCCGATCCAGCCAATGTCATGGTCATAAACCTGACCGTTTGGACAGTGAACCTGAAATAGCAATTTCCTGACCAACTGGGCAGGTGTTGTGAAAAAAGTTACTGATACCCCGGAATTCGCGGGTTTTCGCATGCCAGCCAGCGTTTGAAGTTTGAACGTCTGTAAAAAAATGCCTGTGGATAGTGCACTTGACCAAACGGTCAGCACAGAATTGGCGCAAATAGCGCAACTGAGAGTTTCGAAGCCGGCAGGCGTGCCCATGCACCGTTGGGAGCGTAGGAGGGAATTTATTCCCGAAATCAGCGTACGTAGGTTGGATAAACGAGCGTAGCGAGAGCCATCCAACGACGGCTTGCCGGATGGCGGCCACTTCGTGGTCTTATCTGACCTGCATGGACATTAAAGCAGAATGGGCTGCGCCCATTACATGGTTGGAAGCGTAGGAGGGAATTTATTCCCGAAATCAGGCCGAGCCACAGCGTGGCCCAGCCGCCAGGATCTTACTTGTTACGATCCGCCAATGGCGTCGAGAAGGTGTACTCCATATCCCAGGGGAAACGGATCCAGGTATCCTGGCTCACTTCGGTAATGTAGGTATCCACCAGATCAACACCGGCAGGCTTGGCATAAATGGTTGCCAGGTGTGCTTTCGGCAGCATCTCACGTACATAACGGGCGGTCTTGCCGGTATCGACCAGATCGTCGATCAGCAGCATGCCTTCGCCATCACCATCAACACCTTTCAATAACTCCAGCTCGCCCTGCACCGACTGGGTGGCATCGTCGTCCGCCGCGGGCTTATAACTGGTGACACAAATGGTGTCGATCAAACGGATGTTCAGCTCGCGGGCCAAAATCGCTGCGGGCACCAGACCACCACGGGTAATCACAATCATGCCTTTCCACGGGCCTTTATCGAGCAAACGCAGCGACAGCGCGCGGGCATTACGATGTAATTCTTCCCAGCTGACCGGGTAATCCATGGAATAAGTGAGATCTGGCATAGGGCAAAACCTGTCTGAATTTCTGAAAAAGCTGACCAATCGGTCACTTTATTCGCAGAGCGCGCAGGGTTCAAGTATCAGGCGACTGATCATGATTAAAAATAGTACAGAAAGCGGTTGGCTGGCCAGCTGGGTTACAGGATTGAACCGGCAACTACAGCCTTGTTCCAACAGGATGGTATAACGCCAACTATCGCCACAGGAGCCAGACCGGAATGACCACAGGAACCCTCACTTTTTTCTGCGGCAAAATGGGCGCCGGTAAATCGACCAAAGCCGGTGAGATAGCCCGGCAGCAAAATGCCGTCTTGCTATCAGAAGACCAGTGGCTGGCAGCCCTCTATCCGGGACAAATCACATCGCTGGGCGACTATGTTCATTACAGCAACCTGCTGAAGCCACCGATCAAACAACTGGTGCAGTCCATGCTGGCGGCGGGAACCCATGTGGTGATGGATTTCCCTGCCAATACCTTTAATCAGCGTGGCTGGTTCCAGCAACTGTTCAGCGAAATAAAGGCTCCACACCAACTGATCTGGCTGGATATAGAGGATAACGTTTGTCTGCAACGGATTGCCCAACGTAGCATCGAACAACCGCAACGGGCGGCGACGGATACCCCCGAGATGTTTGCTGCCATGAATCAGTATTTTGTAGCGCCGCAGGCGGAAGAAGGGTTTAACGTTATTCGAATGGCACATGGCTGCCTTTGAAGGGCAACATAGACTGGCATTGGTAACGCAAAACCCGAATCATTGATCGTTTTCTGATCCTTTGTGAGTAAACTGGCTATTGGCTCAAGTATCATTTGTTACTCTATTGGCGAGGTCATCGGGACGTCGCTTGGCTGTTAAATCGGGACACCGAACTGCTGGCAGGGAAAAGTCGGATATGGAAATACTGGATGAGATCGAACAACTGATTATTAGCGAAATGAACGTTGCCCACTCGTTCTACGCGACCCATGTGGCAGGTCCCAGGTTGAGCTTTCGGATACTTGGTACATCAACGCTTTTTCTGAGTGTCGCTATTCCGTTTATTTCTCAAAGTGAGCTTCCGCTGGAACATAAATCACTTTGGATCACTGGCCTGTCGCTTGGTATTACAGTCGTGACTGGTATATCGACCTTTTTCAAACCAGATGAAACGTGGAAGCTGAACATGGGAGCCAAACTGAATCTGGAGTCTCTGTTCGCTATCTGGAAACTGGAGTGTCTGGAAACCAGATCTTTGCCAGATACATCAGAAAGCCTCAAAAAGCATTTTGAGGCTTCCAGGAGATTTCTCCGCTCGGCTCAGGCTATCACTGCCGCAAACACCGAAGGATTTTTTACCAATGTCAGTTTTCCGGACGCCAAATAACGGATAGCGCTATTGATTCATAAAAAATCAGTATGAACAGAGATAACCAGAGAGGTTAAATGAAAACCATCGGATTATTGGGCGGTATGAGCTGGGAAAGCACGCAAGGCTATTACAAGGCCATTAATGAAGGGGTAAAACAGGCGCTGGGTGGTTTGCACTCCGCCCAAATTGCCCTCTACAGCGTTGATTTTGAACCCATTGAAAAACTCCAGCATGCTGGCGACTGGCCGGGCACTGCAAAGATATTGGCGGCTGCGGCAAAAAATATTCAGGCCGCTGGTGCCGATGTACTGCTGATCTGCACCAACACCATGCACAAAGTCGCCCCGCAAATCGAAGCTGAACTACAAATCCCGCTGTTGCACATTGCCGATGCAACCGCCGCCAGCTTGCAGCAGGCCGGTATCCAAACCGTTGGATTATTGGGTACCGCGTTCACCATGGAACAGGACTTCTACAAAGGCCGCCTGACCGAAAACCACGGCCTCAAGGTACTGGTGCCAGAAGAACAGGATCGCGCCATTGTCCACCGGGTCATTTATGACGAGCTGTGTCTTGGCACCATCAACCCGGACTCCAGAGCAGAATACCTGCGCATTATTGAAGCGCTGGCAGCCGCAGGTGCCGAAGCTGTGATTCTGGGCTGTACCGAAATCGGCATGCTGGTCAGTCAGAGTGACACCCGCGTTCGCTTATTCGACACCACCGCTATTCATGCCCAGAAAGCCGTTGAATTTGCGCTGGGTTAACTGTAGGTCGAATAACCGAGCGTAGCGAGGGCCATCCGACAACTTGCCGCGTCGGATGGCAATCATTCAGGCTTCAATCATACAGGCAATCATATCCTGTTCGATTTGTGGCCAGTCCAGCTCGCGAGAGCTGATGATTTCAATGCGGCTATCGCGACGGTAGGCCACCTTGTCGAAATCATGCTCGTTCTGCACCCGGTTATAAAACACCCAGGCACCATCAATATGAATCACGCCTTTAATACGGCTGATCCCCTCCAGACTGTTCAGAACCTCTTCCAGCGCCCAATAATCAAAACAATCGTCACGGTGGAAAATCCAGCCACAGCTGAACAAACCGCTGCCATTACCAGTCTTGCGGATCGGTTTGCCCGGTTCAGGAATCTGCTCCGCTGGTGATGCCTGTGAATGGTCGTGGCTGTGCTGGTGGTTATGACCGTGTTGATGGTCATGATCATGGCCGTGGTTATGCGCATGGTCATGCTGATGGTCATGATCGTGATGCTGATGTTTATGCGCATCCGGGAACTGCGCCTGTAACTGACCATCGCGCACCAGATCCAGCAGAGCCGGATCGATAACCCCGCGGGTAGTACGGCCAACGTACTGCTTCGGCGGGAACATATTGCCGAGGCTGGTTTCGGCCAGCTCCAGCTGTGCCGCATCGGCCAGATCGCATTTGTTAATCAGCACTACATCGGCCAGGTTCAGCTGATCATGGAAAGTTTCATTGTCGATCACGTCTGGCTGTTCCAGCAGACGTGGGTCCAGCAAACAAACCGTGGCACGCAGATCGAGCTTGTCCCGCAAGGCCGGGCCCATCAGGGTGTCGATAATGCCTTCCGGGTGACCGATACCGGTTGGCTCAATAATCAGCCGGTCGGGTTGGGCTTGCTCAATCAGGGCCTGCAGCGTTTTATTCAGCGAAGGCCCCATGGCACAGCAGATACAACCACCGGTCAACTCCTTCACATGCAAACCGTCCTGATCAGGCATCATTTCCTGATCAATCCCCACCTGACCAAACTCATTCACCAACACCGCCCAGGACTCACCCGCTGGCTTATGCGCCAACAGTGAATTAATCGACGTCGTTTTACCAACGCCCAGAAAGCCGGTGATGATATTGGTCGGAATGACTCTGGATTGTTCGTTCATAGTGACTCTTTGCTGCTCGATAAAACCGGGAAAAACTTCTGCTGCCGAGCCGAATGTTACCCTATAGCAGCTGGTACAGGTGTTGGGTAAAAGAGATTTGCGGGTTTGTGCGGGTATAGTCAGACCGGTAACCAGTTTTCGGTGCTGACTGCGTGTACGCATGAACCGACGAATGTCGCTGAGCAAGGAACTGGAAACCACTGATTGTCTCCCGAGAAACACAGTGCATGCATACAGTGTAATAGGATGGGGACTCAGATTAATGTACGCTCTTTCAGCAGGCTTGTGCGCTTTCCTGAGCGCTAATAGGGTAAGACCTTGAAACCCGGAAGGTTATTGCGCAGGTTTACAGCTATATGTGTAAGCGAAACAGGTGTTAGTGCGCAACGAAATCCGGAGTTAATGCGCAGCCTGCCCGGCCGGACGCGCTTTCTCAGAATGGATTGATCTGGAAATGGAATTTACATCCTATATTTCAGCTGGTTACAGCACCTTTCCAGAAACTGGTTCACCCAGAAAGTGCGCATGCGCACTAATGCTGTTATGTGTCCTATGTGAGCATGGAAGTTACCGCTATCTTTGCAACTGCTTCCCTACTGGTTTGATCTTTATCTTCGAAGGATTGATTAATGAATGATTTGATCACTGATTATTACGACAATTTAAATCCAGGAGCATTTTCAGATTGTGAATGCCGAACACCCAGAAGCAACAGCTGTTTGGACTGTTTTCAAAGCCAGTTTTTTGGTGGAAATGAAATAAGTTATGACTGTGAGGAAAAACGAAAACTCTATGTACTGCGATATTTTCCTGTTCATTGCGCGGAGAATTATCGTGGAGCAAAAAACATTCCTAGTGATGTGATTGATAACTGGTTTGAAGATGGACACGTAAACATATTATCTGTCGGAGGTGGACCGGGGTCAGACATTTGTGGTGTTCTGGAATACCTGGAGGATGAAGCACGAAGTCGACAGGTTGACTTGTCTGTTGATGTAGTGCGACTGGATATCGAGGATCAATGGGACGAAGTATTCGACGATGTAATGGAACGTTTCTTTCCTTGGGCTAGTTATCGGACAGTGCATTTGGATGTGAACGACGGCATTGATTTGAGCTCTGATGGTAACTTTGACATGGCAACACTTTCTTACCTAACTTCTGAGTTGAGCTCGGAGGCATGTTTGAACTTGGCTGATGAGGTGGATTCCTTGCTTGTTGATGGAGGAGTACTCATGATCAATGACCGCCCTGAGGACGTTGTAGAACAAGATATTCGATCTATGTTTGATCGAATTGAGGTGAGCTACGAGGAATATTCTTTATCTGCTTGGGCTGGGTATCGTTACCCAAATGATATTGCCGATGTTGTAGGCCCGAAATTCAATATGAACTCAAGCATTTTTATTGGAGTCAAGGAATGATTATCAGCGCTAGCCGCCGCACAGATATTCCGGCTTTTTACTCCGACTGGTTTGTCAATCGCATGCGCGAAGGTTTCTTACTTACTCGTAACCCATTTAACGCTCATCAGATTAAGCGAGTCTCGTTAAAGCCAGAGGATGTTGAGGTACTAGTGTTCTGGACCAGAAATCCGTCCAAACTTATGCCTTTTTTGCCAGAGATGGATGCCCAGGGTTATCGCTACTACTTCCAATACACCATTACAGGTTATCCACGCACGGTCGAAAAGTCGGTACCTAATCCCCACCGTGCGATCGAAACCTTCATCCACCTTAGCCAACAAATTGGCCCAGACAGGGTAGTGTGGCGCTATGACCCGATATTGCTGTCTAATCTGTTACCTCTGGGTGAACATAAACGCTTGTTCAGTAAAATTGCTAGTGCGTTGGCAGGAAAAACTAGTCGAGTGGTGATAAGTTTCGCCGACTTTTATAAGAAAACCGAAAAGAACCTGAAACAGGTTGATCGTCTGATTTGCTCGGATATCACTCAACAACATGAGCAGCTACTGGATCTATCGACTTACATGGCGAAGGTAGCTGTTGCGAATGGCATGGAAATAAAAAGTTGTGCAGAAGCCGTCGATGTCGCTAGTGCTGGGGTGCCTCATGGTAAGTGCATTGATGATACATTGATTAAAGATGTTTTCGGCCTAAGTCTTGATGGGAAAAAAGATAGTGGTCAGCGCGAAGAATGTGGTTGCATAAAAAGTATCGATATTGGTGTTTATAACACATGTTTACATGGCTGTTCTTACTGCTATGCAACTTTCAATCACGATACGGTAATCAAGAATCAGCAGAAACACGACCCATCGAGTCCTTTCTTGCTTGGCGGAATCGAGGGTGTTGATCCGGCGCTGTTAAACAGCGACGAACCTCAAGGCTCCTTGTTCTGAGGCAAAATACCAAAGGCCATAAGTTCAACAAGAACTTCGGTGAGCTGGTTGCCCACTTCTTCAACCACCAGACCCATCACCGTGGTCAGGTCAGCACCTTGCTAAGCCAGCACGGCAAAGATATTGGCGTGACGGACTTTCTTGTGGATATTCCTGGCAGTTCATCAGCGACGTAGTAGTCGCCGGTTTTTACATCTGTACCCATTCATTCTGATTTTTTTACCCCTGACATTAATGCGCTCGTCCTCCTAACCTGACATTCCCGAATTCGGGTTTATGTCTGTTGCGGAGGTACTCAGAATGGACGAAACGGCTTTGATGTTGGCGCGGCTTCAATTCGCGTTCACGGTCTCCTTTCATATTATTTTCCCGGCCATCACCATCGGCCTGGCAAGTTTTCTGGCAGTGCTGGAATTTCTCTGGTTGCGCACCGGGCAACCTGTGTACAAAACCCTCTATGTTTTCTGGTCGCGTATTTTTGCTCTTAACTTTGGGATGGGGGTGGTGGCCGGGTTGGTGCTGGCGTACGAGTTCGGTACTAACTGGGCCGGGTTTTCGACCTTTGCGGGGAGTATTACCGGCCCCTTGCTGGCCTACGAAGTACTGACCGCTTTCTTTCTGGAAGCCGGTTTTCTGGGGGTGATGCTGTTTGGCTGGGACAGGGTCGGCAACCGCTTGCACTTCTTCGCTACGGTAATGGTGGCCATTGGCACGCTGATTTCCGCTACCTGGATCATTGCTTCCAATAGCTGGATGCACACACCCGCCGGGTACAGCCTGGTACAGGGTGCTCATGGGCTGGTTGTTGAGCCGCAAAGCTGGTTCAGGATTATCTTTAATCCGTCTTTCCCGTACCGGCTGGTCCACATGGTGTTGGCTGCCTTTTTGAGCACGGCGCTGATGGTTGCCGCCAGCGCTGCCTGGCATCTGCTGCGTGGCAACAACAGCCCGGCCATTCGCAAGATGATGACCATGGCGTTGTTGATGCTGGTCGTTACCACACCGCTGCAAATCATCGCCGGTGATGCGCACGGCCTCAATACGCTGGAACATCAGCCTGCCAAAATCGCCGCAATGGAAGGTCACTGGCGCAATGGCGAGGCGGGAGAGGGTGTGCCACTGATTCTGTTTGGCTGGCCCGACAACGACACCGAAACCACCCGCTTCGCGTTGGAAATTCCCCACGCAGCCAGTCTGATTCTGACCCACAGCGTTGATGGCACCTTCAAGGGATTGTCAGAATTTCCGGCTAACGAGCGTCCGAATGCGGCAGCGGTGTTCTGGTCATTCCGGGTCATGGTGGGACTTGGTTTGTTGATGCTGTTACTGGGTGTGTGGGGCGTCTGGAGCTGGTGGCGCGGCAGTCTGTTCAAACAAAAAGCATTGCTGACATTTGTCCTGCTGATGGGGCCAAGCGGATTGATTGCCCTGCTGGCTGGCTGGTTCACTACCGAGCTGGGCCGTCAGCCATGGGTGGTGTACGGCCTGCTGCGTACTGACCAGGCCGCCAGCAACCACAGTGTACCGGTGCTCAGCTTCACTCTGCTGCTGTTTGTAGTGGTGTACTTCGCCATCTTTGGCGTGGGTATCCGTTACCTGTTGCGGCTGATTGCAGCTGGCCCGGATGATCTTGCCGTCAGTGCGGAAGAAAACCCTCTGCAATTGGCCAGTCACTTCTCGTTATCGAGCATCCGGGATATTCCCGACCAGCCACGTGGAGGCAAATAACATGGGCATTGATACCTCGCTGCTGTGGGCAGTCATCATTCTGGTTGGGGTGATGCTGTATGTGATGGCTGACGGCTTTGATCTGGGCGTTGGCATCCTCTTTCCGCTGGTAAAATCGGACCACGACAAACACCGTATGATGGCCAGTGTTGCCCCTATCTGGGATGGCAACGAAACCTGGCTGGTACTCGGTGGTGCAGGCTTGTTGGCGGCTTTTCCTATGGCCTATTCGGTGATTCTGAGCGCTTTGTATATTCCCATTGTGCTGATGCTGGTAGGGCTGATTTTTCGTGGCGTGGCGTTTGAAGCCCGTGGCAAGGCCAGCCCTCGCAGCCGTCATTTATGGGATCTGTCGTTCTTTGCCGGTTCAATCCTTGCGACCTTTTGTCAGGGCCTGATTCTGGGCGGTTATGTCGCTGGCCTCGACGTGGTAAATGGCCAATACGCTGGTGGTGCATTGGACTGGTTGAGCCCATTTTCGGTCTTCTGTGGGCTGGCGTTGATCGCCGCCTATGCCCTGTTAGGCAGTACCTGGCTGATTATGAAAACCGAACATCGGCTACAAACCCGGATGCGCGCTATCAGCGCCAAACTGGTGTGGGGGTTGTTGGTGTTTATTGCTGGCATTTCCATCTGGACCCCGCTGGAACATCCGGCCATTGCCGAGCGCTGGTTTTCCTTCCCGAATATCTGTTGGCTACTCCCCATGCCTGTGCTGACGCTGCTGGCAGCGATCCAGCTACTGCGTTCAGTAAAGCAGGGTGAATCGGCGCCGTTTATGTACTCGCTATTGATCATGGCGCTGGGTTACGCCGGGTTAGGCATCAGTCTGTGGCCCAACGTGATACCTCCATTCGTCAGTATCTGGGATGCCGCTGCACCGGCTTCCAGTCAGGGCTTTGCCCTGGTCGGCGCTTTGCTGATTATCCCGGTGATCCTGATGTACAGCGCCTGGTCGTATTATGTGTTCCGCGGCAAGGTGAATATGGAGGATGGCTATCACTGAATCCTGTCAGTCGTTAGCTAATTTATACGCACACAGCGCCGGACCAGCTCCGGCGCTGTATCTGAGGGAATGGTTTGTGGAAATGGATTTGTAACCCTCTCAAAGCACTGAACCATTCAAGGTCATTGAGCTTTCCGATGTGCTAATCGCTAGCTCCATCTCATCCGCAACTCTTCTATCATAAAGTCGTACACCAGCCGGACCCGTCTGGAGACCGGCCCCCGTTGAGGGCGGTAGATAAATACGTCCCAGGGTCTATCTGCTGCGAAGTCTTCCAGCACCGCGACCAGTTTGCCGTCGGCAATCAATGGGTCGGCCAGGCAGCTGGGGATGCGGCCAAATCCCATACCATTCAGTACCGCCTGTAATTCGGCTTCAGCGTCGTTGCATACCACCAGCGGCGACGCCGGAGTGTAGGAATGGTTGTGGGCAAAGCGCCATGGCCACAGCCTGGCGCTGTGGGTGTCTTGCAGGGCGACGATGGGGAATTGGTCGAGTTCGATCAAATGTTCGGGTTTACCGCAGCGTTCAATCAATGCCGGGGTTGCCACAATCGAGAACCTCAGTTTGCCGATGGAGCGGGCGATAAAGCGGCCATCACGAATTTGTGGGCCGAGCCGGATACCGATGTCGATACGGTCGTCCACCACGTCGCTGACAGTGTCGCTGAGCTGGAATTCAAATCGCAGGCGGCTGTCTTGCTGATGCAGCCTGGGCAGCATTGGCATGATGAAGTGGCTGCAAATCAGTGAGGGCGCGGCAATACGAATCGGAATGTCCTGGTCGCTGACACCTTCCAGCAGGCTGGATATTTCGCTGATGGCCGGTTTTGCCTTTTGGTAAATATGCTCACCGAATTGGGTAATTCTGATATTGCGGGTGCTGCGTACAAACAGGATTTCAGAGAAGGAGGTTTCCAGATCGCGGATGGCTCGGGTAACGGATTGCGGCGAGGTATTCAGCTTGATGGCGGCTTCGCGAAACGAGGTGCTTTCAGCGCATACGCAAAATATTTTCAATTTCTCGATGCTGGCGCTCATGCTGGAGATCTCTTTCGATGTGCTAATTATTCCAAAACAGGAATTTTTGATTCCTGACTGTAGCATATTTGTCGTCAGCCCCTTGCGCTAGCATGGCTTCATTCTTTGCACACTGGTCATTCGACCGCGCCTGATGATTGAGGGGAAATAATGAAAAAGCCGTATGAAGCATTTCAACTACAAGACGGTGTTGTGCTGAAAAACGCTGTGGTAATGGCGCCGATGACCACCTGGGCTGGGTCCAGTGATGGCCAGCTGACTGCCACCGAGTTGGCTTATTACCGTGAACGGGTGAAAGACGTGGGGATGGTTATCAGTGCTACGGCTCATGTAGTGGAAAATGGCCGCGGTTTCAGTGGCCAGTTTTACGCTGGTGACGACCACTGCCTGCCACAGCTTAAGGAGCTGGCCATCACTCTGAAGTCTGGTGGTGCCAGGGCAATTCTGCAGTTATTTCATGCCGGGCGTTCTACCAGTACCGAGCTGAACGAGGATATTGTCGGTGCCTCGGCGATTCCGGAAACCTTTGCCTATCACACCAACCCGCGCGCGTTGACCGAAGGTGAGATACAGACGCTGATTGACGAGTTTGCCAGGGCCTCTCGGCGGGCCATGGAGGCAGGCTTTGACGGTATTGAACTGCACGGCGCCAATGGCTATTTGTTGCAACAGTTTTTGTCGCCAGCAACCAATCAGCGTGATGACCAATGGGGTGGCTCACTGGAAAACCGTATGCGTTTTCCGCTGGCAGTGGTGGATGCGGTGATAGACGTCGTGAAGCAATCCGGCCGGGAAGACTTTGTGATTGGTTACCGTTTAACGCCAGAAGAAGTACCGCAAATGGAACCGGGCCTGACGCTGGAAGATGCCGATGTGTTTGTGGAGCAGTTGGCGCAACGAAACATCAGTTACCTGCATCTGTCGTTGCAGCAATTTGACCAATCCTCACGTCGTAATCCGCAGCAAACCGAGCCGGTAGCACATCGCATTCTGAAGATTGTCGAGGGGCGTTTGCCAGTGATTGGCGTGGGCATGGTGAAAAGCGGTGATGACTTAAACCATGCATTTGAGCTGGGATATGACCTGGTGGCGGTTGGTCGCGCTCTGGTTACCGAGCCGCGTTGGTTGAGTCTGGTACAGCAAGGGTTACCGGTTCGTTCCACGATGAAAGCAACGGATTCGTTGGAGCGTACCGTACCGCAGGTGATGATTGATAATATCCGTATCAATTTCCCGGCGACCATCGAATAGCGCTGCCGGGGTCTTGAGCTCCTGGAATTGCGGGAACGGATTTCAAAGCCACGGATAAGACTGGGACCTTGGCCCAGGCTGCTTCCTCTGCTCAGGCTATCTTCTGTTAGATATGCACCAAAAAGCCCGCCCTGACATGAGTCTGCCGGGGCGGGAAACAGTCGGCAGGTAAGGACTGCCCTTTCGGATTTCAGGTGGTATAGCCCTGCCCAAAAGATCCTGTCGACCATTTGCCCTTAACGGGCAAATCCATAACGGAACCGTTGCAGCCCCTGTAACGCCTGTTCGGCATTTTTATCTGCACGGATCAGGAACGAGCTGAAGCCGCATTGCTGCATCAGCACCAGCTGGTCGCGGAGGACGTCGCCGACCGCTCGAATATCCCCTTGATAACCCAGGTTGCGGCGTAATACGGCTGCTTGTGAGTAGGCCCGGCCGTCGGTAAATTTCTCGAAGTTGAGTGCCACCATTGGAGCTTGTTGCAGCAGCTCGACGAGTTCTTCCGGTTCGTCGGCGGCGCTCAGCTGCAGCGCCGGGACCAGACTGCTGCTTGTGCCGGCTTGTTCAGCCAGCCATTGGCGGTAATCCTCAACCTTCAGCACCTGGGTTTGTTGATTGCTGGCCGGGACATACCAAGGGTCATCAAACACTTGTTCGGCAACGCCGTTACGAATGGCGATCAGTTGGCTCATCAGCAGCTTTCCTCCGATTTTTCGTTGGTCTGGTAGACCGCCTGTTTGAACGGTTCGACGCCCAGCCGGGCGATGCAGTCGGCGAAGTTTTCATCGCCTTCACGGGCGCTGAGGTAATGGTCGGTCAGGCGCTGCAGTACGGTCGGAATTTCCTCCGCGCGAAAGGCCGGGCCAATGATTTTGCCGATTCGGGCTGCTTTGCCTTGCTGACCGCCAATGGTCACCTGAAACCATTCCTCATCGTTTTTGGTAACGCCCAGAATGCCGATATTGCCAACATGGTGATGGCCACAGGCGTTCATGCAGCCAGAAATGTTAAGGCTCAGTTCGCCGAGCTCGTGGAGGTAGTCGAGCTGGTCGAACTGGCGTTGTATCTGGCGTTCGACCGGCAGGGTTTTGGTATTGGCGAGGGCGCAGAAATCACCGCCGGGGCAGGATATAACATCTGTTAGCAGACCAATGTTTGGCGTCGCCAGGCCAATGCGCTGAAAGGCTTTCCAGAGCGGGTAGAGATCGCAGCGGGCAACGTCGGTCAGCACCAGGTTTTGCTCATGGGTGACGCGGATTTCACCGCAGCTGTAGCGGTCGGCCAGAGCGGCCAGTTCGCGCATCTGGTCGCTGCTGAGGTCGCCGGGAGCGCAGGTTTCATAGCTGGCAGGGCCTCTTTTGGTGGATGCAACCACGGCGACATAACCCGCCTGTTTCTGCGGCCGGGTGTTTTGCTGAATCCACTGCGCGAAGTCCTGGTCTCGGGCCAGCCAGGCACCGTATTCAAGATCCAGTTCGGCACTGACCACTGGATATTGCCGCTCAAAACCGGCGCTGATACGAGCCAGTTGCTGCTCGCTGACCACGGGAGCCGAGTTGCTGTTGCGGATTTTCTGCCACTCTTGTTCGACTTCGTCGCGGAACGCATCAATGCCAAGCGACTTCACCAGAATCTTGATGCGAGCCTTGTACTTGTTGTCGCGACGGCCAAAGCGGTTGTACACCCGTAAGGTTGCTTCAAGGCAGCCCAGCAAGTCCTGCCAATGAACCTGTTCGAACAGCATCTGATTGAGGATGGGCGTGCGCCCAAGCCCGCCACCAACCATGATGCGGAAATACGCGGCACCCTTGTGCTGGTACAGATACAGGCCTATGTCGTGGGCACGAATAACAGCGCGATCTTCATCGGCGGATGACACGGCAATCTTGAACTTGCGTGGCAGGAAAAGGAATTCCGGGTTGATGGTGGCCCACTGGCGCAACAGTTCGGCGAACGGGCGCGGGTCCATGATTTCATCATGAGCGACACCGGCAAAGGCTTCGGTGGTGATATTGCGCACGCAGTTACCGGAGGTCTGGATGGCATGCATATGCTCACCGGCCAGAGCTTCCAGAATGTCGGGCACATCACTCAGTTCAATCCAGTTGAACTGCAGATTCTGGCGGGTGGTGAAGTGGCCATAACCACGGTCGTAGCGGTCGGCAATATTACCTAACAAGCGCAGCTGATCTGCCGACAGAGTGCCGTAGGGGATAGCAACACGCAGCATCCAGGCATGGCGCTGCATGTAAAGGCCGTTCTGCAGTCGCAGCGGCAGGAATTCATCATCGCTCAGTTCGCCGCCCTGATAGCGGGCAACCTGATCGCGGAATTCTTCCACTCTGGACAGCACCAGAGCATCGTCGTAGTCGTTGTATTGGTACACAAACACCAGCCTGAGTCATTGGGTTGTATTGGGGGTTGGATTGGGGTTGTTACAGGCTACGGTTTGATGTGATTTAGGATCAGGCTCAAAAAAATAAAAATAAATGGGGACAGATTCAGGTTTCCATCAACCCCCGCAAGGTCGTCAGTGCCTGCAGACGTTGCGGGTTCCAGTCATGGGCAAAGCTGAGGCGGATACAGTGACCAAACTGGCCGGAAGCTGAAAACAGCGGCCCCGGGGTAATCACAATTTTTTGCTGTAAGGCTTTGGGATAGAGCGCCAGAGCGTCGGTATCTGCTGGCTGTTGCAGTCCGGTTTTAGTGCCAAACTCCAGCCACAGCGCGAGGCCGCCTTCCGGCACACTGATTTTGTGACTGGTTTGCCAGCCACGCAGGTAGGCCAATAGCTGGTCGCGTTGATAGCGCAGTTGATATTTCTGCCGTTTGAGATGGGCGCTGTAGTGGCCTTCGGCGATAAAGTCGGCGATGCCTTGTTGCAGTGAGCGGCTGGAAGCCAGCTGGGTGATCATTTTCAGCTGAAGGATCTGGCGATGCCAGCGGCCGCCGCAGACCCAGCCGATACGCAGGTCACGCGACAGTGATTTCGACAAGGAACTGCACAGGATCACCCGGCCGTTTGGGCCTGCATCCAGCGCTTTTAGCGGGTCGGGAATCTGGTTGAAGGCGGTGTCGGCATAGATGTCGTCTTCAACAATCGCCAGATCGTGCTGGTCGGCCAGTTGCAATAGCTGCTGACGTTGTGGCACTGGCATCAGTGCACCAGTCGGTGTGGCGAATGCCGGTGACACCACACAGGCCTTGATTGGCCATTGCTGCAGGGCGGATTCCAGGGCGTCGATGTCCATGCCGCTGTCGGCATGGGCGGGAATTTCAATCACCTGCAACTGCAGTTGTTGCAGCAGCTGCATCACGCCGTAAAAGCCGGGTGATTCTACCGCCACCACATCACCGGGCTGACAACAGGCTGACAGCGCCAGAAACAAGGCATTCTGGCAGCCGCAAGTAATGGCGATCTGATCCAGCTCCAGCGCGCAGCCACGCCGACCTAACATCAGTTGCAGCTGGCTGCGCAAGGCAAGCAGACCGGCCGGGTCATCGTAATACAGATAATCATCACCGCGCTGGCGTCGCAAGGCCCGGCCAATCGAACGGTTAAGAGCCACAATGCCAGGCGGCAGGTCGCCGGATGGGCGGCCTGGCAAAATATCAAAGGCGGCGCTGCGGCGCATGATATCTAACAGCAGTTCACTGACGTTAACCGGCCGTGGTGGCTCCAGGCGCGCACTGGTGGTGGGTGTTCTGATGGTGTGAGGTTTAAGAGTGACGTAAAAACCGGACTTGGGGCGAGCTTCCAGCAAGCCCTGGGCTTCGAGCCGTTGCAGGGCGTGCTGGACGGTGGCTTTGGAGGCGGCAAATTCTTCACACAAACTACGGATGGAAGGCAGCCGTTCACCCAACCGCCAGCGTTGCTGCTGGATGCCTTGTAATAATTTTTGTTCGAGATCCTGATAGCGATAACTGCGGGATGGTGCTGACATGGGTTTTCCATCTGTACCTATTATTTTTAAAATTTTTAGGCCTGATGCGATTGCTGTCAAATCTCTAGTCTGGGGGCAATGATTATTCGATGAGAGGCCCTGACGATGGAAAATACCCGCACGGCACGAATTCCGCTGGTGAATGAAGACACTCCAGCAAGGCTTTCCGAAGCACTGACCAGCGAAACCCTCAGCAGCATGCTGCCGCCGAAGAAGAACTACCAGGTGAATGGCAAGTTCTATGTGCGGCTGGTCAGTGGCTTGTATCAGAATCTGCGACGGCTGGTGAGTGTGCCGCTGCTATTGCTGTTCTTCGCGACGGTGTGGATTCCGTGGGGTGATCATCCTGCGGTACTGTTTTCTTTTGCAGAGCGCCGCATTTTCCTGTTTGGCCTGACGCTCAGCTGGTACGACCTGCCATTGCTGGCCGGGCTATTGATCGCCGGAGCAGCGCTGCTGTTTTTTGCGGCAGTCGCCTACGGCCGTGTGTGGTGTGGTTTCGCCTGCCCGCAAAGTGTCTGGACCTGGCTGTTTATCCGTATCGAACAGTTGGTAGAGGGGGATGCGCGCAAGCTGAAAAAGATGGATGAGCAGGGTCTGACGGCTGTGCAATGGCTGCGGCGTGGATTCAAACATCTGGCCTGGCTGGCGGTTGGACTGGTAACCGCTGTCACCTTCGCCGGTTATTTTATGCCGATGCCTGAGCTGTTGGTCGACATGGCCAGCTTTGATTTCCTCTCGCTGGCCTGGGCCTGGACCATCATCATGGGCTTGCTGACCTACGCCAATGCTGGTTTGGTGCGGGAAAAAATTTGTACCCATGCCTGTCCTTACGCCCGTTTCCAGAGTGTGATGTTTGATGCTGACACCCGTACCGTCAGCTACGACATTGCCCGTGGTGAGCCACGTAGCCGCCATCAAGCCCGGGCGCAACAGAGTGGTTGTGGCAGCTCGGGCGAGAAGGGCGATGCGAAAGCGCAGGGGGATTGCGTGGATTGCTCGCTGTGCGTGCAGGTGTGCCCGGTCGGCATTGATATTCGCAACGGCCTGCAACTGCCGTGTATCGACTGCGGAGCGTGCATCGACGCCTGCGATGGTGTGATGAAAAAACTCGGCAAAGCCACCGGCCTGATCCGCTTCGCCTCGGAAAACCAGCTGCTGGGCAAAAGCAGCCCCTTTATTCGGCCGAAATTGCTCAGTTACGGTGCTGTGATGGCCGTGTGTGTCGGTGCTGTACTGTGGGGCTTCTTGCAGTCAACCGAACTGCTGGCGGAAGTCCACCGCAGCCGTGGCCAACTGTATGTGCAACGGCCGGACGACCGCTGGTGCAACGACTTTGAAATCAAACTCGAAAGCTTTGTGGCGGGCTCCCAACTGGTAAACATCAGCGTCAGCAGCCAGAGCGGGGCAGCCTTTGAACTGATGGGGCCGGAACAGCTCGACCTCCACCAGAACCAGGGCCATTGGCAAAATTTCCGGGTATGTTCCAGCTCCGAACAAGCCCGCCCGGATATGCTGGTGTTTAACTTCAATATGGATGGCATTCAGCAGCAGCGCGAAGCCAAATTTATCGTGCCCAGATGAGGGCGGTTGCCGGGCTTGTCGGATGGCGCAGGCTTATCCGACTACTGCCTATTCAATGCATCCCGGTGCTCAAATAACTCGGCTGCTCAATCAAATCGGCTACCTGATGCAGGTTTTCCTGCCATTGGTCCCGGCTGATCGGCCCGCCGAAGCACAGGCGGACGGCGTTGGGTGGGTTGTTGTCGGTGGAGAAGGCGGCACTGGAGACCGCGCTGACGCCCAGCTGGCGTAGTTGCACGGCGAGTTCCGACGGGTTCCAGTCGGAGCTTTTGGGGATCTGCAGCCACAAATGAAAGGCTCCTTCGGCCGAGCGAATATTGCGGCTGCCGAGTTGTTCTTCGGCGATACGCAAGCGGGCGATGGATTCACGGCGGATGCATTTCACCATCTGATCGGCGGTGCCATCCAGAATCCACTGGCTTACCAGAGCATCGGTCAGTGGGCTGGACATCACGTGCAGTGCGCGCATTGCTGCGGCAACCCGTTGCTGGTGGCGTTTGCCCGGGGTGTAGAGAAAGGCCGAGCGTACGCCGGGACCAAAGCATTTGGAGGTGCCGGTAATGTACCAGCTCAGTTCCGGTGCCAGTTCAACGAAGCTGACGGGAGCTTCTTCCGCCAGCATGGTGTAGGCCTCGTCTTCAATAATCGGAATGCTGTAGCGCAGGCAAACGTCGGCGATGGCTTCGCGACGGCTTTTGCTCATGGTGGTGGTGGTCGGGTTCTGGATGGTTGGATTCAGATAGATGGCACCGACAGCACCGAGTTTGCAGAATTCCTCGAACGGCCGTACGAGCGGGCCGTCGTTATCTCGCTCCAGTGAATGCAGCTGAATCCCCAGCTGGGCGGCAATGGCCTTGATGCCAGGATAGGCGAGGCTTTCGACACACAGCACCTGATGCTTTTCAATCAATGTGCTCATCAGCCCTACCAGTGCCGAGTGAATACCCGGACAGATCAGCAGTTGTTCCAGCTGCGGATTGGGCAGCCGCTGGTCGAGCCAGATCAGCGCCGCTTCCTTGTTTTCACGAGTACCACCGAACGCCTGATAGCGCAGCATGGCGTAGAGGTCGCGCTGTGCCAGCACCCCGATGGCACTGTCACGAATCTGTTCGACCAGAGTCGGAATCGCTGGCTCGACCAACAGGTTCATGGTCATTTCGTAACTGCCGAGGCTGGGGCGCACGGTGGCGGTTTTGCCTTTTACAAAGGTGCCGGAACCCGGGTGAGAGTCGATCAGGCCGCGGGTTTTGGCTTCCTGATAGGCCCGCGCGGCGGTGGTGTAGTTGATACCGGTGGCGGTCGCGAGATCCCGCAGCGTCGGCAGCCGATCACGGGCTTGCAGGCGGCCGCTGTCGACATCTTCACCAATCAGATCGGCAATCAGGCGATAGGCAGGGATCCCCTGACTGTTTTTCAGACGCCGTGCCCAACGCGCCAGCTCGGTATTTTTCATAGCCTTCCAGAATTGTTTACAAATCAATTAATGCGATCAATTCGGTAATGATTGCACTGATTGATTGTGACTGCCAGCTGAAGTAAAGAAATAAATAAGTATATTGGCATGTAGGTGGCATTTTTACTGGGCGCATGGTTATAAAAAGGCACAATCTGGGGGCAAAATACCTGATTGAATTGATCGGTTATTGATTGCTTTTTAACCTTTTTAAAATTTTTTTGTGGCGTTTAAGAACTTCGTATGACTGCTTGATTGCAACTTGATTGCAATCACTTGAATCAATATTGGCCCTTTGATTGCTCTTACTTGATCGCACAAATTGATCGCATGAAAAACAACAGCTTGCGGTCTCTCTAACAATCGAAAGGAGCAGAAACATGCCACAAGTGACTCAGCCAAAACACAAAGCGGGTGATTTCTTCGTTGATTACGAAGAGAAGGTATTTGAAGACGTTAAGGCTCGTGACGGCGAAAAAGCCCTGGTGACTTTCCACACCGTTGCCTTCGAAGGCTCCATCGGTCTGGTGAACATGCTGCAAGCCACTCGTCTGCAACGTAAAGGCTATGAAACCTCCATTTTGCTGTACGGCCCGGGTGTGACTCTGGGTATCCAGCGCGGCTTCCCGACCCTGGGCGATGAGGCTTTCCCCGGCCACCAGAACTACGCCAACCAGCTGAAAAAGTTCATGGCAGAAGGCGGCAAAGTGTACTGCTGTCGTTTTGCCCTGCAGGCGCTGTATGGCCACGGCGAGCCATCGTTGATCGAAGGCATCACGCCGATCAACCCGCTGGATGTGATGGATCTGAAACTGCTGCACATGCGTGACAACGCAGTGATCATCGACACCTGGACTCTGTAAGGAATACGCGGCCCATGTCTTATAGCGATAACCACAAGACAGTGCGGGCCGCGGCCGTTCAGATCGCTCCGGATCTCCGGAGTGCCAACGGTACGCTGGCCAATGTACTCAACGCGATGGATGAAGCTGCCGCCAAAGGCGTCGAGCTGATCGTGTTCCCGGAAACCTTCGTGCCCTGGTATCCGTATTTTTCATTTGTATTGCCCGCCGTGCAGTGCGGACCTGAACACCTGCGCCTGTACGACGAAGCGGTGGTGGTGCCCGGCCCGATTACCGATGCGGTGGCCGAGCGTGCCCGTAAACACAGCATGGTGGTGGTGTTGGGCGTTAACGAACGCGACCACGGCAGTCTCTACAACACCCAGCTGATTTTTGATGCCGACGGTCAGCTGCTGCTGAAGCGTCGCAAGATTACCCCGACCTATCACGAACGCATGATCTGGGGTCAGGGCGATGCGGCTGGTCTGAAGGTCGCTGCAACAGCGGTTGGACGTGTTGGCGCGCTGGCTTGCTGGGAGCATTACAACCCGCTGGCTCGTTATGCGCTGATGACCCAGCACGAGCAGATCCATTGCAGTCAGTTCCCGGGCTCATTGGTCGGGCCGGTGTTTGGCGACCAGATTGAAGCCACCATTCGCCATCATGCACTGGAGTCCGGCTGCTTTGTGGTCAACGCCACCGGTTGGCTGACTGACGAGCAGATCGAATCCATTACCCCGGACGAGAAGCTGCAGAAAGCCCTGCGTGATGGTTGCAACACCGCGATTATCTCGCCGGAAGGCAAGCATCTGGCGCCTGCGTTGACGTCTGGCGAAGGCATGGTGATCGCCGATCTCGACTTCCGCCTGATCACCAAACGCAAACGCATGATGGATTCCGTTGGTCATTACGCCCGCCCGGAACTGTTGCGGCTGGCCATCAATGATCAGCCCACCGCCTACAAGCAGGACATGTTTGCAGTACCGCAGAGCGAATCCACCCAGCACAACGTGGCAGGAGAAGAGCATGAATCAGGCTATCGAATCACCCCAGCGTTTGATCACTGAGTTACAGACCCGCGGCTTGCGGCTGACCCGGCCGGACCAGCGCCACGTCGCCCGTCGGGGCGGCGCAGGGCCATCCGACCATCAGGCGGTGACCATTGATGGCACCACGGTGATGGTGCCGATTTATACCGAATCGGCCTGGCAGTCGCCGTTTGAAGTGGAATCGCTGACTAATGGCGAGCAAATCGTCCAGCGTCAGAATAACCAGCTGATTCCACTCAAGAACGTCAGCTTCGCCAGTGAACCCAGGTTCTATAGCGGCCAAACGGCTGACGGCGTGCCGTATTCGCACATCGCCACCCTGCACAGCAAGGATGTGCTGGCGACCACGGTGCTGCAAACCTGCATTCGCTACGAAAGCCGCAAGAAAGCCTGCAAGTTCTGCTCAATCGGTCAGTCGCTGCGTGCTGGTCGCACCATCGCCGAGAAAACCCCGGCCCAGCTGGCCGAGGTTGCCAAAGCGGCGGTCGAGCTGGATGGCGTGACCCAGATGATCATGACCACAGGTACGCCGGCGACGCCCGATCGCGGTGCCAAAGTCATGGCGGACAGTGCCCGTGCCATCAAGGCGGTGGTGGATATTCCGATTCAGGGCCAGTGCGAACCACCCAAAGACCCAGGCTGGTATCAGGTGATGAAAGACGCCGGTATCGACAGCCTCGGCATGCACATCGAAGTGCTGGGTCAGGCGCTGCGGGAAGAGGTTCTGCCCGGCAAGGCCGAAGACACGCTGGAAGACTATATCGAAGCCTTCAAACAGGCGGTGGCAGTGTTTGGCCGTGGTCAGGTCAGTACCTACATTCTGGCTGGACTGGGGGATTCGCAAGCGCTGATTCTGGAGGTCAGCGAACGGCTGATCGAGATTGGTGTGTACCCGTTTGTGGTGCCGTTCGTACCGATTCGCGGTACGCCACTGGAAGATCATCCATCACCAACGCCGGAGTTTATGGAAGCCATCCTCAAGCCGCTCGGCAAGCGGCTATTTGAAGCTGGCATGACTGCTGACACCGGCAAGGCCGGATGCAGCAAGTGTGGTGCCTGCTCAACGCTGTCTGGCTATGAAAAGGCGGCGGCGCTTGAAGCAGGCGCAAGCACTGAAGCAAGTATTGATCGAATGGAAACCGGCCCGCTGACTCTGTCTGGTGCCTGTAACTGACCATGCTTCCAACTACGCGCTGCAAAGAGGACGTCGCCATGAAATACCCGGATTACTCTGACTACACCATCAAGTGGGCAACCTTGCCCTGGGAAGTTGAACAGGCGTATGCCTTGCGTCGCAAGGTGTTCTGCGAAGAACAACGGCTGTTCGATGCGGATGACCGCGATGCTACCGATGACCATGCCCGGATTCTGGTCGCCCTCGGCAATAACGGCGGCTGGCATCAGCAGGTCGTGGGAACCGTGCGTATTCATCGTGAAGGTGAAGCGGCAGCGAACCTCTGGTATGGCTCGCGGCTGGCGGTTGATCCGGACTTTCGCAGCCAGGGCCAGCTGGGATCAACGCTGATCAAGCTGGCTGTCAGCAGTGCGCATGCGCTGGGCTGCGAAACCTTTATGGCGACGGTACAGATTCAGAACGAACCCTTGTTCCAGCGCCTCAACTGGAGCACTCACAGCTATCGCGACATTCTGGGTATGAAACACGCAGTGATGGAAGCCGATCTGGCGGCCTATCCGCCATGTCATACGCCGACCAGCGGCTTTGTACTGCAGGCTCGTAAACAGCACCAGTACACCGGTTTTTGGCCCGGCTTGCTCGACCCGCAAATGGCCGCCGAGTTGGCGTCTGCGGCAAACGAACAGCAGCCGGATCTGGTTGCGCTGGCGGTCTGAGCCAGCATGGCCAGTAGTAAAACAGCGGGGGAACAGCCCATGAATATGATGATGAAAAAACCGCCGGTCTCACTCTCATTGCAGCAACTGTTAGAGGACGTGTCACAACGCAGTGGCATCGCGCTCAAGCAGGACATCGCTGCGGTCAGTCAACATCTGCCGCCATTACCGGCTGGCTGGCATCCCAACGGTGACGATGCCGCCGCCATTCCCCTCGGCGCTTCAGATTCCGGGGCTGGTTATCAGCTGCTTGCCATCGAAGGCATGCAAGGCAAGCTGGTGACGGAGCAACCCTGGTTTGCTGGCTGGTGCAGCGTGATGGTGAATTGCAGTGATATTGCTGCCATGGGCGGGCGACCAACGGCGGTCGTGGATGCGCTCTGGTGCAATGGCGACCACAAGCTGTTGGCGGAACTGTTGCGCGGTATGCGCGATGCGGCCAGCCATCTGGGTGTCCCCATTGTTGGCGGCCATACCAATATTCGCTCTGTCGAAGCCAATCTGGCGGTTTCTATCATCGGTCATGCCAACCGCTTGCTGAGTGCTTTTGCGGCCAGGCCCGGACAAATTCTGGTGGCTGCCATCGACCATCGCGGTCGCTTCCAGAACGGCAGTCTTAACTGGAACGCCGCCACCATGGCTCCGGCTGAACGGCTGCGCGGTGATCTGGAATTATTGCCCCTGATTGCCGAACAGCAGCTGGCTTACGCCTGTAAGGACATCAGTCAGGCCGGGTTGCTGGGTACCGTCATCATGCTGCTGGAAAGCTCGCAGTGCGGTGCCGAACTGGACCTGGATCGGCTACCGGTGCCTGCGCTGGCGAGCCTCAATGACTGGCTTTGTGCGTTCCCGAGCTATGGCTATTTGCTCACCACGGATGCCGAGCGCTTGCCGCAGTTATTGGCGACCTTTGCCGAACGCGAGATCACCGCAGCAGCGATCGGCGAGATCAATGACAGTCAGACCCTGACGGTCAGCTGGCAAGGCGAGCAGCGTTGCTTCTACAACCTGCGGGAGCAGAGCCTGACCGGCTTTACCTGAGCCGCTGTAGCAGCGTCGGCAGACAACACCCCACATTAAATTCATTACACATTATGGCGGCCATGAGCCTGCCAGGGAGACCTTATGCCCGCAGTTAACTTTTACATTCGATGGCCGGATGGCAAGGAAGAGCAGTGCTACTCGCCATCCACTGTGATCTATCAGGCGTTCAAACCGGGCGACAGCATGCCGCTGAGTGAATTTATGCAGAAGGCCGAAGCTGCACTGGAACAGGCCAGCGAGCGGGTCAAGGCCAGTTATGGCTATTACTGCTCCAGTGCTGCTGACCAGAGTGGTCAGCTGCAGCGGCGGGCCAGTGAGTACGACGATCACAGCCAGCTGATCACCATTTTGTCGATGAGCGACATCGCCCGCTGATTCTGGGCCGAGCACCCCTGAGCACGAATAAACAGACATCCGTATCAGCCTGCTCCCTGTTCAACAGCCCGCTGAAAAACAGGGACGTCAGGCCAAAACCAAAAACAGACTGAAAAAGCGAGAGCACCATGACACTCACAGCCTCATCCAACAGCAAGCATCTGGACGTCATCATCGTTGGCGGTGGCCAGTCTGGCCTGACCATGAGCTACTTCCTGCAACAGGCCAACCTCAGCCATCTGGTATTCGAGAAAAACACCATTCTGCACGGCTGGAAGCACGAACGCTGGGACTCCTTCACCCTGGTCACGCCAAACTGGCAATGTGATCTGCCCGGCCTGCCGTACGACGGCGACGATCCAAAAGGCTTTATGACCGGCAAACAGACCGTCGCCTGGCTGGAGCGCTTTGCTGCCAAAGTGAATGCGCCGGTACGTGAGGGCGTGGCGGTAAAAATGGTCGAATGTGACGACAACGGCCTCTATCACGTCAGCACCAGTGAAGGTGACTACACCGCTGATCAGGTCGTGGTGTCTTCCGGTGGTTACCACCTGCCGGTGATTCCGCGTATGGCCGAACGCATCCCGGAAACCGTGCATCAGATTCACTCGGCCCAATACAAGAATGCCGCCCAACTGCCAGCAGGCGCGGTGCTGGTGGTGGGTTCCGGTCAGTCTGGTGCGCAGATTGCAGAAGACCTGCACCTGGAAGGTCGCAAGGTGTATCTCGCTACTGGTGATGCACCACGGGTGGCCCGTTTCTACCGCGGCAAGGATGTGGTCGAATGGCTGTACGACATGGGTTATTACGAAATGTCCGTCAAGGATCACCCGCTGGGCAAGAACGTTGCTGCCAAAACCAACCATTACGTCACCGGTCGTGACGGCGGTCGTGATATCGACCTGCGCAAGTTCGCCACTGAAGGCATGGAACTCTACGGCCTGATGACCGACTTCGACGGCGAAAACCTGATCTTCCAGCCTAATCTGGCCAGCAACCTGCAGAAAGCCGACGACACCTATAACAACATCAATGCCCGCATCGACGCCTGGATCGAACAGCAAGGCATTGAAACCGCCGAAGGCCCATCCCGTTACGAACCTGTGTGGCAAGTGCCGGAAGAACGTACCTCCCTGAATCTGGCCGAATCCGGCATCACTACCATTCTCTGGTGCATTGGCTTCCGGCCGGACTTCAGCTGGCTGGATGCGCCGGTCTTCAACGGCCAGGGCCATCCAAAACACGACCGCGGTGTAACAGCCCAGGCAGGTTTGTATTTTATCGGCCTGCCATGGCTGCACACCTGGGGCTCTGGCCGCTTTGGTGCGGTGAAGCAGGATGCCGATTACCTGTGTGAAGCGATCAAGGTATACAGCCACAACCGCAACACCGAAAGCGCGGCGTAAACGCTGACACCGCACAACCGCGTGTCGGATGACGCCTCTGGCTTATCCGACCTACAAACCATGCTCGGACCGTAGGTCGGATAAACGAGCGCAGCGAGCGCCATCCGACATCTGTGTTTGATGTCGCCATCAACCAGTCACCTGTTTTAACGGAGCCCAATATGATCAGACGCACGGCGGAGTTCTACGCCGGTATGCCCAACCTGTCACTGGCTGGTTTGTCGGAGAACTGGCTGCTGAAAGAGTGTGGCCATCAGCACTGGCTGGCACTGGCCAGGTTGATGGGGCAAGCACAACCGGATTTTCGTAATGCTGCCGGTGATCCGGTTTATGCGGCATTTGTATGTGTGGCGCTACGAGATGCCCGTCTGCAGCTGATTAATGAAAACGATGCTTTGGTGATGGATACGTGCCTGTGTCCTGCTGGCAAGGCACGCTTTTTCTCCCGCCACCGGTTGTCTGGCCCGGCGGGAGCTTTTTGCGAAATCGAGATGATTTCGACGCTGGTGAGCCGCCGGGAAGCGGGCAATAACCAGTCTGTCGCCCGTTCGGATATTCTGCGCCATGCCGATTCGTCCGCGCCAGAGCCTGATTCTTCCAGCGTGGCGCTGGCTACGGCTGCTGATTCCATGATGCAGTCTTATCGTCAGTTCCGTGGACTGCAGGAGGGGCGCCAGCCTGATTTTACCTTGTTGACCGACTGGCAACCGACACCGGGCGTGCTGGCCGAAAGCCAGTTTGCTCCCTGTCCGCACAGTGATTTTAACGGCGCGGATTTTTTGTATTTCGCCAACTTCCAGCAGTTTGTTGACCGGGCTGAATGGCAGCAGCAAACCAGTGCTGGCAGCCAGGACTGGTTATGGCAAACCAGCCAGCGTCAGCTCAATTATTACGGCAATATCAATCCGGGTGATCAATTGCGGGTCATGCTGTGTGCGCGTCAGCAGGATAATCAGCAACTGCGTCACTGGCAGCGCATCTATCGGTTGTCAGATGGTCGCTGTATTGCCGATATCGTTACACTCAAGCAAGCGCTGGATAGCTCAGGCTATCGTCGTGCCATGACAAGTGCTGATGCTCCTGGCAAGCAGTCTGCCAGCACTTTGATCAGGGTGATGAAAAATGGCTGATTTTTCATCTAACGGTCGTAAATCCGGGCTCTACAGCCAACAAGACTGGCAGCAGCTGGAGCCCCGGCTGCAGCAGCAGCTGGCGGCCAGTGCGGGTGTTCCGCCATATACTCGCGGCCCTTACCAGAGCATGTATCGCGACAAGCCCTGGACCATTCGCCAGTACACCGGCTTTGGCTCAGCAGCGGCAACCAATCAGGCTTTTAAAACCAGCCTGGCGGAAGGTGGTCAGGGGTTGTCGGTGGCATTCGATTTGCCAACCCATCTGGGTTTTGATTCCGACCAGCCGCTGGCGGCAGCCGAGGTTGGCAAAACCGGCGTCGCTATCGACAGCGTGGAAGATATGAAGCAGCTGTTCGATGGTATTGATCTGTCCACTACTTCAGTATCCATGACCATGAATGGTGCGGCGTTGCCGGTAATGGCGGCGTTTATTGTGGCTGCTGAAGAATCTGGCTACTCGCCCGCACAGCTGCGCGGCACCATTCAGAATGACATTCTTAAGGAGTTTATGGTGCGTAATACCTGGGTTCATGCGCCTGAACCGTCATTGCGCATCAGCACGGATATTGTCCGTTGGCTAAGTCAGCATGCACCAGGTTTTAACAGCATATCGATTTCGGGCTATCACTTTCAGGAAGGGGGGGCCAGTGCTTCACTGGAACTGGCGCTGACCCTCGCCAACGGCCGTGAATATCTTGATCGCATGACCGGGGCCGGACTGAATCTGGATGATTTTTGCCCGCGACTGAGTTTTTTCTTCGGCGTTGGTATGAATTTCTTTGAAGAAATTGCCAAGTTACGGGCAGCCCGCTTGCTGTGGAGTGAAGAAGTACTGGGGCGTGGTGGATCGGCCAAATCCGCGCGGATGAAAATTCATTGTCAGACATCCGGCTGGTCGCTGACGGCTCAGGAGCCCCACAACAACCTGATTCGTACCACCATCGAGGCGATGGCGGCGGTGTTTGGCGGTACTCAATCCCTGCATACCAATGGTTACGATGAAGCGGTGTCGATTCCGACCGATGAATCGGCCCGGCTGGCCCGTAATACCCAGCTGATCTTGCAACAGGAAACGGGGTTGACTGAGGTGGTTGATCCCTGGGGCGGGTCCTACATGATGGAAAGCCTGACCGCTGGACTGGTCAATGAAGTCCGCGACTGGCTGACACAGATTGAGCAGCAGGGTGGCGTCGTGGCGGCGATTGAATCCGGCTGGGTCCAGCGCACCCTGCATCAACAGGCACTGGTGACCCAGGCCCGGCTCGATCGTGGTGAAACCCCGATTATTGGCGTCAATACCTGCCGCTCGGAAGACCAGCCCCAGGTTGCTGTACGTAGCATCGACGCCAGCCTGACCGCTGCCAACCAGAAGCAGCGCCTGCAGAGACTCAAGGCGGGGCGCAACCCAATAGCGGTTGAACAGGCGTTGTATAATCTTCAACAGGCCGCACAGCACTGCGATTCAGGCGACAGCAATAATAATTTGTTGAGCCTGACGATTGCCGCCATACGGGTTCGAGCTACCGTGGGGGAATGTGTATCGGCACTGACTCAGGTGTGGCCACGCTATCAACGGCCGCAGCAGTGGCAGGCATCGATATACGCGGATATCCGCCAGGACGATCATCTCTGGCATCAGGTACGCCGACAGGCTTGCCGTCTGCAGCAGCGACTGGGCCGGGCTCCACGATTGCTACTGAGCAAGCTGGGGCTGGATGGTCATGATCGGGGCATTCGGATTATTGCGGCCGGAATGGCTGATCTGGGATTTGACGTTGAGGTGCTGCCGCTGTTTATAACGCCTGCGGAAGTCGCTCGTCAGTGCCAGCAACAACGGCCGGACGTGATGGGCATATCGCTGTTATCGGGAGCCCATATGACACTGCTAGAGCAATTTCAGTCCCAGCTGCAACAGTACCCGGTATGGCCGTTGCCCTTGCTGGTGGGTGGCGTAATCAGTGATGATGACGCCGCCAGCCTGCAACAGCAGGGAATTGCAGCCGTGTTTGGGCCGGGGACGCCATTAGAGAAAATTGCCAAAGTGATTGTTGAAGCGGTTGCTGTCGCAGAAGAATCAGGCTTGCGTCAGGCCTGAGTGTCGCTTTGGAGTGCCGGATCATGAGCATGGCGAGTGCTATTCAGAACACGGCCATGCCTGCGCTTGGTGATTTTAATTTTATCAGGAATAAGACCCCGCGTTCGGATTCACTCTTACAACACAGGCGCTAAACCTGTAGCAGTGAATTCATTCACAATCGTGCTGTATGAGCCATCTCCTCATCCCATAATTCTGCATTTCCTTATCTGTCAGGCGCTCTATCATTGACAAATATCACTACTGTGTTTGCACTTTGATATAAATAATTGCTCAACTTTGCATTTATTGATAGCTTAAGGGCTCATTTTAGAGTTGTTGGAAGTGATTTATAACAAGGCAAGGCAGAAAGATGTCTGACTTTGCCCATGCCTGCGTCGAAATACTTTTACTCAGTGTTAATAAACAAGGATATGTAATGACAACTGAAGCCAAAGAAGAAGTAACTGTAATAACTCCTGAGATAATAGCTGGGCGGATGGCTGGCCTCAGAAAGGTGGGAATCATAATAGCCGTTATACTGGTCATCGTTGGAATCGGTATTGGCTTTAACTCCATGGAAAATGCGAAGCTTCTGATGAGTGAAGGATTGGAAACCAGCGCGGTAATTACCGACCTTCAAATTGACCACCGACTTAAGAAGGGTGGGAAAATAAAAGAGGTACACGTCGTTTACTACAAGTTTACCGACCAAAATGGGGCCGAACATATCTACGATATGGAAACTGGTTCGAGCTTTTTTGAATCGCTAGGTGTCGGTGATGAAATTACCATGCGCTATATGCCTGACGACGTTGATAACCATCAGCGCATGAGTGTGATTGAAAAGCAGCTATCTGTTTTTGGTGTTTTTAAGCGCGCATTCATCCTGTTTGTAGTCGTCCTACTGTTTTTTGAAGTAATTCGTGTTTTTGTCGGTATGAAAATGCGTCGGGTCATGGCGGCACAAACCCTATAACAAGGAAACTTGGCAAGCACTCGCCGTACCCCGAAGGAAAAAGGCCAAAATGCGGTGAGTCGCTGGCCTTTCCTCTGTTTTCAGTACTATATAAATATTAGTCTCTTATCCAATGGAAGGAAAAATGAAAAAATATATTGCCGTAATATTTTGTCTGTTTGGTGTCTACGTCCATGCAGAAGCATTACCGACTGTTCAACTTACGAATGAGCAGTGCGGAGATTGGGTTGATATGGAGTATCTGAGTTTAACTGCTGAAAATAAAGAGTTCGTCAGAGCATCATGTGCCAAGCGTTATAGTTCCGATAATGCGATGGGTAACTGTACTGCTTTTGAAGGCGAAGATTTTTTAAAACATCTTAAAGAACTCGCAAAAACGCAGTGCAAACAGAAATCTGAATAGAAGTACAACAATTGGCAGCCATTGTTTATGGCTGAAAAAATCCGCTTTTGTTATCACTAAAGCGGATTTTTATCTGCTGGAATCACTCAAACTCCGATCATTCCACCTGCCTGCTACCCACCCGACCTGGGGTCAATAAGCTATGCGAAATTCCTGTGGTTTCGTTACGCTCTTTTATTCTAAAAAAATTGCTCCACTACTCTGGCCTGGTGACTGGGGGATTAGATTTTCCACGGAGGGAATTAATTTTGATAAAAATATTTTCAATATTGATGATATGTCTGATTAGTGTATCGGCTGGGGCATCCATCAAAAATCGGGTTCAGCTAAATGTTCCTGTGGTAAAGCAGGGGGAATCACTCTGTGGTCCCGCGACGATAGAAATGTTGTTCAGGTATTGGGGCGTGAATGAGTATAACCAGTATGATATAGCAGACTCGATACTGGTGCAGTTTTCAAACTCCAGAAGGTATATAGATTCGGGTATTTTAAAAACAAACCCCATCGATTGGAGTAGGTATCCAGGCACAGGTACTATTAATATGCGTGGGTTTCTTGAACGCTTTGGAGAAACAAAGAATATTATGTTGGAATATGGGCCGGTTTCAGCTGAGCAAAAAAATAAAATGTTCTACGTAGTCAAAAAATATCTTTCTGATGGAATACCTGTGATTGTTCATCAATATTGGAGGATGCCTACGTCTAGGGGGCATTATCGTGTCGTAACAGGGTATGACGAAGACAAGAAAATAGTATATCTGAATGATGCCAACCCCGGACGAAAGATCACCCAGACATATGAGGAATTCATGCAGCTCTGGAATTTTGATCAGCGGTGGTTGCACTACAACGCAATCATATTTAATCTGGATCGCAGCTCTTTGGATGTACAGTTATAAAATCAAAAATCTAACGGCAGCTGTGCGGAGATTCAGACGATAAAGCGCAGCAGCGAATTTATTGGCGAACGCATCCAGCGGGAATAAATTCCCTCCTACAAGGCCTGTGCTGTTGATTGAATGTGGACGCAGCAGCGAATTTATTGGCGAACGCATCCAGCGGGAATAAATTCCCTCCTACAAGGCCTGCACTGTTGATTGAATGTGGACGTAGCAGCGAATTTATTCGCGAACGCATCCAGCGGGAATAAATTCCCTCCTACAAGGCCTGCACTGTTGATTGAATGTGGACGTAGCAGCGAATTTATTCTCGAACGCATCCAGCGGGAATACATTCCCTCCTACAAGGCCTGTACTGTTGAGTGACTGTGGGTGTAGGAGCGAATTTATTCGCGAACGCATCCAACGGGAATAAATTCCCTCCGACAAGGCCTGTACTGTTGATTGACTGTGGACGCAGCAGCGAATTTATTCGCGAACGTATCCAGCGGGAATAAATTCCCTCCTACAAGGTCTGTGCTGTTGATTGAATGTGGACGCAGGAGCGAATTTATTCGCGAACGTACCCGGCGGGAATAAATTCCCTCCTACAAGACCTGTGAGATTCCCGCCAGCCTTACACCTTCGCTGCCAGCCTTTCAGCCGCTTGCTGGTGTTCCGCCCGCAGTTTGCGGATGTCGACACCAATAACTTCACCAGCGCTGACTTTCCACTCACCGGCGACCATGACATGGTCGGCCTGATGGGCGCCGCACAGCAGCAGTGCTGCAAGTGGGTCGTGGCTGCCGGAGAAACGCAGTTCGTCGAGGTTGAACAAGGCCAGGTCGGCTTGTTTGCCAACGGCGAGGGTGCCGATGTCGGTACGGCCAAGCACGTTGGCGGAGCCCTGGGTCGCCCAGCGTAGGGCGTCCTGGTGGGTGACGTTGGATGAGCCGTATTTCAGCCGCTGCAGGTACATGGCCTGACGGGCTTCCTGAATCAGGTTCGAGCAGTCGTTAGAGGCAGAGCCGTCAACGCCAATACCGACCGGGCTGCCTGCGGCTTCCAGATCTTTCACCGGGCAGATGCCGGAGGCCAGCATCATGTTGGAGCTTGGGCAGTGGCAGATACCAACGCCGGCTGCGCCGAGGCGCTGGATTTCAGAGGCATCAAAATGGATGCCGTGGGCCAGCCAGGTGCGGTTGTTCAGCCAGTTGACGCTTTCCAGATAATCGACGGTACGCAGGCCAAACATTTTCTCGCAGAAGGCTTCTTCGTCGAGGGTTTCGGCCAGGTGCGTGTGCAGCCGCACGTCGTGTTGCTGCGCCAGTTCAGCGCTGGCGATCATGATGTCGCGGGTGACCGAGAATGGCGAGCAAGGAGCCAGCGCGATTTGTACCATCGAGCCTTCGGCGGCGTCGTGGTAGCGGCTGATCAGGCGTTCACTGTCGGCCATGATGGCTGCTTCGGTTTGGACTACGTGTTGTGGCGGCAGGCCGCCGTCGTCCTGGCCCAGGCTCATGGAGCCGCGAGTCAGGGTTACACGCATACCAACTTGCTGCGCTGCAGCAACCTGGACGTCGATGGCTTCGGTCAGGGTTTGCGGGAACAGGTAGTGGTGGTCGGCGGCGGTGGTGCAGCCGGACAGCAGCAGTTCCGTCAATGCCAGCCGGGTGGCCTGTTGCAGCATGTCAGGTTCCAGACCTGCCCAAACCGGGTAGAGGGTTTGCAGCCAGGGGAACAATTCCTTGTTCAACGCCGCTGGCAAGGCGCGGGTAAGGGTCTGGTAGAAGTGGTGGTGGGTGTTGATCAGGCCCGGAATCAGCACATGGCGGCTGGCATCGAATTTCACGTCAAAGTGCGTTGGCTGTTGGCCCGCGGCGACGGTTTCGATGATTTTGCCATGTTGGATAACCAGACCGCCGCCACAGTTGTCGGAGGTGTTGGTGTGGATTGCCAGAGGGTTGGCGATCCAGAGCTTTTGATGGTTCATGTCGTGCTCTTTGGTGCAGGCGTGCTGGCCCCACTGCGGGATACCAGACGCCGTTTATCCGACCTACGGTTTATTCGGATGTTGGGTGCAGGTCGGATAAAGCCACAGGCCGCTGTGCAATGGCAGCGACCATGCGATTAACCTAACCGTTGGATGGCGCCCTCTGCGCTCATTTATCCGGCCTGCGGTTGTTCAAATTGTTTACCTTGTTCGGGAATAAATTCCCTCCTACAAGGCCATTGCGGGTTCGGTTTTCCTGTTCGGGAATAATATTGTAGGAGGGAATTTATTCCCGCTGAGGCCGGGTTCTGCCTCAGCTCTTGGCGTGGAACGGTTTGCCCAGCGACATCGGTGCGACCAGTCGGCTGCGGCTCTGGTTGCTGGACAGGATCACCAGCACCACCACGGTGGCCAGATACGGCAGGATCGCCAGCAGGTTCGGTGAAACGGCAAAGCCCATGCCCTGGAATACCAGGTGGAGGATGCTGGCAAGGCCAAACAGCCAGGCGCCCAGTAACACCCGTTCGGCTTTCCAGCTGGCAAAGACCACCAGGGCCAGTGCAATCCAGCCGCGACCGGCGCTCATGTTTTCAACCCACAGGGGAGTGTAGGCCAGTGACAGGTAACCGCCAGCCAGACCGGCCATGGCGCCGCCAAACATGATGGCGAGGTAGCGGGTCTTGAAGACCGGCAAGCCGATGGCGTTGGCAGAATGCGGGTTTTCACCGACGGCTTTCAGAATCAGCCCCGGACGGGAATGGTTGATAAACCAGTAAACGCCAGCGAACAGCACAAACGACAGGTACACCAGCAGGTCCTGACCAAACAGCATGCGGCCGATAATCGGCAGGTCGGTCAGTACCGGAATATAGATTGGGTCCAGACCTTCGATTGGCTTACCAACGTAACCGGCGCCAATAAACGCCGACAGACCGGTGCCGAAGATGGTCAGTGCCAGACCGGTGGCGACCTGGTTGGCGCTCAGTTCCATGGTGATGACGCCAAAGATCAGCGACATCAGCACCCCGGCGACCATCGCCAGTACAAAGCCCAGCATCAGGCTGCCGGTGGTGAGGGTGACGATAAAGCCAACCACGGCACCCATCAGCATCATGCCTTCCTGGCCGAGGTTGAGTACCCCGCTTTTTTCACAAATCAGCTCACCCAGCGCGACAATCAACAGTGGCGTACCGGTACGCACCATGGCGTAGAGAACATTGGTAATCAGATCAATATCCATCGGTTACTTGGCCCCTGTGGAAACGGAAGTCATAGGTTGGGAAGGTGCGGTGCTGTTGCCCTGGGTGCCCGGGCGATTGCTGATCCAGCGCAGCCGGAAGCCGATCAGCACGTCACAGGCCAGCAGGTAGAACAGCAGCATGCCCTGGAACATATCGGTCAGTGCCAGTGGCAGGCCGAGGTTGATCTGGGCCATCTCGCCGCCCATGTAGAGCAGTGCCATCAGCAGGGTTGCCAGCACAATGCCGACCGGATGCAGGCGACCGAGGAAGGCCACAATAATGGCTGCGTAACCGTAACCCGGTGAGATGCTGGGAATCAGCTGGCCGATTGGCCCGGTCACTTCACCCACACCGGCCAGACCAGCCAGAGCACCGCTCAGCAGCAGGGCGAAAAACACCAGCTTTTTATCCTTGAAGCCAGACAACCGGGCAGCGCCGCTGTCGAGCCCCATCACCTTGATCTGGAAACCCATAAAGGCGCGGCTCATCAGCACCCACACGGCGACAACCGCCAGCAGCGCCAACGCCAGGCCAAAGTGAATACGGGTATCGTCAATCAGGATCGGCAGTATGGAGGAATCGGAGAACATCGCCGATTCCGGGAAGTTGTAGCCTTCCGGGTCTTTTAGCGGCCCGTGTACCGCCCACAGCAAAATATTGAGGGCGATGTAGTTCATCATGATGGTGGTGAGAATTTCGTTGGTGTTGAACTTCACCTTCAGCAGCGCAGCGATACCGGCCCAGAACATGCCACCGACCATACCGGCCAGCAGTACGATTGGCAGTACCCAGCCGCCTTCCACATCAAGCAGTTGCAGCGCCATATAGCTGCCGAACAGGCCGCCCATCAGCAGCTGGCCTTCCGCACCGATGTTCCAGATCTGCGCCTTGAAGACGACGGACAGACCAATCGCACAGAGCAGAATCGGCGTCGCTTTGACGGCCAGCTCGGCCATGCCATAGGTATCGGAAATGGGCATATAGACGATGGTGACCAGCGCTTCCCAGGGGGCAACGCCGAGCACGGTAAAGAGAATCAGGCCAGTCAGCATGGTCAGCAGAATCGCCAATACCGGCGACAAATAGGCCATCGTTTTGGAGCGTTCGCCCCGTGGTTCCAGTTTGATCATGAGTGCTCCGCTTGACTGCTCTGGGCATGGGCCGGGGTTGTGCTGAAATCACCCGCCATCATGCGGCCCAATTCTTCAATCGATGATTCCGGTGTCGGTTTTAATGGCGACAGCTGGCCGTCACAGATGGCACCGATACGGTCAGAAATCAGGAACAGCTCGTCGATGTCTTCGGAAACCACCAGAATTGCTGCACCCTGGTCGCGCAGCTTGATCAGCGCCTTGTGAATCGCGGTTGCAGCGCCAATATCAACGCCCCAGGTCGGGTGTGCGGCAATAAGGATTTTCGGGTTCTGGAGGATTTCCCGGCCAATAATGAATTTCTGCAGATTACCGCCCGACAGGCTATCGGCCTGGGCGTGACGCCCGGCGGTCTTGACCTTGTAGTCGCTGATGATCTGGTCGGCAAAGGCCTCGGTTTTCTTCCAGGCCACCATGCCCTTGTTAACGATGCCGGTGAGGAAGCCGGTTAATAGGGCGTTTTCGGTCAGACTCATTTCCGGCACCGCACCGCGGCCAAGACGCTCTTCCGGTACAAAACCCAGCCCCATGGCGCGGCGTTTTTCCGGCGTCAGGGTGGCGACCTGGGTGTCACGGAAACTGATGGTGCCAGCGGGGCTGAGGGTTTCGCCGCTGAGGCTGGCCAACAGTTCTTCCTGACCATTACCGGCAACACCGGCAATGCCAACGATTTCCCCGGCGTTGACGGTCAGATTGAGGTTTTTCAGATGCACGCCAAACGGATCGTCACTGTGCAGGCTGAGATCCTTGATGGTCAGGACCGGCTCGCTACCCAGCACCTTGGGATAGGTGGTGCTCACCGGAGTGTCATCGCCGACCATCATTTTGGCCATGCTGATGGTGTCTTCCTGGGCCGGAATACAGGCACCGGATACACGGCCGCCACGCAGTACGGTGGCGCGATGGCAAAGCGCCTTCACTTCATTGAGCTTGTGGCTGATAAACAGGATCGAGCAGCCTTCGCTGGCCAGCTGTCGCAGGGTCACGAACAGGGTTTCCACTTCCTGTGGCGTCAGTACCGAAGTTGGCTCATCCAGAATCAGTAAACGGATGTCCTGCACCAGACAACGGACAATTTCGACCCGTTGGCGTTCGCCCACCGAGAGGGTGTGAATTTCCCGCTCCGGGTTGATTGCCATGCCATACTTTTCGGACACGCTGCGGATCTTGTTGGCCAGACTGGTCAGATCACCGGCGTCATCGCCCAGTGCCAGCGCAATGTTTTCGGTCACGGTCAGGGTGTCGAACAGTGAGAAGTGCTGGAACACCATGCCGATACCCATCTTGCGGGCATGGGCCGGGTCCTTGACGTCCAGTGGCAGGCCGTCCCACAACACTTCGCCATGGTCGGGTTTGACCAGGCCATAAATAACTTTCATCAGGGTGCTTTTCCCGGCACCGTTCTCGCCCAACAGGGCATGGATTTCAGCCGCTGCAATATCGAGATGGATGTCATCATTGGCCAAACAGCCGGGGTACTGTTTGGTGATACCCCGCAGGCTCAGCCGCGGGGGTGTGGGGTGATTTGACACTAGGAATTTCCTCTCTGGTCCGGGTCCCAGGGATTGTTTAACAGGCGCTATTCTGAGCGATCTGAGACCAGTGAGCAAAAAGCTGGCCAATTGGTCAGAATATTTTATGCAATAGCTTGAGTGGCTGGTATGCTAAATGCAATACATGACCGATCGGTCAGGTTTTGCGCGGCTTGCAGCAGTGTTTCCATCCTGAGCCACTAAATTTGGGAATGATTTTGATGGATTTGAAAAATTCTTATAAAAATCATGTACTTAAAGGTTTTAAGGCAAATTTGCCGAGTAACCGGAGGGATCACCCTTGATTCGTTTTTTACTTAACGATCAGTTGCGGGAAATTGAAAATATTGCCCCTGACTTGACCATCCTTGAATATCTTCGCACCATTGAGGTGCAAAGAGGAACCAAAGAAGGATGCGCCTCCGGTGACTGTGGTGCTTGTACGGTTGTGGTGGCAGAGCCGTCTGCCGTTACTGGCAAACTCAGTTATCGCAGCGTGAACAGCTGCATTACCTTTGTTGGCAGCCTGCATGGCAAACAACTGATCACAGTAGAAGCACTGAAACAGGGCAAGGAACTGCATATCGCCCAGCAGGCAATGGTTGACTGTCATGGCTCCCAGTGTGGTTTTTGTACTCCCGGATTTGTGATGTCGCTGTTTGCCTTGCAGAAAAACGCGCCAGACTCTGTCGTGCAGGACTTTGAGCCTGCCAGCCAGTCTCAACGTCATAACATCGAGCTGGCGTTAGGCGGCAACCTTTGCCGTTGCACCGGCTACCGGCCAATTATTGATGCGGCCGCCACAGTACTCTCAACTGAAGAAACCGATCAGTTCGATGAACAGGAAGCCAACACCTGGCATCAGCTGATGGCCTTGCGGGCGCAGGATTCGGCCGCTGGTTCTGTTACTGAGGTTGCTTCCAATAGCGGCTCGCCAACAGAACGCCATTTCTTCTCGCCACAATCCATCAGTGAATTAACCGGCCTGCTGGCGAAATATCCACAGGCGCGGCTGGTCGCGGGCGGCACGGATCTGGCGCTGGAATACACCCAGATGCTGAAGCCGCTGGATGTACTGGTGTACACCGGCGCAGTCGCAGAGATGAAAACGGTTTCTCTCACCGACGATGCATTGGTTATCGGCGGTGCGGTGTCGCTGTCTGAGGCGATTCCTTATATCCAGCAAGTACTGCCGGAATTTGCCACCATGATGGAGCGCTTTGCGGCGCTGCAGGTGCGCAATCAGGGCACTATCGCAGGCAACGTCGCCAACGCCTCGCCGATTGGAGATACCCCGCCGGTACTGCTGGCTCTGGATGCCTTGCTGCATGTGCATTCTCCAGAAGGCGAAGCTGTGATCCCTGTGAATGGCTTTTTTACCGGTTACCGTCAGACCACCTTGCCAGCCGGCGGTGTGATTACCGCGATTGAAATTCCGTTGACCAAAACCGACTGGCATCGCCGGGTTTACAAGGTCTCCAAACGGCTGGAAGACGATATTTCCGCCGTGCTGGCCGCCATTATGTTCAAGGTCGAAGACGGCCTGATCGTCGATGCCCGGCTGGGCTTTGGTGGTGTCGCAGCTGTGCCGTTGAGAGTTGAATCTGCCGAACAGGCGCTGATTGGCCAACCAGCCACACTGGACGGTATCAAGGCAGCACAGGCCGAATTGGCCAATACACTCAAGCCACTGTCGGACGTTAGGGCAACGGCAGAATACCGGCTGCAAATCGCCCAGAACCTGCTGACTCGCGCGGTGCTGGAATACGTGTACCCTGATCAGTCACTCACTCTGGCAAGCGAGGTCTCTGCCCATGCGTAAGGTTGAATTGCAGGGCGCCAGCAGCCCGCTTGGCCAGTTGAATGATGGCAGCGGTGCAGATGTAGCGGGGGTGAATGTCGTCAGCGGTGCTGTCGGCAAGCCATCCAAACACGAAAGCGCGGTGCAGCATGTCACCGGCAGCGCCCGTTACGTTGATGACCTGATCGAACCGGCCAACGGCCTGTACGCTGCGGTGATTCGCAGCCCGATTGCCAAAGGCACCCTCAGCAAACTCGATCTCAGCGCCGTCAAAGCCAGCCCGGGTGTGGTCACTGTGATGACCATCGACGAAGTGCATGGCCATAAGGATATTGGTCCGGTATTCCCAGGCGATCCGCTGATGACCTCAACCGAGGTGAAATTCTTCGGACAGGTGTTAGCCGTGGTTGCCGCGACGACGGAAATGCAGGCGCGCCGGGCGGCTCAAAAAGCCGTAATTGAATTCGAGCAACAGGCTCCCGAACAAAACAAACCCTTGCTCGACCCACGTAAAGCCGTGGCTGAAAACACTCTGGTGCGACCAAGCCATTACATGACCCTTGGCGATGTTGATGCTGCATTTGCACAGTCCGCGCTGGTGCTGGAAGCCAAACAGCATGTGGGTGGTCAGGAGCATTTTTATCTCGAAGGTCAGGTATCGCTGGCGATGCCGACCGAAGAAGGCGGCATGCTGGTGTACACCTCCAGCCAACACCCCAGTGAAGTACAAAAGCTGGTGGCCGAAGTACTGGATATTCCGCTCAATCGCGTCACTGTGGATATGCGCCGTATGGGCGGTGGTTTCGGTGGTAAGGAAAGTCAGGCAGCCCAGTGGGCCTGTCTGGCAGCCTTGTTGGCCGACAAGACCGGTCGGGCCGTTAAGCTGCGTCTGCCACGTCAGGACGATATGATCATGACCGGCAAGCGCCATCCGTTTGCCAACCAGTATCGCATTGGTATCGACGCCGCGGGGCTGATTCAGGCAGCAGACATAGAGGTGATTGGCGACTGCGGTAACTCACCAGACCTGTCCGATGCCATCGTCGATCGCGCCATGTTCCATGCCGACAACGCCTACTTCCTGCCGAATGCGAAGATTGCCGGTCATCGTGCCTTTACCAACACGGTGTCGCACACGGCCTATCGTGGCTTTGGTGGCCCGCAGGGCATGATGATCATCGAACGGGCGATGGACGATATTGCCCGCGCGGTGGGTAAGGACCCGCTCGACGTTCGCAAGCTCAACTTATATGGCACAGATACGGTCAATCCCGAACGTTCGATGACGCCGTATCACCAGCAGGTGGAATTCAATTACCTGCCAGAGATTATCGAACAGCTGGAAGCCAGCAGTGACTATCGTGCCCGTCGATCGGCCGTTACCGAATTCAACCAAACCAGTCCGATTCTGAAGAAAGGTCTGGCGCTGACGCCCATCAAATTCGGTATTTCCTTTACCTTGCAGCATCTGAATCAGGCCGGGGCACTGATCCATATTTACACCGACGGTTCGATTCAGGTGAACCACGGCGGTACCGAAATGGGGCAGGGGCTGCACACCAAGGTCGGCCAGATTGTGGCCCAAACCCTGGGAGTCAAACTGGAATCCATTCAGGTCACGGCGACCCGCACCGACAAGGTGCCGAACACCTCGCCAACCGCAGCGTCCAGCGGCACTGATCTTAATGGCAAGGCAGCCCAGAATGCGGCGCTGACACTGAAGCAACGGCTGGTCGAGTTTCTTGCAGGTGAAAAATCCGTTGCTGAAGAATCCATTAAATTCGAAGACGGCGTGGTGAGCTGGGGCTTGTCTGACGACTCAAACGAGCCAACCAGCATGACCTTCGCCGAGCTGGTTCAGGCCGCTTACGTCGGCCGTATCTCGCTGTCTTCGACTGGCTACTATCGCACTCCGAAAATCTGGTACGACCGCAGTCAGGCCAAGGGCCGTCCGTTCTTCTACTTTGCTCTGGGAGCTGCGGTTTCCGAAGTGCTGGTGGATACCCTGACCGGTGAATACAAGGTCAGCCGTGTGGATATTCTTCACGACGTTGGCCGCAGCATTAACCCGGCCATCGACCGTGGTCAGATCGAAGGCGGCTTTATTCAGGGCATGGGTTGGCTCACCACCGAAGAGCTGGTGTGGCACGAAGACGGTCGCCTGCTGAGCAATAACCCGGCGACCTACAAGATTCCGGCCATTGGCGATACGCCGCCAGTGTTTAACGTCGAGCTGTACGAACACGCCAACGACGAGGAGACGGTCTACAACTCCAAAGCCGTGGGCGAGCCGCCTTTCATGCTGGCCATCTCGGTTTGGTCAGCTCTGCGCGATGCCATCAGCAGCCTGTCGAATTATTCCATCAGCCCGGACCTTGATGCTCCGGCAACACCGGAGCGGGTGTTGAAGGCGGTGATGGATGTGCAACGTCAACAATTACAGACGGATAATCAGGGTGTCAGCGTATGAAGATCTGGTCCGACTCGCTGGCCGACTGCCAGCGTAGCGGGCAACCCCATGTGCTGGTGACTGTTATCAGCACCGGTGGATCGACCCCGCGCGCTGCTGGCAGCAAGATGTTGGTGCTCGACGAAAACACCATCGACACCATCGGTGGCGGTCAGCTGGAATATCAGGCAACCCATATTGCCCGTGAACTGCTGCTGGCCCATGAGCCGCAACAGCTGATCAAGCAGGTGTTGCTGGGGGCCGACGCGGGACAATGCTGTGGTGGTTACGCCACCCTGCTGTTTGAAAGCTACCCGGCGCGTGAAGCCCAGCTGTTGATGTTTGGTGCGGGCCACGTTGCCAAGGCGCTGGTGCAGATTCTCGGCCAGTTGCCGGTGGCGACTCGCTGGATCGATAACCGTCCAGAACTGTTCCCGGCGTCAGGCAGCCTGCCTTCGCATATCGAATGCGTCTATGCCGAGACCCCGGAAGACTTGCTGCAGAACGCTGCGCCAGGCAGTCGGGTGCTGATTCTGACCCACGACCACGCCCTCGATTACCGACTCGCCGAAACTGCCTTGAAGCTGGATCGTTTTGCCTCGGTCGGGGTGATCGGTTCAGCCAACAAATCCGCCCGTTTCCGTCACCGACTGGTCAGCAGTGGCGTTTCGGAAGCACAAATGGCGACCCTGATCTGCCCGATTGGCCTGACTGAGGTCGGCGGCAAGTTGCCGATGGAAGTGGCTGTCTCGGTGGCGGGCCAGCTGATTCAGCAGTACCAGAGCGAGCAAAGCAAACCTGCTCGCAGTACCGGTGTGCCATTGCCAACGCTGAAGGCACTGATGAAGCAGGACAAACTTGAACGCGGTGCCAATCCCCAATTAGCAACCTCTCCACAGGCAACAGAGAACAACAAGGTGTCTCAATCATGAACCTCGAACAACTCAACCAACTGTCGGCAGACGATGCTGCTACAGCGTTTGCCAACTGTTGTGTTGCCAGCCGCTGGATCGAAGGCATGGTCGCCGCGCGGCCATTTGTTTCGCTCGAACAGCTGTATCAGCTTGCCGACAGCATCTGGCAGGACCTCGAAGAAGCCGATTATCTGGAAGCCTTTGAAGGCCATCCAAAGATTGGTGATGTGACCTCTCTGAAACAGAAATATGCCAGCACCAAGGCATTGGCCGCCGGTGAACAGTCCAGCGTAAACGACGCGACTGATGAGGTGATCCAGGCGCTGGCGACTGGCAACAGCGATTATGAAAACCGCTATGGCTTTATTTTTATCGTCTGTGCCACCGGCAAGAGTGCTGCTGAAATGCTGGCACTGCTGCAGGCCCGTCTCGGTAACGAGCGTTCGGTAGAGGTGCAGAACGCCGCCGATGAGCAGGCCAAAATCACCCGCATCCGGATCAACAAATTACTCGATATTGCTGCCTGAGCGCAGTACAGGACTTCACCATGATTACAACTCACGTACTGGATACCGCGCTTGGCAAGCCGGGTGTGGCGATTCCGGTGTCACTGGCGCTGCTGCAACAGGACAACTGGGTCGAGCTGACTCGCGGCGAAACCAACGACGACGGCCGTATTCGTGACTGGCTGGATGGCAAACCCGCGTTGCAAGCCGGTACTTACCGGGTCCGTTTCGAAATGCAGGACTATTTCGCCAAACAGGGCCAGAGTGTGTTTTATCCCTGGGCGGAAGTGGTGTTCTGTGTTGAGAACCCGGCCGAACATTTCCATATTCCGCTGCTGGTCAGCCCGTTCAGCTATTCGACCTACCGGGGATCGTGATCATGGCAAACGCATTTCGCGGCAACTTGCTGTTCTTCACGGCGGACCCAAAAGATGCCGGTGAACAGGCCTGGCAATACATCGAAGATGGCTTGCTGGTGGTTGATGACAGCGGTCTGATTCGTCAGGTTGGCAGCTACGCCAGTCTGGTCGATCAGCTCGACAGCAGCACGGTGATCACTGATCACCGTGGCAAGCTGCTGATGCCGGGATTTGTCGATTGCCATATTCACTACCCGCAAACGGAAATGATCGCTGCTTACGGCACCCAGCTGCTGGACTGGTTGCAAACCCACACCTTTCCGGTTGAAAGCCAGTTCAGCGATTACGACTACGGCGTCAAAATCGCCGAGCGTTTCTGCACCGAGCTGCTGCGTAACGGCACCACCACCGCACTGGTGTTCGGTACTGTGCATCCGGAATCGGTTGATGCCTTCTTTACCGTGGCGCAACAGCGTCAGCTGCGGATGATTGCGGGCAAGGTGATGATGGATCGCAACGCACCGGACAGCGTGCTCGACAGCGCCGCCAGCAGCTACAGCGAATCAAAGGCACTGATCGAAAAATGGCATGGTGTCGACCGCCTCAGCTATGCGGTAACGCCGCGCTTTGCACCGACCAGCACGCCGGAGCAACTGGCTCAGGCCGGACGCTTGTTAGAAGAATATCCGGACGTGTATCTGCACACGCATTTGTCGGAAAACCGCGATGAACTGGCCTGGGTGCAGTCGCTGTTCCCGGAATCAAGCCACTATCTGGACGTTTATGATCAGGCTGGACTGCTGGGGCCTCGCAGCGTGTTTGCCCACGGCATTCACCTCTGTGACGACGAATGTCAGCGCATGGCCAGGACCGATTCGGTGATTGCCCATTGCCCGTCGTCGAACCTGTTCCTCGGCTCCGGCCTGTTCAACCTCAGCAAAATGGATGACTACGGCATCCGGGTCGGGATTGGTTCCGATGTGGGTGGTGGCAGCAGTTTCTCGGCGTTTGATTCACTGGCCGATGCCTACAAGATCCAGCAGTTACAGAACGTCAATCTGGATCCGTTCCGGGCCTTGTATCTGGCGACGTTAGGCGGTGCCAAAGCGCTGTCGCTGGATCATCAGATCGGCAGTTTTCAGGCCGGGATGGAAGCCGACTTTATTGTGCTCGACCCGCAGGCAACCGACTTCCTGGCGTTCCGTACCGAACACTGCCGCAACCTGAAAGAACTTTTATTTGTACTTAATACACTGGGAGACGACCGCGTGATCGCCGCCACTTACATTCTGGGCCAACTGGCCCATAGCACTGCTACCGTCGAGGGAGACAACTGATGGAAGCCTATATTCACGACTGGCTGCACCTGCTGGTGCGCCTGCTGCACGTGATCACCGCCGTTGCCTGGATTGGCGCCTCGTTTTATTTCGTCTGGCTGGATAACTCACTGGAAACGCCGCCCAAAGAGAAAGCCGACAAGGGCATCAAGGGTGACCTGTGGGCCATTCACGGCGGTGGTTTCTATGAAATCGCCAAGTACCGGAATGCTCCGGCGACGCTGCCAAAGCATCTGCACTGGTTTAAATGGGAAGCCTATTCCACCTGGCTGACCGGTATGGCGCTGCTGATTGTGGTGTTCTACGTCGGTGCTCAAAGCTACATGATTGATAGCACCAAGGTTGACCTGACCAGCTGGCAGGCGATTGGCATTGGTGTTGGCTCATTGCTGCTCGGCTTTGGTTTCTACGAAGCCGCCTGTCGTACGCCACTGATCAAACACGATCTGGCCTTTGGCCTGGTGATGCTGGCATTCCTGACGGTGATGGCCTGGGCACTGAGTCAGGTGCTGGGCGACCGCGCGGCCTACATTCACATCGGTGCGATTATTGGCACCTGTATGGCTGGTAACGTGTTCAACACCATTATGCCGTCACAGCGGGTGATGGTAGAGGCGGCTGCCAAAGGAGAGACTCCGGACCCTTATTACGGCAATAAGGCCAAGTTGCGTTCAACCCACAACAACTACGCCACCATTCCGGTGGTGTTTATCATGCTCAGCAACCATTTCCCGATCACCTACGGCCATGAATACGGCTGGCTGATTCTGGCGGCATTGATCCTGACCGGTGCCTGGGCACGTCACTTCTTCAACCTGCGTCATCATGGCAAGACCAAACCAATGATTCTGGTATCTGCACTGGCTGCCTTTGTTGTTATCGCCTGGCTGGCCAAACCAGCAGAGCAGGCCGCTGCGGCAACCACTGACGGCCCACGGGTAACAGACGTTCAGGCGCTGTCGATTATTGGTGATCGCTGTACCGCCTGTCACAGTGCCAACGCCACCGACGACGTTTTCAAAGTGGCACCTGCCGGGGTGATGTTCGACAATCTCGACCAGATCAAGGCCATGAAAGATCGTATTCTGGCGCGTTCGGTACATACCCACGATATGCCATTCCTCAACAAGACCCAAATGACCGACGATGAGAGGGCCGTGCTGGGACGCTGGCTGGAACAGCAATAATCTTGTCTGGATAACCTGAAATTGGCAGACGGCTTTATGGCTGGTCGCTGATCAGGGCTGAGTAATTGACCAGGTGAATTGTCGGTTTTTTTCAGGCACTATTATTCGCTTGGTCAATTATTGTAGGGAATAGAAAGAATGAAAGGGAATTTATGCTGGTCGTATCTACGGTTTGCTGTATTGGCCGCAGCTGTAAGTTTGTCCGGGTGTGGCGGAAGCGGTTCAGATTCTACCGGAGATAATACCAATGTTGCCGATTCTATTGCTCCCGTCATTACGCTGATTGGCTCCGCTTCATTACCCGTTACTCTTGGCAGTGATTATGTTGACCAGGGAGCTTCCGCTCAAGACGATGTTGATGGCAATTTAACGAGTGCCATCACTGTTTCCGGTGAAGTGGATACGAGTCAGGAAGGTCGTTACGAGTTGGTCTACAAGGTGTCAGATAGCGCGGGTAACCAGGCTTCTGTTTCTCGTATCATTACTGTACTTTCGTCGATTATGGTATTACGCGACAAGGATTTAACCTTGTATGAAAGCTACTACACACATTCATATGAATTGAATTTTGATGATACATATGAGTTAGATCGTGTTCTTTCTATATCTGTCTCAGGTTTGTCGACTGCTCAGGAAACTGAAGATTTTAATCTTGTTGATTCTGAAATTACTGTTCCTGCAGGTGAAAATACTGCATATCTCAGTCTTGAGATCCTGGATGATGATGACTATGAGGGTGAAGAGTCCATAGTCCTGGAAATTACGGATGGTTATGGTTTTTATAAAGAAATCTTTGTAACTCTCGATGATACAACCCAGCAACCAGTGGCCCATATGGGATTGGCCGGTGACTATTTTAATCCCGTTGCTACCGTTGTTGGTGACTATATGATTGTTTCTGATGCTGGAGATGTTGAAAAATATGATCTTGTATCGGATCAGACAATCGAAAAAGTAGACTCTGATTATTCTCTCTCCGGTTATGCTGATGCGGCCTCATATAATGGCCAGCATTATGTATTTTCCGAAGGCGTTCTATATGAAATAGATGTAAACACGCTTTCCATTGAAAAGATATCTGAATCTCCGTGGTACCTCGAATGGACATCCGAAATTCAGGTGGTAGGTGATGAGCTGTTTGTTTTTGGTGGGCATGTTGAAGTTGATCAATTTGGGGAAGCCAGTACAACCACCGTTACCTATAATTTTTTAAACGGAGTCTGGTCCCGAAAGCAAGGGATGAATCAGCAGCGATACGGTGGAGCATCTGCTGTTGTGGATGACAGTATCTATGTTTTTGGCGGTAATTATTCCTCGGATACTGCCGAGGTTTATGATATTTCGGCTAATGAATGGTCTTTTATCAGTTCCCTAAATTCCCTGGGGTCGTTTGATACAGCTGTACGTTCAGGGAAGTATATATATCTGATAATTTCTCAGGAAACCCGGACTCTTCAAATTCATAGATACGATACCGAGAGTGATGTCTATCAGGATGTTCTTATGATTGGGGACTCTCAAAAATATCAGGATTCATTTATGTATAAGGGGAAGGTGTATGTTGTTGGTAATGATTATTACAGTTTATTTGCGGCCAATACCTTGAGTTCCCTGTACATTGGTGATGACTACGTCTATTAATTTTTATCTGAATATTGCGGTTGTTTGACGGCAAGCCAATAACCAGCAAACACTAAAAACGCCCTCTGCCGGCAGTTCGTCAGAGGGCGTTTGCTATTACTACCAATCAAACCTGTCTAATACCTGTTTGACAGCCCTTAGTGCTACCTCCAGTTCTGCTATCTTCGGCGAGGCCAGTGCAATCCTGAGTGCATGGGGAATATGCTGGCTGATGGCGAATGGTTCGGCACTGGAGACGGCGATATTTTGCTGTAGCAAGGCCGCCAGGATGGCATCGGCGCGAATCTCATTGCCGAGAGGTATCCACAGGCAATAGGAAGCTGGATGACTGATAAGGGTTATGCCTTCGAATATTTGCCGGGCAATTGCTTGTCTTTGAGCGGCATTTTGTCGTTTGGCCTGCTGCAGCTTCTCCAGCGTGCCATCTTCAATCCACTGACAGGCCAGCCGGGTAACCAGGGCCGGGGTATTCCAGGTCGTCGCTCGAATCGCTCGTTCGATGTTTCGATACCAGCGTTTGCTCTGTTCGCATTGCGGTGTTGGTGCAACCAGAAAACCGATCCGTAAGCCAGTGGCCAGGTTCTTGGATAGGCCCGTGATGTGGAACGTCCGTTCGGGAGCCAGGTTGATCAGCGCAGGTGGCGGACTGGGATGCAGAAACGCATAGGCGGCGTCTTCCAGAATCAGCAGATCGTACTGGCGGGCAATCTCGACCAGTCTTGTCCGTGTGTGGCGGTCGAGTACCCAGCCTAACGGATTGTGTACCGTTGGAATGGTGTAGATCGCCTTGATGTCTCGCTGTTGGCAAAGTTTGTCGAGTGCCTGTAAATCCGGGCCGTGGTACTCGTCTGTCTGTAATATCGGGATGGGAACCAGTTCGATATTAAACAGCTCCGCCGCGGCCTTGAAGCCGGAGTAGGTGAGGGAATCTGCTGCGATCACATCGCCGGGCCGGAATAACGCCATCAGAGCAAGACTTATACCGTGCTGGGCACCGCTGACAATAAACAGTGAATCTGCCTTTGCCTGTACGCCCTGGCGTTGCAGGTAGTTGGCAATGATCAGTCGTTCGTGTGGGCGACCGGCATGGGGCTGGTATTTCAGAATGGCTTCCAGATCACCGGCGACAGACAGTTGCCGCAGGGCTTCGCGTAACAACTGGGTCTGCTCTGGCAAAGCCGGGTTGTTGAAGTTGAGGTCGACCATATCACTGCTGACCACAGGCTGGTCGATGCCATGGGCGGCGGAAATATCCGGCTGTTTGACGAAGGTGCCACGGCCAGGCTCGCCGCTGATAAGCCCCATTGCTTCCAGTTCTGCATACACCCGAGAGGCCGTTACCAGCGCCATTTTATGTTGTCTGGCTAGCTGGCGGTGGGTTGGCAAGGCACTGCCGGGCGCAATGCGACCACTGCGAATATCGCCAGCCAGGCTATCAACTAATTGTTTGTAGCGTGCTTTGGCCATTCAATTGTATCCATGACAATTTTTTCTTTGTATTGATTGCTGCTAATAGCATAGCGGCTTCCAAAACCGAACATGGAGCTGCTATGAATATTGCAATTTTGACCTTTGATGGCTTTAACGAACTGGATTCGTTGCTGGCGTTGGGAATTCTCAGGCAGGTGAAATCGCCGGACTGGACGGTTTCTATCGCTTGTCCAACAGATACCGTTACGTCGATGAATGGTGTTGTGCTGCACTCTCAGATGAATTGGCAAGCGGTCTGTGAGGCCGATGTTGTACTGGTGGGCAGCGGTGTCAAAACCCGTGAAATCTGTGCCGATGAGCACTTGTTGCATAGTCTGAAAATGGATCCAGAGCGCCAGTTGATTGGTTCCCAGTGTTCAGGTGCTTTAGTGCTGGCCAGACTGGGTTTGCTGCCGGAGCGCGCAGCCAGTACCGATCTCACCACCAAACCCTGGGTTGAGGAAGCGGGTGTTGCAGTCGTTGAGCAGCCATTTTTTGCTGTCGGCAATGTGGCAACAGCCGGTGGTTGCCTGGCTTCCCAGTATCTGGCTGGCTGGGTGATTGCCCGTCTCAAAGGTCTTGAAGCAGCTCGTCAGGCATTGCATTACGTTGCCCCGGTTGGGGAGAAAATTGCCTATGTTGAACGGGCAATCAGTCATATCTCCCCCTATCTCCAGGATGTTGTTCGATCAGCTTGCCAGGCGGCAGAGCCTTCAATTCATTGACTGGATGGTGTCGAAGTTTGCCAATTATTTGCGCATTGGAGAAATTGTAACGATTCGTAATTAAATCATCCTTTTGGCTGATGGGATTGGCCGGGCTGGTTTCTATACTCGCCGACTTTATTTCGCTGGTTGGCGGGTGTTTTTGGCGTTTATATTCACTTGTTTGGGTGAATATTGACCAATTTGTTACTGAGATCTACTTCCTGATCGGATTGGTACGGCATCATAGGCAGCTGTCAGAAAGGTTAGGGAAAATCTGCTATGAAGATTTTGTTGGTGGATGATCACCAGATGTTTGTCGACGGACTGCGCGGTATGTTGCTGGGTTCGTCAGATCTGCAAGCCGAAGTTGAAGCCGTACACAATGGTCGTGATGCCCTGCAGCAGATGCTGGCGGTCGATTTTGATATTGCCCTGATCGATTTGCGCTTGCCTATCATGGATGGCTTCAGCTTGCTGGAAGAGCTGGGCAGGCGTGAAAACCTGACCCCCGTTATTATTGTTTCTGCTTCTCGTGACCCGGACGATATTCGTCGTGCCAAATCTCTGGGAGCCATGAGTTTTATCCCCAAATCTTCTTCTGGCCAGCGTATTGTGCAAACGATTGAGGCTGTGCTGGCCGGCCAGCTGGTGTACAGCGAAGAAACCGCTGAAGAGCAGGATTTGGCATCGTTATCCGATGAGCAGTGGGCTTCGCTGCATAATCTTACGCCGCGTCAGCTGGAAGTGTTGCGACTGGTGCGCAAGGGGCTTTCCAATCTTGAAATTGCCGATCAGTTGCATCTGAGCCTGGCAACTGTCAAAACCCATCTCAGTGCCATCTTCATGGCGCTAGGGGCGAAGAGTCGCTCTGAATCCAGCAAGAAGGCTCACCAGTTGGGGCTCGACTGATTGATGTCGCTGAGATCCGCTGCTGACAAGCGCTCGAAACCAACTTTCGATAGCGAGGTTGAAGCAGAAAAAATCCGCATTGTGCAACGTAACACGCCGCTGATTTTGCTCGGTAACCTGTTTGGCAGCATGCCGCTGTTGATTATTTTTTGGGAGCAACGCCACGCGAATTCCGTGCTGCTATGGGAAGGCGCACTGGTCGCTCTGCTGGCCCTGCGGCTGTTGCATTTCTTGTGGCATAAACCGCAATTGGCGGAGGCGGCTGGCACTGATGAGCTGCGTGGGTATGACCGCCAGCAGATGCTGTTGATCTTGTTGACTGGTTTTATCTGGGGCGCAGCCGGCTGGCACTTCTTTGATGCCAATGAAATCAAGAACGTCTCTTTCCTGATTCTGACCTTTGTCAGCATGATCGCTGGCAGTCTGGTATCGCTGTCGTCACGACCGCTGTCCTATATGCTGTTTGCAGCCGCCCTGATGACACCGCTGATTGCCCGCATGGTGCTGGCTCAGGAGGAGTTTTATAACTGGATGGGCTTTGGTGCAACGGTGTATTTACTGGCGACCTTTGGTTTCAGTCGCACTATTCACCGGGTTATGGATCGTTCAATTCAGCTGCAATATGAAAACCTCGATCTGATCGAAGACCTGCGTCAGCAAACCGAGCGGGCCAACGCCGCCAGCCTCGAAAAGTCGCGTTTTTTTGCCGCCGCCAGCCACGACTTGCGCCAGCCGTTGCAGGCGATTGGTCTTTACAGTGAGTCGCTGGCGGGTCAGCTGAATACGGTTGAACAGCACAAGGGCTTGCGAAATATCCAACAGGGCGTGGATTCATTACATGAATTGCTGGATGCCCTGTTCGACGTGTCCCGACTGGATTCCGGCATAGTGACAGTGAGTCGCCAGAACTTCCGGCTCGACGATATTATCGGCAAGCTGGAAAGCCAGTTTGCACTGGAAGCGCGGCTCAAGGGGCTGGATTTCCAGCTCGCTTGCAACAATCTGACGGTAGATTCAGACCCGGTGTTGCTGGAGCGGGTGCTTACCAATCTGCTGGTGAATGCCTTTCGTTATACCGATAGAGGAGGCGTTACGGTTGATACCGAGCTACTGGACAACCAGCTTGTGCAGCTGCATATCCGTGACACCGGCGTGGGTATTTCGTCTGATGATCTCAAGCGTATTTTTGATGAGTTCTTTCAGGTGCATAACCCGGAACGCGATCGTCGCCACGGTCTGGGTCTGGGGCTGGCGATTGTGCGACGCATCATGGCCATGCTCGATCATCCGTTAGATGTGCAGTCCAGTCCGGGGCTGGGAACCACTTTTACGCTGACACTGCCATTGGCTGCCTCATTGCCGCAGCCCGTTGTTGCTGATCGCGGCATCAGCCTGACAGAGGATATTTTCACCGGCCTGAAAGTGCTGGTGGTGGATAACGAAATGGTGATTGTCGACGCCATGAAGGAGTTACTGCACTCCTGGGGCAGCATTTGCCATGGCTTTATCAGTTCCGGGGCGGCACTGGAGGCGATAGAACAGGGCTTGCAGCCAGATCTGCTGCTGGTGGACTACCGGATGCCGGGGATTGCCAATGGCTGTGATCTGGTGGCACAGATTCATCAGCATTTGCCGCAGCTGCCAGCACTGATCATCACCGGTGATACCAGCCCTGAGGTGGTGGAGGAAATCAGCTCCCGCAAGCTGGGGTTTATGCACAAGCCGATCAAACCGGCACGCCTCAGAATCAAGGCGTCCCGGATGCTGGCGAAGTACCAGACCGAAGCCAGCAGCCGCTGACAGGTTGCTGCTGTCGGTCGTCTGCAGCGATCAGCCCGGCCGAATACCACATCCGTTGAGGATGATATGCGTCAGAGTGGTGGTGGCCCTTTCATAATCTTCCGGGCTCATTTCCGGCTTGTTAAGCGCTGAAGTGATCTGGAAGTTGAAGTCGGCGTAATGCTGGGTGCTGGACCACAGCAAAAAGATCATGTGAGTCGGATCAACTTCGGCGTCCATCTTGCCGCGTCGTTGCCATTCGCGGAACACTTCCAGACGGGAGTTGAACCATTCGACGTAAGGGCCACTGAAATAGCCCTCCAGATTCGGACCACCGCTGATGATTTCACTGGCGAAGATGCGTGATGCCAGCGGGTGTTTCCAGGAAAACTCGATCTTCTGACGAATATAGCGTTGCAGGCATTCATACGGGTCATCGTCAGCGGTCATGCGGCTGAGGCTGCTGTCCCACAAATCGATGATGTCGCTCAGTACCGCCAGATACAGGCCCAGCTTGTTCTTGAAGTAGTAGTGAATATTGGCTTTTGGCAAATCCGCCCGTCTGGCGATTTCGCGCATGCTGGCGCCTTTGAAGCCAAATGCAGCAAATTCCTGCTCGGCGGCGGCGATGATCACTTTTTCGTTACGCTGACGGATGTCGCCAGCCGGTTTCTCATTACGATGAGAGGCGATATTTAATGGCATGGATCTGTCGGGTTTATACAAAGATGAGGCATTGTAGCCTTAAACACTCCAGAGCCGAAAAAGCCGCCCGAAGGCGGTAAAGTCGGGGTTGGCAAAGGTGATCACACCCTTGCCATCAGCAACCCGATTCGGATCATGAAGCCTGTGCTTCGGCCGTTTCATCAGCCGAAGGTTCCTCTGCCGCCGCAACGGCTTTGGTTTCTGGCAGTACGGCGCTCAGGATAATGGCCGCCAGACCACCGGTCGTAATTGCGGAGCCAAAGATGCTCTGTACCAGTTTGGGCATTTGTGACAGTACATCCGGTACCATCATGGCACCCAGGCCCATACCAAAGGCCACAGCCATAATCAGCATCTTGCGACGGTCGAGGTGTTCAGTCGCCAGAATCTTGATCCCCGCAGCCGCCACAGTACCGAACATCACCAGCGTTGCGCCACCCAAAACCGGCTTGGGAATGTTCTGCAGCACACCACCAATGACCGGAAACATGCCCAGTACAAACAGAATGGCGGCAATGTAATAACCGATATGACGGCTGGCAACACCTGTCAGCTGAATCACACCATTATTCTGGCTGAACGTCGTGTTTGGCATGCTGTTGAACAATGCCGCCAGCATGGAATTCAGGCCATCGGCCAGTACGCCACCCTTGACGCGCTGGATGTAGCTGTCGCCCTTGATTGGCTGGCGGGAAACGATGCAGTTGGCAGTGATGTCACCGGTCGATTCAATTGCAGTGATCAGGTAAATCAGTGAGATCGGCAGGAAAGCAGTCCAGTCGAACGAGAAGCCATATTTGAAGGGTACCGGGATGCTGATCAGTGGCAGGTTAGCCAGGTTGCTGAAGCTGATCTTGCCCATAAACGCAGCAACGATAAAACCAATTGCCAGGCCCAGAACAATGGATGACAGACGGATCCAGCTGTTGGAAGAACGGTTCATGGCAATAATGCTCACCAGTACCAGACCACCCAGCATCAGGTTGCCCGGGCTGCCAAAGTCTGGTGCCTTGAAACCACCGGCGAGGTCAGTCATCCCCACCTTGATCAGGCTGACACCAATAATGGTGATGACAATACCGGTGACCAGCGGTGTGATAACGGTCTTCAGTTTGTGCAGGAACTGGCTCAGGAAAATCTCTACAAAGGCACCGAGGAAACAGACACCAAAAATCATCGCCAGAATTTCTTCTGGCCCGCCACCCTGGCCCTTGGCAACAAAACCGGCTGCCAGCACTGAACTCAGAAACGCAAAGCTGGTGCCTTGCACACAGATCATGCCGGTACCAATGCCCATTGGACGACGGGCCTGAATAAAGGTCGCGACACCGGAAACCATCAGCGCCATGCTGATCAGGTAGGGAATATGTTCACCCAGCCCCAGCACGCCACCAACAATCAGGGTTGGCGTAATGATGCCAACAAAACTGGCCAGCACATGCTGGATCGCGGCAAAAGCGGATTCCACAGCACCGGGCCGGGAATCGAGCGGGTAGAGCAGCTCGTTGGGGTGGTTGGACATGATTGTCTCCCTGGTAGTCGTCAGCAGTCGTCGATATGTCAGTTGACCAAATGGTCAGATGGGTACCAGAAGAGCAAAAACTTGGCCAATCGGTCAGATTCATGTGGATAATTTATTTAATCGTTTAAAAACAATTATTTAGGGGTTTTTTGTTGAGGCTTTCAGAGCTTGTGAGAATTTTTTGACACGCCCTCAAAGTGTACACTCAGCGGGAAACCGCACAAAAACCGGGCCATTTCAGTATGGATACGCATCTCCGCCAGCTGGTGGTAATCTGGCTTTTTCCATTGTTTGCCCGCATAAGGAACTGTCCATGACAACTGTCAGCAGCGATGCCAGTACCGAGCTTCGTAGCCTTTATCCCGCCATTGAACCCTACGACTCCGGCATGCTGGATGTTGGCGATGGCCACCAGGTTTACTGGGAGCGTGTCGGCACACCGGGTGCCAAACCAGCGGTGTTTCTGCACGGAGGCCCGGGCGGTGGTTGTAATGAGTCTCACCGACGGGTGTTTGATCCGGCCAAATACGACGTTGTGCTGTTTGACCAGCGCGGCTGTGGTCGCTCGACGCCGCATGCCAATCTTGACGCCAACACCACCTGGCATCTGGTCGCAGATATCGAACGACTGCGCGAAAAATTTGGCATCGCCAAATGGCTGGTATTTGGCGGCAGCTGGGGTTCTACGCTGGCGCTGGCCTATGCACAAAGCCACCCTGAACACGTCTCCGAACTGGTGCTGCGTGGTATTTACACCCTCACCCAGGCTGAACTGGACTGGTACTACCAGTACGGCGTCTCGGAAATGCACCCGGAAAAGTTCGAGCGGTTTCAGGCACCGATTCCGGCAGGCGAACGCGACAATATGATGCTGGCGTATCACCAGCGTCTGACCGGTGATAACGAAGCTGAAAAGCTTGCCTGCGCCAAAGCCTGGAGCCAGTGGGAAGGCGGTACGGTCACCTTGCTGCCGGACGAAAACCTGGTCGACGACTTTGGCGGTGACCAGTTTGCACTGGCCTTCGCCCGCATCGAAAACCACTTCTTTATCAACAAGGGCTGGCTGGAAGACGGCCAGCTGCTACGTGACGCCTATAAACTCCACGGCATTGCTGGCGTGATTGTGCACGGCCGCTTTGATATGCCATGCCCGCTGAAATACGCCTGGAACCTGTCCAAAGCCTGGCCGGATGCCGAACTGCATATTGTCGAAGCCGCTGGCCACGCCATGAGCGAGCCGGGCATTCTCGATCAGCTGATCCGGGCGACGGACCGGTTTGCGGGGTAAATCGGCGCTTGGTGTAATACTTCCTGGCCGGATGTATTACACCGGTGCTATTTGATTAACGGGTAGGATGTATTAGCGGAACGCGTAATACATCGAGTCGCAATGCAGAATTGGCAAACACGCTGGATCAAGCAAGGAAACAACGATGAGCAAAACATCTGAAGGATCGAGCCGGACTCCAGAAGCAGAGGAATTGGCGCAAATTCGCGACGACTTTCACGCCTTTATCAGTGGTTTTAACAGCCTGATTCTGGCCACGGTGTCCGCCGACGGCTTGCCGGAATCCAGCTATGCGCCCTTTATTCAGCTTGATGGCCGCTTCTATATCTACATCTCTGAACTGGCGAGTCACACGCAGAATTTGTTGGTCAAGCCTGTGGCCAGCCTGTTACTGATCGAGGCTGAACAGGACGCCCGTAACCTGTTTGCCCGCAAGCGCGCGACCATTCAGGTTCACGCCCAGGTGATTTCACGGGATGCCGAAGACTGGCAACGGATACTCGACCAGATGGCCGAACAGTTGGGCGATATGATTGGCCTGGTACGTCAGCTGACCGATTTCCATTTGTTTGAACTGCAGCCGCAAAGTGCCGGTTTTGTGGTGGGTTTTGGCAAGGCGTATCGGCTGGAGGGGGATGGGCTGGCTGAGGTAACGCTGCAGCAGCGTTGATATGGTCACGATTGCAGGGTGGATATGCGAGCGCAGTGAGTGCCATCCAACACGGCGTTGTCAGATGGCAGCCGCTTCGCGTCTTTATCTGACCTACAACACTGGGAGGGCGGGAGTCCCGCCCACACCGGGAACTGCAAGCGGAGTGCCTGCAGTTCTGTCCCTTATTTTGAAACCTTGCCCAGCAAGCGCACACGGCTGATACCGCCATCCGGGAAGACGTTGATCTTCACGTGGGTCACCGGGCCAAGGTCGTTTACTTCCGCCTTGTAGTTGTGTTCCTGGTTCGGCTGCATCTTCTGCTGTGGCAGCAGTTCCTGCCAATACAGGCTCTGGGTTTCGATCTGATCGTCGGTGCCGCCGGTGACGTAGGCCGCCTGAATCGAACACTTGTCCGGGTAGTTGCCCTTGAAGTGGTTGGTATCGAGCAGGATTTCCTCGATGGTGCCAGCGTGGCCCAGGGCCAGAATCACCCAGTCGTTGCCTGGAGTACGGCGACGGGCGGTTTCCCAGCCATCACCCATGTTGATGCCTTTGCCCGGCTGGATAATGTTGCTCATATGGCCGAAGTGCTGGTTGTTACAGGCCAGTGCACGACCACCGTTGAGGGCGGCAGCCAGGTCGACCAGTTCATCGGCAGACTGGCTGGACCAGTCCTTGAATGGCACGCCGTAAACGCGCAGACGGGCAACGCCGCCGTCCGGGAAGATGTTCAGACGCAGGTGCGTCCATGGCTGCTCGCTGAATTGCCCGGCCAGTGTGTGCAGGTGGTGGCTGTCGCCCTGCAGGTTCACTGCTGGCAGGATTTCCGTCCACTCGGTGTCGGCGGTTGGATCACCGGCAGCGCTAAAACAGGCTTCCAGTGAAGCTGATGGCGGGTAGTTACCAGTGAAGAAGCTGGTGTCGATGTCCACAGCCTTGATCATGCCGGTAACACCAAGGCGAATGATGGCGTGGTCGTAACCGGCCTGGCGCTTGCGGCGTGATTCCCAGCCGTCCATCCACTTGCCGTTGTCGTCGTAGACGCCTTCTTTCCAGACCGGCGCGTCCGGGTTCAGCATCCGGTTGGCTTCGGCAAACCAGTCGTCCGTTACGTAAATCACTTCGGTGCCCAGGCGGCTGTTCGCCAGGTTGACGTATTGCTTGAGCGTTTCGACGTCGAAAGAAGGTTGTTGGGTGTTGCTCATGGTTGGGCTCAGCTCTGTGCAGAAGTGGTTGGGTAGTGGTTGTCGTACCAGTGACGGGCAATATCGACCCGGCGCGGGAACCAGACCTGTTGGTGGCCAGCAGCGTATTCAACAAAACGCTTGAGGGCGGCCAACCGGGCCGGGCGGCCGATCAGGCGGCAGTGCAAGCCAATCGACAGCATCTTGGGAGCGCCGTTGCTGCCTTCTTCATACAGCACGTCAAAGGCGTCCTTGAGGTACTGGTAGAACTGTTCGCCGCTGTTAAAACCTTGCGGGGTGGCAAAGCGCATGTCGTTGGTGTCGAGCGTGTAGGGAATCACCAGATGCGGCTTGCTGGTGCCGGTGGCGTCGGCCGGGCCGTTGACCCAGTAGGGCAGGTCGTCGTCATAGGTGTCGGAGTCGTACAGGAAACCGCCTTCTTCCATAACGATGTCACGGGTGTTGGGGCCGGTACGACCGGTGTACCAGCCGAGTGGGCGTTCGCCAGTGATGTTCTGGAGGATCTCGATGGCCTTGTGCAGGTGTTTGGTTTCCTCTTCCTTGCTCATGTGCTGGTAGTCGATCCAGCGGTAGCCATGGCTGCAGATTTCGTGACCGGCGGCGTGCATCGCCTTGATGACCTCCGGGTAACGCTCGGCAGCCATTGCTACGGCAAAAATGGTCAGCGGAATGTTGTGCTGTTCAAACAGCTTCAGAACCCGCCAGACGCCAGCGCGACTGCCGTATTCGTAGATGGATTCCATGCTCATATGACGCACGCCCGGCAGTGCTACAGCGGCTGGCATCTCGGACAGGAAGGCTTCAGATTCCTTGTCGCCATGCAGAATGCAGCGCTCGCCGCCTTCTTCATAGTTGAGGACAAACGAGATGGCGATACGGGCATCACCTGGCCAGTGAGGGTGTGGTGGTTCGGCACCGTAACCGATTAAATCGCGGGGATAATCCACAGACATTGTGTTCTCCAGTCGGAAACTGCCGCGCTGCAGGAAGCTGCCGGGCAGGAAGAAAATGCGAGTGCTAATGACAATGTGGGCAGATTAGCTTGTCCTTTGGCTTCGCTCAATGAAAAATCCTGACCGATTGGTCAAATCCGACATTTGCACTCATAATCCGCTAAATCCGTCGACTACAATGGCTGGACCGGAGTCGCTTTTAAGCGTGTTTTCCGTCGATCTGGCAGCTCAATTTTTATTGCAGGAACCCGCTATGGAATCTTTTGTTGAACAGCCTTCCGGTTATGTGAGCCTGACGCCACAGCCGTTGACCCGGGAAGCGTTTGCGCCGTTTGGTGATGTTATTGAGACCGAAGATCGTGACCATTTCACCATCAACGACGGTTATGCCGAGCGTTTTCACAATCTTGCTGAGGTCGATCTGACCGAAGCCGATGGCAAGCCGCTGCTGAGTATTTTCCGCGCCCGGCCGCGCCCTCGGCCGTTGCTGGTGGAAATGATGGAGCGTCATCCGATGTCGAGCCAGGCTTTTATTCCGTTGTCGGATACACCATTTCTGGTGTTAGTCGCACCGGCGGGTGAAGCGCCGTCACCGGAGAATCTGACGCTGTTCCGAACGAATGGCCGTCAGGGAGTGAACTTCGCTCGCGGTGTTTGGCATTACCCGCTGCTGGTGGAAAAAGTCGATCAGGAGTTTCTGATTGTTGACCGTGGTGGCCCAGAGAAAAACTGCGATCTGCATTATTTTGCCGATGGGGTGCGTGGAGAAATTATCTGAATGTATGGTCCTGCTTTGGCCTGTTGGGGACCCTCTGAATAACTCAGGACTCGCGCAGAGCTGTACAGAGTGGAGGGGCCCCGGTACTGGATATCGCTCACAAAACACGAAATTGATAGCACCCAGTCCGTGAGTCCGTCACATAGTTACCAATGCCAGACATTCATATTGAGTGCTGTCCGTATAGTTTGGTTCACTCATTCGAACAGGAATCAAATGTATGGATGCATGGAAACAACTGGGGATAACAGCGACCCCAAATCGCCTTGAAATCAAGCGGCAGTACACTGCGCAATTGAAATTGATCGACCCGCAGAATATCGGCAAACAGTTCCGGGAATTGACATCAGCTTATCGGCAAGCGCTGTCTGAAGCCCGATTCCAGCAGGCTGCAGGGATCTCTGCGGCGTCCTCCTTCAGTAACAGTGAAACAGTTCGAAGTGAACCTGAAGTTCCTGATTTCGGAGCTGTGCAGGACCATGAACAACTGGCAGGTGTACTGGAAGCGCTGTACGTCGACCTGGAACTCAGAAACGAGTCAAAAGCCTGGGTCGGTACGTTTTCCAGAATCTTTCGACAGCCACTGTCGGCAGAACTTTCCCAACAATTCGAGATGCACATTCTGGAGTTTGTCGCTCGCAATCATTTGCTGTCGGCTTCCGTGTTGAGTGCTGTGCTGTCGTTTTTCTTTGTTGCTGAAACCTTTGAAAAATTTGCAGGTAGCGAGCTTGAAAATCCGCTTCGGTATCTATTCGGGGTCGTTCAAACACGTCGTTATCGAATGGATGAGTCTGGCCTTGACCAGTCGGATATCGGTGCCCACATTCAGCAGTGGAAAGCCCGCCGCTATCTGGAAGACCAGTGGCTTTTCGCCAAGTGCGATATTGACGAACTAGTAGGTCGCTATGCCGAACATTTCAATGTGCAGGAACATCCAGACCTTACCAATTTTGTTGCTCGCCGCTGCCTTGATGAAGATCGTCATGATCTGGTCGAACAGTTGCTGCCGATGTCACTCAGTGAGCACATTACGGCGGATAACTGGCTGTTGGTGGGGCACAGTTTGCTGGCACAAAAGCAGTACGAAAAAGCGCTCAGAGCCTATCAGCTCACCCAGCTGCAACTGCCGGATGCCAGTCGCAAATTGTGCGAACAGAACATTGCTCACTGCTTTTATCACCTGGGGCATTACGAAGTCGCAGCGGCTCTGTACTCAGAGTGTCTGGTCGCTTGCCCGCACGACTTTGCCATCAGGCAGCTGTGTTATGACGCCTGTAATCGTCTGATCCAGAGCTTGCATCAGGAAGGGATTACAGGACGTGAGTACGAGATTGCCGAGCTGATGTATGAAAACGGCCGCTATGCCGAAGCCGCTGAATTGTTGGCACCGCAGGCGGATCGTTGGTTGGCTGAGTCCGACACCTTATATGGTCGCTGTGTTGGCCAATCTGGTGAACACAAGCAAGCAGGTGAACTGGCCATTGCCATGTATGAGCAGGCCAAAGCCGCTGGCACGGATACCATCTCGCTGATTTTTGATTACGTGCTCAATTTTGGCGGTCGATATTACTACTCGCAGGTCAATACACTTTGCAGCAACGAACTTGATGCATTGGAGCAAATGGCGCGGTCTGATCCCGAATATGCCTTTGCGATGAACCAGGTTTACACACGATTGATTCAAAGTCAGAACCTGACGGGTGATGCAGCTCGACCTTTCAAGCTCAAAGCCACTGAATTTATTGATATGGCGGTACAGACCCAACCATTGAATGCCCGGTACAACTTCGAACGGGCCTTGTTGAAATTCGAGCACGGCGATTATCAGGCCACGGCCGAGAGTGGCTTTTTGGCCGTGCCTGCCTATCGCAGTAATTACAACCTGCGCCACAACCTGGCCTTTGCCTTGTTCGAACTGGAAGACTATCAGGAAGCCATTCCTAACCTGGAATTTTACCTGGGTATGGAAAACCTGGAAGACCAAAACCGTCTCGACGCGGGTACCAGGCTGTTGATTGCCAAAGGGGCTTGTGGGGAGATTCAGGACGTACTGGATACCTACAAGGAACATTACCGCAATCACCCTGAATACCGTGACGCACTGGGGACTGCTGTGCCCTTGATGGCACGGTATCTGGTGGCTGCCAAGCCAGAGCTGGACGTTGAGCTTTTGCAAAAATTGTTCGTCGTTATCAATCCTTTCTATTCCAAAACCCGTGAGATGGCCGCAGACCTCGCGGTGTTATTCCAGCTGGCGGCGGAGCTGACTGAGGGGGAGTCAAATGACGGCTATGGCGTTGATCATTTCCGGGAGATGTATCTGAAAAAGTGCCCCGGGCTTCACGAACACAGTCTGAATTTGAATCTGGACGAGCTAATGGCTGAATTGAAGGGAGATCAATATGCACGCAGCTGAGCAACCACTCCGTGGTCTGAAATTATGGCAGGTTTCCCTGTCTGGCCTGTTGGCAAAAATGAATAACAGCCGTCACCACTGTCTGGCGCTGGAAGGGATGTCAGATGCCAACATGATCGAGTCTTGGACCATGTCGATGCACCGCGACTGGGGCATTCACAATGAAGCCGAACTGCTTGACATGATTGAGTGGCTGGAAGAGCAGGGCCATAACGACAGCTTTCAGGAAATGGCCAAGGAATGGCAGGGTGTCTCCGAAATGGAGCTTCAAAAAGTGTCGCGTCGTCATGAAGGTGATAAATATATCAGCAAACTGCAGTTGGTTACTCAGCATCAGCAATCGTTGAAGGGCTGTGGTGTTTTCGCCTGGGATATTGGCCGAGGTGCCCACTTGGCTCGTTGTGGTTTTTATACCGGCATGATCTCGGAACAGCGTTGCTGGGAGTTAATGGACCGATTGACGGAACTGGTGTATCCGCGTTTCAGCGGTTGGTTGCAGTATGGGTTGAGCTATACGGTTGGCCGCGCCTATTGGCAGGCTGGCTATCACGATAATGCCTACTGTGATGGTGTTTTTGATCATTTGCGTTCGATCCAGAATGATCCTGAACATCCCTGGAACTGGTTGAGCTGGGATACCCCGTCAGAATCTGGCTTTGGGGTGAAGACATCCGAGCCGCAGAAACCGGTTTTTCCTGGGTTGTGATTTCAAATCTCGTTTGATGCGCAGTGCGTACCCTACGGGGGATCGAGAATCATGTTGTAGGAAAGGCTTGCCTCCGACGTATTTGGTGCGTGGTGCGCACCGTACAATGCGCACCGCGCTGCGGATAACCATAGGATGGGCAGAAGTGCCCATCGCATGGTTTTCGATCAGGCTTCTTCTTCCTGCCGGTAGGAATAGGTGGTGTTAAAGCAGTAAATCATCCAGTCACCGGCGGAAATTGGTGCGTATTTGGGTGCTTCACCGGCTTCACAGCAGTTCGGCAGACAGCTGACGTCGGTGTCGAAGTCGGGTTCTACAAAGAACGGCATGGAGTAACGTTCGGCACCGGATGGGCTGTAGACACGGTGTGGCGTCGACTTGTAACGGTCGTTACTCCAACGCGCCATCATGTTACCGATGTTGATTACAAAGCTGCCGTCAATCGGCGGCGCATCAACCCAGTTGCCTTGCAGGTCCTGCACTTGCAGGCCGCCAATTTCGTCTTGCCACAGAATTGTGATACAGCCGTAGTCGGTATGCGCACCAGCGCCAATCGGCGCTTCTTCGGTGGTCGCCGGACGCGGCGGATAATGCAGGAAACGCAGCACACTGAGCGGGTGTTCGAATTTGTCGGCGAAGAAGTTTTCGTCGATCTTGAGTGCCAGCGCCAGTGCGCTCAGTACCTTCTTGCCCAGTTCCAGCATGTCCCAGTAGTGGCGTTCCATTTTTTGCTGGAAGTCGGCGATTGCTGCCGGGTACTGGTTGGGGCCGTAGAGTGGTCGTTGCGGGCCAATCAGGGCATGGTCGGCGGGCAGGTTCAGACCCATGTCGAAGGATTCCTTGCAATCCCCCGGTTTGCTCGGGTCGAGCTGTTCGGCCGAAACTTCGCCATAACCCCGGTGGTTGGCGGAGTTCTTGATGTTGATGCTGAGTTTTTCTTCCATCGGCAGGGCAAAAAATTGCTCCGCCAGCTGGCGCATTTCTGCCATGCGTTCAGCCGGGATGGGATGTCCGGTGATGTAGAAAAAGCCGCTTTGCTGACAGGCACCGTCGATGGCGTTGGCCACCGCCAGTTTGGCGCTTTGCTGAGTGGCAGAGTCGTTGTTGTAAAGCGGGGATATGTCGATCAGTGGAATGTTCATCTGAGTTGAGTCCAATGAGGGAGCGTTGCTTGAATGTGGCTCCCGATCCGTCCTGCTTTTCGTCAGGACATAGGGCTGCGCCGGAGAACCCGTTCCGGCGGCAACCTTTTTTACGTGCAACCAGCGGCTGAATCAGCGCTGGCTGCTGGTATTGCATCTATCTTCTGGCAGCCTTTTACAGGCGTCTGGCAGGCATTATTTAGGAATATCGGCCTTGATGCCTTCGACGTACCAGTCCATTTTTTCCAGATCAGCAAACGTCAACTTGGTACCGGCTGGCACTTTCAGCTCGCCCTTGTTGTCTTTCAGTGGGCCTGTGAACGGGTAAACGCTGCCGTCCTTGATGCCTGCAATCAGCTCTTTGGCGTGGGTTACCACGTCGGCTGGAATGGATTCGTTGAAGCCTGGGATCACGATGGCACCTTCTTTCATACCTTCAACCATGGCTTCGGATTTCCAGGTACCGTCCATCACAGCCTGAACCTGGTGAATGTAGTGTGGACCCCATTCGTCTACTACAGACAGCAGGTGGGCATGTGGGCCGAAGTGAGTCATGTCAGAAGCCTGACCTACGGCGTAGGCACCGCGACGTTCGGCAGCCTGCATGGCCGCAGGAGAGTCAGTGTGCTGCAGAATCACGTCAACACCCTGGTCCATCATGGCGTTGGCGGCGTCAGCTTCTTTACCTGGATCGAACCAGGTGTTTACCCAGACGATTTTCAGTTCGGCTTCAGGGTTGTACTTGGCCAGTGCCAGCTGCACTGTGTTGATGTCGCGGATAACCTCAGGAATCGGGAATGAAGCGATGTAACCGATCTTGTTGGTTTTGGTCATCTGGGAAGCCACGTAGCCAGCTACGTAACGACCTTCATAGGTAGTGGATACGTAGGTGCCCAGGTTCTTGGACATCTTGTAGCCGGTGGCGTGCTCAAACTTGACGTTAGGGAACTGCTTGGCAACCTTGACAGTCGGGTTCATGAAACCGAAAGAGGTGGTGAAAATGATATCGTTACCGGCTTTGGCCAGGTTACGGATCACACGCTCGGCGTCGGCACCTTCAGCAACGTTTTCAACGTAGGTGGTTTTTACCTTGTCACCGAAATAGGCTTCCAGGGATTTACGACCCTGGTCGTGCTGGTAGGACCAGCCGTGGTCACCGATTGGGCCTACGTATACGAAACCAACTTTCACCGGGTCTTGTGCCTGTGCAGCTGGAATCGACAGGGCCATCATGGCGCTGGCGGCCAGACCGGTAAGCAGTTTATGGAATTGACGTCGCTTCATCCGTCCTCTCTCCTGTTGTGGCTTGGCAAAGCCAATGTTTTTCATAATTTGACCGTTTGGACAGTATTTCGCAGAAGCAAGATGCTGACCAACTTGTCATGTTTTTGCCAAACTCCCAATACTAGTGTGCTGGCGGCTCGTGAGCCAGATTGCAGTCAGAAAATTCAGGCGGAAATTGATTTGATGTGCATTTAAGTAGTGCATTTATGTTGCTGGATTGCACTTTTGTAGAGCTTGGCTCTGGGAGTCGGGCGTCTGCCGGGCCGCGTTCGGATCTGGTGCCTGAAGTAGGTTGGGCCGAGCCCAACAATTGCTGGGCATGGCTCAGCCTGGCACTGGCGTTTGCCTTGTCGGGTTTGCTACAAAAACTTCATCCGGTCTGGTTTGATCCTTTTTGAATAAATATAAGCTATTGAAAAACATAGACTATTTTTGATTTTAAACTGGTTTGCTGTTTGCAACAGGCTATCGCTAACCCTCAGTTTTCAGTAAGCCAGATAAAGCAAAGGATTTCGGGATGCGCTTTGAACCCTATGATGTTGAGTACGCTGCGATACCCACGCTGTCGGATACCGACCGGCTCGATTATTTTCTGATGCGGGCTTTCGAGACCGAAGATATCTGGGCGCTGCGGCAGGGCAAGGCTTGGTTTGCCCGCGAGGTCGATGGTGTTTTGTTGATGCCGTTGTGGCCCTACAAGCGTTACGCCAGTGATGCCGCGCTGGATGTCTGGATGGATTGCCGACCGGATGCCATGTCGCTGGAATTTTTTATGGACAGTGAAATCGCCGAACTGGAAGCCCGCAATATTCTGTTTGATGTGATGCCGCGTGAAGACCAGCCGGGCTGTGTGATTACTCCGAGGCAGCTGGCGGGGATTCTGGAAGGCATGCAGGATGCCGGGGAATATCGACTGGAAGGTTGATGGGGTCGTTCGGGTTCAAATCCGGACAAAAGCCGGGTAACCAGACCGGGGCGTGGCCTGGTTACCGCAACTCGGTTGCCGATTCCCTCTGGCAGGGCGTTGATTTTCTATCTGCGTTGCCACTGCGGCGTTAAAAACAGGCTCAAGTCGGTCATTTATTACGCATAAACTCCCTCTTTTCTCCTGTTTTTGTCTTGCGTCTGTTTTTACTTTATATGGACGGCCTCGAAAACAACAATCAACAGCGCTGCCAGCGCGAGGGAATCTGCTTATTTCAGCTTGATGGTGAAATGCTTTTTCACCGGTTCAACAATTTGCCAGTGGCCTTTGAAATCCGCTTCAAACACAAAGGCATCACCCGGGCCTACTTCGACCGGCTCGCCACCGTCAGGAGTGATGATGGCCTTGCCTTCAATTAGATGAACAAATTCCCAGCCGGAATATTCCGCGTAATAGGTACCCGGAGTGGCTTCCCACCAACCGGCGATCATGGAACCGTCCGGAGCTGTGTATTCAATCCAGGTGGTCATGGTTGGGTTACCGTCGGCCTTGGTCCAGCCCGGCAGGTCGGTCGTGATGGGCTCGACAGACGGTGCCGGAATTTTGCTAATGGTCATATGTGATTCTCGGTTTGCGGTCAGACGCTGGAAGTCAGACGTCTGACGCTATTTATATTGCTGGCTCCCGCATACGCATTTGGGAGCCGCTGGATTTGCGCTCTTCCCGGCTATGGGGGAGACGGAATCTGCAGCCTCTGACGTCAGTCTTCCGACGTCAGACGTTGTTATTCCCCGGCCGCCTTTTGCATTTCTTCAGGCTTGGCGGTATCGCTCAGGTAGGCTTCCAGTGAATCGTCCAGCGCATACAGCCACGGGGTGTGGTGTGCTGGTGACGGCGTGCCTGTCATCACGGACGGGAAGGAGAAATCACGGAAGGTCATGATGTTTTCCTTCTTATGCTTCTTCCACTGCAGGAAGGTTTCGTTAACCGCCGGAATATCAAAGTTGGGGTAGTCGGTGGCGTCGATCAGGTGCTGGATGTAGGAGCCCTGATATTCGTAGGCTTCCTTGTCGCTGGACACCTTCAGTTCGTTATCACGCCACAGCTGGCTGTCGGCTTGCATGTCGGCCAGTGCAGGCAGAGGGATTCGACCCATAATTACGTCACGGGCGAACCAGGCCTGGGCATCAAACATGTTGAAGCTGTACCACTGATCCTGCATGCCGAGATACAGCAGTTTGGTGTTTGGCTCCCACACCACGCCCTTGTAGAGGTTCATGGCCCACAGACGGTTGTCGGTTTTCAGTCGCAGTTCTTCTGGCAGGAACGGGAAGGAGTGGATGTAGCCGGTACACAGAATGATGGCGTCGATCTGCTTGCTGGAACCGTCGGAGAAATAGACGTTATCCACATCAACATGGGTCATGGCTGGCTTTTCTTCCCAGTTGGCTGGCCACTTGTAACCCATTGGCGCGCTGCGGTAGCAGGATGTGATGCTCTTGGCGCCGTACTTGTAGCACTGGGAACCGATGTCTTCGGCGGAGTAGCTGGAGCCAACGACCAGTACATTCTTGCCTTTGAATTCCAGTGCATCGCGGAAATCATGGGCGTGCAGAATGCGACCGCCGAAGCTGCTGAAGCCAGGATATTCCGGCACATTCGGCGTCGAGAAGTGACCGCTGGCGACCACGACGAAGTCAAACTCTTCCGAGTAGACCTTGTCTTCGTTGTGATCGTGAACAGTGACGGTGAAGTTGTCCTTGTCGACGTTGAATTCGATGTGGCGAACCGGGCTGTTGAAGCGGATGTACTTGCGCACGTCGGCTTTTTCTACCCGGCCCTTGATGTAATCCCACAGCACTTCCCGTGGCGGGTAGGACGCGATGGGTTTGCCGAAGTGCTCGTCGAAGCTGTAGTCGGCAAATTCCAGCGCTTCTTTTGGACCGTTGGACCAGAGGTAACGGTACATCGAGCTGTGTACCGGCTCACCGTTTTCATCCAGGCCTGTGCGCCAGGTGTAGTTCCACTGACCGCCCCAGTCGGCCTGTTTTTCAAAGCACACCAGTTCCGGAATTTCGGCCCCCTTGGCCTGGGCTGACTGGAATGCACGGAGTTGGGCCAGGCCGCTTGGGCCTGCACCGATAATAGCAACGCGTTGAGTCATGGCTGTTTCCCTCGTTCTGTTTTCTGCTTCGAATTTCTGCTTCGAATTTCTGCTTCGGTTTATGTAGTTAGGCGACAAAAAATTTATTGTGGGGAAAACACTAAGCGCGTGGCGCGGGGCAAGGTATTCCCCAGTGAGGGTAAAAAGAGGGTAAACAAAAGGGGATAGATGCCTCCACCACGAGGCTGCAACAGCCAATGCTGACTTATATTTAATATATATGGTGAATTTATTTCACTGTTCATATATCCCTTTAATTAGTGGTGTTATTTATTATTCCAGAATTGCTATGTATCTTTTTATATATGGAATGACATATTCTTTGGAAATGATTGTTGCAGCCTGAATTAAATGATTTAACGCGGTAATATATCGTCGTGCTTAATAGCGATCATTTCGGCCTCGTTGCCTTTTCTGCAACCACTTCGGCCGGATTCTTTTTCGGGAAATTCAATATGACAAATTCCAACGTATCGGGTGGGGCAAGACTTTTGCTCTGGCTGGTTGGTGCTCTCTTTGCCCTGTCAGGCCTCGGTCTGCTGGTTGGCGGTGTGGTACTGATCAGTGAAGGCGGCAGCTGGTATTACCTGTTGATGGGGCTGGCGTTGCTGGTTTCCGGTGTGCAGGTTGCTCGTGCCAGGCCAGCGGCGGTTACTGTATTTTTCAGCGCTTACGTATTAACCGTTATATGGGCAATATGGGAAGCCGGGTTCGAATTCTGGCCATTACACGCCCGTTTATATGCCTTTACGGTAATGGGGCTGTTATTACTGCTGGTGAATCCGATTATTCGCAAACAAGCCGGACATTTTACCAACGCTGGCAAAAACTGGTCGGTTGCTGCTGTTTTTGCAGTCGCTGTGATTGCCGGTTTCTGGGGGATGTTCCTGCCACACGGCCAGCACAACTTCGTCGCCGAGACCGGTAAGACCGCCGTGACTCCGGCAACCGAACAGAAAAACTGGGCGGCTTATGGCAATACTGCCGAAGGTCAGCGTTTTGCGGCGCTGGATGATATCAACCGCGACAATGTTGACGAATTACAGGTCGCCTGGACCTATCGCACCGGCGATATTGCTGAAAGCACCGGTAACGGTGCTGAAGACCAGCAGACTCCGCTGCAGGTTGGTAACACCCTGTTCCTGTGTACGCCACACAACAATGTGATTGCCCTGAACGCTACGACCGGCGAAGAAAAGTGGAAAACCATTATCGACTCCCGTACCAAGGTGTGGATGCGTTGTCGTGGCCTGGCTTATTTCGACGCCGACCAGCCAGTACAACAACCTGTGGCTGATGGTGCTTCCATGGTGCCGCTGGATACGGTTGAGGCATTCGTCGCTAATCCGGATAACCGCCTGTGTCATCAACGGGTATTCACCAATACCAACACCGGAGAATTGATTGCGCTGGATGCCAATACCGGTGAGTTCTGCCCGGATTTTGGTAGCGAGGCCGGTAAGCCTGGCCGTGTGAGTCTGAAGCAGGGTATTGGCGAAGGTGCTGACAACCTGTATTCACTGACCTCCGCGCCAACATTGGCGGGTACCACCATTGTGGTGGGCGGCCGGGTTGCCGATAACGTTGCGCTGGATATGCCTGGTGGTGTGGTGCGCGGTTTCGACGTAATCACAGGTGAACTCAAGTGGGCTTTTGACCCGGGTAATCCGGATCAACGTTCGGCTCCGGCTGATGGTGAAACCTACACTCGTTCAACACCAAACGTCTGGGCCGGCATGACCTATGACGCCGATTCCAACACCGTATTTATGCCGGTCGGCAGTGCCGCAGTGGATCTGTGGGGCGTTGACCGTACCAAACTGGATGAAAAATACGGCGCTTCAGTGCTGGCAGTCGACGCTGCCACAGGTAACGAAAAATGGGTGTATCAGACCGTTCACCACGATTTGTGGGACTTTGACGTGCCGATGCAGCCAACCCTGATTGACTTCCCGACGGCCAATGGCAAGGTGCCAGCAGTGGTAGTGGGTACCAAGGCAGGACAGATTTTTGTACTTGATCGAGCAACCGGCAAACCACTCACCGAGGTGAAGGAAACGGCGGTCAAGGCGGCCACTATCCCGGATGAAAAATACTCGCTGACCCAGCCTGTATCTGTCGGTATGCCACAAATCGGTACTCCACACCTGACCGAAGCGGACATGTGGGGAGCCACCGTGTTTGACCAGATGATTTGCCGGATTAGCTTCAAGGGCATGCGTTATGAAGGTCTGTTTACTGCCCCGGATACGGATGTATCACTGAGCTTCCCGGGCTCCCTCGGTGGCATGAACTGGGGTGGTCTGTCCTACGACCCGGTTGCTGATCTGCTGGTGGTGAATGATATGCGTCTGGGTCTGTGGGTTCAGATGGTGCAACAGCAGAAAAATGCCAAGGCATCTGATGGTGGCGAAGCGGTGAATACCGGGATGGGCGCGGTGCCTTTGAAAGGTACACCTTATTCCGTCAACAAAAACCGCTTCCTGTCGCCACTGGGAATTCCATGTCAGGAACCACCATTCGGCACGCTGACCGCAATTGACATGAAGACCCAGCAGGTTGCCTGGGAAGCGCCGCTGGGCACAGTGCAGGATACCGGCCCATTTGGCATCAAGATGAAGATGCCGATCCCGATTGGCATGCCAACCATTGGTGGTTCGCTGACTACCCAGAGTGGCCTGATCTTCTTTGCTGCGACTCAGGATTATTACCTGCGTGCCTTCGACAGCGCCACCGGTGAGGAAGTCTGGAAGGCTCGTTTACCGGTTGGTAGTCAGGGCACTCCAATGACCTATCGTTCACCTGCCGATGGCAAGCAATACCTTGTTATCTCGGCCGGCGGCGCTCGTCAGTCACCGGATCGTGGTGACTATGTAGTGGCTTACGCACTGCCGCATTAATCCTCGTTATACACAGGGCAGGGCAATCGCCTTGCCCTGCTGCTCGATCGGCTTACCCCTCTTTTCCCAACATTGCGCTTGAACAGGCTGACTGTCTTTGTTCTGCAGCCTGTTTGCTTCACTGTCTGTCAGCGGCTTTTTGGTTGTCGGGTTTTGTTGTCTGTTCTTTAGTTGCTCAGATGTACCCGAACGGGACCGGGATTTTAATTTTACTAAATTAAGTTGTGTGCAATGTAAAATCGGTTTATGGTTTTGGTCATCATTCGCCAGCCCCGCAATTTTCCATGACCACACCGGCAAGCCAGCACAGCAAGATTTCTTCTGATTCAGCACTGACGGCTGAGTCGCTGGCGCAGGATCACTTGTTACTGCAACAGCAGATCTGTTTTCCGCTCTACGCGGTGTCCAACCTGGTGGTGAAAAGCTATGGGCCGTTGCTGAAGCCGCTGGGGCTGACCTATCCGCAATATCTGGTGATGTTGTTGTTGTGGCAGCACCAGAGTCTGGCGGTTGGCGAGCTGGGCAAACAGTTGCATCTGGATTCCGGCACCCTGACGCCGCTGCTGAAACGGATGGAGAACAACGGCCTGATCAAACGCCAGCGCAGTCCCGCAGATGAACGGCGGGTTTTGGTGAGCCTGACCACTGCGGGCATGGAACTTCGTCAGGCGGCAACGGCCGTACCTCAGGCCATGGCCTGCAAGCTGGCGGCCGATCCGCAATGGCTGCTGCAGCTGCAGGACAATCTGAATTTGCTGATTGGGCGCTTGTCACAAGACGACGCCGGATCCGGCAACTAACCAAACCACTCGCAGGAGGACCCTGTTATGAGCATTCACGATATCGCAGTTACCACTATTGATGGCCAAACCCAGCAACTGTCTGACTTCAAGGGCAAAACCCTGCTGATCGTCAACGTTGCTTCCAAGTGTGGTCTGACTCCCCAGTACGAAGCGCTGGAAGCTCTGTACCAGGAGAAGAAAGAACAGGGTCTGGAAATCCTGGGTTTCCCTTGCAACCAGTTCCTGGGTCAGGAACCCGGCAGCGATGCAGAAGTAAAAGAATTCTGCTCACTGACCTACAACGTGACTTTCCCGATGTTCTCCAAGATCGAAGTCAACGGTGAAGGTCGCCACCCACTGTATCAGTCATTGATCGCTGCCCAGCCAGCTCGCACTACCGCTGAAGGCTCTGGCTTCAAGGCCAAGCTGGCGGGTATGAACCTGCTGTCTGACGACGAAACTGCCATCATGTGGAACTTCGAGAAATTCCTGGTGAACGCTGACGGTCAGGTGGTTGGTCGTTTTGCGCCAGACATGACGCCAGCTGATGCCGAGCTGAAAGGCGCTATCGAAGCCGAACTGGCCAAGTAAGCGGCTGTGCCGATAAATCGCCACCACGGTGGCGATTTATTCGCTCTGATCGAGATTGATGTTCAGCTGCTTCAGCAGCGCCAGCAACTGTTCGCACTGTTGCTGATCGAGACTCGAAACCGCCCGTTCGGCCAGTTCCGTATGGCGGCTTTCAAACTGTTGTGCCAGTGCCTGTCCCTGTGCGGTCGCCCGCAAGCGTGAGATACGGCGGTCCTTGCTGTCGGCGATGGCTTCTACCAGTTGCTGATTTTTCAGCTCGGTGACGATCCGGGCAATCTGGCCCTTGTCGCGGCCGGAGCGTTCCACCAGATCTTTCTGGGTGGCGCCTTCATGACTGGCAATAAACGCCAGCGCCTTGAATCCCATGCCTGCAACATTGCTGCCCTGCTCACGGCTGGCCTGATGATGCTGGCTGCGCAGGTTGTGGCTGAGTTCGCTGATGGCATCAAAAATATCCCGGGCAATGTTTTTTTTCATTGAATCTGTCGCCAAAACATTATTGGTTGACAGTATCAACCAATATGGGTAAGAATAACTTCGATGACATTATCAACTAAATGGAGTTGTCTCAATGAAAAGATTGATGGCCAATCTGAAAAACCGGGCGCTGAAAGCCGACAGCCGGGAAGCTGTTGCCCTGTCTGCCAATGTTGAACCTTTTCCGGTTGCTGCTATAGCGCCAGCAACAGCAAAACAGACTGCTGCAAACGGCAGTCGCCGCCGTTTCGAACGGGTTCGTCACGAACTGAAATTTCGCCACACCCGGGTTGAGCAGGTTGAACAGCTGTCGACCGGGTTTGTAAAAGTGACCGTCGCCGGTGATGACCTCAAGGGTTTCCCGTCGCAGTCGTTTGATGACCATATCAAGGTGTTTGTGCCGCAACAGCACGGCGAACCGCTGATGCGCGATTACACGCCACGGGCGTTTGATTCGCAGGAAGGTCGTCTGGAACTGGAATTTGCCGTCCATCAGGGTGGTGCTGCCAGTGACTGGGCGCAAACTCTGGAAATCGGTGACGCTGTGCAGATTGGTGGCCCCAAGGGCTCAATGCTTATTCCGCAGGACTTTGACTGGTATCTACTGGTAGGTGATCCGACTTCCTTGCCAGCGATCCACCGTTTTCTTGATGAGGCTGAGCAGGGTACCCGGGTAATTGCTGTGATCCAGACCGAACACCCGACCGACCAGCGCATTTTCAACAGCCGCGCCAGTCTCGATACCCTGTGGGTTGCTGATTATGAAACCCTGCTGGAACAGGTTCGTCGGCTTGAGTTACCGGCTGGTGAGGGTTTTGTCTGGGGAGCTGGTGAAGGTCACTGCATGAGCGAATTACGCCGCATTATTGTGGCTGAAAAACAGCAGCCATCGGATGCGGTACGTATCTCTTCTTACTGGAAGCTGGGCCAGCAAGGCTTCAGTGAAAAAGGCTGATCGCGGTTGTTGTAGTTGCTGGCTCAGCGGTTATCCGCTGTTTATGATCGATTGTTGCAGCCACTGGTCGCTGTAACGCCTGTATGGAACGGATCTGTATCTATGCCTGAGCAACGGCTCAGGTAGAATCCCGCCTTTGCTGACGAATCCTGTCAGTTTCCCCGTTATTGCGAATTTCCCTGTTATGCCGGTTGCCTGTCTGGCCCGGTATTGGTGTGCGGAAATAACGCTGGAGACGTCTGTGTCCCTGATAAGTCGTTTTAGCCGTCAGACTCTGCCTGCGCTGGCGCGTGAAATCTGGTCTGTTTACTGGACCCTGTTCAAGCTGATGGTGCCGGTCATTGTGGTGGTCAAACTGTTGGAGGAGCTGGGTGCGATTCCACTGTTGAGCCAGTTGCTGGCACCACTGATGAGTCTGGTCGGGCTGCCGGAAACCGCCGGGCTGGTATGGGCTACCACCATGGTGACCAATATCTATGGCGGCATGATCGTATTTTTTGACCTCGGCCTGAATGGCCAGTTATCGGTCGCCCAGGTGACGGTACTGGGCGGCATGATGCTGGTGGCACATGGTTTGCCGGTCGAGGTTCGTATTGTTCAAAAGTCCGGTGTGCGGCTGGCGGTGGCATTGGCGATTCGGGTGGTCGGCGCCTTGTTGTACGGTGCCCTGCTGAGCAGTGTGTATCAGACGGGTGACTGGTTACAGCAGCCCATGAGTAGTTTGTGGCAGCCAGAACCCCAGTCGCAGGGCCTGCTGGCCTGGGCCGGGCATCAAATCCAGAGTCTGTTGATGATTCTGCTGGTGGTCGCGGCACTGATCAGCTTGCTGAAGTTGTTGCGCTGGATGCATGTTGAACGAGCCATGATCTGGCTGCTGCAGCCGCTGTTACGCCTGTTAGGCATCAGTAATCAGGCCGCCAGCCTGACCATTGTTGGCATGACGCTGGGGTTGTCGTTTGGTGGCGGCTTGTTGATTCAGGAGGCTGGTCGAGGCCATATCCGCCGGCAGGATATTTTTTCCGCCATGCTGTTATTGGGGCTGTGCCATAGCTTGATCGAAGACACCCTGCTGATCCTGCTGCTGGGCGCGGATATTTCCGGCGTACTGTGGTTCCGGCTGGGCTTTGCGCTGTTGGTGGTCGCTTTGGCGACCCGCTTGCTGGGGCGTCGCAGTGAACAATTCTGGCAACGTTGGCTGGTGTATCCAACAGCGGCTGCAGCAACGACCGCGACAACTGCTGCTACCACGACTGCTACAACCGCAAGAGGACAAACTCATGACTGATTCTGTGACGGCCAGGGCAACGACCGCCGCTGGCTATTCCAGTGCCGGTATCTGGTTTGCGATGGCAGCCTATGGACTGTGGGGATTATTCCCGGTCTATTTCAAATGGCTCGAAAACGTCCCGGCGTTTGAAGTGCTGTTGCACCGGGTGGTCTGGTCAGTGGGATTTCTGCTGTTGCTGGTATTGGCTACCCGGCGTGGCAAGGCGTTTTTGCAGGTGTTGCGGCAGCCGAAATTATTGGCTTCGCTGGCGCTCAGTGCGGTGCTAATGGCGGCCAACTGGCTGGTATTTATCTGGGCGGTTGCCAATGAACGGATTCTCGAAACCAGCCTTGGCTATTTCCTTAATCCACTGATCAGCATTTTTCTCGGTATGGTGTTTTTGTCGGAGCGGCTGCGCAAGGGGCAGTGGCTGGCGCTGGGGCTGGCTACCTTTGGTGTGTTGCTGCAGGTGATCGTATTTGGCAGCCTGCCACTGGTGGCACTGGGGGTGTCATTTTCTTTTGGTTTGTATGGCCTGATGCGCAAACGTATTGCGATTGAGTCGATTCTCGGACTCTTTGTCGAAACCCTTATCCTGCTACCGCTGGCGCTGATTTATATGTGGTGGTTGCAGCAACACCAGCAACTGGTATTTCTGCACGCGGATAACTGGCATCAGGACACCTTGCTGCTGTTGTCCGGGGTGGTAACCAGTGTGCCACTGTTGTTGTTTGCTGCTGCTGCACGGCGTTTACCGCTGATGATGATGGGCTTTCTGCAATACAGCGTGCCGACGATTTCGTTTGCGCTGGCAGTACTGGTTTACGACGAACCCGTTGATTCGGCCAAATTGATGACCTTTGTGATCATCTGGATTGCCTTGCTGGTATTCACTGTCGAGGGCATTCGTTCCCGGCGCCTGAAGATGCAGGCCAGCAAGAACCAAATGACTCTCTGAACGGATGAAACATGCCGATCTGGCTCGAAATGATACCTTTCTGAAGGGCTTTATCCTGTCCTATATCGTGGATAGTGGTTTTCACCAAATAAATGTCGAAAACGGGGCAAATAACCACGAACTGGTTGTTATTTGTTCAGAATTGTTGGGGGAGTTTGCGTACTATGCGCACAGTTTCGCAACAGCGCGCCCCCGGATGTCCGCTAGCTTCGGCAGCTATCAGTCGGCCCGGATTCCGCGCCTGTAGCGGTTCTGACACTCATGTGTTTTCGATCTGCTGATCGACTCTTGTGGCGGTGCCCTTCATCACCGTGGCAAGAACCCGTGGTCTACACGGTTACCTCTAGTCTCTTAATCGAGGTTTTTTAGCGCAGCCAATGGCTGCGCTTTTTTTTGCTCGCAATTCAGCGCAGGGGAGCCGTGATCAGGATCTGATCAGGTTGGGGTATGGCTGAGAAACATGTGGCCGATACCACCATAAATCATATTGGCGATGTCTTCGGCCAGTTGCTCCGGCTGGTAATCCAGCCGCTTCAGAAAGATTGCCCGCATGATGCCAATGGTGGCGCTGCTATAGAAGGTCGACATCAGTTCCAGCTGTTGCTGACTCAGATCGACCATAAAGCGCTGGCTGGCGCGACGGCGGAAATATTCAAGGTTCTGTTGTTCCACCAGTTCCAGCGCAGTATTGCCAGCCCGGCCAGACAAGGCCAGGTGTAGCAGGGTGTCGTTGGGATCAATTGCCAGCAGACAGGTCTGTTCGATCAGAGCCTTGATTCGCTGCGGTGATGGCAGGCTGTCATCAAATACAAACTGATCCAGACGCTGCTGGCGTTGGTCGAGCCAATCACGCACGTGTTCGTTAACGATGTCCTGGCGAGACTGGTAGTTGGAATAAAAAGTCGGCCGGGTTACCCCGGCACTCTCGGCGATTTGTTCGATACTGATATCTTCCAGTGAATGTTGCTGCAGCAGTTCTGCCAGTGCCTTGCGCAACTTGGCGCGACTCTTGAGCCTTCTGGTATCCATATCTTGTTCCGTTTTTTATCGTTGGGCTGGAATCAGCGTTCCTCAATTGGAAGCAGCGAGCTCTCCTTCACCTCTTCCATAACAATATAGCTCTTGGAGTTTTTTACGCCTGGTAACGTCAATAACAGGTCGCCCAGCAGCGCCCGGTATTCTGACATATCGTTGATACGTGCCTTGAGCAAATAGTCTGCATCACCTGATACCAGATGGCACTCCAGAATATAGGGCAGGGTAGCAACTGCCTGATTGAATTTCTGGAACGCGTCGGGAGATTGGTAAGAAAGTGAGATTTCTACAAACACCAGCATGCTGTAATCCAGCATGGCTGGATCAAGACGGGCGTAATAACCCAGGATATAACCTTCTTTTTCGAGTCGTTTGACCCTTTCAATACAAGGGGTGGAACTCAGGCCAATTCTGTCTGCCAAATCGACGTAACTGATCCGGCCGTCTTTTTGAAGCTCATTCAGAATACGTTTGTCGAGACGATCCAGCTGCCGCTTTTTACCCGTCGCTTTCATGAAATTTCCCGCTGCTGTTTTCATACGCTGGTGGAAATATCCAACCATGAGCATTCTGGTGGAGTTTTCAGCTTTTGTTAATTGTACTATCGGGCAATCCCACCATTAATAGGACAGATTTTGCGCCAGGTCTCAACCTTTTGGCACAAATCCGGCTACCGCGATGGTGCTGATAGTACTCTAAAAGGCGTTTGTCGGAGGCATTGTAGACTTGTGAATACGGGCTTGAACGTCATGAAACGTCTGTAAGGTCAGAATTCCGGCTATTACGGCAGTGTGGTTCGCCAACGACCAACAAAGCATCTCATCAGTTGGATTAATCGGCCGCAGAATGGCGGCCATTTGTATTGGATAATCCGGTTTTTGCCTGGAGTAATTGAATGTTTGTGCCTGCCTGGCGAGCTGTACTGGCTGTGTGTTTTTTGATTCTTGCAGGATGCAGTAGCTGGCCCAGCCCAGCCCACCGGGATGTGACCATGGACAAGATTGAAGCGGTGGTTAGCCGTAATCAACCGCGGATTGAGTTGACCTGTCCGGATATTTCCTCGGTATCTGAGCAGTTGCAGCAGCAGCGGCGGCAGTTGAAGTCACTGACCCGTCAGCTCGGCGATGTGCAGCAAACGCTGGAAGCCGAGCAGCCGGTTTGTGAACCGCAACCAGCTGAGCAAAACGAGCTGGACGGTCGTTTGATTGTTGGGGCTACCGAGTGGATTTATCTGGCTCCACCGGGACATCACTACCGGGCTCGTATCGACAGCGGCGCAACCACCTCATCGTTGAGTGCCCGGAATATTGTGCGCTTCGAGCGGAACGGTGAACCCTGGGTGCGTTTCCAGCTGCAGCATGATGACGAAGCTGAGCCGATCGAAATAGAAGCGCCGGTCGTGCGTAACGTTCTGATCCGTCAGTCTTCTGCTGACGAGGCTGATCGCCGTCCGGTAATTGAACTGACCGTGCATATCGGTCAGACCTTGCAGCAGCAGACCGAATTTACCCTCACCGACCGTTCGCACATGACCTATCCAATCCTGTTGGGACGTTCGTTCCTTCGCGACATCACCCTGATCGACGTCGGTAAACAGTTCCTCAACGAAAAGTACCACCCCAATGAGACCGTGGTACCGGTCGAGAAAAATCCCTCATGATCAAACGTAATTTACCCTATGCCTTGTTGGTACTGGTGTTACTGGCCGCTGGTATCGGCCAGATTCTGCATCGCCACTGGGTTTTTGATGTGCCTTTGCTACCGGGCGAGTCGCAGAGCATCTGGTCGGTTGAAGCCAAGCTGGAATTCACTGCTCATGGCGAACCGGTGCGGGTTCGATTGGCGACGCCAGATTCGCAGCCGGGTTTTATGGTGCTGCGTGACAGTGGTGCCTCACCGGGCTATGGCCTCAACTTTATTCAGGGGGAGCACTCGGCAGCGGAATGGACCAAGCGCAGTGCGGAGGGCCGTCAGGTACTGTTCTATCGGGTCGATTTACTCGAAAGTGATGCCCACGACCTGATGACCGAAAAGGCGCCGCCGATCATGCAGGCCAGCTGGCCGGAGCCTTATGCCAGCGCGGTTGCTCAGGTGGTGAAAGAGGCCTACAGCACGTCGGCCGATCATTTCAGTCTGACCCGCGAGTTACTGAAGGCCTTTGAAGCGGAACCCAAGGCCCAGCATGTGCAGCTGTTGGTCAGCCAGTACCACGACAAATTGCCAGGGTTGTTGGTCAACATGCTCAATATGGCCGGAGTTCCGGCGCGGGTGGTTTATGGCTTACGGCTGCAGGACGGTCGTCGCCAGCAATTGCTGGAACCCTACATCCGGGTTTGGCAGGGACAGTCCAGCCAGGTATTTGATGTGCCACTGCAACAGCGTAATCCGGCGCTGTTCGATCCCGATGCACCGCTCTTGTTGTGGGAGCAGCGTGGCGATCCGGTGATTGATGTTACTGGCGCTGACAATTCACAGCTGCGTTTTTCGATGATCCGCAAGGAAGAGTCGGCTTTTGCTTCAGTGGCTAACCGGCTGTCGGACCAGCATGAGCTGCTGAACTTTTCGATCCACAGCTTGCCGGTGGAAGAACAGGCGATGTTCAAAACCATTCTGCTGATTCCAATTGGCGCGCTGGTGGTGTGTCTGTTGCGGGTGCTGGTAGGGATCAAGACCTCGGGGACCTTTATGCCGGTACTGATTGCGTTGGCCTTTATCCAGACCTCGCTGATCACCGGGCTGGTCGGCTTTCTGGTGGTGGTGGCGACCGGACTGGTGATTCGCAGTTATCTGTCGCGGCTTAATTTATTACTGGTGGCGCGAATATCGGCGGTGATTATTACCGTGATCGCAATTATTGGTCTGTTCAGTGTGGCGGCCTACAAGTTTGGTCTGACCGAAGGTCTGAAAATTACCTTCTTCCCAATGATTATCCTGTCCTGGACCATCGAACGCATGTCCATTCTGTGGGAAGAAGAAGGCCCGCGTGAAGTGGTAAAACAGGGTGGTGGTTCGTTGCTGACCGCGGTTTTGGCGTTCTGGGCAATGAATAATCCGCTGATTCAGCACCTCACCTTCAACTTTATCGGCGTTCAGTTGGTGGTGCTGGCACTGGTACTGATTCTGGGCACTTACACAGGTTATCGCCTGCTGGAGTTACGGCGTTTTGTGGATATGGAGACCCGTTGATGGCGCTGCTGAATTGGTGGCAACCGCTGCGCAAGATGCTGATTGCTCCGGCGGTTCTTGGTCGTAACGGTGTGCTGGGAATGAATGCCCGCAATCGTTTGTATATCAGCCGTTATAACAACCGGGCTTTCTATCCATTGGTCGATAACAAGCTGAAAACCAAACGCTTGGCGGAGCAATTTGATATTCCGGTGCCGGAGTTGATTGATGTGATCGAGTCGCAGCACCAGGTTGCTGATCTGCAACGCTATTTGCAGCTGCTGAATTCCTTTGTGATCAAGCCGTCAAAGGGTTCCGGTGGCAAAGGCATTCTGGTGTTGCAGGGGCGTGATGGTGATCACTGGATCAAATCCAGTGGCGCGTTGGTGAGCCTGCAGGAAATTCAGCGTCATGTGTCGAATATTCTTGCTGGTCTTTACAGCCTGGGTGGTACGCCAGATGTCGCCATCATTGAACATTGCATCCAGTTCGATCAGTCGTTAGTTGGCTTTTCCCATGAAGGCGTGCCGGATATTCGGGTGATTGTTTGTCGTGGTTACCCGGTCATGGCAATGACACGACTGGCGACCCATTCATCTGACGGCAAGGCCAATTTGCATCAGGGCGCTGTAGGGGTGGGGATTTCGCTGCTGACCGGCAAGGCGATTTTTGGTGTGATGCAGGGCCAGCGGGTGAAAATTCATCCGGATACCGGTGAAGACCTCGCTCGACTGCAGATCCCACACTGGCAAACCGTGCTGGAACTGGCGGCCCGTTGCTACGATGTCACCGGCCTGGGGTATCTGGGCACTGATGTGGTGATCGACGCCGAACGTGGCCCTATGTTACTGGAACTGAACGCCCGTCCAGGGCTGGCGATTCAGATGGCCAATGGTCAGGGGCTGTTACCTCGTTTGCGCAAAATTGATCAGCTCAGCCACGCCGAAATCCGCAAACCGGTGGCTGAACGGGTACGTTTGAGTCAGCAATGGTTTGCTGATTAGTCAGCTATCGCTTAGTCCTTTTTGTATCCCCTTTTCTGGCTCCTGACGCAACGCCTTCCATAACTCTGGAAACAGGTTGCGACAGGGGTCACGTTGCAAGCTCTGCTCCGACGGCCTGACCGTCACAATCTGACATTAAATTCACCTACCCGTGCCGGAATCTGGCATATACTGGCCAGCTTTCCGTACCGCCAGCAGATTTGCTGTCTGGTTTGATAGGCTACTCAGGTCAATATTGGCTGGAATATGGCCCTTGGCAAACCCGGCAAAGGCGGATAAAAAACACTAATTATTACGGGGTTGTGGCTGGAGTGGTCAAAGTGAGAGCTGGATTTATTGGCATGGGGCTGATGGGAGTGCCTATGACCAAGCGGTTGTTAGCGGCCGGGCATCCTGTAAGGGTATGGAACCGTTCGGCGGACAAGCTGGCAGCGGTTACGTCAGCAGGCGCTGTTGCGGCGGCATCGGTCGCGGATCTGGTTGAGCAGTCTGACGTGGTGATGCTGTGTGTGTCGGATACCGCCGCTGTTGAGCAGCTGGTATTCGGTGACAAGGGGATTGCCAGCTGTGCCCGGGCGGGCCAGCTGCTGGTTGATTTCTCCAGCATTGCGCCGCAGGCAACCCGCGATATGGCCGCTCGGCTGCAGCAGCAAACCGGCATGGAATGGGTTGATGCACCGGTTTCCGGTGGTGTGGCCGGTGCCGAGCAAGGCACGCTGGCAATTATGGTCGGCGGGCAGCAGTCCACTGTCGATAGCCTGCGCGAATTACTGGCACCATTGTCACAAAGGGTTACCTATATGGGACCCGTTGGCTCTGGTCAGGTGACCAAGGTCTGTAACCAAATGTTAGTAAGCTGTAATGTACTGGTTATGGCCGAAGTGTTTGCCCTGGCTGCCAAAGCGGGAGTGCAAACCGAACTTTTACCGGTCGCCTTGCAGGGCGGATTCGCCGACTCTATCCCGCTGCAGTTAACCGGGCCAAAAATGGCCAAACACGATTTTGAAGAGATTCGCTGGCATGTGAAAACCCTGCTAAAGGATCTGGACCTTGCCAATACGCTTGCGCAATCCCTGCAAAGTGCCGTGCCAATGGCTGGCCTGGGCGCAGAGTTGATGCGTCAGCATGCTGGCAAGGGCTTTGCTGACCAGGATCCGGCGACACTGGTTCACTTGTATATGGAGACACTGGGTGAAACCAAGCGCTAACCTGTCGATGTTGTATTCAGAGCTGCCGTTTATGAAGCGTTTTACGGCGGCTCGACGTGACGGCTTTCGGGCTGTCGAAATCCAGTTCCCCTATGAATACCCGATTGCCGATATCAAACGCCAGCTGGTGGATAACGATCAGGAACTGGTGCTGATCAATGTCCCGGCTGGTGACCTGATGGATGGTGGCGAAGGGCTTGCCAGTGTACCGCGCAAGACGGCCGAATACGCTGCGGCCATGGTGGAATGTTTGTCCTATGCTCGGGCCTTAAAAGTGCCGACGGTGAATGTGTTGCCAGGCCGCTGCAAGCAGCCGGAACTGCGCGACGAATACATGAAAACCTTTACCACCAACCTCAAGATTACCGCTGACGCTTTTGCGCCGTTTGGTATTACCACCACGTTTGAAGCCATTAACCGCTTTGATATGCCGGATTTTCTGGTCTGTACCGGTCGGGAAATGCTGGCGATCATGGTTGAACTGCGACATCCCAATATCAAGGCCCAGTTTGATGTCTACCATATGTCCCGTATGGGCGTAGATGTATTGGGTTTTCTGAAGCGACACGGTCGCAAAATTGGTCATATCCAGTTTGCTGATATGCCTGGGCGGCAAGAGCCGGGTACCGGCCGCATTCATTTCCGTGAAGTGTTTGAGGCGATTGAGCAAAGCCACTATGAAGGCTGGGTTGGGGCGGAATATCGTCCCAGCAAGGCGACGACAGCGACACTGGATTGGCTGCAGTATTTTGAACCCCTGCAGATGCAAGGCTGATCAGAACAAACCGAGCTGATCCCCGGTTGTCGGTGATGGCGGCTGGGTCGAGGCTCGCTCAGTATTTACGTCAATGGTTGCAGGAACTGCAGGCTGGCTCGCTGGAGCAGATTGTTGATCTGGGACCGCTTCTGTTGGTATCACGGCTATAGTCTGTTCGGTTGTTCCAGCCGTGGTAACACCGGTTGGCATCTCGGCAAACAGGTCTGTCTGTGGAGAGTTTTCCGGCACGACTTCTTCAGCTGGTTTCGGAACTCTGGCGGCGAGAATTTTCTGGCGACGTTTTTCACACAGGTTAATGACCAGCTGGCGCTGATTAGGTGTGAAGTCATTCCAGTGAAAGCGTTCCTGACGACTGCGCAGGCAACCTTTGCAATACCCCTTATTGTTGCTGGTACAAATACCAACACAGGGATTGGGAATCTCGAACAGCTCACCTTGATCAAGCACTGTCAAAGTCACTATTCGCTCTGGTAGGAAGGCTGGAAAAACTGCAGAGCCCGGCAGGCCGGACTCTGACAGCGAGGCTGATTAGATAGGAGTTACGTTTTCAGCCTGAGGACCTTTCTGACCTTGAGTTACTTCCATAGTAACTTTTTGGCCTTCGGCCAGTGTACGACGACCACCGCCATTGATGGCGCTGTAGTGTACGAATACGTCTTTACCGGACTCCTGCTCGATAAAACCGAATCCTTTCTCATCGTTGAACCACTTTACAGTGCCCTGAACTTGTTCTGCCATTGGTATATCCTTGGGTAGTGCTGGCCGAAGCCAATTAATGCATTGTTTCTGGCACTGTCGTACTGGCCGGAGGTCCGGAAAGCAATCTAGCAATGCCGCTATCGATTTTCTGCTGGTTCACCGTTGAGTGGTTATTGAGCAATCGTCGATAACGCTGTCGAAGCGCACACTCATAGTAGCCTACCGGAAGCATGGCACCAAGAACTCTTGTCAAATAGTTTCTTTGTTCAGTCGTTTTGGCAGAAAGTTGGATCAGTTATGGCCAAAGTTGGCCCGTTTGGCCTTGTTTTGTGAATAAAAAAATGATGATTACGTTTTCCCTCCCAGAGTCGGACTCAGCCTGTCGGTTATTCCATGGTCGTGGCCATGCCTACCCGGGTTATGAGTTCATTAATATCGATTGGTATGCACCACTGGTGCTGATCACGCTCTACGATGAAATGGACGTGGGTGAGCTGGCCCAGCTCGCGGCCCGCCTGAAGGCAGATATTCCGGCGGCTCGTGATGTACTGGTGCAGTATCGCTGCCGGCCAATGGCGCCGCTGGAAGCTCTCTACGGCGAGATTCCTGACCAAATGGTAGCGCAAGAGCACGGCCTAAATTATCAGCTCAGCTTCGGTCAGTTTCAGAACACCGGGCTGTTTCTCGATATGGCCAATGGTCGCCAGTGGGTACAACAGCACGCCAACGGCCTGCGGGTACTGAATCTGTTTGCTTATACCTGTGGCTTTTCGGTGGCTGCGATTGCAGGTCAGGCTGACAAAGTGGTTAATGTTGATATGAGCCGCCGGGCACTCACCATTGGGCGGGAAAATCACCGTCTCAACCAGCACGACCTTGCCAGGGTAGTGTTTGAAGGCGTCGATATTTTCCGTTCGTTTGGACGTCTGAAAAAACACGGCCCCTACGATCTGGTGGTCTGTGATCCGCCAACTTTCCAGAAGGGCAGTGTTGGTATTCGCAAGGATTATCCACGCCTGTTACGCCGCTTGCGGGAAATGCTGGCGCCGTCAGCCCAGCTGCTGCTGTGCCTGAATGCGCCGGAGCTGGGTGAAGCCTTTTTACATCACTGTGTCGAGCAGGAATGTCCAGACTGGACATTTGTCGAGCGAATTGCCACGCCGTCAGTCTTTGTTGAGGCCACCGATACCGCTGGCCTCAAGGTGCTGCGTTATTCGTGCCCGTGACAGCCTGACTGTTTGGCTTGCTGGCGCTGTTGGCGAATTGCCCGCTGGATGTACCAGTGGCTGTAACTGGCATACAGCGAACCACTGATGTTGTGCCAGATGCTGAACAAGGCACCTGGCAAGGCCGTCATTGGCGTGAAGTATTTCAACGCCAATGCCGCCGCCAGACCAGAGTTTTGCATGCCCACTTCAATGGCAATGGTACGGCATTCGGCTGCCGTCATACCGCTTAGCCGGGCGACGCCATAACCAATGCTCATACCAAGCAGGTTGTGCAGCATCACAGCAACCACCGTAGTGGTACCAACCACGGCCAGTTCGTCGGCGTTGAGAGCAACCACAATGGCGATGATCGCCAAAATAGCGGCGGTAGCAACCTTGCCCAGATGGGGAAACAACTGACGTCGCAAGTCTGGCAGGTACTGGCTGATCAGCAAACCAGCGGCTAACGGTAAAACGACGATTTTGGCGGTGGTAAACAGAATCGCCATGGCATCAATCTGGATGCTGGTGTCGGCCAGTAGCAGCAACAGGGCTGGAGTCAGCACAATGCCGGCGAGGGTCGAAACCAGTGTCATGCTGACCGATAAGGCCACATCACCGTTGGCCAGATAGGTCATCACATTGGATGCTGTGCCGCCTGCGCAGGCACCGACCATCAGGATTCCCAGCGCCAGTTCCGGCGGCAAGGCCAGCACCCGGGCCAGCAGCCAGGCCAGTAGTGGCATCACAGTAAATTGTAATCCCACGCCCAGCATCAGAGGCTTGGGTTTACGGGCGATGCGGCGAAAATCCTGCCAGCGCAGGGTCAGCCCCATGGCAAACATGATCACCATCAGCAACGGGATCACGGCACCTTTCCAGACGATCAGGGGCTGAGGGTCATGCCAGGCCAGCAAGCTGACCAGCATCGCCAAGAGTGGAAACAGGGATTGGAGGGAAAACATGGATCACCGGAGGGCAGTCAAAATCAGCGCTGACCTTATCAGGATTCAATCCGCTCGTCAGGCTGGCATAACCGCTGGCTGGTTATCACGCTGAGTTGACTGGCGGCTGGAATCAAGGCGGCTGGAATACTGAGGCAGTCGGGCAGCTCAGGATAAAGCCAACGGCGCCATAAAAAGCCGGGCAGTTGATTGGCTTCACGGTTGTAGTCCATGGTGCGGCTGAGGAATAGTCGCCAGTGGGCCAAACAGTTCGGGCTTTGGAGCTGCTTGCAGTCTGGCTGTAGATATTGCCAGCGGGTTTGGGCCTGTTGCCAGTTGTGCCAGTATGACGGCAGATTCTGGCTGCCACTGAGCAAGAGTGCGGCGACGGTGACAAAGGCGATCAGGCTGTGACGGATAAAGCGTGCAATCATGCACTAATACTCCGGCTGGGTTGTGTCGCTGATTACTCACCATGGCAATGACGCCTTGATGGCGTGTCTATGATGTTTTGATGGCAGGGCAGTGACCATGTCCCCGGATTTTTGAAGCAGTCGTTGGCCTGACAAACCAGCAATGGATTAAGCAACCAACTGGAGAGCACTAGATGATTTTTGAGTTTGACGATTGCAACCCCGCCCAGCGTTATTTCCTGATGACCCAGGCGGTGATCCCTAGACCCATCGCCTGGATTCTGACCGACAACGAAGATGGCTCGAGTAATCTGGCCCCTTTTTCTTTTTTCACACCGGTATGCTCCAACCCGCCAACCTTGTTGGTATCGATCGGCAAAAAGCCGTCCGGAGAAGACAAGGATACCTGGGTGAATTTGCAGCGCACCGGCAAAGCGGTGGTGCACATTGCGACGGCCAGCCAGATCGACAGCCTCAATGAAAGTTCGGCCAGTCTGGCACTTGGTGACAGTGAAGTGGAGCGTCTGGGATTGCGATTACAACCATTCGGCGAACAGCAGCGTTTGGTGGATACTCCGGTCGCTTTCGCCTGCCATTTTCAACAACAGCTGGAGTTGGGCGAGCAGCATCTGACGTTGCTGCAGGTCGAGTCTATGTATGTGGCTGAAGAGGTGATGATGCAGGTGGGGGAGCGCCAGCAAATCGATCCGGAATTACTGGCGCCACTGGCACGTCTAGGCGGTGCCGAATACAGCTTGCTGGGTGAGCTGCTGACCCGCAAGCGTCCTGGCTGAGGCCTTGGCCCCAGCATTCAGGAACAGCTGTTAACCAATCTGGGCGATTGGAATCAACTGGGCGTCGCGGCGTTTGCCGTGACGACGCATCAACAGCAGTGAGCCGCCGATAAAGCCAATACAGCCGAGAATCCACAGGCTTGAACTCAGCGGATGCTGTGGCAGGCTGCCAATCTGATAAACCAGTACTGCGGAAGTGTAGGCCAAACCGGTGCTCCAGCCCGCAACAAACAGCATCCAGCGGCTACCCGCTTCACGAACCATGGCTCCCAGAGTGGCGACACATGGGGTATAAAGCAGCACCAGAACCAGATAGGAGAAGGCTGCGAGCTGGCTGCCAAACAGGCTAGCCATGGCACCAAAGGTGCTGGCATGCACGCCTTGTTCTTCGGTCTGATCTGCACCCACAAGACTCAGACCCAATGGGTCGAGCAGATTGTGGGATACATCAATCAGGTTAGCCGGGATGGTCATTACTGCCTCTGTCAGTGAACCGATCAGGTCGTATTCACCGTCATCCGCAGAATCTTCCGGGTTATAAAGCGCATCCAGCGTACCGACCACAGCTTCCTTGGCGAACAGGCCAGTAATAATACCCACGGTTGCTGCCCAGTTATCCTGTTCAACACCGAGCGGGTGCAGTACTGGTGTTACTACCCGGGCGAAGCCGGACAATACGGACTTCTCATTGTTTTCGTTACCGAAGGAACCGTCGCTGCCAATCGAGTTAAAGAACGACAGGATGGTCACAACGATAATAATGGTTTTACCCGCACGGCGAATAAAGGAGCGCAGACGTTCCCAGGTTTTCAGCAACACGCCTTTGACTGTTGGAATGTGGTAAGCCGGTAATTCCATCACAAATGGCGTCAGCTCAGGCTTGAACAGGGTGTTCTTTAAAGCCAGACCTGTCAGCAGTGCCATAACAATACCCAGGATATAAAGGCTGAATACCATGGTTGCGCCGTTATCGGTAAAGAAGGCGGCAGCAAACAGAGCGAATACAGACAGCCGGGCACCACAGGACATAAAAGGCGCCATGGCGATGGTCAATAAACGATCTTTTTGAGTGTCCATGGTACGGGCAGCCATAACTGAAGGCACGTTACAGCCAAAACCTACAATCAGGGGGACAAACGATTTACCCGGTAATCCAACTGCACGCATCAGACGATCCATTACAAAGGCCGCCCGCGCCATATAACCGGAATCTTCAATGATCGACAGGAACAGGTATAAACCGGCAATAACCGGAATGAAGGTCGCAACCAACTGGATACCACCACCAAAACCATCGGCAATAATGGTTACCAGCCAATCCGGCAATGAAATAGCTTCTAGCACATAATGGGTTCCATCAACAAAAATGGCTGCCGAGGCGATATCGAAAAAGTCGATAAAGGCGCCACCAATATTGATGGCGAAGGTGAACATCAGGTACATCACGCCAAAGAAAAACGGAATACCAATGAAACGGTTGATAACAATATCGTCGATCCGCTCGGTAATGGTTTTGCTTTTGCCGTTGTGGGTGGTCACCTGACCGGCAATGCGTTGCAGGGTCTGAAAACGTGAATTGGCGATAATAACGTCAATAGGCTGGTGATATTCGCTTTCCAGCCGGTTGCGCCATTGGGTTGCCAGCGAGGACAGATTGTCGTTACCGGGAATACCACAATTATCTGGCAAAGCGGACGTTTCCAGCATATTCACCGCGTACCAGCGAGGGTGAGTAGCCGTGGTGCCGAAACTGTGGAGGATTTCCTCTACTGCTTCGTGCAGAGGGCCGTCGATTCGCCAAACCGGGGTTGGTACGGAAGAATGTTCCAGCGCATGGCCAACCACCCGGCGCAATTCATCGATACCTTCACCGCTGGCAGCGACAATTGGCACCACAGGTACGCCCAGCAGGTTGGACAGCTGTTGCACATCGATATGGATGCCTTCACGCTCAGCCACGTCCAGCATATTCACTGCGACGATCATGGGCACGCCCATGTCCAGCAGCTGGCTTGACAGATAAAGGTTACGTTCGAGGTTGCTGCCGTCGAGAATATTGACGATCAGGCTCGATTCACCGGAAAGAATAAACTCGCGAGCAATCTTTTCGTCGAGTGACAGTTCTTCGTCGTTACAGTCCAGCGCATAGGTGCCTGGCAGGTCGACCAGCACGTGTTGCTGCTCGCGAATGGTAACTGCGCCTTCCTTGCGATCAACCGTAACACCGGGCCAGTTACCGACCTTCTGACGAGTACCGGTGAGTTGGTTAAAGAGAGTGGTTTTGCCGCAGTTGGGGTTGCCGATAAGGCCAATTGTGGCTGGTTTCATTAAATGCCCTCCACTTGCAGGATCGCGGCTTCTGATTTCCTGAGACTGACGGAACGACCCTTGAGCTGGATCTGGATCGGATCGCCGAGCGGCGCAACGCGGCAGACAGTGAGTTCTGCGCCGGGGACAACCCCAAGTGACAACAGTTTGCGACGGAATTGCGCTTCGGTTGCAGCGAACCCCGTGACCCTGACGACGGAACCGATTGCGGCCTGATCCAGTGATGTACTCATACGGCGGACCCCGAAGTTAAGAAAATGTGAAAATAGATGATAATGTTTATCATTTTGTTGGGCAAGCGGTTCTCGTTCTTTGTGGCAAGTGGCCATTCAGGTCAGCATGCTGCCCTGTTGTCGGAAATTTTCACGGCTAATATTCACAAAATAGATATTCATCTATTCTGAAATTACCAACTTGACGGTTATCAGTATTTGTATAAATCGAAATAACTGGTTTATTATTGTCGTATCACTCCTGCAGATAATTTTGCGGGTTGGTTTTGTAAACAACATGTTACAGGTGGTTCATGGATCGGGCCCGGTAACTTAAATAACTATACTTGCAAAAGTTGTTGAGGTGATTGTGAGCATCCTGGATAACGATATCGATAAACAAATTCAGCAGCACCAGCAGAAAATTCTGGAACTGGAGCAACTGAAAAAAGACCACGAAAAGAAGCTGGAAGGTCTGCAGGAGTTTGATAACGAAATCAAACGTCTTTGTACCGAAAGCGCCGTTAGCGAAGAAGAGTTATATGCTTCTCGTGCCGAGCAGATTGAAAGCTGGATTACCAGCATGGCAAAACAGGACGTTCCTGCAGCCATTTACAGCAGCCTGCGCAAACATTTTGAGCGCGCTGGTGTTCGTTCCGGCAAACGTGAAAAGAAAGTAGCCCAGCCAAAAGCCAAACTGGCGGTTGGTGTATATGTTAATCCAAACAGCGGCGAGCGCGTTGAAAAAATCAAGCGTAACCCTCGTCAGCTGGATCAGTGGATTGCCGAATTCGGTATTGAAACTGTAAAAGACTGGCAGCAAAACTGATCGTTTGCTGCTGAGTGCTTGCCCAATAAAAAAGCCGGTTCATAACGAACCGGCTTTTTTATGTCTGCGGTATGCCAGGCAACAATAATCGGGGTATAAACCAGGCGGCTGTAAGGCACCCGGTTTATTACTGCCGGTTATTGTTACTGGCACAGTTTGAACTTCAGTTCCCGTTTGGCCGGGTCAATATTTTCAATGCTGACGCGCACTGCCTGACCAATGACAAAGGCTTCTTCACCCTTGCTATGGGTAAAGGTCTTGCTGTCAAAACTCCACTCTTTGGCTTTACGACGATCAATCTGACCATCGATACCAAAGTCATCCAGCCGAACCGTAATCGATGACTGGTTGGCATAATGAATGACCGCATCAAACTGTGCACCTGCTGGCAAGGTTTGCAGCCACTGCAGTTTGAGCCAGTATTCTGCCTGGTTGGCAGCCACGCGGGCACGCCCCTGACGTTCCTGGATGCTGCCCAGTAATTCGTCACTGACGGTCAGTTTGTCCTGCTGCTGCAGGCTGGCAGCAATCATGCGGTGCACCAGCAAGTCATTATACTTGCGCAGTGGCGACGTCATGGTGGTGTAGCTGCTGAAGCCCAGCGCCATGTGTGGGGTGGCTTCGGTGACCAGTACGCTGCGATCAAGCTGACGGTTGAGGATGTCTTTCAACTTCAGCGAGCCCTCGTAAGCGGCCGCCTGTTTGAGCAGATCAACATAGGCTTCCAGCGTTTTGAACTTGGGCTTCTGTTCCAGCTGCAGGGTGTCTTTCAGCAAGGCACTGGCATCGCCAATACGTTCGCTGCGGATACCTTTATGCTGCACAAAAATACCGGTCTCGCGGGTCGCCATCCAGTTGGCGGTCTGGCGGTTACACACCAGCATGCATTCTTCCACCAGCTTCTGGGCATCGTTACGATCCAGGCGCAGGATTTCAGTGACCTTGCCGTGTTCGTTCATTGCCAGCCGATAGTCCGGACGTTCATCCATGATCAGGGCGGTTGCCTGACGATAGCTGGCCAGTGCCCGGTAGCAGTCGGCCAGTGCCTGCAGGGATGCTTGCAGTTCGGCCGGAATATCGCCTTGCTGTGAGTCAGCCATAAATTCGGCAACCTGGCTGTAGCTCAGTTTGGCCTTGCTGATCACGCTGGCCTGACGCAGTTGCAGCAGTTCACTGGCGCCGTCGGCCATTACCTGAATATCCGCGACCAGTGCCAACCGGCGTTGACCTGGCTGCAGTGAACACAGCTGTTCCGACAATTCAGCTGGCAGCATTGGCAGCATCATGTTGGGGAAATAGGCAGACGTGGCGCGCTGCTGGGCCAACTGGTCCAGCTCGGAGCCGGGTGTTACCACGGCAGCCGGGTCGGCAATGGCAACCTGCAGCAACCAGCCGTTGTCGTTGGCCGTCGCGGTCAGGGCATCATCGAGGTCACGGGTGGATGCAGAGTCGATGGTCACCAGCGGTAACTCACTGAGATCCAGACGCTGTTCCAGTTGTTCGCTAATGCCTTTTTCAACTTCAGCACGAGCCGCTTGCAGCTGGGCTTCGGTAAACTCGGTTGGCAGTTCCCACTTGGCACACATAAAGCGGTTTTCAACACCGGCATCACCGGGTTGACCGATTACCTGGGTGATCGATGCCTGGGCTTTACCATGCGGGTAGGGATGCTGTGACAGGGTTGCTGCGACCAGGTCACCGTCCTGGGCGCCAGCGCGTTGCTTGGGCGCAACAAAAATCCAGCGGTTGAGGGCAGGGTGATCCGCTTCAATAAAGTGGCCCTTGCCCTTGACCAGGTAGCGACCGCAGAAACGGGTGATTTCTGAACAGACCAGCTTTTCGATCAACGCCTGTGATTTTTTCTCGTCAACCTGCTCAACGCGAAATTCAATCCGGTCACCCGGCAGCACTTTATCCATCTCTTCCGGAGCCAGATAAAACTGCTGGTTGTCGTCGGTGACAGCAAAACCAAAGCGACCGGCGGTTGAACGAACCTTGCCTTCGTATCTGGGAATGCTGTTGTGGATTTCCTGTTTGAGCGATTGCAGTTGTGACAGTGCGTTTTTGTCTAGCATCCCGATCAATCCCGGCCATTCAAAAAAAGGTCGTAGAGTGTAATGGAGCGGTTCCGCTTAGGCCAGTTTGGTATCTGTGTCGCTGTCTTTAATTCTTAACACTTTGGAAAGAATATGGACCCAAGATCAAAAATAAACCCGGCTACCAACCCGTGTCGCAAACCGTGGCAGGCCAGGTTCCACACTTCCAGGGATTTCCGTATGCAACGCTTTATTGGATTGAGTCGTCGACGTTTTTTGAAATCAGCTGCCGGTACCGCTGGAGCAGTATCTGTGCCAGCCGTCATTACGGGTTGTTTTGGCGATGATGACAACAGCAACAATTCGGCGGCTGAACAGCAAGAGCAAACCAATACGACTGCTTATGTGTTTGGTCATGGTGTGGCCTCCGGCGACCCGCTGGCCGATGCGGTGATTATCTGGACCCGTGTCACACCCTATGAAGATGCCGAAGATGATGCCGAGGCAGAGGTCGACTATGTGGTCGCAACTGACGAAGCGCTGACCAGTGTGGTGGCCTCTGGCACGGTTACGACTACAGCCGACGCCGACTACACCGTCAAGGTTGATGTGACCGGCTTGAGCGCTAATACCACGTACTATTACCAGTTCTCCGCCGCCGATGGTGAAACATCCACGCTGGGTACCACCAAAACCTTGCCAGAAGGCTCGGTCGACAGCGTTAAGCTGGCGGTCTGCTCCTGTTCCAACTTCCCGGCCGGGCTGTTTAACGTCTATGCCGAGATCGCCAATAGTGAAGCGGATGCCGTGGTACATCTGGGCGATTACATCTATGAATATGGTTCCAATGAATATCCTACTGAGGATGCTGATGGCCGCCAGCCAGAGCCAGCTGCCGAGCTGCTGACGCTCGATCAATACCGTCATCGTTATGCCCAGTACCACACGGATACCAATTTGCAGGCAGCTCATGCGGCCAAGCCGTTTATCTGTGTCTGGGATGACCATGAACTGGCCAACGATACTTATATTGATGGTGCTGAAAACCACGATGAGGCAACCGAAGGCAGCTTTGCGGAACGTCGTGCAGCCGCGATTCAGGCCTATCATGAATGGCTGCCAATTCGCAGCGGTTCAGATACCACCAAAATTTACCGGGCTTTCGATTTTGGTGATCTGGTGCGTTTGCACATGCTTGATACCCGTATCGTTGCTCGCAGCAAACAGCTGAGCTACAACGATTACCTCACCTACGACGCGACTACCGCGAGCTATTCTGTCGATACCACCGCCTTTATGACCGCCATGGCCGATACCAGTCGGGTACTGCTGGGAGCCGAGCAATCGACCTGGTTTGGCGACAGCATCGCTACTTCGGATGCCAAGTGGGATGTACTGGGCCAGCAAGTCTTGATGGGCCGTATGTACGTGCCGCAAAGCCTGCTGTTGCTGTTGGGGCAGCTGGAAGCTGCTGAAGACGAAACAACCGTGGCCGCTTTACAGACCCAGCTGACCACCGAACTGACCAATCTCTATACCATCAAAGCCACAATTGATGCTGGCTATGAAAGCACGCTGACGGACGAGCAAATTGCACTGGTTAACACCACAGCACCTTACAACTTGGATGCCTGGGACGGTTATGAAATCGCCCGGCAATCATTGTTTGCCCAGATCAAAGCGGCGGCCGGCTCCGGCAACGTTAATCTGATATCTCTGGCCGGTGATACGCACAATGCCTGGGCCAGCAATCTCTATCCTCTCGATATGAGCACGCTGGCGGTTGATCGTACTGCGACAATCGGGGTTGAGTTTGCGACTTCATCTGTGACCTCGCCGGGGCTGGAGCTGTACGCCGGTTTTGGTACGGATGAGACTGCACAAGCCCAGTTTGAAATGGTGATTCAGACGCTGGTCGACGATCTGGAATACCTCAACGCCGGTCAGCGTGGTTTTACACTGGTGACCTTTACACCAGAAAAAGCCAGCTGTGACTGGATTTTCGTCGATACCATCGCCAGCAGCGACTATACCGCCACCACAGCCAAACGCATGCAGGTGATGGCGGACAGCGGTAATCTGCAACTGGAAAACGTTGCCTTGTCCTGAGCCTGGAGCTGGTAGCAGCCTGAGCGTGCTGTTTGATCAAAATCTAACGTCCGTTATCTGTTGCAGGTAGCGGACGTTTTTCATTTAACGACTGCGATAGAGTGCTGCGAATCGGTAAGGGTCTGGTTGGCTCGACAGGGGTTCGGTAGCAAATTCACTTTGCTGGATCAGTTCATAGTCCGGATGGCGGATATCCGGTTGGCGGGATTCGGCCAGCCAGACACTGCTTGCCTGACGATGAAAATCCGATAATAACTGCTGGTTCGAGTCGTCATAAAGCAGATCGGCAGCACAAATCACATCCATCTCTCCAGCTTCCCGGTAGTCCTGTAGTGACACCACGGGGACCTGATTCAAGGCCGCATTGTATTCACAGGCAACCAGCGCAGCCGGGTCCAGGTCGCAGGCAATGGCTTTGCTGGCGCCCGCCAGCATGGCGGCAATCGCCACCAGCCCGGAACCGGCACCAACGTCCATCAGGGTTTTGCCGGCAACCAGTTGAGGGTTGGCCAGAATAAAGTTGGCCAATGCCAGGCCGCCGGGCCAGCAAACACTCCAGTAAGCCGGAAAATCAGCAATGCGCAGTTGCTCATCAGCAGAAAATGGTCGCTCCAGACATTCAGCCGCAATCAAGGCCAGACTGATTGGCGGGCAGGCCTGTAATGGCTGGTTTTCCAGTCGGGCGTCGGCCAACATTCGCTGCAGGGCCGTTTGCATTGGTTGGGGAAATTTCATCACCAGTGATACGGCTACAGTGTTGGTAATTCAAAACAGTCACCGGGGCTGGCAACCTGATAACCGGCGTCAGCCAATTGTTCTCCAGCTGCCTGATCGGCATAGTGATACAACACCAGTCTCTGACGGACCGCGTCGGTATATTCCCGCGCCAGATCATCCAGCCCGGTATGGGATGGATTGGCGATCAGACCACAGTCATGAAAAATCCGTTCGCCACCGCAGAGGCAATGATGCAGGGTTTCCGGAATTGGCCGGGTGTCGCCGCTATAAAAGAAACAACCAGGCAGATGCAGTGACCAGGCCGAGCCCGGCGCATGATGGCGCGCCGGATACACCGTGAAGGTTTTGCCTGCCCATTCAAAACTGCTGCTGACCGGAATCAACTGGAAGGATTGCCAGAAATTATGACCGCCTTCGGCCATGGCACCGGGATAGGTCGCCAGCCGCTGGTGTAGGATGGCAATGACCTGCAAGGGCACAAACATCGGAATCGGTGGCAGTTGTTGCAGTCGTGCCCGTACCGAGAGAATTTCCAGGTCGGCGATATGATCCATGTGAGCGTGTGTCATAAACAACGCCGGTGGCAAACAGCCATAGCGGCGCTGAAAATCTGCCAGTGTGCCGGGGCCACAATCAATCAGCAACAAGGGTTGTTGATCCACCTGCAAGGTTGCTGCGGCGCTGCCCAAAGCCAGATGGCCACCACTGCCGGTGCCATGAAAGAACAGGGATAGAGGCTGGAGTTGTGTTGTCATAGACTGTTTCGAATTGCGCTTTCGCTCAAGCATACACCGAATAGAATCAGGAGAAGGCCATGTGGCGACCAAAATTAATGGCGATTCCGACAGCGGAAGAAGCCTTGCCGGGCCGGGCGACCCCGATGCAAACCGCCAGTCATCACTTTGTGAATGGCAATCGTATTGCTGGTGAACGACCAGAGGGGATGGACGAACTGATTGTGGGAATGGGTTGCTTCTGGGGGGCCGAACGGGCGTTCTGGAGTTTGCCAGGTGTCTATTCAACTTCGGTGGGTTATTGCGCCGGTCATACGCCGAACCCAACTTACGACGAAGTTTGCACCGGGCTGACTGGTCACAACGAAGTGGTACGGATCTGGTATCAGCCACAACAGATCAACCTGGAGCAGTTGCTGAAGGTGTTCTGGGAGCGCCATGATCCGACTCAGGGAATGCGGCAAGGCAACGATGTGGGCACCCAGTATCGCTCCGGTATCTATTTGCCAGACTTCGATCAGCTAACTCGTGCGGCAGTCAGCCGGGATGTCTACCAACAGGCCTTGCAACAGGCTGGCAAGCCGGATATCACCACGGAAATCATGGTGGCACCGGCTTATTACCTGGCGGAAGCCTATCATCAGCAGTATCTGGCCAAGAACCCGAATGGTTATTGTGGCCTCGGTGGTTGTGGTGTTGAGCTGGAAATTTAACAGCTGTTTGATGGCAGCTAACCACTGTTAGATGTTGTGGCTATGCGGCTTGTGTCGCAATCAGGCTGTCAGAAAACTCTGCTAGACTGGTACTTTTTGATTATTTAGGGATGACAGCTGGTGAAAGCTCTGGCGGTATTTCAGCTCAAGGGAGGGGTGGGGAAAACCACCTCCGCTGTGAACCTGGCGGCCCTGGCGGCAGCCGACTCGGTGCGTACTCTGGTGTGGGATCTTGATCCACAGGGTGCCGCGACCTGGTTGTTGGGGGTTGCCGCTGACCAGAAGCAGGACAAGGTCTGGAGTGAAGGGAAGCCTATCGGGCGTTTCATCCAGCATACTCAGTACGATCATCTGGATGTGCTGGCCGCCGACCTGTCGTTACGCAAATTTCACCAAAGCGTCGAGGATAAACGGGCAGCCCGGCAGACCATGGCAGACGCTATCAGTCGCCTGAGTGAAGAATATCAGCTGGTTATTATTGATTGTCCGCCGCTGCTGACGCCCCAGATTGAAGGCGTACTGCAGGCAGTGGATCGTATTCTGGTGCCAATAGAACCATCGATTCTGTCGATCCGTGCCTATGAACAAAGCGTTGAGCATCTCGACTGGCTGAAGAAAAAGCAGTGGATGCCGTTCGTTACCCAGGTTGATCGCCGCAAGGCCGCGCATATTCGGTGGGTGGAAGAAACCGCGCCAACCATTGCCGGGCTGTTACCGGTGCAGATTGGCCATTCAGCCAGTGCCGAACGGATGCTGGAGTTGCAGGCGCCGATCGTTAGTTGCTTGCCGCATGTGCCGCTGTCGCGAGCCTACCGGGAATTGTGGCAGGCTGTTCGGCAGCAGCTGAAGCTTTAACCCTCGTCTGCAAGCGCTGAGTCAGCCCGGTCGGGCGATCGCGTGTAATTCACTGGCACCGGGGTAAACCACGTACATTGCCCAGGCAATGGCGGTGGCGTAGGCCAGGTTGGTTTGTAATTCAATATCCGGGTCGTTGAGGAACTGACGCTGAGATGCCAGTCCTCTGACCAGGCTGGCACGATCCGGATCAAATGCCAGATGTTCATCCCACAAAACGCGGTGCATATTGCGGTTAATGGGGTAAATCGAACAATGGCTATTGTCGGCAGTGGTATCAACTTGTTGCATTTGTGACAAGGCAATCAGGAAGTTTTCTACTGCAATGGAATCGCAACCAAGATATTTCATGGTAGGGCGAATAACACAATCACGAAGCTCATGAGGCGCAAGTTTCATAGCGTCCTCCCGTTATCGAGGTAATTCAGTAATAGCACGCTGGCAATAAACAACCAGTCATATTGACTCAACCAGAATTCTAGCTGATGGATCGTTATTTGCCGCTGTTGCTCTGTAAAAGCATTCAGCAAACAACTTGCCAATATTTATCCTTGTGCTGTGTTCGGTATATTTCAGCAATATGTTCCTTGGGGTTTATATTCGATCCTTTATTGCGATGAAAGCCTGTGAGATCAGGTTAATCGGGTTATTTGGCAGAGCATTCTGGCAAATCCGGGTTCAGTTTGGTGCATGGCGTCAGATCTGGCTTGTGCTGGTTATCCGGTGCTGCGTAACCGGCCCGTTACGTGGCTGAGCGGAATTAGTTAAACTTTGTCTAACTACGGGCTTTTAGATGACAAAATATTCCAATATGCCGGGTTGGATCGATACACACTGCCACTTTGATTTCCCGTTATTTGACCAGGACAGGGATGAAATCTGGCGGCATTGCCGCGACCTAGGGGTGAGACAGCTGATTATTCCGGCGGTCGATCGCCATCAGGGTGAACGACTGGCGGATTTTTGTCGCCCGGAGGGCTGGTGGTTTGCACTGGGACTGCATCCCTGTTTTCTGGCGCGCCATCAGCAGCCAGATCTCGACTGGCTGGATATGGCATTGGGCCAGACGGATGCGATTGCAGTGGGGGAATTCGGCCTGGATTTTCGCAAGGGCCAGACCGCAGAGCTGCGGCAACAGCAGTTGTTCTGGTTTGATGCCCAGTTAGCACTGGCGAAACAGCACGGCTTGCCGGTAATACTGCACGGTGTCGGCGCTCATGACGAAATCACCACACGGATTAAACGGTCGGGATTTACCGGTGGCGGCGTGATTCATGCTTTCAGTGGCAGCCTGCAGCAGGCGCACAATTATCTCGCGCTGGGGGTCCGGTTGGGGCTGGGCGGCTTGTTGTTGTCACCGCGTGCGACCCGCTTGAGGCAAACTGTAACGGCCCTACCGCTCGACAGCTGGTTACTGGAAACCGATGCGCCCGATATGATTCCCACTATCACCTCATTACAGCGTAACACCCCGCAGTTTATTCCTCTGACCGCCGCGGCCTTGGCGGCCATGAAGGAGGTGACAATGGCAGAGTTACAAGAGCAGCAGTGGCAGCTGATTCAGCAGGTTTTTCATCGGTAACTGCTGGTTACATTGTTCCAGCTATCACTCTTAAGTATTATTCATGCTTCGGTGGGAATATTTAAAATCAGAGGATTGTAGTGATTTGTAGTATCAAATTGATTGCCCGAGCAAGCTTGGGCTAGGCTCGGCGACATAACAATTACAATAACCAAACCGGTTACCCCGCCGGTTCAGGACGTCGTATTTAATATGAAATGTATCACTATCTCCCGCGCTGCGATTGCGTCGGTGTTTTCCTTGTTATTGGTAATCAATAACAATTCTCATGGTGAAACAAGGGATGTTAGCCGTCTTGATAATGATTTAACGCCGGTTGGTGCTGAGCGTGCCGGCAATGGCTCGGATATCCCCGCCTGGAGTGGCGGGTTGGCCCAGGATAAAGGGCCGTGGGATACGCCGTTTCATCCTGATCCCTATGGCAGGGAGCAGCCACTGTTCCGTATTGATGCTGGCAATATGCAAAAGCATCTGGACCGCCTTACGTTCGGCCAGCAAAAGCTGTTAAAGGAATTTCCTGATTATTTTATCAATGTATATCCATCCCATCGCAGTGCGTCGTATCCGCAATATGTTTATGACGCCATTCGGGCAAATGCCAATCGGGCGAAACTCTTGCCTTATGGTTCCGGTGTTACCGGTGCGACTATGGCAACGCCGTTTCCAATACCCGACAATGGCCTGGAGGTGCTCTGGAATCATACGCTCAGATTCCGGGGGCTGACGGTGTCCTATGAAGCCGTAAGCTCGCTGGTAACGGCTAATGGCCAGCGTATGGACACCCTGCGCGAATACAATTATTACTTCAAATACAGTGAGCCTGGGCTTGCACCAGGTGATCTCGACAACAAGATATTCCTGCTGACCCGTGAGACGCTGTCACCGCCGCAACATGCTGGTACGCTGACACTGGTGCATGAAACACTGGATCAGATGCGTTCACCGCGCAAGTCGTGGATTTACAGTGCTGATGCCCGTCGTCTGCGACGCACTCCGGATCTGGCTTACGATACGGCAGACCCTAATACCCAGGCGCTACGGACCATTGATCAGGTGGATATGTTTAATGGCGCGCCGGACTATTACGACTGGACGCTGGAAGGCAAAAAGGAAATCTATATTCCCTACAACGCCTATCGGGTACATCAGGGCGATCTGAAGGTCGATGATATTCTGGCGGCCCGTCACCCGGATCCGCAATGGCTGCGTTATGAGCCACACAGGGTATGGGTGCTGGAAGCTAACCTGCGTACCGGTTTCAGTCACAAATACGCCAAGCGTCGCTACTACCTGGATGAGGATTCCTGGCAGATCATCTATGCCGAAGAATACGACGCCAACGGCGAGCTACAGCAGCTGACTGAAGCACATGTGATTAATTATTATGATATCCAGATGGTTTACACCACGCTGGAGGTCACCTACGATTTTCCATCCGGACGCTATTACGCTGAGGGGCTGGATAACGAACGTGGACACCCCCTGAAATTCTTCGATACCGGTCTCTCCGAACGCGATTTTTCCACCAGTGCAGTGCGTCGTCAGGCGAAACGCTGACACTGTTCCTGCAGGCCGCTACACTGCGGCCTGTAACGATTTCTGAAGTAACTATATGACCCTGAACTTTCCCGCCGTTTGGCAGCTTCGCGGGCTGCTGTTGGTTGTTGGCCTGTGGCTGCCGGGCTGGTCGGCGCGAGCGACGCCCGAACTACCGGATGACTTCGTCAATCTGTCCAGTGATGTGCAATCGGTGATTCTGGAGTTTATGTTTTTTCCGGAGCAGGCCAACCAGGTCTGGGGGCAGGATTTACAGGTCTCCAGCGTTTATTCGCTGGTTAAATACCTCGATGACTTCCATACCCAGGTACGGATTGACTTTGATCAGGGACTGATCCGAATTGAAAGTCGCGGCAGCAAAACGCCGATCCAGTCGATGCGTCATGCGGTGGAGGCAACCTTGCTGACACCGGCCAATCCATCGGATGTTGATCTTTATACCGCTGCGGATTTTGGTCTGACCGGCAAGCCGTTTCTGGCGGGCAAGGTAGTGGATCAGGATGGCAAGCCGGTGGAATACGCCTGGCGGGCGCAGCGCTATGCCGATTATTTGCTGGCCCATCGGCTGCAACAATCCGGTGACCGTTATTGGCTGACCATTCCGATGGTGCGACAGTTCAAGCAGGTCAGTGCCCGTCAGTACGGCAGTTATGTCAATGCGGCCGCCAATCGTTATGGTGTTGATCCGTCGCTGATTCTGGCGGTGATTGAAACCGAAAGCAGCTTTAACCCGTTTGCGGTATCGCCAGTGGGAGCTTATGGGCTGATGCAGGTGATGCAGCGGACCGCGGGCAAGGATGTTTACGAAAAGATATATCAACAGTCTGGTCATCCATCTCGCGATGAGCTGTTTCGGCCGGAGCGCAATATTGATATTGGTACCGCCTATCTGTCGATTTTGGGAGATCGTTATCTCAGTGGGATTATCGACCCGCAGAAGCGGCTCTATTGTGTGATTGCCTCTTATAACGGTGGCGCCGGCAATCTGTTCAAAACCTTTAACCGTGACCGCCGCCGCGCCATTGATCGCATCAATGCCATGCCAGCCAGCCAGGTGTACCGCACTATCCTGACTTCTCATCCCAGTGAGGAATCACGTAACTACCTCAAGAAGGTCAGCGCAGCACAAAGTCGTTATGCGGCTGGAGGCTGAGGTATGCCTGCACAGCTACGCCAATGCCTGCAGCAGCTGCCAGGCTGGAACTTTGCGGATCTGAGTGAGACGGAACTGCACTCGTTACGACTGTTGTTGTTGCAGGTGCCGGATGACCAGCTATTTGAGAGCCAGCAAATCACGGAAATGTGGGCCAATATGCCGTATTGGGCATTTGCCTGGGCCGGTGGCCGGGCGCTGGCACAATGGCTCCTGGCCAATCCACAAGCCGTATCTGGTAAGCGGGTTCTTGATGTGGGCTGCGGCTCCGGTATTGCCGGTATTGCCGCCGCGCGCGCCGGAGCGACCGTCTGGGGGATGGATATTGACCTGCTGGCCTTGCAGGCGAGTCAATACAATGCCGCATTGAATGGCGTTGACTGGCGGCCATGGCAAGGGCAGGACTGGAGTGAGATCGACCTGTTTCTGGGCAGTGACCTCTTGTATGACCCCGACTGCCGGCCGTTATTAGCCGAGCTGTGCCGACAGATTCCAGCCGGTTTGCTGGCCGAGCCGATATCAGCCAGTGGTTACCGTCAGGCCGCCATTGGCGACGCCAAGGTACTGGCGACATTTGCCAGTTCAACGCTGCCGGTTATCGGTGATTTTGACGAGTCAGTCACGATAGAAATTGTTGCTGTGGCTGATCATCCGTAAAGGCTTTCTGCTAAGGTGTCGGCAAAAATATCAAGGAGACAGATTATGCGTTTAGCGATTGCAGTGGCGGCCCTGTTGACGGCTTCCCAGGCTCTGGCACTGACCGACAAGGAAATTGATCAGTGGATCACTTCGATGCCCAAGCTGGATCAGTGGATGGAGCAACATCCCAATGTTGCTCCGGAGCAGACCATGCAACCGGGGCAGGGACTGAAAGAAGTTTACCAACAGGGTATCAATGCTCTGAAAAGTGCCGGTTTATACAGCCAGTTTAACAGTCAGGTGATGCAGTACGGGTTTAATTCCGTAGAGCACTGGGCTGAAGTCAGCACCGATATCAGCATGGCCATGCTGGCGCTGGAAAATGACGAACCAGAAGGCGCTCGCGCTCAAATCCAGCAGCAGCTGGCGCAACTGCAACAGCTGCGCAGCAGCAATGCCATGCCAGCTGAACAGCTGGATTCGATGGAGCAGCTGTTAAAATCATCTTTGCAGATTCTGGCTGAAGCGGATCAGGTTCCGACAGATGTGCTGGAAATGGTCAAGCGTCGTAAGGACGATATTGAATCCATAATGGAATAACGACGAACACCCGTAGGGCCAGCTATGCTGGTCGTACGGGTGTTGTTGCAGAGCAGTGAATAACGACTGCGAAGAGCAGTGGCTAGTAAAAGCCGCTGGCTTCCATGGTGGCACCGCTTACAGCGCTGCTCTGGTTGCGCCACTGGCGGCGGAAGGCTGCCGGAGTCTGGCCGGTCCACTGCTTGAACGCCCGCTCAAATCCCCGTCGATCCGAAAATCCCAGTTCATTGGCTAGTTGCTGGACGTCCTTGCTGGTGCGTTTGAGCGCAGCGGCTGCACGAACCAGGCGACAATGTTTGCTCAGTTCAGAGAACTGGCTGCCTTCTTCCTGCAAGCGGCGGGTCAGGGTGCGGGCACTGGTGCCCAGCAGATCCGCTACCGCTTCCTTGGTCATCGGCAAACAGGTTGGCCAGTAATACAGAATATGACGCAGCTTGCGGCTGAATGGCCGTTCGCGGTCTTCTGATTTCCACGGCACTTCCGCGCCTTCCAGCATGCTTTCCAGGAATGGCTGAGCCTGTTTCATCGACTTGTCGAGGTAGTCGCTGGAGAAACTGATCCAGTTGCAGCTTTCACCAAACCGAACCGGTACCGTGAAATAGCGGTCGAGCTGCTCGCGGTAGGCCGGAGCAGGCTGCTGGAAACCAATGCCGGTAATCTTGTAGAAACCATCGCCCAAACGCGAACCAACGTCGTGGATGCCAGCGGCAACCAGTTCGGCACGGGTTTGTTTATTGGTTGGGCTGCCGTCACTGACGTAGAAAACGACCTTGACGGAATGTTGGCCGATAAACACATCGGGTGGATGGCTATCGCTGATCAGGGGGTAATAGCGGCGTAACTGAGACAGGGCATCCCGGCCGGTACGGCACTCGCTGAGGAGATAGGCGAGTAGACGGAAGCGTCTCCAGTCGAGACGGCTGCCAAGCTGCACACCGATGGCGGGAAGCCTCAGTGAATTGCTGGCCTGCTCCAGAATCCGATCGAAAACCGGCACCGGAAACTGTGTCTGGTTATTCCCCCAGTCGTTGGCTAACTCCGGTAATTCTTCGGGGTTGAGGCCACGATCACGCATTAGCGCGAACAGAGGGTGCAATGCAGCCGACGTCAATGTCGGTGTAAGGTAAGCACTCATAAGCAATGTCGTTGTTGTTATTTTTGTTGCATCTAAACCTAACACCACATCTGCCATCAGGCCAGCCCCATCTTGGGCTTTTTATTGTGAATCTTCTGCCTGTCTCTTCTTTTATGTCTCGCTGAATAAATATGCTTGACTTAGAAAATTCTATCCGTATTATACGCAGCCTCTGACGCGGGATGGAGCAGCCTGGTAGCTCGTCGGGCTCATAACCCGAAGGTCGTCGGTTCAAATCCGGCTCCCGCAACCAATTTTTCGTAGTGAAGGTTTAAGTCAGAGTAGCAAGATGATGTCGCGGGATGGAGCAGCCTGGTAGCTCGTCGGGCTCATAACCCGAAGGTCGTCGGTTCAAATCCGGCTCCCGCAACCATTTATAAGAACATCATCGATTTTCAAAGAAACCGGCCTTGAGTCGGTTTTTTTGTGTCTGGAGTTTAGGGGGCTAATTAGCCTCTAGCTTTGTCGGTGTTGTAGGAGGGAATTTATTCCCGATTGCTGCCGTCACGCTCTGTTGCGAACCGCCGACCTACGGCCGTCGAGCTGGGCGCCCCCGTTCAATCCGGCTAACCATTTATAAGAACATCATCGATTTTCAAAGAAACCGGCCTGAGTCGTTCTTTTTGTGTCTGGAGCTTAGGGTGGCCAATGACCTTCTAGCTTTGTCGGTGTTGTAGGAGGGAGTTTATTCCCGATTGCTGCCGTCACGCTCTGTTGCGAACCACCGACCTACGGCCGTCGAGCTGAGCGCCCCCGTTCAATCCGGCTCCCGCAATCATTTATAAGAACATCATCGATTTTCATAGAAACCGGCCTTGAGTCGGTTTTTTGTGTCTGAAATTTGGATTCCCATCATTCCTTCAGACGCCATCACCCTCATTTATGGGGACTATAGCCACCTTTCCATTTTGACCATCGCTCGGTACCCTGAGCAGGTTTTCAAATGAGGTTGGTGTATGTCACGCAGAATTCTGATTACCGGCGGTGCCCGTCGTCTGGGCAAAACCCTGACCGAGCATTATCTGGAGCAAGGCTGGCAGGTGGTTGCTCATTACAACACCCGTAATGAGTTGGCACCGCATCCATCGTTGCGGGTGATTCAGGGCAATCTGGGTGATAACGCCGACACCATTCGGCTGTGTGTCGAGTTGGCCAAAGAAGAGCCATTCGATGTGGTGATTCACAACGCTTCCTGTTTTGCCACCGACAGTTCTGCCGGTTTTACCCCGGCTGAGCAGGCGGCTCATATCAACAAGCATTTGAACGTGCATGTGACAGCACCGATGCTGATTACCCAGGCCTTGACCAATCATTGGCGTGAAGACGCTTCAATGATTGTGATTTCCGACATCTATGTGGAAATTCCTAACGAACGTTTTGCGGCCTACTGTGCCAGCAAGGCGGCGTTGCACAACTGGGGGCTGAGTATGGCGCAGAGACTGGCGGGCAAGGTGCGGGTAAATATGCTGCAACCGGGGCCAATCCAGTTTCTGCCGGATCATGACGAAGCCTATCGTCAACAGGTGTTGTCGCAGTCGCTGATTCGACGCGAACTCGGTTATGGCTCGATTGTGAAGGCCTGTGATTATCTGATTGATAACGATGCAATCACAGGTTCGGCGATGCGGGTTGATGGCGGTCGTTTTGTTGCTAACCGCTACGATCAAACCTTCAGTCTCTGAGTGGTGTGATGTTCAGACGGATCTGAGTGCCAGTTGCGGTTGCCAGCGCTGCAGCGCGGTCTGGTAATAGCTTTCACTCAGTTCGGTTTGCAGGCATGGCTCGGGCTCGTCGGCATAGGCAAGAATGTCGATGTCGATTGGCCGGTCGTGAAATTGGCGTTCTGGCGTTTTGGGTTCTCTTCCCAGGCGTTCTTCCATTTGCAGCAGTTGCTGCTTCAGGTGCTCGGGCGAGAGTGGGCAGGCCGCCAGTATCAGCTGGTTCTTGAACGCGGCATTAAAGCAGGAACCGACGGCGGCGGTGTCGATTACCGGCGAACAGTCCAGTACCTGTAGTTGCTGCTGGAGCAACTGCATGGCCTTGTTGAGGTTACTGGCCGGGTCGATGTTGCTGCCCAGCCCCAGCAAATAGAAGCGCATGGCGGCTCCGCTAATCCCTGAATAAGTTGTACAAGCATGGGAAAGTTGTACAGCGACTGTCAAGTTTGATCTCCTTGGCAAAAGTTGAGGTGAGCGCCCCGGTTTTGTAAAAGCGGTGGGAAATTGATGCTTTGGCAGGGTATAAAGAGCCTCGGGTAGCAGGAGCAATTACCCGCAAGATCCCCTGTGTAAATGGAACCGGATGGAGGTTGCTATGGATTTGGCACTCGCTGGCTTGATGATTGTTATGTTGCTGATGGTATCGACGCCCTTGTGGAGCGCCTCGCCGTCAGTCCCTCCTTTAATGCTCGCCAAAGAATGGCAGCAGTCCTATAACCCGGCAGACTATTTCATCAGCGAAAAACTCGATGGTGTACGCGCTTATTGGACGGGTTCCGAGTTGCGCAGCCGTAGCGGCCTGAAGATTAATGCACCAGCCTGGTTTATTGCTCATTTGCCCAATACGCCGTTGGATGGTGAGCTGTGGGCGGGCCGTAATCGTTTTGAGCAGGTCAGCAGTCTGGTACAGCAAATGGGCGTGCCGGATGATGAAGCCTGGGCAGCGGTCCGCTTTATGGTGTTTGACTTGCCTAGTAACCCGGCAGCTTTCGAGGATCGTTATTGGGTGTTGAAAACCCTGGTGGCAGAGTTGGGGAACCCGTGGGTTCAGGTCGTCAGTCAGCAGGCCGTCAGTAATGATGGTGAGCTGCAGCAACAGTTACAGCAGATGGTCGAGGCGGGTGGTGAAGGTCTGATGCTGAAACGGAGGGCTTCGTTTTATCAGGCCAGTCGCAGTGACGACATGCTGAAGCTCAAAATACATCAGGATGGCGAGGCAATCGTCATCGGCTATGTTGCAGGCAAAGGCAAATATGAAGGCATGACCGGCTCACTGGAAGTCCGGCTCGACAATGGTCGGGTGATGCGGCTGGGCTCAGGCCTGACGGATGACCTGCGCCGTGACCCTCCTGACAAGGGCACACGGGTTACCTATTCCTATAATGGTTATACCAGCAGCGGCCTGCCACGCTTTGCCCGTTTTGAGCGGGTGCGACCGCTGGAATGAGGTCCTGCGCCAGCCTGACGGCATTGTTATACTGCCAGCTTCGACTGGAGGCTGACCTTGCAACAACCGCGCATTATTCAACGTTCCCTGCCTGACCGCTGGCAGTTGCCGGATCTACCGGCACTGCTGCAGCGTATCTATGCTGCCCGTGGTGTTACTGACAGCGCTGAGCTGCAGCTGACCCTGAAAAACCTGCAGTCCTACCATTCCCTCAAGGGATTACAGCCCGCGCTGGATTTATTACAGCAAGCACTCGAGCGGCAATGGCGAGTGCTGGTGGTGGGCGATTTCGATGTGGATGGTGCCACCAGTACCGCAGTGGCCATTCGGGCGCTGCGTAGTATGGGCTTGCAGCAAGTCGACTACCTGGTGCCGAACCGGTTTGATTTTGGTTATGGCCTGACTCCTGAGCTGGTGGCGGTGGCGATACCCATGCGACCAGATCTGATCATTACCGTTGATAACGGCATTGCTGCCGTAGCCGGTGTGGCGGCGGCGCGCCAGCAAGGTATCCGGGTACTGGTAACTGATCACCACCTGCCGGGTGAGCAACTGCCAGAGGCCGAAGCGATCATCAATCCCAATCAGCCAGGGTGTGAATTTCCCAGCAAGGCTGCCTGTGGCTGTGGCGTTATTTTTTATCTGATGCTGGCATTGAAGTCGCGTCTTGCAAGTGTTGGCTTTTTTAACGCCCGTGGTTGGCCAGAGCCGAATCTGGCAGAGCTGCTGGATCTGGTGGCGCTGGCAACGGTCGCGGATGTGGTTCCGCTGGATTACAACAATCGTATTCTGGTGGAACAGGGCTTGCGGCGGATTCGGGCAGGCCGTTGTCAGCCAGGCATTCGTGCACTGCTGGAGGTTGCCGGTCGGGATGCCAATGCAGTGGTCGCTGCCGACTTTGGTTTTGTGGTCGGGCCACGGCTGAATGCAGCAGGCCGACTCGACGACATGGCGTTGGGGATTGAATGTTTGTTGACTGAGCAGCCGCAGCTGGCGGTACAAATGGCTGCCCAGCTGGATGAGCTGAATCGTGACCGTCGCCAAATCGAAGCCAGCATGACGGCGGATGCCGAACGCTTTTTGCAGCAGCTGGAAATGACCCAGGCCTGTCCTGCCGGTGTCTGTCTGTTTAATCAGGAATGGCATCAGGGCGTGATTGGCATTCTGGCGTCGCGCATCAAGGACAAGGTATATCGCCCGGTGATTGCCTTTGCCCCCGGTGATGATGGCAACCTCAAGGGTTCGGCTCGCTCGATTGCCGGTTTGCATATGCGCGATGCACTGGACCTGCTCGATAAGCGTTATCCTGGTCTGATGCTGAAATTTGGTGGTCATGCAATGGCCGCAGGATTGACCTTGCAAGCAGGCGGCTTTGAGCGTTTCAGTCAGGCGTTCGCCAGCGTCTGCGAAGAGTTGCTGACACCGGCAGCACTGGATCAGATCATTGAAGTGGACGGCGAGCTGTCGGCAGAAGAGTTCAGCCTGGGGTTGGCAGAACAGCTGCGTTGGGCCAGCCCCTGGGGACAGGGATTCCCGGAGCCGGTGTTCAGTGGGCGTTTCACACTGGTGCAACAACGGCTGGTTGGGGCAAAACATCTGAAAATGGTGGTGCAACCCGAAAGTACAGATCTGTTGCTGGATGCTATCTGGTTTAATGTCGATATCAGTCAATGGCCATCGCCGCAAAAGCAGGCTCAGCTGGTGTTTCAGCTCGATGTTAATGATTTTCGTGGCCGTCGTTCGGTACAGTTGCTGGTGCGCCACGCGGTCGCTGGATGACTCATGCGGCACATGCCGACGGGCTGCTATTTGTGAATGGATAAAGGAGGCCAAGGATGGCTGGTTTGTCACGACCCATGCGTTCAGCTTGCCGGTGGCAGCGCGGTGTTATTAATTTAAATACTGTCATTCTATTAATGGCGTTGATATTCAGCTGGTGTGGCCTGGTGCAGGCCGAGATCTACCGCTGGACGGATGCAGAGGGCAAGCTGCATTTCAGTGACGAGCCGCCAGCAGATACCAGCAAGGCCGAGGCCGTGGAGCTTAAGCCGATGTCGGAATATCAGACGCCTGAGTTACACAAGCAGGCGCTGGAATTTTCCTCAACTACTGACAGCAGCCAAAGCCGTCAATACAAAGCGTATAAACTGGAACAAGAACAAAAACGACAGGCTGCCATCGACGCCAAATGCGAGCGTTATCGAGAGCAGCACCGTGCTGCCAGTTACAAGATCTATAACGATGCCAAGGCTGCCGTGGATGGATCAAAGCGCCAACAGCAGCTGAGAAACAAAATCATTGAGTACTGCTACTAGTTGCATCGATCCATCAGTGAAACTCAAGATGATTATTTTCTCAATTATGCTAACAATTCATTCCGTCAGTACAACCTAGTTTTTGAAGGTCAGCTACACCAGAATTCTGGCCAGAATCCATAAAGTGTCACCGCCATTGAGCAGTGGCCAATAGCAATATTTGCAGGTTCTCCAGCAGAATCTTTTTAATTTCAAGAGGATGGTATGGGAAGAAAGTACGCAGGTTCGGGTTACCTCAAACTCCCGTTGATGGCAGCTCTGGTCGTTACACTGAGTGCCTGTCAGGAAGAAAAGGCGGCACCGGCAGCTGCAGCACAGCAAATGCCACCACCAGCCGTGGATGTGGTCACCGTCAGTGCACAGTCTTTCCAGCTGACCGATACACTGGCTGGTCGTGTGACTGCCTACCGTGTTGCTGAAATTCGCCCTCAGGTTAACGGCATTATCCTGCGTCGTTTCTTTGAAGAAGGTACCAGCGTCAAGGCCGGCGACAAGCTTTATCAGATTGACCCAACCCTCTATCAAGCCAATCTGGAAAGCGCCAAAGCCTCACTGGCAGTGGCGGAAGCCAATGCCTATAGCGCTCGTCTGAAAGCTGACCGTTACGCTGAGCTGTCGAAAAAATCAGCCATCAGCCGTCAGGACGTCGATGACTCATCAGCCGCTGCACTGCAGGCTGAAGCCCAGGTTAAAGCGGCCAAGGCTGCGGTTGAAAGCGCCCGGGTTAACCTGGGTTATACCGAAATCACCGCACCGATCTCCGGTGTGATTTCCCGCTCTACCATTACCGAAGGTTCACTGGTGTCTGCCCAGCAGGCTTCTCCGCTGACCGTTATCCGTCAGACTTCACCGGTTTATGTCGACGTTCAGGCACCGGCTTTGAGCGTTGTGAAGATGCAGCAGGAAAGTGTCTCTGCCAACGTCGCACTGGAAATGCAGGACGGCTCAGTACTGGCGGAAACCGGCAAGATCCAGTTTGCCGATGTGGGTGTTGACCAGGGCACTGGCACCGTTAACGTGCGCAGCATTTTCGAGAACAAGAACCACGCTCTGATGCCTGGTATGTTCGTGCGTGCCCGCATTGCCGTCGATCATGTTGATAGTGCCATTCTGGTACCGCAACGTGGCGTCAGCCGTAACCCGGATGGCAGCACCACTGTAATGCTGGTGGATGAAAACAACACTGTGCAGATGCGCCCTGTAGTGGTAACCCGTGCGGTGGGTGACCAGTGGCTGGTGGCTTCCGGTCTGTCAGAAGGCCAGCGCGTGATTGTTTCCGGCCTGCAGAAGATCAAGCCTGGGATTCCAGTGAGCCCGAACCCTGTCAGTGCTGGCACTGAAGCGGGCCACTGAGGAGTCGCAGGATCATGGCAAAGTTTTTTATTGATCGACCCGTATTTGCCTGGGTAATCGCCATCATCATTATGGTGGCGGGTGGCCTGAGCCTTGTGAATCTGCCGGTACAGCAGTACCCGACGATTGCGCCGCCAAGCGTGGCCATTGAAGCGACCTACCCGGGTGCTTCTGCACAGACCCTGGAAGACAGCGTGACCCAGGTGATTGAGCAGAACATGACTGGCCTGGACGGTCTGCTGTATATGTCGTCCAACAGTGCCAGCTCCGGCCGCGCGACCATTACGCTGACCTTTGAAGCCGGTACCGACCCGGATATTGCCCAGGTTCAGGTGCAGAACAAACTGTCCCAGGCCGAGCCTCTGCTGCCGGAAGAAGTGCAGCGCCAGGGGGTTTCCGTCAGCAAGGGCCGTGAAGGCTTCCTGATGGTGGTTGGTCTGGTTTCCGGTGACGGTAGCCTTAATAAGGGTGACCTCGCTGACTTTGGTATCAGCCAGCTGAAAGAGCCACTGTCACGGGTTCCCGGTGTTGGTAACATCACCGTATTTGGTGCCCAGTACGCCATGCGTATCTGGCTGCAGCCTGAAAAGCTGACCGCCTACAACCTCACGCCACTGGAAGTTCGTCAGGCTGTTTCCGAGCAGAACACCCAATTTCCGGCCGGTGAACTGGGCGGCCTGCCTGCCGTGGATGGTCAGCAACTGAACGCGACCATTGTGGCGCAGACGCGGATGTCGAACGTCGACGAGTTCGAAAACATTCTGCTGAAAGTAAACCCGGATGGTTCCCAGGTACGTCTGAAAGACGTCGCCCGTATTGAGCTGGGTGCTGAAAGCTATTCCGTTGACAGCTATTTCAACGGCAAACCGGCTACCGGTTTGGGTATCCAGCTGGCCTCTGGTGCCAACGCACTGGACACCGCCGATGCCGTTCGCAAGCGTCTGGATGAGCTGAAGCCGTTCTTCCCGCAAGGGCTGGAAATTATCTATCCGTACGACACCACACCGTTTGTGGAAATCTCCATTGCCGAGGTTGAACACACGCTGTTTGAAGCTGTGGTACTGGTGTTCCTGGTGATGTTCCTGTTCCTCGGCAAGTTCCGCGCAACCCTGATTCCAACCATTGCGGTGCCGGTCGTCCTGCTGGGTACCTTCGGGATTATGGCTGCCGCTGGCTACAGCATTAACACCCTGACCATGTTTGGTCTGGTGCTGGCGATTGGTCTGCTGGTGGATGATGCCATCGTGGTGGTGGAAAACGTTGAACGGGTGATGGAAGAAGAAGGTCTGCCACCACGTGAAGCGACTCGTCGTTCGATGGAGCAGATCACCAGTGCCCTGATTGGTATTGCGCTGGTGCTGTCGGCGGTATTTGTGCCGATGGCCTTTATGTCCGGTTCTACCGGTGCGATTTACCGCCAGTTCTCGTTGACCATTGTGTCTGCCATGGGGCTGTCGGTTCTGGTGGCACTGACACTGACGCCAGCTCTGTGTGCCATGTTGCTGCGTCCACATAAAGACGATCATGGTGAAAAAGGACTGTTTGGTTTCTTCAACCGTATGTTTGCCAAGGCGACTGGCCGCTACCAGAACGGTGTACGCCGGACTCTGAATGCGCCGATTCGGATGCTGCTGGTTTATGCAGGCATGATCGCTATTCTGGCTGTGGTTTATGTGCGTTTGCCAGCGTCATTCCTGCCGGACGAAGATCAGGGGGTATTCCTCAACCTGGTGATGCTGCCAACGGGTGCCACCATGGAGCGTAACCATGAGGTAATGGACGAGATCAGCGCCTACTTCAAACAGGATCCCGCCGTGGATTCTGTGTTCACCGTGTCTGGTTTCAGCTTTGCTGGTCAGGGCCAAAACCAGGGCATGGCGTTTGTGAAGCTGAAGCACTGGGATGAACGTAAGGATCCGAGTCTGTCTGTGGGAGCGGCTATTGGTCGAGCCTGGGGAGCACTCAGCCAGGTCAAGGATGCGGTGATCTACCCGATCAACCTGCCGCCGATCATTGCGCTGGGTACGGCTACCGGTTTCAACCTGCAGCTGCAGGACCGTGGCAACATTGGCCATGAAAAACTGACTCAGGCCCGTAACATGCTGCTGGGCATGGCGTCACAGGATTCACGGCTGGTACGTGTGCGTCCTAATGGTATGCAGGACGTGCCGATTTTCCGTCTCGATATCGACTACGAGAAGGTTAAATCACTGGGTCTGAATGTGTCTGACGTTAACAGCACAATCAGTACAGCCTGGGGCTCTGCCTACGTTAACGACTTCATGGACCGCGGTCGGGTCAAGAAGGTTTATGTTCAGGGTGATGCTCCGGCGCGGATGCTGCCGGAAGACTTTGAGAAGTGGTACGTGCGTAACAACAAGGGTGAGATGGTGCCGTTCAGCTCCTTCGCAACCACCTATTGGGATTACGGCTCACCACGACTGGAGCGTTACAACGGCGTTCCGTCAATGAACATCCAGGGTGAAGCCGCGCCGGGTCTGAGTACCGGTGATGCGATGGCGGCAATGGAAGAGCTGATTGCCAAACTGCCTGCCGGTGTGGGTTATGAATGGACCGGTATGTCGTATCAGGAACGAATGGCGGGCTCCCAGGCGCCAATGCTGTATGCCCTGTCGTTGCTGGTGGTGTTCCTCTGTCTGGCAGCTCTGTACGAAAGCTGGTCGGTACCGTTCGCTGTAATCCTGGTCGTGCCTCTGGGCGTGCTGGGTGCCTTGCTGGCGACCTATGGTCGTGGCCTAGCCAACGACGTGTATTTCCAGGTCGGTCTGCTGACCACCATTGGTCTGTCTGCCAAAAACGCGATTCTGATTGTGGAATTCGCCAAGGCGGAATATGAAGCCGGCAAGTCGCTGCTGGAAGCGTCACTGGAAGCTGCCCGTCTGCGTCTGCGGCCGATCATCATGACCTCGATGGCCTTTATGCTGGGTGTATTGCCACTGGCAATCAGCACCGGCGCAGGTGCCGCCAGCCGTCAGGCGATTGGTACCGGGGTCATCGGTGGTATGTTGACCGCAACCTTCCTGGCCATCTTCTTTGTGCCGGTGTTCTACCTGCTGGTGATGAAGTTGTCGCGCCTCATTAGCGGTAACAAGGATCAGCAAGCCTGATCCAACTGCCCGGATGATGGAATATCCGGGGCTAGCTGAGATGAGAGCCGGGCGGTGGATTTATCCTCCGCCCGGTTTTATATTGGCCGCTCGTATTGTTCTTCATTCATACGCCCGCCGCCAAAGCTCAAGGAACTGCATATGCTCAGCTCTCTGGCCAAACTGCTCAAAGCGCTCAACTCTGAAACTGCCCCCTGGCAAATTGCTCTGGCTCTGTGCCTGGCGTTGCCGGTTGCCCTGACCCCGTTCTGGGGACTGCATAACCTCTTGATCCTGTTAGTAGCGCTGCTGATTCGCTGCAACTTCAGCAGCTTTCTGGTGGGGCTGGCGTTGTTTTCGTTGCTGGCGATGGTGGTTGACCCGCTGTCAGTACGACTGGGTGAAAGCCTGCTGGCTAATCCGGCATTAATAGACACCTGGACTTCGCTGTATCAGAACGACTTCTGGCGCCTGATGGGCTTTAACCACACCCTGACCCTGGGTGGCTTTGTGATTGCCATGGTGGCATTTGCGCCGCTGTTTGTGGTGCTGCGGGTATTGATCAATCAATACCGTCATCGAGTGATGGTATGGGTGAACAAGCTCAAGGTGGTACAAGTGCTGAAAGCCAGCAAGTTCTACAACCTCTATCAGTCGCTGGCGGGGTAATCGATTATGTTGAAATGGATTCGCTGGTCCGGCCTGATTGGCTTTGTGGTGGTTGTAGCTTTGCTGGCGGCGTTTTTTGTGCTGGCGGCCGGACCGCTGGTAAAAATGGCGATTGAAAGTGTTGGCTCCAAAGCTGCCGGTGCCAGGGTAGACGTCGATGATGTGGCATTTAACCTGTCGCCGCTGGGCTTTGAACTCGGCCGTATGACCGTCGCCAACGCCGACAAGCCAATGGAAAACCTGCTTGAGTTCCAGTCTGCGGCGGCCACTGTTGATCTGGCTCCGCTGTTGTTGGGCAAGGGCATTATCCGTGATCTCAGCGTTAACGGCCTGCAGTTCAACACCACTCGCACCACGTCCGGAGCACTGGAGAAAAGCAGCTCGACCAGCAAACAATCTTCGGCCGTTGCGGATGCCGCAGCCAGTGTGAAAGATTCAGTGGTGGGTAATTTGCCATCTGCCAGTGAGATTCTGGCCCGTGAATCTTTGAAAACCGACGCTGCCGGTTCGGCTCTGAAAGAAACCTTCGATCGTCGTCAGCAGCAGGTGAACGATGCGCTGGCGGCGGTGCCTGACGATGCCCGTCTGGCGCAATATCAGGTTGACGTCAAAGCCATCACTTCGGGCAAGGTCGCTTCGCTGGAAGACTTTAATGAGCGCAAGAAAAAGCTCGATGCCCTGAAAGAGCAGTTCAAGGCCGACAAGAAGTCGATCAATACTGCCAAGGATCTGATTGGTGACTCCCGTACAGAAATCACCGAACGGCTGAAGCAACTGAAAGCCGCTCCGGGTGAAGACCTTGCCAGCATCCGCGACAAGTACCAGCTGAACGCCACGGGCGCTGCCAACCTGTCGTCCCTGCTGTTTGGTGACGAAGCCGGTGAATGGGCGCAGCAGGCGCTGTACTGGTATGAGAAGGTGAAACCTTTCCTCAGCAGTGGCGGTGATGAAGAACAGCAAGCCGAATACCTGCGTCCGGAAGGCCGCTTTGTGCATTTCCCGACGGATGACCCATGGCCGGAATTCCTGATTCGTCATACCAGCATGAGTGCCATCACCAGTGCCGGTAATCTGGCCATTACAGGTACAGACCTGACCAGCCAGCAGCGCGTACTGGGACGTCCGGCCCGTATCGACATTGATGGCAGCGAGCTGAAAACCGTCAAGGCGCTGGCCATTAACATCACTCTTGATCATACCCGCAGCCCGAGCACGGATCTGGTGTCCCTGGAAGCCAGTGACTGGCAACTCGATGGCGTCAATCTGGGCCTTGGCGATACCAAACTGGATTCCGCCATGGCGCAGATTCAGGGCATGGCGCAGGTGCAAACCGATAAAACCGGTGATGCCTTGACTGGCCGCCTGGAAGGCCAGTTTGGCCAGACCCGTTTCGACGGCAACGGCCAAACTGTCTTTGCCAAGGAGCTGCTAGGCGCGCTTAACAGCATCAGCAGCTTCACCATTGATGGCCGTGCCACTGGCCCGCTGGGTAGCCCGAAACTGGAATTTGGCTCGGATCTCGACAAGCAGCTCAACGCTGCTTTCAAGAAGCGTTTGAGTGCCAAACAGGATGAGCTGGAAGCCAAATTGCAAAGCCAGCTGAACGACAAGATCAGTCAGTATGCCGGTGCCTATGCTGATGATCTGCAGGCACTCAACAACAACGATTCCAAGCTGACGGACAAGTTGGCGCAGCTGGAAGATCTGGCTCAGGCCAAGCTGGATGACTATGTTGACCAGCAGAAGAGCAAGGCCAAGGATGAGCTGAAATCCAAAGCGACTGACAAACTGAAAGGACTATTCTGATGACCGCTACCGATACCAGCAAACAAACCACCCCACAGGTAACCCTGTCGGCTGACTGGACAGACAGCAGCCGCCAGTGGTCAAACGAGGTTGTCGACGTTACCGAACTGCCGTCGCTGAGTCTGCTGGTTCACGATCATCGTGGTCCGATTGAGCAGCTACAGCAAAGCATTCGGCATTTTGTTGAACAGCGTAAACAGCTGGAGTTATTTCCAAACATCAGCCGTACCTTTAGTCTCAACTATCGGCGGGCGCCGGATGCTGACGGCAACTGGCATATCGGCATTGCGGCGGAAATTCCACCGCAACGCAAGGCGGCGATCAATGCTGGCAAACTGGCTGAGGGATTCCGGCTACACCTGTTTGGTGCCGGTGAATACGCCCGGCTGCGCTTGCAGGGAGGCGAAGCCGGTTTGATGTTGGCGGCACAGTGGCTGATTGAACACTGGTTACCCCAATCCGCTTATGAAATGGCGGAAGGTATCGTGCTGTTTGAACGGCTACAGTTTCCGCCGTTTGTGGAGCCGGAACAGGCCCTGGTTGATATTCTGGTGCCGGTAGAAGCCCGGATTTGAGTTTGTCTGAAAGCGGGCGGGAATCATTCCCTGCGAATGATTCAGGCCGCAGTCCCGGCATGCCGGGACCCTACAGAAAGCCGTAAATCCGCTTGTCATAATGACGTGCTGCTGTCGCTGTTCGGGAATAAATTCCCTCCTACACGACGCCATCAAAATGTGTAGGAGGGAATTTATTCCCGATCAAGGTTATCCCCGATCAAACCTGGCTTGTCAGGACGAGCAGCTCAGCATAATCAGCCGCTTGCTGTCTGGTGCGCGTTTCCATTCTTCAAACCCGGCGTGCTCTTCGTATGGATTCTGCAAAATCTTCAGCCAGTCGTGAATTGGCTGGAAGTTTCCTTCTTCAGCCTGATCGACCAGATGAGTGGTGACATGGGTGCGCAAAATATAGCTCGGATTGGTTTGCAACATGGCCTGTTTGCGGTCGGCACTGCTGCGGCTTTCCAGCGCGAGTCGGGCTTCGTATTCCGGTAACCAGTCGGCCAGCATGGTTTGCCAGGCCGCGACATCCAGGCGGTTGATCACCGGCTTGCCATCCTCTTCTGTCTGGGCTTCAGACAAGGCCCGGTAGAGTGGGTTGAAGTCTGCCTGATTGCTGTTCAGCAGCGCCCGCCAGCGGCGGATAAAATCCTTGTCGCCGGGGTCACTGAGTGCCAGCCCCAGACGGTCGCGCATGCGCTGCAGATAGGCTTTGTTGTAATAACCGGAATAGCGGTTGAGCTCTTCTTTCAGCAGTTCAACGTCAATCAGCGGCGTTAACGCCTGACCCAGTGCTGACAGATTCCAGTGAATCACATAGGGCTGTTGCTCAAAGGCGTAGCGGCTTTCCTGATCGGTGTGGTTGTAGACAGCGTCTTCCTTCCAGCGGTCGATAAAGGCAAACGGACCATGGTCAAAGGTTTCGCCCAGAATCGACATGTTGTCGGTGTTCATCACGCCGTGCAGGAAGCCATAGGCAATCCAGCCTGCAACCATTTCAGCACTGCGTTTGCTGATGGCGCGGAACATCGCAAGATAAGGATTTTCGGCCTCCAGACACTCTGGATACCAGCGCTGCAGACAGTAGTCAGCCAACAGTTTGAGATCATCGTGCTGGCGGGTATAGAACAGATGTTCGAAATGGCCAAAACGCACGTGACAGCGGCTGATACGCAAAATGGTCGCGCCTGGCTCAACCCGCTCACGCAGGATCTTCTGGCTGGTTACACCCAGCGCCAGTGCGCGGGTCGACGGGATTCCAAGATGGGTAAGGGCTTCGCCGATCAGGTATTCGCGCAAACTGGAGCGTAATACCGCGCGACCATCACCCATGCGTGAATACGGCGTTTGACCGGCGCCTTTCAGATGCCAGTCCCATAACTCGCCATTGACTGGCTGCTCTCCCAATAACAAGCCGCGACCGTCACCCAATTGCGGGTTATAGATACCGAACTGGTGACCGGCATATTTCATCGCCAGTGGTTGTGCACCCTGAGGTAGCTGATGGCCGCCGAGCAGGCCGGCCAGCAATTCAGGGTCAAGGCTACAGGGGTCCAGGCCGAGCATTTCGGCGACCTTGGGGTTGGCGCTTACCAACCTTGGGTCCGGCAATGGCGTTGGATCAAGACGGGTATACAGGTGGCCGGGCAGACGGGAAAAATCATTTTCCAGTGACAGTGACTGCAGTGGTTGCCATTGGGTCATTGCGGGCTCCTGTCGCTGGACGGCAGTAGTCGGGGCAGTGGCGCTGCCCCGACTGCGTTATTGCTTGAGATTGTAGGTTGGCTGTTGCTCACGGATCACCTGATCCAGTGGCTGCCAGTCAACCGGCTGGCCCTGGCTGAACATCACCCGGGGCACTTCAGCGTCAATAATCAGACGTTGATACAACTGCTGGATTTCTGCAAGGCTGAGTTGCTTCACTTCGGCGGCAATGGCTTCGTTATTGTCGAAGCTGGTGCGGTTCATATCCAGATTGGCCCAGAAGCGGTCGGCTTTTTCACCCATGTTATTGGCGGGCTCCAGCAAACGGCTGATCAAGCCTTCCTTGAAGCTGGTGAACTCTTCCTCGCTCATGCTGGCGAGGGTGTCCTGATAGGTCTTCCAGAAGATCTCGCTGTGCTTGAGGATGTTGGCTGGCTGGGCGGCAGGCGACTGCACAATAAAGATCAGCCCTGGCACGCTACGTTGCGGGAAGGCAGCAGCAAAAACGATATAACCCAGCTGCTGTTCGGTACGCATGTACTGGTAATAAGGCGCACTGATCATCTGGCCCAGCAGCGCAAAACGAGCCCGGTTATGGTCGCTGTTATCCTGCCCTTGCAGGTACAGCACCATGACTTCGTCGTCGTGATCCAGCTGCAGGTCCTTGACGTACTGGCCTTCTGGCAAGTGGACAACATCGCGAATCGCCTGATCATCCGGGTTGCCCGGGTAGTAACTGTTCACTTGCGCCGCCACCTTGGTAGCGTCGTCGGCGCTCATGCTTCCATGTACATAAATACGGTTGGTGGTCTGGCCCTTGAGGGTATTTGCCAGTACTTCGACATCGGTACGGCTGATGCTGTCGAGTGCTTCCAGTAATTCGGCTTCGCTGAAGCTGGGGGTGTTGATCCAGCGTTTCAGTTCCGCCAGTCCACGCTCGTAAGGCTTCGACTTCAGCGCATTTTCCAGCCGTCGCTTCAGCGACGCCTTGTAACGCTCGAACTGTTCGTCGGTGAGGCTGAGGTGTTGCATGCTGTCGAGAATCCGCTGCAGCAATTCTGGCAGCTTGTCTTCGTAACCGGACAGTAGCAGCTGGTAACCGTCGGCCCTTGGCACCAGGTTATAGGCCAGTCCGGCCAGCTGGGCGGGATAGCTGTAGCTGCTGAGATTTTCGTTGACTGCGCGGGTATAGAGCTGGGCAATAGCCATGCTGCGCGCGTTGGCGTTATCAGCGTGCTGTAACTCGATCAGGATGCGCGACTTCGGCTGCTTGAATTCATGCTCAGGGTAATACCAGAGCTGCTGGCCATCCTGATCGATCAGTTTCGACGGGATGGTTTGTTCTGGTTCCTGATTGAGGCCGAAATGTTCTGGAATAAAGGGGTTTGGCGCTGGCAGACTCAGCTGCTCAAGGTCTTTGGTGACGACCTGGTCTGGCTGGTAATCCATCGGCCGGATACGCATTGGTGTGTTGTACCAGGGATCTGACGTATCAGTGGCAACACCGGGTGCAATCAGGGTACGCAGCACATTGTTCATGCTGAGCGCGTCCAGATACGGTTGTAGTTTGGTCTGGCTGATCGGCAGTGCGAGATAATCACCGTGAATGATCTGCGGCACCGGATACAGTTGCATATTGCTGCTCAGGCGCACAGCGTAATCCGACAGTGAACCATGTTCCATAAAGCGGAAGGCGATTTCGTTGAGCTGCTCTTGCTCGGTCATCAGGTACTGTGGCAGCGGCCCTTTTTTCAGCAGGCCAAAATAGTGTTCCAGCATCTGGGTGATGTTTTCCACATGCAGCAGACCGGCCTGGGTCAGCTGCACCTGAATCACCAGGTTGGCTTCAAAACGGGTGTTGATGCTGCGACCGGCGCTCAGTCCTTCAGCCCAGCCTTTTTCTTTCAGCAACGCCAGCAGGCTGCCTTCACCTTCGTGACCAATCAGACTCGACAGCAGGCTCAGTGGCTTGGATTCATACAGCGACTGGCTTTCCGGCATCGGGAAGGTGAATTGCAGGCGGCGGATTTCCTTCACTGGCTCAATGTTCATATCCAGTGGCAGCTGGCCGGGCACAAATTGCGGTGGCTGTGAATCGACGACTTCAACCTGGCGCTTGGGTACGGCGCTGAAATGACTGCTGGCCCATTGCTTGAGCTGTTCCAGCGGATAGTTGCCGGCCAGCACCAGCGTCATGCGATCAGCGCTGTAATGGCTGTTGTAGAAATTGATCAGGTCGTCACGCACCTTGCTGTTGGGACGGTCAGCGAGGGTGTCGAGGTTGCCGACCGAAAAGTGCGAATAGGGGTGATCCGGGTTATAGGCCTGTTTTTCGGCTGAATAGATACGGCGGAAATCATCCCGGATCTTGGCAGTGTATTCGGCGTTGACGGCGTTCTTTTCACGATCGACATAGGCGGCGTCGAAGGTTGGCGAAATGAAGAAGGGCGCAAAGCGGTCCAGCGCGCCGGCCATGGCGTCGTTATCAATCGAGAAGAAATAGGTGGTTTGCTGGTTGGCGGTGAAGGCGTTGTGATTACCACCGTGGCGGCTGATGTAGGCCTGATATTCACCGGCTTGTGGATATGGCTCAGTGCCGAGAAATAACATGTGTTCGAGGAAATGGGCGAGGCCTTCGCGGCCTTTCGGATCATCGCCGCTACCGGTGGCGACTGTCATCGCTGCGGCAGCCTTGTCGGTGTTGGGCGTTGATACCAGCAGCACCTGCAGGCCGTTATCCAGTTGCAGCTGTTGGTAGCTGAACGGATCGGCGGGGCTGACGATCAGACTCTGGTCGTCAGCGCTGCGGCAGTTCCAGGGCGCGGTGTCGGTGCAGCCGGGTGTCGCTGAAGCAGGGGCGGCACTGGCATTGTCGGATTGCGAATCTGGTTTGAACATGGAATATCCAATGGCTGCAAGGACAATGATTAAAAAGGCCCAATATCGAGGCGAAAGCATGTTGGCTCCTGAGTCAGCGTGCTGGGCTGGTCCGGTTGGGTGACACGGAAAACAGCCGACTGGCTGGCTTCCGGTCGGGTTCAGTGGGCGGTACCACGAATCTCGGCAATGGCCTGGGCGTCGGCCAGTGTACAAGTGTTAGGGTCGAGCTCACAAATGCGATTGAGACGGTCGCGATTTTCTTCCAGCTCCGCCAGCAGCAGTGCAAATTGTTGCTGGAAAGCGGCGTCGATGGTGTCGTACAGCTCGGTCACGGCGTCTGAGCTGCTGGCGTTGGTGTTACGCAGGGTCTTCAGACAGGCGAGTGCAATCTGGTGGTAGGCTTGGTCTTTATTCACGGGCGGTCCTCCTGTTGGGCGGCCATGATACATGACTGGCCACCGGGAAATCAGTCATCAGTGGCAAACCAGTGCAGCTGATGGGCGCCAATCGGCCGAGACAGTGCGGTGCCACCAAGCCAGTCGGCACCACTTTGATGAGCGGCGGCCAGTGCTTCGGTCGAACTGATGTTATAGGCATAGACGGATTTGCCATGTTCGATCAGCTGACGAATCGCCGATGAGCCAGCCGCAGTCTGGCGACGCCAGTAGCTGAGGACTTCCGGCGGCATGGCAAAACCGGTGCAGTCCAGCTGCTGCAGGGTACGGAATCCGGGAATTCGCTGGCCGGGTTCCGGTACGTCAATTTCCAGCATCAGCTCAATGCCCAGCCGTCGCAGGTTGGCATTGCTTTGTGGCGCTGGCAGGCTGTCGAACTGCCAGGGGACGATCACCACCCACTGGGGATTGCTCTGTGGGTTTTCAGCTATCCAGCTGGCAATGCACAGGCTCATTTCAGTCCAGTGTTCGCTGGTCAGGCTGTCAATACGAATAACGACTCGCATCGTGGTGGCGAATTGTTTACGCCATTGTTTGTGCATGGTTTCGAGCCAGATATGACAGAGCTGTTTGTCGTGCATGTATTCCGGCAGTAGCTCCAGCCCGACTAGTCCGCCCATCGGGTTGAACACCGGGTTGGCGCGGTAGTTCTGGCATTCCTGCTCCAGTCGGCTGCGCTCTTCGTCGACGGCGGACTGTTCACTGGCTGGCAGTGGCGCCGGATCCTGTGCCTCAGCTGCTTGCTGTAATTGCTGGCGGATGGCGTCAATCGGATTGGGGCTGTCGTTATTGTCCAGATCAATCACATAGCACTGGATATGTGGTGTCAGGCGATGTTCGCCGTGCTGGCTCCGGATTGCCTGTTCGAATTGATGAGCGATCTGTTGCCGCAGTTCCGGTGCGCATTTGGTGGATTTTTCATCCGTAACCAGTGGCAATAAAAAGATGTGATGATCGGGACGAAAAATCGTCTGCTGATGGCCAGCGGCTTGAATCAGGCGTGCCAGGCAGAAACTCGACAGGTCCGAGTTATTGACTTCAGCGGCGTCGAAAACCACCGAAAACAGACAGTTGATGCCTTCAGACTGGCTGATAAAACTTTCCAGCAGGCTGAGCTGGTGGTGACCGGCAAAGCGTTGCAGCTCGTGACTTTCTGAGCGCTGTGTAATCGCCATGCTGGGCTGCTCGAACATACAAATGCAGTAGTCTTCGCTAAGCGCTGTAATGGACGTCCAGAGCGATAATTGCTGCTGTTGTTGGTCCTGCAAGTTGAAATAGCCGAGCCAGGTCTGGCCGCTTTCAACCTGCTGGGTGACCGCCGCTTCCAGTGCCACCGGCATGTTACTGATGGCGCTGGCGAACAGGTTGCGACCAATCAGGTTGCTCTCGGTCTGCCCCAGCGCCTCGCAAATCGATTTGTTGGCCAGTCGGATAATCCAGTTGCGGTCGGTGATCATGGTCAGCTGGCAACTGTTGACCGCCGCTTTCAGGTTCAGCAAGCGGCGCATCAGCACGGCCTGACTGAGGCCTTCCTCGACATCGAGCAGCAATTGCTGGTTATCCCAGGGCTTGGCAATAAACTTGTGAATATCGCCGTTCTGGCGAGCGTGTCGCAAGGTGGTGTTGTCGACCTTGCCGGAGAGCAGGATACGGTAACTGCCGGGGCTGATGTCGCGGGCCTGACGGCAAAACTCAAGGCCGTCCATCTCTGGCATACGATAGTCACTGATCAACAAGTGCACGGCACGATCCTGCAACAGTTGCAGGGCTTCGATCGGGCTGGTGGTTGTCAGGACCGTGAAGCCTTGCTGCCGCAGAATCGTTGATACGGCCTGTAAAATTCCCTGCTCGTCGTCCACTAGCAATACGGTTTGCGTCACGCTGTGTAATTCCTCATCCACGCGTAAAAGACCTGACGGTTCAGATCTCATGCTTTGCTGATCTTTCCTCTATCAGAATACTGTTTTGGACTTGCAAAGACCAAAGGCTATCTATACTGAAATCAAAGTAACAGACAGGCTGGGCGGTGTCGTGAGGGGAAAACAAGCTCTTACCACAGGTGAAGTGGCCAAATATTGTGGTGTGAATTTCAGAACTGTGATCCGCTGGATTGAGCGCGGTCACCTGGAAGCGTACAAATTGCCGGGGCGTGGGGATAACCGTATTCCGCTGCCGGGCTTTATCAGTTTCCTGCAAAGCAACCAGATGCCGGTGCCCGATGAATTGCGTGAGCACGGTAAAACATTGCTGATTATGGCTGAGCCGGAAGATCTGGCCGCCGAGTTGGCGTCTACCGCCCGCCGGGCGGGTTGGGACCCGATGGTTGCTGCCGATCCGATGCAATTTGGCTATGCGCTGGCGGAACAACAGCCGTCGGCGGTGGTGGTATCGGGTGAGGATATGGTGCAGGCGTTCAACCGCTTGCGGCGTGATGCCGAAAGCCCGGAAATCCTCTGTATTCTTGCCAGTGCCGACACGCCGGTTGGGGTGAGCACAGATGGCTGGTGTCGGATACAATGGCCAACAGAACAGAAACGCTTCAGCGGTTTGTTGGACATGAGTGAAAGCCCTGCCCAACGACCGGCATGACATAATACCTGCGGTTAATAAACGCGGGCGCAGTCTCAGGGAAGGCAGATTTACAGGTGATGGCAGAACTCTCGGTATATTACTGGCTAGGCATCCTGCTGGTGCTATTGTTGTTGCTGGTCGCTGCCTGGCTGCTGTTGCGCAATCGCCAGCTGGAACGTGATAACCGCTGTCTGCATCAGCAGAATCGCAATCGTATGGCCTGGTGGTGGCAAGGCCCGGACTTGCTGGTACGGCTCGATGCTGGCGGCAAAATACTGGAATTCAACCACGCCGGGGCGGGTCTGGATCTGCGCGATGACGCGCTGTTCATAGATTTGTTGCCTGAAAGCAGTCGTGATTATTTCTTGCAAGCCTTTCAGGGCGCGCTGGTAGGCGCCGCTCCCGATGCTTTTGAAGTGCTTCATGAAGATGGTCTCAGCGCTAGTGAAATTCTTCTGACCGGCATCAGTTCGGACGGTGAAAGACAAGTGATGGTGGTGGTGCATGATCTCACTCGCATTGCTGTCAGCCGTCAGCAGCTGATTGCTGACAAGGATCAGGCTGAGCGGGCGAATCTGGCCAAAAGCCGTTTCCTCGCCAGTATGAGTCATGAGATCCGTACCCCCATGACCGGCTTGCTGGGCATGGTGTCGTTGATGGAGCAGACCGATCTCAACGAGGAACAGCAGGGTTTTCAGCGAGTGATCCAGAGTTCTTCTGAACATTTGCTGGCGATCATCAACGATATCCTCGACATTTCCCGTATCGACGCCGGCAAGATGAGCCTGGAAGAGGAAGTGTTCGATCTGCCTGAGCTGGTGCAAAACCTGCTCGATATGGTGTCTGGCAAGGTGCAGGAAAAGCGCCTGTCATTACAGTCTTTTGTTGACGATCAGCTGCCTGACAAGCTGGTTGGCGATCCCATGCGGATTCGCCAGATTCTGATCAACTACCTCAACAACGCCATCAAGTTCACCCGCGAAGGGCATGTCTTGCTGCGCGTGGCGCTGGTGCGCGATCTGCACAGTTCGGTGCAATTACGTTTTTCGGTGGAAGACTCGGGCATTGGGATTGGTGCCAACCGGGTGATGGCGCTGTTTGAGGAATACAGCTTTGCTCATGGCCGTATTTCGGCGGATGCAGGCGGCAGTGGTCTGGGGCTGAGTATTTGTCAGCGGCTGGCAAAACTGATGAATGGCCACGTTGGCGTGGTCAGCAGCCCTGGCATTGGCTCTAACTTCTGGTTTGATGTTACCTTGCCGGTGGCCGTTTGTGAGCAGAAACCGCAACCTGCCACGCTGCTGCCAACCGAAAAATCCATCTGGATCGTCGATGACCTGCTGGTCAACCGCACCCTGTTGATTTCGGTGGCTCGCAGCATGGATATGATGAGCCGCGATTTCACCAGTGCCGCTGAACTATTACCGTTGCTGGCCAATGAGCAGCCCGCCTTGCTGGTGATTTCCCAACGCTGTTACGAAGAAAGTCCGGCTGAATTCCGTCGCCTGTTGCAGCAACGGCAGATGCATGTTGGGCTGTCGTCACCGGATGTGTTGACCACTGGCAAGAACGAGCTGCTGGCAGCGGGCATTGGCGCCTATTGGGACTGGCCGATCAGCCAGAGCAACCTGAAAGAATTGTTGAACGTGCTACTGCATACTGCCTTGCCGGTGCCCCAGCTGATTACCCGCGCCAGTCGTTATCTTCACCGTCGCCACGACGAACAGGTGGCACCGGTCCTTGCGGATAACGCTGACGTACTGCAAGGCTGTCGGATTCTGCTGGCGGAAGATAACCCGGTGAACCAGAAAGTCGCTGGCCAGATGCTGAAACGGCTGGGCTGTGAGGTCACCATTGTTGATAACGGCCAGCAGGCGGTACAGAAGAGTGCCGAGGCGGAATTTGATCTGCTGTTGATGGACTGTCATATGCCGGTGATGGATGGCATGCAGGCCTGTCAGGAGATTCGCCAGCGCGAGCAACGGCAAGGGCTGGTCGCCTTGCCGATTGTGGCCTTGTCCGCCGATGTGATGGCGGATCGCAAGGCCGAATGTGAGGCGGTGGGTATGAACGGTTATCTGGCCAAACCGATCCGGCTGGAAGATTTGCGGCGTGAATTACCGGAGTTTCTGGCACCGGTAATTCACCGCTGATTGCCTCTAAGCATGCTAACGCCGGGTTTACAAACGCTCAGAGCACGCTGCCGTAAGGAATAAAGCGGTTACTGGTCATGCTTTTGATGGTACGGATTGAGTCCTTGCTGGCGGCCTGACCCTGCTGTTTCAACCAGCGGAATGCCCAGATGGCGGGATTACGATTGCCGCAATGCCAGCCGTCAAACTGCTGCTCAGCACAGACGTACCAGACGGCTACCTGCCACACCTGTTGCAGACTCAGCTGGCTCCAGACATTGGCCCACTGGCTTTCATCCAGCTGGGTCCAGAGTTTGGCCTGTTGCAGGTCGCTGGCGTCCTGTTGATTCTGGGTTAATTGCAGGCCAGCTGACAGCTCGGCCGGGATCACACTGATCAGGCGGCCAAGGGTACTGGCATCAGGGCCGGAACTACTGCTGCTGGCCGGTTGCCATTGTTCGATCATCGGGATTCTCCACGAAAGATAGAGCGACACTGCTCAATAAAACGGCCTTTACACTACCACAGTCCCGAATTCGCCTTAACAGGAGCGTCGACTTCAGGCATCATCCACGCCGCCTTTTTTCTGTCTGAACTCCCAAACTCCAATGCAAGATTTATACGCCGATATTCGCCCCTACCAGGATGATGAAGTTGCTGTCGTACTGGATCGTATTTGTCGTTCCGAGACTCTCCATCGTGCTTTGCTGAAGTACCGGTTGGGGTTCTTGCCGCACTGGCTGCGCGAGCTGATGCTGCCGCTTGCCCGCAAGTTGCTGGAGCGCCAGATGGCGGATGTTCAGACAGTGCAGCAATTTCAGGTCTGGATGGGTAAATGGGTGGAAAAGCTGCTGGCCAAAACTACCACGGATGTGGTGGTGCGCGGGCTTGATAGTATGGCACCGAATCAGGGCCATCTGTGGATCTCCAACCATCGCGATATCGCCATGGATCCAACCCTGATTAACTATTCGCTGCATATAGCCGGCTGGCCAACCTCGCGCATTGCCATTGGTGACAACCTGCTGAGCCACCCCGATGTTGCAGATGTGATGCGTTTGAACAAGTCTTTCATTGTTAAACGCAACATTACCAACAAGCGTGAGAAACTGGCGGCGTTGCAGAAGCTGTCCAATTTCATCCGTTTTACTCTCGATGAACCGGGTTCGGTGTGGATTGCCCAGCGTGAAGGTCGGGCCAAGAACGGTATCGACCAGACCGATACCGCCGTGCTGAAAATGATGGCGTTGCAGGGGCGTGAGCGTTCCGAAGACTTTTGCGCCAGCATGACGGCCTTGCGGCCGGTGCCGGTCTGTATCCAGTACGAATGGGACCCGTGTGATGTCATGAAGGCGCGTGAGTTGGTAGCTCGTGCCCGTTATGGCAGTTACAGCAAGGAAGACGGCGAAGACACCCGCAGCCTGTTGACCGGTATTACTGGGCATAAAGGCGTGGTGCATGTCGATTTTGGTCGTCCGCTGACGGCTGTCGAAATGGAGTCGGCGGATACCATGGCGGCTGCCATTGACCAGCAAATTCGTGATATGACTGAAATATTACCGGTGCACAATGCGGCGCTCGGTCTGTTGCAGCGTGAATTTGGTAGTCATACCGAACTCAAGGCGGCGATGGTCAGCACTGAGCTGGAAAATCGACTGCTGCAACGTATTGAACACGAAGACCGTGATGTTCGTCGGCAGGTGCTGATGGGTTACGCCATGCCAATCCTGCTGCAACACGGTTACACAGAATAAATCTCGGCCGCCGAGCTTGATCGGCGCAGGAAACTCTATGTTGGCTGTAAGCAAACGGATTGTCGCAGGAATGGCGTTATTGCTGTCCTGCCTGATGTTGAGTGGTTGCCCGGAGCTCGGGCGTCACTGGGATGACCAAACCAAAACCCTCTACATCGACTATTACAAGGAACAGTGTGACAGCAACAGTACCAGCCTGTGCTTCCGTGTGCGGGAAGATACCGATGACAGCTGGGAAGTCGCCGACGTTCCTTTCAGCGGCCTTGATGATTTCCTCTGGGGCTATCGCTACACCGCCACCGTCACCATCTCCTACGACGACAACGGCGACCCTGACGGCTACACCTACAAATCGACCAAAAGCGCCGTCGCGGTCAGTGCTGCTGAAGAAAGCTTTGCACTGACGCTCTATAGCGACGTTGGCATTGTCTACGCGCTGGATGCCGATAACTGGGAAATGGGCAGTGAAGTCGACTTTGCCTGTAACACCGCCTGTGATGACCTCGACAGTGCAGTCTCCAATGCCTACGTAACCCAGCTGCAGTTCAGTGTCGATGGTGAAGGAGGCATCAGCCTTGATTCGGTGATTTGTGCCGCCTCCGAAGATGACTTCTCCAGCGACTGTGAAGGTGAAACCAATGTTTCCTGGTACATAGCGCCGGTGCAATCCGACTGCGGTTTGTCCGAACCCATGCTGTGCCTGTTGTTCAAGGTCAACAGCTCGGATGACTGGGAACTGTTGCCGTTGGAAGATGATATCGAAGACTTCAGCCCGAGCTGGGGTTATCGCTACCATATCGATGTGGTCAAAACCGTCAGCAACGGCGGCATTATTACGGCAGCGGTATTGGATGAAGACGATGACAGCCCGGATGAGCGCTTTGGCAGCAGCTACGATTATCGTATTGTGCTGCGGGCCAGTGGCCTGAGCAAAAGCAGCGGCGGCTATATCACTCTCTATGATGAAGGCATCTCAATGGACTGTAGCTCCCACAGCTACTGTGATGACATCAATGATGCAATCAGTGACCTCGACGACGATGTGACGGAAAAATACATGCTGGTAGAGGTGTACGTGGATTCCGACGGCACGCTGGTGGCGACGGACTATGACTGTGAGCGGGAATCCCTGACTTCCTTCCAGTCCTGTATCAGCAGCTTTGATGAAGTAACCTGGGGCATCTGATGCCGCTTGATGGTGGCTGCCTTCTGCGGCCACTTTGCGTTTCTTTACCTGGCGTCAATTGCGCTGGTGCGACTGTTAACCCTGTATTAACGCTAATGCAGGTATGATGCAGCATTCATCGAATGGATTATCGCACCGGAGCTGCCACCATGCCGCCAGGGCACTTTGACAAAATCCCCTTACCTTCCATGGGCATCAAACACCTGTCCGGGCTGCTCTTGCTGCTGACTGTCAGTGGTTGCAGCTCCTTTGCCGACAAGTCGGGTTATCAGCAGGATATCCAGCAACAGCAGTCGCAGCTGGCCCATTGGCAGGCTGCCCAGCCTGCTGACGACAACTCTGCGCCTAACACTGCGGACAGCAGCAGTATTCTTGCACTGCTGGCGAGCGAGCAGCTGGAACAACTGGTACAGCAGAGCCTGACAGCCAATCCGGGATTGCAGCAGACCCTGTATACCTTACGTAAAACCCGTGCTGAGCGACGAGTGACCGATGCCAATGGCTGGCCGGAAGCGGATCTGTCGTTTTCGGGTCAGCGCAGCAAGGACTCTGGCAACAGCTTCAATGCTGCAGTCAGTGTCAGCTGGGAACTGGACCTGTGGGCGCAGTTGGCAGACAACCGTTCAGCTGCCAGCGAAGATGTTGCTGAACAGCTGGCGACCTTTCAGTCCGCCCGTGACACGCTGGTGGCCGAAGTCATGTCTGGTTGGTTGCAGCTGATCCAGCTGCAGCAGGCGATCAGTATTCAGCAGCAGTTGCTGGTCACCTTGCGGAATAACGAACAAACCATCCTCAGCCGTTATCGTTCCGGTATTGGCGAGCTGGATGACCTCGACAGCGCTCGCACCTCGCTGGCCAGTGCCGAAGCCACCCAGGCCGACAATCAATATCAGTTGGTGGCGGCCAAACGCAGTTTGCGGACGCTGTTGGGACTGGCCGACGATACCGAACTCGCCGCTCTGGGGTTGACCATTCCGACGGATTTTCCTGCCGTTGGTATGCCCTTGATCGAACTGCCGGAACAGACACTGGCGCGGCGGCCGGATTTACTGGCCGCCTGGCATGCGCTGAAAGCGTCCGAGCTGCGTGTTGATATCGCCTATAAGGACATGCTGCCGAGTATCAGTTTGTCGGCCTCGTTGTCAGATTCCGGTGGCTCGCCGTCGGCGGCACTGTTCGATAATCCGGTCTGGACCATTCTTGGGCAGCTGACAGCACCGCTGTTTCGCGCCGGTGCCTTGCAGGCGGCGGCTGACGCGGCGGAATACAGCGCTGCCCAGTCAGCCCAGAGCTATCGAGAAACCCTGCTGACTGCGGTGCAGGAAGTCGAAAATGCACTCGACCTTGAACGCTCACTGCAGCTTCAGCAAGCCGCGACCGAACAATCGTTGCAGACGGCCATTCGCAACGAACAACGCTATCAGCAACGCTATCGCGCCGGGCTGGCAACACTGCTGGAACTGTTGAACGTACAGCAGAGCCGCTACAGCCAGCAAAGCCAGCTCAACAGCTTGACCTATCAACGTCTGAATAACCGTATCACTCTGGGACTGGCGCTTGGCCTGCCGGGTGTTAGCTCGAATCAATCCAACCTGTCCACCACTTCAACCCTGTCAGATGCATCGGAGGCTCGCTGAGATGAGTGCCCAACAATCCCCCTCATCCTCGTCAGTCAAATTTGTCTGGGTTGGTGTTGCCGTCGTTTTTGTCGCAATCGTCTGGTTCTGGAACAGCAGCCAGATGGCGGCGCAGTCAAGTCGACCGATGCCCGGCGGACAGCCTGGTGGAGCACCGACGGCGTCATCAGGACCGGCGTCATCAGGAGCAGCAACCGGTCAGCCTGCGGGTAAGCCGTCCGGCAGCAAGCCCGCCACCAATACCGACGCTGCCAATATTCGTGTGGTTGAAGCCACTGCTGGCCAGTATCAGGCCCAGCTCAGCGGTTATGGTGCAGCGTCAGCCCGCTTTGAACTGACACTGACCGCTAAAGTCAGTGGCGTGGTGGAATCGCTGGCGGCCGACTTCGAATCCGGCACTCTGGTGAAGCGTAATCAGCTGTTGGCGCAGCTGGAAGACAGTGATTACCGCTCGGCGGTGGCCACTGCCAGACAAAACCTTGCTGATGCCAAAGTCACCTTGCTGGAAGAACAGCGTGAATATCAGCAGGCTGCGGCCGACTGGCAAGCCGCCGGATTAGATGGTGAACCGGACTCTCCGTTACTGTTGCGAAAACCACAGCTGGAGGCCGCCGAAGCTGCTCTGGCAACGGCACAAGCAAGCCTGACAGCTGCCAACAAGGATCTGCAATCAACCCGAATTACAGCGCCGTTTGACGCGCTGGTGGTGAACCGTAGCCTGATTCCGGGCGGTTATGTTAGCACCGGTGGTGAAGTGGCGAGCCTCTACAGCACGGATCGTATCGAAATTCCGGTGGCCTTCTCCGAACGTGAATGGCTGATGCTGCCGGATGGATTGACGTTGCAGAAGCAGCGTTGGCCGGTACAGATACGCGCGGTGGAATCTGGCTATCAATGGCAGGGTTACGTCAACCGGGTGGAACAACATCTGGATACCGATACCCGCCAGCGCTCCTTGATCGTCGCGCTCGACAAGCCATTTGAGCAACAGCCAATCCTGCCGCCAGGCACCTTTGTGGAAATCAGTCTGCAGGGCAAACAGGTTGACCAGGTCTGGAAACTGCCAGCCTCGGCGCTGAGCCAGCGCGGTGATATCTGGTTTGTTGGCGATAACAAGCAGCTGGCACGTCGTGCTGCCAGCGTGTTGTTCTCGGACGCCAGTTCGATTTATGTGCAGGTGCCTGCAGGACTGACCGGCAAACAGCTGGTGGTGATGCAGCCGCTGTCGAGCTATGCCGAAGGTTCGCTGGTTGAGCCGAAAGTGGTCGAGGCTGGCGCTTCTGGTTTGACCCAGGATGACCAGCAGCACAGCGGAGAAGCTGGCTATGAGTAATCCGAACAAACCGCTTACCGGCGGTGGAGTGATCGGCTGGTTTGCCGACAATCCGGTGGCCGCCAACCTGCTGATGATCCTGGTGATCGCGCTGGGCATTTTCCAGATGGGCGATCTGCGCCGTGAGGCCTTTCCGAGCATGGAGCCGGATTCGGTAACGGTATCGATCAGCTACGACAGTGGTTCGGCGGAACAGTCGGAAGAAGGTCTGGCGATCAAGATTGAAGAGGCCCTGCGTGGCGTGGTCGGCATCGAGAGTGTCACCTCGACCTCCAGTACCACAGGGGCTACGGTCACGGTGGAACGCCAGAGCGACTACGATCTCGATATCCTGATGCGGGATGTGCGGGCGGCAGTGGATGGTATTTCCAGCTTTCCGGCCGATGCCAAGAATCCGGTGATTTCCAAGGCCCAGCGCGAGGAACACTCGCTGTGGATTCAGCTTTACGGCGACGTTGATCGTCATACCTTGCAGATGCTGGGGGCTGAACTGGAGTCTGATCTGCTGGCGCAGTCGGATATCACCTCAGTGGACGAGGCCGGTTGGCGTGATCCTCAAATGGTGGTGGAAATAGACGAAGGCAAGCTGCAGGCCTATGGGCTGACACTGTCGGATGTTGAAGACGCTATCAATTCCGGTTCTACGTCCAGCATGACGGCTGTTTTGAAAAGCAAGCAGCTGTACCTGCAATTGCAGGCTTCCGAGCAGGCGTATCAGATCACCGACTTTGAAAAGCTGCCGTTGATCAGCCTGGCGTCGGGCAAACAGCTGCTGCTGGGGGATGTTGCCAGCATCCGCGATACCTATGACGACAGCAGCGCTGTGCTGTCACGCTTTCAGGGCAAGAACAGTATTGGCCTGCAGGTGATCACCACAGGTCAGGATGATATTTCCGATACCGTGGTAGCGGCCCGGGCGGTGGTGAAGGAGTGGATCGACGACGGTCGTCTGCCTGCTTCGGTAGAGCTGGAAACCTGGTATGACCGCAGTAAAAACATCAATCAGCGACTGGAGCTGTTGGTCAAAAATGCCGTTGGCGGCATTTTGCTGGTGTTCCTGCTACTGGCGTTGTTCCTCAACCTGACCGTAGCGTTCTGGGTGGCGATGGGACTGCCGTTTATCTTCTTTGGCACCCTGTATTTTATGGGGGATTCCTGGACCGGCTTGTCGCTTAATGCCCTGACCACCTTTGGTTTTATCATGGCGCTGGGGATCGTGGTCGACGATGCTGTGGTGGTGGGGGAAAGTATTTATACCGAACGCAGCCGCCATGGCGATACCTTGCGCAACACCATCAGTGGCACCTTGCGGGTAGCCGTGCCAACCCTGTTTGGGGTGTTTACCACTGTCGCCGCCTTCTTTGCACTGGCCAATGTCGAAGGGCATATGGGCCAGCTCTACAGCCAGTTCGCCTCCATCGTGACCATCTGCCTGTTGTTGTCGCTGGTGGAATCCAAGCTGATCCTGCCATCGCATCTGGCCCACCTGAATACTCACCGCAAGCCGGGCACCAACCCGCTGGCTCGCGGTTGGGGATGGATTCAGCGTCAGTGTGATGGTGGTTTGCAATGGTTCTCCGAGCGAATTTATCGTCGTGTGATCGGTTTTTCGCTGGCCAATCGTTATGCCGTAGCAATCGCCTTTATCGGCCTGTTTGTTTTGGTGATCGGCATGCCGTTTACCGGTGCGGTACGGATCAGCTTTTTCCCGGAAGTGGAAGGTGACACGGTACGAGCCAACCTGACCATGGAACAGGACGCCAGTTATGGCCTTACCCACAGTCATTTGCTGGCCATGGAACAGCAAGCCTATGAAGTCGACAAGGCGTTAGGTGGCAATGGCCTGGCCTATTTGCAGGTGATGTCGGAGTCGGATCAGTCGGGCACGATTACCGTGCAGCTGACCGAAGATGCTCCTTACAGCCTGTCCGACTTTACCCGCAAGTGGAAACAGCTGGTGGGAAATCCGGAAGGTGTCCGCAGCCTCAAGATCCAGTCCCGCCGTGATGATATTTCTGCTTTCCGGCTGGAGCTGCGTGCCAGTGCCGATGACGTGTTAACCAATGCCGGTGAGGCTTTCCGCGAGCAATTGCTGAATATACCCGGCGTCAGTGGGGTGGAAGACAACCTTGATCCGACCCAGCCGCAGGTCAGCCTCAAGCTTAACGCCCAGGGCGAAGCGCTGGGATTCACCACCGCAATGCTGGCGCAGCAGGTCTTACAGGCGTTCAGTGGCCAGGTGGTACAGCGTTACCAGCGCGGTGCCGATGAAATTGAGGTGAAGGTACGTTATCCGGAAGCCGACCGTCAGAATCCATCCGATGTTCTCAGTGCGCGGGTGCGCACCAGTGACGGTACCGTGGTGCCGCTGGCGGCGGTAGCGACCATCAGTTATGGCTATTCACGCAAGTCTATTGCCCGTATTGATGGCAAGCGGGCGGTTTACATGACCGCCGATGTCGACAAGGACATCATCTCCTCCAACGAGCTGGTCAGCATGATCAAGCGTGATGTGGTGCCGCAGATGAAGAAAACCTTCCCCGGCCTGGGTATGCATTTTGCCGGTGAAGCCGAAGAACAGGCCAAAACACAGTCGAGCATGATTGGACTGTCGCTGCTGGCGCTGCTGGTGATTTATATGCTGCTGGCGATTCCGCTGAAGTCCTACGTGCAGCCGGTGATCATTATGACGGCAATCCCGTTTGGTATCGTCGGCGCGATTCTGGGCCACTGGCTGTTTGATATTGCGCTCGGCATTCAGTCCTTCAACGGCATCATCGCCCTCAGTGGTGTGGTGGTGAACGACAGCCTGTTGCTGGTGGCCCGCTATAATGATCTGAAGACCGGTGCGGTGCATAACCATGAGTCGATCAGCACTGCCTGTCGTGATCGTTTGCGGGCGGTGTTGCTGACCTCGTTTACCACCTTTGCCGGTTTGATGCCGTTGCTGGGTGAAACCGATATGCAGGCGCAGTTCCTGATTCCGGCGGCGGTATCGTTGGGTTGCGGCATCATGTTTGCGACCGTGATTACGCTGATTCTGATTCCGGCACTGGTGGCCATTCAGGAAGACGGTAATGAAGGCCGCCGCTGGTTAATGCGCAAATTCGGCCGCCGTGCGGCGGCCGATGCTGATGAGGCCAATGCATGCTGACAGTGTTACTGGTTGAAGATGATCTTGATCTGGCGGCAACGCTGATCGACTACCTGTCGCTGGAGGATATCCAGTGCGATCACGCCAGCAATGGTGTGGCGGGTCTGAATCTGATTAACGACAACCACTATGATGTCATCTTGCTCGATCTCAACCTGCCACGGCTGGACGGCCTCAGTGTTTGTGAACGGCTGCGGCAGCAAGGCGATCAGACACCGGTGCTGATGCTGACCGCCCGTGATCAGCTGGCCGACAAGGTGGCAGGTTTTCAGGCTGGCACCGATGATTACCTGGTCAAACCGTTTGAAATGCAGGAGCTGGTGTTGCGGGTGTTGGCGTTGTCCAAACGTCGCAGCGCTCAGGCGACCCGTCTGAGTTGTGGTGATCTGGTGATGGATCTCGACAGTTATCAGGTGACGCGTGCTGGCCAGCCCCTGAAAATAGCGCCAACCGGCTGGAAGCTGCTTGAATGTCTGCTGCAGGCGTCGCCTGCCGTGGTCAGTCGGGAACAGCTGGGACGCGCCGTTTGGGGGGATGAACAGCCAGACAGCAATGCCCTCAAGGTGCACTTGTTCAATCTGCGTAAGGCCGTCGATGGTGACTTCGAAATCGCCCTGATTGAAACCATCACCGGGCAGGGCGTGGTGATTCGTTGCCCGACAGCCCCGGCTGGCGATCGCTGAAAATGTTACGAATTCGTCTGCGCACCTTGCTGATCACCGCCTTCCTGCTGCTGGGTGTGGTGCTGGCGATTGGCTATTCAATGCTGACGGCCGACTTTCTGGTGCGTGGCATGGATTTGGTGTTGAGCCGTGACATGGAACTTACCTTGCAGCATCTGGAGCAGCGTGGACAGCTGTCCAGTGGCCAATATGAAGGCTATTTCATTACCGATCAGTGGACCAAGGCACCGGCAGAATATCAGAGCGCTTTTGGCAATATTCCGGAAGAACCCGGTGTTCTCTACAAGGCACGGGCAGTTGCTGAAGACGGTGGCAGTTATCCACACAGGCTGCATTTCGTCATGCCGTATGAGGTGCAGCAGCAGGGCAAGCGTAGCACCTGGTTTATTCTGACCACCCTGCAGCGACCACAGGAACCCAGTGTGGTGGATGAGCAGTTTTATCAGAGTCGCCGTGACATCTGGATGATTGGCATCGCCGCCTTGTTGCTGGTGTTTTCGATTGCGGTGCTGTTGTACCGGATGATTTCACGGCCCGCACAAAAATTGCTCGACTGGACCCACACACTCGATCAGCAAGGTCTGCAACAGCCGTTGCCCGATTTTGGCTACACCGAACTCAACGAGCTTGCCCGCATCATGCACAGTGGCCTGGCGCGGGTGCAGCAAAGCCTGCAGCGGGAAAAATCCTTTTTATCGTTCGCCAGTCACGAGCTGCGCACGCCGATTGCGGTAATTCGCAATAATACCGAGCTGTTGTCACGGCTGGCCGACAAGGGCATGGCGCTGACCGATAGCCGGGTTGAATCGACCCTGCATCGGCTGGAGCGAGCCGGGATTACCATGTCGCAGCTGACCGAAACCCTGCTGTGGTTGAGTCGTGATGACATTGAGGCGCTGCCAGCCAGCGCAGTGACGCCGGGAGAATTGACTCGGCAGCTAACCGAAGAACTGGCGTTTCTATTGGATAACAAGCAGGTGGTGCTGGAGCTGCATTTGGACGATGACTGGTCGGCTCGCTTGCCGCTGACGCCGCTACGCATTGTGCTGGGTAACCTGATTCGCAACGCCTTTCAGCATACCTGGGAAGGACGGGTGGTGATCAGTCAGCAGCAGGGGCTTATCCAGATCAACAACCACGAGTCCTACATCAGTCAGGCCACTGCCGAGGCGCTGGAGCAAGGTAATCAGGGCTTTGGCCTCGGGCTGATTCTGACGGCGGACCTGACCCGTCGGCTGGGCTGGGATTACCGCAACGAAAGCTGTGCTGATGGCCACCGGGTCAGCTTGCAGTTGCGCGAATATCAGCCGCCTGCAGCGCCCGTATAAATCCCGGCTGTGTCAGCAATCCGGCTTGCGCCAGTGTGACGAATTCGGATGGCGGGCAGCATGTTGCCTGACTATCTGGCATAATCCAGACCAACTGTTGCCGGAACCAACACTATGACAGCGATTGCGCATTCGACCCTGATTCAGCGCGCCGCCATGGCGTCTATTGCCACGGCGGCGATTCTGCTGGTGGCCAAGGTAGCCGCCTGGCTGGTAAGTGATTCCACCAGTGTGTTGTCCTCCTTGCTGGACTCCATGATGGACATCGCAGCGTCAGTGGTGAATTTTTTTGCGGTGCGTTACGCACTGATGCCTGCTGATGACGATCACCCGTTCGGTCACTCCAAGGCTGAAGGTCTGGCTGCGCTGGTGCAGTCTGCCTTTATTCTGGGCTCTGCTGCGGCGCTGCTGATTCACGTGATGGATCGTCTGGTGCATCCTCAGGCACTGACGGCAGTACCGGAAAGTATCGCGGTGATGCTGTTCTCTACCTTGATGACCAGCGGGCTGGTTATGTACCAGCGCTGGGTGGTGAAGCAAACCGGCTCGCTGGCGGTAAAAGCCGATTCAGCCCACTACTACGGCGACATCATGACCAGTCTGGCGGTGGTGGTCGCACTGGTAGCTGCCTGGTTTGGCCAATTCTGGCTCGACCCCGTGGTGGCGCTGTTGATTGCGGCAGTGCTGCTGCACAGTGTTTATGAAATCATTCGCGAGGCCCTGACTGTGCTGATGGACCAGGCGATGCCGGACGAAGACATCGAGCTGCTTGATAAGGCTATTCATTCGGTTGCGGGTATCAAGGGTTATCACGACCTGCGGACGCGGCAGTCCGGTGCTGTGCAGTTTATCCAGATGCACCTTGATCTCGATGGTGAGCTGCCACTCAAGGTCGCTCATGATCTGGGGGAAAAAGTGGAAGCCGCGATTTTACGGCAGTTCCCACGTGCCGAAATATTGGTTCACCACGACCCGGTCTGATTGGTGAATAGCGCCGGGATGCGGTTGTCACTGTTGTTATCGGGCGTTTTAGCGCCGGTAACAGTGTGGTCGTTGTCGCTGCTGGCGGGGCTGTTATTAACGCTGCTGCCAGGTGTGGCACTGGCGGTGGGGTTTGAACCCCGGCTGGTTGAAGAGCAGGGCGTGCGGGTGCCGTTGGCAAGCTCGGAACCGGCGTCTGATCATTACACCGAAGAAACCCGCGTTACCGACGATATGGTTGAGCGTTCGCGCTACTGGATCGCGGACTATCTGGATAACCTGTCGGGGGATCTCGACGCTTTTTTTGTCGACGCTTTTTTCAGCGAAGACATCCTCAACGACGATGTTCGTGGCAGTCGTGCCAAAGTCTCTTTTTATACCCGCCGCGAGCTGGGTGATCCGGTCGACTACAAGTTCAGCGTCAGCGTTAAACTGGAATTGCCCAATATCAGTGATCGCCTCAATCTGCTGCTGGAATCAGAAGATGAGGAGGCGCGGGAATCCGATCCATTCGAAAGCGTCGAAAACAACAACTACAGTGCGGCACTGCGGTTTATTCTGCAGGAATCCGAGCAATGGAAAACCAGCATTGACTCCGGCATTAACTGGGGCCTGCCACCAGATCCCTTCACCCGTTTCCGTACCCGTCGTTATGCCTATATGGACGCCTGGAAGATGAAACTGACCCAAACAGTTTCCTATTACACCAGCAAGGGCTGGGGTGAGGACTCCAGCCTGCAGCTCGACTATCCGCTCAATATCGAGAAGCTGTTTCGTTTCAAGGCCAAGGCAGCCTACCTGCTCAACGACGACTATTTCAAGCTCAGCTACAGTGGTGGCCTTTACCACGAGCTGAGTTCGCGAGCGGCGTTGGGTTATGTTGCCGGGGCATCCGGTGATACTGCCGATGGCGCAACTTTCTATAACTACAGCGCCAGCGTGCGTTATCGCCGCAAACTCTATCAGGACTGGGTGTTTGGCGAATTTGCCCCCGAGCTGGTGTGGGAACGTGGCAAGGACTACGAAACCACCCCGGTGATCATGTTCCGGCTTGAGAGTGTGATCTCACACTAACCGGTTACTAACCGTCGAAAGGTCAGGTTGATCCGCGGCTGGCTTATCCCGGCTCGTCTTGGTAAGGAATGCTGCCAGCTGCGCTGCATCCCCGCCTGCATTACCAGTACAGAGCCGTGCGGCAAGGGTAATTTACAGTCCATTCGGCTGTGACCGCGGCGGCGCAGGGCAAAATCCCGTATGGCTCCAAGACTGACAGAAACTATAACCGGCTCAGCTCCGAGTTCCGGCTCATTATCACTGTGCCAGCCCATGACATCCTGGCCATCCCGATAAAGATTACACAGCACGGAATTATTGTTGAGCCCAAGCTTCTGGTTCAGTGCCTGATTGAGTTGTTGCAACAATGGATGCCAGGGTTGGGTGCTGAGGGTTTTACCGGAATAGCAATAGCTCAGGCCGGGGTCACCGAGCCAGCATTGCAGGCGTGGAATCACGTGCTGTTTGCCGTAAACCGTAATGGTATCGGAATGCCAGGGCAGTTCTGTCAGCAGTTGCCGGAGTAGTTGATCGGCCGCGCAGATGGCTTGCGGATAATAATCCAGCAAGCCATCCAACAGGGTTTCGCCATGATCCAGCTGAATCATGACGGAACACCGGTCAGATTCGGAGTGAGGTTACAGCCCCCACTGGTAGCCGAACGACAGTGCCAGACCGTTGGATTGTTTATCGACTTCATAACCTTCATCACGCAGCTCATCGGCACGATCATCCGCACCTGTGGTAACGATGTAAAGCAGGTCGAAGTTCCAGCCGCGGTAACCCGCACGGGTTCCCCAGCCGACGCCCAGAGTAAGGCCGTTAAAGGACTCGTATTCAGACTCACAGTCCCACCAGCTACAAACCTTGGTTTCGATCACGGCGTTGGTGCCGTATACGGCAGTCAGGCGCCAATCTTTATGCTTCTCCTGAGCGGCAGACAAATAGGCTCGGCCACCGACTTCCCAGGCCAGGCCATCCAGTGACAACCCCAGGGCTCCCAGTGCGTCGACATGGTCTGCCACCTGGTAGGAAATATTGGCACCGGTAATGCCGCCATAGGGAATACCGGCGCCAATGCCAATGGCAAGGTTCTCGGCGTTGGCAGTGCTGGAAAGCAGGGCAGCTGCGATGGCAGCAGAAAGCATTGTGGATTTCATCATTCGCATCCTTGATTAATGAATAAATAGGGCAGCGGAATATAGATAGTTGTTATATGAATAGTCAATTTATAGATGGAGAGAACGCAGGTTTTAGTGCCTTTCTGGATAATCAGGATCAAGGAAAAGCGGCTGTTGCTGATTCAGTGTCTGGCTGCGGCCAGAAAAGAAAAAGGGACGCCAAGCGTCCCTCTTCATAGATAGTACCATTCTGTCTTACTTGTCGAAGAATCCTTCGAACAGTGGCGAAGTCAGGTAACGCTCGCCGGAGTCCGGCAGGATCACCACGATCTTCTTGTCCTTGAATTCATCTTCTGCGGCCAGACGCAATGCGGCAACCATGGCTGCACCACAGGAAATACCGGCCAGAATACCTTCTTCAGCCATCAGACGATGGGCCATTGCCATGGCTTCGTCGTTGTCGACCTGTTCAACGCGATCAAGCAGATCAATATCCAGGTTGCCCGGGATGAAGTTGGCGCCGATACCCTGAATCTTGTGAGGCCCTGGCGTCAGGTCCTGACCGGCGCGTTTCTGGGTAATGATCGGCGAAGCAGAAGGCTCTACAGCAACCGCAGTGATCGCCTTGTGTTGCTTGAGGAAACGGCTGGTACCTGAAATGGTACCGCCAGTGCCAACACCGGCAACCAGCACGTCAACTTCGCCATCGGTGTCGTTCCAGATTTCCGGGCCGGTGGTTTTTTCGTGAATCGCCGGGTTGGCCGGGTTTTCGAATTGTTGCAGCAGGATGCGGTTTTGCGGATCTTCTGCCAGCAGCTCAGCGGCCTTGTCGACGGCACCTTTCATGCCCTTGGCACCTTCGGTCAGCACCAGATTGGCACCCAGTGCCATCATTACCTTGCGGCGCTCAATGCTCATGGTTTCCGGCATGGTCAGGGTGACCTTGTAACCACGGGCAGCACCAACAAACGACAACGCAATACCCGTGTTGCCACTGGTCGGTTCAACGATTTCCATACCAGGCTTGAGTTTACCGTCTTGCTCGGCCTGCCAGATCATGTTGGCGCCGATACGGCATTTGACTGAATGAGCCGGGTTGCGGTTTTCCAGTTTGGCGTAAATATGCGGGTGGTCACTCAGATGGCGAATGCGAACCAGCGGTGTATTGCCAATGGATTGGCTGATGTCTTCATAAACCTTCACGGAAAGCTCCTGTTCCTGTTGGGTGCAAATTCGTATCAAACAGACTGGGTTAATACACCAATGTTCTGGCAGATCGTAATACTTCTCGACTATTAGCTTATGACGCAGGGTGATAGATAAGCTCAAGTTCGCTCAACAAACGATCTTTCTGTTGCCAGCGTTGCTGTACCCACAACTGGAATTGCAGCCGGAAGGCTTCGTCGTTCTGATAGTCGCCATGCTGGAATTCCGGCGGAATTTCCAGTTCCTGGATGTCGACGTGGCAGCGTTTCATCTGGCCTTTCATAAACGACCACATGGTAGGGGCTCCATCCGGGTAATAGATGGTGACGTCGAGCATGGAATGGAAGCTGTCGCCCATAACGCTTAACGCAAACGCCATGCCGCCCGCTTTGGGTGCCAACAAATGTTGGAAGGGGGATGCCTGCTCATCATGTTTGGCCGGAGTAAAGCGGGTGCCTTCCAGAAAGTTCATTACGCTGGTCGGTAGCTGACGGAATTTTTCACAGGAGCGGCGGGTGGTTTCCAGATCCTGGCCTTTTTTCTCCGGGTATTTGGCCAGGTACGCCTTGCTGTAACGCTTCATAAAGGGGAAATCCAGCGCCCACCAGGCGAAGCCCAGAATCGGTACCCATACCAGCTGTTGCTTGAGGAAGAATTTCAGCAGCGGAATACGGTGGTTGAGGCAGTATTGCAGCACCAGAATATCGACCCAGCTCTGGTGGTTGCTGACCACAAAATACCAGCCACGCTTGTTCAGTTGGGCTGGAGCGTTAATGGTCCAGCGAGTGTTCTGGGCCAGCTTCATCCACAACACATTGCCCTTGATCCAGGCATCGGCACAGAAGTTAACCAGGATGGTGAGTTGTTTCTGGTAAGGGATGACCACTGCCTTGAGCAAACCTGCGAGGATCAGCAGGGGGGCCCAGAACAGGGTATTCAGAATCAGCAGCAGAAAAGCCAGTATTCCCGTCAGTATTGGCATCGTGTGTTCTTCTTGTGGCTTGGCGGAAAATCGGCCGCATAAAACCCCAGCCGCAGGCCGGGGTCAAGGCTTTGATGTACCCCAATGAGCGCTCAGGCAACCTGCTCCGCTGGCGGCTTGGCAAGCAGATGTGTCAGCGGCTGCAATAACTGGGCAAGGATTTCATCGGCGCTCTGGCGAGCCGATGCTGGCAGATCATCAAGTTCAAAGCTGATGCCATAAATAAAATCACTGCCACGGCTGGTCTGTCGCAGGATACGGGCTGGTACCTGGTGCAGACGCAGATGCCGGTTGCCCAGCGAAAGACGTACCCGGCTGCCGGATTTGAGTTTCAGCGGTGACAGAATCGCCAGACCACCACGGGCGATGTCGATACCAATGGCCCGATGAGGAGCCTGCCAGCCCCCCAGCAAGCGACGGCATTGCAGTTCCACCTGCAATGGGGCGGCATCGTAACGGGGAGCAAAACGTCTTTCGCGGTCGTTCAAGTCAGGGTTCCTTGCAGCCGATTACTTCAGGCTGAGCAGTTGCGGATCAAGTTTGTCTAACTTGTTATAGCTGATCATGCTGCGAATTTCCTTCACGTACTCCATCCGACGCTCGGAATAGTTTTCCAGCCCGGCAGCCAGGTTGATGCCGGTTGGGTAACCTTGCTTGGCTATTTCCTGCTGACGCAAGGTGCGCAGTTTTTCATAGGTGTAGTGACGGTTGAGGTTGAGCACGTAGCTGCGCACGGATTCCAGCGGGTGATCAAATTTGGCAACTTCATGAATGGCACCATCGTTGCGCTGTTGTGGCACCAGACCACAACCCTTGACGAAACACCACTGGCCAAAATAGTTGTTACCGGTACGGGCAAAGCGGGAAGTGCCCCACGCGCTTTCATTGGCTCCCTGGGCCAATACCAGTGATGGTGGAATCACTTGCACGCGCTTCAGTAGTTCGGCCTTGGTGGCTTTGGCGTCGAGGTTTTCATCAACCCGGTATTTTTCAACCAGTGCCAGCATGTCATTGCTCATGCCGTCAGCCGGATTCCATTTTTCGACCAGATGGCGCTCTTTCAGAACGTCTTCATCGACCCGCTTGACCAGATCGAGCATGAAATCAAAGAAGACTTTTTTCTTCTGCTTGACGTCGGTGTAGGAGGCGAAGTTGGGAATGGCTGGCAACTCGCTGCTGGAATGGGCAGCCGCTTTTTCGGTTGCAGGCCTGGTTGGGCTGGTAGTTGGCTGGGCGGCCGCGAGGGTAATCGGCTTGTCGGTTTCCGTCAGCAAGGGGTTGGGCATCTTGCTGACTTGCATGGCAGGCTGGCCCTGTTCAGCTTTTTGTTGTTCCGCTGTTTTTTCATCAGCCTGGCCACAGCTGGCGACAGACAACAGCAGGCCGCCCATCAGAGTGGAGGCCAGCAAACGGGTTGGACGCGAAAGGGATGATTGAACAGGCATGTAAACTCCTTGAGAAAATTGCTGGGGCCGATGTTATAGCCATGTTGTGGCAAAAGGTACGGCCAGTTCCAAAAAGCGTTAATGAAGGCCCGGATTTTTGTTAAATGCGCAATCTTATATATCTGTGAGTTACCATTCGGGCGTTTTCATGATTATATGGATTAAGAAGTTTTCGCTGCTTAAATGGTTCCTGCAAAATGATGGATCAACCCGTAACCGTGTTGCTGGCCGATGCCAGCCTGGCCCGTCAGGCCCTGTTTGGCGAGCTTTTTCCGACTGCCTGTCGGGTGATAAATATCAGCTCGTTGCAGGAGCTCGAACGCTGTCTTGAGCAACCGGAATTCCAGCCAGACCTGTTATTGCTGGCGGATAACTTACCGGGTATCCGGCTGCCGGTGTTTATGGATCGCTGGCGTCATTTTATTGATCGTCACGCGGTGGACCTGGTGGTGATCGGTGCTGACGATACCACTGCAGAAGCTGCCATACTGGTTGCCGGTGCCAGCCTCTATCTCCCCTTGCCTTTGAATCGTGCTCTTGTCGAAGCCCGCCTCGGGGTGCTGTTACAGAAACGTACCCTGATTCAGCGGCTGGAAGGCATGTCGGTCACCGATGGTCTGACTGGCATTGCCAATCGCCGCCGCTTTGACGAGGTATTTGCCTCCGAATGGCGCTGGGCCCAGCGCCAGGGCAGTGGTCTGGCGGTGATGATGATCGATGTTGACGTCTTCAAACTCTACAACGACAGCTATGGTCACCTGGCTGGTGATCAGGCCTTGCTGCAGGTCGCCCAGGCGCTGCAGGGGTCTGTCAAACGCGCTCACGACCTGGTCGCCCGTTATGGCGGTGAGGAGTTTGCAGCGGTCTTGCCAGCCATTGAACTCAGCGGTGTTGGAGTTATTGCCGAACGTATGATGGCCGCTGTGCATCAATTACAGATTGCCCACCCGGGCTCGCCTGTGAGTGAGTGGCTGACCGTCAGCATTGGCAGTGCCTGGTGTCAGCCGGGTATCCGCGATGACGCCATGACCTTGCTGGATGCCGCCGACCAGGCGCTATACCGGGCCAAGCGCAGCGGTCGCAATCGCCATGTGGATGCTGGTGAAGTCAGCCTCTAGAAGTTATTGAATCGACCTCAACAACAGGCTGCAAAGCGATTGCAGCCTGTCCTGGGTGGTTGGGCGTTGACACAGCTGTGGCAATTGCTGACTGATGCGTCCGAGTAAGCTGATAAATTGCTGTTGCGGTACGCCGATGACTTCGTAGGGGAAATGGTGATCCTGCACGCTGACTTTCAGCAGTTCGTTGTACTCGCGGTACAGCATCTGGATCAGACTGAACAGCAGATCCTTGTCGGCCATGGCAGAGGCTTCCCAATAGCCGTCTTCCAGAGCTTCGATGGTTTCCCAGATCGATTCCAGGGCTGTGCTGATCACAAGCTTGCTCATACCGGTTCCCGCCAGGCTGAATAAAAGGTTGTTTTATTCAGCCTAGCAAAGGATCCGCAGACTGCCGCAAAATCAGGCTTGATCCTGACCTTCGGTTTTGGCGAAGTGGCGCAGATAGCGTTGGTTGATGTTGTCGCGGTTAAGCAGAATCAGGGCGTCGGCGACGTTGAAGTCCTTGTCGAGGAACGGCTCGCCACACACTTTCACACCAATACGCAGGTACGCTTTCAACAGCGGTGGTACCAGTCGGGCACCATCAATATCGGTATCGATACGTGGCATATGAACACGTGGCTCGGCACGCACATCTGCACTGGTGTAATGCTTTTCGCGCAGGTGGTTGATGATGGCCACAGCACGGGCATAACCTTCGTTCAAGGGAATGCTGGCACAACCCATCAGATAATCAATGTTGTGCGCCGACATGAATTGGGCGATACCAGACCACAGCAAACCAATAACGGCACCGCTGCGGAAGTTCGGATCGACGCAGGTGCGGCCAATTTCCATATAGGTCTTGTCGGATTGAATGATCTTGCTGAGGTCAAACTCGCTGGCTGAATAGAAACCACCGGCTTGCTGAGCCAAATCGTTGGTAAGGATACGACTGTAACCAACCACACAATCGTTATTGACGTCTTTTACAATCAGATGCAGACAAACATCATCGAAACGGTCACGATCAATGCCCGCTTCTCCGCTGTCGATCTTGGCTCCCATGCCTTCAGCAAATACCCGGTAGCGCAGTTCCAGCGCCTGACGAATTTCAGTAGGGTCCTGGGTGATACGGGCCACGAGTGGAGAGTCGCTGCTCGCGGCACTCTGGGCAGCAGTGGCATGTTGCATGTTAGTACCTGACTGTTGAATTTATCCGGCCGAATGTACGGGGCACGTGTGACATTTGGGTGACATTGACGCCCATTTGGCTCAGGAAGCGCTATGGTATTGGTATGGACCTTGTGGGTGAATACTTGTTACAAAAATATTTCGGATTAATTGGCCGGAATCAGTGCTACCTCCAATTTTTATTGGCGGCAGGTTTACTGATGCTGCCGAGCTGGGTGGGCGCCTGGAATCCACCGAAGGAACAGCCGCCGCTTTTAAAGGCCGACGCCGTGCGTCTGATTGAGCAAGGCATACGCAGCCACGCATTGGTGTGGGACAAGCTTTCCTTTCCACTTCAGATCCCCCGCAACGAACAGGGGCAACGGCTGCAGTGGCTGGACAATCTTAGTTCTGATGGCGTCGTCAGCCGTACCGGAAAAATGCAGAAATCCCGTTCCAAAGATGGCGGCATACTGTTTGAAGCGGTGTGGGATTACCAGTTATCGGAGCAGGCTGACTGGCGCCAATACCCGGATGGCAAGCGGCTGGTCTACGGTTATCCTGAATTGCAGCAACTGGTTTCGCTGAGTCCGGCGTATTGGGTCGATGATGCCTGGTACGCTGAGGCCGTGGTGGAATGGCACGTCGCCGGACTGGCGCACTGGGCCAAGCTGCCTGTTTTCAAACGTGAGCGGTTGTTCCGTCGCAGCATCGAATCCTATCAAAAACCTTTCACGCGCTCGGTCTATCTGCAGTTCACCGAAGCGGGCTGGCAGTTCTGGGAACAGCCGGATAGCTGACCGATATATTATTTGTGCCACCAGCTTTTCAGCTGTTGCCAGCGCAGTTTCAGCCATAGCCCGACGGGGGTCGTGAGGCCGCGATCCAACGTCAGTATCCGGCCTTGTGGATCAATCAGGTAATAGCTGGGAAAACCACTAATGGCCAGTTTGGCAGCTGTGTTTACATCGCCCAGCAAGGGCTTGTCCGGTAAATTCATGGGTTGGACCATTTCTGCCACCTCTTGTCGGCTTTGCCAGGAAAGTCCAATCGTCAACAGGTTGGTATGAGTGCCGGTTACCAGTGGCAGGCCGGGCATGCTGACCTTGCAGATACTACACCAGGGAGCGAATAAATATACCAGTGTTGGCTGCTGTGGCAGCTCTGCCAGCTGTTGATAAAGGCTGGTGGTTTGACCATCAAGGGTAGTCAGCGAGAGGTCGGGAATTTGGCTCTGCTTGGCCAGCATATGTCGGCTGAGCCATTGGCTGGCCAGTGTGATCAACAGCACCAGCAGCAACAGTTCGACCGGCCAGCGCAGCCATCTGGACTGCGCTTGCCAGTAGGAAGGGAGAGACCGGAGTCTAGATCGCTTTGGAGAAGCGTTGTTGCTCATGTTGTTGCAGGTACTCATCAAATGCCATACAGGCATTACGCACCAGCAGCTGGCCTCTGTCCAGAATCCGGATGGAATCGGCGTCTACCGCAACCAGTTGATCGTCGATCATTGGCTGCAGGCGTTGCAGCGAATCCGCCAGGTAGGTGCGGCTGTCGATGTTGAACCGCTGATCGATGCTGGCAAAACTCACTTGCAGGTGACACAGCAGCTGGGTGATCACATAACGGCGCACCCGGTCGTCGTGGCTGGTCTTGATCTGCCGTGCCAGTGGTAGCTGCTCTGCGGCCAGGGCTTTTTCATAACCCTCAATACCGACCTGATTCTGCAGGTAATAATCACCAATCTGGCTGATAGACGAGACACCAAAACCAATCAGGTCGCATTGTGAATGGGTGGTGTAGCCCTGGAAGTTACGGTGCAGCTTGCCTGAGTTCTGCGCTACCGACAGTTCGTCATCGGGCAGCGCAAAGTGATCCATGCCAATGTATTGGTAGCCAGCAGCGCCCAGACGCTGAATGCAGTGACCCAGAATTGCCAGTTTTTCCTGGGCATCGGGTAAGTCATCACCATTGATCCGTCTCTGCGGCTTGAAGCGTTCTGGCAAGTGAGCGTAGTTGAACACCGATAAGCGGTCTGGCCGCATATCAATAATGGTGTCGAGCGTCTGGTCGAAGCTGGCCAGGCTCTGATGTGGCAAACCATAGATGAGGTCGATATTGATTGAGCGGAAACCGAGCGCGCGGGCCTCGGCCATCACTTCGCGAATCATTTCTTCGGATTGAACACGGTTCACCGCCGCCTGTACTTCCGGCTGCAGATCCTGCACGCCGTAACTGACGCGGTTAAAGCCCAGTTTGCGCAATAAAACCAGAGTGCCCGGGCGCAGCTCGCGCGGGTCAATTTCGATGGAATAGTCGGCGCTGGCAGCGTTGCTGAAGGCAAAGCGACGGCGCAGGTGCTCGACCAGTTCCTGTAACTCGTCATCGGACAGGAAGGTTGGTGTGCCACCGCCCAGGTGCAACTGTTCGACGATTTGTGGCTGGCCGTTGGCGTGCTGTTCCAGCAGGGCTGCCTTGGCATCGATCTCGCGTTTGAGAATGTCCAGATACGGCCGTGCCTTGCTGGTGTCCTTGGTCACGATCTTGTTGCAGCCACAGTAATAACAAACATGGCGACAAAACGGGATGTGCAGATACAGCGACAGCGGCTTGGCCGGATCTCGTTCGGCAAATGCCTGCAGCTCGGTCTGATCGTTATCGACGGCTGCAAATTCCACCGCAGTCGGGTAGGAGGTATAACGAGGGCCAGGACGGTTGTAGCGTTGGATCAGCAATGGATCCCAGGAAACCTGTGTGTTCATACGGCAACTCAACGGGTCGGTGAACAGAACGCCTGCAGCAGGGTGCTCAAACAGCAGCCGCAGGGAAAAGGATATCGATGCTAATCCCTGTTGGCGCAATTAGTCTTGTCTTGGGTCAAACCTGTTGACCATTATCAATAACTCTACTAACGGACCATAGTGTTTTATCAGCTTATCTATTGATTTGACAGTAAGCTGGGGTACCCTCGAACGCCTGCAAGATAAAACGACACTGTTAATTTACGGTATTTGGTCGGCCTCAAGGAATCAGAGTCCCAGCCGACAACCCCAGCACAGACCAGGAGCCGTCATGCCGAAAAAACCGTTCTCTCCCGAAGAAGTTGCCTATCAGCGTGAACGCATCATGAACAGCGCCGCTGCGGTGATGGCGGAACAGGGGTTTCATTCGTTATCGATGCGCAAGCTGGCGGCCGAACTGGATATGACGGCCAGTAATATCTACAACTATTTCCCTTCCAAGGAATCGCTGCTGCTGCATATTCGCCAGCGCGGTTTTGAAATGCTGTTCCACGATACCAATCTGAGTTTGCTGGACAGCCAGGATGCTCAGGATGCGCTCTATCGCCTGTGCCGTCAGATGCTCGAATTTGCACGCCAGCATGCCGGTTATTTCCAGCTGATGTTCAAGGCCCCCGTGATTCGTCAGGGACCACTGAATCAGGAAGATGCAACGGTCAGTATGCTGCTGGACCGGCTGGTGGAAGAGTGGCAGTTACACGTCCAGAGTGTGCTGACTGATGCGGTTGGTGGCATGGCTGATACTGCCGAAAACAAGCGTCGTCAGGTGACGCTGTATTTCCTCAGTGCCCTGCATGGCCTGATCGACTGTTACCATCACAATTCACTGCCATTACTGTTGCAGGATATTGATCTGATCCCGGACGACATGGTGGCCACCTATACCAGCTGGCTGGTCGATGCAGTGAAAACCCGCGTTTCGGTCGGTGTTTAGCTAACGTCTAGCAGGTTGGCTGCTTGCCTTGCAGCTGATAGACCACCGCCAGAATTTCAGCGATCACCTGATAGAGCGCTTCAGGGATGTCCTCGCCAACGTCAAGCTGGCCCAGCCACTGGGTCAGGCTGGCGTTCTCGTAAATGGGTACTTCGTGTGCCAACGCCAGTTCAATAATTGCCTGCGCCAGCTCCTCTTCTCCTTTTGCCACCAGTTTGGGAGCAGTTTGCTGCTGCTCTGGCCGGTATTTCAGTGCCACTGCCTGAGTTGACTGCTTGAGTGATTCAGGAATGCTCATGTGCGGACATCCACCAGCCGCTGGCTGATCTGGTTATGTTGTTGGACCGGCAAGGCACCGTGGCGGACTTCCAGCTGTTCGACCTTGGCCCCCAGTGTTTCAAGCCGTTGCCGTAATGGTTGCAGCTGCTGTTGCAGACTCTGACGGGTGTGCTGTTGTAACGACCAGAATGTGACTGTGATGGCTGGCCAGCCAAGGCTGACCTCGACATCCAGCGGGCCATAATCGGCCAGATCAAAGTGTAGTTTTAATTGCCAGATGCGCTGCTGGTTGTGATTTGCCACAGGTTTGTCGGCATCAGATGACGTTTGCTGGTGATTATCTGCATGGCTCTGCGGCAAGCCGTTTTGGGCGGCCCAACTGCCGTCGCGTGGATCTGCAGGTCGTTGCTCGGTGCTACGTTGCTCGGCTGGGTGGCGTAGCTCCAGCTCAGCTTGCTGCAGTTCATCCCCATGCTGGAACAGTAACAGGGTCTTCAATAACGAATGCTCGGTCGCCTGTCGCATGCTGATCTGGTTGTGCTCAATCGTTGCCAGCGCACTGTGTAACAGCCGTGTCAGTTCATTACCGTGAAATCCATTGATGCCGTCCTTGAGTGGTAATGGCTGCTGGTTCTGATCCGTAGGTAAACCACCACTTGCCGCCAGTGCCAGCGTTAAGATTGTTTTCAGGTTGGTAGGTGTAGCCTCCGGCTTCGTCAGCGCCAGTTCGGCCACCGCGGCCTGCAAGCGTTGATTGTATTGCTGGCCCTGACTGGCCAGATTTTGCTGGATATCGGTGCCCGGCGGCAGGCTGTTGGTCGTTATGCTGGCCTGGGGGGAGGGCTGCGCAGCAGCTGTCCCGGTGTTGAGCGGGGCTGTTGGCTGGCTGATTCCGGCACTGTCTGGCTGACCTGGCTGGGTCAGTCGGCTGTTGATGCCCAATCCCTGTAACGCGGCCTGAAACCAGTTATTGGCTTGTCGGTTAGACGTTGCGGTGCCGGTGGCCGGGTCCGTCGCGGTGGCCACAGTAGTTGTGCTGGTTGGGGCAGGTGTGGTGGATTGATGGTTGCCCAGTTGTTTAAGCAGCTGCTGTTCATGAAAAACACCCGACTGCTGAATGGCATTTTGCACCCGCGCCGGGGTCGGTTCGGCAGCCGTGGGCAGTTGCTGCAGAAAATTTTGTAGTTGTGTTGGCGTCAGGCTGTTATTCGCGGATGGAGCCGCTTGAGTGGCAGAGTTGCTGGCACTATTGGCCAACAGCTGGACCAGCTGGTTGAGGGCAGTTGCGGTGACATTGCTTCGGGGGGATGCAGTACCGTTGCTGATGGTGGTCTGGCTGTAGGTCAATGGGTTGGTGGCCACCGCAGGTTTCCCTGCGGTATCGGCCAGCAATCCCTGACGTGATGCCAACAGCCGTTCAATCGCACTGGCGAGTGCGGCTGATACTGAATTGGTCGTGGGGGTTTGACCATTGGCCGCCGGCGGGCGCACATCAACAACGTCCAGTTGTTGATCGGGTTGCAGCTGCAGGGTCAGCTGGCTGCCATTGGCCAGCGGCCGTTCACTCATCACCTGCAGTTTTTCGTTGCCAACCTTGAGTGTCACCAGCGACTGGCCATCGGCGGCCGGTTTGCTGGCCACCACTTCCCCCACAAAGCGCTCTGGAGCAGCACTCGTGTTGCGGTCGGAAACCAGTCCGGCCTGTTGCAGCAGGGCGGGCGGAATCAGTGGGGTTGTCATCGGCTAAACGGCAGCCTGGTAAAACACATTGGTGTCATGGTTAACCCGGAACTGGTTGTTGGCCAGAGATCCTGTGCCATTGCTATCGGCCATTCGATCTTGTTCTTAAGTGTCAGCCACTACGGGTCAAATTGATCCAGAGACCCACCTGAGTCAAGCCGCAGTGATTGTCGTTTTTGTATATAATGGCGCGCCTTTTTCTGACTGACCGGTGGAACAAAGGTCAGACCATTAGTAATCAGTGTGGATCAAACCAGGGCGGCGGGGGATAAATGCTCGATCGGTACGACAATAACAGTGTGTCTCTCAGCGCTACAGATTTGTATTGTGAGCGTGATGATCGGGTGTTGTTTGAATCCCTGTCGTTTGCGGTTGGCAATGGTGATCTGTTGCAACTGGCCGGACCCAATGGCGCGGGTAAAACCACCCTGTTACGACTGCTGGCCGGGCTCAACCGTGAGTACGAAGGCGATGTGTCGTGGCAGGGCGAAGCCTTGCAGGACGTGTTTGCCGAATACGCCGCCTGTCGTTTGTACCTGGGCCATCTGGCCGGTATCAAGCGGGCGCTGACGCCGATTGAAAACCTGCGCTGGCTGGTCAGCCCCTGGCAGGCCGAAGCCGGTATCGACGACGAGCAACTGTGGCAGGCGCTGGAGCAGGTGGAGCTGGGTGGTTATGAAGAAACTCCCTGCAACCAGTTGTCGGCCGGGCAGCAGCGGCGGGTCGGACTGGCACGGCTGGATGTCATCCCGGCACCGCTGTGGATTCTCGACGAACCTTTTACCGCCCTCGATGTTTACGGTGTCGAGTGGCTCGAACAACGTATCCTGCAACACATCAATCGTAATGGGGCGGTCATTATTACCAGCCACCATGCCCTGCAAAATATTCCGTCCCTGCAACGTCTGGATCTGGGTGCCCTGATGGCCAATCGCCGTGGAGGTGCCGCATGAGTCTGGTGACTGCGACAATTCGCCGCGACCTGTTGCTGGCTGCCCGCAACCCGGGCGAATGGCTTAATCCACTGATGTTTTTCCTGATGGTGGTGGCCTTGTTTCCTCTGGCGGTGGACCCGGATCCCAAATTTCTTGCCCGTATTGCCGGTGGTGTCATCTGGGTTGCAGCACTTTTGGCAACTTTATTGTCTCTTGACGCTCTTTACAAAGCTGACGTTGACGACGGCACGCTGGAACAGTGGCTGGCATCAGGGGAATCGCTGTATTTGCTGGCATTGGGCAAGGCGCTGGTGCATTGGCTCTGCAGTGGTTTGCCGCTGACGATCATGGCGCCGGTACTGGGGTTGATGATGGCATTGCCGAATGATGCCTACTGGGCGATGTTGCTGAGTCTGTTAATTGGCACGCCGATTCTGAGTTTGCTGGGATCGGTTGGAGCAGCATTAACGGCGGGCGTTCGTAGTGGCGGATTGCTATTGAGTCTATTGATCCTGCCTATGTATGTGCCGGTTTTGATATTTGCGGCCAGTGCGGTTTATCACGCCGGGCTTGGCATGACTTACAATGGCCAGATTGGCTTCCTCGGTGCCATGCTGGCGCTGGCGGTCTGTCTGACGCCCTTTGCTGCTGCGGCAGCGCTGAAACTGAATTTATCGCGCTAGTCGCTATTGGGGTTTGAAGTATGTGGCAGTGGCTTGTCCGGTTGTATCACCGTCTGGGATCGCCGAAATGGTTTTATGAGCTGACCTCCGGCTGGATCTTCTGGCTGGCGCTGGTGTCCGTTATTGGCACTGTGATTGGCCTGACACTGGGTCTGTTGTATGCCCCGGCGGATTACCTGCAAGGCAACAGTTTCCGCATTATCTACATCCATGTGCCAGCGGCGATTGTGGCTCAGAGCGGCTTTGTGATGATGGCGGTGGCGGGTGCGGTATTCCTGATCTGGCGTATGAAGATGGCGGCCTGGGTCGCTCGGGCGATTGCGCCGATTGGTGCCAGCATGTGCCTGATCAGCCTGTTCACCGGTGCTATCTGGGGCAAGCCAACCTGGGGCACCTGGTGGGTTTGGGATGCCCGCCTGACGTCGATGCTGATGCTGCTGTTTTTGTATTTCGGCGTGATGGCGTTGCAACGGGCGATTGAATCCGAAGAAGCCAGCCACAAGGCCGGTGCAATTCTGTCGCTGGTGGGGCTGGTGAATATTCCGATCATCAAATATTCGGTGGAATGGTGGAACACGCTGCATCAGCCAGCCACCCTCAAGCTGACCGAAAAACCCAGTATGGCGCCGGATATGTTGTGGCCCTTGCTGATCATGATTGTCACGACCTACGTATTTTTTGCGCTGCTGGTGATCTTGCGGACCCGTAATGAAATCCTCTGGCAGGAACGCAAACGCAGCTGGGTTCAGCAGTTGCCGGAGATGGCAGGAGGCAAACGCTGATGGAATTCCATAGCTTCAGTGAATTTCTGGCGATGGGCAAACACGGCTTTTATGTCTGGTTGTCCTATGGTCTGACCGCCGTGGTGATTGCGGCCAATGTGGTGCAGCCGCTGATGCAGCGCCGCCGCCTGATCAAAGAACAAAACCGCCGGCTGCGTCGTGAACGCAGTCAGGGGAATAAATCGGCGGCCAGTTCGCTGGCCAGTGAGGAGAAGTAAAATGAACCCCAAGCGTAAAAAACGCCTGCAGTTAATCCTGTTTCTGGTAATCGGATTTGGCGTTGCCGTCGGGCTGCTGATGTACTCGCTGACTCAGAATATCAATCTGTTTTATACCCCGACCCAGATGGCGTCGGGAGAAGCGCCTCACGGTCGTACCATTCGTGCCGGTGGTCTGGTGGTGGTTGGCAGCGTCAAGCGTTCGACCGATGGCCTGGCGGTAACTTTTGAAGTGACCGATGGTTCCGCCACGGTGCCGATTCACTACGAAGGCATTTTGCCGGACCTGTTTCGTGAAGGTCAGGGCATTGTGGCGATGGGCCAGCTCGACAATAACGGCATGATGCAGGCCTCTGAAGTGTTGGCCAAACACGATGAAAACTACATGCCGCCAGAAGTGAAGGAAGCGCTGGAAAAAGCCGACAAGGAAGGTCGCGCGGCCATGCAGGGAGCGATGAAAGCGGCAATGAATGACTCCGGGAATGATTCCGCGAATGAGTCGATGAGTGGAGCAAACTGATGCCTGGAGATGTTTACGGCATGCTGAGTTCGCTGCCCGAGTTTGGCCAGTTGGCGCTGATCATGGCGCTGATGGCTGCGTTTCTGCAAACCCTGGTACCACTGTGGGGAGTTGCTGCCGGTAATCCTCTGGCGATGTCTTACGCCCGCCCGCTGGCAGCCGCCCAGGCGCTGTTTCTGATGATCAGTCTGGTGGTGCTGGCCTACTGCTTTGTGCAGGATGATTTCTCGGTCGCCTATGTCGCTGCCAACTCCAATACCGCCTTGCCAACGCCGTACAAGATCAGCGCGGTGTGGGGTGCTCACGAAGGTTCGCTGTTGTTGTGGGTGACCTTGCTGGGCTGCTGGGGCCTGGCCGTTGCCGTCTTCAGCCGTTCACTGCCACTGGTGATGCTGGCGCGGGTGCTCGGCATCATGGGCCTGGTGGCGACCGGCTTTATTTCCTTCACGCTGGAAACCTCCAACCCGTTTGAACGGATTCTGCCATCAGTGCCGACGGAAGGGGCTGACCTTAATCCGCTGTTGCAGGACTTCGGTCTGATCGTTCATCCGCCAACCCTGTATATGGGTTACGTGGGGCTGTCGGTGGTGTTCTCGTTTGCCATTGCGGCCTTGCTGGGCGGTCGACTGGACGCTGCCTGGGCGCGCTGGTCGCGACCATGGACCACCGCGGCCTGGATATTCCTGACCATTGGTATCGCCCTTGGCAGCTGGTGGGCCTATTACGAACTTGGCTGGGGCGGCTGGTGGTTCTGGGACCCGGTTGAAAACGCTTCGCTGATGCCCTGGCTGGTGGCGACCGCACTGCTGCACTCGCTGGCGGTAACGGAAAAACGCGGTCTGTTCAAAAGCTGGACAGTATTGCTGGCTATCTTTGCCTTCTCGCTGAGTCTGTTGGGTACCTTCCTGGTGCGTTCCGGCGTACTGACCTCGGTACACGCCTTTGCATCAGACCCTGAGCGCGGTGTGTTTGTACTGGCACTGCTGGGGCTGGTCGTGGGTGGTTCACTGCTGGTGTACGCCATCAAGGCACCAACGGTAGCCTCGGTTGGTCGTTATGAATGGCTGTCGCGGGAAAGTTTCCTGTTGATGAACAACCTGCTGTTGCTGGTGGCCGCCTTTGCGATTCTGCTGGGTACCCTCTATCCACTGGCGATCGACTTCCTTGGCATGGGCAAGATTTCGGTGGGCGCCAGCTGGTTTAACCTGATGTTTGTGCCGCTGTCGGTGGCCTTGACGCTGATTATTGGTGTTGGTGCCATGAGCCGCTGGAAGCAGGACAAGTTCGACCGTCTGACCCGTGAAACCGGGCTGGTGGCGGTTGCCTCACTGATCTTGGGTTTCGCCGCGCCACTGCTGGCCAGTGGTGATATGAACTGGTCAGTGGTGCTGGGCATTGGTATTTCCGCCTGGCTGATTCTGGTCAGTCTGCGTGATCTGTGGAGCAAGTGTCGTGGCCAGATCAGCCGGATTCCAGCGCTGAGTCCCAGCTTCAACGGCATGATTCTGGCGCACCTGGGCGTCGCCGTGACAGTCATTGGCGTCACCATGGTGGCCAACTACAGCATTGAAGAGTCGGTCAAAATGGCACCGGGCGAGGAATTCACACTGGATGGTTACCGCTTCCAGTTTGTCGAAGGTGGTCATATCGAAGGCCCTAACTATGTCTCTGACGCAACCCACTTCCGGGTCTACGACGGTGACAAGCTGATCGCTGACCTGCACCCGGAAAAACGTCGTTATCTGGCTCGTGGTTCGATCATGACCGAAGCCGCCATCGACGTTACCCTGCTGCGCGACGTCTACGTTTCCATGGGCGAACCACTCGATAACGGAGCCTGGGGCATGCGTCTGCAGATCAAGCCGTTTATGCGCTGGGTCTGGCTTGGCGGTGTGCTGATGGCCCTGGGTGGCCTGCTGGCGATGTTCGACAAACGTTACCGTCGTAAGGAACAACCGGCAGCGGATGCTGCCCTGCAGGAGGCAACTGCATGAAACGGGTCTATCTGTTTGTCCCCCTGATTGGCTTTCTGGTGATGGCGGGGCTGTTTTTCCTCACCATCGACCGGGAAGACAAGGACGTACTGCCGTCGCCATTAATTGGTCAGCTATTCCCTGAATTTGACATGGTGGCGCTGGAAACCGGTGAGCCGATCCAGCGTGCCGATCTGCTGGGAAAACCGGCGCTGGTGAATGTCTGGGCCACCTGGTGCCCAACCTGCAAGGCCGAACACGCCTTCCTGAATCAGCTGGCAGCTGAACAAGGCATTCGCATTATTGGCATCAACTACAAGGATGAAGACGACAAGGCCAAACAATGGCTGGCGTCCTATGGCAACCCGTACCAGGGCAATATTTCCGACCCGGATGGCAAGCTGGGGCTGGAGCTGGGCGTTTACGGGGCACCGGAAACCTTCCTGATTGATTCCGCCGGAGTGATTCGTGGCAAGCACGTTGGCGACCTCAATGCCAAGGTGTGGAAGCAACTGCAACCCCAGTTCGAGAGCCTGCAATGAAACAGATTTACGGCCGTTTTTTGTTGCTGTGCGCCAGCCTGTTGCTGAGTGCCGCCGCCAGTGCGGTGGTGGAAGGCTACAAATACCAGTTCGACAGTGAAACCGATGTGCAGCGTTTTAATACGCTGGCGGAAGAGTTGCGTTGTCCCAAGTGTCAGAACCAGAACCTCGCGGATTCCAACTCGCCGGTCGCCAGCGACATGCGCGAGAAGGTTTATGAACTGATGCAGGGGGGCCAGTCCGACGACCAGATCGTCGATTATCTGGTTGCCCGTTATGGTGATTTTGTCCACTACAAACCGCCGGTCCGCAAGGATACCTGGTTGCTGTGGTTTGGGCCTGTGATTGTGTTCCTGCTCGGCCTGCTGGTGCTGCGTCAGCTGCGCCGCAGCCAGGGTTCGCGCAAACTGGCGCCACTCACTGAAGAAGAACAACAACAGCTTGAGCGCCTGAAGGCCGCTCAGCCCAATCACACCGATCCAAAGGCTTAACATGATCTGGTTGTTACTTGTTTTGCTGGTGCCACTGGCACTGCTGTTGCTGCGTCCTGTGTGGTACCAACCACAGGCGAATGTGCAGTCGGAAGAAAACCGTCGGCTGTATCAGGAGCGTACCGAAGAACTGAAAACCGCTGACCTTGAAGACGATGAGCGGCAAGTCATGCAGCTGGAACTGGACCGCGAGTTTCTCGCCAGCGCCACTGCCGAAAAAGAACAGCTGGCTATTGGCAAGGGCCAGTGGCCACTGCTGCTGGTTATGGTGTTGATCGCCGGGCTCGGTACCTTCCTGCTGTACGGCTTCTGGGGGGCGGACAACGAACTGCGGGCTACCGCCTTATTGAACAAGGGTGGCCAGGTCGAGCTGACCAGCAAGGAACGTGATGAACTGATGCAACGGATGGCCGTTGCCGCCCGTGCACACAGTGATAATCCGGAGTGGGCCTATCTCAATGCCCGCTTGTTGAGCGCCAATGGCGACTACGACAAGGCGGTTGCTGAGTTCCAGAAGATTCTCTCCGGCTTGCCGGAAGACGCTACTGCCGATCGTGCCGCCACTTTGACCCTGCTGGCCGAAGCACGTTTTTTCGCCGCCGATCAGCAAGCTGATGCAACCACATATGCACTGTTACAGCAGGCCATCGACCTCAGCCCGAACAACCGTCAGGCGCTGGGACTGGCAGGCATTATGGCGTTTGAACTGGGCAAGCTTGAGCAGGCGATTCAGTACTGGAAGCAGCTGTGGATGAGTCTGCCAGCCGGGCCGGAATCACAGATTCTGGTGCAGGGCATCCAGCGGGCGGCGGAAGAGCTGCAACAGCAGGGTACCGAAGTGGATCTCAGCTGGCTTGAACGTGCCGGTTTGCGGGTTGCCGTGGACATCAGTCCGCAAGCCAGGGCCGCAGTAGCGCCAACCGATACTGTGTTTGTGCTGGCGCGGGCGGTCAGTGGCCCTCCGGCACCGCTGGCGGTTCAGCGTCTGACGGTGGCGGATCTGCCGGTCAAGCTGACGCTGGATAATTCCATGGCGATGGTGGCTGGCATGAACATCGGTAGTTTCGAGCAAGTCGCCCTGGTGGCGCGGGTGTCGAAATCCGGTCAACCAATGCCACAGCCTGGCGACTGGGAAATCACCTTGTCGCCGGTGAACACCTCAGAAGCCGGTCCTTACCAGCTGGTGATCAGCAACCCGGTCGAGTGACCGGGTTCTGATTCGTCTTTCGAGCGATTTTTAGGATTACCGCTGGCAAGGCATGCCTTGCCCCTACAACAGAGTTGGAAAACACGGATTACCGTGTTCAATCCAAAGCGCCTCAAGATGAGCCAATTTGAGCAAAAAACGAGCAGAGTTCCCGCCATGGATGGCCGGATAACCCGGACTAAGGCAGGGATGCCGCATCCGGGTGGCTCGTTGTGAGTTTGAAGTGAAAATTGATTAGCGAATCGGTAGCGCAAGGCAGAGGCGGGAGGCCTGCCGCCGGGGAGAGAAGTTCTCCCCAAGAGGCATAAGGCGTTAGCCATTCCATTGTAGCCTTGTGTCTTTGAATCGGACTCGCGCCAGCATTGCCACCCCTACAGCAACCTTCCCTGATTCATTCTGTAGGGTCCCGGCATGCCGGGACTGAATACGAACCGGATCAGTCGAAATTCCAGCCCAGTGACAGGTAGGCCGCACCACCGTAGATTACGTTCTCTGGCAGGGTGACGGAGTTCAGGTCGTCGTACCATTCCTGGATCTTGTCGCGGTGGCTGTAGAAGCCGGTCACCAGCAACATGGTGCTGAACTGGTGGTTAAACTGGTAGCCAATACCCAGTTTACCGGTCACATCCAGGCCGCCACCAAAGCCGCGGTCGAGGCTGCCTTCAACACTGCTGTTGATGACTTTTTCGTACATTGGCGTACCGACGTCGAGTGAGAACTGGTAGCGCATGCCTTCGGACTGCTTCATGAAGTAGCTGTCATAGGCGATACCCACCATCACGCCAAAGCTGCTGGCGTCTTCAAATACTACGGTCTGGTTGGCTTCCGGGTCGTTGGCAATCTCAGCGAAATAATCATCTGCACTATTGATGCTGTTACCTGGGGCATCAATGTATTGCTGCACCACGTTCATCATATCGGCGTTGTTGCGAATGTAATTTTCGATGGTCTGGTTGTAGGTGTCGTTGGCGCTGCCAACCTTCCAGTCAAAACGGGAAAATGCAGTTTTCTGGTAATGCATGCCGGCGGTGGTGTACCAGCCATTGTGGAAGTGATACGACATCATCACGTCGAGGGTCTGGAAGTCCAGTGAGGTGGTGTTTTCCTGCACGTAACCGTCGCTACCGGCCAGTTTCCAGTTTTCATTATCTTCGAAGCTCAACAGGGTTGAGGTGGAAATAATCGAAAACCCCAGCGTGTCATTAACGGCGGTGTAACCACCGGAACGCTGTACGAAGTTGGTGGTTTCGAACTTCGATTTCATGTCGACGCCGTACCAGTCTTTCAGTTCTTCGCTGTAGTTGACGTACTGCATGCCAGCAGCGCCAAAGACGCTGAAGGAACGGTTTTCAAACTCCGCCCAGCAGGGCATGGCAAGAGCAGACAAGGCCGATACTGTCAGGCCCGATGACAGTAATTTCAGAAACTGTGAATTCATAAGTAGCTTCCTGCAGGAAATTGATTACTGAACTATACAAAAAGAGCATAGTCGAACTCAGGTTTGCTTGAAACTTGATCTGGTCAATGAGTGGCTGATCCTGCCACTCATCTATGTGCCACAGCCGTCAAAAGGATCAGTTGAACGCTGATCTCATGCCAGCCAGTGAGTTCTGGTCTGCCTTGATACGGATTTTGATAAACGGCCCCTGGGCGGTGAAGTTGGTGGCCGAAAAGTCGCTGTCGATAAAGCCGGTAAAGTTGTAGCCAACCCCCAGCCAGGTGTTGGTTTTCGGAATCCAGCCGACGGACATGCCCATGCCATGATTGCTCTGGCCTGCTTCATAGGAATGCAGGCGGCGGCCGTGGGCGCCAATATCCCAATGATCCGTCAGGTGACGGCGCCACTCGAGGGCGGCAAAGTCCACCGTGGCGGCATAGTCTTCCGAGTCGTACTGGCTCAGTACCCGTTTGATACCATATTGACCCGCGAGCTGATCGTCATCGGTGACGACCCAGTTGGCGTGGACATTATTGATCAGCTTGCGGGTGCGGTCCGGTGCACCACTGTCGCCGCTGGCATCCTGCACCCAACGGGTTTGCCACAGTACGGCGTAACGCGATTGTTGAGGTCGCAGTGCCAGGTCGAACATGGCGTCAGTCTGCTGGTCGTAGGCGCCGCTGGTGATGGAACGGAAATAGTCGATGCTGGCACCGGCTGCCAGTGATTCACTGAACGGATGGTAGATCGCACTGCTGCCGACCCATTTATCGGTGTCACTGCCGTCGCGGTATTCGATACGGTTATTCCATTGCCAGATACGGGTGTTGTAGCTGATACCGGTGTACATGGCGTAATAGTCTTCGGTCAGGTCACTGGACTCTGCCGGGGCATTGGCCTCGATATTAACGGCCTGGTCGAAGCCGAGGCTGGCGGTCCAGGCATCGGTGATAGCGAAGTCCTGCGCCAGACCAGACAGTGCCATTAACTGATAAGCGTCGTCTTGCTTGAGCTGCTCAACGCTTTGTTCGATGGTCGCCCCTTTCCATGGGGTGGTGCGAACACCAACACTCATACGCTGTGGGGCTGAGCTGCTGAAGCCGGTTTCGAAGCTGGAGAACAGACTGGTACGGTCGGTGAACTTGTAATCACCGGTCAGAATCATCTGGTCGTAGGCTTCACTGCGCTTGCTGATGTTGGCCAGGAAGGTTGCGCCCAACTGCAGACGTTTACGCAACAGTTGCTGGGTGACGCCAACACCGGCCTGATCGGTATAGGTGGTGCTGTCAGTGCCTTCAGCCTGGGAGTTGATCAGGCTGAACTTGATGCGCTGCTCATTGGTAATCGCATGGGACATTTCAACCTGGCTCTGGTAGGTGTCGAGGCCGGTGTCCAAGTCGTTATGGTGGAATATCACCGTGTTCAGACGGTCGCGGTCGTCGATGTACCAGGTCGCCTCAATGCCTTCCTTACGGCTGCCATTTTCGCTGTCGTCGGTGTCATCAACGCCATAGTGTTCACCCTGACGGCGCACATAAACCTTGGCTTGCAGGGCATCGGAGCGGTGGTTGATTTCAAGCCGGTGAGCGGAGTCGGTGTAGTCACCTTCAACCGTACTCTGGTTGCTCTGGCCCATTTCCGCGATGATTTCGGTGTTGCCCAGCTTGACTGTGGTATCAACCGCTGTCAGGCGGCCTTCATGATCCGGCTGATTCTGGTTGATGACGGAAACCCCGGCCTTGACGGTGTCATCCAGTAGTTTGACGCCTGCGCGGCCGCCAGCCACATAGCCGAGTTCTTCACCGTCGACTTCGTATTCAGCGACGATATAGCGTGGGTTAAAGTCTTCATCATTGGCGCGAATCGGCTGTTTGAAATAAATGGTGCCGTCGTCGTAGTCGATCACATAGTCGTAATCCCGCACCAATGGGGTGGAACTGACCACCACTTCACTGCGGTAACGATCACGAACTTCGATGGTGATCTGTTCGGAGCTGGAAACCAGTTTTTCACGGCTCAGGTGGTAAAGGCCGGAAGTACCATCGCCCTGGATCTGATCGCGGATGAAGCCGTTGTCGGTTTGCGACACAAAGGCGGTGCCTTCAAAGACTTCGCCGTGATATTCAGTCTGCAAGCCGGTCATACGGCGGTTGTAATCGGCCAGTTCGGTCTGCGTCATGTGGGTGGTGATGTCACCAAACATGGCATAAAAACGATTTCGATCGACCCGCACGTAGAGCTTGCGGCCAGAGCTGGCTTCGAGCTGTTGCTCGCTGGCATCGCCATAGAGGGTGTAATACTTGTCGGCGTCAATCAGGTGAGAGAAGGCCTCTGATTCTGGGCGGGCGCTGTCATAGGCAGCGGTCAGCAACCAGTCACCAGACACCTGACCCTGGGCATAGAAAGCGACCCGACCATCCTGATAGACGTTGTCATCAATACCGGCAGCACGACGGCTGGCAGCGTCACCCTTGCTCTGGTTGTAGCCCAGCGTCATATCACCCAGGCCAACCAGAATCCATTCCCGTGGTTGGGGTTTGAGCCACACCCGAATGGTGTCGGTCTGGCCGGTGGCGTAGTTGAAGGTCAGCTCTGCTTCGCCAGAGCGACTGGTCGGCGCCAGCCGGATTTTGGCGATACCATCACCGCCGACGGTGTACATCGGTTGGGCATCTTCCAGCAGTGGTGACGATTCCGCCTGTACTTTTTCGGAATACAGCGCATATGGCGAGGCAACCGCCACGGCACCTTGCAGGTTCGAACGAATCGGGTAGCCATCCTTGTCGAACAGCCGTACGGCAACCACTGGCGGGTTGATACCATCAGCCACCAGCTCGCTCTGATCTTCCAGCAGTTCGGCCCGCACGGCGGTTTCGGCCAGCTGCACCCGGTAGTCGAGGGTTTCTGTCAGCTGGTTCTGTTTGTCGAACACCTTGAGCTGGAAGCGGTTGGCGCCGGAGTCAATATCAACACCACGCCAGGTGGTAACCATCAGGTTACGGCTGTTGCTGCGGTAGACCTGGTCGATGTTGAGACTGGAAACCGGCTTACCGTCGAGCAGCAGCTTGATTGTCTGGTCCTTGCGATAGCGCACGGCGATGTTAACCGCACTGATATCCGGGCTGCGATCCAGCATTGGCCATACCCAGCCAGCGGATTCAGGCTGCTGGCTGAACCAGTTTTCATCGAAGTCCGGCATCTGTGGCGGTTGATAGTTGTCTGGTTTGATTGGCTTACGCAGACGACCCTGCACTCGCAGCGATTCAAGGCTGGCCTGGGCGCGCTCCGATTCAATCTGGGCACCGATGGATTCCAGTTTGACGGTTGGTTCGGCGGCCAGCAGTTTCACATCTACCCGCCGGTTGAGGGCACGGCCTTCGGCGGTGGCGTTGCTGGCGATCGGATCGTCCTGACCACGGCCAGAGGAGTCGATCTGGCTATCGTTCAATTGCAGCTGCTGCTGCAGATAATCGGCAACCGAGTCGGCACGGGCTTCCGACAGCGCCTGGTTGTCGGCATAGATATGACGGCTGCGCGGCGCAATGCGGGTGCTGTCGGTATGGCCAATCACTTCCAGCTGAATGCTCTGCAAGTCCGCCAGTGAGGTCACCACATTGTCGAGAGTCAGCTTGTCTTCATCGGACAGGCTGGCAAAAAAGACCTCGAATTTAGGCTGCGCCGGTTGTTTGACGATGCCTTTCGGTGGCGGAATACGCAGTCGGGCAGTGGTCACAACCGGTTTGATTTTGAGGCCTTTCTGATCGTCCACATCGAAGCTGGTCAGTGAACGGGTTTCCAGTTCACCGGCTTTGGTTTCACCAGAAACGATCGCCGTGAAGGTGATCTGCTGCTGCCAGACCTCCGGCTTGTCGCCCAGACGATACACCAGCGCATTGCCGTACAACTCCGGGTCCTGGGCTGGCAGGCCATCAATCAGGGTTGAACCGCTGCGGTAAACCACGCCTGCGGGCAAGGATATGATCTGACGCACGTTCTGAACCGCCAGGCCACCTTCACCGCTGACATCCACCTGATAAGCCAGCTGTTCCTTCACCATGGTGTTGAGTGCTTTGGCGGCGGCATCGTCAGCAGCCAGTGGCAGCAGCGACTGGGTCAGTTGCTGGGTCAACTCGGCTTCTGGCGGTTGCTTGCGCTTGAGGGTGTAATCGACCCGCCACAGGCTGCCCGCCTGAACATCGACAAACTGGGAGAAGTCGCGACCGGCGTGGAAGCCGAGGTTGTCACAGCGTTGCAGTTCGAGGTCGCCGGGAATGGTGACGGTATCGAGCTGCACGACGTGGCTGCCTGCGGTTACCTGCTCGATGTGCCATTCACCGTTTTCGTCCGTCACCACATAGGTGCCGTCTTCCATATAGATACGAACGTCGGCTACGCCTTCCTGCGGGGTTTCATTCTGGCAGTCGCCGATGTAGACACGGCCATACAGACGGGCGTAGTCCTTGAAAAAGTCGTCTTCAATGTCAACGCGAGCGTTGGCGACGTTGGCGCTGAGGACATCGTCAACCAGCTCAACCTTGTTGGTCAGGGTGCCTTTGGCGTTGGTGCTGATCTGTACCACATAGGTCAGTGAAGTGGTGCTTTCAGCGGCTGTGTCGGGAATCGAAAACAGCAGGGTGCGGCCGTTGCTGCTGATCACCGGGTCGTCGATAGACTCGCCGCCCCAATGGGCCGAGCCGCTTTTGTATTTCATGCCGACTGGCAACTGGTCACGCAACTGGCCATCGGTAAGGGCGACATCTGCCAGCGTCAGGCTGACGGTGAACTGCACAAAATCACCGACACCGGCGGTGGAAGGGCTGGCGGTCTTACTCAGCAGGACACCGGTTTCCAGTGGGTCTGCCGGGATGTCAGCCGCAAAAATATGGTCGCTGACGGTAAAATCGTTACCCAGCGAAATATCGTTGATCAGATAGTCATCGCCCAATGCGGCCAGTTCGGCGCTGCTGGCTTCGGAGGGGATCTGATAGTTGCTGGGTGGCTCAAACTCCAGTCGATAGTTACCGTTTGGCAAATAGGGGAAACGGAAACTGCCGAGCGGATTGGTTGCGGTGGTCGTTGCTGTGGTAGTTGCGCTGGCGGTTGTATTGCCGCTACCCGTGGTCGTCTCAGCAGACATGGCTGTGACACCATCGTCGTCATAGACGGTGGCTTCTTCGCCAGTATCGGCGTCAATAATACGCACTACAACACCGCTAATCAGGGCACCACTGGTGGCATCAAAGACGCGGCTGTAGCGGTCAAAATAACCGGTGTCCTTGATGGTGTCGGTGTAGTCTGTCGGATCGGTGTAGGTGGCGGTCACTACTTCGCTGGTGCCGACGGACAAGACGCAGTTATAGCTGAGTACGGATGAGTCCAGCGCGGTGGTGTTGATAACGCCGTAGAAAATACCGCTGTTGACGGCGGACTCGGTCAGTCGCACGGTTTCCAGATCACTGCCGTCGGCGTTAACCAGATCGACATCGAGCTGATCGGCTCGTACCGGGTTGAGGTTTTTGTCCTGGTCTTCGACCATCAGAATCAGCGGCTCGCCGACTTTGAAACCATAGTCCTGGCTACTGATGCCATAGCTGCCGGGCAGGCTTGAGCTGCTGCCAGAAAAATTGGTAAAGCTGGTGTTGGCGGTAAAATTACCGCTGCTGTCTGAACACTCGGAAGCGGCCAGACTGATTTGCTCAGCGGCACTGGCCTGGCTGAGGTGTAACAATTCCAGTGTGGCGCTGGTGGCCACCGGAGAAAAGCTGATTTCTCCCACGGTAAAGCTGGCTGAATCAGACTGACGCATGGCAGCCTGACCAACCTGATAGTTGGCGATGGCATGGTTGGTGATGACGGTATTGGAGGGTGTTACAGCCTGGCTCCACCCACTAATACCCATCAGCATGCCGGCCACTATTCCCTGGCCAAACGACGGACGTGACAGCACCCGGGGCAAAGCCCCGAATGCTGTAGTCCACACGCTGTTTATCCCAGGAAACAGAGTCATGGCTTAGTCGATGGTCACTTCGAAAGTGATCACGACCTGATCGTCAGAACCGCCAGCTGCGGTGATGGTCGGGATGGTCACACTCAGAACCGGGTTACTAGGATCTGTGGTGTCATCGTAGGAGCTGGTAGCTGGAGTTGCGCCGTCCAGTTTCACTGAGCTGGCAACGTAAGTGGTGTTAGCCGGGATAATATCCTCAACCACCACATTGCTGGCTGCCAGTGAACCCAGGTTGTTAACGGTCAGGGTATAGGTCAGAGTCGCGCCAGGAATGGCAGACTGGGTAGAGCCGCCCAGGGAGTCGTCGGTGACTTCAACGGTTTTGATCACTTCCAGATCCGGGAAGGTCAGCTGAATACCAGACATGGCGGTTTCTTCGTTGTCGAGGTCATCGTCAGCCATCACAACTTCAACCACTTCCATGTTGGCGGCGGTACCGGTGGCACCGGCAGTGGCAGGGTAGCTACCACCATCCTTGTCATAGGCGGTGTCGGCGTTGACGGTTGCCAGCAGCGCGGCTTTGGCACCGTCGTCACCAACAAAACCGTCTTCCACGTCCATTACTGCAAACAGGTATACGTAACCGACGGTACCTGTGCCATCGTCAGCCGGGATACCGCCAGTCAGCATTGCTGCGGCGCCGCTGACTTCATCAGACTTACCGGTCAGCGACAGAGCTGAAGTCGTCGCGGTGGTGGTTGAAGAAGTCAATTGAACAGCCGTAGCGGTGTTCAGGGTTGAGGAGTTGGACAGGTAGAAGGTCACGGTGTTGGCGACGGAACTGCCATAGGTCAGGCCACCGAAGTTCAGGGTATCACCGTTGGTACCTGTGTAGCTGGTACCGTCGTCCAGTGAGAAGTCACCGCTCTGCTCGTTGTAGGTCAGGCTGAAATCAACCGGGCCGTTGGAGTTGTTCAGCAGTTTGATCTGGGAAACGACAAAGCTCGCACCACCACTGTTGTCAACGCTTTGCAGGGTTGGCAGGTCATTGGTGAGATCGAAGTCGACTTTCAGGTCAACGGTGAAGCTGGTCGGGTCGCCTTCGGTACCGGTATCGGTTGGCTTGGAGCTTACAGTTGGCTGGCTGGTGTTACCCACTTTGTAGTCAAGGGTCGCGACGTTATCAACGTCAGTACCAGCGACGGTACCTACTGCTGCTGCATTCAGAGATACGGCGCTGAGGGCCACAACTGCTGGCAGCCAAAGGGCTTGTTGCAATTTCATGATGGTTCTCTCCTGGGATTATTGAACGCGTACTTTGAATTCCACCGACCCTTCGGCACCGGCTGCGATCGCAGCCAGGCTCCAGCGGATATTGGTGATATCGGTTGGTCGCGCCAGTTGTTGTTTGCCATCCTTGATGACAAATAATTCGGCAGCACGGGCGAAGGTCTGGCCCATGTCTGCGGAATAGGTGATCTGGCTGTTCAGGCCTTTGGCGCTGTTAGCCAGGTAGTCGGTGTTCTTCGGAATCGGGTTGTTGATGGCCACATCGCTGGCGGTTTCAGTACCGCTGTTTTTGTAGCTGATGCGGTAGCCGATGGTGTCACCGGGTACGACACGGCCGAGGTCTTGCCATTCTTCAGTAACGGCACCATTGGCCTGTTCAACCAGTACGACCTTGTAGGCTGTATTGATCAGGCTGACGTCAGCCATCGCCAGTACGGGCAGCAGCAGGGTCGTCAGCAAAAGGGATTTGATAATTTGCATAATCAGACTCCGGGTTATTTGATTTCAGCTTGCAGCTGCACCACAAAGCTGGTGCCAGCTGAGTAAGTGGAGGCGCTGAGGTCAATTGTGACGGTACCGCTGGTACCAGAAGTGGAATCGAAGACGCCAACGTCGGTGTCTGAGTCATCGGTCAGGGTGCCGCCGTCGAGGGTGATCGAGCCCGCCACGTAGTCCATGTTGCCGGGGATTTCGTCACTGATGACCAGGTTGTCGACATCGCCGTTGGCAACGCTGACATCAATTTGATAGGTCACGGTGGAGCCCGGTACGTAGGTGGAACCACCAAATGGGTCGACGACTGCGACGATACTTTTGGTGATGTTTATGGTGGCAGTACCGGAACCTGTGCCGATTTCAAACACGCCGTTGGCGTCGTCCATGTAAGAGGTGCCAACCACGGCGTCTGGTGCGCCACCACTACCAACGCCGGTAATGCGCTGGCCAGGAGTCGGCGTTGTGCCGAGGTTGTCGACGGTTTCAGAAATGGCTTCCAGCGTCAGCTGGCTGAGGTCGCCGCTGACCAGTGCAGTGCTGTCGTCACGGGTGGTCGGTGTCACACCAACGATGAAAATAGTCGCTGCAGCTTCGGTAGTAGAGTTGGCATCGAGGCCAATCGAACCGGTGCCGGAAGCAATTTCAGTGTCGCCAGAGGTGTAGGTGCCGCTGCCGTCGGTGTCTTCGAAGATCTTCGCATTGGTCATGTCGAATTCTTCGCTGCTGGACTGGGTCAGCGTCAGTACAAAGTCTTCTACCGCGTTACCGGTATTGGTGACGACAAAGGTCAGAACCTGGTCGGTGGCTCCGGCGCTGGTGGAAACGTTGGCACCGTTCTGGGAGGTGACGTTAACGTTGATCAATTCCAGTACGGTGAGGCTGACGGTACTGCTTTTGGTTTGCGTGGTGGTGCCACCCGGCAAGGTATAGCTGGCCGATGCCGTGTTACTGATATTGGTACCGGCAGGTGTTCCCACCGCCAGGGCTGCGGAACTGGCCAGGGCGACCAGGGTTCCGGTTAACAAGCGCGCTGCGCTTTGGAGTGTTTTCATCGGTGGTCTCCGGTTACTCGACTTTAACTTTGTATTGGAAGGTGAATTCGGGATACGAGGTGCCGCTGGCCGCATTCATGGTGCCTTTGGGCTGGAATCTCAGGTATTTGACGTTGCTGTTGTAATTGCTGGCATCAACCTCGCTGGACGGGTCGTAGCTGAAATCGGTGCCATTGGTCGAAAAGTCCAGGTCGTCACTGCTGTCATCAAGGCTGCTGAAGCTGTAGCTGAGGCCACTTGGAGTGGAGCTGCTGTCGGTAAAAATTACCGGGCTGCCACTATCCAGGTCGCCAACAAACAGCGGCACCAGGTCTTCAACCGGGTCAACCAGGGAAATGGAATCAGCGCTGATTTCACCGTCACCTTCGTTACGCACGGTGAGGGTGTACATCACCTCGGCACCGGGAATGGCTTTGGGGTTGTCAAACAGGTTGATGGGGTCCCAGAGGGTTTCGACGGTTTTGATAATGACCGGCTCAGGACGGCCAACGACCGGGATAATTGCGCTGCGGCGGGCACTGACCAGGCCTTCGTAACCTTCGTCAGCATTCAGTGTGATGGTCCAGTCGCCAACGGCTGTTTCATCGGCCACGGTATAGGGGCCGTACTCGTAGACATTGATGGCACCCGAGGATGACACGGGCGTCAGTACCTCATTGTCGATCAGGGTAGTACCGGTGTTATCAATCACGGTCCAGCGGGTTTCGCTGATGTCGGCATAACCAAATGGGTCACTGACGATGGCACGGAAATAAACCGTGCTGGTTTCCATGACATCCGCCAGCTGACTGCCGCCAGGGTAAGCCGCTGTATAGGCACCAATCGAATCCACTTTGATGACGGTATAGGAGTTCAGCGCCACCATGCTGGCGTCTGTGCCGTCGGTCATCTGGATGCGCAAGCGACGGCTGTTCCAGCGATCATTGTCGGTTTGCTCGACTACCAGACTCAGGCTGGCACCAGCAGCAATAGCAGTCGGTGCCGAGGCCGACATGGCCAACTGAAAGGTTTCCAGATCATAGCCACTGCGATTGATGCTGACGTTACTGTAGTCCGCACTGGCAACTTCAGTGCTGTCGGCGTAAAGCGTCAGTATGATGTCATGGGCACGGGTACCACCACCTCCGCCACCGCCACCGCCGCCATCGGGAGAACGCATCCAGATTTGCACATCGATCGGCTGGCTCAGATCGAGCCGCAGCTCGGTTTGCAGCGCGGGTGCCAATGTCCAGCTGGCAGAACTGCCGTCGCTGATGTCGATGTAGCTGCTGCTGTTGGTTGAAGCAGTACGCGTCAGGGTGTTATCGGTTTGCAGATACAGCGGCTTGTTGCCATCCGGCGAGGTGACCTGGCCAATCGTCAGGGTTTCTGAGGTCACAACAACATCGGTATTGATACCGTCACTGATGGTTGCCGTGTTGGTAATGGTATTACCGTCAACCGCGTCAGTGGCGATGATCGCTTCCAGCTGGATTTCGGCACTGGAACCGGCGGCTACTGCAATGTTGGAAACGACAAAATAGCCGCTGCCATTGTCGCCAGCCGGGGCTGCATAGACCGCACTGGTGGCTCCGGCAGGGATGCTGGTGAGGCTGAAACTGCTGATATCCGCCGGCAGCTGGTCCGTAACGCTGGCTGTTGTTGCAATGTTGCCGGTGTTGTTCAGGGTAATGACATAGTTGATGCTGGTGCCTTGCGACAAGGTGGCAGCCATGCTGCTGTAATCAACGGTTTTGCTGGAACTGGACAGGTCTGGGGAGCCGATGGTCAGTTGCAGGCTGGTGCTGTTGTTGGCGGATTTGTTATCAAACAGGTTGCCTGCAACCGTGGCCGTGAGTTCGATGCTGTCGCTGCTGGTGGCACTGGTGCCGAACGTCAGGGCGAGGTCGGCTGCGCTGGCTTCATCTGCCAGATCTTCGCTCAGCGTACATGTGACAAGGTTGGAACTGCTGCTGCAGTTCCAGCCGGTGCCGGAATAACTGTCAAGGGTAAGGCCATCCGTAATCGGAATGGTTACCGTCGTGCCCGACGTCGCGGTGTCTGGCCCGTTGTTTTTTACCGACAGGGTATAGCTGGCGGTGCTACCGCGGCTGACGGACTGACTGTCGGAGCCGGATATTTGTAGATCGGCTACTTCCTGGTTCGGCACGCTGAGAATTTCAGCGGTCAGGAACACCAGATCCTGGCCAGAGGAGTAGACCGTCGTTGCTGATGTGTCACCAGCCGTCAGATAGCTGCCAATCTGGTAGGAGTCGATATCGACACCACTGGTACTGCCAATCTGGTTGGAATAGGAGTTGAACTGGTTGTTGGTCGGGTTATAGGAGTCCGTCAGCAAGTTGCCATTGAAGCGCAAGGCTTCGCTATAACCATTGTTATCCTGTGAGTTACCGGCATCACCTTCCCAGGTGATGTGGGCGTGATGGCCTTCTTTGGTCGCCGGATCATCATCAATTACAAAGTTGTTGGGAGTCAGCGTGATGGCTGATCCCTGAAAGATCTGGAAACCGTCAAAAATGTTAACAACCCGGCGAGGCTCGCCAGGATGGTCGAACACCACCACCAGTGCCCAGCCACCCATCACAATCGAATTGGGACAATAAACGCTGTTATCACCGTAGCTGAAGGTCAGACCGGAGAAGCTGTAACTGGCGCTGTTGCCACTAATCAGGGAAGTAACGTCGGCCTTGGCGCCAAAAAAATCAAAGCTGCTGCCGGAGTAGGGGAAAGTCGCGGTGTAGGTCTGGTCTGCAACGACTGTTTGACCTGCAAAGGTCACCGTGTTGTCGACACTGGAGCCACTGCCGGCCCAATACAGGAAAGCCGCTTCAATGGTGGAACTGGAAGGGAGCGTGAGGTAACCGGAGGATGATCCTCCACTAACCATCTGACACTCGTTTGAACTGCTACGCAGGCTGCCGCCGGTCAGTGCAAAGTCAATATCGCCAGCAAATGTCTCTGTCATGCTGACCTGAGTGTCGGCATGAGCAGCAGGGGATGTAAAGAACCCCCCTGTAACAAGCAACAGGATGAAAACTGACCCGTGCAATACTGCACAAAGTCGATCCCACTGTTTGCTGAATGCTGTCAGATATTGAAGGAATTGATTCACATTACTACCAGAGTGAAACTTTTTGTTACATCAGTTAACAAATATTGCGCGATGTTAAAAATGTAATTTTAAGTAGTCAATTGGTGGCATTGAGGGCAATTAATGGCTCAGATTCAGGCGCTGATGCGGCCTGCTGGATGGTCTGACAATCGCAGTTTTATTGTTGTTGGTATGAGTTGAATCCTGATAAAAAAGCATGATTGTTGTTGTATGAGGGTTGTTTTTTCGAAAAAAATGAAATGTGACACACTTCACAGGGTTTATTTCTGTTTGCATTAATTTTGTAAAGAAATGTCATTTATATAAATATAACAGCTGTTCATGGAACAAAAGGTATGTTGACGTCTAAATCATGGATGTTATTGATAATTAAGTAATTAATTTACTGAGTGAGAATGATTTTTGAACTCTTGTGGGCGGAGAGCTTGCGCAGGACTGTCATCAAGTGTGGGGTAATACTTTTGGATTGTCAGGCTGGTTCTAAAGTATGACTACTGATAGCTGGTGATTCTGGCTGATTGGCTCATTTATAGACATTGACGGCTGCACTACTCTCGTCGTTAACAAAATCCGTAAGGCTGTTATCTCCGCAAGCCAATGGTCATCAGGGGCGAGCCTGTAGACAGCAGAGCGCCGTAATCTGGCCTGCTGTTTGAGCGGCTGGCTGGTAGCGCCAGTGATGCTGGCCCGGATAGACCATTGTCTAATTTTTCGGTCGGACGGCAATGACCAATATGATTCCAAATCGTATTGTCGTCCCAGACACACGGATTCGCGATTACACATACAAAAATAAGAGGGGAGAACGCGATGAGCGACCAGAAGGTTTACCCGGTCAGGCCAGAGTTTGCCGATTCATCCTGGATCGACAATGAAAAATATCTGCAAATGTATCAGCAGTCGGTAGTTAACCCCGACGGTTTCTGGCGCGACCAGGCAATGGAACGTATCGACTGGATGCGTCCATTCACCAAGGTTCGTAACGTATCTTTCGACGATCACAACGTCGATATCCGCTGGTTCGAAGACGGCACCACCAACATGGCCTACAACTGTCTGGACCGCCATCTGGAGACCCGTGGCGATCAGACTGCGATTATCTGGGAGGGCGACAACCCGGACGAAAGCAAATACATCACCTATAAAGAGCTGCATGAAGAAGTCTCCCGCTTTTCCAATGCCCTGCGAAGCCAGGGTGTTCGTCGCGGTGATGTGGTTTGTATCTACATGCCGATGATTCCGGAAGCGGCCGTTGCCATGCTGGCCTGTACCCGCATCGGTGCCATCCACTCTGTGGTATTCGGTGGTTTCTCGCCAGAAGCACTGGCTGGTCGTATCGAAGACTCCAATGCCAAGATTGTTATTACCTCTGACGAAGGTGTTCGTGCGGGCAAAAAAGTCGCACTGAAAGCCAACGTTGACGAAGCCCTGACGCACCCAAGCATCAAGACGCTGGAAAAGGTGATCGTGGTTAAACGCACCGGTTCTGACGTTGCTTGGCACGCCCATCGCGACGTCTGGTACCACGACCTGATCGCTGTTTCTTCCGAGCACTGTGTGGCTGAAGAGATGGATGCTGAAGATCCACTGTTCATCCTCTACACCTCAGGTTCTACCGGCAAGCCAAAAGGCGTGGTGCATAGCACGGCTGGTTACATGGTGTGGGCATCGATTACCCACCAATACGTCTTTGACTATCACGATGGTGATGTTTACTGGTGTACCGCCGACGTCGGCTGGATCACCGGCCACACTTATCTGATTTATGGCCCGCTGCTGAACGGTGGTATCACGCTGATTTCTGAAGGTGTGCCTAACTATCCGTCGATCAATCGCTGGAGCCAGATCGTTGACAAGCACCAGGTCAACATCCTGTACACCGCCCCAACTGCGATTCGCTCGCTGATGGCTGAAGGTACTGCGGCTGTTGAAGGTACTTCCCGCAGCTCACTGCGTCTGCTGGGTTCCGTTGGTGAGCCAATCAACCCGGAAGCCTGGGACTGGTACAACAAGACCATCGGTGAAGATAATTGCCCGATCGTTGATACCTGGTGGCAGACTGAAACCGGCGGCATCATGATCACACCGCTGCCAGGCGCTACGGCACTGAAGCCGGGTTCCGCAACCCGTCCATTCTTCGGTGTACAGCCAGCGCTGGTGGATAACGCCGGCATGATTCAGGAAGGTGCTGCAGAAGGTAACCTGGTCATGATCGACAGCTGGCCGGGTCAGTCCCGCTCGGTATACGGCGATCACGACCGCTTTGTACAAACCTACTTCTCTACCTTCCGTGGTATGTACTTCACCGGTGACGGCGCCCGTCGCGATGAAGATGGCTACTACTGGATCACCGGCCGTGTGGATGACGTGATCAACGTATCCGGTCACCGCATGGGGACTGCCGAAGTGGAAAGCGCCCTGGTTGCTCACCCGAAAGTGGCTGAAGCAGCAGTGGTTGGTTACCCACACGACATCAAGGGTCAGGGCATCTACGTTTACGTAACCCTGAACACCGGTGAAGAAGCCAGTGACGATCTGGTACAGGAGCTGCGCAAGTGGGTTCGTACCGAGATTGGCCCGGTCGCAACTCCGGACCTGATCCAGATTACTCCGGGACTGCCAAAAACCCGCTCCGGCAAGATCATGCGTCGTATTCTGCGCAAGATTGCTGCCAACGAGCACGATGCTCTGGGTGACGTTTCAACCCTGGCTGATCCATCCGTTGTCGACGTTTTGATCGAAAACCGTCAGAACCGTTGATCTGGTTCAGTATGTAGACCCACGAATGGCGCCGGTGACAGATAACTCTGTTACCGGCGTTGTTTTTTGTTGGATTTCCAACTAGTGTCTGAGGTTATTGGCACCGGATCTTCTGATCATCTTTCTAATACCGCCCAGGTGTTTGCTTCTGGCGGTTTTCGCACGTGTATGCAACGGGCGAACAGATGTTCTGCGGTGGCTGGTTGGCTTAATGGGCAGTTTGGCTGTCCACCTGGAGGACTCCATGCAGCTTGCAAACAAAATAATAATTGCTGACGACCATCCCTTGTTTCGTACGGCAATGCACCAGGCAGTAAAACAGCTGGTGCCGAATGCCGAGATTCCACAGGCAGAGTCATTGCCTGAATTGCAACAGCTGGTAGAGCAACATACAGATGCTGACCTGATCCTGCTGGATCTGCAAATGCCTGGCGCACATGGTTTCTCGGGACTGGTTTTTCTGCGTTCCCACTACCCGGAAATTCCGGTGATTGTAGTGTCGGCCTGTGAAGACCCTGGATTGATGTGTCAGGCGATTGATCATCAGGCATCGGGTTACATTCCGAAATCAGCACCGTTGGAACACATAGCGGTGGCGATCAAGCAGGTATTACAAGGTGATATCTATTTACCGGACATTGCCCGCCGTCATCAGCATCAGCCGAACCAGAGTGCGATTGATCTGGCGGAGCGGCTGGCGAGCCTGACACCCCAGCAATTCCGGGTGTTGACCATGATGTCGGAAGGTATGTTGAACAAGCAGATCGCCTACGATCTGGATGTCAGTGAAGCCACGATCAAGGCCCACGTGACGGCGATTTTCCGCAAGCTGGGTGTGCGTACCCGTACTCAGGCGGTGATTGCGGTGCAGAGTCTGGATATTGAAAAGCCGGACAGTCAGGTCAGCAACGCCCAGCACGGCTGATCACAGCCAGACTTGCGTAAGCAATAACACCGGCAAAAGCCGGTGTTATTGTTTCTGGAGTCTGCTAACGATCGGGCTGCCAGATTCTTCACCAGCTTGCGCATCACTTCACCAGCTTGCGCATCAGGGCCCGCAAGGCGGCCGGGCGTAATGGTTTCTTAAGGAAGTAGTAGCCCTGAGCGCGAGCTTCCTCGGCGACCGAATCACGAGGATCTGCCGAAATCAGCACGCCCGGCAGATCGGGATCATCAAAGTGCTGGCGTAGCCAGTTCATTGCCTGCAAGCCGGTTTCATCACCATCAAGCTGATAATCTGCCAGCATGATCTCAGGCTTGAACGGTACCTCTCTGGCGCTGTCGAGACTGTCACAGGCGTACACATTACACTGCCAGCTGCTCAGCAAAGCCTGCATTCCCAACAAGACTTCTTCATCATTGTCGATACAGAAAGTCGGCATGCCATCAAAACTGCTGCCCAGTGGCGCCATCGGGCCGGTTTCTTCGGTTTTTGCCGGCCGCAGTGAGGCGGTAATCGGCAGAATCAGGCTGAAACAGGTGCCTTTGCCGGGGCTCGACTTGACCTGGATTTCGTGGCCCATACGTTTGGCCATGCGATCAACGATGGCCAAACCGAGGCCCAGCCCCTTGGTGTCCTGTTTGCCTTCGTTGAGGCGTTTGAACTCGCCAAAAATCTCTTTTTGTTTGTGCGCCGGAATACCGATGCCGGTGTCCCAGACTTCGACGACCAGGCGTTCGCCCCGACGCCGACAGCCCAGCAATACCTTGCCGGATGGCGTGTAGCGCACGGCGTTGGAAAGCAGGTTCTGTAATATCCGCCGTAACCAGTGGGCGTCACTGGCAACCCAGAGATCGCGGCAACCACGCACTTTCAGCTTCAGCCCCTTGTTGGCCGCCAGTGCCGTAAATTCGTCTTTTAAGGGCTTCAGAACAGCCGTGAGGTCGACCGGATGAATCGTCGGTTCCATCGCACCGGAGTCCAGCTTGGCGATTTCTACCAGTACCGACAGTACGTCTTCGGATGACTGCAAGGCACCTTCCAGGTGTTCGAGTAACTGTTGTTGTTCCTCGTTGAGATTCTTCTGCGCCAATGTTGAGGCAAACAGCTTGGCAGCGTTCAGAGGCTGCATCAGATCGTGACTGGTGGCCGCCAGAAAACGGGTTTTCGACTGGTTGGCTTCGATTAGTTCGGTTGTCAGGTCGTCGAGTTTCTGGGTGCTTTTTTCAACCCGCCGCTCCAATGAGACATTGGCTTCGCGGAGGGTCTGTTCGGCCCGCCGGTGCACTGTGATGTCGGTGAAGCTGGTTACAAAACCACCATCCGGCATTGGGTGGCCTTGCATGTAGATAACCGTACCGCTGGGTAACAGGCGTTCGAATTCGTGAGCCGAACCATCTTTCAGGAAGGTCATACGGCGGCTTACCTGTTCATCAATATCACCGGTACCACAGAATCCGCGGCCAGCGTTGAAGGCAATGATTTCCTGAATCGGTTTGCCAGCCTGAATAAAATCATCCGGGTAGTTGAAGATTTCCATATAGCGGCGGTTCCAGGCCACCAGCTTGAGGTCCTTGTCGACAACACTGACGCCTTGCTGAAGATTTTCCAGCGCTGCCTGCAGCTGCTCCTGACTCATCACATAAGCCTGGCTGGCTTCGCTGGCAATAAAGGCGAGGTCACGAATCTGGATCTGTTCACCGCCCAGCAAGGTTGAAAAAATCACCCGTGCGGATGACGAACCAACCACTGAGCCGAGCAGCTTTTCTGCTTCCTGTAGCAGCGAGCTGCTGGAAGTCGCGTTGTTGTACTGGATGCCGTGGCGAGACTGGTAGTCGCTGAAAAACTCTTCGGTTTTACTAAAACCAAGAATCCGCTCCAGTACCACCCGGACATCGTCTACCTTGCACTGGAAGGCTGGTGCCAGCTGATCGGGCTTGCCGACCGGCCGCGAACTGGTGAAGTCGGTGGCGACCATGCGTTCCCGTACCGAAGCATTGGTTACCAGCGAGAACAGCACATAGAAGAACACGTTGGTAGCCAGACTCAACATCACCCCGGCACTGAAATCATCAATGCTGAAGCCCAGTGTAGTGGTCACCTGTTGATCGTTGAAACCGGTAAAACTCTGGGTGATAAAGGGCCACATCAGGCCGTAGAACCAGACGCTGGTGCCGGATAACAGGCCCGCGATGGCACCCTGGCGGTTACCCTGTTGCCAGTACAATCCGCCCAAAAGGGCCGGGGCAAACTGAGCGGCGGCAGCAAATGACAACATGCCTATGGCAGCCAGGGAATCGAGCTGGCCGACCAGTCGATAAAAGACGTAGGAGCCCAGCATGATGACCAGAATCACCAGCCGCCGAACAGTCAGAATCAGGGTACGGACTTCGCTGGAACGCTGCAGGTCTTCGCGGCCTCGTTGACGGAACAGGGCGGGCAATACCAACTCGTTGGAAACCATGGTGCTGATGGCGATGGCGGCGACGATGATCATGCCGGTGGCGGCGCTGCCGCCACCAATAAACGCCATCACAGCGAGGGTTTCCTGTCCCAGCGCAACCGGCAGGCTGAGCACATAGGTATCCGGTGCAAAGCCGATATCGTGCATAAACAGGTGGCCGGTAAGGGCAACCGGTGCCACAAACATGGTCAGTAACAGCAGATACAAGGGGAACAGGATACGGGCGGTACGGATATGCTGGACCGACTCGTTTTCAATTACTGACACCTGAAACTGACGTGGCAAGGCCAGTACTGCAAAACCGGCCAGCAGGGTTTGCAGCAGGAACGACAGCGACACCAGATTACTGTGCATCAGCGGGTGATCTGGCAGTACCTGTTCGGTCAGTTCCAGCAGATCGGCCGGGGAGTCGTAGAGGAAGCTGATCACCCAGATGCCCACCGCAACAAAGGTCACCAGCTTGATAATCGATTCAAAAGCAATCGCCAGCATCATGCCGGGATGTTGCTCACTGGCATCGATGTCGCGGGTACCAAAGATGATTACAAAGCAGGTCATGGCCAGGCTGATATAAAAGGCAGTGTCTTCCCAGAAGTTCTGTACGCCGTCGGATTCCAGCCCCATTGGCAGGGTCAGTAGCTCAAAAGTGGTGGCAATGGCTTTGAGTTGCAGCGCGATATAGGGCACGACACAGAGAATTGCGACCAGGGTGACCAGCACCGCCAGCGTATGGTCACGGCCATAGCGGGTGGCAATAAAGTCGGCGATGGAGGTGATACGTTTTTCCTTGGCGATCCGGACGATCTTGGCCAGCAGCTTCCAGAAAAACAGCAGGAACAGGATCGGACCGAGGTAAATCGACAAGAAAATCCAGCCATTGGTGGCGGCCTGACCAACAGCGCCATAGAAGGTCCAGGAGGTGCAATAGACCGCCAGCGCCAGACTGTAAACCAGCCCGGTATTGTGTAACGGGCGGCCTTCATGGGCACGCTTGTCCCCCAGCCAGGCAATACCAAACAGGGTTGCGATGTAAAAAACCGATATACCAACCAGTTGCCAGACGGGAATCATAAAACGCCTTGTTCAGTCGACGGATATCCCCATTGCGGGAGATCGAAAATGATCTGAATCATAGCATGCAGACAGGTCGCCCGTAGGCATTCCCGGATCAAGCCGGGCGGTGTTTTAATGAGCCCTGACCCCGTACGTTTGGCCTTTGGTCATATGGCTGCTGTGGTACGGCTGGGTCAAACTGATTTTAATAATAACAATACAGCTATCCCATCCAGCTCCGGGATGAGCGAGGTATGCATGACGATCCAGATCAACCTCAACCAACCGCCGTTTACCTTTTTGTCTGCCGAACAACTCGAATGGCTGACCAGTCGTCTGAACCTGGTGTTTTTCCGGGCCGGTGCGACCATCCTCGAAGCGGGTAAGTCAGCACCCGGTGTATATATTGTTTTCAAGGGCGTGGTGGAGGAAATCGACCCGGACAATGGTCATGTGTTCAGCCAGTATGGCAAGGAAGACCTGTTTGATGTCCGTGCGGTACTGGAAAAAGGCTGTAAACATCGATATGTCGCCGTTGAGGAAACCCTCTGTTATCTGCTGACTGCTGAAGACTTTATCCAGCTGGTGGATCAGTCGGATGATTTCTCTATCTATTTCAATACCGATCTCGGCACCCAGCAATCCATGGTGGAGCGGCAGGACTCCAGTGTGTCGGAGTTTATTCTGTCGAGGGTTGATGAGGATGTGATTCGCACGCCGGTGTATGTCTCGGCCAATACCAATCTGGCCCGGGTTGCCGAGCTCATGTTCGAGAAAAAGCAGGACGCTGTGCTGGTTCGGAACGGTCAGGAGATCGGCATTATCACCGGTACTGACCTGCTCAAGGCGACCTTGCTGGGCGACAAGACCCGCCAGTCAAAAGCGGCGGATATCGCCCAGTTTGATCTGATTGATGTGGAGTTTGGCGAGTTTCTGTTCAGTGCCCTGCTGAAAATGACCCAACACCAGATCGAACGGGTGATCGTCCGCAAGGAAGGCCATGTGGTCGGGTTACTGGAGCTGATGGACATGCTCAGTACCTTCTCGACCCACTCCCATATTATTGCCATGCGCATTGACCAGTCGCGCTCACTGAAAGAGCTGGTGGTGGCCGCTGGCCGACTGGAAACCCTGATCGAAACCCTCAATGGCCAGGGGGTGAAGATCACTGCTCTCACCGAGCTGATTACCACCTTGAACCGCCGCCTGATCAACAAGGCCTTTGAGCTGATTTTCCCGGAACGGTTGCGGCGCGCTGTGTGTATTCTGGTGCTTGGTAGCGAAGGCCGCGGCGAGCAGATCCTCAAGACCGATCAGGACAACGCCATCATTCTGGAGAACGAACACGACCGCGAAGCGGTACTGCCATTGTTGCAGCAACTGCATCAGGCGTTGCTCGATTTTGGCTATCCGCCTTGCCCCGGCGGGGTGATGTTTATCAACGACATGTGGATCAACACGATGGAGGGCTGGCAGGCCAAGGTCAAACGCTGGCTCGAATCCGGCAAGCCGGATGCGCTGATGAACATGGCGATTTTTATGGATGCCGAAGTGGTCTGCGGTAACCCGGAACTGTTCCGGCCGGTAAAACAAAGCTGGCAGCTGGAGTCCCTGCGCTCAAGCATTGTGTCGGCGCTGTTCGCCAAACAGGCGCTGAATTTTGAAACACCGCTGACCCTGCTGGGTAACATCCGTGAGGATCATGGCAAGATCGACATCAAGAAAGGCGGCATTTTCCCACTGGTACATGGCATTCGTTCGTTGGCCTTCGAACAGGCGATCGATGAATGCAACACGCTGGAGCGGATGGAAATCCTTCAGCAGAAGGGCATTCTGGATGCTGAAACCGTGCAGGGCTTGCGCGATACCCTGCTGTTTTTCCTGCGGGTACGGCTGCGCCAGCAGCTCGATATGGATGATCCTAACCGGGGCCTGAGTCAGCAACTGGATGTGACCCAGCTGCGCAGTGTTGATCGCAACATGCTGCGGCATGCATTGCACCGGGTGAAAAAATTCAAGCAGCTGCTGACCACCCATTTCCATCTGGATAACTTCTGAGCGAGGTGAGTCATGTTACGTCGCTGGATTGAAGATCGCTGGCCCCGCCAGATTCAGGATGAGCGCTGGAAGCATCTGGCTGAGTCTTATCATGGCGAAGAGATCGTGGTACTGGACTGTGAAACCAGTGTGTTCGACAAGAAAAAGGGTGAGTTGCTGAGTGTTGCGGCGGTGCGCGTCAAAGGCAACGAAATCTTTCTGACCGACGCACTGGATATTACCGTCAAATCCGATGCGGTCACCGACCCGGATGCGGTACGGGTGCATTATTTACGGCGCGAAGACCGGATGGCTGGTACACCGGTTGAAGAAGCGATTGAGCAGTTGCTCGACTTTATTGGTAATCGGCCGATATGCGGTTTTTATATCGAATATGATAGAGCTATCCTGAATCGTTATATCAAACAGATATACGGTTTCAAATTACCCAATCGCTTTATCGAAGTGTCCGAGTTATATGTGAAATCCAAGCGCCGCCATCATATTCATGAGGTGCATCTGGATTTACGTTTTGAAGGACTCGCCAAAGACCTGCAGGTGCCGGTGGTGGAACGTCACACCGCCATGGGCGATGTGATTTCCACTGCACTTATGTATATCAAGCTGACCGGCTTTGGTGGCAGCTAAAAACCTCCCTTTAGCTGACGAATATTTTCGACGGTCAGCCTCACAATGTTCTGGCGCGCTTCCGGCGTGATCCAGGCGTTGTGCGGGGTAACCAGCAGATTCAATTCGCCCTCTAACTGCTCCAGCAATGGATGGCCATTACGGGGTGGTTCTTCCGGCAACACATCCACCGCCAGTCCACCCAATTGGCCCTCTTGCAGGGCTGCAAGGCAGGCCGCTTCATCAATCACACCACCACGGGCGCAGTTCACCAGCAAACAGCCAGGTTTGATCAGCTGCAATCGTTCAGCGTTGATCAGGTGATGAGTGTCGCTGGTTAGCGGGCAGTGCAGGCTGACGACATCGGCTGTTGGCAACAGTTGCTCCAGCGTCGGACGGCTGTCATCCGGGTTGCCTGGTCGAGCCGCAAAACTGACTCTGGCACCAAAGGCTTCGGCCAGGCGTGCGACTGCCTGGCCGAGGGTACCAGAACCCACAATCACGAGATGTTTACCTGACAGCTGGGTCGTGGAAGGCGACAGCAGACAGAAAAACGGGCTTTGCTGCCACTCTCCCTGGGCCAGTTTGTGCTGGTAGACAGGTAATCGTCCTGCCAGCGCCAGCATCAACATCAAGGTATGTTGGGCCACAGCGTCAGTGCCGTAATTCAGCACGTTGTGAACCGGCACGCCGAGTGTTGCGGCGGCCGCGGTATCAACGTTATTCAGGCCGGTGGCCACTACCAGAATGCCCTTGCGGCCTTGAATGGCCCAATCTGGAATCTTCACCTTGTTGGTGATCAACAGATCCATGCCTTCAATACGCTGCGCCAGCTGTTCTGGAGCGGTAGTGCCATACAGCTGCAGGCTGTCGACCTCTCGGGCGATTGGTTCAAGGTCAATATCAGCACCGAGTGAATCGGCATCAAGGAAAACGGCTTTCAAGGTGGGCTCCCGGTGTCAGTTTGCAGCATGTCAGCGGCAACCATACTCCGGCGCTATATTCGGCTGCAAACACCAGACTGTTCTGGCTGGCAGACAGATAAACAAACCTTTACAGGCACGTACTGAGGGCAATAAAAAACCCCGCCTAAGCGGGGTTTGGGGTTGGTCAGGATCCGGTCTTAGTGATCCTGGGCAGAGCCTGCACCTTTAGGGATACGAATGCTCTCAACGATATCAATGATGTGTTGTGGAACCGGAGCAGTCACTTTGGTTACTGCAAAGGCCACGACAAAGTTGATCAACGCACCCAGAGCACCGAAGGCTTCTGGAGAGATACCCAGGAACCAGTTGTCTGGCGTGTTGGCCAGCATGTTGGTACCGGCAACGAAGAACCAGCCTTTGTAGGTGAAGATGTAAACCAGGGTAGACAGCAGACCAGCCAGCATACCTGCTACCGCACCGGTGTTGTTAATGCGGGTAGAGAAGATACCCATCATCAGCGCCGGGAAGATAGAAGAAGCAGCCAGACCAAACGCCAGTGCCACTACCTGAGCAGCGAAGCCCGGAGGGTTCAGACCCAGGTAACCGGCAACCGCGATAGCACCCGCCATGGAGATACGAGCGGCCATCAGTTCCTGCTTGTCACTGATGTGTGGCATGAAGGTGCTCTTCAGCAAGTCGTGAGAGATCGCAGAGGAGATTGCCAGCAACAGACCCGCAGCGGTAGACAGTGCAGCAGCCAGACCACCAGCAGCTACCAGGGCGATTACCCAGTTAGGCAGGTTGGCGATTTCAGGGTTAGCCAGTACCAGAATGTCACGGTCAACCTTAACCATCTCGTTGCCTTTCCAGCCGTAGGATTCAGCTTTGGCAGCGAAGTCAGGGTTCTTGTCATCGTAGTACTGGATACGGCCGTCACCGTTCTTGTCTTCGAATTTCAGCAGACCAGTGGTTTCCCAGTTCTTGAACCAGTTTGGACGATCTTCATAAACCAGGTTGGCTTGTGGATCACCAACGTCATAGGCAGGGTTCTGGATAGTATTGGTCAGGTTCAGACGCGCCATTGAGCCTACTGCAGGTGCAGTGGTGTACAGGATCGCGATGAATACCAGCGCCCAGCCAGCAGAGGTACGGGCGTCAGACACTTTTGGTACGGTGAAGAAACGAATGATTACGTGTGGCAGACCGGCAGTACCGAACATCAGTGACAGGGTATACATCAGGATGTTGAAGGTGCCGCCTTTCTGGGCGGTGTATTCGGCGAAACCAAGGTCAACCAGGGTCTGGTCCAGCTTGATCAGCAGTGGTGTACCGTCGGCAGTATCAGACAGGAAGCCCAGCTGTGGCAGCGGGTTGCCAGTCAGGTTCAGCGAGATAAATACCGCAGGAACGGTGTAGGCGAAGATCAGTACACAGTATTGTGCGATCTGGGTGTAGGTTACGCCCTTCATGCCGCCGAGTACGGCGTAGAAGAATACGATACCCATACCAGCGTAGAGACCGGTTGCGTAGTCAACGTCGAGGAAGCGGGAGAAAGCCACACCGATACCTTTCATCTGACCGATTACGTAAGTCAGGGAAGCAACGATCAGACACACCACCGCAACGATACGGGCAGTACGGGAATAGAAACGGTCGCCAATGAAATCCGGTACGGTGAACTTGCCGAACTTACGCAGGTAAGGTGCCAGACACAGGGCCAGCAGTACATAACCACCAGTCCAACCCATCAGGAAGATAGAAGCGTCGTAGCCCTGGAAAGCAATCAGACCGGCCATACCGATAAAGGAAGCAGCAGACATCCAGTCAGCACCGGTTGCCATACCGTTGGCAACAGGGTGTACACCACCGCCTGCTGCGTAGAATTCACCTGTGGTTCCAGCTCGGGCCCAGACCGCGATGCCCATATAAAGGGCAAAGGTCAGACCAACCACTATATAGGTTAAGGTCGTGAGATCCATGGGTATTTCCTCTGAGATTTTTAATTCTTGTAATTGTTTTTATTCAGTCATCATCCACGCCGTATTCGCGATCGAGCTTGCGCATCTTCGCGGCGTAGAAAAATACGATGAACAGGAATACATAGATGGAACCTTGCTGGGCGAACCAGAATCCCAGCCCGACACCACCGATTGGAATGATATCCAGTACAGAACGCAGCAGGATGCCGAATCCGTACGAGACTACTGCCCACAACACCAGCAACCACATCATCAAACGGATGTTTTTTTGCCAGTAGGCTTTTTTATCGTCTTCGGATTTGAAAGCCATAACCCCTCCTAATTTTTATTTTTTAAAGGTAGGCTAAACCTAGCAGTTAAGTTTCAGACAACGACAGATAGACCTTGGTATAAACGCTTTAAATGAAAGATATTTGGCTTAAATTGTCTTGTAAATCAGCCGCTTGAATATGAAATTCAGCGGCCTATACCAAGGTCTGTATAAACAAAGTGGCCGTTTATCAAAGACGCGCTTGTTTATTGCATTACCTTCTACTAACGATCCCGTAAACAGGAACTATTCGTGTCGGCAATACCCAGCCCTCGTATGAATTGGCAGCGTTTGCTGTCACCCCTGAGATATGGCGAGACCCAGGCCCGGCTGGCGCTGGATCTGGGCCGTACACCGTTTCACAAGGACTATGACCGGATTATCTTTTCGTCAGCGTTCCGACGCCTGAATCGTAAAACCCAGGTGCATCCGCTGACCGAAAATGATCACCTGCACAGCCGCCTGACGCATTCGCTGGAAGTGGGTTGTGTTGGTCGCTCACTTGGCAGCATGGTGGGGGAGGCGATGGGCAAGCGACTGCCACAACCGCTACAGCCGAGTGATCTCGGGGCGCTGTTACAGGCAGCCTGTCTGGCCCACGATATTGGTAACCCGCCTTATGGCCACTGTGGTGAAGACGCCATTCGTCACTGGTTTCGGGAACCATCACACCAGCATTTGCTGGAGGGCTTGAGTGACGCTGAAAAGCTCGACCTGATGACCTTTGAAGGCAACGCCCAGGGGCTCAGGCTGGTGACCCAGGTAGAATACAACCGCTTCAAGGGAGGCATGCGGCTGACCTGTGCGACTCTCGGCACTTTCCTCAAATACCCCTGGACCGCCAATGAAGTGGCTGCTGGCCGTGCCAGCAAGTTTGGCTGTTACCAGTCCGAGCTGCCGATTTTGCAGGAAATTGCTACCACGCTGGGGCTACTGCAAACCGCTGAAAATCGCTGGTGTCGCCACCCACTGGTGTATCTGGTCGAAGCGGCGGACGATATTTGTTATGGCCTGATTGATCTGGAAGACGGGGTGGAAGTCGGGCTGTTGCGGTATCAGGAAGTCGAGGACCTGCTCAGTCCGCTGTTACAGGAACAGTGGGAGCAGGTGAAAGAAGATATCGCCAACGAAGATGGCGACCGCCGTAAGCTGCAGGTATTACGCGGTTACGCCATGGAAGTGATGGTACAGGCCGTCAGTGCCAATTTCCTGCGCCACGAAGACGCCTTACTGGAAGGCCGTTTGCAAGGCTGTATCATCGACTATTGTCCGGCACCGGTACGTAACGCCATCGGCAACGCCAAGCAACTGGCCCGCGAACGAATTTTCCGGGACGGTCGCAAGCTGACCATTGAGATCGGTGCCTATTCGACGCTGGGGACCTTGCTGGAAGCCTTCCTGACTGCGGCACGGGAATGCACGCTGGAAAACCAGTCGACCTTCCGTAACAGCCGCTTGCTGGAGTTGATGGGCGGCTCGGCGCCGCAACCGGGCTGGACCCTGTATCAAAGTTACATGCGCACGCTCGACTATATTTCCGGTATGACAGATACCTATGCCGCCAGCCTGGCCAAGCAGTTTGCCGGTTATCGGCCGCCGTCCGGCTTATGAAGCGGCTCGGTTGTTCAAACTGGCAGGTCGGAGTTAATCACAGCGGCGTATGGTGGCTGGTAGCGGAGTGAATGGAGGTCTGGATATGGGCAGACAGGCGGATAAAAAATCAGTGTCAGTTCTCCATGAACAGTTGCTGCAGCTACGCCAACAACTGAAGCGAGCAGATACTGAACTGCCGGATGAGCTGATTCACGATATTCGGGTATTAACCAAACAAACCCGCGCGCAAAGCCGCTTGTTGAAATCCGCTCAGCAGCGGCGCCAGCTTAATCGCAGCAGTAAACGGCTGGCGGCCGTATTGGCTCCTTCCCGTGATGCGACTGTGATGCTGGCAACACTGGATAGTCTCCTGGTCACTCAACAAGGCTCTGACTTTGCCGCGTTGTATGAATATTTGCAGCGCCATCGTCAGCATCAGCGGCTAAAGCATAAGCGCCTGTATAAACGGGTGGGGGTGTTGGCCAGCGACAGCCGTTGGCTGGAGGGGCGTCTGATCAGCCCACGCAAGCTGGCAAAAATCATCGCCCGGGCGGAACAGGCTTGTCGAAAGCTCTATCCTCAGCTCAGCATGACGCCACAAACACCGGCACAACGGGAGCTTTGGCATGACTGGCGCAAGGCGGTCAAAGCCTGGTTCTATTTACTGAAGCTGCAGGTGTTGAAACAGCAGGCTGAAGCCGTTGATATGAACGTCAGGGCGCTAGCGGAGCAGCTGGGGTTAATTCACGACCTGCATATGCTGGAGGACTTTCTGCAGGCGGCGGATTTGACGGCTGAAGCAACAGCCCAGCTGGAGGTTCTGCAAACGCAGGTTCGCCAGCGTGAACACCAACTGATTGCCGGGTGTCAGCAGCTGGCAAGGCTCATCTACAAGCTTGCGCCAGACAGCTGAAACAGGGCTGTTTATCAGCCTCGCAGGCTGGTCAGCAGTTGGCGTACGTCCGGCAGTATCATGCCTTCAAAACGGCTTTCCAGCTCGCTGGACCAATCGTTGAATTCGTTGATCTGTTCTGCTGGTGCGGTATGCAGCCAGGATTCCAGAATGGTACCGGCGGCATTCTTGCTGGCGCTGCTGGACAGCTCCAGCTCGCGCATGAACGGCAGGTCGCTTTTCAGCTGACTGATAAAATCTTCAAGGTCGAGCAGGTCGGCGATCATCATGGTGTGGTTCCTCGGTCTGATCTTGCCCTGATCAAAAAACGGGCAAACTACATTTCAGATGCTACACAAACCGCTTGATAATGCTGTTCTGTAAGCGACGCCATGAGGCCTTTGGCCGTCATTGGCTGAGCTGTCAGCAGCTGGGGGAATTCAGTTCCAGAGTTCGCCGTGGCGGTCGCGATGGCACAGATACAGCCGCAGATCGAATTCCAGCTGAAAGTAGTCCGGTTCCATATAGCAGCAGAGTTTATAGAACGCCTTGTTGTGGTCTTTTTCGCGCACGTGGGCCAATTCATGGACCAGAATCATTCTCAGCAGTGGTTCCGGTACTCGCCGAAACAGTGAGGAAATACGAATCTCGTTTTTTGACTTGAGCTTGCCACCCTGTACCCGCGAAACAAAAGTATGCAACCCCAGCGCATTATTGATGACGTGAATCTTGTCGTCGTAGATCACCTTGCTGATTGGAGCCGAACTGCGCATAAACTCGTTTTTGATCGCCTGGGCGTATTGATAGAGCGCCTTCTCTGAGCTGAGGTCATGGGCTTGCGGATATTTTTTCTGCAAAATCGCCGTGGTTCTATTGGCTTCCAATAGCTCCAGCGCCTGTTGCTGTAGCTGTGGGCTGTAACCTTGCAGGTAACGAAGTTCTTTGGCCTGACTCATCACTGATAACGCATTTTCTGATCGGAGAGCCGTATTGTCGGTGGCGGACTGGCTTTTGTGAAGCCTGTCAGTGGCTCCGGCAGGCGTTGGCTTCAGAAACAAAAAAACCGGCTTCGCAGGAAGCCGGTTCCGGTTGCCCCACGGCGGTGGGGCAGATGCATCACCTGGCAGTCTGTAATCAGTCTGCTGCGAAAGTACAGCCATCGGTGGTCGGGTTGGTGGTGTGGGCACAACCGTCAGTATCGATGAAAGACTGGGTGGAGTATTCAGAGGTTGGCAGTTTCTCCAGCGATTCACCCGCGTCAGTCAGGATCTGCATGTAGTCGGCAAAGCTCTGGGCGTACTCGGTGTAGGTATCAACGTACTTCTCGCCGGTAATGGTGCCGAATGTATCGTAACCGTCCTGACCCGCCGCGATGTAGTTGTTGGTCACAACGATGTAGCTGGCGCTGGTATCCAGCGCTGTCCAGTCGCCTGCCATACGGGAGTTGATCTCAATATTGCTCAGGCGTGAGCCTTCAGACTGGGATGCATCAACGTCGAAACGGAGGCCATAGGCGTATGGGTAGGAGCCGGTTGAGCCATCGGGAGTCAGCGCATTGTCGAGTGCTTCTTCCAGCACGGCGACGATTTCGGCACCGGTCATTTCCAGCGTGACCAGGGTGTTGGAGAACGGCATCAGCTCGTAGGCGTCAGCGAAAGTAACGTCACCAGCCGACAGGTCAACACGCACACCACCACCATTCTGGATCGCGATGTCCGCCGTTGGAGTTACCGTCACGAAGCCCTTGGCAACCTGACCGGTGATATCAGAACCGTGCAGGTAGGTTGCTGATACGTCGCAGATGCTGGAACGACCCTGGCCAGGGATGCGTTCGAAACACATGTCCTCAGCGGCAGTACCAATCACAGTCTGGCGTAATACGTCGGCTTCTTCGTCATAAACAGCCAGCATCGCAGTGGCGGTCGCGTCAGCGGTTACGGCAACCACTTCATCATGCGCCGTCAGTGCCTGGGTGATCTTGAAGGTATCGGAGCTGGACAGTTCCTCGCCAGCATCATAGGCGGTAGAAATTGGCAGGTAAGGGTGGCCGCCACAGGACGTTACGACGCCGTCTTCGTCGAAACTGACGTTGAGCTTGCCCATGATGTGGGCATATTCCCAGGCTTGTACCACACACACAGTTTCGCCGTCGGCGTTGGTGGTAACAGTCGGGTATTCTGCCACTGGGTTACCAACGCCCAGATCGGTGAAAGTGCTGCTCCCCAGCAAGGTGTGGGAATCGCCACCAACGATGACGTCAACACCGGTCAAGTCACCCGCCAGCACCAGATCGTTGGTGTACTGGTAATGGGTCATCAGGATGATCTTGTTGACGCCCATGCCTTCCAGTTCATCGATGTACTGTTGGGCTGTGGTGGTTTCGTCAGCAAACAGGGTGTCGGCATCCGGGAAGGAAGATTCCTTGGTCTTGCTGGCGATGTCGATACCGATGACGCCGACAGTTTCACCTTCAAATTCGAACGTGGTGTATGGCTTCAGATAGCCGCTGGCCAGTGCCGAGCTGGCGCCAGGGGTGACGTTGGCAGCCAGCGCCGGAGTGTTACAGGCTGAGCTGTTGAGGGCATCGAGGAATTGGGCCAGACCAGCGTCACCGCCGTCGAATTCATGGTTGCCCAGCGCGAAAGCGTCAAAGCAGATCTGATTCATCATTTCGGCATCGGCAACACCGTTGAACAGGGTGTAATAAATCGTGCCGGTTACCGCATCACCAGCGTGCAGTTTCAGGACGTTGTTGTTCTGACCTTTGAGGGTGTCGAACAGGCTGACCATCATCGGGAAGCCGCCATAGGTTACGTCGACTTCGGTTACGCTGGAATCCAGACCGAGGCCGGAAACATCAAAGCCGAAGTCATCCGCAGCCAGGTGCGAGTGATGGTCGTTCATGTGCAGGATGGTCAGGTCGATGGCTTTGGAGGCATCACCACCGTTACAGATGGCTTCAGTGGAGGAGACTTCAGTGCTGGCCAGCACGCCGTCACCATCGCTGTCGATACCCGTGCTGACCAAGGTGCCACCATTGGCGCATTCGCTGCTGCCTACGGCCAGTGTTTGCTGACTTACCAGTGCGTTAGATCCGTTTGAGCCATTGGTGCCGTCAGCACCGTTATCGCCGTCGCTTCCACATGCAGCCAGCAATACCGCCAGCGAGAGAGCGGACAATTTGAACGCTTTCATCAGACTTCCTCTATTCATTCAGCGTGTAAAATTGGCTCCCAAGCTAGGGCTGGATGGTGACTGTTCGATTAATGAACCATGACGGGGAAATGACACTTGTTTACAGTTGATGGCGATGGGCTCGCTACGATTGGCTGAATAGCGTTGGAATTTGCTTGCCATTAGAGGGTCTACAAGCCGCCAATGCTCGCCAGCGCTTCTGGCTGTCGCTAGAATGCCTGCCCAGCTTTCTCATGTTCTGCCGCACTGGACCCCTGCTTTCTTATGAATATTGATTTCCCGCTGATCCTGATGATCGCCACGCTGGCGACTGGCGTTATCGCTTTGGCCGACAAACTGTTGCTTGCTCGCAAACGAGCAGATGGGGCAGCAGAGCCGTTTCTGATTGAACAGAGCAAGTCGTTTTTCCCGGTGTTGGCAGTGGTGTTTGTGCTGCGCTCCTTTATCGCCGAGCCATTCCAGATTCCGTCTGCGTCAATGGAGCCGGGTCTGATCGAAGGCGACTTTATTCTGGTTAGCAAGTTTCACTATGGTCTGCGAATGCCGGTGTGGGGCAATACCCTGGTTCCCGTCGGCGAGCCTGAGCACGGTGACGTGATGGTGTTCTTCCCGCCCAACGACAATCGGTATTTCATTAAGCGGGTGATCGGCTTGCCGGGCGACCATATTGAATATCATCAGGGCCAGCTGACTGTGAATGGTCAGAAAGTGGATATGAAACCGTTGGGCGGTGAGCCGGTATATCGTCCGGTTAACTACTTTGTGCAGGAACAGCTGGGTGAACACCAAGCCAAAATCCAGTGGGCCGTGAATCCGGCTGCCAGCCAGAACGGTGAAGTCATGGTGGCCACCGGACCGGAAGGCGCCTGGGATGTGCCGGAAGGCCAGTATTTCATGATGGGCGACAACCGTGGTAATAGCTCTGACAGCCGTTTCTGGGGTTTTGTACCGGAGAAAAATATTGTCGGTAAGGCGGTTGCCATCTGGATGCACTGGAAAAGCTGGTCAGATCTGCCATCCTTTTCTCGTAATACCTGGATCAACTGATCCACTTCCATTATTGGGTATCAGCAGCCCGCCCCGGGTTGCTGATATCACGTCAGGAGCCCGCCTCTGTGACTCATAAACCCTGCCGTATTTGTCTCTACTCCCGTTGGGGTGCCACCCTGATTATGCTGGCTGTGCTGGCGACGGTTACATGGCTTAACCTGGGTACCTGATCTCATCGAATATACAGATCATTTTTGATAACAAGCTGGTCTGAAAAAATCATCGTACAGGGCTGGATCTTTGCCACAGTCTGATTAGAATTGCCGGCCAAATTTTGTGGTGTGCGTGGCGTTATGAACGTGACTCGTCAACTGAAAGGTATGGCATTGGATTGGGTGGATCGTGTGGTTCCGGTCCGTCCGGTGGCGCGTGCTGCGGATCAGCAATCGACTCTTGATCGTGAATCCCGCCGGATGCACCTGTACTTCTCCCGTCAGTGTGCATCGTCTATCCAGGTGCGTCGTCATTGTGAACGACTGGGGCTGCGAGTGGTGGAAAAAGATGTTTTGCGCGTTGATGCCTACCGCAATGAGCTGGTGATTGGTGGTGGTGCCCCCCGGGTTCCTTGTCTGCGGGTTGATGGCGATACCGGCAGTCAGTGGTTGTATAGCCCTCAGGCTATTCTGGATTATCTCGATCAGCGCTTCTGAACGTTGACATCGCTGTACAAAAAAGCCCGGTCAGGTTTCTGACCGGGCTTTTTTGTTGGTTTTATCTGGCCGTTTCTGTTGGGCTTGCACGGCCAATCAGCTCCAGTATTACGTTTCTAAAATCCCCGGGATTGATATACACAGGGTTTATTACTGATCCTTTACTCAATATGTAACAGCACGTAAGAAAAGTATCTGTACGTGTGTTCAGTGTTACCTCGTATCCAGATTGGTAGTGTGTTGTTGCCAGCTGATTCTTCCTCTGATTGACCCTCCTACACTCAAGACAGGAATTACAACAAGGCCTGTCTGATGATCATCGCTAACCGCTTCTTCCGTGTATTCTGCAGTGTTTTATTCACTCTGATGGCGGTTATATTTCAGGCTCCTGCTGCGCTGGCCTCACTGCCAGCACTGGACGGTTCCCGAATGCCGTTGCTGGAGCAACAGGCGCTTGAATCGCAATCCTCTGTGACTCATTCCGTCATCAGCAGTGATGCTGATATCAACTCCCTGAGCACCGATGTGGCCGAACAACAGCAGCCGTTGATTGTGATCCGGGTGGCTTTTAACGATCAACCGCTGGTGTATTCCGCCGCACAGTGGCAGCAACAGTTATTTGATGGTAGCCGCAGCGTTGCCGGTTATTTCAACGAAACTTCCTATGGTGTGATGCAGCTGCAAGCGGCTTTTGACGGTGTGATTGACATTCAGCTGGATCAGAATCATCCGGACTTCGGCAGCGCAGCCAGTGGTAACAGTGCGTCACTGGCGCAACAGGTTCTCACTGCCGCCAGCCAGCAAGGTCTGTTGGATGGGCTGCAGCAGCTCGATCTGAATCAGGATGGTCAGCTGGCCACCAGTGAAGCGGCAGTGCTGATTGTGGTTGCCGGTTATGAGCAGGCCTACGCTGGCAGCCGCAGCAGCCATCCTCGTATCTGGGCGCACCAGACCAGTCTGGGATTCTTCCGCCTGGATGGCCTGAAACTGGACAGCTTTGCGATGGTTGGTGAGCAGCACGAAGACCATATGGCAACAATTGGTGTGATCTGCCACGAGCTGGGTCACCTGCTGCTGGGGCTGCCGGATATGCAGGACAATACCGGTATTGCGGAAGGCATTGGCCGCTGGGGCCTGATGGGACTGGGCGGCTGGAATGGTATCGAACAAGCCGGTGACTCTCCTTCCCATTTGCTGGCCTGGTCAAAAGATCGTGCCGGTTTCCTGCAACCGGAAGTCGCTACAGCAGGCGTTTCGGAATGGCAACTGGATCCTGCCAGCGAGTCTGATGATGTGGTGGAAATCCCTTTGGACGAATATCAGCATGGCGAACGGGTGCTGGTTGAATATCGCAATCGCATTGGTTATGACCAGGCCCAGTCAGGTAATCGATTGTTGGTAAGCCAGGTAGATGATCGCCTGTTAGGTCTGGTGGGATCCTCTGCGGTGGTCAGCCAGGCCACGTCTGCCATGTTGTTGAGTGAAGATGAATACAATCTGACCGAGGCATTAGTCGATCAGCCAATTTACTCCAGCGATGGTGGTGAGCTGGTGGCTCTTATCTCTGGTGAACAGCTCGAGGGTGAACAGGCCAGTGAGAATCAGGCGCTGTTGAGGGTAGAGCGCTTCAGCGACGCTGGTGGCCGCAGTTTTGGCTACGATCAGCGTATTGCTACCGGGTTCTGGTCAGCCGGAGTGGATGAGTCGTTGCTGATGCGGGTGGCGCTGTCGGATCTGTCTGCCGTAGAACAACTGGAAGGGCTGGACTTGTTCGCTGCCGCTGGTGGTTCAATCGAGCTGGAGATTCGCTTGTTGGATCAAGCGGATGATCTTTCTGGTGGCGAGCTGTTGTATCAGGACAGCCTGTCTCTGGAAGCTGGCTGGAATCGTATTCTGACTGGTGCCATTGATGTCAGCCAGCAATCCGGTTGGTTGGCCGTGCGCTTTTACGTTGATACTCCTAACGGTACTACTTTAGGGCTGGATACGGTGACTGCGGCCAGCGGCGAGTTGTATCAGGTTTATAACGGTACTGCGGTTGCTGAAGATTATGACCTCAATCTGAAATTGCTTTACCGCACCGGTATGAATATTTCCTATAGCCCTGTGCAACCGGCCAGTGATGCTGCTATCGACGAAAATGCTGTAGTTGATGACAGTGCAGACGTTGCCGAGAGTGGCTCTGATGGCAGCTCTGGCGGTGGTAGTGGTGGCCTGTTGGTAATTCTGGCGGCTGGCTTGTTGCTGGCTCGGCGGGCCGTTAAGCTTGCCTGAAAGCATGCCGGTGTGGCTGCTGCCAACCGGAATGCTGGATGATTCGAATACTCAGGGAATATTGGCTGTGGCTGTTGTTGGTCATTGTGATACTGGGGCTGGAGGCTTGTAAGCCGTGGTTACAGCAATGGCTGCAGTTTGATCGTAACGGCCTGGATCACGGCCAGTTCTGGCGCCTGATTAGCGCTAATTTCACGCATCTTTCTTTCTATCATGCCGCTGGTAACTGTGGTGGTCTGCTACTGGTTGCCTATCTGTTGGGTAACTCGGTCCGTCACTTGAGGGTGTTGCTGCTATTGGGCTGGTGCAGTCTGGCGGTCGGTGCCGGGCTGTATTGGCTGGCACCAGACTTGCGCCAATACGTTGGCTTGTCTGGCGTACTGCACGGCTTGCTGGTAGTCGCCCCGTTCTGGTCACAATTCTACAGTCGCCGTTTTGCCTGGCTGTTTGCGGCGGCGATTAGTCTCAAGGTGCTGTGGGAGCAGTCGCCCTGGTATGACGATATGGCGATGTTTGGATTGATCGGCGGGCGCGTCGAAACCCGGGCACATTTGTTTGGCTTGCTGGCGGGTGGCGCTGCAGTACTGCTTGTGGCAGGCTGGCGACGTTATTTTCAGCCATCAGGACAGGCTCAATGACTTCTGCAAATAAACGCGGCCCCTGGCAAATCACGGAGCAGTCGGTTCGCTACGAAAATCCCTGGATCCGGGTCGATCACCACGAGGTCATCGCACCAACCGGCAAGCCGGGAATTTACGGTACGGTGCACTTCAAAGGCACCGCAGTAGCGATTCTGCCGCTGGCCGATAATGGTGATACCTGGCTGGTGGGGCAGTATCGTTTTCCACTGCAAGTGTATAGCTGGGAATTGCCGATGGGCGGTTGCCCGCGTGATGAAGCACCACTGGACGCTGCAAAGCGTGAGTTAAGGGAAGAAACCGGTCTGCTGGCTGAACACTACCAGTCGTTAGGTTTCTTTCACGTCAGTAATTGCATCACCGATGAGGAAGCCCGCGCATTTCTGGCTACTGGCTTGAGCGAAGGCGAAACCGAATTTGATGACACTGAAGAGCTGGAAATTCGCCGACTGCCGTTTGAAGAGGCGTTAGCCATGACGCTCGATGGCCGAATTACCGACCTAGTCAGTGTGGCGGCGATTCAGCGAGCCCGCTTGCTGGGACTCGCCTGATGGCCGGGTAACGAAATCGCTCAGCTGTTTTCCATTTGCTTGCCAAGGCTGGGTTCGTCGTTTTCCTGACGAAACTGCGCCGGGCTCAGGCCAAGGGATTTCTGGAAGATGCGGTCCAGCGCCCGGCGGCCAGACAAGCCCAGCTGGACGGCAATATCGTCGATGCTGGCCGAGGTCGTGATCAATAACTGACGAGCCTGTTCCAGTCGCACCTGGGTTACCAGCTGCTTCAGAGACGTCTGGTCTTTCTGCAGGTGGCGATTGAGTGTACGGGTGCTGATATTGAAGTGGGCAGCGATGTCTTGTTGGCTGGCAGCCAGTGCCAGTTGACCATTGGCGAGTGCCTTGATGATGTGATCTGACAGCGAACCAGCGCGAGCCAGTTTGCGATGCTGCAGTTCCACTTCGCGACGCATCAACTGGGTGATATTGGGATTGGTATGGTGCAGGCCGAGATCGAGACTTTCCGGGTTCAACTCCAGCGCGCAGACTGGCTGGTTGAAGCTGACATCGGTTTGCCATTGTTGACGATAACGGACGGTGTAATCGGTTTCTGACCAGGGCAGGCCGATGCCTTGCAGTGTCAGCCGGGACCCACACAGCTGCCGTAGCCAGCTCAGCAAGGTACTGATCAGCAGCTCACAGCGCCAGCGGTCGAGCTCGGTTGTAACACTTTCCTTCAGCTCCAGCTTGACTCTCAATGGTCCCATTCGACTGCGGGTCACGTTCACAGCCAGCTGTTCGGACAGCAGGGTGGAATATTTTTCCAGATAATAGAGGCCTTCCCTGAGCGTGTTGCTGCAGAGAAACAGATGGTGGATCGGGGCAGAAATGGAAGGATCAAAACGCAATGGAGGCAGGACACAGCAGTCTTCTTCACTGTGGGCTGCAACCAGATCGCCTAACAGCTGATCGGCCTGATCACTGCTTAACAATGCCGGTTGTTCCTGCACTAGTTGGGCGGAAGCTGGCTGTAAAAAGTCTCTTCGCTGGATCGGCAGGATCTGATGCAGCGGCATCAGGACCAGTGTTGCCAGATATCCTTGTTGAAGCCTCATGGTTGGTTATACTCCCCGATTCGTTACGACAGCTCATATGTAACGGATTGACGTCAGCGGAAGCCGATGCTGTGGCAGCATTCTAATTGATTTTTATATCAATTCAGGCGAATTGGCCGATGATTTCATGAAGTTCATGACAGAGCCAGTGATTCGTTCGGCATTATGCTGCCAATCACCGCACGCTCTATAGTTTGTTTTTGTAAGTAGCGGCTCAAATATGGCGCAAAACTATAGCCGTAACGGTAACAATTTTCAGGAATTTTTTTGTGACCTATACATTGTTTGGTACTGAAGGCTGTCACCTTTGTGAAGACGCTGAGGCTATGCTTGTCACTGCCTCAGGGTTGATCAATATAGAAGTGTGGCAGCAGGATATTGCTGAAGACGAACAGCTGGTCGCTGCCTACGGTCTCAAGATCCCGGTCCTGAAACATGATTCTGATGGCGAAGAGCTGAACTGGCCCTTCGATATGCAACGTCTGCTGGACTGGTTGTCCAGCCATCAAAGCGGTAACAAGGAGTTGAAATGAAAGTTTCTGCAGCCTGGCCATTACTGGCCGTGGGACTGACTGTATTAACCGGTTGTGCTTCGGCACCGCAAATGTCGCCCAAAGGTGCCGCCATTTATGATGCCCTGGCGGCGGATACCCGGGTGCGGACTTGGGCAGACAGCTGTACAGAAGTCAGTATGCTGGCCCAGCGGGCAGCAGAAGATGCCCGTCACAGCTGGTGGAACCGCAACGGTGGCCTGGTTGAAGGCGCTGACTATGGTCTGGCCTGGAGTGCCCTGGGTGTAACTGGCGAACGTCAATACACGGATGCCCGCATGCTGGCGGTGATGACCTGGGATCTGAATGAAAAAGCCGAGCAGGAAGTTGATGCGGCGCTGAAAAATAACCCGGATCGTGAAGATACCTGCATCAAGCAGCTGAACCAGTTCAGCCAGGGTGACCTGGATCTCGACAAGCAGCAACAAACCTATCAGCAATTGCTGGAGCTGCAGCATTTCCGTGAAGCCAAGGGTGACGCGCTGATGATGAAGGAAGCCAGCGTCAAGAATCAGACCCAGGTTGAATATGGTCGTTCTTTCTACGTGGTGGAAAAGTTGGCCAAGCGTTATGCCTGCCCGGATGCCAAGGTCAATCTGCTGCGCAACAACTGGCCCGATGAGGTTTATCTGGCAACCTGTAGCGATGCCAAATCGCTGTTGCTACGTTGCGAGTGGGGCAACTGCATGATCGTCGACTGATCCGTCGATAATCTTGTTCCGTCTTACAGAGCCTGGCCAGTGCCAGGCTCTGTCGTTTGTGGCGTCGATCATTTATGCAACCGGCTCGCCAGCTTCATCTTTTTCGACAATATCGGTTTCCAGTTTCGACAGCTCCAGCCACAGCTGCATCGCCGGGTGACTACGCAGGGTCTGGGCGTATTGTTCTGCCAGCGGTTGCAGCGTGATGCCATAGCTCGGGAAGCGGAATACCACGGGTGCAAACATCACATCAACGATGCTGAATTCACCAAATAGGTACGGCCCTTGTGCCTTGTATTGCTCGCGCAGTTCAGTCCAAAGCTGATTGATGCGAGCGATGTTCTGGTGGGCCGCCGCTGACAGCTCGACTTTACGTTGGGCGCGCAGGTTCATTGGCAGTTCATTACGGATGGCGTTAAAACCCGAGTGCATTTCAGCGGCGACTGAGCGGGCGCGGGCACGAGCAGCAGCATTTGCTGGCCAGCCTTTGCCATCCAGATACTGTTCATTGATGTATTCACAAATCGCCAGAGAATCCCAAACCAGCAACTCGTCGCCGTCCTGGTTATCAATTAGCAGCGGTACCATGCCGGCGGCTTGTGGATATTTCGCTAACTGGGCACGGAAGTCATCGGTATCCAGCACGTACTGATGCTCGTTAAACGGGATGTCCCAGGCTTTTAACATCAGCCAGCCGCGCAGTGACCAGGTCGAGTAGTTCTTGTTGCCGATGAGCAGTTCCATAAATGTCGTCCTTTGTTGAGTCTGTGCTGTTATCTCAGTGGTTGTCAGTGTGCAGAAGTTAAACCTGTGAGACTATCGAATCGTTTTCATGGAACTCATCAGCAATTCAAATAGGTTTGTGCATGGATATCGATGCCCTTCGAAGCTTTGTGGCGTTTATTGAAACCGGCTCGTTTACGCAGGCGGCGGCACGGGTGTTCCGTACCCAGAGTGCGGTCAGTATGCAGATGAAAAAGCTGGAGTCGGATATTGGCCAGGCCTTGTTCCAGAAACAGGGCCGTAATGTCGCGCTGACGGATCAGGGACGCATGTTGGCCAGTTATGCCCGCCGGATTCTGGTGATGCACGATGAAGCCATGGGCCAGTTGGCCAGTGGTGCGGTGGTGTCGCCATTGCGGATTGGCTGCCCGGACGATTATGTCGAGTCGATTCTGACCAGTTTGCTGGCACTGATTCGGCAGCGGCTGCCGGATATGGGCTTTCAGGTGCACTGCGATCACAGTGGTGAGCTTCGTCGCTTGTTGAGTGCCGGTAGCATCGACGCCGCGATTTTGACCAGTGCGCCGGACCAGGAAGAAGGTTATCTGTTGCATCAGGACGTCGGCGTCTGGATGCATGGTGGTTTCCCGGAATTACTGGATGCCATGCGGGTGCCGTTGATTCTGTATGAGGCGACCTGCAAGTTTCACTCGGCGGCGATTGATGGCATGGACAAGCTGGGGCGGCCGTACGATCTGGTCTGCGCTACCCAAAGCGCAACGACAATCAAATCCTTGTTGAAGCAGGGCATGGGCATTACCGCGATGGCGCGCAGTTCACGTAGTGAGGGGATCTTTGAATTTGATCTGCACAAGCACCAGCAGTTACCGGTACTGCCATCGGTCGATATTGTCTTGCAGTTGGGTACTCATACCCATTCGTTGTTTGGCCATAAAACTGCGGCTGAGGTCAGTCGGGCCTTTCACCAGCAGATGCAGCTGGGAGGCTGGAGTCGTGAAAGCAATCAAGTACAACAAAATTACCAGCAACGAGAGTTTGTCTGACAACTGCCAGCTCCAATAAAAAACCCGCCGCAGCGGGTTTTTTATGACTCAAGCGAAGCCGGGCTTACTTGGAAGCTTCAACGATACGCTTCATGTCAGTCATGTAGCCACGCAGCTCGGCACCAACCCACTCAACAGGGTGGTTACGGATGGCTTCGTTAACTTCGATCAGACGCGCGTTGTCAACAGAGTTGGACTTCACGTTCAGACCTTTACCGATCACGTCAGTGCTGATGTGCGGCATGAACTTCTCGCGCAGCAGCGGTACGGCAGCGTGAGAGAACAGGTAGTTACCGTATTCAGCAGTGTCGGAGATCACAACGTTCATCTCGTACAGCTTGCGACGAGCGATGGTGTTGGCGATCAGTGGGGTTTCGTGCAGAGACTCGTAGTAAGCAGACTCTTCAACGATGCCGGACTCAACCATGGATTCGAACGCCAGTTCTACACCAGCCTTGATCATGGCAACCAGCATGATGCCGTGGTCGAAGTATTCCTGCTCATCGATTTCAACGTCAGAAGCTGGAGCTTTTTCGAAACCGGTTTCGGCAGTTTCTTCACGCCATTTCAGCAGGTTGGCATCGTTATTGGCCCAGTCTTCCATCATGGTGCGGGAGAATTCGCCAGAAATAATGTCTGCCTGGTGCTTGCGGAACAGCGGACGCATCAGTTCTTTCAGGTCTTCCGCCATGTCGAAAGCTTCGATTTTGGCCGGGTTGGACAGACGGTCCATCATGTTGGTGATGCCGCCGTACTTCAGCGCTTCAGTCACGGTTTCCCAACCGTACTGGATCAGCTTGGCTGCGTAGCCTTCGTCGATACCGTCTTCAACCATTTTCTCGAAGCCCAGGATGGCGCCAGTCTGCAGCATGCCGCACAGAATGGTTTGTTCGCCCATCAGGTCAGACTTAACTTCGGCAACGAAAGAAGATTCCAGACAGCCGGCGCGGTGACCACCGGTCGCGGCAGCCCATGCTTTGGCGATATCCCAGCCTTCACCTTTTGGATCGTTTTCAGGGTGAACGGCGATCAGGGTAGGAACACCGAAACCACGCTTGTATTCTTCACGTACTTCGGAACCCGGGCACTTCGGCGCAACCATCACAACGGTCAGGTCTTCACGGATCTGCATGCCTTCTTCAACCACGTTGAAGCCGTGGGAGTAACCTAGGCAAGCGCCTTCTTTCATCAGTGGCATAACGGTGTTAACCACGTCAGTGTGCTGCTTGTCTGGAGTCAGGTTCATCACCAGGTCGGCAGTCGGGATTAGTTCTTCGTAAGTGCCAACAGTGAAACCGTTGTCAGAAGCGTTTTTCCAGGACTGACGCTTTTCTGCGATAGCAGCAGCGCGCAGGGCGTAGGAAACGTCCAGACCGGAGTCACGCATGTTCAGACCCTGGTTCAGACCCTGGGCACCACAACCAACGATGACCACTTTTTTGCCTTTCAGGAATTCAGCTTCGGATGCGAATTCTTCGCGATCCATGAAACGGCAGCGACCCAGCTGGTCCAGTTTTTCACGCAGGTTCAGCGTGTTGAAGTAGTTGTTACCCATGACGGGAATCCTCATTACAGGGGTTCTGAATATAGTAGCGGCACGCCGTTTTGGGTCATGCGGACCCGGGCGTACTCTGATGTACTGTTTTCGACGCGGGCCATGGTAGGGCAAGCTGTACGTTGCGTAAAATGCTATATTTGCGCGGGTGTCTTGCAAATTTTGCAACGTCGGCGCTAATGTCATTGGCATGGCCCGGAAGACTTCTTGCCAGAGCTGTGAATATTTATGGAATACAAGGACTTGCAGGCCTTTATTACGCTTTCTTCAACCTTGCATCTGGGGCGGGCAGCAGAACTCCTGCATATGAGTGCATCGACTCTCAGCCGGCGGCTGGCGCGAATGGAAGAAGAAATCGGTGCCACGCTGATGTCGCGAGACAGCTCGCCGCTGGAATTGACCATCGCGGGAGAGCGGTTTCGCCGCCATGCCGAACAAACCCTGTTCGACTGGCAGACCCTGCGTAACGAGGTCAAAACCGGTGTCAGTGATCTGGCAGGTCAACTGACCTTGTTCTGTTCGGTTACGGCCAGTTTTACGGTGTTGCCGGATTTGCTGTCGCGTTTCAGGGAGCAGTATCCCAATGTTGATCTGAATATTCTGACCGGCGACGCCGCCGAGTCGATTCCGCGGCTGGCCTCCAGTGATGCCGACCTGGTGGTCGCCGCACGTCCGGAAACCCTTGAGCAGGGTCTGACCTTTCGGGCGCTGACTTCCAGTCCATTGCTGTTTATTGCGCCGCGAAATATGGCCGTGATTCCCGCGCTGACCAAAGGTGAACCGGACTGGCCCAATGTTCCCATGGTGTTGTCGTCTACCGGACTGGCGCGCTCGCGGGTTGAACAGTGGTTTGCCGACAAGCAGTTAAAACCTCATATCTATGCTCAGGTATCAGGTAATGAAGCGATCGTTAGTATGGTGTCTCTGGGGGTTGGTGTTGGAGTGGTGCCCGAGCTGGTGTTGCGCAACAGCCCGGTGGCTTCCAGGGTGCGGGTGATGTCGGTGCAGCCAGAACTGGAGCCTTTCCTGATTGGTCTATGCTGTCACTCCCATCGACTGCAGGAGCCACTGATTCAGGCGCTCTGGAAGACAGCATTTGATGGATAGCGCATAATGCGGCTACCCGTTGGCTGGATCAGAGGCAATAGGCTCCGATAAACCGGGAGCAATCCAGCCACATTTCTAATGAGGATTGTTTTGACCCATGAACCATTTCGATCACCCTACTGAAGACTCGTCAGTCGACGATCATCACGCCGTAGAAAACGAACCCAGAAAACCAGGCTGGAAAGGTGGCAAGGGCATTTACCTGTTGCCAAATCTGTTCACAACGGCGGCGTTGTTTTCCGGCTTCTACGCCATTATTGCAGCGATGAACGGTCACTTTGAAAAAGCCGCTGTGGCTATTTTTGTGGCGATGATTCTGGATGGCCTGGACGGCCGGGTTGCCCGACTGACCAATACCCAGAGTGACTTCGGCGCTGAGTACGACAGTCTGTCGGATATGGTGTCCTTTGGTATGGCGCCCGCGTTGGTCGCCTTCAGCTGGGCGCTGCAGGATCTCGGTAAAGTCGGCTGGGTTGCGGCCTTTGTTTATGCTGCTGGTGCGGCTCTGCGACTGGCACGCTTTAATACCCAGTTGGCAGTGGCGGATAAAAACTTCTTCACGGGGTTGGCCAGTCCTTCGGCGGCGGCTTTGGTCGCCGGTACCGTTTGGATGTTCAGTGACGCCGGTGTGCCGGGTAGTGACGTTGCCTGGTTGATGGCGGTTCTGGTGCCGGTAGCTGGTTTGCTGATGGTCAGTAACGTGCGTTACCACAGCTTCAAAGGATTGGATCTGCGTGGCAAAGTACCGTTTGTCGCCTTGCTGGCGGTCGTGTTGGTGTTTGTGGTGGTTTCGATTGACCCGGCCAAAGTATTGCTGCTGTTCTTCTTTGTTTATTCGATGTCTGGCCCGGCATTTGAAGCCTGGGATCGCTGGATTAAGAAAAAGGCATAATTTGTTGTAAGAAACAGCGGAATTCTTCGACTCCGGGTAATCAAAGATTATCTTGCCAGAGGGCAAACAGGAGTCGAAGAATGCTGATCAAGATGCGCAAGACCAGCGATCCGCTGGCGTCAGAAATAACCTCGCAAAGTACTTATCTGAATCGTCGCCAATTTATGGCGGCTTCTTCCCTGACTCTGGCAGGTGCCAGCTTACTCTCGGCGGGCTCTGCTTCTGCTTTGGTGATGCGTGATACTTCCTCGTCAGCAGCCAGGCCTGAATGGTTGGCCAAACAAATCCTGCAGGCGAAAGATTCCCCATGGGGCAGTGATGAAGTGCCTGCGCCCTACAGTGCGATTACCAACTACAACAATTTTTACGAATTCGGTTATGACAAGGATGATCCGGCGCGTTATGCCAGCAAACTGATAACGGACCCATGGTCCGTCAAGGTCGAAGGTGCTTGTGAAAATCCGGGTACGCTGTCGCTGGAGGACTTACTTAAGGGCATCGCACTGGAAGAGCGAATCTATCGCCTGCGTTGTGTCGAGGCCTGGTCGATGGTGATTCCCTGGATTGGCTTTCCACTGGCTGACCTGCTGAAACGTTTCAAACCCTTGTCTTCTGCCAAATACGTGCAATTTCAGACGCTGGTCGACAAAAGCCAAATGCCGGAACAGCGCAGCCGTTTTGCCCTGATCGATTGGCCGTATCAGGAAGCATTGCGTATGGATGAGGCGATGCATCCGCTAACCATTATGGCCGTTGGCTTATATGGGGAAATTCTTCCGAATCAGAACGGTGCGCCGCTGCGCCTGGTTGTACCGTGGAAATACGGCTTCAAGAGTATCAAGTCGATCGTTGGCATCCGCTTTACCGAACAACAACCTAACACCACCTGGAGTGACATCGCCGCCAATGAATATGGCTTCTACGCCAACGTGAATCCACAAGTGGATCACCCACGCTGGAGCCAGGCTCACGAACGTCGCTTGCCGAGTGGCTTATTGGCACCCAACAGAATCGAAACCCGGATGTTTAATGGTTACGGCGAAGAGGTCGCATCCTTGTATAGCGGTATGGATCTGAAAAAGTTCTATTGAGAGATCCGGACAATGAATAAATCACTCCGTAAGCTGCTGGTTTTTACGTTGGGGCTTTTGCCTTTGTTGTGGATCGGCTGGAAAGTCGTACGACTACAAATGGGAGAGTGGGATGTACTGGGGCCAGAACCAGGAAGGGCTATTGTTTTCTTCACCGGGACCTGGACCTTTGTTTTTCTGCTGCTGGGACTCTCCTGCTCGACCTTGAGGCGATTGGGTGTGGCACAGCTCATGTTGCATCGACGCATGATAGGTTTGTTTGCATTCTTCTACGCGACCTTGCACCTGCTCTCGTATATGGCTTTCTTGTTGGCCTGGCAGTGGAGTGACATCCTCAGTGAAGTTATCGAACGGCCGTATCTGACCTTTGGCTTTATTGCCTGGCTGTTACTGCTACCGCTGGCTGCTACATCCATGAATTATTGGCAGCGTAAACTGGGAAGGCGATGGAGAACTCTTCATCAGCTGGTTTATGTCGTTGGCGTTTTGGTCGCCGTGCATTATTTGCTGCAGATTCGTTCAAACTGGTTCGAACCGGTTCTGTATTCTTCTCTGATGGCTGCACTGCTATTGGAACGTTTGGCTTTGGTGGCTAAAAAACGTCGATTATTTGCCCTGTAAAAAAACTTTCACAAAGAGATTGACTCAAAATGAGGCGTCCCTATAATGCGCGCCTCTTCACTGCTTCGGCAGCGAAGGACGGCGAAAAGAGTGTGTTTAACCGCTCGGGTCGCCGGATTCTTTTGAGTCTCCTGGATGTTTGTAGTCGGGTAGGCTGAAAAGAAAAACTTCAATCAGGTGTTGATCTTCCAGATTATTCGCGTATTATTCGCCGCCTTGATTCGAGATGCTCGGTTGTTTGATTGAGTGTTTCGGCTGTAAGTGATTGTTTTTGAAAGAGATTTTAAAAATAACGCTTGACAGTGAAAAATGGCGCTGTAGAATACGCGCCTCGTTTCGGATAAGTCTGAAGCGGTTGAGGGTTTGGTTTCGGTGGTTGGTTTTAATCGAAACGATTTGAAAAAAACTTCTTGACACCGGGCTTTGATTCAGTAGAATGTGCAGCCCGATTCGACGACAGGTCGAACAGTTCTTTAAAAATTCAGCATTAAGTAATTCGTGTGGGTGCTTACTGAGACGATTTGTAGTCACAAATTATCAAGTAAGAACTCGTCGATAATTCATTTACGTGAATGTTAACAGTTTTATTCTTGAGCAAGATTTAGATTGGATATTCCACCAATCGAAACTTTTTAAACTGAAGAGTTTGATCATGGCTCAGATTGAACGCTGGCGGCAGGCTTAACACATGCAAG
>NZ_JAHXZR010000004.1 GCF_019740315.1 Oceanobacter mangrovi
TGGATATCGGCCGTTATCTGATGGGATTTTACAACCAGCAACGGCCACATACTGCGAATGATGGAATCAGTCCTCACGCCGCAGAAGAAAAACTTAAAACCGTGTCCGGAATCAGTTGACCACTACAGATGATGGTAGACAGAGCTCATAGAGTAAAATTAGTTAGCTCACTGTCCGTGTCATCAGCACCACCTTCTATTTCTTCAAAGTCGCTCGGCCGATCCTCCTCAACCTCAACAGTGCCGATCAAGTCTTTCCAATCTAAATTAGGGTTTTGCTCCAATAGAGACAGCATATCCAGAAAGGCCTTGATGATAGTCTTGTCGTTATGTGCTCATTTTCTCACCTGGGGCATGAGCAACTGGATCGCTACCCTTAGATTGACTGGGCCAATAAAAATATTGGGCTATCAGCGATTCTCAACGATCGAAGGGCAGGGGGTCGTGGCTAAATAACCCCGAACAGGATTAAAGCTCAGACTCCAAAGTTTGATATCCCTCCATCATTTTCGGGATAGTTTCTGCTTTATCACGCGAGCGGCCCACCAGGCGGCGATGATTAGCAGAATGTAAAATAGAAAGACTGCAGCCGTTTCAACAATAGGTTCGAGCATACCTTCCTCCGAAGGACGACGGGGCCTGCTGACCCCGTGTTGGTTACTGGCATTGAAGCTTAACCGCAGTGCCCATGACCTGGGCCGTTCCAGCTACCAGCATCCCCTTATAACGTGAGCCTGCTTGGTGGAATTCCCCCTCACTGGCCCCACCGACCCAAAATATTTTGAGGCCAGTAACCGCGTTGTAGCCATCCTTCTTCGCACTTTCACCCAGTTCTCTAACGGATTGCTGAATCATGCTATTGACGGATGTGCTTATCGAACCGTCAAAATAGAGAGAACTCCAATAGGGTGCCATGGCCACAATACTGCAATTCGGCAGTGGAAATGATTCTGTCGTGTAGGTGCCGTAATAATCTGCGGCGGCCGACCAGGATGCACTCAGTGCCAAAATTGCCAAGCAGGCTGTGCGACGAATCATCCTTGCAGTTCCTTGTACTTAACCAGACGCAGGTTGCAGCTGTGTTTTTGTACTGTTTTCATGGTTTGACCCATGAAATGCGATTCCTTGTAATAGTAATCACGTGCTCTCAGAGGCATCAGGTCACCAACCAGGCGATAGTGGTGACCACCCTCCAGCGTAATTTTCCTGACGGTATAGCCATCACGCTTGCCATCCATGGTCTTTTGGCTCAGGTCACATTCATAGGCGATGGTGTGAGTACCTGCTTTTAGTTCCTGCTTGGATTGAGAAATCAGTGATAACTCGTGGCCATCGATGGACTCGACGGTAATGCCATGGCCCATTCCCCAGCCAGTCTCGCCGTTGAATTCAATCACCGCTACCTGATCACGTGGCAATGGGGCCCCTTCATAAACCTGATCCGTTCCGTGACCGAGCATCGAGGCGCAGCCTGTCATGATGCTGAGGGTTGCTGCTGAAAATACAATTTGAGCTGTACGTTTCATTTGTCATCTCCTTGTTCTCAAAATGAGATCACAAATATAAGAAACGTCGCCATGATAGACAAGCTGGATTCATTGTAACTGCAATCAAGATCGCTATTGCAGCTTTGGGTAACGGTCATAAGGATAAAAAGACAATGAATGCATTGAGGTTGTACTCATTTTGGATAAATAATCAAATATTCTCAGAATGAGATGATGGAACGCACAATGAGCTCGACCAAATATGCCCGCCTGATTGGCTGGTTAATTGCCACTCGACAAGCCAGAGGCCTGACTATTCGGGATGTGGCTCAACGTCTGGATGTTGTGCCCTCGGCGGTGCATCGCATTGAAAATCTGGAACGTCGGTTGGATGTTTACGAGTACGTACAGTATTGCGCTGCATTGGAGCTGGATCCCCAGGAGGGGATCCGCATGTTGAAGTGACCGTTACTCTGTTTCGGGGGAGAGGGTTTTCATCAGGAAACGAAATGCTTTCTGCTGGCGAATGCTCCCCCAAGAGATCTCTTTAGAAAACAGTTTTTCCGGGGAATCCTGCCGAATGATCTCCCAGCGATACACGCATATTTTTTGGGTGCTGGGCATCAAATTGAAAAAATTGACCACCATTTTCTGAATTCTTTCTTTGTCGTCCTTTTGCCAATGGCCGCAGATCAGATCCAGCAGCAGTGGATCGCTTACGATTTGTCTGGGGATCGATGAAATCTCCGGAAATATCATGATCAGTCGCCCCAATGACTGATCTCCCGCCTGAAATTTTCTCAACTCGTCAACGAACCCATCAAAATTTTCTCGAATGAATCCAGGGCGGTCGGGTAGTTGAACTGCCTCAATGGTTTGCCAACCGGCCAGATCGAACTCTGGCACAAGTTTTTTCATCCGTTTGAAAACCATTTTTTCAACGGATGAAACTCCCCGGATGCCATCCGCGCTTGAAGCTGAGTTACTTTTCTGGATTGCTTGCCGGCTGACAGCCAAGAGCTGGGCCCAGGCAGCTGTAGTTAATTGCAGTTCTGTCCGCTTTCGGTACTGCGGCAGCAGCAAGTCGACCGAGTGGATATAATTTCGGAGTGTGGTCTTGGGACTTACATGCCCCAGTTCTGCCGAGATTTGATGAAGTGGGTTCAGAACTCGATTACCATTTTCTGACGGGCTGACGCGAGAAAAGTACTTTTTGAAGTTTTCGATTTCTGAGGGCGGAACTGAAAATGGATTGGCGCCAGCCGCCCCTTCAGGACCGATATTACACATCATTTGCTGGAAATTGATTGTTGCAAACGAATGTCGCAGTGAGTGAAATGAGGATTGTGGGTCTCCAGTCACCCTGCGAATGATGGCCGAAAGCAATTCAAAAATCCGGTTCTGCAACGTCGACACTTTGCGCCGCGAATTCCAATGCATCAATCCGTCCGTGTTGCTGGCATGATCCTGACGCCATGTGAGCCAGTGATTGAGCAACTCGAACTCTGTGTTTGACCAGCGTCCTTCCATGGCGACGACTCGATTTCCAGTTTGAGTTTTGGGCTGCCAGTCGTCTGTTTTCGAGATCACCACCGTTCTGAACCCCTCCAGGTGCAGCCCAGTCATGCGCAAATTTTCAATTTCTCCACGACGCAACCCAGAGCGAAATCCCAGCAGCGCACAAATTTTTGCAGCCTCCAAAAACCGCTTATTCGGATTTGACGTTTCCGCCGAAATCAACCGATCCAGCCAATCCAGGATTGCCTGAAACTCCCACGGCATCAGCATGACTGGGTGGTGTTCATTGTGACCGTCGCGATCAAATGCCACCTGGAACAGCTCTCTGCTGCATCGTTGATGCAGAAACCAGCAAAAATAATTTAGATTTTTGGCAACGTTTTCTCGACTGCGGGGGCTGCATCTGTACAGCAATGCCTCGAATCGAATCTGCAAATCGTCGTTGTCGAGATCCAGAGGATTCTGATCGCCAAATTCCTTTGTCATCCGGTCAGACAGATCATTCGCGAGCCGTTTCAGGCTGGCCGGTTTCAGATTCTGGCCGAATGCCGTTGGGTTTTGGCTGAAAAAGCCTATGCATTGGGCAACGATTGCCATCGGAGGCGGGAGTTGTTGAGCAAGGTTTTTCAGCTGGACTTGCAGATCGTTGGACGAATCAATCGTGGATGCGAGTGTTTTCGCATCTGGAGAATGCTGCTGCTTTCGGCTTTGCTGTTCGTTAGCCTGCTGCTCAACGATGGCTGTCATGGATGGAATTAAATGGGTCAACCGGCGAACGTGCCCGATCTCCGAGAGACCTCGATTGCGGGCTCGATTGGCGAGGGCATGGGCCATAAACGCTGGCAACTCCTGGTGCTGTAGCGCCAGCATTGCCGAGAGAAATTGGTGTTGATTGCCAATCTCTAATTCTGGTGAAAACTGCCGAACCATTTTTTTGATTTGCTGAAACCAGCTGGCGGCGTTTTTGGGTTCAAAAACGTCTCGGTGCCGCCAAATCAGCAACAGAGTTAGTGAATCTGGTTGCCAGACCATGTCGATCTCGTGCCTAGGTTTGCTCAACCTGAACCAAAAATCATTTTTCAATCGTCGCAGACTGCTGATCCAGTGCTGTTGATTAAAATCCCTAATCAGATCTGGATCGAGTAATCGGCCATAGCGAATGGCCGAGTACAAAATTATTCCTCTCGCTGTTTTTGAATCACTGTTGATCAGTCGCTCTGAAAAAATTCGATCAAATTGCTGTAGTGCCTGCCAGAATTGATAATTGTTCGACGTGACCGGCGCAGACGGTCGGGGGATGGAAACGCTGCGGTGGATTTCGTCGTGAGATGTTCTTCCCTGGGCAACCAGAGTTTCGACAATCTCGGTTAAAATTTTATCCACCTGATCGCCGCTGGTACGGCGACGCAGTTCGTCGATGAGGAGTGTGAATTGCTGGCGGCGGACCCATTGTGATTCGGAATCGGGGTCAACCCCAACTGCCAGGAGAGCGGCTTTTGCAATATCAGACAACATCGAACCATTCCTCCTGAATGCCGAGCTCGTCAATGATTTCATCGAACGCTTTCAAAAGTTGTTTTTTCACAATGACTGGATCGGTGGTCGAAAACTGATCCCACATGGCCTCGCCTTGCGAGTGGTGGTTCATGGCCACATTGATGGCATCAGCATCAACCCCCAAATTGCGCAGTTTGTTTTTGAGAAATTTGCGGTTCGAATTCAATGGCCAGCGAGTGTAATGCCGCAGATGGCTCTCAATGTTTTTTGGGTTTGGGGAAATGATTCGGCCGCCCTCGCCCCTGAAAAACGAAAAATAGGCGACACCATTTTTTTGCAGTCCAATTTTTGCAAATGTGGCGCGGCGTACCCCGCAGTAAAAATCGGAAATTTTAATCGCCAGCGGATGCACTGGCTGAAATCGGGCATGTGAGTAATCTGGCTTGTCCTTGTCACGAAAAAACAGAAATCCAGACTCCTGATCAATTTCAACCAACGGGTCGAACACACCCCGGACACTGGTGCAGATGGACTGCACCAAAATCGCCAACAGCGTGTTGGCGTTATGCCACTCCACTGAGCCTGGCTGAAAATGTTGTGCGTCCTCGGCAATTGCCTGAATCACAGCCGCCATTTCATCCGTGGTTGGGACGTGGCGAGCAGCGAAAAAACCGCTGTGTTTGATTTGCAGTGGCCAAATGGGTTGTTCATCGAGTCGCTGGAGCAGTTGATTCAACGAATCGAAAAAACATATTGCGACATCTCGGTCAGAAACCGCAGAGTAAAACTGAGGTGTGTTGGCTGACGGAACTCGGATGCCAAACGTGGTTTGCACGATGACAGGGTCAAATGAACTTCGGGCAATTTCGAAAAGGCAGCGAGAGATTTTGGCGCACGTGATGCGCGTTGAATTCAGCGTCGACAGTGCTGATTTCACTGATTTTTTCAGCTGCTCTGGGTTGGTCGCAGCAACATGCCGGATAAATTCAACGACCTCACTTGGCTGCAGCAGAACGTTGGGAATTTCCACCGAGGGTGAGGAATACAGGATGTGCTTGGCCATTTTTACCGTCACAGGTGCTGGCTCCGGTGTTCGGTACTCTGGCCGAATGCGTGGGACCAGAAAAACGTTTTTCTCTTCGTCAAAACTCAGGTTTTCGGAGGCGGATTGAGCATCTGCCAAGCACATCTCGCCAAGGTCCTCGATTTTTGTTGAAGTTGCCAGCATCAGGACCAGAGCAATTCCAATGAATTTTGTCTTTTGCTTTTGCCGAAGTTGCTTCGCCAGTTGCCAAATTTTTTGCAATTCCGAATCGGTCAGTTGGGAGTAGGTCAGCGGCAGTGCGGCGTTCACTCGGGCCAGAATGGCCCGGGCCGATTCGGATTTCTGACGAGCGGTTTTGATCTCAATCGACTGACCCTGAAGTTTTTCAAGCAGAATCAGAATCTGATCAGCGGGGTGGTCCTCTCCGTGTGCGAGGCCAGCGGGAGGACGAAATGCCAGACTTTCGTGTGGAAAAAATTCAAGAATGCCTGGGTGGGCACCTGGGTCCTCTTCATCGGGTGGCAGCAGTTCCACCAAATTGCCAAACCGACCACGGGTGATCCCCTCCCTTGGAGATGAAGTGCGGTGGTGGGGATTTTTCGTGTGAGCGCCGCGACGAACGACTTTTTCCCCATCGAGAACCTTCAAGAACCGCAGAGCATCAGCAATTTCTGTATCTGGCAGTTCCATTGATTCGACAGTGGCCAAAGTGACAGTCTGCTTTGGGGGGAGAGTGAGGCTTTGATCTTTACCGCATTTGCGAATCAGCCGCCCAAAACCAGCAACGTCGTGAGATTTAAAGTCGATGGACTTTGGGTCGACCAAGGCTTCCAGCAGGCGATGCTGCAGCAACATCACGGTGCGGTTGCCCTCATTACAGACCAGCATAGCTGCCCAGGCTGGGTGGTCGTTAATGTATCCGTGCATGCGGCTGTCTGCAGAGACTGATGTGTCGATGGCCCAGCTTGAACCTCGCGTCTCGTTCTCGGCCATTGCATCCAGCTCTTCCAGAGCCTGGGCAAGGGAATCTGGCAACCCCAGTGCCTGGTGGATGAGATGCAGATTTTTCCGCACCTGGTGCAGCCCGATTTCTCCAGCTGGAGGATTGAGGATTTTTTTAACATTGTTAGCCATATCTATACCTGTTTTTTAACGTGGTATAGATACATAGCGTCCCACGGACAGCCCTCCTGGAAGGCCCATGGATACTGGGTTTTCACTTTGTCGTGTGCTTACCCAAAGGTGATCGGGCAGCCTTGCTTTGGCGTTTGAGCTTGCAAAAGCAGTTATAGGGGCTGTGGTTTTCGTAGAACTACAGCTGTTCAGAACTTGATCATTTATACCGTCCGGTATAGTGTTCAATAAAAATGAACGTTCATTTCTATTGAACACCATGGTGAAGGTGATGAACCAAAACGTGTTTCAGGCATGCGCTGACCAGCTGATGGCCCAGGTCCATATCCCTGTCGAACTAAAAAAAGTGGCTTCAGATGAGCTGAGTAATACCGGTCTGACTCTTTGTTTTTCTCAGCAAGAGGCATTGCCGATTTGGTGGGAAAGCGAACTGAGTAAAGAGCAGCTCAGCAGGCTGGCCAGCCTGGCTAAACACAAACAGGTTGTTGCGACCGAATTCATCCCGGCAGGTCTGGCGACTCAAATGAGGAAATTGGGTATCCAATATATGGATGCTGCTGGTAACGCGTTTATCTCTTCGGGCGGTATACACATCACCATCATTGGTAAACCGAAGCCTAAGCCGAAGGGGAGATCCTCGGCGAGTACTACCGAAGGGAAAACAGGTAAAGCCTTCCAGGCAGCTGGGCTTCGAGTTGTCTTTGAGCTCTTGATGAATCCTGATTTGGCCAATGCTTCGATGCGAACTCTGGCGGAAGCAAGTGACGTTTCTCTAGGTTCAGTAAACGCCATTCATAAAGATCTGATTGCCCACCGTTATCTCAAAAAAACGTCTGCCGGTATTCGTCTGATGGACAGGGAAAAGCTGATGCATAGGTGGGCGGAACTTTATCCTTATGCATTGCGGCAAAAATTGTTGATAGGACGCTACACCAGTGACCGAGAAGACTGGTGGCAATCCATTCGGCCCACCAGCGGAATTCAATTAGGAGGCGAAGTTGCGGCATATCAGCTCTCTCACTATTTGACCCCTAAAGACGGTTTGCTTTACGTACAGCAGGCTTCTTTGACTGAACTGATGAAAACTCTACGTCTTCGGAAAATAAAGGAGGGGGAAGTGGGCGTCAGAACGATAGATGTCTACGAAGCCTTCTGGAAAATTGCAGATAGTGAGTCGATAACAGCCCCTGAATTGGTTGTGTACAGTGATTTGCTGGCGACTGATGAGCCACGTTGCCTGGATGCAGCAGAGAGGATAAAGCATGAATACTTGCGTTGATGTAGCCGGGTCCCTTCCCGCTGGTTTGGTTGACATGTATCGGCTGGTCGAAGCTTCCGCCACCGATCTGGATATTCCGTTTCTGGTGGTTGGAGCAATGGCTCGAGACCTTGTTTTACACCATGGATTTGGAGCCAATATTGAGAGAGGCACCCGCGATGTTGATTTTGCAATTCAGGTCGATAGCTGGGCATCGTTCACGTTGTTAAGAGAAGCCCTGATCAAGAGTGGTATGAAGGAGGACGAGAGACTGATTTATCGCCTGGGCTTTGAAGCCTCGGATGGCTTGCCATGGGAATTGGATATCCTGCCATTTGGCGCCATTACCGATGACGCTAAGGATCTCAGCTGGCCACCCGAGGGTGACATCAAAATGTCCATGCTCGGATTTCCGGAGGCATTGGCGTCTGCATGGTTGGTCAATATACACAGCGAAGAAGAGTGCGTTATATCGGTCGCTAATCCTGTGGCTATGGTGATTCTGAAAATGGTGGCATGGACCGAGAGGGGCCCTCAACTACGACGCAAGGATGCCGGCGACGTTGCCTATATTATTAAAAGCTACGAGAAGATCCCTGAAGTGTTTGAGCGCCTCTATGACGAAGAGCAGGGATTAGCGGCAGCTTGTGATTACGATCTTGAAGAAGCCTCAGCCATGCTTATCGGCACTCAGATATCCGAGATGGCTGCAGAGCAAACCAAAAACTATCTCTGTTCTGAGTTGCTGGATGTTGAGAAACACCGGCTGGCTTTTATTCACGATATGGATGATGACCGAGCCGAGACCTGGGTTGACCGGTTGTCCGTCGCTCTTCAGAGATAAGCACCTCAGCCTGCAGTTCTATCCCGATGTTTCAGCAAACCCCATGTAAACCGAAATTCTAATGCAGCCGGAGTCACTGTGAATTTTCGATTCACAAGTGATTTTGCATGCGAATTTTCGATTCGCAGGAAGTAGGTTTTGCGAATCAATCAGAGTCTGGTGGATAAACGATGCTTGCATGGAATCAAAGCTGACAAGGCAGCACTAACACCTGTTATTTCTCGATTCGCTAGAGACTTCATATGCGAATTTGAAATTCGCAGGATGTGAATTATGCGAATTTTGCGAAAACTAGCGGATCATTAGACTCTTAAACTTGTGTCCTTTGGGTATTTATCTGTTTGGCCTCTCTTACACCGTAGGGGGCATGCAGCCTCAAAAAAATCTGTTCACCTTAATTCGGTAAGAATTCGCACCGCGAATCGAAATTCGCATGGTGGTTTGAATCACTGTGAATTAATGATTCGTTAGTGAAAGCAGATGCGAATCTTCAATTCACAAAATGTGAAATTTGCGAATCTTACGAACTCTAGCGGATTGTTGATTTTTCAAGCCTATGTATTGCGTGCGCTTATCTGTGTGGCGCCCGCTACCGCTTCGCTCTTTCCAGGAGTGTGGATGTTCATATACACCGTCGCTTTCAGGGAGAAGATTGCTGAGAGCGTCCCTGCTTTCAGGCGTGATAGATGGTAATCAGGAGGAAGTGTGCGATCTGAGAGCGTTGCTTGGTTTATAAACCGGCTGCAATCGGGTTTACGCGGCAGGAATCATCACCTGTAGGCCAATGACAGTTGGAATCAGAGCTCTTTGTTCAGGAGGGTTGTGGTCGAAAAAAGAGAAATCAGGTGCCAACTTTTGGTGACCAAAATTTTCTAAAGTGACATTAATTTTCAGACACTGGATACTTAAAAATTCAGAAAAAACCCTTTAAAAACAGTTGTTTGTAGTTTAATGTACATTTCAGAGCTTACCCTCCGGAGGCAAAGGTCAGAGGTTCGAATCCTCTCGGGCGGGCCATTCTTCGAAGTCTCTCGAAGCATCCCGCTTCAAATTCTCTCCCTTGTAACAGACACTAGCGTAGCGCCCGAGATGGACGAGAACCTCTGACAGGTTCGATTCGTAGTGAGCTTGCGAGCGAAGAAAACATCGGAGCTTGCGACGATGGCCCGAAGGGCATCAGTAATCCTCTCGGGCGGGCCACTCTTCGAAGTCTCTCGAAGTCTCTCGAAGCATCCCGCTTCAAATTCTCTCCCTTGTAATAGACACTAGAGTAGCGCCCGAGATGGACGAGAACCTCTGACAGGTTCGACTCGTAGTGAGCTTGCGAGCGAAGAAAACTTCGGAGCTTGCGACGATGGCCCGGAGGGCATCAGTAATCCTCTCGGGCGGGCCATTCCCTCAGCCGTTCTGGCAATAGTACCTGCTAACTTTTTAAAATTGAGACCATTTTGAGACCACGTCTGAAAATGCGATTTCAGGACTTGTGCCGTTTTTGACCTTTGACCTCGCTCCCGGGAATTGTGCTCAGCTCCATTCCCACGGTTCTTCCCCTCGTTGATAGATGGCTTGGGCAGAGCGTTCCAACAAGTGCTGAAACAAATCGAGTTCCCAACATTTGGGCTGGAATTTACCCAGAGTTCTCTCTATTTCGTATTGGAATACTTTCGGTTCTATCTGATTGGCGAAACGCCAGGTGTCTATAATGATATCGTGACGGCGACGCAGGAATTCCGGTGTGGGAACCTTATCCCGTTTGGCGTTATTCACGCGTTTAAAAGATGGAAGCAGATTCCAGAGGTCATTGTTGTGCCACAACGAAAAGGGCAATGCATGATCGACCTCCATGTCCTTCATCGTAATTTTCTGATCACTCCAAACGCAGGTCAGATCCTTTGCTTCTTCGTAAAGACGACGCGCCAGGCCTTGCTCCCTTTTCGGGTCTTCGTCTTGAGTCAGTAATGGTATTACTACGCCAAGATGAATATCAGGGTCTGTGTTTCTGGCGAAGCTTGCACAAAGCTCTGCCCAACGTAACAGCAATGAATCCCTAATCCAGTAACCTGATAAACAAAACTCCCGCCATAAATCCACTTCCAACAGCACCAGTTTTCGATGCTTGTCGTAGCAGAACATGTCTCCTTGCGCCGCGTGTTTGACTGGCCCATCCAGCAAAGCTCTGCTAATAACTGTGAGAGTTCTGTTTAACTGGGTAACAATAGAAACCGGCAGATTCCCTTTCTTCCACCCCAGAACAAACAGACTGTATGTCACGACAGGGTCCGAGCCATAGTTTTCCTGGCACAGCTCAATCAACCGGCCAAGGGGCTCTCGGAAAGCAAGTTGCCGGGTACTATTAGCATGATCATTATTGCTTTGGGGAACACGTATTGGGGCGGCGATTAAAGGCCAATAATAACGTAGCCAGCATTCTGCCAGTACACTGACCGGCATCCCTATGTATCCGCCGGGAAGCCAGGAAACAGCACTGCTATCCCGGTCTGACATATCACAGAATGCACGCAACAAGGCCAGTTTGTACGTTGCGACCTTCCTGTCATGTTTGAGTACCGCTTCAATCCGGTCCAGTGGTCGGTTTTGATCAGACGACTTCTCAAACAACATGATGTGCCATTGCACACCTGAACGGCCAAGAGCATCGCTGTTAGCAGACTGACTCAGTAAAACCAGACCCAGCTGTTCTGCGATCAAACGTACACGGTCAGCGTCCAAAGGCAGGAACAAGCGTCCCTCTGGATCGCGATAGTCTCGGTCAAGATCGTCACGAGAAGCTGGAATCGACAACAGCAGACGGCCGCCAACTTTGAGTAAATTGCGTAGATTCACAAACGCTTCGAGCTGTTCACCTGACGGGACGTGCATCAGAACCGCGCTGCACAGCACGCCATCATAGGGTTCATGAGCCTGAATTGTGGGTAAATGCCCTGCGTGGATACGAGACGATAGCTGAGGTGACCGGCTGACAGCCTGATGGCGAAATTCACTTACGGGTTCTACGCCATAAGCGTTATATCCCAGACCGAGCAAGGCCTTGAGATCGCGCCCGGAACCACAGCCAACATCCAGAACCCTACTACCAGGAAAGAAAGCGACAGGGAAGTATTCAAGCAATGGACTACGCACAGATTCGTAGCGAGCGAATACGTCTTTCACATGGAGCGCGTAGTAATCAAGAGTTTGAGAGTCTGTCATTAAGGTCCCGGGATTGGCCTGGATACGATCAGCAGCCATGGATAGGCTGGCAAAATGAAAGCACTATCTCGTTATCAAATCTGATTTATGAGTGAGATCAGTTTCCTTGAAAAGTCTCGCTTGTTGCAAGCCATGGACTGGAGTTATTACGATATGGAAGAAGGTACCAAAGAAATTAACTCGTTAATTGAAGCATGGCTCAAGCGAGATTATAAAAACCCTTTGGTTACAGATCAGAGTATTCAGTTTGGTTATCTGAAGTGCATCGATTTGTACCATAGCGAAGAGCTGGATGATGCCGCTGTTCGATTCACCACGGATGGTCAGGGGAGCGATCATTAGGACAAGTAGCCTGTTAAAGCCAATCTTTTTTGACAGGCTCTGCTGAACCTATTGTCAGAGCATTTGTGAATGTTTCTTTCCAATGGCAAACAGGTCTCAGAAAGGTAAACTTTCACATATTATTTCAAATTTATCCGGGACTTTTCAGGTGACAGCTTCATGAGTGGTGGCAGTAACCATCGACATTCCCAATGCTTTAACTGGTACTCGGCGACGGTGTTGACACTGTGCAGCCTGCTGCAGCTGACGGCTGTTCATGCTTCTGCCGGCACTTCATTTCAGCAGCTGATGTCTGACACCAGATTGCTTGCATTGGGTGACATCCATGGCTCAGAGAAGCCGATGGATTATTTGCTACAGCAGCTGCAACAACCCACGATTGCCCGTCAGATTGATAACATCGTGGTGGAGTTTGGTAATTCACGTTATCAACAGCTGGCCGATGACTATGTACTGGCAGGCATGGATATTCCTCCTCAGCAGCTGAATCGTATCTGGCGCGAGACCCTGTATTTCATGGCCTGGCAAACTCCGCAATATATTCGATTGATTGAATATCTGCGCCAGTACAACGGCAGTCATTCACACCATATTCGCCTGGTGCTTGCCGAACCTGTCTTTGACTGGAACCGGATCACTCGTGATGAATGGAACGAGTTAACAGTGACTCGCGAAGCAAGTTATCAGCACATTATTCAGACTGAAGTGGTCGATAAGAATGAAAGTGCTGTATTGCTCTTTGGTTCGTTCCATCAAATGAAAGAGCCAATAGAAGTCCAAGGCAAAGAGGGGAAATTTGTCTCCGTGGTCGCTCGTCTTGTTCAGCAGGGAATTAAGGTAATCACCGTCTGGCCGCATACGGGGCCAGTCTTGGAAAATTACCCTCAGTCAGCTCTCATTGACCTGCGACGAGAGGCGTTTGGCCAGCAAAGGCTCTCTGACTTCTCTCCCCGTTTCCTGTCGAATGAGCCATTGCGCAATATAGCCGATTATTATCTTTATCAGGGCGCCGATCTCCGTGATGCCAGACCGGACCCTGCAAACATAACTGATACTGACTGGCATACAGAAATGCTCAGAAGAGCGTATCTGCTGGGCGGCAGAGTTGAACAACAGGTCAAGCAATGGCTGGAGCAGTACAGCACCAAGCCCGGCCTGTCTGATTGATTGAGCTAAACATAGAGCTCGATAGACAGGTAGATAGTCGCCAACACAACCTTCAGGCTTCACATCAAGGTGGTTTGCCATACCACTCCGGCAGTGAGCAAGTTTGGCTGTCGATCCGGGTTGGCTTTGTCTTTCATCCATTCCAGTCGCAGTCGCAACTTGTCGTTGTATTGCCAGTTCCAGGCACTACTCAAGCGCTGCGGATTGTGGCCGTTGTTGATCAAACCTGCCTCTTCGCCAAGGCTGGCGACCGCTGACCCTGTCAGGCGGTTAGTGAGGCTGAGGGTTTCATAACGCAGGCTGAGGCTGTGCTTGCCGAATACCAGGCGCGGTTCTAACAGAATACTGCGGTAGTCACTGTCCATCTCGATAGACTGGGTGCCATCCGCATCGCGAACGTCTCCATCTACCTGCATTTGCAGATACTCTGCAGTCAGGCTCAAACGGCGGTGATAGCCAAAGGTCCAGCCGGTTGCCGCGAACAGCCCGATGGCCTGGGTATCACCATCGAAATAACCATCAAAGGCCGTAGTGGTTGACGTGCTGTGGCTGTGTCCGCTGCTGGCTGAGCGGTCATCCTGACGGTTGTCTGCGTGGGCCATTAATGCCCAGCCCTGTAATTGCCAGTCGAGATTGAAGCCTTGGTGAGCGTGGCGCAGGTAGACGGCGTGTAGCCCGCCGCTACTGGCTGATGGGAAGGCACTGCCCTTGTAACTTTCAAGTCCGGCACTTAATCCCTTGTCTGCATCACCGGCCGCAATGCGTAGGCCGGAGTCCTGTACATGACCACCAAACAGGGCTGTGAAGCCAAGTGGGGCGAGACTGAAGTCTTCCGTTGAGGGATGTACGTGATTATGCGGAGAGAAGAACGCAAACATTTCTCCGGCCTCTGCATGTAGCGGAATATCATGCCATTGCCACTGTTGGCCTATGTAGGCGTTTTCCAGGCTAAGTTCACTGCCGTCGTGACTGCCCAGCTTAATCGCGCCATAACTTCCGCCATCTGCCAGGTACATGATTCGCAGCGACATTTCATCCAGCGACGTTCCCTGTTCATAGGCACTGGCATGGCCGCCCATTAACACTCCGGGAATCTGCCACACGGTTTTGCTGGCAATATCGTCATCTGACAGTTGATTTTGACTACGCGAGGAAGCAGCCAGAGCCAGGCTGGAAGACAGGCCACTTTTGTCTGGCTGGCTCTCATGGGCAAGGGTTTGGCTCGCAGTCGTGATCAGACAAATACTGGTAAGCAGGCCAAGCTGGTTGGATATAAGCCCTGTCCGGGTTTTCAGAAAGAAAGGCGCTGGCATTGGCTGGGTACTCCGGGGGTAGCAGGCGCGGGACGCGGGTTACCGTCGGCGTCTGGCCAGGGGTTGCTGTAAAGGACGTTGGTAACAAAGGCGCTATCGGTGAGGCTGCAGAGAAATGCCATCAAATCATCTGTTTCTGCTGCGGTGAGTGTGAATCCACGAATCAGCGGATCCTTGATACCTCGCTCTGTAGAATCACTGCGAATACCGCCAGCGGCATAATTGGCAATCACGCTGCGCAGATCTGGCTGTGAACCATCGTGCATGTAGGGAGCGGTGAGAGCGATATTCCGCAGGCTTGGGGTGCGGAACAGACCAAGCTCTTCCGCTTTGCCGGTGGCTTCATGTTTGCCGGTGTTGGGGTACAGATACGCCACGACGGCGGCATTGTTGTGAAAGCCATTGGCGTGTGAGCCGGTGAGGCTACTGATATGGGAGTCGGTCAGAAAGTGATTGGCCTGATGGCATTGTGAACACTTGAGTTCATCACTGCGGAACAGCGCCAGGCCACGTTGAGCGGAGCTGCTCAAGGCGTCATTGTCACCTTGAAGATAGTGGTCCCAGGGAGCGTCAAATGAGGTCATACCGCGCACAAAGGTGGCCAGTGCTGGTACCAGATGGCGAAGGTAGTTCCAGTTCTGCTGTGGCGTCGGGTACGCACTGGTGAGTAACCGCTGGTACACCGGATCGGCCAGAAGGGTGGCGAGAATCTGTTGTTGGTTATGTTCTTCCAGACCGTGCTCAAAGGGGGTATCGCCAAACATGGGAATCTGGATCTGGCGCTCCAGTGTGACGGTTACCGGGTTGGCCCAGTTGAGTGTGCCATACCAACCGGTGTTACCCAGTGCCTGAGCATTGCGTGGATGTACATCACCATAGGTGCCAGCCGGTTTGATACGGCCGTCACTGAAGCCTTTATCCTGATGATGGCAGCTTGCGCAGGCGATATTGCCTTTGGCAGATAACCTGGAGTCGTAAAACAGGTGACGACCGAGTTCAAATTTGGCTCGGGTCATCGGGTTGTTAGCGGGAATTAAAGGTGGTGCCACGCCAGCAGGCAGCTGCCATTCAAAGTCGCTGGCTTCCTCTCTGGTCTTATCCGGCTGCACCTGTGTTGTTGAAAATGGTGCTGTTGATGATGGTGCAGGCCCACATCCAGTCACTATGGAAAGCAGCATCAAGCCAGCTATTGCTAACGCTTGTTTCATAAATCGTCCCTGAGCGAATCTGCCTGTTGGCTCTAGTCCAGTTGGCATTGGGGGTTAACGGAGGCGTCGGCCAACGGGTTCTCAGTGACGCCAATCGGATTACCGTCCTCATCCGGCCACGGATTGCCATAGTCGGGATTACTGATGAAGGTTGTGTCTGTGAGGCTGCACAAAAAGGCCAACAAGTCGGTTTTCTCGTCATCAGTCAGGGTAAAGCCGGGGCTCAGATCGCCATCTACCGAGTAGTCACCCTGCTTGCCGCCTTGCGAATAGGTGTCGATGATGTCCGCCAGTGTCGCGTGACTTCCATCATGGGAATAGGGCGCTGTGAGTGCGATGTTGCGCAAACTCATGGTTCGAAACTGGCCAAAATGGCTGCTGTTTCCGGTGACTTCGTAAACACCTCTATTGGGCTCTTCATACACCAGTACCGAACCCGTGTTATGGAAGTTAGAAGTCGGGTAGTTCCAGGTTCGGTTCATGTGGTTGTCAGTCAATGTGAAATCATCCAGATGGCAGTGAGTGCACTCCAGCCGCTCGCTGGCGAATAGTGACAAGCCTCGTTTGGCTGATGCAGACAGGGCATCACTATCACCCAGTAAATACTGGTCAAATGGGGAATCAAATGACGTCAGCCCTCTTACGAAGCTGGCCAGTGCCGGAATCAGATGATCATCAAAATTCCATTGGCTGTTGGCATCTTCGTCCGGATAGGCCGCTATGAGTAACACCTGATAGGTGCTATCGGCGCGTACTTCGGATTCGATCAGTTCGATATTGTCATCAGTGATGCCGTGTTCCGGAATCGGGCTGGTATTGAACAGTGGGCCACGAATCTGCTCTTCCAGTGTGGTGACATCCGGTCTGGCCCAATTGAAGGTGGCAAACCAGCCGGTATTGCCTAATGACATGGCATTGCGTGGATGCATGTCACCATAGGTGCCGCTGGGGAACTGGTTGCCATCACTAAATGCCAGTTCCTGTTTGTGACAGCTGGCACAGGCGATATCACCGTTGGCTGACAAGCGAGTGTCGTAGAAAAGGTAACGGCCCAATTCGAATTTGGCGGACGTCATGGGGTTGTCATCCGGCTCTACCGGCAGTGGAATCGAAGCCGGAATATCCCAGTCATAGCTGCTGGCAGAGGCACCTTCATCATCCAGTGAGGTGCCACTGCTGCCGACGCAACCGGCCAGCAAACTGCAGCTGGCCAGCAGTAGAGCAGCCAGCTGGTGATAATGCGGATGAGATGAATCAGTCATTCAGGGTGCTGAAAATGACTTGCTCAATGGCGGTATCAAAATCGTCGCCCTGGGTTGCGTGTTGCAAACCCAGACGGGCAAAAATTTCGGCACATTCCGGATCTGTGGTGCCCGACATGCAGCCGGAAGCACTGCCTGCGTCGGCAGAAATATCATTACCTGCAAACAACGCTGCGATATCCACGGCAATCTGGCTACTGTCTGGATCAAAATCTGTCAGGCTGACTTCTGAGAGGTTTGGGGTATCACAGGAGCCGCCGGTTGGCGGCGCAGAACGGTTATCTGTGCCATCGTATTCATCGGCGTTGGTGCAGCCGGTCGCACCGAGGTGCACTGTCCAGGTTGAGGAGCTGCCAGTTGAGGTTGTCACACCACCGTCCGGGATCAGATCCATACGCAAATAGCGGTAGCCTGCCAGCCATTTCCAGCTCATGGATACTTCGGAAGACAATACGCCAGCCGTTTCCAGCTCGGCATGGTTAATATCGGCGGGTAGTCCCAGTTGATACTTCAGGCCTGTATAGCTGGTGCCACTGCTGTGTTCGTAGCTGCCGGTCACATCATTCCAGACGGCCTTCGAGGTACCTGTGCCACCGCAGGCGCTGGTGATGTCACGGAAGTCGACCAGTGCGATGCCTTGCTCCTGGCTTTCCTGGTCTTCGTCCAGCGTTACAGCAACTTCATCCCCTGTGCTGGTGACCAGCCGCACGTCTGAAATATAGAACGCCATATAGGCAATACTGGCATCGGTTGCTGCGGTACCAACACTGCTGAGTGTGGTGCTACAGATACTGTCGGTCACATCGACGGATGGTGTGACCGTGCTGTTGATCGCACGAAAATCCAGCGTGATTGAACGGGTTTCCGTGCTGGTGCCATCTGATGACGTGGTAGACGAATCTGAGCCGCAGCTGGCCAGTAAAATACTGGCAGCCAGCAGACTGAGTGGCATGGCCGTTCGTTGGAGCATTGTCATAGTCCTGTTTTCCTTGTTATTTCCCTGTAGGGGTGAGCAGAAGATGGTGAAAGAACCCGATGGAGCCGATGTTTTCAGTGTTGGTGGTGAGCATCGGCAGCGGCTATGCCGGCGTCGCGGGTCTGAATGCGTACTTCAACCGGAAATTCATCCAGACCTTCGAAGGTCAGCCAAAGCTGGAATGTTTCACCGTTACGCAGCTGGTCTTGCAGGCCAATCAGCATCAGGTGATAGCCTGAACCCGGTCGCATCAGCAGGGTTTCAGCAGGAGCGACATTGAGCTCATCAACGGCGCGCATGGTCATCTTGCCGTTGGCCATGGTCATGTAATGAATTTCGACCTGGTCGGCGACATGGCTGCGTGCCGACAGCAGCCGTAGCGGTTGTTTGGAAAGGTTGGTTATATCGAGATAGGCAGCCCCAGTGGGGGCTGACGGAGGCGTTTCAACAGCAAATGGATGGGCTATGCGTATGCCTGGTAACGTGTATTCATGGGCCTGGCTCGTCGAACAACAGAACAGCACCAGCAATATGAGCCAGCGAAACCTACGAGCGGTAAAAGTCGCCAGAGTTAAGCCTGAAGTGTGGCTGGAAAAAGAAAATTGCATAACCGGTATCCTTACTGATATGAAGGACATTAGGCCATGTTTTTAAAAGTTCCATAATGTGGCGAAGTGTCGCAAGAGTTTTATAGGGTTTAAGCCGTGTAATCTTTCCATGACTGGTAATATATTTTCCAGGGTCATTCGGAGAAGGGAATATTCGTACTGGATGGAGCAATACAATATAGATTTGGTTTACCTGGCTGACTCGCTCGATACATAAAGCTAAGGACAGGTCACCAGAAAAGGACTTCCCTGATTAGAGGGGAAGTCCATCAGCTACCATTATACGCTGCCAGAGCAGCATTAGAGTTCCTGTTCAGGTGAGAGATGGTGTCTAGTAAAACAAAGCGTTAATCGCTTTATGAACCGCATCAAAGAAAGGCAGGGTCAACAGCCCGGCAGCCATGAGGGTAAATATCGCGATAAACAGATAGCAGCCTGTTTGAAAAAGCAGGGGAACTTGTTGTCGAAACCCTTCAATTCCACGCTTTGCTATCAAACCAGGGAACACCAGACCCCACGCAAAAATGGATGTTCTAAGGTAGCGCCCTGGAGACCGCTGCATCATGATCAGCTCGCCTTTAGTGAAAAAAGGCTCTTGGAAGCAGGTACTTAGCAATTTCTCGGGGGTAAAGACGGTTAGAACAAACCATAGCGGGAGGATGGTCATAAATCCGAGGAATATGACCGCAAACACCAGCAGCGCGAGTGTTTCCTCCGTCATCTGCATACCTCATCAACGATCGTTCCACTGACAAGGTCGTAGTGCGATAGTTTATCTGAATAAATGGAGCGTGCGTATTTACCCGATGCGTAGCTTGCAGCAACGCTCCCTGCCGCAAGTGTCAATCCCATTGCCCATCCAACTGGATTCGATACCAGGAATAAGCCAATTGCAATGGAAGCTACAGTGCCGGTACTTGCTCCAACGATAGTTTCCACAAATATCTCGTTCTTTTCCTGCGTCGTGTTTGCATGATTGATAATCAGGGGGAGGTTCAGACATCAAGTGGCAGTAACTGCATCAAGCCCAAGTATATGAATAGCTCTGCCACGAGAACTTTCTGAGTCATTGCTTCATAACGTCAAAGCAAAAATGGCCATGGCTATCAGGCTGGCCATGCCTGAGGTGATCGACAGAGCCATCAGATAAGCACATAACCTGAACAGCAGCGGAGCATGATTGCGAATTTCCCTAATCCCTCGTTTCCTGATCAAGCTAGGAAATACCATTCCCCATACAAAGATGGCTGTTCTCATATGCCGTCCTGGTGATTGACTCATCACCACCAGCTCTCCGGGACTGAAATATGGCTCACGGAAAAACCGATCCAGAAAGGATTTTGGGGTGAATACTGTCAGGCCGAGCCACAGTGGGAGCAAGATGATAAAGCACAATATCTGACTCCCGAATAACAGCAAAAACAGGTCGCTGTCGCTCATCGACAAACGTCTCCGACAATACTGCTTGTCACGAAATCCGGTTGGGAACCCAGTTTGGTATAACCATAACGCGCTAGCTTGCCGGAACCATAACTCATGGCAGTGATGCCTGCGGCCAGGGTTAACCCCATCACCCAGCCGACCGGGTTGCTGATGAGAAAGAGTGCCAGAGCTCCAGACGCCGCTGTACCTGTGGTTGCCCCTACAATTGTTTCCACAAATATCTCGTTCTTTTCCTGCGTCGTGTTTGCATGAGCAATGTTGTAGCAACTCATTGCACCACCAGCAATGGTCAGCAACGGGCCGCCATTGGCGGCAACTTTGGACAATTTCCCCAAATGTGCCAGATGACGATCAATATTGGCGCTGGCTGGCAAAGCACGACTGCGGTTGATGCGAATGGCTTCGCGGGCTGTTTTGCCCTTCAGCAGCACTTTTTCCAGAGGACCCACTTTGTCCTTATAGAGTGCCAGGGATTGCTGGCGACGGTAGTTGTATTGGTTCTGGGTGATTTGCCCTTGCTTGTACGCTTTATAATCCAGATCGACCTGGCGAATAATCGCACTGTGTGCTTCTGAGGTCATGTTGCCCAGGGATGTCAGACCGACACCCGTGGTCAGACTGAGAAAGTCGTAGTTCTCCTGCAGCCAGCTCATGGCCCAGAAGGCTTCCTGCTCATTTGTGCCTGTCGGGAGATTGTTCTGGTATCGCTGCAGCATTGGCGCATAAAACGTTTGCTGACTCATCAGCTTGTCGGCGTTCAATGCGTCTTCAATCGTGCATTGGCCGGCTCTATGACCGTAATCTTCCGGGAATAACAGCAAGGTTTTGCCAGCATAGATGCGATTGGGGTTCTCCAGGCCACTATTGGTGGCCATGATGAGCTTCAGCAGCGTTTGATAACGAGGGCTGTTCATTGGCACACCGTAATAATTGAATATCACTCTGCCGAGTGTATCGCCCGGCTTGATTACATACACAATGGGCTGCATGGTATTGGCAAAGGAAGGATTACTAATCAAATTGGCGGCAGACAAGGGCATATCAACGTCCTGTTGTAAAAGTTGGACGGATGGTAGGTGATCTTCTGATGCTCTAAATAAACCTGTCTCTCAAACTGACAAAAGCTTGATGATAGTCTTGTTGTTATGTGCTCATTTTCTCACTGAGGCATATAACGACTGGACAGCTCCCCAGCGTTTTATGTGTCGCTATTCACCAATATTGGATAGCCAGGCCGGCGGTATCCATGGCTGTCAAAGTGCTGTTCAAAAAAGACCAGATCCATCTTTTACGCCTGATCCCGGATTCGACCTGTGTCACTTCGTCCAGGCAATCACAAACAACCAAAACGACCATCAAGTGAACAGACATTCATTCAGGGTATGAACGTCTGTTGGAAATGGTATTAGAAGGTATGCCTGGATCTTTTGTAGTCTCGACTCAAAGTCATTCTCTTGTAGATATCTGTCATTGAATTGAGCAATTCGTCAAAGTCAGATAGCTCAGGAACGCTGGAATTATTATGCATAACAATAAGAAGATCGCTCTGGTCGTGGGTGCCACAGGTGCATTTGGTCAGAAAATTATTTCTCGTCTGCTCGATGAAGGGCTTCAGGTCATCGCCGTTGCCCGCACCGCTGCGGCGCTTGCTGAGTTGGCAGCTCAGCATGACGGCCTTGCAACCTGCGTGGCTGATATCTCTGATGACTCCTCAATTGAAGCCATTCGCCAGTCGATCACAGGCCCTGTAAAAATGGTTGTTCATGGTCCGGGTGTCGGAGTGGCTGGCGGTATTCTAGATGCGCCAACCGCAACCATGGTTGATGCGGTAAACATCAAGGTTGGGGGATTTATGCGGCTTTGCCGGGCAGTGGATGAATTCCTCGAAGAAGGTTCCAGACTGGTCGCTATCGCGGGCCATTATGGGCTGGAGCCAACGGCTTATGCGGCGTCGGCAGGGGTTGCCAATGCGGCGCTGTTTAATGTCGTGCGGCAGTTCAGTCTGGCGTTGGGGCATCGCGGGGTGACCGCTCATACGATTGCGCCAGGTCCGGCTGATACCGAGCGTTTGCATCGCGTAGCCGAAGCGCGTGCGCTACAACGAGGTGTGTCGCTGCAGCAGGTGCTGGATGAGATGAAGTCAGACTCATCCATTGGCGCCTTTACCACGCCGGAGCAAGTGGCCTGGAGTATTGCCATGTTGTTGGCCCCAGAAGCCAGCAGCATGACCGGGTCGACGCTGATGCTTGATAGTGGTCGGCGTCGCGGTTTGCCATAGGATTTCGAGCCGCTTCACTTTCTCTCGATCGATAACAATAACAAGAGAATCTGCCATGCCTGTTGTTAGCTTTAATGTGCCTGAAGCCGGGATGTCTCGTGAGCGCGGGCAACAACTTTGCCGGCGTGCCTGTGAAATATTTGCCTCTGTGCTGACAGCGCCTGTTGAACGTATTCGGGCCTATATTCAGGTGTTTCCTGAATGGGCCGCGGCCTCTGGCAATGAAGCCGGGGCAGCCCCCTTTTATCAGTTTTATGTATTGGCCGATCGATCACCGGAACAGGTGGCTGAACTGCATCGGCGTTTTACCGTGTTGTTGGCAGAAGTTCTGGGTATTGAATCAAGAGTGATTCGTGGGGCCTGCATTCGGGTCGAGCCCGAAGATTGGGGAATTGCCGGTGGTCTGGCCAGCGATGCGCGCAAGACCGAAATTGCTACACGGCGAGTCTCCTCCTGATACCTGCAGGGTATGACACTGGGTGTTAAATAGTATTAGAGGGCATTGCTCAAGGTTGGTACCTTGAAATGATCCCCAAAGTGTTTGACGGCGTTACGGGCCTTGTAAACCGGACGCTGCTCGGACATCCACCTCGATCAATAATAAAAAGCGAGGGACAAGATGAAACATGCAATTCGTATCGCAGGCCAGGAAGGCGTTTTCTGGTGTGATGAAAACGACTCCATTCTCAGTGGCCTGATGAAAAGCAACTCCCGTGGCATTCAGTTTGGCTGCCGGGGCGGTGGCTGCGGTGTCTGTAAAGTGCAGATTCTGTCGGGCAGTTTTGAGACTCGTTGTATGTCCGGCAGCCAGGTTACTGCTGTAGATCGTCAGGAGAACAAACTGCTGGCCTGCCGGGTATATCCTCGCAGCAATATCGAATTGATTGTTATCGGCAAGGTTATCAAGCGCTGCCAGTCGGCGGCCTGATATCTGGCCGCTTATAGCGGCCATTTCATAATTTTAATAATAACCATAAATGTCCGTTCGCCGGGCAGGGGTCCCCTGTGTCTGACGACGGCATATCGGCAGTATTTACTGGCGGATTTTATATGAAAGCAAAACTATTCCGGTGTAAGTCACTGGCGGCTTTGCCGTTGCTGATATCGCTGACTGGCTGTGAAGCGCGGCTGGATCTTGAGGGGGTCGAAAAGACCCTGGCTGAAGCCGTTCGTCGCACGGATCAATGGCAGGCGATTGCCGCTAACGACCAGACGCTGGTCGTCGTTGGTCAGGCAGGCATTCTGCTGACGGCAGAGCGTTCAACCAACCCACAATGGCGACGCCAGCAATTGCCAACGGCGGCACCGCTGGTTGATGTCGTCAGCTGCGGCGATGGATGGCTGGCAATACTGGCAGCAGACCGCACTGTGTGGCTATCCCGCGATAACGGCGCTGAATGGCAGCCACACGGTGTCGATACCCAGGAGAGTTTGCTGACCATTACCTGCGCTCCCGACAACTCTCTGTGGCTGGGAGGCAGTTTCTCTACCTTGCTGAACAGTACCGATGGTGGGCAGCAGTGGCAGCAGAACGCCATTGGCGAAGATGCCCAGATCACCGCAATCCAGTTTCTGGATAGCGATATCGCCTACGCCGTGGGGGAGTTTGGTCTGGTTGCCAGAAGCGACGATGGTGGCAGCAACTGGCGTGTCGTCAATTATATGCCGGATGAATTCTATCCCCAGAGCCTCTGGTTCCGGACGCCGGATCAAGGCTGGGTGACCGGCCTGACAGGCACAGTGCTGCGTACCGATGATGGAGGCCAGAGCTGGGTCACCGAGGAAACCCCAACCAGTATGCCGCTCTATCAGGTAGGCGGTATTTCAACAGCCTCAACTAACGATCGTTATGTGCTGGGTGACAACAGCACCTTGTTGCTGGGTCGCGGCCAACAGGATTCCGGCTGGCGTTTCTCGATGGTCAGCCCATCGCCAATGTTTCTGGCGGATGCGATTCAAATTGATAACACCTTGCTGGTGGTTGGCGGCGGTGGCGCTATTTACGACCTCGATCTGAATACGCAAGCGGCGGCCAGCCAGGTTACCAATGTTGTTGCAGATGTTGTTGCAGAGGGAGGCCTATAAATGGACAAGCATTCTGCCAAGGCACACCGCGCTACCCACTGGCTGCACTTGCTGGAGGTCTCTGCGTTTCGTCATCCGAAAGTGATTCTGGGGTTTATTGCTGCGCTAACGGTGTTTTTTGCACTGCAAATTCCCGCGGTGAAAATGTACTCCGATTTTGCCGATCTGTTGCCGCAGTCACACCCATACATTGAGCTGCATAACCGTATCAAGGGCAGCTTTGGTGGTGCCAACGTGATTATTATCGGTGTTGAAGTGGAGCAGGGCTCCATCTTCACCAATGAAGCGCTGGAGAAAATCCACAAGGTTACCCAGGCCGTCGACAGCTTGCCCGGCGTCAACCATAACCTGGTGTCCAGTGTGACCCATCGTAATTCACGCAAGGTCTGGATGACGCCCGAGGGGAACGTCAACTCAGAGTCCTATTACGATCCGCAGGGTGGCGAAATGAGCCGCGCCGGACTAGCCGCACTGGAAAAGGACGTCCTGGCAGATCCTCGTGTCTATGGCCCGTTAGTCAGCCCGGACAAGCGCATGGCGCTGGTGAAAGCACAACTGGTTGAGGGCAAGCTCGATTACGTCGCTACCTTCAATCAGATTCAGCAGATGCGAGAAGCGCTGGCGGCCGATGGTTTCAGGATTCATGCAACGGGTCAGCCGATGTTGGTGGGTTGGGCCTATCAGTACCTGGATCAAATCATCGAGATCTTCCTGTTTACAGCGCTGATCATGATCGCCTTGCTGGTGTTCTACTTCCGCAAGACCTATGGCGTGTTAATTCCGCTGGGTGGTGTGATTGTCTCGACCATCTGGGGCATCGGTATCATCTCGTTGTTTGGCTATAACCTGGACCCGCTGGGTCTGGTGATACCGTTCCTGATTTCAGCCCGGGCGATGTCACATGGCATCCAGATTGTTGAACGCTATTACCTTGAAATTAATGTGCTGGAACAGCAGCCGGATACTGCCGGAGCGTCAGATAACCACCAAACGGCGGCGCGACGGACATTTGAAAGCCTGTTTCGTCCAGGGTCTCTGGGCGTGGTTTCCGACGCCATCGGTTTGCTGCTGATTGCTGTTGGCTCGATTCCGCTAAACACCAAACTGGCGCACTACGCGTCGCTGTGGGCGCTCAGCATCATCCTTACCGTATTGCTGGCGGTACCACTGTTGCTGTCGGTGTTGCCACGTCCGCGCAACACCGAGATGAAAGACAATTTTTTCCGCAGTGTGGGTTACTTCTGTGCCGACATAATCAGCAATGACAAGCGTGCCCGTGGTGCTTTATTGATAGCAGCGGCGTTGCTGGTGGGCGGCTGGTATGCCTCCTCGAAAGTGGTAATCGGTGAATCCGAACCTGGCTCACCGATCCTGTATCAGGACCACGATTACAACGTTTCGTCGACGGCAGTGAACGACAGCTTCCCGGGCTCGGAAGAGTTGTACATCGTGGCGGAGACGGCAGCAAAGGGTGGCATCAAGCGGCCGGAAGTACTGGCCGCGCTGGCCGACCTGCAGCGCCATATGCTGCTCGACCCGGAAGTGGGCGGGGCCAAGGGAATTCCCGATCTGATCGTGCAGGTAAATCGTTTGCTGCATAACGACGATCCGCGCTGGATGATCATCCCGGAAGACGATCAGTACGTTGGTGGCCTGATGTTCACCTACATGATGTCGAACCCGATTCCTGGCGCCCTGAATGAGTTTGTCGATACCGACGAGCGGATGGCCAATCTGGTGTTCTACTACAAGGACCATCAGGGCGAGACCATCCGGCGTGCCATCTACATGGCCAAGCAATGGATTGCCGAACACGGTAACGATGTCGATGGACTGAGCATTCATCTGGCTGGCGGTACCATCGGTGTAACGGCAGCGATGAACGAGGCTGCCTACGAAACCAACCTGTGGGTACTGCCACTGGTATTCGTACTGATTTTCCTGTTCGTGACCTTCTTCTACAGCTCACTGGCGGCAGGCACCATGATGTTTATGGCGATGCTGTTCGCCACCACGCTGACCTACGCCTGGATGGGCGTAACCGGCATGGGCATCAATATCAACACCGTGCCGATCATTGCGGTTGGTGTCGGTGTCGGCATCGATTATTCGATCTACATGATGGACCGTATTCGCAGCGAAATGGTGATTCACCGGAATCTCGCAGCGGCGGTCAGTAACGCCATTCGAACTACCGGACTGGCGGTGAGCTTCACCGCGATCACCCTGATCGCCGGCATTGTGATGTGGGTGATTCTGTCTGACCTGCGCTTCCAGGCCGATGCCGCTGTGCTGCTGATTGTGATGGTGGTGCTCAACGGTGCGGCTGCGATGTTGCTGGTACCCAGCTGGGTACTGGTGTTCAAACCCGGGTTTATCTGCGCGGCTTATGAAGACGAGGATGGAGTGATCCATGCCGACTCCGAGCCTGCCAGGCCAAACCCGCAGGCGGCTACCTGAGTGTAGCGGCCGCAGTGGCCAGCCCGGCTGGCCGCTGCCTCGATCATGTTCCAACAATCGTTCCGACAATAACAATAACCCGGAGTTAACTATGAGAGCTGGAAATTCCAACCTGTTGCCCCACGCCCTCGGGCTGGCGGTCGCACTTGGCAGCCTGTCCATGACGGCCAGCGCGGCGGATACCTCGATTCACGGCTTTGCCGAAAACGCTACCTACTTCCGTGACGGGGTGGGGCTGTCGAAGTTTCGCAACACTGGTCAGCTGGAAATTCTCAAACCGCTGGAGACCAGTGGTGGTGGTTGGTACAACGTCAGCGTCAATGCTGTACTGCGTGCAACTTATGATGGCGTATATGACCTCAATGACGAGGAGTTTGGTGAAGATGCCCAGCAGCAATATCTGGGCTCCAACTGGCACCCGAACGAAGATGTATCGAACCAGGCCCTGACCCCGGGCGTTCCGGTACCTTGTGAAAACGATCCAACCCTGTGTAACAACCTCAGTGGTTACATGGATGAAGATAGCAACGACCTGCGGACGCCGGATTTCAACGACGAATGGGACTTCGTCCGGGAGCTCTACATTGACGCCAGTCGTAACGTCGGAGACGACCAGCTGTCGATCCGGCTGGGCAAGCAACAGGTCGTTTGGGGGCGGACAGACCTGTTCCGGGTGCTGGATACCATCAACCCGGTGGATTATTCACGCCACAATATCTACGACGAGCTGGAAGACATCCGTATTCCCCAATGGATGCTGAAGGCTGACCTGTTGATGGGGCCGAACGAAGTCTTCGACGACATGAACTTCCAGCTGGTCTGGAATTTCGACAAGTTCCGCCCTAACAATCTGGGCACCTGTGGCCAGAGTTATTCCATCGTTGATGCGGGCTGTTTCTTCTCTTCCTACATTGGGTTTCCAGATAGCTTCCCAGTGGCGGATTACGCTGGCAGCCTGATTCCGATTATCCACGACGTCAAACTGCCAGAGCATAGCCTGCAAAACACCCAGATTGGTCTGAAGTGGGAAGGCGTCTACGGTGATGCCACATTCTCCCTGAATACCCTGCGTTACCGTCAGCAAATGCCATCACTGCACTACCGCGCCGGGGCAGTCCCAGGATTGCCAGCGCTGGACGGCGTGTTTGATATCCACTTCCCGCAGGTCAACCTGTTTGGCGGATCGCTCGACTACTACGACATGACCACCGATGCCACCTGGCGTATCGAAGCCGCTTACACCAATGGCGAAGAGCTGGCTCGCGATACCGATGGCCACAAACAAACGGACATGGCGCGTTACGTCATTGGCTTCGACAAGAACCTGATGATTCCGGCGCTGGGTTCTACCAGCGCCTTCCTGCTGTCGGCGCAGGTCTTCGGTCAGCATGTGCTGGAACACGAAAGCGATATGCCGGATGCCGAGAAAAACTGGACCGGCACACTGCTGTTCAAGGGGTTCTACATGCACAACCGTTTGAGCCCTCAGCTGGTACTGGCGCACGACGTCAAGGCCGCTGCAACAGCGATCGCTCCGAGCATTTCATTCCAGCCGGATAACCACTGGCTGTTCAACTTCGGCTTCAACGTCAAGGAAGGCGGTAACAAGAAATTCCCGTGGTCGGTTGCCGCCGCCAATGGCGACAGCAGTGGACAGTGGGAACCGCTGGCACGTTTTACCAACGGCCCGATTGGCGTTGCCAACCAGGAAGACGAGGTTCAGCTGACCATCCGTTACGGCTTCTGATGAAGCCGCTGGTCAGTTGAAAACCAGAATATTCAGGACAGTTAGTCAGGGCAGCTATTCAGGAAGACTGTAAGAAAGCTGCCCGGACAAACGATCCAAACGAGCTATTAAAAACGACGTTCAATAACAAGAACAAAGGACATGCACTATGAAACCAGCCATTGTTGCACTGGCCCTGGCGGCCGGTATCAGCACTGCAACGCAGGCGTTGCCTGTGACCGAAGCCCAGATTCAGGCTTCATTCTTTCCCTACCAAACCGAGTCGGTGCCACAGGTGCCCGAGCTGGCTCCGGGCAGCGTGATCAACGCCGGTAACGTTGACAAGGTGATGGCTTATCTTGATCCGGCCATGTACCAGTTTGTGAAAAACGGTGACTATGAGATCACGGTTGGTGAAACCACGTCGTTTGGTTTGCATCAGTCCTACATCGATGCGACCCGCAAATACGCCAGTCAGGCCGAGCTGGGCGCAAAAACCGGTGAAATTACAGCCCCGGGGGCTGGTCGGCCATTCCCGCAGGAGCCATCCATGGACGATCCCCGGGCTGGTGAAAAGCTGGCGTGGAACTACAAATACGGCTACAACTGGGGTGACTCTGCCGCCATCATGCCGTTCTACTGGTACATGAAAGACATGGAGTCCGGCAAGGTCGAACGGACCTTCAAGTTCAACTTCAATTTCCTCAACTATTCCCGTCGTACGGCCCAGGACCCGGTGCCCGAAATCAGTCCCAACCCGTCTGAATTGTTCCGTGGCACCTACGCCATGGTGCTGGAACCGTTTGACGTGAAGGACACCCAGCTGCTGATTCACAAGTTCCAGAACGATGTGAAAAACGACAACGCCTATCTGTATCTGGGCTTCCAGCGCCGTGTTCGGCGTCTGTCGTCAGGCCAGACGACCGATGCTTTCCTCGGTACTGACATCATGATTGAAGACTTTGAAGGCTATGGTGGCCGCATCAGTGATATGAAGTGGACCTACAAGGGCACCAAGTGGTTGTTGTCACCTATGTACAACCACAATGACATGGCGCTGGCCAGCGAACCGGTGGAAAGCGATGGTTACCAATTTGTGGACTTTACCGGTACCGGAACCTGTTTCCCGAAAATCACCTGGCAGTTGCGCAAGACCTACGTGCTGTGGTCGGAGCCGGTGGACCCCAACCATCCGGTTGGCCGTCGCGAACACTATGTCGATGCCCAGACCTTTATCATTCCACGCAACATCACCTATGACCGCAATGGTGCCATGTGGAAGACCTTCACCATTGGTCAGTCTCACCCGGATCATCATCTGCCACAGAACAAGGGCAAGGGCGTCGCGATTGATGACTCTTTCTCGATGGTGGATATGCAGGCCAATCACTGCACCACAGGTCAGTTCAAGGGCATTATTGATCCGAAGCTGAGCCCTGAGTCCCGCTTCACCGTTCAGAACATGCGTGCCAGCGGCCGCTGATAAAACGGCAGCCAGCGTATTTCTGCGATGGCTGCCGCCATTCTCCGGCAGTGCCAGCACTGTCTGACGGACTGACACCTTTGCGTGCAGTCCGTTTGCCCGCCTCCAACTACCGAGACCTGATCGATGAACAAGAACAACATCAAAGCCAGGACTTCGACTGCCTGGCTCGCGATCCCCTTGTGTCTGTTACTGCTTGGCGGTTGGCCAGACCGGCTGATAGCCCGGGCGGCTGCCGAACAACCCTTGTTAATTGGAATGACCTATCCCAACACCGGCCGTTATCGCCAGACCGGCATCGACCAGGCCCGTGGGGCCTTGTTAGCGATTGATGAAATTAACGCCAGTGGTGGCATCAATGGACGCATGCTGCAATTGCAACCGGGCGGTAAGGGACGCCAGGGAACCGAGCAACAGCAAGTCGATGAGCTGGTGGAAGCTGGCGTCGCAATGGCTTTTGGTGGCTCCCTGACGCCGGAGGTGACCGCCCGCGCGGCGGCCAGCCATCAGTTGCTGTATTTCGATACCCATTTTCATTCGCCGTCGGAACGGATTCGGGACCCGCTGGTGTTTTACGAAGCAACGGATTCCTGGATGGCCGCCAAGGCACTGGCTTTTTATATCAATCAGCAACTTCGTGGTCGCAAGCTGTATTACGTCAGCAGTGACAATCAATGGGGGGCGATGAGCGAAGGCATTCTGCGGCGCTTTATCAGCAGCACGGAGGTTGCTGGCAGCAATCGCTCAATGACCCGTTTCCCCAATCCCCGACGGCGTGAATTCCAGCAGGCATTTGAGCAGGCCCTCGCGCAGGGAGCCAAGGTGCTGGTGCTGGTTCAGTCCGGTGATGATCTCGCCAAAGCCTTGCAAATCGCGCAGGAAATGAATCTGCAGGGCAGCATGACACTGGTGGCACCGAATATATCGCTGGCAGTGGCCAGGGCGGTCGGTGCCGAAGGACTGGAAGGGGTGATTGCGACCGTGCCATGGAGCTGGCAGGTCGCCCGAGACTACCACTATCAGGCAGGAGAGGCTTTTACGGCGCATTTTCTGGAGCGCTTTCAGACACATCCTTCCGCTTCGGCGGCCTCTGCCTGGAGTGTTGTCTGGCAGTACGCGCTGGCTGCCCGGGATCTGGGGAGCACGGACGCGAAACGGCTTGCCCACTATTTGAGGGGCAAAAACTACACTGCCCTGAAAGATCCACAACGCTGGCGCGAGCTGGATCAGATCAGTGTGCAATCGATGTACGTGGTGCAAGGCAAGTCCCGGGAACAGGTGCTGCAGGGTGCTTTGCGTGAAGACTACTTCCGGGTGGTTTCTGATGTGCCTGGGCAGGTACTGGTACTGACAGAAGAAGAGTTAAGGAACAAGGTCTGGCAACAACAGTTATCTCAGGAACAGCTGGCGCAGGAGCAGGACTGAAGCCCAAAAAGCCGATCAGCGCAGAGCTGATCGGCTTTTGAGCGTTGGCCCCTCGAATCTGACGGGTTTCCAGAGCTTATTGTGGCAGCTGCTCTTTCTCGATCAGGGCAGCCAGACGGCGGCGAACCTTTACAGCGGCAATGTCGGATGGCAGCAGCACCGGCTTCAAGCCGAACAGATCGTTGGTGCCCATTTCCTGCTGCACTGCGTCGACGACCGGGCCGTCTTCGGTAACAAAGGCTTCGTGCATGTTCGCGATCTTCATCTGGTTGAATTCGGCATCGTCTTCCAGATGGTTACGACGGGTGCCAAAGAAATAGTGGGTGGTGGTGGCTGTCTCTGGTGTGCAGGTGTGGAGGTCGTACTGACCAACACAATGTTTGAGATCCAGCGGGGACTGGTCGTCCTGGGTACAGCCTACCGACAGCTGGATATTGGCCGGTGCTGACCAGTGGATTTCGATGAAGTGGCGGGCGCTGGCATCTGGCGCTGGCAGAAACTGGTTAAGAATCAGCAGCGCTGGCGTTTGTTGCCACTCCCAGCGAGCGCTGACGTTTTCCTCGCTGTCTGTGATCGCTGGGGTTTGTGGCGATAGCTGACCGCGGGTGGTGATGATTTCGCCATGCAGGTGATCGATATGGCTGAGGTCCATGACGTTATCGTTAATCAGCTCGTAGTTGCACTGGCGATACATGTAGGTGTAGCCAACGCCGTTGGGATGGCCGTCGACTAACGGGCCGTAGTCGGGAATATCATCCGGATTGGCCGTTTCATCGCCCATCCAGATCCACAGGAAGCCGTAGCGCTCAACCAGTGGATAGGACTGAATACGTGCCGCTGCCGGAATGTGCTGGTTGCCATGGGGATTGTGGTCACACTCGCCGGAGCAGTTAAAACTGAGGCCATGATAGAGACAGACGACGCTGTCACCGTTGCGCTTGCCCATCGACAGCGGCACAAAACGATGTGGGCAGCGGTCTCGAAGGGCGACTGCGGTACCGTCCTGGCGACGGAAGATCATCACGCCGGTATCGAGCAAGGTGCGGCTGAACAGGTTTTCACCATCGACTTCACTGGACAGTGCCGCAACATACCAGGCGTTCAGGGGATAGGGACGGTTTGCAGGAGTTGTTGTTGTCATTGTTATATCTCGCAATTGAGGTTGGTTTTGTGAAAGCGCCAGCCAGGCGGCTGGCGGGGACGGGCAACAGGCTAGAGATCGACGACCAGGCGTCGGCTATGGGATCGTGAGCAGCACGGCGTGAAACGTTCGTTAGCTGCTTTTTCCGCCTCACTCTGGAAGTAGTCACGGTGGTCTGGCAGACCATCGACAACGGCGGTCAGGCAGGAGCCGCAGATTCCCTGCTCGCAGGACAATTCAACCGGAATACCGGCGGCTTGCATGGCGTTGGCTGCACTCTGGGTGGCAGCCACTGGAATGACCTGTCCACTGCTGGCAATGACGATTTCAAAGTCGTTATTTGGTGTTGTGCTGCCTTGAACTGAACTGGAAGCAGCGTCAGACCCGGCTGACGCTACTGCAAACTGCTCGAAGTGAATCTGGCTGGCGGGCCAACCAGCTTCCAGGGCGCTGGCATTGACGGCCTTGATCAATCCACCAGGGCCGCAAACGTACAATTGGCGGTGCTCGTGATGAACCAGCAGTGAGCTTAACGGCAGCGCCTCCGTAGTCGGGTCGTCGTCGATGTGCAGCACCACGGAATTGCTCAGCGGTGGCTGCTGGAGCAGCTCTGTAAAAGCCTGGCGGTCACGGCTTCGGACACAATAGTGCAACTCGAAGGACTGGCCTCGCCGCTGAAGTTCTTCGGCCATGCAGAGAATGGGCGTAATGCCGATTCCACCGGCGATCAGGACATGATGTTGGCCGTCATGCAGCGGAAACAGATTACGTGGCTGGCTGAGCATCAGATCGGCCCCCACCGGCAACTGGTGTATGGCTGCTGAGCCACCTCGGCTGTGCGGATCGAGCAATACTCCCAGCTGGTAATAACGGCGGTCGGTAGGTGAGTTACACAGCGAATACTGACGGATCAAACCGTTGGGTAAATGCAGGTCAACGTGGGCACCGGCTTCGAACGCTGGCATCAACTGATGGTCTGGTCTAACCAGCGTTAGTAAAACAATGTCGGTGGCGATCACGGTTTTCTGCTGCAGACGAACAGGGAACAGGGTAGTTGTCATGTTCGGCTCCTTTTGAGCTTGTTGTTATTGTTGTTGGCCCAGTGGCCTGGGTACTCTTTTGCGAGCGCTGTGCCAGCCATCAATAATTTTTTAACTCATTGAAAATAAAGAGAAAGATATTTTAGGAACCCAAAATCGGAATACCTGATTTCCGCATTTGCTGAAAAACGGTTCGGCAAATCAGCAAGCTTCTGCAAATAACAAAAATAAGGAAGGTGCTTTTATGAACCCCAAAATAAAACCTCCTCGGCATAACCGGCAGCTGGCACCGATCAGTGAGGCGATTGACGACAGCCTGCTGTCGGAGCAACTGGAGTTTGACCCCGATGGCGGTCAGATCCGCTTGTTTGGTCATCGCATGCTTCTGATGCATGGCTTTGCCATGGCATCGCTGCGGCGGGAATTGATTGAGAAGCTGGGTCAGAACGCAGCCCGCCAGCTATTGACCCGTATTGGTTACCAGCAAGGCGTGGAAGATGCCCGTGCCTTGACGGATGCCGATGACCTGAGCATCTACGACACCCTGGCCTTGCTACCCAGATTGCGGGAAATGCAGGGATTTGTGCGCCATCAGGCCCATGAGCGAATGCACCTGAACCCGGAAACCGGCGAATTTCGGGCCGATTATTTCTGGCAGGGATCGTGGGAAGCGGAAGTTCATCGGCAGCAGTTTGGGCTCGGTGGTGAACCGGCCTGCTGGATGATGGTGGGTTATGCGACCGGAGCGACGACGGCCATGATGGGGCGGCCAATGATCTGGCGGGAGGTTGAGTGTGTGGCTATGGGACACAGCCGATGCCGGGTTATTGGCCAGCCGCTGGCTGAATGTGATGAGCAGCATGGTGATGAACTGGCATTTCTGCAGGTCGAACATTTTGTCAGTAGCCCTGGTGCCAGGCACTCGCGTTTTCAGCAGCCAGACAGTGGTCATTCTGCCGTACCACTGGAGCAGCTGCTGCAGGCCGCTGACGAGCTGCATGCGACTGAGGAATTACCGGAGTTGATTGGTGCATCGGCCAGTTTTCATGCTGCAGTGCACTTGCTCAAGCGGGTTGGGGCGACCGATGCCACTGTGTTGCTGAAGGGGGAAAGCGGCGTTGGCAAAGAGCGGTTCTCAAAGAGCCTGCATGCCATTGGGCCGCGCGCAGACAAGCCGATGGTATCGGTGAATTGCGCTGCCATCCCGGCAGATTTGGTCGAAGCCGAATTGTTCGGCGTCGAGAAAGGGGCTTTCACCGGTGCGCATCTGTCCCGTCCCGGGCGTTTTGAACGTGCACACGGCGGTACCCTGTTTCTGGACGAAATTGCCAGCTTGCCAATGCACGCCCAGGGCAAGCTCTTACGGGTGTTGCAGGAAGGCGAGGTTGAACGCGTCGGTGGCAGCAAGGTTCACAAGGTTGATGTACGAATTGTGGCGGCAGCCAATCGCGATTTGCGCGAAGAGGTTGCTGCCGGGCGTTTCCGTGAGGATCTGTTCTTTCGGCTGAACGTGTTTCCGATTGATATCCCCTCATTGCGGCAACGCCGTGATGACATCCCACTGCTGGTGCACGTATTCATCAAACGCAGCTGCAAGCGATTCGGCAAGTCGATCCCCGGTTTGACCCGGCGAGCCAGCGAGGCGCTCTGGCGTTATGAATGGCCAGGTAATGTCCGGGAACTGGAGAACATGATTGAACGAGCGGTGATTCTGGCCGATGACGGGGAATATCTGGATATTCGCCAGCTGTTTTCCGGTGGCGAGCAGGTGCCGTCTCCCCAGACTCCAACGCTGCTGATCGGGGCTGGTCAGCCTGAGCCTCCGTGCTGTGCCGATAACCCGCTGGACAGCGAGGATCTCCGGCTGGCACAACTACTGGAACAGGCTGGCTCGTTACAGGGCGTTGAAAACCGCTTGCTCAATTGGGCACTGGAGCAAAGTGGTGGCAATGTTTCGGCAGCCGCCCGTTTGCTCAATATGCGCCGTGGCCAACTGGAGTACCGCTTGCGCAAACAGGCGGAGGATCAGGATTGCTGACGTAACTCCCGAATGGTTGCCAGAAAGGATTGCAGCAAGGGCGACTGATTGTCTTTCAGATACACGCAGCTGAGGTCCACTTTGGCACTGGCGGGCAGGTCATGAATGGGTTTGTAAATAATGCCGGGCAACTTCAGCGACGTTGCCGATGCCGGCACCAGACAAATACCGAAGTTACTGGCAGCCAGCGCTACTGCCGTGACGGCATCACCGACTTCCTGCGATACCCGTGGCAGGAATCCCTGTTCCTGACAAATGTTAAACACCTTGTCTACAAAGTTGGGGCGGCCGGTATTGGGGAAGGCAATAAAAGGCTCCTTGCCCAGCGTATCGAACGGTAGTGAGTCAAATTGTGCCAGCGGCGAATGTTCACTCACTGCAATAAACAGTTGCTCGGTTGCGATCACTTCACTGACGATGTCTGGTAGCGGTGCCAGAACACGGTTAAAACCGATGTTGATCCGGCGCTGACGCAAGGCATCAATCTGTTTGCTTTTGTCCATGGTGTGCAGCACCACATTGACTTCCGGGTGCTTGCGGCGGAACGCCTGTAGCAGTTTGGGAATGGTGTCGAATATCGCTGAACCAAAAATACCAACGTCAAGTTGGCCCAGTTCTCCTTGCCCTGCCTTGCGTGTTCTGTCGGTTGCCAATTCAACCAGAGCGTTGATATTACGGGCTTCCTCAAGTAACAGCTGTCCAGCTTCAGTGAGTTCGACGCCTTTCGGCGTGCGCACAAACAACTGTACACCGAGGTGTTCTTCCAGCTGTTGAATCTGACGGGTGAGAGGAGGTTGGGAGATATGAAGCTTCAGCGCAGCGCGGCCAATATTGGCCTCCTCAGCAACCGCGATAAAATACTTCAGCTGTTTCAGGTCCATCGACAGGCTCCTTGCTGACATACCGATTGGGTATCAAGTACCCAAGTTATTAGTATTAGACGAGTATGGAAAAGCTAAGATACCGTGATCATCAGCGAAACAGAAGTAGCCAGCCAAAGGCTGTAAAGCAACATTCTGCCTCATTAAAAATAATAAAGAGGAGGCCTCTAATGGCTTTGTCAGGAGTACTACGTCCCGGTCATGCACAGATCCGGGTTATGAATCTTGAAGAAGGTGTTCGTCACTATCGTGATGTTCTTGGTCTGGTTGAAACCGGCCGTGACTCGCAGGGGCGTGTGTATCTGAAGGCCTGGGACGAAGTGGATCACAACAGTGTGATTTTACGTGAGGCAGATCGCGCTGGTCTGGATTTTTTCGGCTTTCGGGTGCTGGATGATGAAACACTCGATAGACTGGAAATTGATCTGAAAGAGTACGGTCTCAAAACCGAGCGTATTCCGGCGGGTGACATGCTGGAAACCGGTGAGCGAGTGCGCTTTGAGTTGCCATCCGGCCATCTGATTGAGCTCTACTCGCAAAAAACCAAGGTTGGTAATGGCAATGGCAATGTGAATCCGACGCCATGGAATGAGAACTCTGAGCGGGGTATCGCGCCGGTTCGTATGGATCATGCTCTGCTGTACGGCCCGAACGTTGCTGAAGTTCAGAAAATCTTCGAAGACGTGTTGGGTTTTCAACTGGTCGAGCGTTCACTGACCCCGGATGGCCAGGGAAATATGGGAATCTGGTTGACCTGCTCCAACAAGGTACACGACATCGCCTTCGTTGAGCATCCAGAGCCGGGTAAGCTGCATCACGTATCGTTCTTTATCGAAAGCTGGGATCGGGTACTTCGTGCTGCGGATATCATGAGCATGAACGATGTGCCGGTTGATATTGGACCTACCCGCCACGGTGTGACTCGCGGAGGTACCATTTACGCGTGGGACCCATCCGGTAATCGCTTCGAAACCTTTATGGGAGGATATATCGTATATCCCGACCATGAAGTGCTGACCTGGACTTTTGAAGGGCTCGGTGAAGGCGGCGGTCTGGATTATGCCCAGCGTAAACTGCATGAGTCGTTTCTGACGATTGTTACCTGATTTATATTTTCAGAATTAATGGCATGACCGCTGGGGAATCGGGTGGTCATTTTATGATGGCAGTCAGATAAGTTGATTGCTCCCTATATCTGATGAATCAGCAAGTTGCATTTGAACCTGTATTACCTGTTATCTTCATGATTGCATTGTATTATCGTTGGTGTGTCACATACCCTTTTGGCGATTTCGAAAGAAATCGCCTTTTTTACGTCTGCAGAAAAATCATTTGGCATATATTTATGCAGCCGAATATATACAGGATTCGGCCGGACATGGTTGTCATTATGGCTGAAGCTTCTTCAGCCGGTAGGCCATCGCGGGACGGCTGATTCCCAACAGACGGGCTGCATGGGTGATATTACCGTCTGCCTGGCGCATGGCCTCTTCAAGCAGGCGGGATTCCAGCTGCTCCAGGCCAATGCCATCCTTGATAATGGCGCGCGCATGGTCAGCAGAATCGCCTTGTTCAGCTGCTTCCTGATGATCTTCTTGCTGGCTGTCTGGTGTCATGGAAGGCCGTTCCAGGGTGCCATTGCGGCTGATGATATTCAGTGGATGCGTTGGCTCCATCAGCGATGGAAACAGGTTCATCAGCTCAATCGAGTTGCCGTTGTCCGTCAGAATGACTCCGCGTTCGATCATGTTCTCCAGCTCCCGGATGTTCCCCGGCCACTTGTACTGAAGCAGTGCTTGCAGGGCGCGATCCGAAATACCGGCCAGCTTCTTGTTATAGAGTGCCTGATACTTGTCGAGGAAATGATCTGCCAGCAGAGGAATGTCTTCGATGCGTTCCCGCAACGGCGGAATACAAAGAGGGAAGACGTTCAGTCGAAAGAACAGATCGGCGCGAAAGCGGCCTTGCTGGACGGCTTCTTCGAGGTTTTCGTTGGTTGCCGCAACGACCCGTACATCAATCTTACGGGTACGGTTATCGCCAACCCGCTCAAGTTCCTGTTCCTGTAGGACGCGCAGCAAAATGGCCTGGGCCCGGGGCGAAAGCTCGACGACTTCATCCAGGAAAATGGTGCCACCGTGGGCCCGTTCAAAGCGACCTTCACGACTGCTGCTGGCACCGGTGAAGGCTCCTTTCTCTACCCCGAACAACTCGGCTTCAATCAGGTCTGGCGGAATGCAGGCACAGTTCACGGCGATGAAAGGGCCATCCTTGCGGTCACTGGACTGGTGCAAGCCGCGGGCGACCACCTCCTTGCCAACACCGGTTTCTCCGCATAGCAGCACGGAAACCTTGCTTTGTGCGGCCTTGCGAATCAGCTGACATACCTGCAAAAAAGCTTCTGACCGACCGACGGAGTTGGTCAGTAAATCTTCTTCCAGCTGTTCGTTGCGTACCCGCGCCTTGAGCCGTTCGACCTGCTGCTGCAACAGATCCAGCTCATCAGCCAGATGGCTCGGTTGCAAAATGGCTTGCATGCTGGCGGGGTCGACTGGCCGACCAACAATGCGGCAATGGCTGTGGCCCATGCCCCGGCATTCCTGTTCCTGATACAGAATCGGCATGCCCAGAAATGAACTGGTATAGCCGCTGGCGTAGCCCAGCAAGGTCCAGCACACCGGATAGTCCGACAGCCCGTGGCTGGCCAGGTGCTGCTCCATTTCGTAGGAGCTGACCCATTCAAATTCGCCGTGGTAGTGATGTTTTTCGAGGTCGATTTCCAGCCGTTTGGGAATCACCTGCACAATCCCTTCAATGGCGTGTAACTGAACGCCAGCAAGAAAGGCTTCTTCCAGCGGCATATGGGCGCGTACCTTGCGCGCGACCTCCGCATCACGCTTGCCAGACTGGTAGCCAAAACGAATCAGAAAGCCGCGAGCACGTTCCACGCCCATGGATTCGATCAGTTCGTTACGCAGAATCCCCATGTCACCCGCATGAATCAGTAGCATGCGGTCTTCCTGCAGCCAGATTTTGCCTTGCTGCGGACAGAACTGGATTTGGGATAACAGGTCGTCTGCTTGAGGGAGTTGCGGGAGCGAGTACGCCATACGGTATCTCTTGATTATTTATATTTATTATTGATGAGGCAGGTCATTTGGAATGACTGCCTGATCATATCATGAGGTTGTAATTTCGACCTGATCATTTGGTGAGGCTATTACCGGGAAATTGCGATTTTGATTCTGAATAGTGATCTATTTGAGCCAGAAAATCTGGCATATCGGTTGCAATAGCCTGATTGAGTAATAAACCGGCCTTTGCCGGTCAATATAAAAATAACCACTCGATCACAAGGTGATTGCCATGACTTTGGATTCGGCAATAACAACGCCAGCGACAGATATCGAACCTGTTAAATATATTCGGATTCGCAGTAAACCGGGTGCCCGGTTTGTGGAATTCGACTTCGCCATTAATGACCCGTCGTTGTTTGTGGAATTAATAATGCCACCGGCGGTGTTTGACTCGTTCTGCCAGACCAACCGGGTGGTGCAAATGACAGCAGCCCAGATGCAGGCCGTCGATATGGAACTGGAAAAATGGCGCTACGGGGAAGAAACCCTGATGGCGGCCAATCACCAGCGCAACTGATCCAGATAACAACAACCACATTGGAAGCCCGTATGACTATTGAAATCAAAACAGCAACGATCGAGCCGATCCGGTCGACGTTCGCCAATCTGCAGCGCCGGTTTGGCGACAAGCCTGCCAGCCGTTATCAGGAAGCGACCTACGACGTGCAGGCCGAAACCAACTTTCACTATCGGCCGTTATGGCAGCCGGACAGGTTACTCAACGACAAGCGTCGCACGGCAGTGGTGATGGAGGACTGGTACAGCCTCAAGGACCCTCGCCAGTTTTATTACGGCAGTTATGTGCAGCAGCGTGCCCGCATGCAGGAGCAGGCTGAAAACAATTACGCCTTTTTTGAAAAGCGTGATCTGGCCAGGCACCTCAGTGATGACGCCCGCAACAGTCTGATTCGCCATCTGGTGCCACTGCGCCACGTCGAACACACCGCCAATCTCAATAACGTTTATGGCAGCGCCTATGGCTACGGTACTGCCGTCACCCAGGCAATGCTGTTTGATGGCATGGATCGCCTGGGCATCGCCCAGTACCTGTCGCGGATTGGTCTGATTCTGGATGGCAATACGGGGGAGTCCCTGAGCGCCGCCAAACAAAGCTGGATGCAGGACAGCTGCTGGCAAGGCATGCGGGCGATGTGTGAGAAGAGCCTGACTGTCGAGGACTGGTTCGAGACCTTTGTACTGCAGGATCTGGTCATCGATACCCTGATGCAGGAGTTGTTTTACGTCCGGTTCGACCAGTGGCTGAGTGAGCACGGGGGCCAGGACGTCGGCATGCTGACCGAATTTATGCGTGATTGGTACAAGGACACCAGCCGCTGGGTCGATGCCGTATTGAAGGAAGCGGTCAGTGAATCTGCTGCCAACCAACAGCTGATACAGGGCTGGTTTGGTAACTGGCGCGGCAGGGTGGTTGAAGCACTGGCGCCGGTTGTGGCGGATATGAACATCGACGATGCCGCTCTTGATATCGCGCTGCAGACGCTCGACAAACGCGCCGCCAAAGTTGGCCTGTAACCGGAGATTCCCATGTCAAAAGTGTACCTGATCCTGCAAGACAACGACGATTCCCGCTACCTGGTGGAAGCCATCGAAGCAGACAACCCGGAAGTTACCACCATCCATCAGCCAGCGCTGATTCGGCTGGAAGCTGAAGGTCGTCTGGTGATTAACCGCGAGACCGTCGAAGACAAACTCGGTCGTGACTGGGATGTGCAGGAGCTGCATCTGAACCTGATCAGTCTGGGCGGTAATGTGGATGAGGATGAAGACCGGCTGGAGTTGAGCTGGGCGGTTTAAATGGACGAAATCTGGCTCCCACGCTCCTGCCTGGTAGCCGCAGCGTCCTGGCGTTCCCACGCAGAGCGTGAGAACGAGACAATCGCGTCGGCTGCCTGACTGCTGCTGGTCGACCACAAAAATAACAACAAGGAGCCTGTTATGGCTGCGAAGAAATTGAACCTGAAAGACAAATACAAGTTACTGACCCGAGACCTAGACTGGGATTTTTCCTACGAGGATCGCAAGCAGGCTTTTCCTTACGAGGACTTTGAAGGCATCAAGATTCACGACTGGTCCAAATGGGAAGATCCATTCCGCCTGACCATGGATGCCTACTGGAAATATCAGGCTGAAAAAGAGAAAAAGCTCTACGCCATCTTTGATGCATCACAACAGCATAACGGCCATCTGAATGTCTCTGACGCACGTTATATAAACGCAATCAAATTGTTTCTGACCGGTATTTCGCCACTGGAATATCAAGCCTATCAGGGCTTTGCCCATGTTGGCCGTCAGTTCGGTGGTGTGGGGGCGCGGGTTGCCTGTCAGATGCAATCCATCGATGAACTGCGTCATGTGCAGACTCAGGTTCACGCCATGAGTCAGTACAACAAGTTCTTCGACGGCTTCCACGACTGGACCCACATGCACGACCGCGTGTGGTACCTGTCGGTGCCGAAGTCATTCTTCGATGACGCTCGTACCGGCGGCCCATTCGAGTTTCTGGTGGCGATTTCTTTCAGCTTCGAATACGTGCTGACCAATCTGGTGTTTGTGCCCTTTATGTCGGGCGCGGCACACAACGGTGATATGGCGACGGTAACCTTCGGTTTCTCGGCGCAGTCTGATGAAGCCCGCCATATGACGCTGGGCCTTGAAGTGATCAAGTTCCTGCTGGAGCAGGATGAAGCCAATGTGCCGATTGTGCAGAAGTGGATCGACAAATGGTTCTGGCGTGGCACCCGTTTGCTCAGCATCGTCGGCATGATGATGGACTACATGCTGCCCAATAAGGTGATGAGCTGGAAGGAAGGCTGGGAAGTCTACTTCGAGGAAGCGGGTGGGGCTCTGTTCAAGGATCTGGCACGTTACGGCATCCGCATGCCGAAGTACGCTGGAGTGATCGAGAAAGAAAAGGAACACGTTTCCCATCAGGCCTGGTGGACTTTCTACACCTATGGTCACGCGGCTGGTTTCCATACCTGGATTCCGACCGATGAAGAGCTGGACTGGCTGGGCGAAAAGTATCCAGACACCTTCGACAAATACTACCGGCCGCGTTGGGAGCTGGCGAAAAAGCTGGAAGCCGAGGGTAAACGTATCTATCACAACGCCCTGCCACAGCTCTGTAACACCTGTCAGATTCCGTTGTTGTTCACCGATATGGACAACCCGACCGAGGTCTCTCATTGCGTGACTGAATATCAGGGCGACAAGTACCACTTCTGTTCTGACGGCTGTAAGGACATTTTCGAAGACGAGCCCGAAAAATACGTTCAGGCCTGGCTGCCTGCTCACCAGATTTTCCAGGGCAACTGTGGCGGGCCAGATATTCCGGACATCCTCAAGGACTACTACCACTTCAATCTGGGCGCCGACAACCTCGACATAAAAGGCAGCCCGGACGAACAGCGCTGGAAAGAGTGGAAAAAGCAGGGCTGATTGCGGGACATATGCATTGATCCATGCAGGTCGGATAGAGGCAGTGAAGCTACCGCCATCCGCCACCAGGGTTTATCCGTGCTGCGGAAATGGCGCTCCCACGCCAGGCGTGGGAGCGAGAAAAAATACCTGACGAGAATAACAATATGGCTGTTAACGCGATCGTTCCGGATTACTCCGGCGAAATCAAAGATAAGTTTGAAAACTTTCACGGTAATCAGGTGGTGTACGTCGACTGGGCTGCACACCGTTTGTTTCCTGCCCCCATGAGCTGGCCGTTGCCACCGGATATGCCCTTTGTGGCACTGCGTGAACAGGTCATGGCAGGCACTTTTGGTATTCATCCCGAATGGCCAGAGATCGACTGGAGCCGTGTTGAATGGACTCTGGATGGCGAGGCCTTTACTCCGGATGAACAGCAAGGATTGGCCGAGCAGGGCATTGGCCATAAATCCATGCTGCGTTTCCACACGCCTGGCCTGAGCGGCTTCCAGAACGCGGGGGTATAACTCATGAGCTATGTGGTAACCATTGAACCGACTGGCGAGGAAATCGAAGTCGAGGAAGGCCAGACAATCCTGGATGCGGCGTTGCGTCAGGGAGTCTGGTTACCGTTTGCCTGTGGTCACGGCACTTGCGCAACCTGTAAGTGCCAACTACTGGAAGGCGATGTTGATATCGGTGATGCCTCGCCCTTTGCTCTGATGGATATGGAGCGTGATGAAGGCAAAATTCTTGCCTGCTGCGCCAAACCGGAAAGCGATCTGGTGATTGAGGCTGACGTCGATGTAGACGATGACTTCGCCGGACACCCGGTAGAGGACTTCAGGGGCACGGTCGTTGCCATTGAGGATTTGTCGCCAACGATCAAGGGCATTCGCTTCCAGCTGGATCGCGCAATGGCATTTCAGGCAGGCCAGTACATCAACCTGACGATTCCGGGGATTGAGGGCTCGCGGGCATTCTCGATTGCCAATCCGCCATCGAAAGCTGCTGAACTGGAGCTGCACGTGCGTCTGGTGCCGGGTGGAGCGGCGACCAGCTGGATTCACGAGACCATGCAAGTGGGTGACGAACTGAAGGTAGCTGGCCCCTATGGTCAGTTCTTCGTGCGCAAGTCGGACGATAAGGACGTGATTTTTATTGCTGGTGGCTCGGGGTTATCGAGCCCGCAATCCATGCTGCTGGATATGCTGGAACAAGGAGATACCCGCCAGATCTACCTGTTTCAGGGGGCCCGTAATGTCAGTGAGCTGTACAACCGTGAGTTATTGCAGCAGCTGGCGGAGCAGTATGACAACTTCCACTATATTCCGGCGTTGAACGCACCGGCTGACGGCGATGACTGGCAAGGCTTTACGGGCTTTGTACACGACGCAGCCAAAGCCCATTTTGATGGCAAATTTGAAGGCCACAAAGCCTACCTGTGTGGGCCGCCACCGATGATTGATGCTGCCATTACCACCTTTATGCAGGGGCGTCTGTTCGAACGGGACATTCACATGGAGCGTTTCTACACCAAGGCGGATGGAGCTGAAGATCAGCCTCGTTCCGCCTTGTTCAAACGTATCTAGCGTACAGCCCTGCAAGCCCCGACGTGTTCGGGGCTGCTTCGTCACTCTCTACTGGCAACTCTCTGCCAGCCACTCTCTGCCAGCCACTTGTCCACGCTGCTGGATCACTGCTGACAAGCTAAATTGATACCTGACAGGTATGAAGGAGCCGATTAAATAGTATTAGCTGGTATGTAGAGCATTCTTTACCCTTGAACTTTAACGATCGACCAGCAGGTTGCTGGATAACTCTAATTAAAGGTCGAGGTTCACGCGTTATGCTCCAGATTGATAATTTCATTAATGGCTCTTTCAAAGCAGCGTCCAGCGGCCGTCGTTTTGACAAGCGCTCTCCCGTCGATAACAAAATCATTGCCTCTATCGCAGAAGCCAGCGCCGCAGACGTGGATGAAGCCGTCAAGGCTGCCCGCGCTGCCTTGCATGGTGAATGGGGTTCCATGTCCCAGGAAACCCGTGTTGGTTTGCTGTACGAAGTTGCGGATGAAATCACCCGTCGCTTCGACGATTTTGTTGCTGCCGAAATGGAAGACACCGGTCAGCCAGAACACGTTATGAAGCACGTCTTCATTCCCCGTGGCGCAGCCAACTTCAAGGTCTTTGCCGACGTTATTAAGAATGTTCCGACCGAATCCTTTATGACGGATACGCCAGACGGCCGTGGCGCACTGAACTACGGTCTGCGTGTACCCAAAGGCGTGATCGGTGTGATCTCGCCATGGAACGCGCCTTTCCTGCTGATGACCTGGAAAGTTGGTCCTGCTCTGGCCTGTGGTAACACCGTACTGGTGAAGCCTTCCGAAGAAACCCCGTTCACTGCCGCACTGTTGGGTGAGGTGATGAACAAGGTCGGTATCCCGGCAGGTGTCTACAACGTGCTGAACGGCTTTGGCCCGAACTCCGCTGGTGAATTCATTACCTCCCATCCGGGCGTTGATGCCATCACCTTCACCGGTGAAACCCGTACCGGCAGCGCCATCATGAAGGCGGCTTCTGAAGGTACGCGTGACGTGTCGTTCGAGATGGGTGGCAAGAACGCCGGTATCGTCTTTGCCGATGCGGATTTTGATGCCGCAGTGGATGGCATTTTCCGCTCTGCTTTCCTGAACACCGGGCAGGTGTGTCTGGGCACCGAGCGTGTTTACGTTGAGCGTCCGATTTTCGACAAGTTTGTGACGGCCCTGAAAGCCAAGGCAGAAAGCGTGAAGTTTGGTCGTCCGACCGACGCTGGTGTGAACTACGGTCCGCTGATCAGCCGTGAGCATCAGAACAAGGTGCTGAGCTACTACAACAAGGCCGTTGAAGAAGGCGCTACCGTGGTCACCGGTGGTGGTGTGCCACAAATGGAAGGCGAACTGGCCGAAGGTAACTTCGTGCAGCCCACCATCTGGACCGGCCTGCCAGAAACCGCAGCCGTGGTGAAAGAAGAAATCTTTGGCCCTTGCTGCCATATCAGCCCGTTCGACACCGAAGAAGAAGTCGTCGCCAAGGCCAACGATACCGAATACGGCCTGTCGACCACCATTTGGACTACCAACCTGAACCGTGCCCACCGTGTGACGGCGCGTATCGACGTCGGTATCTCCTGGGTCAACTCCTGGTTCCTGCGTGACCTGCGTACCGCATTCGGTGGCACCAAGCAGTCTGGTATTGGCCGTGAGGGTGGGGTGCACTCGCTGGAGTTCTACACCGAACTGCGCAACGTCTGCATCAAGCTGTAAGGAGTGCTGACATGGCTATGGATATAGAACAGATCAACCAGCTCGGTGACGAGCTGTACAACGCTTTTGTCAGCCAGACCACTCTGGTGCCGTTCACCGAACGGTTTGAAGACATCACGCTGGAAGACGGCTACCGCATTCAGGAGCGTTTTATTCAGCGTCGTCTGGAAGCTGGTGAAACCATTGTGGGTAAAAAGATCGGCGTCACCAGCAAGCCGGTGCAGGATTTTCTCGGCGTGTTTCAGCCGGATTTTGGTCAGCTGACTTCCAACATGATCTACGCCGAAGGCGACGTCATGAATCTGGATGAACTGATCCAGCCGAAAGCCGAAGCCGAGCTGGCCTTCATTCTGAAAGAAGATCTGATCGGCCCGGGCGTTACCGCCATGGACGTGATCCGTGCCACGGACTATGTAGTGCCGTGTTTCGAGATTGTCGACTCCCGAATCGACAACTGGAAGATCAAGATTCAGGACACCGTGGCTGATAACGCTTCCTGTGGTGTGTATGTGCTGGGCGAGACCAAAGGCGATCCGAAAAAACTCGACCTGACGCTGGCAGGCATGGTGCTGGAGAAAAACGGCGAGCTGCTGAGCACCTCTGCCGGTGCGGCGGTGCAGGGTTCGCCGGTCAATGCGGTGGCCTGGCTGGCCAATACGCTGGGGACACTGGGCATTCCGTTCAAGGCCGGTGAAGTGATCTTGTCTGGGTCCCAATCCCAGCTGGTAGAAATCAAGGATGGCGACACCCTGACCTGCACTGTGGGCGGTCTGGGTAGCTGTTCTGTGTCCTTTAAAGGCACCACCTCGGTTCAACGTCAGGCCAAAGCAAATGCACAGGAGAGCAAGTAATGAAAGACGTCACACTGAATCGTGAAGACATCGTGCGCCTGTGTGAGCGTGTGGAAGGCGCACAAACCCGTGCCTACGAAATTCCCAAGCTGACCAACGAATATCCGGCCATGACCATGGACGATGGTTACGCGGTGCAGAACGAACTGCGTCGTCGTTTTATCGAGCAGGGCCACAAGCTGGTGGGCTGGAAAGCCGGTCTGACTTCCAGGGCCAAGATGAAGCAAATGGGCGTGGAAGTACCGTCGATAGGTTTCCTGACAGACAAGATGGCAGTACCGGAAGGCGGCAAGATTTCCGTTTCCGAGCTGGTGCATCCGCGCGTGGAATGTGAAATCGCCTTTGTCACTTCCAATGATCTGGAAGGCCCGAATTGCACCGCCGAACAGGTGTTAGCGGCTACGGATTACGTGCTGCCTGCCATCGAGATCATCGACTCCCGCTTCCAGAAGTTCAGTTTCGACCTGCAAAGCGTGATTGCCGATAACGGCTCATCGGCTCGTTTTGTTGGCGGCGGCCGTCCGCGTTACGCCAGTGATCTGGATCTGCGCACCCTCGGTGTGGTGATGGAGAAAAACGGTGAAATCGTTGAAATGGGCGCTGGCGCTGCGGTGATGAACAACCCGGCCGAAGCCGTCGCCATGCTGGTGAATATCCTGCACGGGCTGGGTGAATACCTGCCCAAAGGCAGCTTCGTGATGAGTGGTGGTATCACGGCTGCGGTTGCCGTTGAACCCGGCGACTTTGTTTCCGCACGCTTCCAGGAACTGGGCTCGGTATCGGTTTCCTTTATTGAATAACCTCAGTCTCTGTCGCGTGGTCGACAGGGCACAAAAATAAAAAGGGGTCACCCTCATGCCAATTATCGAAATGCACATGCTGGAAGGACGATCACTGGAAGACAAGGCCCGGCTGGCCGAGAAAGTGACCGCTGCCTGCGTTGAAGCGCTGGATTGCAGCCCGAACACCGTGCGCATCCTGATTACTGAACACAGGAACGGCGAATTTTTTGTCGCTGGCAAAGCCGGTCGGGCATCCGACCAGGCTGCTGCAGCGGCTGCGGCAGACACCACTTCCAAAACCGAATAAGAGGACCTTTACGATGGCTAAAATCAAATGTGCCCTGATCGGTTCAGGCAACATCGGTACCGACCTGATCTACAAGATCCAGCGCAGTGAGCTGCTGGAACCCGTGTGGATGGTGGGTATCGACCCGGAATCAGAGGGGCTGAAGCGCGCTGCGGCGATGGGCTTGAAAACCACCCACCTAGGTGTGGATGGCTTGCTGCCTCACGTACTGGAAGATGAAATCCAGATCGCTTTCGACGCCACCTCCGCCTATGTGCATGCCGAGAACAGCCGCAAGCTCAACGAGCTGGGCGTGCTGATGATCGACCTGACGCCAGCGGCCATTGGCCCTCTGTGTGTACCACCAGTGAACCTGAAAGAACACGCCGAACGCGCCGAGAAAAACGTCAACATGATCTCCTGTGCAGGTCAGGCCACCATTCCGATTGTGAATGCAGTGTCGCAGATCCAGCCAGTGGAATACGCCGAGATCATCGCCTCGCTGTCGTCCAAATCCGTCGGCCCGGGTACTCGCGCCAACCTGGACGAGTTCACCTACACCACCTCCAACGCCATCGAGAAAGTCGGCGGTGCCAAGAAAGGCAAGGCGCTGTGCATCATCAACCCGGCTGAACCGCCAATGATCATGCGTAACACCATTTATTGCCTCACCGCTGACAAGCCAAACGAAGCCGCGATCACCGAGTCCGTTCTGAAGATGATCAAGGAAGTACAGAAGTACGTACCAGGCTACCGTCTGGTCAACGGCCCGGTTTTCGACGAAGTACCACAAGGCCACCGCGTGGCTGTGTATATGGAAGTGGCGGGCCTGGGTGACTACCTGCCGACTTACGCCGGTAACCTCGACATCATGACCGCTGCCGGAACCCGTACTGCCGAAATGTTCGCCGAAAAAATGTTGGCGGGCGAATACAACCTGAAAGCTATGGAGGCTTGATCATGGCTAAGCGTTTGAAAGGTCGTAACATCATTTTGCACGACATGTGTCTGCGCGATGGCATGCATGCCAAGCGTGAACAGATCTCCGTGGAAGAAATGGTTCGTGTCGCCAAAGGGCTGGACGACGCCGGTATTCCTTACCTGCAATGTACCCACGGTGCCGGTCTGGGTGGTAACTCGCTGCAGCATGGTTTTGCGTTGGCATCCAACGAGGAATACATTTCCGCCGTTGCCGACGCGGTGAAAAACGCTAGGGTCTCCGTGCTGCTGCTGCCGGGTCTGGGCACCATGAACGAACTGCGCAGTGCATATAGGGAAGGTGCCCGTTCGGTTCACGTGGCCACCCACTGCACCGAAGCCGATACCTCACCACAGCACATTGCCTGTGCCCGTGAACTGGGCATGGACACCACCGGCTTCCTAATGATGGCACACCTCAACGATGCCAAGGGGCTGGTGAAACAAGCCAGGCTGATGGAATCCTACGGCGCGCAAACCGTGTACGTGACCGACTCGGCGGGCTTTATGTTGCCAGAAGACGTTACCGAGCGTATTGAAGCCTTGCGTGACGCGCTCGATCCAAAAACCGAAATCGGTTTCCACGGCCACCACAACATGGGCATGGGCATCGCCAACTCCATCGCTGCGGTGGAAGCCGGTGCCAGTCGTATCGACGCTTCTGTTGCCGGTATGGGCGCTGGCGCAGGCAACACACCGCTGGAAGTGTTTGTCGCTGTGGTTGAGCGCATGGGCGCCAACACAGGCACCGACCTGTTCAAACTGATGGACCTGGCCGAAGACGTCGTCACCCCACTGATGGAAAAACCGGTCCGTATCGACCGCGACTCCCTCACGCTGGGCTACGCCGGTGTCTATTCCACCTTCCTGCTGCACGCCAAACGTGCCGCTGAACGCTTCGGCGTCCCAGCCCGTGACGTGCTGGTGGAACTGGGCCGCAAGAAAATGATTGGTGGTCAGGAAGATATGATCATCGACACTGCCATGACCATGGCGAAAGAACGCGGCTTGCTGAAGGAATCAGCGTTGTAATCAACGCTGTTCTGGTTCATGGCGGCGCAGGGCTCGCGACGTCATGCCCACTATGTGACCCATTGTTGTAACGCTCGAACTCTCATTGCCCTGCTGTGAACACAGCGGGGCTTTTTTGTCTCTGGCTCTCGATCTGCCCGAAAATATTGGCTGTAACAGGCGTTATCAGCAATCCTGATTGCGTTTCCACTGACTCGGTTGGCAGCCATGCCAGTGCTTGAAAACCGCTGCAAATTTGGCGGGATTGGAGTATCCCACTTGCAGTGCTGCTGTGGTTACCGGCGTGTTGTCTTGCAGCAGAATCCGGGCTTGCTTCATGCGCTGGAAAGTAAGGTATTGATAGGGCGTGTAGCCAGTCTGGCGCTTGAACGTGCGGGTAAAGGTTTTGGTATCCAGGCCGCAGGCTGCGGCCAATTCGGTAATTCTCAAGTCGCCATCAAGCTGCTGGTCGATCATTTCCATGGCGGCGTTGAGTTTTGCCAGCTTATTGGCAGACCAGTGTGCGGGTTTCGGTTGGCTATTGAGTAATTGGGTCAAACGGTAGATCAACAGGGATATGCCGTGATCAAAAAAAGCTGAAGCTGCACCATGGTATTCAGCATTACGCAGCAGCGTCAGCATCAGCCCACTCAGCAGCGAGTCATCAATCAATTGGCGGGTTGCTGGGCGCAGGGTTTCGGGATCGACAGCGCCGCTGTGGCAGGCCGGGATATCCTCAATGTCAAAAGCTATCGCGAGTGTGTCCATAGCTGGTGTAAACCCTTCGGAGGCTGTTTCGGGTAAAACGAAACCCACTCGCCCGGGTCGCCAGACATCATCCAGTTCAAAGCCGTTATTACTTCTTACCGTTCTTCCTCCTCCTCCCACACACAGCATAAAAACGGCGTAGGGCTGATCATTACCCTTGCCCTTGAAAGTGTCGTAGCTGGCCTGACTGATAACACAGGAGCCGGTCGGGTTGGATATCAGCTTGTTGGATCCCCGACCAAGGGAATGCAGCTGCTGATAGAGCTCATCGCGGTGGATTGACCAGTTCATCATGACGCCTCTGCTTCATCGTAATGACCTTGCCAAGTGTCCTTTTTGGAGTGGTCGTGAATTTCCCCAACGCTACTATCAATAGGAATTATTTACAATTGCGAATGGAGCGTTCAGCCCAGGCAATTATCTGTTTGGTCAGTCAGGAGAGTGGAGTAGTGAACCTGAAAACGAATTCTTTGGTATGGATGGGAAGTGCCTTTGTGATGGCGAGCCCGCTGGCCTTGGCTGCAGATGAGTCTGAACCGGCACGTGTTGTTGAAGAAATTGTTGTTACTGGTGAAAAAACCAGCCGTCCTCTGAGTGAGACGGCGTCCAGCGTGATGGCAAAAACCGGGGAAGATCTGAGCAGCATGGCGGGGGTCGAGTCGTCCGGGGATTGGCTTGATCATATTCCGAACATCGTTACGGTGGAGCCCGGCAATGACGCGCCTGCGGTTCGCGGCATTGATGGTACGGGTCCGGCTTCTGGTGCCAATGCCTTTCTGGCAGGAACCCGCCCGCGCCTTACGTATCAGGTTGATGGCCGGACGTTGGGGTTTAATGAATCCGTTTTTCAGTCGTCGAGTCTGTGGGACATCGATCAGGTCGAGGTTTACCGAGGCGCTCAAAGCACCTTGCAGGGACGTAATTCCATCGCAGGTAGCCTGGTGATGAAAACGGCCGATCCAACGTTTGACTGGCAAGGCAAGGTTCGGGGCATGGCAGGGCAGCAGGATCATCGTGGCGGATCATTCGCCGTTGGTGGTCCTCTGGTCGATCAAACTCTGGCTTTCAGGGTCGCAGGCGACTATCAGCGTCATAAAACCTCGGTCGACTTTACTCCGTATGAAGAAGAAAGTGAGCCGGATGTCTATCGCACCCAAACACTGCGAGGAAAGCTGCTTTATGTACCGTCGGAGCGCTGGCGGACTCTGCTGACAGCGGGGGTGACCGATGGCAAGGCGCCTCAGTCGGAGCGCGTCATTCGGCCTTTTGAGGAGAGAGAGGCTGAATTCCCGAACCAGCCGACGTTTCACTCTCGCAATATATTCGGAATTCTCGATAGCCAATGGCAGTTGAATGACCTGGTGAGCGTTGGTCTGAATTTACAAACAACCGATTTTCATACGGATCGTCATGCGCTAACCAGCCAGGGCAATTTGGAAATCGATGGCCAGGAGAAGGTCTTCCAGCCCATGCTGAGGATCGGGGATGCAGCCTATGATGAGATCTCCGGTTTTGTTGCCGCCTATATTTTTCGCAGTAGTCAGGACGAATACATTGATTTGTTTGGCGGTGGCACCTTTCGTGACGAAACCGAAAACAATGCGCTTTTGGGAGAACTGAACTGGCGTGTCAGCGAGTTGCTTGGCCTGACAATCGGAGCCCGCTATGAGCAGGAAACCCGTTATCGGGTAGGCAGTGCTGGACCACTGGCGATCGATTATCAGGATGAGCACAAGGAATTTTTGCCCAAGCTAACAGCGAGCTTTTATCTGGAGAGTGGTTGGATACTGGGGGCAACCGTTGGGCGTGGTTATAACGGTGGCGGTGCCGGTATCACCTTTTATTCTCCTTATGTTGATTACAGCTACGACCCCGAATTTATCTGGAACTATGAAGGCTTTTTGCGGGGCAGTCTGCTGGATCAGCGGCTTGGCCTGACGGCGAACCTGTTCTACAACCGGTTCCGGGATATGCAGTTGCCGTTCAATCTGTCCTCAGGCTCCACCATCATCAGCAATGCTGAGAAGGCTTCGACTATGGGTCTGGAAGCGGGGGTGGATTATTACTTCTCTGAAGGCAATGAGGTGTATCTGAATCTGGGCCTGCTGAAGACCCGGGTTGATAGCTATGACGACGATACTGTTGAAGGCAATGAGTTGGCCCGGTCTCCGGCGTTTTCCATGGATACCGGCTTTGTCACAACGCCGCTGGATGGCCTCGAAATGACCCTGAGTGTGCGGTACACCGACTCCTACTATTCCGATGTAACCAATACAGCCCGCGGCAAAGTCGATCCGTATACCGTGGTGAATGCTCAGGTGAGTTACCAGATGGAGCAAACCCGCTGGTTCCTGGCAGGGAAAAACCTGCTGGATAGTGACAGCGAGGTGTCCATTCTCACTGGTGATACTGCCGCTGATGACTCGGCAACCTTGTTGCAGCCCAGAACACTGCTGGCCGGTGTTGAGTACGGATTTTAGGAGTCGTTATGGCCTTGTCGAAACGTGCTGTACGGGTCTGGTATCTGGTTCATAAATGGTCAAGCCTGATTTGTATGGCGTTTATGCTGTTGTTGTGTCTGACCGGGTTGCCACTGATCTTTCACAGTGAAATTGATCAGTGGAGTCACGCCGAGGAATATGCGTCGGTAGCTGACGATCAGCAAGCCAGCCTGGACCAGATTATGGCTGATTCCAAAGCCGAAAAGCCCGGTTGGGAGCTGGTCTTTCTGGTATGGGATGACACTGATCCGATCATTCGGGTGGTGATGGGCGAAACCATGAAAGTCAACGAAGGCTCGGCTTACTTCCTGACCTTTGATCGTCGAACCGGTGAGCGCCTGAAAGCGCCGCCACCGAATGAAGGCATCATGTTTTTCCTGCTTGATTTGCACGGAACCCTGCTGATGGGACTCCCGGGTGCCCTGTTTCTCGGACTGATGGGGGTATTGTTTGCGGTTTCTGTGATCAGCGGCATCGTTGTCTATGCTCCGTACATGAAAAGGTTACCGTTTACTGCAGTGCGACGAGAACGTGGGGCGCGGATTAAATGGCTCGATATTCATAATGCTACCGGAATGGCGACCGTTAGCTGGGTGCTTGTTGTAGGTATTACGGGGATCATTCTGACGCTGGTACAGCCGCTCAGTATGTTGTGGCAGCAGGGACAGCTGGCTGATATCGCCAATACCTACCGTGGTACAACGCTGGAGCAGAACGCCGTGGGGCCGGACCAGGTGAGGGCTGCCTTGCTGGCCGAGGTGCCAGATGCAGATATTTCATTTATGTCGATGCCCGGTAGTCCGTACGCGACACCACACCATTACACCGTCGCCTTGCGTGGTAATACCCCACTAACCGAGAGGTTGATCAAACTGGCCGTCCTTGATGCTGCAACAGGACAGTTGGATGGCATTCGAAGCACCCCCTGGTATCTGACGATGGTGAATATTTCCGTGCCGCTGCATTTTGGTGACTACGGCGGTCTGCCTCTGAAAATCATCTGGGCATTACTCGATATTCTGGCCATCTTTACATTGGGCTCTGGTATCTACCTTTGGCTGGCACGAGGAAGTCGGGGTGTCAGACGCGTGGAGGAAATTCATGCAATGGAAGAAGAAACATTGCAACAGCAGCCTGTTCCAGGAGCCAATGGATGAAAAACCTCAGACGTTTGCGTAGCACTTGGGAGATTTATCGTTGGCCATTAGTGGTCAATCTGATTGCTCTTGCCGGAATCCTTTCGGCCCTGATTGGGAATGAACTCTGGGATTTGTTCTCCTGGTTATCACTTGGCATGATCGCCGTTGCGATCAGCCTGAGCAGTACGTTCAGGCGCTGTAATCCGGTGGAGTGAGCTTCCCTTATAACCAATAGGTGATACCAGCGCTACTGACAAAGTATTACATCGCTATATTGATCATTGTCTCAAAATAGATCAGAGCGATTTGCCGTGATAGCAGCTCAGCACTACCTTGCTTCCTTTCGATAAAGTATGCCAAGGAGGCACTTATGAGCAGTTTGCTGATTTATTCGCAACGTCAATCGACCTTTGATCAGGTAAGTGCTGATTTCAGCAAGGTTTCTACTGATCGAATGAAAGCGGCGAATCATCACTTACCATCCAATGGCTACGTGGCGGCAGGCAGCCCTGTTTTGATCCCGGGAAATACTCCCTCACCAATCAATGTGAATCAGTGTCCAAGGGAAGATCACAACGTTCTGATGCATATGGCCATGACGGCTGGAGGGGTTGCGACAGCCGCATTGGCTGAGTTATTGGAAAGTTCTAGGCTGATGGATTTTACCAGTGATGCTAATACCTTCACCGGAGGCGGCGTTGGTGGAGCAAGTGCAATTGCAGACAAGCTGCTTAGTCTGGTGCAAAGCTACGATAAAGCGGTTATGGAATTCGAAGATCTCAGAAACCATAGAGCAGCACCGGCGACTCTGGAGCGTGCAAGGGTAAAATTGCAGATTGCTTTTCAGGAAATGAATGAAGAATTTAACCGACGTGGCCAGAAAGTGTTACAACGCCATATATCCCATATGGAGCAAATTACGAACCAGACTGGGCGTGTAGTTCAACGCAGTATTCCGTTAGCGAATAATGTGGAAATGCAACGGCTGGCCAAAATGGCAAAATTCGGCAAGATTGCAGGCCCGGGATTTATCGCATTCGATGGTGCGCTGAGATACAACAAGGTTTACCAGATGCGCCGGAATAATAACTCTCAATGGAAGCGGGAAGCTGTCATTCAGGGGGCTGGCTTTGCAGCAGGTATTCTTGCTGGAGTTATTATCGGGGCCATGATTGTTCCAACTGCTGCTGGTGTTGCATTTGGTTTGGTTGTTGCGGGTGGTGCGGCCTATATCGCAGATAAGGCTGTCAGCATAATATCTTCAAGAATCTATGATGGAGTTATGTGAATGCCTGCTTGGGAAGTTGTCATCTTATTTGGAGGTTTCATTGCATTTATAGGTCTTGTATTTGGTCCGTTGATGCTCCGTCTAACCCTCGACCGTCGGGTCCGTAAGCAATTGCTCCCGGCAGATAAGGTATACAACGATTCCTTCGATAGTTATGGTGGTCTGCTGCGAGCTTCGCTATTCGGTTTTGCCTGCCTGTTCGACCGCCTGAATCGCCATCCGGCCATGCTCTACAGCTACAACCGCATATATCTCAAAGGATTCGCGAACTGGTTTGAAACCCTGCTCGCGGTCTGGCATGTCGGAGGTCTGGCATTGCTGCTGGCTGGTGGCATTATTATTCAGCTATACGAGTGGTTTGTATGACGACTGATGCTTTGACCTCCTTTGTGGATCCTGAGACCCGCAGCCAATATCTGTTTATGAGCCTGGAGCAGGCTCGGGAAGCAATACGTCAACCTGAATGGCAGGTTCTGAGTGCTACTGATACCGTGATGTTGCAGAGGCTGGAAACCGATGAGCGGTCGATGGGCATTACCCGCTTTGACGATGACTTCTGGATCGTTGTGACTGGAACAGCGTTTCGCCGCAAATACTGTGGACCTTTTTTCAAAAAGCGTACAAGCGTGTTGTTCGACTGCACTTCTATTGAAGAAGTCGAGGAGCATCTGGCGCACTTCTACAAGGTCGACTCCGCTCACTACACCGGCCTGATCAAACAGAAAGAAGTTGAATACTCCGCCACACGGAAACGGAATAGCGAACATGAATAATCACCCCGACGGCATCGGTTAACTGAGGCTGTTGGGGTATATGTCGTAGCAAATTTCTGGCGCGTTTGATGGTTCACTCAGCTGAACCCCTGGCTGCCTCGCTCGAACTCTGATTGCCCTGCTGTGAACACCGCGGGGCTTTTTTATGTCTGTCATCCTATACTGGCCCGACAAAAATATGATCCGCAATGCAGGAGCGACCATTTGGATTCCCAGCTTTACCAGCAAAAACTGACTGGCACCCTTGAGCAATTTTCTGAGCTGTTAGCGCAACCCGAGACCTATGCCCAGTTGTTGCTGGTTTCTGTGATTTACGCGCTGGCGTATTTTGCTGCTAACCGTATCCGCAAGCTATTCCCACTGCTGTCTGACAGCGAAGGTAATACCGCCGCGACGCCACTTAAAAAGCTCGGTGGTCATTTGGGAAGCCTGCTGTTTCCGCTGTTGAGCATCACGGCGCTGACCTTTGCTGTTGAAGGCAGTGGCCAGTTGCTGGGTCGGTCATGGCTGGTTCACATTGCGCTGGTGGTGGCATTACTGTTGATGGTGCATTCGCTGATTCGCGATCATGTCCGCAATGATTTTATTGCCTTTGTGTTCCGCTGGATCGGTATGCCGCTGCTGTTCCTGCATCAGGTAGACCTGCTGGCACCGATTGTCGCTGTGCTGGAGTCGATGAAAATCACCGTTGGCAACATCGAGTTCTCTGCCTACGGGATTGCCCGGGTAGCGCTGTTCGGTTCCTTGCTGTTCTGGTTTGGGCGGGTCTCCAACAGCACAGGTCAGGAGATGATCCGGCGTCAGGAAAAGCTCGATTTTCGTACCCGTGAGGTGGCTGCCAAACTGCTGGAAGTGGCGATTTTTGCGGTGATTGGTGTGCTGCTGTTGCAGGTAATGGGCATCAATCTGACGGCGTTGGCGGTGTTTGGTGGCGCCGTCGGTGTTGGTTTGGGCTTTGGCTTGCAGGCCATCGCTTCCAACTTTATCTCCGGCATTATTATCTTGCTGGACCGTTCGGTGTCGGTGGGGGATTTTATTGAGCTGGAAGATGGTCGTCAGGGCTATGTGCTGGAACTGACCTTGCGTTCCACCGCGCTGGAGACATTCGATGGCAAAATCATCATGGTGCCGAATGAGAAGTTCGTATCAGGCACTTTTACCAACTGGACCCACAAGAACAAGAAGCAGCGTTATCGGGTCGATTTCTCGGTGGCCTATGGTTCTGATATTCGCCAGCTGGTCGAAATCATCAAGCAAACGGTCGCTTCGCATGAGCAGGTGATCAGTGGCGACACCATTCCCATTGAAGAGCGGCCAGACTGCGAGATCGACAGCTTCGGTGACTCTGGCGTCAATATGTTCGTGGAGTTCTGGATGGAAGGCATCGACGACGGTCGTAACCGCGTGGGCGGTGATTTGTTGCTGATGATTTACGAAGCCATGCGCGATAACGGTTTTGAGATTCCGTTCCCGCAGCGTGAAGTGCGGATACTGAACGAGCAAAACGGCAAGGTGTAATTCGGCGTTTCCTGGTCGCGGACTGGGGCAAGTCTTCAGGCGATTCATTTTTCCGCTTGATGACCTGTGTGCTTGACGTATCTTTGCCCAAACGGCACATTGCTGCCCGACATGCATTTTTTGTAAGGATACAGGAATGTCGGGCAATCAATTTGCTGCTCATGCGTTTTATCAGGGCTACGCCAATGGCAAATCGTCCGGCACCCTGACCCTGTCAGATGGTCTGTTACGGTTTGACGGTGGTGGCAAGCAGGTCACGCTGGCGCTCGACAGGGTGCAGCTGAAAATGGGCGGTGCCAGCAACCGGCTGGTTTACATCACTGATCCATCCCAACCCGACTGGACGCTCTACTGCAGCGACCGCTCGATTCTCAAACATCCCTTGTTCAAGGCTCATCCCGAGCTGTTCCAACAAAGCCGCAAGGCGCGCGCGCACCGTAATCGGGGCTGGTATCTGCTGGCGGTAGTGGCCTTGCTGGTGCTGTTCAGTCCCGTGGCGCTGTACCTTTCGATGTCGCCGCTTACCCGTATGGCCGCCAATCAGGTGCCGCCGGAATGGGAAGCCGAGATGGGTAAATCCGTGTTTGCCCAATATCAGGTGAACTATCAGATGCTGCCGCAGCAGCAGGCACAAGACTTGTTGCTGCCAATTACCGCGCCGCTGCTGGCAGCCTTGCCACCGATGCCCTACGAATATCAGTTTTATGTCGCCAACGACGCCTCGATTAATGCCTTTGCCTTACCCGGTGGCTACATCGTGATTCATTCCGGGCTGATTCTTGAGGCAGACAATGCCAACGAACTGCTGGGGGTGTTGGCGCATGAAATCTCCCACGTTACCCAAAAGCACAGTCTGCGCAACATCATCAGCACTATGGGCACCTACGTGGTGGTGGGGCTGGTATTGGGCGATGCCACCGGGCTGGCAGCGGTGCTGGCTGATGCTGCTCCGCTGTTGCTGCGGCAGAGCTATTCCCGTGATTTTGAACGGGAAGCAGACCGTGAAGGCTTTGTGCTGTTGCAGCGTGCCAATATCGATCCGCGAGGGCTACAGAGCTTTTTTGTCCGTCTTCGGGAAGAGGAGCAAAAACGTTTGCAGGCGCTGACGGATGGCGAATCCAATGATCTGGTAGAGAGCAGTTATGCCTTGCTCAGTACCCACCCGGCGACCGGGGAACGTATCAATAATATTGGCGACATGATTGCTGCAGCAGCGCCAGTCACTTCCTATATCAGTGTTGAACCCGCTTTTGAGCGATTGCAGCAGGCTGTTTCACGGTTTGTATCAGGATCAGAACAGGAGAAAAACAAGGATGAAGGTAACGATTGAGGGCGGCCACGCCTTTTCACATCTGCAGGTGGAGCTGGAGCCGGGCGAATCCATCATCACCGAGTCCGACGCCATGTCGAGCATGGATGCGGATATTGACCTGAACGCCCGTTTTAACGGCGGTCTGTTCAAAGGTCTGCTGCGCAAATACCTCGGTGGTGAATCGCTGTTTGTCAGTGATTTCCAGAACAATACCGATGGCAAACGCGGGCTTTATCTGGTGCAGCCGACACCCGGTGAGATTCGCTCGGTGACGGTGGATGAGCAGGGTATCTTCCTGCAACCAGGGGCGTTTCTGGCCTGTACGTCGGGCGTCAAACTGGGGCTGAAGTGGGCTGGGCTGGTGTCTTTTATTGCTCGCGAAGGCCTGTTCAAACTGCACGCCTATGGTGATGGTGAACTCTGGTATGGCGCTTATGGCGCCTTGCTGGAAAAGCAAATCGACGGTGAATACATCGTTGATACGGCCCATCTGGTGGCTTATCCGCCGGGTATCAAACTCAAGCTGCAACTGGCCGGAGGCTTGTTCTCGTCGCTGTTTTCTGGCGAAGGCCTGGTGACCCGGGTTGAAGGCCAGGGCAAGGTCGTGATCCAGACCCGTAGCCTGTCGGGGCTGGGGTCCTGGATTAATCCAAAATTTGGCCGTTAGGAGCGTAAAACATGGAAGTCGAACTGTTACACCGGCCGGGCAATACCGCTGCCAAAGTGATACTGGCAGAAGGCGAAAGCTGTACCACCGAAGCCGGTGCCATGATTGCCATGAGCGGCAATATGCAAATCGAAACGACCACCTACAAGCGTGGCCAGGCCGGCGTTTTGAAGGCAATCAAACGTGCTTTTTCGGGTGAATCCATCTTTATGAACCACTTTCATCCGCAGAACGGTACGGGTGAATTGTGGCTGGGCACGGCGCTGGCCGGTGACATGATGGTCCATCAACTCGACCACGAAACGCTGATCGTGCAGGGCTCATCGTTTATGGCAGGAGAGAAAGACATTGAGATCGACACTGGCTGGCAGGGCTTCAAGTCGATCCTTTCCGGAGAGAGTGTGTTCTGGGTCAAACTCAGCGGCACTGGCAAGGTGGTATTGAACTCCTTTGGTGCCATCTATCCGATTGATGTTGATGGCGAATATATCGTCGACACCGGTCACATCGTCGCCTTTGAGGAAACCCTGGACTTCACCATCACCAAGGCGGGTAAAAGCTGGCTGCAATCGATACTGGGTGGTGAAGGCCTGGTGTGTAAATTTCACGGCAAGGGACGCCTGTGGTGCCAGTCACATAACCCGCAAAGCTTCGGCAACAGTCTCACTCCTAACCTGATCGCAAGGAAGGCCTGACCATGTATAACGTGATTCTTACCGGCAAGCTGGTGGCTGGCGCGGATGCCAAAACGGCCGTTACTGCGTTGGCCAAACTGCTCAGGATGGAGCGAGCCAAAGTGGTGGAGCTGCTGAAAAGTGCCCCTCGCGCGATCAAGCGTACGGAAGACCATTCACAGGCGCTGCGCTACCACAAAGCCTTGAATGACATTGGCATTCACTGCCTGGTACAGGCAGATAAAAAGCCAACAGCGGAGCCTGCAACTGAACTGGCGCTGGCTGGTGAGGTGGAGGAGAGTGCTGCTGCGGCGGCTTCAGCCAAACGTCAGTCCGCTGGCAACCGTGTTGCTGATCGTGCGCCAGCCGCAAGCCCGCTTGTTGAACGCCCGGCTGGCGCAGCTGTTGAAGTTACGTCCGAAACTGCCACCGTGGTACCGCAAAGCTTTCAGGGGCTGACCTTTGAGCTGGCTGGCCAGCCGGACTATGGCTTTATCACGGTGCAGTTACCCGCCAACGAAACCCTGCGGGTCGAAGCCTCGGCGATGGCCACCATGAGCACCAATATGGTGATGAAAACCAAAGCCAAAGGTGGCCTGGGACGTTTTATCACCGGCGAGTCGATTTTTATCAATGAATTCACCGCCGACGGTGGGCCGGGGGAAATCGGTATTGCACCGGGCTGCCCCGGGGATGTGAAACACCTGTATCTGCAGGATGAGGAAGTGTTTCTGCAAAACTCGGCGTTTGTCGCTTCCAGCATGGGAGTGGTAACCGAAAGCAAATGGCAGGGGCTGACCAAGGGCTTTTTCTCGGGCGAAAGCCTGTTTCTGATTCGTTGTAGTGGTACCGGCGACCTCTGGTTCAATACCTATGGTGCCATCATAGAAATTGATGTGCAGGACGACTACGTGGTGGATACCGGCAATATCGTCGCCTTCACCAGCGGGCTGGACTACAACATCACCAAGGTTGGTGGTTACAAATCACTGTTTTTCTCGGGCGAGGGGTTTGTCTGCCGCTTCTCCGGTCAGGGCAAGGTCTGGATTCAGACCCGGGGTGTGGCGGCATTCACTTCCTGGGCGCACTGGTTCCGGCCGACCAGTAGTAAATAAGCCCGCTTTGCCTTCAGATGCAGACGCTAGTCTACGGCCACTTTCAGTGACAGGAAGAGGCCTTACTGCTGTCCCGATTGGTTAAAGCAGCAACCAATCGGGACGGCAGCTTCAAGCTTGAATTCAGCCGCTTAAACGCGACATTGTCTTTTCATTGAACCACCACAATCCCCGCCGTAAATCCCTGGTGTATTGGTCTGGCCTGCTATCAATCGAGGCAAAATAAAGACCCGTAATTGAGCCATTCGGCCGACTACTTTTACTGCCAGAATCGCAGCAATCGTAGTAAAGTTTCTGTTGCGCACCATAACAATAATTACTAAAAACATTTCAAAGACCCACCTATGACCAAATCGACTATTCGCGTTGAATTTCTGCTGTTGATGGCGACGATGATGTGCCTGACGGCGTTATTTATTGATTCCATGCTGCCCGCCTTGCAGCAGATTGGTGAGGAGCTGGATGCGCTGGACAACAACCGCTACCAAATGATCCTGACCTCGATCATGGTTGGGCTGGGGGTTGGCCAGCTGTTTTACGGGCCGATTGCCGACGCATTCGGGCGAAAACCAGCGGTCTATTTGGGGTTGGCCTTGATGCTGGTCGGCACCTTCATCAGCACTTTTGCACACAGCTTTGAGTGGATGCTGTTCGGACGGGTATTGCAGGGCGTCGGTGCCGCTGGGCCTCGGGTGATGGTCGTCACAATTGTGCGTGACCAGTATTCCGGAGCAGAGATGGCGCGCGTGTTGTCGCTGGTGATGACGATCTTTATTTTCAGTCCAGTGGTTGCACCTCTGGTCGGTCAGCTGGTGCTGCTGTTTGCCGGATGGCGCGCCATTTTTGGACTGCTGGGGGTGATCTGTCTGGCGCTGCTGGCCTGGTTCTCGATCCGCCAGGTGGAAACGCTGAAGCCTGAACATCAGCGGCCGCTTTCGCTAAAACCGGTCATGCGAGGTATGAAGGAAGTTGTCTCTCATCGGGTTGCATTGGTTTATATCCTGGTTGCCGGTTTGTCGCAGTCGTCAATTATTGCCTTTTTGACCTCAGTACAGGGAATTTTGCAGGGCATATACGGTGCCGGGGACATGTTCCCGGTGTATTTCGCCATGATCTCTCTGGGCGTCGGGATTTCTTCCTTTATGAACAGCCGTCTGGTTTACCGCTTTGAGATCCGGACGCTGGTGACGCGTGTACTGATGTTTTTGGGCACACTTTCGCTGATTGAAGCCGCCCTGGTTGCTTCGGGCATCATCGATGTATCCCTGGCCGGATTTATTCTGATGATGTCGGTCAGTACCTTCTGTCTGGGCTTGCTGTTCGGCAATGTCAACGCGCTGGCAATGGAGGCATTTGGTCATATGGCCGGGATCGCATCCGGGGTGGTTGGCGCTTTGACAATGCTGATCGGTGTATTGGTCGGCGGAGCGGTCGGAATGAGCTTTAATGGCACGATCGTTCCCTTGTTACTGGGCTTTGGCCTGGCCTCCCTGACTTCGTTAACGCTGATCCTGCTCGGTACCCCAAAACACGTTAAAAAGGCTGTGGCAGTGAAAGTGTAAGCGCCGTTGCGCCTGCATCATGTCCCGACAAGCTGACGAACGGTTATGGCTGAGCAGCAGCCAGATTGGTGGCCGCCCCTATTCGCAAAACGGCTGACAGGTAGCAGAGCGCAGAGCGGAAGTCGGCGATAATCCGGGTCGTTGGTTCTGGCCACGCTGGTATGTCGAATTACTGGCGGCGGAACCCTCTCAGGGAAGGGAGACTTTTATGCGTCAGCGTTTCAACTCCATAGCCGCACAGGCGTTAGTCTTCAGGTTGCTGGTATTGCTGGCAACCGTGTTCGCTGGCACTGCCGTCAGTGCCTGGGCGGATAGCACGGCGTTGCTGCCAATGCCGCAGTACTATCAGTCCACTGACGGAACTGAGCTGACCGGTTCTGTGACGATCACCGAGCCGGGATTTACGGCTTTTATCACCGGTTATGACCGTGGCGCTATCACGCTGCCGAGTGGTGAAACCATGACTGCCAGCAATGCCGCCGATTTTGGTTTCAGCTGGACTGATGGGAATATTTTAAACCTCATCCAGCTGACCACCATCAGCAACACCGCAGCGAGTCTGGGAGACTATGGTTTTGCGGTAACACCCGCGAGTGATTCCGTTGTCACCTTCTCGGTGGTAGAAGATCCGGCAATTCAGTACGCCTTGATCACGGGTGTGGAAGGACAGCCATTACGGGCTGGAGAAGCCTTTGCCGTGGTTGGGGTCGCTTATTATGACCATCAGCCTGCGACCGCTGGCAGCCTGTTCATTCGTATTGAAGATGCGGATGGCGTGATGGTGGCGCAATTGAATCCACGGGATGACGGTGTGTCGCCAGATCCGGTCGCCAATGACGGTGCCTATACCACGATTACTTCGCTGAGCCTGGAGGGAAATTATCAGGTCATCAGCGAATTCAGCTGGAAGGGTAAAAAAGGCCGCGTGATCCATCCGGTGACGGTGCAGGCTGAGAGCAGCAGTGCGGTCGCTCTGACAGGAGCCGTGACGGCCGCCAGTATCGATGCCAACAACAACGGTCTGGTGGATGCCTGGCAGCTGACCTTCGAAGAAGCGGCGGATTCGGTTCGAGAAGATACTGAATACGCCTTCACGGTTGAAATCAGTGATCCCACCGGCAAGTTTATTACTGCGACCAATGTGATCGCCGCGGCAGCTGATCCCATTGTGGTGGATGTGCCTGCTGAGAAGTTGGCCACTTTGGGTGACACCCCCTGGATGATCTCCAAGGTCTACGCCTGGCAGGGCAGTGCCATGGCTGGCTTGTGGTATGACTTTGGTGAGCTGGTGGTTGATCCGGGCAATTTCGAGCGGGAAGCTGTGCTGGTATCTGTCGCCAGTGATCAGGGCATCGATAATGATGCCGATGGTCGGTATGACACACTGCAAGTGAGCCTGGCTGTTGATGCGCTCTATAGTGGTTCCTACGGACTTTCAGGTGATCTGCGTAACGCTGACGGCAGCCTGGTCGGCAACTTTGGTTTCAGCCGGATCATACTGGCCAGCGGCAGCAATCTGGTGAGTCTGGAGTTTGCTGGGGTGGATATTGGCGCTGCCGGAGGCGATGGCCCATTCACGCTGACCAACCTGCTGATTTATCCCAACTTCTCATCCAGCCAGGATATTGCCCGCCTGATCCCAACCGTCGGAGCAACCGGAGCTTATGCCTGTAGCGACTTCAATGGCTGTGGTCTGGACATGGCCGGGGATATTCGCCGCATTGCCAATACGCTGTGTAAACAGCATCAGCAAAGCCTGTTGCAGCAGCTGCGTTACCTTGAAGCGCAAGACAAGCGTAGTCCAGCCGTCAGTGATACCCAGCTGCGTGCTTTGTATCACCGGGCATCAGTACTTGAAAATCAGACACCTGAAAAGGCGGGCTCGTGCCCACCAGCCAACAGAGTGCTGGCGGATTAGCGTACGAGGCTGAATGCGATCAGCCAGCCAATGAAAGGCGGCTGTCAGGTGACAGCCGCCGTTGTTCTTGAATCCAAAGGGTCAACTGAGGTATCAAGCTGCTGAGCAATAGTTTCAGGGAGCTGATGTCGAGATGATTGAAGAACGTTCAACAGGGCAGTGCAATTGCGGGGCGGTTCGTTTTGAAATTCGGGGCCGTTTACCGGGCATGTATCAATGCCATTGCAGTTTGTGTCGCCGGCAATCCGGAGCTGGTTCCAACGCTGCCACCATCGTGCGGCGTGAAGATTTTGACTGGCTGGCTGGGCTTGATTCAATCAGCCAGTGGCGCAAACCAAGTGGTTTTCAGAGCCATTTCTGCAACGTCTGCGGTTGCCCGGTACCCAACCCTTTTATGGCAGAAAAGTACCTGTGGATACCGGTGGGGCTATTGGACGGTGCGCACTCTGAAATCGTGGCCCATGTACAGCTGGAGTCCAGAGCCGACTGGGATGTTGTTACCGATGCGCCAACCATGCTGCCGCACATGCCAGAGAATATCGACGACTTCATTGAATATCTGTATGCCAGCAGCCAGCGCTGAGCTGTCGTTCCGGCAACTCCCTGTTAGCAGGGAGTCGGATGCTGCTTCGCCTGTGTTGTGAGTTCGGCAATTCATAACGCGGGCAAATAATCCCTCAAAAATACGAAGACTTACCAGTCCGAAAACCGGGGACACGGTAAAGTCTGCCCATTGAATCATTATTAACAAATAGAACAACCAGGATGGCTGTGGGAAGTCTTCGCGCTGTTCGCGTTCGATGACCCTGGTTTTATGGAGAAGACGAAATGGGATGTATCACTCGCACAAATACCCGCACTAACGGCAGGCAATCTCCGCCTGTGCCAAATCCGACATCACTGATTTGGCTGGAGCCGCGTGTATGAGTGTACTGCTGAATCTGTTTATTACCCTGCTCATTCTTCCCTGGGGCTCAATGGCAATGATGTCGCCAATGATGTTTGGAGGCCCCGGAGCGAGTGACAATCTGCGCGGCATACTGATGGTGAGCCTGTTTCTGAGTTATCCCGTCATTCTGTTTGTTGTGCTGGGGCTATTGCGTATTCGCTTCTGGGGATTCGACAGTTTTGCGGTGGCCGGGATTGCTGCTATCGGGTCTATTGCCGTGATTGTCTTTCTGGGTATCCCGGGCATGCTGATGAACCTGAAGCGGGGAATTCCAAACGACGGTTATGGGCTGGTTGACGGCGTTGCCTACTACAGTGCCAACCCCATAGCAGGCAGTGACGGCGCTACTTTCCGGGTTCTGGACATGATTCCGGAACTGCCCTCATGGAGGGCTGAATACGCTCTCGACCAGCATCACTTCTATTGGCATGGCAAACCAGTAGAAGGCGTTGATCCGGTTAATATTCATCTGGTCGAGCTGAATGGCCAGCGTTACTGGATGAATGATCATCAGGTGATCGTCGACCGTCGGATTGTCAAAGACGCAAATCCCGCAACCTTCGCCGTGTTTCCTGAATATTCCCAGTGGGCGCATTCTGAAACCGGCGGTTCCCATACCGTCTACCATGACAATACCCCGCTTGAGGGTGTGGATTTTGAATCCTTCCAGCCGGTCAACTGGTCCTTTGGTAAAGATAACCAGCGGGTTTATTACGGTAATAACATTGTCTTTGCAGAGCTGGACCCCGGCAGTTTCGAGGCGATCAGCAATCACTTTGTAAAGGATCAGCATGGTATTTATGCACTGCGCGATGACCAGCTGAGCAAGCTTGATGGTGTCGATAGCACCACCTTTGAGGAGCTCAATTACCCGCTCGCCCGCGATCAGGACCATTTGTATTTTTATAACGATGAACGCTTTGAGTTGATCGACGGGGTTAACCCGGATCAGCTGGTGGATCTGGAGCGCGGTTATTACCGGGTGCGCAACAGCATTCTGTATGTCAGCTATCGCGGGGTGATACGAATGGACAATGCTGATACCGACAGCTTTGAGGTGATGGACATCATTTCGGATCTGCGCTTCGACGCTCGGGACAAGCACCAGCAATATCACTTTGGTGAGCCGTTGCCGAAAGGCTAGCCGGAGTACCCGAGCGTTGGCCACTCGGCTACTCCGAATCACTTACAAGGTCGCCGCTTCGGCTTCCAGTTTGGGCAAGGATGGTGCCTTGATACGCCATTCCTTGTACCACTGGTCAACGGCACTGCCAAAGAAACTGCGGTCAACTTCCAGAATGCGCGCACCACTGTCCTGAATCTTTTTCAGGTAATCCTGATCCAGCTTTTCGTAGATGGAAAACACGTCATTCAGATGCTGTTTGGCCAGGCTGGAAATTAATTCCCGATCCTTGTTGTCGAGGCTTTTCCAGCTACGGCCGGAAGCCACGCCAACCATTGGCAGCATCATGTGGGATGAGTGAATGATGGTACCGGCATAGTCCAGGTAGCGGGTGTTCCAGGTTCCCTCAAAATCAATCTGCATCCCGTCTACCTGGCCATTGGCAAAGGCATCGTACAGGGCCGGCAGTGGAATGGGTGTTGGTGCCGCACCGACCTTAATCCAGAAGTCTCTTTCAGGTTCAATCGGGATGGTACGAACCTTGGTGCCTTGCAGATCAGCGACGGTTTTGACCTCATTTTTCATCACGATCTGGCGCAGCCCAGCCATGCTGTAGCCCAGCCCGACCAGCCCCAGGCTGTTGAGTTCGTCCAGCATCTGACTGGCGGTTTTACCCTGTAACAGCTGTTGGGCCTGCTGTGGCGTCTTGATCAGATAGGGGGCAAACAGGGCCGCGAAGTCCGGCCGTCGGTTGGCCATTTCACCGGCAGTGAGGAAGGCCATGTCGAGGGCGCCGGTTTGCAGTTGCTGAAGCATCTGGGCTTCGTTACCAAGCTGTCCTGACGGGAAAATCATTACTTTCAAACGGCCATTGGACTGGTTACCGAGATCGGCAGCAAAAGCTTCTGCGGCCTTTGTCCATTGGTGAGTCGGCGGTGTAATCAGTCCAAGCCGTAGATCCCTGGCCTGGGCCTGTGGCAAAAACATCAACGGCATCAGATAACACAACATGGCTTTTATTATTTTCATTGTGAACTCCAGAGCGGTCAGCAGGCCGCGTTATTGGGGTGGGATTACCGGGCAAGCAAGACGGTAACCAGACCGGGGAACAGGATCATGATCAGGATGAGCAACAACATGACGCCCAGATAGGGGGCCAGCAGCCAGGCGATACGTTCGGATTTGACGCCAGAGAGGGTTGCAGCTGTAAACAGGGCGGAACCAACCGGCGGCGTTAACAACCCCATCACCAGGGTCAGACAGACCAGCACGCCAAAATGGAACGGGTTGATGTGATAGACGTCGGTGGCTACTGGCAGCAAGACAGGAACCACCAGAATCAGCGCCGGAATCGGGTCCAGAATCATGCCGATGGCCAGCAGCAGGGCCGTGACCAGTAACAGGAATACCACCGGTGAATCCGACACCGACTGTAACCAGGCCGCCGTTAACGCCGGCAGGTTTTCGAAGGTGATGACCCAGCTGAACAATTGGGCGGCGGCAATCAGCAGCAACACAATGGCTGAGTTACGGGCGGTGCGGGTCAACGCTGGCCAGAGGGCGTCAAACGAAAACTCCTGGTAAACGTAACGCCCGACCAGCACGGCAACCACAGCAGCCAGCGCTGCGGCTTCGGTTGGAGTGGTCAGGCCAGAAAGAATCCCGCCGACAATGGCCAGCGGCACCAGCCCGGCAGCAAAGCCATCGCGCATTGCCTGCCAGCGCTGGCGCCAGTCGAGAGCTTGATTGGCCGGATAATGTTTACGGCGGGCAAACCAGCCCAGCAGGGCAAAAAATGCCAGTCCCAGTAACAGGCCGGGCACGATACCGGCAATAAACAGCTCGCCAATCGAAATCTGGGCGATGACGCCAAAAATCACAAACAGCATGGATGGCGGAATAATCGGCGCCAACAGGCCACCGGCCGCGGTTAGCGCAACGGCATCATCCTTGTCGTAACCGGCGCGTTCCATTTCCGGCACGGCGACCCGGGTCATGATGGTGATCTGGGCAACGGTACTGCCCAGAATAGAAGCCATCATCATGTTGGATAGCAGGTTCACGTACGCCAGCCCGCCTCGAGCGGAGCCGATCAGAGCCATTGCCATGTGCATCAGGCGGCGGGCAATACCGCCTTCACTCATGCATTCACCGACCAGAATAAACAGCGGTAACGCCAATAAACCGTAGTTCTCCAGACCGGCAAAAAACTGCTGAGGGAAAGAATCCAGCAGCACCAGATTGTCGTTGGCAACGATGTAGAGCAGAGCGGAAACCGCCAGCAGAAACGCAATCGGCAAACCGATCAGCATCAAACCAATAAAACCGGAAATCACCATAGCTGTTAGCTCCGATCATGATTGTGGGTGGCTGGCATCATCAGCTCGCAGGTACTGGCAAACAGTCGCACGGTCAGATGAATCAGGGCGCCAACGCTGAATAGCGGCAAAATCAGCCAGCACCAGAATTTGTGAATGCCAAGCGTCTGGGTGGGTTCTTCGTAGATAAAGTTGAAGGTTTGCTGTGCCAGCGCAGAGCCATCACCATCCAGCCGGATCAGGGTGAGCGGATCAAACCAGCGCCAGATCATCCAGCTCAGCGTCATCACAAACAGCAGCATGACGATATCGCTGAGTAACTGCGCCAGCCGGGCCAACCGTATCGGCAAGTGGTCGACCAGCAGGGTCATGGCGATGTTGGAGCGATGATGCAGGCTGGCAGCGCTGGCCAGGAACGCCATCCACACCATGGCGGTGATGGCCGCTTCGTCGACCCAGAACAGTGCCTGGCCAATGGCTCGCGTGACGATGTTCAGCAACAGCAGCCCGAGTACCAGTGCCATCGCCAGCCCGGCTGCCCGCAGTTCCCAGCGTGCCAGCCAGCCACTGCAACGCTCGGCTTGCTGCAGCCAGACACCGGCAGCCGAGGTCTGCGGTGACGCTGCCCGCAGATTGTTGACGGGAAGACAGCCGCTCATTCCGGGTCACCATAAGTGAGGTAATCCCACATACGTTCAAAAATACGACCGCTGCGAGTGGCACGCTGACGGGCTTCTTCCAGCGTCATTTCCCGCACCTGATCTGACTGACTGAGGCAATCCAGCTCAATCCGGGCGGCGTCTTCCAGATACCAGGTCAGCGCTACCGCTTCCTCGATGGAAGTGGCGGCCGTCACCACACCATTGCCGCGCATAACAATGGCAGGCGCATTGGCCATCAGCTCCGCCAGCTGTTCGGCGGCGGCGTCGTTACGGATCAGCTGGGGGTCATTCCAGAGTGGCGCTGCCGGGGCAAAGTAGGCTCCCATACCATGCAGGGCACGGGGAGTGCGGCCCAGCGCTGAAAGGCTCATCGCTGCTGCTGGCATGCTGCGGACGATGCCGCCAATGTCCGGCCGTCGCCGGTAAATTTCCCGGTGGATACGGACTTCGCCCAGCACGCCTTCGGGCAAGTCTCCCGTCAGCGACACTATGGTGCCGTTGTCAGCGGGTTCGATGGTGCCCAGAGGTTTGGCGGCACACACCAGAAAGTGCTGTTCATCCAGTCGGGCACTGCAATGGCCGTAGGCATGGGCCAGCCGGTGACGCCCCAACGCGCGAGCTGCCTGGCGCACCAGTCGTTGGGTTTTCGAAGGCGCAAGGGGGCTCCCCTCAGCGACTAATGAGGTTGTGTTCATAACGGGTTCTCGTGGTTGGGGGGAGGCCGGGCGCCGAATTCTCAGCGCTTGAATTCAGCTATGTCCGGGCGACTGCCCCACATGCAGAAACCGGAGGGTTCGAGTGGAAATTGTCGTGGACGATGGTGTTCTTCATCGACTTCGGAGACGCCACAGGAGTATTCGTAGACCATCCCTTCCGGGCCTTCGAAGTAGAGGAAGCGAGCGCCCGAGGTTGGGTGGCGGCCGGGGCCAAACACCACTTTGACTCCCTGTTCCTGCAAGAAGTACCAGGAACGCATGATGTCATCGATGGATTCGACCTGATGATTGATGTGCTGGATACCGCTGCGATTGGTCGGGAACAGGGCAACCCGGTGGTGAATGGCGTCCAGTCGCAGCAGTGGTGACGGGCCGATCCAGTCGCTGACGCGGGCGTTGAACAGTTCGGTCCAGAGGGTTTCATCCCGTGCCGGATCGGTTGAACACAGACCGACGTGACTGAAACCTGTGATGCCAGCATCGCGGGAAGGGAAATAGCGGCGCCCGCTGGCGTGTGGTCGCCAGACCAGTTCGATGCGATTGCCGGTGTAGTCCTGAAAAGCGACAAATTGCTGTACATAGCGCTGTTCGCACTCTGCTGCCGAACCGGCCTTGACCGCAAACCCCGCCCGTTCCAGTTCACTGGCGGCACGATCCAGCTGGTCGGCCGACTCAAGTTCCAGGCCCAGCGTGTGATCACTGGGATCACCTTCGAAGTAGCAGAGTGTATGGTCGCGATCATCCGAACGGAAATAGACGCTGTTGCCTTCCCGCCGCACCAGCTGCAGGCCGATGATGCGAGTGGCGAAGTCGGTTGCGACCGTCAGGTCGCGGGTTCCCAGACGGGCATAGCGTACGTTGTGCAAGTCAGTCATGTTCACATCCGGTTATTGTTATTCTGAATGTTGCCGGGGCTGGCCCAGCCAGTGATATCAATCTATTACAGCGCTGCCATGCCTTGTAATGAATTCCATGTGCCCGGCCATAACCCGTGGTTATGGCCGGGCACCATCGGTGGCAGCGCTTGCTCTGAGCGCTGCTGCCAGTCGTGTTGCTGCTCGACTCAACGGGCGTTCACGGGCGCGAGTGATGCCCACCGGACCAAACGTCAGCGGACTGGCCATCGGCACCGCCGCCAGCATGCCGGTAGCGATGTCGCCTTCAACCACCTGTGCCGGGAAAGCCCCGATCACATCGGTGTGCTGAATCAGTTGCCGGTTGGTAATGATCGACAGTGATTCCCAGGGGGCCTGGGGCAATTCCAGCCCGGCTTCCAGAAAGGCACTTTCCAGCATGTGCCGGAGGGTCGTGTCAGGCGGAGGCATGATCCACGGCCAGGCCGTCAGATTGGCCAGTGCCACTGGTGCTTGCGTCAGAATCGGATGGTCGGGCCGGACTGCAAAGGTGACCTGTTCCTGAAACAGCGGCTCAACTTCCAGGGCTTCGCGGTAGTGGTAGGCGGGAATGCGGCCGACGATCAGATCGAGAGTGTCCTGTCGCAAGCGTGGGGCGAGGGATTCGTAGGTGCCCTCAATGACCGTCACCCGAATGCCCGGATGCTGCTGGTACAGCGCGGCCATGGCTCTGGGTAACAGATGGGCACCACCGGCGGGCAACACGCCAACCACCACATGGCCACTGAGCCCCTCGCGGGCATCGTGGATTTCGCGGGCAACCTGATCCAGTTGCGAAAACACCATGCGGGCTCGCTCAATCAGGATTTCACCGACCGGTGTTGGGTGACTGCCGCGGCTGGTACGCACCAGCAGCTCGGCGCCGAGTTGATCTTCGAGGTCGCGTAACAGTTTGCTGACTGCTGGCTGACTGAGGCCCAGTTGTTCGGATGCACTCACCAGACTGGTGCTGTTGGCGACGGCCAGCACAACACGTAGTTGCTGGAGCTTGATCCGACGAACCCAATTGGAATTCTGCATGCGTCTCCTGCGTCCTTGGTTATTGTTATTGGGACTGACGCGGCCAAAGGCCGGGGCAAGATCAAGACAGCATGCGAAAAGCACAGGGTGAATGCCACCGGCTGGTGATTGCAGGATCGGGCTTTTGAAATCCCGTAAAGAAGCTCCGCTGGGGAAATAACGATCGGTACCGTACCGGGACAGAAGGTTATCGCTGGCGCGGCGGCCTCTGTCGTCGAATCAAAGTACTTCTGCGATGTGTGACAGTGGCAATTGACGGCCACCCAGCAAGCGGATCAGCAGAATACCCAGCAGGTGAGTGAGCGTTTTCAGGGCGTTTTCCTCGCCAACAACGCCAGCAATGGCTTCGGTGTAACGTGCCAGCGCTGAGTTCATTTCCGGGTCCTGAGCCAGTTCGTCGGCGTTGCGGTTACGGGTGTAGTCGAGCAATAAGGTCAGCTCACCCGCAAAGCTGTCTTCCATCGCTGCGGCTATAACCGTGAGCGCTTGCAGTTTCTCTGCCGTGCTGGCGTCAGTCTCCAGAGAAAACCGGGGAACCTCCGTAGCGAACCCGGAGCAGGCTTCGAACAAGGCCTGTTTGCTTGGAAAGTAGTGATAAAGCACGCCTTTCGAGACGCCCAGCGCTTCCGCCATACGCCGCATGCTCATCCCGTTGAAGCCTTCGCGGCGAAACACCGGCACCGCTCGCTGAGCCAGCTCCGCACGATATTTGTCATGATCAACAATTTTCGGCATCGGGTTTTGTTCCATATTTTCAGATCGGTTGGAATATAAAGCATTGACCCTCCCAGACAACTTATCTATTTTTATAGTCCAAGTGGTTTATAAAAATGGAGTCAAAACATGCACGCCTCGCGAATTGCCAGGGTCACTACGGTGTTGATGGTGATATCTGCCACATTACTGAGTGCCATGATTCCTGGAGGACCGGTGGAAACCCGGGACTTTTCGGCTTACAGCCCGGTGATTCTGGGAAGCTTTAACACCTTTCTGACTCTGCTTGGCTTGTTGAGCTATGGCACCGCCTGGTTCACCTGGCGGCGGCAGCGGTGGGCGCTGATCTGTGCTTCATTATGTGGAGCTGGCTATTTTATGGTTTACGCCGCAGATCTGGTGCAGCTGTTTCCGCAATCACCGATTGCGATGCCTGCTGCCTTATTGGTGATGGAAGTAATAGGCCTTGTACTGGCTGTCCCGCTGTTGATCTTGCCGCTGTTGATCAAGGCCGACGGTGGTCCGCAGCAAGGGTATCTCGTTCACCATTCTCGCAATTTATATCTCTCTGCCATTGCCGTGTTCTGTGTCGTCGTGGCGATAGTTGCTTTTGCAACCATCTCTGCCATGGGAAGCAAATGATGTTTACCCAAATTGGCCATGGGCAACTGTCGACCAAACGCAATCTGGACCAAACAGCACGCCCCGGTCCTTGATGTAAGACTCTTATGGCCAAGACCCGTCTGCCAACAATGAATCTGAATGATATTTCAGCCTGGCGGGCGCAGACATGCCCGGTTCCCCAGAGTCCATAGACAGGGCTATAGACAGGGCCTTGGGGAACGAGGTTCTTGCCTGATCTTTTTACAGACTGCTTGTCATGCTCACCAGGGACGCGAATTCAGCGCCAGACTTGTCGATCACACGAGCTGCCATACTGATGACTGCCATGATCGAAGCCGTGGTGATATTGGCATGCTGGGCGGCACCAAAGCAGCTGCCCGCAATGGTGGGGCTGCTGCCTTCAATGACGGCCAGCGCAAGAGCTCCAGAACCCTGCTCGATACTGCGTTCTTCGTAGCTGTCGATGCGCAACGGTAACGACAGCGCTGCCAGCGTCGCATCGACCGGACCATTGCCGCAGCCTCTGAGTAATGGCTGGTTGCCGTCTGGCAGCCGAAGGCTTAACTCGATTTCTACTCGGTCTGCATGGGGGTGCAGGCGATGGTCGAGATATTCCAGAACCCCTCCGTGCTGCATCGGCTGAAAATAGGTTTGCTCGAACAAGGCCCGCAAGTCGTGACTGCTCAGCTCGGTTTCACTGGCGTCAGCTTGTTGCTGCACGATGGCACTGAACTCCACCTGCATCCTGCGTGGCATACGAATCTGGTAATCCTGTTCCAGCAAATAGGCGATGCCGCCTTTACCAGACTGGCTGTTGACCCTGACGATACTGTCGTAGGTTCGGCCAAGATCCCTGGGGTCTATCGGCAAGTAGGGCACCTGCCAGTAACCATCGGGATGCTGGGCAGCAAAGCCTTTGGCAATGGCATCCTGATGGGAGCCGGAAAAGGCGGTAAATACCAGGTCGCCGACGTAAGGATGACGTGGGTGAATCGGCAACGCAGTGCAGCGTTCGACGATTCTGGCGACCCGGCTGATATCGGAAAAATCCAGTCCAGGATGAATCCCCTGGCTGTAAAGATTGAGAGCCAGAGTTACGAGATCCAGATTGCCGCTGCGTTCACCATTGCCAAACAGGCAGCCTTCCACCCGCTGGGCGCCTGCCAGTAACGCCTGTTCAGCACAGGCGATGCCGGTGCCTCGATCATTATGGGGGTGGACTGACAAGATGATGTGCTGGCGGCGTTCGAGGCGCTGGTGCATCCATTCAATCTGGTCAGCAAACACGTTTGCGGTACTGACCTCGACCGTGGTGGGCAGGTTAATGATCATCGGCCGTTGGGCGGATGCATCCCAACTGCGAATGGCGGTGTTGCAGATCCGCAGCGAGACTTCCAGCTCGGCCATGCAAAACGTCTCTGGTGAGTACTGCAACACCCATTCGGTTTCCGGGTAATGGGCGGTCTTCTGACGTAACAGACTGATGTGGTGCGCCACCATCTGCTCGATCTCATCGACCGAACGATTGAAAACAACCTGACGCCATACCGGTGCGATGGCGTTGTAGAGGTGAACAATGACCCGACGTGCGCCCTTGACGCTGGCAAGGGTTTTGTCGATCAGGTCTTCGCGTAATTGCGTCATCACCATCGGTGTCACATCGGCCGGCACCCGCTTCTCATCAATCAGCTGGCGTACCAGAGCAAAGTCAATTTCCGAGGCGGCTGGAAAGCCGACTTCAATTTCCTTGAAACCGAGCTGGACCAGCTCGTCAAACAGCGCCAGCTTGCGGGCAGCGTTCATTGGTTCAAAAAGAGCCTGATTGCCGTCACGCAAATCGGTTGAAAGCCATATCGGAGGCTGTGTGATGGTTTGCGATGGCCAGCGTCGGTTGGGCAGGTCTACGGTGGGGGCTGGGCGGTATTTTTGTTGCGGATGCTTGAGCATGGTGGTGTCCCGGTAATCAGTAAAATCACGACTTTCCCTGCCTGTTAACAGACTGTCGGATACCGGGACTGGGGAAAATCTACATGTACAGAATCGTCATCTGTGACAACAGCCCCGGTAATTGCTGAGTACCAGGGCTAGCAGGTTTACATTGGGAAGACTCATGGCAAGCGTCTGCAAAATGGAAGGTGGTTACAGACTAGGGAATTTCCTGGGACTGGTATTTCTACAAATGGACATTTATTGTCTCGAAATAGACATTCTGGTGAAGCTGTTTGTAGCGGAGATGTAGGTGAGCAATTTTAGCAGCCGGGATTTTACCTCTCTCAATATGCAAGTCGCTGCGGTTGCGGTCGATTATACCGATGGCTTCCGGGTTGAACCTCACCATCACGAGGCCGCTCAGCTGGTTTATGCGATTGAAGGTGTGGTGGTGGTTGAAACCAGCAGCGGGCGCTGGGTGATTCCGCCGAGTCGTGGTGTCTGGCTGCAGGCCGGAGTTGAGCATTCACTGCGAATGCGGGGAGCGACGCGGGTCCGCAGCCTGTTTGTTGACCCGCAGGTCATTGAGGGATTGCCTGAAGGTAACTGTGTGATCGACATTTCGCCACTGCTGCGGGAGCTGATTCTGGCTGCCACAGAGGTGGAGGCTCCCTATCGCAAAGACAGTCGTGATGGTCGGCTGATGCGCTTGTTACTGGATGAACTGTGTGCCTTGCCGGTGCTGCCGTTTTATTTGCCCTGGCCGGATGATGAGCGCATCGCCCGGGTTTGCCACAGCTTGTCCTCACAGCCACAAAACAAGGACACCGCCGATCATTGGGCCAGCCAGCTGGCAATGGGCAGTAAAACCTTTCACCGGCGCTTTCAGGCCAGTACCGGTATAACCTTTGGTCGCTGGCGGCAGTTGCTCAGGTTGTTGACTTCGCTGGAGTCGCTGGCACAGGGGATGCCCGTGCTGGAAGTAGCATTGCAGCATGGCTACGACAGCCAAAGTGCTTACGCTGCTGCTTTCAAACGCCAGTTTGGCGTGCCGCCTTCGGCCTATTATCGGGCTGATTGAATTGTCAGGTCGTGAGCTCTGCGTGTGGCTGGGCCAGCCGAATCTCAGCATAAACCTCTCTGATACACTGCTGCATGACCGCGATAACACTTCATTTTGCTTATGCTAGAGTCCCTCCAATTTTGATCATAAAAACGGCTCTGGAAGCAATGATGGAACGGATCAGGCAACGCATCGAGCAGCAGGTGATGGGATTAACCGGGCTGTCGCTCAACACCATTGATTATGAAAACCCGAAAGGCGATCCGGGGCTGTTTGGGCCGCAGGCGATGTGCTGGCAGGTGCACAGCGATTTTCCATCGATGTTGTGTGGTGGTATTGGGGCGCTGATGTTGCAGATGATGCATCCGCTGGCGTTGGCCGGGGTGTGGGATCACTCCAACTTCCGTGACGATATGTTGGGGCGTTTGCGGCGTACCAGTCAGTTTATTGCCGGGACGACCTTTGCTGCCGGTGCTGATGCCAACGCTCTGATTGAACGGGTGAAAGGCATGCACAATCGGGTGGTGGGGCAGCATCCAGACGGCCGTACTTATTCTGCCAATGATCCCGAATTGCTAACCTGGGTGCACGTCGCCGAGGTGCACAGCTTTCTGGCTTCTTACATGCGTTACCGTAATCCGGCGCTGAGTCTGGCCGAGCAGGATCGTTATTTTGCCGAAGTGGCGTTAATCGCCGAACGGCTGGGCGCAACGGATGTGCCGAAAAGCCGCCGGGCGGTGGATTACTGGATCGATCAGATGCGTCCCGAACTGGTGTTCGACGAACGTACTGCGGAGGTGTTGCAGTTGCTGTTGAATGCGCCAGCGCCAAGCCGTCTGGCGCAACCGGTAGGGTATCTGATGACCCGGGCAGGGATGGATTTGTTACCAGACTGGGCCCGGCAAATGGCTGGCATTGAGTTGTCTGGTGCCCAGCGTTGGCTGATCAACCGGGGCATGGGCGTACTGGCACCGACCTTGCGCTGGGCCATCCGTAATGGAGCTTCGGCGCGAGCGCGCCGAAGAATGGCTTAGTCTGAGGGTTGATCCGTTAACGGATGTACCAAATTTCCATTTCAATACCACCGTTGCCGTCGGAGCAAGCCATGGTGCGGTATGGGCCAAAGTTATCGGATTGCACCAGATTTACCGGCCAGCAACGCTTGCCGTCTTCGCTACCACCCTCAACGTTGAATACGCCGTTGCTGGCGACCAGGGCAAACGTATCGCTTGGCTGGTCTGAATTGCCCTCTTCGCTTTGCTCAGGGCGAGTGCAAATTTCCTGTCCGGCAGACTGCTGATACGAAGACACGGCATCGTAGTTGCCGCGCTCGGCACTCCAGCTGTTTTGAATGTTGTACCAGGCCTTGCATCTGCCAGTATCTCCATCCAGTACTGCGTATGAGCTGTAACGGCTGGCGCTGGCCAGACCTGGCTTGAAGTCCGGAATCAGGATTTCTGTACCGTCCGGCGTGTTCATCACCAGAGCGCCGTGCAGGCTGTCGGTGAGGGTATAGGTGGTGCTGAAGCTTTCGTTGCCCTTGGTCGTTCCACTGATGACCAGTTCATTGCCAGTCACTGACCAGCTGCTGAAACTGCCGCTGTCTGAGCTACCGGTTTGAGTCGTGCCATTGCTTTCGTAGTACTGGTAGCCGCCGCCTACCTGGCCGGGCTCAAGCGTGAGGATGTAATAGCTGCTGCCGGTAGCGCTGAACACCCGATAGTTGCTGGCCATGATGTCAGCATTGAGCTCACTGATTACCCGGTCACTGTGGAGGAAGGCATCGGTGGTACAGGTTGCTTCGTACATGTTGGCTGTGCTGCTGAACAGCACGCAGCGGTCGGCAAAACTGCCGTCATTCAAATTGAACGTCAGTACATTGTCCTGCAACTGCCATTGATAACTGGCGGCTGAGGAAGCTTCACAGTTGCGCTCGGCAGACTTCACCGTTGCGGCGATAAAGTAGCCGGTTTCGGGACAATCCTCGTAGGCGACCACGGTGAAGGTGCCGTCGCTGGCGAAGTTGTATTTGAAGCTGACGTCACCATTGCTGTCACGCTCCAGCCAGGTGCCAGCCAGATTGTTCTGGTTCAGAGCCTGCTTGGCCAGTGCAGTGAGGGTCAGGTCAAAATGCTCAAGGGCATCTTCTTCAGAAACCAGCTGCGGTATGCCCAGCACCTCACTGACGGCCTCCTGAAAGCCTTCTTCGCCCGGCAGTTTGCCAATGCCAAAGTCGCCGTCGAATGACAGGCTAATGCCGTTATCCGGGTTGTTGTCGGCATCGGTGGACTGCAGCAGTACCAGCACATCCTTGACACGCTGATCGGTAACGTCGGTGGTATCGAACAGATCCAGCGGGGTAAAGGTGCTGCTGTTTTCGGGCACCGTAATACTGCCGAGCGTAATGCCGACATAGCTGAAGGTGGTGGTTTCACCCGGCTTGTAGGTGAACAGGCCGTTGGCGTCTGTGAGGCCGGAATAGCTGTCGGACTGGTAGTGCAAGCCTTGCACGGCGGCGTCGATAAAGGCGGCTTTCGGTGGCTCAATGTCGTCGTCGTTATTATTGCCGCCATCACCAGATCCGCCTCCGCCGCCACAGGCGCTTAACGTCGCCAGTGTGCTCAGGGTGGCCAGCATGCTGAGGGTTTTGTAGTACTGCACGGATATCTCCCGGGATTTTTCTGTTTGTTATGCAGACAGCCGGGCGCCGTTGAGACAAATCACCATCAAGGAGGAGAATTAGCCGCGGTGCACCTGAATGCCAGGGAAGGTTTTAATAATCAATATCATTTGATATTGACGTTTCTATACTATCCGGATTTATTTCTTATAACGTCGAAATGGCCCGGTTTTTTTGTGAATAGATGTAAAAATCAAAACACTCAACAGGTGCCGTTAAAGCGTGAATTTTGTTTTGGGTAGTTATTGCCGCTTGACAAGGAAAATGACAAAAAAGAAGCGTTCTCAGTCAGCGGTAAAATAATAACTTACACTCTGTAAACCGAGATTCCATGGGGGTTGTAGCGGGATTGGCCTATAGAGAGGCTATTGACCGATTGGCCAAGATTTAACCTGTCTATCTGGTACTTTTTGAAGGGTTTTTACAAAATCGAACAGCAAAAAATGCGACCTGATCTACATTTTCGGTAATGACGCTGTCCACTTCGAGAGCCCTGAATGTCACGCCGTATTTTGCTTTCCTGCTGTGCCCTTTCCCTGTTTATCCATTCCCAGGCCAATGCGATCACCCTTCAGGACTATGTTGCTGAAGTGGTTGAAACGCACCCGGAATTACAGGTTCGTATCCAGTCCTGGCGGCAGATGATTGAGGATGAGTCGCTCGCCAAAGCTGGCTGGCGGCCGTCGCTGGATTTTGCTGTCAGTGGTGGTTATTACCGCACGTCATCGCCGCAAACCGGCTTTGAAACCCAGTCCTATGACAGCCAGGAAGCGTCATTGACTCTGACCCAGAATCTGTTCGATGGCTTTGAAACGTCCAATTCCGTCAAGCAGGCCAAGGCTCGTATTGAGTCGGAACAACTGCGGGTGATGGATACTGCCGACAACCTGGCGCTGGAAGCGGCCAGCACCTATCTGGCAGCGCTGAAGCAGAAACAGCTGTCGCAGCTGGCAGAGCGTAATGTTCATGCGCATCAGCAGATTCTGGAAAAAATCCGTCAGCGCAGTGGTTACGGCGTTGGCCGTCGTTCCGACGAAGAACAGACCGAAGCCCGCCTGGCGCTGGCGATGTCAGGGTTGGTAGCCCAGCAGGCCAACCTGCAGGATGCGCTTACCCGCTTGCATTATCTGCTTGGTCGTTATGTCAGTGCCGATGAACTGCAGCCGCTCGACGAACCGCTGCTGGCTGATTTGGTGGTCCCTGAAAACGACGTCAACGTACTGATCGACAAGGCGCTGCAACAGAACCCGGCGGTATTGTCAGCCAACACCAATGTGCAGGCGACGGAATACAACTACGAACGCGCCAAAAGCGGCTATTTGCCACGCGTCGACCTGCAGCTGAAAAGCCGTCATGGCCGCGATCTGGATGGTTACGATGGTCGCACCCATCAGAACAGCGCGGTGCTGTCACTCAATTACAACCTTTATGGTGGCGGCAGCGACAGTGCCGAACGTCGCAAGCGTCTGAGTGCCGTGTATGAATATCGCGACTACGCCAACACCGCGCGTCGACAGGCGATTGAAAGCCTGCGGCTGGCGTGGATGGCCGCGCGCGCCACGGAATATCAGCAACAGCATCTGGACAGCTATGTGCAGCGCGCCCGTACAACCCGCGATCTGTATATGGAAGAGTTCTATGTGGGTCAGCGCAGCCTGATCGATATTCTCGACTCCGAAGGCGAACTGAACTCAGCACTGGTGAGCCAGCTGGGCAACCGGATTGATGCCACCACGGCCGAATTACGCCTGCACGAAGGCACCGGCGAGCTGTTTGAGGCACTGAAGATGGACGTTGCCGTGAATAACGGCCAGATCGAGGTCATGAATCATCCGCTGACGCCCGCTAACCAGCTGCCGTACAACACCGATGCCGACGCCGATGGCGAAAATGAACAGACTGACCATTGTGATACCACCCGTCAGCCAGCTGCGGTGAACGATTTTGGTTGTATCCAGAGTGTCGACTTCAAGCTGCCTGAAGTGCAGCAAACCGTCTGGGTTGAACAGCTTAACTTTGTGTTTGATTCAGCACAGCTGACGGCGGCGGCCCAGCGCCACCTGCAGGAAGTGATCAAACAGCTGCGGCAGCAGGTGGGTCTGGCTTATATCGAAGTGCAGGCGCACACCGATAGCCAGGGTTCCGATGCCTACAACCTGAGCTTGTCGCAACGGCGGGCGGAAGAAATTCGTCGCTATTTGCTCGATGCCGGTTTTGAAGCCCGTCGCATCAAGCCGATTGGGGTGGGTGAAGAACGGCCGATTGCTTCCAACGATACGGAAGCGGGCCGGGCGCAGAACCGCCGCGTCGAATTCCACATCTTCGGCTGGCAAGAATAAGCGTTATGGCGACTGTTGCTGAACTCAAGGTCAGCAGCAGCCAGCCTGACAACACGGAATGGACGCCACTGTTGCAGGTGCTGGTGCTGTTTGCTGCGCGCTATCGTCGGCCGGTCAGTATTGCCAGCCTGATCGCTGATTTGCCGGTACAGTCTGCCGATGCTGCCGACGAGTTATTGCACTCGTCCGGCGGCCCGGCGCTGTTCGCTAACATGGCGCTGCGGGCGGGCTTTCAGGCTCGTCTGACCGAGCGCCCGTTAGAGCGGTTTTCCTCGCTGTTGTTACCCTGTGTGCTGCTGCTGCAAGACGGTCAGGCCTGTGTGCTGGAACAACTGTCGGACGACGGCCGCGTGGCAACTGTGCTGCTGCCAGAATTCCCGGAGCTACCGCAGAGCCTGCCCGTCGAACAGTTGCAACAGCAGTATCTGGGGTTTGCCTGGTTGCTGAAGAGTTTGCCGCAGCAAGACAGTGAGCAAACCGCTCGGCACGACAGCAGCAGCCTGGCGGATGCGGCTGCCGGTCAGCACTGGTTTTTTGATGTGTTGTGGCGTGGCCGTGGCATGTACCTCAGCGTGATTGTGGCGTCGGTGTTCATCAACCTGTTTGTGATGGCAACACCACTGTTCACCATGAACGTCTACGACCGGGTGGTGCCGAACGATGCCCTCGATACTCTCTGGGTGTTTGTGATTGGTGTGGTGCTGGTGTATCTGGCCGACACCGCCTTGCGCTTTCTGCGCACCCGGATGCTGGAAATTGCTGCCCGCAAATCCGACCTGCTGCTGTCAGCGCGACTGTTCCGCCAGGCGCAGGGGCTGTCGTTGTCGGCCTTCCCTGATCGTATCGGAAACCTCGTCAACAGCCTGCGCGAGTTCGATTCCGTACGCCAGTTTCTGGCTTCGACGACCCTGGTAACCCTGGTGGATCTGCCGTTTGCGGTGCTGTTCTTGCTGATGATCGGTTGGCTGGCGGGCCCGGTGGTGCTGATTCCTCTGGCGGCCATGGTGTTGCTGTTGCTGGCCGGTGGCTTGCTGGCCGGACCGTTACGCCGTTCGATTGAACGTGGCAGTCAGGCTGCCGCCGCCAAAAACAGTTTGCTGATTGAAAGCCTGTCTCAGCTCGCCACCCTGCGCAGCTGTAACCACAGTCGCCAGATCCAGTTCCAGTGGGAACAGGCCTGTGGCCAGTCGGCCGACGTTGCCATGCGCAGCCATTTGCTGACGGCCAGTCTGACCACGGTTACCGGCATGATGGTGCAGCTAACCACCGTGCTGATCATTCTGGCGGGGGTGTATCAGGTGCACGACCAGCAACTGACGCTGGGCGGCTTGCTGGCGGCGGTGATTCTGTCGTCACGGGCGGTGGCGCCAATGGCTCAGGCGGCCAGTCTGCTGGCCAGCTACCAGCAAACCCGCGCCGTCTGGCAACAGCTGGATGGCCTGATGCAACTGCCGACTGAACGCAGTGAATCCGGTGCCATTCACAAGGCGTCGTTCACAGACTCGATCCAGCTGCAGCATGTCAGCCTCAGTTATGGCGAGTCGCCCGTGGCGGCCCTGCAGGACATCAATCTGACCATTAACAAGGGCGAGCGGGTCGGCATTATTGGCCGCGCCGGTTCTGGCAAGTCCAGCCTGGCGTCCTTGCTGGCCGGTCTGTATCGACCGACGGCAGGTCAGTGCCTGATCGACGGCATAGACCTCAACCTGATTGAGCCGGGTGACCTGCGCCAGTTGCTGTCGGTGCAGTTGCAGGATGCCGGGCTGCTGCGCGGCACCATTCGTTCCAATGTAGTGATGCGCCAGCCGCAGGCGACCGATGAACAGGTTCATCAGGTGGTGATGCTATCTGGGCTGGCGCGCCATTTGAGCCGCCAGTCTGCCGGGCTGGATACCCCTGTGGCGGAAGCGGGACGCGGTTTGTCCGGCGGTCAGAAACAGGCTGTGATGCTGGCCCGTTCACTGCTGGATCAGGCACCGGTGCTGGTGCTGGATGAACCGACCAGTGCGATGGACAGCTCCTCCGAAGCGCTGGTGCGTCAGCGGCTGCAACAGTATCTGCAGCACACAGGTCAGACGCTGCTGCTGATTACCCACAAGCAGGGCATGTTGGCGCTGGTGGATCGTCTGATCGTACTGGACGAAGGCCGGGTCGTGCTGGATGGCCCCCGTGACCAGGTGCTGAAAGCGCTGGCCGGGCAAACGGTCAAGGCCAGTGATAAAACACAGGGGGATGGCTTATGAGCCTGCCGCATCCACAACGCTTCAGCGACCTTGATATCGACACCATGCACAGCTTGCAGTCGGCCATCGCCCAGCGAGTGCCCTGGCATTGGTACGGTCTGACCGCGGTGATCTGCCTGACCACCACGGTTTTGTTGATCTGGGCGGCAGTGGCCGAAATCGACACCGTCGTACGAGCGTCCGGCAAGATTGTGCCTGCCGGTCAGGTGCAAACCATCCAGAGCCTGGAAGGCGGCGTGCTGGCAGAAATCCTGGTGTCTGAAGGCCAGCAGGTGAGTGCGGGTCAGCCGTTGGCAAAGATCAGCGACCTGCCTTTTTCCGGCTCGTTTGAAGAAAACCGGGTGCAGTCGCAGGCTTTGAAAGCCCGGCTGTTGCGGCTGCAGGCGGAAGCCGACAGCCAGTCATTTGAGCCGCTGGAAAACCAGCAAGGTTTGCCCGCCACGTTACTGACTGGCGAGCAGGCCTTGTTCAACAGCCACCGGGCCGAACTCAACGAAAACCAGAACATTCTGCGCGAACAGATCAAGCAGGCGGAAAGCCAGCAGCAGGAAACCCAGGCGCGTATTCGTCAGCTCGAACGCTCGTTACAGCTGATCAACAAGGAACTGGCGCTGAAGCAGCCGCTGGTCGCCCGGCGGGTCCTGTCGGAAGTTGACCTGCTGCAACTGCAAAGCCGTCAGGCGGAAGCCGAAGGTGAGCTGGAAGCCAGTCAGCTGTCGCTGCCACGGCTGCAATCGCTGATTGAAGAAAACCGCCGCAAGCTGGAGCACAGCGAGCTGGAATTCCGTAGTCAGGCCCGTCAGCAGCTGACCGAACAGTCGGCTGAGCTGGCACGCTTGCTGGAAATCCAGACATCGCTGGCCGACCGGGTTGCCCGTACGACCTTGCGGTCGCCGGTTAACGGCACCGTCAAACGGGTGTACGCCAACACCCCTGGCGGGGTGATTCAGCCAGGCATGGACGTACTGGATATTGTGCCGGATGAAACCTCGCTGTTGGTCGAGGTGAAAATTCGCCCGGCCGATATTGGCCATTTGAGTCAGGGCCAAAACGCCCGTATCAAACTGACCGCCTACGATTTTGCCATTTATGGCGGTGTCGCTGGCCAACTCGAATTTATCAGTGCCGACACCATCACCGAAGACACCGGTGGCGGCGAAAGCAGCTATTTCGTCGGTCGGGTACGGCCCGCCAGTGATGCCATCAGCCATGCGGGGCAGACCTTGCCAATCCGTGTTGGCATGACCAGTGAGGTCGATATCGTCACCGGCAAGCGCAGCCTGCTGAGCTATCTGCTCAACCCGATCAACCGCACGCTCAGCAGTGGCATGCTGGAATAACCATCAAATTTTATTAAGCCTTGCCAAGGCGGGGCTACAGCTCGTTTCGAGGGTAAACAAATGGCTACAGTTATTGGTCGGGTTCTCAAGGCTCCTGCCGACTTTGAAGTTACCGGTGCGGATGGTCAGCAACGTTTGCTGGCGGCAGGTGACCCATTATTTGTTGGCGACCGGCTGAACGGTTTTGATGCTGATAACCTGCAAATCGACTGGCTCGATCAAGCTGCTGCCAGTATTTTTGAGCGTAATGGCGGTAGTGGTGAAATCCTGCTGGCCAGTACAGAAATGAATCTGGACAGTAACACGCTGGCCAATGATGCCGGTGCCCAGGCCGATACTGAGACTGCTGAAAACCAGCCACAGAACAGTGCGAACGACCGTACGGGTAATAACCGCATTGCTGATAACAACGAAGTAGATCGCGATCTGGAGAACAACAATCGCGAGAACGCAGCGTTTGAACACAATGCAGATGAAGGCAAGGTGGACACACGTTCGACATCGCTGTTCGATCACCCCAGTGACACTGCCAGCATCGACACCCGTAACTCGGCGTTTGCGTTACAACCGCAGAACCTGGCAGCAGGCACAGGCGATGGCACTGTGGTGGTTCAGAACCATTTCAGCATCGCCAATGCCGAGGCCGCCGAAGGCAATGAGCTGGTGTTTGTGATCACCCGTTCCAGCGAATTTCTGGGTCAACAAACCATCGATTACCGTACAGCCTTGTTGTCGTCCAACAGTGCTTCAGCAGCCGATTTCAGCTCGGTCAGTGGCACCGCAACCTTTGCCGACGGCCAGACCCGGCTGGAAATCAGCATCGCGACCAGTGCCGATACACTAGCTGAAGCGACCGAAAGCCTGACGCTGCAGATCAGCAATGCCAGCGGCCCAGCCGTCATTGATAACGCCAGCGCCACTGGTTTGATTACCGACGTCAGCGTGCCGGATATTTCGGTATCAGGCCGTGATATTGGCGAAGGTCAACAAGCGGTATTCGAGATCAATCTGAGTCAGGCGGCAACCAGTGATATCAACCTGCAACTGACGCTGGTACCCGGCACCGCCGATGCATCGGACTACGACGCCAACAGCCTGGAGGTGTCTTTTGATGGCGGCCAAACCTGGCAAGCGATTGCGCAAAACCAGCTTACCATTCCGGCGGGTAGCAGCTCGGTACAGGTGCGGCTGAACACCACCGATGACTCGCCGTTGGAAGGCAGTGAATCCTTTGGCTTGCAGGTGACTGTGCTGGGTGGTTTGGCGACTGCCAGCAACCCGGCCGCCGCCATTGCCATCACCGATGACGGCAGCAATGGCGAACACGATGATACCCCAGCCGCGCTGAATCAGACGCCAGAAGCCGTGGCAGACAGCTACCGCATAGACGAAGATGGGGTATTGAATGGCAACACCGTGCTGGCCAATGACAGCGATCTGGACGGTGATTCATTAACCGTGAATACCACACCGGTAACCAACGTTAGCAACGGCACACTGGTGCTGAACGCCGATGGCACCTTTACCTACACCCCTGATGCCAACTTCCATGGCACCGACTCCTTTACCTACGAAGTCAGTGACGGCAATGGCGGTACTGCCCAGGCAACCGTGACCATTACGGTTGATCCAGTCAATGATGCACCGGTAGCGGTCAATGACAGCTATTCGACCAACGAAGACACCACGTTAACCACGACTCTGGCCAACGATATTCTTGGTAACGACAGCGATCTGGACGGCGATTCCCTGACCGTAAATACCACTCCGGTAACCGACGTTAGCCATGGTTCGTTGACCCTGAACGCCGACGGCACCTTTACCTATACACCTGACGCCAATTTCCATGGCACTGACTCCTTTACCTACGAAGTCAGTGACGGCAATGGTGGTACTGCGCAAGCAACCGTGACGATTACGGTTGATCCGGTAAACGATAATCCCGTAGCGGTAAACGACAGCTACCGTGTCGGTGAAGACGGTGTATTGAATGGCAGCACAGTACTGGACAATGACAGCGACTTGGACGGCGACTCACTGACCGTGAATACCACGCCGGTAACGGACGTTAGCCATGGTTCGTTGACCCTGAACGCCGACGGCACCTTTACCTATACGCCTGACGCCAACTTCAATGGTACGGATTCCTTCGTCTATGAAGTCTCTGATGGCAATGGCGGTACCGCTCATGCAACCGTGACGATTACGGTTGATCCGGTAAACGATAATCCCGTAGCGGTAAACGACAGCTACCGTGTCGGTGAAGACGGTGTATTGAATGGCAGCACAGTACTGGACAATGACAGCGACCTGGACGGCGACTCACTGACCGTGAATACCACGCCGGTAACGGACGTTAGCCATGGTTCGTTGACCCTGAACGCCGATGGCACTTTTACCTACACACCAGACGCCAACTTCCACGGTAGCGACTCGTTTGTCTATGAAGTCTCTGATGGCAATGGTGGTACTGCTCAGGCAACCGTGACGATTACGGTTGATCCGGTAAACGATGCACCGGTAGCGGTCAACGACAGCTACAGCACCAACGAAGACACTACGCTCACGACCACGCTGTCCAACGATATTCTTGGTAACGACAGTGACCTGGATGGTGATTCATTAACCGTAAATACCACGCCGGTAACGGATGTTAGCCATGGTTCGCTGACACTGAACGCCGATGGCACTTTCACTTATACGCCTGACGCCAACTTCAATGGTACGGACTCCTTCGTTTATGAAGTCTCTGATGGCAATGGCGGTACCGCTCAGGCAACCGTGACCATTACGGTTGATCCGGTAAACGATGCACCGGTGGCGGTAAACGACAGCTACCGTGTCGATGAAGACGGGGTATTGAATGGCAGCACTGTTCTGGCTAATGACAGTGATCTGGACGGTGATTCATTAGCCGTAAATACCACGCCGGTAACCGACGTTAGCAACGGCACTCTGGTGCTGAACGCCGATGGCACTTTCACCTATACACCAGACGCTAACTTTCACGGAACCGACTCGTTTGTTTATGAAGTCAGCGACGACAACGGCGGTACTGAGCAAGCGACCGTGACGATTACGGTTGATCCGGTAAACGATGCACCGGTGGCGGTAAACGACAGCGACAGCGTTATTGAAGGCAACAGCATCAGCCGCAACGATACATTGGGGGTCATCAGCAACGACCTGGATCTGGATAACGACAACCTGCAGGTAACAGCGATTCGGACTGGTTCGGAATCCGGCTCCGGCAGCGATGGAACCCTTGGCAACGATCTGCTTGGTACCTACGGCAGCCTGACCCTGAATGCCGACGGCAGCTATCAATACAGTGCCAACACGGCAGCTGCGTTGGCGCTTAACAGTGGCGAAAGTCGGGAAGACGTCTTTACCTACACCGTGTCTGATGGCAATGGAGGCACGGATACAGCTGAACTGGTGATTACCGTTAATGGTCTGGATGGTGCCAATAATGCGCCAACAGCCGTCAATGACAGTTATTCGACTAACGAAGACACGACGTTAACCACGACTCTGGCCAACGATATTCTTGGTAACGACAGCGATCTGGATGGCGATTCATTAACCGTAAATACCACGCCGGTAACCGACGTTAGCAACGGCACTCTGGTGCTGAACGCCGACGGTACCTTCACCTACACACCAGACGCTAACTTCAATGGTACGGATTCGTTCGTCTATGAAGTCAGCGACGGTAATGGCGGTACTGCTCAGGCAACCGTGACTATCACGGTGGATCCGGTAAACGATGCACCGGTAGCGGTCAATGACAGCTATTCGACCAACGAAGACACGACGTTAACCACGACTCTGGCCAACGATATTCTTGGTAATGACAGTGACCTGGATGGTGATTCATTAACCGTAAATACCACGCCGGTAACGGATGTTAGCCATGGTTCGCTGACACTGAACGCCGATGGCACTTTCACTTATACGCCTGACGCCAACTTCAATGGTACGGACTCCTTCGTTTATGAAGTCAGCGACGGCAACGGCGGTACTGCGCAAGCAACCGTGACCATTACGGTGGATCCGATAAACGATGCACCGGTAGCGGTCAACGACAGCTACAGCACCAACGAAGACATGACGTTAACCACCACGCTGGCCAACGATATTCTTGGTAATGATAGTGATCTGGATGGCGATTCATTAACCGTGAATACCACGCCGGTAACGGATGTGAGTCATGGCTCATTGACCCTGAACGCCGATGGCACTTTCACCTACACACCAGACGCCAACTTCCACGGTAGCGACTCGTTTGTCTATGAAGTCTCTGATGGCAATGGTGGTACTGCTCAGGCAACCGTGACGATTACGGTTGATCCGATAAACGATAATCCAGTTGCTGTGAACGATGCTTACAGCACCAACGAAGACACCACGTTAACCACCACGCTGGCTAACGATATTCTTGGTAACGACAGTGATCTGGACGGCGATTCCCTGACCGTAAATACCACCCCGGTAACGGATGTTAGTCATGGCTCACTGGCCCTGAACGCCGATGGCACTTTCACCTACACGCCAGACGCCAACTTCAATGGTACGGACTCCTTCGTTTATGAAGTCAGCGACGGCAACGGCGGTACTGCGCAAGCAACCGTGACCATTACGGTGGATCCGATAAACGATAATCCAGTTGCTGTGAACGATGCTTACAGCACCAACGAAGACACCACGTTAACCACCACGCTGGCTAACGATATTCTTGGTAACGACAGTGATCTGGACGGCGATTCCCTGACCGTAAATACCACCCCGGTAACGGATGTCAGTCACGGTTCACTGACCTTGAACGCCGATGGTACCTTTACCTATACACCTGACGCCAACTTCAATGGTACGGATTCGTTCGTCTATGAAGTCAGCGACGCTAATGGCGGTACTGCTCAGGCAACCGTGACCATTACGGTGGATCCGGTAAACGATAACCCCGTTGCTGTGAACGATGCTTACAGCACCAACGAAGACACGGCGCTAACCACCACGCTGGCTAACGATATTCTTGGTAACGACAGCGATCTGGACGGTGATTCATTAACCGTGAATACCACGCCGGTAACGGATGTGAGTCATGGTTCGTTAGCCCTGAATGCCGATGGCACCTTTACCTACACACCAGACGCCAACTTCAATGGTACGGATTCCTTCGTCTATGACGTCTCTGATGGCAATGGCGGTACTGCGCAAGCAACCGTGACGATTACGGTTGATCCGGTAAACGATGTGCCAACCGCAGCGGATAATGTTATCGGGCTGGCCAAAAATGGCAGCTATACGCTGACTCAGGCGGATTTTGGTTTTGCCGATGCCGATGGCGACAGCATGGCCTCGGTGACGGTGACCGATCTCAGCCAGCTGGACGATGGCAGCCTGTTGTATTTCAACGGCAGCAGCTGGAGTGCAGTCACGGCCAATCAAACCATCACGGTTGCCGATATTGACGCGGGATACCTGGCATTTCGGCCTGCGGCAGACGACACCGGTGTGCCTTACGACAGCTTTGGTTTCCGCGTCAGCGATGGCAGCGCCAGCTCGGTCGCCGACAATAGCATCACCTTTAACGTTGCCAACACCTTGTCGGTATCCAATCCGACCGCGATTGATGAAGGCAAGTCGGCGGTATTTGTGATTGAGCTGAGCGACAGTCGTGTGGTCAACACGGTACTGGATCTGGCGATTGGCGGTGATGTCGACAGCAGTGATTACAACAGCGTGCTGTATTACAAGCAGTGGGCGCTGGACGGTCAAAGCTGGAGCTGGCAGCAGGTCAGTGGTGGCCAGGTGACCCTGGCTGCGGGGGACACCCGTATCGAAATCAAGGTCTCCAGTTTACAGGATGGCATCGCAGACAACGGCGAAAGCCTGACGCTGACGGCCAGCATCAATGGTTACGCCGAAACCGATATGGCCAATCAGAGCGATACCGGCGCGACCACCATTTACGATTACCCGTCCTTGCAGGTGCGGGCGGCAGATTTTGTTTCAGAAGGCGAGGATGCCATTTTTGAAGTGGCACTGAGTTCACCGAAAGCAACCGATACGCTGGTCAGCCTGAGCTTTGGCGGTGATGCCAGCGCCAGCCTCGACTACGCCGACGACTGGTATTACTCCACCGATGGCGGTAACAGCTGGAGTCTGATCAGCGGCGCTGAGATCACAATTCCAGCCAACGCCAGCATTGCCGAGTCGGTACTGGTGAAAGTCGTGACGTCAACGGATGCCATTGCCGAAGGCAATGAAAGCCTGATACTGAATGCCACCACGGCTGACAGCGGCATCGCCAATGCCAACAGTAACGTCGCCGATGGCACTGTGATTGTTGATGCCATCAGCCTGACCGTGTACGAAAGCAAGGACGGTGCTGTCGTCGCTGGCACCAACACGGTCGATACTCTGGCCGACAGTGAATACAGCTACATTGTGGTGACCCAGGGTGCCAACGGCACGGTCACCAGCAATGGTGACGGTACTTTGAAGTACACCCCGAATACCGATTTTTCCGGCAGCGACAGCTTTGTCTATCTGCGCACCGATGCTGCTGGCAACCAGTTTTATGCCGAAGCCCGGGTCACTGTGGTTGCGGTCGCCGATACCCCGGACGTCACCATTCTGGCCTCGTCCGGCACGCTTGTTGGACTGCCGGATGTGGTCACCGACGGCAGCTTCAGTACCAGTACCAGCTGGAAAACCGTGTCCTATCCGGGTAACTCGGGCAACTACAACAGTGATTACGATACCGCCAGCTACCTGACACCGGTAAGTGGCCAGGCTTCGCTGCCGAAATCGACCTCGCTGGTGCAGATGTTCTCGACCACCCTCAATAGCGGCGACAGCTATACCGTCGCGCTGGATTTTGTGTCGGGCAGCCAGGTTTCCATCAAGTGGGCCTATATCGACTCGACCGGTGCAATTGACGCCTCTTTCACCGGCGCAGCCATTGCTACTGCGGTAACCACAACCGGTAGTTTGAGTTACAGCAGCACGGTACCGGTGGATAGCAGCGGCCGGGCAGCCAACGCCATCCTGATTGAAAGCAGTGCCGGTGGTAACCCGCCAGCGCTGGTGATCGACAACGTGGTGATTGAAGGCGAAACCCGGGTTGAATTTGATGTCAGCATCAGCAGCTCGGTCACCGATGCGCTGAACGATTCCGCCAGCAGTGGTACGGAATACGAATTTATTCAGGATACCGTGACCATCAGTGGTGTGCCGCTGGGGGCCAGCTTCTCCAATGCCAGCTCTTCAGGCATCGGCACCAATACCACCAACAACAGCACCGGCACGGACAGCTGGACCTTCACCCAGGCGGAGCTGGATGGTTTGATCATTTCAGTATCGCAATCCAGTGCCAGCGCCGGTTTTGATCTGACCGCCACGGTCACAGCCGAAGAAAACAGCAGCGGATCGACCGCCAGCAACAGCGACACCGTCAGCCTGTTGTTAAGCGATGACGTTCCCATGATTGGCGACCAGCAACTGGCGTTTGCCAATGAATCCGGCGTAGCCGCCACCGTCAGCAATACCATTGCGACGGAATATTCCAGCGACGGCGGCAACAGCTTCAGCTGGAACAGCAGCAGCTTCAATATTCCCGAGCTGTATGCCGATGGTCAGCAAGTCGCCATCAGTTATGACGACGCGGCGGGAACCGTGACCGGTACCATCGACGCCGGCGCGACGACTGTGTTTACCGTGACGGTGAATATGGAAGACGCCAACGGCACCGACGTCAGCTTCAGCCAGCCGGTTGAACTGCTGGGCGTCGCCCTGACCTTTGATGGCGGCATCGTGCTGCCGGGCGGTGGTAACAACGACACCATCGTGCTGCAGTTCAACGACAGTGACGGCAACGCCTCAGGGGTCGATGCCATTATTGCAGCCCATAACCTGATCGAGGACAGCGCCGCCGAACTGGCCAGTGCGACAGCTGAACACACGGTCAACACCAACAACTATTACATTGGTGTCGACAGTAACAACATGAACGCCGGTGACCAGTTACTGATCGACTTCGCCACCATCGCGACCGACAGCAGCGGCAACACCAGCCATAACAACGAAGTATCTTCACTGGGGATTTCGCTGTTTAACTTCGGCAGTGCCAAATCCGGCGATGAACTTTACATCACCGTAATCACCGCCTCGGGCAGGGAAAACATCATCCTGACGTCGGATGCCGATCTGACCGATGGCAAATATCTGGTGACCAGCAGTGTTGGCGAAGCGATTCTGGGGGTCGAATTCCTCGCCGGTAACAACAGCTCCTTCAAGCTCGGAGTGGAATCTGTCAGCTCGGTGGATTACAGCCAGGACATTGATATGTCACTGGGCTACAACATCACTGACGTCGATGGCAGCCAGGACAGCGGTACCTTGTCGATCCATCTGGACGGCAATGATCAGCTCACCTGGAGCCAGAACTTTGCCGTGATGGATGCCGGTAACGAACAGGACGGCAGCGGTGCCAATGGCCTTGATACCCTGGTACTGGCGGCAGGTGACAGCATCGACTTCAGCGCGCTGGATAATCCGCAGCTGCTGAATTTCGAAGCCATCGATCTGACCTACGATGCTGACACGACAACGCAGGGCGACCACGCTCTGGCCAACCTGTCGTTGCAGGACGTGATTGATATGACCGATGCTGCCAACGACCTGATTATCTTTGGTGACAGTGGTGATACGGTTTCGCTGGCCGGTGGCGGCTGGAGCCTCAGTGGCAGCAGCAGTGCCGACGGCCACGACTTCGATGTCTATGTGAATTCCGGCGACGCCAGCGTCAGCCTGAAGATCGAGGATACGGTTGGGGTTTCTCTGTTGTAAGTGCTCTGTTGTAAGTGCACTGCTCTAAGTGGGCGGCAAGTGGACTGTTGTAGGAGCGCGCTTATAAGTGCTGTCGTCCGGGTTCTGTAGCCCGGGTGTTCTGGCCGGTTTGCTGTTGCATCGCAGCAAACCGGCACCCGCTTCGCGTGCGCACGGCAGCGGGCTGTGAAAACGGGATTCTGTGGGTGTTAGAGGGTATATTGATCATCAGACCAGCGGCGTAAATCTATAAAACCAACACTCCGCAGCTGGTGGCTCAAGAGGCACTCCGATGGCAGCCATTCCCAAGTACGCTCTCTACGGTGAGAACCCGGAACACCGTTGGGCGCAATCTCTGCATTACGAACGTATCGCGCGCCGTGCCAAACATCACCAGTGGAAGATTCATCTGCATCAGCATGAATCATTGATACAGGTGTTATACGTCGAGGAAAAATACGGCACGGTTTATCTGAACGGTGCTGCGGTCGAGTTCCGCGCGCCATGCTTTATTGTGATTCCGGCGCACGTGGTGCACGGGTTTGATTTTGCGCCCGGAATTGATGGCTACGTGATTACCGCCTTACAGTCGCCGCTGGAATCAAGCCTGCGTATTTCTGCCGCAGAGGCGCTGTCGGTGTTCAGCCGGGGTGGGGTGATCGAAGCCCACACAACAGAGCGCTATTTCTCTGAATGTGCCAGCCTGTTTGACATGATCAGCCGGGAAGCGCTGGCCACTGCCCTGTATAAAGCCTCGTCGGCCGATCTGTTGCTGAGCGCCTTGTTGGTGAAAATGTCGCGTTTGCAGTCTGATGGTGAAACCTTCGAACCCGCGGTCAGTTCCCGCAAAACCGAGCAGATTGAACGTTTCAGGCTGCTGGTACGCAAGTCATTGGGAACCCTGATGAGTGTGGAAAACTATGCCGCTGAACTGGGCATTACCGGCAGTCAGCTACGACGGGTGTGTCAGGAAATTCTCGGGCAGTCGCCACTGAGTATTATCAACGCGGAAATCATTCATTCGGCCCAGCGTGATCTGTCCTATTCGACCATGACGGTACAACAGATTGCCTATTCGCTGGGGTTTGATGATCCGGCTTATTTCTCGCGCTTTTACCGCAAAAAAACGGGCCAGACTCCATCAGAATACCGTGAGCAGGTTCAACAACCGGCAAAGGATTCCTCGATGGAGCCCGGCCAAAGGCCCGACTGAGCGCTGCTGCATCAGCCGGGAGGCGCAATTGGAAACAGGGTTCGTACCTCAGAAGCTGTACTTGGCCATGATTTCAACTTGCTGGCGGTCGAGGAAGGTGCTGCTTGTGCTGGTTGGATCAAGATCACGCTGACGCCATTCAGCACCCAGTTCCAGCCCCTTGAAGAGCGTGTGAATGACGTTGGCATGGATCGAGTGGAAGCGGGTCTTGGCGTCATCATCAACCTTGACCTGGGTCCACTTCAGCGAGCTGCGCCAATCCGCCGCCCAGACATGACGGTAAGACAGGTTGTAGCCAGCCTGGGAGACCTTGTCGCCGTTCTCAACATCGACACCAACGCCGGTATAAGCTGCCAGGCCTTCCCCCGCGTGGGCGTTAAAACGGATATCGTCTTCGCCCAGCATGATTTTGGCGGCGATGCCGATACCGGTGCCGTTATCGTCATTTTCAACCTGACGTGAGCTGACCAGAATATTCAGCTGGTTTCCGTTATCAAAACTGAAACGGTGGCCAACGGCGATATCGGGATATTCGGCATTGGTGTTGGCGGGATTCTGCAGCGAAATGCGGGTGCCACCAATTTGCTGGTGAACCAGCGTGGTGCGAAAGCCCGCTGCAGCCAGCGAACCAACGTCACCGGAAAAATCGAGCAGGTCTGAGCCAATCACACCGAGGAACTGGCCGGTCCAGTATTGGCCGACCAGTGTGTTGTCGACTTTCATATAGGCATGACGCATGCGCCAGGCACTGCTGGGGCCATAAAAGTCGCCTTCAAAAAAGCCTTTTACCTGATGACCTTCCACTTCGGAATTCAGGCTGATGTTAAAACGGCTCTGGCGCGAGGTCGCGGCAAAGCTGGAGCTGCCTTGTTCCGGCATGGTGGAGACGGCTTCGGCCTTGATGTAGCCGCCAAAGGCAACATCAACACCGTTGAATGTACCCAGTTGCAGGGCCATGACGGGTACTGAACAGGCAGATATGGCGGTGATTGCCAGAAGGTTGTTAGCCAGTTTCATTCGGATAATTCCTTTATTGTTTTTATGGACGGTTATTGTTTTAAAAACCATATCGAAGCGGTTGTTGGCCGCCTGGCGATAGGTCGGTGGCGGGCAGCAGTCAGCCGGATATCCCGTTGATATCCTGCTGGCTGTCAGCTGCGCCGGTTGGTCGTGCCGGTTTTGGTTATTGCGGGTGTTGCCTGACGAAGGTCAGTCGCTGTCCGGGTTTGCCGTCGCCATGGCTGTAACGCCGACCCAGCGGTTCAAATCCCCCGCCGGTTTTACCAGCGAGTTCTGCTGGGCGACGATATAGTCGCCGGAAGCCGCCAGATAGGCAGGGAAATCCGGATGCCGGTCGCGGGCGGCGCTGCGCTGTTCGTAGTCGGCCAGTGATGCATAGCCCCACAGATGCACAAACTGGTTGATGTCGCCGACTGTGGTGACATAACAACCGAGTGGGTTACCCAGTGTTTGCTTCAGTACCGGCATTGCCAGCTCATCAAACACCTGGAGAAACGCCTGCATCTTGCGGGGCTTGATGGTGTAGATACGAACATCAACCAATGGCATGACCATGACGTGGCTCCTCTGTGGTGTTTGCCTGGGTAGTTGCTGTGGTGCCTTTGAGATCATCCAGATCACGAATGCCTGCGACATGGCGACCAGTGATGTAGCCAAAGGTCATGATCGGGCCGAGGGTGATACCGGCGCCCGGATAGTTGCCGCCCATCACGCTGCGGCGGTCGTTGCCGACAGCATAGAGGCCGGGCATCGGGGTGTTGTCGTTGCTCAGCACTTCGCCATAAGTGCTGGTGCGAATACCGTCAAACGTCCCCAGATCCCCCATGTACACCTTGACCGCATAGAAAGGCCCTTTCGCTACCGGTGCGACGCAGGGGTTGGGCTTGTTTTCCGGGTCGGCCAGATAGCGGTTGAAGGTGGTGGTGCCACGGCCAAATTGCAGATCCTTGCCTTGTACCGCACCAGCGTTGTATTCGGCCACCGTGTTCACCAGGGTGGCGCTGCTGGCGCCAATCGCGCGTGCCAGTTCGTCGAGGGTTTTGCCGGTTTTCAGGTAGCCATTGCGGAGGAATTTGCCAATTGGCAGGGGTGCCGGTTTGACGAAGCCCAGGCCGTATTTTTTCAGCGTGGTCTGGTCGCAGATCAGCCACATAAAGGTGTCTTTGCCTTTGCTGCTGTCGCCATCACGATCACGATGACTGGAGCGAATCATGTCGACGCCAACGTCGTGGTAGGAATTGGATTCGTTACAGAAACGGCTGCCAGCGGGGGTAACACCAATCACTCCGGGTTTGTAGCGATCGAGCAGGTGTGGGAAGACGGCCGGTTTATTACTGCCGTCCGGGATCAGTGACACTGGCATCCAGGCCGCCGCATCCTTGTAAACACAGTCAACCTTGATACCCAGTTGCTCAACCATACGGGCACCATCACCGGTATTGCTGTCTGGCACCGGCGAGAAGTGTTCACCGCCGCGTTTGAGGTGCGGATAAGTCTCGGCCAGCCGTTTCACATCGTGGGAGAAGCCGCCGCAGGCCAGCACCACAGCCCGCTCGGCGCGAATCTCGCGGCTCTGGCCGCCCTGTTGTACAGCAGCTCCAATGACACGGCCGTTGTGCTGCAGCAGTTCCTTGACGGCACAGCCGGTAATGATCGGAATGCCCAGATCCAGAGCAGACTTGGCCAGTCGGGCCGCCAGCGCATTACCACTGGTGACATTGGTACCACGACGGTACAGCAGCAGTTCCTTCAGATGAATTGCCAGCCGTTTGGCGACGTACATGAAGGACGTCAGCGATTTGGTGGCGTTAAAAAAGTGCTTCAGATCGGCATTGGACGAATTGAACATCATGCCGATGAAGGTGATGGTTTTCAGCGGCGGGCGCATGCGTTTCATATCGTCGCCCAGCTCGCGGATATCAAACGGCGCGGCCAGAATGGAACGGCCAATATCAACACCACCAGCAACGTCCGGGTGATAGTCGGGATAGAGGGTCGGTATAAACCTGACGCTGGTGTTGTCTTCAAAGAAGTCGACCATTTCCGGGCCCTTGCGCAGGAAAGCCTCGGACTGTTCGGCATCATAGAAGTCGGCAGTTTCGTTGCGCAGGTATTCACGGGCCTTGTCGCGGCTGTCATCCGGGGCTTGCTTGCGACCATGACGGTTGCCCGGAATCCACAGCACCCCACCAGAAAAGGCAGTGGTGCCGCCAAATACCTGATCTTTTTCGATCACCACCACGTTCAGGCCCTGCTTGCGGGCGCTGATGGCGGTCGCCAGGCCACCGGCACCAGCGCCGATCACCAGCAAGTCACATTGGGATGGAATTGAGTTCATCTGCGGGCTCCTCAGTTGTTGCTGGCGCTGTAGCCAGGACGGGGAATCAGGTGCATCAGCATGTTGTCGAGGCCACCATCGACGACCACTTCTGTGCCATTGATGTAGGACGACTTGTCGCTGAGCAGGAATAGGGTGGCGTTGGCGATATCACTGGGCATGCCGATACGGCCACTGGCAGTCATCGCCTCACGGGCTTCGGTAATGCCTGGATGGGCGTAGAAAGGTTCCGACAAGGCGGTGCGAATCATGCCCGGGCAGATCACATTGGAACGGATCTGGCGATTACCCAGCTCGACCGCCAGTTGCCGTGACATCAGGGTCACCGCCGACTTGCTGGCGCTGTAGGCACCGCTGTTGGTTTGTGGCATCAACGCCGCGACTGAGGCGATAAACACCAGTGAGCCACCGTTGCCCATCAGTGGAGCAAAGGCGCGGGCACACAGCATGGAGCCGGTCAGGTTAACCTGCAGCACCTGGTTCCAGTCGTCCAGTGACACATCCAGCAAGGCGCCCGGGCGGAGAATTCCGGCACAATTGGCGAGACCATTGAGATGGCCAAAACGTTCGTTGATACGGGCAGCTGCCTGTTGTACGGAAGCTTCACTGGAGACATCACAGGGAATGACCAGTGCCTCAGCCGCCAGCTCGCCAAGGGTCGCCAGCAGTGAATCACAGCCGTCGGTATTCACATCCAGCATGGCCACGGAAGCCCCGGCTTCCAGCAGGCCACGTGCCACCGCGGCACCAATACCACTGCCTGCACCGGTCACCGCGATCACGGTATGCTCCAGTGCCAGCCATTGCATATTATTATCTTTATTCATATCTACCTCTCACTGATATCGTGCCGATGGGCGACAGCAAGCTGTCGCAGCCGATTGAATGCACGATGTGATTTGTTGGTTATTTGTGTTGCTGGTTATTTATTCAATAATGTATCGGGTTGCCGATAGTGGAATATCTGTACCGACTATCGGGATAACATCCCCATTGCCAATACCGGAAACATCACCAGTAATATCAGTCTTACAATATCGGATAATACAAACGGCAATACTCCCTTGAATATCCTGACGACCGGTACATCGGGTAGCATGGATTTAATGACAAAGACGTTGATACCCACCGGTGGGGTTATCAGTCCCACTTCGACGGTAATCACGGCAACGATGCCAAACCACACCGGGTCAAATCCGGCATCCAGAATCACTGGCAAAACCACCGGAATGGTCAGCAGTAACATGGCCAGGCTATCCATCACACAGCCCATCACGACAAACAGTGCCAGTACCATAAACAGTACGGCGTAGGGGGGCAGCCCCATTCCGCCAACCCATTCGGCAAGGAAGAACGACACCCGTGATACCGACAAAAAATAGCCAAACACTTCAGCGCCAATGATCATGAAAAAGATCATTGCCGAGAGTGACAGGGTTTCTTCCAGCGCTTCACGGAAACCATCCAGACGCACGCCACGGAACAGCGCAATCCAGAAGGTGATAAAAGCACCCACGGCAGCGGCTTCGGTTGGCGTGAACAGGCCGGTGTAAATACCACCGATGATCAGCGCAAACACTCCCATAAAGGGCAGCACGCCGGTCAGGCCGGTGATTTTTTGTTGCCAGCTGGTGGGCGTACCAGGTTGCGCCAGATGCGGGAAAAACTTCACCAGCAGGGCAATTGTGACGCAGTACAGCAGCAGCCCGATCACACCTGGAATCAACCCCGCCATAAACATTTCGCCGACCGACTGCTCGGTGATCAGGGCATATAGCAGCAGCGCAATACTGGGCGGAATCATGATGCCCAGAGTGCCGCCAGCCGCCAGCGTGCCAGTCGCCAGTGAGTCGGCATAACCGTGCTTGCGCATCTCTGGCAGTGCCACTTTCGACATGCTGGCAGCGGTCGCAACCGATGAACCGGAGATAGCTGAAAACACCCCACAGGAGCAGACAGCCGCCAGCGCCATACCGCCACGCCAGCCGCCAAAAAGAGTGCGGGCAGCGTTAAACAGTTCGCTCGACATATTGGCCTTGGAGGCCAGAATACCCATCAGAATAAACATCGGAATCGGGCTGAAACTGTAATTGCTCAGTACTTCAAACGGCCCGGCCTCGAGAATCGCAAAGGCCGGATCAAAAGCGACGATCAGGCCAAAACCAATCACTCCGGCAGCAGCCATTGCCAGTGCAATCGGGCAGCGCAAGGCAATAAACAGCAGCATTGCCGCCATCACCAGCAAACCAATCAGCGGCGCACTCATACGTGTACCTCCTGATGGTGTTCACGGTGTACCCAGAGCCGCAAACCACCGAGCGCTGATTGTAAGGCCACCAGTGCCAGAATGACGGCGGCGGGGCCGTACAGCCATTCCAGCGGCAGCATCAGGTCCTGGGTTTTTTCTGCATTCATACGGGCGACATGAGCACCTTCGGCGAAACGCCAGCACAGCAACCCGGCAAATCCACCAAACAGCATCAGATACACACCATCCATGATGTCGCGATAACGCACGGGAATATTGCCGGTAAAGATATCAACAATGATCTGGCCCTTGTCGACGGCGTAGGGAAATGCCAGCAACATGGCAAACATCAGTCCGAATCGAACAATTTCTATCGCTCCGCTAATAGTGAATCCAAACGCACCATCGGATATTGAGAATAAACTTCGAAGCACTACATCAGCGCATATTGTAAGCATAATAAATACCAGCATCAGGGCAGCCAGCCGGTACATAATCAGTGTCATTGCGTCTATTATTTTTATAACTTTCATATTTTTATATATTCCCACTAATGGCGGCAACGGCGTGACGATACCCTGTCAACCAGGGGCTGACATATCGGAAGGTCGGCCACCGTGGCCGCGTAGTTAAATCAGGAACAGCAGTTGTGGTTATTCCTGCAAGGAGGAAACCCGGGTTTCACAGCTTTTGGAAAGCTGTTGGGCATGCTGGTAAATATCTGCGACCTGAATGCCGTGGCTGGATAATTCCTGTGAATAGCTGGCCACCGCCGCGTCGACTACCGGCTTCCAGGCCGGATTATTTACACCGCCAGTGACCGTATAGATTTCATCGCCAGCGGCACGGGCCTGTTCGATACCGTTCACATCCAGTATGTCGTAGGCGGCTCCCAGTTTTCGGGCCCAGGCTTCGCCTGAGTTCTTGTCGATGACAGCTTTCAGGTCTGGCGGCATGCGTTGATAGGTGCGCTTGTTCATGCTGGCAACAAAGGCCAGTGAATAGAGCCCGATTTCGGTGTGCTTGTCGGCCAGCTCGTTGAGACGGAAGGAGGTCAGGGCTTCCCATGGCAGCGCCACGCCATTGATCACACCGCGTGACATGGCGCCATACATTTCTGGTGCCGCCAGGCCGACCGGTTCGGCTCCGGCAGCCTTGAGCAGTTCACCGGCAACCACGGTTGGCCGGCGGATGGTCATACCGGCCATGTCGGATGGCTGTTCAACCAGCTTGCCTTTGGTGTGGATATGGCCCGGGCCATGGGTGAACAGAAACAACACATGGGCATCGTTGTATTCGTCTTTGAAGGTGCCTTCCTCATACAGATTCTGCACCACACAGGAGCCCTGTTCGCCGGTTTCGACAATTCCGGGTAATTCCACAATCTGGGTAATCGGGAAGCGGTTGGCGGTGTAGCCCTGAATCGAGACACCCACATCGGCGATACCCTTGACCACCGAGTCGTAGGTTTGTACCGCCTTCGACAAGGTCTGGGCCGGGTAGATGTCGACGTTGATACGACCGTTGGAATCCTTCTCGACCTGGTTCGCCCAGCTTTCCAGCGTTTTGGCGATACCGGAGGTCGCTGGCCAGAAATGCGCAAAACGCAAATTGACCTCGGCTGCCTGACTGGCAGGAATATGGCTAACGGAGGCGAGTGTCAGCAGGGTCGCAGCCACTGCCGGAAGTTTTGTGATTGTTCTTTTCATTGTGAGCCCTGTCGCCAAACCGGGAGAATGGCGCTTGTGATTATTATTTGAGGCTTCCTGTGGGAGTTTTGAAGCAGCCGCTCAGGCCAGGCAAATCTGTCACAGGATGTATTTGACTGGGGTGGCAGGACAATCTGTGCAACCGTTCAGCCAGTCCGGATAATCTAGAGCGCAGCGCGGTGCCGGAACATTGAAAATCTACGCGTCCGATTGGACATTTCGCGCATGGCGTAATTTGGTACACGGGTTTTGAATTGCGTTTTTGAAGCCGGTTTGCCGCCATTGGCCTGTGGTACTCGTTGGCGGCAAACCGGATTGTGTGCCCAGCACAGGAGGATATTCAGATCTGACCGGCGCTGAGTGATGCTTACTGCCAGGTCCAGCGCTGGTTATCGCCGCCCCAGTTCCACCAGGTATCGACGTTGTCGCCAGCGGCACTGCCGACGCCATCCAGCACCTGATTGTTGTCAACTTCAAGACCGATGGAGCCATCGCTGTTTTCGACAAAACGCTGGGAGTCACCGGCCCAACAATTCCAGATAATGATGTTGGCACCGTTTTCAAACACGCTGGAATTATCCAGACAGAAGCGCGGGTCCTGCAGGCTGTGAATCATGCCGGTGCTGGTGTCGAGCGTCCGTTGCTGCCAGTTGGCTCCTGAGCAGGTCCACTGCATGACATTGGTGCCGTTGGTCATGTCGGCATTGTTGATATCGAGACACAGGCCTGAGGCATTGTTGACCAGCGCCTGCCAGCTTTCCTGTGAACCACCGTTAGCCGCCAGTACATCTGCCTGGGTAAAGGTTGGGTAGCTCGATGGTTTGAATTCGTTCATATCACTGAGAAAGCTGGATTCCCGTACCGGCAGGTTGGCAGAGCCATAGTCGTAGTTGTTTAACAGGTTGCGCATCACCAGATTGCTCCAGCCGTCGCCAGCGAATTCATACCAGCTGATGATCGGCGGAGTGACGAAGGCACCGTACGGATTTTCGGCAGTTTCAGCAGTTTTGGCGAATCGCAGTGCGTGGGTGGCGACGCCATCCTTGTGATAAACAATTTTCAGGTGGCCGTTTTCAAATTCCAGTTCGGAAGCTGCACTGGTGGTCAGATCGCCATGGGCGCTGTAGCTGCCGTGGGTGACAACACCGTTGGTGGTCCACACGGCGGCGTATTCCCAGTCGTGCCGATGGCCGCTTTCGATACCATCAAAGATCTGGTCTTTCTCGAAGTAGAGGGCGTAGAAGTGGCCGCAATAGGTTGTGCTGCCAGACGTCTGACAGGCGTAACGATGGACGGTGTTGGACAGCTCCATAAAGTTGGATGAACGACAGGCACCCGTGAGGCTACCACTGGGCTTCTGGCCACCATTCTGGTCGCCACGGCGGCTGATACCTGCAGCGGGCAAACAGCTGTCGCTGTCGAAATCGAATACCGGCGCGATGCTGGCGGCGTCTACGGCGGTTGGCATTGCCTGATCCAGCGCAGCAAAGTCGTCAGCCTGGGCGTTAACCGCAAGCATTAAAGCTGCTGCCAGGCTGGCTGCAGGCAGTAGCGGTTTAAGCGTTGTCGATCGCATGATTGAAATCGTTGTAGTAATTGTTGTTGAGAGCCTTGTTGAAAGCGTCATGTGGATTCCCTGGATATTCCCTGATTGTGGTTATGGGTTGGCGTTGTGATCGGAAGGCCTGCCAGATATAGGCGAGGTATAGGGAAGACGTCTTTTACGCTGGTCCGGGGACCACTTTTTTTATGAATTTTTGATGAAGGCCGGAATTTCAAAGGCTTTTTATTCAAACGTATTGGAGCCTGGTTACTCGACATTCGCGCCGCCAATTCCTATGCTGCGGCGCTGTTTTTGGTTTACTGCGAGTCGTTATGACGACCCTGAATTCCCAGGCCTTCAAGGCCTCCTTACCGGTAATGTTTGGCTATGTGCCGCTGGGCATTGCTTTCGGTATTTTGTTTGCCGGACTTGGCTATCACTGGCTGTTTGCCAGCCTTTATGGCCTGGTGGTGTACGCCGGTGCGGCGCAGTTTCTGGCCGTTGGGCTGTTGTCGGCACAGGCGGGGTTGCTGGAAGTGGCCGTCGCGACCTTGCTGCTGAATGCCCGCCATATGTTTTATGGACTGTCGTTGATCGGCAAACTGGGGCAATCCCGGCTGGCGCGCTTTTATCAGATCTTTGGTTTGACCGACGAAACCTATTCGCTGGTGTCGGCTGCCAAAATTCCCGCTGGCGTCGATGCCGCTGCCTGGCGCTTGCGGATTACCGCCTTTAACCAGACCTGGTGGGTAATTGGCTGCAGTATTGGCGGCTGGCTGGGTTCGCGCATCGAGTTTTCCACTGCCGGTATTGAATTCGCCTTGCCGGCGCTGTTTGTGGTGCTGCTGGTGGAGCAATATCGTTATCTGCGTGCGTTATGGCCGTTTGTGACAGCCTTGCTGGTCGGGCTGTTTACCCTGTTTGTCATCAGCCGTGACCAGATGCTGCTGATCTCGGTGATGCTGGCGCTGTGTGTGTTGCTGTTGCAGTGGCGAACCGGTTGGCCATCGTCAGCCAAAGCCCGTCAGACAGGAGCCTCGTGATGAACGATGTTATGGATGGTGTTCCTTATCTGCTGGCGGTGATGGTGGTGATGGGGTTGGCGACCTTCGCCACCCGGGTACTGCCGTTTGTGATCCTGTATCGGGTCGCTGACCACCCCTTGCTGGTGTATCTGGGCCGTTATCTGCCAGCCATGATCCTGATGTTGCTGGTGTTGTATTCCTTCCGTCAGGAGGTACAGCTGTCGGTGGATTTTCTGCCACAGTTGGGCTGTCTGGTGCTGGTGGGGTTGTTGCAGTGGTGGCTGAAACAGGCGCTGGTGAGCATTATTGCGGGGACTGCAGCCTATATGGCGCTGGTGCAGCTGGGCTGGGTGTAGGGGGCATCTATTTAATCCGGTGCTCGCTCTGGGCTTCCGGATGGTTTCGAATCCCGAAGCCGGTTTGCAGGCCCTCTCTCCGAAAAAGACAGGGGTCAAGTCAAAAACCGGCGACACCGAGTCGGAATCATCCGGCAGCCCCCGCAGGGCGCGGGTTGCCACTGCCCAGAGCGGTGTTGGCGAATTTGAAAAGGACCAGTCATTTCGCTGCATTCGCCGCCTTGCTCTGAACACTGGCAACACTCGCGCAGAGTCGTGCAGGATTAAATAGATGCCCCCTGAGGTTTCTTCCGGACCTTTGGCAAGGCATGCCTTGCCCCTACACTTCATGGGTTGGAATTCAAGTGACAAGGAAGGCATGAATCAAAAGCAAAAAGGTGAGAACCGACCCCGGCTCTGGCTCAGGGAAATAGGGCCGGTTCTCGTGCTGCCGGGGAGCAGCCTGAAACGCATGGTCGTGTCAGATCTCAATCGTCATCGTCGTCATCATCATCCAGACTGCGGGTGATAGGACGGTAAATTTCAACCCGGTCACCGGGCTTGAGGGCGGTGTCGAGTTTTGCCAGTTTGCCAAAAATACCCACCCGGGCCGCTTTCAGGTTGAGATCCGGGAAGCGGTCACACAGACCACTGGCCGCAATCGCATCTCCAAGGGTGCATTCTTCGGGCACATTCAGCCGGATCCAGGGCGGATTACCGGCGGCCGCATACACTACGCTGACTTCCATCGTCCGGAGTTCCTCTGTTTAGTGTTGGAGCTGTACCAGCTCAGTCGGATTTTTCTGGCTGATACGGTTATCGATCAGGCGTTTGATCACAATCAGGAAACCCAGTGCCATAAAGGCACCCGGTGGCAGGATGGCGATCAGGATGTCCGGGCTGGTTTCGAAAATCTTCATTTCCAGCCAGGCGAAGTGTGGCCCCAACAACAGTGAGGCATTGGCGAACAGGGTGCCGCTGCCAAGAATTTCGCGCATGGCACCAATCGCGACCAGTACCCAGGTGAAGCCCAGGCCCATCGAAATCGCATCAGCAAAAGCCGGAATCACAGGCTGCTTGCTGGCGAAGCTTTCAGCGCGGCCGAAGATGGCGCAGTTGGTCACGATCAGGGCGATAAACAGACCAAGGATCTTGTACAGCTCGTGCATCCAGGCGTTGATGATCATGTCGGTGAGGGTTACCGCGGTAGCGATCATCACAATCAGTACCGGAATCCGCACCTGCGGGCTGATCACGCCACGCACGGCAGAAATCATGGTATTGGTCAGAATCAGTACCGCCAGTGATGCCAGTCCCATACCCAGGCCGTTGGTGGCGCTGGTGGTAACTGCCAGCAGTGGACAGAGGGCCAGCATCTGGCCCATGGCGACGTTGTTATCCCACAGGCCATCGCGAAACAGTTGTTTGTAATCCATGGTGGTTGCTCCTGTGATTAGTTCTGCGCCGCAGGCTGCTGGCTGGCTTGCCAGCGGGCCTGCACATCCAGTGCGGTTTTAACGCCTTTCACCACCGCCCGTGGGGTGATGGTGGCACCGGTAAACTGGTCGAAGATGCCGTTGTCTTTTTTCACTGCCCATTGCTGGTCAGTGGTGTTGGCCAGTGAATGGCCATTAAAACCGGTAATCCACTGGCTCTTGGCGATTTCGATCTTGTCGGCCAGCCCCGGGGTTTCCTTGTGACGGATTACCCGCACACCGAGGATTTCCCCGGCCGGATTGGTCGCCACCAGCATATCCAGCGGGCCACCCCAGCCTGCAATTTCAACCTGCATGGCAGTGGCTGTTACCACGTCTGCCTTGCGGGCGATCAGCAGTTCTGCAGGAGCCAGCAGACGGTCGTCTGGCAGGTATTCGACCTTGTCGAGCGGGTTGTTGTCGTACAGCTCGGCGTCCATTACCTGATTGAGGCTGTTGAGCTGATCGAGCATTTCTTCCTGTTGAATGGTTTCCCAGGTCATGCTGTAACCGGCGATCAGCGCCAGGCTGACGATGGCACAGGCTCCCCCCAGCAGCAGTGCCTGATAAACCGGATTATCGTGGCGTACGAGTGATGCAAAATTCATCGGATTTTCCTCTTCTGCTGCTTAGTTCACCCGCCGTTGGGCGGATACGTGAGCGACGGCTTCACCACGACGGTTGCGACCATAAACCCGGGGTTTGGTGACGCGATCGATCAGTGGTGTGAGGGCGTTCATAAAGAGGATGCCGAAGGCCACAGCTTCGGGGAAACCGCCCCAGCTGCGGATGGCAAAGATCATCGCACCGGCACCAATACCAAACAGGATCTGGCCCTGTTTGGTGGTTGGGCTGGTGACGTAATCGGTGGCGTAGAAGAAAGCTCCGATCATGGCGCCGCCGCTCAGCAGGTGGAACATTGGGCCAGCAAAACGCTCTGGCTGGGTGTGGCTGCTGACCAGCGCCAGCAACGCCAGCGTACCCAGCAGGGCAACCGGAATGTGCCAACTGATAATCCGGCGGAACATCAGCCAGGCGGCACCAAGGAGCACCAGCAGGGCCGAGGTTTCACCCATCGAACCACGCATCTGGCCAACAAAACCGTTGTGCAGGCTGTAGTTGGCACCGAGCCATTCGAGCATATCGGCACCGCCTTTTACTGCCGCCTTGCTGTCGCCCAGCCAGGTCGCACCGGTGAAGGCATCGGCGTTAGCCAGTGACAGAGGACCCTGGCCAAACACAATGCTGATGGCATCGGCAAAGCTCGGGCTGACACCCGGATCAATCCAGGTGGTCAGTGGTACCGGGAAGGAAATCAGCAGGGCGATACGCGCCAGCAAGGCTGGGTTAAACAGGTTCTGGCCAATACCACCATAAATCTGTTTGCCGATGATAATGGCGAAGGCTGAGCCGCCAACGGCGACCCACCAGGGACACCAGGGTGGCAATGTCATCGCCAGCATCCAGCCGGTCAGCATGGCGGAACCATCGGTCAACCGTGAAAGTGGTTGCTGGCGCAGGTACAGACAGAAAGCTTCAGCCGCCATGGCAGAAACCAGACACAACACCCACATCATCAGGGCGGGCAGGCCCCAGAGGAAAATACCCCAGGCCGTGACAGGTGCCAGCGCCAGGCAGACGTTGAACATAATATTGTTCACGCCGGAACGGTCGTGGGCGTGCGGAGACGCGCCGCCCAGTGAAGTGTTACTGCTCATGACTCGGTTTCCCCTTCGGCTACTGCGGCGGTTGCTTCACTGTCAGATGTTTCTTCGGCGGCGGCTCGCTTGGGTTTGTCCTTTTTCTTTTTCGCCTGCTTGGCTGCGAGTTTGGCGGCTTTTTCCGCTTCCATCCGTTCGTTGCGGGCTTCCATCAGTTGTTTCGTGAGGGTCAGCTTGTCGGCTTCGGAACGACGGTCGCGTAATTCACCCTTGGCGTATTCGAAGTACTGCACCAGCGGAATGTGCGACGGGCAAACGTAGGCACAGGAACCACACAGAATGCAGTCGCGCAGGCCAAATTCCTGGGCGTTGTCGAAATCGTCCTGACGCGAGCTGCGGGCCATTTCCAGCGGCAACAGCCCCATCGGGCAGGCGTTGACGCATTTGCCACAACGGATACAGGGCGACGGCACGTGTTCATTGACTTCTTTCTGGGTCAGCGCCAGCAAGCCGGAGCTGCCCTTGATCAGCGGCACGTCCGTGGTGGTCAGTACCTGGCCCATCATCGGGCCACCCATTAACAGCCGGGCTGGCTTGCTTTCCAGGCCACCACACACGTCGAACAGATGGCTGATGGGGGTGCCGAGCAAGGCTTCCAGGTTCTGTGGCTGGCCGGTGCAATTACCGGCAATGGTCGATACCCGGGAAATCAGCGGTTTGCCCAGCGTCAAGGCTTGCTGGATGGCATAAACAGTGGCGACGTTGTGCACCAGCACGCCGATGTCGTTACTGCGTTTACCGGCCGGTACTTCCAGCCCGGTGACCGCCTGGATCAGCTGTTTGGCCGAACCCATCGGGTAGCGGGCCGGAACAATCACCACTTCAATCGAACCAACACCAGCCGCTGCTTCCTTGATGGCCTTGATGGCATCCGGCTTGTTGTCTTCGATGGCAATCACAGCGCGGTAGGCTTCAATGATGTGACGGACCAGCTTGGTACCTTCAACAATCTCTTTGGCGCGTTCGCACATCAGCCGGTCGTCGGTAGTGAGGTAAGGCTCACACTCGGCACCGTTGACGATAAAGGTCTTGATCTCAAAGCGGCGACCCTGACGCAGCTTGATCGCTGCCGGGAAAATCGCTCCGCCCATCCCAACGATACCGGCTTCCTCAACCAGCCCGGCCAGTTCGTCGTGCGGCAGCTGGTACGGGTCGGCTGGCGGGGTCAGTTCACACCATTCCTCCTGACCGTCCGGCTCCAGCCAGATGGCATTGGCAGGCAGGCCGCTGGGGTGCGGCATGGTGACCGGTTTGATGTCCTTGATGATGCCGGACGTCGGCGCGTGCAGGTTGGCCGACATGCGGCTCCCGGCACGGGCAATCTTCTGGCCTTTCAGCACCCGGTCGCCGACTTCTACCAGTGGCAGTGCATCGTCACCGGTACTTTGACCCAGTGGCAGATACAGCATGGGTGGCAGCGGTACATCGGTGTTGATGGCCAGCTCGCGGCTGTCGAGTTTGTGGGTCTTGGGGTGAACACCGCCGCGAAAGCGACCCATTCCTAACAACATCATGTTATGCAGCCTCCGGCTTGTGCCAATGCCAGCGGGTCAGATCGACCTCTGGAGTGTGCAGACTGATGCAGTCTTCCGGACAGGTATCGACACATTGTTTGCAGCCGGTACAGGCTTCGGAAACCACCACGTGAATCTGTTTGCTGGCACCGACGATGGCATCGGTCGGGCAGGCCTTGTAGCAACGGGTACAACCGGTACAGAGGCTTTCGTCGATGGTCGCCAGCAAAGGTTCTGGCGATTCGCCCAGGGTCGACAGGTCGATGTCGAGCATTTTTGCGAGGGTTTCCGCCAGCGCCCGGCCGCCTGGAGGGCAGCAGGTCACTGAGGCTTCACCGGTGGCGATGGCATCAGCAGCCGGGCCACAGCCAGGGAAGCCACACTGGCCACACTGGCTGCCAGGCAGCAGTTGTTCGATTTCCTTGGCCATCGGGTTGTTGTCTTCAACAGCCATATAACGGGCAGCAAGTGCCAGCAGGGTTCCCAGCGCAAGGCCGAGCAGAGTCAATACCAGAGTTGCGGTCAGCATCGTTATTCTCCCGTCAGAACATGCCACTGAAGCCCATGAATACCAGTGACAGCGAACCGGCACTGATCAGGCTGATTGGGGTACCTTCAAACAGTGTCGGAACACTGGCTTGGGCCAGCCGCTCGCGCATACCGGCGAACAGCACCATTACGATCATGAAGCCGAGCGCTGAACCGAGGCCGAACATCAGGCTCTGCGGCAGGTCGTGGCCTTCGTTGATATTCAGCAGGGCGACGCCCAGTACGGCGCAGTTGGTGGTGATCAGCGGCAGGAAGATACCGAGCGACTGGTGCAACAGCGGGCTCAGCTTGCGCATGGTGATTTCGGTAAATTGCACCACCGCCGCAATGATCAGGATGAAGGACAGAATACGCAGGAATTCGATGCCCAGAGGCTCCAGCAACCAGTGCTCAATGAGCCAGCTGAGGAAGGCAGAAAGGGTCAGTACAAACGCGGTCGCCAGACTCATCCCCCAGGCAGATGACAGTTTGCCTGACACCCCCATGAGAGGGCAGAGCCCGAGAAATTTCACCAGCACAATATTGTTTACCAGTGAGGTACTGATCAATAACAACAGGTATTCCATCGCATTTGCCTCACGTCGCTCAGAATCCGGGATGAATTGCTCACGCCGGTTTTGTTGCACTGTTGGTCAGCAAATTGTGTGAGTGGGGCTCACAACACCGGGCGTGTCGGTCATGGGCAAAATTGCATTTCCTGTGCCACGGGGCGGAATGTCGGCTTTGCGCCAAAGGATAATGAGCCAGATCAATTAATTGTCTGACAGGAGGTCATTGTCCAATTCGGAATGGAGCTTTTCGCTGTTGCTTTCCTTACAAAGGGCAAAAGAGGTCACGATGGCAGTTGTTGTATAAACGACAAAACATGGTGGCATTGTCTGCCAATTGACAGATAAAGCGGCTTTTTCGCTACGGCATGCTCCTTGCTGATCTCTTTACAGCCTTGATGAGGGAAGGAATCACCATGCGCAAGATCCGTATGCCTGCAGTAGCTGAAGACATCCTCGCCAGCCGTGTCACTGAACGTGGCGCCAGTGACGTCCATCCGGACGGGGTGTATCTGGCCGACGAAGTGTTTTTCCAGGCGGTGGAGCATGCTCCGGTCGCCATTTCGATCACCGACCTGAAAGCCAACATTCTTTACGTCAACCGTACCTTTACCCAGGTCACTGGTTACAGCGAAGAAGAAGTGCTGGGCCGCAACGAATCCATTCTGTCCAATCACACCACCCCGCGCATTGTTTATCAGGCGCTGTGGGGACGGCTGGCACAACAGAAAGCCTGGTCCGGTATGTTGCTTAACCGCCGCAAGGATCAGCGCCTCTATCTGGCTGAGCTGACCGTCGCGCCAGTGATCGACGAAGCCGGCGAGACCGTCTATTACCTCGGCATGCATCGTGACGGTTCTGACATGCACCAGCTCGAACAGCGGGTGGTGAACCAGCGCCATATGCTCGAATCCGTGCTCAACGCGGTACCGTCGTCAGTCGTGTTGCTGGATGAATACCAGTCGATCGTCAGCAGTAACCCCAGCTTCAGCAAGCTGGCGCGCGAGCTGCTGCCGGATGCGCCGAAGGAAGCGGCGATCAAGCTACTCACTGACCGTCTTGGCAACAACTACCAGCAGCTGATGAGTGAGGGCCGTTCCTTTACCGACAAGGAATTCACCATCGACTACGGCAGTGGCAGGCCATTGAGCTTCTCCTGTTTTGGTACCCGTATCGATGTGCGCGGTGAAGAAGCTGACGGTTTCTTTGACCAGCCGCTGAAGCATTGTGTGCTGCTGATGATTACCGACATCACCGACATTCGTCGGCGTCAGGAAGATGTCCGCCTCAACGCCCTGCGGGCGCTGGTAGCAGAAGAAAACCTGGTGCAGGGGATGCGCGAAACCATGAACGGTGCGATTCATCAGCTGCAAGGGCCAGTGAACCTGATGTCGACCGCCGTCAGTATGCTGGAACGGCGTGGTGATGAACGCGACAAGGTGGTGTTGGCGGCGCTGAAAGATGCGTTGGATGCCGGTCGCGATGCCATCGACAAACTCGACCGGGCGATTCCGGTCGAAGTGATGGAAAGTCGCAAGCCGGTCAATATCAACGAGCTGTTACGAGAAGTACTGGCACTCACCACCGGTCGGCTGCTGGCCACCGGCATCACAGTGAACTGGAAACCCTCGATGCAGCTGCCTGCGGTGATTGGTCGTGAACAGCGGCTGCGTTCGATGTTTATGCACCTGGTCGAGAACGCGGTTGATGCCATGGCTGAACGTGGCGTCAGTGTTCGGGAGCTGACCATCACTACCCGCAACGAAGGCGAAAGTGTGATCTGTGAAATTTGTGACAGTGGCAAGGGGATTCCGGCCGACAAGCTGGTGCGGGTATTCGAGCCATTCTACACCACCAAGGAAGCTGGTGTGGTGGCCCGGGGCATGGGGCTGTCGATGGTACAGGAAGTGGTCTCTGATCACTCTGGCACCATCCGGATGGACGAAACCTACCACAGCGGCTGCAAGGTTATTCTGCAACTGCCTCTGAACCCACTGCGTTAAGGGAGTATTGAATGAATACTTCTCGATTTGCGTCCAAGGGAACGGTTGTTCATAGCCACAGTGAAATCACTGAACGTCATTACCGTTGTTTGTGTTCGCTGGCGGGGATTCTGTCGAAGGCCCGCCATATTGAAGAAACCATCAACGGTATTCTGTCGACCATGCATAACGATGCCGGTTTGCAGTACGGAGTGGTGAACTTCTACGATCCGGAAAACAGCCTGCTGCAGGTGGGTGCCATCTACCGCACCAATACCAACGGCAAGTTGCCATCGGTTTGTTACAAACCGGGCGAAGGCATTGTTGGCCGTATCCTGCAGCTCAACCAGAGCATTGTGCTGGGACGGATCTCCAGCGAGCCGCGTTTCCTCGACCGTCTCGAAGTCTACGACCTCGACCTGCCTTTTATCGGTGTGCCGATTCGTGATCCGGAAGGCAACGCCATTGGTGTACTGGCAGCCCAGCCAGACGTACCTGCGGATGAATACCTGCCGGAGCGGGCCGAATTCATGAAAGCGGTGGCTGACATCCTGTCGCAAACCATGCGCCTGATCGTCAACGTCGAAGAGGGCAACAGCATTGCCCGCGAGCGTGACGAACTGCGTCGTGAAGTGCGCGGCAAATACGGCTTCGACAACATGGTGGTGGGGCATTCCGAAGGTATGCGCCAGGTGTTCGATCAGGTACGCCGGGTCGCCAAGTGGGACAGCACAGTGCTGGTGCTGGGGGAGTCCGGTACCGGTAAGGAACTGATCGCCAACGCCATTCACTACAACTCGCCGCGGGCACACCAGTCGTTTGTCTGTCTCAACTGTGCCTCGCTACCTGAGAACCTGCTGGAATCGGAACTGTTCGGCCATGAAAAAGGCGCTTTCACCAATGCCGTGAAACAACGCAAGGGCCGTTTCGAGCAGGCCAATGGTGGCACCCTGTTCCTCGACGAGATTGGTGAAATTTCACCACTGTTCCAGGCCAAGCTGCTGCGGGTCTTGCAGGAAGGCGAACTGGAGCGGGTCGGCGGTAGCCAGACTATCAAGGTCGATGTGCGGATTGTCGCGGCGACCAACCGTAACCTGGCTGACGAAGTGGAAAAGGGCAAGTTCCGCGAGGACTTGTACTACCGCCTCAACGTCATGGCGATTCGTTTGCCACCACTGCGTGAGCGACTGGTCGACGTGCCGGAATTGTCGAGCTTCCTGCTCAGCAATATCGCCAAGAGCCAGGGCCGAGACCTGCGTTTGACCGACAACGCCCTGCGGATGTTGATGGGGCACGACTGGCCGGGCAACGTACGGGAACTGGAAAACTGTCTCGAACGGGCAGCCGTAATGACCGAAGGTAACGTGATTGATACCGACGCCATTGCCCTGCCGGTGAGCCACAGATCCAACAACCCGCTGGCATCCCCGGCGGCAGCAGCCTCCACCATGAGCAGCAGCTCGGTGGCTCCGGCACCACAATCGATTGATCTGAATAACCCGGATATGGACGAACGTGAACGCCTGATCGCTGCGCTCGAACAAACCGGCTGGGTGCAGGCCAAGGCGGCCCGCTTGCTGGGCATGACGCCACGGCAGATTGCCTACCGGATCCAGACCATGAAGATCAACGTCCGCAAGCTGTAGAACTATCGTTGTCCTGACGTGTTGTCACGCTCCGGCGTGGCAACACGTCAACCCTGCCAGATCCCGCTCGCAAACTCTGCTCCGAATCCGCTTACAAGCCCCCTGACGACAAACCTGCCTTTGTCCCCTACATCACAAAAAGCCCCACGTTTGTGTTGTTTTAAACCCGACAATTAGTTGTAACATTTATAAAAAAGTCAATAAAAACAATGGCTTGTAAATAGGCACCGGCATTGCAACGGATGTTTGACCGTGACTAGAAGGGTACTCACCCGCAGCAGAGGAGCTGACCCATGGAACTCAACGTGATTGGACAAGACGACCATCAAGATACCGGAAGTAGCTGTTCTTCCGGTTCCTGTGGCAGCAGTAATGACCAGATGGGCCATTTGCCGCAAGAGATCAAGGACAAGGTAAAGAACCACCCTTGCTATTCGGAAGAAGCTCACCATTACTTCGCCCGCATGCACGTTGCTGTAGCGCCTGCCTGTAACATCCAGTGCCACTACTGCAACCGCAAGTACGACTGTTCAAACGAATCCCGTCCAGGTGTTGTTTCCGAACTGCTGACTCCGGAAGAAGCAGTCATGAAAACCAAGGCGGTAGCGGCCAACATTCCGCAAATGACCGTACTGGGCATTGCCGGTCCTGGTGACCCGCTGGCCAACCCGGAACGTACTTTCAGTACTTTCCGCATGCTCAGCGAGCAGGCTCCGGACATCAAACTGTGTGTGTCTACCAATGGTCTGGCGCTGCCGGATGCTGTCGAAGAACTGTCCAAGCACAACATCGATCACGTCACCATCACCATCAACACCGTTGATCCTGAAATTGGTGCCAAGATCTACCCATGGATCTACTGGAACAACAAGCGCATTCACGGTGTGAAAGGCGCCAAGATCCTCATCCAGCAACAGCAGAAAGGTCTCGAAATGCTGGTTGCCAAGGGCATTCTGGTGAAAGTGAACTCGGTGATGATTCCCGGTGTAAACGACGAGCACCTGAAAGAAGTGTCCCGCATTGTGAAGTCTAAAGGCGCTTTCCTGCACAACGTGATGCCACTGATCTCCGAAGCTGAACACGGCACTTTCTATGGTGTCATGGGACAGCGTGGTCCTGAGCCGGAAGAACTGCAGGATCTGCAGGACGCCTGTGCCGGTGACATGAACATGATGCGTCACTGCCGTCAGTGCCGTGCCGACGCCGTTGGCCTGCTGGGCGAAGACCGTGGTGAGGAATTCACCATGGACAAAATCGCCGCCATGGACATCGACTATGACGCTGCGATGAAAAAACGCGCCGTGATCCACCAGGGCATTCTCGAAGAGCTGGATGAAAAAGAAGCCAAGCGTGCCCGTCTGGCCAGTGCCTCTGTTCCGGCTGCTGCCAAGCCTGACACCCGTCCGGTACTGATGGCTGTGGCTACCAGTGGTGGTGGTCTGATCAACCAGCACTTTGGTCACGCCACCGAATTCCTGGTGTACGAAGTGTCACCAAACGGTGTGCGTTTCATCAGTCACCGCAAGGTTGACCAGTACTGCATCGGTGGCGACACCTGCGGCGAGAAAGAAAGTGCGCTGTCCGGCTCCATCCGTGCCCTCAAAGGCTGTGAAGCTGTGCTGTGTTCGAAGATTGGTTACGAGCCATGGTCACTGCTGGAAGACGCTGGAATCCAGCCAAACGGCGAGCATGCAATGGAGCCAATCGAAGAAGCCATCCTGGCTGTTTATGAAGAAATGCGTGTCGATGGTCGTCTGGATGCGACTCCGGCTCACGTTGCTGAACTGGCCAAGGCTTAAGGAGACTCACCATGGCGCTGTCAATTGTCGATTCTTGCGTGAACTGCTGGGCCTGTTACGACGTCTGCCCCAGCGAAGCGATTTACGAGAGCAAACCCCACTTCAAGATCAATGCCCGCAAGTGCACTGAGTGTGAGGGTGATTACGATCAGCCGCAGTGCGCCAGCATCTGCCCGATCGAAGAAGCCATTCTCGACGCCAGTGGCGCACCGATGAATGCTCTCGGCACGCTGACCGGCATTCCGCCGGAAAAAATGGCGGAAGCCATGCGCGAAATCCAGTCACGCTGAGAGTGAGATTGTGATGGAAAAGGTCATGTTTTTTGGCAAACCCGGATGCAAGACCAACCGTCGCCAGCGCGCCATTCTGCGGGATTCAGGCGTGGAGTTGCAGGAATTCGACCTGCTCACCACGTCCTGGACGCCATCCAAACTGAAGCCCTACCTGAAGGGGCTGGATGTCGCAGACTGGTTCAACCGGGCAGCTCCGGCTGTCCGGGATGGCGCGATCGACGTGGAGTCCTTGTCCCCCGCGGATGCCCTGAATCTGCTGTGTCTGCAACCCATCCTGATACACCGGCCACTGCTGCGTAGCGGCAGTTGGTACAGCTGTGGATTTGATCGCCAGCAACTCGAAACCGTGCTCGGTGTCGAGCTGGCAAACCCCGACGGCGAGCCTGATGAAGGCTGTCGCCACCCACTTCACGGGACCACAAGTGGTGGTCAAGGCCAGTGCGGCAGCAGTGCCGCCCGCAAGCAAACAGAGATGGAGGAATCGCTGTGAATGCTGTCGCCCAATTTCGTCACACCCTGTGGTCATTCAAACCCCTGGTAGCCGTAATGTCAGGCAAGAGCCATAGCGCCGAACAGTTCGGCCACAATCAGAACTGGTTTATGCAAATCCAGCGTAGCCAGCGCCGGGGCATTACCAGCCTGCCACACTTTCTTGGTCTTAAACCGGCTGAATTTCACTGGATGAGCCGTGGCCGTCACTATCGCATCAGCCATGAACTGGCCCATGACCAGCAGGCCGACCAGCAACTGATGGCCGACGACCTGCGCCAGCAATTGCTGCAGATGCGCGAAGACGAATGGCTGGAGCTGCGTAACCTGATGCTCAGTCATCGTGCTGGTGTCTGTGACAGCGAAGTCGTGATGGCCGACATCGTTGCCGCCGCCTGCCTCGGTGGTACGCACCTGTGGAAAGACCTTGGCATGTCTGATCGCCAGCAGCTCAACCTGCTGCTGAGTCGCAACTTCCCGTCGCTGGCGTCCCGTAACGACCGTGACATGAAGTGGAAAAAATTCTTTTACAAACAGCTTTGCGAGCTTGGCGGCGGTTACGTTTGCCGTGCCCCCAGCTGTGATGTCTGCAGCGCTTACAGCGACTGCTTTGGCCCTGAAGACTGATAACCGTTTGAGAGTGAGAGAGGTGACACCATGAAGTGGACCCAGGTATCGATTGAAGAAGCTGAACAGATGTTGGAAAACCACGACGTGTTGCTGCTGGATATGCGAGATCACCTCTCATACCTGGCTGGCCATCACCGTCGCGCCATTCATCTCAATGATATGAACCTGAAAGCGTTGCTGAAGCATACCGCCCGATCTGTGCCGGTGCTGATCTACTGCTACCACGGTCACCGTAGCCAGGATATGGCACAGCTGTTCAGTGATTTTGGTTTTACCAGCTGTTACAGCCTGAAGGGCGGTTACGAAGCCTGGTATCCAGAGTTCTGTATGGCCGAGCGTGAACTCAGTGATGAGCTGATCGAATGGCAGCTGTGGAATCACTTTGATCCGGAAAACCTCGATCACCGTGCGGATAACAACGAAACCGCGCTGATGCGGCTGTGCCGTGAAGGCAATGCCGACCTGGCGCTGGAGCTGGTCGAAGCCGGTGCCACGCTGCAACTGATCAATGAAGACGGCAACAATGCCCTATGGATGGCAGTGCAAAGTGGTAATGAACTGCTGGTGGAAGCACTGCTGCGCGCCGGTACGCCGATTGATCAGCAAAACGACAATGGTGCCACCGTGCTGATGCTGGCGATGACCATGGACATGCCGGTAATGGTGCGACTGCTGTTGGCTTCTGGAGCAAACACCGAACTGACCACGGTCGACGGTTTCCGCGCTGAAGATGCTGCGGTCAGCAAACGGGTACTGAATCAATTGAAAGGCTGGAACAGCTACCAGCCACAACAATCACGAGCCGCCTGAGGCCAGGGAGAGAGTCATGAACAAGCCAGATTTCGAGGCATTGATCCGCAAGCAAATCGCTGACAACGCCATCATCCTGTACATGAAAGGCGTTCCGGAAGCACCTGAGTGTGGTTTCTCTGCGGCAGCAGTGAAAGCCCTGGGCGCAGTGGGTGCCGAGTTTGCCTACGTTAATATCCTCGCCAACCCATCCATTCGTGAGCGTTTGCCAAAAGTCTCCGGCTGGCCGACTTTCCCGCAGCTGTTCATCAAGGGTGAACTGATTGGTGGTAGCGACATCGTTGTTAACATGGCGGCCGACGGTTCCCTTAAAACGGCCGTTGCCGAAGCGCAGGGAGCCAGTGCATGAACCCGCAAGACGTTCAGGAGCGCCTGTTGGGCGCTTTCCCGGATGCACAGGTTGAGATCGCCGGTGCTGACTGTAATTTTTCAGTGTCATTGGTGACCAGCCAGTTTGAAGGCTTGCGTCCGGTGCAGCGTCAGCAGCAGGTGCTGGCGTTGTTTCAACCAGAGCTGTCTGATGGTCGGTTGCATGCCCTCACCATCAGCGCCAGCACTCCTGCCGAACAAGCGGCCCGCCAAGCGCCGGCCGACGGCCTGATTCAACTTTAATCCGCACTGGAGGTGCCTTATGGAAGCTGCTCTTTCTCCAACCCCTGCAGCCCAGCCAGTTCCGTCGATCACTCGTGAAGCCGCCTTGCGTATTGCCATGGCGGCACGGGCGTTGCCGGAAGAAATCAGTGTTGGCCAGTTGCTGGAAATTCTGGCGCGCCGGATTGATGGCGAACTGAATGAAACTTCCCTGACCACGATTACCGTCACAGATCTGAAAACCGGTTTTGGCAGTGCTGACGGTGAAGAAGATGGTGAAGACATCAGCATGGGTCTGCCCGCCATCAAGGAAGCTGTGCGCATCCTGTGGGGCGAGGTCAATGACGACGATCTGCCGAAACCACGCCCTGAGCTGGCCGATATTCCGGGATCTATCCGGGTAGCTGTTGCTTCCAACCAGGCTGAACAGATCAATGGTCACTTTGGTTCCTGTGTCCGTTTTCTGGTTTACCAGCTGGCACCGGAAAGCTGCGAGCTGGTTGATATCCGTTCCGCGCTGGAAGCTGATTTGTCAGACGACCGTAATGCCTTCCGCGCCAACCTGATCAAGGATTGCCAGGTGATGTATGTGCAATCCATTGGTGGCCCGGCTGCCGCCAAGGTGGTCCGTACCGGTATCTATCCGATCAAGGTCAAGGAAGCTTGTGAAGCCCGTGAAGAACTGGCGCGCCTGCAAAGTGTGATGGGCACCAACCCGCCACCCTGGCTGGCCAAGATTCTCGGTGTGGAAACCGGCGTTAGCGCCCGTTTTGGTCAGCTGGTTGAAGAAGACTGATCACGATTGATCAAAAGCTTGATCTGAATCAGGGACCATCCGTTTGCTTGCCAGGCTGTTATGCCGGGGGAGCAGACCGATGGTCCTTGTCGTTTTGGCGACAATCACGAATTCGTCGCAATTGTCGCCAAAATGCCCCGCCAAAACTGTTGCAAAACCGACAAAATTCCCCGAAAAACCTCATGTTGAATTTCTAGCTCATTGAAATATAAAGGTTTTTTTAAATAAGCCGCTTGGGCTTGATTCTTGAAACAGTGATTTCAGCACGATGTTTTCAACCCAAGACAGGACTAAGCCATGCTGCTCAATACCTACAAAGAGAACCAAAAGCTGTTTTACATTAACTTCCTGGAGTCCACTCCATCAGGTAGCTCACTGGCTTACCGTGGTGACCTGGTACTGATCCAGGGTGAAGTGGGTGATGACAAGGGCCACCTGATGCCACCTAAAGCGGTAGTGCGTGAATCCGTGATTCTGGCAGGCGACAAGATCGACATGCTGATCGGTGGTCTGGACAAGATGGAACTGCTGCCACTGCTGCTGGACGCCTACAAGGCCGATTTCGCCGCTGACATGAAGAGCATTCTGTTTGTGGTGAACCTGACCAAGCCGGTACAGGTAGCTATTGAGGGTATCAACCTGATCCTGATCCCACTGGTTCAGGGTGTGCCATGGAACGAAGCGATGGAAGAACTGGCACTCGAAAAGAGTGATTTCAAAGGTCAGACTCCAGCTGAAAAACTGGAAACCATGCTGGCTGAACTGGCTGGCTACAAGCCAAAGAAATACGCCGAAGTCAGCCTCGAAGAAGCGCTGGGCATGACCAACAACGCCGTCCGCGAAACTCACGGCGCGCTGTAAGTCCTGATCCTGTTGGTGGTTGTGCGACACTCCTCCTCTGGCAGCGCCCGCTGTCAGTGGTCGCCAATCACCGGCTGCTGTTCCCTTCTGAAAACTCCGTTCAGCCAAAGATTTGCTGGTACAAATCACTTTCATCGGCCGCTAACAGGCCTTCAATTGCCAACACCTGATGACGAATCGTTGCAGCTTGTTCGGCCAGTCGTGTCAGGGCAAACATGCCCAACAGCCAGTTCGCAGTCAGCCAATTCGTCAATAGTTGACGAGTGATCTGCGCCAGCGCCGCGATAATACGGCAGCTGGCTTGATATAAACCGGACCACTGGCCAGCTTTTGCGATGGCTCGTTTATGTTGGGCGACGCTGGCATTGCCATCAAGCAGCTGGCATTGATCAAAATCGCTGCTCTGGAAATACCAGACGACCCCTGCGGTACTTTGAGGGCCAGCCTGTTGTGGGCCGGTCAGCAGCCAATAATCAACCGAACGCTGGATAATACGCATGGTGGCAGCAACGTAGCGGAATGCCTCACGGGCCCTGTTGGCAATATAACGAGCGGCATTTTTCAGATGTTGCAGCAATTGTTTGCCGCTGTTGCCAAGGCTGCGCCAAAGCCAGCCAGTCGCCCGTTTAATGCCGTCCCAGATACGGCTGGCTGTCGCCTTGATTGTGTCGCCCAGAGTTTGTAGCAGGCTGGGGTGTTGTTGTAGCTGTTGCTGTAGTTGTTGCTGCAATGACTCAGCTAGCGGCGGCTTGCCGGCCCCCTGTTTGGATGCCTGTTCGGAGGCCTGCTGAAAGGCAATAAACAACGACTGGTCGATTTTGCTGGATTGCTGCTGAGTAGCAGCTCTGCTGATCTTGTTGTTACAACTGTCGGTGAGGTTACGAAATTGCTGAATGGCAGACTGCAGCCGTTGGCGGACATCCAGATTGACCTGATTGGCGGCAGATCGCAGCCGCTGTTTGCCGTGGCCAATGGGCTTGCTGGTACGACCCGCTGGCGCCTGCGGCTCGAAAGGGTGCTCGCCGGGTTGGATATCGAGGCCATTCAGCCAAAGTTCGATCACAGCGACAGCACTGATGGGCCGGGTGAAGTCGCCGGTCGGATTCTGGTGACTGAAAAACCGGTCATCTTGCTGGCTCAGACGACGGGTAATGTCATCCTGACCAAACAGGGGCTTGAGAAAAAAACGGATCAACCAGAGATGCAGGCTGGCGGAATCGTTCCAGTCGGGTTCAGGTATTGGTATTCCCAGCGCTTGCAGGAACTGGCGGCCCTGACGCAGCGCCAGAACGGTGTTGGGTAGTTGCCTGAGATCGTGATTCCCTTGCATGCCAGACGGCAGTTTGCCTGGCCGTTGTGGTAATAATCCCAACGCAAACAGCCGTAATCGCAGCGCCCGTGATAACGCGGCATTGATCCATCGACCATCTTGTCGCAATTGCAACAAGGCGGGATGCCAGCAGGCCGGGTCCTGATCTGCCTCAAAGCTGACCAGTTGCTCCAGCAAGCCCCAGGTAATATCACCGGCCCAGCCATCCTCGACAATCCCGGCATCACGCTGGAAGGCCTTGACGGCTTTTTGCAGCAAATTTGCTGAGGCTGTTTCACCAGTTTGCGGTTTAGCTGTGGGCTGGTTGAGGTAACCGAGCAAAAACAGCCGGGTCCACAGGGTTTGCTGGTAGGAGGCCGTGTAGGATTGGTTACGCAAGCTGGCGAGCTGAGGCTGAAAAACACCCAGTAAGTGTTGTTTGTCTGGTAACAGTTGTTGCTCGACGGCCAGATCCAGACCGCCAAACAAACTGCTTGGCAGATTACCGGGCGAACTGCCGGACGAAGTCGACGGTGCAGTGGTCATGGCGGCAGGCTCCGGTTTCAGATCAGAGCTTGATACCAAACAGATTCACCAGCATTTCGATGGTTTCCTGACGATTGCTGTGAGCGATTTGTACCAGATCGTTGTGGGCTGCCAGATCGTTTTCAGCGACTTCGTCATCCATATAGGTAACGATATCGCCATCGGCATCCATTTTGGTGTAGGCCAGTACCCTGGCGTTGACACTGGCTGCAGCTTTGACTGCGGCCATCACCTCGTCGAGCGTTTGTGGCTGGTTGTCGCCGGTTAGCTCAATCGTGCCCTTGAAGGTGGCGACTTCAACGCTGCTGAGGTCGGAAATGCTGTTTTTGAGGTTTTCGAGTGCGGTCTGGAAACTGGACATAAGATTCTCTATTGGTGGCTGGAACAGGGTTGGGGACAGCGCTGTTGAGTGGTTGTCGTAAATCAAACATGAATCAGTTCGTCGTCGTGGTAGCTCTGGCCATTGCCACTGAGAATCATCGCGGCTTCAGCATCCCGCCGTTTCAGCAAGCCAGCCAGGCCGCGGCCAGCCCAAATACTTTTCATGGCGATAATCTGGGCGGCGATGCGGTCACAGTCCTGTTGCTGTACCAGTTCGCGAATCAGCGACATTTCCTCACGATTGTTACCTTCGAGCGCCGTGCCGCGGTTGTAGACCAACGACAGCAGGGCCGTTTGAGTTGCGGGCGGCAGCTGTTCAACGCCAGGATAAGTGGTCAGTAACAGGCGGCCGTAATGGGGAATGGAGGTGCGGGTGAAGACATCGACGGCGGCTTGCCACGGAATCTGCAGATGTTTGAGTTTGTTACGTTGCTGGCTGGCCTGACGGCCGGTCAACTGACAGCAAGATGCCAGTTGATCAAGGCTGTCGCTGTTCAGCCTGGTGCCCCAGTCGCGGCGTAAATCCGCTTCGTGGCAATAACCGATGTCGTAACCAATACCAATGGTGATGCCGGATTGGCCACCGGGCCAGGTGGGGGATTGCAGATAATGTTGGTAATACTCCCGGCTGCTGACTTCAAAGCCAATGAGAGTGTCGATACCGCTTTTGGTCAGGGTCAGTCCCAGCGTACCGGTAGTGGCCGCAGGTTGCAGGCGGCTGTTGATACCCAGTGCCTGATCAATGGCATCAAGGGTGATATGACCGAGTACGCCATCGGCTTCACAGTCCAGCGTGCTTTGAATTCGCTTGAGTCTTTCCTTGATTGAGCTGGCCATACAATCAATCCCCGATTGTGGTGGTTGTGACAATGGTTTGGTTGTCAGCTCATATGTTTGACGGATTTTGATGACAGGTAAATGTCCGTCTGGGCCATCGCCGCTGGATCGGCAGGGTTGAGACAAAATGATCTATTGGAAAGCAGTGGCGGCTCTGGGTTGTTTTAAAGGATTGTCTGGTGGCTGAACGAAATGGGCAGAGCGGGGGAGTGCGACAGGGAAGTGGCTTCCCTGTCGTGGTATGGCGTAAAGCTTACACTGCTTCAGCCATGGCAATTTCCATCAGATCGGCCCAGTCGGCATCGATCACTTCGAGGTTTTTCTTGGCGCAGAAACGCTTTTCCTTGTCGGTGGCGTCTGGCAGCAACACCCAGCCTGCGGGTTCGCCGGCGGCGTAGATAATGTCGCTCAGTACCATGCGTTCAGTGTCGCGGGTCATGCGCATGCCCATAAACAGGTACTGTTTGCCCTGGCGGTAGTCCTTCAGGAACGAAGGAATCGCAAAACCGCCCATCAGCTCGGTGATGTAGTCAACATAGTCGGCATCTGAGGCAATGTAGTTGGCTTCCGGCAGTGGTGAGCCCATTGGCTTGAACAGTACCGGCAGGCTGGCATCAGCGCTGGCAGCAGTTACTTCCTTGTAGCCTTCCGGATAACCGCTGCCATCGTATTGGTAGATGCGGTAGCGATAGTCGGTGCCGGAAATACGGGCAACACCACAAATCAGCAGGTGTGGTTTGTCGGCCCACAACAGCTGCATCTGGGTATCACGGTTGATATCAACCATGTAGGGAATCTCACGTTCACCCAGCCATTGGTGCAAACGCGACGGACTCCATTGCTTGCCCAGATAGGTTTCGGTAAGGAAGCGTTCGATGAATTTACGGCCTTTCTTGTTCTCCAGATTCATCGCTGCGCGAGGGAATTCATACATCAGTCGCGGTGCCATTGGCTTGCCGTCGTTCATCGCCAGAATCAGGCTGTCACTGTCTGCAGGTATCGGATTTCCCGAGACTTTTTCGGTTACGCCGGTCAGGGCACCAGGTCCCAGATAGGGCACGATAGTGCCACTTTCAATACCTTGTACCAGTGTTGCCAGCAGCTCTGAAGGTGCAGTCATTGTTGATCTCCCTGTGCTATCTAAAGCAGTTGAATCATGAATTGTTGGTGTCACCACCAGCATCATTGCTACAGGTCAATTTCAATATACGTGCCGTTCCTGTATGGCCGCTTCATTCTGCCTTTCACCAGCCTGACGCTGCTTATAAGGGCCGTTGCCCTGTCTGCCTGCTACGCCAATGCGACCGCTGTGATATTTGCGACAAAGGCTGCGGAGCCAATAACCATATTGTTGTTGTGTGTATGACAAAGTGCAGGAATTGTCGTACAGAAAACCCGGGTTTAGCCCGGTCGATACCGGTCGTTAAAATTAAAATTCTTTAAAAAACAATAACTTAAAATTTTCATGCCGCTCTGGCACAAGGTTCGCAGTAGCTATCTCGTTGTTGGTAGGTGTGCAAGGAGAGCTGCACACCGCAACCGGAGCAAGCGGTTACCCGGCAATGCCTGCACTCGGAGGCAAAGGTCCCAGCCCTAACAATTAGGAGATACAGACTATGGCTATGCGTCAATGCGCCATTTACGGCAAAGGCGGTATCGGTAAGTCCACAACCACTCAGAACCTGGTAGCTGCTCTGGCAGAAGCCGGCAAAAAGGTAATGATCGTAGGTTGTGACCCAAAAGCAGACTCTACTCGTCTGATTCTGCACTCAAAAGCCCAGAACACCATCATGGAAATGGCTGCTGAAGCCGGTACCGTTGAGGATCTGGAACTGGAAGATGTACTGAAATCCGGTTACGGCGACGTTCGTTGTGTTGAATCTGGCGGTCCAGAGCCCGGTGTTGGTTGTGCTGGCCGTGGTGTAATCACTGCGATCAACTTCCTGGAAGAAGAAGGCGCATACGAAGACGATCTGGACTTCGTATTCTATGACGTACTGGGTGACGTTGTGTGTGGTGGTTTCGCCATGCCAATTCGTGAAAACAAGGCTCAGGAAATCTACATCGTTGTATCTGGTGAGATGATGGCTATGTACGCTGCCAACAACATCTCCAAAGGTATCGTGAAGTACGCAAACTCTGGCGGTGTGCGTCTGGCTGGCCTGATCTGTAACTCTCGTAACACTGACCGTGAAGACGAGCTGATCATCGCCCTGGCTGAGAAAATCGGCACCCAGATGATCCACTTCGTTCCACGTGACAACGTGGTACAGCGCGCCGAGATCCGTCGTATGACTGTGATCGAGTACGATCCATCCGCCAAGCAGGCTGATGAGTACCGTACCCTGGCTCAAAAAGTTATGGCTAACACCAACCTGGTGATTCCAAAGCCTGTAACTATGGATGAGCTGGAAGAGCTGCTGATGGAATTCGGCATCATGGAAGAAGAAGACGAATCAGTAGTTGGCAAGACCGCTGCTGAACTCGAAGGCTGATTTTAATCAGTCGGCGAGTTTGCCTCGCCACCGGATTTGTATCCTGGTGATGCGGATCCTGCTCGGGACGGGGTGGATTGACCCCGTCGGAATCCGGGGCCGTCCCCTCTGGCCCCGGTCTGCTACCCGTCAAAATTTGAAGGAGGCCCAAAATGGCCATGTCACGCGATGAAGTGGAATCGTTGATTCAGGAAGTGCTCGAGGTTTATCCGGAGAAAGCCCAGAAAAACCGTGAAAAGCACTTGACTCCAAACGATCCTGAATTGGAACAATCCAAGAAGTGCATCACTTCCAACAAAAAGTCCCTGCCAGGTGTTATGACCATTCGTGGTTGTGCCTACGCTGGTTCCAAGGGTGTGGTTTGGGGTCCTATCAAGGACATGATCCACATCTCTCACGGTCCGGTTGGTTGTGGCCAATACAGCCGCGCAGGTCGTCGTAACTACTACATCGGTACTACCGGTGTGAACACCTTCGTTACCATGAACTTTACTTCTGACTTCCAGGAGAAAGACATTGTATTCGGCGGTGACAAGAAGCTGGCTACCCTGATCGACGAAATCGAAACCCTGTTCCCGCTGAACAAGGGCATCTCCATTCAGTCCGAATGTCCAATCGGTCTGATCGGTGACGATATCGAAGCCGTTTCCAAGAAAAAATCTGCTGAGCACGGCAAGGTTGTAGTTCCGGTTCGTTGTGAAGGTTTCCGCGGCGTTTCCCAGTCTCTGGGTCACCACATTGCCAACGATGCTATCCGTGACTGGACTCTGGGCGCTCGTGACGACGACAACAGCTTCCCACAAACCGATTACGACGTAGCCATCATTGGTGACTACAACATCGGTGGTGACGCCTGGTCTTCCCGTATCCTGCTGGAAGAAATGGGTCTGCGTGTTGTTGCTCAATGGTCCGGTGACGGCACCATTGCTGAAATGGAACTGACTCCAAAGGTCAAGCTGAACCTGGTTCACTGCTACCGTTCCATGAACTACATCTCCCGTCACATGGAAGAGAAGTACAAGATTCCCTGGATGGAATACAACTTCTTCGGTCCAACCAAGACTGCTGAATCCCTGCGTGCAATCGCTGCCAAGTTTGACGAAAGCATCCAGGCCAAGTGTGAAGAAGTTATCGCCAAGTACCAGCCTGAATGGGAAGCCGTGGTTGCCAAGTACCGTCCACGTCTGGAAGGCAAGCGCGTAATGCTTTACATCGGCGGTCTGCGTCCACGTCACGTGATCGGCGCATACGAAGATCTGGGCATGGAAGTAGTTGGTACCGGTTATGAATTCGGTCACAACGATGACTACGACCGTACCCTGAAAGAAATGGGCGACGCTACCCTGCTGTACGATGACGTGACTGGCTACGAATTCGAAGAATTCGTTAAACGCGTCAAGCCTGACCTGATCGGTTCCGGCATCAAGGAAAAGTACATCTTCCAGAAAATGGGTGTGCCTTTCCGTCAGATGCACTCCTGGGATTATTCAGGCCCATACCATGGCTTCGATGGTTTCGCCATCTTCGCCCGCGATATGGACATGACCCTGAACAACCCATGCTGGGGACTCCTGCAGGCTCCATGGAAGAAGTCTACCGAAGCTGCTGATGAAGCAGTGGCGGCTTCTGCCTGATCCCGCACTGTTCCAGTAATGCAAGGACCTGGGTGCGCCTGATGGCGCACCCACAACCAAGCCAATTACCCGTCGGCCGCAGATGAGCGGGGCGGGAGGAGAGAGAACTATGAGCCAGTCAGTAGACAACATCATGCCAAGCTATCCTTTGTTTCGTGAAGACGAATACAAAGACATGCTGGCCAAGAAAAAGGCTGATTTCGAAGAAGCCCACACCCAGGAAAAAATCGACGAGACTTTCCTGTGGACCACTACTGAAGAGTACAAGGAGCTGAACTTCAAGCGTGAAGCTCTGACTGTTAACCCAGCCAAGGCCTGTCAGCCTCTGGGTGCCGTACTGTGCTCTCTGGGTTTCGAAAAAACCATGCCATACGTGCACGGTTCCCAGGGTTGTGTTGCTTACTTCCGTACCTACTTCAACCGTCACTTCAAGGAGCCGATCGCTTGTGTATCTGACTCCATGACTGAAGACGCTGCGGTATTCGGTGGTCAGCAAAACATGAAGGACGGTCTGGAAAACTGTAAGGCTATCTACAAGCCAGACATGATCGCGGTATCCACTACCTGTATGGCAGAGGTTATCGGTGACGACTTGAACGCCTTCATCAACAACTCCAAGAAAGAAGGTCATATTCCTCAGGAATATCCAACTCCTTTCGCCCACACGCCATCTTTCGTGGGTTCCCACGTAACTGGTTGGGACAACATGTTTGAGGGTATCGCGCGTTACTTCACCCTCAACTTCATGGAAGACAAGGTAGTTGGTTCCAACGGCAAGCTGAACCTGGTTCCTGGTTTTGAAACCTACCTGGGCAACTACCGTGTTATCAAGCGCATGATGAAGGAAATGGATGTTGACTTCACCCTGCTGTCTGACCCTGAAGAAATTCTGGATACCCCAGCTGACGGTACTTTCCGCATGTACGCTGGTGGTACTACCCAGGATGAAATCAAGGACGCGCCAAACGCCCTGAACACCATCCTGCTGCAACCAAACCAGCTGGTTAAGACCGAAAAATTCGCCAAGAACGTCTGGAAACACGAAGTTCCAAAGAACAAGATCCCAATGGGTCTGGCCTGGACCGACGAATTCCTGATGACTGTCAGCGAAATCACTGGCAAGCCAATTCCTGCCAGCCTGGAAAAAGAACGTGGTCGTCTGGTTGACATGATCACCGACTCCCACACCTGGCTGCACGGCAAGAAGTTTGCTCTGTGGGGCGACCCGGACTACGTGGAAGGTATGACCAAGTTCCTGCTGGAACTGGGTTGTGAGCCTACTCACATCCTTTCCAACAACGCCAACAAGCGTTGGAAGAAAATGATGGACGCCATGCTGGCCGAATACCCACAAGGTGCAGATTGTGAAGTTCACATTGGTAAAGACCTGTGGCACATGCGTTCCCTGGTATTCACCAACAAGCCTGACTTCATGATTGGTAACAGCTACGGCAAGTTCATCCAGCGTGACACCCTGTACAAAGGCAAAGAATTCGAAGTACCGCTGATCCGTATCGGCTTCCCGATCTTTGACCGTCACCACATGCATCGTCAAACCACTCTGGGTTACGAAGGTGCCATGCAGATCGTAACCACTCTGGTTAACTCTGTACTGGAACGCCTGGATGACGAGACTCGTGGCATGCAGACCACTGACTATAACTACGACCTGGTTCGCTAAGGCTTACCAAGGGGTTCAGCCAGTGATGGCGAAGGCCCTGACCGTGCTGGTAACGACACAGTTACCAGCACAGTCACAGTAGTTATTGAAACCGCGAGTCGCCACAAGCGCTCGTGGTTTTGTGGTTTCTGGAGGCTCTCCAGAGTTCATTGCCGGATCTGCAGGCAGTGAACTCTGGCCAGCCTGTGCCCGATTCAGGACGGCAACAACTTACTCACAGAAAAGAGGGATACCCCATGCCAAGCGTCATGCTGCGTGAAAACGACAAGGGCGAACTGACCCTGTATGTACCAAAGAAAGACCAGGAAGACGTTATCGCTTCCATCGAATTTGATACAGAGGATGCCTGGGGTGGTGAGCTGACCCTCGGCGATGGTTCCAGCTTTGTGATCGACAAGATGCCGGGCAAACCAGATCTGCCAATCACAGTACGAGCCAAACGCGGCGCCGAGGCCTGATATGAATCGGGTCCGCCCTCTCACTGACGATATGGCCCTGCGCATAGGCATGGCCCATCGATGCCTGCCGGGCGTGGAGCTGGATGAGTGGGTGGCTGTGGTGATTCGGGCGGTGGGGGTTCCCCTCAGCCCGGAGCGGGTCAAGCGCCTGCGACTCAAACGCTTGCGGCAGGCCGGTCGGCTGGTATTACGCAACCTGACCGATGATCAGCTGCGCAATGCCATGTCCAGTCTGCGTGGTCACGGGGTTGATCTGCGGGCAACCCTGCCGGCTGTAGAACCTTATCAGGACGGCGATATGCCAGGTTCGCTGCGGGCGGCCTGCGCTTCCAATCGTGGTGACCGCATTGATGCGCCGTTTGGCAATTGTGACCGTTTTTTGATCTATCAGGTGTCCGTACAGGAAATCCGCCTGATCGAGATCCGCGAAGTATCCGAACACTTGCGCGGCCATAGTCCACGCGAACGTTACGATGCCCGCACCGATATGCTGGCCGACTGCCAGCTGGTCTGCTCACTGACGCTGGGGGCTACCGCCGGTGCCAGCGTGGTCAGGGCCGGACTGCACCCGATCCGCACAGTGGCACCCAGACCAGCGCCGGAATTGTTGGCCGAGCTGCAGGAAGTCATGGCGGACAATCCGCCACCATGGATGGATAACCTCATGCGCGGTCAGACGCGCGAGCGAATCAAACAGGAGTCATGGGTATGATCAAATCAGACGATATTCTGGCCATGTGTGAGCTGGCCGATGAGATGGGCCTGAGTGAGCAGTTGATCAGCAAGCTGCGTGAAATCTATCCGGGCAAGGGCCTGACCTGGTGTTCGGAAGACGACATCAACCATGGCAAGCCCTACCTGGAACGCGACAAATACCTGGTGTACCTGGTCGATTCCAGAGATCACTGTTCAATTTTGACCAACGATGAAGAGATCGCCACCGGGGTGGTGTTTGCGGAATTGTATGAAGACTGAATTCCTGTGGCGGGAGGCCCAGCATGACTGATGATGTCGATCTCACTCCGGTAGGTAATTGCCGTACCTGTCGTTATCGCAGCAGCCTGCTGTTGTCCGGCCGCTGTGTCCCGGGCGATGTCTGCATTGCGGTGGACAGCGGTCGCCAGATGGACCGCTTCCTGAAGTTCAACCCGGAGCTGGCGGTGCAGTACCTTAACGACGGATTCTGGGAGCGTCGCGCCATTGCCGTGCGTTATTCGCCGCCGCAGGCGTTGGCCAGCATGATCCGTGATCCGGATGAAGCGGTGCGGCGGGCGGTTGCCTACCGGCTGCCACGGGAATCACTGGCATCGTTGATGAAGGACCCGGACCGGGAAGTGCGTATTACCGTCGCTGACCGCTTGCCGGTCGACCAGCTCGAACAGATGGCCGACGACCCTGACTATCTGGTACGCACCTATGTTGTTACCCGCTTGCCCGGTGGTCGGCTATTCCGCTTTATGCGTGACCGTGATCGTCAGGTGCGCAAACGGGTAGCCGAGCGGTTGCCGGAAGAAAGCCTGGTACTGATGGCTCACGACCCGGAACCGGAAGTCCGCCGCATTGTTGCCTCACGGCTCGAAGGCGACGACGTTATGGTGATGCTGAAAGACCCGGACTGGACCGTGCGTTTGTCAGCGGTGGAAAACGCTCCGCGTTCGGCCTTGCCTGGCTTGCTCAATGACGAAGACAGCGAAGTCCGTGAAGCGGCCGCGCGTTTGCTGGAAGATGCCGACAATGAGTGAGGCTGCCACTGACGCCGAACAGGGTGTGTTGGTAGCTATCTCCAGCAAGGACGGCATTGCCATTAACCAGCACTTTGGTCACGCCCGCGAATTTCGCATCTTCCGCTTGCTGGCCGACGGCTTCGAATACATCGACAAGCGCGAAGTGGCGCTTTATTGCGGTGGTCCGGGCAACGACAGTAAAGCGGCGATGGCGGATATTCTGACCACCATCAAGGATTGTGATCTGCTGCTGACGGCCAAGGCGGGTGATGGCCCGAAAGCCAAACTGGCCGCGATTGGCGTGACCGTGCTGGAAGACTTCGCCTACGAAGCCATCGACGATGGGATGCAGGCACTGTTGCAACGCTATCAGGCTGGCGAACTGGTCAGCGGATGCTGACCGTTCTGAATCAGTTGAAGTAAAACGTCGCAGTGACGGGGAAGGCAGGCAATATGACGACAGCAACCGCAATTCAGACCGATAGTGACGTGACTGCCCGGGTTCAACAGGTGCAGCACTGGCTGGAGCAGCAAACCCTCAGCCCGCCTGAGGTTGATTGTGCTACCGCCGTGATGCTGAAGATCCTCGATGGCAAATGCAAAATGGTCGAGGCGGAAAAGCCGATCATGGCCGAGCTTTATCAGCAGGTGCGTGAGTTGGCGGGGGTGCATCTGGGGGATGATATTCACCAGCGCATCGCTGCGGCCTTGCGGTTACAGCAGCTGGCCGAACTCGACGAGGCCATTCGTATGGAAATCTATGAAACCCGGGTACTGGCGGAAACCGCTATTTCCCGCCCGGTGATGAAAGGCTTCAAGGCGCGCTTGCGCAAAACCGGACTGTTGCCTCCCAAAACCTCTGCCGAGTAACACATCATGATCGTCAAAGACCTGTTTGCCGATGCGCCGCTGCCTGCGGACAAGGTTACCTCCATGGCGCTACAGCAATTGCTGCGGGAGCCCATCAACGTCAATGATGACTGGCAACGGGCTGAAAACCTGTTATTGCAGGTCGACCAGGCACTCGGCGGCCGTCTCGAAACCAAGGTGGCGCTCTACAAAATGTACGCCTACAGCAATCGTTTTGAACAGTCGTTCGAACTGATTCATCAGGTGTTGCAACAGGGTGGCGCAGCGATTGACTGGCCAGCCGACTGGCGTCAGCTGCCAGATCAGGCGGTTGATCGGGCGTTGATCAAAGGGCCATTGCGGCTGTATCTCTACAGCATGAAAGCACTCGGATTTGTGTCGCTGCGCAGTGGCCAGATCGAACAGGCGGTTGAAGTACTGAACAAGCTTGAGCTGCTGGACCCGGCCGATGAGGTGGGTGGCAGCGTGGTGCGTGGCATGGCGGAAAGCCTGCTTGAGGCGGAGCAGGACTAACAGCGCCAGGGAGTGCGGGCGTCCCACCCGCAGAAAGGCCATTATGCAGGCGGGACGCCTGCTCTCCTGATTCGGATACCTCGTATCCGGTATGGCAGGACCTGGTAATTGCTCAGTGTTGCTGCCTTAATCCCAGTTTTCTTCTTCCCAGGCTTCTTCAGCCATATCTTCAAAGCGTGATTCGCTGTTGTTGGCATTTTTGCCACGCATGATACGGGCCAGCCAGGGCTCGGCTTCGCCCTGTAATTGCGCCTGCAAGGCTTCAAGCAGCTCATCGACATCCGGGCCGCCACTCACCTTGATCGGGTTAATCCCCAGTGATACCAGCTGACGGGTAGCAGAGCCGCCAATCGAGCCACAATAGACCACGTCGGCACCGACCAGAAAGGCCATCTTCGGTTTCAGCTTGTCTTCGTTACCGTCTTTCTTCTCGTAGCCGAAGGATTTCTGGGCAATCAGCTCGGCCGAATCCGCCGTCACGGCGTATACAAAAAAAGCCTCTGCAGAACCAAAGTGCTGGTCCACCATATCGCCTTCCATCGAGGCGAACGCGACTTTGAGAGAAAGCGGTGACGCTTCCGCCTCGGCGATACAGGCAACATCATTCATAAACTGGCTCCCGGGAATTGATGATCAAACCGGGATGTTGCAAGTGGCGAACCAGATTGATTTCACTTTTGTCGCCTGTGGCGGCTTGCAGAAAATTATAAAAACCTTTTTTGTTTCAATAGCTTGTAAGAATTTAGCGGGTTTATTCCGGAGTCGTTGGCGAACAGCCGGAAAATTGTCGCAAGGCGCGGAGAGCAGATTGTCGGTTTTCTGTAATGTTTACGACAAATTATCTGGCTGGCCAGACCGGCTTTTTTAACCTTACGAATATCTGAAAGTAACCATATGATTTTTAAGGTTATTTGTGGCTGCTGCTAAATACAGGCAGGCGGCTGGTGCGTGCACGCTACTTGCAACCAGCAGTGCAGATATCCAGTAACGGGAAAACAAGAATGACTTCAACCACAGTGGTGGTGCCGCAACCCCTGACTGACGTAATTGCCCTGGGGCACGCTGATATTGATGGCGACCATGCTGAATTCAGCCGTTTGATCGAAGCCATCCGCAACGCGGACAATGCCGGTTTCAAGGAATTGTTCCTGGAATTGACCGAACATACGCTGGCCCATTTCGAACTCGAAAACCGGCTTATGGAAGCGGCCGGTTATCCTGCCCTGGGCGAGCATCGCGGCAATCATAACCGCGTTGCCGGTGAACTGACCCAGATGGCCGAGCGCGCCAGCAAGGGCCGGGTGATGTTCTGTCGCGCCTATGCGCTGGAGCAGTTACCGGAATGGTTCAACCTGCATATCCGTACCATGGATGCCGCCATGGTGAAATGGCTGGAGCAGCATTCATGAGCCAGCCTGCTGCCGACAGTTTGCATTACATCACCTTGCTGGAAGGCCGCTTGCAAGCGGCTGTGGAATTACGGCCGACACCGCTGGATGAACAATGGCTGTTACTGGTGAAACTGGTGTACGACGGTGATCCGGCCGGTACCGCCAGCTTTACCTTACATGGCCATACTCGCGAAGAAGCCGAGCACGTTGCTCGTCATATTGCCGACAATGATTATCTGATGAAGGAAATCGACGAATTTCTCTGGGGTGAAAGCGACTGACGAGTGTCAGTCGCCCGGTGGTGGCTGGTTTAGACCAACGCCGCTGATTTTACCTGCGCCCACACCTGTTTGCCGGGATGCAATTGCAGGTGGTCTACCGAACGGCGGGTCATCCGTGACAGCAGTGGGGTATCACCGGCTCGTACCCGCACCAGTGCCAGTCCTTCGTGTTTGTCGGTGTGGATGCTTTCCACCACCACCGGCCAGGCGTTGAGAATACTGGTGTCTTCATGACGGCTGTTAGAGAGACTGACATCGCGGGCCAGAATACGCGCCCGAATGGCGGCACCGAGCGGCTTGTCGTTATCCCGTAACCAAATATCGTGCTGCTCGGCAACACGGATGCAGGCCAGCTGCCATTGGCTGTCACGCTGTTCAATCACGCCTTCCAGTACCACCCCGGCTTCCTCACCCAGTTGCAGCGGAAAGTGCGGGTCAGCGAGGGTTTCTGCCAGCGTACCGTGGGCAACTGCCTGGCCCTGGTCCATCGCTACCAGATAGTCTGCCAGTCGCGCTACTTCCTGAATGGAGTGGGTGACGTACACCACTGGCAGGGCCAGCCCGGATTTCAGCCGTTCGAGATAGGGCAGAATCTCCTGCTTGCGTTGCTCGTCGAGCGATGCAAGCGGTTCATCCATTAACAGCAGTGATGGCTGGCTCAACAAGGCGCGGGCAATTGCCACCCGCTGACGCTCGCCGCCAGACAACTGCTGGGGATAACGTTTGAGGGTATGGCCGATGCCGAGCATCTCGATGATGTCGTCTTCAACCAGTAACGGCTTGCCGGAGTTTTGCAGCTGCCGCTGGTTCACCCGTTTAATGGCAAAGTCGAGGTTGCCGCGGGCGGTCAGGTGCTCGAATAAACTGGCTTCCTGAAACACGTAGGCCAGCGGCCGTTTATGGGTTGGCAGCCACTGGCGGCCTTGCTGCCAGATCTGCTCACCAAATTTCACTTCACCATCGGCTCGTTCAAGGCCAGCCAGACAACGCAGCAGGGTGGTTTTGCCCGAACCTGAGTGGCCAAACAGTACGCTGACACCCTGTGCTGGCAGGTTGAGTTTAACGTCGAGACAGAACTCGGCCCGTTGCAGTTGCAGCGCCAAAGACAGGCCGGGAGCGGATGGTGACGGTCTGCTCAGGCGCTGTTCCCGTGAGGCAGCAGCGACGCTGGACATTGGCATAATCAGGTCCATGAGCGACCTCCGGCAGGTTGGCGGATACCGTACAACAGCAGTAGGACCACAAATGAGAAACCGACCATCAAGGCCGACAGAATATGTGCCTGGGTGTAGTCGAGTGCTTCAACATGGTCGTAAATCTGCAGCGAAATCACCCGTGTCTCGTCCGGAATATTGCCGCCGATCATCAGTACCACGCCAAATTCGCCAACCGTATGAGCGAAGCCCAGTACCGCAGCGGTCAGAAAGCCGGACCGCGCCAGCGGCAGGGTGACCCGGAAAAAGGTGTCGAGCGGGCTGGCTCCCAGTGTGGCAGCGACTTCAGCCGGGCGGTTGCCCAGTGCTGCCAGGGCGTTCTGGATTGGCTGTACAACAAAAGGTAATGAATAGATCACCGAAGCCACCACCAGACCAGCAAAGGTAAACGGCAAGGTGCCGAGGCCAATCGACTCGGTGAATTTGCCAAGCGGGCCATGAGGGCCCATCGCAATCAGCAAATAAAAGCCCAACACGCTGGGCGGTAACACCAGTGGCAACGCCACGACGGCGTTGATAAAAGGGCGTGCACGACTGTTACTGCGTACCAGCCACAGCGCAATCGGCGTGGAGATCACCAGCAGGATCAGGGTCACCAGACTCGCCAGCTCCAGTGTCAGCCAGATAGCCGTAAAATCGGCTTCAGACAGTTCCATTCGCGAGGTCTCCCTTGAACAAATCAGCGGGCTGCTTTTAACAGCTTGAGACAATGGATATTAGCGGCCAGATCCAGTGCCGTGAAGCCATCGAGGGTTTCGGCCGAACTGTCAGCACCCGCTTCCAGCAGATATTGCACCCAGGGTGCCTTGCCAGAAGACGAGGCGTACATCAGTACTGAAGCGCCATTGTCGTTGAGATTGTCGATATCAATACCGGCCGCCAGTAATTGCTCGGCAACGTCCAGACTGTTGGCCACTACGGCAGCCCAGAGGGCATTGGTGCCATCCATATTTCGATGGTTGAGCGCGCAGGCCTGCGGTCCCAGCGCCAGTAATTCCAGCGTGATGGTGGCATCGCCGTTGCGGGCTGCACGGATCAGCGGGGTGTCCTGATACTGGCCGGTAGCGGCGGGCTGGTCGGGATTAAAACCCCATTCAATCATCCACTGGCGAGTGGCGTCTGACAGGGCGGTTGCTGCAGTTGCGGTATCCATAAAGCCTCCTGACTGGCAAAAGTTTTGCTCTGCATAGAGTGTTCCCGGCTGAAAATGGCTCGGGCGACACCAGCCAGAATCCATCAGGATTACCTTGGGTTTTGTCTAACTGTTTGTTTTATATGAAAAAATATAGGGCCCACAATTGTTGGATATACGACAAGGCAAAAATGCCGGGTTGTGGGTTGAAACCACCTCGCCAGACAATACCGTGCTTTTGTCGTGATCATGACAAGCCCGGCTGACGGCAGGCCCAGATGGATTTACCAGGAGAAATACCCGATGAGCAGACTGGAAAAAGGCGACGCCGTATTTGCCACTACCACCATCGTCAACGATGGTTCTGTACCCGGTTATCCGGAGCAACATGTGTTTGCCGAAGCGGGCAGCATGGGCATGCTGGTCAACACTGGCCACCTTGAAGAAGACCCGAACCAGGAAGTCTTGCTGGTGGCTTTTACAGACGCCGCCGGTAACCCGGCTCTGGTGACCTGCCTGCCTGATGAGGTCAGCGGCGAGCCAGTGGCAACCCACTAGTAGCCCACTACTGATAGCAGCTCACGACAGAACGAATCCATCACTGAAAGGATGCGTCATGACTTTTGTGCAGGACTACCACACGCTCAGCAAACACCGTTCAGACGGCTATGCGAAAGGGCCGGAAACCCTCGACTGGGACAGTCAGCCAGACCCGTTCCGCAGTTATGACGGTGCAGATCTGCGGCTGATGCCGTTACACAAGCAGCCTGGTGCGTTGCGTTGGCAGGACCTGTGGCAGGCCAACAAACCGGGGCAGCGCTCGCTCACCAGCCTGGCGGATCTGAGTGAACTGTTGCAGTGGTCACTGGCGTTGTCGGCCTGGAAACAATTCGGCAATGCCCGCTGGTCGCTGCGAGTGAATCCTTCCAGTGGCAACTTGCATCCCACTGAAAGCTGGCTGTTGCTGGCCAATATCGACGGTCTGGCCGACGGCATTTATCACTATCGGCCAGATTGCCATGGACTCGAATGGCGCTGTGGTTTCCGTACCCCGATGACCAGCAATGAGCCGCAGATTTTGATGGCCTTCAGTTCGGTGTTGTGGCGCGAAGGCTGGAAATACGGCGAGCGGGCCTGGCGTTATTGTCAGCACGATGTTGGTCATGCACTGGCAGCTGTGAATCTGGCGCTGGCAGCCATGGGCGCTGATCGTTCCGCCCTGCAACCGGTAGCGATTGCTGACGCGGAACTGGCCAGCCTGCTGGGACTTGATAGGCTGGAGGAGTTTCCCAGGGTTCATGAATACGAACATCCCGATTGTCTGGTCGCGCTGACAGTCGCCGATGTGGACGAATTTATCCAGCGAGCGGCGGCGGGCCAATGGCAGGGCAAGGCCAATGTGCTGGACCCCAAACCCATGTATCAGTGGCCTGTGCTGCAGCAAATGGCGGCCGCAGCGGAAGTTACAACGGCGGATTTACCCGCCTGGCTGGCAACCGTCGAGCCGGCGGTATGGCCCGCAGCCATGCCTGCCAGTGGTGCTTTGGCTGATGAGCCAGCCTCCAGCTTGCTGTTACAACGGCGTTCGGCCCAGCAATTCGACCCGCAGGGAATGATGCAGCAAACGGATTTTTTCACCTTGCTGGATCACCTGCTGTTACGGCCACAGCTGCCACCCTGGCAGTTGCTGCCGCTGCAACAGGGCGTTGAACTGGTGTTGTTTGTTCATCAGGTGGAGGGCCTGCCGTCCGGCCTCTATCTGCTGACTCGCGATCCTGCCAACCAGGCTGGTTTGCAGGCTTCGATGCGCGACCAGTTTGAATGGCAGAAGGTGGAATCCGCACCGGATCACCTGCCACTGTATCGTTTGCTGGCTGCTGGTACCCGCCGCACTGCAGCGCGCCTCAACTGTCAGCAAACGATTGGAGGCGACAGCTGTTTTACCGTTTCCATGTTGGCCAATTGTACGAATATCGACAAACAGCCCTGGCGTTATCGTCAACTGTATTGGCAGGCTGGCGCAATTGGCCAGCAGCTCTACCTGGAAGCGGAAGCCGCTGGCTTGCGAGGCACCGGCATCGGCTGCTTCTTTGACGACCCGGCACTTGAGTTACTGGGTTTGCCAGCTGATGGCGGCTGGCAGGTGTTGTATGGCTTCACTGTTGGTCTGCCGCTGATCGACCACCGCATTACCAGCTGGCGGCCCTACCAGAATCGTTGAGGGAATCGGGAGCAGGTTGGGCCGCGCAAGCTCGGATGTTGGAGGTAGGTTGGGCCGCGCCCAACATTTGCTGGGCATGGCCCAGCCTACAATAATATTTCCGTCTCCCTCCTGCTTTTTTGCAATTGTCATATCCCCTCCAAATCCCGCCGCTTGTCGGGTCTGCTACAAGTCTTTTTTCAATAAAATATAAATAAATCAATGGTTTGGGTGCTGGTATCGGTTTTGCCTTGGTTCTGTAACAAGACCGCAAATCAAGCCAAGGGGAAGCACATGAAGGCCAAAGACATTGCCGAGTTGATGGACGAGCCAGCCTGCAGCCACAACAAAAAGGAGAAATCCGGTTGTGCCAAGCCGACCCCGGGCGCTACTGACGGTGGCTGTGCCTTTGACGGTGCCCAGATTGCGCTGTTGCCAATCGCTGATGTCGCCCACGTTGTGCATGGTCCGATTGCCTGTGCCGGCAGCTCCTGGGATAACCGCGGTACCCGTTCCAGCGGCCCAACCCTTTACCGTATCGGTATGACCACTGACCTGACCGAACAGGACGTGATCATGGGCCGTGGTGAAAAACGACTGTTTCACTCCATCAAGCAAACCATCGAAACCCACAATCCGGCCGCCGTATTTGTTTACAACACCTGCGTGCCTGCGCTGATCGGCGATGACGTCGATGCGGTATGCAAGGCTGCTGAAGAGCGTTGGGGTGTACCCATAGTGCCGGTGGACGCGGCTGGTTTCTACGGCACCAAAAACCTGGGCAATCGCATTGCGGGTGAAGCCATGGTCAAGTACGTGATTGGCAGTCGTGAGCCAGAGCCACTGAAGCCTGAGTTGCTCAATCAGGGCAAAAAGATTCACGACGTTAACCTGATTGGCGAATACAACATTGCCGGTGAATTCTGGAACGTACTGCCACTGCTGGACGAGCTCGGTATCCGGGTGTTGTGCACCCTCTCCGGTGACGCCCGTTTCCACGAAGTGCAAACCATGCACCGCGCTGAAGTGAACATGATGGTGTGTTCGAAGGCGATGCTGAACGTTGCCCGCAAGCTGCAGGAGCGTTATGGCACACCGTGGTTTGAAGGCAGTTTCTACGGCATTACCGATACTTCCCAGGCACTGCGTGACTTTGCCCGGCTGATCAATGATGCGGATCTGACCGAACGCACTGAAGCCCTGATCACCCGTGAAGAAGCCCGCGTGCGAGTGCAGCTGGAGCCATGGCGCGAACGTCTGAATGGCAAGCGGGTGCTGCTGTATACCGGTGGTGTGAAGTCCTGGTCAGTGGTGTCTGCACTGCAGGATCTCGGCATGAAAGTGGTTGCCACCGGCACCAAGAAGTCCACCGAGGAAGATAAGGCACGGATTCGCGAAATCATGGGCGACGACGTCAAGATGCTGGATGGCGGCAGCCCCAAAGTGCTGCTGCAAACCGTTGCCGATTATCAGGCCGATATCCTGATTGCCGGTGGCCGCAACATGTACACCGCCCTGAAAGCCCGTATTCCTTTCCTCGATATCAACCAGGAACGTGAATTCGGCTACGCCGGTTATGTCGGCATGCTGGAGCTGGTGAAGCAGCTGGCATTGACACTGGAAAGCCCGGTCTGGCCAGCAGTACGCAAGTCCGCCCCATGGGAAACCGCGACGTCAGCCAAAGCGGTAGCTCTGACCGCGGTGGTTAACACCGACGAGGCCAGCGCCAATACTGACGAAGCTGATGACGTACGGGAGGCAGTATGAGCCAACAGGTCAAACGTCGCGCCAAGGCGCTGTCTGTCAGCCCGCTGAAAACCAGCCAGACCATAGGGGCCACCCTGGCATTTCTGGGGGTTAAACACGCGGTTCCGCTGATGCACGGATCGCAGGGCTGTACCGCGTTCGCCAAGGTGTTTTTTGTTCGTCACTTCCGTGAGCCTGTGCCGCTGCAAACCACGGCGATGGATCAGATTTCCTCCGTGATGGGTGCTGACGACAACATTGTCGAAGCACTCAAGATCATGTGTGAAAAGACCAGCCCAAAACTGATCGGGGTGGCCACCACGGGCCTGGCAGAAACCCAGGGCGCTGATATCAAGCAGGCGTTACATCGTTTCCGCAGCCAGTTCCCGCAGTACGACACCACCAAAGTGGTGATGGTTAACACCCCGGATTTTGCCGGCAGCTTTGAAAGTGGTTTCGCACTGGCAGTCAAAGGTTTGCTCGACACCATGGTGCCAACCGAACAGGCCCGCCCGGGCAGCCGCAAGCGCCAGGTTACCGTGCTCTGTGGTGCCAACCTGACCCCGGGTGATCTTGAATACCTGCACGACAGCATCAGCGCCTTTGGTTTACGGCCGCTGTTGGTGCCGGATCTGTCCGGCTCCCTCGATGGCCATCTGGATGATGGCAGTTTCAGCCCGGTGACCACTGGCGGTGTCAGCCTGGATGAACTGGCTGCTGCCGGTGACAGCTGCGCGGTGCTGGCTGTTGGTGAAAGTTTGCATGAAACCGCCAGCCATTTTGCCGAACGGGTCGGGTTGCCAGTCCATTGTTTTGGTCACCTGATTGGCCTGGATAGCGTCGACGAGTGGTTGATGACGCTGTCGCAACTGAGCGGTGAAAGTGTGCCTGAACGCTACCAGCGCCATCGCCGTCAGCTCCAGGACGCCATGCTCGACAGCCATTTCATGATTGGTTTTACCCGTGTGGCGGTTGCCGGTGACGGCGATCTGATTGCTGGTTTCAGCCGTTTGCTGCTGGGCATGGGCGCCGACGTCGTGACGGCTGTAGCGCCGGCCAACAATGCTGCGCTGAAGTCACTGGCGCACATCAATCCGATCATCGGCGACTTTGAAGAAGTCGAAAAAAGTGCCCTGGAAGGTAAGGCCCAGATACTGATCAGTAACAGTCATGGGGTCGAGAGCGCTCATCGTCTGGGTGTACCGATTCTGCGTGCCGGTTTCCCCCAATACGACATTCTGGGCGGTTTCCAGCGCTGCTGGTTTGGTTATCAGGGTACTTCCCAGGCCTTGTTTGATCTGGCCAATCTGAAATTGAGTGAGCACGAGGATGTGCAGCCGTACCACTCGATTTATTCCCAGAAACAGGATCAACCGGCACACGGTGCAGTGGCTGGCGCAGCGAGCCACTGAACACTGGCTGCAGGAGTTACTTATGACAATCACCCGCCAGCTCAAGGTGGTTGATGACCGGCCGGAACCAATTATCCGGGTGGCGTTTGCCAGCTCAGACCGTGTGGTGGTCGACCAGCACTTTGGCTCGGCGACGGCATTTGTATTTTACGGCCTTGATTTCGAGAAGGCCTGGTTGTTGCGGATTGCTGAATTCGAGCAGCCGGATATGGACAGCAACGAAGACAAGCTGGCCGACAAGATCGCCATGCTCGATGACTGCATTGCGGTCTACTGCCGCGCCTGTGGGGCTTCAGCAGTACGTCAGCTGATCAGCCACGGTGTGCAGCCGGTAAAAGTGTCTAACGATAGTGAGATTGCCGATCTGCTCGACAGCCTGTTGCAGGAGCTGCGCAGTGGCCCGGCGGGCTGGCTGGCGAAGGCCATGCGCAGCCGCACCTTGCCGATAGTGTCGCGTTTTGACGACATGGAAGCGGAAGGCTGGAGTGAATAATTCACCACGAACCCAGGTTCGTACAAGCAATTAAAAGAGAGCACAACATGACTGAAGAAACTCTTGTGGAAGCGCCAGTGAAGTCTTCCGAAATCGTATCTCAGATTGTGGTTCAGCTGCGTGCGATGGACAGCTACGGCACCTACGACACCTGGACCGACGAGAAAGTACTGTCGCCGATGATCCTGACCAAGGCTCAGCGTCGCGAAATCCCGGTGGTGGGTGATCCGGATGAAACCATCGTTTCCCGCATCAAGGCTTACTACAACGCTGTATCCACGCTGATTGAAAAAGAGTGTGGCCTGATGGCGGTGCCTATGATCAACCTGACTCACGAAGGTTTTGGCCGCGCCATTATCTGTGTTGGCAAGCTGATCGTGGTCGACAAAACCCTCCGTGACGTACACCGCTTCGGTTTTGACTCACTGGAAAAACTGGAAGAAGAAGTAACCAAGATGACTGACAAGGCGGTTGGCCTGGTTACCAGCTATCGCGAAGTTGCAACTCTGTAAGTCTTGCAGCCGGTCCCTTGCGGGACCGCGCCACCCAGCCAGCAACAGGAGCAAATCATGACCCCGGAAGAGCTGAAAACACTGAAGAAAAATGCCAGTGCCAAAAAGCGTATGGCCACCGAAGTGGCTTCGATGATCCACGATGTGGTGGAAGACACCTACTGGACTGATTACAACAAGTTGCCGGAAATGGCCCAGCAGGCAATTGAAGCCTGTGAAGCCTGGAAGGCGGCGCAAGCAGAATACGATCAGGCAGCCGCTGAAGAGACTGCCTGATTCATAACAGCACAGGCCCGGGCAAGGCACTGAGCAGCGCAGTGACCGGACGGGGAATCACCCGTCTGGCATTTATAAGGGGCAACAGACCCCGGCGCGACCGGTGTCGAACAGCAGTTCGACACCACCCCAACACCGTGAATGAACAGCGGCCAGCAGTACTGGCCTAATGAAGGAGAGATCGGCCATGGCTGACAGCATCACCGGCCGTACCCGTGGTGGTACGGAATGGACCCCTGAATTTGTAACTGCAATCAACCCAATGACCTGCATTGGTTGTGGCCGTTGTTACAAGGTTTGCCCGCGCGACGTATTCGATCTGGTTGATCGTGCCGACGTTATTGACGCGGAAGACGACGATGATTTTTACGATGACGACGACGAAATGAAGGTCATGACCATTGCCAACGCAGACGACTGCATTGGTTGTGTGTCTTGTGCCCGCGTTTGTCCGAAAAACTGTCACACCCATGAAGCCATGCCAGTAGCGGGGTAATCACCATGCCTAAACCAGAGATCCACGTATTCGCCTGTAGCCAGCAGCGTCCTGCCGGTCACCCACGTTCAAGCTGCGGTGAGAAAGGTGCTGGCGCCATGATGCAGGCGCTGTCTGAAAAACTGATTCAGAAAGGCCTGTTCAACAAGGTATCGCTGGTACCAACCGGTTGCCTGGGCCCTTGTCGCGCCGGTTCCAACCTGCTGGTGTATCCAGGTGGTACCCTCTACATGCAGGTCGGCGTGGAGGATCTGGACCAGATCATCGACCAGCACCTGATTGGTGGTGAGCCGGTAGTGGAAAAAATGGCACCGGATGAGGTGTGGATGTGAGCGCCGTGATTGAGCTCAGCAAGACCTTTCAGCGTCGCGCTGAGCGGGTACGCGACCAGCTCATTCAACCGGTGCAGGACATCGGCCTGGCACTCAAGGGCATTGATATGCCCTTTGCCGAAACGGAAGAACGGCGCGATCCGTACGACGGTAGCATTACCACCTACGGCTTCTGGCGGGATGCCAATGGTCAGCTGCTCGGGACGGTGCAAATCGACCAGAGCGGCCGGGTGTTTGCGGAATACGATGTGATTGCCAACCATCCGAACAAGGCTGGCTGGTTTATCGCCTCCGTCAGTGTTTGGGGTGGTGATGACAAACTGCAATCCGAACTGCAACTGATTCGTTTGCCTGAATGAGATTCGCATGACTGAGGTAACCCATGGCTGACCATCAAACTCTCTATCGGCTGATTCAGCAACGTGCTGAAGCCGTTGCAGACGGCTACTGTTTGCAGCAGGTGATGCAGGGTTTGAGTTGGAGCTATGTGGCCCTCAATCCAGTGGATCAACTATCGAGTGGGCCCGGTTTGGGTCTGTCGATGGCGCCCGCTCAGGTTGGATTGTGTTTCAGTGCCAGTCAGGCACCGCGCAATCTGCCCTGGCCGGGTAAACTCAGCGGCCGCAAGGCGGTTGAAATCCTGCCCTGGTTACAGGGCTGGAACCCCTGCGAAACGGTTATTAGTCTGGCAACCGCCAATGCCTTGTTGCAAATCGACAGCCCGGCACTGGCCGCCAGCAGCCCGATTACTGCCCATATCGAGCGTGCGATTCCAGGCAATCTGGCGGTCTTCGCCCATTTTGCGCCACAGTTGCAAGACGCCAATGTGGTGGTGATTGGTCGCTACCCCGGCATGAAGGTGTTTGCTGACCAGTTCAGCTATCACTGCATTGAACAGAATCCCAATGATGGTGAGCTGCCAGCCGCAGCGGCAGCAGAGTATTTGCCGGCTGCCGACTGGGTGTTTCTGACTGCCAGTTCTTTGGCCAACAAAACCTTGCCAACGCTGTTGTCGTATTGTCGTAATGCCAACACGGTGTTGTTGGGTCCCAGCCTGCCGTGGTTGCAGGAGTGGGCGGACTTTGGGGTGGATTACCTGGCCGGTGTGGTGGTGGAGGATTTCCCACAACTGCAAACCATTGTTGCGGAAGGTGGTGGCACCGGTATTTTTGAGCAGGCTGTCAGCTATCGGGTGGTTAAATTCAGCTAGATTTCAAAGCCGCTTATTTCAGGTCTTCCCGGCTCCGGCTTCCGACACTAACCAATCAATTTGTTGTAGGCTGGGCCTTGCCCGGCAAATGTTGGGCGCGGCCCAACCTACTTCCGATCTCCATGTAGTGGTTCAATAATCCCAACCCCTCGACTGAATTATCCCGCCTGCTGATCTGTCCCCAGCCCATTTGCCAACGTTTTTGAGCGCTGCCTGGTTTACTTCCGGACCCTTGTCCGATTGCTGTCACTGATACGACATTAGCCTTCGTTGCGGCCCCGGATGGTTTGTCGCAACTGCGACAAATTGACTCCAATCAGTCTCTTTCCTGACACCCCGACAGTGTGGCCAAAGGCTGTCAAGTAACTGAAATATATAGGAAAAATTTTGGCTCGAAGCGTGGCATATGGGTTGCAAAAACAGTCTCAGGGTAACACGCAGACGCCGTTTCAAAATGGCGCAGAACGATCGCAGTCGAGGCCAGAGGAGGCAGACATGATCAATCTAACAGATAGCGCAGTCAGCGCAGTTCGTCGCTTTATGGATAGCACCGCCACCCCGATGGCGGGTTTGCGTATCAAGGTTGAAGGGGGCGGCTGCTCAGGATTTCAGTATGGCATGAAGCTGGAAGAGCAAATCGCCGACGACGACCAGGTCGTTGAGTTTGATGGCCTGAAAGTGTTGCTGGACGTCAACAGTGCACCACTGCTGGAAGGCGTGACCGTCGATTTCCTCGATGGCCTGGAAGGCAGCGGTTTCAAATTTGAAAACCCGAACGCCAGCAATAGCTGCGGTTGTGGCAAGTCTTTCTCTTGTTAACCGCGACAGTCGATCAAAACCAAAACAGCAGCCAGCCGATTAGCACGAGGTAGAAAATCATGTGGGATTACTCAGAAAAGGTTACCGAACATTTTTACAACCCAAGAAACGCAGGCGCTGTTGATCAGGCCAACGCGGTGGGTGACGTTGGTTCCATCAGCTGTGGTGACGCCCTGCGTCTGACCCTGAAAGTGGATCCGGAAACTGACGTGATTCTGGACGCCGGTTTCCAGACATTCGGCTGCGGTTCTGCCATTGCCTCGTCTTCCGCTCTGACTGAAATGATCAAGGGCATGACTGTTGATGAAGCTCTGAAAATCAGCAACCAGGACATCGCCGATTACCTGGACGGCCTGCCACCGGAAAAAATGCACTGCTCTGTAATGGGTCGTGAAGCCCTGCAGGCGGCGGTTGCCAACTACCGTGGCGAAGAGTGGGTTGATGATCACGAAGAAGGTGCGCTGATTTGTAAGTGTTTCGCCATCGACGACGTGATGATTCGAGACACCATCCGTGCCAACAACCTCAGCACCGTTGAAGACGTGACCAACTACACCAAGGCCGGTGGCGGTTGTTCCTCTTGCCACGAAGGTATCGAGAACATCCTCAAGGAAGAAATGGAAGCTCGCGGTGAAGTCTTTATGCCAGGAGCCATTGGCAAGAAAGCCAAGGCCAAACCGGCAGCGGCTGCAACTGCTGAAGCCAAACCGGCTGGCAGCATGACTGCGGTACAACGCATTCTGAAAATCCAGCAGGTACTCGAAGGTCTGCGTCCAGCCCTGCAGGCAGACGGCGGCGACGTTGAGCTGATGGACATCGAAGGCAAGAACATCTACGTCAAGCTGGTTGGTGCCTGTAACGGTTGTCAGATGGCCGCCATGACACTGGGTGGCGTACAGCAGAAGCTGATCGAAGAACTGGGAGAATTCGTCAAGGTAATTCCTCATACCGAACGTCAACTGGTTGAGCTGGGAGTCTGATCATGAGCGAGCTGAAAGATATCTATCTGGATAACAACGCCACCACCCGTGTTGATCCTGCGGTTGTGGAAGCCATGCTGCCATTTTTCACCGAGCAGTTCGGCAACCCGTCTTCCATGCACAGCTTTGGTAACAAGGTGGGTCTGGCGCTGAAAAAAGCCCGTCAGCAGGTGCAGAACCTGTTGGGTGCCGAGCACGATTCAGAAATCGTCTTCACTTCCTGTGGTTCCGAGTCTGATTCCACCGCCATTCTGTCTGCCCTCAAGGCCCAGCCAGAGCGCAAGGAGATCATCACGACTGTGGTGGAACACCCGGCGGTTCTGAACCTGTGTGACTACCTGGAAACCGAAGGCTACACAGTGCATCGTCTGAAAGTCGACAAACAAGGTCGCCTCAACATGGACGAGTACAAGGCACTGTTGTCCGACAACGTTGCCGTGGTCAGTGTGATGTGGGCCAACAACGAAACCGGCACCATCTTCCCAGTACTGGAAATGGCGGAACTGGCTGATGAAGCCGGCATCCTGTTCCATACCGATGCGGTACAGGCGGTTGGCAAGATTCCAATGAATCTGCAGGACACCAGCATCCACATGCTGTCGCTGTCGGGCCACAAACTGCATGCACCTAAAGGTGTAGGCGTGCTGTATCTGCGTCGTGGGGTACGTTTCCGTCCACTGCTGCGTGGTGGACACCAGGAACGTGGTCGTCGTGCCGGTACTGAAAACGTTACCAGCATCATTGGTTTGGGTCTGGCCTGCGAACAAGCCATGCAGCACATGGAATACGAAAACACTGTGGTAGCCCAGCTGCGTGATCGACTGCAGGAAGGCATCCTGGCCAAGGTTCCGCACGCGTTTGCGACCGGTGACCTGACCAACCGTCTGCCGAACACCCTCAACATTGCTTTCGAATACATCGAAGGTGAGGCCATCCTGTTGTTGCTGAACAAGGCCGGTATCGCTGCTTCCAGTGGTTCTGCCTGTACTTCCGGCTCACTGGAACCTTCTCACGTGATGAAAGCGATGGGCATTCCTTATACCGCTGCCCACGGCACCATTCGTCTGTCTCTCAGCCGTTATACCACAGCTGAAGAAATCGAACGGGTGATCGAAGCCGTACCGCCAATCATTGAGAAGCTGCGCACGCTGTCTCCTTATTGGGGTGAGAACGGTCCGATCGAAAATCCGGAAGAAGCATTTGCGCCGGTATATGCCTGATCGTTTAGGGGCGAACAGGTATTGAACAGTGGCAGGAGTCGGGCGATGGCAGGCTTTGTAACGGTAAATGACACAACCTTGCGTGATGGTGAACAGAGCGCCGGGGTTGCTTTCAATCTGGAAGAAAAACTGGCGATTGCCAGTCAGCTTTCTGCCATGGGGGTACCCGAACTGGAAGTGGGTATTCCCGCCATGGGCAGTGAAGAGCAGGAAGTCATTCAGGAAATTGCCGCACTCAAGTTACCAAGCCAGTTGATGGCCTGGTGCCGGATGTCGCAGGACGACTTGCTGGCTGCTGCCAGCTTGCCGATCCCGCTGCTCGACCTGTCATTGCCGGTGTCTGACCAGCAATTGCAAAGCAAACTTGGCAAGGATCGCCAATGGGCCCTGCAGCAGGCGGACTGGACGATCCGCCGGGCGCTGGATATGGGCTTTGAAGTCTGTGTGGGTATGGAAGATGCCTCGCGGGCTGATATGGACTTTATTGCCCGACTGGCGGATGTCGCTGGCAAGGCTGGAGCCCGTCGGCTGCGCTTCGCCGACACGGTCGGCATCATGGAACCGTTCAGCATGCTGCAGAAAATGCAGTTGCTGCGCAGCCACACCAGCCTTGAGCTGGAAATGCATGCCCATGATGATTACGGCCTGGCGACGGCCAATACCCTGGCTGCCGTGGTCGGTGGTGCTACCCATATCAACACCACGGTGAATGGTCTGGGTGAGCGCGCCGGTAATGCGCCACTGGAAGAGTGTGTACTCGCTTTAAAGAATCTGCATGGCATCGAAACCGGTGTGGACACCTGTTCGATGGCAGCCATATCCCATCAGGTTGAGCTGGCCTCGGGACGTCATGTGAGCTGGAACAAAAGCATTGTGGGTGAAGGCGTGTTCACCCACGAAGCCGGTATCCATGTTGACGGCTTGTTGAAAGACCAGCGCAACTATCAGGGCCTGGACCCTGAACAGCTGGGGCGTCATCACTCGCTGGTACTGGGCAAACATTCCGGTAGCCAGGGACTGATTCGGGCCTATCAGGCGATTGGTATTGAACTGCAACCCTGGCAATTGCCGTTGCTGTTATCGCAGCTGCGGCAGTGGGTGACCCGTACCAAATGCAGCCCGAACGCACAGGAGCTTGAAGCCCTGTATGCCCAGCTGGAACACCTAGAAGGAGGCTATACCTCATGTCGAGCCCAGAGTCTCAGCGCCTGAACACCGGTTTCTGGCGTCAGTGTGCCGATGATATCAACAGCGTATTTGAACGCGATCCGGCTGCCCGTAACTGGCTGGAAGTGCTGCTGACCTATCCCGGTGTTCACGCGGTGCTGTTCTACCGTGTCAGCCACTGGTTATGGATCCGTAACTGGCGTTTCACTGCTCGCTGGCTGTCGTTCATGGCACGTATGTTCAGCAACGTTGATATCCATCCGGGGGCCCAGATCGGTTGCCGTTTCTTTATCGACCACGGCGCCTGTGTGGTGATTGGCGAAACCGCCGTGGTTGGTGATGACGTCACGCTTTATCACGGTGTCACCCTCGGTGGTACCAGCTGGAACAAGGGCAAGCGTCACCCGACCCTGGGGAATGGTGTGATGGTCGGAGCCGGTGCCAAGATCCTCGGCAACATTACTGTCAACGATGGTGCCCGTGTTGGAGCCAACTCGGTGGTGGTGGAAGACGTGCCGGAAGGCTGCACTGTGGTGGGCATTCCCGGCAAGGTAGTGCGGCTGCGCGAAGCAGGCAAGCTCAACCCGTACGGTATCGACCTGGATCACCATCTGATTCCTGACCCGGTTGGCAAGGCCATCAGCTGCATGCTCGAACGTATCGATGCACTGGAAGCCATGGTTACCCAACAGTCTGCTGAAGAACGCTACCGCGACTGCGAAGTGGATAACGACGTCTGTGAGAAGGAATGTCCGGGCGCTCGTATCGCCTCGGTAGTCAATCGATAAGTACAGGTGCCCTGTAGTTATGGGGCGGGGGTAGTGCCGGGATGGATTTACAGGATTTCAAGGGCCAGGACATGTACTTCGACGAGCCAATGGCGGCCGACGTTGAAGTCCTGCTGGATCTGGCGTCGAGCCTGTATGGCGACGGTGGTGCCGAGCAGCCACTGTTGCAGGCCCGCCAACTGGCGCCGGGCAACATGACCGTGCTGGTGGCCCTGTACCGTTTTTATTATTACCAGCACCGTCTGGCGGAATCCCTGATTGTCGCCCACGAGGTGATGAACCGGATTGCACCGGAAATCGGTTTTCCTGACCACTGGCGTGACCTCAGTGAGGAACACCTGGTTGAAGGGCTCGACAAGGCGTTCACCACAGTGCGGTTTTACCTGCTGGCGCTCAAGGGAGCGGCCTTCCTGAACCTGCGAATGGGTAATCGCCATGAGGCGGTGGGGATGCTCAACAAGCTGGTGCAGTTTGACAGCAAGGATCGCCTCGGTGCCCGTTCGTTATTGCAGATGGTTGGGCCAACCCTGGTGACCGAAGACGGCGCAGTTGCCGCGCTGCGCTAGCCAGTGTGAAGAATTACACAACAGCAAGACTCTGAAGCAACACCCAGTGACAACAGTCTGCTCCGCTTGAGCAGCAGTTGAAGTGCAAGATGACCTGATGAGGAAGAGAGCCATGACCGAAGATTTGACCCTGGATGAAGCGCTGGACGAACTGGTTTCGGCGGAAGATTTCCTCGAATACTTTGCCATTCCTTTTGATGCTGCCGTGGTACATGTGAACCGTTTGCACATCATGCAACGCTTCCATGACTACCTCAGCCAGAGCGGTGACTCGCTGGCGGAGTATGAAGATAACGAGGAATCCCTCAAGTCGGTTTACCAGGCTTTGTTGACCCGTGCCTATCAGGACTTTGTTGAGTCTGATGCGCTGACCGAAAAGGTCTTCAAGGTGTTCAAGATGCACGAACCACAGACCACCTTTGTGCCACTGGAATCACTCCTCTGAGTGAATGATGTTGACGGTCGCAAACGGAAGGAGAGCTAGCGCATGAAACCAGCCTATGAATATGGTGACGAAGTTCGGCTGATTCGTAACGTTCGCAACGATGGTACCTATCCGGGCAAGGATGTGGGCGAGCTGTTGATGCGCCGGGGAGCGGTCGGTGTCGTGTACGACGTTGGCACCTACCTGCAGGATCAGATGATTTACCGGGTGCATTTCCTCGACCACAACAAAACCGTTGGTTGTCGCGAAGAAGAGTTGATTCCGGCAGCGACGGTGTGGGTCGATAACCGCTACGAATTCCGCGAGAAAGTGGTATCACGAATTCCTCTGGCAGTGGCCGGTGAAGTTGTGGTGACAGCCGGAACCGAAGGCGAGATCGAAAAGGTCGTACGGGACAACACCAATGTGATGTACCACGTGCGCTTTGCAGGTCGTACTTTCCAGGTGCCGGAAGCGGCCCTTGGTGATGCCACCTCAGAGGAGGCACAAGCATGAATACTGTCGCACAACAAAGCAGCCCGGCTGTCAGTGGTTATCGGTTCCTGCGCATTGCCAGTGAAAAGTTTGGCTCTGCGCCGGAAGCCCTGTCAGCCCAGCAGCAACAGGAAGTTGCCCGTATTGCTGCCCATGAGCAGCAAATCGAAGCTGTGGTACTGGGTAGCCAGGAATCCCGTCAGGTGGTGATTCCGGCCAGCCAGGTTGAACTGGCGATGCAGCAGATTCGTGATCGTTATGAATCTGACGAAGCCTATGAGGATGCATTGGCGGCCATGGGCATGGAGCCGGATGATCTGCGCTACGAATTGGAGCGCAGCCTGCGGGTTGACGGCGTGCTGGAGCTGGTGGCCAGCAAAGCTGTGACTGTTGGTGAAACCGATGCCAAGCTCTACTACTACATGCATCAGGATCGTTTTGCGCGGCCAGAACGGCGCATTGCGCGGCATATTTTGCTGACGGTGAATCCGGATTTTGAAAACGGTGACGAAGCAACCGTTAGAAGCCGTGCCACAGAAATTTCAGAGCGTCTGCAACGCAAGCCGGAGCGTTTCGGTGAGCAGGCTCTCAAACATTCCGAATGCCCAACCAGTCTCAATGATGGAATTCTGGGTAATATTCCTCGTGGAGTGCTGTACGCCGAGCTGGAAAGCTGCCTGTTTGCCATGCAGGCTGGTGAAATTTCCGCGCCGGTACGTACCGAGCTGGGCTGGCATGTGCTGTATTGTGAATCCATTGAGGCCGCCGACATCATTCCGCTCCACGAAGCCTTGCCTGCCCTGACGGAAAAGCTGCAGCAACAGCAAAGCCGTCGGGCCCAGCGCCAATGGGTCGCCGAGCGCCTGCAGCAAACCCAGTCACGGACCCGACAGGAGAATCACTAATGACAATAACCACCAATGAAGTGCCTACCTGTTCCTTTTGTGGGGTAGAGAAATCCCCCCAGGTGCCACTGATTGCCGGTAACAATGGTCATATCTGCCAGCAGTGTGTGAAGCTGGCCTTTCAGGTTGTCAGCAGCTGGGGCCAACCGCAAACCTTGTCCGAGCCGGATCTGAAAACCCCGGTAGCGATCAAGGACTTCCTCGACAAATACATCATTGGTCAGGATGACGCCAAACGCACGTTGGCAGTCGCTGTGTTTAACCATTACCTGCGGCTGCGGATTCAGGGCAAAAGTGCCGATCTGACACTGGCCGCCGCCGACGATTCGGTTGAGCTGGAAAAATCCAACATCCTGATGGTAGGACCATCCGGTACCGGTAAAACCCTGCTGGTTAAAACCCTCGCCCGTATCATTGGCGTGCCCTTTATTGTCGGTGATGCCACCACGCTGACCCAGGCGGGTTACGTCGGCGAAGACGTTGACACCCTCTTGAAGCGTTTGCTGGATGCCGCCGAAGGCAATGTTGAAGCGGCCCAGTGGGGCATTATCTACATCGACGAAATCGACAAGCTGGCCAAGCGTGGCGGTGGCAACGTCGGAGTGCGTGATGTCTCCGGTGAAGGTGTACAGCAAGCCTTGCTGAAAATGGTTGAAGGCAGTGAATTCCGGGTTTCCCGTGGTGGCCGTCGTGAAGGCGGTGATGAAGTTACCGTTGATACACGTAACATCCTGTTCATGGTTGGCGGTGCTTTCCCGGGTCTGCAGGAACTGGTTGAACGCCGGCTGCATCCGCCGCGTACCGGCATTGGTTTTAACGCCGAGGTGAAAGAAGACGACAAGGGTTCTTCCACCAGTCAGCTGCTGGAAGCGCTGCAACCGGATGATTTGCTGCAGTTTGGCCTGATCCCTGAGTTTATCGGTCGTTTCCCGGTGATTACCTTCCTCAAGGACCTCGACGTCGAAAGCCTCAAACGCATTCTGCAGGAACCGCGCAACGCCCTGACCCGTCAGTACCGCCAATTGTTTGAGTACCAGAACGTCAGTCTCGACTTTACCGATGATGCGTTGACTCACATTGCTGAAGAAGCCGTCAAGCGTGGCACCGGTGCCCGTGGTCTGCGTGCCATGCTGGAGTCGCTATTGTTACCAACCATGTTTGAATTGCCATCTCAGCAAGGTTTGAAATCCTGCACCGTAACCCTCAAGGGCGAAGGTGACCAGGCTGCTATTGCCGTTGAAACCGAGGTGGATGAAAGCCTGACCGGCGAAAACGCTGCAGCAACTGACGGTGAACAAGCCAGTGAATCCAGCCCGGCGAAGGCTGATCTCAGCGCCAGTGTCTGAGTCAGACAGCTAAACTTCTTTCCTTCCGTGGGGGCTTCGGCCCCCTTTTTTTATGGCAGGCGTTTTGTAGCAATAATCATTGGGTAAAGGATTTTTCCAGGTGAATAGCTTTCGGGCTGAAAAGATAAGTGGTATTCAGTCTTTAAATTTTACCGGCGAATGGAGTTTATAATTCTGGTTTGAATCTGAATTTAAGCGGACGTGATACAAGTCAGTGAAAATCTGCCTTTTGTATTTTATTGCTGGATATAAATAGAAATTAATTGGTAAAAATTTTCAATTAAATGTCTGGCTTTTGAATTTATATGTTTTTTGAAAGGGTTTGGCTTGTGGTTGATAATTTGGTTGCCGCAGGTGTAAATAGTTAAAGCAATACGCCGTTAAATGAAAAAGTGGTTTAGAGAGGCAAGCGTTTTAACGATAAGTGCCAAAGACAGGAATATGCACAAACGCAAGAAAGCGATGTCCGACTTGAATGCAGGAAAGAAAATCAGTGGATAACAATCGCAAGGCAAAAAGAAAAAGGGCGTGCCCGGGGGAGGATCACGCCAAGCGAGGAGTCTACGGAGAAACGGTTACCTGATCAGGCAGGCAGGCCGAATTCACCGGCAATCATGGACAGCCATACGTTCAGGCGTTCTTCAGTCATGCCGGACTGGTTGTCCAGGTCGAGTGCAAGACCAACGAACTTGCCGTCTTCGCCAATGGCTTCGGAGTGTTCGAATTCGTAGCCTTCAGTTGGCCATGCGCCAATAACCTTGGCACCGCGCTCAGTAAAAAATTCGTGCAGTTCGCCCATGGCATCAAGGAATTCATCCGGGTAGCCAACCTGGTCACCCAGGCCATAGATGGCGATGGTTTTGCCGTCAAAACTGGCATCTTCCAGCTTCGGTAGAAATTCTTCCCAGCTTTCAGCGTCACAGTCAGAAGACAGGCCTGGCAGTTCACCTTCACCCAGGGTTGGGGTACCGATGATCAGGTATTCATAAGCCATGAAATCTTCTGCGCTGATGCGATTGACGTTCAGTGGTGCAGCGACCAATTCGTCGTCGTACTTCTTCTTGATCATCTTGGCCACTTTACGGGTTTTGCCAGTGTTGCTACCAAAGAAAAGTCCGATCTTTGCCATGGGTAATCTCCTTGCGACAGCGTTTGTTACATCAAACGGCCGATTTAGCTTGATTGAGTTGCTGGTTTAGCTAGTGCATGAGGCATGCCTATGGCGGATTGTTTGTAACTAATTGATTTTTATTGGATTTATTTTTTATGCCACGATTTTGTCGTGAATCGGACAGACATTTTCCGGGCTCAGTAATGCCGCTGTCGGGTTTGCTACAGGAATAAGAAGGGCATCAGACTGACATAGATAAAGGACTTTCCATGACATCTTTGCTCGACAGCGTCGGCGCATTTGGCAATAGTCAGGGGCAGTTAAAGAGGAAGCCAATATGACAGCAATAACAGAGCAGCCAGAGACCGCCAGTGAGCTGAAAGGCCAACTGTGGCTGGGCGAGCTGGGCAAGCGTGGACTGGCGGCAGAACAGATAGACCTGTTACAGGCGATTGAATCCACCGGCTCTATTTCAGCGGCTGCCAAGGCGGTTGGTATCAGCTACAAGACAGCCTGGGAGCGGGTCGACACCATGAACAACATGTCGCGTCAGCCGCTGGTGAGCCGAGCGGTGGGCGGTGCCAGGGGCGGTGGTACCGCGCTGACAGACTTTGGCCAGCAGATTGTCGCCGGCTTTGTTTCCTTGCAGGCAGCCCATCAGGAATTTCTGCAGCAACTCGGGCGCAAGGTGCAATCACTTAATGATGTGGCAGGATTTATGAGCAAGGGTTATCTGAAGACCAGCATTCGCAACCAGTTTCGTGGTGAAGTGGTGCGAGTTATCCAGGGTGCAGTTAACAACGAAGTGCACGTGAAGATTTCTCGTCATGACGACATGGTGGCCATCATCAGTGATGAAAGCTGTACGCTGCTGGGGTTGCAGCCGGGCGTTGAAGTTATGCTGTTGATTGAGCCGGGCAACATAATGTTGTCGCCGGACACCGCTGTGAAGGTCAGTGCCCGCAACCGTTTGACGGGGTGTGTCGCCCGTATCGTCAAGGGGGCGGTGAACAGTGATGTGGTGCTGGAGCTGGGTGATACCAAAACCCTGACAGTATCGGTAAGTAACGGCAGCCTGGCCGATCTGGCATTTGAAACTGGCCAGCTGGTAGCGGCCTTTTTCAAGGCCTCTAACGTTGTGCTGCTGACCGAAGGCTGACGTCAGATCAGCAGCAACAGAGCCTGGCTCAGCTGTCGAGGCTGTAGCCAAAGGCCAGAATTTGCTGTTTGGCAACTTCTGAACGGAGGTATTGCAACAGCCGTTTGGCGGCTGGTTTGTCCGCCGCAGATTTCAGCAATACGGCGTCCTGACGGATCGGGCTGTACATTGTTTCCGGCACCACCCAGCTGCTGCCGCTGATAATTTTACCGTCCTGCATGATTTGCGACATGGCCACAAAACCCAGTTGGGCGTTGCCGCTGGCGACGTATTGCCAGGCTTGATTGATGTTTTCACCCATCACCCAGCTACCCTTGCTGCCATTAAGCCCCAGTTTGTCCATCACTTCGGTGGCTGCTTCGCCATAAGGTGCCAGTCGAGGGTTGGCCAGCGACAGCTTGCTGTAGTCTGATTGCTTCAGTTTTTCTTCCACATTGACGCCGTTATCGGCAGACCAGAGCACCAGAGTGCCCTTAGCGTAGGTGAAGCGACTGCCGCTAACGGCATCACCGGACTCTTCCAGCGCAATCGGCTTTTTCTGATCGGCAGATAGGAAAATATCAAACGGTGCGCCATTACGGATTTGCGCCAGTAATTTGCCAGAAGAGCCGAATGACACTTTCACTTCATCACCGGTTTCCTGTTGATATTGCTCAACAATACGTTTCATGGGTGCTGTGAAATTGGCAGCTACAGCAACCATCAACTCGTCAGCCTGACTGATTGTGGCAGTACTGGCCAATATCAGGGTGGTTAATAGTTTTGTCCATTTTGTCATGAGTTAAAGCCCCTTAATCATGTGTGGGATTGACAGTGCTAACCGTTAGCATGTTCGCTATATATTACGGTATATAGCGAAATATACCCATATTTTTTAAATGGAGAAATTACCAATGCATTTATCCACTTTGGCCACTGTCACTTCCCTGGCCCTGGTTACTTTGGTTCCACAGCAAGCACAGGCACTTAAACTGCACGGCGATGAGCTGGAACTTTACGGCACCTTCCACATATCGGCGGACTATATGGATTCCGGCGTCAGTTCGGATGAGGTTAATACCGACAGCAAACTGACCGATGGCAGTCTGTCGATTTCATCCAACTCCTCGCATATTGGCCTGCGCGGCAAAATCGCCAGCACCCTGGAAGGCATTGATCTGATCTGGCAGCTGGAACAGAACCTGACGCTGGATGGCTCGTCGTCTGACACCTTCACCACCCGTAACAGTTACGCTGGTTTGGCCGGAGCCGACTGGTCAGTCAAGGCCGGTCGCTATGACACCCTGGCGAAGCGCATGTTTGTCGAGAACTCGATTTTCAAACACACGGTGGCGGACTACGGCATGATTCTGGGTGCTGCGTCTGGCAAGGGCGGCCTGATGAACAAACGGGCCGAGAACATGGTGCTGGGCGAATATCGCTTTGGCCTGGCGGATGGATCAATGCTGACACGCGCCATGTACTCGTCCGATGCTGACAAGTCATCCGGTACCACCGATGACAACGCCAACAAGATGCTGTCTGCCAGTTTGCAGTGGAGCAACAAGCAAACCCTGGTTGGGCTGGCCTGGGATCACTGGGGCGACTTGTCTGGCACCATGGGACCTGTGTCTCTCTGGCGTGCTGCTATCCGGCAGGATTTTGGCACACTGCGGGCTGTCGCCTTGCTGGAAAAAATCAGCGTTGACGAAGTGACTGACACTAACCGCATGCTGGACCGTGATGCCCGCGGCATTCAGCTGTCCTGGAAGCCGGGTGACTGGCAACTGATGGCACAATGGCTGAGTGCTTCCAGCTACAGCGGCAGCAGTGATACCGGCGCTCAGGCCTGGTCTGTGGGTGCTGTCTATCCAATCGCCAAAAAGAGCAACCTGTATCTGATGGCAACCAAAACTGATAACGAGGATGCAGCGACCTATCAGGGTGTTGATGGTACCCATGGCGATGAGTTGTCAGCGCTGGCGGGTGGTCAACCTAAAGCGGTCTCAGCGGGCTTTGTAGTTACCTTCTGATGGTTCTTTCTGAACCGTCGAACGGGCTGTGCACAGTGTGAGCTGTGCATAACTTGGCCTGTTTTGCCCCGGTGGAAAACTTCAGGGAAGTGGTCACGGCGTTCCGATTGGCATCTGAAAGTTGTCCTCAAGGATGAGGTGATGCTGCGGGGGACAATTCAGCTTTTTCCAAGTAATCAAACACTTGCCTGTCATCGTCTGAATAACCCGATGGCCAGATCAGAGGCAGTGGCAATGGCTGGTCTACATAACCAAATCATCTTTGTTGGCCGTGGACTTATTTTCAACCGTTGTATGAAGTTTCAATGACCGACTATCCACAGATTTTGTGGATAACTTTGGGTGTAAGCTGAAGAAAAAGTTCGTCGACCCAATAGCGGTACAGTGGTTTGTTTGTTTGGTTAAAAAATGATCAATCTCGCAGTGGTTGCCACTGCGAGACCAAATAGCGGGATCAGCCGTTCAGGTGTTGCTTCAGCGGTTCGTGCTGCTCAGCTTCCAGACGTGGGCCAAACTGGCTGACAATCTGGGCAGAGGCGGCAGAAGCCAAACGGCCGGCGGCGGCAAAATCATGACCATGGGTAATGGCGTAAAGAAATGCACCCGCAAACATGTCGCCAGCGCCGTTGGTGTCGCGGGCGGTCACTGCGTGTGGGGCAATCTGGTGCAAGGTGCTGCCATCCCAGGCAACTGCACCATCACTGCCACAGGTAATGGCGAAGTTGGCCGCTTTCTGTTTCAGGGCTTCCACGGCCTCTTCAACACTGGCCGTTTCGGTCAGCAGCATGGCTTCCTGTTCATTACAGAACAGCAGGTCAACGCCTTCGCCGAGGATTTCCAGAATGCCGTCGCGGAAGTATTGAACCATCGCCGGGTCGGAGCAGGTCATGGCAACCTTGACGTTGTGCTTGCGGGCCAGTTCACGTACCTGGATGGCGGCGGCGCGCGAGGTATCGCCGGTAACCAGATAACCTTCTATATAGACGTATTCAGAAGCGGCAATGGCGTCTTCGTGAATATGGCCTTCATGCAGCTCTGAAGTAATACCGAGGAAAGTGTTCATGGTGCGTTCGGCGTCGGGGGTGACCATTACCAGACATTTGCCAGTGGTTCCTTCTTCACGGTCGGCGCCCAGGTTGGTGGCAACACCGGCGGCCTGCAGGTCGCTGGCATAAAAATCACCAGACTCATCGTTGGCGACGTTACAGGTGTAGAAGGTTTTGGCGCCAAAATAGCTGGCACCAATAATGGTGTTGGCAGCACTGCCTCCACAGGCGCGCTTTTTCAGACCGTATTCATCCATTAACAGCGCCAGCAGTTGCTGCTGCTTTTCTTCATCGATCAGGGTCATCACACCTTTTTCGATACCGGCCTTCTCGAAGAAGGTGTCTTCTACTTCAAATTCCTTGTCGACCAGTGCGTTGCCGATGCCAAAAATGTGATAACCCATAATATGTCTCTTGCGGTTGGTGAATCGTGAGTGGCCAGTGTAACAAATTCAGCGGCCGGGGCATCGCCGCCAAATGGACAGCTCTGTGCCAGGATCCGACGCTGGTGGCTGAAATCATTTCGTCGGCGGGGGCTTGTGTATATCATGCCGCGATGAATTCTGTATCCCGCTTCATCAAGCATCATCAGCGTACCCGGCATGCGGTCTATCAGACCGAAGCCAACATTATCCGTTCGCTCAAGCGTACCGCTATGACGCTGGCCGGGCTGGTGCTGGTGCATACTGCTGCCATGGTGTGGCTGGAAGGACTGGGCTGGTGGCCAGCGTTCTGGCTCACCATGACGACGCTGACGACGGTGGGTTATGGTGACTTGTCGGCGCAGACACCGGCAGGCCAGCTGGCCACCATTCTGTTGATATACGGTGCCGGTATCACACTGATGACCTTTTTGGTCAGTGATTATGTTGATTACCGCATTGCCCGCCGGGAACGCATTCGCACAGGACACTGGGACTGGAACATGGCCGATCACATCCTCATCATCAATGCTCCCAAATACAACCGGGAAGCCTATTTCTGGCGCATGATCAGCCAGATACGCCAGAGCAAGGAATACGCCGATACGCCGATCATGTTGCTCAATGAAGAGTTCGCCGACGGTTTGCCCGACAGTCTGCGGCGCCTGGGCGTGGTGCATGTGAATGGACTGGCCAGTCGGCCGGATGATCTCAAGCGCGCCGGAGCCGAGCGTGCTTGCCACATCGTGGTGCTGGCGCGAGACGAATATTCCTCTGACAGTGACAGTTATACCTTTGATGTGTGTTACCGGTTGTTTGAACGCCATTTGGGGCCACGGGTGATTGCGGAGGTAGTGGAAGACGAGAACCGCGAGCGGCTGCGCGATCTGAAAATCAAAACCATGTTGCGGCCCATCCGTTCCTATCCGGAAATCATTGTGCGCTCAATGGTTGCTCCCGGTGTCGAACTGATTATTGAAGACATGTTTACCCACGCCAACGACCACACGGTGCGTTATCCGGTATGGCTGGAAGGTGAGCGCTGGGCAGACGTGGTCAACGCTGTGGTGCAGAGCAATCTCGGCACGCCGCTGGCGTATGTCAGCAAGGACGGTGTGGTTGCGCCGCATCCGGATGGTGATGATCGGGTGCACGCCCAGTCGATTCTGGTATTGGTACATACCGAAAAGGTGCCGTCGATCCGGGATATCCAGAGCGCCATCGAAATCCACTTCAACATGCGGCTGGCCGATATCGACAAGGATGAGCAGCCGTAACGATTGCTGGCTTTTGTTGGCAAGCTGACTTTCAGGCAGCTTTAACCGCTGTACCGCTTCCCGCCAGGCGTTACCCTGAGGATTGATCCACAGCGGCTGGCGGGGGATAGTCTATGGCACGTTATCGACGCACTTCCTTGGGGGCTCTGTGGATTGGCTTGCTGGTGGTTGTCGTGGCGAGTATTCACTCCCTGCAACAATCCTTGTTGGGCCCAGGCACGGTCGCTGCCTGTGATATTTGTATGGCGGCCGCTGAGCCGCCAGCCTGGATGCCGTTGTCGGTGATTGCGCTGGTCGCCTGGTTGCTGGATCTGTGGCCACAGATGTTGCTGCCGTTCTGGTTGACGCCTTGAGGAAGCCGCCTTGCTTATCTGGCTGGCGCCAGACAGCCACTGCTCATCACCGAATCAACATCCTCACTGCGGTTTGAATCCTGCCTTGCTGAACCGCAGTTTTTATTCACAACATTCGTGCCTTACGCCGCATCTGCTATAGTCGCCAGGTTATATACCCGGAGGCGAGTGGATGCTCAGTCAGTTACTGGCATTATTATCAGATGGTCGTTTTCATTCCGGTGATGATCTGGGCGAAGCCCTGGGCGTCAGTCGGGCGGCTGTCTGGAAGCACATGAAAAAGCTGGATGATCTGGATATCCCGTATTCATCCGTAAAAGGCAAAGGCTATCGCTTGCACGATGCTATCGAGTTGCTCGATGCCGAACGCATTGGTGCTGAACTCACTCACTCCATTGACTGCCTCGACATTCTGCTGGATGTGGATTCCACCAACAGCTGGCTGTTCGAACGGGCGCCAGATCATCTCGGCAAACGCTATGCGGTGTTGGCCGAGAAACAGAATCAGGGTAGAGGTCGTCGTGGGCGCCAGTGGGTCAGTCCGTTCGGCAAGAACATCTACCTGTCGTTTCTGGTGACGCTGCCGGGTAGCTTGCAGGACCAGGAAGGCCTGAGCCTGATGGTAGCGATTGCGGTCGAGCGGGCGCTGACCAAACTGGGTCTTGCTGGTATTGGTCTGAAGTGGCCCAACGATGTCTATCTGGATGGCAAAAAAGTCGCTGGTATCCTGCTTGAAGGACGTCAGACCCAGCCGGATTTTTGCCAGATTGTCGTAGGTATCGGCCTTAACGTGATGCTCAGTGAGCGCGATGCCGAACGCATTGATCAGCCGTGGGCAGCTTTGCGCCAATACCAGCCGCAAGTTTCGCGTAATCGGATTGCCGGTGTGCTGATTGATCAGCTCAACAGCATGGTGGACGATTTTAAACGTGACGGTTTTGAGCCCTGGGTTAAATACTGGGCTGATCGGGATGTTTTCTATCGCCGTGAAGTGTTGCTGTCCGGTGGTAATGAACACCGGGTCGGGGTGGTGAAGGGCGTTAATCGCAAGGGTGAGCTGTTGCTGCAAACCGAGCGTGGTATGGAAGTGGTAGTGGCTGGAGAGTTAAGTGTCCGTCCTGTTGATTGATGCCGGCAATAGCCGTATTAAATGGCGTTATCAGGATTCTGATGGCACCCGTGTGCTGGGCGGCTGTGACCACGCTGACGTGATCGAGCAATCCTGGCCGGAAGTTGCCCGGGTACTGGTTTCCAGCGTGCATGACAATCCCTGGCTGCGGGCGCAGCTGGAGCAGCAGTTTGGCAACTGCCTGGTTTGGTTGTCGCGGGCGCTGGAAGACTATCCGGATTTCGAACATTGTTACCCGCAACCGGGGCGACTCGGAGTGGATCGCTGGCTGGCTATGCTGGGCGCGCGTCAGCATCGTGATGGCAACCTGCTGGTGATTGATTCCGGTACGGCATTGACCATTGACCTGCTGTCCGACAGTAACCGCCATCTGGGCGGATATATTGTGCCGGGTCTCACACTGGCACAGCAGTCGCTCTGGCAAAATACCGAACGGGTTCGTCCCTATGCTGATGAAGTGCGCAGTGAGCACTTGCAGCCAGGTACGGATACGGTTGGCTGCGTCAGTGCCGGAGTGCGTTGCCAGCAAGTGGCGTTTGTCAGTCATGTCATTTCCAGTCACAGTCAATATCAGCCGTTTTTTACCGGCGGCGATGGCGAATGGCTGGCCAAAAACCTTGGCCACAGTTATTGGCCTGAACTTATCTTCGATGGATTGGATGCTCTATGCGCTGGATATTTTTCTGTCTGGTAGTGCTGAATCTGGCAGTCTTGCTGTTCTACTGGAATCAGTCAGAGGTTGCAGTGGTAACGGATCAGCCGTTGGAGCTGGCCAGTGGTCAGCGGCTGACGCTGATTTCTGAAGCGGCAGTGAGCCTGCCAAAGCGCAGCCAGCAAGTGGTCACAGAACAGAAGCAACAGCTCTGTTTTCTGCTCGGACCCTATCAGGATCAACTGGATGCCAATTATGCCCGCGCCCGGGCAACCTCACTGGGCATCGCTGGTGATACCGTGATCACGGAATTGCCAACCGATACGGCCAAGGAGTTTTGGGTCTACGTACCTCCCAGGGCCAGTCGGGAAGAAGCTCGCAAGGTCTTGCGTGAATTGCAGCAACGCAAGGTTGATAGTTACATCATCAATACCGGTGAGCTGGCTGACGGGATTTCACTGGGGCTGTTCCGCCAGCGTGAGTCAGCTGACCTGGTTGCCAGCAAGGTACGCAGCTTTAATATCCCGGTAGAAGTAAAAGCCAAGAACGAAATGCAGCAGGAGTTCTGGCTGCAGGTTGTTAACAAGCCGGACTTTGGAGACAAGCTGCGTGAGCGTATCAAGGCTGATGATGATGTTAGCTGGCAAATGACCGACTGCCTGCGTTGATTAACTGATTTTGCTATAGAAGAAGGAATAACCTTCTGGTTGGCTGTTATTTAACCAAAATGAAGTAAAAGCGCTAAGTTCATAAAAAATATAAAAAAAGTGTTGACGACCAAGGGTCTGAAACATATAGTACGCGCCATCAAAGCCGCAGCGGCAACGGCCAGCAGCTATAAACGTGGTTTTGAAAACAATTAGGTGGGGTTCCCGAGCGGCCAAAGGGATCAGACTGTAAATCTGACGCGAAAGCTTCGCTGGTTCGAATCCAGCCCCCACCACCATATTCAGAGTCATCGCCAGGGCGGTGTCTTCGGAGCGAGGCAAAAGCCTGCTGTTCCGGCGAAAGCCAAAAGGTTCGCGGGTATAGTTCAATGGTAGAACCTTAGCCTTCCAAGCTAATGATGCGGGTTCGATTCCCGCTACCCGCTCCAGAAAATTCAGTACTGCGGTAGTAAGGCTGAATTCAAAAGGTGTTTAGCTGATGTAGCTCAGTCGGTAGAGCGCATCCTTGGTAAGGATGAGGTCGGCAGTTCGATTCTGCCCATCAGCACCATTATTTTAAAGTGACAAAAAGGTAGGCATTAGGCCTGCCTTTTTGTGTATGTGTCGGTCTGAAATCTACCACCACGTAAGAGAGAGAAGGTCATGGCTAAGGAAACGTTTGAGCGTTCCAAACCCCACGTAAACGTAGGTACTATCGGTCACGTTGACCATGGTAAAACCACTCTGACAGCAGCGCTGACTCGCGTGTGCTCCGAAGTTTGGGGTGGCGCTGCCGTTGCTTTCGACGGTATCGACAATGCTCCAGAAGAGCGTGAGCGTGGTATCACCATCTCAACCTCTCACGTTGAGTACGAATCTCCAGTCCGTCACTACGCCCACGTAGACTGCCCAGGACACGCTGACTATGTAAAAAACATGATCACCGGTGCTGCTCAGATGGACGGCGCGATCCTGGTATGTGGCTCTACTGACGGCCCAATGCCTCAGACTCGTGAACACATCCTGCTGTCCCGTCAGGTAGGTGTACCTTACATCGTTGTATTCCTGAACAAGGCTGACCTGCTGGCTGAAGACTGCGGTGGTGCAGACACTGAAGAATACGCAGAGATGCTGGAACTGGTGGAAATGGAACTGCGTGACCTGCTGTCCGAATACGACTTCCCAGGCGACGACACTCCAATCATCCCAGGTTCTGCCCTGATGGCTCTGAACGGTGAAGACGAGAACGAAATGGGTACTACCGCTGTTAAGAAGCTGGTAGAAACCCTGGATAGCTACATCCCAGAACCAGAGCGTGCGATCGACGGTGCATTCATTATGCCTATCGAAGACGTATTCTCCATTCAGGGTCGTGGTACCGTTGTTACCGGTCGTGTTGAGCGCGGTATCGTTAAGACTGGTGAAGAAGTTGCGATCATCGGTATCAAAGACACCATCAAGACTACCTGTACCGGTGTTGAGATGTTCCGTAAGATTCTGGACGAAGGCCGTGCCGGTGAGAACGTTGGTGTTCTGCTGCGTGGTACCAAGCGTGACGAAGTAGAGCGTGGTCAGGTTCTGGCGAAGCCAGGTTCTATCACTCCTCACACCAAGTTCGAATCAGAAGTCTACGTACTGGGTAAAGATGAAGGTGGCCGTCATACTCCATTCTTCAAAGGTTACCGTCCACAGTTCTACTTCCGTACTACCGACGTAACTGGTGCGGTTGAGCTGCCAGAAGGCGTTGAGATGGTAATGCCAGGTGACAACGTTCAGCTGACTGTTACCCTGATCGCTCCAATCGCGATGGACGAAGGTCTGCGCTTCGCGATTCGTGAAGGTGGTCGTACCGTTGGCGCTGGCGTTGTAGCCAAAATCATCGAGTAATCTTTTGATTATTTGAGATTGCCTCAGAAAAAACCCGCTTCGGCGGGTTTTTTTGTGCCTGTTTGACGGCTTTTCGTATCTCTCTAATTGTTCTGAAATGTGCTCAAGATATCATTTTTGATCTTTTGATTTTTAAAGGATTAAAAATTGAGATCTTTTCTACTGTTACTTCTGTTTTTTTCTGATTTTGCAATTTCATTGGACGACAGTTATTCACTGTTGGGGTTGCTGGTAAAGGATGGCAACTTTGAGCGACGCTATGTGGATGATGTACCAAAGGTTTGGCAGAGCAGTATCCAGAATGATGCCCTGACAGGTGACAACATAACTGACCAGTATTTTACCAATGCCATTCAGCTGTCGGGCTATTCCAGCTTGCGCGAGGGCTTTCTGTATCAGTCCGGGCGTTTGTATGGCTTTCGCTGTGGGCCGGATGATGGCTCGGCGGACGACTATGCCGATTGTGATGATGCCCCTCGCAGCGGCTTGCAGAATCGCGATCTGAAGCTGGTTCGCTATGGCTATACCATGGCCCATGAGCTGTACACGCCCTATCAGGATGCAGGTGTCGGCAAGGTGGAGCACGAAGGTTACGAGCATATTGAAAATGCCGCCTATTATGATCGGCCTTTTGCGGCGTGGGCTTATTGGGGGCGTACCTTGCGGCTCGATGGCGTGGATGGCTATGACGACCATCAGTTGACCGTCGGGGTGGTTGGGCCGGCAGCCGCTGGTCGTTGGGTACAGGAAACGGCGCATCAATACCCATTCTCGGGTGCCTATCCGATTACGGGTTGGGAAACCCAGGTTGATAATCGCCTTGCGCTGCAATATTCCGGCAAGTTTGCAGCGCACTGGATTCATCAGGAGGGTCGTTTTGGCGAAGCCTATGTGAGTCATTTTCCATTTGTGGAGGCGGGTAGCATCATTAATCGGCTGGGCTACGGCGTTGAAGCGAGCTTGCTGGTGAGTGAGGGGCATGAATGCCGCCGTTATCGTTCCGGTGATCTGTTCTACATCAATACGCTGGCGCAGTCTTATGTTGCCTTGGACGACAAGCTGGCGGCTTATGCAGAGCAGTTGCGCGGTTACCTGGCGGCCAATCGAGTATCAGATTCAGTGCTCAAACACATGTTGGTGCTGGTTGATCGTATCGAGGCTTTTATCGCTGTCGATCATCCTCTGGCGGATGTTTATAGCGAGCTTGATGAGGTTCAGCATCAATTGGCGTTGTTAAATCAGCAGATGTCGGCAAGGGTTGTGAGTGCCTGTTTTCCGGCGGGCTGGTATAGCCGTCTGACGGCCAGTGTAACCGGGCACTATGTGATTAGTAATTATTTGCTGGAGGGTGGTATTCATATCCCGGCTGATACTGACCCGGACAGTGATCTGCAGATTATGCGTGAGGGTGGTACTCGCAATGTGCACCTGAAGCGCTGGATTGCATCGGCTTCTGTGGGGGTGATGGCGGGGTGGCAGGATCATTTTGGTATCGGTGCTCGCTATCACTATCGGACTGAAGAGACGCTGGAGCAGGTTGAGCAGCACCGCTGGGCGGAGTTTGTGATCGAGGGGAAGAGCAATTGGGCGGCGGCTTTTATTCCGTTGCTGATTGGTGGTCTGGCGCTTGCCAGAATGGACGAGTGGCCTGATTAGGTAGTTACGAACAGATATAAAAAAACCGCCCGAGGGCGGTTTTTTTATTGGGATGAGATTTCCATCCCGGGCAGACGATCTTACTTCTCGGCTGCTTTCTTGGCTTTGACGTCAGCGATGACCTTGTCAGCTACCTGTTGTGGGCATGGCAGGTAGTGAGAGAATTCCATCGAGAACTGGCCGCGACCAGAGGTAATGGTACGCAGGTGGCCGATGTAACCGAACATTTCAGACAGTGGTACGTCTGCCTTGACGCGGATACCGGTAGCACCACGTTCCTGGTCCTTGATCATGCCGCGACGACGGTTCAGGTCGCCGATTACGTCGCCCACGTTGTCCTCTGGGGAGAACACGTCAACTTTCATGATAGGTTCCAGCAGCTGGGCGCCAGCTTTTGGAATGGACTGACGGAAAGCACCTTTGGCAGCGATTTCGAAGGCAATCGCAGAGGAGTCAACCGCGTGGTAAGAACCGTCGAACAGTTCTACTTCAACGTCCAGTACCGGGAAGCCAGCCAGAACACCTTCGCCCATCATGGACTTGAAGCCTTTCTCAACGGCAGGCCAGAATTCTTTTGGTACGTTACCGCCCACAACGGAGGAGGTGAACTTGAAGCCAGTACCTGGCTCGGCAGGACGGATGCGGTAATCGATCTTACCGTACTGACCGGAACCACCAGACTGTTTCTTGTGGGTGTAGCTGTCTTCGACGGGCTTGGTGATGGTTTCACGGTAGGCAACCTGTGGCTGACCTACGATCAGTTCAACACCGTAGGTACGCTTCAGGATGTCTACCTTGATGTCCAGGTGCAGTTCGCCCATGCCTTTCAGGATGGTTTCACCAGAGTCTTCGTCGGTTTCAACCTGGAAGGTTGGATCTTCTGCAACCATCTTGCCGATGGCGATACCCATCTTGTCAACGCCGCCCTTGTCTTTAGGCTGAACAGCGATGGAGATAACTGGCTCAGGGAACACCATGGCTTCCAGGGTGCATGGGTTCTTTGGATCACACAGGGTATGACCGGTCTGAACGTTTTTCATGCCCACAATTGCCAGAATGTCACCGGCCTGAGCTGAGGTCAGTTCAGTTTTGTCATCCGCCTGCATCTCAACCATACGGCCGATACGCTCAGTTTTACCGGTGAAGCTGTTCAGGATGGTGTCACCCTTGTTCAGTTTGCCGGAGTAGATGCGGATAAAGGTCAGGGCGCCGAAACGGTCGTCCATGATCTTGAAGGCCAGGGCGCGGAAAGGCTCATCAGCTGAAACGATGGCTTTCTCGCCAGTTGGGTTGCCTTCTTCGTCGGTCAGATCCTGTGGATCGACTTCGGTTGGGTCTGGCAGATAGTCAACAACGGCGTCCAGTACCAGCTGAACACCCTTGTTCTTGAAGGCGGAGCCACAGTAGGTCGGGAAGAACGCCAGAGTGCGGGTGCCTTCACGGATGCAACGCTTGATGTCTTCAATGGAAGGTTCGGTACCTTCTTCCAGATATTCCATCAGCAGGTCTTCGTCCATCTCCAGAGCGGTTTCGATCAGCTCCTGACGGTACATCTCTGCATCGTCAACCATGTCGGCCGGGATGTCTTTAACTTCGTAGTTTTCTGGCAGGCCGGAATCATCCCATACGTAGGCTTTCTGGCTCAGCAGGTCAACAACACCAACAAATTCATCTTCACGACCGATTGGCAATACCATTACCAGTGGGCGTGCTGCCAGGACGTTTTTCACCTGGTCAACAACGCGGAAGAAGTCAGCACCCAGGCGGTCCAGCTTGTTGACGAAGATGATGCGGGATACTTCAGAGTCGTTCGCGTAGCGCCAGTTGGTCTCGGACTGAGGCTCAACACCGCCGGAACCACAGAATACGCCGATACCACCGTCCAATACTTTCAGGGAGCGGTAAACTTCTACGGTGAAGTCAACGTGTCCTGGGGTGTCAATTACGTTCAGGCGGTGGTTCTTCCACTCACAGGTTACGGCCGCAGACTGAATGGTGATGCCGCGCTCGGCTTCCTGTTCCATGAAGTCAGTGGTGGATTCACCGTCGTGTACCTCACCGGTCTTGTGGATTTTACCGGTGAGTTTGAGGATACGCTCGGTAGTTGTGGTTTTACCGGCGTCCACGTGGGCGAAGATGCCGATGTTACGGTATTTGGATAAGTCAGTCATAACTCACTCGATAAGCTAAGTGGAAAAACGGCCGGTAATTTACAGGTTTTTCACTCGTTTTTGATCACCCTGAGGACAGAAAACTGAAGAAAAGTTGGAAAATAGGCGGTTTTTTTTGCTATTTGGATAAATCTGCCCTGTAAATGTGTAGCCATATAAAGAAGAAACAGCATTAACAAAAACTTTTTTAAAATTTTCTGGCATTTATAAAAAGGTCTGTGTAATATCCGTTCCCGCTTGAGAGAGCAACTCCGCACAGCTGATTTCAAAGGTTGTCGTTTAGGGCGGAGAAAGTTTAGACAAAAGAGTTGAAACTGTCTCTGAATGCTGTATAGTGCAGCGCCCTTATAAAGTGTTATAGGCCAGTAGTTCAATTGGTAGAGCGTCGGTCTCCAAAACCGAAAGTTGGGGGTTCGAGTCCCTCCTGGCCTGCCAAATATCCTGGTGGCAGCTTCGGCTGCCATTTTTGGCTTCAGGGAAATAATTGATGAGCTCCGAAAGCAAAGCTGCAAGTTCTCCTGTGGACGTTCTCAAATGGCTGGTTGCTGTTGTGTTTCTGGCGGCGGCAGTCGTTGGTAACTACATGTATGCCGATATGCCATTGCTGTACCGCGTCCTGGCTGTGACCGTATTGATGTTGTGTGGTGCAGGTGCTGCATTGACAACCGCTCAGGGTAAGGCGTTTCGGGTGCTTCTTAAGGAAGCAAACGTAGAACGTCGTAAGGTCGTTTGGCCAACTCGTCAGGAAACTACACAAACAACCCTGATGATTCTGATTGTGGTTGTTGTTATGGGCCTGGCGCTGTGGGGGCTTGATTCCCTGCTGGGTTGGGCTGTTTCTGCACTGATTGGGTGAGGCAATTATGGCAATGCGTTGGTATGTGGTTCACGCCTATTCCGGTTACGAGAAGCGTGTCCAGTCAGCCCTGAAAGAGCGTATTGAGCGTCTTGGTATGCAGGATCAGTTCGGCGACGTGCTGGTGCCTACCGAGGAAGTGGTTGAGGTGCGCGACGGTAAGAAGCGCAAGAGTCAGCGTCGTTTCTATCCTGGCTATGTGCTGGTGCAGATGGAAATGAACGACGATACCTGGCATCTGGTCAAGCAAACTGATCGGGTGATGGGTTTTATCGGCGGTACTGCTGACAAGCCTGCTCCAATTACTGAAAAAGAAGCTGATGCCATTCTGCGTCGTGTTGAGGAAGGTGCTGATCGCCCAACTCACAAGACTATCTACGAACCGGGTGAAGTGGTTCGTGTTACAGATGGTCCGTTTGCTGACTTTAACGGCACGGTTGAGAGTGTGGACTACGAAAAGTCCCGTCTGCAGGTGGCTGTAACGATTTTTGGTCGCTCGACACCAGTCGAACTGGAATTTACCCAGGTCGAAAAGGCGAGTTAATACGAGTGCCCCGACCCTGGGTCGGGGCGGGGAGCCCGTCAGGGCGCTATTTACCCATTGGAGTAAATCATGGCTAAGAAAATTGAAGCCTATATCAAGTTGCAGGTTGCAGCTGGTAAAGCAAACCCAAGCCCCCCGGTAGGTCCGGCTCTGGGTCAAAAAGGTCTGAACATCATGGAATTCTGTAAAGCGTTTAACGCCCAGACTTCCCACCTGGAACCAGGTGCGCCAGTACCAGTTGTTATTACTGCGTACAGCGATCGTTCATTCACCTTCGAAATGAAGACTCCACCAGCTTCTTTCCTGCTGAAAAAAGCTGCTGGCATCACTTCTGGTTCTCCTCGTCCAAACACCCAGAAAGTGGGTACTGTGACTCGTGCACAGCTGGAAGAGATCGCTACCGCCAAAGCTCCTGACCTGACTGCTGCCGATATGGACGCAGCGGTACGTACTATCGCGGGTTCTGCTCGTGCTATGGGTCTGAACGTGGAAGGAGTTGAGTAATGGCCAAGTTGACCAAGCGTCAGAAGCTGATTGCTGAAAAAATTGATGCTCGCAAGGTTTACTCCTTTGCAGAGGCTGTTGCTGTGCTGGCTTCCCTGCCTGCAGCAAAATTCCGTGAGTCTGTAGACGTAGCGGTAAACCTGGGTATCGACGCACGTAAATCTGACCAGAACGTTCGTAGCTCTACTGTGCTGCCAAACGGTACTGGCAAGACCATGCGTGTTGCTGTGTTCACTCAGGGTGCCAACGCTGAAGCTGCCAAGGCAGCTGGTGCAGACGAAGTTGGTATGGAAGATCTGGCTGAAAAGATCAAGGGTGGCGATTTGGCGTTTGACGTTGTGATTGCTTCTCCAGACGCGATGCGCGTTGTTGGTCAGCTGGGTCAGGTGCTGGGTCCACGTGGCCTGATGCCAAACCCGAAAGTTGGTACTGTAACTCCAGATGTAGCCACTGCCGTGAAGAACGCCAAGGCTGGTCAGGTTCGTTACCGTAACGACAAGAACGGTATCATCCATACCACTATCGGTAAGGTTGATTTTGAAGCTGTTGCGCTGCAGGAAAACCTGACAGCTCTGCTGGCCGATTTGAAAAAAGCCAAGCCATCTTCCGCCAAGGGCGTTTACATGAAGAAGGTTACCATCTCTACCACGATGGGACCTGGCTTGGTTGTTGATCACTCCGCTCTGGATTTCTGATCAACATAAAAGTTCTTTGGGGCGGTGCGCCATTGGCGCGCGGCTATCAAAGACCGCAGGAGTGGAGTCTGGCTTGCCAGTCTCCACTTAATATTTCCTGCGTAGATGGTGAGTGGCCCCTTCAGATTTTCTGAATTGTCACTCCGAGAAGTGCTCTTTTGAGCATAACTTAACTTGTTAGGAGTTAATCGTGGCCTTAGGACTCGAAGATAAAAAAGCGATTGTCGCTGAAGTCCAGGAAGCGGCTCAAAGCGCTCTGTCTGCTGTTGTTGCGGATTCCCGCGGCGTAACAGTAGGCGCCATGACCTCTCTGCGTAAAGAAGCGCGTGCTGCTGGTGTATGGATGAAAGTCGTCCGTAACACCCTGGCCAAGCGTGCTGTTGAAGGTTCCAGCTTTGAGTGTCTGACTGACACCATGGTTGGTCCTACCCTGATTGCATTCTCTAACGAACACCCAGGTGCGGCTGCCCGTATCTTCAAAGAGTTCGCGAAGAAGAACGACAAGTTCGAAATCAAGGGTGGTGCCTTCGAAGGCAACGTGGTTTCCGTAGATATGCTGGCAACACTGCCGACCTACGACGAAGCCATCGCCAAGCTGATGAGCGTCATGAAAGAAGCTGCCGCTGGCAAACTGGTTCGTACTATTGCTGCAGTACGCGACCAGAAAGAACAAGAAGCCGCCTGATCGTTTCAGGCTGGCGACATCGATTTAACGAGCATTTAGCTCACATAATTCAGGAAAAGTCTCATGTCTCTGACAAAAGAAGATATCATCAACGCGATCGCTGAAATGTCTGTAATGGACGTTGTAGAACTGGTTTCTGCAATGGAAGAAAAATTCGGCGTTTCTGCAGCTGCAGCTGTAGTTGCTGGTCCAGCTGCTGGCGGCGACGCTGCTGCTGAAGTTCAGACTGAATTCGACGTAATTCTGTCTGGCGCTGGCGACAAGAAAGTTAACGTAATCAAGGCAGTACGTGAACTGACCGGTCTGGGCCTGAAAGAAGCCAAGGCTATGGTTGACGGTGCTCCTGCTACTGTTAAAGAAGGCGTTTCCAAAGAAGACGCTGACGCAGCTAAAGCCAAGCTGGAAGAAGCTGGTGCTATCGTCGAGATCAAGTAATCAGGATCTCTGCTTTACGCTGCTGCCGAAACTATCTACAGTTTTGGCACAGGGCTGACGGGAGAAATCTCGTCGGCCTTTTTCGCGTTATGGAAAACGTGGCTAAACTGGCATAACGCCAGGTTTCAACTTGCAAGGCAAGGCCTTGAACATCGGATCAACATCGATCTGGTCGAGGAAACAGTCCGGGGATAACTGATGGCTTACTCATATACTGAGAAAAAACGTATCCGTAAGGATTTCGGCAAGCTGCCGAACGTAATGGATGTGCCTTATTTGCTGGCCATTCAAATCGATTCTTACCAAAAGTTCCTGCAAAAGGGAAACAACGCTGAAGACCGCCTCGATGTAGGTCTGCATGCGGCATTCAAATCTGTATTTCCTATCATCAGCTATTCCGGAAATGCGGCTCTGGAATACGTAAGCTATCGCCTGGGTACCCCAACCTTCGACGAAAAAGAATGTATGCTGCGTGGCGTAACATACGCTGCGCCGCTGCGGGTCAAGGTGCGCCTGATCGTTTACGATAAAGAATCGTCTACCAAAGCGATCAAAGACATCAAAGAGCAAGAAGTTTACATGGGCGAAATGCCGCTGATGACCGATAACGGTACTTTTATCGTTAACGGTACCGAGCGTGTAATCGTGTCCCAGTTGCACCGTTCACCTGGTGTATTCTTCGACCATGACAAGGGTAAGACGCACTCTTCAGGCAAGCTGTTGTATAACGCTCGCGTGATTCCTTACCGTGGCTCATGGCTGGACTTCGAATTCGATCCAAAGGATCTGGTGTACGTTCGTATCGACCGTCGCCGCAAGCTGCCAGCATCTATTCTGCTGCGCGCGCTGGGTTACAGCACTGCTGAAATCCTCGAAACCTTCTTTGATAACGACGACTACCGCATTGTTGGCGGCGCTCTGAAGCTGAAGCTGATTCCATCACGCCTGCGTGGTGAAACTGCCCAGTTCGATATTCTCGACAATGACGGCAACGTGATTGTAGAAGCGGCTCGTCGTATCACTGCCCGTCATATTCGTCAGCTCGAAAAAGCCAACGTTCAGGATCTGGACGTACCGACTGAATACGTACTGGGCAAGGCCGTTGCCAAAGACATCATCGACTCCCGTACCGGTGAAGTACTGGCGACTGCCAACGCTGAAATCACAGCTGAATTGCTGGGTAAAATGGCGACTGCAGGCATTGAAAGCTTCCAGACCATTTACACCAACGAAATCGACTGCGGTTCTTTCCTGTCTGACACTCTGCGTATCGACCCAACCAGCAACCAGCTGGAATCCCTGGTCGAAATCTACCGTATGATGCGTCCTGGTGAGCCACCAACCAAGGAAAGCGCTGAAGCCCTGTTTGAAAACCTGTTCTTTACCGAAGAGCGTTACGACCTGTCTGCGGTTGGTCGTATGAAGTTCAACCGTCGTATCGGTCGTGAAGAGATTGTTGGTTCAGGCGTGCTGGATCGTGGCGATATCGTTGAGGTACTGCGTACCCTGATCGACATCCGTAACGGTAAAGGCATTGTCGACGACATCGACCACCTGGGTAACCGTCGTATCCGTTCTGTTGGCGAAATGGCCGAAAACCAGTTCCGCGTAGGTCTGGTGCGTGTTGAACGAGCAGTACGTGAGCGTCTGTCAATGGCAGAATCCGAAGGTCTGATGCCGCAGGATCTGATCAACGCCAAACCGGTTGCCGCTGCGGTGAAAGAATTCTTTGGTTCTTCCCAGCTGTCCCAGTTTATGGACCAGAACAACCCGCTGTCTGAGGTGACTCACAAGCGTCGTATTTCTGCCCTTGGCCCTGGCGGTTTGACCCGTGAACGTGCCGGCTTCGAAGTGCGTGACGTTCACGCCACTCACTACGGTCGTGTATGTCCAATTGAAACGCCTGAAGGTCCAAACATTGGTCTGATCAACTCACTGGCTTCCTATGCCCGTACCAACGAATACGGCTTCCTGGAATCGCCATACCGTATCGTTCAGGACGGTATTGTGACTGATGAGATCATTTACGTTTCTGCGATTGAAGAAGCGGATTACGTCATTGCACAGGCATCTGTTCCGACTGACGAAAACGGCCGTCTGCAGGGCGACCTGATTTCCGTTCGTCACAAGAACGAATTCACCATGATGTCGCCAGACAACGTAACCCTGCAGGATGTATCTCCGCAGCAGGTTGTGTCGATTGCGGCCTCGCTGATTCCGTTCCTCGAACACGATGACGCCAACCGCGCATTGATGGGTTCCAACATGCAGCGTCAGGCGGTTCCAACCCTGCGCTCCGAGAAGCCTCTGGTGGGTACCGGTATCGAACGTGCGGTAGCCGCTGACTCCGGTGTGTGTGTGGTTGCCAAGCGTGGTGGTGTGATCGATTCGGTTGATGCCGGTCGTATCGTTGTGAAGGTTAACGATGAAGAAACCGTTGCTGGTGAAGCCGGTGTAGATATCTACAACCTGACCAAATACACCCGTTCCAACCAGAACACCTGTATCAACCAGCGTCCGCTGGTGAAAGCCGGTGACATGGTTAACCGTGGCGACATCATGGCTGACGGTCCTTCCGTTGACCTTGGTGAGCTGGCACTGGGCCAGAACTTCCGTATCGCCTTCATGCCGTGGAACGGTTACAACTACGAAGACTCGATCCTGCTGTCCGAACGTGTTTCCCAGGAAGATCGTCTGACCACTATCCACATTCAGGAACTGACCTGTGTGGCACGTGACACCAAGCTGGGTGCGGAAGAGATCACTTCCGATATTCCAAACGTCGGTGAAGCGGCGCTGGCCAAGCTGGATGAGAGCGGTATCGTTTATATCGGTGCTGAAGTGAAGCCGGGCGACATTCTGGTCGGCAAGGTAACACCGAAAGGTGAAACCCAGCTGACTCCGGAAGAAAAACTGTTGCGTGCCATTTTCGGTGAGAAAGCTTCTGACGTTAAGGATACTTCCCTGCGCGTGAAGACCGGTACTACCGGTACGGTTATCGACGTTCAGGTATTCACCCGTGACGGCGTTGAGAAAGATCAGCGCGCCAAGGACATCGAGCGTCAGCAGCTGGATCAGGTTCGCAAGGACCTCAACGAAGAAATGCGTATCGTCCGCGGTGCGACTTTCGAGCGTCTGACTCGTGCGCTGTCTGGCCAGGCCGTTAACGTGGCTCCTGGTCTGAAGAAAGGCGACGTGCTGGCGGAAGACTACCTGGCTGGCCTGAGCGAGCAGGACTGGTGGCGTATCATCCCGCAGGATGAAACCCTGGCAGATATGCTGGAGAAAGCCGAGCAGTCGCTGATCGAACGCCAGAAAGAAGTTGATGCCAAGTTCGAAGACAAGAAACGCAAGCTGCAGACCGGTGATGACCTGGCTCCTGGCGTTCTGAAGATCGTCAAGGTGTACCTGGCTATCAAGCGTAAGATCCAGCCTGGTGACAAGATGGCTGGTCGTCACGGTAACAAAGGTGTTATCTCCGCGATCAAGCCAATCGAAGATATGCCATACGACGAAAACGGCGTAACGGTTGATATCTGTCTGAACCCGCTGGGTGTTCCGTCCCGTATGAACGTGGGTCAGATCATGGAGATCCACCTGGGTATGGCGGCCAAGGGTCTGGGTGACAAGATCAACGAAATGCTGCAGCAGCAGCGTGAAATCGCCAAGCTGCGTGAGTTGCTGAACGAGATCTACAACGGCGGCGATGCCGGTCGTATCGAAGATCTGGACGGCATGTCTGACGACGAAATCATGGAGCTGGCACGTAACCTGCGCAACGGTGTGCCAATGGCAACACCAGCGTTCGATGGTGCCAAGGAAACCGAGATCAAGCGTATGCTGAATCTGGCCGGTATTCCTGAATCCGGTCAGGTCACTCTGTACGACGGCCGTACTGGTGAAGCCTTCGACCGTAAGGTAACCGTGGGTTACATGTACATGCTGAAGCTGAACCACCTGGTAGACGACAAGATGCACGCCCGTTCTACCGGCTCCTACAGCCTGGTTACCCAGCAGCCGCTGGGTGGTAAGGCTCAGTTTGGTGGTCAGCGCTTCGGTGAGATGGAGGTGTGGGCACTGGAAGCTTACGGTGCTGCATACACCCTGCAGGAAATGCTGACTGTGAAGTCCGACGACGTGGCCGGCCGTACCAAGATGTACAAGAACATCGTGGATGGCGATCACCGGATGGAAGCAGGCATGCCGGAATCCTTCAACGTATTGGTGAAGGAAATCCGTTCCCTGGGTATCGACATCGAACTGGAAAACGAATAATCGGTCTAGCTGAGAGACCAGTCAGTCGGGACGGCTGGCTGGTTTCCTCGCTCACGCCAAGTGGAGCAATTTCTCTATGAAAGACTTAGTCAATTTTCTGCGTAGCCAGAATAATGCCGACGAGTTCGATGCCATCCGTATCGGTCTTGCCTCGCCGGACATGATTCGCTCCTGGTCCTATGGTGAAGTAAAAAAGCCAGAGACCATTAACTACCGTACTTTCAAACCAGAACGTGATGGTTTGTTCTGTGCCCGTATCTTTGGTCCTATCAAGGACTACGAATGCTTGTGTGGCAAATACAAGCGTCTGAAGCACCGCGGCGTTATCTGTGAAAAATGTGGCGTTGAAGTAACTCAGGCCAAAGTGCGTCGTGAACGCATGGGTCACATTGAGCTGGCTTCTCCGGTTGCGCACATCTGGTTCCTGAAGTCACTGCCATCCCGTATCGGTTTGATGCTGGATATGACCCTGCGTGATATCGAGCGAATCCTGTATTACGAATCCTTCGTGGTTACTGAGCCAGGCATGACGACTCTGGAACAGGGTCAGCTGCTGTCTGATGAACAGTACTACGAAGCAATCGAAGAATTTGGTGACGAATTCGAAGCCAAGATGGGTGCTGAAGCCATCCAGGCTTTGCTGGGCCACATTGAACTGGAAGAAGAAGTTCAGCGTCTGCGTGAAGAAATTCCTGCGACCAACTCTGAAACCAAGATCAAGAAGCTGTCCAAGCGTCTGAAGATTCTTGAGGCATTCTTCCAGTCCGGCAATGATCCCAAGTGGATGATCATGTCTGTGCTGCCAGTACTGCCACCGGATCTGCGTCCTCTGGTGCCGCTGGACGGCGGTCGTTTTGCGACTTCCGACCTCAACGACCTGTACCGTCGCGTGATCAACCGTAACAACCGTCTGAAGCGTCTGCTGGAGCTGAACGCACCTGACATCATCGTCCGCAACGAAAAGCGTATGCTGCAGGAAGCGGTTGATGCCTTGCTGGATAACGGTCGTCGCGGTCGCGCCATCACTGGTTCCAACAAGCGTCCTCTGAAATCCCTGGCCGACATGATCAAGGGTAAGCAGGGTCGTTTCCGTCAGAACCTGTTGGGTAAACGTGTTGACTACTCCGGTCGTTCCGTAATTACCGTAGGCCCACAGCTGCGTCTGCACCAGTGTGGTCTGCCGAAGAAGATGGCTCTGGAGCTGTTCAAGCCGTTCATCTTCTCCAAGCTGGAACACCGTGGTCTGGCTACGACCATCAAAGCTGCGAAGAAGATGGTAGAGCGCGAAACTCCGGAAGTGTGGGATATCCTCGCTGACGTGATTCGTGAACACCCGGTGATGCTGAACCGTGCGCCAACCCTGCACCGTTTGGGTATCCAGGCGTTCGAACCTCAGTTGATCGAAGGTAAGGCAATCCAGTTGCACCCATTGGTGTGTGCGGCTTACAACGCCGACTTCGACGGTGACCAGATGGCCGTTCACGTGCCGCTGACCATCGAAGCCCAGCTGGAAGCACGTGCGCTGATGATGGCAACCAACAACGTGTTGTCTCCAGCCAACGGTGAGCCAATCATCGTACCTTCCCAGGACGTGGTACTGGGTCTGTATTGGATGACCCGTGAGCGTGTAAACGCCACTGGTGAAGGCATGGTATTCGCTGATCTGGACGAAGTTCAGCGCGCTTACCAGACCGGTTCTGCGCACCTGCAGGCTCGCGTCAAGGTACGTATCAACCAGACTGTGGTTGATGAAGATGGCAACAGTGAAAGCAGCACCCTGGTGGTTGATACCACTGTTGGTCGTGCGCTGCTGTTCCGTATCGTACCAAAAGGTCTGCCATTCGAGCTGGTGAACCAGCCGATGAAGAAGAAGGCGATTTCCCGTCTGATCAACACTGCGTACCGTCGTGTGGGTCTTAAGGATACCGTTATCTTCGCTGACCAGGTGATGTACACCGGCTTCCAGTACGCAACCAAGTCCGGTTCCTCCATTGGTGTGAACGACTTTGAAATTCCGGCCGCCAAGGCAGACATCATTGCCAACGCGGATGCTGAAGTTAAGGAAATCGAAAGCCAGTTTGCTTCTGGTCTGGTGACCCACGGCGAGAAGTACAACAAGGTGATCGACATTTGGTCCCGTGCCAACGAACTGGTTGCCAAGGCGATGATGGAAAACCTGGGTAAAGAACCGGTAATTGACCGTGAGGGCAATGAGGTTCAACAGGAATCCTTCAACTCTGTCTACATGATGGCTGACTCCGGTGCTCGTGGTAGCCCGGCGCAGATTCGTCAGTTGGCTGGTATGCGTGGTCTGATGGCCAAGCCTGACGGCTCCATCATTGAGACGCCGATTGTGGCGAACTTCCGTGAAGGTCTGAACGTACTGCAGTACTTCACCTCCACTCACGGTGCTCGTAAGGGTCTGGCGGATACCGCCTTGAAGACTGCGAACTCCGGTTACCTGACTCGTCGTCTGGTTGACGTTGCGCAGGATCTGGTAGTTACCGAAAACGACTGTGGCACCACTGAAGGTCTGGTGATGACGCCGCTGATCGAAGGCGGTGACGTTGTGGTTGGTCTGGGTGACCGTATTCTGGGTCGTGTGATCGCAGAAGACGTATACCAGCCAAACACCCTGGAACTGGTTGTTCCTGCCGGTACCCTGGTTGACGAAAAGTGGGTCAAGCATATCGAAGCGGAAGGTGTGGACGAGGTGATTGTACGCTCGGCCATTACCTGTGAATCCCGTACCGGTATCTGTTCCTGCTGCTACGGTCGTGACCTCGGTCGCGGTCACCTGGTGAACGTCGGTGAAGCAGTTGGTGTTATCGCTGCCCAGTCGATCGGTGAGCCGGGTACTCAGCTGACCATGCGTACGTTCCACATTGGTGGTGCGGCATCCCGTTCTTCTGCCGCTGATAGCGTGCAGGTGAAAAATGCCGGTACCGTGCGTCTGCACAACCTGAAGACAGTTACCCGTGCTGACGGCAACCTAGTGGCGGTTTCCCGTTCCGGTTCGATCGCCATTGCGGATGAACATGGCCGTGAGCGTGAGCTGTACAAGCTGCCATACGGTGCTGTGATCAGTGTTAACGACGGTACCAAGGTTGAAGCCGGTCAGAAGGTTGCTACCTGGGATCCACACACTCACCCAATCGTTACCGAAGTGGCGGGTCGTATCGAATTCGTTGGCATGGACGAAGGCATAACCATCAAGCGTCAAACTGACGAATTGACCGGCCTGTCCAACATCGAAGTAATTGATCCGAAGGATCGTCCAGCGGCCGGTAAAGACATTCGTCCAATGGTTAAGCTGGTTGATGCCAGCGGCAATGACGTACTGCTGGCAGGTACTACCTCTCCAGCCCAGTACATGCTGCCGCCGAATGCGTTGGTGAACAACGAGAACGGTACTGAAGTGCAGGTGGGTGACGTTATCGCACGTATTCCTCAGGAAACGTCTGGTAACAAGGACATCACCGGTGGTCTGCCACGCGTTGCTGACCTGTTCGAAGCCCGTAAGCCGAAAGAGCCTGCCATTCTGGCGGAAATCTCCGGTACTGTTAGCTTCGGCAAGGAAACCAAAGGCAAGAAGCGTCTGGTAATCACTCCGAAGGATGGTGGCGAAGCTTATGAAGAGCTGATCCACAAGTGGCGTCACCTGAACGTGTTCGAAGGTGAACACGTTGAGAAGGGTGAAATCATTTCCGACGGTCCGCTGAACCCGCACGATATTCTGCGTCTGAAGACTGTTGGCGACCTGGCGATGTACATCACCAACGAAGTGCAGGAAGTTTACCGACTGCAGGGCGTAGGCATCGATGACAAGCACATCGAAGTTATCGTGCGTCAGATGCTGCGCAAGGTGTTGATCCATGACGCCGGCGATACCACCTTCATTCCAGGTGACCAGGTTGAATATGCAGCCTTCCTGGAAGAGAACGAGCGTGCTAACGCGGCTGGCCGTATCCTGGCTACCGGCGAACGTGTGCTGCTGGGTATCACCAAGGCCTCGCTGGCAACCGAATCCTTCATCTCGGCGGCTTCCTTCCAGGAAACCACCCGGGTTCTGACCGAAGGTGCGGTAACTGGCAAAGTCGACAGCCTGCGCGGTCTTAAAGAGAACGTGGTCGTGGGTCGTCTGATTCCTGCGGGTACCGGTTTGGCTTACCACGCAGAACGCAAGCGCAAGCGTCAGGTTCGTGAAAACGAACGTCATCGCTCCATGCCTGAAGTTCTGAGTGTGTCTGCAGAAGATATGGAAGCCAAGCTGAGCGAAGCGTTCAGCGACAAGTAATTGTCAGGCTTCTGAGGCAAAGGGGAGGCCTGAAGGTCTCCCTTTTGTTTATTGGTGGGGTGGTGCTGATTAATACTTGATCTGACTTGATTCGGGGATTATTATCTCCGCCCCTTTTATTGTGCCCATCTTGTATGAGCACGTTGTTAGTAATAGTTGGAGTTTGCTAAATGGCTACAATCAACCAGTTGGTTCGTAAGCCTCGTAAGCGCAAAGTGGCTAAGAGCGACGTACCTGCATTGCAGGCTTGTCCTCAGCGTCGTGGCGTGTGCACCCGTGTATACACCACTACCCCTAAAAAGCCTAACTCAGCACTGCGTAAAGTATGCCGTGTGCGTCTGACGAATGGTTTCGAAGTAACTTCTTATATCGGCGGTGAAGGTCACAACCTGCAAGAGCACAGTGTTGTTCTGATCCGTGGCGGTCGTGTGAAGGACTTGCCAGGTGTGCGTTATCACACCGTTCGTGGTTCTCTGGATACCTCTGGTGTTGCGAACCGTAAACAAGCACGTTCTAAGTACGGTGCCAAGCGTCCTAAGGGTTAATCCTTTCCGATTAACTCTGGGAACCGCTCTATCGTTTTAGATAAGAGTAAGGCTGAGCTCCCTGTTTGTTGATAGATGCTCAGACTCACCTGAAGACCTATGAGGGCTTATCATGCCAAGAAGACGCGTCGCTGCGAAACGCGAAGTGCTGCCAGATCCGAAGTTCGGAAACGTAACTCTGGCCAAATTTATGAACCACGTGATGGTTTCCGGTAAAAAATCCGTAGCTGAAAAAATCGTTTACGGTGCACTGGATATCATGACCGCAAAGCAGGGCGGTGACGCACTGGAGCTGTTCGAAAAAGCTCTGGAAGCTATCCAGCCTATGGTTGAGGTTAAGAGCCGTCGTGTGGGTGGTGCCACTTACCAGGTGCCAGTTGAAGTTCGTCCATCCCGTCGTACTGCCCTGGCTATGCGCTGGTTGGTAGATGCCTCTCGCTCCCGTGGTGAAAAGTCCATGGCTCAGCGTCTGGCTAACGAGATGATGGATGCCGCCGAAGGTAAAGGTTCAGCGGTCAAGAAGCGTGAAGACGTGCACCGTATGGCAGAAGCCAACAAAGCATTCTCTCACTATCGCTTTTAATTGATCTGAGGACGACACAGTGGCACGCACAACTCCTATCGAACGTTACCGTAATATCGGTATCTGCGCTCACGTAGATGCTGGTAAGACGACAACGACCGAGCGTGTGCTTTTCTACACCGGTGTATCTCACAAGATTGGTGAGGTGCATGATGGTGCAGCAACGATGGACTGGATGGAGCAGGAGCAGGAACGGGGGATTACGATCACCTCGGCCGCGACTACTTGTTTCTGGTCTGGTATGGCGCAGCAATTTGAGCAGCACCGTATCAACATCATTGATACTCCTGGACACGTAGACTTCACCATTGAGGTGGAACGTTCCCTGCGTGTGCTGGATGGTACTGTTGTCGTCCTTTGTGGCTCATCTGGTGTGCAGCCACAAACCGAAACCGTATGGCGTCAGGCCAATAAATATGAAGTTCCGCGCATGGTGTTCGTCAACAAGATGGACCGTGCCGGGGCCGACTATTTTATGGTCGTTGAACAGCTGAAAAAGCGTTTGGGCGCTAATGCGGTTCCGATCCAGATCAATATCGGTGCTGAAGATACCTTCAAGGGTGTTGTCGACCTGATCAAGATGAAAGCCATCATGTGGAATGAGGCTGATCAGGGTATGACCTTTACCTATGAAGATATTCCTGCTGACTTGCAGGACAAGGCTGAGGAAATGCGCGAGCACATGCTCGAAGCAGCGGCTGAAGCCAACGATGAATTAATGGACAAGTACCTTGAAGAAGGTGACTTGTCAGAAGAAGACCTGAAGGCCGGCTTGCGAGCCCGTACCCTGGCGAACGAAATTGTACTCGTTACCTGTGGTTCGGCGTTCAAGAACAAGGGTGTTCAGGCCGTGCTGGATGCGGTGATCGAATTCCTGCCATCACCTACCGAGGTGAAGGCGATTGAAGGTCACCTCAATGACGCCGCAGAGACGCTGGCGGTGCGTCATTCTGCTGATGAAGAGCCGTTTGCTGCATTGGCGTTCAAAATCGCTACAGATCCATTCGTAGGAACGCTGACGTTTATTCGTGTGTATTCCGGGGTGTTGAATTCTGGCGATGGCGTTTATAACGCAGTTAAGGGACGTCGCGAACGTGTTGGTCGTATGGTGCAGATGCACGCCAACAGTCGTGAAGAGATCAAGGAAGTACGCGCTGGTGATATTGCTGCGCTGATTGGTCTCAAGGATGTCACTACAGGGGATACCCTCTGTGACATGAATGACGTTATTACGCTGGAGCGTATGGAGTTCCCGGACCCGGTTATCTCGGTTGCGGTTGAACCTCGTTCCAAGGCAGATCAGGAAAAGATGGGTGTTGCACTGGGCAAGCTGGCTCAGGAAGATCCGTCTTTCCGGGTAGAAACAGACGAAGAAACTGGCCAGACCATTATCTCCGGCATGGGTGAGTTACACCTGGATATCATCGTTGACCGTATGCGTCGCGAGTTCAAGGTGGAATGTAACGTTGGTAAGCCACAGGTGGCCTATCGCGAGAAGATCACTGCTTCCGTTGAGATTAACCACAAGTACGCCAAGCAGTCTGGTGGTCGTGGTCAATATGGTCATGTTGTGGTTCGTTTTGAACCTGCAGAAGATGAAAACGCCGATCAGCTCGTCTTTGTTAACGAAGTGGTGGGTGGTGCAATTCCTCGTGAATACATCCCGGCTGTACAGAAGGGGATCGAGGAACAGATGAAAAACGGGGTATTGGCTGGCTACCCGTTGCTGGGCCTCAAGGCAACCTTGTTCGATGGCTCATTCCATGACGTTGACTCTAACGAGATGGCGTTTAAAATTGCCGCCTCACAAGCAACCAAACAGCTTTCAGAAAAGGGCAGTGCAGTACTGCTTGAGCCTTTGATGAAGGTTGAAGTTGTAACACCCGAAGATTATATGGGTGATGTGGTTGGCGACCTTAACCGTCGCCGAGGTCTGATTTCAGGAATGGATGATTCTCCATCAGGCAAGGTGGTGAACGCGTCTGTGCCGCTTGCAGAAATGTTTGGTTATGCAACTGACCTGCGTTCTGCTTCTCAGGGGCGCGCGACATATTCCATGGAATTTGAGAAGTATGCGGAAGCGCCTGCAAGTGTTGCCGAAGCAGTAATCAGAAAAGCTTAATCAGTTAAAGATATTGAACGAGGTGTTCTATGGCTAAGGAAACGTTTGAGCGTTCCAAACCCCACGTAAACGTAGGTACTATCGGTCACGTTGACCATGGTAAAACCACTCTGACAGCAGCGCTGACTCGCGTGTGCTCCGAAGTTTGGGGTGGCGCTGCCGTTGCTTTCGACGGTATCGACAATGCTCCAGAAGAGCGTGAGCGTGGTATCACCATCTCAACCTCTCACGTTGAGTACGAATCTCCAGTCCGTCACTACGCCCACGTAGACTGCCCAGGACACGCTGACTATGTAAAAAACATGATCACCGGTGCTGCTCAGATGGACGGCGCGATCCTGGTATGTGGCTCTACTGACGGCCCAATGCCTCAGACTCGTGAACACATCCTGCTGTCCCGTCAGGTAGGTGTACCTTACATCGTTGTATTCCTGAACAAGGCTGACCTGCTGGCTGAAGACTGCGGTGGTGCAGACACTGAAGAATACGCAGAGATGCTGGAACTGGTGGAAATGGAACTGCGTGACCTGCTGTCCGAATACGACTTCCCAGGCGACGACACTCCAATCATCCCAGGTTCTGCCCTGATGGCTCTGAACGGTGAAGACGAGAACGAAATGGGTACTACCGCTGTTAAGAAGCTGGTAGAAACCCTGGATAGCTACATCCCAGAACCAGAGCGTGCGATCGACGGTGCATTCATTATGCCTATCGAAGACGTATTCTCCATTCAGGGTCGTGGTACCGTTGTTACCGGTCGTGTTGAGCGCGGTATCGTTAAGACTGGTGAAGAAGTTGCGATCATCGGTATCAAAGACACCATCAAGACTACCTGTACCGGTGTTGAGATGTTCCGTAAGATTCTGGACGAAGGCCGTGCCGGTGAGAACGTTGGTGTTCTGCTGCGTGGTACCAAGCGTGACGAAGTAGAGCGTGGTCAGGTTCTGGCGAAGCCAGGTTCTATCACTCCTCACACCAAGTTCGAATCAGAAGTATACGTACTGGGTAAAGATGAAGGTGGTCGTCACACGCCATTCTTCAAAGGTTACCGTCCACAGTTCTACTTCCGTACTACTGACGTTACTGGTGCCGTTGAGCTGCCAGAAGGCGTTGAGATGGTAATGCCAGGTGACAACGTTCAGCTGACTGTTACCCTGATCGCTCCAATCGCGATGGACGAAGGTCTGCGCTTCGCGATTCGTGAAGGTGGTCGTACTGTTGGTGCTGGCGTTGTGGCCAAAATCATCGAGTAATCGATCCCTTGGCTGATTCGCCTGAATTGGCCACCAAAAACCCCGGATTCTCCGGGGTTTTTGTTTCCCTTCCGTGGAATCCTGTCTTTCCCACAGCTTTGTGGCATTTTTATTTTTGTAGGTTGACACTTTTTGTACAGCCGCATACAATTCGCGTCCCCTTGAATCAGGGGGGAACGAGCTCTGGCACATAAAATTGGAGTTTGGTAATGAACCAACGAATCCGTATCCGTTTAAAGGCGTTCGACCATCGCCTGATCGATACTTCGACTCAGGAAATTGTTGATACTGCTAAACGTACGGGCGCTCAGGTACGTGGTCCTATCCCACTGCCTACTCGTAAAGAGCGTTTTACCGTCCTGGTTTCTCCGCACGTCAATAAAGACGCGCGCGACCAGTACGAAATCCGTACGCACAAGCGCATGCTCGACATTGTTGAGCCAACAGAAAAAACTGTTGATGCGCTGATGAAGCTGGATCTGGCTGCTGGTGTAGAAGTCCAGATCAGTCTTGGTTAAGAACCTGAGCAGTCTTAATCGTAACAAGTGCTCTGTGTAACGCCCGTATCTAGAAAATAAGGGCGGCCATAGTGGGTATCAGCCCCGTACACGAGAGGTATATAAAATGGCAATTGGTATCGTCGGTAAGAAAGCGGGCATGACTCGCGTATTTACCGAAGCTGGTCAATCTGTTGCTGTTACTGTCCTGGAAATGACGCCTAACCGCGTTAGCCAGGTAAAGACCGTTGATACTGACGGTTACAGTGCAATTCAGGTTACCTTTGGCGCGAAGAAAGCATCTCGCGTTTCTAAGCCGGAAGCAGGTCACTTCGCCAAGGCGAATGTTGAAGCTGGTCGCGGCGTAATCGAGTTCCGTACTGAAGAAGCTTTCACTACTGGACAAGAACTGACTGTTGAACAGTTCGAAGCTGGTCAGAAAGTTGATGTTACCGGTACTACCAAGGGTAAAGGTTTCCAGGGTGGCGTTAAGCGCTGGAACTTCCGTACCCAGGATGCTACTCACGGTAACTCCCTGTCTCACCGTGCGCCAGGCTCCATCGGTCAATGTCAAACTCCAGGCCGTGTCTGGAAAGGCAAGAAAATGGCCGGTCACATGGGTGCTGAACAGCAGACTACCCAAGGTCTGGAAATTGTGCGCGTTGACGCGGAAAACAACCTGTTGCTGATCAAAGGTGCAGTTCCTGGTGCTCCAGGTTCCGACATTATTGTGAAGCCAGCTGTCAAGGCGAAGGGGTAAGCGATGGAACTGAAAACTAACGCAGGTGCTGCGGTAGCTGTTTCTGACGCTACTTTCGGCCGTGAATTTAATGAGTCTCTGGTTCACCAAGTGGTAACTGCCTATATGGCAGCTGGCCGTCAGGGTACCAAAGCTCAAAAGACCCGTTCTGAAGTTACCGGCGGTGGCATCAAGCCATGGCGTCAGAAAGGTACTGGTCGTGCTCGTTCAGGTACATCCAACAGCCCAATCTGGCGTTCTGGTGGTGTAACTTTCGCAGCCAAGCCACGTAGCTTCGAACAGAAAGTAAACAAAAAGATGTACCGTGCAGCAATGCAGGCCATCTTGTCTGAGCTGGTTCGTCAAGACCGCCTGGTAGTTGCTGATTCTTTTGCTGTGGAAAGCCACAAGACCAAAGAATTTGTTGCCAAGCTGAAAGAACTGGAACTGGACAACGTTCTGATCATCTCCGAAGAGATCGATGAGAAACTGTACCTGGCAGCACGCAACGTTCCTCACGTTGGTGTTACCGAAGCAGGTTCTATCGATCCAGTAAGCCTGATCGCTTTCGAGAAGGTATTGGTGACTGTGCCAGCCCTGAAGCAGCTTGAGGAGGCTTACGCATGATCCGTGAACGCATTTACAAGGTGCTGTTGGCACCTCAGATCTCTGAAAAGGCAACCTGGGTTGCTGAGAAGCACGGCCAATACGTTTTCCGTGTTGCTGCTGACGCTACCAAGCCAGAGATCAAAGAAGCCGTTGAAGCTCTGTTCGAAGTGAAAGTTCAATCCGTTCAGACTGTCAATATCAAAGGCAAAACCAAACGTACTGCTCGCGGCATGGGCAAGCGCAACGATGTGCGTAAAGCATACGTTCGCCTGGTAGCCGGTCAGGACATCGACTTCGCTGACGCGGAATAAGGAGCTTTAGTCATGGCATTGGTGAAAACTAAACCGACTTCTGCTGGCCGTCGTCACCTGGTAAAAGTCGTTAATGCTGAACTGCACAAAGGCAAGCCTTTCGCAGCTCTGCTGGAAAAGAAAAGCAAGACTGGTGGTCGTAACAACAACGGTCGCATCACTACCCGTCATATCGGTGGTGGTCACAAGCATCATTACCGTGTTGTTGATTTCAAGCGTAACAAGGACGGCATCCCAGCTGTTGTTGAGCGTCTGGAATACGATCCAAACCGTAGCGCCAACATCGCTCTGCTGAAATATGCTGACGGTGAGCGTCGTTACATCCTGGCCCCTAAAGGCCTGAGCGCTGGTGATGAAGTGATTTCCGGTGAACACGCGCCTATCAAGGTAGGTTCTGCGATGTCACTGCGCAACATTCCAGTGGGTTCCGTTATTCATAACGTCGAACTGAAGCCAGGCAAAGGCGGCCAGATCGCTCGTTCAGCTGGTACTTCTGCTCAGCTGGTTGCTCGTGAAGGTACTTATGCGACCCTGCGTCTGCGCTCTGGCGAGATGCGTAAGGTTCTGTGTGACTGTCGCGCAACTCTGGGTGAAGTCGGTAACTCTGAGCACGCTCTGCGTGAACTGGGTAAAGCCGGTGCTACCCGCTGGCGCGGTGTTCGTCCAACCGTTCGCGGTGTGGTAATGAACCCGGTTGACCACCCACACGGTGGTGGTGAAGGTCGTACCTCAGGTGGTCGTCATCCTGTTACTCCATGGGGTGTTCCAACCAAGGGTTATAAGACTCGTAAGAATAAGCGTACCGATAAGTTGATCGTACGTCGTCGTTCTGCGAAATAATTAGAGAGGATTGAACTGTGCCACGTTCATTGAAAAAAGGTCCATTTATTGACCATCACTTGATGAAGAAGGTAGAGGCCGCTCTTGAGAAGAACGACAAGCGTCCGATCAAGACCTGGTCTCGCCGCTCCACAATCTTCCCGGATTTCGTGGGGCTGACCATCGCTGTTCATAACGGCAAACAACACGTGCCTGTTTTCGTAACTGAAGACATGGTTGGTCATAAACTCGGCGAATTCGCTTTGACCCGTACCTACAAGGGTCACGTAGCGGATAAGAAAGCCAAGCGATAAGTAAGGGGTGAAATATGTCTGAAGTAGCCGCTGTATTGCGTGGTGCTCGCTTGTCCGCTCAGAAAGCGCGTCTGGTTGCTGACCAGATCCGTGGTAAGAAAGTGGATGAAGCTCTGGATATCCTGTCCTTCAGCACCAAAAAAGGCGCTGATCTGGTCAAGAAAGTACTGGAGTCTGCCATCGCCAACGCTGAGCACAATGATGGCGCCGACGTTGATGAGCTGAAAGTCAGCACCATCTTCGTTGATGAAGGTATGACGATGAAGCGCATTCGCCCTCGTGCGAAAGGCCGCGCCGATCGCATCATGAAGCGCACTTGTCACATCACTGTGAAAGTTTCAGAAAAATAGGAGTTGGTCAGATGGGTCAGAAAGTTCATCCAACCGGTATCCGCCTGGGTATTACCAAAGACCACAATTCTGTGTGGTATGCCGGTAAGGACAAGTATGCAGACAACCTGCTGACTGACATTGCTGTTCGTTCTTTGATCGAAAAGCGCCTGGAAAAGGCTTCAGTAAGCAAAGTTGTTATTGAGCGTCCTGCTCAAAACGCCAAAGTTACCATCCACACTGCCCGTCCAGGCATCGTGATTGGTAAAAAAGGTGAAGATGTTGAGGTTCTGCGCAAGGACCTGAGCGAAGTGATGGGTATTCCGGTACACATCAACATTGAAGAAGTTCGTAAGCCTGATCTGGATGCCAAACTGGTAGCCCAGAGCGTAGCTAGCCAGCTGGAGCGTCGTGTGATGTTCCGTCGTGCTATGAAGCGCGCTGTTCAGAACGCCATGCGTGGTGGTGCTGAAGGTATCAAGATCCAGGTGAGCGGTCGTCTGGGTGGTGCTGAGATTGCTCGTGCCGAGTGGTATCGTGAAGGTCGTGTGCCTCTGCACACACTGCGTGCCGATATCGACTACGCAACTTACGAAGCACACACTACTTACGGTGTTATTGGCGTGAAGGTGTGGATCTTCAAGGGCGAAATCCTTGGTGGTATCCAGGAAGTTCGCGAGCGCGCCAAAAACCAGGGCAAGAAAAAGCCCGGCGGTCGTTCATAAGGGGATTGAGTTATGTTGTTACCAAAACGTACCAAATTCCGCAAAGTCCAGACCGGTCGTAACCGTGGCCTGGCCATTCGTGGCTCCAAGGTCAGCTTCGGTGAGTATGCTCTGAAAGCTACTGGCCGTGGCCGTCTGACTTCGCGTCAAATTGAAGCAGCACGTCGTGCGATGACTCGTAAGATCAAGCGTGGCGGTAAAATCTGGATCCGTGTCTTCCCTGACAAGCCAATTACCGAGAAGCCTCTTGAGGTTCGTATGGGTAAAGGTAAGGGTTCCGTTGAATACTGGGTATGCCAGATTCAGCCGGGCAAGGTTCTGTATGAGATGGAAGGTGTTTCAGAGGAGCTGGCTCGCGAAGCTTTCGCACTGGCCGCCGCTAAACTGCCTTTCGAAACTGTAGTCGTTAAGCGGACGGTGCTGTGATGAAAGCAAGTGAACTGAAAGAAAAATCAGTGGCTGAGCTGAAATCTCAGCTGATTGAACTGTTGAGCGAACAATTCAAGTTGCGTATGCAAAAGGCAACAGGCCAGTTGGGTCAGACTCACCTCGTGGGTCAAACCCGTCGCGACATCGCTCGCGTTAAAACTGCGCTGGCACAGAAGGCAGGTGAATGATCATGACTGAGAACACAAAGACCGTTCGTACCCTGAGTGGCAAGGTCGTGAGCAACAAGATGGACAAGTCCGTCACTGTGCTGATTGAACGTTTCGTTAAGCACCCGATCTACAAAAAGTTCGTCAAGAAGTCCACCAAGGTGATGGCTCATGACGAAAACAACGAATGTCAGATCGGTGATATCGTAACAGTTAAAGAGTCGCGTCCGCTGTCCAAGAACAAGACATGGGCGCTGGTATCAATCGACGAGCGCGCCGCCAAGGTTTAATACCGGGCGCAGTTAGTTAGGAGCGAAGAGCATGATCCAGACACAAACCATGCTGGACGTTGCCGACAACAGCGGCGCGAAGCGCGTACAGTGCATCAAGGTACTGGGCGGTTCTCATCGTCGTTATGCCGGCATCGGTGATTTGATCAAGGTATCCGTGAAGGAAGCAATTCCACGCGGTAAAGTTAAGAAAGGCCAGGTTATGAACGCCGTGGTTGTACGTACCAAAAAAGGTATTCGTCGCCCGGACGGTTCCATCATCCGTTTTGACGTCAACTCTGCCGTTCTTCTGAACGCGTCTTTGTCGCCAATCGGTACTCGTATCTTTGGCCCTGTGACTCGTGAACTGCGTTCAGAGAAGTTCATGAAGATCATTTCCCTGGCACCTGAAGTGCTGTAAGGGGAGGGACAGAATATGCTGAAAATTCGTAGCAAAGACGAAGTAGTAGTTATCGCAGGTAAAGACAAGGGCAAGCGTGGTTCAGTACAAAAAGTACTGGCTGACGGTCGCCTGATCGTAACCGGTGTTAACATGGTGAAAAAACACCAGAAGCCAAACCCGTACCTGCAGCAGCCAGGTGGTATCATTGAGAAAGAAGTCGGCATTCAGGCTTCCAATGTTGCTATCTGGAACCCTAAGACCGAGAAAGCTGACCGCGTTGGCTTCAAGGTTGAAGGCGACAAGAAGGTACGTATCTTCAAATCCACTGGCGACGTCATCGACGCCTGATAGGAGCTGGATACTGCTATGTCACGTTTAGAACAACTGTACAAAAACGAAGTAGTAGCCAAGCTGAAAGAAGAGTTTGGTTACAACAACATTATGGAAGTGCCTAAAATCACCAAAATCACCCTGAACATGGGTGTTGGTGAAGCACTGGGTGACAAAAAGCTGCTGGACAACGCCGTTGCTGATATGGAAGCAATTGCAGGCCAGAAAGCAGTTGTTACCAAGGCACGCAAATCAGTCGCGGGCTTCAAGGTTCGTGAAGGTTGGCCAATTGGCTGTAAAGTGACCCTGCGTCGTGATCGCATGTGGGAATTCCTCGATCGTCTGATCGATATTTCCCTGCCTCGCGTACGTGACTTCCGTGGTATTAACGGCAAGTCATTCGACGGTCGCGGTAACTACAGCATGGGTGTTAAAGAGCAGATCATCTTCCCTGAAATTGACTACGATAAAGTAGACAAGGTTCGCGGTATGGATGTGACTATTTGCACCACAGCCAAAACGAACGAAGAAGGCCGTGCTTTGCTGAAAGCGCTGCAGTTCCCGTTCCGTAACTGAGGAGTAAGTCATGGCTAAAATTAGCATGAAGCAGCGCGAAGCCAAGCGTGAGCAACTGGTAGAAAAATTCGCTGCCAAGCGCGCTGAGCTGAAAGCAATCATCAAGAATCCAGAATCTTCTGATGAAGATCGTTGGAACGCACAGATGGCACTGCAAAAGCTGCCTCGCGATTCTTCCGCGAGCCGCCTGCAGCGTCGCTGTCAAATGACTGGCCGTCCACACGGCGTATACCGCAAGTTCAAGCTGTCGCGTATCAAACTGCGTGAAGAAGGCATGAAAGGTAACGTCCCAGGCCTGAAAAAAGCTAGTTGGTAAGCATTCCCACAGCGCATCACCGGGGCTAACCAGTCCCGGTTTTGTCGTCGTGGCCGCTGTACAACAGAGGTATATATAAAATGAGTATGCAAGATACGTTGGCGGACATGTTCACCCGCATTCGTAATGCCCAGCAAGCTGGTCATACGTCTGTGAGCATGCCGTCTTCTAAAATCAAGGCATCTGTTGCCCAGGTTCTGGAAGCAGAAGGCTACATCGGTGGTTATTCCGTAGACGAGGCTGTCAAGCCAACTCTGACCATCGAACTGAAGTACTACGAAGGCAAGCCTGTTATTGAACGTATCCAGCGCGTTTCCCGCCCTGGTCTGCGTCAGTACAAGGGCGTTTCAGAACTGCCGAAAGTTGAAGCAGGTCTGGGCGTGGCTATCGTTTCCACCTCGAAAGGCGTTATGACCGATCGCGCTGCCCGTGCTGCGGGTGTGGGCGGTGAAGTTATCGCCACAGTATTCTAAGGGGGATTCCATGTCTCGCGTTGCTAAGGCTCCTGTACAGATTCCAGCTGGCGTTGAAGTCAAGCTGGCTGAAGGCAAGATCGCTGTGAAGGGCAAGCAGGGTTCTCTGGAACTGGATGTACACTCTTACGTGTCCATCAGCCAGGAAGAAAACGTCCTGAAGTTTGCTCCGACCAATGAGAACGACAAAAAAGCCAATGCTATGGCCGGTACTTTCCGTGCCCTGGTAAACAACATGGTTACCGGTGTTAGTGTTGGTTTTGAAAAGAAACTGGTTTTGCAAGGTGTTGGTTATCGTGCCAAAGCCACCGGCAATACCCTGAATTTGAACCTGGGCTTCTCTCACCCGATCGATTACCAACTGCCTGAAGGTGTTTCTGTTGAAACTCCAAGCCAGACAGAAATCCTGATCAAGGGTATCGACAAGCAAGCTGTAGGTCAGGTTGCTGCAGAGATCCGCGGTTACCGTCCGCCTGAGCCATACAAAGGCAAGGGTGTTCGCTACGCTGACGAAAATGTTCGTCGTAAAGAAGCCAAGAAAAAGTAAGGTCTAGGCCATGAATGAGAAGAAAAAAGCTCGTCTGCGCCGTGCCCAGAAAACCCGGATTAACATCCGTGAAAAAAGCGCGGTCCGTCTGTGTGTACACCGTACACCACGACACATTTATGCTCAGATCATCTCTGCCAATGGCGCTAGCGTCCTGGCAACGGCTTCTACAGTAGAAGCAGATCTGCGTAACGAAACAACTGGTAACGTAAGTGCCGCTACCAAGGTCGGTCAGCTGATTGCTGAGCGCGCCAAAGCTGCTGGTATTACCAAGGTCGCTTTCGATCGTTCCGGTTTTAAATACCATGGTCGTGTTAAAGCTCTGGCTGACGCGGCTCGTGAAAACGGCCTCGAATTCTAAGGGTGATTGATCATGGCAAATAACGAACGTAACAACGATCGCAACAATGATCGTAACGAAAGTGAATTCCAGGAAAAGCTGGTTCAGGTTAACCGCGTAGCCAAAGTGGTAAAAGGTGGTCGTATTTTCGCCTTTACCGCGCTGACAGTAGTTGGTGATGGCAACGGTCGTGTTGGCTTCGGTCGTGGCAAGTCCCGTGAAGTTCCAACTGCCATTCAAAAGGCAATGGAACAGGCCAAGCGCAACATGATCAGCGTACAGCTGGATGGCAACACCCTGCAGTACCCTGTAAAAGCTCGTCATTCTGGTTCCCGTATCTACATGCAGCCTGCATCTGAAGGTACCGGTATCATCGCTGGCGGTGCAATGCGTGCGGTTCTGGAAATGGTTGGCGTCAAGAACGTACTGGCCAAGTGCTACGGTTCTACCAACCCGAACAACGTGGTTCGTGCAACCTTTAACGGTCTGGCGCAAATGCAGTCTCCTGAACAGGTAGCTGCCAAGCGCGGTAAGTCCGTCGAAGATATTCTGGGGTAATTGAAATGGCTGATAAAACTATCAAAGTTACCCAGACTCGCAGCACTATTGGCAAACTGCCAAAGCACCGCGAAACCATGAAAGGTCTGGGCCTGCGTCGCATTGGTCACACTGTTGAGCTGGAAGACACTCCTTCCGTTCGCGGTATGATCAACCAAGTTCAATACATGGTTAAGGTAGAAGGGGAGTAATATGCGTCTCAATGAATTGAGCCCAGCTCCTGGCTCCAAGGCAACCCGCAAGCGCGTTGGTCGTGGTATCGGTTCCGGTCTGGGTAAGACTGGTGGCCGCGGTCACAAGGGTATGAAATCCCGCTCTGGCGGTGGTGTAGCTCCAGGCTTCGAAGGCGGTCAAATGCCGTTGCACCGTCGTCTGCCTAAGTTTGGCTTCGTTTCCCGCAAGGCTCAGTACGTTGCAGAGATCCGTCTGAACGAACTGACTTTGGTTGAAGGTGACGTGGTTGATCTGGCAGCGCTGAAAGCCGCTGACGTGATTGGTGAGAAGATCAAAACTGCTCGCGTAATCCTGTCTGGCGAAATCGGCAAAGCGGTGACCGTTAAAGGACTGAAAGTTACTAAAGGCGCCAAGGCTGCCATTGAAGCAGCAGGCGGTAAGGTCGAAGACTAATGGCTACCCAAGGCTCACTACCACAGGGTATGAACAAGGGTCTGAGCGAATTGTTCGCTCGGATCCGCTTCGTACTTCTGGCAATTGTTGTATATCGGATTGGTACCCATATTCCGGTACCAGGGATTAACCCGGACGCACTGGCCCGTTTGTTCGAACAGAATCAGGGAACCATCCTTGAAATGTTCAACATGTTTTCGGGCGGTGCTCTCGAGCGCATGAGTATTCTTGCTCTCGGTATCATGCCGTACATCTCTGCATCCATTATCATGCAGTTGCTGACGGCGGTGAGCCCGCAGCTTGAGCAGCTTAAGAAAGAAGGTGAGTCGGGTCGTCGCAAGATTACCCAGTACACCCGGTATGGCACCGTGCTGTTGGCCTCTGTGCAGGCTTTCGGTGTCTCGGCTGGCCTTGCCGGCCAGGGTGTCACCTTCTCTACTGGCATCGACTTCTACATCGCTGCTGTGCCTTCTTTCGTAGCAGGTGCGGTATTCATGATGTGGTTGGGTGAGCAGGTAACCGAGCGTGGTATTGGTAACGGTATTTCAATCCTGATTTTTGCGGGTATTGTTGCCGGTTTGCCAAATGCAATCGGCCAGGCTTTCGAGTCTGCCCGTCAAGGTGACCTGAACATTCTGTTGTTGTTGGTGATCGCTGCTCTGGCTGTTGCTGTGATTGCGTTTGTTGTGTTCGTAGAGCGCGGCCAGCGTCGTATCACAATTAACTATGCCAAGCGTCAGATGGGCAACCGTCAGATGATGGCAGCACAGACCAGCCATTTGCCTCTGAAGCTTAATATGGCGGGTGTTATCCCGGCGATTTTCGCTTCGTCGCTGCTGCTGTTCCCGGCTTCTCTGGGTCAGTGGTTCGGCAAGGGTGAAGGTATGGAATGGCTGCAAGATGTCAGTCTGGCTCTGGCCCCAAGCCAACCGCTATACATCGTTTTGTTTGCTGCCGGGATTATTTTCTTCTGTTACTTCTACACGGCGTTAATGTTTAACCCGAAAGACGTTGCAGAAAATCTCAAGAAGTCCGGCGCTTTTATCCCAGGTATTCGTCCAGGGATCCAAACTGCCAAGTACATTGATGGTGTATTGGGACGTCTGACTCTGTTCGGATCCCTGTATATCGCCGCTGTATGTTTGCTGCCTCAGTTCCTGGTGGTGGCTGCCGATGTTCCTTTTTACTTCGGCGGTACCTCCCTGTTGATTGTGGTCGTGGTGGTCATGGATTTCATGGCTCAGGTGCAATCTCACCTGATGTCCCATCAGTACGAATCCCTGATGAAAAAAGCAAACCTCAAGAATATGGGCTCAACGCGTTGAGCCCATTTTAGGAGACAGTCATGAAAGTACGTGCGTCTGTTAAAAAAATGTGCCGTGAATGTAAAATCATTCGTCGCAACGGCAGTGTGCGTGTGATCTGTACAGATCCCAAGCACAAACAACGTCAGGGTTAATTACCCGGACAAGGCGGGTGTGAGAACACAATGCTTGCTTTTTTAAAAAGCAACTTGTAGTATCTCGCGCCCTTTCATCAAGTAAAGTGTAACGGAGTTAGACATGGCCCGTATTGCCGGTGTCAACATTCCTGACAACAAGCATGCAGTAATTTCTCTGACCTACGTATATGGCGTTGGTAAGACTACTGCCAAGCAGATCTGTGCCTCTACCGGCATCGCTGAGACTACCAAGATTGGTACCCTGAGCGAAGATCAGCTTGACCTTATCCGTAATGAAGTTGCCAAGTATACAGTTGAAGGTGACCTGCGTCGTGAAGTGCAAATGAACATCAAGCGTTTGATGGACATGGCTTGCTTCCGCGGTATCCGTCATCGTCGTAGCCTGCCTCTTCGCGGTCAGCGTACTAAAACGAATGCTCGTACCCGTAAGGGTCCGCGCAAGCCAATCCGCAAGTAATTGCTGGTTGGTCTTTTAGTGTAGCTGCATTCACTTGTTGCAGTGTTGATATTAAAAGCAGGATTTAAAAATGGCTAAGCCACAACGAACAACCAAGAAAAAGGTTAAAAAGCAGGTAGTGGACGGCATCGCCCACATCCATGCCTCTTTTAACAACACCATTGTGACCATCACCGACCGTCAGGGTAATGCTCTCTCATGGGCGACTGCCGGTGGTTCTGGTTTCCGTGGTTCCCGTAAGAGCACTCCTTTCGCCGCTCAGGTAGCTGCAGAGCGTGCTGGTGAAGCTGCCAAAGAGTATGGTCTGAAGAACCTGGACGTTGAAGTAAAGGGTCCTGGTCCAGGCCGTGAATCTGCTGTTCGCGCACTGAATGCTTGTGGTTACAAAATCACAAACATCACAGACGTAACACCGATTCCTCATAACGGCTGTCGTCCACCTAAGAAGCGTCGCGTATAAGGAGGCAGAATAAATGGCACGTTATATTGGTCCAAAGTGTAAACTGTCTCGTCGTGAAGGAACTGACCTGTTCCTGAAGAGTGGCATTCGTGCACTTGAAACAAAATGTAAGATAGAAACCAAACCTGGCGTTCATGGCGCTGGTCGTGGCCGTCTGTCTGACTATGGTTTGCAGCTGCGTGAAAAGCAGAAAGTTCGTCGTCTGTACGGCATTCTGGAAAAGCAATTCCGTAGCTACTACAAAGAAGCAGCACGCCGTAAGGGTGCTACTGGTGAAAACCTGCTGCAACTGCTGGAATCCCGTCTGGATAACGTTGTTTATCGCATGGGCTTCGGTTCCACTCGCGCGGAATCCCGTCAGTTGGTTTCTCACAAAGCAGTAACCGTTAATGGTCGCACTGTAAACATTCCGTCTTACCAGGTTCAGGCTGGCGATGTTGTCGCTATCCGTGAAAAGGCCAAGAACCAGGACCGTATCAAGTCTGCTCTCGAGCTGGCTGGTCAGCGTCCTGACTGTGGCTGGATCAATGTGGACTCCAGCAAGATGGAAGGAACTTACACCAACGTTCCGGAACGCGCTGATCTCCCTGCAGAGATCAACGAAAACCTGATCGTGGAACTTTACTCCAAGTAATAGAGGAGCTTAGGGGCAGCTATGCAGCGTGCAGTTAACGAATTCTTGACACCTCGAAACATCCAGGTAGACGAAGTTAGCGCTACCCACGCCAAGGTCACCCTTGAGCCTCTGGAGCGCGGCTTTGGTCACACTCTGGGCGCAGCCCTGCGCCGTATCCTGCTGTCTTCCATGCCGGGTGCGGCCATCGTCGAGTGTGAAATCGACGGTGTTTTGCATGAATACAGTGCAATTGAGGGCGTTCAACAGGATGTCATTGAGATCCTGCTGAACCTGAAGGGTGTTGCAGTCAAACTGCATGAGCGCGATGAAGCGAGTCTGACCCTCACTAAAGTGGGTCCGGCTACAGTGACAGCTGCTGACATTCAACTGGATCATGGTGTTGATATCGCCAACCCGGATCACTTCATTGCTGAATTGGGTGAAGGTGCAGAACTGAAGATGACCATCAAGGTCGCTTCAGGTCGTGGTTATGAAACCGTTGAAGCCCGTTACCAGAGCGATGAAGAGACCAAGGCAATTGGCAAACTCCAGCTCGATGCCACTTATAGCCCGGTCAAGCGTGTTTCCTACAGCGTAGATTCTGCGCGTGTAGAACAACGTACTGACCTGGACAAGCTGGTTATTGATCTGGAAACCAATGGCACTATTGATCCAGAAGAAGCGATCCGTCGTTCCGCGACCATCTTGCAACAGCAGTTGGCCATCTTCGTTAACCTTGAAAATGACGAAGTGGTTGAGCAGGTACGTGAAGAAGAGGAAATTGATCCGATTCTGTTGCGTCCTGTAGACGATCTGGAACTGACTGTACGTTCCGCCAACTGTCTGAAGGCTGAAAACATTTACTACATTGGTGATCTGATCCAGCGTACAGAAGTAGAGCTGTTGAAGACGCCTAACCTGGGTAAAAAGTCTCTGACTGAAATCAAAGACGTTCTTGCTTCTCGTGGCCTGTCGTTGGGCATGCATTTGGAGAACTGGCCACCAGCCAGCCTCCGTAACGACGACAAAGTGCTGGCTTGATCAGAGCGTTCAGTTAGTAAGGAATTAAACCATGCGTCATCGTAAAAGTGGTCGTCACTTCAATCGTACCAGCGCGCACCGTCAAGCCATGTTGAAAAACATGGCCGTGAGCCTGTTCGAGCATGAAGTAATCAAGACGACTTTGCCAAAGGCAAAAGAACTGCGTCGCGTCGCTGAGCCACTGATCACTCTGGCTAAAGAGGATTCAGTAGCAAACCGTCGTCTGGCGTTCTCCCGTACTCGCAGCAAAGAAGCTGTTGGTAAACTGTTCAACGAACTGGGCCCACGCTACCAAGCGCGTCCAGGCGGCTATATTCGTATCCTGAAGTGCGGTTTCCGCTCTGGTGATGCGGCTCCTATGGCCTACGTTGAATTGGTTGACCGTCCAGTGACTGTCGCTGATGAAGACGTTGTTGAAGTTCAGGATGATGCAGCTGAATAAGCTGTCCTGATAGTTCAACATAAAGAAACCCGCTTCGGCGGGTTTTTTTATGTCTATAAAACCTTGTTTAACAGACATAAAAAAAGCGAACCAAAAGGTTCGCTTGCAAAGGAAGTACTCATCCCTGAGTGACGATCATGATGTGACCTGAGCCACACAGATCCACTCTAGATGACCAGCAGGTCAGATACTTGCAGGTGTTGTAAGGAATTGTCACTACCGGAATTGTTTAGCGGCACTGATTTAACCATAACGTCGCTGCAGATATTCATAAACAGCACGCATGCCCATGGCTTCACCACCCAAGGGCCGTCCCGGCAGTTTGCGATTGTTCCAGGCCATGATGTCGAAGTGCACCCAAGGCGATTCACCAACAAACTCCTGCAGGTAGAGTGCAGCAGTGATGGCACCACCAAACGGGCTGGCTGCACTATTCACCAGATCGGCGATATCACTTTTCATCATGTCAGCATACGGCTTGTGTAACGGCAATTGCCATACCGGGTCTGATACGCTTTCACCTGCAGCCATCAGATCGAAGGCGACCTGACGATCATTACTGAAGAAGCCGGGCAGCTCAGTACCAAGGGCGACGCGACAAGCGCCAGTGAGGGTGGCAAAGTCGATGATAATTTCGGGTGCATCGTCAACGGCTTCAGCCAGTGCATCACACAGCACCAGACGGCCTTCGGCATCGGTATTGTCGATTTCAACAGTCAGCCCCTTACGGGTTGGCAGAACGTCTCCCGGGCGGAAAGCATTGCCAGCAACGGCGTTTTCAGCGGCCGGTACCAGCACTCGTAGTTGGACGTTCAGGCCGCTGGCCATGATCAGGCGTGCGAGTCCCAGTGCATGAGCAGAGCCGCCCATATCTTTCTTCATTTGCCGCATGAAGTTGCCTGGTTTGAGATTCAGGCCACCAGTGTCGAAGCAGATGCCTTTGCCAACCAGGGTTACCTTTGGAGCGTCAGCTTTGCCCCAGCGCAGGTCGATCAGGCGCGGCGCATGTTCGCTGGCGCGGCCGACGGCGTGGATCATCGGATAATTCAGATCCAGCAGATCATCACCAATTACTTCGTTGAGCTGGCCGCCGAACTCTTCAACCAGTTGCGCAGCCGTAGCCGCGAGGTCTTGCGGCATCATGTCCTGTGCCGGAGTGTTGATCAGATCCCGTACCAGCGCGGTAGCGTTAATGAAACGGTTTACTTCGTCAACCAGCGCCTCATCGCCTAAAAGTAGTTGCGCCTGTGGCTTGTCATTGGCCTTATAGCGGGTGAAGCGATAACCACCGAGTCCCCAGCCGAGGGCGATATTAAATTGTTCCTGGCGACTGCGTTCGTTTGCCAGCAGGTAGTCACTGGCAGGTAATTGGGCTGACAGATCGCCGCAGACAAATACGTCGTTAAAGTCATTGGCCACAAACAGGGCTTGAAGGCTGCCATCGGAGCCAGGCAGCAGTTGCAGACCTTTGCCTTCATAGCGGTTGGCGGCTAGCCAGGATTGATATTGTGGGTTTTGTTCACACCAGCTGGCGTATTCATCGGTGGTAAGCAGAGTCAGCGAGGTTGCAGACTGGTCGGGCTTGGTAGCTGAAATAATCGACATGGCAATTGTCCAATACAGATGACAGTGATGAGACTAACGGGTCTGTGGACGGATTTCGAGAGACAAACACACACTGCTGATCTCTCTGCCAAGTGCGGTATGTCAATAACGACGATGAGCCGGCTTTGGCAGTCTGTATGTCGCCAGTGAATTTCATTGATCCATATTGCAATGCTCGGGCTGCGGGTCATCCAGTGGTAACATAGACCACTTGTTCAGACAGGAAATATCCGGAGAAACTGGTTGATCGCTGAAATTTTAGGGGGCGCACTGATTGGCGGTGCGGCTGCCTTGCTGTGGCTGGCCAATGGCCGTATCAGTGGCATGACGGGTGTCGTATCGAGCTGTTTTGGCTGGATCTATGAAGGCTCTCGCCAGCGTTTGTGGGCGGTTTTTTTCCTGGTCGGGCTGGTGTTGGCCAATCCGGTTTTACAGGCATTGGGTTTTCAGCCGGATCCGATCGAAATCACAGCCAGTCACTGGCTGGTGATCGCCGCTGGCTTACTGGTGGGTATTGGTACCTATCTGGGCAATGGCTGTACCAGCGGCCACGGTGTTTGCGGTATGGGACGACTCTCGGTTCGTTCGATCATGGCGACTATGGTGTTTATGGCGGCAGGTATTGTGACGGTTACTGTGATGGAGGTGCTGCTGTGAAGCGTTTCTGGTTATCCCAGCTGACTGCCTTGTTGAGCGGCCTGATATTCGGTGCCGGTTTGCTGGTTGCGGGTATGCACAATCCGGCCAAGGTACGTGGCTTCCTTGATCTGTTTGGTGATTGGCAACCGGCTTTGATTGCCGTGATGGGGACGGCGGTGCCTGTGTTTGCACTGTTTTTCTGGCTCTCCAAACGTCGCCCAGCGCCATGGTTTGGCGACAGCTTCCATACCCCAACCCTGGCTGGCATCGACTGGCGTTTGCTGAGTGGGGCAATCCTGTTTGGTATTGGCTGGGGACTGGTGGGCCTGTGTCCTGGCCCGGCGCTGGTTGATATCGCCACCTTGAATGGTCAGGTTTTGTTGTTCGTGGCTGCTCTGTTAGTCGGCAACCGGGCTGCTCATATGCTGTTTGGGCCCGCCAAATAGTGATCTGAATCCGCTTGCTGTCAGGTAAGTCAGGCTGTCACCAGAGTGACACCAAACAGCAACCGGAACTTCAATTGCGCGCAATGGCAGTGTCATGCCATTGCCGCTTAATCGGCACATCTCCACAGTCTGCCTGTATGTGCCATGCCCCTGACTCGCCGGGAATTTCTGCTGGATAGTGCCGGAACGACCTTGTTTGCCTCAACGGGCAGGGGGCGGAAACCGGCCGCTTCGCAACTGTTTCGTCATGGTGTTGCCAGTGGCGATCCGTTGACTGACAAAGTCATTCTCTGGACCCGTCTGACAGTGAGCGACTCCCGCTTTTGGCAATCTTATCGCTGGGTGGTCGCCACCGATCCGTCGCTGGAGCAAATTGTCTGCAGTGGTCGTGGTGAAACCAGTCGTCAACGGGACTTTACCGTCAAGGTTGATGTTGACGGCCTGCAATCCAACCGCAGTTATTATTACGCCTTTGAATCTGAAGGCCAGTGGTCGGACGTCGGCCGTACCAAAACCTTGCCTGTGGGCCGGGTCGAGCACCTGCGCATCGCCTATACCTCCTGTTCCAACTATGCCCGTGGTTATTTCAACGTTTACAAGGAACTGGCGCAGCGCAGCGATCTGGACGTTGTGCTGCATCTGGGCGACTACATCTACGAATACGCGGATCTCGAAGCTTGCGTGGCGACTGGCCGAATCAATGTACCGTTACATGAAACCGTATCGCTGGATGACTATCGTGCCCGTCATGCGTGTTACAAGACGGATCGTGACTTGCAGGAAGTGCATCGCCAGCATCCTTTCATGGTGATCTGGGACGATCACGAGGTGGCCAATAACGCCTGGACTGGCGGTGCCGACAACCACAATGACGGCGAGGGAGACTGGCAGACCCGTCTCAGTGGAGCCGTACAGGCTTATCTGGAGTGGATGCCGATTCGTGAACCATCCTCTGTTGATCAAGGCATTTATCGCAGCTTCCGTTTTGGTGACCTGCTTGATCTCAGCATGCTGGATACCCGGTTGGCCGGGCGTGATGCCCAGGCGGACAACACGGATGAGCGTAATCGTGCCGACCGCACCTTATTGGGTTATCAACAGGAAAGCTGGTATCACAGCAATCTGGTGGTGGCCCAGCAAGAGGGTATTATCTGGAAACTGGCGGGCCAGCAGGTCATGGTTGGCCAGCTCGGCACCAATGAAATGCCATTTAACTACGACCAGTGGGATGGCTATCCCGCTGCCCGTCAGCGTTTGTTTGAGACGGTTGAGCAAGCCGGGGTGGATAACTGGGTGGTTCTGACCGGTGATATCCACTCTTCCTGGGCGCTGGAGCTGTATCAGGATCCGTTTGCTGAACAGCCGGGTAAGGCCCTGGGAGTGGAATTTGTTACCCCGGCGGTAACCTCGCCAGGCATTGAAAGCCGTTTGCAGGCAGATATGGCAGCCAGCTCGCTGGAGTCCCTGTTACCGCACCTGAACTTTGTAGACTTCTATTACCGTGGTTATGTGCTGCTGGATATCACTCGCGAACGCTTGCAAGCTGAATGGTGGGTGGTGGATAACATCGAATCACATCGTTATGCTACTGACTGTTTGCGGGCTCTGCAGGTGAAAGCCGGGGAATCCCGTTTATTACCAGCCGAGCATATCAGCAGCAGCCGCCAGGCAGCGGCTGCAGCACCAGGCTTTGCCCCGGATCTGGCCTTTCTGCGTCACTGGCGGCCAGAACCGATAGCGAATCCGGGCCAATACGTGGCTTCTCGTAATCAGCCCTGACGTGCCTGGGCTTATCAGAGCAGAAAATCGCGACAGTCATTGGCGCTCTGCGCAGCACATTCTTCCATCGGCAGATGGCCACAGTGGGGATAAATCTTCAGCTGGCTGTCGGTAATCAGGCGGGCAAAGTCATGACCATGCTGTGGTGGCATCCAGGGATCATTGTCTCCCCACAGAATCAGGGTCGGTTGGGTGACGTTACCGAGCAGGTTGGTGGCAAAGCCCATTTGATCGCGGATATAACGCATCACCCGGGCGGCACCAACGCGGTTACCGCTGCGCATCAACATGTCGTAATACAGGCTGACCCGTTCATCGGTCACCAGGTCCTGATGGAAAAAAACGTCCGAGAGCAGTTCGCTGATGGTCTCCCGGGCAATGCGGCTGCGGGAATACAGCCAGCCGCCGCCAGGCATCGACAGATTGACCATAAACGTGGGCGGCACAAAAAAGAAACCGGCGCTGTCGATCAATACCAGCTTATCGACCCGATGAGGGAAACGCACGGCTAATTCCCACGCCATCCAGCCGCCCAGCGAGTTTCCGGCGACGTGACAGTGATCAATTCCGAGACTAGTGATAAACCCGTCAAGGAAATCACTGTACAGGTGTTTTACCATGCCGCGCGGATGCGGGCCGGTCAAACCGAAGTTGGGAAGATCAAGGCTGATCACCCGGAAATCCTCGGCCAGAGAGGCTGTCCAGGGAATCCAGGTATGTAGTGACGCGAACAGGCCATGTAACAGCAGCAGCACGGGTTTGTTTTCATCACCGCTGTCGCGGTAGTGAACTTCCATGCCGTCGAGGTTGATAAACTGGCTGTCAGGTAAACTCCAGCGTTCACGTACCAGCCCGGCAGGCACTGCATCGACTTCCTCTTGCCAGTTGTTCATCAGGCTGACTGGATTAAAGACCCACGGATTCCACATGGTGTTTACCTCGGGATAGATGGATGATCGGGTTATTGGCCTGGCTACTCGAACGGTTGTCAGCAGGCTGCATCAAAAACAATTATTAACGTCCACAACAACGGACGCTACCTTACAAGGAGTCTCTCTATGGATCAGATTTTATCACTGGTGTTCTCAGTCGAATTCGTCGCACTGGTATTTGTGATTGTACTGGTGCGTAGCAGCATCAAGTTTGTACCGCAGAATCAGGCCTGGCTGATCGAACGTTTTGGAAAATATCATTCAACCAAGGAAGCTGGTTTGAACTTCATCGTGCCTTTTATCGATCGGGTTGCAGCGGACCGTAGCCTGAAAGAACAGGCGGTTGATGTACCAAGCCAGTCTGCGATTACCCGCGACAACATCACCCTGAGTGTTGATGGCGTACTGTATTTCCGCGTCCTGGATCCGTACAAGGCGAGCTACGGTGTCGACAACTATGTGTTTGCAGTGACCCAGCTGGCGCAAACCACCATGCGCTCCGAACTGGGCAAAATGGAACTCGACCGCACCTTTGAAGAGCGCAGCCAGCTTAATACCAACATCGTTACTTCGATCAATGAAGCATCAGAGCCGTGGGGCATTCAGGTGCTGCGTTACGAGATCAAGGACATTGTTCCACCACAATCCGTGATGGTGGCAATGGAAGCCCAGATGAAAGCCGAACGGGTCAAACGGGCGCAGATTCTGGAGTCTGAAGGTGATCGCCAGTCCGCGATTAACGTCGCCGAAGGTCAAAAGCAGGCGCGGGTTCTGGCTGCTGAAGCAGACAAGGCCGAGCAGGTTCTCAAGGCAGAAGGTGAGGCGCAGGCAATCGTCGCCGTGGCCCAGGCGCAGGCGGATGCGCTGCGACTGGTGGGTGAAGCGGCCAATACCGAAGATGGCCAAAGTGCAGTACAACTCGATCTGGCCACCAGAGCCATTGCCGCCAAACAAGCCATCGCCAAGGAATCGTCTGTGGTCTTGCTGCCTGAAAATGGTACCGATGCCAGCAGCATGGTGGCGTCAGCGACCTCGATTATCCAGACGCTTAACCGTCATAAATAAACGCGGCTGTTAACCCCGGCCTTGGCATTGGTCGAGCCCGCTGGTGTATGCTGGCGGGCTTCCATAACAAGAGTAAAACAAATGGAATTGCTGCAAACTCATATGCCCCAGGGGCTGATAGTGCTGGGGATTCTGGCATTGATCGTTGAAGTGGCGCTGCTGGGATTCAGCTCAATCGTGCTGTTCTTTGCCGGTATTTCTCTGTGTATTAGTGGTGGTCTGATGTTGCTGGGACTACTGCCGGAAACCCTTGCAGCGGCCCTATGGAGCAACGCACTGCTGACTGGCCTGCTGGCGCTGGTGTTATGGAAGCCGTTTCGTAAGCTGCAGAAGTCCCAGGTTCCACAAAAACTCGATTCTGATTTTGCCCGTGACAGCTTTGTGATCAGTGTCGATGTCGATCTCAATGGTCAGGCGACTCACAAATACTCAGGTATTGTCTGGAAACTCAAAAGTGAACAACCCATCAAGGCGGGCACCCGGGTAAGGGTTGAACGCACGGATGTCGGCGTGATGTGGGTGACGCCGGTTGAGTGAAGCAGTGCGTCCGGGCTATTGGCTCAGCGGGCAAAATTTTACCTCTCAACCGCTGGCTGAACTCTGGCAGCACTGGCATCTGAAAGTTGAAAGCCACGACTTCACCCATGCATTAGCGCAAGGCTGGGTAGAAGTGCTGGAGTACCAACAACGTCTTAAGCTAACGATCGATAGTCAGATTCTGCCGGGTCAGTATTATCGCTTCTGGATGCCCGATCATGCGGAAGCCGACACAGACACCGGCTGGAAGCTGTTGTGGCAGCATCCTGAATTAATGGCTGTGCACAAGCCCGCCGATTTGCCGGTCAGTCGTACTACCCGGAACCTGTTTGATACCCTCATCAGCCGGGTGCGACGGGAAACCCCATACAGCGACGCCCATCTGTTACATCGGCTGGATGCCGAAACCTCCGGCATTATGCTGTTGGCCAACGAAAGCCATTACGACCGCAAATGGAAAAAACGTCTCGAGCGACTGTTAGCTCGCAAAATCTATCTGGCCCTGGTTGATGGCCAACCGCATTGGCAGCAGCTGGACTATCGCTGCTGGCTGGCTGAACGCAGCGGCAGTGCCATTCGTTCGAAGGTTTATGTCGTAGGCGAAGGCGAACAACCGCCGCAAGACGACGATCTGATCAAGCCCAAATCGGCCCAGACGATATTTACGGTATTGGCCAAACAGGGTGCTCAAGCGTTGATCGCCTGCGAGTTGAAAACCGGTCGACGCCATCAGATTCGTGCCCAGCTGGCTCATCTTGGTCTGCCTATTGTTGGCGATAAAACCTATCACCATAACGGTCTCTATTATCTCAAGCGCATTGGCGCTGAACTGGGTCCTGCAGACTGGGCGGTTTTACACAGCCGTCATCAGCTGTTACATGCCTGGCAAATTGAACTCGATCTTTATGGCGAAGCGATCAGGTTGGCTGATCCGTATTTGTCCGAGCAATGGCCAGAATGGGTCAAAAATCATATTGGTGATATTCATTTATAAATCATCTGGCAATGAGCGGATCACTATTTTTCATTTTGTATTTTTTGAATAAATATTGATCAAATGTTCTGATTTTGGTGCATTCAAAGAGTGCAAAAATCGCCAAAAACAAGCCCTAAAATAGTGCGCAAAAATTAATCAAAAGTTATTTTTATTCTTCAAAATGCAACGATATAGTGCGCGTGTCTTACAGGGGAGGAAAGATATGTTCATTACCGAAAAAGAAGTATTTGTTGCAGAAGAACAGGGTCTGGCTTTGCTGGGTTCCTGTGCCTACCGAATTGAAAACAACCAGGTTGTTGTGTCCGTCGAACAGATCAACAATGACCGTCATGACAATAATCTCAGTGGCACCTTGATGCTGCAATTACGTGCCAGCCGGGCAGGTGAAGCGGATCAGGTGCTGGCGCAAACCACCTTGGGAGAACTGGCCGGCCAGTATTTCCTGCCTGCCTGTGACTACATTCTGGACTTCGTAGAACCAGCTGCAGGCCTGTGGACCTTGTCGCTGCAACTGCGTGAGTGGGATGGTGAAGACTACAGCCTGCGAGACTCTATGGTGTTTGATCTGCCGTATCTGGTTGAAGGCAAACTGGAGCTGGTTGACGCAGTTTCCAACGTGATTGAAGCCGATTTCTCTCCACGCGACACTGATTCTGCGCCAGTTGAATCGACGATTGAGACTGCTGAAGTGGCTGTCGAGGCCAAGGCAGTTGTTGAAGCGGTTAAAGCACCTAAAGCGGCAGAGAAAAAGACCGCTGGTAAGAAAGTCGTCGCTAAAAAAGCCGACGCTAAAAAGTCAGCTGCAAAAGCCGTTGAGCCAAAACCGGTTAAGGTGGTGAACGTGAATACTGCCACGGTTGCCGAGCTGGCTGCCATCAAGGGCATTTCCCACAGCCTGGCAGAAGCCATCACGGCGGATCGTCCGTACAAAAACCTGAAAGAGCTGCTGAAGGTTCGTGGTATGGGGGCCAGAACCCTGGCCAAGCTGGAAAGCGAGCTGAGCCTGTAGGCTATCGTTTGTCTAACGAGGGTTAGTAGCAGTGCGGTGCTAACCCTCGTTTTTATTTATGCTCCTGAATATCTGAAGACTCAAAACTGCTCGGTCAGAAAATCCAGCTCTGGCCCCGCTGGTACAATACGGGTCGGATTGATCATATCGTGGCTGTAATAGTAATGCCGTTTGATATGGTCGATATTGACGGTTTCAGCAATCCCCGGGTGTTGGTACAAACGCTTCAGATAAGCCGAGATCGCCGGGTAATCGGCTATACGGCGAATATTGCATTTGAAGTGGCCCACATAGACGGCATCAAAGCGCACCAGCGTCGTGAACAAACGCCAGTCTGCTTCAGTGATTATCCCCTGACCATGGTCATTGGCGACCAGAAAATCCTGCTGTTGCAAAATGCTTTCAACCCGGTCGAGGGCTTTGAATAATTGGGTAACGGCTGTCAGGTATTGGTCTGGGCGGGTAGCAAAGCCGGATTTATACACGCCATTGTTAATATCGTGATAGACCCACTGATTCACTTCATCAATACGGCTGCGCAAGGCGGCTGGGTAATAGTCATCGTCATTACCGGTCAGATAGTCAAAGGCCGAATTGAACATCCGAATGATTTCAGACGACTCATTGCTGACAATACACTGCTGCTGTTTGTCCCACAGTACCGGTACGGTGACCCGGCCGCTGTAGTCCGCCTTGTTGCGGGTATAAACCTGGTGCATGTAGTCAAAGTCGAACAGTGCATCACCGCTGCTTCGGAAACGACTGTCGGGATGGTGACGGTCAAACTCCCAGCCGTTCGATAACATGTCAGGGGATACCACTGACACATCAATGTGATTTTCCAATTGCTTCAGGGTGCGGAAAATCAGCGTCCGGTGTGCCCATGGGCAAGCCAGTGAAACATACAGGTGATAACGACCGGATTCGGCCTTGAAGCCATCCCTGCCGGATGGCCCGGCGCTGCCATCGGCAGTGATCCAGTTACGTAATTGGGCGTCTTCTCGTTCGAACGCGCCATTGGATTTTTCAGTGTCGTACCATTGGTCATGCCATTGGCCGTTAACCAGCAGTCCCATGGACAGCCCTCAGTCAGTTCGTATAACGACCAGTGTAGAGGACTAAAGAAACGAAAAAAGCGGAAATTTCAGCCAGATCCATTCGATTTTACTGAAACTTGGCTGAAGCCGATTGTTGACCGATCAATCCCGAATCAAGCAGAAGCCTTGAGATGTCGATAACAGCGGGCCCTTTGTATGCAATTAAGCGGAGGATGTCATACAAGTGTCCCTGTCTACCTGTTAGCCTTCACGGCTATTCAGAATTCCGAGGTCTGCTTGTGTTAACCAGCAAACGTTTATCCGTACGCGTGCTGTCGCTGGCGCTGCTGGTGACAGCCATTGGCCTGAGTGGCTGCAGTACGACCCGCTTTAACGAGCGTGAGACACTTTCCCGTGCCGATATGCAATTCGACAGCGTGCCGTTACAGGCCGAGCTGGAGAGCCATATCTATTCATCTCGTGAAGGTTCTGCCGGAGCCTTTGCCAGTGGTGGCGGAGGTGGCTGCGGGTGTTACTGAAATCATGGCTGAAAATCGGCTATCTGCTGGTGATGATCGTTTTTGCCAGTCAGGTGAAGGCGGCGACTCCGAGCAACGCCGAACTGGACGATCTGTTTGCCGTGCGTGGGATCAGTTACCAGCAGGACGACCAACGTGGCGGCAAGGGCGGTAATCCCCATTTACGTGAAGCTGCGACTATCTACGAAGGTATTCTGCTGTATCGCCACCGGGTGAATGACAACAACGCGGTGCAAGGCAAGCTGGTGGGCGACAAGGTGACCGCGGCTTCCTACGACGACGCCAAGGACAAGGCTGAAATTGTCTCCGGTGCTACCGGCAATAACCCCGGTCGTTATGAACTGCAGGCTGGCTGGATTCAGCAGCATGACAACTGGGGCTGGAATGCGTCCATCGCTGAAAGCCGTGAATACGCCTATATCTCTGACAGCCTGTCACTGGGCTGGAATGGTTCCTTTGCTGAACAGGCGACCCAGCTCAGTCTGCAGCTGACCATGTTCGACGACTGGGTGCGAATGATTCGTTACGACGGTACGCACGGTGATGATGACGTGCGTCGCACCGTGACGCTGAACATGGGCTGGGTACAAAGCCTGACGCCCGAATCTGCGGTGCAGTTTGGCTGGTCTCACACCCATCAGGAAGGTTTCCTCGCCACTACTTTTAATACCGTGCTGGTCGAGTCCAGTGTCGGTGATGCTGACGTTGAGTGGTTCGACTTCGAACGGTTGCCAGACCGTCGGCGTCGTGATGCCTTGTCGGTACGTTATAAACAAGCCGTGGCTGATGATTCCTGGCAGCTGGGTTACAGCTATTATCTCGACAGCTGGGATTTACAGGGCCATACCCTCGAAGCCCGCTATTTTGCCCATTTCAATCAGGGCCGGATGCAGCTGGAGCCTGTTTATCGTTATTACCGCCAGCAGGCGGCGCGGTATTTTTCAACCACAGTGGCAGCTCCGCGTACTTATCAGACCATGGACTCCGACCTCGGCAAGTTTGATGGCCACTCAACCGGTTTGACGGCTTCCTTCGCCGCCGCGACACCAGGGTTGTCCCATGACAGCTGGTACGATATCGGCGTGCAGTATTACAACCGCAGTGACGATATCAATTTTTACTGGTTCACCGTTGGCTGGCGTTATCCGCGTCAGTAAGCTGGTTGCGGCTATCTGAATATCTGGTGCTGTCAAGGAGAAACGGATGTTGCAGGATTATGTATTGATACGGCGCTGGTCGGCTATTTGGCTGGCCGTTGTGATCTTGTTGCAGGCGCATAGTGCCGCTGCAGACAGCCAGCAATTTCACTTTGCAGGCCAGTCACTCAGCGAGCAGCCAATGGTGTTTCAGGCTGATGCCAGCAAACCGACGCTGGTGCTGTTCTGGGCCTCCTGGTGTGCCATTTGTATGTCAGAAGTACCTGACATCAAACAGGCGTTTGAGCAGCGTTCAGACCAACTCAACTTTGTTGGCGTCAATCTTGATCGTACCGTGGCTAACGGCTTGCAGGTGCAGCAGCAACGAGGTTTACCGTATGACTCCGTGCAGGATGGTGAGCTGACAATTGCCGATGCTTATGGCGTGCGTGGCACCCCAACCCTGTTTGTGGTGAGTAAAACCGGTGAGCTGCTGTACCGTACCAATCGGCTGCACAAGGCGCTGGATTGGCTGGATCAACAATCTTTGTGAAGCGCTGTGGCAACTTCCAGACTTGTAAACCCCGCCAGCTGGCCTTGCTGATCTCGCTGGCGTTCTCTTTGCCAGCGTCTCTGGCTGTGGCGGCAGCCTCTCCAGCAATTGACCAGACGACGGCTCAAGCCGCTGTTCCTGCAGCTAGTCGACCAGCGACCCAATTCCTCCGTCAGACCGGCCAACGGCCGTCCGTCAGTCGGGAAGTTTCACTGATGACCACCAAAGTCAGCTTTGAAATCCTGTTGGCGGCGGAACAGCAAACGGCGGCTGGCAAGTTGCAGGCTGAACAGGCGATCGACGCGGCTATTGCCGAGTTTGAGCGTATTACCTCGGTGATGTCGGAATGGCAGCCAGGCACTGAAGTTTCCCGTCTGAATGCGCAGGCGGGTGGCGCAGCCATGGAGATCAGTCTCGAACTCTATCGGCTGTTGGTTGCGGCGCAGCAGGTGTCTGAACTCAGCCACGGCGCCTTTGATATCAGCTTTCGCAGCGCCGGAAAATTGTGGGATTTTCGTCGCGCAGAAGTGCCATCCGAGGCGCAGATAGCACAGGCGATTCAGCATATCGACTATCATCGGCTGGTACTGACTGCTCCTGTAAATAATGCTGAAGCGGGTGTTAGTCAGCCGCCAATGGCGAGAATCACCGATGCCCATACCAGTATCGGGTTGGGCGCTATTGCCAAGGGCTATGCCATTGACCGGGCCGTGCAGATTTTCCGCTCAGCAGGCTACCAGGCATTTGCCATTAATGCCGGTGGCGACCTCTACGTTGCCGGTCAACATGGTGAACGCTTGTGGAACGTCGGTATCCAGCATCCGCGCCAGCCGCAACAGCTGCTGGCCAATTTGCCGGGCAGCAATCTGGCAGTCGCCACTTCCGGGGATTACGAACGCTTTTTTATCCACAACGGCAAACGCTACAGTCATATCATCAACCCCAAAACCGGCTATCCGGCCGACAGTACCCAGAGCGTGACCATTATTTCCAGCCGGGCTTTCTGGGCTGATGCGCTGGCCACGGCTGTCAGTGTGTTGGGGCCGATCGATGGCATGGCGCTGGTGGAATCACTGGATGGCGTTGAAGCGCTGGTGGTGGATGCCGAAGGCGAAACCGGTTTGTCGTCCGGCTTTCAACAACGGGCTGGCATAGAGGTCAGATAGTGGCCCGTCAGGAGTAGCAACAGGCGGCTGGAAAGCGAATAAAAAAACAGGGGCCGAAGCCCCTGAAAGGTGGACCGGAGACCCCGGTCCTTGCTTATACCAGTGCAAAATGGTGTTCAGCGGTACTTATGCTTTGCTTGGCAGGCCGTTGATTTTCTATCTGCGTTGCCACTGCGGTGTTGAAAACAGGCTCAAATCGGTCATTTATCACGCATAAACTCCCTCTTTTCGCCTGTTTTTGCCTTGCATTGACGGCCTCGAAAACGAAAATCAATAGCCTGTTAGAAGAAGCCCAGTGGATCAGTGCTATAGCTGACCAGCAGGTTCTTGGTCTGCTGGTAGTGATCCAGCATCATCTTGTGGGTTTCACGGCCAACACCAGACTTCTTGTAACCACCGAAGGCAGCGTGAGCCGGGTACGCGTGGTAGCAGTTGGTCCATACACGGCCAGCTTCAATACCACGGCCCATGCGGTAGGCACGGTTCATGTCACGAGACCATACACCGGCACCCAGACCAAACTCGGTGTCGTTGGCAATCGCCAGCGCTTCTGCTTCGTCTTTGAATGTAGTCACTGCGACCACTGGGCCGAAGATCTCTTCCTGGAACACACGCATGCTGTTGCTGCCTTTCAGCAGGGTCGGCTGGATGTAGTAGCCAGTGCCGAGGTCGCCAGCCAGTGATTCCTTGTCACCACCGGTGAGGACTTCAGCGCCTTCGTCACGACCAATCTGCAGATAGCTCATGATCTTGTCGAACTGCTGCTGGGAAGCCTGTGCACCGACCATGGTGTCGGTGTCGAGCGGGTTGCCACGCTTGATCTGGGCGATACGCTCGATTACCAGACCAATGAATTTTTCGTACATGCTTTCCTGAATCAGCAGACGGGAAGGACAGGTACAAACTTCGCCCTGGTTGAAGAATGCCAGTACGGTACCTTCAACGGCTTTGCTGAGGAAACTGTCTTCGTGGTTCATCACGTCTTCGAAGTAGATGTTTGGCGACTTGCCACCCAGCTCTACCGTGGAAGGAATGATGTTTTCGGCCGCACACTTCATAATGTGTGAACCAACCGGGGTAGAACCGGTGAAGGCGATTTTGGCGATACGGGTAGATGTCGCCAGCGCTTCACCTGCTTCACGACCAACGCCGTTAACGATGTTCAGTACGCCTGGTGGCAGCAGGTCTTGGATACACTCCATCAGAACCAGAATGGAAACCGGAGTCTGCTCGGCAGGCTTCATCACGATACAGTTACCGGCAGCCAGGGCAGGAGCCAGTTTCCAGGCTGCCATCAGCAATGGGAAGTTCCATGGAATGATCTGGCCAACAACGCCCAGTGGCTCGTGGAAGTGGTAGGCAACGGTGTTTTCGTCGATTTCACCGATAGAACCTTCCTGCGCACGGATACAGCCTGCGAAGTAACGGAAGTGGTCGGCAGACAGAGGTACGTCAGCCGCCAGGGTTTCACGAACGGCTTTACCGTTGTCCCAGGTTTCGGCGACTGCCAGCTTTTCCAGGTTTTCGTCGATGCGGTCAGCAATCTTCAGCAGGATGTTGGAGCGAGCCTGCACCGAAGTTTTGCCCCAGGCGGCTTTGGCGGCGTGGGCTGCATCGAGTGCCTTGTTGATATCGTCGGCATCAGAACGGGGAACCTGACAGAACACCTGACCGTTAACCGGGCTGATGTTGTCCATGTAACGACCGTTTACGGGTTCTACCCATTGGCCGCCAATGAAGTTGCCGTAACGTTCCTTGAAGCTGACGACTGAGCCTGGTTGGCCTGGATTTGCGTAGATCATGTTGGTTCTCCGGATAATTATTGTTATCGCAAACAGAGTCAATTGAGCGGGACAGGTCCGCATCAATAGCGAGTCCGTCCAGTTTGCTGGAAGCTTTGCGACCCGGTCATTTGGCATCCGTGTTTAAATTCGCGGAACCTTGGTCGTAGTACCAAAGGAGTAGAAAAGAGCCTATATCTGACCTGCGTCAAACGGGTCTGGCCATCATGGCCAGATGTGGCAATCCGGGTCATATCGGAAAGTGCCGCAAAGATGCGCTCCCAGAGGCTGAAAAATGCTTTTGAAAGGCCCTGATAACGGGATTATTTGCTACCGATTGGCATTTACCGGACAATAGGCGGTTTTCGAACACTGGCCGGATTTTCCGCTGATATGAGCTCATCTGCAGGGACCTTTAGTGGCGGGATCACCCGCGTCGCCATCAACGGTTTTGGCCGCATCGGCCGCTCGGTATTGCGGGCGTTGTACGAGAACGGCTATCGCGACAAATTGCAGGTAGTCGCGATTAATGAACTGGCCGACATCGACTCCATCAGTTACATGCTGCGTTACGACAGCACCCATGGCCGTTTCCACGGTGATGTGTTTGTGCAGTCGCCCGGTTTGCTGTCGGTTAACGGCGATCTGATTCACTGCTATCACGAACAGGATCTGGCGGCGCTTGACTGGTCGGCCGATCGGGTTGATCTGGTGCTGGAGTGCAGTGGCCAGATCACCAACCGTGAAGACGCTGAGCGTCACCTGCAGGCTGGCGCCCGCCGGGTATTGATTTCCAACCCGGCCGACAGCGCGGTCGACAACACCATTATTTACGGTATCAACGAAACCAGCCTGACCGCCGAACAGCACATCGTTTCCAACGGTTCCTGTTCAACCAACTGCCTGGTGCCGGTGCTGACTCTGCTGCATGAAACCTGGGGCATTGAACGTGGCGTGACGACCACCATTCACTCCTCGATGAATGACCAGCCGGTAATTGATGCCTATTCCTCGGATTTGCGCCGCACCCGTTCTGCCTTCCAGAGCATTATTCCGGTCGATACCGGCCTGCCCAAAGGCATTGCCCGCTTGATGCCGGAGCTGGACGGCAAGCTCGAAAGCCTGCATGTGCGGGTGCCAACCATCAATGTATCGGTGCTGGATGTAAGCCTGCAGCTGGCCCGTGAAACGACGGTTGCTGAAGTGAATCATCTGCTTGATGAAGCCGCCCGTGGCCGCTTCAAGGGGCTGGTGGGCGTCAGTTATGAGCCCCACGCCTCAACCGATTTTAACCATGATCCCCGTTCGGCGATTGTTGACGCTACCCAGACCCGTGTCAGTGCCGGCTCAATGCTGAAACTGCTGGTCTGGTTCGATAACGAATGGGGATTTGCCAACCGCATGCTGGACACGGCCCGCTCCATGAGTGCGATTGCCGAGGCTGCCAAACATGCCAGTCAAAACGACGCTGGTAACAATCAGTAACAGTTGGCGTTTACACTGATTCCCGATTAACAATAAGCGACAGCGGCCAGCCCCAAACTGGCCTGATTACGAAGGAGACAACCATGTCTGTGATCAAAATGACCGATCTCGATCTCAAAGGAAAGCGCGTTCTGATCCGTGAAGATCTCAACGTCCCGGTCAAGGATGGCAAGGTAACCTCGGACGCCCGTATCCGTGCTTCCCTGCCAACGATTCAACATGCGCTGGAAGCAGGCGCCAAAGTCATCGTGATGTCTCACCTGGGCCGTCCGGAAGAAGGCGTTTACGACGAAGAGTCCTCCATGAAGCCTGTAGCGGCTCACCTGGCAGGCCTGCTGGGCCGCGATGTGCCAGTGATCAAGGATTTCGAAAACGGTGTTGACGTCGCCGAAGGCGAGCTGGTGCTGCTGGAAAACGTACGTTTCAACAAGGGCGAAAAGAAAGACGGCGAAGAGTTGTCAAAAGCCTACGCCGCGCTGTGTGATGTGTTCGTGATGGACGCTTTTGGTACTGCTCACCGCGCCCAGGCTTCTACCCATGGTGTTGCCAAATTTGCCCCGGTCGCCTGTGCAGGCCCATTGCTGGCGGCAGAACTGGAAGCGCTCGGCAAGGCACTGGCGACGCCAGCCCGTCCGCTGGTGGCGATTGTGGGTGGCTCCAAGGTGTCGACCAAGCTGGAAGTTCTGGAAAGCCTGTCCGACATCTGTGACCAGATCATTGTAGGTGGCGGTATCGCCAACACCTTCCTGGCTGCTGCTGGCAAGCCGGTTGGCAAGTCGCTGTACGAAGCTGATCTGATTCCTGCTGCCAAGGCACTGATGGAAAAAGTGTCCATTCCGGTACCAACCGATGTGGTGTGTGGCAAGGAATTCTCCGAGACTGCTGCAGCGACCCTGAAGGCTGCTTCCGATGTGGCTGAAGATGACATGATTTTCGACATCGGCCCGGATTCCGCCGCGGCACTGGCTGCTCAGCTGAAAGAAGCCAAAACCATTATTTGGAATGGCCCGGTCGGCGTGTTTGAATTCGACCAGTTCGGTGAAGGCACCAAGGCGCTGTCGCTGGCGATTGCCGAGTCTGACGCTTTCTCCATTGCTGGCGGTGGCGACACCCTGGCTGCGGTCGATAAGTACGACATCGCCGACAAGGTTTCCTACATCTCTACCGGCGGTGGTGCTTTCCTGGAGTTCGTGGAAGGCAAAACCCTGCCAGCGGTTGCGGTTCTGGAAGAACGCGCCAAATAAACAACTTTAATTGCGTCCGGCGTTGCTCGTCGGACGTCGACGCAATCCAATTTTGAAATCAAGCGAGGGATTCAAATGGCATTAATCAGCATGCGTCAGATGCTGGATCACGCGGCCGAATTTGGCTACGGCGTGCCAGCGTTTAACGTTAACAACCTGGAACAGATGCGCGCCATCATGATGGCCGCAGACAAGACCGATTCTCCCGTGATCGTGCAGGCTTCTGCCGGTGCCCGCAAATACGCTGGCGCACCATTCCTGCGTCACCTGATCCTGGCGGCGATTGAAGAATTCCCGCACATTCCTGTGTGTATGCACCAGGACCACGGTACCTCACCGGACGTGTGTCAGCGTTCTATCCAGCTGGGCTTCAGCTCAGTGATGATGGACGGCTCACTGGGTGAAGACGGCAAGACCCCAACCAGCTACGAATACAACGTTGACGTCACCCGTCGCACCGTACAAATGGCTCACGCCTGTGGTGTGTCTGTAGAAGGCGAGCTGGGTTGCCTGGGTTCACTGGAAACCGGTGAAGCCGGTGAAGAAGACGGTATCGGTGCAGCCGGCAAGCTGTCTCACGACCAGATGCTGACTGACCCGGAAGAAGCTGCTGACTTCGTCAAGCAGACCGGCGTGGATGCCCTGGCGATTGCCTGTGGTACTTCCCACGGTGCCTACAAGTTCACCCGTCCACCCACTGGTGACATCCTGGCGATTGATCGCATCAAGGAAATCCACAAGCGTATCCCGAACACCCACCTGGTGATGCACGGTTCTTCTTCTGTACCGCAGGAGTGGCTGGCGGTGATCAACGAATTTGGCGGTGCGATTCCGGAAACCTACGGTGTGCCGGTTGAACAGATCGTTGAAGGCATCAAGCACGGTGTACGCAAGGTCAACATCGATACTGACCTGCGTCTGGCATCTACTGGTGCAACCCGTCGCTTCCTGGCGGAACACCCAAGCGAATTCGACCCTCGCAAGTTCCTCGCCAAGACAGTCGACGCCATGGTTGATATCTGTGTCGCCCGTTACGAAGCCTTTGGTACTGCCGGTAACGCCAGCAAGATCAAGGTGGTGTCACTGGATGACATGTACGTTCGTTACCTGTCTGGTGAGCTGAATCCAAAGATCGGCTGATCCTGCCTGGTGATATAAAAGAACCCGCTACGGCGGGTTTTTTTATGTCTGTCAGATCGGGCTGGAGAACTATTTTTCGGCGACCTACACCGTCCGCTGCAGGTTTCTTGGTTGGTTTGGTGGCCGCTGGCGAAGCCTGAACTATGCTGATGGGGTATCGGTTTTTACGCGTCGTATTCGGGCTATGGTTGTTTTGTTGTTATTGCTGATCTGCGTTTTTCCATGGCTGGCCGAAGCGGCTGCAGGGCCAATAGACCAAACCGGGCGATCAAATCAGCTACAGGCAGCCAGTGGTCAACAACGGGTTGAAATAACCTCCGTTCTGATTGATCCCGAGGCTCCCAAAACCACACAGCAGCGGCTACCGGCAGTGGTACAAACGGGTAACTGGCTGGCATTCAGTGAGGCGCCGGATCTGGTAAACCGGATCGGTGGGTCATTCTGGTTTCACAGCCGGATTGAGTGGGACCAACCGCTACCCACGGCGCGTTTGTTGACCATCGACTGGTGGTACTTCGAGCATCTGGCAGTCTACATCTGTCGGGATGGCTGTGACGGAGAGGCGCCTACCCGGCTGCCCGCGACGGGACGTTTTGGCACGACCATCCCCTACGTGTTTGAGCTGGCGCCTGCGGGCAGCCGTTCCGTAGATATCTACATGCAGCTGACGTCTGGCGCCAAGTTGGTAATGCCGCTGACAGTCTGGACTGAGCACGAATTTCTGGAGCACAACAGCCAGCGCCTGCTGGTACTCGGCGCCATGCTTGGCATCATGGTGGTGATGATGCTCTACAACGCCATCTTGGCGGGTTACCTGCGCGATCCGGTTTACGCCATTTATGTGCTGTATATCCTGTCGGTGATTATCTATTCATTGTCGATGTCCGGCCTTGGACATGCGTGGATCTGGGGCAATGCCAGCTGGAGCATGGGACGCTTGATCGGACCGGCTTCCAGTGTGGCGTTTGCGCTGCCTTTGCTGTTTTTCTACCGGTTGCTGAATGTTGCCAGTTGGCCGGGCCTCACGCCGGTGATCTGTCGTGCCATGTTGGTGATCTGGGTGCTGCTATTTGTGGCCCTGCTGTTGCTGGATCCGGGTATGGCGACGGAAGTGGAAGACGTGATGGCGCTGGTCAGTTTTCCGCTGTTGTTGGGAATCGCGCTGCGGGCGTGGATCTCAGGTAATCGCATTGGCATGTACCTGTTTATCGGCTGGTTACTGGTCAATTCCGCCGGAGCCCTGGTGATGCTGTCGTTATCCGGGGTTATTGACTGGAATAACTGGTATCTGGCATTGCAGATTCTGGGGTTTACCGTCGAGCTGCTGGTGTTTTCGGTGGCGCTGGCAGAACGCATTCACCGCGAGCGGCAAGAGCGGGATCATGCCCAGCAGATGTCATTGCAGTATTTGCAGGAAGCTGCGTTGGCGCGGGATCTGGCTTATCAGGTGGAGCGTGATGCCAAGCTCCGGCTGGAAGATGAAGTCAGTGCGCGTACCAGTGAATTGCAGGAGGCGATGCTGACGCTGGAGGAGTTGAACGAGCAGCTGGATTATCGCAGCAAGCATGACAGCCTCACCGGACTGGCCAATCGGCGCTATTTCGATACCTGCCTGAGCGAATGCTGGTCCGAGCTGCGGGCTGGCGAATCCCTCTGTGTGATCATGGGGGATATCGATCACTTCAAATTACTCAACGATAACTACGGCCACCCCGCTGGAGATTATTGCCTGGTCGAGGTCGCCCAGCTATGGCAGCGCTGGCTGGCGCAGCACGCCCGGCTGGTCGCGCGTTATGGCGGCGAGGAATTTATTGCCATTGTGGTGGGGCGCGATGAAGACTTCTGCAATGGCCTGGCTGAGCAGCTGCGATCAGCGATTGAATCTGCCCGTTATCGTTACGACGGTCAGACCATTCATATTACCTGTAGCCTGGGATTAGCCAGCTCGGCACAGCATCCACAGGGTGTGGTGGATATTCTCAAGGCCGCCGACGATGCCTTGTACGCCGCAAAGACGGGTGGCCGCAATCAGGTGCGGCGGGCGGCATGACGTCAGATCAGCTATTTCAGGCCCGGTATTTCAGGCCAGATGTTTGGCAATGACTGGCAAGTGTCATGGTTTCGGATCAGTATTGGCTCAAAATTGATCGCATAAAGGGACTTTGCCATGAAAATTCCAACGCTGTTGGTTGTTTCCTCGCTGTTGCTGACGGGCTGTGCGCTGACAGCAACCAAACCTGCATTACCGCCACAAGCATTGGTGGCCGATGCCAACGGCTGTGTTGGCAGCACAGAACTGCCAGCGATGCTGGCGGGCAAACTGACTCCAGCAAGCAACGATGACTTGTTGCAGCAAGCTCTGGGTGAACCCGGTAAGGGCGGTTTGTGCAAGGCGGCGGTGTATCAGGTAACCGAAGCTTTCACACTCTATCGAGCCTGGAACAGCACCTATAGCGGCAGTCGTTTAGGCAGCTGGTGGGCATACCAACAACCCGCCGGGTTGGTGGCAGGGTATCGGGAAAACTACGAGATCTGTTATCAGTGGTCGCCGATCGACAAGCTGGTGCGCTGCACCATCAAGGCTGGTACTCAGGTGGTGATTGGCCCGGGTCAGAGCGCCACTTGTTCGGAATATTTCAGCTACGGCGTGTCGCCCTATCAGCAGGTGTTCCTGACCACCGCCGCAGACGCCATGGTCGATTGTGACGACTTTGACGGCGTGATGTCCTGGCAATAGTCCAAAGCTGGTAAGCCAGATAAACAAAATCCCGCCGTAGCGGGATTTTGTCATTAGCCGTCGTTCAGGACGACCGTCAGCAAAAGGCAGTGGAAATTATCAGCCCGCTGCCAGTTCCCGAATCCGCTGCACCATGGCACGAATGCCGTTGCCACGGGTTGGGCTGAGGTGTTTGATCAGGTCGATCTCGGCGAAATAACCTTCGATATCAAACGCCAGTGCATCGGCGGGTGTCTTGCCGTTGTAGGCGGTCAGGACCATACCCAGCAGACCCTTGACGATCTGGGCGTCGGAATCGGCTTCCAGCACCAGCTTGCCATCGACAATCGTGGAGTCGATCCACACCTGGCTCTGGCAGCCGCGAATCAGATACTGCTCGGTCTTTTTCTCCTCCGGCATCGCAGGCAGTTGTTTGCCCAGGTCGATGATGTACTTGTAGCGTTCTTCCCAGTCGTCGAAAAAACCAAGCGTGTCGAGCACGTCTTCAACGGTGATGTCTGTACCGAATGGGTTGGGCGTCAGCGCCATAACGATTCCTCAGGCCTGTTGAGCCAGTTCTGCATTCAATTTTTCGACGAAGGCGCGGATGCGCAGCGCTGCTTCGCGACATTCATCAACGCTGGCAACCAGCGCCATACGGACCCGGTTGGCCCCCGGATTGACACCGTTGACGGTGCGGGACACATAGGAACCCGGCAGTACGGTGATGTGCTGTTCTTCAAACAGCCGCTGGGCGAACAGGTCGTCGGCGATTGGTGTTTTGGGCCAGAGATAGAAACTGGCGTCGGTCTGTTCGATGTCCATCACTGGCTGCAGGATTTCCAGGAAGGTCTTGAACTTCTCGGTGTACAGACGACGGTTTTCTTCCACATGGGCTTCGTCTTCCCAGGCGGCAATGGCGGCCAGCTGGGTCATGATCGGCTGGGCGCAGCCGTGGTAGGTGCGGTACAGCAGGAAGGGCTTCAGCAGTTTGGCGTCGCCGGCGATAAAGCCGGAACGCAGGCCGGGCAGGTTGGAGCGTTTCGACAGCGAATGGAACACCACACACTTGTCGTAGTCGTCACGGCCCAGTTCGGCACAGGCTTGCAGCAGGCCAACCGGAGCTTCCTTGCCTTCGACCCAGAGTTCGGAATAACACTCGTCGGAGGCAATAATAAAGTTGTACTGGTCCGCCAGCTGGATCAGTTTCTTGTAGTCGTCCAGCGTGAGGGTTGAACCACTAGGGTTACCCGGAGAACAGACAAACAGCAGCTGGCAGTCCTGCCACACGTCTGCGGGTACGGAATCGTAGTCAGCGTTAAACCCGGTTGCTTCCAGACATGGCAGGAAGTACGGCGTGGCACCGGCCAGATAGGCCGCACCTTCATAGATCTGATAGAAAGGGTTTGGGCTCAGTACCAGCGGGTTGCTGGCGCTGCGGTCAACAGCGGCCTGGGCAAAGGCAAAAATCGCTTCGCGGGTGCCGTTTACCGGAATCACCTGACTGACCGGATCAATCTTGTTGAGCTTGAAACGACGCTGCAACCAGTTGCCACAGGCGGCGCTCAGTTCAGGCAAACCCTTGGTCGATGGATAGTTTTCCAGCGTCTGGATATTGTCGATCATGGCCTGCTGAACAAACGCCGGGGACGGGTGCTTGGGTTCACCAATCGACAGCGAAATATGTTCCAGTGCGGCGTTGGGCGTTACCGCCGATTTGAGTTTGGCGAGCTTTTCAAACGGGTAGGGTTGCAGCTTGGTCAGATCGGGATTCATGTCACACCAGTCAACGGGTCAGTCGGGGCTGAATTGAAATCGCCCATGGAGTTTGCGGCGATTATAACCACTGGGGCGACAAAGTTCAGAGGATTCTGACAATTGATGTGTTGCTCGCGGCTTTCAACAGTACAAATAGCGCACTGAATCGCTGTGACCAAGCAGATCGATGATAGCAGAAACAAACAGGCCACCGCGAGGGTGGCCTGTCATAAGAATTGGCTCAAGGCGCAGATTATTCTGCCTCGATACCAACAACCAGCCAGGGTGCGTTGTCGACGGACATATCACGCTCCAGGTGCCAGGTATCAAAAATACCGTCTTCAGAGCCATCACCCAGATCACGGGCGCGACCGCGGAACAGCACACTGATCTGACGAATGGAACCAACCTGATCGGCACGAACAATGTCGGCAGCCAGATCCAGTACTTCGGTTTTTGGGGGCGCATCGTTCATTGCCTGACGCTGTTCTGCCAGCGCAGTGTAGAGTTCTGGCGCAACGTATTCGCGGATAGTCTCCAGATCACCGTCGTTCCAGGCCTGTTGCACCTTGCGGTAGTGATCCAGCGCGCCACCGATAAAGGCGATCTGATCAAAGTCAGCAGGCAGGTTCATTGGCGTGCCGCTGTTGCCGGGAGACATCATGCTGCTGACATCTACGCGGTTGCTCGGCTCGGACATAAAGTCCTGACGCTGCTGTGGCTGTTGCTGGAATGGCGACTGGCCTTGACCGGCAGCCTGATAGTGCTGCTGTTGTGGGGCCGGACGCGAGCGCCGTAACAGTTTGAAAATGACAAAACCGACCAGCGCCAGTAACAGGATATCCATGAGCTGGATACCGTCGAAGGCACCGCTGCCAAGCAGGTAAGCGAACAGGCCACCGGCCAGCAAGCCGCCGAGCAAACCACCCATCAGACCTTTGCTGGCTGACTTGGCAGGTTGCTGTTGCAGATTGTTCTGGGTGTTGTCCTGACGTGAAGCCGGTTGGCTTTTTTGCTGGGTGGGAGCTGTTGAAAAGCTCTTGCCAAAACCGCCGCTGCCGAATCGTTTGGCCGCTTCAGCGGGTTGTACCATTGCCAGCACCAGAAACAGGGCAGCAACTACCGACAAGAAGGATTTCATTCATACCTCTGAAAGTGACGAAGATTAGTCTTCGACAGGATTGTGTCGTATGAATTCCCAAATGTCAGCATTGACATAACCTGACATTTTGGCGGGATTCTATCCTGCAGTCAGCCAACAGCCATCTGGTTAATGCTCAGATGGCTGTTGGCTGTGGATTTTTGCGGAAGACGTTTTTGGTGCCCGGAGCTGTTCTCAGAAGAACAGCCAGGCGTAGAAGGTCAGGAAGATAATGCACACCAGGTTGAGCCACAGACCAATTTTCATCATGTCTTTCTGCGGCACAAAACCGGTACCAAACACAATGGCGTTTGGTGGTGTAGCCACCGGTAGCATAAAGGCACAGGAGGCGGAAACGGCAATCATGGTGCTGAGAATCACCGGGTTCACGCCCAGTGCTTCGGCGATACCGGCGAATACCGGTACCAGCAAGGCAGCACTGGCTGTGTTACTGGCAAACTCGGTCAGGAACACCACAAAGGTAATAATACCTGCCAGGGTGATCAGGCCACCGGCACCGTTGAGCATGTCGCCGATGGTCTGGGCCAGGAACACGCTGGTACCGGTGGTTTTCAGGACGGCACTCAGCGTCAGACCGCCACCGAACAGCAGCAGCACACCCCAGTCAGCGGTCTTTTCAATATCTTTCCATTGCACCACGCGGGTAACGCCCAGCGCCAGCAAGGCCAACATGGCAATCACGGTATCGAACTTCGGAATGCCGCCCAGCATCTTGTTGATCGGGCTGCTGAAAATCCACAGCACGACGGTGATCAGGAAAATGGTCAGGGTCAAAATGCGGCTGTGAGTCCATTCCAGTGGCTCATGGTCGATTTCAAAGGTGTGTTTCAGGTCTGGCTTGGTTAGCACGTACAGCAGCACCACAGTAACCGGCAGCAGAATCAGCGAGATAGGCATCGCCATTTGCATCCAGTCGGCGAAGGTCAGCTTGGCTTCGGCGGCGGCAATGGCGTTTGGAGGGCTGCCAACCAGAGTGGCGATACCGCCAATGCTGGCGCAGTAGGCAATACCCAGCAGCACGAACAGATAAGTGCCGTGCTCTTTTTCGTTGTTGACCTTGGCAATCAGACCCATCGCCAGCGGCAGCATCATAGCCGCAGTTGCCGTGTTACTGATCCACATGGACAGGCCGGCAGTTACCGCAAATATCATCAGCACGGCGACGGACATTTTGCCGCGTGCGATGACCATTACCTTATCGGCAATTGCCTGATCCAGTTTCTGGACCCGCAGCGCAGCTGCCAGAGCAAAACCCCCGAGGAACAGGAAAATAATCGGGTTGGCAAAGTTACCCAGCGCCTTGGTGGTATCAAATACCCCCAGAAAAACCGCCAGCAGCGGCACCATCAGGGCGGTAATGGAAACGTGAACGGCTTCGGTCAGCCACAGCACGGCGCAGAACACCAGAATGCTCAGACCAACCACCACATTGTGCTCGTAGGGCAGGGTGTTCAGCAGTACTTGCAGCAGAATCACGTTGGCAATGAAGATGATACTGTTGCGGTTCCACAGCCAGTGCTGGAACGCTTTTACGACGGCAATCATTATTATTAATCCTCTCGTGTGTCAGCCAGAGCTGAGGGCTGATCGCAGCGCGCCATGGTAGCGCCGCCTCCGTACCTTGTCATTTTGGCTTGATAAAGCCGTTGACATTTTTCATGTGTCGAAATCCACCCAAAACATCGTTCAGATGTCTGGCTGTGTTACCTGCAAACTCTGTGGAAGTGCAAAGTTTTCAAATACTCTTGATTGTGAGAATTATTATCATTTATATTTTTGACGGCAAGCAGCCTCCAAGGGGTCATTTTTAAGTAACTCGTGGCAGTCGTTCCACTGTTTGCCGATCGGTCGAGCGGTATTTATTGATCAGGCCCCATTCATGGGTAAAGGACGATAATTACTACATTGTTGTTTGTAGTGGGACAGACTGATCTGATTTTGCTGTTAGACCTTTGGAGTGGACTTGCCTGGAGTCAATTTTTCCAGTCAGCAGGCCCACTGTCTTGTTCAGTGTGTCAGAGATATTCAATAACGCCCAATAAGGTCGCTCACCCGGCCCATTGGGTTACAAAACGCCAGCCCTAGGTGTTTCTGCAAGGCGAGAAACGTGGAAAGCACGGCAACGGGCCAGGGAACCGGTAATCGAGCGGAATCATGAAAGTAATCTTGTTAGCAAGTCTGACGGCGGCCGCCGCCGCGATGTTTTATCTGACGCTGGCGAACCAGCGCTGGCTGTCAGCACCTCTGGCTGGTCGTTGGCGGTCGCTGGCGCAAGCCGTTTTGCTGCTGTTGCTGGTGGCTTGGGTATGGCTGATGGAGCCATTGGCTGCGGTACTGAGCTGGCTGGTGGTGTTGATGCTGGTGGTTGGACTGCTGCCTGCGCTGACCCTGTTGAAAGCTGTCCCTCAGCAAACTGCACCAAGGCGACAGAGAGGTGAACAGGGATGAGCGCATCCAAAAGCCAATTTCGTAATGACTGGTGGCTGAAAAGTCTGGTCGCCATCGTCCCCGGCTTTGTACTGGCACTCGGGCTGGCTGGCCTGTTTGCCTGGTGGGGACCGGGCGGTATCGATGCCAACAACAAGGTGCAGTTCAACATGTGGCTGATCGCCATTCTCTGGCTGCTGATTATTAATCTGGTGTTCCCGCTGCGCAGTGGCTGGCGAGCGCTGCAGTGGATTGGCGGGCTGGCGATTGTGAGTCAGGGCCTGTTGTATCTGGCACGGACAGGAGGTGCGGCATGAGTGCCGGAGTAAATGGCGTAACCACAAAAACGCGCAACGGTATCAAGGTCCGCGGCGAGTTGCTGAAAATGTACAAAAGCCTGCATACCTGGGTGGGCATTTGTTCCGGTCTGCTGTTGTTTATCGGCTTTTTCGCCGGTGCCCTGACCATGTTCGAAGAACCGATCCAGAGCTGGTCTACTCCGCAGCAGCACCAGTTACGGCTGGCGGATCAGCTATCGACTGACGAGCTGGATTTGCTGGTCAGCCAGGTGCTGGCCGAACATCCGGCTGCCCGTCAGGAAATACAGATCAACCTGTCCAGCGATCAACGAATTACCGCGCCGGTAAGCTGGCACGAGGCTGAAGCCGACCATCATGCACTCGACCTTGATGGTCATGAGCGCCAGGCCAGCCTGAGTGAATCCGGTGAGCTGGTGGTACGTGACTATGCGCCGGGTCAGCTGGCAGAGCTGATTGACCAACTCCATCGCAGCGCTGGTATTCCCGGTGAAATTGGCCACGATATTCTGGGCGTCTATCTGATGGGCGTCGCGGCTTTCCTTTACAGCATTGCGTTGGTCTCCGGGCTGGTGCTGATTCTGCCAACCATTATTCGTGATTTTGTCACCCTGCGGCCGGAGAAAAGCCGTAAGCGTTTCTGGCTTGATGCCCACAATCTGATAGGCCTGACCAGCCTGCCATTCCATATCGTGATTGCCTTCAGCGTGGTGGTGTTTGCCTTTCACGACCAGTTCTACGGAGCCCTGAGTAAAACGGTTTATGGCGAGCAGCCGATGTTTGGAGGCCGTGGCGGCCAGCCGCCGGTGGTGCATCAGATTGAACAGCTGCCGCCGCTGTCTGAGCTGGTTGCCAAGGTCAGGCAAGCCGCACCTGAGTTCGATATCAAGGCGATTGAAATGGGCGGGCTGGAAACTCCGCGGGCACGGGTTCGGGTGGCACTGTCCAACCCGGATTATCTCACACGTGGTGCTCGCGAAGCTTATCTGGTGATGAATCCCTATTCGCTGGAAGTGACCAACTGGGATGTACTGCCTGGCCACGAAGACGGTTGGAGCGGTCTGGTGGCTGGCATGTTTGGTATTCACTTTGGCAGTTATGGCGGTTTGCCGATGCAGTGGCTGTATTTCCTGCTGGGCATCAGCGGTGCCTTTGTGTTCTACAGCGGCAACCTGTTGTGGGTTGAAAGCCGCCGCAAGAAGCAACAGCAGCTGGAACAAAATGGCCGTCGGATCAACTCGGTGCGTTTGTTGTCTGGCCTGACGACCGGTGTTTGTCTGGGTGTGATGGCGGCGGTGGCGGTCGCCATGCTGATTGCGCGTTACGCCAGTCTGCATTCGTCGGTTGCGGATACCACCATTAATGGGTTGATAGTGAGTGGTTACTATCTGGTATTTCTGGGCTGGCTGGTATGGGGTCTGTTGGCGAGCTTGTGGGATGAACGTCGCACCGGCCAGCAGATGTTGATGGTTACGGGGCTGGTGGTACTGGTGATTCCGTTAGCAGGGTTGCTGAGTCTGGCATTGGGCTGGAGCCAGCTGTCGTTGACCAGCGTAGGGGTTGAGTTGACAGCCATGGTGATCGGGCTGGGGCTGGTTTACGGCTCACGACGACTGGCTGCCAAAAGCGCAGCCAGGCCACTGGAACTGGCATCGGCATAAGCAGATTCGGAAGCTATGAGTGGTTTAAATCTGATACAAAAAATCTATCTAAGCCAGAGTTAAATAGAATTTCAGTAATCAGGGCGGCAGGACTAATCTGAGCTTGTTGATTGAATACAGCTACCAAATACTCTGTATCAATACTTAAAGGCTATATAAAGTTAGGGAGAGTCCTGTCATGAGCCAATTGTTCCGTTACGTATCTGTCGTATCTCGCAAGCCTGCTGCTGTCTCCGTGGCGGTTTCAACGTCGAAGCCCGCTGCCGATAAGGGCTGCGGTTGCAACTACAAGGACAACTATTACGGCGACCAGGTCTGTCTGGACAAGGCCGCTCGTTAAGGTGTCCGGATGTGGCTGGCAGGTGGTGAACGTGGATCCCCTCTGTATGAATCAGGGGGCAAGCTGGTTCACTAACCTGCACAGGCCCTCATCACCAGGGCTGAATCGGCACCGTCGAAATACTGTTCTTGGGTGATCCATCAACCAGCTTGTCGGAATACACCAGGTACACTAGCGTATTACGCTTCTGATCGAAAAAACGCACCACTTGCATGGTCTTGAATAACAGTGACGTGCTTTTGGTGAAAACCCGTTCGCCATCTTCCAGTGGTTCGAGGAATTTGATCGGGCCGACCTGACGGCAGGCAATCGAAGCATCGGAAGTATCTTCTGCCAGCCCCAGTGTGCCGGAAATCCCTCCTTTTTTCGCCCGGCTCAGGTGGCAGGCCACGCCTTCAACCTTGGGGTCATCAAAGGCTTCAATCACAATGCGGTGGTTCTTGCCGATCAGCTGAAAAGCGGTATCCACTTCACCAACAATTTCAGCCTGTAATGGGCTGATGGCAGCCAGAGTCAGCAGGCTGGCCAGCAGACTTCGACGCAGGGTCATAATCCTGTCCTCATGAAAATCAGCCTGCAGCATAACAAAAGTGGTGGTCGTTCTCTTGATCGACCGACTGTTTAACCTAGCAGCAGATACACCAGCAGCAGCACCAGAACTGCTTCGGCGGCTGCAATGCCTTGCCAAAAGGCCACCGGGTTACGTTCCGCCAGTGGTGGCCGACTGCGACGCAGGAATTCTTCGTTGGGATGGCGCAGATCGTGGACAAATTCAAACAGATCGTCGTAGCGCTGCAGTGGATCAACCGCACAGGCCCGTTGAATCGCGGCATCAACCCAGGCCGGAATTTCTGTTTCCTCATCCTGTAAAATACTGCGGTATTTAAGTTTGCGTTGCGCTGCCGCCGAGTGACAACGGGCGACTTTGGTGCCGTAAGGATACTGACCGGTGAGCATGTAATAGCTCAGCACCGCCAGTGAAAACTGGTCCGACAGAATCGAGCCTCCATAACCGAGGAAATATTCCGGCGCCATATAGAGCGCAGTGCCGGGCAGGCTTTCATCTTGCTGCAGGCCAATTTCATTGAGGCCATAAACCCGGGTCGAGCCGAAGTCGATGATTTTGACAGTACCGGCAGTGTCGATGAGGATATTTTCCGGCTTCAGATCCTGATGCAGCATTTCCATGCGGTGAAACGCCCGCAGCCCCCGGGCCACCTGTTCAATGATAGTACGGACCGTTTCCAGCGATGGTTTGGGGTTATCCCGCAACCATTGCTCCAGCGTTTGGCCTTCGACGTATTCCATGGTGGTGTAGAGAAAATTACGTGGCCGGGTGTTGCTCAGCGGCTGCAAAACATGAGCGCTGGTAATCCGCCGGGCGATCCATTCTTCCATCAGGAAACGGTCGAGGTAGTCAGGGTCACCCTGTAATTCACCGGACGGTACTTTTAACGCCAGCTGCTGGCCGCTGGCGATATCTTCTGCCAGCCAGACGTGGCTGCGACTGGAAATATGCAGGTTTCGCAGAATCCGGTAGCCATCGAACTCCATCCGGGCGTCCAGCTCTGGGGGTAACGGCAGTTGCTTCCATTCCGCCACCGGGCTGCTGCCAGCGTCATCTGGCAGCTGCTGCACCATCACAATCTGGATGGTGAGATTATCTGCGCTGCCATGGGCTAGAGCGGTTTCGGTGATCAGCCGGGCAGCTTCATCAAGGTTATCCGGATGCTGCTGAATGGTTTGCCAGATGCGCTCACCACTGACGTATTCATAAACGCCGTCGGTGGCCAGCAAATAAATATCACCGGCTTGCAGCGGCTGGGCCTGATAGTCGATTTCGGCCACCGGTTTCATGCCCATGGCATTGGCCAGATAACTCTGGCTGGCGGATTCAACAATGCGGTGATCAATGGTCAGCTGTTCAGCCTGACCGTTACGCAAGCGGTAAATACGGCTGTCGCCCAGATGGAACAGGTGGGCGGTATGGTGGCGCAGGATCAAGGCGCTGAGGGTGCAGACATAGCCGCGGTTGAAATCATGACTGAACGGGCTTTGCAGGGTCTGGGCGTAGAGCCAGCCGTTAATCGCTGCCAGCACCTGTTCGGCGGATTTCCGCACGGTCCAGCTTTCCGAGGTGCAGTAGTAGTCCTGCAACAGACCGGTGACGGCGTTTTCGGAGGCGATATGGCTGACGTCACTGCTGCTGATGCCGTCGGCGACGGCAAAGGCAATGCCTTTCAGCTGCTGTTGCTGGCCTTGCGGCTGCATGCAGCCATGAAAATCCTGATTCAGTAATTTGCGGCCCTTGCTGCTGAACTGGCCAAAGGCAACTTGCAGATCCTGCGACATCGCTGACTCCTGCGGTCGGTAGAGTTACCGGCGGCGCTGCGATAAAGAGAAATAGAAAAGCCCCCGCATTGCGGGGGCTTGGGTTTAGCTTCGAGCAGCGATTATTTATCAGGCTTTCTTGGCGGGAGCAACCATGCTGTTACCTGGGCCACCAACGATCTGGCGCTTGGCGCTCTGACGTACGTGAGTGAAGTAGAGTGGCAGACCGACCAGGAAGAAACCACCAAACAGGTTACCCAGCGCAGTCGGGATTTCGTTCCAGATCAGGTACTGCATGAAGGTGAAGTCACCGCCCATGATCATGGAGAACGGGAACAGGAACATGTTTACGATGGAGTGCTCGAAGCCCATGAAGAAGAACAGCATGATCGGCATCCACATGGCAGCCATTTTACCGGTCGCAGAGGTCGAGATCATGGCACCAACCACACCCATGGACACCATCCAGTTGCACAGCATGCCGCGGATGAAAATGGTGAACCAGCCTTCGGTGCCGTAAGCGGAATAACCCAGTGTACGGGCCTCACCAATGTGGGCGACCTTGGCAGCGATGTCACCGCCGTCGGTGTTGTAACCGTAGGTGAGGATAAAGGACATCATAAAGGCAACGGTCAGGGCACCGGCAAAGTTACCGATAAACACCAGCCCCCAGTTACGCAGCAGTTGCTGCAGGTTGCAGCCAGGGCGCTTGTCGATCAGTGACAGTGGTACCAGGGTAAACACGCCGGTCAGCAGGTCGAACTTCATCAGGTACAGCATGATAAAACCAACCGGGAACAGGCACGCGCCCAGAATCGGCGAGCCACTTTTCATCGCCACGGTAATGGCGAACACGGCCGCCAACGCCAGAATGGCACCGGCCATAAAGGCCCGGATCAGGGTATCGCGCGTCGACATATAAATCTTTTCAGCGCCAGCATCGACCATCTTGGTCACAAACTCGGAGGGGGCAAGATAAGACATCGTCAGATCCTCTTCATACTCAGATTTGCCCGAAGGCATTTGTAGTTGATTACTGTGCTCAGTGGCTGCGGCGGACGAATCCCCGACAACAAGCCAAAAAAAACGGCGTCCGTGAAATCAACCTGGGTTGATTGCACTGGACGCCGTTATCCAAAGTTCTTGAGCTGTTCTGGAGTTCAGGCCGCCGTTGGCCTGAATAATCTACATAAAGCAGAAGCTGTGCCAAAAAATATACAGAGCATGGCAAAAATGGCTGAAGCCACAAAAATGGCGGCTTTCAGCCAGATATCAGTCACTCATTGATCGTCGGATGGCACTTTGAAAGAGGGTGATGGCTGAAAAATACGCGCCATCGCTGGGCGTTGTTCAAACCGTGTGCCTCACTTTGAAGCGGCAGATCCCGGCATCAGCAGCTCTGCCACGCTGACGATATTGGCGGCCACTTCAACAATGCGTTTGTTGTTATCCATCGCTGCCTGACGGATCTGTTTATAGGCTTCTTCTTCCTTGATGCCCTGATTCTGCATCAGCAGACCCTTGGCTTTTTCAATCAGCTTGCGTTCATCGAGGGCCTGGCGGGCTTCGGTCAGTTCATCACTGATGCGTTGCAGTCGTTCGGCCTGACCTTGCAACAGATCGGAGATAGAGCGTGCCAGCTTGATGTTAACACCGGGCATTACATTGACCGCCGGGCCAGTCGCATCCGGCAAGCCGGATACCGGCGACATCGGCGGCGCTTCAACACTGGCGAGCTCCTTCAGATGTTCGCTGTGCAGTCGCAGATCTTCTTCGGCCTGATCAATCTTGCCCTGACACAGTTGCAGCAGATCACCCGCCAGCTGATGTTCCAGCTGCTGCATATGGTCGATACGCTGGGTCGCCACCGCATACCAGACTTCGCTAATGGCGGTCGGCAAGGTGTCACCACGGCGGTAGCGGGTGATCATCTGGCGCATCTTTTCCAGCTCGGTGGCGCTCTGGTCGGATTCCAGCTGACGCCACTGGGCGCCCTGAATAGTCTGGGAAAACTCGCTGAAAATGTCGAAGCAGCGCTGCTGGGCGTCCTGCAGGCTGCGCAGGTGCTCCTGCTGGGCGTTGCTGAATTCACCGGCAGCAAAGCCGATCACACCACGGGCGCGTTCCTGACCGGCGTATTCCTTACCCTGCATAAAGTTGAACATGGCGACCAGCGCGCGGGTGATATCCGGGTCGCTGGATACGTCGGCTGCTTCAAACACCACCGTCAGCAGTCCGGCGATCAAGCGGTTAAAGGCACTGGTGCAATCCAGCGCACTGATTTGCTGGGTCGAGATCAGCGCCCGCAGCGCAGGCAATTCATCCAGACAATGCAGCACAAACGCCAGACTGCTGAAAACCCGCGCCGAACTGGGGTCGGATGAATTGATGTCGAGCTGGTTGAGCGCATCACGAAAGCTCTGTTCGGCCACCGCTGTAGCTTTCAGTTCGTCGTTGCGCTGTTGTTCAAAGCGTTCGCCGTGGGAAACCAGAAAGGTGTTGGATATTCCGCGCTCGCGTTGCAGCTCGTGCGTCAGATTGGTAACCCGGGTGACCAGTGCACAGCTCACCAGCAATTGTTTCAGTGCGCTGATTTCCGCGCGTTTGGCCGCTAACAAAAAATCTTCGGTGGTCAGAACCTGGGTCATGGGAATCTCGTTACAAACGCTGGAGTAGAGAGAATAGCAATGGATGTACCAGTCCTGAAACCGGGCTGGCTTAACTCTGAGCTATTAAAGACAGGCTCTGCCGCTTGTAAGAGCCGGAACAGCCGCTATAGACTGCCATTCTATTCGGATATTTGGGGAGCGCCATGGTTCGCGCTGTAGATGTGTCGTACAAATTGCTGCAACTGGCCAGCGAACGGGGTTTGCAGTTGTCCAATTTGCAGCTGCAAAAACTGCTTTATATCGCCCACGGCTATTTGCTGGCATGGAAAAATAAACCCATGTTTGACGACGATATCAGCGCCTGGAAATATGGCCCGGTGATTCATGGCGTATATGAACAGTTTCGCGAATACGGTGCCAGCAAGATTCCGGTTGGCGAGATCGAAAGCGGTATCGACGATGCCGAAGTGCTGCAAGCTCTGGAAGGAACCCTCAATCTTTATGGCGATCGTGATGCCATGGATCTGGTTAACCTCACCCATCAGCCCAATACACCCTGGTATCAGATCTACGAAGTACAGGACGGCAAACGCGACCAGTTCGCCCGTATCCCCAACGACATGATCAAAGACCACTACCGCAAGGTGATCAGCAGCCCCGACAGCGTGGCCGGACTCTGACAAGGAAGCACCGCAACATGGATCCGTTTGCCAAAGCCGTACCCAACCGGCCCAAAACCGTACGGGAGACCGAAGCTGAGGTGGTCAACACCCTCGACAAGGCTGAACGCCACGCCAAAATTGACCACCGCCAGGCACTAACCGGCGACGTGCGCGCTAACACCAACCTCAAGATTGGCCTTTCCGCTTTCCTTTGCGTGTTAATCAGCGGCTGGTTTATTGGCCTGTTCTGGTTGATCGGTGATTATTTCCGCCAGATGGCAACGCTGGGAATTGAAATACCCTCCAGCGTCATGCTGGCACTGATTGGTGCTGGCTCCGGCGTGATTGGTTTGATGGGGTATATTCTGAAAGGCGTGTTTAAAAGCAACTGACGGGAATAATGGAACTGGCCAGGCCGCCTTCCTGAACGTGATTCAGGATCCATGCAGCCTCGTAATCAGCCTGTTTTACTCCTGGCAGCTCCCCCTCAGCTTCTTCAATATGAATTTGCGCTGGCTGGGAAAGTCATCACAAAATTTCATAGAAGTAATTATCAGCCTGGTTTCTGCAAACATCGTCGCAATAGCATTCTGCGTATCTGTCTTATTCTTTCACTAAATTTTTTTGGTGTTGGTGATGAAATATCTATCTGTAATCTTCATGTTGGCTACATTATCAGGTTGTGCATCACAGTCTTCTGTTCGCATGATTTACGGACCCGGGCTGGAGTTATATGTGCCAGTATCAGCACTGGCTGATTCAAAAATTATTGATGCTGACAGTATGGCTCTGATTACTGGCAGTAATAAAAATATATCTGGATATATTTTGACCCGGGAGAAAGAAAAACTTCCGGAGGACTACGACCTGGCCGGGTATCCTGAATGCATTCTCGCTGGAAATGATGAACAGTGCCCTGATAGTGATGAGTTTTCAGAGCTCATCAAGAATACTCGCTGTTATATTGATACCCAATATGGCAAGGATTCTCTGATCGTTAAAAATATTGGAGCTATAAAAGTCTTCAAGGTTGGGGACCTGGATGATTCCTGGTACTGGGTTGTTGCTGAAAAAAATTCATTTGAAATATTGAGCTTGACTACCCGTGGTTTTGATATGGAAGACATCATGAAAATTCTGGAAGGAGATAATAATGCTGACTGAATGCCAGAGGGAATGTTTATAAAAATTGCTTAAATAGACTTTGGTGATTTCCGATCTCAGAGGGGGTTTTCAAGTTCGTTCAGTGCTTCTTAATGTGAATTTTCTCACGCCGAGAAAGTCATCAAAAAACCTCATAAAAGTAATTTTCTGCCTGATTTCTGAAAATATCGTCGCAATAGTATTCTGCGTATCTGCCTTATTCTTTCCTTAAATGTTTTTGGTGTTGGTGATGAAATATCTATTTGTGATCTTTATGTTGGCTACATTATCAGGTTGTGCATCACAGCCTTCTATTCGCATGACTTATGGCGCTGGTCTGGATATATACGTTCCTCTATCTGTCATGAGCGGTGGTGCCATCTTTGACACTGAGGGACTGATGTTGGTTACCTCGGAACGGAATTCAATTTTTGGGTATGTTATGACAGCGGATAATCAGAACTTGCCTGAAGATTTTTCGATGAAAAATTTTCCCGACTGTATTTGCGTGCTAATAAAGAATATTGCCCAGAGGGATCTGGAATATCTAAAATGCTGGATAATACTCAAAATGAAATTGAGTATTTGTATGGGCTCGATTCTTTATCGGTCGATAATTTAATTGATAAAACCATATACAGGGTCGGGCGCAATAATAAATACTGGTTTTGGATTAATTATAAATCTTTTCCTGATCGGGTATTAACTATTAGCTCTGAAGGTTTTTCAATGCAGGGAGTTATCGATATGATAAATGGAGGTTATAATGCTAACGAATTATGAGAAAGACCGATTGTATCAGGTGATCAAGGGAGTAGCGGTAAAGTAATAGGGGTTTTTCATAAATCCCTTGTTTTCATCAGCGATGAATAATTTAAAGGAGATGATAATGAAACACGGAAAAAAAGTAAAGTTTCACCAGTGGATATCGCAAGATCAGAGAAAATAACAAAGTCAAAGTTGTCGGATAAAGACAAAGCAAAAAAAGAACGCTTTATTGAGGTCTGATATGTCATTAAAAGTATTCGCAATAGAGTCATTTAAACAAAGTATGACCAAGGAATGTTTCGATTCGATAATCCATGACTTCAAATCTTACAAATCAACGGGAGTACGACCGGATCAGTTTGGAAGAGATACATCATATGACTTTTCTCAATCCGTTGCTGATGCCGGGTTACGACACAAACATGTTAAAGATAAGTCATCCATAAACTGGCACTTGAAGAGGCTTGACTATGATCGAGCTTCAAACACAGCTCTGATATATTGCGAAGGCTTCTTCAATCCAAATGAGTATCTTCTTTTAGGTTTCTTAAGAAATGCTCATGAAACTTACAACGAAAATCGATTTTATTTGCTGGATTTGGCAGCAGTCGCTGAAGAATTCAGAGAATTATACTGAGGTAATGACATGAAGATACAATTGCAATGGAAATCAGGAACTCCGACTGAGCCGGGTATGTATTTCATTGCCAATAAACTTGGTGAACTGGCTGGAGAGTTTGAGTTCGCCCGGTGGAGTGGCTCCGAGTGGTTGTGTGACCACCCAATCAATCCAATTGGCTATGTCAGTCTTGAAACACTGAAAAACAACCTTTCAATTCAATGGCCTGAAGAATACTCCGGAGAACTTGCGGCAAAGACTAGAGGAACAACAGGATATAGTTGGGGAGAAGTCTAAGTATGTTTTGCGATTGACTTCGTGGGATGAGTCCATTTATCGGAGGCTTTCAACATACTGGGCAGAACAATTTCAACCAAGTATTCTTGTTGGCAGAACCGCTTTGGATCTTGGTTGGTTTGCGGAGCTGGCGATGAGTAGCCTCGACTGCGTTCGTGATGTTTTGTGCAAGAACGTTGTGAATCTGAATATATGCAATTGATTCATTTTTTGAGATTTATATCTAAAAATGGGCTCGCTGCAAAGCTGAAAGCAAAGGACTGGTCTGGTTTTGCTAAAGGTTACAACGGTCCGGGGTATTCAAAAAATAAATATGATGTTCGAATTGGGCGGGCTTATGATGCATATAAAAAATATAGATTAAATTTTTCATTTATACTGGTTGTCTGCATTTTCTTTACGGGATGTGCTAACTCTCAAAGTAGGATTTTGACTTTTGATATGCAGAGTCAGTATGAGGAAATTCCATCATTAAGATCTCCTGTAGGAAAGTGGGTAACTGATTTGCAGTATCCGATTTTTAAGTCGGCGGATGGACGAAGCACTGAAGGCGCAAATATAAGTGTTTTGAATCATATAGAATCATACAAATGTGTAGATGGTGGGGATTTGACTTATTCCGCATCAAATATTCGTTTTGATGGTAAATACTACGTCTATGACTACGAAGTGATGTGGATGTGTTCTACTATGCCATCGCCAGACTATGATTCTGGTGTATTTAAACCCGACTTCCGTTAAACAATTTGGATCAGCTCGGAGTCGTGCTATTTGGGATCCCCCTTCTCCTGTGCGAGACTCCAAAATTAGGGATGCCCTCTATTCTGTCGCTGGGATGGCTGGACTGGTGCTTGATACACACCAGTCCTGCGTAACGGTATTAACCAATCCCTGCCTGCTTTTCCTCTTCCCGCAAGGTCAGCACTTCATAACCATCAGCCGTCACCGCAATGGTATGTTCCCACTGAGCTGACAGCTTTTTATCCCGGGTAATCACGGTCCAGCCGTCTTTCATATGCTTCAGCTTATGGGTGCCCTGGTTAATCATCGGCTCAATGGTGAAGGTCATGCCTTCTTCCAGTGTCATGCCGGTGCCAGGACGGCCGTAATGAGAAACCTGTGGTTCCTCGTGCATCTCGCGGCCGATGCCATGGCCACAATAGTCACGCACCACGCTGTAGCCAGCGCCTTCCGCGACCTTCTGCACGGCAAAACCAACGTCCCCCAGTGTCGCACCGGGTTTGACGGTACGAATACCGGCCCACATGGCGTCGTAGGTGGTTTCAACCAGACGGCGCGCCAGTGGCGTAATCTGGCCGATGCTGTACATCTTGCTGGAGTCGGCAATAAAGCCGTTTTTTTCCAGCGTGATATCGCAGTTGATGATGTCGCCATTGCGCAGAATTTCACTGGCTTTCGGCATGCCATGACAAACTACATGGTTGATGGATGTATTGAGGCAGTAGGGGAAATCGTACTGGCCCCGGCTGGCCGGACGGGCGTTCAGTTGCTGCTCGATAAATTCTTCAACCCGCAGGTTGATATCCATGGTGCTGATACCGGCAACCACGTAGTCATCCAGCATCGCAAACACTTGCGCCAGCAGGCGCCCGGATTCCCGCATCAGTTCGATTTCTTCCGGAGTCTTGATCACAACCACATCGCTCATCTCAGCAGGCCTCCTGTTGCTGGGCTGCTTCTGTTTTTAGCGTCGCCAGAGGCAGCTCTTCTGAAGTCAGCAGCTTGCGGGTCAACTGGGCATAAGTGAGGTCCGGATAGAACTCCGCCAACATACCGACCTTGATCCAGAACTCCGCCTGGGCATTGATGGAACGGGCCATCACAGTACTGGCTTCACGGATTTCCTCGTGCAGCTGTTCAGAAATTTTGACAATGCCCATACGAATGGCTCCGGTGATATAAAACATATATGAATTGTATATCAGAATGGACTCGCAGATTGTGTCGGCAAGGAAGACAGTGCGTTGTGACTGGCGCTTGTCGTGATTGTCATAGGTGGACATCCGGGAAGCATTGTTCCGGTGAGTGGTCATGTGCCCCCAGACTAAAAGGGAGTAGCATTTATCAAAATGTTTCAATATGGGCCAAGTGTTTAAATGGAAAACGAATTACTCCGCCAATCGCTCAACTCCCTCCAACAAGCTGCTGAACAGTACCAACAGGACGGTGGTGGCCAGGCCCGCGACTACTGCGTCCAGCGTTTTGAAAGTGCCTTTGATCGTGCTACCGGCGTTTTGACTCAGCTGCTGGGCGAAGACTTTCCTCAGCAAATTGAGCTTGGAGTTGCCAGTGGTTTACTGCTGAATGGCTGGAAGCAATGGAATCGTTATCGTCAGGCCCGTCGTTTGGCATGTGAAAAAGAACTGCCGGCCGAATGGGACATCAAGGCCGAGATGATTATCGCCAACGTCCCCGGGTTTTTAACCGATGCGCGGTATTTGCTGAAACAGACTGCGGAACCCATGCAGCCTCAGCTGGCGACGGCATAAGCGCCAGCACAATCGGCTACCACGCAGAGCGTGGGAGCCAGACATGGTTTAGAAGTGTTTTGGAAACTGGCTAGTAGGATGTATTAGCGGAACGCGTAATACGTCAATTGGTTTGATGTAATACGCCTTTGGCTATTACATCCTACGTGGTTGCAGTAATTAGGAGTGGATTTTAATAAATAAAAACCAGATAAAAAAGCTGATCAGATTGGTGATGAAGAAGGGCGTAAAAAACCAGCTTGTTAGCGTTTTTTTCAATACGTCAACAGAATCTGGTGCTGTGCCCGCTAAAGAAAAGCTGGGTTCATCCGGTGAATAATATACCGGCACTTTGGCTTTTATATGGTAATTTTGATCAACATCCCGCTGGCTCAGCTTTGCTGGAGAAATCTTGCCGGTATGCAGTCTCCCTTTAACACTGTATGAGTATGTGATCAAACCTTCGTTTGGATAGTGAGATATGATATTGGGTTGTGGGCGAAATTCACTGTAGGTAATGGTGCCCTCCGCAGTGTATTTCCCTGAAGCCGCGAGGCTGAAGATTTTGTACTTTCTATAAGACAATGATCCGAAAACCAATAATATGAACGTGTTGCAGGCCAGTCCGAAAAAGCTGGTAATGTAATCAAGAGTTAGCTGAATCATTGGTTCCCTCCGCTGATTCTCTCATATCTCGTATGTCGATAGATTTGCTCTCGTTCCCGTGCTCCGCTTGGTAGCCCGGTGGTTGTCGTCGTAGGATGTATTAGCGGAACGCGTAATACATCAGCCACAACGATGTAATACGCCTCTGGCTATTACATCCTACCTCTGTAAAGAGCGTCGGACGTCCGACTTCAGACGTCCGACAAGCCAAAAGCTTACCCCAGCTCTTCCAGCTTCTGCTTCAGTACTTCCATCACCACTTGCGGGTTTACACCGGCAGCGGCTTTACGGGTCAGACCGATAAATGGCCCCATGGCCTTGCCGCGTTTTTCAACCGGGGTGGCCAGGTAGCCTTCCACCAGTTTCGGGTTGTTGGCCAGTACTTCGGCAACGATGGCTTCAATGGCGCCGGTATCGGACACCTGTTTCAGGCCCATGCTGTCGACCAGTGCGTCGACTTTTTCTACCGAGCTGTCGGCTTTGCCTGCTTCACCCAAAGCAACCAGGGCGTTGAAGACTTCCTTGGCGCCACCGTTGTTAAGGGTGCTGTCCTTGATCAACAACAGGATGCGGCCCAGCTGTTCGGCGCTGACCGGCAGTTGGCCGATGCTGATTTCGAGGCGGTTCAGGGTGGCGGATACGTCGCCCTGAACCCAGTTGGCGGCCAGCTTGTAGTCGTTGACCAGTTTGGCGGCGGTTTCGAAGTAGTGGGCCAGTTCGCGATCGGCGGCCAGCACGGCGGCGTCGGTGGCAGACAGGCCGTGATCCTTGACGAAACGGTGACGCTTGGCGTCTGGCAGTTCCGGCAGGGTTTCACGTACGGCTTCGATGTAGTTGTCTTCGATCAGGATCGGCAACAGGTCCGGGCAAGGGAAATAACGGTAGTCGTTGGCGACTTCCTTGGAGCGCATGCCGCGGGTTTCGTTTTTGTCGGCGTCGTACAGGCGGGTTTCCTGCAGGATGCGGCCGCCGTCTTCCAGAATGTCCATCTGGCGGGCGATTTCAGCTTCGATCGCCCGTTCGACGTTACGGAAGGAGTTAACGTTCTTGATTTCGGTACGGGTACCGAATTCTTGCTGACCCTTCGGACGCAGCGAGACGTTGCAGTCACAACGCATGGAGCCTTGTGACAGGTCGCCGTCACAAATGCCGAGGTAGGTGACGATGCTGTGCATCTTGCGGAAGTAGGCCGCGGCTTCCTTGGCAGAACGCATTTCCGGTTCGGAAACGATTTCGATCAGCGGGGTACCGGCACGGTTGAGGTCGATGCCGGACATGCCTTCAAAACCTTCGTGTACGGATTTCCCGGCGTCTTCTTCCAGGTGCGCACGGGTAACATTGATGCGTTTGGTTTCGCCGTTGTCCAGCTCAATGTCGATGTGGCCGATGCCGACAATCGGGTGGTGCAGCTGGGTGGTCTGATAGCCTTTTGGCAAATCCGGGTAGAAGTAGTTTTTGCGGTCGAAGACGGACTTCTTGCCGATTTCGGCGTCAATGGCGAGGCCGAATTTCACTGCCATGCGCAGGGCTTCTTCATTGAATACCGGCAGCACGCCTGGCAGGCCCAGGTCTACCGCGCAGGCCTGGGTGTTGGCGTCGGCGCCGTATTGGGTTGAAGCACCGGAAAAAATCTTGGATTTGGTGGCCAGCTGAGCGTGGATCTCAAGGCCAATAACAACTTCCCATTCCATTATGGCGCTCCTTATACCAGACCCGCTGGCGTTTTCAGGTGCCAGTCGGTCGCTTGTTGGAATTGATGACCCAGGTTCAGCAGGCGGCTTTCGTTGAAGTAGTTGCCGATCAGCTGCAGACCCACTGGCAGACCGTTGATCTGGCCGCAAGGAATCGACATGCCAGGCAAGCCTGCCAGGTTGAGGGCGATGGTGAAGATGTCTTCGAGGTACATGGCAACCGGGTCAGAGGTTTTTTCACCAGCCTTGAAAGCCGGGCTCGGCGCGGTTGGGCCCATGATGACGTCGACGTCCTTGAAAGCTGCAACAAAGTCGTTTTTCACCAGGCGGCGTACTTGCTGGGCCTGTTTGTAGTAGGCGTCATAGAAACCGGCTGACAAGGTGTAGGCACCAACCATGATGCGGCGCTTCACTTCTTCACCAAAACCTTCACCGCGGGAGCGTTTGTAGAGGTCGTTGATGTCTTTTGGATCTTCGCAACGGTGACCGAAGCGCACGCCGTCCATCCGGGACAGGTTGGCTGAACACTCGGCAGGGGCGATGACGTAGTAGGACGGAATCGCCAGATGGGTGTTAGGCAGGCTGATTTCCTTTACCTTGGCGCCCATCTTTTCGTATTCGGCAACGGCATCACGAATCTGCTGCTGCATTTCGGCGCTGAGGTCGTCGCGGAAGTATTCCTTTGGCAGACCAATGGTCAGGCCTTCAACCGAATCATTGAGGTTGGCGGTGTAGTCCGGTACCGCCTGATCCACACAGGTGGAGTCTTTCGGGTCGAAGCTGGCCATCACGTTGAGCATCATGGCGGCGTCTTCGGAGCTGCGGGCAATGGCGCCGCCCTGATCCAGTGACGAGGCGTAGGCGATCATGCCCCAGCGGGAAACCCGGCCGTAGGTTGGTTTGATGCCGGTGACGCCACAGAAAGAAGCGGGCTGGCGAATCGAGCCGCCGGTATCGGTGGCGGTGGCACCCGGTACCAGACGGGCGGCAACGGCAGCGGCGGAACCACCGGAAGAGCCGCCCGGCACACAGTCATGGTTCCACGGGTTTTTCACCGGGCCAAAGAAGGAATTTTCGTTGGAAGAGCCCATGGCGAACTCGTCCATGTTGAGCTTGCCCAGCGATACCGCACCGGCGTTGTTGAAGTTACTCACCACGGTGGCGTCGTAAGGGGCAACAAAGTTGCTGAGCATTTTTGAGCCGCAGGTGGTCAGCACGCCATTGGTACAGAAAACGTCCTTGTGAGCCATTGGCACGCCGGTCCAGACACTGGCATTACCAGCGGCACGGTTTTCATCAGCGGCTTTGGCCTGCGCCAGCGCCTGTTCGGCGGTGACGGTAATAAAGGCGTTGTAGGTGCTGTCTTGTTGGGCGATGCGGTCCAGCAGGTGCTGGGTAATCTCGACGCTGGAATATTCGCCGGCGGCAAGATCGCGGGAGATCTGGGCGATGGTCTTGTTGTGCATGGAAGTCTTTTCCTTTGAACGTCGGCGGGCGCTGAAGGCGCTGCCGGGTTCCTGAAACATGTCTGCTTGTGAGCGTCTGGTGTGGCCGCTTGGTAAATGATTCGACTATTTTTACAGTATTCGGGAACTATGGCGGATACTGTCTTACCAATACGCTCGATTAATCACCTTCAATCGCAATTATTCGACCACACGTGGCACTAAATAGTAGCCCTGGTCGGTAGCAGGGGCGATTTGCTGGAAATGCTCGCGCTGGTTGTCTTCGGTTACCAGGTCGGCACGCAGTCGTTGCACAGCATCCAGCGGGTGGGCCATAGGCTCGACGCCATCAGTATTGGCGGCTGCCAGCTGATTAACCAGATCCAGGATACTACTGAGGTTCTTCTGGTAGTCGGCGATTTGCGAATCGTCGATTTGCAGGCGGCACAATTCGGCAATGTTCCTTACCTGATCTTGATCCAGAGCCATGCTGGTTCTCCAGTGTTTGTCTGAGTTGGAAATACGGTGGAAAGTGCCGGAGCCTAGCACAAATGCGCCTTGCCCTAAATCCCTGCCATTGCTAGAGTTAGCGCAATTTTTTGCGCCAGTTACAGACAGGATACGGCAGAATGTTCAAAGCACTTCGAGGCATGTTCTCCAGCGATTTATCCATCGACCTGGGAACCGCGAATACCCTGGTTTATATGCGTGATAAGGGTATTGTTTTAAATGAGCCGTCGGTGGTTGCCATTCGCCTTCAAGGTCATCAGAAAAGCGTTGCCGCTGTGGGCATGGAGGCCAAGCGGATGCTGGGCCGGACCCCGGCCAACATCCAGGCCATCCGGCCGATGAAAGACGGTGTGATCGCCGACTTTGAAGTAACCGAAAAGATGCTGCAGTACTTTATCAAGCGAGTACACGAAAGCAGCTTCCTGCCACCGAGCCCTCGTGTGGTGGTGTGTGTGCCTTACCAGGCCACCAAGGTTGAGCGTCGCGCCATTCGTGATGCAGTAATCGCCGCCGGGGCCAGCAAGGCTTACCTGATTCATGAACCTATGGCAGCTGCCATTGGTGCTGGCCTGCCAGTGGACGAAGCCCGTGGTTCGATGGTGGTCGACATCGGTGGTGGTACCACTGAAATCGCCATTATTTCCCTCAGTGGCGTAGTTTACGCAGAGTCCATCAAGATTGGTGGTGACCGTTTCGATGAAGCCATTGTGGCTTATGTTCGTCGTCACTACGGCAGCCTGATTGGTGAAGCAACGGCGGAACGTATCAAGCAGGAAATTGGTACTGCTTATCCGGGTGCTGAAGTTCGTGAAATCGACGTGCGTGGCCGTAACCTCGCCGAAGGTATTCCACGCAGCTTCACGCTGAACTCCAATGAAATTCTCGAAGCCCTGCAGGAATCACTGGCGGCTATCGTTCAGGCCGTGAAGAGTGCGCTGGAGCAATCGCCACCAGAGCTGGCTTCCGACGTTGCCGAGCGCGGCATGGTGCTGACCGGTGGTGGTGCACTGCTGCGTGATCTCGACAAGCTGCTGAGTGAAGAAACCGGTTTGCCGGTGCTGGTTGCTGATGATCCGCTGACCTGTGTGGCGCGTGGTGGCGGTCGTTTCCTCGAAACTGCATCCGAGCAGGCGCTGGAAGTATTGGCCCAGGAATAATCGCCGGGTTTGATCGTCTGACCCCACGTTACTGACGTGGGGTTTTCTTTTTGTACTACATAGCCTTTCGATCGGGAGTTGGGTTATCAAACCGCAATTTCAGATGCCTGCCTATCAGGGCCAGCGAACCCTGCTTGTATGCTTGCTGGCTCTGGCCCTGATGTGGGCTGACCAGAACTACTCCATTGTTCAGACGCTACGCTTTGCGGCGGGATATGTGTTGTATCCGGCCCAGCAGGCAGCGCTGATCCCTTCCTCTATTGCTGGCTGGTTCTCGGAATTGGGTACCGCCCGGCAGGATCTGCTGGATGAAAACCGGCAGTTGTCTGCACGTAACCTGGTGCTCGAACTCAAAGCCCAGCGGCTGGCGTCGCTGGAAGCGGAAAATGCCGAGTTGCGGGAGTTGCTGAGTGCTTCCGAGCAGGTGGACGACAAGGTACTGGTAACCACCGTAGTTGCCATTGACCCGGACCCGTTCAGCCAGCAGGTGCTGATCAACAAGGGCAGTGAAAACGGCGTATTTATTGGCCAGCCGGTGCTGGATGCCTATGGCCTGCTGGGTCAGGTCGTGGATGTGCTGCCGTTTTCTTCCAAGGTGATGATGATTGCCGACTCCAACCACGCCATCCCGGTGCAGATTAACCGTAACGGCGTACGTGCGATTGCTACCGGTACTGGTGCGCTTGATCAGCTGGAGCTGATTTATGTGCCCAACACCGCTGATATCAAGGAAGGCGACCTGCTGGTGAGTTCTGGTCTCGGTGGCCGTTATCCGCGTGGTTATCCGGTTGCTGTGGTCGACAGGGTTGAACATCAGGCGGGCCAGATGTTCGCCAGCGTGACCGCCAGGCCCAGTGCTCATCTGGATCGCAGCCGGTTGTTGCTGCTGGTATTCAGTCAGGGAGCGGGCAAGGTGCCGTCGAAAGACCTCTGGAAAGGGGCACGCTGATGTCGATCCAGTCATTGATTATTGGTTTGCTGGCGCTGTTCTTCGGCTTTGTGCTGGAACACTTGCCTATGCCGGATCTGATCGGCTGGTTCCAGCCGCTGTGGGTACTGGTGGTGGTGACCCTGCTGGTGTTCCAGGCACCAAGAACTTTCGGTTTGTGGCTGGCGGTTCCCGCCGGGCTGATGCTGGATGCCGAACACGCGACTCTGATGGGCACCCATGTGTTCACCATGGCAATTCATATTTTTCTGGTGCAGCTGTTTTTCCGCCGTATGGAAGTTTTTAACCTGTTTCAGCAAATGGGCGTGGTGCTGGTGTTGGCGTTATTGCACCAGCTGCTACGCTTCTGGCTGGCGCAGGTGTTGTTTGATTACCCCCATCCGATTGATATCTGGGGCCCGGCGCTCAGCTCTGTGTTTGTCTGGCCGTGGGTGTTTGCCCTGCTACGGCTGACGGTATTGAGGACGCACACATGATGGTTCTGGCTTCGGCATCACCACGGCGGCGTGAGTTATTGCAGCAGATCGGGGTTCCGCACCGGATCCAGCCTGCCGATATTGATGAAACGCCACTGGCTGCTGAAGCACCACTCGATTACGTCGTACGCATGGCCTTGACCAAGGCCAGGGTCGTGGCGGCGGAAGTCACTGATACTGCGGTACTGGCGTCGGATACCAGTGTGATTATTGATGGTCGAATTCTCGGCAAGCCGGAAAATCCGGATCATCATCGCCAGATGCTGCAACATTTGTCGGGTAATACCCAGCAGGTATTAACGGCGGTGGCACTGGTTTCTGCGGCTGGAGAAAGCCACTGTGTGGTCTGCACGGATGTGACCTTTCGCCAACTGGATGACGCCCTGATAGAACGGTACCTTGCTACCGGAGAAGGAAATGACAAGGCCGGTGGTTACGGCATACAGGGAAAAGGAGCGGTTTTGGTGGCTGCGATTCACGGCAGCTACAGTAACGTTGTCGGCCTGCCATTGGCCGAAACTGCTGCCTTGTTGGAACAGCACGGAATTTCGTACTGGCAGTCCGACTCTCAGGTCTGATACGACCCGCCAACCACCGGATCCAGGATCGAATTGCATCTGAGGGAATTCGCAGTGAATGCTGAAATATTGATGAACGTGACGCCGACCGAAACCCGCGTAGCGGTGGTTGAAAACGGCGTGCTGCAGGAAATTATCATCGAGCGTACCAACCATCGTGGTCTGGTAGGCAACATTTACAAGGGCAAGGTGGTGCGGGTGCTGCCCGGCATGCAGGCCGCCTTTGTCGATATTGGTCTGGAGCGGGCGGCGTTTATCCACGCCGCCGAGCTGGGCCATCCCGATTCCCAAACCCCGATTAACCAGCTGCTGCACGAAGGCCAGGCACTGGTGGTGCAGGTGACCAAAGATCCGATTGGCACCAAGGGTGCACGTCTGACCACCCAGCTCACCATTCCATCCCGCTATCTGGTGTACATGCCAGGCGCCGACCATGTTGGCGTGTCCCAGCGTATTGACGACGACAGCGAACGCGACCGCCTCAAGCAGGTGGTGCAGAACTGCATGGAAGCCGAAGGGCTGACCGGTGAAGCCGGTTTTATTCTGCGCACCGCCGCCGATGGTGTCGGCGAAGAAGAAATTCTCGCTGATACCCGTTATCTGCGTCGGCTCTGGCGCAAGCTGGAAGAGCGCATCAAGGATTTCACCCCGCCGTCAGTGATCTACGCCGAGCTGCCATTGTTCCTGCGTACCCTGCGTGACTATGCCCGCCCGGAAGTCGACAAGGTGCTGATCGATTCGCGCGAAACCTTCGACCGGGTGCTGCAGTTCTCCCAGCAGTACGTGCCAGAAGTGGAAGAGCGGTTGGCCTACTACCATGGTCCACGGCCTATCTTTGAACTCTACAGTGTTGAAGACGAAATCCAGCGGGCACTGGAGCGCAAGGTGCCGCTGAAAAGCGGTGGTTACCTGGTGATCGACCAGACCGAAGCCATGACCACCATCGACGTGAATACCGGTGGTTTTGTTGGCCGTCGCAATCTCGAAGAAACCATCTTCAAGACCAATCTGGAAGCGGCGACCGCGATTGGCCGCCAGCTGCGGTTGCGTAATCTGGGTGGCATCATCATTCTCGACTTTATCGACATGATGGACCCGGAGCACCAGCGTCAGGTACTGCGGATGCTGGAAAAGATTCTCGAGAAAGACCACGCCAAAACCAAGATCAGTGGTGTATCCGAGTTGGGTCTGGTGGAAATGACCCGCAAGCGTACCCGCGAAAGCCTCGAACAGATGCTGATGGAACCCTGCAAAGCCTGTGGTGGCCGTGGTTCGGTGAAAACGGCGGAAACCGTCTGTTATGAAATTTTCCGTGAAATCCTGCGTGAAGAACGCGCTTATGGTGCGGGCACCTATCTGGTACTGGCCAGCCAGCCGGTGGTGGATCGACTGCAGGATGAAGACAGCAATGGACTGGCAGATCTGGAGGCATTTATCGGTAAAACGATTAAACTACAGGTCGAAAGTCTTTATGCACAAGACTATTACGACATTATCTTGCAATAGGCTGTATTAATGAGGTTTCTGACCGCCTGCTGGACGCAGATCTGGATCACGCTGGTGGTTGGACTGGTGTTAACTGCACTTTACACCAGTCTTGGTCGACAGCTGATCCCGCTGGTCGAAACCTGGCGCCCGGAGCTGGAACAAACCCTGTCCCAACAACTGGGACAGCCGGTCGCCATCGAGCGACTGGAAGGCGACTGGCGTTATCTTTCTCCGATTGTCCGTGCCATCAACATTCGTGTTGGTGACGCTGACCATCCCATCTCATTGCAACGGCTGGAACTGGAACTCGACGTCAGTGCGACGGCCTTCTACCGTATGCCGGTGTTCAAGCGCATCGAGCTGGAAGGGCTGAACGCCAGACTGTCGCGTGACGCTGAACAGCAGTGGTTCAGCGGTAACTGGCTGTTGAATCCGCCAACGGCAACCACAACAACAGTGGAAGAGCCGGACAAAAACCGCGAAAAACGCAGCTCGGCAGAATCCGCCGATGCCAACCGGCCACGCTGGGCACGTTTGCTGGAGTTGCAGCAACGCATGGAAGTGCTCAACGGTCTGGTTGAAGTCACCAATCCGGATGGCAAGGTCGACCGCCTGCGCATTGACCAGTTGCTGTGGCGTCATCAGGGCAACAGTCAGTCGGTACGTGGCAGCATTGCCTGGGGCCGCAAACAGCTCGCCAATATCTCTCTCAACGCCGTCGTGACGGGTAACGTCTGGCCCTGGAAAGACCAGCACGGCGAAGTTTTTGCCTATGTCGAGCCACAAAGCTGGACTCGCTGGATTCCCGACGATTTACCGATGGGGCTGCAGTTCAAACAATTTGATGCCGGTGCCAGCCTGTGGCTGACGGTTACCAACGGCCAGCTGGACAAGGTGTACGCCGACCTTTCCCTCGACCAGTTACGACTGCAAACCTCCGAGCAGCCACTCGAGCTCGACAGCGGCCGCATCCAGATTGGCGGCGAGCGTAATGGCGACGACTGGCACATGCGAATCCGCCCGCAGTTGGGCGACAAGGTCGCGCTCGACGATTTTTCGGTCAGTCTGGTACAGCTGGATGGCCAGCGCGGCTGGCAGCTGGGAATTGATCAGCTGGCGGTTGGTGAAGGCATTAACTACATGACGGAACACGGCCTGTTGCCTGATCCGTTCGATCGCTATTTTGCCAATATCAATCCGGCCGGTGAGGCCAGTCAGGTGCGGGTCTCCTTCCTGCCGGGCGATGATTCACTGGTGGATGTGAGGGCCCATGTGCATAACGTTGCCGGTTCCGCCTATATGGGCATTCCGGGGATTCAGGGGCTGGATGGCGAGTTGCACCTGCAGCCTCATCGTGGCCGTCTGAGCTTCGACGACAAGAATGTCACATTGGATCTGGCCGGGGTTTACGATCATCCATGGGACATGAACAGTGTCAGCGGCCAGCTGTACTGGCAGATCGAACAGGATGCCTCGAAACTCTGGCTGACCAATCTCAAGGGACGCTGGAATCACCTGCAATTACGCAGTGAGCTGAGTCTGCTGCTGCCGTCGCGGGCATCCGGGCGGCCACAGGAACTGAGCTTGCTGCTGGGGATGCCAAAGGCCAGTGTTGAGGACCGCAGCCGTTTATTGCCGGATCTGCTGGAGCCGGAAGTGCGTAACTGGATCGACAGCGCCCTGATCAGTGGCGAGTTGGCCAATGGCGCCTTCCTGTTGAACGGCGAACTTGAAGTCGACCGCCCGGCCAACAGTCTGACCACCCAGCTGGCGCTGGATATTGACGAAGGCGAACTCGAATACATGCCGGACTGGCCGATTGTTTATGGCGTCAAAGGTCATATGCTGCTGGATTCGCCGTCCGTTGATGCCTGGCTGGAGCAGGGCCGCACCCTTGGTGGGCGGCTGGTCAAAAACTCTGGCCGGGTACGTTTGCGTAATCCCCCGGGTCAGCCGACCGAGCTGAGTCTGGCAGGCAAAATCAGCGGTGACAGCCGCGAAGCGATTCGCTATTTCCACGATACACCGCTGCAACAGTTAGTGAACCACGCCTTTGATGAATGGCATGCCAGTGGCCCGATGACTGCCAGTATGCAGATGCAAATGCAGCTGGGCAGCGATGTGGCGCCACCCAAAGTGCATCTGGAAGCAGACCTGAAAGACAACCGGCTGGCACTGAATGACCTCAATCTCGACTTCAGCCAGATCAACGGCCCGCTGGTGTACGACACCCAGGCCGGCATTGCCTCTCCGGCGATCAGTGCCAGTGTGATGGGCGGTCAGGTGAGCGGGACGATTGCCTCGACGCCTGTGCCTGAGCAGGCCGATGCCTTCCGGATTCGGGTACAGGCGGAAGGCGAGGCCGACGTTGAAGCCTTCAAACAATGGATGCCGCTGTTTTTGCTCGATCCCGTCACTGGCCGGGCCGATTATCAGGCCGATCTGAAACTCGATACCAGCAACAGCAAGCTGGTGTTCGCCCTCGACAGTAATCTCAAGGGGACCAGCATCAATTATCCGGCGCCGTTGCAGAAAGCCGCCGATGACGCCAGTCATCGACTGCAGGTGGAGGTGCGGCCGGGCCGCGAAACCCGTGTGACGCTCAACTACGACGACCAGATTCGCGGCGTGTTTGCGCTGGATGACAAGGGGCTTGAACGCGGCCAGGTGTATATGGGCGGCTCGCAGCCGTTCCTGCCGAGTGACCACGGCGTTGAGATTCGCGGCGATATCAGGGAGCCGATCAAGGCCGATGAGTGGTGGGCCATGTGGCAACATTTGTTGCCTTTGGCCGAAGCCGAAAACAAGACCGCAGCTGCCAGCACTGCAGCGCCAGCGACGAACAGTTCAACAACGGCTGCCGCAACAACCGCTTCGCAAACGGCGACGGCGGAAAATCCGCTGCGGCTGATCGAACTCAGATTCTCCGCCATTGATGCCTGGACGGTGCCGACCGGGCCGATGCGACTGACGGCCACCCAGCAGTGGGGCGAATGGAATTTTGATATCGACAGCGATTTGCTGCGCGGGCAGGTCACGCTGCCGAGTGATGATCAACCGGCCAAAATGGCGCTGGAGTATGTCCATATGCCGCCGTCGGAAGCGGAAGATCCGCTGGCCAGTTCAGCTACTCAACAGGTAACCGGCGAAGACGCCGTTGCCGCCGCTCTGAAGCGGGCGCTGGAGCAGGACTCGCTCAAGGATATGGAACCGGCGGAGCTGTTGCCGATGGATGTGGTGATCAAGGAATTCATGCTGGGCGGCTGGAACTTCGGCAGCTGGAACGTCAGCAGTCGGCCGATCGACAAGGGTGCAGCAATCACCATCAATGACGGCAGTGTAAAGGGGCTCAAACTCAGCGGGGATATGCGCTGGCTGAAGAATCCGGACGGCCATAAAACCTGGATCGATATGCTGAGAGTGGATGGCCGCGACATTGGCAAGGTGCAGCAGGCCTTCCGTCAGGATGCCATCATCGAAGGCAAGCGTATGAAGTCGAGTGTCAGCCTTAACTGGCAGGGTTCGCCGATGGCGTTTAATACCCAGAGCCTGAATGGTCTGGCGTCGATCAGGATTGAAGATGGCACCTGGAAGACCGAAGGCGCGGGGGCTCTGAAAGCCTTTGGAGCACTGAACTTCAACTCGATTTCACGGCGTTTGCAGCTCGATTTCTCGGATTTGTATCAGTCCGGGGTGGCATTTGATGTCACCACCGCCAAGGCCAAAATCGAAAATGGCCTGTTCACCTTTACCGATCCGCTGGTGGTTGATGGACCAGGAGCCAAGTTTATGGCCTCGGGTTCAACCAATCTCAATACCGAAGCGCTGGATATGAAACTGGCAGTGACCTTCCCGGTCACAGGGTCATTGCCAATCGTTGCGGTTCTGGCAGGTTTTGCCGCCCCCGTCGCCGGAGCGATTTACGTTACCGAAAAGCTGATCGGTGACGAGCTGGAACGCTTTACCAGTGCCAGTTACGACATCACTGGCAACTGGACCAAGCCGCAAATGAAGATTCGTGAGGCCTTCGACAACGAGGTGGAAGGCAAGCGGGTGCGGTCATTCAAGGAACGTTTCCTGAGTATTTTTGGACTGGAGGAGTCGAAATGAGTCGTGTGGCTGCCATTCAGATGAATAGCCTGGCGGATCCGGAACAGAATTTTGAGCAGGCATTACAGCTGCTGCAGCAGGCCCGCGATGCGGGAGCCTTGCTAGCGCTGGTACCGGAAATGTTTCTGTCGATGAACGGCAAGTGTTATCAGGATCTGGCCGGTGATCTGGGCTGGATTGACCGGCTTGGCAACGCTGCCCGTGATCTTGGTATCTGGCTGGTGGCCGGAGCTGTGCCACAACGAGACCCGGACCCGGCAGAAACCAGGGTGCGCTCGGCGTCGATGGTATTCGACGACCAGGGCGAACTGGTTGCCCGCTACGACAAGATCCACCTGTTTGATGTATCGGTTGGTGATGCTCAGGGCAGTTACCGGGAATCCGAACGCTTCAGCCCCGGCGACGAGGTGGTCGTGGTTGATACTCCGGTTGGCAAGCTGGGCCTGAGTATCTGTTATGACGTTCGTTTCCCGGAGCTGTATCGCAAGCTGCGTGAGCAGGGTGCCGAGCTGATTACCGTACCAGCTGCCTTTACCTGGAAAACCGGGCAGGCACATTGGGATATTCTGCTGCGGGCGCGGGCGGTGGAACAGCAATGTTATGTGATTGCCGCCAACCAGTGTGGCTGGCATGACGACAAGCGCCAGACCTGGGGCCATTCGTGCATTATTGATGCCTGGGGACGGCCGTTACAGTCGCTGGGCGAAGAGCCCGGCGTGGTGATTGCCGACATCGACCTGGCAGAACTGCACGCCCTGCGTCAGCGGATGCCGGTACTGGAGCATCGGCGGGTTTAGGAAACAGGCGGGTTTAGAGAGCGCAGTCGTTAGACAGAAACTCAGACTTCTGATTGCTGCCGATACTGCTTTGGCGACAGGCCTATCTGACGTTTGAAAAAACGGGTGAAGTAGGCCGGATCGTTAAACCCCAGCTGGTCGGCAATGCTGCTGACGGGCTGGATGGTGTAGCTGAGACGACGGCAGGCTTCCAGCAGCAGGCGTTCATGCACCAGCGCCAGCGCATTCTTGCCCAATAACTGCCGACACAAACTGTTCAGGTGGGGGGCGGTCAGCCCCAGTTCACTGGCGTAGCTTTCGACACTGCGCTGTAAGGAGTAATCCCGATTGATCAATTGATTGTATTGCTGCAAATGCAGGCTGGCGCGACTCTGGCTGTGTTGGCCGGTTTCACTGTCCGCCTGTTGGCCCCAGCGCTGCAGGCTGACAACCAGCAAGCTCAGCCAGCTGCCCAGTGCCAGCGCCCGCTGTTCATCGGCTGGCCGTACATATTCCTGCCATAAACCGCGAAAGTGTTCTGCCAGCTCGGCGCAGGCCTGTTGGTCCTGCAGAATGCGGGTCGCCTGCAAGATGGCTTGCTGGCCCGGCTGCTGTTTCAGCAGCGAATGGCTGAGCGACACTACATAACCTTCCACTTCTTCCGACCATAAAAAGTCGTGCACACACAGCTCGGCAATCACCAGTACCGCTGGCGCTTCAACTTCAAAACTGTCGCCATCTATGTTGGCTTCACCCTTGCCCCGGGTTAGACAAAACAGCTGCGTCAGGCCGTGGTGACGATGGGGCTTGATGGTGAACTGGTGCTCGCGGCTGCGCACACTGAGTGCTTCGCAGTGCATCAGGTCTGGGGTGAAGGCGCCCTGTTGCTCGCCGTAATAATGCACCACCGGAATCGGCTGTGGCTTGTCTACTGGCCTGGCTTTCATTCTTGATGCACGTCAGTTTTCGCCTGTAATTCAGGGCTGGATCTTCGAAATGTACAAATATTGATGGCAAAGGTCCATGTTTATGGCGATGAATTTGATGAAAACTGCAATCAGCTGGTGAGCAGCGAATCACAACAACAATTCACTGGAGGTAATCCCATGGGCTGGCAGAAGCACGATTACGACAGTATTCCGGGCACTTATGTGTTCGATGGAAAGCGTTCCAACTCAGGCTACAACCTGAACCGCATGGCCTATTCCTTTATCCACAAGAACAACCGTGATGAGTTCGCGGCGGATATGGATGCCTACTGCCGCAAGTACAACCTCAGCGACGAACAGCGTGAGGCGGTACTGGCCGGAGATTTCCTCAAGCTGATGCACCTGGGTGGCAATGTGTACTACCTGGCCAAGATTGCCGTGTTCCACGGTCTCACCGTACAAGACGCCGGTGCCGCGTTCCACGGCATTACCACAGAAGAATTCAAGCAACTGCTGCGTGATAACGCGGCAGGCTTCGAGAACAAATTGCAGCAGGAAGGAGGTTACTGGCATGGCTAAGATTATCGCAGGTTTGACGACGTCTCATATTCCCGCCATCGGCAACGCCATCGCCAGCGGCCTGGAGCAGGACGAATACTGGAAGCGTTTCTTTGATGGTTACGAGCCGGTCAAAAAATGGCTCGATGAAGTGAAGCCGGATCTGGCCATTGTGGTGTACAACGACCATGGCCTGAACTTCTTCCTCAACCAGGTACCAACCTTCGCGATGGGTTGTGCGGATCAGTACCAGAATGCCGATGAAGGCTGGGGTATTCCGCTGCTGCAACCCTTTGAAGGCGATGCCGCTTTCTCCTGGCACGTGGCAGAAAGCCTGATCAATCAGGGCGTTGATATGTGTACCTGTCAGGAAATGCTGGTCGACCACGGTTTTACCGTACCGATGCAGCTGTTCTGGCGCCACCACGACAACTGGCCGGTGAAAACCCTGCCATTCGCGGTGAATACCGTGCAGCACCCGCTGACCAGCGCCAAACGTTGTTTCCAGGTTGGTCAGGCATTGCGCCAGGCAGTTGAGTCCTATCCTGAAGACATGAAGGTCGTGATCATTGGTACCGGTGGTCTGTCGCACCAGCTGCAAGGTGAGCGTTCCGGTCTGATCGATGTGGAATACGACGTTGCCTGCATTAACTCGGTGATTGATAACCCGGAATGGCTGTATAACCAGAGCAACACCGAAATCATGGAAAAAGCCGGTACCGAAGGCATCGAAGTGATCATGTGGATGGTGATGCGCGGCGCGCTGCCAGAGAAAGTCAACGTACTGCACAAGCATTACCACGCGCCGATTTCCAATACCGGTGCCGGCGTGCTGCTGCTGACGCCAGCAGAATAAGCCGCTCGCAACAACGATTTGGGCTCAAACCCGCGTCTACCAGTCAGCAGGTATTCGCGGGTTTTTTATCTCTGCGGTTTGGCTCTTGGTCTGTGCTACAGGCGTTCGAGCGTCACCATTAGCACACTGGCGAGAATCATGGTTCCGCCCAGCCACTGCTGCCGACTGATGTGTTCGGCAAAGCGTTTTTTCGAAAAATACAGCGTGCCCAGTACTTCAATCTGGCCGAGGGTTTTTACCAGCGCCGGATTAACCAGCGCAAAGCCGGTGAACCAGCCAATTGATCCCATTGAACTGAGTACGCCAACCTTGATTGACAGCGGTCGCTGTTGACGAATGGGCGCCAGCCAGTCCCGTTGCTGGCGGATTTGCAGGCTACACAGAATGATCGACTGGATCAGCAATACCAGCCAGAGAGTCATTGCGGCGTTCACCAGTACCGGACCATCGAGGGTATGGCTGGCTTTGGATGCGCTGACGGCGGTGATGGCAAAACACAGACCGCTGGCCAGCCCAGGCCACAGTGAGGCATCGCGCCAGAGGTTTTTCAGGCCGGACGCCTTGATCCCCATGGTCATGGCACCCAGCACACCCAGTATTACGCCACACCAGGCCAGTGTGGTCAGTTCGTGATGCAGCAAGGGAATGGCAATGACGGCGGCCATGACCGCTTCGGTTTTGGCCAGCATGGAGCCGAGCATAAAACTGCCACTCTGGAATACTCGCAGCATTAACCAGGTCGCCAGGATCTGGCTCACTGCGCAGGCCATCACCCAGCCGCTGTAGTCGGCTGCTGTCGTTGTTGGCAGTGTGGTTGCACCGATCGTCCACCATAAGCCAGCCAGATACAGGCTCACCAGTGGCAGGCCGAACAACGAGCGGGCCATGGTGGCGTGCAGGAAACCGGCGTGTTGGGAGAGGTTTTTCTGGTGCGCGGTACGAACAGACTGGCAGGCAGCGGCGAACAGAGTGGCGAGGATCCACATGGGCAGGACTCGGGTAATTCAGAATAGCGCCAGACTACCCAGAGCCGATCGAAAATAAAAAGGAATAGTTTTTCTAAAAACTATTCCTTTATGGAATTTACTCAGCTTCGCCCTTGATGAACTGGAACAGGTTCTTGTAAGCCTTGCCCGGCTTGCCATTTTCACCGCTGACTTCTTTCTGGGCGTTACGCACCAGGTTGCGCAGCTGCTGACGGTCAACCTGGGGAAATTGCTCAATAAAGTCGTTCAGTCCCTGGCTGTCTTCCACCAGGCGGTTACGCCACATTTCCAGCTGTTTCTGGCGACGGCCATAAAGTTCACTGGATGGGTCACGCAGTTCCAGCTGCTCACGAATGGCATCAACATCTTCATCGCGCATCACCCGGCCGATGTAGTTGAGATGGCGCTTGCGGGCACCAAACTGCTTGATACGCTTGCTTTCCTTGAGGGCGGCCAGCAGGGTTTCGGTGATCGGCAGGGTCGCCCATTGCGACTCTGGCAATTCAGTCAGCTTTTCGCCCAGCTCCTGCCAACGCTCCATTTCACGTTTCATTTCGGATTTGCTGACCAGCTCGTATTCTTCCGGCTGTTGGTCAAATGGATCCTGGTCAAAATCGCTCATACATATCTCGCAGAAAGTCTTGCAACAGGTGGGCAAATGGCCCGCCTGGCTATTTTAAAGGTAGAACAGGGTCGCCAGACCCAGAAAAGACATAAAGCCTACCACGTCTGTGACTGTGGTCAGAATCACCCCGCCAGCAAGGGCAGGATCTATTCCTTTGGCTTTAAGAATAATCGGTAAGGCTGCACCTGCAACGGCAGCTGCCAGCAGGTTGATCATAATAGCAGCTGCCATGATTACCGACAGCCCCGGATCACGGAACCAGGCGTAGGCCAGCACGGCAATCACCACCGCCCACAAGACGCCATTCATGGCGGCGACAATCAGTTCGCGATTGAATAACCACTTGAAGTTGGCGTCACTGAGGTGGCCAAGTGCCTGACCGCGAATGACCAGGGTCAGGACCTGGCTGCCGGCAATACCGCCCATACTGGCGACAATCGGCATCAGCACGGCCAGCGCCACCACGGCTTCAATGGTCTTGTCGAACAGGCCAATCACTGCCGAGGCGACAAACGCGGTAATCAGGTTGATACCCAGCCAGACCGCACGGCGGCGCGCGGTTTTCATTGCTGGCGCAAAGGTGTCTTCTTCATCGTCGAGACCGGCCATACTCATCAGCGAGTGATCGGCGGTCTCACGGATAACGTCGACCACGTCATCGATGGTGATACGGCCGAGCAGGATGCCATTGGCGTCCACTACCGGAGCCGATACCAGGTCGTGACGTTCGAACAGCTTGGCGACCTCGGTTTCGTGTTGGGTTGCCTGAATCACGGTACCGCCGGTCGACATCACTTCCCGCACGGTTTGCTGCGGATCACTGACCAATAATTTACGGATGGTCAGCATACCGATGTATTCGTTCTGGCGGTTCACAACCAGCAGGCTGTCGGTCATATCCGGCAGTGACTGGTGACGGCGCAGGTAACGCAACACAACGTCGAGGTTGATATCGGGGCGGATGGTGATGGTGTCGGTGTTCATCAGACCACCGGCGCTGTCCTCCGGGTAGCCCAGAATGGCTTCCACGCGGGCGCGGTCCTGATGGTCCATCGAGTTCAGAACTTCCAGGGTCACCTGTTCAGGAAGTTGTTGCAGAATGTCGGCGACGTCGTCCGTTTCAAGATCGGCGGTAACGTCGACAACTTCCTCGGCGCTCATGTCGCTGAGGAATTTGCTTTGGATGTCGATTGACAGGTATTGCAGTACTTCCCCTTCGATCTCTTTGTCGACCATTTCCCAGATGACCGCACGGGCCTTGGGTGGGGAGGATTCGATCAGATGGGCAACATCAACCGGTGCCAGACCGGAATTGATAATACGGCGGACACGCGACATGGCACCGGAATCCAGCGCTTCCTTAAGGCTATGGAGTTTGGATTTTGCCTTTTCGCTGAGTTCTGCCATGGGGTCACCACCAGGGAAGGGAATGGCACGATTTTAGCGTGAAAAGGTTGACCTTACCACGCAGGATTCGCTGAAAGTGCTGTTACTGTCGACCGTATCAAATTGAAATTTAAGGATAAGTTGTTACAGACGTGTTGGTGTTAGCGATTATTCCGGCTCGTCAAAACGACGATTAATCAGGTCACACAAGGCATCCAGAGCGGCCTGCTCATCGGCACCGGTGGCTTCGATCTCGATGTCGGTGCCCTTGCTGGCAGCCAGCATCATCACCGCCATAATGCTTTTGGCATCGACCATCCGATTGGGGTAACCGACCTTGATGGCGGAACCAAAGGCGGCCGCGGTAGAGACCAGTTTGGCCGCTGCACGGGCATGCAAACCGAGCTTGTTGATAATGGTGATCGTGGTAGAGACCATCCATAACTCCTGCAAATGAATAATGAAATTCAGCCGTGACTGTGAGGCTGGCGGTTGAGTTCCCGGTGGCGTACCTGGACGTTGGAGAATTTATCGGCAAATGCGCCCGCCAGTCGTTCGGACAGGTAAACCGAGCGGTGCTGGCCGCCGGTGCAACCAATCGCGATGGTCAGATAGCTACGATTGTTCTGCTCAAAGCTCGGCAACCAGCGCAGCAGGTAGCCTTCGATATCGGCGAACATCTGGTTAACCTCGTCCTTGTTGGCCAGAAACTGGCGAATTTCCGGGTCCTGGCCCGTGAATGGCCGTAATTCCGGTTGCCAGTAGGGATTCGGCAGGCAGCGTACATCAAAGACAAAGTCGGCATCCAGTGGAATGCCCTGCTTGAAGCCAAACGACTGGAACAACACCGCCATATCCGGAGTGTTTTTTTCAGCCACCCGCATTTTGATCAGGCTGCGCAGTTCATGTACTGACATCCGGGTGGTATCCAGGGTCAGATCGGCCATATTGGCCACTGGCCCAAGCATTTCGGTTTCCCGCTCAATCGCTTCCGCCAACGAAATATTGTTGTTGGTCAGCGGGTGTTTGCGACGGGTGGAGCTGAAACGCTGCAGCAATACTTCTTCGGTGGCGTCGAGGAACACAATATCGAGCTGACGATACTGTTTGGGTAATTCGGTCAGAACTTCCGTGATGTGTTCGATGGCATCCGGCAGGTTGCGGACATCGACACTGACGGCGATGGATTTGCGCTTTTCGGTGGAGGGCAGGTCAGCAAGGGCAGGTAACAGGTCAACGGGCAGGTTGTCGATACAATAAAAACCCAGATCTTCAAGAACGGCCAGTGCACTGGACTTGCCGGAACCTGAGCGACCACTGATTACCACCAGACGCATGAGCTGCCTCCATCGCAGAGGAATTAGTTGGCCAGCGCCCGCTCATAGAGCTGGATGTTGCTGGCGGCATCACGCAGTTGCTGGCGATAGTCCGGCTGGCTGAAATTACCGGCCAGGGTTGCCAGAATCTGCAGGTGTTCGTCGGTGGCTTCTTCAGGAACCAGCAGGGCAAACACCAGATCGACTGGTTGTTTGTCGATCGAATCGAAATCGATGGCTTGCTGCAGGCGCAGCAGCACACCGATCGCCTGTCCACACTGCCGCAGGCGGCAATGTGGAATGGCTATGCCTTCGCCGATACCGGTACTGCCCAAACGTTCACGGCCGAGCAGGCGTTCAAACACCTCGTCGGCCGAGCTGCCGGAAATGTCGTCAGCGACCAGGCTGGCGATAAATTCGAGCAGCTTTTTCTTGCTGGTGACATCAACGTCAGCCAGCGTGCGTTCAGGGGTCAGAATATCAGCAATTGCGAGGGTCATGCGTTAGCCTTGTCCGTGCTGTCGGGCAACCAGTTTTTCCTTGTACTTCAGCACCTGACGGTCGAGTTTGTCGGCCATCAGATCAATTGCTGCGTACATGTCGTCGTGAGTAGCCGTGGCATTGATGTCAGTTCCACCGATGTGGATGCTGCCTTCAGCGATCTTGCGATCTTTCTCTACCGTCATGGTGAATTGGCCGGAAGTAATGGTTTCTGCGTGACGCTCCAGGCGTACCAGTTTTTCCTTTACGTAGGCTTCCATGGCTTCGGTGACTTCTACATGATGGCCACTGATTTTAATGCTCATATTACGGCTCCTTAGATACAGTTCCAGCTTTGAGACTAGACCGGATAACGGTGTCAAATCAACTGTTTACGTTCATTCGATGGTGGAATGAGCATGGCCTCACGATACTTCGCAACTGTCCTTCGTGCGACCTGAATGCCCTTGTCGCCCAGCATGGCGGCAATCTTGTTGTCACTCAGAGGTTTGCGTGGATTTTCTTCGCCAATCAGCTTCTTGATCATGGCGCGGATCGCGGTCGACGAACACTCGCCGCCGGTATCTGTGCTGACATGACTGGAGAAGAAGTACTTGAGCTCGAAAATACCGCGCGGGGTATGCATGAATTTCTGGGTAGTGACCCGGGAAATGGTCGATTCGTGCATGCCAACGGCTTCGGCGATGTCATGCAATACCAGTGGTTTCATCTTTTCTTCGCCTTCCTCGAAGAAATCGATCTGGTATTCAACAATCTTGGTGGCCACTTTCAGCAAGGTTTCGTTACGGCTTTGCAGGCTCTTGATGAACCAGCGGGCTTCTTGCAGGTGGTCTTTCAGGAAGGTGTTGTCGGAACTGCTGTCGGAACGGCGTACCAGCGAGGCATAGTCGGCGTTGACGCGCAGCTTTGGCGCGATATCCGGGTTTAGCTCAACCCGCCATTCGTCACGGACGTTGCGGACGATCACGTCCGGTACGACGTATTCCGACTGATCGGCGCTGATACCGGCACCTGGCTTGGGATTGAGTTCCTTGACCAGTCGCAGTACCGCCTTGAGATCTTCTTCCTTGAGCTTGGCCTTACGCATCAGGGTCGGGTAGTCCTTGCTGCCCAACAGGCTGATGTATTCGCTGATCACCAGCTTGGCTTCACTCAGCCACGGCGTGTCTGGTGGCAACTGGTTGAGTTGCAACAGCAGACATTCGCGCAGGTCGCGGGCAAATACGCCAGCGGGGTCGAATTGTTGCAGTCGTTTGAGTACCGCAACCACTTCGTCTTCCTCGACTTCAAGTTCCGGGTCGAGGGATTCGAGCACGTCTTCGATAGTGGTGTGCAGATAACCGTCGTCATCAACGCCATCAATCAGCATGGTGGCGATTTCGCGGTCAACGTCGCTCATCGGCGTCAGGTTGAGCTGCCATTCCAGGTGACCTTGCAGATCGTCGGTGGTGGCGTGACGGGAATCGTAATCGAAGTCGTCATCACCAACCGGACCCGGGCCCGCCGCGGTGCTGGCGGTGGTCTGGAAGGTGTCATCCCAGTCGCTGTCGACCGGTAGCTCGTCAGGCATTTTGTCATCGTTCCATTGGTCACCGAGCTCCTGGGTGTCGGTTTCCTGAACGTTGGCAGTGACTTCAATGTCCTTGTCATGTTCTGCCTGACCGGAATCTGCATAATCTTCATGATCAGACTCGTCGTGTTCCAGCATGGGGTTGGAATCCAGGGCTTCCTGAATTTCCTGTTGCAGATCCAGAGTCGACAGTTGCAGCAGGCGAATAGCTTGCTGGAGCTGTGGCGTCATGGTCAGCTGCTGACCCATTTTTAACTGAAGCGATGCTTTCATACTGCGCTACTGTATTCGATAATCGGCATGTTCTGTGCATTATACGCCAGCTTTGAACGCTGGGAATGCCCCTGATACATCTGTTTATAAATACCCATAAATTTTGCGGTATTAAAGGCGGAAATCCTGACCCAGATAAACAGCTCGCACCTGTTCATTGGCCAGCACTTCTTCGGCATTGCCTTCAGCAATGATATGGCCACCGCCTACGATATAGGCTTTTTCGCAGATGGCGAGTGTTTCCCGTACATTGTGGTCGGTAATCAGTACCCCAATGCCACGGTTTTTCAGCTGGCGGATGATATCCATGATGTCGGAGACGGAAATCGGGTCAACCCCGGCAAACGGCTCATCCAACAGAATGAAAGAGGGTTCGGCAGCCAGTGCGCGGGCAATTTCTACCCGTCGCCGTTCGCCACCAGACAGCGCCATACCGGCGCTCTTGCGGATGTGTTGGATATGAAATTCATCCAGCAGCTGTTCCAGCAGGGCCTGACGCTCAGCCTTGTTGAGGTCGTGTCGGGTTTCCAGGATCGCCATAATATTGTCTTCAACACTGAGTTTTCTGAAGATTGAAGCTTCCTGGGGTAAATAGCCGATACCCTGGCGTGCTCGCCCGTGCATGGGCAAATGGCTGATGTCCTCATCGTCGATGCGGATGCGGCCTTTGTCTGCCTGCACAAGGTTGACGATCATATAGAAACAGGTGGTTTTGCCAGCCCCGTTAGGGCCCAACAGGCCGACAATCTGGCCACTGGAGACCGCCAGCGAAACATCCTTGACGACCTCTCGGCCACCATAACTTTTCGCCAGGTGCTCAGCGTAAAGGGTTTTCATTGGGCGTTTCCTTCAGCGCTGTTTTCGACCGCAGTACCCTTGCTGGCAGATTCTTCCGCCGCCGGTTGTGCTGGTGCTTGTTCAGATTGCTGGGGCTGGATAACCACCCGGATGCGTTGTTTGTCATCGCTGGTGCTGCTGGTGTTATTGCTGCCAGCTTCGTCACCGCCACTGGCGGTAACGGTCTCACGAGTGATGTCGTAGCGGATCAGCTCGCCACTGAAGAGGTTACTTTCCTGGCGCAGTTCAGCGTCACCCTTGAAGGTGATCTGGCGGTCGCGGGCAAAATAGTCGATGCGCTTGGCGGTCGCGTGGGTAACCGGCTTGTCGGCACTGACCTGTTGTTCATAACGGGCTGGTGCTCCTTCGGCGATGGCCTGCTGCAGATTCTTGCCGTCCAGCATCAGGACCAGGCGTTCAGACTCGATTTTCAATGTTCCCTGGGTCAGCACCACGTCGCCTTCATAGACCACCATACCGGTCTTGCGATCCAGTTCGGCACGATCAGACTGAATGACCATTTCCTGTTGCCAGTCTTGCGGCAAAGCCTGCAACGAGGAGGACAGCAGGGCCATAAGGGCGGTCACGTATAACTTAGTCTTGAACATACCGGGTACTTACCTGTTGCTTGAGGTCGAGACGTTGACGATTGATATCCATGGTCATGCCGCGGGCACGGGTTTCACTGCTGCCGTTCTGGATGGTAACCCAGTCATCGGTTGATGCGGTGGCCTGATCGGGACTGTACTGCAGCTGTTGGGTGGTAACGCGTAAGCCGGCATCCGTTAGTGATGCAATGTTGACGTTACCGCTGAGCTGAACCTGGGTATTCTGGTCGGCGATGGTGCCCTTGTCGGCACTTACCTGCCATTGTTGCTGGCTGCTGTCGCGGTTGATGATGACCGGCTGGTCGAGATAACTGACTGCCTGATCCGGCAGATGACGGGACGCAGCAGCCTGCAATTGCTGGGCGAGCTGGCCGCTTTGATTGTACTGGCGGTGGTTGAGGCCTTCGCCGTAGTAGTCCGGCTCGTCGATAGCGGTCTGGTTTTCAGCCGTCACCAACTCACCGGTATAGCGTTCTACCGCCAGCAGGGCGATGCCAAAGATCACCGCCGTTACCAACAGCAGGTAACGCTTGCGCATCAGATAACTCCGGCGCGCAGCAGGTCGTGAGTGGTCATCACGCCAACGATTTTACCGGCTTGCTGTACCACCAGCGCGCTGATCTTGATGTCTTCCATGATCTTCAGGGCTTCGGCGGCCAGAATGCCGGGCGCAACGGTTTTGGCGTTGCGGGTCATGACGTCATCAATCACTACTTCGTGGATATTGATCCCCTGATCAATGGCACGACGCAGGTCGCCGTCGGTGAAAATGCCCAGCAGTTCGCCGTTGGCGTCCTGTACTGTGGTCATTCCCATGCCCTTGGAGGTCATTTCCAACAGGCTGGCAGCCAGCAGGGTGCCTGTTTGAACCGTCGGAATTTCATCGCCACCATGCATGATGTCTTCCACTTTCAGTAGCAGCCGGCGGCCAAGGCTGCCACCCGGGTGCGAGAAGGCGAAGTCTTCGGCAGTAAAACCACGGGCTTCCAGCAGCGCAATTGCCAGTGCATCACCCATTACCAGCGCACAGGTGGTGGATGAGGTTGGCGCCAGATTGAGCGGACAGGCCTCGGATTCAACACCGGAATCAAGATGCGCTTCGGCAGCCTGTCCCAGCGTTGATTGCGGATTGCCGGTCATGCTGATCAGAGGTACAGAAAGCCGCTTCAGCAGTGGCAACAAGCTGGTCACTTCGGCGGTTTCGCCAGAGTTGCTTAGCGCAATCACGACGTCGCTGCGGGTAATCATACCCATGTCGCCATGACTGGCTTCACCCGGGTGTACAAAGAAGGCCGGGGTGCCGGTGCTGGCCAGGGTCGCAGCGATCTTGCTGCCAACATGGCCGGATTTACCCATACCGGTAATAACGAGGCGACCCTTGCAGGCCAGAATCAGCTGGCAGGCACGGCTGAAATTGTCATCCAGACGGTTAATCAGTTGGTCAACCGCATCGCGTTCCAGACCAATGGTGCGTTTGGCAGATTTCAGAAAGTCGAATTGAGTGTTCATCGTTACCCGTTGGTGATCATCAGTGAACCCAGATACGTAGTATATCCAAGTACCAGTATTACGCCGCTGAAACGTCCCATTACGCCGGAACGGCGGTTAGCTATAAATAGTACCAGCAATGCCAGCGTCATCAGTAACATGACCGGCAAGTCGCGGTGCAGAGCCAGCGGTTCAACGGCGATTCGGCTAATCAGGCCGGGCACCGGCATCACCGCCAGCAGGTTAAAAATGTTGGAGCCTATGACGTTGCCGATGGCGATGTCGTGGTGGCCTTTCAGGGCGCTGGCAACCGAGGCCGCCAGTTCAGGCAGGCTGGTGCCAATCGCGACGATGGTCAGTCCAATCACCAGTTCGCTGACGCCAAACATCCGAGCGATATCGGTAGCACCCCAAACCAGCGCCTTGGAGCTGGCCATCAGGGCGATCAGGCCAACAACCAGCCAGAAGATGGCCATTTGGGTCGACAGGGATTCGATCGCTTCAGCTTCTTCGTCATCAACCAGCGGCTCTCCGGCATCGTCGGATTCCTGGAACATGATGTACATGGCGACGACCAGACCACACAACAGCAGCAAGGCATCAACCAGACCGAGATTGAGGTCCGCCAGCGTCAGGCCCGCCAGAATACTGACCAGCAACAGTAGGGGCAGTTCTTTGCGCAACAGTTTCTTTTGTAGCGGAATTGGACTGACCAGGGCCGTAATACCCAGTACCAGACCGATGTTGGCGATGTTGGAGCCGATCGCATTACCAATCGCCAGGTTACCGACACCATCCAGGGTCGCAACGGCGGATACAAACAGTTCGGGAGCGGAAGTGCCAATAGAGACGATGGTCAAACCGACCAGCAGGGGCGACATGCCCAGGCGCCGTGCTGTTGCTGCAGCACCCAGCACGAATTTGTCAGCACTCCACACCAACACAACCAAACCGATAAGAACGGCTACCAATGGGGCGATCATAAAACTCCTGCAGCCCGGTACCAGACCGGTGCTGAAATTGTCCTGATGTGAGAAAACGCCGCATTGTACCTGAGGGTCTTTTTCACGCAATTGGAATAAACCGTTTTGTGACATTCACGTAACGACGGCGGGCGGCCGTTGGTAAAGCAGGGACAATTCGTTATTCTAGCCGCCACCATACTCAGCCTCGGAAGGGAAGATTCCATGGTGGCTGCACCAGCCTATGTATCTGTGCGGGATCTCAGTTTTTCCCGTGGAGACCGTCTTATCTATGACGGTCTGTCTGTCGATTTTCCGAAAGGAAAAGTGACTGCCATTATGGGCCCCAGCGGGACCGGTAAAACCACCCTGCTGCGGTTGATTGGCGGTCAGTTGCAACCCGACTCGGGCACTGTGATTGTCGATGGCCAGGACGTCAGCAAACTCAAGCGTCAGCAGCTGTTTGAACTGCGCAAGCAGAAAATGGGCATGCTGTTCCAGACCGGCGCGCTGTTCACCGACCTCAGTGTGTTCGACAACGTGGCGTTTCCGCTGCGGGTTCACACGGATTTACCGGAGCCGATTGTTCGCGATCTGGTACTGATGAAGCTCGAAGCGGTCGGTCTGCGCGGTGCCCGCGACCTCAATCCGGCTGAGCTGTCCGGTGGCATGGCACGACGAGTGGCGTTGGCCCGATCCATTGCAATGGACCCGGAACTCATCATGTACGACGAGCCCTTCACCGGCCTCGATCCGATTTCCATGGGCATGATCGTCAAACTGATTCGGGGGCTGAACAAGGCGCTGGGGCTGACCAGCCTGCTGGTGTCCCACGATGTCGAGGAATCCTGCTCAATTGCCGATTACCTCTGTCTGGTTTCCGGCGGCAAGGTGATTGGTTTTGGTACCCCTAATGAACTGTTGCACGACGGTTCTGCCGAAGTACGCCAGTTTCTGCGTGGCGATCCGGACGGCCCGGTGCCATTCCATTATCCGGCCAACGATTACCGTGATGACATTCTGGCAGGGAGTGATTTCTGATGATCTCGAAAATACAGGATCTCGGTCGCGTCGGTGTGACGGTTATTGAAGCCATTGGCGCCGCCACCATGCTGCTGTGGAATTCGATTTTCTGGGGTGGCCCGGGCAGTGCCGGTTTTGGCGATCTGATCAAACAGCTGTATTCGGTGGGCGTGCGCTCACTCAGCATTATTGCTGTGGCCGGTTTTTTTGTGGGCATGGTACTGGGCCTGCAGGGTTACACCATTCTGGTCGACTTCGGATCGGAAGCAGCGCTTGGCACGCTGGTGTCGCTGACCTTGCTGCGTGAACTGGGGCCGGTAGTGACCGCGTTGCTGTTTGCTGGTCGTGCCGGTTCGGCGCTGACGGCGGAAATCGGTTTGATGAAGGCTACGGAACAGCTGTCGGCGATGGAAATGATGGGTGTTGATCCACTCAAGCGGGTCATTACCCCGCGGCTGTGGGCCGGTTTGATCTCAATGCCGATTCTGGCGCTGATTTTCAGCACCGTGGGCATCTGGGGCGGTGCCTACGTGGCGGTCGATATGCTGGGAATTGATGACGGCGCCTACTGGGGCAACATGCAGGCGTCGGTGGAATTTTATAACGATGTCGTCAAGGGAATTATCAAATCCGTGGCGTTTGGCTGGGTGGTAACCTGGATTGCGGTTTATCAGGGTTATGCTTCCGTGCCAACCTCGGAAGGTATTGGTAAGGCGACAACCCAGACGGTAGTGATTTCCTCACTGGCGGTACTGGGACTGGATTTTGTTTTGACTGCGGTCATGTTTGGAGGCGTGTGATTATGCATAAGCGTACTGTGGAGTTCACGGTTGGCGCGTTCATGGTGATGGGTATTGTTGCCCTTGTGCTGATGGCCTTCCGGGTCAGCGGTCTGTCGATGAGTGATACCGGTGATACCTATACCCTGAAAGCGCATTTTGAAAACCTCGGTGGCCTCAATGAGCGTGCCAAGGTATCCATGGCTGGTGTGACCATTGGCCGGGTGACCAAAATCTATCTCGACCCTGAGTGGTATTCCGCGGTCGTCGAGATGGAAATCAACAAAAGCATGAGCACCCTCAGCAAGGACACCTCGGCCGCCATTCTGACCGCCGGTCTGCTGGGGGAGAAATACATTGGCCTGACGGTCGGTGCCGAAGAAGAGCATCTGAAAGACGGCGACTGGATTGAAGACACCCAATCAGCACTGGTACTGGAAGAACTGATTGGCCGCTTCCTGTTTAACAAGGCGGAAGAAGGCTGAGGCGGGTTTGAATCCGGCTGCGGGCCAGACTGTGGCCTGATGCACGAATGTTAAGTTTTGTAATAAATCTCTCCTACATTGTTGGCAACTACTGCCTAGAATAAGGGTAACGGCGTGGTATGGTCAGGGTCTCCTCTGGCTGGTCACGCCAGAGCCAATGCAAGGGAATGTAAGGAGGGATTATGACCAAAACACTGACTGCAATGCTGGCACTGCTGTTGCTGGCACTGACTCCAGCCCCGGCGACAGCACTGGATTCTGAAGAATTGGGCGAACACGCCTACGAAGTCGTCAAGCGGGTAACCAATCAGGTGATGGAGCGGATCAACCAGAACCGCAACATCTATGAAAGTGACAAGGCGCGCTTTTATTGGGAGCTGGAAGACGTACTGGGTCCGATGGTGGATTTTCGCCGCCTGACCCGCAAGATCATGGGGCGTTACTATTTTGATGCCAGCAAAGAGCAGCGGATTCGTTTTGCCCGGGCCTTCAAGCGCAGTTTGCTGGGTTCATACGCCACCGGCCTGATTGAATTTACGGACTACGAAGTTCGCATGCTTCCACCGCGCAAGGACTTTGAACACAGCTCGGATAACACCCTGGTGGATCTTGAAGTGGTGACTCCCAGTGGGCGGGTATTCCCGATAACCCAGAGCATGTATTACGACCTTTCATCCTATTCATGGAAGGCTCAGAACGTGATCGTGAATGGCATTAACGTCGGCCAGCTGTTCAATGAACAGTTCGCGGCCCTGGTCGAGAAAAACAACGGCAATATTGGTGCAGCCATTGATCAGTGGATTGATGACCTGCAGGAACAGGGACGCGAGCTTCGCAAGCGTCCGTCTTGAAACGCAGTGAAGGACATGAGTGTGACAAAACTGGAATCCATCAGCAGCACTGAAGCCCGCTTGGTCGGCGATGTGACGGCGGCTACCGTCTCGGCGCTGGTTGCTCCCGGTCAGCAACTGTTGCAGGCCAGCGGTGGCAAGTGGCAGCTGGATATGGCCGCTGTTGAAAAGGTTTCCAGTGTCACGGTTGCGCTGTTGCTGGAATGGCTGCGCTATGCAGACAAGGTTGGTATCAGCCTGAAAGTGCGCAATGTGCCAGCCGAGCTGCTGCCGATCATCCAGATCAGTGGCCTGGATGAAATATTCAGTGACGTGCTGGTCGCTGCCTGATCAGCAGATCACACTCTCAAGCGGAACTCCGGGCCATAGTTCGGCTAAATCGTATCCATACTTATTCTGGTCGCTGAAATCCGGTATTATCCCCGGCTTCGCAAAATCCCAATCTGGTGGAGCCCAATGACCGTAGCACCCCCATCTCCAAACGAGATTCAAGACCTGCTTGAAGCCCAGCTTCCAGACGTTAAATGGACCGTCAACGGTGATGGTTACCAGTATATGGTTCAGGGTGTCGGCGAATTCTTCGCAGGCCTCAATGCCGTCAAGCGTCAGCAGGCTGTTTACAAGGTGCTGAACCCGATGATTGCCAACGGTTCACTGCACGCTGTCACCATCAAAACCTACACCGACGCAGAATTCGCTGCTCTCTGATTATCGGGATCCTTTAATGGAAAAGCTGCAAATTGTCGGCGGTAACAGACTGTCCGGCGATGTCCGTATATCCGGAGCGAAAAACTCCGCCCTGCCAATTCTGGCAGCCACTCTGCTGGCCAAGGGTGTCATGCGTGTCGGCAACCTGCCGCACCTGCATGACATCACCACCATGCTGGAGCTGCTGGGCTGCATGGGCGTTGAGGTTTCCGTCACCGAAGATATGGCGGTCGAAACCGACTGTCGTAACGTCAAAAGCTGCGTTGCCCCATACGATCTGGTGCGTACCATGCGTGCCTCTATTCTGGTACTGGGCCCGCTGCTGGCACGTTACGGCGAAGCCGAAGTGTCACTGCCGGGTGGTTGTGCCATCGGATCCCGGCCGGTGGATCTGCACCTGCGCGGAATGGAAGCCATGGGCGCTGAAGTCGAAGTGCTGGATGGCTACATCAAGGCTCACGTTCCGGCTGGTCGTCTCAAAGGTGCCCGTATCTTCCTTGATACACCAACCGTTACCGGTACCGAAAACATTTTGATGGCCGCCGCGCTGGCCGATGGTCAGAGCATCATTGAAAACGCCGCCCGTGAACCGGAAGTGGTGGATCTGGCCAACTGCCTGATCACCATGGGTGCCAAAATCAGCGGTGCCGGTACCGACACCATCGTGGTTGACGGCGTTGAGGAACTGCACGGCGGTTCCTATAACGTGCTGCCAGACCGTATCGAAACCGGTACCTATCTGGTTGCCGCCGCCGTCACCGGTGGCAAGGTACGTTGTCGTGATACCGATCCGGCGATTATGGACTCAGTGCTGGTGAAACTGCGTGAAGCTGGCGCCGAAATCAGCTGTGGTGATGACTGGATCGAACTCGACATGACCGGCCGTCGTCCCAAAGCGGTTAACATCCGCACCGCGCCGCACCCGGCGTTCCCGACCGATATGCAGGCCCAGTTTGTGGTACTGAACGCGGTTGCCGAAGGTGTTGGTACCGTGATTGAAACCGTGTTTGAAAACCGCTTTATGCACGCCCAGGAACTGGTGCGCATGGGCGCTGACATTCACGTTGAAGGTAATACGGCTATCGTTACCGGTCGCGACAAGCTGACCAGTGCGCCAGTGATGGCTACCGACCTGCGGGCCTCTGCCTCACTGGTATTGGCGGCGCTGGTGGCCGAAGGTACTACCGACGTGAATCGCATTTACCACATCGACCGTGGTTACGAATGCATCGAAGAAAAATTGCAGCAGTTGGGTGCCAACATTCGTCGGATTTCCTGACAGGCACCCGGATATATTGAGGATACCATGACCCAACCGCTTACCATCGCGCTGTCCAAGGGCCGCATTCTGGATGACACCTTGCCTCTGCTGGCAGAAGCAGGTATCCATCCGGCGGAAGATATCAATAAAAGCCGCAAGCTGATTTTTGATACCAACCATGAACATATCAAGCTGGTGGTGATTCGTGCGGCTGACGTCCCAACCTATGTGGAATACGGTGCCGCAGACCTGGGGGTTTCCGGCAAGGATGTGCTGATGGAATACGACAGCGACAACCTCTGTGAACCACTGGACCTCAAGATCGCTACCTGTCGGCTGATGACCGCTGCCGTGAAAGGTTACGAACTGCCGGAAGGCCGCCTCAAGGTGGCCACCAAGTTTGTTAACGTGGCGAAAAAATACTTTGCTGAGCAAGGCCGTCAGGTCGACATCATCAAGCTCTACGGTGGTATGGAACTGGCACCCATCATGGGGCTGGCCGACCTGATTGTGGATATCGTTGATACCGGCAACACCCTCAAGGCCAACGGCCTGGAGCCGCGTGATGATATCGCGCCAATCAGCTCCCGACTGGTCGCCAGCCGGGCGGCGATGAAGGTCAAGCACGCCCAGATTCAGCCAATTATTGATTTGATCGGCGCTGCGGTAGAGCGTCAGCAACAAGCCAAATAAGGGTGGAGTTTCCCATGACTATCAATATTCGTCGTTTCAGTTCTGCCCAGAGCGATTTTACCAGCCAGATGGATTCCCTGCTGTCCTGGGAAGCCGTCTCTGATGCGGGCGTTCAGCAAGCAGTGACTGACATCGTTAATGATGTTCGCACACGCGGTGATGCCGCGGTAATCGAATACACCAACAAGTTTGACCGCATGTCGGTGGAATCCATGGCTCAGCTGGAGCTGAACCAGCAACAGCTGCAGGAAGCTCTGGATACCTTGCCGGCAACCCAGCGTGACGCACTGATAACCGCTGCCGAGCGCGTGCGTGCCTACCACGAACACCAGCAGCAGGATTCCTGGCGCTACACCGAAGCCAGTGGCACGGTACTGGGCCAGAAAATCACCCCGATGGACCGTGTTGGTATTTATGTTCCCGGTGGCAAGGCGGCGTACCCGTCTTCCGTGCTGATGAACGCCATTCCGGCCCACGTTGCAGGTGTGCAGGAAATCATCATGGTGGTGCCAACGCCGGGTGGTGAACTGAACCAGCTGGTATTGGCTGCTGCTGCGGCGGCAGGCGTTAGCCGGGTATTCACCATTGGTGGCGCCCAAGCTGTGGCTGCGCTGGCATATGGCACGGAAACGGTACCGGGTGTGGATAAAATCGTTGGCCCGGGCAACATCTACGTTGCTACCGCCAAGCGTATGGTATTCGGCCAGGTTGGTATCGACATGATTGCCGGTCCATCTGAAATTCTGGTGGTTTGTGACGGTAAAACCAACGCCGACTGGATCGCCATGGATTTGTTCTCGCAGGCCGAGCACGACGAAGACGCCCAGTCGATTCTGGTTTCTACTGACAGCGAATTCCTCGACCAGGTTGAAGCCAGCATCAACAAACTGCTGCCAACCATGGAGCGCAAGGACATCATCACCACTTCGTTGACTGAACGTGGTGCGCTGATTCACGCCAGTTCAATGGAAGATGCCATCGCGATTGCCAATCGCATTGCACCGGAACACCTGGAGCTGTCGGTCGAAGATCCGGAAGCCTGGCTGCCGGGCATTCGCCACGCCGGCGCCATCTTTATGGGTCGTTACACCGCCGAAGCACTGGGCGACTACTGTGCTGGCCCGAACCACGTACTGCCAACCTCCGGCACTGCGCGCTTCTCGTCACCACTGGGCGTGTATGACTTCCAGAAACGCTCATCACTGATCATGTGCTCAGCCGATGGCGCTTCTGAACTGGGTAAAACCGCTTCGACACTGGCGCGTGGTGAATTCCTCACCGCTCACGCCCGTTCCGCCGAATATCGCATCAAGGACTGATTCGTCAGTCCTGGCAGGAACCCCTGAAAGCAGCCTGCGGGCTGCTTTTTTGTGGGCGTCTGGTTTTCTTTTTATTGGTGTCAGATATTTTGGATTGTTGCTCATCTGCAATCGGGCTAGTATTTTAACTGCTTAGGCTGCTCTGCTTGTGGATTATGGTATGGAATTCCTATTTCTTACGATGTCTCTTCAAGAGTATTTAAGGAATACTGAAAAGGAACTACGGATTTGAATGTATTGGCCCGCGTATTATTAATTCTTCCCATTCTGCCATTGATGGGATGTGAATCATTGAAAGCAAGAAAATGGCTGGATCAAGGTAGTGTAGATACAGATACTATTTATGTGAGCACTCCTGTTGATGCTAATCTGGATTTCGCCGAAAGTCTGTATGGATCATTGGAAAAGATTGGGCTCAAGACAACTCGAGAATATTCTGAGTCAAATAAAATAATTAATATTAGCCGGTATTGCTATTATGATTTAATACATTATACCTGCCGAAGCGTAGATGTGATTTTAAGGGATTCGAATACTGGAGAGGTAGGCTGTGAGCTAAGCTTTGCTGCAGTAGAATCACCATTTTCATATGAGAGTCAGTCTCTTGATATCGCCAAGGGTATAAAAAATGAATGTTATTAAAAATTTGATATGTCTGGTTGCCTTTTCACTGTTTATATCGGCCTGTTCGACTAATATGCTGGTAGATAGTAGTGAAAGTATTGGCGACGAAACTATCTCATTTGTCGCTTTTGATGGCGTACCAAGTAATATAGCTATAAATTACCTCAGGAGTCTTGGTTGGGATATGGCCAGAGTTGTAAATAAAACCAATCTTTCAATAGTATTTACATATCAATGTACGCAAGGTCTTTTCCCTATAAATACCCGCTGCGCCACCCAAATAGATGCTATTAATAAAGCATCAAGGCTTTCTTATTCTTGGGCTCAGTCAGATCCTGACTATTCTGAGCATATGTATTTCTATATCGGTGGAAAAGACTTCGGATCCTTTAACAATAGTTTGACTAATCTTATTGAGCAGCTTAAAAGAGATAAGGAAAAACTTGTGGAGTTAGGATTCCCGGCCCCATCAGATGGTGAAGGATAATAAATGTTTTGGTATGGAAAAGTTCGTAGCATCACGAACTTTTCCATCGGATTTGGCTAACCTTTGAGAAGAGCCGATTACTATTAACTTCTGGTGTCCGATGTTCTGAAAACTTCGTCGCTCTAACGTCAAAACGCAATTTCCACATAAATTGTATGTCAAGGCTCGTCATCAGCGGCCATAGCGACTACTATCCGCGCCTCAGTTTCCAGACAAAGATGGTGATTTATGTCCTTGCCTCCATGCCCCAAGTGTCAGTCTGAGTACGTTTACGAAGATCAGCAGATGCTGATTTGCCCGGAATGTGCCCATGAGTGGAATCCAAACGAAGTCGCCGAGAACGATGAGCCGACTGCCAAAGATGCCAACGGTACTGAGCTGGTTGCCGGTGACAAGGTCACAGCGGTAAAAGACCTGAAGGTCAAGGGTAGCTCTACCGTGATCAAGGTTGGCACCAAGGCTGTGATCCGTCGAATCATTGATGCCAAGGATCACCAGCTGGACTGCAAGGTCGATGGTGTTGGCGAAATGATGGTGACCGCTGCGTTCGTCAAAAAGGCCTGATCAGGCTTTTAGCGGTAGGTCGGATAAGCTTGCTCCATCCACTTCGGCGAGCCATCGGCCTATGTCAGATGGCACTCTCGACGCTTGTTTATCTGACCTAAACAGCCTTGAAAGGTAGGTCGGAACGGTAGGTCAGATCAGCTTGCGGGACAGCCCTCAGCCAAACGGCCAGGCCAGTTCCAGCGAAATATTATGGCCCATCACCGGGGCGTATTCCTTTAATGTCGAGGTATGCTGCTGACCATAACGATCGGTCAGGTTGTTACCCCGAATATCCAGTTGCGGTGCGTTGGCACCATGCCCCAGTTGCTGGTGCCAGGCCAGATTCAGCTGATACCAGCCTGGTGTGCGGCTTTCGGCATCGGCCAGTTGCGTCTGTGGCAGATGGTATTGCCATTCTGAAATCACCTGACCACTGGCATAGTGCCAGCTCAGTGACTGGCTGAGATTGTCAGCCGGCATACGCGGCAGCGAATCGCCACTGGACGTCAGCCAGCCCCGTGTGGTGGCGGCTTTGAAATGGGTATCCCATTGGCTGCTCAGGTTGTGTTGCCAGCTGACTTCCAGTCCGGCCAGTTGGGCATCGCGCTGCACGTGTTTGTAAACGTGATTGCCGTGGTATGGGTCACGATAGGACTGCAGCTCGTTGTAGATATAACCGTCGTAGTCGTAGAAATAGCTGGCAATACGCCAGTCGTTGTTGGTGTCATGGCCTTGCCAGCTGAGGTCGATAGCATAGGCGGTTTCGGTATCCAGCTGGTTGTTATCGAGCTGGAACGAGAAGGTCGCATGGTGGTCGCCGTTCCAGTACAGCTCATCGGCTACCGGTGCGCGCTGCAGCCGTGACAGGGTTACGGTAATGCTACTGTCGTTAGATGCAGTCACATTCAGTGCGGCCGAAACAGTCAGCGGATGGTATTCCTTGTCATCGTAATAGCGGATGTCCTGACGGTAGTTAGGCCGGATGCTGCTGGGGTCGGCTTCGATATGGCGAGGTTGATAACGGGCGGCGAGATCCAGCTGACCAATGTAGTTGTCATGGATGATCAGGTCGCCGCTGGCGCTGGCATAGGCAACGATATCCCGGGTTTTGGTGATCGGCATCGGAGTATCGTGGGCAAACTCCTCACCTTCGTAGGTCAGGAAATCGCTGCCCTGGCTGCCGTCCCATTCATATTGGCTGTAATCGGGAATGCTGCTGCAACCGGAGTGGTCGTGGCAGAGTTCGAGTTTGCGCCAGTTGGCACCGAGGCCAATATATCCGTTCCAGCCGCTCAGGCTGCTCCAGGCCAGCTCGGTCTGGAGGTCACGGAATTTCTGATAGAACAGGCCTTCAACCTTGCTGCCGGTGACTTCATCATGCTGATAGTCACTGACGTTCATGTGCCAGGAAAAATCGGTAAAAATCCCGCCGAATAAATAGTCGTTCAAACCTGTGCCAGGTAAACCGCTACTTGGTAGACTCACAGAACCCTTGAAGTCATAGCGGGTTTGATCCGGTTTGACACGGACATCGTTATTGTCTTCGTTGGGAATCGCGTAGTCGCTGGCCAGATGGCTGACGCTGACACCAACATAGTCCGTCATATTGAAAATATGGCTGTAACCGACAGCTGCTCCCAGGCTGTCAGCATCGCTGTTGAGTACCTCGCCTGAACGGCTGCCACCGCGCCCGGCGGTGTAGTTGCCGGTTTCGCGTTTGAAACCATCCAGGTGCAGGACGTTTTTGCCGTTGCCTGCATCGATACGACCAATCAGGGTCTTGCCCTGGTTGTTACTGCTGTAGCCTGCGGTTACCGAACCGCTGGTGCCATCGAATTCTTCATCGTGAATGCGGCCGTTCAAGACGTTGACGACGCCGCCAAGGCTGCTGTTACCGCGGCGTAATGCCAGTGGACCTCGCAGCAACTCAACACCATCGGCGGCGGCCAGATCGGCCATGGGGGCGTGGTCGGAACTCATTGACGACAGATCAGCAGCATCCGAGCCCGAGTTCAGGATTTCCACCCGATTACCCGACAAGCCCCGCACCACCGGCCGCGCCACGCCCTGACCAAAAGACGCGTTACTGACACCAGGAATGGATTCCAGCACCTCACCCAGTGCCTTACTGCGGTTACCGGCCAGTTCTTCCTGGCCCATCCAGGGACTGTTCAGCTCAGAAGCGGTTGGTGCCTGCTGTTGCACCACAATCTCTTCCATTGGCTGAGTGTTATTGGCCGGGTCGGTTAATTCTTCGGCATGACTGGCGGCGGATAACAGGCTGGCGGCGGCGAGGCTGACGGGCAGGGAGAGTGTCTGGATTCTGTTCATGGTTTCTACTACAAGGGCGGTTGTTCGGGGAGGTCGGGCAGCTACAGGAATGTATCCTGCGCTGCAGGCAAGGCATGCCTTGCCCCTACGAAGATTTGGCAAACCCGTAGGGGCACTACATGTCGTGACTGCAGCCGGGAAATTATTCCTCGTCTTCGTCTTCCGGTGCCGCCAGTACTGCAACGCTGGATACGGCAACGCCGGCCTCCAGATCTTCAGTACCGTGCAGGTGATAGGAACCACCGTCATGGGCGTCGATAACGTAGATAAGGCTGTTGCCATTGTCGGTGATCAGCCAGGCGTCGTCGGCAGCGCCGGAGTTGAGGTTGTCACAGTCGAAGCTGTCGGCATCGTTGCTGAGGGTGATACTGACCGGGTCTGCCGGATCATCTTCATCCAGATCAATGACTTCGGAAGTACCGTCGTCACGTACTGCCAACAGATAAGTGGCAGGTGGATTGAGGCTGGCGAAGCAAAGGCTCTGGTCTTCATCGAGTGACACGCCGGGATCTTCACTATGGGCGTGATCGTTGTGAGCATGCACCAGGCTGGCGGCGCTGCTGCTATAAATCAGAACATGATCACCGGCTCCCTGCATAGCAAACTCATCACCATCTGGTGGCGTCACCGCTGCTGTGCTGACACTGATGTCGCCAGTTTCTGAATCCGTTTCTGTGACCAGATAGGTAAAGGCGTCCCCACACTGTACAACTGCCAGAGCATCAGCCTGGGCAACTGCGGTCAGATCACTGCAGGAGAAACTGGTACCCGTGGCAGTACCATCCTGGTACACGTCAACCGAGTCACCATCAAACAGCGCATACAGATTGCTGTCGGCATCCAGTACCAGCGCCGGGTAAGTCTGGGTATAACCGTCAATACTGATATTGCTGGTTGGGCCGGTGGTGTCTGCGATGCCGTCAACCGGATAGAGGTCGGTCGTGCCGTCGTTCAACACGGCAAAGTGATAATTACTCATGTTAACGACCGGATTGGCACGTGTGATGGTCAGCGCATCAATAATGCTGGCTTCTTCGTGCTCTTCTTCTGAGTCGCTGTCTTCGTCTTCATGTTCTTCCAGACCGCTGTCGATGAACTGCACACCCGTGCTGCTGACAATCGCCGCGCTCAAACCACCATCGGCACGAATGATCGTGGTACCAGCTTCCGTCGCCTGACCAATCAGCTCGAATGCTTCTTCCTCGCGGTCGAACACATTGATGTCGGTGCTGGTGGTTTCGGTGTACAGCAAACGCTGGGCATCTTCGTGCTCATGCTCATCAGAATCGCTGGAAGAATTGCTATCGGAACTGCCACAGGCAGTCAGGGCGGATACGGTTGCAGCCAGCAACAGCAGACGGAATTGATTGGGAATCACGCTGAAGTCTCTTTGTTGATTTATGTTATGACATAACTAAAATTCAGAAAGTGAAACTTTATAACATATTGAGTAGGGTAGATGGCAAGTCCTGGTCAGCTTGTTGTGAAGAAGTGGTGGAAGCCGGCTGTGATTGGCTGGTAGCCGGAGATAGCCGGGAATGGCGTCGTATGTGGCAATAGGCAGGGAGTGCGGGCGTCTCGCCCGCATTGGTGGTCAGGCTGGCACTGAATTAGTCTGTGTCGACTCAGCCTCCACAGCAACTTTTGGTGGCAGCTGTCGTGCCAGCAATTCCGCTAAATGAATCGGCTCAGCCTGGCTGTGCTGACGAATCTGCTGGCGACAGGAAAAACCGTTGGCGACCACAGTGCAGCCCGGTTGCTGACTAATCGCAGGCAGCAGACTCTGGTTCGCCATTTGGCTACTGAGATCAGCATGCTCCGCTTCCAGACCAAAAGTCCCGGCCATGCCGCAGCAGCTGGATTCGATAAACTCAAAATCGTGTTTTGGCAGCAACTTCATAATCCGCCGCACCGACTTCATCGCGCCGACGGCTTTCTGATGGCAATGACCATGCACCAGGGTTTTCTGATCCGTTTCGAGGAAGGGTAAATCCAGCCGGCCCGACTTCAGTTCACGCGCGAGAAACTCTTCCAGCAGCAAGGTGTGCTGGGCCGCCAGTTCAACGCTGTCGCCGAGGCCAAGCGCTTTGGCATCGTCACGCAACCCCAGCACGCAAGAGGCTTCCAGCCCAACAATGGTGTAGCCGCGCTCAACATACTCACAAATGCTGGTCACCAGCCGCCCGGCACTGGCCTTGGCTTCCAGAATCATGCCCTGCGCCAGCAGGGTACGGCCACAGCACAACGGCTTGGCAGTACTGGTTTCATTGGCCGGTTGCAGCCATTCAACCTGATAACCGGCACGCTCCAGCAACTCTGCTGCGGCTTCGGCAATATGCGGCTCAAACCGACGGGTAAAGCTGTCGACAAACAAGGCCACCCGTTTGCCGGGCAGCAGTTTGATATCCGGCTGACGCTGGCTCAGGCGTTCAAATGATGGCTCCGGTAAATTCGCCTGCGGATTTAACTTCAGCACCCTGGCAGCCAGCGGTTTCAGCAACGGCGTGTGGTTGTACAAGCGGATCAGGCCGCCGAGCCAGCGGTATTGATCGAGTAAATCCGCCCACTGGGCAAACAGCTTTGAACGTAACGGTCGCGGCTGCTGCTGATATTTCTGCGCCAGATATTCCGCCTTGATCAGCGGCATATCGACATTGGCCTCACATTCGCGCTTGCAGCCCTTACAGCTGACACACAACTCCATCGCTTCTGCCAACTCCGGGTTCAGCAAGGGATTCTCCGCCTGCGACGTCGACAGCGCCGCTTTCAATAACCGCACCCGGCCACCGGTGGACAGCCGTTCGTCGCCACTGACCCGATAACTCGGGCACATCAGCTGCTTGCCCTCGGCCTCACACTGACGGCTGTTGATACAGGCGGCGATGGCCTTGGCATAATTGCCACCGTATTTGGGAATATCGGCATAGGCATCACCCATACCCGCATCCTTATAGGCAGACCAGTCCAGTTGCAGCGAAATATCTGCATCGTTGCTTGTGTTGCTCACCGTCGTAACACCCTGTTCAAAAGTCGTGGGGAGGCTGTTTTCAACGGGCTATTGCAAGCGATATGCCGGGCCAGCAGGGAAGAAAAGCGCAGAAATCTGGCCGCGAATGGCGGAAATTCAGGGCATTGGCAGGGAGACAATGTTAGAAACGGACAAAACGGATGGTTGGATAAAACAGCCTGTCGGAAAGACGACATCAGTGTTTCGGTCACGTTCTGGTTGAAAGGCATCAGTCTGGATTTTCCGAATCGTTTGTTACTCTGTTGTTTGCTTCCGGCAAGCGTGAGGGTCAGAGGCCGAACCGTCAGGCAAGCTCACATGCTAATGCACCCATAAACCATAACAGGAGCCAGATCGTGATTGACCGCTTGAATCATTTTGTTCTGGTATTACTGCTGGCGTTTACAGCAGGAGGGCTGCTGTTTCGTGCAACACACTATCAGCGTATTCCTGTCGTCAATAACGAACCCTATGGCGCAGGAGATGTGATTGACCTGCTGTTTGCTCTGGTGGTTATGGGGCTGTGTGCTTTACTGCTGCTGTTATCGATGGTGACGTTGCTCTTCAAGCAATACCGGCAGGCAGCCAGAAAACTGCTGGTGGGCGTGGCCGCAACGCTAGCCTATTTCTGGTTGCACTCACATGTTCCGGCGCTCCTGTAAGCTGTTTGCATAGATGGAAGCGAGTTGCTGGCGAGCTCTGGTGAATATTGAAAAAGACTCATTGCTACATTTAACGTAGAAACGTCTGTCAAACCGGCTGTGTCGTGAATCCATAGCTTGAGTAATTATATTTTTAATGTAGTACATTATATTCTGTGATTAATTTCTCACTTCGTATCATGTTTTGTTGAGCCCCTTCGATCCTCTGTAATAAAACTAATCCGGGTATTTTGCATAGGTGCGTATTAAGTTCTCATTCGGTGTCTATGACTCTATGGGGTTTTTAAATATAAGCTTCGGTTTTCTATTTTTAATTGCTGTGCAGATTGTACACGATAGAGAGGATTTTATAATTGTGAAACTTTTGATGTATTTTTTATTTTTGTTTTTTTCAGCAGGCACCTACGCAGATGATTTGTCTGATTGGATCTATGATTTTTCTCTGGATAATTCGGGGTCCAGCAAGGCATCGGCTTTTGTTGTGCTAGCCGGTTTGGATACGACAGAGGAGTTAATAAAGAAAATTAAGAAAGATTATTCAACTGAAAGAGATCCGGTGGTGAAATACTACTATGAATATTTTTTGGCCAAGAGAACCCAGGAGGTAGTCTATATTTCAAAATTTATTGCCAGCTCCAGAAATAATAAAAACGAAATCTTATCTAACAATACAGACTGGGTTTCTATCGTAAGTCCATTCTATGACCAGCTGGCATATTACGCAATGAGCGATGACGCTGCCTTGCGGCTTATCTTTGAGTTGGTTGAAGATGCTGATGGAGCATTTCTATCTGTAGTTTCTGGTGATTTGGCTAGAATTGAAAAAATTAATCCAAACAGATTTTTGAATGTGGCTGAGGAAGCTGGTATTTCAAAAATGGATTTGAATATATTAATGGAGAGTGATTGATATATTAAAATGTCATTTGTTAAAACTAAAAAAGGGGAAGGGAACCGGATGATTGGCAAGCTCAAGTGGGATTCGGATGAGTTTGATATTGTCACGGGAGGCTATGGTAAAGGAGCTATTCCTGATGGGAATTCCTCTGCCAAAGTATATAATGCTGTTGAGGGAGCTAATTTGGATGCTGGATTTATAAATCCAAAAACAGGGAGAGGGTGGTTTATACCTCTTGAATCTGATTTTAATACTACAAGGCATGGTTTCGGTATTCATCCAGATGGAAATTTACCAGGAACGAAGGGATGTGTTGGGTTGCAAGGAGATGATATCAAAAAGTTCTGGGATAAATGAATGAAAACACCGTTAGGATCTCGTCCGAAATCACTTGTAATTACCACGAATATACTTGAGAGATCATAATATTCCTTAATGAAGTCTCAGCTACGACAGTGTGAAGTGATGTGCAGTATGAGCCCATTTGGAGAGGCTTTAAGCGTTCGGTGTAAAGCAATTTCGACACGCCATTTCCTTGTTGGTATGTATAGCTGGTCGGTGTTGGAGCTGAAAATGGCACTGATCAGCGTAGTCGAAGGTTAGAGTCCAAATGTTGCTTGATCATCGACTATGAAGGAGTTTGGGTGAAAGGCTTTCTCGGCTTTTTCTCTTAACCCTTCTTTGTACAAACGCAGGTAGGCCAAGTCGTTCAGGGCATCAGCGCCTTCATCAGAATCTTCACCATATTCTTCCATAACCCGAAGAAGGTTCTGCTCGCGTGCGTGCAAGGACTTCCAAATCAGATTGAAGCTGTTAGTGTCGAGAGTGATATCTAATTCGCTCATCCTTTATTCCTGGTTCTTAAATATTTTTTGGCACTTAATTTGTGGAAAGTATTTGAGAGAAGAATTCCGTCGAATACTATCGCAGTCTCGAAGCGTGGGAGCCAGTTTGTTCTCCGCCCACTATCTGCCACAAAAAAAGCCGCTGACATAAGTCAGCGGCCTTTTTGTTTGCTGGTCAAGCTGGCGGATTATTCACCACCACCGAGCAAGCCAAGGCTGAGGCCTGGCCAGAAGGTGATGATGAGTACGGTTGCCAGCAGGATAAAGAAGAACGGCAATGTGGCGCGGTACAGTTCCATTACCGGCTTGTTAAAGCGGAAGCTGGCGATAAACAGGTTCATGCCAACGGGCGGGGTGAAGTAACCCAGCTGCATGTTGGCGAGGAACAGGATGCCGAGGTGGATCGGGTGGATGCCGTACTGCACGGCAATCGGCAGTATGATCGGGATCATAATGACGATGGCTGAGAAGATATCCAGCATCATGCCGAGAATCAGCAGGAATACGGTCAGCAGCAGCAGGAAGGTGAAGCCGTCGCTGACGTGTTGCTGAATGAATCCAAATATTTGCTCGGGCACACCGGCGTCGATCATGTAGTTGGTGGAGGCCATGGATACCGCCAGAATCAGCAGGATCGCGCCGACCAGCTTCATTGAGTCGCGCATTACCACAACCAGCTTTTTGAACGGGATTTCACGGCGTACCAGCACGGAAATAATCAGCACGTACAGAGCGGTAATCGCTGCTGCTTCCGATACCGCAAACCAGCCGCCATAAATGCCGCCCAGCACCAGGAAAGGCAGTGGCATTTCCCAGCGCACATCTTTCAGCGCTGCCCAGGCTTCGGCCTTGTCGAAGGGCTGGTGATCGCGTTCGGCGTTGCGGGAAACCCAGCCGCTGTAGAGCGACAGTGCAACCAGCATCAGCGCGCCCGGCAGCAAACCGGCGATAAACAGGTCGTCGATGGAAACCGGGGTATCCAGTGACATTTGCTGGGCCACTACGCCATACAGAATCAGTGGCAGTGACGGCGCGAACAGCAGACCGAGCGAGCCGGAGGTGGTTACCAGACCTAGGTTAAAACGCTCCGGGTAGCCGGATTTTTGCAACGCCGGAACCAGTAGCGCGCCAAGAGCCACAATGGTCACGCCGGAAGCGCCGGTAAAGGCGGTGAACAACGCACAGGTCACCAGCGCAACGATGGCCAGGCCGCCCGGCATCCAGCCGAGGAAGGCGTCGGTAATTCGTACCAGTCGCTGCGGCGCCTTGCTTTCACCCAGCAGGTAACCGGCAAAGGTGAACAGTGGAATGGCGATCAGCACCGGCATTTCCGCAATCCGCCAGATCTCAACGGCCATCACCATCAGGTCGACGTCGGTCTGGTAGAAGCCCCAGATGGCGCTGGCAGCAATCACCACAAACAGTGGCGTGCCAGACAGCGCCAGCAACAACAGAATCAGTGGCACCAGAATACTCATGCGTTGGCCTCCTGATCGTCTGCTTCGTCGGCCGGAGCGGTTTTACCGGTCACGCCGTAATAGAGGGATTCCAGCGTTTGGATGGCGAAACGGATGGCCATCACGGCAAAGCTGAACGGGATGATGATTTGCAGTGGCCAGGCGGGCACGTCACCAAAAGCAACGTCGCCGAATTCCCTCGCCAGTTCTACATAGGCGTGACCGTGAATGGCCAGTAGCACACAGATAAAAGTGGCAAAGGCAGAAGTAATCACGGCAATCAATTGGGCAACCCGGGCGGGTGCCAGCCGGTTTACCAGGTCAATGGCGATGTGTTCACGCGAGCGGGTGGCGACCATGCCGCCCAGCAGGCCAAGCCACAGCACCATTACCCGCAGTGCCGGGGAGATCCAGAGGATGGCGCCGGTATCGAGTGTGCGGGTCAGAATATCGACGGCGGCCAGTACCACCATCACGGTGAGCACCAGTACCAACAGGGCGTCTTCGAGCGTATGAATTGCCGCCAACAGGCGTCGGGCAGGAGATTTTGTCACAGGGGGCTTATCTCTTGGATAACTGCCTCCGGCCAGTCTGGCCGAAGGCAAGGGTCAGCTGGGGCGAGTGCTTATTGGCCCTGACGCAGTTCGGTCAGGCGCGCTTGCAGCTTTTTGTAGATATCGACCGGGTAAACGTCTTTGCTGGCCAGTTCGGCCAGGGTTTCGTCAGCCAGTTGCTGCCAGGTGGCCTTGTCGGCATCAGACAGTTCAACAAAGGTCAGGCCGCTGTTTTGCAGTGCCTGACGGGCACCTTCTTCGTCTTTGGTGTTCTGGCTGTCCATGGCTGCGTAGGTGTCTTTCATCACCCGGCGCACGATGGCCTGGTCGTCAGCAGAAATCTTGCTGAAGGACTTGTCGCTGACAATCATGGTGCCCATCAGGCTCAGCAGCGGCAGGTCGGTAACGTGAGTCAGCTTTGTATGCCATTGCAGTGCGATAGACGCCGTCATGTTCACACCAACGGTGTCGATCAGGCCGGTTTGCAGGCTGGTGTAGACGTCGGACAGCGGCAGCATAATTGGCTCGATACCAGCTTTCTGGAATACGGTGGCGGTGACCACATCGCCTTCCGGTGCCCATACTTTGGTACCAACGAAGTCGGCTTTGGTACGCAGTGGCTTGTTGCCCATCAGGTAGGCGAAGCCACCTTCGGTAAGGCCCAGTACCACGTAGCCCTTGGCTTCCATGGCGTCGGTAATGTAGTGGTCGAATTCGGAACGAACGGCAGACAGTTCCTGCTGGTTACGGAAGGTGAACGGCAGACTGTAAAGCTGGGCTTCCTTGGCGATGTCACCCAGTGCTCCGGCAGACACGGCACCACCGCTGAGCTGACCGATCTGCATCTTGCGCAGCACGGTCTTGTCGCTGCCCTGGATACCGCCTGGGAAGTATTTGATTTTGACGCGGCCATCGGTTTCAGCGCTGATCTGGTCAGCAGCAGCACGCATGGATTTCATCCAGTTGGTGCCATCTGGCGCCAGCGTGGCAATCTTGAGGGTAGTAGCGGCCTGGCTCAGGCCACTCATGGCCAGCAGCATCAGCCCGAGGGCGATCAGTTTGGTTTTCATTGATTGGGCTCTCGATTATTCAAAGTATTCGGCGGAGCCGGCCAGCAGCACTTTGGCTTCGCGCTGGGCCAGGCGATTAATCAGGGTCAGGCCTTCGGCCTCCGGGCTCGCATTAATGACTTCGTTGAGCAGACGGTCGTGAAGTTCCTGATCGAACATCAGCCGTGCGTACTGCTTCGCATACAGCACCTTGGCCATCAGGTGTTTGCCATTGCTGTATTCGAGCGCTTTTTCGAAGTGTTCACGGCCGAGTTCCGGCTTGCCGCCCAGTGACGGTGGCAGCTGGGTTTCCATGACGCCCAGATACACCTGCAGGGTACCGTGGTCGTAGGTCGGATCGTATTGGGCAACCCATTGCATTAGCGCCTTGGTTTTACCCAGTTCGGCAATGGCGCTCCAGTCGCTGCTGTTGGCCTGAATCCAGCCAGCCTTGGAGGTGGCGTAGGAGTAGAAAACCTCGATGTCATCTTCGTCGAAGTCTTCCTTGAGGATGGCGAGCATCTCGTCCTGTGGCTTTTTCACCGCTTCGCAGGCGTCATCGTCGTATTCGCACAGCGCACGAGTCGAATAGGCAAGCGCCTTGTTGGCCATGTTGCGGGCCTGTTCGGGGTCTTCGGAGAACACCCCGGAGTAGGCACCATACAGCTTGGCGGCAGACAACAGGAAGTCTTCGTTCTCTGGATAGGTCAGTACCAGTGCATCAAGCAACAACAGGTAAGCGGGCGCACCGGCAGCAACAACATCAGGGTTTTCGTTGTTGAGCATGGAGCGCGACAGGTTATTCGGCAGATTGCTGACTGAGCAGGCAGTGAGCATCAGCAGGGCTGCGGCAACGAACAGATTCTTCATCTTAATAACTGACTGGCCATGAAAAAATTGCGCGCCATTGTACACATCTTCATGCGTACGTTTAATGACTCAGGCGCACAACCGAACTGCCCATCGGGCAGCAGGAGCGGCAATTCACCGTTTTATGACAGACTCGAATCCGACCTTAGTCGTGTTCAGCAGGCGACTGGTGAGTGTGCTCATGATGGCTGTTGGTTGGGCCTGACGCTGAAGTTTCTGCCAGCAGACTGCGGGCACGTGCCAGTTTGCGGTACAGGGTACGCTCACTGATGTTCATTTCCTGCGCCAGCCGGGCATTGTCACCATTGTAGCGTTCGGCAATACCGCTCAGGTAACAGGCTTCCAGTTGCTCCAGTGGCAGCACCGGAGCATCGCTGAAAGCGCTGGATAAATCTTTGTTCCAGCCCTGGCTGGTGGTTTCGACAGCGGCTGGCCGGGGTTGTGACTGCGACTGTGATTGCAGCTGAGATGAGCTTGGTATGAGATAGGATGGATTGGCTTGCAGCAGTTCTGGCAGCTGCAGGTGAGCCGGTTCGATCTGGTCGCCGTCACACAATAAAACGGCGCGCTCGAGACGGTTTCTGAGTTCGCGAATGTTGCCGTCAAAGCGTTGCTGTTGCAGCCACTGGCTGGCGGCTGGGGATAACTGCATTGAGCGGTCAATCGGCAGGTTTTCCAGAATCGCATTGGCGATCGGCACTATGTCTTGCTGGCGTTGATGCAGTGATGGCAACAGCACCGGGAAAGGTGAAATTCGGTAATAGAGATCCTGGCGGAAGTCACCACGCTCAACCATGTTCAGCAGGTTTCTGTGAGTCGCACAGATGAGCCGGAAATTGGCCTGTTTTTCGGTCACGCTGCCGACTGGCCGATAGGTGCCGGTTTCGATCAGGCGCAGCAACTTGACCTGCATGGCCAGCGGAATATCGCCAATTTCGTCAAGGAACAGGGTGCCGCCTTCGGCCGCGCACACCAGCCCGGGCTTGCGTTGATTGGCACCGGTAAAGGCACCTTTTTCATGGCCGAACAACTCGCTTTCGAACAGGCTTTCAGTCAGGCCGGAACATTCAACAACAACAAAGGGTTTGCTGGCGCGCTGGCTGTGGTCGTGCAGGTAGCGGGCAGCCAGTTCCTTGCCGGTGCCGGATTCACCCAGCAGCAAGACACTGATATTGGCGGGCGCAGCGCGATTCAGCAGCTCCAGCATCTGGCTGAAGGCCGGACTGAAACCGACCATAGAGCGTTTGCCAGGCTGCACCGGTTCCCGCACCGGATGCATGATTTCAACGAAGTATTCGATCTCGCCATCAGCATTGCGGACTGGGCTCAGTTCAACATCGACGTGTTCTTTGCCGTGGCTGGTGTTGTGAATATGCAGGATGCGCTGGCGTTGGCCACTGCTGAGACAGGCTTGCAGTGGGCAGTGCTCACCGGCCTTGTCACAGGGCACCTTGTAGCCATGCGAAACTTCATAGCAGTGTTTGCCGAGCAGGGCGTTGTTGCCGGTAAAGGCTTCCCGGTAGGCCTGATTGGCGGCGCGGATTTCGTAATTGCGGTCCATCAGAATAGCCGGAGCCTGAATGGCATCCAGCAAGGAGGAGATTCCGGGCAGGCTGGCATAGCTGGAGTGTTCTGACATATCTGGCAAACCCATGTCACTTTTGGCTGAAGCACTGCTGATCCAGCGTTGGATTCCGTCAGGACTTTTTATTCCTGATTGTCTGAATCTTGATTCAGTCCACAATTTTGAGGCCTTATTTTACGCTCAGAATTGTCAATTGGCGTAAATAGTCCTGATAAAAGCTCAGATTTGATCTGGATCAATTAGATTCTTACCCGCCGCGGACTGAAATTCAAACACTGTTTTTATGGCATTACCTTTGCTTTGCCTGTTGCTGAACGGATGTTGTGGCAGTTGCCATGCGGAGAGGTGTCTGGTGGCCAGAGTCAAACAATGGAATTTTCAGCAGCAACTCAGCTATCTGCTGTTTGACCCTATTTCCCGTCGCTGTGCCCTGATCGACCCGTTGGAGTCGCTGGAAGAGCAATATCTTGAGGTGATTGAACGCAAGGGGCTGGTGTTGGCCTGGCGTTTGGCAACCCGTAATGAGCTGTTTGATCCGGCGGCTGAAGGCCAGTCGCTGACGCCACCGCAAGCCTGTCGCTGGCAGCAACTGGCGTTGGGTGAGCTGGAAATCCGGGTCATTTGTGACAGCAACCAGAGCCGCGTGGCGTATCTATGTGATGGTTTATTGTTCAGCGGTGAATGGTGGCTGGCAGGTGGCTTGCGACCATCGGTCGCATCCCGACCTGATTCTGACGTGGATAAGCTGCCGCTGCTGCAGCTTCCCGAGGAAACTCTGCTATTTCCTGGACGGGTTGCCGGGCGTCTGAGTATCAGCTCGATCGCGCAGGAGAAATTCCTGCTGCAAGACAGCAATCCGGTTTGGGTCGGAGGACATCATGACTGACAGTGCAGGGCGTTGTACCTCCATGGGGTTAGCGGTTTTTTGGGGCGATGCCATGTCTATTCAATTGATTTGCGGGACTGTGGTGCAACATCTGCCATGGGCCCAACTGTTGGTTCACGCCAGCAGTGATCTGGTTTGCCGCGCCAGCGGCGATGCTGTGTCAACGAGACAATCTTCAACTTTTTTGACTCATCCTTAACGTTCTGAGGCCTGGCCTTTGGAGGATCACCATGATCAGTGAAACCCTGGTGGAACTGTCGCGGTTGCAATTCGCAACCACGGCGCTGTACCACTTCCTGTTTGTACCCCTCACTCTGGGGTTGTCGTTTATTCTCGCCATTATGGAATCTGCTTATGTCATGACCGGCAAGCAGGTGTACCAGGACATGGTGAAGTTCTGGGGCAAGTTGTTTGGTATCAACTTCGCTCTGGGGGTTACCACAGGTCTGACCATGGAATTCCAGTTCGGTACCAACTGGGCCTATTACTCGCATTACGTGGGCGACATTTTTGGCGCACCACTGGCTATTGAAGGCCTGATGGCATTCTTCCTGGAAAGTACCTTTATAGGTTTGTTCTTTTTTGGCTGGGATCGTCTCGGTCGCCTGCAACACTTGCTGGTGACCTGGCTGGTGGCACTGGGTTCCAACATGTCTGCGCTGTGGATCCTGATCGCCAACGGCTGGATGCAAAACCCGGTCGGTGCCGAGTTCAATTACGAAACCATGCGGATGGAAATGGTGAGCTTTGCCGAGGTGCTGTTTAACCCGGTTGCCCAGGTGAAGTTTGTACACACTGTGTCTGCCGGATATGTCACAGGTGCTATGTTTGTCCTCGGTATTTCGTCTTACTACATGCTGAAAAAGCGTGACCTGCCATTTGCCCGTCGTTCATTCGCCATTGCCTCCAGCTTTGGTATGGCAGCGGTTCTGAGTGTGATCCTGCTGGGTGACGAATCCGGTTACGAAATTGGTGACGTGCAGAAAGCCAAGCTGGCAGCAATCGAAGCTGAATGGCACACCGAAGAAGCGCCTGCGGCCTTTACCCTGTTTGGCTTCCCGAATCAGGAAACCATGCAAACCGATTACGCCATCAAGATCCCGTACGTACTGGGTCTGATCGCCACCCGTTCTACCGATACCCAGGTGACCGGTATTCATGACCTGCTGGACGAACACGAAGATCGTATCCGTAGCGGTATGGACGCTTACGGCCTGTTTACCCAGCTGAAAGCCGGTGACAAGTCAGCGGAAACCATGGCGGCCTTTGACGAAGTGAAAGACGACCTCGGTTATGGTCTGTTGCTGAAGCGTTATACCGACAAGGTTGTTGATGCTTCGGAAGAGCAGATCAAGGCCGCCGCCAAGGATTCCATCCCGCCGGTAGCTCCGATGTTCTGGACCTTCCGCATCATGGTTGCCATCGGCTTCACCATGCTGCTGTTGATCGCGCTGTCGTTCTACCATTCTGCCCGTCAGAGTATCGACCGTCAGACCTGGCTGCAGAAAGCCATGCTGTGGGCTATTCCACTGCCGTGGCTGGCCTGTGAAATGGGCTGGTTTGTGGCGGAATATGGTCGTCAGCCATGGTCAATTGGTGAAGTGCTGCCAACCTTCCTGTCGGCTTCAACCCGTAGCGAAACTGACCTGATGTTGAGCATCGCCGGCTTTGTGCTGTTCTACACCGGCCTGCTGATTGCTGAAATGTACCTGATGTTCCGTTACGCACGTCTGGGCCCATCTGCCTTGCATACCGGTCGTTATCACCACGAAACCGGCGGCCACGCGAGTGGTGCAGCGGTTGCGCAACCCATGCAGTCACGCAAAGACAAGGCCTGAGGTCATTAGGAGGATTTATGGATTACGAAACATTAAAGGTGGTCTGGTGGGTACTGATTGGCGTGCTGCTAATTGGTTTCGCCGTCACTGACGGTTTTGACATGGGCGTGACTGCGCTGCTGCGCATCATTGGTCGTACCGACAACGAACGCCGGGTGATGCTCAACACCGTTGGGCCGCACTGGGACGGTAACCAGGTCTGGTTTATCACTGCTGGTGGTGCGATTTTCGCTGCCTGGCCGGTGGTTTATGCAGTGGCTTTCTCCGGTTTTTACTGGGCGCTGCTGCTGGTGCTGTTTGCACTGTTCTTCCGTCCGGTTGGTTTTGAATACCGCGCCAAGGTCGATGACGACCGCTGGCGGCTGCTGTGGGATACCGGCCTGAGCATTGGTGGTGCGGTTCCTGCGCTGGTATTTGGTGTGGCGTTCGGCAACCTGTTGCTGGGTGTGCCATTCCACTTCGACGAGTTTATGCGTTCTTACTACACCGGCTCGTTCTGGGCGCTGCTGAATCCATTTGCTCTGGTTACCGGTCTGGTATCACTGGGTATGCTGATGATGCACGGTGCTACCTGGTTGCAGATGCGTACTACCGGTGACCTGCACGAACGTGCCCGTCGTTGGGGAGCATCTCTGGCGGTCCTGGTTGCGGCTCTGTTCGCGCTGGCTGGCGTTTGGCTGTGGCTCGGCATTGACGGTTACGTGATTGTATCCACCACCAAGGACACTGCCGGTGTGATCACGCCGCTGGACAAAACCGTGGCCGTGGAAGCGGGTGCCTGGCTGGCCAACTACAGCAAATACCCGCTGATGATGCTGGCGCCGGTACTGGGCTTTGTTGGTTTGGCGGGGGCCGCCGCAATGTCGATGGCTAACCGCAGTGCGCTGGCGTTTATCGCCAGCTCGGTCGCCCTGGCAGGTATTATTCTGACCGCCGGTTTCTCGCTGTTCCCGTTCATCATGCCGTCCAGTCTGAATCCTGATCACAGCCTGACTGCCTGGGATGTGGTTTCCAGCACCAAGACCCTGACCATTATGTTCTGGGTAGCGATGGTGTTTGTGCCCATCATTCTGGCTTACACCACATGGGGCTATTACAAAATGTGGGGTCGTTTGACCAACGAGTTCATCGAAGAGAACAAGTACAGCACGTACTGATTCCGGCATTTATCTCCGACCAGTGAGGTTGGGATAAATGTGAAACCAGTTGCGTTCGGCCTTCGCCCCAGGGCAGCCGGACGCACCCAATGAGGAAATGATTATGTGGTATTTCGCCTGGATTCTGGGTGTATTGCTGGCTTGTTCCTTTGGCCTGCTGAACGCCATGTGGCTCGAGTTCTATGAAGATCTCGACCGCGATGCGGATTGATCGTACGTTTGGATTATGAACGACAAACAAAGAGGGGATCAGCCTGTGGCTGCAGAACCTGTTGATTACGCGGCCTTCGGGCCGCTGTATTCCATTTGGGCCAGAATCTTTTCGTTTCTGGCCGCCTTTGCTCTGGCTGCAGCGGTGCTGACAATTCCGGCATTGGCCAATACCGGTAACCCGGCGCTGAACTGGCTGGCACTGCTGTGCGGGTTTATTGGTATCGCCGCCGGATTTATTCACGGCGTTGGTTTTGTGCCGATCAAATCTTACTGGCGTTATCTGTTTGGCCCTTTGAGTGCCTGGCCGCTGATGCTGGTTAGTGCTGTTCTGTGGTTTAACTGACGCAGGCTCTGCCTGTGGACGTCATCTTTTAAGACTGGTTCTCATAAGCAGCCTTGCCTGGTTGAATCCGTCTCTTTTGCTTTGTATAAGTCGACCGTCTGCAAAACAGACCATATCTGACATGGAAGCAAGGAGACCTGCATGGAGCAAAAGGTTACTTCTGCGACGGCGACTGCCGTTGCAGCAAAGACTCATCAAGTGGAGTTTACCGGCAAGAATGGCGAGTACTTTCGTCTATGGCTGGTAAATCTGCTTCTGACGCTGGTTACGCTGGGAATTTATTCTGCCTGGGCCAAGGTGCGTAATCATCAATACATGTATGGACATACGTCGGTGGATACCCACCGGTTTGTTTATCTGGCCAAGCCGTTACAAATTCTGAAGGGACGTCTGATCGGCGTTGCAGTGATCGTTGCTGCCTCATTGTTGGCCCAGCTGCATGCTGCTATCCAGATTGCTGTGACCATCGCTTTTCTGGTCTCGATTCCCTGGTTGTTGCTGCAAGCGATCCGTTTTGGCCTGCGCATGACAGCCTATCGCAACGTGCGCTTCGACTTCACCGGGAATTATTTGGGTGTGCTGTGGCATATGATTATTTTGCCATTCGTCTGCGCGATCCCGATGGGTCTGGGGCTGCCCTGGGCACTGAAACAGCTTGATCAGTACATCCATGAAAATCTCAAATGGGGTGATCAGACCTGTACCGTCAAACTGCAGGCGGGTGAATATTATTTGACGGCTCTCGTGTGTTTTGGTCTCGCTGTCATCATTGGCATTCTCGCCAGTTTGGCTGCCGGTGTCGGCGTGGCCATTACGCTGACTGGCGCTGGTATGGCAGGGCTGTTCATTGGCTACGTTCTGGCCTACGCAGTGGTCATTATTCTGGGTCAGTTTGTGGCCGGTTTCTGGAGCGCCCGTATTCGTAATCACATTATGGCGAATATGGCAGCAGGTAACGTGGCCACCTTTGAAAGCACCGCTCGGCCGCTGGCATTGGGAACCCTGATGTTGACCAACATACTGCTTATGCTGGTTACTCTGGGGTTGGCATTTCCAGTGACACGGGTTCGTATGGCACGTTATCTGGCTCAATCTACTCAGGTAACTATTGATCAGCAGGCGATTGAGTCAGTGGTTAATCGTGTTGGTACGCAAGACAGCGCCTTTGGCGAGGAAACGGCTGATCTGCTGGATCTTGGTGCTACGGTACTAGGCTGATCTGGTGGTTAATGGTTGTTACCAGTACGCTGCAGCTGCCAGAGCAGTTGCAGCAACAGCCAGGCTGGATGACAACGGTGCGGTTTGGGTCCTCTCGCGGGAAGATCACTGTCAGCTTCAATATGCGGACCAGAACGGTTTCCGCCCGCAAGTAACAATGCCCGGGTTGCCCCAAGAGCTGCTTTTTGACGATGGTGCCCGCTTTATTCCGGATGATGCCGGGTTTCGTTGGCAAGCTGGTGGCGTCCGGGTGCGTTGGCTGGAATGGTTGGAGAGCCGTTGGCTGGTCATCCTGCTGGCTTTGTTGGTGGTGCCACTGACCGGTTATTGGCTGATGGTGAGCGGAGTTCCCAGGCTGTCCGCTTTGGTTGCCGGGCAGGTGCCTCAACGAGCGGTGGTTTTGGCCAGTCAAAACACACTTGCGACGCTGGATTCCCTCTATCTTGACCCATCCGGGCTGACGCCAGCTCAACAGCAGGAAGTTTTGCAGCGTTGGCAATTGCTGGCGAAGCAGCTGCCGTTGTCCGATTCGAATTACCAGCTTCAATTCCGCCATTTCGGGCAGGCCAATGCTTTTGCCTTGCCGGATGGGACTCTGGTTTTGAGTGACTCTCTGGTAGAACGATTTAGCCGTCACCCGCAAGCTCTGGACGCTGTACTACTGCATGAAGTTGGCCATGTTCACTACCGTCACGGCTTGCAGCTAATGGTGCGGTCGGTGTTGTCTACCCTGGTGTATGCACTGATGTTTGGTGATCTGGATGGCATGGGAGATATCCTTGTCGGTTCTGGAGCCGGGCTGCTGAATAAAGCGCTCTCACGCGATATGGAGCGTCAGGCTGATCGTTATGCAATGACGACATTAGCGGCGCTTGGACGGCCTGCCGATGCCTTCGCCGAGGCTATGAAATTGCTACAACAGCCTGCAGAACACCCTGGTGAACAGGCGCTGGAGCAGACCGATGCAACTGAGCCCCAGGCGCTGCAATATCTCAGTACTCACCCTGCGACAGAGGAGCGAATTCGCCTTGCGCGCCAAATCGCAGCCTGTCAGCACCAGCAGGGAATCATTCCTCAATGTCTGGATCTGCTTGATTCGGAATAACCATCGTATCTGGACTGAAAGCGGTCGTCTGACCGTTGGTGGTCAGCTCCTTCTGCAAACCGGTTTAACGCGTGCAATTGCAACTATATTACTTTATGGTTACCTGGTTCTGAATCTTGAGCGGAGGAGATTTTATGGCACTTACCAAAGAAGATTTACTGGCAACTGCCCGTGCATCGGTGACTCCGGTGACGGCGGATGATGCGGAAGCCTTGCTGAAAGGCGGTGCAGTGGTACTGGACGTGCGTGAGCCTGCCGAGTTTGATATGGGCCACTTGCCCGGTGCAGTCAATGTACCGCGTGGCGTACTGGAATTCCGTGTCGGTGACCATCCAGCGCTGACCGACACTGCGGCAACCATTCTGCTCTACTGCAAAAACGGCGGCCGTAGCACTCTGGCTGCTCATACCCTCAAACAGATGGGTTTTGACGGCGTAAAAATGCTGGTCGGTGGCTTTGATGGCTGGAGCGGTGACGTTCACAAGGTTGAAGTGGATCCAAACGTTTACCAATAATGGTCAGCATTTGAGCAAACCTTGATCAAAGCGGGTAGTTGTAAAACTTCCCGCTTTTTAAACTTCATTAACATATCTATATGGTTATTTGGTTTGAGGTAATTATGAACAAACTTCTTTTGAGCCTTGCGCTGGGGCTGGCCGCAACAACCGCGACAGCAGCTGAGCCGGATACCGCTGCGCTGACCATGGAAGCCCGTCAGCAGGTGAAGGCTTTTGGTGGTGAGTTGCTGCAGACCGTGCAACAGGGCATGAAAGCGGGTGGCCCAATGGCAGCGATTCCGTTGTGTAATACCGAAGCACCGCAGATCAAGGCCAGGCACAGTGCTGGCGACTGGCAGGTGGGGCGGACTTCATTGAAGCTGCGTAACCCGAACAATGCACCGGATAGCTGGGAGCTGGCGACACTGAAGTCATTTGACCAACGCCTGGCGGCTGGTGAAGACCCCATGAAAATCGACGCCAGCACGCTCGAAAACGGCCAGTTCCGTTATATGAAAGCGATACCGGCGGGTGCCGTTTGTATGAATTGTCACGGCCAGAACCTGCAGGCTGACGTGTCGAAAAAGCTGTCAGAGTTGTATCCTGCGGATCAGGCTGTTGGTTATCTGCCAGGCCAGTTACGTGGCGCCTTTACTTTACGCAAGGCTGTTGCGACTCAATAAGTTTTCAGGGAGATGGTTATGCCGGAAGTGTTATCGAGCCATGAGATTGGCTTGAAGTGGGAACGTCAGGGTGTATTCAGTCATGAAGGCTATGAACGTCGTCATATGCTGGATTTTGAAAACGGTGCCGTCATTGCAGCTGGTGGTGCTGGTAATGACTTCGGACCTGATCCGGAAAAAATGCTAGCGGCATCTCTGGCCGCCTGCCATATGATGACCTTTCTGGCACTGGCGGCGAAAAAGCGTTTGCAGGTACTGTCTTATGACGACACCGCAGTGGCTGAGTTGTCTCGCCGTGACGATGGCAAGTTCTACGTCAGCTGCATTCGTCTGAGCCCAAAAGTGGTTTTTGAAGGCGATAAGGTGCCAGACGACGAGGCCATCGAAGCCATGCATCACAAGGCCCATGATCATTGCTTTATTGCCAACTCCGTCAGCTGTGAGGTGGTCGTTACCCCGCTGAAGGGCTAGTCTTCAGTCAGACGGGCTTCCGGGGTAAAAAAATGCAGTATGGGTTTGCACGACTGATTGGACTGGCGGGGGTGGACCCGGCCGAGAATCATCGTGCCAGACGGCTGGGTTACTGGTTCGAATGGCCAATGCTTATGTTGGCCTGCATGACCATCGCCGAGTGGACGGTGCAGGAAACTGACGCCAGCTCCAAAACCCTGCTGAGTGATGTGATCATCTGGTGTTTCTTCTTGATCGAAACCCTGGTGGTCACCTTCACGGTAGATCACAAGGCACGTTACCTGTCCGGCAACTGGATGAATCTGCTGATTCTGCTGGGTGGTGTTTCTTTCTGGTGGGTGGATGCCCCCGATCTGGCAGGGTTACGAACCCTGCGTCTGCTGGCCGTTGGGGCCATTCTGCTGAACATTTCCGGCGCCTTTGAACGGCTGTTACAGAGGCATTATCTGGGCTCGGCGCTGGCAGTCAGTTTTCTGATCGTGGTGCTGTTTGGTTCGCTGATGTCGGTGATTGATCCGGCGATTCATTCGCCGCTCGATGGCATTTGGTGGGCCTGGGTGACGGTCACCACCGTCGGTTATGGCGATCTGGTGCCAACCAGTTCGCTCGGCCGGGTGGTGGCGGGCCTGTTGATTCTGATGGGGATTGGGCTGGTGGCGCTGCTAACAGCCAGTATGTCGTCGCTGTTTGTGCAGCAGGATGAGGAAAGTCAGAATCGCCGTTTACAGCGCCAGTCGGAACAGATTACTGCCTTGCAGCAGCAGGTGAATCAGCTGGAAGACAAGATTGATCAGCTGTTGCAGCAGTCCGGTATCGATCATAACCAGCGTGATCGGGGCCCGGACTGAGGCCGGTTAATAGTCAGCTGGCCTGACGTTTTTCCTCACATTGAATACAACGAACAGCGGCGGGCAGAGCATGCAGCCGTTCGGCATTGATCATCTTGCCGCATTCGACGCATTCACCGTAACTGCCATCTTCAATACGCTGCAGCGCCTGACGAATCTGCTGTGCCTGTTGAGTGGCTTCGTGGCTGATGGCCGCCAGTACTTCATCATTTTCCCGTTCGGTGACCTGTTCGGCAAAATCTCCCGGCACCCCTTCATCCTGATGGCGGGCATCCCGCAGGGCACTTTCGGCACGATGACTCAGTTCCAGCAATTGTTGTTCTAGTTGTTGTTTGATTTGCTCGACGTTCATGGTGTTCTCCAAACGGCATTAACGACCTGGATAAGAAACGAACTGGCCTGAATTGCCAGGCCCTGAACTGGTTGGACTGCATATTTACGGATTGGTTACCGTTATGTTTCAGGCTATTCCTCCTGCATAAGGTTCACCTTGATATGTGTCAGAGGTCACAAAACCCATCGCCGCTAGACTGTGTCGATTTTGGCCGTTGCAGGAGATATCGCCATGCCAACCGAACAGCACTACCGTGACCTCTATAGCCAGGCCGATACTGCCATGAGCATGATCGAACGGATCCAGCGTCTGTATTGGGTGCTGCGGCAGCAGTATTCCGGCCTCGACCGTTTTTCCATCGCGCTCTACCACGAACACAATGACAGCCTGTCGACCTTTACCTGCGTCGGCGACAACCAGACTGCCCTGAACGGCTATGTTGCACAGATGTGCGACGTTCCTTCATTAAAGCAGCTGGTGGAGCAGGACAGCATTCGGGTGGTGAACGATATGCGCCAGTTTCGTGCTGACGAGCTGTCGGAACATACCGCCAAATTGCTGGGGCAGGGTTACCGCGCGAGCTTCTCGATGGCGCTACGTGACAATGACCGGCTGCTCGGCATCCTGTTTCTGAACAGCCACCAGATTGATTATTTTGATGACTCGATGGCGGTCTATTGTTCGCTGTGGGGGCATCTGGTTGAGCAGGTGGTCGCCCGCGAACAGACCACCTTGCGGCGTTTACGCTCACTGCTGGGCTGGACCATGGAAGCTGCCGGTTTGTGTACCGATGGCAGTGCCGGACGGATTAACCGGGTCAGTTTGCTGGCACAGGGCATCGCCCGCCAGCTGCAAGCGGCGAAGGGACTGAGTGATTCCTGGGTGGAATATTTGGGTCTCTTTGCACCGTTTTACGATCTGGCACGGGTGCAGGCCGGTGGTCGTTGTGAGGCGGGCAGTCGGCTGGAAGGATCAGCCTTGCTGGAGCGGGCGATCAGCCTGTTTGAGTTAGAGCGGCTGGAGCATATTGATATCGCCCGGAATATCGTCGCTTATCATACTGCCCAGCTGGCTGATCCGGCGGAAGTCACTCTGGCAGAGTTACCACTGGAAGCCAGAATCAGTGAGGTTGCCGCGCTGGCGGATCAGGGCTTGAGCGCCGGAAAAACGGCGGAGTCGGTGGCGGCTTATTTGAACGAGCTGGTGAGGGCTGAATGTCTTGATGCTGAGTGCGTTGAGGCTTTGCTGACCAGTTGGCAGCAGGAGTCGGTCGCTGCCGAACCGGCTTGATCATGCGGCAGTGACACGCCCCCAGTGCTTTTAATGGTACCGGGGGAGCTATGTCTATCAGTTGTCAGGCAGCAGTCTGGCAGCCAGTTTTACAAAATCCAGTGAGGTCAGCAGACCTTCCAGATAGCCTTCTTCATCGACCACCAACACACAACCCTGACGGCGGTTGTCGTGGATAATATCGGCAGCCTCTTTCAGCAACGTTTCCGGTCCGCTGGTCACCAGATCCTGCTGCATACATTGCTCAATCGGCGTTTTGGCCAGATATTCCTGCAGTAAATGAGCGCCGAATTTGTCGGTAATCCGAAACGCTTCGGTGAGGAACTCACGCTGGCTCATCAGGCCGAGCAGTTTGCCGTCGGCATCCACCACCGGCACATGGCGAATCTGGTGGGTTCCCATGGTGGCTTCGGCGTCTCGCAAGGTATCGCTGGGCAGGTGAGTGATCACCTCGGTCTTCATCAGTTCATGGACGTATTTCATGGTCGTCTGTCTGTGTTCCGGGATTTCCCATTAAGTTAAGCAGGAAATTGGCAAACTGCTGCATTGGCAGCCATTTATGGCCAGCCCGCAAGTCAGACGACCAAACCGCGGCTGCTACAAGCCAGCTTGCTGATCAGCCTGTTGCAATACTTCCTGTAACGGCTGATAGATAGCCGGGGTCGCGATCAGAATATTGCGGCTGTAGATCTGCGGGTTTTCCCCTGCAGGAATCGGATAGATATGGCCAAATCGGGCACCGGCTTCACGGGCGATCAGCTGGGCGGCGGCAAAGTCCCAGGGTTTGACGTGTTCGTAGTAGGCATCCATACGACCGCAGGCAACCCAGCAGATATCCAGCGCCGCTGAACCCAGCCGACGAATGTCGGCACAGTTGCGAATCACTGCGCTGACTCGCGCCATCAGCTCGTCGACGCTGTCTTTCTGATAAGGAAAACCGGTGGCAATCAGGGCGCGGTGCAATTCGGTTTTGCCGGAGCACTGGATCGGGCTGTCATTCAGAAAGGCACCGCTGCCAGCGAGAGCGTGAAAGGTTTCCCGGGCGAACGGGTTATGTACCACCGCCGCCTTGCAGTCGCCGTGATGGTAATAGGCAATGGATACCGCAACCTGTGGATGGCCGTGCGCGTAGTTCACCGTGCCGTCGATGGGGTCGATAATCCACAGGTGTTCGCAGTCGGTATTGTTTTCCGGTGCCAGCTCTTCCGAGAGGATTTCATGGTCCGGGAAGCTGGCACGAATACCGGCGTTGATCAGCTGGTCGGCGGCAACATCGGCCTGGGTCACCAGTTCGGCACCATCGTATTTGAAGTTGATTTGTAATGAGCTGCGCTGGCGGGCAATTTCATCACCGGCCTGGCGGGCCAGTTGCAATGCCAGTGTCAGCATGGGTTGATATTGGCTCATGGGAAATTCCATTCGGATAAATAAATCGGCGGTCGTTACTGGTGATTGCCAGTAACCGGATGGCGGGTAGAATGCCCGCTTTCAATGACGATTGGTAATGGCTGATATGACCATCAAACGAATTAACCCGACACCACGCTGGTCGGATGTGACGATTTTTAATGGCATCGCCCATTTTGTTGAAGTGGCCGAAGCTCCGGAAAACGCCAGCTTCCGCGTTCAGGTTGAGCAGATTTTTGAACAGGCCGAGGCCTCGCTGCAAAACGCCGGTTCCGACAAATCCAGTCTGCTGTCAGCCACCATTTATCTGACTGACTTTGCCAACTTTGCCGAGTTCAATCAGCTGTGGGAAGCCTGGCTGCCGGCAGGCACAGCGCCAAGCCGTGCTTGTGTCAAAGCCGAGCTGGTAGACCCGGATTACCTGCTGGAAATCGCTTTCGTGGCGGCGGTAACCGCTGGCTGATCCAGCCCGCCGGTTATTCCAGTGACTCCAGCCACACCTGCAGTTCGGCCATCACGGCGGCAGCCATAATCGGCTGGGCTGCGGCGGTTGGGTGAATGCCATCGGCCTGCATCAGTTCGGGTTTGGTGGCAACGTCCTGCAGCAGAAACGGCAACAGCAGGGTATCTTGCTGGTCGGCCAGGTCGCTGTAGAGGGCGGCAAAGCCATCGGTGTAGGTGGCGCCATAATTAGGCGGAATCTGCATCCCCAGCAGCATCACCATAACCCCTTCGTTTTCTGCCATGGCGGTCATCTGGCTGAGGTTCTTGCGGATCAGTTGCAGCGGCATGCCGCGCAAACCATCGTTGCCGCCTAACTCAATCATTAACAAATCCGGTTGATACTGCTGTAGCAAGGCGGGCAAACGGGCGAGACCGCCCTGAGTGGTATCGCCGCTGATGCTGGCATTGACTACCCGGGCCGCTGGAACATGCTGTTGCAAATCTTTCTCAAACAGAGTGACCCAGCCCTGTTGAACTGGCACCCCGAATCCGGCACTAATGCTATCACCGACTACCAGAATCAGCGGTCGTCCGTCTGCCGCCCAGGCTGGTGTAGCCAGCAGGCTGGTGGCAGTCACGGCGATCAATAAAAACAGGGATTGAAAAGCTTTCATGAACAGTCTTGAACAAGATGCAAACATCACGCTGGCAGATTCCTCTGTGAATAAAAAAAGCGCGTCAGGACAACAGTCGCCACTACATGGACAAGCAGCAGAGCAGCCCGGTTCGACTGTGCTTGAGTTAACCCGGGTTGGCAAAACGGTGCAAGCGGCCAGTGGTGATTCATTGACCTTGCTGAATGAGGTTTCGCTGACCATCAGCAGCGGCACCAGTCTCGCCATTGTCGGAGCCTCGGGCAGTGGTAAATCCACTCTGTTGGGGATTATGGCCGGGCTCGACCTGCCGACGGGTGGGGCGATTCGCCTACTGGGCCATGAATTACAACAGCTCGACGAAGACCAGCGCGCCAGTGTGCGGGCCGAAGGCGTCAGTTTTGTGTTCCAGAATTTCCAGTTGTTGCCGGGCCTGACGGCGCTGGAAAACGTCATGCTGCCGCTGGAAATCCGTGGCCGTCAGCAAGCTCGCGGAGAAGCCCGTGAGTTACTCGACAGCGTTGGCCTCAGTCATCGTCTGGATCATTACCCATCACAATTATCCGGTGGTGAGCAGCAACGGGTAGCGTTGGCGCGAGCCTTTGCCGGAGACCCAAAAATTCTGTTTGCCGATGAGCCGACCGGCAACCTCGACCGCAATACCGGTAAACAGATCGAAGACCTGCTGTTCACCATGAACCGTGAACGTGGCACCACACTGGTGTTGGTGACCCATGATCCGGCGCTGGCAGAACGCTGTTCGCGGCAGGTGCAGATGACCAATGGTCAGTTGCAGGAGCTGAATCCAGCGGAGGTTTCCAGCTGATGTCTGTTGCAGAAAAAGCTGCGCCCAAACCACACACTATGCCGTTGGCGCTGCAGTGGAAGCTGGCGTTGCGGCTGTTGTGGCGTGAAGCCCGCAGCGGTGAATTAACCCTGATTCTGCTGGCGCTGCTGATTGCCGTGACGTCGACCACCGCGATTTCCCTGTTCAGCTCGCGGCTGGAACTGTCCCTCAACGACAAGTCCGCCGCCTGGCTGGGGGCGGATTTACGCATTCGTTCCAGCCAGCCCTTCAGCGCTGAGGAACTGGCACTGCCTTCCAGTTATGGGCTGGAAACCGCCCAGGTGCTGACCTTTCCGAGTGTGGTGTTGCACGGCGAAGACATGACGCTGGCGGCCATCAAGGCGGTCGATAGCGGTTATCCGATGCAGGCGCGGCTGAATGTGATCGTCGCCGGACAACAACAGCCGGCGCTGCAGAATCATGGTCCGGCGCGTGGCGAAGCCTGGGTTGAGCCGAGGTTACTGGCGCTCTTGAATGCCAGCGTTGGTGATGAGGTTGAGCTGGGCCAGCGGCGCTTCCGCGTCACCGGTGAGATTACCGAAGAGTCCGATCGTGGCGGCGGTTTTTACAGCCTGTCGCCACGCATGATGGTCAACTGGGCCGATGTCCAGAACAGCCCTTTGCTGGGGCCGGGCAGTCGTCTGCGTTATTTGCTGATGGTGCAAGGTGATGACCAGCAGGTTGAAGCCTTCCAGCAAGCCTGGTCGCTGTCGGATAAACAACGCTTTGAAACCCTGCAGGAAGGCAACCGCCGGATGGCCGATTCGCTCGAACGGGCACGGGAATATCTGGCCCTGGCGTCCTTGTTGGCGGTGGTGCTGGCCAGCATTGCGGTAGCGATTTCGGCGCAGCGATATGCCCAGCGTCATTTTGATATCAGTGCCCTGATGCGCACCTTCGGGTTGGCGCGCCAGGACGTACTGAAACTGTATTTGTGGCAGTTGCTGTTATTGGGTGTGGCGGCAGCCATAGTCGGTGCTGTACTGGCGCTGGGATTACAGGCGGCGATCGTACAGCTGCTGGCAGACGTGCTGCCGGAACAGCTGCCATCGGCACCACCTCTGGCCTGGCTGCTGGGGCTCAGCTCCGGCCTGGTAACCTTGTTGGGCTTTGGCGTGCCGCATCTGTTGCCGCTGGCCAATGTAGCACCGCTGCGGGTATTGCGGCGGGATCTGACGCCGGTGCCGCTGGCGGGCTGGTTGATTACCGCCATTGCGATTGCCTCGCTGGCGCTGTTGCTGTGGGTTTTCACCGGCGACCTCAAACTCACCTTGCTGGTGATGGGCGGAGGCTCAGCGCTGGTACTGGTGCTGCTGGCGGTGCTGCAGGGGCTGATTCTGGCGTTGCGCAAACGGCTGGCGCAGCTGGATTTACCCCTGAATCTGAGATTTGCCTGGCAGCATCTGAGTCGTAACAGCCGCCAGACGGCTGGTCAGATTCTGGCTTTTTCACTGACGCTGCAGGTCATGGTGGTGATTGCCATGTTGCGGAACGATCTGCTGGCTGACTGGCAAAACAGCCTGCCGCAGAATGCTCCCAATGTGTTTGCCATCAATATCCAGAGCTATGAAAAGGATTCGTTCCAGCAGGCCTTGCAGCAACGTGGCTTTGAATCGAAAACCCTCTATCCGATGGTGCCGGGCCGACTGCTGAGCATTAATGGCCAGAGCATTCAGGATCTCGGCCTGGCGGATATTGGCGCCATTGATCGTGATCTGGCGCTGACAGCGGATACCGAATTGCCATCGTCGAATCGGGTGGTCGCCGGTGACTGGAGTCGTATCCATCAACCGGGGCAGCTGTCGATGGAAACCGAGCTGGCCGAGCGACTGGGCGTCAAACTGGGCGATACCCTGGCGTTCCGAGCTGCCGGAATCGACTTTGAGGCCGAAGTCAGCAGCTTGCGGGAAGTTGACTGGACCTCGCTCAGCCCCAACTTCTTTATGATGTTTTCACCCGACATCATGGCCTTGCTGCCACCCAGTTATATCACCAGCTTTAACGTACCAAACGGAGATCAGGCCGAATTAACCAGCCTGATTCGCCAGTTCCCGGCGGTGAATATTCTCGATATGCAGGCGCTGCTGACCCAGCTGCATACCTTGCTACAGCAGATCACCCTGGCGGTGGAGCTGATTCTGGTGGTGGTATTGATTGCGGCAACGCTGGTCATGGTATCGGCGCTGGTGGCCAGCTTGCGTGAACGGTTGCAGGAAGGTGCCTTGTTACGCACGTTGGGGGCCAGCACGCGGATGATCCGCAACGCCCAGATCACCGAATTTGCCTTGCTGGGGCTGTTGGCGGCGGTACTTGCACTAGTCTCAGCGGAAGCCCTGTGCTGGGCGCTGTACCATTATGCGCTGGATATTCCCTACGACGGCCTGGGCTGGATCTGGTTGTGGCTGCCGCTGGCATCGGCACTGGTACTGGCGCTGCTGGGCAGTTCGCTGTTGCGTAAAACCGTCGCGGTCGCGCCGCTACGGGTAATGCGGGAGCTGGGCTAACTGGAGTAGGGCTGGGTCGTTGGCACCAGCCGCCGGGCTGGCGCTACGGCGGTTATCGATGCTCCGAGTACAACTGCCGCAGCTGTTCATCGCCTTTGACGCCTGACGGGAATTTCCAGTAGGGGTCGCGGTGGTTATCGCCCAGCCATTTTTCGCACAGCTGCTGGTACTCAGTGGTGTTGCGGAAGTTGCCGATAAATTCGTTAACAGCTTTCAGCAGGGTGTAGTTTTCGGCTTCGGCCTTGACGGCGACTGTGTAGTTCCACATTTCCGCTGCCAGATTACCGGGCAGGATTTCCAGTTTACCGAACCAGGGGCTGGCAGGATTCTGGCTGGCCCAATAGTAGATCGGCAGGTCAACGGCGAAAGCATCAACAATGCCATTGGCCAGGGCGTCGTGAATCCAGCTCTGGTCGGTATAGGCCAGCAGGTTGGACAGTTCGGCCTTGCCACCGCTAACCATCTTGTTGCTGCGCCAGCGTAAACCACATTGTTCAAGGGTGGCGAAAGCCGCCGGATCGTCGATACAGCCAAGCACCTTGCCCTGCAGGTCGGCGATGCTGTTGATACGCTGGTCGCCGGTGCGGCGGGCCAGAATGTAAGGCAGGAACAGGTAGGGGTTGGAAAACGCCATGTCGTGATAGCCGGGGTCAGGAGGCAGTGCGCTCCACATCAGGTCGGCGGCGGGTTCGCCGCGTTTGGCGCCACAGTCCAGTAATTGTGGACACAAATTCCATGGATGTTCGATAAAACGGCATTTGACTCCCAGTTGTTTGGCAAATGCCCGGGCCATATCGGCATCGAAGCCCTGCAGTTCGCCACCGGCATGAGGGTGAAAGGAGACGCCGACAAACTTGGGTTCGATCGCGACCCGCAATTCACCACGCTGCAGAATCCGTTCAAGATGTTCGCGCTGACCGTCGTGGAAATATTCCTGCTTGCGCAGGCTTTGCATGCGGCTGGCCTGTTGTGGCAGTTCACTCTGTTGCCACAGCTGTTGCAGGTCACGGCTGAGATCACCAGCCCACTCGCTGCGATTATTGATGCGGTCACGGGTAACGTCGATCAATTCGACGGTGGCCTGAATCACCCGGTTGTTGTTGTCGATTTCATCCAGTTGCTGCTGCATGTTCTGCTGGATATCCGCGATGGTCTGCAGCGCCCCGCCAACCCGGTCATTGAGGCCGTGTAATTCATCTTCCGACTGGTGTAACAGCTCGTCGAGCTGTTCTTCGATAAAACTCAGATCGATTTGTTTGAAGGCTTCCGTAGCACTGGCGCGGGTGCGCAGGGCGAGGTCGCGAACTTCATTGGCGACCACCACAAAACCACGTCCGGCTTCACCGGCATGGGCAGCTTCAATGGTGGCATTAAGGGATAACAGGTGGACGGTCTGGCCGATATCATCAATCACATCGATGACGGCGCGGGAGCTGGAAGACTTCTCGGCTACCTGGCGCTGCAACTGCTGGAAGCGTGACAGGAAGAACTCAATCACCTGTTGCAGTTTTTGCTCGGTTTCCTGTTTCAGTTGCTGGTTATGCTGGTCACCTTGCTGCAATTGCTGGCGGGTGCGGGCAACAAATTGCCGTTGGTCGCTGGTGCGGTCGTTGATTTCACCGAGGCTGCCGCCGAGGGTGTCGAGCCCTTGTTGCAGGTGAGTTTGCAGTTTGCCCATGCGTTCCATCAAGGGCGGTAGCTGGTGGGTTAGTTGTTGCAGTTGCGAGAGATCCTGTTGTTGCTCAAGCAGGTCCCGTAATAACGGCGGGGCATCCGGGCACTGTAACAGGGCGTTGTGATTGCCGTCGTGCAAGTACTGCTGCCAGTCGGGCACAGGCTCCTGACTGAATCGTCGAAATAGCTTCATGGACTTTACAGCTTCCGGGTAAGTGATACTTGTTATTAAAAACTAGTTGAATACCCGTCTGTCGCCAGAGTATCTGGCCAGTTTGTCAAATAGTCCGGTTTTGCATAAGGATTTGGGGATAACCAGACAAGCAGCATTGGCAGCTGCTTGCCTGGTATTGGCTGATGGGGCCGTGGCGGGCTTATTGGTAGGCGCTGGCCAGTTCAGTCATCTTGCTGTAGATGGAATTGGTGGTTGCGTTGACGACCACAGGAACCAGTTGTGAGCCTTCTGACAGCTCAAAGCCGGAACGTGAGAACTGCCATTGGGTCTGGATCTTGTTGAGCAGCTCGCGATGTTGCTGGTTGTTACCGTTGGCCTTGATGAGGTTATCCAGGTGGCTGTCGAAATCCTTTACGGCCAGCACCAGTCCATCACGCATTTGTGTTTCGTTGATCTTCCAGTACAGCGCAAAATAATCGCGGGCAATAATCTGTGACAGGGTGGCGCCGCGTTCAGACATGGCCACCAGTTCAACATTGCCAGCACCGGGTTGCTGGCTGATGGCATCCGCAGTCTGGTTGCAGGCCGTCAGCAGCAGGTCACTGTCAGCGATCAGCTGTGGGGCATTTTCGATACTTGGCTGATGAGCCAGATCCTGCTGGAAAACTTGCCAGCGGCTGATCAGATTTTCCAGCTCGGATTCCAGTTTGTGCTGGCTGGCGTATTCCTGCAGCTGCTGTAATTTGGATTCAAACTGCTCGACGCTGCTTTTCATGTCTTCAGCCATCTTGCCCGGACGAACTTCGGCACCAATGGCCAGATAGTCCTTGGTAATGCGCTGTGACAGGGCACACAGGTTGCCGGAAATATTGTCAGCTTGTTCGGTGGAAAGCGATTCAGCGGTGGCGATGGAAGGCAGTACGGCAATCGTCAGGGCAATCAATCGGGATGACGGGTTCATGAGCTACTCCGGGTCATGACATCGAGGGAATGGTCTGGCACTACCAACCGTCCCCTCCCCGGAAAGTTGTCAGGCCAATTGGCTGCCAATTTATGCTACGGGTGTTTCATATGACCAGCCGAATAGAGTCAAACCCTGTCGTTTGTGACATCCGGATGACATGGGTCATTTGTGTATAGTGCATAGTCCACACTTTCAATATCGGGTAACGGTTGTTAAGTCGGTAGCGGCTTGCCCATAATGGTTTCGGATTCCAATTGCAGGAGTAGCAAATGATTGTGCGGCGCCCATTTGTGTATATGCGCCATGGCCAGACTGGCTATAACGCCCACGACTGGTATTGCGGCAGCAGCCAGGCCCAGCTGACGGAGTTGGGTGAGCAACAGGCGCGGGAAGCAGCGCCATTTCTGAATTATTCATGGTCGGTGGTGATTGCCAGCGGTCTGCAACGGGCCCAGCACACAGCCCGGCTGGCGGTACCGAATACTGATCTGCTGATCGACCAGCATTTTAACGAACGCCATTTTGGTGACGACGAAGGCCAGCCGATTCAGCGGCCGATCAATCATCTGGCAACGCCACCGGCCGGCGAACCCTGGCAGGATTTCCGCCAGCGTGTCAGCCGAGGTCTTAACTTGGTATTGGAGCAATATCCATTGCCGTTGATCGTTGCCCACGGCGCGGTGTTTCGCTGCATTTACGATATTTTCTATAACACCACCGACAGCGAGCCATTGGCCAATGCGACTCCGGTGCTGATAGAACCGCTGACTGATCATCAGGATGATTCCGGCTGGCGCATTACGCCGTTGGCGGAGTTACCAGCAGGCTGGTTTGAGGCGGTGATGCAGGGCTGAGGCAAACTGGCGCGCTGAAATCAGCCGGGTTTGTTAATATATAACGTTGTTTCCATGTTTGTTTGCCCTGACCTTTGTAAAAAGGCTTTTTGGAAAAGAACCCGTTTATGAATAAGCCCGCCGTTCGTATCCACCTGATTACCGGTTTTCTCGGGACGGGTAAAACCACCAGTATCCTGCATCTGCTCAAGCACAAACCGGCTGATGAAAAGTGGGCCGTGCTGGTGAATGAATTTGGTGAAGTTGGTGTCGACGGTGCCATCATCAAGTCACTGGGGGACGGCATCGCGGTGCGGGAAGTGCCGGGCGGCTGTCTTTGTTGTGTGTCCGGGCTGCCATTCCAGATTGGCCTGAACAGCCTGATCGGCCGGGAAAAGCCGGACGTGTTACTGATTGAACCGACCGGGTTGGGTCATCCACGGCAGATTCTGGAGATATTGCGACAGCCCGCCTATCAGGACGTGCTCGACGTTGGCGTCACCGTCACCCTGGTCGATCCGCGTCATCTGGGTCAGCCCAAATATCGCCAACATAGCATCTACGCCGATCAGCTGGCGGTTGCCGATGTGCTGGTGGCCAACAAACTCGACCTGTGTGAGCCCGCTGACCTGCAGGCCTGGCACGATTGTCTTGAGCAGCTGCGCCAGACCAGGCCAGCCCTGCAGGCTGTCGAAGTACAACAGGGCCAACTCGATCCCGTTTGGCTAACCCCTGTGCCTGAATCTTCCACGCAAACTGCCCAGCCGCCAGAACCATTGCCTGCGCTGGTCGATCTCAGTCAGCCACTGGCGCTGGCGGCCGGCGAAGATTTTCGGGCGCTGTCGAACCAGACCGACGGCTTTTATTCATTGGGCTGGCTGATCAATTCAGACTGGCGGTTCGCCATGGGCGCACTGCGTGACTGGTTGTCTGGCCTGGCGGTCGAGCGAGCCAAAGCGATTCTGGCAACCGACGCCGGGGTGATGGTATTCAACCTGCGTGAAGGTGCGCTCAGTGAGCAATATCTTGGTGAAACAGACGCCATCGCTTACGAAAACCGTCTTGAGCTGATCGACAGCCAGCCGCTTGATTGCGATCAGCTGCAAGCCAGCTGGCTGGCCTGCAAGCTGTAATCAAAAGCTCCTCGAACTGCAATATTCCGCCCTCAGACTGGGCCGCTTTTGAATCTTTGGCGGACGGTTATGAGCAGGGCACGCACAACATCAGCAATATGGACTCAGCTGGCGACAGTCGCCGCTTTGTTGGCAAGCAGTAATCTGGCCAGCGCTGCTGGCTCCTGCGGTGAGCAGGCCAATCTGATCAGCAGTGTGCAAGGCAGCGCCAGCTCGGTTGATTTTCAAAGCCCGCTGTTGGGCAGCAGTGTCACCCTTGAAGGTATTGTTACCCAGACTTCCCTTGCCAGTTCCGGTTCTGCCACAGGAGCCAGCGGTTATGGCGGTTTCTGGCTGCAGGAAGAAGACGCCGACACGGATAACAAGGATCTGACCTCGGAAGCCGTTTGGGTCGCTGACAGCAGTGCGGCAGTTGCTGCTGGAGTCAGCGCCGGAGACCAGCTTCGCCTGCAGGGAACCGTGGCGGAACTGGATGGCGTCACCAGTATCACCAATCTGCAGCAGCTGACGGTCTGCGCGACCAATCAAACCTTGCCGAAGGCATTCAAGCTGGTGTTGCCGGTCGCCAGTCTGGTGGTCTTTGAAGCGCTGGAAGGTATGCGAGTGCAAAGCCTGCAAGGATTGGTGATTTCCGATTTGTACGGTGCCGGTTACGGCCTGGGGAATTATGGCCAACTGGTGGTGTCGTCGGAACTGCACTTCCAGCCCACCGATGTGGCAGCGCCCGGTAGTGATGAAGCCCTGGCACTGGCCGAGCGTTATCAACGTGATCGTTTGCTGGTGGATGACGGCAGCGCGGCCCGGTATCCGGCATTTATTCCTTTCCCTGACAGCGTTAACGGCTTCAGCGCGGACAATCCGGTACGGATTGGTGACAGCTTCGGCAGTCTCAGCGGCGTGCTGCATCAGATTGATGGCGACTATGTGCTGATTCCTGGCAAATACCTGATCAACAGTCAGGCTCGCGACCTTGAACCTGCGGTCAGTGATGAGGCCAACCTGCGTATTGCCAGTATGAACCTGCTGAATTATTTCAACGGCGATGGCGAGGGTTCCGGTTTTCCGACCTCTCGCGGCGCCAACAGTGTTGCCGCGTTCGACATGCAAAGCGCCAAGATCGTCGCTGCCATGGACGCGCTGGATGCTGACATCATTGGCCTGATGGAGCTGGAAAACGACGGCTTTGGTTACAGCAGTGCGATTCAGCAATTATTGGATGAGTTGAACCAGCTGCAAGCCAGTGACGCTGAATATGCTTTTATCAATCCGCAAACCAGCTCCGGGCTGATCGGCACGGACCAGATTACAGTGGGGCTGTTTTATCGCCCGGCCAGACTGACATTACAAGGTCAGACCGTCTTGCTGACCTCGGCCAATTCGCCGACGGATAGTGACGGTGCGTTGTTTCTGGATAGCCGCAACCGGCCGTCGCTGATTCAGACGTTCGAATTCAATGGCTTCAGTTTTACCGTTGCCGTGAATCACCTGAAGTCACGGGGTTCCAGCTGTGGCGAAGATAACGAAGGCGAAGATGGCCAGGGCAATTGCAACCTGACCCGCAGCAGGGCGGCGCAGGGCTTGCTGCAATATCTGCAGCAACAGCCGACTGGTATCAGCACAGACGCCACCCTGATCATCGGCGACCTCAATGCCTACAGTCAGGAAGATCCGTTACAAACCCTGGTGAGCGGTGGCTTCTCTAATTTGCTGCAGTCGGATCTGGCGCTGGACGAGTCGAGCTGGTCCTACAGCTACAGTGGCTTGCTGGGCTCTCTCGATCATGCGTTAGCAACTGGCGAACTGATGGCGAAGGTGGTTAGCGTGGCTGACTGGCATATTAACTCGGTGGAAGATTCGCTGTTGGGTTATGAAACCGAAGCCAATGGCCAGGCTTATGCCTCAGTGGATAACTATGCCAACCCGGATGCGTATCGCAGTTCGGATCATGATCCTGTGATCATCGGCCTGTTGATTGAGGCGGATGACAGTAGCGAAGACCCAGGCTTGGATGACGAAGGCTCTGATAGTGATAGTTCTGATAGCGATAGCTCTGGCAGCGATGGTTCGGATCAGGACACAGCGGATACTGACAATAACGCAGATCAGGATGACGGCGTTGCGGTAACCGATTCCGGTTCAGGCTCTGGTGGTGGCTCAGTGTTCTGGTTTGCCGGCTGGCTGGCAGCGGCGGCGGTGGGGAGTCGTCAGAGACGACTTCAGGGGGTGATTCAGGCCCGCTGTTCATAGCCAAAATGTGATTTACAGATATCTATGAGAACGGTTTGCACTAAAGCCTGTCAGCAAGGGGAAAAATCAGCCTGGACTTCTAGACTGTTGTGGAATCTATCAGTTGGAATTCGGGGAACGGATGTCTCAGCCTCAGCAGCGGTTGTGGTTGCTGTGTGTTGGTTATTCCCCGTTATTGGCGATGAGGACAAGCCATGCTGGAGCAGCTGTTTGGCAAATACCGGACGATTGTCATTGCGGTGGCGATGTTCATTCTGCTGGATGCCAGTGTACTGGTACTGAATTTTTACATAGCCTCCCAGCTGGCGCAGGACGCCACCAATGTGAATCTGGCTGGCCGACAGCGGATGCTGTCCCAGCGCATGACCAAATCCCTGTTTGATTACCGTCAACGACTCGCCAGCGGCCTGGATGCTGATGAGGCGCTGGATGAAATGGAGCAGGCGACCAGCCTGTTTGATCAAACCCTGACCGCTTTTGAACTGGGCGGTGCAGTGACCAACGCCAGCGGTGAGCTGATTTTATTGGCACCGCTCAGTCCAGCGGGGCAAACCGCCGTAAAGGCTGGCAAAATCACCTGGCAACCGCTGCTGCAGCAGTTCCGGCAATTCTTTGCAGCGGCATCAGCTGATCGGGATCAGCTCAGCTGGCGGCTGGAACAAGCTTTGCGGCGTGACAATAATCAGCTGCTGGCGCAGATGAACGATCTGACCGTGTTGCTGGAGGACGAAGCACGCCGTAGTTCCGAACAGTTGCGGCTGATCCAGCTCGCTGCCATTGCCCTGGCGGTAATCAATTTCCTGTTAATCCTGTTTCATTTCATTCGCCGGCTGCAGCAGGCTGACGATAAGGCTGAGCAGGCCTGTCGTGAAACCCGTGAAATCCTCGATAACGTTCGTGAAGGTTTGCTGTTGCTGAATAGTGATATGACGGTTGGTGAGCAATATTCGGCGTCGGTAAAGGAGATTCTGGGGCCGCGGGAATATGCCGGTCTGTCGTTCCAGACGTTGTTGCAGGGCTTGCTGGCCGATCAGGACAGTCGCACAGCCTGTGAATACATCAAGTTGCTGGCGAATGCGGCAGTGCGGGAAGCGTTGGTGGTTTCTCTGAATCCGCTGGTGGATGCGGAAGTCAGTGTCCGTGACAGCCATGGCAACTGTGTGATCAAGCATCTGACCTTTCATTTCCGCCGCTCGCTGAGCAAGGGCGTGCTCAACCATGTACTGGTGACGGTACAGGATATTTCCGAACTGGTTCGGCTGGGTGATGAGGTCAAGCGCTCGGGTAGCCGTGCCGGTCAGCAGCTCAATGCCTTTCGTGAGGTGGTGAAAAGTAATCAGCCACAATTGCCGGAATTTCTGGCTTCCACGGAAGATGGACTGGTAGCTGTTAATGACAGTCTGCGGGAACCGGTGCGGGCGGAAACCCAGTATCAGGGCAAGCTATTGCATTGTCAGCGCATTATTGTGCAACTGGAGCAGGCGGCTACCGATATGCAGTTGGGCGTATTTGCCGCTGAGTTATACCAGTTCAAGGAACAGCTGGGGCTATTACAGCAGCGTCATGATCTGGCTGCCACCGATTTGTTGCCTGTGCTGGTGACGCTGAAGCATCTGTTTGTACGGCTGGAAGATCTCAGTGAAATCTGTGATTTGCTGAATCGCTCGGCTGCCAGTTCTAACTGGATGAATGATGCGGGTGATTCCAAATGGCATCAGCTGGTCAGTCAGCTGGCTGCCAGTCAGCATAAGCAGGTGCGGCTGGACCTGACCGGTTATCAGGCCCACTGGCTGAATGCGCAGGTACGGCCACTGCTAGAGGAATGCTTGCAGCAGCTGTTACGCAACGCTGTGAGTCATGGCATCGAGCGTCCGCAAGAGCGGTTATTACTCGGTAAACCAGCAATGGGCAGTATTCAGGTATATATGTCGGAAGATGCTGGTGGTATCCGTCTGGCAGTACGCGATGACGGCCGTGGTATCAATTTGCAGCAGGTGCGGCAGCGGGCGCTTAATCAGGGCGAGCACAAGCGCCAGGAGATCGACAATCTGAGTCAGCAGCAGCTGCTGAATCTGGTATTGGAGGCCGACTATTCCGTTGAATACGGCAGCACTGATGATGATCAGGCAGAAGCACGCGGACTGGCACTGGTGCGTAGTCAGGTCGAGCAATTGCGCGGCCAGCTCAGAATTGCCAGTCGGCGTGGTGAGTATTGTGAGTTGTCATTGCTGTTGCCAGCCAGCTGTTCGACGGTTTCAGTGATTGAATCGGCCTGACGGCTGAGACTGTTGTATATCGCTTTGCTACTGCTGACGAATCCGCTGGCACAGCGCAATAATTTCCTCATCCAGCATAGGCTGTTGGCGGCAACGTTGGCTGTCGGCATAAATCAGCCGTGGCCGGGTTTGCCAGCGACAGCCGGATTGTTGTTGCAGCCAGTTGTGAATCACCGACATTGGCATGTCAGTTAAGCCTTCCAGCAGGGTTGCACCCAAAGCCTGCAGTTGTTGGCTCAGCTGTGCCAGCGCTTCCAGACGATCGTCATCAAAACAAAAATCGCTGCCGGTGCCGCACAGCACCACGGTTTTCCCCTGATAACTGACTTCCTGCAGGATTGGCCAGGCATCGGCCCAGGGCATCTCGGGGGTGCCAAAGGCATGGATGGGCAGCGCCATGATCAGAGTGTCGTAGGGCTGGATATCTTCCGGTTGGCAGGCCAGCAAGTTACACAGGCTGACAGGGCTCCAGTCGATGTGGTGTTCCAGTGCGTTGGCTGCGGCAGCGGAACAGCGGCAGCTGCTGTCGTAAAGAATGGCAATACGGGTTGTCATGGCATCGGGTCAGGCTGGCTGCTGTGGTTGTAACTGTTGGGGCTGTAACTGATGCAGTTGCAGCTGGCGCAATTGCCGCAGGCAAGCCGTCGTCTGCTGGCTGACGCCGCAATGCTGCAGTGCAAACATGGGTTGATAGAGACAGTCCTGGCATAACTGGTAGCAGGGAGATTGCTGTGGGTGCTGGCTGGATACATCGGCCAGTACCAGACACAAACGCTGTAATAATTGCGCCTGTTGTCTGGATGACTGGTGCTGAGCTTGCAGCAAACCAAGATCAAGATAACTTTCCAGTAACTGCTGCAGCCGCTGCGGACTGTCCTCCCGCTGCAGCTGGCGTTCCAGTAATTCCAGCACACAGCCGCGGCTGTTGGCAGTGGTTACAGACGTTGATGTGCGTTGTGTTGACAACAACCGGATAACGCCGGGACGAGGAAATTTCAGCAGGGTGGCAGACATGAGAGGTAACCTCCTTGATTCGTCAAGGTTACATTAATGATAATTATTTTTATTTGCAATAGATTCTCGTAAAGAAACCCTGAGCGGGTGGGGGAATTAATCCCACTCGAAGGCTTTTTCCTGGCCACGGGTCAGCTTGATCCATCCTGGCTGGTCGTCTTCGGCTGATTCACTCCACATGCGTGCAGCACAGCGGACTTCGCAGTCCAGCGCCGGATGAGCAGAGCGGGCGCAATCGAGGTCATCGTTCCAATGGGTCAGATTCTGTTTGATCCACAAGCAACCGAACTTGCCTTCGGCTTCCGGTGTATAAACCACCTCGATACCATTGATCAGCCATTGCTGGCTGCTGCCCTTGCTGGTGCTTTGCTGCACTTCGCCAAGTTCGCTGCTGAGCCAGGCCAGCACGGCATCTGGAGTGGCTTTCATCAGGTAGATTTCAATATCGGGAGTTTTTGTCATGGCGTTGCCTGGGGCGGATGAGTCTAAGAACACTGAGCGCAATATACCCGAGCGCTGCGATAATTGCGCCTGTTGCACCAATCACCAGACCTGCCAGAACCACCAGTTCCTGTTGTATTGACGGCTCCATCCGCAAATTGGCCACGTAAATAAGGCCTCCACCACAAAAAAAGATCACCGCACCAACCACGAACAGCCCCAGATTCTGGCGGTCCTTGAGGGATCTTTGTTGCAGCCAGAGCCACAATTTTTTCATCAGCGGGTTCCATTTTCAGAAGTGCCTAATTCAAGCCAAATCCAGCTTAACCTGACTTACCTTTACAGATGAGAAAATCACCTTGCTGTCTTATTGTCAGACAATTAGGATGCTGATAACGATGAGCATTCAGACAGGGTAGTCAGTACTTATGCCGCAGCTAAGGCCCTTTTTTCTCACTTTCAGACTAGATCATCTGGAAGCTGAGTACCGTCGTAATTCTCTCTTTCGTATACGTTTTCAGGGCAAAATTGCTGTTTTGCTCGGTGCCCTGCTGTACGTTGCTGCCGGGTTGGTAGTAGACATCTGGTGTAACCCCGAAGGCATCAGCTGGCAGCTCTGGTATCCGCGTCTGCTTGCGCTGCTGGTGCCTGCGACAGTGGCGCTGCTGATTGAGCGTGAGCTGTTCGACCGTCATCGCGACCTGTTACTGGCACTGGTTGGTTTTGCCGCCGGTGCCGGGCTGATTGGGGTGATGAGTCAGCTGCCTGTCAGCCAGGCGACGTATTATTATCCCTTGCTGGTGGTGATCACCTTCTATACCTACAACTTTGTTGGTACCAGCTTCATTTATGCCCTTTGTGTCGACCTGTTGTTACTGGCCATCTATAACCTGATGTTCGGCTGGTGGCAGCCCTTTCCGTTATCGACCCTGATCAGCCATAACGTGGTAATTATCTGCGCCAACCTGATTGCCGGAGCTGGCGGTTACATGGCCGAATGGCAGCGGCGGGCGCTGTTTTTACACGAGCGTGAGCTGGAGCTGGAACGTCAGGATCACATGCATCGGGCCCGTCATGATTCACTTACCGGTTTACCTAACCGGGAGTTGTTGCAGCTACGGCTGGAGCGGGCGCAGCGACTGGCGGGCCAGAACGATTTACTGCACACGGTATTTTTTATCGATCTGGATAACTTCAAGGTAATTAATGACCGCTACGGCCATGATCAGGGGGATCGTTTGCTGCAACACATTGCCGAGCAATTACGCAGCTGCTGTTCGGAAAAAGACACCATCGCCCGCATCGGTGGTGACGAGTTTGTGTTACTGGCCTGGAATGTCTGGACCGAGCCAGACATCGATAAACTGATCCGCTGTTTGCAGCAAGCGATTGCCACGCCAATGGCCAACGGCCTGTTTGTTGAATCCAGTATTGGCTGTTGTCATCTGACAGCAGGACAGCTGCCGATTGATGACGTGTTGCGGATGGCGGACGCCACCATGTACCGGATGAAGCATTCGCGTCGGGTGCAGGCGGGCTGATGATGGTTTTGGGGTGCTGGGTCTGGTCTTTTCGACAGACGAAAAAAAACCAGTGCTGCAGGATCTGACAATAGAAGCAACACTGGCCTAGACCTGATGGTAAGTCAGGTAGATGGAAGAGTATGGGCAACCCTCAATTGGCCCACACAAATATCCTAGTCCTCTGCTGGGATATTCGCCATGTGGCTGGATGTCGCAGGCAGGATTGACAGCCAGACTGATTAATATTGCATCAGTCGTACCGCTCTGGTAACCTCCGCGCTCCTTTTTATCCGTGTATTTGGATCTGCTGCTGCAAGGTAGCTGGTTCGGGTAGAGCGGACTCCTTGCCTTACCGGATGGTCCGGAAGGCTTATAACCCACAAGGAGCTGACAATGCGTCACTACGAGATCGTTTTTCTGGTTCACCCAGATCAAAGCGAACAGGTTCCTGCGATGGTTGAGCGTTATACCTCTACTATCGAAGGCACTGGTGGTTCTATCCACCGTTTCGAAGACTGGGGTCGTCGCCACCTGGCTTACCCAATCAACGATGTTCACAAAGCTCACTACATCCTGATGAACGTTGAGTGTACTCAGGAAGCTCTGGAAGAACTGACCACCAACTTCCGTTACAACGATGCAATTCTGCGTAACATGGTGATCCGTCAAGACGAAGCTGTGACTGAAATGTCTCCGATCAAAGCTGCTGAAAGCCGTGAAGATCGTCGTCGTTCCGAAAATCGTGAAGAGCGCAAAGCTGCTCAGAGCGAAGATGCTGATGTAGCTGATGAAGCTGCTGACGAAGAAGAAGAGTAATAGGAGCTTTCTAATGGCACGTTTTTTCCGTCGTCGCAAGTTCTGCCGTTTCACCGCTGAAGGCGTTAAGCAGATCGATTACAAAGATCTGGAAACCCTGAAAGGCTACATCACTGAAACTGGCAAGATCGTACCAAGCCGTATCACTGGTACCCGTGCAAAATATCAGCGTCAGCTGGCTACTGCGATCAAGCGCGCGCGCTACATCGCTCTGCTGCCTTACACTGACGCACACGACAATTGATTGGTGCGGATTGACGGTTAGACTGATTCGTCACTGACCTGCCAATCCGGAGTTAATCATGAAGTCTCTGGCTCTATGGGCCATGCGCAGCCGCACTCAGGCAATTATTGCCGCGGCTGGGCTGATCGCCGTCCCTTTGCTGTTTTGGCTTGGGGCGGCAGTGCTGGCGCTGGTTGTCCTGCGCCAGCCAACCAGAGAAGCCACTACGGTGGCGATGTGGGGCGTGATGCCTTCGCTGGCCTGGCTGGCGATGGGTGATCCAACCCCGTTTCTGGTCGCAGTTGGTGTTGTACTGACTGCGCTGGTACTGAAACAAACCATGCGGTTGCCGCTGGCGCTGATGGTTGCTGCAGTACTGGGAGAAATTATTTACTTCTGTTTGCCCTGGTTGTTGGCTGATGTATTGCCACTGGTGGTGAAACAGAGTGAAACCCTTGTAAGCAAGGCGCTTGAAAACAGCCCGGATCTCCAGGCTACATTGCTGCCTCTGGTAGCGCCCATGGTTCATGGAGTGCTCGCTGCCTTGCATACGCTGGTAATCTGTTTGTGTCTGTTATTGGGACGCTATTGGCAGAGCAGCCAGGATCACCCCGGTGGTTTTGGTACTGAATTCCGGCAACTGAAGTTGCCACTGGCGTTTGGTGCTCCTGTCATGCTGGCTGTATTTCTGGCAGCCGAGCTGAGTCCGCTGTTGGCAGGTATGGTGCCCGTGTTAACGGTCATCATGGCGCTGGCAGGGCTGGCAGTGTTTCATGGCGTGGTGTTTAACAGCCAGGCCAGTCCGAATTGGCTGTTGCCAGTGTATCTGGCGCTGTTTGTGTTCGGGCCTTACATGTACACATTACTAATTTTCGTAGCGGCGCTGGATAGTCTGATTGACATTCGCACGCGACTAAAAGACACGGCGGGACAATAACGGGCCCGACCCTGTAATGAGGAATTCAAGATGCAAATCATTCTGCTGGAAAAAGTAGCAAACCTGGGTGAACTGGGCGAGAAAGTAAACGTTAAGCCAGGTTACGCTCGTAACTTCCTGGTTCCACACGGTAAAGCTGTTCCTGCTACCCAGGCTAACATCGAACACTTCGAAGCTCGTCGTGCTGAACTGGAAGCCTCTGCTGCTGCCAAGCTGGCCGAAGCCCAGTCTCGTAAAGAGAAAATCGAAGAAATCGAATTGTCTGTGGCTGTTCGCGCTGGCGACGAAGGCAAACTGTTCGGTTCTCTGGGCAACCGTGACATCGCTGAACTGGCTACCCAGGCTGGCGTTGCACTGGCCAAGTCTGAAGTACGTCTGCCTACCGGTCCTATCCGCGTAGTTGGCGAATTCGACGTTGCTATCCACCTGCACGCTGAAGTTGAAGCAGTTCTGAAACTGCACGTTGTTGCTGAATAAGTAATAACGCTTCATGCAGGTCAGGCAGCCGGATTGTTCCGGCTGCCTGAAAAAGGCACTATTGGTCACTCTCTAGTGCCTTTTTTGTATCTGCCGGGATGTCCCCGGCCCGCCGCTGTTTGTAATGGAATCCGGAGATGAGTGACGACTACCAGTCTGACGTAACCGAGTCTTCCCAGCCTCGCACCCCGCCGCATTCGGTCGAAGCCGAGCAATCTGTGCTTGGCGCCCTGATGCTGGACGAACGTGCCTGGGAATCGGTCAGTGAAAGCTTGCTGGATACGGATTTCTATCGTCACGATCACCGCTTGATTTTCCGCGCTATTAGCCATCTGTCATCGGTCGAACAGGCGATTGACGTGGTCACGGTAGCAGAAGAGCTGGAAGAGCGTGGCCAGCTGGAAGGCGCCGGTGGTGCCTCCTATCTGGCGCGGCTGGTTGACCTCACGCCGTCGATTGAAAACTGCTCGGCCTATGCCGGGATTGTGCGTGAGCGTTCTCAGCAGCGCCGTCTGATTGAAGCCGCCAGCGACATCATGCAGAAGGCTTACGAGCCGGGTGGTGATGACAGCCTGACACTGATTTCCGACGCCGAAAAAGCGATTGCTGAAATCGCCGAAGGCAACCGCAACGACGGTGGTCCGGTCAAGGTCGCGCCGATTCTGAAAAATACCCTCGACCAGCTCGACCAGATGTTCAACCAGCCGGATGGCCTGACTGGTGTGACTTCCGGCTTCGACAATATCGACCAGCGCACCTCCGGCTGGCAAAAGGCCGACCTGGTGATTATCGCCGCCCGTCCGTCGATGGGTAAAACCACCTATGCCATGAACCTGGTTGAAAACGCCCTGCTGAGCACCAAACGGCCATGTCTGGTGTTTTCACTGGAAATGCCATCTGAATCCATCGTCATGCGTATGCTGTCGTCGATAGGTAAGATCGACCAGAGCCGTATCCGTAGCGGCAAGCTGATCGACGAAGACTGGCCCAAGTTGTCGGCCGCTGTCACCATGCTGAAAGACCTGCCGCTCTACATCGACGATACGGCCGCGCTGACGCCGCAGGAAATGCGAGCTCGCGCCCGCCAGGTTTATCGCGAAGCCGGTGATCTTGCGCTGATCATGGTCGACTATTTGCAGCTGATGCGGGTGACCGGCAAGTCTGAAGGCCGGACCCAGGAAATTTCCGAAATTTCCCGGACTCTCAAGGTCATCGCCAAGGAATTCAATTGCCCGATGATCGCGCTGTCACAGCTCAACCGCTCGCTCGAGCAACGTCCCAACAAACGCCCGGTGAACTCCGACCTGCGTGAATCCGGCGCCATCGAGCAGGACGCCGATATTATCCAGTTTATTTACCGTGATGAGGTTTATAACGAGGACAGCCCGGAAAAAGGGGTTGCCGAAATCATCACGGGTAAACACCGTAACGGCCCGATTGGTACCGACCGGCTGGCCTTTATCGGTAAATACACCCGCTTTGAAAATCTCGCCCATGGTTATGGCGACTATGACGATGAGTAAGCGCATCGGCTGATTTTCCGCAGTAACAGAACGAGGAACCCCATGAAGTTTACCCCCACACTCGAATTCGAGGGTGGCCGCGTCCGGACGCTGGAAGCCTCTGACCGCGATGCCCTGTTTGCCGTTTATCAACAACCGGAAGTGCCGGGCCAGCGACCGTTGGAAAAGCCGGAACAGCTGGATCGTATGATTGAGCTGGGAGTGCAGATGGCAGCGACCCAGCGGGGCATGATGTGGGCGCTGGAATTGGGTTCTGCAGCGGAAGGCTATCAGCTGGTTGGCCAGGTCAGCGCGTTTGACTGGCAGCCGTCCTGGCTCAAGGTCACTTTCCGTATTGACGCCTTGCCCGTTGCTGACATGAACGTTCGGGCGTTGGCGCTGCAGGCCTGTATCGACTTTATGGCTGACAAGTACCACCTGCGTAATTTCGCCTGGCAGTGGATTGAAGGCCAGAACGAAGCCATCAAGGAAATGCTCGCAGCCGCCGGTTTTACGTTCGCTGCACGCCTGCGTCAGGCCTGGCGAATCGGTGAAAACGAATGGCGTGATGTTGAGCAATACCACAAGGTCTTGTCGGTTGCTGATAACGCAGTGACCAGTGTCGCAGGTAATAACGAAGGGGAGTCCGTTCAGTGAACTGGAATTATGAAACGACCAACTTCCTGATCCGCCTGCCGATCAGTGCGGATGACGAAGAGTCCCTGTTCGGCTTGCTGAAAAACCCGTCTGCCAGCGCGCACTTGCCGAAAAGCCAGTTGTACACGTCAGTACAGACACTTGATGAATTACGCCGTGCCACCATGCGTTTTCAGGCCCGTGAAGCTGCCACCTGGCTGGTTGAGCGTCTGACCGGTTCACTGGAAGAACGAGCGGCACTGGCTGCCCGTATCACACTGACGGACATTAACTGGATGCAGGCATCAGGCCGTTTGCAGTGGGAGCTGGATGAGTCAGTGACAGCTACTGAGCTGCGGGAAATTCTGGCGGCGGTTGAGCAGTTCTGTTTCAGTGATCTGGCATTGCATCGACTGGAACTGCGGATGCTGCCTGACGCCGACAAGCATGTTGCGCTGGCGGGTGAATGTGGCTTCCAGCCTGAAGGCGTATTGCCAGCCCAGCTGGAGTTTGAAGGCCAATGGGTCGATCACGCCGTGTTTGGCAAGCTGGCAAGCGACCCGGCCTGATAACCGGGTTACAGGTGTAATGCGCACGATCAGCTGGCTGAGTTATCGATCAGAATAGCCAGCCAGAAAATCGTGCAAATCATAATCGATACTGTCACTGCGGCTGAGCCAAGATCCTTGGCCAGCCCAGCCATCGGGTTGTATTCCTTTCCTGCCCGGTCAACCACAGCTTCAATGGCGGTGTTGATCAGCTCCATTACCAGAATCAGTAACCAGCTGGTTATCAGCAACGCCCATTGCAGGGCGGATTGGGCTACCATAAAGCTGGCAGGCACCAGTGCCAGCCCGGCCCAAAGTTCATAACGAAACGCCGGTTCGTTGTTGTAGGCGGCTTTCAGGCCTTGCCAGGAATAACGGGAAGCATAATAAAAGCGTTTCAAGCCAGTGGCTTTCTGAAGCATGCGTGTGATCCTGTGTTGATGCAGCTGCAACCCGTCAGTGTAGCGACGGAAGTTTGCATATTCCTTTCAAAAACGTGCGCGAAATATCAGTTTTAAATGTAGGACAATCCGACACCTTTGGTCAGGTCCATTCATTCCGTATCATACGAGTTGGTACGTTTTTTGTTTAGCCACAAACGGCTTGAAGCCGGACGGATCACAGATTTACAACAACAGGGAGCTGGAGCCAGACCGTGTTTATCAATGTTTTATACGCAGGCGGTACCGGGTGAGTGAGATTGAATCACCGTTGCTGACGGACGAAATCTTTATGAAACGTCTGCGTAGCCAGATGCTGGCGTTTGCCCGCTTGCAGCTGAACAACGAGGCGCTGGCAGAGGACGCGGTGCAGGAAGCGCTGGCGGGTGCCTTGCGTAACGCCGCTTCACTTACCCGTCAGGCAGCTTTGAAAAGCTGGGTGTTTGCGATCCTGAAAAACAAGATCACCGATATCCTGCGGCAGAAATACCGTCAACCAGAGTCGGTCATCCCAGTCGCCGCTGGTGATCCGGGAGAGCTGGAAGAACAGCTGTTCGATCACCAGGGTCACTGGCATCAGGAAGAACAGCCGATTAGCTGGAATTCGCCCCAGCGGCTGGTGCACGAGCGGCAGTTCTGGGCGGTCTTTGATGCCTGTCTGAACCATTTGCCAGCCCGTCAGGCGCAGGTCTTTATGATGCGTGAGTTTATGGAGCTGTCGTCAGAAGAAATCTGCGATGCGGTTGATGTGACCGTCAGTAACCTGCATGTGTTGCTGTACCGGGCGCGGCTGCAACTACGTGAATGCCTGGAGAATAACTGGTTTGCCACGACAGGAGGACCAGCATCATGATGAACTGCCATCAGGCAACCCGGTTGTTGTCGGAATCGCAGGATCGCAAGCTCAGGATGACTGAGCAGGTTGAGCTGAAATTTCACCTGCTGGTGTGCAGTGGCTGCCGTAATTTCAGCCAGCAAATGGGCTCGTTGCGGTATCTTATGCGGGAGTTTGCCAGCCAGTCAGGCGAGTCAGACAAACCGCGGGGCAAGGCTGAGAAGCCGGATAGCAACAAACCAGATAACAACAAATCAGATAACAACAAGCGCAGCTAAAAGCTCCCGCACTGCACACAGCGCACAGCCGGGAGAAAAAATGGCCAGAACAGGGGCTGGCCCAGGCAAGGCGTACACCACGGGGAGCGGTGCACTGATCAAACTCAGGCCAGTGCCAGACTCAATCCACACAGGGAAATAACCGAGCCGGCAACCGCCAGCAGGCGAGGCGAACGTTGCGCCAGCTGCTGGCCAATCAGGTTACCCAGCTGGCTCAGCGCGATGCTGGTCAGCATCAGACCGGCCAGAAACGCCAGCGCATGGCCGGTCTGGGCTTCGGTGTGGGCAACACCATGGAAAATCACAAAGGCCAGCGCCAATAGTAGTGCCTGGCTGTTGTTCAGCAGACCACTGACACGGGTGGCAATCAGCCCGCCCAGCAATACCAGCGACAGCGCAATACTCATATCCGCTGTGGCGATCACCTGTTCGACGCCAATCAGACTACCAATCGCAAAACCGGCTGCCAGTACCATTGGCAGGCCCCACAGAATCAGCTGGCGGCTGCGCTTCATCAAACCGGCGCTCCAAAGGCCAATCGCCAGCATCGACAACATATGATCAAAGCCGGTGAATGCATGAATCAAACCGGCACTGAAGCCAGAGCCGTCAGCGGGGTGAGCCATCACAGCGGGGGATGCCAGCAACATGGCGCTGGCCAGTACGAGAGTCCGGGACATCATGTATTCTTCTCTTATTCTGCAGATCGGTGGGGACCAGCCCGATCACAAACGGGCTGGCTGCTGGGCACGAGGCGTTGGTCTGACTACAGCAAGCAAGGTGCCAGTCTGGCTGATAGACGAATAGCTTGCTGACGGGGTAGATAAATCGCGCTACGGCGGCGGTTGCCGGTCTGGGTCTGCGCGGCTGCTGCTCAGGCTGAGTGCAAAGTAACTAACCGTTGTGCTGCATTGAATGGCTGCTTGCTTTACGCTTGAGGTCGGTTTGACTGACGAAATAAATTGCTCTGACGGTTAACGGGCAAGTTGGCCCCAAGCTGGCATGGTTTTCCTTCGACAGGGATCAGATCAGGCTCCACAGAGCCCATGGATTATGACAAAACGACCACAACAGACCACAGTTGGTGAGCTGCCACGCACAGGTGAAGAAGCCTGGCTCAGCGTGATTCAGAAAATGGATGAAGCCTACGCCGACCTGGTGGACTACCAGGTACAGGTGGAAGAGCAGAATCTGCAGCTGGAAGAAGCCCGGACCTTTTTTGATGGCGTGCTGGCTGCCATGAGTGATGTGCTGATTGCCTGCGACCACGAAGGCCGGATTCAGCAGGTTAATCGTGCCTGTGAAGAACTGACCGGCAAGTCTGCCGACAGTCTGGTCGGTGAGTCCATTGCTTCGCTCTGTACCAGCCATTGCCAGAGCTTGCTGACCGCCTGCCTTAATCGGGTTCGCCATGAGCCGATCCGTGATCAGGAAATCACGTTGTTGGGAATCAATGGCCCGGTGCCGCTGGCTCTCAATTGTTCGCCTCGCTTTAACCAGCGTGGGCGTTTGATTGGTGTGGTGGTCGCCGGACGACCGTTAGGTGAATTGCAGACCGCCTTCAAGGAACTCAACGAAGCCCACGCCGAACTCAAGCTGGCACAAGAGCGGCTGGTGCAGTCGGAAAAAATGGCCTCGCTCGGCCGGCTGGTCGCCGGTGTTGCCCACGAACTGAATAACCCGATCAGCTTTGTTTACGGCAACATGCATGCGCTGAAGCGCTATACCACCAGGCTGGTGCAGTATTTTGATGCTGTGCAAAGCGGTGCCAGTGGCGCTTCCCTGGCGCAGATGCGCGAAGAATTACGGCTCGACAAGGTCATTGCTGATCTCGATTCTCTGGTCGAAGGTACGCTTGAAGGGGCGGATCGGGTGCGCGAGATCGTCAACGACCTGAAGCAGTTTTCCTCAACCCAGCGTAGCGAAAAGCTGCCCTATGATCTGGTCCACGTAGCACAGTCGGCGATGCACTGGATCCTCAAGGAACATCCCAAAATCATTGTGCAGCGTGAGCTGCCGGATCACCTCACCGGCCGTGGCCATGCCGGCCAGATCCATCAGGTAGTGGTGAACCTGGTGCAAAATGCGGTGGATTCAATACGTAACCAGGACGACGCCCGGCTGACGATTCGGGCTGGTCGGATGGGCAGTGAGGAAGATGGCACCTTGTGGCTGGAAGTTATCGACAACGGCAGCGGCATTTCCCCACAGGATCTGGCGCGCTTGTTCGATCCGTTTTTTACCACCAAGCCACCGGGTCAGGGCACCGGACTGGGGCTCTCTATCAGCTATGGTATTGTGGCCGAACACGGTGGCACTCTGACCGTACAGAATGGTAAACAGGGCGGCCAGCATGGTGGGGTTATCGCCCGGCTGGAATTACCGGTACAGCCTCCTGAGCAAGATGGGCAGGAGCAGACAGGAGAGAGCGGTGAGCAAGGCTAATCTGTTGTGGCTGCAATCCGGTGGTTGCGGTGGTTGTTCGATGTCATTGCTGAATGCTGAAAGTCCGAACCTGATTGCAACGCTGGAAAACGCCGGGATCAACCTGTTGTGGCATCCGTCGCTGAGCGAGCAAACCGGCACCGAAGTGCAACAACTGTTAGAACAAATTCTCGCTGACGAAATCCCCCTCGACCTGCTCTGTATCGAAGGCTCAATGCTGCGTGGTCCGGCCGGTACCGGCCGCTTTCACCTGTTAGGTGGCACTGGCATAGCCATGATCGAGTGGGTACGCCAGCTGGCAGCCAAGGCTCGTTACACCCTTGCGATTGGCACCTGCGCTGCCTTTGGTGGCATCAGCAGCAGCTCGGATAACATTACTGACGCGACAGGCCTGCAGTTTGAGGGGGAGTTGCGAGGCGGTTTGCTCGGCAGCGATTATGTTAGTCGTAACGACATGCCAGTGATTAACGTCGCAGGTTGCCCGACGCACCCTGACTGGGTCACGGAAACCCTGATGCAGTTGGTTCTCGATCAACCACAACGCGCCGACTTTGATGCTTTCTCGCGGCCACGGCTGTACACCGACCAGCTGGTGCATCATGGCTGTAACCGCAACGAATATTACGAATACAAGGCCAGTGCCGAACAGCCGGGTGATCTCGGTTGCATGATGGAACATATGGGCTGCCTTGGTACCCAGGCCCACGCCGACTGCAACACCCGTTTGTGGAACGGCAATGGCTCCTGTACCCGTGCCGGTCATGCCTGTATCAACTGCACCGCGCCGGAATTTGAAGAGCCACGTCAGTCGTTTGTGGTAACGCCTAAAATTGCCGGTATTCCGGTGGGCCTGCCAACCGATATGCCGAAAGCCTGGTTCGTCGCGTTGGCGTCGTTATCGAAAGCGGCAACACCGGAACGACTGCGGGAAAATGCCCGATCAGAACAGCTGATTTATCCGCCCACCCTGCACAAGAAGAATCACAAATGAGCGATAGCAATCAGTCGCCCCGGCGCCTTCAGGTCGGCCCCTTTAACCGGGTTGAAGGGGATCTGGATATTCGTCTGGAAGTTGCCGTTCAGGATGGCCACAACCGGGTTGTATCGGCGCATGTGAACTCCACCCTGTTTCGTGGTTTTGAGCAGATTCTGGTGGGCAAGCCAGCCATGGACGCGCTGGTTTATACACCACGTATTTGTGGTATTTGTTCGGTGGCCCAATCCGTTGCCTGTGCCCGGGCGCTGGCTGATGCCAGTGGCATTCAGCCAACCGCCAATGGCTTGCTGGCGCAGAATCTGTTGTTGGCCAACGAATCCCTCACCGATTTGCTGACTCATTTCTATCTGTTTTTTATGCCGGATCTGGCTCGCCCTGTGTATGCCGGACGCGACTGGTATGCTCCGGTGCAGCAGCGCTTTCAGGCGGTCAAGGGTGCGGCCAGCCAGCAGGTGTTGCCTGCCCGGGCCAGCTTTCTGCATTTGATGGGATTAATGGCTGGCCACTGGCCACACACGCTGGCGTTACAACCGGGTGGCTCCAGCAAGCCGGTGACCAAACAGGAACGCTTGCGGCTGATCAGCCTGCTGGCTGACTTCCGTCGTTTTCTTGAGCAAATTCTGTTCGGTGATGATCTTGATGCCATCAACGAACTGACGTCGATACAGGCGTTAGAGAACTGGCAGCAGCAGGATGACTGGCAATCCAGCGACCTGCGCCGCTTCCTGATGCTGTCGCAACAATTGCAGTTTGATCAGCTTGGCCGCGCCACCGACTGGCTGATGAGCGTTGGTAACTATCCATCCACCCAGCCACTGAATAATGGCCCGCAGGTCGATTCGGGTGTCTGGGTTCCGCGTGCTGGCGTACAGCCGCTCGACATCGCGGCCATCCATGAAGATGTTTCGCACAGCTGGGTGGAAGACAGCGGCAGTCCCTTGCATCCGGCGCAGGGACAAACCCATGTGTCGCTGCATTCCAGTGAAAAGCCGGGAGCCTACAGCTGGTGCAAGGCTCCACGTCTGAATGGCCGGGTAGTGGAGACTGGCGCGCTGGCACGGGCAGTGGTGAGTCAGCGGCCGTTGGCGACCGAGCTGATGCAACAGCAGGGCGCAACTGTCCACAGCCGGATGCTGGCCAAACTGCTGGAGCTGGCCTGGACACTGCCACGGATGCAGCAATGGGCGCGTGATCTGCAACCCGGCGACACTTTTTGTGACCATTCCAGCCTGCGCAAGGACGGCGAAGGCGTTGGGCTGATCGAAGCAGCCCGAGGTTCACTGGGGCACTGGATCAAACTGAAAAACGGCAAGATCAGCCACTACCAGATCATCGCGCCGACCACCTGGAACTTCTCACCGCGCGACCAGCAGGGCCAGCCGGGCGCACTGGAGCAGGCGTTAGTTGGCGCGCCGGTACTGGATGGCGAACAGGACCCGATTGCGGTACAGCATATCGTTCGCAGCTTTGACCCTTGCATGGTGTGTACGGTGCATTGAGTGTCAGAGGCTCCTGGAGAGATATAAGGCTGGGCCATGCCCAGCAATTGTCGGGTACCATCCAACAGGTTGATGTCAGATGGCAGCCGCTTCGCGTTTTATCTGACCTGCATGACTAAACCCAAATAATTCATGCCAGCTCAAACCAGGCTGTTTCTTCCGGGGCTGTCTGACCAGCCAATAACCACTCTGATCGGTGATTGGCAGCAGCTTGTGCAGCTCTCGTCGTTATATTGGTCAAATCCTGTTAACTGCTCGCAAATCTGTGTCTGTCTTGCAGCGAGGTAGTGGCTGATCCGGTTGTTTCATCTTCCTTATACTGCAAAGCAACTTTCCGGTTTTTAATCAGGTTGTAACGACAGTTCTTGCGGATTTCTGAATATTTTAATTAATTCGTTGATATATAAAGGAAATCCATTCTGGTTCAAATATTGCTGAGCCCTGCGGTACTTCTCCCATAACGATAATAGCCACGCTGGAAGGTGCCTGTAGGCGTCCTTCATTTTGCCGTGAGTGGTTTGGACGCTAGAGGACTCCGCATGTCTCAGATTGAAACCTTCTATGAAGTGATGCGGCGGCAGGGGATCACCCGACGCAGCTTTCTCAAGTACTGTAGTCTGACTGCAGCTGCTTTGGGCCTCGGCCCGAATTTTGTACCGCAAATCGCCAACGCCATGGAAACCAAACCGCGAACGCCGGTGTTATGGTTGCACGGCCTGGAATGTACCTGTTGTTCTGAATCCTTTATCCGTTCTGCTCACCCGCTGGTGAAAGACGTAGTGCTGTCGATGATCTCGCTGGACTACGACGACACCCTGATGGCAGCAGCGGGTCACCAGGCCGAAGCGGCGCTGGAAGAAACCATGGAGAAGTACAAGGGTGAATACATTCTGGCGGTTGAAGGTAACCCGCCACTCAATGAAGACGGTATGTTTTGTATCGTTGGCGGCAAGCCGTTCCTTGATCAGCTCAAACGTGCTTCCAAGCACGCCAAGGCCGTGATTGCCTGGGGTTCCTGCGCCAGCTGGGGCTGTGTCCAGGCTGCTCGTCCAAACCCGACCCAGGCGGTGCCAATCCACAAGGTGATCACCGACAAGCCAATCATCAAGGTGCCAGGCTGCCCGCCGATTGCCGAAGTTATGACCGGCGTAATCACCTACATGCTGACCTTTGGCAAGCTGCCGGAACTCGACCGTCAGGGCCGTCCAAAAATGTTCTACGGCCAGCGTATTCACGACAAGTGTTACCGTCGTCCGCACTTCGATGCCGGTCAGTTTGTTGAGCAGTGGGATGATGAATCTGCCCGTAAAGGCTATTGCCTCTACAAGGTTGGCTGTAAAGGTCCAACCACCTATAACGCCTGTTCGACTGTGCGCTGGAACGAAGGTACGTCCTTCCCGATTCAGGCGGGTCACGGCTGTATCGGATGTTCTGAAGACGGTTTCTGGGACAAGGGTTCCTTCTATGACCGCCTGACCAATATTCCGCAATTTGGCATTGAGAAAAATGCTGACGAAATCGGCACCGCTGTGGCCGGTGGTGTTGGTGCTGCCATTGCCGCCCACGCCGCGGTGAGCGCACTGAAACAACTTACCAAAAAAGAAGAACATGAGGATCAGGCATGAACACACCACTGAACGCCAGTCAGCTGGATAACAGCGGCCGCCGTGTGGTGGTCGATCCGGTGACCCGTATCGAGGGTCACATGCGCTGCGAAGTGAACGTCGACAGCAACAATATTATTCGTAACGCTGTGTCCACCGGCACTATGTGGCGTGGTCTGGAAGTGATTCTGAAAGGCCGCGACCCTCGCGATGCATGGGCCTTTGTGGAACGTATCTGTGGTGTTTGTACCGGTACGCATGCACTGACATCTGTTAGAGCGGTAGAAGATGCACTGGGCATTCAGATTCCGCTCAATGCTCACCTGATCCGTCACCTGATGGACAAGACCCTGCAGGTCCACGACCACATCGTGCACTTCTATCACCTGCATGCGCTCGACTGGGTGAACCCGGTGAATGCTCTCAAGGCTGATCCGAAAGCCACTTCCGAGCTGCAGAAGATGGTCTCGCCAGCCCACGCCAAGTCGTCACCGGGCTATTTCCGCGATGTGCAGAACCGTCTGAAAAAGTTTGTGCAATCCGGCCAGCTGGGTCTGTTCGCCAACGGCTATTGGGATAACCCGGCCTACAAACTGCCACCGGAGGCGGACCTGATGGCGGTGGCGCATTATCTCGAAGCGCTGGATCTGCAGAAAGAGATCGTCAAGATCCACACCATTTTTGGTGGCAAGAACCCACACCCGAACTATCTGGTCGGTGGTGTTGCCTGTGCTATCAACCTGGATGACGTGGGTGCCTCGGGTGCGCCGGTGAATATGGTGAGCCTCAATTTTGTGTTGCAGCGCATTCAGGAAGCCCGCGAGTTCACCAAAAACGTCTACTTGCCGGATGTTCTGGCGGTGGCTGGTATCTATAAAGACTGGCTTTATGGCGGCGGTCTGGCTGGCCAGAATATGCTGTCTTACGGTACCTACACCCAGGTTCCGGGCGACAAGTCGACCGACCTGCTGCCAGCCGGTGCCATTGTGAATGGCAACTGGGATGAAGTGCTGCCAGTGGATGTACGCGATCCGGAACAGATTCAGGAATTTGTTGATCACTCCTGGTACAGCTACGCCGACGGCGTTAAGGGCCTGCATCCATGGGACGGTGACACCAGCCCCAACTTCGAGCTGGGTCCTAATACCAAGGGCACCAAAACCGATATCAAGGAACTCGACGAAGCCCACAAATACAGCTGGATCAAGGCACCACGCTGGCGTGGTCATGCGATGGAAGTGGGGCCGCTGTCGCGCTATATCATCGCTTATGTGTCGGGTAAGGAATACGTGCAGGAACAGGTTGACCGTTCGCTGGCGGCCTTTAACCAGAACACCGGACTGGAGCTTGGTCTGAAGCAATTCCTGCCTTCAACCCTGGGCCGTACGTTGGCGCGGGCACTGGAATGTGAGCTGTGCTGCGACACCATGCTGGACGACTGGCAGGCGCTGATCAACAACATCAAGGCGGGTGATCGTTCAACGGCCAACGTTGAGAAATGGGATCCGTCGACCTGGCCAAAAGAAGCCAAAGGCGTGGGTATCAACGAAGCCCCGCGTGGTGCTTTGGGTCACTGGATCAAGATCAAGGATGGCAAGATCGAAAACTATCAGGCCATTGTTCCAACCACCTGGAACGGTTCGCCACGGGATGCCCAGGGCAACATCGGTGCCTTTGAAGCGTCACTGCTGAACACCCCGATGGAACGTCCGGAAGAGCCGGTGGAAATCCTTCGAACGCTGCACAGCTTCGATCCGTGTCTGGCTTGTTCCACTCACGTGATGTCTGAAGATGGCCAGCAGATGAGCCAGGTGAAAATCCGCTGAGCGGAAGGAGTGAGTTATGTCTGACACACAGGTTGCCGAAACCCGGGTGAAGGCCGCTGAGCTCGCCAGTACTGCGACGGCCTCCGATGATGGCGAACAGCAAATAGTGCGCCGCCAGACTGCCGTGTATGTCTACGAGGCACCACTGCGTTTGTGGCACTGGGTGACGGTGCTGTGCATCATCACCCTCTGCGTGAGCGGCTATTTTATTGGCTCACCGCTGCCAACCATGCCGGGCGAAGCCAGTGATCATTTCCTGATGGGCTATATCCGTTTTGCGCATTTTGCCGCCGGTTATATTTTGGCGATTGCTTTTGTTGGCCGGATTTATTGGGCCTTCGTGGGCAATAGCCATGCCCGTGAGCTGTTTATCGTGCCGATCCACAAGAAAAAGTGGTGGGCTGAACTGCTGCATGAACTGCGCTGGTATCTGTTCCTCGAAAAAACGCCGAAGAAATACATTGGCCATAACCCGATGGGGCAACTGGCCATGTTCAGTTTCTTTGTGATCGGCATCATCTTCATGATCATCACCGGCTTTGCCCTGTATGGTGAGGGTACTGGTGCTGGCAGCTGGGCCAATAACTGGTTTGGTTGGGTGATTCCGTTGATGGGGCAGAGTCAGGATGTCCACACCTGGCACCACCTCGGCATGTGGTACATCATCATTTTTGTGATGTCCCATGTGTATGTGGCGGTGCGGGAAGACATCATGTCCCGACAGTCGCTGATCTCCACCATGGTGGGTGGCTGGCGCATGTTCAAGGACGACAAACCGGACTGATCTGTCCGGTTTGCGGGCTCCCATACGCTGGTATGGGAGTCTGCGACCGTGTCTCATATCACCCAATGGATCGCTGATGCCAGTAACTCCTTTGACTGACTCAAAACATCTGACAATAGCAATCCGTCGCGCCACTGCTTTCCCGATGCGCAAGCCTGAACATCCAGGCCTGTTGCTGCAGCGTTGCTATCTGGCACCACTTCAACTAACGCAATCAGACCTGGCCAGAATGCTTGGTATCTCCCGTCGCAGAGTGAACGAAATCGTTAATGGGCAGCGGGCGATTACGGCTGATACCGCACTTAAACTGGCTCAGCAGTTCCACACCAGCCCAATGTTCTGGCTGGAAAAACAGCAGCTGTGGGAGTTGTATCAGGCTTTGCGATCCAGGTCTGTGCGCGACTGACAGGCTGTTGTCTGGTTTGCTGTGGAATCTCCGGCATCTGAGTGGATGCAGAGCTTGAGTGGAATGGAACCTTCCATTTTGTTGTTTTTCTGGAAGGCTGGTGTTCTTCTGAATTGCTCATGTGCTTGTAACCACCCCCGTTACATCTGTGCTTATTGCAGATTATTGATCTGGCACAAGTCTTGATAATCATCTTTCCACCTGTTGATAAACCAAGTTGCCAGCCTGGCGGCTAACGCTTGATCGAGGCATGTGTGGATAAACAATTTCTGATTCTGGGTATTGGTAACCTGCTGTGGGCTGACGAAGGCTTTGGCGTACGCTGTGTGGAGTACCTCAACCAGCATTTTGAATTTCCGGCCAATGTCGAGCTGTTGGATGGCGGCACCCAAGGCTTGTATCTGGTGCAGCATGTACAGGCTTGCGATGTCCTGATGGTGTTCGATGCGATCGACTACGGTCTGGAACCGGGCACCATGAAAATCATTCGTGATGACGATGTGCCGAAGTTTATGGGCGCCAAGAAAATGAGTCTGCATCAGACCGGTTTTCAGGAAGTACTGGCGACTGCCGAATTCGCCGGTGGTTATCCTGATGAGCTGCTGCTGGTCGGTGTGCAGCCAGAAGCGCTGGAAGACTTTGGTGGCAGCCTGCGTGATGTGGTACGGGCGCAAATCGAGCCTGCTGTAAAGGTCGTGCTGGACTTTATGGCCGAGCGCGGCCTGGTGCCACAACGCCGTGAGCAGGTACTGGATTCCACCGAACTGTCACCCAATCAGCTGGCGATGGCCGATTACGAAGCCGGTCGGCCAGCTGAAGATGCTGCTTGTCGTCGCGGCGATATCCGCTTTATTCCCTCTACCTGCCTGCAGGGAGACAGCAACTGATGTGCATCGGTATTCCCATGCAGGTTGTGGCGCTGGATTCATTGGCGCTGACGGCCCGCTGTCAACGCTGGGGCGAGTCTGATGTCCTTGCCGATACGGCCGACACCCCACTGGAAACGGTTGATCTGTCATTGGTTGGTCTGGTCGAGCCGGGCCAGTGGTTGCTGGTATTTCTTGGCGCTGCCCGAGAGTGTCTCACGCCTGTTCGGGCCGAGCAGGTTGGCATGGCCCTGCAAGCGTTACAACAACTCGACAGTGGTGATCTCAGTGGTCTTGACCACTTGTTTGCTGACCTTAACCGCGAACCTCAGTTACCAGACCACTTACAAGCAGCCCTGCATACGACGACTGCCCGCACGGCGGAGGAATCCTGAATTATGTCTGCTCATCCCCTGATCCAGCGGCTGCTGGATGAATTTCACTATCCACTGCTGGCCAGTAGCACCATCGATGAGTTTGTTGGCAGCCATGAATTCAGTGTGTTGTTCTTTACCGAAGACCCAACCAAAGTGAAAGAGTCACTGGACGTTGCGGTGGTGTTGCCTGAGTTGGTGGCGGTTTTTCCACAACTGGCGGCGGCGGTGATTGATCGTGACTCGGAAAAGCAGCTGCAGGGCCGTTATCACTTTGTGACCTGGCCTGCGCTGGTGTTTCTCAAGCGCGGTGATTTCCTCGGCAGCATTATCAAGATCCAGAACTGGGACGATTACCTCCAGCAGATTCCGGACATTCTCAAACGCCAGCCGCAAGCCGTTGTTGCTGCGACTGAAGCCTGAAGCGCCGGAATCTCAAGGAGACACAGATAATGAAAGGCGATATTCCTCTGTTTGACCTGTCAGCCTTGACGGCGGCAAATGAAGCTGAAGCCTTGGGTATCAATGTTGGTAACAGCTTTGCCAATCCTCTGGCTGGCACCGGGCTGGTAGGGCCGGGTTCGCATCAGGAAGACATGGTTCTGAACTATATGGAAATGCCGAAGGAAATGGATACCTTCGACATTCCAGTGCTGCCCGAGGTGGAAGACCTGGCTGAGCATCCACAAGCCGGACAGGTACTGCAACAGCTACAGCAGGCGCTTGATCAATTTGCTGCCGGGGCGGACATCTCTGCCAGCCAGCTGATTTCACTGGATGGCGTATCCGCCGAGGCCTGTGCGTTGTTGTATCAGACCTTGGGCGAAGGCGAGGTTGCTTTGGTGGTACTGGAAACTGCACAACAGCCCGCCCGCTTGCGGGTGCAGGAAACCGTGCTGGCAGGGGTTTGGTGGGTACAGCAAGTAGCAGCTGACCAGCTGGTACATCAGTGGCTCGAAGTCGGCGCGATTCCGGCTGCGGTGCTGAGCGACGCTTTCCCGGCAATACAGGCCAGTAGCTTTGAGCTGGGTGAATTGCCCGCCGGTTTGCTGAATGGTGCATCGGTGATGGTGGAGTTGCTCGACAAGGCCGCTGCCCATACCGAACAGGCGTTCGAACAACCGCATGTGGTTAACCTCAGTCTGCTGCCGTTCTCGGCTGAAGATCAGTTGTACCTGAATCAGCGTCTCGGTAATGGCCGGGTGGTGGTGTTGTCGCGTGGTTACGGTAACTGCCGCATCAACAGCACCGCAGTGAACGGTATCTGGCGGGTGCAGTATTTCAACAGCACCGACCAGCTGATTCTCGACACCCTCGAAGTGGTGCGAGTACCACAGGTGGCCTGTGCGGCGCGGGAAGATCTGGAAGACTCCGCCGAACGCCTGCGGGAAATTTATGACGCCCTGTTACCGGCCTGAGGAAACCTGATGACGGAACCACAGCAGAAAGGTTTTGAAGGCAGCTATCTGGGTGATAACAGCCAGCTGGCTGATAACGCCGTACTGGAATGCAAGATTTGCTGGTATCAGTACCAGCCTGAAGAGGGGGACGAGGTCTGGCAAATTGCGCCAGGCACGCCGTTCAGCCAGTTACCGGATCACTGGTGCTGCCCGCAATGTGATGGCGACAAGGACCAGTTCATGATTGTTGATTGATCAATATCAAGAGGTAATTGATTTGTCTATTCCCGCGTCCGAGCAGATCGAACAGTTGTACCATCAAGCCGCTGAACGCATGCGCTTTTTGTCGCTCTATCACGAACCCTTGAGCGTTGAACTGCTGGGCTGGCAGGCTTTACCTGCAGCGAACAGTCCTGATCAGATTGGCGACGAAATTGGTGTCGGCGTGTTGGTCACTCCCTGGTGTATGAACCTGCTGGCGGCCGGGATGAGCGAGGGCCGGGTAGGCGATAACTGGTTGCTTGAGTTACCCGGTGGCAACTTTGAGCTGACCCTGGCTCATGATGAACAGCTGGGCTTTTATGCCAGTGGCTCTCTGGTGTCGATGATGCAGCAATTTGATTCCATGGATGCCGCCCGGGCGTTTGCCTGGCAGGCACTGGAACTGGTAATGCCAAAGCCGCCGGAAACTGTCGTACAGGACAAGGCAACGCCGACTCTGATGTCACGGCGGGGACTGTTTCGTTCGCTTGCTGGTGGTATCACCAGCGAAGCCAGTACGGCGACCGGCAGCTGAGTAATGGCGGCAGGGGCTGGGAGTTTACAGGTCACGCTGACGTGGCAGTCAGGCCGTATTGTAACGGTCGATAGTCAACTGCAGCGGCCGTTGGCGGCGATTAATCAGTTGTTGCAAAGACACGGCCCTGAGCAGGCCTGTCAGATCCTGCCACTGTTATTTGCTGTCTGTGGTGAAGCCCACAGCCTGGCGGGCAGGCTCGCCAGTGGTGTGCTGAATCCGTCCAGAGACTCGTTGCACAGTTCCCTGCGAGGGGTGTTACTGGAAAATATTCGTGAATACCTGCTGCGCTGGAAGCAGCACTGGTATTTGCCGTTTAACCAGGCTGAATTTCAGCAGCAGCTGAAAGCGGTGAATCAGGCGATCCGCCAGCAGGATGAGTGGGCCATTGCGCTGGCGGCTGAGAATCTGCAAACCTGGCTGCAACAAGCGGGTGGTCTGTCACGCTGGCAGCGTCATTTCCGGTTGCAGCTGGAGCGCGAACTTGGTCCGACGAGTCGGCTGCAACTGCCTCCCCAGACCCGTGACTGGCAGCAATTCGAGCCTGCAGTGGCTGCTGGCCAGCAAGGTTATAGTGGAGCGGGCGCCAGCGCTTTACTGGAAGTGGGAAACAAAACCCTGATAGAACGCCTGTCCGGTATGCTGGAACAGCAATGGCAAGGTTTGCAGCACTGTTTGCAGGCGCTGGTTCAGGGTTCGATTGCCGTGGCTGACTGGCTGGCCTGTCGGGCTGAGGGGAATGGCTCAGATGAACAGCGTGAAGGCTGGGTAAAAACCTCGCGCGGCTGGCTATTACATCGACTGGCTGCGCCAGTTGATGGCTCTCTTGTTGATGGTTCTGTGGCTGATGGGCATCTGGACTGGCAGATTTATGCGCCGACCGATGTGAATTTTTGCGGCCCGTTGCTGGCGTGTTTATTAACCGGCATCGAGGCTTCAGAGGCGCAAGCCAGAATCCTTGCCCAACGACTCATGCTGGCGCTGGACCCCTGTGTGGAAGGGCAAATTGAATTGATAAACTTGTCTAACGACACGTCAGGCTCTGCTGTGACTGCGACAGGGCTGCGAGGAGAACATCCGGATGCATGAGATGTCGATTGCAGAAGGCATTATTCAGGTGATTGAAGAACAGGCGCGGGTACAGGCATTCAGCAAGGTCAATGCGGTATGGCTGGAAATCGGCCCGTTGGCCTCGGTGGAAAAGGAAGCCCTGAGCTTTTGTTTTGATGCCGTTACTCGCCATACGCTGGCAGAGGGCGCACGCTTGCAAATTATTGATTTGCCCGGTCAGGCCTGGTGTCTTGGCTGTAGCCAGACAGTGGCAGTAACCCAACGTTTTGACAGCTGTCCGCATTGTGGTGGATATCAGCTGCAGGTCACCGCTGGTGATGAACTCAGAATCAAAGAACTGGAGGTGGTTTGATGTGTACGGTTTGTGGATGCAGTGAAGGCGAAACCCGCATCGAAGGGCAGGCCTCCGGGCATCATCACCCTCATTCCCATGATCATCATCATGACGGCCATTCTCACAGCCACTCACATGATCATTCGCATGACCACAGTCATGAGCATGAGCAGCGGCTGGCACCGCTGAACAATAATCTGCAGCTGCCTGAAGGTCTCGACAGTGCGGTGTTTGTGGCCAGCGCCAGTGGTCAGGATCTGCATTACGGCAAGGGTGCTGCTCATGCCCACGCGCCCGGACTGAGTCAGGCCCGGATGGTGCAGATCGAACAGGATATTCTTGGCAAGAACGACCGCTACGCGGCGGTTAACCGCAGTCGTTTTGAACAACTGAACCTGCTGGCACTGAATCTGGTGTCCAGCCCGGGTTCCGGCAAAACCACCTTGCTGACCGAAACCATCAAGCTGTTGGGCCAGCGTTGGCCAATGGCAGTGATTGAAGGTGACCAGCAAACCAGCAACGATGCCGACCGCATTCGTGCAACGGGTGTCCAGGCGATTCAGGTCAATACCGGCAAGGGCTGTCACCTGGATGCCCATATGGTGGGGCATGCTCTCGACCGGCTTGAACAACTGGACGGCGGTACGCTGTTTATCGAAAACGTTGGCAACCTGGTGTGCCCGGCGGCGTTTGATCTTGGCGAAGCCCACAAGGTGGCGATTCTGTCGGTCACAGAAGGTGAAGACAAACCGCTGAAATACCCGGATATGTTCCATGCTGCCGATCTGATGATTCTCAACAAGGTCGACCTGCTACCGTATCTGGATTTTGACGTTGACGCCTGTATCGACGCCGCGCGGCGGGTGAACCCGAACATTCAGGTACTGCAATGCTCCGCCCGCAGTGGTGAAGGCATGGACAGCTGGCTGAACTGGATTGAACAACAGCGCGGCGAGCGTATTCAGGCCCGCATCCAGCGCTTGAAAGACCAGATGCTCCAGCTGGAGTCACTGCTCTGATGGCTATTTCCCGTCGCCCAATCGTATTGTGCGTAGACGACGAACTGCGCTCGCTGGAAACCCTCAAGCGCACCCTCGATGATGAATTTGAAGTCGTGTGTGCCAGCACTGGCCAGAAAGCGCTGGAAATACTCGAACGCCAGCCCATTTCGGTGGTGGTGTGTGACCAGCGTATGCCAGGTATGACCGGGGTTGAGTTACTCACCCAGGTGCGTCAGCAATGGCCCAATACCGCGCGGCTGATTCTGTCTGGCTACACCGACTCCGAAGACATTATTCGTGGCCTCAACGAAGCCGGGATTTTCCAGTACATCACCAAGCCCTGGCACCCGGACCACCTGTTACTGGCATTGCGTAATGCCTGCCGGCTGGTGTCGCTGGAAAGTGAAAACGCCTTGTTGGCGACCGAAATGCGGCTTACCACCAATCAGGCGGAAGCCCGCATCGAAGAGAAAAAGGCCCGTTTGCGGCAGCAGTTTGCCCTCGACGAAATCGTTCGCGCCAGTGCCAGCCCGTTGAATGCCATCTGTGAGCGGGTGCAGCAAATCGCCCCTTACGACATCAGCGTAATGATCAATGGTCCATCGGGCACGGGTAAGGAACTGTTTGCCCGCGCACTGCATTACAACAGCCTGCGCGCCAATAAACCCTTTGTGGTGGAAAACTGCGGTGCCATGCCGGATGACCTGTTGGCATCGGAGCTGTTTGGCCATCGCAAGGGCGCTTTCACTGGAGCTATGCACGACCATATCGGCCTGTTTGAGCAGGCTGATGGCGGTACCATTTTCCTCGACGAAATCGGCGATGTGTCAGCGGCCTTTCAGGTGATGCTGCTGCGGGTGCTGCAGGAGCGGGAAATCCGTCGGGTTGGCGATGACAAGCGACGACCGATTGATGTGCGGGTAATTGCCGCCACCAACCGTGACCTTGAAGCCGAAGTTGCCGCCGGACGTTTCCGGGAAGACCTCTATTACCGGCTTGCCGAAATGACGCTGAGCCTGCCGCCACTGTCGGGTCGCAAGATGGATATTCCGGTACTGGCCAATTATTTCCTCCATCAGGCCAGCGATGCCTTCGATAAAGACGCCAGTGGTTTTACCGACGGCGCCCTGCAGGCGCTGAGTAACTGGCAGTGGCCGGGTAACGTGCGTGAGTTGCAGAACGAAGTGCGTCGTATGCTGGTGCTGGCCGAAGGCGATACCCTTGGTGCCGAGCTGATCAGCCCGCGGCTGTTACGTCATCTGCCAGACTCGGTCGATGCCGAACCCATTCTTGAAGCGCTGTTGCGACGCCAGGAAGGCTGGAGCGAAGGCAGCACCCTGAAGGACAAAACCGAGTTGCTGGAAAAGCAGCTGCTGCGCGAAACCATGATCCGCCACAAGTGGAACAAGAGTCGCGCCGCTGATGAACTCGGACTGTCGCGGGTTGGTCTGCGCGCCAAGCTGGAACGATACGGGCTGGAGCCGCTGGCCTGATGGCACCTGCCAGTTCGATAACCAGACCTGACCCGACCTTTGACCAACAACGGCAAGGTTTGCGATTACAGGTTGACGGCCAGGTACAAGGGGTGGGTTTCCGGCCTTTTGTATATCGACTGGCGAGTCAGTTGCAGCTGACTGGACAGGTGTTCAATCGTGCTGGCAGCGTCATCATTGAACTGGTTGGCAAGCCCGGGCTGTTACTGCAGTTTCAGCAACAGCTGCCACAGCAAGCTCCGCAGCTGGCACAGATTCGTGCTGTGATCGCCGAACCGGCTGACGACTTGCTGGCACAGCCATGGCGTGAGTTTGAGATTATCCACAGCGAGGCCACGACGGCTGCTACGTTGGATATCACTCCGGATGCCGCCCCTTGTGCCGATTGTCTGGCCGAGATGGCTGACCCGCACAACCGCCGTTATCACTACGCCTTCACCAACTGCACCCAGTGCGGCCCGCGTTATACCCTGATCAGGCAGCTACCGTACGACCGTTCGAATACCTCGATGGCTGTGTTTGGCCAATGCCCGGCTTGTGAGGCGGAATACCGGCAGCCGAACAACCGGCGCTTTCACGCCCAACCCAACGCCTGTCCGGATTGCGGCCCGCAACTCTGGTTGCAACGTGCTGGCAGCGAAATTAACGACAGCCCGATAAATGCTGGTCAGGCAAGCACGGCAAACAGTGACGAACTACTGCAACAGACACTGGCAGCCTTGCTGGATGGCCAGATTGTTGCGCTCAAGGGGGTTGGCGGCTTCCATCTGGTTTGTGATGCGACTAACCCGGCAGCGATTGCTCGCTTGCGTCAGCGTAAACAGCGTCCAGCCAAACCCTTTGCGGTGATGCTGGCCAACACGGGCCAGGCTGCTGAATGGGGAAAAATTTCTGCCAAAGCCAACGACTGGCTGACCTCGCCAGCAGCCCCGGTGGTGGTGGTTCCACAAGTTCCAGGCGCCAGCCCACAACGCCAGCAAGCGTTGGCTCAGTTAGCGCCGGGGCTTGACGCCATTGGCTTGATGCTGCCGCAAAGCCCGCTGCACTGGCTGTTGTTTGAATTGGCCAGACAGCATTTTGATAAAGCCGATCTGGCGCTGGTGATGACCAGTGGCAATCGCTCCGGCGAACCGCTGCTGATTGATAATCAGCAGGCGTTGCAGCAGCTGCAAGGCATTGCCGACCTCTGGTTGCTGCATAACCGCGATATTCTGGTACGGAACGACGACAGTGTGGTGGCCTGTATGGCCGAGCCTGATTTGTTTGCTGACCAAACCCCGGACGCTGAAGACAGCCTGATATTGAGAATTGGCCGTGGTCTGGCACCGCTGGCGCTGCAGCTACTTGCCGATCAACAGCCCGCATCTGTACTGGCGTTAGGCGGTTATCTGAAAAATACCATCGCCCTGAACAATGGTCCGCAGGTCGCGATTTCCCAACATCTGGGCGATATGGATCAGCCGGACAATTGCCGCCGTTTGCAGCAAACCGTTCACCATTGGCTGCAGTTGATGCAGGTACAGCCGCAAGCGATTGCCTGTGACTTGCACCCGGAAGGTTTTGTGGCCCGGCTGGCACGGCAGTTGTCAGACGATCTGCAGCTGCCCTTGATTGAAGTGCCGCATCATCAGGCCCATCTGGCCAGTGTGCTGGCCGATCTTGGCTGGCCACAACAGCAGGCTGTGTTGGGGCTGGCACTGGATGGTTTTGGCCTTGGCTGGGATGGTCTCGCCCGTGGCGGTGAATTATTGCGGCTGCAAGCGGGTCAGTTTGAACCCCTGGGCGCTTTGTCCGCCTTGCCGATGCCGGGTGGTGATCTGGCCAGTCGTGAGCCCTGGCGTTTGAGCGCCGCTGTACTGTTGCAGCTGGGGCTGGATCTGGCCGCGATTGAGGCGCTGGGTTTACAGCTGCCATCAACAGCCGCGCTGCCGATGCTACAGCACCAGGTGGCGCGGGGCATTAATTGTCCATCGACCACCAGTGGCGGGCGCTGGTTTGATGCGGTGGCGGGGTTGCTGGGCGATCAGCTGGGATTGCAGCAGGGCCGTCAGAGTTACGAAGGTGAAGCAGCGATGCGGCTGGAAGCGCTGGCGCGTAGCTGGTTACGCCAGCAGCCAGAGGATTTTGCGTCGCTGCTGTTGTCTGTAAATCGACCTGATCGGCCGTTAGGTGAAAGCGTCGAGCTCAACCTGTATCCGCTGTTCAGCCAGCTGGTTGAACGCAAGAGTGCCGCCAGTTCGGCGGCAGAAATCGCCGCCGTCTTTCATCTGCAACTGATTCAGCAGCTGGGTTACTGGATCGAACAGCAGCTGGATCAGCATCCCGCCTTGCCCAGAGCGGTGGTTTTGTCTGGAGGCTGCCTGCAGAACAGCTTGCTGCGTCAGGGCTTGCGAGTCTGGTTGCGCAGCCGGGCAATCGAACCACTGTTACCGAAACAGCTGCCGCTTAACGATGGTGGTCTGGCGCTGGGACAGCTGGCGGTGGCCTGCCAGCAGTTGTCGTCTTCCGGTTTCCAGTCTTCTGGTTACAGGCCTTCAGATTACCGACTTTCAGATTCTCGAACGATAGCAACAGGAGAGCCGCATGTGCCTCGCCATTCCGGTGCAAATTGAATCCATTGAGGATGAGTTCACCGCCATCGCCAACATTGGTGGGCTGCGCAAGCAGATCAATATCTCGCTGGTGGACGATCTCAAGGTCGGTGAATACGTGATCCTGCATGTTGGCTTTGCGTTAAAAAAGCTGGATGAGGCTGAAGCGCTGAAGACGCTGGCGATGTTCGCGGAAATGGGCATCAATCTGAACGACGAGCTGGAGTCGGATGTGTCTGAGACGCCGGTAAGTGATGAGGTCAGCCGCTGATGAAATACGTTGACGAATTTCGTGATGGCAGCCTGGCGCGGCAGCTGGCGGCAGCGATTGCGGCAGCAGCCCGACCAGAGCGGAATTATCACCTGATGGAATTCTGTGGTGGCCATACCCATGCGATTTTCCGTTATGGTCTGCCGGACTTGCTGCCCGCCAATGTGCAGCTGATTCATGGCCCGGGCTGCCCGGTCTGTGTGTTGCCCATTGCCCGGCTGGATATGGCAATGGCGCTGGCCAAACACCCTGACATCATTCTGTGTACCTATGGCGACATGCTGCGGGTGCCGGGTTCCGGCCGTACCAGCCTGCTGAAGATTCGTGCCGAGGGCAACGACGTACGGATGGTGTATTCACCGGCCGACTGTATTGCCCTGGCGCAGCAGCATCCTGACCGTCAGGTGGTGTTTTTTGCCATCGGTTTTGAAACCACTACGCCGCCGACTGCCGTGATTATCGAACAGGCGTCCAGACTGGGGCTGAAAAACCTTTCGGTATTCTGCAACCATGTGCTGACTCCGGCTGCCATGCACGGCATTCTGGATACCCGAGAATCCGGCGAAGCGCTGAAACTCGACGGTTTTATCGGCCCGGCTCACGTCAGCACTGTGATTGGTTCGGATCCTTACGAACCGTTTCCGCAGCAATATGGCACCCCGGTGGTGATTGCCGGCTTTGAACCTCTCGACGTGCTACAGGCGATTCTGATGCTGATTCGCCAGCTCAACGATGGTCGTGCTGTGGTCGAAAATGAATTCACCCGTGCGGTCACCGCGACCGGCAATGAAAAAGCCAGACAGATTACCGAACGTGTGTTTGAAGTGCGGGATCAGTTTGAATGGCGCGGGCTGGGTTTTGTACCGCACAGCGCGCTACAGATTCGAGAGCAATATCGCGAGCTGGATGCGGAACAACGTTTTGCTGACGTGCTGCAACAGCACGCCGAGCGTATTCAGCTGGTGCCGAAAGACAACAAGGCCTGCGAATGCCCGCAGATTCTGCGTGGCGTGAAAAAACCGCGCGACTGCAAGCTGTTCGATAATCCCTGTACGCCGGATAACCCACTGGGCTCCTGCATGGTGTCGTCGGAAGGGGCGTGTGCGGCGTATTACCAGTACGGCCGAGTGATGGAAAGCTGACTGCGCTCATAAAGTATTTTTTCGCGAATAAATTCGCTCCTGCAAAACCAGCGATTGCTTTGTCGTTGTAGGAGGGAATTTATTCCCGATATACCGCTCTCGACGCCCGACCTGAAAACAAACAACGAGATAACCCATGGCACGTATCGACTGGAACAACGGCAAGGTAGAGATGATTCACGGCAGCGGTGGCCGGGCCATGCAGCAGCTTATTTCCGAATTGTTTGCGGTTGAGTTCAACAACGAATTTCTGAACCAGGGCAACGATGGTGCTGTGTTGCCGCTGACCCTGCCGTGCTCGCCGGATGGTGCCCGGCTGGTTATGGCAACCGATGCCCATGTGGTGTCGCCGTTGTTTTTCCCAGGCGGAGACATTGGTTCGCTGAGTGTTCACGGCACCATCAATGATGTCGCCATGAATGGTGCGGCACCGCTGTATTTGTCGGCGGCGTTTGTGCTGGAAGAAGGTTTTCCGCTGGCCGATCTCAAACGTATTGTGCAGTCGATGGCACGTGCAGCGTTGGAGGCACGAGTGCCGATTGTGACCGGCGATACCAAGGTGGTGGAGCGCGGCAAGGGCGACGGTGTGTTTATCACCACAACCGGTATTGGTGCGGTGCCGCCGCCGGTGGATTTGTCGGGCAGTTACGCCCGGCCGGGCGACCGGATTCTGGTTTCCGGCTCGATGGGGGACCACGGTGTGACCATTCTGTCGCTGCGGGAGAGCCTGGGCTTTGAGTCAGAATTGCAGTCGGATACCCAGTCGTTGCACGGGCTGGTAGCGGAAATGCTGACTCATGTCGATTCGATTCGTTGCTTACGCGACCCGACCCGGGGTGGTCTGGCCAACACGCTGAATGAGTTGGCGCATCAGTCTGGCGTTGGCATGCATTTGCAGGAAGCGGCCATCCCGGTCAAGCCTGTGGTGGCATCGGCCTGTGAATTCCTCGGGCTCGACCCTCTGTACGTTGCCAACGAAGGCAAGCTGATCGCAATTTGTGCAGCGGCAGACGCCGACAAGCTGCTGCAGGTAATGCGCTCCCATCCATTTGGCCAGGAAGCAGCGATCATTGGTGAGGTGATCGAAGACAGCAATCGGTTTGTCCAGATGACGACGCGTTTTGGTGGTCGGCGGATGGTCGACTGGCTCAACGGCGAGCAGTTGCCGAGGATTTGCTGATGCTCGCCAGCGGCGATTCGGACCAGTCTGGAAAACGAATCGCCACCGCAAAAATATTTGTCCCCTTTTAAGGTTCCCGAGCGTCTTATCCTGTATAAGCCCCGTCGCCCAGAGCGCAGCATCCGGTTTTATTTCAGCCGTTCACCAAAGTGTCATTCTCCAGTGTTTTGATGGCGAAATCTTCGTCTTGAAATTGGGAATGGCTATGAAACTGTTCAGCCAGCCTGCGGACTCCGGTATGGCAGAGAATACTGCCGAGGTAACTCCCGGTTATGAACAACAGCTGACGCGGGAAATCCCTCAGCTGCGCCGCTTTATCCGCAGCCAGGTGAATAATCCCCATGATGCGGAAGACCTGTTGCAGGATACGCTGGTGCGTTCCTTACAGAGCCCGTCGCGTCAACAGGTTCAGAGTCCGCTTGCCTATGGTTTGCAGGTGGCTCGCTCGGTGATTTTTGATTTCTGGCGCAAGGACAAGCGGCAGCCGGAAGCGATGGCAGAATTACCGGAAGCGGCAACGATGGCGCTGGATGATGAGCATATGGCCCGCCAAAAGCTTGATTGCGTCAGTCAGGTGTTACAGCAGATGCCGGCGTTACGGCGGCAGGTGTTTCTGATGCGGCGGCTGGAAGGCAAGTCGCGTGAGGCCATTGCTGCTGAACTCGGGCTGGCCGATGAGTCGGTCAAAAAACACATCACCAGGGCCATGGTGGATCTTGCCCGGGCAGTCGAACGACATGAGCGTGGGCTATGAATAAACAGCAAGGGGATTCCGTGACCAGAGATCAGTCTGCATCTTTGTCGTCCTCCCCCGTAGTAACAGGACAATCTCAAACCATCATGCAAGCGATGATTTCAGACGAGCTGCTGGAGCAGGCCAGCGACTGGTATGACCGGCTGGATGAGCTGGATACCCATGAGCTGAAGGCCTATCACCAATGGTTACAAGCCGATGAACAGCATCGTGCGGCAGCCGCTTATATCGCCCGTTATTTTGTTGCCGAAGAGCCGCTGTTGGCTGACGCCGCAATGACCCTTGGTGAGCCAGAAATGGCCGCCCAGCGGGATGAGGAGGAGCGCACCGTAGCTGCTCAAGCTGCGGTATCCGGCTGGCGTAACTGGTTTAACCCCGCAGCCTGGGCGTTTAAGCCGGCCGCCGTGATGGCGCTGCTGGTATTCGTGGTGATGTTGCCGCTGCTGTGGTGGCAAGGCGTGGCTACTGAGCCTGCCGTGAAGCTGCAGCAGTTCGCGACGGCGACCGGTGAGCGCCAACAGCTCAAACTGGACGATGGTTCGCAGGTGGTTCTGAACGCTGCCAGTCAGCTGTCGGTCGCCTTGTCTGACCAGCAACGGTTGGTGAATCTGCCACAGGGAGAAGCCTTTTTTTCGGTCGCCCGCGACGTCGAACGGCCGTTTGTGGTGGATACCGGTATTGGTCAGGTACGGGTACTGGGCACGGCTTTCAATGTTGATCGGTCCGGCGATGGGCTGGTGGTTACAGTTGAACACGGAGTGGTGGAAGTCAGCGCCCGCGGCGTCAAATATCGGTTGTTTGCTGGTGATGGTTTACGTTTGCAGGGCAGCGAGATCCAGCGCTTTAACGAGGCTGATGCCGGTAACTGGCGCACTGGCTGGCGCCAGGTCAACAAGGAACCACTGACGGATTTGATCAGCCATTTACGTAGTTATACAGATAAAACGATCACGGCCGACGGGCTGGATGATGGCCTGGTGTTTTCCGGTCGTTACAGTCCGGATGACGTCGAAGGTACGCTGGCGCTGGTGGGGGATTTATTTGGTCTGCAGCTGAGTGTTACGGCGTCGGAAATTCGCCTGGCGGCACCGCAGTAAAGCTCGGTGCCGGGTAATCCGGGCGCAGGGGCAGGACATGTCCTGACCTGACCGGGGCTGATCATAAATTACAGCAGCGACTTCAGCTGCTGTAATCGCTGTTGCTGCTGCTCTCGCGGTAACGGCCGTTCGATTTGCTCTGGCAAAGCCGGAGCTATCTCCATCTGAATATCTTCACCATTCTGCAAACGACGCAGCAGAATTTCATAGTTACGTTTGAACACCGGGTAAGCCACTTCCTCGATGTTGTTGGCGAGGAAAAACCAGTCACTGGCACGGCCGGCGTAATACACCGCCGGGTGGCTCCAGCGATATTCCTGTTTGGGCGACGGTGCCCGGCAGGCTTCCATATAGGCGCGGTGGGGATCGGGCAAGCCCAGTACGTCGGCGATGTCACAACGTGCCACCACCTCGTGCACATTCGGCAGCCAGCCGCTTTCCTTCACGGCCTTTTCAGCCGCCCGCATGATCACATCGCCGCGGTAATCAACCAGCAGCCGCGACCACAGCCGCTTGGCCATGATCAGGGTATCGTGGTCTGGAAAGGCCTTCAGAAACTGGTTGTGATAGTTGAAGCGAAACAGCTCAAAAATCTGGTTGATGGCTTCTTTCTGTTCAACACTGGGCTGCTTGCTGGCTGTGTTGTCACCAGCTGGTGTCGTTGAGTCGGCGGACGCTGGCTTCAGCTGTTGAGTAACCCGGTTCAGTAGCTGATGTGTCGCTTGCGGTTCCATTGACGGCTCCTGGTTGGGCCAAACGCTTGCCCCACTGCTGTTTGATGTATTGCAGGAAACGGCTGTTCCAGCTGTTGTGGACCTGGCCGGACTCGCGCCAGTAGAGCACAAATTCGGCAACCCGTTCACGGGCAAATTGCGAGTCGATGTGTGACATCGCCAGAATGTCGTAGCAATCCTGTGAAGGCTGCCAGTTGCGTTCAATCGGCAGTGGTACGTTGGAGTGCTCCATCGAGGCGCTGTAACGCGCCCACTGCATCCGAATGTGCTGAATAAACTTGCTGTTCCAGGTTTTCATTACATCGCCACGTTCCTGCCAGTAGAGCACAAACTCGGGGATGGCATCGTTGATGTACTGATCGTCAACGCCGGAGCGCTGCAGAATCTGGAGGGCATCCTCGCTGGGACGCCAGTTGGCCGGAATCGGACCTGCTTCTTCCTGCGCGACCTGAAAGGCACTGCCATCGCGCCACTGGTCGAGCTGTTTATCCTGCTGCTTCTGGCTGCGCTGGGCATCGTTCTGGGCATAAACCCACTGGGTTTTTACATGGCGGAAAAAGCGGGTATTCCAGTCGTTACGGTTGGCTCCCTGCTCCTGTCCCTGCAATAAAAAGGTGTCGCGCTGGGCCCATACAAAACTCTGCGGAATGCCATGCTGCTGCAAGCGGATAAGGGTGTCCTGGCTGGGTTGCCAGTCTTGTCCCAGCGGCTGATGACGGGCAGGGACTGATGCCGTGGCTGTCTGGCTCGCTGCTGTCTGGCTCGCTGCTGCCGGGCTGCTGGTGCCGCGTGGCGAAGCTGACTGCGGTTGCCATTGTTGGTGGGCCGCCGGACGTTCGGCGATGGCTGCCGATGGCGCAGCCAGGCTGGCAGGCTCAGTGCCTGCAAAACTGACCACCAGAGTGACGGATTCCGGGTACATGGGGCTGTGTAACTGCAACAGTCCCTTGTCTATCAGGCTCGCGAGAGTGCGACGAATGCTGACGTCGTCCCAGAATGGCAGCTGCTGGCGTACGGTTTCACGACTCAGACGAATGCCATTGCGACTGCTGTCAGGCTGCATCATGGCGGCCTGATTAAACACAGTCAGCAGTACGGCATCTTCCAGGCCAATGGTGGCAGCCAGGGTGACTGACAGCGGCAGGGTGATGTCTGAAAACAGCGGGTGATTGCTCATACGGAAATCTGGGCCATCAGTAGTTGGCAATGGGTAGTTGGCAATGCGTCGGTGACGAACAGAGTCTGGCGAGCAGCTGCCAGCAAAAAATCGTCAGCTGGTTATTGTAGCGGTTTTAGCCGATGCACTGCAGTGCCTGTACCGACTTGTTACAAATTAGGCGTAGCGGGCCAGGAGGATTGTTCAGCTGACGGATCTGCCCGTTCGGTTATTACCCTCACTGCAGCGATAGGTCGGCTGGCAGCCAGCCGTTATAGTCGCAAGGGATTGCTCTGGAGACCTGTATGACAACTGAATCAAGCGATAAACAGAACCACGAATTAAACGGCGAATGGTTGCCGCTGCAAAATATCGATCCCCATTGTTTTGCCTGTGGCCCGGATAATCCGCAGGGACTGCATATGCATTTTGCGACCGATGGCAAGCGTATTCGCGCCCGGCTGGTGGTACCTGAACATGTACGTGGCTGGAGCAATATCGCCCATGGTGGTGTAACAACGACCGTGCTGGACGAAACCATGGCCTGGGCCTGCATTTATTTTCTGCATCAGTTCCCACTGACCCGTGATATCCAGGTCCGTTTCCGCAAGCCTGTGATGGTAGGAGACCAACTGACTGCCATAGCCAGCCTGCAAAGTCTCGATGAGAAACGTCGCAAGTTAATCATCAGTGCCAGTCTCTACAACCAGCAGCAACAATTGGTGGCAACGGCTGAGGGGGATTTTGCACCTTTCCTGCCAGCGGATTTTGCCGCGCTGAAGCTGGTGCCTGAAGAAGATCTGCAGCGCCTGACGGCGATGTTTTCAGAACAACCTGCTGGCATGCCTGAATAAGGCTGCTGTGGAATAAACGAGGGATAAAAGTGCCGGAATAAATCTCAGCCTTCCGGGCTTGGTGTCGCAGGTTGGGGACGTGTTCTGCCCAGGTTCAGAAGAACCTGGCCAGTAATCCGGGTTTTTTCTGGATGCGCATCTTCAGCTTGCCTTCCGCATGCTGACTCAGTTCCTCGAAGCGTTCGCGAATGTAGTCGCTGCTGCCAGATGCCTTGACAATTTTTTCCTGCGCCATGCCAAAGGTCTGTTGCCACAGGCATTTGGGTTTCCATTCATCCGGTACGTTCCCGACCGGCACCACCAGTTCGGTATCACGCAGGAAAAATTCGACATACAGGGAAATGCGCGGTTTGAACGACGACACTACAGTACTGACCCGACTTTCAATTGACCATTGGCCACCGCGTTTGATCGTCAGGTCTGTGTGGTGATGAATGGCCCCACGGATACTGAATTGATCAAATCTGAAAGTATGCTGCTCCACGGCTTGCCGGGTTACTTCTTTGCTCATGAACCACTCCTGTTGGTAAACACCATTCATAAGTCCAGCCAGTCATTCTTGTTTTCTGCACCAGTGCCCTGCCAGTCGCTTGTTGATCAAGATGTCATTTGGAAGGGCCGACCAATGCTGACTCACGCAAGTGTCAAAATAAAGAACTCTGTAACGAAATTTGTTCTCAAATGGACAATCAGTGAGTTCGTGTATCAATTGTTCACTGTGCTGGACTTTGGTGTGAAAAATACATTGATTGTTCGTATTTTTCTATCTGCTTGTTCCGTAATAAATTGTAAGTACAAATTATTGTTCCAAATTTGTTTTTTATCAGGATCAGTCGTGAAAATGCTAATCGGTTTGAGCTTCTGTGAAATCGATCATAAGACTGAATTTGAAGAGTAACTGTCGGGTTTGTCTTTTTTGATTGTTTTTTGAGCAGTCTTCTGTTTTGGTGAAAGTTTGTTCAGTTTTCGGTTTTGGCGTCTTTGCCACCACAGATAAACCCCGGTATAGACCAGCCAACTGGTAAGCAGGCCACTTAGCAGTAAAACCAGCTGCCAGGCGATACCAAACACCTGGCCCATATGCAGGGCATAAATCCAGCGGGTGATGGTGTTGCCGGCATATTGGCCGCTCGGGAATGTCACCAGCAGGCGTTCGCCGCTGCGACTGTCAAAGAAAATCTGGGTCTTGCTCTGATCGTCGGCAAGATCACGGTCGGAGTTGACCCGATAGCGATAGGTCCCGCGATTGCGATTGTAATCCAGTGTGCCTTCGGCCCGGATATCGACCTGATAGTCCTGCTCAACGGCGGCGACCAGCAGACGAGCTTGTGTCAGTGCCGCAGCGAAGTCGAGATCCAGGCTGCTGTCCCGTTGGTGGTCACTGGCTGGCAAGTGGTGATTGGGGTTCTGGTAGCCGAACAGCGGCACCATCACGGCCTCATAAACGGGCTTCAGATTCAAACCCACGCTGGACCAGGCAAACATCAATAACAACAGCCAGATCCACAAGCCGCCAGCCCGATGCCAGTCGAATCGGTAGCTGAGTTTTTTGCCGCTGTTTCTGATCGTCAGAGCCCGTTGCCAGCGTTGCCACAATGGTTTTCTGCCCGGTCGTTTTGACCTCGGTGGCGCCGCGATCCAGAGCGCAGCGAAGCAGTCGATTGTCCATACCAGCGCAACGATGCCGAGGATGGTGGCTCCAGTGGTTCCGGCAATGGCCAGTTTGCGGTGCAGCAAATAGATAAAACCCGGCAGGTTACGCCAGCTTTCGCTGAGTTTGCCATGGGTGCGCTGGCCGAGAATCTGGCCGGAATAGGGGTCAACAAACAGCTGGTCGAACTGATCCGTGCCTTTGACGTAAAACAGCGTGCTCTGGCCTGGCGTGCTGTCGAGTGGCAGTCGGGTGATACTGCCGCCATGATGATTGGCGTAGTCTCGGGCAATGGCCAGCTGTTCAACAGCCGTTAGTTGTTGGGCTGCCGGGGTTACCGTCATCAGCTGCGGGTTCAGTGCATGATCAAGCTCATGATAGAACGCCAGCACGGCGCCAGTCAGCGCCGTCAGCAATACAAACGGGGCCAGACAAAGTCCGGCCCAGCGGTGAACAACCACCAGGGTATGGCGGCTCAGTAATGGTTGCATTACCTGTCTGCTCAGAAGTTGTATTTAACCCCCAGGGTACCGGTACGACCGAGGCCCTTGGAGTAATAGCTGGCAATTGAGGTTGCCTGGGCATTGGTCGGGAAATAGTCCTCGTTCAGCAGGTTTTCGATACCGCCGTAGATTTCCCACTCATCCAGCTGCCAGCTGGCACTGATATCCACCAGTTGATAGCTGCTGACTGGGCCTTGCTGGGTACTGTAAGTCCCGCTGTCGTTGGGCTCGAATTCCTTGCGGTCAGCGATGTGCATGTAGCTGAGGTTAATGCTGCTATTCAGCGTTGGTTGCCATTTGGTAAACAGGGTGAACTTGTCCGGGTATACCTGACGGCCGTCCAGTGGTTCACCAGTATCCGGGTTTTCACCTTCCAGATGGCTGTAGGTAGCCAGAACACTGAGCGATTCGTTGACGTAAAGATCGGCAGCGACTTCCCAGCCACGCATTTCCTGCGGTTCGCGGGTCGGCATAAATATGCCGGTGTCGGCGTTGTATTCGGTGCCTGTGCCGAGTTCAGAGGTACTCTTGTAGGCTGAGAACTCGAGATCCAGAAGGCCAAGGCTGCTGCTGAAACCGACTTCGTAGTGTTTTACCTTGGACGGCTCGGTACGGATGTCGGCCATATCAGTCACTGTGGCGGTACGCAACAAGCGGCCGAGGTCAGGAATTTCGAGACCTTCCGAGTAGGAAATGAAGGGGTTGAAGGCATCGATGGCGATGTAACGCATACCCAGGTTATAGGTGGTGGCAGCGTATTTCAGCGTACCGCCCTTGACGTCGACCGGGGTCGAGCACTGGGTAGCAGAACGGCAGAGCTTCAGCGTGCTGTAGTCATCAACCACAATATCGGTGGTTTCGCGACGGGCTCCAGCCTTGAATACCCAGTCCTGATTAACAGTCCACTTGCCTTGCAGGTAGGCCGCGCGGGCTGTCATGTCCATTTCCGGTACCCACATACGGCCGTCGACCAGTGGCTGTGAAGTGATGTCGTTGAGCCAGTCAACGCCATACAGCAGGCTGGAGTCCACCAGATCTCCACCGAAGTCGGAGCGCAGGCTCAGTCTCAGACCCTGCTTCTCCGAACGGATGATCGACTGGCCACCATCATAGCCTTCATCCGGGTTAGCCAGATTGCTGGAGAAGAAAAAGACGTTTTCAATTTTCTGCTGATAGGCGTCGGCGGTCAGGCTGGTGTTATCCAGCAGGTTGGCGTCTTCGTATTTCAGCATCAGGTTGTAGTTGTTCTTTGGGCCCTGAGGCTCGCCGGGCCGGTCACTACCTGAGTTTTCAGTGGCGTAGGTTTTTTCACCTGTGTTCGGAACGCCGTTAACATCGACCAGATCGGTAGACTGCTGTGAGTCGTACAGGTTGTAGGTCAGCTGCAGCGACTTGTCGCTGTCGATGGCATAACCGAACTTGCTGAACAGGTTGGTGGTGTCGACGTCTGACAGGCCATAGACCAGGCCCTGGGTATCGCCATCAGCATCTTTTTGCTGGCCGCGGGCATCGTAAACTGCGTTCACGACATAGCTGAAACGGTCGATGGTGCCGGTTATGGTGCCGTCAAAACGATTGCCAAGGCTGTCTTCAAACTCAACCATGGAAAAGCGGCTGCTGAAACCGACGTCGCCGCTGAATTCAGAGTCGGCATCCGGCATGCGGGTGATGTAGTTGATCACACCGCCGGAAGCACCGCTGCCGTAGACCGAGCTGGCACCCTTGACGACTTCAATGCGTTCCAGTGCGCTGGCATCAATCGTCCGTACGCCCAGCGAGCCATCACGCAGCGGTGTCGATTGTGGTACGCCATCAATCAGCACCAGTGCCTTACGGCCACGCAACGATAAACCGCTGTTGCTGGTACTGCCGGTGCTGGGTCCAAGGCCTGGCACGCTGAACGACAGCATCTTCTGTAACTCTGGGCTGGTTTTCAGCTGCTGCTGCATGACTTCCCTGTCGATGATGGAAACAGACGCCGGTACTTCGCGAATCTGTTCAACCGACCGACTGCCGGTAACAATGACTTCTTCAACATCGTTGTCCGGGTTGGCACTGACATAACTACTGGCCACTATCGCGACAAACAGAAGCATTAAACGCATTTGGTTATCATCCGTAAAGTTTATTGTTTTCGAATGATATTGATTATTATTTATTTCGTAAAGAAATTGTTGCTGCGTCAATAAGTGTCGGGTTTTGAGCTGGGGTCTGGGGTCTGGGGTCTGGGGTCTGGGGTCTGGGGTCTGGGGTCTGGGGTCTGGGAGTCGCCAGGAGCGCAGACGTCTTGTCTGTATAAACACTGATTGGGGGATTAGAGGCCGGTAGCGATGGCGTTTTTCATACCCCAGATATAACAAAGCCCGCGATTGCGGGCTTTGTTATTGTGCTTTTGTGTTGCGGTTGTTTATGAGCGCCTGGGCTAACTGCCTCAGACGATGCTGTTAACCGCAGCAACCACGTTTTCAACGGTGAAGCCGAATTCCTTGAACAGTTCGGCAGCGGGTGCTGACTCACCGAAGGTTTCCATACCCACAATCTTGCCTTGCAGACCAACGAACTTGTACCAGTAGTCTTTGTGCAGGGCTTCAACTGCAACACGGGCAGTCACGGAAGCTGGCAGTACCGATTCGATGTAGGCCGCGTCCTGCTTGCAGAACACTTCCGCACAGGGCATGGAAACCACACGCACCTGCTTGTCGGTGATGGCTGCTGCTGCGTCCATCGCCAGGCCCACTTCGGAACCGGTGGCGATGATGATGGCGTCTGGAGTGCCTGTTTGTGGGTTAACAGCATCTTTCAGGATGTAAGCCCCCTTGGCGACGTTGGCAACCTGCTCGTCGTTACGCGCCTGGTGAGGCAGGTTCTGACGGGAGAAAATCAGCGCAGACGGGCCGTTGGCGCGTTCAACGGCAGATTTCCACGCCACCGCAGATTCCACGGTGTCACATGGACGCCAGGTTTCCAGGTTGGGTGTATTGCGCAGTGAAGCGACCTGTTCAACCGGCTGGTGAGTCGGGCCATCTTCGCCCAGACCGATGGAGTCGTGGGTGTAAACAAAGATGGAGCGTTGCTTCATCAGTGACGCCATACGAACAGCGTTACGGGCGTATTCCATGAACATCAGGAAGGTCGCGCCGTAAGGAACAAAACCCTTGTGCAGGGCGATACCATTCATCATGGCGCTCATGCCGAATTCACGTACGCCGTAGAACAGGTAGTTACCGGAAGCGTCGTCAGCGCTGACGCCCTGGGCACCAGACCACAGGGTCAGGTTGGAACCCGCGAGGTCGGCAGAACCACCAAGGAATTCTGGCAGCAGTGGGCCGAATGCATTAAGAGTGTTCTGGGATGCCTTGCGGGACGCAATGGTTTCGCCCTTGGCCTGACATTCAGCAATGTAGGCAGCGGCTTTTTCGCTGAAGTCGGCAGGCAGTTCGCCGCTCATGCGACGTTCGAATTCAGCCGCCAGCTCAGGGTAGGCTGCGGCGTAAGCAGCGAACTTGTCGTTCCAGCTCTGTTCGGCAGCAGCGCCTTTGTCTTTGGCGCTCCAGCCTTCGTAAACGTTGACCGGGATTTCGAATGGACCATGCTCCCAACCCAGCTGGACGCGGGTCAGTTTGATTTCATCGTCACCCAGCGGGGCGCCGTGACAGTCTTCCTTGCCTTGCTTGTTCGGTGAACCAAAACCAATGATGGTCTTGCAGCAGATCAGGGTTGGCTGGTCGCTGTTGGCGCGGGCCGTTTCGATCGCCATCTTGATCTCTTCCGAGTCATGACCATTAACGTGACGGATGACCTGCCAGCCGTAGGATTCAAAACGGCCAGCGGTGTCGTCGGTGAACCAGCCTTCGACTTCGCCGTCGATGGAAATACCGTTGTCATCGTAGAAGGCGATCAGTTTGCCCAGTCCCAGGGTACCGGCCAGGGAACAGGCTTCGTGAGAAACACCCTCCATCATGCAGCCGTCGCCCATGAATACGTAGGTGTAGTGATCAACGATGTCGTGACCGTCACGGTTGAACTGGGCTGCCAGAATCTTTTCTGCCGTGGCCATGCCAACGCCGTTGGCGATACCCTGGCCGAGCGGGCCAGTGGTGGTTTCAACGCCTGGCGCGTAACCGTATTCAGGGTGACCCGGAGTCTTGCTGTGCAGCTGACGGAAGTTTTTCAGATCGTCGATGGACAGCTCGTAACCGCTCAGGTGCAGCAGTGAATAAATCAGCATGGAGCCGTGGCCGTTGGAGAGGATAAAGCGGTCGCGGTCAGCCCATTCCGGGTTGGTCGGATTGTGCTTCAGGAAGTCATTCCATAGCACCTCGGCGATGTCCGCCATGCCCATTGGGGCGCCTGGGTGGCCGGATTTGGCTTTCTGGACTGCGTCCATGCTCAGGGCGCGGATAGCATTCGCCAGTTCGGTACGAGAGGTCATTTGTGACTCCAGGATATCGTTTTGTTCAGCAACGGCTTAAAGATTAGCAGGTGGGTAGTGCGCCGACGGATTTTCCGGGTCGTGGCACTGCCTGAAAGGCTGCGCATTGTCGCTCAGACGACCGGGCAGGGCAATGCCCAAAAGGGCTGGCTTTGACGCTACCTGTATTTCATGCGTCTTGTAGTTTTCCATGCGCGACAATGGTTCATTCCTGATGCCTTTGACTTTGCCGTCATTTCACTGCGTCCGCGCTCTTCTATACTGCTTGAATTGATCAATCAAATCGGGCTGAAACGGCTGGCTGTGAAGGGCTGGGTTCGACCAAGGCTGGAGCGACTGTGACAGAAATCGAGCTGCTACAACGGCGCTATGAGCGTGAAAAGGCTGCCCGGCTGAAAGCTGAAAGCATCCTGGCCGAAAAGAGCCGCGAGCTGTACGACCGCAGTGAAGATCTGCGCCAGCTAACCGTCAGCCTGGAAGAAAAAGTGCGTGAACGGACCCGGGAATTGTCTGAAGCGCGTGATCAGGCGCTGATCGCCGTGCAAACCAAAGCCGGTTTTCTGGCTCATATGAGCCATGAAATCCGCACTCCGATGAATGGCGTGCTTGGCATCATCACCATGCTGCTGGAAACCCAGCTTAACAGCCGCCAGCGCGAGCTGCTGAAAACCGCCGAAAGTTCCGGTTGGCACTTGTTGGGCATCATCAACGACATCCTCGATTTCAGCAAAATCGAAGCTGGCAAAATGCAGCTGGAGCCGATAGCGGTTGATTTGCCAGCCCTGCTGGAGGATGTGCTGGCATCCTTGCAGGTGCTGGCACGGGAAAAACAGCTGCAACTGCAATTCCACCGCGATCCCATGGTGCCGGAGCATTTGTTGCTTGACCCGTTACGCACCCGCCAGATTGTCACCAACCTGATCTCCAACGCCATCAAGTTCACTTCGCAGGGTGGGGTTTATCTCAACCTGCTACCGGCTGCCGAGCAGAAATTTATCCTGCAGGTGCGGGATACCGGCATCGGTATATCGGAGCAGCAAAGTGAGCAGATTTTTGAGGCTTTTGGCCAGGCGGACAACAGCATTGGTCGTCGCTTTGGTGGCACCGGTCTGGGACTGACCATCACCCGTGAACTGGTTGAACTGATGGGCGGCAGCATTGCACTCGACAGCGAACCGGGCCGGGGCAGCTGTTTTAATGTCAGCCTGCCATTGAATGAAGCACCGCTGGCAGATAACGAATCATCGCCCCGCATGGAAGTGTCCCTCAAAGGCTATCGGGTATTGTTGGTCGACGACAACGAGGTTAACCAGCTGATTGCCCGTCATATGCTTGAAAAGCTGGGGCTGACGGTGATCGCTGCCAATGGTGGTCAGCAGGCGTTACAGTTGTTGCAGAACAACCCGATGCTGGCCGATGTGATTCTGATGGATTTGCAAATGCCGGAGCTGGATGGCTTTGAAACCGCTGGTCGAATCCGTCAGTTGCATCCGCATCTGATGCAGTTACCGATCATCGCCATGACCGCCCATGCCAGTGATGAAGACCGCTTGCAAAGTATGCACAACGGCATGGATGAACACCTGGCAAAACCGATCAACAGTCAGCGGCTGGGGGCGGTATTACGGGAATTTCTGGTGCATCAAAGCCCGGCTAACCAGCGCAGTACAACCCCGCTGGAGTTGAACTCGGTGCGGCTGCGACAATACCTTGGTGAAATGCGCGATTGGCTGTCGCGGGATCTGGTACGGGTTGAAGAGCTGGCGCTGGAGCTGTTGCGAGCCAGTGTGCCAGAAGCCGATCGCCACGACGTTGAGCGGATTTGCCAGCTGGCACTGGATTTTGATCTTGATGAGCTGGAGCAACAGCTGCAGCTCAAATTGGGTGGCTAGCGGTTGCTTCCGGGCCTGGATGGCAGAATGATCAATAGACTGAACGAGCTAAAAGAGTCGTTTCAGGGCCGCTATTTTATTACAGCTATTTTTTACAACGCCAGCTGGTCAGTTGCTGCCGGATAAAGTCATCGACCTGGTCTGACACGGGAATATTTTGATGATCGATCTCAAACGTGACTTCCCAGTCGTCGAAGTAAAACATTCGATGGCAAGAGTAACCGGATGTCGATGCAATATAGTCGAAACAGTCTCCCCAATATTGGAAATCACCTTCCGCATCTGGCTTGTATGCACGCCATAAAAAGGTGGACTTATCTGCGGTATAAAGTCCGCTCGCCAATGGCTGTAAATCGTCTGGTTGCGGCTGTGGCACTTCCCGTTTTTGGGGTCTTTTATCCAGCATCAGGTAAATCCCCTGATATAGCTGGCTATCACGAACGATTACCGTTGATTTGTAGCCATTGATTGCGGCGGCTATTTCTTCGGCTGAAAATTCTGCCTGAAGTGATTGCTCAGCACCGTCATCCGAGTCGAAATTCGGATCAGATGAATAACTTAAGTCGATGCGTACCTCGCGATGGTCGGGGATACAAAAGTGTTGGTTCTCTGTTTGAGAGTCGCCCGTTTGGCCAGAACAGGCGGTGGTCGTAACAGCGCTCAGGGCAATAATAAGCAAGCGATGCATGGACGATCCTTATCTGTACCCGGTGTCGGTGTCACAGTCGTGGCAGTAGAGGTTGCCGTAGAGTTTGAACTCGATGGCATCCGGGACCGGGCCAAGCCAGGTGCCGCCGTAAAAGTCGTTTGGAATATTGAATTGTTTGAATACTTTGTGATGATAGCGCGCCATTTGTTTGCGGCTTAGCAGGCCGGGAACATTACCCCACTTATTTACGTAATCCTGCTCCACAAATCTGGCATGCATTTCTGCAACTGCAACTCCGACTTCTTTTATTTTGGCGCGTTTCTCACGGAAGGTCCCATCAAAGCCACCCTTGTCCAGCCCAACGCTCAGATTGACGATGGTCGAGCGAGCCATGCCTTCCCAGTACAAGTAGCCTTGGTGATTCCAGTATTCAGCAGGCCCTTCCTTGATGGCTTTTTTGAGGTCTTCAGCAGTTTTGCACCACAATCCATAACCAATTCTGGCAACCGGGTCCCTTTTCTTCAGTCGACTAAGCCAGAATTTGTCGAGTTGATTGCTGTTCAGAAACTGACGTTCCTATTCCGTTATCTTCAAATCGTCGTATGAAGGCATTCCATTTGCTCACTTAGTGTTGATGTTTGTATCAACACTAAACAAGTCAGGGATGGGTTTCCGAGTAAGTCATCACAGCTTTATGTCAGGTTGTAGATATCAGCGACCGATTTCGTACACCGCCATATTCACGGCTGAGGCCAGATTAAGGGACTCGATTGCGCCACAGCCGGGGATACTGAAAGCGCTGATCTTGCTGCTATCAAGCTGGTCACGCGGTACGCCACGGGCTTCGTTACCAAACAGGTAGGCATCAAACTCACTGAACTGAGCTGACGACAGGGCCGCGCCCTGCATATCGAGAGTGGCAATACGATCGAACTGCTGCTGGAATTCTGCCAGCGGCAGCTCCAGCTGCATCGGTACGTGGAAAATCGCCCCCATGCTGCTGCGCACCACCTTGGGGTTAAACGGATCAACCGAACCCGGACTCAGCAGTAATTGCCAGCCACCGAACCAGGCCAGCGTGCGCAAAATAGTGCCCAGATTGCCAGGGTCCTGCACTTCGTACAGATACAGGCTTTTGAGGGATTGAGATGGTGCCCGGGACGCTGCAGTGAGCTGGCGGGTTTCATTCATGGGCACCACCGCCACCATGCCCTGCGGCGATTTGGTATCCGACAGCTGGGCCATCTGGCGTTCGCCAATCACGGTTTTGCGGAAGCGGCTTGGCCAATCATGATGTTGTTCCGTGACAAACAGCTCAGCTTGCTGAATCGCGGACTTTTCCAGCTCCAGCAGCAAGTGCTCACCTTCGACCAGATAACAGCCGTATTCAGTGCGGTACTTTTTCTGCTGCAGTTTTTTGGCGATATCAACTTTCATGGGGCGTCACAGAACCGGTTGGCAAACAAAGCGGCATTGTACGTGAGTGCTGACGGAATTGTCCGCTTCACCGCTGTAATCGGGGTCAAAATCCCGTATCTGACCCCGCCGGGGGAATTTTCTGGTTACTCTGGTATCCGCTTTATGACATCCACGATGTTCGTGAATTGGCTGTTGCTTGTTGTAGCCATGACTGACTGGCAGGGCAATGGCCTCGGATCGGACTGCAACCGCCGAGAGGATTTCTATGGCTCTTCGCAAGGCTGTCCAGCTTATCTGTTACCCCAATCGCATGGGACGCAACCTCAAAGATCTAAAACATGCGTTAGACCACTACTTCAGCGGCGCTGTCGCTGGTGTGCATATCCTGCCGTTTTACCCATCCAACGCCGATGCCGGCTTTTCGCCACTAACGCATAAACAGGTTGATCCCGCTTATGGCAACTGGGCCGATATTGAAGCCATCGCCGCTGACTACGATGTGTGTGCCGACGTCACGGTTAACCATATTTCTGATCAGTCGCGCGAGTTTCGCGACTATGTGGAAAAGGGCAAGCGCTCGGAGTACGCCGACCTGTTTGTCGACGTTGACGAGATGGGGGATATCACCCATGACGATCTGATGAAAATCCATATCCGCAAGGAAAAGGAGCCGTTTCGGCAGGTCGAGTTTGCCGACGGCAGTACTGGCCGGGTGTGGTGCACCTTTACCGAACACCAGATAGATTTGAACTACAAATCCCGCATCACCCACGACTATATCGCCAACACCTTCCGGTTTCTGGCCGGCAAGGGGGTCAAGCTGTTCCGGCTGGACGCCTTTGGCTATACCACCAAACGGATTGGCACCAGCTGCTTTCTGGTTGAACCGGACGTCTATAAGACCCTCGACTGGTGCAACCAGGTGGCCCAGAGCCTGGGAGCGGAAATACTGCCGGAAGTACACGATCATTCCAGCTATCAGTACGCCATCAGCCGCCGTAATATGCACCCGTATGGTTTTGCCTTGCCGCCGCTGATGCTGTATTCACTGCTCGACGGCAACAGCCAGTATCTCAAGCACTGGCTGCGGATGTGCCCACGTAACATGGTGACCGTGCTGGATACCCATGACGGCATTTGTATTCCGGATGTTGAAGGTGTGCTGCCGGACGACAAGATCCGTATTCTGATCGACAACATCAACGACCGTTCGGCCGATCCCATCCTGCGGCGCTCGGCAGCCAATATTCACAGCGTTGGCGCTATCTACCAGCTCACCTGTACCTTCTACGACGCGTTGATGCAGAACGACGATGCCTATATCGCCGCCCGTACCATCCAGTTCTTTACGCCGGGCATTCCGCAGGTCTATTACGTTGGTTTGCTGGCCGGTGAAAATGACCATGAACTGATGGAAAGCACCGGTGAGCTGCGCGACATCAATCGCCATTTCTATGACTTTGAGGAAATCGAACAGGCGATAGAAAAGCCGGTGGTCAAACGTTTGCTGCAACTGATGCGGTTCCGCAACAGCCATCCGGCCTTTGATGGCCGCTTTGAACTTAACTACTCCAACGACGCCAGTGTCGACATGGCCTGGCGTCATGGCGAGCACTACTGTCGCGCCTTTGTGGACCTGCAGTTCAATACTGCGCGCTTGTATTACACCGACCCTGAAAGTGGCGAACAGCTGGAGTTTCAGGCCTGAACACCCTGCTGTTGCAGGGCCTCGAGAGACTTATTCCTGAGTCTGGTTAATGGTCAGTTGCAGTGGTTCTCCCTGTAGACTGACCTCGAAGTTGCCACCCGCGAACTCATCAGCAATCTGGCCCTGAGTTGTTGCCACCAGAGTTGGTTGCGGGTAACAGTTGCCGTTCACCCGGGTCAGCAAGTCATCGACACTGATACTGTAGCTGGTTGTGCCGACAGCCAGTTCGATAGCCTTGTAGTCGGGTGTTATTGAGCTGTAGAGGGAGGTTGCGTAAGGACATAATCTGAGTTCGGTGATGTCGGCATTGGCTGGCGTGGTCCATTGCAGGGTAATGGTTTCACCAGAGTTAAAGGATTCTCCGCTGTTGGGGCTGACAAACACCGGCAGTGCTGTGATGGTCGCTGTCGACGTCAGATTGTGCCAAAGCTCGGTGTTGGTAGTGACTGACAAGGTCAGTCCGTCGGTGCTGATCAGTGCTGAATAGTCGCCCTCCAGCTGATAGACATGGTCATCCGAAAAGCCACTCTCATCATCATCGGCGCTTGCTGATGTCGTCTGGGTGCCGTCGGAGATGGTGACTCGTTGCCAACTGACCCGAATGTCTTGCTGTGAGGCGAAACTGACCTCCGAGACTTCCAGGACGTCCGCAGCTACGCTGGCTTCAATGGTTTGGTAGGTTACCGAGGCTGGATAAATCTGGCGTGATTCTTCCCCGGCACCACAGCCACTCAAGGCAGCGGATAACATGATTGCAATCAACGGCAGGGATATTGGCAACTTGACGGGATTCATCTGAAATTCCTTTTCATTATTCATGGATGTGCAGGGCTATAACGCCCCGGAGCAAGGACTCTATGTCAAAGTTGTTAATAAAATCTTACCTGCTGGTGTTGTTATGCGGCGCGGCGGCCTGTTGGGCTGACAGTGAGCCGGAAGGCTTTTTCTACCCCTACAATATGTACAGCAAGAGCTATCGTCTGGGCGCGACCGTGGGCTCCGTCGATTTCAGCTCGGATGCCTCGATGCAGAAGCAACACCAAAGCGTATTGGTGTACGGTGATATTGCCCTTAATTACAAAAATTACGTGCGTCGCGGGCTGTTTTGGCTACGTTTGGGCGGTGCTTCGCTGGGATCGGAATCCAGCCGTATCTGCAATCCGCAAGATAACAGCGATTGTGTCAGCTGGCGGCGTTCGGCTCAGATGCTGTTTATTGGCCCGGCGATGTCGGTCGATTTCTTCCGTTCAAGGATGCAATTCACCATCACGGGTGGACCGGCCTGGGTTAGTTATAAAACCTCAGCAGGCGACAATACTGGCAGCAATAGTTTCTTGCAGTTATCGCTGGCTTTGCCGGTTTATGCTGGCACCTCGCTGGAGGCCTCCTGGTTTAGCAGCGCCATGACCGAGCTGAACGACAGCGCCAGTGATTTTTCGATGACATCGGTAGGAATCAACTACGCCTTTTAGGGATATCCGCTCAGCCAGCGTCGGCAGGTCTGGCGCTGACGGTTTTGGTTCTGACTCCCGGGCCGATACACTCTGTTTTTTCAGTCGTTCGGAATCGTCGCCATGTGGCATCAGCAGGAAATCCGTCTGGCTCCGCGCAAGCGGGGCTTTCACCTGATCACTCATGACATTGAAGCTGCCTTGCCCGAGCTTTCCGGCATTCGCATTGGTATGCTGCAGCTGTTCATCCAGCACACTTCCGCCTCACTGACGATCAATGAAAACGCTGACCCAACCGTTCGGCAGGACTTTGAAGCCTGGTTCAATCGGGCGGTGCGCGAAGATGAACCCTATTACCGCCATACGCTCGAAGGCAGCGACGACTTGCCTGCTCATATCAAGGCCAGCTTGCTGGGCCATTGTGTCATGGTGCCAATAACTAACGGTCGTTTGAATATCGGCACCTGGCAGGGTATTTATCTGGGTGAGCACCGGGATCACGGCGGTAGCCGGCGGCTGCTGGCGACCTTGCAGGGTGAGGCTTATTAAATCCGCAGACTGACTCAGATGGAGATAACGGGTCATTATGATTGTTCGAGAACGTCCCAACGCGCTGGCACTGATGTTTATCTGGAAGGGGTCGATTCTGCCTGCGATTGCGCCACAGTTGGCCGTGCTGGCAGTTTTTTCTGTGCTGGTGGTATTGCTGCATACCGATCATCTGGCCAATCTGGCGCAGTATTCGATTGCGCCCTTTGCATTGATGGGCATTGCGCTGTCGCTGTATCTCGGCTTTCGCAATAACGCCTGTTATGAGCGCTGGTGGGAAGGTCGTCGGCAGTGGGGTTCGATGGTGGCTGACGTGCGTTCAATGGCGCGCTCAGCGAAAATTCTGATGTCGGCCTACGCCGCGCAAAGCCTGATGCGCTGGTGTTGTGTTTTTTACCATTGCCTGCGGCTGCAGTTGCGCCACGGCAAGATCGACGCCGCCGAATTGTCGCGTCAGCTGCCGGAATGGTGTCAGCAACGCATCCATCCGGAACTGCTCGACCGGGTGCTGGTGGCACCGAATCCGGCCGACGCTGCGCTGCAGCAAATGGCGCTGGTGATTCGCAACGAATTGCAGCAGCAGCGGCTCGATACCCAGTCGATTCGTATTCTGGATGAACATTTGGCGCGTTTGACTGCCATACAGGCCGCTTGTGAGCGGCTGGCGACGACACCGCTGCCATTCGCCTACACCTTGCTGACGCACCGGACGGCGTATTTATATTGTTTCCTGCTGCCGTTTGGACTGGTCGGCAGCATGGGCTGGCTGACGCCCTTGTTTACCGTGATTGTGGCCTACACCTTTTTTGGTCTGGATGCGCTGGCGGAACAGCTGGAACGGCCTTTTTCTACCGAGGCCAATGGTTTGCCCCTGGACGCCCTGTGCCGGATTAATGATCGCTCGATTGCCCAGGCACAAGGGTTGGCGGTGCCGGATGCGTTACAGCCGCAACAGCAAATATTGCTTTAGTCTGCTTGACTGGAGACGGGGATATTGGCGAACGCCGATATCCAAAAATACTAATAATAATTATTCTTCATAATTAACCTTGCGTTAAGTTACATAAATTTAAAGTTGTTGGCTCAGGCTGTCGAAGCGGTGGCTCGCGACTTCGACTGGCGTCATATTTATGCTCGGATGGCGCCCGCAATCGAATAAAAATCTTGGCTGGTCAGGAAACCATGTTCAGACACCCCTTCCGTTGTTTTCTTCTTCCTCTGGCAAGCAGGCGTGTTGCCAGCGTGCTGCTGTTGGCTGGATTAGCTGGCTGTAGCAGCGTTGAGCCCTTGCCCCAACAGCCAGCCGAACAGTTACAGCTGGCGCTGGCCGACAGTCAGGATTCAGCGCTTGCGGCAACGCCGGACTGGTGGCTGGATTTTGCCGATCCTCAGCTGAGCCAACTGATCGAACAGGGGTTGCAACACAATTACAGCTTGCAGGCGGCGTTGGCGAACTGGCGTGCCAGCCAGGCCCAGCTGGCGGCCACCACTGCTGACCAGGCGTTGCAGGCCGATGCATCCGTTCAGGCTGGCCATGAGTGGCAACAGGATGGCAACGCCGCTGGCTGGTCATTGGGTGTGGCAGCCGATTACGAAGTGGATTTCTGGGGCCGTCTGGATGGCCTCAGCCGGGCCGCAGAGCTGCAAAGTCAGGCCCAGTGGCAGGCCAGTCGCACGGTCGCCAACAGTGTGGCGGCAGAAATCAGCCTGGCCTGGTTTGGTATGGCGTATCAAAGCCGCCGACTGCAGCTGTTGCAGCAGCAGGGCGATCGCATTAATGACTCACTGAAGCTGACCGAAGCCCGCTTCCAGCGCGGTCTGGTGGTTGTTTCTGATGTCTGGCAGCAACAACAATTGCTGGAAAGCCTGCATGCCAGCCAGCTGGCCGCCAGCGCCGAACTGACGCTTTATCGGCAGCAACTGGCGCTCTGGCTTGGCGAGGGGGCCGGTTTGGGCAATCAGCCACCAGCGGCAGCACCATTGGCGGATGCCCTGCCAGCACTGCCTGCCTTTGATGGCCAGCTGAGCCTGCAGCAGTTGCAACAACGGCCGGATGTACAGCAAGCCTGGTTCGAGCTACAGGCCAGCGACGCCCAGTTGGCGGCAGCGGTCGCCAACCAGTATCCACGGCTGACATTGTCCGCAGGACTGCAGGGCAGCGGGGGCAGTATCGCCAGCGCACTGGATAACTGGGCGTTCAACCTGGTGGCTGGTCTGGTGGCGCCGTTATTGGACGGCGGTGCCCGTCAGGCGCAGATTCAGCAACAGCAGGCAGAACGGCAAGCGGCGCTGGCGGACTATCGCCAGACATTGCTGGCGGCGGCGCAGGAAGTACAAGGCTTGCTGGTGAGCGGCAATCATCAACAGCAACAACAACTCAGTATCGAACGCCAGCTGGATCTGGCCCGCCGCAGTTACGATTATCAGGCTGCCCGTTACCGCCGTGGGGTGGGGGATTTTCTGGCCACCCTCAGTGCCCAGCAGGACGTGCTGGATCTGGAACAACAACGGCTGCAATCCCAATGGCAGCAACTCAATAACCGTATCAACCTTTATCGCGCGCTTAGCCAGGGCTTGTATGCCCCGGAATCTTCAGGGAGCTTTTCTTCATGACGCCTGTTTCTCGTAACTGTTACGGCCGCTCTGCTGCAATCCCGTTATTGTCAGCAGCGATTCTGGCCATTGGTGTAGCGGTCGCCTGGGGTGTTTTTGCAACCGCGCCGGAACCGAAAAAATCCCAACCGAAAACCCAGGCCCGGCTGGTTGAAGCGCAACCGCTGACGCAGGCAACCGCCGCACCGGTATGGCCGAGCGGCGGTCAGGCGGTGGCCATGGAGCAGGTCAGTCTGGTACCCAGGGTTAGTGGTCAGGTGATCTCGGTGAATCCGGCCGCCCGGCCCGGCGCAAAACTGGCCAAAGGTACAGAACTGGCCCGGCTGGACCCGGCCGATTTTGAACTGGCATTAAAACAGGCACAGGCCGCACAGGCGCAGGCACAGGCGGCACTGGTGATTGAGCAGGGCGAAGGGGCGCTGGCGGAAGAAGAATATCAGCTAGCAGGGCGTCAGCTTAAAGGTTCGGATCAGGCACTGGTGCTACGTGAGCCACAGTTGATGGCAGCCAAAGCCGAACTGGAACGAACCCGGGCAGCGGTTGAGCAGGCCAAACTGAATCTGCAGCGCAGTCACATTCTGATGCCATTCGACGGCCAGTTGCTGAGCCGTTCGATTGCGCCGGGCATGCAGGTCAGCACCAGCACGGTGCTATTTGAGCTGGTCAACACGTCGGCCTTCTGGATCGAAGTAAAACTGCCTCGCCAGTTCCTGCCCTTACTGGATACCGACGGCGTGGCAACCCTGTCGCATCCGGCCTGGCAAGGGCGCACGCGTGACGCTCGGGTATTGGACGTCGTACCCGCCGTCAGCACTACCGACCGTCAGGCGCGCGTGGTGCTGCAGCTGGATGATCCGCTGGCACAACAGACCGACGCCCCTCAGGTGTTGCTGAACGATTATCTGGATGTGCTGTTGCCGGGTCGCAAGGTCGAAGGAGCTGTGCAGATTCCGGTCGCTCAGGTTGATGAATTCAGCCGGGTGTGGGTGATTAACAACAACCAGTTGCAACGTCGGCAGTTACAGCTGGCCTGGCGTGGGCGCACGCATGTATGGGCAACGGCCGGTTTGGAGGATGGCGATCAGCTGCTGTTGAGCCAGATCGATGCCATTACTGAAGGCATGGCGGTACGAATTGCCAATAGCACGGAAGCTGCGGCGCAGGTGTCGGGAGGACAGCACTGATGGCGCGCCCGGATACTGCAGATACGGCTCACTACACGGGGCCGATTGCCTGGATGTCGCGCCACGGCGTGGCCCCCAATCTGCTGATGCTGTTTCTGATTGTGGGCGGCTTTTTGATGTCGCTGGCGATTCGCAAGGAATTTATTCCGCCCTACGAAGCCGAGATGGTGGTGGTCAGCGTTGGCTATCCCGGTGCGACCCCCACTGAAATCGAGCAGGGCATTGTGCTGCCAATCGAGAACGAACTGGCCTCCATCAACAACATCAAGGAAGTGACTTCCAGCGCCTCGCAAGGTTCGGCTTCGGTATCGGTGGAGTTGCAAAAAGGCGGCGATCTGCAGCAGCTTTATCTCGATGTGCAGCAGGCGGTGGGCCGTATCAACACCTTTCCGGCGGCGATTGAAACACCGCGGGTCAAGATTGCCGGGCGTAACGTCGAGGTTCTGGAGTTCGCCATTTTTGGCCCGCTCGACGGCTTTGCCATGAAACGGCTTGGAGAGGCCATCAAGGACGAGTTGCTGCAGGCCGCGGAAATCAGTCAGGTAGAGTTGCGTGGTACTCCGGACGAAGAAATTCATGTCGAAATTTCCGGCCAGCAACTGCAACGGTTTGGTCTCACGCTGAGTGATATTGCCAGTCAGATCGGCGGCAACGCCGTGGAGCAGAGCGCAGGCACGGTGCGCACGCCGGGCGGCGATATTCTGGTAACTCTGGATGAGCGGCGTTATTGGGCGGGCGAGTTTCTCGATATTCCGGTGGTGCAGGATGAGCAGGGTGTGCAGCTGCGACTGGGCGACATAGCCACCGTGCGGGAAGGCTTCGAAGACACCAACGAGCGGGTGACCTACAACGGTCAGGAAGCGATTCGTTTCAAGGTCTATCGTTCCGAAGACCAGACTCCGGTGACCGTGGTGGATGCTGCCTACAAGCGTCTTGATGAGGTGCGGGCCAACCTGTTGCCGCCCGGCGTTGAGCTGGTGATTACCGACGACGACGGCAAAACCTACAGCGATCGTGTTGGGCTGCTGCTCAACAACGCCATCATGGGTCTGATTCTGGTTATTGTGTTGCTGAGTCTGTTCCTCGAATACCGGCTGGCGTTCTGGGTCACCATGGGGATTCCGACGGCATTTCTGGGTGCCATGCTGCTGCTGCCGCTGTTTGATGTGTCGATCAACATGTTCTCGATGTTCGCCTTTATCATCGCTCTTGGCATTGTGGTCGACGATGCCATTATCGCCGGTGAAAATATCTACGAGCATATGCAGAAAGGCATGTCGTTCCCAAAAGCGGCGATTGAAGGCGCGCGCGAAGTGGCGATGCCGCTGGCGTTTGCGATTCTTACCAACGTGGTGGCTTTCCTGCCGCTGCTAACTATTCCCGGCCGCATGGGGTCGATGTTTGTGGCGATCCCGGTAGTGGTGATCAGCTGCTTTATCATTTCCTGGATCGAAGCCCTGTTTATCATGCCGACCCATTTGGCCAGCATGAATAAACGGCCTGACAGTCGTCTGGGCCGCAAGATGGACGCCCTGCAGCTGAAGGTCGACGCTGCGCTCAGCCGTTTTATTCAGGGCGTTTATCTGCCCGCCATTCGACGTTGTACCGCCCAGCCGGTATTGGTGATTGCGGTGGCCGTGGCGTTTGGCGTTGCGGTGCTGGCCTGGCCGCTAAGTGGCCGCATGGGCTTCAGCATGTTTCCGCGTGTTGAGGGTGACAAGGCGGTGGCGACTGTCGAGCTGGCCAGTAATGCGCCGTTTGAACAGGCTGAAGCGATACGTCAGCTGCTGGAAGCCAAACTGATGGAGGTGATCGAGCCGGTTGAAGCCAAAGGACACCAGCTGCTGGTCAGCGCCGAAGGTGATATCGAAGGTTCGACGGTCGAAATCGAAGCCCTGCTGGTGGACGCTGAAATTCGCCCCATGAGCACTCACGAAGTCGCCCGCCGCTGGCGCGAAGCGATTGGTGATATTCCCGGTATTCGCAGCCTCGCGCTGGATTCTGAACGCGGTGGTGGTCCTTCCAGTGGCGCGGCGTTGACGGTCGAACTGCGTGGCAGCAACACTCGTACGCTGGCGGCGGCCAGTGCGGATCTGGTGGCCATGCTGGAAGAGATTGACGGGGTAAAAGACGTTGCCAACAGTTTCACCAGCGGCAAGCCGCAATGGGACGTGCAGCTCAATGATCTGGGCCGCAGTCTGGGCTTACAGGCCGACGACATCGCCGCCCAGATCCGCGCCTCGCTTTATGGTGCTCGCGCCTTGCGACAACAACGGCTGCGTAACGAAGTAACGGTACTGGTGCGTTTGCCGCAGGACGAACGTCGTTACAGTGCCGATATTGAACGCTTGATGATCCGGCTGCCGTCCGGTGGTTATGTGCCATTGGCTGAAATTGCCACGCTCAACAAAACCACCGCACCGGCACAGATTTCCCGGCGTAACGGCCAGCAGATCGTCACCGTGACGGCCAGCGTCGAACCGCGCGAACAGATACCTGCGATCATGTCGATGTTGCAGGCCAGTCAGTTCAATGTACTGAAAGCCCGGTATAGCGGCGTCGATTTTGGCTTTGAAGGACGCCAGGCGGATACAGAAGAAAGCAAGAATTCGCTGGCGATGTATGGTGGGGTGGCGGTGATCATGATTTATGTGTTGCTGGCGCTGCCATTCCGAAGTTACAGCCAGCCATTGCTGATCATGCTGGTGATTCCATTTGGCTCGGTGGGGGCCGTATTGGGCCATATGATGATGGGCTACGGACTGTCGATCATTAGCATCATGGGCATTGTGGCCTTGTCTGGCGTAGTGGTGAACGACAGTCTGATTCTGATCGATTATGCCAACCGCCAACGCCTGCAACGTCCGGGTCTGACTGCCCGTGAAGCAGCGCTTGAAGCGGGTGTTCGACGCTTCCGACCGATTCTGCTGACGACCCTGACAACCTTCCTCGGTCTGGCGCCGATGCTGTTTGAAAACTCCCGCCAGGCGCGCTTTATTATGCCAATGGCGGTGTCGCTGGGCTTCGGCATTCTGTTCACCACCTTTATCTGCCTGTTGGTGCTACCGGCAGCCTATGTTGGTCTCGACAGTGTTCAGCGTCGTTTGCAACGGCTGTTAGGTGGGGCGGTTGCTACTTTTCCAATGGACTCAGGCAGCAAATAGCTGATCGGCACTCGCTCCCTGGCTGGTCTCTATTACCCGGCAGACTATTACCCTGAAGGCCGTTGAAATGCCTGCAAAAAGGTATCAACGGCCTGTTCGGCCATTTTACTGATATGAGCCTCAGACGGTATGGCGCTGGGGTGAGTCAGGTATTCCATATGTGCTTCCCCGCGTAGCAGGCCAATAAACTGGCTGGCCGCGCTTTCAACACCAATCTGGCTGGTATCAATTTCGCCACGGGTAATAGCCCCATTGAGATAACGGGCAACGATGTTGAAGGTTTGCTGGGGGCCGACCATGTAGAAGAAGTGGGCCAGTTCAGGAAAGCGGGTCGCTTCGGCAACCACGGTTCGCAACAGCGCCAGGCTGTCCTGCGATAGCAGCACCTGCAAAAAACTCTCTCCCAGCTCCGTCAGCGTGGTGCGGATATCGGCTTCCGACGCCGTGCATTCGCTAAGGCGGGCGTGAAAGCGTTGGCACTGCTGTTCCAGTACTGCCCGAAACAGCGTCTCCTTGTTGCAATAACGCTTGTAGACCGTTGCTTTGGACACTCCTGCAGCCTGCTGGATCATGTCAGTGGTGGCTGCGCTGAAACCGTGTTCGAGAAACACGGCGGTGGCAGCTTCCAGTACCGCCAGGGATTTCAGGTCCGTTGCTTCCGGAGCGCTTTGTGTCATCGGTTTATTCTGTGTCACCGGGATAGTGCCATTCTTCAATATAGATTGTTTCAGACTACACCGGGTCTGGCGCTTGACACAAACTAAACCGTTCGGTTTAGATTGCCTCCGTTTTTTGTACCGTTCGGTATAGCATATTCTGGCTATGAATAATGATGTCTGGTATTTGCCGAGATTCATCAGAAATCTACAACTGAACCTTTCGGTTTTATTGAGTGGGTAATATCACATGAGTGCTGCTTCAACCGCCGCATCACCAGGTACTCCGCCGCCGGCTGGCCCTGTCTTCGGTGTTCGTCTGGCACTGGGGTTGTTCGGCGTGCTGCTGGCGGCCATGGTTTCTGGCTTGAGCAACCGGGTGCCCGGGCTGCTGCAGGCGGATATTCAGGGTCATATGGGAATATCCAGTGATGCCTATTCCTGGCTGAGCAGTATCTATTCGGCCGGTGAAATGGCTGTGATGCCGTTTGCCAGCTGGATGGCGATTACGTTTTCACTACGGCGTTTTCATCTTTCGATGCTGTTCAGCACCCTGCTGCTGGCGTTGCTGGTGCCTCTGGTCGACAACCTGACCGTTTTGATGGTTATGCGGCTGGTGCAGGGCATTACTGCAGGGGCTCTGATTCCATTGCTGATGATGTCGGCGTTACGTTTTTTGCCACCGCCGATTCGCCTGCATGGTCTGGCCTTGTATGCCATGACGGCAACGCTGGCACCCAACGTGGCTCTATGGCTGGCGAGCTGGAGTGTCGATGTGATGGCGGATTGGCGCTTTGCCTACTGGCAGATTATTCCGCTGGGACTGCTGGCGGCAGGCCTGGTCTGGTATGGGATTCCGAAAATGCCGCTGGCGCTTGGGCGTATTTCCCAGGGTAACTGGCTGGGAGTTTCGTTGGGTGTGCCGGGACTGGTGTTATTTGGGCTTGGATTAGGGCAGGCAGTACGGCTGGATTGGCTGGTATCGCCAGTAATTCAGGCGTTGATGTTATCCGGCGGAGGGCTGGTGGTGCTGTTTATGGTTACTGAATGGTTCCACCCAACGCCCTTTATGAAGCTGCAAATGCTTGGCCGCCGCAATCTGGGGATCGGCTTCATTATCTTTTTCATCTTGCTGATCGTGCTGTCCAGTGGGGTAGCTATTCCGGTGATGGCGTTGCAGAGCATTCAGGGATTCAGGATGGAGCAGCTTTACACGATTGGTCTGGTCATCGGTTTGCCACAATTGGTGTTGGGCTCGGTTGTGGCGATTCTGCTTTACCAGCAGTGGACAGATGCTCGCTATATGTTGATTCTGGGCCTGGTGTGTATCGCCCTGGCTTGTTTTGACTCTGCCCAAATTACGCCTGACTGGATGGTGCAGCAGTTCTATTTGCCAATGGTGTTGCAGCTGATTGGACAACCACTGGCGGTTGTATCGATGTTGTTTGTGGGAACCAGCTCGGTACAACCGATGGAAGGGCCCTACGTGGCGGGGACTATCAATGTCTTGCGGGCTGCCGGGACCTTTGCGAGTACGGCGCTGGTCGGCGAGCTGTTGCAACAGCGTAGCACCTTTCACTTTGATCGACTGTTGGCCGACAGTCATGTGTTTGCAACTCAGGCAACGGACACCGGTTTGGCATCGCTGCTACCGGGTCAGGCAGCGGTGCTGGCATACAGCGATATTTTCCAGATTTTCGGCTGGGTTTGTCTGGCCCTGATTCCGCTGGCCTTGTGCATTCGTTATGTCCCTGCGCCGCAATTACCAGCACCAGCTGTACAGCCAAAGACGCCGCCACTGGCAGCGGCAGTGGCGGGATAAACCCGCTGAATAAATTCTCGTAACCGTATCCGCAATGATTGAGGAAAGACGACCATGAAATTCAAGTTATCCATTCTGGCGGCGGCAGTCGTTGTGGTCGGCGGAGCCATTTTGCTGCTGAACCATCACGAATCCGAAAATTCGGTCCAAAGTACCGATGATGCCTATGTGCAGGCTGATCTGGTGCAATTAGCGCCGCGTATTCAGGGGCAAATCGCAACAGTAAACGTTGCGGATTTCCAGGTCGTGAAAGAGGGCGACCTGTTGGTTCAGCTGGACGATGCCATGGCGCGGGCCAATCTGGCCCAGAATAAAGCGGATGTGGAGGCTGCAGCTGCAGCTATTGCCAGTTTGCAGGCAGGACAGCAGCAACAGCGCCAGACGATTGCCCAGTATCAGGCGGCGCTGCAGATGGATGAAGCCCGTTTGCAGCTGGCCAAAATGGAACTCGACCGTTTCAGTAATCTGGCCCAGACCGGTGCTGGCAGTCATCAGGATCAGCAAAAAGCGGCGGCCCAGTATCAGGTCGAGGTTGCTACCGGTCTGCGTGATCAGGCTGCCCTGGCTGGTGCACAGCAACAGCTGGTTATGATGGACGCCGATATTCTGCAGGCTCAGGCGCGTCTGGAACGGGCTAGGGCGTTGCAGCAACAGTCTGAACTGCAGTTGTCATATACCCGGATACTGGCGCCGATGGATGGTGTGGTGGCAGAGCGAGCTGCCCGTGTTGGAGCCTATGTTCAGCCCGGTCAGGCACTGTTGACCCTGGTGCCTTCTGCGAGCCTGTACGTACAAGCGAATTATCGGGAAACCCAGTTGGCTCATGTGACGACTGGCCAGCCGGTGGAAGTCGAGGTAGACGCCTTGCCAGGCAAGCTGTTGAAAGGCGAAGTAGAGCGTCTGGGCCCTGCCAGTGGCGTCAGCCTGGCAGCGGTTCCAGCTCATAATGCGACAGGCAACTTCACCAAAATCGTTCAGCGTTTGCCGGTACGAATTCGTTTGTTGGCGGATCAGCCAGAGCTGGCAGCGCTGAAGGTCGGGATGTCCGTAGAAACCCGTATTCAGGTTGGTATCTGAGTCGTATCCGCTGTTGTGGTTGATGGCTTACTCTTTCTAAAGGATGGCTCATGACGGGTTACCAGATTACTTTTTATACCTTGCAGGATCGTACGATTGGCCATCAGCCGCTGGCTGAGTGGTTGTTGCAACAGGCGGCAGCGCTGGGACTCAAGGGCGCTACCATCAACGGTGCCATTGAAGGTATCGGACACGACGGCCGGATGCATGCGATCACCATGTTTGATCTGGCTGAGCAGCCGCTGCAAATTACCATGGTGGTGTCGACAGCAGACAAGCAGCGTTTGCTGGATCATCTGCAGCACCAGCCGGTTAACGTTTTTTATACCGTACAGGCCGTCGAATATGGCGTCACCGGCACGGCTTATTCTGGTTCGGAGGACAAGGAATGAAACAACATCGTTATCGCGTCACGCTGGAGCACCTGGAGGATGCCAAAGGCAATCCATCCACCTATGACGCGCCACTGCAGTTTGAGGTCGGCAACCATGACGATATTTTCGCGGTGGTGGAAAAGGTCAAAAACCTGTCCGGTTTACCGGCAGACAAGGCGGTACCTTTTGCGGTTGGCCTGAAGCTGTTTGGCGAAACGATTCTGGAAAATCGCGATCATCCGCTGTTTGAGGAAATGGGGCCGCACTTTATGCAGTTTATGAAGAAGCTGAAAGGCAAGGGTTAAGCGGCGAATTGAGGTTCGGTTGACGTGAAAATGACACTGCAGCCTGGCAGCAACCCAATCACAGGACCAGGCTGCAGTGTCGTCCGCTCAGGACGCTTTTGGCAGGCAATCCGGACAGTAGCTCACCGCCGGGTAATAGCCGGTCGCAATCTTGTAAGCTGCCTGGGCGCTGGCGTACGAACCTATGTACATCAGCTGCTCCTGGGCAGGCAGTTGTCCACAAGTGGACAGGTGAACTGTGTGGTCGGAGTCTGCTTGTTTGTTGACGAAAAATTCAGCCATGGTCTTTCTCCTGATCTGGTTGGTTGCGCAACCGGGTCGTATTGTAATTTCTGCGCTGCTTGCCTCGGTCGCTGTTATCTCTGGTGCGAAGGTCATACCAATCTGGCTGTGCCAACCGGAATCTGGCTGAATGAAAACTTTCTTGCGCCAAATCAAGGACTTGAAAAAGGCTATATGGCTGATAAATTTTCCTGATTGAATATTGATGTAGCTCAATGCACAGGAATGTTTGGTGGGATTGTCACCTTGTCGCTACTGCGACAAGGTGACGGTTTGGCCTGTTTACGAGCAGGCCAGGTTGGCAATGATCAATTGCCCCATATGGCCTCGACTAGTTCCGGGTGGTCAACAAACGGGTTGCGGTTGCCCTGGAAGCTGTAAGCGGCGTCGTTACGGTCGATTTCCTTCTGGCTAACCGGGTCGGCGCTGTTCCAGCTCAGCAGTACAGCGAGGAACCAGTCTTCGAAGACCTGATCACTGCTGCCGTCGAGTACCGCATCACTGTAGCTGGTATTGCCTTGCCAGCTGCCAATCTGGCTTTCGTAACGGGTCGCCATATAGAAGTAGGCGCGCGCCAGATCGCCCTTGAATTCATCAATCGGCTCAAACACGGTACCGCTGTAGCCCAGACCACTTGCGGCGCTGCCGAGCTTGGAGCCATTGCTGGAAGTAAAGGTCGCTGAACCCACTTCACCATACGGGTAGTTGCTACGCTTGCCATTCACATAGCCGTCGCTGGCAAAAATATGGTGGACGTCGGTGTACATTGGGGTCTGGTCGTTGAACCAGCTTTTCGGGAACGAGTGCTCACGGTTGTAGCAGGAACCTTCATCACTGTAGCTGCCACATTGATCTGCTGAGCTGGTGTAGGTATATGGGTCGCTGCCAGTCGGGTTTTCGGAATAGATATCCAGCACCGAACCATCGGCTTCGTAGTAGTTGTCGCGCTCGTAGTTGCTGTAGAAAGTCCACAGGGCGCTATAGCTCTGGGCACTGTGGCCGGAGCTGATAATGGCGCTGAGAGCGGACTTGAGGGCATAACCACTGAGGCCATTGGCGTCGGCGTAATAACCACTCAGATCACTGCTGCCGGTTCCCGTGTCGGTGCCGGAGCCAGAACCGGTATCTGTGCCGGAATCTGTACCCAGGGTAAAGCTGGTGCTTTCGCTGTCACCAAAGCTGCTGCCGCTGGCAACACTGCTGCCGTCAAAGCTCAGGTCGTAGGAGCCATCGCCATAGCTGCAGCAAATGCCGTCGCCATAGCTGTCGCTGATGGTGAAGGTGTAATCGCCTTCATCAAGGCAGAGGGCTTCAGAGTAGCTGGTGTTGCCGCTGTAGCCATTACCACTGGCGACGGTGGCGGAGCTGCTGTCGGTGATTTGCCAGCTGGTTTCAGCGCCATAGTTGTCGGTGGTGAGGCTGAAAGTGCCGCTGATGCAGCTGGCTGAGCCTGAACCTGTATCGCTGCCGCTTCCAGTACCTGTGTCAGTACCGGTATCCGTGCCTGTGTCTGAACCACTGTCTGTCGTGCTAACGATGAAATTTCCACCGTCGCTGCTGGCAAACTGGTCACCACTGAGGACTTCGGTACCGTCCACGACCAGCGCCCAGGAACCGTTGCCGTAGGAGCAGCAAATGCCGTCGCCATAGGCATCGGTAATGGTGAAGGTATAGCTGCCGTCCTGCAGACAGGAATACACGCTGTAGTCGCTGTTGCTGTCGTAACCGCTACCGCTGGCAACCGCACTGCCGCTGGTATCCGTAATGCTCCAGCTGGTTTCCGCACCATAGTTATCGGTTGTCAGGTTGACGTCGACGTTGGTGCAGCTGCCGGTACCGCTGTCAGTACCTGAATCGCTACCGCTACCGCTATCGGAAGCGGAGCCGTCATTTGGCTCGAAATCATCGATATAAACCAGCTCAGAGCCATCAAATCCTGTTTGATCATAGAACCGCAGGCCAACTTCCAGCGAGCCTGTGCTGCTGGCGGTATAGCTGTAGCTGAGCTGCTGCCACTGTCCCGTCAGGCTGTTGTCGGAATAATTCTGGTAGTCACCAACGTAAAGGCGGGCCTGTACGTTGCCTTCGGTGTGATAGACCCACACTGAAAAATCGTAGGTTTCGCCACTGACAACATCGATGCTCTGACGCAGGTCGGTGGAAGCCTGGGTGGCGGTGTTGACCGCAATGGCTGCGGCCTGGCTGCCGCCATGTACGACGCTGCTGGTGGGCGTAACACTGATGCCGCTGTCGATGGTGGTCCAGCTGGCTGGCGTGGTGCCGCTCCAGCTTTCGAAGTCGCCGTTGGCGACGTTCGCGCTGGCGGTACTGGCCAGTGTAACCAGCCCGGCAATCCATAGTGCTCGGGAAAGGGTTATGTTCATGATGGTCTTCCGCTTGGTATCCGGTTTTTTGTGTAGGGTTTTGTAAACACGAGAGGCGGGAGCGAAGACTAGGGTTGATATATGACATGGAAAGGTAATTACTGTGACACCCTGAACAGCGGTCGAAATTTGAGCAGCTGGTCGCTGTATCAACGGACTGTTCTGTGTGGGAGATAACAGAGCAGGCTTTTTTTGAATAATTCTTGTATAAGGGTTGTATCGATTGTGAAAGGCCAGGAGCGACTATGAGCAATCTGATTCGTTTGGTTTATGCCAGCAAGTCCAACTCAGTTGGACGCGCTGCGATTGATCCGGCAATTGGCAGTATTCTCAGTCAGAGCCGCCGCAATAACAGTCGTGACCATATTGGTGGCGTGCTGTTTTATGGCGATGGTTTTTTCTTTCAGTGTCTGGAGGGAGAACGGGAGCTGGTACAGGCTACTTATGCCCGCATTCAGCAGGACTCTCGCCACAGCCATGCCCGCATTCTGCGCATGCATGGTATTCAGGAACGGCTGTTTTCAGACTGGTCGATGAAATATGTATCCGCAGAGCAGGAGGTCAAGACTTTCCTGCAGGAACGTAACGTCGAGGTATTCAACCCGTTCCGTTTCCAGGAAGCCTTGATCGACGAACTGATGCTGTTTTTCTGTCAGGCCAGTCCAGCCAGCATTGCAACAACAGCCCAGTTGGACCTCACGGCTCAGCCGGTTAATAAACAGACCGGCTTGTGGGGCAAGCTGGGCAAGGTGTTGGGAATCAATCATGACGCGTGAGTGAGCAAATTTGCTTCACTCCGCGGCAATGGCGGCCAGTTGGCCACGCGTCAGGCTGACCAGATCGGCGGCCGACAACTCAATTTCCAGGCCCCGGCGGCCGGCCGACACATGAATGGTTGGATGTTGTTCGGCGCTGCTGTCGAGTACCGTTGGCAGCGCTTTTTTCTGCCCCAACGGGCTGATACCACCAACCACGTAACCGGTGGTTTTCTCGGCCAGTTTGGGATCAGCCATTTCGGCTTTTTTGGCCCCCAGAGCCTTGGCAATGGCTTTCAGACTGAGCTGGTGATTCACCGGCACGATGCCGACCGCCAGCTGGCTTTTGTGGCCAGTCAGTGACACCAGCAGGGTTTTGAACACCCGTTCGGGGGCGATGCCAAGCGCTTCAGCGGCTTCCAGTCCGTAGGACTCAGCGCGCGGGTCGTGGTGGTATTCATGCACCTGGTGGCTGACTTTGGCTTTTTCGGCAGCCTTGATTGCCGGGGTCATACACTGGCCTCCGCGTCCATGCTGCCAACATATTCAAAGCGGGCAACCGGCTCGCCATTAACCTCTACCTGTTCGGTGAACATTGCCAGTGGCCGCACCCAATGGCTGAAATCGCCATAAAGAGTGCGGTAGTGCACCAGCCATTCTTCGGTTTCACTGTGGCGCACCAGACCAAAGACTTCATATTCCATGCCCTTGTAGTGGCGATAACGGCCGGGCTGGGGCGCGGCTGGTGAACTGGTATCAGTATTTTTCATGGCTGGCTCTGTTGCTGTGCTGTCCCTGCTGGGAAGGAATCAGTCGAGTTCAAATCGGACATCAACACTGGCGCTGATGGTCTGTTTCTGCACCAGCATGCGGGTGCTGGCTGGCGCGGCTTCGGCCATCGCCATATTGGCTTTGGCCATCATGACTACCGGCATGTTGCCGCCGGTTTCAGCAATGCTGATTACCTCGCCGAGCTTCTCATCCAGTGTTGAGGCCATCAGTTTGGCCTTCTGACGGGCTTTCAGCAAGGCTGCCTGCAAGGCCTGATCAGCCAGTTGCTGGGGGTCATCAAAGCGGAATTCACTTTGCTGAATCCGCACCTGGGGAATTTCCAGCAGTTGGCCTATCAGGCTGTTGTACTGCTCCAGATCGCGCAATGTGATCACCACGCTGCGGCTGACTTCTTCGCCGGTGTACTGACGCTCACTCTTGACCCACTGGTAGCGCGGGTAATTACGGATCTGTTCAGCGCGAATATCCGCTTCGTCCAGATTCAGTGCCTGACTGGTTTGCAGCAGGCTGGCGAAGGCCTGATCAACACTCTGTTTGGCTTGTGCCAGCGATGGCTGGGTGTCACTGATTTGCAGGTTCAGCAGCATGTAGTCCGGCATGGCTTCGACTTCAGCGCTGGCGTTAACCTGTACATAACGGCTTTCTCCGGCCATTGCTGCGTGGCTGCCGGTGAAGGCCAGCAGGCACAAGAAGGTGGTCGCAAGTGGTTTCATCGGTCGTTTCCTTGATCCTGTTCTCAGTCGTTTTCGCTTTTGTTTTTTTAACGGCAGCTGCGCTTGCTGCCCGGCAATCGAACGTCTAGCTATTGAGCCCGGAAAGTCGTGACAGTTTCAAAAATGTTGAAAACCACCACGTGCCAGTGTGACTGGCAGCCCATCTGCCAGCAGTTCAACACCGGCTTTGCCATCATCGCAGGGCTGACAGTGGCCAATACGGCTGAGCGGCAGATGCAGTTGCTGACTCAGCTGTTCGATCGCCAAACGCTGGCTGACAGCTGCAGTAAACAGCAGCTCGTAGTCATCACCACCATTAAGGCAGGTAGGCCAGTCCGGGTGACCGAGGGCAACGGCGCTGGGGATTTGTTCGCCGTTAAGGACCAGTTGTAGCCGCGAGGCCTGGGCAATATGGCCAGCGTCCTGTAGCAGACCATCGGAAATATCCATCGCTGCATGGGCAATGCCGTGCAGTGCCTGGCCAAGTGCCAGCCGTGGTTGCGGGAAATAGTAGGCACGGGCCAGACCGTCTTGCCAGTCGGGCTGCTTGAGAATACGCGGCAGCGCCAGTGCCGATTCGCCCAATACACCACTGACCCAGATATCATCCGTTGGCTGGGCTGCCGAACGGGGCAGACCGGTGTGAGCGGAGTCAATCCAGCCTTGCACCATCACGCTGATGACCAGTTGCTGACCGCGTGTGGTATCGCCGCCGATCAGGCTGATGCCGCACTCATGGGCGGCGGCCCGCAAGCCGCTGGCAAAGTCGTTGAGCCAGGCTGTCTGGTTGTCGGGTAGCGTCAGACCGAGCAGAAAACCCTGCGGTCTGGCACCCATCGCTGCCAGATCACTGACAGCACAGCGCAAGGCGCGTTGGGCGATCAGGTTGGCAGGCGCAGAGGCCGGGAAATGGACATCGGCGACCTGGCTGTCGAGACTTTGTACCAGCCGCTGGCCGTTCGGGGGAATAACAATGGAAGCGTCGTCGCCAATAGCAAGAAGGGTATCCGGACTGACCGGATACCCTTCGCTGAAGCAAGACTGAATCAGTTCAAACTCTGAATTCATCGTGCGGGATGGAACTGTTTAACGTTCGCTGGGCTTGCTTGGCTCGGCCGCTTTGGCCTGACCGCGGTTGCCGCGAATTTCTACCATACGTTCACGCTGCGCCAGTTTGTCGAGAACACCGTTAACAAACTTGTGGCCGTCGGTGGCGCCAAAGGTTTTTGCCAGTTCAACGGATTCGTTGATGACAACCTTATAAGGCACGTCGATCCGACGCAGCATTTCGTAAGCACCCAGACGCAGGATCGACAGCTCGACCGGAGTCATTTCATCCAGTCGACGATCCAGCAGTGGCGTGATTTTCTCATCCAGTGTCGCGCAATCCTTCGGCACGCCATGCAAGATGTCGTGGAAATATTCCAGGTCGACCTTGCTCATGTCGTTGTCGGCACGAAATTCAGCTTCAATCTGGCTCAGGTTTGCACCTGCCAGTTGCCACTGATACAGCGCCTGTACCGCGAAACGACGCGCCTTGCGACGCGCAGCCGGGCTTGGTTTGTGGTTGCCGGAAGCACGAGACATTCGGATTAATCCTCCAGGGCGTTCAGCAGAGACACCATTTCAAACGCAGACATAGCGGCTTCTTCGCCCTTGTTGCCTGCCTTGGTGCCAGAGCGTTCGATGGCCTGTTCGATGCTGTCGACAGTCAGTACGCCGAAGGATACCGGGATGCCGTATTCCAGCGACACAGAAGCCAGACCCTTGGTGCATTCGCCAGCCACGTATTCGAAGTGTGGGGTACCACCACGGATTACCGCACCCAAAGCGATGATGGCGTCGTATTTTTCAGAAGCGGCCACACGCTGTACAACCAGCGGGATTTCAAACGCGCCTGGAGCACGAATGATGGTGATGTTGTCTTCTTCAACACCGTGACGCATCAGGCTGTCAACGGCACCTTCCAGCAGGCTTTCCACCACAAATGCGTTCCAGCGACCAACGACGATTGCGTATTTGCCGTCGTTGGGGGTCAGTTTTCCTTCGATGGTTTGAATGTTTTTCATATCAGTTCCAGTAATTCAGTCTTGTTCGTTCTGTCAGGCGCTGTAAACAGACACCGCTATCAGGCATCGAGGGACAGGTATTCGGTAATTTCGAGACCAAAACCCGAGATGCCACTGTATTTCATTTCCGAGCTGAGCAGACGCATTTTCTGCACGCCCAGTTCACACAAAATCTGCGAGCCGGTACCAATGGTCAGGAAGGCACCGGAGCTGTCCTTGTTGGGGCTACGAACCGGCCGGGCGCGACCAAAATAGTCGTCCAGGCTGGCATCGATGTCTTCTGGCTGGCCCACTGACAGCAGCACAAATACACCGCAGCCTTCTTCGGCGATGCGTTGCATGGCGTGCTGGGATGACCAGTTGGAGCCACTGCGAGGTTTCATGCCGAGCACGTCACGCAGATAGTTGTTGGTTTGTACCCGCACCAGGCAAGGCTCATCAGCCTTGATCTCACCCATGGTCATGGCCAGGTGGGTGTCACCCTGAATGGTGTCGCGGAAGGTGTGCAGGGTGAATTCACCGAATTCGGTGCAAACACTTTCCTTGCTCACCAGTTCAACGGTTTTTTCGTTGGCGATGCGGTAGTGAATCAGGTCGGCGATGGTGCCGATCTTGATGCCGTGTTTTTCGGCAAACACTTCCAGCTCCGGCCGCCGCGCCATGGTGCCGTCCGGGTTCATCACTTCAACAATCGCTGCCGCCGGGATCAGACCAGCCAGACGGGTCAGATCACAACCGGCTTCAGTATGACCGGCACGGCTCAAAACGCCACCCGGACGAGCGCGCAGCGGGAAAATATGGCCCGGCTGAACGATGTCGGCTGGTTTGCCCATCGGGTTGACGGCGGCCTGAATGGTACGGGCGCGGTCTGCCGCTGAAATACCGGTAGTGACGCCTTCGGCAGCTTCAATCGATACCGTAAATGGCGTCGAGAAGCTGGCGCCATTGCTGGTAACCATGGCCGGCAGGCCAAGGAAATCACAACGCTCACCGGTGAGGGTCAGACAAATCAGGCCGCGTGCTTCGCTAGCCATGAAGTTGATGATTTCCGGAGTTACCTTTTCTGCGGCAACAATAATGTCGCCTTCGTTTTCGCGATCTTCGTCATCCATCAGGATGACCATTTTGCCGGCGTGAATATCGGCGACAATTTCTTCGATGCTGTTCAGTGCCATGTTGCGCCTTTTACTCGTTGCGTATCTGTGTGTTGGCTTGCGGGTGGCTTGATCCGGCGTTAGCGGGACCGATTCATAAAGCCGTGTTCTGCCAGAAACGCGGTCGTAATATTTGACTTGCTTTCACCATTCCGGGGCGTCAGTAACTGCTCCAGATATCGGGCAATCATATCAACTTCCAGGTGTACCTGGTCACCCGCCTGAATGGAAATCAGGGTAGTTTCTGCCGCGGTGTGCGGCACTATGTTCAGGGTAAAGCCGTTGCTGGTGAGGTCATTGGCGGTGAGGCTGACGCCATCCACCGTAATTGAACCTTTAGCAGCGATATAGCGACGCAGTTCTTGCGGTGCTTCGACTTCAAAACGAATCGAACGGGCATCGGCCTGGCGGCTGATCACCTTGCCAACACCATCAACGTGGCCGCTGACCATATGGCCGCCCAGACGGGTGGTTGGCAGCAGTGCCTTTTCAAGGTTGACCCGGGTACCGGACTGCCATTCACCAATGCGGGTGTGGGCCAGTGACTCGCGCGACACGTCGGCGACAAAACCGCTGCCGGTCAAACCAACCACGGTCAGACAGACACCGTTGGTGGCGATGCTGTCACCCAGTTTGACATCGGCCAGATCGAGGCTGCCAGTGTGGATGGTGAGGCGAATATCGCCAGCAACCGATTCCACCGAGCTGATGGTGCCGAGCGCTTCAATGATACCTGTAAACATCAGTTTTCCTTTGTGTCAGCGGCTGCAGGCAGCGGCGTCAGTGTCAGACGCAGGTCGTTACCGACCATGCGGACGTCTTGCCAGTGCCAGCGCAGCTGCTGATTCATGCATTCAAACGGCAGTTGCAGCAAGGGCCGGGCGTCTGAGCCCAGCAGTGTAGGGGCAGTATAGACAACCAGTTCATCAACCAGCCCGGCAGCAACAAAAGCCCCCGCCAGCCGTGCGCCGGTTTCTACCAGTACTTCGTTACAACCTTGTTTGCCCAGCTGTAATAACAATTCGGTCAGATTCAGCTGGCCTGCTGCGGTTGGCTGACCTTGCCAGTAGCGGACGTTGTCCGGCGTGGTCTGTTCAGCGGTTGCTGCCGCCAGTTTACCATCGTCAACGTCGGCGAGGGTCGCCACCAGTACCGGCCCGGCTTGCTGGAACAGTTTGGCGTTGGCTGGCACGCGCAAGCGGCTGTCGACCAGCACTCGTAAAGGCTGACGCCAAAGATGGGCCGGTTGTTCGATAGCGGTTTCGGCAGGCCGTACCGTCATTGATGGATTATCAATCAGCACTGAATCCGCCCCGGTCAGCACCGCACAACTGCGGGCGCGCAGTCGTTGCACGTCCTGACGCGCCTGTGGGCCGGTAATCCACTGGCTTTCACCGCTTTGCATGGCGGTGCGGCCGTCGAGGCTCTGGGCCAGCTTGACCCGTACCAGTGGTAAACCGGTACGCATGCGTTTCATAAAACCGCTGTTGAGGGCGGCCGCCTGGCTTTCAAGGCAGGACTCCATCACTTCAATACCGGCTTCACGCAGCCGATTAAAACCGCGACCGCCGACTTGAGGATTGGGGTCTCGTACGGCACCCACCACGCGGCTGACTCCGGCTTCAATCAGTGCGTTGGCGCAGGGTGGGGTACGGCCAAAATGGCTGCAGGGTTCCAGCGTGACATAGGCGGTAGCACCACGAGCCAGTTCACCAGCCATGCGCAAGGCGTGGACTTCGGCGTGGGGGCCACCGGCTTGCTGATGCCAGCCTTCTCCCACCGGCAGGCCATCCTTGACGATGACACAACCAACGCGGGGATTGGGGCTGGTGGAATAGAGACCTTGAGCGGCCAGTTGCAGCGCCTTGGCCATCCAGTATTCGTCAAGATGGATCATTTGGCGTACTCATGGTCAGGGGCCTGCTGGCACAGCTGGTCGATTTCAGCACGGAACTCATCAATATCCTGAAAGCTGCGATAGACCGAGGCAAAACGGACATAGGCAACCTGATCGAGCTGGCGTAATTCGGCCATCACCAGTTCGCCGATCTGGCGGCTGCTGATTTCTTTTTCGTGCAGGTTACGGATGTTTTTGAGAATGTGGTTGACTGCGGCTTCGGTGTTATCGGCCGGTACCGGACGCTTTTCCAGTGACCGCAATACGCCGCTGCGCAGCTTGCTTTCGAGAAAGGTTTCGCGTTCGCCGTTGCGCTTGATCACCAGTGGCAGCGTCAGTTCAACCGCCTCAAACGTAGTGAAACGCTCGTTACAGCCCAGGCATTCACGACGACGACGCACCTGGCTGCCGTCGGCCATCAGACGAGAGTCAACTACCTTGGTTTCCGGATGTGAGCAGAATGGACAGTGCATAGGCGGAGTTGACAAATAAAGAGCGCGGATTGGGGCAAAAGCCAAAGCGCGCGATTCTACTCCGCCAGCGGTCCTCAGGCAATGGCTGCTTGCGGCTCCGACAAGCTTCTCAGCAGCTCACTGAGGTTGTGTGGCGTATGGTCAAACTGGTCGATGTTGCCCCACTGACGGAACGGACTGACAGCAAAGCCCTGGGTCACATCGTTGAAGTAGATGCAGTAGCGGCCAAAGATGGCGACGACCCAGAAACCGCAGCCTTCGTCGGCCCAGGGGTGTTGTTGCCAGATTTCCGCGGTGGGGATTTTAACCAGTTGCCAGAAGCGGCTGGTTTCCGGTGTCAGCTGGGCAATGGCTTCGCTGATCCGGGCCATCAGGCCGGATTCATTGATGGGAGTCCAGCCACACGCGCATTCGCTTGAAGTAGTCATCGCAGCTCCTTGAACAGGGCCAATGAAGAGACGCGCTGATTCTATGACGATTGTTTTACGAATCAATGAAAAATCGTACTGGATCAGACTGTTTTACTGATCTGGTGCAAGCGGTTAATAGCCTGGTGAAACTGCTGATTCCGGCTAAATGAGCAATCCGACAATAGCCGCAGTCATCAGGGTCGCCAGTGTTCCGCCAGCCAGTGCCTTCCAGCCCAGTGCGGTGATTTCCTTGCCCCGTTGTGGCGCCATATACGTCAGCCCGCCAATCAGAATGCCGAGGCTGCTGATATTGGCGAAGCCGCACAGGGCGTAGGTGGTGATAATCACGCTGCGGTCAGACAGTTGACCCGGCGCGATTTCGATCAGCTGCAGGTAGGCGATCATTTCATTGAGAATGGTCTTTATGCCCAGCAGGCTGCCAGCGATGCGGGCTTCCGGCCACGGAATGCCGGTCAGCCAGGCCAGTGGCGCCATCAACCAGCCCAGCAGGCGCTGGAAAGTTAATGGTTCTCCCGCCACATCCGGCAGCAACCCCAGCCCCATATTGGCCAGGGCTACCAGCGCCACAAGCACCAGGAGCAAGGCGACGACATTGAGCCACAGTTGCAGCCCGGCCAGTGTGCCGGTGGTTACGGCATCCATGCTGCTGTGATACGGACTGCGCAGTTGCTGTTGATCAAGACGGCCATCAAGACCATCGCCAGGTACCAATAAATGCGCGACCAGCAGGGACGCCGGAGCGCTGATCAATGACGCCGTCAGGATATGCCGCATTGGGTCGGCCATCACACCGTTGAGGAAGGTGGCGTACAACACCATCACAGTGCCGGCTAGCGTCGCCATACCGGTGACCATCAGGGCAAACAATTCGCTGCGGCTCATCTGCGCCAGACACGGACGGATTAATAACGGCGCTTCGGTCATACCAACAAAGACGTTGGCGGCGGTACCGAGTCCCAGTGGCGCACTGATCCGAAAGGTGCGCTGCAATAACCACGACATGCCTTGTAGCAGCAGTGGCAACAGACGCCAGTGAAATAACAGCGCGGACAGTGCGCTGACAACGATCAACAAGGGCAGTGCCTGAAAGGTCAGGATGAAATTATGTTGCGGGAACTGCAGTTCAAACGGCGTTTTACCACCAGCGATATAACCAAACACAAACTGACTGCCTTGCTGGGCGGCTGCTTGCAGGGCGTTAACCAGATCGGTCAGCGGCGTAAACCAGTGTTCAGAGCCCGGGGTTTTTAACAGCAGCAAGGCGAGCAATAGCTGGGCAGCCAGACCACTGATAATAATGCGGGGGTTAATCTGTCGGCGTTGTTCGCTGAATAACCAGCCAAGGGCGATAAAACAAACCAGACCAAAAACGCCTTGCGCTAACAGCATGGCGGCTCTCCGTATAAAAGGAATCCAGGAAAGCGGCAGGTTATAAGGGGGAGGGTGCCTGTCCCACAAGGGGACAGGCGGGCAGAATTAACGGTAAACCGGGAATTCTTCGCACAAAGCGACCACTTTGGCCTTCACGTCGGCTTCAACGGCATCGGAGTTGCCATTTTCCAGACCTTCGAACACGTCGCAGATCCAGCCAGCCAGAGCCACACACTGCTCTTCCTTGAAGCCTCGGGAAGTGACAGCAGGGCTACCGATACGGATACCGGAAGTCACGAATGGAGAGCGTGGGTCGTTTGGTACAGAGTTCTTGTTGACGGTGATGTTGGCACGGCCGAGGGCTGCGTCAGCATCCTTACCTGAGTATTCCTTACCGATCAGGTCAACCAGGAACAGGTGGTCGTCAGTACCGCCGGAAACAATGTTGATACCACGGCTGATGAAGGTTTCGGCCATCGCGCGGGCGTTTTTCAGCACCTGAGCCTGATATTCCTTGTATTCAGCAGACATGGCTTCCTTGAAGCACACGGCCTTGGCAGCAATGATGTGCATCAGCGGGCCACCCTGGGATTCAGGGAATACGGCGAAGTTGAGCTTCTTGTTCAGCTCTTCGTCGTCGTTCGCCAGAATCAGACCACCACGTGGACCACGCAGGGTTTTGTGAGTGGTGGTGGTAACGACGTCAGCGATGCCCACTGGAGACGGGTACTCGCCAGCGGCGATCAGACCGGCAACGTGGGCCATGTCAACGAACAGGTAAGCGCCAACGGAGTCCGCGATGGTGCGGAAACGCTGCCAGTCAACCACGCGTGAGTAGGCAGAGAAACCAGCCACGATCATTTTGGGCTTGTGTTCGTTAGCCAGACGTTCCACTTCTTCGTAGTCGATTTCGCCGGTTGCCGGGTTCAGACCGTACTGTACTGCGTTGTAAACGCGGCCAGAGAAAGATACGGAAGCACCGTGAGTGAGGTGACCACCGTGGGCCAGGCTCATGCCCAGTACGGTATCGCCAGGCTGACACAGCGCGAAATAAACAGCGGCGTTGGCCTGAGAGCCGGAGTGCGGCTGAACGTTGGCGTAACCGGCGCCAAACAGTTCCTTGGCACGGTCGATAGCCAGTTGCTCGATCACATCAACGTGTTCACAACCGCCGTAATAACGCTTGCCCGGGTAACCTTCGGCGTATTTGTTGGTCAGCTGCGAGCCCTGTGCTTCCATCACGCGTGGGCTGGTGTAGTTTTCGGAAGCAATCAGTTCGATGTGGTGTTCCTGACGCTGGTTTTCTGCCTGCATGGCAGACCACAGGTCAGGATCGAAGTCGGCAATGTTCATATCGCGGCTAAACATATCCGGGGCGTCCTCAGTAACGTGGATAAAGGCGGCAGGCGGCCATTCAGGATGCCGTCAGCGCCAGAGATAAGAAAAAAGGGCGATTATTCTACCCTAAATATTACTCAACTGGCACATGATCATTCTTCATTGTGTCGCTGAAGTTCTCTCAACTCGACAGCGCAGCACAGCGGCTCCGGATTGAGCTGGGCCTTGAGGTCTTCCTCGCGGGCCGGACGCGACAGAATAAAGCCCTGAATCTTTTCGCAACGCGAACGCACCAGGAACTCCAGCTGGTCGCAGTTTTCCACCCCTTCGGCAATCACCCCAAGGCCAAGGTTGTGGGCCATGGCAATAATGGTACGTGTGATCTGGGCGTCGCTGCGGTTGGCAGGCAGGTTCTGGATAAAGCTCTTGTCGATCTTCAGCATGTCGACCGGGAACTGCTTGAGGTAATTCAGCGAGGAGTAGCCGGTGCCAAAGTCGTCGATGGCGATGCGCACACCCAGCTCGCGCAGTTCATGCAGCAGAGCGAGGGTGTAGTCGATGTCGTCGATCAAAATGGATTCCGTCAGTTCCAGTTCCAGATGGTGAGCAGATATCTTGGCCTGGTCGATGGCGTTTTTGACTTCGTTAACAAAGTTTGGATGTTTGAACTGACGCGCCGAGACGTTCACGGCTATCAGTTCTACCGGGCTGCCTTCCTGCAGCCATTTGGCCATGTGCAGACAGGATTGCTCCAGCACCCAGCGGCCAACCGGCACGATCAGGCCGGTGTCTTCCAGAATCGGAATAAACTCCTGTGGTGGAATATCGCCACGACTGCTGTGCTCCCAGCGCAGCAGGGTTTCTACGCCCACCGCCGTCAGCGAGCGGGAGTCGAACTGCGGCTGGAACATCAGATAGAGCTCCTTGCGCTGGATTACCTGGTGCAGATCGTTTTCCAGCTGCATACGCTCAACCGCCCGGCGGTTCATGTCTTCATCGAAGAACTGCAGGTTATTGCGGCCAAAATCCTTGGCGTGATACATCGCCATATCGGCGTTCTTCAGCAGTTCGGTGACACTGCCGGCATCGGTCGGATAAATGGCGATACCAATCGAGGCGCTGAGGAACAGCTGGTGCTTGTCGAGGTAATAAGGTCGGTTGAGTTCTTTCAGAATCCGTTCGGCTACCTGCTGGGCAACGGTGGCAAGATCGTCGTTGCCATCGCGGAAATTAAGGCACACGGTAAATTCGTCGCCGCCCATCCGTGATACCAGATCGCTGGATTTCACACACAGTCGCAGCCGGTTGGCAACTTCCACCAGAATCCGGTCACCCGCAGGATGGCCGAGTGAATCGTTGATCGGCTTGAAGCGGTCGAGGTCGATAAACAACAGCGCGATGGTGTTGCCGGTGTTGTCGGCCATGCGCATCATGATGTCGAGGCGTTCATGCAACTGGGTGCGGTTGGACAGTCCGGTGAGGCTGTCGTAATAAGCCAGCTTGTGAATGCGCTCCTCAATCACCTTACGCTCGGTGATGTCCGACATAATGATGGTCAGGCTCTGAATATTACGGGCCTGGTCGCGGATGATGCTGATACCGGTCCAGGACGTGCGCACTTCGCCATTGGCGCAACGGAATTGCAGTTCGCCCTGCCAGTAGTTATCGGCCATCAGTATTTCCAGCAGCCCTTGCAGGTATTCACTGCTGCGGTGCTCGTCGTCGAGCAGCTTCTGGGGCGAATGACCAATGATTTCATCAGCGGTAAAACCGGTGATATGAGTGAAGGCGCGGTTGACCTTGACGATACGGAACTTGTCGTCGGTAACCAGAATCGCTTCGTTGGTGTTTTCAAACACATCCGCAGCCAGCAGCAGTTCGCGCTCGGTCTGGCGGGTTTCAGTAACATCCCGGCAAACCCCCAGAATTCCTGCCATTTCGCCGTTATCATCCCACAACAGGCTGGCCTGTAATTCCAGTACAAAGCGTTGACCGTTCTTGCTGCGGGCCTGAATGTCTTGCTGAATCAGCACGTTGCGGTTGGTGATCTCATGGTGCTGCTGCATCGTCACCTGAATGCTGTGCTTGAACTCACGGAATAGCTGGCGAATTTCGCGCTGGTTGAAAATGGCGCCAACGCCGAGCTGTTGCAGTTCCTGTGGGCTGTAACCCAGCAGCCGTTCGATTGACGAGCTGATAAACGTGAAGCGCAGACGGGTATCGGTCGACCAGACGATGTTGGTCATGTTCTCGGCGACCAGACGATATCGGGCTTCGCTGTCAGCGATCTGGCGCTGTTTGGTGATTTCTTCCGTGACGTCGCGAGCGGTACAGATATAACGATCGACCAGACGTTCGCTGTCTCGATGGAACGGGGTGTACTCAAACCGGATTACCCGTTCGCTACCATCTTTATGACGGAATGGACTGCGGTGAATCAGTGTCTGGCTGGAATTCAGCTGGCGCACTTGCTGCAACGAGCGTCGCAACGCTGGCAGATAGTCGTCGCTGGCAATATGCGCTTCCCAGTCGTAGTGCAAATGATCCAGCGGCTGCGGGAAGCCAAGGGTTTCGGCGGCGCTGCGATTACAGTACAGCAGTCGTGGAGCCAGTCTGTCATCGAGATTGGCCACCAGCACGGTATCCGGCATAGCCGCCATCACGGCGGCCCAGAACGCTTCCTGTTCTCTGGTGCGCTGGGCCGAGCGTTTTTTCTCGGTGACATCGATCATGGAGACCATGATCTGGTGATCAAAACCGCTGCTGAAATGGCCGGACAGGTCGCGCAACTGGCCATCAAAACGTCGGATTTGCAGGTCGCCTTCAACCAGGCGCGGTTGATCGGCGAGAATTTGCTGCAGCAGTTCAATCAGCACATCACCGCTGTCCGGGAACAGCTCATCGAACTGTAATTGCAGTTGCGGCCGGTTATTGGCGCCGGACTGAACCACCGCCGCCTGATTGGCATTGACCAGTGACAGGCTGCCGAGTGAGCCATCAAAGTTGCTGACGTCGAGCAGCCAGTGCGCCACCCCAGCTTCTTCAAACAGCGACATATAACGCTGGCGGCTGAGTTCCAGCTCGCGGCGGGTGCGCACCGAGGTGCTGATGTCTCGTAGTAGCCAAACGATGCCATCAAGTTGCTGGTCGCGGTACAGCGGTCGGTAGTTTTGCTCCAGTACCCGGGTTTCACCGTTGTGCACGACCGACAGGGTACGACCCTGATCGTGCAGGGCTTCGAGTTCGCGGGCATTCAGACCATGGGTCCAGAGAGCGCGTGGGTGTGGCCAGATCTCTGCCAGCGGTTGTCCCAGCGGATCGTTTTTACCGTGCAGAGTAAACAGCTTCGCGGCTTGCTGGTTGTAATAGCTGATATGACCGTCAGGGTCCGTCGAGATCAAGGCGTCTTCAATGGATTGCAGCACCAGATCAGCACGCTCTTCGGCTTGCTGGCGTTGCCGTTCGGCCTGACGGGCAACCCGCTCGGAGGCCTTCAGCAAGCGGAATGACGTCAGCAGCGCCAGACTCATTACCAGAATCAAAATCAGCGGACTGGACAGTCGTTTGGTCAGTTCGCCGAGTAAATACCCCGGGGTTTCATAAACCTGCAGCTGCCAGCCGGTGTCGCCCAGTGGCGCTTGTGCCAGTGGCTGACTGCGAGGGGCATTGGCTGGCAGTCGCAGCATGACGGTCGGGTTGGTGAGGGCAAATTGCAGGTGGTCAAGGTGGCTGGTGGTCATGTTGCTGACCAGCGCTGCCTGATCTGTCTGGCTAATGGCCCATTGCTGGTCGTTACAACGGCTGACCAACAGCAGTTGCTGGTCGAGCATCATCAAGGTCGTGGACGTCTGCAGTTGGCCAAGCTGTTGCTGCAGGCTGCTGATTTGCTGGCTGTTGAGCCAGTCCGGGCTAACCACCGGAGTACTACCGGCAACGGCCAACGGCCGGGCGGCGAGGGCACTACTGATCAGCGGATCGGGAGTGTCCGGTAACTGCAGGCCATTGGCGACTCTGATGGCCTGACATTGCAGCAGACCTGCAGTTTGCAGTGCCTGGCTGAGTTGTCTGGCATGGTCGGTGGTGGTGTTGTGAGCCTGGTGTTCGAGCTGGTCGAACTGGTTCAGGGTAATGTTCAACAAGGTGACGATGGATAACAGCACCATCACCAGTGCTGCGACCACCAATAAACGTACCCGACTTGCCCCCGGCTGGACGTCCTGATTACTGCTATAACCGGAGGATGGCATAGTACTTCCTGTTTGATGTCTTCTGTAATTGCCCTGACTGCCCAATATAGGGCATTTGGCAGGCGCTTGCCCAGAGGTCCTGACCCGCTTTGTAACAGTAATTTACAGTGGTCAGTTCACCTGATTGGATTGCCAATAGCGGCGGTTTTAAGTAGTTTGGCGCCGTTTATCAAGTTATCGAGGTCCACCATGGCACAGTATGTATTCACAATGAATCGTCTGGGCAAGATTGTCCCGCCCAAACGCCAGATTCTGCGCGACATTTCGTTATCCTTCTTCCCCGGCGCCAAGATTGGTGTACTGGGCCTCAACGGCTCCGGTAAATCCACCTTGCTGAAAATCATGGCCGGTCTGGATACCGACATTATTGGTGAAGCGCGGCCGCAGCCAGACCTGAAAATCGGCTATCTGCCACAGGAGCCTGAGCTGGATCCAAACAAGGACGTCAAAGGCAACGTTGAAGACGGCCTCAGCGAACTGATGAACGCCAAGGCTGAACTCGATGCGGTTTACGCCGCCTATGCCGAGCCAGATGCTGACTTCGACGAACTGGCCAAAAAGCAGGGTCGTCTGGAAGCCATTATCGAATCCGCTGGTGGTCATGACCTCGACCGTCAGATGGAAATTGCTGCCGACGCACTGCGTCTGCCGCCCTGGGATGCAGACGTATCCAAGCTTTCCGGTGGTGAACGCCGTCGTGTGGCGCTGTGTCGTCTGCTGATGTCAAAGCCAGACATGCTGCTGCTCGACGAGCCAACCAACCACCTGGATGCGGAATCCGTTGGCTGGCTGGAAAAATTCCTCGAAGAATACCCGGGCACCGTGGTGGCGATTACCCACGATCGTTATTTCCTCGATAACTGTGCCGAGTGGATTCTGGAACTGGACCGTGGACACGGTATTCCGTACGAAGGTAACTACACCACCTGGCTGGAAGCCAAAGAGAAGCGTCTGGAACAAGAGAAAAAGCAGGAAGACGCCCACACCAAGGCCATCAAGCATGAGCTGGAATGGGTTCGCAAAGGTGCCAAGGGCCGTCAGTCCAAGTCCAAGGCCCGTCTGGCTCGCTTCGAGGAAATGAACTCCCGTGAGTTCCAGACCCGTAATGAAACCAACGAAATCTACATTCCACCTGGTCCACGCCTGGGCGACAAGGTGATCGAATTCCACAACGTGACCAAATCCTTTGGTGACCGCGTATTGATCGATGACCTCAGCTTCACTGTGCCGGCGGGTGCCATTGTCGGCATCATCGGTGGTAACGGTGCTGGTAAATCCACCCTGTTCCGTATGATTGCAGGTCAGGAAAAGCCGGATTCCGGTGAAGTTGTCACCGGTGAAACCGTCAAGCTGGCGTTTGTTGAACAGCTGCGTGACGAGCTGGACGACAAGAAAACTGTCTGGGAAGCGATTTCTGACGGTCTCGACATGCTCAACATCAACGGCAAGGAATACCCGAGCCGCTCCTACATTGGTCGCTTCAACTTCAAGGGTGGTGACCAGCAGAAGCGTGTTGGTGAATTGTCTGGTGGTGAGCGTGGCCGTCTGCAACTGGCCTACACCCTCAAGCAAGGGGCGAACGTGCTGTTGCTGGACGAACCGTCCAACGACCTCGACGTAGAAACCCTGCGCGCACTGGAAGAAGCAGTAGATGCCTTCCCGGGCACCGTGATGGTGGTATCCCACGATCGCTGGTTCCTCGACCGTATTGCCACTCACATCCTGGCTTACGAAGGCGACTCCAACATCACCTTCTTCGAAGGCAACTACACCGAGTACGAAGCCGATCGCAAGAAGCGCCTGGGTGCCGACGCGGCGCCGAAGCGCGTGAAGTACAAGCGCCTGGGCTGATCACTGGGTTCCAAACCTGCGGGAAGCCACCCATGTTACACATGGATGGCTTCTGCTCCTTTACCTTCGCCGCTATTTTCGCCATAACTTCAGGGAAACCGCCGTGCTGTTTTTCCCCTTCCAGCAAGAACTTGACTGTATTAGTGATGACGGACGTATCATCGGGCGCATCAACTCAATTTCGATGGCGCCAGCGGCCAGTATCAATTCCATCAGGATGACGAAGTCACAGTACTGAGCGAAATCGGTACAGGCTGAAATCTGTAATCGCCTGGCCGGACTGAATAGCGGCCAGTATGACATCGCCATGCAAGATGATGATTGATTGTATTACCCGCCAGTTAGGTAATTTTCAACGAAAATTACCGTCCCCCTGAACTTGTTTCAGGATATGCGAATCCTGTTTTTGAATTTGAGGTTCAGCACTTTATGAAACGTGAAAAATCACTGGCACAGGCTGCTTTTGATGATTTGTTAAAGACCAGCGTAGCCCCGGTACTCAAACAGTATGGTTATAAAAAATCAGGCGAAAATTTTTTTAAGCGTAATGATGACTCATCTATTGTGATTAATTTTCAATCCAGTGTTGGCAGCTCATTTTTTGAAAAACGGTTTTTTATTAATGTCGGTGTTGCATTCGATGAAATATGCAAATATCAGGATATTTATATAACTGAAAAGCCAAAAGAGTATGAGTGCTCATCGCGTGGCGCGAGAAATCGGGTCAACACGCTTTTTTCTACAGAGCCTGAGATCTATGGCTTCTCTGATGAGCAATCGCTGGCTGAAACCTGTAAAAAAATAGATTCCCTGATCTCGCCACTGGCAGAATGGTTGGACCCTATTTCTGATTTACCGTCTTTTATCACACATCCATGGTATGACGTGATGCAAGGAGATCCTGGAATAAAGGTTCTTATGCATTATCTGCTCGGGGATAAAGAACGTGCCAGTCAGCAGCTGGATCGACTGGTTAGGCGTTTTGATGAATTGGGGCGCGATAAGTTGGCTGATAGATCGTATTGGTGTGATAAATACCATATGACGTTGTGAGTCAGTGCCAAGTGCTATCCGGGTAACCAGGCAATGACTCGGGTAGTGTCGGGAAACATCTGCGTCCAAAACGATTTTCGATCATGAATCAGACCTCGCGCGGGAGCGCAGGGGCTGGATCCGGAGTCTGGTTAAAACTGTCGACGACCCACTGTGCCAGCAGCGATTTCTCCAGAACATCGGGGCGAGGGGAGAGCCGACGCGGCGCCGAAGCGCGTGAAGTACAAACGTCTGGCTCAGTAAGGCCGCCCGCTGCAGCGACAGGCTTGCCATCGCTGCTGCTGAAAATAAAAGGCCGCTCAATCGCAAGGTCGAGCGGTTTTTTATTTTCTGGCTGGTCACCCAAAACCTGCGAAATTTTATAGCTGGCAAAATCCTCCCCGGGAGATCCATAGAAATCCTGCCAAATGTCACGACAGTCGCAATCAATCAGGCGGCTCTGATGACAAGATGACGGAGATCAGCATCAGCAGCCTGAATATGGATATCAATAGACTCAGACAAAAAGGAGCTGACGCGGGCATTTCCGCCGTCGCCTGTATAACAAACCCAGCAGTTAATTTTTGGAGGCGCTTATGATTCCCAACATTAAAACCATCGTGTACGCATCTGACATCAGTGCAGGTTCCCGTCCTGCCTTTCGTGCCGCAGTGAGCCTGGCGCAGGCTTATGGTGCCGAGATTGTGTTTCTGCATGTGATGGAACCGCTGCCGGAAGGCGCCTACATCATGGTGCGCAATGTGATGGGTGAGAAAGAGATGGATCGCCTGCACGATGAGGGCGTCGATTATCTGAAAAAAACCATGCACGAGCGGATGGTGGCTTTCTTCAATGAGGAAATGGAAGGTATCGAAACCACGCTGAATGCCGAATCGGTGAAGTACCAGCTGGCTGAAGGTCGTCCATACGAAGAAATCCTCAAGACTGCGGCGGATACCAACGCCGATCTGATCGTGATGGGCACTCGCAAACATCACAAGTTCACCACCATGGGCTCAGTGGCTCTGAAAGTGCTGCACCATGCGGAATGTCCGGTGCATATCGTGCCGCTGTAAGCGATGTTCTGATGCCCCGGGTTGCCAGGGGCTGATACCTTTGAGAGGGCTGCGCGGATTGATCCGCGTGGCCCTTTTGTTTGAAAAGGCATCCGCTGTTTGAATCAGGCAGGCGACGGAAGTTTGCCAGCCTGCTGGCGGTTTACCGTTGATGTGGTTAAACAGCGCTTTGTTTTTACCGCGGCGATTTACACCCGCGAGGCTTTTTCGAGAATGTCCGGCCGTTCGTGAGCCAGCTTGTCGTTAAGAAAACGCAACCGCCGGCTGATTTCCCGCAGCATGTTCATCTGGATCAGGGTGAATTGTTCGAGGTCGAACTGGTACAGCTCGTAGAGGGCGGCGGCGGGTAACTCGAGGGCGACGCATTTTTCAGTCGCGCGTACGGTAGCACCGCGGGGGTTCATGTCGACAATGGCCATTTCACCAAAGCTGTCTCCCGGGCCAAGCTGCCGCAGGGTACGTAACTCATCGCCACATTGCTTGATGACTTCGGCATGGCCGGACTCCAGTACAAACAGCGAGCTGGCAGGGTCACCTTCGTAGAAAAATACCGATCCCGGTTCCAGGCTGACCTGGTTACAGTGCTGTTCGATAAATTCGATTGCTGCTGCACTCAGGGCGCCAAAAATCGGCATTTCCTGTAGCAGAGCAATTCGTTTGGGGCAGAGCGGTTCCTGCGCCGTGCCAAGCGTCTTTGGCAGCATCTTGGTCATTTCTCATTTCACTACTTGAGTAATGGTAATACTGTTTCAGTGAAAAAGGGAAACGACGGCATGTCCTACCTTGGCATGAGACAGGATGGTATCGATAGTCGTGCTACGAATGGCAAGGGAGCTGGTGTGACCAGCTCCTTTTTGCGTAATGGGATCAGGCGCCGAGGCGAGCGTATTGTTCGCTCTCGTCTTTGGCGGCTGGCAGCAGGTCATCCAGTTCTTCCGGTGCCTGGGTCACCTGGTGCTCGGAGTTGATGCCGAGACGACGGAACAGTTGCTGATCCTTGTTGGCCGCCGGGTTGGGCGTGGTCAGCAGGCACTCACCGTAGAAAATCGAGTTGGCACCGGCAAAGAAACACATGGCCTGCATTTCGTCGCTCATTTCCTCACGGCCTGCACTCAGACGTACGTGGGATTTTGGCATCAGGATACGGGCCACCGCGATGGTGCGGATAAAGTCGAGCGGGTCTACTGCTTCAGCGTTTTCCAGTGGCGTGCCAGATACTTTTACCAGCTGGTTGATGGGTACCGAGTCCGGGTGTTGTGGCAGGTTGGCCAGCTGGCGCAGCAGACCGGCGCGGTCACGCTGGCTTTCACCCATGCCCAGAATACCGCCGGAGCAGACTTTCATACCGGCGCTCCGAACGTTTTCGAGTGTTGCCAGTCGATCGTCGTAACTGCGGGTAGAAATGATTTCGCCGTAGAATTCCGGTGAGGTATCGAGGTTGTGGTTGTAATAATCCAGACCGGCTTCGGCCAGACGCTGGGCCTTGCCTTCATCCAGCATGCCGAGGGTCATGCAGGTTTCCAGTCCCAGTTCCTTCACGCCTTTGACCATCGCCAGCACGTAGGGCATGTCGCGCTCATGCGGTGAACGCCAGGCGGCGCCCATGCAGAAACGGTCGGAGCCAGCAGCTTTGGCAGCTTTGGCTTTTTCCAGTACTGCTTCGACTTCCATCAGGCGTTCTTTTTCCAGCCCGGTGTCATAGCGGGCGCTCTGTGGACAGTACTTGCAGTCTTCCGGGCAGGCGCCGGTCTTGATCGACAGCAGGGTGCTGACCTGCACGGCATTGGGGTCGAAATACTGGCGGTGAATAGTCTGGGCGCGGAACAGCAGATCGTTGAACGGCAGTTGCAGCAGCGACTGCACTTCGTCCAGCGTCCAGTCATGACGGATCAGGGAGGTGATGGCATCGTTGGCTGGCTGGCTGATCTGAGTGGCGGCGCCCATGGAGTTCTCCGGATAATTCAGGTTTGGCGAAATAGTGGCGACAGGCTGCTGCTATCGCAACGCAGGCTTGGTAATAATGCTGACAATTGGCTGGTTTTTGATCAGTAGATGCTGTTAGGCTGCCGCAGCCGGGTTCTTAAGGGTTCTATTAAGAACACTTGTTTGTTTATCCAATCAGCAAGGTTGCGAACCAGCAGGCATCAGCTAAACCTGTAGTATTCACCTCAGGAATCGAGCATGAAGCAGCGTCGTTACACACGAGTCCCTTTTTTACGTCGTGCGCTGGTTGAAAGCCAGGGTCAGTCGATGGAAGTACAGTGCCTGGACATCAGTCTGCGTGGTGTTTTACTGGTGCGTCCGGAAGAAGTTAACTGGGCGCTGGAACAGCATGTGCGTTTCACCCTGACGTTGGGCGATGAGCAGATCGTGATGGAGTGTTCTGTGGCCCACGTTGATGATGACGTGGTGGGCTGCGCCTGTGATTCATTAGGGCTGGAAAGCCTGATTGTGTTACGGCGGGTGCTGGAACTGAATTCTGCCGATCCGGCAATGGTTCAGCGTGAGCTGGCGGAGTTGATTCGCGGCGACAAATTTAACCAATCTGCCTGACCGCGACAGCCAGAATCTTTTCTGGTGCGGCTCATTGGGGAGTGAGCCATCTGACGTTATAGTAACCGCCTTGTTTCATTCGAGGTGTGTTATGTATACCCCAATCCTTGATGCTGAAGAATTCCTCAGTCCAACCGGCAAAGTTGTCTGTGTGGGCCGTAACTATGCGGCGCACGCTGCTGAACTGAATAATCCGGTCCCTCAACAGCCGTTGCTGTTTATCAAACCCGCTGATGCGGTGGTCGATATGGCCGGTGAGTTTGCCATTCCAACCGGTCAGGGTTCGGTTCACTACGAACTGGAAATCGCCCTGTTGCTGGGTAAAAAACTCAAGAATGCAGATGCTGCCCAGGCGCTGGCGGCGATTGCCGGTGTGGGTTTGGCGCTCGATCTGACCCTGCGTGATGTGCAGTCCGGCCTGAAAGACAAGGCGCATCCCTGGGAACGAGCCAAGGCCTTCGATGGCAGCTGTCCGGTATCCCCGTTCGTATCCGCCAGCAAGGTGACTGACTGGGCCAACATTGGTTTGCAGCTGGACATCAACGGCGCATCCCGTCAGGACGGTAGCAGTGCGGCCATGTTGTTCCCGATTGCCGAACTACTGGTTGAAATGAGCCGCTGTTTTACTCTCAATCCGGGCGACATCATTATCACTGGCACACCGGAAGGCGTCGGTGAACTGAAGGTTGGCGATGCCGTGCAAGCGCGTCTGCAGGACTGGTTGTCTGTGGATGGCGTGGTTACTGCCGCCGAATAATAGAAAGATATAAAAAAGGGAGATAACCAATGACATCCTGTGATGCCCCTGGTTTGCAAACACTTGATCAGGCGCTGGAAACCATGTTGGCGACGATTCAGCCGCTACAGGAACAGGAGTGGCTTCCCCTGAATCTGGCCGACGGGCGGGTATTGGCGAACCCGATTCTCAGCCCAATGGAGCTGCCACCGCAGGACAATTCGGCAATGGATGGCTATGCCGTGCGGGTCGAAGATCTCAGTGAATTTGATCGCTTGACCGTCAGTCAGCGCATTCTGGCCGGTGACCTGACCAGTCAGCCTGTGGTGGCGGGGGAGTGTGCCCGCATCATGACCGGTGCGAAAATGCCGCAAGGAGCTGACACTGTGATCCGCCAGGAAGATGCCGAGTTGTCTGATGACGGCAAGGTACGCTTTATCGCTGCGGTCAAGCCTCGCGCCAATGTGCGGCTGCGCGGTGAAGAACTGTCGGAAGGTGAAGTGGTGCTGGACGCTGGCCGTCGCTTGCGGGCGGCTGACCTCGGTTTACTGGCCAGCCTGGGCATCAACCAGGTTGCCGTTATTCGCCGTCCGAAAGTGGCGGTGCTGGCGACCGGCACCGAGCTGGTGGCCGCCGGTCAGCCGCTGTTGTCCGGCCAGATTTACGAATCCAACAGCCAGGTGCTGGGCGCCTTGCTGGTTCGGCTGGGCTGTGAAGTGCAGCATTACGGCATTGTCGCGGATGACCCGGAAGCGCTGCGGCAGGCTTATATGAATGCTGATAGCAGTGCCGATCTGGTGATTGCGTCTGGCGGTGTGTCGGTCGGTGATGCCGATTTCAGCAAGCAGATTCTGGATGAACTGGGCGAAGTGGGTTTGTGGAAGCTGGCGCTCAAGCCGGGCAAACCGTTCGCGTATGGCAAGTTGCCCAACAGCCTGTTTACCGGCCTGCCGGGTAATCCGGTGTCCGCCATGCTGACGTTTGATCAGCTGGTTGTCCCGCTGCTGAAAAAACTGATGGGCGACCATGGCCCGGCTCGTTTGCAAGTGATGGCACGTATTACCCGTAAGCTCAAGCGCAGCCCGGGGCGGCAGGAGTTTCAGCGTGCAGTCGTTGCACTGTCAGAGGATGGCGTACTGGAAGTGACGCCGCTGGCGCGTCAGGGCTCCGGTTTGCTGAGTACCATGTCGAAGGCCAATGCTTATCTGGTGATCAATGCTCAGGTAGCGGGTTATGCCGAAGGTGACAAGGTGCTGGTGGAGCTGTTTGACGGCTTGCTGAGCTGAACAGGAACGCGAAGGTTCCGTCTGCCTTCAGGCAGCTCAAACAGCAGCTATAAAAAAAGCGAGTGGGGTAACCCACTCGCTTTTTTGTTTTGGTCGAACCGGTTTCGATTACGCGAAGTTGGCGTTAGCGAATTCCCAGTTAACCAGCGCCCAGAAACCTTTGAGGTAGTCTGGACGTACGTTGCGGTAGTCGATGTAGTAGGCGTGTTCCCACAGGTCAACAGTCAGAACTGGAGTCAGGCCTTCTTCAGTCAGCGGAGTGCCAGCGTTGGAAGTGTTAACGATGTCCAGGGTGCCGTCTGCTTTCTTGACCAGCCAGGTCCAGGAAGAACCGAAGTTGTTAACAGCCATGTCGTTGAACTTGGCCTGGAATTCTTCGAAAGAACCGAAAGAAGCAGTGATCGCGTCAGCGATTGCACCAGTTGGAGCGCCGCCACCGTTTGGAGACAGGCAGTTCCAGAAGAAAGTGTGGTTCCAGATCTGGGCTGCGTTGTTGAAAACACCGCCAGAAGAAGTCTTGATGATTTCTTCCAGGGTTTTGCCTTCGAATTCAGAACCAGGAACCAGGCCGTTCAGCTTGGTTACGTAGGTGTTGTGGTGTTTGCCGTGGTGGAATTCCAGAGTTTCCTGGGACATGTGTGGTTCCAGGGCGTTCTTTTCGTAAGGCAGAGCAGGAAGTTCAAAGGCCATGAGATGTCTCCATTATCAGGCTGTGGTTGCGTAAGCTGCTGGATGGGGGCAAATGCATGGATTTTCAATCCCCCTCCGGCTTTATTTGCTTCAGGTCATTGCATCATAACACCGGCTTTGTAATTGCTGCGATAGTCAATCTCTATGGCATCTGGCACTGAAGACAGAACGCAGCGATCCAGCAACATGACCGGTTCCCGGTAGTATGCGCCGGGTTGATGACGGTATCAGCGCCAGCATGTGTCCGGCTACCTGAGTATTTTCCGGCATTGTCTGTATACTGCGTCCGTCCCTGTAGTTGCCATCCCAGCCGGAAGACCGTAATGGATAATGCCAAAGACCCGATTGTTCCCGACATTACCCCGTCTATCGATGACATCGAAATTCGCCAGCGGCAGATGAAAAATCGTCGGCCAACCTCTGCGCCAGTGAGCAATAACAGTGCTGGTGGTTCATCTGCGCTGGCGATTGTTGCCTTGCTGGTTGGCCTGTTGGCCGCTGGCGCTGCTGGTTTCCTGTTCTGGCAGACTCAGCAGTTGCAGCAACAGCTGGTCTCAGCCAACGACATTGTCGACAAACAGGGCGCCAGCCTGAAGGCATTGAACGACCGTCTGTCAGCCACTGGCGAGAACGCCAGCCTGTCACTGGACGCGCTCAAGGTGCTGCTGAAAGAACATGATTCCGAAATCCGCAAGCTCTGGGATGTGGCCAACAAGCGCAACAAACAGGGAATTGCTGATAACGCCAAAGGCATCGCCGCCAACGATCGCGAACTCAAGGGCCTGAATAAAACCGCCGAACAGCTGGGTGGTAGCCTGGGTGAACAGAAGCTGGTGCTGGATCAACAACAGCTGGACCTGTCGGCCTTGTCCGATCGGGTGGTTTCCACCGAAGCGGCCGTGTTGTCCTTGCCGGAGTCTGAACTGCGCATTGCCCAAAACTCCGAAAGCACCCAGTTTAACCAGCGCGCCGTGAAGAGCCTGCAAACCGCGCTGGCTGCCCGTGAGAAAGAAATCGAAACGCTGACCACTCGCCTGAAGATGCTGGAGCAGCGTGTCACCACATTACATACCCCGGCCGCAACACAGTAATTCAGCTGGGGTTTTGACCAAAGCCGCAGCCTGCTTGCGTTTGCGCGACTATCCCCTTGGGGTACAATCGTCGCCCGTTCGCGCTGGCGTCGCCCGGCGCACTTTACCGGCTGGCAACGGATCCTCCCGCAGCGCCAGCCCAAGCTCATAATCAGAGCCAGAGAGCACAGAGAGAGAACACGACATGACCACCGTGATCAAGCAAGAAGACCTGATCCAAAGCGTCGCTGATGCGCTGCAGTACATCTCCTATTACCACCCAAAAGATTTTATCGACGCGGTATACGAAGCGTACCAGCGTGAAGAATCCCAGGCCGCCAAAGACGCCATGGCGCAGATCCTGATCAACTCTCGCATGTGTGCGATGGGCCACCGCCCGATCTGTCAGGATACCGGTATCGTGACCGTGTTCCTGACCATTGGTATGGACGTCAAATTCGAAGGTGACATGTCGGTTGAAGACATGTGTAACGAAGGCGTGCGTCGTGCCTATATGCACCCGGACAACGTACTGCGTGCCTCTGTACTGGCTGACCCGGATGGCAAGCGTACCAACACCAAGGACAACACCCCGGCTGTTATTCACATGAAGCTGGTTCCTGGCAACACAGTAGACGTTCACGTTGCTGCCAAGGGCGGTGGTTCTGAAGCCAAGTCCAAGTTCGCCATGCTGAACCCGTCTGATGACGTGGTGGAATGGGTGCTGAAGCAAATTCCGCTGATGGGTGCTGGCTGGTGTCCACCAGGCATGCTGGGTATTGGTATCGGCGGTACTGCCGAGAAAGCCATGCAGCTGGCCAAGGAATCCCTGCTGGAGCCAATCGACATTCACGAACTGCAAGCCCGTGGTGCCAGCAACCGTGCTGAAGAACTGCGTCTGGAGCTGTTCGACAAGGTTAACAAACTGGGTATTGGTGCCCAGGGTCTGGGTGGTTTGACCACGGTGCTGGACGTTAAAGTGATGGATTACCCAACCCATGCTGCCAACAAGCCGGTTGCCATCATTCCTAACTGTGCGGCAACCCGTCACACTCATTTTGAACTGGACGGTTCAGGCCCAGCCAAACTGGAAGTTCCAAGCCTGGAAGACTGGCCGGAAATCGCCTGGGAAGTGGGCGACAGCGTACGTCGTGTCAATCTGGACACCGTTACTCCAGAAGACGTCAAAGAGTGGAAAACCGGCGAAACCATCCTGCTGTCTGGCAAGATGCTGACTGGCCGTGACGCTGCCCACAAACGTATCGTTGATATGCTGTCCAAGGGCGAAGAACTGCCTGTGGATCTGAAAGGCCGCTTTATTTATTACGTTGGCCCGGTTGATCCGGTACGTGACGAAGTTGTTGGCCCTGCTGGCCCAACCACAGCGACCCGGATGGACAAATTCACCCGTACCGTGATCGAGCAAACCGGCCTGTTGGGCATGATCGGTAAATCCGAGCGTGGCCAGCTGGCGATTGACGCTATCAAGGACAACGAAGCCGTTTACCTGATGGCCGTTGGTGGCGCTGCCTACCTGGTTTCCCAGGCGATCAAGGATGCCAAGGTACTGGCTTTCGCAGATCTGGGTATGGAAGCCATCTACGAGTTCGACGTGGTCGACATGCCAGTGACCGTTGCGGTAGACACCAAGGGTGAATCCGTTCACATCACCGGTCCGATCGAATGGTCTGCCCGTATCGCCGCCAAAGAAATCGCATAATCACACTCGTGATAACGACTACCTGGCGTTGAAAATACCCGGCTTTGCCGGGTATTTTTTTGCCTCAACAAAAACCGTAACGAACAGCAGCAGGAAACCCGCTATGACACTGGCAACACAACATCAGCTGAATCACTTTCTGCAAGCCACCCCATCTGCCTGGCAGCTGGTCGAAATCAGTGATGGTATGAGTGGCTTACAGCTGCAACTTAAGACCCGTAATTTTGCCGCCAGCATGGCGATTGCCAACCAATGTGCCGAACTGGCCGAGCAGCTCAATCATCACCCCAGACTGACAGTGGAGTGGGGTAAGCTAACGGTTGATATATGGAGTCATGAAGAAGGCGGTGTGACTGGCTTGTGTTTACAGCTGGCCGAAGCGATTGATCAGCAGATTGACCGGTAAATCTGTTTGGTCAATGAAACCCGATTGGCCGAAGTTCCATCGGGATGTTTGCTTTTGTGTAAAATAATTAGAAGAAAATTCAATAAACAGTCAGTTTCTCTGGCTGAGATATTCATAAAGCCAACCATAACCACGGCTATAAAAACCCTGATCTTATAAGGCCTGCAGCGTCTTTTCCTGCCCCAGAGGGGGCCGTAATCAGTCGTATTCTGATTGCCTTGTCTTATTTCTGACTAACAACTGCAATATAAATTTACTCAGCTTGTCATTTTCCACGCATAGCCTGACGGCCTCTAAAAAAACCATACCTGATGAGAGAGAAAGTTATGGAATTCAAGAAGAACCAGCTGCTGAATGCAATGCTGGTTGCCTTCCTGGCAACTGGTCTGGCTGCTTGTGGTGCTGATGGTGACGATGGTGCAACTGGTGCACAGGGCGTTGCTGGTGCTGATGGTGCTGATGGTGAGGATCTGACTGCCGCTGATACCACCACTGCGACCTATGGTACTGAACTGGTATTCGAAGGTGTTGATGCTCCGATGACCGACGCTGACAAGCGCGCCATCTTTGCTTCTTCTGCAACTGTTGGTGAAGGCACCTTTGGTGGTTCTTTCAACCTGCTGGCACGTTCTGGCACTGACTACAACGGCGTGACCTTTGGTCAGCTGGTTGACGAAGCCGGTACGGTACTGCTCAGCGATGACGGCAGCATCAATGTAACCAACAGCAACGAACATACTTCGCTGCTGCCTATTGGTGACAAGCTGTTCTCTGTTTCCCAGATGGAATCCACTCCTGGTGCCATGTTCCTGATGGAACTGGATCAGAACGAAACCAATGGTGCCCTGTCTGTTAAATCCATGAAGCAGATTGACCAGTCTTCTGTGAATGGCGGTTGGGTACACTGTGCTGCATCCGTCACTCCATGGACCACTCACCTGGCTTCTGAAGAGTACGAACCAAACGCTGCGACTCCAGACAGTGGCCAGCGTAGCATGCTGTCTTATTACGCTGACGATTCCGAATGGAACCCGTACTACTACGGTTGGAACATCGAGATCGAAGTCTCTGAAGATGCTTCTACCGAGCTGACCAAGCACTACGCTATGGGCCGTTTGGCATTCGAACTGTCTTATGTAATGCCAGATTCCAAAACTGTTTACATGACTGACGACGGTACCAACGTTGGCTTCTTCATGTTTATTGCGGATACTGCTGGCGACCTGAGTGCAGGTAACCTGTATGCCGCCAAGTGGAACCAGACCTCTGGTGACAACGGTGGTGTCGCAGACATCAGCTGGATCGAACTGGGTCATGCCAGCGATGACGACATTTACGATTACGTAAATGGTTCAGATTCCCAGGCTCAGCTGACGTTCACCGATCTGTTTGAATCAGAAACCGTGGTTGATAGCGCATGTACCACTGATGGTTTCACTTATATCAATACTGCCAGTGGCGGTGCTGAGTGTCTGAAAGTCGTTGATGGTATGGAAACTATCGCTTCTCGTATGGAAACCCGCCGTTATGCAGCGATCAACGGTGCTTCTATCGAGTTCAAGAAAGAAGAAGGTGTAACCTTCGATCCAACTCGCAGCAAGCTGTACGTTGGTATGTCTGATGTTGGTTCCAGCATGAGCGACACCAGCGGTGACATCCAGCTGTCTGAAAGCAACAAGTGCGGCATCGTTTACCAGCTGGACGTAGCGGCTGATACCACCATTGGTTCTGACTATGTTGCCAACTCCATGTATGCACTGGTTGAAGGCCGTCCGGTATCTGACGACGATGCTCAAGTAACCGGTTTCGAAGATAACAACAGCTGTCATATCAACGGCATTGCCAACCCGGACAACGTGACCTACATGTCTGGCTACGACAAGCTGATCATTGGTGAAGACACTGGTTCTGGTCACCAGAACGACGTGATCTGGGCTTACGAGTTTGACGATGCTTCCCTGACCCGTATCCAGACTACTCCTTACGGCGCTGAGACCACTTCTCCTTACTGGTATCCAAACATCAACGGCTGGGCTTACCTGATGTCTGTTGTACAGCATCCTTACGGTGAGTCTGACGGCGATATGAATACCGGCGCTGGCGAAGAAATGGCCTACACCGGCTATATCGGTCCATTCCCTGGTATTGCTGAATAAGTCTGACTTTGCCTGAGTGACAGGGCGGGGATATCCCCGCCCTTTTTCTGTTTGAGAGGTTGTTGTGAACGTTGCGAATTGGTTATCGGTTGTTTTAACGGGTGTAGTGTCTTGTGGTGCGGTGGCGGGAACGGTTGCCAGTACCAGCCTGCAAAATCCTGTCAGTGATTCTCTGACGGCAGATCGTCTTGAAAGTCCGACGCCGTATCTGTTGCCACAGTGTTATACCCAGCCAAAAGATGAAGCCGGGGTTATTCATAACCCTTGTTACGCCTGCCATACCGAGAGCAAGCAACCGAACTATTTCAGCGATGTGGATGTTCAGGTCGCCTACAATATGCCTGAGCCCGGCGTTACCCATTCCTGGAGTAACGTATATAAGGATCGCACCGCAGAGATTGCCAAAATATCTGATCAGGAAATTCTGCAATATGTCCGGCAGGACAACTATTCCAATCAGAATGGCACGATTTATTTGGCTGAAAAGCTGAAGCAGGTTCCAGCCGAATGGGACCGTAACAAGAACGGCCAGTGGGACGGCTATGTGCCGGATGTCTATTTCCAGTTCGATGAGCAGGGCTTCGACCGCGACCCGGCAGGTAACCCAACCGGCTGGCGAGTGTTTGCCTATTATCCGTTCCTTGGCACTTTTATGCCGACCAATGGCTCGACGGATGATGTTCTGATTCGTCTGCCAGAAGCCTTTCGACAGCTGAATGCCGGTGAATATGATCAGCAAACCTATATGGTGAACTTGGCGATCGTTGAAAGCCTGATGAAGCAGCGAGATGTGGTGATTACCGAGGTGGACGAAAACCGTTTTGGTGTTGACCTCAACAAGGATGGCAAATTGGCGAAAAGCAGTCTGATTCGTTATGACTGGGCGCCTTTGAAAGATATTTACATGAGTTACGTTGGCCAGGCCAAACAGCTGCTGGATGAAAAACAGGTACACCTGGCAGCACGGCTGTATCCGGAAGGGACCGAGTTTGTGCACTCGGTGCGTTATATCGATATCGACAGTCAGGGTAACAGTGCGATTGCGCCGCGAATGAAAGAATTACGTTACGGTCGTAAAGCCAGCTGGAGAACCTATTTCAACCTGCAGCGCTACGTTGAGAAAGAAGAAAAAGAACGTCATGACTTCCCGGAGCGTACCAAGGAATTGATTGGCAACATGGAAGATGGCCTGGTGTTAAAAACCGGCTGGATCTATCAGGGCTTTATTGAAGACAAGGCGGGTGAGCTGCGTCCGCAAAGCTATGAAGAAAACTACTTCTGTGTCGGCTGTCATTCCGGCATTGGTGTCACCAATGATTCAACCTTTGCGTTTACCCGCAAGTTCGACGCTGCCAACTCTTATAAGGAAGGCTGGTATCACTGGATGGAAAAAGGCTTCGCTGGGGTGGCTGATCCACTGCGCGAAGATGGCCAGGGTGAATACGCCTACTATTTGCAGCAGAACCCGACCGGCAATGAGTTCCGTACCAACGATGAAGTTCGTCAACGCTTCTTCAATGCCGATGGCAGCAAAAAAACAGCGGCTTTCGAACAACTCAAAACCGATATTAACAATCTGATGATGCCAAGCCGTGAGCGGGCGTTGCAGTTAAACAAGGCCTACAAGGTGATCGTCGACGAGCAAAGCTACAAGCACGGTCGTGACGCAGTGATCAAACCCATGACTTCGGTGCAGAAAGAAGTTGAGCTGTACGGCCCAACCGGCATTACAGAAATCCTCAGCTACTATTAAGTAGCGGCTGCTGAGGGTACGTAGCGGCTGCTGAGGGCTCTCTCTAACAGGTTGAACCGGTCAGTTGTGGCTGACCGGTTCAACAGACCTTATGACCGGGCTATCTGGTAACAGGGCTTGTAATTGCCACTGATCTTCATCCGACCGTTGGCCACCATACTGGCCAGCAGGCTGTCCATTGCTGTCATGATTTCGGCATCGCCATGTAACTGGTAGGGGCCAAATTCTTCCACCCGCTTGATGCCATCGGCCTTGACGTTACCTGCGACAATGCCGGAAAAGGCCCGCCGCAAGTCGGCGGCCAGTTCGTGTTTGGGGGCTGACAATGACAGATTCAGGGCTGCCATGGCTTCATGAGTAGGATCGAACGGCCGTTGGAATTCCTGCTCAACGTGTAGCGACCAGTTAAAGAAGAAGGCATCTTCACCCTGACGTCGATACAGCTGCACCTGTTCAATACCGGCTCGCATTTCCTGCGCTACCAGTGCCGGGTCGTTGATGATCAGTTTGTAATGACGGCGGGCTGCTTCACCCAGAGTCATTCCAATGAAGCGATCCAGTGCTCGCAGGTAGTCGGCTGTTTCCTGTGGTCCGGTAATCACCACCGGGAATGGCTGGCAGTGGTTATCCGGGTGAGACAAAACGCCAATCAGGTACAGCAGTTCTTCCGCGGTGCCCGGTCCGCCGGGGAATATCACAATGCCGTGGGCCATACGCACGAAGGCTTCCAGGCGTTTTTCGATATCCGGCAGAATCACCAGCTCGTTAACAATGGGGTTGGGGGCTTCGGTGGCGATAATGCCGGGCTCACTGATACCTATATAACGGCCGTCCCGTTTGTGTTGCTTGGCGTGGCCGATCATGGCGCCTTTCATGGGCCCTTTCATGGCACCTGGCCCACAGCCGGTGCCGACATCCAGGCCGCGCAGACCGAGCTGATAACCGACTTCCTTGCAGTATTCGTATTCGTTACGAGGAATCGAGTGGCCGCCCCAGCAAACCACCAGATTGGGCAAACGATCCGGCCTTAATACGCCCGCGTTGCGCAGCAGATGGAAGATGGCATTGGTGATGTCTTCACCCTTGTCTAGGTCGAAACGGTGGGCGCCGAGAATGGAATCCTGGGCGTAGAGCACGTCACGCAGCACCGAGAACATCTGCTCGCGTACCCCGCGAATCATTTCGTTATCGACAAACGCGCTGGCGGGCGGGTTGACCAGCTTGACCACCAGACCACGGTCTTCCTGATCAAACTGGATATCGAACTGCTGATAGTCTTGTTCGATTTCTACATAGTTGTCGTTGAGGCTGCCGGCACTGAGTACTGCGTAACAGCAACGCCGTACCAGGTCGTGAGTGGTGTTGCCAACGTCGCGCAGCTGCTGGATTTCATGACGGGACAATACCCGCAGATGGGTTTTGGGGTGAATCAGTTCGTAATGTTGCATAAGCCTCCTGTGGCCTGGAGCTGACAGATGGCAATGGTGTAACTTCAGATCCAGGCACCAGTATCAATTGGTTGCCTCTAATACCTGTAAGATAGCTAAACCCAGAAGGAGTAGCCAGATTGCTGTGCCATGGCCTTGATGAAATCACCACGGGTAATCAGGCCAACCAGTTCGCTATCGTTAACAACAGGTACGCATTCGACCTGTTGTTCGGCAAATAAGTGCGCGACGGTCATTAAATCGGTATCAGCATAGACACACAGTACCGGCCGTTGCAGCAAAGGCTGGATCTGGCTGGCTGCGAATTGCTGAAAGTTGCTGCCACCTTCCAGAAATCCGTGTTGCAGCAGGGTACGTTCATACAGCATGGCTTGCAGTTGCTGATCTCTGACAACCGGTAGCTGGCGAATGCCGTGTTGCTGAAACAGCCGCCAGGCTTCAGCAATGGTGGCATCAGGGCTGATGCTGATCACTGGTGAACTCATGATGTCAGCGGCGACATTGCTGGAGGTTGCTCCCTTGTTATGGCGCTGGTAACTGGCGGCACGACCTGCGGCATCGACCGGATCTTCGAGTTCCCGCACCGGCTGGCTCGGGCTGATGGCTTCTGTTTGATGCACCTTGCGGTGACTGTTATGGACAGGTGTTTCAACCTTCAGGCCCATATCGAAGGCAATAATCGTCATCGAGCGGCTCCTCCGGTTATCAGGGGTGGCGCAATGAATCAGGCTGCGTGACCCTGATGGATACACACACATTTCTTTATATAACGGTTAAACTCCGTTTTTTTGTATAGCAGGGGCCAATAAAATTTTGGCCCCGACAGGCAGGATATTATGGAAAGAGTATATCGATTGACCATTTCATGCCCCGACCGGGTCGGCATTGTCGCGCGGGTAGGGCAGTTCTTGTCGGCAGAAGGTGGCTGGATTGTTGAGGCCAATCACTACTCAGATCCGACCACCGGGCGCTTTTTTATGCGTCACTGTATTCGTGCTGACTCACTGCCGTTTGGGATTGAAGAGTTACGCAGCCGCTTTGAAACGATTGCTGAGGAATTCGGCATGGAGTGGCAGATTTCAGATTCCGGCGTACCACAGAAAGTCATTCTGATGGCCAGCAAGGACAGCCATTGTCTGGTGGACTTGCTGCATCGCTGGCACAGCAAGGAGCTGGATTGCGAGATTCCCTGTGTGATCTCCAACCACGATACCCTGCGTTCGCTGGTGGAGTGGCACGGTATCCCGTTCTTCCACGTACCTGTCGACAAGGACAACAAGGCGGAGCATTTCCGGCGGGTGAACGCGATTGTTGAAGAGCACAACGCCGACACCATAGTGCTGGCGCGCTACATGCAGATTATCCCGCCGGAGCTGTGTCAGCATTACCACGGCCAGGTGATCAATATTCACCACAGCTTCCTGCCATCCTTTGTTGGTGCGCGGCCATACCATCAGGCCGCCGAGCGTGGTGTCAAACTGATAGGCGCAACGTGCCACTATGTTACGCAAGAGCTCGATGCCGGGCCTATCATTGATCAGGACGTCGTTCGCATCAGTCACAACGACACCGTAGAAGACATGGTGCGACTGGGCAAAGATGTTGAAAAGATGGTGCTGGCCCGTGGCGTACGGAGCCATCTGGAAGGTCGGGTATTGTTGCACGGCAACAAGACCATTGTGTTCTGAGGCTGATTGGCATCTATTCAAAGCTACGATTGGGCCATTTGTTCAGTGACGGACAGCGGGGCCGGTTAGAAAAAAACCGGCTCTGTTACAAAATCTAACAAAGCAAGGGGATGTTTTGGTAGGTTTCATACTTTCAGGGGATTAGGATGCTCAGGGAGGGGGATTATAGTCCTCGCAATGCTGCGAATATGGACGTTCTGTAACCATTGGCGGCAGTAATAACAACAATATAAACAGGTAGCATCATGGTGAAGAAGACGATTCTTGGTCTGACCATTGCGGCAGCCACGGCGGCGTTAGCGGGTTGTAATATAAGCAGCACCAGCGGCAACAGCGAAGTCAACCAAACGGCTATCGATGCCGGCAGCGATACTTCTGAAGCAACTTCCGTATCTCCTCTTTTTAATCCGGCGCTGAGTCAGCTGCCACTTAATATCGATATTCTCTATAAGACCTATCCGGTTGATGAAGACGGCAATGCTGTTGACTCTACCGATGTGGACGGCACTCTTTATTATGCCGCAGGCAAGGATATCAGCCCGCTGACTGAGACCGGTACGGTAAACAGTAGTTACAACCCGGTTTACGACGCCCTCAATGACATGGATGGCTTTTCGACCACTGCGCCGTTCTACATTGAGTTCAGCGGCTCGCTGGACACTGATCTGACAGCAGGTTCTGTGTGGCTGGTGCCGCTGGCCTATGATGGTAATCCAAAGACGGGTTCGCTGGTGGCATCAGCACCTTTTGGCACCCCGGCCGCGATTTCTGCCGAGGTTATCAGCTACGCCGATGCCGACTCAGAAAATACCGTGCTGCGTATCAGCCCGACCTCTCCATTGTCAGGCAGCACCCGTTATCTGGTGATTGTGCTTGACTCCATGCTGGATGCGGACGGTAATCCGATTACCGGCTCCAGCCAGTATCAGTACCTGTCTGATACATCCGTAGAGTCCTATGTGACCTCGCTGGCGTCGATCAAAAGCACCGTAGAAGGTTGGGATACCCTGGCCAGTGGTTTTGCCGCCGCTGCCGGACTGACTGCTGATGTGGCATTGGCTTATACCTTTACCACTGGCGGTACCACCACGGTATTGAATGCCATGGCTGCGCCGGGCAATGCCAACAGTGCGTTGTCGAACAAGAGTATTCCGGCATACGTCCAGTACTACCTGGGGACTACCGATGACGACGCGGCCACCAAATTGGCCACGCTGCAGACACTGCTGACTTACTCTGGTTCGACCGATCCGGCTACCGATGCCCAGGCGTTGTTGCAGGGCTACTCCTTGCTAAGCACCTTGCCAGCACCAGCTCCACGAGAGACCGATTTCTCGGCCAGCACTGCTGTGCCATCTGCCTATTTCTCAAGCAGTCTGCAAGCCAGCTTCCGTACCGGTCGTATCGAACTGCCATACTATAACGAAGCTCCGGCTGGAGCCTATTCGGGCGAAAGTCCATTGGATGGTTACGCTTGCTCCGAAGCGACCACCGCCTGTGCGGCCAACCAGTTGACCGCAGCTAATGTGGTGACAACTCAATGGCAAGCGGACGAGGATGTTATCTCCAACATCATGCTGGCCAGCGGTGCGGATAGCACGACTGCCGCCGCCTACACAGCACCATCTGAAAACGTTACCGACCTGTTCCCGTTTGCAGCCCAGCAAGGCACGGTTTCTGTCCCTGTGATGGTGGTTGAGCCGGTATCAAGCTGTACCAAACCAGCCACTGGTTGGCCGGTGGTGATTTATCAGCATGGTTTGACGTCTAACCGTATGGCAACCCTGCCGTTGGCAGACCAGTTTGCCCAGAACTGTATGGCTACAGTAGCAATCGACCTGCCGCTGCATGGCCCAATGCCAACGGACACCGTTACCATGGACCTGTCCGGTCTATTGGGTTCCGGTTATTCAGCGGTAACGATTCCACAGCTGGCGATCGTTGCGGGCAGTGAAAACAGTGCCTATTCACTGAATAACTTCCTGGCGCTGGACGATGGCACCAAAACTGCCGTGGTAACCGGCCAGACCATCAGTCAGCGTCACTTTGGCCTGACATCCGATAGCGGTACGCCAACGGCTGTCAGTGCCTCGGATGCTTCTGCCAACACCTCCGGTTCGCTGTACATCAACTTCCTGCGTTTCCAGACCACCCGGGATAACACCCGACAGGCAGTGATGGACCTGATGAACCTGAACGCTTCGATTCCCTTCATGGACATCGACGGTGATGGCAACGGTACGTTCAACAGTGCACCGGACTTTGATGCCGACAAGATCTACTTCGCCGGTATTTCGCTGGGCGGCATTGTCGGTACCGATTTTGTGTCGGTTAACAACGCCAATACCACCGACTTCAACAGCAATGGTAACAGTGCCCTGAATCCGATTCAGGCAGCTGCGATTGGGGTTGCTGGTGGCGGTCTGGCCAAATTGCTGGAAGGTTCAGCAACCTATGGCCCGGTTATCACTGGTACTCTGACTGGCAGCTTTGGTCTGACCGAAGATGGCGCCAGCTACGAGTCCTTGTTGTATGTCTATCAGGCGACGGTGGATTCATCAGACCCGGTTAACTTTGCTGCCCAACTGACGGCCACTGGTACGCCGTACTCATTCCTGAAATCGGATGGCGATCTGGTAGTGCCAAACAGTGTTGACGGTGCGCCTTTGTCTGGTACCAATCCATTGCTGGCTGCGTTAGGCGCAACCCAGGTTGATACCACCACCATCGACTCTGTATCTACACCGGTACAAATCACCTATACCACCTCCGATGCCCAGAGCAGCCATATTTCCATGGCCGTGCCGGATACCGATGATTCGACTGAGGAAACTGCATACACCTTCGGTGTAATCGCTAACCACATTATCAGCCTGTTTACCGACCCGACAGCCCCAACGCTGGACGACTTTGGTTTGGGCATTGTGGAAACGGCTGAGTGAGGAGTCTGAAAATGAATAACAACAAAATGACGATGCAGGCGATGAAAAAACTTCCTCTGGCATTGGCCGTTGCCGCTGCAGCCAGCAGTGTACAGGCAACCGAGTTTTCTATCGGGGATATCGATTTCCGCCTCGATAACACCATCAGTGCCGGTATTGGCTGGCGTACTGAAGATGCCGACGGTTCCCAGGTGATGCCGGGTAACGGTGCTGCAACCGGTGTTAGTGGCACAGGTTCTTCCTATAACTACGACGACGGTACGCTGAACTACAAAAACGCCGGTGATGTGGTTACCCGGATCGTGAAGTGGACTGGTGACCTCGAGGTTAACTACGAAAACTACGGCGGTTTCTTCCGGGTACGAGCGTTCTACGATGATGCCATCATGAACGACGAAACCGACTTCAAACCGCTGTCCGATGAAACCAAGGACGCCGCTGGTAGTGGCTGGGATTTACTCGACGCCTACGTCTGGGCCGACTTTGATCTGGGTGAAACCCCGGTTTCTGTGCGGGCTGGTCGGCAGGTGCTGAGCTGGGGCGAAAGCACCTTTATCCAGGGTGGTATCAACAGCATCAACCCGGTGGATGCTTCGGCATTCCGCAAGCCAGGCGCCGAGCTGAAAGAAGCCTTGCTGCCAGTGAACATGCTGTATACCTCGATTGGCCTGACCCCAGACCTGGGTTTTGAAGCCTTCTATCAGCTGCAATGGGAAAAAACCCGTACGGATGCCTGTGGCACCTTCTTCTCTACCGCCGACTTTGTCGCCGATGGCTGTGGCCCGGTAATCCTCAGCGGTACGGTTTCCGAGCAGGAAATCCTCGCCGCCCGTGACGCTGAAATTGCCAATGGTGATTCTCTGGCCGAGCGTGTTGCGCCAGTAGCTGAACGCATGGCCGATGACACACCGGACAACGCTGGTCAGTGGGGGGTGGCGTTGCGCTGGTATTCCGAAGCGCTGGGTGACACCGAATTTGGTGCCTACTACATGAACATTCACAGCCGTCTGCCGTACATCAACGGTGTGGTGGTGAATGCGCCGAACGATACCTATTACAACTCCAGCGCGACCTACTCAAGCAATTACCCGATCTATCAGATTTCCTATCCGGAAGACATCAAGATCATGGGCCTGAGTTTTGCGACGGCCACTGAAGGTGGTGCTTCGATCTCGGGCGAACTGAGCTACAAGCCGGATATGCCGCTGCAATGGAACGCCTTTGAGTTGCTGTTGGCTGGCCTCGGAGCGCCATACAGCCGTCTGTATCAGCAGCGTCTGGCAGAAGCGGGCGGTGATCCGACCGCTCTCAGTGGTGAGCTGGCGCGAGGCTACGACATGTTCGACATGTGGCAGTTCCAGACCACCTATATCACCATTTTCGATCGCCTGCTGGGCGCCGACCGGATGTCGCTGGTGGCTGAAGCCGGTGTTGCCTACATTCCGGATTTGCCATCAACCGACGACGCCCGTTACGGTCGTTCCGGTGCCTACGGTATTGGTAACAATGATGGTGTCTGGGCTGCCGGTGGCGATACCAACTTCTGTACTGCCGACTACAATCCGGTTACCCAGTCAGAAAATACCGGTAAAAACGCCAACACCTCCAACTGTACCGATGATGGTTACGTAACCAAGTGGTCTGGCGGTGTGCGGATGCGGGCTGCGCTGGATTACAACAACGCCTTTGCCGGTATCAACGTGACGCCAATCCTGTCGATGGGCTTTGATAAGGGTAACGGACCTGAGCCCGGTGCGCAGTTTATTGATAACCGCCTGACCACTGGTTTGACCCTGCACTTCGACTATATGAATACCACCTCGGTTGATCTCAGCTACACCAACTACAGTGGTGGCGATTACAACCAGATGAAAGATCGTGACAACGTCAGCCTGTCTGCCAAGTACTCTTTCTAACTAAAACGGCAACAGATCAGATAACGAGGAACATCATGTTGAAACAACAACTCAGTGCACTGACCAGTGCACTGCTGTTGTCCCTCACAGGGGCAATGGCACATGCAGCAGTAAGCGAAGCCGACGCCGCCAAACTGGGCAAGTCGCTGACACCGGTGGGTGCTGAACAAGCCGCGAGTGGCGATATTCCAGCCTGGACCGGTGGTATCCAGAAACCACCCGCCGGTTACAAGGAAGGTGGCAAGCTGGTTGATCCGTTTGCCGATGAAAAACCGCTGTTTGTGATTACCGCCGCCAACTACAAGCAATATGGCGACAAGTTGTCTGATGGCCAGAAAGCGATGTTCGAGAAATACCCGGACAGCTATCGTATGCCGGTTTATCCGTCCCATCGTACCGCCGCTTATCCAGACAAGATCTATCAGGTGACGAAAGCCAATGCCACCAAAACCGAAATGGTTGATGGCGGTAACGGCCTGAAAAACTACGAACTCGGCACCCCATTCCCGATTCCACAAAATGGTCTGGAAGCCATCTGGAACCACATTGTGCGTTACCGTGGCGGCAGTGTTGAGCGGGTAGTTGGTCAGGTTACCCCGTTGGCCAACGGCGACTACACACTGGTGCGTTTTGGTGAGGAATTCACTTTCCGTGAAGACCTGACCGACTACAAACCCGGCCAGGATGACAACGTGCTGTTCTACTTCAAGCAGGACGTACTGTCACCAGCCCGTCTGGCCGGTAACGTGCTGTTGGTTCACGAAACCCTGGATCAGGTGAAGGAACCACGTAAAGCCTGGATCTATAACGCCGGTTCCCGCAAGGTCCGTCGTGCTCCGACCATTGCCTACGACTCACCAGGAACGGCTTCCGACGGTATGCGTACCTCGGATAACTTCGACCTCTACAACGGCGCGCCAGATCGTTACGACTGGAAACTGGTCGGCAAGCAGGAAATGTACATTCCGTACAACTCCTACAAGCTTGAATCCGGTGACCTGAAGTACGATGAAATCGTCAAGGCTGGCCATATCAATCAGGATCTGGCGCGCTACGAACTGCACCGCGTCTGGAAAATCGAAGCCACCCTGAAGGAAGGCATGCGACATATTTACGCCAAGCGGACCTTCTACCTTGATGAAGACACCTGGCAGGCAGGCGTGATCGACCATTATGATGGCCGTGGCTTGCTGTGGCGTGTGGCGGAAGGTCATGAAGTCAGCTATTACGAAGCCAATGTGCCGTGGACCGGCCTGGAAGTTTTGTACGACCTGACTTCCGGTCGTTACCTGGCGCTGGGTCTGGATAACGAAGAACCGGGCACCTACAAGTTTGGTATCGAACGTTCGTCCAACGACTACACCACCTCTGCGCTGCGTCGTTCCGGCAAACGCTGAGTTTGCTGCCAGCCTAAAAAAACCGGCCAGCTGGCCGGTTTTTTTATCTCTGACAATTCCCCTTACAGGTGGAAAATCAGGCTGCCCATATACTGATTGGAAGCATCCTTGTTAATAAATTCCCCACGCAACTGCAGCTCATTGGTGAGCTGATAACCCACACCAACACCGGTCAGAATACCGTCATCGTCACCGACATCGACACCAACCCGGCCCAGCAAGGACAAGTTGCGGTCAATTTCTGGCAGCGATTTTTCAGCGACCAGCGCACCCCACAAACCACTGATGTTCTGGTTGGTGTTATCGAAATCGTCGGTCTGCGAATAACCCACTTCCAGCTTGGTACTGATACCACCGGAATGGTGACCCAGATCCAGACCAACCAGCCCCTGTACACCCGTCGCATCAATGCTGCCGCCACCGAATGGCGAATCGACCGTGTTGTAGGACAGGCCACCACCCAGATAGAGTTTTTTGGCCAGGTCATCACCGCCACTCATATTGGTTTCTGCCAATGCCAGAGTAGAAGCGCTGGCCAATGTCGTGATCAGAACGGCTTGGGTAATACGGCTTTTCATGATTTATCCTTTGCTTGTGAATTCTTGCTAACGCGTACCGGCTGAATGATTGCTGATAATGGCAGGCACAGCCAGACCGCGTAGTTTATGGCTCGCATAGTTCGAAGGCCTCCGACCAGAGAAAGTTCCTGCTACGGCAATGGCCGGTACATCTCATCGCCCGGACGGATCACCTGAAACTGCTGCCGTTGCTCTTCGCGGATGCCGCTCAGCAGCAGCCAGATATCCTGCATCGTCAGGTTATGCATTTATATAAGCAATCATTGAACGCAGGCCTAAATCAGTGCGCGCTTTCTCGGCAGGCTTGCGCGCTTTCCTGAGCGCTGCTACGGTAAGGCCTTGATACATGGAAGGTTATTGCGCAGGTTTACGGCCATATACGTAAGCGAGACTGGTGTTAGTGTGCAACAAAATCCGGAGTTAATGCGCAGTCTGCCCGGTTGGGCGCGCTTTCTCAGAATGGAGTGATCTGGAAATGGACTTTACATCTTATATTTCAGCTGGTTACAGCACCTTTCCAGAAACTGGGTTACCCAGAAAGCGCGCATGCGTACTAACAAACTGTTAAATGGCAAACCCAATGGCAGAGCTAGAGTTCAAAGGAATTAAGAAAGAAGAAGGTGATAGGCTTAAAGACGCCTTTGAATATATTGCCAATGCGAAGAGGCGTGGTGCTTTCGACGAGTCTGAACTTATAAAAAAAATGGGCGATAAGGTAACGAGATATTTTATAAATCCGACCAAGGAAGAGGCAGATAAGTTGCTGGAGCAATGGAGGCTAAACCCAGAAGTAGAAATGCCTTGGGATTTCGGCTCATGGTTTGATGCTCTTGATTCCGCTGAAATTGACTATCAATCTATCGAAATACATCCGAATGGAACTGGAAAGATTCTATTTGAGCAACTTGCATGGCCAAGCGGTGGCATCGATGCAGCGAATGAACTTGTAAAAGCCTTTGGCGGTGAGATTATATCCAACAATGCCATTTAACAAACCAATCAACTACGCGCCTGCGGCGCCGGACAGCTTCCACTACGCTTCGCTGCGTTTCAGTTGCCGGTTATTGGGGCGTTAGGCAATTATGAAAGATATACTTCCAGACTTAGTAATAGATTCACTTCGAGATAGGTATTTAGCCGCTGTTTCAGACGCTGAAAGTACATTCGATATGAACTATGGAGATGAGGACGCATTAACTGGAGCATTTGGTCAAGCCATAGCGGTGCCTAGAAACCAAATATTTTCAACTCCAGAAGGGGTGTATACGGTTGATATCGGATATACAAAACTTAGAGGTCGCGGAAAAACGCTCCCGAACGCATATATGGGTCTGACGGCATATTCCAAATTACGGTTTTTGATAGTCGTGGGAATGTCATTCGCTCCAAAGGCCTACCCTTTCAATCCAAGAAGAACTGGAAAGGCACAAACAGTAAGCTTTCTGATCAAGCTAAAGATATGGAGCGCTTTACTCCCGGTGGCATAGTGGTCGACTTTAATAATTCAGGTTACAAAGCATGTCTGGCAAACGACGTAGTTCTAGCCGGTGGCAACCGTTCGCAACTTACCAAAGAGGGAAAGCTGCAAAGGCTTGGTCAACTGTTGGGTAATGAATTTCTGAATTGTGAAGTCGGGACATTAAACTTGTTCTATGACCCCAAGCAGGAGCTTTACAAAATTGATGGCGGTGATTTCCACATCATCTCAACCAGCATAGAAATGCCTAACAAGGCATTGCAGCGGACGAGCCGCTGAATGCGGCGTTATGTTGCCAAGGGGGCATAGATGGGAAGTTATCTGCTGTTCTTAATTATCGCTATAGCAACAGTATTAAGCCCAGGGCCTGGAGTAATCCTGACCCTCACAAATGCCATTCGTTTCGGTGTTTCAGGCGCCATTGGCGGGATTCTAGGGATTGCTTGCGGTACATTCATTGTTGCTGGTGTCTCGGCAACCAGCCTTGGAATTATACTCGTCACCTCATCTGTTGCTTTTAGCATCATGAAGTTTGCTGGTGCTGCATATCTAATCTACCTGGGCCTGAAGTTGTGGCGGTCGCCAGTCAGAAAAATTGACTCATCCACTGCCGCCGTTAAGAGCAAAAAACTTCAGTTCATAGAGGGTCTTACTTTGCAGCTTACGAACCCTAAAGCTGTGTTCTTTTTCATATCTGTATTCCCTCAGTTCGTCGACTATTCTGCCAACTTCATTGGTCATTTTATCCTTTTGGTTGTTACCTACAGCAGTTTGGTAGTCATAATTCACATTATGTATGCATATCTTGCAAAGTCAGCCCGCGGTTGGCTTTCTTCCGAAAAAGGAAGCTATATGGTCAATCGGTTGGGTGGAGGTACGTTTATGTGTTTTGGGATTGGCCTTGCTTCTGTTGGGAAGTAACAACATAACAAATGCAGGAAAGTGACGCTCGCGTCCCTGTTTCCTCCTGCTCTGCGGCCCCTCCAGAACGCTGTCTCATATACATAATGCAAGATATGCTGGCAGGCTCAAAGCGATCATGTATTACATATAAACTCGTTCTTTTCGCCTAATGCTGTTCACTTAAGCGTTTGTAACCACAATGGTCGTCACCCTTAACTGTTCGGGCCGCGCAGGCTCAGGATCCAAAAGCCCTATGGATCCCGGATCTGCTTCGCGTCCGGGATGACGTGGATTTGTTAAATGAACAGCATGACGCTCTTTTCGTCTGCTTTTTCCTTGCGTTGACGGCCTCAAAAACAAACATCAACGCCTGTTAGAAATTCCCACCGGGTCTTGATAGCGGTTCTTCCTGCAGGTTGGCGAACTGTTCTCGTAGTTCCAGTATGTGCTCGGCCCAATACCGTTCGGTGTTAAACCATGGGAAGGTCGATGGGAATGCAGGGTCGTTCCAGCGTCTGGCGATCCAGGCGGCGTAGTGCATCATGCGCAGTGTTCTCAGTGGCTCAATGAGTACGAGTTCAGCTTCATCAAACTCATGAAACATTTCATAGCCTTCCAGCAGGGCTTCAAGCTGGGCTGTCTGATCCTGGCGGTCGCCACTCAGCAGCATCCATAAATCCTGTACCGCTGGCCCCATACGACAATCGTCAAAGTCGACGAATACCGCGTGTTCATCACGCCACAGAATATTGCCTGGATGGCAGTCGGCATGCAGGCGAATGGATGTGTAGCTGCATTGCTTGAAGAGGGCTTCGATTGTGGTCAGCAGGTCTCGCGTCAAGGTTTCATAGGCCTGGCGCAGGTTATCCGGGATATAGCCGCTGGACAGCAGAAACTCACGACTCTCAATACCATATGACTGGATATCAATAGCCGGACGGTGTTTGAAGCTGGAGGGTGCACCGATAGCATGCAGGCGGCCGAGTGAACGGCCCAATACTTCAATCGTATCCAGGTTATCCAGTTCGGGGGCATGTCCGCCAAAGCGCGGAAACAGTGCAAAGGTAAAGCCGTTAATCTGGTGGGTGGTTGATCCCTCTGGTGAGATCAGCGGGGCAACGATCGGCCACTCGGCCTCTTGCAGTTCGAGGCTGAAAGCATGTTCTTCAGCAATTTGTTCGTGGCTCCAGCGCTCGGGCCGGTAGAACTTGGCAATGATTGGCTGGGCGTCTTCGATACCGATCTGAAATACCCGGTTTAGGTGGTACCCTTAAATTGATATTTATGTACATTTTTAAAATAACTTTTAATATCAGATAGTTACATGGAACTTTTGGGATTGATATGTACATTTGGTTTTTGGCAGAATTTATGTACAAAAAAGCCGAAAATGTACATCTTTTCGGCTTCTTTTTTATCAAATGTACACAAGCGGAAGTGTCAGAAATTTCCGTTTGGTCGGGTAAGTGGATCTTCCTGCAGGTTGGCGAACTGTTCTCGCAACTCCAGGATGTGTTCGGCCCAATATCTTTCTGTGTTGAACCACTGGAAGGTTGCAGGGAATGCAGGGTCGTTCCAGCGTCGGGCGATCCAGGCTGCGTAGTGCATCATCCTGAGTGTCCGTAGTGGTTCGATCAGCACCAGTTCGGATTCATCGAATTCATGAAACATTTCATAGCCTTCCAGAAGAGCTTCGAGCTGATCGCTTTGGTCCTGACGATCTCCACTCAGCAGCATCCACAGGTCTTGTACGGCAGGCCCCATTCGGCAGTCATCGAAGTCGACGAATACGGCGCGCTCGTCCCGCCACAGAATATTCCCCGGGTGGCAGTCGGCATGAAGGCGAATGGGCTTATAGGTACATTGTTTGAAACGTGCTTCGATCGCGACCAGAAGATCTCGTGTCAGCGTGTCATAGGCTTCTCGCATGTTGTCGGGGATGTACCCACTGGACAGCAGGAATTCACGACTGTCGACACCATAAGACTGAATATCAATTGCTGGCCGGTGCTTGAAAGTAGAGGATGCGCCAATTGCGTGAAGGCGGCCGAGCGAACGACCCAGTAATTCGATGGTATCCAGATTATCCAGCTCTGGTGCATGTCCGCCAAACCGAGGGAACAATGCAAACGTGAAGTTGTTGATCTTATGAGTGGTGGCCCCATCCGGGGACTGCATAGGCGCAACAATTGGCCATTCTGCAGCTTCCAGCTCCAGGCTAAAGGCATGCTCTTCGGCTATTTGCTCATGGCTCCAGCGCTCTGGACGGTAGAACTTGGCAATGATCGGCGGGGCATCTTCGATACCTATTTGGAACACCCGGTTCTCATACGAGTTAAGTACCGTAAGGCGACCATCGCAGAGGTAACCCTGAGCCTCAATCGCATCAAGAATAAGGTCTGGAGTTAATTCGCTATAAGGATGTTGTGACATTGCAGAGACGCTTGGTGAAGTTGGCCTTCAGTATACCGAACCGCTATTTGTCACGGGAGGTGTCACTTACTGGCTCAATCAAAAGGAGGCAGCGAATTAATTATTCTTCATACATGGCTGTAGCTCGGCTCAGACAACTTTGTTTTTCAGAATCTGGAATCTTTAAAATTCAGCCAAGGCGGCTCCTCCAATAGCATCCTATCCTCGAAAACACGTGGACTAATTTTTGTTTTTATGTTAAAAAATAGTCCATTGTTTTTTAACTTATTCCCAGATAAGTCGGTGCTTTTTGATGTCCTTGGATGAATTCGGAAAAATAAAATTTGATTTAGTCCAGGTTTCTCGTCTCGCTCTTAGCGAGAAATCTGATGACTTACGTCTCTTTATAGCCAAGCTGGTACGTCAGTACCGAAGCTCTGATCCAGATTTGTCAAAAGAGTTATCGGATTTCTTAAAAGCTAATCCGCCAAAGTCAAAAACAACCACGATGAGACGTACGGTTTTTGATCAGGAGGTATTGGGGGGAGATGTGCCTGTTGATGACGATTCACAGATGGCGTTACTGAAAAGATACGAGGATGAGTCTCATGAATCGAAACCTATTCTTGCCCCAGGCATAGAAACAACCTTGAATTTGCTCATCAAGGAGCGTGAGCAAAAAGAAGCTTTGGCTGAGCGTGGTCTCGATCCATCTAAATCTGCGGTATTTGTCGGGCCTCCGGGTGTCGGCAAAACAATGACTGCGCGCTGGATTGCAGCACAACTAGGTGTTCCTCTATTTGTCCTTGATCTATCTGCTGTCATGAGTAGTTTGCTTGGGCGTAGTGGCGCAAATTTGCGTAGTGCTCTCGATTTTGCAAAGCGCTCCCCTTGTGTTCTTTTGCTTGATGAGATCGATGCTATTGCTAAGCGGCGTAGTGATGACAGCGATATTGGGGAATTAAAACGTTTGGTCACGGTTATTCTCCAGGAAGTCGACGAATGGCCAGCATCAGGGCTTCTGCTCGCTGCTACCAATCACCCAGAGCTCATAGATCCTGCTCTGTGGAGGCGTTTTGACTTGATTGTTGAATTTGGTGTACCTGCTGATGAAGCTTTAAGCTCTGCTATTAGTAGATTTTTTGGCCCAGATATTGATCAATTTTCTGGTTGGGTAAAGGTTCTTGCTCTTTTAATGAAAGGAGAGTCCTTCAGTGATATCGAAAGATTGATTCGGCGTCTAAGAAGAAATTTTATTGTTGGTGGAATCAGTACTGAAAGTTTAATATCGGACCTTTTAAGGTCTAAATGTGAGCTGCTTGATCGTCAAGGGCAGATAGAGTTTGCCGTTTTGTTAGATACCTGCACAGAGTTGTCTCAGAGGCGTGTGAGCGAACTAACAGGCGTCAGTCGAGATACTATTCGAAAATACCGACCGAGTGATCGGTCTCCAGGGACAGGTAAGGATACATGAATCAGACTAATTTTCTTATAGGTCGGGGGGAGCTGCTAACCCACGAGATAAAGGGCCCTAAAAGAAATCCTGCCAGTGCTGAGGTCTATACTCTAGAGCAAACGCAGCAACGTCTGAGTCGTCAGGTTTCTGACACCGTTAGCTTTTTAGATACTCTGCCGCAAGATGCTTGTCCTCATGATTTCGCGGTAGCTCGTTTTGTTCTAAATCCTAGTTACATAGCCCGATCGTATTTCCCCACGAATTTGTTTCGAGCTATAGGTTTGCAATCGGTGGGCAGTCGGCAAGTTACAATTCTTCCTGAAAAGTGGAAGCGAAAGGGTCAGCCGCAGGATTGTTCGACTACAGAAATTTTTGTCGCTGGTAAGAGAAAAGCTTTTCGCTCTCTAGGTGATTGGATGTTTCAAGTAGATTCAGACTCGGATGAGGCATTGGATCTACGTAGGGTTGAAGAGATAGGAGCTTTTGAGCCATCTGAACGCATTCTTGATAGGGGGAGAGAGAATGATCGGTATTACGAAGTTGGTGTTCATTTGCTCGCAGACGAAGATAGTAGCTTCATTACTGGCGAATTTTCGAAATTTGCGGAGAAGCTCGGAGCTAAGGTACATGAAGGTCTGAGTTTCCAAGCAGGCACTCTATGGTTTGTTCCTGTAGAGGGCAGTCAAGATCAGGTGCTCGGGTTGTCGAAGTTTGTTTTTGTCCGAGTGATTCGACCTGTTCCAAAACTGAGGGGCTTATTGCCACATGTTCGGAGAAATGGCCCTATCATAGAGTGTGATTTGCCCTCGCAAGATCCGCTGTCATCTGAGCCGCGGGTCGCAATTCTCGATGGTGGCTTACCTGACAGTAATCCCATTGGTAGATGGGTGAGGAACTATCATGTGATGGATTCCAGCGCATTAGATGATGTAGAGGGTCCTGATCATGGCTTAGCGGCAACTTCTGCATTTTTATTTGGGGCAATTCAACCAGAAGAAATTGCCCCTAGGCCATATTCTTATGTGGACCATGTAAGAGTATTGGATAATGGGTTTAACGATGAAGACCCGCTTTTGTTATATAGAACCCTTGGCCACATAGAGGAAGTACTACTATCTCGTCAATATGAATTCATCAATCTCAGTCTTGGGCCTGATATCCCCATTGAGGATACAGAGGTTCATACATGGACTTCTGTAATTGATGATTTGTTAAGTGATGGAGATACATTTATGACCGTTGCTGTTGGGAATAATGGTTCGCGTGACGATGTGCTTCGATATGATCGAGTTCAGGTGCCGTCGGATTCTGTAAATGCGATAGCTGTTGGGGCAGCTACTAACACTGGAAAAAACTGGAAAAGAGCTAGTTACAGTGCAAGGGGGCCTGGCCGAAGCCCTGGGTTTATTAAACCCGACCTCATGGCGTTTGGCGGATCAAGCAGGGAGTATTTTCACGTTCTTGTGGCGGCACCTCGACCGGAGCTAGTGCCTATTCAAGGAACAAGTTTTGCCGCGCCGAGTATTCTTCGAAGTGCTGTTGGTATTCGGGCCGTGCTTGGCTCAGGACTATCTCCACTTGCAATTAAGGCACTGCTTATTCACGCTGCGGATGACAATGATCAGGAAACCGTAGATGTTGGCTGGGGTAAAGTTCCGGAAGATCTGATGGAGATAATTTCTTGTCCTGATGGTGTCGCGAGAATCGTTTACCAAGGGGAGTTGAAACCAGGTAAATACTTGCGTGCGGCTCTGCCTTTACCTGATGGTGGCTTGACCGGCAATGTAACTGTGAAGGCAACTTTCACCTTCGCATGTAATACGGATCCGCAAGACTCTGCTTCTTATACGCGGGCTGGGCTAGAAATAACATTTAGGCCCAACGAGAAGAAGTTGAAGGATGGAAAAGCAAATGCTAATTCGAAGTCATTTTTTAGGAGAAAGAAGTTTGCCGCAGAAGCGGAGCTTCGGTCGGACATGGGAAAATGGGAGACTTCTCTGCATGATACGGTTAGGATGAGAGGATCTAGCCTCGATAAGCCAGTTTTTGATATCCATTATAATGCTCGTGAAAGTGGCGGGGCAGCTAGTAGTGCTCAGAAAATAAAATATGCATTAATTATTACCGTTGAAGCTCCTAAGCATCCAGATGTTTATTCGGATATTCTAAAGTCTTATTCTAAGTTGCTTACTCCAATTCAGCCACAGGTATCAGTTCCGATTCGTGTTTGACGTTCTAATATTTATTTTTTTATTGTGCCACTCGGGAAATTTATTTGTTTGGCATTAACGAGTTTATCAACTATTGATGCGTGTCTCTAATAGAGCAAGCTGGCTGGAGCAATGAAGATTAGGAGGGTGTTACAATGGAGCAGTATGTGGTCTTACGCGAAGCTTCAGAAAAAACTTCAAGTAAGGTAACAAGATCAGTAGCCAGTGCAACTTTGGGTTTGGGATGTAATCAAGCCAGTGCAAAAATTGAAGTTGAAAATGTTCCAAATTATGCGGTTCGTGATCTTCTCAGTGATCCCGATGTTAAATCGGCAACCCCTGTTATGGCAATCAGTCTGATAGCACCACTTAGCAGAGTCACGAAGCACAATGGAGATGCATGGGGGGTTAAGGCTATTGGGGCTGATACTTCTTCCTATACTGGTGATGGCGTAACAGTGGCTGTGTTGGATACTGGTATTGATAAAACACATCCTGCGTTTGCTGGTATGTCTCTAAATATAAAAGACTTCTCTGGGGATGGTGAGCAGGATGCCAATGGTCACGGTACTCACTGTGCAGGAACGATTTTTGGCAGGGATGTTCAAGGGATAAGAGTTGGAGTGGCCCGTGGTATTAGGAGTGCTCTTATTGGAAAAGTCCTAAAAGATGATGGAAGTGGAACATCTGAAATGATTTATCAAGCGTTACACTGGGCTTTAATGGGTGGCGCAAACGTAATATCAATGTCATTAGGGTTGGATTTTCCAGGAGAAGTTAATAAAAAAGTGAAGGCTGGCTGGCCTGTCGATCTTGCTACATCACAAACCCTCGAAGCATATAGGGGAAACCTTCGAATGTTTGATGCATTGATGGGAGTTTTTAAAGCTCAAAATGCTTTTGGTACTTCACCTGTCGTTGTATCTGCGGCTGGTAATGAAAGCCGAAGAAATATCAATGCATCATACAAAATCGCCACATCAGTACCGGGGGCTGCTGACGAAGTTATCTCTGTTGCTGCTGCATATCAGTCTCGCGGAATATATGGCATCGCTGATTTTTCTAACAGTAATGCCAAAATATCTGCCCCAGGGGTTGATGTATTATCTGCTTGGCCAGGAGGAGAGTTGAGATCGCTAGATGGTACGAGTATGGCTTGTCCCCATGTTGCTGGTGCTGCAGCCCTGTGGTGGGAATATGCGCGTAAAATGAATAAGCCGTCTATCTCGACCGAGGTAACTTCTCAGTTGTTTGCTACTGCGCGCCAGTCGTTTGAATCTAGATTTGACTCTGGTGACTTTGGTTGCGGAATTGTCACTACTCCCCAATAAATGAGGGTTAAAATTAGTGATGAACTTTATAAAAATGCTTTCGTAGAAGCTTGCAAAAGGTTGTTTTGATCTAGCTTTCTACATTGCATTGCGAATTTAAGAAATTGCAAAACCAACGATTGGGCTAACGAAACCATGAGTAACCTGCTGGATTCGCTGCTTCGGGTGATGCGGTCTGTACGAAAGCCTATGAAATCTTGGCCAGTCTGCCTGCGTTGGATATCGACTGAGCGATGACATGGCAGGCTCTTTGTTTCTGTAGTCTGCTGTCGTTTGGAAGGCTGATGATTTACCGAAAGGAGTCAGTCTTCGCTTTTGATTTCTGCTAGTGCAGGCAGCAAGGATGCTGCCTCGCATCCTAAAGTGCGTGAGATTACGTACAACTTCTCTACGGTGATGTTCACTTCGCCGCGTTCAATACGCCCCATGTAACTGCGGTCAACGCCGCATTCCAATGCAAGCCCATCCTGAGAAATGCCCAGTTCTTTCCGTTTGGCTCGGATGTTGGCTCCTAATGCTTTGGCGAGAATCTTCATTGCTACTCCAGTGTGAGAGCAGCAATGTTTCGTTTTGCGGCATTTATAACCACGGATTATAATCCGCGTTTTTCAGAGCAGTCAGAGAATGAAATCTTCCTCCGTTGCCCTTGATCGGGTTATTTATCGCATTCTCATGGAAGAGGAAGTAGGCGCGTTCACCATCATGGAGCTGCGCGACAGGTATCTAGAACAGGTTGACCCACGGGACGTTTCGCTACCCAAGTTGCGGGTTTATATCTACGACCACATCCGCCGGATGGTTAACTGTGGATGGGTAAGGTACCACGAAGAAAAGAAGACCCGAGGGCAGCGATTCGTGCTGCTTTCCAAGCCTCAGAAGCTGAAGGTCAAGCTCACCCCACCGGCTCGTGGCATGCAAGAACGTGACCTCGAAAAGGCTCAGCCTTCGGTTACGGAGATTGCTACGGATGCCCCTGTCGCTACCTCTGCTCATACGGAGCGTGGTCAAGCCGACGTTGATCAGGTGCTGCAGGCACTCAAACAAGCGCAACTGGATTTCCTGTCCTCCTACGGTGAAGCGGAAGAGTATGTTCTGGTTGAATAACCCGGACACCTCAAGAAGAGATAAACTCTTCTCAGCCAGAGGTGCCAACCATGAGTCAGAAACGCAGTTACAAACAGTACCCACAAGAATTTAAGGATGAAGCCGTTGCTCTCGTGACCGAGCAAGGCTA
>NZ_JAHXZR010000024.1 GCF_019740315.1 Oceanobacter mangrovi
ATCGTAGCTGTAGCTGACCGTTGAGGTTTCTCCTGCGGCGATCACTCGGCGTTCGAGGATGTTACCGGCCAGGTCATAGCCGTATTCGATACGGCTGCCGTTGGGCTGGTCTTCGCCGGTCTGACGACCCATGTCATCAAACTGGTAGTTGCAGCTGCAAACCCTCAGGAAAATGGCACATTGTTAAAGAGCGAATGAATTGTAAAAAAACGGCTGAGACAGAACTTGAACGTCCTATCTATCATGGATGTCCGGTTTGTCGTTTGCCTGATTTCGGAGAACTGTAATATTGTATTTATTCAGCATATCATAAAAATCAACACAAAAAGTAAATTCTTCAATCATTAGCCTAGACTTCAAAATATTACAATATCTTTTACACACACTCCAAAAATAATCATATTCACTATCAAGAGAACACAGATTCATATGAGAATTATCATATAATTCACCAACCAACCCAGCAACCCACCCCAATTCACGGACAATATCCCCTACGATGCTATCGCTGTCATCCATATCTACTTCTGTGAGCACACTACGCAGCAACCATACAAAGGCAATTTCAGGATATACCGTTTCGACCTCTCCTGAATAGTTGACAAATATTATGGAATCATCATATGAACCAATAACCAAACGAATATCACCAACATCCTTGGCAAGCAAGACCAATATATCAATAAAGTCACGACTCATAATCATTTACTCGGAGAGTTATTAACATGGTAATGAAATGCTCCATCAATAGCATACAGTCGACCTTTTGATTCATTTTTGCTCTCATGTGGCTTGTGATAATCCATTCTCCATAGCTGATGGGGCGATCGCTCACCTTTCAACCCAACTCCAACGCCACTCAATCGTCCTGCACCCTTATTATCAATTACAAAGTTAACTTTGTAACCTCGAACTTTCATAAATGGGATCTCTGTTGATACAGGGATTGGGGCTTGTGGTAGATATATTACAAATCTGTCAACTCTGCTAGCATGCCGAGTCATGAAACCACTCCATGCAGATAAAGATGCTATAGTTACCGATGGGCTCATACGTATTAGACTATCAATTGCAGAATCAACATCAACAGATTTCACCTTATCCGATGACTGCTTAAACCCGTCTTTTAGACTCCTAGTCAGTACTCCAGATGAAATAATTCTTTGATAATCCTTCATTGCAATCAGCAAACTCATTGCAGTATCAACTTTATCAACAACAGACACCACCCTAATAGCAGTAGATACCAGGTTAGTACTAGTTTGTAAGACTGCCATTAACTCCCCGATTGGCATACGCCCCGTCGGATCCGTATATCTCACCGGATCGGCATTCCCATACAGATACTTATTCAGCGTCACCGGATCAGACATCTGTCCGACCCACGTATCCATCTGCGTAAACCGCCCCACGCCCTGATCGTAATACCTTGCTCGCAGGTAATACTGGTCGAGGTTTTCGTCGTATTGCTCGCCGGTGTAGAGGTAGTAGTTGTCGCTGTCGCCGGTTTGGTTCAGCAGGCTGCCGAAGGCTTCGTATTGGTATTGGTCGGTGATGTTGCCG
>NZ_JAHXZR010000025.1 GCF_019740315.1 Oceanobacter mangrovi
CGGTCGAAGATACCAGGTGGCTGCAACTGTTTATTAAAAACACAGCACTCTGCAAACACGAAAGTGGACGTATAGGGTGTGACGCCTGCCCGGTGCCGGAAGGTTAATTGATGGGGTTATCTTCGGAGAAGCTCTTGATCGAAGCCCCGGTAAACGGCGGCCGTAACTATAACGGTCCTAAGGTAGCGAAATTCCTTGTCGGGTAAGTTCCGACCTGCACGAATGGCGTAATGATGGTCACACTGTCTCCACCCGAGACTCAGTGAAATTGAATTTGCGGTTAAGATGCCGTATTCCCGCGGCTAGACGGAAAGACCCCGTGAACCTTTACTATAGCTTCACAGTGAACTTTGAATTGGCTTGTGTAGGATAGCTGGGAGGCTTTGAAGTCAGGACGCCAGTTCTGATGGAGCCAATCTTGAAATACCAGCCTGGTCAATTTGGGGTTCTAACTCAGGTCCGTTATCCGGATCGAGGACACTGTGTGGTGGGTAGTTTGACTGGGGCGGTCTCCTCCAAAAGCGTAACGGAGGAGCACGAAGGTCGGCTAATCCTGGTCGGACATCAGGAGGTTAGTGTAATGGCACAAGCCGGCTTAACTGCGAGACAGACACGTCGAGCAGGTACGAAAGTAGGTCATAGTGATCCGGTGGTTCTGTATGGAAGGGCCATCGCTCAACGGATAAAAGGTACTCCGGGGATAACAGGCTGATACCGCCCAAGAGTTCACATCGACGGCGGTGTTTGGCACCTCGATGTCGGCTCATCACATCCTGGGGCTGAAGCCGGTCCCAAGGGTATGGCTGTTCGCCATTTAAAGTGGTACGCGAGCTGGGTTTAGAACGTCGTGAGACAGTTCGGTCCCTATCTGCCGTGGGCGTTTGAGATTTGAGAAGAGTTGCTCCTAGTACGAGAGGACCGGAGTGAACGAACCTCTGGTGTTCCGGTTGTCACGCCAGTGGCATTGCCGGGTAGCTATGTTCGGACGGGATAAACGCTGAAAGCATCTAAGCGTGAAGCCTCCTTCAAGATGAGATCTCACTGGAACTTCGAGTTCCCTGTAGGGCCCTGGAAGACCACCAGGTTGATAGGTCAGGTGTGTAAGCGTTGTGAGGCGTTGAGCTAACTGATACTAATTGCCCGTGAGGCTTGACCATATAACACCCAAACTGGTTGTTGTAACAAGCCAACTGCTGAAGAAAACAGCAGAAACGAACACGAACAGGCAACCGCCGTTCGCAAGAGAATCTCAATAAACTCTGTCGTGAATCCTTAAGGAAACACAAAAGAGACTCATGTATCCAACCCTATTTGGTGAATGTTGCCGCCCACAAGCGTGAGAGCATCAGACAACAGACACCAAGCCAGTTTGCTTGACGACCATAGAGCTGTGGAACCACCTGAATCCTTTCCGAACTCAGAAGTGAAACGCAGCATCGCCGATGGTAGTGTGGGGTCTCCCCATGTGAGAGTAGGTCATCGTCAAGCTCTTAAACAGAAGCCCCGTCAGCT
>NZ_JAHXZR010000005.1 GCF_019740315.1 Oceanobacter mangrovi
AGTCGTAATGGCTTTCACGGCCACTGTTTTCCAGAATGGCGGTACGGCGACCGGTGTTATCCACCTCGTAGTCGAGTTTGGCGATGACGCTGGCATCCGCTGACTGCGTGGTCAGGGTTTGCAGGCGATTGACGCTGTCGTATTGGTAGTTTTGTGATACCCCGTTTGGATATACCACGGTCTCCACCGAGCCAACCTTGTTGTATTCATAACGGGTGGTCTGGCCGTGATTGTCGGTCAGGGTTTGCAGGCGGTTCAGTGCATCGTAGCTGTAGCTGACCGTTGAGGTTTCTCCTGCGGCGATCACTCGGCGTTCGAGGATGTTACCGGCCAGGTCATAGCCGTATTCGATACGGCTGCCGTTGGGCTGGTCTTCGCCGGTCTGACGATCCATGTCATCAAATTGGTAGTACCAGCTGCGTGTGCCCTGATCGTCCGTCAGGGTTGCCGAGGTGCGATTACCCGCCAGGTCGTACTGGTAGGTTTCGTAACTGCCGTCACTGTAGTCAACCCGCAACAGCTGCCCCATCAGGTCGTACTGGTAATGGCTGGTGTCACCATTAAAGTCAGTATGGCTGCTGGTGTTGCCTGCGTTGTCGTAGCTGAAGGATTCCACCTGGCCTTCTGGCAAAGTGCGGGTTAGTACCTGGCCGTTGGAATTATAGGTCCAAAGGGTGCTGTGGTTGTTGGCGTCGGTCTGGCGGATGCGGTTACCGGCCTGATCATATTCGTACTCGGTGCGTTGCAGGTACGCGTCGATCACTGCCAGCAAACGACCTTCGGCATCGTATTCATAGCCGGTGACCATACCTGCCTGATCGGTGCTGGAAGTACGACGACCCAGTGCGTCCATACCGCTGGCAGTAGTGGTGGTGTCTGCATGGATAACTGCCACCCGCTGGTCAAGCTTGTTGTATTCATAACGTGTCACACGACCAAGCGCATCGGTTTCGTTCAGCAGGTTACCGTTGTCGTCGTAGTCGTAGTGATGTTCTTCGCCCAAAGCATTACGCACCAGCGTGCGACGACCGGCCTGGTCGTATTCGTATTCCGTGCGGTGGCCGAAAACATCGATTTCGGCGCTGACTCGCCCACCCGGGTTGTATTCAGTTTCGACTTGTGTGCCGTCTGGATAGTGGGTAATGGTCTGGCGGTTAAGTTTGTCGTACTCGAAATACGTGGTGCGGCCAGCCCGGTCGGTGCTGGAGGTTTTGTTGTTCTCCGAATCGTAGCCATGGCTTTCGGTGGAGCCATCCGGGTATTCCACCTCGATCAGGTTGCGGTAAACATCGTAGCTGCAATGGGTTGCCCGGCCAGCACGGTCAATCGTAGTGACTTCGTTGCCAACCTCATCAAACAGGGTTTCACTGCTAGTGCCATCCGGATAGGCGGTTTTGGTCAGCCGGTTCAGGCTGTCGTATTCGTACCAGGTGGTTTCATCAACCAGCTCGCCATTTACGGTACGAGCACGGCGTTCGCTGAGCACATTGCCGTTATCGTCATAGCTGTAATACGTGGTAACACCCAATACATCGGTTTCACGCATTTTGAAACCGAGATCGTTGTAAACGTAGTCGGTCCGACCTTGCAGCACGTCGTAGGTGTGGATGACCTGACCTTTGTCATCAAACTCGTTGGTGGCTATCTGATTGTTGGCGTCAGTGATACTGACCAGACCGCCGAACTCGTCGTAGGCCATGGTGTATTGATGCTGCAACGGATCGGTAATCAGGATTTCCTGATTACGGTCGTTGTATTCGTAATAGGTGGTGTTATTGAGTGCATCGGTAATCGACAGGATGTTGTCGTACTCATCGTACTCGGTAGTTTCGGTTTCACCGAGCGGGTTGGTCACCGAGGTCTCATTGCCCCGATCATCATAGGTGTAGGTGGTTGAATACCCCAGCGCGTCCACTTTGGTGGTGACGTTACCGCGATCATCGTAATAGAAAATGGTGTTAAAGCCATTTCTGTCAGTCACCACGCTCTGGCGGCCTTCGATGTTGTTGTCAAATTCGGTGAGGTTACCGTCGGCGTCTTCCTGTGCGATCAGACGTCCATCATCGTCGTAGATATTTTTGGCGACCTTGCGACCGAGCGGGTCAAGAATATCTACCAGGCCGTGTTTGCCGTTGTAACTGAAACTGGTGACATTGCCTTCGGTATCGGTGTAGGCGGTCAGATCGCCCTGGGTATCGTAGGCATATTCATAAACGTGGTCGGCCGGGTCCGTCATGCGTGTAATTCGGCCCTCGGCATCACGCTCAAAGCTGATTCCGATACCACTGGAATGGGTTATGCCACTGTCAGTGTAGGTCAGGCGATTACCGTTAGGATCTTCGATATAACGGATACCAAAGTCCTGGTTCAGGTAATAGATATAGCCTTCTCGTGTGGTGAGGATGTAGTCAGACACCATCACAGCACTGGTATCGAGATCGACCATATCGCCGTCGTTGCTGAGCACATACATGGAATCGGCTGCATCAGCGTGAAGTGATGAACTGGTGCCGTTAATCGCTTCAAATTTGAAACTGACGTAGGTGGAACCGGCCATATAACAGCCTTCCTGATAGGGGCTCTCACCCCCTGTCCCAACAACTGTGCCCACTACTTTAAAGGCTTCGACATCGCCATTTGGCAAGGTCACGGTCACTCGCTTGGCAGATGTCGAATTGATACACATGGCCGTCAGGCTGACTGGCTGTTCATCCACCAAAAAGGTGGCATGACTACTATATGTATTCCAGCCCTGGGTTGGTTCTGCCGACTCTTCAAGCAGAATATTCTGGTAATCCACCGACCAGCCATAGCCAAAATCCAGATTTTCAGCACGTCGGCGGCTGTCGTATTGCCGCGTCACAACAACCGGTATGCCAGACACGGGAAGAGAAATATCTTCAAACGCCATACTGAAATTGCCGACTTTCATACCGCCTTCGATCAGCAAGGTGGCACTATCGTAGGTTTTATTACCACCCAGATCTTGAGCCATCAGCACCAGGGTGTACTGCCCATTCATCATTGTGGTTGGGTCAAGCCTTGCCAGCGTTGTAGTGGCCGCCGCCGCAGCATCCCCTTCAGCCAAAATCACCGGTTCGTCGTCGTGACTGCGGTAACCAAGTAACTGCCAGTAAATTAACTGGTCGTCTTCAATAGTGGTGGTGATATCGACAGGGGCGGTAATTGATTGATCGGTTACCAGGTCGACCAACATAGCCGTTGGTGGGACAAGATCCGTTGGGTCACGCACATAAACCGAAGCCGAAACTTCATCAGCACCAAGATCATCTTCAACATGATAAACAAAGCTATGCTTGCCAGAGCCAGACAGAATGACTGACGCGTAACCATTAGCATCTATCGTGACCAGCTCGCCATCGTAGCTCAGCTGCTCTGTGTAATGACCAAGATGCCCGGTAAATCCAGCCTGTACTGTTAATGTATCGCCCTCTTCACCGATACGTTCAGGTACGACCAGAGTGGCTTGTAGTTCAGTATCTGCAGATTGAACCGGAATCGTGAATGTTTGGCCGTGAACGAATTCACCGTCGGATACTTCATAGACTATGTCTGCCTCACCTCCCTGGCCATCGGCTGGAGTCCACGAAATAACACCAATGTCATCAATCACCATACCATCAGGGGCCTGCAATAACTGGTAGGTCAGGTTTTCCTCATCAGGGTTGTCGACGACAACATAATAAGAAAACTCCACTCCAACTCTGGCGTTTTGCGGTGGTGTAGAAGTGATTGTAAAGTCGTTATTAAGACGAGTTACTACCAATGTGTAACTTTGTAGTACGTATTCCCCCCTAGGGTCTTCGACTTTCAGAATAATGGGATAATTTCCAATATCGTCATCACCAAACTCACAAAGGAAAAGTCCTGTTGAAGACTTTATAGTACAGACGTCTGGGGCGGACTGTATGCTATATAGCAGTTCGTCACCATCGGCATCGGCGGCGATCATTTGGTAACTGTATGTAGTGCCTACTACAATCGAGCCTGCAGGAACGCTGGTCAGAACCGGCGCTTCATTTTCGACGATCACTGCCACTTCAAATTGTTGTACGACAGATGCACGACCATCAGATACTGCATATTGTACGGTATGAATACCCTCTTGGGACTCTACTGGAGTCCATTGCAAAAGACCTGTAGCTGTTATTTCCATGCCTTCTGGCGCAGTCTGTAACTCATAACCGAGTACATCGCCATCATCATCAATAGCGGCTATCTGATACTCATACAAGTCACCAGCCAATACCTCAGTAGATGGTTCACTGGCCACAACCGGCGCTGTATTCACATAGGCAGTCAATGTCACTGACAATATGAACACATTACTGTTGCTGGCATCGTCGGATATACGTACCGAAACATCAAAATCGAGATCGCCATAATCTTCCAGCGTTATCCATTCAATCACACCCTGTTGACTAACCGTCATTCCCGTTGGAGCAGATACAATATCAAAGGTGAATTCTGTATCATCTTCCCAAATTACCGGTATAGAGTAAGACAGGGTTTCCCCTGCAGTTAGTTCGACGCTATCCGTAGCAGCTTCCAAAGCCGGTGGAATGTCATCAACCTCGACAGTCGTGACATACAGAGTCAGGGCATACGTTGCAGACAGGCCCCTGGGGTCAGAAACCAGCACCTCTATAGCCACTTCCTGATCAGAAGAAACTGCCGGGCTATTCCAGTTCAGAACACCGTCACCCGATACATCAAGACCATCAGGACCCGATATAATCTCAAACGTCAGAGCTTCCCCTTCAGGATCGGAAGCTGGAATCACGTGATTCAGTGCTTCTCCAGCAGTTATCTCTATCGACTCCTCCGCATCAGTAAATATCGGCGGTTGGTTCGGATCTTTTACCGCCAGTAAATAAACCTGACTATCTCGCAGACCATAACCATCCATTGCCTCTACTTTGATTTCAACTTCACCAATGTTTTCTTCACCCGGTTCCCACGAAATAACACCATCAGTGAATGTCATACCTTGCGGGTATGTTTCCAGAGACCAGCGCAAACCTGTTTCATTAGGATCACTGGCTTCCGGAATGTATTCATAAACCTGGTTATAATAAACTTCTGTCTCAGGGACAGTATATATCTCAGGATAGACTCCTGACTGATTAGTCACAACAAGTGTAAATTTTTGCTTGGCATAAAGACCATCACTCCCGGTGTATTCAATAATTATTGAATGAGTTCCGATATCATCATTTACAGGCACCCACTCCAAAATGCCTGTCGAAGCATTTATATAAGCTCCATCAGGAGCAGAAAAAATTGAAAATATTCCATCATCAAAATTCACTCCCACAGGGGTGTAAACATATGAAGAGCCTGATGGTATTTGCTGAGGAGGTATAGATGTAAAATATGGCTGATTACAATCACCGATAGGACTATAAGTGTTAATGAATTGCCAACTGAGAATGTCGTGATCACCCCATGCTTCGCCTGTTCCTGAAGTAAACCCCACATATGCATCCTCCTGTTCGAGAACACTTGCCAGATCGACCTGATACGAAATCAGAGGTTCTTCAGGTCGGGTGTAGTCCAGGGAAAGACGCACTTCCAGGCTATCTGAACTGCCATCATAATCTATCCATGAATACCAGATATCGCCGTCATTCATTCTATCTTCAATTACTTTGAGAGTACGAGAATAACCACTCCCGTTAATATTAACACCTACATGATTACCACTATATTTGTCCCGTGAGCCATTATTATAGGTATCATACTCGATCCCCAGACTGGTATTTATTCCTTGATATCCTATACCGACACCGCTTCCACCGACTTCATTACTAACGGTTTGAATGACAAACACAATACCGTCCGCACCATCGCCATCATTGTCTGATATCCCCCCTGGATTGGAGATTCTGAAGCTGAAAAATGTGCTGAATGAAGCCTCAAAACCACTATCATCGGCCAAAGGAATTCTTTCTTCCAGAAAAGCACTACCCGCCTGCCAGCGACTACTGCCAGTCAAACGTAAGACTCCCTCAGCATCTGTGGGATATATAATTTCACTATCGCCGTTCAACTTCAGCGATGTCGTGTCGATAAACCCATCAAAACTAACATTAATCGCATCACCAGGAATACACTGAGCTTCAATATCCTTGACTTCAATTTGATATGTCTGAACATCGGATAATCCCTGAGGGTCAGTAACAACAACCGAAACCTGAACGGCGTCTGTTATTTCATCGGGGGCGATCCAGCTGATCAAGCCCGAACCCGGAGTAATAATCATCCCTTCAGGGCTATCTGTCAGAGCATAAAGCAGCTCATCACCATCAGGATCTGTAGCAGACACATCATATATGTAAGCTTCTCCTAAAAATGCGCTGGTTCCCGGGACGGATTCAATAAAAGGTGGGTTGTTTACCGCCTCAACGGTTATTTCTATTAACGCCATATCGGATGTTAATTCACCATCAGAAACCTGATAGGAAAAATTTTCCACGCCAGAAAAATCATCATCAGAAACATATGTCAGAGTTGAGCCTGATATAGTCGCGGAACCATTCTGTGGCTGAGAAACCAACATATAATTCAGAACCATTGAGTCTGCATCTATTCCAACCAGAGCCAAATCAACACTAACGCCCGAGTATGTTATTGCCGATACAGCTTCAGCTTTTGGAGCAGCATTCGCTGGTACGTCTCCATCCGATCCTTCGTCATCCGTATCTTCGCAGTACCCTTCCTCGGCAAACGTCTCGGTGTCCTGATAAACCAGATGAACATTCTCATTATTAAGAACCGAGATATTATCGGCCAACAATTCGCCAACCAGAATAAAACCGGGATAAGAACGAATTATGGCATCGCCACCTCCCGAATACAGACTGGCTGCTATTTTTGCCCTGTCATACAAGACCAGATCATTCTCGTATGAAAAGACAGCAAGACGCTCAGGATTTTGGTCTGAGCCATCCAGTTCGTCGCTATCCACATCACAGTTATTATAATTGATGCAGCTGCCGTTATTAAATGGCTTGGATTGAGTGTCCTTGACGTAAAATCTGACCTTGCCTGATCCATCCCCCAGAGGGTTACCATCATCATCCGTTGTTCTGACATACAGGTAGCTGGCACCAATTTCAAGACTACCCAGGAAATATGAACCCGGCTCAAACACCATGACAGAGCCTTCAGCACCTTCCAGATTGGTTATATGATAGGGATTGCCGGAATTATCGTACTTAAAATACAAAGAGTGCGAACTGGTTTCAATACGTATTTCTCCCCAGTCAGAGTTTTCAAAATAGAAATACTCCTCATCCGATTCTGGTTCAGGAAAGACAATATCACTGACACTTTCATGGCCACAAACATCAGCCCCACACCATTCGCCTGAACTTTGCTTATATTTAACATCATCAATATAAACAACTGTCGTGGAACCCTTTATTTTCACAGTACGATCATTACCGGATTCTTCAAAATCCGGCAATGCCAGATTACCAACCGTATTGCCACTGGCCGATACACCGCAGCTGCTTTGATTGGGTTCATAATAATTTTCAGGTAATACATTCAGGGTTGTGGCTCCCTGAATGGATATATTACATACGTCGTCGTCTGCCTTCCAACTTGTGGTGCTGCCATCGTTAATTTCGATAACGCCATTCTCAAAAACACCCAGTACTCCTCCCGCCATATTACTGCTACTACAGGTGCCAGCGGTGGCAACCAGCGGGAAGATACAACAACCGAACAATGCAATATTATTTATTGCCTTTGCAGAGACAGTCTTCCTGAGTCGTTTCAGGATATTCATATCAAAAACCATTATTCACAATTCCCTGTGAGATTTCTGTGTTTGAGAAGGACTGATTGTCCAGCCAGTGCCAGAGGAAGATAGCCGCCGTGAGGAAATGAGGTCAGGTAGCGATCGTGAGACGATCTGAAAGAAGCAGGCATTCGTACATCCATGCAATATTTTGTAGTGATATCCGTATCAACTGGATACATATAACATCAAAAACCGCCACTTATCTTACAAAACCCCATTGTTTTGTGACTCATATCACAAATTAAGACCTCAAGTTCAGGATGAGTAAGATGAAGTACTGCGGGATCCGTTTTCACAACTTTGTCAGTCAGCAGGCTGACTGCATGACAGGCTGTTGCTTTTTGTTTTCGAGGCACTCAATGTCAGGCAAAAGCAGGAGAAAAGAGGGAAATTATGTGTGATAAAGGAGCAATATGAGCCTGTTTTTAACGCTGCAATGGTAACGCAAATAGACAATAACCCTCCTGTCCCAGCCTTATTATTTGTGGGAGCGAGAATTATCCCACTCCCACAAGCAACTAATCAGCCAGCCCCGGAAACAGGTTGCTGCCGCTCGCCAGCGACAACTCTCCCGCCTGCCCGCACGCCAGTAATTCGCCGAATCAGCACATAACACAGCGGCACGTACAACAGCACCAGCAAGGTGGCTGAAGCCACACCACCCAATACAGCAGAGCCAATGGCTTGTTGCGCTGCGGCTCCCGGGCCGGTGGCCAATACCAGCGGCACGACGCCAGCACCAAATGCCAGTGAAGTCATCAAGATTGGCCGCAGTCGCTGGCGCGCCGCTTCCAGTGCAGCGGTCAAGGGTTTGCTACCCTGCCGCACCGCCAGTTCGGCAAATTCGACGATCAGGATGGCATTTTTGGCCGACAGCCCCATGGTGGTAAGTACACCAACCTGAAAGAAAATGTCGTTGCGGGTGCCCAGCAGCATGACCCCGGCCACGGCACCCAGCAGACCCAGCGGAATCACCAGTAATACCGAGAAAGGAATGCTCCAGCTGCCGTACAGCACCGCCAGACAAAGGAAAACAAACAACACGGAAACCAGATACAGCAGCGGTGCCTGGCCACTGGAAACCCGATCCTGATACGACAGCCCGCTCCATTCAATATTACTGTGGGGGATCTGTCTGGCGAGGCTCTCGAGGCCGGCCATCAGCTGCGCCGAGCTGGCCGATTCATCGGCCGCACCACTCAACGACACCGCTGGCAGACCATTAAACCGCGCCAGATTCGATGGCCCGGATTGCCAGCGACTGGCGGTGAAGGCACTGAGCGGTGTCATGCCATCTTCGCCATTACCGACCCACCAGTCTTGCAGATTGGTCGGGTGCGAGCGGTAAATAGCATCGCCCTGCACCAGCACTTTCTTGATCCGCCCCTGATGCACAAAATCACCAACGTATTCACCGCCCCAGGCAATGCCTAACGTGCGATTGATCTGTTGCAGATCCAGCCCGAGGGTTTGCGCCCGCTGCTGGTCGATGTCCAGTTTCAGCTGGGTAGCACTGTCGGCAGCGCTGGCTTCGGCATACAACACATCCTCTCTGGCCGCCGCCTGATCGGCCAGTTCCCGAGCCTTCAATAACAGCTGCTGACGCCCCAGACCACCGGTGTCCTGTAACCAGAATTCAAAGCCGTTGCTTTCCCCCAGACCGTCTATTGGTGGCAATACCATGGCAAACGCGCGGGCGTCGCGAATCTGGTTTAGTGCACCGGTAGCCCGCCGCGCAATTGCCTGAGCGGAGTTTTCCGCCCCCGGGCGTTCGTCCCAGTCTTTCAATACCGCAAAGGCAACACCGGAATTCTGGCCTGAGCCGTTAAAGCTGAAACCGGAAACCGTATAAATGGCCTCCACATTGGCGGCTTCTGCCGTCATAAAGTAGTTTTCAATCTCGGCTACCAGCTCGGCGGTGCGATGATAGGTTGCGCCAGGCGGCAAGGTATAACGAACCAGCACAGTGCCCTGATCATCTTCCGGGATAAACGCCGTTGGCAGTCGCAGGAAACCTTGCCAGGTTGCGCCCAACAACAGCACATAGAGGAACAACAGCCGCCAGCTACGCTGACTACTCCAGCTCAACAGCCGCGGATAAGCCGCTGCCCAGCGTCCGGCTGTCTGGTTCAGTGCGGCGCGCCAACCACTGGGTTGCGCCGGTCTATGCCCCAGCAATAGCACGCACAGGGTTGGCGTCAGGGTCAGGGCGACTACCACCGACAGCACCATGGCGGCTACCAGCGTGACCGAGAATTGCCGGTAAATAACTCCCACGGAACCTGGGAAAAATGCCATTGGCAAAAACACCGCTGCCAACACCACCGCAATGCCCACCAGCGCCCACGACAGTTCCCGCATCGATTCCAGAGTCGCCTGCCGCACCGGCATGCCATTGGCCAGGCGGGCTTCGACGTTCTCGACCACTACGATGGCGTCGTCCACCAGCAAGCCAATCGCCAGCACCATGGCGAACAGCGTCAGGGTATTGATCGAATAACCGGCGATTGCCAGCACGGCAAAGGTGCCCAGTAAGACAATCGGCACCGTTAATGCCGGAATCAGTGTGGTACGCCAGTTTTGCAGAAACAGGAACATCACCAGCACCACCAGTACCACAGCTTCCGCCAGGGTATGCAGTACCGACTTGATCGAACGTTCAACAAAGCGGGTGGTATCTTCCGGGTAGATGATTTGTATTCCTGGAGGGAACGAACCGGACAGCTGTTCAAGCCGTTGCTTGATCGCTGCGGCGGTGGTCAACGCGTTGGCGCCAGGCGATTGCATAATTGCCATACCTGATGCCGGATGACCATTGAGCCGCGACGTTGTGGCGTAACTTTCGGCGCCGATTTCTACCCGGGCGACATCGCCCAGTCGCACCAGCGCACCGTCCTGATCACTTTTCAGCACGATGTCGCGAAATTGTTGCGGTGTTTGCAGCCGTGACAAGGCCGTCACAGCGACGTTAAGCGCCTGACCATCAGCCAGTGGTCGTGCGCCCAACTCGCCAACCGGGACTTCGGTATTGCTGCGATCAATCGCAGCGACAACGTCTTCGGGCACCAGCTGGAAGCGATTGAGCTTGATGGGGTCGAGCCAGATTCGCATGGCGTAGGGCGAACCAAACGGTCGAATGGTGCCAACGCCGGGAATACGCGAAACCGGGTCCAGCACGGTGCTGTTCATCCAGTCGGCAATATCGTGGTCAGTCATGCTGCCAGTCTGGTCGTAGAACACCGCCACCATCAGGAAGGTATTACGCATGGCCGTCACGGCCAGTCCAGCCTGTTGTACTGGCGACGGCAGCCGTGAAGCCACCTGATTAATCAGGTTCTGTACCTGCACCTGGGCCATTGCCGGATCAGTGCCATGCTGGAACGTCAGCATCAGCTCGGCTTCGCCAGACGATGACGACGTCGCTTCAAAATACAGCAGGTTTTCCAGCCCTTTCAGCTGTTGTTCCAGAATCTGGGTGACGCTGTTTTCGACCACTTGTGCCGATGCACCGGGATAGACAGTCGCCACCCGGATAATCGGCGGCGCAATATCGGGATATTGGGAGACAGGTAAACGTTGCAATCCGGCCAGCCCAGCCAACAGCAGAATCACTGCCAGCACCCAGGCCAGTACCGGTCGATCAATAAAAAAACGCGCGATCATGGGCTGCTCCCTGCCAGACCAGCGGCAATATCGTCCATTGCCAGCGAATTGAGTTCAGTTGGCTGCCATTCAGTGGTAGTCACCAGTACCCCCGGATACAGCCGCATGATGCCCTCGGTCACCACCTGATCGCCGCTTTCGAGACCGGAATCCACCAGCCAGTGATGGCGCGTGTTGGCGTCCGGGCGTTGTTCCAGCAGCGTCAGCAAGCGGATTTGCGCCGCGCCATTTTCCACCCGCCAGACAAAGGCCCGCCCCTGTTCGTCAAAATTTACCGCCTGCTGCGGCACCACGACCACATCGACTTGCTCGCCCAGAGTCAGCTCGGCACGCACAAACATGCCCGGTACCAGCAAGCCATCCGGGTTAGCAAACTGCGCTCGTAACGTCACCATGCCGGTGCTGGTGTCCGCCCGCGAATCGGCAAATGTCACCGAGCCGGTCGAACCATAGTCCAGGCCGTCTTCAAGTGTCAGTTTGACTGGCTGGTGCGCCACCAGCGAATGGCCATCGGTCTGTTGCAACTGCCGCCGCTTTAACGCCAGTAATTGCCGGGCAGGCAACACCAGATCCACATAAACCGGGTCGAGCTGCTGAATCCGCGCCAGCGGTACAGTTTGCTCAGCCGATACCAGTGCGCCCTGATTCACTTCCGCCCGGCCAATCACACCGCTGACCGGCGCCCGGATTTGGGTTTGTTGCAGATCCAGTTCAGCACTTTTCAGTGCCGCTTCACGGGCCTGCACTTCCGCCTGTTGCTTGGCCACTTCGGCCTTGCTGAGTTCGTATTCGTGCTGGCTGATGCCATCAACACCCACCAGCTGCTGATAACGCTGACGGCTGATTTCGGCACTGGCCAGGCTGGCCCTGGCAATCGCCAGATCTGCACGGGCCTGATGCCACAAAGCCTGATAACGATCATCCTGAATACGGTACAGCAGCTCACCGGCTGCAACACTGGCACCTTCCTCGAACAGCCGTTCGGCTACCAGTCCGCGAACCTGCGGCCGCACCTCGGCGATCCGCTGCGCTACCACTCGGCCTGACAATTCGGTATGTAACGACTGGCGCTGGCGTGCGACGGTCACGACGGCGACCGCCACTTTTTCAGCCGCTGCAGGCGCATTTTCAGGCTCGGTTTGGGAAGCCGCTGAATCCGGGCCGAAACCACAACCAGTCAGCTGCAGCAATCCCAATATCAGCAGACCGGCACCCAGCCATTTTTGAGCTTTGGCAGCCCGCCCGGTCAGCGCTTCAGGTGGCTGCGCATCAGGCAGCCTGTTGTTGGTTGCTTCAGGCACTGAGTGTTGCTCCTCCATCGACGACCAGATCATGCATGGTGATGTGGGAAGCCAGTGGTGATGCCAGAAACAGTACCGAAGCCGAGATTTCCTCATCGCGCGCCACTTTCTGCAACGGAATTGCCAGCTTGTATTGCTGCGGCAACCCTTGCACCAGCTGCTGGTAGCCAGCGGCGACCTGCTCTGCGTCCTCCGGGTTTTGTGCCACCATGGCGCGTAACATCGGGGTATCGGTGGAGCCTGGTGAAACCAGATTGCAGCGCAGATTCCAGCCTGCCAGCTCCAGTCCGACACACTGACACAGACTCACCACGGCAGATTTCGACGCGCAATAAGCTGCCATGCCCAGGCGAGGCACATGGGCCGCGTTGGATGCCAGTGTGACGATATTGCGATTACGCTGGCGATTGAGTTCCACGTCTGCCTTGAACCAGGGCATCAGAGCTTGTAGCAGGTAAAAAACGCCGTTGACGTTAACGTCGAAACAGAGCTTCCAATCAGCCAGGCTGAGCTGATCAACATTGCCATTACGCAGCACGCCCGCAGCGTTGATCAGTACGTCCGGCCCCAACCGACATTCGAGCAAGCTTTCAACCACTTGCTGCACGGCCTGGGGGTCAGCCAGATCCAGTTCCACCCGACCACAGTTACCACCCGCCATCAGCTCACTGAGTTCAAACGCCTGATAGTGTTGATCGAGTTCCAGCACCCGGCCACCCAGCTGACGGATATCGTCGGCGATCCGGGCGCCAATGCCCTGGGCAGCGCCTGTCACCCACACCAGCTTGCCACTGAAGTCCATACCCGCGCTGGCCAGACTCATGCAGTCACCTGTTCAGTACCTGCTTGAGTGGTTTTGCCGTTCGCAGCCTGACTGGCAGCCTGATTAGCCAGCAGCTCCAGCCAGCCATTGAGGGTTGGTTGGCGTGCCAGATCCTCGAACATCAGCTCAAAACCGAGTTTGTCCCACTCGGCTACCAGCGTCATGATATGCACCGAGTCGAGGCCGTAATCCATCAGGTTTTCATCGCCATCAATTTCGGCCGGATCTTCATCAATAAAGCGCAGCAATTCGCCCAGCAACCAGTCACGATCGAGCTGATGATGATTGGCTAACAGCTGATCGGTAGTCACCACGGCACCACAGCGGCCAGCAACATAGTTGAGCGCCATCTGGTGCTCCTGCTGGGAAAAATCCGCCAGCGCATCGGCCACCATAAAGGGCTGGATGTCGTACATAAACGCATCCAGCGACGTCGACATACAGCCGATGTGCGCATACACACCGGTAACAATCAGTTGGTCACGCCCCCAGGTTTCGCGCATCAGGTTCAACAGCTCGCTGCGCTGAAAAGCGCTGTAACGCCATTTGGTCAGCAGCTTGTCGTGGGCTCGTGGAGTCAGGCCTGGCGTCACTTCCGTTTCATGCTCACCGGCGGCAGTAATACCCGGCCCCCACATATCGGTCAGCAAGGCGCGGTCGGTGCGGCTTTGTTGCAATGGCTGGGCGGTGTAGACCACCGGAATACCCTGCTCGTCCGCCCAGCTGCGCAGCCGGGCGATGTTGGCGGTCATCTGTTCGATCAATGGATTCTCAGTACCGTAAAACCGCAGGAAGTACTGCTGCATATCGTGAATCAGCAGCACCGCACGGGCCGGATTGAGTTGCCAGCTGACGCGATTGGCTGGCAGCTGGTCAGCGGTTGGCAGTGGATAACAAACAATTTCTGGAATACTCATAACAATTAACCTGCTGGCTGCTCAGTGGTGGAAGCTTCGGTAAGCGAAAGTTCAGTGGCATGGACTTCATCACAGCCCGCCGGGAAACCTGCCTCGGCCCATTGGCGCAGCAGGGTTTTGCTGGTTTTGCCGACCGGAGTCAGTGGCAAACGCGCCAGCAGTTGCACCTTGTCGGGCAGCTTGTATTCAGCAATGCCTTCAGCACGCAGGTACTTGCGCACGTCAATCGCCCGCAGCTTGCCGGAATGGCTGACGATACAGGCCAGACTTTTTTCACCCATCAGCTGGTCTGGTACTGAAATCAGCGCCGCCTGATAAATGTCCGGGTGGTGCAACAGCAGGTTTTCGATTTCTTCGGCGGCGACCTTTTCACCACCACGGTTGATCTGATCCTTGATCCGCCCCACCACTTGCAGATAACCGGCGTCGTCTCGCACCACCAGATCGCCCGAGGCATAGAAACCGTCTTCGTTAAACACCTCGGCATTGTGTTGCGGCGCTCGGTAATAGCCGCGGAAGGTATAAGGTCCGCGTACCAGCAACAGGCCAGGCTGGCCATTGGCAACCGGTAAACGGCTTTCCGGATCGACCACCTGCACCTCATCGTCCGGGCACATCGGATAACCCTGGGTGGTGTACCTATGCTGATCGTCGTCGTTCAGACGGGTGTAATTCACCAGCCCTTCTGCCATACCGAACACCTGTTGAAGCTGACAACCCAGCTCTGCTGGCACCCGTCGTGCCAGTGCTTCGGCAAAGCTGGCACCGCCAACCTGCAACAGTTGCAGTGAAGCCAGTTGCTGCTGATGGCCAGGTACTGCCTGTAACCACAAGGCTACTGCGGAGGGCACCAGCGCCACCATGCTGACCTGATATTTTTCGATCAGCCGGAAACAATTAATCGCTTCCGGTCCTGGCGCCAGTACCACAGTGCCACCGGCATAAAACACCCCTAATGAGCCCGGTGAACTCATGGTGTAGTTATGAGCGATAGGCAAGGCACAGAGGAAACGGGTGTTGTGGTCCAGCTGACAAATTTCGACGCTGCGACGAATGCTGTAGTAGTAGTCGTTGTGAGTGCGAGGAATCAGTTTAGGGGTGCCGGTACTACCACCGGAGAGCTGGAAAAACGCCACTTCGTCGGCCGGAGTTGGCGTTGGCTGGAAGTCTTCAGCGGCTTCATGAATCAGTTGCTGCAGCGACTCAGCACCGGCATAACCAACACCACCGTCAACCAACACCAGCTGCAGTTGTTTGAGCGACAGCCGCAGTTCATCAATAAAGCCTTTATCAGCAAACAGCGCATGTTCGGCAGAGCCAATAATCAGCGCCGGTTGCAACTGTTCTGCATAGGACGTCAGCTCGCGACGCTGATGGCTGAACAAGGCGTTAACCGGTGTAATGCCCAGCTTCAGCAAGGCAAAAAACACCACAAAATATTCCAGCTGGTTGGCCAGCTGCACCACCGCGGTCTGCCCCTGATGCAAACCACGACGTTGCAAGGCCGCTGCCAGCTGGCTGGAACGCTGCTCCAGTTCCAGATAACTGAGGCTGCCATGCTCGGATATCAGCGCCAGGGTGTCCGGCCGCCGCTGACACGGCAGGCTCAACAGGTCCGTCATGGGCCGGTCCGTCCAATAACCTTGCTGACGATAGAAATCAGCCAGCGCTTGTGGCCAGCGGCTGAACTCCACCAGCTCTGCTGAATTCACGGTTGATGTTGCTTGCGAACTCATTGGCCTTCCTCCGGCAGCAGTACCCGTAACATGGTTTGTAGTTTGGCTTCGGTTTCATGCCATTCGGATTCCGGGTCGGAGTCAGCGACGATGCCGCAACCGGCGAACAGTCGAATACGATCGTCATAAACGCGGCCACAGCGAATCGACACCACCCACTCGCCATTGCCCTGCTCGTCGCACCAGCCAACCGTGCCCGCGAACAGCTCACGATCGAAGGGTTCGATCAGGTTGATCAGCTTGTGGGCCTGACGGGTTGGTACGCCGCACACCGCTGGCGTTGGATGCAGCAAGGTCGCCAGCTCCAGCGCGCTGGTTTGTGAATCTTTGAGCTGGCCTTCAATCAGGGTCGACAGATGCCACATGGCGCGGGTCGACATCAGTGATGGCGCCGCCGGAACCGAGAGTGGCTCGCACAGCGGCGATAACAACCGTTCGATTTCATCGATCACCAGTTTGTGTTCATGGCTGTCCTTACCAGATCCCAGCAAGGCCTGACTGACCGCTTCGTCGGCGCTAACCGTAGACTGGCGAGCGGCGGAGCCCGCCAATGGATTGGAAATGATCTGATCGCCCTGTTTGTGAATCAGCAGTTCCGGGCTGGCGCCAATAAAACTCGAGCCATCTGCCAATGGCAGCAGGAAATGATGACCGCTGGGATTCTGGGCCAGCAGCCGCTGAAACAGTCGCTCAGCCGGAACACGCTCTTCCAGCTCGACATCCAGAACCCGCGACAGCACCGCCTTGCGAATATCACTGAGACCAAAGTTGGCGACCGCCTGTTGCACCCCCTGACAGAAGCGTTCTTTCTCGGGCAGGCTGCGGCGGTTTTTCACCGATACCGGCTTGCGAGTAGCGATTCGGGGTAATTCCAGCAAGGTTGCACCGGCGTTGTCGACCACCCGGGCTTGCAACGGGATGTGTAATTCTGCCGGTTGACGACGATCAAACGGGATAGCGCCCACCACAATCGGATTGGCGATGCCGCAGGCCCGCGCCCGCGCCAACTCGCTTTTGACCTGACGATGAAAGTCTTGCTGGCAGCCGGTGGCGGTTTCCACCGGAATCTGCAGACGGCTGAACACCCCCTGCGCAAATACTTGCTGGCGTCCCGATCGGAACACAAATTCATTATTGGTTGCGGCAACGGGCTGATCGCTGACAGCGCTCTGGCCGACCACAGACTCCTGCCAAAGGCTGAGACCTACGCTGGATTGGTTCACAAATAAACCTCCCTTCTGGTTGCAACTTAATAATGATAATAATTATCATTAATGCTATTCCCGCGGCATTCGCCTCGTCAACCATCGGATAGGCAAAGATGAGAAATATTTACATTTTCAGTTACCCAAGACCGCCATTTCGAAATTTCGTCACTTTTAAGCCCACATTTCAGCCGTTAAAGTCATCTGGATCCCGCCAGCCTGTGGCCAACTACTGGTCCATTGGATTACTGGCAAGCAGTCTGTTGATGGCCCCCACCAGCGCACTGTCTCAAGCAGCAACCTGCCAACCTGGCGCCGCCTGCAGCCAGCAAAGCGGCTGGGCCGATACATCCATCACAAGCTTGTCCAGCGCCGTTCAACGGGCACTGGAACACGACGCCACCCTTTCTACTGCTCGCCAACAACGTCAGGTCGTACGATTTCAAACCGATCAGGCCCGTGCGCCACTGTTGCCACAACTGTCATTGCAACTGGACTACAACCAATATTCTGAGCGAGGCCGAGGACTGACCGGCAGCAGCCAGTCCGGCTATAGCGACTACGAAATCCGTAGTCTCAGTGCCAGCCTGCAACAAAGCCTGTTTAACGCCGGTGACTGGTATCGTTATCAGGCCGCCCTGTCCGCCGACCGCCAGGCGGCCATGACGTTACAGGCTGCACAGCAGGATTTATTACTGCGAACCAGCAGTGCCTGGTTCAACACCTTGCGCCAGCAGGATCTGTTGGCAACGCTGGAAAGCGAGCTGGAAGCATTACAACAAAGCTGGCAACAGAGCCGCCGCCGCCATGAAGCCGGTCTGGTAGTCTCACTGGAGGTACAGGAAGCGCGTGCGCGGATTGACCAGACCCTCGCCACACTGGTGCAGGCGCGCAATGATCTGCAGTTGGCGCGGCTGCAATTGCAACAACTGACAGGCGTAACCATTGCTGCCTTACCGAGCCTGGGCACTGTCAGGGTTCTGGAAGACAAGAGCCAGCAACAGTGGCTGGCGCTCGCAACGGGCAATAGCCTGGAATTGCAACAGGCCGGTCTTAGCCAGCAGCAAGCAGTCCAGGACAGGCAAGCCAGCCGCATGGACCTGCTTCCCAACGTGACACTGAATGCTGGCATCAGTCGTGAAGTTGAGGATGCCTGGCGTTATTCCGACGATGGCACTGGCACACCGCTTGACACCAACAGTCGATATATTGGCATTCAGGTTTCGGTGCCGCTGTATCAGGGGGGTGGTTCCTATGCCGCCAGCCGTGCTGCTGCCGCCACTCTGGCCGAACGTCAACAGCAGCTGCGACTGCAGCAACAATTATTGGAAACCGGCGTCCTCAGCCTCTATGCCCAACTGCAAAACCAGCAGGCCAGTATTGATGCCAGACAGCAGGCGCTGACGTCCGCCAACGCCACTCTGGCAGCAACCGAAGCAGCCTGGAACACAGGCTTGAGAAGATTTATTGATGTATTGAATGCTCGCCAGGCACGTTATGACGCCGAACGGGAACTGGCAGCCAGCCGCTATGATTACCTGATCAGCTGGTTGTCATTACACCGGGTCGCCGGAACCCTGGATAGCGAAGTGATTGCAGAACTGGATTCAGCGATTGAACCGCAGCACCGTCAAGGGGGCTGACGGCCAGACACAATACGGTGGAAGCAGGAATGGATCAGACGATCCGTTCCTGCGGTAACAATAGCCAGCTGACCATCATGGTGGCGTCCGGCCAGCCACATTGCCAACCCAACTCAAACTGTTTTCCAGCCGGAAATTCAGCCGACAGAGTGCGTTTCAACTCCATCGTGCAGGAGTGACCGCCTATTGCGACAACATCCGCATCACGATAATCAAAATACACGCCCACCAGTGGATATAACGCCTTGTAAAGAGACTCCTTGGCCGAAAACACCAGCGTCACCAGACAGCGCATAGTGTCTTCGTCACGGGTACCCATATGGCCAATCGCATCACTCAAAACGCCCTCAGCCACCCATTGCTTGAGACGCTCACGTTCAATGGCAGACGTCAGCACCGGCAATACGGCCATCGCTCGCTCATACGGCATACCACGGTCGATATCGATCCCGACACTTGCGAGCTGCTGTGCTGAAGCGGTAACGGCGATTGCCTTGCCAGCACAATGGCTGATAGAGCCAATCCGGTCGGCTGGCCAGAGCGGCTCACCAGCCGTTGCCCGTTCGACCCAGTGATGAGGAACATCCAGCGCATCTGAGGAATAACCCGGTTGGCTAACTGCAGCAGTTGCAGTCAGTTGGGCATCGGTGTGATTGAGCGACTGCCAGGCACAATAACGGGCAGCAACAAATTCGGTTTGCCGCCTGACGGCTGCATTACGGCCCTCCGGCCAGCAGTGATCCAGCACGGCCGCGAAAGGCAAGGAAGTAAAGGCCGCAGAAGGATAGTTCCAGCCAACTGCGAAACCGGCACCACCAACGTCAAGCAACACCAGCTCCTGTAAAAGCAGAACTGGCAGCTCCAGTGGCGTAAGCCAGGAAAATATAGCGGAATGAGACACTCGAACCCCCTGTGCTCCTCACCCGTTGGAATGAGGAGCATAGGCACACCATAAAACTGGTGGATTACAGCCCCGCTTAGAAGTTGTAAGTACCACCTACAAAATAGTTTCGTCCCAACTGTACGGTATTAACGTTGGCATCCATGTTCTGCAGGTTCACATCCGCCAGGTTGTTTACCCCGAATTTGATATCCAGATCGTCTGTTGCAGCCAGTTTGAAATTCAGGTCAGTACGGTAATACGACATTTTGACGTATTGAGTACCGACACCACTAACCCAATACGAATAATTAATACCACCAATGTAATTAACTTTCAGCATTGTCTTGAGAGAATCGGTTGTTTGCCAATCAATTGACAGATTGGCCTGGTGCTCTGGGCGATCCTCTACCACTGCGCCATCCTCGTCCTTGACGATCAGACGTGTGTAGTTTGCGGTGGTAAACCAATCGGTGCCGAGCTGCAGATCACCGCTCATTTCGTAACCTTTCGAGGTCACCTTGCTGCGGTTAACCCACTGCGGATAGTAGGTGCCATTGACCGCATCACCCAGTTCGCGCTCAATCTTATCCTTCACATCGGTCTTGAAGACGTCGGCGGACAATGACCAAATTGGCTGAACCACTTCAATACCAAATTCTTTCGACACACTGCTTTCCGGCTTCAGGTCCGGGTTACCCGGAATATAGCAGCTGCCGCCACAGCTGATTTCGTTGTATTCAGGGCTCAGGTAACGACCGTCAGGAGCCTTGAATGCCTTGCCTGCGCCACCTTTCAGGGTTACCGAATCATTCAGCTGATAGACCAGATAAGCTTTGGGAGACACATGACCACCAAACACTTCATGATGGTCATAGCGGCCACCCAGGGTCAGCAGCAAATCATCAGTCAGAGCCAGTTCGTCCTGCAGGAAACCGGCATATTGATCAATGCTGTACTTACCGGTTTCAACATAGTTAACCGGGTCTTCCAGTTCCTGATGACGGAAATCCAGGCCCGCGACCAGCGAGTGAATACCCTGCATCGTAGTGGCGTAGGTTTTACCGTAGATGTTGCTTTCCTGGGTATGGTGTTGCGGCACGGTATAGCTGGTGTTGTAGTCATCAACATCACTGTTTTCGTACTTCAGAAATGCCGTGGTGTTGAAGTCGCCAAACTCACCGGTGTGAGTCACTGCGACGTCATAACGGGTAATGCTCTGATCACGATAGCTACCGCTGCTGTACAGCTGACGTGGACGATCATCCTGGTTGTAGCCAAGGTCAATATCCACGCTCTGGTTATCAGCAATATCCAGCGTCAGGGTTGAAGCCAGGTTAGTAGACTGCTTTTCTTCCTGTTCAGGTACATCATCTTCACTGTTGGCGTACCAGGCATCCCGGGAATAGGTTTCAGCAGTAACAGACAGGCTGGCCATATCGGTCAGCGAACCCATTACGTTACCACCTACCCGATAACGGTTGCCTTCATCACCGGAAGTCACGCTGGTGTAGTCAGCACCCACGGAACCACGCCAGTCGCCAGCGGATTTTTTGGTAATGATGTTGATCACACCACCAATCGCATCGGAGCCATACAGCGCTGCCATCGGGCCACGAATCACCTCTACCCGCTCAATCGCAGACATCGGGATAGAGTTGAAGTCCGCATCACTGCCTTTTGCAAACGCACCACCGGAAGAAATACGCTTGCCGTTCACCAGCATCAGCGTGTATTGGCCTTCCAGACCACGGATCTGGATTTCATCACGGCCTGATGTATCAGACAGGTTGTTCACACCAGCGGTAATGCGCAGCAGGTCACCCAGGCTGTCCACCGGGCTGGATTCGATCTGTTCTGCAGTCATCACACTGGTGAAAGCCGGCGCTGTTTCGATTGCTCGCGCAGACATAGTCGCACTGACAACCACTTCCTCCATGACCGGATTTTCGTCCGTTTCTTCAGCCCAGGCCTGGGCCGCTACTGCATTGGCCACTACCAGTGCCACAAAAAGCTGCTTGCGTTGCATTGCTTGATCCTCAATCCCATCTCATTTGATATTAATTATCATTTGTAAATGCTAGTGAGATTCAAATCAATACCGTAATGAGAAATTTTTCGTCAAGACATGAAACTTTTTGCTTTTGTGCTACTCATGCCAACTTTAATTGATAACTATTTGCATTTGATAGAACACCAGAATAACATCTGCCCAGATTTCAATCATTACAGCGGGAGGACCCGGCTATGAATCCGCAAATCTGTGCATCCAGTCGCCGACCGACTCACCCCGCCCCGGCTGAAAAATGGCTTAAGGAAATAGCCACAGGTACAGATCAGTGGTGGCTACAGGTCGCTCAACAAGGAACCCCCCTGGTTTTGGAGCAGGATCAATACGGCTGTGAACTGATGTTCCTGTGGCGCCAGCCAGTCGCTGAAGAAACACCGGGGGCGGTTCTGATTGAACTGTTTTCCGCCACCGCTCACCCCTGCGACGAACTGACAGTCATGACACATTTGAGCGGCACCGACGTCTGGTACTGGCAGATCCGCTTGCCTGCCAACTGGCGTGGCAGTTATCGACTGGTACCGGTGCCGAAACACCGTTTACCGGCGCCGATGCCAGCCGCTCGGCGATTGCGGCGGCAGTGGTGGATTGAAGTACTGGAGCAATTTGCCGAAGCAGATACGCTCAATCCCAACCCGTCCTATGGTGCTTTGGAACAATCGCCGTTGAGCTGGTTTGACCTGGGTTTGGGTGACAACAACCGGGTTCAGCCCATTGCGCCAGCTGGCCAGCGATACGTAGTTGACTGGCATAGCGAATTACTGGCGAATCAGCGCGAAGTGCTGCTTTACCGGACCTCCAGCCTGTCCGAATCGGCAGCAGGCAGCGCTGCACGACCATTGATCCTGTTGCTGGATGGCCAGTGGTGGAGCCGCGAGTTACCGGTATTTGAAGAGCTTGATCAGCTGACGGTCGAAGGCCTGTTGCCTGCTGCTGATTACCTGCTGCTGCCATCGCTCGATAACGACACCCGCTATCGGGAACTGGGCGATTCCGGGTCATTCTGGCAGGCCTTGCAGCAAGAACTATTGCCACTACTGCAAAGCCAGATCCGTGATTTGGCCAGCCAGGTTGAACTGGTCACTGGCCAGAGTCTGGGAGGTCTGGCGGCCCTGGTCGCGCATTTACAGTGGCCAGAGCAGTTTGCCGCCGCGTTGTGCCAGTCGTCGTCATTCTGGTGGAATGACGTCACCTTCGCCGATATGGATCATCCGCACCCGGAACAGGCACCACTGATTCAGCAGGTGCTGCATGAACGCTTTCCACAACCACAATTACGACGCCGGGTAATGCTGCAGGCTGGCCGTTATGAACCCGGCATGGACCGGTTGTCGGCCTTCATGCACCAGGCCCTGCGTCTCACCGGCCATCACAGCCGCTTTGATTATTTCAATGGCGGGCATGATCGCATTTGCTGGCGCTCTGCCTTGTTGGAAGGCATCTGTCAGCATTTTTCTGCCAACCCGTTTCTGGCCAAAGGAGGATCTGGATTATGAGCCAGCTGAACAATAACTACGTGAATCCATTCGACGATGTCAGTTTGCCCTTCACTGTGCTGCGCAATCATCAGCAGCAATACAGTCTGTGGCCGCAATTCGCCGCCCAGCCAGCAGGCTGGAGCCTGTGCTTTGGCCCAGCCAGCCAGCAGCAATGCATCGAGTGGGTCGAACAGCACTGGCAGGACATCCGTCCCATGGCCAGTCCGGCCGTGACGACCTCTGAACAGGCCCCTCTCTAAACCCTGATTTATCCAATATTTGTACGCAGCCGACGGGATCACTTTTACACCCGGGACTACGCACGCCTTGAGTAAGGAAAAGCACCATGACCAGTGCCCATTTGAATGCTGCTTCTGAACTGGCGCAACACCCTGCTGCCAACACCGGGGTGACCGATTCCGGCACGGTCAGCTGGCGGTCTGCGCCCATGCTGGACGGCCAACAAGCGATCTGGCTGGCCGATCAGCTGGGTGAAGAAGACCATGTTTACGCCATCAGCCACTGTGTTGAATTGCGCGGCCAGCTGAACGCAGACTATTTGCAGCAGGCTATTCGAATGGGCATTGCGGAAGCAGATACCGTCTGTGCCCGCTATCCACTGTCGAGCGCCACAAACCCGCAAACCACCGCTGGTATAGCGCCAATGCAACTGGCGTCCGGCCTCAACTGGCAGGATGTTGAAGCCCCGCGCTGGCTTGATGCGACCGAATTAGCAGGCGCAACCAGCAGCATGAACGCCGCCGAACTGCGGCAGCTGGCGTTTGACTGGATGTGGCAACAAAGCCGCGAACCTTATTCGGTAAGCTCCCCACAACCACTGCAACAACAGCAGGTTATTATTCGGCTCTCCAACACCGACGAGAGCCAGCCCGACAGCCCGCAGCATTGGCTCTGGTTCCAGAAATTCCACCACCTGATGCTGGATGGTTTCAGTTTCACCGCACTGACCCGCCGTATCAGTGATATTTATCAGCAGCTGTGGCACCAACAGCCAGTGTCGGCCAGCCCCTTCACAGCAGTCGCCGATGTCAGCAACGAATATCAGCAATACCGGCACAGCGAGGCCTGGCAGCAGGACAAACAATTCTGGTTCGACAACTGCGCCACTGCTTCGCCGGTCTACACCTTATCCCGACAGGGTCCAGCCAATGACCTGCCAACCGCTCGCATTGTCAGTCACCAGCAATGGCTCGATGCCGAGACCCTGAGCCAGCTGCATCAATTGTCTCAGCAGCTGGGTAACGAGCTGAAAGCCTCACAAAAACCGGCGCTGTCGGACTGGATCATGGCCTGGCTGACCGCCTATCTGGCCCGCTACACCGGCCTCAACCGTCACCGTGTTGGCGTACCCTTTATGCGTCGTATGGGTTCCGCTGCCATTCGCTCCACCGCACCAGTAGTCAATGTTCTGCCAGTGCAACTGGATCTCGAAGAGCACACCGACTGGCTCGAACTGGCCTGCCATATCAAACAACAGTTGAAAACCGTACGCCGCCACCAGCGTTACGACGCCGAACAGATCCAGCGCGATCAGCAACACCTAAATGACCAATCAGGCAAACTGTATGGGCCGCTGCTGAACTACAAACTGTTCGATTTCCAGTTGCAGCTGCCCGCTGCCGAGGCCGAAACCCACCATCTGGCTACCGGTCCGATTGACGATTTTGAATTTGGCATTCTGGTTCATGACGACCGTATTCTGCTGGAACTGCGTGCTGAACAGGGTCGTTACCAGCCAGAAGAACTGCAACAACACGGCGAACGCTTGCAGCAGCTGCTGCAACACTGGCTGGAGCACCCCAAAACAGCGGTTCAGCAATTACCCTTGCTGACCGCAACCGAGCATCAGCAACTGCAGCAGTGGAGCAACGGCCTGCAGGTCGAACCTGAGGCTGGTCAGCAAACCATCCTGGCGACGCTGTTTGCATCGTTACAGGCACAACCGGCTCAAACCGCGCTGATCTGCGGCGAGCAGCAACTCAGTAACGAACAGGTTCAGCAGCGCATCCAGCAACTGAGCCACTGGCTGATTCAACAACAATGCGGCCCTGGCACCATAGTCGCAGTCGCGATTCCCCGTTCGGTCGATGCCTTGCTGGCGATGCTGGCGGTAATGAACAGTGGCGCAACCTTTATGCCGGTGGATCTGGATTATCCGGCCGAGCGTATTGCCATGATGTGCGAAGATGCCGCCCCCTCATTGCTGCTGAGCCGCTCGGATGCGGAAGCTGACTTCCCCAGCAGCCTGCCACGGCTGAACATCGACCAGCAGCAAGCCGAAATCGAAGCGATGCCGAACGGGCCGGTCACCGATCAGCATCGCCTGTCGCCCTTGTGCCGCCAGCATATCGCCTATGTGATTTTTACCTCTGGCAGTACTGGCCGCCCCAAAGGTGTAATGAACAGCCACGGCGCCTTGCTGAACCTGCTGACCTCCCACCGCCAGAGCATCTATTCACCGGCCCTCGAACAACAGCAACAGAATCATCCAGGGCGGCCGTTGATGGCAGCCCACACCCATTCGTTTTCGTTTGATTCTTCCTGGCTGCAGGTGTTCTGGCTGGTACTGGGGCAAACCCTGGTGATCTTCGATGAACAACAGCGCCGTGATGCCCACGGGCTGGCGGAGTCCATTCGCCAGCTGCCCATCGACGCCCTTGATCTGCCCCCTTCGTTCTGTAGCCAGTTGCTGAATGCGTTGGAATTGCAGAATCAGCAAGCCGAATCAGCCCATTGGCCAACGCTGATTCTGATTGGTGGCGAAGCCGCACCGGCAGCCCTGTGGCAACAGTTGCGGCAGTTACATCAGCAGTATGGCTTACAGTCGCATAACCTCTACGGACCAACCGAATACACAGTCGACACCTTGCGTGCCGCCATTGCCGAACATCCAGAGCCCGTTATCGGCCGACCGATTGGCAACACCCGCGCGCTGGTACTGGACGGCCGTTTGCGACAGCTGCCTGCAGGCGTCATTGGTGAGCTGTACCTCAGCGGTCGTGGACTGGCGAATGGTTATCTTGGCCGGGCCGACCTGACCGCCGCCCGTTTTGTCGCCAATCCATTCATCAGTGCCAGCTCGGCCAATGCCGAACGCATGTACAGGACCGGCGATCTGGTGCGTTGGTCTGAGCAGGGCCAACTGGAGTACCTCGGCCGCAGTGATGACCAGATCAAGATCCGTGGTTACCGGGTTGAGCTGGGTGAAGTTGAAAACGCCCTGTCGTTGCTGGACGGCGTTGAAAGCACCGTGGTCATCACCGAAACCATCAATAACAGCCACCGCTTGCTGGCCTACTGCGTTGCCGCCGACCCGCAAGCCTTGCAACAGCAGGGGGCGCAATCACTGGCACAACAATGGCTGAGCCAATTGCATCAGCAGCTGCCCGATTACATGGTGCCGTCAATCTTGATGGTACTGGACGATTTTCCCCGCAATGTCAGTGGCAAGATTGATCGCAAGGCCCTGCCGACGCCACAACAGTGGCTGGCCAACCAGCCGCAAGCGCTGACCAATGACGCCCTGTCGCCGCTGGAAACGGTGTTGATAAAACACTGTACCGACGTGCTGCAATTGCCCCAGGCGCAGCCAGAAGATGACTTTTTCATGCTCGGTGGCGATAGCATCAGCGCCATCATGCTGTGTGCGGCGCTGAGAAGCAGCGGTTATCAGCTGCGTCCGGCGAGTATTTTTACCTTGCGGAAACTGGCCAGTATTGCCGCGGCCATCACGCCATCGACTGATATCAGCGCCAACACTGACATCAGCGCCAGCAATAACATCAGTGCCAACCGCACGATTGAATTCAGTGATGGCGACCTACAGCTGTTGCAACGTGAATACGGCGAGTCGCTGTTTGTCAGCGCCCTGCTGCCGCTACAACAAGGTATGTTGTTTGAAACCCTGTTTGGTCAGGACCTGCAGCAAACCGAAGAAGACCAGCCACAGGCCAACTACAACGCCTTTACCCGCCTGCACTTCCACGGGCCATTGGATGCCTGGCGGCTACAACAGTCGCTCGATCAGCTGTTACAGCAATATCCCCAGCTCAATGGGCTGTTTGACACCCATAGTCTGAGCGACAGTGTGTTTGTCTATCCACCAGCGACCCGAGCCGATCACTGGCCGATGGCAATCCTCGATCTGTCTCCACTGCCAGCCAGTCAGCGGCTTCAGCAACAGCAGCAAGCTGAACAGCAAATGCTGCAGCAGCCAATGAACAGCGCCAGCTTCGGTGGTCTGATTCGCGCCCAGTTGTTCAAACACGATGATCAACAGTGGCAACTCTTGCTGGTCATTCACCACCTGGTCACCGATGGCTGGTCAAGCCCACTGATACTGAACAGCCTGTGCCAGAACTATCACCAGCTTACAAGCGGGTCGAAACTGCAAAAGCCAGCGGATCCGGGCAGCTACGCCAATGTCGTCAACCAGCTGGCCGCACGAGATCCAGGCCCCGCCCGTCAGCACTGGCAGCAACAACTGGCCAACATCCAGCCATGCCGCCTGTTTGAAGAAGCTGACAGCACAGCGCTGGTTGAAGAATTACAGCTGACATTGGCACCGCAGCAGCACCGGCAACTACAGCAACAACTGCAAGCACGCGGGCTGACCCTCAATGCCCTGATGCAAGGCTTGTGGGCATTGGCGCTGCACGGGCTGAGTGGCCGCAATGAAGTGGTGTTTGGTACACCGGTATCGGGTCGTCAGGCCGACGTTGCCGGTCTGCAACAGCAGGTTGGTTTGTTCCTTAACACCTTGCCGGTACGGGTTAACCTGGATGTGCAAACGTCACTGTGGCAGCAGTTAGCCGATATTCAGCAACAACATCTGACCAATCTGGATTTTGATACGATCGGGCTGGCGGAAATCCAGCAGCTGGCCGCCGCTTCACAGCTGTTCGACAGCTTGCTGGTAGTGGAAAACTACCCTGATAACCGTTACCTCAGCGAGCCACTCAGTGCCGCCGCCGACGGCCGTCCGGCGCTGACCATCATCCAGGTCGATAACCGTGGTTACAGTCATTACCCGCTGGCGCTACTGGTAATCCCGGAAGATGGCCTGAGCCTGCTGCTGGAGAATCGCGGTGCGCTGACCAGTGCGCAGGCACAAGCCTTGTTGCAGCGGCTGGAGTTCTGGCTGCAGCAGCTGCTTCAGCAACCTGATACGCCGATTTGCCGCTGGCCAATGTTGAGCAACGGCGAACAGCATCAGATTGACCAGATCAACCAGACCCTCTGGCCGCTGCCGAAAACCAGTTTGCGCAGCCTGTTGCATCAGCAGGCCCGACGTTCGCCGCAGGCCATGGCCCTGCAAGACGACCAGCATCAGCTCAATTTTGCGGAGCTGAGATTGCAGGTCAGTGCGCTGGCCAGCCAACTGCGTCAGCAAGGCATAGGCCCGGGCGATATTGTGGCGGTTGCCTTGCCGCGCTCGGCCTGCCTCAGCATTGCCATTCTGGCCGTGATTGAAAGTGGTGCCGCCTATTTGCCGATGGAGCTGGATTACCCGGACGAGCGACTGGCAATCATGCTGGAAGACTCTGCCGCCCGTTTGCTGATCAGCCATTCCAGCCAACAAGCCCGCTTCGAGCAGATTCAGGCGGGCAGCCAATTGGCCATTCCACTGCAGTTGCTGGATCACTTGCCGCTACAACCGGGACAAGCGCTGGCAGACAGCCCTGAAAACGAATTGGCTATTCGCCGCCAACAGCTGCAAACCCTGATGGACAGTCTCAGTGATGATCAGCTCGGCCTGCAACCAGACCACCCGGCCTATCTGATCTTTACCTCCGGCACCACAGGGCGTCCCAAAGGCGTGCTGGTTTCTCATCAAGCCATCGTCAACCGCATCTTGTGGATGCAGCACCAGTATCCACTGGGGCCGGACGATGCGATTCTGCAGAAAACGCCGTGCAGTTTTGACGTCTCGGTATGGGAATTTTTCTGGTCCTATCTGACAGGTGCAAGACTGGTGATGGCAGCACCCGACGTTCACAAAGACCCACAGGCTCTGGCTGACACCATTGAGCGTTTTGGGGTTACAACCCTGCACTTTGTGCCGTCAATGCTGGCGCTGTTTACGGCGTCGCACCAGCACAACACCTCCAACGCGAACGTGCGTTGCAGCAGTCTGAAACAGGTGTTCTGCAGCGGCGAAGCACTGACCAAAACCCAGGCCCGTAATTTCCGCTCAGTGTTCAATGCCGAGCTGCACAACCTCTATGGACCAACCGAAGCCGCTGTCGACGTCAGCTGGCAGCCAGCCTTTGCTGAAGGACTGGATGCCGGTGGTGCCGGAGTGGCGATTGGCAAACCGGTGTGGAATACCTGCCTGTACATTCTGGACCAGTACCTGCGGCCAGTCGCCCCGGGCTGCGCCGGGGAGCTGTACCTGGCCGGCATTCAGCTGGCGCACGGTTATCTTGGCCGCCCGGATCTGACCGCCAGCCGCTTTGTTGCGGACCCATTTGGCGAACCCGGCAGCCGCACGTACCGTACCGGTGACCTCGCTCGCTGGCTCGATAGCGGTGAAGTTGAATACCTCGGCCGAGCGGATGACCAGATCAAGATTCGTGGTCAACGGGTCGAGCTGGGCGAAATCGAAAGCCAATTACGGCAGCAGCCGGAAGTCGCCAACGCGGTCGTCCAGGCTGTCGAACTCGGTCAGCACGATGACAGCATGGACAGCCGTCAACTGGTTTGCTGGCTGGTCGCTCGTGCTGGCGCTAACAGCAGTACAAATCCCGCAGAGCTCGCCAACCGCATTCGCCAGCGCCTCAGCACCACTCTGCCCGCTCATATGGTGCCAGTGGCGGTGGTCTGGATGGATGAATTACCGCTTAGCCCCAATGGCAAGCTGGATCGCAAGGCTTTGCCATTACCAGCGACAGAATCCACAGCCCGCCAGTCTGGCCGGGCTCCGGTGGCGGGGCTGGAAAGCCGTCTGGCGCGGCTGTTTGAACGGCTGCTCGGCCGAGCAGTTATGGCGGAAGATGACTTCTTTGCCATCGGCGGCCATTCGTTATTGGCGATGCAGCTGGCGGCCCTGGTTCGCAAGGAGCTCAAACGCGACATCAGCGTCGGACAGATCATCCTTAATCCGACGGTGGCCAGTCTGGCGGAACAGCTGAACAGCGACGTCATGCTGAACGACTTTGGCCAGCAGGGCTTTGGTGAAGTGCTGCCATTACGCAAAGGTCTGACCCAGGGCCAGCAGCTGTTGTGCTTCTGCCCGGGTTCCGGCTTTGCCTGGCAATACAGCGTGCTGTCACGCTACCTGGACCCGAACTGGAGCATTACGGGCCTGCAATCGCCGCGGCCAGATGGTCTGATTGCCCGTAGTGCTGACATGCAGGAACTGATTAATCGCCAGCTGCAGATCATCCGTTCGATACAGCCTCAGGGGCCGTATTACCTGCTCGGTTATTCCCTCGGTGGCACCATCGCCTGGCACCTGGCGCGCAGGCTGGAGGATCTCGGCGAACAGGTGGCCTTCCTCGGTCTGCTCGATACCTATCCAACCGAAGTTCACGACTGGAATGACCCCGAAGGGGCTGAGGCCAGCGCCGGGGCGGAACGCGAGCAACAACAGCTGCTCACCGATGCCATGAATGCCGGTGATGAGACGGCAGAATCTGAAAATCAGGCTATCCAGCAAGAACGTGACGCCATGCTGCAGCAGATTTTCGCCAACTATCAGGATGCCGTACGGCTGTTAGCCAAAACCCGTACGCCGACCTATAAGGGCAATGCCGAATTGTTTGTCGCCAACCGAGATTTGCCGGATTACATCGACCCGGGCAACGACTGGCTGAGCTACATCCGTGCCCCTCAGTCGCTACAGCTGCATCTGCTCGACAGCAGCCACGAAGACATTTTGTCACCCGCCTCCTTGCAGGTGTTGGGGCCCTTACTGAATAGCAGGCTGAATGAAAGTCTCAACCAGAGTCTGAACACGGAGAACAAGCAATGAAACGCTCACTGATGGTGGACTTTGGTTTGCTGGCCAGCAACCGCGACTTCCGCAATGTGTTTATCGCACGCACCATTTCCCTGCTGGGACTGGGCATGTTGTCGGTGGCCTTGCCGATTCAGGTGTTTGACCTCACCGCCGACAGCTTTCAGGTCGGTCTGGTGATGTCACTGGAAGGTATCGGCCTGTTCATTGGCCTGCTGTACGGCGGCGTGCTGGCGGATCGGTATAACCGTAAACGCCTGATCCTGCTGGCACGGGGCATCTGTGGGCTGGGGTTTGTCGGGCTCGCCGCCAACGCCATGTGGCTGCCAGAGCCTTCCTTGTATGCCATCTGGTTACTGGCGATCTGGGACGGCTTTTTTGGGGCTATCGGTGTCACCGCCCTGCTGGCTGCCATGCCTCATATCGTTGGCCGCGAAAATCTGATGCAGGCCCGGGCAATCAGCATGGTCAGCATGCGATTGGCGACGGTGATTTCTCCAGCCCTCGGCGGTCTGGTGGCTGCCAGCCTGAGTGTCGCCTGGAACTATTGGCTGGCCGCCATCGGTACCGGACTGACGCTGCTACCGCTGTTAAAGCTGCCAGACATGCGTCCGCCAGAACCTGATGAAGAAGAGCATCCGCTGGCAGCGATTGCCTCCGGCTTCCGTTACCTGCTGGAAAATCGCATCGTTGGTTGTGTGGTGCTGGCCGGTACGCTGGTGACTCTCACCACCGCCATTCGGGTGTTGTTTCCACAGCTCTCTGAAACGGTTTATCACACCGGGCCAGCGGAAGTCGGGCTGATGTACTCGGCGATTGCCCTGGGTGGCACACTCGGCGCCCTGGTCAGTGGCTGGGCCAATCATTTACAACGACCGGGCCAGACCATGTTGCTGCTGAGTCTTGGCGTTTATGGCTGTGTGATGGCGCTGGGGCTAGTCAGTCTGTTCTGGCTGGCGCTGCTGGTGCTGATTGTGATGGGCTATCTGGTGTCGATCACCGCACTGTTGCAGTACACCCTGGTGCAGGGTCACACGCCAGATCAGTATCTCGGCCGCATCAATGGCATCTGGACCGCCCAGGATGCCTCTGGTGATTCCATCGCCACACTGGCGGTTGGTGCCATGGGAAAAAGTCTCAGCACCCTGTCGAGTGTACTGGTGATCGGAGCCTCCACCCTGACACTCGGAGTGTTAATGACGCTGGGATTCCGCCAACTGGCGAACGCCGGTTTCCAGGCGGAAGCAGACGAGCAGCCGGATCAACCAGACACTGCAGCGTCTGATCAACCAGCCTGACCCTCAAACCGCTGCTTTTCGCTCCGCTACTTCATGGTCTGCAGTGCAGGCCATGAAGCTACAACTACTTCACATATTTTTGTCAATCTCGGTAAATAAAGACGGTTTACTTTATTTGTTCATTCGCTGGCACCAGAATGGCCGCTCTTTTATTCAGAACTTGCAAGGAAACACCATGAAACGCCTGCTTTTGCCTGCCCTGTCATTGGCATTACTGACTTCTACGGCCATGGCAGCCAAACCTGATTTTGCATCCAATGCTGATACCGATGCCATGCAACAGCAAGGTAAGGAAATGCAAGACAAGGCTAAGGACAAGCTGAAAGGCAAGTCTGAAGAAGCCCACGCCAATGCCGCCGAGAAGAAGGCGGAAGGCCAACAGAAAGCGGAAGACGCTCGTTCAAAGGGTGCAGAGAAGCGCGAAGAAATGAGCGACAAGGCTCACGAGAAAGGTGATGCGGCCAAGGAAAAAGGCCAGCAGAAACTGGAAGACGGCAAGCAGCAAGCCAAAGACAAAATGACCGAAGGCCGCGAAAAAGCCGACGAAAAAATGGGTCAGGCCAAAGAAGCGAAGGCCCGGGAAGAGAAGGCTGCAGAAGAAAAAGCCAAGTCAGAAAAAGAAGACAAACCATGGTGGAAATTCGGCAGCTGATCCAGCCGCTGTTTTTACCTGCATTCCGTCAGGCTGTGTTCACGGCCTGACTCCCCAACCCCTCCTCCTGTTTTCTGACGCCCGACTGTACTTCTATCTGTCATGCTGGTGTGATAGCTTGCGCGGCTTTTTTGACCCCGGCGACCACACGGAGAAGAACACTGATGATCTGCGGCTTTGACTACGGCACTTCCAATTGCGCGATGGGCGTACTGGACGACCAACAAATTCGACTGGCGCAGGTTGATGGTGACAAATCCTTTATGCCGTCCGCGCTTTATGCGCTGGGACGTGAGCTGATCTGCGAACAGGTGGGTCTGCAGCTGCCAGCAGGCACAGTGCGGGACGAATTTGTGAATGATCGTCGTGGCCAACTGGCGATGGCCCGCCGCATCCTCGATGAGCTGGATCTCGGCCCCGCCAACAGCGACGACGAACCCGTGATGTTTGTCGGCCAGCAGGCCTTTGGCCACTACTTCGCTGATCCGGAAGAAGGTTATTTTGTTAAGTCGCCGAAATCCTATCTGGGTGCCAGCGGCCTGCGGCCGGAATTTGTTGGCTTCTTCGAAGACATAGTCACGGCCATGATGCAGACGGTCAAACAACGTGCCGAGACGTCATTGGGACGCGAGTTGACACATACCGTGATCGGCCGTCCGGTTAACTTTCAGGGTTCACTGGCGACGGACAGCGGCGCTGAACAAAGTAACCAGCAAGCGCTGGCGATTCTGACCAAGGCCGCCAAACGCAGTGGTTTCCGCGAGGTGGAATTCCAGTTTGAGCCGATTGCCGCCGGGCTCAGTTTCGAGCGCGACCTGACCGAAAACAAGACCGTCCTGGTGGTTGATATCGGCGGTGGTACCACCGACTGCGCCATGGTGCGAATGGGCCCGGATCACCGCCAGCTGGCCGACCGCAGTGCCGACTTCCTTGGCCATACCGGTGAGCGAACCGGCGGTAACGATCTTGATATTGCGCTGGCTGGCAAACAACTGATGCCGCTGTTCGGCATGACCGCCGATCTCAAAAGCGGCAAGCCGATGCCCACCAAAACCTTCCTTGATGCAGTTTGCACCAACGATGTCAGCGCACTGGGGCGTTTTGCCAGCCTCGAAACCACCCTGTATTTGCAGCAACTGCAACGGGATTGTCTGCAACCGGAACTGATCGCCCGGCTGCTGAAGCTGCAACACAACAAGCAGAACCAGCAGTTGGTACGGATGGCCGAAAACGCCAAGATCGCCTTGTCAGACAGCCCGCAAGCCCGGGTTGAACTGGAGTTTGTTGAAGCGGGTTTACATACGCTGATCAGCGGCGACCAGTTACGGCAGGCCATCGAGCGGCCGTTGCAACGGATCACTGAATTGATGAAGGAAGCCGTTCAGCAAGCCGGCCGGGCACCGGACCTGGTGTTTGTCACCGGCGGCAGTGCCCGCTCACCGGTGATTCGTGAAGCGGTTGCCCGCACATTGGGGGATATTCCGCTGCTCGACGGCGATCACTTTGGTAGCGTGGTGTCGGGCCTGACCGAATGGGCCGAGCGGATTTATCGTTAATCCGTCGTCAACAATAAAGGGGGCAAGTCCCTGCATGCCAGGACCCTACAGTTGGACGGCCGTCAGAGACAGGCATGCCGAGGATAGAATTTGCGTAGGGGCAAGGCATGCCTTGCCTGTAAAAACAGAACCGTTTGATTAACGGAATTCACTTGAGCGCAGCAGGTCCCATCGGCACACTATTTCAATAAATGCGCTCACCTGGAGGACGAATAATGAAACTGGAAAGCACCAGCCTGACCGATGGCCAGCCGATTCCGCCGCAATACGCTTTTGCGGTTCCTGCTACTGAAGGCCACGTCAGCCTGTCCGACAACCTCAATCCACAACTTGCCTGGTCTGATGCGCCAGCCGCCACCAAATCCTTTGTGGTGGTCGTGCATGACCCGGATGTGCCGTCAGTCGGTGACGACGTCAATCAGGAAGGCAAGCAGGTTCCAGCGGATCTGCCGCGCGTCGATTTCTACCACTGGTTGCTGTGGAATATTCCGGCAGATGTGACTGAATTGGCCGAGGGCAGTCACTGTGGCGGCATTACCGCCAAAGGTAAATCCGGCCCGGACGCTCCCGCAGGGTATGTTCATGGTCTGAATGATTACACCGGCTGGTTTGCCGGTGATGCCGATATGGGCGGCGATTATTACGGCTATGATGGCCCTTGCCCGCCATGGAATGATTCCATTATTCACCACTATCACTTCACGGTTTATGCGCTGGATGTCGCTACGCTGGAACTGGGTGCCGGGGTTAACGGTGCCGGATTACTGGTGGCTATTGAAGGTCATGTGCTGGATCAGGCGAGTTTGGTAGGTACCTATACTCTGAATCCAGAACTGCTTTGATTTTCTATCTGCGTTGCCACTGCAGCGTTAAAAACAGGCTCAAATCGGTTATTTATTACGCATAAACTCCCTCTTTTCTCCTGTTTTTGCCTTGCATTGACTGCCTCGAAAACAAAAATCAACAGCCTGATAATCAATAAACAATGGGCGAGCGGATATTCCGTTCGCCCAGCAGTTTGAATGCCGCCAAATGACTCAGTATTCCGGCAACTTGATGGCCTTGAAGAGTTCGCTGATTTCCGCCTTGCTGGCACACATGGACGCTTCGTCGATCAGCTTTTTGGTCAGGTGTGGCGCAAATTCCTGAATAAAGTCATACATGTAGCCACGCAGGAAGGTGCCTTTGCGGAAGCCAATCCGGGTTACGCTCGGGGCAAACAGATGGCTGGCGTCAATAGCAACCAGATCGGCATCCGCTTCCGGATCAATCGCCATGCTGGCAACGATACCCACCCCCACGCCCAACCGCACATAGGTCTTGATAACGTCAGCATCTGCAGCGGTGAAAGCCACTCGCGGCGTCAGGCCACGGCTCTTGAAGGCATCATCCAGCTTGCTGCGACCGGTAAAACCAAATACATAAGTTACCAGTGGATAGGCGGCCACCTGCTCCAGTGACGGCCGTTTGAACTGGGCTAACGGGTGGGTTTTTGGCACCAGAATCGAGCGATTCCAGCGGTAACAGGGCATCATGATCAGATCGTTAAACAGCTCCAGCGCTTCGGTGGCAATGGCAAAATCAACGTCACCACTGGCCGCCATTTCGGAAATCTGCATCGGCGTGCCCTGATGCATATGCAGGCTGACATCCGGATAGTGCTTCATGAAACGCTTGATGACGTCAGGCAGTGCGTAACGGGCCTGGGTATGGGTGGTTGCCAGCGTCAGTGAGCCTTTCGATTCATCACTGAATTCCTGGGCTACCTGCTTGATGCTTTCAACCTTGCGAAGAATTTCCCCGGCAATTTGCAGAATCGCTTCACCAGCCGGAGTCACCCGGGTCAGGTGTTTGCCACTGCGGGCGAAGATCTCAACTCCCAGCTCATCTTCCAGCAAACGAATCTGTTTACTGATGCCTGGCTGAGAGGTGTAAAGCACCTGTGCCGTGGCCGAAACATTCAGATCGTGATGGGCAACTTCCCAAATGTACTTGAGCTGTTGAAGTTTCATGATCCCTCCCCCTTTGAATTCCTGTTATAAAAATATAAATAAATATTCTTTTTAAGTATAGATCATAGCCACTAGAGTAGCCCTGCAAATCCTCCCAAAGAATGGCAGCGACTACCGACACATGGACATCTTGTTATACATACTCGCCGGCGCAGGTGTCGGATTTATAGTGGGTCTGACCGGTATTGGTGGTGGTGCGCTGATGACTCCGTTGTTGCTGTTATTTGGCTTTCCTGCCCATACGGCGATTGGTACCGACCTGATGTATGCAGCGGTGACCAAGGCCTCTGGCGCCTGGTCCCACCACCGTCAGGGGCATATTGACTGGACCATTCTTCGACGCCTCGCACTGGGGAGTATAAGCGCCTCCCTTATCACAGGTCTTGTGCTTGATTTGTATTTTGATGACTCCGAGCAATATGGTCACATTTTGACCAACGTGCTGGGTGCCATGCTTTTGATTACCGCTTTCTCGATTATTTTCCGTCGTGGTATCCAGCAATGGTCCGGTAAATTGCTGGGCGACCACCCCGCTCGTATCGCCGCCCTGACCGTCATTGCCGGGGTTGTGCTGGGCGTGCTGGTAACCCTGTCATCGGTTGGCGCTGGTGCCATTGGTACCGCGCTGCTGATGATTCTTTACCCGGCCCTGCGTTCTACCAATGTAGTCGGAACCGACATTGCCCATGCAGTACCACTGACGTTTGCTGCGGGTTTGATCCATATATATCTGGGCAATGTGGACTTTGTTTTGTTGGGTGCATTACTGGTTGGTTCCGTGCCTGCGATTCAGGTGTCGTCGCGACTCGCAAAACACATTCCCGACAGCGTGTTGCGCAGCATCCTGGCCAGCATGCTGTTTGGCCTGGGTCTGAAATACGCGCTGTTTTAGCAGCGCCATTGATTACCGTTTCTTGTCCAGGCATGCCGGGACCCTGCAGTCATCCCAAAACAAACTTGTTGGGTTAACCCCACAAATCACCGGTCACTCCGGCCGCCTGCTCACCGGGCCACTCAACCTCCTGCTGCCAGTAATGTTGCATGATCCAGCGATGAAACTCGGGGACATCGCGGTTACCAGCGGTATGCCAGAACACATAGGGTGAACGGCCTTCGGCGAGCCATTGGTTCAGCTTGCCGAACCACTGCTGCAGGTAGGTGTGATTGGCGGCAAAGTAGCGATAACCGATAAACCGCACCACCGGATTCATCCCCGTTGCCACCGCATGTACTGGCATCCGCGGCTTCTTGCGCTGGGCATCGAGCAATTCCTCGTCATCACCCTGCTCCGCCATAATCCCGCGGGTATCAAACATCACCCGGTCAACCTGACGATTGGCCAACTCCCGCAGCAGCACAGGTTCATTAACCGTTTTATCGAAGAACGACAGATGACGGCATTCCACCGCCAGAGACAACGGCTGCCCGCCACTCCAGCGACTGGACAACAGCTCGTCCAGCACCGCTATTAGCTGCCCGATGCGGCTGGCATCAAAGGTCGCTGGCAGCTGTAACATGATGACGCCAAGTTTGTCGGGCGCTGTGGTTTGAATGGTATTGAGAAACTGGCCGAACGGTTTTCCCGCCGGGCCGTTAAGCGCCTGCAGCATGTCTCGGCTGTGGCTGATGTCCCGTGGAATCTTGAAACAGAAGCGGAATGGCGCTTCGACCTGCTGCAACCATTGCTGCAAGCGCTGTTGATCCGGCAAGGCATAAAAGCTGGTATTGCCTTCTACCGAACTGAACACCTGGCTGTATTCCGGCAACGCCTGAGCGCTGCTTTGGTCCAGTGTCATCATTTTGCCGCGCCACTCTGGCATAAACCACATCGGCAGGCCCATTCGGATACGGGGCGAATTCAGGTCAACCGTCGATAATCCTGATTGACTGAATAAATGTGTTTTTTTCGTTGCATTTGTCATAATCGGACGAACATAACTAACCGTACATTGTAAGATATCGTTTTGGCATACATGTTGGCAGGCTCTGCGGCCAGAGCCAGCATTATGCAAAGTTAACTGCCAGATACCCACTCGCACGGCCAAATTGGCCGCTGCAGTACTCGTCAACGAACGAGGCGGCAGAGCTCAAGAGCGTCAACAGAACAAGACAACAGAGAATCAGTAGCCTTATGTCAGACAATCGTGTTGAAGACTTGAACATTGAGTCGATCACCCCTCTCATTACTCCGGCCAGCCTGAAAGCCAAATTGCCAATTTCCGAAGCGGCAGTTGCCAGCGTACGTGAAGGCCGTCAGGTTATCCGTGACATTCTGGATCGCAAGGACAAGCGCATTTTTGTGGTAATCGGCCCTTGCTCCATCCATGACGTTGATGCTGCCAAGGATTACGCCCAGCGTCTGAAGACCCTGTCTGAAAAGGTCAGCGACACTCTGTATCTGGTAATGCGGGTTTATTTTGAAAAACCGCGCACCACGGTTGGCTGGAAAGGCCTGATCAACGACCCTTACATGAACGACACCTTCAAGATTGAAGATGGTCTGCACATTGGCCGTCAGCTGCTGCTGGATCTGGCTGAAATGGGCCTGCCGCTGTCGACCGAAGCTCTGGATCCGATTTCGCCACAATACATGCAGGACCTGATCGCCTGGTCTGCCATTGGTGCTCGCACCACCGAATCCCAGACTCACCGTGAAATGGCGTCCGGCCTGTCTTGCGCCGTCGGTTTCAAAAACGGCACAGATGGCAGCCTGACCGTTGCCACCAACGCGCTGCAATCCGTTGCCAGCCCACACAATTTCCTTGGCATCAATGAACAAGGTGCTGTGGCTATCGTTCGAACCCAGGGCAACCAATACGGCCACGTGGTGCTGCGCGGTGGTGGTGGTAAGCCAAACTATGACTCAGTCAATGTCTCTTTGGCTGAGCAAGCATTGGCGAAAGCCAGGCTGGCCAACAACATCATGATCGACTGTTCCCACGAGAATTCCAGCAAGAACCCGGCGTTGCAGCCACTGGTACTGGAGAATGTGACCAACCAGATTCTGGAAGGTAACCAGTCAATCATTGGTCTGATGGTGGAATCCAACATCAAACATGGTCGTCAGAACATTCCGGAAAATCTTTGTGATCTGGAATACGGCCTGTCAGTAACCGACGGCTGTATCAGCTGGGAAGAAACCGAAGAGGCCCTGCTGACCATGCACGAAAAACTGAAAGACGTGCTCGGCAACCGCTGAGTTCGGCCTGCTGGGAACGAACCCGGGTTCGTTCCCTCCTGACAATTCGCCCGCATCCCCGTATCATTCCGCGCTTGCAAAAATTTCTGCTGGAGCGCGTCCGATGTCTGAATCCCCTATCCGCCTGACCGAGTATTCCCACGGCGCTGGCTGTGGCTGCAAAATCTCTCCCAAGGTGCTGGACAAGATTCTGGTGTCACAGCTACAACTGCCTGAGTTCCCCAATCTGCTGGTTGGCAACAGCTCAAAAGACGATGCTGCCGCTTACGATATTGGCGATGGTCAGGTGGTACTGAGCACCACCGACTTCTTTATGCCGATCGTCGACGATGCCTTTGATTTTGGCCGTATCGCGGCCACCAATGCCATCAGCGATATCTACGCCATGGGTGGCAAGCCCTTGATGGCAATCGCCATTCTCGGCTGGCCGATCGACAAACTGGCACCGGAAATTGCCCAGCAAGTGGTTGAAGGCGGTCGTCAGGCCTGTGCCGATGCAGGTATTCCGCTGGCAGGCGGGCATTCCATCGATGCTCCGGAGCCGATTTTTGGTCTCGCCGTGACTGGCATAACCAGCAAGGACGCTCTCAAGCAGAATAACCAGGCACAAGCCGGTGATTTGCTGTATCTGACCAAGCCGCTGGGCATTGGCATTCTGACCACCGCCCAGAAAAAGAAAATCCTCAAACCCGAGCACACGCATCTGGCCCGCGACATCATGTGTCAGATGAACAAGGTTGGCGCCGAGGTTTCCAAACTCGACGGTGTGCACGCCATCACCGACGTCACCGGTTTTGGCCTGATGGGCCACCTGCTGGAAGTCTGTGAAGGCAGCGGCGTTAACGGCGAAGTCGAGCTGGCGCGTGTGCCTGTGATTCCGGAAGCCGCTGAATATCTGGCTCAGGGCGCAATTCCCGGTGGCACCCTGCGCAATCAAGACAGCTACGGCCATAAACTGGCCGAGATGCCACAGGAGGTGAAAAACCTGCTGTGCGATCCACAAACCTCCGGTGGTCTGCTGATTGCTATTGCCCCTGAACACGCCGCAAGGCTGGAAGCATTGCTGGCAGAGGCTGGCGTCCAACACCAGGCCATCGGCCAGTTGAGCGAACGTGCGGCCAATAGCGATGCAGCGTTTGTAACCGTCAAAGGTGATTTCTGATGACAGACCAGCGCCGCCCGGACGCCAAAGAATTTCTGGATATTTTCCTGAACGATATCCCGTTAATCGACACCCGCGCGCCGATTGAATTCCGTAAGGGGGCCTTCCCGACCAGTACCAGCTTGCCGCTGATGACCGATAGTGAACGCGCCAAAGTCGGCACCTGCTACAAAAACCAGGGACAGGAAGAAGCCATCAAGTTGGGTCACTCGCTGGTTAAAGGCGAAATCAAGGAACAGCGCGTTAACGCCTGGATCGATTTTGCCCACCAGCACCCGCAAGGCTACCTGTATTGCTGGCGCGGCGGTCTGCGCAGCCAGATCTGTCAGCAGTGGATGCACGAAGCCGGTTGCGACTACCCGCGTATCACGGGGGGCTACAAGGCCATGCGTACCTGGGTGCTGGAACAGTTTCAGCGTCACTGCGACGACATGCCGAAAATCGTGCTGGCAGGCAAAACCGGCTGTAACAAGACCGGCTTGCTGAACGCCCTTGATAACAGCATTGATCTGGAAGGTCTGGCCAATCACCTTGGCTCAGCCTTTGGCAAACGCCCGGATGGCCAACCCAGCCAGCTGGATTTTGAAAACGCCCTCGGCGTTGCCATGATCAAGGCCGACCACAGCGCCGCCGGTCAAAACGGCCAACGCATTGTGTTCGAAGACGAAAGCATGCTGATCGGCCGTTGCGCCCTGCCGCATGAGTTTCGCGCCTCGCTTAACCAGAGCCCTGTGGTCTTACTGGAAACCACGCTGGAAGAACGCATCGAGCACAGCTACAACAACTACATTCTGGCCAAGCTGGCCGACTGGCAGCAGCAAGTTGGTGAAGAAGAAGCCTTCGCCCGTTTTGCCCATGACCTGACCGACTCCCTCAAGCGCGTGCAAAAGCGTTTGGGCGGCGTGCGTTATCAGCAGCTGGCGATGCAAATGGAAGAAGCTCTCAGCGCTCATCAAATGGGCAACCCGGAATTGCATCGTGGCTGGATCACCGCATTACTGGTTGATTATTACGACCCCATGTATGAATACCAGCTCAGCAAAAAGCTGGATCGGGTGGTATTCCGTGGTAATCGCGAGGAAGTCAGGGAGTACCTGACGGCGGTTAAAGCCTGAGCTAACGCCCGGGTTGATAGTGCGCCCACCAGCACGGATGGGCGCCGGGCACTGCCCTCGTGAGAAGTTACTTCTGCGTCATCTGTTTCTTGAGCTTTTTAACCGCGCCTTCCGCCAGCGGAATCAAAAAGATATCAGCATCTTCGATCTTGTCGGTCGCCACACCCAACACATAGTTGGTGCCAACCGTATAGTACTTGCTGGAGTTGAAGGTAACGGACTCATCCCAGAACAGCTTGTCCTTCTTCAGATGACCCTTGATATCCAGCGTCATGGCGGGCTTGACCTTATAGGTTTCAGTGCGGGTGCCCAGACCGATACCGGCTGAGGTGGTTTCCATCGAGGGATAATCCACATTGCCGGTCACCACCAGATAATCGCGTTTGTACTCCGGGTACTGGTAGGTCAGGCTGACCAGTTCGTTCTGGTTGCCATACTGCATCGACACCTTCAGTGCTTCTTCTGCCACCAGCGGAATGCCGGACGCTTCGCGAATGCCCTTGATCAGAATCTGCTCGAAGCTGGTCAGCTGTTCAGCCAGCTTTTCGTTTTCCTTGTCATCCATGGCATCCTGAATGCCCTGCACGACGCGCTGAATTTCTCCGAGTTTGGCCAACAGGCTTTTATCTGACTCATTGGCGCCGGTCAGCGGCTGCATATTGATGGTGATTTGCTGAATATGCACATCACCGGAATAACTATGGGTTAGTTGCTGGCTGACACAGCCTGTCAGTGCTACTGACATCAACAGCAGAAACCATTTCACTGTATTACTCCTCAAGCATCCGCCTGGTCAATTATCAGGAAGCGTTGTGCCTCCATGAAATATTGACGTTAATATACACAAAGTTACCTGAATTGGTCGTCAGTAAATTATCGTGCTGAACCGGTAGTGCCCTGCATTGCCGACAACTGCTGAATAAACCGGTGACATTGTTGTGCTTGTCGCTCCATCCCCGGCATATTGTGCAAAACCTGCTGCATCAGATGATATGCCTCCAGAACCGAAGACTTACTCGCCTTGAGCTTATGGAAACCATTGAGCAGGGCCAATGCGCGTTTAAAGTCACCTTGTTGAAACCAGCCATGTGCCAACATCAAACGTAACTTGCCGGAAGCTGGGAGATAGCTCGCCCAAATCGCCAGAATATCTTTATGCGGGGACAGCATTTGCTCCACAGCTCGACTGCCTGTAAACAACAAATACTGATCCAGAATTTGCTGGGCTTCCTGCAAAGGGAGGGTAATTTTTTGCTGCTTTGCCTCTAGCAGCTTACCAGGCAACGTGCCCAGCAAAAGTCGATAACGCAGGTTTTGAAGTTCAGGATCTCCCGGCAATTCACCCAATAACTGCCCCAATAACCGGTCAGCATCCTGCCAGCGAGCAGACAACAGCAGAATGCGCAAGCGATCCATTTGTAGCTGGCGGTTGGTACGTTGCAGATCAAAGGACGGTTCTATCGTGCCAGCGATCCCTAATACCCGCTGATTCTGGTAGATCATGTAGCCCATCAGATGGAACAACACCATCATGTAATAGTTGCTAATAAAATCGGCCAGTGGCATGAAGAGTGTTTGCTGCTCCTGTAGCAGACCTGAAAGAAATTCAACAGAGCCATACATCACCAAAATCAGCCCCAGTAACAACCAGTATTGCAGCCCCAACCGAGTAATCAGCTTGATCGCCATCCAGGGGTTTAAAGCCGCAGTAAAACGATCTGTCATACCAAAATTGATCAAACAGGCAGGTACTATCAGTACGATCAGAGCAGAAACCAGTTCATGATATGGCGCAGCCAGAGCCGCCAATCCACCATATGCCGCACCGAAGGCTACAAATAACAGTATCAAGCGGAAAAAAAGTGACATGCTTCCAGAAAAGGCTGACAGCACTGGCGGTGCCTCCATTTCCCCTTGCGCAGTGTCCGTCAGGCAAGTGAACCAGTACTTGAAAAACACAGCCGCCAGGAGTACCGAACCAAGGCCCTGCAGTACCGGAGAATAAGATCGGAGGATTTCTGTAATCACTGCTGACACAATCAATAACAACAGCACCGGGAGACGCAGCGGATAGCGGAAGCTCTTGTCTATACGACGCCAGAACGGCTCGACATCGACTGGTACTCCAGCGTACAAAATGTGACTGCCACAGTTCCCACACACCAACTCACCGCCATTTTGATACTGTCTATCGTCGACGCAATGTTCACACAATTCGGAGTCGCATTCAGGGCAGTGATAAAGTGCACCGGTTAATGGGTGCCAGCTGCAAAAATCCGTTATTTGAGATTTCATGATGGCATGCCCTCCCGCCGATAATCTGCAATTTGCTGGTATTTTTGCTGACGATTTCGATCACCGGATCGGGCATTGGCAAGCGCCAGAGACCTTGCAAGTTGCTGGATATCCGGAGTAATGCAGGAAGGATCAAACAGTTGACGAAAAATCAGCTCTGCGATTCGATGATGAACGCTTCCTGCCAGTTGCTCAGCAATCTGTATACGGCTTCGAACATCAACACGAGTATGTAATTCAGGGTGCTCGGACCAAAGGGTCACCGCCTTCAGCCGCTCATCATCACGGATATCCTCAGTCAACATCAGATCGGCCAGAGCATTCGCTGCTTCGCTATGTGACTGTGCCAACTGCAACTGAAATACCAGCAACCGCAAACGAAAATCCAGGTGGCCATGTTCTCGCATGTCTGCCAGTACATCCAGCGCCATTGGGAAACGAGCGGCGGCAGTCAGATCAAACGCCTTGGCACGTTTAAGCTGTTGACCGTCGACGGCCTGATTCGCCTCAATGTATCTGACATTCAGCGCTGATGGTCGCAGCAGATACAAGGCCGCCATCATGCCAGCTCCCGCGACAAAACCTCCGGCGTGAGCCATATAGGCAATCATCGACTCGCCACCGCTACCAATGTAATCCAGTAATTCCTTGCCAACGTAAAGCGGTAAAACCAACAATGCAGGGGCTCTGAAATACCCTGCGAAGATGTATACCCAGTAGAAAAACTCTATTTTTCGTAGCCGAAAAACCGCCAGATACATGGCCATCACGCCAGAAATTGCTGCAGATGCACCTATCAGCGGAGTCGTAGTCGTTGTACCTTCAACCCAGACATACAACAGACCACCCAGCCCTCCCGACACCAGATAAAATGCCAAAAATAATAGTGGTCCTATTGCGGCCTCAACGGCGAAACCACAAAACACCAGAAAGACCATATTGCCCACCAGGTGCATAGTGTCGCCATGAAGGAATTGATAGCTGATAAAGTTGAGCGGTGAAGGGTCTGCCGCAACCAGACCATACTTGCCTGCCAGATCATTGCCGAAAGACTTAGCAATCTGCTCCCGGGTCGATAGCCAAGACTCGAATGCCTGCTGATCCAAAGCGCCCAGCAAATGGGGATGCTGCTGCAGGTACGGATAAAACCCCGGATCTCCAAGCTGCTCACTGGCGAGGGCCAGATATTCCTGTTCCGTGTAGAGATCCAGCACCCGCTCAAGATCATCCGGATCGTTTTGCAAGACCCAGGACTGATAAGCTGGCCATTCTTGCTGCTGCATTCCACTATCGACATAGCGCTGAAAGGCAGTGTAACGATCATTATCTGCAACAGCTTGCCAAAAGAAAAACGCCAGCAAATTCAACACAACCAGTGTGATCAGCGCCACTGGTGGTCGCTGCCAGTCGATATGTTTCTCGACGGGTAAAATAACCATATCACACTCCTTGTGTCGTCAGTTCAGCGACTATAGCACCACAATTCTTTTACAAACCAGCAATGAGCCAGCCATTTGAGACGTTGCTTTAATGTCATCCCATGATGGCAACGGAAACCATAAAAAAGGGAGCCAAAGGCTCCCTTGAAGGACGTATAACCGTGATCCGACTATTCCAGATAAACCTGGCATTCCTCTGGAATGGTTTCAGCAGTATCGGTTGGATGGGTCCAGTCAGACCAGCCAACGTTTTTACCAGGATTCGACGGAATAGTGGCGGTAAAGCTGGTGCCATACACATAGTTGATAATATGCGGCTGCCAGGTGTCATCCCCCACTGCCGGATAGTCCGCCACCTCGTTCAGCCAGGTGAACGCCCGCAGAATGGCCTTGTCTTCCCAGTTCCAGACGTCATACCCGAGACGGTCGAGTAGCACGGCCTGGGCAACGGCACCCTGCAAGGCAGAATAGACGTAGTTTTCCTTTGGTGGTGGCCAGCTGAATTCACCACCACGACGCATATCATCCGGCAGCACACCATCTACATCGTAACCATCAATAGTGGCTCCCAGCGGGTTAATACCAACCGGGTTATCCGGGTCGTATTGCCACCAGTCATCCTTGAATTTGAAACTGGCGTAGAGGGTGCGGTCACCCAGCCAGGCTTTGAAAATTTTGGCAGCCCGGGCGACACCATCTTCATCACCCAGATAAGCAGAAATCGCAATGCGGGTCGCACCGGCGAATGTGCCCCAGTTATTCGGCCGTTTTTCATGGGTGGAGATCAGGGTTTTACCGGAGGGAAATTCGTAGTCGAGCATTTCGGTGATCCATTCACGAAACTCCTCGTCGTCATCATCTGGCAGCTTCACCAGATCCGCGGCCAATACATAGGCAATCAATTCCTTGCCTAGCGGCAGGGTGTCAGCATCATCACCGTTTTCGGTGCCAATAGCCGCCATCACGGATTCAATGACTTCGTCGCGATAACTGCTTTCACCAGTTCGGGCATAGACCAGTGCTTTGGCCAGCACATTGACGTTGGTTTCGTCATCCTGGTCAGAGACGTTGGGGTTGCTGGTATCTTCGCTGGCGGCTTCCAGCATATTGTCCCAGGCATCACCTGACGTCGGCAGGGTTGCCAGCCTGGAAGCATCGATCCAGAGATAATCGCCGGGGAAAACCGGAGCGCCCGGATAAGCGGTGGTGTCATCAAGGTCGACAGCCTGAACCGGCAGCGTCAGGGTTGCCGCCAGTGCCACGGTCGCGAAGGAAAGCTTCCTCCGTCCCCAATTAGCCAGCTGGCGTAAAGTTGCATAGTCCATTTCTTTCATCCCTGTGAGTATGAAGGAGGTACTAGACTAGCAGCGCCACAATGACCACAGTGTGACCTGCACAGCAAGATTTCCAGACAAGCTATCAGCTTTACACAAACGGCACTATTGGCCCGTTAGGCCCCCTTACCGTCGCGGAAATTGTCAGTCGTTCGTCAAGAACCCCCGGAAAATACCCGCTTCACTGGCTGCCCAAAGCCATGGCATCTGAGGTAACATGCGCGCGTCCAAATTTACGCGCCCCTTTGAACGGTGCGATCACAACCATCCCTGTGAGGAACCCCCGGAGATGAAACTCTTCCAACGCCTGGTAGCATCCGCTGCCCTGTTGGCGGCAGCTGCCGTCGCTCAAGCTGAAACCTTTGTTTTCACTGCTATTCCTGATCAGGACGAAAGCCGTCTGAACGAACGTTTTGGCAAGGTCGCAGACTACCTGTCCGAACAGCTTGACGTTGAAGTGAAATACATCCCGGTGAAATCCTACGCCGCTGCCATCACCGCCTTCCGCAACAATCAGGTGCAACTGGCCTGGTTCGGCGGCTTGTCTGGTGTTCAGGCCCGTCGTCTGGTACCAGATTCCGAAGCACTGGCGCAAGGTGTTGAAGACGAGCAATTCAAAAGCTACATCATTGCCAACCGTAAAGTGGCGCTGACCATTAACGAAGATCTGGCCAGCTATGCTGACGTCATGAAAGGCAAGACCTTCACCTTCGGTTCCAAGGGTTCTACCTCTGGCCGCCTGATGCCGGAATATTTCCTCCGTGAAGCCTTCAACAAGGCGCCGGATGAGCTGTTCGACCGCGTTGGTTTCTCTGGCGACCACAGCCGTACGGTAACCCAGGTTGAATCCGGTGCCTGGGACTTCGGCGCGGTGAACTTCAGCGTGTGGGACGACATGGTTGCCCAGGGTCAGGTCAACACCGACAAGGTTCAGGTGATCTGGACTTCACCAACCTACCCTGACTACCAATGGACCATCCGTGGCGACGTTGACGGCAAGTTCGGCAATGGCTTCAAAGACAAGGTTCGCAGCGCCCTGTTGAACATGAAAGACAAGGATCTGCTGAAGAGCTTCCCGCGTGAAGGCTTTATCCCGGCCACCAACGCCGACTACGCGCCAATCGAAACCACTGCCAAGGCCATTGGCCTGCTGGACTGATCGTTAGTCCATGGCACTGTTTTCCCTGCAGCAGCAATCGCTGGGTTATGCTGGCCGGATCGTCCTGAGGGATATTTCCCTGACGATCCGGGCCGGTGAAAAAATTGCCCTGGTCGGCCCTTCCGGTGCCGGCAAATCCACCCTGCTGCACCATTTGCATCAGCTCCAGCCCGACCAGATTGCCCTCTGCCCACAAGCCGACGGTCTGGTTGAGCTGTTGTCGGCCTACCACAATATTTTTATGGGCGGTCTGGACCGCGTCAGCCCGCTGGCTGCCATGTGGAACCTGATCCGGCCATTGGCGCAAGCGCGCCAGCAAGTCGCGCAAGTAGCTCGCCAACTGGGCATCGAAGCCCAACTGTGGCAATCGGTTGACCGGCTGTCTGGCGGCCAGCGCCAGCGTGTCGCCCTCGGCCGCGCCCTCTACCGCCAACAAGCCATCTTTCTCGGTGACGAACCGGTTTCGGCGCTCGACCCGCTACAAGGCAAACTGCTGCTGGAATCTGTGCTGAGCCAGCATCAAACTGCGGTTGTCTGTATGCACAACCCGGAGCTGACGCTGGCGCTGTTCGACCGGGTGATTGCGGTTGCCAACGGCGGTATCCTGTTTGATCGCCCTGCCAGTGAACTGAGTCAGCACGATTTCGACGCGCTTTATCAAGGCGGCTCAATGACTGACGAACACGCCTCAAACCAACCCACCGCAGACCAGGGCTTGCCCACCAGCTGCATCAGCCCGGCCCAACCCGGCTTCAACCAGTCAAACCGGGAGCAGTAATGCTGCCAGCCCTGCTGACCCGTCAGGAAACCCATTCGTCTGCCCGCCGCCTGACCGCCATTATTGGCCTGCTCTGGCTGGCAGCACTGGTTTGTCTGCCGTGGGCCGATCTGGATATTCGCGCTACCGAGCCGCTGGACGAACTGGCGCGTATCGGCTGGGGACTGATAACCCCGGGTTGGGATGATCCTGCATCGCTGGTGCAGGCGTTAGGCCAGACTGTCGCCTTTGCACTGCTGGCGGTAGCGATTTCCGCCCCGCTGGGATTATTGGCAGCGCTGATGTTTCACTGGTGGCCAGTACGTTTATTAGCCGCTGCCCTGCGTTCGGTCCACGAGATTTTCTGGGCGCTGATTTTTATGCAGATCTGGGGGCTTAGCGCCACCACAGGTTTGCTGGCCATTCTGGTGCCCTACACCGGCGTGTTCACCAAGGTGTTTGCCGAAACCCTGGCACTGCAAAACCGCACACCGGAACAGAGCCTGCCACCGGCCTGGCGACTGATTCGCTGGCTTTACACCCGTATTCCCCAGGCCTTGCCGCCGCTGTTGCAATACACCCGCTACCGCTTTGAATGCGCACTCAGATCCAGCGCTATTCTCGGTTTTATCGGCCTGCCAACACTGGGCTTCCATCTGGAAACCGCCTTTAAACAAGGCCAATACAGTGAGGCGGCCATGCTGCTATGGGCCTTTGTGGCCCTGATCGCCAGCATCCGTTATTGGCTGCGCCCCAAACTGATCCCTGTCTATCTGTTGATTGCCATCTGGCTGCTACCGGAAACCATCGGCTTCAGTAACCCCGGCTATTTATGGCAATTTATCAGTCAGGATATCTGGCCAGCACCGCTGCTGGCCGGTGACCTCAGTGGCACGTTCGACTGGTACTGGAAACTGTTGTCCGGTCAGGCCTGGCAAGGTTTGCTGCAAACCCTGTTGCTATCACAGCTGGCGCTGCTGCTAACCCTGTTGATTGTGTTGCTGGTGTATCCGCTGGCCACCAGACGGCTGGTCGGCCCGAAAATCTGGTGGCCCGGTCGTTTGCTGCTGTTGCTGATGCGCTCGACACCGGAAATGGTGATGGCCTACGTATTTCTGTTATTACTCGGGCCATCCGGTTTGCCAGCCGTACTCGCCCTGGCGATCCATAACGGTGGCCTGATCGGCTTTCTGGTGGCGGGCAAAAGCGAAATGGAATACCAGCGCCAGCAACAACAGCCGCTGCAGGAACCTTCCGGCCTGCTGCTCTACAGCTATGTCGAAACCCCACGCCAGCTGCCTGCACTACTGGCCTGGCTATTCTATCGCTGGGAAGTGATCCTGCGCGAAAGCGCAATTCTGGGGATTCTGGGCATTACCACACTCGGCTTCTATATCGACTCGGCGTTTGAAGAAATCCGTTACGACCGCGCCTTTATGCTGATTCTGGTGACAGCACTGCTGAATATGCTGGTCGACGGGGTATCGCGCTGGCTGCGACGACTGGCCGAACCGCAAGCTGTGTCGGCTGGGCGGGGTTAAACAATTTTTTCAGGCGCTAATGTCTGTTCCTGTCAGACCTCTCCAGCGACCAGCATTGAACCCTGTCCAAATAATTTTCCGGTATCAAATATACCTTCCCATGCCATAAAGCTTCGTAATATATCCTGTCGTACTGGTTAAAAAATATTTTTCTGAAGTGAGAATTTTTAAACAAAACTACTTTTCCTGTCAGATATATATCTGCACTTTGTATCACAACAACAGGCTTGCCTATCGGCCCCTCCAGCACATAACCAGTCCAGCCATATTTCAGAAAGAATCTGTAATCATCAGCACCTTCATATCCACCCAGAACATCATACTCATAAAAAACAGCGTGATCTAATTCAGCTGCCCGACTGAACCCATCGAAAGAACCGGTAGGGCAATTGGATTTCAGATAATAGAATTCAGTCAGAAAAACCCCGGCAGATACTTTTATGGGGAAAAAGATTAAAAATAAAACCACCACAATAAAACGGTCATGTCCAGCCATTAAACCTGCACAGCTAGTCCAATAACTTCTCATACGTAAAAAGCCTCTCACATTCGCATTGAAATATGCCCCTTGGGATCTGGAATATTTAAGAGCAAAAAAATTAGAGTTAGTCACGCCTTCATATCTATAAACACTGTCACTCGAAAATCCTAATCTTTAACAACCCCAAAGCAAATCCATCCAATTTCCTACAAAGAATTTCCAAAACCAATAATAAAGTACCACTCAAAGAACCGAACTCATACCAGACTCAAACCAAAGACTGATATATATCCAATAAATATATAAATAGAAGTGCATTAAAACCTGACCTGACCAACGTCAGGCCTGGCTTCAATAAACATCAAGGGAGGATCTGTCAGTTAATAAGACGACGACTGCATTTCCATCAAACGACTGATCAGTCGTGTGGTGTCTTCTTCAAAACGTTCATCCTGCAGCAGTTCAATAATCGGTTGTTCGGCGGTCAATAGCAGCCGACGGCGGTATTCATAGAGTACGTCCACCAGCCAGATCAGTCGTCGCAAGGTATTGGGATTGAGCAAGCGGTTAGCGCTGATGCCGGTGACCACAAAGGAGTCGTAGCATTCGACCAGTGCCAGGTAATCCAGATGACTGTGTGGTTTTTCGCAGGCTTCGCGGAAGTCGAGCCAGACAATGCCTTCATGACCAGCCTGCTCTTCAGAGTCGTCAGGCCTCTCCTGCACCATCCGCACCGGCATAAACCGGTTACGCACCGGCACCTTGATTGCCACTTCGGCAGGCGGTATTTGCGTCAGCCCCAGCCGTTCAATAATGGCTGCTTCGCTGCTGCTGTCGGCCGGTGAAAAATAACAGTCGTGTTCAATATCATCACGGTAACGATAATCGCGCTCGCCATTCAGCGTCATTACCTCGAAGTATTTTTCGATCATGGCGATGCAGCCTAACGCCCGATGGTGAACGTCCGGGTCTGGCAGCAAGTTGACCGGTTCGTAGTTGGAGGTCAGCACCACAAACACCTGCCTTTTCAGCAGCACTTCCAAAAAACGCTCCAGCAGAATCACGTCAGCAACGTCGTGGAGGTGGAATTCGTCGAGGCAATACATGCGGTATTCGTCGGCAACCCGGTTGGCCATTACCGCCAGATAGTCGGTTTCGCCATGGTTGGCGTTCATGCCATCGTGCAGGTCGCGCAGGAAGTTATGGTAATGAATGCGTTTGGCTGGCAGCTGGGCGTTGGCAAACAAGGCGTCCATCAGCATGGTTTTGCCACGACCTGGTCGGCCCCACATATAGGCGCTGCGCAGCGGCTTTTTCAACAGACTGAAGCCATCAACGGTTTTGCAGGCGCGTCCCTGCAATCTCATCAGGGTTTCAATAACCTGCTGTTGGGTCTCATCCAGCTGGATCTGGTGGTCGGCAAAATAACGGTCGATAGACATCACTTCGGGCACTTGTTGCGACAAAAAGCCCGCAGCCTTGACCGCGGGAAACAGGGAACGAAGGATTCTAGTGAAGAATGTTGCGAAACACAGCAGTTTCCGCTGTAAAGCAATGTTTCGGATTGATCTTTATGAACAACCAGCGACGTCCAGCCAACGATTCACCAGAGTGCGAGCAAAGGCTGTTTGCGCCTGCTGGTACTGGTTGAAGTCCTGATCGACCTGCTGAATCAGCCGGGCAACCACCGACTCGTTGTGATTGGGGTTACCCACCAGTTCACGCCGGGTCCAGGTATCAACAATGGCCGGTGTCACTTCAAAGTGGCACTGGAAAGCCCAGGTTTTATTGCCGAGCCGGAATCCCTGGTTGATCACCTTGTCGCCACGTAACAGTGGTACCGCCCCCGCCGGCAAGTCGAAGGTGTCGGAGTGCATTTCAAACAACCGTTGCTGGCTGTCCAGCCCCTTCAGCAAGGCATCGTCTGCAGCGGCTTCACACAATTGCAGACTGGTGAAACCGTATTCCAGAAAACCCTGCGGTTTGACCTGGCCACCAAAGGCATAAGCAATCGACTGACAACCCAGACAGGAACCCAGAATCGCCTTGTCGGCCCGATAAAACTGATGAATGCAGTCGGCCAGTCGATCGAAATAGTTTTTAAGCTGCGGGTCGTAAACACTGGGTTCACCGCCAAATACAATTAGTGCATCGTACTGACTAACGTCCGGCAGGCCCTGGTCGTAACGGCGATAGAACCACACCAGTTCAGCACCGCGTTCGGCCACTACTTCACCAATACGGCCGGATTCAACGTCACCATCCATGCCGCCTGCCATAATGGCTGCGATTTTCATTGCTTCGCTCCTGCGGCGCTCGCCGCTGTGTTGCCAATAAATTCGGGATTACCCGGGGCGATCAGTCAGCGGCACTTGCGAGTGAGCCGGTGACTGATGGGTAATCCCAAAACCGTAATATTCGATTTACCAAGCGGGGTTATTTACCCTTACCAGCCAGAAATTCATCCAGTCCCGGGGTGCGGTAGCCGTCTTTGGTCCAGGTGATCGGGAAGTAGGATTCATCGACTTCATTGGAACCAAATTTTTTGTACTTGCCATAAATCGGCCCGTTACCAATATCCATCTTGTCCGGGTTGAACTGGATATCGTGCTGGAAGAAGTGCATTGCCATCGCCCGGCGCGGTACATCGGCCTTGTTGATCCGCGAACCGTGCCAGGTCCAGCCGTCGTGGAACGCACAGCCACCTTTGGGCACCACCACCGGTACCAGCTCCAGTTCCAGGTTATTGGCTTCCGCCCATTCCCGGACTTCCTTGAGGTCATCCTCCGGGCCATGGAACTGCATAATAGGTTTGGCTTCACCCCACTTGTGCGAACCCTTGACGTACACCAGAGTACCGCCTTCAGCAGTGGTGTCGTCCAGCGCCAGCCAGCAGCTCACCAGTTCAGGCTTATCAATCCAGAGCGAATACATGCTGTCCTGGTGAAAGCCAATCGGACGTCCGGCTGGTGGCTTCCACAGCAGGTTATCAATCATCAGTCGACTACCCTGCCAGCCGCCCAGCTGGGCACACAAGCGCCCCATATCTTCCGACAAAGCCTGACGGGCGACCGTCAGGTCTGCCTTCCAGGCGTTACAAATCTGTTTGGTGTAGGGCGGGTTTCCCTGCGGCAAATTGACTTCGTCAGGCTTGATGCCGGTGTCGAACTCACCTTTCTCGAACAGGGGTTCGAAACGCTCACGAATCTGGTCGGCGATTTCCGGCTCAACCAGCTTTTCGACAATCAGGAAACCATCGCGGCGAAACTGTTCGACCTGTTGTTGGCTTAATTCAATCATGGTGTGCTCCTGCGGCTGTCCGGCAGCCGCTCCATAAACGGATGTTGATTCGGTTCAGAATGGGTTAAATCAGTAGAAGGTCAGGTAGCGCTCGGTTTCCCACTCGGAAACCGTACGGTGGTATTCGTGCCACTCATCGCGCTTGAGCTTGATAAAGCTGCCGATCAGCCGTTCGCCCAGCGCGTCTTTCAGCACCTGGTCGGACGCCAGGGCATCAAGCGCGTCCTTGAGTGTCTCTGGCAGCCGTTCGACGCCCATCTCGGTAATCTGGGCCAGCGTCATGTCGTAGAAATTGAGCGAATGAGGCTCCGGCGCTTGCAGCTCGCGGTCAATACCATCCAGCCCAGCGGCAATAATGGCAGCCGTGGCCAGGTAGGGATTCATGGCGCTGTCGCCAATACGCACTTCCAGCCGACCATAGGGAATCCGCACCATCGCCGACCGGTTGTTATCGCCGTAGGCAATAAACACGGGCGCCCAGCTGGGCCGCTCAGCCGTGCCAATCATCAGTCGCTTGTAGGAATTCACAGATGGACACAACAAGGCGCATAGTCCATGTGCGTGCTGCATCACCCCGGCAATAAAGTGGTAGGCCAGTTTCGACAGCCCCATGCCGTTACCATCACTGTCGTCGTTAAACAGGTTGGTGCCCTGCTCGTCGACCAGCGAACAATGCACGTGCATGCCGTTACCTGTGGTATTGGCGTTCAGTTTCGGCAGGAAGCTGGCAATGGCACCGACGTTATTGGCGATTTCCCGCGCCGCCATCTTGAAGAAGGTAATGTTGTCGGCCGACTGCATGGCTTCGTCGTATTTGAAGTTCATTTCAAACTGGCCGTTGGCGTCTTCGTGGTCGATCTGATAGACCTCCAGGCCGACCGCCTTGAGCGACTTGTGCATGCCTTCCAGAAACGCCGTATTACGGGTGATACCGCGGTAGTCGTAGGTTGGCTGTCGCATATCGTCGGTGCTGTCGAACGGCTTGATCGAACCGTCTTCATCCCGCCGCAGCAAGTAGAACTCCGGCTCCAGCCCGGTCATCAGCCTCCAGCCACGCTTGGCCAGCCGTTCTGTCTGCGCCGCCAGCACGTTGCGTGGATCCATTTCATAGGCTTCGCCACTGACCGTACCAACACCTCGCACACTGGCATAACCCGGTAACCAGGGCAGCAAGGTCAGGGTCTGCAGATCAGCCACCAGCATGTATTCCGGGTCCTGCGGTGACATATCAAAACCCAGAATGGCACCACCGGCAAAACCGGCACCGTCAGTGGTGAGATCCTGCAGACATTCCACAGGCACCGACTTGCTTTTGATTCCACCATGCAAATCGACAAACTGCGCCAGCAGATAATTCACGCCATTGGCGGCCAGAAACTCACGAGCGGCTTGCAGCGCGTTGTGCGGCGGACAAACCCAGATGCTTGATACTTCAGACATGATTCCATCCTCTGTTGTCGGGATGGATTCAGTATCCGGCTGCGGGGCGGATTTACCCTTGACCGCTGGAACCGCAGATTTGATATCTGGTGCCAATCGTCTTTATCGATCTGGCACCGACTGTCAAAGCTCTGGCTTACTGGCTGCGCCAGTCTGAAGGATTGACCTGTTTCCAGCGCACAAAGGCACGGGTAAAGGCACTGATCTCGGAGTAACCAAGCCGAAAGGCGATTTCTGAAATCGTCAGCTGGTTGTAGTTGAGGTAGTACTCGGCGAGGGTTTCACGTACTTCTTCCAGCAGGGAGCTGAATGAATAGCCGTCGGTCGCCAGCTGGCGTTGCAATGAACGGCGCGACAGGAACAGACGGCCAGCGACTTCATCAATGGTCGCCGCACCTTCTGGCAGCAGCTCGATCACTTCCGATTTCACCCGCTGTGATATCGACAGGGTTTGCGCCTGTTGCTGCGCCAGCTCCATCATCGAACCCAGCGCAATATTATGCAGCATGCTGTTGGCGTCCGGCATTGGCTGTTGCAGACAGGACTGCCGGAACAGAATCACGTTACGCTGCTGATTAAAGCGAACATCGCACTCGAAGGCGTCCCGATGAGGCACGGCATCAACCAGCGCCGGATGCTGAAAATGCACTTCCAGCGGTGCCCAGCCCTTGCCCATGCCCCGTTTCAGCACATTGTTCAACATCCCAATGGTGAGCTCGGCATCCTGTCGACGATCCATGATATCGCCATCCAGAAGCTTGTATTCGAGCAGGCAAAGGTCGTCCTGCTGCTCGAATTTGAGCAAGCTGTTGCGTTGGAAAACGTGGAAATACTGCTCCATACCACGAACAGCAGTACCAACATCCGGCGCGCTGATGGCGTGATAGCCAAACAGACCCAGCCCTTCTGGCTGAAACTGTTCACCAAACCATAGGCCAAAATGCTCGTTACCCGTCGCTCGGGCCGCTTCGTGCATGGAGTTACAGTAGTGTTTGAGGGAAATATGCCGATTAGGCTGTTGATACAGCCCCTGTTGCAGACCGGCTCGCGATAGCACTTCGGTACTACGCGCGCCCTGGGAATCAATAAAGTCTTCCAGCCCAACGGTGGCAGAAGCCAGCACGCTGGACTCGGCACGCACCATTGAGCGGCGGGTTTTCAATGCTGTAGGAGCCAGACCAGCAGTCATTGGAATTCTCTCTGAGAATTAAATATTACTCAGAAAGCAATTTTCAAACCATTTTGTGAGGTCACCGCATCACTCAGGACGGGATCAGTCTTCGAAAGACAACAGCTCAACTTCAAAAATCAGTGTGCTGCCAGGCAGAATCTTGCCAGCTCGCTGTTTGCCATAGCCCAGTTCAGCCGGGATATAGAAACGGTTTTTCTGACCTTTGGTCATCAGCTGCACACCTTCCGTCCAGCCAGGAATGACCTGATTAAGCCGGAATGAAATCGGCTCACCTCGTTTTACCGAACTGTCGAAGACCGTGCCGTCGATCAGGGTACCGTGATAATGCACGGTCACTTTGGTTTTCGGGCCTGGATGCACACCGCCATCGCCCGGCTGCAGCACTTCGTATTGCAAGCCAGATGCGGTGGTTTCAACACCATCTTGCTGGCCATTTTGTTCCAGAAAGGCACGCCCGGCTGCGATATTTTCTTCAGCACCCTTGCTGCCGATACCGGCCTTGCGCAAGGCATAGCCCAACAGGATGGCAATCGCTGCCACCGCAATAATATCAACCATATCCAGTGATCCGTTCGGTTCGAGTACAGAGCTCAGTAATTGGAAAGTTCGTTGTCGTCGCTGGCGAGTTTATCACCCACGTGTTCGATCATCTTCAGGGCTTTCAACGAACGTGAAAGGAATTCCCGCTCATACAGAATCCCGACAATCACAGCCGCTGCTGCCATCAGCAACCAGACGTTGACGAACCACAACAGCAATGCCAAAGAGAAATAGAAAGCCCGCAAGCCGTTGTTATAGCTGTGGCTGGCCTGATCAATCACCTTGGCAGCATAGATCGCAAAGCTGCGGCGGTCAGCGGGAGTGACGCTGTTGTCATTCGGCATAGGAGCAGCGCCTACCAGCGCGGAGGCAAAACCGAACTGGCGCATCGACCAGGTAAAAGTAAAAAAGGCGTAGATAAATACACATATCATCACCACCACCTTGATTTCCATGGCCAGAATGGAGTCGATGGTAGCGAAGGAGATTTTCGATAGCATGTCGCGGATTTCATGCACTGCGGTCAGGGCGGTCAACAAACCGGCCAACACCAGCACACAGGAAGAAGCAAAGAAGTTGACGTTACGTTCAACGTTGGCCAGCAAGGCCGCATCGCCGACCCGTACTTCGCGGGTCAGCAGCCGTCGCATCCAGTTGATCCGGTGCACGTGCATCACGGATGACAGTGACGCCGTGCGAGTGGCCATAAATTTGGCGAATTGGCTGTAGGCAATCCAACAGAACAGAAACCAGATCAAACCGACCCAGTTCATAAATCCAATGACGTCTTCCTGTGGCATATTCAAAACCGGCTATCCTGCACTAACGGCGGTTGTTGCCTGAAGGCCAAGCTCCCCCAGACTCAAAAGAGTCGCGTATTCAACCAAAGTCTGAGCCCACATGCCATTCCCTGCATCAAGGAATGGCTGCTCTGGCCTGTCCTGTAACAGTCGTTCGATCTAACTGATGTCCTCAGCACGCACTGAAACCCGCTTGAGCAGTTCTTCGGCGCTTTCCTTGCGCTCGGAGTAGCGATCAACCAGGTAGTCGCCGCGATCACGTACCAGATAGGTGAATTTCACCAGTTCTTCCATCACATCAACAATTCGGTCGTAATAGCTCGATGGCTTCATACGGTCGTTGTCGTCGAACTCCAGCCAGGCTTTTGGTAACGACGACTGGTTTGGAATGGTCACCATCCTCATCCAGCGCCCCAGCACCCGCAGCTGGTTCACGACATTGAACGACTGCGACCCACCACACACCTGCATCACCGCCAGAGTTTTGCCCTGGGTCGGACGAATTGCCCCCATGGTCAACGGAATCCAGTCGATCTGGGCCTTCATGATAGCTGTCATGGCGCCATGTCGCTCCGGCGAGCACCAGACCATGCCTTCACACCATTGCACCAGTTCCCGCAGTTCCTGCACTTTCGGATGTTCAACTTCAGCATCATCCGGCAGTGGCAGGCCCGATGGATTAAAGGTCCGGGTATCGGCGCCCATTGCCTGCAGCAGCCGCGCCGCTTCTTCCGCCGTCAAGCGACTGAAAGAGCGCTGCCGCAAGGATCCGTACAGCAACAGAATACGCGGCTTATGACTACTGGCCGGTGCCCTGAACAGGGCCTCCGATGTAGGTATATGAAACAGTTCTTCTGCCAGATTCGGCATTTCATGTTCGCTCATTGGACAACTCCTCTCGACAACTGGCTGTCTAACCGCTCAGTCGTTAACGCACTCAGTTTTCAAACCAGTGCCGGGTACGGTTGGCTATCGCCACCAGTGACAACATCACAGGTACTTCCACCAACACCCCAACCACGGTTGCCAACGCCGCGCCGGATTGCAAACCAAACAGCGAAATCGCGACCGCAACCGCCAATTCGAAGAAGTTACTGGTGCCGATCATACAAGCCGGTGCAGCAATATTATGGGCCAGCTTCAGGCGTTTTGCCGCCCAGTAGGCCACCACAAAAATACCGTAGGTCTGCAGCATCAGAGGAATGGCGATCAGCACAATATCAAACGGCTTTTCAACGATAACCGGCGCCTGCAGGCCAAACAGAATCACCACAGTGGCAATCAGCCCCATAATCGAGAACGGCTTGATTTTCGCCAGCAGGCTGTCCAGCTCGTGGGTATCCTTCTGCTTCACCAGCGCCTTGCGGGTAAGCCAACCCGCGACCAGGGGCAATACCACGTACAAAACCACAGACAGCAGCAGCGTTTGCCAGGGCACCTGTACGTCACTAATACCCAGCAACAGGGCCGCCAGTGGCGCAAAGGCAAAAATCATGATGATGTCATTAATCGATACCTGCACCAGAGTGTAATTCGGATCCCCCTTGGTCAGCTGACTCCAGACAAATACCATCGCAGTACAGGGCGCGACGCCCAGCAGGATCATGCCAGCGATGTATTCGCTGGCGGTTTGCGGATCAACCCAGCTGGCGAACAGTACCTTGAAGAACAGCCAACCCAGCAAAGCCATGCTGAAGGGCTTGATCAGCCAATTGATGACCAGTGTCAGCAGCAGACCTTTGGGCTTTTTGCCAACGTCCTTGATAGCAGCAAAATCGACCTGCACCATCATCGGATAGATCATCAACCAGATCAGCACCGCCACCGCCAGATTGACGCTGGCGACTTCCAGTGCGGCAATGGCTTCAAACAGGCCAGGCATCAGCAGTCCCAACACGATCCCGGCGACAATACCGGCACCGACCCAGAGGGTCAGGTAACGTTCAAAAATGCCCATCAGTACACCTCGGCCAGCGCTTGCAGCTGTTGTTGCAGAGTGGCCTGGTCGACTGTCAGATCGAGCTGATTGACCTGTTCCAGACGGGCACTAAGAGTCCCGATCAGACTGTGGAAGGCCCGCTCCTGATCATCGCCACCGGGCAATTTGGATGGATCCGCCAGGCCCCAATGGACCTTTTTGCCAGCGCCGATCCACAGCGGGCAGGCTTCGTTGGCGGCGTTGTCGCAAACGGTGATAACAAAATCCGGTGCAAAGCTTTCAAACTCATCCCACGACTGGCTTTGCAGGCCACTGACATCAATTCCATGTACCGCCAGCGCTGCCAGTGAGCCCGGATAAACCTGTCCGGCCGGTTGACTGCCAGCGCTACGAACTTCAAAACCCGGCTTTAATACGTGGCGTGCGACGGCTTCCGCACAAATACTGCGACAACGATTATGCGTACAAACAAACAGCAACTTCATGGGTTGTTGACCTCAGGGTTTATCAGGGCAGCAGCTCAGCTGCTATCAAAAACTGGCATTCGGCCGCGGCTGACAACAGCCCGGCAAGGATTCTTTTGGCTGACAGGCGGACATACGCTCAACGGCTTCCGCGATATAACCCTGGTGATGAACAGACAACTGTTCGAGCACCGCCCAGGTGCCGGTTTCCAGCGCGGGATTGAGGCTGTAATAGACCCACTGACCGCGTTTTTCGTCCAGCAACAAACCAGCCTTGCGCAACAGTGCCAGATGGCGCGACACCTTCGGCTGACTCAGCAGTAGGGCTTCGGTCAGCTCGCATACGCACAACTCGCCATAACGCTGAATCAGCATCAAGGTGGTCAGGCGGGTTTCATCCGCCAGCAGTTTGAACAATTCCAGTGGTGTCATAGCGTTTTTCATTTGTGCCCATGTATATATGCGCCAAATCATATATACGTTTTTCCAGATATACAAACCTGCACACGACAATCTCGCCCAGCCCCCAAATCAGGTAAACTGCGCCGTCTGACTGATATCCGGAGTTATTTGTGAGCAGCACTTCCCTTTCCAGCCCAACTTCTACCAGCGTCGCCGTGATTGGCGCCGGTCCTGCCGGACTGATGGCCGCCGAACAGCTGGTTAACGCCGGGCTCACAGTCGAAGTGTTTGACGCCATGCCAAGCGTCGCGCGCAAATTTTTGCTGGCCGGTATTGGCGGCATGAACATTACCCACTCCGAGCCATACGCAGACTTTGTACAGCGCTATGGTGCCGAAGCCGCTCAACTCAAGCCCGCTCTGGATCAGCTGCCGCCAGAACAATTGCGCCAATGGATTCACCAGCTGGGAATCGACACCTTTGTTGGCACCTCGGGACGGGTTTTTCCGACCGATATGAAAGCCGCTCCGCTGTTGCGGGCCTGGCTGCAACGGCTGAAAGCCGCTGGCGTGGTGTTTCACCAGCGCCATCGCTGGACTGGCTGGAACCCAATGCCAGACTCAGATTCAGGCTGCGCAGCCCAACACTGGTGTTTTGACACCCCGAATGGTTCGATTGAACGCCAGTTTGATGCGGTCGTACTGGCACTTGGCGGTGCCAGCTGGCAACGCCTGGGATCTGACGGCCGCTGGCAACCCTGGTTGCAACAGGCTGGAATTGCAGTTACCCCACTGGTAGCGGCCAACTGTGGCTTTGAAGTGGACTGGAGTGATTATCTGAAGGAGAAGTTCGCTGGCGCTCCGATCAAGCACGTGGCGCTGTCACTGACCGACAATCAGGGTCAGCGGTGGCAAAAAACCGGCGAGTTTGTAATCAGTGCCTACGGTCTTGAAGGCAGTTTGATCTATGCCCTCAGCCGTCCGATGCGCGAACTGTTGCAAGCTGGCAAGCCGGTTAACCTGCTACTCGACTGGCTGCCGCACACCTCACTGAAAGAACTTGAACAGAAACTCAGCCAACCGCGTGGAAAATTGTCGTTCAGCAACTGGTTGCGCAAGAAGCTCAAGCTGCCAGCTGTCGCCAATTCACTGTTGCGGGACTGTTTGCCGGAACTCGACCTGAACAATCCGCAAGCGCTGGCTAACGCGATCAAGGCGATGCCATTACAGCCGTTACGCACCCGGCCAATTGATGAAGCCATTTCGTCGGCGGGCGGCGTGCAGTGGAATGCTCTTGATGAAGACTTGATGCTGAAACAGCTGCCAGGCGTCTTTGTCGCGGGTGAAATGATGGACTGGGAAGCGCCAACCGGCGGCTATTTGCTGACCGCCTGTTTTGCGACAGGCATGCGGGCGGGCCAAGCGGCGGCCAGGTTTATTCAGGGTTAGAAAACGGCGTCCGGGTTATTAACGGACTCGAATATACGTCATTCCAGACTTGCTCTGGAATCCAGCCTGCAGTGCAATTTGCTGCGCAGCATGGTGCCCAAATCTGGCAAGCTCGCTTGGGAAGACGCGTAATTTGCTGGCATCCAGAATCGGGAAACAAACGGAGCCCCATATGCAAAAGCAAAGGGCCCCGATTTGTTAGTGATTAATGGTCGTGATCGTGGTCGTGATCGCACTCATCAAAATCAATCGCCATGTACACCTGACTCTGCGGGAAATCCGCCGGATAAGCCATAAAATACTGGGTTTCGGCGTCCACTGGCCACCAGCAGGAAGCAGCACGCGGAACCTCAGCGTACTCTACCCGCTCAATGCAGTAATGCAGTTTCTGGTATTCGGCTTCCGGGAAGTCCGCCAGAAACGCAGCTGGAAAACCGTCGACAGAAGTGTCGATCTTGTTTTCATCAGACAGGGCCTTGAGCTTGCCTTCCCACGCAGAATCCTGGGTGCATTCAATCAGGAAGTCGCCCAGCAAGCGGGTGTGTTGTTTTTTGGTGATACGGGCGTTAGCCATAGTCGATCCTGTTTACTGAAAAATGTTGAAAGCGGATTACCAGGGCAGCTGCTGGCCATTGGAGTGCCAGAAGCTACCGGTGTTTTCGAGTGTCAGCTCATCAATCCGTGTGGCCAGGCCTGCAGCCGCCTGTTCCGGGGTAATGTCACCGGCAAAGTTAACCATACGAGTCTGCACAAAACCGGGATGCAGTTGGGCAACCGCAATGCCTTTCGGTTTCAGGTCTATCGCCAGGCTTTTGCCGAACGCATTAAGCGCCGCCTTGGAAGCCCGATAACCATAATAGGCACCAGAACCGTTATCTTCCATCGAGCCCATACGACTGGTGATATTGGCGATCTTGCTACCCGCCGCCATAAACGGCAACAAGGCATAACTGACCATCAGGGGTGCAATACTGTTGACTTCAAACTGCTGGCGAATCTGATCGAAATCCATGCTGTCGAGGGTTTCGTTAAGAAAGATACCGGCGTTGTTGATCAATAAATCCAGTGGTTCATCCAGCAGCTGCTCAACGATGGACTGCACCGCGCCGACTGATGCTTCATCGGTCACATCAATACCGGCAATGGTCGCATCCGCCAGCTCGTCGAGTTCATCAGACGATTCCCGGCATACTGCCAGCACCTGATAACCACGCTCACTGTACAGTCGCACCAGTTCGAGGCCAATACCACGGTTGGCGCCTGTAATCAGCACAGAAGGCATTTGCTGCTCCTTTGTCGAGGGATTCAATGAGCGGCCATACTAACGGCGCTCCCAGCCAGCTGCAATGCATAAACAGGAACAAAAAACCGCCCATTAAGGGCGGTTTGGCAGCACGATCGTCAGGCCGGAGCCAGTTCAGCAACCAGCAAGCTCAGACGCTTGTGCTGCATCTGCAGCTTGTATTCAATTTCCTTGAAACGGGTACGAATGGCCGCCGCCTGCCATTTGTCGGCAAGGTTCTGTTTGGTGGTTACGTAACGCTCAGCCTGCAGGTTGGTCCAGTCGTTCAGCATCGTCTTGAAGTGTTCGTACTCCTGTTCCAGCACCCCACTCCAGCGCTGGTGATCATCCGCCTGCAACTGACTGGCTGCCAGATTTTGCTCAGCCCGTTTGAACTGCATCTGGATTTTGGCACGCTGAATCTTGAAATCGGACACCGTCTTCAGGTTCCAGGTCAAACCAACCCAGGAACAGGCCTTGATAAACCATTTGGTCGGATCCCAGTGATACCAACGAATGCCGTTACGGTAGTCGGTCTGAAAAATGTGATGATAGTTGTGATACCCCTCACCGTGGGTCAGGAAGGCGAAAAACGGGTTGTCACGAGCCGTGTTCTCATCGGTATAGGGTTGGGTTCCCCACTTGTGGGCAATGGAATTAATAAAGAAAGTGACATGATGGGTGGTAAACAGGCGCAGCAAACCGGCCAGCAGTAACATGCCCCAGACATCACCAAAGATCACTCCAAGCAGCAACGGCAAACCAATGTTCATCGCCGCCACAATCCAGAAATAGTATTTCTCCTGCCATACCACCACCGGGTCTTTCAGCAGGTTTTTAACGTTTTTGTGATCGGTCACGCCCGCCGGATACCGCCGCAGCATCCAGCCAATGTGGGAATACCACAAACCACGTCGGGCGGAATACGGATCCTTGTCTTCGTCATCAACGTGCTTGTGATGGGTACGGTGGCCAGAAGCCCATTCCAGAATGGTGTTCTGCAGCGCCGAAGCGCCCCACAAGGCATACCATACCCGTAACAGCCAGTGCGCTTCATAAGCACTGTGGGACCACAGTCGGTGATAGCCACCCGTTATTGCCATACCCGTCAGCCAGGTGATAACAACATAGGCGATCCAGGCCGGTGCCTGATAGCCATAGGTAAAGCCATACCAGGGAACCAGGATGATTACCCCCAGAAATGAACCGGCAAACATGATCGCCGGACCCCAATACAGAGGTGGCTTTTGCCCATCAGAAGAAGTCGAAGCAGCACGGTCAGAAGAGTTCTTTTCAGTCATGATCGGTCACTACAGTTTTGTGTCATTTTTTGTTTATTGTGATCAAGATAGCAGATCAGCTCACAAAACGATGCAGGCAAACCGTTGCGACAGGTTATCCATTAGGCGGGTTTGTTCTGACGGGTCATAAAATACTGCCGTACAGATACAAAAAAGCCGCACAAAGGTGCGGCTTTTTGGCATTCAGATACGGGGATCAACCACCGAAATCGTCCAGCATGATGTTTTCAGGCTCAACACCCAGAGACAACAACATGTTGATCACTGACTGGTTCATGATTGGAGGCCCACACATGTAGTACTCACAATCTTCTGGCGCTTCGTGATCACGCAGGTACTGTTCATACAGTACGTTGTGAATGAAGCCGGTCAGACCGGTCCAGTTATCTTCTGGCTGTGGATCAGACATCGCCACGTGCCATTCGAAGTTGTCGTTTTCAGCAGCCAGTTGATCGTATTCGTCCTGATAGAACAGCTCACGCAGTGAACGTGCACCATACCAGAAGCTCATCTTGCGCTTGGAGTTCAGACGCTTGAGCTGGTCGAAGATGTGGGAACGCATAGGCGCCATACCCGCACCACCACCGATGAATACCATCTCGGCATCGGTATCCTTGGCGAAGAACTCACCAAATGGACCGTATACAGTTACCTTGTCACCTGGTTTCAGGTTGAACACGAAGGTAGACATGATGCCCGGCTGAATGCCCTTGGAACCTGGAGGTGGTGTTGCAATACGGATATTGAACTTAACCACACCCTTCTCTTCAGGGTAGTTCGCCATGGAGTACGCACGAATCGTGGTCTCGGTGTTAACTGCCTTGATGTTGAAGAAGCCAAAACGCTCCCAGTCACCACGGTATTCTTCCTGAATGTCGAAGTCAGAGAAGTTGATTTCGTACGGAGGACACTCCAGCTGTACATAACCGCCAGCGCGGAAATCAACGTTCTCACCTTCAGGCAGAGCCAGGGTCAGCTCCTTGATGAAGGTCGCCATGTTAGGGTTGGAAACAACCGTTGTTTCCCACTTCTTCACGCCAAACACTTCTTCAGGCACTTCTACCTTCATATCCTGTTTAACAGGAGTCTGACAGGACAGGCGCCAGCCTTCACGGGCCTCACCCTTGGTGAAGTGAGAAGCTTCCGTTGGCAGCATTTCACCACCACCATCAGTCACCTTGCACTTGCACTGGGCACAGGTACCGCCACCACCACAGGCAGAGGACAGGAAGATGTTGTTGGCAGCCAGAGTCTGCAACAGTTTACCGCCGGCTTCAGTGACAACTTCACGTTCACCGTTGATCAGGATTTTAACGTCGCCAGAGCTTACCAGCTTGGCGCGGGCGCCCAGAATGATGAATACCAGTGACAGTACAATCACGGTAAACATCACTACGCCCAGAATAATTTCGATATTCAAAACTTCGTCTCCTTACAGTGATACGCCAGAGAAGGACATGAAGCCAAGTGACATCAGACCAACAGTCATGAAGGTAATACCCAGACCCTGCAGACCTGCTGGCACGTCGCTGTACTTCAGCTTTTCACGAATACCGGCCAATGCTGTAATCGCCAGCGCCCAGCCCACACCGGAGCCAACGCCAAATACCGCGCTTTCAGCAAAGTTGTAGTCACGTTCAACCATGAACAGAACCGCACCCATGATGGCGCAGTTCACTGTGATCAACGGCAGGAATACACCCAGCGCGTTGTACAGTGCAGGTACATACTTATCCAGTACCATTTCCAGAATCTGCACCACAGCGGCAATAACACCAATGTAGGTCAGCAGACCCAGGAAGCTCAGGTCAACAGTAGCGAAATCAGGAGACGCCCACACCATCGCACCTTCCTTCAGGAACGAAGTGTAGATCAGGTTGTTGATCGGGGTACAAATACCCAGCACCACAACCACGGCGATACCCAGACCAATAGCGGTCTGGATTTTCTTGGAGATCGCCATAAAGGTACACATCCCCAGGAAGAATGACAGAGCCATGTTCTCAAGGAACACAGACCTGACGAACAGACTGATATAGTGTTCCATTAGTGACCTCCGGAGTGCTCAGTGTTTGGCAGAATCTTGAATTCAGCTTTTTCCACCAGCTCTTTCTTCCATGCACGCAGCGCCCAGATGAACAGTGCGATGATGAAGAAGGCAGATGGTGGCAGCAGCAGCAAACCGTTAGGCACATACCAGCCACCGTCTTTTACCAGCGGCAGGATTTCGAAGCCCAGCAGTTTACCCGCACCAAACAACTCACGGATGGTACCAACAGAGATCAGCATCAGGGAGTAACCCAGGCCGTTACCAATACCATCGAAGAAGCTCAGTACCGGACCATTCTTCATGGCGAAGGCTTCCGCGCGACCCATTACGATACAGTTGGTAATGATCAAACCGACGAATACCGACAGCTGCTTGCTGACATCATAGGCATAGGCCTTAAGGATCTGATCGACCACGATTACCAGCGAGGCAATAATGATCATCTGCACAATAATCCGGATATTGTTCGGAATCTGGTTACGAATCAGGGCGATACTGGCGCTGGAACAGGCTGTTACCAGAGTCAGGGCCACACACATTACCAGAGTCACTTTCAGACTGGTGGTTACCGCCAGCGCTGAACAGATACCCAGAATCTGAACCGCAATCGGGTTCTTGCCGAACAAGGGTTCGGTCAATACTTTCTTGATCTCAGACATGCTTATGCTCCCTGTGCTTTCAGGTTATCAATCAGCTTGCCGAAGCCGGTATCACCAACCCAGAAGCGAACCAGATTGTTCACACCACGGCTGGTCAGAGTTGCACCGGACAAACCATCGACCTGGTTCGGGTTACCTTCTTCAGCACCGCCTTTCACGACACTGATAGCAACCTGGCCCTTGTCATTGAATACGTGCTTGCCAACCCACAGTGATTTCCACTTCGGATTGTCAACTTCACCACCCAATCCAGGGGTTTCGGCATGGGAGTAGAAGCCCAGGCCAACGATGGTGTCCATGTCGCCTTGCAGCGCCAGGAAGCCATACAGGGTGGACCACAGACCATAACCATGCACTGGCAGAATGATCTTCTGGATGTTGTCACCATCAGCAACGATAAACACTGCGGCAAATTTCTCCAGACGCTTGATGCTGGCCGGATCTTCATCACTGCCCAGAGCGCGTGACAGCGCCGGAGTCTTGGAAGACTTCTTCTGATCGAAGTTGTCGACGGTCAGACCAGCGTCACGGATTTCCTTCAGCTCAGCGTCAGTAGCAAAGCGACCTTCAGCCAGATTCACAATGCGAGTCTGGATTTTGGACTTGAACTGTTCGGCAACTGACTTGCCTTGCTCATACAGACCAGCCGCCTGCAATACTGCAGCGCGCTTGTCGTTAGCCTTGTTTTCCTGTTGCTTGCTGCGCAAGCCCACCGCGGAGCCGGCAACAATGACCGAACACACCAGACACAGCAGGATCGCAACAATCAGGGTTTTCTGGATGCTGTCGTTATTAGCTGACACGTGCAATCCTCCGTTTGATGTTTGCCTGAACTACGAAGTGGTCGATCAGAGGTGCAAACAGGTTGGCGAACAGAATGGCCAGCATCATGCCTTCAGGGAAAGCAGGGTTAACCACACGAATCATCACCACCATGAAGCCGATCAAGGCACCAAAGACCCACTTGCCCTTGTTGGTCATGGACGCAGATACCGGATCGGTAGCCATAAAGACCATACCGAAGGCAAAACCGCCCAACACCAGGTGCCAGTACCATGGCAAGGCAAACATCGGATTGGTGTCAGAACCAATACCGTTCAGCAACAGCGAGAACGCCACCATGCCGACCATTACGCCAGCAACAATGCGCCAGGCTGCAATGTTCATGATCATCAGCACAGCGCCGCCGATCAGGATAGCCAGCGTGCTGGTTTCACCCATAGAACCCTGGATCGTACCCAGGAAAGCGTCCATCCAGGTGATACCACTGTTCAGAATACTGGTCACACCGCCTTCGGCCGCGCTACCCAGAGCAGTTGCACCGGTGAAACCATCAGCCGCAGTCCATACCGCGTTACCAGACATGGAAGCCGGGTAAGCGAAGAACAGAAAGGCACGACCTGCCAGAGCAGGGTTCAGGAAGTTCTTGCCGGTACCACCGAATACTTCCTTGCCGATGACCACACCGAAGGAAATACCCAGCGCCACTTGCCACAACGGAATGGTTGGCGGCAGCGTCAGCGCAAACAGAATCGAGGTAACAAAGAAGCCTTCGTTAACTTCGTGACGGCGAATGGTGGCAAACAGCACTTCCCAGAAACCACCCACGATAAAGGTAGTGGCATACACAGGCAGGAAGTAGGCAGCACCAAACACCAGGTTGTCCCACAGGCTTGCAGCATTGTGACCGGAACCACCCAGCAGGGCGATCAGCAGCTCACGCCAGCCTTCCAGTACAGTACCGTTACCAGCTGCGATGGCTTCGTTCGCCTGCAGACCGATGTTGTACATACCGAAGAACAGCGCCGGAAAAGTACAGGCCCACACAGTAATCATAATGCGCTTGAGGTCGATGCCGTCACGCACGTGAGCTGTGTTGTTGGTTACGTTTGGTGGCGAGTACAAGCCGGTATCAACGGCTTCGTACAGCGGGTACATCTTTTCGTACTTGCCGCCCTTTTCAAAGTGCGGAGCCAGATTGTCGAGAATAGAACGCAGACCCATGATTAACCCTCCGCCTCAATACGAGTGAGATTCTTGCGCAGGATTGGACCGTATTCGTACTTGCCCGGGCAAACAAAGCTGCACAGAGCGAGGTCTTCTTCATCCAGTTCCAGCGCGCCCAGGCTGACAGCTGATTCCATATCTTCAACAATCAGCGCCCGCAGCAGGTGCGTCGGCAGAATATCCAGCGGCATAACCCGTTCATAGGCACCAACCGGCACCATCGCACGCTCACTACCATTGGTAGAGGTGCTGAACGCAAAGGTCTTGTTCATCAGCTTGGACAAGTAAATTGGCATCACCGAGAAACGGTTGGCACCCGGGGTGAAATAATGCAGCAATGGACGCTCACGACCTTCGCGCAACACAGTCACCTGATTATGGAAGCGACCCAGGAAGGCTTCAGCACCTGCTGCAGTACGACCACCAAATACGGAGCCACTCACCACCCGGTTTTCAGCGTCAGCCAGTTCACCGGCACTCAGCTGGTCCAGGCTGGCACCCAACAGGGTACGGACGATACGAGGCTGCTTCACTTGTGGACCAGCCAGGGAAATTACGCGTTCGTTGTACAGTTTACCGGTCGTAAACAGAACACCAATTGCAATAACGTCCTGATAACCTACGGTCCATACAGTGCGGCTTTCACTGACAGGGAACAGGTAATGGATGTGGGTACCAGCCAGGCCTGCCGGGTGCACACCGGCAAACTCTTCGCTGGTCTCAACACCCGCAGATGGAATATTGGCACCAGCAGCCTTGCACACGAACAACTTGCCTTCAGTCAGGTTTTTCAGCACGGTCAGACCGTTCTTGAAAGCTTCTGCCTGCTCGGCAATCACCAACTCAGGGTTGGCTGCCAGTGGATTGGTATCCATGGCATTGACAAAGATCGCTGCTGGACGACTGTCCAGTGCTGGAACCTTTGAATAAGGACGGGTGCGCAGTGCTGTCCACAGACCGGAATCAACCAGATTCTGTTGCACATCAGCGGCAGACAGGGAGGAGAGTTTTGCAGCCGGGTAGCTTTCGAAGATGATTTCTTCGTCGCCATCCACATCGATTACTACGGACAAAAACTTGCGGCGATCACCACGATTAACAGCCTGGACGATGCCTGCTGCTGGCGCGGTGTACTGAACGCCTTCGGTTTTTTTATCTGTAAATAGGACTTGCCCCTTCTTGACCCGATCACCTTCCCGAACAGCCATTGTCGGCTTCATGCCGACATAATCTCCGCCCAACAATGCCACTTGTGTAACACTCTTACCGGAAGAAATGGTTTGCTCAGGAGCTCCGGTGATAGGTAAGTCGAGACCTTTTTTAATTTTGATCATATGCCTCGCCTAATCACATGGGTACCAGAATGCCGTCCCATACAAAAAGACACGCGACCGCCCCGATACTGCCAAACAGCTCGGACTTTGCCCGTGTTCCCCGTGTTTTGTTATGGGAAACAAGCACTTGGATACTCGTTTGCTAAGTTTACTAAGTTAAAAACGGCGCTAAGTATAGAGGTGCGAGACCGAATAATCTAGCGGCCATGCGGTTTCGGAAGACATACTTCTGAAGTAACTCTGTATGCCAAAACGGCATATAAAGCCTGGAATTAATCGGGAGTGCCGAAGTAAACACTCCCGATTATTGCGTTACATTCAATTACCGGGAAGCAACCGTATACAACGCAAGCAAGTTCGAAAACTTACTTCTTAACAGGGTAAGTCGGGTATTCAACGCCACACAGCTGGTGCGCAATACGAACAACCTGACGGCTGTAACCGTATTCGTTATCGTACCAAACGTAGAGGTTAACATGCTCGCCGTTTACGATTGTTGCCTTGGCATCAACAATACCGGCATGGCTGTTACCAACAAAGTCGGTAGAAACCACTTCTGGGCTGTTCACCCAGTCGATCTGACGGGCAACATCAGAGTTCAGGGAAACATCACGCAGATAGTCATTCACTTCCTCAACAGACACTTCGCGAGACAGATTCAGAGACAGAATCGCCATCGAAACGTTTGGAGTAGGAACACGAATGGCGTTACCGGTCAGCTTGCCCTTCAGTTCTGGCAGCGCCTTGGCGACCGCTTTGGCAGCACCAGTCTCGGTGATAACCATGTTCAGCGGCGCAGAACGACCACGACGATCACCACTATGGTAGTTATCGATCAGGTTCTGGTCGTTGGTGTAGGAGTGAACGGTTTCAACGTGACCACTCTTGATGCCGAACTGATCGTTCATCACTTTCAGCACTGGAGTAATGGCATTGGTGGTACAGGAAGCTGCAGACAGAATTTTGTCAGCAACATCGATATCACCGTGGTTGATACCATAAACGATGTTCTTGATATCACCCTTGCCTGGTGCAGTCAGCAGCACACGAGCAACGCCCTTGCTCTGCAGGTGCTGGGCCAAACCATCTTCATCACGCCACACACCGGTGTTATCGATCACCAGCGCATTGTTGATGCCGTACTGGGTGTAATCGATTTCAGCCGGGTTGTTGGCGTAAATGATCTTGATGTAGTTACCGTTGGCGATCAGCGCCTCGTTTTCTTCATCAATGGTCAGGGTGCCACGGAAAGTACCGTGTACAGAGTCACGACGCAGCAGGCTGGCACGTTTCTCCAGGTCAGCGCCCTTGCCACGGCGAACCACGATGGCACGCAGGTTCAGTGCTTTGCCAGCACCGGATTTTTCGATCAGGATGCGAGCCAGCAGACGACCGATACGGCCAAAGCCGTACAGTACCACGTCGCGGTTCTCGCCAAAGTTTTCTGGCTGACCGATGGCATCGCCCAGCTCGTCGATAACGAACTGACGCAATTCACGGCCATTGCCTTCCTGGGCAAATTTTACTGCCAGACGACCGATATCAACGTGAATGCTGTTTACTTCCAGCTCAGCCAGCACACCCAGAATCGGGAATGTGTCCTGCACAGAAATCTCTTGCTTCACGATATGACGAACAAAGCGATGCGCCTTGAGAATGTCGATAACGGAACGATTGATAATTGCACGGCCGTACACAGAGGTAATTACGTTGCGGTTGCGGTACAGGGAACCGATCGCAGGAATCATGGATTCAGCGATGGCTTCGCGTTCTGTCCACTCTTGCAAGCAGGTATCGCGCATATCTTGGGTCACGGGCAAACCTTCCATAAAAAAGCTGTTGGTCACAGGGGTGCGGATTATGCACAGACTGAATGCGGATCACAAATTTGTGGAATTGCAAGCAAGCTGGTAATAAATCCACCAGCCTCTGGTCAAAATGTAAGAAACATTACTGAAACACAATATCCCGTCAGATTGTTCCACTCGCCGCCAGCCGCCCTTTCTCATCCGCCACCAATCGCGCCACTCATCCCGCCAATTCACCCGCAACAGCAACAAGACCGGGCAAAATCGGGCCACACCAGCCAGGAACCACCCCGAAACAAGCCCCGCAAGCTTGTAAATTTCCAACCTTTCACCAGTGAATGATAGAAAATTTACCGTCAATAGCCCTCCGGCATCCCCCTCATCAGCGGATTTTCTATTCTATTTCATCCACTAAAGTCATAAAAAAAGTAACTTTTTCGCCATCCACTCCACAAAATTTTGACAAAGATGTCAGGCTGATAAGCCAAGATGCCGACTAGCAGCACTCTCCCACGAGACTTACTGGCAAAGTGGCTGTGACAGCCTTTCATGCATTGATTACACTAGCCCGCCCAAATTCGTAGCATCAGGGAAACCCCATGAGTCAGCAGGCAAGCCAACTAGTATCTTCCGATCTGCCCAGCCGGGCCGCTGAAAGACGATTCTGGGGCAACCTGCAAGGTGCCAGCCGCAGCCTGGCGATTGCCGAAGCCGCCCGCCAACATGCCGGGCTGACCCTGATCATTACCACCGACACCGCCAGCGCACTGCAGATTGAGGAAGAACTCGGCTTTTTCGCCAGCAACAGCAAGCTGATGTTGTTTCCGGACTGGGAAACCCTGCCCTACGACGTGTTTTCGCCGCATCAGGATATTATCTCCCAGCGTATCGCCACCCTCAGCCAGCTGCATGGCAGTCGTGACGGTATCCTGATCATTCCGATCGGTACCTTGCTGCAAAAATTGCCACCACAGGGGTTTTACAGTGGCCAGAGTTTTGTACTCGACATCGGCCAGACCTTCGACGTCGACAAAACCCGCGTCCAGCTTGAAGCAGCGGGTTACCACTGCGTTGATACCGTTTACGAACACGGTGAATTTGCCGTCCGCGGCGCCATTGTTGATATTTTTCCAATGGGCCAGCCCCAGCCGTTCCGGATCGACCTGTTTGATGACGAAATCGAAACCCTGCGAACCTTTGACCCGGACAGTCAGCGCACCCTCGACAAGATCGACAGCATTCGCATCCTGCCCGCACGTGAATTTCCGCTGACCACCACCGCCATCAAGCTGTTCAAAAACCGCTGGTTTGATTTTTTCGAGCAAAATCCTAACGACTGTTCCATTTATATGGACATCACCCAGGGCATCGCCCCGGCCGGTATCGAATACTACCTGCCGCTGTTTTTCGCCGATGAGCTGGGCAGCTTTTTTGATCACCTTCCAGCTAACACTCTGGTGATTCATGACCAGGCGATTGAAACGGCCGCTAGCCAATTCCGACTCGACGTCGAACAGCGTTACGAAAGTCGCCGCCATGACCGTACCCGCCCATTGCTGGCTCCAGCCGAACTGTTTCTGGCGCAGGATCAGCTGTTCAGCAAGCTGAATGAATACCCTCGCATTCAATGGCATGACGACGACTTACCGAAACGTACCGGTTCAGTGCGCTTTGATACCGCCAAACTGCCTGACATCAGCGTTGACTCCCGCCTTGAACAGCCATTACAGCGACTGCAGATCTGGCTGCAAAACAACGATCAATGCAGGGTGGTCTTTTGTGCGGAATCCGCAGGCCGTCGTGAAGCCCTGAAAGAATTGTTGGGGCGCATCAAGCTGAGCCCCAAAGAGCTCAGCAACTGGCAGGAAATCACCGACAACCAGCCACGCCTGAGCCTGACCATAGCACCTCTGTCGCAAGGCGTACTGATCAGCGGCCAACCAGATCTGGCACTGATTACCGAAAATGAATTGTTTGGTCAGCGGATTCGCCAGACCCGCCGCCGTAATCGCCAGAAAACCGATGCCGACAACGTTATCCGCGACCTCACCGAGCTGAAAGAAGGCTCACCGGTTGTTCACCTCGACCACGGCATCGGCCGTTATATGGGGCTGCAGGCACTTGATGCAGGCGGTCAGACCAACGAATTTCTGGTGCTGGAATATCAGGGCAACAGCAAGCTGTATGTACCGGTTTCGTCACTGCATCTGATTGCCCGCTACGGCGGTGCCGAAGACGGCGCCGTACCAATCAGCAAACTGGGCACCGACAAGTGGGAGCAGGCAAAACGCAAGGCGGCTGAAAAAATCCGCGACACGGCTGCCGAACTGCTCGACATCTACGCCCGTCGCGAAGCCCGTAAAGGCTTTGCTTTCGACGGCCCGGACGAAGAATACCAGCGCTTTGCGGCGGGTTTCCCCTACGAGGAAACCCCGGATCAGCAAGCCGCTATCGACGCTGTCATTGATGACATGTGTTCGCCGCGTCCGATGGACCGGCTGGTTTGTGGCGACGTCGGCTTCGGTAAAACCGAAGTCGCCATGCGGGCCGCCTTTATTGCCGTACAGAGCGGCAAACAGGTCGCCGTACTGGTCCCCACTACCCTGTTGGCGCAGCAGCATTACCAGAACTTCGCTGACCGTTTTGCCGAATGGCCGGTCAAGGTTGACGTGCTGTCACGCTTCAAGTCGGCCAAGGAAACCCAGCTGGCACTGGACCGCATGATCGAAGGCAAAACCGACATCGTCGTCGGCACCCACAAGCTGCTGCAAAAAGATGTGAAGTTTGAACATCTGGGCCTGCTGATCATCGACGAAGAACACAGATTTGGTGTCCAGCAGAAAGAACGCATCAAGTCGCTGCGGGCCGAAGTCGATATTCTGACCCTTACCGCCACGCCAATTCCGCGCACGCTCAACATGGCGATGGCCAGCATCCGTGACCTGTCGATTATTGCCACCCCACCAGCCAAACGCCTGAGTGTGAAAACCTTTGTACGCCAGTACGACGACACCGCGATCAAGGAAGCCGTACTGCGAGAAATTCTCCGTGGCGGCCAGGTTTATTACCTCCACAACGAAGTCAAGTCGATTGAAAAGACTGCTCGCGAGCTGGATGAACTGGTGCCGGAGGCCCGCGTCGTTGCTGCTCACGGTCAGATGTCCGAGCGCGAACTTGAAAGCGTGATGAGTGATTTCTACCACAAACGCTTCAACGTGCTGGTGTGTACCACCATTATTGAAACCGGTATCGATATTCCGTCGGCTAACACCATCATTATTGAACGTGCCGACAAGTTTGGTTTGGCCCAGCTGCACCAGCTGCGTGGCCGGGTTGGCCGTTCGCACCACCAGGCCTATGCCTACCTGCTGACACCGCCACCCAAAACCATGACCAAGGATGCCGAAAAGCGTCTCGACGCCATTTCGGCATCGCAGGACCTCGGCGCCGGTTTCATGCTCGCCACCCACGACCTCGAAATTCGTGGTGCCGGGGAATTGCTGGGCGACGAACAGAGCGGCCAGATCGAAACCATTGGCTTCACCCTGTATATGGAAATGCTCGATCAGGCGGTCAAGGCCATGCGTTCTGGCAAAATGCCTTCCGACAACCTGACGCCGCGCCAGACCGCCGACGTCAACCTGCATATGCCAGCACTGATTCCGGCCGATTATCTGCCGGACGTCAACAGCCGCCTGACGCTCTACAAACGCATGGCCAACTGCGACGATGACAACCAGCTGCGCGAACTGCAGGTCGAAATGATCGACCGCTTCGGACTACTGCCAGATCAGGTCAAAAACCTGTTCCGCCAGACCTCGCTGAAACTGAAACTCACGCCGATGGGCATTGCCAAACTGGATGCCGGAACCGAATCCGGCCGACTGGATTTCAGTTCCGAGACCAACATCAACCCATTCACCCTGGTGAAACTGGTACAAACCAAACCTGCCAGCTACAAGCTGGAAGGTGGCCACAGCTTGCGTTTCTATTTCAATATGGACACCATCGACCGCCGCTTTAACGTAATCGACCAGGTACTTACCGAATTGCAAAAGGAACTCTGACCGTGACGCTGTTTTTCCGCCCTCTGCTGGCAGTCGCAACAGGCCTGATGGCCTCCTCTGCACTGGCTGAAAACGCCTTGTTCGGCAACAACTGGTACGACGTTGAAATGATGCTGGTCGCCTATACCGACCTCGCCGATATCGACAACGAACACTGGGACAAGCTGCTGGCGCCAGAAGACTTGCCGGCAGCTGCAGTGTCTGACCCGCTGACGGGCAAATCCGCCCAGCCCAGTGCCGTTCAACAAGCCTATCGATTGCAGCAATGGCAGCAGAACTGGGCCCAACACCTGCCCTGGCCGGTAACTGCCAGCAATGGCTATTGGTCGCCACTGGCAGCCAACAGCCATCTGCGGATGCAACGGGAAGCCAGTCGTATTGATCCGCAGGGCGGCATGCGAGTGGTTTGGCATGAGCGCTGGATTGAACCGGTTCAGGCTCAGGCCGGCCAGCTAAAACATCCGATCAACCTGACCCTGGACGGTGAACCTGAAATTCAGATCAGCGGCTCTTTCAGCATTTATCTGAGTCGTTACCTGCACATCCACACCGACCTGGCAGTCCAGCATCTGAGCGCCAACCTGCCGCAAGAGCCGCTGCTGATGCCGGTTGCCGAAACCACAGATTCCCTGCTGGCCACTGCCATCGACACGACAGCTGCAATCAACCCTGTCGCAGAGCCAGTGACGGTGATCGAGCAGCCAGAACCACAGCCCGTGATGATCGATGGCCTGTACCCGGCACGCGCTGCTCACATTGTCATGAGTCGCCGTATGCGCAGCGGCGAACTGCATTACCTCGATCACCCAATGCTGGGTCTGGTGATTCGACTAACGCCTGTCGACATTCCAGAGCCGGCTCCAGCACCAACTCCTGTTGCAGCACCGGCAGCTGCGACAACCAGCCCGGCTCAATAACAATCGCGCGTCTGATCCAGGCACTGGCAGATAAAACGATAGAAAAACAAAGGCCCGGAGTTTTTCCGGGCCTTTGTTTTTTGCCAGCCTACAAGCCTGAACTATTGTCACCTGGACCAGCCGCTATCACACAGCAGGCAAAGCCGCCTCAATCAGATCCCGCACCTGTCCCATACCGGCATCCAGCACCCGCTGAATGTCTTCCATGGTAATCACAGCGTCGCTGCGACCAGCGGCCGGGTTCACCACCAGACACACACTGGCATAAGGAATACCCAGCTCCCGGGCCAGCACAGCTTCCGGCATGCTGGTCATACCCACAACGTCACAACCAATACGTTCGAGATAGTCAATCTCCGCAGTGGTTTCCAGCCGCGGCCCCTGAGTCACGGCGACCACACCAAAGTCAGACACCGGCAACTGCAGCTTTGCAGCCGCACCCAGCAAATGCTGGCGAATATCAGCATCAAATGGATCGGTGAAGTCGATGTGCTCCAGTGGTTTGTAGCTGCCATCAAAATAGGTGCTTTCACGACCCCAGGTCAGATCCACCAGCTGGTGCGGGATCACAATCGCACCAGCGTCCATATCAGCATGAATACCGCCGACGGCGTTGACGGCAATAATTGCGTCAGCACCCAATTCCTGCAAAGCCAGCAGGTTGGCGCGGTAATTTACCTTGTGCGGCGGCAAGGCATGAGGATGACCATGACGTGCCATAAACAGCACCTCACAGCCATTCCATGTACCCTGCTGAACACTACTGGACGGTGTTCCCAGTACTGTGTTCACGTCGTGAACCTGGGTAATTTGAGGGCCTTCCAGACGAGTCAGACCCGTACCACCAATAATGCCAATGCGTTTTGTCGGCATGAAATCTCCGAATAAGCTAGTCAATCAAATCAATATTGCGCAGCTGTTGCTGCAAATGCTGTTGGCGCTGTTGCCCGTTATCCATAGCCTGAGAGTTCAACGACAGCCGCCAGCCACTCAGGTCCAGCAGTTCAGCGCCCTGTTGCAGCAAGCGCTCAACCTGCTGCAAGACTTCCAGCTCGCCTTCAGGAAGGTTACAAACCACCAGCGCGTTGCATCCCGCCGCCATGGCCAGCAGCGCCCGCTCGGCATAACTGCCGGCTGCCGCCGCCCCCTGCATGGTCAGATCATCACTGAACACCACACCATCAAAACCCAGCTGCTGGCGCAGCAGCTGCATCCAACGCGGCGAAAATCCTGCGGTACGTTCGGAATCAAAGGCTGGATAAACCACATGCGCAGGCATCACACCGTCGAGCAAGCCTTGCTGATTCAAGCTGCGGAACGGCCGCATATCATAGTCCAGCTGTGCCAGGTTACGGTGATCAACCGGCAATTCGAGATGGGAGTCCGCTTCGACAGCACCGTGCCCCGGAAAATGTTTGCCGACGGCTTTCATACCCACGGCGTGCATACCACCAATAAAACAACCGGCCAACGCGGTCACGACTGCGGCATCAAAACCAAAAGAACGATCACCAATCACTTTTGAACAGCCGCGCTCGATATCCAGTACCGGGGCAAAGCTGACATCAACGCCAGCCAGTGCCAACTCCAGCGCCATCAACTCACCGAGCCAGCCAGCAGCCTGACGAGCTTGTTGCGGCTGCCGAGCGAATAACTCCCCCAACCGCCCCATCGCTGGCAGTCGGGTAAAACCCTCGCGAAAGCGCTGTACGCGGCCACCTTCCTGATCGACAAACACCGGCAAGCCCGGTCGCACCTTACGCACATCCGCCAGCAGCTGTTGAAGCTGCTGAGGATTCTGATAATTGCGGCCAAACAAAATCAAACCCGTCAGCGCTGGCGACTGTAATACCGGCAGATCGGCTTCCAGCAACTGCGGGCCAATCAAATCAGCAATGACGCCAACCGGCTGTGACGGCAATGCAGTTACAACTGACGACATGGGATCCTCGAAAAACTGTGCTGCTGAATCCACACAGGTGTTTTTGCCGGCACCTGTTCAAACAGGGCCAACAAATCACTGTTACGCATCCGAATACAGCCATGCGACAGTGGCTTGCCCATGGGTTCAGAATCCGGCGTGCCATGGATATAGATATAACGCCGCATGGAATCAACCCCTCCCATCCGGTTACGACCGACTTCGAGCCCCTGCAACCAGAGGATGCGCGAAAGAATCCAGTCGCGCTGCGGAAACGCCTGCGCCAGCTGATCGGAATAAATTTCGCCGGTAAAACGACGACCAACAAACACCGAACCGAGCGGCAGGCCTTCACCAATACGGGCAACCACCCGATGCCAGCCAATCGGCGTCTTGCCCGAGCCCTGCTGCTCACCCGCGCCATTCAGCGCCGTGGAAACCGGATAAAGCGTGCAGCTGGTCGGCGTTTTCAGACGCAACGCCTGATCCGCAATCGACACCTCGATCAAAACCTCAGCATCCATGCTGCGACACCTTGCAACTATTCATACATGTGATTTTTCATAAATAAGGGAAGCAATCAGCCCTGATGGGGCGCCTGAAAACCGCTCGACAGGAAAGGCACCAGACGATCAATGACGCCTTCAATGCCAGTAGAAACACCCAGATCATGCTCGGCCATTGCCGTCAGCGATTCAACACCGGAAAGCGTAAAGACCGTTGCACCCAGCATAAAGTGGATACGCCAGAAACGCTCCTGATCATCCAGCTCGGGGGACGCCGCTGTCACCAGCGACATAAAACGGGCAAACACCGCACCGTATTCCTTACGCAGAAACTTGCGCAAATGGCCCTGTTCCTGCGAATAGGCCAACCCCAACAGCCGCATGAAAATACCGACCCGACGCGGATTACCCTTACCCGCCGCCAACGAATTCTCCGCCAGCAGCCGCAGCAAGTCAGCCAGTTGTGGCGTTTGATCACCCAGACGTGCTTCAAATTCCTCCAGGGAGCCATCCAGATCTGCGCAGAACGGCGTCAGGAAACGGGCAAATACCGCCTGAATAAGCTCTTTCTTGGAACCAAAGTGATAATTCACCGCCGCCAGGTTAACACTGGCCTTACTGGTGATGTTACGCAGTGAGGTCTCGGCAAATCCACGTTCCGAGAATAATTCCTCTGCTGCGTTAAGAATCGATTTGGCGGTATCTTTTTGTGCCATGGCTCATTCCGTCCGCTACTTTTCAAATGTTTGAAACATACGTTTCAAACAGCGAAAGGGCAATATCAGGAACAGAATTATGCCAAAAAGTATCAAAATTTAAGCCTTTTCAGCGCCGCAAGAAAAACCGTTTCAAACGCACTGAAAACACCAGCCAAACACAATCAGGGATATTGTCGAGATCACCGAAACAGACATGGAGAAAAATAAAACACTGTGGGTTTACACAGTATTTAATACTGTATATATTCACACCCACTGTACAGATAAACAGATATGGATAGAAGATGATCAAGCTCACAGCAAGACAGCAGCAGGTTCTCAACCTGATTCGCTCGGCACTGGAAGCCACCGGCTTCCCGCCTACTCGCGCAGAAATTGCCAAAGAGCTTGGCTTCAAGTCGCCCAATGCCGCCGAAGAACACCTGAAGGCACTGGCGCGTAAAGGTGCTATCGAAATCATGCCGGGCGCCTCCCGTGGCATCCGTATTCTGCTGGAACCGCAAACCGGCCTGCCGATTGTCGGCCGGGTTGCTGCCGGTAGCCCAATCCTTGCAGAGGAACACATCGAGGATTATTGCGACCTGCCTGCCAGCTTCTTCAAACCGGATGCCGATTACCTGTTGGAAGTACACGGCGACAGTATGAAAAACATCGGCATCATGGATGGCGACCTGATCGCCGTGCACAAATGCGATACCGCCCGTAACGGCCAGATAGTGGTTGCCCGGGTCGAAAATGAAGTAACAGTGAAACGGCTCGAGAAAAACCGCAACAAGGTTTTGCTGCACGCCGAAAACGAACAGTACGCGCCAATTGAAATCGATTTGCGCGAGCAGGAATTCAATATCGAAGGATTGTACGTCGGCGTTTTGCGTCGTACCCACTAACCAGAATGCTTTGTTGAGGTGAGCCCCATGCGTCAGCTTAGTTTGCAAGTCGATCAGCCAGCCCTGCCCTTAAGCAGCAGGATTGAGAGCAGCCGGGTCAACCGCCCGGCTCAATCCCAGGGCAGCCTGACCGAAGTCATCGTCAGTGATAACAGTGCAATTCAACCACTGCACTTGCTACCCATGCTGGCGCACTGCAATGCAAGCAAACGCTGGTTAATGTGGCTCAGCCCCAACCGCACACTCAACAAACGCTGGCTGGAAAGCATGGCGCTGCAAAAAGCACCGGTGGTGCATATCGATCTTTGCGCTGATACCCAGCAACAGCTGTGTCAACGCATCCTGGAGCAAGGCAACAGCCATCTGATTATCGAATGGCAAGGCAAGGTTGACCCAACCAGCCGTAACCGCCTGCGTAAACTGGCGCACGAGTCGGGCAGCCATGTCGTCCTGGTGCATCGCGGCTGACACCGAACAACCAGAACAGCCAACCAGCAGACATAAAAAAAGCAGCCCATGGCTGCTTTTTTGTTGGCCTGGCGAGATGCATCCCGCACACAAGCCGGCTCAGTGAACCCGGTAACTCGGCTCGGTCGGCTCAAAGTCTTCGGAATCCATTTCAAAGCCAGACAACTCACTGACCATGCGCACACCGGCCTCCAGCATTACGCGGGCCACATCAACATGGTGATCTATCAAACTGGCTTTGGCGTCTTCTGAAAAATGGATACGTACCAGAGCATCGCCATCCTCATCTACGCGACGAAGAGCAATATCACCGTTCGATAATTCTACAATCTCAAAGAATCGGGCCATACACGCCTCACACAAAATGGCCGGCGAGTTTATCACAACGAATTCCTGATAACTGCAGTTATTCGGGAACCTGGATAAAACCTTTTTTTCAGTGCCTGCCAAGATATAAGAATCTGTCTATCTACAATATGGGGGCGAGACCGACCGACTACAAGCCAGCCTGACAAGCCTGTTCGAATGAACAAACAAGATCGGAATATCAGAGAAACTGCCGCTGGATTACGGCAATTTCAATACTTGCTGCTTCAGCTTTCCCGGTGATTACCGCGCTGACGTTCTATCAACTGCTGCAACTGCCCTAACCAGTCGGTTACTGCAGGTTTGTCAGACGCTGAGGAACTGGCAATCAGTCCAGCCGGAGCAACTTCATGAACGACTGGCTGCTGCGGCCAGCCAGCTTCTGCAAAAGCCCGCTGCGCCTGTGCCAACCAGCTATAGGAATCCTCCTCCAGCTGGCGCAACTCAGACATATCACCGGTCACCAGTGAAGTCACTGCCAGCAGCTGCGACAAGCTTTCAACCCGCTCACGCAGATTGACCGCCCCCGCCAGCTCATTCAGATAACTCAGATAAGCAGACTGCAGCTGCTGCAGGGCGGCCTCTTCAAAGGCCGCCTGCAGTGGCTTGCTATCTGCCTGCTGACACTGTTGCAGCATCAGCTGGCTGAGATAAAGCCGGTGATTGGTTTGGGCAACCCAGTTAATGCTGGCCACGGATCAGAAATCCATGGTGACACCGAAGTGCCAGCCGTCGCCAATTTCAATACGGTCCCGCTTGCCTTCAACACGAATGCCGTTGTAACGGTAACCGGCAAAGATCCGGGCAGACGGAATCACAGCGTACTGGGCGCGCCAATCGGTGTTGAACATATTCTGGGTATCGCCAAAAGAGACAACTGGTGGTGCGTAATAGGCATAACCGGCAAAGCTGAAATCCGGATGGGTTGGCAGGTTGGCACGCAAGAAGCCGCCTACTCCCAACGCCGCACCCGTGTAGTCATCGGTGTCGTACAGGAACGCCTTGGCACCCACACCCACAAACAGGTTCTTGTTCTGGTTACGCAGATCAACCACATGCAGACCGGCACCCAGCATGTTGCCATCGTCCATATCATGCAGGCCAGACAGGTTGATGTGCAGGCCGGAAGAGGTCTGGGTAGCGTCATAGGCAATACGGACAGATTCATCTGCCAGACTCAGATCCAGTGCACCACCGGCATGAGCAACACCCACCAGGCCAGACATCATTGCGCCGGCAACTGCTGACTTCACCGCCAGAGCCATTTTGTTCATATCTATCTCCCAGAAACTTTTGGCAAATCGCGCCAGTAAAAATCCACGGGCGCATCATAGCAGCGCCCCGTACCACGTTAAACGGCCTTGCAAGGCTATCGTTTACATGAACGGGGCGCCGTGATCAGGTCCATGAATGGACCCGGATAAGACGAATCTTACTTCATCAGGTCCAGCAACAGTTTGTTCAGCTTGCTGACATATTCTGCCGGATTCTTCAGCTGGCTACCTTCGGCCAGTTGCGCCTGGGCATGAATCAGGCTGGCCAGCTCCTTGAAGCGGTCTTCATCCTGTTCCTGATCGAGACGTTCGATCAATGGGTGAGTCGGGTTCACTTCCAGCGTCACATCGGACTCTGGCATAGCCTGACCAGCCGCCTCCAGCATCCGGCGCATATGGCCACCCATATCGAACTGCCCCACCACCAGACAGGCTGGTGAATCAGTCAGACGGGAAGTCACACGAACAGTTTTGACGTCGGCCAGGGCTTGCTGCAGACGTTCAACCAGTGCCTTGTGGGTTTCCTGCAGCTCTTCCTGCTGCTGCTTCTCGGCTTCATCCGCCAGGTCGTTCAGATCCAGCTCACCCTTGGTCACATCCTGGAACGACTTGCCGTCGAACTCACTCAGGTGACCTACCATCCATTCATCCACCCGGTCAGTCAGCACCAGCACTTCAACGCCTTTCTTGCGGAAGTACTCCATATGCGGGCTGCCCAGCGCAGATTCGTAGCTTTCGGCAGTGATGTAATAAATCTTCTTCTGACCTTCCCGCATACGACCCACATAATCTTCCAGGCTGACGTTCTGGGCCTTGCCTTCGGATTTGGAGGTTGCGAAACGGAACAGCGAAGCGATTTTTTCCTTGTTGGCAAAATCTTCCGCCGGGCCTTCTTTCAGTACTTCACCAAACTCATTCCAGAACTGCTGATATTTTTCAGCATCGTTCTTGGCCAGTTTGCTGAGGGTATCCAGCACCCGCTTGACCAGCGCAGCACGCAGACTCTCAACCTGCTTGTCCTGCTGCAGAATTTCACGGGAAACGTTCAGTGACAGATCGTTGGAGTCCAGCACACCCTTCACAAAACGCAGGTACAGCGGCAGGAACTGTTCCGCCTCATCCATAATAAAGACGCGCTGTACGTACAGTTTCAGGCCACGGGCGCTGTCACGGTTCCACAGGTCAAACGGTGCCTTGGCCGGAATGTACAACAGACTGGTGTAGTCCAGCTTGCCTTCGACCTTGTTGTGCATCCAGGTCAGCGGTTCCTGCCAGTCGTGAGAAATGTGCTTGTAGAATTCCTGGTAGTCGGCATCGCTCAGCTCGGACTTGGAACGGGTCCACATCGCCTTGGCTTCGTTCACCGCTTCCGGCACTTTCTTGGCTTCGCCGTCATCATCGGTGGTCGACACTTCCTGTGGCAGATAAACCGGAATCGCAATATGGTCGGAATACTTCTTGATCAGCGAGCGCAAACGGTAGCTGTCGGCAAAATCTTCTTCACCGTCTTTCAGGTGCAGGGTGATGCGGGTGCCACGGTCAGCCTTGTCGATGCCTTCGATGGAGAAATCGCCTTCACCAGCGGATTCCCAACGCACACCGGCGTCAGCCGTTTCACCAGCACGACGGGTTTCAACCGTTACCTTGTCGGCAACGATAAATGCCGAATAGAAGCCCACACCAAACTGACCAATCAGCTGGGAGTCAGCTTTCTGATCGCCACTCAGCTTACTGAGGAATTCAGCCGTGCCTGACTTGGCAATGGTGCCCAGGTGATTGATAACGTCATCGCGATTCATACCAATACCATTGTCTTCAATGGTGAGGGTGCGAGCGTCTTTATCAAAATCAATGTGTACCGCCAGTTCGCTCTGGCCTTCGTACAGGGCATCGTTTTTTAATGCCTCAAACCGCAGTTTGTCGCAGGCGTCGGAAGCGTTGGATACCAGCTCCCGCAAGAAGATTTCCTTGTTGGAGTACAAGGAATGAATCATCAGATGCAGCAGCTGTTTGACTTCTGTTTTAAAGCCAAGTGTTTCTTTGCTGGCTACGGTCATGAGTTTCTCCTGTTAGCTGACGCATTCAAACCGGCGTCGTCGATGTTCATCTCATTGCGATGCTGAGAGCGGTACCTTGTCGCGGCCGCTCCAGCCGATGATGAGAAAATGGGGACGCTCTGTTCCATTTCAACCCGCGAACCAGCACTGAAAAGAATTTTTTTAGAATTCAGTGGTTTGGAGTTGCCCGAGTACGACCAGGCGAAAATTGCAGACTTGGCCTGCAGCCCGCTTCGTAGCATGATAACGACTCTATTCATCGTCCGATGAGCCAAACCCTGACGCCGGATTCCCGGCCATGTGAATACCCATGTTTTTGAATACCGCCGTGCTGTTGGCTTTTATCCCAACGTTCTTTTTTGTCTCCATTACACCGGGAATGTGTATGACCCTGTCGATGTCGCTGGGCATGACGGTCGGTGTACGTCGCACGCTCTGGATGATGATTGGTGAGCTGGCGGGCGTCGCCCTGGTAGCGACTTCAGCGGTGGTCGGCATTGCTGCCGTGATGCTGAATTTCCCGCTGCTGTTTATGGCCTTCAAAATTGTTGGTGGCCTTTATCTGGCGTATCTCGGCGTCCAGCTGTGGCGATCAAAAGGCAAACTGGCGCTGGCAGCCATGGGCGAACAGCAACGCCAGATTTCCCGCAAGGACCTGGTCTGGCAAGGTTTTATGACAGCGATTGCCAACCCCAAGGGCTGGGCATTTTTTATCGCCCTGTTGCCGCCGTTTATCGATCCGGCCATCAGCATGGTCAGTCAGCTACCGGCACTGATTGCTATTATCCTGTTGCTGGAATTTGTCTGCCTGGTGATTTACGCCAGCGGCGGCAAGAGTCTGGCGTTACTGCTGAAAAACCAGAGTAACGTCAAACTGATTAACCGCTGTGCCGGCACTTTGATGCTGGGTGTGGGCGGCTGGCTGATCGCCAGCTGAGCTCTCCAACCAGGCACACCAACCGAATCAGGCCACAGCAAACAAAACTACCAGCCCGGTTCAAATGCCTGACGAATGGCCTCATAACGCCCTGGCAAACCAGCGTCTGGCATCAAGGCCGTCACAATCGCCACAGAATTGATGCCGCTGTCCAGCACGACTCCGGCATTTTGCTCGGTAATGCCACCGATACAGGTCAGCGGGAAATCACTGTTTTCAGCCACCCAACGGCTGAGTCTGGCAACACCTAATGGAGGATATTTCAACCGCTTTGATAGCGGTGGAAACACCGGCCCAAAGGCAATATAGGAAGGTTTCAGGCTGCGGGCGCGAATGATTTCCCATTCCGTGTGCGTGCTGATTCCCAGGCAGATACCGGCCGCCGCCAGCGCTGGCAAATCTGCCGTCGCCAGATCCTCTTGCCCCAGATGCACGCCCCAGGCGTTTAATTCCAGCGCCAGCTGCCAGTCATCATTGATGTAAAGCGGTACCCCGGCTGCTTCACACAAGCGAATAGCCGCTGCGGTTTCGGCACGATAATCAGTCCCCTGCTGCTTTACCCGCCACTGCAGGGTATCTACGCCCAGCGCCAGCAGCTGCTGCAGCCAGTCGAGATTATCCACCAGCCCGTACATACCTAACGGCCGGTCCAGCTTTGGAAAAACCAGCGGCATCACCACCGTCTCGGGTTCCTCTGGCTGTGTTTCGAGCCTGAGCGGCTGCACCCGAATACCAGCCTGCGTCAGAGCCGGGCCCGCTGTTGCAAAACAATTGTGGTAATCCGCTGGCCGACGCGTCGCCGCCGCCAGACTGGCGGACGCCAGATTCACCGCTTGCAACAGGCTGTCGTACAGGCGTTCGCCTTTGGCCAACGTCGCCGCCAGCGCCGCGGTAAAATGACAGCCACTGCCGTGGGCAGCAATTTCCAGCCGCGGATGCTCTATCACAAATCGGCTCAGCGCCTGCTGCTCCGGTTGCTGACAGTCCTCCGCCGGATAATGAAATACCCAATCCTGCACCAGCGGCATACCGGTATCGGAATACCCCTGCGCTGGAGTCTCGGAATCGCCGCCCGTGATCACCACGGTCGACGGCCCCAGCTTGTGCAGTTGATCTGCGACCTCTGCCAGCGGTAGCGGCTGGCCAGTCTGCCCCCATCCGACTAACCAACGCGCTTCGGACTCGTTCGGCGTGATGATATCGACCAGTGCCAGCAAACGACGCCGCAAGCCAGGCATTTGTTCAGGCAGACCGGCAGCGCCAGAATCGGAAGTTCCCGCCCCCGCTGGATTGACTGCCGTCGCCTTTAACACCGGGTCCCAGACAATTTGCGCCGGACAGTCAGCCAGCACCGTCAGTAACCATTCGAACAAGGCTGCATCTTCCGGCAACCAGCCCAACCGAATCACCGCAGGCCAGCCATCTGCCCGTAGCGCCTGCCATTGCGCCTGAACCTGCTCAAGTGGCACCAGCCAGCTGGCTTGCATACCCAAATGATTCTGCGCGGTAATTGCCAGCACCACACACTGACACTGCACCCCGAGCCGGTTGGCAACGGCGACATCGGCCTGCATACCGGCTCCGGCGGCGGTATCCGAGGCTGTCAGACTCCAGACTAACGGCCGCTCAAGCGGGCCCGCTTCCGTTTCGATAGCGAAAAATGCATCTGTCATGCCTTGCCATCCTGATGCCAGAACGGCAATCCCAGCGTAGGAGTGGAAGCCTGGGCTTGCTGGCGCTCAATCATCAGCCCAGCCTGCCAGGCTTGCCGTCCGCCATTCACGGCGGCGGCAAAGGCGCTGGCCATTTGTACCGGGTCCAGAGCTCTGGCGACGGCGGTATTCAGCAACACGGCATCAAAACCAAGCTCCATTGCCTGCATTGCCTGTGAGGGCTTACCGAGCCCGGCGTCAATCACCATCACGGCCTCCGGCAAACGTTCACGCAGGGTTTTCAGCCCCTGCAGATTCTGCAAGCCCCGACCAGTGCCAATCGGCGCTCCCCAGGGCATTACCGCCGGACAACCGGCATCCAGCAGTTTCTGACACAGCACCAGATCTTCGGTGCAGTACGGCAACACCCGGAAGCCTTGCGCCACCAGCTCCCTGGCCGCCACCAGCAGCTCAAACGGATCCGGCTGCAGGCTATAGTCCTCGCCGATCACTTCGAGCTTGATCCAGCGGCTGCCGAACAATTCACGGGCCATATTGGCCAGCAAAATCGCTTCGCTGGCGCTGTGGCAACCGGCCGTATTCGGCAGCAGAATCGAGCCGCTCTGCTGCAGCCAGTCATCGATCAACTGCCAATGGCCGTTATCTTCAATTTGGCAGGCGGTCTGGCGGCGAACCGAGACGGTAACAAACCCCGGCCCGGCCGCCTGTAACGACTGTCCCATGATGGACGGTGATGGATACAACGACGTACCCAGCCACAAACGGCCGGGAATGACTTCACCATCGATAACCAGATTATCCAGCGCTGGTTCGCTGTTGGTTGGTTCAGCCACCGGTAATTGCTCCCATCACGTCGATCGAATCACCTTCTTCAACACCCGTCGTCGACCAATTTGGCTGACTGACAATCACCTGATTGCGGGCAACCACCATACGTCCCTTGCTACTGGAATCTGGTTCGAGATAGCCCCGGGCGAGCAGCAATTGTTCCAGTGTCATGACTGGCTCACTGCTGTCTGCAGCGAGAACCAGCCACTCGCCGTTAATACGGATTTTCATGCCGGCAGCTCCTGTTGTAATTCCTGCTGTAACTCTTGCTGTAAAGCATGTTGCAGCAGCACAGCATCGACCGAAGCATCGGCCGGGGAGATATCCAGTGGTAGCTGCCATTGCTGTTGCAACTGCAGCAACACTGCCGGTGCCAGCAAATAGCCGTGGCGGAATAGCCCGTTAATCGCCAGCCCCTGCGGAATCTGCCGAATTTCCGGTTGATGCGACGGCAACCCCGGACGCACGTTCGACGACAATTCAATAATGCGGGCTTCTGCCAGTTTGGGAGACAAGGCATAGACGGCACTGAGCATTTCCAGCGCCGACCGTACGCTGACAGGCGAACGGTCGTCCGATTCAATTTCCGTGGCACCCAGGATGTAACGGCCAGCGGATTTCGGCACCAGATAGAGGTGATACCTGGGGTGCAGCAAACGTACTGGTCGCGAAATCACCACGTCCGGCGCTTCGATCCACAACACTTCACCACGCACCCCACGCACCTGCGAATTGGACTGCTTGCCGCCAACACCACGACAGTCGAGCCACTGCTCAGCGGCAACCGGTTGACCATTTACCTGCACATCCACGTCACCAAAGCGGACCTCAGCGTCGTACTGAATCTGGCCACCGAGTTGACGGATGGCCCGCTGTAACAGCACCAGCAGTTGGCGGTTCTCCAGGTGGGATTCCTGAGGCAACCAGAAACCCGACTGAAAGTGGCCGGCCAGTTCAGGCTCCAGCTGATGCAGTTGTTCGCCATTGACCGGCTGCAGCTGCGCCGGGCTACTGATGCCGGCGCGCTGCATGTGCTGGGCAAAATCCGTCAGTTCCGACTGATCCGCCGGATGTGCCACCAGCAAACTGCCACGGTTACCAAAGGGCACGGCTTCACCGGTTTGTTGCTGCAGCTCGGCCAGCCATTGCGGCCATAACAGCCGAGACTGTTTCCCCAGCTCAAACAAACCGGGCGCACACACCGGCAGCTCGGCCCAGGGGGCGATCATGGCGGCAGCGGTATAAGCCGCTGCCGCGGGCGTATGTTCGGACGCCTGTTCAAACAGGTTTACCCGATAGCCCTGCCGAGCCAGCCGCCAGCCCAGCAAGCTGCCCAGCAAGCCAACCCCGGCGATAGCAAATTGGGGCCTGTTTTGCAGTGGATCAGGCATCGGCAGATTCCTCTTTGGCGATGTGATAAATCTCACTGCCAAGTTCGCGGAACTGCTGTGACATCTGTTCCATGCCCTGTTCGGCTGCTTGTGCGGTTTTGGCGGCTTCTTTCGCTGCTTCCACGTCACGAACTTCCTGCGAGATTTTCATCGAGCAGAATTTTGGCCCACACATGGAGCAGAAGTGCGCTACCTTGTGGCCCTCTTTCGGCATGGTTTCATCGTGATAGGCCCGGGCGGTTTCCGGGTCCAGCGCCAGGTTGAACTGGTCTTGCCAGCGGAATTCAAAACGCGCTTTCGACATCGCGTCATCATGCAGCTGGGCACCCGGATGACCCTTGGCCAGATCCGCTGCGTGAGCGGCAATGCGATAGGCAATCAGGCCCTGTTTGACGTCTTCCTTGTTGGGCAAGCCCAGATGCTCTTTCGGCGTCACATAGCACAGCATGGCGCAGCCGTACCAGCCGATCATGGCAGCACCAATACCGGAGGTGAAATGGTCGTAGCCCGGTGCAATGTCGGTGGTCAGTGGTCCAAGGGTGTAGAACGGCGCTTCATGACAATGCTTCAGCTGCTCGTCCATGTTCTCCTTGATCATGTGCATCGGCACGTGGCCCGGACCTTCGATAAAGGTCTGCACGTCGTGTTTCCAGGCGATTTTGGTCAGCTCACCCAGCGTGCGTAGTTCGGCGAACTGGGCTTCGTCGTTGGCATCCGCCACTGAACCCGGCCGCAGGCCATCACCCAGCGAGAAGCAAACGTCGTAGGCTTTCATGATCTCGCAGATGTCTTCGAAGTGTTGGTAGAGGAAGCTTTCGCGATGATGCGCCAGACACCATTTCGCCATGATAGAACCACCACGACTGACAATGCCGGTGACGCGCTTGGCCGTCAGTGGAATATGCGCCAGCCGCACACCCGCGTGAATGGTGAAATAGTCCACGCCCTGCTCCGCCTGCTCGATCAGGGTGTCGCGGAACAGCTCCCAGGTCAGGTCTTCAGCAATGCCACCACACTTCTCTAACGCCTGATACAAAGGCACAGTGCCAATCGGTACCGGCGAGTTACGCAGAATCCATTCGCGGGTTTCGTGAATATTCTGGCCGGTCGACAGATCCATAATGGTATCCGCGCCCCAGTGGGCCGACCACACCAGCTTTTCGACTTCCTCAGCAATCGACGAGGTCACCGCCGAGTTACCAATATTGGCGTTGACCTTGGTGCGGAAATTCCGGCCAATGATCATCGGCTCGGTTTCCGGGTGGTTGATGTTGCACGGAATCACCGCCCGGCCGCGGGCGACTTCGTCACGCACAAATTCCGGCGTGATCACCTTGGGAATCGAAGCGCCCCAGCTCTGACCCGGATGTTGGGTTGCGGTGGCCTCAGCCAGTTGCTGTTCACTCAGACCGAGGTTTTCACGCACGGCGATGTATTCCATTTCCGGAGTGATAATGCCCTGACGGGCGTAATGCAGCTGGGTGACATTTTGGCCAGCTTTGGCCCGACGCGGCTGATGGCCGGTCTGCATGCGATAACTGGCGTAACGCAGGTCCTGTTCACGAGCCTGACTGAAGGCCGAGGTGGGCTGGGTCAGCAGTTCGGTATCGCGGCGTTCGTCAATCCAGTGGCGGCGCAGCTCTGGCAACCCCCGGGTCAGGTCAACCTGGTAATCCGGGTCGGCATACAGACCGGAAGTGTCATACACCCGCACTGGAGCGTTGAATTCCTGTTTGTTGTCGGCCAACGTGGTTGGTGTCAGTTCGATTTCCCGCATGCCCACGCAAACGTCGTCGCGGCGACCATTCACCAGAATACGGTGCGAAGCCGGATAGGCCAACGGTGCCAGTTCAGCATGATCTAACGGGTTATTGGTTTTGCTTGCTGTATTGGTAGCAGATGGTGTTTGAGAATTGCCCATGCTCGATGCCTCTTTAAGATTTAAAGGGATCAGGCTGGCAGCGAATTGGGAGAAAAGAAGCCAGGAAGGCTATGGAGGCACTCGTTGCGCGCGTGGGTTGAAGATCGTTTGTACACGAGACATGCGGCAGATCCCGACCCGAAACGGGTGTCTTTTCTGTTCCCTACGCTGGCACTAACCAGATCAGGTTCAACGGGACCCGCTTACGCGATCTCAGCCTCTCAAATGAGGCACCCCGACAGAATGTTTGGTCATGCTAGGATATTCGCCCGGCGGCGACAAGTTGAATTTGAACCTGTCACAGCCAGTCATTAGCTGTGTTACTCCGCTGGCTTGACCAGAAAATGCGCTCTGGCAGTGGCAATCGGATTGCTGCGTTCGGTTTGCCAGGCAGTAATGGCGACGTTGGCAATCCGACTACCCTGTCGCCACAACTGGCATTCGGCATAGGTTTCCCGATCTCGCCCGGCGCGCAAATAATCAAGCGAAAAGTCGACCACCTTGGGCATCGAAGCTGGCTCGGTTTTGATCAGCAGCTGCAAAGCCGCCGCAAGTTCCATAAAACCACCAATCACGCCGCCGTGAATGGCAGGCAACATTGGATTTCCAATGTTGTCCGGGTTACGCGGTAATACAAATAACAACTCGTCACCAATGCTCTGTACCTTGATGCCAATGGTACGGGCGTAAGGAATGGCATCCGCCAGCTGCTGGTAATCACGGTGCTGTTTCACCAACCGCAGCTGTTCGGCGATATTGATGTTGCTCATGAGGATGCCTCCCTGGCTTTGACGGTTTGGGCAATCAGCTTGTCGAGGTGGACACCGATGCGCATAAACGACGCGGTGGCCTTGGCCACCAGCTCACCGTCGCCACTCTGGATCACCCGGCCTTCCACAAACACCACGTTGTCGCTGGCGCGAATCACTCTGGCATCACAAATCAGATCATGATGAGGCTGGGCCGCACGCATATAGTCGGTGCGCAAATCCAGAGTTGGGCACAGTTCGTAACCGGGCAAGGCGCTGAAAACCGCACACCCACAAGAGGTATCCAGCAAGGTGGTCAGACTGCCGCCATGGACCACTCCGGTATCGGGATTACCCACAATGGCTTCACTGTAGGGCAGCTTGAGTTGGGCGTAACCGTCACCGGCCGCTTCCACCGTCATGCCCAGTTTGTTGCAGTGAGCCAGCACACCTACGAACTGGCGGCAGGCCCACAGGCTTTCTTCCGCTGTTTTATCAGTCTCTTTATTATTTCCCATATCGACACTTTCAAAGTCTATTTTTGAGATACAGGAACAATACGTTCATATTTCCGACGGCACAAGTAGCCACAGACCAACCAAAGCATTGCCGCGCCGCCGATAATTAGTTGGCACCTGTGTTTGCCGATTGGCTAACCGCCGACTATTACTTAAAGACACCCTGCTTCCCCTGATGATGTAACACCATGGCGACCAATGTACTTATTTGTGATGACTCCAGTTTTGCCCGAAAACAGATGGCCAGGGCCATTCCGTTGGGCTGGGAAGTTGAAATCCACTTCGCCAGTGATGGCCTTGAAGGGCTGGAAGCTATCCGGCAAGGCAAAGGGGAAGTGGTTTTTCTTGATCTCACCATGCCCAACCTCGACGGTTACGGCGTACTCGAACACATTCGCCGCGAAGATCTGCCCGCCATGGTCGTGGTGGTTTCCGGAGACATTCAGCCAGATGCCCAGGCGCGGGTAATGAATCTTGGTGCCATGGCCTTCATCAAAAAGCCGATTGATTCGGCCAAGACGGAAGCTGTGTTGACTGAATACGGGATTATGACCAAGGCCTGATATGACGACCCAGATACCTCTCGTAACTCTGAGTGACGACCAGCGCGACTGTTATCAGGAGCTGACCAACGTCGCCATGGGCCAGGCCGCCGACCGACTGGCGCGGTTGCTGGATCATTACGTGGTACTGCCGATTCCACGGGTTAACCTGATCGAAATCAGCGATCTGCGCATGGCCATTGAAGGAGCCCGCGACGGCGATGCCATTTCAGCGGTGTGCCAGGGTTTTATTGGCAACGGCATTGCCGGTGAAGCACTGCTGTTGTTCAACGACACCAGCTACACCGATCTCGCCCGACTGGCCCAGTATCCCGCCAAACTGACCCATCAGGATCAGCTGGAAATGCTGATGGACATCAGCTCGCTGTTGATTGGCGCCTGCATTCAGGGCATCGGTGAACAACTGGAAATCCATTTTAACCAGGGCCACCCGGTGATTCTGGGCCAGCACTGTGATCTCAAGGACATCCTCAACGTCAGCCACCAGAAATGGCGCCGCACGCTGGCGATTGAAATCCACTACACCATGGAAGCCGTCAACGTAAATTGCGACCTGTTGCTGCTGTTTACCGAAGACTCGGTACAACGCCTGAACAAGAAAATTGACTACCTGCTGGATTGATCATGCCGAACTCCAACATAGATATGGGTGACATCCACTGGCTGATGGATATTCTGCAGAATATCGATACCGGCCTGGTGGTACTCGACAAGGATTACAACATCCAGCTCTGGAACGGCTTTATGGACAGCCACAGCGGCATCAGCCCGCAGCTTGCCAAGGGCCGCAACCTGTTCAAGCTGTTCCCGGATATTCCCGAGCAGTGGTTTCGCCAGAAAGCCGAGCCGGTTTTTCAGCTGCGCACCCGCACCTTCACCATCTGGGAACAACGGCCACACCTGTTTCATTTCAAGAATTACCGCCCAATTACCGGCCGTGCCACCTCGATGTACCAGAACACTGCCATTATTCCGCTGGAATCAATCGACCGTTCGATCAATCACATATGCGTGATCATTTACGACGTCACCGACGCCGCACTTGCGCAGCAGGAACTACACCACCAACAACAGGAGATCGCCAAACTGACCTGCGTCGATCACCACACAGGTTTGATGGCCCTGAGCGCCTGGCAACACCAAAGTGCCCGCGAACTGGCCCAGTGTCACCGCGCACCAACTCCGTCGACGATTGCCATTATGGATCTCACCGGTGTTAATCAGCTCGATGACGCCAGCCTTGCCTGCGTGTTTGGCATTGTCAGCCGCGCCTTGCGCCATACCGATATGGCAACCCTGCTCGATCCCAACCACCTGGCAGTGATGCTGCCAGCCAGTGCTGACAGCGATGTGCGCTTTTTTATCGAGCGTATTCGCAAGAGCATCAGCCGCAAGATTCCCACCCTATCCCAACAACATCTGGCCACCGGCATTGCCCAGGCCAACCCGGATTTCAGCCATCTGAATGACTGGCTGCAAGCAGCACAACACGCCATGCAGCAAGCCCGTCAGCAGCAGGCCGAATGGATTTCAGTTCACTCGTCTGCTGCTGAATAGGCTGAACATTGCGGCGGTTCTCACAAGCGTAAGGTTTTTGGTAAAGCCGCAGCGGCTTTAACCAAGGTGTCACGAGTGAACTCTAGCGTTGGCTATTTCGGGCAGGGAAACAGGCATGAGCTGGTGGAAATACGGGGTGGTATATCAGGTTTATCCACGCAGCTTTCAGGATGGTAACGGTGATGGTTGTGGCGACTTGCGTGGCCTGATCAATCGTCTTGATTATCTCAACGACGGCACCGAAAACTCCCTTGGCGTGGACGCCATCTGGCTGTCGCCCATTAATCCTTCGCCGATGCACGACTTCGGCTATGACGTCTCCGATTATCGCGATATCGACCCTGTGTTTGGCACGCTGGCGGACTTTGACGAGTTAGTGCAGCAGGCTCATCAACGCAGCATTCGTATTATTCTGGACCTGGTTCTGAATCACACCTCCCACCAGCATCCCTGGTTTCTGGAAAGCTGCCAACCGGGCTCAGCCAAAGCTGACTGGTATATCTGGCATGAAGGCAAGCAAAGACCGAACAACTGGCAGTCGTGTTTTGGAGGCAGCGGCTGGAGCTGGCATGAGCAACGGCAGGCCTGGTATTACCACTCGTTTTTGCCGCAGCAGCCGGACCTCAACTGGCGCCACCCGGAAGTGGTGGAAGCAATCCGGGAGTTGCTGGATTTCTGGCTCGAACGTGGAGTCGATGGCTTCCGCCTCGATGTGGTGAATTATTATTTCAAGGACCAGCAGCTGCGTAATAATCCGATCGACTGGTTGCGTATCGCCCGCCCCTATGACCGTCAGCATCATCATTTCGATCGCGACCAGCCGGAAATGCATCAGGCGTTACAAGCCATGCGGCAATGGATCGACGCCCACCCGGACCGCATGATGGTCGGCGAAGTTTTTATCGCCGAGACCGATTCTGCCGCCTTGCCTGCCAGTTATTACGGCCAGAACGATCAACTGCATCTTGCCTTTAATCTGGAATTTCTCCGCACGCCCTTCAGTGCCTGGGCGTTTCGGGAGGCGATTCAGCGCTGGGAAGAATTACTCGGACCGAATAACTGGCCTTGCTACACCCTCAGTAACCACGATATCAAACGGCATATTTCCCGCTACGACAAAACCGGTTTTACCCACGACCGTGGCCGTTTATTGGCCTTGCTGTTACTGAGCCTGCGCGGCACTCCCTTTCTCTATTACGGCGAAGAAATTGGCATGCCCGAACAACGGGTACCACGCCAACACCTGCAGGACCCGGTCGGCTTGCGTTACTGGCCATTGCATCCTGGCCGCGACGGCTGTCGGCGGCCGATGATGTGGTCACCCGATCCGGCAGATTTCAGCACGGCTGCCAGCAGCTGGCTACCAAACCAGCCACAACCGGGCATCAGCGTGCAGGAACAGCAATACAACCCGTCCAGCCTGCTGAGCTGGTACCGCCAACTGATCTGGCTGCGGCGCCGCAATGCCACCCTGCAACGGGGCCAGTTGAAATTACTCGACAGTGGCTACGAGGTGCTGGTCTTTATGCGTCATGGCAAAAACCTGCCCGGCTTGTTGGTGGTGCTGAATTTCAGCCACTACCCCATGGTGATGGATTTGCATCAGGGAGCGATTGCCAAAGTGCTGGCCAACAGCCACGAGCGGCTGGAGTTTGAGGAAGGTGATTTGCTCTTACAGCCGTTGCAGGGCCTGATTCTCAAGCCCCGTCAGGATTTTCCGATGCCATCAGCGCTGGCCTGCCAACGTAGCCGCGGCGCGTTCTGACATCTGCAGGCCACGCTGACAAGCTGCGGCCTGTCTAGGGCGCGAACAACTGATCGCGGTAGGAATGTGAGGGATAAATACCAAAGATACGAATATCACGGGCGAAATAGGCCAGTTCGTTAAGCGCCAGCTGCATCTGGGCGTCTTGCGGATGACCCTGAATATCTGCATGGAACAGGCTGGCTTCCATGCTGTTACCATCCATATAGCTTTCCAGTCGCAGCAGGTTTAGACCGTTGGTGGCAAAGCCGCCGAGCGCCTTGTACAAGGCTGCCGGAATGTTGCGCACCGAAAACAACAAGCTGGTGATATAGACAGTGTCTGGCTGGCGCTCTTCGTGTTGATGCTCGCGGGCAAACACCAGAAAACGGGTGGTATTCCCCATCACGTCCTGAAAGTTTTCATGAATCACTTCGAGACCATACAGCTCTGCCGCCAGCGATGAAGCAATCGCCGCCCTCTTGCGGTTATTGCCTGCCGCCAGATTCTGGGCTTCCTGGGCAGTATCCATCGACGGAATGGCCTTCATGCCCAAATTGACAATACGCTGATGACATTGCGCCAGAGCCTGCGGATGCGAAGCCACTTCTTCGATGTCCATCAGGGCGACGCCCGGCAAGGCCAGCAAGCAGTGGTTGACCGGCTCAAAATGCTCGGCAATCGCAAACAAATGAGTCCGCGGAATAATCCGGTAGATCTCCTCGACCCGGCCTGCGGTGGAGTTTTCCAGCGGAATCATGGCCCGCTCGGCCTGGCCGCTGGTGACCAGCTCCAACGCGGACTGGAAATCCTCACAGGGCAAGACTTCCCAATCCGGGAACACCCGGCTACACGCCAAATGGGAATAGGCACCGGCCGTTCCCTGATATGCCACACGGCGAACCATCAATGACTCCTGATTATTCTGGTTTTTATCGTTAATCATATTTTTGCACCAGAACAGGGCGAAAACCCCAAAACCGTGCATCAATTGCGCCAGTAGCGGGCTACCTGTCTATTAACAACGCCGACAGTATGCATCAATTGTGAGCACTGCTCACCTGTTGTTAGCACTGCCAGTGATGCTAAGCCCCTGACCGGGTTTCAGCAGCAGGGATTTTGTGGTGGCAGATATTTGACCGCTTTGACCAGGTCACTGGCACGCAACCTGCTAAGCTATTTATACGTGCTGTTAACCACCACACCAACGCCAGCACTGCCACGCGGCTGTGCAGCGCAAGTATCAAGGTAACTGTTTATGACCGACCTGTGGCCTCTGGAGCGACCGCTGGAAGACAAGACACGCCGGGTTCTGGCGAGCAACCGTTCAGCTTTGCAGGACCTGCCCGAGCCATGGTTACGCCAGTGGGACAGCGTCTGGTTGCCCGTCGCCTGCTGGGTGGCGCAGCAAAAGTTACAGATTGGTGGCGTGCCGATCTTTGGTATTCATGGCGGTCAGGGTTCCGGCAAATCCACTCTCAGTCAGGGATTGGCCAAGCTGTTTCGCGCCGCGCTGGGCTGGAATTGCGTGGTGGTTTCTATCGATGACCTCTACCTCAGCCATGCGGAACGCCAGCAACTGAGCCAAACCGTTCACCCGTTACTGGCGACTCGCGGCGTGCCCGGCACCCACGACGCCGAACTCGGCCAACAACTGTTTCAGCAGCTCAAGAATCTTCACCCGGGTGACCTGCTGGCCATGCCAGCGTTCGACAAGGCTTCGGATGATCGGTTACCGCGCAGCCAGTGGCACCAGTGTGTTGGCCCGGTCGATCTGATTCTGTTTGAAGGCTGGTGTGTTGGCTGCGAAGCCGCCAGCGACGCCAGCCTGCAGACACCGGTCAATGAACTGGAAGCCAGTGAAGATGCCGACGGCCACTGGCGTCAATGGGTCAACCAGCATTTGCAAACCGATTACAAAGCCTGGTTTGCCATGCTCGACAGGCTGATTATGCTGAAAGTACCGGGCATGAATGCGGTACTCGAATGGCGCGGCCAACAGGAGCAGGAAAACCGTCGTAATGCGAAGGGAGCCGATGATCGTTCAATGGATCAGGCGGCGCTAATACGCTTCATCCAGCATTATCAACGGTTGACCGAAAATGCCCTGCAAAACCTGCCCGCCAGCGCCGATCTGGTACTTGAATTAAACAGTGCCCACGCAGTGCACAAGATTCTATAGCCCTAAGCCACAGGAGGCCGTATGACCACTCAGAGCCGCGTTAATCAGCCAGCCATTGCACTGGTGGTAATCACCGATCTGGACGGCACCCTGCTGGACCATTTCAATTACAGCGCGGCGGCCGCCCAACCGGCGCTCAAGCGGCTCAGGAAAATGCACATTCCGGTGGTGTTCAATACCAGCAAGACCTGCGATGAAGTCGCGGGTTTGCGCCATGAGCTGGACAACACAGATCCGTTCGTCTGTGAAAACGGCAGCGTTATTCACATTCCGAAATCCGAAGGCGGCGGTTACAACAGCGAGATTCTTGGCACCAGTTATGTCCAGATTCTCAAGGTATTGCACCACATGCACCAACAGGGCTTCCACTTCCGTGGTTTTAACGACATGCCAGCCTCCGAGGTGGCGGCCCTGACCGGCCTGCCACAAGACAAGGCCTGGCTGTCGAAAAAGCGCGCGGCATCAGAACCCATCATCTGGCACGACTCTGACGACGCCCTGACTGATTTTCGCAACCAGCTGGAAGCAGCCGGGCTGCAACTCACCAAAGGCGGCCGTTTCTATCACGTGATGGGACAGGCCGACAAAGCCTCCGGACTGGCCTTCGCCCGTGATTTTTATCAGCATCTGTGGGATCAACCCGTGAAGGTAGTTGCACTTGGCGACGGTGAAAACGACCGTGCCATGCTGGAAGCCGCCGATTACCCGATTGTTATTCCGGGGGAAAAACAAACCCTGTCAATCGACAACCCAAATGCCGTAACAGCCCCACGCAAGGGGCCAGCGGGATGGAACCACTGCATTATCGAATTGCTTGAAAAACTACAATAAGGAGCCTGTAGATGGCCGATTTTTACCAGAATGGCACGATCACCACTTTGCACAACCTGGTGGACCGTCCACTGGAAGACATGGAAAAGGAGCTACAAAGCTTTTCCCGCGTCCGCCCCATGTCACTGGTTTTGCCCGCCCTGTACTCGGAGTTCCAGGGCCCTGCGATGGGCAATATCATCAACGAAATCTGTGAAGTCCCCTATCTGAACGAAATTGTTGTTGGCCTCGACCGCGCCGACGAAGCCGAATACAAACACGCCAAGGAAGAGCTTTCCCGTCTGCCGCAGCATCACCGGGTACTGTGGAACGATGGCCCGCGCCTGCGCAAGATCGACGCTCTGCTGGAAGAAAAAGGCCTGGCTCCAAAAGAAATGGGCAAAGGTCGTAACGTCTGGTACTGCTACGGCTACGTCCTGGCTTCTGGCCGAGCGGAATCCGTTGCCCTGCACGACTGCGACATTGTCACTTACGACCGCAGCCTGCTGGCACGACTGATTTATCCGGTTGCCAACCCGGGCTTCAACTATGAATTTGCCAAGGGTTATTACACCCGCATCGCCGACGGCAAGATGAACGGCCGTGTCAGCCGCTTGCTGGTCACGCCACTGATTCGGGCGCTGAAAAAGGTGCTCGGCCACCGCGACTATCTGGATTTTCTCGACAGCTTCCGTTACCCGCTGTCTGGCGAATTTTCGATGCGCGTTGACGTATTGAATGACCTGCGTATTCCGAGTGACTGGGGCCTTGAAGTCGGCGTGCTATCGGAAATGAACCGCAACTACAGCACCAACCGCTTGTGCCAGGTTGATATCTGCGACAACTACGACCACAAGCACCAGCCACTGTCGCCGGAAGATGCCGCTGCGGGCCTGTCGAAAATGAGTACCGACATCTGCAAGGCGATTTTCCGCAAGCTGGCCACCCAGGGCGAGGTTTTCACCAATGAAACCTTCCGTACCATCAAGGCCACCTACTTCCGCGTCGCCCTCGACTTTGTTGAGACCTATTACAACGATGCCCGCATGAACGGCCTGGCACTGGATCGCCACAAGGAAGAAGAAGCTGTCGAATTGTTTGCCGAAAACATCATGCGTGCCGGTGAATTTTTCCTCGAGAATCCAATGGAAACGCCTTTTATCCCCAGCTGGAACCGAGTGATTTCGGCAATTCCGGATATCCTGGATCGCCTCTATGAAGCGGTAGAAGAAGACAACGCCCGGGTTTAATGCGTTTAACCCGAGCAATAAAAAACCGGCTAGCGCCGGTTTTTTATTGTCCGTTCAATTTATGCGGGGTCAGTCGTCAGCCAGACCGTCTGATACGGCGCCAGTGTCAGATCCTCCGACTCCAGCACCTGATTGTCACTCAACAAGTCCGCCGTACCTTTCACCAGGAACCCCAATACAGACAAAGGCAGCAACAACTGCCGGTCTGTGACGTTGGAAATCGCGTAAATCACCTGCCCCTTACAGACACTGGTACGCTTCAGGATCAGCACATCCGAACTGATTTTGATCACCTGTTGGCGGGCCGACGGATGGAAGGCCGCCTGGCGACGACGAATGCGGATCATCCGCCGTAGCTGATCAAACACTTCAGCCTGTGGCGAAACCGGGTTGCTTAACAGGCCGTCCAGTTCTTCCTTGTTCCAGATCCGGCGGTTAATGGAACGGGTGCGGCCGGTTTGCTCAACGTGGGCCAGATCGTTCGGGCTGGCCGTCAGGCTATGAATATAAACTGCCGGGATGCCCTGCATCGCCAACATGATTGCCTGCGAACAGAGGAAGCGTGGCACCTGATAATGATCCGGGCCGCGACGGGTGCCCATGCAGGCATCAAACAACGCAATATTGATTTCATACGGGCTTTCGGTGCCATCTGGATTGGCTTTCATGCTCACAAAGCCACCGAACTTGTGCATGCTGTCAATCAGGTTCTGAACCTCATGGGGCGGCAGCAGACCTTCGACCGGTCTCACACCGATACCATCATGGGAAGCGGTGAAATTCAGGTAGGTACAGCCAGGCGGCAGCGGCGGAATATTCAGCACCCACTCCGACAGCACATCGGATTTACCCCGGTTCAGCGCATGCAGCACCAATGGCGGCAAGCCAAACTGGTAAACCATATGGGCTTCGTCGGAATCACCGAAATAACTGATGTTTTCTTTCACCGGCACATTGGTTTCAGTAATCAGCACCACATCGGGTGCCACCTCATCCACCACATCCCGCAGCAATTTGACGAATTCGTGGGTTTCCGGCAAATGAATGCAGTTGGTGCCGATTTGTTTCCACAAATAGGCAATGGCATCCAGACGGATAAAGCGCGAGCCTTTTTCGATGTAAAAGAGTACCACGCAGAGCATTTCGATCAGCACGCGCGGATTGGCGTAGTTGAGGTCAATCTGGTCTTCACTAAACGTCGCCCAAACGTGACGAACACCACGATGGGTGTGTACCGGCGACAACAAGGGCGTATTACGCGGTCGGGTGACCTGACTAACGTCAGTACAAGGGTCTACTTCGATAAAAAAATCGCAGTAAGGCTCGACGTTGGCGATGTAGTCGATAAACCACAGGCTTTCCCGCGAACAGTGGTTGACCACCAGATCAGCCATCAGATCAAAATGCGCGGCGACGTCGGCGACATCATCCCAACTGCCCCAGTCAGGGTTCACCTGACGGTAATCAATCACTGAAAAACCGTCGTCCGAGCTATAGGGGAAAAACGGCAGCAGATGCACCGCATTAACCGTGTCTGCCAGCTGGCTCTGCAAAAACTTGCTGAGGGTATTAAACGGCATTTCACCCGGCTGCTGGATGCTGTTGCCATAGGTGATCAGAATAACGTCCTGCTCATCCCACAAATGGCCATCCTGACGTTCCCTCTGCTGGTAGCACTCCTGAAACTTGCAACACAAGCGCTCAATGGCACAAGCAGTCTCCTCAACCACAACGTCATTTTTGTATATTCGAGTCAGACGTTGCAGCAACTTGCCTTTCAGGTCATTGGCCATGCGATAGATATCCTGCTTTGTTATCCGTTATGACTCTAACTCTAGCCAATGTTGTGCCACTTCCTGCCAACACCCGGACTCTGATCAAGTGCCTCTTGCACCACGAATGCCCCGTTCGTTCCCGATTCAAACGAGGGCTGACCCGCGCTTCGCACCCTTGAGATGCATTTTCATTCAAATGCAGCACCAGAAAACTTCACAACAAAACAAAGCGCACTAATAACGAACATTCTTCATGTTCGTTATTGCTCCTGCACATTTAGCTCTCAAACTGTCCGATAAATGCTCAAAGGTACTTCCGACTGGAACAGCAGCGTGCGAATCGGCATCGCTGCCAGGTTCTGTTTTTCGGTTGGCGTGCAGGCCTGCGCGTAAACCCGGTTTTTTTCCTCGCCTTCGAAATGCAGAAACAGCTTCTGGCAACGACTGAGCATCGACCAGGTCAACGTCATACGCGGATGATTGAGTTCACTATCCATCACCGGACAACTCCAGGCCGCGCCAGCTTCGTTCATACAGGCGTCTAATGCTTTTGAATGCGGAAACCAGGATGCGGTATGCCCGTCATTGCCCATGCCAAGAACTGCCACATCCAGATTGATGATTTGTTCATGCAACCGGTTTTCGCACTCCATAAAGCCATCCACAGGCGTTTTGGCGGCATTTTTCAACGGTAAAAAATAAGCCGCTGCGGCTTTGTTGCGAAGCAGGTGTTGACGTACCAGAGCAGCGTTGCTGTCCGGGCTGGTCTCATCAACCCAACGTTCGTCCACCAGAGTCACCAGAATTTTGCCCCAGGGAATATTCTGCTCGCTTAACAGTTCAAAAAAGCGCTGCGGGGTTTTGCCACCACTGACCGCCAGGCAAGCCCTGCCCTTGTCTGCTACCCGCTCAGCCAACTGATCAGCAACGGCCTCAGCCAGCTGTCGCGCCAGTACTTCGGAGGATTCATAACGATTGTCACTCATAGCGCTCTCCCAGGCTCGCAGGATCACCAACGGCCTGTTATTCAATTCGGTGGTAGCTAGCTGTTTTCAACCCATAACCGGCCATCCTGGGCCAGCAGCAGAGTTGATGCGGCGGGCCCCCAGGTGCCTGCGGTGTAGGGCTCCGGGCGCAAATCTATCTCGTTCCAGTGCTGGATAATAGGGTCTACCCAACGCCAGGCTTCCATTAATTCATCGTCCCGCACAAACAAGGTAGCATTGCTGCATAGGGCATCAAACAATAACCGTTCATAGGCTTCCGGCACCCGGGTTTTACGATGATTGGCCGGGTTCAGACTGAGATTCATTGGCCGCACGCTCATGCCAGGGCCAACCCGCTTTTCACACAACATCAAGCGCACACCATCGTCCGGCTGCAGCCGGAACACCAGCTTGTTGGCCATGGTGTTTTTATGCTGCATGGGAAAAATGGAATGTGGAATTTCCTTGAAGCTGACAACGATTTCGGTCACGCGCTCCGACAAACGTTTGCCGGTACGCAGATAAAATGGCACCCCGGCCCAACGCCAGTTATCAATTTCCACCTTGGCAGCGACAAAGGTTTCCGTATTGCTTTTATGATGAACGTCAGGCTCTTCCCGATATGGAGGTACCGGCTTGCCCTGCGAAACCCCGGCATCGTACTGACCACGCACGACATGGCGATGGATGGCGTCACCAACGATGGGTTTGAGCGCCCGCAAGACTTTGACTTTTTCATCCCGTACCGCGTCCGTTTCAAGCCTGGCAGGCGGTTCCATCGCGACAATGCAGAGCAATTGCAACAGGTGGTTCTGGAACATGTCACGCATGGCCCCGACCTGCTCATAAAAGCCGGCGCGCTTTTCGACACCAATGGATTCGGCAATGGTGATTTCAATATGATCGATAAAATGCTGATTCCACTGGGACTCGAACAGCGAATTGGCAAAGCGCAAAACCAGCAGATTCTGTACGGTTTCCTTACCCAGATAATGATCAATTCGATAAATCTGCGACTCGCTGAAATATTCCGCGACAGATTCGTTAATGGCTTTGGCGGACTGCAGATCATGTCCAATAGGTTTTTCCAGCACCACTTTCGAGCGACTGCCAATCAACCCGGCGGTTGACAGTCCTCGGCAGACCGGCAAAAACAGGTTAGAGCCTGTGGCCAGATAAAATACCCGGTTAACATCATCCGACGATAAAGCGGCCGCCAGAGCGTCGTAATCATCAGGATTATCCGCGTCCAGACACACCAGTTGCAGCTTACTGGCAAAACCATCCCACACGGCTTCTTCGAGATATTCACTGGCAACATGGGTTTTCAAGGCTGCCAATACCCAGTCGATAAAAGCCACTGATTCCATTTCGCGGCGGGAAATACAGACCACCCGGCCATCTGGCAGCCGTCCATCACGATGTAACAGATAGAGCGCGGGCAACAACTTGCGTTGTGACAGATCGCCCGTACCACCAAACAGGACCAACTCAAAGGGTGACTCAATTTGCATGCGTACCTCCTGGTTTGCCGTGAGACGTCACGTCAGATTCGCGCCTGCCTTTCGCCTATTTTTCGTCTACTTTTCATTCATATCAAAGAATAGGCCAAGCCTGACGGGCTATGGTGACAGTAACAAGTTCAACCGCAGACAACACCGCGATTGGCCCGCACAACCAGACAAAGTCCGCAAAACTGATGCAAAAAAGCGCCGTTCAATTCATCTCTACCCAGAACCCGGCATGACAGATGCTTTATCAAAAGAGCATAATGACGTCACGCGGCGGGAAATTCTCCCAGCTCCTGGACAGTGGAGCGAGCAATGCGGAATCACGTCACAAAACATTCAGCCAACAAGAAGGACAGGCTGTTCTCGTTATTGACATAATCTGCCAGTAAACTCGCCGCCAAACCCAAACTGCTAGTAAAATTTGAAGGATCAACACATGGTTCGTAAATGTCTGTTCCCGGTTGCCGGTTATGGCACCCGCTTCCTCCCCGCTACCAAAGCAATGCCAAAAGAAATGCTGCCTGTGGTCAACAAACCACTGGTGCAATATGGCGTAGAAGAAGCTCACGCAGCCGGCATGACAATGATGGGGTTCATCACCGGTCGCGGTAAACGTTCAATTGCTGACCACTTCGACATCAGCTATGAGCTGGAAAACGAAATCAAGGGCAGCAGCAAGGAAGAGCTGATCCTGCCTATTCGTAAACTGATGGTCGAAAACGAATTCGCCTACAAGCGTCAGAATGAAATGAAAGGCCTGGGTCACGCCGTATTGTGTGGCCAATACCTGATGGGTGACGAGCCATTCGGCATGATCCTGGCCGATGACCTTTGCGTTGCCGACGAAGGCGACGAAGGCGTTATGACCCAGATGGTCAAGATTCACGAAAAGTATGGCTGTTCCGTGGTTGCCGTGCAGGAAGTTCCTGAAGAAACCATTCATAAATACGGTGTGATTGCTGGTGAAGAAATCGAGCCTGGCGTCTACCGTGTCAGCAACATGGTTGAAAAGCCAGCCCGCGAAGATGCTCCGAGCAACCTGGCCATTATCGGCCGTTACATCCTGACTCCTGACATCTTCGACAAGATCAAGGCCACCTCTGCTGGCGTCAATGGTGAAATTCAGATCACTGACGCTCTGCTGAAACAGGCTCAGGAAGGCAACGTCATCGCCTATAAATTCCGTGGCCGTCGTTTCGATTGCGGCAGCATTGATGGCTTCGTTGAAGCGACCAACTACGTCTACGAAAACATCTTCAAGAAAGGCTGATCTTTTCCTGAAGCGCGAAAATCCCGAAATCTAAAAATTTCGGGATTTTTTAAAAAAGCGATTGACGAAAGAAACTGCCATACGTAATATTCGTCTCGCTGTTGAGAGACATTCCCCGATAGCTCAGTCGGTAGAGCAGTAGACTGTTAATCTATTGGTCGCTGGTTCAAGTCCAGCTCGGGGAGCCACTCAACAATTTGTTCGGGGTATAGCGCAGTCTGGTAGCGCGCCTGGTTTGGGACCAGGATGTCGGGAGTTCGAATCTCTCTACCCCGACCAAACAGTTAAATTGTCGTTTCGACAACATTCCTCAAGCAGATCTAAACAAGATTCCAGCTTCAGAATGATATTCGGGGTATAGCGCAGTCTGGTAGCGCGCCTGGTTTGGGACCAGGATGTCGGGAGTTCGAATCTCTCTACCCCGACCATAAAATCATTCACATCTCTTCACAGCACCATCAGTTACATCATTATTGACCTAACTCTCGATATAGAGTGCCAGTTGTAACAAACACGCCTTTTTGTCTTCACCAAATTCCAGTAGCCTGACACCACTAACTTACTATCAACCCAGTAGTATCGGTGGATGCCCATGTCTCGTTTGGCCCGGTCTGTACAGTTTCCCGTTGCATGCCCTGAATGCAATGCCAATACCGCCTACTCCCTCGAAAAACTGAACCATCTTAAACAAGTGAGTTGTCGCCATTGCCAGCATGAATTCCCACTCACCGAGCAATTCAAACGCCAGACAGGCAAAATACTCAGAGATCTGGAAGGGTATGTTGAAATGCCCGACGAGGCAGAAACTGAAGAAGAACGTGAACCCGGTTAAATCTAACGATCACTACATAGAAACCGAACACCCGCCCAGATTACAGACATAAAAAAAGCCGCATCAGCGGCTTTTTTTATTGCAGCAACTTAGTTACCAGCAATATCCAGCAACTCAACTTCGAAAATCAAGGCAGAGTTGGCAGGAATTTTAGGGCTTGGGCTGCGAGCGCCATAAGCCAGATCAGCAGGGATGAAGAACTTGAACTTCTCACCCACTTTCATCAGCTGAACGCCTTCAGTCCAACCAGGAATTACGTTACCCAGCGGGAATTCGATTGGCTCGCCACGCTCAACAGAGCTGTCAAATACAGTGCCATCGATCAGGGTGCCATGGTAGTGAACTTTTACAGTATCAGCCGCAGTAGGCTGTGGCGCATCGCCATCAACCGCAGTCATTACTTCGTACTGCAGACCAGAAGCAGTTACAGTCACGCCATCTTTCTTGGCATTTTCAGCCAGGAAATCTTCGCTCGCCTTGGCAGTTGCATCGCTCAGAGCCTGCTGCTTACGCATCTGATCTTCGCGAATCTTCTCGAAAGCCGCCTGAATAACTTCATCACCAATCTGAGGCTCAGCCTTGGCCAAAGCATCCTTGATGCCAGCCGCAACCGCATCAGCGTTCATTTCAACATCTTCTTGAGACAATTGACGACCGATATTCAGACCAACGCCATAGCTTGCCTGGTCGATGTGGTTTTCCAACTTCACTTTTTCCTCCTGACCACAAGCGGCCAAAAACAATGTACCCAGCAACACTACAGGTACAGACTTAACTAATTTCATGCTTGTCTCTCGTGTTGATTGAACGATTGCCCAAGTAGGCAACACTACCCCCGAAAGGTTTCAATTGAGAGGCAGCGGCTCCAGAGCGGACAGCCATCCTACACAAAGCAGCGCCCGTCTAACAGGCATAATGGCCAAGTTTCGCGCGCCGATCGCATTCGCGATGAATATTTGCACAAACCTGCAATTCAGCCGCCGACAAGGAGGTCGCCACCTGGCATTGATAATTGCGATGACGGAGATCCCGATCCGACAGCGCCTGCATACCCTTGTCACAAGCCGCCAGTAACAGGCTACTGATCAAACACAAAGTAATAGTCAGAGATTTCAAAGGCATCATTCACCAACAAAGCAACGTTCAGACCAGCCACAACGCCAGTCAACACCACCATTCCATTGGTCCAGAATAGCAGCCCAACGCAGCCTTGCTGAAAATTTCCTAAGCCGTTGAAATGAATCGCAAAAAAACATTGACAGTAAATTTCTCATTGGCATAATACGCGCCACTTGATCAGCACAGCGACGCCGACACGGCCTAGCAAGCAGATCAGTCTTGCAGTGGCTATGTAGCTCAGCTGGTTAGAGCACAGCATTCATAATGCTGGGGTCGGCAGTTCAAGTCTGCCCATAGCTACCACGAATTCTAAAAGGCTGAAGAGTTTACTCATCAGCCTTTTTTATAGTGGAACGCAAGTTTGCAGTGGCTATGTAGCTCAGCTGGTTAGAGCACAGCATTCATAATGCTGGGGTCGGCAGTTCAAGTCTGCCCATAGCTACCACGAATTTTAAAAGGCTGATGGGGCAACCTGTCAGCCTTTTTCGTTTCAGGCTGCCAAACATAGAATCATCCATAGCCCTCGCAATACCCCCAGCCAGCAAAACACGCCACCAGAAGCATCGCATCAAAAAACGCAAAAAATACCCGACACATCGGCCGGGTATATGGAGTTGCAGATTCGGGATTCCAATCAGGGATTCAGGCGCTGAATCTTCCATTCACTGCCAGCGCGCTGATATTCAACCCGGTCATGCAAGCGGTGCTCACCACCCTGCCAGAATTCCACCCGCTCCGGCACCAGCAAATAGCCGCCCCAATAATCCGGCAATGGAACTTCCTGACCTTCATACTGAACATTCAATTGGGCAAAGCGGGTTTCCAGCTCAGAGCGATTGGCCAACGGACGACTCTGTGATGATGCCCAAGCACCCAGTTGGCTTTCCCGTGGACGAGAGTGGAAATAAGCTGCGGCCTGCTCACGATCGATCTTCTCGACACGACCCTGAATTTGCACCTGGCGTTCCATCGCAATCCAGAAGAAGTGCAGGCTGGCCTTGGCGTTAGCGGCAAAGTGCTGCCCTTTGTTGCTTTCGTAATTGGTGAAGAACACAAAACCGTTTTCGTTGTAGGACTTCAACAACAGGATACGCTGCCAGGGTTGGCCGGAATCATCGACGCTGGCAACCGTCATTACCGTCGGCTCTTCAGGCCGGGTGCTGCGATACTGTTCAAACCAGGCATGAAACTGGGTCAGCGGGTCTGGAGCAACCTTGGTCTCATCCAGACGGCCTTGTGTGTATTCCTTGCGGATATCGCCTAAATCAACCATGTCGTGCTCCTTCTGTGTAGATTTCTGACGTCATTATTGCAAACTTGTCCTGCACCAATATTGACCTGTGGTAAGACCACATTCGGCATATCATTCTGGTACTATCAGCGGCCGGTAAAACGCATGAGATTAATGAATGTCTGACCACAACTACCCAACCGCCCCGCTGCTACGCCGCCTGGCAGCACTGGCTTATGACGCTCTGGTGTTACTGGGGGTATTCCTGATTCTGGGGCTTGTCATTGTTGGTATCGCTGCTGCACTGAACCACGGCGAGCCACTCGGTGCCTTGCCTGGTTCGATCGTTTATTCGCTGATCTTCTGTATGTGTTTTTTCTACTACTCGACGTCCTGGCGTCGCGGCGGCCAGACCATCGGCATGAAAGCCTGGCGCATCAAGCTGGTTGCCGATGATGGCAAGCCGATTCGACTGTCACACTGCATGCTACGCACCGGCGCTGGGTTCTTCTCACTGATGGCCTTTGGGCTGGGCTTTTTCTGGGCCCTGATCGACAAGCGTCAGCGCAGCTGGCACGACATGGCATCACTAACCCATATCGTGCAGATTCCGAAAGCCTGATTAACCCGCCCGCCGCAGCAAAAACATACCGGCCAGCAGACATCCGGCAATCGGAATAATGCTGGCCCAGATCGGCGCAAAGCCAAACACAATGCTGGCGGGCGCCAGCAGTTCTTCTGCGTACTTGTAGACCAATCCCACCAGAATACCGGAGAAGATCCGGTAACCCGGCGTCACCGAACGCAGCGGACCAAAAATAAACGAGATCCCCAGAATCACCAATGCCAGCGTCCCCAGCGGCTGGGTTACCTTGCGCCAGAACGACAGTAAATAGTTATCGGCATTCAGCCCCTGCTGTTGCAGATATTGGGTATAGCTGTAGAGATTGCTGATCGACATATCGCGCGGCTCAATCATCACCACACTCAGGCTCTGCGGCGTCAGCCCGGTATCCCAATCGAGCGTCGACAGATACTCCATCGACGTTCGTTCAGGTTCGATTGTCATATCGATCACCGACTGCATCTGCCAGCGTTGCTGCGAATAAATCGCCCGCTCCGCCGAACGAATGCCCAGCAAATCCTGCTTGTCATCAAACTCAAACAGGGTAATACCATGCAGTACGCCATTCGGTTCAATGGCGGTAAAACGCATAAAGGTATTGCCTTCGCGATGCCAGAAGCCCTTGCCCTTGTTGGATAGAATATCGCCCTTGCCCTGCTGCACGGCCTTTTGCGACTGGGCGATACGCTCCAGCGTCGGAATCGCGTATTCGGCCATGGCCATGTTCAAGGCCATCAGCACCAGCATCGGCTTGATCACCGCCACGGCGATACGGCCAACCGAAATCCCGGCTGCCCGCATTACCGTCAGCTCACTACTGGCAGCCATGGCTCCAAGCCCCGCCAGACAGCCAATCAGACTGGCCATTGGCAGATATTCATAGATCCGCCGCGGCAAACGCAGCCCCATGAATTGCATAGCTTCGAGGAACTGATAACCACCTTTGAGCTGATCCAGTTCGTCAACCAGAGTAAAAATTGCGTCCAACCCCACGATGACAACAATCACCACCAGAGTCGCCATCAGCACACTGCGAGCGACGTAGGCATCCAGTCGATTCATGAAAATCATAGTGCAGCCACCCTGCGGCGACGCAGCCACTCCGGCACCAGATACAGCCCAATCGCAATCAGCAGATACACCAGATGCAGACTCCAGAGCCCAATCATGGGATCCAGCTTGCCCTTCTCGAGCATGCCTTTCATGGCAATCAGCAAGGAGATGTACACCATAAACAGCACAATCGCCGGGAACAGCCGGGCGAACCGGCCCTGACGCGGATTCACCTTCGCCAGCGGTACGGCCAGCAGCGTCACAATCGGTACCATCAACAGCATCGAGATCCGCCACTGTAACTGGGCCTGATGCTTGGGATCGGTTGATCCAAACAAATCCAGTGTTGGCACCGCCTCCTTACGCAGCTGTTTGCGCTCTTCCAGCTCATCGGCAATCTTGACGCCGTAGAGGTCAAAGTTGAGCGATTGAAACTCCAGACTGCCAGGCGTCCAGTCGTAACGTTTACCGTTATGCAGTTCAAGGAAACGCGAACCGGTTTCATCACTGACATACTGAGTGCCGCGATCGGCCAGCAGAATGCTGTTGCCGTCGGTGATAAACACCTTGTTCATCTGGGTTTTGTCATCCGACAGCGACTCCGCATAGGTCACCCGCGAGCCGCCTTTCATACTCTGAAAACGCCCTGGCACCAGCAATTCAAACTCGGTCAGCTGGGCCTGCTTTTTGTACAGCTCTTCCATTTTCTGGGCCCCCCAGGGGCTCAGGTAGAGACTGAAAAGTCCAACCACCAAAGCAATCGCCGCCGCCGGGCCAGCGGTGTACATCAGCAAACGCCGCGAGGAAAACCCGGTTGCCGTCAGCACCGTCATCTCGTTTTCAGCGTACATGCGGCCATAAGCCAACAGAATGGCAATAAACAGTGCCAGCGGCAGAATCATTTCCAGAAACGAAGGCAGTCGCAGCAACAGGGTGAAAAATACGATGTCGAGTGAGACTTCGCCCGCCGCGGCCGCAGCCAGCTGGCGAATCAGACGCCCGCTCATCAGAATCATCAGCAGCACAATGGTGACTGCAAACAGCGAACCTGCCAGTTCCCGGGCGAGGTAACGAAAAATGATCAAAGCTGATCCCTTGTCGAGATGAACAATATCCTCAGCCGGCACCTGCATGCCTGGACTGGATAAAAAACGTACTAGCCGGAGCGATGAAACAAAGCAATTCATTCAGCCCCTTGTAATTCCTGCAACCGCCTGCACATTATAGGGATCAAAGGAATTCAGGTAGATGGCCAAAATTGTCTCCGGCCAGTTTCTACTGCCACTCACGTTCCAGCAGGAGCCCCTATGAAATACCAGGTATCCCAGCAAGCCGCGGCCGAAGTGCAGGCGGCGTGTATTGTGGTCACTATCGACCAGTCAGGCAAGCTGTCCGATGCAGCGGCTGTGATTGATCAGGCCAGCGATGGTTTTTTGAGCAAGCGTTATGAAGCTGGCGACATCAAGGGCAAAACCGCAGAAACCCTGCTGTTGCCGGGTGTCAGTGGCATTGCTGCCGCACGCGTACTGCTGGTTGGTAGTGGCAAGGAAACTCCCAACACCACCAATGCCATCAAAATCCTCAACGCCGTCGCCGCTGCCACCAGCAAATACGAAGGCAGCGTTGCCCTGGCACTGAGCGAACTGGCCAGCGAAGCTCTGCCAGAATCCTGGTGGGCCGAACAGACCGCAATCGCCTACGCCCATGCAAGCTACAAGTTCACTGAAACCAAAGCCAAACCGGAAGAAGAACCAAAACAGGCTGAAGCCGTTATCTGGCTGGGCGGCGATGTAGACACTGCTTTCCTGAAAGGTTCAGCAATTGGTGAAGGCATCAACTTCGCCAAGGAACTCGGCAACATGCCGCCGAATATCTGCACTCCGACCTGGCTGGCCGAACAGGCCATCAGCCTGACTGCCGACTCAGCACTGGAAACCATGATTCTGGATCAGGAAAAACTGGCCGAACTGGGTGCCGGGGCTTTCTACTCGGTTGCCAAGGGCTCCAGCGAACCGGGCAAGATCATCGTCATGCAGTACAAGGGTACTGACGCCAGCGAAGCACCACACATGATTCTGGGCAAGGGCATCACCTTTGACACCGGTGGTATCAGCCTCAAGCCAGGCCTGAAGATGGATGAAATGAAGTACGACATGTGCGGCGCTGCCTCCGTGTTTGGTACCGTCAAGGCGCTGCTGGCGCTGAAACCCAAAATCAACGTGCTGGCGATGGTGACCAGCGCTGAAAACATGCCAGCCGGTCATGCTTCCAAGCCAGGTGACGTGGTCACCAGCCTGTCTGGCAAAACCATCGAAATCCTTAACACCGACGCCGAAGGCCGCCTGGTACTGTGCGATGCCCTGACCTATGGCATCGACAACTACAAGCCAGCCTCCATCGTCGACATCGCCACCCTGACCGGCGCCTGCATGGCCGCTCTGGGCGAAGTCAACTCAGGCCTGTTCACCCAGGACGAAGACATGGCTGAGCAGCTGCAAACGGCCGCCAAATACAGCAACGACAAGGTATGGCGCCTGCCTTTGGAAGACGACTATCAGGAACTGCTGGATTCCAACTTTGCCGACATGGCCAACATTGGTGGCCCACTGGCTGGTGCAACCACTGCAGCCTGTTTCCTGTCCCGCTTTACCGAAGGTACTCCCTGGGCACACCTCGACATCGCCGGTACCGCCTGGAAAGGTGGCGCGGCCAAAGGTGCAACCGGCCGTCCGGTATCGCTGTTGGTGAACTACCTGCTGAACAAATAAGTCCGGCACTTCACTCCGCCAACCCATGCCAGCAGGCATGGGTTGGTTTGACCACTCCCTTTCCCATCCATGCCTCCAAACCGCCAAAAACTGGCAAAAATCTGCGACTGTGCTTGCATTAAGGGAACGTGCCTTTCCATGCTGCAGGAGCCGAAGAGCCACAATGGCATTGTTCCAGAGGGATTTTCATCACAGCATCGGCTTCAAACTGACTGCTGGCTTCGTGCTGGTAGCGCTCCTTTCTGCCGCAGGTTTTCACCTCGTTTCCGACGCTGTTCACGACGACGGCCACAAATTGCTCCTTACCATCATGCTTGGCGTGGGCTCCAACCTGGTGATTGTTGCGGTCGTCATGTACCTGTTTATCTACCCGCAAATAATTCGCCGGCTGAACTCCCTCAACAAATCGATCCGCGCGATTACCGGTGGTAACCTGCGCCGCAGCATCAACGCCCACGGCGATGATGAAATCACCGCCTTTGAGAGGACCCTTGAACTGTTCCGGCAGGAGCTGATCAGTCGCGAGAAAATACGCAAAGACGCACTATTGGGTCAGCAAAAGCTGCAGGTCATTCTGGACGGCGCGGTTGATGGCATTGTCCTGATCGACGAGCGCGGCACCATCAACAGCTTCAACCGCACCTGTGAGCGTCTGTTCCAGTACAGCGCCGAAGAGATGATTGGCAAGAACGTATCAGTGCTGATGCCCAGACACACTGCCAAAGAGCATGACGGTTATCTCAGCAATTACCTGCAAACCGGCCACAAACGCATGATAGGGACCGCTCGGGAAGTCGTTGCCATCCGCAAGGATGGCAAAACCCTGCCAGTACGGCTTTCAGTACGTGAAATTATCATCGACGACAAACGGCTTTACTGCGGCGTTCTGGAGGACATGGAGGAGCGTAACGAGGCCGAGAAGCGATACGCCTATATTCAGAAATTCCAGCAGCTGATCATGTCGAATATTCCGGATCTGTTGTTCGTAAAAGACAGCGAATTCCGCATCGTCAACGCCAACCCGGCGTTTCTGGCCGTTTACCCGGAGTCCATCCGACACACAGTCATTGGCAGCACCACGCTGGAAAGCTATCAGCCGGAAGAACGCGAGGCCTTTCTGGTATTCGATCGCAAGGCGCTGGCAGAAGGCTATTCCGAGAACGAGGAAGTCATCCAGTTTCCAGACGGCAAATCACGCGCCCTGCAAACCAAAAAGGTTCGCTTCTACAACAGCCAGGGAGAAGCCTTTATTCTTGGCTTGTCGCGCGATATTACCGCCATCAAGGAAGCGGAAGACTCTCTGCGCAAGGCCAACAGCGAGCTGGAAGAATTTGCCTACCGCACCTCTCATGACCTGCGCTCGCCACTGGTGTCAGCAATCAGCTTGCTTGGCATGGCTCGAGAATCTATCGAGGATGGCGATACTGAAATCGCTGTGGAAAGTATCAAACATGCCGAAGCATCATTGGGCAACCTTGAGCATCTGGTGAAAAGCATTCTTTCACTCACCGAAACCAAACACGTCAGCGAGGACGCAACAGACATTGACCTTGATCGACTGCTGGGCTCAGCTATCAAGCACCTGAACCATATGGAAGGCTTCCAACGTATCGATATCCGCATCCACAACAACGCCACACACGTGGTGAAAACGCTACGCGGCCGCTTGCTGCTGATTATCGAAAACCTGCTGTCAAACGCCATCAAATATCAGGATCCGCAAGAGTCCAACCCAAGTATTACCATTCAAATCACAACTCCCGGCGACCGTTTGATTATCAGTATTGAAGACAACGGCCTTGGCATTCCAGAGTCACAGCGCAGCCATCTGTTCCAGATGTTCAAACGTTTCCACCGGCGGGTTTCCTTTGGCTCCGGTTTGGGGCTTTATATGGTCAGGAAAAGCGCCGAAATTCTGGGTGGTGAGCTGTCCTTCGAAGCCCCTGAGAAAGGTGCTCGCTTTGTTCTGAACATCCCGTTGAAACCGGAGGAACGTCTGCCATGAGCAGGATTCTGATCATTGATGACGATGATGGCACCCGCTTCTACCTGTCTGTGTTACTGAAAAAAATCGATCCGACCTTGGAGGTGTTGCAAGCCCACGACGGCGAAGAAGCCTGCGAGATTCTCGATACCTCAGAAGAAGCACCGACCCTGATCATCCTCGACATCAACATGCCCATCATGGATGGTTTTGAATTTCTGAAGCGCAATAGCGCCAGAATTGATCTTGATAAAACCCGTATTGTGATTCAAAGCTCATCGGAAGAGCCCGCAGACCGGGATGCCATCAATGCCATCGGACTGGTACATGACTATTGCCTGAAGCCGATCCGCAAAGACGTCATGATCCGTTACCTCAACCGCTAAACCCCCTCACAAACGCACGTTCTCCAGCATAAAGTCGACAAACGCCCGGTTGGCCTTCGACAAGTAGCCGTCCTTGCGCCATGCCAGACACAGGTCGAGAATAATTGGTGGATCAAACGAAATCGTCACCAGCTCAGGATCATCCTCCACCGCCATATTCAGCAGTGTTGAAATCCCGTAGCCATGTTTAACGATCGACCGAATCAGCGGCAGCAGGTTGGTTTCGAAGCTGATTTCCGGCTGAATTCCCGCCTCCTCTGCCATTTGATCCAGCACTCGCCGGTGAAAATAGCCGGGCCGGAAGATCACCAGCTCCTGCTGTAAAAATTCTTCCGGCGACACCGACGTCCGGCTGGCAAATGGATGGTCAACTGGTACCACTACCCGCATTTCTTCGCGCAGAATCGGTCTGGATTCGATGTCTTCGGAAATTTCACCAGATTCAATCACCGCCAGATCCAGCTCGCCGCGCTCCAGCATTTGCTGCAACTGCCAGGCACCACCTTCATAGACTGACAGACTGAGGTTCGGGTACTTGTGTTTGAAGGCCATGATCAGCGGCGGGAAATAATAGGAACCCAGCATACTCGGCGTACCCAGCTGCACCACACCACGCTGCAGACCACGCAACTCTTCCATTTCCAGTTCAGCGTCTGCCATCGCCTGAATGATTTTTTCCGCCTGGGCGAACAGCTTCTGTCCCTCGGTCGTCAGCGCTATCTGGCGATCCCGACGGTGAAACAGCGTCAGCTGTAACTGCTGTTCCAGTCGTTTGATGGCCATGCTCACGGCAGGCTGGGCGACGTCCAGCACTTCTGCCGCTTTGGTGAAACTGTTCTGGCGTGCGACTTCGTAAAAATAACTTAGTGCCTTGTAATCCATGAATGCCCTGCTGGTTTATCAGTCTGCGACGCCAGCCAATATATCAATATTTGTTATCCAATCTATATCAAACATATATTTTAATGATGAAAAAGAAAGGCCTATAGTCGCAGCCATCAGTGCACTGGCACTATTTCAACACGATCACAGCGGTTCTGCGGAATGATTAAAACTGGCTCCCAAGCCTGGTGGCGCATCACCATCGCCCTTTGCCTTGGCTCCTTTATGGTGTTTACCAACCTTTATGTAACCCAGCCTCTGCTGCCAATGCTGGCGCGGGAGTTTGGTGTTTCTCCACTGCAAGCCAGTTATTCATTGACGATTTCAACACTGACGCTGGGAGCCGCGCTGATTTTCTACGGTGCCGCCAGTGATGCCATAGGCCGCCGCTGGCTGATGCTGGGCAGCATGGGTGGCATTGTGATCATGGCCCTGTCATTGTCGCTGGTGACCGACTACCACACCTTGCTGGTGCTGCGAGCAATTCAGGGACTGTTTCTGGCTGGCCTGCCTGCCATTGCCGTTGCCTATATGGCAGATGAGTTTGACGCCGACGCCCTGATGTCAGCGGTTGGTCTCTACATCGCCGCCAATTCTCTGGGCGGCATTTTTGGCCGCGTTATTGGTGGTTTTGCCGGTGAGCATCTGGGCTGGAATCAGGCGTTTCTGGTGATTAGTGGAATGGGTCTGGTGCTTTGGCTTATTGTCATGTTGTTGCTCCCAAAACAGCAGCATTTCAGCCCGAGGCCATTCCATCCGACGTCAATGCTGGCGGATATGAAGCGCCATCTGGGCAATCCAAAACTGTTGCCCGCCTACATACTGGGGGGGCTGAACTTCTTTATCTTTGTAAACCAGTACAGCTTTATTACCTTCGTACTGGAAGACGCGCCCTACTATCTGACACCCCAACTACTTGGGTTAATGTTCCTGACCTATTTGACCGGCACCATGGGTTCAACCCTGTCTGGCAAGCTGGGCAAACAGTTTGGCCAGCCACAATGCATGATGGCGGGCTCGGTAATCATGATGATCGGCACCCTGACCACGCTGACACCCTGGTTGCCCGTGATCATTCTGGGCTTTTTTATCAACAGCTTCGGGTTCTTTTTTGCCCACTCCAGCGCCAGCAGCTGGGTCAGCCGTAACGCTGAAGGTGCCAAGGCCAGTGCCAGCTCACTCTATCTGCTGTTCTATTATGTTGGCGCCAGCAGCGGTGGTCTGTACCTCAACCTGTTCTGGCAATGGCAGCACTGGAATGGTGTGATCATCGGTTCATTGTTGGTACTGATAATCACACTGATGATGGCTGGCCGTTTACGTCAGATCCAGCAACGGGCAGAATCACTGCCTTTACAATCCATACAAAAGGTCTGATCCCTGCGGCTGGCAGCAGAGGGTTAAACCAGAAACCCTCTGACAAGGAAGTTTCATGCATCTGTCCCGCCGCCTCTGGATGATCACCCTGTTCCTCAGCCTGATCAGCGGCTGCGCCGTGCTGGCCGCCCAAAGCTTTGAAGACCGTTTTGGCAGCGCCGAACCGCGCGACCGCACGGTCGCCTGGGACAGTTACGAAGGCCGCAACTATAACCAGCGGGTCAAACCCATTCTGGAGCAACGCTGCGTCAGCTGCCATGCCTGTTACGATGCCCCCTGTCAGCTGAAGCTAACCTCCACTGCCGGGCTCAGTCGTGGTATCAACAAGGAAGTGGTTTACGACGGCACCCGCCTGCTGGCCGTCGAACCCAAGCGTTTATATCTGGACGCCCAGACCACCGAACAATGGCGTCAGCTGGGCTTTGAGCCCGTGCTGAATGAACGCCGTAACACCTCGCAAGCCAATCTGGCCGCCAGCCTGATCTATCAGGCCATTTCCCTGCGCAAACAGCAGGGTGCCTTTGAGCACCCGATTCTGCCCGACAGCTATGACTTTTCCCTTAATCGCGACCAGCAATGCCCAACCGTCGAAGGCTATGCTGAATTCCGCCAGCAAAAGCCCGACTGGGGGATGCCTTATGGCTTGCCAGAGTTGACTGATCGCGAATATGGCGTGCTGACCGACTGGATCAGCCGTGGCGCCTGGTTGCCGTCGAACCAGCCGCTGGACACCGACACCCTGTCGGAAGTGCGTCTGTGGGAACAGCGGTTGAATGGCGACGACCTGAAAACCCGCCTGGCCGCCCGTTATATTTACGAACACATTTATCTCTACAGCCTTTATCTGGGTGATGCCAGCGACCGCAACGCCCCGCATTTCCGGCTGGTGCGCTCCAGTACACCACCGGGTGAAGCCATCAAGATCATCTCAACGCGACGCCCTTATGACGACCCCGGCGTTAAACGGGTCTGGTATCGCCTGCTGGCTGATCGTGAAACAGTGACCGCCAAAAACCACATTCCCTTTGTGCTGGACGACCAGCGCTGGAGCCGCTGGCAGAGCTATCTGATCAGTGCGGATTTTGAGGTCAGCCAACTGCCGTCTTACCTGCCAGAAGTCGCCAGCAACCCATTCAAGGCCTTTGAACAACTGCCCGCTGACGGCCGTTACCGCTTCCTGCTTGAACACGCCCGTGAAACCATCATGGCCTTTATCAAAGGCCCTGTGTGTCGTGGCCAGGTCGCCGTTAACGTGATCAACGAACAGTTCTGGGTCTACTTTGTCAACCCGGACATCAATTATGGTGAAGAAGCGGCGGGCTTCCTCGAATCCCAGGCCCAACAACTCGACATGCCAGCCGAGCAGTCCAGCAACGCCCTGCCGATCAGCTCCTGGCTGAAGTTTTCCGAAAAGCAGAAACAGTACCTGCAAGCCAAAAGCCAGCTGCTGAACACCGAATTGAAAGACAAGATCACCCTCGACCAACAGCTGATCTGGGACGGCGAAGGCCAGAACCCCAATGCTGCCCTGACAGTGATGCGCCACTTCGACAACGCTACCGTCATTCAAGGACTGCTGGGCCAGCCGCCAAAAACCGCCTGGGTGATCGACTATCCACTGTTAGAGCGCATTCACTATCTGCTGGTTGCCGGCTTTGATGTGTACGGCAACATTGGCCACCAGCTGGTCACCCGCCTGTATATGGATTTTCTGCGCATGGAAGGGGAAATGAACTTCCTGATGTTCCTGCCCAAAGAGGAACGCATCAGCACCCGCCGGTTCTGGTATCGCGATGCCGACAGTGCCGTGCGCGACTATATGTTTGGTGACTACACCCAGGTACAGGTGGAATCCGGCATCAACTTCCAGACCAACAACCACCAACAAGAGCTGTACCAGATCTTTGCCAAACGGCTGCAGCCAGTGATCAATCGCCAATACGAACTGAGCCAGGCAAACCTGTCTGCCAGCGCTATTGCGGCGCTACAGCAACTGGAACGCACGCGCGGACGCATGCTGGCAACTCTGCCAGAGGTCGCTAAAGTCCTCATCACCAAAGACGGCAAAGCCACCGAAATCATCAGCCTGGTTCATAACCGCGGCCACGCCAACATCACTTCGCTGCTGGATGAAAAAAGCGCGCTGCTGCCCGATGAAGACAGTCTGACGCTGGCCCGTGGCTCGATTGGCGACTATCCCAATGTGCTGATGCAGGTAGAAGAAAGTGAGCTAGCCAATTGGGCTGCCGCCATTCAGGCGATGAAGAGTGAAGAGGACTACCGTCAATTGCTCGACCGTTTTGGTGTGCGCCGCAGCAGTCCGGATTTCTGGCACACTAGTGACCAGATCGCCCGCCTGTTCCAGCAGCAGGAACCACTGGCCAGTGGCGTGCTGGATTACAACCGGCTGGAGAATCGTTAGACAAGGCCCATGCCTACATGGTTGCCCCAATAGACAGGTGGTAGGTCGGATAAACGAGCGCAGCGAGAGCCATCCGACAACCGCCAGCATTATTCAGGCATTCTTGCGAATGCCTGTCGCCACCCATAAGCGTAACACCACTCGCAAACAACGACGCCAGAATGGCATCACCGAAGGGCCATTACGCTTCCAGGTTTTCAGCTCGGCAACAATCCGCTGGGCCGAGCTGAATCTGTGACTCTGAGCACTGACATAGGTCGGATACACCACCAGAGCCGCCGCCACCAGCTCATCCAGCGAACGCTGACGGCCTCGTCGCTCATTCGCATAGGCGTCCGTCGTCAGACCCCAACCAGCATAAAACGGCATGCCGTGACAGAACACCTGCTTACCTCGCAGCAAGGCCTCAAAGCCCAGCAACGACGTCATAGTATGCACTGCATCGACCTGTTCGAGCATTTGGGACGAATCGCCAGCCAGCACAATCTCATCGCAATACTGACGATACTCATCCAGCGCCACATCCTGACTGCGTAGGCCTGCCACCACATCCGGGTGCGGCTTGAACACCAGCCAGCTGGTCGGTTCCAGCAAGCGTGCCTGCTGCAACAGCACCAGATTGGTTGTAATGGTTGTGGCACCGGTTCTGATTGAAGCGTCGGTCTCAACCTGCCCCGGCACCAGCACCACCCGTTGGGTAGCGGCCGGATCAGCCAGAACACAGCCGGGCCGCCATTCACCACCGATCAGGTTGTACTTGGATATACGCTCGGCGACGATGGTTGTCCGTAGCTCAGCCGCCGCCGCCAGCTGAGTATCCGTAAATTCCTGTTCAGCCAGAATCCGTTCCAGCCGCGAGGGTTTTGATGCGTCGTAATACATACCAACATCGTCCAGCACCCAAGACAGCGGGCGGATCAGGTCGGCCCCCAGCCCGGAGGAACGCAGGAATCCATCTTCAATGCGGATAACCTTTTTGATCTGCCGCTGCAGCGACTGCGGCAGCGGTTTGACGCCCCAGATCAACAGCGTCGCACCTTCCGGCACTTGGCTGGCTTTGTTACAGCAGTGCAGCTTTGCCCCAAACAGAAAGTCTTTCAGAATTGGCCGTTTCCAGGCCGAAAAACCCAAGGCATAAACATCGCCAAGGGCATGATTCCAGAGCCACTGCTGACGCTGTAACGCCAGTAATTGCATCACAGTTTCCAGCTCTGTTGGCTTGTGGGTTTCCGGGTCCATGTAACGGCTGTAAGACACCAGTGCGGCATGAACCAGCTGATCCCGACAGGCTCCGGCGGGCAAATTTCTGACCAGCATCCGACGCCGCTCCGGCGCTGCCAGCTGATCTTCGGTAACCCCCCAGCCAGCATAAAACGGCATACCAAAACAACGCACCGGCTTACCCCAGATCAGGGCTTCGAAGCCCATTTGCGAGGTAACGGTATAAACCCGCTGCGCGCTTTCTAACAGCCGTCCTGGGTGACAGTTTTCCGCAATAATCTGCAAGCGTGGATGCTGCAAGGTCGCAAGGTCGAAATGACCGGCTTTGGCACGGGTAAAAGCATCCGGGTGGACTTTCAGAATCACCGTCGAGTGAGGGTTCTCTGCCAGCGCAGCCTCCAGCATCAACTGAAAGCTGCGGGCATCCGCCTGACCAAAAGCAATCGAAGCGTCACCGGCAACCTGATCCACCACCAGTACATAAGACTCCGGCAGCGGCCTGGAATATTCCGGTGCGGCGTTGTATTTGGACACATTCAGCTGCTGCCACAAGCCAACAATCTGTTGTGCCCGTTGCCGTTCAGCCTCTTTCAGCGGCGTTGCAATCAAACGCTCCAGCCGCGATGGCTGCAAGGCGTCGTAATAGATGCCTTCATCATCCACCACCACAGACAGCGCCGGGTCTTCGCGACCCAGTGAACGCACAAAACCGTCTTCCAACAGCCGATATTCAAGATTCTGTTTCCGGGCAATCACCTGCGCCTGCAAGCCGGAACGCTTGCGGCCCCAGCCCAGCACCTGCACCGGCCCGGACGACTCCGGGCCGGAACTGTCGCATTGCCAGAAAAGCTGCACGATCGGATTGGCCAACAAAGCCCGCGACGGCGAAATAGCCGCCGGGCGCATTGGCCCCTCACCCGGAGCGACAGCAGGTGATTTGAAAGAAGCGTTTGATTTCGGCGTTGCCATGCAGGTCCTTGTACTGGCGCTATCAAGGAAGGAAATTCTGGCCACAGTCTAGTGGCTGAAACGCCGATGGCAAAATAAAGTTGGAGGTTGTGCTGGTCGGCCTGTTTCCACGCCCCATAATTCACCGGCGCGTGCGGCACGGAATGCATGCACGCCAGAATCCAGAGCAGGATGGATCCTGAAGCGAGTTCAGGATGACACATGGATAATAGTTAACCCAAGGCTGCCAGCAAGGCGTCGCGTGCCTGGGTGATTTGGACAAACAACTCCTGACTGCCACCCTGATCCGGGTGCGCTTTCTGTGCCAGGCGCCGGAACGCGGTTTTGATCTGCAGCTTTTCCAGCAGTCCTTCCGTTGGCAAATCCAGCAACTGACGATACTGACGCTCCAGCTGCGGCTGGAAATCTCCGCCATGACCGCCCCAGGCTGAGTTCTGTCGCTGCTGGTAACGGGCGAATTCAGCTTCCATACGTTGCTGATATTCCCGTCGTTGATGTAATGCAGCGCGCCGTAATTCAACCTGATTAGCCTGCCAGAAGACCCGCGACATAATGGTACAGGCTTCAAAACCCAGCTGGCCTGCTGCCAGCAAGCGGTCCAGCTGAAACGGCCCAACCATGTCGTATGGCTCATCCAGCCAGGCCACATGGCCATCATCAGTGAGTTGGAATTCAGCAATAGTGACGGTATCGACAATGCCCAGGGTACCGTTCCAGATGACCCACAGCTCTTCTTCCATAAACCACTGCTGTTCAGACATAAACGACCTCAGTTGCAAAGCAGGCATCACAGCTACTATCAAAGGAGTTATTGCAAAACCCAGACCAGCCAGAACCGGCAGCAAAGCCGCTATTTATCAGGGTTTTAGGGGTATGCCAAAGATGTGATTTGTTGCAGTTACGCCACGGATAAACGACCGTGGCGTATTGGAGGGAAAGAAAACAAAGACAATTGGAACGTTAGATCGGATATTTTGATATCAACCACTTCATTGCCAGTCTCTCTTTTATGCTCAGCTGAGAGACATCACCGAATAAAATTTCCCGGGAAATCGGTTTTGGCCGTAAACAGCCACTGGCACCATGATGGTTTTTCAGCAAGCGAGCCAACTTTCGGGGACCCAACAAACGCATAAGACAGTTAATCGAATCTCGCCCACTATCTCCTTTATGCCGGTGCAATTTCGGGCTATGAATAATCTTCGGAACTCCGTGCTTGTGTGTCATCACTTCGATCTGATTCAAATGCATCAGATTATATTCCGGTGGCAGGATCCCCAGCTTCAAATCACTGTCCCACAGCAACTCCCGGAACGAAGGCTGGTCTTTTTTCTGATTCCGTTCCTTGATGACCGTTTTCCAATCGCGAAGAAAAGCCTGTACCTTGTCACTATTGCGGACACCAACCAGACCACCATTCAGTGTGGGAAAGGACTGAGGAAACTGGCGATCCAGAATAAGACTGCCATGAGCTGAATTTCGGCCCGGGTCATGGCAGGCGATGATGTCGTATTTTTCCAGCAAGAAAAACACATCAGAAGGATCATCAATCACAAACGTATCGGAATCGATATACAGCGTGCAATCAAAACGGGACTGGGCCAGTGCATCAATTTTTGCCCGAAACCAGGAGTCAGGCTCAACATGAACCTGACTGAATACCTGTTCTTCTACCGGTTTGTCGGTAAACAGATCAATCGGGATTTCCGGGCATTGACGACGCAGAGACCTGGCTGAGCGGATTGCCAGATCGGTGTAGGCAAGATCACCGGTCGCAGCATAAACGAAACCGATTGATGGAGAGTCTGACACGAGCTCGTTCCTTGTAAACTTTCAGAAAACTACCTGTTCTCTGTCGCAGAAATGATACGTGAATCGTCCAAATCATCAAGTTTTGTCATTAAAAAGCAACAAACCACAGTCTTTCGCCCAAGCGCCAAATCATAATGCAAATACCCATTTAAGTGCTGGTATCGCCGCTTTATGGCATCGGAGTTTGCTCTGGAGAGTTATCAAATCGTACCAGCACCTTCTCGACTTGCTGAGCAAGATCAGGACATTCTTCGAATAAAGACTCACTGCCATAAACTGAAATATGACTGCCATCAAGCGAATAGGGATATCCCTCTCGCGTCTTGTGTGTGCCATCTTTCTCAAAGCCCAGCTGTTGCTGAGTCACAAAAATCAGGTTCGGAGCTGAAGGCACTGTATGGGTTACTTGTTGCCAAAAGGCCGCTGCAGGTTCCGCTTTAAGAGGATCTTCAATTACCTTCTGATCGGGAAAATACACTGCTCGCTCAACAGAATCCCTGCGCAGTAACACAGGGACATCCAGCACCATGACTGTAATATCTTTATCAGCCGCAACAGTTTCGAGCAGATCAACGAATTCTCCGCTCAATTGGTGCTCATATACCTGATACCAGGCCGCTGCCAATACGATCACATCGTAATCCCGATAGTGCTTCTCAAACCACTGACGGTTCATCAAACACTGACGTCTGGATATGTGCCCAGCTGGTGCGGTACTCCCCTCCCCCAATGATGGAAAACACCAGTTCGTCGTCACACTACTGAGCTGAAAATCGAGAGACTGCGACAGATTTTCAAAATAGGGCTCCCATTGAGCGGCAAACGAGTCACCATACAACAGCAGAGACGGACTTTCCGGGTTATCGGAACCGATTGTGCACTGGGTCCCCTGCACTCCGACTTCTAGCCCCTTGTGAGTATTGAAGTTGTAAAAACAAAAGCCCTGCTCACGTGACGGCAACGTAAACTTCCCTGCTTGCACAAAACCAGGTTTATCAAAACGCTGGGCCAAGCCACCAGTAAATTTCCCTGTTGCTCCCAGGACGACAAACAGCAGGGTTCCAACAATAAAGAAATTAAAGACAAACCGGCGGGAAAAGCGCTGTTTGTCCCGGAAAGGGCGCTCGACAAAGCGGTAGCCCAAGTACCCCAGAATAAATGAGCCCAGTATCAGAACGGCTATTTCTGCAGTGCCTGCATCCTCCGTTGTCCTGAGGCGTGAATACGCCAACAAGGGTTGATGCCAAAGATAAGTGGAATAACTAATCAAGCCAATCCACACCAGTGGTTTCAGACTCAACAAACGCCCAACCAGGGTTCCACTATCAGCAAACAATATAATCCCCAGACTGCCAAGCACTGGAACCAGGGAATACAGACTTGGAAATGGTATCTGTTCGTCGTAGCCAAAGATCGAAAACAGCACCAGCGCCAGTGCCAATATCGACAGCAGGTTGTTTGACTCCAAACCACGTTGGCGAATAAAAAAGGCAGCCAATGCACCCAAAATCAATTCCCATGCCCGAGTAAGTGCAAAGAAGAAATTCGCCGTCGGCTGATGACGCCAGCCCCACTCACTCAGAGCCAGACTACAGATGGCAATGGCCACCAGACACAGGAATAATTTGCGTGAGCCAAATTTCCACAGAAGGCCGAGCAATAAAGGGAATACCAGATAATACTGCTCTTCGACAGCCAGGCTCCAGGTATGCAGCAGAGGTTTTTCTTCAGCAGCAGCAGCGAAATATCCGCTTTCCTTCCAGAAGACCATATTGGATACCGACAACGCCGTACCCATCAGGCTATTTGAAAAGCTGACCATCTGCTTCGGCAACATCCATGCCCATGCAAATGGCAGGCAAACCAGCATGACCAAAAACAGAGCCGGTATTATTCGCCGGATTCGACGTTCATAAAAATTGACCAGACTAAACGTTTGGTTCGCGTGCTCCTCCAGCAAGATCGTGGATATCAGATAACCACTGATCACAAAAAACACATCAACGCCGACAAAGCCCCCAGAGAATAATCCGTAGCCTGCGTGAAACAGCACTACAGGCACGATAGCCAATGCCCTTAGCCCATCAATTTCCGCACGATATTTCAAACCAGATCCTTTTACTACGAACACAGACAAGCCAAACACCAGCCTGAGAGGCATATTTTAAGAAAGCGGCGATGCTATCACACGAGCCATCCGTCGTCAGATGTCGAGCTAGTTGAAGGCGATTCAGGTTCCTTCTATTTCGTCAACCCGATACTGCCGCTCCAGTTCACTGATCCCCAGACCACTTTTCTTGATCGCTTTCAGCTGCACCGGAATTCGTTCTTTCATAGCGTCGATATGACTGATGACACCAATCATCTTGCCGCTGGCATTGAGGTTATCGAGGGCATCCAGGGCAATGTCCAGGGTTTCGCGGTCGAGGGTGCCGAAGCCTTCATCCAGAAACAGTGAATCAATGCTGGTTTTGTGGCTGACCAAATCAGATAACGCCAGCGCCAGTGCGAGACTGACCAGGAAGCTTTCGCCACCGGAGAGGGTTTTGGTATCCCGTTCGATATCGCCCTGCCAGGTGTCCAGTACGCTCAGTTCCAGACCACTGCCATCCTTGCTTTCAGCACTGTCCTTACGGCTCAACAGATAACGGCCGTGCAGTCGTTCGAGCTGGCTATTGGCCAGCTGCACCAAATGATCCAGCGTCAGTCCCTGGGCAAATTTGCGAAATTTGGCACCGTCTTTCTGGCCGATCAGGGAATTCAGATATTGGCTGTCGTCGTAGCTGAGCCGCTGCTGTTCAATTTGCTCGAACAATGTTTGCTGGCTCTGCCGACGCTGCTGGTCAGATACCAGGGTCTGATTCAACTCGCCACGGCGGCTACTGAACGATTCCTGCTGCTCGGCCAGTCGCTGACGCTGCATTTCACTAGCCGCTTGATCAAGCTGCCGGAATTCTTCTGCCTGCGGATGCTGCTGTACCGCCGCCAGGGCGTCGTCAGCATTGTGTAACAACGCCTGAGACTGGCTCAGCTCAGTATCCAGCGTTTGCTTCAATTGCTGTAACTGCTGCTGTTCATCTTCACTCAGCATGGCTGCCAACACCGCTGCTTCCGATTCAAACGGGCTGGTTTGCAATGATGCTTGCCAGGCTTGCTGACGCTCTTCCAGCTGTTGACTCGTCGCCTTGATTGCCTGCCGGGCACTGCCAAGCTCAGCGCTCAGCGCACTGTGCTCGCGGGCCAGTTGCTGGCTGGCGGCTTGCGCCTCGGTAAAGGTCTTTTCAGCCGCTGCCACTGTCTGCTGCATGGCTTCACGAGCGGCGACGACCGTCTGCTCACCAAACAGCTGCTGCCGTTGCTGCTGCAGCTCGATCAGTTTTGCATCCAGTTGCTCCAGCTCAGCCTGTTGGTGCTGCAACTGCCCTGCACACTCGTCCAGTTGCTTTTGTAGAATCGCACGCTGGTTTTCCAGCTCAAACAGGGTACGGCCCAACTCTTCTCGCCGCTGGCTCTGTTGCCGCCATCGCTGACTGTCTTGTTGCTTTTGCTCAAACCAGGTCGCCAACTGATCTGGCTGTGGTGGCTGATAACCCAGCTCCGCCAGCTGATCGGCAAACGACTGCTGCAACAACGCCAATGCCTGTTGATCATTAGTCTGTTGCTGCTGTTTATCGGTCAGTTGTTGCTGCAACGCTTCCAGTTTGCCAGTGGCCACCACAAGCTCGGCTTGCAGGCGGGTTTGCTGCTGTTGCTGGTTGTCGAAGTGCGTTTTCAATTCGTCACGCCGCTTCTGCAATTGCTGCAACTGATTCAGGTCCTGCTGGCATTGCTGTTGCTGCCGGTGGTGTTGCTGCTCGAACGCCTGTAAGCCAGCCTGATCGTGAATCGCCAGCCGCTGAGCTGACGTAAACAAACTCGCTTGCAGTGGCAACCATTGACCATCCAGCTGCTGCTGTTCGCTGGCAATCTGCTGCAGCCGCTGCTGAATTTCCTGCTGCTGACGCTGAATCGACTCCAGCTGCTCCTTAAGTTGTTTACCCTGTTCTTCAACCGCCTGAAACTGCTGTTCGGTGGTGTTCCTTTTGGCAATGTTGTCCGAGCTGTTCTGGCCATTTTGGGATAACGAATGATCCAGCGCCGGGTGGTCATAAGAGCCACACAGCGGGCAAGCTTCGTCGGCTTGCAGCACGGAACGATAATGCGCCAGCTGTTCATCCTGACTGACCAACTGGCGATAGACACCCAGCAGCTCTTGCAGACGTCGATATTCCAGCCGCAGCGTATCGCGCTGCTGAGCCAATTGCTGTTGTTGTTGAGTCAGCTGCTGCACTGAATCCTGCTTTGCGACCGCTTCCTGCTGCAACCGCCACCACTGCTGCTGCAAATGTTGCAGTTGCAGCAGCGAACCTTGCTGATGCTGCAAGTGCTGTTGCTGCTGTTGTAGCTGCTCCAGCGCTGACGGCGAACCTTCCGCTGTCGTAAAGCCCAGTTGTTGCAGGCTCTGGTCCAGCTGTTGGCGGGCCTGCTGCCAGGCCTGATGAGCCTGATCAAGCCCTTGTTGCAATTGCCCCAGCTGCTGTTGCTGATTCGACTGTGCCTGCTGCTGATCAGCCAGTTGTTGCTGCAACTGGCCGGTTTGCTGGTTCAGATCCGTCAGACTCAGGGTCTGTTTGGCCATGCTGTCGGCCATATAACGCCACTGATCCAGGTATTTCTCTAACGACTGATCTGCCTGATGGCTGGCCAGATAGTCGTCAGTGGTTTGCAGCTGTTGTTGACTGGCGCTGAGCTGCTGCTGAACGGCCGCCAACTGCTGTTGCAAGCTGTGCTGCTGTGTTTGATGCAGCTGCCGTTGTTTGCTGATGTCGCCGCGCTTGTCGGTCTGCCGTTGAATCTCATGATCAAGTGGCAACACCTGCTCGTTAATCTGTTGTTCCTGCTGTTGCTGCGCCGCTTTGGCCTGGTTCAACAAGTCAAACTGTTTGGCTTGTTCGGCTTCCGCAGTTTGCAGACGGGTCTGCAGTGCCTGTTCCTGCTGCTGTTTATCGGCCAGTTGTTGCTGAAGTCTGGCCAGCTGTTGGCGGCTATCGACCAGCAAACTGTGCGGCGTCCGCAGTTTTTCCGCCGGCTCACTCTCGGCCAAGCGCTGTAACTGTGGCCGGGCTAGCTCCAGCGCGGCATTGGCCTGCGCCACGCGCGCGGCTGCTGCAGTTTGGTTGGCCTGCGCCTGCTGCCGTTGCTGCCACCAGTTCATACAAGCGTTAGTGGCTTCCAGTTGCTGTTTAACCTCAGCGACTTGTTGCTGCACCTGGGCCAGCTCTTGCTGGTATTCGGCAATTTCGTCAGCCGCTAACAGCTGTACACCGTCAGCACGGGCCTTGAGTTCGTTCAGGCGAGCCTCTTCCTGCTTGAACTTGTCGTACACCCGTTGGGAAATACGGCCATAAATTTCCGTGCCGGTCAGTTCTTCCAGCAATTCAGCACGTTCAGACTCTTTGGCATTCAGAAATGCCGCAAACTGGCCCTGCGAAAGCATCATCGAACGGGTAAAACGGCCAAAATCGAGCCCGGTGATTTGCTCAATCAGCTCGGACTTCTGCTTCACCTGGCTGGCCAGCACCTTGCCTTTGCCAGCGGTTTCATCCATATCGTCATCCACCAGCAGCTCTGCCAGTTCGACCGTCGCCTGCTGCAAATTGCCATCCGGCTTGTTACGGGAACGACGCATGCTCCAGTGAGCGCGATAAGCTTTGCCCTTGACCTCAAAATGTACTTCCGCCGCACACTCGGCGGTTCCACGGGTCATGATTTCGTTGCTGGAAGTCGAGATCAGCCCCAGCCGCGGGGTCTGGTGATACAACGCCAGGCAGATGGCATCCAGCAACGTCGACTTGCCGGCACCAGTCGGGCCGGTAATGGCAAACAGGCCGTTATCAATGAATGGCGAACGGGTAAAGTCGATCTTCCATTCGCCCTTGAGAGAGTTGAGATTCTTGAATTGCAGGCTGAGGATTTTCATGCGCGCCCCTCCTCAGCGGCAGCATCCGAGCCGGATTCATGTTCCAGCTCTTCGACCAGCTGACGGAATTGCAGACGAATACGCTGCAACCGGGCTTGCTCTTGTTCACCTTCAAACGCGACTTGCGCCAGCCGCTGCTCAAATACATCTGCCGGAGTCAGTTCTGCCAGAGTTTCCTGTTGTTGTCGCACCAAAGCTGCCCGACTGCTGTTACGAGCGCGCCTGAGCTGCAACACTTCCACCGGCAGACCGTCGGTCAGGGCCTGCACTCGCTGGGGTAAATCCGCCAGAAATTCCTGGCTCTGCACTTCCACACAGAGCCAGGTGATGTGTTGGTTATCCGCACAAGCCTTGAGCTGGGTTTCTATCGCTTGCAGGTCACCTTTTAGCACCGCCATCGGCTGGAAAACCGGCACCTGAATGGGTGTTATATCCACCCTTACTGTTGGGGTCGGAGTCTGGGTCGCAGCCGCGCTAGCGTCTTCTGCAAAGGCCACCTTCACGACCTGCTTGGGGGATTTCAGCTCATCAAAGCTCAGAGGAATCGGTGAGCCGGAATAACGAATGCATTCGTTTTTGGCGACGATTTGCGGCCGGTGAATATGCCCCAGTGCGATATAGTCCGCTGGTGGGAATCCATGGGCATCAAAACCATCCAGCGTACCGATATAAATATCCCTCACTGACTCCGATTGTTTTACGCCCAGCGCGGTTAAATGGCCGGTAGCGATAATTGGCAACGTCCGGCCTGTGTCGGCCAGCAGCGCATCCCGTTTGGCCTGCGCCAACTGATACAGCTTGTCATAATGTTGCTGAATCGCCTCCCCCAACGCGATCCGCTTTTGATCACCCGACTCCCCCGCTGCGGTATGCAATACATCACGGGGGCGCACAAACGGAATCGCACAGACAATCGCAGCAACCTCTCCCGCAGCATTGCGGATCTCTAACACCTGATCGTCCAGCGACTCGACACCCACACCCGCCACCACATACGTGTTCAGGCACGCCAGCAACTCGCGGGATTCATTCAAGGTCGACACCGAATCGTGATTCCCCCCCAACACCACCAGCGTGCAGTTCAGCTGATTCAGGGCAACAATAAAGCGGTTATACATTTCGCGGGCGTAACTGGGCGGCGTACCGGTATCAAACACATCACCGGCAACAATCACAGCGTCAATCGCATGGGTTTGCACCTGCACCAGCAGCCAGTCGAGAAACTGCTGATGCTCGGCCTTGCGGCTCTGGGTGAAGAAATTCTGGCCAAGATGCCAGTCGGAGGTGTGGAGGAGGTTCATGGTGTATCAAGGCTGCTATCAGTGGCGCGAAAGAGTTCAATGATAACACTGTCGAAACTGGTATTTTTCAACATAGGCCGTGCGCTCAGGTAAATTACACACCCATTTTTTATCAAGCTGGTTTTCCTGTGAAAACCAGCAGATCGAATCTGAAATCCATGTATTCATGTCTATCGGTTTCGCCACTCATTTTGTGCTGAACTTCCAATTATCAGGCTCTCAAATGAATGTTTTCAGACACTCGTCCCAGTTTGCCAAATCCAGACATCGCAGAAGCTGGTCATCCTCATAGGATAGCGTTTAAACGGATAATCACCGAGAAAGCCAAGGACGTGCTTTGTGTTAAAAATAAACCTCAAGAGCGCAGTACTAACATTGCTCGTTATCGCCTCTTCAATTCCAATTGCCAGCTACAGCAAGGATCAAACGATGGGATTTTTCCTCGAGAAAAAATGCCTTTTCTCCGGGTTTTCTGGAGTTCTGGTGGATAAAGGATCACCTCTGGCCAATGTAGAGTTACATCGAAAAGTCGAATATCGAGATAAGTTATACGAAGACAAGGTTATTACAGATAAGGACGGCCGATTTACCTTTGAAAGTCTATGGGTAAGGCCAATTATTGACGACATTGACCAATTTGCTGCTCACCAATATATCAAAACTCACACAATAGACTCTGAAATACTGATTTGGAGAGGGGGGAAGCTAGACCCCAAAGAGCACGCGGAATTTGGATATAAAATAAAAAACTCGATATGTGATATTTCTAACACTCTAAAAACAATGAACAGCAACCCTGCCTCAAATGGAATTGTAATATCAATTTGTGAGATTACTGAAAAAGGAATTTAAAATGCCATCACCAAGATAATTTTCAGACCTGGCCAATATTCCTTTTTAGCAATAGACTCATTCGTTACGAATGCCTTATTTTCTCGACTCAGGCAAAAAACTCACTCGATATTAAGTGTATCGGAGTAATTCAGAGTATAGTCAAGAGTCCACTCCACCTTGCTAAATAAAAATCATAAAGCCATCCATGTTCCATGCACGATAACATTAAAAATACAATCATAAAAACAGGGGACGCTTTTGAAATTTCGAATCAACCTCCCAAGATTTCTGTATTAAAATTGCTTATCGAAGACTGTTCTACGTTACCCAAAAGTAACAGAAAGGATCAAACAATGAGATTTATCTTTAAAAGAAAATGCCTTTTCTCCGGATTTTCTGGAGTTCTGGTGGATAAAGGATCACCTCTGGCCAATGTAGAGTTACATCGAAAATTTGAATATCGAGATAGGTTATACGAAGACAAGGTTGTTACAGATAAGGACGGTCGATTTACCTTTGAGAGTCTATGGGCAAGGCCAATTATTGACGATATTGACCAGTTCATAGTACATCAAAATATAACGTTCAAAGTGGAGACTCGTAATATTGATCTGTGGATAGGAGGAAAACTAAGCAGCGAGGAATTTTCCGAATTTGGAAGAATACCTGAAAAAATAACATTTGACATATCAAAAGAAATAACTCGAAATAAAAAATCAAGTGATGTAATCGGCACAATCTGCACCCTTTAATAAAACTAAACATGGGAAAACAACACCATAAAAATTGCAAAACAGGCCCAGCCCCCTACAATATAAAAATTTATGCTGCTAATTTTCGTGACAACTTGGTTACTGAATCAGGTACTAAAACTATGAATTCACAAGTAAATCAGGTTCTTGCAGAACATAGATGGAAATCTATGCCCGAAATTTCTAGATATCATAGATTATCGCTACAGAAAAATTTCAATATCGCAGAATTAAAACCACCCCCAATTGCGTACTATATCTCAATTTTCAACTACAGCAGGGATCAAACGATGGGATTTTTCCTCGATAAAAAATGTCTCTTCTCCGGCTTTTCTGGAGTACTTTTGGATAAAGGATCACCTCTGGCTCATGTGGAGCTATATCGAAAAGTAGAATATCGAGATAAGTTATACGAAGACAAGGTTATTACAAATAAGGAAGGTCGATTTACTTTTAAAAGCGTTTGGTATCGCCCCCTGATAGACGATATAGATCAATTTTCAGCGCATCAAGACATTTTCATAAACTATAAAAATAGTGAAATATGGATATGGAGCGCGGGAAAGCTAAGCCCTCACGAATTTGCAGAATTTGGCGCAATTCCAATAAATCTGGTCTGTGACATATCAAATGAAATGGACGGCCCTAATTTAACTGGGGCGACAGTTGCAACAATGTGCAAGTGGGAAATATAAAAAGGAAATTTAGAATGCATCCACAAAATCCCAATGTGTTCTTATCCCACTACCCTACGAACGAGAGCTGTTCTTGTATCCATGATTAAAAATAACCTGAAAACACGGCACAGCGCTCATTCTCTGTAAACCGAAATTATTGATACTTATTGCAGTGTAATCAGCGCGTCCTGCAGCAACAAGGCTTGCAGCCGACAAGCAAACTACTCCGCCCTGGCATCCGCCCCATGCTCGGACAACTGCGCCCCAAACCAGCGATGAATCGCCGTGAGCGTGGTCAGGTCTTTGGTTTCAAACCGAATTCCGGCGCCATCTGGCTCCTGAAAATAAACGGCAGTGAACTTGTCTTTATTGGCGTGTAGCTCGGCCAGACCCGGCATGTTTGCACCGTGAAGTTTGGCCGGGTCGCTGAAGTTGCCCTGGGCAAAGGCATCGGCTTCCATCATCAGGTGATGGCGGATATGCATCAGTTGCTGACTGTTCTCTTTGGCTGAATCCCGCAGCAACACCCGTTGAATACCACCAAATTCGGTCATGCGGAACACATGGACGGTGTCGTTCATTTCAAACGGCATCACATGGTGGGACATATCATGGACGTGCTGCTGAACCGTTTGTTCAGCAGCTGCAGCCCCGTATGGAAAGGCCAAACAAAGATAAAACCAAATGCAGAATTGGGGTCGTGTTGACATTTCAGGTCCTTCGTCGCGGGAAAATAGTGACGTAAACCCTGTATAACCAATTCGGACTATTGTCGCTACTCCTGCAAGATAGCCAGGCCGAACGTGTACCTTGCAGGTCAAGAAATTGTCAGGCAGATATTGATGCCGATGCGATTAATTAACCGTATCGGCATCTGTTGTCTCTGCCTGCTGCTGATAGGCCAACAGCAGTCGTTCGCTGGGTGACAACATGGCCACTTCCAGCCCCGCACGCTGGGCATAGATCACCCGGAAGGCCAGTACGTTTTGCACATATTGACGGGTTTCTGCGAACGGGATGGTCTCAATCCAGACATCCAGTGGCGCATTGCCGCGTTCTTTCAGCCAACGTTCGACCCGGTGTGGCCCGGCGTTATAGGCAGCACTGGCATAGGCCCGATTGTGGTCAAAACGCTGGTACATATCGGCCAGGTAGGCTGTCCCCAGCGCAATATTGGTTTCCGGCCTGTAGAGTTGGTCGGTTTTGGCAAAAGCTAGGCTGTGTTTTCTGGCGGTATGACGTGCGGTAGTTGGCATCAGCTGCATCAGGCCACGAGCGCCAACGCCAGAGCGGGCCTGCGGGTTAAACGCGCTTTCCTGACGGGCAATGGCGGTTGCCCAGTTGCTGTCGATCTCATTTTTGCTTGCGGCTGCGTCAAACAGCTCGCCAAACAAGGCTGGGAAGCGGGCGTCGAGGTAATTCCATTGCTGTTGCTGAATTGCATCAATGATGGCCCTGTGGTGCCAGCTCCACTTGCGTGACAAGGCGGCCAGGTGCTGACGCTGAAGGTCATTAAAGGCGGATCTGGCGGAGTTCCATTCCTGGCTGGCTTCGAGCTGTTGATCGAGTTTGAGCCATTCACTGGCTCGAATAACTGCCGGATTATTAGCAATGTCCGTCAGCACGCTGGAATCCAGCACTGGCGGCACATCATTCAGCTGATAAGGCAGGTTCAGGCGAGCGGCGGCGAGGAAACCATAAAACGAGCGGGACTGAGCCAGCTGGTTCCAGAGTTCGTCCTGTTGCCCTACTGCTTCCGACTGATTTTCCAGCCCGTGAATTTTCCAGTACACCCAGCGGTCATCCGATTGTATATCGGCTGGCAATTTACCAATCATCGTCAGCACGGCATTCCAGTCGATGACCTCGGCCGACATCAACTGTCGCAACCGGGCTTCCGTTAATTCTGAATATTGAAATGCCGGGTCGAGATAACCCAGCAATTGATATGCGCTGTCGGTTTGTTCGTAGCTCAGGCGTTTGCCGATGTACATATCGAGGTCGGCCAACATCCCGGAGCCTGCTGGCAGCTGCGGCCGGAACTCCAGCCATTGCTGCGCAGCGACTTCCAGATTCTTGCGCGCCTGCCGCTGGAAATAGAGTTTGACGAGCATATCCCGGGCTTCCTGCGGATAGACAGAAATATCAACGCCGACGATTTTGTCCGGGTGTTTGAGCATGGCTTCGTATTCGAGCGCCCGTGCTTCACTGGTGGTATCCATATAGCGGTGCAGATAACGCGCCAGCCGCATTTCCCTGGCCTGAATTGCACGCCAGTAGCGGATCGTCACCATGCTGGCGGTGGGCTTGCCGGTTTTTTTCCATTGTTCAAACAAGGGATCGCACTCTTTGGGTTGCGGTTCTCCCTCCAGCCACAAGCGGGTTGCCAGCTCCAGACCAGTCTGCTGTTGGCCGGTTGCCATGTAAGCCGACGCCAGGCCACATTGATAAGCTGCACTTTTAATAGGTAAACGCTGATAAGCAACCAGCCAATCTTGCCAGCGCCCCGCTTTGGCGAGGTAATCCAGCCAGTTTCGCTGTAGCTCGTAACGCTTGGGTAGCAAGGGGTACTGGTCGAAGAAATCGTTGATGTCGTTTTGCGAAAGTCGCTCAGGGAAGCGTTGATAGAGCTGATACTGCAGATAGGGATATAGCGGATATAGTTGCAGAGGTTCAATCAGCCCCTTGCCCACGTCATAGGAAACGCTGGCGAGCTGTTTTTCGACTTCAACAAACTGCCCTCGCTGCTCAGACGCAATATCAGAGCTGAGGTTACTGGCGGCGGAGCTCAGGCTGTACAACGTGATCAGCAAGCTCATAACGAGGTGGCATGCTTTCATTGTGCTTACTGACTTAAAACAAATGTTCAGGAATCCTCAACGATCAACCGGTGCGGGTCAAACGCCATATGAGGACAGCGTTGCCATTTCTTCCAAATGGCTCAGGCCAGTATAGACCCGTCAGACTGCAGCCGGGAAAACCTTACACTTGGTTGTTTAAGATTGGCGAATATGGCGAATCTGAAGAGAATCACCGCTGGCCAGACTCTTCTGAGGGCCAGCGGCAGAAACAGGGAAAAGATCAACTAACCGACAGCATGGGCACCAACCCAGTCGGCTGCGGCGCTATCCATGGTACGAGTATGTCGGTCAAACCATTCGGGCAATTGTTCATTCAACCAGGCTTTTGCAGTATCAGTTTCACCCTTGGCAACAGCCTCATTCATTTGTTCCAGCACCTGCAATAACAAGGCATGGTCGGCGCTGTGTTCGGCAAACCCGGCAAACTCAAACGCGGCCATACGGGCTTCTTCTTCAAAAAAATGCAGCTGGGTGTGTTCAAACAAACGCTGAAAATTGCGGATAAAAGCATCAGCACTGCTATTGATCGTTTCCAGTAATAAAGTAACAAATTCTTCGTGAATCTTGTCCAGCTGAGGCAGACCCAGCTGATAATCCTTTTCGAATGCATCCCTGAGTTGTTTTGCATCCAGCATACTGCGCTCTCCAATTCTTCGTGTAGAGCGCCACTTTGCCCGTTTTTTCGTGGGTCAGTATTGACCTGTTGCGATATAAACATTCAGTAATAAGCAGTTTCCAACAGAGAATCGGACCTGGTTCTCATTACCGGCCAATTTAACCACTGGCAAAGTGCTTAACAGAAAGTAGAAACGTACAAGGCTTCAACCTTGTCGCGCGCCCATTGGGTGCGGCGCAGAAACTTCAGCGACGATTTGATTGATGGCTCATTGGCAAAACAATTCACCCGGATCTGATCATGCAGGCTGGCCCAGCCGTAATGCTCCACCAGCCGGGTAAGGATGGCTTCCAGAGTCAATCCGTGCAGCGGGTTATTCGGTTGTTGCTGGCTCATGTGAAATCCCTCGGGGGTAACTGGATACTGTAGCTGAAAAACAAAAGGCCAATTGTAATAACAAGCTGGCCGTTGTGCGCGAGTAATCGCCGCTTTTCAGCGCTTTCCATCCTGTGGGCGCTTGTATTTAAAACCTGAATAGCAGGTGCTGCTCATGGTGTATTACGCCTGCGGCTAATACACCCTACGAGCGCTGGTCACGAGAGGTATTATTACAGAAGGCATTGTCACGACATGTATTGACCCTACGCAGAACTGTGTATTTACGCAGGGGCAAGGCATGCATTGCCAGATTGACAGACGAAACACAAACGGCAGCCGAAGCTGCCGTTTTTATTGATCCGATCAAGCGTCTGAAGCTAACACGCGGAGCGTTAGAACAAGGCTTATTCGGGTCACCGACCCGGTCTCCCGGATCATTCCCTCTCGCTCTTTATTCCCACTCAATAGTGGCCGGTGGCTTGGACGATACGTCGTAGGCTACGCGGGAGATGTGTTCGATCTCGTTGATGATGCGGTTGGATACTTTCTCCAGCAGCTCGTATGGCAGGTGCGCCCAGCGAGCGGTCATGAAGTCGATGGTTTCTACCGCACGCAGGGATACCACCCACTCGTAACGACGCTGGTCGCCTACTACGCCTACAGATTTAACCGGCAGGAACACGACGAACGCCTGAGAGGTTTTGTGGTACCAGTCGAAGTTGTGCAGTTCTTCAATGAAGATGGCGTCGGCTTCACGCAGGACGTCGGCGTATTCCTTCTTCACTTCACCCAGAATACGAACGCCCAGACCCGGGCCCGGGAATGGATGACGGTAAACCATGTCGTAAGGCAGGCCCAGTTCCAGACCGATCTTGCGAACTTCGTCTTTGAACAGTTCACGCAGCGGCTCAACCAGTTCCATCTTCATGTCTTCTGGCAGACCACCCACGTTGTGGTGAGACTTGATCACATGCGCCTTGCCGGTTTTGGCCGCGGCAGATTCGATCACGTCAGGGTAAATAGTGCCCTGAGCCAGGAATGGAACGTCTTTCAGCTTACCGGCTTCTTCGTCGAATACTTCGATGAAGGTGTTACCAATCACCTTACGCTTCTGTTCGGGGTCAGAAATACCCGCCAGCTTGCCCAGGAACAGGTCTTCGGCGTCGGCACGGATGACTTTCACACCCATGTTCTTGGCGAACATTTCCATCACCATGTCGCCTTCGTTCTTGCGCAACAGACCGTTGTCGACGAATACGCAAGTGAGCTGGTCGCCAATGGCCTTGTGCAGCAGCGCGGCTACCACAGAAGAGTCAACACCGCCGGACAGGCCCAGCAGGACTTTCTGGCTGCCAACCTGGGCACGGACTTTTTCGATCTGATCTTCGATGATCTTGGCCGGAGTCCACAGCGCTTCACAGCCACAGATATCCAGTACAAAACGCTCCAGCAGACGCTGGCCTTGCAGCGAGTGAGTCACTTCAGGGTGGAACTGTACACCGAAGAAGTTTTTCTCTTCGCAGCTCATACCGGCAATCGCACAAGACGGCGTGGAAGCCATCAGCTCGAAGCCTTCTGGCATCTGCACAACTTTATCGCCGTGAGACATCCATACGTCCAGCAGCGATTTGCCTTCAGCGGATACGTGGTCCTTGATGTCGCGGACGAACTTGCTGTCGCTCTCAACCTGAATCTGGGCATAGCCGAATTCACGGATGGAGGAACCTTCGACCTTACCGCCCAGCTGCTCGGCCATGGTTTGCATGCCGTAGCAAATACCCAGCACTGGCAAGCCCATGGTGAATACACACTCAGGAGCGCGTGGAGAGCCGGCTTCAGTCACGGATTCCGGGCCACCGGCCAGGATGATACCGGATGGGTTGAATTCGCGGATTTCCGCTTCGTCCATATCGAACGCACGAATTTCAGAGAACACACCGATTTCACGAACGCGACGGGCAATCAGCTGGGTGTACTGGGAGCCAAAATCCAGAATCAGAATTTTGTGAGCGTGGATGTCTTGAGACATATCAGTTCCAAACCTGTAGAAATGAAAACGCCGGGGCTAAACCCCGGCATCTGAAATCAGTTCAGCCCCCACACAGGAGCGCTGAAAAACCGCGATTAATCACCAAGGCGATAGTTAGGCGCTTCTTTGGTGATCTGCACATCGTGCACGTGGGATTCTTTCATGCCCGCGCCAGTGATCTTGACGAACTGCGGCTTGGTGCGCATCTCGTCGATGGTGGCACAGCCAGTGTAGCCCATGGAAGCACGTACGCCGCCCATCAGCTGGTGAACCACATTGCCCAGCGGGCCTTTCACCGCGATACGACCTTCAATACCTTCAGGAACCAGTTTATCAACACCGGCTTTCTTGTCCTGGAAGTAACGGTCAGAAGAACCCTGAGCCTGGCCCATGGCACCCAGTGAACCCATGCCACGGTAAGACTTGTAGGCACGACCCTGGAACAGTTCAACTTCGCCTGGCGCTTCATCAGTACCGGCCAGCATGGAACCAACCATGATCACGGACGCACCGGCAACCAGTGCCTTGGCAATATCGCCCGAGAAACGTACACCGCCGTCAGCAATAACCGGAATACCGTACTTGTTCATGGCTTCGGCAACGTTGGCAACCGCACTGATCTGAGGCACACCAACACCGGCAACGATACGGGTAGTACAGATAGAACCAGGGCCAATACCGACCTTAACACCATCAACACCGGCTTCAGCCAGCGCGATTGCGGCTTCAGCGGTAGCGATGTTGCCACCGATAACCTGCAGCTCAGGGTATTTTTCCTTGATCTGACGAACACGGTCGATCACGCCAGTACCGTTGGCATTGGAAGTGTGGCCGTGAGCCGTATCGACAACGATCACGTCAACACCAGCAGCAACCAGAGCATCAACACGCTCGTCAGTACCCATACCAGTACCAACTGCAGCACCAACGCGCAGACGACCCTGGTCATCCTTGGCAGCGTTTGGAGAAGCCTTGGCCTTGTCGATGTCTTTAACAGTCATCAGGCCAACCAGCTTGCCAGAGTCGTCCAGCACCAGCACTTTTTCGATGCGGTATTTGTGCAGCAGGCTCTGTACTTCGGATGGGCTGGTGCCTTCCAGTACAGTGACCAGTTTTTCTTTTGGTGTCATGACGGAAGCAACGGTGGCGTCGAGGTTTTTCTCGAAACGCACGTCACGGCTGGTGACGATGCCAACCAGTTCGCCATTATCAACCACTGGCATACCGGAAATACTGTACTGGGCAGACAGTGCCAGTACGGCCTTGATGGTAGTGTCACTGGTAACCGTGATTGGATCTTTTACAACACCACTCTCGAATTTTTTAACCTTGCGAACTTCAGCAGCCTGTTCTTCTGCAGTCAGGTTTTTGTGAATGATGCCCAGACCACCTTCCTGAGCGATGGCAATCGCCAGACGCGCTTCAGTCACGGTGTCCATAGCAGCAGAAATCAGTGGAATGTTGAGCTCAATACCACGGGTCAGACGGGTTTTCAGGGATACCTGATTCGGCAGCACTTCAGAATAACCGGGGACCAACAGCACATCATCGAATGTGAGTGCTTCTTGAGCAATTCGCAACATAGAAAGCCTTCCAGAGTGGGGAGTGGAGGGTCACCCGGTTTGAACGTGGGTGGCGGCAGTGCCCAGAAAGCTGGCCTGTTCCGCCGGGGTTTTCACGTCAACTTTGGATGACCCCGGATAGTTTAAGGCGCGACATTGTAGCCAAATCAACAATCGAGGTAAACGTCTAACAGCCGCCAATACGAATAAATTTAAGCACTCGCTGGCGAACCGTACTGGATGCAAAACCGGCGATATGCGGCCCGGCAGTATCCTGCCAGCAAGCAGTTTCACCCAGAGCATCAAATAGTTTGCGACCGTGATCATAGCCAACAACCTGATCATCCCTGCTGTGGAGCAGCAGCACAGGAACAGGATAGTTCGCGGTAAAATTTTCCGGATTCCACTGCTCGGGCAGCAACCAGGTGAATGGCCATACAAACCACCCCAATGGATTGCGGGAAAGTATTTCCCGTGCAGCGCGCGAATAGGATGCCGGAGCCGCCTCAGCAATAACCGCCCTAACGTTGTAGTGAGTCGCAGCCTCATGGCCAAATATCAGCGCCAGCCCTGCCCCCATACTTTGCCCCAACACCACCAATGGGCGCTGCGGATATTGCTGTCTTAACCATCCTGCCGCTGCGTCAATATCCTGCAAAACATCCGGAAGCAAGGCATTGCCTTCAGAGCCGCCGTAGCCACGATAATCCAGTGCGAACACATCGACACCTTCATAGACAAGCCAGGCAACACTGCCAATATGAGTGCTGATATTTTCACCGTTGCCGTGCAGAAACAGCACCATTGGCCTGACAGACTCCACAGTGATGGAATCTCTATTGAGAATGGCTGCTGGCTGCTTGACTCCTGACATCCACCAACCATGAACACGGGTCGAATCGACAGCAGTCAGGTGCACATCCTGATACTCAATGCCCAAATTCTCTGGTGTTCTCTCCCACTCCTGTTGTGGAAAGAAGTACAATCCGGTCAGCGAACTGCAGCCCCCCGCACCGGCACCAATCAATATGATTAACCCACCGACTGCCCACCAGCGCAGCAATCTGGCGCACCAATGCCATCTTCTGCGGAACATCAAAAATACCAGTTCGACGTCATACTGACGGTTGTCAGCGCCTGTTTGTCTTCCAGTTCACGAGCCACCCCAAAGCGCATTTGCCAGCGCACATCCTGGCTCCAGGCCAGCTCGCCTTCCAGCAAGCGTTTATTCACAGAACGTCCCAGCAATTCGGGCTGCCAACGCGCCAAAATCCGGCTTTGTATAACATCGCCCTGAAAATACCAGCCCAACTCCGGCCCTACTGCCATCCCCCAGTTCACGCCATTGAACCCTCCCCAGTCCAGCGAAGCTTTGGCAAGCAGCCATGGATTACCAACGCTGGTTTGCCAGGTTCCGCCAAAACCGATGTCCAGATAGCCGCCCATTTTATGGCTATCGAGACGACGTTCAAAACCGGCATCGACTTCCCACGAGATTGGTCTGAACAATTCATCCCGGGCAGACAATGAACGAACATTGATAGCGGTAAAATGCTGCAGCTGAATTGAACTGGATTGCTGCCAGCGAAAGTCCATTTGCCCCATCACAATCTGCGAGCCGGGAACAAAGCCATATGCCGGGTCAACCAGATCATGATAGGCCGGCCGGAAACTCAAACCAGCATACTGCTGCTGTTTCCCTTGCCCACTGACTGAACCGCCAGCCAAACTGACTCGCCTTGAGCCATGCCCCTGATCATCCCGTGCCGGTATCTTATCCAGCGGCGGATATGGTTCCAGCCCACCCAGCTCACTCCTGGCCCCCAGAATCCCCAGAGTCGCATTCCGAATGGCCGGGCCATTTTGTTTTTTCTTGATCGCGGTATAACGCGCGTACTGATAAGCCAGCTCCAGCATGCGGGCCTGTTCAAGTTTGTCCAGGCCAGACAATTGCTGTTCTAACAACGCAGGGAAGTCCGCCTGCGGATCGAGACTTTCATCAACCAGACTGACCGCCCGGCGAACCACTTCAGGGCCTGCATAGTCGATCATTTGAGTCATCAGGGTCGCCGCTGAAGGACGAAAATCAGCACTTTCAATCAGCCCTTCGGCTTCCAGCTCGCGAATCGTATCAACTGGTATTGCGGTGAAATTAAAATGCCGGGCAGCATCCGAGCGCTCGGAAGCGGCATCAATAAATGCCAATACCCGATAGGAACAATTTTCGTCGAAGAAATAGTAGTCAAACTCGGTTCCCTGCACTTCCCATATATGCCGCACAAACTGCTCAACCTCTGGTTTGTTCAGCAACAATGGAAATTCCCACACATTGCGATATTCCATGTGTTGGTATTCCCGGGTTTTTTCGTGATAACGCATAACCGTGGCCACGCCCGGGTAACCTCCACCCAATCCTTTGGCGCTGAAAACCAGTTCATTGTCATCCGGATCGGCATTGGCTGCGAAATTGACGCTAAAAGCCAACAGCTTGCTGCTTGCTGGATCGGCCCTATCCATGCGAATCAGAGTATGACCATACATCGAGGACGGAGAGTTGATATGGGAAGCCGGAAAAATCAGCGTCAGCGAATCAGCATCTATTTTGCCCGCCCACTCATTAAAGTCAGGACAAGACAGATCCTGCCACGTCAATTCAGGAAACTGCTCTTTTACCCAGTGATAGCGAGCCGGAAATCGGCATTGGGCCGAGTCGTTTGGATTATCCCATTGCAAGTTCTGGAAGGCGGTAACATCCGCTGCCAACTCCGTTAACAGTTGCTGTGGACCTCTCATATCAGGTGCGTCAGGACTGATAAAAAATGCCCGACTGTCATTCTGACTGCGCCAACTCAGCGAATACGGATGATAACGATAATGCAACAGGTGAGCCCATTGCTGCTGGCGGCTGACATCCTGTAGCCGCTGCAATTCGGGCAGCGGCTGATTTGACAACGCCGGCGCATAACCGGCCAAAGCATCACTACCCGACAAATCCCCTGCTGCTACCGCTGCTGCCGAGCACAACAACAGCGCAGTCACTCGCGCTGTAAAATCTCCAATAGCGGCAGCCACAACACGAAAGCCTGCGAATCCTTGCTGGTACATCATCATTCCCTGATACCGGAATCCAATCGCTTCAGATCACCCATCGACAGGCGCCTGAAGATGTTCGTTGCTCATTAGAAACAACCCAGAAACAACAAAGTGCGCCGTAGCGCACTTTGTCTTTAATTGCCCCGGAGGACAATCAGGCCAGCAACAGCAATTATGCTGCGTACTTGTTCAAGCGAACAGATTCCGCCAGCACCGCATTGACCTGGTCCATGGCAGAAGCAGAGGTTGCTTCGGCATTAAATACACGAGCGAAATTTGCTTGCAGGGCTGCAGCAAATTCACCACGGTCGGCAGCATCAATTGCCATCACTTCAGCCAGGGCATCCAGAGTCTCACCCTTGCCTACCGCAACATCAGCCGCCAGCTGGTCCATGTTGTCATCCATGAACTTCTGGGTATTGGTAGCCAATGGACCATTGGCGTCTTTACAGCCCAGAGTGCCTGAAGTCATACCAAAGGACTGGTTGCCAGAGCTACCATTGGTTGTTGCCGCCAATACATGCTCATACCACTCAGTTGCATCCGGAAAAACGTATTCAGTGCCCAGGCCACATCCAGCAGGGCCATGCTCAGCCATAGCAACGGAAGACAAACCAGCAAAAGCGACAACAGCAATCATTTTTTTCATCGTACGAATCCTTTTTTCAATCAACAAATAAACCATTCCAGGTTCAGTTTTCACGAATGCGCGATGTTATCGGGTATGTTTCAATACTGCTGTCGCGTATTTACCGGCTTGCTACGAAAAGCACGAAACTACAATTCAATACGATCAACAATCACTAAAATTCCGGTTATATGAACTACTCCACAACGGAACAGGCTATTTTTACAGTAAGCCAGCTGAACGAACGCGCCAAACAATTACTGGAAATCTCTTTCAGCAACGTTCGCGTCGAAGGCGAAATCTCCAGCTTGTCACGGCCTTCTTCCGGCCACTGGTATTTCAGCCTGAAAGACAACAAGGCCCAGGTTCGCTGCGCCATGTTTCGCTCCAATGTGGCGCGACTGAAATTCCAGCCTCGTGAAGGCGATAAAATTGAAATCCGCGCCCGCGTCAGCCTGTACGAAGCCCGTGGTGATTACCAGCTGATCGTCGAAAGTATGAAGCCCGCCGGTGAAGGTGCCTTGCTGCTGGCGTTCCAGCAACTGAAAGCGCGGCTGACCGCTGAAGGCCTGTTTGACCCGCAATACAAGCAGCCGATTCCCAAAGCCCGTCGGGTCGCCGTCATCACTTCAGCCAGCGGCGCTGCCCTGCACGATATTCTGACGGTGCTGAAACGCCGCAACCCGGCCATTGAAGTTGATATTTATCCGGCCATGGTGCAAGGCCAGGAAGCCCCTGCCCAATTGATATCGGCATTGGCCCGTGCCAACCGCGACAACCAGTGCGATGCCATTATTCTGGGCCGTGGTGGCGGCTCACTGGAAGACCTCTGGTGTTTTAACGACGAACAGCTGGCGCGGGCAATTTTTGAATCGCGCCTGCCAGTCGTTAGTGCCGTTGGCCATGAGGTCGATTTCACCATCGCCGACTTTGTTGCCGACCTGCGCGCGCCAACGCCATCGGCCGCCGCCGAACTGATCAGCGACGACCAGCGCGAAAGCCTGCAGCGGCTAATGCAATTACGCCAACGACTGCTGCGCGCCCAATCAGCCCACACTCACCAACTGCAACAGCGTCTGCTGCATTTGCGTCAGCGCCTGCGTGATCCGGCTCGCCAGCTGGAACAGCAGTCGCAGCAGCTCGACCAGCTCGAACGCCGTCTGGTCAACGCCTGGAAGCAACAGCAGCAACAACGTCAGTGGCAGTTACAAGGTTGGCAACAGCGGCTGCAACATCAACACCCGCAAACCACCCTGTCTGGCCTGAACGATAAAACAGCACGCCTGTCTGAACGCCTGCAACGCGGCATGCAGCGACTGCTGGAGCAACGCAGGCAACAACTCGGTTATCAGGCTGGCATGCTGCAAAACCTCAGCCCGCTGAACGTACTTGGACGTGGCTATGCACTGGTTCAAACCCCGGATGGCAGTGTCGTTCAAAATGCCGAACAGGTGCACAGCGGCGATATGATCAAAACCCGACTGGCCAGCGGCTGGCTCGAAAGCCAGGTCACTTACAGCCACCCGGCCAGCAACGCAAAGGAATCCTGATGAAATATTTACATCTGTCTGCACTGGTCCTGACCGCCGTATTTGCCAGTGGTTGCTCCATCAACGTCAAAGCCCGCGAGCTGCCCCGTCAGGATCTCATTCCCGGCGGGGTTGCCATGTTTGATATCGGCGTCAGCCAACAAGCACCGAAAGTGACGTTTGATAACCAGCCGGTGATGCTGATTCCACAAACCACCAGCGCAGGTACCGACTGGCACGCAGTGGTAGGTATTGAACTCAAATCCGAGCCCGGCCCACGGCAGCTCAGTATCAATGGCAAAACGGTCGATTTTCAGGTCGGCCAGCACCAGTACGCCGAACAACGCCTGACAGTGCAAAACAAGCACGTGAATCCCAGTGAAGAAGCTCTAAAACGCATTCGCTCGGAAAGCCAGCTGATGCGCACAGCGTTCCAGTCGTTCAGCGAGGCTGGCAAAGACACCTGGCAGCCCATGATATGGCCAGCCCAGGGGCCATTATCCAGCCCGTTCGGCTTACAGCGCTTCTTTAACGGCGAACGCCGTAACCCGCATACCGGGCTGGATATTGCTGCGCCACAAGGCGCGGAAATCATTGCTCCGGCCAGCGGCAAGGTAGTGCAAACCGGCGATTATTATTTCAACGGCAACACCGTGATGATTGATCATGGCCAGGGGCTGGTGACCATGTTCTGTCACCTCAGCCGGATCGACGTCAAGGCTGGCGACTTGCTTAAACAAGGGGATCATGTAGGTTTGGTTGGCGCTACCGGACGGGCAACCGGGCCGCATTTGCACTGGACGCTGTCGTTAAACAATGCCCGCGTGAATCCGAAGTTATTTATGCAAGAGAGCCTGCTGCCAAGTCCGGTAGCCACACAGGAATAACCGTTTCGTTCTTACCCTGTAGCCGCTGTCCTTTAGCCGCAGCGCAGCCAATGTCGGATGGCATTCGCTGCGCTCACTGATCCGACCTACGCGCTTATAAAAGTCTGCAGGTCGGATAAGCCTGTGTACCTGGCAGCCCACGTCAGATGGCATTCGCTGCACTCATTGATCCGACCTACACGCGTACAAAAATCTGTAGGTCGAATAAGCTTGCGTCATCCGACCAGCATCACTCCGCGTGCTGTCGAATCAAGCCTTCCTGCGCCACCGAAGCCACCAGCACACCGTGGCGGTTGTAGATCTGGCCCCGGCAGAACCCCCGCCCGCCAGACGCACTGGGGCTGTCGATGGCATAGAGCAACCAGTCATCCATACGGAACGGCCGATGAAACCAGATACTGTGATCAAGGCTGGCGACCTGCATTTCCTTCTGATACACAGACACGCCGTGCGGATGCAGCGCGGTCGTCAACAGGTTGAAGTCCGTGGCATAAGCCAGCAGCGTGGCGTGTAGACGAACACTGTCGCGCAGCGGCGCACTGGTTTTCATCCAGACAAACTTGCGTGGCTCCCGCACATCCGGCTGGAAAATATTGATCGGGTTCACCACCCGCATTTCGATCGGTTTGTCGGCAGTGTAGATTTGCTGCAGCCGTTCCGGAAAACAATCCCGCCACTGGCGTGCCAGCTCCACCTGTGAAGCAATGCCTTCCGGGCCTTCGGCCTGCGGCATACTGTCCTGATGATTAAAGCCGTCCTCATGGCGCTGGAACGAGCACATGAACGACATAACGGTTTTATCTTGCTGATCCACCATCACCTGGCGATTGGCAAAGCTGCGACCATCGCGGGTGCGAGTCACATCAAAAGCCAGTTCATCGGTGGTATTACCCGGACGTAAAAAATAGGCGTGAAGGGAATGCGGCCACCACTCGCGCTGCACATCACCATCCAGTGTCCGCATAGCAGCCGATAGTGCCTGACCCAGCACCTGACCACCAAACAGGTTGCGAAACCCCAGATCACTGCACTGACCCAGAAACAGGTTTGGTGCCTGCTCTTTCAGCTCCAGTAACGAGGTTAGTTCACCCAGCGAATTGCTCATGCCCGGTCTCCTGCGATTGCCATAGGCTAATTGTCTTTGTTGTTTTTATTGTGAAAGCGTTTGTCTTTTTTATGTCGCCACATTTGATTCGCAGATGCAAACCGGATTAACGCCAGCTACCCTTGAGGAACTGAGACAGCTCCGTATAATTCGCCCCCCGTTTTCAATTGCGCCCTGCCCTGGCTTGCTGGCGATTGAATCAATTCGCCCAGCCGCCGACAGGCTGCATCAACGTGAGCTTACCCGCTTTTATGTCAGATCTGTACCAAGCCGGTGTCGAGCCGGATCGCTACCCGGAGCTGCTGGAACAAAAGTGCCAATCTCTGACAGAACTGATGTCTGAGTTTAGCCCACCAGCGCTGGAACGCTTTGCCAGTGCGTCAACGCATTTTCGACTGCGGGCCGAGTTTCGCCTGTGGCACAGTGGCGACCGCTGTTTCTACGCCATGTTTGATCCGGCAGATCGCAAAAAGCCGTTGGAAGTCCTCGACTTCCCAATCGCCTCAACCCTGATCAACGAGTTAATGAAGCGGCTGTTAGCCGAATTGCACGGCAACGAGCTGCTACGTCGCAAGCTGTTCCAGGTCGAATTCCTCACCACCCTCAGCGGCGATGCACTGATTACACTGGTTTATCACAAGCGCCTGGAAGACGACTGGCAGACCGAGGCCCGCGCTCTGATGGCCCGTCTCGGCGTTGCCATTATTGGCCGTTCCCGCAAACAGAAAGTGGTGCTGGAACGCGACTATGTCACCGAAGTGCTGAACGTCGATGGCCAGCAGTATTCCTACCGCCAGATCGAAGGTGGCTTCACCCAGCCCAACGGCGCAATGAACCAGAACATGCTGAGCTGGGCGCGCAGTTGCAGCCAGGGCATCGGCGGCGATCTGCTGGAGCTTTACTGCGGTAACGGCAACTTTTCGGTGGCATTGGCGAACTGCTTTGAACGGGTACTGGCGACTGAAATTTCCAAGACCTCCGTCAACGCAGCCCAGGTTAACATCGCTGACAACCAGCTCGACAACCTCATCATCGCCCGGCTGTCGAGTGAGGAATTCGTCCAGGCGCTGCGCGGCGAAGCGGAATTTTCACGGCTCAAGGACGTCGATCTGAGCAGCTATGATTTCCGCACCGTACTGGTTGATCCGCCACGGGCCGGACTGGATGACGAATCCGTCAAGCAGGTGCAAGGCTACGACAACATTATTTACATCTCCTGCAACCCGGAAACCCTGCACGCCAACCTGCAGGCATTGACCCAGACTCACGAGATTGTACGACTGGCGCTGTTCGACCAGTTCCCTTATACCCACCACATTGAAACTGGCGTATTTCTGCGCCGGAAGGGCTAACAGGCTATTCCATGACCAACCCCTGGGGCTCCGGCAAAAACAACGCGGGCAAAAACAGCGCAAGCAAAGGCAAAAACAGCCATCCGAAACCTGCTGACCGCAGAGGTGGCAGCAACCGCCCGGCCGCCCGCAAACCATCGGACAACAGCCGTTTTGCTGACGAACAACCGGTTCGAGCCAGCCGCCCGAGCGCCAAACCGGCACGCAGGCCTGCCGCCCGACCAGCACCGGACCAGCAGCCAGCGGAATATCCGAAATACAACGCCCAGCCAGTCGTTGACCCCAGCGACAACCAGTTCTCCACACTGGCGCTGCCTGCCGCCCAGATTGATAACCTCAGCCAGCTCGGTTACACCCGTCTGACCCGTATTCAGGAGCTGGCGTTGCCGCTGGCACTGGCTGGCAAGGATCTGCTGGGCCAGGCCAAAACCGGCTCCGGCAAAACCGCCAGCTTTGGTATTCCACTGCTGAACAAACTCAACAACCGCTTTTTTGGCGTCCAGGGGCTGGTACTCTGCCCGACTCGCGAACTGGCCACACAGGTCGCCAACGAGCTGCGCAAACTGGCGAAATACCAGCCCAACATCAAGATGGTGGTGCTCAGTGGCGGCGTCGCCATCGGCCCTCAAATCGGCTCACTGGAACACGGTGCCCACGTGGTGATTGGCACCCCGGGGCGGATTCGTGACCACCTGCGCAAAGGTACACTGGTACTGGATCAGGTTGAAACCCTGGTGCTGGACGAAGCCGACCGCATGCTCGACATGGGGTTTGCCGACGACATCGACTTCATCATTGGCCACACTCCGGAACAGCGTCAGACGCTGTTGTTCTCGGCCACCTACCCGGACAACATCCAGCAGCTCAGCAAACGCTATCAGCAGCAGCCGGAATTTATTCGGGTGGAATCAGTACATACCGGCAACAGCATCGACCAGCGCTTTGTGATGTGCGACAAATCCAACCGTTTGCAGGCCTTGCAACGGATTCTGGCACAGTTCGATTTCCAGCAGGCGGTGCTGTTCTGTAACACCCGTCAGGCAACCGAAGAAGTCGCCGACTACCTGGGTCAGTTCGGTTTTGACGCCCGCGCCCTGCACGGCGACATGGAACAAAAGGAACGTGATCAGGTGTTGAGCGTGTTCAAACAAGGCTCGATTCACTTCCTGGTTGCCACCGACGTTGCTGCCCGGGGTCTCGACGTTGACGACCTGCCGGCGGTCATCAACATTGAGCTGCCGCGCGACAACGAAGTCTACACCCACCGCATCGGCCGTACTGGCCGGGCTGGCAAGGAAGGCATCGCACTGAGCCTGCTGACCGACAAGGAAGACTACAAACGTCTTGCCATCGAAGAACAGCAACAGCGTGAAATCCCGCGCATGGCGCTGGAAGAACTCAGCAGTGCGACACCGGAAGCCGTCGAAACCGACTGGGTGACCATTTGCATCAGTGCGGGCCGCAAACAGAAAATCCGCCCCGGTGACGTCCTTGGCGCACTCACCGGTGAACACGGCATTGCCGGCTCTGAAGTCGGTAAAATCGACGTACTGGATATGGTCAGCTATGTCGCCGTCAAACGCAGTGCCTACCGGGCAGCGATGGCGCATATCAAGGATGGCCGCATTAAAGGCAAACCGATTCGCGCCCGCCGGGCCTGATTCCAGCCTCGAACGAGTGCTTGTCTATCCGGCACAGCAACCTGGCCAGTCACATTGGATGACTGGCCAGATACTCTCGGGCATCTTCCAGCCCTTCGTCCGCGGCCCGTTGTAACCAGTGCCGAGCCTCCGCTTCATTGACTGCAACACCGCGCCCCTCGAATAACGCCACACCATAATGAAAACGAGCCAACGTGGCGTAACTGTCTGGTTCATCAACCATGGCACCACGTTTCATCAACTCAGTCGAACGCTGGAGATCCTGCGGCACACTGACACCCGCTTCATACATTTGTGCCAGCCAGATCATCGAATAGACATCATTCCAGCGCTTGATACAGTCGTTAAAAATCGCCATCGCCGCCTCATGATCGCCAGTCTTTTCGGCCGCATAGCCGTACAGACATTTGAAACGCTTGTCAGACAACACATACGACTCATAACTGAGGTCACTGGTTTGCTGATCTTCATCAGCAGCCTTGTTTGCAGCGGCTGAACCGGATGCAGCAGCGGTACCAGCCCAACTCAGACAGGACAGCAGAATGATCACCACAGAATACTGTCTGAGGCGGCAAGCAGTGGCATAGGAAGGGATAGGCATGGCAAACATAACGGCAAACATAGTCGGCACCTCGTCGGTGAGATCGAAATACCGACTGTATTGCGTTATTCAATGGCAAGTGTCAGATCTGTGTCAGATCGTTTTTGACCAGTCCAGCCAGACGGCAGCCTGTTTACGCATTGGCCGGAACCGCTGGACAATAGCGATAACCGAGTCCTCGTACGCTTTCGATCAGCGATTCAGAATGGTCGCTCTGCAACAAGGCCCGCAGCCCAACCATATACTGGTCCAGCGCCCGTGAATTGGGCAGGTGATCACGGCCCCAGCCATGGTTATACAGCTCATCCCGACTCACTACCTTGCCGCGTCGCTGATACAGCAACTGTAGCAGCCGTAGCTGTCGCAGTTGCAGTTGTGTCTGACAACCGTCCGGCCTGCTTAATATCATGGTTTGTGGATCAACCCTGACCGAACCCATCAGAAAGCCGTCAGTGACTGGATCACCGGCACTCTGTTGCCATGGCAAACGCCGTCGCATGGCAGCCAGCCGGGCCAGCAGTTCGTCGACATCAAAAGGTTTACAGAGATAATCGTCAGCCCCGGCTTTCAGACCGGCAACACGATCACGACTACTGGCGCGGGCCGATAACATCAAAATCGGTAGCAGCGGCTGATAGCGCCGCAAGCGACGGCAGAGATCATCGCCACTGGCTCCCGGCAGGTTGCGGTCCAGTACACACAAATCCGGAACAAACCGTGGATTGTCCCCCTGCAACTCCTGCCCGGCGGCTTCCACTGAAGCAAAGCCACGGCAGTGATAACCTTCGTCACCCAGCAACTGTAACAATCCCTCCCGCAGCCAGGGGTCATCTTCCACCAGCAGCAATTTATACACGCAGGAAGCCTGTTATCGGGGCGTCACAACGCCCATCAAGAGGTAACGTCAGGCTGGCTGAAAACCCGCTTGCGTCCAGCTTGCACGCCCAGCCCCAACCCTGTTGCTGTGCCAGCCTGCGGGCAGAGCGCAATCCGGTGCCGTAATAACTGCCCACACGACAGGCCAGCCAGGACTGCAGCCACGGCGGCAAGTTATTCAGGAATTCCGTTGTCTGATCCGGCCTCTGCCCGGCAAGAGAGCCATCTGCAAAATCACATAGCAGCTGAATTTCCAGCGTTTGATCTTGCAGGGCCTGACAACTCACGGACACACGGCTGCCGGGGGCATGACGAGCACAATTGTCCAGCAGGTTATGAAGGATTCGGTTAAGCGATTCCGGCGGGTAAAACAAGCGGTCATCACCTTGTAAATCGCAATGAACGTCTACGCCAGCCTGCTGCAAACGGGGCCCGCAGCTTACCAGCATGGCTTTGATTTGTTGCTGCGGCGACAGCCATTGCGAGCCGTCAGTATTCGCACCAGTCTCAACACCAATGTCAGCCAACCTGGCATTATCATCCGCCAAACCAGCATCCAGCTCCTCTACCAGTCGTTTCATCCGCTGGCTTTCCTTGTTGACCAGTTGCCAGTCAGATTGAGAGTCCGCCTGACGCCGGCAGGCCAGACTGCTATACAAAAGCAAATTAGCCAGCGATAAGCGCAGATCATGCATCAGCTCGCGCCGCCAACAGGACTTTTGCTCCTGCTCCAGAACGGTTTGAGTCGCACGATCACACCTGCATTTGCACAAGGCAACCGACAGCCAGCTGAAGCAGCCGAACAGCAGCGCAGCCGCTATCCCCCGGGCAAACCAGTGCCAGGACATCGCCTCATCGATGGGCTTCGCAGCCTGATGACCAGCATCGATTGCCACGCAGAGGGTATTACGCACCCCTGCCACACCTTGCTGCCAGCAGGAAATATCAGCCAGTCCGGTACTGAGAAAAATTGGCAGTGACATCACTGGCGACGAACGACCATTCTGTTCTTGTAACTGCCCAACCAACACCTTCATCGCTGGCAAGGCTTCGGTCAGCAAGGTCGACTCGGCGAAGGTCTGCATGGAGGACTGATCGGGAAACACACGCTGGCCATCCTGCCAGCGCGCGATCAGATAGAGATGCGGAGCCTCGTACACCAGTGAACGCATTTCATAGCCTGCAGCGCTGTCACTCAAGTCCAGCCAGCCATTGATCTGGCTCTGCAAATCGGTGAAATAATGTTCAGAGATGGAAGTGTCCGCCGCGACTCTGGATTGCTGCACCAGGCGAAATATATCGGCATCCTGCTGACTGACATTCAGACGGTCGCCCGCCGTTGAGATCCAGTCCTGCTCCGGAAACTTGCTTGCCAACAGCGTCGTCAGCAAACACAGACCAGCCAACAGCAGCCAGGCCGGTTGCAACCGGTTACTGCGCAACAGCGCAATGACGCCGAGATGGTCGTTATTCATGGCCGACGCTCCTGAAAGCAATCAGCCAAGACTAGAAACAACCAGCGCCAGACACCATGCTGCATCAGCACAGAAGCAGGCCTTCCAAAGTAGTAACACCCGGATAAGAGCATCGTTAGCCTATCCGGCGCAGGCTCCTCACAGACTGCGCTTGGCGCCAGTGAGTGCGACAGGCGCGACAATCGCATCACTCCTGCCCTGCAGGACTAATGATGCCCTCATCCCAGAATGGCACCGGATCAAAATAATCGACGATGAAGTCGATAAAGGTCCGTACTTTCGGCAACAGAAACTTGCGATTGGGATAAACGATATAGGCTTTCATTTCATCGGTTTGCCAGTCTGCAAACAGCCGCACCAGGCGTCCACTGCGCAGGTGTTCATGCACCAGAAATGTTGGCTGGTAAATAATTCCCAGACCATCAACTGCGGCATTGCAGAGAATATTGCCGTTGTTGGCAAAAAAATTCCCCTGCAGTTTGATGCCCAGGGATTCGCCGTTACGTTTGAACGTCCATTCCTTGTCGATTTCAGAATCTGCAAAATTGAGACTGTTATGACTCGCCAGTTCGCTCGGATGGGTCGGCGTACCATGACGTTGCAAATATTCCGGTGCCGCACACACCACCATACGAATGGTGGTAAAGGGTCGGGCAATCAACCCGGGCGGCAGCGAGTCGGCAACCCGCAAGGCAAGGTCGTAGCCCTCATCAACCAGATCCACCATGCGCTCACACAGGAAACTACGGATTTTCACCTCCGGATTTTGTTTCAGATAAGCGCTCATCACCTCCCCCAACAGGCTGCCACCAAAGGCCTGGGAACTGGTGATTCGCAACGTGCCACGGGGCGCGGCCACATCACTGGCGGCCATGTTTTCAGTCTCGGAAACCAGCGCCAGTATTTGCACCGCCTTCTCGTAATACGCGATTCCTGCCTCTGTTAACGACAGATGACGGGTGGTCCGGTTGATCAGCCGTACACCCAGATGTTCTTCCACCTGGCCGACGTAACGTGACGCCATACCCCGTGACATATCCAGCTTGTCTGCCGCTTTGGCAAAGCTTTTCAGCTCCACGACTTTGGCGAAGACCTGCATTCCCATCAATACATTAAAGGCCATAACAGTTCGATATTAGTAAACAATTTGTTTACATCCTTGGCGTTTATCTTCTTTTTTGCAATAGATTAAATAGCCCCATGCGTTGCAACAAGGCAGCGCCCTGGAAACCGCACGGAGGTTACACATCATGACAGCACAGCTTCTGGACTATACCGGCAAGGTGGTTCTGGTTACGGGTGGCAGCACCGGCATTGGTCGCGCTACCGCGCTTGCATTCGCCAGACAAGGAGCGAAGGTAGCGATCGGCGACATCAGCGACGCCGCTCTGCAAACCGTTGAAGAAATCCGGGAATTCGGTGGCGAAGCCATTTTTATCAAGACCGATGTATCCAGCGCCGCTTCGGTCGAGGCGATGGTAGAAACCACCGTGGCAACCTTCGGCCGACTGGATTGTGCCTTTAACAACTCCGGCATTTTGCCACCGACGGTTGCACTGGCCGAAATTGAAGAGCACGACTTTGATCGCGTACTGGGAGTGGACCTGAAAGGCGTCTTCCTGTGCATGAAATATGAAATCCAGCAGATGCTGAAAAGCGGTGGCGGAGCCATCGTCAATACCGCTTCTGTGGCTGGTGTAGTAGCCGATCCCGGCATGGCCGCCTACGTCGCCGCCAAACACGGCGTCGTCGGCATTACCCGCGCAGCGGCGCTCGATTACGCCACCCAGGGCATTCGTGTTAATGCTGTGGCACCAGGGATTGTACGCACCCCCATGATTGAACGCTGGCTCGACGATGAAGAATTCCGCGCCAACCTGTTCGCCAACAGCCCGATGCGGCGGGCCTCTGAGCCCGAGGAAATCGCGGGCACTGTACTGTTCCTGTGTTCACCACTGGCCAGTTTTACCACGGGTCAGGTACACATTGCCGATGGTGGCCAGACAGCACACTGATCCGCACTGCTCTCAACGGCCCACGACGACACACTCAATAACGTATTGATCGCCTGAGCAGCGGCTTTGGCGATTCCCCTGAGCGACAGGGCGCTCCCGCTCAGCGCCCACCCGAATATACCTGTAACTGCGTCTGGCTATCGATATCGCCGGACTGGTTCACCGCGGCCAAACGCCGCAAATAAAGAGGAATAATTATGTCTGATTCACATCAACATCAGGGCCACGGCCACCATGCTGGCGAAGGCCACAAGGATGGTATTTGCGACTGTATTCCTTCGTGGTACGTCGACCATCTCGGCCAGGCTGGTATGCCCTATGTCAAAATTGAAGATTATGCGGTACCACCGGAAGAGTCTCATGGCTCATTGTTCCTGCCCGACCGGCTGGCAAAAGGCTACCACGTAGAAGAACTGCGCGGTGGTGTGTACTGGGTATCGGCTGGCTGGTATGACTGTATGTTCGTCAGCACAGGGAACGGCGTGATTGTCGTTGATGCTCCACCATCACTGGGCGAACGTCTGCTCGATGCAATTGCCGAAGTCACTGATGAGCCGGTCACCCACATGATCTACAGCCACTGGCATGCTGACCATATTGGCGCGGCATCCATGTTCGGTCCTGACATCATCCGGGTAGCGCATGAAAAAACCCGTGAATTGTTGCAACGCTTCCCGGACCCGGACCGTCCTGTACCAACGGTAACCTTCTCCAAAGACATGACGCTGGAAGTTAACGGCTTCAAGCTGGAACTGTCCTACAAGGGTCAAAACCACAGTGAAGGCAATATCTTTATCTACGCCCCGGAACAGAAAGTGCTGGTCGCCATCGATATTCTTGCGCCGGGCTGGGTGGCCTTCAAAGACTGCGACTCTTCCGAAAATATCAGCGGCTGGATCGAAGCCCATGACCAGATTCTGGAATATGACTTCGATTTTATTATCTGTGGCCACGTATCCCGTTATGGCACCCGAGAAGACGTACTGACCGCGAAGGAATATACCGACGACATTATCCGCTTCTCCTACGAAGCACTGCACACTGTCGAGCTGGAACACTTCGTCAAGGACATGGGTGAAGGTCCATACCGCGCCGCCTTCCGGGCAGCAGAAGAGAACTTCTTCGCTGCACTGACCAACTACGTCACCCAAAAAATGCTGGAAGTGAAAACCTCCAACGGCCAGCTGTGGCAGGAGCGTCTCAATGGTGCCGACGTTATGACCAAAAATAATGCCTACACCATGCTGCAGAAAATCCGGCTGGAGAAATCCCACAACGGTTATATGAAACGCGACGGCGCACCGGAAGGTTTCTTCCTCTGAGCCAAAGCACTGCCCTAACGCTGCCGGAGGCGCAACCAGGCCGTTCGCTGATTGCCGCTACGGCAGCTCCTGATCAGGAGATTTGCTATGAAAACCCTGCGTTTCAGTGAATACGGCCAGGCCGACGTCCTGCACATCGAAGAGACCGCAAAGCCCGTTCCGGCAACGGGAGAAGTACTGATTAAAATCGCCGCAGCTGCCATCAACCCCAGTGATGTCAAAAACGTCGCCGGACTGTTTTCAGCCAGGCTGCCAATGACACCGGGGCGTGATTTTGCCGGCACGGTAGAATCCGCAGGCCCCTGGTATGGCAAGCAGGTATGGGGCAGCGGAGCCGGTTTTGGCATCAGCAGCGATGGAGCCCAGCGTGAATACATCACCATGCCCGCCAGCTGGCTGTCTGAAAAACCGGCCAAACTGACCATGGCCGAAGCCGCAACGGTTGGCGTTCCCTACGTCACCGCCTGGGCAACCCTGATGCTGGCTGGCCAGTTACAAGCCGATGAGACCCTGCTGGTCAACGGTTGTACTGGCGCGGTTGGCCGCGCGGCAATACAGCTGGCCCACTGGAAAGGCGCCCGGGTGATTGGTATCGGTCGCAGCGACCAGCCCTGTGCGGCAGATGTCTACATCAACGCCCGTGAGCAGGATGTCGTCGCCGGTGTCAAAGCGGCAACCGATGGCCTTGGAGCAGACATCGCACTCGACGCCGTCGGCGGCAACAGCTTTGAAACCGTGCTGAAATGTTTACGTCGCGGTGGTCGCCAGCTTGCCATTACCAGCACCGGCACCGCGCAGGTCAGCTTTAACCTGCTGGATTTCTACCATCAGCAACTGCAGCTGATTGGTGTGGATACCATGAAACTCACGGGGACAGACATCGCCGCCATTCTTGATGAACTGCGCTACGGCTTCGACAGTGGTGCCCTGCAACCACAAAGCCATCACAGCTGGAACCTGGCAAATGCACAGCAAGCCTATGCAACCGTCAGCTCCGGAAAAAACCGTCAGAAGCAGATCCTGCTGTGCCAATAACGGCCTGGCATCACCACCAGCAATCCACAGAACAACAGGCTGGCAAGCCATTGCCAGCCTGACTTTGAATCACGGCGTCAGATACGCCCGGCTTTGGCGGCCGAGCTGATTACCGCCCTCGCAATCAACCAGTGAAACGGTCGAATCAACTCCAGATACAGCCGCCCGAGACGGGTCTTGCTTTGCACACGGGTCGCCACTACAGCCTGTCCCGCCTCCTTGCTGACCGCCAGCCAGAACGACATATGGCGATCCTCTGCGTGACTGATACAGACCTCATCGGTAGACACCAGTACGGTCAGAAACCCAGCTTGTTCACCCGCTTGCAGACATTTTGGGTCATCCCCGCAGTGACGCGCCGGGCGTACATCACCCGACGCAAAACCGAATACGGCAACCAGCCGATTACGCAACCGCATCAGAGCATCGACCCAGCCCGGCATATGGCCAAAAATCTGCCATTGCAGCTGTCCCGGCTTCAAACCATGGCGCGTAACAGGAATGGCCAGACGATCAGCAAGATCAGGAGAACGACAGCTGCTGGCCAGCCAGTCCTGATCAGAAACGGCCAGCGAGCGCACCGCAAAAACAGAGCGAGACATAACGGCCTCCTTGCCACCTGAAAACAAAAAAACTACTCTAACAGCCATGCAGCACTACTGCCGGAAACCAGTCACAATCGGTACTGCACCGGCCTCTTGAGGCTGGGATTGTGGAGCCTTCCGGGCCTGCTATTCAGCCCTCAACCCAATCAATTCAAGGTCAGGTATTCGTCAGATGAATCATTAATGCCGCCGTTATTACAACGGCCTGTCTCCACCAGCCCCAGCGGGGAGTTCATGGCATTAACAGGTATTCTATATGACAAATACTGGCATCACGCTGTACAGCGTTTCTTGTTTGCTGGCCAACGGCCGCGCCGTTTTCAACCACCTTGACCACCACTTCGATCAGCGTAAAACCGGTTTGATCGGCCGTAATGGCTGCGGCAAAAGCACACTCGCCCGCATCATGGCCGGGTTGCAACAACCGACATCTGGTCACTGCAGCAGCGCTGGCTACATCCATTATCTGGCTCAACAAGTCTGCTTTGAGCCCCATGAAACCCTCGCCAGTCTGGCGGGTGTTGAGCAGCAACTGGCAGCACTGCAACGGATTGAAGCAGGCAGCAGCGCCGAACAGGATTTTGAGATCCTCGCCGATCAATGGGATCTACCCACCCGCTTGCAGCAGCAACTGGAACAATACGGGCTCAGCCATTTGCAACCGGCTACGCCTGCCAGAACACTCAGCGGCGGCGAGGCCATGCAGATTGCACTGATTGGAGCCCGCCTGTCCAACCCCGACTGGCTGATTCTGGACGAACCCGGCAACCATCTGGATTACCAGCACCGGCAAGCCTTACTGCAGCAATTAAAGGACTGGCCAGGCGGCCTGATTGTTGTCAGCCATGACCGTCAGCTACTGAACGCCATGGAGTGTATCGTTGAACTTTCACCAACCGGATTAACCCGCTACGGCGGTAACTTCAGCTTCTATCAGCAAGCCAAAGCGGATCAGCAACAGCTGGCCATGGCGCAGTTGCAGCACTGCAAAACCGCTCGCAAGCGCCAACAGGATGCTGCTCATCAGCAACTACAACGCCAGCAAAAACGCGCGTCTCAAGGAGCAAAACAGCACAAGACCAGCAACCAGAGCAAAATTCTGCTCGACCGTCAGCAACAGCGCAGCGAATTATCCAGCGCCGCCCTGCAACAACAACTGCAAGCTCGCCAGCAGCAACTCGACCAGCAAGTGAAACAGGCAGCCGACAAAGTCGCCGCAGAACAGGCGATTCATCTGCACCCACTGCAGCTGGCAACCAACTCCCAGCGCCTGATTGCCGAACTAACGGATGTTGTATTGCCAAACTCGGCAACCAATACGCCACTGAGTCTGCGACTCTATGGCCAGCAACGACTGGCAATCACCGGGCCGAATGGCTGTGGTAAGTCGACGCTGTTGAAGTTGATACATGGCCGCTTGCCTGCCACGGCAGGCCATTGTGACGTGCGGGTGCATTCACAGCTGATTGATCAGCATCTGTCACTGTTGAACCCAAAGCTCGGTACCTTGGAACAGTTGCAAACGGTGAATCGAACCCGGTCAGAGAGTGAATTACGAATGCGTCTGGCACAACTGGGGCTGGATGCCGACCACATCCTGCTGCCAACTGGCCTGTTGAGTGGCGGCGAGCGTTTGAAAGCTGCGCTGGCCTGCGTGCTTTACAGCGATCAACCCGCACCCTTGTTGCTGTTGGATGAGCCGACCAACCATCTGGATCTGCCATCGATTACTGCACTCGAAACCCTGCTGCGGCAGTATCCCGGCTGTTTGATTGTGGTGTCGCACGACGAGGTATTTCTGGGCAATCTGGAATTGCAGCAACGATTGGAATTCAATCCTGAAGGCTGGGTGCGCAAGCCGTTTGACCATATCTGCACCTGGCCATAAATGGATCATTGCGCATCGCAGGATGCGCAATGATCTGATGGGCGAATGAAGAAGGGTCAGCCCACCATCAACCCACCATCAACCCAGAGTGAGCTGATTAACCCAGGCAGCGTTAGCCAGCACCGCATCGTCTTGACGTACCTTGCCAACCAGCTGCAAGCCCAGTGGAACGCCTGTCAGGTCGTTAATGCCAGTCAGGGTAACGGTTGGCAGACCCATTGCCTGCCAGGCGCGACTCATGTGGGGAGAGCCGGTACCGGTTTCTGCCAATGGTGCAATCGCCGGCGCCGCCGGAGTCAGAATCGCATCCACATCCGGGTATTGTGCTGCCAGCTTCTGACCAACCACAGCCACCTGCTGTAATGAGTTCAGATAGCTTGCCCGCGGCATCGCCAGGCCCTTGTCGATCAGATCTTTCATTTGTGGGCTCAGCAGTTCTGGCGAGAAGGATTCCACCGCCAGGTTGCGGCACACTTCCCATGCCATAATCGTCGCGTGATGTTCAACCAGAGTACCGATTTCAGCAGCCAGTTCGGCATCAAGCAGTGCCACAGACACGCCCGCCTGCTGCAGGGCGTCAGCGGTTTTTTCCAACGCCGCCGTCATATCTTCCGATACCTCACCGAGCCAGCTACCCGGGCAAACCAGTACTTTTTCCGGTTTCACCGCAGCGATTGTTTCGGTGTTCTCAGGCAGTCGCAGCAGCACACTGCGCAGCAACAACAGGTCGGCGGCATCACGACTGAACAAACCCAGTGAATCCAGTGACTGTGCCAGTGGCTGGCCACCACGGAGGGAATATTCACCGCGACTGCCAACATAACCCACCGAACCACAATAGGCCGCCGGACGAATCACCGAAGCTGCCGTCTGGGAACCCAGTGCCATTGGCACCATGTTGTCCGCCACAGCGGCCGCAGAACCACTGGAAGAGCCGCCCGGAGTACGAGTCAGATCGGCCGGGTTGCGGGTCGCGCCCGGTTTGAAATAGGCGAATTCGGTGGTCACGGTTTTACCCAGCACAATCGCACCCGCCTGCTTCAGCAGTGCCACGCAGGTCGCATCATCGACTGGCTGGCGACCAATATGAATTGCCGAACCCATTTCGGTTGGCATCTCGGCGGTATCAATAATGTCCTTCACACCCAGCGGCAAACCCTGCAACAGGCTGGCTTCATAGAACGCCTGATTGGCTTCGTATTGCTGCAGGTACTGTTCACGAGTCAGTCGCACCTGCCAGGCCTGAACCTCAGGCTCACGCTGTTCGATCTGGTCAAAACAGGCGTTGATCACGTCCAGTGCCGTAAATTCGGCGGCCTTGATGCCAGCCAGCATGTCGAGCAACGACAGACTGGCCAGGGAAGAAGTGCTTTGCATGGGTATTCCTCGAAAGAGCCTCAGCGGTGTTCTACAGAGCCAATGAGAACAACGGCACGGCGAGTGTTTCAGCAGGGTCTTGATGATTTACAACAGACTCGCCCTGCTTATTTAGTTGAATATTCACGCAATAATTAAAACATTTCAACCAAACAAAAGGACTCTACAAGCCATCAGATCTCGGGTAAAACCGGCAGCAAATACCGCTATATCAACATTCAAGCTCAATATCAGCCCAATAATAGCCAATTGCCAGACAGACTTAATCGAACAGGGAAATACAAACAGAACGGACAATTCCGACATTGTCAGGACAAAACGGGACGTGACACAAATCGTCGAGTCGTCGGCATGGATCGCCAAGAAAGCCAGCCTCGCCTTGTGGCTTGATGAATGTCAGGTAAGCAGACCAAAACCAGAAAAATTCACCCAGACAGACGAGGAATCCATCCATGAGTGACCAATTCGACTACATCATTGCCGGAGCCGGTTCAGCTGGCTGCGCCATTGCCTACCGGCTGGTCAAGGCAGGCAACAGCGTGTTGCTGCTGGAAGCCGGTGAAAAGGATGACAGCCTGTTTCACAAGATTCCCGCCACCGTGGTGAAGGTATTCCAGCAAAAATCCTGGCCTTACATGACGCTGCCACAGGAACACTGCAACAATCGCGAAATGCTGATCGCCCAGGGCAAGGTACTGGGGGGCGGCAGCTCGGTTAACGGCATGATCTACATTCGCGGCCAGCATCAGGACTACGACGACTGGCAGAACAACTGGGGGTGTGATGGTTGGGGTTATCAGGACGTCCTGCCCTACTTCCGTCGCGCCGAAGCCAACGAAAGCCTGGGCGACGAATTCCACGGCGAAACCGGCCCGGTTCATATCGGCGAAAACCGCTACCGTCACCCGCTGACCCAGGCCTGCATCCGTGCCTGTGAACAGATGGGTCTGCCGTACACCAACGACTTTAACGGTGCCACCCAGGAAGGTACCGGCTTCTACCAGACCAACATCAAGAACGGCGAGCGTCAAAGCACGTCCCAGACTTATCTGAAACAGCTGGCCGGTAATCCAAAGCTGACCGTGATGACGCACGCCCTGGTGCACAAGGTCAATCTGGAAGGCAGCGGCAAGCAACAAAAAGCCACCGGCGTAACCTATTCCATCAAGGGCGGCGCAGCAGTGACCGCCAAAGCCAACAAGGAAGTGATCGTCAGCGCCGGTGCTTTTGGTTCACCCAAAATCCTGCTGCTGTCCGGTATTGGTCCGGCCGAACACCTGGCCAAGGTTGGCGTCGAGGCCAAAGTCGAACTGCCAGTGGGCAAGAACTTCCATGACCACCAGCATATGTCGATCAACGCCACCACCAAGGAAAACATTTCCATCTACCAGGAAGATAAAGGGGCCTCGGCGATCAAGCACATGCTGCAATACCTCTGGACCCGTTCTGGCCTGATGACCTCCAACATTCTGGAAGGCGGTGCCTTTATCGATTCCGAAGGCGTTGGCCGTCCGGACGTGCAGTTTCACTTCCTGCCATTGCTGGACAACTTCGACAACACCCCGGGTGAAAAACCGGAAGCCGAAGCTCATGGTGTATCCATCAAGGTCGGCCACCTGCGCTCCAAATCCCGTGGCGAAGTGCGCCTGAAGAGCAACAACCCGGCCGATTTGATGGAAATCGACGCCCGGATCCTGTCCCACCCGGACGATCTGAAAAACCAGGTCCGAGCCGTTCAAACCGCGCTCAAGGCCTTCGAACAGCCAGCCCTGAAACGCATCGTCAAACGGGTGATCGAGCCAGACAACATTGCCATCGACGACATCCCGGCGCTGGAAGCTTTCGTACGCCAGAACATCAAGACCGTCTACCACCCGGGCGGTACCTGCAAGCTGGGCAAAGACAGCAAGGACTCCGTGGTTGACCTCGAACTGCGTGTTCACGGTGTGCCTAACCTGCGTGTGATCGACATGTCGATCTGCCCACAAGTGCCCAGCGGCAACACCAACGCCGTCGCCATCATGATTGGCGAACGCGGTGCCGACCTGATCCTGAATCCTGGCCAAATCACCTCATCCAGCGCCAGCAATGTTACCGCCATCGTTACCGAACAGAAGGAAGCCACTCATGCCTGATATTCAGTTGTTGCCAGAAACCCTGGCCTTCCTGGATCGCCAACACGGTCAGTTTATCGCTGGCGAAGCCGTTGCACCGTCTGGCACCACCACGGCCTTTGGTGTCACCAACCCGGCCACCGAAGACGTCATTGCGCAGATCAGCCCGGCCAGCGATGCTGAAATCGATCAGGCTGTGGCCGCAGCCAAAGCCAGCTTTGAACAGGTTTGGGCCGACTTTAACCCCTATGCTCGTGGCGTCATGCTCAACAAGCTGGCCGATCTGATCGAAGCCAACGGCGAACAGATCGCTCAGCTGGAAACCCTTTCCAGCGGCAAGTCGATCAACCTCTCACGCATGTTCGAAGTGCAGCAAAGTGCAATCTTCCTGCGTTATTTTGCCGGCTGGACCACCAAGATTGCCGGTGAAACCCTGCAACCGTCTTTCCCGTCCATGACCGGTGAGCAGTACAGTGCCTTCACCCGTCGTGAACCAATTGGCGTGGTCGCTGGCATTATTCCGTGGAACTTCCCGCTGATGATTGCCATCTGGAAACTCGGTGCAGCACTGGCATGTGGTTGTACCGTGGTACTGAAACCCAGCGAATTTACGCCGCTGACTATTTTGCGCGTAGCGGAACTGGCCCGCGAAGCCGGTATTCCAGACGGTGTGATCAACATCGTTAACGGCATGGGCGACGTCGGTGCCAAACTGATCCAGCACCCGGACGTTCGCAAGGTCTCCTTCACCGGTTCTGTCGCCACCGGCAAAAAGGTCAACCTGACTGCTGCTGCCGACCTCACCCGCTGTACCCTGGAACTGGGTGGCAAGAACACCGCCGCGCTGCTGAAAGACGCCGATATCGACCGTGCTGTTGGCGGCCTGCTGCAACTGGGCTACATCCACCAGGGTCAGGTGTGTGCCGCCCCTGAACGGGTGTACGTACACGCTTCCCGCCTCGACGAGCTACTGAACAAACTGGGCGGAGCCCTGAGCCAGGCACCAATGGGTTCACCACTGGATGAAAGCGTGCTGTTCGGGCCGATTTCCAACAAGCCGCAATACGAAAAAGTCTGTCATTACCTCAATGTCGCCAATAAGGAAAACCGCGTTGTCGTCGGCGGCCAGGCCGTTGCTGGCCCCGTCAACGGCAAGGGTTATTTCGTCCAGCCAACCATTGTGCAAGCCACCAGCGCCAACGACATTCTGATGCAGGAAGAAACCTTCGGTCCGATTTTGAGCTTTATGGCCTATGAGGAAGAAGACGAACTGCTGTCGCTGATCAACAACACGCCGTACGGCCTTGGCACCAGTCTCTGGACCAACAACCTGTCGGCCACCATGCGGATGATTCCGAAAATCGAATCCGGCACCGTGTGGGTCAACCTGCACACCATGGTTGACCCGGCGGTACCGTTCGGCGGCGTGAAGCATTCCGGTATTGGCCGTGAGTTTGGCAGTGCTTTCATCGACGAATACACCGAAGTGAAGTCCGTCATTATGGCGTACTGATCTGGATACGGCGCTCCTGCCTCTGGGGCGTTAAATGGCTGAGTCCTTTCCCGCCGTGGTTTTACCCGGCGGGCTTTTTGGTTTCAGGGCCTGCCCTGAATCCATACGACAGTCACGACATGTCGTGACCCTGCGACAACCGGTGTTTATGTCGAAAGGCGGTGATCAAAACCCCGCTCCACGTAAGGGCAAGGCATGCCTTGCCAAACCGAACCAAACGGCACATAACTTGCTAATTTAAATTGAATATTCAACTAATTAATCAGGTTACTTCTATGTCTGAACGACAGGATTTGTCTCACTGGGACAGTGCCGTTCACAATATCTGCGGCAGCTTTGCGACCCGGGTACACCGTGATATCCCCTTTGTTGGCGACATTCGCTTGCACAATCACGGTGGGCTTGAAGTGGCTCATATTCAGACCAATGCCGAGCGGGTCATCCGCGACAAACTGGCCTGCCGTGACGACCGCTATTGTTTCCTGATCCTGCAAACCGACGGCACCATGGGCTTTGCTGCTACCAATGGTGACGAAATGGCACTGAAGCCCGGTGACATTGCGCTGATCGACTCCTCATTCGAGTTCAGCATGCTGCCTCAGGGTCTGATTCAGCAGATTTCCGTGCACCTGCCACGCTCCATGGCACAGTCAGTAATTACCGGTCAGCAGCCGTTTCACAAACTGGCTGGCTCCGGTATCAGTGTGCAAACCTTGCGCAGCATATTGCAGCAATTACGCTTTGCCGATTCACAATTTGGTGCAAGTTCACTGGACGCCTGCGCCATCCAGCAAGCCATTGCTGCACTTCTGCCAGCCGCAGTACAAGCCAGCCGCCAGGATGCCGTACCGCTGAAGTTACTGGCCGAACAACATATCCAGCGACTGCTACAGGATCACCGACTGTCACCAGAGTTTCTGGCCACCGAAATGGGCATATCCCGTCGCACGTTATATCGATTGTTTGAGGAAGATGGCGAAAGCATCGCCCAACGCATTCTGCACCTGAGGTTGCAGCAAGCCAGTTCAGAGCTGCAGCAAAATGAGAGCAAGTTATCGATTACCGAGATTGCCTATCGCTGGGGATTTTCGGATGTGTCGCAGTTCTCACGGGCGTTCAAACGCGAAATGGGCATGTCGCCACGGGATTATCGCGGCCAGCAGCAGAACAGCGAACTGTTGATATTGTAGCCGGGGTTTGGGTTTGGGTTTGGGTTTGGGTTTGGGTTTGAGGCCTACTAGAGCCAATTGCTGAACACAAATACACTCGTCTTTCCGGGCTTGCCCCGGAATCCATACGGCAGTCACAACTTCTAATCCAGCCATAAAGTCACGACATGTCGTGACCCTACAACAACGGGTGTTTATACCGAAATACGAGCTCAGGATCACATGATACGGTCGTTCCGACCCCGGACGCCCGTCACGACATGTCGTGACCCTACGATACGGGTATTCAGGTTGATATCCGCAATTGCGTAGGGGCAAGGCATGCCTTGCCAGCCTCTGTTAAACCTTCTCACCAGGTATAAAATCCGATTGGCATCAGACACCTCCAATAACTAGCCAGGCTACTGCCAACCGGGTTGCGGTTACAGTAACCAGTTCGGGCTGAGATCCTTGAGGTTCTGGCAGCCCATTAAATTCAGACAACGTGCGGTTTCTTCCTGCAACAGATCCAGCACCCGGGTTGCCCCGGCCTGGCCACCGGCAGCCACCCCAAACAGGGTTGCCCGCGCCAGTAACACAGCATCGGCTCCCAGCGCCCTGGCCTTGACGATATCCGCACCACGACGAATGCCGCTGTCGAGCAGAATCTGCAAACGACCATCCACCACCGGTGCAATACGCTGCAACGCCTGCAGGCTGGAACTGGCACCATCGAGCTGACGGCCACCATGATTGGTCACCACAATGCCATCCAGCCCCAGGTCCATGGCCTTGAGCGCATCGTCCGGGTGTAATACGCCCTTGAGGATCAGCTTACCCGACCACTGCTGGCGGATTTCTGCCAGCTTTTGCCAATCCAGCAGAGGGTCCAGCTGGCTGGCAATAAACTTCATTGCTCCCAATGCCGAACGTTCATTTTCCGGCACGTATGGGTTCAGGTTGCCCATCGTCGGCAAGCCCGACGGCAACATGATTTTGCGCAGCCAACCCGGATGCATCAGCACATTAAGCTGGTTGCGCAGTGTCAGCTGCCGTGGATTGACAAAGTTACGGCGATCCCATTCACGGTTGCCGACCACCAAAGCGTCGGACGTCACCACCAGAGTATCGACACCGGCGTTACGGGCACGCTGCAGCAGATCCTCCTGGATGTCCTTGTCTTTCAGTGCGTAGAGCTGGAACCAGAAGTTCAACTCCGGCGCCGCAGCCCGTACCTGTTCGATCGAAGCATTGGATACCGTACTGAGAACAAACGGAATCGACTTGCTCGCTGCCGACTTCGCCAGCGCCAAATCCGCCTGCGGCCACAGCATGCCGTTAAAACCACTGGGGCCAATCGCCATTGGCAAGGCAGAGGTCTTGCCAAACAGCTCACACTCAAGTGGCACCGGATGGTTGGCCACCAGGGTATGGGACTGCAGCCCGATTTGCTGAAAGGCTTCACGATTGGCGTTCAGAGTGAGTTCTTCTTCGGCACCACCCCACAGGTACTCCCAGGCGAAATCGGGCAATCGCCGCCTGGCAATATGGGTCATTTCAGCCACTGACTGAACCCGGCTCATATTACGACCTGTGTAAAAACGCCTCATGAACTACTCACTCTTATTTGGGCTGTTTAATTGATAGATAACGCGGCTTGTCAGCGTTATTTACTTGCTGCTGCGGGTCTTTGGGCCGTTTGTACCTGCCCAAAAGCCTGTTCCAGGAATGCTGGCAACTCGACTTTTACAGCGATCGCGGCGTCGGCATTGTAAGCCCAACGACCATCGTGTTTAACGCAATCATTGTCCGGGTGAAACATGCGGCCAGTGGTTTCATTCATCATCACCCCTTTGACGGCCTCACGGATGGTACAGTCGCGAAATGACTCGTCAGAATGATCCTTGACCCGTTCCGGATATTTTAGATCGAACGCATGCTCGGCACCGGGATAGGCACTGAGGCGGATTTTGCCACCCGCCGCACTGGCGCGCTGCACGTAGTTGCGGCAATCGGCAATCGCGTTGACATTGTCCTTTTCACCATGAAACACCCGTACAGGTGCACCTGCCATCTGTTCGTCTTCGCGATACTGGAAGCTGCAGTTGGGGTAAAAACTGGCAATAGCAGCAAAATTGTAACGGGCATCGCCATACAGCTCTTTCATACGTTTCATGCCTGAATAGAGCGCGGCCTGGCCCGCATCAGTAAAACCAATCAGCGCAATGCGATTCTTGTCGATGGCAGGATGCTCCGACAGTACCGCCAGCGCCGCGTAGGCGTCGCGAATCATCGCCAGCTGGCGCAAACCGGTGTAAGACTCCACCCGACCGTTGGTGCTTTCAACCATAAAAGTGGCAATGCCGCGTTTGTTCAGCAGCTCCACCCAGTCCTGCAGTTCATAGGTGTAACCGCCCGGTCCGTACAGCAGAATCACCGCTGGATTATTGCTGGCAGCAGGCAGCTTTAATGCCCCGACAATACCGGCTTCGCTACCGCCCTTGCCGCGTAATAACTGTTGGTCCGACATGGTCACGGTATTAAAAACGTGAACCTCTGAAACCATGGAAGCCTGCACCTGCGCTGCCAATAACAGCAGTGGAGCAAGCATGATGAATATTGTTTTTTTAAATGTTGTAGCGCGCATGAATATCCCCCCGATATATCAAAACCGGCCGGGAGTTGCCTCCGGGCCGGCACATCAATACCTGATCAGGCAGTTGCCAGATCACAGGTGGCCGCCCACCAACAGCCTGACGGAACACCTGTGACCCGGCAGCACCTGCCAGCGTCAGGTTTTTTATATGGCTGCCCCAAATGACCAGCCATGTCACCCGTTATCAGAACTGACGGGTGTAAGTGGTGATGAAGCGGAATTCGCGGAAACCGGAAGTCCAGCTGCGGTCGATCCACATATCACGGGCAGAGAACGACAGACCTTTCAGGGTTTCGTTCTGTACCGCGTAGGTCAGGTAGATATCGCGTTCAGACTGGTGTTCATGTTCGCCACCAGCGACATCGATACCCTTGCCGAAAATGTATTGGGTAAACAGGCTCAGACCTGGAGCTCCCACGTCCTTGAAGTCATAACCGTAACGAATACCGGTTGAACGCTCGTCAGGCATGATGAAGGCTGCAGAAGACCAGTGCAGGGTGTAAGGCTGAGGTACGTAACCGTTCAGAGTTGGTACGGCACGTTCGCCATCAATGCTTTGGTAGCTCAGACGCAATTTGTGGTTGCCATTCGCCAGACTCAGACCCGTGCTCAGCACGTCTACGTCCATGTCATCACCACCGTAAGCCTTGCCGTCGTTCGCGTAGTCCAGATAACGCAGGTCGTAGCTCACGCCAGTGCTGCCAAATTTATCCTTGTACGCCAGTGCATAGGTGTTCTGGGTGTAGAAATCTTTCAGCTGACCGTAGTAGTAGGTACCGCTAAACGCCTTGCTGAAGTTGTAGGAAGCACCAGCAAAATACAAACCGTCAGAGCGATTTTCATCCTGACCCTTGTAAACGTAGAATTTTTCCTTGTCGGAAGAGTTACGGGTAACAGCTTTCCAGAACACACCAGCTTTCAGGTCCAGACCTTCAACTTCTTTGGACTCAATCACCGCACCTTCGTAGATGGTGTCCAGTACGCGGCTGGTATCATCCCAGGCAACTGGCAGGTGTGGACGGTAGTCACCGATGGACAGCAAGGTGTTGGAATACTTCAGCTTCAGGGTTGCGCCCAGACGGCCGTAGTTATCAACCGCTTCGCCATCCTCATCCAGCGGCAACGAGCCATCATTACCTTCGGAATCAAATACAATCGCGTCAGTGGTGTTGATATCCAGTGCAACCTGCACCTTGGTATCGGTGTAGCCAGAGCTGACGGTCAGATCGATCGCCTGCGACCAGTTACCTTCCGTGGTGTCGTTCTTGGTGTAACGACGGTCCAGGTAGTAGTTTTTCAACTCCATTTTAACGGCAGTATCTTCAACAAAAGCCGCTGCTGCGCCATTCGACACAGTCAGGCCTGTCAAAGCAGTCAGCACTGCTCCGGTTGTATACAGGTTACGTCTCTTCATCATGGTTTCCTTCAATCTCTAGCTCGAGTACCCGTGACGCCTGCCGTTGCTCAACAGGAACAAACCGGCGTCACATTCTTTGAAAACCAGTCTTCTGTTCTCAACAAACAGAAGTGGCTGCTCTCGCTGGTAACAAGGCCAGTGCCCTGCCGCCCCCTTTTCCCACCTGGCGAACCTTGCCGGGTGTACTGCAAGCCGGTCCCACAACCGGCTACTGCCCAGAGCTCAAAAAGTGGCTCTAATCAGGCAGATTCTTAAGCCACAGACTGATCACACAGGCGGTGATAGTTGCGGTTGAAATACACCAGGCCAGCGTCGGCAGTGCCGATACGAATGTCCTGGATGCGGCAATAGAACACCGTGTGCGAGCCCATTTCGTGGCTCTCGTGAATCTTGCAATCGAAATTCACCAGCGCTTCATCGAGTGCTGGCGCACCGGTTTTCAGTGCCGTCCAGCTGTGTTTGGCGAATCGCTCTTCGCTGCTCAGCTCACGGTTGGCGAAATCCCACGACACGCCCTGGTGATCGCCGGTCAGAACGTTGACGCACAGCGCACCATTGGTTTTGAAATGGTCATGGGCATAGGAATTACGGTTCATGCACACCAGCAGTGTTGGCGGCTCGTCAGTCACGCTGCACACGGCGGTCGCCGTGAAACCAAAACGACCAGCCTCACCGTCGGTGGTGATCACAGTGACGGCACCGCCCAGCAGCGACATGCCGTTACGAAACAATTGGGTATCAACCATGGGGAAACTCCTCTCTCGATTGGCTCGACCTGAATTACAGGTCGAGTACCAGACGTGGGGTTTTGGAACGGGAACAGCAGATGGTCATCTGGTCGTTGTCTTCCTTTTCCTCATCGGTCAGGAACACATCGCGGTGATCGGGAATACCTTCGATCACGTCGCACAGACAGGTGCCACAGGTGCCCTGCTCACAGGAAACCTTGATCTTCATACCGGCACGGTTAAGTGCCTGGGCAATGCTTTCGTCCGGGCCAACGGTGACGGTAACGTCACTGGCTTCGGCATAAACTTCGAACGCTTCACCACCGGTTTCCACTTCCACCTGGAAGAATTCCTTGTGGATGTTGGCGTCGGCGAAACCCTTGGCGGCGGCCGTGCTCATCACCCATTCCATAAACCCGGCGGGGCCACAGGTGTACATGTGAGCGTCGCTGTCAGAACCAGCAAACACGGCGTCCAGGTCAACACCCTTGCCGTCGTTTTCATCGTCAAAATGGAAGTGCACGTGGTCGGCAAACGGGCTGTTTTGCAGGTCTTCCACAAACGCACAGCTGGCGCGGGAACGACCGCAGTACCAAAGATCAAACGGCTTGCCAGCCGCTTGCAGGGCATAGGCCATGGCGATCATTGGCGTCACACCGATACCACCACCAATCAGCACTGAGCGACCGTTAGTCTGAGCCAGCGGAAACAGGTTACGGGGCGCACTGATTTGCAATTCAACGCCTTCATGCAGCGTGTCGTGCACGGCAATCGAACCACCACGGGAATTCGGATCTTTCAGAACCCCGACGCGATAGCTGCTGCTGTCGGCCGGGTCATTGCAAAGGGAGTACTGGCGAACCAGGTTGTCGCCCAGGTGCAAGTCAATATGGGCACCGGCTTCAAAAACTGGCAGCGGATTACCTTGAGGGTCCACCAGTTCCAGCGCTACGACGCCTTCGGCTTGTTGTTCGCGCTTGCGAACGACGACGGTTAACAGTTCGTCAGTCATGACATTCTCCATCCGGCCAGGCCGGGTTTTTCTGCGCGGTACCTGACGCCGAAGCGCTGGTACCTTGTTGTCTGTTGGGGCAATGGCTGGCAGGGTTATCTGCCAACCGTTTGATGGGCATGGCCCATCCGGTTAATACATTCGCGAATAAATTCGCTGCTACAGCGCCATCCGACCTGCGCGCCTTTGAAAGCGTTGTCCGAGCGGCTAATACAGCCAGCTCCGATCAACTAGCGCATGAACAGGCCGCCATTCACATCCCACGTCGTGCCTGTGGTGAAATACGCTTCCGGCCGTGCCAGCTGCACCACCATGTCGCCAACAAAATCGGCGTCGCCGAGTTTGCCCGCCGGGATGTTGGCCAACAGGCCTGGCAGCCGCTCAGCCGGTACCAGCGCTTTCACCATTGGTGAATCGATCGGGCCCGGAGCGATGGCATTGACTGTCACGCCATTGGCGGCCAGCTCCTTGGCGAATACCTTGGTCACTGTGATGATGCCGCCCTTGGACGCGGCATAGTGGGCACCGGTACTGGTGCCACCGTTCTGCCCTGCCAGTGAGGCCATGTTGATGATGCGGCCATAGCCTTGTTCAGCCATGTAGGCGCCCATCACCTGACAACCGGCAAAGCAGCCACCGAGGTTGATATTGACCACCTCGTTGAATTCTTCGAGGGAGATATCCATCACTGGCGTAGCGCGGGTTACCGCAGCGTTGTTGACCAGTACCTGCAGTCCACCCCACTGGCTGGTGACCTGTTCCAGCGCAGCCTTGAAATCGTCCTTGCTGGCGATATTCAGAGCCACTGCCATGGCAGTTTCACCGCTGGCGTCGAGTGATTTGGCTGCCGCCGTGGCGGCTTCCAGGTTGATGTCACTCACGGCTACCTTGTAACCGGCGGCGTGCAGACGACCGGCAATGTGAAAGCCGAGGCCCTGCGCGGCGCCAGTTACAAGGGCAACCTGGGCATTGGTGTTGTCAGTCATGGCTATCTCCTCTTCGTGCCAAACAGTCGTTAGAAAATAAAACCCGACTTAGAAAATGAAGCTAACGGTGCGCAGGAAACCTTCTGCGTGCAGCAGTTTCACGACCTTCTGATCCAGCTTGAAGCCGTCTGCCGTTGGCTTCAGCGTGTATTCCACGTTGGCCGGGTAAGTCACCAGTTTGCCGTGACGCAGTTCGTTCAGCGTCATGGCGCAACGAGCCACCACCACGTCATCACCCGCTTCCAGAATGCGAATACGGGACATCATGCGTACGGTGTAACCAACGGAGTTGGCGGATACAGATTCACCATTTTCCAGACGGGCGACACGCATACGGCGCATGTCGGCGTCATCCAGGGCCAGGTTCAGGGTTTCGAGATAGTTGGTCTCGTTCAGATCGGTCGGTACGATGTACAGGCCTTTCTCGGTCCACAGTGACAGCCATTCCTGGTAGCCCTTGTGATCCAGCAGGTCAGCTTCGTAACCGATGAATTCGGTTACCTGAGCGAGCAGTTGGGTATTGGATTTCATGCTTACTTCTCCTCGCCTGCGGCCATGACTTTCTTGTACTGGCGATAGGCGCCACGCATACCGGTTTCAGAACACACCGCACCTTGTGGGTTACCGTCCACAGAGGTACGCAGTTTGGTCATGCCACGGTTAACCAGAATCCAGCCATCGGTGCCGGACATGGAACCTTTCTGCACACGTTCCCAGGCTTCACCATCGTCTGGCGTACCGAAGCCCATTGGGCCCTGGAAGTGTTCGTGCAGACGCATACGCTTCTGGTTGAAAGCCGCTGGAGCACCTTCACCACCCAGTGCAACGTGCTGGATTTCGGTCTCGCCAACGGATACCGGACGCAGCACACGGAAGAACGCCATGGAGCAGGACACGTTCGGGAACAGGTTCAGGTTGAAGCCGGTACCGTGCGCAGCCCGGACAAGCTTTTTGACTTCGTCTTCTGACTTGCCTTCGTCACGCAGTGCTTGCGCCAGCTCGTTGAATCGCTCAGGAATTGGCTGATCCAGATCGGCTTCAAGGTCGATCAGTTCAGGAATCATCACCATCACGCTGTGGCCATTGCCGAGGTCTTCAACAAAGCCTTCGCCGTCGAGGAAGTCGAAGATGTCGGCAGTGGCTTCATCCAGTGAGCTCACGAAAGACTTGTGCACAATCGGGAAGTGGTAGGCGTCAGTGGTGTTTTCCAGCTGAATCTTCCAGTTGCCCGGGAAGTTGAAGCGGTGTTCGCCCAGTACTTTTACCGGATAGCCACCACCCTGCTTCATAAACAGGTCGATCCACTTTTTGGCGCCGCCGAGGAAGTCGGCCAGTGGTTCGATATCCTTGTTGAAGGTCGCGAATACCATGCCCTGGTAGGAATCCCACTTGAGGCTTTCCAGCGGCATTTCGTCCTTGTCGAATACACCTTCGTATTCTTCAGGCTTTGGCAGCGCACGCAGGGAACCGTCGAGGCCGTATCCCCAACCGTGGTATGGGCAGGTGAAGGCCTTGGTTTTGCCTTTACGGGCTTCACACACAGTGGCACCGCGGTGACGACAACGGTTCTGCAGCACGTGCAGGTTCATTTTGCGGTCACGGCTCAGAATCACCGGGTGACGACCAATGTAGGAAGTCTTGAAGCTGCCGGCTTCCGGCACTTCACTTTCATGGCCAACGTAGACCCAGGTCTTGTTGAACACCAGATCCAGCTCTTCGGCAAAGATGGCTGGGTCGGAATACAGTTCTTTCTTAACCCGGCCGTTTTCTACATCCACCATGTCGGCGGCTTGCAGGCCGAGGTTTTTCAATTCGATCAATTCACTCATGGTTTTCTCTCACATTGAATTCGGGTTGTTATGCCTGGCGGCTCTTCTCAGGACTGTTTGCCGGTGGGTTGCTCCGGAACCGGCAAATGCGCCTCACTGTTCCAGTGGTCGACCGGACGACTGAACAGGTTCTCAGTCTGGAAATGGGCAATGCGCCAGGCATCCCCGTCATTTCGGAAGGTCACGCTGAGTCGGGCACTGTTGAGATGGGAACCACCGCTGCTGAAAGTCGAAACCTGCAGCATGTTCCAGCTGGCACTGGCGCTGTTCGAATCCGGGCCGTCCACCACGATGACTTCAGAAGTCAGGTAATGAACGTTGACCGAAAAGTGGGCAGGCTCAACACAGTACTTCGCCAGCATCTCCACAATCGCTTCGCGGCCAACGTGGCCACCAAAGCTGTTGGCATAGCGGGCACCCTTGCCTTCCCATACCGCATCGGTCGTGAACAGGTTGCCCAGTTCATCCAGCGGGGTATTGGCGTCGAGGTGATCGCAGAGGTCCATATAGCGGTTGATACAACGACGGATCGCGTTTTCGCTTTCCAGTGCTTCAAGCCGCTGACGCAACAGTTGCAACTCAGTCATGCCGCTGTCCTTACGCCCGTTGCACGATCAGTTCGCGACCAACACGCGCTTCGATCTTGCAGTAGCGCCACAGCTTGTAAGGGGTCTCGCCAACCGCAGTGGTACGGAACAGGTTGCAGCAGGCAACCACGGTGTCGTAATCCACCACGTCAGCCAGCAGGTAGGTCGTCCATGGGTAACCGGTAGATGGGCCAACCATGCTCTGGTCGTCATCCATGTTGCCAATCACGGAAACGCCTTCCATATCGTGAATGGCATTCCACATGCTGCCGAAGGCCGCCCATACATCCAGCTGCTCTTCACGAGGGGCATCCATAAAGTTCTGGTTAATGCCCATGCAAAACAGTACGCGCAAAGGTTTTTTGTCACTCATGGTTAAATCTCCCTGGTTATTACTATTCGATTGCTGGCCCGCTGCAGCAGCGGGCCGGTGATCTCTTGGTCGTCGCTGTTAGTGGTAGCCGGACTTACAAATAGCCAGGCAGCGGGTCATGGCCGAAGAACATGGCACCGGCATTCTTGAGGGTTACCGCACCCATAAAGGCGTGCTGGGTGGCCATCATGGAATCCCGCAAAATGCGCGACAGCGGATGATCGTTATAGGTGCTGGTCATACCTGCCACCTGATAGGCAATACGTACAGCTTCGGCACATTCGTGAGTCAGGTGAGTAGTCGCCAGACGCAGCAGACTGGTCTGCTCACGGCTTGGTAAATCACCGGCCTGAATGGTCGCCCAGGCTTCCTCTGTCACCTGATAGAAGAAGCTGCGGGAAGCACGCAATTTGGCTTCGGCACGGGCAATCTCGATTTGGACATATTCACGCTCACCCAAATTCGGTGCACCGGTTACCGACTTACGTCCGGCAGCCATTGCCTGCACTATGTCCAATGCCTCACGAGCCAGACCAGCTGTGGTCACAGACAGCACCTGGGCGGCAAAAGAAAGGCTTGGATAACGGAAGAACTGGGAGTCAATGGTAGGCTTGCCACCACGCACAAAAGTCCACTCCTCTGGTACAAATACTTCATCAACGACCAGGTCGTGTGAGCCGGTACCAACCATGCCAATGACGTCCCAATTAGGCTCAATCTTGACCTTGTCAGCAGGCATTACCGCCATCCGAGGCAGTGGCTCACCGTTATCAGGCTGAATACCCACACCGATCAGTGAAGCGCCCATGGAACCGCTGCCGAACTTCCAGCGACCGCTAACCATGTAGCCGCCATCAACCCGTTTGGCAGGCTGGGTCGGGAAGATACCGCCAGCAAAAACCACATCCGGGCCTTCCGACCAGACCTTGTCGATGGTCGCAACCGGCAGTGCTGCCAGATAAGCCGGGTTCATACCAAAACTCGCAACCCAACCTGCGGAACCGTCTGCTGCAGCAATGGTTTCTACCATCTGCAGGAATTCAGCCGGGCTGCGTTCATCACCGCCCATCGCAGCAGGCACCATGGCGCGGTAAACGCCAATCTTGCGAAAACGTTCAACAATGTCCTGGGAAATGTACTTCTGATCCTCGAACTCCTGGCGGCGGGCCCGGATGTCAGTCAGCAGACTGTCAAATTCCACCCCGCCCCAAAGGCTCTTGTCGATCTGATAAGCAGGCATATCAATCTGTGCTCCTGTATCTGTGCTTTGGTTACGGGGGCCACCTGTCTGTTCAGGGTTGTCTGATTCAAACAACCGGGATTGCCGGGTGTCAGCAAACTGCCTCTATTGGCTTGGCATAAGAACGTCATGCAGTAAGTCTGACGCCCCCCGATGCGTTTTATAAAATCATAATTTTCACTTTACTTGTCAATTATTTTTTTAAATTTTTTTAAGCACAAAAACCGGGCCTGTTTTTATGAATTGCACTGCAGTGGTGCATATTTGTAACACCTTGATACCCCTGGTAACACCCGCTAAAAACCCATAAAAATAATATTAACTTATTGTTTTTAAAGTATTTTTTATTGATTTTAAATTCACACATGGAAAGCAGGTGTATTTTTACAGGAGATAATCATGAGCAATTTCAGGCCGAGAACAAACATTACAATTCAAGTTTTTAAGCACGCATAAAAATGAATTTTTATCCAGCTTTAAACTCACCAAAACATTCAAATAAAACTCGAAAATTCCAGTATTTATCAGGGCTCTGGCGCAACCGACACTCGCCCTGAGGCAAGCTAAAATTTCTATTCAGGCATGACCTGGATCAGCTCTGAACTGGCCGCACCATTCTGGAATGGCACACTCCGTGCTAACCGTTTCCAGAGAGGCCAACCTTGAGAAGTCGGCCAAACTAACGAGTGTTTGGTAACTGCCGAACCCAAACCTAGAGGTAACCGGTGCCAACACCGGAAACACAATCAGGAGATACTCAATGCCATCCAAGAAACCGCTTTCCGCGCTTATTCTGGCTTCCGCAATGCTCTCGCCGCTGGCGATGGCCGACATCAAGGTAGGTGTCGTCACTTCCAGCACTGGCCCAATCGCACTGGTTGGTATCCCTCAGAAGAACACCGTTGCCCTGCTGCCAGATTCCGCCGGTGGTGAACGGATCAAATACATCCCACTGGACGATGGCAGTGATCCAACCGCTACCGTGAAGGCTTTCAAGAAGCTGATTGATGAAGAACACGTTGATGCCATCATTGGCCCAAGCGGTTCCGGTAACGCCATGGGTGTGATCCAGTTTGCAGCTGAATCCGGCACACCAATGCTGGCGCCTGTTGGTACTGCGGCGGTGGTTCTGCCAATGACCGAGCAGAAGAAGTGGGTCTTCAAGACCACCCAGAACGATGACCTGATTGCTGCTGCACTGGTCGATAACATGAAGGCTCGCGGCGTTAAGACCATCGGTATGATTGGTACCGCTGACCCTTACGGCGAAAACTGGTCAAAGGTTATGAAGGGCCTGACCGAAAAAGCCGGTATCAAGATTGTGGCTGACGAGCACTTCCAGCGTCAGGACACCTCCATTACCGGCCAGAGCCTGAAAGTTCTGATGGCCAACCCGGATGCGGTACTGATTGCTGCCCCAGGTTCCTCTTCTGTAATGCCACAGACCACACTGAAAGATCAGGGCTATGCTGGCCAGATCTACCAGACTCACGGCGCTGCACTGGATCCATTCCTGCGCCTGGGTGGCAAAGCGGTGGAAGGCACTATTCTGGCTGCCAGCCTGATGCTGGTTCTGGATGAAGTTCCAGAAAGCCCGGCCAAAACTATCGCCACTGACTATGTGGATCGTTACACCAAGATCTATGGCACTGCCCCGGCCACCTTCGGCGGTAACGTTTATGACGCTGGCCTGCTGCTGCAGAACGCTATCCCGACTGCACTGAAGAGTGGCAAGCCAGGTACTGCGGAATTCCGTGCCGCCCTGCGTACCGCACTGGAACACACCACTGAAATGCCTGCGACCCAGGGTGTTTACAACATCACGCCAGCTGACCACAGCGGTTTTGATGAACGTGGCCGTGAAATGATCACCGTGAAAAACGGTGGCTGGGCACTGCTGAAGTAATTCAACAGGCCAACCGCGCTGATGTCTGCCACCTTTATATATAGAGCAGACACAGCGCACCGTAACAACCGAAACACTTTACCAGTACCGGAGTTGCAAGCTGACTCGTCAGCAGCAGGAAGTCCCGGTACCTCAAGGACTCAGAACCAATGAATTTTCAGATTGCCCTCTTACTTGGGCAGGATGGCATCACCAACGGGGCTATTTATGCCTTGCTGGCGCTGTCGATTTTGCTGGTGTTTACCGTCACCCGCATCCTGCTGATTCCGCTGGGTGAATTCGTCACCTTCGGCGCTCTCACCATGGCCGCTATCCAGATGGGCAAGGCACCCGCACTAGAATGGCTGTTACTGGCCCTGACCCTGATTGAATGCGGCCTCGACGCCTATCATTTCCGCAGCAATCTGGGCAGCAAACGCATCCAGACCATGGTGCTCAAAGTGGCTTATGCCGTGGTCATGGTGGTATTGATACAGATGCTGCCGCTGGCCGAATTGCCGATGGCATTCCAGGCATTGCTGACACTGGCCTTGATGGTGCCACTGGGCCCACTGATGTACCGACTGTTTTTCCAGCCACTGGCCGATGCACCAGCGCTGGTACTGCTGATCGTTTCGATCGCCGTACACGTCGCCATGGTGGGTGTTGGTCTGCTGCTGTTCGGTCCTGAAGGCGCCCGTACCGAGCCATTCTCAGACACGGCTTTCCGCCTCGGACCGGTAATGATGAAGAGCCAGACCCTGTGGGTGATCCTGGTGTCCATTCTGTTGATCGTAACCCTGTTCCTGACCTTTGAACGGACACTGTATGGCAAGGCCTTGCGCGCCACCGCAGTGAACCGTACCGGTGCACGCCTGCTGGGTATTTCTCCGGTGTTTGCTGGCAAGGCAACCTTTGGTCTGGCGGCATTTATTGGTTCGCTGTCCGGCATTCTGATTGCGCCGATCACCACCCTGTACTTCGACTCCGGCTTCATCATCAGTTTGAAGGGATTCGTTGGCGCCATTATCGGTGGCCTGATCTCCTACCCACTGGCTGCTGTAGGCGCCGTGGCGGTTGGTCTGATCGAAGCCTTCTCGATGTTCTGGGCCAGCACCTATAAAGAAATCATTGTTTTCACTCTGATCATTCCATTCCTGATCTGGCGCTCAATGACCAGCCACCATGTTGAGGATGAAGAATGATGAATGCTGTTATGAAACCAAAAAACCTCATGATCGTGGGACTGCTGGCCATTCTGCTGGCACCTCTGGTACTGCCTGTCTATCAGGTAACCCTGCTGAACTACATCGGCCTCTATGCCCTGGTGGTATTGGGTCTGGTATTGCTGACTGGCGTTGGCGGTATGACCAGCTTTGGCCAGGCTGCTTTCGTCGGCCTGGGCGCTTACTCCACGGCCTATCTGACCACTACCCAGCAATTGCCAGCCTGGCTGGAATGGACCGCAGGTTCACCCTGGGCCGGTCTGCTGGTTGGTCTGATTCTGACCGCTGCCGTGGCTCTGTTCCTCGGTGCAGTAACCCTGAAACTGTCTGGCCACTATCTGCCACTGGGCACCATTGCCTGGGGTATTTCCCTCTATTACCTGTTCGGCACCATGACCTCCATGGGCGGCCACACCGGTGTGAGTGGTTTGCCATCACTGTCGCTGTTCGGCATTGAGCTGGATAAGGGCGAGAAGATTTTCTACCTGATCTGGGCAGTACTGGTGGTTGCCATCATTATCACCCGCAACCTGCTGAACTCCCGTGAAGGCCGTGCGATTCGTGCCCTCAAGGGTGGCCAGCTGATGGCAGAAGCCATGGGAGTGAACACCTTCCGTTCAAAGATGGTGATATTCCTGATCTCTGCCCTGTTCGCAGCACTGTCTGGCTGGCTCTACGCCCATACCCAGCGTTTTGTAAACCCGACCCCGTTCGGCCTCAGCATGGGTATCGACTACCTGTTTATGGCGCTGATTGGTGGTGTGTCTTCTGTTTGGGGCGCGCTGTTGGGTGCTGGCGTACTGACCATGCTGAAGCAATGGCTGCAGGATCTGCTGCCAATGATTCTGGGCAGCGATGGCCAATACGAAACCATCGTGTTTGGTCTGCTGATTGTGGTGATGATGCAACGCTGGCCCGGTGGTCTGATGTCTCTGCTGGTGAAACTGCTGCCCGCCAAATACCGTCAGAGCCACGATATCAAGCTCAACGACCAGGCCGCTGAACTGCCCCGTCGTGAATTGCCGAACAAAGGCGATCTGGTACTTGAAGCCTGCGATGTCACCCGTAAATTCGGTGGTCTGGTCGCCAACAATCAGATGAACCTGCAACTGCATGCCGGTGAAATCCTCGCGCTGATCGGCCCTAACGGTGCTGGCAAGTCCACCATGTTTAACCAGCTGTCTTCCGTTGACACCCCAACCGAAGGTGAAGTGAAGTTCCTTGGTCAGAGCCTGAAAGGCAAAAGCTCTCGCGAAGTCGCCCAGATGGGTATGAGCCGGACCTTCCAGCACGTCAAACTGCTGGGCACCATGACCGTACTGGAAAACGTTGCCCTCGGCGCTCACATGCGCGGTAGCAAAGGCGTGATTCCAGCGGCTCTGCATCTGGAGCGCGAAGAAGAACAACGTCTCCTGAAAGAAGCCAAATACCAGCTCGAACGGGTTGGCCTGGGTGACTACCTCTATGAAGAAGCAGGCAGCCTGGCACTGGGCCAACAGCGGATTCTGGAAATCGCCCGTGCACTCTGTGCTGACCCATGCGTACTGCTGCTCGACGAACCGGCCGCTGGCCTGCGCTTCAAAGAGAAACAGGCGCTGGCTGAACTGCTGACCAAACTGCGTTCCGAAGGCATGGCGATTCTACTGGTTGAACACGACATGGACTTTGTTATGGGCCTGGTTGACCGCATCGTGGTGATGGAATTCGGTGAAAAGATTGCCGAAGGTCTGCCGGAAGAAATCCAGACCAACCCTGCTGTACTGGAAGCCTATCTGGGAGGTGCAGAATGAGCACAGCCAATACCTCAACCGTGACCAACACCGGCCCGGGCAAACCACTGCTGGAAGTGAAAGACCTGCGGGTTGCCTATGGCAAGGTGGAAGCCGTTACCGGCATCGACCTGACCCTGCGCGAAGGCCAGCTGGTGACCGTGATCGGCCCTAACGGTGCGGGCAAGACCACACTGCTGTCTGCCATCATGGGGTTGCTGCCTTCCAAAGGTGAGATCCACTTTGATGGTGAAGACTACGTCAGCCCGGAAATCGAAACCCTGGTCGGTCGCGGCCTTGGTCTGGTCCCGGAAAAGCGTGAGCTGTTCAACACCATGACGGTGGCAGACAACCTGCTACTGGGTGCTTTCCAGCGCTATCGTCGCGGCGATGACAGCTATGAGCAAACCCTCTCCGAGGTTTACAGCCTATTCCCACGGCTGTGGGAACGTCGTCAACAACAGGCCGGTACGCTGTCCGGTGGCGAACGCCAGATGCTTGCCATTGGTCGCGCCATGATGGGCAAACCACGACTGCTGATGCTGGATGAACCCAGCCTCGGCCTGGCCCCACTGATCACCCGTGAGATTTTCCGCATCTTTGCCGACCTGCGTCGTCAGGGTGTGTCTATTTTGCTGGTTGAGCAGAACGCCCGTGCGGCCCTGAAAGTGGCCGACTACGCCTACGTCCTGGAAGGTGGCCAGATTGCCATGCAAGGCCCGGCGGCCGAACTGGCCAACGACTCACGGGTGATCGAAGCCTATCTGGGTCTGGCCAGCAAACACCAGGAACTGCTGTCGAGCTGACGCCAGCCCGCTGCTGCGGGAGCCGCCAGGCTCCCGACTGAACCAACAACGCAATAAATCTGGAAGCTGAATATGAAAATCTGTATTGCCGGTGCCGGGGCGATAGGGTGCACCCTTGCCGCTCGTCTGGCCGAAACAGGTACCACCGTCAACGTGCTGGCCCGTGGCCGCACCCTCGAACAGCTGCGTGCCAACGGCATTCAGCTGAGCGACCTCGACGGTGAACACCATGTACAGGTTAACGCCAGCGATGATGCCGCTGAACTCGGCCCCCAGGATCTGATTCTGGTGTGTACCAAGGCCCCTGCTCTGGCTGACGTACTGCAACAGATTCAACCCATGCTGCAGCCAGAGACCATGGTGATTCCGGTAGTCAACGGCGTGCCCTGGTGGTACTTCCGAGGCATTGAAAGCCGTTTTGCCAACGAAAACATTCGCGCCATTGACCCGGATGGCCTGCTGGACCAGCTGGTACCGGCGCAACACCTGATTGGCGCGGTGGTATTTATTACCGCCACCCGCACAGCTCCAGGCCAGGTCAGGTCTGGCAATCCGCATCTGATGATCATGGGTGAGATCAACCACCAGCTGACTGAGCGCCTCGAACAGGTGCGCCAGCTGATTGAAAGCGCCGGTATTGAAGCCCGCGCCACGGACAATATTCGCGATCAGATCTGGACCAAGATCATCGCCAATCTGACTTCCAACCCCCTTTCCGTAGTGACCGGTGCAACTCTGGAACAGCTTTACAGCGATCCGCATTTGCAGCCACTGGTACGGCGGATGCTGGATGAAACCCTGCTGACGGCCGCCTCTCATGGTGCCCGGGTAAGGTTTGATCCACAGACCATTATGGAAATGGGTACCGGTATGGGCGCGGTGAAAACGTCCATGCTGCAGGATTACGAAGCCGGTGCACCACTCGAACTGGCCAATATTGGCCATGCTGTTGTTGAAATGGCCGAGCGCACCGGCATCGACATGCCAACCACCCGCCAGGTGCTGGCATTAACCGGGTTTCTGACCGAACGCCAACAGGCCGCAGCCAGAGCACAACGAAGCGCAGAACTATAAGGCAGTCTCTCTTTAACCGGTTTCAGTTCTGACCAGCGAAGCCCGGCCAGAACGACTCCGATTAACCAGCTGACTCCAAAACATCGACTGTTAATGAAACAACCTCAACTCAGTAAAGAGATACAGGACTTCAGGAGAAATTTATGAGCGATACCATGACTCGTCCAGAACACATTAGCGAAGCTGAATGGGAACTGCGCATCAAGCTGGCCCATTGTTATCACCTGGTTGATTTTTTCGGCTGGACCGAGACCATCTTCAACCATATTTCAGCCCGTTTGCTGGACCAGGACGATTGCTATCTGGTCAACCCGTTCGGCCTGAACTACACCGAAATCACCCCGGCCAACCTGATCAAGGTAGACGTTGACGGCAACAAGCTGGACGACTCCCCATACGATGGCAACCCTGCCGGTTTCGCCCTGCACGGTGCCATTCACGCGGCTCGTGAAGACATTCACTGTGTGATCCACACACACACTGACGCAGTCTCTGCCGTTGCCGCCAAGCCGAATGGTTTCTCACTGAACAACTTCTACGGCGCCCAGCTGTTCGGCCGCGTGGGCTTCCACAAGTTCGAAGGCATCACCCTGTTCCAGGACGAAAAAGACCGCATGCTGGCCAGCCTTGGCAGCAAGCACATCCTGATCCTGCGTAACCACGGCATCGCGGTTGGCGAAATGGACATCGAACGCACCTTCTTCCTGCTCTGGACTGCCCAGCGCGCCGCTGAAATCCAGCTGGCTGCCGGTGCAATGGGTGGTGAAGACGTGATTATGGAAGATGCCATTGGCCAGCGTTGTGCTGACCTGACCCAGATGCTGATCAAGGAAAGCGGTTTTGCTGACAAGTTCTTCAAAGCGATGGTCCGCAAGATGGAAGCTGAGCGTGGTGCTTGCTGGTAAGCGGCAGGTTTCGACGCAATGAATCAAGCGTTCTCCGTTAACCGGTAGATAATACCGGTAATGTTTGGAAGCAGCTCACGCATGCCCTACCTTCCTCCCTCCTTCATCGGTTTTGGGTGTGAGTTGCTTCCCTTTTTATTTTTACTGCTGAATCAGACGATTCTGAACAATCAACGATCAATGCACTGAACGCCACCTCGTCCATCCCCTTGCCAAGCCACCGCCTTCACATCAGTCAAGCGATTCCCGACTGTATTAATTGACGGCTTGTATAAGGGTTTTGTAGAGTTTTCGGGCGAACAGAAATAGAGAATTTCAATGGCTACAACACGCCCCCCACGCAGTCAGCGCTATAACCCGGCCAGTGACGATTTCCATAAGGAAGATTTCCCGTTTTACTGGCTGGCACGTGTTCATGGCCGTTACGCCCTGGCAATGGAAAAAGCCCTTAAAAAGGTAGGTCTGGATATCCCCCGTTGGCGGATTCTGTTTATTCTGAAAGAGGAAGGTATTTCCAGTATTTCGGAAATTGCCATTCACGCAATTGCCAAGCTGCCGACCGTAACCAAAACTGTCTATCGCATGAAAGATGACGGGCTGGTAGAAACCCGTCAGAAAAGTGATGACGGCCGGGTAACAGAAGTAATCATTACCGAAAAAGGCCAACGGGCAATCGAAGTCATTCAGGAAGCCACCCGTGATATTTTCCGCCACAGCTTCAAGGGCATGACTGAGGCACAAATCAAACGCCTTAACAAGTTACTCGAACAGCTGTTTCATAACCTGCCGGAACATTGATTCCGATTTGCCAGCAGTGCAGGCGGGCCGCCTGCGCTCCCGCTGGTTACGGCTTGATCACCAGCTCACCGCTGGCGATCAGGTCAACCATGGTGAAATACATGCTGATGCCCGCCAGCAAAAACAGCAGCGGAAACAGAATTCCGAATGGCACGCCAATGTTTTTCACCAGCTTGCGAGCCTTGTCATAACCCTGCTGTTCTACCAGATTCTGGCCCTTCTTGTGATTTTTCAGAAAGCCGTCGATGTCCTGCGAAATACGAATGCCACGTTTCAGCATCAGCACACAGGCCAGCGTCCAGATCATAAAAAACAGCGTAATTGGCCAGGGCATGGCGTCCAGATTCATTCAGTTTTCTCTTGTCAGATTCGTTCAGTAATGGGGATTCAATTCAATCGTCGTAGGGATACAAGGACTCGGCGTAGAGCTGTAAATCCTGGATCCACTGCAGTTTTTTCGGGTCATCCATCACCTGTTGGGCAGCCAGCTGCAATTCACGGGCAAACTGTTCGAAGTTCAGTGCCGGACAATCCGGGCTGGTATGAAACAACCGCTGACGGCGGAAGTTTTCCCAACGACTGCGTTCCTCGCCTTCAAGGGTTTCCGGGTAATTCCGGGCACGGAAGCGAAACAGCATTTCCTCGCCACGAGGATCCTTGAACTGAGCATTCCAGCCCACAAGATCCCAGCCCGAACGCTGATGCAGTTCGTTCATGGTGTTTTTATCGGCAGGCGAGAAAAAGCCATCGTACAACTGGGCATCCACATCGCTGGCCGGAGCAAAGTCACGCGCCTTGAACAGCTGGTGCAGTTTTGGCCCCAGATCCGGGCCGTTCTTGATCAGGCCAAGGTGCTTGCGCAGGGTTTCGCCACTGAGATTCCAGCGCTCGGCCTGATCCGGTGTGAGGGTTTTCGCCGGTGCAACAACCGGCGACTTGTTGATATGCAACTCTTTTAATGGCAAGCGCGTGACACCTTCCGGCAAGTCAGCGGCTTTGCTGAATACCCGCTGCTGAATTTCTTCCACCGACAGATCAAACAGCGGCGTCGGGTCCTGATGCAGGTCGTAAACAATCACACTGTTTTTGTTGGTCGGATGCCAGCACAGTGGCACCACAATCGCCATACAACCCTGCTCAACCGGGAACATGCCAGAGATATGCACCAGCGGCTTGTGGTTCTCGACGTCAATCAAATCCGCCACCGCCTGCTTGCGGCGCAGGTCAAAAAGATAACGGTATAGCTTGGGCTGTTTGTCACGCACCAGCCGCGCCAGCGCGATGGTGGCCCGTACGTCCGACACCGCATCGTGGGCCTTGCCATGATCAAGACCATTGGCAGCGGTCAGGTGTTCCAGACGGAAACTGATGCGGCCTTCGTCGTTGCGCGGCCATTCGATCCCCTCCGGGCGCAGGGCATAGGCGCAACGCACCACATCGAGCAGGTCCCAACGCGAATTACCGCCCTGCCATTCACGGGCATAAGGGTCAAAAAAGTTGCGATACAGGGTGTTGCGGGTGAACTCATCATCAAAACGAATGCTGTTGTAGCCCGCTGCACAGGTGCCCGGCACTGAAAACACTTCGTTGATCTGACGGATGAAATCGACTTCGGCGATGCCTTTTTGCTGACATTCCTGCGGAGTGATGCCCGTCGTCAGAATTGCCTGCGGATGCGGCAGATAGTCATCGCTCTGGCGGCAGAAAATCTCCACCGGAGCCTCGATTTCATTGAGGTCTTCGTCGGTACGAATACCGGCAAACTGGGCCGGACGGTCCCATGCCGGACTGGTTCCAAAAGTTTCATAGTCATACCAGACGATACTGCTCACGCACGGCTCCTGCGAGTCTACAATCAGTTGCGGGGTCGCCATGTTACCAGTTTCTGAGGCCCAAATCGGCCCTCTTCCGGTAGCATCGGTTTATCCTGCAACAACGACCATGACAGACAGCCAATACTTTTACACACTTCCCTAAATGTTCGCGGCCTGTACAATGGCCACGCTTTTTAATTTGTAACGATTTATTGCGACAAGTTGGATGGATCAGCTCGATGTCTTTACTCAAGAAGTTTCTGAAGCCAGGTAAACCCAAGTGGCAACACGATGACCCGGCCGTCCGCAAGCAAGCGCTGGCGGACCTTCCCCACGAGCAAATCCTCCAGTTTATCGACATCGAACCGTCGGCAGAATTGCGTCTGCAAGCGGTACAACGACTGTCTGATGAAGCCGTGCTGGAAAAACTGCTGGCCCACAACCACGACGACGTGCGCGAAGCCGCCCGTAATCACTGGCTCGGCATGTTGATGCCTGCGGGCAAGGATCTGGCCAGCATCTCGGTCAGTGCCACACTGGTGCGTATTGCCGGTCTGACCCGTGACGATGAACTGCGGTTGCAGGCTATCGCCCGTATCACCGACCAGCAGGAACGCCTCGCCATTGCCCGTCAGCATCCGGTCGCCCGGGTGCGCCTGACCGCAGCGGAAGGCATTGATGACTATCAGCTGTTACAGCAGCTGCTGGATCATGCCCAGGGCAAGGACAAAGCCGTTTACCGTCTCTGCAAGGACCGTCTGGCAGCGGCCAAAGCAGCTGCCGATGCCAAGGCTGAACAGCAACAAAAAATCCAGAATGTGCTGGAACAGGCGGCCTATCTGAACCGTATTGGTTATGGCCCTGAATTCAACGGCCGCCTGCAGGTTTTGACGCGCCAGCGCGAAGAATTTGCCAGCGCCATGGATGCCGACCAGCAAGCCCGTCTCGACAGCGAGCTGCAACAGGCCCGCGCGGTACTGCAACAGCACGAGCAAGAAGAACAACGTCGTGCCGATGCCGAACGGCTGGCTGCGGCTGCCCAACAGCGCCAGCTGGAATTGCTGGAGCAATTGCAGCAAGTAGTGAAACCAGCAGCCGCTGCGGATCAGCTGCAGCAAAGTCTGCACGAGATCGACAGCGCCTGGCACAGCAGCCTGGTCGACCACAAACCAGAGCAACAGCAGCTGCGTCTGTTTGAAAACACCCTGCAGCAAGGCATGGCGCTGCACAGCGCGCTGGCCAGCTACAACGACAATGACAGTCAGCTGGAACAATGGCTGCAACAGGATCTGCCTGCCGATATGAAAGGCTTGCAGCAGGTTATCCGCAGCGGCAAGGACTGGCTGGGCCTGTTCAAGTGGCCTGCCGATCTGCCACAGCCGGAATGGCTGGCCGCCCTGCGTGGCAAATGTCAGCTGGCCGAAGCCCAGCTGGCCAACCTGCAAGACCAGCAGACTGCCCGTATTGACCAGATTGACCAGCAACTCAGCAAGCTCGAAAAGTTGCTCGACGAAGGTCACCTGAAAGATGCCAGCAAATTCTATGGTCAGGTCAATCACGCCCTGCGTCAGATCGACCATAAATCGGCCCAGCGCTTCCAGCACCGCATCAAGGCGGTTGGTGCCCGGCTGAGTGAAATGCGTGACTGGCAGGGTTATGTCACCACGCCGAAAAAAGAAGCCCTGTGCGAAGAGATGGAAGCCCTGATCGGCGTTGAAATCGCCCCCGAATCACTGGCCAACAAGATCCAGGCACTGCAGGAAGAATGGAAAACCCTCAACACCAGTCAACCTGATAAGGAGTTGTGGGAACGCTTCCAGATCGCTGGCGACAAGGCATTTGAACCTTGCCGAGCCTGGTACGCCGAGGCGGCCCAGCAGCGTGAGCTGAACATCACCTTGCGTAACCAGCTGATTGATGAACTGAGCCAGTACGAAGCCAATCTCGACTGGAGCAGCGCCGACTGGAAAGTGGTCCAGAAAACCCTCGAAGCAGCCCGTGAAACCTTCCGCGGCTACTCGCCGGTTGAACGTGGTGCCCATCGTGACACCCAGAGCCGCTTCCATTCCATCTGCGACAAGATCTACGCCCACCTGAAGGCAGAATACGATCGTAACCTGGCGACCAAGTCCAGCCTGGCGGACACCGCTGCCCAGTTGCTGCAGCAGGAAGATCTGACCGGCGTCGTCGATCAGATCAAACAGCTGCAGCAGCAATGGAAACAGGTCGGTGTAACCCCACGGGCGGCCGACCAGAAACTGTGGCGCCAATTCCGCAGTAATTGCGATGCGATTTTTGCCCGTCTGGATGAACAGCGTGCGGAACGTAAATCGGCTATTGATCATCAGGTCAGTGCCGCTGAAGCTCTGGTTCAACAGGCCCAGGCATTGCTCGACAGCGATATCGCGGACGATGAACTGCAACAACAGCTGCAGCAGATCGAACAGGAATTTGCCGCCGTGGAACTGCCACGTGGTGCCCATCAGCGTCTGCGCAAAGCCCTGAGCGACGTTGCCAACACCCTTCACGAGCGCGAAGAAGCCCTGCTGGCTGAAGAAGATCGTCAACGCTGGCAAGGCCTGCTCGATAACCTTGTGGCCATCGCCAATGCTGACGAAACCCAGTGGCAACAGGCCGAGGCGCTGCCAGAAGGATATTCGCAGAAAGAGTTTGAACAACGCTGGCAACAAGCCGGGCAGTTTACCAATGCGTCTGCTGAAGCTCGCGACCTGTGCATCCGGATGGAAATCCTCGCCGAGCAGGAATCCCCTGCCAGCGACCAGAACCGCCGCATGGAACTGCAGGTGCAGCGCCTGGCAGAAGCCATGGGTCAGGCGGTCAGCCGCGATGCTGAACGCGCCAGCCTGGTAAGCCAATGGTTGCTGACCAGTTCGGATACTGACCAGCAGCAGCGTTTCCTGAACGCCCTGCAAGCCAGTCTGTAAGCCATCCGGCTAACGGCCTGTTAATGGTGATTTAAGAAGCCCGGTTTAACCTGTGTTAAACCGGGCTTTTTATTGGCTGTCCCATCGTCACCACCATAGTCGCCACGAACACTGAACTTCCGCTGCTGCGACTATTCGAACCCTATCCAGCCCCGTAAGCCAAGCAATATTCACGGAGTGAAACCATGATTGCCACTGCACGTTATTCAACTGCCATCAGCCAATGGCTGGGCTCTGCCACCCTCTGGCTGCTGAGCCTGACGGCTAGCGCCGAAGCCGAATTGCAAAGTCAGCGCCTGCCTGACAGCAGTACTGAACAGCAGGCAATCGTTACCGAAGTACTGATTCGAGGGCTGGATCATCCCTGGTCTGTTGAATTTATTCCCGATAATCGAATGGTGATCAGCGAACGCTCCGGCCAGTTGCGCGTGATTGAATACCAGCTGATCAATGGCACTCTGATTCCGACGCGGATCAGCCCACCGGTAAGTGGTTTGCCAGAGATCTGGACGGGTGGTCAGGGTGGCTTGCTGGACCTCGCCTGGCATGACGACCTGTTGTATTTCAGCTATTCCGAGCCAGGCGAACTGCTGACGAACTCCACAGCGGTGATGCGAGCCAGACTGGTTGCTGACGGCAAGGGCCAATATCAGCTGCAACAGCAACAGAAAGTCTTTACCCAGCAACCCAAATACCTGTCACGGGCGCACTTCGGTTCACGACTGGTATTTGATGATGACGGCTATTTGTTTATCACCCTGGGCGAACGTTATTTCGCCCGTGACGATGCCCAGGTACTGGACAATCATCTCGGCAAAATCGTCCGAATCCATCCCGACGGCCGTATACCAGCGGATAATCCCTTTACCGACATCAAGGGCGCTGAGCAGGCCATCTGGACCCTCGGCCATCGTAATCCGCAGGGCGCGGTGCTACATCCACAAAGTCGCGAACTCTGGAGTCATGAACACGGCCCGCGCGGTGGCGACGAGCTGAATCGTATCCAGCGTGGCCACAACTATGGCTGGCCGGTGATAACCTACGGCAAGGAATACGTGGGCGGAAATATCGGTGAAGGCTTCGCCAAGGCTGGCATGGAGCAGCCCAATCATTATTGGGTGCCTTCGATTGCACCATCCGGCATGGAATTTTTGACCAGCGACCGTTACCCCGGCTGGCAAAACAACCTTTTTATTGGCTCGCTGAAATTTCGTCAGCTGGTGCGGCTGCAACTGCAAGATGACCGCGTCAGCCACGAAGAACGCATCAATCTGCAAGGTTTGAGTGAGCGCATCCGGGACGTCAAACAGGGCCCGGATGGCTTGTTGTATCTGCTCACCGACGAGGATGACGGCAAGCTGGTGCGCTTGTTACCTGGACAGGCAACAAGCTTGCAGTGATTATTCTTCTGCCGCCTTGTGAATAACAAAGCGGTATACGCCATCGACTTCTTCAGAGACCAGTAGTTGCTGACCCAGAAAGCTGCAGAAGCGCAGGAAATCACGCTGGGTTGAAGGGTCGGTGGCCAGCACTTCAACATTGTCGCCAAGCGGCATGTCATTGATGGTGTTGTGCAACATCATCACCGGCTCCGGGCAAAACAGCCCACGGGCATCCAGATGATGTTGTACGGCGATGTCGCCTTGTTGCTGACTCACGATAAATTCCTCAACCATAATTCTGTGCCGTCACGGTCACGGGCGGGCGACCTTAACAAAGCGGCAGTCTTTTTCCCACCGGCATTTCCCTCTGCCCGGCAGCGTTCACGCTGCGGCAGTTTTCTTGACCCGGAATCAGGGAATGTCCAGGGAAGGGTCAGCGCTTTTTCTTCGCCCGCTTCTTCTTCAGATAGTCCTTCACTGGCGTTTTGCGGTCTGGCAGTGCCAGGGCAAAGCGCTGGCGAATATCTTCTACTTTGGCTTCCTTTTCCCGATGCATACGTTCGTGACGATGCTTCTCACCGGCTGCGGCAAAATCCACTACATTATCATCAGCCATTGGTGTACCTCGTTAGTGTGACGGAGGGTTATACATCGCAGTCGATACCGTTCCAACACCAACAAGCAATCAGTTGCTGTTTCAGGTATCGTCCTCGACAGGATTATAGACACATCACGACGCCGAATGACTCCCGCTGAACTCACTTTTCCGGTAGATCCACTGCTGGACGACATTGCCAGCCAACTCGCACAACACCCTGCGCTGCTGCTGACGGCCGAACCCGGTGCCGGTAAAACCACCCGGGTGCCGCTGCATTTACTCAAACAAGCCTGGCTGGCTGACCAGACCATTGTGATGCTGGAGCCGCGCCGACTGGCGGCCCGTAATGCCGCCCGCTATATGGCCCAACAACTGGGTGAGCAGGTTGGAGAGACCGTTGGCTATCGGATTCGACTGGAACAGCGGGAATCTGCCAACACCCGCCTGCTGGTCGTCACCGAAGGCATTCTGACCCGCATGTTGCAGCAAGACCCGGAGCTGAGTGGTGTCGGGCTGATTATTTTTGACGAATTCCATGAACGCCATTTGTCCAGTGATCTGGCGCTGGCACTGAGCCAGCAATGCCAGCAGGTCTGGCGTGAAGACCTCAAGTTGCTGGTGATGTCGGCAACGCTCGACACCGACAGCCTGACCGCCAAACTGGCAGCACCCGTGATTCACTGCCCCGGTCGGGGCTTCCCGGTCGAGCTATTTTACCGCCCCAAACAACAGTCCGATGAGCCACTGGCACGGCAGGTCTGCCGCACGGTCGCGGAAGTACTGGGCTCGGGTCGAAGCGGCCACATACTGGTATTTCTGCCCGGCACCGCGGACATCCGGCGGCTGCAGGAACAGTTGCAGCAACAGTATGAAAATAATGAGCAGTTACTGATTCTGCCGCTGCACGGCCAGCTGGACGACCAGCAGCAAAAGCGGGCGTTACAGGACCCACCAGCTGGCCAGCGCAAGATTCTGCTGGCCACCAATATCGCCGAAAGCTCACTGACACTGAATGGCGTCGATTGCGTGATTGATAGCGGGCTGGAGCGCCGTATGGAGTTCAGCCCCGCCAGTGGACTTGGCCAACTGCGCACACGTGATATTTCCCAGGCTTCAGCGACCCAACGAATGGGCCGGGCGGGACGCCAGCGAGCCGGGGTCTGTTATCGCTTGTGGCCAGAGAGCACCCATCACACTCGCCCGGCGCATATCGAAGCGGAAATTCGCCACAGTGATCTGACGCCGCTGTTGCTGGAGTTATTGCTTTGGGGTGCCCAACCGGACGAACTGGTGTGGCTGGATTTTCCACCGGCGGCAGCACTGGCCCAGGCTCGCCAGCTGTTGTACCGACTCGGTTATCTGGAGCAGCCGGACAGCACCCAGCTGAGCGGTGATGGTGCAGCTGCTGCGCGGCTGGGTATGGAACCACGCTGGGCCAGTGCGCTGTTACAAGCGCAAGCTCACGGCAGTCACCAGCGCTGTGCAGAACTGGCTGCCATACTGCAGGAATGGCCCCACCAGCAGCGTCGTTCAGATGATATCGAACGGCTGTTTCAGTATGCCAGCCAACAAAAACTTTGGCAGCAACGCGTCAAACCATTGGCCAACCGCTGGCTGCAACAACTCCCTACTCGCCAGCCTGCATTCGATACCCCTTACTCGCTGGCTGACTGCTGCCTGTTGGCATTTCCTGAACGACTGGCCCAGCGTCGTTCCAACTCGACAAACGGCAGTAGTTACCGAATGGCCAATGGTGTTGGGGTCGAGCTGCAGCCAGACTCCGACCTGCACGGCCACGAGTGGCTGGTGATTCTTGATCTGACTGGAGGCACCCCCAACCGGGTTCGGGCAGCGCTAAGCATCAGCCAGCAGGAACTCGCCGCTCTGCTGCAACAGCACCCGCACTGGCTCAGCAGCAATACCGTCGTCGATTGGCAGCAGCAAGGCACCTTGCTGGCCGAACGCCAGCAGAAAATTGGTCAGCTGGTATGGCAAAAACAAACGATCAGGGACCTCAGTGCTGCCGACTGGCGCGCTGCCTGGCTGGATTATTTTGCTCACCCCAGCCAGGGGCTGCAGCGACTGGGCAAACTCGACTGGTCAGATGACTGTCACAATCTCCGCCAACGGGTTGCCCTGCTGCGGCAATATCAGGTCAGCCAAACGGAAACTGAAGAAAACTGGCCAGACTGGAGTGACGCCGGTCTGCTGACAACCGTCGCCGACTGGCTGTTGCCCTGGCTCGACAACTGCCGCAATGAGCGTCAGCTCAAGGCGCTGGATATGCTCAATATTCTGAAAAGCAGCCTCAGCTGGCAGCAGCAACAGCAGCTGGATGACTGGTTACCGACGCACTGGCAGGTGCCGAGTGGTTCACGCATCACGATTGATTATTCGCAGACCCCACCACGGTTGTCGGTAAAATTGCAGGAAATGTTTGGTGAACCGACCCAACCAGCGGTTTTGAAAGGCAATCTGAAACTGACGCTGCAATTGCTGTCACCGGGGCGCAAGCCATTACAACTGACGCAGGACTTACCCAACTTCTGGCAAAACGCCTACAAGGAAGTCCGCAAGGAAATGCGTGGTCGTTATCCGAAACATCCCTGGCCGGAAGACCCTCTCAGTGCAGAAGCCACAGCACTCACCAAGCGAGCGCTGCAGCGACGGGATAATAACTGAGCCGAAACGTTAATCAGACCGTGATTTCATTTGTAGCTCAGCCTTGCTGATCAGCTGACGGGCGACACCACTGCTGTCCAGTGCCACCGCCTTGTTGGCATCGTCAAGGGCACCATTAAAATCGTCGTTCTGGTAACGGGCATCTGCACGCCCCAGCAAAGCCTCCGGCTGATCCCCAAAACGCTGCAGATAATCCGACCAGAGCGCATCAACCCGATCCCAGCGCTGTCGGCGGCTATAAAGTGTATCCAGCTGCTGAAACCAGGTCAGCTGAGCCTCTGGTCGCTGCACGGCTTTTTGCAAATCCTGCTCCGCCTCTGCCTGCTTACCCAGCTGCAACCAGCTGAGACTGCGCTGATATAGCATGACTCCGGATTTTTCATCCATCATCAATGCCTTGTCGAGATAGTCGATGGATTCATCCAGCTTGCCTGCATCCCGTGCCCGTTGTGCCAACCCACCAAGGGTTTGCAGTAGCTGTTCCCGATACTTCAACAAGGCTGGTGAATCCGGTGTCAAGCGCGCCGCCTGCGCCAGCTCGGCAGCAGCATTACGGTACTGATGAGATTCCGCAAAGATCTGTGCCCGCCCGAGATAACTGGCACTGTCGGCACTGCGCAATTGTACTGCCGCAGAGAAGTCTGCCATCGCCAGCGTGTAGTCGTTCTGCTGTAAACACAGCTGACCACGCAACGCGTAGTAGTCGGCGGTTTGCTGATATTTCAGGGCCTGATCAAGGCTACGAATCGCTGCGCCCTTTTGTCCTGCATGCTGCTGGCTACGAGCCATCAGATAATACCGGGCTGCCTGAATAACTGACCCCATATTGGCGTTCCCCGGCGTTGCCAATATGGATCTCCCCAGCGCTTGCATACGGGCATCTGAACCACCCCACAGCGGCGACTCATACTCCAGTGCCGTCCGCATCACCAGTAGTGATCCGGGCGTGCGCCTGAGCGCCTCGGTAAGGTATTGCTGGTATTGTTGCTGATCTGAAATGGTGTGGCTGGCCGTTAATAACAACGCATTAGCCATACCAGAAGCGGGGTTAATTCGTATGGCAGCGTCGATATCGGTAAAGGATGCCAGATAATATTCCCGTGCCCTGGCGATTGATGTTGATGAGGCTGTGGCCAGTGAAATCTGATAAACCGCCCGAGCCAGATAAGGGTATTCCTGATTGGGATAATTCCTCACCCAGTCATTAAAATAATGTTCATGGCCGGTGCTGCCGAGGGCAAATACCTGATAGGCGTCCCATAGTTGCTGTTGCATCGCTGGCAGTTCAAATGCCTGCTGCGAGGTTTTTTCCAGATACTCGTTAAGAGCGTCAAATTGGCGAGCCCTTAGCAGTTTTCCAAGACGAATATAATCCTTGTCAGAAATACCCGGCAATACGTCCTGGCTGCTACGCAACGACTGGTTTATCTCTGGCTGGCTCGACAACAACTGCTCATGGCGTACCTGACCACTGACTTCCTGGGCACGGTCAGAATAGTGAGTACGTCCCTGTTCATCTTTCCATGCATAGATATCTGCCTGGGCAATACTACTCAACAAAGCCAGCAGAATTACCTGATTTAGCCTTCCACCCATCATGGTCGCCTCATGTAATTCCGTCAAAACTCACAAACTACGGCGTCAATATATGTCAGCCTGACTGGAGGTTTGGAAGAAAGAAGCGGATTCTAGCGCTATTATTCAGGCCAAATTGAGAACACCAGCCCGATTTTCTGGTTTGGCTGGCGGATTATTTATTTGCAAGCCAATAAATAATCCGATTGTCCAACAATATTACAGCGCATATCCACCGGTTATACGCTATATAAACCGCATAAGCATGATGGATGAAATTACTTTTATTAATTAAACCTCCGGGATTTACATTCAGTAAATTTATCAGACGAGATATCAGCGCTATACAAAAAGCCCTGTAAACAGTCACAGCCCATTTCGCGTAGCATCTTTTCCTGCTGGGGCGTTTCGACGCCTTCTGCTGTGACAGACAGGTCCAGCACCCGACAGAGCGCAATAATGGCCCGGCAGATCTCGATATCGTCAGCATCATCGGGCAAGTCACGAACAAAACTGCGATCAATCTTGACCCGATCGAACGGCAGTTCCTTGAGGCGTCCAAGTGACGAATAACCGGTGCCAAAATCATCAATCGCCAAATGGACACCCATCTGCCGGATGCGATTGAGCTGCGGCAACAAGGGCCCGCTGGCCTGCAAGGCGGTTTCCGTCAACTCCAGTTCAAGACAATCGGCATCGAGCTGATAACGCTGCAACAGCTCGGCAACATGGTCCGGGAAATCGTCATCGGCCATTTGCCGTGGCGATATATTCACCGCCATGCGAACGTCACTCAGACCAATTTGCAACCACTCAGATATAGTCCGACAGGCTTCTTCGAGCACCCAGTTACCGATCGAAATAATGGCGTCCGACTGCTCGGCAATCGATATAAAACTTGCTGGTGCCAATAACCCCAGATCTGGATGCTGCCAGCGAATCAACGCCTCGGCACCACACAAACGGCCACTTCCCGCTTCGAACAATGGCTGATAACCAAGCACAAATTCGTTTTGAACAATGGCATCACGCAAATCGGCCTCGATCCGAACCCGCTGACGATATTCCTGGTCAAGGGCAAAATCGTAGACGCAATAGCGGTTCTTGCCCTGCTTTTTGGCTTCAAACATGGCGGTATCGGCGGCGCGTAACAACTCGTCCAGCTCCCGGGTAGCATCATCGGAAATCACCACTCCAATACTGGCACTGACCTGGACTTTTTCTCGGCTCAACTTGACCGACTCACTGGCTACCTGAAGAATTTTCCGCGCCACCACATCCATGCCATCGGCATCGCGAATCCGCGGAACCACCACCACAAATTCATCGCCACCCAGGCGGGCAATGGTATCTTCGTCCCGCAACGCCGCCACCAGCCGCTGGGCCAGCACCTTTAAGAGCGTGTCGCCTTCAGCATGGCCAAGTGTGTCGTTAACCAGCTTGAAGCCGTCAAGATCGAGATAAGCGATGCCTATTGATTCACCTTCGCGCTGTTCTTCAATGGCTTGCTGCAGGTTTTTTTCAAACCGTAAACGATTGCCAAGCCCCGTCAACGGATCGACATAGGCCATTTGAGTGAGGTTCTGCTCGGCCCGCCGCAAACGGGAAATATCCGACAGATTAAAGATATAGCCTGACAGGCTGCCGTCGGCATCACGGGTTTTGCTGATGTGTTCCCAAGCCGGAAAAATTTCACCATTCTTGCGGCGACAGACGACCTCACCACTCCAGCTATCCAGCGCCGTGGCCATCTGGATCGGGTTGTCATCACTGCGGCGGGCATACAGCAAAGACACCGGATTCTTACCCAGCAGCTCTTGTTCGGAATAGCCGGAGATTTGCACAAACGCCGGATTAACCCGCTTGATACGCTGGTCACGATCGGTAATCACCAGTCCTTCAGCAGTGCTGCGGAACAACAGATCGGCCTGTTTGAGATCGCTCTGCAAACGCTGTTCATCGTCCACGTCCTGCAACAAGCCAGTCACCTGACGCCGCTGATTGGCTGCAAGGGAGACGGTCGCAAACAGCCGGAACCAGCGAAACTGACCATCGTTCTTGAGCCGTAACAATCGTACAACCCGATGCTTACTGGCGAGCTCTGCCAGCAGCGCATCACGATCGTCCTGATGCAGTTGTTGCAACAAATCATCCAGCGAGGTGTCGAGCGGTTGCAATGCCCCATCTGGCTGCGGCTCAGCCAGCTGATCATCTTCTTCCGGATGCCATTCCCACAGTTTCATCTGGGCCGATTTCAACGCCATTTGCAGTCGTTCGGTGACAACCCGCAGCTGCTGATCAGCATCATGGCGATTCATTGCCACCTTGATTGCGGCCCCGATTTCACGCCGCTCGTAGGGTTTTACCAGGTATCCGTACGGAAATGACTCCAGCGCATCGGCCATGGTTTCATCGTCCGTATAGGCTGTGAGGAAGATTACCGGAATACGCAACTGTGAGTGGATAACGCTGGCCGCTTCCGTACCCAGCATGTCGTCGGCCAGGTGAATGTCCATCAACACCAGATCCGGCCGCTTGGCCAATGCCAGCTCAATCGACTTTTCCGCTCTGGCGGTACTCGCCACCACGCGGTGACCAAGCTCTTCCAGCGTTGCCTTGAGATCCAGCGCAGTGATCTGCTCGTCTTCAACGATGAGAATGCTGTAGCTGCCGTTCATTATTCAGTTGCTCCTTCAACAGATTGGGGCGTTTGCAGGTGAAGGACAAAGCAGGTTCCGCTGTCAGACTGCAGTTCTATTTGGGCATTCATTTGTTCGACCAGTCCCTGAATCAGCTGGAATCCCAGCGTAGGTGACGATTGGGGCTCAAATCCCGCTGGCAAACCGTTGCCATCATCGGCCACCACCACCGCCAGCCCCTCGTTCTCCAGCATAATCTGAATATCGATACAGCCCCGATCACGGCCAACAAAGGCGTGTTTAACCGCGTTGGTAATTACTTCATTCATAAACAGACCAAATGGCTGGGCGATATCCAGCGGGATAAAGGTTCCCGCCGACGGGCCATTCAGCCGCACATCAATACCGCGCAGGCTTGATAAATAACTGCGGCGCACCAGTTCAAGCAGACGTTCGGTATAAACCATCACATCAATACGATCGTAGTGCTTTTGTTCGTATAGCAGCTGGTGAATCAGCGCCATGGCACGGATACGATCCTGGCTGTCGATAAAATAGCTGCGCACTTCTTCTGGCACCTGCCGGGTTTGCAGGCTCAACAGGCTGGAGACCACCTGCAAATTGTTTTTGACCCTGTGGTGTACTTCGTTCAGCAAGGAGGTTTTCTCGTCCAGCGCCTGCTCGAGCTTTTGCTGGATCGACTTCTGGATCGAAACGTCCATAACCGTTGCCAGAATCCGTGTACCGGCACTGAAAGTCAGCGGTGTCAGACCAATTTCGACGGGGACCTTGGTGCCATCCTTGCGCTGGGCTTCCAGCTCTCTCAAGGCGGCCATGGTACGGGGTTTGGGATCAGCCATATAACCAGCCCGCAAGTCGGCATGATTGGGAGCCAAGCCGGTCGGGATCAAATCCTCGACCCGAATCTTGAGAATTTCCTCACGCGAGTAACCAAACATATCGCCGGCGCGCTGGTTGGCCAGCAGAATCGACCCATCCTCACCGACCAGCAGCAGGCCATCAGCGGTACTGTCAAATACACGCCGAAAACGTTCCTCGCTGTATTTCAGTTTTCGTTCACTAATCACCCGATCAGAAATATCAATCGCCGATGGCAAGACATGGGTAACATTGCCATGACTGTCCCGTAATGGTGCCATCATAAAATCGACGATCATCATTTCATCGTCATTGGCCCGGGACTCGATTTCATAGCGACTGGACTTACCATCAACGGCCAGTTCAAAGCTTTGCCTGACCAGCTGCTGGGCAGCAGGATCATGATTCCACCACCAGGTGTCCCAGAATTTTTTGCCGATCACTTCTCCAGCGTCGATACCCGCTGACGCCAGCGGTGCCTTGTTGACGTCCAGCAGTACGCCATCGAGATCGAGTACGCCAACAAACGCAAACAAGCCATCAATCACCCGCCGCACCAGATCGCTGGCTTCGGCTTTGGCGCGCTCCAGCTGGCGCTTGAGCGTAAGATTTTCGGCCACCACCAACACACCCTCGGCAGGCTGGCTGGCATCGTTGTCCGGAAATACCGGGATATAAGAGCCCAGCCACTCAGCCTCTTCGCCATCAATACCCGGGGTTTGGCCAGTGACCTTGAAATTGAGATTGGCGACCCCGGTTTGTATAACCTGATGCAGCATGGGAATAATGATTGGCGCCAGGTCCGGTAACAGGTCCGTAACCGTTGCTCCGATATGGCGTTCAGCCGAGATACCGTTAAAACACGCCAGTGTTTCATTGATGGATACATAACGAAGATCCCGATCAAGGATTGCCAAGCCAAGATCAGAGGTCTGCAGCAAGGCATCGAAAGATGCCGCTTTCAACGCCTGTACGTTATTTTGCCCTGCCATTTTTACGTCCCTGAATCGGTATGATTGTTATTGATTCGATGTAAAACTGCGTATCGGAGCCGTCAGCTTCGTTGCATTAACGAGCCGTTGAATTTCAGTACAGCAGCAGCCGGGGAGCTTTGCCAGTCAATCTGACAATTCTACGAGGGGAGCAGGGAGTGGCCGGAATGCATCCTTGCAAACCGGCACAGGCCGGGGGCGTTCTCAATGAATTAACGGGTCCTGTTATGGAAGAAAAATTCATCAGGCAAGGCGTTGAACGAAGGGAATGGCGAGCCCTTTACAAGTTCAACAACACAGCATGGTGGATTTTTAACCATAACCCTTCGGGCTGAGTCCCGTTGGCTCCAGGCACTGCGTTATTCGTCACTTATTTAGCTGGCCCTGTTTATTGAACGACAAAGGGCACGCTCCTCATGCCTTGTTCTGAAGCCAACTGGCTCTCAGCAGGGCCGCTTTACTAATTGAAAACGCCCCAGGACGATCAGACTAGCGGCTGGCTGACCCGGTCGAGCAGATAAAACAAAGAGTGGTAAGCGATACCACTGTTTTTGGTGAGGCCAATTTCGCAGGTGCGACTGGTCGAAATACCTTCCTTGCAATGACTGACCTGGGCTTTTAATGGTGCCAGTGCCGAGTCATTCAATTCTGGCAGTACAAAGCCGCGATCTCCGGCAAAACCACAACAGCTGATGTCTTCTGGCACCACTACCTTGCTGGAGCAATGTTTGGCCAGTTTAACCAGTTCGTTGCCCAGTCCCTGTTTCACCGTCGAGCAGGTCACGTGGACGGCGACTTCATCGTCAACCGGATTCACCTTCAGCCGCGGCACCAGATAGTCGTTGGCAAAACGTACCGGATCGAGCAACTGAATGCGGGAATCCAGCCGACCTTGCATGCGGAAGGTACAAGGGCTGGTATCGATCAATACCGGAATACGGCCATTGTCAGTCGCCAGCAATAACGCCTGATTGAGCTGTTCGCTCATGGCGTCAGCCTGTTCAAACATACCTTTGCTTTCCAGCGGCATGCCACAGCAGAAGGCCTGCTGATCTTCCAGCTGGCTCAGTTGCAAACCGGCTTTTTGAGCCAGCTCCAGCGTCACCTGCTGCAGGCTGCGTTGTTCGGCATCCTGTTTGGCTGGCCCCATATTGCGACTGGCACAGCTGGGGAAATACAGCACGTCGGCATCAGCCCGACAACCCACCAGCGGCCTGGCAGTGTCGCTGGCTTGCGGCATAGCATCGTGCCATAGCGGCAGCTTGTCGAAACTGAGTCTGGAAGCCAGTTTACTGGCCCCGGCCAACACCGAATCGCCCACAATCGAGCGGGTAATATCGACCATTTTCAGCGCCCCATGAGTGGCGTTGGCAAGGGTTTCAAAGTGACCCGCAACCCACTCCGCGCGGCCTTCATAACGGGCGTTACGTTCGTGACGCAAATAGCGACTGAGGTCACCGGTATTAATTCCCACCGGACAAGCCGTGCTGCACAAGCCATCGGCGGCGCAGGTATCCACCCCCATGTACTGATAGTCTTTCAGCATTTGCTGATAGTCCGCCGACTGCGGCTCACCATTCACCGCTCGCTGCTGACGGCTCAGTTCACGCATCACCACAATCCGCTGACGCGGTGTCAGGGTAAGGTTTTTCGACGGGCAAACCGGCTCACAGAAACCACATTCAATGCACTTGTCGATCAGCTCATGAGCTTCCGGAATCGGCTTGAGATTGTCGATGTGGGTGCGCAGATTGCGGGTCAGAATCACGTCCGGGTTGAGAATGCCGTTGGGATCAAAGGCCTCCTTGATGCGCCACATCAGCTGATAGGCCTGGGCGCCCCACTCCAGTTCAACAAACGGTGCCATATTCCGACCGGTGCCGTGTTCGGCTTTCAGTGAACCGTCATAACGCCCCACTACCAGCACACAGACTTCGTCCATAAAATCCGCATAGCGCTGGATTTCGGCTGGGTCGGTGAAATTCTGGGTGAACACAAAGTGCAGGTTACCGGCCAGCGCATGGCCGAAGATAATGGCTTCGTCGTAGCGATATTTTTTGAACAGCGCCTGCAGTTCCAGCACTGCTGGCGCCAGCGACTCGACCGGAAAAGCCACGTCTTCAATAATCACCGTGGTGCCTTTTTCGCGCATCGCACCGACTGCCGGGAACATGCCTTTGCGGATATTCCAGTACAGCGCACAGGTCGCCGGGTCCGTCGTGAATTCCTTGCCGTGCAGACACTCGAACGGCTGCAAGGCAACCAGAACTTCAGTCAGCTTGCTGTCCAGCTCAGCGGTTGAACAACCACGCACTTCCACCAGCAAGGCTGCCGCATCATCACTCAGGGTTGGCAAATAGCCAGGCATGCCAGGCTTGTCCTGCACCGAGCGCAGACCCGGCCGGTCGATCAGCTCAACCGCTGCCACCGGAGTCACTGACAGTGCCGTAACAGCTTTGCTGGTCTGTTCGATGTCGGCAAAAATCAGCATCGCCGACGCCTTGTGGGCATGCTCTTCTACCGTGCGATAGACGACTTCGGAGACGAATCCCAGCGTGCCTTCCGATCCCACCATCAGGTGCATCAGAATGTCGATCGGATCGTCAAAATCGACCAGCGCGTTGAGGCTGTAACCCGTGGTGTTCTTGATCGAGAACTTCTTGATAATGCGCTGACGCAGCTCGTTGTTACTGGCTACTTCGGCATGCAGTGACGCCAGTGCAGCGATCAGGCCGGGTTGCTGCTGCATAAAAGCCGCCCGCGAGGCAGCGTCGGCGGTGTCCAGCCGGGTACCATCAGCCAGCACCAGCTTCATCGACTCAATGGTTTGGTAGGTATTCTGGGCCGTACCGCAACACATCCCGGAAGCGTTGTTGGCAACAATACCACCGATTTTACAGGCATTGATGGAGGCTGGATCCGGGCCAATCTTACGCGCGAACGGTGCCAGCTTACGGTTGGCATGAGCACCAATCACCCCCGGCTGCACCCGCAGGCGATCACCGTTGGCGAGCACTTCCATGCCATTCCACTGGCTCGACAAACGCACCAGAATACCGTCACTGACCGCTTGACCAGACAAGCTGGTACCCGCCGCCCGGAAAGTCACATGAACCTGATGCTGCTGTGCCAGTAACAGCAACTGAACCACTTCCTGTTCGTTATCAACCATCACCACAGCTTGTGGAATCAGCCGATAAAAACTGCCGTCTGTACCAAATGCCAGTTTGCGCAGAGGATCGGTAATGATCCGCTCAGCATCCACCAACCCGGCCAGATCTTTTAACAATGCGGTGTAATTTGCTTTCATGAAAACTCACTCACCCGACGGATTCAGCATGCAGATCGTTAACCCAGAGGATCAACAAGGACTTGGGACCATGAGCACCATAAGCCAGGGTTTGCTGGATATCGGCGGTCTTGCTGGGGCCGGAAACCAGCACCAGATTGGTCGGCAAAAGCTGCCCCTGCTGTTTGTCGAACGAGTGCTCGAACAGCTCGGCAACACCCGATAACAAAGTGCTTTCACGCACCACCACAATGCTCAACGGTGGTACCAGTGACAGCGTACGAGGCTCCTGTGGGCCAGTGACCAAGGCCAGCGAACCGGTTTCCGCCAACGCCGCCGAGGCATAACTGAGACCCGCCTCCGCTTGCTGAAACAGTGTCGACCGCATGGCGGTGTCGGCACCGGCTTCCACCGCCTGATCGAACACTGTTACCGTCAATCCACTCAGCTGCCGGGGCAACTGTTCTATTAAGGGCAAATTTTCCGCCCGGCTGGCCACCACCAGATTACCAATCTGACGACTGCCCAGTTCACTGACCAGTGCCTGCTGCCAGCCGGCTTCAGTGGTTTCAACGATGTCAGCATGATTGGCGCTCATCAGCTCCATAAAGCTGGCCTTCCACTGATCTTTCGGCAAGCGCGGTAACGTTGGCAGTTCATGACGACTGGCAGCGGTTGCCTGCACGGACTGACCTTTACGCAAGCGTCCGAGAATATTGCTTTTGGCGCTGATCATGATTTGCCCTCGCGGTTATCGGTTGCATCCGGGGTTTGGGCGGTTTTGATATCCGCGGCGGAAGACGGCACACCGGCTTTTTTAGCCAACTGGTGCAAGCTGCTGGCAGCAGGTTTTGGCATCACCCGGGTATTCGTCCAGGGCGACAGTTTGGATGGCATCAACACCCGGCCTTTGGTTATTGCCGTGGTGGTCAGGCGATACAACGCCGAGTGGCGGTGCAGCTGACTCCAGCCCTGCCAGATCAGACTTTCCGCCAGCGAGCGATGACTGCCGCTGCCATTCACATGGGGTTTACCGTCGTGTTGTACGGTCACCGGAGCATTCGCTTCAGCACGCAATTTACGAATCAGATCCGGCAGCGGAATTCGTACCGGACAGGCTTCGCCACAAGCGCCGTTAAGCGAACAGGCATTGACCATGTCGGCATGAACGCCCAGACCACCGGACGAATCCAGTTGCGGCGTCACCACCTGACCAATCGGACCCGGATAGGTTGACCCGTAGGCATGCCCACCAATCCGGGCGTAGACCGGACAGTGGTTCATACAGGCACCACAGCGAATACATTGCAGGGTCGGTTTCAGATCCGGATGGTTGAACATTTTCGAACGGCCGTTATCCAGCAACACCAGATGCACTTGCTCTGGGCCATCCGGTTCTTCAGCCTTGCGCGGGCCGGAAATCATGTTGACGTAGGTGGTTATGATCTGGCCGGTGGCCGAGCGTGGCAGCAGCGTCAGCAGTTCCGGCACATCGCTCAGCGAGCGCACTACTTTTTCAATGCCGGTAATGGCGATGTGCACCGGCGGCACCGTAGTGCTCATGCGACCATTGCCCTCGTTTTCGACCAGCAATAAGGTACCGGTTTCGGCAATCGCCATGTTAACGCCGGAAATACCGACGTCAGCCTGGCGGAATTTCTGCCGCAAAATCGCCCGGGCGTTGCCAATCAGATCATCAACATCTTCGCTGTACGGCACCGCTTCGCCATCCGGCGTGGTCGCCCGGGTGTGCATCAAGCGGGCGATCTGCTGCTTGTTCTTGTGAATCACCGGCATCACGATGTGAGACGGTGCTTCCTTGGCCAGCTGCACCAGATATTCGCCCATGTCACTTTCCAGGCATTCAATACCACGTGCCTCAAGGTAATGATTAAGCTCGATCTCCTCACTCACCATCGACTTGCCCTTCACCACCGAACGGGCGTTATTGGCGACCATGATGTCGTGAATGATCTGGTTGGCCTGCTGGGCAGTTTCAGCCCAGTGCACCTGAATGCCGTTGGCGATGAGGTTCTGTTCGAGCAGTTCCAGCAAATCCGGTAGATCCTGCAAACTGCGCTGGCGAGCGGCTTCACCGCGATCACGCAGGGCTTGCAGCATCTCCTCATCCGGGAATACCGAACGGCGTTTGGCCATCAGGAAATCACTGGCACCACGAAAGCTGGCACGCAAGGTATCGTTTTCCAGTGCCATTTTGGCGCGCGCCTTGAAGTGCCGCGCGGCCATATCGGCAAACTCATGTTCTTCCCGATCAACCACTTCGGTCAGTTCGATAAACTCCGGCTGGTTACGCAATTCGCTCATGCTTCGCCCTCCTGCACAACGACCCGGCTGGACTGGGCCGCTTCCCACACCAGCGTGGCCAGATGTTTGACTGGCATTGCCTGACATTGGCCTTGCTGCTCAAGTAGCTGCATGGTGCCACTGATGTTCATCAAACAGCCGCAATCGGCGCTGGTCATTAGGTCCGCACCGGTAGCCGCCATCGCCATCGCCTTGTCATGGGCCATGGCAGCGGAAATATCCGCTTGCTTGACCGCAAAGGTACCGCCGAAACCACAACACTCGGTCACTCGTTCCGGTTCAACCCGTTGAACGCCCGGCAAACGATCCACCAGCGCTTGGTGTTCGGCCGCCAGCCCCATGCCGCGACGGGTAGAACACGACGTGTGCAGCGCGACTTTTATTACGGGTGAATCCACCCCTGATAAATTGGTCTTACCAATATCATGAAAGCCGACATTCAGTATCCGGATCAGAAACTCACTGAATTCATAGGTGCGCTTTGCCAGTCCGCAGGCAGCCTGCTCTTCCGGCTCACCGGCAAACAGCCTGGGATACTCGTGATGCATCATGCCAGTACAGGATCCCATCATGACCACCACCGGAATATCCTCGGCAAAAGCCCGTAATTGCTGGCGTGCCACCGCTCTGGCTTCCGCCTCATAGCCACTATTCCAGGCCGGTTGACCACAACAGGTTTGTGCCTGTGGAAAGATCACTTCGATACCAAGCTGCTGAAAAAACTGAATCGCATCCATCCCGGCCTGAGGATAGAAGCTATCGACCAGACAGGTACCCATCAGATAGATACGCTGTGGCGCTGGAGGGTACGGGCGGCGTGGCGCGCCAGCTAATTGGGACATGAAAAGCTCCACGGTTGCGGTGACCGACAAGGCAGCTGAGCTGCGTCAGCCGACTCAACCGGACAGCAACTCAATAAAATACTTGCGGTTTTTATTTTAATTATCTAAATTGGTAATACCAATTTACCAAATTATTCTGAACAACTTACCTCTGATTAACGTTCTGGTCAATCTGCAGACAGCCATTTGGCAGATTTACCAACCAGACCTGACTCAAATCAGGATAGTCATAATCCTGCCGGGTAGCATTGTTCTCCCTTTCAACGACCCAACCTCTTCGGACACCCCCATGCCTAACCAGAAAATCCGCAGCCAGAAAATTTCCGACATTGTTGCGGAACAGCTGGAAAGCATGCTGATTGAAGGCAGCCTGGAACCTGGCCAGAAAATCCCTACAGAACGGGCGCTGGCGGAGCGTTTTGAGGTGTCACGGCCATCGGTACGCGAGGCCTTGAACAAGCTGGAAGCAAAAGGGCTGGTTATTCGTCGCCAGGGTGGCGGAACCTATGTGGCCGATAACATTGGCATGTCGATGACAGATCCGCTGTTCGACTTGCTCGGCAGCCATCCGGAATTCAATTACGATCTGCTCGAATATCGTCACGCACTGGAAGAAATTGCGGCCCATTATGCGGCAGTACGGGCAACGGAGTCTGACCACCAAATTATTCGTCAGCGCTATCAGGAATGGCTCGATGGCCATAACGCTCGTCTCGGTGCCGAAAAAGAGGCTGAGCTAGACTGGCGTTTTCACCTGTCGATTGCCGAAGCCTCCCACAATGCCGTTTTATTGCATTCGATGCGGGCGTTGCTGAGTCTGTTCAAGCAGACCATCGCCACCAACCTCACCTATCTCTACACCGAAGAAAGCCGTCGCGAGGAAATTCGCCAGCAACATGAAGCCATGCGCGATGCCGTGCTGGAACGTAATGGCGAAGCAGCACGTAAAGCGGTTAACAATCACCTGGCCTTTGTCGAAGAAACCCTGCAGCACAGCAGCCGCTTTGAAAGTAATGCCCAGCGCTCACTGCGGCGTATGTCGATGATTCGCTGACAGCCAGCGTTATGCAGGACCGCCTGTTCGCTGGCGGGCCAATTGCCGTGTAATCACTTCAATCAGCTCATTTTTCTTGAACGGTTTACAGATATGGTCGTTCATACCAGCTTCCAGACTGGCACGCACATCAGCCTCCGATGCATTGGCGGACAGGCCGATGATCACCCCCGGATAATGATGCCGCTGGCGCAGAATACGGGTTGCTTCCAGACCACCAATAACAGGCATCTGAACATCCATCAGCACCACGTCCGGGCGGTTTTTGGCAGCCAATAGATATTTAATCGCCTGATCGCCATTATCCGCACTGTCAACCGTGATACCTTCGCGCCGCAGTACTTCAGCAGCAACCTTGCGGTTTACCGCATTATCATCCACCACCAGCACCCGAATCACTGCCAGCGGTCGTTCATCAGCTGACTCAGCGGCATGGGCCGGCTGGCGTATGATGCACTCCTGCGGGCCATTAACCAACAAACTGCTGCCCGGGCAACGAAAGCCCACACCAGCTTCCTGACAGTCTGCAATCGGCAGTCGCACGTCAAATCCAAAACAACTGCCCCGACCGGCATCACTGCTTACCAGCAACTTGCCATCCATGGCTGCAACCAGCGAGCGCGAAATACTCAAACCCAATCCGGTGCCGCCGTAATCGCGTGTATCGGAACTGTCAACCTGCTGGAATTTTTCAAAAATAGCGTCCAGCTTGTCTGCCGGAATGCCGCGGCCGGTATCAGTTACCCGAAAGCGAAGCAACACGCCAGCAGCATCACGTTCGATACAATCAACCCGTAATTCCACCCGCCCTCGCTCCGTAAATTTGGCAGCGTTACTGGCAAAGTTCATCAACACCTGGGTTAGCCGTAACGGATCACCCACAAGGCAAGGCGGAATAGCCGGGTCAAGCTGAACATCAACGTCAACCGGCTTGCCTTTCAGCAAAGATCTCAGGTTCGACTCGATCACTGAAGTTAGCTGTGCCAGATGGAAAGCTTCCGGCTTGATTTCCGGCCCCACGGCTTCAATTCGGGCGATATCCAAGAGGTCATTGACCAGCGCCAGCAAGTGCTGGGAAGACACCAGAGCTTCCTCAGCATATTCACGGGCTTCAGGGTCCAGCGAGTTATCCTGAATCAGGCCGTTAAAACCCATAATCGCATTCAACGGTGTCCGTAATTCATGACTCATATTGGCGAGAAACTCCGACTTCGCCTTGTTGGCTGCTTCCGCCTTGCGATAGGCTTCCTGCAACTCCAGCGTGGCCTCGTCAATTCTCGCCTTGAGCATTTCCGGCTCACGTTGCATGCGAAACAACAGCCAGAACAGCACCGGCGCGATCACCCCGAAAACACACCAGAGTAACACTCGCTGCAGGTTCCAGTTGACGTGGTCTACCGGAATAGCGGCCACTTGCCAGCTGCCATTTGGCAGCAGCACGGATGCCACCACCGGATCACGACGAAACAGATCGGGATCGCCGAAAAATACTTCGCCGTCTGCCCCCTTGCCATCACGGCCTCGCACCGCCAGCTCAATCTGATCATCGCTGCGAGTCAGCCCAGCATCGAGAAACAACTGGCCTACATCAACCAGCACAATGGCCATACCCCAGTACTCTTCACGCACACTGTTGTCGGTATAAATGGGATTACGGGCAATGATCGCCCGACCGCCCTGATACAGCTCCTGCGGCCCCGCAACCAGCAAAGAATGATTGGCAATAGCGCGCTCAATCTGGGCTTTTTGCCAGGCAATATTCATCAGGTTATAGCCGAGCACACGGCCATTACGGGGGATATCGGTGGTGTAACGGATGACGTTATCGGGGGCTAGCTGCAGCCCCATTATGCCGTTGCTGTTGTTAGCGGCAGAGGTGGCAAAGGCATCAAATTCCTCGACCGAGAATTCCGAGCGGGACTTTACGAAAGCCGATAAGGCATCCGTTAGCTGTAAACGCTGGTTGACCACCGCCGACAACCGGTTGGTGAGTTCATTCAGACGGGTTTTGGTGGTGTCCATGTGCGCCAGGTAACCTTGATGTACCAACAGCTTGTCGATAAACAATACTGCCGCCAGTAAACAAACCAGCGCCGCGACCGGGAGCATCAATGTCCGCATAGGTGGGTATGCCGTCTCATGCCAACCATTCCTTTAGTCAGAGTAGACGAGATACGCCAGCGGCACCAGCAATTGACGGGTTGCTTTTCGACTTGCTCCACAAGCGCACAAATGGCGTGTGCAATATCGCCAGAGTCTGGCAAGGAGAGGCATTGGAGGCCTCTCCGGCAAGAGCAACTTATTGTGGCGGCTGACCGCCAGATGGTGGCTGAGGTTTGTGGCTTTCCAGCTCCTGTTCAGACAACTTGCCATCGCCATCACTGTCAATTTCGCTGAAATGTTCACTCAATGGAGGAATTACCGACGCTTCAGACTTGCTGACATAGCCGTCGCCATCCTGATCCAGTTCTGAAAATGACGGCGGCTTGGGTGGACGCCCGCCTTGCCCACCACTTTGGGAATCATCAAATCCGGCGGCCATTACAGCGCCCGAGCCCAACAGCAAAACAGTCAGAGACAATGCCGGAATACGCATTCTTACCTCATAGATTCTCGTTTGAAGAGGCTGAATTGTGTCGGAAAAGAGGGTCAACAGGTGTCAGTGAGCGCCGGGAGTCGTCAGAATCCGGTGAGGAATTGCCACGCTCAAATCAGGCAATGACAAGCAATAAATACTGGCAGTATAAAAACAAAAAACCGGCCCCAAAGGCCGGAAAAAGCAGTTACCAACGGTGTTTTCACACCTGGAACAGGATAAGAGCCAACCCCCAAATTGTTGGCTCTTGCCTGATGGCCGACAACTGCCGGCCATCAGAGTTTGCCCCACGGGGCAAACTGTTACAGCACCAGACGGCGGATATCGGCAATCATGTTCACCATGGTGGTGAAGAAGCGACCGCAGTCGGCACCATTGATCGCACGGTGGTCGTAAGACACCGCCAATGGCAGCATGTTGCGAGGAACGAATTCCTTGCCATTCCACTTCGGCTTCATCTCGGCTTTGGAAACACCCAGAATCGCCACTTCTGGCGCATTCACGATTGGCGTGAATCCGGTACCACCGATGGCACCCAGACTGGAAATGGTGAAGCAGCCGCCTTGCATGTCGCGAGGCTTCAGCTTGCCATCACGGGCAGCCTTGATCAGATCATTGGTTTCCTGGGCAATCTGGTAGATGCCTTTCTTGTCGGCATCACGCAGCACAGGCACCATCAGACCATTTGGTGTATCGCAAGCGATACCGATGTGCACGTAGTTCTTCTGAACAATGTGCTCGCCATCGTGATGCAGTGATACGTTGAAGCTTGGTTCTGCACGCAGAGCCATGGCCGCTGCCTTGATCAGGAATGGCAGTGGTGTCAGTTTCACACCCGCCTTTTCTGATTCGGCTTTCATATCCTTGCGGAAGGCTTCCAGATCCGTGATGTCGGCTTCGTCGAACTGGGTCACGTGTGGCACATTCAGCCAGGCACGGGACATGTTCGCCGCAGTCACCTTCTTGATCTTGGACATCTTGACCATTTCGATTTCACCGAACTGGGCAAAATCAACCGCAGGAATTGGCGGAATACCAGAGCCACCAGTGACGGCAGCCGCTGCAGGGGCCTGTTCGGCACGCTTCAGCGCTTCCTTCACGTACAGACGAATATCGTCCTTGGTGATACGACCGCGAACACCAGTGCCCTTGACCTTACCCAGATCCACACCCAGCTGGCGCGCCAGACGACGGGAAGATGGACCAGCATAGAAGTCACCAGGCTTGCCTTCTTTCTCAGCCAGACCCGCACTGGCAGCAACCGGAACTGGCGCTGCAGCAGCAGGTGCCGGAGCAGCAGCAACGGGGGCCGCAGGTGCAGGCGCAGCAACCGGCGCAGGTGCGGCAGCCGCAGCACTGGCAGGTTTGAATACGGCGTAGATATCACCTTCGGAAACCTTGTCGCCTTCAACAACCTTGAAGCCAACCAGAATACCGTCTTCCGGAGCCGGAACGTCCATAGACGCCTTGTCGCTTTCCAGTACGATCAGCGACTCTTCAGCCTTGACCGCAGTACCCGGAGCCACACACAGCTCAATCACGGTAACGCCATCGGCACCACCCAGATCAGGCAAAGGCAGTTCAATTTCAGCAGCAGGTGCTGCTGCAACCGGAGCGGCTGCCGGAACAGGCGCAGCGGCGGCAGGTGCAGCCGCCGCAGCAACAGGTGCAGGCGCGGCTTCTGCAGCACCGGCAACTTCCATCACTGCGTATACGTCGCCTTCCTTAACCTTGCCATCAACAGCCACCTTGAACTCAACAATCTTGCCCGCTTGCGGCGCAGGAACATCCATCGATGCCTTGTCGCTTTCCAGCACGATCAGGGATTCTTCAGCGCCGACTTCCGTACCCGCAGCGACACACAGTTCGATCACGGTTACTTCGTCAGCACCACCCAGATCCGGGATAGTCAGTTCAACAGTCTTGCTGCCACCAGCAGCTGGCGCAGGCGCCGCTGCCGGAGCTGGTGCAGCTTCAACAACCGGTGCCGGAGCAGCTTCAACAACCGGTGCCGGAGCAGCTTCAGCCGGAGCTGCAGCCACTACGGTTTCACCAGCGGCAGTTTCCAGTACCAGAATCGGGGTACCTTCTTTTACCTTGTCGCCAACACTGATCAGCAGTTCAACTACCTTGCCCGCTTCCGGGCAAGGTACTTCCATTGAGGCCTTGTCAGTTTCCAGAACAATCAGGTCCTGTTCTGCCTCAACGCTGTCGCCAACGGCAACAGAGATTTCGATCACATCTACGTCTTCAGCACCACCGATATCAGGTACTGCTACAGTTACTTTGCTCATCTGTCAGCCTCCCCTTAAACCGTGGTTGGATCTGCTTTATCAGCGTCGATGCCCATCTTGGCACGTACCTTTGGCAGTTCCGCTGCATCGAACTTGCCTTGTTTGGCCAGTTCAGTCAGGGCAGCCAGTACCACAAAGCCACGATCCACTTCGAAGAAGTGACGCAGTTTCTTACGGGTATCGGAACGACCGAAGCCATCAGTACCCAGTACCTTGAACGCACCTGGTACGAATGCACGCAGTTGCTCGCCGTAGGACTTGATGTAGTCAGTAGCCAGAACAACCGGGCCTTCTTTAGCAGCCAGCTGGGCAGTGATGTATGGAACTTTCGCTTCCTTGTCGGAGTTGATCAGGTTCCAGCGTTCGGTCTTCTGACCGTCACGAGCCAGTTCGTTAACCGAAGTCACGCTCCAGATGTCAGATTCAACACCGTAGTCTTCGCGCAGGATAACCGCTGCCGCTTCCACTTCACGCAGAATGGTACCGGAGCCCATCAGCTGTACACGTGGACCGTTGGAAGGCTTGCCTTCTTTCAGTACGTACATACCCTTGATGATGCCTTCCTCTGCACCAACCGGCATTTCCGGATGAACGTAGTTTTCGTTCATGGCGGTGATGTAGTAGAAGCAGTTTTCCTTGTCTTCGTACATGCGCTTCAGACCATCCTGGATGATCACAGCCATTTCGAAGCTATAGGTTGGGTCGTAAGACTTACAGTTCGGGATGGTGTGCGCCATCAGATGGCTGTGACCATCCTGGTGCTGCAGACCTTCACCGTTCAGCGTGGTACGACCAGCCGTAGCACCAATCAGGAAGCCACGTGCCTGGATGTCACCCGCCAGCCATGCCAGGTCACCAATACGCTGGAAGCCGAACATGGAGTAGAACACGTAGAACGGTACCATTGGGCAAGCGCTGTTGCTGTAGGCAGTGGCCAAAGCCAGCCATGCAGACATTGCACCCGCTTCGTTAATACCTTCTTCAAGGATCTGACCTTTCTTGTCTTCCTTGTAGTACATGATCTGGTTGGAGTCGTGCGGGGTGTATTTCTGACCCTGGGAAGAGTAGATACCCAACTGACGGAACATACCTTCCATACCGAAAGTACGGGCTTCGTCAGGCACGATTGGCACGATGCGCTTGCCAATTTCCTTGTCTTTCACCAGTTGTGACAGTACCCGTACAAACGCCATGGTAGAGGACTGTTCACGCTCGCCGGAACCACCCAGCTGGCCTTTGAAAGATTCCAGAGTCGGAGTTTTCAGCGCTTCGAAGTCGGCACGACGGGAAGGAACCACGCCGTTCAGCTTCTTGCGGGTTTCCATCATGTACTTCATTTCCGGGCTGTCTGGAGCCGGACGGTAATAAGGTACGTCTTTCAGTTGCTCGTCAGTCAGCGGAATACCGAAGCGATCACGGAATTGCTTCAGTGAGTCTTTATCCAGCTTCTTCACGGAGTGAGTCGGGTTAGCCGCTTCACCTGCATCACCCAGACCATAACCTTTAACAGTCTGAGCCAGAATAACGGTAGGAGAACCCTTGTTCGCCATGGCTTCTGCGTAAGCTGCGTATACCTTGAATGGGTCGTGACCACCGCGGTTGAGGTTGAAGATGTCTTCATCAGACATGTCCTTAACCAGTTCCGCCAGCTCAGGGTATTTACCAAAGAAGTGCTCACGAGTGTAAGCGCCACCGTTGGCCTTGTAGTTCTGCAGTTCACCGTCGCAGACTTCGTCCATACGCTTCTGCAGCATACCGGACTTGTCTTTTTCGAACAGCACATCCCAGTGACGACCCCAGACCACCTTGATCACGTTCCAGCCAGCGCCGCGGAATACGCCTTCCAGTTCCTGCATGATCTTGCCGTTACCACGGACCGGACCATCCAAACGCTGCAGGTTACAGTTAACCACGAACACCAGGTTTTCCAGCTGCTCACGACCAGCCAGAGAGATAGCACCCAGAGTTTCCGGCTCATCACACTCGCCGTCACCCAGGAATGCCCACACCTTACGGTCACCACGGGCAACCAGGTCACGAGCAGACAGGTAACGCATGACGTGCGCCTGATAAATAGCGCCGATTGGGCCCAGACCCATGGATACAGTCGGGAACTGCCAGTAGTCCGGCATCAACCATGGGTGCGGGTAAGAAGACAGACCCTTGCCATCGACTTCGCGACGGAAGTTGTCCAGTTGTTCTTCGTCGAAACGACCTTCCAGGTAGGAACGGGCGTAGATACCAGGAGCAGAGTGACCCTGGAAGTAGATCAGGTCACCCAGGTGGCCATCGTCATTGCCGCGGAAGAAATAGTTGAAACCCACATCGTACAGAGTGGCGGCAGACGAGAAAGAGGCGATGTGACCACCGAGACCTTCGTCGTTATCGTTGGCACGCATAACCATTGCCAGCGCATTCCAGCGGACCAGAGAGCGAATACGGCGCTCCATGAACAGGTCGCCCGGCATCCGCTTTTCTTTTTCCAGAGGAATGGTATTGCGGTAAGGAGTAGTGATTGCGGCAGGCAATTCAACGCCTTTCGCCATCGCATGGTCAAACAATGCTTTCAACAAGAAGGCTGCACGCTCAGGGCCTGCATGGCGGATGGTCGCGTGGAGTGAATCCAGCCATTCTTGTGTTTCGTAGATATCGACATCTTGTGTCATACGGAACTCCCAGTCTTCTTTTTTATATGCGCCCGGATAAGGCACGGGTTCGGGCCTTGTGAGCCTGTTACCCTTTGAATTCTGAACTTACCTGTCGTCCTTCTCCGGCAAGCGACAATGTTCTGCTCCGGCTCAACTGCCCGGAAATGTCCGCCATTCGTCATAACCATACTGGTAACTACGCTGGTATGGATTAACGAAAGCGGAGCCAGTCTGACGTGTACAGAAGCAGAACTCAACGGTCTTGTAGTTTTTTTACAGGATCCCTGAGTTGCATATTTTCCGACAAATCTGCCAGAAAACTCCCCCTTCCACCTCGTCAGATTCGATGGCGGCAGCAGTATAACCAAAAAAAATAGACAGAATCACTACAATGTATGGAGAATTTTTGCGCACAAGCCATTCATTTTCGTTCACTGCGGCCCGATTGGTTCATGTATCGGTAAATAATTTACCACGAACCTTGTCCCGGTATTCCCCTGGCGACTGTCCAGCCAGACGCCGAAAGATGCGAATAAAATAGCTGCTGTCACCAAATCCGACCGCCAGAGCAATGTCTGCTACTGTGAGATTGCTTTGCTGCAAAAGTTCGCGCGCTGCCTGACAGCGAATGGTCTGAAAATATTCCAAAGGCGTCACACCGGTCGCCTGTTTGAAGCGACGACTGAACTGACGCTCACTGAGGCCAGCCCGTTGCGCCAGCAACGCCAACGAAAACGGCTCACGCAAATAGCGCCGCATCCAGGCTTGCGCCATCACAATTTCTTCGTCGGCATGAGCCAGCGTGTCTTCCGGGCTGTACACCCGGTTTTCGAACGGATTACGAATCTCCGGAGAAAACTGCTGTTCTACTTGCAAGGCCATCTCTCGCCCCCAGGTTTTGCCGATAAAGTGAATCACTGAATCCGCCCCGGAGTTCACACTGGCAGCACAATAAATACGTTGCGACTGGGTCAACAAATGCTGACGCTGTAATAGCACCGCCGGGTAATGACTGGCAAAACGATCCTGATAATGCCAATGAGTAGTGGCTGGCTTGCCATCCAGAATGCCGCTTTCCGCCACCAGGCACACGCCAGTACCGACTGAAATAATCGCCGCCCCCTGCTGATAACGGGCTGCAATCCAGTCGATCAGCGGCCGGTTATGACGAATGATTCGCTGCGGATCCCGCCACAAGGCAGGCACCACAATCAGATCCGTTTGCTCAACCTCATCAATAGTGACATCCGGCTGCAGCCGCAAACCTCCCACACAAACCCTGGCCAGATCAGTAGCGGGCTGACAAGCGACCTGGATATGAAAATCCGCTGCTTGCTGACGCTGCAAACGCAGCCGCGCCCGCGTCGCTTCAAGCATCTCCACCGCAATCGTGATGCTCGACAACATCATTTGCTCCACCAACAGCAGTGTCACGCTGCGCAACATAGAGTTAATCTCTCCAAACAATAAATGTCTTTATCGTATTATTTTTTGTCCATATTAATCTACTCAAAGAGAAACCCTTGCCTCTAAGATAATAAAAACGCTCTTGGAAACTGGATAATGAAAAATCTGGCAGTAATTACAGGTTTTGGTGGAATCAATGCCGCAGGTCGCAGCGCCGGTCACCATGCATTTCGTCGCATGGTGCTGGAATCGCTGTCACCTGCCGATCGTGAACGTACGCTGACCGCACTCGCCGCCCTGATGGGCACAACCGACGAACAAGCCATTCTTGACGGCACCCTGGTGCGTGAATGGGACAACGTTGACTGGGATGCCAAGGCCGTTCCGTTCCATGAGCCGTTCAAGGATGCCGATGGCAATCAGTGTTGGCGTTTGACCCATCGTCGCCTGCCCGTACAAAGCGCGGGCCAGATGCCAAAAGGCTTCGATCCCGCCAAACTGTATCGCTCTCACCACCACCCACGTGGCCTGCAAATGGCCGTTTTTGCCGCCAGCGATGCGCTGGGTTCGCTGGGCGTTGAATGGGAAACCCTCTGCCAACACGTTGGCCCTGATGAAATTGCCGTTTATGCCGGTTCGTCCATGGGCCAGAACGACGGTTATGGCAACGGCGGCATGCTGCAATCCGCTCTGCTCGGCAAGCGCACCTCATCCAAGCAATGCGCCATGGGCATGAGCCAGATGCCAGCCGACTTTATCAATGCCTATGTACTGGGCAACGTTGGTAAAACCGGCAGTATCACAGCGGCCTGTGCAACCTTCCTTTATAATTTGCAGATGGCCAAGAACGACATTGAGTCCGGCCGTCGCCGTATCGTTATTGTCGGCAACGCTGAGTCACCACTGGTGCCAGAAATTGTCGAAGGCTACAACGCCATGACAGCACTGGCGTCAGAGGCCAACCTGAAGAAACTGGATGGAAAAAATGCCGAAGAAGCCGCGGACCTGCGTCGCGCATGTCGTCCGTTTGGTGAAAACTGTGGTTTCACCATTGCCGAATCAGCCCAGTTCTTTATTTTGACTGATGACAAACTGGCGCTGGAGCTGGGCCTGTCCATTCATGGCAGCATTGGTGATGTGCAGGTCAACGCCGATGGTTACAAGAAATCCATTTCCAACCCGGGCGTAGGCAACTACCTGACCATGGCCAAGGTCATGGCCAGCACCCGTCGGGAACTGGGCGATGAGGCACTGAAAAACAGTTTCGTGCACGCCCACGGCAGCAGCACACCGCAGAACCGCGTTACCGAATCTCATATATATGAAGAACTGGCGCGCGCGTTTGGCATCAGCGACTGGCCCATTACCGCAGTGAAGACCTTTGTGGGCCATTCATTGGCAGCTGCTTCCGCTGACCAGCTGATGGCAACGCTGGGCACCTGGGCTACCGGCCTGATTCCTGGCATCAAGACCACCGACAAGATTGCCGATGACGTCCATCAGCAAGGTCTGGAATTTGTGCTGCAAGACAAGTCTGTCGACAGCGACAAAATGGTGGTGGGTTTTGTCAACGCCAAGGGCTTTGGCGGCAACAACGCCTCAGCGGCCATTATTTCCCCAACCAAAACCCGCGAGCTACTGCAGGCCCGTCATGGAGACAGTGCACTGCAAAACTGGATGAACAACAACCAGGCGGTTGCTGCTGCCAGCCAGGCCTATGATGACGCTATGCTGCGCGGTGAAATGGAGCCACGTTATCGCTTCGGCGAAAACGTACTGGAACCAGCCGATCTGGAAATCACCGACACGGAAATCCGCATTCGTGGCTGGGACAAGCCGGTTATTCTGTAACCCGCTGTCTAACCACACAAAGGCCAGCACACAGCTGGCCTTTTGATTTCTACTGCACCCTATCTACTACTGCCATCACCGGCAGCTACTGACTACAGCCACAGAATTAACAGCAGCAGAGCTATACTAAAGCACAGCCGCCAATGGTTGATTTGCGCTCCCTGCGCCTCTATGTTCTCTTCATAACGACCAAGAGAACAATAAGATGATCAAAGTAATAATCGACCGCCGCATCGCCGATGACATGGAGTCCACCTACGAAGAAGCCATGAAACGCACCCTGCATGCCATTCTGGAAGCCCCGGGCTATGTTTCCGGTGCTTCCTATAAAGATGCCAGAGACACGCACCACCGAGTTATCATCACCAACTGGCAAAGCCAGCAGGACTGGGAGCGCTGGTCTGTATCGGATGAACGCAAGGAAGTCATTGCGGCGTTTCAGCCAATCCTGATGCGGGAAGAGCGAATTACGATCCTGACCGCCTGATACTCGGCAGCATTGCAGTCAGTACCAGTAGCATCAGAAGCCTGCGGTAATCCACTGGTGCAGTCGATCCACCGCTTCGGCAATCAGATCCTGCTGGCTACGACCACTGTTTTTGGCAATATCAAAGTCGTGATTTCCACCTTCAAGCCAATGCAGCGCCAGCTTGTCTCCCACCGGATAAGCTGGCACCTCCTCACGATGACCAAAAGGATCCCGACTACCCTGCACAATCAGCAGCGGAACTCTCACATCTGGTAAATGCGCCACGCGCAATTTTTCCGGTTTGCCGGTTGGATGAAAGGGATAACCTAACGCAACCACACCGCTCAAACACGGCTGGCAGAGTCTATCCGCCGCCAGCATGGTGGCAATCCGGCCGCCCATTGACTTGCCAATTACGACCACTGGGGCCGTTTCTGCTGCCAGATACTCCTTCAATTCCTGCAATAATTTTTCAACTTTTGGTGGCGGCCTGCGTTTGCCAGTGCGTCGCATTTCTTGCATATAACTGAATTCGAATCCCTCTATCGAATAGCCAAGCGCCGTACACTGCTGCATCACAGCTTGCAAAAAAGGTGAATCCAGCCCGGCACCCGCACCATGTAATAACAGCAATTTGGGTACTGTCGTCACATCTGACGGGCAGATTGTTTTTGTCATTTGGTCTTACCACTTTGGTCGAATAAACTGGCAAATTAGTTGTGAAACCTTATTAGCCAATAGCTTTTTGTCTCAGGTCAATAACAATAGACGAACCCTGCTTATTATGGCTGGTGCTGCCTAAAGCCACAGAATCCGGTGGTTCCGGGCATTTGATACTGATTGTGATGGCTGCTTTATATCTGATAGTAAATGATATTTATTCTCACATTCAGAAGATCAGGAGATAACCAGCATGCTGTATATCCCTGAAAAATCAGGCAGTTGCCGGACGTTTATTTGCAAAGCGCCAATAACCGCCCGATAATGTGTCGCCCAAAATTAGAACCCTCAATCCCACGCTGTTATTGGAATCCAATCATGAGCACAGCAATCGACCATCCTGAATACAACTACAAGGTGGTAAGACAATTTGCCATCATGACTGTTGTCTGGGGCATTGTTGGCATGGCAGTCGGTGTACTGATCGCTGCCCAGCTGGCCTGGCCTCAACTGAACTTTGATACCCCATGGTTGTCGTTTGGACGTTTGCGTCCGCTGCACACCAACGGGGTTATTTTTGCTTTCGGCGGCAGCGCCCTGTTTGCAACTTCTTACTACATTGTTCAGCGCACGACCCGTACCCGTCTGTTCTCTGACACTCTGGCATCGTTTACGTTCTGGGGCTGGAACACAGTCATCGTACTGGCCGTTATCACCCTGCCTATGGGTCTGACCTCTACCAAGGAATACGCCGAGTTGGAATGGCCAATCGACATTCTGGTTGCACTGGTGTGGGTTTCCTATGTAGTGAACTTCTTGGGTACCCTGGCGGTTCGTAAAGAGAAGCACATTTACGTTGCAAACTGGTTCTTTGCTGCGTTCATGATCATGATTGCGATTCTGTACATCGGTAACAACCTGGCGATTCCAGTTTCCCTGACCAAGTCATACTCCATCTGGCCTGGCACTATTGATGCCATGATCCAGTGGTGGTGGGGCCACAATGCGGTAGGTTTCTTCCTGACTGCAGGCTTCCTGGGCATCATGTACTACTTCGTTCCAAAACAGGCTGGTCGTCCTGTTTACTCTTACCGTCTGTCCATCGTTCACTTCTGGGCTCTGATCTCCATCTACGTATGGGCCGGTGCTCACCACCTGCACTACTCTGCGCTGCCTGACTGGGCCCAGACTGCGGGTATGGCCATGTCCCTGATCCTGTTGGCACCATCCTGGGGTGGTATGATCAACGGCATGATGACCCTGTCCGGTGCATGGCACAAACTGCGTAATGACCCGATCCTGCGCTTCCTGGTGGTATCCCTGTCTTTCTACGGTATGTCTACCTTCGAAGGCCCAATGATGTCCATCAAGACCGTTAACGCCCTGTCTCACGACACTGACTGGACCATTGGTCACGTTCACTCTGGTGCATTGGGTTGGGTTGCGATGGTTTCCATTGGTGCCCTGTATCACCTGATTCCGATCATGTTCAACCGCAAGGCTGGTGAAATGCACTCCATCGGTCTGATCAACGTTCACTTCTGGCTGGCTACCATTGGTACCGTGCTTTACATCGCTGCGATGTGGGTAAACGGCATCATGCAAGGTCTGATGTGGCGCGCGGTTAACGACGACGGCACCCTGACCTACAGCTTCGTTGAATCTGTAGAAGCCTCTCACCCTGGCTACGTAGTACGTGTACTGGGTGGTGCTGTATTCCTGACTGGCATGCTGATCATGGCGTACAACGTGTACATGACAGTACGTGCAGCCAAGAAAGAAAACGCTGCGGCAGTTCCTGCGCAGGCTTAAGGGGTAAGGGACGATGAAACACGAAACTATTGAAAAAAGCTTGCCACTGATGGTGGTAATGATCGTGATCGCTCTGAGCTGGGGCGGCATGGTTGAGATTGTTCCACTGTTCTGGCACGCCGACACCAACAAGCCGGTTGAAGGCCTGAAGCCTTACACTGCCCTGCAGCTGGAAGGCCGTGACATCTACATCCGTGAAGGCTGTCACGTATGTCACACCCAGATGGTTCGTCCGTTCCGTGCTGAAACCGAGCGTTACGGACCTTACTCCGTTGCCGGTGAATCCGTTTACGAACACCCATTCCTGTGGGGTTCCAAGCGTACTGGTCCGGATCTGGCCCGTGTTGGTGGCCGCTACTCCGACGAATGGCACCGTGCTCACCTGTACAACCCACGTGACGTAGTACCTGAGTCCATCATGCCATCCTACCCATGGTTGTTCGAAAACAAGGTAGATGGACGTGACACTCCGAAGAAAATGGAAGCTCTGCGCATGGTTGGTGTTCCTTACACCGATCAGGACATTGAGGGTGCCAAGGCTGCAGTCGATGGCAAACCTGAAATTGAAGCGCTGGTTGCTTACCTGCAGCACCTGGGCACAGTGATCACTAAACGGTAATCCCATGGATATTAACGATTTGCGCGGTTTGGGTTCGGTTTTCGCCCTCATCGCTATGCTGGCAATCTTCTGGTGGGCCTACGGGTCCAGCCGCAAGAAACGCTTTGATGAGGACGCCAGAATTCCGTTTCTGGACGATGACGATGACCAGCAAATCGATAAAGATCGGAGTAAATAGATATGTTAGGTACATTCTGGCAAGTGTGGATCACCCTGATTACAGTGGGATCCATCGTTGGCTGCGGCATACTGATCGTATACACCAGCCGCGGTATGAGAAAGGAAGAAACAACTGAAACCACCGGTCACGACTACGACGGTATTCAGGAAATCGACAACCCGCTGCCACGCTGGTGGGTATTCATGTTCTGGGCGACGATCCTGTTTGGTCTGGCTTACCTGGGCATGTACGGTTTTGGTAACTACAAGGGCGTGATCACTGTGACCGTTGACGGTCAGGAAGTTAACTGGACTGCCCACAACCAGTGGAAAGCAGAAGTACAGGCATTCGATGCAGAAATTGCACCTCTGTATGCCAAGTACTCCTCCACTCCAGTTGCCGAGCTGATTCACAACGATGAAGCCCTGCAAACCGGTCAGCGTCTGTTCAAGAGCAACTGCTCCGTCTGTCACGGCAGCACTGCCAAGGGTGCCCTCGGCTTCCCTAACTTGACTGACAAGGACTGGCTGTATGGCGGCCAACCAGCACAAATCGTCCAGACCATCACCAATGGTCGCCAGGGCGCAATGCCAGCCTGGGAAGCCGTACTGGGTGATGAAGGCGTAAACCAGATGGTAAACTACGTTCGCAGCCTGTCTGGCCTGAAGCATGAAGCCGCATTGGCTGAAGCTGCAGCGCCCAAGTTCCTGCAGAACTGTGCCATCTGTCACGGTGCAGACGGTAAGGGCAACATCCTGATGGGTGCACCAAACCTGACTGACGAAATCTGGTTGTATGGTGGTTCTTCCAAGCAGATCGAAATGACACTGCGTCACGGTCGTGCTGGCAAGATGCCGGCTCACAAGGAGATTCTTGGCGCCAACGCAGACGCCAAGATTCACCTGCTGGCAACCTATGTCTACTCATTGTCCAACAAGTAAGTTGCAGTGATTGCTGATGTCCCGGCCCAGCCTCACAACAACGTTGAGCTGGGGCAATGAAGCAAGAAAAAGCGGCCACCGGCCGCTTTTTTTATCCATATAAACAGCACACAACCTATATAATCACATCGTTATATAGAAACGCTGACGGCTTTACCGAACACCCGTTCCCTGCGACGCCAGCAACCTCAAGAACACAAGGTGATGAGCTGCCATGAGTAATATCCCTGTCAAAGACGTCACACCCAAAGAGCAATCGCTGTACGCTAAACGCGAAAAAATTTACGTGCGGGAAATCCTCGGTTTCTTCCAGAAGCTGCGCACCTGGACTTTATGGGCGCTGATGGCGTCCTACTACGGCGCAGTCTGGCTTAACTGGGATGGCCGCCAGGCCATTTATTTCAACCTGCCTGCCCGCCAGTTCCACATTTTTGGAATCACCTTCTGGCCACAGGACTTCATGCTGCTGTCCTGGGCACTGATCATCTCCGCCTTTGCCCTGTTTACCGTCACCAACATGGCTGGCCGACTTTGGTGTGGCTACACCTGCCCACAATCAGCCTGGTCATTCCTGTTTATGTGGGTCGAAGAACGTACCGAAGGAACCCGTAACCAGCGCATCAAGATGGACAAGGATGACATGAGTGTCACCAAGCTGCGCAAGAAAGCACTCAAACACACCATCTGGCTGTTTATTGCTCTGATGACCGGCGTTACCTTTGTGGGTTACTTCTCTCCTATTCGTCAGCTGGTACCGGATATTATGGTATTCAACCTCAATGGCTGGGAGCTGTTCTGGATTGGTTTCTTCACCGCCGCCACCTACATCAACGCGGGTTGGATGCGTGAACAGGTCTGTATCTATATGTGTCCGTATGCCCGCTTCCAGTCGGTGATGTACGACCAGGACACACTGGCAGTTTCCTACGACTTCAATCGCGGTGAGCCACGCGGCAAACGCAGCAAGAAAGCCAAGGAAGAAACCGACACCGACAAGCTCGGCGACTGCGTTGACTGTTCGCTGTGCGTCCAAGTTTGTCCGACCGGTATCGACATCCGTGACGGCCTGCAATACCAGTGCATTGGTTGCGCCCTCTGTGTCGACGCCTGCGACTCCATCATGGAAAAACTCAACAAGCCCAAAGGCCTGGTGCGTTACACCACTGAAAACGAACTGGAAGGCAAGAAGACCCACTTTGTACGACCACGCCTGATTGGCTACGGCATTATGCTGGGTGGCATGATCATCGCCTTTATCTACGCACTTTCAACCCGCACACCGTTCGAGCTGGATATTGAGCGTGATCGTGGCAGCCTCTATCAGGTAACCCCTAACGACACCGTCATTAACAGCTACACGCTGAAGATGATGAACATGTCGCAGCAGGAAACATCCTACCGCCTGACCATTGAAGGCCTGCCAGATGTGGCGACCGACGCATCCGGTTTCTATACCCTCAAGGTGAACGAGCTGCGGGAAATTTCCATCGACCTTGAAGTCGACCCAGCCGAAGCGAAGCTGCCAACCAGCAAAACTGAAATCGAGTTTGTGGTGGTCGATGAAACCAATGGCAAGGAAGTTGCGCGTGAAGAAAGTACCTTTATTGCGCCTCGCCTGTGACATAAGGTCGCAGCTATAGCACGAAGGTTGCTGCGCCAGCTCAATTTCCAACCGATATTGGTCTGGCCAGTTCCAAAGTATCTGGAGACAAGACGCCCAAGCCGCTAAACTTGGGCGTCTTTTTTTGGTCGTAACGAACCAATAATAATACGCCCTGTTACAGACAAACGCGTCTCCGGGTCAGTTCATCGAGAAGGTTATGAAGTCAGAAACCGCTAACAATCGTCCCTGGTACAAAGAACCCATGGTATGGCTGATCATTGCCATCCCTTCGATCACTGTTTGCTGGGGAGGCGTGATGCTGTCGCTGGCACTCAACACCAACGATTCGCTGGTGAGCGACAGCTATTACAAGGATGGCGTGAGCTACACTGAAAACGTCAAGATGGACGACTACGCTTCCCGCCTGCAGCTGCACAGCACACTGGTGCTGACCAATCAGGAAGCCCGTCTGACACTCGACGGCTATCTCGACGAACAGCCATCCATCCTGACCCTCAAGCTGATTCACCCAACGCTGGAAGATCGCGATGTTGATATCGTGCTGCAGCGTGTTGATGACGGACTCTATACCGGTGCCGCTGAACTGGAACTGCCAAGCCGCCGTTATATCTGGCTGCAAAGCCCGGATCAGGGCTGGCGTATTCGCGCCACCGAAGTACTGGAAGAAAACCGGGTAGTTCAGCTTAACGCCAAATGAGTAACCCCTGTCACTGTTTCCACTGCGGTGAAGAAACAACCGAAACCGAGGGTAAGCGCTGGGCCACCCAGGTCGACGGCGAACTGCGTCTGATGTGCTGCCCCGGCTGCAAGGCCGTGGCCGAAACCATTGTTGCCAGTGGCCTGAAGGACTACTACCGCCACCGTACCGAACTGCCGGAGCTGTCACCGGCAGAACTGGATGACAGTGAACTCTCCGCCCGTGAATCCCTCACCCTTTATGACAGCGAAGCCATGCAGCGCCGGTTTGTTGCCATTGCTGCCGATGGCCTTGCTGAAGCGACTCTGGTTATTGATGGCATCAGCTGCGCCGCTTGTGCCTGGCTGATTGAGCATCGGGTTGCAGCCCTGCCAGCCGTCGAAGAAGCCGTGCTGAATCTTTCCAATCACCGCCTGGTAATTCGCTGGCACAAGGATCAACTCGCAGTCTCCAGCCTGATCGAAGTCATTTACCGGCTCGGTTATCGCGCCTCGCCGTTCTCGGCAACCAGCGCTGAGCAGCAGCGAACCGCCGAGGGCAAAACCGCCATCCGTCGCTTGGCCGTCGCCGGAATTGGCGCCATGCAGGTGATGATGATTGCCATCCCTCTGTACGTTGGAATGGCCGAGCAGTACGAGTTTTTCATGCGCATGGCATCAATGGTGCTGGCGCTACCGGTGGTGCTGTATTCCGCCCGCCCCTTCTTTGACGCCGCCGTACGCGATCTGCGGACCCGCCATCTGACCATGGATGTGCCCGTCTCGCTGGCGATCATTCTGGCCTACTGCGCCAGTATCTGGAGTACGCTGAACCAGGGCAAGGAAGTCTATTTTGACTCTGTCTGTATGTTCACCTTCTTCCTGCTGCTGGGTCGCTTTCTGGAAATGCGTGCCCGTCACCGGATGGGGAAATCCGGTAACAACCTGCTGACCTTACTGCCTAACGTCGCCATCCGGCTTGATCCTGACGACCGCCAGCAACAGCAGGTCATCGCCGCAGAAGACATTACGGTTGGCGATTTGCTGTTGATCAAACCTGGCCAGGCAATTCCTGCCGATGGCGTCGTCACCGAGGGCTACAGCCCGGTGGATGAAGCGGCTCTGACCGGTGAATATCTGCCTGTCAGCAAAAAGCCGGGGGACAAACTGATTGGCGGCACCGTCAACGTTGAAAGCCCGCTAACCATGAAAGTTACCGCCACCGGTGCCGAAGCCCAGCTTTCGACCATCATGCGGCTGATGGACCGGGCCCAGCAGGAAAAGCCTGCAGTGGCATTGCTGGCCGACCGTATCGCCAGTCATTTTGTCACCGCCGTGCTGGTGATCGCCGCCTCCGTGTTTGGCTATTGGTCTTTAATGGGCGACGATCACGCATTTTTTATTGCCTTATCGGTACTGGTAGTAACCTGCCCTTGTGCCCTGTCTCTGGCAACCCCCACGGCTCTGACCGCAGCGACCGGCGCCTTGCGTGATGCAGGTGTACTGATCAGCAAGGGCCACGTTCTGGAAACCCTGCCGCAAATCGACCGGGTCGTATTTGATAAAACCGGCACACTGACAGCAGGCAAACTCAACATTGACCAGGTAATTCCGCTCAACGAGCTACCACAGGAAACCCTGCTGGGCATCGCTGCTGGCCTGGAAAAATCCAGTAGCCACCCGATTGCCCGTGCTTTCCGCCGTCTTCGCGCACAGGAAGTCAGCAACATTGAGCAGGTGACCGGAATGGGCATCCGTGGTCTCTGGCACAGTGCTGACGGCTCACAATATAGAGCCGTACTGGGACGCCCGGACTTCGCCTGTTCACAGCCAATAGCGATGCTGCCTCAATCGTCCCAACAAGGCCAGTGGTTGTTACTCAGTCTGGATGATCAGGCTGCCTGCTGGATTCTGCTGGGCGACAGCCTCAGAAAGACAGCACCGGACCTGATTACAGGTCTGCAGCAACTGGGGATCAAAACCTCGCTGTTGACCGGCGACCCCAGCGATGCAGGACAACAGCTTGCTCAACAGCTTGGCATTGATGATTATCGCAGCGGTCTGAGCCCACAGGACAAGCTCGAACAGCTCAAACAGTGGCAACAGGCGGGTGAGCACGTATTGATGATGGGAGACGGCATTAATGACGTCCCCGTGCTGGCTGGAGCAGAGATTTCCATTGCTGTCAGCGAAGCAACCGACCTGGCCAAAACCAACGCCGACATGCTGCTGACCAGTGGCCGCCTTGACGCCCTGCTGCTGGCTTTGTTAACCGCTCGCAAAACCCGCATGATCATCAAGGAAAACATTGGCTGGGCGCTGGGTTATAACCTGATAGCACTGCCGGTTGCCGCCGCAGGCTATGTGCCCCCCTGGGCTGCGGCCATTGGCATGTCGTTCAGCTCCCTGCTGGTTGTCAGCAACGCCTTGCGCTTGAGCCGCATCCAAAAGCAGTAACCCGAGCACCGCTATTTCGGTATAGTGACTGCTGATTTGATAGGTATGTGAAGCCCGATGGATATTATTTACGTATTGGTACCTCTGTCGATTTTGTTGATTGGTATCGCTGTGTTGATTCTTTTCTGGGCTGTCCGCAGCGGTCAGTTTGACGACATGGAGTCGCCAGCACACAAAATCCTGTTTGATGATGACGATGACATGGTGCCCGGCAAGCGCTCCCAGTCGACTGCGGCCAACAGTGAAACAGGATCCACCCGCAAGGATGACTGAACCCCTTTCTCTTCTGACTGCCTTGCTACTGGGGTTGTTCGGCTCCAGTCATTGTCTGGTTATGTGTGGCGGCATTGCCGCCGCAATCGGCCAATCAAGCACTTCCCGCAGTCTGCCAGTCTCAGCACTGGCGTTTAACAGCGGCCGCATTCTGACCTATATATTACTCGGCGCTCTGGTTGCCAGCCTCGGCCTGTGGCTGCAGCAACTCAACGATCTGATGCTGTTAGTGCTGCGCAGCATCGCCGGGTTATTACTGATTTTAATGGGATTGTATGTTGCGCGCTGGACAAGCTGGCTGACCTGGCTGGAAAAGTCCGGTCAACTTTTATGGAAAAAAGTCCAGCCCCAAACCGGCAAACTGATGGCCAAACAGGATTTGGGAAGCCGTTTTCTGCTTGGCATGTTGTGGGGATTATTGCCGTGTGGACTGATCTACAGCACCCTCAGCTGGGTGGCTGCCAACGCTGATGTGGCGGGCGGAGCATTGGCGATGGCCTGTTTCGGAGCCGGCACATTACCTGCCCTGTTTGCTGGCAGTCTGGCATCTCGTAGCCTGAGCCAACTGCTCGGACATCGCTGGACACGAACCATCGCGGGTATATTTCTGATTGGTTACGGTTTGATTACCCTATGGTCTATATGGTTTAACCACTGATTCAGCTTGACACCTGCCAAGAGTACTAGGAATATTTTACCTATTTACTTTTGAATATCGGCGATGGATGCCGGCTACGGTACTGCTATGAAAACGAATCCAGTTGTACACCCTCCTCTGCGCGGCTCTCAACCTCACTGCCAGACCTGTTCGTTGAACGCCCTGTGCCTGCCACTGTCACTCAGTGACACGGATATGGAACGCCTGGACGATATCATTCGTCGTGGTCGCCCAATTCAAAAAGGCCAGTTGCTGTTCCAGCAGGGTGATGAGTTCCAGTCAGTGTTTGCCGTTCGTACCGGCGCATTGAAAACCTACACCCTGGCCAGCAATGGTGAAGAACAGATTACCGGTTTTCATCTTGCCAGCGAGCTGATTGGTCTGGCTGGTTATGACGGCGGCGACTACCCACTGACAGCCAAGGCGCTGGAAACCACCACCGTGTGTGAAATCCCGCTGCACCAGCTGGAAAACCTCACCGACGAGCTGCCAGACCTGCGTAAGCAGCTGATGCGCACCATGGGCAGTGAAATTCGTCACGACCAAAACATGATGTTGTTGCTGAGTAAGAAGAACGCTGAAGAGCGCGTTGCCTCCTTCCTGCTCGACATTTCCAACCGTTACGCCCGTCGTGGCTTCAGTGCTACCCATTTCCGTTTACCTATGTCACGCGTCGACATCAGCAACTATCTGGGTCTGGCGGTTGAAACCATCAGCCGGGTATTCACCCGCTTCCAGAAAAGCGGCCTGATCGAAACCCAGGGCAAGGAAGTCATGATTTCCGACCTGGATGCCCTGCTGGAGATGGCTGGTCTGGCTGACAACCCTGAGTGCGAAGCGCCGTAAGCGCTGTTCTGATAGCAACAAAAAAAGGGGCACTGGCCCCTTTTTTATTTTCCCGCAACGGCCTCACTGCCGCCCCAGACTGCGCAGCTTCTGAATAGACTCAACGTCTTTGTCGATCCCCTGCATATGCGCCATCATATCGGCGATATAACCGGTGCTCTTGCGAACCTGATCCCCCGCCGACAGCGAGGTTGAGACCAGGCCGCCCAACTCTCCGCTTAACTGCTGGCTACCTTCGGAAATGCGTGCCAGAAAGGCTTCCGTATGACCAATGGCATCCTGAATCGAGCCGATCGAACCTGTCACCGCATTGATGGTAGCACCGGTACGGTTAAGGCTGTCCTGGGTCGTGTGAGACAACTGCCGGACTTCATCCGCCACCACCGCAAATCCCCGCCCGGCTTCACCGGCACGCGCAGCTTCAATGGCGGCATTGAGCGCCAGCAAGTTGGTCTGGTCGGCAATGCCAGAAATGGCCGAGAGAATTTTCAGCACCTCTTCCGAGTTGCTGCGCAAGGTTCCCACCGTACTGTGCAGCTGGGCCCGCTCGCCACTCTGCCGTTCAATATCCTGTGAAAAGCCGATAAATTTCTCCTGCACATCTGTCAATACATGACCCGTCTGCTCGGCATAACTGGCGACGTTATCAAAGCTGCTGGAAATGTTATGTAACAGTTCGCGGTATTCGCCCAGATAGTCCACCAGCGAGCTTTGCAGACTGTTGATCCGCTCCAGACTATTGATCCTCAGCTTGAGGTAATACTCACGAAAATAGGCGTACTGGAGCGGGAAGTTATCCGCGTAGGCATCAGAGAAGGTGCTGCCAGCCGGTACCTTAAACAAGGTCAGGGCTGTCAGCGTCTGGTTCATATGCACCCCCAGCAACTCACCAAAGGTAGAGAAGCCCGCCACCGGAATATCTTTGTAATCGGTCAGCTGGTTGAGGTTTTCTGCATTATTCAGACGACGCAGGATACAATCGTTAGCCAGCATTGCGATTGGTCGACCGGGCTTGCCTTCCATCATCTGATCAAAGGCCCTGCGAGTAGAACCAGCGAAGTCTTTTGGCTTCACCAGTAACAAACGGTCACCAAACTCCAGGTCACAGAAAAAGTTCACCGAACCGGCGTCGAGATCAATCCCGGCGATGGATCGAATAAATAATTCATCGCCGATTTCCACCGCAAATGAGCTTTTACCTAACGCCTGCTGCAGCCCCTTGCGGCTACAGCCGAGCTTTTCACACAGAGCATCCACAAACGGCACAATAGCGTTATCCGACTCGCGTAACACCGAATACACAGTACGAGTATGAACATCGGCTTCGGCAATAATGAATTCCGTCCGGGTACGCTCAAAGTTATGCGACTTGATGACGCCATAACGTACATCGGCCGCCAGTTTGACAAATATCACCATCGCCTGGTTATGACAGATACGTTCGCCGTTATGAATCCAGGCTTTCTGAAAATCCAGTTTGCCACCAGCAGAGCCGCCAATGAAGTAGCAAGGAAAACGGCCACTCGCGTACAAACCCTGCATGAAAAAACTTTCGCTGGCAGTCAGACCATCAATAAAAGTCAGCGCCAGGGTGTTCTGGAAATTGATTTTGAAAGGTACTGACAGTCGTTCAATTTCAGACTGGATCAGCTTGACCCGCTCCTTGCGGGTATGCCGAACCGTGCCGGAACGAATGTCTTCACAATGCAGTGGCACAGTATGAACAGACACCTGAGCGAAGACCTCGGCAGAAAAGCTCTGCAGTACGATGTTGTCCCATTGGCCATCAGCACCGTGATACAGCGACTGGCCGCAATTGCTCAACTCACCGGCAGTCATAATGCCAACCAGCTTTTCCGCAAATGGCAATGCCTGCCGCAGACGGCCCATCACTGCATCCATATCCAGATGTGGCGAGACGTAAGCCACTACCAATTTACTGCTGCCGGAGCGGAAGCCCAGCTGCTGCTGGAGATAATCCGCGTCAATCTTGCTACTGGAAATATGACAGACCCGAACACCGGCTTCCTGTGCCGCTTTTTGCTCTTTCATGCCACCAAAGCCAAACCACGCCATAATTTTTTCTCTTATTCAGGCACCGTGTCTTTAACTCTAGCCAAGAGCAGCCAGATTGCTGAAAATTTAACCGGTCAAGTGTGCCAGCCCAGCGTCACTGGCTCGCATCGTCAACGACAATGGCGCCGATAAACAGCTGACGCCCAGTCTCTGATTCGCTAGAATGCGCCGCCTGATTTTTGAGCTGTCCTTGCCCGTCAGCCAGACAGTGATTCCCGAGGTGCAGAGTGATATCCGAAACCGAACGCAAAGCCAAAACCGAATTCAACAAGCTGCAAAAGCGGCTGCGTCGCAACGTCGGCAAGGCGATTGAGGACTACTGCATGATCGAGGACGGCGACAAGATCATGGTCTGTCTGTCCGGCGGTAAAGACTCCTACACCATGCTCGACATTCTGATGAGCCTGCAAAAAAGCGCGCCGGTGAATTTTGAACTGGTTGCCGTCAACATGGACCAGAAACAGCCAGGCTTCCCTGAGCACATCCTGCCAGCCTATCTGGAACAACTGGGGGTGCCGTACCACATTGTTGAAAAAGACACCTACAGCGTGGTGAAGGACATTATTCCGGAAGGCAAAACCACCTGCGGCCTGTGCTCACGGCTGCGTCGCGGTACCCTGTATGGCTTCGCCGAACAAATTGGTGCCAACAAGATCGCGCTCGGCCATCACCGCGATGACATTATCGAAACCCTGTTCCTGAACATGTTCTACGGCGGCAAGCTCAAGGCCATGCCACCCAAGCTGCTGAGCGATGACAAGAAACACGTGCTGATCCGACCACTGTCGTACTGCAAGGAAAAGGACATTGAGGAATTCGCCCGCATCAAGGAATTCCCGATCATTCCGTGCAACCTGTGCGGCTCGCAGGAAAACCTGCAGCGTCAGAACATCAAGAACATGCTGGCTGAATGGGAACGCATCCAGCCTGGCCGCAGCGAGCACATCTTCTCGGCCATTTGTAACGTTGCGCCGTCACAACTGGGTGATGTTAACCTGTTCGACTTTATCAATCTGCAACAGCAGCAGGACAAGAGCCATTTGGCCACCCGTCTGGACGTGGTACAGATCGACTGATGTCTTCGAAAACACAAAGGTGAGCCAGGCTCACCTTTGTGGCTGCCGGCATCAGAAACCGGCATTCATATGTTTCACCAGCCGGTATTGATAGTCACCCGGCGCTTTCAACACCAGTTCAATGTCATAACGCCGACCGTCTTCTACCCCTTGCGCCAGCGCATTCAAGGTACATTGCCCGCGCCCCAGGGTTTCCGTTGGCATTTGGTATTGCAGCGCCTGTTTGCCCGTCAGTTCCGTTATTGCCAGGGTTGATACTGCTTCATCCGCGCCACCAGCAATGCCATGGCGAATCCACTGTAAATACATGCCCTGACCCGGTGCTTCGCGAGTCTGAATTACGCGTACATAACCACTGCCACCTGCTGACTTCCAGCGGCAATAAGATGCTGCCGCTTCTATCCAGACCGGTAGCTGATAAATATCCTGATAGTGTCCGTCAGAAGGAGCGGATTTTTGATCAGCCGCGCCAGCAAACAGTGGCAGCCCAGCCAGGATCGGCACCAACCAAATCCATCGAATGTCCTTAATCACCATATTAACCACCTCCTGTACCAAGCCTAGCAGCTGTCGGCGCGACAGCCAGTGGCATTCAGGACTGCCAACGATGGGTGTGCTGCAATGGCTTGTTATCCCAGTCTGGCCGTTGGTAATGCACCGCGAGGATATAAAAAGTCTGCTCCCCCTTGGGCAATCGGACGCTGACGTCATCATCAACAGCCTTGCCAGCCAGTCCTCGTGCCAGCGGTGCATCAATACTGATATAGCCGTATTTCAGATCAATCTCGTCTTCACCCACCAGCCGATATCGATGAAGTTCTTCTTCGTCATCCTCAAGTTCGACCCAGGCACCAAAATACACCCGCGACGGGTCCGCTGGTGTACGCTGTACAACCGTCAGCTGCTCCAGCCGCTTCAGCAGAAAACGCACCCGGCTGTCGATCTGGCGCAAGCGCCGTTTGCCATAGATGTATTCGGCGTTTTCCGAGCGATCCCCCAGTTTGGCAGCATCAGAAACCTCCTGGGTCACTTTGGGTCTTTCGGTACGCCAGAGGAAATCGTATTCCTCACGCAACGCCTGCTCGCCCTCCGGGGTAATCAGCATGCTGCGCTTTGGCAATGGTTTATTCTGCTCAGTCATTCGATTGCAATCACTTCCGTAAAGTCGTTTGGGAAAAGCCAGAGTTCCAGCATATGAAAGATTCATGAAGGCGCAACATCTGACTGTCACATTACTTCGGTTGAATCGAGCAACACTGCCTGAGCTGAAGTCGTTATGATGAAACGTAGTGCCAAAACGCTGTTGGGAATCCTGCTGGTGCTGGGCGGTATTGTCGTCACTCCACTGCCGATTCCATTTGGCATCCTGATGATCGTGATCGGCTTGTCGCTACTGGTAACAACCGTGCCGAAAATTCGCCACTGGCTCAAACAGCTACGTCACAAGTATCAGCAAACCTCCGCCGGCCTGAATCGTCTCAAACCACGCCTGCCCGCCTTTGCCCGCAAACTGATTGAAGACACAGATCCAGAGAGCCCCTGAGCGGTGAAGCACTCCACAAACAAGGGTTCTGAATTTGGCTGCTAGCCCATCAGCTATGCTAATCTGCCGCCATGCTGAATCTGAAACGGGATCGTATTGATCCACCCAGCGAGATGCTGGATACCCTGCAGGAATTGTTGGCCAGCCGTTTACGAGACGGCGACTGCCACACAGAATATCAATTGATCCAATGGCTCAAACAGCCGTCACCGGGGCTGTTTCAGGCCGATGCACTGGCCGATTCTCTCAGCCTGTTTCGCTGCCATTTTCTGGTCATGCACTGCCTCTACAAGCTGCGCCACCAATTATTAGTCGAGCAAGCCGGGATTCTGAAAATTGACCCGCTTGGCGTACAACTGTTTGGCTGGCGAACGGACTTTGGCAGCGACACCCTGCAACTGGCGGCCTCTGACCCACTGGCGGATTATTACCTCAACCTCGAACATCTCAGCACCGACCGCGACACCGTCGACAAACTCTTGCGAGGCATCTGGCAGCAAGCGCCCAGCGCCGATCAGAAACGCCGCGATCTGGCCTTGCTGGAATTGACAGAACAAGCCTGCGAAGAAGATATTCGTCGCCAGTACCGGCGCCTCGCAATGCGCCATCATCCCGACCGCGGCGGCAATGTTGAACATTTTCAGGAACTGTTGGCGGCCTATCAGCGTCTGTCCCTGTAATCTTCCACATTGAATAACATCGAGTCGTACAGGTGTTTCATGCGCAGTAAATTCATTGTTTTGCTGACCTGGCTGGCCAGTGTCAGCGCCCACGCAGATCTGGTCATCCTGCAATACCATCACGTTTCAACCGACACGCCCCCCGAGACCAGCATTGCGCCAGCAGACTTCGAGCGGCACCTGCAACTGCTGCAACAGCAGCACATGACAGTGGTATCGCTACCCCAGGCCATCAAGGCGCTGCAGCAAGGCCAGCCACTGCCGCCACGAGCGGTTGCCATTACGTTTGACGATGCCTACGAATCGATTTATTCGCAGGCGTTTCCGCTGCTCAAACAACGCGGCTGGCCATTCACCATTTTCGTGAATCCTGGCCCGGTCGACCAGCAATTGCCCGGCACCATCAGTTGGGATCAACTGCGGCAGATGCAACAAGCCGGAGCAACCATTGCCAATCACACGCTCAATCATCCCTACCTGCTGAATCGCCCCGCCGGACAGTCACTGGATCAATGGCTCACAACGGAAGTGCTGGGCGCTGAACAGCGTATTAAAGAGGAACTTGGCAGCTCAACACGCATGCTGGCCTATCCCTATGGGGAGTTTTCACTGGAAATTTCCGACTGGCTGCGGCGCCACCGGTTTATCGCCTTCGGCCAGCAATCCGGTGCGGTCGGCGAGCAAACCTACTGGCAGGCGATTCCACGTTTTCCGGCAGCCGCTTCGTATGCCAATCTGGAAACCCTCACACCGAAACTCAAGACCCTGGCCTTTAACACCCACCAGCAACCACCGCTGGAGCCTCAGCTGGGCGGCCAAAACCCGCCGCTGCTGCAACTGGCTATCGACAGTGAGGACATCAAACCCGGCAGCCTGCAGTGCTTTGCCAGTCATGAAGGGAAAATGGAAGTAACAAGCCAGGCAACCACCGGGGAATTAACCTTCACGACCAGAGCCAAAACCCCAATAACGGCTGGCCGTGGCCGCTACAACTGCACCGCCAGCAGCCTCAGCAAGCCCGATTATTATTACTGGTACTCGCAGCTGTGGATTAACACGTCAGTGGAAAACCGTTGATTTTGACCGCCGCCAAACGGGCTTCCTTGCTGCGGCAGTCGGTTACATGAGCAGTCAGCAAGGCCCGAAAACCCGGGCCATGGTTAAAGTGGCGAATGTGGCAAAGCTCATGCACAACCACCAGCTCAATCAGCTCCTCCGGCAAATGAATCAGGGCCAGATTAAGATTGATATAACCACGGGTCGACAAGCTGCCCCAGCGGGTTTTCATCTTTTTGATTCGCATAGTCGGGCGTGGCTTGCCGTACTGTTCAAACTGCGGCCACCAGTGATCAATCAAGCGCTCAAAAACACTTCTGGCCTGCTCCCGCAGCCACAGCTCCGCGGCCTTTTGATCAATCACACCGTTAGCCGCATAGAGCTGCAGCTCATTACCCAGCCGTAATGGCCGCTTGTTGGTAGAGGGTTTCAGTAGCAGTGTCTGGCCCAGAAATTCCAGTTTGCCGTGAGACTCCTGCTTGCGCTGATGCCAGTCATCCAGGCGTTCCAGCAACCAGTCCTGATGCTTCAGCAAGAAGCGCTCGATCTCGGACTTTGGACAACGCAATGGCACCCGCACATCGGCTTCACCCGCCGCCGACAGCACCAGCCGCATGGTTTTGCGGCGCATATAATGAATGTTGACGACCAGCTGATAACCCGCCAGCGGCAGCCTGAATTGTTGTTTGTTGCCTTGCATAACCCTGCTACGATTGCGGCCAACTTGAGGAGCCCGAATATGAACGATCTGAATAATATCCCAGCACTGGACGAGAACGAACTCGAAAGACTGGGCGTGCTGCTGGAAGAAGAAGCCGAACGTCAGGACAGCTTCGACTTTTTTGCGGTCCACGGTCTGATTACCGCCCTGCTGGTTGGCCCGATGGAGTTCGACCCGGAACTGGTATGGCAAGCGGCTTTTGAAGAGCAACTGGGCTTCAGCAAGCAGGAAAAGCAGGATGTCAGTGAGCTGATCATCAAGCTGTCGAAGGAAATCCAGGCCTGGCTGGACTCCGGTGCCGACTTCCCGGTTCCGGCCGATCTGACACTGGTCGACGAGGAAGAAGAACCGCCACTGGAAAGCTGGGCAATTGGTTTTGTCACCGGTGTGATGCAGCACGAAGAGGCCTGGTACGCCAGCAATGAAGAAACCGTGGCCGAGTGCCTGTTCCCGGTGATGTACGCGTCCGGCCTGTTCGCTGACGAAGAAGAAATGGCCGACATCGATGACGACGTTGACCTGTCCAACCAGGTTTGTGGCGGCATTCCAGCGACTATTGTCGATCTGTACCTGCATTACCACAGCCAGGGCTGATCTCGCCGCTCTGTAAGAACCTAAAAAACCGCCAGCTGGCGGTTTTTTTATGGCTCAGACAAGCCTGGTCTCAGTGCGTATCCTGCACCCAGACTTCGACCCGACGGTTTTTCATCCGGCCTTCGTCACGGTTACCGGAAGCGACCGGCAGATCTTCACCGTAACCCACCGAGATTTTTGGATAAATTCCGGCCCGCACCAACTCCCGACGTACCGCCATGGCACGCAGTTTGGACAACAGCTTGGAACGTGTTTCGGTACGTTTTTTGTCACCAAACCCAATCAGCACGATGTCAGCATTATTACCGCTGGTCTGCAGATAACCGACCAGACGATCAATATCTTTCATCGCCTTGTTATCCAGCTTGGCACTGCCTTCCTTGAAGCGGAAGTTAATGGTCAGGCGTTTGGAATCGTTGGTGATCTTGCGGAAGTCTTCCGGCAACTCAGAGTAAAACTCAGGAATAACAGCCTTCAGTTCCTGGGAAATAAAACCGGATTCAGCCACCACTTGCTGGCCTTCGTTACGCTGCACAAAACCCATAAAATCACTGACGTATGGGTTGGCTGGCTGATCATCGGTGTACATATAAAGGCGGCGAGACAAGGCGTAGTCTTCCGTTGCAACAGTCAGCTTGTTCGGCTTCAGCGCCTTGGCACTGCCATCGGACACGGACAACAATTTAGATTCACGCACAAATGACAGGCCGACAAAACCAATACCGTTATTATCTGCACTCACCCGATCCGACAACACGGCGTTGGATTCAAAGCGGTCAGCGGCACCTGTCAGCGGCTTTTTGCCCAGCACCATGTGTTTGAAGCTATCCCAGGTACCGGAGTTTTCGTCACGGGCGTAAACATGAATCGGGCCAGGCTGGCCGCCCAGCTGGGACCAGTCGGTGTAACCACCGGAGAAAATCTCAGCGATTTCTTCCACGCTCAGCTCACTGACCGGGTTGTTCTGATTAACAATAATCGCCAGACCGTCGATACCAACGATGTGCTCAGACTGTGGTGCCGTCATATCCGCCACCCCCGCCAGCATGGCGGCTTCCTTATCCTTGATAGGACGTGAGGCAGCGGCAATGTCAGTAGTACCGTCTTTCAGACCCGAGAAACCGGTACCAGAACCGTGGGCAGCAATATCAACCACCAGCTGGGTGCTGGTGCTCTTCAAATAACCCGTAATCTGCTTTTCGTTTTCCACTTTGGTCTCGCGAATCTGTACATCTTCAGCGCCATTCGCTTCCAGATAGCGTTTAACCAGATTAGGACCCAGTTCCGCACCAATGGTGTTGGAACCGTGAATAGTAAACAGATGTACATCACCGTTAACCGGCATGTTGGCAAACGAAGATTGGGTCGCGGCATGGCCGACAGCACAAAAGCAGGACAGCAGCAGCAAAAACATTGCACGCATCAGTATCATCACCTAATCCAGGCCAGAAATTTGGCCGGGATTCTATGAAGATTATCTTACACTTTCGTTACAGGAGAGACAGGTAAGTCACTGAACGCCTGATCATTTAGCAACCGCAACAGGCGATATCAAAACAACGCCCACCGAAAGGCGGGCGAACAGCAAAAAGTCTGATCAGTGCTTGCCAGCACACTGTGGTGAAGCAGGGACAGCGTCGGTCACAGCCCACTCTTCCGGCGTGTACAAATGCAACGCCAACGCATGAAGAGGCCCCTGTAACGCTTCACCAACCAGGCCATAAATCATCTGATGGCGCGCTACGGCACGTTTACCAGCAAACGCTTCCGACACCAGTGTCAGCTTGAAGTGGGAATCGGTGGCAGGGCCGGCATGCATATGACTCTCGTTCAGCAGCTCCAGATAGGAAGGCTCCAGCGAGGCCACCGCCTCTTTTATATAGTTGTCTACATTCATGGGATACGCGCTTACTTGTTGGCTAGTGTCTGCGTATAATCCGCCGCCCTTGGCCGTAACACAAGTTTCTGTGGATCCAGTAACAGAGCAAACCAGGAGAGCACCATGAGCGAATTTGAACAATCCAGCACCCAGAGCCTGATCGACAAGTATTACCAGGAAGAGCAGCAACGCCGCCTGCGTGAGAAAACCCAGGCCGATATCCTGGTGAAGGCCGAACCAACCGATCTGGCGATGATCAACATGATCGCCAAACGTTTCCAGAAAAGCCGCGAAGAGCTGATCCGTGACGTTCTCTCGAACGCCCTGATCGACCTGTTCGCACGTCTGGAAGCCGGCGAGCGCAAGCTGCTGGCACGCGATGCCGATGAAAACACCCGCCAGCTGGCCCGCGAGATTGCCGAAGAAAACGGCCTGATGGACCTGGAAGTGCCACAAGGACACTGGGCTGGCGTCGAAAAGCTGGTACTGAAGAACGAGCGCAAACGCGCTAAAGACCAGGAAAAACAGGACATGCTGCTGGATAAGGCGCGCCAGCTGATCGCCCAGATGGAACAGCAGGAAAGTCCTGTAGAAGATGCCGTTGAGGAGGAAGAAGACGACTCAATGGTGGCAGCAGCAGCCGAAGATGCGCATACTGAAGAAGTTGAAGCGTCAGAATCAGAGGGTGACGAAGACTCTACCGAAGACAGCCAACCTGCTTCAGTGTTCTGATTCATGCTGTAAAGGCGGTTGGTTCTGTGAACCGCCTGTTCTACGACGGCTGGCTGAGAGGCCAGCCCGGGCAAACCCGAATGGCTATTTGCGCCAGAGCCTTAGCTCACGAAACTCACCTGGGCCTGCCTGCATCCATAGCAGCTCGGCTTGATCTGAGAAAACGAATTTGTTGCCAACCAGGAAACCGGCGCGACGCCGACCGGACACAGTCGCCGACGCTTGCCTCCCCTGACGTTTGGCACTCCGAGCGAAATCTTCTGGTAAGACATCCATAAATTTGTCTCCAACTTGACCAATTTCACAAGGTACTCAAGGATCCCGGTCAGGTTATCCAGCAATTATGACATTCCAATAAACGCCCAAAATATTGATCGGGCGGTTGCTCTCACCGGACCGATCATTACAATGTGCCGCCCAAAATCAATCAGGTCAATCGGATTACACACAATGGCAGTTCAATGGTTCCCTGGGCATATGAACAAAGCCCGCAAAAAAATCAGCGAAGCCATGCCGGATATCGATCTGGTGATTGAGGTGCTGGATGCTCGCTTGCCGTTCTCCAGTACCAATCCACTGGTCGATGAGTTGCGTCGCAACAAACCGGTGATCAAGGTGCTGAACAAGCAGGATCTCGCTGATCCCAAAATCACCCAGCAGTGGGTGGACTTCTTCAGTCAGCAGGAAAACACCCAGGCGTTGCCGCTGATTGCTGAAGATAAGTCCCATCTGAAAAAGCTGACCGCACTGGTCAAGCGCATGGGTGCCGCCAAGTCCGACAAGAAACAATCCATCCGTACCATGGTGATGGGCATTCCCAATGTCGGCAAATCCACTCTGATCAATGGTCTCGCGGGGCGCTATATTGCCAAAACCGGCAACGAACCGGCAGTGACCAAGTCCAATCAGTTGATCGACCTCAAGAATGGCATTGTGCTGTCAGATACTCCGGGGATTCTGTGGCCGAAGTTTGAGAACGAAAACAGCGGCTATCGGCTGGCAGCCAGCGGCGCCGTCAAAGACACCGCCATTGAGTATCAGGATATCGCCACCTTTGCGCTGGGCTTTTTGCTGGGGCATTACCCGGCTGAGCTGCAGCAACGCTACAAGCTGAAGGAATTGCCGGAAACCGCCACCAGAGCACTGGAAGCCATTGGCAGCAAACGTGGCTGTTTACGCCCGGGAGGTGTGATCGACTTGCACAAGGCGGCAGAGCTGGTGTTACACGAAATGCGTTCCGGCAAGATGGGGCGTATATCGCTGGAAACGCCTGAGTTGATTGAACGGGAGCTGGCAGAGATCGAAGCCGCACGACTGGCAGCCATTGCAGCGCAGGAAGCGGAACGCGCCGCTGAGGAAGCCAGACGCACTGGCAGACCACAGCCCGATGACAACGCCGAGCCGGCGCAATAACACCAGCTCCAAAGCAGCTGCCACTGATCCTGTACCGCAGCAGCGGTTAAAAGCGGTTCAGTGGCAGTTTCAGATAAGAGACACCATTAGCTTCCGGCTCCGGCAGCGCCCCCGCCCGAATATTCACCTGCAATGACGGCAAAATCAGTCGCGGCATTTCCAGCCCGGCATCCCTTTTCTCCCGCATCGCCACAAACTCCGCCGGAGCCACGGCATCGGCCACATGAATATTGGCCTGACGCTGTTCCGCCACAGTGACCGACGCAATCAGTTCGCGTTCGACCGGTGGATAGTCGTGACAAAGGTACAGACGAGTCTCGTTCCCCAGCGCAAACAGCTTCTGGATCGAGCTGTATAAAGTCGTAGCGTCGCCTTTGGGAAAATCGCAACGGGCAGTGCCTACGTCCGGGGCGAAAATGGTATCGCCAACAAACACAGAACGGTCGTCCAGCAAATAGCTGACACAGGCCGGTGTATGGCCCGGAGTCGACAATACCCGAATCCGGTGTTCCCCAAACTCCAGTTCGTCGCCTTCCTCGACCAGCACATCAAACTGATGGCCATCCGCCAAAAAGCTGGCTGGTTCGTTAAAAACCTCAGCAAAGATTTGCTGCACTTCAACAATGGGTTTACCAACCACAATGCGTGCACCGGTCTGACCACGAACGTAGTCCGCTGCCGACAAATGGTCTGCATGAGCATGGGTTTCCAGCACATAAACGACTTTTGAGCCCTGCTCGGCAACCGCTGCCAGAATCTGGTCTATCGACTCACTGCTGGTTTTGCCGGATTTCTGGTCAAAGTCCATCACCGGATCCACCAGCAACGACAAGCCACTGCTGCTGTCGCTTACCCAGTGGCTGAAGGTCGAGGTGTCGTTGTGAAAAAAGCTGTCAATCCGGATCGATGTAGTCATGTCACCTGCTCCTGATGAATTTCCACCATCTTACATTCACATATTCTTATTTAGCAATATTGAATATATACTTTATTGAGTTTAGTCGCCGGATCCTGCAGGAGTCGCCATGAACGAATCTTTTATTCCAGCCCGCCACACGGTTGTCCGTATGCTCAAGGCACTGGCCAACGAGCACCGACTGGCAATCATGTGTCTGCTACGCAACGGCGAGGTTTCCGTTCACGACATGTTGTGTCAGCTGCCTGTCAGCCAGTCAGCACTGTCACAACACCTGGCCTGCCTGCGCGAGGAAAACCTGGTAGCCAGCCGCAAGGAGGCCCAATGCGTCTTTTACCGGCTCAACGATGACCGGGTCGCAGCCGTCATTCAATTGATCAATCAGCTGTACAGCCAGGACCAGCAATAAACCAGATCTGCCCACGATCTGACCTTTTGAGTGAAAACCGGTATTATTCGCGAAATTTTTTGCAGGTAACCCAAATCCATGTTGATTGCCCTGACCCTCCTGGGAGTTGTCATTATTGCCGCGCTGGGCTGGTACGCCTGGCATTTGACCCGCCAGGTAAAAACCATGGAAGCCGCCCAGCTGGCGGAACAGCAAAAAGCCGAACAACAGTTACGCCAGCGCCAGCATGAACTGGTTAAGGATATTCGTTTCCTGTGCAGCTCGGTAATTACCGAACAATGTGAAATCACCGAAGGCGTTATGCGCATTCATTATCTGGTTCAGGCACTCGATCCGGCCTGCTGGGCCACCGACGAGCTGGCCACCATGCGGCTTTTTCATGGCGAAGTGGGCGGCATGCCAATCCTGGATGACTACAAGAAACTGACTCCCAAAGAGCAGTTTAAAATCGACAAGCAGCGGCTGGAACTGGAAGCCACTCACAAAGAAGCAATCCATAAGGAACTACAGTGGCTGGTGTCGTTTGAATTTCCGGCGGTATTCCTGCTGCACTGACAACGATTTACAGGTACAGGCAGTACGGATCAATCCACACTGCTGCCTGTTCCAAAGCCGCATTTTTGCTAGAATCCCGCTCCTGTTTATTGGCCAATCTGGAATATCCGCTTGATCCTGATTTTTGACTCCGGCGTAGGTGGTCTCAGCATTGCGAAAGAAATTCGCAGCCGTCTGCCCAAAGCGGAGCTGCACTATCTAATGGATTCAGCCTACTTCCCCTATGGCATCCGTGATGACGCCGTACTACAGCAGCGTATTGTGCAGCTGTGCCAGCTGGCTTGTGAGCAGTTGCCGGTCAAACTGTTGGTCGTCGCCTGCAACACCGCCAGCACGTTGGCACTGACCGCCTTGCGGGCAGTTTTACCGATCCCGGTGGTCGGTGTCGTACCAGCCATCAAGCCAGCGGCACTCCACAGTAAAAGTGGTCATATTGGTTTGTTGGCAACGCCAGCCACAGTTTCACGCAGCTATACCAATGGCCTGATTGATAATTTTGCGGCCCATTGCCAGGTCAGTCGGCTGGGCACCACCGCCTTGGTGGAACTGGCTGAACAATGGCTCAGCCAGCCAGAGCCGGATGAAAGCAGCTTTCGCCAACAGTTGGAGCAGCAATTGTCGCCCTGGCTTGCCACCCAGCCGCAACTGGATACCGTGGTACTTGGTTGCACCCATTTCCCAGTGCTAAGGCCGTTGCTGGAAAAACTCTGGCCTGGAATTCACTGGATCGATTCAGGTGCCGCCATTGCACGCCGTGTTGAGCATTTATTGCTGCAGCAGGAACATTCAGGCAATGGTGGACTGTTTTTGTATCGTACTGGCAATGGCCCAGTACCAGCAGGCTTGCAGCGCTACTGGCAAAATGGTGACCCTTGCTGCTGGCCCAACGCTAACTGGTTACTGGCGTTGGATGCGTCAAACCCGTAAAACGGAAAAGAACTTATACAAGCCACTTGGCTTGTATAAAAAATTGATAATTGAGTATAGTACTCAGGTACTTTAACGACCCGGAATTCGCATGTCAGAACTTCAACATCTCTACAGCAAAATCCTCACTGAACTGGGCGAAGACGTCGAACGTGAAGGTTTGCTGGACACCCCCAAACGGGCTGCCAAAGCCATGAAATTTCTTACCAGCGGCTATGAAGGCAGCCTGGAAGAAGTTGTTAACGGGGCCATTTTCAGCAGTGACAACGATGAAATGGTTGTGGTTCAGGGTATTGAATTCTATTCCCTTTGCGAACACCACATGCTGCCGTTTATCGGTCGCTGTCACATTGGTTACCTGCCAAACGGCAAGGTGCTGGGACTGTCCAAGTTTGCCCGCATCGTCGACCTGTTTGCCCGTCGTCTGCAGATTCAGGAAAACATGACCAAGCAAATCGCCGAAGCCGTGCAGGAAATTACTGGCTGTCGCGGCGTGGGTGTGATTATGGAAGCCCAGCATATGTGCATGATGATGCGCGGTGTGCAGAAGCAGAACTCCATGATGCGCACCTCTGTGATGCTGGGTGACTTCCGTGAAAGTCAGCCAACCCGCTCCGAGTTTATGCGACTGGTCGGGCTCTAATTCCGCTGCGAAGGAGCCCTGCTCCTTCGCTTCTCTGCTTTCGTGACAAAACCTGACCCACCGCAACTGTCCTCTGGCCAAACACCATCCCCCCCTGTTCCACCGCTACGGCACGTCGGATATCCCTTCGTCGTAACAGCAATCGCTGTGCCCGGCTTCAAGCAGAACGGTACGATATATCAGTCATTGCAAGGGTTAACATCCCACGTCAATCAACGACAACAATGGCCCGTTATAACGGCTGGCGCTGGTTGCCTTCCTGCTGAACGCTGATTAACTTGAAAAGGCTAACAGGGAAAAATACCAAGGGGTGACAGATGGAAGGAATCAAACAACTGGCCTGCATTCTGGCCATCACAGCCATAACTCAAACCAGCTGGGCCGAAGTATCCGCCCACACTATCCGGCCCGCTAGCGGGCCATCCAATGCCATTTTATTATCCTGGCAACAGCGCAGCTTTTATTACCTGCCAGAAGCTTATACCAGTGCCTATTACCAACTGGGCGACAACGGCAGCGGAGAACAGCTGATTCAGCTAACCGTAAATTCGGACGTACTCAGTGGCCGTGCACTCGGTATCAGCTTGTTCGACAGCATTGCGATCAACCATGAGTGGCAGCAACTGGGGCAACTGGAGGACAGAGTCAGCCGACTGGTTAAAATGATGGATACCCGCCTGGTCAACGGCGACACCGTCGAAATTGAATATCGACCTGGCCGCGGTTCCGAAATATCTGTGAAAGGAGAATTTATGGGCATTTTGCCCGGCGAAGACCTGTTCCTGGCGATTAGTGGCGTCTGGGGTAACAACCAGCAGGTCGCTGCCAATTAACTCTTTAAAGCGAGCTGCCCGATGCAGCTCGTTTTTCTTTTGTTTATTTTCAGACAGATACAAAACAGGCGGCCAATCAGCCGCCTTTCTGTTGGGGTTCCGGAATCAGAACTTGTAACCAGCACCAACAAACACAACAACCGGATCAATCTCAACAGTTATATCAGTGTCATTAAGCTCGGTATCAATATCCATCTTCCAAACGGTTACGTTTGCCAGCCAGTTTTCACTCATATTGTAATTCATCCCCAGAGAGTACGCGGCTCCCCAGCTGCTGCTCAAATGCTCTGCAGCGCCATCTTCATCAAAGAAGAAAGTATGGTTAACACCGAGACCAATGAACGGCTGCCAATCAGAATTCACATCGCCAGGGTAGTACTGAAATGAAACAGTTGGTGGCAAATGTTTGGTAGTTGCCGCTTTGTTTCCATTCACCTTGATATCATGCTCAAAAGGAGTCGCTGCCAGTACTTCTACGGCAACTTTTGGTGTAACAAAGTAGTTCAGAACCAAACCCAGCTGAGTATCATCTTCAACTTCAATCTTAGTAGCGCCATCGTCGTAGCTACTAGATTGTGGTGACACATTAACCGCACCGACCTTGACAATAACATCGCCTGCTTCATAAGCCATGGCAGGAACAGCAGAAACAACAACGGCAGTAGCCAACAGAGTTTGAACCAGTTTCATTATGCACTCCTAATATTCTGTGCTCTCTTCAGATGGGCTCAGAATATCGATTGGCAGAAGGTCGTATTTGACACAAATCAAACGTGCCTCCGCCAAAAAAATGAATCGAAATGCAAACTTGTGGCAGGTCAATTTGCGTCATGCTGGTGCAGCATGCCGTTTTTTCTGGCATGAATATTCCATAAAAATAGACAATCAATCTATTCAAAACCATTTTGACGCACTGACAGCAACAGGTTTTGATGATCAATCGTTCCCATCATAGATCTGGCCAAAATCGCACCAAAACGGATGAATGCAGTATCAAGTTGGTTCAGTACAAATTTGCCGGTATCTGCTGGCATTTGATAACCAAGATAATTTACAGTTTCGGCAGAATGTTTTATCTATCTGAACTATCGATTGATCTGGACGGTTAATATCCCATGCATTCCCGAGACCCCTGGGAAGTTCATCGCCTTATCCATTTGCTCTACCAAACCCGCCTGGGAGACCCCAGAGCCTTGTTGTTGGCGCATTCTCTGGCCCAGCAGCTGCAATCCGTCGATTGTACAGCCATGGCGCAATTACACGGCACGCAGCTCTCTCATGCCGACAAGGAAACCCTCAACCAGATTTTGCAGGCCAGCCTGGATCATCCTGAACGGGTGTCGTGGTGGACACGATTTGCCCGCCTGAGCTTGCCTGGCGTTGATATTCGCCTCAAGCTCAGCAACACACAGGTCGAAATCCAGATTGCCTGCGCGGCGTTTCCCAATGTTGATGACAAGTTAACCGGTCAGTTGCACAGTTATTTGCTGCACTACACACACAGCCGAATGATTCATGGTCTCAATGAACTCGGCCTGATCGATATTTTCAGTTTCCCGAAAAGTAGTAGTTGCAGCACCATCGAGTTGCCACCCAGCAAACTGCGACCGAGTTCTATTCCTGCTACCCGTGCTCGCGAGCAATGCCTGCAAAGTCTGGCTCTATTACCCTGCAGTGAATCCGATCTTGGCATCCGCGTGCATACCTGGCTGGCCGGCCGTAACGACTATCCAACCATTGATGACTGTGCCGAAGCGTTTGATACCAGCAGCCGTACCCTCAACCGCAAGCTGGCAATGCTGGGTATAAAGTTCAATGGCATACAGGAACATTTGCGCAGTATTCGGGCTCTGCAAGGCCTGCAACACCATGACGTACCCATCTGGCAGTTAGCCGACGAGCTGGGTTACGACAACCAGGCCAATTTTGGTCGAGCTTGTCGGCGCTGGTTTGGTCAGTCGCCGCGTAGCATCCGGGAAACCCTCAACCCCGCCCCGCAACAGGAACTGCGCTGGTAATCACCAGCGCTTGAGAATTCTGGCAAGTTTCTTGAATATCGCAGCAACTGGTCTTAAATTGCAGGACCGCGCTTAAGTACAGGTAGAGAAGCGAGTGAGCTATCCGCAATTTATTGCCGTTGACGGCAGTTCCTACGAAGAAGAAGCCAATCCGATTGCCATTGCTTGGTCATTGCCGGATGGCCGTATCAAAACGACACTGGTCCAGCCAGATGATGGCTGGGACGACTGGGACTACGCACTCGAAGACATTCACGGCATCACCCGTGATACCCTTTATCAGCGGGGTGAAACCAGCTGGGCAATCGTGCGCGAACTGGAAAACGACCTGGAACAGTCCTATATCCTGACGGATGACGAGGAACGCAGCGGCGACCTGATCGAAAAGATCTACGAAGCCTGCAACCGCGAAATCAGTATTGAAGTCGGCGACTACAGCAGTGATATCACGGACCAGGATGCCCTACAACATGCTACTCAACAGCTGTTCCATGAACATCTGACCTGTGATGAGCGGGTGTTGGTGATGTTGCAAACCTGGGCCCATGAGAATGGTTACCCGGAAGAAGTACCGGAGCCAGAAGAGAACGACGACAGCGACTCCTGACCAGCCAACAACCAAACAGGCCCTTGAGGGGCCTGTTTGGTTGTTGCGGCCACGCTTTGCAGAAGCAAAGGCACTTTTACGGCCTACATAGAGATCCGCTCAATATTCGGGTTGGCAATATTACCGGGCAAGCACAAATCCGCCGGTCCCGCCTGGCGAATACTCAACACTATGTGACCGACGGTAAAACCGAATTTGGACATCCGCGTTTCATTCATCAAACTGCGATTGCTGACCAGATGCATCCAGTCGTCCATCGTCAATTTTACTGTTTCACCATCTGCTGTTTTGTAATGCAGCACATAATTCATATGCACACTGTTACCGGCAAACTCCAGTCGTCCCGCCTCAGGCACATCGTTAGCACGCGCCAGATAAGCGCCCTCGCCATCTGGCACCAGCGTCCAGATACGCTTCTCATAATCTCCCATAGGGCGGTCATTGAACTGGAAGGTTTCATCCAGAGTTCCAATGCCGGTGGCGTCCCAGCTGGCCAGAATACGGGCAGAAAAATGACGGGTTACCTGGCCACTGACATTTTTCACCACACCGTCAGCGCATAACCGGCCATTAAAAAACTCGCTTGGAACCAGCTGAGGGCCGGTATTAGCGTAATCCTGAATCCGCGTTGAGCTGCACCCGGCAAGCAAGGCTGCAGCGGCTGCCAGAGCGGCCAGCGAATGGATAAATTTCATCATTAACCTCTGAAAAATACTTACTGGATGAAATGTCCGAAAATCAAAGTATACGAAACTCTGCCGCTACAAGCTGCGAGCCAGTTAGTGTCCGAAATGAACAGAGCTAGTCATTTTGACGGGTACGCTTGATAAAACTCGCTTTGCAGTTGTCGTCGATCAGACTGAAGATGCTGTATTTCTTGTCCGCTGCCTGCACATAGCTGGCAACCTCCTTCAGACCACTGGGTGAATGCACTTTCAGCACCCGTGCCGGATGGAAAATCTGCGGTGTCCGAAAATAGCTTTTGGCCAGCTTGTCAGCAGCCGCTTTGGCATCGTAATCGCGGCATTCTGCCTGACCTGGCAAGGCCACTAACAGCAGCGAAAAAAGCAGCAACAAACGCATCAACCAGGCTCCAGACAGACTTTATCCAAGCCTAGATGAAAAAAACCCCGACTGTGCGGGCACAGCCGGGGGAATTCTTCCTGAGCACAGAAGAAAGAGTGGTAAGAGTTACTCGTCAGAGCCCAGCACACCAAAGATCTGCAGCAGGCTCAAAAACAGGTTGTACAGCGATACGTACAAGGACACGGTCGCCATGATGTAATTGGTTTCACCGCCATGCAGGATATTGCTGGTTTCGTAGGCAATCAGGCCGCTCATCAGGATCACAAACATCGCTGATACCGCCAGACCCAATGCCGGAATATCAAAAAACATGGCACCCAGAGACAGTACAAACGCCATGATCACGCCAACCATCAGGGTTTTGCCCCAGCCAGACAAATCCTTGCCAGTCGACAGCACCCAGCCGGACATACCAAAGAAAATCAGACCCGTAGTACCCAGCGCACTCATGATGATGCTGCTACCGCCAGGAAGGCTGGCGTACATGGACAGGATTGGGCCAAGGGTGTAGCCCATAAAACCGGTCAGGGCGAACACAGACAGGATACCCATGGCGCTGTCCTTGGTTTTATGAACCGCGAACAACAGACCAAAATAACCAACCAGCGTCAGGATCAGTCCTGGATGCGGCAAACCCAGCGCCATTGAAACACCTGCGACAGCAGCGCTGAACAACAGGGTCATGGACAACAGCATGTAGGTGTTGCGCAGAACCTTGCGGCCGTCCACAGAGACGGCACTGGTCCTGGCCGATTCGTACGGCATGGTGGCTACTTCAGCCTCCGCCGACTTGGAGTTCAGATAGTCTGGACGACTCATACAATATCTCCTGATGAATGTATTTGTTTATCAGGCTGTTATTGTAGAAAGCAAAAATAAAAAATAATATTCGAATTATCTTTTACCAATACCTCGGTTTTTACGAACTATGAGACGTCTGAACTACAAGCACCTGCAGTATTTTTTTGCTGTTGCGGTTGATGGCAGCGTGCAGGCGGCGGCTGATCGTCTCAACATCACCCCACAAACCATCAGTGGTCAGTTGAAGCTGCTGGAAGACGATATGGGAGTGGCGCTGTTCAATAAATCCGGCCGTGGTCTTGAACTCACAGATGCCGGCCGTGTGGCACTGGATTATTGTCGCCAGATTTTCCAGCTTGGTGATGAATTACAGGAGGTCATGCATCTGGGCATTACCGAGCGCCCCACCGAATTTCGCGTCGGTATCGTCGATGCCTTGCCCAAGTCGATTGCTCACCGCCTACTGAGCCCGTCACTGACACTGGCCAGCAACATGCGGATTATCTGCCACGAAGAACAAATGGCCGCGCTGCTGGGTGAGCTGGCGGTGCACCGGCTTGATCTGGTGTTGGCCGACAGCCCAATTCCTCCGGGCATGAATATCCGTTGCTTTAACCACCCGTTAGGTCGCAGCCGCCTAGCCTGTTTCGCGGCCAATAAACTGATACCTCGAAGTGAATTTGAATTTCCCCGTTGCCTTCATGATGCGCCAGTACTGCTGCCAACCGATACCGCATCGGGCTTGCGTACAGAGTTACTCAGCTGGTTCAAACGGGCAGGTATTACGCCGCGGATTACCGGGGAATTTGACGATTCGGCGCTGTTGAAGGCATTTGGCAGCCAGGGCCACGGCTTCTTTTTCGCCCCGGCCGTGATTGCCAAAGAAATTTGCCAGAAGTACCGGGTCAAGGTGGTCGGCGTGGTCGAAGAACTGACCCAGGAGTTCTACGCCATTTCTGCGGAACGGCGTATCACTCACCAGGCCGTCAAGGCGATTACCGAGCAACCGCCACTGACGGAATAAAGCGGCATAAATTCGGGTCTATTCCTCAACCAGAACTTCACAACGCCAGTTGCCGTGCTCCCCTGCCAGTTGTTTGGCTAACTTCGGCAACAGCTGTTCCAGCATGGGTTTGAGCGTAAACGGTGGATTAATCAGAATCATACCGGCCGAGGTCATACCACGTTCAGCGCTATCTGCCCTGATACCCAATTCAAACAGCTGAATATTGCGAATACCGGTTTTCACCAGCTGGCGTTCCAGCTCATCAATACGCTGACGCTCCACCACCGGATACCAGAGCGCATAGGTGGCCGTGGCCATTCTTCGGTAGGCTTTCGCCAGGCTATCAACAACGGTCTGATAATCGGTTTTGACTTCGTAAGGCGGGTCCATCAGTACCAGCCCACGACGAATCTGGGTTGGCAACAAGCCCACCAGTCCCTGGAAGCCATCCTCGTGACGCAAGCTGATACGGCGATCTGAGCGCATCAACTGCTCCAGATAACCAAACTCACGTGGATGCAGTTCAAACAACACGGCCTTGTCCTGCTCGCGCAAAAAGTGCTGGGCGATCGCCGGAGAACCCGGGTAAACCGGCTCATCAATACCATCCTGACAGGCCTGCACCGCAGACAGATAGTTTTCCAGTTCAGGCCACTGACTGCCCTGCAGGCGGCCAATACCCGTCAGGTATTCGCGGTTTTTGGCAGACTCATGGGAATTCAGCTGATAGATACCGGCCGCCGAGTGGGTATCTATGTAGACGAAAGGCTTGTCCTTGCGACACAGATAGGCCAGCACTTCGGCTTCGACCAGGTGTTTGAGCACGTCAGCAAAGTTGCCGGCGTGAAAGGAATGCAGATAGCTCAACATGGAGGAGTCCTCATAACGGCAGTCACCGCAGAAAAGCCAACTGCAGAGACAAGAATGCCGCGGATCGCCAGATCCACGGCACTCGAGGTAAACAACAAATCAGCCCGGTAATTATGGACGATCGTCGATTTCTTCTTCGACTTCGGGTGGCATCAGATCCTCCCGGGTCAGTTTCATCAGCAACAGCAGACTGGCTGCCACATAGATGGATGAGTAGGTACCAATCACAATACCGACGGTCAGTGCCATGGCAAAGTTATGGATCAGCTCACCACCCACAAACAGCAACGCCAACAGCACCAGCACCGTGGTGAACGAGGTCATCAGGGTACGGTCGAGGGTCTGGTTGAGGGCATCGTTCATGATTTCGATTGGATCAGAACGGCGCATGGTACGGAAGTTTTCACGAATACGGTCCGCGACCACGATGGTATCGTTAAGTGAATAACCGATCACCGCCAACAAGGCCGCCAGCACGGTAAGATCGAATTCCCACTGGAAAATGGAGAACAAACCCAGCGTGATCAAGACGTCGTGGAACAGCGCCATAACCGCACCAACCGAGAACTTCAGCTGGAAACGGGCGGCAACATAAATCATCACCACCGCCAGTGCCAGCAACAGCGCCAGGCCGCCCTGGTCACGCAGTTCCTCACCGACGTTGGCCCCCACAAATTCACTGCGCAGCAGCGTCAGCTTGTTATCAGCCGTTGCAGCTCCCTGCAAGACCGCCAGCACTTCGTTGCCCAGATTGTCGCGGAAGGATTCCGACATACGTACCAGAATATCGGTTTCGGAACCGAAGGTCTGGACCGTTACATCCTTATAGCCAGCGGCCTGCAAGGCAGTTGAAATCTGGTCAACCGGTTGCACCTTGTCGTATTGCACTTCCAGCAGCGTACCGCCAGTGAAGTCGAGGCCAAAATTCAGCCCCTGCACCGCCAGAGAACCAATCGAGGCCAGCAGCAACAGTCCGGAAAATACCATTGCGGCATAGCGCAGCTTCATAAAATCGAAGGCTTTCTTCATCAGACTTTACCTCCGATAGACAGGGTTTGCAGACGACGGCCACCATAAATAGCGTTGGTCAGCGCACGAGTCAGCATGATGGCTGTAAACATGGAAGTGATAATGCCGAAGGACAGGGTTACCGCGAAGCCTTTCACCGGACCGGTACCAACGGCAAACAGAATCACCGCCACGATCAGGGTTGTCAGGTTCGCATCGAGAATGGTCACAAACGCCCGATTATAGCCTTCATGAATTGCCTGCTGTGGCGAGCGCCCGGCGCGTAATTCCTCACGAATTCGCGAGAAGATCAACACGTTGGCGTCCACCGCCATACCAACGGTCAAGACAATACCGGCAATACCCGGCAACGTCAGCGTCGCCCCGACAATACTCATCATGGCAATCAGCACCACGATGTTGGCCAGCAAGGCAACGTTGGCCAGCAAACCAAAGGTGCGGTAATAAACCGCCATCATCACCAGCACCAGCGCCAGGCCGAGAATCACCGAGTTCATACCCATCTCGATGTTTTCTTTACCCAGGCTTGGACCAACCGTCCGCTCTTCAACAAAATACATTGGCGCCGCCAGTGCACCAGCCCGCAGCAGCAAGGCCAGCTCAGAGGCTTCAGCCGATTCCAGACCGGTGATGCGGAAGCTTGAGCCCAGCGTGCTTTGAATAGTTGCCAGCGAGATAATGGACTTGTCGACTACCTGAATGGTTTTTGGTACTTCCTTGCCCTCGACCATTTCATAAACAGTCTTTGGCTTGCGCTCGACAAACAGCACCGCCATACGACGCTTGATGGCCTTGCGGGTCACCTGGGTCATGATGGCACCGCCCTTGGAATCAAGATCGATGTTCACCTGCGGGAAACCGTTCTCATCAAACGAAGGCTGGGCGTTGGTGACACTGTCGCCGGTGGTGATCACGGTTTTTTCCAGCCGCGCGGTACGGAACTGGTCGTTACGGAAAGGATATTCTTCAGTAGTAATGCGGGAAGCACCCGGCTCAGCTTCGAGACGGAACTCGAGGTTGGCGGCCTTACCCAGAATTTTCTTGGCTTCCGCGGTGTCCTGCACACCAGGCAACTCAACCACGATACGGTTACGACCCTGACGCTGTACCAGCGGCTCAGCCACACCCAGTTCATTGACCCGGTTACGAATGGTGGTGAGGTTCTGCTTCAGGGCGTAGTCTTCCAGCTCTTTCTTCTTCTGATCGGAAATACTCAGCTGAATCAGGTACTGGTCGCCGTTATCGACATCTTCACGCAGGAATTCGGTGTAGTTACGCGCCAGAAAGGCATCCGCCTCATCACGTACCACAGCATCCACAAAAACCAGATTGATCTTGTCATCGTCAATCACCACCCGACGATACTTGATACCCTCTTCACGCAGACGGGTACGCAGCTCCTCGCGGTAGTTCTTGATCCGGCCACTGAGATAATCCTGCATGTCCACTTCCATCAGGAAGTGCACACCGCCACTGAGGTCCAGACCCAATGTCATCGGGCCAGCGCCCATCGACAGCAGCCAGTCCGGAGTGGTCGGAGCCAGGTTCAGTGCCACCACATAGTCGTCGCCCAGTTCGCGCTGCACCAGATCCTTGGCCGCCAGCTGTTGCTCGGAAGAAGTCAGACGCACCAGTGCCGTGCTGCCATTGACTTCATCAGCCAGAACATCAATACCCTTGGCGGTGAGGATTTCATTAACGTGCTTGACGACAGAGTCGGACATTTCAGCGCCAGAGCGGGTCGGGGTCACCTGAATGGCGGGATCGGGCGGGTAAAGATTCGGCGCTGCATAAACAGCGGCCAGTGCCAATACAACCAGTATCAGCAGGTTTTTCCAGAGGGGATACTTGTTGAGCATAATCTGCCCTTGTGAAAGCTCGATTCAGAAACAGCTGTGGCGCGTGCCACAGCTGCTGACAGGAGGGGTTATCAGCCCAGTACTTCCTTGATGGTACCTTTTGGCAGAACCATGGTCACCGCTACCTTCTGAACTGGCAGTTCGATACCGTTGGCCACTTCCATCACCACGAAGTCTTCAGAAACCTTGGTTACTTTGCCCAGCATGCCGCCAGCCATAACCACTTCATCACCCTTGCTCAGGTTAGAAATCAGGTTTTTATGTTCTTTCTGACGCTTGGCTTGTGGACGCCACAGCAGGAAATAGAAAATCAACAGGAAGCCGCCCAGGAAAACGAACTGGCCAATTGCGCCCATTGGACCTTCGGCTGGCGCACCTTCAGCCAGTGCCGAAGCGGATGCAGCCATCGCCATCAAGGCAAACAGAAATTTCATTAATAGATCTCCAAATACTTCGTGAGCACCCTAGCACGGGTTAGCGACACTTATTTTACGGTCCTTGCAACGTCTGCCAGCGACCTGTTTATTCGTGTTTCTGCATCCTCCCGGAACAGACAACACCCTGCTTAATTGCGATCAAGCGGCGGAGTTTCAAGCCCCCGCTTGGCATAAAAGTCATCCACAAAGGCCGCAAATGTACCTTCTTCCAATGACCTGCGCAAACCAGCCATCAGAGTCTGATAATAATGCAGGTTGTGGATACTGTTCAGCGTCGCTCCCAGAATTTCCCGACATTTGTCGAGGTGATAGAGGTAGGCGCGGCTGTAGTTACGACAGGTGTAGCAGTCACATTCCGGATCCACCGGGCCGGTATCCGTGCGGTTGGCAGCGTTACGCAGTTTCAGCACACCGGTCGAAATGAATAGGTGACTGTTGCGGGCATTACGAGTCGGCATCACACAGTCGAACATATCGACACCACGACGAACGCCTTCAACCAGATCTTCCGGCTTGCCGACCCCCATCAGGTAACGCGGCTTATCCTGCGGCATTTTCGGCGTGATGTGCGACAGCACCTTCATCATTTCCGGCTTCGGCTCACCCACGCTCAGGCCACCGATGGCGTAACCGTCAAAACCAATATCCAGCAGCCCGGCCAGCGACTCATCACGCAAGTCTTCGTACATCCCGCCCTGGATAATGCCAAACAGCGCCGACGGATTATCGCCATGGGCAGCTTTGGAGCGGCCAGCCCAGCGCAATGACAGACGCATGGAATCCGCCGCCTGCTTTTCAGTCGCCGGATACGGGGTACATTCGTCAAAAATCATCACGATGTCAGAGCCCAGATCACGCTGCACCTGCATCGAGCTTTCCGGTGTCATCAACACCTTGTCACCATTCACCGGCGACTGGAAAGTCACACCTTCTTCAGTGATCTTGCGCATATCACCGAGGCTGAACACCTGAAAACCGCCGGAGTCGGTCAGAATCGGTTTATCCCAGCCGATAAAATCGTGCAGGTCACCGTGCAACTTGATGACTTCGGTACCTGGACGCAGCATCAGGTGAAAAGTGTTGCCCAGAATGATCTCTGCACCCAGCTCCTTGACCTGGTCGGGGTTCAGTCCTTTTACCGATCCATAAGTTCCCACCGGCATGAAGGCCGGTGTCTGAATATCTCCGCGCGGAAAGGATACGGTGCCGCGACGGGCAAAACTGCCATCATCCGTTTTGTGCAGGGTAAAGTTCATGGCGCACTGGCGCTGGCTGTTATCTGAACTCATTCAGATTCATCTCCACAAAGGTTGGAACCTTGCTCAATCATCTGGCAAGGCTGGGTCAGCAACATGGCATCACCATAACTGTAAAAACGGTAACCCTGTTCGACCGCATGGCGGTATGCCGCCAGCGTGTACTGCTGACCAGCAAACGCCGATACCAGCATGATCAGGGTGGATTCCGGCAAATGAAAGTTGGTGACGATGGCATCGACCGAACGGAATTGGTAGCCAGGATAGATAAAAATCCGGCTGTCACCGGCAAATTCGGCGATTTCACCGGAAGTACTGGCACTTTCCAGGCTGCGCACCGAGGTTGTTCCGACTGCAATCACCCGTTTACCCGCAGCCCGCGTGGCTTTTACCGCTGCTGCAACTTCAGCGCTGACTTCAATGTATTCCGAGTGCATTTCATGCCGGGTGACGTCATCAACCTTGACTGGCTGGAAGGTACCGGCACCCACATGCAGGGTCACGAACGCGGTATTAACACCCTTGGCCCGAATTGCCTCCAACAGGGGTTCATCAAAATGCAGGCCTGCTGTTGGAGCCGCCACCGCCCCCGGTTTTTCAGCATAAACCGTCTGGTAACGCTCGCGGTCAAACTCGCTGTCGTCGCGTTCCATATAGTGCGGCAAGGGAATATGGCCAGCGCGATCAAGCAGCTCGAGGATGCTTTCCTGTTGTGGAAATTGCACCAGAAACAGATTCGCCTGGCGCCCCAGCACCGTCAGCTCGACACCGGCAACGACCAGCGTCTGGCCTTCTTTAGGAGAACGGGAAGCGCGAATATGAGCCAGCGCCTGATTGCCGTCCAGAATCCGTTCAACCAGCATTTCTATTTTGCCGCCACTGGCTTTTTCACCAAACAGCCGCGCCGGAATCACCCGGGTGTTGTTAAACACCAACAAGTCGCCCGCTGCCAGAAACTCCAGCAGATCTACAAATTTACCGTCCCGCAGCTCGCCGCTGACGCCATCCAATTGTAATAACCTGGAAGCGCTGCGTTGCTCAGCCGGAAAACGGGCGATCAGCTCATCAGGAAGTTCGAAAAAAAAGTCGCTGGTTTTCATCAGATATTGCAGTAGGTATACAGAGGAAAACCGACCAGCCACTGCCAGTCGATCAATGAAGCCTAAGATTACAGAAGCAAATCCGCTAAGTTAAGGAAATAACTTAAAAAAATGTTTGACCGGCGAAAATAGATCAGTAATATACGCGGCCACTGACAGCTACTAACGAGCCAGAGTGGCGAAATTGGTAGACGCAGGGGATTCAAAATCCCCCGCCTTTGCGGGTGTGCCGGTTCGAGTCCGGCCTCTGGTACCAGAACTCCGTAAAGTAGCTGTTAGCGGGTAGCTCCGAAAAGCCCAGGTGGTGGAATTGGTAGACACGCTGTGTTCAGGTCGCAGTGAGCTTACGCTCGTGAGAGTTCGAGTCTCTCCCTGGGCACCAAACTTATCTTGTTATCAAATAAGTATTGGTGCTACTACACTGATCAGGACAGTCAAATCCTGAACTGGAAAAGCCCAGTATAAAAATGCCCAGGTGGTGGAATTGGTAGACACGCTGTGTTCAGGTCGCAGTGAGCTTACGCTCGTGAGAGTTCGAGTCTCTCCCTGGGCACCAACCTTCTCTCGTTATCGTTTGAATGTTGGTGCTGACACACTGATCAGGACAGTCAAATCCTGAACTGGAAAAAACCAGTATAAAAATGCCCAGGTGGTGGAATTGGTAGACACGCTGTGTTCAGGTCGCAGTGAGCTTACGCTCGTGAGAGTTCGAGTCTCTCCCTGGGCACCAACCTTCTCTTGTTATCGTTTGAATGTTGGTGCTGGCACACTGATCAGGACAGTCAAATCCTGAACTGGAAAAACCCAGTATAAAAATGCCCAGGTGGTGGAATTGGTAGACACGCTGTGTTCAGGTCGCAGTGAGCTTACGCTCGTGAGAGTTCGAGTCTCTCCCTGGGCACCAACCTTCTGAACAGAAGTTGGTACATCTCTGGATCGGTTCAGTTCCAATCTAAATACCCAAAGATTTCTTATCTCAGCCCCAATGGATCTTCAAATATCCAGGCCGTTATCGCATTGACGTTTTAGCCCAAGACCCAACCAGTACAAAATAATTTTTTAGGCTACTCTATACTAAAAGCTAGCCAATCCAGTCCTGTTCTACAATTTGCAATCTGACAACTTTGACTAAGCTTTAACTGAGCTTCGAGGAGTCAGCATGCCCCTACAACAAAAACAAAACGGCCTGATCGCCATTGCCAGCGGTACCATTGCAGGTATTGCCACAGGCTACGGCTTCAGCATCTTCACCTCCAGCAGCAACATACCGACAGCTATCGCGGCGGCGGCAATCAGCGTCTTGGTGATTCACTTCAGCCATCAACGCAGCCAGCAACTACTCCTGAAACAAATCAACAACCCGTCACACCCTGTCAACAGCTTGCCGCCGGCCTATAGAAAAATCGGTCAACAACTGTCCGACAGCCGTACTCTCAAGCAGCAGCTTTCCGAACACAGTGGTCGCATCGCTATCGCCGCAGCAGAAATGTCGCATGCTGCTGACAAAATGCGCGAAAAAATTCATGAGGAGGTTGAGGATACAGGCCGCATTGTTATGTCAGCCCAGCAAATATCCGATGCTGTCAACTCGATGGTCTCACAAACCCAAGAAGCCGCTCAGGCTGCCGATCAAGCCAAACAGTTGAATCTGTCGGGTAAAAAGGCGGTCGATGCCACCATTCCACAAATGGAGGGCACTCGTAATCAGGTCAACGCCAATGCGGAACTCATTGCCCAACTGGAAAGCAAATCCGAACAGATCAAGTCCGTCACCCGAGTCATCAGTGACATTGCCGAACAAACCAATCTGCTGGCACTGAATGCTGCCATCGAAGCAGCCCGCGCTGGTGAGCAAGGCCGAGGATTTGCGGTTGTCGCCGACGAAGTACGGGCGCTGGCAGCCAAAACGTCCAGCGCTACCGAACAGATTGGCGAAACCGTCACACAGATAAACAGTGCTATCAAAGATGCTGTCGCCAATAGCAAACGCCTGACAGTTGTTATCGACGAAGGGGTCAGCATGACCCAAACAGTCAGTGCACGCCTCAATGAAATCTATCAACGCTCGGAAGAAATCCAGTACAGCGTCAATGCCATTGCCGAAAACGTGCAAAACAACAGCTCTCACATCCAGCAAATATCCAGCATTGTTGGAGATACTCGTAGCCGCCTGGAGCTGACCGAGAAAGAAATTTCTTCCATTTCAGATCAGTCACTACAGTTATCTGAAACCGCTGAACGTATTTATGAAGCCTTCAGCGATGGCGAACTCGGCCATATTCACGATGCTGCCAAATCCGAAGCAGAACAAGCAGCCAGGACAATTGGTGAACTATTTGAGCGAGCTATTGATAACGGCAAACTGTCGATTGAGGATGTGTTTGATACCAACTACCAGACCATCCCCAACACCAAACCGAAAAAATATAATACCCGTTATGACCGCTTTACCGACGAGCAACTGCCGGCAATTCAGGAACCCATTTTGCAGCGCCATCAGGAAATAGCCTACGCAGGCGCAGTCGACGTTAATGGCTATTTCCCGACCCATAACAAGCGTTATAGCCAGCCGTTAACCGGTAACATGGAGAAAGACCTTCTAAACAGCCGTACCAAACGCATTTTTAACGACCGTACCGGCCTGCGCTGCGGCCAGAACAAACAGGCATTTTTACTGCAAACCTACAAACGCGATACCGGCGAAGTGATGCACGACCTGTCAGTTCCCATCATGGTCAAAGGCAGACACTGGGGTGGCTTTCGTATTGGTTATCGGTCGAAGTAAACAGAGTCTTTGGCAAACCGTAGCGACCAAACAACAACCAATAAAAAACGCAGCCATAGCTGCGTTTTTTATGTTATCCAGGCCATTAGAACTGGATCAGTCGCACTTGTGCTCACGCACCAAATAATCATGAGACTGCATTTCCAGCATCCGTGACGTGGTACGCTGGAATTCAAACTCCAACTTGCCGGTTTCGTAAATATCCGGGATGGCCGCATCCGCCGTCATCACCACTTTGACACCACGATCGTAAAACTCGTCGATCAGGTTGATAAAGCGACGTGCCAGGTCGTCGTTCTTGACCCCCATCACAGGTACGTTGGAAATCAGAATAGCGTGGAACAACTTACCCAGCTCGATATAGTCATTCTGTGAGCGCGGGCCATCGCACAAGGCATTAAAGTCGAACCAGGCAACATCCTCGCAAACCGCCCTAACCGGAATGTTACGCCCCAGAACTTCAACATGGGTATTCAGTTCAACCTGACGCATATCAGGAACCAACCCTTCGAAGCTTTTTTTCAGCGCAGCTTCAGCCGCTTCTGACAGCGGGAAGTGGTACAGGTTAGCCTGCTCCAGGGTACGCAAACGGTAGTCAACACCACTATCCACGTTAACGACTTCGGTAAACTTGTTCAGCAGTTTGATCGCAGGAATAAAACGATCACGCTGCAAACCATCCTTGTACAGGCCGTCTGGCACAATATTGGAGGTTGCCACCAGGGTTACACCACGATCAAACAGTTCCTGCATCAGGCCAGCAAGGATCATGGCATCCCCGATGTCAGATACAAAGAACTCGTCGAAGCAGATCACTACGGCTTCCGCAGCGATACGATCAGCAACAATAGTCAACGGGTTTTTGGCCCCGGCCAGACCTGTCAGCTCATGATGCACTCGCTGCATAAAACGGTGGAAGTGTGTGCGCATTTTCCGCTCGAACGGCAGCGCATGGTAGAAGGTATCCACCAGATAGGTTTTGCCACGACCAACACCACCCCAGAAATACAAGCCCTTTTCGGGCTCCGGCTTCTTGCGACTGAATTTGCCACCCAGCTTGCCAATAAAACCCTTGTTCGTTCGACGTTCTTCCGCCGCAACCAGGTCTTCGAACAGTCGTTGCAAATGCTTGACTGCCATCTCCTGCGCAGAGTCATAGGAAAAATCGTCTCGTTTGAGATCAGCTTGATACAGCTCCCAGGGGGTCGACACGGGCTAACTCCATCGAAATATCGGGATGGTTAAAAGGCGGGAGCGAAATGTATCCGACCGGGCCGAAAACTTCAAATTGACATAGGTCGTTGATAAAGGAAAAGACTGTATTTTTGCCAGCTTTGCCCGAGAAATCGATCATGGACAAACCAGCAAATAACCATAGAAGAAACCGGGTAAATGGATCAATATCTGCCCCAATGCATACTAAAAGACCATTTTCAGGCCACTTTGCACCATCAGATACAAGCCATACGGCTCTTGCAGAACCGGAAACTGTAAACACCCATATAATTATAACCAAATGGTATTGATACTACCTTCTTATATGCCCCCTCACTTGATATAGTCCCCGGCAAATTCAAATAGCTGGGCCAGCAGCCGGACGCAGGCACGCCGAACCAGCCATCATTTCCAACCTCGAGACATCGTCCCATGATTAGTGACTACCATCTCACGCACCTCAAGCAACTGGAGGCGGAGAGTATCCATATCATCCGCGAAGTGGCTGCCGAGTTTGATAACCCGGTAATGCTGTACTCCATCGGTAAGGACTCAGCAGTCATGCTGCACCTTGCCCGCAAGGCGTTTTTCCCAGGCAAGCCACCATTTCCTCTGCTGCACGTGGATACCACCTGGAAATTCCGCGAAATGATCGAATTTCGTGACAAGATGGCAAAAGAAGTTGGCATGGACCTGCTGGTTCATATCAACCAGGAAGGCGTTGAGCAGGGCATTGGCCCCTTCACTCACGGCTCCTCCAAGCATACCGACGTGATGAAAACCCAGGGTCTGAAACAGGCACTGGACAAGTACAAGTTTGATGCGGCCTTTGGTGGCGCTCGTCGTGATGAAGAAAAATCCCGCGCCAAGGAGCGTGTGTACTCCTTCCGCGACAGCAAGCACCGCTGGGACCCGAAAAACCAGCGCCCGGAGCTGTGGAATATCTACAACGGCAAGGTAAACAAGGGCGAATCCATTCGTGTATTCCCACTGTCCAACTGGACCGAGCTGGATATCTGGCAATACATCTACCTGGAAAACATCGCCATTGTGCCGCTGTACTTCTCTGACAAGCGTCCGGTTGTTGAACGTGATGGCATGCTAATCATGGTTGACGACGAACGCATGCCACTGAAAGAAGGCGAAGTACCGGAAATGAAATCCGTACGCTTCCGTACTCTGGGCTGCTACCCACTGACTGGCGCGGTTGAATCCGAAGCAGCAACGCTGCCGGAAATCATCCAGGAAATGCTGCTGACCACCACCTCCGAACGTCAGGGCCGTGCAATTGACCACGACTCATCCGGCTCCATGGAGAAGAAAAAGCAAGAGGGTTACTTCTGATGTCCCACCAGTCCGATCTGATTTCCAGCGACATTCTGGAATACCTGAAGCAGCACGAAAACAAGGAGCTGTTGCGCTTCCTCACCTGCGGTAACGTAGACGACGGCAAATCCACCCTGATTGGTCGTCTGCTGTACGATTCCAAGATGATCTACGAAGATCAGCTGGCATCCGTGACCAAAGATAGCGCCAAAGTGGGCACCACTGGCGATCGTCCTGATCTGGCGCTGCTGGTTGACGGTCTGGCCGCTGAGCGTGAGCAAGGCATTACCATCGACGTGGCCTACCGCTACTTCTCGACTGCCAAGCGCAAGTTCATCATCGCCGACACCCCGGGGCACGAACAGTACACCCGTAACATGGCGACCGGTGCATCTACCTGTCAGCTGGCGATCATCCTGATCGATGCTCGTTACGGCGTTCAGACCCAAACCAAGCGTCACAGCTTTATTGCTTCGCTGCTCGGCATCAAACACGTGGTAGTTGCGATCAACAAAATGGACCTGATGGATTTCGATCAGACCCGTTTTGAAGAAATCCAGCGCGACTATCTGGAGTTCGCCAAGAAGCTGAACCTCAGCGATATTCGTTGTGTGCCTATGTCTGCACTGGATGGTGACAACGTCGTTGAACGCTCTGAGCGAGCCCCCTGGTACACTGGCCAGACCCTGATGGAAATTCTGGAAAGTGTGGAAATCGCCGAAGACAAAAACTTCGACAACTTCCGCTTGCCAGTCCAGTACGTTAACCGTCCAAACCTCGACTTCCGTGGTTTCTGCGGCACCATCGCAGCAGGCGTTGTACAGCCAGGCGACACCATCATGGCGCTGCCGTCACAGAAAACCAGCAAGGTTGAACGCATCGTTACCTTTGATGGCGACCTCGACAAAGCCTTTGCGGGTCAGTCCATCACGCTGACTCTGGAAGATGAAATCGACATCTCCCGTGGTGATGTGATCGTCAAAATCGACGACCAGCCAATCGTTGGCAATCGCTTTAATGCCGACATCGTCTGGATGACCGAAAAAGCCATGGTGCCAGGCCGTCCATACGATCTGAAATTTGCTTCCAGCAGCAGCACCGGCAGCTTCAGCAAGATTCACCATCTGGTGGACGTCAACACGCTGGAGCAAAGCCTGGCCGATGAAGTCAAACTGAACGAGATTGCACTGGTTGAAGTGGCGCTGGACAAGTCAGTTCCGTTTGATGCCTACAACAAGATCCATGGCACTGGCGCTTTCATTGTTATCGACCGTTTGACCAACGTCACAATTGGCGCTGGCATGATCGTTGGCGAATCCACTGCATCTGACAGCAGTGAAGCAGTTAGCGCTGTTGAGAAGGCCCGTCGCTTCAACCAGAAGCCTGCCGTAGTGGCAATCAATGCCAGCAATGCAGAAACTCTGGTAAATGCCCTGGATCGTCGTCTGTTTGAAATGGGACGTCTGGCTGCCATTGGCACTGCCGAGTCTGCCCTGATCCTCAAAGAGGCGGGTCTGGTGGCCCTGGTAGCTGGCGGCGCTGACGGTGCAGATATCAGTATCGCTGCTGAAGGTCATTCAGTAGACAGCCTGATAGCCGACCTGCAGGAACAAGGCATCATTTAAGGGTACCTCCTGTACAGACACTGCTGGGTCAAACCGGCAGGCATAAAAAAAGCGGCTGAGAAGCCGCTTTTTTTATGCCTGGAATTCAGATCAGTAATCAGAAACCAACGGACAGGGAGGCACCGTAATACATGCCTGAAATATCCAGATCTGTTTCAATATCGGTATCGTCCGGATCAGTTTGCAGGGTCATCTTGCGGTAACCGGCTTCCAGCCCCAGATCCACCACCGGAATCGGCAGAATATAACCCAGACCGTAACTGATATCAGACAGCTTGTTGTCGCCATAACCGACATAGTTGATATCGGCACTGGCGTACAAGCCAAACGGGGTATCAATTTTCAACTCGCCGTAAACCATTGGCAGCACAAAATCCAGATCCACTTGCTGATATTCAGTAGCACTGCGAACTTCAGCAGAGCCATCAAATTGACGGCCGGTCAGACCGAAGTTGATATCAACGTACGGTACCGGCAATGGCAAACCCCAGTACAGGGTCAGGTCGGTATGGCTCAGATCCAGTTTGCTGTCGACATCACCACTAAAGGTTTGATCATTGAAACTCGCGGTCGCAACACCACTACCTTCCACTTCCAGGCTGGTCTGCTTCAGCTTTACATTCGGCAGAAATGGCACAGGATGCTCAAAGAACACCGTAATCTGCTGGCCGTTTTCCTCCTTCATGTTGAGGCCATCGCCTTCAACAGACAAACCATTGTCCAGCTGGCCTGTTGGTTCTGCCTGCCAGACACTGCCCTTGGCACCCAGCGTGAACAACAAATCAGCGTGAGCAGACAGTGGAGCAAGTGCAGCAATTCCAGCTGCAATCAGGGTCTTTTTCATAATCAGGATCCTGTTCCCATACGGTTTACAGTGTTGGTTACTTCCAGAAATCCGGTCGCGACGAAAATCGCTGTGCCTGGCGTCCTGGCGGGTATCGTTACAGCTTAGCAAAATGATATGTCGATGCTCTGACAAAAGGTACATCTTGCTGAATTTCAGGCATAAAAAAACAGGCTTGCGCCTGTTTTTCGGGTCCCGCAATGAATCAGAACTGCACGCCAATACGACGGCCAACTTCTTCATAACCTTCGACAACGTTACCCAGCCCCTGACGGAAGCGGTCCTTGTCGAGTTTTTCACGGGTTTCCTTGTCCCACAGACGACAACCGTCTGGAGAGAATTCGTCACCCAGTACGACTTCACCCTTGTACAAACCGAATTCCAGCTTGTAATCAACCAGCATCAGACCACCCTGATCGAACATGGCCTTCAGTACCTGGTTAACCTGGAAGGTCAGTTCTTTCATGCGGTTCAGGTGGCTTTCTTCGGCCCAGCCGAAAGAGCGAGCGTGGTATTCGTTGACCATAGGGTCACCCAGCGCATCGTTCTTCAGGAACAGTTCAAATGTTGGTGGATCCAGCTCAACACCTTCATCCACGCCCAGACGACGACACAGGCTGCCAGCAGAAACGTTACGAACCACACACTCCAGCGGGATCATATCCAGACGCTTGACCAGAGATTCAGTATCAGACAGCAGGGTTTCGAAGTGAGTCGGAATACCGGCTTCGGCCAGCCTGGTCATAATGAAAGCGTTGAACTTGTTATTGACCATGCCCTTGCGATCCAGCTGCTCGACCTTTTTACCGTCGAACGCTGAGGTATCGTTGCGGAACTCCAGAACCATCAGGTCCGGGTCGTCTGTGCTGTACACCGATTTGGCCTTACCGGAGTAAAGCAATTCGCGTTTTTCCATGGGAATCTCCGCAGAAGATTTAGCTAACGTATAACTTGTTGTCTCAGACTAGATTTCACGCCAGCCTGAAATATCGTCCTGAGGCAGCAGCGAAACCTGTTCGGCTGCCGCACCAATATATTCTGACAAGGTTGCAATCACCCGTTCCGGATGATTGTTCTTTTCGCTGATGTGCCCGGCGGTCAGATGCAATAAGCCAGGCCAGCGTATCCTCTGGATCAGTTCGGCACACTGGGCGTTGCTCAGATGACCGAACGGCCCTGCCACCCGTTTTTGCAAACTCGGCGGATAAGGACCATTACGTAACATTTCCGGGTCGTGATTGGCTTCCAGCTGTAAACCATGACAGCCTTGGTAAGCTTCGATCACATGCGGTGTCAGTGAGCCAAGATCCGACAGCACCCCCACTCGCCTGCCGCTGGCTTCAGCAACAAACTGCAGAGGTTCCTTGGCGTCATGTGGCACAGTGACCGCAGCGACCTTCATACCAGCAATATCCAGCAGCTCACCACCACTGACAGGACGCCACAACCGATGTTCGATCCAGCCCATTTTGATGGCAGTTCCGACCGAACAATAGAGTGGCGAATCCACCAACTCAGCGACTGCCATTGCTCCCTTGGCATGGTCAGCATGCTCGTGGGTGACCAAAATAGCTTCCAGACAATGGGCGTCAGCACTGGCAGCCTGCAAGCGCGAGATCAGGTTTTTGCGGCTAAAACCGCAATCAATCAACACACTGCGGCTGCGATATTCTATCAGGGTCGAATTCCCCTTGCTGCCGCTGCCGAGGGAAATGTATCTCACTGGTTCAGTTGTTGCTGAATCTGCTCAAACACTGACAACGCCAGCTGGTCATCTGCCAGCTGATCAACATCCGACAGCAACGACAGGAAAACCCCGTTGTGGGCCCGGTTCATTTTCAGCAAATAATTCTGGCTCGCCTCGTCATCACTGGAAGACCAGAGGCGATCCCACCAGCTGCGAGTGTCTTCTTTTGCCGGCTGGGGAATTTCCAGATACCAGGTACCAATACTGCGATTAAGATCGGTCATACGCAGACTGGATGCAGCAATAGCATCCGTGACCTTGGCCCAGGCGTAGGCAAAGTTGCCATCCAAACGCAGGATCTGGCTGCCGGAGCCATCACGGTCCAACCTTGGATTCAACTCCAGCGAAGTCATGTCTTTCAGCGAGGCAACCTGAGGCTCATTGTTTTCTTCCTCTTCCTGCAAGGCTGCAGGCTGGGGAATTTCAAATGAATCCGGCTGCTCTACCGCCATGGACAGAGCCGGAATAGGTAAAGCATCGGCTTTGGCGAGCGGCTGACCTTGCTGATCGACCGCTTCCTTGCTTTCTGTTGTTGTCAGATAGTCATCGGCACGATCCCGAAAACGATCACCAAACAGGGTGCTGCACCCCGACAAGGCCAGCAGCCCCAGCAACAGCAAATACTTCATAAAATCAGATCAGTTCCAGAGCTTTCAGAGCCAGTTCAACCTTGGGAGCGTAACGGGCATCCATTTCTACCAGCGGCAGACGGATACCGTTTTTCATCAGACCCATACGTGCCAGTGCCCATTTGACCGGAATCGGGTTGGCTTCGCAGAACATACCATTGTGCAGTGGCATCAGGGTTTCCTGCAGCGCACGAACTTCGTCAGCCTTGCCGTCCAGTGCCAGCATGCACATGTCGTGCATCAGCTTTGGAGCGACGTTGGCAGTGACGGAGATGTTGCCCTTACCGCCTGCCAAAATCAGCTCGTGACAGGTTGGATCATCTCCGGAATACACCGCCATACGATCACCAACCAGTTCGATCAGCTTGCGAGCACGGTCGATATCGCCGGTTGCTTCCTTGATCGCAACGATTTGCTCAACATCGGCCAGCGCAGCAACGGTTTCCGGCAGCATGTCACAACCGGTACGACCCGGTACGTTATAAAGCCACAGGGGAATGTCCACGGCTGCCGCAATGGCTTCGTAGTGTTTGATCAGGCCACGCTGTGGTGGCTTGTTGTAATAAGGAGTCACCAGCAAGCAGGCATCTGCGCCCAGCAGCTTAGCTTCCTGGGTCAGCTCGATAGCCTCAGTGGTGCTGTTGGCTCCGGTACCAGCGATGACCGGACGACGACCCGCCACCCGTTTGACTACTCGCTCAATTACTGCGCAGTGTTCCTCGGTTGACAGGGTAGCGGACTCACCAGTGGTTCCAACAGGCAGAATTGCATCGGTACCATTCTTGATGTGGAAGTCCACCAGGCCGTCGAGAGCTTCCCAATCCAAGGACCCGTCGGAATGCATCGGGGTTACCAATGCGACAATGCTGCCGGTGATCATCAATACTTACTCCACATGACAAACAGGCTCCTGTGAATGACCATTGTCAGGAGCCCCAAAAGACAAGAGCGCAATACTACTGGCGCGAATCGGTAGTGACAAGCACGGACTCTGGCTCTGTGAAAGATAGTGCCAGTCCGGCATCAAAACCGGTAAAAACATGACTCCGGGAAAGCAACCAAACAACGCAGGTCAGTCTTCAACTGCCGCAGTATGCTCCATGTGATGGCCTGGCCAGGCTTGCAAGACAGCCTTGAACAAGGTCGCCAACGGAATCGCAAAAAACACGCCCCAAAAGCCCCACAGCCCACCGAATACCAGCACCGCCACAATAATGGCTACCGGGTGCAGGTTCACCACCTCAGAAAACAACAATGGCACCAGCACGTTACCGTCCAGCGCCTGAATAATGCCATACACCACCATCAGGTAGACGAAGTCGTTGGTCCAGCCCCACTGCACATAGCCAACCAGTGCGATCGGTACGGTTATCACGGCGGCACCGATATAGGGAACCAGCACCGACAAGCCAACACCAATCGCCAACAGCGCCGCGTAATCCAGCCCCAGCACCAGGAAAGCGCACCAGGACACCAGCCCAACCACCAGAATCTCGATCACCTTGCCACGAATGTAATTGGCGATCTGCAAATCCATTTCATACCAGACGTCATCCAGCATCTTGCGCTGGCGCGGCAGAAACGACACACACCAGTTCACAATCGCCGACGAATCCTTCAACAGGAAAAACACCAGGATTGGCACCAGTACACAGTAAATCAGCATCGCCATAAAAGCAGTCAGGCCGGAAATCGAGAAACTCAGCGCCAGCTGCCCCATTGAAGACAACTCGTCCTTGGCCTGGTTCACCCAGCTTTGTACCTGATCGGTCGAAATCAGATCCGGGTATTGCTCCGGTAATAACATCAACAGCGCCTGGCCCTTGCTGGCCATGCGCGGCAACTCGTAAAAGAACTGCGACAACTGGGTCCAGGTGGCCGGCAAAATAATGAACAGCAAGGTCAGCATCACGCCAACAAACATCAGGAACACCACAATGGTCGCGGCCAGATGGCCAAACCCGCGGCGCTTGAGAAATTGCATACTGCCCTGCAACAGATAAGCAATCACCACCGCCGTTAAAAATGGCGCCAGCACCTTGCCCATCAGCATCACGATGGCCAGAAAGGCCGTCAGCAATAACAACAGCAACAAGGCTTCTTCATTGGAAAAATACCGGTCAATCCAGCGCCGGAATACCTGAATCATTGTTTGTCTCCCTTTCTGATCCAGTAACAATAACCTGCTGTTGTTTCTTCAGCTGCCAGCAACTCATGCTCCGACATCTCAATATAGCGGGGAATATCACGCCAGGAACCGGCATCGGTGGCTTTGACCAACAAAACTTTACCGCTTTCCATTGTTTTGAGAGTCAGTTTGGTTTTCAACAGAGGCAGCGGGCAGCTAACATCCGTCACATCAAGAAGATGATCGGTTGGAAAGGATTGGGACACTCGTTTTGACTTCCGCTTTTGTCGATGAAACTTACCGTGTCGGATAATCTCAAACGGGCAAGATAAAATAAAGCCGCCATCCCGGCACCGTGATGGTCGCCAGCACCACTTCCAGCCACTACTGACACCAAACAACAGGATTCCTTTTGCAGCGTTTATCAGCCACTCTGCTACTCGCCTCCGGACTGGCGCTTGCGACGCCCGCCGATGCCGCCAGCAATGATCTGCCAGCACTGGGTGATGCCGCGTCATCCTATGTTTCGCTGCAACAGGAACATGACCTTGGTCGCACCTGGTTGAGACAGCTGCGTGCCAATGCCAGAACCATTGACGACCCACTGGCGATCGAATTTCTGGAAGATCTGGCGTTTCGCCTGATTCCCTACAGCAACGCCCCGCAAGATTCCTTTGAGTTTGTGGTGATCGACAAGGCTGAATTAAACGCCTTCGCAGTACCTGGCGGTATTATTGGAATCAACCTCGGTATCCTGCTGTTTGCCAATGACGAAGATGAACTGGCCGGGGTGATGGCCCACGAACTGGCACACCTTAGCCAGCGCCATTTCGCTCGCCAGATTGAACGTGCCAACCAGCGCGAACCGGTTGCCATAGCGACCTTGCTGGCCAGCATCCTGCTGATCGCCATGTCCGACAACCCGCAGGCCGGTATTGCCGGCTTGATGGCAGGCCAAGCCGCAGAAATCCAGAACCAGTTGGCTTACAGCCGAGACTGGGAGCGCGAAGCTGACCGTATTGGCATCAGCACTCTGGCTGACGCCGGCTTCGACCCCGAAGCCATGCCCGACATGTTTACCCTGATGCAGGCCGCCAGCCGTATTGGTACCAAACCACCGGAATTTCTGCTGACCCACCCACTGACCATGAACCGGATTTCCGATGCCCAGGCCCGTGCCGACGGTTATCCACGCAAGGATCGCCAGCGTGGTTTCGATTTTGAAGTACTGAAAAACCGGGCCCGCATGCGTTACCAGCTGACCGACGAAAAAATCAAACCCACTTTTGAACTGGAAAGTGATAACTCCGACAAATTGATCGCCAGCGCGGCTCATTTCAGCCTGGCCGAATATGCCCTGCACCAGAATCAGCCCGCCCAGGCCTTGCAGCAACTGCAACAGATTGACGGCCAATATCAGCAAGACCCAGCCAGCATCAGCCTACTGGCGCTAACCCTGACAACACTGGGACAAGCCGACAAAGCCCTCGAAGCCATTCAGGCCGCACTGCACTATTTCCCGGACAGCTACGTTCTGCAAAGCACCAAGGGAGATATTCTGACAGTCACAGGCAAATACGCTGATGCCACCGCCCTGTTGCGAAAACTCGCCGAACAACGCCCAACCACTCCTGGCGTCTGGTTCCAGCTCAGCCGAGCTGCCGGCGCTGCCAGACAGAATGTGCTGGCCTATCACGCCAATGCCGAATACCTGTATCTGAATGGCAAGCAGGCCGAAGCTGGCCGCCAAATGGATCTAGCCATCAAGGAAGCGGGCAAACAAGGCGACTTTCAAAGACAAGAGGCGCTCAAAGAGCGCCTCAAACAGATTTCATCCAGCCCACAAAAGCTTGGTTAGCATGAATTGATCAAGGCCTGATCAGGCCTTGAAATCGAGCATCCGCTGCAAGCTGCGGATCGCATCGCGACGCAGCGCTTCTGAAACGAAAATTTCCTGCGAACCATTCTCCAGCACTTCTGCCACATTACGCAGGCTGTTCATTGCCATCCAGGGGCAATGAGCGCAGCTGCGACAGGTCGCGCCATTACCGGACGTCGGCGCTTCAATCAGCAACTTGTCAGGCACCGCCTGTTGCATCTTGTAGAAAATCGCCTTGTCAGTGGCAACGATCAGAGTGTCGTTTGGCAACTCACGGGCCGCCTTGATCAACTGACTGGTCGAGCCAACGGCATCAGCCATTTCAACCACAGATTGCGGCGACTCAGGATGCACCAGCACTGCAGCGCCCGGATAAACCTGCTTGAGATCCTGCAGCCCCTGGGCCTTGAACTCATCGTGAACGATACATTCACTGTTCCACAGAATCATGTCAGCACCGGTTTGGCGACGCACATAGTCACCCAGGTGACGATCCGGTGCCCAGATCAGCTTTTCGCCCTGGCCATGAAGGTGAGACACCACATCCAACGCAATACTGGACGTTACCACCCAGTCAGCCCGCGCCTTTACCGCAGCAGAAGTATTCGCGTACACCACCACAGTGCGATCCGGATACTGATCACAGAAAGCAGAGAACTCATCAACCGGACACCCCAGATCCAGTGAACAGGTCGCTTCCAGCGTCGGCATCAAAACGCGCTTTTCCGGGCTCAGAATCTTGGCAGTTTCACCCATAAAGCGAACACCAGCGACGACCAGAGTGCTGGCCGGATGATTGGCACCAAAGCGCGCCATTTCCAGCGAATCCGCAACACAGCCACCAGTAGCTTCTGCCAGCGCCTGAATTTCAGGGTCAGTGTAATAGTGCGCAACCAGCACAGCATCTTCACGCTGCAGCAGCTCCCTGATTTCAGCCTTGTACTGGCTGGCTTGCTCTGGAGTCAGTGCTGGCTCAGGGTTAGCCCAGAAATCCTGCACAATATGCCGCTGTTCTTGAGTATCTTGCTGGGACATAGGGTTCTCTGCTTGTTTCATAGCCATTCGCGCTGAGCGGCAGTGTAACACAGCCACCCGGCTGAACCTGGATCTGCGGCACGAACAATGTGCGCCATCCAGAAACGAAAAAGGGAGAAAGCCAGGCTTTCTCCCTTCAGGAATTGGTGGGTCGTGCTGGATTCGAACCAGCGACCAATTGGTTAAAAGCCAACTGCTCTACCAGCTGAGCTAACGACCCATACCTTTGAAAACTGTTTTTGAATTGGTGGGTCGTGCTGGATTCGAACCAGCGACCAATTGGTTAAAAGCCAACTGCTCTACCAGCTGAGCTAACGACCCACATTCAAAAATTATTGCAGTGAGGAAAAGTGGTGGGTCGTGCTGGATTCGAACCAGCGACCAATTGGTTAAAAGCCAACTGCTCTACCAGCTGAGCTAACGACCCACATTTTTCTGCACCTAGTGCAATCAGCCTTCGGCCACTTCAACACACCCTGATCAGGTCAGGTTGGAAAGTGGTGGGTCGTGCTGGATTCGAACCAGCGACCAATTGGTTAAAAGCCAACTGCTCTACCAGCTGAGCTAACGACCCAAAGGAGGCGCATATAATACTTAGATTTTGCCTCCCTGCAACCCCTTTTTTTAAAAAAATTAAGGGTTTACAGAAAGTTTTTTCAAATAGGCTTCAGCCAGCCGAACAGTACCCGGTGCAGAATCCTTATATTGTTCGATAACCTTCTGCAGCCACTGACGTGACTCTTCATCCTTACCGGAACGATGCAGAGTGACGCCATACTTGTAGCTGGCATCGGCCGCCTTGCCATGCTGAGGATATTGATCAACCACTGTCTTGAAGTTGGTCAGGGCGCTATCGAACTGGCCACGCACCAGCAATATCTCACCATTCCAGTAATAGGCATTAGCCACCAGTTCACTGTCCGGATACTGCTGGACGAACTGATCAAATGCCTGATTGGCTTGCTCAAACTTTTTGTCGCGTACCAGCTGCATCGCAGCACTATAGGCCTGTTCGGCGCTCTGGCCGTTAACCGGCGCGGCTGTCGCAGCCTGTTCAACCGCCTGCTGCTCGGTTTCAGTGGTGAGGAAGACAATACGGCGATCAAGATCGAGATACCGATTGTCGCTGTCCTGACGCAATTCACGAATCAGATTGCCCTGCTGCTCAAGCTGCTCACGCAAGGAAGCAATTTCCTGCTGCATCTGATCCATCTGCATCAGCATTTCATTGACCAGCGAGGAGTCATTTTCGGCAGCTTGGGAATTGATAACGACGGGGGATGTCGACGGCGAAGCGACTGCTTCTGAGGAGGAGGCCGGAGCCACCGCCGGGGCGGCTCCTACCGAGACCCACTCTTCCGCCGCGGCACTGACGCTGATCGCCAGTGCACAGAGGACGATATGGGGTTTCATCGATTATTTGCTCTGGTATTTCAGCTCAACACGACGGTTTTTGGCCCAGGATGCTTCAGTGTGCCCCATGGAAACCGGACGCTCTTCACCAAAGCTGACAACTTCCAGTTGGCTGGCGCTGGCACCGTTAGCCAACAGGAAACGACGCACAGCCATACCACGACGCTCACCCAGAGCCAGGTTGTATTCAACAGTACCGCGCTCGTCAGCATGGCCTTCCAGAACTACGCGAGCAGAACCGTTGGCAGCCAGGTAAGCAGCGTGAGCCATCAGGGCAGCCTTGGAATCGCTCTTGATGGTGCTCTGGTCAAAGTCGAAGTAGAAAACAGTTTGCTCCATCAGAGCAGCTTCGGCCTGAGACATCTCAGAGTCCATGGCTTCACCGGCAACCGCAGCAGTATCAACTGCAGTGGTGCTGGCATCGTTGGCAGCAGTTTCTGTGCTGGTAGTAGCCTGAGTAGTTGTGCTGGTCGCGGAGGCTTCACCTTCGTTGATTTCGCCAGTGCTTGAACACGCGGCTACCAGCAGTGCGCCCAGCGTCAATCCCAAAGCCTTGTACAATGCATTCTTTTGCATAACTGTCTTCCCACTCCACTCGATGGTTTTATTTAGAAAATTGGTGACCACGCAGGCTCTCTTACGTCGCCATACTTGGACGGCAAACGGAATTTGACGTCACCATCCACAGATACTGCAGCCAGAATACTGCGATCTGCCTCGCTGGCAGCGTAAATTACCATACTTCCATTAGGTGCAACACTGGGCGACTCATCCAGCTGGGTATCAGTCGTCAGGGTCTGCACCATACCGCTGCGCAGATCCTGCGATGCGATATGGAAGTTTTCACCCACCCGGTGAACGTATATCAATTTACGGCCATCGTCCGTGACGCGTGCCCGTGCATTGTAATTACCTTCGTATGTCAGCCTCTTGACCGCCTTGGTAACACTGTCCAGTTCATAAATTTGCGGACCACCAGCACGGCTAGAGGTAAACACCAGACGACGATTATCGGTCAGCCACTGCGGCTCGGTATCAATCGCATAGTGATTGGTAAGACGTTCGGTCTTACGGGTGTTCAAGTCAAGGACATAAATGTCCGGATTGCCCAGATTGGAGTTTACAAAGGCCAACTTTGTCCCATCTGGTGAAAAAGCCGGGGCACTGGTCGATCCCTTCATTTGCAAAACCATTTCCCGCTTGCCGGTCGCCAGCTCCTGAAAATAGATCGCACTGCGGCCGGATTCGAATGACACATAGGCGACTTTCTTGCCGTCTGGCGCCCAGGCCGGAGAAATAATGGGCTGCTTCGAGGTAAAAATCAGCTGCTCGCGAGCACCATCGGCGTCGGCGTAATTGAGGTTAAAGCGATCACGCTGGCGATTGGTGGTGACGTAAATCAGCTTGGTGGCAAACACGCCCGGAATACCGGTCAGCTTCTTGAACACATAATCACTGATGTAGTGGGAAATATCCCGTAACTGACTGGCCTTGCCCTTGACCCGATGACGTAGCAATTCAACCTTCTGATGTACGTCCAGCACATGGAATTCGACCGCGTAACCCCCGGCATCCTGGGAAATCCGGCCAATCACCAGAAAGTCCTGCCGCAGGTTGCGCCAGTCGGAATAGGACACCTGATCGACAGCCGTCGGACGCGCCACCATATTGGCTTCCGGCATCACCCGGAAATAACCGCTACTGCCGAGATCATTAGCCACCACACCACTGACATCTTCCGGCAGCGGCGTGCTGCCCTGCCACTGGAACGGCACAATCGCAATGGGAATCGCGGACTGTTTGCCCTGGGTGACTTCAATCACCAGTTCTGCCCTGCTGAGGTTGGCAAGCATGAATATCAGCAGCACACTGAACCATCGAATTACCACGTTGCGTTCTCCGGTCTGAAAGTAAAACTGAATGTCCGGAAGTTCTTTTCAAAAATCCGGACGTCTTGCGGCACCGGCAAGGGTGACGCCTTCATCACCGCCTGTTCGACTGAACGATCCAGTGCGGTATTCCCACTACTCTTGATGACCGACACACTGATCACTTCGCCGGTCGGCACCAGATTTACTCGCACCGACACCTCCATATCCGGTGCCACGCCCGGTGGATACATCCAGGCGCGGCTTACCTTGGCCATGATCTGCGACTCAAAACTGCTGATCGCCTCCTGATCTTTGGCGGCCTGTTCTTCTTGCTGCTGGCGTTGCTGTAACTCCCGCTCAGCCTGCTCGGCGGTCAGACGTTCCAGCATCGCCTGCTCCTCTGCCAGTTGACGCTGCAAATCAGCTTCCTGCGCCTTGCGGTCAGCCTCCGCTTTAGCCGCAGCCGCTTCTGCCTGTTTCTTGCGATCGGCAGCCGCTTTGGCGGCATCATCTTTGGCTTTTTTCTCACGCGCCTGCTGTTCGGCCAACTGCTTTTTCTTCAAGGCGATTTCAGCATCACGCTGCTTTTTGGCAGCCGCATCCGCCTCTTGCTTGCGTCTGGCAGCCAGTTCGGCCTGCCGTTTACGCTCTGCCGCAGCCCTGGCTTGTTGGGCCTGCACATCCTGCTGTTTCTTGCGCTCCGCCGCAGCCTGATTGGGTTGCTGAACCACAGTCGCGGTAATGTGTTTTGGTACCGGCTGGGCAATATGCCGTTCGTCAGCCGGCCACTGAAACCAGAACAAACCCGCTACCAATATGTGCAGAATAACGGCAGCAATAATTGCGGGCGTGTAGGACGATGGATTGAACGGCTTAGCCACGACCACCTTCCGGGTCCGGCGCTTCGGTAATCAGACCAACATCCTGTAAACCGATCGCCTGCAAGCCGCCCAACAAGGCAACAACCTTGCCGTACGGCACCTGATCATCGCCGCGCACCATCACCCGGGTCGTCGCAACCTCGGTTTTGACTTTCTGGATATAGCCCTGCACCTGCGCCAACGTCATGGCAGCCGGTTCGCCTTCCTCGCGTTCGAGGAAATAGCGCCCCTCACGATCCACAGCAACGATCAGGGTGTTGTCATCCGGCTCGATTTCCGTGGGTGTGGCTTCTACCTGAGGCAGATTCACCGGCACGCTTTGCACCAGCATCGGTGCCGTCACCATAAAAATAATCAGCAGTACCAGCATGACATCGATGTAGGGCACCACATTGATGTCAGCCATCGGCCGACGCTTGGGCGCCGGAGGCTGCATTGGTTCCATTATTTGGCTCCCGCCGCAGGCTTGGCTCCCTGTTTGAGACGCAGCGCCTGACGGTACAACAGCGAGGAAAATTCGTCGGCAAAGGTATTCATGCCAGTCGTCAGCTGATCAACCCGGGTGGCAAAACGGTTATAGAAAATCACCGCTGGAATCGCCGCCAACAAGCCCATTGCCGTTGCCACCAGCGCTTCAGAAATACCCGGAGCGACCGTCGCAATGGTCGCCTGCTTGACTGATGCCAGACCGTGGAAAGAACTCATAATGCCCCACACAGTACCGAACAGGCCGATGTACGGACTGGTTGAACCCACTGTCGCCAGCATTGGCAAATGAGCGTCCAGTACTTCAGTCTCACGGGTGATAGCAATCCGCATGGCGCGCTGACAGCCCTGAATCACCGCATCCGGGTCCTGGGTGCTTTGCTGACGCATTTTGCCGAATTCTTTCAGGCCCGCCATAAAAACGTTTTCGACGGAACTGGTGGCATCTTTCGCCTGGCATTCACGGTAGAGATCATTAAGATCCACACCAGACCAGAAGCGATCTTCAAAGTCGTGCAACTGGGCGCGACTGGCACCCAGCAAGCGGCTGCGCTGAAAAATCACCACCCAGCTGCCCAATGAGGCCATCAATAACAGCAGCATCACCAGCTGAACCACAATGCTGGCGTTGGCAATCAGACCAAAAATAGATAAAGAGTCGTTCACTTTGGCTCCTGCAAATCTGCTGAAATTAACTCTGGATGATTTCGAGAATGTTTCCGGGAATCGCCAGCGGCTTGCCCGCTGTCGACATACAGGCAATAGTGACCCCGGCCTGCACTAATAATTCCGTTTCGCCAGTGACATTGTGACGCACTACCTGATGGCTGATGCCCAATCTGGCCTTGCCAATGGTCTCAATCCTGAGCGTTACCGTGAGGGCGTCGTCCAGCCTTGCAGGCTTGCGATATTTGGCATCCACTGCGGTCACCACAAACAGCACACCCTGTTCACGCAGCACTTCCTGGCTGATACCCATGGCCCTCAGCCACTCGGTACGAGCGCGCTCGGTATAACGTAAATAGTTGGCGTAATAAACGATGCCTCCGGCGTCGGTATCCTCGATATAGATACGCACCGGCCATTCAAATTCAGTCATTATTAGTTCCAAAACGATCTGGCAGGCTCAGGCCAAAATGCAGGTACGCCAGCTTGGTGGCAGTGCGGCCGCGGGGCGTGCGGGTGATATAGCCCTGTTGCATCAGATACGGCTCCAGTACGTCTTCGATGGTATCGCGCTCCTCACCAATGCTGGCAGCCAGACTGTCGACCCCGACCGGACCGCCGTCGTATTTTTCCATCAAGGTCAGCAATAGCCGCCGGTCCATATGATCAAAGCCCTGCGAATCGACATTGAGCATATTCAACGCCAGATCCGAGCACTGCTTGTCGACCGCACCATTACCCTTGACCTGGGCATAGTCACGTACCCGCCGTAACAAGCGGTTGGCGATTCGTGGAGTACCACGGGAACGACGGGCAATTTCTGCTGCACCCGCTTCGTCCACCTGTAAACCTAACAGGCGTCCAGACCGAGACACAATATGCGTCAGGTCCGGGACATTGTAAAACTCCAGCCGCTGCACAATGCCGAAACGGTCACGCAGTGGTGACGTCAGCAGACCAGCCCGGGTGGTTGCCCCGACCAGGGTAAACGGCGGCAAATCGATTTTGATCGAACGGGCGGCAGGGCCATCACCCACCATAATATCCAGCTGATAGTCTTCCATTGCCGGGTACAGGACTTCTTCAACAGCGGGATTCAAACGATGGATTTCGTCGATGAACAGCACATCACCGGCTTCCAGATTGGTCAGCAAGGCAGCCAGATCTCCGGCTTTCTCCAATACCGGGCCAGAGGTCGACTTGATCGAAGCACCCATCTCCTCAGCAATGATGTTGGCCAACGTGGTTTTACCCAACCCGGGCGGGCCAAACACCAGCGTGTGATCGAGCGCTTCCTTACGGGCGCGGGCTGCGCCAATAAAGATTTCCATCTGTTCCCGCACCACCGGCTGACCAATGTAGTCTTGCAGCCGCTTGGGACGAATGGCGCGATCCTGCTGTTCCTCACCAGGCGTTGAAATCGGGCTGATAAAACGATCGGTTTCTATCATGCGTTACCCAAACTGTTTCTGAGCGCCAGACGAATCAGCTCTTCCGGCGTGGTTGCCTGCCCGGCAACCTTGTTAAGCATTTTGGCAGCCTCAGTGGGCTTGTAGCCGAGTGCGATCAGGGCTGATTCAGCTTCCATCAAAATAGCATCCGCCGCTGCCACTTCCTGCTGGCTAACGGCATCCCACAACGGCCCCGGCGTTTGCCATTCTTTCAGACGGTCACGCATTTCGACGATCAGACGCTCAGCGGTTTTTTTGCCAACCCCCGGCAGCTTGGTCAGCGCGTTGATGTCTTCGGCATGAACACACTGGGCAAAGGAATTAACGTCCATCCCCGACAGTATCGCCAGCGCCAGCTTGGGACCCACACCACTGACCTTGATCAGGGTACGAAACAGCGTGCGCTGGCCCTTGTCGCTGAAACCATAGAGTTGATGGGCGTCTTCACGAATCGCCAGGTGGGTGTACAGAATGACCGGATCACCAATACGGCCCAATACCGCACAGGTGGAAATAGGAGCCTGAAGTTCGTAGCCCACACCGGCCACGTCAATCAGAAGGTCAGGAGCAGATTTTTCAAGCAGAATTCCCTGCAAGCGGCCGATCATAGTATTCATTACCAAGCTGGAAAGCGGCCTAGCCTATCAGCAAACTGAAGCAAGTCTCAATACGCCGACGACAGAGGGCGTTTTCAATGAGTAATGCGGTTCTGCTGAGAACCGGTTGGCTTCAGAACAAGGCATGAGGAGCGCGGTTTAGCGAGCTAAACAAGTGACGAATAACGCAGTGCCTGAAGCTAACTGGACTCAGCCCGAAGGGTTATGGTTAAAAATCCACCATGCGGTGTTGTTGAGTTTGTAAAAAATCGGCCGGACAGGCTGGCGATTCTCTTCGTCCGCTGCCTTGCCTGATGAGCTATTCCGCCATAACAGGACCCGTTAATTAATTGAGAACGCCCTCTAGTTACCGGGTTTGATCAGGCTTTCGGCAGGCGGCACAAAGCTGCGCATGGAACGGGAACGCCGCCCGGTGCTGCGACCGGCACTGACAGCCAGATTACGGGAGGTATATACGTGACAAAGGGCAATCGCCAGCGCATCGGCAGCATCCGCCTGCGGCCGCCCGGGCAACTTCAACAGCATCTGCACCACCTGCTGAATCTGCTGCTTTTCCGCCCCACCAGAACCTGTGACGGTTTGTTTGATCGCCCTCGGCGCGTACTCAAATACCGGCAAACCCTTACGGGCCGCCACCAGCAGTGCCACCCCTCGCGCCTGACCGAGCTTTAAGGCCGAATCGGCATTTTTGCCCATAAAGGCCCGTTCAATGGCGAACTGGTCTGGCTGGTAATGATCGATCAGCCGCTCGATGCCTTCAAATATGGTATTGAGACGATCCGGAATCTCGCCCTCGCCGCAGCGAATACAGCCGCTGGTAATGTATTCAATCTGCTGGCCAACCGCTCGCACGATGCCAAAACCGGTCAGCCGCGAACCTGGGTCAATGCCAAGGATAATACTCACGACCACTACCGCCCGGAGTGGTAAACATGCCAGGCCAGGCCGGTCATGTCGTTTACCACTTTCAGGGCCTGCCAGTCGTCTGGCAAGCTGATATCCGCACACGGAGACGTCATCACCGCGGCCTGCGCCATACCCTCGGCCGGTTTGCGTTCGATGAAATGGATTTCATAGCCATTTTCAAGCTGGTATTGCGCTGTCACAGCAACGCCGTAACCCGCCGTTGGCCGCGAACCCAGAGCAATACGCACGCGGGTTTGCTCTTCATCCAGAGAAATGCCGGTATTGGCCAAACAGTGCAGATTCTCCACCACCGTCAGCTGGGCTTGCGGACGTTCGACAACCGCCTCCGCTGCAGGTTGGGTATTGGCCTCAGTACCAGCGCAGCCAGTAACCGCCAACAGCATTGCCAGCAACCCACCTGACCATGAAATTCGACCTGACGTCATCACTCTCTCCTTTTCAGACACACTCGCCATCGCGATACCAGATGGCCAAACAGCATTAACGATCAGCGCATGCTAATACAAAGCCCGGCTGTTTTCTTGCCGCATCCATCCCGTTGTGACAGAAACAAAAAAGCCTCCTGAAATCAGGAGGCTTTTACTGTTGGTCAATACCAGTTATCAATACCAGTTAATCAACGCCAGTCAATAAGCGCTGTTTTACCAGAGCCGTCTGGCCAACTCAGTGACGGCCGTTAAACACCAGCACACTGTCACCTTCGCGTTCAACCACATCCGCCATAATGGTATCGCCGGGCATAAATTTGCCTGACAGGATATCCTGTGCCAGCGGGTTTTCGATCCATTGCTGAATCGCCCGTTTCAGCGGACGCGCACCAAACACAGGGTCGTAACCCACATCCACCAGTTTGGTAACGGCGGCATCACTCAACTCCAGCGCCAGCTCACGATCAGCCAGACGCTCACGCAGCATTTGCAGCTGAATATCGGCGATGCCACGGATCTGGTCTTTCTGCAGTGGGTGGAAGACCACGGCTTCGTCGATCCGGTTGATAAACTCCGGCCGGAAATGGGTGCCAACGATTTCCATCACCGCCGAACGCATCATTTCATAGTTGGAGTCTTCATCACCTGCCAGCGCCTGGATCACATCCGAACCAAGGTTCGACGTCATCACCAGTACGGTGTTCTTGAAGTCGACCCGACGCCCTTGGCCATCAGTCAGCTGACCATCATCCAGCACCTGCAGCAGGATGTTGAAGACATCCGGATGCGCCTTTTCAACCTCGTCCAGCAGAATCACTGAATACGGCTTGCGACGTACCGCTTCGGTCAGGTAACCGCCTTCTTCATAACCGACATAGCCTGGAGGCGCACCGATCAGACGGGCAACCGAGTGTTTCTCCATGTATTCCGACATATCGATCCGCACCATGGCGTCCTTACTGTCGAACAGGAAAGTTGCCAGCGCCTTGCACAGCTCGGTTTTGCCCACCCCGGTAGGGCCGAGGAACAGGAACGAGCCGTTAGGACGGTTCGGGTCCGACAAGCCGGCACGGGAACGACGCACTGCGTTGGAAACCGCCTTGATAGCCTGGTCCTGACCGACCACCGAGTCGTGCAGGACCTCTTCCATCCGCAACAACTTCTCACGTTCACCTTCGAGCATGCGCGTCACAGGCACACCGGTCCAGCGAGAGACCACTTCGGCAATCTCGTCTTCGGTTACCTTGTTACGCAGCAGGCTGAACTGCTGGGTGCCCGAGGCTTCAGCTTCGTTGGCAGTCGCCAGCTGTTTTTCCAGTTCCGGAATCTTGCCGTACTGCAACTCGGACATGCGGGTCAGGTCGCCACTACGACGGGCCGCATCCAGCTCCAGCTTGGCCTGCTCCAGTTCTTCCTTGGCCTTGCTGGCACCTTCCAGCAGGGCTTTTTCTTTCTTCCAGACTTCTTCCAGCTCAACGTAGGCCCGACCAGCCTTGTTGATCTCTTCATTAAGACCGCTCAGACGCTGCTTGGCGGCATCGTCCTTTTCTTTCTTGAGCGCTTCGCGTTCAATTTTCAGCTGGATCAGGCGGCGTTCCAGACGATCCATCTCCTGCGGCTTGGAGTCGATTTCCATGCGAATCACAGAAGCCGACTCGTCAATCAGGTCGATGGCCTTGTCTGGCAGGCGGCGATCAGTGATGTAACGCTGGGACAGCTTGGCGGCAGCAATAATCGCACTGTCGGTAATCTGTACACCGTGGTGAACTTCATAACGCTCTTTCAGACCACGCAGAATGGCGATGGAATCTTCCACGGAAGGCTCATCCACCAACACCTTCTGGAAACGACGTTCCAGCGCGGCATCTTTTTCAATAAATTCGCGGTATTCGTCCAGCGTGGTGGCACCCACACAGTGCAGCTCACCACGAGCCAGCGCAGGCTTGAGCATGTTACCGGCATCCATCGAGCCTTCGCCCTTACCGGCGCCGACCATGGTATGCAGCTCGTCGATAAACAGCACGATGCGGCCTTCTTCCTTGGATACGTCTTTCAGTACGGCTTTCAGACGCTCCTCGAATTCACCACGGTATTTGGCACCCGCCACCAGCGCGCCCATATCAAGCGACAAAATACGCTTGTTTTTAAGGGTATCCGGCACTTCGCCGTTCACAATACGCTGAGCCAGACCTTCCACCACGGCGGTTTTACCCACCCCTGGCGGGCCAATCAGTACCGGGTTATTTTTGGTACGGCGCTGCAACACCTGAATGGTGCGACGAATCTCGTCATCACGACCAATCACAGGGTCGAGCTTGCCCGCTTCGGCCCGTTCGGTCAGGTCGATACAGAATTTATCCAGCGACTGACGGCTGTCTTCGGCATTGGCGTCCTTCACGGATTCACCACCTCGCATATCCTTGATGGCCTGTTCAACCGCTTCATCGGTCAGACCAATTTCTTTCAGGGCACGACCAACCGCGCCCTTGTCTTCCAGTGCTACCAGCAGGAAAACCTCACTGGAGATGTACTGGTCCTTGAGTTTCTGGGCCCGCTTTTCAGTCAGGTTCAGCAATCGGCCCAGTTCCGCCGACAACTGAATCTGGCCGTCCGGGCTACTGACCCGCGGCTGATCCTGCAAAATAGCCTGCAGGGTTTGTTCAAGCTGGGGCACATTGGCACCGCAACGGCGAATCACATCCTTTACAGAGCTGTTGGCCTGTTGCAGCAAGGCCAGCAGCAGGTGCACGGTATCAATCTGGTTATGATCCTGCCCCAGAGCCAGACTTTGGCTCTCTGCCAGCGCGTTTTGCATACTGGTAGTCAAACGATCCATACGCATAGGTCATTTCTCCTGACACTTAGGGCTCCGGGGCGGCAGACGGGTCTTGAGCTTCCTTGTCTGAAGCTTTTTGGGGCTGCCTGCTCAGAGCATCAATTCGATAGTCTTTATCTGGGGTCGACTTGAATATCTTTCAAGTTTAAAAAAATAAAATTTAGATTTTCTAATTCAAGATTGGCAAAAGCGCATCGCGAAGTCCTTGATTCAGGTATACTTTGCGCCATTCTCTGACCAGCTGAAACACTCACGCCACTTTCTGGAATGTTATGTAGTGCCTTTCAGCCTGATTTAAACCCTGGAACATCATTTGAGCCACGAATTACGTATCGGCGCCCTCTACCTGTTGCTTGGCGAGGCCCTGCTGGCACTGATGGGTGCCATCATCAAATATTTATCTGACGATCTTTCGACCGAACAGGTGGTGTTTTTCCGCAACGCCTTTGGGCTGCTACTGCTGTTGCCTCTGATCGCCCGCTCTGGCCCTGCCATTCTCAAAACCAGCCATTGGCACTGGCATCTGATGCGCGGCGTTGTTGGTGTGGCTGCCATGTATTGTTATTTCTGGGCGATTGGCAACATGCCATTAACAGAAGCCTTTCTGGTGAAACTGTCGAGTCCCTTCTTTATGCCATTGCTGGCACTCTGGTGGCTGCGAGAGCCCGCTGGCAAGTATAGCTGGCTGGCACTGTTGATTGGCTTTGCCGGTGTTGCGGTGATTCTGCGACCCGGCTCGGCGGACGCCATGACCTGGGCAGCACTGGTCGGCTTGCTGGGCGCCTTTCTGGCAGCGCTGGCCAAGGTCACCATTCGCCGCATGTCCGCCACCGAACCGAGCCAGCGTATTGTGTTTTATTTTGCCCTCATCGCTGCGCTGATTTCTCTGCCACCTGCCTTGCTGAACTGGCAACCCATTCCCGACTCCGCCTGGTTCGGCATTGTTGCCATGGGCGGCGTCGCCACCCTTGGCCAGCTGGCGATGACCAAGGCTTACCGGATCGCTCCAACCGGCAAGGTCGGCGTCTACGTTTACAGCGCGGTAATTTATGGTGCACTGATGGGCTGGTGGTTTTGGGATGAAGTACCAACGCTGGCCACGCTGGCAGGTGCTGCGCTGATTATTCTGGCCGGGCTGGTCAATCTGTGGTCGCCCAAACAAGCCGCCGGGAAAAACTGACAAGTTTCTTGTTAACCCGGATGCAGGCCCTGATGCAACAGGGCCAAAGATGTCATTTATCGAGCCAGTTAAAAGAATACGGCACAAATAGAGCTGATTATTGCCGTCTGTTTAATTATACTTTCGTCAGATTGGTAAACAGATGATTAGTATTCAGCTCATGTCCCGAATCGACACCCTGCAAACGTTCGTTTCCGTTGTTCGCGCTCGCAACTTCACGTCGGCTGCCGACGCCCTTGGCGTGACGCCATCCGCCGTCAGCAAACAGATCAGTGGCCTGGAAGAGCGCCTTGGCGTGCGCTTGCTGAACCGCACCACCCGTTCAGTCAGCCCGACTGAAGCCGGACAGATGTTTTACCAGCATTGTGAAAACATCCTCGAATCGATTTCCGAAGCCGAAAAGCTGGTGACCGACTTCGACGTTACACCACGGGGCCGGTTACGCATTACCGCTATGTCGAACTTCGGCCGTCGCGAACTGGCGCGGATGTTTAATGACTTTTCGGAAAAGTACCCGGACATCAGCTTCGACCTGCATATTTCCGACCGGCCACTGGATATCGTCAAGGAAGGCTACGACTTCGCCTTGCGTATCGGCACACTGGAAGACTCCCGCCTGATCGCCAAGCCGGTTGCGCGCCAGAACATTGTTATCTGTGCTTCACCCCAGTATCTGAAACTGTGGGGTACTCCAACCACACTGGAAGACCTCAACCGCCATCGTATTCTGATGGTCACCAACGCTGAATTCGCCCGCATCAACTGGCTGCGTCAGTTCGAGAAAGACCATGGTTTCACGCTCTCCAGCGTTGAGCGCAAGCTGTCGGTAAACGACATCGACCTGGTCTATGAAGCCTGTCTGGCAGGCATGGGGATTACGGCGATTCCAACCTATATTGCTGATCACCATCTGCAAACCGGTGAACTCGTACGACTGTTCAGTGACGTTGAAATTCCGGTCCGCACCATCAAGGTGGTATTCCCGCAGAACCGTTACCTGGCCACCAAAAGCCGCGCCTTCCTCGACTTTATTACCCAGTACTTCGACGATCTGGGCATCAGTACTGACGAGTCATAAGCCGGCTCGCCAGCACTTCCCTGACCGCGCCGGTTATTCCACCGGCGTCTGATCCGGCGCACAACGCTGATAGAACAGCGCCGGAATCCGCCCCAGTTTACGAGCACCGTAATCAAAAAAGACAATCCCGGTCTTGGCTTCAGCCACCAGCTTGCCATTGTCTTTATTCGATACCCGATACACCACATCACAGCCGTATTTGTTGAAATCGGTAAGGCCGATATCAAAGGTTAATACTTCGCCAATAAAAGACTCAGCCCGGAATACCACCACCAGATCGGTCACCATCAGGCCCAGACCGTCTATGTCCAGTTCCGCAAAATCAAAATGACGCAGGTAACGCAGCCGCGCTTCGTGCAGCAAACTAACCATACGGTCGTTACCCAGATGGTTGCCGTAATTGATATCGGACACCCGAATGTCCAGATCGACACTGAAATCCAGCGTTTCCGGCAGCTCCAGTTTTACTCTCGCCATCGAGCGTTCTCCTTGTTGTTAATGCAGATTCACAGGCGGAATTATTTCCGAATATTCCAATCAAACCACAATTGTCGCGTATTGGTTCAACTTCAGAACCGTTAACTGGCTATAATCAGATACTTGGCACTGCTGTAGGGCTGTTTTATTGTTTGTTCTGATAGCTGATCAAACGAGCGTCACCCGACGGTCACCAGCAGGCAGCAAGCCCGCAGACAACGAACCCTGAAAGACCACTCGATTCATCGGACCCGGCTGTAAATTATGTTTTCAAAGTGTTCCAAAGTACTCGCCAGCACCCTGCTACTGACACTCAGCCTGATGGCACCACTGCAAGCGGCTGCCCAGATTCCCGACGTCAAACCGGGCACGCCGTTTACCCCGCTGGAGCCGACCCGGGTACAGGCCGTCACCACCCAGCAAATTCTCAACAACCTGTTGCGGGGCCATTACGAGTTACAGCGTCTTGACGACAAGCTGTCGGAAAAGGTCTACGACCTATACCTGCAGGACATGGACAGCACCCGCAGCTATTTCCTCCAGTCCGACATCAACGAATTCAGTGCCAGCCGTGACCAGCTTGACGACATCCTGCTGCGTGGTGATCTGAAAGTCCCGTTTGCCATGTACAACCGCTTTGAGGAACGGGTCAACGAACGACTGACCTTTATGCTCAGCGAGCTGGAACACAACGCTGCCAACTACAAGTTCGACAGCAACGAACGCCTCAATCTGGATCGTGAAAATGCACCGTGGGCCAAGTCCATTTCCGAACTGGATGATCTCTGGCGCAAACGTCTGAAGAACTCCATCCTGAACCTCACCATGAGCGGCAAGGACCTGGATGCATCACTGGAACTGCTGAAAAAGCGTTACCAGAACCAGCTTAACCGGGTGCATCAGAGCACTCCGGAAGATGCCTTCCAGACCATCATGAACTCCCTTACCCGTTCATTTGATCCGCATACCCAGTACTTCTCACCGCGCAACACCGAGAACTTCAACATCAATATGAGCCTGTCACTGCAGGGCATTGGTGCCGTACTGCAAAGTGAAGATGAATACACCAAGGTGGTGCGTCTGGTCACTGCCGGTCCGGCGGAAAAAGCCAAGAACCTGCATCCGGCTGACAAAATTGTCGGGGTTGGCCAGGGCAACAGCGGTGAGATTGTCGACGTGATTGGCTGGCGTCTGGATGAAGTCGTTGACCTGATTCGCGGCCCCAAAGGCAGCACTGTGCGACTGGAAATCATCCCATCTGATTCCAACGGCGGTAACAGCAAGGTGATCTCGATTGTGCGTGATGAGGTCAAACTGGAAGAACAATCGGCCCAGAAAGAACTGCTGATCATCAACGACGGCGACAAGCAACACCGCATTGGCGTGATCGACATTCCAACCTTCTATGTCGATTTCCAGGGCAAGATGGAAAACCGTCCGGACTACAAGAGCACCACTCGTGATGTCTCCCGCCTGATTCGCGAACTGCGCACTGAGGGTATTGAGGGCCTGATCATCGACCTGCGTAACAACGGCGGCGGCTCATTGGAAGAAGCCATCAGCCTGACAGGCCTGTTTATTCCGCAAGGCCCGGTCGTTCAGGTTCGCAGCGCTCGCGGCAATGTTGAAGTGCTGCCTGATGAAGATCCAAGCCTGCTGTACGACGGCCCGATGGTGGTGCTGGTTAACCGCCTGAGCGCTTCGGCTTCCGAAATTTTTGCCGGTGCCATGCAGGATTATGGTCGTGCCGTGATCGCCGGTGGCCAGACCTTTGGTAAGGGCACCGTACAGTCCCTGCGTCCGCTGCGTCATGGCCAGCTGAAAATCACCCAGGCCAAATTCTATCGGGTGTCCGGTGACAGCACCCAGAACCAGGGCGTGCTGCCAGACGTGACCTTCCCATCCCTGTTCGACAAGGACAAGATTGGTGAAAGCGCGCTGGACGAAGCCATGCCGTGGGACACCATCCGGCCGGCCCAGTACGTCAAGGACCAGGCCATCAAGTCGGATATTCCGATGCTGCAGCAGCTGCATGAAAAACGTACCGAGAACGACCCCGACTTTGTTTACCTGCGCGAACAGAAAACCCTGATCGACGCCATGCGCAAACAAACCGACGTTTCGCTCAACCGCAAGATTCGTGAAGAAGAACGTGATGCCAACGAATCCGAACGTCTGCAGCTGGAAAACAAACGCCGCAAGGCCAAGGGTCTGCCACTGATGACGCTGGAAGAAGAAAAGGCAGAAGCCGAAGCTGAGAACAATGGCACGGCCGACAGCAAGAAAGACAAGCCAGAAGATGATGCCCTGTTGACGGAAGCAGGCCGGGTATTGCTGGATTATGTCGCTATCGGTCAACAGCAGGCGGCAGCGCGTTAACATAGATACTGTTAACGCAGATGCTACAGCAAGGCATGCCTTGCCCCTACACAGGTGTGTTTAAACAACAAATCAGGGGCGGAGAACTTTACTAATCGCCATCCATAAAAATGCCGGGTCACCCCGGCATTTTTATTTGTCTCTCAAAGCAAAGCGGCTCTCAGGCCAACAGCACCTGGCCCTCTTCCACTCGCACAGACCAGGTTTTCAGGCGTACCAGCGGATCTTCAAAACACTCACCAGTGAGTAAATCGAAGTGTTGTTTGTAGAGCGGCGAAGCCACAAACAAACGATCACCCCTGGAACCCACAATCCCGCGCGACAGTACGTTGGCGTTGCCAAACGGGTCGTGGTTGCTGATCGCAAACACATCGTTTTGACCACTCAGACGGAACAGCGCTACCTGTTCCCCATGATACAGCGCACACACGCCGGTATCTGGGGCGATATCGTCAACGGCACAGACGCGGGTCCATTGTTTTTCAATTGCATTCATCATCATATCTCCAGAATCTTGGGTGTCTGCCGCTGTTATTTACCAGCCAGCGCTTGTTTGTCAGCCGGTGGCAGCTCTACCAGTTCAATCCGTTCGGCTTCGGTAGCCGGACGACGCTGGCCGCGTTCACGGACGTAGTAGAGGTTGCTGTCAGCTTCATCAGCATTGATAAAGTGCTGGAAGCGCTTGAGCTTGTCGGGGTTTTCCAGCGTGGTTTTCCATTCGCACTGGTAGCTACCGACAATGCGGGTCATGTTGTCTTCAAGCTCGGTGCAGATGCCCAGGCTGTCGTTGATCACCACTTGTTTGAGGTAGTCCAGACCGCCTTCCATGTTTTCCATCCACACCGACGTACGCTGTAAACGGTCACCGGTACGGACGTAGAACATCAATACGCGGTCGATGTACTTGATCAGGGTTTCATCGTCGAGGTCTGTGGCGAACAGGTCAGCATGACGTGGACGCATACCACCGTTGCCGCAGACGTAGAGGTTCCAGCCTGTTTCTGTGGCGATAACACCAATGTCTTTCGACTGGGCTTCAGCACATTCACGGGTACAACCGGATACGGCGAACTTGATCTTGTGTGGTGCCCGCAGGCCCTTGTAGCGATCTTCAATGGCGATAGCCATGGAGACCGAATCCAGTACGCCGTAGCGGCACCAGGTTGAACCCACACAGGACTTCACCGTACGCACCGACTTGCCATAGGCATGACCGGTTTCAAAACCCGCAGCTACCAGCTTTTGCCAGATTTCCGGCAGCTGGTGCAGCTGGGCACCAAACAGGTCAATACGCTGACCACCGGTGATCTTGGTGTAGAGGTCATAGTCGCGGGCAATTTCGCCCAGCACGATCAGCTTGTCCGGAGTGATTTCACCACCGGCAATGCGTGGCACGATGGAATAGGTTCCGTCTTTCTGCATATTGCCAAGGAAAATATCGTTGGTGTCCTGCAGGCCGATATGCTCGTCTTTCAGCACGTATTCGTTGTGGAACGAGGCCAGAATGGAGCCGATGGTCGGTTTGCAGATTTCACAGCCATGCCCATGACCATGGCCTTCCAGTACCTGTTCAAAACGGGTGTAGCCCTTGACCCGAATGATATCGGCCAGCTCGCGACGGGTGTGGGCAAAGTGCTCACACAGATCAGTATTCACTTCCATGCCCAGCGACGCCATTTCAGCGTCCATCACCTGCTTCACCAGCGCCGCGCAACCACCACAGCCACTGCTGGCTTTGGTTGCAGCTTTAAGGTCAGGCATGGAGCAACAACCACCCTGCACAGCCTTCTGGATGTCACCCTTGCTGACGTCGAAGCAGGAACAGATCTGGGCAGTTTCCGGCAAGGCAGAAACCCCCAGGCCAACCGGCTCGGCACCGTCAGTGGCAGGCAGAATCAGAGCAGCCGGATTCCCCGGAATATCCATGTCGTTGAGTTTCAATTGCAGCAGCGTGCCGTAGGCCTCGACGTCGCCGACCAACACCGCACCGAGCAATTTTTTGCCATCGGCAGACACGATCAGGCGTTTGTAGACTTCTGCAATATCGTCATTGAACACATAGCTCTGGGCACCAGCGGTCAGACCATGCGCGTCCCCGATCGAGGCAACGTCCACGCCCAGCAACTTGAGCTTGGTGGACATATCGGCGCCCTGAAAAGACACTGCTGATTCTTCGTGAGTAAGCAGGTTGCTGACGATGTGGTTAAACGCCACCTTGGCCATCTGATAGCCAGGAGCCACCAGACCATAAATCTTGTTGTCCCACAGCGCACATTCACCAATGGCATAGATGTCATCGTTGGAAGTCTGGCAGTAGTCGTTCACGACGATGCCGCCACGCTCACCAATATCCAGGCCAAACTGACGCGCCAGCTCATCCTGCGGGCGAATACCGGCAGAGAACAGGATCATGTCGGTTTCAAGGAATGAGCCATCGGCGAAATTCATGCGATAACGGCACTCTTCACCCGCCACAATCTCTTTCGTGTTCTTTTCGGTGTGAACCTGCACGCCCAGCTCTTCAATCTTGCGACGCAGCAACTTGCCACCGCCCTCGTCGAGCTGTACCGCCATCAGCCGTGGCGCAAATTCCACTACATGGGTTTCCAGCCCGGCCTGCTTGAGCGCATTGGCCGCTTCCAGACCCAGCAGGCCACCACCGACAACAACGCCGGTTTTGCTGACTTCAGCCGAAGCAGAAATGGCTTCCAGATCGTCAATGGTGCGATACACCAGACAGTGATCCTGATCTTTACCAGGAATTGGTGGCACAAAAGGAAAAGAACCCGTCGCCAATACCAGTTTGTCGTAGCCCTCTTTACGACCACTGGCAGTAGTAATGATTTTGGCGTGGCTGTCGATTGCCACCACCTTGTCGTTCAGCGTGTAAACAATACCCTGAGACTGATATTCGGATTCGGTAACAAGGGCAAGATCGGCTGCGCTATAGCCGGAAAAATATTTACTCAGCTGCACACGGTCGTATGCGAGGCGAGGTTCTTCAGAGAAGGTAAGGATTTCGAATTCGGATGCGTGGTCAGAAGTAACCAGCGTATTGATAAAGTTGTGGCCAACCATACCGTTGCCAACAACGACAATGCGTTTCTTGCTCATGAGGGTGTCTCTCTATCTGGTCATAGGGCGTATTTCTCCTTTTGTGCATCATTGCGACTGACCACTTCCCCACGCCGTTGTGAGAGAGGGCATCGAAGTCACCCCAGCAATCGATATGCCAGATTGTTTTGCAGCCTCACAAAAGCCGCTTCAGTGGCTAAACGATAGCGCCACAAGCCTTGAATTTACTGGCCTGGCGAGCACTTCACCCAAGATAGCGGCTGTTTTACAGCCGTATCCCGGCTCGACATTCGTTCAATAAATGTACGAATATTTTTGCCCAGCTTTCAGGCAGAGCCATGATTCCAGGCACCACACAAGTGCAAACGGGCATCAGTCTGAAAATCACAGAGCTTGTCGCTGCGGCTGCATGGTTCAATATGAAAGGCGGCTTAAAGCCAGCAAGATCGGCGACCCGTCGGGTCGTCTGTCTACCGGGTTGGAACGGATATCAGAATTAAGTTGGCACCGATATTGAATAGAAAATTTGTAACGATGACTGTCGATGTCAACGTTGTGCTCTCAGCGTACCATCGTGGGTACCGCTTTTTCCTGTTTAGTATTTAACTGAGCATTGGCGCTCACCAGTTTTACTGGTGGGCGCTTTTTTTTGGCCGAATGACAAGATGAACAGCCCTATGAACAGCAGCATGCAACCGACCAGTCTGACCAAAACCACCTGCCCCTACTGCGGTGTGGGCTGTGGCGTGAACATCAACCAGCTGGCAGATACCCTGATGCCAGTCGCAGGCGACAGCCAGCACCCGGCCAACTTTGGCAAGCTGTGTGTGAAAGGCTCATCGCTGCATGAAACCGTCGATAGCGTCGACCGGCTGCTGCAGCCACAGATTCATGGCTCGCCTGCCAGCTGGCCGGATGCACTGGATCTGGTCGCAGGCACCATTCAGCGCGTCATTGCCGAGCACGGCCCGCAGGCAGTTGCCATCTATGCGGCGGGCCAAATCCTCACCGAAGACTATTACGTCGCCAACAAGCTGATGAAAGGATTTATCGGCAGCGCCAATCTGGATACCAATTCGCGGCTCTGCATGGCCTCTGCGGTGGTGGCCCACAAACGCGCCTTTGGCAGTGACACCGTGCCCGGTTGTTATGACGATCTTGAACAGGCCGACCTGCTGATTCTGGTCGGCAGCAATGCCGCCTGGGCCCACCCGATTCTGTACCAGCGCATGGTGGCCGCCAAACAGGCCCGACCGGACACCAAAGTGGTGGTAATCGATCCGCGTAAAACCGCCACCACCGACCTCGCTGATTTGCACCTGGCCATCAAACCCGGCTCCGACGGCCTGCTGTTTAATGGTCTGCTGGCCTGGCTGGCAAATAACTACGCCCTCGACCAGCAATATATCGAGCGCCACACCGAAGGTTTTGCCGAAGCCCTGCAACAGGCTCAACAACTCCCCACCGATCTTGATCAGCTGGCTGAGCTACTGGAAATTGAAGCCGACGACCTCAGAGTTTTCTTCGACTGGTTTCTGCAATACCCCAAAACCGTGACCTTCTTTTCCCAGGGCATCAACCAGAGCAGTACCGGTGTCGACAAGGGCAACGCCATCATCAACGTCCATCTAGCGACCGGGCGGATTGGCAAACCCGGTGCCTGCCCGTTTTCCATCACTGGTCAGCCCAATGCCATGGGCGGCCGTGAAGTGGGCGGTCTGGCCAATCAGCTGGCCGCCCATATGGATTTTTCGGCCGCCGACATCGACCGCGTGCAGCGTTTCTGGAATGCCCCCAATATGGCCACGGCCCCTGGCCACAAGGCCGTTGACCTGTTTAATGCCATCCAGAGCGGCGAGATCAAATTTCTCTGGGTGATTTCCACCAACCCATTGGTGAGCATGCCGGATGCCGATGCCGTCAAAGCGGCACTCAAACAATGCGAACTGGTGGTGGTTTCCGACTGCATGGCCAATACCGATACCACCGCTGTTGCCGATGTGCTGTTACCGGCTGCCAGCTGGGGCGAGAAAAACGGTACCGTCACCAACTCCGAACGGCGGATTTCCCGCCAGCGCAGCTTCCTGGCTGCGGCAGGCGAAGCCAAACCGGACTGGTGGATTCTGACTCAGGTGGCCGAACGACTGGGCTTCAACGAAGCCTTCAATTATCAGCATCCTGCAGAGATTTTTGATGAGTACACCCGCCTGACCGGCTTTGAAAACAACGGCAGCCGCGACCTGGACCTGTCGGGCCTGAGTGGTATGAGCCAACAACAATACGACCAACTGACACCGATCCAGTGGCCCGTCAACGCCAGCTGGCCACGCGGCCGGGCACGGCTGTTCGACGACAACCACTTTTTTACCCCCAGCCACAAAGCCCGTTTTGTCGCGATCAAGGCGCAGCTGCCCGCCAGCCGCCAGCAGGATGGCGAACTGATCATGAACACTGGCCGGGTACGGGATCACTGGCACACCATGACCCGTACCGCCAAATCTGCCCGACTGGCCCAGCATATCCGCGAGCCCTACGTCAGCCTGCATCCAGCCGATGCCGAACGGCTGCGTGTTGAAGCAGGCCAACTGGCGCGCGTCAGCAACCCTCGTGGGGCAATTCTGCTGCGCGCCCAGATCAGCAGTGACCAGCGTCCCGGCGAGGTGTTTGTACCGATGCACTGGACCAGCCGTTACGCCAGCCAGGCACGTATGGGCGTCTTGATCGACCAGACCACCGACCCCTTATCCGGCCAACCCGAGCTGAAATACACAGGTGTGAGTGTCGAACCGGTGGCAATGCAATGGCAGGGCATGATTCTGAGCCACAAAGACCTGGGACCGATTCCCTGCGACTACTGGGCCTATGGCCTCAACGATCTGCAACATGGCTATGAAATAGCGGGTAACCAGTCGCTTGATGAATTGATCAGCTGGCTGCAACACCAGTTCGATGAGCAGGACTACCCCGCTCTGCAATGGCAGATCAGCCGCGATCCGGCACAACAGCAACTGCGTATCAGCGCCATTCATAACCAGCGCCTGCAACTGGTGCTGTTTACCCATCGCACGATGACATTTGAAAGCCGCCAATGGCTGCTCGATTGCTTCCGACTCGACAGTCTCGATGCTGCCAGCCGTAAATCCCTGCTGGCAGGGCGCCCGGCCGAAGGCATCATTGATCAGGGCCGGATTGTCTGCTCCTGTTTCACCACCGGTGAAAAAGCCATTCAGGCGGCCATTGCGGAAGGCTGCGACAGTGCCGAAAAGCTTGGCGCACAGCTCAAATGCGGCACAAACTGTGGTTCCTGTGTGCCTGAGCTGAAAGCCCTGATCAGCGAATACCGCCACACAACGGCCTGATCCATCACAGGCAGCAGTAAACCCGGGCCTGAGGGAGTGGCCAGTTTATCCGCCTGTCGGATAAACGGTCTTCAGCCAAAGGCCCGAATTCCATACTATCTGCCAACAGATGCTGACACGTGGCAACACGCTGAAACGCACAGCTAACCGAGATCGGCAAGTCCCTCATCCATTGGTGGCTGCTGCAAATGATTGACCCTGCTCTGGTTGAACACCTATTCAATCAAAGCTTGCTGGCAATGAAACGCGAGTTATGTCGAAATCCGAAGCACCTGAACAACTGATACCCGACGCAGGCCACACCACTTTGCAGGCCTGCCTGCAGGATCAATAAAAGGATCGTCATCATGGCAGAGACAAAGACCGGCACCCCTGATGCTATGCAGGAGCTGGTCAACATAGGCATTGCGCTTTCAAGCGAGCATAACTCAGCCCGCTTGATGGAACGCATCCTGTTTGAGGCCAGACGCCTGACGGCGGCAGATGGTGGAACCCTGTATCTGCGTATCAAGGACTCCCTCAAGTTTGTCATCCTGCATACCGATTCACTGGGACGTCATCTCAACAACAGCAACGGCCAGACCATTAACTATTCGCCGGTGCCGCTTTATATCAACGGCCAGCCCAACCTTAACCAGGTCGCCAGTCGGGCAGCCTTGACCGGCAAGACCATCAATGTCGAAGATGCCTACGATACCGATGAGTACGACTTTTCCGGCACCATCGTCTTCGATCAGGAACACAACTACCGTTCAAAGTCGTTTCTGACCGTACCGCTGAAAGACCACAACGGCAGCTGTATTGGCGTGATGCAATTGATCAACGCCACCGACAAAAACGGCAACGTCGTCCCTTTCGGTACCAATATCCAGCCCGTTATTGAAGCGCTTGGCTCACTGGCAGCCGTTGCCCTGGGCAACCAGCAACTGCTGGAAAGCCAGCGCTTGCTGCTTGAGAGCATCATTCTGGTGGTGGCCCGCGCGGTGGACGCCAAGTCGCCCTATACCGGCGGCCACTGCCAGCGGGTACCTGTGCTGGCCAAACTGATTACCAGTGAACTTTGCCAACAACGCTCCGGCCCCTTTGCCGATTTCCACCTCACTGAAGAAGACTGGTACGAACTGCACATCGCCGCTTGGCTGCACGATTGTGGCAAGATGATTACCCCCGAGTATGTGGTCGACAAGGCCACCAAGCTGGAAACCATTCATAACCGTATTCATGAAATCCGCACCCGCTTTGAAGTGCTGAAACGGGATGCGGAAATCCGCTGTCTGAAAGCCATTATCGAACACCCGCAAGACAAACAGACGCTGGAAGCTGGCCTGGCAACCGAACTGGCACAGCTGGATGAAGAGTTTGAATTTGTCGCCCAGTGCAACCTCGGCACCGAGTCGATGGGCGAAGCCGCCCGTACCCGGCTGCGCCAGGTCGCCCAGCGTCAGTGGCTGCAAACCCTCGACGACCGCATCGGCATCTCACTCGACGAACAACGCCGTCTGGCGGCTTACCCTGCCGAGCCACTGCCGCGCATGGTTCCACTGTTGCAGGACCGGCCCGACCAGCGTATTCCGTGGGACCGCTACCCGGAAGCCGCCAATCCCAACAACCGCTGGGGGTTCAAGGTTGAGGTGCCAGACCACAAGTTCAATCTCGGAGAGCTTTACAATCTCTGCACCGATTACGGCACTCTCACCGCCGAAGAACGCTTTATCGTCAACGATCACATCGTCCAGACCATTGTTATGCTGGAACAGTTACCCTTCCCGGATCACCTGGCCAGAGTGCCGGAAATCGCTGGCGGTCACCACGAAACCATGCGTGGCGACGGTTACCCACGCCAAATCCCGGCCGGAGAAATGTCAATTCCTGCCCGGGTCATGGTGGTTGCTGATATTTTCGAAGCCCTGACCGCCGCCGACCGCCCCTACAAACCAGCCAAGAAACTCGATGAGTCATTGCGGATCATGGCCAACATGTCCCGTAACGGTCACATCGACCCGGAAATTTTTGCCGTTTTTCTGCAGGAAGAAGTCTTTCTCGAATACGCCCGCCAATACCTCAGCCATGACCAGATTGTGCCAATCGACATCGCAGCTTTGCTGAACCAGGCCAAACCATCTGGCCAGCCCGCCACCGCCAAACCCGCCTGGCGGCGTTGACGCCAGCCGGGTGTAACGGCAAACACTCGCTGCGCCGACTTGCGAGCGCTGGATTACTGACTATAAATTAGCCACAACTGTCGCAGCACAGTAACGTCCAACTCAGATGATGTCACATGCAGTGACTGCTGAACCCGCTCCCTTCAGGCAAGAGGATAGCCGCATGTGGTACAACGACGTTTACACACTGAATCCGGATGCCCTGCTGCTTTCGATGGGCAGTAGCGCGGCTGATAACAGCCACCATGGCGCCAGTACCCGCCACTGGTTGAGTGAATCCGTCGGGCTGGCCATGCGCGCAGGCTGGCTAAGCGGTCAATACGGCTGGCGCTGGCTAGAGAACAATGCCATGGTCACCCCGGCAATTGGCCAGTACTGGCAGAATCTGATGATGGCCCCCGTGCGCCGCTCGGTGGCTGCCGCCCTCAGCACCCATCAAAGCAGCGACCCATTTGCCCAGACCGACCTTTGGCTGGAATCAGCCTATGCCTGGCAGCTGCGCCAGCTGGTAGCAACCTTTGCCAGAGCCGGTGAATTTCAGCTGCACAGCGCCCAGTCCAGCTATCGCAGCAGTAGCTGGCAAATAGTCCCCATATTGGCCCAACTGGCACTGCTGGAGCACAGTTACCACACCGTCGGGCCGAGCCGTTTGGCAGCATTAAAAGAAATGTTGAAAGTCATCCTGATGTGCCTGACCGGCCAGCCACTCAGTGAACAAGCATTGCCGTATCAGCGCCGTAATAGAGAGACCGATGAGACCGAAGATTTCGACGCTTACCTGCAACGTATGGTGGCCACCGTCAATAACCTCTACCAGTGTGATGCCTTCGACCTCAAGCAGTTTTCCGAACACTCCCCGGCCGCCAGACTGGGCGCCTGCGAATACCGGCTGGTAGCGGGTTCCGAATTACAAGGCTGCACACTGCGGCATTACCTGCCACTGCCCGGTGTTACAGCAAGCGGCCGGGTGCTGTACCTGTCCAGCCCGCTGATAAACAAGCCGGAGATTTTTGATCTGGCAGCTGGCAAATCGCTGGTCGAATGTTTTCTGCAACAGGGTCATGACGTTTATCTGGTGGATCATTCCGGTGTTGCTGCTGGACAGTCTCCTGACCTCCGGTTTTTCGCCAAAACCCTGCCCGACCATAATCTGCAGCTGATTCGGCAACAGCACCCTGATGCTCCGCTAGCGGTCGTTGGCTACTGCATGGGCGGTACCCTGATGCTGCCCTATCTGGCGCGCCGCCAGCAGGAAAAACAGGCGCAAGGTGAAAAGCTCGATATCGACAAGCTGGTACTGATGACAACACCGGTACAATTTGACGATGAATCCAGTGGCCACAAGGCCATGCGCGATGTGATTCGCCAGCAATACCTGCCCGACCTTATGACGGCCCTGTTCAGCGACAGCAACATTCCATCGGAAGTCATTGAGTCCGGCATGCACCAGATTCAGCCCGGGGTGGAATATTCAGTCACCGCCGGTTTTTTCAGCCGCGCCGAAAGCCGTGAACAAATTGACGATGCCGCACCTTTCCTTAACTGGCTGTTCCACGGCACCCGCTTCCCGGCCAAAGCCAATCGTCAGTGGATCGAACAGATATTTATCGGCAATGAAATTGCCACCGACCAGTTCTGCCTGCCCTCCAGCGTTGCTGAACTCGATGGCCAACCGGTAGCCATGTCGGCCCTCAGCAACTCGGGTTTGGCAATCTTTGACTACCGCGGCCAACGTGATCCAATCGCACCGGTTGGCTCCTGTATCGCCAGTGAGAAATGGGGCTGTCTGGAAGACAACCGTTGTGCCACCGGCCAACCGCTGAACCGTACGATTGAACGTAACATGGGGCATATTTTTGTGGTCAGCCGCAAACACCTTGCCGATTTTATGGAACAGACAACCGCTTTCCTGCAGCCAGGGGAGTAATCTGTTAGATGGCTGAACAACGCCAGCCGGGCTGATTTTGGCCCGATCAGGGAAGGATTTTGGGTACAGTTTAATGGTTAAACAATGGAGAAGTGGCTGTGTGCTGGCCGCGGTTATGGCAACACTACTGGTCGCTCTTGTGCCAGTAGCATCGGCAAACCAGCTGGCACTGCAAAACAGCCTGCAGCAAGTAATAAAGGCCGCAACCGACAGTAGGTTATACCCCGAGCCCCGACAAGGACAAAAGGAATTTCAGCAGCAACTGCGGGATTACCAGAGCCGATATCTGCGCTACAAACAAAGCAGCATTCCCTCTCCCGCACAATTAGGCCTGCCGCTATCAGTCGCCCCACAAAAGCGCGATCAATCCCGCTCAATAGGAGCACAGGTCTATACGCAGCTCAGCAATCGGGAATACGTCAGCCTCAACAACCTGCTTGAACAGCTGAACAAAGACTCGCTGGTAGACCCTTCACTGGACATCCAGCCGTATCGCTTTTTCCGGGATATTAGCAACGATTTCAGCTCGCAAGATTTTCAGAACTGGATAATCTCCAGCCCGGATCGGGTTCACCCCTATATCGCCAGCGCCTATTACCACTACGGTCTGGCCTGGCAAGCACGCGGCACACGCTCCATCCAGGATACCCCGACCAGCGCTATTCAAAAGATGCAAACGCAATTACAACTGGCTGCCGAGGCCGTGAAGAAGGCCTATACAATCAATCAGGCAGTGCCGGATATTTATTGGCTGAGAATCCGCATCTTCACCATGAGTCCCCAATTGGGCGATCCAGAACAGGCCAGGCAGATGGGCAGACTACTGTTCCCCAGATCTCCGGTACTCATGAAAGCCAGCCTATGGGCAGACAAGCCCAGATGGGGCGGCTCATTTATACAAATGCTTGATACCCTGGAGGCCAGTAAACCGAACTGGCCAAAAGCCCCATGGCTAGCCGGTTTTTATGGCGATATCTGGTATGAATTGGGGTTTATTGCCCAGCAAGAGAAACATTATCAGGCCGCCGAACACTTTTACCAGCGAGCACTTGAATATCGCGAAGACCCGGAATACCTGCTCACCTATGCCAGGATGCAACGGCGGCTGAACAATATCCCGGCGTCCTTGTCGTTGCTTGACCGAGCCCTCTCCGTTGACGAAACCCTGGCGGATGTCTGGCTGCTAAAAGCCAAAGTACTGATGACCAGCCAGCAGCTTGATCAGGCGCTGATGACCACGGAAACCATCCGGCAAATATTACCCGCGGATCGCAATATCGCCTTGTGGACCTTGCAACTGGAAAACTACCTGTTTTATCTGGCGATCAGTCAGGCCCAGTCGCAACCAGAGCAGGCCATTGAACATCTACAACAGGCGTTGCGGCTTCACCCGCAGGATCTGCGGGCCAAGGCCTGGCTTATCGGCATCAGCCAGCGGCACGGAGACACTAACGGTGCCCTGCAACAACTGCAGCAATTACACGCACAAGACCCCGATAGCATCGACGTAATCCGCATCACGGACTACCTGCTGGCCGAGCAAGGCCGCTTCGATGAAATCCTGCCATTCTGGGATCGTTACATCACTCGTCATCCAAACTCAGCCGATGCCTACCAGGAACGCAGTGGCACCCATTTTCACCTGCGCAATCCAGGCGCTGCCAAAGCCGATCTGACACGAGCTTGCGATCTGGGCCTGAGAGAGAGTTGCATGCAATTACAGCGATTACGGGATCAGGGGATCAGGGGATCTGACAGTCATCGTTCTACTAAAGGACCATTGAATGCCGCAATTCAAGACATTGACTCATAACTAACAACAAAGAAAATAAATCTCACAAAGTGGTAACACCAGAGTTACAAATAGTGTTATCTAGTTCACATTATTGCCGTGTGGACTATCAGGATAGCGCTTATGGATATCAAACGTCTGAGACTGAACGAGCCCCTGCAAATGGCCTTGCAGGTACTCAAGCTGCAGCTCGAGCTGCACGACGGCCATGCCATTCGGGTAAACCGCAGCGTTGAAGAAGTGGTTGACTTGTTGGAGCAGGCACTGATTTCGCGTTCAGAACCTGTACTGTTGGCACTGACCCGGCTGATCAGCCTGATGAACGAAAAGCAGATTATTATGTTTGAGATGCTCGGCGTGGACTTTTCACCACTGAAGCAGTGGGCCCGCAGCCAACAGACGAATCGTAGCCAAATTGTCTCTCAGCCACTACATTATCGCTAAACCACCTTCCCGACACTGAATAGCCCTGTCAGCGCTATTCAGCCCCTTTGGCCAAAACATGTTTTTTGGCTCAGGCGTATTTTTTGAATACCAGAATGCGATTATTGGCTGGCATGGCAATATCTTTTACCAGCCGCAGTTTTTCCTTGCGAGCCGCCAATACGACCTGTTCAAAATCCTTGATGCCAGCTTCAGCATCAACATCGGCTTTCAGCCATTCGTCCAGCGCCTTGTTGCCGTCACTGGTGAACTTGCCTTCATAATTGTAAGGACCGTAGAGAAATGCCAGCCCGGAAGTGCGTAATACCCTGCCCATACCGGCAAACATCGAACGCAGTTTTGGCCAGGAAATGTAGTGGGCAACGTTAGCAGAAAAAATGGCATCCACCTGTTTTACCGGCCAGAGATCCTGTGCCACATCCAGTACCAGCGGCGGCAGGAAGTTGGCTTGACCACTGCGCAGACGACGGGCATTGATCACTGACAGACGCTCTGCCAGCTCGGATGGCTGCCAGGTAATGTTTGGCAAACGCTGGGTAATAAAGACCGCATGCTGGCCAGTACCACTGCCAATTTCCAGCACCACGGAATGGGCTGGCAGCTCGGCCTCCAGCACCTCGGCGATTGGCTGCTGATTACGCAGACATGAGTCCGCCACCGGTAAATCGGCGTCATCAATGATCTGGAATTCAGGAAGGTGGTCAGCCGGGGTCATAAGGTTGTTACCCTGAGGTGGTACGTTTCAAAGCAGGCGGCAGAGTATGTCACAGGCCCAGTCTCAAACAAGTAGCGCCATGGCCTTTTGAGCCAAATAATTAGCCAAATTGCCGCGGACTGCTCCAGCCAGTAGAATCGACGCAATTTTCTGAAAGTAACCGGATTTGACAGGCCACCATGCGCGCAACTGAATTTTTACTCGCTACTGAAAAAGAAACTCCGGCCGACGCCGTTGTCGTCAGCCACCAGCTGATGCTGCGGGCCGGTATGATCCGCAAGCTGGCCGCCGGTCTGTATACCTGGATGCCGCTGGGCCTGCGTACCTTGCGCAAGGTTGAAAACATCGTTCGTGACGAGATGAACAAGGCTGGCGCGCAAGAAGTCCTGATGCCAGCAGTGCAGCCGGCAGAACTGTGGGAAGAAACCGGTCGTTGGTTCCAGTACGGTGGCGAACTGCTGCGCGTAAAAGACCGTCACAACCGTGACTTCTGTATTGGCCCAACCCATGAAGAAGTCATCACCGACATGGCCCGCAACCAGCTCAGCAGCTATAAGCAGCTGCCGGTTAACCTGTATCAGATCCAGACCAAGTTTCGTGATGAAACCCGCCCACGCTTTGGTGTAATGCGTGCCCGTGAATTCATCATGAAAGACGCCTACTCGTTCCACGCTAACGAGGAAAGCCTGCAGGACACCTACGACAAGATGCACGCTGCCTACTGCAATGTGTTCAACCGTATGGGGCTGGACTTCCGGCCAGTAATGGCAGACACCGGCTCCATCGGTGGTGCCAAGTCACACGAATTCCAGGTACTGGCTGATTCCGGTGAAGACGATATCGTATTCTCCAACGGCAGCGATTACGCCGCCAACGTCGAACTGGCCGAAGCCCTGCCACCAGTCGGCGAGCGCGCAGCGCCAACCCAGGACATGCACGTCGTCGACACGCCAAATGCCAAAACCATCGCAGCACTGGTTGAGCAACACGGCATCGCCATTGAAAAAACCGTCAAGACCCTGATCGTCCGAGGTGAAGCCGATGAAGACGGCAACTATGAGCTGATCGCCCTGCTGGTTCGCGGCGACCATGAACTGAATGAAATCAAGGCCGAGAAAATCGACGGCGTTGCTTCACCATTCCAGTTTGCCAACGAAGAAGAAATGCGCCCGGTTGTGGGAGCAGGCCCTGGCTCTATTGGCCCGGTCGGTCTGAACATGCGCATCATCGCTGACCACGCCCTCAGCATCAGTTCCGACTTCGGCGCTGGCGCCAACATTGATGGCAAGCACTACTTCGGCATCAACTGGGAACGCGACCTGCCACTGCCAGAATTCGCTGACCTGCGAAACGTAGTTGCCGGTGACCCAAGCCCATGTGGCAATGGCACCATCGAAATCAAGCGTGGTATCGAAGTGGGCCACATCTTCCAGCTCGGCACCAAGTACTCCGAAGCCATGAAGGCCACCGTGCTGGATGAAAACGGCAAGGACCGCACCATGATCATGGGCTGTTACGGCATTGGCATCAGCCGCGTGGTCGCTGCCGCTATCGAACAGAACCACGATGCCAACGGCATTATCTGGCCTGACGCCATTGCGCCGTTCCACATTGGTATCGTGCCGATGAACTACCACCGTTCCGAAGCCGTACAGCAAGCCACTGACAAGCTGTATGCCGAGCTGGTCGCCGCCGGTTATGACGTCTATCTGGATGACCGCGACAAGAAGACCAGCCCGGGGGTCAAGTTCGCCGACATGGAACTGATGGGCTTCCCGCACCGTCTGGTGATTTCCGACAAGGGCCTGGAAGCGGGTACCGTGGAATACAAGGCCCGTCGCAGCGACGACAAGCAAGATATCGACGTTGACGGCCTGATGGACTTCCTGCAGCAACAGGTGCAGTGCTGAACGCCCGTCACTGTCTGACACTCTGCCTGCTGTGGTTGCTGAGCAGCCACAGCCTTGCAGAGGCTATGCCCAACCCTGACCCGGAACTTCGGCAGGCGTTGCTATCGGCGGTGTCGTCCGCCGAATCCTTCCCCGATCGTTTCGACGCCGAAGTCTGGCTGATGGACATGCAGTCCCGTCTTGACCAGATGAAATGGATCAAGCTGAAAAGCAAGGCCAAACGCGTCGAGTTTCTCAAGCACGTCCATCAGGAAGCCAGCCGCGCCGGTATTTCGCCGGAACTGGTATTGGCAGTAATTCAGGTAGAAAGCGCCTTTGACCGCTTCGCCGTCTCCCGCGTTGGCGCCCAGGGCTATATGCAGATCATGCCGTTCTGGAAACAGGAAATTGGCCGCGACGACGACAACCTGATGGCGATGGCCACCAACCTGCGGTATGGCTGCACTATCCTCAAGCATTACCTCGATAAGGAAAAAGGCAATTGGATCCGGGCGCTGGCGCGTTACAACGGCAGCCTTGGCAGAACCGTCTATCCAGAGAAAGTGATGGCAGCCTGGGAAAAATACTGGTTCGTTAACTACTAATAACCCTCAAATTAAGCACCCTGTTGCAACGCTCTGATGCCTGCTGCGTTGCTATATCGACAGAATTCGCCAAACCCGCCGAACAAATAGACAAAACCCAGATAAAAGCTCCCCTTTCAGCCCTTCACTGCCAATATTTTCGAAAAAATAGAATCTATTGATTCAATTTATCCAATTTTATGAAAAGCACTACTGCTTAATACTCCCCGGCACCGAATAACACCGCACCTGGTTACCCAAATTTCTGAAACTCCAAGGAGTTATTTATGAGCAAAGTTCTGGTTCTCTACTACTCTTCCTACGGCCATATCGAAACCATGGCTAACGCAATCGCTGAAGGCGCCGCCAGCGTTGCAGGTACTGAAGTCGTAATCAAACGAGTACCAGAGTTGATGCCTGAAGACGTCGCAAAAGCGGCTGGTGTGAAACTGGAGCAGCAAGCAGATATTGCCACGCCAGCAGAACTGGCCGACTACGATGCCATTATTTTTGGTACCCCGACCCGCTTCGGTAATATGGCCAGCCAGATGCGTAACTTTCTGGACCAGACCGGCGGTCTGTGGGCCGAAGGAAAACTGCAGGGAAAAGTGGGTTCCGTATTCACCAGTACTGGTACCGGTGCAGGAAACGAAACCACCATTACATCGTTCCATAACACCCTGATGCATCACGGCATGGTCATTGTCGGAGTCCCTTATGCGATCCCGGAAATGTTTGATATGTCTGAAGCCCGCGGTGGCTCACCTTATGGCGCAGGTACAATCGCTGGTGGTGACGGCTCACGTACTCCATCGGAAAAAGAAATCACCATCGCAAAATTCCAGGGTCAGCACGTTGCCACTATTGCCGCCAAACTGGCATAAGCGACAACGCCCTGAGACCATCCGTAACAGATACTGATACGAGTGGTATTGCTGCCACAGCACCTCCCAAATAAAAAAGCAGCCAGGATGGCTGCTTTTTTATTGTCCGGGAAAACTTCAGCACCCGAACTTTCAACCCGCCCCAACTTTCAACCTGTTCAATGGCAGCCCGCACTTTTTACGCAGTATGCAAAACGACGGATATTAGCAAGAGCCGGATTCCGAAGTTAACCAACCAAACTCAAATTCGCTCAGAGGCAAAGGCTTTGAAAACAGAAAACCCTGCATTCGACCAACCCCGAGGCTAACGCAAATATCTCGTTGCAGTTCAGTCTCTATTCCCTCTGCCACTGTTTGATAACCCAGAGAATGAGCAAATGAACAGATGGCCTTGAGCAATCTGGCATCACTTTCCTGTTGAATTGATGACACGAACGTCCGATCTATTTTAAGGATATTAAACGGGTAATCCTTGAGATGAGCCAACGACGAATATCCTGTTCCAAAATCGTCCAGCGACAAATTAACCCCAAGATTCGCCAATGCTGTCAGCTGATCCAGCACCACCAGACTGTTCTCCAGACAGCTTTCCGTCAACTCCAGTTCGAGCCTGGCAGGCGGTATCTGGTAATGCTCCAGACAATAATGCAGATGGCTGAGCAAGCCATGATCCTTAAGCTGACGCGCAGACAAATTAGCCGCGATAGAGAACGTCAGTGAACGGGAAAGTCCATATTGCTGTCGCCAACGCCCGAATTGCTGGCAAGCCTTTGTCAGAACCCAGCGCCCCATTTCATTAATAAAGCCGGTTTCTTCAGCGATGGGAATAAACTCTGCCGGGCCAATCAGACCTCGCACCGGATGATTCCAACGCACCAGCACCTCAACACTGGACATCTCACCCGTCGTACCATCAATCAGCGGCTGGTAATAAAGCTCCAGTTGATCCAGATACAGCGACTTCTTTAAATCATTTTCCAGCTGGATGCGGTTTTCCATCGCCGAGTGAAAACGCTGGGAATAGTACTGCACCTGATTACGCCCCAGCTCTTTGGAACGGTACATGGCGACATCCGCTGATTTCATCAGCTCGACCGGATCACTTCCGCACTCAGGGTAGACAGCCACGCCAATACTGACCGAAATATCCACTGGCGCACCATTGATCACAACCGGATCTGCCAGCGAGTCAAACAGACGTTTGACCAACAGGCGAATCTGATCAACACGCTCCAGATCGTGCACCAGGATGGCGAATTCATCACCGCCCAACCGACACAAATTGTCACCATCACGAATCGACAGCTCCAGCCGGCGGGCAACCTTGACCAGGTACTCATCACCCGCGACATGCCCCAGGGTGTCGTTGATATTTTTGAACTTGTCGAGGTCGAGCAATAACAACGCCAGATTGCGGCCGTTGCGCCGGGCTTGTGGAATCGCATCTTGCAGAGCCTGATCAAAGAAATAGCGATTCCGCAAACCGGTCAGGCTGTCATGCTCGGCCAACTGGCGCAATTGCAGATGGCTTTCCGATATCCGTCGTTCCAGTTCGTAACGTTCGGACGCCAGTAGAATCGAACGTTTCAGCCGTATTCCACTCAGCTCCCCTTTCATCAGAAAGTCCTGCGCACCCGCCTCAACACATCGCAGCGCCAACTCCTCGTCATTGCTATGACTGACCATCACCACCGCTGCCGAGAAGCCTTGCAGACCACGCAGCTCCCGCAGAACCTCGATACCATTGGATGGTGGTAAGCGATAATCGAGCAGAATGACGTCGTACTGTTTATCCCTGGCCCAGGCGATTCCCTCTTCCGGAAAGCCGGTCTGATCAATCTGACCGATGCTCAGTTCCGATTCTTTCAACGTGCGTATTGCTGCCATCCGGTCGATTACATCGTCGTCGATGATTAATATTTTCATACTGGTATTCTGCAGTCCTGATAAGCCACTAACTTCATCATCTGGCTGACAGCGACGTGTCGGCTCCAACCACGCCGTCGGTACTGTCCGTGTCCTTTGTGCTTAGCCTGCGAGGCTTGATTTCGCTGGGCCAGTCAAACACAAATGAGGTGCCTCGTTTACCGTCGGATTGGACATAAACATGGCCGTCGTAGCGCTCAACAATTTTCTTCACAATCGCCAAACCCAGGCCACTGCCTTCCACCTCATCTCTGGGCTTGAGGGTATGAAACAATTCAAACACGGCATCCTGATATTTTTGGGGAATTCCCGGCCCATCATCCGATACCGAAAAATAGTACTTGCTGTTGGCCGCCCAGCTTTTGACCTTGAGGGTGCCAAACGCCTTGTCGTGGTGCTTCAGGGCATTGGCCATCAGATTGCGCATGACCTGATCAAAAGGCGCTGACAGGGTTGTGATTTCTCCAACCTTGTCGTCACAAACCAGCGAAAAACTTTCTGGTGGGGCCAGCAGCACAAAAAGCTCCCTGATTCTGTCTGCAATGATGAAAGTTTCTGGCTTGCCCTCATCGCGGCCAATTCGGGAATAGCCCAACAGGCCATCCAGCAAGGATTCCAGCCGCTGGATACGACCTTTCAGCAGATCCAGATAATCCCGGGTTTGAGCCGACAAGGTGCCTCGAAGATCGTCTTCAATCCATCCCGCCAGCTGGCCTATGCCACGCAGCGGCCCCTTGAGATCATGGGAAGCCACGAAAGCGAACTGGTCCAGTTCCTTATTGGCTTCCAGTAATTCGTTGTTGCGTTGCTGCAATCTCTCACGCGCCAATTCCAGTTCTTGCTGGCGGACTCTTAAATCCCTTGTCACCTGATGTGAATAATCAATAGCGTTTTGGCGACTCCGTCCCAGGACAACGAAGATCAGCAACAACATGCTATCGATGAGAATACCGCCTGCCAGGATGAACCAGGGTTGCACGTGATTTTGCTGATTCCGAAACAGCGTCGAAGACTGCACCACAAAGGTCCACTCACGACCATACAGTTCAATTGTCTGGCGGGTTGTGAACAAGGGGCTGGCATCGTAGTTTTCGGAGCGCTCAGTCAGCTCGTTGTAAAGCTCTACCTCGCCATCAGCAATACTGAAGTTCACCTGCCGGTTGCTGTTGGCCAGGGTCCCGCCCATCAGCTTGTGCATGATAAAGGGTGAATATACCAGGCCAAGAAAGTTGCCCTTACCGTAAAGCCGTTCCCGGCTGTCCTGGGAAAACCAGGGCGCATAAAACAGGAATCCAGGCGTTTTACGAGTGTCCTGGACCAGAGTAATTGGCCCGGTTATCTGTACGCTGGCGGTCTTGCGGGCCTTGAGCGCGGCGTTATAGCGGTTCGCTTCATGAGCAACGTCCAGGCCAACCGCTTTTAGGTTGTCCGACTGAGGCTCGATGTAGGCAATGGGCCAGAATTCAGGGTTTGAGTGTTCAGGGTGAATCGTATAATCCGGCATTTCAAGGCGCAGCCAGGACAGGTAAGCGTCTTTCTTGGCGGGAGGTACATAGTGAATCACACCGATACCGTTAATACCGGGATAACGATCCTGAATGTGCAAGGTATCGGCAAATTTTTTCCAGTCAGAGCGGGTAAACTCATCTTTGACATTGAGGGTTGCGACCCCCGCCCACAGCGCTTCTTCGTATTTAGCCATGCGCTCCTGCACCAGATCGATAATCTGGCTGGCCTGATATTCAAACAAGGCTCTGGACTTTTGCTCCGCGTTTTCCGCTGAAATGTACCAGGCACTGACAGTGAGGATCAGCGATAAAACCAGTACAGCCCAATGGTACCAATGCAAGCGTCCCGTTGATGGGACATCACTGGCGAGCGGCGCTGGCGAATTTTGCATCAAGACATACCTGCCGGTGAATAGCTGCTGTTAATCCCAGACTAGTATGAAAACCGCCGGATACCAACATTGGGCAGTATAGGCGCCAACAGGCGAGCTGGCGGCCTGAGGTGCCACCAGCACTGTGGATGTGACATTTAAAAAGTACGGTGGCTGGTTGCCAGCAATCACCCCGCAGTATCAGGATTATTGCCCGATCAGTCGTCGGAAATCTCAATGGTCGGCATGTCGGCCGCAGCTACTCCGCCACGAGCCAGCGCCACGGCCATCCGCCGTGCGGCATGCCGATACATCATGGCGACTTCCGAGCTGTCATCCGCAGCCACAACCGGTGTACCCGCATCAGCCTGTTCGCGAATATATTTGGCCAATGGCAAGGAACCCAACACTTTGGTGTTGTAGGTTGCCGCCAGCCGGTCGGCGCCGTGTTCACCAAAGATATGCTCTGCATGACCACAGCTGGAGCAAATGTGCATGCTCATGTTTTCAATCATACCAAGCACCGGAATGCCAACCTTGCGGAACATCTCGACGCCTTTTTTGGCATCCGCCAGCGCGATGTCCTGTGGCGTGGTCACAATCACGGCACCGGCAACCGGGAATTTCTGGCTCAGCGTCAGCTGGATATCACCCGTGCCCGGCGGCATGTCGATCAGCAGGTAATCCAGTTCGCCCCACTGGGTCTGGTTCATAATCTGCATCAACGCACCGGCAACCATGGGGCCACGCCACACCATCGGGGTGTCTTCAGTGACCAGGTAAGCCATCGACATGGTTTTGATGCCATGGGCTTCAATCGGCACAAACCACTTGTTATCAATGGTTTCCGGCCGGGTACCATCGGCTACGCCAAGCATAATGCCCTGACTGGGACCATAAATATCGGCATCCAGCAGACCGACTTTGGCGCCGTCCTTGGCCAGCGCCAGCGCCAGATTGACGGTGGTGGTCGACTTGCCAACACCGCCTTTGCCGGAAGCAATGGCAACAATATTTTTCACCCCGGCCAGCGCCTCACCACCGTCGTGGCTCTTGTGGGAATCCACATGCCAGCCGATGTTAACCGTCGCGGCGTCACAGCCGTCGAGGTTTTCCAGTGCAGTTTGCAGCAGCTGGGCAACCCCGCCCTTGAGGAATTCGGAGGGATAATCCAGCTCCAGCTCGACATCCACCCGCGTCCCTTCGATCTGCACCGAGCGCAACGCACCGGCACTCAGCAAGTCAGTTTCCAGATAAGGGTCGGTGTAACTTGCCAGGGCGCTTTCCACCTGGGCTTGGGTCAGTTGGCTCACAGAATTCTCCATCAGGCGACAGCCCTGGGCGGGCTGCCGTTACAAAATCAGTTTCGAGGTTATGGTGGCGGACGGTGAGGATTCAAGTCCTGCCGGAATATTTCCGTGTTGGGCAGTCAGGTATACGCCGCAAGCCGGCAAGTTTGCCCGCTTCAGCCAAGCGCCTGAATCACCGGCGCCGCCGCCAACAGTGCCTGGGTATAAGGGTCCTGCGGCTGATTCATCACCTGATCACACAATCCCTGTTCCACCAGTACGCCGTTTTTCATCACCGCCACCCTGTGGGCCAGATGCGGAATGATCGACAGGTCATGGGTGATAAACAGATAACTGAGGCCCATTTCCCGTTGCAGCTCCAGCAGCAACTCCATCACCTGCCCACGAATGGAAACGTCCAGCGCACTGGTTGGTTCGTCACAGATGATCAGCTCTGGCTCCACGGCAATCGCCCGGGCGATGGCAATACGCTGGCGCTGACCACCGGAAAACTCGTGCGGATAACGATCCAGATGCTCGGCCGCCAGCCCAACCCGCACCAATAGCTGGCTGAGTTTTTCTTCCTGGCGGCTTTTACGCTGACCTGACGTTTCAGCCAGCCCCAAGCTGCGCATGCCTTCGGCGAGAATCTCGCGGATCGTCATACGCGGGTTCATCGACGAAAACGGGTCCTGAAAAATCACCTGAATACGTTTTCGATAAGGCAAAAACGCTTTTTGATCCAGTTCACTGATCGCCTGACCGTCAAAGCTCACCCGACCTTCGGTCGCTGCTTCCAGCGCCAGAATCGCCCGCCCAACGGTGGACTTGCCCGAGCCGGACTCACCGACCAGAGCCAGGGTTTCGCCTTTATGAATGCTGAACGACACCCCATCCACAGCCTTGGTGTAACCCGCCACCCGCTGCAAAATACCCTGGCGTTGTGGAAACCAGACCTTGAGGTTGTCGACTTCCAGTAACGGCTGTGGCTCGGTGATGTGAGGCCGGAACTGGCGTTTGGGCAAGGAATGAATCAGCTGCTGACTGTAGTCGTGCTGCGGCGCGGCAAAAAATTCCTGACAAGGGCGGTATTCCAGAATGTCGCCGTGACGCATCACCGCCACCCGATCGGCCATTTCCGCCACCACGCCCATATCATGGGTAATCAGCAACACCGCCAGCCCACGAGCCCGGCGCAACTGATTCAGCAGTTCAAGAATCTGCTTCTGGATCGTCACATCCAGCGCGGTAGTTGGCTCATCGGCAATCAATAAATCCGGCTCACAGGCCAGTGCCATGGCAATCATCACCCGTTGTTTCTGACCGCCCGACAACTGATGCGGATACCAGTCGAGCCGCTGCCGGGCGTCCGGAATGCCGACTTCTTCCAGCAACCCCAGCACCGCCTGCCGACGTGCCTGGCCGCGCAGTTTTTTGTGCAGGGTAAGCACTTCGCCAACCTGCTGTTCGAGGGTTTTGACCGGATTCAGTGCCGACTGCGGCTCCTGAAAAATCATCGCCGCCCGAAAGCCCCGCACCCGGTTCATTTCGCTTTCGCTGAAGCTGAACAGTTCGTTATCACCAAGGCGCACGGAACCAGCCGTAATTGCCAGCGCATCCGGTAACAAACGCAACAGCGCCAATGCCGTCAGGGATTTACCGGAACCACTTTCGCCGACCAGCGCCAGAATTTCACCGGCATCAATATCAAAGCCGATGCCTTTCACCAGCGACCGCGCCGGGCTGGCGTCCGGGCCAGTGCTGGCGGGCAATTCAATGGTCAGGTTGAAAACATGTAACAAGGCCATTTTTACCCCACAGTCCTTGGATCAAAGGCATCACGCACCTTGTCGGCAAACAGATTGGCCGCCAGTACCAGCACAAACATCATGCTGAAGGCTGCCGCCACCGACCACCACACCACCGGCTCCCGTGACAGCTCGGCCCGGGCTTCGTTGATCATGTTGCCCCAGCTGGCCATCGACGGATCGACACCCACGCCTATGTAGGAAAGAATCGCTTCCGCCAGCACAAAGCCGCTGAAATCCAGCACCAGTGCAATCAGCACAATATGAGTGACGTTGGGCAGAATATGCTTGCCGATAATCCGGCCGTTACTGACGCCAAAGGCGCGCGCGGCCTGCACATAATCAAGCTGGCTGACCTTGAGGGTTTCGGCCCGCAACAGCCGACACAGGCCTGTCCAACTGGTCATGCCGAGAATGAAACACAGCGCCAGGAACTGGAAGTCCGCGCGCTCGGCAGTGAGCTGGAATTGTTCGGGATGGGTTTCGATATAAACGTCGATCAGCAGCACCGACGCGGCGATCAGGAGAATGCCCGGAATCGAACTCAAGGTGGTGTAAACGTACTGCACCAGATCGTCAACCCAGCCCTTGAAATAGCCGGCGGCAATGCCAAGACCGACCGCCAGTGGCAAGGTTAGCAGGGTCGCCAGAGTGCCAATCAAAACGCCGGTTCGCACCGCTTTAATGGCCTGAAACAGCACGTCCTGGCCGACCTTGTTGGTGCCCAGAATGTGGTAATAACCTCCCAGCTGCATCACCCAGGTGCTGACCAGCACCAGCGCGCCAAGTGTCAGCAGAATGCTTTTCCACGGCAGCCAGGCACTGGCTTGCAGGCCTTGCCCACTGGATAAACCCAGGCCCCAGCGTAAAACCCAGATCAGCAGCCACAATGCCAGCGTCAGCAAGGCCCCCACCACCAGAGCATGCATGGTGCGCTCAAATATATCGGCGCTGGCGGGTTTACCGGTGGGCAAATGACTGCCTGCGTGTTCCAGCCGTGGAAAATCGCGAACCACCTGACCACTGTCCAGGGTGCGGTTTTCTTTCGCAAACGAATAGATGGCAAATGGCTCAGAGTAGGTTTTCTCGTCGTTGCCCCGCAGGTCCTGCAACGTCAGATCCAGCAGGCTGTTGACTTCCTGGCTGTAATGCACCGTATCCGAACCTTCCAGCTGTTGTAATGGCAGCCGGAAGTGCACCGAATCCAGAAGAGCGATGGCCACATAAAACACAATCACCAGAAAGGAGGCGCTGCCCAGAGGTGAGACAAACACCTTGCGCCAGCGTTTACGTGTCACTGCATCACGCGCCAGATTGATAAAAAAGATCGCCAGCGTGACCACCAGCAAATAGATCAGCCAGTCGCTCCAGAGAATCGTCAGTTTGAAATCAGCCATCACGACAACCTCACGCGAGGATCAACCAGGGTGTAGGAAATGTCGGTCAGAATCAGCCCAACGATGTACAGCAGCGAACCCAGGAATACCATGCTGCGAACGATGGCAAAGTCCTGTGCCTGAATGGCATCGAGGGTATAACTGCCCAGCCCGGGAATGCCAAAGAAGGATTCAACCAGCAAACTGCCCATAAACAGCGATGGAATCACCACTACCACGCTGGTCAGAATCGGAATCAGGCCGTTAGGCAAAATATGCCGGAACAGTACAGTCAGCTCCGGCACGCCCTTGGCGCGGGCGGTACGCACATAATCCTTGCCCGCTTCTTCCAGAAACAGGGTGCGGTACAGCCGGGTGCCGCTGCCGATGCCCCCAATAACGCCAATAATCACTGGCAGAATCAGGAATTTGGCGGCATCCAGCCCTGCCAGATAGCCGGAAATCGGCACCAGATTCCACAGTTTGGCAAACAGGTACTGGCCAGCAAACACATAGAAAACACCGGAAATCGACATCAACACCACACAAGCCACCATGGCTGCGGTGTCAAACAGACTGGCGCGGAACATCACCACAAACAGCGCCAGCGCAATATTCACCGCCAGGCCGATCACAAAGGTTGGTAATGCCACCGCCAGACTGGGCCACATGCGCTGATAGATATCGGCGCTGATCGAACGGCCTTCATCCGACTTGCCAAAGTCGAGGGCAAACAGGCGAATCGACTTGTCGAAGAAAATGGTGTCTGTGAGTAACCCCTCACTTCCCTCACGGTCGTTCAGGAACAAGGGTTTGTCGTAACCCCGCTGGCTTTTCCAGGCTTCAATGGCTTGCGGATCAACGTACTTGTCGCCCAGCTGCACCCGAGCCATCTGGTCGGGGGTATTGACCATAAAAAATAGAGCAAAGGTCAGCAGGTTAACGCCGATCAGAATCGGAATGGCGTAGAACAACCGCCGGATAATATATGCCAGCATCAGCCTTGCCCTCCGTTGCTGTCGGTCGTTTGAGAAGAATTGGCTGGCGCGCCTGACGACCGTTTGAAAGCATCCATCACACGATAATTCTGTCGTTGCCGATAGGCCCGGTAACCTGGAATCATCAGCACCAGAATCACCAGTGCCACCAGAATCAGCGGCCACAATACCGGCTGATTACGTTGTTCGCGCAGCTCGGCCCGCATGTCGGTGTCGATCTTGCGATATTTCAGCGTCGCCGCACTGATGCCATGGGGTTTGGTATTTTTCACCCAGGGGTTGTCGAGCACGTAGGAATGCAGATGCAGACCCGAAGCCCAAGGTGCATCGTGCTGATAGATGGCTATCATGCGTTTGATAATCGCCAGTCGCTCCGGTGAATCCGGCATCAGCTTCATTTGCTCAAACAGCCGGTCGTATTCCGGGTTATGGTAATTGCTGGAGTTGACTCCGGCCCCGCCCGTCACCACCTGACCGTTCTTGCTGTACAGCAGGAACAGGAAATTCTCCGCATCCGGGTAGTCTGCCGACCAGCCCCACTGGAACATCTGGGCGTTGCCGGTGACCATTTTTTCCTTGAAGCGATTGTAGTCAGAGCCACGAATATTGAGCTGAATACCCAGCTTTTTGAATTGTTTGATCAACCAGATTTGCTGGGCACTGGCGGCGCCACCGCCAGTTGGGGTATCCAGATTCAGTACCAATGGCTCACCGGTTTGGGCGTCACGACCATCCGGATAACCGGCCTCGGCTAACAGCTGTCTGGCAACCTCAATGGATTTTCGTACCGGCGCACCCGGCTCGCTGGCACCCTCCTGACGAATGTTCGGGTCCCAGTCAAAGACATAGGAATTGATACCGTCCTGGCCTTGCTGGTAACCGAAAATCCCCGGCGGAATCGGGCTCTGGGCGGTTTCACCACGACCGTTGAGGAAGATCGAGATACGCTCTTCCTCGTTGTAGGCGATGGCAATGGCTTGTCTCAGCTTGCGGGCTTTTTCCTGCGCGACCGGGTCGGCTGGCTGATCCGAGTCCGGCAGCGGCTGGCCGCCAACAATCGGGTCGAGCATGTTAAAGCCGAAATAGTAGGTCACTGGCAGCACCTCAACGTTGAGTTTGATGCCCAGTTGTTTGAGTTCATCGCTAAGATCCACGCCAGTGGTGCCAATCGACACCGCCTGATCAAAGCTGTCACTGCTGATCCCCGAACGGTCGTAATAGCCTTGCAGGAACTTGGTCCACAGAGGAATGGATTCTTTTTCGAGCCGGAAAATCACCTCATCAATCATCGGCAGGCGTTTACCCGCGTCGTCCAGCAAACCGGCTTCGGCGTCGCCCGGTTCACCTTCTGTGGGGTAAAAATCGTCGCGATAATTCGGGTTACGTTGCAGCACAATGGCTTCATTGGGATCGTTCAAGGTCATCATAAATGGCCCACTGCCAACCGGGTGCCAGTCCAGCGTGATATTACGATCCGCCAGCCCGGGTTGATGATAAAACTCGTCCACCAGTTCAGGCACCGGCGCCAGGAACCGCATTGCCAGCCAATAGCGGAATTGTGGGTACTTGCCCTTCAGCTGAATACTGTAGCGATACTTGTCCAGCAGTTTGACGCCACTGAAGTCATAGTTGTCCAGATTCAGCCAGCGGGTTTGCTGATAACGCGGCTCATCGGCCAGTTGTTTGCGGGCCGCGGTCACCTGTTCGGCAAATTCATTCATGCCAACAATGTATTCCGCCAGCAGGCCGCGAATCGGCGATAAATTGGCCGGATCTGCCAGTCGTTTCAGCTGGTAGACGTAATCAGCCGCCACCAACTCACGGGTGTCAGACTCGGTGAAATCATCCAGCGTTTTAAAAGCCGCCGAGTCTGCCGCACTGGCAAACCGGTAGCGCGGTTGCGTGTCCTCACCCTGCTCTGATGAAGCCTGAGTGGCAAAGGCCGGATGCGGCTGGTAATAGGTCCCAGGTTTGAGCGTCAGTACGTAGGTGCTGTAAACCAGCTCGGGCGAATCTTCCGCCACCGGATTGCCATTGATGTCGGAATACACCACTTCCGGCATCGCCGTCAGGGTATTCGGCACCAGTTCGTAAGGACGCTTGAGATAGTGGTATTGCAGCGGCGGATCATAGATTTGATCAATAAAAACGCCTTCGTCAGCACTGTAGGAACGTACCGGGTCGAGATGTTTGGGGCGCTCGGAAAAGCTGGAATAGGCGATGATTTTCTGGCTGTCTTCGCCAGCCGGATGGGGGCTGTTCAGTGTAGTATCCGAGCAGGCCACCAGCGACGCCAGCAGAGCCAAGGCGATTAACCGCCTACCTGGCTGGCAAACGAACTGGTAACCACGGCTGACCTTGCAGCAAATATCCTTGACGATAGGCTTCATAAACTCCGCTGTTTCATCCCCAACGCGATGTTTGTCAGTGTGCCAGCAAATCAGATCGAGACAAGCCTTGCCATGCTGGACCAGGCGATGTGACCTCAGCAATGCCGCCTTATTCCCCAAGCCCGTCAGACACTGATGGCAAAGCGGCAACCGCCCGTTAAAACCGTCTATTGGTTCACAGTTCCGGGTTTTACTCCAACATCGCGGCTTGATTAGTATTCATCTCATCATGTGGTGGCCTGTATGGCGATATGATCCCGGCCATCCGATCAGCGACCCGCTTTCGCTATCTAACACTTATTAAGGAAGTATGATTGTGTCTAATCCGGCTGCCGCACTGCAACAACTCCACAAGAACCTTGCCACGGTCGTGCAATGCCAGCCGCAATCGCTGCTGTTTACCCTGGCGACGCTGTTGTGTCGCGGCCACCTGCTGATTGAAGACGCCCCCGGGCTGGGTAAAACCACCCTCGCCAAGGCGCTGGCCAAATCGGTACAAGTGGATCTCAAACGCCTGCAATGTACGCCGGATCTGATGCCATCGGATATAACAGGCGTTAGTGTCTACAACCAGAATAGCCATGAATTCCAGCTCATCAAAGGCCCGGTTTTCACCAACCTGCTACTGGCGGATGAAATCAACCGCACTACCCCGCGCACCCAGTCGGCATTGCTGGAAGCCATGGCCGAGTCTACCGTCAGCATCGACCGCGAGATTCATGCCCTGCCAGACGTGTTTATGGTAATCGCCACCCAGAACCCGCTCGAGTTCAGTGGCACCTACCCGTTGCCGGAAGCCCAGCTCGACCGTTTCCTGATGCGTATTTCACTGGGTTATCCGGACGAACAGCAGGAACTGAAAATCCTGCTGGGCCAGCAAAGCGGCCATCCGCTGGATCGTATCGAACCCGTGATGACCGAAAAATCCTTGATCGCACTGCAAAAACATTGTGAAAAAATCCCGCTGGCAGAAAACCTGCTGGGCTATATCAACCAGCTTGTGCGCGCCACTCGTGAACACCCGCAGGTACAGCTGGGTGCAAGCCCGCGCGGTGCGCTGGCACTAATGCGCACTTCCCGCGCCATGACGCTGTTGACCGGTAAAAAGCAGGTCACGCCCGCCATCATTCAGATGCTGCTGGAACCGGTCTTGAGCCACCGACTGATTTTCCGCGATCCGCGCCTGAATCAGCCGGAAACCCGTGCCGAGTTCTGGCAAAAGCTGATTGCCAGCATTCCACTGCCCGACCAGAACCAGGCTCCAGCCGATATCAGCGCGACCAGCGAAGCCGTCTAATGGACAGCCCGCAGGCAAATCAGGCAACCGGCCTGTTAATCCGCTATCTGGGCGGCCATCGACTGTTGCTGTTATTGGCGGTCGCTAGTTTTCTGGTGGCCTGGAACCGCGGTATTGCGCTGTTATACGGCATGTTCACGCTGGTTATTGCGTTATGGTTGGTAAGCTGGCTGATGCCCTTGTTGACCCTCAACAAGGTGCAGCTGACATTACGCCAGCTGGGCGAAACCACGGTCGGCGGCAAGCTGCGGCTGGAATACCGCTTTGAGCAAGCCGAAACCCTCGCGATGCTGGAAGTCGAAGCCTTGTTACCGTTTGCTGAACTGCAGCCCAGCCAGCGTTTGGCCGTGGCTGCCGCAGGTGATCGCCTGGAGCTGGAGTGTGAAGTCCACCAGCGTGGCGAATTCACCGTCAGCCAGGTAAGAGTCGGCTGTAGCTGGCCGTTTGGTCTCAAAACCCATTACCGCATCATCGATATCGAACCAGCCGTCATACGGGTTTACCCGGAGCGCTTTCGCATTCGTCAGCTGCCCGACTTCGCCAGCCAGATGGACGATATTCACGAACACCAGTTCGCCAGCCAGCAATTTGCCGAACACGAATACGCCGGTCTGCGTGAACACCGCCATGGCGATCCGCTGCGCAAGATTCACTGGGCCGCATCAGCCCGGTACCAGCAATTAATGGTGAAGGAATTCGACAGTTACGCCGATGCCGAATTTTTGCTGGTACTCGACACCCAGCCAGCTTCCAACCTTGGTGAAGCCCCCAGGTGCAGCTTTGAACTGGCAGTTTCGATTGCCGCTTCGCTGATGCAATGGGCTCAGCACCATCATATGCCGATGCGACTGATTGCCGGAGGCAGTCGGCCGATCGACTGCTCAGTCGCCAGCCACAGCGGTGGCACATCCGACTATATGGCAGCGCTGACAGCCGTTCAGGCCGATGGCCTGCAAAACTATCAACAGGAGTTCGACCGTGCCTTGTTACTGGCCGGGCAACGCGTCATTGGCATCAGCATCCGTAACAACAGCCAATTGCCGGAGTTACCGGCCTGGCGCGGTGCCCATCTGGATATTCGTCTCGAAGACCAGAGTTTTATTTATCCGCTGCAAAGCTATCCCGAAGGCTGGCAAAGCCTGCAGGATCAGCACGCAGTGATGGCCATCAGTGCCAACAGTCAGATGGAGGCGCTGTTTCGCCATGCCGTTCGAGTTTCCTGACAACCCTGCCAGCAACCTGGCTCGCAACGCCAATCTGAGGCTGGTGTTATGGCACAGCCTGCAGTTCAGCCTCGGCGTTGCTGGCGCTGCAGCGGCATTGAGCAATGTTGGTCTGGCACTGTTCGCTGTGCTGATTACCCTGCCTCTGACGCTGGCAACACTGACCATTGGCAGCCGGGCAGACGGCGAAAACGCCTTATTGACCACCTTTGCCAATGCCATCGCAGTCAGCGGCATGCTGTGCTTTGTGGCACTGTTATTGATGCTGTCGCTGCTGCCAGCACTGCTGGTATTGCTGTGGTTTGCCCAGCTGGCGATCAACCTCACGACCCGTAAGCCGCTGCAGCTCTACTTTGGCTTGCTGTCCGGTTTTGTCGCCCTGATGTTGGGTGCTGCGGAAACCATTAGTGGCAGCTATATCCTGTTGTTGGCGGTCTGGGGCTTCTGCATCAGCCAGCTGCTGCCGCAGTTATGGGTGCAGGGACGGGCCAGCAGTCTGCTGCTGATCAGCAATCAGCGCAGCACACCATCGGTGCTGAAACCGGCGCTGCTGGTGGTAGCGATTGCCGGACTGATTTATCTGCTGATGCCTCGACTGCCCGCCGCCAATGTCGGCGGTCGGCTGGCACATTCCAGCCAGCCACAACAAAACGCCGCCTGGCAAAGTCAGGCCGGTTTGCAGGACGGTACGGAAAATCAGAGTGATGATCAGATCAAGCGCGACGACAAGCTGTCAGAAGCCTATCAGGATGGCCCCAAGCCACTCTGGCAAGGCGATCATGACCGCCGCAGCGAATACGATTACCCCGGTTTTCGGGAGAGCTTTTCACTGGCAGAAGCCGCTGACAGTCGGCGTCAGGGCGATGGCCAGGATCTCAATGCCCTGATTGCAGTCATGCAGGCTCCGCACGGTGCGTATTTGAAAACCCGCACGTTCAACTATTTCGACGGCAGCAGCTGGAGCGTCAAGGGCGACCGTTTCCATAAATACCAGACCGACATCTCGGGTCATCTGGTGCTGCCGACAGCAGCACCTGCCGGCCCGGAAGCCGAGCAATACAGCCAGCAACTAACCTTCAAACAAACCATCAATGCCTGGATTCCTGCGGCGGGCGACCCGCAGGAAGTCTGGTTACCAAGCAATGTTATTGCGCTCGACCGCTGGAACCACCCGGTTGCTCCCGGAGCACTGCGGGCTGGTGACATCATCACGGTCAAATCCAGCCTCAATACCGTTTCCGGACGTATTGCCAACAGCGCTCCGCCGCCAGACTTCCGTGACCAGCAGTTGCCCCAGGATCTTGACCCCAGAGTGATTCAGCTGGCCTATCAAGTCACCAGCGGAGCCAGTTCACCACTGCAAAAAGCCGAACTACTGGAGCAACACCTGCGCAACAATTACCAGTACAGTTTTGACTCAATTTTTGCGTCGCAAGGGGTTACCCCGGTGGCCGAGTTCCTGTTTGAAAGCCGCCAGGGTCACTGCGAATATTTCGCCAGCGCCATGGCCATCTTGCTGCGTAGTCTGGAAATTCCGGCGCGACTGGTCACCGGCTTTTCCGCCACCACACAGAACCCGGTTACCGGCTATTTTGAAATTCGCGGGCTCGATGGCCACGCCTGGGTAGAAGCCTGGATCAATGGCCGCTGGCTGACGTTTGAACCGACGGCGTTTTATCAACTGCCCAGCCCCCAATCCGATAGCGAGCTGCAATCCAGTGCCGATCTGATTGATCACTACGTGGAACAACGCCAGCGTCAACAGGCGGCCACAGGAGCAGCTGGTTTTTCGATTTCCGCCATGCTGCGAGGGCTTTGGCAGATAATTTATCTGGGTTTGCTATTGCCTGCTGGAGTGCTGATCAAAACCCTGTTCTGGTTTTGGCCCGCCTGGCTGCTATTGGCTGGTCTGCTGGCAGCCAGCTGGATCTTCCGCGACCGGTGGTGGCCACAGAGCTACAGTCGCTGGATTCTCTGGCGTTTGCAGAAAGGTAAGCCAGCTGCGCGTCAGCATGAATTGCAGTGGAGTCAGCAGTGGCTGGAGCGGTTGGCAACCTTGCTGAAACAACCCCGTCAGCGCGGCGAGCCGGTAGAACAATGGTTGCAGCGCTTAAAAGTGACGACGGGCGATAGTGCCAGCGAGGAACTGGAGCAATGGAGCCGGTTCTACAACCAGCACTGGTATGGCACTGAAGGTGCCGATGTTGAAGCGGCCAACGCCAGTGCCGCATCCATACGGGCACTGGCGTTAAAACTGGCAATCCGGTTACAGCAAAAAGTGGCCGGTTTTAACAGCACCAAACGACGTTAACAGCCATGGGGCCCGCATGCCGGGACCCGGCAATGTTCGTGAGCGCTCAGTCTTCAATCACCCGACCGCGGTAAACACGGCGGGATTTTGGCTGGCTGTCAGCCGGTTTGGCTTCCACAGCAGACGCGCTGGCTGCGGTTGGTGCCGCCTTGCTGCCGCGATAAACGACCTTGTCAGAAGCTGATCCGGCGGCAGCACCACCGACATCAAAACGGCGGCTGCCACGATAGGTATTGGCGCCGTCAGACAGCACAAAACCCCGCGCCTGAAGTTCATTCAGAACCGCTTCAGACAAATGCTCAACAACGGTATTGGCGAGCTTGATCAGCTCCGGCTGACCGGAATGAAAAGACAAGTTAAGGATCGCCGCCATCCCGGCAGGTGCATCGCGCCAACGAATCTTGTTGCCGGTTTGCAGTTCAAATTTGAGTGCCAGATTGGCCATATGATGATTTGCAGCTGCGGACACATCAACCATTGCTATCTCCCTTTACCAAGTAACCACACTAGTAGCATGTCTATTCTGTCAGTCAGGGCGCCATTGTTGTCAAATTTTAGCCAGAAACAATATCTCTGAACACTTGCTAACCAACATTTCAGACAATTCCTGAATAACCATATATGGAATCACAAATTTGATTGATGCCAGTCTGGGAACAGTAAAAGTGACCTGGCTATCATGCCAATCCATCTGGCAGACGATAGAGTCGCTATTTGTTACAGCCACAGGTGATCAGTAATCATATGCTTATTACCAAAACAACTTAAAACCACCAATTCCATGCTTGAGGGAAATAATGCAAGTTTGGGATAATGCGCCCCCCTATTTTTCCCCTGGCTGTTTTTTGCACACATCAAACAGCCACGACCCGGAGCCCTGAATGACTGAGTATCTGCTGATTCTGGTAAGTACCATTCTGGTGAACAATTTTGTGCTGGTGCAGTTTCTCGGCCTGTGTCCGTTCATGGGTGTATCCAACAAACTGGAAACCGCTATTGGTATGGGCGCAGCCACCACCTTCGTGCTGACGCTGGCATCACTGTGCAGCTATGTGGTGTACAACTACCTGCTGGTGCCGCTCGATCTGGTGTACCTGAAAACCATCAGCTTCATTATGGTCATTGCCGTAGTGGTCGGTTTTACCGAATTGGCTATTCGGAAAACCAGCCCGATGCTGTATCGGGTTTTGGGTATATTCCTGCCGCTTATTACAACCAACTGTGCAGTTTTGGGTGTGGCCTTGCTGAATATCAAACGCGATAACAACCTGATCGAATCCATTCTGTATGGTTTTGGCGCTGCAGTTGGTTTTTCGCTGGTAATGGTGCTGTTCGCCGCCATGCGCGAACGTATTACCGTTGCCGACGTTCCCAACCCGTTCAAGGGTTCCGCCATTGCCATGGTGACTGCCGGACTGATGTCGCTGGCATTTATGGGCTTTACCGGCCTGGTCAGCATCTAATCCGACAAACGAGGCTCCTTCATGACCACTGTCATTATTGCTGTTAGTGTGCTGGCCATTCTGGCGCTGATTTTCGGTGCCGTACTGGGCTTTGCCGCTGTTCGATTCAAGGTAGAAGGCAACCCGATTGTCGACCAGATCAACGATCTGCTGCCACAGACCCAGTGCGGCCAGTGTGGCCATCCGGGCTGTAAACCCTACGCCGAAGCCATTGCCGCCGGCGACAAGATCAACAAGTGCCCGCCGGGTGGTGAAAGCACGATTCAGGCACTGGCCGACCTGTTGGGCGTGGAAGCTGAACCGCTCGATGCCGAACACGGTGCCGAAGCCGCTGGCCCGAAAGTCGCGGTGATTCGTGAAGATGAATGTATCGGTTGTACCAAGTGCATCCAGGCCTGCCCTGTTGATGCCATTATTGGTGCGGCCAAACAAATGCACACCGTGATTGCCGATGAGTGTACCGGTTGTGACCTGTGTGTTGAGCCCTGCCCGGTTGACTGTATCGACATGGTGGCCATTCAGCCGAATACCAGCAGCTGGTACTGGCAGACTCCCAAATCCGCTGTCGAGCTGATTGCGACCGACAGACAGCCTGCCAATTCCGACCGCTCATCCAGCCAGGATGACGACGACCCCGGTGACAATTCCACTGACGACGATTCCAATGACAACTCTGGCAAGGGGCAAGCCGCATGACCCATCTGATTCAGCTACACAGCTTTGATGGTGGTATTCATCCGGCCGAGAACAAGCAGCAAAGCACCCGCAAACCGGTGCAAATTGCACCCCTGCCAGCCGAACTGGTGTTGCCACTGGGCCAGCATATTGGCGCGCCAGCCGACCCCTGCGTCAGCGTTGGCGAACGGGTTCTGAAAGGCCAGAAGATTGCCGAGCCACACGGTTTTGTCAGTGTTGCCCTGCACGCACCAACATCTGGCGAAATCATTGCGATTGAAAAACGCGCCATTCCGCATGCTTCCGGGCTGCAAGATCTCTGCATGGTGATTCGCCCCGACGGCGAAGAACGCTGGATTGAACACCAGAGCCTGCTGACCGAACTGACGGTTGACGACCTCACGGACATCGAACCTGCCAAAGTGGTTGAACGTATTCGCGACTGCGGTATTGCCGGCATGGGCGGTGCGGGTTTCCCAACCTCGGTGAAACTGACCGTCAAGCGTGACGAACAGGGCAGCACCCCAATCGACACCCTGATTCTCAACGGTGCCGAGTGTGAGCCCTACATCACTGCCGACGACATGCTGATGCGCGAACGGGCAGACGAAGTGCTGCGCGGCGCCCAGGTCCTGCTGTACCTGTTGAATGCCGAGCGTTGCATGATCGGCATCGAAGACAACAAGCCGGAAGCCATTGCCGCCCTCAATGAAGCGGCCAAATCGTTGAATGAAGAACACCACATCGACGTGGTGACCATTCCGACCAAATACCCGTCAGGAGGTGAAAAGCAGCTGATCCAGATTCTGACCGGCAAGGAAGTCCCTTCTGGCGGCATTCCGGCCCAGCTGGGCATCGTCTGTCAGAACGTTGGTACCGCAGCAGCAATTTACCGCGCGGTTTACCACGGCGAACCCTTGATCAGCCGTATTGCCACCATCACGGGTGACGCCACCCGTGAGCCAGGCAACTGGGAAGTACTGCTCGGCACGCCGGTGTCACATCTGTTGCAGCTGGCGGGCTATCAGCCGCAACAGCAGCCACGGGTCATTATGGGCGGTCCGATGATGGGCTTCGCGCTGCCGCATACCGAACTGCCAGTCGTCAAAACCACCAACTGTCTGCTGGCCCCTTCCGAACAGGAAATGCCGGTCAACCAGATGGCAATGGCCTGTATCCGTTGCGGCATGTGTACAGAAGCCTGTCCGGCGCAACTGCTGCCACAACAACTGTATTGGTTCAGCCGCGCCGAAGAATACGACAAGGCCGAGCAGCATCACCTGTTCGACTGTATTGAATGCGGTGCCTGTTCCTACGTTTGCCCAAGCCAGATTCCGTTGGTGCAGTACTACCGTCACGCCAAGGGCGCCATTCGCGAAGAAAAGGCTGCCCAGGCCAAGTCTGAACGCGCTAAAGAACGCTTTGAACGCCGCCAGGCCCGCCATGAGCGTGAGCTGGAAGAGAAAGAAGCCAAGCGCAAGGCGCGTGCCGAAGCAGCCGCCCAGTCCGCCGCTGCCAAAAAAGCTGCTGGCAGTGATGACGCAGCCCCTGCTGCTGGAAACGCCAGTGCAGTCAGCGCCGATGCGCCGACAACCAGCCCGCAGCTGGAAAAACTGCAGAAGCAATTGACGGCCACCCAGACCGCCATTGCCAAAACGAAGGAAAAACTGGCCGAAGCCCAACAAGCCGTTGCGGCCGGTGATGAAGCCATGCAGACCAAGGTTGATGCCTTCACAGCGGCGCTGGAAAAATCCCAGACCAAGATGAAAGACATCGCCAGAGACATGGCCGCCGAGAAAAAAGCTCTCAAGGCTCAGGCGGCGGCACCCGCTGGCAACGCAGAAGGCGGCCCGGACAAGGGCGACCCGAACAGCCCGGATCGTCTGAAGCGCAAGTGGGAAACGGCCCAGGCTCGACTGGATACCGCGCTCAAGCGTCTGGCTGAAGCCAAAGCCGAGGGCCTAGACACGGTTGAGACTCTGCAAAGCGGTATCGACAAACAGCAGGCCCGTGTTGATGAAGCCAAAGCCGCTTACGAGGCGGCGTTGCAGGCTGAGCAAGACGGATCATCAGCCCCAGACGCTGCCGCCACCGAACAAGCCCCTGCAGCGGCGGATAGCGCTGCCGAAGCTGACTCGCTCAAAAAGAAAGTCCTCGCCCAGCAGGATCGCCTTGCCAAGGCCACTGAACGCCTGAACATGGCACAACAACAAGGTCTGGATACCGTTGAGGCGCTCGCCAAAGGCGTCGACAAGCAACAACAAAAGCTCGACGAACTGCAGCAGCAGCTGGCATCACTGACAGAAACAGCGGCCGCCTCGACCGCCAAAACCACTGAAGACGGAACCGTATAATGGCCTTGCTGACCTTATCGTCCCCCCACGCCCACGGCAGCAACAGCACCAGCAAAGTGATGCTGACCGTTATTCTGGCGACCTTGCCGGGTCTGGCGGTCACCACCGGCCTGTTTGGTTTTGGCACACTGGTGAATCTGCTGCTGGCTTCCGTAACCGCGCTGGTGACAGAAGCCTTGATCCTGAAAATCCGCAAGCGCCCAATCGGCTTTTTCCTGCGTGACTATTCTGCCCTGCTGACTGGCGTCCTGCTGGGGCTGGCTTTGCCACCGTTGGCCCCTTGGTGGATTACCGTGGTTGCCACCGCCTTTGCGATTATTTTTGCCAAGCAACTGTACGGCGGTATGGGCAACAACCCGTTCAACCCGGCAATGGTCGGTTATGCACTGGTGCTGGTGTCGTTCCCGGTGCAGATGACAACCAACTGGGCGGCCTCCAGCCAGATGGGTGTGGATCCAGCCGGTCTGGGTGATGCCTTGAATGCGATTTTTGGTGGCCATGTCAGCGATGCCTTTACCGGCGCGACGCCGTTGGATGCCTACAAACACCAGATTGCGGCCAAAACAGCCGAAGAAGTTTTGAAAGACAGCACCTTTAACGGCTTCCTCAACGGTGGCTGGGCCTGGGTCAACCTGGCCTATCTGGCTGGCGGCATTTTCCTGATATGGAAACGTATCATCAGCTGGCACATCCCGGTATCCATGCTGACAGCGCTGGCTCTTTGCTCACTGCTGCTGGGCTGGGACTCCGATATGTACACCCCGCTGTCACTGCATTTACTCAGCGGCGCCACCATGATTGGGGCCTTCTTTATTGCTACCGACCCGGTATCTGCCGCGACCACCCCGCGCGGGCGGCTTATCTATGGCGCCGGTACCGGTATTTTCCTGTATCTGATCCGTACCTGGGGCGCTTACCCCGACGCGGTCGCCTTCTCTGTGCTGCTGATGAACTTTGCCGCCCCTTTTATTGATGCCTACACCCAGCCACGTACCTATGGTCACGCCAAAGCGGCTCGCGGCCTGAAAAAACCGGGAGCCAAATAATGAAAGAATTACTGGCTTCGATCCGTAAAAACGCCATTGGCCTGGGGCTGTTTGCTGTGGTTACCGCTGGTGCCATTGCGGTTGCCCAGGTTGGTACGGCCGATCGTATTGAGCACAATCTGAAGCTGGCCCAGGCCAAAGCGCTCAATGAAATTGTACCGCTGGGCAGCTACGACAATGACCTGCTGGCCGACACCGTAGCGGTTGATGAACGCTTCAACCAGCAGCTGTTAGGGCCGATTGGTGAAAAAGCCCGCATCCATATCGCCCGTCAGGATGGCAAGATCAAAACCCTGATTTTGCCGGTGGTTGCTCCTGATGGTTACACCATGGAAATCGGTATGCTGGTTGGCGTCAACGCTGATGGCACTGTTGCTGGCGTACGGGTTATCAGCCATCGTGAGACACCCGGGCTGGGTGACAAGATTGATCTGAAAAAGTCCAACTGGGTGAGCGAATTTGAAGGTAAGTCACTGGCTCAAACCGGTGAAGACAAATGGGCGGTAAAAAAGGATGGCGGCGTCTTTGACCAGTTCACCGGTGCCACCATTACGCCTCGCGCAGTAGTCGGTGCGGTAAAACACGCGCTGATGTTTTTCCAGCAACACCAGACCCAGCTGTTGAATCTGCCACAGCCCGTTCACGCTTCGGAGGCGAACTGATATGGCCAAGTCATTACAGGATATTTCCCTCGACGGTTTGTGGAACAACAACCCGGCACTGGTGCAGCTGCTGGGCCTGTGTCCACTGCTGGCGGTGACCGGCTCGGTGGTTAACGCACTGGGCCTGGGGCTGGCGACTACGCTGGTTCTGACCGGCTCCAACTTTTCCGTCTCGCTGATTCGCAATCACGTGCCCGATGCGGTGCGCTTGCCAGCATTTGTGATGATCATTGCCTCATTTGTGACCGTTGCTGAATTGCTGATGCAAGCGTTCACATATGAGCTGTACGCGGTGTTGGGCATTTTTATTCCACTGATCGTAACCAACTGCTCCATTTTGGGCCGCGCCGATGCTTTTGCCTGCAAAAACCCGATCATCCCCTCGGTTATCGATGGTTTTATGATGGGTCTTGGCTTCACAGTGGTGCTCTGTCTGCTGGGGGCCATGCGGGAGATTCTTGGCCAGGGCGTCGTCTTCTCCAACATGCAGCTGCTGTTTGGCCCTGACGCCGAACACTGGAAAATCGTGTTGTTCAGCAACTACCCGGACTTCCTGTTCGCTATCCTGCCGCCAGGCGCTTTTGTGGCCATGGGACTTTTGATTGCACTGAAAAACGTCATCGACAAGCGCATCAAGGACGCCGCCGCCCGAGTTGAAAAAGTACCAACCGAAGCGGTCAGCAAACGGGTACGGGTTACGGGCAAAATCAGCTGATTATCAATTGGCAATTAACTGACGTACATCAGCGTCCGCTGCACTGGCAGCGGGCGCGCTGCTTTCAAACTGATCACAATTCAACCAGTGTTACGCTTTTCCCCAGCCCCACGCACCGGCATTACACACCCTGACACACTATTGCCCCAATAAAGAGCACAGCTTTCCTACCATCAGGCCCTATTCCCGAAAATCCCCTGAAGAAGATCTGCTTTTCAGAAGAATCTTCTATAAAAATCTTTTTTTTATTCTTTTATTCCGTTTGAGCGCCTAATTTCGCTGCTGATTTCGTATTGGCACTTTCCTTGTATTTAAACCGCTGCATAAGAACCGATGACAACACCTTAAAATATACAGGGAGCAACACTTATGTTGAAAAAGCTGACGACCGCAGCCGCAGTTCTGACCATGGGTTTCGCAGCAACTGCACAAGCTGGCACGCTCGACGACGTGAAAAAGCGTGGCACACTGACTTGTGGCGTAAGTACTGGTTTGGCCGGTTTCTCTCAGAAGGATGAGAAAGGTAACTGGAGTGGTATCGACGTTGACGTTTGCCGGGCAGTTGCTGCTGCCGTATTGGGCGACGCTGGCAAGGTTCAGTACAAGCCACTGACTGCCAAAGAGCGTTTCACCGCGCTGCAGTCTGGCGAAGTAGACATGCTTTCCCGTAACACCACCTGGACTCTGACCCGTGACGCTTCTCTGGGTCTGAACTTTGCCGGTGTTAACTATTACGACGGTCAGGGTTTCATGGTTTCCAAGAGCCTGGGCGTGAAGAGTGCTCTGGAACTGGACGGTGCTGCCGTTTGTATCCAGGCCGGTACCACCACCGAGCTGAACCTGGCTGACTACTTCCGTGCCAACGGCATGAAGTACACCGCCATCACTTTTGATACCTCTGACCAGACCCGTCAGGGCTTCGAAAGCGGCCGCTGCGACGTGCTGACTTCCGACCAGTCCCAGCTGTACGCCCTGCGTATTGGTCTGCAAAAACCAGAAACAGCGATTGTTCTGCCAGAAGTAATCTCCAAGGAGCCTCTGGGCCCGGTTGTTCGTCAGGGTGATGACGCCTGGTTCAACGTTGTGCGCTGGTCTCTGGCTGCCATGATTGAAGCTGAGTACCTCGGTATAACCTCCAAGAACGCTGCCAAGCTGGTAACTTCCGGTTCTCCTGAACAACAGCGTCTGCTGGGCAACGGTGGCGACTCTGGCGACAAGCTGGGTGTCAGTGCTGACTGGGCCAAAAATATCGTTACCCAGGTTGGTAACTATGGTGAGTCTTTCGAAGCGAACGTAGGTTCTGGTTCTCCCCTGCAAATCGCTCGTGGTCTGAACGCCCAGTGGAATAAGGGCGGCATCATGTACTCCAACCCAATTCGTTAATTCGAATTAAAAAACCGCTATCTCACCCGCCACGTTCTGTGGCGGGTGCATCCATCAAGAGAGAACTATGACAAACGCAACCAGCTCCTCAGCAAAAGGGCAAGGGTCTGCCCCGGCGTTTTATAACAATCCCCATAATCGGGCCATCTTCTACCAGGTCGTGCTGGTTCTCGTCCTCGGTTACTTTATCTACACCATCATCAACAACACTCTGATCAATATGGAAGATCGGGGTATCAAGACCGGCTTTGACTTTCTGACGACCACTGCCGGTTTCGATATTTTGATGTCATTGGTGGAATACGACGCCAGCCATACCTATTTCGATACCTTTATCGTCGGCCTGCTGAATACGATTCTGGTCAGTATCATCGGTATTTTTTTCGCCACGATTATTGGTTTCATCATGGGGGTTGCGTACTTCTCCCATAACTGGCTGATTCGCAAGCTGTCGGTGGTTTACGTCGAAATTTTCCGCAATATTCCGCTACTGCTGCAAATTTTCTTCTGGTACTTCGCGGTGCTCTCAGCACTGCCCAATGCCCGTAACAGCCTCAGTCTGGGCGAAGCCTTGTTCCTAAACATTCGTGGTTTCTATATGCCCAAACCACTCGAAGAAGCAGGAGCCTGGGTGGTTTATGCGGCCATTGTGGTGGCGATTATTGGTACCTGGTTGTTCCTGCGCTTTGCCCACAAGAAACAGGATCTCGAAGGTACCCAGCTGCCAACGTTCTGGATTTCGCTGGCGATTCTGTTTGGCTTGCCGATTCTGGCAACACTGGTTATGGGAGTGCCCTTCACGCTGGAATATCCTGAACTGAAAGGCTTTAACTTCCGTGGTGGTATCACCGTGATTCCGGAACTGATGGCACTGGTGATTTCGCTGTCGATCTATACCGGAGCCTTTATTGCCGAAGCGGTGCGTGCCGGTATCCAGTCGGTTCCGAAAGGCCAGACTGAAGCGGCTCGCAGCATTGGCCTGAAAGAAGGCAAGATCATGAAACTGATCATTGTGCCTCAAGCCATGCGCGTGATCGTGCCACTGCTGAACAGCGAATATCAGTCGCTGGTGAAGAACTCCACCCTGGCAACCGCCATCGGTTACCCGGATCTGTTTACCGTGTTTGTGGGTACCTCCCTCAACCAGACCGGTCAGGCCATCGAAATCGTATTCATGACCATTGCGGTGTATTTCGCCGTCAACATGTGCATTTCGTTTGTGATGAACCTGTTTAACCGCCGCGTCGCACTGGTAGAGAGGAAATAACCATGACTGATACCACTAGCCGTTTCGGCAAACCGGCGCGGATCTTCCAGCCTAGCGCGGCCCAACCAGCACCGATCAAGTCTACTGGTGCCTATGCCTGGCTGCGCCAGAACCTGTTTTCATCTGCGCTCAACACCATAGTCACCATCGCTATTGTGGCCTTTCTGGCGACGATTATTCCGCCGATGTTCAACTGGCTGTTCCTTGATTCAAACCTCAGCGGTTCGACCCAGGCCGACTGCACCGGTGATGGCGCCTGCTGGGTGTTTATCAAGGTGTGGCTGCAACCACTGCTGTACGGCAGCTATCCGGATGGCCAGATCTGGCGTATCAACCTCTGCCTGCTGTTGCTGTTTGTGACCCTGGCAGCGCCTTTCTGGTTGCCACACCGGATGCGCAACAAGGTCGATATCGCCATGCTGCTGGTACTGCCTTTTGTTGCCATCGTGATTCTGGACGGTCGTTTGCTGGGACTGGAATACGTTTCTACCGACTACTGGGGTGGCTTTGCGCTGAACCTGTTCCTGGCCTCTGCCAGTATCATTCTGGGTATGCCACTGGGTTTCCTGTGGGCACTCGGTCGTCGCTCGCAAATGCCAATGGCACGCAGTATCTGTGTGATTCTGATCGAGTTCTTCCGCGGTACCCCAGTACTGGCGCTGTTCTTCATGGGCTCGGTGATGTTGCCGCTGTTTTTCCCGGAAGGTACTACGGTGGACAAGCTGTTGCGGGTCTGGATTGTACTGACGCTGTTTATGGCCGGTTACATGGCGGAAGTGTATCGCGGTGGCTTCCAGGCCATTCCGCAAGGCCAGTATGAAGCTGCGGCTTCGATTGGTCTGAGCTTCTGGCAAACCACCCTGCTGGTGATTCTGCCACAGGTAATCAAGGTCTCCATGCCGAACATTCTGGCAACAGCAGTCATGCTGTTCAAGAACACCACCTTCCTGATGATTATTGGTGTTTTTGAAGTTCTCAGTACCGCCCAGAACGCCCTCACCAACTCTAACTGGCTGGGTGGCTTCTCGACCGAAGCCTATCTGTTTGTAGGCATTGTGTACTGGATCTGCTGCTTCAGCATGTCCTCGGTCGCCTCTTATATTGAACGCAAACTCGACACCAGCCATCGCTCCTGAAGCAGGGACTATTTTTATGACAACTGAACAAATTGCATCGGCAGCTGACAGCTCAGAGGAACACATCATCACCATCCACAACCTCAACAAGTGGTATGGCGATTTCCACGTCCTCAAAGACGTAAACCTCAAGGTGAAGAAAGGCGAACGTATCGTAGTCTGTGGGCCTTCCGGCTCTGGCAAGTCGACCATGATTCGCTGTATCAACCACCTCGAAGAGTTTCAGCGTGGCACCATGTTCGTGAATGGCATCGAAATGATTGATGACGTCAAGAACATCGAAGCCATTCGCAAGAACGTCGGTATGGTGTTCCAGCACTTCAACCTGTTCCCGCATCTGACCATTCTGGAGAACCTCACCATTGGTCCGATCTGGGTGCAGAAGAAGCCCAAGGACGAAGCAGAAGCCATTGCCATGAAGTACCTGGAGCGGGTCAAGATCGCCAACCAGGCACTGAAATATCCCGGCCAGCTGTCTGGTGGTCAGCAGCAGCGTGTGGCGGTCGCCCGCTCACTCTGCATGTCACCGGAAATCATGTTGTTCGACGAACCCACCTCCGCCCTCGACCCCGAGATGGTGAAGGAAGTACTCGACGTCATGGTGGAACTGGCCGAAGAAGGCATGACCATGTTGTGTGTGACCCACGAAATGGGTTTTGCCAAAAAAGTCGCCGACCGGGTGATCTTTATGGATGGTGGTGAAATCGTCGAAGAAAACACCCCTAATGAGTTCTTCGACAACCCTCAAACCGACCGTCTGCAACTGTTCCTCAGCCAGGTGCTGCAGCACTGATCAGTGGGGCATTTGCGACAAGGCAAATGTGACCAATTGTTACAAAACGGCCCCTCGGGGCCGTTTTTGTTTGTTTCGCATCACAACAATAGTTTGATCCATGTCACATAATGTCCTTTCCTTGTCAGTTTTATTACAAAACCGACAACCCAAAAAAACATAACCCTTTGATTTAACAATAGTTTTTCATTGGAACGATTCATGCTTAATCTAAAGTATGAAGGTCATATGATCAGATGGGAGATGATTCTATGCAGCAATTCCAATGGGTAGCCGCTTTCGAAACCGGTATCGATGTTGTCGACTCACAACACAAGCGTATCTTCGAGTACCTGAAAGAGGTCGATAACGCAATCAAGCTGCAGGACAATGACGCTATCAAGGCCGTTGCCAAAGCGCTGATTGACTACTCCATTTCACACAACGCTTTTGAAGAAACCCTGATGGAGCGCGCCAAGTACCCGGTACTGGCTGCCCACTCCAAGGTTCACGAAGCCTTCCGTGCCCGTGCCCTGAGCTACGACAAGCGCCTGGAAGCCGGTGAAGATCCGATCAAGGTAGCCAAGGAAGTACGTTCAGACATCGGTCTGTGGCTCACCAACCACATCCAGCGCGATGACAAGGACTATGTTCCTTACGTGAAAAAATCCCTCGAAGGTGGCTTTGTCAGCCGTATGATCAAGCGTTGCTTCGCCTGATCAGATTGACTTGACCCTGTCGCAGGCCAACCCCGCTATCAGGCGGGTTTGGCCAGCTTCTGAATCCCCAACCCCACCACAATCAGCAGCAGCCCGGCGATGGTCGCCATATGAATGGGCTCACCCAGAATCCGGCTGATAAAAATCAGCGAAATAAACGGACTGAGAAAAATCAGTGAGCTGATGGCTGCCGTACGCTTGGTCAGGTTCATGGCCGATTGCCACAACAGGAAGGTGATCCCCATTTCGAACAGACCAATGTAAACCGATGCCAAAATGCCTTTGAACAAGTGTGGTTCGATCCACTCACCGGGACCCAGCTCCCCCACATCGGCCGCTGGAAATGGCGCACCATCCCAGACAATTGAGATCACCAGCAATAGCGGAATCGCCAGCATAAAACTGGCCCACAGGCTCACGGCCGGTTCCAGTTGCTGGCGCTGCTGGGCTGCACGGGTATTGAGAATCCAGTACAAGGCCCACAGCAAGGTGCTGATCAGCGCCAGCGCAACACCCGGCAGAGAATCAAATTCCAGCCCCAGCGGATCGCCTTTGGTAGCAATCACCAGCACGCCCAGATAAGCCAGCAGCAACGCCAGCATGTCGCGTGGATACAGTTTATGGCCCAACAAGGGCACCGCCATCAGGCTCATGGTAATCGCCCAGGTGTAATTAATCGCCTGCGCCTGCTGGGCGGGCAACAGGTCATAAGCCTGAAACAGGATCAGGTAATAGATCACCGGGTTGATCAGCCCCTGGCGACAATAGCTGAGCCAGTGCTGTCGAAACGAACGCAGCGCCAGCCCCAGCTGCTTGCGTTGCCACAGCACAGCCCCCAGCACCAGCCAGGAACTGATCACGGCAAAAGTCAGCATCCAACGTGGACTCAGTTCAGCCAGTGCCAGCTTGAAAGCAGTCGCCACCGTCGACCATAACAGCACCGCAGACAGGGCGAACATTACCGCCCGGCGTTCGTTGTTCATCCCTTGCAAACTCCTGCTGACAATAAGATGGGGAAATAGAAAGCCAGAACATGAGATGGATTCCAGGTGGAATCGTTCTGACGAGGCGAGGTTAACGGGACATTAAAACAAGGGCCAGCGGGATTTGGCGGCATTCTGAACAGCCGCTGCAAAATAAACCTAACGCCTGCTTCAGGAACAGAAAACAGGCGTTTTGGCTAACAGGCCAGTGACCTGCGAAGCCTGTAATGGCTAACTTGCCGTGAGCCAATCATGAGCGGCTTCCAGATCCTCAAAATGGGCTATTTCACCAGCGATAAACCAACTGCCGATTTTTGCTGCCCAATCCTGCCAGGCACCTTCGCCGACCATGGCAATGCGCTCAAACTCCCTGCCATATTTCATGCCCAGTTTGAAATCATCCCAGGCAGCCCGCAGCTCCCAGCCATCAAATTCGCGCAGGTCCACCAGCATCCGGATATGAGGATCTTCGACCGACGCAATGCTGTTCTCCAGAATCGGCGTCATGACTTCGTAGTCGTTGTGGGTCAGCTTGCCAATGGCGGTTAATACCACCCAGAAGCGGTCACCCTTGCGCTGAATGCCCAGCGAAATACCGTGAGTTGTTGAATCAGACATAATGGCCTCCTCCCTGCAGGTTTCGATTTCATGGGCAAGAATGTCTTGCCCATGGTTTATTCAAGCACTCTGGCTACCAGGCATATGGCCACAGATCAACAACACGGTTCAATCTGCTATCCGCGCCAGCCAGGCGGAAATCTCTGTTTACCTCAGGCCCCACAATCCATCAGCAAGACATCTGCTGATTTGCCGTACACTGATCCTAACCGTCACGATAATAACTGAGGCAGCGTATGAGTGAATCAAGCTACACACCACCCAAAGTCTGGCACTGGGATGCCGAAAACGGTGGCAAATTCGCCAGTATCAACCGCCCCATCGCTGGTGCCACCCACGAGCAACCACTGCCCGTCGGCAAGCACCCCTTGCAGTTGTATTCCATGGCGACGCCTAACGGGCAGAAAGTCACTATCTTGCTGGAAGAATTACTCGAAGCCGGAATCAGCGCAGCGGAATACGACGGCTGGTTAATTACCATCCTCAATGGCGAACAGTTTGGCTCCGGCTTTGTTGAAGTGAATCCGAACTCGAAGATTCCGGCACTGATGGACCACAGTGTGAATCCGCCACAACGGGTGTTCGAATCCGGCGCCATCCTGATGTATCTGGCCGAAAAATTTCATGCCTTTATTCCAGCCAGCGCCTCCGGCCGGACTGAATGCTTCAACTGGCTGTTCTGGCAGATGGGCAGTGCTCCCATGCTGGGCGGCGGCTTTGGCCACTTCTATGCCTACGCGCCAGAGAAATACGAATACCCGATCAACCGTTTCACCATGGAAGTAAAACGGCAGTTGGATGTGCTCGACCGTCATCTGGCCAACCATACCTTTATGTGTGGTGACGATTACAGCATCGCTGATATTGCCATCTGGCCCTGGTACGGTGGTCTGGTATTGGGACGCCTGTACGATGCGGCTGAATTTATCCAGGCCGACAGTTATACCCACGTCAAACGCTGGGCCAAACAGATCGACGCTCGCCCGGCGGTGCAACGCGGGCGGCGAGTGAATCGAACCTAGGGTGATGATATTCCGCAGCTGGCAGAGCGTCACAGCGCTGAGGATTTTGCCAATCCGTCTGGATCCTGAAGCAAGTTCAGGAAGACGATGGTCCAGGCAGAGCGGGCGTCCTGCCCGCATTTGGCTTGCTGGCAAGGCATGCCTTGCCCCTACGACAATCGATTTTTATAAAACTGCGTGGAATCCGAACGGTGATTAAGACAACGCCTGCACTCCGGGACTCATTCGCTGGTTAAAAAATTACGCCCGCTGACGGAGCCAGCGTCCAGCGCATCATCCGCCCCTGAACGGTCTTTCAGCCCAACGCCAGACAACTCCAGCTTGCGCGCTTCGCGCAGCAGATACATCAGCTTGGCAACCGCATCCGGGTACACCAGGCCGGCCTGACGGACGTTGGAAATACAGTTGCGGGCAGCATCGGTCAAACCAATGCCGGGGTTCCAGGTCAGATACAGCCCGAGGCTGTCGGGGGAACTCAAACCCGGCCGTTCGCCCACCAGCAGCAATACACAACGAGCATTTAACAGCTCGCCCACTTCATCGCCAATGGCAACACGTCCCTGCTGTACCAGCGTCAAGGGCGCCAGCGACCAGCTCTGACTGTCGGCATCAAGCGCTTTGGTCAGCTGCTGCAAGAACGGCACAGTATTCTGCTGAATCGCCAATGACGACAGGCCATCCACAATCACGATAGCCAGATCATGAGGTTCGGTTTCAACACCAGCAGACGCCTGCTGCTCCATAAAGTCTTTCAGTCTTGCCACGGAATCGGCATTGAGCCGACGGCCATAATCCGGCCGTTGCAAATACTCGGCACGGTCGCTGGCACGGCTGTGCAGAATCAGGCTTTGGCCCTGCTGCTCAAGCCCGGCCTGCTGTAATTCAGCCACCAGCTCATCGGTGTCTAACGGTAGATGCACAGCATCCTGCGCCTGCGCGTGGGCCAGCTGAAAGGCCAGCAAATGTGCCGTTGGAATACTGATCCCACTGCGGCCCAGGCCAATACGAGCATCGGTGAAGTCACGCAATTTACGCCAGGGATTTTCAATCACCAATTTCGATAGCACTCCGGATACCTGATCAGAATCAGACATGGGTACCTCCTGTTGCAGACTCAACCGCCTTCAGGGACTTGGCAAACGCCGCCGGTAACTGATCATTCAGCCGGTAGTTATCCATGTCCTTGAAGATTTGCATTTCGGCTAACCAGCGTTCGAATTCTGGTGCCGGTTTTTTGCCCAGCACCCGCCGAGCGTACAGGGCATCGTGAAATGAAGTGGTCTGGTAATTCAGCATGATGTCGTCAGAACCAGGAATGCCCATAATGAAGTTACAACCAGCGACCCCCAGCAGCGTCAGCAGATTGTCCATATCATTCTGGTCAGCCTGGGCATGGTTGGTGTAACAGATATCACAGCCCATGGGGACGCCCAGCAGCTTGCCGCAGAAGTGGTCTTCCAGTCCGGCGCGGGTGATTTCCTTGCCATCGAACAGGTATTCAGGGCCAATAAAACCAACCACGGTATTCACCAGCAGTGGCTCGAACTTGCGCGCCACGGCATAGGCTCGCGCTTCACAGGTTTGCTGATCCAGCCCGTGATGGGCATTGGCCGACAGGGCACTGCCCTGACCGGTTTCAAAATACATGACGTTGTTGCCAACGCTGCCACGCCTGAGCGACAAGGCAGCATCACGGGCTTCCGCCAGCGTATTGAGATTAAAACCAAAACTGCTGTTGGTGGCTTCGGTGCCACCAATTGACTGGAACACCAGATCCACCGGCGCGCCCTGCTCAATGCATTCCATGGTGTTGGTTACGTGAGTCAAGACACAGCTCTGGGTCGGAATCTGATATTTCTGGATCACTTCATCCATCATCCGAATCAACCGGCTGGCCTGGGCGACGTTATCAGTAGCCGGATTAATGCCGATCACGGCATCGCCGTTGCCATACAGCAGGCCGTCGAGCATGCTGGCGGCGATACCGGTCAGATCGTCAGTGGGATGATTGGGCTGCAAGCGCGTCGAAAAGCGTCCCGCCAAACCAATGGTATTACGGAAAGCCGTCACTACCCGGCACTTCTGCGCCACCAAAATCAGATCCTGATTACGCATCAATTTACTGACGGCGGCGGCCATTTCCGGGGTAATTCCGGCTCGCACCTGCGTCAGGATTTCGGAGCTGACCTCGTCACTCAGCAGCCAGTTACGGAAGTCGCCAACCGTCAAATGAGCGATGGGTTTAAACGCCTCGGCGTCGTGATCATCAATAATCAGCCGGGTAACTTCATCCTCTTCATAAGGCACCAGCGCCTCATTCAGGAAATTCTTAAGTGGCACTTCGGCCAGCGCCATCTGGGCAATCGCCCGCTCTTCGGCCGACAGCGCCGCAACGCCTGCCAGTCGATCGCCGGAACGAGCCGGAGTGGCTTTGGCCATCAACTGGGCCAGACTGTCGAAAGACCAGGTCTGGTCACCCAGCATATAGCGATAATCACTCATGCAGCTTCTCCGTATGCCGCTGCGTCACTTCATCCAGCCTGCCACGAGCAGCAAGCACGGCCTGAAGCGAAAACAGCTGCAGCCATAATTTCAGGTTGTATCGCAGAAAGGATTCAAGAATGGTTCCAACCCCGCAGACAAATCGCAAAGTCAGATAAAACAGCGGAAAGACGGAGCACAACCAGGTTTGCCGGGCGAAGTTGGGGCGACTTCGCCGAACAGCAAACCTGGTTACGCCCCGAATCAGTGCAAAAAGTTTCCCAGTAAGAAATAAAATTCAGCCCAATCAGAGCTCTGTTGAATCAGCTCCTGGTTGAATCAGATGTCGGCGATAGACTCCAGACTCTCTGGCAGAATCTGGCCACCATCCACCACGATTTGCTGGCCAGTGATATAACCGGCTTCGTCTGATGCAAAGAACAGCGCTGCGTTACCAATATCTTCCACCGCTCCCAGTCGCTTGAGCGGAATCGACGCCGCCATGCCATCCAGATATTCCTGACCGAGGTCTTGCAGACCTTCAGTCATGATGTTGCCGGGCATCACAGCGTTAATGGTGGTGTTGTAACGTGACAGCTCCATCGCTGCTGTTTTCAGGAACCCCAGCTGACCGGCCTTGGAAGCGCCGTAATGGGCCCAGCCCGGATAGCCGGTTACCGGCCCGGTAATGGAAGAAGTCACAATCACCCGGCCCTTGCCGTTTTTCTCGAATGACGGGATACAGGCCTTGACGCACAGGAAGGTGCTTTTAAGGTTAGTAGCCATCACGCCGTCCCAGTCTTCCGGATTCATGTCGATCAGTTTCACCTGCGGGAAGATACCGGCGTTGGCACACAGAATATCGACCGGGCCAAAGGTGCTTTCGGTGGTCGCAATCAGTTGCTGAACCGACTGCCAGTCCGCCACGTCACAGCTGCAACAGGCTGCAGTGCCGCCTGCAGCAATGATTTCAGCCACCGCCAGTTCGGCGTCGGCCATGCCCCTAGCGGCAATCATTACTTTGGCACCCTGCTTGGCAAATACGGTGGCGATGCCCTTGCCAATCCCCTTGGAACCACCGGTAACAATCACCACCTTGTCTTTAATCGAAGTCAGCATCTCAGGCTCCCCTTGCTGTGCTGTGCACCTGTCTTCAGGTTTGAATTTGATGATTTTAGAGTGGGATTAAATTCTGACATTTGCAACATAGAAATATTGCAAGACCAACATTTTGACTTTCTAATGTTGCCAAAGCGGTGAAAGTGAAAAGGTTCGAGGAGTCAACCATGGGCGGCATCTACGATTCAGATTTTGTGACACGACTGGCCAAGGGGGTTGAATCCCTCGCCGGGCAATGGGGCGCAACCCCGGCAGCCCAGGTACGACTGCTGACGCTGTCTGAAAACGCAACTTTTATTCTGCAAGATCCCACATTTTCAAAACCCATGATTGTGCGGGTGCATCGGCCTGACTATCACAGTCTCATCGAAATTCAGTCAGAACTGGCCTGGATTCAGGCATTAAAAGCCAGTGAGTTGCTGACGACACCAGCGCCGATTGCCATGCTCAATGGCGAACTGGTCGGCAGCTTTGATGATCAGGGCCACACCCGTTATGTGGTGGCGTTTGAATTTGCCCCCGGTACCGAGCCCAATGCTGACGACGACCTCAGTGCCGGTTTTGAAACCCTTGGGGCTATTTCGGCCCGCCTGCACTTGCATACTGCAGACTGGCCAGTGCCAAGCGGCTTTGTGCGCAAACGCTGGGATTTCAAATCAGCATTTGGCGATCAGCCCTTGTGGGGCGACTGGCGCGCCGCTCTGGGTCTGGAGCCCGCCGGCGAAGCCATTTTGCAGCAGCTACTGGACGTCCTTGAACAACGGCTGGCGGCTTACGGCAGCAGCAGCGACCGCTTTGGCCTGATCCACACCGACCTGCGCCTGGCCAACCTCTTGGTCACCGACGATCAGCTCACGGTAATCGACTTCGACGACTGCGGTTTCAGCTGGTTTATGTACGACTTCGCCTCCGCCATTTCCTTCTTCGAAACCTCGCCGACAATCCCTGCCTTACAAGCCGCCTGGCTCAAGGGCTATCGCAGCGTACGACCGTTAGGGCCGGAACACGAAGCCATGCTGCCAGACTTTATTATGTTCCGCCGCATGCTGTTAACCGCCTGGATCGCCTCTCACCCGGAAACTGAAACCGCTGCTGAAGCCGGTCTGGCCGATTACACCCAAGGCACCATTGAACTGGCGAAACAATACCTGCAGAGCCACAGTGAGGTATGCGCCTGATGCAAAGTCCAACGGAAGCAGACAATCAGGTTCGCGGCATTCTGGAAATGAATGCCTTCGACAGCAAGTCAGCCAGTGGCCAGGATGATCCGGCTCTGCAACGCCGACTCGCCAACGTTGGTGCCGCGTCGGTGCTGTTCTACCGCCAACCCATTGAAATGGTCTCGGCTCTGGGCGCCTGGATGAGCGCCGCCAATGGCAAGCGCTATCTTGACTGCTACAACAATGTGCCCTGTGTGGGTCATTCCCACCCCGCCGTGACCGCTGCAGTCAGCAAACAGATCAGTCGGCTGAATACCAATACCCGTTATCTGGTGCAGGTGGTCGACGATTATCTGGAAGCCCTGAAGGCAAAATTCCCGGCCGAACTGTCGAATGCGGTGCTGACCTGTTCTGGCAGTGAAGCCAATGATCTGGCCATGCGAATTGCCTGCAAGAACACAGGTCATCGTGGCTTTATCGTTACCGAGGCCGCCTATCACGGCAACACCGCCTATGTGACGGAAGTGTCGCCTTCGTCATTCAAACAAGGCTCCATCCCCGACCACGTAGTGACCGTACCGGCACCATCCAGAGCCAACTATGGCGATGATATTGCCGAAGGTTTTGCCATGGCGGTTAAAAAAGCCATCAGCACCCTGAAAATCCGTGGTTATGGCATCGCCGCGTTATTGGTGGATTCGATCTTTTCGTCCGACGGCGTATTTGGCCAGCCGCAAGGCTTTTTGCGAGCGGCGGTAGATATTGTTCATCAGGCGGGCGGGTTTTATATCGCCGATGAAGTCCAGCCCGGCTTTGGCCGTTTGGGTAGCGCCTTCTGGGGCTTTGAATACCACCAGGTGCTGCCGGATATCGTCACCATGGGCAAACCGATGGGCAATGGCTTCCCGATGGCAGGCATGGTCACCCGGCCTGAATATCTGGCCCGCTTCTGTGAAGACGTCGGCTACTTCAACACCTTTGGAGGCAACCCGGTGTCCTGCGCTGCCGGTCTGGCGGTACTCAAGGTGATGGAACAGGAGGAACTGCAGACTAACGCCCATAAGATCGGCCAATACCTGTGCAGCGGCCTCAACAGCATTGCCGCTGATCACGCCGCCATTGGTGAAGTACGTGGTGAAGGTCTGTTTCTTGGTGTGGATATTTGCCAGCCAGATCAACCTGAGTTGGCTGACCCGGCGGCGACAGTGCGGTTAATCGACGGCTTACGCGATGCCGGTATTCTGGCCGGTGCCGCAGGCAAACATGGTTCAACACTGAAGCTGCGTCCAGCGCTGTGCCTGAGCCAGGCGGAAGCGGATTTCTTTCTGGATGGCTTCCGCGCTGCTGCCCGGCGGTTGTAAAGCCCGATTACATCCAGCCTGCAAAACGCCGGTTATCGAGCCGCCTAGTGCTCGGTACCGGCATAAACCCACATAGGTTCGGTTTTACCGGCCCGTTCAAAACCGACCGACTTATAGAATTCAATCGCATCACCATCAGCAGTCAGCATCTGCTGGTGAAAGTTTTTATAGCGTTCCTGCATGGCTGCCATCATACGGCGGCCAATCCCCTGGCCCTGATAATCTGGATGCACCAGCATATGAGGGTAATACACCACCAGGTAGCCATCTGAAATGGCATTCCCCACCCCGACCAGCTTGCCGTCGAGACGAGCCGTTACCAACGAGTGGGAGTTGTTCAGTGCCGGAATCAGCAGCTCTGGTTTGTCAGCAGATGACCAGCCATTGGCACGATAAAGTTCCAGGATTTCAGCTTCAGCCACCTGGTCTTGCAAGGAAATGAGCAAATTCATTTATTCAGGATCCGTTCTGATTCATTGATAGAAGCTCGAGCGAGCTTTCAGTTAGCAGGGTATTGCAGAGGTGCAACCACCACCTGGGTTTTACCCGTTTGCAGGGCTTGCGCCAGCGGGCCTTGAGGCGTCTGGTCCGAAACCAGAAAATCCACTTCCGACCAGCCGCTATAACGGGCGGTTGCCATACGATCGAATTTGGAATGATCCGCTACCACCAGGCTACGAGAACTTTGTGCCAGCATGGCAGCATAGACTTCAGCGGCATCGATCAAGGCATCGGAAGGCCCCATTGGCGACAGCGCACTGGCTCCAACCACCGCCACATCAGCGGCGTAGTTGGCCAGAAAACGCTGGGTCAAGGCACCATGAACAGCATTTTCCCCGGCATGGTAACTACCGGGTGTAAGAATAATGTCGATAGAGGAATTCACGGCCAAGGCGTTGGCAACGCCAAAGGAGTGGGTAATCACAGTAACATTGTTCAGCTCCACTGCCATGCGGCGGGCCACCTGCACGGTCGTGGCACCTGAGCCCATCATGATGACATTGGCATTTTGTAACAGTGGCACACTGGCATTACCTATTGCCGCCCGCTCCCGTACATTCGACTTGTGACGCTCAGCCAGTACCGGCTCCGCTGGCTGCCGCAACATGGCACCGCCGTAGGTACGATTGATCAGCTGCTGTTCAGCCAGCTCTTCCAGGTCGCGCCGAATTGTCTCGGTGGTCACCTTCAACGCATCGGCTAACTGGCTGACCCGAATGGTTGGATTGAGCGCCAGCTGATCAATAATATTTTTGTGGCGTAACGACTTTTTACGAGACATGCCTGTTCACATTGCCAGAATAACGGAGCGATGGGTTTCCCCGATGGTAGCGCAGGGTTGGCACATCTGTCGCCTGTATCCAGTATCATCCGGCCTTGTTGCCAGCACTCCTTTTTATCAAGCCGACAATAGCTCCAGCGAGGCAGAATGCACCCGGATATCCAGCTCGGTGGCGCGACCGGGGCTGCCGTCGAGCAGATATTCAATCGGCGTATTGGCGCGGATACAAATGCGATCCGCCTGGCGGATATGATTCTGGCTGTCTGGTTTTTGAAGATCCATTGTCTGGCGGTCATGACCTGGGCGGTCAGGGCTTAGACTATCAGGATTTGGACTGGCAGGGCCCTGATGATGAGGCTGGAATCGCGCAACCAGCTCTGTGACATTTCGAGGCAGAACACGGGAGACATTGACTGACGACTGTTCGACCGCCTCCTGCCAGCGCACCATCAGCCTGCCACCACTATCCTGTGCCAAACCATCCTCAGAGCCATCCAGCCAGTCACCATTGGCCAGCCGATTGGCAACCGTGAACGAACACACTCGCAATGGCACAAACTCGCCATCATCAAACGATACCTGTAACTGGCTTTCAGCCCCCAGCGCCAAAGCCTGCAACAACAGGTCACCATTGCAGTCGGCGGTATCCAACCGCCGAATATGGCCCTGCAGGATCTGCTGACAGGCCTGACTAACCGACATGCCCACAACATCCATCCCCAACAGCGAAGCACACAAGGATGCAGACTCATCCAGCGGAATCATGCCCATCACCGCATTGCTGTCAGCAACCACGCCCGCGACCTCCAGCAGAATATCGTCACCACCGCAGGCCACTACAACGTCGGCTCGGCGGGCCAGCGCCAGCAAGGCCAGATCACGGGCATTATCCTTCCCAGTGTTCATCAGGGTAATCACAAAATCCTGTTGCAACAGCCGGGTAGCTTCATCGGCAACGGCCTGCCACTGACCATCGCCAGCCCGACTATCCACAATCAACCAAAGCTGGCTGAGCGGCTTGATCACACCCCGCTGGCGATAACGCTCTAACGCCCGTAGCTGAATAGCCGATAATTGACAGCCAGGGCCTGCATCAACCGCCGCCACTAACTCACGGCCATGCAGGTGCGGATTGAGAGTCAGCAGGTGAGCCGCCGCCAGAAAACAGCCACTGTCATTCCGGCGATCGACATGAATCAGCACCTGCGCGCCCTGCTGGCGCTGCTGTTCAAGCCAATCTAACAGTCGTATCAATTGATCTGGTTCGGCAATGCCGGTCGGAGGAATACCCGCTGCCTGATAGTGCAATCCGGCCAGCCGGGCACTGGTTTGCAACACCGGCAGCTCTGGGCTGAGATCCAGCACAGCTGAGATTCCCTTACGCTGTACAAGCAACAGATCTGCAGGCGACAGACTACTGGCAAACCAGAGATTATCGGTCAGCTGATGGATACCGGATTGCTGGCGTTGCACGACCCGGTCAAACAGGCTCCGTCCATACACCATCAGCCGCACTGGCCAGACCAGCAGCCAGAGCGCTGCTGGCAACGTGCCATCCGCTCGCCGCCAGCGATCCGGCTTGCCACTGGCGTACGGCAATACCACCAACATTAACGAAGCACCCAACCAGAAAAACATCAAAGACAAAAACCAGCCACGTAACACCAGTGCAAGAATCAGACTGGAGATAGCCAGAGGAAAATAAAAGGAATACACCGCAACGACCTCTCATGGAGTGGCAACTCATTTCCTCACCATCAGAGCCCGAGAAGGAATTTCGGTTCACTCATCCACAAACCGATCAGCACCGCGTAGCGGGACAATTTGCGCCAACCGCAATACCAATCCCACGGAACAGGCGCACGCTATACAAAACATTTCACTAGCTGCTCCTGCAGATGTGAACTCTGCCCGTTCTGTCGTTTCGAATCCTGGTGTTTCAGGAATATGCTGTTCGGCCCGGCCAGTAATTCCAGATCCACCGATCATTAAGGGAGTAAACGGCATGACCAGCGCAACCACCCGGCTATCGCCACTGCCATCCACCAAAGGAAATCAGTACGGCCTGTTGATGGGTTCATCATCCAGTATGCAGCAGCTGTTTCGGCGTATCAGACGGGTGTCAGGTTCCGGGGTAAACACACTGCTGACCGGCGAACCCGGCAGTGGTAAAAAACGTACAGCACTGACCCTGCACCAATACAGCCCACTGGCGCGCCATCCGTTTATGGCCATTGATTGCGCCATGTTGAGCGACGATCCTGAAGAAGCAGCCGGTAGCCTGCCGTCCGCCTCATCCAGCCTTGCCTGCCAGACCCTGCCCTGCTTTGGCCAGTTCACACTGGGAACGCTGTACCTGGATGAAATCACCGCCATGCCGATGAAGCTACAAGACAAGCTGGCAACCATGCTGGCCCATAACAGCCAGCCTGCCAGCGCAGCCCACCCGGCCAGCCAATCGCCATTACGCATCATTGCCGCCACCCAACACGACCCGATTCGGGCAGTTACCCAAGGCCGTTTGCAGGAGCAACTCTACTTTCAGCTGGCGCAGTTTCCGGTACAGATTCCGCCGTTGCGCGAACGTGACGACGATGCCGTCGAGCTGGCGCAGCATTTTCTGCAGCACTTCAACCGTCAGACCACCAGCAGCAAATCGTTCAGCCGGGATGTTATCCGGCAGATTCGTAACCATGACTGGCCAGGTAACGTCAGTGAACTGCGCAAGCGGGTTGAACAGGCACATGGTCGGGCGGGAGAAATCATTACCGCAACGGAATTTTGCGATCAGCGTTTTGAGGACAGCTTGATCAGCGGACACGAAATCAGCCCACTGGATCACCAGAAGACGACGTCTGATGGCCCCGGCAGCTGGCTTTCCGTCAGCGAAGCTGAACGCCAGCTAGTCATCAACACCCTCAATAGCTGCCAGCAAAATCGCCAGCAAGCGGCGGCTTTATTGGGAATCACCGTTGAAGTTCTGGATCAAAAACTTGCGCAATAAAATAGACAGCAAGACTCATATTTATAAACAACAAATTGTTAAATATATTTACCGACTCCACAGAGTATCAGCAATAAATCTATAAAACGCAAAGCCATAGACCGATAAAATTCAAGCCACCTCTCAATACAAAGAATCTATTACAATAGTAACGATTCCCTCTTTATCAGATATTTGCGACCAATTACAGAAATCCCATATCCGTTCCAATTAATATCGCATCGCCCGTGGACAGGAGGTTCAGGAGTACTCAATAGCAGTATGTCTGACGGCATAAAAGACAAAAATGAAAACCCTCAAAGGATTCAGACATGCTATTTACCAAAGCGATTAATACCGCTGCACTCAGTCTGGTTATTATATCGACCTCGTCCTGCGCATCGACGACCGATAAACATACCAGCCACGGAGTAAAATTTGCCGCCGACGAGTGCATCAGCAGACAGCAAACCAGCCCTGGACATTCAAGTCTGGCAGAGCCGCTAAAATTGAAACGTGATACCAGCGTGGCAGGCGAAGTCCGCTTTGATATGACGATTGATGAAGTCACCAACCAGTTATTTAACCCGACAACGGGTGATTGCGATACCGTCGAGCTACGCGCCTATATGTCTGCCGAAACAGACCCCAAAGCCCCGTATGTAGCGCCGACCATTGAAATGAAACCCGGCGAAACAGCCAGGGTAACGCTTCGCAACCATCTCGATCCGGATGCCAGTTGCGAAGGACATCCGGAAGATCCCAATACGCCTCATTGCTTCAATGGCACCAATCTCCATACCCACGGCCTGTGGATCAGCCCCTCTGGCAATAGCGATAATGTGCTGATCAAAATCAATCCAGGGGTCGACTTCCAATACGAATACAACGTACCGGTCGATCACCCGGCAGGTACCTTTTGGTACCACCCTCATTTACACGGCTCCACTGCGCTACAGGTTTCCAGTGGCATGGTTGGCGCCCTGATTATCAAGGGCGAACGACAACCCCAGGTAAAAGCAGGCAAGCTGGTAAAAACCGGCGACCTCGATGTATTGCTCACCGGCTTCAAGGATCGCACGCTGGTCATGCAGCAAATTGCCTATGCCTGTTTTGACAGCGATGGCAACATCATCAAAAACAGTGCCGGACAATGGGTGTGCAGCGCAGGTCAAACCGGCGAAATACGCAACTATGAAGACCAGTTTGGCCCTGGCAGCTGGCCAGCCTCAGGCCGTTACACCAGTATCAACGGCGTGGTGTTGCCAACCATCCAGGACGTCCCGGTTGGCGCTGTTGAGCGCTGGCGCATGATTCACGCCGGTGTCCGCGACACCATTGATCTGGTTTTCTGTAAAGCAGAAGCGGTCGAAAATGAACGGTTATTCATGGCCAAAACCAACCCGGAAGCATTACTGCAAGCCAACTGTTTCGATGCTCGTGACAAACTTAATTTTCAGGTTGTTGCAGCTGATGGCCTGACGATGGAGCAGGCGCAAGCGACTGGAGAATTGACTTTCCAGCCCGGATATCGTTGGGACTTGCTGGTGCAATTCCCGGAAATGGGCGACTGGTACATGATCGACCGGGCCGCTACGGCGCAAGGCAATATCAATGCAGACCAGCCAACACCGCGATTCCTTGGCCTCGTCAAGGTAATCAACAACACCCAGGCTCCGACCAGCCTGACAGACCAATTGATCGCCTCTGCCCGGCTGTATATTGATCCTGCAGCGCAACCAAAAGTAATTAATGATCTCGAAAACGGCCTGAAGCTGTCTTCCTTTGTGCCGCATCGCAGTCTGTTGAATGATCCTCAACAGGAATTCGGACGTCAGGAGCTGGGGTTCAATATCGACACAACAACGACCACGACACCGCTGTTTATGGTGGCTAACCAATTACCTGAAAACCCGGATTTTGACCCACAGCCATACTCACCCGACCGCATTGATCGCGACTTGATACTCGGGGCAAAAGATGAGTGGTATCTGGGCTCCGCGTTTGTCGGACACCCGTATCACATCCACGTCAACCCCTTCCAGATTGTGAAAATCCTCAACCCTGCAGGAGTCGATGTCACCGCCGAAGGAGTCGATGACGTTTCATTTGAATACTACGCCGACAGCTCGTCATTACCCGACTGGTATGCAACGCTGGAGGACTGTAAAGCCAGGGTTACAGAGAATGGTGGCAGTTGCCAGCTCGCACTGGATTCCGAATATCGGGGCCTGAAGGGTATTTGGAAGGACACTATTTTTGTTAAACAGGGCTACACCATCATCGCCCGCACAGAGTATCGCCGCTATATCGGCGAGTTTGTGCTGCATTGCCATATTCTGGATCACGAAGATCAGGGCATGATGCAAAATGTCCGGATTTCTGTCGGTGATGGCAAAGGTGCTCCTGCCATGGCACACGGCAAGCATTAATCCTGCTGGATAACCACCATCCCACAGATGGTGGTTTTATCTATCGCCGAAGCTCAAGGCATTGGCGAGGGTTCACCCAGCAGGCTATAACCAGCTCCGATGATTGATGCCAGTACAAGAATACCAATCAGATTGACCAACACACTGGTTGGGCCAGATGCATGATCGTATTCCCCCAGTCCAACCTCGGGATATTTGCCCCAACTCAGTAAGCGACAGATAACCCAGCCAATCGACCAGCCGATGCGTTCGATCATCAGCTCCCAGGCTAAAAAATAGAGAATCCGCGCAGTCCAGACCAGCACGTGTAGCAGGAAGCGAAAAATTCCCTCTCCAACCAGATCTTCCATGATTATTGGCGTTCCGTTATGTCTGTTTCTGAGGTTCGGACTTACAGCGCCATCCGTTTACGCAGCTCTTCATAGGCCTGCGGATTGGCTTCGCGCAGCTTGTCGATGTCATCAAGAATCCGCTTCAGCCGGTTTTCCCGACTTTGCTGCTTCACTTCAGCAACCCTGGTCGTAATCGTGTGTAACTTCTCCAGCGCTTGTTGTGCCTTGGCGCTGTTAAGATCCTGCTTGTCCACCAGATCCAACAATACCTTGTTGATCAGACCCAGTTGCTCACCATAGGAAGCGATTTCGAAGACTTTCTCTTCTACTTCGGCATCACCGGCCTGTGGCTGGATATGGTCGGTAAACCAACTGGTGGTGGGGGAAATATCCTGGGCGACATTACCGCTCCAGGGCATATTAAGTTGTGGGGCCCAGAAGAACATCCATGGGAACATAGGTCAGCCTCCTTGCATTGTTGGCCAGGCAACCCGGATACGAAAGCCGGTTGCCGCTAATGAGATTCCATCCAGTCTTGCGCCTCTTTACGGCTGTCAAAGAAACGCACGCGGCCGTATATGCCGCCAGATAACGCTGTCCACTGCTGGGTTGTCACAGCTTCCTGATCGCGCCGGATAATAAACACGATCATCAGCCGGGGATATTGCTGCAACAGCCCTCGGTCGAGCTGGGAAATCGCTTTTACTTCATCCAGAGAAATAATACTTTCTGTGGTCCTGCTTTTATCAATCACCTTGTACTTCAGCAAGGCGTTGTCATATTTTTCATGAAACGCCATGTTTGCATAAATAATATCGGCACCATAGATTTGGCCGATCAGGCTAAACTCAACACAATGGCCGTCTGCAGTACAACTGGTTTCGATTGGCATGTCATCCAATTCCTGGCGATTCACGTCAGTCATCCAAGCTACCCGCGTGACTATTTTCAATCAATTAGCCAAATTTACGATAACACCTCATACACCCCGGCCTCACCACATCAGCCGCAGTGCTGGGCTTCAAATTCAGGTCGCTGGCAGACAAATCTGCCAAACTCACGCTACCTAGAATAACGCCAGCTATCTCATATAACTGGAGCCAAGATGTCTGACTTTATTACCGTTTTGCGCGAGACCTGCCCGGTACCTGTGGTCGATGCCACCAAGTGGACGCGTATCGAGGGCGAACCTCACACCGTTAACCTGAACGCCTATCAGTCTGCCGACGGCAGCAAAATCATGGGTACCTGGATCTGCACGCCAGGCAAGTTTGAAGTGAACTATGAAAAGTGGGAGTTCTGCCATTTTCTGGATGGATATTGCATCATCACGCCAGAAGGCGAAGAACCAAAACACCTGAAAGCCGGTGATGTTTTTGTGATTGAACCCGGTATGAAGGGCACCTGGGAAGTGGTTGAAACCGTGCGCAAGTACTTTGTATTTGCCTGATCACTTGCACCAGACAGCAGCGTTTATCCGCAATTATCGCTGGTAAACGCTGCCAGCAGCTCCCCGCCAATAGTGACGAGGAGCTGTCACCAGCGATTATTTGGCTTCGCTGGTTTCCAGATAGGCCTTCACTGAAATATCGGTCCAGGCGCGGACTTTCTTCAGGTATTCCGCCTGAGATTCCACAATACGCTTGGCCAATTCGTCCTTTTGGGTCATTTCCGCCAGCAACTCATCGTTAGCCTTGCGCATGGCATCCATAACCGGTTTCGGCAAGTCACGCACCTTGATGTCCGGGTTATCTTTCAGCATCGCTTCCCAAGCAACCGCGTTGGCATCAATGGCTTGTACGTACATGTCAAAAGCAGCAACGCGGAAAGCAGTTTCCAGAATCACGCGCAGGTCTTGTGGCAGCGATTCCCACTTCTGCTTGTTCACCAGGAACTGGGTTTCAGAACCAGGCTCATGCCATGCAGTGTAGTAATATGGGGCGATTTTCTGGAACCCCATACGCAGGTCAAATGCTGGACCAACCCATTCCAGCGCATCAATGGTACCGCGCTCCAGCGCCATCGCCATTTCACCCGGGGCGATATTCACCGGACTGGCGCCAACGCGAGCAAAGATCTCACCAGCGAAGCCAGGGATACGCATTTTCAGACCTTGCAGGTCATCGAGTGAGTTGATTTCTTTCTTGAACCAACCGCCCATCTGAATATCCGAGTTACCACCCGGGAACGACAGAAGGTTGAATGGTGCATACACTTCCTGCATCAGCTTCATACCGTCACCACGGTAGAACCAGGCGTACTGTTCGGTAGTCATCATGCCGAACGGCATGGAGGAGAAAAACAGGGTATTAGGCACCTTGCCTTTCCAATAATAAGAGGTTGAATGGCCGAGGTCGTACTGACCTGAACGCACCATATCAAACACACCAAACGGAGCCTTATGCTTGTTGGCGGAGTCAATCTGAATCTGCAGACGGCCGTTAGACATCTCTTCCGCCAGCTTGGCCATATTCTTGCTGGCATCACCCAGAATCGGTGTACCCGCAGCCCAGGTTTCTGCCAGCTTGAGGCGATAGACTTTTTCAGCGGCGTTGACAGAAAACGAAAGGACTGCAATGGCAGCCACACCGACAGCCTTCACAAACAGGCCGGCTTTATTGTTGTTTTTGGACTTCATCGATACCTCGTGCGGTGATTGAGCGTTCCCTTCGTTGAACACCCACAAATAAAACGCCCGTATGAACGGCGTACTAACGGGCGCAACACTTTACCCGCATCGGTTTGGTGATGCCATCCACCTGGTCAAATGCGGCCCGGTTTGCGTCTGGTATATATGTGTAGATTTTTAATGACTCAGATTGGTGCCATAAAGAGTTGCCATGCAGCCGCGCGGGATCTGCATAATCCATCAAAACCTGGACACCAGAAAACAAGAAAGCCCGCAGACCTGTATCTGCGGGCTTTCTTATGTCAGCTCGTTTCCAGCAATCAATGAATCAGGCGCGGATATAGGCCCAGCCTTGTGCTTGCTGGTGAGCCAGATATTGAACCGCCGCCGCCACCTCCCTGACGCCCTCCTGAGCAGTCAATTCCTGCCCACGCAGGCTGTTGCCACACAGCACCAGTCGGCTGAGAATATCAGCATCCGTCAGAGTTATGGCGAGTGCCACGGCCGGGCCGTTTACTACGATTTCCACTTCCGCATCAGCTTCCAGCTTGAGCAGGTTACGGGCGTTATTCTGGGCCCGCTTGAGGGCCTCTGCCGTGGGAGCGTGAATCAGCAGTCGGGTTACTGCCATAACATTATCCTTCTGAAAGATCAGAGCGCCTGGGCGATCTGTTGAGTCGTTTGCTGTAGTTCATCAGCCAACCATGACACAGCGGAGCGACATGACAAAGAGCCGAGCGGTGTTTTACCGCCGTCGTTATAGGCAAGATAACACTTGTAGGTCCAGTCTTATCAGGTAATCAGCCTCCCATGCCGGGCGGCAAAATATCAAACTTTGGCACACTTTCAGGAAAGACCGCCCACGATGGTGCTGACGATGCGTAAATTGACATTCTCGGAGTGAACGGGTTACTTACCAGTGAAGTGGCAGATACCGAATAAAAATTTCCGGCAGTTACCTCTGCGCACAAAGCCGTGCTACAAGTACCGCAGAAGTGATAATTAACATCTTTGCCTGAATTACCAGTACGTGTGTAGGATAACGGTGCTCCCTTTGTAAACCTAAAATTATCTACTGGCACCCAAAGCCCAAACCATTTGTCTGAGCCGGTGAGCGCCTGACACTCTTTGCAATAGCAAAAAACAGAATTTATGGGATCCTTTTCAAAGCAATATTCAATATCACCACAACTACAACGTCCAATGTGTTTTTCCATGTTGTCTCCGATCTGCTTGATGTTTAACGCCTGTCAGCAAAGGAAGCAAATTACTGTACACCCCGACTGTGTGACAAGCCTTGTCTAAACATCTTCAAATCTAATACCGTGAATTTGTGTAGCACACGCCCCCTCAAGCAATGGCATAAAAATAACTTCTTCATCAGGCTGACGGCCACTGTTTGAATATAATATTATTGCATCCACAACCAGTGTGGATAGGATTATGGCAATTGGCGAGCCCAAAAACCTCTCGCCAGGGTGGCTAGATTATTAGACAGAGCATCAGTTTCAATCAACCTTACCAGTCGCCTCATCATAAATACCCACTATTGTTTCAGAAGTTATATTCTGTAAATCCAGGATAGAGTACTGGAAATTATATTTATCATCCAAAACATTTTTCAACTCAGAGAAATCAGCCAAATCATAAAACGTATCATCAAGTTTCAAATAACTACCATTTTGAATCAAATACACAAAGAAAATATGTTTTGCCTTAACACACATCTCTAACATACGCTCAATACGTTTGTTAAACATCGTATTAATTAATGGTATATTTCCCTCTGGCACCCTAATTCCTTTTGACTTTTCATCACTGGCAAGCTCATGCCAGTTGTAGTGTGCCAGCACAAAATTATGCTCTTTATCGAGAGTATAATAACCAAATGTAGAATCGAGATACTGGTTTATTTCTGCACCCTCTACAGATTTCACCAAGGAATTTATTTCGTCATAGCTACTTGTCTCAAACTTAATCCCCTTGCCTCTCTCAGAATCCTGAAACGCCTCATATTTCTTACATACCGCATGCGATTCATCATCATAACTCATTGACACTTCAGGGTTTCTAAAAATACTGGCAACGGAAACCGGAGGAAAAAATCCACTATCAAACGGCAAGCTTGGCTGGGTATAACCAAGCTTGTTTTTGATCATCATTTTAGTATGACACCTGAACCCGACAGGTATAATAACCACCTCCCCTGTCTCAAGTAGCTCCTTTAGCTTTTCATTACTCAAAGGCTTTTTAAGCTTCTCAAGCTTTTCTTTATATTCCAAATATTTTTGTTTAATCAATGGACCAGAAGGACGTTCCTTGTAGGCAATTTCCATCAATTCATATGCAACCTGAACATCACTTTTCTCAAACGACAATGCCAGATCTCTAATTGCTCTAATCGCCTTCGGGTGCATATATTTACCTTTCAAAAAAACCAGAAACTTTCATAAAATCATGACTACGAGTCAACATTTTTGTGTAGGGCACTTTAGTAGTCAACTAATTCCGGACTCTATCTTAAGTTTTGTTTCCGCTACGAGGAGGCTGATCCTCACCCGCTTTTCCGGACACATTGCAGTTATCCATTGATCGCCTCGTACTCTAACGGACTCATGTATCCCAAGCCAGAGTGCAGGCGGGTTCTGTTGTAGAAGCTATCGATATACTGTTTGAGCGCCGACTTTAACCCGGAGTATGTCTTCCAGGTATTGCCGGTTAACTTTTCCGCTTTCAGGCTGTGAAAGAAAGACTCCATCGCGCCATTGTCAGTACACTTTCCCGGTCGGTTCATGCTCGCAATCATCCCTTTGCTCCCAAGCCATTTCTGCACTGCCTCAAGTAAACGATTTGGATGCTTGCTGTAGTACTCTTTCGTGCCTTTTGGAACTGGCTTGTAAAGTCGTGAACAGCGGCCTCGCATTTCATACTGCTGCATCAATCTCGCCACCCGTTTCTCGCCAACCCGGATTCCCTCGCGTCTTAGCTCCCTATGCACCCAGGGAGAACCATAGATGCCATCACTGCCTTCACGGTGTACTTGACCAACTGTCGGTCTGTTCTGGTTGAATAACCCGGACACCTCAAGAAGAGATAAACTCTTCTCAGCCAGAGGTGCCAACCATGAGTCAGAAACGCAGTTACAAACAGTACCCACAAGAATTTAAGGATGAAGCCGTTGCTC
>NZ_JAHXZR010000006.1 GCF_019740315.1 Oceanobacter mangrovi
TAGCCTTGCTCGGTCACGAGAGCAACGGCTTCATCCTTAAATTCTTGTGGGTACTGTTTGTAACTGCGTTTCTGACTCATGGTTGGCACCTCTGGCTGAGAAGAGTTTATCTCTTCTTGAGGTGTCCAGGTTAAAACCAGAACACCTGGTTTTAACCTGGTTTTAAGAGAATACAGTCCGTTAAAGTTCTTTCTGCTGCTGATGTTTTATTCTGGCTGTGGTGCAGGGGCAATCTATTTGGCGATTTTCAAAAAGAAGTAAATCTGTAACCGGAATCAGCTCAGTGCCAGCGGCCAGTTTAGATAAATGTAAAATACCCAGTGATTAACGATGCCCACAACAACGCCAATCAAGATCGGCATTATGAGCGATAAAGTCAGATTGAATCTGGTTGTATTTCTGAGTTCTATCTGAAGCTATCTCTTTCCAACTCGGTCTTGCCATAAACCACAGTGACAGGCACGCCGGACTTGGCTTTGTCTGAAATCAGTTCGCAGAGGCGGGGATTGATTTTCAGGTACAGGCTAACCAACACCAGGTTCTTGGTGGACTTGAGAACGAGTTGTTCCAGGAGAAAATTAAGGGGTGCTTCAGTGAGGAGCTTGGCCATGGTTCATCCTTGAGTAGTTACATAGCCAATTTACTTGATTTTGACTCTGCTGTCAGGAGTTGGATGGAGTGCCCAGGGCGGATGCCAATCGGGATATTCTAAAGCATCTTTTGAATTTGAATTGTCGCCAGCTGCCTGAAGGCTCTGATAGGAGAGGGATATAGATGGTAGGATTATCCAATACTTCAATTTGCCATTGTTTGTCACCGAGGAATTCAAAGACTACCTTATTCGGTTCAATCAGACCAGATATTGCAAACACCCCTGTGTTGTATGGCCAAAATAGAGATGCACTATCCAGAATACTGTTACAAAAATCAACCAGGGTGATATTTAATACTTCTTCGAATAGGCAGTCATCCGTTGCAAACACGAGAACGAAGTCACTGCATTGAATGCATGCCTCAACAAACGTACCGCTCACAGTTATATCTATCGGCGAATCAGTTATTACTACGCGAATTTTTGCCGAAGTATCTTCAGTGCTTTCAGTCACCAACGTCGAGATGATGCGATTCCCGTCAATAATATGCATATGTCTCGATCTTTAGCTCAAAAACCGTTAAGTCGACCTTACGGTTAATCCTCTGACACTTCCGTTAACACAGTCATAATCTTTTCAATATCACTAACGGATTCTTTGCTCTTAACAGCCAATTTACCCTCCATACCAAGCAAAAAACGCCGAGCCCGCCATGAGAATGGCAGGTAGTCTATGCGGGCTGTTGTGATCCTGTGTTGGCCAATGAGATTGGGGAGCTGTTTGTCTAAGGCATTAAAGCCAGCAGTTGAGTCAGGCACCACCCAGAGAGAATGGTCAAAAATCAGTATGAAGCAGCATGAGTCATTCGCAAGAACATCGCTACCGATCAGCAAGGCGTAAACACTGCCGAGGCTTTCTACCTGCTCAGAAACGCGTTCACCGTTAGGCAACTGCAACTCTAGGGTGTCGATACTTGTACTTATTTTTCCAATAGGCATGATTTTAATCACTGCTGCGAGCTGGAGTGGGAGAGGTTGTCATTACTGGGTTTGTCTGGCAGCAGCAACTTGTTAAATGCATTACTGCACACTGAAATTCACTTCTCGTGTGCGTCCATTACATTCAAATCCTGGATCCCCAATGCATGATCCAGTTTCGACTATGGCACCGCCCACCTCAGAGACCACCCCCAAATTAAATATTGTGGGCATAGGATGTGCCGTAGGAAGTATCACAGCAAAAAACTCGAATTCCTTTTTTGGCATCAGCTCGTAGTAACCGTTTTTATCAGTTATCGTATAGAGCTCGGGATTGGACTCATAGAATACTTTTGCTCCTGAAACTGGCTCACCCGTCTTTGCACTTGATACAACGCCAGTAAATTTGGGGGTCTTCCAATTGTGGTGAGGATAAGGAAATGCACACCCGTACAAAGATAGAAAGATTGCAATAGACGCGATATGTCTCATAGGCATTTAACGTCGCCGTCACTGGACAGCTGGCTGTAGTTGTAGTTGTAGTTGTAGTTGTAGTTTATGTTAACGGAGCGACAGCGTAGTGCATAAACTGCAACGAAAGACTGCTGTTCTGGCGCACGGCTTGGTTAACACTAGTATTTGAACAGTGGTTTTACCTGATCATTAAAGTACCAAGAATTTAGTAGCCACTTATCTTTTGGCTTGTAAAATATGAAGTGCCAAACCATTACATGTTTTTCAAGTTTCTGAAGATACATATATTGTATTAATGAATCACCAAGATGATCTTCTTCAATAAATTCATACCCAATTGACCTGCCAAATCGTTGTGAGATAGCTGGAAGTTTCATGTCCATCTGGTTTATTTGAACATCAAATTCGGCCACTGGAATAACAGAATATGGGCGAAGCTTTGAAAGACCCTCTTTAAAATTATCTTTACTAACACTATCCATTACATCTTTTGCTAACGATTGAGCGTCTTCTTTACTGGTCAGATACTCAATAGCTTGTGCAGAAAAAGACAAGGTAAGTATAAGCATTAATATCAGGTATTGCATTGTGGCTCCTTGTGAGTGTTGACAGTTTGTGAGTGCGTATGGGCGTTTTTCTGGTGGCTTATATTTTTGCAAGTGATGACTATCTTATTGATTTCCATGAAAACTTCCTTATATAAGAAACACCCGATCACTAGAAGAACGAGCATGCGCGTATATCCATTTTCTTTTGCGCGATAATCTGTAAACCCTTCACACAAAGTCCCTGCCTTCAGCCACTTACGCTAGCATCTACCAGAAAAATGAGCAATCCATCTAGAGAAAACAGGCACTAGGATTGGAAATTGGTGATTATGCTATATGGATATACAGATTCTGGGGCGAGGGACTATCAAGCCCCCTTTTAAAATACGTGTTACAGGGACGCATCCCCAGGGCAGGGCACAGCAGAGAAGCCTGCACGGCCTGCATGAGCTTTACCATCGCTAGGCTAATCCTGGCGGTCCGAGACTTGTGGAGTTGACTGACGGGTTACCAGACCTGCTGCGAGACGGGCGCCTGCTGCGCTGGGTAAACCCTTGACCGCAGTCTCCAGGAGAGGGGTAACCATGCCAATCCCCACCATATCGGCGTTGCCGCATTGACCAGATGCAGATCCGGACGCCTGCGAACACCGCACAGCGGCGCTCGCAGCCCCCCCCAGAGCATTCACACTGGCTAGCCATAGAGAATGGGGAGAAGGAACCAGATCCTGCAGTTGTAATTGCCGTTATCAGTAGTGACAACGAAGCAGGGCGGTATCGGTGACTTTGTAGACCAGAATACCCTGACCAGTTGTGCTTGAGGGGCTCAGGATCACCAAGCCCTTCAAACGGATGTCGCTGAATGTCTTTGGTCAGGGTGTTGATGTGTTTCAGGATTTTCTTGTCGGTCTGTTGCCAGTAGAGCGTCTTTGGCCCAGGACCGGATCACTCTTCAATCAATCCTTGTTCTGTGCCGTGCCCCGCTTCAAGTTCAGCAATAGCCCGATTCAAACGCTCGGCGTTTTTGGGCTGGCCATCAAGTAGGCGGTTTCTTCGTAAGCGTGGAAGTCTTCCAGGCTCATGACTACCGCGGCTTTACCATTCTGACGTGTGGTCATCGTTGACTTTGTCGAGCACGCTGGACAGCTGTGACCGGAAGGACGAGTAGCTAATTGCGTCCATCTGTTCTGCCTCTTTGGGTTGTACAAGTTATTGTACTCTCACATTCGAATTTCAGCTGCTGCTTTCCTGATAATGCAGTCGAATATATTCAGTCGCTATTTGCCTGACGTCATACACCGTCAAGTCTTCTGGTAAATCTCCCGCCTCGCAAATTTCCAGGATTCGTTCGGCAAAGGTGTTTATCGCCTCTGCTTGTAGCTTATTGAACATGGCTTTCAGTTGCTGGCATTCCGCGGCAAGGTCGTCGCGTTCAGCCTGTAATTTGAGGTAGTCGCTGGAGGATGGGATTTTCAATGAGGGATTCCCGAATTTAAGGCATCAGTGGAATTCGGGGATTTTCGCATGCCGGCAACCGGGTTTCTGCGACATCTGGCTGGAATGGATTTTTTTGCTGAAATTGCCAATAGCTGTCGTGAAAGCACCCTGAGCTGGTGACAGCTCAGGGTCTTAGAATTACTGGCGATTCGGATACAGTCCGGTAATCGAAATAAAATAGCTCAATCCTTCAAGTGGTGATTTGCCGCGTAAATCCGGCAGTGCAAATGTTGCAGGAGCCTCTCCACCGAAACGATTCCCCAGCACGGAGAACAATGCTGCATTTTGCTGCACATTCATTATTTGACCTTCACAACGAGCCCAACCCTGAATAGAAAATTCATACGGAAACAGCTGGATCTGGCCCAAAAGCGCTTCGTGCATCGGATACTCCTTTATGCGGATTGGTAGTAGGAGAAGCGACCGTATCAGTCGATCAAAAAACGTGCAATTACGCCGGGTAGTCCAAGCGTGCCACCGACTGAATTTGTATACCGGGTCACTCTTAAGCCAGTATGCAACGCACTCCGACAGGCCGTCGATCATCCATATGGCCGATTCTGGTTATAATCTTGCTGTGCGCCGCTGCAGACTGGCTATTACAGCAGCTCCAACCACCTGAATCATCGAGATACTTATGTCACTTCAATCCTTGCTTGAAGCCCTTGGCAAGCAGCCATCAGGAATGCTTCCTCCCGTCAAAGACTGGCACCCTGACTTTTGCGGTGAAATCGACATTCGCATCGACGCTGCGGGCAACTGGTTTCATGAAGGCGGACAAATTACCCGCGAGCCGCTGGTGCGCTTGTTTGCCTCGGTATTGCGCAAAGATGGCAATGACTATTTTCTGGTGACGCCGCAGGAAAAGCTTCAGATCCAGGTGGAGGATGTACCATTTCAGATTATTGCCATTGAACGTCAGAACGGTGTGATTCAGGGCATTACCAATGTTGGCGACAGTTTTGAGATCTCCGCCAGCCAGCCGTTTGAAAGCGACATGCAAAATGGTGTCGATGTCCCCGTGGTCGATATTCGTCAGGGATTAAAAGCCCGCCTGGGTCGTAATGCGTATTATCAGCTTATTGACTGGTGTGAAGAAGACAATGGCCGTTATTTTGTTCGCAGCGGCGATTACCGCTATTGGTTTGAAGGGCTGACAGACTAGCTCAGGGCAGGGCAATCAGCCGCCCAACACCTTCTGAGCCTGGTGATGTTAGGATCGATGACTTGCGACGAGCATCAATCCAGAAGTAGCCGCCAGTGGCAATATCAAATGGGTCGAGCAGGTTTGAGCCGTAAGACGCAGTTGCCTCAGCGGGGATTTCAACCCAGCGCCAGGCCAATATTCCAGCGCTGCGACGAGCATGCTGATGGTGGCAGTCGGCCGTCAGGCTGGCAGCAGGCTGGCGCTGAAAGGCATCATCCAGATACAGGGCCGGGTTGCCATACGACGTCAGGGCAAACCAGGCAAGCCGGATTTGTCCCGTCGCCAGTCCTTTGTTGAGTTGCTGGGCGCTGGTCTGATGGCTGATAATAGCGGATTCCCCGGCCATTTGCTGCAGTTGTTGCTGTAGCCAGTCGCCGTCGGGGTTGATGGTGTAAGACAACTCCAGCGGCGCACCCGTCAACTTCAACGGGCGAACCAGGCATTCCCACAAATTCACCGGCTGGTACTGATAATGGTATTGGTCGACCGCGGCACGGGCAGTCAGTGCGGTTTCATGATCAGCAATGGCCGGATCAAGCTGCAAGGTGTCCAGTTCGCCGCGCTCAAGCATCTGATAAGCCTTGTGGGCTTCCGGCAGCAAATAAACCATCACCCGACTGACGTTGTAGCGATACCAGAACAGGGGCACGCGCAACCCCCACCAATCGGATCGCCGACTGAGGGTAATTTGCTGGTTTTTAATGATGCGGGTGATGTTGTACGGACCAGACGTCGGTTCGGCGCGCCAGTCACGATCCTCAAACCACTGAACCTTGCTCCAATAATGCTTTGGCAGTGGCCGCAAGGCCTGTATTTGTTCAATCAGATCATTGGAAATGGCCGCTGTAGCGACAATTGAAAAATGGCGTTCGTCGTGAATTTCAAGCGTCATACCAAGTTGACGAACGACAGCTGCGGCCCAGTCTGAGCGGCCAACGACCGATCTGAACGTATAGACAATGTCTTCCGTATTGATGGCGACGCCGTCGCTCCAGAATATGTGGTTACGCAGTCGGAAGGACAGTCGTTTGTGATCAGCAGAAATCGCCCAGTGATCAGCCAGCCCGCCCTGAAGCTCGTCACTTCCGGGCAAGCGATAGAGCAGCGGAACCTGCAGAGAGTCGAGCAAGGGAGTCAGTGCATGACTGGAATCCGGGCCATAACGCCGCAAATTCAGCTCTGTGCCGATAATCGCCATGCGAAAGGTGCCGCCAACAACGGCTTCCGGCACACCACGCGCAATTTCGGTGACATTGGTTTGCCAGTCAATAAAGGCTGGCAGGGGTGTTTCGAGGATCTCGATCGGGTTATCGCTCGCCGTGACGTCGAACGTAGCCAGCAAACCCAGTGCAAGCCAGACGGACGCAATGCTTCGACGAGCGGACAATCGGGACATCAGAACTCCCTGGGTATTAGCGCACCACGTTCACATACAGCAGCAATGACATACCGGGCTGCAGGTATTTGGCGCGGGTGTCGTTGGGGTTCCACTTGCGAATATCTGCCACCGAAACCCGGAAACGACTGCCAATGCTGGCGAGCGAGTCACCACTACGTACCCGATAGGTCACTTTACGAATTTCCTGACGGCCGCTATTACCACTACTGGTCGGCTTGCTGGTCGGCTTGCTGGTCGGAATCCAGATTGTCAGCTTTTTGCCAACAGTCAGAGGGTCGCCCGGAGCCATGCCATTCCAGTGGGCAATTTGACGCGAGGTCACGCCATATTTTTTACCAATTTCCCAAAAGGTATCACCAGAGGCAACCTGGTAGGAAATCTTGTTGGTATTGGCAGGCTGGCGCGCCGTCTGGGTGCGATCCATACGTTGTGACAAACTGTAAGAGTAACTGTCCTGGCCCTTGATAGCGCCGGGAATCAGCAGCGTTTGACCAACCCGGATAGTATTGCCAGACAGGCTGTTTACCCGTTTAACCACATCAATGGTGGTGCGGTAATGATTGCTGATGGTTTGCAGATTATCGCCGGATTTGACTGTGTAGCGGTGCCAGCGCACCCGCTGCGAGGCAGGCAAAGAGGCCAACCGAGTCTGAAATTCCGCCTGCTGTTCCTGTGGTACCAGAATTTCATGCGGGCCATCGGGGTGCGTCGCCCAACGGTTGTATCCGGGATTGAGACGGTAGATTTCATCAAGATCGGTATCGGACAAATCGGCAACCTGTGCGAGGTCGATCTGGCCACCGGTCTGCACTACCGCAAAGTAGGGTTTGTTCTCAACCGGCTGGAATGGAATCTGGTAACGCTCCGGATATTTAAGCAGCTGCGCCAGTGCCAATAGTTTGGGAACATAAGCCTGGGTTTCGGTTGGTAAGTCCAGCGCCCAGAAGTCTTCCGGTTTGTGAGCCGCCTTGTTCTGGCGAATGGCCTTGCGGACAGTGCCTGCGCCTGAGTTGTAGCTGGCCAGCGCCAGCTGCCAGTCACCGTCAAACTGACGCGCCAGACTGGAAAGATAATCCAGCGCTGCGTTGGTGGCCGCGCGAATGTCACGACGGCCGTCGTACCACCAGTCCTGATTCAGTCCAAAATACTTGCCGGTCGACGGAATAAACTGCCAAACCCCGGACGCCCGTCCATGGCTATAGGCAAATGGATCAAAGGCGCTTTCGACGATGGGCAGCAAGGCAACTTCGCCAGGCACCTCACGCGCTTCAATTTGCTCGGCAATATAGTAGAGGTAGGGGCGCGCCCGTTCTGTCACCCGTTTCATATATTCCGGGTGCTTGATGTACCAGTCACGCTGCTGACGCAGACGTTCATTGTCGACGTTCAGATCAAGCTGAAAGCTGTCGAGAATCCGCAGCCAGACATCCTCTTCGACGAAGGATTCCACCGTTGTGCTGTCAGGTAGTTCATCCAGCAAGGTGACCGCTTCGCTGGCAGGCTGCCAGGCCGCGACGGCAGGTTTCAGATTTTGCTGGCTACAGGCGGTTACCCAGGCGAGGGGTAACAGAATGGTGACTAGTGAGAACGGACGCATGCACTTAAACTGTCAGAAGATTCGCGGCACAGTCTAGTGATTGACCGAGTGTCAGGCAACCAGAGGATCAACAGGAGGTCGAATAGTGGGCGCCAGAGTAAAGTCCGATGCATATCGCAACTGGATTGCAACACGTTCGGCCAGACGATTGTTGTCGCTTGAGGCTGGCTGGATCCGGGAGGTTCTGGTGGACCTGCACGGCCAGCACCTGATGTATTCCGGCGTCGATAATACGCCAAGGTTTCTCAAGCGCAGCCGGATGCGTCATGCCTTTAACATGGGCATGACCTGGACAGATTCCAATGCCGTTGATGGCCTGATGGCCGAAGATGCCTGGCCGCTGGCGGATGAATCCCTGGATGGCGTAGTCCTGCAGCACAGCCTTGATATGTGCGCGCGACCCCATCAACTGGTCCGGGAAGCAGCGAGGGTATTGCAGCCAAGCGGATATCTGGTTGTGGTGGGATTTAATCCGCACAGCGTCTTTGGCGCGGTTAAATTGGCCTGTACACTGTCGTCCCAGGTGCCGTGGGTCTGTAATTGTGTTGATTCCCGCCGCTTGCGTGATTGGCTGACACTGCTGGATTTTCGGGTTGAATCGGTTACGTCGGTGGCTCATTTGTGGCCGTTGCGGCTGCTGACGGAAAGCGCCAGTCGTCGCTTTGACCGGGTTTTTGCCGGTCGCAACTGGCTGCCAGCCAACGCCTATATTCTGGTCGCGCGTAAAACCATTCCAGGCCGCACGCCCAGTCGTCAACGACGCTGGCAATTGCCGCCGGGCTTTGCCAGTAATCCGGCGATAGCACGAGTTAAACAACAAGACTGAATATTATTCAGGCAAACAGGTGTGTTTTGAAAGTAGAGATTTTTACGGATGGAGCCTGCAAAGGTAATCCTGGCCCGGGTGGCTGGGGAGCCCTGCTGCGCTTTGGTTCGGCAGAAAAAGAGCTGTGGGGTGGTGAGCAGGGAACCACCAACAATCGAATGGAACTGATGGCAGCGATTCAGGGTCTGGAGGCTTTGACTCGCCCTTGCGACGTCATCCTGACCACCGACTCCAAATACGTAATGCAAGGTGTTGAGCAGTGGATGGCGGGCTGGAAGCGTAACGGCTGGAAAACTGCCTCCCGGCAGCCGGTGAAAAATCAGGACCTGTGGCAGCGCCTCGATGCGGCAGTCGGCAAACACAAGGTCGACTGGCGCTGGGTCAAGGGTCATGCCGGACATGACGAAAACGAACGGGCCGACATGCTGGCCAATCGTGGTGCGGCAGGGGTGAAATAATGAGACAGGTTGTACTGGATACGGAAACCACCGGTATCGGCGAGGGGCACCGGATTCTTGAAATCGGCTGCGTCGAGGTGATTGAGCGAAAACTGACCGGTCGTCATTTCCACAAATACATCAATCCGCAACGTGAAATCGATCCAGAGGCCCAAGCTGTTCACGGCATCAGCATGGAATGGCTGACAGAGACCAATGCGCCATTTTTTGGCGATGTGGTCGATGAGTTTCGCGAGTTCATTGATGGTGCCCAGCTGGTGATCCACAACGCCGCGTTCGACGTCGGCATGATGGACTACGAATTCCGCCTGTTGGGACTGTCACCGACCATCGAAATCTGCAGCGTGCTGGATACGCTGAAAATGGCTCGCGACATGTTCCCGGGCTCACGGGTTTCACTTGACGCCCTCTGCAAGCGTTACGACATCGACAACAGCCATCGCGAACTGCACGGGGCCTTGCTCGACTCCGAAATTCTTGCGGATGTGTACCTGGCCATGACCGGCGGCCAGACGGCGTTGATACTGGCTGTCGAAGACGACAACAAGGATGGCATCGTTGAATTGGATCTGGATCAGCTGGGCGGTGTTGATACTACCAACCTGCCGGTAATTCGGGCGCTGGCGGATGAAATCAATGCCCATAACAAGATGCTGGAATTGATCGACAAGAAGAGCGAAAACGGCGCGATCTGGCGATCGCTGGAAGGATAGGCTGCCGCGACAACTCGTGGCGGCAACCTGAAAGCCCATGCAGAAACCTGCATGGGCTTTTTACTTTACAGCCAGTGGGTGACTGCAAAATAACCGATGCCGGTCATGACCACGGTGTATGGTAATGCCATTATCACCATACGGCCGTATGACAATCGAATCAGCGGTGCCAAAGCAGAAGTCAGCAGGAACAGAAATGCTGCCTGGCCGTTTGGCGTGGCAACACTCGGCAGGTTGGTGCCAGTGTTGATCGCGGTTGCCAGTACATCGAAGTGTTCACGGGTGATTTCACCGGCCAGCAAAGCGGCCTTCACCTCAGAGATGTAAACCGTTGCAACAAACACGTTGTCACTGATCATCGACAGCACGCCATTGGCGAGGAAGAACACGCCTGGTTGTGAATCTGTGGTGACGTTATTGGTATCCAGAATCCAGCTGATAATCGGCGTAAACAGATGCTGTGCGTGAATCACGCCAACAATACTGAAAAACACTACCAGTAGCGCAGTAAACGGCATGGCTTCTTCGAATGCCTTGCCAATCTGATGCTCTTCGATAATGCCGTTAAAGGCAGTCAAAATAATAATCACCGCCAGGCCAATCAAACCGACTTCCGCCAGATGCAGTGCCAGCCCCAGCACAAGGAAAATGGCAACCAGTGCCTGAATGGCCAGCTGAGCCTTGATTTTGGGTGTCAGTGCAGCTGATTGTTTGTCGTTGAAATCCTGCAGGATGGCGCGTACATCTTCTGGTAGCTTGGCGCCATAGCCAAAGAAGCCGGTTTTTTCCAGCAAGGCACAGGTGATCAAGCCGGCAACCAGAACCGGCATGGTAACCGGTGCCATGCGAGTGAAGAATTCAATGAACTCCCAGCCAGCCTCTTCCGCGATCAGCAGGTTTTGCGGCTCACCAACCAGAGTACAGACGCCGCCAAGAGCAGTACCAACCGCGCCATGCATCATCAGGCTGCGCAGAAAGCCGCGGAAAGCGTCCAGATCCTGACGATGCTGTTCCTTCAGCTCGGCATCGGAACCGTGATCGTGTTCATTGTTGAAGTTTTTACCACTGGCGACCCGGTGATAAACACTGTAGAAACCGACAGAAACACTGATCAGCACAGCGGTGACCGTCAGCGCATCGAGGAAGGCTGACAACAGAGCCGCAACAATACTGAACAGCAGCGACAGCATTACCTTGGAGCGCACACCCAGTAGAATCTTGGTAAAAGTAAACAGCAACAGGTCCTTCATGAAATAAATTCCGGCCACCATAAACATCAGCAGCAGGATCACCGGGAAGTTGTGCAAAGCCTCTTCATACACAACTTCAGCAGGCACCATGCCGAGCAGAATGGCTTCAATAGCCAATAGACCACCCGGTTGCAGCGGGTAACATTTCAGCGCCATGGCCAGCGTGAAAATAAACTCGACAATCAGCAGCCAGCCAGTGATATAGCTCCCCAGCGCGTAGACGCTGACGATGTTAAACGCGAGAAAGGCAAGTATGGTTTTTTTATACCACTGGGGCGCGCTTCCCAGAAAATTGCCCAACACGGCGCTTGTTATTGATGGATTCATTCTTGTTTCCTTGGTCGTATCCCTCTTTGGGGTGTCGGAAATGTAATGGGTTTTGCATTAATTTCAACTGACACAGGCCAGTCAGCTGTTCAGTTAACGGCCAAATGCCAACCTTGTTCCCGCTCATGCGGCAGTTTGGATAGAAGTCTGTCACATGCTGAATATCTTCTATCTGCAAAAGGTTTCACGAATAAGGGGTTATATGGATAGAATACCTTTACCTCTAGTGCGTGGACTAAGCGATACAGCGTCATGGCAGAACTCAACCCGGCAATTGAAGATACCCAGTTTGCAACATCCCTGAACCTGGTGAAGGGAGAAGTTGTGAACGCGCTTGATCAGGCGGCATCACAACTGGACCTGTATTCCGATACAGGAACGCCAGAAAACCTGCGATCCTTCCTCGAAGAAGTGCAGCAGGTGCGTGGTACTTTCAAACTGCTGGATTTCCGCGCCGGCGAACGACTGTGTGAAGAATTTGCGGATACAGGTCGTTCAGCTCGCGGCGGCAAGTTGCCTGATTCGACCCTGTCTGCATTCACCCAGGCAATTATTTTTCTCAAACGCCTGGTTGACCTGATGGGTGAGGGTGCGCCAGTGTCACCGAGCCTACTGGTACCAGCTATCAACCAGATTCGTCGCGAACGCAACGACGCACCACTGCCAGAATCCTATTTTTTCCTGGTCAACCTGCGGCCGAGAGTAGACTTGCCAAAAACCGAGCCGGGCGCTGCCCGGTTTCCATATCGGCGTGCCCGTCAAATGTTCCAGCTAGGCTTGCTGGGTCTGATTCGTGGCCAAAGCCGGGCTGGCGCCATCAAGATCATGCAACGCGCGGTAGGTCGTTTTGAGCGCGCCAGCCGCGGCGGCGCCTCCTGGTTGTTTTGGCATGCAGCATCTGCCGCACTGGATGCACTAACCCAGGACGAATTTGAAATGACCGGCACCCGTCTTGCGTTGCTAGGCCAGCTGGATCGTCAGGTTCGCAAAATTCAGGAAACCGAAGGTCGAGGCTTTGCCGAGAAACAGCCTGACTGGTTGCTGAAAGAGTTCATTCATATTGTTTCGCTGGCGCAGCCTTCGACCGATCTGGTTCGCCAGGTGCAGGAAGAATTCCACGTTGGCAAGGGCATCAAGGAAACCCAACTGATCGACTTGCGTAGTCAACTACGCGGCCCGGATTCCAGTGCGCTGGCATCGCTGGCTATTGCACTGCAGGAGGAACTGCAGTCCATCAAGGATCAGATCGACCTGATAGAGCGCATGGATATTGCGCCGGAAGAATTCAAGGAACTGGTCTCAGGCCTGCGCCGCATTTCCGACACATTGTCGATCACCAATCATGTTGAAGCAGCGGACCGAGCCAACCTGCTGGCGGTTAATCTTGAAGCAACCGGCATGGCCGGGCTGCGTAATCGAGCCACATTTGTTGCCGATGAAGTCATCAAGCTTGAGCAAAGCCTGCGCACGATCGGCGCCAGCGGCATTGATAAAACCGCCGCCGTTGATCCTGTCAGTCTCAATGAAGCCAAAATCGCCATCCTTTCTGAATCCATGGCGGCTTTGGGCATGGTCAAACGCGCCATTGGCAGCTACCTGGAATCCGCTGGCGACAAGCTACATGTCCGCAATGTCAGCAAGAGCCTGCTGGATGTCGCTGGAGCCATGCTATTCCTTGAACGCCAATCCATCCACGATATTCTACTGGCCTTGCGTGATTTCATCGAAAACCAGGTCCTGGCCGGTGAAGAGATGATTGAAGAGCACAAGATGGAAGCCTTCGCGGACGCCATTACCGCAGTTGAGTATTATATCGACTCAATGAACACTGGCGGAGCCGGTTCAACAGAAGCGGTTAAACTGGCCCAGGAAAGTCTTCGCCACCTGATTAGCTGAAGGATGTAGCACATGTTACTGGGGACGCTCACGGCAGTATTTGCAGGGATCATCGTTGTTATTCTGGTTGTCGTGGGCATCATGTGGCTCGGCAAGCCCTGGTTTATACAATGGCTGAAGGGCACCGCGGGCATTCTAATGCTGTTTGGCGGCGTCATCATCGTTTACAGCATTCTTGATTTGATCACCTACAAGCAGGCAGCGCTTGAACCGCCTGCACTGACCGTTACAACCTACCGCACTGGCGATCAAACCTACGACGTCAGCCTGGTAGATCAGGAGGGTACTGAACAACGTTTTGTGTTGCGTGGCGATCAATGGCAGCTGGACGCGCGCATGCTGCGCTGGACCGGTCCAATTGCTTCCCTTAACGCTTATCCACTGTATCGCTGGGATCGCCTGTCTGGGCGTTATTTGTCGCTGGAGCAACAGCGCAGCGAAGAACATTCAGCCTACAGCTTGGCTGAAAAAAGCCAGGTCGATCTATGGTCGGCTTTCGCAAAAATCGGGTTTTGGCTGAAAGCCGAGATGGGCAGCGCGGTATTTATGCCAATGGCTAACGGCGCCACATTCGCCGTATTTGTAACCAATGATGGTGTGGTGACTGAACCAGTCAATGCGGTTGCGGAAAAGGCCCTAAAAGGCGAGTGGTAAGAAACATGAGCAACAACAGCAGATTGAAGACATAAAAAAACGGGCCATGGCCCGTTTTTTTATGCTTGTCGAAAAGATCCCTCGGGTATCAGTTCGGGAACAACTCACCAATCTTGGTGGCCAGCATCATATCGCCTTCAACTCGCAACTGACCGGACATAAAGGCCTGCATGCCATCGGTTTCGCCAGTAGCAATACCTGCCAGTGTCTCGGTATTCATAATCAGGGTAACGTCGGCATCATCATGCTCGCCTTCACCAAACTCACATGCGCCGTCTTTTACCGTGATGTAATAGTCATCACCGTCTTCGATACTGAACTGGAATACAGCGTTCAGATCATCAGCCGCATCAGAGTCAAAACGGCTGTTCAGGGTATTGATGATTTCAGAAACGGAAGTCATTGCTGGGTCCTTATTGTTGATTTTGCAGCGACTCGTCGATCAGCGACGTGGTTCGTTGTGTTAAACGCCACTCTAGGCTTCTCTGCGAGGGGTGTCAACCGGGTTTCATACGGGCGTTTGAATTTACTCGGTCGTTTTGTTGCCGCCGCTCTTCAGTTAAACTAGCGGTTTTAATCGACGAGAGTGCCTGAGTGGAATTTCTATCTGATTACGGCTTGTTTCTCCTGAAAACCATCACCATGGTCGGGGCGCTGGTAATTGTTCTGGCAGTGATTGCCAGTATCAGCATGAGGAACCGCCATCGCACGGACGGCGAACTGGTCGTGAAGCGTCTCAACGACGATATTGAGGACTTCAAAACCACCCTTGAAGAAGCCTTGCTGGACGAACACGAATACAAACAACTGCAAAAAAAGCGCGAAAAAGAAGAGAAGGAAAAAGCCAAGGCGGACAAAAAGCGTACCCGCGATGGCCTTGAATCCTCCGAAGTCAAAAAGCGCGTGTTTGTGCTCGACTTCAACGGCGACGTCAAAGCTTCGGAAGTCGATTTGCTGCGCCACGAAATCACTGCAGTACTGACCGAAGCCGACAAGGACGACGAAATTGTGCTGCGACTGGAAAGCCCGGGCGGTATGGTTCACACCTATGGTCTGGCAGCATCACAACTCAAGCGCATCCGCGACAAGGGCATTCAGTTGACTATTTGTGTTGACGAAGTGGCGGCCAGTGGCGGTTACATGATGGCTTGCCTCGGTAACAAGATCGTTGCCGCGCCATTCGCACTGATCGGCTCTATTGGCGTATTGGCGCAGATCCCCAACTTCAGCCGTTTACTGAAAAAGCACGATGTTGACTACGAACTGTTCACAGCCGGTGAATACAAACGCACGGTAACCATGTTCGGCCGCAACACTGCCAAGGCACGGGAAAAATTCCAGTCAGACCTGGAGGAAACCCATGAGCTGTTCCGTCAGCACGTGCAGAAGTTCCGTCCGCGTCTGGATGTGAACGCAGTTGCCAATGGTGATGTCTGGTACGGTCAGCAGGCCCTGGAGCTGCGCCTGATCGACGAAATCGGCACCAGCGATGATTACATCGTTAACGCCTGTGCCAAGGCCGATGTTTACAGCATCCGTTACGAATATCGCAAGAGCCTGCAAGAGAAGCTGGGTGTTGGTGTTCAGGCTGCCATTGAGAAAGCGACCACCACCATTCTCGGTCGCATCCAGCAACAAAACATCAGCAAGAGCTGAAAATAAAAAAAGCGGGCATAGTCCTAATGCTGCTCACTTAACAAATCCACGTCATCACGGACGCGAAGCAGATTCGGGATCCATAGGGCGGTGAATTTCCCATCGCCACATGGATTAAGCTCGTATGGCAGGCGTCATTTATTAGGTATAGCCCGCTTTTTATCCCCGCTATCCCGCCTTATCAATCCCGCCGCAATTTCTCGGAAACCGCAATCGGATTCGGGTAGTTGAATACCACAATATAACTGCTGGCGACGAAAGTAATGATCGCCGTGGCCTGAATCAGCAGTGAGCCTTGTGCGCTCAGTAAGCCGCCCTCGGCAGCCACAAAGGCAATTAACAATGAGAACTCGCTGATCTGACCAAGACGAAATCCTACGTCCCAGGCGAGGCTGGTTTTTTCACTGAATTTTTGCAGCAAGACCCGGAAAGTCACAGGTTTCAGAGCCAGTACCAGCGCCGCCAGCGCGACTGAGGCGAAAGCAACCGTCGATAGCAGGCCCAAATCCAGTCGTGCCCCTAGCGCGAAAAAGAACAACACCAGAAAGAAATCCCGCAAAGGTTTCAGACTAATCGCAATAAACTGGGCAATGGGACTGGTGGCCAGGGTAATACCAGCGATAAAGGCCCCGATTTCATAGGTCAGTCCCGCCAGTTTGGCCGCTTCGGCTACCGCCAGACACCAGCCGATAGCCAGAATAAACAGGTATTCCTGATAACGATCGAAGCGGGTAATCAGTGGCAAGATCACCCATTTAACGGCGTAATACGCCACCGCAATCACCACCGGCAGTGCCAGGAATGGTTGCCATACCGGCATCTCACCATCACCCCTCATAACGCCCAGCAGAATCAGAGTGAAAATCGCCAGCATGTCCTGCAACAGCAGCAAGCCGACCATCAATTCGCCCATGTGCTTGTGGTGCAGCACGGTTGTTGGTAACAGCTTGAGGCCAATAATGGTACTGGAAAATATCAGTGCCAGACCGACCACCACAGCGTCCATTTGTGGATAGCCGAATGCCAGTGTTAAGCCATAGCCGCCGACAAAAAACACCAGTGAGCTCACCAGCCCAACGGTTGACGCCTGCCGCAGGACCGCCAGCAAGGCCCGTGGCTGCATATCCAGCCCCAGCAAGAACAACAGGAAAATAATGCCGATGTGCGACATTTCTTCCAGCTGCTCCGGATGTTCAATCCAGCCCATGCCGAATGGACCAACAATGGCCCCCAGACCAATGTAGGCGATCAATACCGGCTGTTTGGTATAAAGCGCAAAGGTCGCCAGCAACGAGGCTCCGGCAAAGATCAGGAAAATGGAAAAGACAATGTCTTGCTGCATATTGGGCTCCTTGCTTATTCCCATGCAGATTACGTGAATGCGGCTATTTACGCCAATACAGGCCGAATGACAGAAAGATAATCCGGACGTTGAGCAGATGGCGACAGATAATCTGGCAGGGGCATTAACAGCTGAAACAGGAAGGAAGAGGAGAGCTGCCAGCCTGAAAGACTGGCAGCAGATCGATCAACGGCTGACGCGATTAAACAGCGGCTTGTCGTTATCAACCGCAGCCTGATAAGGCTGGCTAAAGCTGCTGAACGCGGCCAGCGCATTGGCTTCGTTCTGATCTTCACGCAGGGCGTAGGAGCTGAAGCCACAACGCTTCATAAAGAACAACTGGTCGATCAGCACATCGCCAACGGCGCGCAGGTCACCGGCATAGTGGTACTGTTCACGCAACAGGCGCGCAGCGGAATAACCACGACCATCAGTGAATTTCGGAAAATCCACGCTAATGACCGCAAAGTTGCGGCACTGTTCAGCCACCAAGTCAGCGGTTTGATCACTGTTCAGATACAGACCCAGCTTGCCACGGGATGCCAGTGGTTGCAGTTCAGCCTGCTGATGAATCCAGCGATCCAGGCTGATCAGGTTGTATTCCTGCACCATCTCATCATCAGCAACGACCACCCATGGATCGTCATTGGTAAATGCGCCGCTTTTAATCAGCTTTGCCATAAACGGTCTCCTTGAATGTGTCGTGACCAATACGCTTGTAGGATTCCAGGAAGCTTTCGCCATCGATACGTTTTTCAACGTACAGCTGCAGTACCTTGGCAATCACATCCGGCACCTGGGCGCGGGAGAATGATGGACCAAGGATTTTGCCGATAGAGGCTGCGCCGCGGCCGCCAGAGTTGCCACCAAGGGAAACCTGGTAGAATTCTTCGCCCTTCTTGTCGACACCCAGAATGCCGATGTTGCCGATATGGTGGTGGCCACAGGCATTCATACAGCCGGAAATGTTGAGGTCGATTTCACCGATATCATACTGGAAGTCGATATCGTCAAAACGAACCTGCAGATCTTCTGCAACCGGAATCGACTTGGCATTGGCCAGCGCACAGAAATCACCGCCAGGGCAGCAAATCATGTCAGTCAGCAGTCCCAGCGATGGTGTCGCCAGGCCCAGTGCCTTGGCTTGTTGCCAGAGGGTAAACAGCTGACGCTGCTCAACGTTTGGCAACACCAGGTTTTGCTGGTGCGTGGAACGCAGGTCGCCAAAGCTGAACTGGTCAGACAGGTCCGCTACTGCGTCCATCTGGGCGTCAGTCACATCACCAGGCGCCGTGCCTTTTTGCTTCAGGGTCAGGGTAACAACCGCATAACCAGCTTGCTTGTGCTCGCGCACGTTGCGCTCCAGCCAGCGAGCAAAAGCCGGATTTTCGGCTTTGGCGTTAACCAGTTCGGCCGGGTTGTTTTCCAGTGCCGCGTATTCCGGATCGATAAAATGCTGCTTGACGCGATCCAGCTCAACCTGAGTCAGCCTGGTAGCAGAATCCTTGATACGATCCCATTCAGCTTCGACCAGTTCTTTCATGCGCTCGATACCCAGCGCCTTGGTCAGAATCTTGATGCGGGCCTTGTATTTGTTGTCACGACGACCGAACTGGTTGTAGACGCGAATGGCGGCTTCCAGGTAGGTCAGCAGGTCCTGTTCTGGCAGGAAATCACGAATGACTTCACCCAGAATTGGCGTACGACCCAGGCCGCCACCAATCAGGATGCGATAGCCCAGCTCACCAGCTTCGTTGCGAATGATGTGAACGCCGATGTCGTGCACAAAAGTCGCGGCGCGGTCAGAGCCTTCAACAGCATTAACGGCGATCTTGAACTTGCGTGGCAGGAAGGCAAATTCCGGGTGGAAGGTCGACCACTGACGGATAATTTCACAGTACGGACGTGGATCGACCAGCTCTTCGGCAATCACACCGGCGTATTCGTCGGTAGTGGTATTACGGATACAGTTGCCACTGGTCTGTACAGCGTGCATCTGCACTTCGGCCAGCTCAGCCAGAATTTGTGGACAGTCTTTCAGCTCTGGCCAGTTGAACTGGATATTCTGGCGAGTCGAAAAGTGGCCATAACCCTTGTCGTAGTCACGGGCGACCTTGGCCAGTGCGCGCAGCTGCTTGCTGTTCAGGGTGCCGTAAGGAATGGCAACACGCAGCATGGGTGCATAGCGCTGCACATAAATGCCGTTTTGCAGTCGCAGTGGCAGGAATTCGTCTTCAGCGATCTCGCCGGCAAAATAACGCTCAGTCTGTTGTTTGAACTGGGCTACACGCTCGTTGAGGATCTGCTGATCGTACTCGTCGTATTGGTACATAGCGTCTCGGTTGCTTGGCTGGGCGCAAGGCGCCTGTGTATGCAAACGGCGAACGGGCTTCGCCGCTATTATTCTGATGGCTGCGAACATTACCAAAGCCGCTTTATTCTTAAAACGACTATTTACCTATATGGTAATTACTTTTCCGTCTTAGTTCGTTCGGCCAAACCGAATAGCAAATGATTCTTATCGAGCCGTTTCAGAAGCGCCAGACAGCAGGGCAGGATAGTCACTGAAGACCGCATCAATTCCCATATTGAAGAGGGATTCCGCCTGAATAGCCGAATTGACGGTATAGCACCGCAGTTGGTAACCCAGCGACTTCAGCTCAGCCACCGCAACCTCATCCACCAGCTCGGCGCAGAAGTGCAATCCTTCACACTGCAAGGCGGCCAGTCGGGCAGCGGCGTCAACGGCAATGGCTTCGGTAAGCAAGGCGCGTTGAAGCCCGGGATGACATTCGCGCGCCAGCTGTAAGGACAGGGGATTAAAGGAACTGAACAGGATTTGATCCGCCTGCAGGGCGGTATGCTCAAAAGCCCACTCCAGCGCGCGATGAATTGCTGCAGCCGTCTCCGGCTCACGGCCCAATACCGGTTTGATTTCCAGGTTCAGGAACATGTGATGGCGCGCAGCCCAGTCGAGCACCTCAGTCAGGGCAGGAATCGTGGCACCAGTAAACTGCTCCGAAAACCAGCTGCCCGCATCAAGGGCTTTCAACTCGGCCAGCGACTGTCTGATCAGCCAGCCGGAGCCATTGGTGCAGCGTCGCAGAATTTCATCGTGGAAAATTACCGCTTCGCCATCAGCACTGACGGCAACATCCATTTCCAGCCAGCGTTGACCATGTTGGCGCGCCAGTTCAAACGCCTGCAGGGTATTTTCCGGCGCCATCGCACTGGCACCACGATGACAAATCAACGAGCTGGTCTGCATGTTACACCTGTATCTGGGTCCATTGGCGACGTTGCCAGATAATACTGTAGATCAGCGACAAACCGGTACGCTGAACCCCTTGCAAAATCCACACGCCAAGCAAACCAAACCCCATCACCGGACCGACCAGCCAGGCCAGTGGCAAAAATACACACCACTGCATCATAAGATTAATCTTCATTACCTTGCTGCTGGCACCGGCTCCGAGCAATGCCTGGGTCAACACCATTGCAGTCACCTCAAAGGCGATAAATACTCCGGTCACCTGCAAGGGGTGAATGCCCGCAGCGATGAGGGCGGGCTCATCAGTGAAAATGCGCAGAATCAGTTCCGGGAACAGCCACAAGGGGACGCCGATCAGGGCAATCACCAGGCTGGCAACCCGTACCACTTCCCAGCCCCAGCGATGGGCATCCTGATGATTACCAGCCCCCAATGAATGACTGACCAAACTGGTAGCGGCGATCCCCATCCCAACCGCTGGCAGGATCAGCACCAGCTGCAGCGAAATCAGAATATGGCCGATAGCCTGTTCTACTGTGCCGATCTGGCCAATGATCCAGAAAAACACACTGATGCCGAGTGCAAACAGGGTTTGCTGAACCGAATTGGGCCAGGCCAGACTGCCAAGCTGGCGCAGGGTTCTTTTGGTCGGCAGTTCAACATTGCCAAGCTTGTGGCGCTGCTTGCGGAAGGTCATCCAGGCGTACATGGCAGTGCCACACACCAGTGCCATTGCGGTGCCAATGCCCGAGCCAACAGCACCCAGTCCAGCCCAGTCTCCAAGGCCGAACACCAGCGCATAGCTGAGAGATACATTGATAAAATGCATTGCCAGCAAAATAATCAGATAGTGACGGGTTTCGCCAATACCACTCCAGTAACCGCGATAAACAAAGTTCATCGACACCGCCATCAAGGCTGCAGTGCGCCACTGAAAGTAGGGTGTGGCAATGGCAGCAACATCCGGATTGTCAGTGAGGGCGGGCATCAGCCAGGGGGCCAGAAAAATAAACAGCAACGTCAGCGGAGCGGCAATGGCGCAGGCCAGAAACAGCCCCGCCATTAATGGCTCATGCAGGCGTTCGGTATTACCGGCTCCCTGACGCCGGGCCACCAGCGCCTGCACGGCAGCAGACAGGCCCATCACCATCGAAACCATCACAAATGAGGCGTAGCCACCAATACCAACCGCCGCCAGCGCAGCATCGCCCAGGCGGCCCACCATGGCAGCATCGATCAGATTGATCAGGCTCTGGGACAGCATGGCGCCGATGATCGGTAGGCCGATGCCAAAGATGCGCTGAACACGCTGCGGCTCAAGCCGCAGCAGGGTTCCCAGCCAATGACTGACGGGCATGAATCAGCGGTCGTAGCTCAGGTTTGGCGACAGCCAGCGCTCCATGGTTTCAACATCCATGCCTTTGCGAGCCGCAATGTCTTCCACCTGATCCTTGTCGATTTTGCCAAGGCCGAAGTATTTGGCTCCCGGGTGGCCGAAGTACCAGCCACTAACAGACGCTGCCGGTGACATGGCGAAGTTTTCGGTCAGGAATACTCCGGTGTTGGCTTCCGCATCCAGCAGGCTGAACAGGGTCGCTTTTTCGGTGTGATCCGGACAGGCCGGGTAGCCTGGTGCCGGACGAATACCCTGATATTTTTCCTTGATCAGGGCTTCGTTATCCAGTTGTTCGTCGGCTGCATAACCCCACAGTTCCTTGCGCACTTTTTCGTGCATGCGCTCGGCAAAGGCTTCCGCCAGACGGTCGGCTAGCGCCTTGATCATGATGCTGTTGTAGTCATCGTGGTTGGCGTCGAACTGTTTCGCCAGGCCTTCTGCCTCGATACCGGCAGTCACCACAAAGGCGCCCAGGTAATCCTGTTTGCCATTGATCAGTTTTTCTTCCGGGGTGACAAAGTCGGCCAGCGAATAGTTTGGCTGGTCGTTTGGCTTGTCGGTCTGCTGACGCAGGTGGTGCAGTACTGCCAGCTCTTCCGTCGGGTTCTGCGGGTTGAAGATCACAGTGTCGTCGTTGCCGCGTTTGGCAGCAGGCCAGAGACCAACCACAGCACGAGCGCGGAACAGTTTTTCGTCAACGATGCGCTTCAGCATCAGCTGGGCATCCTTGAACAACGCCGTAGCGGACTCGCCAACCACTTCATCTTCCAGAATGCGCGGGTATTTGCCCGCCAGCTCCCAGGACATAAAGAAGGGTGTCCAGTCGATGTAGTTCACCAGCTCGGCAACGTCGTAGTGATCGTAAACCGTCACACCCAACTGCTTCGGTGCGACTGGCTGATAGGCGTCCCAATCACAGGTAAAGGCATTTTCAGCGGCTTTGTCATAGGTCAGCAGCGCTTTCGCCTTACGATTGGCGTTACGCTCACGCACGTGGATGTATTCGTCACGGGTTTCCTGGATAAAGGTTTTCTTGGCTTCCGGGGTCACCAGCTTCTGGGCGACCCCGACAGCGCGGGAGGCATCCGCCACATAGACGGCGATGTCGTTCTGGAATTGCGGCTCGATCTTCACTGCTGTGTGGGCTTTGGAAGTGGTCGCACCACCAATCATCAGTGGCAGATGGAAGTTCTGACGCTGCATCTCACGAGCAACATGAACCATTTCATCCAGTGATGGGGTGATCAGGCCGGACAAGCCAATAATGTCGACGTTTTCTTCTTTGGCGATCTTGAGGATTTTCTCGGCCGGAACCATTACGCCCAGGTCAATCACCTCGAAGTTATTGCACTGCAGCACCACACCCACGATGTTCTTGCCGATGTCGTGAACGTCGCCTTTTACCGTCGCCATCAGGATCTTGCCCTGCGACTCGGACTTGCCGTCTTTTTCAGCTTCAATAAATGGCAGCAGATAGGCAACCGCCTGCTTCATAACGCGGGCGCTTTTCACTACCTGTGGCAGGAACATCTTGCCGGATCCAAACAGGTCACCAACCACGTTCATGCCGTCCATCAACGGACCTTCGATCACCTCAATAGGGCGATCGAACATCTGGCGGGCGGCTTCGGTATCTTCTTCGACGTAGGCGTTGATGCCTTTCACCAGGGCGTGAGTCAGACGCTCAGCCACTGGCAGTGAACGCCATTCCTCACTTTCTTTCTCAGCGACAGAGCCATCACCGCGATAGTTATCAGCAACTGCCAGCAGGCGATCGGTAGCGTCGTCACGACGGTTCAGTACCACGTCTTCAACCAGCTCTTTTAATTCGGCTGGCAGGTCGTCGTATACCGCCAGCTGACCAGCGTTAACGATGCCCATGCTCATGCCGTTTTTGATAGCGTGGTATAGGAATACGGAGTGGATGGCTTCACGTACCGGGTTGTTGCCACGGAAAGAGAAGGAGACGTTGGAAACACCACCGGAAATCTTCGCAAACGGCAGATTTTCAGTGATGTATTTACAGCTATTAATGAAGTCAACAGCGTAGTTGTTGTGCTCTTCAATACCGGTCGCTACCGCAAAAATGTTCGGGTCGAAAATGATGTCTTCCGGCGGGAAGCCAACTTCATCGACCAGGATGCGGTAGGAGTTTTCGCAGATTTCGTTTTTGCGGGCTTCGGTGTCGGCCTGGCCTTGTTCGTCGAACGCCATGACCACCACGGCAGCGCCAAATCGCATACAGGATTTGGCCTTGGCGATAAATTCTTCCTTGCCTTCCTTCAGCGAGATAGAGTTCACCACCGCCTTGCCCTGAATGCACTTCAGACCGGCTTCGATGATGTCCCACTTGGAGGAGTCGACCATGATGGGCACGCGAGCAATGTCTGGCTCGGAGGCGATCAGGTTAAGAAAACGTACCATCGCGCCCTTGGAGTCCAGCATGCCTTCGTCCATGTTGATGTCGATGACCTGGGCACCGTTTTCAACCTGTTCGCGAGCAACCTGCAACGCCTGGTCATAGTTCTCTTCAACAATCAGGCGCTTGAATATGGCCGAGCCAGTCACGTTGGCGCGCTCGCCCACGTTTACAAACAGACTGGTGTCGTCAAAGTTGAATGGCTCCAGGCCAGCCAGGCGACAGGCGGGCTTGATCTCAGGAATCTTGCGCGGCGCATGTTTACTGACGGCTTCTGCCAGCGCCTTGATGTGGCCAGGAGTGGTGCCACAGCAACCACCGAGAATGTTGAGGAAGCCGCTTTGAGCGAATTCTTCAACGATGACAGCCATTTCTGCTGGCGTCTGATCGTATTCGCCAAATTCGTTGGGCAGGCCCGCATTCGGGTGGGCGGAAATAAAACAGTTGGCCTTGGCAGACAGTTCTTCGACGTGCGGGCGCAACTCTTCAGCACCGAGCGCACAGTTCAGACCAATCGACAGCGGCCGGGCATGGGCAACTGAGTTGTAGAAGGCTTCGGCGGTCTGACCGGACAGAGTACGGCCAGAAGCGTCAGTAATGGTGCCGGAAATCATGATCGGCAATTCTTCGCCACGGGCTTCAAAAACACCCTGTACCGCATAAATGGCAGCCTTGGCGTTGAGGGTGTCGAAAATGGTTTCGATCAGAATAATATCCGCGCCGCCGTCCATCAGGCCTTCAGTGGCTTCGGTATATTCCTCAACCAGCTGATCAAAGGTAATGGCACGGAAACCCGGGTCGTTCACATCCGGAGAAATTGAACAGGTTTTTGAGGTTGGGCCAAGCACGCCCGCAACATAACGCTGCACGCCGGTTGTCGCGGTAACTTCGTCACACACGCGGCGGGCGAGGGCCGCAGCTTCGCGGTTCAGCTCGGGGACCAGTTCTTCCAGATGGTAGTCAGCCTGGGAAACCCGGGTGCTGTTAAAGGTGTTGGTTTCAATAATGTCCGCACCGGCGTCCAGATACTGGCGGTGAATACCGGCAATAATGTCTGGTTGCGTCAGCACCAGCAGGTCATTGTTGCCTTTTACTTCCTGGCTCAGTTCGGCAAAACGCTCACCGCGGTAATCTTTCTCTTCCAGCTGGTGTGACTGGATCAGAGTGCCCATACCACCGTCCAGAATCAGAATGCGTTCCTGGATGGATTGTTTCAGTTGCTGGATGCGTTGCTGGCGACTGTTGTTAGGCATTGGGTATCGACTCACTTGTGACATCGGACATCAAAGAAAAATGGCGCAGGATTGTATCAGAGGTGACACAGCTTGTCTTTTCCAACCATTTTGGTTGGGTATTTCGTCTGCCGCCCCCATTCGCTACAATAGCGCCACGTTTAAAGGAATTTTTGAAATGACCGAATACCTGACCATTACCCCGGATGCTGAAGAGTATCTGGCTGATTTGCTTGTCAAACAGAATGTCGAGGGCATGGCTGTACGTGTCTTCATCACCCAGCCGGGCACGCGTTACGCGGAGACCTGTCTGGCCTACTGCCGTCCTGAAGAAGTGAACACCACGGACGAAGTACAGCAAATGGAGAAGCTCAAGGTATTCGTTGAGGCCATGAGCATTCCTTACCTTGAAGAAGCGACCATCGATTTCGCCAAGGATCGTATGGGTGGCCAGCTGACCATCAAGGCGCCCAACGCCAAGATGCCAAAAGTAACTGCCGACAGCCCGGTGGAAGAGCGCATCAATTATTTGCTGTACACCGAGATCAACCCAGGACTGGCTTCTCATGGCGGTGAAGTCAGCCTGGTTGAGCTGACCAGTGACGGTATCGCCATCCTGAAGTTCGGCGGCGGCTGCCAGGGTTGCAGTGCTGTGGATATGACCCTGAAAGACGGTGTTGAAGCCACCATGGTTGCTCGCATCCCGGAAGTCAATGGCGTGCGTGACGTAACCGACCACACCCAGACCGAAAACGCCTACTTCAAATAAGTTGGCTCGGGTCGAATAAAAAACGGGGAATCATCCCCGTTTTTTATGCTGTTGTTTTTATCTGACCTCATCAAACCGGACTGCCACTTCCTCCTTGTGGTCATCCACATCACTGACTCGAATCACGGTAAAGTCTGCTTCCAGTGGCGCCGTATGACCACCACCACTCTGAATTTCAACGATACCCTTGTCGCCATCCGCAAGTCCGGTAGGGGATTGTGAAATCATCCGTGCTCCAGTGCTGGAAAGATCCACACAGGTCACCGCCAGTTCAACACCGTTGACGCTGATTTTGGCGTTTGTCTCTACCGTCATACGTCGAAAGTCCCGTTTTTCGGAATGGTACATTGGGTGCTCCTGAGTGACTTTTTGAGGTTTGCCAAAGAGTATAGTTAAGAATAGTCGTGCCATATGCGGATTTGGGATTGCGTGGCATGAGTTGAGGCGTTAGTGTTCGCACGTTTGAAGGGGGCTCTGGCTGGCAGATTCCCGAGGCTGATCCAAACTGTATATTGTTACGCCTGCTTTGTTACCTTGCTGAATATTCCGGAGATACAGATGACCGCAACCGTGTTGGTCATTGATGACGACCCCAGTGTTCTGGATAGCGTTGCCGCCTTCCTGCTTGACTATGAATACCAGGTTGAGACTGCCGACAGTGCCGAAGCGGCCTGGGGAGTGCTGGGCCGAACCCCGATTGATGTTGCTATCTGCGATCTGCGCATGCCTGGCGTCAGCGGTATCGAATGGCTCGAACAGCTGAAACTGAAACAGCCATCCATTCCTGTGATTGTCGTGTCTGGTGCCGGTGTAATGGACGACGTCGTCAAGGCGTTGCGACTCGGTGCCGATGACTTTCTGGTAAAACCCATACTCGATCTTGAAGTGCTGCACCATTCGGTGAAACGCGCACTCGAACGAGTAGAACTGCAACGCCAGAACGAGTCCTACCGCAACTACCTTGAAAAAACCAACTTTGAATTAAAAGAAGGCCTGGAAGAATTGCGTCGCGACCAGCTGGCCGGTCGCCAGATCCAGATGCGCATGCTGCCGGACCCACTGGAATTCCAGGGTTTTGAGTGCGACCACAAGCTCTACACTTCCTTGCTGCTGAGCGGCGACTTTCTTGATTATTTCGAACTTGGTGAGCATCGGCTGGTGTTCTACATTGCCGACGTCTCTGGCCACGGCGCCTCGTCTGCCTTTGTGACTGTATTGCTGAAAAACCTGTCCTATCGCTTGCGGCGTAATTATCGCCGCGGTTCCAGTGACGACCTGCTGTTTCCGGCACGGGTACTGGAACGCATAAATTCGGAAATGCTGGCCACCGGACTGGATAAGCACCTGACCATTTTCTATGGTCTGATAGATACCCAACAAGGCACCCTGCAATACAGCGTGGGCGGCCATCTGCCCATGCCGGTGCTGCTATCGGCAAACGATTGCCACTATCTGGAAGGCCGAGGCATGCCGGTTGGCATGTTCGCCGAAGCGGAATACCAGAACCGCACAGTGGAACTACCGGACAACTACCGGCTTCTACTGTTTTCTGACGGCATTCTTGAAGTCTTGCCGCCAAAAGAGCTGGAAGACAAGGAATCCGCACTGCTGCAATTGATTGAGCAGCAAAAAGGCAGCCTGGAAGGGCTCGCCCACGAACTCGCATTGGATAGCCTTGAAGAAGTACCAGACGATATCGCCATGTTGGTGATTGGTAGGGGAGCCATATGACGGCAGGTCAAATTGAAGTGGCGCAGCAAGAAGGCGTACAGATCATCCGCTTGCAAGGGGATGTGCGACTCAACCTGTGTACCGCGTTTGAGCGTTATATCAAAGACGAGTTGTCAGAGAAGCCGTTCAACAACATTCTCATCGACCTATCCGGTGCCGAAGGCATCGACAGCACCTCGCTGGGGCAGCTGGCTAAAATCGCCATTCTTGGCCGTCAGCGTTACGGTATTATGCCAACTGTGTATTCGCCGCGATCCGGCATTACCCGTATCCTGATGAGCATGGGGTTCGATGCCGTGTTTCATATCATTGAAGCGCCGTTTAATAACGAAGCCGAATTTCGCGAATGGGTAGACGACACCATTGATGAAGAACAAGCCAGAGAGCATGTTATCTCTGCACATCGGGTGTTGATGGATCTGAACGAAACCAATCGCCAGACATTCAGCGAGCTGGTTGAAACCCTCGAGTGCAGCAAGCACTTCTGAAACGAGTAACAGGGCCAGCAATCGTGTGCGGCCTTGTTGTCAACAGAGAACAATTCCAAGGGAGGAAGTAGTGGCAATCCAACGCGCAGCCGTTATCGGTGGTGGCAGTTTTGGAACCGTTGTCGCCAATATTCTGGCCGACAACCATGTAGATTCAACCCAGTGGCTTCGCAATGAAGATATTGCGAACAGCATCAACCAACTCCACACCAACGAGCAGTATCTGCCTGGTATTGCACTCAATCCAGCCCTGAAAGCCACCACGGATATTGCTGACGCCATTGCTGGTGCCGACGTGATTTTTGTCTCAGTACCGAGCAAATCCGTACGTCAGGTGCTTGGCAGTCTGGCAGGTCTGGTAACGCCAAATCAGGCACTGGTCAGCACCACCAAGGGTATTGAGCCGGAGCAATTCCTGCTGATGAGTCAGGTCATCAGTGAGATGTTTCCCAACAATCCGGTTGGCGTGCTGAGCGGCCCAAATCTGGCAAAGGAAATTGCCCGCAAGGAGTTGGCTGCAACCGTGATTGCCAGCGAAAACAGCGACCTGCGTCGGGATACCCAGGAAGCCCTGAGCTGTGATTATTTCCGTGTCTACGCCTCCAATGACGTTTTTGGCGTTGAGCTGGGTGGTGCGCTGAAAAACATTTACGCCATCGTGTCAGGCTTTGTTGCTGCACTGGGAATGGGTGAAAACACCAAAAGCATGATCATCACCCGCTCACTGGCGGAAATGAGCCGTTTTGCCGAAGCGATGGGAGCCAACCCGTTAACCTTCCTCGGCCTCGCCGGTGTTGGTGACCTGGTAGTGACCTGTATGTCACCACTGAGCCGCAACTATCGGGTCGGCTATGCTATTGGCAGTGGCAAAAATCTCGAACAGGCAATCGACGAATTGGGCGAAGTCGCCGAAGGTGTCAATACCTTGCGCTATGTCAGGGCCAAGGCTGCAGAATGGGGTATCTATATGCCCTTGGTGATGGGCGCGTACGAATGTTTATTTAACGGCGCCAATCCAGCTGTTGTAGCACAGGGATTGATGACGGGCGAAGCGGCGTCCGATGTAGAATTTGCCTTACCCAAACATGAAATTTGAATTCAGAGATTGTGGATATGAGTAAAGGTAGCTTCCAATCCAGTGTGACCTCCGAGAGCTTCTGGTTCCGGACCCTCTACACAGTGATTTTTTTTGTGGTTGTTCGCATTCTTGATCTGATTCTTTTGGTTGCGACGATTGTGCAGTGGCTTGCACGGCTGTTTTCTGGAGAGGTAAGTTCCAGTGTTGCCAGATTCAGCTATTCGCTCGGCTTGTATTACCAGCAGGTGGTGCACTACCTGACAGGCTGTAGCGATGAAAAGCCATTTCCTTTCTCGGACTGGCCCGAGCCTGCACCTCAGCAGGCAGCAGAGGCTGAATCAGCCGTCGACAAGGATGCCGCAGCCTAACCATTAAGGCGGTTGATTTGTGAAAATCTGCGTAGTTCGTCATGGCTCTGCCATGGCAGGCCAGCTGGATGACGTAAGCAGAGGGCTGACGGAATCCGGCTTGCGTGAAGTAGTCATGGCAGGAAAATGGCTGGCAAGCCAGCAGTGGAACAACCCGGTCATTTGGGCCAGCCCATACCATCGCGCCCAACAAACTGCAGCTGCCATCAGCGAGGCCAGTGGTCTCGATGTTGACACTCACCCGACACTGGTGCCTTCCGCCGACGTTCAGCCGATCCTGGACGACCTGGTGCAACAACAACGCGATCTGATTCTGGTATCTCACCTGCCACTGGTTGGCCGCCTGGCTGCCACCCTGATTGATGGTCAGGCCTATGATCAACCCTGGTCGCCAGCAGAATGCTGGGTGCTTGAGGGTGATATCGCTGCTGCCGGTTGCATGTCTGTTGCAGCGGTGTGGTACCCTGCGCTGGAGCGCTGATCCCAACCATTCGGCGTTCCTCATGCAATTGCGCAGGACAATGAATGAAAGAACGCCTTTTCTCCGTCGATGGTCATCAACTGGCTGCACTTGAATACGGCAGCGAATTTTCATCGCTGGCCGTTGCCATTCATGGCTGGCTCGACAACGCCGCCAGCTTCTGGCGACTCAGCCAACATCTGCAATGCCGCATTATTGCACTCGATCTGCCAGGCCATGGCAATTCGGACTGGCTGGCCGACGGCTATACCATCTGGCGTCATGCGGAAATTGTTTGCGCTTTCGTGCAGCAGTACTGCGAGGTGGCGCCGCACTTGATTGGTCATTCACTGGGCGGCGGTATTTGCAGCATGGTTGCAGGTACGCTGGGCGAGCAGATTGCCAGCCTTACCCTGATTGACAGCATAGGGCCAATGACCACAGAAGGCGTATTGGCGGCTGAAACCTTCCAACGTTACGTTCGCAGCAAAGCCAGCAAGGCTCGCTTTGCCCGTTACGACGATGAACAACAAGCCCTGGCCAGTCGCTTGCGCCATGGAGCTGGTATCACGCCAGCCGCACTTCTGCCGATCGTTCGCCGCGGCTTGCGCGCCGATGCCAATGGCGTCAGCTGGAAAATGGACCCTCGTCTGAAACAACCGTCACCTGTGCGCCTCACGCCAACCATGCTGGAAAGCTTTTTAAGCTCAATCCAGGTTCCGGTTTTGGCCGCCAGGGCCCGCGATGGTCTTTACGATGCGGACACTTTCGAACGCCTGGCAGGTTATATTCCGGACTGTCGCATTCTGGTCACTGATGGCCATCATCATTTTCATCTTGAAGACGATGGCTGCAAGGCACTGTCGCCAGCCATTCAGCAATTGACAGGAATCCAATGACTCATCGTGTTTCGCAGCCGCTCTGGTTGATTGTGCTACTGGCAGGCTTGCTGGCCTCAGTCAGCTTGTCCTGGTTCGGCATGGGCAAGGTCCATTACGGTTTTTCATACTGGTATGACTTCTACGGCATCGAGGCCCATATCGACAAATACGGCCCACAAAATCGCTACATTCGCGGCCTGGAAAGCGTCTCACCGATAGAGCATATCCGCCTGTTCAATGAGATAAGCGATGCCGTCCACAATCATGGCGAAGGCCTGAAAAGCATCAGCTTTGAGCGCTGGGGCCATCAGACCCGCTTGCTGCGCAAACCTGAAGTTCAGCACCTGCAAGATGTTGCTGATTTGATTGACGTACTACGTATTGCTGCGATTATCAGCGGGCTGATCTGTGTTGTCGGCAGCGCTGCATTGCTTGGCCTGAAGACCAGACCATCCTGGGCCATTCAGGGTGGCTTACTGCTATTCCTGATTGCAGGAATCACAGCAGCAGTGCTGATAACAGGCCCGCTAAAGGTGTTCTATTTCCTGCACGAGCATATATTCCCACCCGATCACGCCTGGTTTTTCTATTATCAGGATTCTCTGATGGCAACCCTGATGAAGGCGCCGGATTTGTTCGGAGGTATTGCAGCGGTAATTGCAATAGCAGGAGTGGTGCTGTTTGGTGGCTATTTATGGCTGCTGCTGCGGGCAGCAGCATGGCGCAACCGTCAGGTATAAACCTGACGGCCGTTGGCATCAGAAGGGCGCAGGGCAGACAATGTCCATACGCTCGCCCGTGCGAGGGTGATCGAACGATAATTCGCGCGCATGCAGATGCATGATGGGCGTGCGCTCCTCACTGTAATCCTTGCTGTAAAAAGGATCGCCGACAATCGGGTGACCAATCTGCTGCATATGCAAACGCAGCTGGTGTGAGCGCCCGGTTTTCGGATACAGCTCAACACGGGTAAAAACACCGTCTTCTGTGGTTTCAATTGCCAGTTTTTTCCAGCGGGTGAGAGCATAGCGGCCATCCACATGAGCAATTTTCTGCAGTGGGCGATTGGGCCAGTCAACAATAATTGGCATGTTAACCGTGCCCTGGTTGCCTTTCACAATACCACTAACACGCGCTTCATATACCTTGCGGGTTGTCTGCTTTTCAAATTGCTGTTGCACCGCAGTCAGGTCTTTTTTGCTGCGGGCGTAAACAATAATGCCAGAGGTGTCACGGTCAAGCCGGTGAATGATGTGCATTTCACCAAGCAAGGCCTCCAGCCGACCAAAGGCCGAATCCTTGTTGTGCAGGCCCGGAACGCTGAGCAAGCCGGATGGTTTGTTCAGGATGACGATGGCGTCATCCTGATAAATAATTTGATCTTGAATCATGTCTATCCAGTCAGTTCTGATCGATGACCGCTGCGAGTCAGGCTTGATCCGGCAAATTGCGAATCAGCATGGCGTTTTCCATATTAAAGTTCAGCGCCGCTGGCGGAATTTCAATGCTGACCTTGAAGCCGGAGCCTGGCGCATCCTGCCGAGGCTCGCCTTTCTTGTCGACAATAGATTCCAGTCGGAACGGCACATTACCGTCGCGGGTCATCAGTTCCAGCTCATCACCACATTCAAAGCGGTTGCGCACGTCGATATGCAGTCGATCACCCTCACGACCCAGTACTTCACCCACAAACTGCTGGGTGGTGCTGGTTGAGACACCACGCTCGTAGTTCTGATATTCATCGTGTACGTGACGGCGGAAAAAGCCTTCGGTGTAGCCACGGTTGGACATGTGTTCGAGGGTGTCCATCAGGCCAATATCAAATGAGCGACCGGCAATGGCATCATCAATTGCCTGACGATAAGCCTGGGCGGTACGCGCAGCATAGTAGTGGGATTTGGTACGACCTTCGATTTTAAGCGAATCCACGCCAATTTCGACCAGCTTCTGTACGTGCTGAATCGCCCGCAGATCACGGGAATTCATGATGTAAGTGCCGTGCTCGTCTTCAAAGGCTGGCATGTACTCGTTCGGACGCGAGCCTTCCTGCAGCAGGAAGATCTGGTCAGATGGCTTGCCTTCGCCCAACGTCGGTATATCGCCGCCCAGTGCGTTCGGGTCAAACTCAATTACCTGGGCCGGAATTACATCACCGCTATCGGTTTCCCTGGCTTCGTGAGCATCATACTTCCAGCGACAGGCGTTGGTGCAGGTACCCTGGTTTGGATCCCGGTGGTTCATGTAGCCAGACAGCAGGCAACGGCCAGAGTAGGCAATACACAATGCGCCATGCACAAAAACTTCCAGTTCCATTTCCGGACAGCGCTGCTTGATTTCGGCAACTTCATCCAGAGACAGCTCGCGCGACAGAATGATCCGGCTGACACCCTGACGACGCCAAAACTCTACCGCGGCGTAGTTCACCACGTTGGCCTGGACAGACAGGTGAATTTCGGTTTCCGGCCAACGATCCTTGACCATCATGATCAGACCCGGATCAGACATGATCAGAGCATCCGGCTGCATCTCGATCACCGGCTCAATATCACGCATATAGGTGGCAATCTTGGCGTTGTGCGGCGCGATATTGCTGGCCACATAGAATTTTTTACCAAGTTCGTGAGCCCGCTTGATACCCAGTGCTAGGTTTTCGAGGGTAAAGTCGTTGTTGCGTACTCGCAAGCTGTAGCGTGGCTGGCCCGCATAGACAGCATCCGCGCCGTAGGCGAAAGCGTACTCCATGTTTTTCACGGTGCCAGCAGGAGAAAGTAATTCGGTCTTCATAATAATGCCATTGGGTGAGCCGGAGTCCGCCAGGCGGCCTCAACGACGGGTTTGCCAAAGTTGTTGTCAGTATAAAAATTAATCGTCAGCGACGCCAAACAGACTGGTGTCTTGCTGACCCAGCCACTGAAAAAAGTCCTTGCTGACCGGCACCTGGCGAACACTACTCCAGCTGGCGGTGAATTCCTGCAACAGCTCGCTGCTGTATTGTTGCAGGGGCTCCATTTCCGGTTGCATCTCAATCAGGTCGCCAAGAATGTCGTCGATGTACTGGTTCAGCAGACCAACATCGTCGCACTCTTCATCGAACAGGGTTTCAACCGATGCATAGAGTGCCGCCATCGCCAGATCAGCGGCCAGCCAGCCGAGACTGTCGTCGGCTTCCAGCGTTGCGCGCCAGTCGATAAATTCGTTAAAAAACCGCGCCAGATTGTCACGGGATTTCAGCTCACCACGCAAAAAAGCCGTTTGTTTGGACAATAGTTTATTGAACGGCTCACAGTCGCCATTTGACCAGATATCAACATGAATCCGGTTGACGCTGGCAATGACCAGACACCAGGCGCTACGGGCAATGTGATTGGCGAAACTCATGACTTGGCTCCGGAGGCGGGTTGTTTGGCACACAGCCAGACATTGAATTTATTGTTGCTGGCGACCAGCTCTACCTGTCGAAACAGGCGTGCCAGTTCGGCCCGGTAATTAAGATGGCGATTTGCAACGATCAGCAGTCGACCATTCTGTGTCAGCTGTTGGTGACTGTCGCGAAACATGCTTTTGGCGATGTTATCCAGCTGTTTGTGGCCGTCGTGAAAGGGTGGATTACAAATCACCCAGTCGAGATTTTCGGTAACTGCGGCGAGGCTATTGCCATGGCAAACATCAGCAGCCAACCCCAATTGAGTGGCGTTGTGGCGGGCAGATCTTACCGCTGCCAACGAATCGTCGGTCTGGATCAGCTGAATCTCTGGCAGACGGCTTTTCAGCCACAACCCCAGTACACCATTACCACAGCCAAGATCACAAACCTGGCCATGAATATCAGCGAGTTGTTCATGACCCGCCAGGGTTTCAATCATAAAGCGCGCGCCCGGATCGAGACTGTCACGACAGAAAACCCCGGGTAATGCTTCATAGCGCTGCTGTTCGAGGTCATAACCTTGCCAGATCGCTTTGCGCTTTACTGACTTGCGGCTATGAACGCAAATGAGGCGTGCCTTGCGCTGCTGGGGCAATTGCTGATATTCGGCGTACTCAGACTCCAGCCAGTTGAGCCAGCGAACCGGGATGTGCTTACTCATGCCTGCCAACCAAATGCGGGCGTGCGGAAGCAATTCGGCACAGATATCCAGCCACCAGGTCAATTGCTCCAGATTCTTCGGAATCTTGATGGCGACTTGCTGAACATCTCCTGCGACTTGCCTTAAAGCCTCTTCGCCGTCAACCCAACCAACCTCACTTGCCAGCTGGTTAGCCGCCAGATTGGTGGTGGTAGCAAGTTGGCTGCAAGCGCTTTCCAACCAGCCAAAAGCCGATGGCAGGGCACAAGCCAGTGCGCCATGCCGATCATTAAACAGCAGGGTCGTTTGGTCAGAGTTGATGTGCTGCAACAGGTAATCATCCGCTGCATCCCAGGGCAAGCTGACGTGCTCCGGGACAACCGGGAAGCATTTGAGATCGAGGTTTTGTTGAGTCCAGTAAGGCATCAGTAAATGTCTTTGAAATCCTTGCTTTCCAGCTGTTCAAGCAGAGATTTTTCTTTTTCCTTGGGTGCTTTTTCTGGCTCAGCAGCTGCGGGCTTCGGTTTTGACTGGGCCGCAGTCTTCGACTTCGGCTGGGCAGCTTCTTGCTGTTGCTGCTTGACGGACTCCGCCTTGGCATCCGGATTTTCGGCCAGGAATTTTTCATAAACCGAGGCAACGCGGTTTTTGACTCGCTTGCCAGTTTGACGGTCCGCACCAGCTTGCTTCTTGAGCTTGGAGATGCTGCCGGTTTTGACGTTGTGAATACGTTTTAGTGAGCGAGTTTTCTTCAGGCGAGTCATGACAATCGATCCAACAAATTTGGTGGCAAAGTATAGCAACAATCCCATGTTGTTTACATTCATGACGCGTGCTGTACTGTGTCGGCAAATTCGACTCAATAGTCAGGAAACAACCTTAAGATGTACCTTCAATCCCTTGTTTTTACTGCAGAAATTATCCTGCCAGTGTTTTTATTGGCCATTCTTGGCGTGGTTCTGCGCAAGCGCAATATGATTGATGATCACTTTGTCGGGGTTGGATCGAGACTGGTATTTAACCTGACACTGCCGGTATTGGTGTTTCTGGCCATTTCAAAAATCCGTTTTGACTCCGGCACCCACCTGGGATTGATGGGCTTTGTTGCCGCCTCCATCCTGATCGGTTGGCTGTTCTGCATTGGCTGGTCGTATTTCTTTCGGGTCGACAATAGCGATCGCTCAGCTTTTGTTCAGGCGGCATTCCGCGGCAATCTCGGCATTGTGGGTATTGCTACCGTGGTTTATGCCTTCGGCGAAGAAGGGACTCGCGCCGGCGCACTGGTACTGGCGGTAGGAGTGCCGATGTACAACCTGCTGTCGGTCGTTACTCTGGCACAAGGGCAAGGCGTAAACTGGGGTGGTCAAATGATGCTGATCGCCAAAAACCCGTTGATCATTGCCATTGTTGCTGCACTGCCATTCAGCTTTTTTCAGTGGCATTTACCGACACCCATCCAGAATGCAGCGACCAGTCTCGGTCAGATGACATTGCCATTGGCCTTGATCGGTGTTGGCGGGAGTCTTGATTTTCAGGCTTTGCGTCGCGCCAACTGGGTCGCCGTTCAGATCAGCTTGCTTAAGTTGCTGATTCTTCCAGGTGCCAGCGTAATCGCTGCCTGGTGGCTTGGTTTTCGCGGGGTAGACCTTGGTGTGATAGCACTAATGCTGGCCAGCCCAACCGCTGCCGCATCGTTTGTGATGGCGCGTGCCATGGGCGCCAATCACGTACTGACAGCCAACACTATCGCTGTGACAACCCTGGCTTCAATGGTGACCATGGGCGGATTTTTTTATGTCTTGAGCGTTATGTCGCTGGTATAGTGACGTTCTTGGGCTTTAAATGACAATTTTTGATGGGTGAGTCTGAATGCCAGAGAAGTACCGCCACATGGTGTACCTGGCGTCCAACATGGATGGCCTTGAGCTGGAGCGTTACGAGATCCAACGCTTGCTGGCTCGCAATGGAATGATAGACGTAGGCATAGCTTGCCCCCCAGCCGGAGTGAATTACGACTGGAACCTGGTCCGCCAACAAATTGAAATGGCGGATCTGTTTATTTTGCTGACTGGCGACAGTTATGGCCCGGTGACTCAAACCGGCATTAGCCATCTTCACCGGGAATATGTTCACGCTCGCACGCTCGACATTCCGGTAATTGGATTTCTGAAAAAGCTTCCCACAGGCAATCTTAATCCGGAGCAATTGCGCCTGAAGGGCTTTTACCAAATGGTCACCCAGCAGATCAGTTACAAGCTCTGGCATCTGCGAGACGAGTTGCTCGCCTACGTAAAATCCAATCTGAAAAGCATTCAGCCAACTCTTGGAGTTGGCTGGAGTCCAGCCGACCCTGTGCCTGAAACTCCGCAGTTGCCAGCACCCAGGCCACAGGCTATTGCCCCGGGCATCAGCGCCAGAGAAAAAATGGAGCTCTCTCGCAAGGAAGTAAAACTGGTCGTATCGGCCAAGGTTTATGAAGGCGGCAACCTCACCCCGGAAGAAGTCATTCTGCCTGCGCGACTGGATCAGTTATTCCGCGCATTACAGGGCAGTTTTACCTCATCAACCAGCGAGGATCGTATTCGCGCAGGATTGGAGAGTGTTATTAGCGACACCGTGCGCAAACAACTTCTGGGTCGACGCCCCTCAGCGCACGCCGTTGACGACATCAAGCTGTCAAAGATCCAGTTCCGGTCAATTCTGGAGTCATGGCAGTTGCTGGGACTGGTAGAGCACCAGTTTCATTCAGGCAGGGATTTCTGGAAGGCGATACCTGAAGCCAGCAGGGCAGGTACCGCCTGAGACGGCTGCTGCCGCTGATCATTTACTGCCGGAAAGTGCAATCCCGAGCAGTGACTGCTTTTGTTCCCACTCATCTTTCATGCTGTCGCACACCGTGCTGCACAAATCGAAGACGAACGGCGTTCCAATGCTGAAATAAGCCATATTGCCTTCCTGGCGACGCTTTACCATACCCTGGGTTTTCAGTGTAGAGAGGTGCTTGGACACGTTTGGCTGCGAAGCCCCGGTGGCCTCAACCAGCTGGGTTACAGATTTTTCACCGGCCTGCAAATGATGCAGGATCTTCAAACGCATGGGATCTGACAACAAACGAAAGCGCTGGGCGATTAACTCCAGCATTTCATCAGACAGGTTTTCTGGCATGACTTTCTCCTGAATTTCAAGCCAGTTTACCTCAAATCAAAATATTCCATCCTATTCATATAGGCATTTTTAGAAATTTTTATTTATAAGCTTATTACTTGGATGTTTTTGATTTATCAGTAAAAACCGCAATCAGCGGCAAATGATCCGATAGTCGAGAGGCGGCAGCACTCTGATCAACTTCGGCATTCAGACGCTCAAGCTGACGACTGTAAAACAGATAGTCAATGGTACGGTCCGGGCCAGACACATCAGGATCGTTAGGGTAGTGGGTGTACCAGCTTGCTGGTGTAACCAGTACTTCCGCCAGTGATGGCACTGAAGGCCAGTGCAGCAAAGGCTCCAGCTCCGTTTGCGGGTCATACAGATATTGTTGCGAGGCCTGCAGATGGGCGTATTGTCCGGGCATCAGCAAATTCAGGTCGCCACCAAAGACAAAAGGCAGTCGGGCATTGTCATAACCAGACAATAGCCCGGCAGCCATCAAGGCCTGGCGCTGCATCGTATCCGACCCCTGAGCAAAAGCATCAAAGTGAGTATTAATCAAATGCCAGGGAGTACCGGAAGAAGTCGGCAGTTCAACATCCAGCAAAGCTCGCTTCAGATAAAACTGACTGGAAACCCAATCCATTGGCGGCTGCGGCAATTGATAGCGCACAGGTTTTTCAAGTCGGTAGCGCGACAAGGTCACCAGCTTCATGCCAACACTACCCATAATTCGCGGGTGAGGAATGAAATCAGCCTTCCAGTACCAGGCTGACGCCTGGCATGGATACATTGCAGAGGGCAACAAATCCATCAACGCCGCTAACTGATCCCGATGATCTGTCGCTGCTGCGCCGTCATGAACTTCCTGCAGCAATACAACATCTGGATGGTGCCGCTGAATCAGCCCTGCAATGCCCTTGAGCGTGGCAGCTATATCCTTCGCAGCCGGGCGATCGTCCGGCCCGGCATTATTGGGCAGGTCGTAATAGAAAACGTAGTTTTTACCCGCAAAAAACTGCACGTTGTAGCTCATTACCTTGAGCGGCTGCTGATGATCAAAAACCGGTGCGTCGAGCGAGCACTCGATATCAGCCACTTGTTCCGGTGCCGGATGCCAGGTGCTCAGCCAAACCCAGGCAAAAAAGCCTGCAACCACAGTCGTCAACGCCAATAAAATGACTAACACGATCTTTTTCATGCAATTCCCTGATTTTATTAATCATGGCGATTCGAAAAACGGACTTTATCACCCGCCGGCGATGATTATCAGGGATCTTGGCTGTATACTGGCGCGCCATCAAGGGGGATTCATGCCTAAGCACCTTATACTCGCCTTTTCGTTTCTTTTTATCCTGACGGCTTGCTCAAAAGAGCCTGAAGTTGTTCGTATATCCGGCCCCACCATGGGCACCCAATACCACGTTAGCTGGGTCGGTGACGAGTCCAGCGCAGAAGCCATTCAGGCTGACATCGATGCCCTGCTGGTGCAGGTCAACAAGTCGATGTCGACGTATGACCCACAATCCGAACTATCGCTGCTGAATCAGCAAAAACAAGCCATTGATCAAACCATCTCAGCCGGACTGGCGGATGTATTGACCGAGGCCCTGGAAGTCAATCACAAATCTGAAGGCCTGTTTGACGTCACCGTCGGCCCGCTGGTTAATGCCTGGGGATTCGGCCCAGGCAAGCACCTCGACGAACGCCTGCCACAGAATGAAGTGGATGATCTGCTGACCCAAATTGGCTCCGACCACATTCATCTGAACGGCCAGCAACTGCAATCGGATATTCCGCTCTATATCGACCTGTCAGCTATTGCCAAGGGCTGGGGCGTTGATCAGGTTGCCGAGTTGCTGGTCAGCAAGGGCATCAATTCCTACCTGGTTGAAATTGGCGGCGAGCTGCGTATTGCAGGCAACAAGCCCGACGGGGCCAGCTGGCGCATTGCCATCGAGCGACCAACCAGCGAAGTTTCCGACCGTCAGGTACAACTGATTCTGGAGCCCGGCCAGGCAGGTGTTGCCACCTCTGGCGACTACCGCAATTACTTCGAAGAGAATGGCGTGCGCTATTCTCACACTATCAACCCCAAAACCGGCTATCCGATCACCCATCGACTGGCATCTGTCACCGTGATTGCCGACAAATGCTCAATGGCCGACGCCTGGGCGACTGCCCTGAATGTGGCGGGCCCGGAATTGGCGATGGAATTAGCCAATCAAAACAAACTGGCAGCGTTTATTATTGTCCGTACAGATACGGGCTTTAGCGAGGCCGCATCCGACGAATTCAAACGCCGTTTCCCGGGAGCACTGGAACAAGCGGCAGCAGGAGATTGATATGACCATGTTTCTGGTGGCATTTGGTGCCATGTTGTTGATTGTGGCCGGCATGGCGATTGGCGTCATTATGGGCCGCAAGCCAATTAGCGGATCATGCGGGGGTATGTCTGCGATTGGTATGGACGTCGCTTGTGACATCTGCGGCGGCGACAAGAACAAGTGCAAAACCGAAAGTGAAATTGCAGCCAAGAAGTCCAAGAATGCCGACTTCTACGACGCGACCTCAGGTAAGCGTTAAGTTACTGCAAGCAATAACCAAAAAAATTCAGAAGAACACTCAGACTGGAGATGGAGTAAATGGCTGATTACCGCTACGACGTAGTCATCATTGGGGCAGGGCCTGCGGGTGAAGGCGCTGCCATGAATGCGGCAAAACACGGCAAAAAAGTGGCTGTGATTGAAGACAAGAAACTGGTCGGCGGTAACTGTACCCATCTGGGCACCATTCCATCCAAGGCACTGCGTCACGCGGTCAAACAGATCATCCAGTTCAACACCAACAACATGTTCCGTGAAATTGGTGAACCGCGCTGGTTCTCTTTCCCGCAGGTGCTGCAGAGCGCCGAGAAGGTGATTGGCAAGCAGGTCAAGATGCGTACCGAATACTACGGTCGCAATCGCATCACGGTTTACACCGGCAAAGCCCGTTTTGCCGATGCCAACGCCGTTGATGTTTATCAGGGCAACATGAGTAATACCCGCTTGCATGCCAAGGAAATTGTCATCGCAACCGGTTCCAGCCCATGGCGCCCAAGCAACATCGATTTCAACCACCCGCGCATTTACGACTCCGACACCATTCTGAAGCTGGAACACACGCCGCGCACCATCATCATCTATGGCGCTGGTGTTGTTGGTTGCGAATACGCGTCGATCTTCTCTGGCCTCGGTGTAAAGGTAGACCTGATTCACCCGGGCGACCGTTTACTGAACTTCCTTGATGACGAAATCTCTGATGCGCTCAGCTACCACCTGCGCGACAAGGGTGCACTGATTCGCCACAGCGAGCAGTTCGACTCCGTCGAAGCTAACGACCGTTATGTCACCATGACCATGGCGTCCGGTAAAAAGGTCAAGGCTGACGCCTTCCTGTGGGCTGCTGGCCGCAGTGGCAACACTGCCAATCTGGGACTGGAAAATGTTGGTATCGAAACCAACTCCCGCGGCCAGATTGATGTCGATAAAGAATACCGCACCTGCGTCCAGAATATTTACGCCATTGGTGATGTGATTGGCTGGCCAGCTCTGGCATCTGCGGCGTACGACCAGGGTCGTGCGGCGGCTTCCGTGATTGCCTGTCCGTCCGACTTCCACTATGTGGATTCCGTACCGACCGGTATTTACACCATTCCAGAGATCAGCTCGGTTGGTAAAACCGAACGTCAATTGACGGAAGAAAAGGTGCCTTACGAAGTTGGCCAGGCGTTCTTCAAGAACATTGCCCGCGCCCAGATCACTGGCGAAGGGGTTGGCATGCTGAAGTTGCTGTTCCATCGCCAGACGCTGGAAATCCTTGGCATTCACTGCTTTGGTGACCAGGCCGCCGAGATTGTGCACATCGGCCAGGCCATCATGAACCAGCAGGGCGAAGGCAACACCATGCGTTACTTCGTCAACAACACCTTCAACTACCCAACCATGGCGGAAGCCTACCGGGTCGCAGCGTTGAATGGTCTGAACCGTCTGTAACTGAAGATGGAGAGTCGCCTGTCTCAGGCGACTCCGCAGCCATCATAAAAAAGGCCGCATCAGCGGCCTTTTTGTTATGCAAGGTTGCCTGGAAGTCAGGCCGCTCCATCCCGATATACGCCAAACACACCGGCGTGTTTCTGATTCAAATGGTGCGCGTGAATCTTGCTCATGGTACCTTTCTGGCAGTACAGCAGATAGCGCTGCGCCCCGGAAACGTCCAGCTCAGCCAGACGACTGTCCAGTTCATAGAAAGGAATAGCCAGCACCTTGTTGTTGGCGAACTGCAGCTCAGCGCCTTCCAATTCACCCGGATGACGGATGTCGATAATTACATCGGAAAGAGCCGGGGTATTTAACTGCACCACATCCTCAAGACCGGTTTCAGCTTCGGCCAGAACTTCGTCGATTCGTTGAATCCTTGCGTTGGCCAGGGCATTTTCCAGCACCTGCATATCGAACGCCTGTTCGGCTTTTTCGGTTTTGACCAGATCACCCTGGGTCAGCGGGTTAACAGAAATCACCCCGCAATATTCCGGCATACTGGCAGCAAAGGCTTCAGTGCCTATGCGACGCGAAATCGCAATGATGTCCTGCTTGTCCATGGTGGACAGCGGACGCAGCACCATACAGTCGGCCGCACGATCAATGATCGCCAGATTGGAAATGGTCTGGCTGGCAACTTGTGCAACCGCTTCGCCGGTAGCAATCGCATGCACATTCATACGAGAGGCAACCCGCGAGGCCGCACGCATCATCATACGTTTCAGCACCACGCCCATCTGGCCGTCATCGACGTTGGTGAGGATTTCAGTGACCACATCCTCAAACGGCACAGTGACAAACTTCACCCGATGACTTTCACCGTAGAGCGACCATATGTAATGAGCGACTTGCTTGACGCCAATTTCATGCGCGCTGCCACCCAGATTGAAAAAGCAGAAATGGGTTTTGAGGCCGCGACGGGTCAGCAAATAGCTGGCAACAGTTGAGTCATAACCGCCGGAAATCAGCGACATAATCTCGCCCTGACTGCCCAGCGGAAAACCACCCAAACCCTGAATACGATGCTTGACCACATGCACCTTGTCGTTGCGAATTTCGACATTCACAACCACATCCGGATTTTTAAGTGACACCCCGGCTGCTTCCGTTTCCTTCAGCAGACCACCACCCATGTAGATTTCAGCCTGATGGGAGGTGAAGTCATGATTGCCCGCACGCTTGACCCGCACACAAAAGGTTTTTCCCTTGATAACATCGCGATTGGCTTCACGCACCAATTGATAGGCCTGATCCAGGGTCTCGAACGGGTGTTCGTCGATTTCCAGCGAATAACCAATACCCGGCGTATGCGACAGAATCTGAACCATCCGGCGATGGACGGTCTCAGGGTCAGAGTCTTCGGTCACATTGACGGCAATCACCAGACTGTCCCAGCGGTCCTGCACGTCAGCAGACACATCATGCTTGCGACACAGATTGCGCAAGTTGGCGCGCAGGATTTTGGTCATCTGCTTGCGCACTGACTTGGATTTGATAGTAATTTCGGGGAACAGCTTGATGACGAACTTCATGAGATTCTTACGGAGGATAGGGGCAAAGGGAAGCGATTATAACCCAGGTCATCAAAGGGTTCACTCGAACTGGTGTAAGGTGATGCCAATTGGGTCAGTCATGCCAAATCGAGACAACCGAAACAAGAAAGCTGGACTCATTAACCGTGTTGTCATATCAAGATAGCAAGCTAAGTTTGACCATAGCCGAAAGAGCAAAAGGAGTGGATAGTATGTCTAAACGCGTTGCATTGGTTACCGGTGGAACCGGGGGAATTGGTACTGCGATTTGCAAGAAACTGCATGACGACGGTTACCAGGTAGTGGCAGGGTATTACTCAGGCGGCAAGCATGAGAAAGCCCAGGCTTGGCAGGCTGAACTGGCCGCAGAAGGCTATGATATTGCGCTGGGATTCGGCAACATCACCGACTGGGAATCCTGTGAAGCTTGTATCGATAATATTCGCAAGGATTTCGGCCCGGTCGACATTCTGGTCAACAACGGCGGTATCACCCGTGATACCACGTTGCGTAAAATGAGTCCTGAGATGTGGCATGACGTCATCGCCACCAACCTGACTTCCGTGTTCTTTATGACCCGCTTGGTGATTAACGACATGCTGGAGAAGAAGTGGGGGCGCATCGTCAACATTTCATCTATCAATGGTGAGAAAGGCCAATTCGGTCAGGCCAACTATTCTGCTGCCAAGGCAGGTATGTACGGTTTCACCAAAGCAGTTGCCCAGGAAGTTGCTTCCAAAGGCATCACTGTGAACACGGTTTCTCCTGGCTACATTGCAACCAGCATGATCATGGATGTACCAGAAGAGATTCGTGAAGGCATTCGAAAGTCTATTCCGGTTGGCCGTTTTGGCGAACCTGAAGAGATCGCTCGTGTCGTCAGCTTCCTGGCTTCCGAGGAAAACGGTTTCATTACAGGTGCAAACATTTCTGCCAACGGCGGTCAGTATATGCACTAACAGCTGTTAGCCGGACTAGTACTCCGGCTTCAGTTTCTTGTTGCGGGCGCTGGCATGGCGCTCGCGCATTTCGGTATCGATATACCGATCCGTTGTCGCCAGACTGGCGTGACCAGCGTCTTCCTTCACATGTTCCTTCGGACGATATTTCACATCCTCGGAAATTCCGGTGTGACGCAACCAGTGGACTGTTGCCACCTTCAATTCATTGGCTTCCTGTTCCAACCCTTGAGCACGCATAGCCTCCCAGGTTTGATCAAAGCAAAATTGCACCAGATAACGGATCTGCCGGGTACTGGTAACCGGCCCCTTGCCACGCAGCTTGGCAACCAGCGGCGTTTGTTCGCCGGGTGTCGGCAACTCAGACAGGCCCAGATGATTTCGATAACGACGCAGGGCAGTGAGCATCTCATCCGACACTGTGACCATGCGCGCCTTGTTACCTTTACCAACGACCCGCAGCCACCAGTTGCCATCCATATCACGCTGAAAATCACCCATCACCGGTGTCGAACGCTCATCAGCCACCAGTTCTGAAATCCGCAAATACATAGCAAACAAACAACGCATTACAAACAACGAACGCTCATGTTCACGGGGATTTTCTGCCGCCAGCTTCTCGACCGTTTCCATCACATAGTCCCACTGCAGATTGGAAATCCGCCGGATCGGTTCGGAGTAGGCATGGCGCTGCAGGAACTTGCTTTTCTGGCGGATCAACGCCACCGGATTGCCTTCCAGGTAGTCCTCCTGAATCAGGAAATTGAAGTAGGAAGACAAAACCGCAAATAGCGATTGCAGGCTTTTCTGCGACAGTTCAAAACCCGGCGAGGCATCGGCATTCACAAACGGTCGCCATTTGGTGTTGGCAATCCGCTGGCCCTGATTGGTAATAAAGCGGGGGACTTGTACCGGCCCAACCCAGCTGGCAGGCGGTGCCTGGCAAAATCGTATGTACTCCTCCAGATCTGCCCGCCGCAGCTGTTGCAACGACTTACCATGAACAAAGAACGCCCACTGCAGTAGTCGCTCAGCTTCACGGCGATAGCTGTTAAAGGTAGCCGTCGAACCATTAAAGCTGATCAGAAAACCTAACGTATGTACGATGTCGTCAAAAGCGCCATCAACCTCGTTGAGCCGGGGAATACGCCGGGCGATTTCGCGAGCGTCAGTCAGCGGGCTGACAAGGTAGTTCAGGTTGTCAAAAAAGGCGACTGGACTGGCAGGCTGACTCATGAAAAATCCCGACATCTGATAATTATCGGAAATAGTGACAATTCAAACGGTCAATTGCAAGTATGCCAACGCCAGCAGCCGTCCTTGGCATGAGCCGAAAAGTCAGGCAAAGGTCTTAATTATTGGCTAGAGTAACTCAGCTTAAAGTTGTAGAAGTTGAAATTCATGAAAGTCATTGTAGTCATACTGTGCCTGTTGGCAGGCGCAGCTCAGGCCGCCGATGAATTATGCGGTAACTATGGTTGCCCAATCGGCATGTCGGCATCCAATCAACGGGTCGAACGACCGATTTACATACTCAGCAACAATGCCACAACCAAGTTCGCGGACTGGGCTGCGTACCGGGTTACGCCGGCAACTATCAATGGCCCAAGTCGTAAACGCCACTGGAAAGCTGACCCGGAGATCGCGCCAGAAAACACGCTGGAACCGGACGATTACCGTGGCGCACATGAAAACCTGCAAACCGATCGCGGCCACCTGGTGCCGCTGGCGTCGTTCAGCAATACCGAGTTCTACAAGATGACCAATTATCTGTCGAACATCACGCCACAGAAATCCAATCTAAACCAAGGCCCATGGGTCGACCTCGAAACTGCAGTTCGGCAATTGGTTGAAACCGGTCAAACCGTGTTTGTAGTGACCGGGCCCATGTATGAATCTTTTAGCGGAGATTTGCCTGGCGCAGATGAAACGCACCGGATTCCCAGCGGCTATTTCAAAATCATCAGCGTTTGGCAGGCGGAGCAGCCGCGGCTATCCGCATTTGTGATGCCGCAAAGTGCAGGCCGTAAAGACAATTATTGTGGCTTTGAAGTCAGCGTCGATGAAGTTGAGCGTCGGACCGGACTGGATTTCATGCCAGCCATGCCGAAAGAGCTACCGGATGGCGAATTGAATGTTGAAAATAAAACCGGCGGTTTAAGCCAGGATCTGGGCTGCCAAGCCCCTTAAAAGCCATATTTCCAACTATTCCGATAATATCAATTATCGGAAATATAAGAGATAACCAAGGCGCGCTCTGCGCCTGTTTAAATGGTCTGGATTCTGAATCGTGTTCAGCCCAACGACTTTTTGTCCGGACACATGCCCGCCAGCGCAGCATCTATTTCACTTTTGATAGCTGCCAGCTCGGCGATTTTTTCTGCAATCTCGTCACGCTTGTCGCGCAAATGCAGCTCCATCTCGCGTGGCGTTAACGAATTCTGATACAGCAACACAGCCAGACTTTTGATTTCTTTCAGCGTAAAACCCAGATGCTTGGCCCGCTTGATCAGCTTTAATTGCCGAACCACGCTTTCGTCGTAATGCCGATACCCGTTGCCAGATCGGACCGGCGCCGGGATCAGACCTTCCTTCTCATAAAAACGAATGGTATCGCGGCTCAAATGGGTCGCTTCGATCACTTCTCTCATCTGCATGCAGCTTGTCCTTGACTATGGAGTTAACTCCATAGTTTAGGCTGCATTGAATTCGACTGAAACAGGATCAAACCATGCAGGTTCAATTTGTCACTGATGACCAGGTCACCCTCAACGGCTACTGGTTTGACGCAGAAAATCCCCAAGGTGCGGTTTTGCTGAACCCAGGCACCGCCACCCAAACACTGTTTTACAAAAACTTTTGCGAGTTTCTGGCCGTCAACCGGTACCAGGTGCTGCTATGGAATTATCGGGGTTTTTGTGAATCGCGCTCGGGATCACTCAAAGATGCAAACTATCGCTACTCTGACATCGGCCGTTTCGACATCCCGGCTGCAATTGCCGCCATCAAAAGCCGTGCCCGTGCAGACCTGCCGCTGTTTTGCATTGGCCACAGTGCCGGTGGTCAGCAGTTCGGCTTTGCCAGTAATGCCGAAGATATCAAAGGCCTGATCGCAGTGGCGTCGTCTGCCGGATACTTCCCTAACATGCCGCTGGCCTATCGTCTCAAGGCGCTGTTTTTCTTCCGGATGTTTTCACCGCTGTCTTCGGCCTTGCTCGGCTATGTTGCTGCCAGCAGATTCAATTTGATGGAGGATCTAACCAGCAATCTGGCTCGCGAATGGAATGACTGGTGCAGTGAACCCAACCTGTTTTTCGCCGACCGCTATTACGGCAAAACCATTGAGAAAGGACACTATGAGAACATGCCGATGCCGGTACATGTGATCAGCGCCAACGACGATGAAATCTGCACGCCTGCTAACATCGACAACTTCTGGAAACACGTTAAAAGCCGCCAGGGAATTTCGTTCAGTCAGTATCCGGCGGCTGATTCTCCGTCTAAAAAGATCGGTCACTTCGGCTATTTCAAGCGCTCGAACAGCTACATCTGGGAAGATATCCTGCAGCAGCTGGAAAGCTGGCGTAGCTCCAGCAGCTAACCCATTTCACAACCTGGCACCCAGACAAATAACTTGTTGCAGTCAGCCGCCTGAGGCAGAGTTGCAACTCGCCAACCCTGCCAGGATGTCTCCGCGATGTTTGATCCCCTGCTATTTTTGTCTTTTCTTGCTGCAGCGACCCTACTGGCGATCACCCCGGGACTTGATACCCTGATGGTGCTTCGAGCATCCATCAGCAAAGGGCCTGTTCCGGCATTCTATGCGGCAGTCGGCATTCTGCTCGGATGTCTGGCCTGGGGGGCTGCTGTTTCGCTTGGGCTTGGGGCGATTTTGCAGGCTTCAGAGGTGTTGTATCTGGCAATCAAGCTGGCTGGCGCTGGTTACCTGATATGGCTGGGCGCATGTCTGCTGCTTCAACCGAGGACAGCATTGAACGATGCATATGAAACACCTGCTGGCGACAGCTGGCAGGTGCTCTGGCAAGGCCTGATCACCAATTTGCTGAATCCGAAAGTTGGCATTTTCTATGTTTCCTTCCTGCCACAGTTTATTCCCGCCGACACCAATGTTGCCCTGTATTCTTTTATGCTGGCTGGTATCCACACTCTGATATCTGCACTCTGGTTTGCCGTACTGATTGTACTGAGTAAAAAGTTGCGTACGACCCTGTTCAAGCCCAGAGTCGTTACCTCACTGGATCGAATAACTGGCGGACTGTTTGTTGTTCTGGGATACAAGCTGGCAGGATCATCCTGATCAAGCCAGCCTGGGGCTTTGGGTGCTTGCGTTTTGAAAGACCGGGAAACCAGTTAGCTGTGGCGAATGCCACTAATGCTGCTGGAGGGTAATGCCGTTGGCTTGCTGAACTTCCCGAATAAATTTGACGATGGCCGAAGCTTCGTAAAAGCCGACCCCTGGCTGTTTTGGCATATCGCCATAAGGCCAGTGGTGTTGGCGCACGCCATTATGAATGGCACTGAATATGGATTTGTCGCTGTGATGGCCGGGATTGTAAATCGCGTGAATCAGTGACGGCCCTTGCATTGTTCCTGAGCCATTTTCACCGTGGCAACTGGCACAGCTCTGGTTGAACTGCAGTTGCCCTGCACTGCCCATTTCGCTCAACGCTGGCAGGCGGACATCAACGTGCCCCTGGCGATGATCTGCCAACGCGGAATTGGCCAGCAACAGCATGATTAGCAGCCCCGAGGTCCGTTTCAGCAAACATTGCAATAACATGATTAAATCCAATCTAACGCTTGGGCGATTTGTTGCAGCAGTGTGCTTCGTGACGGGAGTTGTTGTGGATGTTCTGGTCGATCTGGCGTTGCCAGCCCAGTCTCAGCTGGCTCCACCAGTGTTCACTGACGGAGCCGCCGTGTTTTTCCACCACTGCGATGACTTCATCGATATTGTGGCTTGACGCGTCATAAGCCAGTTTCAGTACCTGCCTGGGCGCATCCAGCTTAACCTTGTCCATCCAGGGGAAGGCGCCCAGTTCCTCGGCGGTTTGTGAGGCGGCCTGTTCACTCAGGCCACACAAACTGAGGCGGTGCTTGACCACAAAACCCGGGTTGATAGCGGTTTTATACTGGCTCATGAAACTTCTCCCTGACGGTAAAACTGCCATCAGTATACGAAAGCTGGCCAAACAGCTGCATGACCCGAAGATTACAATTCTGTCATCCTGTCGCAGCCGCCCGTGTCAGAAAAGCTGGCTGTACATCAGATTCACGCCCATCGCGGTTTTGCGATCAGTCAGCGGGCTGTCAGTAATTTCCTTGCCATAACGGGTGTGAGTCAGCTGCAAACGTACAGCCCCTGCCAATACGCCCGCGCGCGAAAAAGCCAGGCTGTATTGCTGATTCATGGTGCCGTTTGGCGAATATTGCGGCCGTCCGGGGCGAGCTTCCGAGGCTTTGACGCCGTAATAATAATCGACGTACTGCTGGCTTTGCCAAATTGCCTGAATACCCGGTTCGATACGAAATCCTGCTACCAGCAGACCATAGGAAGCCCCGGCCGTCGTTTCATAACCCTGATAAACATTGAGCAAATCGTGCATGGCGGTCAGGTTCAGCTGCCAGTTGCCTGGCCGATAGTCCATCCGCAAACCGCCAGCCATGGAATAGCTGCGATCATCCATGCCTTTTAATGCCGGGCTATCAGAAGACGAATAACCAGCGAACACCGGGTTCACCTGCAAGGCGACGCCCACTGCCCCCACTCGGGCCAGATCGTAACGGGCGTAAGGCCCATATAGATGAAACCGGTCGCCCCGATAAATCACCATCGGAAATGGAATCACCCGACGGTCAAAGCCTTGGTAAACATCCTGCGATGACACCATGCCAACGCCCACGCTCCAGGGTGATGACTGCTCGGCTTGCGCCAAAGAAGCAGCCACGCAGGCAAATCCGGCGGCTAACGACATCAGCGTTCGGTGTGAACGATCAGGATTACTGGTGCGAACGGACTTCACAAGAGGCCTCCGGCAATGAAAAGTGTCAATAACTGTTAATGAGAATACTGTGAACAGCGAACAACCAACATGGTCGCAATGGCAACAAGCCGTTCCAGACACGCCGTGTATGTCAGCAGAGTTATCTCCTTCAGCCAGGATCCAGAGAATCAGGCAATGAATACAGAGAATCCATGTACCGCCCGATCAGCCACTGTCGGCATAGTAAACATCAACGAATAACTTCCTGATTTCTCAAACGAAGGAGCAAGACCATGCAACTGACTCAAGAATGGGATAAAACCTTCCCTGCCAGCGACAAGGTAAACCACCAGAAGGTCACCTTCAAAAACCGTTACGGCATTACCCTGGCGGCTGACCTGTACACGCCCAAAGCTCCGATCGATCACAGCCGTCCAGCACTGGCGGTAAGCGGCCCATACGGTGCAGTAAAAGAACAGGCATCCGGCCTGTACGCCCAGACCATGGCAGAACGTGGCTACATCACCCTCGCCTTCGACCCATCCTACACCGGCGAAAGCGACGGCGAACCGCGTCACCTGTCTTCCCCTGAGATCAACACCGAAGACTTCAGCGCGGCGGTCGACTTCCTCGGCCTGCAGCAGCAAGTAGATCGCAACAGGATCGGCATCATTGGTATTTGCGGTTTTGGTGGTATGGCACTGAACGCCGCTGCCGTCGACAAGCGCATCAAGGCCGTCGTCACAACCAGCATGTACGATATGTCCCGGGTGATGTCGAAAGGTTACTTCGACGCCATGACGCCCGAACAGCGCAGCGTGGCACTGGCAGCCATGAGCCAACAGCGCTGGGCGGATGCCGAAGCCGGTGAACCTGCCCTGTCCGGCGTCGGCTTGCCAAACGAACTGACTGGCGAAGAGCCTCAATTCGTCGCCGAGTACTTCGATTATTACAAGACGCCACGTGGCTTCCACGCCCGTTCAATCAACTCCGCCAGCTCCTTCCTGGCCACGACAGCTCTTTCTTTTATGAACATGCCGTTGCTGACCAATATTGCGGAAATTGCACCGCGCCCGATTCTGCTGATTGCCGGTGAGAATGCTCACTCCCGTTATTTCACCGAAGACGCCTTTGCCGCGGCGGCAGAGCCAAAGCAAAAGCTGATTCTGGATGGCATGGTTCACGTTGATCTGTACGATCAATTGGACAAAATCCCATTCAACGCCATCGACGCTTTCTTTGGTGAAAATCTGGTGTGAATTAACCGCCAGAACGGATTCTTTCAGCAATCGCAAAACCAAAAACCCGAGTCGTTACCGACTTGGGTTTTTTATTTCGCCAGACAAATCAGGCTCGTCCGCTACTTCTTCACGACGTCGGCAATGGCAGCAACAACCCGCTGGCCCACAGACTTGCCAACCCGGTAATCCAGCAGGCTGCCAATGTCTTGCAGTTGCTGCTGACTCAAGCCGGTATTCATGGCCATAAAGATATGGGAGCGGAGTTGTGAGTCCGTGCCATCCATCGACGCCAGCATGGCGACAGTCAGGACTTCGCGAGCCTGATTGTCGAGCAAGCCACGGCCGAATACATCACCAAACAAATGCTTGCGCAGAAAGGTATTGGCAGCTGGTGCAAAATCAAACAAAGGCCCTTCGACCGGGTGGCCAACCAGTTTGGTCTGGATCTTGGTTCCGGCCGCCAGCGCATTCTCTGGCAGCTCTGTCGCTGCGTCACCGATAACGTCTTTTTTACCCTCAGCCTTGCGCTCTTCCACGACCGCCATCATGGTCGCGAGGGCGTTGAGAGCTTTCGGGAAACCACCGTACGGATACAGGTGAATCATCACTTCTTTCAGTTCATTCACCGTCAGGCCAGCATCGAGCGCGTTGTTCAAGGCAATTTTCAGTGAGCCTGACTGATTGCCGGCAGCATAGGCAGCCACCACGGCCAGTTGCTGGTAACGGCTGTCCAATGCCTTCAGTTCGGGCTGCTGATCGGCCAGCGAATCGAGCGCCGCCTGATATTGAGCGTCGGTCACCTTGTCTTTCCAGGTAACGTTTTCACCTTTTTCGTTGCTGCCAGTGATTACAAAATGCGTCATGGCGGAATGCGGCGTTGCGCCGTGCCAGTGATCAATATCCTCCGGACACCAGACGGCTTCACCCTCATGAAATTCCACCACCTGCCCCGCACGGGTGGCCGTGATCGCCGTGCCTTTGGTTACTACCATATGCTGCCCGGCTGGATGCGAATGCCAGGCAGTGCGGGCGCTCGGCTGAAAGGTGACGTAAGCGCCGGAAAAAGGTTTCTGATCGCCGGGGAACACCACCTGCACATCAACCTGACCGGTGAAGAGTGTTTGCGGGCCGCTGAAGCTCGGTTGGCTGCCTGCGCTATAGACAAGCTGGTCTTTTTCTACCGCAGCGGCTTCACCAGACAAAGCCGCCAGCGCCAACAAGGCTGCCGGGCTAAGACGTGTTTCGTTCGACATAAGGGATCTCCGTAATCAAGGGCTTGAAGTTGGCCGGGAACCAGTTATTAGAGCGTTTTGCGCCTCTGGCTCAGTACACTGATTGCCTGAAGTTCTTGCCTGATTCTCTGATGAGGTGAATAGAAGAGCTGAATGGCGCTGAACAGCAAACCAATAAGCACCCGGCCTGGATGTTGTTATTATGACCGCCGTCACCGGGAGTTATTCATGAGCAGAAATCATTACCGCAACCGGTTTATTTGAATTAAAACCTGGGCCCGACGAGCGTAAGCTGCGGCCCAGGCCAATCCAGCCGGGAGCTTTACTGTATGAACCTGCCTCGTGATGCCATTGCTTTCTGGGGCACCGCTGTTGCGTTAATTCTGGCTTACGCCTCTTCCTCCACCCCTGTTCCACTTTATGAAACCTGGCGTGTTGCTGATGGCCTGACCTACTCCGATTTATCCCTCAGTTCGGTGATTTATTTTATTGGTGCCGTGTCCGCACTGATGTTCTTTGGCCGCTTGTCTGATTTTCTCGGTCGTCGCCCCATTGCAATCCTGGCGATGTTGCTGGCGGCTATTTCCAGCGTGCTGTTTATGTTTGTCGATAGCGCCTTGCCATTGCTACTCGGGCGTGGCTTGCAAGGTCTGGCCAGCGGCCTGGCCTCAACCGCCATGACCGCCTGGATTGTTGATTCAGCCAAACCTCATCAACGCTCATTGCCACCCCTGATCATCAGTGTCAGCCCACTGGTTGGCCTGTCGCTGGGCAGTCTCGGCGGTGGCGCACTGATCACCTACGCACCACTGCCGCGCACGCTGGTATTTCTGACCAGTCTGGCGCTGATCATTATTTCAACCTTGATGCTGTGTTTTGCGCGTGAATCCATCAGCCGCAAGCCCGGCGTGCTGCAATCCATGAAGCCGCTGGTCGGCTTGCCTGAAGCAGGTAAACGCTGGTATCCGATTGCCGCCATTACCTTTACCTGCACCTGGGCCATGGGCGGTTTCTATCAGGCGTTTGGTCCAACCATTGCTGCCCAGTACCTGCATTCAACCACCGCCATTGCCGCTGCCATCGTGTTTGCGTCTTTTATGATGCCAAGCATTTTTGGCGCGACGCTGGCCAGCAAGCTGACACAGGAACGGGCAGTGATTCTGGGTTTACTGGTATTCATGGTTTCCGCTGCCGGCGTGGCGGTTTCGCTGTATTTCGGTGCGCTGGTGCCGTTCCTTATCTGTGGCGCCTTGGCAGGTACCGCACAAGGCGCCTGCATGAATGGCGGCATCCGACTACTCATGACGGGCGCCCAGCCGCACCAACGCGCCAGCACCTTTTCGGTGATTTACGCCACCGCCTACACTGGCGCGGCGATTCCTACTCTGGTGGTTGGCCGCCTGACTGGCAGCTTTTCGCTGATGGAATTGGTATTCGGCTACGCCATGCTGGCGGTACTGGGATTTGCATTGGTGTCGTTGCTGATGCTGGCACAGCTGCGCAAACAGCAACTGCCTCTTGTCTGATAAAAGATTCTGGCAAGGCATGCCTTGCCCCTACCCGATTTTTCGTCAGGCGCGCATCGCCAAGCGCAGATTCTCGATATCCCGTTTCGGCGGTGCACCGTACAAGCGGCTGTATTCCCGGCTGAATTGCGAAGGGCTTTCGTAGCCCACTTCGTAGGCAGCACTGGAGGCATCCAGGTGTTCGTTCAGCATTAATCGCTTGGCTTCATTCAGGCGCAGCCATTTCTGGTATTGCAGCGGGCTCATACCGGTAAGCTGACGAAAATGATGATGAAAGGTCGGTGTGCTCATTTGCACCCGCGTAGCCAGCTCATCAATTTTCAGTGAGGCGGCATAGTTAAGCTTGAGCCAGTCGATGGCTTTAGCAATTCGGAAGCCCTGGCTATCGATCGAGGCGATCTGACGCAACCGTTGGGCCTGATCCGTTTGTAGCAGCCGGAAGTGAATTTCACGCTTGATCATGGGGGCCAGAATATCAATGGCTGCCGGTTCATCCAGCAAGGAAAGCAAACGCTGGAAGGGTTCGACCAGAGTGACGGAGGCGTCGCTGAGCCACAGTCCAACGCCTTTGTCGGCAGAGCCTTGACGAGCCTGTGCAGGCACTGCCCCCATCGCTGCCAGCTCGGCAATCAACCGCAAATCCAGCTGTAGCACCAGACCTACACAAGGCTGTTGCGGGCTGGCTTCCACCACCTGGGAACTGGCGGGCAAATCCAGCGACGTAATCAGAAACCGCCTGGTGTCATACGGAAATTGCTGCTCGCCGATATGCATGATTTTGCGGCCTTGCATCACCATCACCACGCTAGGTTGAATCAGGCAAACATCGGGCTGGGTTGGCTGGTCGCGGCGAAACAAGCCCAGGCCGTCGATGGCGGTCGGGTAATCACCGGTTTTCTGCGCATGGCTGCAAATTACAGCGGCCATATGGGCATTGATTCGATCAAGATCGGTTGTCCGGGTCATGGCAAGACCTGTCGCAAGCAGTTGATTGCCGAAGTTTACTTCAGGACTTTCGCGTTTGCCTTTAAACCCCGGATAACTCAGAGGATCAGGCAAGAATTACAGAGGATTTTGATACGGCTTGCGACGCTTGTTATGAAAAATAGAGCATGAGAGAAATAGAGCCAGTGGTCTGTGCTCCAAACAGCCACCAAAGTTATGCGCCGGAGGTTTTGTGGGTTTATTACTGAAAATTGTACTGATTATTGTCGTTGGGGCTGCCTTGCTGGCATTCGGTATCTGGCTGTTTTTGCAGCAGAACCAGTTCGATGAGCCGGAAGTTGCACCAGCATTGCGGCAGCCAGCGCCGTCGATCACAGGATCCGCCCGTTATCAGGATGGCAAATTTCATAATCTGGAAAATACGGTGGTAATGACACAGGCAGCCGAACCGACACAGAAAAAGTCCGGGCTGTTCGGCAACCTGTACAAGTTCCTGTTTGCCAAAACGCCAGGTGCGGTACCAGAACAACCCCTGCCTTCGCGCAAGACGGATTTGTTCAACCTCGACCCGGCAGAGAATCTGGTGGTCTGGATGGGACACTCCAGTTATTTCATCCAGCTGGATGGTCAGCGGATTCTGATTGATCCGGTCTTCAGCCAATATGCGTCGCCAGTTCCGGGCACCAATGGTGCCTTTGCAGGCACCAATATTTACACCACCGACGACATCCCGCAGCTGGATCTGTTGCTGATTAGCCACGATCACTGGGACCATCTGGATTACCCGACGATTAAAGGGCTGCAAGGCAAGGTAAAACAGGTGGTTACGCCGTCTGGTGTGGGCTCTTATTTCCGCCAGTGGGGCTGGCCAGCCGCACAAATCCTTGAAGGCAACTGGGGTGATGTATTTAGTAGCGGCAATCTGGATGTGCACATTCTGCCAGCCCGCCATTTCTCTGGACGCCTGTTCGAGCGCAACCGCACCCTGTGGGCGTCCTTTGCGCTGATCACTCCGGATCATCGTTATTACCTTAGCGGCGACACCGGCTACGGCCAGCATTTCAAGGCGATTGGTGACGCCTTTGGGCCGTTCGATCTGGCGATTCTGGAGTGCGGCCAGTACAACGCCAACTGGGCAAACATTCACATGATGCCAGAAGAAACCGCGCTGGCAGCCATCGAACTGCAAGCCAGCAAGGTAATGGCAGCCCACAACAGCAAGTTCAAACTGTCCCGTCACAGCTGGCAGGAGCCGCTTGAGCGCATCAAGCTGGCCAGCGAAAGCCAGCCCTGGCATTTGCTGACGCCGATGATTGGCGAGTTGGTGGATGTTGATGACAACAACCAATTGTTTACCGAATGGTGGCAGCCAGCAGAAGACGGTCAGATTGCAGAACAGGCTGACAGCATGCGCCAACCTGCTGGTTAAACAAATTTTCGCACTCGTGAAGATAATGAAATTGAATCGTTGATTCTGGCTGCCACGACTATATTTGCGCCTCATTTCTGTCAGCGTTCGCATGTATGTCGTGTCCCTATTTTGAGCAGTCGCTGTGCCGCTCCTGTTCACTGCTCAATACGCCGTACGACCAGCAGGTCGAAGCCAAAAGCCGGACCCTGCAGGCACTGACCGGCATCCCGCAATCGCAATGGCTGGCGCCTTGCACCAGTGCTACTGAAGGCTTTCGCAATAAGGCCAAAATGGTCGTCATGGGAGTCGCCCAGGCTCCGGTGCTGGGCATTGAAATTGAAACTGCTGACGGTTTTCAGCCCCTGTCGTTACTCGATTGTCAGCTCTATCCGCAAAGCATGCAGACGCTGCTACTGGATCTGCCGGAGTGGATTCGCAGCTCCGGCTTGCCGCCTTATAACCGTCACAAGCGTCGTGGTGAACTGAAATACCTGTTACTGAGCCAGAGCCACAGCAGCGGCCAGTTTATGCTGCGGCTGGTTTTGCATAGTGAAAAAACGCTGGAGCGAATTCGTCATAACCTGCCACGCTTGTTGCAACAGCACCCCGCAATTGCCGTGGTTAGCGCCAATATCCAGCCCGTTCACATGGCCCGCCTGGAAGGCGAGCAGGAAATATTTCTGACCGGACAGCAAACCCTGGAAGAGAGCTTTAACGGCATTCCGCTGTTTATGCGCCCCAAAGGGTTTTTCCAGACCAATCCGGTGATTGCCGAGCAGCTGTACGCCACCGCCGCCCGCTGGGCCAGCGAAGGCAGCACAAAACACGTCTGGGATCTGTTCTGTGGCAGCGGCGGTTTTGCGCTGCATTGTGCATCGTTCGCCAGCCGCGTGACCGGCATTGAGATTGAAGCCGAAGCGATTGCCTGCGCCCGTTTGTCTGCCAGTCGTCTGGGTATCGACAATCTCGATTTTGATGCGCTGGACTCGGCCGCATTCAGCCAACAGCAGGCAGCGGTTGCACCGGACCTGGTGATTGTGAATCCACCCCGTCGTGGCCTTGGTGACGAACTGGCGCAACGGCTGCGTGAGCTGGCACCAGCGCGGATCATCTATTCCAGTTGTAATCCCGCTACGCTGCAGAAAGATCTGCAAACATTGCAGTATTCCGTAGTGCGGGCCCAGTGGTTCGATATGTTCCCCAACACCGAACATATGGAAGTATTGGTCGAGTTGCGGCGAGACTAACCCTTCAGTTATTTATTCACTGGCCGCCGTTAGTGCAACCCCGGCCAGCTTCTGAAGATGTCATAACCGCATATCCGCGTTTAAGGCAATAATCCTTCCCTTTGTGTCCATTGGTTAGGCCGCCTCATTGCGTTAGACTTCGCCGCTTGTAACGCACCCTGTTCCATGGGCGCATTTTCAGCACGTTTTATCAGGATTTTCTTCTATGTACTCAGTTGGTCAGCGTTGGATCAGCGAAGCCGAAACAGACCTCGGACTTGGGCTTGTTCAAAGCGTCGACTTTCGTTCTGTCACTCTTTATTTTCCGACCATCGACGACGTCCGGACCTACGCGGTGCAAAACGCCCCGCTGACCCGTGTCGTTTTCAAAGCGGGTGACAAGGTGCCGTTGCAGGACGGTTCGGTCGTAGAAATTGATGAGGTTGAGCTGATTGATGACATCGCCTTTTATTTCAGCAGCGGTCGCTCGATTTCTGAAATCCAGCTGAGCGGTTCAATTCAGCTGAACCAGCCGGTTGACCGGCTGTTTTCCGGCCAGATCGACAACAACAACCTGTATGAGCTGCGTCAGCTGAGCCTGCAGCAACTGACCCGTCTGCGTCAGCGGCCGTATTACGGCCTGCTCGGTGCCCGTACCAGCATGCTGCCGCACCAGCTCTACATTGCCCAACAGGTCACCCAGGATTCGCTGCCACGGGTATTGCTGGCGGACGAAGTGGGCCTGGGTAAAACCATCGAAGCCGGCCTGATTCTGCACCGCCTGATGCTGCAGCAGCGCATTCAGCGCGTCATGGTGCTGGTGCCGGATCATTTGGTACACCAGTGGCTGGTGGAAATGATCCGCCGCTTCAACCTGAGATTCAGCATTCTGCAGCAAGACGACATCGACGACGCCAAGGACATTTGCGCGCCAATTTTTGGCGGTTCGCAGATGTATCTGTGCCCGATGTCATTGGCCAACGACCCTTACGTTGCCCATTCCATGACCGCCAACGAATGGGATCTGCTGGTGGTCGACGAAGCGCACCACCTGCAATGGTCACCGGAGGGTGCTGACCAAGGCTATCAGCTGGTTGAAGCGCTGGCGGCCAAAACGCCGGGTATCCTGCTGCTGACCGCCACCCCGGAGCAGCTGGGTGTTGAAGGTCACTATGCGCGCCTGCGCCTGCTCGACCCGGAACGCTACCCAAGCCTGGAGCAGTTCCTCGACGAACAGTCTACCTACCAGTCAATTGCCGACCTGGCCTCTGCGTTGTCTGACGAGCAGCCGTTAAATGCTGATCAGACCAGTCAGCTGCAGGCTATCCTGCCGGATCTGGCCAGCGAAATTACCGCTGAAGACGGCCGCCAGCGGCTGCTCGACGCCCTCATCGACCGTCGCGGTCCGGGCCGTGCCATGTACCGAAACACCCGTCATGGTGTTGCTGGCTTCCCGGCTCGAGTGCCGCACTTGCAGCAATTGCCTGCGCCGGAACTTCAGGAGACCGCGGTTAATCTGCAACAGGCACTGTATCCGGAAGTTGGTCAGCCAGACTGGTGGCTTGATGACAGCCGCGTTGATGCGCTGATGGAAATCATCAAGGGCACTGGCAAGTCGAAGATCGTGCTGATCTGTCACAACGCCGCTACCGTGCTGGATCTGGAAGCCTTCCTGTGGGAAAAACACGGCGTTCAGGTGGCGGTTTTCCACGAGAAAATGCATCTGATCGAACGTGACCGTGCCGCCGCCTACTTCGCCGACCCGGATCAGGGCGCACGCTTGCTGCTGTGTTCTGAAATCGGCAGTGAAGGTCGTAACTTCCAGTTCGCCCACCATCTGGTGCTGTTCGATCTGCCGTTCAACTGCGACCTGATTGAACAACGTATCGGCCGTCTTGACCGTATCGGCCAGGCCCATGAAATCCAGATTCACAGCCTGGCGTTCGACAACCATCCGTCAGCGCGCTGGCAGACCCTTGTTCACGAAGGTCTGAACGTTTTCAGTGAGCCGAACCCGACGGCCCAGACGCTGCTGGATCTGCACCGCGACGAAATCGAACAGGCGATTCTGGCCGATGATTCGCTGCAACCGCTGGTCGAGCGCCTGGCGCAAGAGCGTGTGGCGCTGCAACAGAAACTGGAGCAAGGTCGTGACCGCCTGCTGGAGTTGCACTCCTGCCATCCGCAGAACGCCCGCGCGCTGGCGCAGGAAATGTCGATCACCCATATTGAAGACGAAGCCGAACTGAACGACTTTGTTGACCTGTTCGCCGACGCTGTCGGCGTTGAAGTGGCAGATCTGGGTAACGACTGCGTCACCATCGCTCCTGGCGATCACATGCTGGTGCCAGAACTGCCACACCTGCCGGAAGACGGCTTTATGGCCACTACCCGTCGTGATGTGGCGCTGGCCCGGGATGATGTGCAGTTCCTCAGCTGGGAACACCCGTTTATCGATCAGGCACTGGAGCTAGTCACCAAGGGGCCAATTGGTAACGCGGCCATCGGTTATATCGACAACCACGACCACCAGACTGGCGATTGCTTTATCCAGATCCAGTTTGTCGCCAACTGTCCGGCGCCCAAACGCCTGCAGGTTGAGCGCTACCTGCCAATCGACGCCATGCACCTGACCTTCACGCCGAAAGGCGAACTGAAGGTTAACGAACCGGAACTGGTGGGTTTTGTGCTGCCGCTGAAGAAGTCCACCGGTCGCGGTCTGGCAGAACAGCGCATGGCTGAAATCAAACCGCTGCTGCACAAGCTGGAAAAACTCGGGGCTGGTCAGCTCGACAAGATGATCGCCCGCGCAACCAGCAAGGCAACCGAAGCTTACGAAGACCGCATCCAACGTCTGCGTGCGCTGTCTGAGCACAACCCGAACATCTCGCCAGCACTGTTGGCGGATGTTGAAAAAGAAGGCGCTGAAGTACTGGATGCCATTTCCCGTGCCCAGCTGCAAATGGACAGCGTACGCCTGGTGTTCTGCGGTTAAGCCTGAGAGGCGGTGCCCGGAGCGTTCGGGCCGCGCAGGCCCAGGATCCATACAGCTTTGATATTTTCAAGGCTGTATGGCCCCCAAATCGCTGCGCGTTTGGGGTGACGGTGTTGTTCAGCTCAGTCCGTATCAGATCTGCCGCGCCGGGCTGCGCATGGTGACAAACTCTTCTGCCGCTGTCGGGTGAATCCCGATGGTGCTGTCAAACACGGCTTTGGTGGCTCCGGCTTTGATCGCCACGGCCAGGCCCTGCATGATTTCGCCGGAATCTGCACCCACCATATGCACGCCAATCACCTTGTCGGTGGAAGTTTGCACCAGCAGCTTCATGTAGGAACGTTCTGGCAAACCGCTGATGGTGTGTTTCATCGGCCGGAAGCTGGATTCAAACACAGTCACGTCACCGCTGAACTGCGCCCCCGCCTCTTCTTCCGTCAGGCCAACCGTGGCGATATTAGGCTGACAGAACACCGCCGTCGCAATGTTGCTGTAGTCCATCGAGCTGGTATCGCCAGCGAACTGCTGGGCGACGAATTTCATGCCTTGTGCCAACGCAACGGGCGTTAGTGCCGGAGTACCGACAACGTCACCAAGCGCATAAATGCTGTCGACTGACGTGCGGAAAAAATCATCAGCCACAATGGTACCGTCATCGCGTGTTGCAACGCCCAGGGTTTCCAGGTTCAGGCCGTCAGTCATTGGCCGCCGGCCAGTGGCGTACATCACACAGTCGACTTCGGTGGTGCTGCCGTCCTTGAAGGTGACCTTGAGTGATTCGTCGGCGTTCTGTTCGATAGCGGCGATATCCGTGTTAACAAGAATCTCGATGCCTTTGGCAGCAATCTGCTCAGCCGCGAAATTACGTACGCCGTTATCAAAACCACGCAGCACCTGCTCACCGCGATAAACCAGTTTCACACTGGAACCCAGGCCATTGAAAATACCGGCAAATTCCACTGCGATATAACCACCACCCACAACGATCACGCGTTTTGGATAACGCTCCAGATAGAAGGCTTCGTTAGAGGTGATTGCCAGCTCGGCACCCGGTACTTCCGGTTTGAACGGCCAGCCACCGACGGCAATCAGAATGCGTTCGGCACTGTACTCCTTGCCTTCAACGGTGACCGTATGAGCATCCTTGATCCTGGCGGTGCCGTTGATAACAGTGACGCCAGCATTGCCCAGCATGGTGCCGTAAATGCCGTTCAGGCGTTCGATTTCATGGGTTTTGTTGTCGCGCAGCGTGGCCCAGTCAAAGCCGTTAACGGACATATCGACGCCAAAGCCTGCGGCTTCTTTGGCTTTTTCAGAATATTCCGAGGCGTAGACAAACAGCTTTTTGGGAACACAGCCGACATTGACGCAAGTGCCGCCGAGATAACGATTTTCCACCACCGCTACCCGCGCACCTTTGGCAGCAGCCATACGAGAAGCCCGAACGCCACCGGAGCCTGCGCCAATCACCAGTAAATCAAAATCGAATGCCATGTGTGTTTCCCTAAAAGATTGAGCGATGGTGCATGCTAGCTTGTTAGCCGCCAAAACAAAAATGGCGATAGCTGTTCGCTATCGCCATTAATCAAGAGATACAAAACCCAAGCGCTGCGGGTTTATTCCGCCGTCAGTGTCGCCCGCACATCAACCCAGCCCGGCGCGTCATTGGAGTCGACGGTGATCTGGCTAACGCGAATACCATGGCGCACCTGCAGACTTTCGACCCAGGCGATAAAACGGTCAAACTCGATATGATCGAGCCAGATCCGCACGCCTTTGCCGTCCTGTTCGTACCGATCCAGTTTGATATTGTCCTGCCGTGCAGACTGGCTGATCATCGGCAAAATCGGGCCGCTCGCAGCCGTCACCGTCCGACCACCAAACTTGTCAGCGTTGCTGGCGATCAGGTTATACAGCTCGAGGTTTTTCTGCAGACCCTTTTGGGCGCTGGCGTTGCCTTGCAGCAAGGGGGCAAACACCATCAGATAGACCAGACACAGCCCTACAAACCCGGCCACCGCCTTGACGATCAGCTGATCCCTGGCAGGCAAGGCCCGATACCAGCCCTGCGCCGCTTGTAACTGCGGATGCGCAGCCAGTCGGGATTTCAGTTCAGCCAGCTGGCTCATACTGAACCCTCCACCTTGATTCGACCTTTAACCACGTTGTTTTCGTTGGCGGCAGACGCCACTTCGGCCTTCAGGCCCTTGGCTGCGATGGCTTCACGCAGGCTTTGAACGTCGGCCAGATTGGTCGCCACCACTTCCAGAATCAGCTCGCCCTGACGCTCGTTAAAACGCATGGAACCGAGTTTGAGATTGCTGGCCTTGAGCTCAGCCACTGCTTGCGCCGTCAGATTCACCAATTCGCCAAAACCGCCGGTTGATGCATTGGCGCCCTCGGACAACTTGCTGCGAAAATCCCGTTCCAGATACTGGATCCGACTGCCCGGGAACAATTGCCCGTAGAGTTGTCGCGCCTGCTGATAGGCCTCGGCGGATTGCTGTTTGAGCTGGTGGTTTTCAACGCCCAGCCCAACGGCATAAATTATTGCCAGGCTAGCCGCCATGGCCGCCAATGGACGCCACCAGACCCTGGGTTTGTCGATGCGGGTTTCACGCACTGCAAACTGGCCTGACAACAGGTTGGCTGGACGAGTGAGCTGATCGACGGATGGCAGCAGGCTGTCACCACCTGAGTGTAACACCACATCGCTGAACACGCCGCTGTAGCCGGTTTCAATGGTGGTTTTCAGCAGATTGGCCTGGTCGATGCCCGGTGCCTGAATATGGAATTCACCAATGCCCTGCTTGTCGGTCAACAAGGTATCCAGCATCGGCGTCATCGCCGCAGCTGGTAACCAGCCCTCAAACTCCCCGGAGATTTTCAGCAGCCAGCCTTGCTCGAACCAGATTGCTGAGGAAGATTCCGGCAGCAGCCAGGTTTCCGGAACCAGCTCAAAAACCTGCAAGTGCAGATGCTCAGCCTGTTCCAGCAGACGCTCAACCAGGTCGGTACTGGCTGCATAGGCCCGCACCTTGCTGCCGTGTTTGCCAGCAGCAACAATCTGATAACGACTGACATCTTCAATCAGATGTTCTTCCAGTGCAAAAGGCAGTGCCCGCGCCAGATGGCGACTGGAAACACCTGGCAGCTCAACATAGTGTGTACTGTAGTTTGCCGACGCCAGCAGCATTCTGACCTGGCTTCGTTCCGGCTGACTGGCAGCCCATTGCTCCAGCGACAGCGGGTTTTCGCAGCCTGGGAATGGCATCACCAGCCATTCGCCTGCCAACTGGTTCCAGTAAACCCTGATCGTATTCATGATTCGTCCTGTTGTCTTTATCACTGAGTGGTACTGACGGACTCAGCTACCGGCCGCGCTTGCAGGCGCGAGAAGTCCCGATAAATAGTACGGAAGTTACCACTGCTGGCATCGCGTTTCAGCAGCATCTCCGCAGTCGCCACCCATTCACTGCCAGGGCCGTAGGCAACCTGGGTGAATATCTCAAAATATTCTGTCTTTACTGTGAAATCGTCGTTAGACCAGCCGCTTTTGCTGCTCGACTCACTGTCGCTGTCTGAACTGCTGTCGGAATCTGACTCAGTGGTTGTTTTGGTCGCCGCTTTTTTAACCGCGTCGACGGTCATAAAGGCATCCACATCAGTAAAGCCTTCGTCGCCTCGCTCACTGATAATCGTCTGTCCATCTTCGATGGTCAGATCCGTTCCCAATGAGGCCAGCACCAGGTCTGACGCCGTGTTCACGTTCAGCTGTGTGGTCGCTGGCAGACAGGCGATATAGGGTTCAAGGCGGTCATAGGTTGCCTGATCCACGCCTTCAACCAACATCAACTCCGAGGTATGGGCACAAAGGTTATAAGCCGCGCGATATGGTACTTCCAGCCCAAGGTAGTCATTGTCGACCTGACTTTCAGAGTTGAACCAGTTGGCCAACCGCTCGGCAATTTCGACATCCAGACCAAGATCATTCAACAGTTTGTAAAAGCGCTGCTGCCAGAGACTCTGATTGGAAGCACTGGGTGACAGCCAGTTGAGGTTAAAACGCCCCTGGGCGTCGGCGATGTGCACCAGCACAGCGCCATTATCCATCGGGAACTGGCGGTCGATATTCCATTCTTCCATCGCGTGGTCAATATCCGGATCGTTTTCCCAGTCCAGATGCAGGCCACTGCGTACCACGCTTTCGACACCAAACGTCAGCGCCCGCGCCTGCTGGGTAGACAGCTGCGCTATCGCCCGTTGAATATCGCGCGACTGGCGATCAATCATGACCGTAGCCAGCACGCTAACCACAGCAAAAATCATCAGCACCATAATCAGTGCCAGACCGGATTGGGAGCGCCGCATCAGAGGTTTTCCCCGTCGTGAGCAATCGGCCACAGCCGGGTGATGGAACCAACCACCGGTAATTCCATATTCCAGCGCACCGCGACCGGAATCACGCTTTCACCGCTGTTCTGTACGATCGGCCAGCTGCTGTACCAGTCGGTGGCGGTACGGTTGCCATCTTCGTCGAACGTTTCGCCAAGAATCGAGATTTCCAGCTCATCAATCTGGTCCAGCACCACGGTGGATTTCGGCTCGCTGTCATATGCCCGATCCAGCACTGCCCAGCTATAACGCACCAGACATTGCCCCTGCGGTTCACTGACACCTTGGTCAGCCAGTCGCTGACGGGCGAACTCACAGGCGTCGGAATCCATGTCTTCCAGATTGTAAGCCACCCGTTGCAGGGTTGAGCGTGGATCTTCGGCGCCAGGCCGGTTACGCCAGCCAGCGCGGCTGAATTCAAACAGGTAGTCGCCGTCTTCCAGCCGTAAGGATGAGACATCATCGCCGTACATGTCGCGGATACTGCGATTGATGAATTGCTCAATGTCGCGTGACGCCACCCCATTCATACGTTGCAGTGCGTGCATTTGTTCTGAGCGCAGCTGGGTAATATCGCGGGCATTGATAATGCCGCTGAGCAGCTGCACCGCACCAACACCGATGCTGGCGGTGATAGCCACGGCAATCAGTACCTCCAGCAAGGTAAAGCCACGCTGGGTTGAATTTTGATGCGCTGACTTTTGACATACCGGGTTTGGATAAGCCGGGAGAGACGACAGGGACATCAGTCGTAGGCTCCCATCACGGTAGTCAGAGTGGCGATGGTTGAATCGGCATTGGCAACTTCCGCCACCGACACCGTAACGCGTACGACATTGGGAAAATCGGTCGCCTCCACCCTGGTGGTCAACTTCCACTCGCGGTTAGCCATTTCGACTTCATCCTTGCTCTGGCCAACACTCGGCAAGCTGTGATTGAGGCGTAGTTCTGTGAGCCGGTTTTCTGCCACCCAGGACGCCAGCGACTTGTTTTCCAGCGTCAGCAGGGTATCTGTTGACTGACTGGTAGTGCCACTGACCACCACCGCGATCGAGGCAAATATAGCCAGCGCAATCATCACTTCCAGCAGGGTAAATCCCTGCCAGCGACCAGCAGAACTAGCTTTCATAGGTCACCAGTTCCTTGCGTACCGGATTGAAACCATCGCCATGAATCACAAACACAAAGCGGTTGTCGGCGCTGTTTTCAATGGTCAAATCAAAGGCGGTGTATTCTTCCGAGGACAGGAATAGCAAGGCTGGCAGCGGGCCATCGTCCGAGTTCAACAGCTCGTCGAAGTCGACCTCAGCGCCGTCAATGCTGAGCGACAGCCGAATGCCCTCAGGCACTTTGGGAACACCCAGTACGGCGTTGCTGTAGGCCGTCCAGGGATTTTTCTGCAATTGGGAGAGTTCTTCTGCACTCATGCTGGTGGATTGCGCTCGCTGGCGCACATCCGTCCACTGCAGTAACAGCATTTCCTGGCTGTCCATCGCCAGACCGTAATCGGCATTGCGGTATACAGCTTCTTCCCGATAGAGATTCATCTGCACCACCAGAGCAGCAGCAAAACGACCGGTCTCGTCGCGAACCTTGGTGTCGCTGCCATTAAGCGACACCAGTCCCAGCAGACCAGCGATGATCGCCAGTACCACCATGATTTCCAGCAGCGTAAAACCAGACTGTTGGGCAACTGGAGTTTTCATGCAAGCGGCCGTTTCCTGTTAGCTCTGTTTATTCCGGGTAAACGATATCAGCGTTATCGTCTTCGCCACCTTCGGCACCGTCCGCCCCCAGTGAAATGATTTCGTACTTACCCTTTTCCATGAAGTAGAGGAAGTTGTTCTGCCAGGCATCCGTCGGCACAGAGTTGCCTTTCAGGTAACCACCGCTGCGGTAGTTCTTTGGTTCTGGTGAAGAAGACGGCTTTTTCACCAGTGCTTCCAGACCCTGCTCAGTGGTTGGATAGGTGAAGTTGTCCAGCTTGTACATGTCCAGCGCACTTTCGATCAGGTGCATCTGGCTTTTGGTGGTTTTAACGCGGGCATCCGCAGCTGAGCCGATAATATTGGTTGCTACCAACGCCATGATGCCGCCGATAATCGCCAGTACCACCATGACCTCAAGCAAGGTAAAGCCTTGTACGCGCTTGCGGGTTTGCATGTATTTCTCCTATTGAACCATTTTTTGCAAATCGAGAATGGGCATCATGATGGCGGCAACAATCAGGGCCACAATGGCCCCCATGACCAGCAACATCACGGGCTCAAAAATTTTAACCAGCGCTGAGACCGTATTTTCCAGCGTGGTTTCCTGCTGACGGGCAGTTTTTGCCAGCATGGCGTCCAGTTCACCGCTGTTTTCACCACTGGCAATCATGTGCAGCATGATGGGGGAAAAGTAACCGGTATTTTTCAGTGCCTTGTGCAAGGCACCACCTTCGCTGACTTCGATGGTGGCATCGACCAGTGAACGCTGGATCGGAATATGACTGACCACCTGACTGGCGATTTTCATCGCCTCGACCAAAGGCACACCGGAGGTCGTCAGAATCGCCAGCGTACTGCCAAAGCGGGCAGTATTGGCGTCCCGGGTAAAGCCACCGATCAGCGGAATGCGCAACAGCGTCTGGTGCCAGCCAGCACGAAAGGTTTCATTCTTCAATGCCTGACTGAAACCCAGCACAGCAGCGACCCCGCCGATCAGAATATAAATGCCTGAGCCGGTAATCAGGTGTGACAGATCCAGCATAAACTGGGTCAACGCCGGTAACTCCTGGCCGTTTTTGACGAACACATCAACAATGTCCGGCACTACATAGGTCAGCAGCCCGACCACAATACCAATGGCCACAATACTGAGGATGATGGGATACATGGCCGCCAGTTTGATTTTCTGGTCCGACTCCTGACGGGACTCGGTGTAATCCGCCAGCCGGATCAAGACGCCATCCAGATGCCCGGCATGCTCACCGGCACTGACCGTGCTGCGATACAGATGTGGGAAAGCCCGAGGGTATTCCGCCAAGGCTCTGGCAAGGGTGTAACCCTCAAGAACCTTGGAGCGAATCGCCAGAATCATGGCTTTGGTTTTGGCACGGGACGTTTGTTCGGCCAGCGCTGACAAGGCTTCATCGATCGGCAAACCGGCACCAATCAGGGTTGCCAGCTGACGCGTCAGCAGTGCCAGCTCCGACACCGACAAGCGCGGGCCCTTGCCGGTGCTGCCGGTGGTCTTTTGCTTGACCACGGTGGATTGCACGTCCAGCGGCATCCAGCCCTTGTCGCGCAATTTCTGACGAACCTGGCGAGCACTATCAGCTTCCAGCACCCCTTTCTGCTGTTTGCCTTTGGCATCCAGCGCCTGAAATGTAAATGCTGGCATGCTTAACCCTTGGCAACCCGCAGCAGTTCTTCAATCGTGGTACTACCCGCCAACACCTTGCGCACACCATCCTGATGAATGCTTGGGCCAAGCGCCCGGGCATGACGTTCGAGTTCCTGTTCGCCAGCGCGATCGTGAATCAGGGTTTTCATGCCTTCGTCAACTTCAACGATTTCATAGATACCCTGACGGCCGCGATAACCAAGCTGGTTACATTTTTCACAGCCCTTGGCGTGGTAAATCACCGGCGCCTGCTCGACTGCCAGGCCCAGCACCTCGCACTCGGAAGCGTCTGCTGGAGCCGCCACCTTACAGTCGTCGCACAACACCCGTACCAGTCGCTGGGCCAACACGCCAACCAGACTGGAAGACAGCAGGAAGGGTTCAACGCCCATGTCCTGCAAACGGGTTACGGCGCCCACTGCCGTATTGGTGTGCAGGGTCGACAAGACAAGGTGACCTGTGAGCGACGCCTGAATGGCGATTTCAACGGTTTCAAGGTCACGAATCTCACCAATCATCACCACATCCGGGTCCTGCCGCAGAATCGCCCGCAGTCCCTTGGCGAACGTCATTTCAACCTTGGTGTTTACCTGCGTCTGGCCAATACCTGGCAAGCTGTATTCGATTGGATCTTCAACCGTCAGAATATTACGACTGGTATCGTTGAGGTCGCTCAAGGCGCCATACAGAGTGGTGGTTTTACCGGAACCGGTTGGGCCGGTAACCAGAATAATGCCGTGTGGCTTGCTGATAATGTTGCGCATCACCCGCAAGTCGCGCTCGGACATACCCAGCTGAGACAGGCTCAAGCGACCGGCTTTTTTGTCCAGCAAACGCATCACCACCCGCTCGCCATGGTTGGACGGCATGGTGGAAACCCGCACGTCCACTTCCCGGCCGCCAATACGCAGGGCGATACGACCATCCTGCGGCACCCGCTTTTCAGCGATATCGAGTTTGGCCATAACCTTGATACGGGAAACCAGCAAGGCTGCCAGTGCCCGTTTGGGTTGCACAACTTCGCGCAGCACGCCGTCGACCCGGAAGCGTACTACCAGACGCTTTTCGTAGGTTTCAACGTGAATATCAGAGGCGTTTTCCTTGATCGCTTCGGTCAGCAAGGCGTTGATCAAACGAATGATCGGCGCATCGCCATCCTGCTCCAGCAAGTCTTCGGTTTCCGGCACCGAATCCGCCAGACTGGCGAGGTCCATGTCGTCACCCAGACCTTCCATCATTTCCATCGCTTCGGATGAGTCAGTCTGATAGGCCAACCCCAGTCGGCGCTCAAATTCCTGATCATTAACGGCTTCAATCTGGAACGGTTGGCCCAGAAAACGCTGCACTTCGGTCAGCGCGACCGGTGCCAGTGGTTCCTTGTAAACCAGCCGAATACCATCGCTGGTGCCTTCCGTCAGAACGCCAAACCGCTTGGCAAAGCCAAATGGCAAACGTGTAGTCAAACCGGTTGAGACAACCCGGCCGTCGTCAGCGAGTTCCATGCTGTGCGTTGTTACTGGTTCAGCGGTGATTTCGTTGTTGATCATTTGTGTCCTGCTTATCCGGCTGAACGGCCAATACCTGAATAAATGAAACCTTGCTGGGCAAGTGCTTCCGGATCGTACTGATTACGGCCGTCGACAATAACAGGCGTCTGCAACAGTTTTTTGATGGCGATGAAATCCGGCTGGCGGAAAGGTTTCCATTCCGTCACCAGTACCAGCGCGTTAGCGGCTTCGACCGCATCGTATTGGTGACTGGCAAAACGCAACTGCCCGGATTCGACCATCTGATTATCAAACCATTGGGATGCCATGGCCTGATCACAAACCGGATCGTATACCTGCACCCGTGCGCCGGCTTGCAGCAAGGCCTGAATCAAGGGAATCGAGCTGGATTCGCTCATGTCAGCAACGCCAGGCTTGTACGCCAGCCCCCAAACGGCAATTACCTTGCCTTGCAGCTGGTTGTCGAACAGCATTTCAAGCTTTTCAAAAAGGCGGTTTTTCTGCTGTTTGTTACGCTGTTCGACAGCACGCAATACTTGCGGATCCAGACCGCAGGTTTCAGCCGACGCAACCAGGGTGCGGACATCCTGACTGAAACGGGCGCCGCCGTAACCACAGCCCGGATAAATAAAGGAGTAGCCAATACGGCTGTCAGAACCGATACCGCGCCGGATGTTCTCGATATCCACGTCCATCGACTCGGCCATCAGCGCCAGCTCGTTCATCAACGAAATACGGGTCGCCAACATGGCCGTAGCGGCATACTTTGTGAACTCGGCGTCACGACGTCCCATGAACATCATGCGGTCGCGGGTGCGGGTGAAGCTGGTGTAAACCTGGGCCAACAAACGACCGGATTCTTCGCACTCAGTACCAATAATAATGCGGTCAGGACTCATGAAGTCGTCGACCGCAGCACCTTCCTTGATAAATTCCGGGTTGGAAACCACTTCATAGCTGCAGCCGGCTCGACGGTTGGCATCCAGATAAGCATGTACCTTGTCAGCCGTTCCCACCATTACGGTAGATTTGATGGCAATCACCGTATGGCCTTCACAGTAGCGGACTATATCCGCCAACAAACCCATGATTTCGGCGGATTCGGTAACACCAACAACATCAGCCGGGCGACCGATGGCAATAATACAAATCTGGCATTCGGCCAGAGTTTGCCAGTCGGATGAGAAGCTCAGCCGACCCGCCATGCTGTTTTGGCGCACCAGATTTTCCAGTCCAGGCTCCTGTGTCGCCAGTTCGCCCTGCTGCAGTCTGGTAATGGCTTTCTCATCCTGATCAATACAAACAACCTTGTTTCCCATTTCTGCAAAGCAGGCGGCGGTCACCAATCCGGTATGACCTGCGCCAACGACAACAATATCCAAACCTGTAGTCCTTCTGTTCTTTATGAATTCAATCAGCCGGGCAGCTTATGTCTATTTAATGACAAATCAGTGACATAAAAAAGCCCGGCTAGTGCCGGGCTTTTTTAAAGTTTTGAAATCAAACGAGTTTTTCAAGCTCAGGAATGACGTCAAAGAGGTCTGCCACCAGGCCATAGTCTGCGACCTGGAAGATTGGAGCTTCCTCGTCTTTGTTGATCGCAACAATAACCTTGGAGTCTTTCATACCGGCCAGGTGCTGGATAGCGCCAGAGATGCCAACTGCAATGTAGAGCCCAGGGGCGACAATCTTGCCGGTCTGGCCAACCTGCAGGTCGTTTGGTACGAAACCAGCGTCAACAGCAGCACGGGATGCACCAACGGCCGCACCCAGTTTATCCGCCAGGTTGTACAGCATGGCGAAGTTGTCGCCATTCTGCATGCCACGACCACCAGAAATAACGATGTTGGCAGCAGTCAGTTCCGGACGATCGGACTTGGCCAGTTCTTCACCAACAAAAACTGCTTTGTCGTAACCGCTGACAAAACCAACCGCTTCAACCGCAGCCGAACCGCCAGTGGCTTCAACAGCGTCGAAACCAGTGGTACGAATGGTCAGCACCTTGATCGCGTCGCTGGTCTGGTAAGTGGCAATCGCGTTACCAGCATAGATAGGACGGGAGAAAGTGTCTGCCGCAACGACTTCAACGACGTCAGACAGCATGTTGACATCCAGCAGAGCTGCTGCACGTGGCAGGAAGTCCTTACCGGTAGTGGTCGCTGCAGCCAGTACGTGGCTGTAACCCTTGGCCAATTCAGCCACCAGGTCGCCCATTACTTCGCCCAGCTGATGTGCGTATACGGCGTTATCAGCCAACAGCACCTTGCTGACACCTGCAACCGCAGCAGCGGCGTCGGCAACGGCCTGACAGCCAGCACCGGCAACCAGCACGTCGATGTCTCCACCGATGGCCTTGGCCGCTGCGATAGTGTTCAGGGTGGCGCCTTTCAGGGAGGCGTTATCGTGTTCTGCAATAACCAGAATGCTCATGATGCCGCTCCTTAAATAACCTTGGCTTCGTTTTTCAGCTTGTCGACCAGTTCGGCGACGTCAGCTACCTTGATGCCAGCCTGACGTTCGGCTGGTGGAACTACTTTCAGCAGCGTCTGGGTAGCAGCCATAGCAACCCCCAGGTCAGCCGGAGAAGTCATGTCCAGCGGCTTACGCTTGGCTTTCATGATGTTTGGCAGCGATGCATAACGAGGTTCGTTCAGACGCAGATCGGTAGTCACGATGGCTGGCAGAGTCAGGCCAACAGTACGCAGACCGCCGTCAACTTCACGAGTGACGTTAACCTTGTCGCCGTCAACAACCACTTCAGAAGCGAAAGTACCCTGTGGCATGCCAGTCAGGGCGCCCAGCATCTGGCCAGTCTGGTTGTTGTCGCTGTCGATGGTCTGCTTGCCCAGCAGTACCAGCTGTGGCTGTTCTTTTTCAACAACCGCTTTCAGCAGCTTGGCAACAGTCAGGGATTCCAGCTTCTCGTCGGTTTCAATCAACAAGCCGCGATCTGCACCGAGCGCCAAAGCAGTACGAATCTGCTCCTGCGAGGTTTTCGGGCCAATCGATACCACGACGATCTCAGAGGCAACACCCTTTTCCTTGAGGCGTACGGCCTCTTCTACGGCAATTTCACAGAATGGGTTCATTGCCATTTTAACGTTGGTCAAATCAACATCTGAGTTGTCTGGCTTGACGCGCACTTTGACGTTGTAGTCAATAACGCGTTTAACAGCGACGAGAACCTTCATAGATTCCTCATTTATTAAACTGGTTAGATTTCATTTTTCCCGTACGGTTGGAACCATACATAGCAATTACGGGAACACGCGAAGGGATTATTCTAATCCTTCACTTTTAAGTCAATAGTGAAGCTTGATTGATTCCAAACAATCACTAGTGCAGTGAGATCCAATCGCCGTTAATTTTGTCGACTAAATCCCCACCCCGTAGAAACAAAAAAGCCCGCTTGCGCGGGCTTTTCAGTGAATGCTTATTGCACCACTTCGGTATTGTCTCTGGACCACTTGCGGAAGCTGACCAGCGCAATACGAGCCCGACGGGCATCTTCCCGCGCCAGGCTGTCTTCATCAGCCATCACATCGTCCATTGCCGGAGTCTGAATGTCTTCAACGCGTACGACGGTATAACCCGCTGGCACACGTACGGATTCTGACTGCCCCTTGGCCAGACCAAATGCCTTGGCCTGAGCTGCACGCGGCAGATCATTACCCTGTGCAAAAGTGGTCGTCAGCTGAGTCCATTCAGCCTCAGCTTCACCCGATGCTACAGCCTTGGCCTGCTGTTCCGCCAATGACGTGGCCTTTTCACGCTTCAGGGTGGTTTCAATCTGGGCACGAACAACCGCCATCGGCAAGGTTGTTGGCTCGTTGTGTTCAGATACTGTGAACACATAGAGGCCGTCGTCAGTTTCAACCACATCGCTCAATTCACGATCCAGCAAAATATTTTCTGCGAAGGCTTTTTGACGGACGTTTTCGTTGGCGGCAATGCCATCACCAGAATCACGGGTGAAGGCCTGGCTTTCCTGAACCTTCAGGCCGAGAGAATCAGCAACTTCGTCGATTGAACCCGCGGAGAATGCCAGGTTACCCAGCTCCTGTGCCTGTTCGGCAATAAACAGCTTGGCTTTTTCTGAACGAATCCAGTTTTCCAGTTCTGCTTTTTTGCTGGCCATGGACTCGGTATCAGCAGCCTTCACTTCTTCCAGATTGATAATGTGGTAGCCAAATTCAGTCTTAACCGGTTCAGATACATCACCAGCGTTCATGCTGAACAGCTTGTCTTCAAACTCGGTAGCAAAAGCGCCATGCCCAACAAAGCCCAGCTCGCCGCCACTGGAAGCACTGCCAATATCATCTGAGTATTCTTTCGCCAGCGCAGCAAAATCACCACCCGCTTTCAGCTTGGCTTCGACTTCTTGGGCGCGCGCCAGAGCATCCGCATCAGAGCGATCATCGTTCACTTCGATCAGGATGTGACGAGAGCGACGCTGTTCTTTTTTGCCCAGGTCTGACAGGTAGTCCTTGTAGGCAGACTGCAGATCTTCTTCGGAAACTTCCTGTTGGGCTTCAATCGCAGCACGATCAAAACCTGTGTAGCGAACCTTGACCGTTTCAGGCGTCTTGAAACGCTCCTGATTGGCGTCGTAGTACTGCTTCACTTCATCTTCGCTGACTTCAGCACTTGCCATCAGGTCATTGACGTTAACAGACGTCCACGAAATGGTGCGCAGCTGGCCTTCCAACATGCCGTTGAAGCGGGCCTGGTAAGGAGTTGCAAAGTCTGACAGGGAAACAGCCTGGCGCAGCTGGTTGGTCTTGATGTCGCCAGCCAGATTTTCCCGGAAAGTCATTGGCGTCCAGCCATTCATGCGCAGCACGTTCAGGAACTGGTCTTTATCAAAGCGACCGTCAAGCTGGAACGCCGGGATGGATACAATGGTCTGATCGACCAGAGAACTTGCCGCATAGATGTCGAGACGACGAGCCTGTTCCTGTTCAACAGAATCCTGAATCAGTTGTTCAATAGCAGACTGGCGCAGCAAATCCTGATTAAACAGGTTTTCATCAAACTGCTCACCAAACTGGCGACGCAGATTGGCTTTTTGCTGTTCAACGACACGCTGAATGTCAGCCTCGTAGATTTCGTGATCACCTACCTTGATTGCGGCGTCGTCACCACCGCCCAGGTTTACGATGCTTTCAACACCCCAGAGGGCGAACACAAAAATAATAAAAAAGACGATAATCTTGGCAACAATACCCTGAGCGTTGTCGCGCATCGTTTGTAGCATGGTTCCTCCAAATATTTGCTACAGCCATATAAAAAGAGCGCATCCATGATGCGCTCTTTAGATTACGATCCGACTGTTTTCCAGAAGGATCGTTCAGAGAGTTGCCTCTCTGCAGCTATTAGTTAACTGCGTCCTTCAGAGCCTTGCCAGGCTTGAAGCCAGGAACCTTGGCAGCCTTGATCTGGATAGGCTCACCAGTTTGTGGGTTGCGGCCAGTGCGTTCTGCACGTTCTTTAACCATAAAGGTTCCGAAACCAACCAGGGCAACCTGATCACCCTCTTTCAATGCTGTGCCAATGCTTTCGATCATTGCATCCAACGCACGACCAGCAGCTGCCTTAGGAATATCAGCAGACGCTGCGATAGCATCAATCAACTCAGACTTGTTCACACTTATCCCCTCACTCTGTGCGCAATATTAATAACTTTATTTCTGCGAACGGGCGATCGCTACAAAAATTCAAGAGCGTCGATTTATACCAAGCAGGTATGGCACCGTCAAGCAGACTCAGTGGGTGTTGGGCCGACTTGCCTCATCTTGCCCATTACTACCCTCATCCCCAGAGATCATCGGGGCTGGCTGAGCCTCCGGCTTACTCTCCAGAGCAATATCAAGAACCTCGTCTATCCAGTCTACCGGAATCACCTTGAGATCAGCCTTGATATTGTCCGGGATATCCCGAAGATCCTTTTCATTCTCTTTCGGAATAATAACAGTCTTGATGCCACCACGATGGGCTGCAAGCAGCTTTTCTTTCAAGCCACCGATCGCCAGCACCTTGCCACGCAGGGTGATTTCACCCGTCATGGCCACATCAGCCTTGACCGCAATACCAGTCATCACAGATGCCAGCGCAGTCGCCATACCGATACCGGCACTTGGACCATCCTTCGGCGTAGCTCCTTCAGGCACGTGAACGTGCAAGTCGTGTTTTTCGAAGAAGTCCGCCGAAATACCCATGCCTTCAGCGCGACTTCTAACGACCGTCAGGGCCGCCTGAATGGATTCCTGCATGACATCGCCCAACGAACCGGTCTTGACGATCCGGCCTTTGCCTGGCGTTGCTGCAGATTCCAGGGTCAGCAACTCACCGCCAACCGACGTCCATGCCAAACCGGTCACCTGCCCGACCTGATTGCTGACACCTGCCAGGCCATAACGGAACTTCGGCACACCGAGATATTCTTCCAGCAACGCAGAGTCGATCGTGCGTGTCGCCGTGCTCTTGTCGAGCATATTGGCTTTCACCACGCGACGACACAGTTTGGCGATTTCACGCTCCAGTCCACGCACACCAGCTTCACGGGTGTAGTGGCGAATAATGCCGCGCAGCTGCTCATCCGGCAGTGCCAGTTCAGTATCCGCCAGACCATTTTGCTTGATCTGTTTTGGCAGCAGGTAACGCTTGGCGATATTCACTTTCTCATCTTCGGTGTAACCCGGGATGCGAATAATCTCCATACGATCCAGCAACGGACCCGGAATATTCATGCTGTTGGAGGTACAGACAAACATAATATCGGACAGGTCGTAGTCGACTTCCAGATAGTGATCCGCGAACGTTGCGTTCTGTTCAGGATCCAGCACTTCCAGCAAGGCAGAAGCCGGATCACCACGGTGATCCATACCCATCTTGTCAATTTCATCGAGCAGGAACAGCGGGTTCTTGACGCCAACCTTGGTCATACGCTGTACTAGCTTGCCTGGCATGGAACCAATATAGGTGCGACGATGGCCGCGAATTTCCGCCTCATCACGCACGCCACCCAGCGCCATACGCACAAACTGACGATTGGTCGCCCGGGCAATGGATTTGCCCAGTGAGGTTTTACCAACCCCTGGAGGTCCTACCAGACACAGCACAGCACCTTTGACTTTCTTGACCCGGTTTTGTACCGCCAGGTATTCCAGAATGCGTTCTTTCACTTCTTCCAGACCATAATGATCGGCATCCAGAATTTCCTGGGCGCGCGACAGGTCGTGATTCAGGCGAGTGCGCTTCTTCCACGGCAGATTCAGTAGCCAGTCCAGATAGCCACGAACAACCGAGGCTTCAGCTGACATCGGTGACATCATGCGCAGTTTGCGCAACTCAGCCTCAGCCTTCTCTTTGGCTTCCTTGGTCAAACCAACGGTTTCAATTTTTTCCGTCAGCTCATCAAATTCGTTACCACCATCTTCCAGATCACCGAGCTCTTTCTGAATCGCTTTCATCTGCTCATTCAGGTAATACTCGCGCTGGCTCTTTTCCATCTGCTTTTTGACGCGACCACGAATACGCTTTTCAACCTTCAACAGGTCGATTTCGGATTCCATCAACTCCATCAAGTGCTCTACCCGATCTTTCGGGTCGAACATTTCCAGCACTTCCTGCTTCTCATCCAGCTTGAGAGAAATATGGGCAGCAATGGTGTCGCTCAGGCGGCCGATTTCCTCAACGCCAGAGATGGTGGAGAGCACTTCGCTCGGCACTTTCTTGGACAGCTGAACATACTGTTCGAAATGTCCGGTCAATGAGCGAGTCAGAATTTCGTTTTCACGTTCGCCAATTTCACGAACACCGGCCATTTGAATCTGGCCACGGTAGAGATCATTTTCGTTGATCAAACGATCCAGCAAGGCACGCTCTTCGCCTTCGACCAGCACTTTGACTGTACCGTCTGGCAGTCGCAGCAATTGCAGAATGGTGGCGACAGTACCCACCGGATGGAGCTGCTCCAGGCCCGGTTCATCGACAGAGGCATCTTTCTGGGCAACAAGCATGATGCGCTTGTCGGCCGCCATGGCCTCCTCAAGCGCGTTAATGGATTTTTCGCGACCTACAAACAGCGGGATAACCATTGACGGAAACACAACGACATCGCGCAATGGCAACAGGGGTAGAACTTCTTGATTCATCAGATATATATCTCTGCTGGCAGCAACAACTTCAGAGTGGGGGTTGCAGGCGGGAATTACAAGGTAGGGACAAAGAAAAAGGAGCCATTGGCTCCTTTGGTGCGATCGAAAATACGACCTCAGTCATTTTCCGAAGACGCTTTGGCGACATCCGAACCATCATAAATAATGATCGGCTCTGCGGTTCCGCGAATCACGGAATCCTCAATCACCACCTTGGAGATAGAACTCTCGGAAGGTACTTCATACATGGTTTCGAGTAGCGCGCCTTCCAGAATGGAACGCAGGCCACGAGCACCGGTTTTACGCTCCATCGCCAGATTGGCAATGGCTTCCAGCGCCGACTCACGAATCTCCAGTTCAACCTCTTCCATTTCGAACAGCTTCTGGAATTGGCGAACCAGCGAGTTCTTTGGCTCGGTCAGAATACGGATCAAGGCATCCTTATCCAGCTCATCCAGGGTTGCAATCACCGGCAAGCGGCCGATGAACTCAGGAATCAAGCCGAACTTGACCAGGTCCGTTGGTTCAACATCACGCAACGCCTGACCAATGGATTTTTGATCTTCCTTACCTTTCACCGTAGCGGAGAAGCCAATACTGCTGCGCTCGGAGCGATCACGAATGATCTGGTCCAAACCTGCAAAGGCACCACCACAAATAAACAGGATATTGGACGTATCAACCTGCAGGAATTCCTGCTGCGGATGCTTGCGACCACCCTGCGGAGGAACTGAAGCAACTGTCCCCTCGACCAGCTTCAGTAACGCCTGCTGAACACCCTCACCGGATACATCACGGGTGATAGACGGGTTGTCGGACTTGCGGGAAATCTTGTCGATTTCGTCAATGTAGACGATGCCGCGCTGGGCTCTTTCAACATCGTAATCGCACTTCTGCAACAATTTCTGAATGATGTTTTCAACATCTTCACCAACATAGCCGGCTTCAGTCAGGGTTGTTGCATCAGCGATTGTGAATGGCACATTCAGCAGTCGGGCAAGCGTTTCTGCCAACAGGGTTTTACCACTACCGGTTGGGCCGATCAGCAAGATGTTACTTTTGGAGAGCTCAACATCCGCAGCCTTGCCTTCACCGAAACGAAGACGCTTGTAATGGTTGTACACTGCTACTGACAGTACAATCTTGGCTTTATCCTGACCAATAACGTACTCATCCAGAGTTTGACGAATTTCTTTCGGCGTTGGCAGCTTGTCAGAACCACCCTTGTTTTCTGCTTCTTGCACTTCTTCACGAATAATGTCGTTGCACAGGTCAACGCACTCATCGCAAATAAACACCGAAGGCCCGGCTATCAGCTTGCGTACTTCGTGCTGACTCTTACCGCAAAAGGAGCAGTACAGCAGCTTGCCGCCATCTTCGCCTTTGCCTTTAGTATCGTCGGTCATTCGACTGCCTCATTCTTTAACTTAGCATTCATATATAGGTGCTGCAGGCGGGCTATTCAAGCCCTGCCCGCCTCACCGGGGACAAATTTACTCACCGCGACGGGTCAGAACCTTGTCCACCAGGCCGTACTCCAGCGCCTGCTGCGCTGTCATAAAGTTATCACGCTCGGTATCGGCAGTCACAGTCTCAATATCCTTGCCAGTGTGGTGCGCCAGAATGGCATTCAGGCGCTCCTTGGTATGCTGGATATTTTTGGCGTGGATCTGGATATCGGTCGCCTGACCCTGCGCGCCACCGCTTGGCTGGTGAATCATCACACGGGAGTTAGGCACGCTGTAACGTTTGCCTGCTGCACCAGCGGCCAACAGGAAGGCACCCATGCTGCAAGCTTGACCAATAACCATGGTACTGACGTCAGGCTTGATGAACTGCATGGTGTCATAGATAGACATACCGGCAGTTACTGAACCGCCAGGTGAATTGATGTACAGGTGAATATCCTTGTCAGGATTTTCAGATTCGAGGAACAGCAGCTGGGCAACCACCAGGTTGGCCATGTGATCTTCAACCGGACCGACAAGAAAAATTACCCGCTCTTTCAGCAAACGGGAGTAAATGTCGTATGAACGCTCACCGCGCGCCGATTGTTCGACCACCATTGGGACCAGAGCACTCTGAATATCACTCAAGCCCTGATCATAGATCCCTTTCATATAAATTCACTCCCGTATCTGATACGCAACGCTCAACAAAAAACAGCCGCTTCATGGGCGGCTGTTTTCGAGTTTAGTCATTGAAGGACCAGATGTCAGTCCCCAAAATCCAATCTTTGTTACAAAACTTGTTACATCTGATTGGAATTCGCAGCGCGAATGACATCTTCGTAAGAGGCTTCAACCACTTCAACGCTGGCAGCAGCCAGAATTTTCTCGATCAACTGCTCTTCCAGAGCCAGTGCTTCGATTTGTGATTTTTGCTGAGCATTGTTGGCATAGTATTCACGAACTTGCTCAGGATCCTGATAGGTCTGAGCAATTTCTTCGATCAACTCGGCAACTTTTTCTTCTGAAGCAGTCATGTCAGCAGATTCAATAGCTGCATTCATCAGCAGACCAACGCGTACGCGCTGCTCAGCCTGGCCCTTGAAGATTTCCGCTGGCAGCTGGGATGGGTCCATCTGACCGCCGAACTGCTGTACTGCCTGCTGACGCAGACGATCGATTTCCTGATCAACCAGAGCTGCAGGAATGTCCAGCTCGTTGGCTTCAACCAGCTTGGCAATCACAGAGTTCTTGGTCAGGGTGCGCAGGGCACGCTTCAGTTCGCGATCCATGTTGGTGCGAATTTCAGCAACAAACTCTTCTTCAGTTTTGGATTCAACACCGAAAGTCTGGAAGAACTCTTCGTTCAGCTCTGGCTGCTGACCTTTTTCGACCTTGTGCACAGCGATCTTGAATTCAGCTGCCTTACCTTTCAGGTCTTCCTTGTGGTAATCCTCAGGGAAGGTTACCTGGATAGACTTTTCGTCGCCCTTGGAGAAGCCAACGATGGCATCTTCAAAGCCTGGAATCATGGAACCGGAACCCAGCTGCAGGGTATGACCAGTAGCCTTACCACCTTCGAAAGCAACACCATCAATAAAGCCTTCGAAATCGATAACAACGCGGTCGCCGCTTTCGGCAGCTGCATCAACTTCTTCCCACTTGGTGTTTTGCTGACGCAGAGTGTCAACCATCTTGGCAACATCAGCATCAGACACAGAAGCAGTTTGCTGCTCTACAGACAGCTCAGCGAAATCTTTCAGGGCAACTTCTGGATACACTTCAAAAGTAGCCTTGAATTCGAAATCCTTACCATCTTCATCGATGGTTGGCTCGAAGCTTGGCATGCCAGCCAGTTTGACTTCCTGGTCCTGAACCGCACGGAAGAAAGACTGTTGCATTTGCTGGTACAGGGCTTCGTAACGAGCCTGCTTGCCAAACATACGCTTGATCACAGCTGGAGGAACCTTGCCCGGACGGAAACCATCGATACGACGGCCTTTAGCCAGCTTTTTCAGCTCGGCACTTACTTTTTCTTCTACTTCCGCTGCCGGAACGCCAATCGTCATACAACGCTGCAGACCACTGGTTGTCTCAATGGACACTTGCATAGATGCCTCTCAGATAACTTGTTGGAACAATCAGGCGATTTGCCGCCATGAAATAACAAAGCGGCGGAGTATAGCGCATGAAAACAAACGAATAAACGGAAGAAACCCCGCCAAACAAGACGGATTTACGCTGAATCGACCACTAAACAACCAGAACACGGATTTGAAACAATCTGCAGCCACCGCTCGACAGCAGCACATCAACCAGTCCGATAGGAATGACAGACAAGAAAGACAGATGTCAAAACATAGGCTTGCAGCGGGATTGAGATTCGCCGAATGAGCCGTCACAAGGACAAAGCAAACAACAGGGAGCTAAGTAACCTGCCCTACAGGGAAGCACTGACAAGGCAGCACCAGGTTTCATTGGAAATTGCCAGAAATCTCGTTTCCGGCCCTTCCTGCATCAAAAACTGCAAGAAGTAAGAAGAAGTGGGGTGGCCGACGGGGATCGAACCCGCGACAACAGGAATCACAATCCTGGACTCTACCAACTGAGCTACGGCCACCACAAAGATAATCACTTTCGGACTGCACCTAATGGCGCACCCGGCAGGGCTTGAACCTGCAACCCTCGGCTTAGAAGGCCGATGCTCTATCCTGTTGAGCTACGGGCGCATAGGCCACAAAACCTTAGCGATTAAGTGGTCGGGGTAGAGAGATTCGAACTCCCGACATCCTGGTCCCAAACCAGGCGCGCTACCAGACTGCGCTATACCCCGAGTACTTTTGGACGGGCTTGACTGCCTCCCCTCAAGTGCCGCGCATATTATAGAGAGCTCCCCTGCCCGTCAACACCAATTTTAAAAAAACTTTAAAAAAACAATAACTTTGGTGATTTTACCCGATATTAGATCAGCTATTAATCAACTCTGTTTAAAAGACAATCAATACTCGCCCAATATGATCTTTTTATAACCAGCAGCAATCCCGAACGACACCGCCGAGCAACACTGCCGAGCGATAAAACCAACCCCAATAAAATCAGAATCCGCCAATCCCGGCTGAAAAACTGACGCCCTGTAAAAAATCCGAAGCCTCTTTCTATATATAAGGAAACCGCCCTCGCCGAAATAAGCCTCCTGACCAGCATGCGGCTTTGTTTTCCTTTATCGACGTGAGAAAATCCAGCCTCTTCATATTTCCAAGCTACAGGCTCCCAGATAAATGACTGCACAACTGATTGACGGCAAGGCTCGTGCCGAGGCAATTCGCTCTTCTATTAAAGCTCGTGTATCCGAGCGTCTGGAGCAAGGACTGCGCGCACCGGGCCTGGCCGTTATCCTGGTTGGGGAAGATGCTGCATCCCAGGTTTACGTTTCACACAAGCGCCGCGACTGCGAGCAGGTTGGCATTATCAGCAAGGCTTACGACCTGCCCGCCACTACCAGCCAGCAAGAGTTGCTGGACCTGATCGACACCCTGAACAAAGATGACGCAGTTGATGGCATCCTGGTACAGCTGCCACTGCCTGCCGGTCTGCGAGCTGACGAGATCCTCGAACGCATCGCTCCAGACAAGGATGTTGATGGCTTCCACCCATTCAACATGGGTCGCCTGGCTCAACGCATTCCGCTGCTGCGCCCCTGCACACCATATGGTGTCATTGATCTGCTCGAAAACGCCGGTATTGAACCCAAAGGCATGCACGCAGTAGTGGTTGGCGCATCCAACATTGTCGGCCGCCCAATGAGTCTGGAGCTGTTGCTGCGTGGCGCCACGGTAACAACCTGCCACCGCTTCACTGCCGATCTGGAACATCATGTACGCCAGGCCGAGCTACTGGTTGTTGCCGTCGGCAAACCGGGCATCGTCAATAGCGAATGGGTAAAAGAAGGTGCCGTTGTTATCGACGTAGGCATCAACCGTACCGCCGATGGCAAACTGGTAGGTGATATTGACTTCACCACAGCTGCTGCCAAGGCCTCTCACATCACACCAGTCCCCGGTGGTGTTGGCCCAATGACCCGCGCCAAACTGCTGGAAAACACCCTGTTTGCCTGCGAAGAGCTGCACGGCTAAGCCAAACCCGTAGCTTTCAGGCATAAAAAAGCCGGTCAAATTGACCGGCTTTTTGTTTTCAGGAGTCAGGCAATTATTGCTTGATCCAGGTCGTTCCTTCCGGGCCGTCTTTCAGAGTAATACCTTTGGCCGCCAGCTCATCACGCACAGCATCCGCGGTTGCGAAGTCTTTGGCCTTTTTGGCATCAGCACGTTTCTGGATCATTTCTTCAATCCAGTCAGCCTCGTCACCGGCACCCGCCTGGAAGAAAGCTTTTGGATCAGACTGCAAACAACCCAACACACCACCCAGATAACGCAACTGACCCGCCAGCGCGGCCTGCTCGTCACCACTGGCCTTGTTGAGCTCACGCGCCAGCTCGAACAGTGCTGCAATCGCTTCCGGAGTATTAAAGTCATCGTCCATGGCGTCATGGAATTTCTTCGAAAACTCGTTATCCAGATCCGCAACCTCACCAACCACCACGCCATCGAGCGCGTTATAGAAACGCTCCAGCCGAACCTGCGCCTCCTTGAGACTGTCTTCGCTGTAGTTGATCGCACTGCGATACTGGGACGACAGCAACAGGAAGCGCACCACTTCAGCCGGATACTTGTCGAGAATTTCACGAATGGTGAAGAAATTGCCCAGTGACTTGGACATTTTTTCGCCATCAACACGAACTGCCCCAGCATGCATCCAGGTGTTCACGAACTTTTTGCCATTGGCCGCTTCGGACTGGGCAATCTCATTCTCATGGTGCGGGAATTTCAGGTCCGGGCCGCCGCCATGAATATCGAAGGTATCGCCCAGGCAGCACTTCGACATGGCGGAACATTCAATGTGCCAGCCAGGACGACCGATACCCCAGGGTGATTCCCAATGCGGCTCTTCCGGCTTGGCGGCCTTCCACAGCACAAAATCCAGCGGATCCTGCTTGTGGACTTCAACATCGACACGGGCACCGGCTTCCAGCTCATCCAGCACCTTGCCGGACAGCTGGCCGTAGCCTTCAAATTTGCGAACGGAATAATACACATCGCCATTATCAGCAGCGTAGGCGAAACCCTTTTCGATCAGGGTTTCAACCAGAGCAATAATGTCGCCGATATGCGCAGTGGCTTTCGGTTCGGAATCCGGCGCTTCAATACCCAGCAGTTCGGAGTCCTTGTGCATCTCGGCGATAAAACGCTCGGTCAGGACATTAAATGCCTCACCGTTTTCATTGGCACGCTTGATGATCTTGTCATCGATGTCGGTGATATTGCGGATGTAATTGACGTCATAACCGCTGTGACGCAGGTAACGTGCGATCACGTCAAACGCCACCATCACCCGGGCGTGACCCAGGTGACAGAAGTCATACACAGTCATACCACAAACGTACATGCCAACCTTGCCAGCAACCAGGGGTTTGAATTCTTCTTTCTGACGCGTCAGCGTATTAAAAATCTGTAATGCCATCTGTCTGTCAGCCTTTCGCCAATTCCTTGTCTTCACGCAATCCTATGGTCAGATTGAACACAGGTGCGTCTGCAGTGTGGTCGTAGCGATCTGCCACGTAATAGCCTTCACGCTCAAACTGGAAGCTGCTTTCCGGAGTAACCTGGGCCAGCGCTGGCTCAACCCAGCCTTTTGCAACCACCAGAGAATCCGGATTCACATGCACCAGATAGTCGTCTTCGCTCTTGTCTGGTGTTGGATGATTGAACAGACGCTGATACAAGCGCAGTTCCGCCTCCACAGAATGGGTCGCAGACACCCAGTGCACCACGCCTTTTGGCTTGATGCCATCTTCCGGATCCACGCCCAGGGTATTTTCAATCAGCACAGCACGAATCTCGGTGACGTCGCCCTGCTCGTTCTTGTCAAAGCCGGTTGCTTCCAGCACATAACTGTGACGCAGACGAATACGATTACCTGGCGTGAACTTCTTCTTGAACTTCTTGCTGTACTCTTCCTTGAAATCTTCACGATCAATGTAGAGTTCGCGGGTAAATGGCATCTCGCGAGAGCCCAACTCCAGCTCATGATGGTAAGGCGCAGCCAGCTGCTCCAGATGATCTTGCGGCAGGTTTTCAATCACCACTTTGACCGGATTGATCACACACATGGCACGCGGTGCGTTTTTGTTCAGGTCATCACGAACCGCGTGCTCCAGCATGGCAATGTCTACCAGGCCATCACTGCGGGTCACACCAATCATTTCGCAGAAGTTGCGGATCGAGCTCGGGGTAAAACCACGACGACGCATACCGGAAATGGTTGGCATGCGCGGATCACTCCAGCCAGTCACCACGGCGTTATCCACCAGGCCTTTCAGCTTGCGCTTGGAGGTCACGGTGTAATCCATGTTCAGGCGGCCGAATTCGTACTGCTTTGGCTCACACGGCACAGGCAGATTGGCGATAAACCATTCGTACAGCGGACGGTGATCTTCAAATTCCAGCGTACAGATGGAATGGGTTACGCCTTCGATGGCATCTGATTGACCATGAGTAAAGTCATAGGTCGGGTAGATGCACCACTTGTCACCGGTCTGGTGGTGATGGGCCTTGCGGATACGATAGATAATCGGGTCGCGCAGGTTCATGTTGCTGGAAGCCATGTCGATTTTGGCGCGCAACACGCAGGCACCTTCGTCGAACTCGCCAGCACGCATTTTTTCGAACAGCTCCAGGTTTTCTTCTACCGAGCGGTCACGGTACGGGCTGTTCTGACCGGCTTCGGTCAGGGTGCCGCGATACTGACGCGCCTGCTCCGGGCTCAGATCACAGACATAGGCATTGCCCTGCTCAATCAAATGCACCGCCCACTGGAACAGCTGGTCGAAATAATCAGAGGCGTAATGCACCTCGCCTTCCCAGTTAAAGCCCAGCCATTGCACGTCATCCTTGATGGCGTCGATAAATTCCTGGTTTTCCTTTTCTGGGTTGGTGTCGTCAAAACGCAGGTTACAACCGCCACCAAATTGCTGGGCCACACCAAAGTTCAGACAAATAGACTTTGCATGACCAACATGCAGATAGCCGTTTGGCTCTGGTGGGAAACGGGTAATAACCCGCTCGACCTTACCATTGGACAGGTCTTCTTCAATAATTTTGGCAACGAAATTATTACCGCGCGCTGGTACGTCTGACATAAACACCCTGACAACGAATTGCTGGATCGACTGATTAATAAGCTACGATCATCTGACCGGCTGGCAGATAACCACCGCCAACACTGTAAGCCCGTAAAAAAGCCGGTATTATAACCGCCCTCGGGTTCCAGTGTTACCTGAATTCCATAACCCGCCAGCACTTGTTTGGCTGGCACAGCTACGGACGATATCAATATGATTCTGTTAAAAACCAACTTCGGCGACATCAAGATCGAACTGAACCACGAAAAAGCGCCAAAAACCGCAGCCAACTTCGAAAGCTACGTTAAAGATGGTTTTTATGATGGCCTGATCTTCCACCGCGTCATCGACGGTTTCATGATCCAGGGTGGTGGTTTTACACCAGACATGGGTGAAAAGCCGGAAGGCAAGGCACCAATCGACAACGAAGCAGACAACGGTCTGGCCAACAACACCGGCACCATCGCCATGGCTCGCACCATGGACCCGCACTCAGCCAGCTCCCAGTTCTTCATTAACGTATCTGACAACAGCTTCCTCAACCACACCGCCAAGAACATGCAAGGCTGGGGTTACTGCGTATTCGGCGAAGTTGTTGAAGGCATGGACGTGGTAAACCGCATCAAAGCCGTTAAAACAACCAGCAAGATGGGCCACCAGGACGTTCCTGCCGAAGACGTCATCATCGAGAAAGCGGAAATCATCTGATCATGGCTGTTTATTTCATCTCTGACCTCCATCTGTCACCGGAGCTCAGCAGCCTGACGGCTGGTTTTGTGCGCTATCTGGATAGCCTCGAAGACGCCGACAGCCTGTACATTCTGGGCGATTTTTTTGAAGCCTGGATTGGAGATGATGCCGTCACTCCCCTCAGCAGCGAAGTCGAACAGGCGTTAAAGCGCCTCTCGGAGCGCCAGTGCAGCATTTACCTGATGCACGGCAATCGTGATTTTCTGATCGGGAGTGACTTCTGCCAGCGGGCTGGCTGCCAGTTGATAAACGAAGGAAGCGTGATTGAACTGGGTGATCAGGCCGTCGTCCTGTTGCATGGCGACAGCCTCTGCACCGACGACACCGCCTATCAACAAGTGCGGCAGATGCTGCGCAACCCGGCCTGGCAACAGCAATTCCTTGCCAAAACCATTGCCGAACGCATCGAATTTGCCCGCCAGGCCCGCCAGCAAAGCCAGCAACACGGTCAAATGACCAGCGACGAAATCATGGACGTGAATCCGGATGCCGTAAACCAGGCGCTCGACAGCGCCGGTGTTGAGCTGATGATTCACGGCCATACCCACCGCCCGGCCTGCCATCAATGGCAAGCCGACCAGCAATCCCGCCAACGCTGGGTGCTGGGCGACTGGTCTGAAACCAAAGGCTGGGATATTCGCTGGACAGCAGCAAATGGACTTGAATTGCGGGAGTTTTCCTTGAGCTAACCCGTTAGCTGCGGGAGTAACTTCCAAACAGCTGGGGCTCCGGCTCCAGCATCACAGCAAATTGCTGCCTTACCGAATCCTGCACCGCCGCCGCCAGCTTCCAGACATCCGCCAAACTGGCAGAACCATCAGAAACCATCACCAGCGCCTGCTGGCAATGCATCGCCACCGGCCCCAGCCATTTACCTTTCCAGCCTGCCTGATCAATCAACCAGCCCGCTGCCAGCTTGCAGTGTTCTGGATCTGCCAATGGATAAACCGGCATGGTGGGATATTGCTGTTGCAGCTGGTTGGCCAGCGCAGCAGGCACGACCGGGTTCTTGAAAAATGACCCAACGTTTGGCGTTTTATCGGGATCGGGTAATTTGCTGGCGCGAATTTCTACGACCCGCTCGACCAACGCCGCTGGTGTCAGTTGACCGCTGCGCAGACCGTCTTCCAGTTCTTTTAATGGCCCATAGGACAGCTCGGGGGCAAATTGACGCTCCAGCCGAAACACCACCCGGTAGATAATGGCATCACCGGCCAGCTCACGCTTGAAGATTGAATCCCGGTAACCAAAGCGGCATTCGCTGGCATTCAGTCGCCGCAACTGTCCGGTTGAGGGCTGGAAAAATTCCACCGACTCAATCAGCTCACCGACTTCAACACCGTAAGCGCCAATATTCTGCACCGGCGCAGCGCCAACCGTGCCCGGGATCAGCGCCAGGTTTTCCAGCCCAAATCCATATTCCCGACTGGCAACAACCCAGTCATGCCAACAAACACCCGCATCTACTGCAACATACGCATGCTGTTCAGTAGAACGCTGCAGCCGCACATTGGTCATGGCTGATTGCACAATCAGCGCCTCAACATGCTCTGGACACAGTACATTACTGCCCCTGCCCAGCGGCAGCATTGGCAAGTTCGAAGCCTCGGAAGCACGCCAAAGTTCCAATAGCTCGGCGACGCTGCTGAAACGCCCAAACTGACTGGCAGTACACTGCAGACAAAAGGTATTGAGCCGCGACAGGTCGGCATTGGATTCAATCAGCACGGCGACTCCAGACGCTGGCGAACATCTGCCAGCAAGCCACGAGAGGCCGCTTCGACCAGATCCAGCACTTCGGCAAAGCCATCCGCACCACCATAATAGGGGTCCGGAACTTCGCGCACAGGCTGTTGGCTGGCGTATTCAAGAAACAACTGGATAGATGCCGAATCTACTTTCGATTTCTTCTGTAACTTTTTGATTTCAGAAAGATTATTACCATCCATAGCCAATACGTAATCAAATTCAGCCAGATCTTCTGAAACCAGCTGACGAGCCCGCAAATGAGCTAACTGGTAGCCGCGCCTGGCCGCTTCCGCCGTTGAACGGCGATCCGGTGCCTCACCAACATGCCAGCCACCGGTCCCACAGGAATCAACCCGCACCCGATCGGCCAGGCCGGCATCGTCAATCATCTGCTGAAATACACCATGCGCTGTTGGTGAACGGCAAATATTGCCCAGACACACAAACAGCACACTCACATCCGCCACGCTCAGGAATCCGAACCTGCGGTTGATGAATCCGCCAGATCCAGCTTTTCTTCTGCCGACATCTTGCGGGCTTCATTTTCCAGCATCACAGGTACGCCATCACGAACCGGAAACGCCAGACCGTCAAACGTACACAGCAGCTCAGCAGCCTGGGCATCATATTTGAGTTTGCCCTTGCAGACTGGGCACACCAACATCGCCAGCAATTGCTTATCCATTTCTTTTCTCCCCCCAGGTGAGCAACAATTTATCCAGAGTGTGACGCGCCGATTTGGTCAATACCGCCCCAACCGGTAAATACCAGCTGTTGGCAGCGGCAAAGGCACGACATTTCACCCAGTCTTTTTCTGTCATAACCACCGGCAGACCATCACCAAAATCGAGGTCTTCCGGTTTGAATTCATGATGGTCATTGAACGGGTGCTCGATCAATTCCATCCCCAGCTGCCGCAAGGTCGTAAAAAAGCGTGCCGGGTGGCCAATACCTGCCACTGCATGTACCTTCTTGCCTTCCAGCGCCAACAAGTCTGCCTGCTCATTGGTATCACCACGACGCAGGCTCAACGGTTCCAGTACAAAGTCTTCGCCATTTACCAATACCGCGTCCACCGTCTGCAGGCGGGCCCTGGGCTCACGCAATGGTCCAACCGGTAACGTCCAGCCGTTACCAAAACGCCGTTCGCCATCGACCACAACCAGTTCAGCAACACGCGGCATGGCATAGTGCTGCAACCCGTCGTCGCTGAAAATAATATCAACCTTGCCTTGCAGATATTCAACCGCTCGACGACGTTGCGGGTCTACCACCACGGTGCAGCCGGTGCGATTGGCCAGCAAGCGCGGCTCATCACCACACAGCGACACATCGGTATCAGCTGTCACTTCCAGTGGATACTGTTCAGACTTGCCGCCATAACCACGACTGACCACACCAACCCGCATATTGAGCTGCATCGCACGCTCAACCAGCCAGGTGATCAGCGGGGTTTTCCCGGTACCGCCAACATTGATATTACCAACCACCACAACCGGCACAGACACAGCTTTTGGAGGGAACACGGCGTAATAAATACGCCGCAGCACTGCAACCACCACAAACAACCAGTTCAGCGGCAGCAACCAGAGGTTGTACAGCGCAGGGCGATACCAGTTGCGCTCAATCAGCGCAGCAAGGCCGCGGCGGGATTCAGAACTCATTCACCAACCTGTTCATCTGCACCGAACTGCATCTGACTGAGCTGATAATAGATGCCCTGCTGTTGCAGCAATTGCTGGTGACTGCCATCTTCGACCAGCTGCCCCTCATCCATCACCAGAATGCGATCAACGCTTTCAATGGTGCTGAGGCGGTGAGCAATTACAAAGGTCGTGCGACCTTTCATCACTTCTTCCATGGCCGCCTGAATATGCCGTTCAGAACCGGTATCCAGCGCCGAAGTGGCTTCGTCCAGAATCAGGATTGGTGCGTTTTTCAGGATCGCCCGGGCAATCGCAATGCGCTGACGCTGGCCACCCGACAAAAGCACACCATTGTCACCCAAACGGGTGTTATATCCGTCCGTCAGCTGGGAGATAAACTCGTCAGCGTGAGCCGCCACCGCCGCAGCCAGGATTTCCTCATCACTGCAGTGACGCAGTGAGCCGTAGGCAATGTTTTCCTTGACCGTGCCATCAAACAAGGTGATCTGTTGGCTCACCAGTGCAATCTGGCTACGCAGACTCGCAAGGCTGTATTCACGGGTATCAACACCATCGATGCGCAGCTGGCCAGATGTCACCTCATAGAAGCGCGGCAACAGGCCCACCAGACTGGTTTTACCACTGCCGGATTTACCAACGATGGCAACCGAGGTGCCCGCTTCAATCGTCACCGACAACTGCTTCACGGACGGCTTGTCTGCACCTCGATAGACCAGCGAAACCTGATCGAACTCGACCCGGCCCTGACAAGACTCCAGCACCCGGGTGCCAGTATCGGATTCCTCTTCCGAATCCAGCACCAGAAAAATAGATTCTGCCGCCGCCATGCCACGCTGAATCACCGAGTTAATATCGCTCAACGAACGTAAGGGCTTGGCAATCAGGGATGCGGCAGTAATGAACTGGAAGAAATCCGCGCTGGACATTGAACCTGCCGAGACGCGCTGGAACATGATGTAAACCATCACGCCCAGACCAATCGAGACGATTTGCTGGGTCAGTGGCACACTGATAGCACTGGTCAGATCGAACTTCAGCGCCTGTTTGCGATTGTACTCACTGGCTTTCTGAAAGCGGCCCTGCTCATAATCAATCGCACCATAGGCACGCACATCGCGATAGCCCTTGATCGAATCATTGGTTACCTGGGTTACGTCACCCACTGATTTCTGTACTCGCCGGCTGTAGCGCCGGAAGAAACGACTGGCCAACGCCACCACGGCAACAATAAAAGGCACCAACACCAGGAACACCAGCGTCAGGGTAGCATCCAGCCAGATCAGGTAGCACATCAGGAAAATCACCGTCAGACCTTCCTGCACTACGGTCGTCAAGGCACGGGTAGAAGCGCCAGTGACCTGATCAACATCGAAGGTGACCCGGGAAATCAACCGACCACTGGATTCGTTGTCGTAATATTCGCTAGGCAAGCGGCTCATTTTATTGAACAGGTCGACCCGCAGCGAATGCACCACGTTACGGCCAACCACAGCAATAAAATATTTACCCAGAAAGGTGCCTACACCACGATAGAAGAAGGTTCCCATCAGCAGCGCGATCAAGGTCAGGATTTTTTCCTGGCTGGGTTCTGTGAGCGTTTTCTCAACCGTACCCATCAGATGAGCCAGCGCGGGCTGGGCGGAAGCAAACAGGGCAAGACCGGCCACACTGAAGGCAAAAGCCCATTTGTGTGGCCATACATATTTCAACAGGCGGCGATACAAGACAGAGGTACTGACCTTGTCACCGTCCTGATCGGGAACAGCAGATTTAGTTGGCATTGTCGGTTTGGCGCGTCGTAATACTCAGATTGATCAAACCCAGCTGCCCTGCTGCGTCCATGGCTTTGACGACCGCGCCATGGGGGGTGTTGGTATCGGCTGTAATCACAACCGGTGCCGTCTCACGCCCGTCCAGAATTTTGAGCAGTGCACGTTTGAGAGTGTCGACCTGCTGATTCAGCAAGGCCTGACCATCAACCTGGTATTCACCAGCCGATGAAATAACAATTTCGATTGCTTTCGACGGTGCCTGGGATGGCTCTGCCGATGCTTCTGGCAAATCAATGCTCAGGTGGCTTTCCTGGGTAAAGGTCGTCGACACCATAAAGAAGATCAGCAACAGAAAAACGATATCAATCAGAGGCGTCAGGTTAACTGACACCTCTTCACGGTTCTGACGCTTGAAATTCACTTCTTGTCAGCCTCTTGGGAATTATCGACAACCTCGCGATCCCCATGCAGCACGTCAACCAGTTTCAGGGCTTCCTGCTCCATGTAGATCACCATGTCATCAACCCGGCGCTGCAGGGTACGGTGACACACCATCGCCGGAATCGCGATAATCAAACCCGCCGCAGTGGTAATCAGGGCTTCAGAAATACCACCTGCCAGCACACCCGCCTGACCTGTGCCCTGAATCATGATCTCGGAGAACACCTTGATCATACCGATTACGGTACCCAACAAACCCAGCAGTGGCGCAATCGAGGCGATTGTACCCAGAGCATTGAGATAACGCTCCATTGCATGAATTTCCTGAGCGGCCACTTCTTCGATGCTTTCCTTCATGATCTGACGACCATGACGGGAGTTCACCAGGCCAGCAGCCAACACCCGACCCAACGGACTGGACTGTTGTAACTCACGGATTTTGTCTGCGTTGAGCTGTTTTCCTTTCATCCAGCCCCAGACACGGGCCAGCAAGTCCGGCGGTACTATTTGCGAGGTACGCAGCGTCCAGAAACGCTCTACGCTGATACCCAGGGCGAGCACCGAACAAAGAATGATCGGTACCATCATCCAACCACCACTCTGGATGATCTCGAACATGGAAAACATCTCCCTAAACCAAATTTGCGCGCTACTCTAGCACAAGCCAGAAGTAACAGGTAAGACACGTCACAAGCTACCTTGAGATAACTGCTGGTGCAGTCTCAAAGCTGATCAGTATTCGCCCGAAACTGATTATGGTTTGTACAAATCCATCATCTGAACACCCCAAAAGCGGCAGATATGCATCATAACCATCAGGCGATCGGCCGTTTTTGACAATCGCTATCAGAACGGTTTCACTCCGAACGCAAAATAAAAGCCCGATAACAGCGTACTGCTATCGGGCCAGAACGAGTGTTAGCCACTCACGTCAGATATCTATCCGCCTTAGTAGAGGTATAACGCCGGATTCCGGTCTTGCACTGAACAGCCGAGGTTGTTGGCGCCGATCGCCAGTGTGCCATCGTCAGCCAGTGACACACTGATGCCAAAATAATCACAGTAGATGTTATCCGTTGGCGCCTTTTTCACCGAACGAATGAAATTACTGCGCACCCAATCACCAGTACCATCCGGATCTTTCAGTACATACACAGCACCTGAGTTGATCATTTCAGTATCCAGATTACTTGGGTCCGCATTAATGCCATAGCCATCACTGCGATCACCCGGAGCACCAATTGCGATGGTTCGGCCATCCCGGCTGATTTCGAGATTTTTGCCGAATTCCTGATACCACATGGTCGTTGCTGCGGCCAGCGCGGTGCTGCTGTCCAGCTCATAGCCACCGGCAGTCCAACGCATAACGTACATACTCACACTACCAGGGGCTCCAATCGCCAGTACCGAACCATCTTCACTGAGCGACAGGGTTTCGGCGAAACGCGCACCGATCGGCGGCGTCACCGGATCATGTGCCAACAGCACTGGCGTTTCAGTAATATCATCCGCATCAAGCCGGAAAATATTAACGTTTTCCGCTTCACTTGACTGGTAACCCACCGCCAGCGTCAAACCGTCTGCACTCAGCGCCAGACCATTGCCGAAGTTCGGATTGATATTCCAGGTCGCATTTTCAATATACGAGGTGTAACAGTCCTCATTCGGGCAACCAAAATACTGAGAGCCAACAGTGAAACCTGTTGTAGTTGCCGTAATGTCGTACAGATAAACCCGTCCGGCATTGGTCAACCCACCCGTTGAAATAGAAGCCTGCTTGTCTGGCGCACTGACCGCCAGTCGCAATGTGTCACCGACGTTCTTCATTTGCCCGCTCAGCGCAACATTGGCGCCGTAGCGCGAGCTGGCGCCAATAACAACGGTGCTATTCAGTTCCGAGAGATAGAGTTCAGTCCAGCTGTTTTCACCGTTCTGGTAATACAGGAACACCTGGCCGGTTGGCTGGGATGATCCTCTGTCACCATAATAGCCAGCATCACCAATCACAAAAGCAGAGCCATCAGCATTCACTGCCGGTCTGGAGAAGCTGACCGGATTCAGTAACTCCTGACTCCAGACCAGCTGCCATTCGGCACCTGCCCGCTTTAACACGTAAATTTTGCCAATCCCGCCGTAGTTAGCATTGGAATTGGAATCGGCGAATACCAGCGTCGTACCGTCAGCACTGAGAGTGCCGTTAAAGCCCAGTCCGGAATCCAGTTTGATGCTTTCGCCCAATGCCACACGATCAAGACGCAGGATGCCGTCATTAAGATCCGCCAGCGCTGGCGAAACAGCGGCGGAATCCACACAACCATTCACATTACAGCTGCTGACCACATAGCTGGCATCAACACGATCATACAAGGAGACGTTGATACTGATGCTTTCAACGCCTGCGGCCACAGGATCACCAACAGCGACATAACCTGACGCACCGTCCTTGTTTTCATACAACTGATAATAAGTAGCAGCGGCAACATCGTTCCAGCTGATGGTCAAGGCGCGTTCACCGTTACCCGCAATCGTTGCCGTGACCGGCTCCAGCGCCGCATCAGCAACAACCACTGTACGTTCAATTGCTACCGCCTGGTTACCCGCCGCATCAACCACGCTATAAACCAGCGTATATTCACCAGCCACCGAGGTATCGACCGAGCCACTAACCTGTATGCTGGCAGAGAGATCACCATCGATATCGTCTATTGCCGTTGCACCAGCGTCGGCATAGGTTTCCCCAACAGTCACCGTGATGTACTCATCACCTACCAGGGTAATGACTGGCGCAACCGTGTCAGCGACTGCCTCCACAATCACGGTACGACTGACAGTCACCGCCGTATTACCAGCAGCATCCTGCACACTGTAAGTCACGGTATAAGTACCTTCGGTGCTGGTATCAACGGAATTGGAAACCGTAATGCTTGCAGTCAAGTCGCCATCCTGGTCATCCAGTGCTGTCGCTCCCGCATCGGTGTAGCTATCGCCCACCGCCAGAGTAATGCTGGCATCACCCAGCAGGGTAATGACTGGCGCCACCGTATCAGCTGGACGAGCCACTACCACCGTGCGATAAGCTGATGCCTGGTTGCCTGCTGCATCACTGACGCTGTAGGTCACCTGATAGGAACCCGCCACGGATGTATCAACGCCGTTACCCACCACAATTTGACCGGATATATCACCGTCAACATTGTCATGAGCGGTTGCACCCGCATCGACGTAGCTGTCACCAACCGTCAACTGAATCCGCTCAGCACCAAGCAGGGTCAACACAGGTGCGGTGGTATCTGCTACAACGACATCCTGTTCTGCCACAATAACCAAGCGAACCATGGTTGCGGCGACATTACCGGCACTGTCGGTCACATCGTAGGAAACGGTATAACTGCCAGGTACCAATGGATTAACCGGATTGTTAACCACGATGCTGGCGGAAATATCACCATCGACATCATCATAGGCTGTCGCACCGGCGTCATAATAACTGTCGCCATAGGCCAGCGACACGGACTGGGCGCCAATCAGCGAAATCACCGGAGCCGTGGTATCAACGATTACCGGAGCTTCTGCTACAACGACCGTTCGAACCACCTGGACTGCTGTATTTCCAGCGGCATCCGCAACGTCATAGGTGATCCGATAGGTTCCAGCGTGTTTGCTATTGATAGCGTCGCCACCGATGACGACATTGGCACTGATATCACCATCGATGTCATCAGCTGCTGTCGCACCTGCCTCAACATACTTAGCGCCAAAAGGCAGCTGGACGGTTGATGCTCCCAGCAAGGTAATCACCGGTGCGGTGGTATCTATCGTGGTTTGATTGTTATTGCCGTTCGGCGTGTCAGTTTGTTGTGTGCCATCTGACGATCCGCCCGCGCCACAAGCGGCAAGTGTGGTTGCCAGCAAGGCGGCGGCGAGTTGTTTGGGTAACCCTGAAGCCATGAATCAGTCCTTTATGTCCGAGAATTAGAACTCGAACCTCACAGCCCTGTCGGTAACGCCCCGCCACGCCAATAACCATAAGCAGCGCCTGCCCACAGCAACATCCCTGCCTGCTGCAAACCCTCAACCGGTGCTTCAACAACTCTATATTGACGACACTCAAGGCGCTTTTATTACCGCTATCAATTCGTACGGATGACCAAAAAAACTGCAAGGTTCGAACGGCCGGATTTTGTTAAATGGCAATTCCAGCGGCATCTACCAAGTGGTATAAAACGTCAGGAAAGGTGTTCTGGAAGGGAATAAATGAGTATTAATTGTCAACCAGGCCTGCTGGCCGGCGAACAGATCGAGCCACAGCAGATTCGCAACATGGTGTTGTCTGTGATTCGTAGCCAGCAGGATTACAGTGCCATCCTGCAATATATGGAGCCTGTCACCCGAGCTGGCGGCCCACTCAGCAGCGACACCGTGATGGAGCTGGCCCTGCTACTCAGCGATGTCGAACAGCAGGCGGCACTGAACGACCAGCTTTACAATCTGGTCAAGGACGAAAGCTCACCAACGCTGGTATTAACTGAGGCCGGAGTCATCCTCGCGCAGAATCGCGCCGCCGCTACCCTGTTCCACACAACCGACGGCGAAAACCATTCCCGCCTTGGTATCAGTAGCAGTGAATTTGCCAGCTTTCAGCAACGTATCTTCACGCATCGCGGCCCAACCTTGCTGCAAACCTGGCCGGAATCCCGCCAACAGATGCCCTTGATCATGACGGCCTCCTACTACGAGCCACACCATGTTTTTGTGCTGCAATCGCTCGAATGCCGCTGGCCGGAATCCATTGATCATGCGTTACAGGAGCTGTTCGACCTGACGGCCAGCGAGCGCGACATTCTGGCTTGCCTGGCACAGGGCATGACCGCCGAACAAATCAGCGAGCAGCGCGTGCGGGCATTGGGAACCGTGCGCCAGCAAATCAAAACCCTGATGAACAAGCTTGGCACCCATCGTCAGAATCAGGCGGTGTCACTGGCTGCCGCTATTGCCAATCGAACCCAGGGCAATACATTGAGCCACAGCCAGCCAGGGCAGATTTCTTCCCGCCCACTGCAACTGGGAGAATTTGTAAGGGATAACCGGCTGGTGGGCTGGCGTCGTTACGGACCTCGCAGTGGAATCCCGGTGCTTTTGTTACATGGGCCATTTTTTGGCGCCGGAGATTTTGAGCATGACCGCGAGTTGGCGCATCAACACAATTTTTGCGTCTGGATTCCGGAACGTCCCGGCTATGGTCGCACCCAGCCAGCCGGTCGCGACATTGATCCACTCGAAAACCAGCTGCAAGACTGCCTGGAACTGATGCAGCGCGAAAACATTGAACAGGCTTTTCTGCTCAGTCATGAATCTGGCCTGATTCCCGCTTTGGCACTGGCCGAACGAGCACCGCAACGATTTCACGGCTTGCTGGCGGTTTCTCCATCTGGCCATTTCAAACCCAACGTCAACCTCGAAGCCATACCGCGCCAGCAACGTATGCTGCTATGGGCAGCTCGACATGCCCACTGGATGCTGCGCATGATGATTCGTCTGGGCATGGTGCAGGTACGTCAGCTGGGCCCTGAACGCTGGGTGGAAGCCATTTTTGCTGACTCGCCACTGGATCTGAAAGTGCTCAATGAAGACTCAATGCGGCAGGGAAAACTGGGGACCTATCATTACAACTACAGCCAGAACGGCGCCGGACTGGAGCTTGATGTGCAACAAACCACCACGGCGTGGGATCGCCTGGTGAGTACGGTACGGCTTCCCTTTCTCGGAATTATGGGCAGCCAGAACGCCACTACGCCACCAGACTTCGTACGTTCGTTGCTTGATCTGAACGACCAGATCCAGTTACTGGAAATTCCGGAAGCTGGTCAGACACTCAGCCTGTCTCATGCCGACCTGGTCTTTTCACTACTGGCGCAAATGGTCGAAAATCACTACCACAACCGGGCTTCAATCAACCATGCCTGATCTGCGCTGTCGCCAGGGTGGCTGCAAGCGCTCCAGCTGCTGCCACACTGCGCCATTTATCTCCATATGAATCGCCCCCAGATCGGCAGTATTGCGCACGGTGATTCGCCGTTCTTTCAGCCGTTTGATCAAGCCATCGGCTGGGTGGCCATAGCGGTTGTTAAAACCGCTGGAAATCCAGACTTCGCGAGGCCGAACCGTTTGCAGAAATTCCGCTGAACTGCTGCTGGCACTGCCATGATGGGCTGCAATCAGAATATCGGCCTGCAATTGCGAGCCGTACCTGGCAATAAACTGCCGCTCTACCGAGCTGGGAATATCACCGGGTATCAGTAGCCGCTGACCATACCAGTCGAGCATTAACACGCAGGATGCTTCGTTATCAGACAGGCTCGCTGCTTCGATGCGATTAGCTACAGACAACAATCGAAACCGCAGCTTCGCAGGCTCATTTGGTTGCCAGGCATCCGAGTCGTGACAGCTATGATGCTTTCGCGCCAACAAACCCCGATTCTCAACATCCAATAACGCCCGATAGGCATCAGCAGGTTGTCCCAGATAAACAGTTTGCTGGCCAGTCGCAACCTCACCATCAAACTGCTTCAACCATGCATTCAGACCACCGGCATGATCACTGTCGGCATGACTGACAATCAGGGTTTGTGGCGAACTCCAACCCTGCTGTAACAACAAGGGAATCACCACCCGATCAGCCAGATTAAAGCCGTCTGCCGACCCTGCCCCCAGGTCGTACACCAGTTGCTGGTTTTCTGCCGCGACCAACAACGACAGCCCCTGCCCGACATCGGCCATGATCAAACCAGGCGCAACCGATCGAAACCGGCCATCATCCCTGACAAGATTGGTCGCCAACAAAACCAGCAGTGCCGCCAGTGTTAGCAGGCGCAGCCGACTATTCAGCCCCAGCCAGAGCAGCACCAATGCCGCCAGCATTAACAACTGGGCTGCTGGCGGTAACAGCAAACTGGCATCCGTCCATCCCGCCAGCCAATTCAACAGCCACCACCAGATGTGATCCAGCTGTTGTAACAGTCTGTCCAGCCAACCCAAACCGCTCAAGGCCAATAGCAACACCAGCGGCAGCAACACCAACGTCATCAAGGGAATCGCCAGCAAATTGGCCAGCAAAGAAATCACCGGCAGCGGCTGCTGCCAAACCGAGCCGACCAACACCATGGCGGCAAACACCACCAACTGCGGCAAGATGAGCGCCTGCCACCAAACCAGTCGACGCCCCTGCAGAAACGCCAGCAAGGCAGCCACCGCCGCAAACGAATAGCAGAACCCGGCACTGGTATAGATCAGCGGATTAATCAGCAGCACCACAAGCAATGCCAGCCACAACACCAGCCAGTAATTGGGTCGATTCCAGAACACCGCCACGATAACCGCCAGCATGGCCATGACCCAAGAGCGCTGCAACGCGATACCTGCGCCTGCCAACCAGACAAACCCCAGCGTGACCAGCGCACTGGCCGACGCCTGAATGGCCAGATCAAAACGAGCCGATCGCTCATCAGACACCAGCAACCGGCGCAAGCCACCGAACAACAGCAACACCAGAGCGATAATCATGCCCAGGTGCAATCCACTGACGACCAGCAGGTGCACAGTTCCAGTCTGTCTGGCCAGCTGCCACTGCTCTTCGCCAAAGGCTCCCTGCTCACCAAATACCAGTCCATCAACCCAGCCGCGACTGGTAGCAGACAAGTGAGACAAGACGCTTTGCCGCAGAGCGTCACGCAAGCCCGGTTCTGTTGCGGCAGGCTGATAACTCACCAGTTTTTTGATATAGCCGCGGCCATCCAGCTGCTGACGAAGCTGCCAGGCTTCGTAATCAAACGTCAATCCGTTGGCAAATCCCACCCCAGCTCGCAATAACGCCTGAACCTCAAGCTGGTCAGCCACCTGCAAGCGGGGTTCTGACTGATAGAACCCCAGGCTCAAATAGCGCAGTGACGAGGTGTCGCAGGCACGGGTTTCCAGCACTTTCGCCCGGATGCGCTGATAGCGTTCCTGCTGTGCTTCAACTTCCTCAACCTGCAGTTGCAGCACACAGGAAATACGATCGAGACTGGCTGGTAAACGATGCTGCAATTGCCATAAAAGCCATCCCTGCCCCCAGCAAAGCGCCAGCATAAACAGCCCGATGCCCAGCAGTAACTGGCGCGAACCGGTGATCTTGGAACCTCGCCGATACAACAGAGTCAGAGCCAAACCTGCTGAAAAAAGGAAGGCCATCAGGTAGTAAAATTGATGAGACAACAACAGCGTGCCGACAATCAGGCCGCCACTGCAGACGATCAGGATGTATTGCATTGCCACTCCATGGCTTAGTCGGCATAATCGCCGCGCAGTGTCATCACGGCGGTTCCCATGCCCAAAAAGTTATTCAAACGCATCTTCCCGTCCCCGGAAGAAATTCAGGCTAACAAATCCCTACGTTTCCTGGCACCACTGTTCGCCAACCCGAACTTGTGGCATCTCAACAGACGAGCGGTTTCCAAAGCATTTTTTGTTGGTTTGTTCGTGGCATTTTTGCCAATGCCTTTTCAGATGGCGATTGCCGCCCTGTTTGCCTTCTGGGCCAACGCCAATGTGCCGATTTCCGTTGGTCTGGTGTGGGTCAGCAATCCGCTGACGATTCCACCACTGTTTTACGGCACCTATCTGTTTGGTACCTGGATGCTGCAGACGCCGACGCGGGATTTTCATATCCAGCTGTCCGTAGACTGGGTGCTGAATGAGTTGGAGCTGGTTTGGGAACCATTGCTGGTCGGATCGCTGACCGTTGGTATTGTCCTCGGTATCATCGGTTATTTCGGCGTTGACTGGTTCTGGCGACACCATGTCTGGCAGAGCTGGAAAAACCGTCGCAGGACCACTCCGCCGAAAAACAGCTGACCTCAAAAACAGCTGGCGAGAGCAAGTCTGTATCCGTTAATCCGTTAGCCACGCCAAATGCGGCCAATAAAAAAGCAGCTATGGTTAGCTGCTTTTTTTTTGCGCTGCGAATAATCCAGCCGTCAGTCAACCTGATCTTCGACCAACAGCTGATTTTTCAGGCGCAAACACCTATCCATTCGTCGCGCCAGCGATTCATCGTGAGTCACCAGCACAAACGCGGTATCGACCGAACGAATCAACTCCAGCATCAACTCTTCTACCTGAGCGGCCGTTTGCTGGTCCAGGTTGCCGGTTGGTTCATCCATCAGAACCACTTTCGGCTGATTCACCAATGCTCGCGCAATCGCAGTACGCTGACGCTCACCACCAGATAACTCCGCTGGCTTGTGGCTGGCACGTTCTGCCATTCCCAGCCGACTGAGACACTGCATCGCCCGCTCACTGGCTTCCGCCGTTGGCTTGCCACCCAGCAGCAAGGGCATCATGACGTTTTCCAGTGCGGTGAATTCTGGCAACAGGTGATGAAACTGGTAAACAAAGCCAAGACTCTGGTTCCGCAGTCGGGTCCGCGCGGCTTCTGACAGCTGATGAATATTTTCACCACCCAATAACACAGAGCCTTCATCAACTTTGTCGAGGCCACCCAACACGTTCAGCAAGGTGGTTTTACCAGAACCCGAGCTCCCAACAATTGCCAGGGTTTCGCCAGCATGCAGGGTAACCGACACATCTTTCCAGACCGTCACCGACTGCGGCCCACTGGTGTAGGTTTTACGCAGCCCTTCTGCCACCAGAACCGGTTGATTATTCATAACGCAGGGCCTCCGCTGGCTGCACCCGGGAAGCCCGGTAAGATGGATACAGGGTTGCCAGGAAACTCAGCACCAGCGATGAGCCGGTAATCATGGCCACATCACTCCACAGCAATTGCGATGGCAGATAGGAAATAAAATAGACGTCCGGGTTAAGGATATGGAAACCAAAAACGCTTTCAGCCCAGGCTACGATGTCAGAGATAGACCAGGCCCCCAATACGCCCAGCGTCGTCCCCAACACCACACCAACCAGACCAATCGACAATCCCTGCACCATAAATATCGCCATAATGGTCGAGGGTTTCGCACCCATGGTGCGCAGAATGGCAATGTCCGCCTGCTTGTCTGTGACCACCATCACCAGGGTCGAAATAATATTGAAGGCAGCCACGGCAACAATCATCAGCAACAGCAGCCCGATCATGGTTTTTTCCATATGAATGGCCGCAAACAGGTTGCCGTGGGTGCGAGTCCAGTCACTGCCGGAATAAAAGCCGTCAAGGTTATTAATCAGCTTCCAGATCAGCTTTGGCGCCTGGAACAGATCATCAAACTTGACTCGCACCGATTCGGCCTCGCCATTGATACGACCCAGTTTGCCCGCGTCCTGCAGGTTGATAACCGCCAGGTTGGCATCCAGTTCAGCGCCGACTGAAAACACCCCGGCAACCGTCAGTCGACGGACCCTTGGAATCACCCCGGCCGGACTCAGCGTTGCTTCCGGCAACATAAATGTGAGCTTGTCACCTTCGACAACGCCCAGATTACGAGCCAATAACTCACCCAGCAACACGTTGTAACTACCGGGCGTCAAATCAGCCAGCGAGCCGGTTTTGATATGTTCAGGCAAGATCGACACATCGGGTTCGGCAGCCGGGTCGACGCCGGTCACCAGCACGCCTTTCACCCGCCCGTTAACCGCCATCATGCCTTGCAAACGGGTCAGTGGTGCCACTCCGGCCACTCCGGGAAACTCCTTGATTTCCTGCGCCAGCGCCTGCCAGTCCTGAATTCCACCGGCCTTGTAAACCACGCCGTGCGGTACCATGCCCAAAATACGTTGACGCAGTTCGCGGTCGAAGCCGTTCATCACTGACAGCACCAGAATCAGCACCGCCACACCAAGGGTCATGCCCACCATCGACGAGGCGGAAATAAAGGAAATAAAGTGATTGCGGCGCTTGGCGGCCAGATATCGCAAACCGATACCGAGCGGCAAACTGCCTGCTGACAAACTCATGTGTCGTACTGCTCCCGATTACGAACGCGGATTCAAACCTCGCTGGCGGTCCTGCCAGACGGGCTGCGCAAGTGTGCCCGAAGCAGGCCGGAAAGGCCACGTTTGCCCCATTCCTGCGCTGCGGTGCCTGTCTCAGAAAGGTTTACAGGCGACTGGTTCCCGAGAGATGAGATCGAAAGTGGGAAATAAAATAGATAACGGTATAAAGAATTCAGAGGGAATTTGGAACAGACGCAGGCAAGATACCTGCGCCTGGTGTCAATCAGCCAAGGCGTCAGATACGCCGTAACGGCGGCATGGCATCCAGCAGCAATTTGCCATAACGGCTGGAAATCAGTCGCTTGTCGAGGATGCTGACCTTGCCACTATCGGATTCCTTGCGAATCAGACGACCACAAGCCTGTACCAGTCGAATCGAGGCCGCTGGCAGTGTCAGATCCATAAAGGGATTACGGCCGCGGCTTTCGAGCCATTCGCTGGTGGCTGCATGAATCGGGTCATCCGGCACCGCAAAGGGAATTTTCACGATCACCACATGCGTCAGGTATTCACCCGGCAAGTCGATCCCTTCGGCAAAGCTGGCGAGACCAAAGATCACACTGCCTTTGCCACCATCAATGCGCTCTTTATGGCGACGGACGATTTCACTTTTCGGCAAAAAGCCCTGACACAGCAGGCTTTCGTACCAGTCACGAATAAAGGTCTCGCGGGTGGCCTCCAGCTGCGCCCGGGAACTGAACAACACCAGCGTGCCTTTGGTCAGATCAAGCTGGGTTTTAAGCCAGCCCTCAACATCTGACTGGAACTGCTCACTTTTTGGGTCCGATGCCAGCTGCACCACTTCCAGCTGGCCCAGATTCGGATAATCAAACGGACTGGCAACCCTGTGGTAGCCAACCCAGTCCGGCAAACCGGTTTCCCAGCTGAGGTTGTTGAAGCTGTTCAACGCCGTCAGGGTTGCCGAGGTTACGACGGCGCCATGACACCGCCACCAGAGGTTCTTGCGCAATTGATCGGCAACGGCAATCGGTGAGGCGCTGAGTTTGATATCCCAGTCTTCACCGAACGGCGTTTTGGCTATCCAGCGCGCTACCGGAATTTCCCCTTCGGCTTCTTCGGCAGCCATCCAGGTAACGGCTTCCCACAGTGATTCTGCCCGCGCCAACATCATGCCCATCGGTGCCTGCCAGCTTTCAGCGACATCACGACTGAACTCGCCTTCACCCTTGGCATCGAGCGATTGCTGCAGCATGTCGTTGAGTTTATCGAGGCATTGCAGCAACGGCTGCAGCGGCGCCTTGATGTTGTTGAGCAAGTCGCGCAGGTTGTCTGGAACCCGGCCCTGTTCAAACCGCAAACGGTCACGGTCGCCCATCAGGTCAAACACCAGCGGCCACATCAGGCTGAAATGGCTACTGAGTTCGCGACACTGACCCGGCGCATCCTGCAAGGCATACAAAATGGATGGCGGCATGCTGGTCGCGCCGACAAACTGCTCAACCCCCTGCTCCAGCTGCTTGAGCCACTGGCGCTGGGCCCGCACACCGAATTCCAGCCGGAAGTGATTGAGCGCCTTGTCGGCCAGGTGATGGCCTTCGTCGAACACATAGATAGTCTTTTCCGGCGCTGGCAACACAGCGCCACCACCGAGACTCAGGTCCGACAACACCAGATCGTGGTTGGCGACAATAATGTCAGCATCTTCCATGGCCTGACGGGCTTTAAAGAAAGAGCAGTTATCAAACTCAGGGCAGCGTCGATTGGAGCATTCACGATGCGTCGCCGTCAGGTGACCCCACTGACTGTCGGAAATTTCCTCACCCCAACGGTCGCGATCACCATCCCATTTGCCAACGGCGTATTGGCTCAGCATGGATTCGTACAAATCCCGATCCTGCTCTTCTGGCGACTGCTCGAACAGATCAATGGTCGAGAGAATGCCGGACAGCTGTTGCAAGGCCTTGTCGAGTTTTACCAGACACAGATAACGACCACGGCCCTTGGCCAACGCGAAGTTAAACGGCAGCGAGATATGCTTTTTCAGATTAGGCAGATCCTTGTCGAGAATCTGTTCCTGCAGGGCAATGGTGGCGGTGGAAATGAGCAGTTTCTTTTCCTGTTCAATCGCCAACGGCAACGACGCCAACAAGTAAGCCAGGGTTTTACCCGTCCCGGTACCCGCTTCCACCACAACGATACCAGCGTCGTTATTGCGCTCGCCCTTGTCGTCGGTTTTGACCGAGCCCAGCGCCTTGGCGATTTCCGCGATCATCACCCGCTGGCCCATACGCGGCTTGAGATCAAGCGCCTTGATCAACTCACGGTAGAGCGCCTGGATTCGTTGTTTGGATTCGTTACTTAACACACTATTACTCAATTGCTTGCCAGCCACGGCGGCGGCTGATCGTCAGCGGATAACCGTCGACGTCGATAATCAGACCATCAGAGGTAATCTGGTCCACATAAATACCCGGGCGAATCATATCGCCCTCATGAAAACTGTCGCCGTTCAGCGTCACACTACGACTGCTGACGTCCGGTCCATAAATGTGGCCGGTGACATCGAGCGTTGGAATTTTTTTCAGCGAGCTTAAGGGCGGCAACTGACGAACTTCGACCCTGGCAGTGGCCATTGCGGGTTCTTGTTCGACTGATATAGCCGCCGGAGTCGCTGGCGCTGATTCAACAAGATCAGCAGACTGAGGCACAGGCGGTGGCGTTATGGACGACACAGAAGCCGCAGCAGGCGGAATTGGCGGCCGCTCGGCCGGATCAATCCGCAGCACAATCGCCGGATTCAAGGTCGCCACCACTGGCGGCTGCACCACATGAGTTTCGGACTCGGGAATCACATCCGTTACGACTGCCACTGGCTCAGCGATCTCTGCCGGGGTTACTGACTCAAGCGCATGATCGTCACCTGACAGTCGATAGACAGACCAGCCCACCACAGCAATCAGCAGCAACACCGCAACCGCGATCAGAGGCAATGGCAATTTGGCCTGGGTGATCACAGTCGTCTGAACCGGCACGCCCTCAGCTGATCCCGGTTTGCCTTGCTGTTCAGACTTTTTCAGCGCATCCAGAATGTACGACATCAGGAATCACCTCCGTCGTCGCTATTCGCCTGCTGAGACTGCTGCGCCTGTTGTTGCAGCTGGCGCTGGATATAGATCAGCGTCTGTGGACCAATAATGCGGTCAGCATTGAGACCGTTTTCGGCCTGAAAGCGAGCCACCTGAATCTGGGTAATGGGGTCGTATACCAGAGGGTCCAGTGTCAGCGGTTTTTCGCCGCTGGGGCCAATAACTTCCCAATTGGCATGCGCTGCAACACCTAACGCCCGCCGCACCCAATCCACTACCAGAGATGACTGGCCGGGATAAATGGCCTGCTGATACCCCACTGGCGGCTGCCACAACAGCAGCGCTTTCTGGTTGCTGGCGTTGGCAGCATGATCAGCAAACCAGTCCGGGCCATAGACCCATGCGTTGTTTTGACGAATGACCAATTGGTACTGCACACCTGCCAGCTGCTGGGCGGGCCACTCCACTTCCAGGCAATGCCAATCTTCAACAGCCAGAGTTTCACAATCGCCAGCAACCAGGCCCATCGACCCGCTGAGGAATTTTGCGGCCCGGTCTTTTTCTGATTCTGGTGGCAATGCAGATGGTTCAGCCGCGCTCATAGCCAGGGAATCCGGGGGTTGTGCCGTATTGGTTGCTGGTTGTGGGTTGGTTTGCGGCGTATTGGTGTTTTGGTCATAAGCCGACGGCGCAATCCAGCTGGCCAGCTGTGTTCTCACAGAATCCAACCCGCCAGCCTGTTGCAGCAGCAACACCAGCACACACAAAGCCAAACCACTGGTCAGCCAGGACAACTGACGCAGCTTGCGATCAGTCGCTGTTACAGCCGGTACGGCAGTTGCTGCGGAATCTGTTTGAGCAACGGAGTCCGGCGCTCCCAGAACTTCCGTCAAGGCCGTTTTTGCCGTAGCCCGATCAACATGCTGTTTGCCCTGAGCGAATGCTCCGAGCAAGGCGCGGTCAGCGACACTGTTGATCAACCGTGGAATGCCCTTGCTGCCCTGCCAGATGACTTCACAAGCAGCGGGTTCAAACACGTTCTGCTCACAACCGGCCAACTTCAGCCGATGAGCCAGATAATCCGCCGTTTCTGCCGGTTGCAGATGATTAAGGTGATAGCGGGCAGTAATACGCTGACTCAGCTGGCGCAGCTGATGCGACGCCAATACCTCACGCAGCTCCGGCTGGCCGACCAGAATCAGGGTCAACAATTTGTGATGGCTGGTTTCCAGATTGGTCAGCAGCCGCACTTGCTCAAGCGTCGCCGCTGGCATCGCCTGTGCTTCATCGATCAGACAGATAACCCGCTTACCGTCAGCGTACCAACCCAGCAAGGCTTCATTTAACTGGCGATACAAGGTCTGCTGGGAATCCTCTGCTTGCCAGGGTAACTCCAGCTCATCAAACAAGGCGCGCATCAACTCCAGCGGCGACAGCAGCGGATTGAAGATGTAGGCGGTTTTGAATTCGTCACCGGTCTGTTCCAGAAAGGCCCGACACAGCGTGGTTTTACCCGTACCTACCTCGCCGGTCAGACACACCAGACCGCCGTGACCTGTCAGCGCATATTGCAAATGGGCAAGCGCTTCCTGATGGCCAGCGGAAGGAAACAGAAATGATGGATCAGGCGCGATAGTGAACGGAAATCGTTCCAGCCCGAAATGACTCAAGTACATGCACGACTCAGCAGCGGATCAATCAGCGCGCCATCATACCGGAAGTTGGGAGGCAATCGCACGACTAGCGTCGCCAGACGCCAGACGCCAGACGCCAGACGCCAGACGCCAGACGCCAGACGCCAGACGCCAGACGCCAGACGGGAGCATTATTATAGGCTGGGCCATGCCCAGCAAATGTTGGGCGCGGCCCAACCCACACAGAGTCGGGACTTGGAGATCGAGCGGGCACACAGACCCGGAAGCCGCAGGAGGGAATTCATTCCCGAAACCAGGGGTAACGTTGGGCGCGGGCCAACCTACTCTAGAGCCTGCCCTGCCCACCCAGACCCCAAGCCAGAACAATCCCACACCTGGAACAGTCCGATGAAAATTACCCCTATTAGTTTTTACTAACAACAAATAAAAGGAACTCAGCTAGAATAAAACCATCTACCAGAAACCATTTATCAAGGAGCCCACGATGACCTGGACCACTGTCCTGGTGCTGACAATTGCCGTGTTTGCTCTGGTAGCACTCGGTTGGTTCAGCCCCATAGCTGCAATTGTTCTGAAAGGCCTGCTGTCGGCCGCTATTATGGCTGGCCTCGCACTGCTGCTGTTCAAACGTCAGCGCACCATCAAAAAACAGTACGCGACCTATCGCGCACATCAGATCACTAACAAGCATACAAATAACAAGAGGACCCAATGAAAAACAACGCCATCCAGAAAACCATCCAGTCATTTCTGCTGGTTTCGGCCGCCTACCTCACCGTTCCAGCCACCGCAGCAAATACCGCGGAAGTTTTCGATAATCTGTTGACCACCAGGACGTCTGAACTGAGCCACGACAAACAAGACACCGACTCATCCCGCGCCAAACCCTCTCTGCAAGACTGATCACACCGGCGGATTTTGCTTGCAGAAGGCCAGTCAAAAGATAACGGTATAAATCAGAAAGGCAATGCCAGTCGCAAATTGAAGTCGGCATCGCGAACATTCGCCATGCGGTAATCGTCCAGCTTGAGATCCAGCGCCAGGTACTTCCAGCCAACTCCTGCGCCCAGCTGTCGACTGGAATAGATGCCACTGTGTACCGACCAGCTGTCAGCCAGTTGCTGCCGGACAGTTGCGCCCACTCGGCTATAATCGCCCTGATGATAGAGATTGATTCCCAACTGCAAGCCCTTCAATTGCGGAGTCCAGCTCAGATTAATCTCTGTCGCCGGGCGCAGCCGACCATAGAAGACTTCCTGACCGGATTTACCCGATGCCGTCGCACTGCTGGTGCAGACGCTTTGGGACGGAGAATCAAAGTTGATACAGGCGTCGGTGTAGCCGGAGTCTTCCATGCGCCAGAGGTTCCACAGATCATCGATCTGGCCGCGCAGACGCCACTGTTCGGCAATTTGCCAATCCACACCCAGATTGAAACTCAGACCCCAACCAGCGGCAGGATCAACCTGATACTCCAGCAGTTTGTCTTCATTAAAGTGATAATCGAGCGTCGCAGAGGCACTGCCAGACGATCCAGCCGCCGCCCAGCCATTCAAGTGACCAAATTGCCAGGAGTCGGCCCGATAAACCGTCACCGATGGAGTCAGCTTCAAGGACTGTTCAGTCAATTCAAACTGCTTTCCAAAATTCAAGCCCGTGGCGGTAATGGCACGAATGTCCAGTCGCAGTGATTCGTCCTGTTGAAGCGCTTCACCCGTCTCGGAAGCACGGTAATAACGCGCCATTCCTTTTGAAAACGACAGGTCGTAATGCCAGCGTCGCTGCCATTCCAGTAGCCAGTGCGAACCTTGCGGGTCACCGACCAAAACACCAAGACGCTGACGGGCATCGGCATAAGCGTACTCACCATCCTGAAACCCACCGTCCCAGCCATGGATCATATCGCGCAGCGAAACCGCCGCTGAACTGGCGACCAGTTTGGTGTCGGAGTACAGCTCATCAGCGTTTGCAGATGGCATCCAGACCGTTGTGAATAGAAGTACGCCCAGATTCAATTTGTGTTGCTGCAACACCGGATACCACCTGCCAGCCTAGGAAAACCGCTCTTATACCAGCTGAATCGCCAGATGCCAGCACAGCAACACATTTTTGCTTTGTCAGTCGGGCTATTTGTTTCGGGCAAATATACCCCCTACATAAACTCCGAATTAATTACATATATTAATATTCCCATATGATTATCTTGATATTTATAAGCCACACAAATACTAAGACATTTACAATTCCTGACTGAAACTGTTTCGATTTATTGAATTCCTATAAACCGTTGAAAATGAAAAGTTTTGACGCGCATCAAAAATTGGTTATAGTCGCGCCCACTGCATCAAAATTCCTCTAATAAGCAGACAAAATGTGACCTTCCGGCACAAAGGCCGGTATAAGAGCCATGGCCTGTATTAGAGGACCCAGTATTTATATGAGCCACCATTTCCTGACCAATCAACTGACGAGACACCTGCTCACTCTGGCTGCCCTGCTGGCGGCTATGACTGCGGGCGTTGGTGAGCTGGTTACGGAACTGAGCAGCATCAGCGACCTGTCGCTGCTGGATCTGCGCTCACTGCTGTCCGTGTCGGAATGGAGCGTCATCAACAGCTTGTTGATCAGCGCACTGTTCTGGATCCTGTTTCTGGAACGTCGTGTTCCTCGTTGTTTTCTTACTTTTCGTACCCTGTTCCGCGAACCATTACATGGTATTCGCCGGGGTCTGGAATCGGCTCACAGCAGCCGCGCACCACCACTTTTTTAACGCTCAAGTCACATATCGGGTAGCTGCTATATAAGCTGCTGCCGGCGCTGGCTTATGCGTTCCCCTTTGCCGATTTAACCTTTCAATAACTGCGGTTATATGCGCAGTTATAGCCGGGTTATATCGTCAACTTCAGCGGTTCAGTCCGCAAATTTACCGACTTCACAATTGTGTTGCGGAAATCTTTTGCCCATTAACCAAGGTTCGATAATGAAAAACGCCAGGAACAATCGGCTTTTGGCCGTATTTCTTGTCGCCGGCAGCGTATTACTGTCCGGGTGTTCGGGAGGTATTCTCGACCCCAAAGGACAGGTAGGTGTCGACGAGAAGAATCTGATTCTGATTGCTACCGGTTTGATGCTACTCGTGGTGATACCGGTTATTTTTATGACGCTGTTTTTTGCCTGGAAGTACCGTGCCAGCAACACTCAGGCGCCGTACAACCCTGAGTGGTCACACTCTAACAAGATCGAAGCAATCGTCTGGACCATTCCGATCGTTATCATCCTGGTGCTGGGTACCATTACCTGGATTTCCACTCACGATCTGGATCCATACAAGCCGCTGGAACACGACAAGAAACCCCTCGAAATCGATGTTGTGTCCCTCAACTGGAAATGGTTGTTCATCTATCCAGAACAGAACATTGCCACCATCAATGAGCTGGTGATTCCGGCTGGCCGTCCGGTGAGCTTCAAGCTGACGTCCGAGTCAACCATGAACTCCTTCTTCATCCCTCAGCTGGGCAGCCAGATTTATACCATGGCGGCGATGACCACCAAGCTGCACCTGATTGCTGACGTACCAGGCACCTATAACGGTTTCTCTGCCAACTACAGCGGCTCCGGCTTCAGCGAAATGAAGTTCGACACCGTTGCAACCAGCACAGATGCCGAGTTCGACAAGTGGGTAGCCAAAGTGAAGGCGGCTCCTGCCGTACTGAGCAGCCAGGAATACGACAAGCTGGCGGTGCCAAGCGAAGGCAACCCGGTTGCCCACTACGCCTCCGTCAAGCCAGGTCTGTTTGACGATGTCGTGATGAAGTACATGCAGCACCACGGCGCTACACCGTTTACAGATCAGAAAATGGATCACATGTCTGCGACCAGCATGCACAAGCACGCTGAGCACGAAGGCCATCAGGCGACTGCCGAGGAATCCATGAACCCAGCGGCAATGCCAGCAGAAACCATGCACCAGGAGGCCGGAGAGTAATATGTTCGGAAAACTCACTCTCGATGCCGTTCCGTACCACGAACCCATCATCATGATCACGCTGGCTATTGTCGCCGTGATTGGTGCGGCACTGGCCATCGCAATTACCAAGTATCAAAAATGGGGCGTGCTGTGGCACGACTGGATCACCTCGGTTGACCACAAACGCCTGGGCGTTATGTACATCGTACTGGCGCTGGTTATGCTGCTGCGCGGCTTTGCCGACGCTATTATGATGCGGACCCAGCTGGCCGCTGCCACCAATGGCGCGGAAGGCTATCTGCCACCGGAACACTACGACCAGATCTTCACCGCTCACGGTGTGATCATGATCATCTTCATGGCCATGCCTTTCATGATTGGCCTGATGAACATCGTGCTGCCACTGCAAATTGGTGCCCGTGACGTTGCCTTCCCGTTCCTTAACAACCTCAGCTTCTGGCTGGCGGTTGCCGGTGCCCTGCTGGTGAACATCTCACTGGGTGTGGGTGAATTTGCCCGTACCGGCTGGGTTGCTTATCCACCCTTGTCTGAGCTGGCCTACAGTCCCGGTAGTGGCGTCGACTACTACATCTGGGCGCTTCAGATATCCGGTATTGGTACCACGCTGACCGGGGTTAACTTCCTGGTAACTGTGATGAAGATGCGCACCCCGGGCATGAAGCTGATGGAAATGCCGATTTTCACCTGGGCCTGTACCTGGGCCAACGTGCTGATTGTGGCTTCCTTCCCGATCCTGACCGGCGCGCTGTTGATGCTGACCATGGACCGTTACTTCGACTTCCACTTCTTCACCAACGACCTTGGCGGTAACGCCATGATGTACATCAACCTGTTCTGGGCCTGGGGTCACCCCGAGGTGTACATTCTGGTACTGCCAGCGTTCGGTATTTTCTCTGAAATCATGGCGACCTTCTCTGGCAAGCCACTGTTCGGTTACAAGTCGATGGTCTGGGCCAGCGGTTCGATCGCCATTCTGGGCTTCATCGTTTGGCTGCACCACTTCTTCACTATGGGCTCAAGCGCCGATGTAAACGCCTTCTTTGGTGTGATGACCATGATCATCGCGGTGCCAACCGGCGTGAAGCTGTTCAACTGGCTGTTCACCATGTACCACGGTCGTGTGCAGTTCACTCCACCGGTACTGTGGACTCTGGGCTTTATGGTGACCTTCAGCATCGGCGGTATGACCGGCGTACTGCTGGCGGTACCGGGTGCCGACTATGTGCTGCACAACTCGCTGTTCCTGATCGCCCACTTCCACAACACCATTATCGGTGGTGCGGTATTTGGCTACCTGGCCGGTTTCTCTTACTGGTTCCCGAAAGCCATGGGTTACAAGCTGGACGAGAAATGGGGCAAGCGCGCCTTCTGGTTCTGGCAGATCGGTTTCTTCGTGGCCTTCATGCCGCTGTACGTATTGGGCTTCATGGGTATGACCCGTCGAATCAACCATACCAACAACCCTGACTGGAACATCTGGCTGTACATCGCTGCCGTGGGTGGTTTCATCATCGCTCTGGGCATTCTGTCCCAGCTGATCCAGCTGTACGTCAGCTACAAAAACCGCGAAGCCCTGAAAGACACCACCGGCGACCCATGGAATGGACGTACGCTGGAATGGTCCACCATGTCACCGCCACAGTTTTACAACTTTGCGGTTGATCCAAAAACCGACGGTGTTGATGCCTTCCACGGCATGAAGAAAAACGGCACTGCCTACCAGCGCCCTGGCAGCTATGCACCGATCCATATGCCACGCAACACCAGCGCTGGTTTCATCATGGGTATGTTGCTGACGGCCTTCGGCTTCGGCTTTATCTGGCACATCTGGTGGCTGGTTATCGCGACCTTCGTACTGACGATTGTCACCCTGATCAAGCGTAGCTACGACAACGATGTCGACTACTACGTCCAGCCGGAAGAAATCGAAAAAATCGAAGGCGAGCACCTGGCAGCCATCCAACAGCAATCTCTGTTAAAGGCCTGAGTATGACGACTAGCGCTATGACACATGGTGCTCACGGCCACGACGCCGGGCACTCACACGACGACCATCACCACGACACCAGCAGCACCACGCTGTTTGGTTTCTGGGTGTACCTGATGACCGACTGCCTGTTGTTCGCATCGGTCTTCGCGACCTACGCCGTGTTGTTTATGAACACTGCGGGTGGCCCTTCCGGCCACGACATTTTTGAACTGGACTATGTGCTGGTTGAGACCTTTGCACTGCTGTTCTCCAGTATTACCTATGGCTTCGCCATGATCAGCGGCCACAAGGGCAACAAGCAGGCCACCCTCACCTGGATGATGGTGACCTTTGCCCTCGGCGCCGTGTTTATCGGCATGGAAATCAACGAATTCCATCATCTGATCGCCGAAGGCTTCGGTCCTGACCGCAGCGCATTCCTGACCTCGTTCTTCTCGCTGGTGGGTATGCACGGCTGTCACGTAACTGCCGGTCTGATCTGGATGATCGTGCTGATGCTGGAAGTGAAAAACCGCGGCCTGCAGCCACGCACCATGACCCGTCTGGGATGCCTGAGCCTGTTCTGGCACTTCCTCGACATCGTCTGGATCTGTGTATTCACCGTTGTTTATCTGATGGGGGCCGTGTAATGAGCCAACATACTCCTGACGCACACGCTGACCACGGCAGTGTCGGCTCCTACGTCACCGGTTTCATCCTGTCAGTGATCCTGACCGTGATTCCGTTTGGCCTGGTAATGACCGAAGCACTCGACAAGGTCGCCACCATCTGGATCTTCGTGATCATGGCGATCGTACAGATTGCCGTGCATCTGAAGTACTTCCTGCACCTGTCATTTGTGACCGAAGAAGGCAAGCTGAATACTTTCACCTTCCTGTTCTCGGCGCTGATTATTGTGCTGGTTGTGGGTCTGTCGATCTGGATCATCTACGCGTCCAACGCCATGATGATGGGCTGACGGGAGGCATCTATGAAGCCTTCTGGCAAGCCTTCTGCCGAGGGGCCGCAAGGCCCCTTCAAACGCTACCTGACGGTGACCAAGCCAGGCATCATCATGGGCAACCTGATCGCCTCCGCAGGCGGATTTTTCCTCGCCTCGCGCGGTGAAATCGACTACCTGTTGCTGCTGGCAACCGTGGTAGGCCTGTCGCTGGTGGTTGCCTCTGGCTGTGCCATCAACAATGGCATCGACCGTGATATTGACGGCCATATGCAGCGCACCCGCAATCGCGTCACCGTTACCGGCGAAATGTCGGTACTGGCCGCGGTCGCCCATGGTGTGGTGCTGGGGCTGCTGGGCTTCGGCCTGCTGGCCTGGCAAACCAACACCATTACGGTGCTGTTTGCCGCCTTCGGTTTTGTGGTTTACGTCGGTCTGTACAGCCTCTGGCTGAAACGCTCATCCGTTTACGGCACGCTGATTGGCAGCCTGTCTGGTGCGGTACCTCCGGTGGTCGGCTATTGCGCCGTCACCGGCAGTTTTGACGTAGGGGCGGGAATTCTGCTGCTAATGTTCTGCCTGTGGCAGATGCCCCACTCCTACGCCATCGCGATTTTCCGCTACGACGACTACAAGGCAGCCGGTATTCCGGTACTGCCGGTCGCCCAGGGCATCGGCAAGACCAAACTGCACATGGTGTTGTACATCATTGCGTTTGGGCTGGTCACTGTCCTGCTGACGGCCACCGGTTACGCTGGTTATGGCTACCTCGCAGTGGCCTGTGTCACCAGCCTCTGGTGGCTGGTACTGGCGCTGAAAGGCTGGCAGGTTGAAGTGGACAACAGCGGCTGGGCAAAACAGGTGTTTATGGTCTCTATCGTGACCATTACCGCTCTGAGTATTGCCATGGCAGTGGACTTCCACAGCCCTGCGCAACACTGGCTGACTCTGGGTTAATCCCGGGGTCACCCCCTATTCCTTGGCTTGGCGGACACGGACAGCCGCCCCGGAAAGAGTCGTCATAGACCAGCGTTGTTACGGGCACCCAGACCACCCGTAACGGCGTCATTCCATGGCGACTCTGCAACCTCACTATCCGACTTCATGAGGGTGTGGTTTGATGGTGAGGCTCCCAAAACCCCCGATTGGTTGGGCCGATCGGGGGTTTTCTTTTACCCCGTTACGTATTTATCCCCACTCCGTTTACCAGCAAACCGTTCACCAGTAATACAGCCACCAACAACATTCCCACCACCTCCCCCCATAGCCAGAACCCCGGGATTAGCCAGCCGTGACGCGCTGCGACCTCCTCGCAGTCTGGCCGAATTGGTCTAGGCTTGGGAGAAAGTATGCCTCGACCGGAGAAACCTGATGTTTATTGACAAGCTCAACATCAGAACCAAACACACACTGATCCTGCTTCTGGTGATTGTCGGACTGATCATCACCTCTGCCCTGACCGTTTTGCAGTTCACACAACTGGTCGACCTGGGCCACGTGCTGTATCAACAAGAGAAAATTAACAGTGACATGCTGATGCTGCGCCGCCACGAAAAAGACTTTCTGGCCCGCAAGGATCTGAAATACGCCGATGAGTTTAAACAGCAGGCGGTTCAGACCAGCCAGAACCTGCAGCAGCTGCAACAGGAAATGAACACATCAGGGCTGGAGACCAATCTGGTGAACCAGCTGTCATCACACATAACCCGTTATGAAAGCGTATTCAGTGAACTGGTAAAACAGCAGACGGAAGCCGGTCTGGACCCGGAAAGCGGCCTGTATGGCGCGCTGCGCACGGCCGTCCATAACATTGAGCAAACCGCCAAATCCGCTGACGATTACGAAGTCCTCTATTACATGCTGATGCTGCGGCGCCACGAAAAAGATTTCATGCTGCGCTCGGATCCTAAATACATCGACAAATTTAACCAGGGCATTGAAGACTTTCGGGCGGCACTACCAACCAGCAGTCTGGCTGGCAACAGTACCGTCACACAGCAGCTGAATGCCTATCAAAAGGACTTCACCAATCTGTTCAACAAGGAGAATCAAATTGGCCTGAGCCAGGACAAGGGGCTGCGTGGTGAAATGCGTTCTGCCGTACATCAGACAGAAACCGGCTTTGAAGAGCTGGCGTCCTACATCAGAACGACCATGGAAACCAAACGTCAGGCGATTTACACCAATATCACCATCAGCATTGTGATTACCTTTTTGATTGTCTCGATACTGACAGTACTGGTATCGCGCGCCATTTACCGGCCAGTACAGGATATTACCAATCGTATTAAACAGATCGCGGGCGATCTCGACCTGACCCAGATGACCGCCCATCAATCCAACGACGAAATCGGTGTCTTGTCCCATGCGTTTGACTCGCTGATCAAGACCCTGCGCGACACGGTTCATCAGGTGAAATCCGGTGCTGTCGAGGTGGCGTCAGCATCCGAAGAAATGTCAGCGATTACCCGCGAGGTTGGCCACGCCAGCCAGTTGCAACAGGACGAAGTTGTCCAGACCGTGACGGCAATGAACGAAATGACCGCGACCATCCAGAATATTGCCGGCAACGCTCACGAAGCCGCCAGCGCAGTTGGCAGGGTGCACGACGAAGTTAATCATGGCCGCAAAATTTCCGATCAGGCCCGCGACGAAATTGAGCATCTGAACAAGGAAGTACTGGAAGCCAGTCAGGCCATTGAAAAGCTGCAGCAAGACAGCGCCAGTATTGGTGCCATTCTCAATGAAATTAACGGCATTGCCGAACAGACCAATCTGCTGGCGCTGAACGCTGCTATCGAAGCTGCCCGTGCCGGTGAACAGGGCCGCGGATTTGCCGTGGTGGCCGATGAGGTTCGCACCCTGGCTCAACGAACCCAGGAGTCGACCGAATCGATCCGCACCACCATCAGCGAATTCAACAAAGGTACTGCCGATGTGGTCAGCACTGTGCTGAAATCCCGTGAACGAGCCCAGGCCGGTATCAGCAAGGTCCGTGACGCCAGTTCAGCCTTGCAGGTGATCTACGAAAACATTACCAGCATCAGCGACCTTAACAATCAGGTCGCCACTGCGGCAGAACAACAAAGCTACGCTGCCGAAGAAATCAATCGCAATATTGTTCGGGTCAACGAACTGGCCGACAGCAGTCGCAGCCAGGCCGCCCAGGCTGCAGAAGCCAGCCAGGCGTTGGCCGCGCTGGCCACTCGCCTGACCGACACGGTGGAAAAATTCACTGTGAACTAACCATCAGCGAGCACAGCCGCCGGGCTAACACACTGATTCAGCAGACTTGCCAGCCGGGCATCGTTAACCTGCCCGGCCACCAGCCGAAAGCGTTGTATTAATGGTCCGGCAAAATCTGGCTGCAAATCGAGTGGCAGCCAGTGTTCCAGCAAACAGGCCGACATACCAGGGTCACTGAGCGCAAGCTCCAGCGCGCACAAGGGCGCAAACGCCTCACCGAATATTTCGCTCTGGCTCACCACAAATTCACACAAACCGGCCACCAGCGGTGTCAGCTCTGCTGTTGGAGACTGATCGTCACCAACCACGTCTAGCAAGGAATTATTGATCGCCAGTTCAAAACCATGGCGCTTGCCCAGCGTGCGATTGAATTGTTGCAGCCGGGGCTGATCAGCCTCCAGCAATTGCGGCAACAGCCGACTCTCAAGGCTCACAGTGGCAGAACCGGCAGGCTGCAGCAAACACCATTGCGATAACGTTCGAGCCATATTGTGTTTACGCAGATAACGCTTGTATTGCCGTTGCCAGCTGACAAAACGCTGAATCAGCTGAATTTCCGCTGGCTGCAACCAGCGTGGTTCGTCCAGCCGTCCAGCCGCTTTCTGCAACTCAGGAGCCGCCACAAGCTCCTTGAGGTCGGCCAGCTCCAATAACGCCTGCGGCAAACAGCGTTGCCATTGCTCATAATGCAGCAACCGGACATCGGCAAAACTGCCGTGCAAGGTCGACACCCAGTCAAGTTGATCGATCAGAGAACATTCCGCCAGAAAGCTTTCCAGCGCATCCGTATTCCCGCCCTGCCGCACGCTTTTTTCGAACCGCGAATAGCAGTAAGGCAACAAATCCCGTACAAACACCAGAATTTGTAGCTCAATGCCTTCCCGCTGGGCCGCTTGTTTGAGTGCCGCCAAAGCCTTGCTGTCCCACGTCATTGGATTGGCCGACAACAACAGTCGTGGATGTCCGGCAAACAGTTCGCCAAGGCGAATCTGAGCCACCGGCAAACTGCGCAAGGATTGCAGCAAGTCCGCAGCGTTACTGGCATCCGGCGCTTCGGCGAGGGGGTAAAAGAGTCCGGCTGCCAGCAACTCCTGTTGCTGCACCAACAGCCAGCGGCGCAATGTCGAGGCTCCGGTATGTTCGTCACCGAGATGAAAAATCAGCTGCTGCGGCACTATTGGCACTCCTGTTGATCCCGTTTCATGGAAGAGGAATTGCAAAAACAGCGCCGCTCACCGAGATACTGTATATAAAACCAGTTCTCGATAGAAATGGCACCGTGCAGCCGACTTGCCCGAATTATTTAAAACCCCGCTTTCGAACCCGCCAGAGCAGGTCAATGATCAGGTTTTTTGCTGAGCGACCTGCCTGACTGCGAGTTCCAGCCCAACCTACCTGGCAACAAAGTGCCTTCGCAACCAAATACTGTACAAAAACACAGTATCACTATTCAAACCGACTCTTGATCAGCTGTTTGCCTTCCTTCAGCGGGTAAAGCAGCTGCCCAAGCACCGTCTTTGGCAACGGCGACGTCGTTCCATATTCAGCAGGCCAATGTTGTTTGGGGAAATGGCAGGTACGGAATAGCAGATCAAACAGGATGGTATGAGCACCATAGTTGGTATCCAGGGCAGGATCTTCAGAGCTGTGATGCCAGTGATGAAACCGAGGCGTTACAAAAACGTATTTCAAAGGGCCAAAAGGTATGCGCGTATTGCAGTGAATCAGCACCGCCTGCAATGCTGCGAAGGTGACATAGACGTTCAGTGCGGCAGTGTCGACTCCGGTCAGGTACAAGGGCACCATGACCAGAGCCCGTTCAGAAAAGACCTGAACAAAATGCCCTCGTGAACCCGCCAGCCAATCCAGCTGTTCAACCGAATGATGGACCGCATGGATAGGCCAGAGAATCCGCACTTCGTGGTACAGGCGATGCTCCCAGTACAAAACAAAATCGGCCGCCAGAATAATGAATACAACCTGCAGCCACAGCGGTAATGCCTGCACCCAGCTCTGGAAGTCCGTGCTTACCGCCCAGTTGAAATGGCCAATATGATAGTTTGCAAACAACAAAATGGCTGAGATCGCCAGATGGTTGAAGCAGAAATACACCAGGTCTACGTCCCAGTCCGGCCGCAGAATCGGCTGGTCACCATACTGAGGCAACAGTTTCTCCAGCGTCATAAAGATCAATACCGAGCCCAGAAAAGCCAGGATCATCCAGTCGACACCCAGTGTCAGCGAGCGAGCCTCAACCGGGCCGATGGGTATTTGGTATCCCCCCAACGCAAACGCCAGTAGTGTCAACGCGCTGCCCCAGATACCGTATTTCCGATAACGTCCACGATTGAGCAGCAGACTAAGGCAGCCAAGCAATAACGAGAAATACATACCGTACTTCAGAATCTGTTGCAGAACCCGGGCATCGTAAACCTGACGTAGCTCAGTGGTCGTCAGCCAGGCAGGATAGAGATAGGCCAAAACCGTGAGCAAGCTCAGGATTCCAAGCGTGAGTGAACCGACGCCACTGATTTTTCCTTCGCCGAAACGAAATTCCCGCTCTGGTTGTGGCTGTACCAGACGTTGCCGATATTGATATTGCGGTTTCAAGCCCTTGCTTCCTGCAAAAATTAGAGCGTCGCAGCATACTTTGCCCGCGGTGCGGGGTCCGTGAAAAGTTTCACCCATCACTATTCAGAACCCAGGAAAACCGTACCCACTTCCCAAAAACCTGATAAACACCGGGCACTTATGATGATTTCTTGATTTGGCTACTTACCCGGTTACAACGAAAGTGCATGCTATTGCTTATCGTTGATGTATCCAGGAGCAGCATTATGAATCTGATCAGCCGTAGCGATTTCGCAATCAAGGCAAGTAATTTCAATATATTCAATGGACTGGTGCTGATGCGCATCGCTTGTGGTCTGTTTATGTTGCCACACCCGTTCGGCAAGTTTGCCGATGGTGCTCCGGCCGCCGGAACCGTGGCGTTTTTCAGCAAAGTCGGCTTTCAACCCGCAGAATTATGGGTCTGGATTGCCGGCGCCTCTGAACTGGCTTTCTCGCTTCTGCTGATTGCTGGCATTTGCACTCGCTGGGCAGCGCTGGGACTGGCTTCCGTGATGGCGGTGGCTGTGTATTCCATTTATGCACTGAAGGGATTCGTCTGGATGAGCACCGCGGGAGGGTTCGAATATGCCGCATTTTTCGGCACCATGTTGATTGCACTGGCGATAACAGAATTCAAACGTCACCCACTGTTCTGAGCCCATTTTCCTTACATTTTATTACCTTCAATGATTGCAGCGACCGCCTCTCCGGCGCGGGATATTCAATTCCCGGTCGCTGACATCATATATCCGTCAAACAGCGGAACTTTCCATTGTTTGCACCTGTCCAGACTGCTCAAATTCAGGTTATATCTGCTGCCACTAACTTTTTGATTCTGACTGCCTTTGCCGGTTATGCCAGACCCTGCCACTCGCTGGCAAATGTCTGAGATCAGCATCTGTAATCAGCAAGTCTGACGGTATCGATATAGCCGCAGCTGGAGCCTGTCTCCCGGCGCAGAACTAATAAAAACACTGACTCCCCCGACCGCAAACTCTTGTCGATCGCCTCCCAGCCAGTGACACCGAATCAAGGATCTTGTAACCGCGCAGCGTCATCGCGGCCTGCGTTTCCCCAGGGATGTTTGTTTAATAATTAATCTGGAATCCATCCATGAATGCATGGTACCTGCTCTGCTTCCTGTCGGCCCTGGCTGTACTGATCGCCTTTTCCAACCAGTACATCCTCAAACTTCAGACCACCATCGCGATCACCACTGGCTCTGTGCTGATCTCATTACTGCTGATGCTTTCTTACAATCTGGTCGGTGATGAAATCGCTGCACCCGTTACCCAGGCGATGAGTACCATCGACTTTAACCAGCTATTACTGAAAGGCATGTTGGGCTTTCTGTTGTTTGCCGGGGCGCTGGAAATTGACCTGCACGCGCTGCGCAAACAACGCTGGGAAATCACCATTCTGGTGTTGTTCTCAACGCTGGCGTCGACCTTTATTGTTGGTTACCTCGCCTACTGGCTGTTAGCTATGTTGGGATGGCCGGTACCGCTAATTTATTGCTTGCTGTTCGGCGCCCTGATCAGCCCTACCGACCCGATCGCCGTACTGGCAATTATCAAGCAGATGAAAGCGCCGGAAGGCATTTCCATTCAGGTGGAAGGTGAATCACTGTTCAACGACGGTGTTGGTCTGGTGGTGTTTACCACCATCTTTGCGGTGGCTTTCTCAGGCACTGAACCAACGTTCGGCAGCGTTGCCGAGCTGTTTATGGGCGACGCCGTCGGCGGCATCCTGTTTGGCTTTGTGCTGGCACTGATCGGCCATGTATTGCTGTGTAACTCGCTGCAGAACGCCAACATCCGCCTGCTGATTACCATGATGATTCCATCGGCCGGTTTTGCGCTTGCCAATCTACTGGATATTTCCGGTGCGCTGGCAATGGTGGTTGCGGGTATCTTTATTGGTAACGTGACACGCGCCAAGGTCGCCAACCCGGATGACCCGATGAGTTCGCATTACATCAACAGCTTCTGGCACGCCACCGACAGTTTCCTCAACTCATTGCTGTTCCTGCTGATTGGTATGATGCTGGTGACCATGCCGGTTTCCATGGCCGAAGTTGGCCTTGGTCTGTTGATGGTACCTGTGGTGCTGCTGGCGCGTTTTATCAGTGTCGGCATGCCGTTCAGCCTGTTCCGTCGCTACCGCAGCTACGACGTCAATTCCGTACGGATTCTGACCTGGGGTGGTTTGCGTGGTGGTCTGGCGCTGGCGATGGCAGCGTCGATTCCAACCGGCAAAATGGTGCTGAACGGGGTCGATATCCATAACCTGATTCTGATCATCACCTACATTGTGGTGATTTTCTCAATCGTGGTGCAGGGGCTGACGATTGCGCCGATGATTCGCACCAGCATCAAGGCTGCTGAGCAGGCCAAATAATCAGCGGCTGATTCGCTCCCACGCTCCGGTATCGGCGCGCGTGGGAGCCAGAATTCACCCCTCCAACAGCTCACGCACTCGCGGCATTACCTGCTCGCCATACAGACGGATGCAGTCCAACTGATATTCATGCGGTACCGGCCCGGTGACGTATTTCAGATCAAATCGCTGCAACGATAAATCCACCACTGCCCGGGCAATTTTGTTCGCCACCGTTTCAGCGGAGCCGACAAACAAGGCCCCCTGCTCAACTTCCTCGATAAAGCGGTCTTTGGTCATCGCTGACCAGCCACGTTCGCGCCCAAGGCGATTCATCATGCGCTGGTAATATGGCCAGAAACGTTCTTTCGCCTGCTGATCGGTTTCGGCCACAAAGCCTGGCGAATGCATGCCGATTGGTTTAGGCGACCGCCCAAGTCGGCTGCAGGACTGCAGATATAAATCCACCAGCGGCCGGAAACGTTTTGGAGCACCGCCAATAATGGCCAGCATCAACTGAGCATCGTGGCGTGCTACCCGCACCACCGATTGCGGCGTCCCGCCAACGCCAACCCAGGTGGTGAGTGGCTGCTGTTCAAATTGGGGAAATACCGCTGCCCGGTTCAATTCGGGCCGGGTTTTGCCTTGCCAGCTGAGCGGGTTTTCTCTGGTCAGCTGCATAAACAAATCAAGCCGCTCCTCGAACAGCAGGTCATAGTCCGCCCCCTGAAAACCAAATAACGGATAGCTTTCGGTGAACGCTCCACGCCCAAGAATCACTTCCGTACGGCCATTGGCAAGCGCGTCGAGTGTCGCAAAGCGCTGAAACAATCGTACCGGGTCATCCGTCGACAGCACAGTGACGGCGGTGCCCAACCGGATACGTCGGGTTTTGGCGGCAATCGCGCCAAGAATGACCTCAGGAGAAGAAATAGCGAAGTCATCGCGATGATGCTCACCCAGACCGAGGTAATCAACGCCAACTTCATCGGCCAGCACACCCTGCTCGACCACATCTCGCAGAACCTGCGCCATTGATTTGAGCTGAGCTCTGGCTGAATCCACAACGGCCGAATCCACAAAGGCCGTTACATCACCAAAGCTGTGCAGCCCTAATTCAATATTTGCCATTCTTCCACCCCGGGCTGTCGCCGATAGCTGTCATTGGTAGCGATCATTATGCCGTTGCGGCCAGCCCGGATTCAGCCCTGCCTCAGCAAACGCACTGTTACCACCAGTTTGACAGTCGCTTGCTGCGGTTACTGCTGACTCAGGGCTGTATGGTGAGCTGATGACAGTCGACGAAGGTCAAGCCTGTTTGCTGGGCGAACTGGTTAAGCGCAGCGAGATTGTCGAGCGCCCTTGGGTGAACATCGTGATAGAGAATAATGCCGTGACGCCAAAGCAGCATCAGGGTCTTTACGCGGTCACGAACCTCGTCATTGGTCAGCTTTTTGTTCCAATCCTGGCTGTCGATATTCCACAGCATCACTTTTCCACCCTCTGCTGCCACATGGTCCAACAGTTCCTGATGCCGCTGGCCGTAGGGTGGTCGCAGCCAATACGGACCTGACTGATAAGGCACCAATGCCTGGGTTGTTGCATCCAGTGATTCTGCCCACTGTTGCCATTTCTGGTGGCTTTTGTGCTGCTGACCATGAGAACCAAGACACTGGCCATCGTAGGTGTTAATGGCAGGTTTCTGACTAACCAGTCGCTCTCCCAGCACAAAAAACTGGCCGTGAAGACCAAAACGGTTAAGCGATTCAACCAGCATTGCGGTTGGGTTAACCACTTTGCCATCGCGGGTGGCGTCAGCAGCGGGGCCGTCATCATAGGTCAGCAGAAAATGCAGATCCGGAAACTCTGTGCCGTTAATTTCCTTATCGGGATCAAGCAAACTGATTTCACTGGTAATGCGGGGAAACAGGGCTGCCAGACGCACCTGTTCGTAGAGATAGTACTGATGGAATTTCTGGCTGGCGGTAAGCCATGCCGTGTTATCAGCTTGTGTTTGCGACAGTGGCTGGCTGACCAGTGACTGCCAGTCAGTGACTCCACAATCAGCACAAGCCAGCTGATAATTTCGCAGCAGTTGTTGGCGGGTTCGATCACGCCAGCGATAGACTTCTTCGGCATTGATATTCTCGATGCCCGTGAATCCCTGGATGTTGGCCTCGGAGTCGATATCGATCTGGTCCAGCAGTTGCGAGAATACGAGAATTTCTGCCGCAGATGCGCGGTTGAATTCCTGTTTGTTCACTATGGCTGTCGGCCACAATCCCCGATCCATGGTGGCGACTTTTTCTGGCCCGGCGGCGGTCGCAGGCATCGACAGCAGGGAAAACGACAATACGGAAAGTGCGAACAGATGGGAGATTGGTTTCACCGGAAAATCCTTTAATCGGTCGGGAGCACGAATACCAGGATGGCAAAGCCCGGAACAACAGCTGACTATCGTTCCGGGCTCAATAACAAATATCGGTTTGCAGTCAGTTTACAAACCAAGCTTCTCTTTCATCCGGGCGACGCCGGCGTCATAGGCATTGTGAGAACGGAAGGACATCGCCCAGTAGAAATTCTGCAACGCCTCTTCGTACTTGTTCTGGGCTTCAAATATTCTCGCGATGTTGTAGTAGGAGCTGGCGCTCACCACATTGCGGGTTTTGCCGCGAGCCAGAGCAATCGCCTTCCGGTTTGCCCAAATGGCATTTGGATAGTCATTGACGCGCTGATAAGCCAGTCCCAGATTGCTGTATGCTTGCGCGAAGGAAGGATCTTTATCGATTGCTTCCTTGTAATGATAAATCGCGTCTTCGTATTTCTTCGCGTGATACAGCTCTTCGCCCTTGCTGTTCAACTCCAGCGCAATACCATGGGCCATGCGGGCTTCCTTGGCTTTGCGAATGGGTTCGATCAGACGATCGGTTTTGCCGGAATAGAGCTCGACCTCACCAAAGCCTGTTTCGCTGGCACTTGCCTTGACGATACTGACCTTGAATTGGTTGATCGCCATTTCACGATCAAATTCACCAGAGATGAGCTGGCCGGAAGCATCCGGGCTATAAAAGCGTTTCTCACCACCGTTAATCTGAACCGCAACCGTTGTTGGCAAACTGGAGCCGGAACCTGCACGAATAGCAAATTTACCAACAGCCTCCGGTTTGTTGAAGTTCATCGCCAGCCATTCCCCTATGCCAGAACCGCTCACCCCTTCAACCCAGCCAGTGCTATCGGAACCATCAACAACATAATGCGGTGCATAGCTGGATTCACCGCCTTTGAGAGCATCCTTACGACTGGAAGCAGTCACCCAGCTCGGCGCCTGATATTGCGTCACGCCGTTGTCAAAATCATGCCCCTGAACCTTCAGTTCCAACGCACGCCAGGTGAAGTCGTACTCTGGGCGAGGACTGTTAAAGGTCAGACGATAGTTGCCAGAGCTACCGCCGGCAATCTGGGTAACAATGCGCTGGAATTGGCCAGAGTCCTTGTCATAAAAGGTGCCGCCCAGATCCGCAGTCATTACCTTATACTGGTCGATGTTTGGCCCAACGGTATGAAACTTGATGTTTTTGGCTTTCAGGGTATTAACCACATCATGCATGGTCAGTGACGTTACCGAGTCAGATGCGTGGAAGGTTGCATCGGTAATAAGTACAAAAATGACCTCGGCCCCGTCGCGGAACGTGGCTGCGGCAGCCTCGTTAATCGCATCAAGGGCGTTCTCTGGCTCATCATCGCCACCATCGGCGTTGAGGTCAGAAACCCAGCTTTTGAATACATCAGCCTTGTCGGTAACCCGGTATTTCTTATTGACGACATCCTTATAGGAAATCAGTCCCAGGTTATAGTCGAAACCGCTGCTCTGAATAATATTGGCGAATTCGATGGTTTTATTTTTCAGACCCTCGATTTCTTCCGCCATACTACCGGTATCATCAAAAACGAACACCACGTCAATACGATTATTGCCCAAGCTGGCGTCTGTTGTTTCAAACCCGGTGAGAGCCACGTCTTTCAGATCTTCGGACAGCATGAAGTCTTTCATTTGAAAGCCGCTGACGGGCTTGCCATCCTTGTCCCGAACATTCACATTCAGTTCAATGGCGGGATATTGGCTTGCCACCGGCTGAATATAGATTTCACCTTCACTGGCCTGGGCAGCAATAGCCGCAAACAGAGAACTGAAGACCAGCGTCCTTGCATAAATTTTGATCATTTAAAACACTTCCGAATACACAAATCGGCGTATATTAACCACGCATGCTCCAGAAGCCAGTCAACGACCCGGGAAATGTATTTTTTCTTGACTCAGTGCTCAATTAAAAGACATAAATAAATGGTATTGAATATCGTCACCTTGGCTGTTCAATAGCCGCCAGGTGTTTATATCCCAGAGAATATCCGTTGAAGACGGTGCAGCAGCATCCATGCTCTGCGCTGCCTTGAATTATCCGCGCGCTTGCACCAGTGGCGGCAGGTTGAACAGCTCCTTCAAGACCGCGTCATACTCGTCGGGATTAACCATCCGCTGGCTGGTTTCACCATTGGTGATGGTTTTCAGGCTGCTGCCCAGCAATATTGTGCGGCCAGCCGGATTGAACGAAACTACCAAGGGCTTTTGCACAAAAATCGCGTCCGGGTGGGTGGAGTTCATAAAGTTGGCTGGGGCGAAATCAATCCATTCCGGCGAGTACAAATCAAAGGCGTATTGGTTGGCCCATTCGCCCTGTACCAGTGCTTTCAGCAGGTAAGCCGGCTCACTGTTGGATGACGCCACAGGCTCCAGCATGAAAGTATCGCCGTCTTGCTGAACCGGCTGATTCAACACCGCCAGGTTCATTGGCGCACGAATACCGTAACTGCCGAAGCCCAGATCACACAGCCATTGTTCGCCATCGAGACTGACGATAATCGCCATATGCGTCTTTGGCCGCAGCACCGGGTAAAACATCGGCCGGGCCGCGACAAACTGGTATTGGATCCCAAGCGCTTCCAGCGCCATGGCAAAAACGCCATTCACTTCGTAGCAATATCCACCACGACCAACCCCTTGTGAATTCGGCAGCACGATTTTGCTGACGATTTCTTCCGGCTCCAACGAGACAATTTTGCCCGCCTGTACATCCAGGTTTTCAAACGGTACGGAAAACAGCTGACAGCGCATCAGCTCAGCGACCGTTTCAATCGAGGCGCTTGGTGTTCCGGTATAACCGATACGGCAGAAATAATCAGCAAGGGAAAAGTTGGCGGCGTTCATGGGTCACTCACTACTGGTTGGCAAGCATCGCAGTCTAGCGGCCAGACCGCCCTTGAGGCAAAGCCCGCGGCCCTCTCCGGGCAATACAAATCCGAAGAAAAGCAGCGGTACAATTCCAGGTACAACTCCAGCCAGGTTCGAAAGCAGAGTATCAGGATTGCCAAACCTGGCTGGCGATATCACATACCAGGCGGATCTTGTTCCATTGCTCTGCCACCGTCATTTTGTTGCCTTCCTCAGTGGAGGCGAAGCCACACTGCGGGCTCAGACACAGATTTTCCAGTGGCACATATTGCGTGGCTTCTTCGATACGCGCCTTGATCACCGCAGCCTCTTCCAGCTCAGGGAACTTGCTGGTGATCAGGCCCAGCACTACCTTGCTGCCGTTGTTGTGCCAGTGACGCAATGGTTCGAACCCACCGGAACGATCGTTATCGTATTCCAGAAAAAAGCCGTCATAGCGGGTGGCGAACAGTTGCTCGGCAACTGGCTCGTAGCCACCGGAAAACAGCCAGGACGAAGCATGATTGCCACGGCAGATATGCGTGGTGATCACCATATCCTGTGGTTTATCGGCCAGCGCATTATTGATGATGTTGGTGCACACAGAAGCAATCTCCTGGGCATTCATGCCACGTGCCTGCAATTCCTGCTGTTTATTGGCGTCCGCCAGAAAAGCCCAGTTGGTGTCATCAAACTGCAGATAACGACAACCGGCCTGATAGAACGCCTGAATCACTTGCCGGTAAGTTGCAGACAGATCGCGATAGAACTGATCCAGTGACAGGTAAATTTCCTGCAGCCGTGACGACCCATCGTTAGCCAGCAGTTCCTGCCGCAGAATCATGGTTGGGCTGGGAATGGTCGCCTTGGCTGTGGTTTTGCCATCGGTTTCAGCGACACGTTTCAGGAACTCATAGTGGCCGATAAACGGATGCTCTGGATTAAAACTGAGCTTGCCGACCAGACGGATGTTATAGGACGGTGCCGCCTTGCCTTTGAATTGCTGGTTGTAGCCAGCTTCCGGCACATAACCTTCGATACCCGTCAGGTTCTCCAGAAAGTCGATATGCCAAAAAGCACGGCGGAATTCGCCGTCGGTTACCACGTCCAGGCCAGCCGCTTTTTGCTGCTGCACCAGTTCGATAATCGCGCGGTCTTCAACCTCGGTCAGGGCAGCACGATCAATAACCCCGGCCCTGAAATCAATACGAGCCTGTTGCAGATAATCCGGGCGCAAATAGCTGCCAACAATATCGGCACGGGCTGGAAATGGTTTAATCACTGCATATCCCTCATTGGATCCAATTCAATGAGCGGCATCCTAACGCAGCCTCGCCTTGATGTTGCGCGCAAATATTTCAGCATGATTTGAAGCCAATTCATGTTGCTGTAAGCAGCCCCTGCAAACGCGCCAAAATGCAGCTAATATCAGCCCTATTGAATCAGCGTCCAGGATTGTTCTGCTATGACCGCCCTTCTGCTTTCTGTTGTTGCCGCCATTGCTCTGGGATGTCAGTGGCTGGCCTGGCGTATTCGTTTACCGGCCATTCTGTTTTTGCTGTTGGCAGGTCTGCTGGCCGGGCCCGGACTGGGATTGATTGATCCCGATCAGCTGTTAGGTGAATTGCTGTTTCCGCTGGTGTCGCTGTCTGTCGCCATCATCCTGTTTGAAGGCAGCCTGACTCTCGATCTGAAGGAAATTCGTCAGCAACAACGGGTGGTGCTGAAGCTGGTGAGTATTGGTGCGCTGGTGACCTGGGCAGTGATTGCGGTTAGCTGTCAGTGGCTGTTTGAACCCGGCTGGGCGTTGAGTATTCTGTTCGGTGCACTAACGGTCGTTACCGGCCCGACCGTGATTGCGCCCATGCTAAAGGCTATTCGGCCAAAGTCCGAACTCGGTAATATCCTGCGCTGGGAAGGCATTGTGATCGACCCCGTCGGGGCCCTGCTGGTCGTGGTGGTGTACGAATTTATTGTCGCCCATGGCCAGAGCAGCGGTATTGGCAACAGTCTGCTGGCTTTTGTCGAAATCATCGCCGTTGGCACTGTGCTGGGTCTATTGGCCGGCTGGCTGCTGGGCAAGGTGCTGGCGCGCCAGTGGCTGCCGGAATATCTGCAAAACCTCGGCACACTGGCGAGCGTGATGCTGGTGTTCAGCGCTTCCAACACTCTGGTACATGAATCCGGCCTGCTGGCGGTGACCTTGATGGGCGCCTGGCTGGCCAACCGCCGTGATATTCATATCGCTGAAATCCTCAACTTCAAGGAAGAGCTCAGCCTGGTGCTGATTTCCGGGCTGTTTATCCTGCTGGCAGCGCGGCTGAATCCGGAAGATATTCTCAGTCTTGGCTGGGCTCCACTGGCCCTGCTGGCACTGGTGCAGTTTGTCGCCCGGCCGCTGTCTGTGTGGGTTTCAACACTGGGCAGTTCATTATCGATCAAGGACAAGTTATTTCTTGGCTGGGTCGCGCCGCGTGGCATCGTTGCCGCGGCGGTTTCAGCACTGTTTGCCATCAAACTGGAGCAGGCAGGCGAGCCTGCCGCCCGCCTGCTGGTACCACTGACCTTCTGTATTATTTTTGGCACCGTGATCTTCCAGAGCCTGAGTGCCCGTGTCTGGGCTCGCTGGCTGGGCGTGGTTGAACCGGCCCGTAATGGCTTCCTGATTCTGGGTGCCAACAAGGTTGGCCAGGCGATTGCTGAAATCCTGCAAAAGCAGCAGGTTCCGGTATTACTGGCCGATAGCAATTACGAGCTGATCCAGCGTGCACGGCTTGCGGGGCTGCGTACCTTCTTTGGCAACCCGCTCTCGGACTATGCCGCCAATCGGATGGACCTCAGCGGTATTGGCAAACTGCTGGCGGTATCACCGGACCAAAGCATCAATGCGCTGGCTTGCAGTCATTTCAGGGAAGAGTTTGGTGAACAGAAAGTGTTTCTGCTACCAACCGAAGCAGAAAAATACCTCAGTGAAAAACATCGTGCCGGAGCACCGCTGCGGGGCCATGCCTTGTTGGCCGAAGAACTCAGCTGGAGTGAACTGGCCTATTACCTGAGCTGTGGTTACGAATTCAAATCCACTCGCCTGAGTGAGGAATACAGCTACAGCACATTCCGGGAAACCCAGCCCACAGCTATCCCGATGATGAGCATTTCCGAACGCGGCCAGGTCATACTGCGAATCAGTGCCGAGGACTTTAACCCGGCTCCAGGCTGTCGGTTGATCAGCCTGTCCAAGCCGGAAAGCTGACCCGTTAGATTACTGAACGGTTCAGCAAAAGGTCAGTGGCTGGGGAAATCAACCACTGACCTCAATACCAATCTCATATCAGCGCAGCAAACTCAAACCAGCGAAGCGAATAATGGCGCGCCAATCACCATGGCAATGCCGGTAAAAATCATCGTCAGACTGGCAATGACGCCTTCCTCTCGACCAATTTCGTGGGCTTTGGCCGTACCTGCGCCGTGAGACGCAGCACCAAGCGCGGCTCCTTTTGCCAGCGATGTACGGATTCTGGCCAGTCGAAACGCCGGCTCACAAATCAACATGCCCACCACCCCTGTCATCAGCACAAGCATGGCAGTCAGATCCGGTACGCCACCAAACTGTTCGGTAACCTGCATTGCAAACGGCGTGGATACTGAGCGGGTTAACATACTTCTGGCAGCCACATCCGGCATCGGGAATATTTGCACCAACAACCAGGATGACAACAATCCCATCACAACACCCGTTGCCACGCCCACCATCAAAGTGAGTGGAAACCGCCTGATCGTTTCACGCTGCTGATAAATCGGCACAGCGAAAGCGATGGTCGCCGGACCAAGCATCAGTACCAGCAGATTGGTGTATCGGAAATAGTCCGGCAGCGGAATATGCAACAGCATCACAAACGCCACCAGCGCCACAGGAACCGCCACCATCGGTGAAAGCCAGAAAACCTTTTTATGGCGATAGGCCAACTTCGCCAGCAGATAGAAGCCAACCGTGGCGGCAAAACTCAGGCAGGCCAGCAAGGTATCCGACATCAGACGCCCTCCCCGACATGGTGGTCGTCATGGAGATGACGTTGCTGATCACGCTTGTCATTCATTCGCTTTTCCAGCGTATAAATCCGATCAACAACCAGGGCAGTCCCAACCAAAGCCATCAAAGTACCCAATACCACGCAAGCCACAATCACCAGACCATCAGCTTGCAACAACGCCCGATACTTCAGCACAGATACCACCGGTGGAATAAAAAACAGCAATAACTCACCCAGCAGTACCGCTGAACCCGCTTTCACCGCCCGTTCAGGAACAATCCCAACACCCAGTAACAAAACCAGAATACCCAACCCGAACACACTGCCGGGAATCGGAATATGCAAGGCAGCAACAGCCAGATTACAGAGCCAGAACAGCCCACAGAAAGCGACCAGCTGCAGTAGCGAATATGAGAATGAACGGACCTTTACCATGATTGAATGAAGTCTCCGGAATGGAAAAGCCCCGCCAGAATTGGTGGGAACTGGACCATAGTCTAACGAGGATGAAATCATATAAATAATGAATGATAATCATCGAATAGATAACTAGAGGTTATTCAATGGATCTGCGCGTATTACGCTACCTGATGGGAGTCGTTGAATCCGGTGGCTTTGGCAAGGCTGCCAAACGCCTGCACCTGTCACAGCCTGCGCTGAGCAAGGCAATCCGGAATCTGGAAGAGGAACTTGAAGTCACCTTGCTTGACCGTGGCAAGCGTGGTTCGAGCATTCGGCTAACCCCCGCTGGAGAAGTGGTTTATCGTCATGCAGCCGGTTTGCTTGAAGCCCGCCAACGCATGATGCAGGAGCTGCAAATGCTCAATCAGCTGGAGTGTGGCGTGCTCAGAATCGGCCTTTCGCCACTGGGCAGCGGCGTATTGTTTGCCCCGATTATTGCCCGCTTTCGGGCCGCCTGGCCCAAGGTTGAAATTGAACTGCTGGAACAAGGTGGTGCTGCGCAGGAAGAAGCCTTACGCAATAACAAGGTTGAGCTGGCCATGAGCATGGTGCCGGAAAATGAGGAATTTGACTGGCTGCAAATGCGCGACGACCCCATGATGGTCGCCCTACCAACCAATCACCCGTTAGTTAATCAACCCTCACTGACACTAGGGGAACTGAACGAGTGTCCGCTGATTACCTTCGAAGACACCTACTCACTGGGCAAACTCATCTATAGACACTGCATCGAAGCCGGATTCGCCCCTCACAACGTGATGCGGGTATCCCAGATTGAATTCGGCATGGCACTGGTTGCTTCAGGTGCGGGGGTATTGTTACTGCCGCAATTGATTGCCGAACAGCTAACCACTGCAGGTGTCGTACTGAAACCACTGGCGTCTTCGACATTGCGCTGGCGACCCTCCGTGATCTGGCGCAAAGACACCACCTTGTCGTTTGCCGCGATGGCGTTGATGCAATTGATTAGGGAACGGTATGCGGGGTGAGCCTGATCGTGTTCAAGCCAACACACGTGGTGATCCAGGAAGATTAACATCGCTTCCTGCAGGCACTACCGCAACAACGTCTCCTGTCTTAAACGCTTCAACAGGCACATAGCAGAAGCCATGCTTACCTGTACTGGAGACACCTGAATCGGCGAGATCCTTGCGATATTGATCAGCCAGTACAGAACCGACCTTTGCATTGTTTACATATATATCAACGGATACAGGTGTTTCGTTGGTTCTTGCCAGCACCCAGCCACGAACCACCTCTGCCTCAAGACTATCCAGGCAACCGCTGAAACCGAGATTCTTGAGCTTTTGGATATCCGTCCGGGAATCAGCCCATTTCCTATAACCTGTGGGACTGGGGTTTACTCCTGAGATAATGGCATTTACGTTTTCCTGGTTGGATTCCATCGACAGAAATGCAAGCAACCGCCGAGCATAATCATCTGTATTCGTAATCATCTTTTCGTATGAAATCAGAAGACAATCCGGCTTTCGATATTTAATAAAATTTAAAACCTTTAAGTATTGGATCGATGCTTTCAGCATGCCAGCCAAATGGGAACGACCGAGGGCTCTGTTCATCCGATCGCTTATCGAATAGATATCGCGAAAAACAAAAACGTACCTAGGGTTCTCAAAAAAACCATCTATTTTGCGAAGCTTGTTGATTACTCCCGGGTATTTCCATGCAAAAAGCTGATGATCTCGCTCGTATTCCGCAATCTTTTTCTGGAAGTTTTGCCAGTCCCGCTGCTGAAATTTTTCGGCCAGATACACATCCTCATAGTTAGGTTTATGCCATTCATCTCCAATGAATACCCCTAAACTATAAAGCGATGACGTTACAGCAGAAGTGCCCCCTCGACCAACGCCAACAACAATGATCGAGGTACCCTTTTCAGCATCTGCCATCAATCGAAACTCCTCACCGATACTGCATCAACCTATCTGCCGCGGCGATCCTTTCACATCCAGAGCCGTTCCCGCCAGTACTACCGATACAGTATCGCCACTTTTCAGCGGAGGGTCGAGCGTATAAACAAAGCCATGACAACCGCTATTCGACACTGCAGCGTCAACCAGATCCTGGCGGTAATTATCAGCCAGAGCATTCCCAACCTTGACTTTATTTATATAGATATCAACCGAAACTGGATTTTCGTCCTTTTTTGAACGGAGCCAGCCACCGATCTTTTCTTTTTCAATGTAATCAAGATGCCCCAGGATTTGCTGCGCCTTGCGCTCACGGGATTTTTTTGATTCATCTGCCCATTCCTGATAACCCGACGGGCTCGGGCATACCGATGTAACAATTGACTCAATATTTTCACTGGTCTTTTCCATTTCCAGAAAGTCCAGTAGTTGCCGGGCATACTGATCAGTATTGGTCAGCATTTTCTCATAAGACACCAGCAAACAATCTGGCTTACGATATTTTATAAAAAAAATCGCATTCAGATACTGCAAAGAAGCCTTGAACATGGAAAATAAAAGTGAGGCGCCACGAGCACGATTTATTCTGTCACCGATAGCGTATATATCACGAAACACAAATATGTATTTCGGACTTGAGAACATGCCATCTACTTTAATCAGCCTGTTTATGGAATCCGGTAATTTCCAGGCAAAAACATCGTGAGAAGCCTCGTATTTCTTTATTTGTTTTCTGAATTTACTCCAGCTTCGATTACGAAAACACTTGGCCAAATAAACATCTTCATAATTTGGTTCGCGCCATGAATCCCCCAGAAATATGCCAACACTGTTCAATGAAGATGCAACTGCAGATGTCCCTCCCCGATTAACACCGACAACAATAATTGAGGAACCCTTCACCATGTCTTTCATTTCCATAAAACCCAGCAAATCAACCGCATTACCGCAGAACACATCAATACCGCGAAGGCTAAACCTTTAGCATCGGCAACAAAAGAAGTCTACTTCAATTTGCCCGGCCAATTTTAAATTGCAACCAGAAGACATGAATCGGGGCTTTATGAAATCACAAGCCAAAACCGACAAGCCCCGACCAGCAGAGCTGATCAGGGCTTGGGGTCTTGCAGGTGCTGTGGCGATACTGGCCGGCGCCAGTCCAGCAGATATTTTGTTACTGCGCTGCCTTGAACTTCAGACGGTAGGCGTGCAGCAGCGGTTCGGTATACCCGCTAGGCTGTTCCTTACCCTTGAAGATCAGGTCAGAAGCTGCCTGGAAGGCAATTCCATCAAAACCCGGTGCCATGTTGATGTAGGCAGGATCGCCTGCGTTTTGACCATCAACAATCGCCGCCATGCGCTTGAGGCTGTCTTCAACCTGCTCACGAGTACAAACGCCGTGCTCGAGCCAGTTGGCCAGGTGCTGGGATGAAATACGCAGAGTGGCGCGGTCTTCCATCAGGCCAATGTTGTTGATGTCTGGCACCTTGGAACAGCCAACACCCTGATCGATCCAGCGCACGACGTAGCCCAGAATACCCTGACAGTTGTTGTCCAGTTCACGCTGAATCTGCTCCTGCGTCAGCGAGGCCTGCTGCTCTGCGGTCATCAGCGGAATCGTCAGGATGTCATCGATATTGGCGAATTCACGCTGCTTCAACTGCTCCTGAATTTCGAACACATTCACTTGATGGTAATGCAGTGCATGCAGTGTGGCACCGGTGGGCGACGGAACCCAGGCAGTGTTGGCACCGGCTTTTGGATGGCCAATTTTCTGCTCCATCATCTGACCCATTTCATCCGGCATGGCCCACATACCCTTACCAATCTGGGCACGGCCTTGCAGACCATACTTGAGGCCGGTGTCGACGTTCCAGTTTTCGTAGGTGTTGATCCAGACCTGCTGCTTCATGATGCTCTTTGGTACGAAGGCACCCGCCAGCATGGAGGTATGGATTTCGTCACCCGTGCGATCAAGGAAGCCGGTGTTGATGAATACAACACGGTCTTTCGCCGCTTCGATACACCGCGCCAGATTCACCGTGGTGCGACGCTCTTCATCCATAATGCCCATTTTCATGGTGAATTGAGGCAGACCAAGCGCCGCTTCAACACGACCGAACAGTTCATTGGCGAAGGCCACTTCCTCAGGACCATGCATCTTCGGCTTAACGATGTTTACCGAACCTGTGGTGCTGTTGCGGAATGGCGCATTGCCTCGCAGATCGTGCATGGCACACAGAGTGGTGATCATGGCGTCCATGATTCCTTCTGGTACTTCGTTGCCATCCTGGTCGCGCATCGCCGGGTTGGTCATCAGGTGACCAACGTTACGAATGAACAGCATGGAGCGGCCTTTCAGCTTAACGGTCTCACCGTACAGGCCGGTGTATTCACGGTCCGGATTCATACGACGAGTGAAAGTAGTGCCGCCTTTGGCAACCTGTTCTTCCAGATCGCCGCGCATCAGGCCAAGCCAGTTGCTATAGGTAATCACCTTGTCTTCGGCGTCAACGGCGGCAACGGAGTCTTCGCAGTCCATAATGGTGGTCAGTGCGGCTTCAACCAGAATGTCCTTGATACCCGCCGGGTCGGTCGCACCGATTTGGGAACTGGCATCAATCTGGATTTCCAGGTGCAAACCGTTGTTTTGCAGCAGGATTGCCGTTGGAGCATCCGCTTCGCCCTTGTAGCCCTTCAGTTTGGACTGGTCGGCCAGACCGGTTACAGAGCCGTCCTGCAAGGTCACTACCAAAGCACCGCTGGCAATGCTGTAGTTGGTGCTGTCGGCGTGGGACCCAACAGCCAGTGGCGCAGCCTGATCCAGAACGTTGCGACCATAAGCGATCACCTTGGCACCACGAACCGGGTTGTATTCTCTGGTTTTTTCAGCGCCGCCATCTTCAGACAGTGCGTTGGTACCATAGAGCGCGTCGTACAAGGAACCCCAGCGCGCGTTGGCAGCGTTCAAGGCAAAGCGGGCGTTCATCACCGGAACCACCAGCTGCGGACCCGCCATGGTGCCGATTTCCGGCTCAACGTTTTGGGTCTGAGCCTGGAATGGTTCGGCTTGCGGCAACAGGTAACCAATGTCCTGCAGGAACGCCTTGTATTCGACAGCGTTATGCGGCTGGCCCTTGCGTTCAGTGTGGTAGCTGTCGATACGGGCTTGCAGATCATCACGCTTCAGCAGCAAGGCACGGTTTTTCGGTGCCAGCTCGTTGACGATCGCATCAAATCCGGCCCAGAAGGCATCGACGTCCACGCCGGTGCCAGGAATAGCTTGTTCGTTTACGAAATCGTACAGCGCTTGGGCGATCTGAATGCCACCCTTCTGAACGTATCCAGTCATCTTGGGCCTCTCTGGTGTGTTGGCGCTGGCGTTTACATCCGTGCCAGGCCTTTGGGTCGTTTACAGGCTTTTACGCCCTGTTTTTATCGTTGCAGCAGTATAGCTTTGGGCTACCGCCACAAGTAACCAGCATGGTTTGCATATTTGGCATTCACCAAATGAATAGGCTGGAGGGTTTGCCGGTATTTCTACGCAAACATGACCGATCGGTCAAGTTTCTGATCGAACTGGCAGCTCTGTCAGAAACCCTCAAATGGTCGTAAATGGCTGAGGGCCAGCTGAATCCGCCCAGACCAGCTGTTAGACTTGGGCACCCAATCAGGATTCCATCATGGACGCTATCGCTACTTCCCTGCTTTCCTCAGGCCGCGCGGCGGTCGATCTGGCCTTTTTTGTGCTGTTACCCATCATGATTGTGATGCTCAGCATCATGCGCTGGCTGGAATGGCAAGGCTGGCTTCCCAAAATCGTGGCGACTGTCGCGCCACTGCTGCGCCCGCTGGGCCTCACCGGCCTCGGCGTATTTGCGCTGATTCAGGTGATGCTGGTGAGTTTTGCCGCGCCACTGGCAACCCTGGCCGTGATGGCCAAAAACGGTACTGCGCCGCGTTATATCGCTTCGACACTAGCGATGGTTTTGGCGATGTCACAAGCCAACGTAGTGTTCCCGATGGCCGCTGTCGGCCTGGATGTGGTGCCTGTGATGGCGTTTGCGCTGATCGGCGGTTTGATCGCCGCTGCCACTGCATTTTATGTCACCGGCCGTCGTCTTGAACTGCATGAGGAAACAGCCAGTCCGACCCGTGATATCGATACAGATACTCGCGGCAACCTGCTCGACGTCATTAACCACGCTGGGCGTGATGCCTGGAATATCGCTTTGGGCGCACTGCCCTTGCTGGTGATTTCGCTGGTCGCAGTGAATCTCGTACGGCTAACCGGCATGATCGGCTGGCTCGAAACCAATCTGGCCTTTTTGTTTGAAGCGGTTGGCTACCCTGCTGACACCCTGCTACTGGTGATCACCAAATACATTGCTGGCGGTACCGCCATGATGGGCATTGTGGTGGAGCAGTTTCAGTCTGGCGGCCTGTCAGCCAACGACATTAATCTGTTGGCCGGTTTGCTGATTTGTCCATTGGATGTTGCCGGTGTAGCAATTCTGGCAGCCGCAGGCAAGCAAGTTGGCGCGGTGGTCAAACCGGCGGTGCTGGCAGCACTGGTTGGTATCGCCTTTCGGGTTATTTGCCATACGCTGGTTTATGGCTGATTGATCGCTGCAGCTGGCTCGTTCTGCAACCATATGGAGCACAGCCAAAATAGAAAGCACAAACAAAAATGCCCGCTTGATGCGGGCATTTTGTTGGATCGGGTAAACGCTGTGATTATTGCAGCGTTTCGAAGGTGCCATCGATATAGCGCACCACCCAGACTCCGCTCTCCTGCTTCACCGTGCCGTAAACGACATCCCGGTAATTAAGGTAGAAGGTCGCCGAGGTAATGTCTGTACTTTCATCAGACTCTGCCTGGTTGGCAGTCACACAGGTTTCGTATTCGCCATCGTCATTGACATAGGAAGTGTACGGCAACGGATCAAGATCCTTGCTCTGCTTCAAATACAGCGACAATGTGCTGTCAACGGTATCCGTAGTGCCGTCATCCAGCGCCAGCTTGGTGCCATCCTTGAAAATTACCAGACTACCGACGGTGTCGAAATCGTAGTCAGTACGATAGCTCAGCTTGATACGATCCAGGCTGGAGCCAGTACCTACAGTGATGTTGCCACTGGTCGTTGTACTGGAGTAGTCATGTGACAGTGCCGCGGTAACGTAGTAATCACTGGAGTTCGGGGCAGTCAGATACATATCAAACAGAGTATCCGGCTCACCCTTCAACTCAACCTCGGTCTGGAAACGCAGGCTGTTGAGGCCCAATACCATGGCGTCGTACAGGGTGCCATCAAAACTGCCACCGTCGCTGTCGAGATCATCCAGCACCATACAACCGTGGTCGTCCGTTGAGTTGGCTGGCCATTCGACAAAATAAGTGCCACGACCATCAATACTGATACGCGACAGCACGCCGGTCTTCCAAAGATCATTGATGTATTCCGTCAGATCCGTTTCACCGTATATACGGGATTTCGGCTCACAGGAATCAACCACCCAGTCAGAATCGCTTTCTTCCAGATAACACAGCTCGACATCGTGGGTATAGATCAGCTCGTCTTCATCATCGTCACCATCAAGGTCATCAGAATCTTCACGCTGTACATTCGGGTACAAGCGATAGCGAATAGATTCGCCTTTAGGCACGATCACATCAAGGTACTCAACCGTCTGGCTAGAGATGGTTTGCGATCCGGTACGGTAGCTGACCAGGTCACTTTCAACCGACCCTTCTGTAAATTCATCGGAAGTATTCGGGTTAAAGAAGCCGTTGAACGACGCAAATTGCTTCTCTGGATAATACTCACTGGCATTGGCGGCGCTGGCAGCAACATAGATATCCGTTGAATAATTATCGTCGTCGTCATCGTCACTGAAACTGTCCGATACCCGACCATCCAGGGCAACGGTATCAATGTTGAAATGCAGCTCAGAGGTGTCGTCCTGCGGATCACGAACGCCACGGTAGAACAAGCGGAAACTGCCACCAACCTGTAGCCGGTCAGAGGTGTAACGAGTGGTCGAATCATAAAATTCGAAATCGCCCCAACGCAGCTCATAACCAATCACTTCGTTGTTGTCAGGGTCATCCAGAGCCGATACTTCATCAGTGAAGTACACCCGCACTGCCGATGGCAGTTCGATGTCATTACTACTGTCGTCATCTTCGTAATAGTGATCGACCTTAAAAACCATATCGCCAATATTGAATGTACCCACAATCAGCACATCAATCGCGTGCGAGCTGGAAGGAGTATCGTCATCATCAGTGGTATTGGTATCCGCAACGCGCTGGGTCACGACGATATCGCCACCGTTCAGCACCAGCTTGCCGGTGGAGCTGTTATAGGAATCGATGCTGTCGAGCCAGGTCAGTGATGAATCCGGCGTTGGGCAACCCGCATTCAGGTAGCAACTGCTGTACAGTTCGTAGGTATCAATAAACGCCTGCAGGAAATCGTTGAACTCGTCTTCGTGTTCGTCTCCAAAATCTTTCAGGGTATCGAGATAGTCATCAACCGTATCGCGATAACCATCTTCAAAGAAGCTTGTCTGCACGTCCTGCAGCTGACCGACAAACGCCTTGGTGCGCTGCAGACCAACAGTGAAGTCTTCGTAATCATCGGAGCCCACCATGCTTTCGATGGTTGCTGGCACAGTTTCAGTCAGCGCATCTTCTTCAAGGTCGGCGATTTCGTCGTCGAAATCAGCGATCACCAGCGCCACATAACTAGCTGCTGTGGTGTTGGTCACAGTCAAAGCAGCGAGGTTGTCCCGCGCATCCTGATACAAGGCAGCCAGGCTGAGTGTTTGGGTGTCCCCAGCCTGCATCCACTGACCAGAGTTGCTAACCAGATCAGCCGCAACGTCATCCAGTAAGGTGCCAGTGGTGTCGGTTTCTTCCAGGTGCGTCCAGGCCGCCACCAACGCCCCATAACGGATACGATCCATGGCGGTAGCCTGATCACCGGTAAAGCTGTTGATATTGGTAAGATCCGCCGGGCGGGTGATCTGAATATCATCGACACCCAATTGGGTCGACATCACATCCACCGACTGCAATACAGACCAGGCAGAGTAATAACCGGTTTGCTGCCATTCAGCGGTCGATTCCACATACAGCAGGTTATAAGCCACTGATGCAGCCAGCCCGGTAAACGGCGTTATCATGATGCGCTCGTTCTCGGCCAGATCGTAAGCCACCGTGCTCCAGAGCTCACCGGCAACGGTATAACGACTGCCGAAATCAACAGCGTTGCCATCAAGATCGGTACAACCATCAACCCACTGACATTTACGCGTAGTACCGTCGACGTCCAGATCCTCATCGACCTTTTTGCCAATCAGGGTGAACTGGTGAACTTCCTCAGATGGAATAGTGATAGAGACACTGGCGTCATCTTCTGTCGCATATTCGGTGTAGGCCAGATTGGAGGCACTGTCGGTATTAACCTGACCACCTTCGTCCACGGTAACCGACCAGATGTAGGCATCCTTGAAATCATCCTGTCCCATCCGAACGTTGACGGATACCGTTGAGGAGCTACTGTTTCCTGAAGAACATCCTGCCAGCGTGGCAGTTACTACGGCGGCTGTCAGCAGCCCGCCTATTCGATTGTACATACCAATACAGATCCTGATTTGATTCGGCCAGCGAACAACATGACTCAGTCGTCCGGCAAACGGCGGTTATGATAGCAGGGTTTGGTCGACCAGCCAGAACAACAAGAGTTCAGATTCGTCAGAGTCTGCCAGAACCGTCGGCAGGGCGTGATTTAGCAACATAGCTCAGCTAGAATGCGCCGCCTCAAAGGGGTACCAAACATGCAACTATTCGTAAATCAACTGACCAACGTCGACTTTAGCTATCTGGATGCCGAGCGTGGCATGGTCGGCGAAACCTGGCTGGCTTCCGCCCTGCTGAATGGCGCACTGGATGACCAGGGCATGGTTTGCGATTTTGGCGTCGTTAAAAAGACCCTGCGCAACTGGCTCGATGATGAACTCGATCACCGCTTACTGGTGCCAGTCGACTCCCCCGCTCTCAGCTATACAACCTCTGGCGACCGTATTCAGCTGACGTGGCAAAGTGCCCGTGGCCCGATCGAACTGGATTGCCCGTTACAGGCCGTCACGCTGGTTGGTGCAGAAACTATCAACGAACACAGCGTGTCTGCCTGGTGCCTGCAACAATTGATGGGCAGCTTCCCGGTTAATGTTGAACAGCTGCAGCTGGAATTTGAGCCAGAAAATATTCACGGCGCTTTTTACCACTACAGCCACGGGCTCAAAAAGCACAATGGCAATTGCCAGCGCATCGCCCACGGCCACCGCTCCCGCATTGAAATCAAACTTGACGGGCGTCGCTCCCACGATGTCGAAAACGCCTGGGAAGAGCGCTGGTGCGACATTTACATCGGCACTGAATCCGACCTGATCGAGCAAACCGACAGCGCATTTCTGTTTGCCTACGATGCCCCACAGGGTCATTTCAAACTAAAGATTGAAAAGTCCCACTGTTATTTGATGGACACAGAAACTACGGTTGAACTGATTGCCACTCATCTGGCGAAGGTCATCAAAGCCGCCTACCCACAGCAACAGGTGGAAGTGCGCGCCTTTGAAGGCATCAACAAGGGTGCGGTGGCGTTCGCCTGAGCGCGCCCACCATTCATTCCCGCAGTTAGAAAAAGGACCCGACATGTCCAACATTGAACGTATCCAGAGCACCGAACGCATGAGCCGCATCGTCAAGCACAATGGCACGGTTTACCTGTGTGGCCAGACGGCTTGCCCTGCCGACGAAGCATGGAACATTCAGCAACAAACTCAAGGCTGTCTGGACAAGATCGACGCACTACTGGCTGAAGCCGGTAGCAGCCGTGACCAGCTGCTGTCTGTCACCATTTATATTCGCGATATGAAAGATTTCAAGGCCATGAACGAAGTGTACGACAGCTGGATTGCCAGCGTCGAAAAGCCAGCTCGCGCCTGTGTTGAAGCACGTATGGCACGGCAGGACCTTCTGGTGGAATTCAGCGTGATTGCCGCTTACTGAGCAGATCAGCACCCAGCTCCCACCCGTTCTTATGCAGGGTCCCGGCATGCCGGGACTTTATTGATCAGGCAGCTTGTTCTTCCATATTCTTTCTGATTTTCTTCTGCCCGAAGATAAACAGCAGCAGCGCAATCGGCAGTAACCACCAGAGCCATTCGTGCATCTGATCGGCATAACGCCGCCCCAACAGAAACGCCACCCCAAACAGCCCGGCAGCCCAGACCACGATCGACACCACATTGGCAATGGTGAAGGTGCTACCCGGCACCCGCGCCAGCCCGCAGGCGATATAACCAAAAGTACGCAAGCCCGGCATGCAACGGATTAGCGCCAACTGATGCCAGGGCGCCTGCTGCAATGGCAGCACCTGGCGCTGAATCAGCGGATGTTCAAAACGCTTCTTCAGCCACGGCCAGATCAGGGCGCCACGACCGGTCAAATACAAGGCACTGTCACCAATAAACATTCCCAGACAAATCGCCCCGAACGCCAGTTCGACATCCATTCGACCACTGGCTGCCAGCACACCGGCACCAATAATGGCGAGGTCTTCCAGCATAAAGGTAGACACGACAACCACCAGCACCAGCCAGGCGGGATTTTGGGAAAACGACAGCAAGGAATCGAGCATAACGACCTGCAAACATGGATTCATCAGCGCTGCCACCAGCGCCAGGCGGCGGCATTCTAACATTGTTGACCGCAGAGAATGGCTGACGTTTGCAAAAACTTTATGAAATAGCTGAGAAAAGGTGCATTTTCCGGTAAACTCCTGCGCCTTTTTCGGGGCCAGCGCGCGACAGAATCGTCATTCCCAAGCGGTTTGATGCTGTGCACGGCGGCCGCACATTCGCATTTTGAATCCATCGGGAAACGTCTATGGAACTTTCTGCACTTACCGCTATTTCACCTATCGATGGCCGCTACGGCAGCAAAACCAAGGCCCTGCGTCCGGTCTTCTCCGAATTCGGTCTGATCCATGCCCGCGTGGAGGTGGAAATCCGCTGGTTGCAGCGCCTGGCTGACCACGCTGAAATCGCCGAAGTGCCTGCGTTCTCCGAAGCGGCCAACAGCTTGCTGAATAACATCGTGGCCAACTTCAGCGAAGCCAATGCCCAGCGCATCAAAGACATTGAAGCCACCACCAACCACGATGTAAAAGCGGTTGAATACTTCATCAAGGAACAGTTCGCCGACAACGCGGAACTGCAGGCCATCAACGAATTCGTTCACTTTGCCTGTACTTCTGAAGACATCAACAACCTGTCGCACGCCATCATGCTGCGCGATGGTCGCGAAGTACTGCTGCAAGACATGCAGACCATCGCTGACGAAATCCGCAAGCTGGCGCATGAGCACGCCGCGCTGCCAATGCTGTCCCGCACCCATGGCCAGACCGCTTCCCCAACCACACTGGGCAAGGAAATGGCCAACGTGGTTGCTCGCCTGGAACGTCAGATTGCCCAGATCAAGGCCGTCGAACTGCTGGGTAAAATCAATGGCGCCGTTGGTAACTACAACGCCCACCTGAGCGCCTATGCCGACGTTGACTGGCAAGCCAACGCCGAACAGTTCGTTACCTCTCTGGGCATCAAGTGGAACCCATACACTACCCAGATCGAGCCGCACGACTACATCGCCGAACTGTTTGATGCAATCGCCCGTTTCAACACCATCCTGATCGACTTCGATCGCGATATCTGGGCCTACATTTCCAACGGCTACTTCAAGCAGCGAACCATTGCTGGCGAAGTCGGCTCTTCTACCATGCCGCACAAAGTTAACCCAATCGACTTCGAAAATTCCGAAGGCAACCTGGGTCTGGCCAACGCAGTGTTTGGCCATATGGCCTCCAAGCTGCCAATTTCCCGCTGGCAGCGCGACCTGACCGACTCCACTGTGCTGCGCAACATGGGCGTTGGTTGTGGTTACAGCCTGATTGCTTACGCTGCCACCCTGAAAGGCATCAGCAAACTGGAAGTTAACGCCGCCCGTATCGGTGAAGATCTGGACAACGCCTGGGAAGTATTGGCAGAGCCAATTCAGACCGTGATGCGTCGTTATGGCATCGAACAGCCATACGAAAAACTGAAAGCCTTTACTCGTGGCAAAGCTATCACCCAAGATGCAATGGGCGACTTCATTGCCAGCCTGGAACTGCCAGACTCAGTAAAAGCCGAGCTGAACGCCATGACGCCAGCCAGCTACATTGGTAACGCAGAAGCCCAGGCACGCGCTGTTTAAGCCGTACCGGACGCATGAAAAAGGCCGCAAATGCGGCCTTTTTCATTTGTCTGCTGCTCCAGACGATTATGGCTGCTGATGGCTACAGCCCAGCCATTTTGAGACCACCTCACCGAACAGCTCAACGTTCAATGGCTTGCTGACATAGTCGTCCATCCCCACCGCCAGACACTTCTCCAGGTCGCCCTTCATCGAATTAGCGGTCATTGCGATCACAGGTACCGTCTTGTACCCGGCACCACCTTCCCCGGCACGAATCCGCTCAGTCGCTTCATAACCATCCATTTCCGGCATCTGACAATCCATCAACACCAACTGGTAAGGATGCCTGCCATCATCACCACGCAACATGTACATCGCCTGGCGCCCATTTTCGGCAACCTCAGTAGCGCAGCCAAGGCGTTTCAACAATGACAGTGCCACTACCTGATTGACCCGATTATCTTCCACCAGCAGCACCCGTGCCTGCTGCCCGGCTGTCTGCAGAGATTCATCCAACGTATCAACGGCAAGGGAAATCGGTTGCCCTTCATCCAACAGCAAACTCACATGGGCGGTCGTGCCGACTCCCGGTTCACTTTCGAGGTCGATACTCCCACCCATCAGCTCACTCAGCTGACGGGTGATCGACAGACCCAGCCCCGTGCCGCCGTATTTCCGCGTGGTCGACGCATCTGCCTGAGAAAAGCTGTTAAAGATGATTTCCAGCCGATCCGGCGGAATACCAATACCCGAGTCCTGTACCGTAAAATCCAGGTGCACACCACCGGTGGGTTCCGGGGTGGTAATCACCTCCAGCCGAACCTCGCCAGCGGTGGTAAATTTCAGCGCGTTACCACACAGATTATTCAGCACCTGACGAATACGTGATGGATCGCCTTTCAAATAACGATGACGAATGCCTTCCGTTACCAGTACAAACTCCACATCCTTGCCCTGCAACTGGGCCTGATGCTGCTGCGCCACCTCATTCAGCAAACCTTCCAGATCAAAATCGATTTGCTCCAGCTCCAGCTTGCCCGCCTCAATCTTGGAAAAATCGAGAATGTCGTTAATCACAGTGATCAAAGACTTTGCCGACGACAACGCCAGTTCAGCACGCTCACGTTGATCAGCCGCCAGTGGTGCATCGAGCATCAACTGCAACATGCCCAGCACACCATTCATGGGAGTACGAATCTCGTGACTCATGTTGGCAAGGAACTCGCCCTTGGCCTTACTGGCACTCTCGGCAGTTTCGAGCGCCTGCACCAGTTGCTGACGTTCTTCCTGCAGCAGTGATCGCATGGTTTCAAAACGCACCGCCAACGCCGCCAGTTCGTTGCTACCAGCGAGCGGAATCACGGCCGCATAATCACCTTCCGACAGCGCATTCATGGCCTTGCCCAAGCCCTGGAGCGGCTGCGATACCAGTCGATAAAACACCGCCAGCATGGATGTGGCGACCAGAAACAGCATCACCAGCAATACCAGATAAATCGATTTGGTCTGGTCATGAATGCTGTGCAGCACAGACTCCAGATCAAAATAAAGATCAAGATGTCCGAGCAGCACCTTGTTATGGTAAATGTCGTGATGGTAAATCCGCACACCGGCTGAAAATTCCTGGCCGACCGGGTCCTCCAGCGGGTACAGCGACAGGCCGTCCGGGTTGTACAAACCAATCTCCAGCCAACGATCATTGTTGGCCAGAATCGAATCCAGGTTGTCATAGACGTTGGAAAGATCGCCCTGAATCAGCATCGGAATCAGGCCCTCGCCGACGATACCAAGTGACAACTCGACTTCGGTGTTCCACTCCTGCAAGGTGCGCTGGTCCACCTCGTCAGTCCAAATAAACCGCGCATACAACAAAGCCGCCAGCACCAATAACACCAGCGGCAACATAAAGCGAAAAAACAGACTGCCGGTCAGATTTTTCATATCAGTCCTGGAAGTTCTCCAGATGTAATTCCCTTACACCGTCATAGTCGGCAACACTGCTGGCGATTGGATCCCGCATTGGAATCTCCGCAAACAGCTCTGGTCTTTCCGCCGCCAGCGCCAGCAGCGCCTGCTGGATATTCAGCCGCATGGCTTGACCCAAACGCGGATGCACCACCAGCGGATGTGCCGGTACCTGACGGGTTTTATAAATGGTTTTCAGGCGCGCCTGAATGTCATCCGGCTGCTCTGACAAGGTTCGCTGGACACCACCACCCGCTGCTGCCAGCCCCTTGATAACATGCAGGTAAACCGACGGATGGGTTTTTACATAGCGCGGTACAATATCAATGCCGAATCGACCTTTCAGTTCAGCCCGCATCAGTAAGGAAGCTCCCAGCGCATTGGGCGAGGGAAACGCGACCACGCGACCATCCAGCTGTTCCAGCGAAGTGATATCCGAATCATTACGAACCACCAACACCCCTTGCAGCATCGCCGACCCTGACCGCAGCACCGGGATATAACCCTGGGTGTCGTAGGCCACCAACGCATGATAAGGATTCATATAGGCAATATCATAGGCACCGGCTGCAAAACCTTCTTCAAAATCCGGAATCCCCTCAGAACCGACCAACTGCAATTGACAGTGCAGACGAGTTTCCAGCTCGGCCAGAATCGGCTGCCAGGTCTCCAGCAGCTTGCGTTGCTCAAACTGTGGCACCACCCCAACCTTCAGTTCGCACTCTGCCCAACTACCCACACTGAGCAAGGCCAGCCCCAATAAACTCCAGTACCGCCACTTCATCACCCGGATCACCTGAACATTACTTATTCTGATCTCTAAGACTAGCAGCGAAATGCCAATTCAGCTGCTCCTGCAGATGAATATATGGCCATAAGGCGACATACGAAAAGCCTTCTCCGGACGATAAAAACCGAGGCATTTTTACGCGTTTTTCTATACCCTTCGCAGCATTCGTTTTACTTTTAGAGGAACAGCCTGTGCACCTGTTAGGCGAACTTAGCATTGAAGAATTTCTGCGTGATTACTGGCAGAAAAAACCGCTGTTGATCCGTAACGCCTGGCCCGATTTCGAGCCCCTGCTGGGTGCTGACGAGCTGGCGGGTCTGTCTCTGGAAGAAGAAATTGAATCCCGCATCGTGATTGAAAACGGCGAAGATGGCCCATGGTCGATTCGCAAGGGACCATTCTCGGAAGCGACCTACGCCGACCTGCCAGAAGAAAAATGGACCCTGCTGGTACAAGCCGTTGACCACTGGATTCCGGAAGCAGCCGACCTGGTCGAGCAATTTCGCTTTATTCCCAACTGGCGCATCGACGATCTGATGATTTCCTACGCCGTTGATGGCGGCAGTGTTGGCCCGCATTACGACCAATACGATGTATTCCTGCTGCAGGCCGAAGGTCAGCGTGAATGGCGTATCGGCCAGATGTGTAGCGAACAGTCTGCCATTCTCGACGGCCCTAAAATCCGCATCCTGGCGGACTTCGAAGAAACCGACCGCTGGGTGCTAAACCCCGGTGACATGTTGTATTTACCACCCCAGCTGGCTCATTACGGCATTGCCCGTGGCGAATGCCAGACCTACTCGATTGGCTTCCGCGCACCCAGTGTTGCCGAGCTGGCGCAATCTGCCATGGATCAGGTACTGAGCAACAGCACCGAAGACCAACGCTACACTGACGCCGACCTCAGCAGTGTCGAAAATGCCCGGCCCGGTGAAATTGGTGATGGCGCCAAACAGCGCCTGAAAGCTCTGCTGGAACAAGCCATCATGCAGCCAGAAGCACTCGGCGACATCCTCGGCAAACTGATGACAGAAGCCAAATACCCGGAACATCAGGCCGAACGCCTGGAAGACGAGGACTGGGAAGACTGGCGCGCCGAACACAAGCAGCTACCAGAACTGCGCAAGAACGAACACGCCCGCTTCGCCTGGCAAACCAGCGTCGATGGCATCCGCTTCTACGCCCAGGGACAGGCCTATGAGTTACAAGCAGAAGACCAGCAGCTGGTTGAGCTGCTGTGTCATTCCAACAGCTACCCCCGCGAACAACTGGCCGACCTGCCATGCTCTCGCGAAGGTTACGAACTGCTGAAAACCCTATGGCTCAAGCAGCTGATTTTTGAAGTCGAATAACTAACGGAGGGAGCGATGCCAGCCAGAATTATCGAAACCCGCTGGACCGAGCAAGAAGCCGCGATCAGCGCTATTCGCGAGCAGGTTTACATTCAGGAGCAAGGCATCGCCCCCGAGGATGAATGGGATCCACAAGGCGATGCTGAGGCGATTTATCTGCTGGCATTCGATGCTGAACAGCCGGTTGGCTGCGTTCGGCTGCTACCCGACGGTCACTTTGGCCGTCTGGCCGTGCTTAAATCCCATCGCTCATCCGGCCTTGGTGCACAGCTGGTCAATGGCATTGCCGACATAGCCCAACGCGAAGGACACCCGACTCTGCTGGCCAGCGCCCAGTGCTCCGCGGTCGGATTTTATCAGCGACTGGGATTTCTGATCGCCAGCGAGTTTTTCGACGATGCCGGTATTCCGCATCTGGAAATCTGCAAGCCGCTCAACGACTCGGCTGCCCCAGCGATTTTTAGCAATCACTGGTTACTGGGCGAAAACAGCAATATCCACACACTAGCCAGCCCGTTCGACATTGAAGGCTGCCTGCTCACCCTGCTTGGCCAGGGCCCCTTAAAACTGCAAATCGCCATCGCCAACCCGGAAAATCCACTCTGGCATAACGAACGTCTGCTGGATGCACTGACTCGTCATATCAGGAAACGCCACAGCAATCCGCTACCGATACTGCTTGGCCACGAACAAGGCATCAATGACAAGCCACTGGTGCGACTGCTACGCCGAGCCAGCAGCAAGTTCGATGTGCGGGTTCACAGCGGTCTGACAGAAAGCTTCTGGCTGATTGGAAGTACCGGCTGGGTGCAACAAAGCAGCGATACAGATGCTCGTGCCAGCGCCCACGATCCAAGGCATTTCAATCAGTTACAGCAGCAATTTGAAGACTTGTTCAGAACGGCCAACAAGGCCAGGGAAATGCGACAACTGGGGCTTTAAACCCCGGTTTTGGTTACCCGGCAGACCGGGTAACCATCAAAGCAAAGCAATCAGGCTCCAGCCAGCTGCTGCAACATCTGTTCGACACGAGCAACATCGTCCGGCGTGTCCACACCGTGTCCTGGCGGCTCATCAATCACCGACATATGAATCTTGATGCCGTTCCACAACGCCCGCAGCTGCTCCAGTGATTCCACCAGTTCCAGCGGACTGGCTTCCATTTCAGAATACTGCTTCAGAAAAGATACCCGGTAACCGTACATGCCGATATGGCGGTAAACCGGAGCCCGACTGGTGATCACACCCGGGTTGGTTTTATAACCATCGCGATCCCATGGAATGCTGGCGCGACTGAAGTACATGGCAAAACCCTGCTTGTCTGTCACGACCTTGACCACGTTGGTGTCAAAGGCATCGTGATCAGAACGCACTGGCGTACAAATGGAACTCATACCCGCGACCGGGTTTTCCAGCAAACCTGAGGCAGTTTTTTCGATCAATGAACGTGGAATCAATGGTTCATCGCCCTGCAGGTTCACAATCACAGCATCATCGGCCCAACCCTTGATGCGGGCAACTTCAGCAATCCGCTCGGTGCCGTTTTCATGATCCGGCGAGGTCATCACTACGTCCGCACCAAACGCCAGTGCTGCCGCCTGAATACGCTCATCGTCTGTAGCAATCACAATCTCTGCCACGCCGGTTTCACAGGCGCGCTCGTAGACATGCTGAATCATCGGCTTGCCAGCCAACTCAATCAATGGCTTGCCCGGCAGACGGCTGGATGCATAACGAGCCGGAATTACAATTTTATAATCACTCATTTCCCTGAAATCCTTATACCGCGATCACTCTGCGTGATACGCCTTGTACCATTCAACAAATTTACCCAAACCTTCGGCCAGCGGTGTATTCGGCGCGAAGTCGACATCAGCAACCAGATCATCCACATTGGCGTGCGTCGCAACCACATCGCCGGGCTGCATTTCCATGTAGTTGATATCCGCTTTTTTACCGATTGCAGATTCCAGTGTGGAAATAAACTCACCCAGTTCGACACTGTTGTGGTTACCAATGTTGTAAACCTTATACGGTGCACTACTGCGGCTCTTGTCGCCGCTTTCCGGCGTCCAGCCTTCGACACCTGCAGGAATCTTCTCAGCAATACGAACCACACCTTCAACAATATCATCTATGTAGGTGAAGTCCCGACGCATCTTGCCGTAGTTGTAAACATTGATGGTTTTGCCAGCCATGATGTTTTTGGTAAACCCCCAGGCGGCCATGTCCGGACGGCCCCATGGGCCATAAACCGTGAAGAAGCGCAGGCCGGTCACGGGCAAACCGTACAGGTGAGCGTAGGTATGGGCCATCAATTCGTTGGCTTTTTTGGTTGCTGCGTACAGCGATACCGGATGATCAACGCTGTCGGTGGTGGCAAACGGCAGCTTGGTATTGAGCCCGTAGACAGAGCTGGAAGATGCAAATACCAGATGCGGGACCTTCTGATGACGACAGCCTTCGAGAATATTCAGAAAGCCAACCAGGTTGCTGGATACGTACACATCCGGGTTTTCAATGGAATAGCGAACACCGGCCTGGGCTGCCAGGTTAATCACCCGGTCAAAGGTGTGTTCGGCAAACAACTGGGTTACCGCGGCCTTGTCGGCCAGATCCATCTCAATAAACTGAAAACCGGCTTTTTCCTGCACCCATTGCAAACGGGCATGCTTGAGGCTGACCTCGTAATAATCATTGAGGTTATCAATGCCGACCACTTCGTAGCCGTTATCGATCAGCTGACGTGAAACATAGGAACCAATAAAACCAGCAGCGCCAGTTACCAGAGCTTTCATTTAATCACCTCAAATTCAGGCAGCATCGCCTTGATATATGCGTCTTCGAGCGACATTCGACTTCCCAACACCAGGTCAGCCACTTCACGGGCAACACCCTTGCCACCCGGCTTGTCGCAGCAATAGTGAGCACGGTCATGCACCATCCAGAAGGCGTCGGCGGGCGCAACAGCCAGGCCAACGCGAGTCATGACCTTGAGGTCAATCACGTCATCACCGACGTAACAAACCTGCTCCGGCATCAGCTCAAGCTGATCAAGAATTTCCTGCAAACAAGGCCACTTGTCACTGGCACCAGGATAAAAATATTGCACGCCGAGATCGCTGGCGCGTTTTGCCAGCGCCGCTGAGCTTTTGGCAGAAATAATCGCAGTGGCAATATCAAAGCGTTGCAGCAATTTAATACCAACACCGTCTTTTACATTGAAGTGTTTTACCTGTTCGCCCCGCTCGCTGTAGGTCAGTGTGCCATCCGTCAGCACACCATCAACATCAAACACGACCAATTTTATGTTCGCAGCCAAAGCGCGCACAGCAGGGGAAACTCGATCAGTCCAGGACATGGGATTTCCGTTTATGGCTAAAAAATTCCGATTTCGGAGTAAGCAATTGTAACCAGACGGAGGGCTGTCAGAAACACCACAATGCTGAACAAAACCAGATAATTTGGTTTCGATATTCAACATGGGATATAAATGAGTTGGTACTACGGACGAGAAAAATGGTGGAGCCTAGCGGGATCGAACCGCTGACCTCAACACTGCCAGTGTTGCGCTCTCCCAGCTGAGCTAAGGCCCCATTTGCGTAAAGCAATAAGTGGCATCCCCAAGGGGATTCGAACCCCTGTTACCGCCGTGAAAGGGCGGTGTCCTAGGCCTCTAGACGATGGGGACACAAGGACTATCTTTGAGAATTGGTGGAGCCTAGCGGGATCGAACCGCTGACCTCAACACTGCCAGTGTTGCGCTCTCCCAGCTGAGCTAAGGCCCCCTCTCAAAGCGTGGACGCATAGTACTTAGAGGCCCCCGAGGTGTCAACACCTTTAAGAAATATTTTTTTAAACAATCACTTAGCAGCGACTTTAAAACCAAAACGGCGCTTTGGAAGCGCCGTTTCAAAAACCGAAAATGGTCAGGTACACCACTCAGGATTCGCTGATTGCCTGCTGGATAGCGGCTGCTACAACTTCGTAATCCTTTTCCATCTTCTTCAATTTCTTCTTGCCAACACCACCCAGTAACTCAATCGCACTGCGCACGCGAGAACGACTCATATCCGGCCCCAGCAGTGCCATGGAGTCCAGCACCGAAATCGTGCTGGAAGTACCGGCAATGGCGATAAAGAACGGATAAAGAAAATCACGCACCTTCAGTTCCAGCTGACCAGCCAGAGCAAACAGCCGTGCTTCAATTTCCGCTTTATCCCAGTGACGAATGGCTTCCAGTTGCCACAGACCAAACTGAAGGGTTTTCACGACAGACTCCGCGTCGTAAGCCTTGTGCTCAAACTGCTCAGCCTTCAGCTCAGGAATGCCCGCCAAAAAGTGACCCGCCAGCGGCACAACATCACTGAACACCTCAACGCGCGGTTGCACATGAGGAATCAAAGGCAGCATGTTTTCCGGCTTCAGACCCCACTGGGCAAATCGGGTCGCAAACTGCTCTGGCGTCAGCTCGCGCAGCCACATACTGTTAAGCCAGCGCAGCTTCTCCATGTCAAACACAGGACCACCGAGAGAAACGCGCTGCACATCGAAGTTGGCGAACATTTCTTCACGAGCGAATTTTTCACGCTCATCAGGCATTGACCAACCCATCCGACCCAGATAGTTCAGCAGCGCCTCTGGCATAAAGCCCATACGCTCGTAGAACATGATGGAAGTCGGGTTCTTACGCTTGCTCAGTTTTGTTTTGTCCGGGTTACGCAGCAGCGGCATATGACACAGCTTTGGCATTTCCCAGCCAAAGTACTGATACAACAACTTGTGTTTGGGAGCCGAGCTGATCCACTCCTCACCACGCAAAACATGAGTGATTTCCATCAAATGGTCATCCACCACGTTGGCCAGGTGATAGGTTGGCATGCCATCAGACTTCAGCAGAATCTGGGCATCGACCTGAGCCCAGTCCAGCTCGATATCGCCACGCAGCATGTCCTGCACCACACAAACGCCCTCTTCCGGCACTTTCATACGCACAACGTATGGTGCGCCAGCCGCTTCACGACGAGCATATTCGTCAGCATCCAGTTCAAGATCAGAGGCTTTAATGGCAGTACGGACTTCGGCTGCTTCTTTCTGCTTGCGCAGCTCGTCCAGCTCTTCAGTGGTACGGTAGCATTTAAAGGCATGACCGGAATCAAGCAGCATCTGTACGTGCTCGAGGTAAATATCCTTACGCTCGCTCTGACGATATGGACCATGAGGACCACCTACATCCGGACCTTCGTCCCACTCCAGTCCCAGCCAACGCAAACTGTCCAGAATCGCCTGTTCGGAATCTGCGGTGCTGCGCTGCTGGTCCGTATCTTCGATACGCAGCAGGAATTGACCACCGTGCTGACGGGCAAAAGCCAGATTAAACAGAGCGATGTAGGCAGTACCCACATGAGGATCGCCAGTAGGTGACGGTGCAACACGAGTGCGGACGGTCATGATAAAACTTCCGATGAAAATGAATGCGGGATTATAGAAAATCAGCAGGGGGTTTTACAGCTGCCGCCACACATTGCAGCAACAGCCAATCAAGCATTGGCAGCCAGAGGGTCAGAACGCTTAACAGCCAACTCAACATCTTCCGAGCAAGTCTTCGCGCTGAGCAAATCGAGAATACGCTCTTCGATGCCATAACAAGCGACTTCCATGCCTTCACGCACATAGAAATCACCCGGAATCAGAGACTCCTGCTTAAGCCATTGAATATAACGAGTACGCAGCTTTCTGGGGGCAACAAAACCACCCTCCCAGAACTCATCAAAATCCGGCTCTCCGTGAGCACAAGTAGCCAGCAATGGATTGGCATATAAAGCCTTGCCAACCACCATCAAAGGCACGCCATGGAAAATAGCCGACAAACCCGATGTGCTATTAATGGTAATCATGCCAGCCGAATGCCGAGCCAACAGACCCATTGAGCCAATGTCAATAACATCAACCCGATCAGCAACACCCAACTGATGGGCAAGATCACGAATAAAACCAATATAATTGCAATGCCCCCGCTCCATTGGATGAACCTTGAATACCAGCCGTGTAGTGGCCGGAGCAGAGCGGGAAAATGAATGAATGCTTTCGGAGATCAGCCGGGTCGAATTCCACCCCAGCGCCGCACTCTGCAAATTAGCATCGACAGAAACCTGCAGAGGCACCAGGTAAAACGCCTTGTCACTATGCTCCAGCAAACGCTCAATAGTATGAAAGTTAGAAGCCTGGCCGCGATAACGTCGATACATATTACGCAACCAATAGAACACCTCTACTGGCAGGATAAACCGTCGATGAAACAGTTCTTTTGAACGTCCATGAGTCGCCAGAGAGCGTGCCAGATAATACGCGGCACCGAGTGCAGACATACGAGAAAAACTCTTGAACTGGCGAACAGGAATATCCTGAAGACAGGCTTGGTCATCCGCAGGAATAATACCCGCGAGCGGGGATGAAGCATTATTACCACCCCGCTCCGCCGTAATAAAACCAGAACGGACATAACCCTCTTCCAGCGACAACACAACAATACCCAGATCCTGGGCCAGCTTGCGCGCAACCACATGAGCTGGTCGCTCAGAACCAAACAACACAATGACATCAATGGAATTTGCAGTCAGAAAGTCTGCGAGCCAGTGACGCCAGTCAGACAAACCACCACGAAAACTGATACCACCGCCAAACAGGCGATCACCAGCATTGAAGTTGACCTTCCAGACTCGAAAGGAACTCGCACGGAGATGCTCAGCCAGAGCATTGAAAAAGCCCCCAACCGGACCTTGCAACAAGAGCACTGCTGGCTTGGAGTCATTAGTCACCCCCAGAGATTCCCTCTCTTCAGCAACATCAACAGAAACATCTGGCTCCTGCTGATATGAACGATAGAAACCCACTCCCACTACGCTCATCAAGAATTTTCCATTCCAGTGATCAAACAAGCACTTCAGCGACTTTGCCACTCACCACGGCCAAAGCATACCCAAACCCGACAAAACAACGACTTATCACGTACGGACAGCGCAACAAACTGTTCAATCAGAGAATAGCAGACAAGGCAGCACCATTCAGGTGCAAAACGCTTCAATGTGCGAGCGGTATCAAAACGTAACGAAGAATCACAAACCCCAAAACAAAAAAGCCCGATCATTGATCGGGCTCTCTGGACTTGCGTCTTAATTAGTGGCGGTGAGGGAGGGATTCGAACCCTCGATACCTTTCGGTATACACACTTTCCAGGCGTGCTCCTTCGACCACTCGGACACCTCACCGTTGCTTCTGGGCGTTGCCCTGTCAGCGGTGGCGTACTTTACGGATGAACCCTCTCCATGTCAACACTTTTTTCAACAATTCCAAAAACTTAGCTGAACAATGTAAAATTGAAGCCAATAGCTGCTGGTAAATGACCGCCTATCCCTCGTGCCTTTACCTTGCATTCAATACCCTGTATACAGAATCCAATCACGGCGTATCCATTCATCGATCACTGCTAGCAATGACCACCCAGACCACTGACATTCCAGCTCCAGAAAGTCCATTTTCCGCTCGTCCCGACTATGTAGCCCGTTGCATTGGTTACGGCACAGGCGCGATCACCATCGCCACCGGCATCTCGCTGGGCTATTGGCACGAGGGCTTTCTGATCGCAATGGCGTTCTTCCTGGTCTTTCCGCACTTTACCGAAATAATCGACAAGCGCTTGCACTGGACTCGTCGCACTGCCTTGACCTGGCTAAGTCATCTGGATGCCTTTATAGCCGGCACCCTATTAGGCATGGTTGGTTCCCCCATCGAGTTCACCGCACCAGTATTCCTGATGTTGAATACCAGCCTGATCCTGATCGGCAACAAGGTCAGCTGGGTCACAGCCAACTCGGTATTTCTGCTGACAGCAGTCACAGGCGGAACCTTGCTAGGTACCAAAAGCCCGACCGATCTACCACCCGAACTGACACTTGCCTGCGCCGCTGGCACAGCCCTGTTCTTCTCCGCTCTGGCGGTTTATGCGTCCAACCAGGCTCGCTACATTGCCAAAATGGACGAACAACTGAGAAAAGAAGTAGATCGATATCAGGAACTGTCACAGCAGGTCTCCAAGTACGTCGCACCTCAGGTACGGGAATCCATTCTCAGCGGCAAAAAAGAAGCAATTCTGGAAACCCAGCGCAAAAAACTGGTGGTGTTCTTCTCTGATATTGTTGGCTTCTCATCTCTGTCTGATCAAATGGACGCCGAACCACTCACCGATCTGTTGAATGGTTATCTCACCGATATGTCCAACATTGCCCTCAAATACGGCGGCACCATCGACAAATTTATCGGCGACGGCATCATGATTTTTTTCGGCGACCCGGTATCCAAAGGCATCAAGCGCGACGCATTGGCCTGCGTTGCCATGGCGATTGAAATGCGCCGCCATATGCTGAAACTCAGGAAAAAGTGGGCAGAACACGGTCTTAGCAGCCCACTGCAAATTCGAATGGGCATTAATACCGGCTACTGCACTGTGGGGAACTTTGGCACTGACTCACGCATGGACTACACCATCGTCGGCCGCGAAGTGAACCTTGCCAGCCGCCTGGAGAGCGGCGCAGATGCCGGAGAAATTCTGATTTCAAGAGAAACTTATGCCCTGATCAAGGACAAGATCATCTGTCGTGAGCGCGGCACTATTATGGCAAAAGGCTTTCGCGATCCGATCCCGGTTTTTCAGGTTATGGACTACCGCCGCGACCTTGGAGCCAACCCGTCTTACGTCAACCATGAAACCGAAGGCTTCTCTCTATATATGGAGTCTGATCGTATCAAGGAAACCGAACGAGCCAAGGTTGCCGAGGCCCTTGAGCGAGCCGCAGCAAAACTCAAACGCGGCGCCGTCACCAGCAGAGGCGCCCAGCCAGCCACCCGGAAACCGGCAGCACCCAAACAGGAGGCCAGCAAAAGCTGACCTCCTGGCTTTGATATTATTGCCGCCCCAATCGGAAGTTTGGAAAACCCTCACACGGGCAACTGCTACGCACTGGATTGATATCCAGACCACCGCGTCGAACGTAACGAGCACACACCAATAGCCTTTCCGGAGCAAACTTCGCCATCAGATCGGCATAAATCTGCTCCACACACTGCTCATGAAAGCCCTGATGCTGACGTATCGATACAATATAGGCCAGCAACCCCTCGCGGGAAAATGCTGCGCCCTTGTATTGAACGTACAACGAACCCCAGTCTGGCTGCCCAGTGACCGGACAATTCGACTTCAGCAAGTGCGAACAAAACCAACCATCCTCTTCACCATCCGCTGACTGCAAAAGACCTGCATCAGGCTCATAGGCCGTCACTTCAATATCCAGATCATCCAGACAGACCGCCTCTGGCGCAGCCGGGAACACCGTATCCAGAGTCAACAAAGTTACTTTTACATCAGCACCAGCGGCTGCGGACAAATCCTGCTGCATCAAGGCAACCACGTCATCATCGCTGGCATAACGACTCTGGTTAAAGGAATTCAGATATAACTTGAACGACTTCGACTCAATGATATTGGGACTGGCTGCCGGAATTCGAAACTCCGCCATTTTTACGACCGGTTTGCCCCTTGGGTTCAGCCAGGAAACTTCAAAACCGTTCCAGGTATCCTCACCATAAAAATCACCGGTAAAACCGGCGATATGCTTGCGCCCTTCCAGCCTTGGAATCGGAAACAACAAGGACGCATCGTATTCATCCTTGTACTCTGACTGTTTACCAAGGGGATTTGCAGGAGAATCGATCGCTGCCACAGTTATTGCCTCATACCAGTGCCACGCTTGAGCAGGAATACACTGTACCCACCCAACAGCACAATAAATACAAACATCATCAAAAACGAAATACCAACCCCCACATCAGACACCCCAAGAATGCCGTAACGGAAGGTATTGACCATATAAAGAATCGGATTCAACTGCGACAGCCACTGCCAATGCTGCGGAAGCAGATCAATTGAATAGAACACACCACCCAGATAGGTCAGCGGTGTAATCACAAAGGTCGGTATGATCGAAATATCATCAAACTTGCGAGCGTGCACCGCATTAATAAAGCCACCCAACGAAAACAGCACCGCCGACAGCACCACAATCCCTACCACAATCAGCAGGTGATGAATCTCCAGACTGGTGAAATACAGCGACAGCAAGGTAACAATAACGCCCACACACACACCTCGAGCCACACCTCCAGCGATAAAGCCCGCCAGAATCGTCAAAGGATGCACTGGCGCTACCATCAACTCTTCAACACTTTTCTGAAACTTGTTACTGAAGAACGACGACGCCACATTGCCGTAGGCATTGGTAATCACACTCATCATGATCAGGCCCGGCACGATAAATGACATGTAATCGACACCATGCATCTCACCGATACGCGGCCCAATCAAATTACCGAAAATCACAAAATAGAGCGACATGGTAATCGCTGGCGGCACCAGGGTTTGTTGCCAGATCCGCATAAAACGACGGATTTCTTTCGCCACAATGGTCGTCAACGCGACCCACTGAATTTGGGCCTGAGTCACGCTGCACCTCCACGCACCAGATTAACAAACAACTCTTCAAGCCTATTGGCCTTCGGGCGCATACTTCTGACACCAATACCGGCCTGCGACAACTTTACAAATACCTCATTAATCGCTTGCCCTTCCTGAACCACAACCTCCAGGCAATCTGCAGACACCAGCCGCGATTCAACCCCTGGCAGCACAAAACCATCAACCAACGGGGACTGCAAATCGAGCACAAAGGTTTCAGCGTGCATTTGCGCCAACAATGAACGAACACTGGTCGAGCGCACAATCTCACCCTTGTTGATAATGGCAATATTGCGGCACAACTGCTCCGCCTCTTCCAGATAATGAGTCGTCAGAATGATCGTTGTACCGGATTCATTCAGCTCCTTCATGAAATCCCACATGGAACGACGCAGTTCAATATCAACACCTGCCGTTGGCTCATCCAGAATCAGGACTTTTGGCTGATGAATCAAAGCCCGGGCAATCATCAAGCGGCGCTTCATCCCACCGGAAAGCATGCGAGATGCTTCGTTACGCTTATCCCAAAGATCCAGCGCCTTCAGCAAATATTCCGCCCTGACCCGCGCTTCTGCTGCACGCAGACCAAAATAGCCCGCCTGGGTAACAACAATATCCTCAACCTTCTCAAACTGATTGAAGTTAAATTCCTGCGGCACCACCCCAAGATTCAGGCGCGCCCCGAAAGAATCAGCGTTTACATCACAGCCCATTACTTCCGCAGTACCACTGGTTTTTTGTACCAGACCACTCAAGATCCCCAGCGTCGTTGACTTGCCAGCACCGTTTGGCCCCAACAAGGCAAAAAAATCACCCTGCTCAACGGTCAAGTCGATGCCCTTAAGCGCCTCAAAACCGTTACCATATACCTTTCTCAAGCCCTGAACGTGCAGTGCAGGAACCATAAAATACCACCCGAGATTTGTATGAATCAGAAAAACGATCACATCGAACTGTTGCAAGCACTAAAAAGCCGCTTGAAAGCGGCCAACGAAAGCGACGTGATTACAGAGGACATGATACAACAGCTGGACGACCTGATTGACCAGCTGACGCAACACACCAGCACAGCCTATGACGATACGCGCGACTGGGTTGCCAACATCCTGCAATTTACTCCCCAGTTGACGCCCGCAATCGATCGCCAGCTGCTATGGCTACTGGGAGGCGACTGCCTTCACTACCTGACAGACGAAGAAATCGCACAGTTTCAGACCATCGACGACGCCAGCTACTAAGCTGACCCACCTGATTTTAGCCCATAGCAAAAAGGCCGATGCTTTTGCATCGGCCTTTTCATTTTTCAACAAAGACCCACTAAATATCGACCTTCTGAATATGGAGCGGGAAACGAGATTCGACCGGGCTGGCGTTCCAGCTCGCGACTTTGTCGCGCCTATCCGCTTGAAAAACTGAACATAAACCAGTCTTTCTGAATATGGAGCGGGAAACGAGATTCGAACTCGCGACCCCAACCTTGGCAAGGTTGTGCTCTACCAACTGAGCTATTCCCGCATTGTACTTCTCTAATGAGAAGTGGCATCCCCAAGGGGATTCGAACCCCTGTTACCGCCGTGAAAGGGCGGTGTCCTAGGCCTCTAGACGATGGGGACACTAAGACATACTGCAATTTACCAAGTAACCTTCAGGACCAATCACCAAAGTGATTTATCAACTGCTCAATACTTGGAGCGAGAAACGAGATCCAACCAAGCTGGCGCACCAGCTCGCGACCCTATCGCACGCTTTTCCATTAAATAATGGAGCGGGAAACGAGATTCGAACTCGCGACCCCAACCTTGGCAAGGTTGTGCTCTACCAACTGAGCTATTCCCGCACTGTACTTCCCTAATGAGAAGTGGCATCCCCAAGGGGATTCGAACCCCTGTTACCGCCGTGAAAGGGCGGTGTCCTAGGCCTCTAGACGATGGGGACACTAAGACATACTGCATTTACCAAGTAATCTTCAGGACTAACCACCAAAGTGATTTATCAACTTCTGAATATTTGGAGCGGGAAACGAGATTCGAACTCGCGACCCCAACCTTGGCAAGGTTGTGCTCTACCAACTGAGCTATTCCCGCACTGTACTTCCCTAATGAGAAGTGGCATCCCCAAGGGGATTCGAACCCCTGTTACCGCCGTGAAAGGGCGGTGTCCTAGGCCTCTAGACGATGGGGACACAAGGACAAATTTCCGAAACGCATAATAAATTGGAGCGGGAAACGAGATTCGAACTCGCGACCCCAACCTTGGCAAGGTTGTGCTCTACCAACTGAGCTATTCCCGCAATGCACTTCTCAAATGAGATTGGCATCCCCAAGGGGATTCGAACCCCTGTTACCGCCGTGAAAGGGCGGTGTCCTAGGCCTCTAGACGATGGGGACGTCTCGGAAGTGGTGCGTATCATACTGATAAGTTTTTGGTTTGCAAGGGCTTTTTTGGTTTTTCTTTGCAATAAAAGTTTTTGCTTGTCGACCTTTCACCATACAGGACCAAGGAGCCATAATCCCACCAAACAACAGGCATTTGAGGTAAGCCAATGCAGTCATCCACTCTCTTCGTCAGCTTTTCCAAGAGAGGTATTAACTATGCATTGGATGCGTCTGTTCGCTACCGCTGTATTTTCAAGGCGGAACAACTTCGAAGCAGGGGCAATCAGGCTGACATTATTCACATTCGCGACATTCGCAAGATCCATCTGCCCGACTACACGACTGTCATCTGCCACCGCCCGTTCTGGTGTCGGGAACTGTCCTACTTATTCAGGCACGGCACCCGCCTGCGACTCAAACTGCTTGCCGACTACGATGACCAGCTGTTTCGTCCCGACTTGGCGGCAGATAGCCCGACCGTCCAGAATGATCGTGAGTCGTTACAAACAGCTCGGCGCCAGAGCAAGCTGTCGAGAAAAGCGCTTCGCAAATTTGCTCATTGCCAGATGTCGACCACTCATCTGATCGACAGCGCAATGAAGGTCCACCACCTGTGCGACTACGAGTTTGTTCCAAATACCCTGCCAAGCTACTGGGTTGATATGTATGCAGCTGTCGAACCGTTAGAACGACTGCAGCAAAAGATCATCCGCTACTTTCCTGGCACAGCTAACCATACGGCTAATTTTGTGCTGGTGGAAAATTTCCTGTCGCAATGGCTGGGCCAGAACCCGGATGTCATTCTCGAAGTCGTAGGCAACATTCGAATAAACACTGACAAATTCAAACCACACCAACTACGCCAGCGTGCGTTTGTCGATTTTAACCTGCTACCAACACTGATCAGAGATAGTTGGGTCACCATCGCCCCACTGGATAAAAACAGCTTCAATGAGTGCAAAAGCGGCTTGAAGTTCTGGGAAAGCGGCGTTTTCGGCGTTCCTGTCATTGCTTGCAATAATACGGATATGGAGCGCTTTCGTAACGATGGATTATTACTGAGTGCAAATACAAGGGACTGGGAAGAATTCCTCGAACATTTAAAAGTACCAGACAATTATTGCAGCGCCTGTAGCGCAGCCCATCGGGCCGCAATGAGTGCAGTAATCCCCACACCACCAGAGAATTTTTCTCTTTCACAGCAAGCTGGAATACCCAGTCTGAACGCCACGAACGCCCTAATGGCAGCCGACAATACCAACCCTGTCATTAGTATTCATCATCGAAGATTCAAAAAATTGCTACGTGACCCGCGTAGATTCTGGCGCGACTCAAAACTGCGCAAACTAACCAGTCGTAGCAGCCAACAACAGAAAGGATAACATTGTCGCCATTTACGATAGGCTTGCCAGATTCCCTGCCTTGAATCAAAACCTCTCCGACTGCGACTTCCTACCATCGCAGTCAAACAGGAGGATCAAGCATGTCAGAATCATTGATAGCCGTCGCCGTACAGGCAGACGGTACAATTTCGCCACACGGCGGCCGAGCTGATCACTGGGACGTTTATGTGATTGGCAGCCAGGGCCCGGAGCTGGTGTGGAGTCTCGATCTGCAAGCAGCCGGGTCGCTGCATGAATGGCACGTTCGTGGTGATGGTAATCGACACCCTCTTCATGCTGTTGATGTCGCCATCTGCGGCTCTGCCGGTGAGGGCGTAACCCGCCGCTTGGGTGAGCGCGGCACCCTGCTGGAAACCACCACTGAAAGCCAGCCACTGAAAGCCATTGAGGACTACCTGGCCAGTCAGCTGGCGCCAGGACTACCACACGAAGAGGCAGCCTGCCTGCACCCGGAGCACAGACGGGAAGCCAGCGAAGCCTGAAGTGTCCTTACGCTGGCCTATTGGGCCAGCTCTGCTTTCAGCAGAGACAACACGTCACTGTTGATTTCATGCCCCATTTCCGGCACCAGAGACAATGACGCCGTGAAGCCCAACGACTTCAGGTGCTGCTCGGCGCTGGTCGCCCATTCCGCTGCAATAACCGGATCGGCAGTACCATGAATAAAGCTGAACGCTACACTGCTTGCTGCGACTGGCGCCATCACTGGCAGCGTCGCCATCCGCCCCGATAGTGAAACCACTCTGCCAGCCAGGTCATTTTCATACATGGCCGCTTCCAGCGACATAATGGCCCCTTGCGAAAAGCCAATCAGTACAGTGTCCTGTGGCGCCACCAGAAACATCGCCTGATAACGGCGCACACTATTCAGGAAGCCTGGCATGGCCTCCAACACTCGCGCCTGACGGTTATTTTCCGTAACACCCTTAACTGAAAACCATTGCAAGCCACCACCAAGATCACATGGATCAGGCGCAGCAACTGATACGATCGCTGCGTCCGGTAAAAAAGACGCAAGGATTTCACCAAGCGGAATCAGGTTATTGGAATGACTGCCAACACCGTGGTACAGCAGCACGAGCTGCCGGGGTTCCAGCGGCCGGGCAACAATATAATCCTCGTTCATTGATGGCTCCTGTTTGCAATGAAGGACAATGGCTTATTTATTTTTCCAGATTCGAGCCACTGCCGCATCAGTCCCAAGGGCCCCAACAACGAGACACACAGTACCAACGGTGAGAAACACCACACCGGGCAGCAGCCCACCGAACATATCGGCAGCAATAACCAACGCCAACGAACCACAGGCCAACAAGGTGAATAGCGCCCCCATGACCATCAGAATCAGGCGATAAGAAGGCTTGTAGAGATACTCACCCTCGCCCTTTTCAAAAATATTCAGTAATGGCGCAAAGATTTTTCGCAACAACAGATACATAAGCTCGAGACACTTTGATAAACACCCCTCAACTTTGCCACATACCACATGGCAGACGCCATTCTGAGACATGTTTTTGATTTTCTGTCATCATTTTGTGCAATTCTTGAACACTTGATTACTATTAAAAGATGCTGGTCAGCGGATGACATCAACAGCCATCCTTTCCCAACCAGGCTCATGGAGGTGTCCTGTGAAACAACACAAAAATCCCATTCTGGTAAATCTGATTGAAGCTGTTGTCGGCCTGACAATTGCGGTTGCTGTCAGCGCATCACTGCTGCTGGAGCCAGCACACAAATCCAATCAGGAGCACCAGCCAGCACTGGAAGACGGGGCGGCCTCGGCTGGTAAAATCTCCCGAACCTTTGAACGATAAGCGGCCGTTAAATCGGATACACTGACAATATTCATTCCTGTCTTGTCAGCGAGTACTGTTGTGACTGATTTAATCCCCCCAAATAGCGTTCCCCTGGAAATCCAGGGATGGCACATGCATGTCTACTTTAATGCCAGCACGCTTGCACAAGCCCGCAGCCTTTGCGAAACCATCGTCAATCGTTGGCCTGATGTGCAAATGGGTCGAATGCACGAAAAAATTGTTGGCCCACACCCCGACTGGAGTTGCCAACTGGGGGTCCGCAACGAATCTTTTCTGGAAGTAATGAGCTATCTGACAATGCACCGCAATGGCCTGACGGTGTTTATCCATCCAATTACCGGACAAGACACCATAGACCACCGCGACCGTGCCATCTGGATGGGCTCAGTCCGGCCACTGGCACTGGAGAAGCTGCCGGACTTTGGCGTGAAATACGACCTGCTGCAGAGCTAGTCGAATGTACGGGTGACGTAATCAATTGCGCCGAATACCGACGCGCCAGCAGCATCCAGCACAGCAAACGCCATCCGCTCTCCTGCCGCCAGAAACGCTTCTTTGGGCGCACCAAACCTGATCACTTCCAGCGCCCGCCACTCAGCCAGACAGGCAGAACCCACCCGCTCGGCATTCTCGTTGGAAACTGTGCCGAACCCCAATACAGTACCGGCACGCAGGTTGCGATTGAGCGCCAGATGCGCCAGTAATTCGCCAAAGCTCCAGTCCATCCGACGTCAACGCCACGGGGGCAAACACTGTCGCAGGCTTGGCATTGATAAAACCAACCCCAGCTTCAGCTCCCGATTCAGGTGAATACAGCAACTGTTCTAATCATCAGCAGAATCACTCTCTGCGGCGGTCAAGGATGTGTTGATGCGAATCGACACCACCATCACCACACTGCCACATGTCGCGGTCAAGCGCCCTGGCCAATCGAGTATGTTCGAGGAGTGGTTTTTGCGGGAACTGAGCATGACCCGCAATATTCAGGTCGCCGCCTACAGTCACACTGCGCCCTGCAGGCTGATCGTTGGCACTGACCGGATTGCCACCGTACACCGCCGCCTGGCCGAGGCAGCACGACAACACCTCCCCATCAGAATCATCGAACCACCACTGCAATTCCCTCGTTTCCAGCAGGTCATGCAGTGGCACCAGTATCGCGAAACCGACCCGGGGCTGATGTGGTTACGGACCAAGCTGCGCCAGGCAGCTCAAACGCTGAGAGAAGAAATGAACTGGATGAGTCGGTCTGGTTTGAGTGGTGGCGAAAAGAAGTAACCTTACAGGACGTCACAACGCATGTCCCGCAACAGCAGGACATGCTCTTCGCGTTCAACCCCCTCAGCAACGGTGGCGAATCCAAAACAGGATGCCATTTGAATCACGGTATTCACGAGGTTGAGATCCTGCGGGTTTGTGTCCATATCGCGGACAAAGGCACGGTCGATTTTCAACACCGAGATCGGCAGGTTTTTAAGATAGGACAAGGATGAATAACCCGTGCCAAAGTCGTCGATAGCGACCCGAATACCATGGCCAGCCAGTTCACTGAGTTGCTGAAACGCCAGCTCAATATCCTGCATCAGACCGGTTTCAGTCACCTCCACTTCAATCGCATCAGCAAGCCCGGCATGGGCTAATCTGGCGATCAGCCGACTGGCGAAGTCGACCTGCTGCAACTGGGCTGCTGAAACGTTAATGGCAACACGAAAATCAGCTGGCACAACCGCCGTCTGACGCCACTCCAGCAACTGCCGTATCGACTCATCGATCACCCAGTCACCAATCGCCAGAATATCGCCCGAGGCTTCGGCCAGTGGAATAAATTCATCTGGAGGCACAAAGCCGATGTCACGACTGTGCCAGCGCAGCAGCGCTTCAGCACTTTCAACCCGGCCACTAACGGCATTAATTTTCGGCTGATACAGCAAAAACAATTCTTTCCGGTCCAGCGCGTGCTGCAGTGCTTCGCGCTTCTGGTTACGCTGTTTAAAAGCATCTTCCAGTGCCTGCGAATATACCCCCAGACTGTTGGGGCTGGCAGGTACCGCAAGTGCCGCCATGCGAATCAATTGCTCAACGTCCCTGGTCTGGCAGGTATCCGCCATGCCGATCGACAACCGCATATTGAATCGAATGCCAGCCACTTCGAATGGCTTGCTGAGGCCCTCGATCAACTGAGCCGCCAGTATTTCACTGGTAGCCAGCTGATAGTCATGCAGCAATACCGCCCACTCATAACCATTCCAGACCCCTGCCAGAGCTCGTCCCGGCAGCATCCGCCGCAGCCGGTCCCGCACCGCCAGCGTTGCCACGTCGGCAATGCTATAGCCGTTCAGGCGAGCCAGCTCATCAAAACCGTCAAGGGTGATAAACAACACCGTCAGTGCTTGCTGGAGGCGCCCGGCATCCGCCAGGGCATTGCTAAGAGCCCGCCGGTTTGGCAAGCCGGTCAAGGGATCCTCTACTGACAGTCGTTCAAGCTCTTCCGTGCGTTGTTCTACCAGCTGCTCCATATGCTCGGCACGGCTGGTTTGCCAATTCATGCGGTGCTGCAAGCGCAGTAAATTGTCGATCCGCTTGAGTACTTCTTTCTGCTCAAACGGCTTGGTGAGATAGTCCTGAGCCCCCAGTTCCAGCGCCCGGATACGGCTGGCAAGATCATTTTCTGCCGACAGCACGATCACCGCCGGAGCCTTGTCTCCCAGGTGACGAGCCAGCTGCTCCAGCACATCGTGACCGGATAACTGCGGCATACGAATATCCAGCAGCATCAGATCCCGCGGCACCTGCTGTGCCAGCCCCAGCACTTCTCTAGGGTCGGTACAGCCATGCACATTCAGATAGCCCTCATCCTCCAACATATCCATCAACAGCTGGACGTTGGCCGGATTGTCGTCAACCACCAGAATATTGGCTCTTGTTGGCATTACCAGGCCTCCCCGGACAGCAGATGTCGAACCAGTTCCGTCAGCCGTGGAATATCCACTGGTTTGGTCAGGTAATCATAAAATCCTGCCAGCCGGGCACGGCGGATATGACTGGCGTTGGCTCCAGCAGACACCCCAATCACCGGAATGGCTGAAGTCATGGGGTTTTTGGCCAATAACGTCTGAGCCTGGAATCCGTCTATTCCCGGCAGGTCGATGTCCATCAAAATCAGATCCGGTGACTCCGAGCAGGCCAGTTCCAGCCCCATTTCGGCACTGTTGGCCATCACCAGTTCACAGCCTTCAATGTCTTCAAAAACATCGGCCATCAAACGCTGGTTAGCCAGATTGTCTTCGACATACAGCACCAGATTATTGCGCTGTATCGGCGATACAACCGGTTCCGGCAAGAACTCCTGATCGCTGTACTGACCACTTGAAGAATCCTCCAGTGGCAGTCGGAACCAGAACCGACAGCCTTCACCCGGCTGGCTTTCGACACCAATTTCACCACCCATCAACTCGATAAGCTGACGGGTCAACGCCAGACCGATGCCGGTCCCTTCTACCGAACCTGCTTCTGCACCCAGGCGGTTAAACGGTTGGAACAATTCACACAGGCGCTCTTTGGCGATGCCTTGTCCAGTGTCCTCGATGCTGACCTCTAACTGGTGTTCGAGCATCCGGCAGCGCACCACCACCCGTCCACCATCACGGTTGTACTTGATCGCATTGGAAATCAGGTTGATTAATACCTGCTTGAGACGGGTGTAGTCGGCCAGCACATAGGCATGCTCGGTTTGCTGCTGATCCAGCAACAATTCAATACCCCGCTCCTGCGCCAGCGGCGTGAAAATATCCATCACATCCAGCGTGACATCGCAAAAACCGATGGTTTCAATCGACAGCGTAATCCGGCCTGCTTCGATACGAGCCAGATCGAGCACATCGTTGATCAACTCCAGCAGGTGTTTGCCGCTGGTATAAATCTGTTTAACCTGGCGCTCCTGACGTTCGGTCAGCGGGTTTTTACCGGATAGCAACAATTGGGCAAAGCCGAGAATGGAATTCAGCGGCGTCCGCAGTTCATGGCTCATGGACGACAGGAATTCACTTTTCGCCTGACTGGCACGCTCCGCCCGCTCACTGGTTTCACGCAGTTCGTTGATGATTCGGGCACGCTCATCAAAACTGCGGTAAAGGTTGATCAACAGGGCGCAGGTGGACGTAAAGGGCTCAAGCCAGGCGACCAGATCCTCGTCGTACACATCCGGACTGTTGGCAATCGCAAACATGCCGAGAATTTCACCCTGATAACAAATCGGCACGCCGAGATAACGAAAAAAGGTTGAATATCCCGGCGGAAATACCGGATCGGCCATGCCGTAGGGAATTTCGTTAACGATCAGGGTTTCGCCACCAATGTAGACCTTGCCAAAAATCGTTTCCGGGCTATCAAGCGTTTGTTTGCCGTTGAGCAAGTCAGCCATTACCGCGCGGGATTCATCACTCCAGTCCAGCTCACTGATGGCATGAACACGCAGCTGATCTCCGCCTTCAACTACTTCACCGATCATGGCGTATTCACTGCCCGTCAACCCCTGTAAGGCATCCATCAGGAACTGCCAGAGGCTGTTGCCGGAAACCAGACTGCGATAATCCGTCAGGCCACGGTGCAACACTTTCAGCAGCATTTGTTCACGCTCCAGCTGCGCTGTCAGATGTGACAGAGCACTGATATCGTGTTCGATCGCAACCACCCCACAGACCACCCCGGCAGCGTTTTTCAATGGAGAATACGTTGTCTCAATGTGTTTGCCGTCGGTACTGAGCCTTTGCGATCCAATTGCAACGCCGCGCGCGATAACCTGCTGCTCTACTCGCCCAAGCAACTCGCCGGTATCCGCAAAACCGTCACACTGCCGCTTCAGGCAAGCTTCATTGGCGATCAGATAATTGCCATGCTGATCCCGGGCATAAATCGGCTCCCGACTGGCTTCGAGGACAGAGCGCAGCAACATCCGTTCTTCCTGCTCACGCTGCTCGGCCTGCCGTACACCGCTGAGGTCAGTCAGTACCGCAAGATATTCCGACGCCCCACCGGGCATGCTACTGAGAATCTGGCTGACTGCCAGGTGCACTGCAATCAGCTGGCCATCGGCGCGAATCGCCTGAACTTCCGCACCATCCGACGGTAACTGCTCACAGCCCGGAGCCAGTTTGTCGGCACCAGGAAACTGTTCCCAGCCGACGGGTATCAGTTGGCAAATCGCCAGCTGCAGCATCTCCGTCATGCCATAACCCAACAACTGACGGGCAAAAGGGTTGCTTTCCAGCACCCGACCATTGCTATCGATACGCAACATGGCAACCGGAGCCGAGCGAATCAGGGTGTCGCAATAGGCAGCGTGATAGTTACTGGCATAGGATTCGATTTCGAGCTGGCGGGTTTTTTGTTGCAGCGCCAGCCAGGCCTGCATTTGTTGACCAAATACCCGAAAACGCTGGCGCTCTGTGACACTCAGGCTGCGTGGCTGGTAGTCCAGCAAGCACAGGGTTCCAACCGCCAACCCGTCTCCGAGGACCAAAGGTATGCCCGCATAAAACCGGAATTCAGGTGGCGCAATAACCAGCGGGTGATTGGTGAATCTGGGATCCTCGCGAAGGTCATCAACGATCAAGGGTTCGGACTGACATATGGTATGAGCACAAAACGACAGCTCACGCGCCAGCACCGTCAGCTCGATACCGACCCGCGAGCGGCACACCAGTTGTTCATCGCCGATCAGATTGACCAGCACCACAGGCACTTCAAATACCTCAGCAATCACCTGGGTAAGATCATCGTAGCTGACCTCGGCATTTTCAGTGATCGAGATCAGCTCGTTGGCGACCAGCAGACGCTGGGCTTCATTGTCTGGAACGGGATAATTAGCCATACATCAATCTGAAACCGGTTACCTGTTCAGTAAAGGCCATAAATCACCAAATAACTACTCGCGCCGAGTAATTTGGGGCAATAGCTGCCAGACATTTTCAACCGCCGGGATCTGGCCATTCATGCCACCCGGCACGTCGAAGTTATCCAGCAGGTTTAATTGATAGACATGATGATAATGCTCATGAACTTCACTGGTCGTCACTGAGAATGGAGGCCCGGACATTTGCGACTGATCGTACACAAAACAGATCAGCAGCTGCGGCACTCCAGCAGTCAGGTCTATCAGGTGACGAGCGTATTGCTGCCGCATGGCTTCCGGTAACGCCACCAGCGCCGCGCGGTCATAGATCGCATCGACCGGGCCAATCATCTCGGCCGTAAGGGCAAAAATATCGCCAACAAAAATTTTCAATCCGTCGGCCTGCCACAGTTTGACAGCAGCACCAGCCACAGCCTGGTCACTCACGTCCGTTACTTCAGCAACAACACCGAGCTCCTCAAACAACTGTGCAATGGCCAGTTCGCTCAGTTCGGCACCAACCACTTCATACCCTTCACTCAACAGCCAGGCCAGATCCAGTGACTTGCCACACAGAGGCAAAAACACTCGCTGCCCCGGCGTCACAGGCATCTGCGGCCAGTTGCGGAGCAATAACGGATTGGCGTGCGGCTGATGAAAACCAATTTGGCCGCGTTCCCATTTGTCATGCCAGAAAGAGGCATCCATAACATCACCTTGAAACCACAATATTCCATTAACGGTATATAAAAGTGACCCTGCTGGCGTCAAGAGATGGACAATGAAAAACGATTAACGAAGCAGTGAACGGAAGAAGAGTGGAAGCGACGGAACCACAAAAACAAAATCGAATGGGATTATGAGAAGAAAATCAGCCCTGCTGAACAAATCCCTGGACAGTTCAGGGCAGGAAGCATCAAGCGCGGAAATCGTCCTCGCGGCGATACTGGGGATTGGCCTTTACTCGCTGGGGAGCACGCTCCGGAATACGGAAGAAGCCGGAAAAGCCAACAAACAGCACGCTCCAGACAATCAACACGGCCAGTACAGTAGCAATAGTCATCAAGGTCTCCTGTGATTGGAGTAAATGTTAGGAATGACAGCATAGGTTTAGTACAGCTGCGGCCATTTTTACAGTGATGACAGAATAATGTCAGTATTATTTACAATTCAATTTTGATTTGTCTCAAATAGTCCTATCTTTATATTTATTAATATGTTTATCGCACTAATTTTGAGCATGTTTTTGCTACAAATTAGTGCATTACGGGTTATTTATGACTCCTTGGTGGGCATTTTTAGGGTTTGATCGATTTTTCCGCAAAGCAATAATAGAACCAGGTTTCAATTTCGACCCGATCCCGCCACCTGTGCAACCAGCTTGAAGGTCAAGCCGGTTGCAAATCTCCCCGCTTGTCCCACGGCCGCTCATCCACCAGCAAGTGAATCACTGCCGAGAAGGCCCCAACACCCACACCAATCCACCACACCAGATTGTAATTACCGTACTGATCGTACATGGCACCACCCAGCCAGACCCCGAGGAAGCCACCAATCTGATGCGACAGGAACACCAGGCCATAAAGCGTTCCCATATACCGCAAGCCATAAATCTGCGCGATCAGGCCAGAAGTCACCGGCACGGTCGCCAGCCACAGCCCACCCATCAGCATCGAGAACAGGAATACCGTCCAAGGCGTAATTGGCGACAGGATAAACGCCGCTGCCACCAGGGTGCGCAGCGCATAAATACCGATCAGCAAGAGTTTGCGCGAATAAATATTGCCCAGATAACCGGCCAGAATAGTCCCAACGATGTTGAAGATGCCGATGATGGCCAATGCCACGGCACCCAGCGCCGACGTTGAAGTGATACCGAGCGAATGCAAAATGCCATGAGGCTCCACCGCCTGACACATCTCCGCCACAAAGGCCGGAAAGTGAGCGGTGATAAAGGCCAGCTGGTAACCGCAGGAAAAGAAACCGAGAAAAATAAAAATAAAGGTCGGATCTGCCAGCGCCCGTTTGACCACCACCCCCAGATTGTCATCGTTAGCCTGTGGCCTGGCTGGCGCAGGCACCTTCATAACCAGCAATGCCAGCATCACCGCCAGGATCATCACGGCAAAAATCATAAACACCTGCTGCCAGGCCATGTTGTCGAGCAGGTATTGCGCCAGTGGCGGCCCCACCACCTGACCAGCGGAACCCGCAGCGGTCGCAATACCCAGTGCCAGCGAGCGATGCTGGTCAGAGGCAGCTCGACCAACGACAGCCAGAATCACCCCAAAACCGGTACCGGCGATGCCAAAGCCAACCAGCATTTCCAGCAACTGGTGCTGTCCCGGCGTAATCGCAAACGCCGATAAAAACAGCCCACTGGCGTAAAAAACCGCACCAGCCAGAATGGCCTTACGATCACCGTATTTTTCTGCCAAAGCACTGAACAAGGGCTGACCAATGCCCCAGAACAGGTTCTGCAAGGCGATGGCAAAGGAAAATTCGCTCCGCAACCAGCCAAATTCTTCAGCAATCGGAATCTGGAACAGACCAAACGCCGAGCGAATGGCAAAGCCCACCAGAATGATGACGCAGCCCGCCAGCAAGACCGGATTAAACATCCGGGCAGAAGACGCAGTAACCGAATTCATAAGAACCTCAAAAAAACACAATCAAGCCGGGCACAGGGCTGGACATTGTAGGCAAGCCCGGGGGAGCCGGCACAGACACAGTTCCGGCCGAATATTGGCACACAGAGTTGCAGTCACCGACAAAGCAGAACGGCTTCAACCCGCCAGCGCAATATCCAGAAAGGGCTGCAAACAGGGATTCACATTAGCAGCATTCCAGTACACGCCCTGCTCCACCAGCGCCGACTGTTGCAACGGAATAAACACCGCACCCTGTAGTTGCATCCGATTCATCGACTGCGGTACCAGCGATACACCCAGCTCCCGCGCCACCAGATTGACGATGGTTTGCTGCAGCTGGGTTTCCATCACCACTTTCGGCTCGAAGCCACCCAGTCGACAGCACTGAATCAGGGCATTATGTAACTCTGGCGCAGTACTGGCAGGAAAAGTCACAAACTCCTGCCCTGCCAGCCGCTCAACCGCCAGCTCTGCCTGGCCAGCATCTTCATGCGTGGCTGGCAGTACCGCCACCATGGGCTCGTGAAAAACCGGCCGATACTCCAGTCCGGCCGGGCTGAGTGGCGGGAAACTGATGCCGACATCGACTTCGCCACTCAGCAGAGCGTCTTGCAGATCCTTCGGCAAGGTTTCCATCAGCCGAATCTGCACATCCGGCAACTGCTGCCGAAATTGAGCCAGCAGGTCTGGAATCACACTCCAGGCCGCACACATGGTGAAGCCGATGCGCAGCTCTCCACGCTCCCCTCTGGCTGTTGCCTGCGCAGCCCGTACGGCGTGATCGCATTCTTCCAGAATCCTGCGGGCACTGTGGTAGAAACCCTGCCCCGCTGGCGTCAGCACCACCGAGCGCGAATGGCGCACAAACAGGCTGATTTCAAGATCGGCTTCGAGTGCCGCAATTTGTCGGCTCAGCGGCGGCTGAGTCATATGCAGACGGCGCGCAGCTTCACCAAAATGCAGGGTTTCAGCCAGCACCACAAAAGATTTCAGGTGTCGCAAATTCATAAGGTAACTCGCGGATTGTCCGCATCGGCCAATCAATGCAGATCAGGTATCAATTTACCTTAAAAATAGCATTAGACGGTATCAGTTTACGATTCTACTCTGCACACCTCCGTTGAATGTTCCAGTTTTGGAAGTGCCGTTTTGATCCTCCATATTTTCTCCGTCCTTGCACCCATTTTTGGCCTTATCCTGCTGGGTTATGGCTGCCGTAAGACCAACCGTATCGGCCCCACTGCGGCCGCCGAACTGAATCGGTTTGTGGTCTGGCTGTGCCTGCCAGCCATGCTGTTTGAGTCCACCGCCACCGCGTCGGTTGAGGAAATCTGGCAGCCGGGCTTTATCTGGGTCATTGCCATCGGCACCCTGGCAATTTTTGTTGCCACCATTTTTTACACCATGTGGCGCGGCCGCTCGCTCGCCGATGCTGGCTTGGAAGCGCTCAGTGCCTCCTATGCCAATACCGGTTATGTCGGCATTCCACTGTGTATTTTTGTGCTGGGTGAAGCGGGTCTGGAACCAGCATTAATCGCCTCACTGGTTGTGGTTTGTGTGCTGTTTGCGATTGCGGTGGTGTGTGTTGAGGTCGGCTTGCAGGCAGGCCAGTCGGTTGGCGTCGCGATTCGCAAGGTCTCAGTCGCGTTGGCCAAGAACCCGATTGTGGTAACGCCGATTGTGGGCGTGTTATGGAATGCCAGCGGACTGGGCGTGAATCAGGGGGTACTGGAATTCCTCCATATTCTGGGAACCGCGACCATCCCTTGTGCGCTGGTATCTCTGGGAGCGTTTCTGGCCAGCAAGCAAGCCGGTTCAGCAGAAGGCACCATGACGCTGGTGTTTATCAAATTGATTGTGCACCCGGTATTGACCTGGGTGCTGGCCTATCAGGTGTTTCATCTACCGCCCATGTGGGCCAAGGCGGCGGTACTGCTCAGCGCCCTGCCGACCGGCACCGGCCCCTACATGCTGGCGGAGCTGTACCAGCGGGAAGCTTCGGTGGCTTCCCGTACAATCTTGCTGTCAACACTGGGGTCGCTGGTCACCCTGACCATCTGCCTGTATTTACTGCCGTAAAAAGTGGAGCAATAGATCTGGCCAGCGGCCCGGTGGTCCGGCATTCCGGCATTCCGGCGGCCCGCCCGTTATGGCTGGTACGGTAATCGGGCCTGTAGTGGTTGAATAGACCCGTACTCCCAAGTGAACTGCATTAGAGCAATAACCAGGCTGATCAGTATTGGTCAGCCTGCTTGTCGATTGAAGCGTACACTTCAACGGAGCCGTCGTTGTTCAGCTGCAACACCTGATAGGGCATAAACTTGTCACCCACTTCCATGCCCGGACTGCCCACCGGCATCGCGGGCACCGTCAGTCCATGGCCGCCCGCTGGCGGATTGGCCAGGAATTGCTGCACCAGTTTGGCTGGCACATGACCTTCAAACACATAACCGGCTGCGGACACGGCCGTGTGGCAGGATCGCAGTTGTGGGCTGATACCGTAGAACTGCTTCACTTCACCCATGTTGGCCGACATACGGACATCCAGATTCAAACCGCTTTGTTCAACGTGTTTGACCCAGTCAGTGCAACAGCCGCAGTTAGGGTCCTTGTAAACCACCAGATCGCTCTGTTCCTGCGTCTGGGCCTGTGTATTTGGGGCCTGTGTCTTTTGAGTCAGTGTTTCTTGTGCCAGAGCCGCTTGCCCACCGGCCAGCGTAGCGATCAATAGAAAAGCCGCACGTTTGATCATATGAATCACCTGTTCAATCTGTCTGAACGGAATCAGACCACACTAACCAAATCATTACCACGAGCTGGGTCACTGCCATCAGCCTCGGCCAGCGTGAACCACAAGCGTACCTCCAGGCCGCCAGCAGCAGGCAACACAAACTCCAGCCGACCGCCATGCACCCGCATGATGCGGGCAGTAATCGCCAACCCCAAACCACTGCCGCGGGCATCCGCCTGCCCCAGCCGGAAAAATGGTGCTGCCAACTGCCCCAGCATCGCCGCAGGTACGCCCGGCCCATGATCCCGCACGCTGACGGCCACTTCGCCAATGCCAGCCAGCAAGCTGATATCCAGCTGACCGCCGCCATAACGCACAGCATTGGTAATCAGATTATTGAGCGCGACCTCTGCCAGCGGCAGATTCACCTCAACAAGGCTGTTCACCTTGTCATCCAGACGACTGTCCAGCACAGCACCCTGATGCTCCAGTTGCTGATAACGACCGGCAATAACCCGCCGAGTCAACTCAGCCAAATCAACCCGGCTGAGAATCCCGGCATCCAGAGAGCCTTCCAGCCGCGCCAGCATGAGCATGTGTTCGACCAGCCGCTGCGAGCGATCAATACCTGCCTGCAAATCCATCACCAGGTCGTTGGCCACCGTCAGTCGATCAGCGCCCAGCAACACAGATTGCTGATGAATCTGCTTTTGCAGCTGCTGGGCTTGCAGCTTCAGTACGCTCAGTGGTGTGCGCAGCTCATGGGCAGCATCCGCCACAAAGCGCCGCTCACGACTGATACCATCGGTTAGGCGTTCAAACAGCTGATTGAGCGTAGTCACCGGCGCCAATAATTCGGCCGGATAATTCGCCGTATCAATGGCATCCAGATTGCGGATCGAGCGCCGGGTCAGCGCCTGCTTGAGCGACAATAGCGGCCGCAAGCCAAAATCCACCGCGTTGACCAGCGCCAGCGCGGCAAAAATCAGGCAAAAGATACTGCTGAGAATCCACACCTGGGCGAGATTGCTGTCCACTTCCTCACGCGCCTGGGGAATTTCGCCGACCAGCAACCAGGCTTGCAGCTCGTCCAGCCGGGTCGCAAACACGCTCCACTCGTTGCCATTACGACCGATATGGTGAAGACCAGACTGCAATGGCGAGATGGCATAGGCCGGGCTGTTATCCGTTTTGACCAGCAATTCAGTGCCATCCAGCGTCCACAACTGCACCAGAATCTTTTTTTCGTAAGGCTGCACACGCTCGGGAACGTCATCAAGGTCGGCCATCAGGTGCGCCAGATTGCTCTGCATTTCGGCCCGTGACGACAGTTCGTAGTGGCGATTCAGCAGGTGTTTCAGCACCCGGGTAGTCGTCACCAAATGAGCGTCGAACACTTCGTCAACTTCATGACGAACGATCCAGCTGCCGGTGATGGCGTTGAAAAAAAGCGTCGCCAGCAGCACCAGCAACAACAGCCGCAGCAGGATATGACGAATGGAATGAGTGGCTTTCGTCACCGTCACGCCACCGAACCAAGCCGGTAACCCAGTCCGCGTACGGTGGTGATCACACCCGTGCCGAGTTTTTTGCGCAAGTGATGGACATGAACTTCGATGGCGTTGCTACCCAGTTCTTCGTCCCAGTTATAGAGGGTTTCTTCCAGCTGGCGGCGGGTAAAAACCTGTTCCGGCTTGTGCAGCAGGGTTTCCAGCAACATCAGTTCCCGGCGTGATAATTCAACCGGCATACCGTGCAGGGTAACCCGGTGGGATCGCTGATCCAGCTTCAGGCCATCAATGCCGATTTCACAGCGCAGCTGCCCCTGGCGACGGCCGAGCGCCCGGATACGGGCGCACAGCTCATCGAAATCGAAGGGTTTGAGCAGGTAATCGTCCGCTCCGGCATCCAGCCCGGCGACCCGATCATCGATGCCGTCACGGGCGGTCAATAACAGCACCGGCACGTCCAGCCGCTGCTGGCGGATTTCCCGCAAACAACGGATACCGTCCTTGCCTGGCAAACCAATATCGAGAATCAGCAGCTCATATTCCCCCTGCTGCAACATCGCCAGCACCTGCATGCCGTCCTTGAGCCAGTCGACAACGTGACATTCCCGTTCCAGCGCCGCCTGCAAGCCGGAGCCGAGCATCAAATCATCTTCAACCAGCAGTAATCTCATCGCGATAAATCCAGTAGGTCACTTCTTGTTGTTGCAGAAAGGCTTCTGCTCCGGCGCCCTGCAGCGCGGCCAGCGTCGACAGCATACCCGCCTGGGTACAGGTACTGGCGGCCACGGTCACCGATGCCGGTGCCCGCCGTACCGGCCAGCCTGTCAGTGGATCCAGAATATGGCTGTAACGCACACCATCACGCTGTAAATAGCGATATTGGTTGCCACTGGTCGCCAGCGCTCCCTGCTGCATTTGCAGGGTTTGTGGCCGACCATCACTGCCATTATCAATCGCCACCAACCAGGCAACACCATTACGACGACGGCCATGACAACGCAGGTCGCCACCAAAGTTGACCAGCAAACTCATGCTGGTTTGCCGCGCCAGCAGTTCAGTGACGGCATCCACCGCGTATTCCTTGCCGATGCCGCCAAGATCGAGTTCCATGCCGACCGGCAGCGTCAGTACCGGCGATTGCCAGTCGAGTTTTGGCCAGCCCACCAGCTGGCGTATTTCATCGACCTGGGCATGGCTTGGCAAATGATCAGACTGATCAAACTGCCACACCCGCCGTAACACACCCGAAGTAACATCAAAGCGTCCCTCCGACAGGGCATGCAGACTGGCTGCAAAATCCAGCAAGCGGGCAGTTTCATCATCCAGCTGGATGGGTTCACCGGCCTGCCGATGAATCCGGCTGATCACACTGTCGTCCCGATAACGGGAATATTTACGCTCAATACGCCAGGCTTCATCACGGGCTTGCGTCAGCAAATCCAACACCAGCGGCATATCGGTACTGTCAAACAAGACTTCACAGGGGCAACCCAGGGCCTGAAAACGTCCAACGCTGTAATCACCATACTCCATTAACTGGATTGCCGGAGCTTTTACGACCACCATTCAGGGCCTCCGGACAATCATTACCAATGAAAACTATAGCGTGCCCGCAGCCACCAGGCGCGCGTCTCGGCGAACTGATCCATGCCGCTCAGGTCACTACCCTGTGGTACGTCAATATGCCGGTTGTTATCGATCTGGCGATAGCGCTCCAGGGCGATACTCAACTCGCTGTTGTCTGCCATTTGATAACCCAGTTGCAATCCGGTCGTGACAGCGCTGAAGGCCCCCAAACGCCCGTCCGCCGAAGCGTATTTCAGCTGTGGCACATAGCCCTGGCCGACCACAGTGACATCCGATCCGGCCTGCAGAAACGGCTTGTAAAAATCCGCTGCGGTTTGCCGATACCAGCGATAGTGCGGCTTCAGATACCAGTTCGAACCCAGCTGCCAGTGCAGCGACATATCTGCGGTATGCGATCGAATCCCCCAGTCGTCGGTCATATAACGCCAGGAGGTATCCAGTACATCATCGTTGGTCAGCGCCAGTTTGTTCTGCCAATAGAAGGTGTATTTGGTGCGCTGCTCTGGTCGTGATTCATACAGATACAGATAGCTGTCAATGCTGTCGATCAGATTGCCGTCCGCGGCTACCGTCAGAAACTTGTAGGGATCGGCCTGATAACCGGAAGCATGACTGACACCCAGATTAAAACGGCTGATCCAGCGACGCGTAAAAACCTGACTTAGCCCAAGGCTGAGATCCGCAACGGTTTTGGATTCCTGCTCCGAAACAATCGACGCCTGATCATAACGACTGAGCGCCTTACGGGTGCCGCCATGGGGCGTAATGATGTCGTACTCCAGATTGGTTCCCAGCGACAGCGTGGTGTTTTTATTATTCAGCTCACGGGCAATGGCACCATTCACGCTGTAGGAGGTGAAGTCGCTTTCAGTCGAATACGAACCACCAACGCTGGCTTGCCAGACTGGCGTCAGTTTGGTGGTCCAGCCCAGTCCAACCACATAACGCTGGTCTTCGAATGACTGATCGAGCGGCCGCTCGCCCGCCGCTGCTGTATAAGTGCTGCCGCCACCCTCTCCGTCATCGTCGTCATCATGATCGGTGCGACTGCTACTGGAGGGCGAACTGCGGGTCATGCTGACCGCCGACGTCGAATAGTCGGAATAGGAAGACGCCGTGATGCCAGCAGACGAGGCAGAGGTGAAAGTCTGTGGTTTGTTGGCGGGCATGGCACCGTTGGGCGACGCACCAGTGAGAGTGTCATACACCAGATGAATACGCAGACTGGTGTCTTCATCCACTTGCCGGACAAAATCCAGTGCTGGCTCAACCGCACTGACCCGGTCGTCGGCCTCCTGATAGATCAGCAAGCCGGAATCCACCTGCCAGCCTTGATCGGCTGCTTCCGCACTGTGCCCCAGCAAGGTCGCTGTCGCCAGCGCCAATTGACCAGCCACTGAGGCTGCCGTTAGCCGTCGATCACCGCTGGCATCAGGCTTGCGGCTGCCAGAACTGCCGGACGTTGAGTGATTCAGTTGCATCCGCAGCCTCCGCCACCAAAGCCGCGACCACCGGAGCTGGCCTCTTTGCTGAAATAGGTATGATCTTCATAACCCATGATGATGGCATCACCATCGAGCGACATTTGCGGCTTGGCCAACAGGTCGCGCTGCCAGGGTTTGACCCCGGCACAGCCGCTTAACTGGCTCAACAACACCAGCGCGGCCACGACTGAAAGAATTTTTTTATTCATCAATGTGACTCCAGCAGCTGGCGAATTTCGTGCTCGTATTGTTTTTCTTCATCCTTGCGGAAGCCGAGATGGCGCTTGACGGCATTGCCATCACGGTCAATCAGAAAACTGGTCGGCATGGTTTCAATGCCAAAGTATTCCGCCAGCTTGCCGTCCGGGTCGCGCTCAATACGAAAGTCGCTGGGGAATTGCTTGAGGAATTGCTGGTACAGCTCGGCTTCCTGATCAAGATTGACGGCAATCACTTCCAGACCCTGGTCGGCGTAACGACGATGCATTTTCTGCATCCAGGGAAACGACTCCCGACACGGCCCGCACCAGGACGCCCAGAAATCCAGATAGACAACCCTGCCCTTGAGGGCATCGAAATCAACTTCTGCCTGGCTGCTGGCGGGCAACCAGCTCAGCCCCGTTAACATCAGCGTCAGGCACAACGACACAGCAGATCTCATACTCAGCGTCTCCGCAACATGGAGCCGCCATTGTGTGATCTCTCCCTTAAGGAGTGCTTAAGACGTGTTAAGCACTCCTTAAGGCAGCCGTTCCATGATGGCACTCCGTTTTGTCTGATCCGGTATGGAGCCATCATGGTGTTGAGGTTTGCGCTGTTGTTATTACTGACTGGCGGGTTGTTGCCGTTATCCGCCCAAGCGTTACCCAGCCTGCAGCAGCTGGATGCCGATCCGGATTTTTTACCGGTTGACCAGGCGTTTCAGCCACAGGTACAGGCAACCGCTGACGGTTGGCAGGTGCATTTTGAGATTGCGCCGGGCTACTACCTCTACCAGCAGCGCATCAAGACAACGCCAGCAGCGGACGTCCGTTTTGTCCAGGCTGCAGAAACCAAGCAGGACAAGAATTTTGGTGAAGTGCAGGTCTACCATCGTCAGCTGGATCTGGTAATTACCAGCCAGCCTGCAGCCCTGACACTCAGCTATCAGGGCTGTTCCGAACATCAGTTGTGCTACCCGCCACAGACCTTGTTGCTACAGCCGGGCGGCAGTCAGGCAGCGGCCCAGCCAACCTTATCCAGCCAGACTGGAAATCTCCCGGGCGTGAGTACTACGCCAGTCAGCATCAATGCTGCACCGGTTCCAACGGTAACCCCACCCAATAGTCCAGACAGCCTGTTTTCCGGTAATCCGCTGATGGTTCTGCTGGGCTTTCTGTTATTGGGAGCCGGGTTGTCGCTGACGCCCTGTGTGTTTCCGATGGTGCCGATTCTGTCGAGCATTATTGCCGGGCAAGCAGCCACAGCACTGTCTACCCGCCGTGGTTTCACGCTGTCACTGGCCTATGTGATTGGCATGGCGGCGTCCTACGCCCTGCTGGGCGCGCTGGTGGCCAGCTTTGGTGCCAGCCTCAACCTGACTGCCTGGACCCAGTCGCCGCTGGTTCTGGGGTTTGCGGCAGCGCTGTTCGCGCTATTGTCGCTGTCGATGTTCGGGCTGTTTGAACTGCAGTTACCGGCTTTTTTGCGCAACCGTCTGAATCAGCTGAGCCAACGTCAGCAAGGTGGTCAGCTGGTGAGTGTGGCGATCATGGGATTTCTGTCGGCGCTGGTGGTGTCGCCCTGCGTTTCTGCGCCATTGGCCGGGGCACTGATTTACCTCAGTACCACCGGCAATGTGCTGATTGGGGCCAGCGCCCTTTTCGTACTCGGCATCGGCATGGGCTTGCCCTTGCTGATCATCGGCCTCAGTGGCGGCAAATGGTTACCCAGGGCAGGGGCCTGGATGATAGTGATCCGGCAGTTTTTCGGCGTCGCCATGCTGGCAGTTGCCATTGCCTTGCTGGCGCGGTTTTTACCAACTTCTATCAGCATGCTGCTGGCCGCAGTGCTGGCGATTGGCAGCGGTATTTATATGGGCGCACTGGAAGCCGCTGCCGGGGGCATGGCCCGCCTGATCAAAACACTTGGCGTCCTGCTGTTGTTGGTGGGTATTGGCTGGCTGCTGGGTGCAGCCCGTGGCAGCAATAACTGGTTGCAGCCGCTCGCCAGCCCGGCCGGCTCTGCCAGCAATATGGTGAATAATCCACTGCGCCAGCCGGGGGCTGTCAGCGTTCCGGTGTTCGAATCCCCCGCCGCCCTGCTGGCCAGTGTGCGTGACAGCGGCGACCAGCGCCCGCTGTTACTCGATTTTGCCGCCGACTGGTGTACCAGTTGTGTCGAAATGGACGAGCTGTTACAGCAAGCGGAGGTTCAGCCGGGGCTGCAGCAGTATCAGTTGCTGCGCCTCGACATTAGCAACAGTACCGCCGAACAACGCCAGTTGATGAGCCAGTTGGGCATCTTTGGCCCGCCAGCGCTGCAGATGCTGGACACGGCTGGCAAGTCACGCGGGCCTGCCATGCAAGGGCTGCCAACCACAATCGAATTGAAAACCTGGCTGCAGCAAGGAATACAGCAACAGCCGTAGCCGATTATTTTTTTACGCTGTCGGTAAATACCGACACCGCGTCCATCGCCTGCTGCACGCCGTCGCGGATTTCAACAATCACCTGCTCGGCTTTGCTGGCCAGCTCCACACCGCGTTGGGCCTGCTGCTGACAACGATTCATGGCGGCGATGGAGTCGTCTGTGCCAGACTGAATTTTGCCCACCATCTCGGAGATTTCACGGGTCGATGCACTGGTGCGAGCAGCCAGCTGACGAACTTCATCCGCCACCACCGCAAATCCACGTCCCTGATCACCGGCGCGGGCAGCTTCAATCGCAGCATTAAGTGCCAGCAGGTTGGTCTGGTCAGCGATGCCGTGAATACTGTTAAGAATGGTGGTGATTTTTTCGGTTTGCTGCCCCAATGCGGCAATGCTCTGTGCGCTACCCGTCACGCTATCGGCAATCGTATGCATTTCGCTGGCCGCGTCCTGAATAATAACGGCACCCTCACGCGCCATTTTGTCAGTATCGACCACCAGCTCATAAGCCCGGACAGCCCGTCTTGAACGTTCAGTATCCTCTTCCACACGCGGGGTAATATCGGTCGCGAACTTGATAACACTTTCGACCTTTCCATCCGCACCATAAACCGGTCCGTAATGGGCTTCCAGCCAGACAGAACGTCCGCGACTGTCGATTCGCTCAAAGAGGCCAGAAAAACTTTTTCCTACCGCCAGGTCATTCCAGAAGCGTTGATAACTGTCCGATTCCACCTGACTGCGAGGACACAAGATGCTGTGATGCTTGCCCTTGATGTCTGCCAGCTTGTAACCCATGGTTTTGAGAAAGTTATCGTTGGCAGTCAGAATCACGCCAGCAACAGTGAATTCAATCACCGCTGTCGAACGATTCAGGGCATCCATTCGCATCAGAGTTTCGTTGGTACGGGTGACAAAACCGGTGATGTCCGTTGCAAATTTAATGATAGATACAGGTTTGCCCTGCAGATCCAGAACCGGGTTATAGGTCGCTTCCAGCCATAGTACAGAGCCGTCCTTGCGAACCCTTTCAAACTTGCCCGAAATCACCTCTCCTCTGCCAGCTCGCTCCCAGGCACGCTGATACTCCGGAGAGTTATAAACTTCGGGGCGGCAGAAAATACGATGATGCTTCCCCACAATATCTGACAGCTGATAGCCGGTCGCCCGCAGAAACAGCTCATTGGCGTCACGCACTGTGCCATCAAGGTCAAACTCTATTACCGCCATTGAACGACGAATAGCGGCGTTGATTGAAGCATCACGATTGGCTTTGTCTGACTGAAGCTTGTCAGTACCGGTCTTGCGGAAAAAAGACATACCCTGGCCACCCAATTCACGGCTGTTTTCTCATACTAGACCAGCATCAGGCCGCCACTGCGTTTGGTGACCTCAGCCGGATCGAAATGAGAGATATGTCAGTTAAGTCAGCCAACTCCCGGCACCAAAGCCCTGGAACCAGCGTTCGACTCAGATTCTGCGGGCGCTCCAGAACGCAATCAGCTTCGGCGCCAACCAGTGCGAACAGAGTCCACCAATCGCACCAATCAGGCTGCCGAGGGAAATATCCAGCAAGCGGGTAAACACCAGCTCATCAGTTTGCAGGCCATGACTGGCAACGCCAGCAAAAATCACCGTTAATGGCGTGATAAACACCACCGCATAACCATAGTTACGCACGATCAGGGTTTCGATACAGAAGCTCAGTACCACAATCGCGGCCGACAAGGCCCATGGACCCTCCAGATACTGGAACAGCACCCAGGCCAGGCACATCCCCACCGCCGTACCACTGATGCGGTGAATCTTGCGCAGCCAGACCATCCGCATATTGGCTCCCTGCATAATCGCCGCACAGGAAATCGGCACCCAGTAGGGGTTGTGCATCCCAATCAGATGGGCAAACCAGAAACCGCCGCCAACAAACATCCCCATGACAATCGAGTTGGCCACCAGTTTGTGTAGCTGGGCACCGACAATCGGTTCAACCAGCTGATCCGGTTCCTCCCCCTTGAACATCAGCGCATACACGAAGGCCAACAGCAACGAACTCATACTGCCGAGCATCAGCAGACCCAGCCGTTCGGGAATCGCTGCCGGTTCAAACGGGATCACAGTGGCAATCGAGGCGACCATAATAAAAAAGAAATTGCCCGGCGGGGCGACCCGGAAATACCCGGTAAACAGGCTCACCAACGTCGCCGTAACCGCCAGCGTCAGTGCCGACACCGCCGGATGCACACTGCCCAGCAGCCCCAGACCAAAACAGAAAGCAAAACCAATCGCTGCCGTCGACAGCGTCAACATGCGCTTCGGCAGACTGGTCGGAATCAGATACATGACGATGGTGCCACCCATGGTCGCCATCAGGCCATGCTGGAAATCCCCCAGCAGTGCACCGATCAAGGCGGGCATGGCCATACAAATGGCAATCAACAATGGGTAACGAAAGGGTCTTTTGGTTGGTGCCAGGCCGTATAGCTGATACCAGAAAGAAGGACTGTTCCGGAAGGACGAGTTTGAGGACGGCATGAGGCTCCTGCGATTCAGCAACTAAAAAACCAGGGCTCCAGCCCCGGTGTTATTGATGCGCGGTTATTCGTTCAGAGCTTCGGCATACACCTCGCCACATGAGCGGGCCAGCATCTGACTGATGTAATTCAGCGACTCGCCGGTTTCATCAAGCCACTGATTGAGAATTGGCTGAAATTCAGTCCAGGCCTTACGAGACGACGGCGCTCGTTCCACGACGCCAAATTCCTTCAAGGCCTTTTCCACAGCAGGCGTCGGAATAAAACTGTCGACCCCCATGCGGCGTAACCAGATAGCACCGGTTTTGCCACCCAAACGATCTCCGCGCTGCTGCAATTCTAGCAGGTGTTCGCCGAATTCCCGATTGCGCCAGCCGGAAAAATATGATCCGACTGAACCATATTGCTGACCCAGCTCACTCAAAAGCGCTGCATTGGCGCGAAAGGCCTTGATTTTCGGCCAGTGCTTGACGATGGTGCCGCTGGCCATCTTGTCCTCTAGCTGCTCGTCCGACAGCCCGGCCACATAGTCTGGCTGAAAACCACCAAAGGCGACCTCAAAGGCAGGCCACTTGCGATCCACCTGCTCCCAATTAAAACCCGCCTGCATCACAATACGGCAAGCTTCGGACAACCAGCGGTCGTCCGGAATGGCAGCCACATCTTCGGCCAGCGCAGGAAATTGCAGCATTGCCTTGAGCGCTTCCATACCGCCATGACGCATGGCTGCCTGGTCTTCAATCTGGCCAAATGAAATCATTCTCATCCTTCCTTTTGCTCGCTGAAAATGCCGCCCAAAGGCAAGCGCTGGCACTCGCCAAACCCTGAATGTACTGCCCGGATGGATTGACGTCCATGCCCGCGCGGACAGAAACTGGCGCTTCTGTTATGGTCATTGATTGCCAATTTGAACTGCGTCCACATGAACCCGGTATCTGTCCGCCATCTGTGTGAATTTGCTGCCCGGTCCGGCAGCCTCGACTTCCGCTACACACCAGCCCCGACAGCACTGGAAGGCATGCAAGGCCATCAGTGGTTACAAAGTCAGTACACCGGCTACAGCGCCGAGTTTCCCCTGAGTGGCGAATTTGCCGGGGTATCCCTGCGGGGCCGATCCGACCTCTGCAAACTGGCCGAAAATGTTACATCCAGCCAGCCTGAAAACCACGATCCTGCCTCTATTGCAGCCTCAACAACTACCGTCAGCGAGCTGATCGAAATCAAGACCTTTCGTGGTCGCCTGGAGCGCATCAATCCCGGCCAGCGCGACTTGCATTGGGCCCAGCTGCAAGTCTATGGCGCCATGCTATGCCAACAATATGGTCTCAAGCAGGTGTTGCTGACCCTGGTTTATCTCAACGTCGACAACAAAAGCCAGCACCCGGACAGCCAACTCTTTACGCCGGCCGAACTGTTCGAGGAAGCCCAACAGATTTGCCAGCGCTGGTATCAATGGCAGCAACAGGAGCAGGCCCACCGCCAGCAGCGCAATGACTTTCTGCAGCAACTCCGGTTTCTGGACACAGGTTTTCGGGCCGGCCAGAAAGACCTCAGCGAAACCGTTTACAAGGCCACCTGTTTACAGGCTCGCTTGCTGCTGGAAGCTCCGACCGGACTCGGCAAAACCCTCGGGGTGATTTTCCCGACCCTCAAGGCCATGCCGCGCCAGCAGATCGACCGGCTGTTTTTCCTCACCGCCCGCACCACCGGCCGTCAACTGGCGCTGGATTCACTGGCACAACTGCTGCCCCCGACCAATCCTGCGCCGATTCGGGTGCTGGAACTGATCGCCCGCGAAAAAGCCTGCGAATACCCGGACAAGTCCTGTCATGGTGAATCCTGTCCTTTGGCTGACGGCTTTTTTGATCGCCTGCCTGACGCCCGCCAACAAGCCGTCGAGCGCCGCTGGCTGAATGCTGGCGAGGTTAAAAAAATCGCCGCCGCTCACCACATTTGCCCATACTTTCTGAGCCAGGAACTGGCCAAATGGTCGGACCTGATTATTGGTGATGTAAACCACTATTTTGATGACAGCGCCTTGCTGCATGCGCTGACGGTTGAACACCAATGGCGCGTCAGTGTGCTGATTGATGAAGCACACAACCTCATCGACCGCGCTCGTGGCATGTACAGCACCCGGCTGGATCAGCAGCAATTTGATGAACTGCGCAAACCCGGTCGCGCCCGTGGAGGCCTGCGCCCGGCGTTACAGGAAGTGCAGAAAGGCTGGCAGCAGCTGGAAGAATTTATGTTTCCTGAGCCCGCTGCCTTTGCTCACCTTGAGACAACCCTGGCAGAACAGCCAGGCGATTCAGCCACATCAAACGACGAGAAAGATAACGGTATAAAATCCAGATTTTCAGACGAGCTGCCAGACTTCCTGACTCGCCCGATCAGTAATCTGGCGGCCATGCTGGCAAAAACCCTGGTCGATACACCCGATGATCCACACCTGCAGCAAGCACTGTTCGCCTGCCTGGGTTTCAGTCGACTGGCAGAGCGTTATGCCGCACATTCCGTTATTGAAGTGGGCCGTGAGCAATACGATAGCGGTCAGTTATGGGCCAGCCAGCAACTCAGCCTCACCATTCACAACCTGATTCCGGCCGACTTTCTGCGCCCTCGCTTTGAAGATGCCTGGTCGGTGGTGCTGTTTTCCGCCACTTTACAGCCATCCGAGTATTACCGCGATCTGCTTGGCCTGCCGGAAGACACGGTCGATATCCAGGTCAGCGGGCCGTTCCATAAACGCCAGCTGCAACTGGCCTTCCCGGACATCAACACCCGCTACGCCCAACGCGAAGCCAGCATCGACAAACTGGCACTGACATTGCTGCAAAACCACCAGCAACGGCAGGGCAATCATCTGGTGTTTTTCAGCAGTTTCAGTTACCTGCACGCGGTCGCTCGTGCCATTGGCCAACTGGATGCGCGCCTGAAAATCCTCAAGCAACAGTCTGATATGAGCGAACGCCAGCGCCAGGGCTTTATCCGCAAATTCCGCCATCAGCGCGGTTTACTGGCGTTTGCGGTATTAGGCGGGGTGTTTTCAGAAGGCATTGATTTACCCGGTGACGAACTGATCGCAGTGTCGGTGGTAACACTGGGTTTGCCACCCGCCGACCGCTTGCACAAGATTCTCGAACAACGCATCAAACAGCGTTTTGGCGAACAACATGGCTGGAATTACACCTGGCTCTATCCGGGTATGCGCAAGGTCGTTCAGGCTGCCGGGAGGCTGATTCGCACCCCCGAAGATTTTGGCTGGATCGACCTGATCGACCCCAGATTCAGTCGCCCGGAAGTGCGGGCGCTGTTACCCAAATGGTGGTTTGAAGAGCACGGCTAACTACAACAGGAATTAAACCGGCAAATGCGGTAGCGGAAAACCCAACTCCCGATGAGGAGCCGACCAGTTAAACAGATGAGATCCTGAAATCCAGGTTCCCGGAACAACTGCGCCGCGCTGCCATTCACCCGCCGTCTGGCCCAACAAGCGGTCGCGAGCGGCAACCTGGGTGGGAATCTTCAGAAACGCCGGATTACGACCAAAGCTAACGATAAACACAGCCTGGTCAGCACTGAGTGTCACACCTCTTGGCGTCTCCAGCGGATAAGCATTAAGTAATCTGCGCTGATGCAAATCCCACAGGGTGATCATATTGCCGTCGGGATGGGTTACCAGCGTCACACCGGTGGGCTGATGCGTCACCAGACTCAGCGCTTCACCGAACATACGACCAACTACATCAAGCGGCTGCTGCACCGACTGCATGGCTTCACCATCCGGCATCAGGCTAACGCCACCAAGACCTCCCTGCTCAAGACCGATGCGCGGCGCCGATAACACTACCAGGCTACCATCTTCCTCAATTTCAAGATGGCCTGTATTCAGCTTGTCATTGGTCAGCTCGATACGTTCAAGCAAGCGACGGGTTTTAACGTCTACAAAGGTGACGGATGGCTGCTCACCTCCCAGTCCACCACCGGCATTGGTGATCGCCAACACTGCACCGCCCTGAATCAGTTTGCATTCGTGCGGTTCCTTGCCATAACTGGGAAATTCACCCAGATACTCCAGAGTGGCCGCATCTCTGACGGCAATTACGCCATCCCGTTGATCAAGCCAGGTTTCAGTGTTGTAAATGACGGAATTATCGGCCGCATAAACGCCATGTCCGTAGAAATGACGCTCAGGGACCGTGGCTATCTGACGGCTGATCGCCATCGCGTTGAGGTCAACCTCACAGGCGTGAGGCCCTTTCTTTTCGAACACCACCAGACGGTCAGGCATTTGTGGGTGCCAGTCGATACCGTGGGGCAAAAAACTCATGGCCAACTGCTGACTTTTCTGTGTAGCCAGGTCAACAACCGACAGCACATAACGCAGCTGACCCGTGTTTGCATCGAGGTATTTGCCACCACCCAGAATCCGGTCGCTGGCGTTCACACTACATCCGTTGAGTGCCAACCCGGGCAGGCCCATCGCTGCTGCCGCACCGGCCAGTTGTTTACAAAATTGGCGACGGTTTGCCCGTATGTCGAGGTTCGGCATCATAAATAGCATCCTTGCGGGGCCTGCGGGCAAAGTAGCCTGCAGGGGTGTGTTGCAATTGGCCAGATTCTGACATCCGCTGTTGCCAGTCAGAACTGATAATTCTATCCATGAAACCCTATCAGGCCCTTCGGCTAATCGCTAGTTTCTTCAAACAAGCTGCGGCAAACCCGGCGCCATCGTCGCTGCGTCCAGCGCGGCCACTAGCAGCCTTGTCCGGCAAGATCCTGAAGCAGTGCAGCAACATCCGTATAGGCACCAAAAATTCCGCCTTCGCGTTCCATGCTGGCAAATACGGAATCATGTAGCGACTGGCTGGCGGCACCACAGGCATCCCGAATCACCAGACAGTCGTAGCCACGGTCGTTGGCGTCGCGCAGGGTCGATGACACACAGACGTCCGTAGTAACTCCCTGAATGATCAGTTGTTTGATACCTCTGGCCTGCAGCATATGCCCCAGATCGGTGGCGTAGAAGGCGCTGTTACCCGGCTTGTCGAGCACCAGCTCCCCTGCCATCGGCTGAAACTCGTCGATCATGTCGCAGCCATATTCACCGCGAACCAACAGCCGTCCCATTGGCCCCGGCATACCGGGGGCCGCGCCCAACCGCTCGCCTTTGAGGCGCTTGTTGGGATTGAGATCGGCCAGATCCGGACGATGGCTTTCACGGGTCATAATCACCGTCATGCCGAGCTTGCGCGCCAGCTCCAGCATTTGTTTACCGGGTTCGATTGCCTGTCGAACGGACGTCAGGTCTTCCCCCAGCGACTGGAAATAGCCACCATCGGCGAGAAAATCCCGCTGCATATCGATCACGATCAAGGCAGTTTGAGACGCTTGCCAGCGGCCTGCCAACGGCCATGGATACGGCACCGATTGCGGAATGGCATCAAGCACCATGATTATTTCTCCTGCAGCACCGGGAAGCGTAATTGTATGTTGTCGGCATTACCCAGTACCGAGCCATCACCCATTTCGATACCAACAAAACCAGCGTCTGGCGCACCGTCGCCCAACAGGCCATGCTCAAAAGCAAACTCCGACATAAATTTCATGGTGCTGGCGAACTGTGGGCTTTGCACCGCTGCCGCAGCGGATGCCGGGCTGTAGAAATCGATGGTGCTGAGCTGTTGCTCTACAGACGCCACGCTGGTTTGCAGCGCGGCAGCAGAATATTCCATCAGATCCTTATGTTTGGGATTGTTGGCATCCAGCATATCCACCACTTCGTACCAGGCACCGGCAATGGCCTTGCCCAGTTCCGGGTGCGCTTGCAAGGTATTGGTATGTACCGCCATGACATCGACGATTTCCCCGGGAAGCTGTGCGGAATCAAACAGCACGTGGGTATTCGGATATTGCTCCAGAATGGTCGACAGCTGGGGCTTCCAGGTCACCACCACACTGGTGTCCGGCGAACCAAACACAGAGCCAATATCAGCATCCGAAGTGTTGACGACAGACACATCTTTTTCAGACATACCCGCCCCAGACAACGCCCTCGCCATCAGGTAATGAGAGCCCGTCAGCTCCACCAGATTGACAGACTTGCCCTTCAGGTCAGCCATGGTTTTGATATCGTCCCGAACAATGATGCCGTCGCTACCAGCGGAATTGCTCATCAGCATCAGCGCGGTGGTATCGACCCCGGAGGCGGCCGGAATCGTCAGCGCATCCAGTGAAATGGCAATCACGGCATCAAATTCACCGGCAGCAAACTGGGTTTGGGCTTCGATGTAGTCATTCAGTTGTACCGCTGTGATATCGATGCCGTAACGCTCACCCCACTTGTCGAGGATGCCCTTGTCTTCGGCATAACCGAGTGGCACAGAACCCGCGTAGATGGTCCAGGCGATACGGTATTGGTCTTTGGCCAGCGCCGCTGGTGAGGCCATTGCCAGAGCAGCCGTCATGGCAGCTGTCATCGCAGAACCCACAGCGGTGCGTGCCAGCAGACGGCTGACAGGATTAATCGGAAACTTCATGATGGATACTCCTGATCAAAGATGCTGTCAGGATGCAAAGACAAAGGAGGATGAAAAATGACTGCGTGTGCAGGTTTACGTGCAGGAGCTGTCAGGTGACTCGGCCAGCCCCTAACAGCTGTAACAGTTCCCGGACGATAGCGCGCTCACCGGCAGCCGGAGTCCATGCGGCTTGCAGCCGGGACTTGTGTTCCAGTTGATCCGCCAGCACCGCGACAAAACGACCCTGCTGCAAATACGGTTCGGCAAAATGCTGCGGGACAAAGCCGACATATCGGCCAGACAGAATCAGGATCACCAGTGCTTCAAGGTTCGACGAGAAGATCTGTTCGCCGCGATGCTGAGCCGCCAGTGACGACAAGTCACTGCTATTGAGGAACTTGCGGGTGACAAAGTCATGTTCCAGCAAGGATTCCCGCACAGCAGTTTCATCCGCCCCCGCCGCCAATAACTGCCCGACCACAGAGTGCGGCGCACAGAACAGCTTATCGACTTCTTCATAGAGCGGCGCATAGTTGAGCCATGCCTGTGGCGTTTCAAAAATGCCCAGCGCGACATCGACACGCTTTTCCGCCAGCTGCCGTTCTGCTTCCGCCGGGGTATGAACCTGCAGCGAAATATCGATGTCGGCACCATAACGCCGCACCAGGGTTTGCAGTGCAAGCGGTAGCGGACAATTGGGATCGCTGACGAGATTGTCGATCATGCTGATCGCCAGACTGCCACCAGCGGGCGTACCCAGTTCCGAAACATGCTGGCGGAAGCTGCGCAGCGCGCCAAACAACTGCACCGCCTGACGGTATACCTGATCGCCATCAGCGGTGAGTTCGAAGCCCTGACGACCGCGTTCACACAGCCGTAATCCCAGTTGTTCTTCCAGCCGGGCAATCGCCCGGCTGATGGTAGATGCGTCTTTATTCAGCGCCGCCTGAGCATTGGCAATGCCGTTCATCTCGACCACTGCCATGTAGATGCGCAACAGCTTGAGATTGATATCAACCAGATTCATATCACGCTCCGATCAATCAGCTTGCCGAATCAGTCGCATCAGGCCAGTTCGTCGACCGCCACCTTGTAGTTAGGGTCTTCGATGACGTTGACGTCACACTGGTTACCGGCCTTTTTCAACAGCTTGCGACATTCTTCACTGAGGTGCAGCAGGTGCAACTCCTTGCCCGCTTCGCTGTAGCGTTCGGCCAGGGTGTCGATGGCTTCCAGCGCAGAATGGTCCATCACCCGACTGTCGGCGAAGTCGATCAACACCCGTTGCGGGTCGTTGTCGATATCAAACAGATCACGGAAAGAGGTCACTGAACCAAAAAACAGTGGGCCGTAAACCTTGTAGAGCTTGGCACCATCAGGCTGCAGCTGGCTCAGTGCATTAATACGCTTGGCGGCCTGCCAGGCGAATACCAGCGCCGATACGATCACGCCGATAATCACGGCAATTGCCAGATCCGTCAGCACCGTCACCACGGTAACCAGCACCAGCACAAACATATCGTGCTTGGGTACTTTGCCGATCATGCGGAAGGAAGCCCATTCGAAGGTGCCAATCACCACCATAAACATCACGCCAACCAGGGCTGCGATGGGAATCTGCTCAATCAATGGAGAGGCAAACAGAATGAAGCTCAGCAGGAACAGCGCTGCAGCGATACCAGACAGACGCCCACGACCACCAGAGCTGACGTTAATCATCGACTGGCCGATCATGGCGCAGCCGCCCATACCACCGATAAAGCCGGTGATAATATTGGCAGTTCCCTGCGCCACACATTCCTTGTTGCCACGGCCACGGGAATTGGTCATTTCATCAATGACGGTCACCGTCAGTAGTGACTCAATCAGGCCGATAGCCGCAAAAATCGCCGAATACGGCAGGATGAACATCAGGGTGTCTAGCGTGAACGGCACATTCGGCACCGCGATTGGCGGCAAGCCACCAGCAATGGATGCCAGGTCACCCACGGTTTTGGTATCCAGATCCAGCCCAAAGGTCAGCATCGAAGCCACCAGAATACCGGCCAGTGCCGAAGGTACCGCTTTGGTCAGCTTCGGCAGATTGATGGTGATAAACATGGTCAGCGCAATCAGCCCCAACATAATGCCCAGTTCAGCACCGCTGAACCATTCACCATGCAGCCAGCCCCACTTACCTTCCGGCGTGCTGACCTGCAACTGTGGCAACTGGGCCAGGAAGATCACAATCGCCAGACCATTCACAAAACCCAGCATCACAGGGTAAGGCACCAACCGGATAAATTTACCCAGCCGCAAGGCTCCGGCGCTGATCTGGATAATCCCCATCAGGATCACCGCTGCAAACAGATATTGCACACCCATGCCGTCGCCAAAGTCGCGTTCGGCTTCCGCCACCAGCGACACCATCACGACCGCCAGGGCACCGGCAGCACCGGAAATCATGCCTGGTCGACCGCCGATACAAGCCGTCACCAGACCGACCATAAAGGCCGCATACAAACCCACCAGCGGGTGCACACCTGCAACAAACGCAAATGCTACCGCTTCTGGCACCAGCGCCAGCGCTACCGTCAAACCTGAAAGAACATCGTTCTTGATGTTCGGAGAGAAAGTTTGAGCAAACTCCCTGAAGAACTGCATTGAGGACCCACCCGCTTGAAAGAGGAGATTGAGAATTCGGAAAGGCGCGCACTATACCAGTACATCCCGACAAATTCAGGGCACAGCCGCAGATGGGCAGGATCAGCAAGGAAAACAGGCGGGAATGCACAGAGTGTCAGGCGTCATCCCGGACGCTTCCGGCCAGAGCAGGATTTTCCGTCATTCTGAACGGTTCGGATCGCGCAGGCTCAGGATCCATAGCGCATGGCAAGATTCATCGCCGCAGTCCCCTAATGCCGTTTACTTGAACCATCCAGTCTGGACAGCAGCGCAGACGGGCCGCCTGCATAAATGCCTTGCTGTGGGCGGGACGCCGGCACTCCCGGGTAAACATTCACTGAGTTGAACAGCGGATGGCTGTCAAAGCCATCCGGCATTATCACATCAGCCACTTCCACCAGATAAACAGCGCCACAAAACCGGCCAGGTAGATCAGGCCCGCGATCGACAACAGATTCAGCGCGCCGGTCATTTGCAGCTCTTGCGGTAAACGCGAACGGCGAATCAGTACATAGTTGAGCAAGGCCACCAGCGGTGCTGCAACAAAACCAACGGTCATGGCGAAGTTCAGCATCGGCATCAGGGCAGACGTCCACAGCAACACAATGCCCAGTGAAACGGCGGCGATCCCCATAATCCAGTAACCCAGCGTGCGGTCGTTTTCAGCAGGCTTGCCAGTCAGCATCAGGCTTTGGGCTTCCGCAAGCACCCGACCATAGCCATCCAGTACGGTCAGCATGCTGCCAAAAATACAGAAGAAGGCGATGGTGGCGATCATCAGACGAGACCAGTCACCAATGGTATCGGTGTACAGACTCACCAGCTGACGGGTGAAGCCAACCCCTCCGGTCGCCAGCTGGGTACCGGTGCCATAAAGCAACATGGCGCCCAGAGCCAGAAAAACGATGGCCAAAACAGCCGTCACAATATAACCAACGTTGAAATCCAGCAGCGCCGACTGCGGTGTAATGTTGTCGTTTTCACTCATCTGCTGTTTCAGCCACAGCGAGGTAATCGCGGAAATATCAATGGTCGTTGGCATCCAGCCCATGGTCACCACCAGAAAACCCAGGGCACTCAGTTGCCAGGCCGACGGCAGTTCTTCTGCGGGCACCACCACACTGCTGCCACCGGTTTTGGCAAAGGCAATCACTACCGCCAAAACGGTCGATACACTCAGCACCACCATGATGATTTTCGACACCGCATCCAGTGCCTTGTAATGACCCTTGAACAGAATCAGCAAACAAACGGCAATCACAATGGTCGCCAGCCAGCCAATCGCCAGACCACCCGGCACGAAATAGTCAAGCAAATGGGCGCTGAACAACAACAGCGCAGCTGAATTAACAATGGCACCAACCAGACACAACAGGGTAAACAGATACAGATAGGGTTTGCCCATACGAGCATAACCCTGCAACAGGCTCTCGCCGGTGCCTGCGGTGTACTGCACAGCAGCACGGAAGAATGGATACTTGAACAGGTTAACCAGCAAAATCAGAATCGCCAGCTGCCAGCCGTATTTGGCTCCGGCCTGGGTTGAAGCCACCAGATGGGAGCCACCAACACAGCATGCGGCGGTTACGATACCTGGCCCGAATGAGGCCAGAGTGCGGGATAATCGATTGGCGTCTGGCTGCGACGCGACTGTATCCATGAGGGTTCCTTGACTAAGCGTTCAGTTAACAAAATGGGCCAATATGCTACGCCTGTTCAAGGGTCTGGAAAAGCGGTGTCCGGGGCTTTAAAAAGTTTGAATATTCCAGTTTTTGGAAACCTCTGTTCCAATGTGGCCGGATCATTGAATATGCACTGTTTTGAGTCATGAGCAATGTCGATCTGACTGGCAATTGACGTAATTTCTGACCCCGCCGGGTCGTGCAACCCAGACACACAGCAAGGCTTTTGTCATAGCTGCATGGATACCAGGGCAAGCCTGGTATAACGGTGGATTAAAACACTCCGCAATCCCGAACTTTTCCGAATCCGCAAAACGCCCCGTCCTCCTGAGCTTGCCTCAGGAACCATAGTGCATGTCAACATTCAACCCCGCATGAATACCAGAAGGCTGCCACAACGACGGTTGAAGCCATGACAAGCCTGGCTTTGTCCTATTGATAATAACTCTGCGCCTGTCGCAGGCTATGATCGAACACCACTTCAATAAAAAACGGCCCGGCCTTGGTCTGGAACGGAATCACCATCACAGGCCCGGCCACCTCGTGGGCGATCATGTCTTCGCCGCTGAGCAGCTGTGGTTGTGCCATATGAAAATCAAAGCCCTTTTCCCACAACAGTTTGCGGGCACCACCCGACAGCATGTTAGTAAGCTCACCTGTAAGATCACGGCAGCTATCGTCGTATTCGACGATTTCCTCACCCAGCATGCTGGAACTGATACAAAGAATGGCGGCTTCAGAAAAGCTGATGGCTAGCGAGCCCTTGACGGTGTCGCCTGACATCGGAATCAGGCCAGTGACCACTCCGAGCGGAGCATCGTCCTGCTTGAGCCAGGGTTTGGAATACTCACAGCTCATGGATGCCATGGTGGCGAGAATGTGATTGATGGTTTCAACAAACGGATTTATGTATTCGACGTTCATCACCCGTACTGCCTCTATAGCCCTCTGACCGACCCATCACCAGAATCGAGATCAGACCATTAAGCGGATTCGACGTACGCAACTCCTGTTGGCTGTCCTACTAATTCTAGCGGCAACGGCCAAAAGAAAAGGCCGGGCTTCCTTACTGGAAACCCGGCCTTCCATGATCAACTGCCTTACCTGACCGGCTGATCAGTTTTAGCGAGCAGATTTCAGCTTTTACCGGCTCACGAACGAATAACGACTTTGTAAAATCAAAGACCCTTCACCGCGTAAATGCCTTTCAGGTTACGCCAGTAACCACGGTAATCCATGCCAAAACCGAACACGTAACGGTCTTCGAGGTCGAGACCGCTGAAATCCACGTCGAGCTTGTCGGTCTTGCGATCGTGAACCTTGTTACACAGCACGGCAGTCAGAACTTCCTTGGCACCCTGTTGCTTACAGGATTCAACCACTTCTGCCAGAGTGTGGCCTTCGTCAAAGATATCGTCGAGGATCAGCACATGGCGATCCTGCATCGGAATGGATGGCGGCGCCTGCCACTGCAATTCCGTGCTGCCAGTGGTCTCGCCACGGTAGCGAGTGGCGTGCATGTAACCGACTTCAAGAGCGAACTCAAGCTTCGGCAGCAGATAGCCAGCCATCATCAAACCACCATTCATCACTGTGTATACCACTGGCATGGTACCGTCCAGCCGGGCAGTAATTTCGGCGGCCAGCTTATCAATGGCGGCGTCTACTTGCTCAGGGGAAATCAGCAGGTCTGCTTCCTGCAGAATGGTATCCAGTTCTTGTTGGGTCAGTTCTTGACTCATTGAAGGTCTCTCGGCCAATGGTTAACTCAGATTGAAACGCGCGAGGATACCACAGCCTGCGGTGATCCCGCCCATTTCGAGTGCAATTCCCGGCTTGCTGGCAACTTTCATCAAGAATCTATCAATTAACCGCACAATAACAGGAACCGGCAAGCATCAGGCTTGCCAAAACAACCGTTATGGATTCACGCTGCCTAAAGCCTGAATGTCACTATAGCCAGCACAGCCCGGCACACCAGCGATGGCGAAACCCATGGCCTGATAGGTCACTTGTCAGCCCCATAGCCGATGCCAAACCTGAGCTGGCGGAACCAAAGGAGAACTCAATTGAACAAGTTTATTAGCGCCCTGGCGGCCAGTGGCGGCCTGCTGCTGGCAGGCTGTGCCAGCTATCCATCGTCGATTGAAGTCGCCAACCCGAAAACCCTGCCAACCATGCAGCAACTGATGAATAACCCGCAACAATACCAGGGCCAGACCGTGGTGCTGGGCGGCGAACTGGTCTCGACTACCAACGAGAACAACGCCACCGAATTGGAAATCCTGCAAATTCCACTATGGAACTCCGGTAAACCACGGGCTGAAAAAGACAACTCCAGCGGCCGTTTCCGCGCCCGGCTGAATTATTTTGTCGACCCGCAAATCTATCAGCCTGGCCGTCTTGTCAGTATTCGTGGCGTCTTCACCGGTATTGAAGAAGGCAGTATTGGCGAGCACCAGTATCGCTTCCCGATGATTCAGGCCGACGGCATTGAATTATGGCCACAAGAACAGCCACAGACGGAAGTTTATCTGCAAGCTGGCTGGGGCGTTTGGGGGCCATCGCCTTACTTGCTGACACCACATCGCAGCTACTATTACCCGGCACCGGCACCAACCACCAAATCGGCACCACCAAAACCGGCCAAACGGACGCCGCCACAATAAACTATCGTTAACCTCAAACATGGGCCGGGGCACTTCCTGCCAGCGCTTGCTGGTACGAGTCGCTGTCGGCCTGTGATACCATCCGCGGCCCTGCTGATACCCTATCCACCTCCAGGAGTCGACATGTCCCTCTCTCCCACCCTGCAACTGGCCTGTGACCTGATTTCACGCCACTCCGTAACCCCAGAAGACGCCGATTGTCAGGCCCTGATGATGGAGCGACTGGCAGCCGTGGGATTCAACAACGAACCGCTGCGGTTTGAAGAGGTCGACAACTTCTGGTCGCGTCGTGGCACCGAAGGCCCGGTCGTTTGTTTCGCCGGTCACACTGATGTTGTACCAACCGGCCCTGAAAGCAGCTGGCAGTATCCGCCATTCGAGCCACAAATCGTTGATGGCATGCTTTACGGCCGCGGCGCAGCAGACATGAAAGGCTCGCTGGCAGCCATGATCGTGGCGATCGAAAACTTCGTCCGCAAATTCCCGGATCACAAGGGCTCAATCGCCCTGCTGATCACCAGCGATGAAGAAGGCCCGGCCAAAAACGGTACCGTCAAGGTGGTTGAAACCCTTGAGGCCCGTAACGAAAAAATCGACATGTGCATTGTTGGCGAACCGTCGTCCACCAGCGCCACTGGCGACACCATCAAGAATGGCCGTCGTGGCTCACTCGGTGCCGAGCTGATCGTCAAGGGCATTCAGGGTCACGTCGCCTACCCGCATCTGGCGAAAAACCCGGTGCATCTGGCAGCCCCGGCACTGGCAGAACTGGCCAATGAAAAGTGGGACGACGGCAACGAATTCTTCCCTGCCACCAGCTTCCAGATTTCCAACCTGCACGCGGGCACCGGTGCGACCAACGTGATTCCGGGCAGCATGAAAGTGGTGTTCAACTTCCGTTTCTCGACCGAACTGACCGCCGAGATTCTGAAGCAACGCACTGAAGCCATCCTCGACAAACACGGCCTCGACTACGACCTCGAATGGAGCCTCAGCGGCGAGCCATTCCTGACGGATCGCGGCCCATTGGTCGACGCCTGCGTTGACGCCATCAAGGCGGTTGCCGGTATCGATACCAAACTGTCTACCGCTGGCGGCACATCGGACGGCCGCTTCATCGCGCCGACCGGCGCCCAGGTGGTTGAACTTGGCCCGTTGAACGCCACCATTCACAAGGTCGATGAATGCGTAAACGCCGCTGACCTCGACATCCTGACCGATATGTACGAAGGCATTCTGGAGCGTCTGCTCGCATGACCAGCCAGCCAGCCAACCTGATCAATGTGCTCGCCTGCCCGGTTTGCGGCGAGCCACTACCGGAACAGCCTGGTGACACCGACAAACGCGGTGCCGCCCGCCGTCGTTGCTGCAGCAACAACCACAGCTTCGACCGCGCCCGCCAGGGCTATTTCAATCTGCTGATGGTGAACCAGAAAAAGTCGAGAAATCCCGGTGACAACGCCGATATGGTGCTGGCCCGCCGACGCTTTCTCGACGGTGGCTTCTACCAGCCAATTGCCGACGCCATCAATCAGGCAATCGGCGCTGATCTGGCCGCCCGCCCGGCAACAGAGAAATCCTTCCAGATCGCCGACAACGGCTGCGGAGAAGGTTATTACACCAGCGTGCTGCATCAGCATTTACTGGCCAACCAGCTGCAACACCAACTGTACGGCATCGATATATCACGCGACGCGGTCAAAACCGCTTGTCAGCGCACCCGCGATATTGAGTGGTTGGTCGGCAGTGGCGGCAAGCTGCCATTTATGAGCCGTTCACTGGACATGATCTTCAGCGTCTTCACACCAGTGATGGCCGAAAAATGGTCGACGCTGCTGAAGCCCGGCGCCAGCGTCTGGCTGATTTTGCCCGCTGCCGAGCACCTGCTGGAATTGCGCGAACACATCTACGACGAAGTGCAAACGGATGAATATTCGCCGGTCGCCGAGATGGCCGCCGCCAGTTTTGAATTCGACCAGCAGCAGCGCATGCAAGCCAGGGTTGACGTTCCTGCCAGCGCCATTCCCGACCTGCTTACCATGACGCCACATGGCTGGCGAATCCGCGAAGACAAACGCCAACAAGTCACGTCTCTGGAAGGTCTGAATGTGACACTGGCGGTCAATTTGTATCGCTTTTTTGCGGCATAAACTGACCAGCGCAATAAAAATTGCCTTAATAAACACAGGTTATTTGAATGCTCTCTGCAACCACGCTAGCATCTCTCGGCAACGTCACCGCCATTAAAAGTTACGCCGCATGACCGACGTCTGGTTTTATGTGCTCGCCGCCACTACCGTCCCGGAACAGCTCAAATTTGTTTGTCGGTTGACGGAAAAAATCCAGGCGCAGGGCAAGCACACCTACATACATGTCGACGATGCGGCAATAGCCAGCGAGCTGGACGAAATGCTGTGGAATTTCCGGCCCAATGCCTTTGTTCCGCATCAGCTGGTTGCCGAGACACCAGCCAGTGAGCAATGTCCGGTGCACATCGGCTGGCAAGATGTACCGGTTAATCACCACGACGTGATGATTAATCTGAGCCAACAGTTGCCAGGCTTTTTTGCCCGCTTCGAACGTTTGGTAGAAGTGGTGATTCAGGAAGATAATGTGCTGGATTGTACGCGCAACCATTATCGTTTTTTGCGTGATCGTGGCTATGACATTAGCCATCAGGATATGAGACTTCGGACATGAGCACAGAGAAAAATCCACGCAATTTGCTGGATGAACTGGAAACGCTGCAAAAGGTTCTCGACGATGCTGCTGGTGAGCAGATCGACTTTGACCGCGTGCTGACCCAGCTCAACACCGTTGATGAAATTCCTGTGCTCAGCGACCTGTTCAGCCGCGACGAACCACCGGCCCTCAAACCAGTTAAAAACGTTGGCCGCAATCATCTTTCTGCCGTTAAAACGCCCCAGCCAGACCCTGCCAGCCGGCCAGTAATCAGCCGCGACGTGCTCGAATTTATTCGTAACGAAATGCAGCGCAAGGGCAACGAAGACAACGCCATAGAAACCCTCAGCGCCCTGCTTGGTAAAGCCCATTTGCAGGACGCCAGCAAAATGTCCGCGAACGACTTCGCTGGCAGCCAACGGCCAGAAAAACCTGAGCCACTGGTGTTTGACGACTCCCATGTATTTGAGCCAATGCAGCTCGACGACCTGCTGGATGGTATCGGTAACAGCCAACGCGGCAAGGATCATCACTTGCCAGACGACCTGGCTGAAGCCATGTTCGCTGCCATTGATGGCGACGATGATAGCAGTGACCAGACTGACGACGACCTGATCACTCTGCTGGATGAAGCCCTGCCAGAAGACGAAATCCCGCTGATCGACACCACTATCGATAGCACAAGCGATGACGCTATCGACGCCGACGAAGCGCCTGATATCGCCAACGAAAATGAAACCGCAGCTGAGCCAGCGACTGAAAACAATCACACGGCATCGCAGCAACCCGGGCAGCAACCAGCAACAGTGAAAGAACCAGCCCCCCAGCAGACCAATGCCCGGGCCGACGCCGTTCAAACAGCAGCAAGACCGGATTCATTTTACGCCGCCATCGACAGCAAAGCCTATCAACCAGCGACACCGGCCCAAGCCACCAGCCATGCTGTTGACCTCGGTAGTGGTATGATTCCGACACCACCCGTCAGCCGCCCGAGCAACAATCCGTTCTTGCCACAGTCAGTACTGGACCGCCTGACCAGCGAGCGCCTGGCTGCCCAGCACAGTGCAGAAGAAGCCCACCGCACCATGCAACGTGTGATGGAACAAAAGCAGCAGAAAGACGCTGCCGCACTGGCACAATTGGACACACTGGAAAAAGAAAAACTGGTTGAAGATCTGATCAACGAACTGACCCCCACCATCCAGGCACGCTTGCGCGAACGCCTGCGCTCCATGGTCGGCCTCAAGCATCCAGCACCGAAGCGCTGACGCCCCTGCTGTTGGATTACAGTCATCCCGGACGAGCCTGCGAGATCCGGGATCCATGCGGCTTTGAAAATCACCCCGCTGGCTGGATCCTTAGCCTGTGCGGTCCAAGCAGTCCGAACAGTTCAGGATGACGAGGCTTTAAACACCAGGCCGTGAACCAAACTACACCATCCGCCACATCCCTGCGGTAGTCTGTCTCTCCCAACAATAACGATCAGGGACATCCATGAACACCTATACACTCACCATCCACAACCACTCGAACGACGCCAAAACCGTCACCATTTTCCAGAAACCAGCGGAAGGCAGCGGCGACCTGCAGTCCCAAGCCTGGATGACCGTCTCCGCGCCCGCCAATACCAGCAGCAATTTCCAATGGAACAGCGACTACGACAGCCGTTGGCAACACCAGAGTCTTGCAAAGGGCGGCGACGACCAGCCCGTTCAAGCCCGAAAAATCGCCACCGGCAGTGAATCCGCCACACCATCCGCTTACCAACTGGTGATCGGCGATGCCACCGACGGAAAAACCCCAAACCCGGCACTCGCTGGCAAGTCCGGCTGTGAAATCTCATTCGGCCCCGACTGCACCAGTCAATCCGTTACCCTGCAACCCGACCACAGCCTTACCCCGGGCTAAAGCCAACCGCCAGAAACCCAGGCCGCCCACTGCATGCCATCCCGGGCGGCCTGAATTCAGTCCCACAAGCCCCCTTCGCCCCTGCCCAGCCCGCTACAAATCCGGTATACTCGTCGCCATTTTTCACAGCGTAAACAGTCGTTCGCCCGATCCATCGCGGCGGGGTTGTGGTCACCTTCGACCGAACTGCCGCCCCGATCAGGAAAACCGCCACGACTGGCCATTTATCCGAGTACAGACGAGCACCATGGACAAGACCTACAAGCCCGACGCCATTGAACAAAGCTGGTACAAAGAATGGGAAACCAAAGGCTATTTCAAACCGTATCAGGACGGTCTGGATGGCGAAGGCTATTCCATCATGATTCCACCGCCAAACGTCACCGGCTCGCTGCACATGGGTCACGCCTTCCAGCACACCCTGCAAGACGCGCTGATTCGTTACAACCGTATGCTGGGCAAGAAATCATTGTGGCAGGTTGGTACTGACCACGCCGGTATCGCCACCCAGATGGTGGTTGAGCGCAAACTGGCCGCTGAAGGTCAGCCAGACCGTCATGCGCTGGGCCGCGATAACTTCATCGAAAAAGTATGGGACTGGAAAGCCCAGTCCGGTGGCACCATCACCAGCCAGATGCGTCGCCTGGGCAACTCGGTTGACTGGGATACCGAACGCTTCACCATGGACGACGGCTTCTACGCCGCCGTGCAGGAAGTGTTTATCCGCCTGTATCAGGACGGCCTGATCTACCGTGGCAAACGTCTGGTTAACTGGGACCCGAAACTGCACACCGCCATTTCTGACCTGGAAGTGGAAAACAAGGAATCCAAGGGCCACATGTGGCACCTGCGTTACCCGCTGGCCGACGGTGAAACCTACACCGACGCCGAAGGCAACGTAAAAAACTACATCGTAGTTGCGACTACCCGTCCGGAAACCGTACTTGGTGACACTGGCGTAGCCGTTAACCCGGAAGATGAGCGCTACCAGCATCTGATTGGCAAGTTCATCGAGCTGCCACTGGTTGGCCGTCGCATTCCGATTGTTGGCGACGAACACGCCGACATGACCAAGGGCACCGGCTGCGTGAAAATCACCCCGGCCCACGATTTCAACGACTATGAAGTTGGCAAGCGCTGCAACCTGCCAATGGTCAACGTGCTGACCTTCAACGCCGACATTCGCGATCAGGCCCAGGTATTCAACACCGACGGTTCTGTGAACAACGAACTCGACCCGACCATCCCGGAAAAATACCGTGGCATGGAACGCTTCGCCGCGCGTAAAGCGATTGTGGCCGACTTCGACGCTGCTGGCCTGCTGGACGAAATCAAGGATCACGAGCTGACCGTACCATACGGCGACCGTGGCGGCGTGGTGATCGAGCCAATGCTGACCGACCAATGGTACGTCGACGCCAAAACTCTGGCCAAACCCGCCATCGAAGCCGTTGAAAACGGCGACATCCAGTTCGTACCGAAAAACTACGAAAACATGTACTTCAGCTGGATGCGCGACATTCAGGACTGGTGTATCTCCCGTCAGCTGTGGTGGGGTCACCGCATCCCGGCCTGGTATGACGAAGAAGGCAACGTTTTTGTTGGTCACGACGAAGCCGAAGTACGCGCCCAAAACCACCTTGCCGATGACGTTGAACTGACCCAGGACAACGACGTACTCGACACCTGGTTCTCCTCCGCGCTGTGGACTTTCGGCACACTGGGCTGGCCTAACATCGACGACGAAGAAGTGGCCCGTCGTCTGGCCGACTTCCACCCGACCGACGTGCTGGTAACCGGTTTCGACATCATCTTCTTCTGGGTGGCGCGCATGATCATGATGACCATGCACTTCATCAAGGACGAAGATGGCAAGCCACAGGTGCCATTCAAGACCGTCTACGTGACCGGCCTGATCCGCGACGAAGTGGGCCAGAAAATGTCCAAGTCCAAGGGCAACGTACTCGACCCACTGGACATGATCGACGGTATTTCACTGGATGCCCTGCTGGAAAAACGTACCGGCAACATGATGCAGCCACAACTGGCTGAAAAGATTGGCAAGCGTACCCAGAAAGAATTCCCGGAAGGCATCGCCCCACACGGCACCGACGCCCTGCGTTTCACCCTCGCCGCCATGGCCTCCACCGGCCGCGACATCAACTGGGACATGAAACGTCTGGAAGGTTACCGCAACTTCTGTAACAAGCTGTGGAACGCTTCCCGCTACGTGATGCTGTCTATCGCGGGTGAAGAAGCCGTTGAAAAAGCCGCCGCCGACAACTCACTGATCGCCATCACTGACGATATGAAAGCCGCCTGTGGCGCTGGCGGTGAAGCAGCCGCGCTGTCACTGGCCGACCGCTGGATCATCTCCCGCCTGCAGCGCGCCGAAGGCGAAGTGCGTCGTCACCTCGACCAGTACCGCTTCGACATGGCTGCCCAGGCGCTGTACGAATTCATCTGGAACGAATACTGCGACTGGTACCTGGAACTGTCCAAGCCGGTACTGTGGGACAAGAACGCCAGCGAAGAAGAAAAACGCGGCACCCGTGGCACTCTGGTCCGCGTACTGGAAGCCACCCTGCGTCTGGCCCACCCGATCATCCCGTTCATCACTGAATCCATCTGGCAGCAAGTGAAGGACCTGGCAGGCAAATCCGGCGACACCATTATGCTGGCGCGTTACCCGGAACCACAGGAAGCCCTGATCGACGCCGAAGCCGAAGCCGATGTTGAATGGCTGCAAGGCGTCATCACCGCCGTGCGTAACATCCGCGCCGAGAAAAACATCGGCCCAAGCAAGGAACTCGACGTCATCCTCAAGGATGGCAGCGACGACGACTTCCGCCGCGCCGATGAAAACCAGACCGTCCTGGCCAAGCTGGCCAAACTCGGCAAGATCACCTGGCACAACGACGGCGACGACGTCCCTATGTCCACCACTCAGCTGGTTGGCCAAATGGAAGTTCTGGTGCCAATGGCCGGTTTCATCGACAAAGACGCTGAAATCGCCCGCCTGACCAAAGAACTGGAAAAGCTCGCCAACGAAGTCAGCCGCATCAGCAACAAGCTCAACAACGAAGGCTTTGTTGCCAAGGCACCGGCTGCCGTGATCGAGAAAGAAAAGGAAAAACTGACTGGCTACGAACGTGACCAGGGCAAGATCAAGGAACAGATCGAAGCCATCAAGGCCCTGTAAACAGCAGCGCTGAAAAAACGGCGCTGTAAAAGTCGGGAGTCAGGCGTTTGGAGTCAGGCGCTCCCTGACCGCAAGACCCAAACAAAAAGGGCGTCTGTTTCAGACGCCCTTTTTGTTTTTCTGACTCCCGGCAAAACGCTAGTCGAAAAAGCCGAAGGCGCCTTCCGACAGCCCACAGGCCCGGGCCTGGCAAAGCCGTTGCCCAACAAACGCCACCCCAAACCACAACACTCTACACTCACGATATACCACCAAACCGCTCAAAATGCGTTAGGCTACAACCATTGAACGAGATGGAACCTACAGCAATGCTTGAGGCCACATTTGACCAGCTGCTCTCCCAAATAGTGGCAGCCGCAACAGCTGACCCACAGCTAGATGCCCTGTACTTGTACGGTTCCCATGCCAAAGGGTCTGCCAATGAACAAAGCGACATTGACTTGGCAGTGATTTTTGCGACAAAAGAATCCGATCCATTACAGCAGCGGCTACGTCCTGAGCTGCTGGCCATAGATTGGAACCAGAATCTGGGACTGCCAGAAAACACGATTTCGGTGCTGGATATGGAAATCGCCCCGGTACCGCTAGGCATGGCAGTATTGAAAACCGGTAAATTACTGGTAAACAAGAACCCAGGGCACGATTTCGAGGTTTCCGGCAAAATCATGTCCAAATGGGAAATCGATCACCTGTATCACTACCGGCATTTTGGCTAGGTTATTTTCTGTAAAAACGAGATCACATCCATGGACTCCACCTACCTGCTTTCAATGAAGTCCCATATCGCCGAGATTAATGCTGACCTCAGTGACCTGTCAGACATCCTGGAGGCTCGTTCGTTAAGCCGCATAGAATCCAAGGCCAGCGAACGCCTGGTGCAAACACTGGCGGAGGCCTGCATTGGCATTGCCAAACACCGCTGCAAGCAGCTGGGGTACCCGGCCCCTGAAAACGCCTATATGGCATTTGAACGACTGTCAGGCAAAGACCCCGAAGCTGTTGATTTGAACCAATGGAAACAGGTGATTGGTTTAAGGAATGCACTGGTACACGACTATCTGAACATAGTCCCCAGTGTGATTGAAAACCTGATCCGCCAGAAGGACTTCAAACTGCTGATCGACTTTGCCAACGACGGGCTGGGCAAGCTCGGCTGAGCCGCTCCATATCCGAATCACCATCTGACTACCAGCAAAACGCAGGTCGAAAAAGCCGCAGCCGTAATACATAAACCAGACTACAACAGCCCTTCATACCGCTTTAACGTCGCCGCAATTGCGTTTCTGACCTCACCGTCATAAACCAGCTCGCCACAATACATCACAACCAGAGGCCTGCTTGTCGGACTCTCATGAGGTAAGGTTTTACCGGAAAGCATGGGAACATCGCCAACACGAGAGCGAACAACCGCAGCCAGCTCAGCCAATACCTCAGGTGCTCCAGCGCGCGTGAGGTTAATAGCAAGAATACTCTCAGCCCACGACCAGCCTTGCTGCGACCATTCACCTTCCTGTGTAGTGGTTCAATAATCCCGGACACCCAGATAGGTGGTAACCTTGCCGCCAAAGAGGTGTTCCATAAAAAGACAACGTCGTTCCTTTACTCCTGAGTTCAAACTTGAAGCAGCCAGTCTGGTTCTCGATCAGGGTTATTCGATCCCGCAAGCCAGTAAATCATTGGATGTGGGTGAAACAGCCCTGCGGCGATGGGTTGATCAGCTTCGTGAAGAGCGTGGTGGTAAAACGCCAAGCTCCAAGGCCATGACTGAAGAGCAAAAGCGTATTCAGGAACTCGAAAAACGTGTCAGAGAGCTCGAAACCGAGAAGCGAATACTAAAAAAGGCTACGGCTCTCTTGATGTCAGACGAATTCAAAAATATGCGCTGATAGACCGTTTGGGAGAGCTGGAGCCAATCAAATGGGTCTGTCGGGCGTTTGGGATCAAGCGTTCAAGTTACTACGATTACTGTCGCAGTAAACGCCGTCTAAACCGTAAGCGACTGGAGCTCAAGGCCCATGTAAAACGGGCGTTCAACCTCAGTCGTCATGGTTTTGGTAGCCGGGGCATTCGCAACTTATTGAAGACCGAAGGCATTGACGTTGGACGTTATCTGGTGCGCAAGCTGATGAAAGAATCCGGGCTGATCAGCAAGCAGCCGGGTGCCCATAAATACAAGAAAACCGGGATGGAGCACGTTGAAATCAACAACCTCTTGAACCGTGGGTTCTCCGTTGAACAGCCCAATCAGGTTTGGTGTGGTGACATCACCTACATCTGGACGGGGGAACGCTGGTCATACCTTGCGGTGGTCATGGATTTGCACGCTCGCAAGGTGGTGGGCTGGGCCATGTCCGATAGCCCGGACAGCGAACTGACGGTAAAGGCATTGGAGGATGCCTGGCTGCGCCGGGGTAAACCGGAAGGCGTGATGTTCCACTCGGATCAAGGTTGCCAGTACACCAGTCTGAAGTTCCGCCAGCGGATCTGGCGTTATCGTATGGTTCAAAGTATGAGCCGACGCGGCAACTGCTGGGACAACGCCCCGATGGAGCGTCTGTTCCGCAGCTTGAAAAGCGAGTGGATCCCGGATACCTGGTATTGCTCACTGGTGGAAGCGAAAATGGATATTGGCCGTTATCTGATGGGGTTTTACAACCAGCAACGGCCACATACTGCAAATGATGGGATCAGTCCTCACGCAGCAGAAGAAAAACTTAAAACCGTGTCCGGAATCAGTTGACCACTACACTGTGAGATCAAACAAGTCGCGAACGCGTAATCCTTCAACGCCTCTTGAACCGAATCATCGGAACCGGACGCACTGAAACACACAACCAGCCCTGATAACGCAGCTATCGCAAAAGCTTTATGTTTCATAAGTCGCCCTCTTTGCTCTCCCAGCCCAACACAGATCAACACAGATCAACACAGATCAACACCGCAAACTCCCCGTCTCCCTGAACTTGCTTCAGGGTCCATGCTGCAACCGGCCTGCAAATCACAAACTCCCCGTCTCCCTGAACTTGCTTCAGGGTCCATGCTGCGACCAGCCTGCAAATCACAAACTCCCCGTCTCCCTGAACTTGCTTCAGGGTCCATACTGCGACCAGCCTGCAAATCACAAACTGCTGAAGATCGGCCATGCCCAACAAACATCAAAGCTTTGTAAAAAGCAGCTTACTAAAAACAAAAAACCGCCAAATCTGGCGGTTTTTTATTGCTCTTTGCAGCGCCTGCAAACACAAACGCAGCAGCCAGAAAGCTCATCGCTTACTTGTAGTAGGCTTCCACTTCGCCCTTCAGCTTCACCAGCATAGGACGACCGAAACGGTCCTTGGCCACTGGCGAGGAAACTTTTACCCAACCTTCGCTGATGTTGTACTCCTCAACATCATTACGTTCCTTACCCTTGAAACGGATGCCGATGTCATGCTGCAAGCATTCTTCAACATAGTGCGGGCTGCGCGGGTTAACGGACAGGTGATTTGGCAATTCTGGTTTGGAATCAGACATAATTTGGGGTGGCCTTGTAGTCAGTTTTAGCTGGCGAGAATTGTATATGGCCTCACTGCTCTTGCTCAACAAGCGCCGCGCGCGACCTTACCCGGGAGCCCGGCTGCCGCCGAATAAAACCAACCGCCACACCGTCATTCCGGACAAGCCTGCGAAGCGTTTTGGGCGAGATCCGGAATCCACCGCCGTGAAACAACCTCCTGGGAGCCCGGGCGGCTCGCCCGAATATATTGCGTTACAATAACCCCGCCGGATCTTGTCGGTAAAACAAGCTCAACTGCTGATACAAATCGGGTAACGCCCGTTGCAAGATCTGCGGGGCTTCAAAGAACGTCTCACTGCACACCGCAAAAAACTCCGCAGGATTGGTAAGCCCATAAGCATCAATCGGCACTCCGTAGTGATAAGAAGCATGCTGATGCTCGGCCAGCTGCTGCAACTGCTCCCAGGCTGCCTCAAACACATCATGCCACTGCTGACCGTTCATTCCTTTATGCAGCGGCGGCGCACCATTGGCCCCATCATTCAACATATCGAGCTTGTGCGCTAACTCATGAATCACCACGTTACCGGCCTTGCCCGAACGGGCGTGAGGGCCACAATGCTGAATCGCATCCCACGACAAAATCACCGGCCCACGCTGCCAGGCCTCACCACTCAAACCGGGCCCAACCTCGTGCACCACACCATCCGCACTGCGATAGGGCCGTTTGGGGCGAAAATCCCCTTCATACAAAATCAGGGTTTGCCACTCGTCATACCAGTTCAAACCCAGGTTCAAAATCGGCACACACGCCATCGTCGCGACTTTCAGACAGATCGGGCCCGTGAGTTCAAAATCCCGCCCGGACGCAAACACCTTGTGCACCAGAAACCGCAACGTCAGCTCAAACAGCTGCTGACGCTCGGCGTCGGAATAACGTTCTAACACCTGCCAGCCGGCGTTGGCAGCATCCCAATCCACGCGGGTGAAACCCAGCTGCTGGATATGGCGGTGCTCAAGCCAATGCTCAATTACTTCAAACAACTACTAACTCCAGCCAAAGACTACAAAATCGACAGACACTAATAACAGCACAGTTGATAGCTAACGCCAAACCTGGAACAGATTAGCTGTAATAACAACATTTGCAGGAGCGGTTTTATTCGCGAATACATTCGCCTCTACAAGGCCCCATCAGCAACGGAAGCTCAGGTCATCCGATCTCACAGGCTGAATTAACAACAGCGGACGTAGCTCACAGACCGTCGATCTGCTGCTTTCAAGCCTCGGGCTAGCTGACTAAATTATCCGCACAATAAACCCAGGAAGGGAAAAACATGATGAAACTACTGAGCACCATACTACTGCTAGCAGCTTGTCTGAATGTCCATGCAGGCATTTACAAATGGACAGACGAAAACGGCAATGTTCACTTCGGCGAACAACCCCCGGCAAATGTCGAAACCACTCAAATGACCATCAGTAACGGCCAAACCAGTGAGCCAATCACGGCACAACAACTACAAGGCAGCTGGACAGGCAAAGATGCCGATGGCGATAGCCACGAATGGATTTTCCATTCGGACGGAACGGCTTACATTACCTCCGAAAACAAACCCAAACACACCAGCTTCCGAATCGAAGGCCGCTATTCCATTCTGCTGGGGCGAATTGCTGTGGATGTGTCTATGATGCAAAAAACCGCAGGCATACCCGCCAACACCCAAACCAAACGTACCAGTCAACGCATCATGATTGCCGTTCTGAAACACTCAGCAGAACAGGTAACATTGAGTATGAACGGTCAAACCGTCACACTGAGCAAGGACGAAGCCTGACAGGCGGGCCTGGGCGGAGAGCGAAGGCATTCGCATCCCCGCTCCTCTCTTGAATACACTCGCAAGACTCAGCCTGGTAGCTGGAGCCAGGTTTGGCTAACACTTCAATAAATCAGCCAAGCAACGACACATTCACTAAACCGCATCGAGTCCACAGCCAGCGAACACCTGATACAAAAGCTGGCGGACGCCTGTATTAGTATTGCCTGGCAAGGTTGTAAACAACTCCGCTGAAAGTGCCTATATGACGCTTGAACGCCTGTCAGGCATAGATCTCGCGGCCCTCAATCAGGCACGTTGGCAGCAGTCGATTGATTTCAGGAGGGCTTTGGCGCACCGCCACTACTTCTCTGGCAAGTGGACTGCTGCATTGCCATATGGAGAACGGACCGAGTATTGAGCTTCAAAGCTCATAATCCGCCATAGTTGCTCGGATTACTCGCAAATATGCGGACGGGCCGTCCGCGCTCCCGGCGTGATAACGACTCGCGCGCCGTCTGATGGGTTATTAAATCTCTGTTGATGTTACTTGTCGGACTCCCGCTCCACTTCCGTCGCAGGCATAAACTGCTGCATATCTTTCAGCGGTAGCAAGTATTGAATCTGCGGCCAGATCAGCTGAATAGCGGCAGCCAATGCAATCACCAGCAAAGCTGGCCAGCCTATTGAGAATCCGCCGCCTAGGTCACTGCTATCAAACAGTACAGTGCCAAACATTATGGCGATTACGCCCGCAATCGCCATAAAGGCAACAAGGCCCTGGCGACTGCTGATGTCTTCAAGGCTGCGGGCTTTGGCCGGGCTGATGTTGGCAACGCGGATGGCGACTGGTTTCCCGATCACTACGGTGTATTCCTCTTGCAGGCCGGAAGTGCCTTCCAGCTCCCAGAGGCGTCCATCGGCTTCATATTGGTAGATTTTGAACCAGCAGATATTGATTTGTCCGTCCCGGCTTCGAAATGTGCGTTTGACCAGCCGCACACAGGTTCCGGTAATCTGGTGCGACTGACGCATAAAGTTCTTGTCGCTTTTTAGCAGCCACCAGCCGCCCGCACACAGCAAGGCACCAATAGAAAGAAGGAATATAGAGATCATACAAGTCCTTTTGTTTTCGGGTGGTGTATTACGCCTGCGGCTAATACACCCTACGAATTGAAGCGGGTTTCACAGCAGCTGCCGTTCCGTTACCACGTGGATCGTGGAATAAAGTCTCTCGATGTTGACTAGTTGCTCTGCGCACAGGCTTGGGGGCCCGCTGTCCAGGCTGGCACCTGAGTGATGCCCCAGACTCCAGTCAGCAACAGCACGACGATTGCCGCGAGTACGATAGTTGGCCGAATTCTGGTTTGCCAGCCGTAGCGGTATAGGGTCTTCCGAAACACTTTTTCGCCGGGTAACGGGTCTTGCCCCAGCTGCAGTACTTTGATTGAGCGGCGGCCTTCAAAAACGGCGAGCAAGAAGGCTGCGAACAGCGGAAAGCCGCCAAACAGCCCGTACATCACCAGCTGTGCTCTGGAAATATCGCCGCTTACAAGGCAACCACTGTGTTTTAAATAGTCCGTCAGCCAGTCGCCCAACCAAAGGTCAGACGCCAGGTAGAGAGGAATAAACCAGGCCAGGTTGAGCAGTACAATCCTTAGCCGTTCCTGTTTGCTGTATTGGGGGGCGTAGGCGCTCATGATTTGAATAGTCCTTTATTCACTTGAAGTCTGCTATTCCGCTACGTTACCACGCGGAGCACGGTCTGTTCGATCATGCCGTTGATTGCTCAGGCTGGTGTATTACGCCTTCGGCTAATGCACCCTACAGGGTTGGCGGGAGACTCGCAGAACCTGGCCATCCGTTGGAGGAAGATCTACTGATTAACGCCTGCTGGAAATTTTGCCCTGTTGTGGAGCACTTGGTGGCCATTCTTTATTGTGCAAAAAATCAGCAGTGATTTTTTAATAAATATGGAATAACCTCAGGAAAATCACCAATTCAATCGGAGTATTTCAGGGATTATATCGCTTGCCTGATAGGCTAATACATCCAGGTCTTGCTGATATTTATATTCACCAAATTAGGGCGTCAGGTTTTTATTGGTGCACAGATTAAATCTATGACTTTGAGAGTGGAAATTCATCTTCCAAAAATAAGACGGTGTGAAAACTTTTTATAGGATTTATGCGACCCGGATTTCTTATCGTTGAAGATGAAATCCGGGCCGTTATTCACGCATTATTGTTATTATCAGGCGAAGAAACGGCCCAGCATACGGCTGACAAAGCCTTTTTCGAGCGATTTTTTCACGTATGGAACATAGTGCTTGTCGTCGCGCTGGATGTGATTGGTAAGCCACAAACCGATGTCGGAACGAACTTCCTTGGCAACCTTGACGCAGTCTTCACCTTTCTCCAGGCGCGTGTCGTAAGACAGTGCCCTGGCCTTGAAAGCCTCATGAACCTTGGCGTGAGCATCAAGCACCGGGTAGTTGGCGTTCTCCATCAAGGTCTCTTCAAAGGCGTTGTGTGAGATCGAATAATCGATCAGGGCTTTGACCACTCCTTTGATCATGTCTTCGTTGGTTGTTTTGATCGCTTCATCAATTTCAATCAGATAATCAAAGATCCGTTTGTGTTGGGTGTCGATGATATCAATGCCGGTTTCAAACTCCCGGCTCCATTCGTACCGTTGCATGTATTCCCCCCTGAAATAAGCTGTATGTCAGTACCGGCCAGATATTAGCCAAAGGATTAATTGATGGAATAAAAATTACATATAAGAATACGAAAACACTGCTCAACATTGACCAGAATCAACAGTCAGGCAAATGCGCTATTTGTTTATGGCCACCAGATCATAGATATTTTTTATTTCACACAAGAAGAATTGATCAAGTCAGGCCAAATGGGACATTTTTGACAATATAGAAAATGGTTTTACCAATTAGCAATCTGACAGTTATCCAAATTGATTAATAGTCCATTAAAGAGCCTTTACTTATAAAATTATCGATAGCATTGCCCGGGCTGATTGTTTTCCACTCAAATTTATTAAAATAAGATCCAAACCCGTTAGCGCAACGCCCCCAATCCTCAGGCACAAAAAAACCCGGCAAGCCGGGTTTTTTCTACCGCTGGGTATCGAATCAAGCCTTGGCGCGGCCCTTGAACTCGCCAGTGCGAGTATCAATTTCAATGGCGTCGCCAATTTCGATAAAGGCGGAAACGGAAATTTCAGTGCCGTTTTCCAGGGTAGCCAGTTTCATTACCTTGCCTGAGGTGTCGCCGCGAACAGCTGGCTCAGTGTAGGAAACGGTACGGACGATGGTGGTTGGCAGTTCGATGCTGATCGGACGACCATCGTAGAACACCGCTTCACATACGTCAGTCATGCCATCAACGATGAACTTCAGGGTGTCACCCAGGTTTTCAGCGTCGATTTCAACCTGATTGTAGTCAGGGTCCATGAATACGTAGGTTGGCTCACTGTAGTAGGAATAGGTTACTTCAGAGCGTTCCAGAGTTACGGGCTCCAGCTTGTCGTCTGCCTTGTAAACCGGCTCCTGAGAGGCGCCAGTCAGCAGGTTCTTCAGCTTGAACTTCATAACTGCGGAGTTACGACCGGATTTGTTGAATTCAGCCTTGAGTACAACCCATGGCTGGCCGTTGAGGTTCATTACCTGACCGGAGCGGAATTCTTGAGCGTTTTTCATGATTAATTTACCAGGCACAGGGCCAATCGTTACGGTGCGAAAAAGCGGCGCAACTATACTCATTTGGCCGGAATTTGACGAGATTTGTTGCTAAATCTCCGTGTGCCAAACAGTGTTTTTTCCAGTCTTCGGCGTGTTTTTGCCATTCAGGCAGCCAAAACAGCAGCTGATCCCAGCATTTTGATGTGGTTGTTGGCTGTTCCGGGTCGCCATTCCAGCGTAACGATGCCGTCTTGAGCGCCCGCGCCAGCTCGGCTGGCATGCCCTGTTGATAGAGATTCAGAAAGGCTTCCAGCTTGTCGAGGTGGGCCAGTTGCTGTTGCGGATAGATATGCCACAGGGTTGGTTTACCAAGAATCTGCGAACGTACGAACGACTCTTCACCGCGCACCAGGTTGATACTGCTGGCTGCCAACAAGCGGTCATAATCCAGCTGGCTCATAAACGGCAACGCCAGCAAGGTCAGTGCACCTCGCTGCTGTGATTCACCAACCGGCAGCGCCTGCCCCAGCCACTGCTCAACGCCACTGCTGATTTTGCTTTGTGGCACCAGTAACAGCACTGGCAGGGTTGTCGCCTGCCAGCTATCCAGCAGTTCGGGCAAGGCCGGATTTTCATAACCAAAGAGGCTGACCCGACAGTCGATTTGCGCCAGTTGCCGAGCGGTTTGCGGCGGCAGTTGCAGGCTTTCCAACCAGTCAGCAAAGGCCAGTGGCGAAGCCATTTGCGCCGGTAAAGCGGCCAGTTGAGGTTCGTACAGCAAACCACCTGTGCCAGCGGCAAAGCCCGGCATAAAGAAATAGCGTGTCAGCCCCTGCAAGGGTGATGGCGCCGCGTGAAAATCGACAACCCAGGGTTCAGCACTGAGGTATTCCAGGTTCAGCCACAGCAGCTCTGAGCCAGCCTGTTGCATCTGACTGATGACCTCGGCAGGCAGCTGGCAGCCAAAGGCTTCGATCACCACCGAGGCTTGCGGCTCAGCGTCGAGCCAGCGGAACGGTTGTTGCCATTGCAGCACCTGCACTGCCGGGCAATGGGCTGGTTGGTCACTCGCTTGACCGCCAGTTCTTGTTGGCGTCAGCCATTGGCTGGCCAATTGCGGATTCAGCTGTGGTTGCAGGGCGACGAAGCTGTGCAGGTCATCAACCCACAGTTGCACCTGCTGGCCGTGCTCGCGGGCCAGCTGCTGTGCCAGCCGCCAGCAAACACCAATATCACCAAAGTTATCGACCACCCGACAGAAAATCTGCCAACGCCGTACGGGCTGTTGTTGTTGTTGCTGTGTCATATCAAACCGCCAGCCAGCCTTTGCTGACCGCCAGTTCGATCTGCTGCTGAATCCACTCATGCACCGGCGGAAACTCTGCGGCGATAAAGGCGTGGGCTTTTTCAACCTGATGGCGCTTCACCCCCAGTTCCTGCCAGGTACGACCTGCGCTTTCAATATTGAGAATAAAGGGCAACAACCGGTCGACCACCTTGAGCAATCGGGTTTCCGGGCTGCTGCCGGTCTCCTGCTCTTCCCAGATATCCGGCAGATCGTCAATACCATTGCCGTCGTGCTGGCTCAGCCGCTGAATGCATTCACGTTCTGCCTTGTGGGCATCGGGCCGATGGCTGGAATAGAGGAAGGTGTCACCGGCGTCGATTTCACCCAGGTCATGTACCAGCGCCAGTTTCAGCAGCTTTTCTTCGTTCACGTCGAGCCTGAAGTTGCGGGCAATCGACCAGCAGGCCATCGCCAGATGCCAGGAGTGTTCTGCTGAATTCTCCAGCCGCGAGCCGCCCTCGATGTAGCTGCGCCGGTTTACCTTTTTCAGCGCATCCAGCTCGAGTAAATGGCGGGTAATCAGATGAAGATCGGTAGTCATGCTCAGAAACATCTCCGGCGTTAGTTGCAAGAAGTGATGGACAAAGCGCCCGCTGACAAAGCCGACGAATGTGGTTTATGCGGCCATCCGCTGCGTTGGCAAACTTTGCGGATAGAGTTGCCTTACCCGGCGGATAGTCGGCCAACGCCGCCCACCGTGTAATGACATGGCACTTGCTCAGCCAACGAGAGAGAAAGCCATGACCATACAACGTACCCTGCCAGAATGGCGCGATTATATCGCCGGTTGTCTGGATTTTCGTCCAGATGAAGGTGAATACCGTGTTGCCCGTGACATGTTCACTGAACCTGAACTGTTTGACCTCGAGATGGAACACATCTTCGAAAAGGTCTGGATCTACGCCTGTCACGAAAGCGAAATCGCCAACACCAACGACTACATCACCCTGCGTGCCGGTCGCCAGCCGATCATTGTCACCCGCGACACCAAGGGTGAACTGCATGCCATGGTTAACGCCTGCCAACATCGCGGTGCGACCCTGACCCGTTTGCAGAAAGGCAACCAGTCGACCTTCACCTGCCCGTTCCACGCCTGGACCTACAAGAACGATGGTCGCCTGATGAAGGTGAAAGCGCCGGGTGAATACGCTGAAGATTTCGACAAGGCCTGTCGTGGCCTGAAAAAAGCCCGCGTTGAATCCTACAAGGGTTTTGTGTTCGTCAGCCTGGATACCAGCGCTACCGATACGCTGCCGGAATTCCTCGGCGACGCCCGTATCTTCTTCGACATGATGGTGGCCCAGTCACCGGATGGTCAGCTGGAAGTACTGCCAGGCAAGTCGACCTACACCTTCGACGGTAACTGGAAACTGCAGAACGAAAACGGCCTCGACGGTTACCACGTCAGCACCGTGCACTACAACTATGTCGCGACGGTACAGCATCGTCGCCAGGTGGATTCTGCCAACGGTGGCGCCTCCGACACCCTCGACTACAGCAAGCTGGGTGCTGGCGATGCCGACACCGATGACGGCTGGTTCGGTTTCAAGAACGGCCACACCCTGCTGTTCAGTGATATGCCCAACCCCGCGGTACGCCCTGGCTACGCCACCGTGATGCCACGTCTGGTGGAAGAGCACGGCCAACAGCGTGCCGAGTGGATGATGCACCGTCTGCGTAACCTCAACATCTACCCTAGCCTGTTCTTTATGGACCAGATCAGCTCGCAGCTGCGCATCGTCCGCCCAGTAGCCTGGAACAAGACAGAAATCATCAGCCAGTGTCTCGGGGTCAAGGGAGAGTCTGCCAAGGACCGCGAAAACCGCATCCGTCAGTTCGAAGATTTCTTCAACGTTTCCGGCATGGGTACACCAGACGACCTGGTTGAGTTCCGCGAAGCCCAACGTGGTTTCCAGGCACGCCTGGAACGCTGGAACGACATCAGCCGTGGCTGCCATCAATGGCAGTACGGCCCAACCCTGAACACCGAAACATTGGGCATTCAGCCCGCCATTACCGGCACTGAATTCACCCATGAAGGTTTGTACGTTAACCAGCACAGCAACTGGCAAGCCCTGATGCTGAAAGGCATTGACGCCAGCCTGCTGAAACTGAACGCCACTCTCAATACCAGCACAGAGGAGGATCTGTGATGAGCGCACTACAACATCGGGTTGAACAGTTCCTGTATCACAACGCCGAACTCTGTGACCGTCGCGAGTGGGATGACTACATCGCCACTTTCACAGAAGACAGCGAATTACACGTGCCCCAATGGGACTCGGAATACGAAGTCACCAGCGATCCCAAAACCGGCTTGTCGCTGATGTACTACCCAAACCGTTCGGGTCTGGAAGACCGCGTTTTCCGAATCCGTACCGGTAAATCTGCAGCTTCCGTACCGTTGCCGCGAACCCAGCACCAGGTTCACAACGTGCGTATCAAAGAGCAGGAGAATGGCGATCTGGCAGTCACCGCCAACTGGCAAACCGTGTACACCCGCATGGGCATGACCGAGCAGTTTTACGGTGAAGTGAACTACCGCCTGGTGAGCGCCGGTGACAGCTTCAAAATCGCCCGCAAACACGTGGTGGTTTACAACGACACCATCAATTCGGTGCTCGATTTCTACCACCTGTAAGACCGATCAGACCCGTAAGACCGTCTCCCGCCAGCCAATGTTCAGCACCGGCTGACGGGGGACACCGAATCATCAAAACCGCCGCTGGTTGCCCAACCGCCAGTTAACGGACCGAGGAATGTTTTATGACCCATACAGTCGCGCTCAGCTTTGCCGACGGCAACACCCTCTTCTTCAAGGCCGGACACAACGACCTGTTGATGGATGCCGCGCTGCGTAATGGTATTACCCTGCCGATCGATTGCCGTGAAGGGGTTTGTGGTACCTGCAAGGGGCTGTGTGAATCCGGCCAGTACGAAATGGAATACGCCGACGAAGAAGCTTTGACTGAAGCCGAAACCGCTGACCGTTATGTGCTGTCCTGCCAGACCCGCATCCAGTCGGATGCCACCTTTTATTACGACTTTGCTTCCAGCCTCTGCAGCCACCAGCCTGCCAGCCTGCAAACGGCGGTCATTACCGAGTTAAAAGACGTCTCCGCCGATACCACCTTGCTGCAACTGGCCTTGCCGGAGCGAAACAGCACTCTGGAGTTTTTGCCGGGCCAATACGCCAACCTGCATATTCCTGGCAGCGAGCTGACTCGCGCCTACTCTTTTGCCAACGCGCCAACGCCGGACAATCAGCTGCAGTTCCTGATCCGCAAGCTGCCGAATGGTCAGATGGGCCAATACCTGCAACAGGCCAGAGTCGGTGATCAGCTCCAGATTGAAGCGCCTTTCGGAGCCTTCTACCTGCGTGAAGTGACCCGGCCGGTATATTTCCTGGCTGGCGGCACCGGCTTGTCCGCCTTCCTGGCCATGCTCGACGTGCTGGTGCAACAGGCAGCACCGGTTCAACAACCGATTCGTCTGTATTACGGCGTTAATCAGGTTGCGGACCTGTGCCAGCAGGAACGCCTGAATCACTACCGCACCCTGCTGCCCGACTTCGACTGGCAGCCGGTAGTCTCGCAGCCAGATGACAGCTGGAACGGCCTGAGTGGTTATATCCAGCAGCACCTGCCGTTGTCGGCGCTGCGTGATGAAGCCTTCGATATGTACCTGTGCGGCCCACCGCCGATGATCGACGCCGTCAACCAGTGGTGTGACGAACATCAGTTGCAGCACGGCAAGCTGTATTCCGAGAAATTTACCGCGCCGGTGAAATAACAGCGTTTGAATTGCCATCGCTGCATCGCGGATAAATCCGCTCCTACATCAAAATAGCTGTAGGAGGGAATTTATTCCCGAAGCCCCGTATTTTGATTCGTTCTCCGTAACAGCAGCTGCTGTTACGTCCTTCGTTTGACGGAGCCACCCCGTTGCGGGTTCCTCCCTTTTCGGCTCCGTCTTTTTTAACAACGCAACGCTCAATCCACCGCCCCCACCCCGCAGGGCCGCTCCCAACATTCCCCCGGTTTGGCGATGGGCATAGCCCATCCTACATGTCTGCAAAACAGCGGCAGGAGGGAATTTATTCCCGTCCCTGAAATGACAAAGCCAACACTCTGCACGTTGTTGATTCATCTGCGTTTTCCGGATGCCGGTGGATTTTTCCGGATAGTGAACAAGTGCTCATCTTTACAAAATCATTGCAATCCCAATGACACAACCGAGGAGTGTTGCAATGACATCCAAGACGATTCAGATCTCCAGCCCGGATGGCCAATTCAGCGGCTACCTGGCAATTTCCATTGATGGCAAGGGCCCGGGTCTGGTGCTGTGCCAGGAAATTTTTGGCGTTAACGCCGATATGAAAGCCGCTGCCGATCACCTGGCAGAAGAAGGTTACACCGTACTGGTGCCGGATCTGTTCTGGCGTCAGGAAGCCGGTCTGGAACTGACCGAATCCGATTTTGAAAAAGCCCTTTCTCTCTATCAGGCGTTTGATGAAAACAAGGGCGTTGAAGACATCCAGGCAGCCCTGACCGCACTGGCAGCACAGCCAGAATGTGACGGTGATCTGGGCGTATTGGGTTATTGCCTGGGCGGCAAGTTGGCTTACCTGGCCGGTTGTCGTTTGCCAGAAGTTGCCTGTGCGGTTGGCTATTACGGCGTTGGCATCGAACAGGCGTTAAACGAGCTGGAAGGCCTGCAAGGCAAACTGGTGCTGCACATGGCCGACAACGACCAGTTCTGCCCGGCTGAAGCCCGCGAGCAGATTCTGGCTGCAGTTTCTGGCAACAGCCAGGTCAGTGCCTTTGTGTACCCGGACACCGAACACGCTTTCGCCCGTGTTGGTTCCAGCCATTTCAACAAGGGTGCAGCACTGGTTGCCCACGAGCGTTCGATCAAATACCTGCGAGCCAAACTCGGGCCTGACTACGATCTGGAAGCATTGTGGGAAGAACACATTCGCCACGAGTTCGATACCCGTGACGTACCTGCCACCATGGCTACCATGGTTTCCCAGCCTTATGTAAACCACATTCCAACCATGACTGGCGGTGTCGGTTACAGCCAGCTGGCGCGTTTCTACCGTTACCACTTCGTCCACGGCAACCCGGCCGACATGGGGATGATTCCGATCTCCCGCACCGTTGGTGCTTCCCAGGTGGTCGACGAATTCATCATGACCTTCACCCACGACTCCGAAATTGACTGGCTGGTGCCAGGTATCAAGCCGACCGGTCGCAAGGTCGAGATCCCGATGCTGGGCGTGGTCAAGTTCCGCGGTCCCAAGCTGTACCACGAGCACATCTACTGGGATCAGGCCAGCGTGCTGGTTCAGCTGGGTCTGATGGACCCTCAGGGTTTGCCGGTTGCCGGTGCCGAGACTGCGCACAAGTTGCTGGATGAGTCCCTGCCTTCCAACACCCTGATGCCATCCTGGTCCAGCAGCGAAAACAAGCCAATCGATTAAGGCTCCTTTTACGAACATCGACTGAGGAACATCGCATGATCAACCTGAGTAATAAAACTGCCGTTATCTGTGGCGGCGCCACGCTGATCGGCATGGCCGTTACCAAAGTGCTGTTGAGCCAGGGGGCCCGAGTGGTGGTACTGGATATCGACAGCAAGGCGGCCGCCGAAGTGGAAGCTGCTGGTGCGCAATTTATGACGCTGGATGTGACCGACGATGCTGCCATCAGCGCTGTCGCCAGCCAGATCGCCGAACACAGCGGCAACATCGACCTGCTGATCAACATGGCTTGCAGCTACGACGACGACGGTTTTGCGTCCAGCCGCCAACAGTGGCTGCGTGCCCTCGATATCAACCTGGTCAGCATGGCGATGGTAACCAAAGCCTTCCATGAGCAGTTGAAAGCCAGCAAGGGTGCCGTGGTGAACTTCACCTCGATTTCCGCCGAATGCGCCCAAACCGGCCGTTGGTTGTACCCGGTTTCGAAGGCGGCAATCAAACATCTGACCAAGGAAATGGCAATGGATCTGGCGCCGGATGGCATTCGGGTTAACTCGGTATCCCCAGGCTGGACCTGGTCACGGGTGATCAGCGAAGTCAGTGGCGGCAACCGAGCCAAAGCCGATGCCGTTGCCGCTGACTACCACCTGCTGGGCCGCCTGGGCGACCCGCAAGAAGTGGCCAACGTCGTCGCTTTCCTGTGTTCCGACGCCGCCAGCTTTGTCACTGGCGCCGACTATGCCGCAGACGGTGGTTACGCCGTGATGGGGCCAGAACAGAACAAGCCAGCAATTCCCCGCCTGGCGGAATAAGCCAACCAACGAACCACCAATCAACACCAGAACAATTACAGATTACGAGACAGAGGTACTTTTTATGCGCCGTATAGCAATCGTCGGAGCCGGCCAGTCTGGCCTGCAACTGGGTATTGGCCTGCTGGATCAGGGTTACCAGGTCACCATAGTGACGAACCGCACTGCTGATGAAATCCGCAATGGTCGGGTGATGTCGAGCCAATGCATGTTCGAAACCGCGCTGCAAACCGAGCGCGACCTGGGTATAGATTTCTGGAAAGAAAGCTGCCCACCAGTCGAAGGCATCAGCGTCAATGTGATGAACCCGGAACGTCCAGGCAGCAGCCTGTTCAGCTGGGCAGCCCGCCTAGATGGCAACGGCCAATCTGTTGACCAGCGCGTCAAGATGCCACTCTGGATCGAAACCTTTGTTGCCAAGGGCGGCAAGCTGATCATTGAAGATGTCGGCATCGAAGAGCTGGAACGTCTGGCCAGCGAATACGAACTGGTACTGCTGGCGGCCGGTAAGGGCGATATCGTGCGCTGCTTCGAGCGTGATGCTGAAAAGTCTGCTTTCGACAAGCCACAACGGGCACTGGCACTGACCTATGTGCAAGGTATGGAGCCAAGCGAAGACTTCTCGCGGGTGGCTTTCAACCTGATTCCGGGTGTTGGTGAATATTTTGCCTTCCCGGCCCTGACCACCTCTGGCCCATGTCACATCATGGTATTCGAAGGGATTCCAGGTGGCCCAATGGACTGCTGGCAAGACGCCAAAACCCCGGCCGAACACCTGCAGATGAGCCTCGACATCATCAACAAATATGCGCCGTCCGAAGCCAAACGCTGCGCCAATGTAACGCTGACCGATGACGGCGGTTACCTGGCTGGCCGTTTCGCACCGACCATTCGCCACCCGGTCATGACGCTGCCTTCCGGCAAGGAAATCTTTGGTATGGCCGATGCTCTGGTGGTCAGCGACCCGATTACCGGACAGGGTTCCAACAACGCTGCCAAGTGCACTGCCCTATACATGAAAGCCATTCTGGGCCGCGGCGAGCAGCCATTTGACCGCGCCTGGATGCAGCAGACTTTCGATGCCTACTGGGATTACGCCAAACACGTGGTGGCCTGGACCAACACCATGCTGACACCGCCACCAGCACACATCCTGCAGCTACTGGCGACTGCCAGCAAACGCCCGGACATCGCCAGCCGCATCGTGAACGGTTTCGATGATCCACGCACCTTCGCCCCCTGGTGGTTCGATGCCGATGCCTGCGCCGAGCTGATGAATTCTGACACTGCCGAAGTTTGCTGAGGACGTATCATGGAAACCCCTATCGCAACCGACCTGCTCAGTGCAGCAGACGCCGACAGCCGAAGCTTACGAAACCTGCTGGGTCAGTTCGCTACCGGCGTCACCATCATTACCACGCTGGCAGCCGACGGTACTCCCATTGGCCTTACCGCCAACTCGTTTTCGTCGGTGTCGCTGGAACCGGCACTGGTGTTGTGGAGCCTCGACAAGCGTTCTCCCAACCTGGAGCTGTTTCGCCACATAAAACACTTTGCCATCAACATTCTGGCTGCAGACCAGCAGCAACTGTCGAACCGTTTCGCACGACCAGCTGATGACAAGTTCGAAGGCGTGGACTTTCGCGTCTGTAGTAACGGCACAGTATTGATTGATGGCGCCCTGGCAACGCTGGTGTGTCGTAACGAGCGCCAGATTGATGCTGGCGACCACCTGATTTTTATCGGCGAAATCTGCCAGTACAGCAACGCTGGTGGTGAACCGCTGTTGTTCCATGCCGGCCAGTATCAGTCACTCTCACAGGCTGAATGCGCCTGAACCAGACGGAGATTCAAGTATGAAGACGAATACCCTGAACCTGCTCGCCGGCCCTGCCATCGCGGCAGCCCTGCTCATCAGTCCTGTTAGTCAGGCCTATGATCTGCCGGTGGTAAACCTCGGCTTGACAAGCTTTCTGGATGGTGGCGTTCCGGCCGGTCCAGGTCTGTATGCCCAGGCCTATTACCAGAGCTACTCGGCCAGCAAACTGAAAGATGAAAATGGCGACGCTCTTGGCCTGCCAAAAACCGACCTGGACTATCAGGTGATGGTGGCCCAGCTGACCTGGCTGTCAACCTACCGGGTTGGCAACGCCAGCCTGGGGATCAACGCCCTGCTGCCACTGGTCACGTCCATGGATGTTGACGACGGCATCAACAACATGGCGCTGAGCGCCCAGTCCGGCACCGGTGACGTGTTGGTAGGCCCCTTCATCCAGTTTGATCCTGTGATGGGCGCTGCCGGTCCAAAATTCGTCCAGCGCATTGAACTGCAGTTCAACCTGCCCACCGGCGATTACGACGCCGACACCAGCATCAACCCGAGCGCCAACGCGCTGTCATTCAACCCGTACTGGGCCGGCACCTACTGGTTCACACCGCAGTGGACTGCGTCAGCCCGCCTGCACTATCTGTACAACAGCAAGAACACCGACCCGGCGACAGCCTTTGGTGATGTCGATTCAACCCAGGCTGGTCAAGCCATTCATGCCAACCTGGCGGTCAGCCGCGATCTTGGCAAAGGCTGGCGGCTGGGTTTGAACGGCTATTTCCTGGAGCAAATCACCGACACCAAAGTCGATGGCAAGGCCGTATCCGGTCGCAAGGAATCTGTCTACGCCGTCGGCCCGGGTGCCATGTACAGCTTCTCGGCCGACAACCATATCGTTGCCAACGGCTACCGTGAATTCGGTGCCGAAAACCGCCCTGAAGGCAGCCGTGTACAGGTACGCTGGATTCACCACTTCTGAATCTGATGTCACTGACACCACCCCGGCCGGGGCTCTGAACGGGTCTCTGGCCGGGGCTTCTGATGAACTCTGGCAAATTAACAACGGAGGCTTCCATGCACAACAGTCAACTTGCCGAGGTGCTGACCAACAGTCACAGCCGCAACCAGGCCCGCTTGTGGATGGAAAAAATCTGTGGCCCTCACGAGCTCGACACCCGCATTGGCAGCGATGAGCTGGATTTTCATTACCATGCCCAACGGCTGCCCGGGCTGTCATTGATGTTTGGCGATATTTCCTACGGCACCGCCGTCAGTATCGGCGTCGATGGCAGAAATGGCTTGCAGGCCTACAGCATCAGCTTGCCAACCTGTGGCGAACAGTCGCTGGTAACTCCCGGCTGTCGTACCTGCTCAGACCAGCAGCAGGGGTTGATTCTGTCGCCCGATACTTTTCAGCAGCTGGATATGGAAGAGCAGTGCGAAAAACAGCAGCTGGTGATTCCCGCTTCCGCCTTGCGGGCGGTGGCCGAGTCACTGTTACATACACCGCTGCAGCAACCGCTGAGATTTGATCCCGCGATGGACATGCGCAACCCGGCCATTCAGGCCTGGTGGCAAATGGTGCAACAGCTGATGGGACAAGGTTCGAGCATCCAGGCGCTCTACAGTCACAGCCTGCTGACCCGCGATCTCGAAACCGCCCTGATCAAGGGCTTGTTGCTGGCCCAACCCAACAGCATCAGCAACCAGCTGCAGCAAACCAGCAGCCAACCGCATTTACCGGCCTATCTGGAACGCGCCTGCCGGTTTATCCAGCGTCATATGCAAGATGATATTGGCATCGAGGCCATTGTTGCCTGCACAGGCGTTAGCCGCTTTACGTTGTTTTCGGCCTTTCGCGACTATCTGCACACCACACCCATGGCCTGGCAGCGTAATCTGCGACTGGACAGCGTACGCGAGTGCTTGTTGAAAGGAGCCGCTGGCCAAAGTGTCTCGGCAGTAGCGCTGGATTGTGGGTTTTCCCATCTCGGCCGTTTTGCCAGCCAGTATCGTGAACGCTTTGGCGAACGACCGTCCGATACCCTCGCACGTAGCAAGCTGGCGGCCGATTAACCGCCAGCCTGGCCTCTATATCAGGCGTTAGCGTCGAAAACGCAGGGTTTCTGACGGCAGCTCATCAAAACGCTGGCGGTAATCCTTGGAGAAACGCCCCAGATGACTGAAACCCCACTGGAAAGCCACATCGGTAATCGACACCGTCCCATCGGCATGCTTGAGCACCTGATTCACCCGATCCAGCCGCAGATCCCGTAGCAATGCCATCGGCGTGGTATCCCGGTACTTGCGGAAACCGGCCTGCAACGAACGCACGCTGACACCCACCTGTTCCGCCAGCGATTCCACCGACAGCGGCTGATCCAGATTAGCGCGGATATATTCTTCCGTTTGCTTAACGAAATACGGCGTCACCTTGATCATGCCCGGATTAGCCAGCTGTTCAGACAGGTTGCTGTCAATGCCGTACAACAGCGCGTTCAGCAAGGTCGACTCGAACTGTTTCATGACTAATGGCTGATGAATCGGATGGCGACTTTCCAATAGTCCTCCCACCAGCATCATCAGCAACTGCATCACGTAGGCACCGCCCGGGCTGTCGAAATCGAGTTCCGGCTCAAACGATGGCGTCTGCTGACTCCATTGATCCAGATGCTGACGGCAATGATGCTCAAAATCGGCTTTTTCAATGCGGATCACCAGCTGGGGCGAACCACCCTGCCACAACATCGACAGCGGCTGATCCGGCGACACCAGTGAAGCCACTTCCGGAGAGGAAATAAAGCGTTGGCTACCGCAGCTGATTTCGGCGTACCCCTTCATCGGCACCTGAATCAGATAAAACTGCTCCAGCCGGTCCGGCATGATTTGCACACCGTGGTTGTACTCCAGCCGGTGCAAGGTCAGTTTACCCAGCGACATCTTGTGCATCGTCGCACCCACCACGCTGGAGCCACAACGGGAGCGTAATTCGTGGGGTTTGAACACTTTACCAACTTCGTCGCACACCGCCCCGGTGTCATTCAACAGGAATAACTGGTTGCGGTTTGAGAACAGGGACGTTTTTTCAATCGATCCAGTGTTACCAACGTGTGTCTGAAACATGCTCGCCTCTGGGTACTTGTGTATCATACTGGTGCAGCGGCCCTCGACGGATATTGCGTTATCCGGATACTCGCTGCGCCAGGTGGATAAATAGCTCACCGACAGGCAGGTAAGATGCCTGAACTGACGGGATTTTATTGATCCAAAGCAAATACCAGGCCACTCAATTCGACAAACCAGACGCAGGAATCACCATGACCACAGCCATTATTCTGATCAAATGCGCCAGCATGAAACTTGAAGGCATCAACCAGTTTTTGCTGGAGCAGCCGGGTGTTCGACAAGTGTATTCCGTAGCGGGTAACTTCGATTTGGTGGCGATTGTTGAAGCCAGCAGCAATGAGCTGGTCGCCCAGCTGGTGACCCAGAAGATTCATCGTCTTGATGGTGTGCAGGATACCGACACCATGTTTGCTTTCGCTTCCTGCTCAAGCAAGGATATGGAAGCCATGTTTGACGTGGGCAATGAGTAACAGATAACAATCATTGCAGATGTAATCGCCCCAGGCCTATTACATCTGCAACCCGTTAGAGTTTTCAGGGTTTCAGGGCGCTATTCATAGACGTCCTCACCAACAACCAACCGGTGCCCATTGGTATCCACATTCGCCAGATTACCGCTGAAAGTACTGATGTAGCTGTCGGCGCTGAGCGTCCAGCGGCTCGACGGATCAAGAACAACACTGACGTTGCCGGCCGCGCCTGTCGGATTAATACTGCCTACCAGTTCTGACGCCTGTTTCATGGTCAGTACCAGCGACGAAATATCATCCACCAGAATTTGTCCTGCAGCCTGCTGGGCAATCAGGTCGGTTTCGCAGATACCACCATTGCTGCCTGGGCGTCCCCAGCCACGTTTTTCGCTATTCCCGGCGACCCGCAAAAACACATTCGTGGCGGGATGCAACGCCACATTTTGCAGCTGGATATGGGCATGGGTGTTGGTGACATAAAACAGGTCACCGCTGTGGCCAGTGAGGCTACCACCCTCCATCATAAATTCGCTTTCGCCCGATTCGGCATCACCCGACATACTCTGATACAACATGACGTTCTGGATGTTATCGGCGTCATCCCGCTGCATGAAGCCACTGACTTCGCTGTTGCTGATGTGAACCCGGTTGCGGCCTTCAATAACGACAGCTTCTGAGCCGGTCGACTCCAACACCGCATTGGCAACGGCAATATCCGCAGTGCTGTAGACCGCCGGAGAGCCCAGACCATGAGAAACATAACGCCCGCCATTCACTATCAGGGTGCCGCTACCACGGTCTGAACGAAGTGCTGCCGCAGATTGGCCAGTCGTTTCAATGTCGCCGTTGGCGACTTCCATCCAGCCCCCACCGGCAACCATGACACCACCCGAATTGCCCTTGAGGGTTCGAATCCGTATGTTATTCAGGTGTACCCGGGTACCTTCACCATAGGAAAAGACGCCATTACCACCGTTGGCATTGGTGTTGATTTGGCTATTGGTAATCGTCAGGTCGGCGCCATCCAATGCCAACACCCCGGCATTGGCGCCGTAGAAGTTACTGGCATCGCCTTGTGGGGCTTCGCCAGCGGTTTTTTCAACCCGAATCAGGTTGGCAACCACATGAGCGCCATCTTCTACCCGGATCACGTTTTCACTATCTCCATCCGCAACAAACTGCTGATTGGACACGTCGTTGGTCAGCTTGTTGGCGTAGCTGCCATGATCAATCGGTTGCATTCCAGGACCGCCTCCTGGCATTCCGCCCGGTGGTGGACCAGGCGGACGACTTCCAAAACCACCTGGAGGCGGGCCTGGCGGCATGCCTGTCGGTGGAGCCATAGCGTCATTTTGACTGGCCAGCGGCTGTCCATCTCTGGTGGTTGCAGAACTACAGCCACTGAGCAGCAATTGAGAAGATACAGCCACGACGATAGCTGCAATCAGGCGACGTTCCATCGCACGCTGTTTCATATCGAATCCTTGGGCAGGCTTTGAGAAAGGCATTGGATATCACCCTGAGAATAACAACCAGACAATCTCGGGTTAGTCGTAGGACTATAAAGTGGTTCCCCGTCAATTGCTGACAGGGAGTGTCAGAGGCCTGTATATCTGCAAGAGAAGTTAAAGAGACTCAAATCGACCGCTGCAGGTCTTTACCCCACTGCTCGGTCTGGCTGTCGAGCTTGTCCAGCGTGCGTTGCCACTGTTGACCCAGCTTGCGCAGTGTCTCTGTTTGCAGCTCATCCAGCCGCAGCCGAATACGTTCAAGCGTCATGCGGCTGCGAGTAACGGCTGATAGATTGTTGTCATCCAGCTGGTCACGGCTTTGTTGCAATTCTTCCACTGAGGCTTCCAGCAATTGCCGGTCAGTACTGTTGTCTGGCTGTTGTTTGAGCGCTTCATCAAGTGATTTTTCCAGCTCACGAATCTGCTGTTCAAGCTGGTCGCTGTAGTCTTCGATCATTTCATCGGCTTGCGCGCGGGCGTCGCGAGAAATATCTTCCAGCTCGCTCGACAACTGTTCCATTTGGGCAGTCCAGTCACTGGAACTTTGGTTAAACTGATCGCTGAGGCTGTTACCCAATTTGCTGAGTCGATCAAGCAGGCCGTTCAACAGCGAGCGTTGCTCCAGCGACTGCCGGGTGGCATCAAAGTCCACCAGCCATCGGTCCTGCTGTCGCACCAGGTAAGTGGTGAGGTCACGGCCCTGCTTGTTGTTGTCGAGTCCGGTAATCCGAGTGGTGATACTGGCCTGATCGCCGTCCACTACGATTTTGCCCAATGTGACGATGGCACGGTTCCAGTCCTGATCGCGGAATTTGGCGGCCGCCGGATTCTCCAGCGTCGACAGGCTGGCAATGTCGTTCTGGTCATGGTCACGCACCGCAAGCCAGAAAGCACTGGTCACTTCTTCAGGTGTTTCAGGCCCCATGCATGCGGCCAAAAGCACCGAACAGAGTACGGTGGCAAACAGCCGGTACAGTGGAAATTTCATCACGGGCTCCTGAATAATCCTTGGCTGGCGCATATTGTAGCGTCTGAAATGATTGGATGGCGAACCAGGATCAGTGTTCCGTGAAGCAGTTGTAATTTGGCCGGTCGTTGGGATTTGGCAGATATGAAAAACAGCGGGACTGAAACAGTGTGATATGGGCGGCACTGGGGATGCGCCGCCCACAGGTTCAAGCCTGATCAGGCACGCAGCAGCGCTTTGATCATTCGCTCGGACAGCTGGTCTTCAGTGAACTGTGGTTCATTGGGTGGATACAGGGAGTCTTCCACCAGTTCAAAACCATTGTCGCGAGCCAGGGCAAACAGCTCTTTCATTTTAACGCAGGCTTTCAGTTGTTCAGCCAGCTCGGCGTCGGAGCGAGCCTTGTCAGAAAATGCCTTGATCACTGCTACTGACATTGTTGGATTCCTTTTTCAGCTAATCGAGTGTTAGGTCTGCTGTTTTTTGCAAAAAGCAATCCAGCTCCAGAGTCAGTGAATCAGCCTCCAATTCAAGAGCTTTTCCTTATTTTTCATACACTTGAAGGAATTCAAGCATCCAAAGCAATAAATACGATTACAGACACATTGGCGACTTTGCAACAAGCCATTGTCTGATCATCAACAACCACCCGGCCAAATGTCGTCAGCCCATCAACCACTGATACACATACAGAGTGATGCAACACAGCGGAATCATCAAAGCGGCGTAATATCGGTTGGCCCAGGCCATTTTGCGGGCACTCATACCATAACGCGCCTGTAAACTCAGCTGCACACCAGACAACGGCGACAAGCCGACACCCACTGACCAGCCCATCAGCAAGGTAATACCAAACAGGTTGGGGTCCGTCACACTGGGGCCGATGAGACTTCCCGCCAACGCCACACTGGTCACCGGATGCATACCGGCAATGGCCACTCCAATCAGCACCAGCAAGGTCAGGCAGGCTTCAAAAGCACCGAACTGCGCCGGTGCCAATGAGATATTCAACGAATTCAGCGTCGCCGCCACTCCCGCCGCCAGCACCGCCGCACCAAGAAACAGGGCAACTTCGCTACACAGCCCTGGCAGCCCGGTTTTTACATGGCGTCCCATATCAATCAACCCCTGCCCCCTGCGGGTCAGCAGCGACCAGCACAGTGTGAACAGCAAGGCGATCAGGGTCACCAGTGTCAGTACGGTGGTATCAGGCCAGATCAGATGGCTGACAATCACCAGCAGCGCCAGTACCAGCGGCATCCATAATGATGACCACTGCAAAGGGTAGCCCATGGCATCAGCGGCGGCCGGGTTTCGCTGAATTTCCCAAGCAGAAAAAACCAGCGCCACCAACGCCAGTGGCAAGCCAAACATCACCAGCACACCCAACTGGGCACCAGGTGAGTTCAATAACGTCATCCCCATCGCCGCAAAAAACGGCGACCAGATAGCACAGGTCGAAAATGCCCGCAGCAGCACCATACTCTGGGCTGGCAACAATGGCTGGTTATTACGCGCATGAGCCAGCCGGTCGCCGACAATCAGTACAGCGGAGATATTCAATACAGAAGCAAACAGGTGGGTGCCAAAGAGGGTTTTCTGCAGCACTCGGGCACCGGTTGGCAAATGTTCTTCCGGAGCAATGCCAGCCAATGCCACCAGCCGCAAAAAACTCACCCCGATCAGCATCGCCAGCAGCGACTGGTTACCTTCCAGCGCTTTGAGGAAATAGCGCATGTCAGTGCCATTAAGGCCACCAAAGATCAGCCCGGCAACGCCAACCACCAGCAGGATTCCAATCTGTTTTTGCTGTGCCCGTTTGATTCGCGGTGCCAATAAAATAGCCGCCAGCCACAAAGGAGTACCGACCAGCCAGGCAGGTACAGCAGCACCCAGCAGACTGTTCAGCAAAACCATCAGTAGTGTCAGAAGCAACAACAGACCGGCGCTGGTTGCCAACAGACCCGAGCCTGACAACCAGCGTGTAAGTAGAAAAGACAAGCGTTTGACTCCGCAACAGCCTGCATGACAGATGCAGGCCAGATAAAACCGTCATCATGCCATCAAGGCTGGTCACAGAGCAGAGTCCTGCCAGCAATATTGTGTTTTATTGCCGTTTACAGAGTCAGGCCATATCGGGGTTTTCCAGACCCGTTTTATACCGGCCTGATTTTACACTACATGGCCTGGCGGAATATTTCGCAGACTTCCTCAAAGGTCGGTTGTACCGGATTGGTAACGCCACAGGCGTCCTTCATGGCATTGGTCGCCAGTGTAGGAATGTCCTCGACTTTGGCACCCAGCGCGGCAGTGCCGGTCGGTATATTGATGTCGGTCGACAAGGCCCGAATCGCTGTAATACAGGCGTCGGCAGCCTCAGTCATTGCCAGTCCCTGCACATTACAGCCCATCGCCACAGCGACATCAGCCAAGCGTTCGGCTGCAACCCGCGCGTTAAAGGCCTGCACATGAGGCAGCAGAATGGCATTACAAACGCCATGTGGCAGATCGTAGAAACCACCCAGCTGGTGTGCCATGGCATGCACATAACCCAACGAGGCATTGTTGAAGGCCATACCAGCAAGGAACTGGGCGTAAGCCATTTGTTCGCGAGCTTCAGCGTGCTGACCATCCGCAACGGCGGTACGCAGGTATTGGCTGATCAGCCGAATCGCTTGCAAAGCACAGGCATCAGTGATCGGCGTAGCTGCGGTTGATACATAGGCTTCAATAGCATGCGTCAGCGCATCCATGCCAGTCGCAGCAGTCAAAGACGCTGGCATACCCAGCATCAGGTCCGGGTCGTTAACGGACAGTACCGGTGTGGTGTGCTTGTCGACGATGGCCATTTTTACGTGGCGGCTGTCATCGGTAATGATGCAGAAACGGGTCATTTCACTGGCAGTACCCGCCGTAGTATTGATGGCAACCAGCGGCAATTGCGGTTTGGCTGATTGATCGACACCTTCGTAATCAGTAATCGAACCCCCGTTAGCTGCGACCAGTGCAATCGCCTTGGCGCAGTCATGGGGCGAACCACCGCCCAGCGAAATAACAAAATCACAGTCGTTGGCTTGCAGCACTGCCAAACCGGCTTCGACGTTGGCGACATTCGGATTGGGTTTAACCTCATCAAAGATGACGGAGGTAACCCCCTGAGCGGACAACAGCTCAGCAACCTGGCCCGGCAAACCAATGCTGACCAACGGTTTATCGGTGACGATCAGAGCTTTTTTCCAGCCGTATGAACGAATTGCGGTGGCCGCCTCGCTGAGACAACCACTGCCCATCATGTTGACACTGGGAATAAAAAAAGTGGTAGCGGACATAAGGCCTGACTCCCTTGTATTGGAAACGAGGGAACAGGCTATACCGACCGGTTGATGATCATCTTGACAGGGAGCAACTTCGAATGGGCGGTAGTGTAAAAATAGTACCAGCGAATATTCCCCTGACGCCTGACCAGCCAGTCAGCAGTACAGCCTCAGGAAGTACCAGCGACAGCCGCTGAGCCAGCATCCGGCATTGGGTTTTCGCTGGGCAGCGCACAAACTCGATTGCGGCCCTTGCCCTTGGCCTGATAAAGCGCCTTGTCAGCCCGTTCAATCAGCTCATTCTGACTGATACCATCGCCTGCAACATGACTGGCCAAACCAACCGATATGGTCACGCGCTGCCACGGAATTGACAACTCATGAGGCATCCCGGCATCATGAATTTTCTGCCGTAACCCTTCTGCCAGTTCGCGCGCCCTCGCCTCGCCCACCCCCGGTAACAGGGCGATAAACTCTTCACCGCCGTAACGTGCGACCATCGCATTAGTGCCCGCAAAATACTCCCTCATCGCGATAGCGATACTTCTGAGGCATTCATCGCCCAGCATATGGCCCTTGCTGTCGTTGTAGCTCTTGAAAAAATCAACATCGCACAACAACAGGGAAAACGCTTGCTGAGTAGATTCCAGTTGCTGCCACAATTCATCGTAGCGACTATTGAAGGAACGCCGGTTGGCAATTCCAGTGAGACTGTCAGTATGCGAGTAGCGGTATAGCTGGTCAGCCAGTTGGCGGTTTTTTTCCGCCAGCAAAATGCTGTCGTACAGGGTACGGTAAATCCGTTGCGATGAACTGATCGCCAGAATGGTGTAAACCAGAAAACCAGAGGCCAGAATCAGACCATCACGGGTTCCGGTAATCGCCTCAAAATAGATCAAGGGTCCCAGTGCTGGTATCAAAAAGGAAACCAGACCAATCCTTGAGGCAGATGACGTTGAAGCCGCACCGGCACAATGACCGGCTTGCAGAATGACCATCACGCCAACTTCAGCGGCCGGGACATTGACCACCACATAACCACCCCAGGCCCCCCAAACCAGTCCATTGACCAGAGAAATCAACTGCAGAATATGGCTGTGGTGACGAAGACTGCGATGCTGAAAGCCATGATGGCGATAATTCAGGAACAACAGCACCCGAATAAGTGGCAGTAGAATGGCCGCCATGCCATAAGACCACAACACTGCGGGATCTATTTTTTCGTGGTAGGCCAACAGGTTACCAACAACCAGAAAGGTATTTCCGATCGCGACAATTGGTAACTGGGAATAGATAGAAGAAACCAGTTCCTGACGGGGACGAGAGAATTCTTCCCGTAATGAATTCATCGAGTCGAGCTTCCATTACTAACAATGTTGTCAAACAATCCGATCATAACGAATCCCGCCAGTCTCAACAGTAAATATTTTTTCCCGGTGCGCCAATTCCCTATAGTTTGGCAGACAATTCAGGTTTTGGCTGAAGATTGGCTGCGAGACACCTATACTGGCGCACAATTTCGCTTTCCTGCTATTACGAAACCAGACATGTCGCGCAAGCTCCCCGCTCCTGACCAAGTACGTCCCCAAAAATCCCGACCGCAGAGTGGCAAATCGGCTCGTCGGCCAGGAACAGCGTCCAGCAGCAATCCTGAACCGGCAGCTGGCAAGCTGGCCAAACGCGGAAGCCTGCACCCGCGTAACCGCCATCAGGACAGCTACGACTTTGGTGCCCTTAGCGCTTGCTGCCCGGAGCTGCTGCCGTTTATCCGACTGACGCCAAAAGGCAACCATTCTATTGATTTCACCGATCCGGCTGCCATTAAAGTTCTTAATCGGGCACTGTTAAAACACTGGTACCAGATCGAGCAATGGGACATCCCCGAAGGTTATTTGTGTCCGCCAATTCCTGGCCGGGCCGACTATATTCACAATCTCGCCGATTTACTGGCAGAGGCGAACCAGGGCAAACAACCGGCGGGGAAAAATATTCAGGTGCTCGACATTGGCTGTGGCGCCAGTTGTATTTATCCGCTGATTGGCCACAGCGAATATGGCTGGCGTTTTATGGCTGCCGATATCAACCCCGGCTCACTGGAGTCATCCGCCGCCATTCTGACTGCCAACCCCAGACTGCAGAAAGCCATCACCCTGCGCACCCAGACAAACCGCCAGCACTATTTCAGCGGCATTTTGCAAGCCAATGAATTTCTCGACCTGACGCTCTGTAATCCACCCTTCCATGAGTCTGAGCAACAAATGCAGCGCGGCAACGAGCGCAAATGGAAAAACCTCGGTAAATGGGATGGTAAACCGCAGGACCAGAAGCAGCTGAATTTTGGCGGTCAAAGCAACGAACTCTGGTGTGAAGGCGGCGAAGTCGCCTTTATCAGCAACATGATTCGGGAAAGCCAGCAATTCGCCAGCCAGGTCTACTGGTTCACCTCACTGGTTTCCCGTCAGGCGGCTATTCCGGCGTTGCAGAAGGTGTTACGGTCGCTTGGCGCAGTCCAGCAACAAGTTGTTGAAATGTCTCAGGGCCAGAAAAACAGTCGTTTTCTTGCCTGGAGTTTCCTCACTCCCGAACAGCAGAGCGTCTGGCGCCAATTGAGGTGGCTGAAAAACTGAGTACCCGCCAATGCTGTTGTGCTGATTGTTGTCTAGACTTACCACGATAACCAGATCATGGAGCCGGGCATGCTATTCAGACGTACAAGCAAGGTCGATGAATCGGCGGAATCAGTCACCGCACTGAAAAAACGGATTCATCAACTTGAGCAGGAAAATCAGCTGCTGCACAAGGTAAGAGTTGTCGCCGATATGCGCAGCGATTACAGCCTTGAGCGTATGGACCGCAAACTCAATTTGCAGACTATGGCGTCCGAATCCGCTAACGCGATCAATGATATTCGCCACACTCTTGCCGCCATGGCAGAAGGCATCGGCGAGACCGCTGTCTCCATGCGCCAGTCCAGCAGCAGTATTGTCGACATCCAACAGGTGCTGTCACAACTCGGCAGCCAGCTCGGCTCCATTCATCAACAATCCAACGATGCCTCCCAGGCAGTCACCGGACTGTCGCAGGTCGCCCGGGATATTGAGGGCTTTATTGGCCTGATCAAAAGCATTTCCGAACAGACCAACTTGCTGGCCCTGAATGCTGCTATTGAAGCCGCACGAGCTGGTGAACAAGGTCGCGGCTTTGCCGTAGTTGCTGACGAAGTCCGTAATCTGGCCAAACGCACCGCCGATGCCACCGCTGAAATCAGCCAGTTGATCGGCACCATCAGCACTGAAGTCAATCGCGTTTCCAGCGGTATTCAAACAGTTGGTGATCAGGGAGCACTATTGATTCGCGAAACCGACACTATCTCAACCGGCATCGATGGCATTGCCAACCTGGGAGAACAGGTCAACTCCAGCCTGGCTTACGCGGCTTCGGTCAGCTTTCTGGAAGCGGTCAAACTGGATCACGTGGTCTGGAAAAGTCAGGTCTACGCCTTTATTCGCACGGAAGACAAAGACGGCGCCAACAGTCTGGCCGACCATACCAGCTGTCGTCTTGGCAAGTGGTACCACCAGGGCCAGGGCCACGAGATGTATCGTCAGTTCAGTGCCTATAAACGCCTGGATAAATGCCACCGGCAGGTTCATGACAATGGCTTCGGGGCCATTAATGCTGCGCTTTCTGGCAAACACGGGGAGTCCATCAGCCGCTTGCAACAGATGGAAGCAGCCAGTGTTGAGGTGATTCAGGTTCTGAGCGAACTGGAAGAAGAAATTCGCAACCAGTAGACAGGCAGTTAGACAAGCGCTGCCCGTTCAGGCAGCGCCGTCAAAGATCAATGGCGAGCGTGATCGACCATGTCTTCAACAATTTCCTGCTCTTCGTGCAGGTCATTGGACTCATCCGGATGAGGCAACAGCAGGTTCAGTGCAATGGCAACAATACCGCACAGACTAACGCCTTGCAGATGCCAGTCGCTGGAACCAATCGACATACCGCCAATCCCAAACACCATGGTCACTGCGACGATCACCAGATTGCGCTGGGCGCTGAGATCCACCCGGCCCTTGATCAGAATGTTCATACCTACACCGGCGATCGAGCCAAACAACAGAATCATGATGCCGCCCATCACCGGCGTCGGGATGGTTTGCAGCAAGGCACCAAACTTGGCGATAAAAGCCAGCAAAATCGCGAACACCGCTGCCCAGGTCATGACCACCGGATTAAACGCCTTGGTCAGCATTACCGCACCCGTTACTTCAGAGTAAGTGGTGTTTGGTGGCCCACCGAACAATGACGCTGCCGACGTTGCCAGACCATCACCCAGCAAGGTGCGATGCAAGCCCGGTTTCTGGACGTAATCCTTGCCAGTCACACTGCCAATCGCCAGCACATCACCAACGTGCTCAATTGCAGGTGCAATCGCCACCGGCAACATAAACAGGATGGCTGCCGGGACAAATTCCGGCATCACAAAACCCGGCAGGCTGATCCAGCTGCTGGCACTGACTGCGCTGTAATCCACCATACCGTTAAAGGCCGCCAGTGCGTAACCGACTGCTACCCCAGCCAGGATCGGCACCAGCCGGAAAATGCCTTTGGCAAACGTTGCCACCAGCAAGGTGGTCAGCAAGGCGGGCATCGACACCATGATGGCATCGGCATAGGGGAACAGTTGCGCTGAGGCATCACCGGTTTTGCCCAGCGCCATGTTGACAGCAACCGGGGCCAGCCCCAGACCAATCACCATAATGATCGGACCGGTAACCACTGGCGGCAGCAAGCGATGCAGGAAACCCGGGCCACGCAGAGCTACCAGCGCCGACAGCACCACATACACCAGACCGGCACAGAACAGGGCCCCCATGGTGGCAGCCTTACCCCAGGTTTCGACGGCAAAAATAATCGGTGCAATAAAAGCAAACGACGAGGCCAGGAATACCGGAATCGAGCGTTTGGTGGTGAACTGGAAAATCAGCGTGCCAAGACCGGCAGTAAACAGCGCCACACTGGGGTCCAGACCGGTAATCAACGGCACCAGCACCAGCGAGCCGAAGGCGACGAAAAGCATCTGGCCACCAGCCAGCAGCAATCGCCAGCCAGAGTACAGATTAGCGTTTTGAGTTTGCATGAATCGTTTCCCTTGGTTTTTTAAACGGGGTTAACAGCGGTTTTTGACAACGTTTATTTGGTACCAAAAATCTTGTCGCCCGCATCGCCCAGACCCGGCACGATGTAGCCGTTTTCGTTCAGGTGGCTGTCAACCGAGGCGGTGTAGATATCAACGTCCGGGTGAGCTTCCTGCACCTTGCGAATACCTTCAGGAGCGGCCACCAGTACCAGCGCACGAATACTTGTACAGCCGTGTTTTTTCAGCAAATCAATGGTTGCCACCATAGAACCACCAGTCGCCAGCATAGGGTCAACAATCAGCGCCATACGCTGGTCGATATCTCCCGCCAGCTTGTCAAAATAGGAAACAGGTTCGAGGGTTTCTTCATCACGGTAGAGACCAACCACACTGATCTTGGCACTGGGAACCAATTCCAGCACCCCGTCCAGCATCCCCAGACCGGCACGCAGAATTGGCACCACAGTGATTTTTTTGCCGCGAATACGCTGACAGGTTACCGGGCCGCACCAACCATCCTGCTGGTAGTCTTCCAGTTCCAGATCCTTGGTCGCTTCGTAGGTCAGCAAGTTGCCAACCTCTCCGGCCAACATGCGAAAACCACGGGTACTCATATGCTGGTTACGCATCAGGCCGATTTTGTGGCGCACCAACGGGTGACGAATCTCATGAACGCTCATGTTTACCTCTGGAATTAACGCTGTTGTACAAAAAAGTGCGCAATTTTCTCACAGAGACAAACCTGACGCTAAGGTCAAGATTACTAATTTGTTAAAAACGGCGAGAGGATTCCCTGCCAGAGCTGCTAATTGACCATTCGGACAGCCCTGCCAGGGTCGGGGAAAGGAAGTACCTAGAACGCAGTAGAAGCGGTGCTGCTACCCGGTGCGGAAACCACAATCTGATCATTTTCGACGATAAAGTCCGGTGCACCATGAATGCCGTATTGATAATACAAGGCCAGCGTCACTCGTTCGCACAGTTGGTCAAAGTCCCTGAACAACAACCGGGCCGGATGATCACACCGGAGGATCCCCGCCTCATCGGCCAGCTCAACGTGGTTAATGCGATCAATGTCCGCAGGATGGGTGTGCCAGAACTCGGTTTGCTCCAGCTGCAGATCGTATTCAATCTGCAATAACAGGCTGCGGGTGTTCTTGTCTGCAACGCTGACCACTTCTGCCGGAATGTTTTTCAGCAGCTGATCCTTTTCATCGAGCGCGGCAAAGTTGCTGTCGAGCACCCAGCTGGCCGCCCGGGCCAATTTCCGCAGATTCACCGAAGATGCGCGGAACTGCTTGCTGCCAATCAGTTTGGCTTCGTACAGGTCGGCATCAAATTCCATCTGTCGAGACATGCTTCGGGTCATGCGGATATGCAAGCGCAGTAACATGGCAAACAGCCTGCTGATCTTGTCCATCAGAAACGCAGCAATGACCAAGGCATACTGCAAAGGTGCATACTCCACGGTTTCCAGCCACTGTTCAATTTTCTGGGTCCAGTAATCGCGACCACTGGCGCATTCTGCAAGCCAGCTGCTGACACGATTGATCCAGAGATAAGCCATCATGGATTTGGGCTGATTGAAGTGGCCAAATTCGTGGGCAATCACTCCCAATAATTGCTGCACAGAAGAGCCCGCCACCAGCGACAACCCAAGAATCAGCTTCATTTTGCCCCGTGCCAGGCTTCGGAAGCCATTAACCGGTGCGGCAGCAGCATTGACTTCACTGTTGAGTTCGACAACCTCGGGAGCTGGCACTCCCATGGCTTTCGCCATGGCATCGATCACCTGATAAAACTCACGGTGATGCTTACGCTCCAGCACCACTTTTTTGCCGGAATCCGGCTGTGGCCACAAAGGGTACAACAAGAACAGCACCAACAAGCCACCGGCGATCAGCGGAATCGCCAATAGCAGCAGCCATACTTGAGACGTCAGGTAATACTTGCGGTCACTGAACTCACCAAAAAGCTGTGCATGACCATCGGTTACGTACCAAATAACCGTCAGCAGCACGGCCAGAATCACGGAGCCGTATATTGCCGGAGCCAATAACGCCGACACCAAAGCCTGAAGGACGGACTTTTTGTAGTGCAGCGACTTTTCGGCAGGCTTCAATGGCTGTTCGAATACCCCATTCAGTTCGCCAAATACCACCGCTGAAGAAACCGAGGCCTGTGGATCTTTAACCGTATAAGCCTCCAGCCGCACATCCAGACCGATTTCCCGAAAACGATCACAGACCCTTAACGCCAGTCCCTGATCCATATCCCGCTTGATGGTCAAATGGTTGTTCAGCAGTGCCCGGGCTTGTTCCGGTCGCAACTGCATCGCCAGCAATGACTGGTAAACCTCATCTTCGCGAAAGCCAGCCAGCGGCGCGGCTTTAGAGATCAGTTTGAATTTTTTGGTCACGTGAATTTTCCGGGTTTTCTGAAAACCCGTTCAAATTAGCGAATTTTATGGTTCGATTCCGGGACGTTTTCTGGATTCTGACAATTTATGACCCTGTATGGCAGTTGGTGTCAAAAATTGTCACTCAGGTCTCACTTTCCCTGCCGCTATCACACCTTCAGATAAATGGACAATGCGTTGTTAACGCCCAGGCAGCAGCAGGTCGATATTGTCCTGTTTCCGACACAAATTCTTATCGCGTCGCCTATCACACCACTCAAAAACTCAAAAAACCCTTCTATTTCAATGACTTGTCAATGGCCTTGCTATTGCACCCTGGCTGTAAAACAGACAACGACAAACTGACTCAAACCAAACCAGCAAGGTACCGCCATGAAATTTGTGATCGACAAACCCTTTGTAGACTCGTTGGTGGCAGAATTCGCCGAACTGGCCTTTCTGGCTGAACAGCTGAAATTCGGCCCGCGCGCGGAAGTGCCGTTCCAGCAACTGGCGCAGCAGCACATCGAACACCTGTATCAGCTGTACCTGGCAGCGGGTGAAAGCCATCGCAGCCAGTCAGCACTGGTCGCTACCCTGCTGCAAGCCTTGACCGACGGCCAGAAGGTCTATGCTAAAGAAGATCTCGAATCCATGGTGCCTGACCTGCTGGGTTACCTGGCAGACAGCGAACGCGGCTGGCTGTTCAAGGTCAACCAGGCTGGCAAACCACTGCCCTTTTTGGTCACCCGTCTCGATTTCACACCGCCAGGAGAAGAAGAATCCGGCCGTATTCTGCTGGAACTGAAAGCCAATTCGATGGCCAAGGTCACCACCACCAGCCTGAGTTTTCTGGAACGCGATATTGATGGCAAAACCCTGCCCGAAATGCTGATCGCCAAGGGCTATCTGAAAGAAACACCAGACATGCTGGCCAGTTATGACGATGCACTGGAGCGTTATCATCAGTGGCGGCCACAAACCGGCACCCAGTTTGAAGCCCGCGGCACGGGTATCTACACCGAAGACCCGGCATCTGCTCACCGCGCCCGTGACTGGACCCGCAAAACCCGAGTGGTGCTGTCATCAAGTGGCGGCTGGGCCCGCCTGGTAAACGACGAAGCCATTATTCAGGATCGTGAACTGACCTTGCAGGTGCCTGGCCAGGTAGCTAACAAATATCTGCGCAAGGCTGGCCGCAGCATGAACTTCAACGACAAGGTTGAACGGGCCGTTGAGCAGGTCGTCGGTGGCATGAACGACACGGTTTTCACCGAAATGCCGGTGCACGGTTACGTGCTGATGTTCCACCTCGACCTGCATCATCACTTGTGGGTTCACGTCGATGACATGCGCCTGTACCAATACAAGCCGGAACTTAAAGACAAGCTGGTGCTGCCACCAGAGCATACGGACCTGATCGACATTCTGACCGCCGAAATGGACTTGCTGATGGATGACATCGTCGAAGGCAAATCCGGCGGCACCACGGTACTGTGTGCAGGGCCTGCCGGGGTGGGTAAAACCCTCACTGCCGAGGTATATTCGGAAATCATCAAACGGCCGTTATATCGGGTCCACTCCGGTCAGCTCGGCCTCAACGTGATGGAGATGGAACAGGCCTTAAAAGACACCCTCACCCGCGCCCAACGCTGGGGAGCAGTCATGCTGATCGACGAAGCTGACGTCTATATCAAACGCCGTGACGACAACATCGCCGCCAACGCCGTGGTCGGCGTCTTCCTGCGGGTACTGGAATATTTCAATGGCCTGCTGTTCCTCACCACCAACCGTGTCAACGACATCGACGAAGCCATCGTCAGCCGCTGTATTGCGCTGATCAAGTACCATCCACCAGGAATTGAAGATCGCCAGCGCATCTGGCGAGTGATGTCCGACCAGTTTGGTTTGCCGCTGAGCGACGATATGGTCAACACCCTCGCCGAGCTGTTCCCGCAGGCCTGTGGTCGTGACATCAAGGGACTGGCGAAACTGGTGGCCAAGTATTGTCACCACAAATCCGTACCACCGACGCTTGATGTGTTCGAACGCTGCAGTGGTTTCCGGGGTATGGAATACAAGGTGTCCTGACCTGCTGAACGGATTGGCAGCGGCCTGCCGAATGGCACTCGCTGCGCTCGTTTATTCGACCTGCACAAACATATTTTCAGGTTGAATAAGGTGCGCAGCAGCCATCCAGATCAGGAAACCAGCGTTTGCTCAGCCCTCTTGCGCGGTGTCAGCAAATAAAACAAGGCTGGCACCACTACAATCGCAGTCACCGTAGACGCGCCCAAACCATAGATAATCGCCATACAGAGCGGGAACCAGGTCGGATCAGATATCGCCAGTGGTACCAGACTCAACACCGTCGTCAGACTGGTGCTGATAATTGGCCGCAAACGATCACTGGCACCCAGCACCGCCGCATCATGCAGGCTTTCACCAGCCTTGAGATGCTGATTCATCGTATCGATCAGGACGATGCCGTTATTCACCGCAATCCCCGCCAGCGACACAATGCCGATCATGCCCGAAAAAGTCATTGGAGTGGCACTGAGGAAATAACCAAGGAAAGTCCCTGTCATGGCCAGTGGTACCACCAGAAGAATAATCGCCGGCTGCAGGAAGGAGTTGAACATCAGCGTCAGCAATACATAAACACCCAGCATGGCGATTACAAAGGCAGCCCCCATATCGCCGTAACTTTTGCCGGATTTGGCGACTTCACCGCCGAGGCGATAGTGATACCCGGCTGGCCATTGCTGCTGCATCTGCTGTAATACCGGAGTGATGTCGTTAACGATTTCAGTCGCGGTACGACCATCGGTCTGCGCCATCACAGTCACCGCCCGCAGGCCGTTTCTGTGCACATAAACCCGAGGCACATCCACCACTTCAAAGTCCGCCAGCTGCCACAGGGACACCGTTTCACCGGACTTGCCTGCCACCTGCAACATACCCAGCTCAGACAAGTGCCGAGGCCCACCAAGATTCCCCTGACGACTCGGCCAGTCGACACTGAGACGAATCTTCAGGTCATCCGCGATACCGGCAACCTTGTAATAGCCGACTTCGTCATCAGACATCGCTACCCGGATCTGGCGCGCCAGCTCGGCTTCATCCAGTCCGTGAAAGCTGAGCATTTCCGGCCGCGCGTGAAATCTCAGCTCATGCAGCACCGGGCCAAGGTTGTCCGCCACGTCGGTTGCTCCTGGCACCGCCTGCAACCCCCGCTTTAGTTCCGCCGCCTGGCCAATCAAGGTGGCATAGTCGGCGCCAATCAGATCAATTTGCACCGGTGCCGAGGTGTCCGGATTACCACCGATGTGGACCAATTTGTAAGTCAGCCCGGCCTCATTGGCCAGTGCCTTGTCCAGACCGTCACGAATCAGCGGCAAATAGTCGAACGACAACATTTCGCGCTGCTCTTTTGGCTGCAACGTCAAACTGAAGCCAACCAGATTGGAACTCTCGGATGGTAATAGCGCATCACGGATACCAGCCATGGTCATCGGGCTTTTCGCCCCCACATAGACCACTACTTTTTCGATCCAGTCCTGCTGACGCAGGAAAGCACCCGCCTTATCTGCCACCTGCTGGGATTGCTCCAGCGTGGCATCTGGCGGCAATTCAATCGACACCCCGATCTTACGGTCGTCCGACTCCAGATACATCAGCGAAGGCAACAAGCCCGCCAGCAACACAGCAGCAACAAACAGGCTGAAAGCCAATCCGACCCAGGCGACAGAATACCAGCGGCTGGCCACCACATAACGGCGCAACCAATTGGCCAGCCCGGTCTTCATGGTGTCTGTCAAACGGTCGATAGGCAGTGTGTGAGGCGTCTGACGAGCACCGGACTCCAGCACATAACGCGATAGCGGAATACAGATCAGGAAGGCCACCAGCAGGCTCAACAACAGCGTTACGACAATGGTGATTGGCAGGATACGAATGAACTTACCGTCGATACCGCCGACCATCATCATCGGCACCATCGCCAAAATAGTGGTCAGCTGTCCGGCGACCGCTGGCAGCAGGAACTGTTTGACGGTACTAACCGCTGCCTCGCCAAATGATTGTTTACGCACGTAGAGGTTCTCGTGCATGCCCTCCATTACCAGAATAAACACGTCGACCATCAAGCCCAGCGCCAGCACCAGACCAATCATAATCATACTGTTGAAGGAATAACCGACCACGGCCATCACCGCCAGCACACCCAGAATACTGACCGGCAACGCCAGCCCGGCCACCAGCGCCTCACGCCAGGTCAACAACAGCATCAGCACCAGAAAGACGATCACGACTGCCTGTTGCATCGATGAAGAGATGTAGTTAAACGACTGCTCTATGATTTCGCCATCATCACTGATGTGCGTCAGCGTCAGACCAGCAGGCCAGTTTTGTTGCTGGAATTGCTGTGCCAGCGCCAGCGTCTGGTCAATGACCGCAAAGCTGTCAGCCCCCGGCAGCTTTTTGATATCCAGGGTTACGCCAGGCTGATAGTCACTACCATCCATACTGAAGAAAGTACGACTGGTTTCACGATCCAGCCGCAGGCTGACATTGGCAATATCACCAAGCCGCACCGTGTGATCGTCACCACGCCGTAACAAGGGCAGCTGCTCAACCTGTTGCAAGGATTCAAACCGACCCGCCATATAAAGATTGAAGGTGTTTTTATCGGCTTCAAATTCGCCCCAGGCCATGTCGGTATTGGCCGCCTGCAAGCGATTCAGCACCAGCAGAGGCGATAAACCCAGCTCATGCATGCGCGAAGGGTTAAGCTCGACGTGCAGACTTTTTTCCCGCAAGCCGCTGATGTCAGCACTTTTGACCAGCGGCAGGCCTTCCATTTCGTCCTGCAGTCGTGAAGCCGTATCAGACAGCAACAGATCATCCACCGGGCCACTCAACGAAAAGCTGATCACCGGCATATTGCTCATCGACATTTCTTCGATGTCCGGCTTCTCGATGCCAGCATCGGAGGGGAATTTGGCTTGAGCCTTGTCAACCGCCGCCCGCAACAGCCCCATGGCTTCGACCTTGGACATATCGGCATCAAATTCTACCGAAATCACCGAATAGGAGTTGTAGGAACCACTGGAATAGCTGTCCAGCCCTCGCAGGCCGTTAATCTCATCTTCCAGATATTTGGTCACCTGCTTCTCGATTTGCTCTGGCGCCGCGCCCGGCCAGACAGTGGTCACCACCGCCGACGGTATATCGAGATCCGGGTAGTTTTCCCGCACCATGCCGGTGTAAGCCATCAAGCCACTGACCAGCACCAGCGCCAGCAACAGCCGCGCCAGCAGGGTTTCAACAAAAAGCTTACGCAGTAACGGGCTCACAGCATCAGCCTCCTACTGCCACAGCATCAGCACCATCTACCAATAAATGCTGACCACGGCTGACCACCTCGTCACCTGGCTGCAGGCCATCGCTGACTTGCAGCAACTGCAAGCCTGCCGCCCCCAGTGTCACATCGCGGCGTTCCACCTTGCCACTGGCGGTATTGAGCACAAACACAAACGGTTGGCCTTGCTGAAACGACAAAGCATGAATAGGTATCGCAACAATGTCCGTGAGCACCCGGGCTTCAATCCAGGCCCGCACATACTGACCTTCCAGCAAGCCCCGATTACCATCACCAATACGTACTCGCACCCGCTGGGTACGGCTTTGCAAATTGATTGCCGGACTCACCGACCACACCCGGCCTTCACTGATCTGGCTGAAGTCAGCCTGCTGCTCGGCCTTGTAAAGTGCGGCATCGTCACCGGCCAGCATCACACGTTGGCCTTCTTGCAGCAGCGCCGCCTGACGGGTGTCCAATTCGACTGACACTTCCAGGCTGGCATCATCAACCACCACAATCGCTGCCGAAGCTTCCTGATCGCGATCGTTGTTACCACTGCGAGACGGATAAAAATAATTCTGCTCACGGATATTCATGGCGGTGATCACACCATCAAACGGCGCAAACAAACTGGTTTTTTCGAGAGCAATAGTGGCGCGATTAAGCTCTGCCACGGCCCGGCGGATTTGCGAGTCAATCTGGCTAACAGCTGTCTGGGCCACCTGTACCGCCGTCGCGGCGTTGAGATTGGAGGTTTTTTCGCGGTCAAAATCCTTGCGAGAAATCGCGCCGGTTTCGAACACTTCCTGCGAGCGGGCGAAGTTGGCATCACTCAATTGCTGCTCGTTTTCAGCCTGTTGCAAACGGGCTTCCGCTTCGCGTTTCTGGGCCCGCATGCTTTGCAGCTGGGCTTCCAGACTTTGCACATTTTCGTAGTTATCCCGACTGTCGATCTGTGCCAACAGCTGGCCATGACGGGCACCGTCAACCGGCCCGAACACCCGTATGCCCTCGCGCAACTGACTGCCATCGGCCAGCCGCGCAATCCGCTCAACCCGGCCACTGCTTTCGAAATTCAGATACGCCTTGCGACTGGCCTGCACCGTACCTTCGGCAAACACCCATTGAGTCAGGGTTTGCGGCACCACCTGAATGGTTTCCACCTTCACCGGTGGCTGGACCTGAGGTTGCAGCTCTTCTGAGCCTTGCAGCTGCAGCCAGCGGTACACCAGTAAAACCACCAGCGCGACCGGCAACAGCCACCACGTACGACGTAACGGCACACTCATGACAGTTTTTCCTGATCCAGCTGCTGACTGCGCAACCCGGGATTGAGAGCGCCATAATAGAAAAACTGTTCGACCGCATCGGCCACCTGCGCCGGTGCCACCCGGCCGCGACGCTCAGCGTCGATCATGCTGCCGATCAGGGCCCCGAAGAATTCCGACAGCACTGGCATGGCCAGGTCAATACGGAATATGCCTGCTTGCTGGCCGCGCAAGATAAAGCGGTCCAGTGCCTGCTGATACATCAGCATCATGGCCAGTTCCTCAAACGGCAGACACACCACGATGTAGCGCAGCACTTCCTTGTTCTCAAAATGCAGCCGAATCATGGTCTGCAATGTTTGACGGTAATCGCCGATAGGCTGATCCACCAACGTCGTCAGGTCAGCAACAACCCCCTGGGCCCGCGCCACCAGGCAGGCTTCGATATCTTCGCGAACGGTCAGGTCACCGGAAACGCCAAACATCCGGTGCAGCGTCGCCTTGCTGATACCCACGGCTTCAGCGAGGTCTTTGAGCGTGGCGCGGGGAGAGTTCACCAGCGCAAACGCCAGTGAGTCGAGAATTTGATCACGTGAATCTGACACAGCATCACCGCATTTAAATCCAATTTGGCGCAGATGATACTTTTTTGTCTCACAAGGGATCAAATATTATCAGGAGTTTTTTAGAACGCTTGTGAGAGAGGCTATCGAGATGGATGGCTGCCCGATAGCAGTCGGATGGCACTCGCTACGCTCTTTTATCCGACCTACGCATTTGTGTAGGTCGGATAAGCTTGCGCCATCCGACAGTCAAGCACTTACTCAGGCAATTGCAGCAAGGCAGCCAGATCTTCGTTGGAGGGAGCAAACCAATAGGAGCCGGTAACGGCTTTGGAGAATTCAATCAAACGGTCGTGCAGCCCGTCCTCAGTGAGGCCAAACATGCGTTCCAGCTGAACGCTGATGCGCTTCAGTTCGCAGGCAAAACAAAGGAAGTACAACCCCTGCTCGCTGGCCGACCCATATGGCCCACTGCGCCGCCAGATTTTCATACCAACGCCGTCGATCTTGACGTCGGTACGACTGACGTGGGAGTTGTTCGGCATGGCGTCGCCTTCCAGTTCAATGTCATCAGCCTTGGTGCGACCAATCACCTTTTCCTGTTCTGGCACCGGCATTTTGCCAAAACCAGCCAGGTCGTGAACCCATTTCTGGCTCAGTACATAACTGCCACCAGCACCTGGCTGGCCTTGTGGGATCAGTGCCGCCAGCTGCCGGGCGTCTTCCTTCGGGTTGGCGGTGCCGTCGACAAAACCGGTCAGGTCACGGGCATCGTGGTAACGGAATCCCGGCAGGTCGAGCTGCAATTCCGCCACCGTTTGCATGGCGTTCTGGATTTGCATAACTGCGTCGAAGTTGTCGTCCGGGCTGCTGCTGTGAATCCAGAAAAATACATCGCGCTGGGTTGCCGGGCTGGTATGGCCATTAACCCCTTCGAGTGTCGTGAACGGTACCAGGTCCGCTGGTGCCCAGTCAGGATTCAGACGATCCCAGGCCTGTTTACCAAACGCTACCACCACCGAAACACCATCAATGGCAACACGGTTTGCCTGTTGCAAGGCCTGTTTGATCAGGGCGACGGTAGCCGTGTCACTGAGCTGATATTCGAGGTAATAGAAGGCGGAATAACCTTCCCGAAAGATGCCGGCTTGCGGGCTGTTCATTGGACGTCCTTGGGTAACAACGTAAAACAGTGAACCTACCACTGGCCGATTCGGTTTGGCAATCTTGAGGGGGCAACCTGCACCAGCGCCGCCCCTTTTCTGCTCTTCCCTGAATCGACCCGGAATCAGCCCAGGTCCAGAGCCCGGGTCAGGTCTCCCGGCGGCGTACCACCGTTTTCCACCATCGATAGCTCACGTTCCAGCAAACCCGGCAATTTCGGCAATCCGAAACGTCGACAGATAAAGCGGGCAATCGAACCAGTATCGTAGAGTGAGTGGTCAACAAAACCACGTTTGACGTGCGGCCCCATCAGGATAGCCGGAATGCGGGTACCCGGTCCCCAACGGTCGCCTTTCGGTGGCGCGACGTGATCCCACCAGCCGCCGTTCTCATCAAAGGTCACGATTACCAGCATTTTTTCCCACTGCGGACTGTTACGCAGTACATCGACCACACTGGCAATATGACGATCTCCGGCGTCTACATCGGAATATCCGGCGTGCATGTTGAGATTGCCCTGCGGCTTGTAATAGCTCACCGCTGGCAGCTTGCCAGCGGCAGCATCGGCCATAAACCGATTGGTTTGCGGCGTCTCGCCAACACCACCATCACGCAGGTGACGCTTGCGAGCCTCACTGCCCGGCTCAAATTGTCTGTAGTAATTGAATGGCTGATGATGCGCCTGGAAGTTCGGCCGTGGCGGGAACTGGTCACTGCCCTTGTCGATAGACTCCAGCGCTGCAGCCCAGCCACCGGCGTACCAGGCCCAGTCGATATTGGCACGACTGAGCAGGTCGCCAATGGTGTCATGGTGTTGTGGCACCAGCGTATGATCCGAACTCGCATCGGCATAACCAGGCTTGTTGGGATCCAGCTGCCAGGTCGGCGCATACGGCGGTGTCATGGTATTCACCACCCAGTGATCTGGCGTCAAGGTGCTGTGAACGAACTTGGCCGGCCCCATCATGGCGCTTTCCGGCGTCGAGGGGTCCAGCTTGAGCTTGATTCCGGTGGCGTCATCGCCCTCTATCTGGGCAATACGATGACTGGCCGGGCTTTTATCAGCATTCGGGTAGTAAGGCGGATGAGCGGCTACCAAATACTGGTGATTGAGGAAAGAACCGCCGAAAGCGCCCATAAAGAAGTTGTCACACAGGGTATATTCACGCGCCAGATGCCAGAGCCGCAGCTTGCCACTGTTGTTGCCGTAATAGCCCATCACCAGCGCCCCACTGTCGCCCCAGGCAACAAACTGATCGTTCTTGCCATCGTTGATTTGCCACTGGTTTTGATAAAAAGCGTGTACCAGGTCGCGGGTCACCACACCCTGCGGCAGCGGTTCGCCCTGCTGGTCGACCAGTTTGAACGGTGCGTTGGCCAGCCCGCTAATCTGATCTTCCGGAATATGGTATTCAGTGTGATCCACCACCTGACTACCAGGCACCATGCCTCCCCAGATTTTTGGCAAGGCTCGCAGTGGCTGGCCGTTGCGATCCAGTTGTGGCGGCAAATCTGCAAGAGCCTTGGCGAGTGGTTTTTCAAGCCCCGGGAAATCCGCAAACAGATTATTGAAACTGCGGTTCTCGGCATAGATAACCACCACATGATCAATACTCTGGCGCAAGGCGTCATCAACACCTTCGGCTTCCGCCAGGCTGCTGTGCACGGGTTCAATCTCGATTTCCGGCAGATTCGCAGCATTGGCGCGGTTATGCCCCAGCACCGCTGATCCGACCAGGGCGGCCGTAAACCCACCCAGGAAACTGCGTCGCTGAGGATTAGTGACAGACTCTTCTTTACTATCTGCTGAATCTTGCTGACTCGGATCGGTCGACTTCATAAGGACGTTCCATAACCAATGTAACCAATAACGATGATGTTGCCGTTCAATACGGCAACCCGGGGGGAGGATGGCCCGGCCAGAAACCACAGTGATGAGAGAGAACCGCTTATTCAGGGCCGGGCACGCCAGAAAGACTGGATTTTGCCAGATTGGTTCAGCCAGCTTCAGGCCGCCGCCAAGCGGGTAAAAAAACGTCAAGGCCAGTCCGTATTTCCGCTGGCCTGTGTTTACACTGTCTCCCTCCCTGGTAGTACGGCCAACATAGCTCCCCATGTCCCTGGTAATTCTGAATCTGCAGCAAGTCCCCGAACTAATCCCAACGCTGGCGCATTGGCATCTGGATGAATGGCAAGCACTCTACCCGTTCGAATCTCTGGTCGACTTTGAAAACGACCTGCGCCGATCCCTCAACACCGATCTGGTGCCATCCACCTGGGTACTGCTGCAAGACGGTGAGTTGGTCGGCTCCGCCAGCCTGCTCGACAAGGATATGAACGCCAATGAAGACCTCGGTCCCTGGCTCGCCAACGTCTATGTTCATCCTCCATTTCGTGGCAAAGGACTGGCCAGACTGCTGATCAAACAGGTTTTACAGCAAGCCGATGCTGGCGGTTTTGAAAATATCTACCTGTTTACCGAAGGCCATCGTGACTGGTACCAACAGCAGGGCTGGCAACCTTTGCGCCGCCACCCATATGAAGGGGCCATGGTCGATGTAATGAAGTGGACGATGTGATGGAGTGGACGATGTGATGGAGTGACTGCGGTGATGAAGTGACCGCTGAAAAAATCAGTGGCCAGAATCAACTCCCTCTAACAAGTTCAACCAATAGAGGTGATCAATCAAACCATTTGGACAATTTGTCCGGCGATTTCAGCAGTCCTGACTAGACTCCATACAGGACCCCCGAAATCGCAGGGATCTGCGCAAGCCAACAGCCATTCAGGAGATCCCATGGCTTCATCGAATAGCGGTATATTCGACAGTCTCAGAAACCGCATACTTATCCAACTGGTACTGCCGGTTGTTGTAGTGTTCAGCGCCTCCGTTGCCTACAACATTTACATCAACGCCCAGCAAGAAGAGCTGGCAGCCTCGCGCCTGCTGGTGGCCCAGGCAACCGCCATTGGCCGTAATATTGAACTGGGCAACCAGAAAGCCCTGCAGACTGCCCGCGTGATGGCCGAAGCCCAGATGAGTGGAATGTTTGGCCAGCGCGAAGACTCCATGAACTACGCTCGCTACGTACTGCAACAGAATCCGGACTTCCTGGCTGCCTACTTTGGTTATGAACCCAATGCCGACAGCCAGGACAATCGTTACACCAACCAGCCTGCCACCCACTCCGACAGTGGTCGCTTCCTGCCCTACTACTATCGCGATGGCAGCACCGTTAAATCCATGCCGTTGACCGATACGGAAACCGCCCTCTACTACGACGGCGTACGCAAGCTGTATCAGCAAACCGGCAAACCGACCGGGCTGATTACCGAACCTTATGTTTACGACAACTTGCTGTTGATCGAACAGGTGTACCCGATTGTTCTGGATGGCAAATTCAAGGGCATGGCGGGCATCGACCGTTCACTGAGCTTCCTGGATGGTTATCTGGCAGAGCTGGCGAAAAAAGAAAATGCCGACCTGCTGCTGCTGAGCCACGGTAACCGCGTCATTGCCTCATCCGTCACCGCAGCGGCTGCCCAGCTACGAACCAAGCCGATTGCAGAAACCCCTTATGGCAAGCTGTTTGACCGTATGCTGAAAGCTCCGGCAACCGTCATTCAGGATGTTGATCCTGCCGACAACAGCGAGTTTTATTACACGGCCGTCGAGATTCCAACCGGCGACTGGAAACTGATGCAACGGGTTTCCAGGGAATCGGTAATGGCCCCGATTTACGCCGCTGCGATCAAGAGCCTGATTATTCTTGCAGCCATCATTGCCCTGATCGTCGGCATCGCGATTGCTTTTACCGCCTCGATCAGCAAGCGTACCGCCCAGACCCTCAAACTGGCCCGTCAGGTTGCCGATGGCGACGTTGGCAATGTTGATACCAGCAGGGCCAACCATCAGGGCGGTGATGAAATTGACGCCCTGTACCGCAGTACCCAGCGGGTCGCCCAATCGTTTCAGCGGGTTGCCCAGGTGTGTCAGTCAATCGCTGCCGACAACCTGTCTGATCGCTCCCAGCCCAGCTCTGCCAACGACCTGGTTGCCCATGCCATCAACGCCATGGCCGACAAGTTGCAATCTGCCGATACCATAGCCCGCGAGCATGGCCAACAAGTGCTGCGCAGTACCTCGATGCAGGCGGAGGAAATCGACAGCGTTGCCACCGCCATGCAGGAAATGCACAGCACCATTCGTGAAGTCTCGTCGCTGGCCAGCGAGTCGGCGGCTCAGGCCAGCTCGGCTGTCGATGCCACCAGCGATGTACGTCGTACTCTGGCGACCGCGGTACAGGCGGTTTCGACCCTCTCCAGCGATATGTCGCACACCAGCACCACCATCGAAGCGGTGGCCGCCAGCAGTACCAACATCAACAAGATTGTTGATGTGATCAATATGATCGCGGAACAGACCAACCTGCTGGCGCTGAACGCCGCTATTGAAGCTGCTCGCGCTGGTGAACAAGGTCGTGGTTTTGCCGTCGTCGCCGATGAAGTTCGGACCTTGGCGGCCAAAACCCAGAGTTCAACTGAAGAAATCAGTGGCCTGATTACCGATCTGACGGTCAAGGTTCGTGAGGCGGTCGCCATGGTCAGCAAAGGGCTGGAACGCGCAACCGATACGGTGGAGTCAACCACTGCCGCCAATGAATCACTGGCCGCTGTCGCCACCACCATTGATTCGATCAGTAATCACATGCTGCAGGTCGCTACGGCGGTTGAAGAACAGAGTGCAGCTACCGAAGAAATTAACGGCAATATTGCCCGTATTCGTGATGCTTCTGGCGAACTGGCCAGTTTTGTTGATCGCTCCTGATAACGCCACGCTGCTGTTCTCACAACCTCCAGGGCCAGGTGATGAATATGATCACGCGGCCCTGGGACTAAGGCACCAAAGCCGCTATGACACCAAAGCCGTTATGCAGGCGGGCCATCTGCACTCCCGGCCGGTTATCCAGGATACAGTTATCCGGGAGACTGTTATCCAGGATTCGTTTATTCAGCCGTTGCCAGCCAACACTGCAACTGCCCCTTCCACAGCACCAGCGTGGAATACAACATCACCAGCAATGACAGCAGCAAACCGGTTAGCGCCAGTGCCCTGTCGATTCCCTTGCCCTCTGGCTGCAATAATTCATAACCCATCCACACCGCCAGCGGCATAAACGCCAGCCACAACCCGGCCGCGAACATGCGCCAGTATTTGCGCTTGTGCGTCATCAGCCCCATAAACACACCAATAACCAACAGATGCAAAGACACCAGACTGATCAGGCCAATGGCCGCTACCAGCAGCTGTAATTCCGTCGACATACGGATTCCTTGTTGACCAGAATAAGAAAACAGAGCGGCCTATTGTGCCGAAACAGAGGGAATCTACCAGAGGGATCAGAGAAGGAAATTCAAGGAGAAACCGGGCAGGCAAATCGCCCGGCGTCAGGGTTAGCAAAGACTCAGGCTCCTGGAGCCGTATGGATCCCGAATCTGCTTCGCGTTCGGGATGACGTGCGTTGATAACGGCGTATATCTACGCCGCGCTCTGCTTCAGTCGTGCCTCCAGCCGGTTACCGGCAGCGCCAAAGCCGAGAATCTGCATGGCTTTTTCAGCGATCACACTGCCCGCTTCCAGCGCTGGCAAACCTTTCGAATAAATGTTGGAGATAACGGTATATTCCCAGCGAATATCCGGATTGCCACTGAAGGCCACCGCCTCTGCCCTGTCGTCATCAGACACCCGATAGGCAAAATATGCCGACAAGCTGCGCGATGCCTGGGCGTCACCTCCCGGGCGTTCGCCGATCAGCAGAATCACCAGCCGGGTGGCCAGCGCGTCACCTAACGGCTCGCAGAGTTTGACCCGGCCATAAGGCACCACTGTGGTCATGCCGAGCTGGTAATCCCGGCTTGCCAGGCCATCCTGCAGCACCGGAATCAACTCAGGAATATTGTGATGCACGGCTTCGGCACTGAGGCCATCCGAGATCAGAATCTGCACGTCGGTGTGTTCCGGCTGCAGCGACTGCAAACTGGCATCGCTGAGGAAAGACCCCAACTCCGGGTTACTGAGGTGATCGTGTTTGGTCGCTGCCCGACTTTCCAGCCAACGCTGTGGGCCTACCGCCGCCAGCAACTCGCGATCCAGATCGGCATAAATCGCCTCACGCGCCACGGCCTGGTTGGAACGCAGCACCCGGGTCACCTGATCCGCTGGTCGCGGGCCAGCGTTGTCAAAGCCGTAAGCGGCCGGAACAGACTCCAACAGCCGCTGATAATCCAGCTCTGACTGACAGAACTGCTCCGGTTTGCCCCAGTTCGGCCCACGTTGCAGCTGGCCATCTTCATCGCGTTCGAAAATACCACGAGCCATCGCCCATTCGAGATATTCCGGCGCTGGCTCCAGCCCATGTACTTCACGCAAGGTCTGGTCGTCATGAGCGCTGGTATCGAAATACGCCAGCATCCGGTCGTTGCCCAGATAAACGTCCATAAAGAAGTTGGCACCGGCAGCCGTTAACAGCTCAGTGGCCATTTGCTGGCCTTCCGCCGTGATCTGGGAATGCAGCGTAAAGCATGGCGCCATGCCCATCGGCAGCCCCATCAGCTTGCCCATAAAGTGATCCTGCAGGCAGGAATAGGTCATTTCGAAGTTGTCGACGTGGGTTTCCGGGCCAATGAAGCCCGTGACGTTGTTGACCATAAAGGGTGAATAACGGCGAGCCAGCCCGTAACACAGGGCCTCACAGGTAGCCATGTCCATGCCGTCGTGTTTGTTGTAGGTCAGCTCACTGCCCTGGCCAGTCTCGAAATACATCATGTTTTCGGCGCTTTCCAGTTCGCCATTTCCAGCACGCAGCGGCCCCTGCTCGCGCATCACGTTATAAGCCTTGTCGAGCAGCTCAACCGTAACGTCGAACTCTTCTGTAAGGGTGCTTTCCGTGCCCGCCAGGCTCTGAAACATGATCTCTACCGGCGCGCCCTGTTCCAGACAGGCCAGCTGGGTTTTGATATGCGACAACACACAAATCTGGGTCGGTGCGCCAACGTCTCGACGAATCTTGTCAAGGTGATGCAGCACTGTCGAGATATTTTCCACCGTATCGATGGCCGGATTCAGACCCAGCAAGGCATCACCCGCGCCCATCGAAAAGCCGGTGTAGGCCAGCAATGTAATGCCAGAAAGGTTATCGGTCGGGTGATTCGGCTGCAGCCGTGACGACAGCGTGCCGGTCAGGCCAACCCGGGTACGAGCCTTGGCCGAGGCGCCATTCTTCAGCCGTTTGGCCAGCAGTATCAGCTCATGAACGTCCAGCAATTTGGCCAGCGCCGATACCATTACGCCAGTCATGGCCTGACCACAGGCACGGATTTCCGCGCCTTTGGAAGCCAACAGATGGTCTTTCAGCTGCCCCAGCGTCAGATTTGCCAGGCTGTCGAATTTTTCCAGATCAATGTCGTAGTTCACCTGCATCACAGCATCAATACGGCCACGACGATCCAGCAGCGGCCTGTCGTACAGCTGTTGCAGCGTCAGGCTCGACAACAGTTTGCGGGCGGCTTCACGCTCAACCTCATCTACTGCCGCCAACCCCGCAATACGCTCGCCAGCCTTGCTGATGTCCGCTGCACCTAACAGCTGCTTGAGATCGGCAAAGCGGTAGCAGTTGTCCATCAATTCAATTGACAGCTCTGGCTCAGCCGCAGACGAAACAGGGATGGACGGCAAACGAATAGCACTGATGGGCTTGAGCGGTTTCATGAACGGATCTCCTGGTTCATGCCAAAAAAGGAAACGGGAACAATATGCTGGTGCGGTCGGCCGATTTGCACAAAACGGGCGTCCCGCAGGGGAATTTCATCAACCACAAACAGCCGTCTGGGTTCACAGCCCCAATCGGTGATGTACTGGCCCAGGGTTTTGCCAAGGTTGCTGTCTAACAGCAGTACCAGCGGTTGATCGGCACTGAACTCGCTGCTTTGCAGCGCCGCACGAATATGACTGGCCAGCTGCTTCAAACTGGCATGACTGGCGGTGGTCGACTGCTCAATCGCCACACAGGCACCGGCGCGGCAACTGGCAGCCAATACCAGGGCTTTGTGCCAATAGGATTCCGTGGCATCAAAATCGAGCCGGGCGACAATCGGCAAATCGCGCAGCGGTAATAAATCGGGATCTGACAAATAGAGGCTGCTGCCAGAAACGTCGCAGCTGTGCAGGGTCAGCCCCATCACAGTGGCGCGCCCGGCATGTTCAGGGGCATGTTGCAGGCTGGCGGACAGTACCGGCGAACGCACAATCGCCTGCGCCAGCGCGATTCCCAGATCGCCAAAGGCGGTGGTGGCCGGCCATTCGCCGGACTGCCGGTATTGATAGATCAGCTCACCAACACCGCCAGAGAAAGTCACCAGCGGCGGCTGGTTTCCGCCCGTTTCATCCGTCAAAAATGGCTGTTGCAGCAATTGTTGATGCCAGTCGGATTGCTGAAAAAACTGACTATCACCCGTTACTATGGCTTCCAGACCAGCCACCCAAACGGCGACCAGTTGCTGCACTTGATCAGCAGTGAGCAAGTCACCAATGGCCGCTGCAATGCCCAGCTGTTTGAGCAGGCCAGCGCCGATATCAGACCAGCCCAACAAACGATAGCTGCCAGGCTCAAAGCGGAAATGGCGGGCACCAATAAAATAACAGCCGCAATCACTCACCTGACCATTCAAACCCAATGCCGGATTGGTGGTGCCACCACCGATATCCAGATTCAACAAGGGCCGTTGCGGCCAGGCGCGGCTCAAGGTTGCGCAACTGCCCATAAAGGCCAGCCAGGATTCCAGTTTGGGGTCATCTGCACGGGCTATCAGGCTGTCGCCAATGCGCTCGCCGATCAGCCGGGCCAGCATTTGGGCGTTATCTGCACGCGCCGCCAGACCGGTAATCAGTGCGGCACCAGCCACTGCCGGAGTGGCTTTGGAGATTTGTTCGGACTGGTCCCAGCCTGCCAATTGCAGCCATTGGTCCATCAAGGTGGCAACAGCGTCAGCATCCAGCAGCTGGTCTTGAAAGGGGGTGAAGACGGCGTCGGTTTGCAGCAGGATTCTGGGTTCACCAAAGCCCATCCGGCCAGTCAGGCTATGGCGGCCAATCTCGACTTCAGCCAGCATCATACTGCTGGTCGTTGAGCCGAAATCCAGCCCAAGCAGTCGCAAACACCGTCCCCCTGCGGGATTGGGGGACGATGTTGCGAACTCAGGGTCAGGTACAGTTTCAGGAACTGTGTTCGGTACAGTCTCTGGTACCAGGCATACGGGTTCTGACATTACGGACCTGAAATTTAAATTCCTGAAAGGAATATTCAGGAATTGTGCCAGCCTCCTGTAAAAGTCCAAATTCAGCCCTTAAAAGCCATCTAACCCATTGATAGCAATGAATTTCTGTCGACCGGTCAAAACCTGCCAGACAGCCATCAAACATTCCTGCCGCAGACAAAATGCACACAAGTCAGGCACCTGCCCTGACGATATGCCCATCTGCGTGCAGCCATGTTCGATCCAGATTGGGAGAGCAGGCGTCCCGCCTGCAGAACGATGCCCGCTCTCCCGGCAAAATCAGGTAATACATGCGCGAATCGAGCCGGTTAAAACGCCGCCGGAGCCAAAGGCCTGGCCAACTCAGGCGCAGCCGCATCCAGCTGGAAGTCAGCGGCAATTTCCAGCTCACCCCACTGCCGCTGCAATGGCAACACGCCAGCCAGTACTGGCCAGTCGAGATCGGCCTCGTCATCTATCGGGTCACCATTACGGACCTTGGCCGATGCCTGATCAATGCGAACCCTCACGACGCCGGTGGCTTTCAGCTCGGTGTCGGTCATCGGCCGTAACTGCTGCCAACGCTGTGGTGAAATCTTGTCGACCATGTTTTTGAGCTGCCGGGCTTTTTCATCGGCATCTTCAATCCACTCGGGTACACCAAACAGAGTGACCGAGCGATAGTTAACCGAATGGTGGAAAGCCGAACGCGCCAGCACCAGACCATCCAGTAAACACAGGTTGATACACACCTGCTGGCCTTCACGCTGGTCGTCGGCAGCAGAATCATGAACGTTACGAGCCCGGCTGTGGCCGTGCCAATAGAGATATTCGCCATCACGCCAGTGACAGGTCGGAGTAACAAACAGCTTGCCATTTTGCTGCTGGGCGATATGGCAAATCAGGCTTTCATCAATGATCTGATGAACCGTTTGCTGGTCGTAGGCCGCCCGTTTGGCACCGCGTTTAACTGTGCTTAAAGGGCTTTGCAGGGATATTTTCGAAGGACTTTGCTCAGGCTGCTGAGCGGGATGACTGGTCTGATTCATAACAGGATTCCATCAGTAACAACAATAACAACTGCCCGAATGATCCCGCCTTCTGGTATTGTTATGAATAGCCAGTTTTTATATTTTAAACCAGTCCAGATTGACTTATTTTCAATATGAAATCCCCCACCAAAACAGGCTCCCTGGCAAGTTTTGCCAGCCTGCTGTTATCGCTCACTCATAGAGGCGAAAGTGGTCAGGCCGGTTACCTGCAGCTGGTCGAGCAGATCCAGCAGGCGATTCTGCAAGGCCAGCTGACCGGTGGGCAGAAACTGCCATCGAGCCGAATACTGGCGCAGCAGCTGGGCGTTTCCCGTTCGCTGATAAACCAGGCTTACGACCAGCTCAGCGGTGAAGGCTTTTTGCAGTCAGAACCCAGACGCGGAATTTTTGTGGCACTGAATGCCACTGAATTACAGCCATCTGCCCGTCGTTCGAAACCCGCTGATTCCACAGCCCAGTACAAAACCCAAAATCCCGCCGCTTGCCAGGCTGCTCGACCAGACCCAGACCCGGAACCAGATCCGCTCCGGCTCGACTCAGGTGCTGACGTCAGCCATTTTCCGGCCCGTGAATGGGCCGCCAGCCTGCGCCGAAGCTGGCTCAATCCAGATCCCAAAATGTTGCTGGGCGAATATCCGTTCGGCTATCCGCCGTTGCGAGTCGCCCTGTGCCAGTACCTGCATCAGGTGCGTCAGCTCAGCTGTCAGCCAGAACAAGTGTTCGTCACTGCTGGTAACCGCGACAGCCTGACCCTGCTGCAACATGCGTTGCATAGCGCTGAGGGCATTGAACACTGGTTGGTCGAAAATCCTACCTACCCGCCGATTCGTTCGGTATTGGCCGACCGTCTGGCTGGTTATCTGGAATTGGACGAAGAAGGCTGTTGCCTGCCGGAATTGCCACGACCGCAGGCAAAGCCGGAAAAGCTGGCTGCGGTGGTTACTCCCAACCGCCAATACCCAACAGGCGTTAGCTGGAGTTCGCGCCGCCGCCAGCAATGGCTGCAATTTGCCAGCGCCAGTAACAGCTGGATTATCGAAGACGACTACGACAATGAATTTGTCTACCACAGCCGCCCGGGCATACCACTGATGCAAACGGCCAGCAGTCGGCCCAGCGAACAACAACGGGTGATTTTTCTTGGCAGCCTGTCGAAAGTCATGTTTCGCGGCCTGCGACTGGGATTTATGGTGGTGCCACCAGCCTTGATCAAGACGGTACAGAACAGCCAGCGCGAACTGGGGCTGGCAGCCTCGCTCCCCATGCAACCGGCACTGGCGGATTTTATTGACAACGGCCAGCTGGCACGCCATCTCAACCGCATGCGTCGGCTCTACCGGCAACGACGGGATCAGGCTTTGCAAGCCTGTGAAGCCTTATTGGCCGACTGGTTTGAATGGACTATTCCGCCGGGTGGCTTGCACCTGCTGCTGCGACTCAAGGTCGATCAGGGCAAGCTGGCCGAACCCGAAACCTGGCTCAACGAACGTCTGGTACAGCCACTGGCAGCCGAAGGACTGCGGTTGTCCCTGCTGTCGCGCCATTACGCCCAACCGCTTTCTCCTCAAAGCGGCCAATCAAAACAGCCGCCAGCTGGCCTGGTGATTGGCTTCAGCGCTCATTCGGAAAACGTGACCCGTTATTGGCTCGAACGCATACGGTTTTATCTGCAATCTAACTGACCCCGCCACCAACCAGCTCTTTGTGGATGCCCCGAAACCCGCCAGGATCAGCAGCTCCAACAGTCAAGCAGCTGGTCTGCTGCCTCTTTCAGCACCTGCCCGGACAGCCCATCTCTGGCCTGTAACGAGATGCCTTTGACAAAACAATCAAGCATAAGGGTATAGGCTTCAACATTCATGGTTTGGGGTAACTGCCCCTGCTCAAACCCACGTATTACGCAGCGCTGAATGGCGTCGCGGGTATCCTTGCGTACCTGACGGGTTAGCGCCTCCACTTCCTTGTTTTCATCAAGGCAATTCAAACCAGACAAGACAGCCATACAGCCAGAAGGCGAAAGCGGCGAGGTTTGCATGCTGATGGTGTCGTACAACATGGTCTGCATACACTCTCTGGGACTCATCAGATTGTCATCCAGTACCGAACTGGCGGCGCCACAGGACTGAACATAACGCTCAAGACACTCTTTATAGAGCGCCTGCTTTGATCCAAAAGCGGCATAAAAGCTGGCAGAAGACATCTTCCCCAGTGTTTCTCGCAGATCCGCCAGCGAGGTGCTTTCAAAACCTTTTTCCCAAAAAAGATTCATTGCCTTGCTGACCGCGTCATCACGATCAAACGCCCGTGGGCGGCCGGTTCTTGCCATCTTGGATACCTGTTTTAACGACTGGTCTGAACGCCTTTCAACGGCATTTAAAGACTAGTCGATCCAGAAATCATTGACAACCAGACAGCGCGCCTCTAATTTATGGATCAATCATTCCATAAATAAGGTATCTCTATGCCCATTGCTTTGTATGCACTGGCCGCAGCTGCTTTCGCCATTGGCATGGCGGAGTTTGTTGTGGTCGGAATTTTGCCCGCTATCGCTACCGATATGGGGGTTGATATCCCCACCTCCGGTCAGCTTGTATCCCTTTATGCGCTGGGCGTTGCAGTGGCTGCTCCCCTGTTGACCGCTCTGACCGGCAAGCTCGACCGGCGCCTGCTGTCCGTCGGGTTGATGCTGTTGTTCATCCTCGCCAACCTGATTGCATGGGCGGCACCCAGCTACGCCCTGTTGCTGGTTGGCCGGGTTCTCGCTGGTGCGGTTCAGGGGGTGTTTTATTCCATGGCCACCGTGCTGGCGGCCAGCCTGGTCGCAAAGGAAAGGTCTGGTCAGGCAATTGCTATTGTCTTTACCGGTCTGACCGTAGCTCTGGTTGCTGGCGTCCCATTTGGCACCTTTTTGACTGAGCTATTTGACTGGCGTTCTGCCTTCCTTTTCATCAGCGCATTGGGGCTGGTATCCGCGCTTGCCCTGTGGTTCCTGCTGCCTGACAAGATTGAACGGCCAGAGCCCGCCGGGTTGATGAAACAGCTGAGCGTTATCGCGGTACCGCGTATGCTGCTGGTATTTGCCATTACCTGCGTCAGTTATGGCGGTGCCTTTATCGCCTACACCTATTTGTCTGAAATTCTGCAAACCGTTACCGGTTTCAGTCAGGCCAGCGTCAGTCTGGTGCTGGTTATCTATGGTGTGGCCGTCACGCTGGGCAATATCTATTGCGCCAAACTGGCAGACCACAAAGGTGCCGTTAAAGCCCTGATTGCCATGATGATTGTGCTGACGGTCATTCTCTCGCTGATCAGTTCAGTCGCCGCCTCACCCTACCTGATGGTGCCTTTGATGATGGTCTGGGGCGCTATGGCATTTGGCAGCATTCCGGTGCTCCAGCTCTATGTCGTGCAACAGGCGGAAAAGCATGCGCCACAGTCGGTAGATGCGTCGTCCAGTATGAATATTTCTGCTTTCAACGCCGGGATTGCCCTCGGCGCCTGGGCCGGAGGCCTGGTTGTGGCGGACTACGGCCTGCTCGCTACCGGCGCAGCCGCAGCCCTGGTGGTTGGCTTCAGTGTGCTGTTGATCCTGATCAGCGGTTATCTAGACAAACGTCACCATGCATCCCTACTACAGCTCGGCAACGAAGCTGCCTGAATACAAACAACACCCAACCAATACGAGAAGCAATCATGACTGTTAAATCCATTACCGTTGAAGACTTCAATAAACTACTGGAGCAACAATCCGGTGTGCAACTGCTGCGCTTCTGGGCACCCTGGTGTGCTCCTTGCCGAATGATGTCACCACTATACAAGGAGGCTGCAGCCGCTGTCGGCAACAAGGCATTGTTCTGCGAAGTCAACGTCGATGAACAACCAGAACTGGCGGCTGCGCACAGCATCAGAAGCATTCCCGCCGTAGTGGTTTACAAGGATGGCGAGCCGGTAGAAAGCTTTGTTGGTATCAAAAATACCCAGGAACTGCAGCAACTCGTCGAGAATTATCTGTAATTCTGTAGAAGTCATTTGACGCGGCCTGTCAGCAACTTACGACCAAAGAACAAATTCTTAACATTGAAAGTTTGCAGGCCGAGCCATAGAATCAACATTCAATTAAATAATTGAATGTTGATATCGTGACTACCTCTGACTCTGAAATTGACAACCTTGCGGAGTGTGCTGCTGCCATTGCTCACCCGCACAGACTCACGCTGCTGGAAGCCCTGCGAGCAGGCCCGCTCAATGTCGAGCAGCTGGCCCGGCGGGCAGACTTATCGGTCGCCAATACGTCGCGACATCTGCAAATTTTACGGCGCTGTTATCTGGTTGAGTCATCACGCCAGGGCAAACAAGTCTTTTACCAGCTGATGGATATCGCCGAATACACCGCTTTGCTAACGGCATTGCGCTCAATACACGAACGTCGCAACAGCGCTATCCGCCAGCTGCGTGCCGATTATCTGAGCGCCCGGGAAAAGCTGGCACCTGTTAGTCAGGACGAACTCCTTGCCTTGATGCAAGAGAACAAGGTGCAGGTGATTGATGTAAGGCCCGCCTCCGAGTACGCCAATGGCCATATCGACGGCGCGATTAACGTCCCGCTCGGTGAATTGGAACTGCGTTTGAGCGAGCTTCCGGCCGGGCAGGAAATTGTGGCTTATTGCCGCGGACCACACTGCATCCTTTCATTTGAAGCAGTGGCCAGCCTGCAGGCACTTGGCTTCAAAGCCAGACGCCTCAAGGAAGGCCCAGTGCAATGGGAGGCTTCGGGTCTGACACAAGCCAGGCAATAAACGGATTTCATCAAGCTCCCTGCACTGTTTGGCAGCCATGTTCCATGCCAGACGAACACCCTAACCCGCTCATCAACTCCCCTTTCTGAAGGACTCAGCCATGTCACAAACCCTGATGTACATTTTCGTCGTTGGTATCGGATCAACCATCGCCCTGGACCTGTGGGCAACCTTTGCTGCCAGAATCGGCTGGTTGCCCGGCACACACTGGCCGAGTGTCGGGCGCTGGTTACTGGGTATTCCCAAAGGCAAGCTGGTTATCGACGGCACCGACAGTACGCCCCATTCGTTCATTGAAAGCGCCGCCGGTTGGGTATTCCATTATCTGGTAGGCATTGGCTACGCAATCTCATTTCCATTGTTCTGGGGAATTGGATTCATCAGCGCTCCGACCATATTCCCCTTTTTCCTGATTGGCGTGGTCATCAGCAGCCTCGCCGGGCTAATGATTTTGATGCCGGGGATGGGAGGAGGATTGTTTGCCCGCAAAACGCCAAGTCCTGCAGCTATCTGGATCTACGTGGTCGTCGCACACATCGTGTTTGCGGTCGCTGAATATGCGTTAGCCTTGCTGTTCAAATAACTGCCATTCGGGTCAGCAGCCTGTCATCCGCTGGAAAATAGTTTAATAATCCAGCAATTGCGCGCTTGACAGTCACCTGCTTTTGCCCCGACACTAAAAAAACGTTCAACAGACTTCCGAGACGAATTCCATGCACATCAGCAGCGTCGTTCGCCAGATTATGATTATTCACACTATCAATCGATCGGTGGGATAGTCTGTACCTGAACAGCAAGACTCAAAAAACCCGCCAACCGGCGGGTTTTTTTATGGCCGCTGCAAACGGGAACACCAGCAAATCCAGAAACAGGAAGACACCATGACAGACACAGCCGCACTGCTAACCGAACCATCGACAACTGCCCTGCCCAGCCAGGTACTGCCAGAGCTGAAGGACATTATTAAAGCGGCGGCCCGCATGAAAGATGTGGTGCGTCGTACGCCGCTGCAGCTGAGTCAGTATCTGAGCCAGCGCTACAACGCCAACATTCTGCTCAAGCGTGAAGACCTGCAGCCGGTACGTTCCTTCAAGTTGCGTGGTGCCTATAACCGTATCGTCCAGCTGACGGCGGCCGAACGGGCACGCGGTATTGTCTGCGCCAGCGCTGGCAACCACTCCCAGGGCGTGGCCTATTCCTGTCAGGCGTTAGGCATCAAGGGCACGGTATTTATGCCAGCCAACAGCCCGCAACTGAAGATCAACAAGGTGCGTCAGTTCGGCGGTAACAAGATCGATGTGGTGCTGGTTGGTAACACCTTCGACGAAGCCTGTCAGGCGGCAGTGGAATTCCAGCGCAACACCGGTGCCTGTTTTATCCATCCATTCGATGACGCTGAAGTCATCAGTGGCCAGGGCACCCTGGCACTGGAAATTCTGCAGGACGCCCCTGCCAGTGTTGATCTGGTATTAACCCCGGTCGGTGGTGGTGGTCTGGCTGCTGGCATCGGCACGGTATTCCAGGCCCGTTCACCCAAAACCCGGGTTATTGGCGTTGAACCGGAACATGCCGCGGCCCTGCAAAATTCGCTGGCTCACGGTGCCAACCAGTCGCTGGCCAGCATCGACCCCTTCGTTGACGGTGCTTCTACCCTGCGAGTGGGAGAACTGGGTTACGTCATTTGCTCACGCACACTGGATAGTGTGGTGGCCGTGCCAGACCGGCTGACCTGCCAGGCCCTGATCGACCTGTATCAGGAACAGGCGATTGTGGCTGAGCTATCCGGCTCTCTCGGCATTGCTGCACTGGAACTGCTGAAAGAGGAAATCGAAGGCAAAACCGTGGTGTGTATTCTGAGCGGTGGTAACAACGATTTCTCGCGCTTTGGCGAGATATTACAGCGCGCTAATACCAGTACCAGTACCACCAATACAGACTACCCGGAAGAGTCAGCAGCTTGAGCCTGTGATAGCAGCGGCATTTGTAGAGACAGTCCAGGCATGCCTGGACCCTACACAGCCGCGCCGATGTTGCACTGCGGTCAACCTTGCCAAACCTCGATCAATACATGCCTTGCAGCTGCTGTAATCCAGCCTGATAGATACCACTGATCAGCTGTTCCGCTTCTTCAGTGGTTGCTCCTTTGGGCATAAAGGTTGAACTCCACACCACTTCCGACTGGTTGTCGCCTTTGGCGATCACCCGCAAGGTACCTTCATAGCTGCTGACAGGCAGCGGGCTGTGCAGAATCCGGTAACTGTAAATCATCCCGGCATCGTCCATGGAACCCAACTGCTCAACGATTTCACCACCGTCAGCCAGAGTCAGATACCGAACGTCGCTGACTTGCTTGCTGATGGTGATAGCCTGATTCCATTTTTCCAGGTCGTTAAAATCACCGACCAGCTGCCATACCTGCGCCGCTGGAGCGTCAACCATAACGCTTTGCGTCACAGTGGCCGGACCGTTGTAATCCGGTTTGCTGGCGCACGACGCCAGTACCACAGAGCCAGCCAATACCATCCAGCCAGTTGTTTTGTTCATTGCGGGCCATCCTTTTATTGTTATAGAAAAGGTTACTGCCGAGCTAACTCATCAACATCGTTAATGAATTAACAGACCCGCCCTAGCATGCGCAGCCCAAGCCTCAAGCCATATGCTGCTTTTTGACGAAATTACAGGGCCGAATGGAGCAGTACTTGCCACCGCAGGTAGTATCGCAAATGAACTTTACTGACTGGATCATCTGAACCGGATATAGCGGTCTGCATGGAGCATTACCATCCAGATCGACTAGTATTCCTCGAACGTTGAATCATCACCGATAAAATACAAGAAATTAGCAAATTAATGTGTCTGGTTTTGTTGACCACTACAGCAGGATTCGTATTGGTATTGGTCGGTGATGTTGCCGTTCTGGTCAGACAGTGCGCGGGTAGTCCCCAGGCCGTCGTAGAGGTAGAAGCGGAAGTCGTCGACTTTTTGCTGGCTGACCAGGTCAAGGCCGTAGACGTAGTGTTTGTACGGCTCGTCATCCACCAGTTCGAGTACCACCTGGGCGTAGTCGCGGTTGGCGTCGACCACAAAGTCGATGCTTTGGGTCGGGTCGGATTTACCGCTGCGGATACCATCCGGGTTGTATTGATAGTCGGTGGGGATGCCGACAGCGGTCATGCTGATCAGCTGGTTACGCTGGTTGTAACCGTAAGTGGTGATCTGGCCATCGTCGTTCTGGCTCAGGGTGTTGCCATTCGGGTCGTAGCTGTACGACACGGTGCCGTGGCTGGTTATACGGTCGTTGTCGTCGTACTGGAAAGCGGTGGAGACGCCGTCGATGACGCTGTCGGTGCGATTGCCGACCGGGTCGTATTGATAGGCTGCAGAGTAATTGCCGTTCGCAGGATCAACAATGCTTTCTGACGTCAGACGATAGAGTTCGTCGTAGTCGTAATAGCTCTCGCGGCCGCTGCTTTCCAGAATGGCGGTACGGCGACCGGTGTTATCCAGCTCGTAGTCGAGTTTGGCGATAACGCTGGCATCCGCTGACAGCGTGGTCAGGGTTTGCAGGCGGTTGAGGCTATCGTATTGGTAGTTTTGTGATACCCCATTTGGATAGACAACGGTCTCCAGCGAGCCAAACTTGTTGTATTCATAACGGGTGGTCTGGCTCTGGTTGTCGATCAGGGTTTGCAGGCGGTTCAGTGCATCGTAGCTGTAGCTGACCGTTGGGGTCTCACCGGCGGCGATCACTCGGCGTTCGAGGATGTTACCGGCCAGGTTATAGCCGTATTCGATGCGGCTGCCGTTGGGCTGGTCTTCGCCGATCAGTCGATCCATGTCATCGAACTGGTAGCTCCAGCTGCGGCTGCAACCGCTCAAGAAAATGGCACATTGTTAAAGAGCTAATGGATTGTAAAAATTGACTGACACAGAACTATGAACACCCTCATGTCCGATTTATCCGCACGATTTGTCCGCAGGACGACAGAGGTTAACCCATCCACATATGTCCCTATTTGCCCTCTAATTCTACTTTAAAATCTCCATATTCATCCCTTAATCTACTCTTCAATTCATTCAAATTGAGATTATAATGCCGTTTTTGATCCATCCGAATAGACTTCAATCTCGGCAGAGTTGATAAAATCTTCACATCACCGCTTAGAATCGACATTTCCAATGCCATAAAAACCTCCAAACCTGGCAATAAATTCAAAAAAGACAAATCACTGATATTTTTTTGGCGAAGAAGCCCTAACTCCTTAAGATTATTCAAACCCGAGATATCACAAGCATCCAGTTTATTACAACTACCAACATGAAAACACCACAAATGCTGCAATTTTTTAAGATCGGATACATCTTCAAGACTCCTCAAGTCATTCAACCTTAAAGCCCTCAATTCACTCAACTCTCCAATACCAGACAAGCTTCTAATCCTTCCCCTTATTATCTCCAAGGACTCGAGAGATTCAAGCCCCCTAAATCTCGATAAATCAAAGTCATTTACGCCATAAATTTTCAATTCTTCCAGGCAACTATGAGAAAAAACAGAATCTGAATTTTTTTTATCCCAGTGATATTCAAGAGACGTTAAACCAGTCAAACAATGAAAATCCATTTTTTCTTTAACCACTCCAGAAATGCTTAATCTATTTAATACTGATAGCTTTTCGACCCCTTTCCAATCCACATTATCCGACTGAATTCGAAGCCGTTTCAATGGAGGATCCAATTCGGATAAAAATGATAAGTCGTGCCAACTACCCTTCCAAATAGAAAGACTTATGCACTTACTCTTCTTTATTGCTCTTATCATCTCATCAGATAGACCAACCGTACAAGAACCATGCTGATCATCAGGATAGAAGTTAAAATTTTCAACATTTTCAAAACTCACAAAAACCTCACGGACAAAGATCAATTGTATTATTTAATATTTTCCGTATTCTCTTACTATTCACAGATTTTGGTTTTTTGGCTACCGAACTGGTTTTGTTCGAGGATTCAATACCCAACTCATCGTTAACATAGTCTATAAACTCTTGTTCTAAAGCTCGCAATACATTATCAATGGGCTTTCTTTTCATCTGTTCTGGTCAACAAAACCGGACACATTAATTTGCTAATTTCTCGTACTCCACCGGTGATAAATCACCGTTCGAAGAGTGCCTTTCTAACACGCATCACAAGCGATACATGTTAGAAAGGATGAACCTTCACAGCTAAACCATATCGTTAGAACAAGCTGGTCACATCGATTTAGTTGAGTCGAGGTAACCCAAATACTCTTTATATTTACCGCCCAATAAACCAAGAACATCTTCAAGCATATTTTTTGTTGCGCCTTCAATATCATCAGCTTTAATAGATCCGGGAAACAACTCTTCGATCATATCCCATGAATGATAAGCCCTCTCCTCCTCCCAATTTCTAATCTGATACAGATCTTTTACTGCGTCAGCCTTGCCATCGGAGAAGAGTTCTTTCAACCTATCTAGTCGGGCATACTCACAATCTAAATCGAATGCATTAGAAAAATAGCCAAACTCAGTTGCTGACAAAAACACTTCATCATCACCATCAAGAACGCTCCAGTCTTCTTCAAACTGATCATAATGCGATGAATCAATGCAATCTTCTGTTGGAACTTTACTTTTCCGTGTCCACAGAAAATTAGGTATAACGTAATCTTTATCTGCAAAAAAGCGGAACAGTATAAAAACTGTGATGCCGTTATTTAACTGTTTTGAGAATTGCATCTTTTTTCCGGTACTCTTACATACAAAGTCAGAATACTCTGACTGCATATAGGTCAGAATACGTTCCTGCAAATAGCTTCGAAACAAATCAATCAAAATCAATCCTCTATACACTCTTCAAAATAAACTTCTGCTGACCAACGCGCAAACTCAAGCGCGCCATTAAAGAAATCAATTGCAGATAAATCCACTCCAGCCCGTTCCAAATAGCCTAATGATTTCTCTAATCGATTGTTAGAAATCTTATCGACACCTACAACCTTTACATTGGTAGCATTCCCTTTTTGAGCTGCGAGCAATTGATCCTTCAGTCTCCTTAAAGCCTTTGATCCATAGCTAGGTATTTTTGACTTAGTCTCTATGGTCAACAAAACATCTTCACCTTTAGCCAACAAGTCCAACTGCTTTTTACTACCCTTGATCTTTGGGTTTTTAGTTAACTTTTTAGGCTTAATGCACTCCTTTACAATTCACTCTACAACTTTTTCAGAATCCTTCCCGATTCTATTCAAAAGTTTACCGCCCTGCCTAGAAGCCCCTTGTGCAAACAACCTACCAGCCGTCGCTGTATTTCTCCCTATATTATTTATAGTAACGCTCAATTCACCCAATGAAAGATAACCACTAGGATCAACCATATTGACAGGATCAGCATTACCGTAGAGATATTTATTTAACGTTACTGGCTCAAGTGGCAGACCTACAAATTCATCCATCTGCGTAAACCTTCCCACGCCCTGATCGTAATACCTTGCTCTCAGGTAATACTGGTCGAGGTTTTCGTCGTATTGCTCGCCGGTGTAGAGGTAGTAGTTGTCGCTGTCGCCGGTTTGGTTCAGCAGGCTGCCGAAGGCTTCGTATTGGTATTGGTCGGTGATGTTGCCG
>NZ_JAHXZR010000026.1 GCF_019740315.1 Oceanobacter mangrovi
GGGGTTCTACCCCGTTATTACGGACACATCTAAAAAGAGGCATACTTTGCCTGTTGAGGAGTGTTCATGACCAAACGAAGAAAGTTCAGCCCCGAGTTCAAACAGGAAGCCGTCAAGCTGACCCTGCAGCCCGGTGTTAGTTGCCGACAAGTAGCGCTTGAGATTGGCGTTGATCCCAACCTGCTCAGTCGTTGGAAACGAGAAGCGGAAGCCAGCAGTAGCAAGGCTTTTCAAGGCAGCGGCACCCCTCGTGATGAAGAGGTCGCTCGTCTGAAGCGCGAGCTTGCCCGTGTCACGAAAGAACGTGATTTTTTGCGAGAAGCGGCAGCGTACTTCGCCAAGGGGTAGACCTGAAATATCAATCTGTCCAACGCTGTCGCGATTCTTATCCCATACGTCTGATGTGTCGATGTCTGAAGATATCAGCCAGCGGCTATTACTCCTGGGCATCCCGAAAACCCAGCTCGAGGCAAGTCGACAATGAGCGTATCGCTGTTCGCATGAAGGAAATCCATGCTGATAGCGGCGGTGCCATTGGTGCCCCTCGGATGCAGGAAGATATGGAAGCTGAAGGCGAAAAGCTTAGCCTCAATCGTGTCGCTCGCATTATGGCCAGCCACGGACTTCAGGGCTGGCCACGCAAGAAAGGCCGAGTACGCAAGCGCTCATCAGGCAGGCCAGAAGGTATCAAGAATCACCTTGAGAGGGATTTTACGGCCCAGGAACCTGAGACCAAGTGGGTAACAGATATCACCGAAGTCCCAACCACGCAGGGAAAATTGTACCTCTGCGTCGTACTGGATCTGTTCAGCAAGTTGGTCATTGGCTGGTCAATGCATCACCGTCAGGACCGACATATGGCGATGAGAGCCGTTGAAATGGCCGTTTGGCAAAAGCAGGGAATCGGAAAATCGATCCTGCATTCAGATAGAGGATCTCAGTTTACCAGTGGCGACTACCAGAGATTACTGAAAGCGAATGACCTGGTGAGCAGCATGAGCGCTGTTGGGCATTGCGCTGACAACGCGGCTTGCGAAGGGTTTTTCGGAGTAATGAAAAGGGAACGGGTCAATCGGAAAAACTACCGAACTTTGGATCAAGCCAGATCCGATATCTTCGACTACATCGAGCGGTTCCATAACCCAAGAATGAGACGTAGACTCGCGGTACAAGACAACAAACTTTAGGCTTTATTAAACCGTCCGTGAAAACGGGGTAGAACCC
>NZ_JAHXZR010000007.1 GCF_019740315.1 Oceanobacter mangrovi
CTACAAACATCCAGGAGACTCAAAAGAATCCGGCGACCCGAGCGGTTAAACACACTCTTTTCGCCGTCCTTCGCTGCCGAAGCAGTGAAGAGGCGCGCATTATAGGGACGCCTCATTTTGAGTCAATAGCCCAGGGAAACTTTTTTCGAATTCGTATATTATCAACGGCCTTGATACAGGTGGCTGGTTCCGACTCATCGGATCGAGCTGTTGCCATAACACGTCGCGCAGACTGTTTTTCTACGCGACTGAACCCTGGAGTTCCCATGTCTGAAAAAGCGGTTGTCATCTATTCCGGCGGAATGGATTCATTCACCATTCTCCACAAAGCCCATAAAGAAGGTTATGAGTTGTATCCACTCACCTTTGATTACGGTCAGAAGCACAGTAAGGAAATTCGCTTCGCCTCATCGGTGTGCGAAGAATTAAAGTTGCCACACCGCATTATCGACATCACTGCAATCAATCAGTTACTGCAAAGCTCTTCGCTCACGTCCTCTATTGATATCCCGGAAGGTCACTACGAAGACGAAAACATGAAGTCGACCATGGTGCCTAACCGCAACATGATTCTGCTGTCACTGGCGATTGGCTACGCCGTTGATATCGGTGCCAGCAAAGTCTTTTATGGTGCTCACAGTGGTGACCACGCGATCTACCCGGATTGTCGCCCTGAGTTTGTTCATGCCATGAACGATGTTGCGAAAATCGCCAACTATCAGGCAGTCGAAATCGTCACTCCATACTTGACCTCCGACAAAATCGGTATTCTGAAAGACGGTCTGGCAATGGGGCTGGACTACGGCAAGAGCTGGACCTGTTACAACGGCCGCGAAAAGGCCTGCGGTAAGTGTGGATCCTGCGTTGAGCGGCTGGAAGCTTTTGAGCTAAACGGCACAACCGACCCACTCGCCTACGAAGACGCCTGAGATGTCCGCTTTATATAAGGTCAAAGAAGCCTTTTATACGTTACAGGGAGAAGGCGCCCAATCCGGCAGACCTGCGGTTTTCTGCCGTTTCAGTAAATGCAATCTCTGGAATGGCAAGGAATCTGGCCGCGAGGCCGCTGTCTGCAAATTTTGCGACACAGACTTTATTGGTACCGATGGCCAGAACGGCGGCAGTTATTCCGCAAGGGAGTTGATCAGTCTGTTGACTTCCCTTTGGCCAGACATGTCTCAGGGAAAACCATATGTTGTTTGTACTGGTGGTGAACCAGCCCTGCAATTGGATGAAACACTGGTCCAACAGCTGCACCAGGCGGGGTTTGAAATTGCGGTTGAAACCAATGGTACCTTGCCACTACCAGCCGGCATCGACTGGATCTGTCTGAGCCCCAAAGGAACTTCCAATATCGTCTTGCAGCGCTGCAATGAACTTAAACTGGTTTTCCCTCAACCAGATAACCAGCCTGACGACTTCCTGAACATTGAAGCCGATCATCGTTACCTGCAGCCAATTGACGAACAGGCAGTCCGCACGACAGCAGATAGCACCTCACTGATCCAACTGTTCCAGCTGGATCAACAGCAAGCGTCCCCCACTGCTCAGACCGTTGCCTACTGCCTGGCCAATCCGGTGTGGAAAATCAGCCTGCAAACCCATAAATGGATGGGAATCGACTGATTCCCATCCGGTAGAAACAAGGTTGCTTACCAGACAAAAGCAACCTTGTCTCGCAGCTTTCCGGCTTCATATTCTGTGTGGATCGACTTCGCTTCGGCCATTGCCACAACCCGGGGTTCAGGCAATAACAACTTACCTTCTACTAGCAACCGCGTGAGGGTTGCCAGACGAATGCCATAAGCGTCGTAACCCTTACCTGTCAGTATCGGAATCAGGCTGAACACGGCGTTCAATGCCAGGCCCTTGCCATGAGCCAGCGCCAACTGATGTTCACCACGAGCATTGATCGTTACCACATCGCCGTAAAAGTCAGCCAACCCTAGCGCCTGCTGTAAGGCCGTACCGCCGAAAGTATCAACGACGCAAGGAAAAGTGGTTCCGTTCTGGATCAACGAGTCAACCTCAGCGTGGGATATCGCCTGAACGCCCAATTGCTGCAAGTCATCGATTCGTTCAGGAGAACCGGCCGTTCCAGTGACATTCATTCCGGCGGCCAGCGCCAACTGAACCACACAACGGCCAACGCCACCCGATGCACCCAACACCATAATCGGCATGCCAGGTTCAACGGGGAAACGCTCCATAACCTCCAGAGCAGTCAAGCCAACAACCGATGCACCTGCAGCCTGTTCCGGTGAAATATTGGCAGGACGACGAGCCAACCAGCGAGCATCCGCCAGCGTATATTCTGAACAGGCGCCCCAATATTGTTTGACACCACCACAAAGCCCGAAAACCTGATCGCCCGGCGCGAATCCATTGACGCCCTCGCCAACTTCAACGACTTCTCCGGCCATCTCAACACCGATAGTGCGACTGTCACTCAGCAAAGGAGCCAAACCTGCACGGATTTTGGTATCCAGCGGATTAAAACCTGCTGCTACTACCTTGATTAGCAATTGGCCAACCGCTGGCGATGGAATATCCACTTGCCCCAGCCCAAGAACATCTGGAGCGCCGGTGCTTTTAACCAGTAATGCTTTTGAAAGTGGCATCTAGCCTCCTAGCCCCAGCTCTTCCGGGTCGAGTTTTTTCAGTATGGGATGAGAATTTGAAGCGGCGCCAGCAATTTGTCTTACCACGGTATCCACCAGATGCTCGATGCCACTATTAGACTGATAGCTGACATACACAGTGCGGGAAATGACCGGGGCGTCTTCAACCACAAATAACTCCTCGCGCTCCAGATGTGGAGCCACCAGCGCCATTGGCAAATAGGCCGCACCACCGCGGGCTAACAAGCAATCGAGTGCAATTCGTCCGGTATTGGTCAGAATCTGCTGGTTCGGCTGTGTTTTGATCTGTCGATTGTGCTGATTCAGGAACGAACTCCCCCACTCCACCATCACGTAGCCTTCACCAACCGCGTCCGCTGCTGTCGCATTGTTACTGGTGCTAAACAGATATAAAGGAAGATGCGCCACCTCCAGAGTTGTCAGTTCATCAACCTTGGGCGCATCAAACAGAAACGCCATGTCGAGAGTCCGTTCGAGCACCTGCCGAATCAGGTTGGCACTACTATGAGCCAATGCACTGACGGCAAGTCCGTCAACACTGTCGATCAGATCGGCAACATGATGTTGCAGAAAACCATCCCACAAATTCGGAGTTGCACCAACCGCCAGCTGGCGTTGCTGGCCATCCACCGAAGCGACTTCCTGACGGATTTTCTGCTCCAGTTTGACGGTGCTTTCAGCCAGCGGCATCAGCTTTTCTCCAGCCGCCGTCAGCTGGATATTATTACGCTGCCGGCTAAAGAGCTCGACACCCAGAAGGCTCTCAAGCTGGCGCACCCGAAAACTGACCGCAGACTGGGTCAGATACAGATTTTCCGCCGCACGGCCAAAATGCCGGGTACGGGAAACCTCCATAAAGGTTTTGAGCAGTTCAGTATCCATTCAACCAATTAATGTATTCGTTACGATAAGTATTTTTTGTTTTACCACGTTAGTAGCGCTGACCATACTCCGCCGAAACAGGCCCGGCGTCCAGTTACCCGGATCTTATAAGTTGTTATCAGGGGAACCAAGCCATGAGTTTTGACAGCCCTAAAAAGTTTTTTGACGACATCAACTTCCCGCGCGGATTCCACCGCTCCGGAGACTTCACCCGTGCCCAGGCTGATATTCTGGAAAGCAAGGGTGCGGTGCTGAAGGCTCTGCATGATGGCAGCCAGCCACCAGCTGATGACGTTGAAGAACGTTTTTTGCAGGTATGTCACGGGGATGCACAACCACAATCCGATGTGGAAAAGGCATGGACCCGTTATTTATCCGCCTTGCGTCGTAAACAGGTGTATTTTACTGCATCTTCTGCAGCAGTAACTGATGGAGCGACCGAGACAGCCGATAGCGATGACTAAACCCGCTATTGGTTACCTGGAACAGGTTAACCTGCCCGACCTTGGCGTCATCTGTCATGCCAAGGTTGATACCGGTGCCTGCTCCAGCAGCATTCATGCAGAAAATATCGAGATCTTTGATCACGACGGAGAAGAGTGGGTTCGATTCCATATATTATTCCGCCGCGGAGAACTCCCGCTCGACCAGATTTGCGAAGCGCCGGTTGTCAGCCGTAAACGGATTGCCAGCTCTAACGGTTCTCGCAGCTACCGTTATGTCATCCGAACCCGGATTCAACTGGCCGATCAATGCTGGCCGATTGAGCTGAATCTGAGTCACCGGGGTAGCATGAGCTATCCTATGCTTCTTGGCCGGGAAGCCTTTGCCGGCCGCTTCGTTGTTGATGTCGAACACACTTACCTGAGCAACTGATTAACATGAAAATCGCGATTCTGTCGCGCAACCCACGACTCTATTCGACTCGTCGACTGGTGGAGGCCGGGGAAGCGCGTGGCCATGAAATGGTCGTCCTCGATACCCTGCACTGCTATATGAACATCAATAGCAGAGAGCCTTCGATGCACTATCAGGGCAACGCCCTGCATGGTTTTGACGCGGTGATCCCGCGTATCGGTGCCTCTATTACATTTTATGGCACCGCGGTACTGCGCCAGTTTGAAATGCTGGGCGTGTATCCCTTGAATGAATCCGTTGCCATCAGCCGTTCGCGTGACAAGCTGCGCTCCATGCAATTGTTGTCGCGTAAAGGTATTGGCATGCCGATTACCGGTTTTGCCCACAGCCCGGACGATATTCCCGACCTGATCCAGATGGTTGGCGGCGCACCGCTGGTGATCAAATTACTCGAAGGTACCCAGGGTATTGGCGTCGTCCTGGCAGAAACCCGCAAGGCCGCAGAAAGTGTGATCGAAGCCTTTATGGGCCTGAAAGCCAATATCATGGTGCAGGAATTCATCAAGGAAGCCGGTGGCGCCGATATTCGCTGTTTTGTGGTTGGTGACCGCGTTGTTGCTGCCATGAAACGCCAGGCTGCCGAGGGCGAGTTCCGCTCCAACCTGCACCGTGGCGGTACCGCCAAACTGGTCAAGATTTCACCGGAAGAGCGATCCACCGCGGTACGTGCTGCCCGCACCATGGGCCTGAATGTCGCCGGTGTGGATATCCTGCGCTCCAACCATGGCCCGGTGGTTATGGAAGTGAATTCCTCTCCCGGTATTCAGGGAATTGAAGAAGCCACCGGTATTGATGTGGCCAGCAAAATCATGATGTTTATTGAAAAAACTGCGCGTACTCACAATACCCGCACCCGGGGTCAGGGATGATCCACAACTGCTTGTGTAACGCTCATTCCGGGTTTGATTCGATTTAACCCAGCCCTTACCGAATATAATTCGGATAACTGGTGATTTTCTTACTGAAAATTGCTCCAGAACGCCACAAAATCCGAAGTTGATCCGCAAGCGTTTACTTCCCGCAGCGGCTTTCGTATATTCAAACCCTACCGGGCAGCCATGGCTGCCCTTTTGCGTTTAAAGGAATCCATCCTGTATGTCAGCAATTATGAACACCTATGGCCGGCTGCCTGTGACCTTTGTGTCTGGTGAAGGCAGCTGGATCAAGGATACCGAGGGCAAAACCTATCTGGATGCTCTGTGTGGTATCGCAGTGACCGGCCTGGGCCATGCCCACCCGGCGGTTGTGAACGCCCTGACCACCCAGGGCAGTCAGTTGATCCACACTTCCAACCTGTATGGTATTGAACGCCAACAGGAATTGGCCGATGCCCTGACTCGCATTTCAGGCATGGACAAGGTGTTCTTTGGCAACTCAGGTGCTGAAGCCAACGAAGCCGCTATCAAGCTGGCACGTAAATATGGCCATCAGCGTGGCATTTCCGAACCTGTCATCATGGTAATGACCAAGGCATTCCATGGCCGTACTATGGGCACTCTGCCCGCGACTGGTAATGCCAAGGCACAGGAAGGTTTCGGACCGCTGCTGGGCGGTTTTATCCGGGTTCCCTACAACGATCTGGAAACCCTCACCAAAGTGGCCAAGGCCAACAGCAACGTGGTTGCCGTGATGCTGGAAACCGTTCAGGGTGAAGGTGGTCTGGCTACCGCCAGCCTCGAATACCTGCAAGGTGTGCGCGAGCTGTGTAGCGCCAACGAATGGCTGATGATGGTTGATGAAGTCCAGACCGGTAACGGCCGTACCGGCAGCTACTTCTCTTACCAGCAGCTGGGCTTTGTACCCGACGTCGTCACAACCGCCAAAGGTCTCGGCAACGGTCTGCCAATCGGCGCCTGTCTGGCCCGCGGTGTCGCTGCTGACGTATTGCAACCTGGTAGCCATGGCAGTACCTACGGCGGTAACCCTCTGTGTTCTGCGGTCGCCCTCGCCGTAGTGAATACCATTGAGCAGGAAGGCCTGTGTAATAACGTCCTCGAAATGGGCGAATACCTCGCAACGGCTTTCCGTCAGCGCCTGCAAGGCAACGGCAAGCTGGTCGATATTCGCGGCCGTGGCCTGATGATTGGTCTGGTGATGAATCAGGACTGCCCACAGCTGGTCGCCAAGGCGCTGGAAAAAGGCATTCTGATCAATGTCACCGCAGGCAACGTCATTCGTTTGTTGCCAGCCCTGAACCTGAACAAGCAAGATGCCGACAAGATCGTAGAACTTGTCTGCGAGCTTATTGATACACTCGAATAAAAGACCAAGGAATTGCCGTGAGACACTTTCTGACCCTGATGGATTTGTCGTCAGAGGAGCTGAACCAGGTTTTGCAGCGGGCTATCGAACTCAAGGCCATGCAGCATCGTCACGAGGTTTACGAACCATTCAAAAACCAGGTACTGGGGATGATTTTTGAAAAATCATCCACCCGTACCCGGGTATCCTTTGAAGCCGGTATGGCACAACTGGGCGGCTCCGCGATTTTCCTGTCGCCGCGCGATACCCAGCTGGGTCGCGGTGAGCCCATCGAAGACAGTGCCCGCGTTCTGTCTCGCATGGTTGATATCATCATGATTCGTACCTTCGATCATGCCAGCCTTGAGCTGTTTGCCCAATACTCTCAGGTACCTGTGATCAACGCCCTGACAGATGATTTCCATCCCTGTCAGCTGCTTGCGGACATGCAAACCTTTCTGGAACAACGCGGATCCATCAAAGGCAAAACCGTGGCCTGGATTGGCGATGGCAACAACATGTGCCAATCCTATATGAACGCGGCACGCCAATTTGGCTTTCAGCTGCGCATTGCCGCTCCAGAGGGCTTTGATCCCAAGCCGGAAATGATGACGAAATGCCAGGGCCATGTGACCATCACACGCTCGCCGGAAGAAGCCGTTGCTGGTGCCCATCTGGTGGTGACGGATGTATGGGCATCCATGGGCCAGGAAGAAGAACAAAAAGAGCGCGAACGCAAGTTCAAGGGCTATCAGGTTTCTGAGCAGCTGCTCGATCTGGCTGACCCGGAAGTGCTGTTTATGCACTGCCTGCCAGCCCACCGTGGCGAAGAAATCAGCATGACTCTGCTGGATGACCCTCGCGCAGTGGTTTGGGAGGAAGCAGAAAACCGCCTTCATGCCCAGAAAGCCCTGATGGAGTTCCTGCTCAAGGAAGCCCAGCAATAAAAAGCGGGCGAGAAATTGCAGCAACGCCCGGGAGCTATCCCGCGGCGTCGTCTGCCGCCAACCGATTACCGCCCTGCTGCTGTGCGGTTGAAGCCTGGTAACCCGCCCGATCCAGTAACCGCTCAATCGATTCCGGTGGACGATACTCGACCATTCCGACCGATACGGTCAGCTGGACAGTGTTGTTGTCAAACCGGCTGTGTTCAATCGCCTCCCGAATACGCTCAATCACCTGGCTGCCCCCCAGCAAATGAGCACCTGTCAGCAAGACACCAAAATGCCCCACAGCCAGGCTTGCAACCTGATCAACTTCCCGTACACAGGCCAACATTAGCTGCCCCAACTCACTCATTACGGTTTCCGTCGACCACTCGCCATTGTTCTCCCGCAAGCTTTCGAGTTGATCAACATCGATTAAAGCCACAACAAAGGCTTTACCCTCACGATTATGAAGGGCTTTTTCACCCGTTAATGCACGCACAAAAGAACGCCGATTTATCAACCCGGTAATATCATCACGCAAGGAAAGCTCTTCAATACGTGCCAATGCTGCCTTGATTTCACGACTTTTCTTGCTGCTGGCTTGCCGTAATAACACCATTTCCCGGCCGATCAGGCCAATCGCCAGAGCCGTTAATACAAAGGATAAACTGACCAATAATTCCAGCCGCCAGTCAGCCAATTCATATCCGCTGTTTCGAAAATAGAAAATCAGTGATAAATAAATACCAGCGACGCCAAAACAGGTAGCAATAAATGGCCGCCAGCCCATCCCAAGCACCCCAAACGGTAACAGCGCCAGATATGCCAGCATCATGACAAAACGCAGTTCCGGCGACAGCAGAATAGACAGCGAAACAAACAGAATGGACCAGCCGATAAACAACAGCGTCAGGCCAGGATCCTTGTAATGCAAGGCCTTGCCACTCAATGACCAATAACTGATCAAACAATTACCGGTCCAGAAAGTAACCACTAATTCAATTTCACCAACCGGGCTAATGTCCAGCAAACGATTGCCGATAACGTATACCAGAGTGAACAGAACCATCCCGATCAAGGCCAGAATCTGTCGTCTGTATATGTTGTGGTGCTGAGATTCCGCCACAAATACATCCTTATTTGAGGGAAACACGGCAGAACACGCCAGATTGACTATAGTACTTAAGACCATAAATATCCGGGCACTGACCATGCGAAATAACCAACCGGTAACGGACCGGGAAATACCACTGTCAGAAGACAAACCTCTGGTTTCATCGACCAATTTAAAAGGGGTTATCACCCATTGCAACGATGCGTTCGTGCAAATCAGTGGATTCAGCAAAGATGAGCTTATTGGTAGCCCACACAACCTGATTCGCCATCCGGATATGCCGGAAGCAGCTTTCGCTGACATGTGGCAAACGCTTAAACGAGGCCAACACTGGATCGGGCTGGTAAAGAACCGCGCCAAAAGCGGTGACTACTATTGGGTTGATGCCTATGTTACGCCGGTCTATGAACATGGTCAGGTAGTTGGTTATGAATCTGTACGGGTGAAACCAAGCCGCGAACAGATCCAGCGAGCAGAACAGGCATACGCCAGACTGCGTGCCGGAAAATCGCCGCTGCCTGTCAGCAGCAAACTGAAAGTTGAACAGCTGATCGCCGCACTCTGCCTGGCGGCGATAGTGCTGCTGTGGCTGGCCTCGCCGTCGGCGCTACTCGCCGGTTTGTCGAGTCTGCTGATTGCACTGGTTGCATTCGGCCAGCTCCAGCAAGCCAGCAGTCTGAGTCAGCAATCGGAAAAGGTAATCCAGAATCCCCTGACCGCCTGGATCTACACAGGCCAAACGGGCACCAAAGGGGCTGTTGAAATGGCCCTGTTTACACTGCAACGACGTCTGCAGACCACCCTGGTGCGTATCAACCTCAATACTCACGAATTACTGGATGCCAGCACGCAAACACTCACCAGCGCAGGTCAGACCCGTGACAGTGTCCACAAACAGCACGAATACACCCGCAAGGTCGAAAGTAACAGCCTGCACATCTCCGGCAACGCCAGCGCCATCGCCGAGGCATCAGAAGATACCCGCAGCAGTACTGATCAGACCCTGCGGATTGCCGCCAATGGTGAAGATGAAGTCTCCGGCATGGTGACAGAAACCAATGCTCTGAAAGGCAAGCTGCAATCCACTGCAACAGCTGTTAGCCAACTGGCAACGGAAATTCAGGCAGTGAATGGTTTCCTCAAGGCGATTACCGATATTGCCGAGCAAACCAACCTGCTGGCCTTAAACGCCGCCATTGAATCAGCCCGAGCCGGTGAACAGGGCCGTGGTTTTGCGGTGGTCGCGGACGAGGTACGCAACCTGGCCAAACGCACCCAGGAGTCCGCCGGTCAGATCCAGACCATTGTCAATGGCCTCAACCTCAGTACCAATGAGGCGGTCGCCTCCATCAACCAGGGCCAGGAATCCCTCGAAGACACCCTGCTGCGCAGCCAGCGGGTGAATGATCTGTTTGCTGACATTCGTAATTCACTGATCGAGGTCCAACGCATCGCCGCACGTAACTCCGAGCTGTCGCGCGAGCAAAACCATTCAGTGGAACAGATTCAGGCTCACCTCAGTGAACTGCAGAAGCTGTCTGATCTCGCTGATAGTCAAATCGACCTGCTTCATCAGAGCTGTGCAGGGTCTGCCACACTGTCGCAAGAACAGGCCAGTATTGTGCAGCGCTTCCAGAATTGATCCTGAAGAACTATCATGAAGGGCCCGCCCCTTCATGAGCACAATTCATCAGCATGCTGGAAATCAAACACCTGCGCACCCTGCTTGCGCTGCGTGACGGCGGCAGCCTGGTAGAGGCTGCCCAAAGACTGCACCTGACCCAGTCTGCTCTCTCGCACCAGTTAAAAGATCTCGAAGACCGTCTTGGGGTAGGTCTGTTTGTCAGGAAATCCCGCCCATTACGATTTACCCGAGCCGGACTGGAACTGCTGCAAACCGCAGATCAGGTATTGCCACGCCTGCGTCAATGTGAGCTCAATCTGAAAAAACTCGCCAATGGTGAAAGTGGCCGCCTGCACATGGTGATCGAATGCCACAGCTGCTTTGACTGGCTGATGCAAGCGATCAACAAATATCGTGATCAATGGCCCGAGGTGGAAATCGACCTCAGTACCGCTTTCAACTTTGATCCATTGCCGGCGTTGATTCGCGGTGACGTCGATCTGGTCATCACCTCTGACCCGGTCGAAGATGAACGTATTTTCTATCAGCCGCTGTTTCGTTATCAGTCGCTGCTGGCGGTATCCAACCAGCATGAGCTGGCCAGTCAGAGCAAGATCCAGCCGGACGACCTGCTCCAGCAAACCTTGATTCACTATCCGGTTGATCGCAGCAAGCTGGACATCTTCCAGCGCTTCCTGACTCCTGAAGGGCTTGAACCACTGGCAACCCGGGAAACCGAACTGACGCTGATGATGGTGCAACTGGTGGCCAGTGGCCGCGGTGTCGCCTGCCTGCCGAACTGGGCACTACAGCCGTATCTGGAAAACAAGCTGGTGAAAGCCTTGCCACTGGGTGACGGTGTCTGGCCAACCCTCTATGCCGCCATTCGCAGCGAACAGCAGGGAGCGGCCTTTATGAATGATTTTCTGCAGTTGTCAGTGACAACCTGTTTTGATCAACTGAAAGGGATTGAGCCAGCTAAGGAGCTCAGGAATCCTGATGAAAACGCGGCCAGACCAGACTGAAACGAGCGCCACCAAGATCATCACTGCGACCGACCATGGCGCGGCCGGAATGCCAGTAGGTAATCCGCCGCACAATCGACAGCCCCAGCCCATAGCCACCTGAGCTGCGGGTGCGGCTGTCATCCAGCCGGGCAAAGGGTACAAAGACCTTGCTCCACTGATCTTCCGGAATACCTGGGCCATCATCCTCAACATCGACCCGGCAACTGTTATCGGTGAATACACAGCTGACCCGCACCTGACTGCTGGCATAACGACAGGCATTACCCACCAGATTCTGGATTGCCCGATGCAGATATCTGGGTTCAGCCTCACCCCAGGCGTTGTCGGCTTCGTCAGCTGGCTTGTAGATCACCTCAACACGAGCCGTTAAACGGGTTTCTTCAACCACCTGACGAGCAACATCTTCAATATCAATACGCTGAAATTCCAGCAAAGGACCGCCTTCTTCCAACCGCGCATAAGTCAGAATTTCGTCAATCAACTGATCCAGTTCGTGCAAGTCGCTGTCCATGCCCTTGAGCTGCTTTTTCTGATAAGGCGTTTCCGCTTCATCCTCCATGATCTGCACACCAAAGCGCAGCCGCGCGACGGGTGTCCGCAACTCATGGGAAACCGCCCGTAACATTTCACGCTGGATGCCGATCAAACGCTGGATGTGATCCGCCATGCGGTTAAAGGAATCGGCCAGACTGGCAACAGAGTTGGTTTCATCAATGGCCGCCCGGGCCGACAAATGGCCCTGGGCCAGCCGTTGGGTCATTTGTTCCAGCTGGCGTAAGCCCCCCTCCAGCCGTGCAATCAGGTGATACACCACCAGCGCCAGTAGCAATAATCCAAACACCAGATTCACCAGCCACCGGACCGTATGATCCGGAGCCTGATAGGCAACCGGGGAAAAGCGGAATTGTGGCTGACCAGCCACTTCCAGCACACTCACCTCACTCCCCGTAAGCTGCTGCAGCTGCTGGCGTTGCTGCTGAATGGCATCGGCGGTTGTCGCCACTGGCAACAAGCCCGGTACCACACTGACAAAGGACTGCCAGATATCACTCGCCAGCGGGGTTTTCATACGTACCGACAGTACCGAGCCTGATTGTGGCGACGAAACAAGAGGAATCAGAGCGGCTACATAGTCATCATCAACACCGACAATCGAATTGCCATGCTGCAAACGATAACGTTCAAAACCGGACAGCCGTTCCAGCGGCACACTGGTAACACTGAACAAACTGGATTGATAGCTACGAAGCTGGCCCTGGGGGGCCAGCAGATTGACCCAGGCTGGTCCGAACTGCGCTTCCCAGAAACGCTTTTCATCAACCAGCCGGGCCCAGCTCAATGTCAACCAGCACACCCCGGCGACCACAAGCAGCGACAGCAACAAGGTCGCATAGGTGCGCAAAAACATTTTGCTCATGATGAGAAAGATCTGACTCAGATTTCCTTGACGAATAGATAGCCCTTGCTGCGCACCGTTTTGATACGTCGAGGGTTCATTGGATCATCACCCACTTTCGGGCGAATACGGGAAACCCGCACGTCGATGGAGCGATCCTGTCCATCGTATTCAATGCCACGTAACTGATGGAAAATCTCCTCGCGTGTCAGCACACGACCGGCGCTTTTGCTGAGCAACCACAACAGATCAAATTCTGCACTGGTCAAATCGATACTGCGACCATCCAGCCAGGCTTCGCGCATGGCACTGTCAACCACCAGATTGCCAAAGGTCAGGCGGTTTTCCTGGCTGCTCTCTTCTTTAACCGGCTCAGCCACATCGTGAATCCGGCGCAAAAGGGCACGAATACGGGCCAGCAATACGCGTGGGCGTACTGGTTTGGCAACATAGTCATCAGCGCCCATTTCCAGGCCTAACACCTGATCGAGATCCTCGGTGCGGGCGGTCAGCATCAGAATCGGTCCGCGATAATGAGGACGAACCAGACGACACACAGCCAGTCCATCTTCCCCCGGCAACATCAGGTCCAATACCACCAGATCCGGCTGTTCAGACTTGATCCGCTCGATGGCTCGCGCACCATCACCTTCTATTGAGACTTTCAGGCCGTTACTTTCCAGATAGTCTTTTGTCAAAGCAGCCAGTCTTTCATCGTCTTCAACAATCAATATGCGCCAGTTTTCATCAGAGTCGTGCATCAGGGCCTCATTTGCCATTGGTTGTATCTCCAGTATTGGCCTTATTCTAGTTACGGCAGCAGCTGCAAACTAACGATCATTACCTACAAAACACACAAACTGTGGTTATACATGTTAATAAAACACTGTAGCCCATTCAGGTAATGATCCTTACAACGCAGATAACAGAAGGCGCAATTACTGCGGGCTTTCCCTAACTTTAGACGCAAAAACAACGAAATGCACAAAAACTTACTGATGATTAATATCCTGTATCTTTTGTCACAAGCCCGGTTAATAAGGGCTCCAGAGCGCTAGTCACAAATCGCGCACAAGTTACTCTGCAACGACCAACAAGTCGTGCACACCTTATCCACACCCGCAACAGTCAACACACAATATATGGGGTTGAATCGGCAGCCGAGGCCCATTATCTTGTGTCGCTTCTCCACGGTCAGACGTTCAGAAACGTCAGGTTTCTTCCATCAAGAATGAACAAGCCCTTGCTATCAAGCTGTTACTCACCGCATAAAAGCAATCACAAACAGGTGTTAAACTACGCCACCGTTTGCGCTTGCCGGTTGGCAGTGGTGGGACACCGGATGATACTCCCGGGCGTGTCCGTGGTCAGATACTGAACACCGACACATCCCGGCTCGCCAACCAGACAGACGCAAGTTACTCACCAGTTTCCCAGAGCTGGCTATTTCACTGAAAACACCGGTTGTTGAGCATGGATGTGATCGAAAACAAATTGAGTACAGGCGCAATCAACATGAACAGCTCTCTAAAAGTCACCAAACGCGACGGACGCCAGGAAATTATCGATCTGGACAAGATCCACAAGGTCGTTACCTGGGCCGCGGATGGACTGGACAACGTCTCAGTATCAGAAGTTGAACTGCGCGCTCACCTGCAGTTCTACGATGGCATCCCGACTTCCGAGATCCACGAAACCCTGATCAAGGCCGCTGCCGACCTGATTTCCGAGCAAGCACCGGACTACCAGTATCTGGCTGCCCGCCTGAACATTTTCCATCTGCGCAAAAAAGCCTTTGGTCGCTATGAGCCACCAACACTGCTTGATCAAGTCCGCAAGATGGTCGACCAGAAGCGTTACGACGAACACCTGCTGACTGACTATACCGACGAAGAATTCGGTGTGATGGAAACCTTCCTCGACCACAGCCGCGACCTGAACTTCAGCTACGCCGCCGTAAAACAGCTGGAAGGCAAATATCTGGTACAAAACCGGGTTACCGGTGAAGTTTACGAAAGTGCCCAGTTCCTCTACATCCTGATCGCTGCCTGCCTGTTCAGCGGTTACGACAAGGAACGCCGTCTCGATTTCGTCAAACGCTTCTACGATGCGGTATCAACGTTCAAGCTGTCACTGCCAACCCCGATCATGGCCGGTGTGCGGACGCCAACCCGCCAATTCAGCTCCTGTGTACTGATTGAAGCCGGCGACAGCCTCGACTCCATCAACGCCACTGCCAGCGCCATCGTTAAATACGTATCCCAGCGCGCCGGTATTGGTATCAATGGTGGCCGCATTCGTGCTCTGGGCAGCCCGATCCGTGGGGGCGAAGCTTTCCACACCGGTTGTATCCCGTTCTACAAACACTTCCAGACTGCCGTGAAATCCTGCTCCCAGGGCGGTGTACGTGGTGGTGCAGCTACCCTGTTCTACCCGATCTGGCACTACGAAGTTGAATCCCTGCTGGTGTTGAAAAACAACCGCGGCGTGGAAGAAAACCGTGTTCGCCACATCGACTACGGCGTTCAGATCAACAAGTTGATGTACGAGCGTCTGCGTCAGAACGGCACCATCACCCTGTTCTCACCATCCGACGTACCAGGCCTGTACGACGCCTTCTTTGAAGACCAGGAGCGTTTTGCCCAGCTGTACGCCAAGTACGAGCAGGACAACAGCATCCGCAAGAAAGTCGTCAAGGCCGTCGACCTGTTCTCCAGCATGATGCAGGAACGTGCCAGCACCGGCCGTATCTACATCCAGAACGTTGACCACTGTAATACTCACAGCCCGTTCAACCCCAAAAAGGCACCGGTACGTCAGTCCAACCTGTGTCTGGAAATTGCGCTGCCAACCAAGCCTCTGAACGATGTTAACGACGAAGAAGGCGAAATCGCCCTCTGTACGCTGGCCGCTTTCAACCTTGGCAAGGTTGACCAGCTGGATGAGCTGCAGGAACTGTCCGATCTGATCGTACGTGCTCTCGACAGCCTGCTGGACTACCAGGACTACCCGGTACCGGCAGCCCTCAAAGCCACCATGGGTCGTCGTACCCTGGGTGTAGGCGTGATCAACTACGCCTACTACCTGGCCAAGAACGGCGTGAAATATTCCGATGGTTCTGCCAATGGCCTGACCCACAAGACCTTTGAAGCCATCCAGTACTGGTTGCTGCGGGCTTCGGTTGAACTGGCCAAGGAGCAAGGTGCCTGCCCGATGTTCGGTGACACCACCTACGCCCAGGGCATTCTGCCAATCGACAGCTACAAGAAAGACGTTGACGCCTTCTGTGACGAGCCGCTGCACTACGACTGGGAAGCGCTGCGTACCGACATCCGTACCCACGGTCTGCGTAACTCAACCCTGACCGCACTGATGCCATCAGAGACGTCGTCGCAGATCAGTAACGCCACCAACGGCATCGAGCCACCGCGTGGCTACATCAGCGTTAAACAGAGCAAGGACGGTATCCTCAAACAGGTGGTGCCAGACTACGAGCAGCTGAAAGGCCAATACGAGCTTTTGTGGCAGATCCCCAACAACACTGGCTACCTGCAGCTGGTTGGTATTATGCAGAAGTTTGTCGACCAGGCGATCTCTGCCAACACCAACTATGACCCATCCCGTTTCGGCGGCAAGGTACCAATGCAGCAGCTGCTGAAAGACCTGATGATGGCTTACAAGAACGGCGTCAAAACCCTGTACTATCATAATACCCGTGACGGTATGGAAGACCCGCAGAAAGAAGCCATCATTCCGGAAGATGATGACTGTGCCGGTGGTGCATGTAAAATCTGATCCGGGTTTTCCCTGCGAACCATGACCAGCAGATAGCGTCTGGTCATGGTAAGATTCCCCACCCGCGTGAGTTTCTGCTCACGCGGGTTTGCTTTTTGAACCATCTGAATAACTCGGCCGCGCGACGGCCAGGTGAGACGATACCGGCCATGCCATACACCACGTTTAACCGTAACGAATTTGATACCTTTGCCCAGCCCATGTTTTTTGGGGAGCAAGTCAACGTTGCCCGTTATGACCAGCAGAAACACAAGATCTTTGAAAACCTGATCGAAAAGCAGCTGTCCTTTTTCTGGCGCCCGGAAGAAGTTGACTTGACCAACGATCGCAAGGACTTCCTCGACCTGCCGGAACATGAGCAACACATTTTCGTCAGCAACCTGAAATATCAGACCCTGCTGGACTCGGTACAGGGACGCTCCCCCAACGTGGCGTTTCTGCCAGTGGTATCGCTGCCGGAGCTGGAAACCTGGATCGAAACCTGGTCATTCAGCGAAACCATTCACAGCCGCTCCTATACCCACATTGTGCGTAACATTGTGCCAAACCCGGCAGTGATCTTTGACGATATTACCCGTAACGAACACATCACCCGTCGGGCCGTGTCCGTTACCCAGTACTACGACGCCTTTATTGAGCTGTCGTGCTGGTACCAGCAACTGGGCGAAGGTACCCACACCATCAATGGTGAAGTAGTTGAAGTCACCATGCATGAACTCAAGCGCCGCCTGTACCTGACCCTGGTATCAGTGAACGTGCTGGAAGCCATTCGCTTCTACGTCAGCTTCGCCTGTTCGTTCGCCTTTGCCGAACGCGCCAAGATGGAAGGCAACGCCAAGATCATCAAACTGATCGCCCGTGACGAAGCCCTGCACCTGACCGGCACCCAGCACATGCTGCAAATCATTGCCCGCGGCAAGGACGATGCAGAATTTGCCGACATCGCCGAAGAGTGCAAAGCCGACGTGGTACGCATCTTCAAGGAAGCAGCGCAGCAGGAAAAAGACTGGGCCGAATACCTGTTCAAGGACGGCTCCATGATTGGCCTGAACAAGGACATCCTCTGCCAGTACGTTGAATACATCACCAACCAGCGTATTGCTGCGCTTGGCTTCGACCGTATTTTCGAAGCCCGCTCCAACCCACTGCCATGGATCAACTCCTGGCTCAACAGCGACAACGTACAGGTTGCGCCACAAGAGTCCGAGATCAGCTCCTACCTGGTAGGCGCGATCGACAGTGAAGTCGATACCAGTGACTTTGGTGATTTCGACCTTTGATGAAAGCCCTCAACAAGCGCCGGGAGGAACTTCCCGGCCAGTCCGCCTCCAGTAATGATAACGACTGGTTTGAACTGGATGGCCGCAGCAACGACCAGCCTGACTTCGACCTTGAGCCATCCAGCGCAGAAAGCGCCGACGAGCAACGTCAGGCGGAATTGTATCTGCCCGAGAATGATCCTGAACATCCGGAGCCAACGCCACAGCTGGAGCTGGATGGTATGGCCCCCGCAATTTACAGCGTTATGCTCAGTGATGGTCGTGAGGCCCGCTTCCAGTACGCCAACAATCTGCTGGAGTCGCTTGAGGCACAAAACATCGACGTCCACTTCCAGTGCCGTGAAGGCTACTGTGGCAGCTGCCGTGCTCGCCTGTTATCTGGCGAAGTACACTACACCAGCGAGCCAATGGCCTGGATCAACGATGATGAAGTGCTGCTCTGTTGCTGTATTCCGCGTGGTCCGATTCAGCTGGAATTACTGAACTGATTGCGCTTGATCGAATAACATGGGTCAACCAAGATCAAACGAACAGCAGACAAGGAGCAAATCATGAGTGCACTCAACCTGCCTGAAGTTGGCAGCGACGCACCGGCGTTCAGCGCCCTCAATCAAAAAGGCGAAACAGTCACCTTGCAGGATTATGCCGGTAAGGTACTGGTGCTGTATTTCTACCCCAAAGCCATGACCCCCGGCTGCACTACCCAGGCCTGCGGCCTGCGCGACAGCAAGGAAGAACTGGCGCAATACAATGCAGTAGCCGTCGGCGTCAGCCCGGACAAACCAGCTCGTCTGCAAAAGTTTATCGACCGTGACAACCTCAACTTCGACCTGCTGTCTGACGAAGACACCAGCATGTGCCAGGCTTATGGCATCTGGGGCCTGAAGAAGTTTATGGGCAAGGAATATATGGGCGTCAACCGCATCACCTTCATCATTGATGAGGCAGGCAAGATTCTGCACGTAATGCCAAAGGTCAAAACCAAAACCCATCACGATGATGTGATTGCCATTCTGGCTGCACGTCAGGACTGATTTTCAGTCAGAGTGCTGACAGGCGGGCTGCATTGCCCGCCTGCTGTCAGACAAACTTGTAGACGCCACGCACCTTGTAACAGCTGCTGGCATTGCAATAGATCTGGATTGAGCGAAAACGATCAGCCGTCTCAATCAGATAGAGATCGGTAAATTCCGGTGAATATTCCATCTGGGTCGCATCCATGATGCGATTGGCCAGCAGAGACGATGGCTGCGGCTGTGGTTGCGTCATCGGCGTCACCAGACTGATCATCAATATCAAGCCTGCCGGTACTGCCAACATAATCACCTCCTGCCCGTTTGCGCGGGGGATCGATTGCCATTCCCTTGAGAGTCACCGCCTGTGAGTGTCCCTTTCCACCTGAATCATTCAGGTTGTCTTCTTATTCTTAATGTACTCGACCTTTCAGCGATAGCAACAACTCGGCCTCGGCTCTCGCCATACCACAACTTTCAACCAGCTCCCTGGCGTTCGCACCAAGCCGCACCAGTCGGGCGGCCTGTTGATACGATGCTTCATCTCCCGGCGTAAACAAGGCACGTTGTTCCGCCTCGCCCAGACGCTGGGTCAGCTGGCGAATTTTACGCCCCATGCCAACCACACTCTGGTTCATGGCCTCCTGATTCTGTTGCAGCTGACTGACGCGCTGACGCTGGGCAGTGTTTTGCTGCTCCAGTCGCACGATCCGCTGACGCATGCGCTGAATCGACAGGAAACCTGTTATCAGCATAGTTACTGCGCCTGCCAATGCCCACTGCTCAATTGTCAAAGGCCACATTTGTCGTTTCCTTCAGGGTTACAAACCCTGTAATTCTGACCACTCTTCGTCGGTCATGAGTTTTTCAAGATCCACGAGGATCAGTAACTCATCATTCTTGTGGCAAACGCCCTGAATGAATTTGGCACTTTCCTCGTTCCCGACAGATGGCGTGGTTTCAATTTCTGACTGGCGCAGATAAACCACTTCCGCCACTGCATCAACCAGGATGCCGACGACCTGGTTTTCCGCTTCGATGATCACGATACGGGTCTGGTCAGTCGTGTCAGCGGTCGGCAAGGCAAAACGCCGTCTGGTATCAATCACAGTCACGACATTGCCGCGCAGGTTGATAATGCCCAGTACATAATCCGGCGCTCCTGGCACCGGGGCGATTTCGCTGTAACGCAGCACTTCTTGCACCTGCATTACGTTAATGCCGTAAGTTTCGTTTTCCAGGCGGAAGGTGACCCATTGCAAGACGGGATCTTCGGCACTTTTGTTTCCGGCGATAGCTGACATAAAAACATCCTCATAAGAAAGGCCACGGCCTGACGTAAACCTGGCGAACCTTTCTTAACTATAGAACAGAGCACAATGTGTACCAGTTTGCAGAAAAGAAAATTCGTGACAGTCTGTCAACATCAGACGGGACGCCACCGTCAGCTTGCAGCGACGGCAGCACAAGACAAAAACTTCAGGACTGGTGAGCGCCAGCCCGCTTTGGACGACGGTTGTCCTCCAGCAAACCCAACAACCCTGGCACATCAATCAGGGCACACATTTCATCAATCACAGTACCGGCCAGCCAGGGCCGCTTGCTACGTTCACCGCGCCACTTGATAGCGTTCTGATCCAGTTTGACGGTGTCACAAATCTGCTGGCAGGCCACGGCCCATGGGGAGCGGTCGAGCTGGATGAAATATTCATAGCCTTCATCCTGCAGGCTGCGCTGACGCTCCGGCATCATCAGCAAGGCGCTGTCGACAATCGTGAGCTTGCCCTTTTCTCCCTGCCAGACGCCCAATGACCAACGCGCCTGACCAAACAGCGGCGTGATCTTGTCGGACACCCGATGCACACCACCCAGCCATGGCAAGGGAATCGCCAGCTTGAGCCCACAAACGATAAAGATCAGGCAATCAACACCACCGCCAGATTGCCAGTTCAATGACGCCAGCGCTGCTGCGGTGTCATTTTTCTGGCTCATCAAGGTGGCTTCAGGCACCGAAGTCGCCGTCGCTTTATTGACAGCCTGTTTACTAACGTCAGGGGCCGACGGAACGACGGGAGCCCTGGTTCTCGCAACGGGTTTGGTTTCGAGCGGCGGCGTAACAACCTTTGCTTCAGCGACCTTCAGCGCAACTGCCGGTTGAGCTAATTCAGTTTGCGGCTTTGCTGCTGGAGCAATCGGAATGACTTTTTCAGCAACGCTTTTTTCAGAAACGCTTTTGTCTGCAACAACCTTTTCTACCGCTGTTTCTGCCACCACAACCGGTGGCATTAACACCGGCTTGGGCGGCTCTGGCTCGGCAAATCTTGGCATCGCCGGTTTTTCAGGCTGAGGACTGCGAGCAGCCTGTGGCTGGACTCTGTTTTCAACTCCTGCTGGCGGTGCTGGCGGACGGTTATAGCGCTCAGCGGCGGCTGGTTTGCCGGAGCTGCCCGGTAATTCCAGCAGCAAGTCGTCGAGATAGCCCTGCAGGACTCCATCAACCTTGTTAGGACGTTTGGCGTTATCACTCATGGATACATTCCTGCCGCTTCAAGCCGAACCACCAGCTGCTGACACGATGCCAGCAAGGCACCGTGAACACGACTCCCACGCGGCAACTGCCTTAATAGAAACAGGCCATCCAGCAACTGTAACGGCAGCTGGCTACGATGCCCCTGACCGATTGTATTGACAGGTAACAGCGCCATGCCCTCCGGCAGGCTGCAAATCATCTCAGCGGATTCTGTGACGGCAACTTGTTGCTGCCCTGCCCGCGAGCTGGCAACCGCTTGCTCCAGTACCGCGTTCCAGTTGGTTGCAGGTTCAAGCTGGTCCGGCTCAGAGTCTTCCAGAGCAGCCACTTCAATAGCGTCATCAGCCAGCGGCAGCGGATCCAGTAACAGGCCGTCGAGATAGCTGCCGATCAGCTCATCAACACTGCCGCGAGACTCACGCATGCTGGCTAGTCCTTTCGACATCATGGTCCAGCGCAGTTAATAAATGTCGATAAACCCGCAGGCCACGGCTTTCTTCACCGAGTTGATGTGGAAACACACCTTCGTGGCTGGCATCGCGTAAACGGGTGTCCACCGGAATCGGTTCGGCGGCCAGATTAGTGCGATAGATCTGGCGCATTTCCTTGAGCGTAATGACCGAGGCTGAAGTCCGGCGGTCAAACATGGTTGGCACGATCGTATAAGGTAACTGGCGGCGCTGGGACTTCATCACCATTTGCAGGGTATGCACCATGCGCTCCAGCCCTTTCATAGCCAGATGTTCGGTCTGGGTTGGAATCACCAATCGCTGACAGGCGGCCAGTGCGTTGACCATCAACACGCCGAGAATGGGGGGCGTATCCAGCAGGGCATAGTCGTATTCATCCCATACCTGGGCCAGCGAACGGGACAACACCAGCCCCATGCCTTCCTGACCACTGACCTGACGTTCAAGCGTGGCCAGCGAGGTAGCAGCGGGTAGCAAATGTACATTCGGCAAGGAGGTTGGCCGAATCACCTGGCCAATGTAGTCGCGGTCTTTGCAGTTGTCGTCGAAAAACAGCTGATACATGCTGTGCTCAAGGCTGTCCGGGTCCAGTTTGAAATAACTGGTCAGGGAGCCGTGGGGATCGAGATCCACCAGCAGTACCCGTTCACCGCGTTCGCCCAGCAAGCCGCCCAATGTGACAACGCTGGTTGTTTTGCCAACACCACCTTTCTGATTTGCAATCGACCAGACTCGCATGTGGTCACCCCTGATAGAACACCCGGCCAAAGTACCGGGTAAAAGTCATTAATCTGTCGCCAGCGCTCTGAAATCCAGTAACTGACGCGCTTCAATCTGTTTGCTGGCCATCAGTACCAGCACTTTATTGCCGCTTTGGGCGGTTATCAGGACTGGAGCAAAGTCTGTTCCACTCCACACGGACTTATTGCGCCCCGGTTTCCGGTGCTGCCCAGGGTTCATCGCCATCACTGACCATCAACACGATTTCAACCCGCGCCGAAACCACACTGGTCTCGCTCGCTTGCCAGCCAGCGGCTGACGGCAAGGCTGGATGGTAATGGCCAACCCCGGTTGCCAGCAGCCGTGCCGGAGCAACGCCCTGAGTTACCAATTCATCAGCCACACTGGCCGCTCGCATGGCCGATAACTGCCAGTTACTGTCAAAGCCAGATTGCGGCATCACACTGGAATGGCCTATCACCTGAATCACATACGGCCACTCGCGTAACGCCTGCGCCAGCTGTTCTATACGTTGGCGTCCCGCCGGGCTCAATCGATACTGGTTGTTGGCAAATACAAACTCACCCGCCAACGCCAGGCTGGTCCACTTTTCAGCCTGTCTGATGCTGGTATCGGCGTCGGGCGGAAAAAGTTGAGTTAATTGGCGCAGTTTGTTGGTAGCTACTGCCAATGGCGTTTCAGTCGTTTCTGCAGGATTCTCTGCTGACAGCGATTCAGCGGCGGGCGGCGCTGGAGTATTTGCTGTTGCGTCAACCACCACAGGGGTGCCGTCATTGCCCATCGACTTGCTGTCAGTGGCAATTTGCCCCAGGCTTTGCTGCAACTGTTCAAGCAGGTTAGTCCCCTGGCGGCGGTCAATCTCACTCATGGCGTACAACATGATAAAAAAGGCACACAACAGGGTAATAAAGTCGGCATAGGACAACAGCCAACGATGATGATCGCTGTCCTGCTCCGGCAGCATCGGTGGTTTGGCCTGCCCCACCCGGCGTGATGCCGGGGTTTCGTCACTGATGCCAGACACGGATCCGATCCACAATCGCGACAGGGTTTGTGCCATGCAGCAGGTCATCAACCCCCTGCACCAGCGCCCAATAAAAATTGCTCTGCACCTGTAAACGGTGCTGCAAGAACTGCTGTAGCGGCAATACCACCAGATTCGACAGGGCGACCCCGTAGAAAGTCGCCACAAACGACGTCGCAATGCCCTTGGCGAGGGTATCCGGGTCACTGATACCGGACAGCACCTGAATCAACCCCAGTACCGCGCCGACAATCCCCAGCGTTGGCAGATAACCCGCCAGATTGGTCAGCAGCGCCAGCGCCTGCTGGTTGCGGGCAAAGCGGAAGTTGAGTTCATTTTCGAGAGTCTGGCGAATATCGGCAGGCGGATGGCCATCGGCAATCAGTCGCAGGGTACGGGCACAAAACAGATCCCGCTCGGACTGCAGCAATTCTTCCAGTCCGGGATTACCCTTGCGACGACGGGTATTACCCCAGTTAACGATGCGGTCAGAGAGTTGTTTGAGGCCAAAACTGGAATCGGCAGGCAAACGCCAGAGCGCCTGGGCCAGATGCTGCACCGCGACCAGCGGCGCTGGCACAAAGGTCGCCAACAGGCTGCCGATAATGACAATCACCGCCGCCATCGGGTTCCACAGCATCGTCAGACTGCCCCCTTCGATGCCAAACACCAGCACAATCATCACTGGTGCCAGCAGCAAGAGTGGCAAACGCCAGTACCCCATGGCCCCTCCTTGCAGACTGTTGGTCAGACAAGATCGGTCGACAAACGCGGCCCTATATCTTTCAGCGAGACAATATCGTCAGCGTAGCCAGCCTTGGCGACCGCCATTGGCATACCGTAAATCACACTACTGGCTTCGTCCTGGGCCCAGATATGGCCGCCAGCCGACTTCATCAGTCGCGCACCTTCCTTGCCATCCGCACCCATGCCGGTCAGCACCAGCCCCAGCGCCTTGCTGCCAAAGTTCTTGGCGGCGGATGCAAAGGCAATGTCGACGCTTGGACGATAGTTCACCCGTTCGTCGCTTTCACGAATACGAATGGCGGGCTGGCCACGGTTTTCCAGCATCAGCTGCATGCCACCGGGAGCCACATAGACATGTCCGGCAGCAATACGATCACCATCGACGGCTTCTTTCACCGTCATGCTGCTGATGCTGTTCAGACGTTCGGCAAATGCCTTGGTAAACGAGGCTGGCATATGCTGAATAATAATAATCGGCTTGCGGAAGGTCGGTGACAGCCCCTTGAACAGGGTCTGCAAGGCGGCCGGACCACCCGTCGAGGTGCCAATCAATACCAGCTCGATACCGTGCAAGGATTTTGGTGGTTTGCTGACAACCGGCACAGCCTCCACCGGTTTGCTGGCGCGTACCGTGCCAGCCTCCACGCGTGCTGTTGGCCGCAGTGGAGCAGTATCTGCAACAGACGGACGCGCTGGTTCTGGCGTGTGAGCCGGGGCTACAGCTGCGCGCCCCATCCGACTGCCCGATACAGCAACAATACGGTCGGTCAGCATCCGGCGTATTTCCGCCGTGCCCTTGGCCACCGCGTCAAAATTCTTCGGCAGATAATCCAGCGCCCCGGCATCCAGCGCATCCAGCGTGACGCGGGCGCCTTCAAAGGTCAGCGATGAAAACATCAATACCGGCACTGGCCGCCGCAGCATGATATTGCGCAAGGCGGTGATACCGTCCATCACCGGCATTTCGTAATCCATGGTGATGACGTCCGGCTTCAGCTGTTCGTTCAGGTCAATGGCCTCACGACCATTGCTGGCTTCGCCAATCACCTGCATACGAGGGTCTGCATTGATAATGTCCGACACCCGCCGACGGAAAAAGCCGGAGTCATCGACAACCAGTACCTTGATGCTCATAGATTTGCAGCTCTACAAGCCCCCGCCAGGCAGGGGCATTAAATCACGCCGGGCAGAACCCCAGGGTTCCGGCCGAGCTCTCAGGCAGCCGATGCATGGCGGGCTGCGTAGTGGTTCAACATGCTGGGGATATCCAGAATCAGGGCAATACGGCCATCACCCGTGATGGTGGCACCGGCCATACCGGCCGTTCCCTGCAGCATTTTGCCCAGTGGCTTGATCACCACTTCTTCCTGACCAACCAGCTGATCAACCACAAAACCGACACTCTTGGTTCCCACCGAAACCACCACCACATGACCGGTGCGGTCTTTGGCGTGAGCCTTGGAAGGCACCAGCCAGCGCTTCAGGTGGAACAGCGGAATCGGCCGCTCACGCACGACCACGACTTCCTGGCCATCAACGATGTTGGTCTGGGTCAGGTCGAGATGGAAAATTTCGTTAACACTGACCAGCGGGAAGGCAAACGCCTGGTTTTCCAGCATCACCATCAGCGTCGGCATAATCGCCAGCGTCAGTGGTACCTTGATCGCAATGGTGGTACCCATGCCAGGAGACGAATCGATCCGAATAGTGCCGTTAAGCTGGGAAATCTTGGTTTTCACCACGTCCATGCCAACACCCCGGCCAGAGACGTCAGAAATCTGATCCTTGGTTGAAAAGCCCGGCAAAAAGATCAGGTTAAAGCATTCCTGTTCGGTCAAGCGCTCTGCCGCGTCCTGTTCCATCAGGCCTTTTTCAACCACCTTGCGACGCAGCAGGTTGGCATCCATCCCCTTGCCGTCATCCTGAATCTGCAACAGGATGTGATCGCCTTCCTGCTCGGCAGACAGCACCACAGAACCAACCCGCGGTTTACCAGCTGCTTCCCGTTCAGACGGGGTTTCGACACCATGGTCAACCGAGTTGCGCACCAGGTGAACCAGCGGGTCAGCCAGCGCCTCAACCAGGTTTTTGTCGAGATCGGTTTCTTCGCCACGCAGTTCGAGGTTGATTTCTTTTTTCAGCTGCCGCGCGAGATCACGTACCACTCGCGGGAATCGACCAAAGACTTTCTTGATCGGCTGCATACGGGTTTTCATTACCGAGGTCTGCAGGTCGCCAGTCACCACATCGAGGTTGGCAACCGCCTTGGCCATGGATTCATCCTGGCTCTTCAGACCCAGCCGTACCAGCCGGTTACGCACCAGCACCAGCTCGCCGACCATGTTCATAATGTCGTCGAGACGCTTGGTATCAACCCGCACAGTGGCTTCGCCAGCCGGTTCCTTGTCGTGCTGTTTACGATCGGCAGCCGGAGCGGCGGCACGAGTGGCAGCCGCTGCCGGTGGACGTGCACCGGCACCACCCGCTGCAGCCACAGGCGCTTCAAAATGAGGTTCAGGGTCCGGCTGATAAGATGCCGATTCTTCGACCGCAGGGGCCGCTTCAGCAACGTCTTCATGCACAGGCTCTGCGGCGACTTCCGGGGCCGCCTCCACACTGAACTTGCCTTTGCCGTGCAAGCGATCCAGCAGCTCTTCAAATTCCGAGTCCGTAATCAGATCACTGGCCAGACTACTGTCCTGGGCTACTTCTTCGGCTACTTCAGCAACCGGCTCAGGTTTTGCGGCGGCCACGGGCTCACTCGCCGGAGTCCCAACAGCGACAGCGCCGTGTTTACCCTTGCCGTGAATCTGATCGAGCAAGGCTTCGAATTCGTCTTCCGTGATTTCATCGTCGGAACTGGCACCAGCAGAAGGAATATCGAACAGGTCATCGTCATCCAGTCCCATCCCTGCGGCAGCAGCCTCGGGTTCGGCGACCGCTGCCGGTTCGTCGTGTTGATCATCCAATGCAGACAACAGCTGTTCAAATTCGTCGTCGGTAATATCACTATCAGTGCCACTGCTGGCAGGCGCTGCAACGGGCTGAGGTGTTTCCACCACAGGTTCTGGCAGCGGCTCTGGCTGTTTGGCAACCGGCTGGGCTGGCGCTTTGGGCGCCGCTGATTGCGGCTGTGCCAGATCATGCAGCTGATGAATGATATAGGGATCAGCAGGCTCCGGTATGGCACCAGAACGCACATCGTCAAACATGCTATTGACAGCATCCAGTGCCTGCAAAACCACGTCCATCAGGTCGGCATCAACACTGCGCAAGCCATTACGAAGGGTATCAAACACGTTCTCAGCGGCGTGACAGCAGTCCACTAACGGCGACAACTGCAGAAAGCCAGCACCACCCTTGACGGTATGGAAGCCACGGAAAATCGCATTCAGCAGATCATGGTCGTCCGGACGCTGCTCCAGATCCACCAGCTGTTCGGACAGCAGCTCAAGAATTTCGCCAGCCTCTACCAGAAAATCCTGAAGAATCTCTTCATCAGCATCGAAGCTCATTTACCTGCTCCTTTAGAATCCCAAACTGGACAACAGGTCATCTACGTCATCCTGACTGGCGACCACGCCATCTACGGTTTTATCGATTTGTGGCCCTTCCGCCACGATTTCTTTGGTCTCACTGACCTCAGGCTCGGCGTCCAGGCCCTGGTGCTGAATACCGGTAATCTGGTCAACCGTGCCTGCCATCACCACCAGGTTAACCAGACGGCTTTCAACATCGCGCACCAGCGCGGCAACTTTCTGGATCACCTGACCGGTGAGATCCTGAAAATCCTGCGCCAGCAGAATCTCGGAAAACTGGTCCTTGATCTGACGGGAATGACGTTCGCTGTCTACCAGATATTCCTGGATGTCACGGGTCAGAGAGCGAAACTCGTCCGGCTTCAGCTCCTTGTTGAGAAACTTCTGCCATTGCTCCCGAAGCGCCGTGGATCGCTCATTCAACGTTGCCGCCAGGGGAATACCGGCATCGACCAGATCCATGGTGCGGTTGGCCGATTTATCGGTCATTTCGATGACGTACTGGAGCTTGTCGGTGGCTTTATCGATTTCTGAACCGGCGCCAACAGACTCAATATTGAGATTCTTGATCGACTCGTGCAGGGCACGGGTGAGTCGACCAATCTCCAGATACAGAGTCTTGTCACGAACCTCTTTCATCTGGTTCACCAGCGCCACAGCCTGCCCCAGATCGCCACGTTCGAGACTCTCGACCATGGTCTGGGCGAGGAGCTTCATCTCCTCGCTGCTTTGCTGTGAACCAATAGACTGGTAACTTTCGGACATGAATAAATCCCTGAGTTAGCCTTCGACACGCTCAAAGATCTTCTCAATCTTTTCCTTAAGCACCGCTGCCGTGAACGGCTTGACGACATAGCCGTTCACACCGGCCTGAGCCGCCGCCACAATCTGCTCGCGCTTGGCTTCTGCCGTAACCATCAGTACCGGCAGGTGACGCAGACGTTCATCAGCCCGAACTTTCTTGAGCAAATCAATGCCCGACATGCCCGGCATGTTCCAGTCAGTCACCAGAAAGTCGAAGTCGCCCTGCTGTAGCATCGGCAAGGCAGTCGAGCCATCATCCGCTTCGGCGGTATTGGTAAAACCCAGGTCCCGCAGCAGATTTTTAACGATGCGTCTCATCGTAGAGAAATCATCAACGATGAGAATTTTCATGTTCTTGTCCAAAACGACCTCCAATAATCGACTCAATCTCAAGCCGTCCAGCTACCCGGTGGCATTACCCCAACACCGGGGTGTTAAAGGAAGTGTAGACCCACTCTGACGGTTATCCAGCTGATGCCTGAGAGAATTCACTACCAGAAACCAATTTGGGCAATTGGCTCCGACCTCAGTGAATACGCCACTTCCGAAGTCATCGGCAATTTCGGTAACTACTTGAGCAGGAAAGCGTTATGAATACAGAAGGGAAACAGCAAGGGGTCAGATAACCGACCTTGATAAACGTGCAGACAGGCAACAGCAGCAGGATAAAGGGCAGGAAACGGTACGATGAGAAGCCAGATGCTACATCCAGCCTCCCAAACGAGCCCGCAAGCGGTGTGCCGCCTGACTGTGAATCTGACAGACCCGACTTTCACTGACGCCCAGCACGGCACCAATTTCTTTCAGGTTCAGTTCTTCGTCGTAATACAACGCCAGCACCAGTTGCTCACGCTCCGGCAAATCCCGAATGGCATCTGCCAGTTGCTTCTGGAAAGCGCCACGTTCAACACTGTGGGACGGATCTTCGTCGTCCGAGTCGAGCATGGCATCCACACTGTCGTGATGGTTCTCGAGCATTTCCTCGTAACTGAACAGCCGACAACCCGCACTGTCACGCAGAATCGCATGGTATTCGTCGGCACTGATGCCCAGTCGTTCGGCCACTTCGCTGTCGTCAGCATCACGGCCTTTTTCACTTTCAATCTGCTGGATCGCCTCGCTGATGCGACGGCTGTTGCGGTGCACCGAGCGTGGAGCCCAATCGCCCTTACGGATTTCATCCAGCATGGCACCGCGTATACGGATACCGGCGTAGGTTTCAAAACTGGCGCCCTTCTCGCCGTCGTACTTGCGCGCAGCTTCCAGCAGGCCAAGCATGCCCGCCTGGATCAGATCATTCAGCTGCACCGAGTCCGGCAAGCGGCCCAGCAAGTGATGAGCAATACGTTTGACCAGCGTGGCGTGCTCACGCACGCGCTCGTCCACGCTGTTTCCCTCAACCGAGGTATAAGCCATGCAACTGCGATTCACATTCAGGCTCCGACTTGTTGCTGCACCAGTCGATCAACAAAAAATTCCAGATGGCCACGAGGCGTTGAAGCCAGCGGCCAGGAGTCCACTTTTTTCGCCAGCGCCCGGAAGGCAATCGCCGCCCGTGAACGCGGATAGGCTTCGATGACCGCTTTCTGACGCTGCACCGCGCGCTTGACCGCATCGTCCTGTGGAATCGCACCAACGTACTGCAACGCCACATCGAGGAAACGGTCAGTCACCTTGGTCAGCTTGGCGAACAGGGCATGGCCATCCTGCGGGGTACGCACCATGTTGGCGACAATACGGAAGCGGAACATCCCATAATCGCGGCTCAACAGCTTGATCTGGGCATAGGCGTCAGTGATGGAGGTTGGCTCATCGGTCACCACCATAATGACTTCCTGCGCGGCACAGACAAAGCTGATCACGGTGTCAGAAATACCGGCCGCGGTATCGACAATCAATACATCAATGTCATCGGCCAGGTCACTGAACGCCTGGATCAGGCCAGCATGTTCAAGCGTGTTCAGCTGCGATAGTTTCTGGGTGCCGGATGCTGCAGGCACGATACGAATACCGCCCGGACCACGGACCATGATGTCACGCAAGTCACATTCACCTGCCAATACATTTTCAATGGTACGGCCAGCGCTGATGCCCAGCAAAATATCGATGTTGGCCAGACCCAGGTCAGCGTCCAGTACAACCACACGGCGTCCCAGCTCAGCCAGGCCAATCGCCAGGTTGACGGACATGTTGCTCTTGCCGACGCCCCCCTTGCCACCAGTGACTGCGATTACCTGTACAGGATGTTTTGCCATAACTACTGAACTCCGTGTTGAGAACCTGCTTGCCGGGCCGGGCTGCGCATGGCGTCTGCTGCTTGCCAGCGAGTACGTGCCATACGAGCCATTTGCTCAGCGAGCTTGACCAGTTTGCCTGCATCCGGGTAATGCAGATCGTCCGGGATGCGGGGGCCATCAGCCACCATCACCACCGGCATCCGGGTTAACGCCGCCACACTCATGGCTGGCCCCAGGCTGAAACATTCGTCAAGTTTGGTGAAAATACAGCCGGCCAGACCGGCTTCTTTATAATGTTCATAATTTTCCTGCAGACAACGACCCTGACTGGTCAGTGGCAACGTCAGCAGACAGCGCAGACGAGCAGCCTTGACCTGGCACTCAGACGCTTGCTTAAGCATAGACAATTGCTGCGGAAACGCCGGATCCTGACTGGCCAAACCGGCAGTATCGATCAAAACCAGACGTTTCTTTTCCTTGCCCACCAGCTGATCCAGCAGTGGTGCCAGATCATTGCCCGGTGTGACCGAGTGCAATTGCACCCCCAGAATCCGCGCCACTGAACGCAGCTGGTCTTGGGCTGCCATGCGGTAACTGTCGATACTCACCAGTGCGACCGAATCAGCACCGTTGTGCATGACAAAGCGGGCTGCCAGCTTACCGATGGTGGTGGTCTTGCCAGCACCGGTCGGGCCAACCAGAGCAAATACTCCGCCCTTGTCGAGGCTGCCGGACTTCACTACCGGCAATTCCATGGCAATCTGCCGCATCGCCTGTTTCCAGGCCTCTTCAATATTGTCGGATGGCTGCACACGGGCGACGATCTTGTCAGCCCAGGCGGGTTCCAGGCCGACATCCTGACAGCGATTCCACAGCTGGCTTTGCTGCCAGGTCATTGGCCGACCGCTATCCCAGGCACTGCCGCCATGGCTGACCATCCAGTTTTTCAGTTCCTGCAGCTCGCCACTCATCTTCGCCAGCAACTCGCTGTAATCGGTCTGCTCAGAAGACGCAGTTGCTGCTGCCATGGTTGGCGCTGCAGCCGATTTATTGACGCCCTGATCAGCTCGCTGACTGATGTTCTGACGCTCTGCCGGACGAGCAGCTCTGGCTGATTGCGGGCGCTGATAGGTCATGTCGGGCAGCTCGCCACGAATATCGCGGTCGAGGTCAATTTCACGTGGGGTTTCACCACGGGCTATGGCTTCACGACGCTGTTGCTGCAGCGCCTTGGCGCGTTCCAGTTCCTGTTGCAGCTGCAACTGACGATCCACTTCGGCGTTGTGCTGGGCGGCAGCGTCAGACTGGTAATCCAGAGCGGCGACAACCTCAAAGCCTTCAGCCACTTTTTTGGTCGACAGAATCACCGCGTCCTCTCCCAGCTCGCGGGAGACCTGACGCAGCGCCAACTGCATGTTTGAGCCAATAAAGCGTTTCACTTTCATAAGGACGTCTCGTCTACGTTAGAGGCCTGGCCTCTGGTTACCCTGGTTGCGACCGGGTGTCAGCGTTTACCACCGACAGCTGCTGAAATCGTAATGCTCTTGGTATCCGGAATTTCCTGATACGACAGCACGTGCAATTGCTCCAGCGAGTTACGGACAAACTGTGCCATCGCTGCGCGGATCTGACTGGTAACCAGCAATACTGCCGGGTGCCCTGCCATCTCCTGATTCTGAACCGCTTCGGTCAGTGAACGCTGGAGCGTCTCTGCCATGGCCGGTTCGAGCACCAGGCCCGCCTGACCACCGGTCTGCTGAGCCTGTTGCAAGGACTGCTGATATGACTTAAGCAAAAGCTGTTCCAATCCTGGATCCAACGTGATAACCGGCAGCGCATCCGCGTGGCCATAGATGTTCTGGACGATCAGGCGGCGCAGACCCATCCGTGCGGCCGCAATCAAAGCGGCAGAATCTTGACTATTGGCAGGGCTATTCGCCAAAGACTCGGCGATTGAACGCATATCCCGAATTGGCACATGCTCTTTCAGCAGACTTTGCAGCACCGTCAGCAACTGGCTGACGGACACCTTGTTGGGCACCAATTCTTCCGCCAGCTTGGGCGAGGTATTGGCAAGCATGTCGACCAGCTTCTGAACGTCTTCATGACCGAGCAATTCGTGGGCATGGCGGTAAAGTTTCTGATTGAGGTGAGTGGCTACCACAGTACTGGCGTCAACGACGGTATAACCGAGTGTCTGGGCGCGGTCTTTCTGACTGGCTTCAATCCAGAAAGCATCCATGCCGAAGGCCGGGTCCTTGCCGGGAATGCCTTCGATCTTGCCAAACACCTCACCGGGATTAATCGCCATTTCCCGTTCAGGATGAATTTCGGCTTCTGCCAGAGTGACGCCCATCAGGGTAATACGGTATTGATTGGGCAGCAGATCGAGGTTGTCGCGGATATGCACCGACGGCATCAGAAAACCCAGATCCTGTGAGAGCTTGCGACGGACGCCCTTGATCCGACTCAGCAGCTGGCCGTTCTGGTGTTTGTCGACCAGTGGAATCAGCCGGTAACCGACTTCCAGGCCAACCCGGTCGACTGGCTCAACGTCATCCCAGCCCAGTTCCTTGACCTCCAGCTGACGGATCGCCTGCTCGGCTTTTTCTTTCGGCGCTTCCAGCGCGCCACCCTTACCGGCAGGGCCAGCCAGCGCTTTAGGAGCTGCTTTAGGCTGGCCACCAAGGCGTTTCACCACCGCATCGCCAAGCTGGCCACCTTCTTTCTTGTAACGAATGGCGTAGGCCAGGCCACCGGAAATCGCCGCCGCGCCGAGGAATACCACGTGCGGCATGCCCGGAATCACGCCCATCAGGAACATCAGGCCAGAAGAAACCCCCAGCGCCTTGGCCGACGAAAACATCTGGCCAACCACCTGAGTGCCCATGTCTTCATCACTGCCGTTACGAGTCACCATGATGGCCGTGGCGACCGACAACAGCAGCGATGGAATCTGCGCCACCAGACCGTCACCAATCGCCAGCAGGGTGTAAACCTCCACTGCATTGCCAAAGCTGAGGGCGTGCTGGCCCATACCAATGGCAAAACCACCGATCACGTTGATCAACAGAATCAGGATACCGGCGACGGCGTCACCTTTGACGAATTTGCTGGCACCATCCATGGAGCCGTAGAAGTCGGCTTCAGCAGCCACTTCGGCACGACGGGTGCGGGCGGAATCAGCATCAATCAGGCCGGCGTTGAGATCGGCGTCAATCGCCATTTGTTTGCCGGGCATGGCGTCGAGAGTGAAGCGGGCACTCACTTCGGATACCCGGCCAGCACCCTTGGTGACCACCACAAAGTTGATGATCATCAGAATCATGAAGACCACCAGACCCACCGCGTAGTTACCGCCAATCAGCACTTCACCAAATGCCTCGATCACCTTGCCGGCGGCATCACCACCCTCGTGGCCATTCATCAACACAACGCGGGTCGAGGCCACGTTCAATGCCAGCCGCAGCAAGGTGGCGACCAGCAGAATGGTCGGGAAAATGGCGAAATCGAGCGGCCTTCTGGCATACACGCTCACCAGCAACACCACAATCGACAGAGCAATGTTGAAGGTAAAGAAGGTATCCAGCAGCATCGGCGGCAGCGGCAGGGTCATCATACCCAGCAGCACAACAACCATCAGCGGGATGCTGAGGTTTCCCTTCAACAGGGTCGAACTGCCCTGCTTGAGCTGTGAAAGTACCTGGGTTGCGGCAATGGCCATAATCGGGTCCGTCAGAAAATTGAATCTGTGAACCAGTTATCGCAATAATCGGGCCATAACCAATGCCCGCTTTCTGACAGTTATAAAAAAAGCGGCCGGAGCCGCTTGTTCAGAGTCAGATCAGCCGTCGTATTAACGTACTGCCGAGACATCCTCTGCCTGTGGACCCTTGTCACCACGAACCACAGTAAATTTGACCCGCTGACCTTCGGTCAGTGAACGGTGACCCTGGCCACGAATCGAGCGGAAATGCACAAATACATCCTCACCTTCGTCCCAGGTAATAAAGCCGAAGCCTTTTTTGACGTTGAACCACTTCACCACACCGCGTTCACGGCCGTCTTCCACGTCTTCCTCAACCACAGTGCCTGAGCTGCGACTGCGACGACGAGGTTCAGCATCACCATTTGCCAGAGCAGAAACAATCAAACCTGCAACCAGGCCAGCAACAAATACAATCAGGGCCAGAGATGACGGCATGGCGTCGCTGACCAGCGTACCATCAGCCAATTTCAACTCACCCAGCAGAGCAACAGACGATACCCAAAATGCTACCAAGACAATCACGCCGCTCAGCAGCGCCAAACCCAATTTTTTCGCCATAGTGATACCTGTAAATAACGTTCAACGATTTTTGTACAACGACTACAGTAAAGAACAATTTGACTTACCGCGCTGGAATGTAATCCCAAATCTCCAAAAAAATCAATATGATAGAATTTGACGACAATTCAGTGAGGACAATCCGCCATGACCGATAAGCAAACGCCCCGGACTGACAACGACAACAGCGCCAGAATCGCCGAGCTGGAAATACGTATTGCTTATATGGATGAAACGATCGACGCCCTCAATCAGCAGGTCAGCCGCCTGACACTCGACTTCGAAACCGCTCGTGAAGCAATGAAAATGATGAACCAGCGCATTGAACAACTGATGCAATCACAAGGACCAGGCAAGTCACCCGCTGACGATGCGCCACCACCTCATTATTAATTAATCGCCAGCCGCAACCAGACGGCCGTCTGCGCTGTCGATAACAACCATTAACAAACACCATCCAGAATAATAATCCCGGGGTCCAATACATGAGCTGGTTTTCCAAATCGCGACTGACACTGATGCGCTGGCTGCAGCGACTGCTGTATCTGTTGCTGAAAACCCGCCAGATCGGCACCTTGCAGGCCGACCAGCAGCAAGGTGAGCGCCTGCGCGTGTATGCCTTTATGTATGCCTCACTGGCAGAACAGCTGGTGATTGACCGCGAAGTCGAGGCCTTTGAATGGAGCCGACCGCTGGATCACGGCAACGGCGGGCTGGAATTGTCACCGTTTTTCCACGTTTATCGCCGCTCCGGCCGACTGTTCCGTAAACAGGCCAAACCGGTACTGAGCAAGTCCCTGCAGCAACTGGCGCAATGGCAAATGAGCCATCCTCAGCAAAATATCGAAGTGGTTCCAGTACGCATCTACTGGGGCCGGGGGCCACAGAAAGAAGGCTCGTTCTTGCGTATCTGGCTGCAAAACAGCGGCACCATTGGTGGTCGGCTGTTTACCCTGATGGCAATTCTGATTAATGGCCGCAATACCTTTGTGCACCTGAGCCAGCCGGTTTCGATGCAGCGACTGGCTGAAGGCAGCAACAGCGCCAGCCAGCTGGCCCGTAAAACCGCGCTGCTGCTGCGCAAACATTTCCGCCTGGTGAATGCCACCGTGATCGGCCCGGATCTGTCACACCGCCGTACCCTGATCAGCCAGCTACCGAACCGACCACTGGTGCACCAGGCAATTGAACAGGCCTGTCAGGATGGCCAGCTGACCCCGCAACGGGCACGCCAGAGAGCGCTGCGCTATGCCGATGAAATTGCCTCGAATATTTCCTACACCACCGTGCGATTTCTCGATGTCCTGCTCGGTTGGGTGTGGAATTCCTTATATGACGGCGTCAAATTGCATAATATCGACGCTCTCAAAACCGCCGCTCGTGATAATGAAGTGGTATATGTGCCCTGTCATCGCAGCCATATTGATTATTTATTACTCTCTTATGTGCTATATCAGCATGGCCTGCAATTGCCGCAAATCGCGGCCGGTATTAACCTGAATATTCCGGTGGTTGGGCCGATTCTGCGGCGTGGTGGTGCATTTTTTATCCGCCGCTCTTTCCGCGATAATCCATTATATGGCGCGGTGTTTGATGAATATCTGCACAGCATATTCAGCCGTGGTTATTCCGCCGAATACTTTGTTGAAGGTGGCCGCAGCCGCACCGGCCGTACGCTGCAACCCAAAGCCGGGATGCTGGCAATGACATTGCGCAGCTATTTGCGCGACTCCCGCAAACCGATTCTGTTTATGCCTGTGTATATCGGATATGAGAAAGTATTCGAGGGCAGCACCTATCAAAAAGAACTGCGTGGCCAGAAGAAACGCAAGGAAAGCCTGTTGGGTATTGTTTCGACGCTGAAATCCTTTGGCCGGGATTTTGGCAAGGTCCACGTCACCTTTGGCGAACCCGTCTATCTGACCAGCTTCCTCAACCAGCAACAGCCAGGCTGGCGCGAGCAGGAATTTGAGAGCTGCCACTACCGACCAGACTGGGCGCCAGCCGTGGTCGATTGCCTGGCACGCCGGGTGGTGACAGAAATCAACCGCTCGGCAGTGGTCAATCCGATCAACCTGGTCGGCTTGACGCTGCTGGCCAGTCCACGCGAAGCCATGCCAGAAGCAGCCTTGAAACAGCGCCTGCAAGACTGGGCTGCGATGATCACTGCGGCCCCGCTCAGCCCACTGACACATGTTAGTGACGGCACCCCGGCAGAATGGATCAAGCATGCGGAAAGTCTCGCGGCGATCAGTCGCCAAACCAACCCACTCGGTGATCTGATCTATGCAGACGACCGTCAGGCCGTTGCCCTGACCTACTACCGCAATAACGTCTTACACCTGTTAGCAATTCCCGGCATGATCGGCTGTTTGCTGATTCACCGCCAGGCGATCAGCCGCCAGCAGATTCTCGACTTTATCGGCGCGCTCTATCCCTTTGTCCAGGCTGAGCTGTTCCTGCCCTGGCAAGTCGAGGAATTACCCCGGCAGCTTGAACTCTGGCTGCAGCAACTATGTGACAAGGGCTATTTGCAAACGGACGGCGAAAACTTCCAGGCCATTGATGACCGCGAGGCCAGCTATGAGGATCTCGACGCCATGGCACGGGTGATGATGCCCACGCTGGAGCGCTACTACATTACCCTCGCCTTGCTGCAACACCATGGTTCAGACCACTTCAGTGCCAGCGCGCTGGAACAACAAAGCGCCCTGATCGCCCAGCGCGTCAGCCTGTTACATGGTGTTAATTCGCCGGAGTTCTTTGATTCGTCGCTGTTCCGCACCCTGGTCAGCCAGCTGCAGAAACAACAGATGCTGGCAGAACAGGAACAAGGCATGCTCACCACCAGCAGCGCGCTGGAACAGTTGGCCAACCGTCTGTCTCACGCCGTGGATGGCAGTGTGCAGAACACCATTCGCCGTTGTCTCTGACGGTCTGTCACTACCGTTCTGGAGGGATTATTCCTCCAGCGGAGCGACTTTAGCCAGAGCGTAGACATCAAAACGATTGGACTTGCCGGTGAGCGCATAGGACGGCGCCTTGCCGGCCAGTGGTGCAGCCTTGCGACCACGCTTGACCACCACCCGACAGCGGGCACAGGACAGCGCCCGTTGCAGCAGCTCATCGGCATCCATATCCGCGCCCACCACAGAACGAAACGCCTGCATGTCTTTTTTCACCTGCGCCGAGCCCTTGGCATCTTCACCAAACATGGGGTCCAGATACACCACGTCGGTTTGCAACTGTGGCTCTGGTTGCGGGACTAACAGCTGGTGACTGGAACCAAACGTCAGCGACATTCTGGCGATAATATCAGCAACCTCAGGATGGTCTTTGGCACGATCCAGCCCATCCTGCAGCAAGGCTGCCACGATCGGCTGACGTTCATGGGAATGCACCCGACAGCCCAGCGTCGCCAGCACAAAACTGTCACGGCCAAGCCCGGCGGTAGCATCAATCACGGAAGGTTTATAGGCACTGCTGATGCCAATCGCCTTGGCAATGTCCTGCCCCATACCGCCACCGAACTTGCGACGATGCGCGGCAGCTCCGGCAGTGAAGTCGACCTGGACGCGAGCCTTGCCAGCGTCTCCTTGCTGTAGTGCCAGACCACTTTGGTCCAGCACCAGATGAAAGCCCGGCTGCTGCAGCTGTTCAGCAGTAGCCAGGGTAAAACCGTAGTAGTCACACCACTGCTGCGCTTGTGGCAGCAGGGTGTCTTGCAGACAAATCAGCTGTGGCATTCAGATTACACGAAGAAAAGGAACAGGACGCAGCCAAGTAACAGTCGATAGATTACAAATGGCAGCATGCCAACACGATCAACCAGTTGCAGGAAGTAGTGAATCCCGAGCCAGGCGCTGATGCCGGAAATCAGTACCCCCAGGCCGATGTGCAACCAGTCGATGGCCAGGTCAGAGCCCAGCAATTCAACCGACTTCAAACCGGCAGCGGCCAGAATCAGCGGAATCGATAACAGGAACGAAAAACGCGCAGCATCCAGGCGGGCAAAGCCAAGGAACAACGCCGCAGTCATGGTAATACCGGAACGGGAGGTACCCGGAATCAGGGCCAGTGCCTGGGCAAAACCAATCGCCAGTGCCAGTCCCAGCGTCATCTGCGTGAGACCTGCGCGGTGCGATTTGAAACGGTCTGACAGCCCCAGGATCACACCAAACACAATGGTGGTGGTGGCAATCACTGCCGTCGAACGCAGATTTTCTTCAATAAAATCCTGCGACAGCAAACCTGCAATCACTGCTGGAATGGTCGCCACCACCACCATCCAGGAAAGTCGCGCATCTTCATTAGGGGTGGAAGAAAAACCGGTGGAGAAGAAACCAACGATCATGCGCTGCAGCTCGACCCGGTAGTACCAGACGATCGCCAGCAGAGTGCCAAAATGCACCGCCACATCAAACGCCAGTCCCTGGTCTGGCCAACCGAACACCTGTGAGGGAAGAATCAGGTGCGCCGAACTGGAAATGGGCAAGAACTCGGTGATGCCTTGCAACACTGCCAGTACAAAGGTTTCGAAAAATCCCACGGTCTCTCCTTGTTTTGGTGAATTTAGTTACGCTTCAGCAGACTGGGCTGCTCATCAAGTTTCTTCCAGGCGACAGAATCACGCAGATACACAGGTGGATAGGCATCCATATCGCCAAACTGGCCGCTTTGCCAGGCCTGCTGAACCAGTTCGGCCGCATAACGGCTGAGCGGTTCGAGTTCTGCCAAACAGGGCAATTCCGGTAATCCGGCCGGTAATAATTTCAAACCGTTACCCGCCAACATCCAGCGACAATCCGGTTGCTGTTGCAACTGCCGGGAAAGATCACCGACACAGACATCGGGGGCGCCTACCTGTTCCGTTCCTGTCAGCGTCCAGCCAGCTTCCGAGTGCTCAAACACCCCCCAGAAGACTTCGCCCATATGGGCGTCCATCACGCAGGCAATACGATCAAGCTGACGGCCAGCAGCGGCTTGCCAGGCCAATAACTGCAGGGTGGAAAAGCCGTAAACCGGTAACTCCAGTCCCAATGCCATGCCCTGTACCACGCTGACAGCAATCCGAATACCGGTAAATGAGCCTGGCCCACGGGCATAGGCAACACCATCAATCTGGCGCTTGCTGATACCGGCCTGCTGCACCACTTCATCAATCATGGGTAACAGCCGCTGGGCGTGGCGGCGAGGCTGTTGCTCGGCAATATCAAACAATCCGTCGTCGGTCACCAGAGTTGCGGAGCAAAAAGCCGATGATGCGTCGACAATCAATACATTGGCCATGGAAAACTCCCCGCTAAAAAAGCGCGCAGTATACCAGAGCCGCCGGACGGCATACTAAATCGACTTGATGGCAATTTGGCTGCCAGTTTCTGGCAGCCATAAAAAAAGCTCCCGAAGGAGCTTTTTCAGTCAGATCTCACAAAGAAATCAAGACAGTGCGGTCATCACGTTGTTGGTGATGTCCTGCAGCGAGCCGACACCCGGGATGTGGCTGTATTTTGGAGCCTTGTCGCCGCCCAGGTTCTTGTAGAAGCTGACCAGTGGCTCGGTTTGTTCGTGGTAGATCGCCAGACGCTTGCGAATGGTTTCTTCCTGGTCGTCGTCACGTTGAACCAGATCTTCACCGGATTCGTCGTCCTTGCCAGCCACTTTTGGTGGATTGTAAATCACGTGGTAAACACGGCCGGAAGCCGGATGAACACGGCGGCCGCTCAGACGGCTGACGATTTCTTCGTCATCGACGTCGATTTCAACCACATGATCGATGTCCACACCGGCTTCCAGCATGGCTTCTGCCTGTGGAATGGTGCGTGGGAAACCGTCAAACAGGAAACCGTTCTTGCAGTCGTCCTGTTGAATACGCTCTTTCACCAGACCAATGATGATTTCGTCAGAAACCAGACCACCGGTTTCCATGATTTCCTTTACCTTCAGACCCAGTTCGGAGCCTGCCTTCACAGCTGCACGCAGCATGTCACCGGTAGAGATTTGTGGAATATCGAACTTTTCACAAATGAACTGAGCCTGAGTGCCCTTACCGGCACCCGGTGCGCCCAAAAGAATTACGCGCATGTATTTCCCCTCGTAGCTTAGCTTGGAATTTTTCTAATCCCTGCGGTCAATAGTATTGGTTATTTTTTAACCAGGGCAAAAATTAAGGGTAACCTTACTCTGGCGTGACCGTTATCTCAACTTATTCTGCAGCAATTCCGAAAACAGTGTCGCCAGACTTTGGTATAGCGACTTGCCTGCTATCCGCATTCGAATAAGCGTTACATATTCCGGACTACGACTGTTGATTTAAGCCAACAGAAGCAGCCATTTGCTGCTATTCCAGCATTGCTATGCAGCTCTTTGATGACTCTTCTATAACATGCGTTACCGTAATGGCAAAGCAATAAAAATACGACTGACGCGGAATAATCCGCTGCCAGCCAGGAAAATCATTATTGCTTTGCAGTCAGGCCAGAATCAGCCGGTATTGCGCATACCAGCGGCAATACCTGCCATGGTCACCTTGATCGCCTGTTCGACAATCTGGCTGACCACTTCCGGATGCTGACGCTCCCGATAAAGCAGTTCTGCCTGCAGATAATGCAGTGGATCGGTATAGGGATCACGCACTGTCATCGAATCCCGCAAAATCGGATGATTATCCAATAAGGCTTGCTGGCCATTAATGGCCAATACCTGCTCCTTCACTCGCTCAAGCCGTAACCGTAACTGGCTGCCCAGCGGTTGTAACTCCGGCTCCACCAGCCGTGCCTCATAATATTCTGCTATTCCGGCATCGGCCTTGCTGACCACCATTTCGAGCATGTCGATATAAGTACGAAAGAACGGCCATTGCTCATACATTTCACGTAATTGATCGAGTTTTCCCTGCTGCTGGATTTGCTGCAACGCCTGATCGGACCCAAGCCAGGCTGGCAGCATCAAACGAATCTGGGTCCAGGCGAAAATCCATGGGATCGCCCGTAAGGTTTCGATGCCTCCACCGGCCTTGCGACGTGCCGGACGACTGCCCAGCGCCAGTTTGCCCAATTCGGATTCCGGCGTAGCGCTGCGGAAATAACGCACAAAGTCCGGTGTATCCTTGACCATTGCCCGATACGAAGCGACCCCGGCAGCAGCCAGTTCACTCATCCGCTCACGCCAGTCTGGCTGTGGCGGCTGCGATGGCAGCAGATTGGCTTCCAGTACTGCGGCGGCATAAATCTTCAGGTTGCGACGGGCAATGTCCGGCTGACCAAACTTGAAGCGGATCATTTCGCCCTGCTCTGTCACCCGCAAACCACCGGCTACCGAGCCTGGTGGCTGTGCCAGAATCGCCCGGTGAGTCGGACCACCACCACGCCCCACCGTGCCACCGCGGCCATGGAACAGCACCAGCGAGATACCCGCCTCCTCAGCATCGCGAGTGAGTGCTTCCTGGGCTTGATATTGCGCCCATACTGCCGCCAGCTGACCAGCGTCCTTGGAGGAATCAGAATAGCCAATCATCACCTGCTGGCGCTGCTGGCAATAGTCGCGATACCACTCGACCTGCCACAGCTTGCGCATCCGCACCGACGCCTGCTGTAAATCACTGAGGGTCTCGAATAACGGCACCACGGGGAAATGTTCACGCACCCCGGCATCCTGCAGCAGCAGGGTTACGGCCAGAATATCGGACGGCTCGCTGGCCATCGAAATGATGTAACAGGAAACTCCGGCACCCGCCTCTGACGCCAACACCGTGATACTGTCGAGTACTTCCTGAACCTCTGCCGACGGCTGCCAGTGTTTTGGTACCAGCGGCCGTTTGGACGCCAGCTCCCGCAGCAGGAAGGCCTGTTTGTCGTCCTCACTTCAGCTGAGGTAATCGCCCCAGCCGTAGTACTGGCAGATTTCCTGCAGCACGCCCGCATGACGGGAAGATTCCTGCCGCATGTCCAGTCGTACCAACACCAGCCCAAAACAGGCAACCCGGCGAATGGTATCCAGCAACATGCCGTTGGCGATCTGCTCCAGCCCCTGTTCCATCAGGCTGCGATAACACATCAACAAAGGCAGCAGCAGCTCATCATCAGACAACAAGGGCTGAGCTTCGACCGCTTCACCCCGAGCACAGGCTCCAGCCCAGCGCCGGGTATCTTCCAGTCGCTGCCGTAGTTCGTGCAGACAGGCTCGGTAGGGTTCGTCCGGGAATTCCGGATAAGCACGCCGTAATTCCGCCGAGGCATCCGCCATCGACAGCTGATTGCCAAGCGAATCAATATCGCGCAGGTACAGATCAGCGGCCATCCAGCGCGCCAGAAACAGAACTTCGCGGGTCACATTGGCCGTGACATTGGGGTTACCGTCACGATCACCGCCCATCCAGGAAGCAAAGCGAATCGGCGCAGCGTTCAATGGCAACATCGCCGCGCCCCGTTGCTGCAACTCCTGATCGAGGTCGCGCATCATTTGCGGCACGGCCTGCCAAAGCGAGTTTTCAATCACCGCAAATCCCCAGCGGGCTTCATCAACAGCGGTTGGCCGGGTCTTGCGAATTTCATTGGTATGCCAGATTTCCTCAACCAGCCGCGCCAGATGTTGTTCACGTTCCAGCCGCTGCGGATGCTGCTCATGCAAATCATCCAGCTCCTGTAACAGGCGGGTAATGGTGTCGTATTTCTGGATCAGAGTACGGCGGGTAACTTCGGTCGGATGGGCTGTCAGCACCAAGTCGATATTGAGAGCCGCAACCTGTTGCTCCACCCCATCGAGACTGATTCCGGCTTGTTGCAGGCGATCCAGCAAGGCCGGAAACATGGTATCCAGACCCGATTGCAAGGCATCTGAACGACACCAGCTGGTACCATGCTGCTGATCAGCAATATTGGCCAGATTGAGAAACTGGTTAAAGCCGCGTACCACGGGCAATAGCTGGTTTTCTGGCAATTCCTTTAACGTGCTCAGCAAGACATCACGGTCTTGCTGGCCGCCGCGACGAGCCTTTTTGGCTTGTTTGCGGATGGTTTCAATACATTGCAGGACATCTTCGCCGTCACTGGCAGCGATGGTTTGCCCCAACAAATTCCCCAGCATTCTGACCTTGTCACGTAATCTGGGATCCAGTTCACTCATAAGTCATCTCCTTTGGAATCCTGCCGAATTTCACGGTGCCACCGCGGTCAGAGACAGGCAATGGTCAATGTCTGATCACAATAAGGAAACCCGACTATCTCTTGGGGATGAACGGATAACAAGTAGACCATTTGGCCCTTTTGCCGAATTTGGCCAGTCCGATGGCACAATTTTGCGGAGTATTCGGGCTATTCTTGTAAAACGATCCCGAAGATGTGTAAGGAGAGTCAGTATGAAAGCTGCCGATATGATGAAACGCTGGCAAGCAGAGTATGGTGAACCGCGAGTTCAACAAAGCTGGCCGATCACCCTCAACGTCAAGGATGCCGCGCGAGTAGAAGCGCTGTTGGAAATGTTTCCGGGGTTAACCCGTGAACGCTTGTTGAGTGATCTGGTGCACGCTGCGCTCAACGATTTGACCAGCAGCTTTCCCTATGTCGAAGGCGACACTGTTATCGGCCAGGATGAAGATGGCTTTCCGATGTATGAAGACGCGGGTAAAACGCCAACGTTTCTGGCGCTGACCCGCAAACATCTGGATGCGCTGAATACCGGCCAGCACTAACCTGCAGGTTAAATCCCGTACGACAAAGTCCCGGCATGCCGGGACCCTACATCGAATTGATACAGCTTGCATGGCAAGCTGTGCCTGGCGATAGAGCCCTTTGCCAGTCGCAGCCATCTAACGGCTGCGCTGTTTTTCCAGCTGCTTGGCTTTTTGCCAGGACAGTTCCATCTCGTCGAGGCCAACCTGATCCCAGCCACCAGCGGCGAGAGCATCGTCCTCGACCTGGCTGAAACGCCGGTAGAAACGTTGATTGGTGCCACGCAAGGCAACTTCCGGGTCAATCTTGTAGTGCCGGGCCAGATTGCTGACGGCAAACAACAAGTCGCCGATTTCTGACTCCAGCCGCTCGATGTCGCCGGTTGCCATTTCGTGCTGTACTTCGGCCAGCTCTTCCTGAATCTTGCTGACCACTGCGTGAGCGTCATTCCAGTCAAAGCCAACGCTGCTGGCGCGTTTCTGCAATTTCACTGCCCGGGTCAGGCCCGGCATGGTTGCTGGCACACTGTCGAGCAGCCGCTCAGGCAGCAGGTTGCCACCGGCCCGCGCCAGCTTGTCGGATTTTTCCTGCTGCTTGATCAAATCCCAGTTGGCGTTGATTTCCGCTTCCTGCGGTGAAATCGACGGATCCCGTTCGCTTGCCAAGGTACCTTGTGGAAACACATGGGGATGACGGCGAATCAATTTTTGCACCAGCCGGTCGATAATGCTGGCGAGGTCAAAATGACCGGCTTCCGAGCCCATCTGGCCATAAAAGATCACCTGGAACAGCAGGTCGCCCAGTTCCTCCTCCAGATGTGGCCAGTCCTGCCGTTCAATGGCATCGGCGACTTCGTAGGCTTCTTCCAGCGTGTGCGGCAAAATTGTGGCGAAGTCCTGTTTCAGATCCCACGGACAGCCGGTTTGCGGGTTACGCAAACGGGCCATCAGGGTGATCAGATCAGCAAGATCATAGGTCACCGGGCGGCTCATCCCTGCGCTGCTCATCCCTGTGAACCGCCACGAATCCGGCGCGCCGAGATGATGTTTGGCAGCTGCTCGATTTTCTTCATCAGGCGACCGAGATTTTCGAGGCTCTCAACTTCCACCGTCAGCTGCATGCTGGCGGTATGATCGCCCTGGTTGGACTGGGTATTCACGCCAATCACGTTAACCCGTTCGTTCGCCAGAATAGCACTGACGTCGCGCAGCAGACCGGTACGGTCGAACGCCAGAATCGACATTTCCACCGGGTAAGTTCGTGATGGCGCCGCCCCCCAACTCACCTGCAGTACCCGATTCGGCTCCATGGCCTCCAGGTGCAACAGGTTTTCACAGTCGCTGCGGTGCACGGTCACACCGCGACCAATGGTAACGTAACCACGAATATCGTCGCCCGGCACCGGATGACAACACTGTGCCATCTGGGTCAGCAGGTTGCCGACACCCTCGATATAAATATCGTCCTTGCCCGGCTTCTTGTTAGTGTCTGCCCGCCGCAACAGCGGCAATTCCTGCTGCGGCTGTACCGAGTCGGTCTGCTTCAGCACCGCGTTAACAATCTGGCCGATACGCATGTCGCCAGCACCAACCGCGGCAAACATGTCGTCAACGGACTTGTAGTTCATCTGTTGGGCGATGTCGTGCAGCGGCTCCTGCGCCAGATCGAGACGATCCAGTTCTCGCAGCACCAGCGCACGGCCTTCTTCGATGTTCTGATCACGGGCCTGCAGCTTGAACCAATGGGCAACCTTGGCGCGCGCCCGGCTGGTATGGATGTAACCGGATTCCGGATACAACCAGTCACGGCTCGGATGGGCGTTAGGATGAGTCAGGATTTCGACCTGCTCGCCGGTCTTGAGAATATAGGTCAGCGGTACGATACGACCGTTAACCTTGGCACCACGGCACTTGTTACCGACTTCAGTGTGTACCCGGTAAGCGAAATCCACCGGTGTCGCCCGTGGTGGCAAATCAACCACGTGGCCTTCCGGTGTGAACACATAAATGCGGTCCGGGTTAATATCGCTGCGCAGTTCCTGCGCCAGCTCTGGCAGGTCGTCGAGTTCTTCGTGCCACTCCAGCACCGAACGCAACCAGGCAATTTTCTGCTCGTAGCCCTGATCCTTGCCGCCGGTATCCGTGCCTTTGTAGAGCCAGTGCGCACATACGCCCAGTTCAGCATCTTCATGCATGCCGTGGGTACGAATCTGTACTTCCAGCACCTTGCCTTCCGGACCGATTACCGCGGTATGCAACGAGCGATAGCCGTTTTCCTTGGGGTTAGCGATGTAGTCATCGAATTCATTGGGAATATGACGCCAGAGCGTATGCACAGTACCCAGCGCGGCGTAACAGTCGCGCAGCTCTGGCACCAGAATTCGCACCGCGCGAATATCGTAGATCTGTGAGAAATCGAGATTCTTGCGGCTCATTTTGCGCCAGATGCTGTAAATGTGTTTGGCGCGGCCATAAACATCACAGCGAATACCGCTCGACAGCAGTTCTTCCCGCAGGGTCTGTACCACCTGATCAATGTAGTCCTGACGGGCAATACGCTTTTCATCCAGCAAACGGGCAATCTGTTTGTAGGAAGTTGGCTGCAGATAGCGGAACGCCAGGTCTTCCAGTTCCCACTTGAGGTGACCAATACCCAAACGATGGGCCAGCGGTGCATAAACGTTGAAGACTTCTTCCGCGACCTTGTGACGACGGTCTTCCGGCGCGTCTTTGACCGCCCGGATGGCCGAGGTACGTTCTGCCAGCTTGATCAGTGCCACTCGCACGTCATCAATCATGGCCACCAGCATTTTACGCAGGTTATCGACCTGGGCTTCACGCTGGCCCAGTACCGTTTCGCCGGAAGAGTTCTGAATGGCGCTGATCGCAGCCATCCGCAGCACCCCTTCAATCAGCTTGGCTACCTGAGAGCCGAACTCCCGTTCGACCTTGGCCAGCGGCAGACGTCCTTCACGTACCGCCCGGTACAGTACAGCGGCAACGATGGACTCGGTGTCGAGGCGCAAATCCATCAGAATCTGGGCCATTTCCAGACCCATCTGAATACTGTCTACCGACCAGTAGGTTTGATTGGCAATCGCTTCATCCGACAGCTGTTTGGCCAGTTGCAATGCCTGTAACAGCCGTTCGCTATCGCGAATTTCATAAACCTGCAGCACCTTTTCCAGCCAGTGCTCAATGTCCAGCTCACCATCGTGCCAGAGCGGTAAATCTTCCCGTACCTTAACCATGTTTCTTTTCCCGCCGGCTCAGCATCACCATGGTTTCCACGTGGTGGGTCTGTGGAAACATATCCATGATGCCAGCCTTGTCTACTTGATAACCGGCCTTGACCAACCGATCCAGATCGCGTGCCAGGGTCGCCGCGTCACAAGACACATAAAGAATCTGCGATACCCCGCGCGCACTCAATTCATTCATCTGGGCCGCCGCCCCCGCTCGTGGCGGGTCAAGCAGTACCTTGTCGGGTGCCAGCAGGTGGGCCAACACGCCTTCGTTCGATAAATCCGCTGCAACCGCATGCAAGGACAAAGCCAGTGCACTCGCCTGCTGCTGTAAACTGTTCACCATGCTGTCCTGCACTTCGACCGCATAAACCCGGTCGCAGCGCCGCGCCAGCGGCATACTGAAGTTGCCGTGACCGGCAAAAAGATCCCAGATCACTTCGCCCGGCTGTGGCTGTAACCACTCCAGTGCCTGCATAACCATGGTGCGGTTCACTGCGCCATTGACCTGAAAGAAGTCGCTGAGTTGCATCCGCAAGGGCTGCTCATCAACATAATGAACCAGTGTTTGCGGAGCATCAGGATACAGACATTCCGGCAATTCTTCCTTGCCCTGGCTTAACCACAGCTGAATTGCCTGGCCGTCTGGTTGACTGCTGATGAATTCCACCAGCTTGTTCTTGTCCGGTTCATTCAGGGGCTTGAGTACCCGTAATACCAGTGCCAACGCATTATCGGCAGCAATCACTTCAATCTGGGTGATGCGGTCACGGCCCTGTAAGCTGCCGATCAGCTCACGCCACTGGGCCCAGTCGAGTACCGCCAGATCTGGCAGCACCGGACAGCGATCAATATTGGACAGGTGTTCGGAACGACCTTCGCGGAAGCCAACAAAGTTCTGTTGTTTTTCCTTGCTGAAACGCACCCCCAGACGGGCCTTGCGGCGGTAATGCCAGGGATCGGCAGTGATCGGGGCAGCCCATTCGGCCACCTCGATACCATGACGGGAAAATTCGCGGGCTACCCGCTGCTGCTTGTAATTAACCTGGGCGGCATAGTCGAGATGCTGCAGGTCGCAGCCACCGCAACGCTGATAATGAGGGCAAGCGGGTTCGATACGATCCGGTGAAGCTTCATCGATGCTGACCAGACGGGTCATCCAGACTTTCTTACGTCGGCCATCGAGGCGCGCGGTAACGGTTTCGCCTGGCAAGGCGCCCGGTACGAAATAGACGTCACGGCCGCGTTTCGCCACGCCCTGGCCTTCGGAAGTCAGGTCCTGAATCGTCAGTTGCAAACTTGTTGGTGTAGCCACCCGGATATCCCCCGTTCAATTCGGCGCACAGTATTGGCACTGACTGACGGATTGCAACCCTGCCAGCGGGGGAATCCGCAAATAAACCGCTTCAGGACGGTGCAAAAACCCCGGACGACAGATAACGGTCGCCGCGATCACACACTATTGCCACAATGGTGGCATTGGTTTCAGTCTGTGCCAGCTGCAGCGCAGCAAACACTGCACCACCCGACGACACACCACAGAAAATGCCTTCTTCACGGGCCAGCCGCCGCATGGTTTGCTCGGCATCCTGCTGGCCGATATCGAGCACCTGATCGACTCGCTGGCGATCAAAAATGGTTGGCAGATATTCTTCCGGCCAGCGACGAATACCCGGGATCGAAGCGCCGTCTGTGGGTTGCAGGCCAACCACACAAACATCAGGGTTTTGTTCCTTCAGGTAACGTGACGTTCCCATGATGGTTCCGGTTGTACCCATCGAGCTGACGAAGTGGGTAACCTGGCCTGCAGTCTGTTGCCAGATTTCCGGCCCGGTGCTGGCGTAGTGAGCCTCCGGATTATCCATGTTGCCAAATTGGTTCAGCACCTTGCCCTGGCCCTGTGATTCCATCGTCAGCGCCAGATCACGGGCTTCTTCCATACTGCCCACCAGAATCAGTTCAGCACCATAGGCCTGCATCGCCCAGCGTCGTTCCATGGTGCTGTTGTCCGGCATGATCAGAATCATCTTGTAGCCCATCATGGCGGCGGCCATCGCCAGGGCAATACCAGTGTTGCCACTGGTGGCTTCGATCAGGGTGTCGCCAGGGCTGATCTGACCACGTAGTTCGGCCCGCTGGATCATCGACAAGGCTGGCCGGTCTTTCACCGAGCCAGCCGGGTTATTGCCTTCAAGCTTCAGCAACACCTGGTTGCCATGGTCGTTTTGCGCCATCCGCTGCAAACGGACCAGCGGTGTCTGCCCAATACAGTCAATGATAGTGGGATATTGTATTGCTGTGCGATCAGAGTCACTCATGGGTGGACAACCTGTGTGATATAACAAAATGGATTTATGGTAAGCAGAAAAAGCGTCAAATCTTAATAACAAATGCGAATTTGATTATGCACATGCACACATCCGGGCAATTGCACCGCCTGGCATTCGCCAGTAACCTTTCGAAAACCTGCTGAAGACGTCCTGCCAATAATGAAAAACTGGAACATCCAACAGCGCTTCCTGTTGATCGGCATGCTGCCGGGCCTGCTGATATCTCTGGTGCTGGGCGTTTATTTCATCAGCCAGCGCTTCCACGACCTCAATGATCTGCTCGACCAACGGGCACTGGCAATGGCCAAGCAGCTGGCACCGGTTTGTGAATACGGCGTTACGATTGGCAATTCGGCCATTTTGCAGAACATTGCCAACAACATGCTGGAAGAGCCGGATGTCCGCTCTGTCAGCATTTATAACCAGGATATGCAGCTGCTGGCCCACTCCGGCCCACGTATGCTGACCGACCAGCAAAGCAGTGCCCAAATGCAGCGCGGCCAGATGCACCTGATCCGGACCTCGGGATCAGTACGTATTCGGGCACCAATTCTGGCCCAGAACCTGTTGATTTCCGATCAGGTCTCAAACCAGTTTTTCGCTGAACAAAGCCCGGCTCCACGCTTGCTGGGTTGGGCGGAACTGGAATTGTCAGCGACCAATACCGAACTGACCCGCTATCAACACATCGCATCTTCTCTGTCGCTGATTGTTGTTACCCTGATTGTTGGCCTGCTGATAGCCATTCGTCTCGGCCGTCAGTTTTCCGGCCCCAGCAACAATATCCTGCAAGCGCTGAAATCGCTGATGGAAGGCAAATACGAAACCCGTGTACAGGTAGAAGCCAGCGGTGAACTGCGCGAAATGGCGACCAGCCTTAATACCCTTGCAGCCGGCTTGCAGCGCACCATCTCAGAGCAGCAACGTAACCTTGAAGAAGCCACCCGCGACATGCAGGAAACCATGGACGATCTGGAAATCCGCAACCGTCAGCTGTTGCTGGACCAGCGTGAAGCCAAGGAAGCCAGTCGGATGAAGTCCGAATTTCTTGCCAACGTCTCACATGAATTACGGACGCCCCTCAACAGCATCAGCGGTTTTGTTGACCGCATGAAGCAGACCGAGCTGTCCGAACGCCAGCAGGACTGGATTGATATTGTTTCCAAGGCGACCCGCGACCTGGTCGGTATCATCAACGACATTCTCGACCTCTCCAAACTCGAAGCCGGCAAGCTGATCATCACCCACGCGCCATTTAACCTGCGCGACGTGGTTGAAGACGTACTCGAACTGATCGCCCCCAACGGTATGCGCAAGGGGCTGGAGATCTCACTGGCGATTGCACCGGAGGTGCCGGTTTGCCTGTCCGGAGACTCCATGCGGCTGAAACAGGTGCTCACCAATCTGGTTGGCAACGCCGTAAAATTTACCGATCAGGGATCCGTTCATCTCAGCATCAGCCTGATCAATAGCCGTGACAATCAGGCCAGCCTGCTGTTTGAGATCCAGGACACCGGCGTCGGGCTGTCACTGGAGCAGCAACAAAAACTGTTCAACGCCTTTACCCAGGCCGATAACAGCACCGCCCGCAAATTTGGTGGCAGCGGACTGGGGCTGATCATATCCCGTGCGCTGGTTGAAGCCATGCATGGCGACATCAAGGTCGAAAGCAGTCCTGGGGAAGGATCGACGTTCAGTTTCCATATCACGGTTGATATCGACAAGCAGCACCGTCATGCCCTGCCAGCACTGTCACCAGGCTGCCTGGCACTGCTGGACGACCGCGAACACAGCCTGCTGAACATTCACCAGTTGCTGACCAGCTGGGGGCTGGAGTCAATCGACTGCCGCAGCGCCGACGCGCTGGAAAGCCTGATCGCTGACGACAGTATCAAACTCGATGCCATCATCATGGCGGTACAAAGCAGCTATATCGGCACCGAAAAATGCCACAGTCTGGGAACCAGGCTGGTACCACAGGGCATTCCTATCGTTGCTCTGGTCGACAGCGAAGACGAGGAAGACCGCCAGCGGTTACTCGAGTATGGCGCAGTGAGCTGTCTGAGCCGCCCGCTCAACAGCCGCAAACTGCATCGACTGCTGGATAAACTGCTCAATGGCGAAGCTCTGAACGAGCCGGAAAATCGCGACAAGGCGGTAGTGACCAGTCAAAATACCTTGCCGCCGACCATCCTGGTAGTCGATGACAATGAGGCTAACCTCAAGCTGGTGCTGATTTTGCTGGAAGATCTTGGTTTGCCTGTGATCCCCGCCAGCTCAGGCCCACAGGCAATTGAAGCAATTCAGCAACATGCCATTGATCTGGTGTTTATGGATATTCAGATGCCAGGCATGACCGGCCTGGAAGCCACTGAGGCAATTCGCCAGCTGCCTGGTAAACAGAGCCTTCCGATCATTGCCCTCACTGCTCATGCCATGGCCGATGAGCGCCAGTATCTGATCAAAAAGGGCATGAACGATTACCAGACCAAACCGATTTCGCTGCAGCAGCTGATTGATACGATTTATCAATGGACGGGATATCGAGCCAGTGCCCAGCCATATCTGGAAAGGGAGAACATACCACCAGCGGCGGCTATCGTCACCACCAACTCTCAACCGGCAGCGGAGTACACCGTTTTTTCAGTCGCGGCTGCCCTTCAGGCTGCCAGCCAGAAGCCGGCTTTGGCTAATGAAATGATGAGTCTGTTGCTGAAAAACCTGCCTGCCGATCTGGAAAGTATTCGTGACTGCTGGGAAGAGGAGGATCTGACTCATCTGCAAGCCGCCGTCCATCGGCTGCATGGGGCAACCCGTTATTGTGGCGTGCCACAACTACAACACGCTCTTAATGAACTGGAAACCGCACTTAAATCCGGTAACTCAGCGTCACTGCCAGAACTGATGCGGATGACCATGACAGCCGGTAGCCGGCTGCAACAATGGAGTGAGGATAACGACTGGCAGGCACTGATTCAAAACCAGACCAGCGCTGTTAACGACTGAGCACCGCAAAGGCCAGGATCAGGCCACCGTCGTCAGTGAGACTCAGCAAGGCGGTCTGGCCGCCAAGCTGAAACAAACGCTGCTCAGCAGCGTCATATAGGCGCACCAAAGGTGCGCCGTGAGCATCCCGCAAAACTTCAATTTGCTGAAATCCGACGCCTTTGGCAATGCCTGTACCAAGTGCCTTGGCGATCGCCTCTTTGGCAGCGTACTGCTTGGCGAGGAAGTTCTCCGAGCCACCGCGCTGCTGCCACAGCTGTTGTTCTGCGGCCGTCAGGATACGCTGCACGAAACGTTCACCCTTGCGCTGATAAACGGCCGCAACCCGTTGCTGGCGGATCATATCAGTGCCGATTCCAACGACCTGGGCCGCAACCTGACTACCGCCTTGAGCGCCAACCTCAGGCCTGTTAGCCATCATGCGCTGGCGCGTGCCAGCAATTCACGCATTTCCCGTACGGCTTGTTCGAAGCCCACAAAGACAGCATGGGCAACAATCGCATGACCGATATTCAGCTCGTTCATTTGTGGAATCGCCGCAATGGCTTCAACGTTGTGGTAGTTGAGGCCATGACCGGCGTTAACAACCAGACCTTTGGCAGCCGCATAGCTGGCTGCCAGTTCAATCCGTTCCAGCTCTGCCTGCTGTTCGGCCGGAGTTTCGGCATCGGCATAACGGCCGGTGTGCAGTTCGATCACGGGGGCGCCGGTGCGCACAGTGGCATCAATCTGGGCTTCATCCGGATCAATAAACAGGGAAACTTCCGCCCCAATTGCTTTCATACGCGCCACAGCAGCGGCGATAGGCGCTTCCTGACCGACCACGTCCAGACCACCTTCAGTCGTCAGCTCTTCACGCTTTTCCGGTACCAGGCAAACGCATTGCGGCTCGATTTCCTCGGCCAGTTCCAGCATGGCGTCCGTAACGGCCATTTCCAGATTCATACGGGTCGCCAGGGTTTCCTTCAACACGTAAACATCACGGGTCTGGATATGGCGACGATCTTCACGCGGATGAATGGTGATACCGTCCGCGCCAGCCTGTTCAGCCACAAAGGCAGCCTGTACCGGATCCGGATAACGAGTCCCACGGGCCTGACGCAGTGTCGCCACGTGATCAATGTTTACACCCAGCAATACCCGATGTTGTTTCACGCACATTCTCCTGTTGTCGTCGCAACGACCTTGATAAAAAAAATCAGCCGCGCGGCTGATTGAATAACTCTCGACTGACCAGTCCCGCTGGCAGTCGCGCCGCCAATGCTTGTCGCAACACGTGTTTGGCAACCGGCAGGGTTTGCAGGTTGAAATGTCCACGGCCAATTTGCAATAACCATTCGCCGCGATAAGGGCCATCTGCCCGCTCGACAAAACCTTCCTGCTGCACAAACTGATAATGCTGCTGCTCACGTACCGGACTGCCATCGAGCTGCCGGTGCCAGTCAAAATGGTAACCCAGGCTACTCAGTAACCGATATTCAAACACTCTTAGCCAGGGCTCCGCCAACTGCTGTTGCGACAAGGCTGCCAGTGCCTGTAAATAGAGGTCGTAAATCGCTTCCACCGCTTCACCCTGCGGTAGCAAACGCACCAGCAGTTCATTGAGATAGCTGCCGCAGTAAAGGTATTCGGCTTGTAAGGGAAAGGATTGCAGCGGCTCAGCCAGCTTGAGTCTTGGCCAGTCCTGCTCAGCGCACCAGTCACCCTGATAATGGGTGTGTAACTGCAAGGTACGGGAGTGTGGCCCCCGAAGCATCAGGTGACCGTGTTGACGGGTAAAAACATTGAGCAGCCAGCCGGTTTCAGCCACCGGCCAGCGATGCAGCACCACAAAGGACTGCATTAACGATCGTCGTATCCAAGGCTGCGCAAGGCACGCTCGTCGTCAGACCAGTTGGATTTCACCTTGACCCACAGATTCAGCATCACCTTGCAGTCGAACATGGCTTCCATATCCTTGCGGGCGTCCTGCCCAATCTGTTTGATACGGGAACCGCCCTCGCCAATGACGATGCGTTTCTGTGACGGCCGCTCCACCAGAATCAGCGCACTGATTTCTGCCAGCGTGCCACTGTGGGTGAATTCCTCGATTTCCACCGTCATGGCATAAGGCAACTCGTCACCCAACTGGCGCATGATTTTTTCACGCACCAGCTCAGCTGCCAGGAAACGGGAGCTGCGATCGGTGATCTGGTCTTCTGGATAGAAATACTGACCTTCCGGGATAAAGCTGTTGATCAGATTTTCCAGCCGTTCGACATTGTGGCCATGCTTGGCACTGATTGGAACGATTTGCTCAAATGGGTAGCGGGCTGACAGTTCCTGCAAGTACGGTAGCAAGGAGTCCTTGTCCTTGAGGAAATCGACCTTGTTAACCACCAGCACCACAGGTGCGCGCTGGTTTTTCAAGGCCTCCAGCACCATCTCGTCTTCGTCAGTCCAGCGGGTACGGTCGATCACCATCACCACCAGATCAACGTCCTTGACGGCAGTCGTCGCGGCCTTGTTCATATAGCGGTTGATCGCTTTTTCCTGCTTCAGGTGCATCCCCGGGGTATCAACATAGATAACCTGGACATCATCTTCAGTTTTGATACCGAGGATTTGATGGCGGGTAGTTTGCGGCTTGCGCGAAGTAATCGACAGCTTCTGACCCAGAATGCGGTTCATCAGGGTCGATTTGCCAACGTTGGGACGACCAACAATGGCAACAAAACCGGTACGGTTGCTCATTCCTCTACCTCGCTGATGCCAAGATCTGACAACAATTTTAATGCGGCAGCCTGTTCGGCAGCACGACGGCTGGTGCCATCGGCCTGCTGCGGTTCGGCATCCGGAATGCGAACTTCCACTTTAAACACTTGTTCGTTGGACGGCCCAACGATCGACAACACCTGATATTTCGGCAGCGCCATATGACGGCCCTGCTGATATTCCTGCAAACGGGTTTTGGGGTCCTTGATCGGATCTTCCAGGCTCAGATCATCCAGCCGGCTGCTGTACCAGGCCAGAATCCGCTCACGTGCTGCTTCCAGACCACGATCCAGATAGATAGCGCCAATCAGCGCCTCCATCGCATCGGCCAGAATCGATTCACGCTTGTAGCCACCGCTCTTTAACTCCCCCGAACCAAGCAACAAAAAGTCGCCCAAATCGAATTCCCGCGCCAGATCGGCAAGGGTTTTGCCTTTCACCATGCGCGCACGCAAACGGCTCAACTTGCCCTCACGGGCCTGGCTGAAGCGCCGATAGAGGTCTTCAGCGATGACAAAGTTAAGAATTGAATCGCCAAGAAACTCAAGCCGCTCGTTGTTGGTACCACCCTTGCTGCGATGGGTCAGTGCCAGTGTTACCAGAGCGGTATCACTAAAGGTATAGCCCAGGCGCTGGGAAAGTTTTAATAATGGGTCGTTCACTTACTAAAATTCTTCATGGAAGGAAAATTCGCCGACAAATGACAAGTTAGCGATGAAATGGGCCTTCACCTCATAATCCAGAGAGACCTTAAGCACCCCTTTGGATCGGTCCACTTTGAGGTTATCCAGCGGAATCTCGAGGTTGTTGGCGGACACCCGCTGCTCCATCACCTTACGTACGTCACGCTCGGTGGTACGCTCGGTGAAAGTATTGGATTCATGTAAGGTGTCGATGACCTGTTTCATCATTTGATAGTCGAAGTACATGGGCATCAAGGAAACAAACACCTTGGCTCCAAAACCAACCAGAACCAGAAGTACCAATACAGCATTAACCGACATACCCGACTGACGTTTCATTAATCATCCACCTTGAGGACTGCAAGGAAGGCGGCTTGCGGGATCTCGACACTGCCGATTTGTTTCATCCGCTTTTTACCTTCCTTTTGCTTCTGCAACAGTTTCTTTTTACGGCTGACATCACCGCCGTAACACTTGGCCAATACGTTCTTGCGCAAGGCCTTTACTGTGGTACGGGCAACTACCTGATTGCCAACCGCCGCCTGGATCGCCACATCAAACATCTGACGCGGGATCAACTCTTTCATTTTCTCCGCAAGAGAAGCGCCACGTCTGCGGACATTGTCACGGTGCATAATGACAGCCAGTGCATCCACCCGCTCACCATTCACCAGTACGTCCAGACGCACCAGCGGGGCTTCCTGGAAACGCTTGAAGTTGTAGTCCAGCGAGGCAAAACCACGGCTGCAGGATTTCAGACGGTCGAAGAAGTCCATCACCACTTCAGCCATCGGGATTTCATAACGCAGGGAAACCTGGCTGCCGGTATATTGCATATCCATCTGCACGCCACGCTTTTCGATACAGAGGGTAATCACGTTACCCAGGTATTCCTGTGGCACCAGAATATTACATTCGGCAATCGGCTCATGCATTTCGTCGATACTGCCAATATCCGGCAGTTTTGACGGGTTATCCACACTGAGGGTCTCACCCTTGCGGGTAACTACTTCGTAGATAACCGTCGGGGCCGTGGTAATCAGGTCGAGATCGTATTCACGCTCCAGGCGTTCCTGAATGATTTCCATGTGCAGCATGCCAAGGAAGCCACAGCGGAAACCAAAGCCCAGGGCGTCGGAATTTTCCGGTTCGTAGAACAGCGAGGCATCGTTCAGTGACAGCTTTTCCAACGCATCACGGAAATCTTCAAAGTCATCCGAGCTGACCGGGAACAAACCGGCATAAACCTGCGGCTTGACCTTCTGGAAGCCAGGCAGCGGGGCAGTATCAGGAAACTTGCTGGAAACAATGGTATCGCCCACTGGCGCACCATGAATGTCCTTGATACCGGCAACCATGTAGCCCACTTCACCGGTACGCAGTTCGGTTTTTTCATGGCGTTTGGGTGTAAAGATACCCACACCATCAACGATATGATCCTTGCCGGTACTCTTGATACGAATCTTGTCACCCTTGCGAATCACACCATTCTTGACCCGGATAAGAGAAACAACGCCCAGATAGGAGTCAAACCAGGAGTCAATAATCAGTGCCTGCAGCGGGCCATCCACTTCACCTTCCGGTGCTGGAATGTTGGCCACCAGATCTTCCAGTACATCTTCGATATTGAGGCCACTCTTGGCGCTGCAACGTACGGCAGTAGTGGCATCCAGGCCGATAATCTCTTCGATTTCCTGAGCAACCTTATCCGGATCGGCCTGAGGCAGGTCCATCTTGTTGAGTACCGGACGTACTTCCAGCCCTTGCTCAATGGCGGTGTAGCAGTTGGCAACCGACTGAGCTTCAACACCCTGAGCCGCATCCACCACCAGCAGCGCACCTTCACAGGCTGACAACGAACGGGATACCTCATAGCTGAAGTCAACGTGCCCCGGCGTATCAATAAAGTTCAGCTGGTAGGTCTTGCCGTCCCGGGCCTTGTAATCCAGCGTCACGCTCTGGGCCTTGATCGTAATACCCCGCTCCCGCTCGATATCCATGGAATCCAGCACTTGTTGCTGCATCTCACGATCGCTGAGACCACCACAGGTCTGGATAAAACGATCCGACAAGGTGGATTTACCATGGTCGATGTGGGCAATGATTGAGAAATTACGGATATGGTCCAGGTGACTCACAGAAATATTTCCAGGAGAACAAATAAAATGGCCGAAAATTCTACTCGAATCGGCCTGCCAAAGCTAACGCCAACTGGATAACAAATGGCCAAACAGTAAAAAAGCGGCCGAAGCCGCTTTTCTGTTAACAATCTGATTGCCAGCCTGGCTGGCATTGTCAGTGCTGTTGTTCGTGCTCTCGCAGCTTACTTGGGAATCCTCAGCGGGATAAACAGCGCTGAGCCACGACGAACGATGCGCATCGGCACGCTACGATCGGTCGGCAGCTTGCCGACAGCGGCCTTGAAGTCATCAATACTGCTGATGGTTTCACCATGAATCATGGTAATCACGTCGCCTTTCAGCAGACCGGAAACCGCTGCCGGACCGTCAGTCACGTCCTGCACCACCACTCCGTCAAAGCCCAGTTTACGACGCTGCGTATCATCCAGATTGGATACCACAACACCCATTCGATCGCTGGCGTATTCATTTGGCGGCAGTGTTGACGCCAACGCCTGGGAATCGTCGTCTGCCAAGGTGCCAATAGTGACATCCAGACGCTTGCGTTTACCGTTACGTACCAGATCTATTTTGGCAGTTTCACCCGGTTTCACCCGGCCAACCTGATGCGGCAGGTCGGATGACAGGTAAATGGGTTCGCCATTGAAAGCGGTAATAATGTCACCGTTTTTCAGGCCCGCCTTGTCAGCGGGAGAATCCGGTACCACCTGGGCAACCAGTGCTCCGGCGGCCTTATCGAGACCAAAGGACTCAGCCAGGTCCTTGTTTACTTCCTGAATCACGACACCTAACCAGCCACGGGCAACCTTGCCGTTCACTTTCAACTGGTCAGCGACATCCAGCGCTACATTGATCGGAATCGCAAAGGAAACCCCCATGAAACCACCGGAGCGGGTATAGATTTGCGAGTTGATACCAACCACCTTGCCATCCAGATTAAACAGTGGACCACCCGAGTTACCCGGGTTAATCGCAACGTCAGTCTGGATAAAAGGTACATAGTTTTCGTTTGGCAGGCTGCGACCCTTGGCACTGACAATACCGGCCGTCACTGAGTAATCAAAACCGAACGGCGAACCAATGGCAACCACCCACTCCCCTACTTCCAGCTTGTCGGAATCGCCCAGTTCAACGATTGGCAGATTACTGGCTTCGACTTTCAACAGCGCCAGGTCGGTGGATTCATCTGCACCAATCACCTTGGCATCGAGTTCACGGCGGTCATTCAGACGCACCACAATTTCGTCGGCATCGGCGATGACGTGGTTATTGGTGAGAATATAACCATCTTTGGAAATGATAAAACCGGAGCCCAGCGAGGTTTTTTCCTGTTCGGCCCCACCGCCACCGTGCGGAGAAGGCATTGGTGTACCAAAAAAGTGACGGAAGATTTCAGGCATGTCTTCTGGCAAACCATAACGTTCCGAATAGGCCGTAGCCTGAACATGCTGCACCGTGCTGATATTCACCACCGCCGGCGAGGTTTCTTTCACCAGATCACGAAAATCCGGCAGGCTGGCATTCGCCAGAGAAGCAGTAATCACCAGCACCAGGCTGATCAGATATTTGGAATATTTGTTGTTCATTGGCAACCCTTCAGAGACTCCAAGGTTGTAATCAAATACGGACGTCACTCAATACACGGTTACAATGACTGGCGACCAGCGCTTGCGGTAACGATTGGAGAACCAACGGGCTGCTGCAAAACCGAACAACAGACCACCGCCCCCAATCAGCATAGACGCCGTTTCACCACCTGCTGCCTGGCCGACGACTGCGCCTCCAATCAGGCCTGCCAGCGGCAAGCCGTAAAGCGTCATCGAACTCAGCAACAAACTGCCTTCCGGCAGGTCCAGTACCACCCGCTGGCCAACAGCCAGGGATTCTGTGGTATCAACCCACAGCCGCACAGGACGACCAATCTTTTCCAATGCTGACTGACCGCAGCCAGACTTTGCCTGACAGCCGCCACAGGAGGATTTCTGTTCGGATTCAACCCAGACTCCACCTTCGCCAACATCTGCTACTAGGACAGTTTCTTGCGCCACCAGCTCACTCCGGATTCGTCATTTTTTGTCACGGTAATTGACCGACCAGGCAATCTTTTTGGCCGTTGCCATAGGAACTTCACCCACCACAGTAATACGCATATTGCGGTCGCCATGCTGCTGATGCCTTACCACTGCAGAGGTTGCCCCCCAGCGCTTGCTGAAGTCGGGCATGGAATCTTTTTCGATATAATCGATAAACAAGGTGTAGGCAGACAAGCCATCGCTGTACATCAGCGCCTGCCCTTGTTCGAGTAATTCAGGATGATCGGTTTTGGCAAAACCTGGAGGCGTCCAGTCAGCCTGCCAGCCGCCGACCATATCTGTCGTCTGTTCAGCATCTGTCGCCTGGGCCGTCGCAGCGGTCACAGGCACTGAGTCAACATGAGCTGCCAACGCAGCCGTTTCAGAGGGTAATTTGAATTCCGGCAGCGGCACCGGCTTGCCAATATCGATCTGGGCAAACTGGTAGCGCTCCAGCACCTTGCCATTACGGTCAACCACGTCTGACCGCAACAACAGCCCGGAGTCTTCATCAAGCCAGAGATTCTGGCCAAAACGGTAGTCATCCAGTGGCTGTAAACGAATCTTGCGACAGCCATGACCGGCAATACGATCACGTCCGGCAAGCCGCAGGTCATAAAATTGTTCCAGCAGGGAAGTATCCGGAGTGACACCGGCGAGCATTTTCTTGGCCGGATCCACCAGCGCCGCCGGGCCACTATTGCCCGCTTCAGCCAGCGGACCACTGCGAATCAGTTCTTTGGGACGGCCGGTGAGGTGAGAAATTTTTTCATATTCCATACCATCCAGCGCGGTGTGGCTGATGGTCAGCGTGTGCCAGTTGTCTTCATCGCCAAACACCAGCACGCCCTGATAGCTGGTTTGGCGAATCGCCCTGGCCATACGTTGCAGCCACTGCTGGGGAGTTGCTTGCGCACCAGCAGAGCCTTCTTGAGAATTCTCGGGCGGTAACTGCGGCGAAGCAGAATTCGCCGCCTGATCGTCTCTTGGTTGGTTCCCGGCCTGCACTGTCGTGGCCTGCAACAACACCCACAAGGTACAACAGAGCCAGGCTAATCTCACTGCTGAGCTTCTCCTTCCTGCTCAAAGCTGGTCACCCGGGCATACGGCATCAGACCACGACCATTGTTAAGAGAGGCATTTTCACTGTGTTGCAGCACATATTCCTGCAACCGCTGCTGGGCATCGCGCAGCTCGGATTCAGACAACTGGCTGTCAGCCATCGCTGCTGAGTCAGAGTTAGCCGCAACCAATTCAGCAGGCGCACTGGCTACCGTTGACATAACGGGCGCTGCCGCCGGAGCTGCATTGATCGTCACAGCACTGGCAACTTCGGTACCACCGGCAATCATGGATTCGTCAACAACCCGCACACCCAGCAAGACAGCCAGGGTCACGGATGCAGCAACCGCTCCAGAAGCAATCCAGCCATTTTTCCAGGAGGCCGAAATCTTGCGCTCTTCATCAGCAACGGCCGGTACTACGTCGGTTCCGACGACGGCAGCGGAGGAACGAGCCGGGACTTCGTCCATCGGTTCACCATCGATAGCTTGCATGATGCCCTTTGACAGATCGACCGTCATGGCTTGCTCATCACGCAGCAAGGCCCCCATCAGCTGATAACGAGACCAACGCTCACGCAGCTCATCGTCTTCCTCAATCTGATTCAGAACACGGCGGACTTCCAGTTCGTCGGCTTCGCCGTCTACCAGAGCCGACAGGGATTCATTCATACGATCATTCATCACTGTTACCTTTCCGACCGTCAAGCTGTAGCCACCAGCAGTGGCTGCATTTTTTTGTCTATCGCCTCACGCGCCCGGAAAATACGGGAGCGCACCGTGCCAATAGGACAGTCCATCGCCTCGGCAATTTCTTCGTAACTCAGGCCGTCCATCTCACGCAGGGTGATGGCCATACGCAAATCTTCCGGCAAATCCTCGATTGCCTTGAACACCACCGCCTGCAGCTGGTCACGCTGCAGCAAGCCGTCCGGTGTATCAATATCCTTCATCGGGCTGTAGTCGCCAAAATACTCAGCATCGTCTGGATCAATGTCCTGGGTCGGGGTTTTACGTCCGCGACTGACAAGATGGTTTTTGGCGGTATTGACCGCAATACGGTACATCCAGGTATAAAACGCACTTTCGCCACGGAAATTAGGCAGTGCCTTGTATGCCTTGACGAAGGCTTCCTGGGTAACGTCCTGAGCTTCTGCGAAATCAGAAATGAAACGACCAACCAGAGACAGAATTCGATGCTGATATTTCAGCACCAACAGATCAAAGGCACGCCGATCACCCTTCTGAACTCTTGCGACCAGTTGTCGATCCGTATTTGTGTGATCTGTCATGCCTTGTTCCGACGCCTTTGTAGGCTGATTCTTCAATATTGCTGCGCTGGTCACTTTGCAGGCCCTCCATTGTGGCTTCAAAGTTTCAGACTGCAACCCCGTTGAAAAGTTCAGCGAATTTCCACAGTCATTGTTTCCGGGTGTGGTTGGCTGGCATTATAAGACGAATTATCAGCAAACATCCTACAATCATGAGCGAACACCTGACCTACGACGTCCTTATTATCGGCAGCGGTGCTGCTGGCCTGACACTGGCGCTGTCGCTGCCGGAGCACTGGCAGATTGCCGTGATCAGCAAGGAGCGACTCGACAGCGGTTCAACCCGCTGGGCCCAGGGCGGTGTTGCAGGTGTACTGGATGAAACCGACAGTATTGATGCCCACGTCAACGACACCCTGGTGGCCGGTGCTGGCCTGTGTACGGAAAGCGCGGTGCGCTTTACCGTCGAAAACTCCGCCTCGGCCATCCAGTGGCTGATCGACATGGGCGTTCCCTTCACGCTGGACGGCATTGCCGAACAGGGTGGCGATCATCGTTATCATCTGACCCGCGAAGGCGGCCATAGTGCCCGTCGCATTATCCATGCTGCTGATGCCACCGGGCTGGCCATTTCGGCCACTTTGATTGAGCGTGCCAAAGAGCGTCCGAACCTGCATTTGCTGCATCAATATATCGCCGTCGACCTGATCACTCGCGACAAACTCGGGTTGGATGGCCAGGGTTGTGTTGGCGCTTATTTCCTCGATAAAACCACCCAGCAAGTGGTTTCCATCACCGCCCGCGCCACCGCGCTGGCAACCGGTGGTGCCAGCAAGGTTTACCTCTACACCACCAACCCTGACACCGCTTCCGGTGACGGTATTGCGATGGCCTGGCGGGCGGGCTGCCGGGTCGCCAACATGGAATTCAACCAGTTCCATCCGACCTGTCTGTATCACCCGGTAACCAGTCCGTTCCTGATCAGCGAAGCGGTACGTGGTGAAGGCGGCAAGCTGCTGTTGCCGAATGGCGAACGTTTTATGGATGAGTTTGACGCCCGTGGGGAACTGGCCCCGCGCGACATCGTCGCCCGTGCCATCGACCATGAAATGAAACGTCTGGGGGCTGACTGTCTGTATCTGGATATCAGCCACAAACCGGCCGAATTTATTACCCAGCATTTCCCGACCATTCACGAGCACTGTTTGCAGCTCGGCATTGATATCACCAAGGAACCGATTCCGATCGTCCCAGCATCTCACTACACCTGCGGTGGCGTCGTAACGGACAACTTTGGCCGAACGGATATTCAGGGTCTCTATGCAGTTGGCGAAACCGCCTGTACAGGTTTGCATGGTGCCAACCGCCTGGCGTCCAACTCGTTGCTGGAATGTCTGGTGTACGCTCGTTCGGCCGCAGCCCACATCAATGAAATGCTCGACTCTGCCAAGCCGATTCCAGACGTACCTCCCTGGGATGCCAGCCTGGTAACGGACTCCGACGAAGACGTGGTGATTTCCCACAACTGGGAAGAATTACGCCGCTTTATGTGGGACTACGTTGGTATCGTACGCACCACCAAACGCTTGCTGCGCGCCCAGCACAGAGCCCAGTTGCTGCGTCAGGAAATCCAGGAGTTCTATCGTAATTACCGCATCACTGCGGACTTGCTGGAGTTACGGAATCTGGTTGATGTTGCCGATATCATTATTCGATCAGCACTGACCCGCAAGGAAAGCCGCGGCCTCCACTACAGCCGCGATTACCCGGATGCGCTGCCACGGGCCTTTGATACCGTCATGACCACCAAGCGCCAGAATGAATTGGGCGAACTCTGATTCAAACCTCACCATATAAGGCACGTTTGAGCGCCTTGAAATGTGCAGCCGAAACACAACTGGCCTGGCGAATCAGCAGTATTTGCCAGGGCCAGTGACCATACCGCAACAGCAACAGGTGCTGCCGCCGAACACTGCCCGCGCGCCAAACCACATTGCGTACACGGCCATTGGCCCATTGTAATTGCCACAGCGGCCGGGATGGTTCCGAGGGGTCCGGCAACAACCGGATCATGATGATTTGACGTTGGACAGATTGATAAAAAACGCCAGCCATTAACGGCAAAGCCAGCAGCCATGCCCAACTGCCGAAGCAATAAAGCAATATCAGCTCAACCAGGAACAAGGCAGCCAGATCCAGTCCAAACTGACCGGCAGACTGCCACAAGCGCCACTCAGGTGCGTTTGGTTGATCGGGCATGCTCCAGCACCAGATTGACGATCCGTTGCAGATCGGCGTTATCCGGTACTACACGCTCCAGAAACCAGGCGAACAAATCCGTATCTTCTTCTTCCAGCAACTGCTGGTAACGCTGTTTGTCCGCTTCGTCCAGACCGCTATAAGCCTGTTCAACAAAGGGCACCAGCAACACGTCCAGCTCCAGCATGCCACGGCGGCTGTGCCACCAGAGTTTCTTTACTTCAGTATTTTCGCTCACAGGGGTCTCCTCTCGATGGCGGCATTATAGCGCGACAAGTGGTTGAATTTAATCCGCTCAGGGCATATATGGGGTAACAGAGGGGATGAGACACAATCGCAACGGCTTAAGCCATCGGAGACATTATGACTATTCCAGCGACACAGGAAGCATTTGGCTTACTGGTCATCAAGGGCCCGGACGCCAGCAAACTGCTGCAAGGCCAGTTCACCTGTAACGTTAACAGCATGACCAACGAACAGTGGCAACTGGGTGCCTGCTGCACTGCTAAAGGCCGTATGGTGTCCAACTTCGTCATCGCCCGCCACGACGACTGCTTTTACCTGCGCCTGAGCCAGAGCGTGCTGCCAATCCTGCAAAAGCACCTGGCCAAATACGCCGTTTTCTACAAGGTCAATATCGAAGCCAGCAGCAGCCCGGTGTGCCTGATTGCACGCCCGGCTCTGTCCGGGACTGAACAGGCGTTTGAGTGGAAGGAACAATCTGCCACCCTCTATTGGCCAGATGGTCTGGCCGAATACTGGGCTTTCGACGGCCAGCTGCCAGCGGAGCCGCAACTGAGCGCTGACGACTGGCAGCAGGCCGACATCAAGGCTGGCCGGGTGTGGGTTTGTGAGGCTACCAGTGAACACTGGATTCCGCAGCATGTTGGCTGGGACAAGGCCGGTGGTGTCAGCTTTAACAAAGGCTGCTACACAGGTCAGGAAGTGGTTGCGCGGGTGCAATACCTTGGCAAAGCCAAAAAACAGCTGGTGCTGTTATCCAGTGCCGCTGCCCCAGCCAGCGCTCCCGAATTATTGGCCGCAGTGACCAGCCCGACCACCGCCAAAGCGGTTGGCGAACTGGCCAGCTGGAATGGTCAGACCGGTCTGGCGGTGTTTAACAATGCGCCGGAAGAAACCAGCGCTGCGTTCAGCGTTGCCGAACAGGCGTTCGAAGTTGCAGTAGAAGCGCTTGAAGAAACGGCCGAAGCCGCTGCCGAAACAGAAGCCTGATCGTTGCTTATCCCTTCTCAAGATCCGCCAGCGGATGATGGTCCGCCCGCCACGGCGACGCCATCAGCTGATCCAGCCAGTGTTGAGGCACACTGGCCGGGTTGGCATGTTGCCACACCGGCTGGCGGTCCTTGTCGATTACCATGGCGCGAATGCCTTCAATCAAATCCGGATGCCGACAAGCCTGCCAGGCCATGTCCAGATCCATCCGGGTAACTTCATAAATGGTCATATTGGCTCCCAGCGCCAGCTGCTTTTCAGCCAACCGGACCGTTGCCGGGCAACCCTGATGAAAACTGTCCAGCCCTTGCTGAATCCAGCCAATACCTGCCTGGCACGGCAAACTCAGGTGTTCGTCAAACTCTTCCATCAAAGCGCGGATCTCAGTACGTGACGACTGCCAGTCACTGACGGGCATTTCACTTTCCGGCAGCTGGGCCGCCCGCAGCAACTGACGTACCTTGAGATGATTGGCAGGCAGATGTTCAGACCAATCCTGCTGACGCAACTGTTGCAATAACTCCGGCCACTGCGACTGACCAACACAATAATCAGCCAGCCCCTGTGGAATAGCGTCGGTGGCGTTAAGCGGTGAGCCGGTAATCGCCAACCAATGACCTAACGGCTGTTCCATGCGAGCCAGATACCAGGCCCCCAATACATCCGGAAACAGACCAATTTTGACTTCAGGCCAGGCCAGTTTGGCGGATGTACAAACCACCCGGTGGCTACCAGTCAGAAACAGCCCTAGTCCACCGCCCATGATCAGGCCATGACCCAGAGTAATCAGCGGCTTGCCAAATTTATGCAGCTCGGTATTGGAACGATACTCCTGCTCGAAATAGTCATCAGCACCAGCAACACCACTATCCGTTTGGCCGGTAATACTCTGGTAGAGGTCTCGAATATCGCCGCCACAACTGAAACAACGGCCACTGCCTTGCACCACCACCGCAGCAATCTTTGGACTTTGCTGCCAGCGCCGCAGCCGCTGACGAATGGATTTCACCATCTCAAAGTTGAGCGCGTTGAGCGCAGCATCACGATCAAGCGTGATCAGGCCTATGCGATAGCCCTTGCGGGCAGACAACAATTCAAACGTCACCAGGTCGGACTGTTTCAAACCTTTTCCCCAAAGCCAGCTAACAAAACGCCCTGATGGTACACTCGTCAGCAATCTGACACAGCCTACCTTGATATGATTTATCTGTTCACGCTTCTGATTGTAGTTGGCGCCACTGCGGCTCTCTGGTGGTTGCTGACGGTAACCCAAAGCCCGCGCGGACGAGCCTTACGGCAATTGGCCGACCAGCTGGGGGCCGAGTATCGGCAATATGCGGCGCTGGATCTGGACGTCCGTCAGGCCGGTTTTGATCTGGTGCACCAGAGCCAGATCCGTCATGGCCGTCACCAGTTGCATGGACTACAACAGCAGCGGACTTTCAAGATCCTTGATCTGCCGACGATTGAGCAGCAAGGCATTCTGGAGCAAACATTGATCATTCTGGATTGCCAACAATCCCATTGTGGCGATTTCAGCCTGCAGGTCCGCAAGCGGCGTAATCGGTCCGATCATTTTGTGGATGAGCAACCAACCGCTCTGAAAGATATTCTCCGGCAGGAGTTGCCAGCGGAACTTAATGGTTATCGGGTACGGGCCGCCAAGCCCCATGCACTGGAGATTCAATTACTGCGACCTTTGGCGGAATGGCTGCAACAGCATCCGGATACCTGTATCGAGCTGCGCCACCCGCTGCTGCTGATCTACAAACCAGCCACCCTGCTGGAACCCGATAGCCTGCTATATGCGCTGCAGCAATCCATCACGCTGGCCGAGCGAATTGAACATCACGCTCATAATCATGCGGAATAAATCACGAGTAATAAAAAAGCCGCTCACCGGGAGAAATGTCAGTCAGTTAAGAAGAAATCGTTGAAAATAACGTCGTTCCGGACGAGCCTGCGAGATCCAGAATCCATACGGCGATGAAAAATTCACCGCCGGATGGATCCTGCATCGCTGCGCGTCCAGGATGACCAATTATATTCGTCGACACCTTAACTGACCGGCATTACTCACAAGGAGCGGCTTTCGATTGCCGGATCAGCCAATCTTTACGTCTTCAGGAAGAAGCAGCCATGTATTCACGACGCTTTTCTTCACCTTCGATGTAATCGATCCACTGAGATGAAGTCTTGGAGGCTTCATCGTATTTGCCAGCCTGAGCGAAGGCTGCCTTGGCATCCTTCAGCTCATTCATGTTGAACAACACCAGTCCCTTGAGGATCAGCGCCGAAGATTCCTTCGTCAGCCCGCCTTTGGCAATCGCATGGTTGACGTTCTTCAGTGCCAGATCCCATTCCTGTCGTTCGGTGTGGATCTGTGCCAGCTTGAAGTAGTCACTGCCCTTGCCGGACAGTTCGGCGGCCTTGGTCATTACCACAATCGCCTTGTCGTACTCTTTCGCCAGCATCCAGGCATCACCCAACAGCGACATATTGCGAGCGTCTTCCTTGATCACTCCCTGCTTGATACCGCCTTCAATGATATCGGCCGCCTTGTAGGGAATTTCCTGGCCCAACAACGCCTGGGCGTAGTTCACCAGTTCACTTTCCTTGGTCAGCATATGCTGTTCAAAAGCGGTTTCCAGGGTTGCCAGCTCACGCTTTGGCTGACCCAGTTCGGAATACACGGCTGCCAGCTGGACCCAGTACTGGGACTTCGGATACAGGGTTGCCAGGTCTTGCAGACAGCGCGCCAGATTGTTGAAGTCCTTGTTCTGGTAATACACCGCCCGTTCCAGCATCAGCCAGTTTTCACGCGGTACATTGCCCTGCTTTTTGACCATCGCAATGGCCGTCTTCACATCCGGCAAGGCCTTGTTGTATTGCTCGATCTGGAAGTATATCTGGGCACGCAGCACGTAGGCTTCGGCACCCGGCTCTTCCACAATGGCAAACCACTTGTTCAGAGGAACCAGTGCCTGCTTGTAGTTTTCCTGGATCAGGTACAACTTGGCCAGACTGTACAGCGTGGTCTGCTCCAGGCTTTCCGGGATATTCTCGACTTTCAGAACTTCCTCATACGCCTTGGCAGCCCCCTTGTAGTCTTCCTGATTGAAGTGGACGTAGGCGACCATATTGTAGGTCATCGCCGTTTCGTAAGAGTTACGACGAATCTTTTCCATGTCCTGCAGGGCTTCCATCGCCTCTGCATACTTCTTCTGGTCCGCCAGTTCGCGAGCAGCATCCAGCTTTTTGTAGATCTGCGGGCGCATGGTCGCCGAGCGCTTTACCCGTTTATTGTCAGTGGCAGACGAGTCCGGCTTGTCCGCCGCCTGCGCTGACTGGGCACCCGGTCCAATGCAGGACAACGTGAATACCATCAGGCTGGCACTCAACATAGCCATTGGTTTTTTCATGTTATCTCCCGGAGTTCTTTTCGAGCTCAAAGCGGATAATGTTACGAACACCCGATACTTCAACCGGCTTGCCGTTCACGATCTTGGGTTTGTACTTGAACTTCTTCACCGCAGCCAGGGCTTCACGATCGAAGATACTCGGTGGTGCCGCTTCAATAACTACCGGGTTTGTTACTGTACCCAGCGTTGTTACTGTGAACTCAACCACGACATAACCTTCGATACCCTTCTGGGCCGCTCGACGTGGATAGTTCGGCGCAACCTTGACGATTGGCAGGTATTCACCGTCGCCACCGCCACCCGACAAACCGGCATCGACGTTGAGGTCGGCACCAATATCAAAGCCACCCACATCAAAACCTTCGGTATTGGCCTTGGCCACTTCCGGTTTTGGCATTTCTGGTTTTGGTGGTTCCTTCTGGGCCACCGGAGGCTTCTCTGGCTTGCGTTCCTTGGTCTGCACCTCGTCATCCGGCTTGTCCATAACAAAGCTCTGGAGACGGCCGTAGTCCTGCTCGTTCAGTACAGAGCCGCCACTGTTAATGAGGCTCTGCATGACCCAGAACACTGCAAAGGTCGCAACCGCGGCAACTGCCAGTGCACCACTCCAGCGTAGCAGGGATGGAAACATATCAGCGCTCCTGTGTTGACAGGGATACGTCGTATACACCCGCTGCACGGGCTGCATCCATAACGGCGACCAGGGTTTTGGTTCTGGCTTCCTGGTCTGCCTGAATCACCACAGTACCCTGTGGGTTTTCGGCATGCATACGTTCGATGTTGGCGCGTACCTGACTTTCATCAACCCGACGCTTGTCGATCCAGATCTCGTTGGTATCACTGATGGCAATCAGGATATTGGCGCGAGGCTTGGCCGATGACGTACTGGCATCCGGACGATTCACTTCAATACCGGTCTCTTTCACGAAAGAGGCGGTAACAATGAAGAAGATCAGCATGATGAACACCACGTCCAGCATTGGCGTGATGTCGATTTCGCCTTCCTCGGCTTGTGGAGTCAGATTTGAAAAACCGCGTCTCATAGCAATCTTCTCTTGTATTAGTGATCGAAGGTCAGCTGGTCTTCGATTCGGATCTTTTCCCGCTTGATATAACGATCAAGCAGCGATTGTGCAAATACACCGGTAATCGCACCTACCATCCCGGCCATGGTCGGAATCGTGGCTTTGGAAATACCGGACGCCATGGCTTTCGGGCTACCACTGCCGAGAAAGGCCATCACGTCGAACACTTCAATCATGCCGTATACGGTACCCAGCAGGCCGAACAACGGCGCCAGACCAATCAGCATCTTGATGGTGCTCATGTTGGAAGACAGTTCGTAGGACAGCGTGCTCAACAGATCCTGACGGATCTGGTGCGCTGCCCAGGAACGACGTTCGCTACGAGCTTCCCATTCAGCCACCGCCGCCTTGACGTACGAACGGTGCACAAACAGAAAGTAACCAACGCGCTCCAGAACCAGCAACCACAGAATAAATACCAGCCCGAGGATGGCGTAGAGGACTTCGCCCCCACGCTCCATGAACAGGTAAACAGGTTCGTAGAGTTGCCCAAACATAGTGATCAGGCCGCTTTAGCGTGAGACTGTTCAGACTGACGCGCCAGGATACCAGTCGCGCGTTCTTCCAGAATCATCAGCAGTTCACGGCTACGGTTGTTGGTCAGGGTATGCAGGAACACACATGGAATCGCTGCCACCAGACCCAGAACGGTCGTCACCAGAGCCTGGGAAATACCACCAGCCATCAGTTTTGGATCACCAGTACCAAACAGGGACATGGTTTCGAACACGTCGATCATACCGGTTACCGTACCCAGCAGACCCAGCAGCGGGGCAACCACGGAGATGATCTTGATCCAGCCGATAGCGCGGGTCAGACGTGGGATTTCGGCTGAGATCGCTTCACCCAGGTGCAGTTCCAGCGTTTCGATATCGGCATCCTTGTTAGCCTGGAATACCGCCATCACACGGCCCAGAGCATTGTCTTCACGTGGAGTTTCAGAAGCCATCTGCTTGCGGATCTTCATGCTTTCCAGCTGCAGTACAAACATACGCCACAGGGCAACCACGATACCGATCGCACCCAGTACCAGAATGATGTAACCAACCACACCGCCCTGATCCACACGCTCGCTCATTTCAGGAGACTGGCCCAGAATCTTCAGCAGCTGACCACGTGCAGGGTCGATCCAGAAGTTGGTCAGGGTTGCACCAGAAGCGGATTCCAGCTGCACAATCGGGTCGGTGTAACGGGAGCCAGGTTGCTTGTCGAGTTCAACCAGACGGCCGGATTCCAGATCCCAGTTCAGGTACTTGCCATCGGATACCGCGTTGAAACCACCAATACGAACAACTTTCTTCTGTACAGTGTCACCGGAAGGTACCACTACGTCAGCAGTGTATTCAGAAACACGGCCGCTGTAGGTTGCTTCGCGCTGCATTTCAAACCACAGCTGTTCCAGCTGGTCGATAGAAGGCAGTTTGGAAGAAGAACCGGCAGTCACAATCAGATCACGCAGGAATTCGTTACGGCCTGGCAGCTCGGAGCTGACCACAGAACCTTCGAATACCGCGCTGGTGTCGCCCGCAACCTGTTGCAGCACACCAAACAGTTCTTTCAGGGAGCCCATACGCTCGGTCAGACGCGCCTGCTCTTCAGCGATTTTGGCGTCGTTATCGGCGAATTTGGCTTCCTTGGTTTCACTTTCCTTGATCAGGCTGTCGCGCTCATTAATCGCGGCAGTGAGCATTTTTTGCTGCTCAACCTTGTCAGAGTTGAAACGCTTCAGACGCTGCTGGAACTCCGCGTTATCACGGGCCTGACCCTGTTTCACCAGGTTCAGCAGATCGTCGACAGACAGAGTGTCCGCGGCGGAAGCTGTGTTAAAACCGAACGCCAGTGCAGCGGACAGTACAATAGCCTTGAATTTCATTATTTGGACTCCTGTGGGGCTGCAACGGGTACCTGAATCAGAGCAGGAGCAGCCTGCTCACGAGCAATACGGATACCGGCGATCAGCTTGCCCTTCATACCCTGGTCGAGAGCATCCCACTGCTTGCTGGTGCTGTTCCAGACACCCAGGCTGTTGCCATCAAGAGATTGGTACATCAGCGAAATACGACCAACGCGCAGGAAGTCCACTTCGCGGCCTTCCAGCGTGCCGCGATAGGATTCGATAGTACGGCCGTAATCAATCTCGGCCTGGTAAGCTTCCATTACCTTGCGGTATTTTTCCGCCACAGTAACGTCTGAACGGCCCATCAGGGACTTCAGGTTTTCAACACGCTTGCTACGCTCTTCAACCAGGAAAGGCACGTCGGCTTTCACAAACTGGTCGATGGAGTCGATCATGCGCAGCATCAGCGGGGTGATCTGACGTTCAACCAGAGTCACCTTGTCGATGCTATCCTGAATGGAAGTCAGCTCGTCTTCCTGCGCAGCCAGCTGCTTGTCCAGCTGCTCAATGTATACTTTCAGACCGTCGGCTTCTTTAACCACGCCACGGTATTCACGCTCAGCGGCACGAATGCTGTTGTCGATGGAATCAATCTTCTGCTGTGATTCCTGAGCCTTGTTCACGCGGCTCACGCCCTTGTCGATGGCAGTGTTCACATCAGCTGCATTTACACCAGAAACGGCACCAACGCCGATGATGGCAGCAGCCAGCAGATTTCGAGTTCGCAGTAGCATATTCTTTACCTGTTAGACTCCGATTTGCCTGTGTTTCTGCAGGCCCTCAATAATGAGCCCGCACATTACTTCAATCTCATGACACCTTTGTTACAGGGTTTCCATGGATTTTTCCATACCAAATGATAAAAAATCTCAATTTCATTAAGTTTTTTGCGGAACTCTCTGTCCCAAAACGCAAAACGGCGCCCGAAGGCGCCGTTTTAGGCTAACACCGTTAAATCCGGCTATTACTCAGTGATAATAGTCTTGGATTCGATGGTGTAAGCAGTTGCAGGAGTTGCAGTCAAAGCCAGGTTGGAGTTGACAACGACATAGGTAGAGTCATTGGTCAGCTTGTCTTCAACACCGTCATACAGAGACTCGGTTACACCACTGGCAAAAGTCAGAGTAGTGTCAGTTGAGCAGTAGATACCATTGAATGCATCAGCGCGATCGTCGTATGAAGTTTCGACGTAATCGTCTTTGATGTAAGCACAGGCGTTGATATCACCAGCCATGAAGATGTTGAAGAACTGACCTTCAGTACCTTCTTTCAGCATGATGCCGTTGCTCTGGGAACCGCCAGTCTGACGAGAAGTGAAGGCAGTTACGTTAGCAACAGTTGGGTTGGACTCCAGGTAGGCAGACTCATAGTCGTCACCACGGGTATCCAGCTCGAACACTTCGTTAGAAGTAGCGTCAGAAGACTGGGACCAGGTTTGAACAATCAGAGCGTACTGGATGTTACCAACGAAGCCTTCGTCCCAGTCGATGCTGTCGTCTTTGGCGCCGGTGATTACCAGGTGAGTTACGTCTGGCGCACCACCGAAGAATTCAACACCATCGTCATAGTTGTTGTTGATCTGGATGTAATCCAGAGTAGTACCGTAACCAACGGACTGGAAGCTGATACCGTTCAGCTCATCACCGTCTGCACCAGTTTGAGCACCGGCTTCGGTCACGATCACATACTTCAGGGTACCAGTGCTGTCAGAGTTGTCGTAACCACCGAAGTAGCCCGCATCACCTTCACCAACCAGGTTACAGTAATCGTTCTCAGAAGAATCGCCACACTTGTTGTTGTAGGCGTAACCTTGCAGAACCAGACCACCCCATTCGCCGTCGCCACCAAAGTCTTCGGAACCAGCGAAGGTTTCAGTTGCATCACCAGAGAAGATGATTGGCTGATCAGCAGTACCTACAGCATTAATGGAGCTGCCACGAGTAACGGTCAGGGACGCACCGGAATCACTCATGAAGATGGTGCCAGCTGGAATGGTCAGAGTGGCGTTATCAACAGTGTTATCAGAAGAAGTCAGCTTCTTGTTGCCATCGCCAACGTAAACCTGACCGGCCAGGTTCCAGATAACGTCGTTGGTCAGTTCGGTATCTTCATCGATAGAGCCAGACAGACGACACTTGATGAAATCCTGACCATCCAGAGTAACAGTTTCGCCGGTGTCGAAAACGTTACCAGAAGCCAGAGAAGGACATTCAGTAGCTGCAGTGATGCCATCCATGTTTGGAGTGAAATCTTCAGCGATAGAATCCTGCCAGTTGGTAACTACGGCACCACCTGAAACGATGTCAGTAGCAGCCGGAATAGAACCAGCCAGTGCAAAGGAGTACCAGGCATCAGTTGCAGATGGGTCTACAGCACCAACATAGGTAGTCTGATCGAAAGTGAAGTCAGGGTTGGAGCTCAGACTTTTGGTTGCAGAAGTAGAATCAGAGCTACCACCGCTGCTGCTGCTACCGCCACCACAAGCAGCCAGAGAAGCCGCAGCAATTGCCAGAGGCAGTACTTTATACAGGGTTTTCAATTCCATGTTGTCCTCGACACATCGTTTTAAAAGAGACCTGACTAAAATAATCAGGTCTCATTACATTGATATTACATTCAGATAATATTTTGATTAGAACTGGTAACCGAGGCCGATATTAAATTCACGACCTGGATAATAGCTACGAGTCAAACGGCCACCCTGTTCCTGACGAATTTCAGAATCTGTCAGGTTTTTAATAGAGGCACTAATTGTCATATCTTCAATAAGAGGATATTTGGCATTGATATCTACCACAGCCCTTGCAAGACGTTTCTCATCCGGCTTGTTAGCCTGATCTTCCGGAATTGCGTAGAGGGACTCACCGGTATAATTCATTACCAGAGTGGCTTCCAGGCCGCTTTCGTAATCATCAAATGCGACCTGCAAGTTAGCCAGGCTGGACGGCTGTCCCTGCATGTCGCGACGACGAATGACACGACCAGAGCTGTTCATCTGTTCAACCTGAGTGCTGAATACAGAGAAGTTACCCGACAAACGCAGACCGTAGTCCATACCCAGTTCAAAGTCCTTCGCCGCACTCATTTCAACACCTTTGGCAACAGCATCGCCGGAGTTGTCATAGCTGTACACAAAGTCTTCAGATGAACCAGCAACAACAGAAGTTACACGCTCAATGGCATTGTCAATCGCCTTGTGGAATACCCCCAGGCTGACACTTTCACTATCAGAGAAGTAGTACTCAGCACGGGCATCAATGCTGGTGACATCTGCCGCAGTCAGATTTTCGTTACCGATATAAAGTTCGCCGGTTGAGCTGTCGCGGAACTGGGCTGGAGAAATTTCACGGAAGTCCGGACGGTTCACTGATTTGTAGTAAGACAGACGGAACTGGGTATCTTCCAATGCCATCACAGTGACGTTCACACTTGGATAGAAATCGTCATCCTTAACTTCAGCAGATACCTGACTGCCCGTGGACTGATCCTTGTCAGTCTCAACACTCAAAGTACTGCTCTCGTAACGGCCACCGGCCTCGACCTTGACCACATCAAACAGTTCAAAGGACGGCATCAGATAAAAAGCAGAGTAATCCCAATCACCTGTGTAGCTGGCCTTGTAATCCGAGTTGGAAGACAGACTGAAGGTACCGCTATCAAATGCAGACTGCAGCAGAATATCAGACAAGTCGCGCTGGTAAGCGAGACTGTCGGAAACAACACCGGTAGTACCATAGCTGTATGAATAGCTGTTGGAATCACGTGAACGAGTCATCAACGACAGACCCGCAGCAACGTTCAGTACATAGCTATCGGCTTGCAACGGAGAGATTTTGCCGTCCAGAGTGAAGTTTGCAGCGCTGTCATCCATTTCCAGCCACTCACGGGTCGGCTCGTCATTGGAGAAGAAACGCAATCCATCGGAATAATCATTTGCCAATGGATTAAATGAGTTATCTGCAGCAACCTGGTTAATAGAGTCCGGGTTATAACGGCTATATGAAATAGCATCCGGCATATCCAGGCTGGCATCGGAATAAGTTACACCCCAGTTAACCACAGCATCCATGAATTCCGGAAAATCGATATCACCGGTAAACTGCTGCATAAAGAACTGACGTTCCTGCCAGCTGTAGCGATATTTCTCTTCAAATGTACGGTTTTCACCAAACAAACCTGTCTGAATATCACTTTCGTTCTGGGTATTGCGCAACAGCATGGTATTTGAAGTAACAGAATAATCACTTCCGGACAGGGTAAATACCAGAGCACCGCTCAAATCAATGTTATTGGTTACGCGAACATCTTCAAATTCAGACTGTTCAGACAGTTCACCCGCTGCAAGTGCGTAACTTTCACGATCCTGATCCTGACGGTCCCACTTGTTGCTGTAACGTACCGTCGCCTTATAAGACAGATCGCCAAAAGAATACTCACCCAACAGGTCGCCGAAAGAACCTTCCAGAGAAAGGTTTGGCTTGGCTGTCGTATTGTCTGCTTCCAGTTGACCAAGATCCAGCATTTCGCCCGCTTCGGAGCCAGAAACGCTGGCACTGGAAGAAGAGCCGAATGATTTGGCAGATCCACTCAGGTCACGATCCGATGAACCGATACCCAGCAGTTCCAACCCGGAGGTTTTCTGCATCCGTACAGTTTCACCAGTCGTACCAGACTTGTAACCGATCGACAGCTTCAGACTGCCTTCACGTTCAGGCTCTGCGTCTTTCGACAGGATATTGATGGTTGCACCAGCTGCATCACTTGGCAGATTGGCAGAGCCGGTCTTGGCAACATTGAGGGAAGAAATGACCGCCGACGGGAAAATGTCCAGTGGTACCACCCGACGGGTTGGATCCGGGCTTGGCATCATTGCACCGTTCATCAGTACGGTGGTGTAACGTTCGTTCAGACCACGTACCACCGCATACTTGCCACCGGAAATGGTAACACCAGCAACACGCTTCAGGGCTGAGGCCGCATCAGAGTCGCCGAAACGGGAAAATTGCTCAGAGCCAATCGCATCCAGTACGCCAGAGGCATCACGCTGCTGTGCGGTAGTGGTGTTCGGGATATAAGAACCAACAGCGACCACTTCTTCGATCACGCCGTTGCCAGACATACCCAGAGTCAGGTTAACACCAGTGTTGACGTTAGACATCACGCGTACGCCCTTGATGTCTTGCTTACCGTAGTTCGGGTGAGCAATGGACACTTCGTACTGGCCACGTGGCAGTTCAAACGCAAAATAGCCTTCAGCATCGGTTACCACCGCCATGTCGGTACCAACAATGGAGATGCTGGCGCCAGCAACCGGGCCACCGGTTTCTTCTGACTGCAGATAGCCAGAAATCTGGCCAACGGCTGGCGCTTCTTCCTGACCCGGGGTGTAAACCAGCACGTCTTCCAGCGCTTCGCCGCCAACCACTTCTACCTGGATCTCGGCATTCTGGGCACCGTTGTCGGTGTTGAACTGGAACTCACCCAGCCACTCGCCGTATTTGGACAGTTCAACCGAGTGGTTGCCAGCATCGATGTTGAAGCTGACAAAGCCGGTGTTACCAATCAACTGCTTCTGACCGTCTACGCTGACCGCGACGTCGCGCATGGAAGCGCCATCTTCGGTGATGTAGAACACGGCTTCACCAGCCATAACCTGAGAAACGAAAAGAGTAGACGCTGCGGTGAGCATGACTCGTGTCGGTTTCATTGAGCCCCCTGGAAGGAAATGAAAATATTGTTGGTGGCTGATGAACGACACTCCGGGTCCCCAGACCCCGACGCACTGGCGTGAGAGATTTGTCATCAACCACCGGCACCAAACTTAGGGGGGGCAGTATGTTTCTGAAATGTGACAAGCCGGTTGCCACTAGGTGACAGATATATGACAAGCTTTTACACAGTCGCAGGAACTCTGTAAGAAGTTGAAAATTCAGGGATTTAGATCGACTCCCCGAACAGTCATGTGCATGACTGGCGGGGACAGAAGAAGAACGTCAGGCGAGACTTGCAGGGCTGGATCAGCCCTGCGAAAGCAGGATACGCAGGTCAGAAATCGCCGCATTGGCACGGGAAATATAAGACGCCATCACCAGTGAATGGTTGGCGAACAGGCCGAAGCCACTGCCATTCAGAATCACTGGCGACCACACAGCCTCCTGGGTGCCATCCAGCTCGCGAATAATCTGCCGCAGGCTGACCAATGCTGCTTTTTTCTCCAGCACATCGTGGAAGTCGATCTCGATTGCCCGCAGCAAGTGTGCCAGCGCCCAGGCCGATCCACGCGCTTCATAGAACACATCATCAACCTGATTCCACGGTGTTTTCACTTCCTTGTCGGCATCGTTGGGGGTCGATTGACGGGCACTGCTGTCGCCAGCCAGATCCGTATTGAGGCGCCGTTTGCCTACCGAAGCACTGAGGCGCTGCGACAAACTGCCAAGGCGGGTTTCGACGTCCATCAGCCATTGTTGCAGGTTGTCAGAGCGGGCATAAAACTGGGCATCGGTTTGTGTCGGATCTGCCAGCCGCTTCAGATAGCGCTGCAGTGCTTCGACACCACGACGGTATTCCGACTCAGATGAGGGAATCGCCCAGCTGTTGCTATCGAAATGGAACTGCGGCTCGGCAATCGCCAGATCCTTGTCTTCCGTAGACTGACTCTGGGAACGGCTGAAGTCCTTGCGCAGCGCACGGCTGAAATCACGCACCTGAACCAGCACGCCGAATTCCCAGTTGGGAATATCATCCAGCCAGACACCCGGCGGGAAAACGTCGTTGGAAAGATAGCCGCCCGGCTTGTTCATCAGGGTATCAGCTACCTTGATCAGGGTCGCAGTGGTGGTAAAACCCGTCACAGGCTTGACACCGAGGCTTTCGGCCTGGGCTGCAGCGTTATCACGAATCGAAAACTCAGCCGGTTCACTGCTCCAGAGAAACCCCATCACCAGTGACACCAGCAGATAAACCAGCAGGATCACCACCAGTCCGGTTCCTATCAGGCCGGATTCACTCCAGCGATCACGAAAATTTTCCTTCATGGTTTGCCAACGATTGCCACCGTCCTGAGCCATAACTTTACATCCTCACCAATATTGAACTGTCTGTAGCACAGCATATGACTGCAACTATGCCATGAGCCTGTGCCGAGTTCAGCAACTTGCGCGGTTCAGTTGTATCATTCGCTCACATTTACAGGCCAGCCGACCCGCAAACCATGAACGACTTTGAACCAACCAGCTTTACGCTGAACACCATCGCCATCGCCCATACGCCGTTTCAGGAAAAATTTGCGGTGCCCCGGCAGCCGCGCCTGGCCCCTGCCGCCACCGGTTATATTGAATTATTGCCGCCCTACGATTCAGCGGAAGCCTTGCAGGGACTGGAGCAGGTGTCTCATCTGTGGCTGGTGTTTATGTTTCATCAGGCGCTGCCCGACCCCGACCAGCCTCCGCGCCTGCGGGTACGGCCACCGCGTTTGGGCGGTAACACCCGCCTTGGCGTATTTGCGACCCGCAGCAGCCATCGCCCCAATGGTCTGGGCCAGTCATTGGTCAAAATCGAAGGAATCGAAGGCTGTCGTGTACGAGTGTCCGGGCTTGATTTGGTCAATGGCACGCCAATTGTGGATATCAAGCCCTATGTGCCCTACGCTGATTGTGTCAGCGATGCCCGGAATGCGATTGCCAGTGAAGCGCCGGAGCCGGTGGTGGTTGAATGGCAGGATGATGTCTATCAGCAAGCGGAGCTGATTCAGCAAGCCGACGAGCTTGAGCTGATCGCGCTGGTCGAACAGTGCCTGGCACAGGATCCCAAACCGGCCTATCAGACACCATCACCGGAGCGTCAGTACGGCACTCGTTTCTGGCATGTTGATGTGGGCTGGCATTACCCGGAACCCGGGCGTATTTGTATTAATCGTATCGGGCGTGATTCCGACAGCAGAAAGTCATAGGCAGTCGACGTATGGTTGCCAGCCTGTTGCTGGCTGCTTCCCGGGCCAGGAAACGGACCTTCCAATCGCCGGAGAAACTTTTATCAAGCATTTCTTCCTCAAGCTGCTGACCTTCACCCGTCAGCCCAATACAGTCACTTCCGAACCCGCTGACGACATCGAGCAGGAAGACCGTCTGCGTGCCCGTCGACTGCTGGCAATAACCGCCATGACGCCCGCCAATACCATTGGCTCTATCCTCAACCTGCTGTTGACCATGCTCGTCACCGATGGGCTGGTCAATCGCTGGCTGGCCGCCATCTGGGTTATATCAACCGGCTTGCTGATGCTGATGGCGGTACTCAGCTGGTTGCGTATTTTACAGCGACCGAGTCTGCCGGAGCGCACCCCAGCGCGAGTTGAGCGCCGCGCTGTCGCCCATGCTGCGCTGCTGGCCCTGTGCTGGTCGTTGCCTTCGTTATCACTGTTTAATATCGCTGCCCCTGAGCAACAATTATTTATCGCTACTATTACGGCAGGCATGATTTGCGCCGGTGGTTTTACTCTTTATACCCTGCCTCGGGCAGCACTGACGTTCGTCGGGATTCTTGGCACCGGCTCAGCAATCACCCTGCTGCTATCCGACCTCGAATCGGCTAAATACCTGCTGATGTTGCTGCTGGTATACCTGTCCATTTTAATGATCAGCATTGTCCACGCTTCGGAGTCATTCAAAGCCCAGGTGATCGCCGAAATCGTCTCCGAGCAGCAAAAACAGGTCATCAGCCTGCTGCTCAACGACTTTGAGCAAAGCACCGCTGATGTCTTGTGGGAAACCGATCAGCAACTCACGCTGCGCCGCTCTACTGTACGGATGTCAGAAACCCTGGGCGATCCGGCTGCCGATTTCAGCGGCCAGAATCTGCTTGAACTGATTTTGCAGAGTCAGCGCCAACTGCCCGATGAGATGCAGGAGCTGGCCCAGCGGCACTTTGATGAACTGCAGCAACGCCTGCAGGATGGCAAGCCATTCCGCGACCTCGAAATCCCCTTGTGGGTCAACCGCCAGCAAACCTGGTGGACGCTGACAGCCAAGCCGGTCGAGGCCGGTTGGCGTGGCGTTATTTCCGATATCACTCAAACCCAGCAAGCCCGCCAGCAAGTCTGGCGCCTGGCTCACGAGGATACCGTCACCGGCCTGGCCAACCGCCGCCACTTCCAGAATGAACTGGGCCTGGCACTGAAAAAAACCGAGCGTCAAAAGGGCCTGCTGAAGGCACTGCTGTTTATCGATCTTGACCGCTTCAAGGCGGTTAATGACACCTTCGGCCACGACGCCGGTGACCGCTTGCTGGCGATTATTGCCGAACGCCTGAAAACCAATATTCGTCCGAAAGATCTGGTCGCCCGCATGGGTGGTGACGAATTTGCCGTCTTGCTACGTAAGCTCGACAGTGAGCAACAGGCACTGGAGATTGCCGACCGCCTGATCAGCAGTCTGCAGCAACCTTGTGATCTGGGTAACGCCACCGCCAGCGTCGGTGCCAGTATTGGCATCGCCTTTATCCCAACTGATGGGCTGCGTACCGAAACCCTGATGAAGCACGCCGATCTGGCGCTTTATCGAGCCAAGGGCAATGGCCGCGGTCAGGCCGTCACCTTCCAGCGTCAGATGGCGGAAAATGCCAGAACCAGCTCGCGCATAGAACAGGCGTTAGCCAACGCCTTGCGCGGCGGCCGCATCAACCTGGCATATCAGCCCCAATGCAACCTCGATGGCGGTCAGATCATTGGTCTTGAGGTACTGGCACGCTGGACTGATGACGAACTTGGCAGTATTCCTCCAACACGCTTTATCAAGATAGCGGAGGAGACCGGTATGATTCACGAACTGGGTAAGCAGGTGCTGCAGCAAGCCTGCTTGCAAGCCAGACTCTGGTCGGCGGACATCACCATGGCCGTCAATATTTCGCCGATTCAGCTGGCCAGCCCAGGCATTGTTGATGAAATTGCCGATGTGCTGCGCAGCTACCGCATTGATCCTTCCCGTATCGAACTGGAGATCACCGAAACCGCCTTGCTCGACGACAGTTTTTCTATTCAGGACAAACTGATGCAGCTGAAAGAGCTTGGCGTCCGCATCTCACTGGATGACTTTGGCACCGGCTACTCCTCACTGGCCTACTTGCGCAACCTGCCATTTGACAAGATCAAGATCGACCAGTCGTTTGTGCAGCAAATTTGCAGCGATCCGAAAGCGGAAATTATGGTCAAGACCGTCATTGATATGGCCAATGCCCTGAAAATCCAGGTGGTTGCCGAAGGCATTGAAGACCAACCGACACTGGATCGGCTACGTCAGATGGGTTGCGACACCGGCCAGGGTTTCCATCTGTTTATGCCAATGACCCCGGAGCAGTTCGGCAGCCTGCTGGTCCACAAGCAGGCCTGACTGTAAACAGCCAAGCCAGCCAGCTGGCTTTACGCTAGAATAATGCCCTTTGAACCACAGCAAGCAGACCATGAGCCAAGCCCTGATAACCTACTCCGATCTGATCACCGTCTGGCAGGAGTGGCTGGACGCCCCGGCCAACACCGCCCTTGACCGCTGGCTGAAGCTGCGCGCCAAGGCCAACAAGCGCCTGCAAGGCCGTTACCGCATGGCCCTCGACAACGCCATGATGGACGCCTTGCGCTATATGCAGCTGGCTGACGCACTGGAAAAAAGTTTTCAGGACCCGGATTTCGACGACTGGCCGGGATGGGATCGCCAGTGGCAGCCAGACCAACCCCGGCTGGCGGCACCACAGCACTTCTGGTTCTGGATTCAGCTGCGCACCCAATCGGAATGGCGCAGCGGCGACATCGTTCAGCAAAAAGCCCGCGAAAGCCACTTTGCTGCCTTCAGTCAGCAACTGGAAGCCGCTGACAGCAACAGCCTGCTGATGCTCTGGCACGGCCTGCGTCCCGGGTTTGAAAAATCCCTCTGGCAACGAGCCGAATTGTCTGGCTGGAGCGATGAGCAGGTACGTCACTGGGTTGAGCAGCAAAGCCAGCGGCCACCACTGTGGTTGCGTGCCTGTGGCGAGAGTTCTCTGGAAACATTACATCAGCAACTGTCTGACGAAGGCGTTCGCAGTCGCCTGATCAAGGTAACCGAACAACAACCACCGTTACTGGCAGCGCTGGGCGGCACCGACGTTACCCGCAGCCAGGCCTGGAGCAAGGGCGAACTGGAAGTTCAGGACGCGGCCAGCCAGCTGATCTGCCAGCTGGTCGATGCCCAGCCGGGTAACAAAATCTGGGATGCCTGTGCCGGTGCTGGCGGCAAGACCCTGACGCTGTCTGCCATGCTGGGTAAAAAAGGTTCAGTTACCGCCACCGACCTGCACCAGTACAAACTGGATGAACTCAAGCGTCGCGCCAAACGCGCCGCTGCGCTGAACATTCGCAATTTTGTCTGGGATGGTGAAGCAGAACTGCGCTTGCCAAAAGAAATCGCCCAGCAACAGGGCTTCGACCGCATTCTGGTCGATGCTCCCTGCACCAATGCCGGTACCTGGCGCCGCAACCCGGATGCGCGCTGGAAACTGACTCCAGCTAACACCCGTGAGCTGGCTGCCCTGCAGCTGAAATTACTGACCCTGAGTTCTGCCGCCCTGCGCCAGAATGGCAAGCTGGTATACGCCACCTGCAGCTGGCAGGTAGCCGAAAACGAAGCAGTGATAGAAGCCTTCCTGCAACAGCAACCAGGTTTTGAGCTGGTTAGCCAGACCATTCTGGGTGCCCCACTGCTCGACAGCGACACCATGTTCTGCGCCGTCCTGCAGCGTAAGAGCTGAGCCAACGACAGAAACGAAAAAGCCACCTTTGCGGTGGCTTTTTACTGCTTGTCGAACGGCAGGAACCGGGTTGCCCGGCAACTGGGTCTTGAAGCGATACCTGCAGAGCGGTACCGATGGGAAGCCTGTATCGGGAGGCAGAGCCTCCCGTTTGTTCAAGACGGCAACTGGTCCATCAGGACCCCACCTTCAGCGAAGCTGGACGGCCGTCAGATACAATAGCTTTTCAGCGGCGGGAAGCCGTTGAATTCCACAGCACTGTAAGTGGTGGTGTAGGCACCGGTTGAGAACCAGTACAGACGGTCACCCATCGCCAGGTTCAGTGGCAGCTCGTACTTGTAGTTTTCGTACAGAATATCCGCGCTGTCACAGGTCGGGCCTGCAATCACACACTCTTCACCTTCACCATTTTTCTCCACGTACAGTGGGTACTTGATGGCCTCGTCCATGGTTTCAATGAAACCACCGAACTTGCCGATATCAGTGTACACCCAGCGATGCAGACCAAAACGGGTCTTGCGGCTGATCAGCACCACTTCGCTCACCAGTACACCGGCATTGGCTGCCAGTGAACGGCCAGGTTCCAGAATCACTTCCGGGAAATCGTCACCGAAGTCTTCCTGCAGGTAGCGGGTAATTTCTTCCGCATAGGTTTCCAGGTCATTGGTACGGCTGATGTAACTGGCCGGGAATCCACCGCCCATGTTGATCATCTTCAGGTCGATACCATCTTCTTCCTGCAAACGTTCGAAAATCCACTTCACCTTGGCAATAGCAGAGTCCCAGGTACCAATTTCACGCTGCTGTGAGCCAACGTGGAAAGAAATACCGTAAGGCACCAGACCGAGATCACGAGCCAGAATACACAGGTCCAGCGCCATGTCAGTCTGACAGCCGAACTTGCGTGACAGAGGCCAGTCAGCGGTTTGTGCACCTTCAGTCAGGATGCGTACAAACACGCGGGCACCAGGCGCAGCACGGGCAATGTTGCGCAGGTCTGCTTCGCTGTCGGTGGCAAACAGGGTGACACCTTTTTCAAAGAAGTAACGGATGTCCGCTGACTTTTTGATGGTGTTGCCATAGCTGATGCGGTCGCCGGTTACGCCCTGCGCCATCACCTTGTCCAGTTCGTAGCGCGAGGCCACATCGAAATTACAGCCACGGTCATTCAGAATATCCAACAGTTCTGGAGCCGGGTTCGCCTTCACCGCGTAATAGGTCTTGGCGTACGGAAAACAATTTATCAGGGCATCGAGCTGCTTCGCAAACAGCTGTTTATCGATAATCAGACAGGGGGTTTCCTGCTTGTCTGCAAATTTCTTGATGCGCGCAAAGGTTTCGGCGTCGTAATAATCTTGTGGCTGAGTGAGCATCAGGCTCGCTATCTCCTGGTTGGAAGGAACAACGGTATGCTGTTCAGAAAGGCGCAAAGATAGTGCTTTCGCGCCCTGATGAAAGCAGTATTTTTTTGTCCTGACGATCATAAAAAATCATCAAGCTTCATACAAACTTTTGATTCCTCTGGCATGAATTTTCGGAACCAGGCCCTCAGCTGTAAACCTCAGCTACGCCGCAATTTCTGCCAGCTTTGGCAAATAACTGCAGGATTGACCGCTAAAAACCGATTGTCTGCCATAGACCCGACTCTGCAACATGCTCAATGGTATAACTGGCCTATAAAAAACGACCACTCACTGAAAGGACGTCAACATGAGTTGGAACGACCTCTACCAGCAAAAACTTTTATCATCAACGCAGGCCATTGAGCGCCTGAGCGACTGTAATAACCTGATCCTGAGCATGGGCGTTTCCCAGCCAGCGGCCTTGATACAGGCCCTCGCCGAAGGCTATCGCAACGATACTGTCGCAGCGCTCAACATTTATTACATGCACGGCTCCAAGGCTCTACAGGAACACCTGCTGATCCCTGAACTGCGAGGCAAGTTTGTCCCCCGCTGCCTGTTCCTCAGCGGCAACGACCGGGCTGCGCTCAAGGCCAACGCCGAACATCCCTGGATTGAATTTGTGCCATCCGCCTTTCATCAGGTCGGCCGCATGCTGACCGAAAACATCGAACCGGACTGTTTTATGGTGACGGTCTCACCGATGGACAAGCACGGCTACTTCAGCCTCGGCACCAACGCAGACTACGGCGCCACCGTGATTCGCAAGGCTCGCAAGGTGATTGTTGAAGTGAATCCGTATATGCCAAGGACCTTTGGTGAGTGCTCGGTGCATATTTCGGAAATCGAAGCCCTGATTGAAGCCGATATTCCGCTGGCAGAAATTCCCGATGCCGAAGGCTCCGAACTCGACTGGGCGATCGCCCGCCAGGTTGCCGAACGCATTGGTGATGGCGACACCCTGCAAATGGGCGTTGGCGGAGTACCCAATGCAGTGCTGCAGATGCTCGAAAACCACCAGAACATGGGGCTCCATTCCGAGCTGTTTTCCCCCGCGATGGCGCGACTGATTGAAAAAGGCGTGCTTAACGGTCGTCTGAAACACGTCATGCAGCACAAACACGTATTCACGCTGGCGCTGGGTGATCGCTGGATGTACGACTTTATGGACGACAACCCGTCGATTGTTGGCTACCCGGCCACCTGGGTGAATAATCCCAGCGTGATCAAGCAGAACCCCAATATGGTGTCGGTAAATTCGGCCATTGAGGTGGATATCACCGGCCAGATCAATGCCGAACAGATTCTCGGTACGCCGTTCTCCGGCACGGGTGGCCAGCTCGACTTCGTCCGTGGTGCCTACGGTTCCCGTGGTGGCCGGTCCTTTATTGCATTGCACTCGACCGCCAAGAACGACAGCCTCAGCCGGATCGTGCCACAACTCACCGGCGGTGCCGTCACGGATACCCGCATGGACGCCCACTACGTCGTCACCGAATATGGCACTGTGTGCCTGAAAGGATTGTCATTGCCACAGCGGGTACGCGCCCTGATTAGTATCGCCCACCCACACTTCCGCGAGCAGCTCGAGCAACAGGCATATCAGCTCGGTTATCTATATCACTGAGACGACTGCGACAGATAAAAAACGCCGGAGACTGTTCCCAGTCTCCGGCCTAACTGCAGCTGGTCAGCAACCGCTGCAGAAGCCCGGGCTGATGGATTTGACCCGGACCCGATCGAGCGGGGAGGTTGCCCACCCCGTGTGTTGCTCTTTGAAGAATCCCTTACACGCCAGCACCCGGCTTATGAGAAACGGAATACTTGATGGCGACATTACGGGTCTGCTGGAATGCTTCCAGCGTCATACCACGGAACGCGGCATACACTTCCGGGTTGGAAACACCCAGTACCGCCGCCATTTTTTCGACTGAGAAGAAAATCACGCCATAACGGATCAGCTCGATCCACTTGCGCTCACGCAGCATATCCTGCTCTTCGTCAGACAAACCAAAGGCTTCAAACAGCACTTCCGGTTGTTCAACAAACGCCTGACGGTGTTCCGGAATAATCAAACGGTGAAGGAAATCGTTCAGTCTCCAGGCACGGTTGCTGACGGCGTAGCTGAATGGGTAGGTACCTTTCAGTTGCTCAACGCCCGCCAGCTGCGCAACGGCCTGCTGACGAATCAGCTTCAGTTCTGCTTCAGCAGGCTGGTCGCCCAAATCTTCCAGTACCAGAGTCGCAATATTGGTCATGGAGGGCAGATAGGTGGCGCGGTGAACACGTTTCACTTGGGCCGACAGGGCACCCCGCATGATCAGCCACATAATGACTTCGGCACCTTCCCAACCACCGCGTTTGGCGTACTCGGCAATGGTGATGTCCGTCAGTTGTTCCGGTGCGGTTTCCAGCAGATCGAGGAATTCGTCATCCCAGGCAGTATCAGTAAAGCCACAACGCTCACCATGCACCTGATGAGACAGACCACCGGTCGCCACCACAGCCACACGAATATCTTCTGGATAAGACTGAATCGCCTTCCGCAATGCCTTGCCAAACTTGTAGCAACGGGAAGCACTGGGCACCGGCCATTGCAGCACGCCAACCTGCAGAGGCACGATGGAGCCTTTCCAACCATCTTCGTCCAGCGCAATCATCGACAGCGGCGAGAAACAGCCATGGTCGATGCCTTTCTTCTGGAAGAACGACATATCGAACTCTTCGGCAACCATCACATGGCCGATATGGCGCGCCAGTTCGGCATGGCCCGGAATAGGCGGAATCGGAATCGCACCACCGCCTTCGTCGGCTGGCTGGTATTCATCATCAACACCCATCGCAAACATCGAATAATGATCAAAAAAGAACGAGGTGATGTGATCGTTGTAGATCATAAAAATGGCATCAACTTGTTGCTCGACCAGCCATGACTTCACTTCAGCAAAGTTTTCGAAAATCGGTGCCCAGGCAGGATCTGCCGCCTTGTTATTCAACTTGCCGGATACGATGGTAGGTGAATGGGACAAACCCAGTCCGCCAACGATAGTTGCCATGCCGTGCTCCTGTCTTTCTTGTCATTGTTTGCTGGCAAGGTGGTGCGCCGAGGCGATAAGTCGTGCGACCACCTTACTTGTACAAAATTTGCCAACATCCTAACCAGCGGCTATCGTTTCCAACAACATCCCAAATGAAAACCTGCGTTTCCGATAAGAAACAAAAAAACAAGCGACAATAGTGCATCACCAACCCGCTTGTTTGCCGGAAACGCCCCAACCGATGCGCATCATCATGCAGTGGAACCTCGACGACTTACCGATTTTTGTTGCTGTTGCCGAACATCAGGGCATCTCGGCTGCCGCTGATTACCTTGGTATTGCCAAGTCGTCTGTCAGCAAAGCCATTGCCCGACTGGAAAAGGGGACTGCAGTACGGCTATTCGAACGCAACAGCCGCCAGTTCCGCATCACCCACGAAGGCGAATCCTTCTATCAGCATGCGGTCGCGGTGCTGGAACGGGCGCGCGAAACCGATGCCGCCATGTCGGAGCTGTCCGGCAAGCCGTCCGGTAAACTGGTGGTTTCCATGCCAATGTCGTTTGGACGGGAGATTTTCTCGCCGCATTTGCCCAGATTCCGTCGTCAGTATCCGGAAATTGATCTTGAGCTGATGATCTCCAGCCAGCCAGTCGATGTGATTCGCGACGGTCTGGATATCGCGGTGGTAGTCGGTGCGCCAAAAGATTCTGAACTGATCCTCAAGAACCTCTACACCAGTCAGCTGCTGTGTGTGGCATCGCCTGAGTACCTGGCCGGTTTGGCGATCCAGAACCCGGACGACATCACCTGTCACATCCAGGTGATTGAAAAACGTTATGCCCAAATGGCCTTGCCCTGGCGCCTTGGTGATCTGAACGGCCGTATTCGGCCGCCCCTGAATACCATCAAGATCAACGATCCTGGCAGCGTCCGTGACGCCATTGCTGCGGGCTGCGGCATTGGCCTGGTACCGGACCAGTATTGCCACCAGATGCTGCAGGATGGCCGCCTGCTACGGGTGTTACCTGAACTGGAGTTTCACCGCGATATTTCGGTGATTTCGGCGGTCTATGCCAGCCGCCGCACCACCGAACACAAAACCGCCCTGCTGCTGGAATTCCTCGGTGATATTTGTCGTCAGTTGCCGAAAGTGACCAACGGCTGACGGCGCAACCGGGAACAGAACAACAAGATCCAGCCAACGGGCTTATCAGCGAAGCGCTGGTGGTTTATGGTGCACAGCAAAATAGAACCACCAGCCCAGCCGGTAACCTCATGCTTAGCCTGTTCGAACGAATCATTGACCCATTTCCGCCGGAGCATCCGCAACAGCCGCCCAAAGGCCTGCTGGCGTTTTGTCGCCATTACAGCCGAGGGGTCGAGATTCCGCTGCTAAGCATGTCGCTACTAACCGCTCTGGCAGCCATTCTGGAGGTTTCACTGTTCGGTTTTATGGGCGACCTGGTCGACTGGCTGTCCAATCGCGACCGCGCCACCTTCCTCGAAGAAGAATCCATGCGGCTGATTGGCATGACACTGGTAGTACTGGTCGCCATGCCACTCACCAGCTTTCTGCATTCAGCGCTGGTGCATCAGACCTTGCTGGGCAATTACCCGATGAAAATCCGCTGGCTGGCGCACCGCTACCTGCTCAACCAGAGTCTGACCTTTTATCAGGATGACTTTGCTGGCCGGGTTGCCACCAAGGTGATGCAAACCGCGCTGGCGGTGCGTGAAACCGTGATGAAACTGCTCGATGTGGCGGTCTATATCCTGGTCTATTTCACCGCCATGCTGGTTGCCGTGGCTCTGGCCGACTGGCGTTTGATGCTGCCGTTACTGGGCTGGCTGCTGGCCTATATCGCCATTCAGATGTATTTCGTACCTCGGATGAAAAAAGTGGCGACCGATCAGGCTGACGCCCGTTCCAAAATGACCGGCCGCATTGTCGATAGCTATACCAACATCCAGACAGTGAAGCTGTTTTCCCACAGCCAGCGTGAAACCTCTTACGCCCGTGAGTCGATGGATGAGTTCATGATTACTGTGCACCGCCAGATGCGGCTGGCAACCTGGCTCAACGTTTCCGTCCAGAGCATTAACTATTTGCTGGCGTTTACCATTGCGGCACTGTCGATCTGGCTGTGGCTCGACAACGCCATTACCGTCGGTGCCATTGCCATTGCCGTCAGTCTGGCACTGCGGATTAACGGGATGTCGCAGTGGATCATGTGGGAAATCGGTGGCCTGTTTGAAAATCTTGGCACGGTTGTCGACGGCATGAACACCTTGTCGAAACCCCAAACCATTGTCGACGCCGATAACGCCAGAGAGCTGCAGGTCAGCGCCGGAGAGATCCAGCTGAAGCAGGTGGATTTTCATTACAAGGGCATCGACAGCGATACTCACAGACAAGTGTTTGAGCAACTTGACCTACACATCAAGCCGGGTGAAAAAGTTGGTCTGGTGGGGCGTTCCGGTGCTGGCAAGTCCACACTGGTGAATCTGCTGCTGCGCTTCTACGACATCGATAGTGGTGAGATTCGTATTGACGGCCAGAATATTGCCGCCGTAACCCAGAACAGCCTGCGTGAACACATTGGCATGATCACCCAGGATACTTCGCTGCTGCATCGTAGCGTGCGGGAAAATATTCTTTACGGCCGCCCGGATGCCACCGAAGCGCAAATGCTCGACGCCGCCCGCAAGGCAGAAGCGCTGGAGTTTATTGAAGGTCTGCACGACCCCGATGGTAACCGCGGTTTTGATGCCCAGGTTGGTGAACGTGGCGTCAAACTGTCTGGCGGCCAGCGCCAGCGTATCGCCATCGCGCGGGTGCTGTTAAAAGATGCGCCAATCCTGATTATGGACGAAGCGACGTCCGCGCTGGATTCCGAAGTCGAAGCGGCGATTCAGGAAAGCCTCTACAAGCTGATGGAGAACAAGACCGTGATCGCCATTGCCCACCGGCTCTCCACCATCGCCGCCATGGACCGGCTGATTGTGATGGATCAGGGCCGAATCGTTGAGCAAGGCAGCCACCAGCAGTTACTGGAACAGGGTGGCATTTACGCCCAGTTGTGGGCCCATCAGACCGGTGGTTTTATCGGCGAACACTAATGATCCCGTGTAAGGGCAAGGCAAAGATGCCATGCCCTTGCCCATGCAATCCAACATGCGACTAACGGTCGATAAACGGCTTGCGTTTGGCCGGATCACGCGTGAGGCCATTGTGCATGGCAATCTTCTGATTCGCGCGCCCCAGCAAGCCATACTGAATCCAGCGCTCCAGCCGCAAGGCGGCGCGGTCTGACAGTTTCCAGCCCTGATTAAACAGCCGTTTGGCAGCCACCACCGTATTGGGAGACTGTGCAGCGATTTTTTCAGCCAACTGCTGCGCCCGCTCTAACGGCTGTTCATCAACCGCTGTCAGCAAGCCATATTGCAGCGCTTCCGCAGCACTGAACTCGCGGCCAGTCATGGTCAGCTCTTTGGCGATGTCTTGCCGGGTCAGGGTTGTCAGACTGGTGAGGATACTCATATCCGGAATCAGCCCCCACTTGATCTCCATGATCGACAAACGGGTATCCGGATGGGCGAAGCGAAAATCGGCAGCCAGCGCCATCTGCAAACCACCACCAAAACAACAGCCATGCAGGGCGGCAATCACAGGCACCGGCAGGTCGCGCCATACCAGCGCAATCTTCTGGGCCAGGTTGGCCTTGCTCCAGGGCCATTTGATCAGCAGCTTCGGAATCATGGTGGCGTCACCAGCGACGGCCTTGAAATCCAGCCCGGCACAAAAAGCATGGCCATTGCCGGCCAGAATCACGACCCGAATCTGCCGTTGCTGGCGTATCCGACGAGCACATTCGAGGGTTTCCCGAAACATCGCCAGATCCAGACCATTCATCTTTTCAGGTCGGTTCAGACGCACCTGGGCAATATGGCCATCGAGCTGGCAAACAATACGACTACCTTGAAACAGTGGCGACTCAGACTTCATACCGGCAATTCCAGTAACTATTCAGACCTGCCATGTTTCCACAGCGCCCAGATCCGCACTATGACCACAGAGCACAGAAATGAGGCTTTGCTGCACAGCCGGTGCAGATAGCAAAACGGCTGCCTGAAGCAGCCGTTATACGGGAAGTGCTGAAATCAGCGAGGTGTACGCGGCGTACGTGGACGCTCTTCGCGTGGGCGGGCTTCGTTAATACGTAATGCCCGGCCGTGCAGTTCGGTATTGTTGAGCGCCTCAATGGCTGCAGTGGCAGCAGCATCATCTGGCATTTCGACAAAACCAAAGCCTTTTGAGCGATTGGTTTCACGGTCCATCACCACAGAGGCACGTCCAACTTCACCAAACTCTGCAAACAGGGCAGACAAATCTTCTTTGGTCGCAGAATAAGGCAAATTGCCTACATAAATATTCATACTTGATTCCAGCAGCAAAACGACGGTGTGATTTGTTCGTCCAACACCGGCAAACAATTCAAATCACAAGATCATTTGCGGCGGTATCCGACTGTCCGTGCCGAACTACAGGCAAGCACATTATTAAGCGATCTGGCCAAAGTCCAAAGAAGTTTTTATTACATCCGTCAATGACAAAGCCCGTATTAACGGGCCTTATCAACAGCAATTGCGGCGTTTAATCCCAGCCAGCGGTATTGTCCAGCACCAGCCGCACCAACAGGTCGATATGGTCCGGCCGATCATTGAGACAGCCAATATAGTGATAATCGCTACCACCGGCTTCAAGATAGGTTGCCCGGTTTTCCACCGCCAGTTCTTCCAGGGTCTCCAGACAATCAGCAGCAAACGCCGGACTGATGATATCCACCCGCCCGGCGGCCTCCTTGCCCCACTGCTGCAGCGTCATATCGGTATAGGGTTTGACCCATTCCTCCTTGCCAAAACGGGACTGGAATGAACAGATCCATTGATCATCTTCCAGCTCCAGTTCCGCCGCCAGCAAGCGTGCGGTTTCACGGCACTGGGAAGGATAAGGGTCACCGTTATTTTCGTAACGCTCGGGGATGCCATGGAACGACATCATCAGCCGGTCACCACGGCCGTGTTGCTGCCAATATTCGCGCACCGAATTGGCCAGCGCCTGAATATACAGCGGGTGATCGTAATATTGGGTGATCCAGCGGGTTGCCGGGATATGCGGACAACGCGCCAACCCTTTGGCCAGCCGGTCATACACAGCGCCGGTAGTTGAACCCGAATTCTGCGGATACAGCGGCAGCACCAGAATCCGCTCAACACCCGCCTTGCGCAGTTGCTGACTGGCCTGCTCCATGGTCGGCTCACCGTAGGTCATTGCCAGCGCCACCGGAATCGACTGGCCGGTTTCTGCCAGCAAAGCCTGTTGTAACGACTGCTGTTGTTTCAATGACCAGCTCATCAATGGCGACCCTTCATCCTGCCAGATCGACTGGTAGGCATGAGCCACTCGACCAGGGCGAGTACGCAGAATAATGCCGTGCAGAATCAGCCACCAAAGCGGCCGAGGCGCATCCACCACGCGCCGATCCCACAAAAACTCCGCCAGGTATTCACGCACTGCCGCTGCCGTCGGCTGTTTCGGAGTGCCCAGATTCACCATCAAGACACCAAATGGAGCCGTGGCTTTGGTCATCACGCTTTTCCTCATATTCCTTAAAAGCCTCTGATCCGCCCACTTATGTCTTTTCAGAAGCCTGTTTGTACAGGTTTTGCGTAAGTTTAACCAAACTATTCGGGCCGGTCATGATACCGCTGTTATACAAAGCTGACGGCCCTCATAGAGAGAAACGATCAGAATCTTATTGACGAATGATGCTTGCATATTGACCACTTCAGAACGCCCTCTACAATGGGCCGCCCCATCTCCAGATGGGGTCTAGACTCAAATCTGCAACACCGCTTTTTTAAACCACCGGGACACTATCCATGACTTATTGCGTTGCGTTGAAACTTGATGATGGTCTTGTACTGACCTCCGATTCCCGCACCAATGCCGGAGTCGATCACATTGCCAGCTTCCGCAAGTTGCATGTACTGGAAGTGCCGGGAGAACGGGTTATTTTCCTGCAAAGCGCAGGTAACCTGGCGACCACCCAAAGCGTGATTACTCTGTTACAAACCTCGATTCGCAACGCTGAGCGTCACTGCCTGAATGTTCCGACCCTGTTCGACGTTGCTGAACTGGTTGGCAAAACCATGCGTGAAGTAATCAAACGCGATCAGGGCCAGAATCAGGGCGTCGATTTCAGCTGCAGCATGCTGGTGAGTGGCCAGATCAAAGGCGAACCGCACCGACTGTTCCACATCTATCCGCAAGGCAACTTTATTGAAGCCGGTGAAGACACCCCGTATTTCCAGATTGGTGAAAGCAAATACGGCAAGCCCATTCTCGATCGCATTATCGACAGCAGCACTTCACTGGATCGCGCCATGTTGTGCAGCCTGATATCGATGGATTCGACCCTGCGCAGCAACCTGTCGGTTGGCATGCCACTGGATCTGATTTGTTATCACAAGAACGAGATCAAGGACCCGGGTATTATCCGGCTACAGGAAGATGACGAAGTCTGCCGTCAGGTACGTCAGGCATGGTCTGAAGGGATCAAGGATCTGTTTGATGGACTGCCACTGTTCACCAGCGAATTGTGCCAGCCAAAAGCCAAAGATTAATTAGCACTGTGCTGCGGTTATTTGTCAGTATTCGAGACCGATAACCGCCAGACAACAGGCCATAGCCATACATGCCGAATGGCTGCTGTAGATGACCACCACAACAGAAAGCCTGGGAAAGTTATTCGAGGAAGATAAAGAAAAGATCTGAGTCGACCGATAAGCCGGGTTCTGTCGTAGACAGTCATTCATCTAGGCCAGCAATCACTCACTGGCTCAAGCGACCTACCCGTTCCTGCACTTGGGGAACATGTTTGCACGCTATCAGCTTGTACTGGTTTTTGTAACATCTCAAGAATTATGACGTACATAATGCGTCAAATTCATGGTTGCAAAGACCCATACATGAGAAAATCTCTCAATTACATCAGAATAGCCTCTGTAAGCTCCTGTAAAGCCCATGATGCTGTTTTTTGCTTTAGGTAGCACCTACCCAAACCAAAACACATCACAAGCCATACAGGATCACTCAGGGCGCTTGAGGCTCTTATGTATCTATATCCACTCACCTTTAAGCAGAACTCCGATACCTAATCGCATTCCTATAAACATCAAACCGAACAAAACTTTATTGTTCTAGGCTCATTTCTCCAACAGTGAGTAGAATCACCGCAAAGTCCGAATACTAAAATCTATATATAAATAATAGCTATTCATAACCACAATTGGATACATAGAATTGCCTTGCACTCTCAGGGTCACCATCTCCTAAGAATAAAGCTCTTCTATCTTTAACTATTGGAGAAACAAATGCCTTGTCGTACTCAGCGTAACTCACTAGACATTTTTGAAAAGAATCAGAGGACAAAAAACCCTCAGGAGCCTTTTTCAGGTCATCAAAGCATAAATCCTTAAGAACCCCATTAAATTCTTTCGCATTCAAATCCCCCTTTTCTTTTCGAAGATTATCTGCAATAACACAACTACCTGCCATTACAATTTCTTCAGACAGATCACATTTCCTATACATGGAAAGTGAAGCGACTTTTATAGAATAGTAAGCTGCTCCTCTTGCTGCGAGATCAGGAGTGACACTACTCATATTAGTCGCCGCCTCAAGGCAAAGATTATATTGAGCCATTCGTTCTCTGAATAACTGATTATCTAATTCTCTAATTTCTGACAAATCGGTCTTATTCGAATCATCACAACCGACTAAGTTAAGACTGAGAATCACCAAGCTTAAAGTCAGACTAATCTTCACAAACGCTCCCTTTTCAGATAAGAAATATACTTGAATACCATATTCTAATGATTAGCCACACGGCTACTAGTACACACAATAATGGTTACCTCACACCCTCCAGCTACGGCAAAGAGATTCTATGAATAAAACAACCATACTATAGCTATATATCATAATCACACTCTCCTGCATAGACCTCCACACCGTTTTGGATTCTTATATATCGGCGTCCACTATAATACGATAAACAAGATCGTACTATTCCCTGAGCTTAACACCAGAAACGGGGGGCTATCAGAATCGTTAGAAAACAAAAATATCATCTCCCCCCCCAAACAGATCATTAGCATTAAGTATTAATCACGCCAGAATAACTATTCAACATATCTCATGATTGTGGCCCGGCTTACACCGTATTGCTTCGACAGAGAAAGCTTGCTCTGTCCTGCCTTATACTTTGCCTTGATCTCTTGTATCTGCGCCTCTGAAAGCTTGGTAGGACGTCCACCGTAGTTCCCCGAATGCTGTTTACCTTCCATCATCCGGGTAGTGATAAAGCTTCTCTCCATCTCGGAGAACATCCCCAAAAGCTGCACCATAGCCATGCTCATCGGATCGTTCTTGCTGGTATCTACTGGCTGATCTAACGCCCGCAGCGACACTCCCCGGCTCTTCATCAGGTCAATGGTCTGGAGTACCTGAGAAAGCGATCTACCCAATCGATCCAGCTTCGTTACCAGTACAGTGTCCCCATCTCGAACATAGTCCAGCAACTCAGATAGAGCTTTCTCGTTACTTTCAGCTTTCCCCGAGTGTTTGGACTGGAACACCTTCGAACAACCTTCGCCCACCAGCCTGTCTACCTGTGGGGTTAAGTCTTGGTCTGTAGTGGATACACGAGCGAAGCCAATCAACGACATGATGGATACCTGTTCAAAACTCTTAAGTTATGAACAGTTTAGTACCAACGCGTTCAAAACTCAATAAACCTTGGTTTTGAACACTGTTCATCTCCTGTTGTAAGTTTTGAACATGGCACCAAGCTCTTTTCATTAATCAAGTGAAACCTGTTGATCTTGCCTGTGATAGGGAAGAGAGTTTTAAAGTCATGGGATTTCTGTCTCTTGATAGCATTAGCAGCACTTTGAACTTTCGTTCTATCGATAGTTGTGGACTTAATAGACTGAACGCTCTCTAGCGCTTCCTTCTTCAAAAGGGAAACCATTGCACGAACTTCAGCTTTATCCCCGCATACGTAAGCCGTCCAATATGGCATCGTTACTTTGATCCCCTCAGCAAACCAATGGTAGTGATATGCTTGAATGCGCCATAGGGAAGGTACGCCCGGAAACTTTCTTCGACACCTCTCGCGAATCCGCTTACCCGTATTAAAGAATTCATCCTCGTCTACTTCAAGGTCACAGAGTAAAACCTCAGGGTTATAAAAGACTGTAATTTGGTGAGTCCATTCATGATTTAGCAGGTGACCCAAGAAAACTCGTTTGGATCGTTCTTCGGCTGTTTCCGACACCTGTTTCCCCCTATGTTTGTAGTGTTAATATTGGTATCAAACTCTTTCCTTATACTGGCCTCAGAAAACGTTCACCATCAAGATAGAAAAACCCCCATAGAATGCGGCCTTCAGAGACAAACGCTCAGCTTTCAAGAGAAATTCCAAGTCGTACTTTAACGGTAAAATCTGGATAACATTTCCCAATAATTTTCCGTATCAGGAACCACTTAATACAGAGGCCAGGTTAAACAAACGGAGCATTTACTACTCCATTCCATAGTCAATTGCGTTAACAGCAGGAACAAGATCTTCAATTGGAAACCTATGTGTATATCCATCTGTTATTGTTGGCCTCTGCTCTTTATGGCCGACCACTTGCTCGACTAGACTATCCCCAATGTTTTTGGATTTCATCTTTGTCACACAGGTATGTCTGAAAGAATGGAAAACCCTCCTTTCACCCAATTGATTTAGTTTATCAATGCCACAATCAGATAAAAAGCCAGCAAACCATTGAGTACAGTACTGCTCTCTATTTGTGAACAAACGCTCTCCTGCGCTTAACTGATCAACGTATTCCATTAGTCCATAATCAACTAGTTTTTGGTGAATAGGGACACTACGCAAGGAGTTATCATTCTTAACCTTCTTTCCACCCTCCTTGTTAACAGATATATACATAACGCCAGAATGTGTATCCCGACGAAAGTCCTCCTTCCTCAACTGGTGAATCTCCCCCAGCCTCATGCCTGTATAAGCTCCAAGCATTACAAGCAACTCTCTCCATTTGAAACTATTTCCAGAAACTTTGCGAATAAGTGTTCTGACCTCCTCATCAGTGTAATCAGAATATCGAGTGCCCCCTTTGGGAAATACACGAGTGAGTCCATCAGCGGGATTCTTATTCAAATATTCGGATTCAACTGCAAAATTAAACACCGAGACCAACCACTTAACACATGAGTGAACATATCTGGGAGATACCAAGTCAGAGTCAGGTATATTAATTTTTAATAATTCAGTTTCAGCAACCCCTTTATAGCGATTCAGATTCATCCTAGGCAACTTCTTAAAATCATATATAAAGCTTCTCAAGAACACCTTATTAATCCCATTGACATCTGAATCCCCCCTCATGTTAACAAAGCGTTTATTATACCGTTCATAATCCTCCAGAGTGCTTTCCTTGGTGCCTTTTTCCCGCAGATGATCGATATATTCCTTATGCAGTTTAGAGAAGCAGACACCTTCTATCTTCAGGGGTTCGATTTTGTCTTCTGGTAGTGGTTTATTCTGCAGCCCCCCACCAAGATAAGAAGGCAAAGGAGGTATATTAGTTTCAGGATTCAACATCTCCTGACGCTGATCTGAGACGTGGTATATCATTGATCTCATATCATCAAGGAAACGCCTACATTCTTCTGGATTATTATATATTGGGCTAAAATCAGCTTCAGGCCAAACAATCTCAATAAAAGATTTAATTATATCGTCAATTCTTCTATGATAACCATCGATCTCTCCTTTCTGGTTAAGAGCTGATTCAGTAATCATCCTCTTAACCTCGCCCATCTTATATCGTTCTTGTTTGTATTCCTGTCGATCTGCAGGTATGTCCTGATTATCCCTAAGCAGTTGATCCCACAGGGTTTTCATTAATCCTTCATAGCCAGCGTTGTCCGTATCAGACATTCCAAAGTGTTCCTTGTGTGCTCGAACCAAAGTACAGAATCTATAGGAACGAACTCTTGCAGTGAAGATACATGAGGTACGGAGAGAACGAACAAGCTCACGACGACCAAATATGGGCCGCAGATGTTCAGGAATTACCCAACGGAAGTAATAAATCGAACCACGTTTTTGTAGCAGCATCTGTAACACCTCATTGACGAGGTGCAGGAAGGATAGCCGTAAGCCTTATATTTCAAAGACTTACAGCATCGACTGAGTCGACCGATAAGCCGGGTTCTGTCGTAGACAGTCATTCATCTAGGCCAGCAATCACTCACTGGCTCAAGCGACCTACCCGTTCCCAGCGCGGGCCGCGCCTGTAGGGAACCTATTTGGTCTTGCTTCGGGTGGAGTTTACCGTGCCACGAACTGTTGCCAGCCGCGCGGTGCGCTCTTACCGCACCCTTTCACCCTTACCTGATCCTCTTGCGAGGCCATCGGCGGTTTGCTCTCTGTTGCACTGGTCGTAGGCTCACGCCCCCCAGGTGTTACCTGGCACCCTGCCCTTTGAAGCCCGGACTTTCCTCCCCCTGCCAAAGCAGGCGACGACTGTCTGGTCGACTCAGGCAGCGGAATCTATCACAGAACTGTCATATCTGCGAGCAGCAGACACAAAAAGCCACGATTCCAGCGCGGGTCAGCCACTTCAGGCTTCGTCCTTCCACTCCAGCGCCTGCTGGTAGAGATCCTTTTTGCTCTGGCCAGTCAGTTCCGCCAGAACGGCTGCTGCCTTTTTCGGTGGTAATTCTTTCAGCAACAGCTTGAACAAGCGTTCGAAATCAACCTCCGATGCCGTTACCGGTGCCGGATTACCCGCCACCATCACCACAAACTCGCCTTTCTGATGGTCGTCGTGACTGGACAGCTGTTCGATCACCTCAGCCAGACTACCACGGTAAAAACTTTCGAAAGTTTTGGTCAATTCACGAGCGACCACAACCGGCCGATCTGCTCCGAAGGTTTCTGCCATATCTGCCAGTGAATCCAGAATCCGGTGTTTGGACTCATAAAACACCAACGTGGCGGTCTGCTGGGCAACATTCTGTAAGCGTTCCACTCGCCCTGAGCGTTTATGCGGCAAAAAACCTTCAAACAAAAAGCGGTCGGTCGGCAATCCGGCCGCACTCAGCGCCGTGATCATGGCACTGACTCCGGGAATCGGAACCACCTTGTGTCCGGCATCGGCAAGCGCCTGCACCAATGGATAGCCTGGGTCGGAAATCAGCGGCGTTCCGGCATCAGACACCAGCGCCATATTGCGGCCCTGTGACAGATGCTCGATCACCTGATCAATCCGATCGCGTTCGTTGTGATCGTGTACCGAAATCAGCGGCTTACGAATCCCCAGGTGCTGGAGTAATTTCTGGGTATGTCTGGTATCCTCGCACGCAATCAAATCGACAGACGCCAATACCTGCCGGGCCCGCTCGGTCAGATCGGCCAGATTTCCAATCGGGGTAGCCACAACGTACAAGGTGGCTGACACAGTATCGGGATGAGAATTCATGCGAGGAAGAGTACCTGGGGTTTGCAAAATCGTCTCCATGGCAGCAGTTATCACCGCCATGGGGCTGGCAGGCTGTGCAACGGCACCACAATCAACCCCAACCCAAGCTGCCGCAACCGAGCAGCAACCAGCAATAACCGAGGTATTCCGTGACGCCAGACAAGCCCTTGAAAGCGGCGAGTTTGGCAACGCCCGCCTGCATTTGCAACAGCTCGACCCGCAACAGCTGCCAGTTAATCAGCGAATTGAGTGGCTGTTACTGGCAACAGAGATAGCCCAGGGTAGTCAGCAGAGCGACGAAGCAGCGCTGCTGTTGCAACAGCTCGACGGCTACCTGGAGCAGGTTACGCCTTCCCAGGATGCCCGAATCAGTTACCTGAAAGCCCGCCAGTATGAGGCTGACGGTGAATATTTCGCCGCCGCCCGAGAGCGCGTTTTTGTCGCTTCCCAGCTGCCAGCCAATCTGGGCCAGCAAAACCACGAAGCCATCTGGCAGGATCTCAGCCAGATGCCTTACGAGGAAATTACCAATCGGCTGCAACAAAATGCCGGCACCGAGCTGGGGCAATGGCTGCAGCTGGCGGAACTGGCCCGTCGACCGGATCTCGGCCTTGATGATCAACTGCGTGCGCTGCAGCAATGGCAGCAGCGATATCCGCTGCATCCGGCGGCGCGCCAGCTGCCCGGCAACCTCGCGCATCTGTCTGAAATCGCTGCCCAGCGCCCACAGCGGGTCGCCGTTGCCTTGCCATTATCCGGCCCGCTGGCCGCTTCCGGTGAAGCTATTCGTGATGGTCTGCTGGCCAGTTATTACAGCGCCCAGGCTAAACAGCAACCGACACCTGACCTGACTTTTATCGATACCCTGAGCGCCGACTCCATTGATGCCGTCTACGCCGAAGCCTTGATGGCTGGAGCCCAGTGGCTGATAGGCCCGGTCAATAAACAACAGGTGCAACACCTGCAAGGTCTGCCCACGCTGTCGCTTCCAACCCTGGCACTGAACTATGCCGACCTGACGCCAGCAACAGAACTGCCGGTCGATGCAATAGAACCAGCTCAACAACAAACCATTGCCAGCAACCTGTATCAATTTGGCCTGGCACCGGAAGATGAGGCCATTCAGGCTGCCGACCGAGCCTGGGCCGACGGTTATCGCCGTGCGCTGGTGATGGTGCCGGAAGGTGACTGGGGCGAGCGGATTTTTGAAAGCTTCCGCGACTACTGGCTGCAACTGGGTGGCAAGATCAGCGAAACCCGCTTCTACAAAAACCAGAACGATTACAACCCGGACATCAAGGCGTTGCTGAACGTTGACGAGAGCAACCAGCGTTTCAAACAAATGCGCCAGTTATTACGCCAGACGACCGAATTTGAACCGCGTCGCCGAGAAGATGCCGACTGGCTATTCCTGGTAGCGCAACCGCAACAGGCTCGTCAGATCAAACCTACGCTGGCGTTCAACTTCGCTGGCAACCTGCCGGTTTATGCGACCTCTCACGTTTATAGTGGTTATCCAGAAGCGGATCACGACCGCGATCTGAATGGCATCCAGTTCTGTGATTTGCCCTGGGTGCTGGAAAAAGGCGAGCTCTATCAGCAGGTCGAAAAAAGCCTGCCGCGTGGCCAGGGGCCGTATCTGCGGCTGTACGCGCTGGGCGTTGATGCCTATCGACTGTTACCCCGTTTGCCACAGCTACAGGCATTCCCGGACAGCCAGATCGGCGGCGTGACCGGCCAACTGACACTGGATCCACAACGGCGGGTTCGTCGGCAGACGGAGTGCGCGGTATTCCGTGCCGGTGAACCACAGTTGATTGGCAGCGCCGACTGACATTCGAGACCACCTCATAACGACAAGGACGTCGATATGTATTCCGCTCCAGACAAGCCCGCACGCACCGACACGGTTGCCCGCGGGCAGCGGGTCGAAACCCTGGCCTGTGAGTATTTGCAGCAACAGGGTCTGCAGATCCTCCAACGTAACTACCACACCCGCTATGGCGAGCTTGATATCATTGCTCAATCAACTGCTACGCTGGTATTTGTGGAAGTGCGTTACCGCCGCCAGACAAACTTTGGCTCGGGAGCCGAGACCGTCACCGCCCACAAACAGCACAAGCTGCAACTGGCCGCCCAACACTATCTGCAGCAGACCGGCAATACGGAACAGGACTGCCGTTTTGATGTCCTATCCGGTACTGGTGAACCGGTCGTGTTCGACTGGATCACCAATGCATTTTGATAATTGACCAGATATTCAGTGACCGCGTTGGAACTGGCCTGACGATGCATTAGTATGACGGGGCAAGCCAGTTTCGGAGATTATTCGTGCAAGACCGCATCATTGGCCATTTCGGCAGCAGTATTGAAACCAAGGCCCTCGCAGCAGAACAGCTGCCGCCCTTTATTGAGCGCGCTGGCCAGGCAATGGTTAATTGCATTCTCTCTGGAGGCAAGATTCTCAGCTGTGGTAATGGTGGCTCGGCTGGCGATGCCCAGCATTTTTCTTCCGAACTGCTGAACCGCTTTGAACGTGAACGCCCAGGGCTGCCAGCTTTTGCACTGACGACCGATCCGTCGACCATGACTTCGATCGCCAACGACTACAGCTACAATGAAGTGTTCTCGAAACAGATTCGCGCCTTGGGTAACCAGGGCGATGTATTGCTGGCTATTTCAACCAGTGGTAACTCTGCCAACGTGATTCAGGCGATTCAGGCCGCTCACGAGCGTGAAATGACGGTAATAGCCCTGACCGGTAAAAACGGCGGCAATATGGCGTCGCTGCTGACGACCGACGACGTTGAGATACGTGTGCCATCGAATGTGACGGCACGGATTCAGGAAGTACACCTGCTGGTGATTCACTGCCTGTGTGACTATATCGACTGTTCGATGTTTGGTGAGGAGTAAGACTAGCCTTCCCACTGCCAGGGTAAGAGCCCGGCACAAAGTCCAGCTCAATAAAGAAGAGAGCCAAGGTTCTAACACTGATCAGTTAAGCGCCGAAGTCGACTATTACTCGTCATCCTGAGCTAACCGGGCCGCGTAGGCTCAGGATCCATACGGCGGTGAATTTCCCATCACCGCGCATGGATTCCAGATCTCGCAAGCTCGTCTGGAAAGACGTTATCTTCAGCGTTTTCTCCTTAACTGACTGGCATTAGAGTCAAGGCTCCTTTTTTGATTTCCTACCACCTGACTTCTGTCAATCCTCTTCTTTCAGACGATTAATCCCCAGCGCCTTGAGGGTGTATTTTTCATATACAGGCTCGGATGACCCTGTCTTCATCTTGCGAATAAAGTATTTCTCGAAGGCAATTTTGGCCAAGTGCACCCACTTGCCCTTCTTGAACCAGGCAACGTTGCGAGGCGGGATTTGCGGGATCGCTACAAACGCTGCGCCGGTATCGCCCATGTCCGCCAGACAAATGGCGCTCCAGGTGCCACGGTGATTGGCCTCGCCCTTGCCTTCAATATCTGCCAGCAGGTTGTGGGCAATGGCAGTCATCATGGATTCAATCATATAGCCGGTTTTGGGTGTGCCGGTCGGTACCGGGGTGTCTTCAACCGGTGGAATCGCCACACAGACACCAGCGCCGTAGATATTCTGGAATTTTGGATTGCGCTGGAATTCGTCGATCAGCACAAACCCTTTTGGATTAACCAGGCCTTCAACGGCGGCTATCGGATCAACACCAGCAAAAGCAGGCAGCATCATCGAATGTTTGAACGGTAGCTCATGTTGACGCTTCAGATTCCCCATGTCGTCCAGCTCATCAACGTACATGGTGTGCTGCTCAACTTTGGTCACCCTGGCGTTGGTGATCCACTTGATGTGATGGTTGCGCAGTTCACTTTCCAGCATCGACTTGGAGTCACCAACACCGCCCAGCCCGAGGTGGCCAATATAGGGTTCGCTGGTGACATAGGTCATCGGAATTCGATCGCGAATCTTGCGTTTACGCAGCTCGGCTTCGATGGTGAAAGCATATTCATAGGCAGGGCCAAAACAGGAAGCGCCCGGCATTGCACCCACAATCACAGGGCCTGGCTCTGCAATCAGCTCTTTGACGTTTTCATAACAGGCTTCCGAGTGATCCAGAGTACAAACCGATTGGGTGAAACCACCGTGTGGGCCCGCACCTTCGACAGCAGCAAAGTTCAGTTTGGGGCCGGTACAGATCACCAGATAGTCATAGGCTTGCTCGCTGCCATCTGCCAGCTGAATCACACTGTTTTCAGCGTCCAGTTTCACTGCTGCTGAGGCGATGAACTCAATGCCTTTCTTTTCCAGATAGGGGCGAATCGGAAAACTGATCTCGGAGCGTTCACGCCAACCAACGGCAATCCAGGGATTGGATGGCACAAACTGGAAATCCTCCCGATTATTAATCACCGTCACCTGGTGCTCTTTATCAAGGATTTCACGAATCTCATACGCACCGGCCATGCCACCGGTTCCCGCACCCAGCACAATTACTCTGGCCATACCCGCCTCACTTGTTATTGGATAATCATACAAGTCATGCAGCAATACGGATGCCAATAAATTACAAAATAACCATACAGCTATATAATGGTCGCAAAACATCCTGTGCCGCGAACTGTCGTCAGAGGAAATCCCCTCTCACCAGAATCAGTCTAGATCAAAAAACAGTCAGAATATAAGAGATACTTGAGAAGCGAATAGCAGGCTGAATCAATCAGCCTGCCTGGAAGATAAACCCTGACAACTTTGACAGCCAGGATCGACATTCAACTGCCAGCTTTGCCAGTCGGAATGCAAGGCATCATAAGTCATCAGGCGTCCCAGCGGAGCTTTACCCGCCCCTGTCAGCAGCTTCAGCGCTTCCATCGCCTGCAGACTGCCAATAACCCCGACTAACGGCGCTGCCACACCGCTTTCGGCGCAACCCGCCGGGTCTGTTCCAAGCTGAGGATAGAGACAACGATAACAAGGCGTATTGGCCTGGCGGGCATCAAAAACCAGCAGCTGACCAGCCCAGCCAGTCGCTGCAGCAGATACCCAGGGAGTCCGGGTTGCGATACAGGCATCGTTCATTTGGTAACGAATGCTGCTGTTGTCTGTGCAGTCCAGTAACACATCGACCTCTGGAAGTTCAGCCGTCAGCCACTCCAGTGTGGCTTTTTCGGTGACGCAACAAATCTCGATTGCCGGGTTCAGCTGCCGCAAGGTTTCAGCTGCCGACTCTACCTTGAAGCGACCAACATCCGCGTCAGTATGGGCAATCTGGCGCTGCAGATTGGAGACTTCAACCCGGTCATGATCAACCAGCGTGATCTTGCCAACCCCGGCCGCCGCCAGGTACATGGCCACCGGGCAACCCAAACCGCCGAGGCCAATAATCATGGCGTGGGAGTCCAGCAAGGCCTGCTGGCCATCCAGATCGATTTGCGGCAGTAAAATATGGCGGCTGTAGCGCAGCAGATCCTGATCGTTCATGGGCTTGACCTTATGCCAGACGGGTTACGGGCCAGCGGCCGCCGGTCACACGAGGATTACCAGCCAGATCAACCCGACTGGAGACGTCCGCGAATCCTGCCGCCCGCAGAGCAGCGGCGACCAATTCTGCTTGCTGATAACCATGCTCAAACAGCAGCCAGCCATTATCGTTAAGGACGTGCTGCGACTGCTCAATCAGCTGCTGAATATCAGCCATGCCGTGATCCTCGGCCACCAATGCTGAAGCAGGCTCAAAACGCACATCACCTTGCGACAAATGCGGGTCACTGGCATCGATGTAGGGAGGGTTGCTGACGATCAGATCAAAATGCCCGCTAACCTGAGAGAACCAGTCGCTCTGAAAAAACCGCACGGTCGTTAGTTGATTGCTCCGGGCATTCTGCTGAGCCAGCGCTACGCTGTCGTCACTGTAGTCCACACCAGTGACATGCCAGCCCGGTTGCTCGGACGCCAGCGCCAGCGCGATAGCGCCAGTACCTGTGCCCATATCAATCACCTGGGCGTTAGCCGGGAGCGGCAGTTCAAGCGCCCATTCCACCAGGGTTTCAGTATCCGGACGTGGAATCAGGGTCGCTGGCGAAACCGCCAGCCGCAATGACCAAAAATCGCGGTACCCAAGAATATAGGCCACCGGCTCACCTTGCAGACGCCTTTGCAGCCGCTGATCCGCCTGACTGACAGCCGTTGCATCGAGCAACTTGTCTGACCAGGTAAACAGCCAGGTGCGGTCTTTCTGCAGCACATCAGCCAGCAGCAATTCGGCATCCAGTTTCGGACTTTCAGAACCACTGGCCTGCAGCCTGACAGCCGCTTGTTTGAGCCAGTCAGTAATCTGCAACTCAGTTGCCACCGGCCATTTCCGCCAACAGGTTGGCCTGATGTTCCTGCAGCAGCGGCTCAATAACCGGTGCCAGATCACCCTGCACAATTTCCTCCAGCTTGTAGAGGGTCAGGTTGATGCGATGGTCGGTAACCCGGCCTTGTGGGTAGTTGTAGGTGCGAATCCGTTCAGAGCGATCGCCGGAACCAACCAGGCTCTTGCGGGTTGCAGCCTGTTCAGCATGGGCAGCCTGCAGCTGGGCATCACGCAAGCGGGTCGCCAGCAAGGCCATCGCTTTGGCGCGGTTCTTGTGCTGCGAACGTTCGTCCTGACACTCCACCACCATGCCGGTTGGCAAGTGGGTAATCCGGATGGCCGAGTCGGTTTTGTTAACGTGCTGACCACCGGCACCAGACGCCCGGAAGGTATCAATACGCAAGTCGTTCTTGTTGATATCGACCGCTTCTTCCGCTTCCACTTCCGGCATCACCGCCACGGTACAGGCGGAGGTGTGAATACGGCCCTGACTTTCCGTTTCCGGTACCCGCTGCACGCGGTGGGCGCCGGATTCAAATTTCAGCCGGGAGTAAACATCAGTGCCACTGATGCGGCTGATGATTTCCTTGTAGCCGCCATGTTCGCCATCGGAGGCACTCAGTACTTCGGTACGCCAGCCAACGGTTTCAGCAAAACGGCTGTACATGCGATAGAGATCACCGGCGAAAATCGCTGCTTCGTCGCCGCCGGTACCGGCACGGATTTCCAGAATCACGTTACGGCTGTCATCCGGGTCTTTTGGCAGCAGCAGGATTTCCAGCTGCTGGGTCAATTGTTCCAGCCGCTGTTTGGCCGCCTGCTGTTCTTCCTCACCCATGGCCCGCATATCCGGGTCACTGTCGGTGGCCAGCAGCTCAGCTTCCTGCAAATCAGACTGGGCCTGCTGGTAGCTGCCAAACGCCTGGGCAATGTCTTCCAGTTCGGCATATTCCATTGAGAGGCTGCGAAACCTGTTTTGGTCGCCAATGATGTCAGGGTCTGACAGCAGATGGCCAACCTCCTCGTAACGTTCCGCGAGGGTTTCCAGTTTGAGCAGAATTGAAGCTTTCATGAATTATTCGTCGTCGTTGCCAGCGATGTCGTCGTCACCCAGCTGGAACAGCTCGCGGGTGGTATCGAATATTTCCATTCGACCCTCCGCCGCGGCCTGGCGCAAGGCAATCGTCGGGGCATGCAGCAATTTGTTGCTGAAAGTATGAGCGAACTGGCGCAATACCTTTTCGGCATCACTCCCGTTCTGTAATTGTTTGATGGCCTTGAGCAGCTGTTCTTCACGCACCTGATCCACATGAGCACGCAGGTCAGTTACGGTTGAAACGGCGTTCAGCACCTTCAGCTCACGCATATAGTGTTCAACACCGGCACTGATCAGCTCTTCAGCCTGACGGGCAGCATCTTCGCGGGAGCGCACGTTTTCTTCGATAATGCTGCGCAGGTCATCAACCGTATAAAGATAGACGTCGCCCAGCTCGGCGACCTCTTCCTCGATGTCACGCGGGACCGCAATGTCGACCATAAACATGGGTTTGTGGCGGCGGCGCTTGAGCGCTTTTTCCACGGTGCCCTTGCCCAGTACCGGCAACGGACTGGCGGTAGAGGAAATCACCACGTCGGCATCAGACAGATGCTCGGGAATGTCTTCCAGCAGAATCGCTTCGGCGTGAAATTCTTCCGCCAGATGTTGGGCCCGGGCCAGCGTCCGGTTGGCAACAATTATGCGGCGAATACCGGCCTGCTTGAGATGGCGGGCCACCAATTCGATGGTTTCACCGGCACCAATCAAGAGTGCGGTGCTGCTGCGCAGATCGGCAAAGATATGCTGGGCCATACGCACAGCGGCAAACGCCACCGATACCGGATTCTCACCAATGGCAGTGTCTGTACGCACCCGCTTGGCAATCGAGAAGGTTTCGCGGAACAGTCGGCCCAATTCAGAACCCACCGTTCCGGCTTCCTGCGCCACCGCATAGGCAGACTTCATCTGGCCCAGAATCTGCGGTTCACCAAGAACCAGTGAATCCAGACCACTGGCTACCCGCATGGTGTGCTGCACCGCCTGGTCCTGTTCCATAATATAGAGGGCACTTTCCAGATCAGCACGGTCAATACCGTGGTGCTGCGCCAGCCAGTCGCGTACGCGCTGCCAGTCGAACGCACTGGAAGAACCGTAGATTTCGGTACGATTACAGGTAGACAGGATGACCGCTTCTTCGGCCGCCTTGACGTTGCAGAGCTCCAGTAAAGCTTGCGGCATACTGGCAGGATTAAAGGCAACCCGCTCGCGCACCGACACCGGCGCGGTTTTATGGTTGATTCCCAATGCCCAGATAGCCATGTTGCCTTGCGTCACCCCAAATCGAAAAGCGCGGATTATAAACATCCGCGCGCGGTTTTGCTGCCTAAAACTTTGACTTAGTGTGGCATCTAACCCTAAATAGACGCAAAACTTTATCGCCGGGTTGCGACTCCAAGCTGGCCAGACTCACAGAATTCGGTAGGAACAGAGTGTTCATTCCCAAAACAGTACCTAGCATGAATATCAAACCCGGCATTCTCAGCATGGCTGTTCGTTCCGCCACTGCGATGCTGGCCACCCTGTTGGTCAGCGGCTGCGCCCAACTGGCCAGCAAGCCGAACGACACTGCAAACATTGAGCAGGCCGCACCGCCTGTAGAAACCTCTGATACTGCGGCGACTGCCGCCAAACCGGCGCTACCCAAAGGCAATTTCAGCCAGCAAGAGTTGTTTGAGCTGTTAACTGCGGAGTTTGCTGGTCAACGCCAGCAATTTGATGTCGCTCGCCAGGGCTATCTGTATCAGGCCCAGCAATCCGGTAATCCGCAAATTGCCTTCCGCGCCATGCAGGTTGCCCAGTTTACCGGCGATATCGACAGCGCCATCAAGGCTGCCGACATCTGGCTCCAGGCAGAGCCGGACAACGCCGATGCTCACTGGAGTCTGGCCCAGCTGTATATGTCGCGTCAGCAATTCAGCCTGGCACTGGATGAAATCAATGCCGTTCACCAGCTTAGCGGTGTCAGCCATTACGAATTACTGGCCAGCACTGCCGCAGTCGCCAGCGAAGACAAACGCAACGATTTGCAGGAAGCCCTGCTCCAGCAAACCGGCGAAGATCCATCCAACGCATCCGTCTGGACCGCACTGGGCATCATCAACCAGAGCCTGGGCATGGACGGCGTAGCTCTGCGCCAGTACGAACAAGCCCTGACACTACAGCCAGATCTGCTCAGCGCTGCGGTATTCAAGGCCCGTTTGCTGGCCAATGGCGAAGACAAGACAGCCGCACTGGCCTGGGTCGAACAGGTTCTGACCTTGCATCCGGAACACAAGGGCATGAAAGTCCTGCGTGCCAGGCTGATTCTCAATCAGGGCGATATGGCAGCGGCGCTGCAGGCATTCGAACAGCTGTATCAGGAATATCCGGACGACAACACCTTACTGCTGTCGCTGGCCCTGATCGAATACGATATGGAACAGGATGACAACGCCCGCCAACACCTGCAGGAGTTACTGAGCAACGGTGCCCATCGCACCCAGGCACTTTATTATCTGGGACAACTGGAACAGCGGGCGGGCGAGCAGAAAAAGGCTCTGACCTACTATATCCAGGTCACCGGCGGCCGCGAATTTATGCCCGCCCAACTGAGCGCAGCCCAGATTATTGCGGATCAGGACGGCCTGTCCGCGGCCATCAACTATCTGGGCAAGATCGCCAATCTCAATCCGCAGAAAGCTGATGAACTAACCCAGCTGCAGGCCAGTCTGCTGTCGGACGGCGGCGAATATGATGCGGCGATGGAGCGCTACAACTTCCTGCTCGACAAACACCCCAATGACCCACAAATCCTCTATTCCCGCGCCATGCTGGCTGATCGCATGGGCAACCTGGATATGCTGGAAGCTGACCTGCGTCAGGTGATCGAACTGCAACCGGATAACGCAGAAGCCATGAATGCCCTCGGTTACACCCTGGTTGATCGCCTTGGCCGCAGCGAAGAAGCCCTGCCAATGCTGCAAAAAGCCGCCGAATTACGTCCTGACAGTCCGGCTGTGCTCGATTCACTCGGCTGGGCCTATTTCCATTTGCAGCAATACGATCAGGCCGAACCCTTGTTAAAACAGGCGTTCGATATTGTTCACGACCACGAAATTGCCGCCCATTACGGTGAGGTTTTGTGGAAACTCGGCAAACAATCCAAAGCCAGACAAGCCTGGAAAGCGGGCCTGAAAAGCGAAGCCAACAGCCCAATCCTGCTGGATACCCTCAAACGTCATGGCCTGAACGCGGACGACCTCTGAGATGATTCGCGCACTTGCCATTGCGGCACTGGCGTTATTTGCCAGTGCCTGTGCTCTGCTACCGGGCGCCGATCAACCCCAACAGCTGCAACAGCTCAGCAGCTGGCAGGTACAGGGAAAACTGTCAGTTCGTAACAGCAGCGACAGCGTGACCGGCTACATGACCTGGAAACAGGACGGTGACCGCTACAACCTGTTTGTCAGCGGGCCGCTGGGACAAGGTTCCTCCCGCCTCAGCGGTGATCGTCAGCACGCCAGCCTGACGCTGCCGGATCAGGACACGCCAATGCAGGCCGCCAACGCCGAACAGCTGCTGTATGAACAACTGGGCTGGAGCATTCCGGTTGCCGGGCTGCCCTACTGGATCAAGGGCATGGCAGCGCCAGACTCACAAGCGGCCGAGCAGCGCGACAATTATGGCCTGCTGGCAGAGCTGCAGCAGGACGGCTGGACTATCAGCTACAAACGTTATCAACAGTATCAGGGGGTCTGGTTACCCGGCCTGATCAAACTGACCGGCTACGACTATAAACTGACACTGGCGATCAACGACTGGACCCTGTATGACTGACAACGCTGGCCACGCCTGGCTCCGTATTCCCGCCCCCGCCAAACTGAACCTGATGTTGCACATCACCGGGCGACGTGCGGATGGTTATCACAACCTGCAGACGCTGTTTCAGTTCATTGATCACTGCGACTGGCTGTCTTTTCAGCTGCGTGATGACGATCAATTGACCCTGCAACCGGCTATCGACGGCGTCGCTGAACAGGACAACCTGATTATTCGTGCAGCCCGAGCCTTGCAAGCCAAACAACGGGAACGTGGTTTGCCTGTCAGTGGCGCCAATATCCAGCTCGACAAACGCCTGCCAATGGGTGGCGGACTCGGTGGCGGCAGTTCCGATGCCGCGACCACCCTGTTGACTCTGAACCAGCTCTGGCAGCTGCAACTGTCATTCGATGAACTGGCGGCCATTGGCCTGACCCTGGGGGCCGATGTACCCGTGTTTGTGCGTGGCCAAGCAGCCTTCGCAGAAGGTGTGGGAGAGCAACTAACGCCTGTTCCAACATTGGCAGAACCCTGGTTTGTGGTGATACACCCGGACGTCCACGTAAATACCGGCAAGATATTCACTCATAAGGATTTGACAAGGGATACAAGCGCCATTAGTATTCGCACCGCGCTTGAGCAGGGGGGCAGAAATGACTGCCAGCCAGTGGTCGCCAGACTCTACCCGGAGGTAGCGAAGGCCTTGAAATCACTGGACTATTTTTCTCCTGCCATGATGACGGGAACAGGTGCATGCGTATTTGCACACTTCGACTCGGAAACAGAAGCACTCAGTGCTGCTGCGCAATTGCAGGCTGAATTTCATGTATTTGTAGCAAAAGGTGTTAACCAATCACCAGCGCATAAGGTACTATTCAGCCCATCCTGATGCTGGGGTGTCGCCAAGTGGTAAGGCAACGGGTTTTGATCCCGTCATTCGTAGGTTCGAGTCCTACCACCTCAGCCAATTCTTTTATATTCCCATCGCCGAATCTATCTACTCTTAAAGGGGACTGTCGTGTCTAAGTTGATGGTATTTACCGGTAACGCCAACCCTGAGCTGGCTCGCCTTCTCGTTGAGCGTCTGGACATTCCTCTTGGCAACGCACATGTAGGCAAATTCAGCGATGGTGAAATCACCATCGAAATCGACGAAAACGCACGCGGCAAGGATGTTTTCATCATTCAGCCAACCTGCGCACCGACCAATGACAACCTGATGGAACTGCTGCTGATGGCTGACGGCCTGCGTCGCGCCTCTGCTGGCCGTATTACCGCAGTTGTTCCATATTTTGGTTACGCCCGTCAGGATCGTCGCCCTCGCAGTGCCCGTGTACCTATCTCTGCTCGTGCGGTTGCCGACATGATGGCTGGTGCCGGTATCGACCGTCTGCTGACTGTTGACCTGCACGCCGACCAAATCCAGGGTTTCTTCGATATTCCGGTGGATAACGTTTACGGCTCACCAGTACTGCTGGATGACCTCGAGCGTCAGAACTACGAAAACCTGATCGTTGTGTCTCCGGACATCGGTGGTGTGGTACGTGCCCGTGCGATTGCCAAGCAACTCGACGTTGACCTGGCCATCATCGACAAGCGTCGTCCAAAAGCCAACGTTGCCGAAGTCATGAACATCATTGGTGATGTTAAAGGCCGTACCTGTGTACTGGTTGACGACATGGTTGATACCGCTGGCACCCTGTGCCACGCCGCCAAGGCATTGAAAGAATTCGGTGCAGAAAAAGTTGTGGCTTACTGTACACATCCTGTACTATCCGGCCCCGCAATTGAGCGCCTGAGCAACACCGAGCTGGATGAGCTGGTCGTTACCGACACCATTCCGCTGTCTGAAGCTGCTCGCGCTACCGGCAATATCCGTCAGTTGACCATTGCCGGTCTGTTGGCTGAAGCGGTACGCCGCGTCAACAACGAAGAATCCATCAGCGCCATGTTCCGTTAATCTGCGGATTAACCATTGGCACTGACGCTGTTTGCCACAGGCAAGCAGCACAAGCCGCCCAGGCTGGTCGCAAGCCTCGGCGGTTTTTTCTATCAATAATGAGGTAAATAAAATGTCAGATTTCTCAGTATCTGCTGTTCTTCGCGAAGATCAGGGTAAGGGTGCGAGCCGCCGCCTGCGTCGTGAAAATGGTGTTCCAGCTATCGTTTACGGTGGCGAAGCTGCACCAGTAGCCATCACCCTGAAGGCTAACGAACTGAACAAACTGCTGGAAAGCGAAGCTTTCTACAGCAGCGTTATCACTCTGGATGTTGCTGGCAACACCGAAACTGTCGTTCTGAAAGATCTGCAGCGTCACCCATCCAAAGCCATGATCTGGCACGCCGACTTCCTGCGTGTATCTGCTGATTCCAAGATCAAGGCTCACGTACCACTGCACTTCATTAACGAAGAAAGCTGTGTTGGCGTGAAAACTGGCGGCGGCAAGGTAACTCACCAGCTGACCAGCCTGGACATCGTGACCACTGCTGATCACCTGCCAGAATTCATCGAAGTTGACTTGGCTGCCGTTGAAGTTGGCACAGTGGTTCACTTGAGCGACCTGAAACTGCCAGAAGGCGTTGAAGCTCTGGCTCTGACTCACGGTCCAGAGCACGACACTGCTGTTGTATCTGTACTGGCTCAGAAAGGTGCAGAAGAAGAAGCCGCTGAGTAATCAGCCCTTCGCTTCAGGCATTTGATAAAAGCGGGGCCCTGCGTCCGGAATATCCGGATTCAGAGGCCCCGTTTTTTATTTGCGGCAAGCAAACGTACAATGCGGCAACTGAATTCCCCTCATTGACGAGATATCGAGTGACCAACAAGATTCAATTAATCGCAGGCCTGGGCAACCCGGGCGGCGAATACGAAAACACGCGCCACAATGCCGGTTTCTGGTTGATTGATGAATTGGCAAAAATGCATGGCATTCGCCTCAGCCCGGACCGCAAGTTTCACGGCCATGTCGGCAAGGGACGCATCCAGGGCCAGGAAGTCTGGCTACTGAAGCCTGCGACCTTTATGAACAAGAGTGGTCAGGCCGTCGCAGCGCTCGCCAACTTCTACAAAATTCCGGCTGAAGCCATTCTTGTCGCCCATGACGAACTGGACCTGCCACCCGGCATCGCCCGCTTCAAACAAGGTGGCGGTCACGGCGGCCAAAATGGCCTGCGCGACATCATTGCCCAGCTCGGCAACAACAAGGATTTTCACCGCCTGCGTGTTGGCATCGGCCACCCGGGTGACAAATCCCTGGTAACCGGCCATGTGTTGGGTCGGGCACCAAAATCCGAAGAGCAACAGATTCAGGCCGCTATTGATGAAGCCTGCCGGGTCATTCCGGATGCACTTTCAGGCGATCTGGCCAAGGCCATGAATCGACTTCATACATTTAAAGGGTAAAATACCCGCCCTCAAACTTTGTTCAATTACAGGAAATTCACATGGGCTTTAAATGCGGTATCGTTGGTTTGCCCAACGTCGGTAAATCCACTCTGTTCAACGCACTGACCAAAGCGGGCATCGACGCCGAGAACTTTCCTTTCTGCACCATCGAGCCCAACTCCGGTATCGTGCCAATGCCAGACAAGCGTCTGGATGAGCTGTCCGCCATCGTCAAACCAGAACGCGTGGTGCCAACCACCATGGAATTCGTCGATATCGCCGGTCTGGTAGAAGGTGCATCCCGTGGTGAAGGTCTGGGTAACCAGTTCCTCGCCAACATTCGCGAAACCGATGCCATTGCTCACGTAGTACGTTGTTTTGAAGACCCGAACGTGATTCACGTCGCCAACCGAGTATCGCCAGCTGATGATATCGAAATCATCAATACCGAACTGGTACTGGCCGATATGGAATCCTGTGAAAAGCAGCTGCAGCGTATCACCCGTACCGCCAAGGGCGGCGATAAAACAGCGATTGCCCAGAAAGCCCTGCTGGAGCGTCTGCTGCCACACTTCGAAGCTGGTCATACCGCTCGCATGCTGGATATGAACGAAGACGAGCTGAAGCTGGCCCGCACCTTCCACCTGCTGACCACCAAGCCAACCATGTACATAGCCAACGTCGCAGAAGATGGCTTCGAGAATAACCCCTACCTCGACACCGTGCGTGAAATCGCCGCTTCTGAAGGTGCCCAGGTGGTTGCCGTGTGCAACAAGATCGAATCTGAAATTGCCGAACTGGACGACGAAGACAAGATGGAATTCCTGTCCGAAATGGGCATGAGCGAGCCAGGTCTGGATCGTGTGATTCGCGCCGGTTACGAATTGCTGGGTCTGCAAACCTACTTCACCGCCGGTGTTAAGGAAGTTCGTGCCTGGACCATCAAGATTGGCTCCACTGCACCACGTGCTGCTGCAGCTATTCACACCGACTTCGAACGCGGCTTTATTCGTGCGGAAGTGATTGGCTACGACGACTTTATTCAATACAAGGGTGAAGCCGGAGCCAAAGAAGCCGGTCGCTGGCGTCTGGAAGGCAAGGAATACATCGTCAAGGACGGTGACGTGGTGCACTTCCGCTTCAACGTCTGATTGGCCAGCAACGTTCAATAACGCCCAGCGTTATTGAACGTTCATTCCGATTTTACCCATCTTTACTCAGCCAGAACTTTCATTTCCCGCTATTTTCACAGCAAATCACTTCAGCATACGATCTCCTCAAACCTTGAAATCTGATCAAATCCTGACACTGATCAGAATCCAGTCGGCCACAAAACGCCAAATACCGAACAAATCGTCCAATTTAAAACAGACTATTTTAATTTGATCACCAATCAGCCATTGCAACCATTCGTTTCAAAAAGCAGAATGAACGTTCAGTCACCGCCTGATAGTTAGCATGATCGACAAGCGACAACAAATTCTTGATGCCACGGCCGATATGATCGTGGAATACGGCCTGCAAGCCTGCCCGATGTCGAAGATTTCGGCCCGGGCCAACTGCGGTGCCGGAACCATTTACCGTTATTTTGAAACCAAACAGGATCTGGTATTTGCCCTGTTTATCGACCTGTTTCAAAAACTGACAGTCGCCTGTTCAGAAGGCTATGACGAAACCGCACCTCTACGGACGCGCTTTGAACGGCTGTGGGGGAATTATTACCGTTACATCCTCGCCAACCCGAACCAGCGAGCCCTGATGGAGCAGTTGATTTCATCGCCAGCGATCTGCCAGCAACAGAAGGACGAAGCCATCAACGGGATGATGCAGCAAATTGATCATTTGCTGGAGGATGGCAAGCAACAAGGCGTCTTCAAGGAGTTACCGAACTCCTTACTGAACACAGTAACGTTTGGCACTCTCTCAATGATGGCCAAGAAACAACAGCAATTTCCGGATACCCATCCCTGTGGTGCCTGTACCGAAGGTGAAATCATCGGTCTGTGCTGGGATGCACTGAAACGATAGTAAACAGCACCAGGAGATCAGCAGGCATGACCTTACTTTCAACCGTGCAAGAGGAACAACAAAAAATGGAAGCTCAAATCGAGATCAGCCGTGAAGTGCCTCGTCCAATGGCAGCGGCCCCAAAAGCCAAGAGCTCTGGTCAAATGACCAGCTTCTATTCAGCTCTGACCAAGCTGGTACTGAAGCAGAAGCAACAACGGCTGACCAACGGCAGGTAATCACCTGGCCGCTGGTCGGCAGCCGTTATTCAGCACTCAATGCAGTACCTCATGTTGGCCATCATCGGAATCGGCAAACACCGCTGGTAACACGCTCAAGCGGTCCACGCTGAACAGGGTATTTTCGGCAACCATCACCTCACCCTGCAAATCCTCAACCGGCTCCAGCAATACACAGGTGGCTTCAACAGAGTCCATACTGACCAGAATTGCCAATACGAAACTTCCACTCGTCCGTACCGATATCAGATCACCAACATCCATTTCTTCACGATAGACATTCAGCTCCGGGTCGAGATATTGATCCAGCCGCATGGGCTTTTTGAAACGCGCCAGTGCAACCAGCTGGACGATACCCTGCACAACACCATCGTTGATATCGAGAGTAATATCCTCGTCTTTTTCAACATCAACAACTCGATCCAGCAAACTCATAAACAGGTCTGAGTCTTCGTCGGACCAACGCAGGTCAACGGGCTGTTTCTGGTGGCGATTGGATTGAAAACACACTTCTGTGGGGAATTCAGCGGGGGACTCACCAGCATTGGCTGGCATTAACAGACTGACGGCTTCCTGACCGTTATGTTCATGTCCGGCGATTCGCCAGAACAGTGGCATCATCTCTGCACTCATGAGGCTTACTCCCTGGATTGGGTGGAATTGGCAACGCCATAGCGTGGAACTGCACAAGCCTCCTTTCACAACTGCTGAAGCCCTGAACATAGCAGGGCAACAAAAGGCTGACAAGACGACAAAGCTGTCAACCGTTCGCAATTATGGCAATACTATTTACTGCTGCCAGGGCCTCCCGGCACCGGGAAGAAAGCAACGTTTGAGCCTTCATTAGGAGTTACCTTCGCCATCCCCTGCTTGCTCACCTCATCAATACGAATCACCGCCTGCATGGGGATAAAAGTACGTTTAACGTCCTGAAAGGTCGTTTTCAAACGTTCCTCGCCAGGATCCACAACCAATTGTGAACGCTCACCAAACAACAGCTCTTCCACTTCAACAAAGCCGTATAAATCGCTTGGGTAAATGTAACGGGCATAAATCTCGAACACTTCGGATTGCTGCATGAAGACAACCCGATAGATAGGGTTGTTATCGTCTTTCTGGGACATGATCAGGCCTGCGCCTCAAACGGATTGGAAAAACAACGAATCAGCCGCCGCTGGCATCGACTGAAAGCGGGTCGCGAAGTATAATGCCGCCCCCTTATTTTCGCGATACCGGAGGCCACCTACTCCATGACTACTTCCGCACCTAACCAACCGAAAAAGCTGTTTATCAAGACCCACGGTTGTCAGATGAACGAATACGATTCATCGCGAATGGCGGATATGCTCGAATCCAGTCATGAAATGGTGATGACCGATAATCCGGAAGAAGCCGATGTGATTCTGCTGAACACCTGCTCCATCCGCGAAAAAGCCCAGGAAAAAGTGTTCCATGAACTGGGCCGCTGGAAATCCCTGAAAGCCAAAAACCCCAACCTGAAAATCGGTGTTGGCGGTTGTGTCGCCAGTCAGGAAGGTGATGCCATCATCAAGCGTGCGCCGTTTGTTGACATGGTCTTTGGCCCGCAAACCCTGCACCGCTTGCCAGGCATGGTCGACAAGGCTGCCAACGCGATTCAGGTGGTGGACGTTACCTTCCCGGAAATCGAGAAATTCGATCACCTGCCGGCACCCAAGTCCGACGGCTGCAGCGCCTTTGTCTCCGTGATGGAAGGCTGCTCCAAATACTGTACCTTCTGCGTGGTGCCTTACACCCGTGGTGAAGAAGTCAGTCGCCCGCTGGCCGACGTGCTGAAAGAAGTCGCTACCCTGGCAGCCCAAGGGGTTCGTGAAGTCAACCTGCTGGGTCAGAACGTCAACGCCTACCGTGGTGAGACTGCCGACGGTGAAGAAGCCGATCTGGCCGAACTGATTACCCGGGTGGCTGAAATTGACGGCATTGACCGTATTCGTTTCACCACCTCACACCCGGTAGAATTCACTGACAGCCTGATCGACGTGTACGCCGAAGTACCCGAACTGGTGAGCCATTTGCACTTGCCAGTACAGAGCGGTTCCAACCGTATTCTGGCAGCCATGAAACGTGGTCACGAAATCGATCTCTACACCGACAAGATTGAGCGGCTGCGCAAGCTGCGTCCGGACATTTCGATTTCATCCGACTTCATCATCGGCTTCCCGGGCGAAACCAGCGAAGACTTTGAAGACACCATGAAACTGATCGAACAGATCGGTTTTGATACCTCTTTCAGCTTTATCTACAGCGCCCGTCCGGGGACACCGGCGGCCCAGCTGGATGACGACACCCCGGAAGAGGTGAAAAAGGAACGCCTGCACATCCTGCAAGCCCGTATTGTCCAGCATGCCCAGCAGATCAGCCGTCGCATGGTGGGTGGTGAGGAAACCATTCTGGTTACCGGCGTATCCCGCAAGGATCCGGGCGAGCTGCAAGGCCGTACCGAAAACAACCGGGTTGTAAACTTCCGCTATGAAGATCACAGTCTGATTGGTAAATTCGTTAAGGTAAAAATTGAAGATGCCTACCCCAACAGCTTGCGTGGTAGTGTCATCAATCCGGAAGTGGCCTACTAAACCGGGCCACTTCCGCCAGACAGGAGCCATTGCTTGACCGACACATCCATGCCCCCGGCCAGCCCAGATAACATTGTCACACTTGATCTGCAGCCTGAAGATACCCACAGGCTCGCCAACCTCTGCGGCCATCTGGACAGTCATATCAAGCAGATTGCCCAGCACTTCCAGCTCAACATATTCAACCGCAGCAACCAGTTCACCCTCGAAGGGGATCCCGAACCGGCTGCTCGTGCGGCCCACATGCTGGAACGTCTGTATCTGGAAACCGCTTCTGGTACTCCGATTACCCCGGATCTGATCCACCTGCTGCTGTCGGAAGACGCCATCAAGGTCAAGGACGCCGAAGAAGCGGCTGCGGCCAATGCAGGCGAAGCCCAGACAGAAGCAGCGGCTGAAGATGATGTCGCCGCCCAGGTTCAACAGCACGACTCCCTGCTGATCAAAACCCCGCAAACCTACGTCAAGGTTCGTGGCAAGCATCAGAAGGAATACATTGAGCAGATTCGCAGCTTCGACATCAACTTCGGTATTGGTCCGGCCGGTACCGGCAAGACCTTCCTGGCAGTAGCCGCGGCCGTTGAGGCGCTCAGCCGTGATGAGGTCAAACGTATTTTGCTGGTACGCCCGGCGGTTGAAGCGGGTGAAAAACTCGGCTTCCTGCCCGGAGACCTGGCCCAGAAAATCGACCCGTATCTGCGCCCCCTGTACGACGCTCTCTACGAAATGATTGGCTTCGAACAGGTTGGCAAGCTGATGGAACGCAACATCATCGAAGTTGCGCCACTGGCCTACATGCGTGGCCGTACCCTCAGCCATTCCTTTGTAATCCTCGATGAAAGCCAGAACACTACCAAGGAACAGATGAAGATGTTCCTGACCCGGGTTGGCTTTGGTTCCCGCGCCGTGATTACCGGCGACCTGACCCAGGTCGACCTGCCGCGTGGCGTGCCGTCCGGCCTGCGTCATGGTCTGGAAGTGCTCGACGGTGTCGAAGGTATTGGTATCACCCGCTTTGATAACCGCGACGTCGTCCGTCACCCTCTGGTACAGCGTATTGTTGATGCCTACGACCGTTACGAAGAAAAAGTCGAAGCCGAGAAAAAAGCCCGTCAGGCTGAACAAAAAGCCGCTGCAGACAACAACTCCGGAGCAAACTCCTGATGGAAGTGTTTCTGGATATCCAGATCGCCGACGAACTGGAACAGTATCAGTCGCTGCCAACTGATGAGCAGTTGCAGTTGTGGGTGGAGTCCGCCCTTGCCGACCGTTGCCCGTTCGACGAACCGGAACTGACTGTTCGTCTCAGCGCCGAAGCCGAAATTCAGGAACTCAATCGCGACTATCGCGGCAAGGACTACGCCACCAATGTGTTGTCTTTCCCGTTTGAAGCGCCGCCTGAAGTACCGCTGCCGCTACTGGGCGATCTGATTATCTGCGCTCAGGTAGTGGACCGCGAAGCCGCCGAACAAGGTAAAAGCAGCGAGGCCCACTGGGCACATATGGTCGTGCACGGATGCTTGCATTTGCTTGGCTACGACCATATAAATGACGACGAAGCCGAGGAGATGGAAGGACTCGAACGTGAGATTCTGGCCCGCCTCGGATACGAAGATCCTTATCAAGATGAGGCACCATGAGCGAAGACCGATCGGGTCAGCCCCGAAGTTGGCTGGAAAAGCTGTCTGACCTGTTCTCTGGCGAACCACAAAATCGCCAGGATATTAAAATGATTGTTCGCGAAGCCGCTGAACGCGGCATCGTCGACAGTGACACCCTGAACATTCTTGAAGGCTCCCTGCAGGTTTCCGAAATGCAGGTACGGGACATCATGATCCCGCGCTCTCAGCTTGTCTCCATCCAGATCGATGAGTCGATCAAGGATTTCCTCCCCCGCGTTATCGAATCCGCCCACAGCCGATTCCCGGTACTGGACGATGAGCAGTCTGAAGTGCTCGGCATTATGCTGGCCAAAGACCTGCTGCCCTTGCTGCTGACCGATAACGTCGACGCCAGCTTCCGTCTCAAGGAAATTCTGCGGCCAACCACCTTTGTGCCGGAAAGCAAACGCCTTAACGTACTGTTGCGTGAGTTCCGTTCCACCCGCAACCATATGGCGATTGTGGTCGATGAGTTCGGTGGCATTGCTGGTCTGGTGACGATCGAAGACGTGCTCGAACAAATCGTTGGCGACATCGAAGACGAACACGATTACGACGAAGAAGAAAGTCTGATCAAGGAAGTCGAGCAACAGATCTATATGGTCAAGGCGCTGACGCCGGTGGAAGACTTCAACGATTTCTTCCAGTCCGAATTTTCCGATGAAGACTTTGATACCATTGGTGGCATTGTGATTCACCATTTCGGCCGGGTGCCGGAATGCAATGAGAGCATTACCATTGATAACTGGCGCTTCAAGGTGGTCAACGGCACCAGTCGTCAGATCAACCTGCTGGAAGTAACTCCGGTCTGACCCAACGCACACAGCGGCTAGCCCACGGCATGATTAAATTCTGGACTTCGCGACTTTCACTGCTGGCAGCTGGTGCCATTTTCCCGCTTTCCCTGGCGCCGCTTTACTGGTGGCCGCTGGGGCTGGTATCTATTGCCGTCTTCTGCTGGTTGATGTGGCGTCCAGCCTCTCCAGCGCAGGCATTCGGCCGTAGTTGGTGGTATTTCTTCGGCCAATTCGCAGCCGGTGTTTCCTGGGTCTACGTCAGCATGCACGATTTTGGTGGCACTTCGATGCCACTGGCCGTGCTGATGGTCGGGCTGTTTGCCGGCGCACTGGCTTTGGTGCCTGCTATCGTATTTTCTGGCTATGCCCGCCTTCGGCGGCCTAACAGCAACACTCCCGTACTGCCCTGGTTACTGTTGCCGGTATTCTGGTTTCTTGACGAATGGCTGAGGTCCTGGCTGTTTACCGGTTTCCCATGGTTATTTGCCGGTGATGGCCAGCTTTACACCTGGCTGGCCGGTTGGGCACCTGTGATTGGCAGTTATGGTATTTCCGTCATTCTGGTGCTGACAGTAACCACGCTGATTCAGGCCTGGTACAGCAAACGGCTGGTATTCCTGCTCCCGCTGTTGTTATGGCCTGCTGGGCTGTGGTTGCAGCAGTTCGACTGGACCCATGTCGACGGCAAGATCACTGTCAGCGCGGTCCAGGGCAACATCGACCAGAATATGAAGTGGAAGCCGGACATGGTCGGCCCCACCATCAATCTGTACGTCAAACAAACCCAGAAACTGTGGGACAGTGATCTGATTGTCTGGCCGGAAACCGCAGTGACGCTGGTCTATGATCGCTTCCTGCCGTATCTGGAAGAGCTCAATGCCCAGGGCCAGAAACACAATTCGACAATCATTACCGGCATCGCCTATCGTCATCCGCAGGATGATCCATTGGCGGGTGAATACCACAACAGCGTGGTCGCAACCGGCATGGGCCATGGCCTTTATCACAAGCAGCGTCTGGTTCCATTCGGTGAATTTATTCCGTTCGAGAAATTCCTGCGCGGGGCAATTCCCTTCTTCGATCTGGATATGTCGAGCTTTCTGGCAGGCCGCAGTGACCAACCTCTGATTCAGATGGAAGCCAACAACCAGTTGTACGACGTTGCGACCTATATCTGTTACGAAATTGCCTATCCGGATCTGGTCAGCCGCATGGCCAAACAGGCAGAGATTCTGGTGACGGTCAGCAACGACGCCTGGTTTGGTGACTCGCTCGGCCCCAAACAGCATATGGGACTGGCACAGATGCGAGCGCTGGAAACCGGCCGGTATTTGTTGCGCTCAACCAATACCGGCATCACTGCGCTGGTCAATAATCGTGGCCAGATCGTCGAACAGCTGCCGACTGGCATCCGCGCCAATCTGACTGCCCGTGCCGAGCTACGCAGCGGCCAGACGCCGTATATGCAAACCGGTCTGCTGCCTCTTTACATACTTTCAGCCATTGCCCTGTTGATTGCACTGGGCATGAGCATGACCCGACGTCCGCAAGGCCGTTCCCTGCTGGATGATCTGGATTAATGGCAAAGCTGGTTTTTCATCTTAATGGCGTCCCGCAAGAGGAAGCTGATCAGGTACGTACAACGCTGGATCAACATGGTATTTCGTATTACGAAACCAACGCTGGCCGCTGGGGCATTTCAGTGGCCGCCATCTGGCTGCATCATGACGAGGAGCTGGCACAGGCACGTGCGCTGATCGAAGAGATTCAGGCGGAATTGCATAACAACCCGCCTGCAGTGCCGTCGTTTCGGCAGAAGTTCTGGCAACGGCCAGTCGATGTGGTACTGGCGATGATCGCCGTATTGATCGTACTCGGACTGAGTCTTTGGCCGTTTCTGACGGCTTTCAACGACTGATCAAAACAACTCAGCCGCTGATCAAGGCTGCCAGAATCGGACCGTTGGCAGCCGGAAATTCAAACTCCGCCAGCTCAGCCAATGGCACCCAACGAACTGGCTGACCTTCAGCACCGTGCGCAGTCGCAGCTTCCGCAGCCGTTACCAACACCCGGTAAACATCCAGTCGTACCGACTTGTCGGAGTAGTCATGGCAGATTTCCAGTAACGGCGACATACAGTCAGAGCCCAATCGCAGACCAAGCTCCTCATCCAGTTCACGCACCAGCGCCGCCGCAGTAGTTTCGCCCGCTTCAATCTTGCCGCCGGGAAACTCCCACAAACCGCCCTGATGTTTATCATCTGGCCGCTTGGCAATCAGGATGCGCTGTTGCGCATCCTCGATTACCGCTACTGCGACATTGATCTGGCGAGTCGACATCAGGAACGGTAGTCCGCGTTGATAGTGACGTACTCGTGCGACAGGTCGGTGGTCCAGAGCGTCTCTTCAACGTCACCACGTCCCAGCGCAATCGTCACCACGAACTCGGACTGGGCAAACACAGCGGCACCCGCGGCTTCGGTGTAACCGGCGCAGCGACCGCCGTTTTCAACGATACGTACATCGTCCAGCCAGATCTGGATTTTTTCCAGATCCATGTTTTTCACACCCGCGCGACCAACCGCGGCCAAAATCCGGCCCCAGTTGGCGTCAGATGCAAACATCGCGGTCTTCACCAGTGGTGAGTGAGCAACCGTGTAGGCAACATCCAGTGCTTCCTGCTGTTCAGCCGCTTCCAGTACCTTGATGGTGACGTACTTGGTAGCACCTTCACCGTCGCGGACGATGGCCTGGGCCAGAGTCTGGAACGCCTGCTTCAGTTCAGCAAACAGGGTTTCCGCTTCCACAGAATCTGCATCGCCGATCACCAGGCCAGACTGGCCGGTAGCCATCAGGATGCAGCTGTCGTTGGTAGAGGTATCACCATCGATCGTGATGCGGTTGAACGAGGAGTTTGCCAGTCGTTTGCACCAGTCGTTGAGAATTTCCTGCTCCACGGCAGCATCCGTGGCAATAAAGCCCAGCATGGTAGCCATGTCCGGCTTGATCATACCCGCGCCTTTGGAAATACCGGTCAGAGTGACGCTTTTGCCAGCCAGCGTGAGGGTCTTGCTGTAACCTTTTGGCAAGGTATCCGTGGTCATGATGCCACGGGCAGCTCGCGCCCAGTTAGCTTCATCCAGCGCTGCCAGTGCTGCCGGAATACCGCGCTCAAACGCCGCCATGTTCAGAGGCTCACCAATCACACCGGTAGAGAACGGCAAAATCTGCTCTACCGCCACACCAGCGGCATCCGCCAGTAATTGGCAAGTGCGCTCAGCATTGGCAAAGCCATCTTTGCCTGTACCGGCATTGGCGTTACCAGTGTTGATCAGCAAGTAGCGCGGTGACGTCTGCTGCAAATGAGTCCGGCAAATTTGTACTGGTGCCGCACAAAAGGCGTTGCGGGTGAACACACCGGCAACATTGGTGCCTTCAGCCAGTTCAAAAATTACCATGTCATCACGATTGGCATAACGCACGGCGGATTGGGTGATCCCGATCCGCACGCCTTTAACCGCAACAAAATCCTCAAATACCGTCAGGTTTACGGCCATATTCAACAGTCCTTCCGACTCACGACAGAGTGCCGTGGCAATGTTTGTACTTTTTACCGGAGCCGCACGGACAAGGATCGTTTCGACCAACTTTTGGCAGGTCACGAACGAATGGCTGGGCCGCTTCCGGATCTTCCTCTGCAGGTTCGGCTGCGCCCATGGCGGTGGCCGACTCATGCTGGTACTGCACCGCGCGTGCCTGGGCTTCTGCTTCGGCACGACGACGTTCTTCCATCTCGCGAACATCTTCTTCCTGACGCACTTTTACGTGTGACAGGACACGGATGGTTTCGCGTTTGATATTGGTCAGCAACTGTTGGAACAGGGTAAAGGATTCACGCTTGTACTCCTGTTTCGGGTTCTTCTGGCCATAACCGCGCAGGTGAATACCCTGACGCAGATGGTCCATGGTTGCCAGGTGTTCTTTCCAGAGGTTATCAACGATTTGCAGCATGACCTGCTTCTCGAAGATACGCAGGGTTTCACGGCCAACCTGCTCTTCCTTGCTGCGATAAGCCTGTTCAACCGCTTCAACGATACGCTCACGCAGTGTTTCTTCAAACAGCTTCTCTTCGCTGTCGAGCCACTGCTGGATTGGCAATTCGATATCAAATTCGGCTTTCAGGTGGGCTTCCAGACCGGCAATGTCCCACTGTTCCTCCAGACTCTGGGCTGGAATGTAGTCGGTAATGGCTTCTTCCACCACGTCCTTGCGAACGGTGCTGATGATATCGCCAATGTCTTCCATCGCCATCAGATCGTTACGCTGTTCGTAGACAACCCGACGCTGATCGTTGGCAACATCATCGTATTCCAGCAACTGCTTGCGGATGTCGAAGTTACGGCCTTCAACCTTGCGCTGGGCTTTTTCTACCGCGTTGGTCACCATCTTGTGTTCGATGGATTCGCCGTCTTTCATACCCAGTGCCTGCATCATGTTACGCATGCGATCAGACATAAACAGGCGCATCAGGTTGTCTTCCAGCGACAGGAAGAAACGGGTAGAACCAGCATCCCCCTGACGGCCGGCACGACCACGCAGCTGGTTATCAATACGACGGGATTCGTGACGCTCGGTACCAATGATGTGCAAACCACCGGCCGCCAGCACGCCTTCGTGACGCTGTTGCCAGTCTGTCTTGATCGCAGCAACCTGCTCATCAGAAGGATTTTCCAGCATTGCCACTTCAGATTCCCAGTTACCCCCAAGCATGATGTCGGTACCACGACCGGCCATATTGGTGGCAATGGTAACGGCTCCCGGACGACCGGCTTCCGCAATGATCTGGGCTTCGCGGGCGTTTTCCTTGGCATTCAGGACGTTGTGCGGAATCTTGGCTTTCTTCAGCAGCGTTGAAACATACTCGGACGCTTCAATTGACGCGGTACCCACCAGTACCGGCCGCTGCTGGGCAACCACTTCGCGGATCTCTTCGATCACAGCGTTGTATTTTTCTGCCTGGGTGGCGTAGATCACGTCGTTGTAATCAATACGCTGGATGGTTTTGTTGGTTGGAATCACTACCACATCCAGACCGTAGATCTGATGGAATTCGAAGGCTTCAGTATCCGCTGTACCTGTCATGCCGCCCAGCTTCTCGTACAAACGGAAGTAGTTCTGGAAGGTAGTCGATGCCAGCGTTTGACTTTCTGCCTGAATACGCACGCCTTCTTTGGCTTCGATCGCCTGATGCAGACCTTCGCTCCAGCGGCGGCCTGGCATGGTACGACCTGTGTGCTCGTCAACAATTACGACCTGACCATTCTGGACGATGTAGTCAACGTTCTTCTGGTAGATAGCATGGGCACGCAAGGCGGAATGCACGTGGTGCAGCAGGTTGAGGTTCTGGGTCGCATAGAGGCTGTCGCCTTCTGGCAGAATGCCTGCTTCCATCAGCATGTTTTCAACGAACTCGTGACCTTCTTCGGTCAGTTCGATGGAGCGGCTCTTCTCATCCACCACAAAATGGCCAGAAATCGGATTTTCTTCTTCATCCAGTTCGGCTTTCTGCAGCTGTGGCGCCAGCTCATTCATACGCCGGTACAGTTCGGAGTTATCCTGCGCCGGACCGGAAATAATCAGTGGTGTACGGGCTTCGTCAATCAGGATGGAGTCCACTTCGTCGACAATCGCGAAGTAGAGTTCGCGCTGTACCTTGTCTTCCACCGAGAAAGCCATGTTGTCGCGCAGGTAGTCGAAACCAAACTCGTTGTTGGTACCGTAAACAATATCGCACTGATAGGAGGCGCGTTTTTCTTCGCCAACCTGGCCCGGCACCACCACACCCACACTGAGGCCGAGGAATTCATACAACGGGCGCATCCAGTCGGCGTCACGACGGGCCAGATAGTCGTTGACCGTGACAACATGAACACTTTTACCGGTCAGCGCGTTCAGATAGGTCGGCAAGGTACCCACCAGGGTTTTACCTTCACCGGTACGCATCTCGGCAATACGACCTTCATGCAGCGTCATACCACCAATCAGCTGGACGTCAAAGTGCCGCATGCCCATAACCCGGGTACTGGCTTCGCGACAAACTGCAAAGGCTTCCGGCAGAATTTTGTCGAGCGATTCACCTTGCTGCAGACGTTCCCGGAAAGCCAGGGTTTTGGCTTGCAGGTCAGCATCTGACAGTACTTTGATGGACTCTTCCAGAGCATTGATCTGGGCAACAACCTTGCCCATACGCTTCAGCTCACGGCTGTTCTTGCTACCGAAAACCTTGCGAAAAATATTACCAATCATGTGAACGTTTCTATCCAGTCTTGAATTCATTGAGGCCGGGCCTGGCGCTCTGATCCTTATACAGTTATTTGATGACAAGCCCGAGTGCAGCAGCAGGAGAACCTGTACTAGCGAAGGGTCCGATGCAGATAGGCGGCTGGATCAACCGTGCGTCCATTCTTGTAGACTTCAAAATGTACGTGAGGGCCGGTAGAACGGCCGCTGCTGCCCATGGCAGCAACGATATCGCCCTTGCGAACGATGTCACCAACCTTGACCTTGAGTTCCTGACAGTGGGCGTAACGGGTCTTGTAACCATTACCATGGTTGATCTCGACCATCTTGCCATAGCCGTAACGATCACCCGACCAGGTCACTACCCCCGATGCGACCGCAACAACATCAGAGCCCAGCTTGCCGGCAAAATCGACACCTGCGTGCCAGGCCAGCTGGCCGGTGAAAGGATCGGTACGACGACCATAACGGGAAGACATCCAGCCTTTGGTAATCGGTCGGCCAGATACAAAGGTATCAGCATTGAGACGGCGTTCAGCCATCAGGTCATCCAGCACCTCAAGCTGTTGCTCGCGCTGGATAATACGATCAGCAAGATCATTGAGAACCGAACGGATTTCCGGTGCCTGATAGGCATCACCCAGAGCCGCCGGGCCACCCAGTGCCGGAGCCATGGAGAAATCAAATTCGTCAGAAGACAGGTCGGCAACGTCAACCAGACGTTCACCCAAGGCATCCAGTCGCATCAGACGTGACTGCAGTTCCGCCAGCTTCACCGTCAGCGCTTGCAGCTCATGATCCGTCTGTTGGCGGATTTTTTCGATTTCCTGCTTTTGCAGGTTCAGGTCATTTTCCCAGGCTTCGGTGGCCACTGGCTCAAACGAAAAGCCTTCATCACCCAGCCATTCGCTCAGCCAGAAACCGGCAACGCCCATCGCAAAAGGCAGCGCCACCAAACAGCCGAACAGCAAGGTTTTTGCAGGAGTGGTCAATCGATAAGTCCGGGACTCACCGTGACGCTGACCAACAACAATTATATTCATGGATAACCAGGTTCAGTCATTGCCTGCCCAGAGTATAGATTCATGTTTGGTGGACAAGCTGACACGTGACAAGTCGACACATGCCTTACCTCCCATTTTGTGAACCTGTTCCGCGACTCTATTCTGCTACCAAAAGAAAAGGCCATATTACTATGGCCTTTTCTAATTACCAGCGCCTTTATCTACAAGGCATCTGAAAGCAGCTTAACGACTGTTATACCGCCGCTGCCGGGCGCATGTAGCTGATTGGTGCCGGGGCAGATTCGTCATCGAATTCAACAAATTCCCAGGCATCCTGCTGAGCCAGCAGCTCACGCAGCAAGTGGTTGTTGAGACCGTGACCAGACTTGTAGCCAACAAACTCACCAATCAGGCTGTGGCCCAACAGGTAGAGGTCACCGACCGCATCCAGAATCTTGTGCTTGACGAATTCATCTTCATACCGCAGACCGTCTTCGTTAAGAACACGGTAGTCATCAACCACGATGGCGTTCTTGACACTGCCGCCCAACGCCAGGTTTTTGGAGCGCATGTATTCCAGATCCTTGGTGAAACCAAAGGTACGGGCGCGGCTCACTTCCTTGACGTAGGAAGTTGAAGAGAAATCAAGGCTGGCTTTCTGCACACTCTGCTTCAGTACCGGGTGGTCGAAGTCGATTTCGAAAGAAACCTTAAAACCATCGTACGGCAGAAACGCTGCGTATTTATCGCCATCACGTACTTCAACGCGACGCTTGATACGGATAAAACGCTTAAGAGCCTGCTGCTCCAGCAGACCGGCAGATTGCAGCAGGAATACGAACGGGCCGGAGCTACCGTCCATAATCGGGACTTCCTGGGCACTGACTTCAACAATCGCATTATCAATACCCAAACCAGCCATCGCGGATAGCAAGTGTTCTACGGTATCGACCTTGGCGTGATCGCGAACCAGAGTCGTCGACAGCGTGGTTTCACCCACGCTGGTCGCGTTTGCAGGAATGTCGACCACAGGATCGAGGTCGACACGGCGGAATACAATCCCTGTATTCTCAGGCGCTGGCTTCAGTGTCAAATAGACCTTTTCACCGGAGTGAAGGCCAACACCGGAAGCGCGAATGGTGTTTTTGAGCGTGCGTTGAGGGATCATTCTGACAGTCCTGCCGTTACTGGCCGTCTAAAATTTGGCAAATCATAATTGACGCCGATTATAGCAGGTAACGAGAGACACGCCAGAGGCGTGTCCTGTTAGTCGGCCTGACGTCGCAAAAACGCTGGAATATCGAGATATTCCATGTCCTGCCGCGTTTTCGGCTCTACCTGGGCTGCCTGACCACCGACCTGGCGAGTTACCGCCGGGCGCTCCATTTTGGCGTAGTCTGGCGAACCATCAGCGCGTTTAGGAGTATTATCGATCACTTTTTTTGGCCTTTGTTCCCCACCAGCCGGCGCAGCTGCGGCGGCAGCGTGGCTGGTCAGACCGGTAGCAACCACGGTAACCCGCAGTTCATCACTCATTTCAGGATCAATAACCGTACCCACAACCACGGTGGCATCTTCCGCAGCGTATTCACCGATAATGTCACCCACCTCGGAGAATTCACCCAGAGACAGATCAAAACCAGCGGTTACGTTAACCAGAATACCGCGCGCACCTGCCAGATTCACGTCTTCCAGCAATGGGCTGCCAACAGCGGCTTCAGCAGCTTTGCGAGCACGGTTCTCACCACTGGCGGAACCACTGCCCATCATTGCCTGGCCCATTTCGGACATCACGGTACGAACGTCGGCGAAGTCGACGTTGATCATACCTTGCTGGGTGATCAGGTCAGAAATACCTTTAACCGCACCGTGCAACACATCGTTGGCGGAGCGGAACGCGTCCATCAAGGTAGTGCCCTTGCCCAGTACGGTCAGCAGTTTCTCGTTCGGGATAGTGATCAGCGAATCAACGTGCTCAGCCAGTTGCTTCAGACCGATCTCGGCCAGCGCCATGCGCTTCTTGCCTTCGAAAGAGAATGGACGGGTAACCACAGCAACCGTCAGGATGCCCAGCTCACGGGCAATTTCTGCCACCACTGGAGCACCGCCAGTACCGGTACCACCACCCATACCTGCTGTAATGAACACCATGTCTGCGCCTTTCAGAGCGTCAGCAATGCGTTCACGATCTTCAATTGCGGCCTGACGACCAACATCCGGGTTGGCACCTGCACCCAATCCCTTGGTCAGACCTGAGCCCAGCTGAATCACTGAGCGCGCACCAATATTCCGCAGCGCCTGCGCGTCGGTATTGGCACAAATAAATTCTACGCCTTCGATGTTGCTTTCAACCATGTGCTGGACAGCATTACCGCCACCGCCGCCTACGCCGATAACCTTGATTACCGCGTTTTCGAGCACATCATCCGCTAATTCGAACATGTCGCCTTCAGTCCCAAATGACATAACATACCCCCTCTGCTACGCATCACTAATTAAATACTAAAAATTGCCCTTAATCCATTCAGATATACGAGAAAAAACGCCACTTTGTGACCTTTCTTCGATTACTTGAGGAGCTTTATTACCGGGCTGTTTGGCCGCATATAACAAAAGCCCTACAGCAGTACTGTAGATAGGATTATTAATCACATCGGTTAGTCCGGATACGCCATGCGGACGAGCCAATCTGACCGGCATATGAAATATTTCTTCCGCCAGTTCTACTACGCCTTCCATTTTGGCTGTTCCACCAGTTAACACAATTCCGGCAGGAATCAGTTCATCATAGCCACTACGGCGCAATTCTGCCTGAATCAATGTAAACAATTCGTCATATCTTGGTTCAACAACCTCTGCCAATGACTGACGAGAGAGTTGTCGTGATGGCCGATCACCAACGCTTGGGACGTTGATCATCTCGTCATCTCGCGCCAATTGTCTCAGCGCGCATGCATATTTGATTTTTATTTCTTCAGCATGTTGCGTAGGCGTCAGTAATGCCATTGCAATATCGTTGGTAACCTGGTCACCAGCAATCGGAATAACCGCGGTATGTCTTATCGCGCCATCAGTAAAAATAGCGATATCCGTGGTGCCGCCACCAATATCTACCATACAAACACCGAGCTCGCGCTCATCATCGGTTAATACCGCATAACTGGACGCCAGTTGCTCCAGAATTATATCTTCAGTACGCAAATTACAGCGCTGCACACAGCGCTCAATATTCTGCGCCGCATTCACCGCTGCAGTTACCAAATGCACTTTGGCTTCCAGACGCACCCCGGCCATACCAATCGGCTCGCGAATACCTTCCTGGCTATCAACGATAAACTCCTGCGGAATCACATGGATGGTGCGGCGATCCTGCGGAATAGCGACCGCCTGGGCAGCATCGATCACCCGCTCAAGATCCGGCTCGGTAATTTCCGCGCCGCGCACAGCCACCACGCCATTGGAGTTCTGCGATTGCACATGGCTACCCGCGATCCCGGCATAGACGGAGTGGATAGTGCAGCCCGCCATCAACTCGGCCTCTTCCACCGCGCGACGAATGGATTGCACGGTCGATTCAATATTGACGACCACGCCTTTTTTCATGCCACGACTGGGATGACTGCCCAGTCCGACAATTTCAATACCGCCTTCGGGAGTCACTTCTCCCACAATCGCGACGATCTTGGACGTACCAATATCCAGACCAACCAGCATTTTTCCGGCTTGAGCTTGAGCCATTATCCGGTTACCCCCTCTGTGTTCCATCGTATTGCGGCGCCCTTTCCATATCGTAGGTCCACCTGCTGAACGACCTTTTGATCCAGCCTTGTCAGCAGCACCTGCAAACGCTGCAACCTTTCTTCAAAATATTGACGGCCCAGTCGAACCACCCAGCCATTACTTAGGGTGATATCAACCGACTGCACCGCGTTAACATTCATGCTTTCAACACTCACACCACTGCCCTGCAACACCTGTTGGGCACGGCGGAAATAACGCACCGAACTCTGCTTGGCAGCTTCATCACCATAAAGCCGCATCAAACCCTGATCGCTATAACCATCCGGCAAAGGCGATATACGCCCCGATGCCGTCACCAGATATTCGTCATTCCAGAGCGCCACCGGCACATCTTCATACACCAGCAGTTCCACGCTGCCTGGCCACTTCTTGCGTACAGCCACCCTGGCCACCATCGGCATGGCCGCAATCTGCTGCTGGACTTTCTCAACATCCAGCGTGAAAAAGCTTTCGTTTTTCACCCACAACAAACTGGCTGCCAGATCCCTCGGATTCAATGCATCCAGTTCGCCGACCACCACCACATCCTTGACCGGCCAGCTGCGATACATGTCATTTGCAAGCCAGCTCAAAGAACCCAACGCCAGCACTGCAAATAAACCAATCCAGACAAACCTTGGTACCCGAATGCGAAAGCTGAACCGCTGCCGTAATGGCTGTCTGGGTTCTGGACGCAGGGTTGCTCCAGCCGGCGGCAACTTATCCTTTGCCATCCTGGCGGCTCCGTACTTCTTGCAGCAGCTGGATAACCAGTTCATCAAAGGCCATGCCGACTGCTCTGGCAGCCATTGGCACCAGGCTGTGGTCGGTCATACCCGGGCTGGTGTTCACCTCCAGCAACCAGAAACCACCATCCTGATCCTGCATCACGTCAACCCGGCCCCAGCCACGACAGCCGACCATATCGAATGCACGACGGGCCAATGCCTTTAGTTCGTTTTCCTTCTCTTCATCCAGTCCACAAGGCAACAGATACTGGGTATCGTTAGCCTCATATTTGGCTTCATAGTCATAGAAGGTATGGGTCGTTTTCAGTTGAATCGGTGGCAACACCTGATCCTGCAGCACCGCGACGGTAAATTCCTTGCCACTGATCCAGCGCTCGGCCAGCACCAGCGCATCAAACTTCGAGGCTTTGCCAAAACTTTGCTGCAAACCTTCAGCATCCTGCACCTTGAACATGCCGATACTGGAGCCTTCATGCGCTGGCTTGACGATGGCATCTGAACCCAGTTCCACCATCACCTGCTGCCAGTCAGACGTGCTGTCCAGCAGTGCAGCGGGTGGTGTTGGCAAACCAGCCGCTTGCCACAACATCTTGGTGCGCCACTTATCCATCCCCAAGGCAGAAGCCATCACACCACTACCGGTGTAGGGAATCTTCAGCCACTCCAGCAATCCCTGAATGGTGCCATCTTCACCACCGCGGCCGTGCAGCGCGATAAAGGCCATGTCAAAAGACTCGGCTGCCAGCAGCTGAACCACGTCGTCACCGACATCAACACCGACGGCATCCACACCCCGGCTTTGCAAGGCTGCCAATACCGCAGCGCCACTGCGCAGTGATACTGCCCGTTCGGCAGAAGTACCGCCCATCAATACGGCAACCCGGCCAAAAGACGCCACATCAGTCATGCGATGCTCCTTCTGCAGCCAGCCAACCCGGCAAGGCTTCAGCAATTTGTAAAGACAAGGCACCAATATCGCCAGCACCCTGGGTCAGCAGCAGGTCGCCTGGTTTCAGTACACCACTCAACAGGCCCTGCAAGGATTCACCACGTTCAATAAACACCGGATCAACTTCACCGCGCTGGCGAATACTGCCGCACAGCGAACGACCGTCGGCTCCGGCAATTGATTTTTCACCGGCTGGATAAACATCCATTAGCAACAGTACGTCAGCACGGGACAGCACCTTGACGAAATCTTCGTAGAGGTCACGGGTACGGCTGAAACGGTGCGGTTGAAACAGCATCACCAGACGACGCTCCGGGAAGCCTTTACGAATCGCTTCCATGGTGACTTCCAGCTCGCGCGGATGGTGTCCATAGTCATCCACCATCAACACGTCGCCATCACCCAGCTCAAACTGGCCACAAACCTGGAAGCGGCGGCCGACACCGGCAAATTTTTCCAGCGCTGCCTGGATCGCTTCATCCGACACATCTTCGTCGTCGGCAATTGCCACCGTTGCCAATGCATTCAGCACATTGTGCTTGCCCGGCATCCGCATACGGATTTGCAGTGATGGCCGATCATTTGGACGCACCAGGGTGAATTCGGTGTACATGCCCTGCTGGCGAATATCGATCGCCCGATAATCAGCATCTTCCGAGAATCCGTAGGTCACCATTGGCCGCGAGATCGAGGGCAGAATCGAACGTACGGTGTCATCGTCGATGCAGACTACCGCCAAACCGTAAAACGGCAGGTTGTGGAGGAAATCGATAAAGGTCTGCTTGAGCTTCTCGAAGTCACCGCCATAGGTCGACATATGGTCAGCGTCGATGTTGGTCACAATTGCCACCATCGGCTGCAAGTGCAGGAAGCTGGCGTCACTTTCATCCGCTTCAGCAATAAGATAGCGACTGGCTCCCAGGCGAGCGTTGGCACCAGCACTGTTGAGCTTGCCGCCAATCACAAAGGTTGGGTCCAGTTCAGCTTCGGCAAAAATACTGGTCAGCAAACTGGTAGTGGTGGTCTTGCCGTGGGTTCCAGCTACGGCAATGCCGTAACGGAAACGCATCAGTTCCGCCAGCATCTCAGCACGACGTACGACTGGCTTGCGCTGCTCCAGCGCTGCCGCGACTTCCGGATTGCTTTCGTCGATGGCACTGGAAACCACCACCACGTCGGCGTCTTCGATATTTTCGCGCTGATGGCCAATAAAAATAGTCGCGCCCAGACTTTCCAGTCGCTGGGTTACACCACTCTCACGAATATCAGAACCACTGATGTCATAACCCTGGTTCAGCAGTACCTCGGCGATACCACACATACCGGTACCACCGATACCGATGAAATGAATGCCTCGAATACGGCGCATTTCCGGAATCATGCCTGCGTCGGCGGCATTGCTTCTCGATCTGCTATCAATCACGGGTCAACCTCATAATCTGTTCAACGGCCAGCGCGGTAGCATCCGCTTTGGCCTGCTGGCGACTGGCTGTCGCCATGGCCTGTAATCGCTGCCGGTCGGAATTCAGTTGTTGCACCGTTTCCAGCAGCCATTCAGGAGTCAATTCTTTTTGCTGACGAATCAGCGCTGCTCCGGCATCCGCCAGGTAAGCAGCATTTACGGTCTGGTGGTCATCAACCGCGTAGGGATACGGCACCAGAATCGAAGCCTTGCCCGCTGCGGCAATCTCAGACACGGTCAGCGCGCCAGAGCGACAAATCAGCAGATCAGCCCATTCATAAGCCGCCGCCATATCGTCGATAAAGGCAGACACGTCGGCTTTTACATCCGTCGCGGCATAGGCTTCGAGCATCCGTTGTTCATCACGCTTGCCAACCTGATGACGCAGCTGTGGCCGTTGCTCAAGCGGCATCTGTTGCCAACAGGCCAGTACGGCATCGTTGAGCGCAGACGCTCCCAGACTGCCGCCAACCACCAGAATGTTCAGAGGCCGCTGATGGGGAATCGGCGTTTCCGGCAGATCCACCACTTCATCGCGCACCGGGTTGCCCACCGTAATGGCCCCCTCAAGCGCGCCCGGAAATGCCTGCAAACTCACCTTTGCCAGCCGATTCAGCAGCTTGTTGGTCATGCCCGCCAGCGCATTCTGCTCATGAATCAGCAGCGGCAAACCGGCCAGCCGAGCCGCCACCCCGCCGGGCCCGGCAATATAACCACCAAAACCAATCACGATATCGGCCTTGATCTGTTTGATCACCGTCAGCGACTGCAAGGTCGCCTGCAGAATCCGCCAGGGCGCAACCAGCAGGCCTATCAGACCCTTGCCACGCAGCCCCTTGATATTCACGGCATGCAGTTCAATACCGGCTTGCGGCACCAGATTCTGCTCCATGCCATGCGGTGTACCGAGCCAGTGAATCTCAAAACCTTCAAGCTGCAACGCACGCGCAACCGCCAGCGCCGGAAATACATGACCACCGGTGCCAGCAGCCATCATCAAGGCCACTTTGGGCTTGCCTGTTGACTGATTTACGGCGCTCATACAGCTACCTCACTGGCACTATCCTTGGCTTTTCTGGATTTAAATGGGCCGCCGTTTTCCGGCAACTCAGGCTCGGCAACATCCACCGCCAGGGCTTCGTGCCGCACCCGCATCACAATGCCCACCATCACACAGGCCAACACCAGACTACTGCCGCCGTAACTGAAAAACGGTAACGTCAGCCCCTTGGTTGGCAGCAAACCAATGTTCACACCCAGGTTAATCACCACCTGCAACGACAACAGCGAGCCAATGCCCGCTGCCACATAAGCGCCGTACAACAAGCCACGCTGCTGGGCAATCCAGACGGTTTGCCATATGCGACCGATCAACCAGCCGATCATGCCGATGGCCGCCAGGGCACCAAACAAGCCGGTTTCCTCGGCCCAGATTGCGAATACAAAGTCGGTATGCGCTTCCGGCAGATAGAACAACTTCTGGATGCTTTCACCCAGGCCCACACCAAATAACTCACCACGACCAAAAGCAATCAGCGACTGGGTCAGCTGATAACCCGTGCCGTACACGTGTTCAGGGGCCCACGGATCGAGATAGGCCATCAGACGGGCGACTCGCCACTCTTCTGACGTCACCGCCACCACCGACAGCAGCAAGGCACCAATCATCAACAGAAAATACTGACCGGCTTTTACGCCGCCCAGAAACAGCTGCACCATAGCGGCACCCAGCAGCACTACCGCAGCACCAAAATCTGGTTCCATCAACAGCAGGAATACCATTGCCATCAAAATCATCAGTGGTTTTACAAACCCCCAGAAACGCTCCCGCACTTCTGGCAAGCGGCGAATCAGATAACCGGCGACGTAAAACACCGCCCCCAACTTGGCCAGCTCTGACGCCTGCAGCTTGATAATGCCGAGGTTCAGCCAGCGCCGACTGCCGTTCACTTCGTGGCCAACGCCCGGCACCAGTACCAGCACCAGACCAACCACACCAATCAGCAGCAACGGCACCTCAAACTGGCGCCAGCGCTGCAGCGGAATATTGCTGATAAACAACAAGGCGGCCGCACCAATCAGCAAATACACACCGTGACGAATGCTGAAATAGGCAGCGTTGCCAGTGAGTTTTTCCGCGATGCCGGTGGAGGCAGAAGACACCATCAGCCAGCCCAGCAGCATCAGAATCAGCCAGGGCAGGAAATGAGCGTCTTGCAGCTGCCAGCGGAAGCGCGCCAGATTCATGACAGCCCCCGCGCCAGCTGGCGGAAATGTTCACCACGAACGTTGTAGTTGGCGAATTGATCGAGGCTCGCACAAGCGGGCGACAACAACACCAGATCACCACTACGGGCCGACTGACGCGCGCAATCAAAGGCTTCGTCCAGCGTTTCAAACACAGCCGTCAAACAGCTCGACTGCAGCGCGTCCTGCAACAACAGGGCGTCTTTGCCGTAACAGCAAACCTGCTGGACACGGCCCAGACAGGCATCCGCCAACGGCGAAAAGTCCTGCCCCTTACCATCACCACCGGCCAGCAGCCAGATTTCACCGTCCATCGCGGCAAAACCTTCAATAGCAGCCAGGGTTGAACCCACGTTAGTGCCTTTGGAGTCATTGATATAGGTAACGCCAGCAACATCGGCAACCCACTCACAGCGATGCGGTAAACCACCAAACTGCTGCAAGGTAACCAGCGCCTGCGAAGGGGAAACCCCAACGGTTTCGACCAGGGCCAACGCCGCCATCACGTTGGCAAGGTTGTGACGACCACGAATTTTCAGCTGTGAGCTGTGCACCAGCTTGACGCCCGCGCGCACAATCCACTCGCCAGCCTGACCATCAAGCTCACCAGCCAGTACACCAAAGTCATCTTCCTGCGGCTGTTTGAGCGTAAAACCGGTCAGATTCACCAGCCCATCAACCGGCAGCGTCGCCGCATCGTCACGATTGACGATAATCGCTTCAGCACCATGGAAAATACGCTGCTTGGCCAAGGTGTAGTCCGCCATGCCTTCGTAACGATCCATGTGGTCTTCGCTGACATTCAGAATCGTGGCCGCTCGCGGCTTCAACGTATCCGTGGTTTCGAGCTGGAAGCTCGACAGCTCCAGCACCACCACGTCCGGGCGTTGGCTGTCTGGCTGCGCCAGCAAATCCAGCACCGGCACACCAATATTGCCAGCCATCACCGCGTTCAAACCGGCATCCACCAGAATATCGCGCACCAGCGTGGTGACTGTGCTTTTGCCGTTGGAACCAGTAATGGCAATCACCGGCGAATCGTTATGCCGGGCGAACAATTCAACATCGCCAACCACCTCTACACCCGCGGCCAGCGCCTGCTGAATCGCCGGTTCAGCCAGCGCAATGCCCGGGCTGACAATCAACTGCTGGTATTGGCTCAGCTGCTCGCCATCGAGCGCGCCCAGCGTCACTTTGGTATGTGGAAATTCCGCTTTGACCTGTTCCAGATGGCCCAGACGGGCACGACTGTCACACAAATCAAACGGCCACCCCATGCGCTGGCAATAGCGGGCTGTGGCCAGACCGGATAACCCGAGTCCAACGATCAGTCGCTTGATGTTTGCCGGTTGCTGCACGGTGGCGGTCATATCAATTCAGCCCTGATTAACGAATTTTCAGTGTCGCCAAACCGGCGAGCACCAGAATGATGGTGACAATCCAGAAACGCACGATCACTCGCGGCTCTGGCCAACCTTTCAATTCAAAGTGGTGGTGCAATGGCGCCATCCGGAAGATACGTTTGCCGGTTAACTTGAACGAAGCCACCTGCAAAATAACCGACAGGGTTTCTGCCACAAAAATACCGCCCATGATGAACAACACGATTTCCATACGAATGATCACGGCCACCACACCCAGCGCCGCTCCCAGCGCCAGCGAACCAACGTCGCCCATAAAGACCTGGGCCGGGTAGGTGTTGAACCAGAGGAAACCAATACCGGCACCAACCATGGCAGCACAGAACACCACCAGTTCACCGGCACCAGCAATAAACGGAATATGCAGATAAGTGGCGTAGTTAAAGTTACCCGCCAGATAGGCACACAGGCCCAGTGCCGCACTGACCATCACGGTTGGCATAATCGCCAGACCATCCAGACCGTCCGTCAGGTTGACTGCGTTACTGGAACCAACAATGACGAAGTAGCTCAGCACAATAAACAGTAGCCCCAGTTGCGGCATGACGTCCTTGAAGAACGGCACTACAAACTGGGTTTGTTCTGGTCCCTGGGCTGTGAAATACAGCACTCCAGCGGCGATCAGACCAAACACCGACTGCCAGAAATATTTCCAGCGGCCCGGCAAACCCCGGGAGTTTTTCTCTACGACCTTGCGATAGTCATCGACCCAGCCAATGGCACCAAACAACAGGGTCAGCAGCAACACCACCCAGATAAAACGGTTTTCCAGATCACCCCACAACAGGGTGCTGACACTGATCGACAGCAGAATAAGAACACCGCCCATGGTTGGCGTGCCAGCCTTGCTGAGATGCGACTTCGGACCGACTTCACGGATCGCCTGACCAATCTGGTATTCACGCAGTTTGCGGATTACCAGCGGGCCTAACAGCATCGACACCAGCAACGCCGTGATGACGGCGAAAATGCTGCGCAGCGACAAGTAGCCCACAACGCCAAACCCGGAATGCAAGTGGGTCAACCACTCACCCAACCATAGCAACATCTAGTGTTATTCCCCTGCGAAACGCTGTAACAGCCGGACCACTTCATCCATCCCGGCGCTACGCGAGCCCTTGACCAGCACGGTTGTCTGATCAGGAGCGGTTTGATTTATAAACGCGGCCACATCATCCCTGGCAGGTAACCAGTAACCCTGATCACCAAATGCCTCGACCGTCAGTTTGCTGAGCGGCCCGGTGGCCACCAGCGTGTCTATTCCCTGTTGTTTGGCATAACGACCAATATCACCGTGTGCCTGCCCGGCTTCCGCGCCGAGCTCTGCCATATCTCCCAGTACCAGCCAGGCACAGGGAGCGAGGCTAATTACATCAATTGCTGCCTTAATGGAAGCCGGATTGGCATTGTAACTATCGTCAATCAACATCATGCCGCGCGGGCCTGACAGGCTCTTCATGCGGCCGGAAACCGCTGTAGCCGCCTCTAGCCCGGCAGCAATCTGCTCTGGCAACAAACCAAACGCCAGTGCCGCAGCAAAAACCGCCAGCGCATTGGCCACATTGTGCTTGCCCGGAAACGCCAGAGTTATCGGCTGCTGCCAGTCCTCGCCACGACGACTGACTGTGAAACGACTGCCAGAGACCGCCAGCTCAATATCATCAGCACGAACATCCGCCTGATCAGCGAAGCCAAACGACACCACCGTCTTATCGCCAGCCCGTTCACACCATTGGGCAAACGCCGGATCATCCGCGTTCAGCACCACAGTGCCGTCAGCGGCAACAAAATCAATCAGCTCACCCTTGGTTTGCACCACGCCTTGCAACGAACCAAATCCTTCCAGATGCGCCGCTGCGGCATTAGTAATAATACCAACCCGAGGTTTCACCCATTTGGCGGTGTAGGCGATTTCGCCCAAACCACTGGCACCCAGTTCGACCACCGCGGCCTGATGCACAGGACTTAACGCCAGCAGGGTTTTCGGAGCACCAATGTGATTATTCAGGTTGCCCTGAGTCATCCAGGTGTTGAACTGCTGCGCCAACACAGAAGCCATCAATTGTTTGGTGGTGGTTTTACCAGCGCTGCCAGTAATCGCCACCAGCGGGCCGGTAAAGGCTTCACGCTGCCAACCAGCCAGTTCGCCATAAGCGTCCTGAGCACTTTTTATATTGCCTTCAGACTGCGTATCACCAAACAGCAACCATGGGCCTGACAGCTGTTCAGTTGGCGCTTCATCCAGCAACACGGCTGCAGCACCCGACCGCAACGCCTGTTCGGCAAACAGGTTGCCGTTGAAGTGCTCACCCTTCAGCGCCACAAACAGATCGCCGGGCTGAATATGACGGGTGTCAGTACTGACGCCACGACACCGGGCATCCAGCTCTGGAGCTTCCAGCCCGAGTCGTTCAGCCAACTGTGACAGCGTGAATTCAAACAGCATGACAACCTCCGGCACGGACAAAACCCAGCCCTTGCAGGACTTCAATATCACTGAACGGACGTCGCACGCCGTTAATCTCCTGATAATCTTCGTGGCCCTTGCCAGCAATCAGCACAATGGCATTTTCCTCTGCGGCGGCCAGTGCTGCAGCAATCGCTTCAGCCCGGTCATGTTGCTGCACCAGCTGTTTTGCTGCGACCGCCTGAGCAGCGCCATCCGCCGTCATCACATCGGCAAAAATCTGTGTGGGATCTTCACTGCGAGGATTGTCATCGGTGAGCCAGATACGGTCGGCACTGGCCAGTGCAGCTGCCATCATCAGCGGCCGCTTGCCGCGATCACGGTCACCACCACAGCCAAATACCAGCCCCAGGGGACGCTGCCATGGCTTGAGTGAACTCAACACAGTCGCCAGCGCATCTGGCGTGTGAGCGTAATCCACCACCGCCAGCGGGCCCTTCTTACCATCGGCACGAACATAAACTTCCATGCGCCCGGCGACAGCAATCAGCGCGGCAGCCGCATTGACCAGCTGCTGGAAATCTTCACCACAGGCAGCCAACAGGGTGATCGCCCCCACCGCATTGGCCAGATTGAATTCGCCCAACAAAGGCAATTGCAGCTCCGCTGTGCCCCATGGACTGGTCAGCTGCGCCGTAATTCCCTGCTGGGACAAGCCAGTGACGGCGTAACTGACATGCTGAGACGCAGAAAATTCAGTTTCTGCCCGACCATAACTGAACAGCTGACAGCTGAGATCATCACGCTGCAGCAACTGACGGCCGTAAGGACAGTCAGCATTTACCACGCCAACACGGGCCTGGTAATCGGTAAACAAGCGCACCTTGGCGGCAAAATAGGCTTCCATGGTGCCATGGAAATCGAGGTGATCTTGGGTCAAATTGGTCAGCATCACACCGTCGTAAACCAACCCGGCAACCCGGCCCTGTTCCAGACCGTGGGAAGACACTTCCATGGCTGCCCGCCCGGCACCTTGTTGCTGCATCTGAGCCAGTACGCGCAGCACCACCGCCAGATCCGGTGTGGTGTTGCGGGTCGGCTGCAACTCAGGCCAGAGGCCATTACCCAAAGTACCCAGCACCCCACAAGGCTGCTGCAGCGCTGCGGACAACTGCGCCAGATAACTGACACAGGAGCTTTTGCCGTTGGTGCCGGTAACGCCCAGCAGTTTGAGATCCGCCACCGCGCTATAACGGCGGTGTAACCAGCCAGCCAGCTGTTCTTTAACATCGGGTGTACTGAACACCGGAATCGCAGCGCGACTGAAATCACAACGGAAGCCGACTTCGCCCTGCTCGATCACGACCGCTGCGCCATTGGCAATCGCGGCCAGGGTGAAGTCAGCACCATGACTGCTACCACCAGCACGGCCGATAAACAGATCGCCATCCTTGACGTCACGACTATCGGTGGCGATATCGCTGAATTCACGATCCCATTCCGGCGGTACAAAAAACGCACCCTGAATCAGCTCGGATAATTTCATTTCGGGCCTCCTGCCATCCGCAGAGGCGTCGTATGGGCCGCATCATCCGGGGCGACCTGACGTAGCCGCAAAGCCTGCTCCATGATGCGCGAGAACACTGGCGCGGCGACTTCGCCACCGTAGTATTCACGGCCCTGGGGATCATCAATCACCACCACCAGTACCAGATCCGGATCACTGATCGGGGCAATGCCGGCAAACACGGCAGTGTAGGAAGAATCTTCATAACCGGTCTGACCCACCTTGTGGGCAGTACCGGTTTTGCCACCGACCCGATAACCAGGCACCCGGGCACGACGGCCAGTACCCAGATCGGAGGTCACGGTTTCGAGAATATCCAGTACCTTGCGAGCGGTCGCAGCTGACATCACTTGCTGACAGCTGTTGTCGGTGCCCGAGTCCAGCAGCAAGGTTGCCGGACGACGACAGCCATGTTCGGTAAAACTGGTGTAAGACTGCGCCAGCTGCAGCGGAGATACCGCCAGGCCATAGCCGTATGACAGGGTCGCCAGTCGCAGGTCGTCCATTTCACTCGGATAAGGTAATACGCCCACACTTTCGCCCGGGAATCCAATACCACTGGCCTGCCCCAGACCGGCAGCGGTCATGGTTTTCCAGATGGTTTCAGCACCCAGATCAGCCGATAGCAGGGTGACGCCAACGTTGCTGGACTTGGTAATTACGCCGGTCACGTCCAGCACCCCGTAGTCACGGTGATCACGAATAGTCTTATTGCGCACCCGCAGATAACCCGGTGAGGTATCCACCTTGGTGCTCGGCGTGTAACGACCGGAATCCAGTGCCGCCGCAATGGTGAAGGGCTTCATGGTCGACCCTGGCTCTACCACGTCAGCAATGGCACGGTTGCGCATTTGTTCGGGATTCAGCTCGGCACGGTTATTCGGGTTGTAGGAGGGCTGGTTGACCATCGCCAGTACTTCCCCGGTTTTGGCGTCCAGCATCACGGCGCTACCAGAATGAGCCTTGTGCTGCTGCACCGCTGCCATCAATTCACGGTAAGCCAGATATTGCAGCCGCAGATCCAGTGTCAGTCGCAGATCCTTGCCCGGCTCGGCAATGGCATCTACCGCCACCTGCTTGATCACCCGGCCATAGCGATCTTTCACGACCGTTCGACGGCCGCCAGTGCCCGTGAGGTAATCGTTATAGGCCAGCTCCAGACCTTCCTGACCATTACTGTCGATATTGACCAGTCCAACCACATGGGCGGTTACTTCGGCAGCCGGATAATAACGACGGAATTTCTGCTCCAGCTGCACGCCACTCAAACCCAGCTCGGCAACCCGATCAGCAATGTCTGGCTGTACCTGTCGCTCGATATAAAGGAAGCCACGACCGCGAGCCTGGGCTGATTCAATACGCTGATGCAGGCTGTTGGCCTTGAGCCCCAGCACTTTCGCCAGTGGTGCAGCGTTTTCGAGTTTGAACCGGGAGGGATTGATGCTGATATCCACCACCGCAGTGCTAACTGCCAGCGGCTCGCCAAAGCGGTCGGTGATGGTGCCACGACGGGCAGGTTCAACCTGACTACGAATCGTGCGTTTTTCGCCTTCTTCGTACAGGAATGGTTGATCAACCGTATGCAAGGCCACCAGCCGCACCAGAATCACCAGCAACAGCGCAGCCATCACCGCCACTACCATCCAGTAGCGCCAGTGGCTGATGCCCTGCGATGTATATTCCTGTTGTGGTTCGGTCATGGTGTCAAAGTCCGGATATCACCAGGTTCAGTCATGTTCAATTCGTTACGAGCCCGCTGATCAATGCGGGCGTAGCTGGTCAGGGTGCTGAGTTCCAGCTGCAAGCGGGTTTGTTCCTGCTGCAGCCCATCACGACGACTTTCCAGCTGCTGCCATTGCTGCACGCGCTGCCGATGCTGGTGTGCAACCGCGATCTGCGCCAGTGCAGAACCGATTACCAGAACCCAGACCAGCAGCAGCGACAGCTTCATGCCAGTCGCTCGGCAACCCGCAACACCGCACTGCGAGCGCGGCCGTTACGTTCCACTTCTTCATCGTCCGGCATAATGGCCTTGCCGACTTTTTTCATGGTTTTGCCCAGATCCTGCTCCATCACCGGCAAGCCCGGTGGCAGATCACGGCCTTTTTCCTGGGCGCGGATAAAGCGTTTGACCATCCGGTCTTCCAGCGAATGGAAACTGATCACCGACAAACGTCCGCCAGCAACCAGCAACTCTATGCTGTCGTCGAGAATCTGTTCGAGATCGCCAAGCTCGTTGTTAACGGCAATACGGATAGCCTGAAACGCTCGAGTGGCCGGGTGTTTGTGTTTTTCCCAGGCCGGGTTAGCCGCGCGCAGCAGTTCTGCCAGCTCCAGCGTGCGGGTGATCGGCGCTTTTTCACGCTGTATCACAATCGCCCGTGCCATGCGTTTGGCAAAGCGCTCTTCGCCGTATTCCTTCAGTACCCGGGCGATTTCCTTTTCAGACTCCGTCGCCACCCACTCGGCAGCAGACAGTCCGGCGTCCGGGTTCATACGCATATCCAGCGGGCCATCACGCAAAAAGCTGAAGCCCCGTTCGGCGTCATCCAGCTGTGGTGAGGAAACCCCGAGGTCCAGCAAAATGCCGTTGATCTTGTGAATGCCCCGCTGTGCCAGCAGGTTTTTCATGTCCGCAAAAGAGCCCTGGATAATGTCGAAACGGTTGTCTTCAGCATGCAACTGCTGGCCGGTTTCGATCGCACGCGGGTCCTTGTCGATGCCAAACAGACGGCCTTCTGGCGCCAGCTTCGACAGCAACAGGCGACTGTGACCACCACGCCCGAAGGTGCCGTCAACGTAGATTCCGGCCGGGTCATTGAGACAGCCATCTACGGTCGGCTCGAGCAATACGGTGGTATGTGCCAGTTCGGTCACATTCATAGCGACAGGCTCTTTAATTCATCAGGTAGATTTTCCAGCGAGATAGGTTGCTGCAGGTACGCCGCTTCACGGGCTTCCCAACTGGCCTTGTCCCACAATTCGAGTTTGCTGCCCTGTCCCATCAATACGCATTCCTTGGTCAGGTTGGCGTATTCACGGCAGGCGGCACTGATCAGAATCCGGCCACTGCCATCCGGCTCACAGTCGGTGGCGTAACCTTGCAGCATACGTTTCAGCTGCCGAATGGTTGGGTCCATGCTTGGCAAGGCATTGAGCTTGGCTTCCATCACTTCCCACTCGGCCAGTGGGTACACCATCAAACAGCGATCCTGGCTGTCGACCGTGACCACCAACGCAGACGCGCCAGTACCCTCCAGCATTTCCCGCACTCTGGTGGGGATTGCCAGACGACCCTTGGCGTCCATGTTGATGTGATGCATGCCGCGGAACATAAATGTCGCCCGTCAGCCTCTGATTATTTTCAAGGTATCCACTCACTCGCTTACTTGCTGATTGCTTCCTTTCCACTGCGTCTTCGATGTGGCTGAGGGCATGAAAACTCATGACAGAAATATGACCGTTTTCGACAGCATTTTCCGGTCTTGTTTCCCACTTTTCTCTTATTTTCGCCACATTCCGACACTTTTCGACACTATAGAAATAGCCCGGTGCCTTTGCAAGCCGAGTACCGGCTCTGAAAGATGAAATTTGTCTTACGTCACAAGCACTTAGAATGTGATGAACGATAGTTTTCTAAACAAGCGAATAGAAATACACCAGTGAGGCATAGAGGTGGGCAGCGAACTTAAAGTAAGTTCTGAAGTTTGGTTACAAAGGAGGACAATCTAGACCATTTTATTCTTAGAAGTGAACACTAACAAACCAGACTTCTGTTCAGTCTGAACATTTGGCTTGCTAACATGATCATCGCAGCGTCACAGACCCAACCTGGCTGCTGGTTCCAGCATTGCCCGCAGGCCAGATCCTCTGCCAAAGCATGACAGCCCCGGGGAAAATTCCAGAGCAGAGTTGTTCATTATTCGTTATGAGGCTTTAATCCTGAGCTGACCGATTTATTGGCTATCCCATATGCTCACCAAGGTTATTATTTAATTCACAGCCCCTTGCTAATAATAAAAATACCACCAAAAAACTTTATGAGTTTTTTGAAACACAGGTTTGATTGTCGAACAATTTAAATAACCGCTTTATTTCCAAAAATACCAAACACACTATTCCATAACGCATCTAGCACTGTGATTGATTTCACACTTTGTTTAGAATCGAAACAATCACCAGATCCGATCACCACTTGAGGAGCTCATGAATCTGTCTGTTAAAACATTTGGTTTCACACCTTATGAAGTTGAATTAATCAAGGAACAGATTCGCGTCACCAGTAACAAAACAACCGGCCAATGGAGCTTCGAGGGAGAAGGCACAGACGCCGATCTGGTACTCGCCAGAGTACCCTGTCAGGGCCAGCACAAGGTGCAGGTTCCCCTGTACGGTTTTCCACTGCCAGCTGACAGGCGTCAGCAGGATGTGGTCTACCTCAAGAGTGAGTGGCCACTCAGGATCTTTGGTCTGCTGGAGATTTTCCGTCAGGCTGAGTCGGTTTGCACAGCCCGTACCAGTCTGCCTGCCAGCAAACCGGCAGAATCAGCCGAACTACCAGCGACCATCCAACTGGCACAGCAGGCTGCCCGTATTAAAGACGGCCAATCGCTGTCAGTCGAAGCCGCCGATAACCGTTGCTACGTGCGTTTATTTGATGGCCAACGGCTGGTGCTCAGCAACCTGCCCATCGAAACGCTGGCCAGTCGTCTGGTTGCTGCCAATAGCCTCCGTTTTGAATCTGTTAAACATATCGATTCTCAATACCGCACCGTTACTCCACTGAAGTCACTGCTCTGGTCAATGCAATTACAGCAACCAGTGAGTGCCAACGATATTGATAACTGGAACAATAAAACGCACCGATTATTAGCCTGGCCAGCGCTCGGACAATATAAAACCAGCAGTTTTATGTTCCGTCTTTGTACACTATTAACAAAGCAATCAACATCAATTCAGAACGCTGCCCGTCTGGCTAATACCTCAGAAGATAACGTGGTGCGTTTTTTAACGGCCTGCCAGCTGGTCGGCACGCCAATCAGCAGCACAGAATCGCCAGCAAGGGGCCTGCCGGATCTGGCCCCTAAGATGACCGTCAACCGGCCAGTTACACCACCCGCAGAACAACAGCTTTCCCTGTTGCAAAGCTTGCGCAATAAATTAAGAAAGGCCCTGTCATGACCCCAGTACATAACAAGATCCTGTTTATCGGCCCGATGGGTGCCGGTAAAACCACCGCGATTCAGACACTCAGCGACGACATGGCTGCCAACACTGAAGTGCGCAATTCCAATCGCGATATGTACGACAAGGCAACGACCACGGTCGCGATGGACTATGGCGCCATCCAACTCGACGACGAGCAACTGGTTCACCTGTACGGCATTCCTGGTCAAAAGCACTTTGAAGCAGTCTGGCCGGTCATTGCCAAAGGTGCGATTGGCGCTATTTTGCTGGTCAACGCCAGTCAGCCCGATTGGCAAAACGACATGCTCTACTTCCTCAATGCCTTTCCCCAGCTGGTTACCAGTGGCAGCCTGGTGGTCGCCATCAACCGGGGCAGCGACCAGCAACAGTTACAGATACTGGAACTACTTAGCCAACAGAACCTCTGTTTACCGGTATTACTGACCGACCCACGAGATCGTGGGCAGCTGGTAATGACGCTCGAAATCCTGATTGCCAACCTCGAAATAGAGACGCTGATCCATGAATAATGTCGCCACGCCACTGATTTCCAACACTCTGCGGGCTGCTTGTCTGGAGCGTATTAAAGAAGCCCAAAGCGGTTCCGGCGGCATCGAATTCCTGCTGCTGGCAACGTCCGACGGTTACAGTATCTGCCACACCATTCCGGCCAGTCAGGATATTCAACCCTCCCGATTGGCTGCCATGGCAGCATCCTTTTCCGGTATCAGCGACGGCCTGGCTGCCAACGCCAACAAACAATCCGCCAATGGCAGCATTATTGAAACCGGCCACGGCCTGCTGGTGTGCCGACAAATAAAGTCGAGCCGACACGAGTTGGTGCTGTTAGCGGCTTACGACAAGAGCACCAATCATGGTCTGGCCTTGTGGTCTTTGAACAATGCTGCCAAACAAATTGCAAACGTGCTTGAGCACTACAACTAACCTCACAGCGAGACTCGTTTTATGGGAAATATGAACGAAACCCTGTCCAATCTGATGAAGGTCGACGGTGCCGAAGCTGTTGCCGTGGTTGACTACAGTAGTGGCATGCTGCTGGGTTCCGCCGGTGGCGGCCTTGACCTGGAAATTGCCGCTGCTGGTAACACTGAAGTGGTACGCGCGAAAATCAAAACCATCGAGATGCTGCAGCTGAACGAGGAAATCGACGACATGCTGATCACCCTGACCAGCCAGTACCATCTGCTGCGTCCACTCAGCACTGACCGCAGCCTGTTCATTTATTACGTGCTCAACAGCGGCAAGTCCAACCTGGCCATGGCCCGTCGCAGCCTGCGTATGGCTGAAGAAGGTCTGGTAATCTGATGCTTGCGCCCCGACCAGCAGGCCGGGGAGCAACGCCATACTGGCCAATCGCAACGGCTGGGATATGATACGCGCCATCCATTTTTCAACTGAATAATTCCCATGCGTATCCAGCAACTGCAACTGGCTTCCCAGCGACTGCGCGACAACAAGATCTTCGAGTGGTTTGTTGTCTCCGTCATTATTATCTCGGCACTGTTGATCGGCGCCCGCACCTACAGCATTCCAGCCCCCGTGATGACGGTGATTCACTGGCTTGACCTGACCATTACCCTGCTGTTTTTGTTTGAAATCGTGGTACGTTTTCTGGCGACCGATAAAAAGACCCGCTTCTTCCGCAATGGCTGGAACGTCTTCGACACTCTGGTGGTAGTAGTCAGCCTGATTCCAATTGATAACAGTGAAATGGCGCTGGTTGGCCGACTGGTAAGAATTTTCCGGGTACTGCGGATGGTCTCCATCATTCCCGAATTACGCACCTTGCTGAACAGCCTGCTGCGTGCCTTGCCACAACTCGGTTATGTGGTGTTGCTGATGTTCATCATCTATTACATCTACGCTGCAGTCGGTGCGACCTTCTTTGCCGATATCAACCCGCAACTCTGGAGCGACATATCCATTGCCATGCTGACGCTGTTCCGGGTAATGACGTTTGAAGACTGGACCGACGTCATGTACGAAACCATGGGCAGTTATCCACTGTCGTGGATTTATTATTTGTCGTTTATCTTTTTGACTACCTTCGCATTTCTGAACATGGTGATTGGTATTGTCGTCAACGTTCTGGAAGATGAGCACGCCCGCGAGCGTGAGGCGCAGGATGAAGCCGATGGCAAAGCCAGCCTCGATGACCTGATGCAGGAATTACGATCACTGCGTCAGGAAGTTGCTGAACTGAAACAGGCAGCAGTGGACCAACCAGCAACAACTCGCTGATAACCAAAGGAAAACATCATGCCGTATCTCGCCCGGGTACTGTTAAAAGGATCGATTGTTGTGCTGCCACTGGCAGTCACCATCTGGTTCCTCTGGTCGACCATTCTGTGGCTGGATGAAAGCGGTCTGATGTTGCTCGACTGGTTTGGCATTCAATTCTTTGACGGCCAGTCCGAGATTCCAGGCATAGGTCTCGCTTTCACCATTCTTGGGCTGTTTTTGGTCGGTTTGTTATTCCAGTTTGACCCTGTCAGCTGGCTTTACGAATACCTCGAAGGCACCCTGATGCGTTTTCCAGTGGTGAAAACGCTCTATGGCGCGGTGAAAGACTTTGCCGCCATGTTTGATAACCAGCAGAAGAAGCACCAACCGGTCGTTCTGGTTAACCTGCCGCAGCAAGGCACTCTGGTTGGTTTTATCACCAGTGAGAAAATGCCCGAAGCCGTCGCCAATGCTCGCCCCGGTGAGGAACTGGTCGCGGTCTATTTACCAATGAGCTATATGGTGGGCGGTTATACGGTGTTTTTACCCAGCCACTGCCTGACACCAGTTGCCTGGTCATTTGAGGAAGCCATGCGTTTTGCGATCACCGCCGGGGTTTCCCAGAACGGCCAGAAAATGGCGACAAAAACCAAATCTGAGGAATAACACGCCGGTTTTTTGTTACATTTTGCAACACGGATTCGTTGCTGTTTATCACAAGCAAAAAAGGGATGCTTTGCTATAGTTTTATTACGCACCCCCGCAATATATTCAGCAGTGAAGGTATGATCAGTACAGAGCGTCTTCAGACATTTATTCCATTCGAGGACCTGTCCGCCAAGGCATTGGAGGAACTGATTCCTCACTTCAAGACCCAACAATTCAAACCCAAGGCCGTTGTCTTCAAGCGGAACCAGCCAGATGAGTACTGTCACTATCTGTTGTCTGGCACGCTGGATTTGATTGATGAAGACTTTCAGGTCAGCCGTTACGAAGGCGAAGATGAGGCGAATATCCTGGCTCTGGATGCGACTCACCCGAGCCACAAGTTTTCTGCCGTTGCAGTGACAGACTGCGAAGTCGCGATGATTCCGCGCCGTTATATTTCGTTGATCAGTACCTGGATCGAACTGGCACTGTCAGACGATGAAAACGAAGACAACGACTGGCTCGAAACCCTGCTGACATCCGACCTGTTCAACCGCGTACCACCCGGCAATATCCAGCAGCTGCTGTCGCGTTTTGAAGAACGTGAAGTAACCCTCGGTGATGTGCTGATTCGTGAGGGCGACGAAGGTAACGAGTGTTATGTAATCAAGGAAGGTCGTGCGCTGGTGACCCGTGGTTCCGGTCGCAATGAAGAAACCCTCGCAGCCCTCAGCAATGGCGCGCTGTTTGGTGAAGATTCACTGATCAGCGAACTGCCGCGCAGCGCCACCATCACCATGACCAGTGATGGCGTTGTGATGGTGCTCAGCAAGGAAGACTTCAACACCCTGCTGAAAACTCCTGTTGTGGAATACATCAAGGAAGACAAGCTGCCCGAGCTCATCGAAGACAGTGATACCGGAGTGGTACTGCTGGACGTTCGAACCGAACAGGAAGCCGAGCAATCGCCGATTCCGCGCGCCCGTAATATTCCCCTGGCCAAACTGCGTAACCACCTCGATGATCTCAACAAGAACTTCATCTATGTGGTGCAAGGTGAAGGCCGTGCCGAAGCCGCCGCCTATGTGCTCAGCGAAGACGGTTTCAACGTGATGGTGCTGCAGCAATAGCCGTTGCCGACAGCACCGTCCGGTTTGCCCCGAACAACCGCTCGGGGCAGCAAAAATCTTCACAAAACCCTGCTGGCGCAAGCAATCTGACCACCCTATAGTGCGCCTTTACCGCTTTTGTTTTGCAAGGATGTTGCTGCATGTGGATCAGCACCAGTTGTGAGTTTTCCTTCGAAATCACTGTGCCTACGCCCTTTATTCTGATGCTGCGGGCCCGCCGCGGACACCAGCAATGGGTGGCGCGGGAAGAATATGAAGTATTGCCCAGCGTCCCGGTGGCAGAATTCACCGACCAATACGGTAACGTCTGTCAGCGCCTGGTCGCCCCGCCCGGCCCATTTTCGATTTTCTGCAGTGCCGAAGTCATGATTCCCGATCATGTGTTACAGGCACCCGGCGCACCCTTCGTTGAAATCCAGCATCTGCCGCCGCAGGAGCTGATCTACCTGCTGCCCAGCCGCTATTGTGAATCCGACCGTCTCTATCAACTGGCCAGTGAAATCACCTGGAACTGCATTCCCGGCTATGACCAAGTGGCCGCCATTGAAAACTGGGTACGCCAGAATATTCGGTATGAGCCAGGCACCAGCCCGGTACCGGTATCCGCCATGGAGATTCTTGATCGTCGCAGCGGTGTGTGTCGGGACCTGTCGCACCTGGCCATTGCCCTGTGCCGCTCACTGAGTATTCCGACCCGCATGGTGGTGGGGTATTTACACGAACTGGAACCGATGGACATGCACGCCTGGTTTGAAGCCTTTGTCGATCACGACTGGTACACCTTTGATGCCACCCAGTCCGGCCTTAAAGGTGGTTATGTCGCCGTCGGTTATGGCCGTGATGCCGCGGACGTCGCCATCTACAACCAGTACGGGCCACCGGTTTTTCCGATCGACTATCAGGTGGCGGTTGAACTGATCAACCGCTGACAAACGCCTTCCCTGGCTGCAGCCATGCAGCTCAGGACGGCTCCGGATCGACCCGCAGATCTTTTGGAATCGGCATTTCTGGCCGTTTTTCGGGCTTGGGCCCACGGCCCTTGGCAAACATATCCATCTGATAGATATAAGCCAATACCTGTGCCACCGCGACGTACAAGCCTTCCGGAATTTCGTCACCCACTTTGGTATGGGCATACAGCGCCCGCGCCAGTGGTGGTGCTTCCATTCTCGGCACGTTGTGCTCTTTGGCGATTTCACGAATCTTGAAGGCCACCTGATCCTTGCCCTTGGCGACCACCAGCGGTGCCGCCATGCTTTCAGGCTGATACTTCAGCGCCACCGAAAAGTGGGTCGGGTTGATAATCACCACGTCGGCAGTTGGTACATCCGACATCATCCGGCGCTGGGCCGCTTCCCGTTGCAACTGCCGGATACGGCCCTTAACTTCGGGTTTACCCTCGGTTTCCTTATATTCGTCCTTGATCTCCTGCAGCGACATGCGCAGCTTTTTCATATGTGAATGGATCTGCCAGGGCACATCCACCATGGCGATCAAGGCCGTCGACAGGCACAGCAGAATAAAACACCAGAGAATAATATCGACGCTACCGGCAATGGCACCTTCAACCGGCATCTGTAGCAAGGACAACACTGCCGGAAAGTAATAGGCCAGCACCAGCCAGGCCGCCAGGCCCACCACCAGCACCTTGGCCCAGGCCTTCACCAACTCCACCAGTGAGTTCACCGAAAACATCCGCTTCAACCCGGCCAAAGGATCAAGCCGGTTGAACTTGGGTTCAATCGCCTTGCTGGAAAACATCCAGCCACCTACCCCCAATGGCCCGGCCAGTGCCGCCAGCAACATCAGCCCTAACCAGGGCGCCAGTCCCAGCGCAGCGGCCTGTAAGGAAACCAGCAGATTGCGGCCCATGGTGCTGGTATCAAACACTGAGTCGCGGTCGATCTGAAATCCCAGATTGGCGACGGCTGCAATCTGGCTGCTCAGAAATGGCCCCAGCGCCAGCAAGCCCAGCGCCCCCAGTAGCAGCACGGCGGTAGTATTGAGTTCGCGCGAACGTGGAATCTGGCCTTCTTCCCTGGCCTTGTCCAACCTTCGCGACGTGGGTTCTTCGGTTTTCTCCTGACCGGTTTCTTCTGCCATGGCGCAGCTACCCCTTGATCAGTTTGTTGGCGAAGGTAAACAGGGTTTCCATATGCTGCTGAAACGCCAGCGCCATATCCGTCATGGTCAGCCAGAGAATAAACAGGCCAATCATCATGGTGACCGGAAAACCCAGCGCAAAGATATTCAGCTGTGGCGCGGCGCGGGTCATCACGCCAAAGGCCAGGTTGACCACCAGCAAGGCAGTCAGCGCCGGTAACGCAATCACCAGCGCCGCCGCAAACATCCAGCCGCTCCAGTAAATCACGCTGCCAAGATCATCCGGCGTCCAGCCGTCCATCCCCACCGGCATGGTGAAAAAGCTCTGCACCAGCACCTCAATCAGCACCAGATGGCCATTCAGCGACAGGAACACCAGCGACACCATAAACAACAGCCACTGCGACACCACCACCACCGACGCCCCTTGTGACGGGTCCACCGTGGTCGCAATACCCAGGCCGGTTTGCATAGCGATCAACTGGCCAGCCAACACAAATACCTGAGTCAATAATTCGACGATAAAACCCAGCACAATGCCGATCAGCAGCTGCTGCAGCACAATCACAAAGGAGCCGACCGAGATAGCGTCCACTTTCGGAAACGGCGGCAGAATCGGCACAATGGCCAGCGTAATAGCGACCGACAGCAGCAGTCGCACGCGCACCGGCACCATCCGGGTACCAAACAGTGGCATCACCATAAACAGGCCGCTGATACGGGCGAAGGGATAGACGTAACGGCTGATCCAGTGTCCGACTTCGAGATCGGTAAGTTCCAGCATAACCACCGTTTTTTGACGCTTGTGGAAGATATCAGTGAAATTGCAAAGGCTGTGCCCAAAGGACTCAAAGATAAGCAGGCCCTGGCGCAGATATCAGCCCACCAGGAAAGGAATATTCATATAGAGGTCGCGGGTGTAATCGATCACCATGCCCACCGCCCAGGGGCCAAGGAAGATAATCGCCAGCAGGGTGACGACCAGACGCGGCAGAAAACTGAGCGTCTGTTCGTTAATCTGGGTTGCCGCCTGAAAGGTACTGACGATCAAACCAATGATCAGACTCGGCACAATAATCGCCACCACCAAAATCAGCACCATGTACATGGCCGTGGTAAACAGATCACCAATATCATTTGGGCTCATATCGGATTCTCCCTCTAGATCGTCCCGAAGGAATTGGCCAGCGTACCCATAATCAGCGCCCAGCCGTCGATCAACACAAACAGCATGATCTTGAATGGCAGCGAGATAATGATCGGCGACAGCATCATCATACCCATCGCCATCAGAATACTGGCGACCACCAGATCGATGATCAGGAAGGGAATAAAGATCAGGAAGCCAATCTGGAAGGCGGTTTTCAGTTCACTGGTGATAAAGGCAGGAATCAGAATATGCAGCGGCGTCTGATCGGCCGATGGAATATCGTCACGGCCACTGATGCGCACAAACAGATCAAGGTCGTTTTCACGGGTCTGGCCGAGCATAAATTCGTGAATCGGCACCACTGCCCGTTCAACTGCCTGCACCGAGGTAATCTGCTCATTCAGATAAGGCTGCAATGCATCGGCGTTAATCACCCGGAACACCGGCATCATGATAAACAGCGTCAGAAACAGCGACAGCCCGATCAACACCTGATTCGACGGCGTTTGCTGCAAGCCAATGGCCTGCCGCAGAATCGCCATCACCACCATGATACGGGTGAACGAGGTCATCATGATCAGCAACGACGGCAGCACCGACAGCAGCGTCATGATCGCCAGAATCTGCAGGGTGATGGTGTATTCGCCGCCAGTTTCGGTGGTCTGGTAGACCAGTGCCGGAATGCCCAGGCCACCCAGTGCCTGCAAGCCGCCGTCAGCCGCTGTGTCCCCCGCCTGATCCGCCGCCCAAACCGGCATTGCCAACAGCAGCGGCACCAGTGCCGCCAGCCACAGCCATCCTCTGCGAACGCCTGTCATCATGCCTTGACCGCCTTTTTTAATAGTTCTTTAAAACTGGCGGGCGCTTCGCTGGCGGTTGCCAGCGGCTCATCCAGTTCGGTCAACAAATTAATTTGCTGAGCCGTAATCCCCAGCACCAGCTGTTTGCCACCCACTTCAACCACCGCAATCCGTTCCTTCATCCCCAGCGCCTGACTGGCCACCACCCGGATCGGCTGCTTGCCACCCTGAAAAGCGGCCATACCACCACGGGCACGCAGTCGCTGCGCCAGCCAGGCCAGCAACAGGATCAGTCCCAGCACCAGCACCAGAAACATCGCCACCTTGCCGGTCGCGGCCAATGGATTGGGGCCAGCTGGCTGGCTTTTGGCAACAGCGTCTTCAGCGGCCATCACCATGGGCGACAGCCAGGCAGCTGCCACGGCCAGCCAATAACAGCCGGTCTTAACGCAGGCGTTGAATACGTTCACTCTGGCTCACCACGTCCGTCAGACGAATACCGAATTTATCGTTCACCATCACCACTTCGCCGTGGGCAATCAGGGTGCCGTTGACCATCACATCGAGCGGTTCACCAGCCAACCGGTCCAGTTCCACCACCGAACCCTGGTTGAGCTGCAGCAGGTTACGGATTGGAATCTGGGTGCTGCCGACTTCCATCGAGATACGCACCGGAATATCCAGAATCACATCCAGTTCCGGGCCATCCGGGTTCAGGGTGTGGCGGCGCCCCTCATCTCTCAGTTCTTCCAGCTCGACCCGCTCACCTTCAAATTCTTCTTCCTCGTCCGGCATATCATCACCAGACTCGGCCATGGCTGCAGCCCATTCGTCCGCCAGAGCCTGATCATCGGCACCGGCGGCGATTTCGTCAGCCAAAGCCTGTGGATCCAGTTCATCAGGGCCGTTTTTCTTGTCATCACTCATAGGGTACTCCCGGCAGCAAACGTGCCTTTATCGTCGGTTAGCGACGCTTGCTCTTGATTTGTTCAGATATTTTGACGGCCAGGTTTTCACCGGAAATGCCCAGACGGCCGCGCAATACCGGCACACCGTTGGCCTGTAAGGTAAACAGCTCCGGCAGTTCGATAGGAATCACATCACCCTTTTTGAAGTTGGCCACTTCGCGCAGGCTGATCATGCGTTCGGTCAAAGTGCCGTGTAGGGGCACCGTAGCTTCGAGAATGTCTTCCCGCAGCGACTGCAACCAGCGTTCGTCAACCTCGTCGACGTCACTTTGGACACCGGCATCGAGGATTTCGCGGATCGGCTCAATCATCGAATACGGGAAAGTCAGGTGCAGATCGCCACCACCACCATCCAGTTCGATGTGGAAAGTACTCACCACCACCACTTCACTGGGGCTAACGATGTTAGCCATCGCCGGGTTCACTTCCGAACCGACGTATTCGTAATCCACTTTCAGTACCGGCGCCCAGGCTTCAATCATGTCGTTGAACACCTGACCCAGCACCAGCTGCACCACGCGGATTTCAGTGGGAGTAAATTCACGGCCTTCGATCTTGGCGTGACGACCGTCGCCCCCAAAAAAGTTATCCACCAGCTTGAACACCAGCTTGGCGTCGAGAATAAACAGCGCAGTGCCGCGTAACGGCCGCATTTTCACCAGATTGAGGCTGGTCGGTACGTAGAGGGTATGTACGTACTCACCAAACTTCATGATCTGCACGCCGCCCGATGACACATCGGCGCTGCGACGCAGGAAGTTAAACATGCTGATACGGGTATAACGGGCGAAACGCTCGTTGATCATTTCCAGCGTTGGCATCCGACCACGCACAATGCGGTCGTTACTGGTCAGATCGTAGGAGCGCACTCCCTCGGCATCACTGGGATCTTCCGGCTCAACCGCACCGCCATCCACCCCGTGAAGCAACGCATCAATTTCATCCTGCGACAGTAAATCCTGCACTCTGATGTCCTACTGCATTACAAAATTGGTAAACAACACAGATTCCACATCAGCCGGCGCAGTTTGAGCCACCCGTGAGAGGGTCTGTGTTATTCGGTTGTAGATCGCCTGCTGCAAGGCCAACCGGCCCTCGTTAGTGCGCAGGCTTTCAAATTCCTGTTCGCCCAGAGCCCGCAAAATCTCGTTGCGAATCATGGGTTCGTGCAAGGTCAGCGCGTCGACAACCGTTTGCTTGCGGGTCATGACTTCGATGCTGAGCTGCAAATATCGCTGCCGTGGCCCAACCTGATAACTGACGATAAATTCCGGTTTCAGCATCACATAAACGGCAGGGATAGCGGGTTCTTCCGGCTTGGCAGCCTCTTCTGCCACCGCAGCAGATTCTTCAGCAGCGGTATCATCACCAGCCAGAAGAAAAAACCAGGCTGCCGCACCACCGCCGCCCAATACCAGCAAGGCCACCACTATGATGATGATCAGCTTGAGCTTGCCTTTTTTGCCCTTGCCTTCATCACTACCGTCGAACTTGAGGTCCTGTTCGTCTGCCATCAATTTCTCCATTCACTCCAGACAGGTTGAACCCGCTGAATGTCTGGTTGCTGTTATCTGATCAGCAATTGCTGTGCCAGCGATTTTCGTCAAAAAATTGCCACTCTGATCAGGCTCTACGCGTCAAATATCAACCTTAAAAACCGCAGGCGAGACGCACTAACAAGTGTAGTAAAGGCGCAGCAAGTTGCAGGGGAGATCAGTCGGTGAGGAGGAGAGCAGATGGGCGGACAAGCCCGGATTTATGCAGGCAGCACTACTGGATTCACGGCTGTAAAGATTCTGGAGCAGTGCGTTTTCAGGAAACGGCACAGCGGTATGCAGGTGAGACGCCTGCGCTCCCGATCTGCTTTCAGATCCAGATTGCAGGCGACCTATTGCTCAGAGCTCAAACGATCAGGCGTACGTACTAACCAGACGGTCATCCTTGAGACTCACGGTTTGCAAAGGCTCGTCCTGATCGGCTGTCAATTTACCGTCAGCGAAACCATCAGCCAACGAACCGCCGGAACCAGAATCCTCGCCCATGCCGGACTGTCCATCACTCCCCTGTTGACCGCCAGACTGTTCCGACACATCAAAGGACGCCAGTGACAGGCCCTGGCCATTCAATGCATCGCGCAAACGGTGAGCCTGGGATTCCAGTACTTCACGAACCTGAGGATTATGCACATGAATCTGCACATGGGCCTGATCATCACGGTCGACCGTCAGCTGGATTTCCAGCGCGCCCAGTTCTGGCGGGTCCAACTGGATACGGGCCTGCTGAATATCCTCGGCAATCATGGTCGCCAGACGTCCGCCCAGTGCCGGGCCCCAATTGTTCTTGTCGCTACCAAATTCGAGCATGTCATCCATATCCGCCCGCTCACTATGTAACAGCTGATCAGTTACCGGCAGATCCATATCGATCATGCTGTCGGCCGGACTCTCATTAAATGGCTGGTTATTATCACTGGCGACCGCAGCGGTTTGGGCATTATTGGAGATCAGCTGACTGGTGAGCTGGGAAGCTGCCGATTTGGTCGAGGTTGGCGTGATGCTGTCATCCAGACGAACATCGTCTGCCAACGCAGTTTGCAAATCATCACTGAAATCGTCCACCACAGCAGCAGGCTCTGGTTTGTCGGCATTAGCCAGTTTGCCTTGCAGACCAGACTGAGTCCCCTGCCCTGCAACCGCCATATTCGCCACCAACGACGATGGCCCCGATGCTTGCAGCGGGTTCTGATGCAGAGGATTCTGATTCAACTGAGCAGCGTTCGATGTGATATCCACTGGCCCAGCCGTCATCCAGCCAAACAAGACAGCGGTGCCGTCATCCTCGCCAATCTCGGTTGCGCTTCCATCAGCCTCATCAGCAGCATCGCCGGCAAGATCGGTTTCGGCCTCGCTGGCCAGGGCACCCTCAAGTGCCAGTTCACTGAGATTACCGCCAGCCTTGATCTGATTCAGCACATCTTCGCCGCTCAACAGGTTAGCAGCGGCAACGTCTGGCTCCCCAGCGGCAAGGTTTGTTGTAGGCGGCAAGGCTGCCGCTGGCGGAGTCTGGTTGAGACTGGCGTTGACCAACACTTCACCAAAACCACCAGAGCCCCCGCCAACACTGGGCTGAGCCGGATTAGCGGCGGGCTGTAGGGAGGCAAAGATATCGGACGCTAGTGAAGGCACATTCATGCTCAACTCCATAAAAAAACCGGTGCAATAGGCTATTTATGGAATCAGCAAGTTACAGGCCAGGTTGAGGAAATTATTGGGGGCGGCAATATGAATGCTGGGTACGGCCCCCGGCAGATCAAACGTCGGTATTTCACAGCCCGTCGTCGATGACCCGCCGCACCGCCAGGTATTCGGTTTCAACCTCGTCCAGCAAACGCGTCAGCAATGGCCAGTCGTATTGACTGGTTTCTGATGCACTGCGCAGATGATCTTCCAGCTGACGGTTGTATTCGGACAGGGTTACCGCACAAACATTGCCGCTGGCTCCCTTGAAGCTGTGCGCCTGCGACATCAACTCGCCCGCCAACTGTTGTTGCAGCGCGGCCTTCATCACCGGCAGTCGTTCTTCAGAGTCGGCGACAAACAAACCGATCAGCTCATCAAACTCTTCTTCCATTACATCTTTCAACAACTTGAGCGAATCTGCATCGAAGTGCACAGGTGATGACATCCTGAAAATCCTTGTGTCTGAGAGTTAACTGCCAGTGCTCAGGCTCGTGTTGCCGGTATCGGCCAATGAATCACAGCTTCGACGACGTTGCCCTTACCAAGATACTCGACCGATTCACAAATCCGGTGAATCAGCGGGATACCACGGCCACTGTACTGGCCAGTTCCTGCCTGTTGCAAGGCCGCCGCATTCGCCGCCAACATGGCTTGATAGTCAAAACCCGGACCACTGTCTTCGAAACGTACCCGCAGCAACCCGGCCAGACCATCGCCCTGATGCTCCAAATGAATTTTGACCTGCCCCTGCTGCAGCTCGGCGATGCGCTGACCACGTTGACGATAATATTCGGTAAAACCGGCCGGAGTTTGTTTGAGCGCCGAGTCCAGTTCCAGCACGCCATGCTCGAAGGCGTTGGAAAACAGTTCAGACAGCACGGTGTAGAGCTGGCCACTCATCATTTTCAGACCGGGTACTTCGCTGAGCACATGCATCACCACCGGCAGCGGATTGAAATTGGCGAGACTTTGTGACCCCAGCCGATATTCAAATGACCAGTCCATCGGGCCATTCTTGCAGGCCAGTGTGCGATCAATCTCGGGGGTGGTCTGTTCGGGTGGCTCAACCATGCAGATTTCCGCCAGCGTGATGTCGTCATCACGGGCAGAATCGCCCTGGTATTCATCCAGCGCCAGCCGGATGGCCGGAAAGATGTCATCCGCACTGGCAGCAGTACTGATCACATCAAACAAACGCGGCTGACCAAACATCTCACCCGCCGGGTTACGGGCTTCCAGAATGCCGTCAGACCAGAGTAAAAAGCGGTCGCCATTAGCGAGATTAAACTCCTGCAGCGAATCGCGAAAACGGGTATCGCTCAGTACTCCCAGGGGCAAATGGCTGGATCTCAGTTCCTCCAATTTGTCGGTTTGCTGGCGATACAGGTAGCAGTCGGGCACGCCACCCATCCAGAGACTGGCGGTCTTGCGCTCGAAGTTCATTTCGACCATCACTGCGCAACAGAAGAACCCGACTGGCAAAATTTGTTTCAGGCGGAAGTTAATCTCCCGCACGATGTCGCGCACGCCATAACCCTTGTTGGTCATGCCGTAAAAAATCTCTGCCAACGGCATAGCGCCAATCGCCGCAGGCAGGCCGTGACCCGTAAAGTCTCCCAGCAGCAGGTTCATCGAACCGTTGGGCTGGCGCGCGGCCAGCAATACATCGCCGTTAAAAATGGCCAGCGGTGATACCAGATAACGGATATTGTCGGCCGACAGACAGCCCTGATGCGCAACGTTGTCGAATACTGCCTTGGCAGCTTCCTGTTCGCGCATCATGTGTTCGTTGTGGCGAGCAATGGTGTCGCGTTGTTGCTGCAGCGTGTAATGCATTTCCCGCATGCGGAAAAAGGCGTGCACCTTGGCTTCCAGCACCACCGGGTTGTAAGGCTTGTTGAGGAAATCGTCACCGCCGCTGTCTAGGCATTCCGCCAGCCCGTAAGCGTCGGTCAGTGAGGTCAGAAAGATAATCGGGACAAAGTCTTCACCTGCAGCATCCTTGATCTGCAAGGCCGCCTGTTTGCCGTCCATTTCCGGCATCATGACATCCAGCAGCACCATTTCAGGCAAGTGCTGCCGGTACAACTCAACGGCTTCACGGCCATTAACGGCTTCAATAACCCGATGCCCCTGCTTTTGCAGAATGCGGCCGAGGATCTTGCGGTCGACCTGGTTATCGTCAGCGATCAGAATCTGTACTGAAGACATGGCCGGATTCCCCTGTCTGGTTTCAGGCAATCACAAACAGTTGTTCGAAATTGGAAATCGCGAGGATTTTTTTCACGTCCGGATTGCAGTTGGTGATGCTGATATCAGCGTTGTCACCACCTGCGTAGTCACGCAGTAACAACAACATACCCAGCGCCGAACTATCCAGATAGGAGGTGCCGCTGAGATCAATCACGTATTTACGTACCGATGAATGAGGGTTCTCGTAGGCATCACGAAATGCCTGATGGGCACTGAAGTCAAAACGCCCGGACACCTGGATTGTCAGCTGCTGGCCGTCGCCAGATACCTTGGATTCGACTGACATTCGCTACTCCTTGATTGGAATATGGATAAAAAACGGTCGCCCTCAAAAGCAGAGTCCATTGCGACCTTTGGCTGCAACAACAGCCTGCCATCAAGCAGGCAAGATTCCTATAGGTTTAGCACATCCAGAGCGGTTCGCACTGCGGATCACTAGAGTTGTGTCATGGTTATGATTTCGCCAGCCACTTTTTCCAGCGCGACCACCTTGTCAGCCGCCGCCATTTCCACCACCGCTCGTGGCATGCCCCAGACCACTGACGAGGCTTCGTCCTGGGCAATGGTGAGGGTGCCGGATTGATGTAACCGTTTCATTGCCGCCGCTCCGTCCATGCCCATGCCCGTCAGCATCACCGCCACCAGCTGCTGGGCTGGCCGCACCGCAGTAATGGCATCAAACATCACTTCGACCGATGGCCGGTGACGGTTAACCGGCGCTGCTGCCGAGAGCACACACCGCACCGTCTGGCCGTCGCGACGGAAGGTCAAATGATTGTCGCCGTGGGCGATGATTACCCGCCCCGGCCGCACTTCAAGACCATCGCAGGCCTCCAGCACTTCCGGCTCAACGGTCTGGTTGAGACGCTGGGCGAACGAGGCACTGAAGACGGCAGGAATATGCTGGGTAATCAGAATCGGCGGACACTGGGCCGGAATCCGGCTGAGAACAGCCTTGATGGCTTCGGTACCGCCAGTCGAGGCCCCCAGCACAACCCAACGCTTGAAGTCGGCCATTGCCGCCAAAGGCTGTGGTGAAAAGCGTACCTGATGGCTGGTTTGTAACGGTCGTACCCGTGCTCCAGCAGCCATTTTGACCTTGTCGACCAGTTGGCGAGAAAAACTTTCCAGCGCTTTCTCGCTGTCGATCTGGGGCTTGGCAATATAGTCAATGGCGCCGATTTCCAGCGCCTCCAGTGTCACTGGCGCACCTGCCTCGGTGAGGGTCGAAACCATCACCACCGGCATCGGCCGCAGCCGCATCAGGTTACTGAGAAACTGGATACCGTTCATGCGTGGCATTTCGACATCCAGTGTCAGCACGTCCGGATTCAGTTGTTTGATCTTGTCGCGGGCAATCAGTGGATCACTGGCGGTTCCAACCACTTCAATACCGGGCGCAGCTTCCAACACCTGGGTCAGCATTTTGCGAATCAGAATCGAATCATCGACGATCAGCACCCGTATATCAGCCATACAGCCAAACTCCAGAAGATTGCGGCAAGTACACCGCGGTAAAAACGCTTAAAACAAGTCGATGGTGCCAGCCGCCTGCACAGATTCTTTTTGTACCTGCGAGCGGTAACGCTTTTCGCGATCCAGCAGCGTGGTGTTTTTCATATCGCGAATACGACGCACCTTGGCGGAACCGGTATCCGCGAAGTACAGCACCTTGCGGGCGTATATATCGCCAACATCAGCAGCCGTAACCTTGAGCCCTTCATTGGCCAGATAATTATAGGCAAACAGAATATTGCGCTGGCCGATGTCTGACATGGCAGCAAACATCTGACCGCCGCCAAACAGTTTGACCTCGAGGTTTTCCTTGCGGCCACCGCGCTTGAGGATTTCGTTGATCAGAAACTCCATCGCCCAGTTGCCATAACGGGAAGCTGCGGTGCCCGGATTGCCACCCCAGACGTCAGACGAAAACTCGTTCTGTTCGGGCAACATAAAGTGATTCATGCCACCGATGCCGCGCACCTTGTCGCGGATACAGGCAGCAATACAGGATCCCAGCACAGTCACGACCATTTCGCCGGTGGTTGACACATAAAACTCCCCCGGCAGGATTTTCGCCGCCCACACCTGATGCACGTCATCCCAGTAGCGATTAACGTGCTCAAACCCGGAACTGACCGGGGGCTGGATCGGGCGAATGGATGCATGCATCAGTTCACCTTCCGATAAATAGTTTGGCCCAGTGGTTTAAAACGATCAGACACACCGGCGAGGTTTTCCGAATGGCCAATAAACAGCCGCCCATCCACACGCAAGTGATTGGCAAAACGGTCAAACAACACGCGCTGGGTATCCTTGTTGAAATAGATCACCACGTTGCGGCAAAAAATCAGGTCGAACGGCCCTTTCATCGGCCATTTTTCCAACAGGTTGAGGCGCTTGAAAGAAACCATCTTGCGCAGTTCCGGCACGACTTGTACCGACTTTTTATCGGCACTGAGCAGAAAGAACTGCTTGCGCAGCGCAGCATCCAGCTGAGCGGCATGGTCAGCGGGGTAAATCCCCTGATGACCGGTTTCCAGCACGTTGGAATCGAGATCCGTCGCCAGTATCTTGATGTCCCAGTCAGACGGAAATCCCGCCCTCTTGATGGTCATGGCAATGCTGTAGGCTTCCTGGCCAATCGAACAGCCAGCCGACCAGATCCGCAGCTTTTTGGTGCCCGCATTGAGCTGCCGTAATTCCGGCAGCAGCTGATCCTGCAAATAGTGAAAGTGGTGAGGTTCCCGAAACAGCGAGGTAAGGTTGGTGGTAATGGCATTGATAAAATTGCTCATTTCCTCCCGGCTGTGCTGCTCCAGATAGGCCAGATAGGCGCTGAAACTGGACAGCCCCAGCGACCGAATCCGCCGGGCAATACGGCCATAAACCATATTGCGTTTGTGCGGCCCGAGCACAATGCCGGTATGCTCACTGGCGAGCCGGGAGATCTGTTCGAAATCCCGGTCGGACATATAAAACTCGTTAGATGAGCTGCTTTCCGGCGTCGTAGTCTCTGGCTTCATTCTCCCTGGCTCGGCCCCCATACATCAGAACTCCGCCCAGTCATCATCGTCATCCATCACCGAAAAGCCGCTGCTCTTGGCCGGTGCACTGGCAGCCTTGCTGGCAGGTTTCGCAGCCACTGGCGCAGCCTGCGGTACTGCACGGGCGGCCACACTGGCATTGCCCATGTGTTCGCCGGTGGTGAAGAACTCCATCATTTCCATCATCGAGCGGGACTGCTCTGCCATGGCTTCGCCAGCGGCCGACGCTTCTTCAACCAGCGCGGCGTTCTGCTGGGTCATTTCGTCCATCTGGGCCACGGCAGCGTTGACCTGTTCAATACCGGATGACTGCTCGCGGGCAGCGGTACTGATTTCACGGATCATCTGCGATACCCGATCCACCGACTCAATGATTTCGTTGAGCGTACGGCCGGACTCGTTCACCAGCGCCGTACCGGTATCAACCTTGTCGACGCTGTCGCGAATCAGGTCCTTGATCTCTTTGGCGGCACCGGCGGAACGCTGGGCCAGGTTACGAACTTCGCCCGCGACCACCGCAAACCCACGGCCCTGCTCACCGGCCCGGGCGGCCTCTACCGCAGCATTGAGCGCCAGCAGGTTGGTCTGGAAGGCAATTTCGTCGATCACACCAATAATGTCGGCGATCTTTTTGGAAGCCGTGTTGATCTCTTCCATCGCAGTCACTGCCTTGCTGACCACAGCGCCACCGGTGGTAGCCTTGGTCTTGGCGGCCGAGGCCAGTTCGTTGGCATGCACGGAGTTGTCGCTGGTCTGTTTCACCGCACTGGTCATTTCTTCCATGCTGGAAGCGGTTTCTTCCAGGCTGGAAGCCTGCGACTCGGTTCGGCGACTGAGGTCGGCGTTACCCTGGGCAATTTCGTTGGCGCCGGTCGATACGGTCGAGGCGGCTTCACGAATGCGGGTAATAATGTCGGTCAGGCGTTCAACCGTGCTGTTGGCATCCTGTTTGAGCTTGTCGAAGGAACCTTCGTATTCGGCATCAATGGTGCGGGTCAGATTACCGTGCGCCAGGGCGTCGAACACCCGGATGGTGTCGCTCACCACTGCATCGGAAATCGTCAGCAAGCGGTTGAGACCATCACCCAGATTACGGAAGAAACCTTCCTTGTTTTTCAGCTCAATCCGGCGTGACAGGTCGCCCTTGCTGGCCGCTTCAACAATCGCGTCGATTTCCTGTTCGGTGCGCACTTCTTCGGTACGGTCGACCCACTCAACGATGGTGCCGATACGTTCGTTGCTGTCGTTGAAAATCGGGTTGGCAGACAACCGGAAGGTACGGCCGCCAACGTGAATCTGGGTATTAAAGGTCGACTTCATGGCACCGACCAAATGGCGCTGGTGAGCCGGATTTTTGTGGAAGATGTCGATGTTCTGGCCAACCAGCTTGCTGGCATTAAAGTTCGGCAAGTCGCGTTTCAGATCCGCCTCGGCATTCTGCATCATGCCCTTGATGGCCTGGTTCATGTAAATGATGTTGAAATCGTTGTCGGCGATCATGGCGTTAGTGTTCACCACATCCAGTGCCTGCTTGACCCGGGCGTTGGCGTCCGCCTCGATTTGCTCCTGCTCCTGACGACGCAGCTCTTCGGTCACATCAACCCACTCGACCACAGTTCCCAGCCGCTTGCCAGCGCTATCCAGCCATGGCGAAGCCGTCAGGCTGAAGGTCAGGCCTGAAACCTTGATCTGGGTTTTGAACGCATCCTGCAGCTTGGCCAACATGCCGCGCTGATGGGATGGCTTCTTGTGGAAAATATCGACGTTGGTACCGATCAAGCGGTCAACATCAAATTGCGGCAGCGCTGTCTTCAGCTCCTCCTCACGGCCCTTGAGCATCTCGGTGATCGAGCTGTTCATGTAGACGATGTTGAGGTCGTTGTCGGCCAGCATCACATTGGCCTGACACAGCATCAGGGCGTTAGCGATATTGGCGTCTTTCAACGCCTGCTGGGCCGCGTTTTTCTGCTGGGTCACATCCGTTGCATATTTGACCACCTTGTAGGGTTTGCCAGCGACGTCAAAAATCGGGTTGTAGGAAGCCTGAATCCAGATCTCCTTGCCGCCCTTGCCGATACGTTTGTATTCCGCCTGCTGGAACTCACCGCGATTGAGGCGATTCCAGAAGTCGGTGTACTCCCGTGTCTCGACGAAAGCCGGGTCCACAAACATGCTGTGATGATGACCCTGGATTTCATCCAGCCGATAGCCCATCACGGCCAGAAAATTCTGGTTGGCCGTCAGGATGGTTCCGTCCATTTTAAACTCGATAACCGCCTGGCTTTTATCGAGTGCATTAACCCTGGCCTCCAGCTCACGCATCTTGTCGAGTGAAGCTGTGTCTGGCTCAGCAGCAAACAGTTTGTTGAGGAAACCCATAACTTCCATCCTTCCAGCAAAACCGGAGTGTTCCGATTAGAGGTTAAGCTGACCCGGTACGCTCAGCAGCGACTCGACATCCAGCAAAATGACCATCTTGTTGTTTACGTTGACCAGCCCATCCACAAAGCGGGAGTTCTCGTCTTCTGTCAGTTCCGGCGCCCGGCGGGTGTCCACCCGCGCCACGGTGTAAACGTCTGATACGGCGTCCACCACAATGCCCATCACCCGCTCATGGGGCGTATCGACCTTGAGGATAATCACCACGGTGACCGGGCTGTAATCGACCACCTGCAGCCCAAAGCGGGTACGCAAATCCATAATTGGCACTATGGTGCCGCGCAGGTTGATCACGCCCTTGATATAGGCAGGCGCATTGGGAATCACAGTGGCGTGTTCCCAGCCACGGATTTCCTGCACTGCCAGAATATCGACGCCGTACTCTTCACCCGCCATGATGAACGTCAGGTACTGTTGTTCGTCCTGCGCCACCTCTTCGGTGGCCATTGCATCTATTGCTGTCATCGTCAGGCTGCCTTGTCGGGGCCGGACGTGCTTGTCCGGGCTTCAAGTTTTTTGCCAATGCCGGAGATATCGATAATCAGCGCCACCGTGCCATCGCCAAGGATGGTGGCGCCGGATACTCCCGCCACTTTCTGATAGTTCTGTTCCAGGCTCTTGATCACGACCTGCTGCTGGCCGAGCAGATCGTCGACCACAATGCCGATCTTTTCGTTATCGCCTTCCACCACCACCAGCATCGGATCATCAAAATCATCACCGGCGCGGCGCAGATTGAAGACCCGGTCGAGGCGCAGGATCGGAATGTATTCGTCACGCAGCTTCATCACTGGCTGGCTGCCAGAGATATTGTTGAGTTTCTGCTTCTGCAGCTGGATCGATTCAACGATGGAAACCAGCGGGAAGATGTAGGTCTGGTTGCAGACCTTGACCAGCTGGCCATCCAGAATCGCCAGCGTCAGCGGCAGCCGAATCACAAAGGTCGAACCCGTGCCACGCTGGGATTTCACCTCAATGGTGCCGTTCAGTTCGTTGATATTGCGGCGTACCACATCCATACCGACACCACGGCCGGAGATGTCACTGACCTGGTCGGCAGTGGAAAAACCCGGCAGGAAAATCAGCTGGTGAATTTCTTCTGAAGTTAATGACGCCTCGGCTGGCACCAGCCCGCGCTGTTTGGCTTTCGCCAGAATCTTGTCTTCGTTCAGACCGGCACCGTCGTCTTTCACTTCGATAACGATATTGCCGCCCTGATGGAATGCATTCAGCGTAATGGTGCCGCTTTCAGGCTTGCCCGCTGCCTTGCGTTTTTCGGTGGTTTCAAGGCCATGGTCGAGGGAGTTACGCACCAGATGCACCAGCGGATCACCGATCTTTTCCATCACGGTTTTATCCAGCTCGGTGTTTTCACCCAGCATCACCAGATTGACCTTTTTACCCAGCTGGGTGCCGAGATCCCGCACCAACCGAGGGAAACGACTGAAGGCAAAGCTGATCGGCATCATGCGGATTTTCATCACGCTTTCCTGCAGCTCGCGGGTGTTCTGTTCCAGCTGGGCCAGGCCTTCCTGAAGCCGCGCCAGCCTGCTGAGGTCAAAATCCTGCCCCAACTGGCCCAGCATCGACTGGGTAATCACCAGCTCGCCAACCATATTGATGAGGCTGTCGACCTTGTCGATGGAGACCCGAATCGAGGAGTTGTCGCCACCACGTGATGGTTTGGCTTTGGCAGCAGCCGAATTGTTGGCAGAACTGTTGGCAGAAGCTGCAGTTGGTGCGGCAACCTCTGCCACTACCGAACAGGCATCCACAGTGGGCTCGGCTTTGGCTGTATCTGTAACAACGGTGTCTTCAACCGCTGTTGCGTTTGCCACTTCATCCGCAGCTTTATTAGCCGTTTCATCAGTGCTGTCGGCAGCAGCTTGTAGCTCAGTGGCAACGACAGCATCACCTTCCTGATCGCTTTCAGATTCCTGACCTAACGGGATATAGTCGATCTGGCAGTCGTCTTCGACCCACTCAAATACGGCCCGCAAGTCGGCTTCCGCCACCTCGCCATAAACACGAATGGTCCAGCTGAGGTAACACTGCTCGGGTTCCAGCGCCGAAAATTCCGGCAAGGCACTCTGGTTGACCAACACCTCAATCGGCGTTTCGGTCAGCCCCTGCAGCTCGCGGAACATACGGAAAGGTTCATTACCGGTCTGGAGAATATCCAGCGCCGGTACAAAACGGATTTTCCAGCCACGCGGGCTGGCGCTTTCATCCTGTTCCGCTTCATCAACGCCGGCACCGCCGCCACTACCATTGCTGGCTGCGCCGTCATCGGCACCACTGGCCGAACTGACAACCGGCTGCTGGCCCGCCAGAATCGCTTTCAGCTGTTGCTTCAGCTCACCGGCACGGGTCATGTCCGGCTGATCACCATCATTCAGGCTGGTCATCATGGCCCGCAGGCAATCAACGGTCTGCAGGAACAGATCGACGTGAGTCTGGGTCAGCGCCCGCTGACCGGAACGAATTTCATCCAGCAGGGTTTCGACGTCGTGGGTAAATTCGGAAATCTGGACAAACCCGAAGGTACCCGCCCCACCCTTGATGGAATGTGCCGCACGGAAAATGGTGTTGACTGTCTCGGCATCGACACTGTCCGGTGACAGATTCAGCAGTTCACTCTCCATTGCATCCAGCCCTTCGAAGCTTTCCTCGAAGAAGACCTGATGAAATTGAGACAGATCGATGCTCATAGACACTTACCCCAATACGCGCTTGATCGTGCTCAGCAACTGTTCAGGATTAAACGGCTTCACAATCCAGCCGGTCGCTCCCGCCTGCTTGCCTTGCATTTTGACGTCACCGGCAGACTCTGTAGTCAGCATCAATACCGGCACAAACTTGTAATCGGGCAATTGGCGTAATTCTTTAACCAATTCGATGCCATTCATGTTCGGCATGTTCACATCGGACAGCACCAGGTCATATTTGCGCCGTTTGGCTTCCGCCAGAGCCGCTACGCCGTCTGCTGCTTCCTTGACGTCAAAACCGGCACCCTTGAGGGTAAACGCCACCATCTGTCGCATGGATGCAGAATCATCAACCGCCAGGATACTCGCCATATATGGCCTCCATTATTTGTTTCAGGACCGGGAAACCGGTCAACTCGCCCCTAACCGGGCTGGGGTTATCGAAAAAGTCAGTCGGTTGCCAACAGCAACGCAGAGGTAAGGCCTAGCAGTTTGCTGGTGTCACGCACCACATCAGAAACTCCTTGCCAGCTGATCTGTAATCCAGCTGCCTGGACGGTCTGAACCAACGCCAACAGCAACTGCAACCCGGCGGTGTCGCAATACTGCACGTCATCGGCCTTGAGGAAGATATCTTGAGCATCTCGCACGGCTTGCTCCATTTCTTGATGCAGGGCTTCGACGCATTCAATGCTCAAGCGGGTGCCGCAATCGATTCGAACGGACTGGCTCACTGTGACCCCCAAAACTGGTTAACCTAAAAATAAGCGTAGACCGATAACGACAAGCCGCTAGCGGTTGCGCGATGTTTTTACGTCTGAAACGGCTCTGCTGATCGGAATCAATGAGTTGAGTGATGGACGGACAATGTCAGCGAATGGGCCAGAAAAGCCCGGCTTCGCAGGGGAAAAGTGTCTCACCTGCCGGGAACAACGGTGCTTGGCTCTGGCAGGCAAGGCATGCCTTGCCCCTACAAAAGGATAATAACGTCCATTGGCCAAACGGGAGCGCAGGCGTCCCGCCTGCATGGGGTAGCCGCGCTGACAGCTGTTGCAAGGTCCCGGCATGCAGGGACTACGGCGGTAACAAGAACGCCAGCCTGAGCCGGTTCTTCGGATGCCTATGACGATGCCGCATGGATCCTGAATCGCTGCGCGTTCAGGATGACGGCGAGTGTTTCGAGGTGAGGGTCGATCAATGAACAGCGACAAGAACACGTCTTCCCGGACGAGCCTGCGAGATCCGGGATCCATGCTGCCGGTTTGCATTCAATGACGTATGGATCCTGAATCGCTGCGCGTTCAGGATGACGGAGTGCTTGAGGAGACGGGGTTGGCAAGGCATGCCTTGCCCCTACGACCATACCCTGGCAACGGAATAATACTCATATCTATTGTAGGGTCCCGGCATGCCGGGACTACGGCGGTAACAAGAACGCCAGCCTGAACCGATTCTTCGGATGCCTAGACGATGCCGCATGGATCCTGAATCGCTGCGCGTTCAGGATGACGGCGTGCTTGAGGGGGTTGGCAAGGCACGCCTTGCCCCTACAACGGGATCATAACCCCAGCCTGGATCAGCCCTGGCGATTCAGAAACGCCTTGCGGTTGGCCCATTCGTCGGCCTGACGCTGTTCCTGTTTCGCCTGTTGCTGGTGAAATTCCAGATCCAGCTTGTCCATCAAGCTGGCGAGGCCGTCGGTTTTGCTTTTGAGGGCCAGATAATGCTGCTGGGCCCGTACAATACGCGCCTTGAGCTGTTCAATCTGGCGACTCTGGGCCTGTCCCGCCTGTTCGATCTGGCCGAGGAACTGCAGCAAATTCTGGATATTCGAGCCCGTCAGCGATGCCTGCCCCGGCGTTGCCAGCTGCTGACGGTAGTCGTTGGCGTATTCCTGCAGCTGTTGCTGCTGGGCCAGCTCCTGCTGTAACTGCTGCTGCATGCGACCCCATTCCGCCAGGCCCTTTTGCTCGGCCTGCTGGGCCTGCAGCCAAACCGGAATCAGGCGTTTGGCGCGCGGATGAAAACGCGGTTCTACATCAGCCATGGCTCAATTCACTCGTTATTTGTTTTGCGGCAGGGCCGGAATCAGTTCTTTCAGGGCCGCTTCACAGGCAGCCAGATCAGAACCTTCGTCGAGCCGCTGACGCAGCATGGCCTTGATCTTCGGCATCCGCTCCATTGCCAGTTCCAGCAATGGGTCGCTGCCTTTCTGGTAGGCACCGACGCTGATCAGGTCCTGATTTTGACGGTAATGCGCCACCAGCTGTTTGACAAACATCGCCCGCTGTAACCATTCCGGCGCAACGATGTGCGGCATCACCCGGCTGACCGAGGCTTCAACGTCGATGGCCGGATAATGACCTTCTTCCGCCAGTCGCCGCGACAGCACAATGTGGCCGTCAAGAATTGCCCGGCTGGCGTCGGCAATCGGATCCTGCATGTCATCGCCTTCACTCAGCACGGTATAAAACGCCGTGATCGATCCACCACCGGGCTCGCCGTTGCCGGTCCGTTCCACCAGCTTTGGTAACTTGTTGAACACCGACGGCGGATAACCCTTGGTTGCCGGCGGCTCTCCCACCGCCAGCGCAATTTCACGCTGGGCCTGGGCATAACGGGTGAGTGAATCCATCAGCAGCAGCACCTGTTGGCCCTGATCCCGATAGAACTCCGCCACCGAGGTGCAATACTGGGCGGCGCGCAAACGCATCAGCGGTGAGTCGTCCGCTGGCGACGCTATCACCACCGAACGCTTGAGACCTTCCTCACCAAGAATATCGTCGATAAATTCCTTTACCTCCCGGCCCCGTTCACCGATCAGCCCCACCACCACGATGTCGGCGTTGGTGAAGCGGGTCATCATGCCCAGCAGCATCGACTTACCGACACCGGAACCGGCAAACAAACCAATCCGCTGGCCACGGCCAACCGTCAACATGCTGTTGATGGCGCGAATACCGACGTCCAGCGGGGTACGAATCGGGTCGCGTTTGAGCGGGTTGATCGGCACGCCGTTGAGGTGGCCTTGTTCAGGATTATCCAGCGGCCCCTTGCCATCTAACGGTCGTCCTGTGCCGTCGACGACCCGCCCCAGCAAGCCAAAACCAACCGGCACATCCGCAGCGCCGTTCAAGGGCCAGACCCGCGCGCCGGGGCGCAGGCCATCGACCTGTTCAATTGGCATCAGGAAAATACGTTGACCGTCGAAGCCCACCACTTCGGCTTCGATACGGTCGTTAGGGCCACGATCAACCGCACAGCGGTCGCCAATACGGACGTTGATGCCAACGGCTTCAAGCGTCAGCCCGACCATCCGCACCAGCCGACCGCTGCTGGCAGGCTGCCAGGCGACTTTGGGGACGTCAAACTGCGACCAGCGCTCAGACAGTTTCATCGTCGTCGGCCCTGGTAGCAGGATCAGCTGAGTCTGGCTGCGGCTTGCTGGTTGTTTCCAAATCGCTCAAGGATTCATCTAACGAGGTATCAGCAGGTTCGTCTGCAATGTCGTCCAAAGAGTCATCCGAAGCGACTTCTGTTTGAGTTTGTTCAGGCGCTTGCGGTGATGACTCTGCGGCAAGTTCGGCTGCCTGTTGTTCTGCTGCTTCTTGTTCAGCTTGCAGATGCTCGGCTTGCAGATGTTCTTCGAACGCCTGTTCTATATCGGCATCCAGCTGCTGTTCCAGCTCAGCTTCGTCCGGTACATTCTGACGCAGGGCCGGAGCCAGTTGCGTCAGCAAGGTTTGCAGGTGTTCCTGCACTCTATAATCAACCCGGCTGTCAGCCGTTTTTACCTGACACTCGCCAGCCTTGAGATTCTTGTCGATGGCGAACTCCAGCTGTTCGCCAAAATCCGCCAGTTGGCCTTCCAGATGCGAGGCATCATCGGCGGCAACATACACTTTGGCGTCGGCCTCACTGCCTTCCGGCAACTGTTGCAGCGCTTCACGAACGTACTGATACACACCACGGGCACCGTCAGCCAGTTCGTATTTGAGTACCTGCTCGCAAGCCCCCACCACCAGCGCTGCCAGCATTTCGGGCAGTTCGGCATCGCGTTCCAGCAGCGATTTACGCGCCAGCCTCTGCAAACCGGCAAAGCGATCAGCCAGCTCTTTCACCTGCGTCTGCACGGCTTCTTTGGCTTCTGCTTCACCGGCAGCAAAACCCTTGCTGCGACCTTCTTTTTCGCCCTGTTGCAGACCTTCGGTTTTACCCTTGGCCAAACCTTCCTGATAACCTTTTTTCTCGCCGGTTTGACGGCCTTCCACCAGACCTTGTTCAAGGCCTTCGTTGTAGGCTTCACGGCGGATGGTTTCGAGTTCTTCGGCGGTTGGAAGCTGTACGGCTTCAGTGATTTCTTCAGCCACTTTTTCAGCCACTTTTTCAGCTAGTTTGGCTGGGACCTGTTGCGGTTGCCGTTGCGGTTCAGGCGCTGCTTTCTGGGCTGATTTGGCAACGACAGCAGCGGCTGCCGCTGCCATCCGCGCGACACTGCGTTCAGACAAGGCCAGCGCGGTGCTGTCGCGCTCGACCTTGTGCACCACGTCTTCGGTCCAGAACGGCAGTTTCCAGGGACGCGCCTGGCTGCCGCCGCCCTTTTCCAGCAAAGGCTCTTTGGTTTTTTCTTTGTCAGCCATGCACTAACCCCTTACTGACCTTAATGCTGTTTACTCAAGCCCCTTTAGCCCAAATCATCATCCTGAACTGCTTGAGCCGCGCTGGCTCAGGATCCCAAAGCCCAATGGATCCCGGATCTGCTTCGCGTCCGGGATGACGTATATTTGTTAAATGAGCAGTAAGCTGCTTTTACAGCATGGCCTCGCCACCACCACCCAGGTTGATTTCGCCAGCATCGGCGAGACGGCGGGCAATGGTGAGGATTTCTTTCTGGGCCGCTTCCACTTCGCTGACCTTGACTGGCCCCTTGGCGTCGAGGTCGTCACGCAGCAGCTCGGCAGCACGTTTGGACATGTTGCGGAAGATCTTTTCTTGCAAGGTGGTGTCGGCACCTTTCAGCGCCACCACCAGCAGGTCGGTAGAAATTTCTCGCAGCAACGCCTGAATGCCACGGTCGTCGACGTCGACCAGGTTGTCGAACACAAACATCAGATCCTGAATCTGGGTTCCCAGGCCTTCGTCGATTTCGGTAATACGTTCCAGCAGTTCCGCCGCCATGGCACTGTCGACCATGTTGACGATATTGGCCGCCACCTTGACGCCGCCCATGGTGGTGGTCTGGGTGCCGGTCTTGCCAGAGAATTGACGCTCGAGAATATCGTTCAGCTCTTTCAGTGCGGCTGGCTGCACCGCTTCCAGCGAGGCGACGCGCATGATGATGTCGAGGCGCACCTTTTCATCGAAGTTGGAGAGGATTTCAGCCGACTGATCGGCGTCCAGATACGACACCACAATCGCCTGGATCTGCGGGTGTTCGTGACGGATAAGGTCGGCTACCTGACGGGACTCCATCCACTTGAGGGAATCCAGACCCGAGGTGTTACCGCCCAGCAGAATACGGTCGATCAGGGCACCGGCCTTGTCGCTGCCAAGCGCCTGGGTCAGCATGTTGCGAATGTAGTCGTCGGAACCCAGCCCCATACCAGTCTGACCGGATACGGCTTCCAGAAACTCCGCCACCACGCCTTCAACATGGTTCTGTTGCACGTTGGTGAGCCCAGCCATTGCTGTACCCACCTTCTGAACCTCTTTCGGGCCCATGTGCTTGAGAATTTCGGCAGCGTCTTTTTCGCCCAGACTCATCAGCAGAATCGCTGCGCGTTCAACTCGAGTCAGGTCACCCAGTTCATTATCGGCCATTGTCTTCGTTCACCCATCTGATTACGACTTGTGCCACGCGGGCAGGGTCTTCAGCGATCAGGCCTTTCAAGGCGTCGAGCTGGCGTTCATAACTTTCTGACGCACCGGGCAGCAGCAGCTGGTCCATCCCGGCGATGGTGACGCGTTCGTCATCCATACCGGAGTCGGCATCTTCCAGTTCTTCCAGCAGCACAGCGTCGTCCTGCTCGCCCTTGTTGGCGAGGCTTCTGATGGTTGGGCGCACGACACCAAAGATCAGAATCAGGATAAACAAGCCAGCTAACACCTGCTTCATGATTTCCCAGAACCAGGGTTGGGTCCAGAAATCCGGCTCGGTGGCCTCAAGCTGGCCCTTGCCCATGAACGGCGAGTTGATCACGTTAACGCTGTCGCCACGGGAAGCGTTAAAGCCCACCGCGTCCTTGACCAGAATTTCCAGTCGCTGAAGATCATTATCTGTCCATGGAGTGTAGACGGTTTCGCCGTCGGCATTGACGCTCTCGCGATCATTGACTACCACAGCCACTGTCAGACGTTGCAGGCGGCCAACCTGATGCTGTTTGAAGCTGAGAGTACGGTCGATTTCATAGTTACGGGTCGCTTCAGAACGGGAGCGGCCAGTTGACGAACCTGCAGCGCCAGTACCACGAGCCTGCTCCGGCACGGTTGGATCGGCTGGCGGCTGGTTCGACAGCGCACCGGGAATACCGCCATTAACCTGGCCCGCATTGGATTCGTCGATCAGCTGCTCACTGCGCAGCGCAATCAGATCCGGGTTATAGAGTTCTTCCGCCTGTTCCAGGCGGGTGAAGTCGATATCGGCAGACACTTCGGCCTTGTAGTTATCGTCGCCCAGCACCGGTTGCAGAATATTGTTAACCGCCTGAATAACGTTGTTTTCAACTTTCTGGGTGTATTCCAGCTGTTTGGCGGCCAGCATTTCTTCGCTGGCCTGCTCTTCTTTTGACAGCAGGTTGCCGTACTGGTCGACCACAGAGACATCATCGCGGGACATTTCACTGATGCTCGACGCCACCAGATTGACGATGGCTTCAACCTGATCCTTGCTCAGGTCACGACCCGGAAACAGCTCCAGAAACACCGACGCGCGGGGCTTGCGCTGGTCACGTACAAACACCGACTGCTTCGGCAAAGCCAGATGCACGCGGGCGTTACGAATCGATTTAACACTGGCAATGGTGCGCGCCAGCTCACCTTCCAGACCACGGCGATAACGGGCGTTTTCAATAAACTGGCTGGTGCCCAGCGAGCTGTCCTTATCCAGCACTTCCATACCAACGGTTTTATCGTCGATCAGCGCCGCTGCCGCCAGTTTCATACGAGCTTCGTGTAAATCACCGGCTTCCACCATCAGAATCTGGGTGCCCGGATCAATTTCAAACGGAATCCCCTCACGCTGCAGGACTTCAATAATTTCCTGGGCGTTATGATCCTGCAGACGGTAAATCAGCGGCTTGTAGGAAGGCTCCTGCGACCAGATCATAATTGCCGCTGACAGCGCAATCACCAGCGCAACACCCGCGATGGTCGCAATCTGGCGCGCCATCGGCAGCTTGTTGAAACCCAACAGCACCGGGTGACCGGAATTCGCCGCCAGCTGGTCGGTCTTCTGGCGATCATTGTCGCCTGCTGGCACGTCGTCAGCCTTGGCAGGTACATCAGCCATGGAAGCTCCTCCGCGATGGGTTAATGAATGGGGTCTGGACAGCGGTCATCGTCGGCATTCCGTTACAGCGGCATATTCATGACGTCTTTATAGGCTTCGACCAGCTTGTTACGAACCTGGGTCATAGCCTGAAAAGACACCGATGATTTCTGCATGGCGATCATCACTTCCGGCAGATCCACCTGAGGATCACCCTGCTCGAAACGGGTCGCCAAATTTGTGGCGGCTTGCTGGGTGCGGTTCACCGAATTGATGCCGTTGGCAAACATGGTCTGGAAATCCGGTACCGTCTCGTCCATACGTGGACGCTCGGTCGCTGGCGCGGCATTTACCGCCTCCAGCTGCTGCGCCAACTGCGCCTGAAAACGGCTCGGATTAATACCGCCAATCTGACTGCCAGGAGTCACAGAATTGACAGCCGGGTTGGCAACACGATTCACCTGGTTGTTCTGGCTGCCAACCAACTGCTCCTGCTGCGCCAACAGCTGGCTTTTCACCTGCCGCATCTGCATCAGAACCGAGTTCACATCCACACGATCAACCATAACTCTCCCCTTGAATTCGTCGTCGACTCTTTTTTGACGTCCGCCAGAAACCGGCGAAGTTTTAAGCTGAAGATCGACGTCTTTTTGGCGTTTATGCCGAAAAATTTATCTACTGAGAGAGATAGAGCAACTAACTTGCCAGCTTTGCCGCATGGCAATCAGAAATGGGCAAGGATTCGCCGCTGATCAAAAAATCCCTATATAAATCAGTCAATTACAGGGTGAAATTTTTTCAACCAAAAGACCGAAGGTTGACGCCAGAACCACTATTTTCACAGCCTTGCCGCTGCCTAAGGAGATTTTGACGAAAGGACTTCACCGGCGGACGCTGGCTGAAATGGAATGCCATCCGTTTAATAACCGAGCCTGAAAGCCGAACCTCTGTAGGAAGGAATTTATTCCCGAAACCCGAAGTGCCCGCCCTGTAGGTCTGATAAACGAGCGCAGCGAGAGCCGTCTGACAACGGCAATAACCGATTCGACAGCGCCGGAAGACAGGCATAAAAGCCGAGTCTGTATAGGAGGGAATTTATTCCCGAAACCCGATGTGCCTGCCCGTAGGTCTGATAAACCAGCGCAGCGAGAGCCATCTGATAATGGCGATAACCGAATCGCCAACGCTGGAAGGCAGGCATAAAAGCCGAACCTCTGTAGGAGGGAATTTATTCCCAAAATCCAAAGTGCCCGACCCGTAGGCCTGATAAACGAGCGTAGCGAGATCCATCAGACAACGGCAGAGACGGAATCGCCAGCGTCGAAAATCGCGGCCTCAATCAGGTTCGCCGTAGGCATCACCTGAATCTATTTTTACACCCGCAATTGGCACGATGTATTAGTCAACCAGCCACGAACAATACGCTGAATACTCGTTTTGAGCCATTTCGGCCCCAGATCTGAAATATCATTATGCCGAGCGTTCGGAATTTTTACGATACAGCTTCCATATTGGGTTTGTTCAGCTTCAGATGGTAAAACGCCAGCATCAGCCTCAAAATCGCTGGCACGGACGGACAGAACAGCAATTGATCCGGATCGTGGCAGAGGAACCCGTCGGTGATCCAGAGTTATAAGACCGCCAATAAACTCAGGTGATTCGTTAGCCAGCCAGGCAGATATATCGCCACCATTCGAGTGTCCAGCAAGCAGAAGATGATCGAAGTTGTACTCTGGATTTTTGCCACGAAGAACATTTCGAACAACTTTCAACGTGTCAGAGCCACGTCGCCAATTCTCCGACCGGGTTTCAAGCAGATTTCCTGATACAGACAGAGGAGGATCACCAGGAAGTTCATGGCCTATAGCAACAACCAGATATCCAAGTTCAGCGAACAGATCTGAGAGAAAATGATATTTGGTGTGAGAAACACCATAACCCGCACTAAAGAAAACAACTGGACATTGCGACTCTACTGAGCAGTTGGATTTTTCCAAAGGAAAAGATATTTCAATTGGTATTACTCTATGTCTGTCCGTATCAACAATGCTTTCTTCGGCACTTATATGTGAAGACATCCCAAAAATCATTACAGCAAATATTCGATTCATACTATTCCTTGTAGATAATACGTCCAGAACACAGGCCCAATGTAAGCACGAGGCGCTGAATTACAGGTCTAGTCCCCAAATGGATAGCGTAGTTTTAATGTTTTTATAGCTGCCAGAAGATTTCATTGCGCAAGCTTCTAACAACCTCGACTTTAGGTCCTGCTACGGCAGCATATACAAAAGTTCCTTCGGGAACCTCAACGCACTTTATAGCTGCTCGGTTATTGCTGAAATTACCATATACGTAGGTTCCATTTCGAACGACCTGCGAGAAACCCAATGAACTCAATATGGACTCCCCTTTTGTGGCGCATAAATCAGAGGTAGTTTTAAGGAGCTTGTGATCAGACCACAAATGGGGAGAAAACTCCTTTTGCACCGTAACCGTTTCTATTTCTTTATTGCTTGCGCAAGCTGTCAAAAAAATAGCCAACCCCACCACCAGATATTTCATTTCTTTCTCCTTGAAAATAAATAATTCAATGTTAAATGGTGAGCAACACTAACCAATAAACTTAATTCTTTGTACCCCATACACTAAAATTAATTGTGACTGATGTCACCAACTCTTGATTGTGATCTTGCCGTTGCTTGTTATGAGTTTTTAACATCACTAATGTGCTTGCAAGTACGAACATATAGAAAAGCAAGCCAGATTTGAAATGGTATTGTATCGGCTGGTGTACTGACAATATATTGATCCCCGGGAAACGTATACATGTAGTAAGCAACCAAAGCTATAGACATCGGTATTAGCAGTGCGATAAACCTGATTGCGACCACAAAGTTAATGCTGAAAAAACGTCCGAGAAAATCAGAGCCATTGGCACCACCATTTGCTTTGTACGCGAAGAAAGTACCTGCAATAGGAATTATGATATTACCAATTGAATCGACTAAATCCCAGATATTAGGATTTTCAACTGGCATGTACATCATAACTTCCATACCGATAGCACTCAGACCTAAGTATAGGAATGCATAGATGAAGCGATCATTTTCCCTGAAATCACTTGCTCTTATATCTTCCTTTAATTCTTCTATTTTCCAAAAGTACATCGATGCTTCCTATGATTCATAACGCCGAATTTTCGCCCTGGCCTGGAGCTCAGTGGAAAACCGTCTCCATTGATTTTTACAACTCAATTTCAAATACAGGATCTGGTATCCAATCATCATTAATACCCATTTTCAAAACAAAACGCTCTATCTCTTTTTTAGGATATTTATGGAACCTGCCACTAATCAGACTCTTGCAATTCTCTAGCTCGGAAAGCTCTTTACTCTCTGGCCTTACACCGAACAATTGAAGCTTTTCTATATTTAAGCGACCTATAGGCGCTAATGAATCAACTATTGTAACCTTGCCAGATGAATCCCAACTAGGCAAAGTCTCCAATGACAAATATTTAAGTTTCATCAACGCACCAAGCGGCTCAAGTGAACGAACTTTGGGCAGATGTATAATTCTTAAGTGTTCCAACGCCTGAAGTTCACCTATTGGTTCTAAGTCATCATCAGGATATGTTGCTATAACCAATTTTTTTATGTTTTCGTACTTTGATAAAATTCCAAGAGACTTATATTTACAATGCCAGATTCTTGCTGTTTTTATCTCTTTATACCCATCGACAACATCAAAATATTTATCCTTACATCTAAGTCTTTCCAAATGTTTCATAAGGCCCTTCTTTAGTTATAACGCCTCAATAACCGGCGCAGCTTTGCTGCGTCCGGCGCCGAAGGCGCGTAGTTGATTGACTTGTTACATGCGGCTAGCACGGAACAACCGAAAACGCTGAGCCAACCGCGTTTGCTATGCCATTAATAATTTCAGTTGTGACCCTAGCCTTATTAAAGGTTATGTCGACCAAAAACCCGAATATTGTTGCTATATAGAGCAGATAGCCAAAGCCCATATAGTCATTGTACAGAATGGTATAAAACCAATCTTGACCAAAAATATATATGCTTGAAGATATTATTGTTGCTACGGCTAATAACATCCCTGGAAGGAATAAATACTGCACTGCTCTAGGCTTTAAAAATGATATTGTGATGAGAACAAAGAACATTGCCAAATTTGAGCCGAGAAATATTCTGAGATCAAGCTTCAGGTTGCTCACGATTTCAAGGTATTTCCCCTTTACGACATCGCTTAACGTGCTTTCAGCAACTTGAATATTCTTGATCCGCTCCATGTAACCCGTGGCTATAGATTGAGCCAAGGCTTTCTTTTTTTCACAATCATACCCACATATAGCCGCGACTATGCTGGCAATTTTTTCAGGCAGTTTATTATCTAAATCAGCCTGTATTTTCTCTTTTTCAAGGCCCAGCCTGCCGGCAATATTTAAAGCGGCTTCTGCTACGGGCGATTCGCTCATAGCTTGTTGCTTTTCACGGATTTCTTTCTCAATCTGGCTTTTCACGAACCCTTTGGCGGAGTCTTCGACCTTCTCAGGTGAAACGAACGTCACCGAGAATAGTGCGCCAAATAGCAATATCCCGAATATGCCAATTAACTTTAAACTTGTACTCATAGCTTCCCTAGCATGTAACAGATTATTAGTGCGCATGCGCGGTTTCTGAGTGAGGTAAATTCCAGAAAACAGTGACAACTATTTGATTTTAAGAGAAAAACTTCCATTTCCAGCCACCTCCTTGTCCGGTAAAATGCGCATGCGCATTAATTCCCTGAGGAGTGCGCATTAACTTGTAAACCTTACCAATAATATCCCTGATTTCAGCTACTTACAGTAGCAGTGGCTGACAAAGCGAGCAAGCAATCCGGGAAAGTGAGCGCAGATTTGGAAGATTTCAAAATTATACTGGTTAGGCATACATAGAATCTCTCTCCGACCTATGCAGGTTTTGCTGGTTACTAACCAATAAAAACCCAACAAAAAAACCCGCGCTGATTACTCAACGCGGGTTTCTTTAAGGCCTGGTAGCCGGAGAATAATGGAGGTTAATTACCTGTCGGGTAGCAGCAGCACATTACTGTGCCGCCGCCCCCTAAGAACCGGACTTGCGAGTTTCCCCGCATCCGGCTCAAGCCTCTGTAAGCCCGTCTAAGACGGACCAGCACCTTAAGCAAAGCGCCTACTCAGACCTTAAACTCTCTGAATAAGACCTCGCTACAAATGCAATTAAGAATGCTTGCACATGCTGAAGGTCTACCTCCCCATCGATAACGTAGAGATACGTTATTAAAATGGGAAGAAACAGCGTCAGGTCTACCACAACGTCTATCACCTGCATTAAGCGGTATTCTGCTCTATCTGCAGCCCGATGTAACAGTCTCCGATGAAGTCCCATACGGGACTGATTGGCGGCTGTCCCCACTGAACCATCTAGCATACAACTCGCAACTGAGGTACGAATTCGAACTTTCGTATCACCCAACGGCTGGAGGACCGTAACGGCACTCCTTCGCTGCAAGCTACCAGATTCAGCATGATTGCCATCCGTGACCCTGAAGTAGAGATCGTGTCTGATGACAATTTCCTGATCTAGCATGTAGACAGTGTTTTGACGCGTAGTATGCATAACAGATTACCTGTTTATTGCTTGAGCAAGCAGAATAATCGATAGTATTTTTACTATCAACCATCACCAACTGATAATCCAAGTAGATTACCATTGTGCAACTGCCTATGGCAATTCGGATGCAACAGCACCAGATTCGACAGTTCATCAGAACCACCCTTTGCTCGCTCGACCACGTGGTGAATGTTCCACCCCGTATCAGGCGTGATCAATTGATCACACATCGGACAGCGCTTCAGTTGTCGAATCCATAAAGACGTCAGCTTCTTCCTGCCTCCCAGAGACTGCTTCCAACGGTAGTCAAGAAGACTCTCGAAATACTGCTCGAACTCTGGCAGATATGGATTGGCCTCGGCCTTGATCTTACGGTGCCGCTGGATTTTAGTGTCCATGCTTTTGACCTGACGAATCGTCTTGCCGTCTGCATAAACCGCCTGGAAGACCCACTTCTCGTTTTTCACTGTGTGAAAATATCTTCTTTTCACCCAGCGCTTTTTACGATTTCCATGACGACGGCATGACCATCGCCACAGGAGCCTCCACATCCTGTAGTCCACATATTTGAACGTTTCACTCGCAACAATGTGCTGGTGATAGTTCGCCCATCCCCTGATTACTGGGTTGAGTTGTTTTATTAGCACGCCTTGTTCCGACGTGTAATGTTTGCGGACTAGCTCTTTGAGCTTCTGAAGATGATTACGCAGGCTTTTGTGGCTTGGCTTGATAAGCAGTTTGCCACTGTACTTGCGCAAGTTTTGTCCCAGAAAGTCAAAGCCATCATCAACATGCGTCACTAGCGTCTTTTCAGGCGATAGTTGCAGCCCACGCTCAGCCATAAAGGCTTCGACGACGGGTTTAACTTCGTTTTCCAGCAGCTCTTTCGAGATACCAGTGATGACAAAGTCGTCTGCGTAACGCACGTAATTGACCTTGGTCTTGTAGGAGGCTTTGGTGTTCTTTTGCCCGAATCGAGCCAGCAACACCTCTTCCAGTCCATCAAGTGCCAAATTGGCCAGCACCGGCGAGATAATCCCCCCTTGCGGAGTTCCTGCCTCGGTCGAGTGCAAATGGTTGGATTCCATAAATCCAGCTTTCAGCCATTTCCTGAGCACTGTCTTATCCAACGGAACGTTGGCCAGTAACCACTCGTGACTGATGTTGTCAAAACAGCCTTTGATGTCGCCTTCCAGCACCCATTGAGCCGAATGTTTGCGACTGAGATTGACGAACAATTGCTCAATTGCATCGGCTGTAGAGCGCATGGGACGAAACCCGTAGCTGTTACGATCGGCCGTTGTCTCAGACACAGGTTCGAGCGCCAGCAGGTATAACGCCTGCATTGCCCGATCCAGCATCGTTGGAATTCCGAGCGGACGGCGTTTGCCGTTCGATTTCGGAATGTAGACACGCCGCAACGGTTTGGGTTGATACCCTTTTCGTTGCAACCGACCAATCGCTTGCCATTTCGTATTTGGTGTACTCCACAGCTCACCATCTACGCCCGAGGTACGCTTACCCCGGTTTTCAGTTACTCGCTTCACAGCCAAGGCTTTGGCCGAAAAAGAACGAGTCAGCAGTCGTTGCAAGGTTTTCACCTTGCGCCATTGCTGTGCTTGAGTTGCCTTCGCGATTCGTACCTGCAGCTCTCGAACCGTTTGGCCGACCAGCTTCCAATTAATGGTATGCCAGTCGTCCGCCCAGTCGGAGAACGCAGGTGTTTCAAAAGATTCACTCATCTTGCTGCTCTCCTTATTCCTGTTACCAAGACGGAGAGCACATGACTCCCTGACGGGAGATGTACTTCCCGTCCGGGCTAAAGATCGTCGCCGAGGCTCAGATCTGTTTCAGTTGATTGCTTTGCACGTTTTCACGCGATCAGAGACCAGTTGGACGTGGGCAACCGTTTCCGGCGGAGGAACATTTAACCCCCTATCCAGACCATTACAGCCTGGCATTCGCTTTTTCCAACCTCCCAAACCCGCACTCCCAACAGCGTCCCTTGCGGTCGGCCTGCCCTGCAAAGCAAGGCGGAAATACGGGGTTTCCGAGTTCCATATCAACAACACGAGTAACGTAGGCTCCGCGAATACACCGAGGGTTTCGTGGCAACGCATTCCCAGATGCAAAAGGAATGTCCAACCCTGTACCTTTTGGTCAAAGCGCATCAATCACATTTCGCTTTATGCGGCTGACGGTGCTTATAAGCGGTTCACTTGTGTTAGCCATATTACCCAGCCTAGCCTCTCAGTCGCTTGTGATTAGCGAAATCCATGCATCCACCTCACGGCGAAAACACACCCGTGAGGGGAGTACATTGTCAGGAAGCTTCATACCCCGCCGTTACTGGCGACGCACTATCCCTAGGCTACTGAAAGTTGCATTTCAGGTTCCGCTCCAAATGAGAGTTGCGGGTTACTTCCGCGCATGACATTGGTGGAACAATTGCTGATACAGCTTCACACCGGCAGGTGCTATAGCTGCCAATAGACACGACTATTCCCACTTCCTCACAACCAATATTGCAGTTGCTTCAGTGTGAGCCGTCTTTTGAACGGGCAGGCCGAGCCCGTGTTGGTATCTCCGGAGAGAAACCGACATTCGGGGGTGGCCCGAATGTCGGGTAATTGGTGCTATTTTCTACTGGAGGGAGTGGTCAAAAACTTGTATAAAGTTAGTGACCACTATGGACGTAACCCAGTCAGGCTAGCTACCTGCGCGACTCTCGTCGCATCACATCATTCCACCCATGCCACCCATACCGCCCATGCCACCCATATCTGGCATGCCTGCATCTGCCTTAGGCAGTTCAGCAACCATGGCTTCGGTGGTGATCATCAGACCAGCAACGGAAGCGGCAGCTTGCAGGGAAGAACGGGTTACTTTGGCTGGGTCCAGAATACCCATTTCGATCATGTCGCCGTATACGCCGGTAGCTGCGTTGAAGCCGAATGCGCCTTCGCCAGCTTTTACCTTGTCTACAACTACAGAGCCTTCAGCACCGGCGTTGGCAGCGATTTGACGGATTGGAGCTTCCATCGCGCGCAGTGCCAGGGCGATACCAACGTTCTGGTCTTCGTTGTCACCTTCAACAGATACGTTGGTCAGTGCACGAACCAGCGCAACACCACCACCAGCAACCACGCCTTCTTCTACGGCAGCGCGGGTTGCGTTGAGGGCGTCTTCAACGCGGTCTTTTTTCTCTTTCATTTCAACTTCAGAACCGGCACCAACCTTGATAACGGCTACGCCGCCAGCCAGTTTGGCCACACGTTCCTGCAGTTTTTCCTTGTCGTAGTCAGAAGTGGAGTTGGCCATTTCTGCGCGGATCTGTTCAACACGGGCAGATACAGAAGCTGCATTGCCAGCACCGTCTACTACTACGGTGTTTTCTTTGCTGATGACTACTTTCTTGGCAGTGCCCAGCATGTCCAGAGTAGTGGTTTCCAGAGACATACCCACTTCTTCAGAAACAACCGCGCCACCAGTCAGGATAGCGATATCCTGCAGCATGGCCTTGCGACGGTCACCGAAGCCTGGTGCCTTGACCGCAGCAACCTTGAAGGTGCCACGCAGGTTGTTCACAACCAGTGTTGCCAGCGCCTGACCTTCAACGTCTTCTGCAACGATCAGCAGTGGACGGCCGGATTTGGCAACGGCTTCCAGTACTGGAATCAGTTCTTGCAGGTTGTCGATCTTCTTGTCTACCAGCAGGATGACCGGGTTTTCCAGCTCGGCAGTCATTTTTTCCTGGTTGGTTACGAAGTATGGAGACAGGTAACCACGGTCGAATTGCATACCTTCAACCACGTCCAGCTCGTCGGCGAAGCCTTTGGCTTCTTCAACGGTGATAACGCCTTCTTTACCTACTTTTTCCATTGCTTCTGCAATGATGGCACCAACGGTTTCGTCGGAGTTGGCAGAGATGGTACCTACCTGGGCGATGGCTTTGGTGTCTTCACATGGCTTGGCTTGAGCGGCCAGTTGTTCAACAACGGCGGCAGTTGCCTTGTCGATACCACGCTTCAGGTCCATTGGGTTCATGCCAGCTGCAACGGCTTTCAGGCCTTCGTTAACAATGGCTTGGGCCAGAACGGTCGCAGTGGTGGTGCCGTCGCCAGCCTTGTCGTTGGCCTGGGAAGCAACTTCCTTAACCATCTGTGCACCCATGTTTTCGAACTTGTCTTCCAGTTCGATTTCCTTGGCTACGGATACACCGTCTTTGGTGATGGTTGGGCCACCGAAAGACTTTTCCAGTACCACGTTACGGCCTTTAGGACCCAGGGTTACTTTTACAGCGTTGGCCAGGATGTTTACGCCAGCCAGCATTTTGACGCGGGCGTCGTTACCAAATTTGACTTCTTTAGCAGCCATGATGTTCTTTCCTCAAAACTTGTTTCGTTAACGATGTGAAAAATGGAGCGCTTATCAGGCTTCCAGAACGCCGTAGATTTCGCTTTCGTTCAGGATCAGCAGCTCTTCACCGTTGATTTCGATGGTGTTGGAACCAGAGTACTTGCCGAATACCACGGTATCGCCAACGCTGACTGCCAGTGCCTGCACTTCACCGTTATTCAGAACGCGACCAGTACCGACGGCTACCACGACGCCCTGATTTGGCTTTTCAGCGACAGAACCTGGCAGCAGGATACCGCCAGCAGTGGTTTGCTCTTCTTCCTTACGGCGAACAACGACGCGATCGTGTAGAGGACGGATATTCATTTGAGGTTCTCTCCAATATGAAGCATGTTTTGCTGTTTTTAGCGGGAAAGCAGGACTCAGCCCGGCTGCCCCAAATTTTACGTGTTTGATAGATAGGGCCGTGAACGGTGTTTTCAACGGCAGTTAAGTAAAAACTTTTCTATCAAATACGCCGTGTTCAAAGTTTTAGTTTATAGCTCTGCAAATGCCAGACAAAACCATCAGTCTTCGCGACGATATTCACCGTCGATGGTTTCCGGCCGATGACCATGAACGCCCTGTTTTGGCTGTTCAGACCGCGGCTGCTGAAATGGGTCGGCTTGTGGCCGCTGACCAAAACCACCGCCAACAACGACGCGTGGTTTGATCACTTTCATGACGTTGCCGAGCATGGAGCGGCGAATCTGTGGCACCAGCAGAGCGAAACCAACGGCGTCGGTGACAAAGCCTGGCGTCAACAACAGCGCACCGGCCAATGCCAACAGGAAGCCTTCGGCCAGCTCGGAAGCGGGCAAGGCACCTTCGTTCATTTTCTGCTGGGCCCGCATCAGGACACCCATGCCTTGCTGTTTCAGAATCCGCACGCCCAGTACGGCGGTGAGGAAAATAATCAGTACGGTCCACAGCACGCCAATGTAGCTGCCAACCTTGATGAGCACCGCCAGTTCGATCAGCGGTACTACGATAAAAATCAGAATTAATGGCACTCGTAGCCTCCCGATGTGCATTTTCAACTTTCGGTTGGATGCGCTCCTGTCCGAAAATTCCCGTAAACACGTTAATCCCTGTGATTCTTCATTTATTAGGGTGATTTGCAGGATTACAACCCTGTGACAGCGTAATGCAGTTTACTTAACCGATTTGGTCTGGACCGGGAGTGCATGCAAACCGTGTGTAAACATTCAGCATGAATGACGGTACGTGTATGGGAGCCGGATTTGCTGCCACCAAAGTAGGGATGACGCTACGCCGGGCATCTAACACACTGGCCGGATAAGCCACATCTGTGGTTATACTTTTCACGATTATTCGCCCAGCCCGAATACCATCAGGAAGCGCATGCTGCCTATTCGACGCTGCCCACGACTTTTGACTTTTCAATCAATGTTACCGATGGAGCCAATTATGAAGCTGCAAGACAAGGTAATTGCCATTACCGGTGCTGGTCAGGGCCTTGGCCGTGCCATGGCGCTGTATCTGGCCGGTGAAGGCGCTCGTATTGCCATTATTGATATCAACCCGGATCACATCAGCGAAACACTGGCGCTGGTTGAACAGGCCGGCAGCAGCGGCAAAACCTATTGCTGTAACGTCGCCGATGAAGCTGCCGTTGAAGCCACTTTCGAAGCGATTGCGGCGGATTTTGGTGGCCTCGACGGGCTGGTGAACAACGCCGGTATCGTGCGCGACGGTTTGCTGGTAAAGGTCAAGGATGGCCAAATGACCAAGATGTCGCTGGCCCAGTGGCAATCCGTGATTGATGTGAACCTGACCGGCGTCTTCCTCTGTGGCCGTGAAGCCGCTGCCCAGATGATCAAGACCAACAGCCAGGGCTGCATCATCAATATTTCCAGCATTACCCGGGTTGGTAACGTCGGCCAGAGCAACTACTCCGCCGCCAAGGCCGGTGTCGCTAGTCTGGCCACCGTGTGGGCAAAGGAGCTGTCACGCTTTGGCATTCGCGCCAACGCCATTGCACCTGGCTTTATTGCCACTGAAATGACGGAAAGCATGCCTGCGGCGGTGCTGGAAAAAATCACGGCCGGTATTCCGCTCAAGCGTATGGGGCAGCCGGATGAAATCGCCCAGACGGTGTCTTTCCTGCTGACCAACGACTATGTGTCTGGCCGGGTGTTTGAAATCGACGGTGGCCTGCGCATCTGACCAGAGCGTCCACTGAAAACCGGCCTGATGCTAGGAAGCGTCACAATAATGTGTTAACTAATGTTACAGACGCATTTGTAAACATTATCGAAAACATTGGTGACAGATACGCAGAATGGCCAGCCAAGCTCAGCCACAACCTGTGGCGACTGCCAGTGACATCCGGCTCTATACCATGCTCGCCAGCGTACCCGCCGGGCGAGTAGTCACCTATGGCCAACTGGCGGAGCTGGTTGGCTTTCCCCGCCGAGCCCGCTGGGTCGGCCAAATCCTGCGCAACCTTCCTGATGGCTCCAGTCTGCCCTGGCACCGGGTGATTAATGCTCGTGGCCAGATTTCCCTACCGCCGGAAGACGGCGGCCAGCGACAAGCGGAGCTGCTACGCGCTGAAGGAGTGATGGTGACCCCGGATGGCCGTGTCAACCTGGCTGATTTCCGCTGGAGACCCTGACGATTTCAGACACCGACGATTCACCCACAGCACCCCGGAAAGAATTGATGCTCACCGCCCTGCTGATTGGTTTTGTATTGTTGCCGCTGCTGGTCAGTGGCTCGATTGTGGTGTTCGCCGAACCACCAGCCGGGGTCATTGCCTATGCCTGCCATGACCACAAGGCGCTGGTGCTGCTGGCCTACGACAAGGGTCCGAATCGCAACGGCTGGGCTGCCTTCGGTGGCCATGGTGAGAAAGGTGAACGTATTGTCGATACCGCTGCGCGGGAGTTTCGTGAAGAAACCCGCTGTCTGTTTAACGGCCCGGACCCGGACGATTTACTCAACCAGAAACGCTCGGCCGTCGGGCCTTTTTACAGCTATGTGTCCCAGGTCGAATACATTGGCGCTGCCGCGATTGAAAAGTCCCGCTGCGGAACCCCGAACGAACGTAATCAGTTTATCTGGGTAGAAGCACCGGTGCTGAAGCAGGCGCTGACTCGCAACAAGCCACTGACTGCCTTTGATAACCCCGATAAGGAATATCCGTTCTGGTTTGCCGGCCGGTTGTCGTTGCAGCAGGCGCTGGAAGATGGCTTGTTGCCGACGGATAACAAGGTTTGTCAGTAGCTAGTGCAACCTGTGCAGGCGGGACGCCTGCGCTCCCGTCCCTGCTGACAGCGTTCGGAATAGCATTAAAATCCATCATCCTGAACGCGCAGCAACTCTGGATCCATGCAACCCGGCAATCATCAACTCCGCATGGATCCCGTATCTCGCGGGCTCGTACGGGATGACGCGATACTTCGGCGAACATTCAACCATGTCGTCCTGAGCGCGCAGCGACTCTGGATCCATGCAACCTGGCAACCATAAACTCCGCATGGATCCCGTATCTCGCAAGCTCGTACGGGATGACGCGATACTTCGGCGAACATTCAACCTTGTCGTCCTGAGCGCGCAGCGACTCAGGATCCATACGACCAGGCAATCATCACCCCGCCTGGAACCCGTATCTCGCGGGCTCGTACGGGATGACGTGATACTTCGGCAAAAATTAAACCTTGCTACTTTGAACACTCGGTTAGCAACCCGTTCTGAAGTCTGATTGCCGCCAGCCACTTTGGGCGGCATCATCGCGACCTTATGACAACAATAACAAGTTCGTTGAAGGTTCCGCTTTGTTAATTCTCGCCAAGATTCTGGTGACATTTCTCACCGTTGTACTGCTGGCTGTGGTGGCTGAACGCCTCGGCCCAAAACATGCCGGTTTACTGGCAGGTTTTCCGCTCGGCACTGCGATTGCGCTGTATTTCTTTGGCTGGCAGCTGGGGCCGGAGTTTGCCGCCCAGAGTGCTGTGTATACCTTGTCCGGGCTGGGTTCGGCTGTGTGTCTGGCAGCCGGTTATTGGCTGGTGATCCGGCGTTTGCCGCAGTTGCGTTATTTGCCCTTGGCCATCGTCAGTGGGCTGGGCTGTTTTATGTTGAGCGCCACCCTGCTGCAGTTTTTACCGTCTCATCGCGGTCTGGCGCTGGCGGTGGTGGTCGCAACCATTTTGTTATTCCGCACGCTGTTCAAACAGATTCCAGAGCAAAAAGTGGCGTTGGAACAGGATGATCGGATTCGTTCCGGCTGGTTTCATAATCGCTGGGGCAAGCTGTTGTTTCGGGCGGTGATGGCGAGTTTGACCATTCTGATGATTACCGGGCTGGCAGACTGGCTGGGGCCAACCCGTGCCGGTTTGTTGGCGGCTTTCCCGGTGAGTTTTTTCCCGTTGATGCTGATTCTGCATCTGAGCCAGGGCGCTGGTGTGTTGTCGACCAGTATTCGTCATTACCCGGATGGTATTGGCGCTCTGGTGGTGTACGCCCTGGGTGTCAGTTATTTGTACCCGCTTGCTGGTTTGCATTGGGGCACCTTGCTGGGGTTATTGGCGTCGGTGCTGTATTTGCTGGTGTATCAGCAAGTGACCAGCCGACGCCGTGCCTGATCTTCAAATCATGGCTTCGACATCAACACCTTCGTCACGCAACCGCGCCACCTTGTAACGCAGGGTGCGCGGGCTGATGCCCAGCCGTTCGGCGGCTTCCTTACGGCTCGGTTCTTCCCGGATCGCCTGCACAATTAGCTCGACTTCGCGGTTTTTCAAATCCTGACCCAGACGACCGTCATCCAGAATGGACACGGCTTCCGCCACGTCATCACGCGGACGCGAATCCGTGATAGTGAAGTTCGGCATACTGCTGACAGAGGCCATGCCGCGTTGGCCGGGCACTGGTGTCAGCAGCAGGTCGTTGGCAAACAGCTGTGCTCCGGTTTGCAGGATCAGGGCCCGTTGCATGGTGTTGTCGAGTTCGCGAACGTTGCCAGGCCAGCTGTGTTGCAGCAATTTGCGTTCAGCTTCCGGCATCAACACCGGCGCGCGGCGTTTCATTTTGGCAGCGTGATGGGCCAGCAACCGCTGGGCCAGTGGCACAATGTCTTCCTGTCGTTCACGCAGTGGCAGCCAGTGCAGCGGGAACACGCTCAAACGGTAATACAGGTCTTCACGGAAGTTGCCTTCGGCAACGTATTCGGCCAGATCGCGGTTGGTGGTGGCAATGATCCGCACATCGAGGTTAATCACCCGCTTGCCGCCCAGCCGTTCAACCTGGCGTTCCTGTAATACGCGCAGCAGTTTGGCTTGCAGACCGGCGTCCATTTCGGTGATTTCGTCGAGCAGCAAGGTGCCGCCCTGAGCCTGTTCAAACTTACCGGCTGACGACTGATAGGCTCCGGTATAAGCGCCTTTCTCGTAACCAAACAGCATGGCTTCGAGCATGTTTTCCGGAATCGCAGCGCAGTTGATCGCCACGAATGGCTGGTCGGCACGGTCGGAATGCTGGTGAATGTAGCGCGCCAGCACTTCCTTACCGGTACCGCTCTCGCCGCTGATCAGCACGGTAGAATCGGTTTGGGCAACCCGTTCGGCCAGCTGGAATAGCTGCCGACTGGCAACCGAGTTGGCCACCGGAGCCTCTTCCTTACGACTGCTCGGACGACCCGGTTGCTGGTCGAACGGCTGCAAGAGAGCATCCAGTTCACCGGCTTCAAACGGCTTCATCAGGTAATCGTTGGCACCGCGCTGCATTGCCTGCACCGCCTGGCTGACATCGCCATAGGCCGTCATCAGAACCATCGGCAACCAGGGATGTTCTTCGCGCACCCGACCCAGCAGGGTCAGGCCGTCCATACCCGGCATGTTAATGTCGGACAAAATCAAATCGGGGGTTTGTTGCTGCAACGCCACACAGGCGTCCAGTCCGTCACAGGCGGCAATGACCTGATGGCCCTTGATTTCCAGGCTGTCGACAACGGCTTCCCGCAGTTGTGGATCGTCTTCTACTACCAGAATCAACATAGTGGTATTCCTCAATATACTGCGGGTTAGTGGCCAGGCTGTGCCATAACCGCCGGGATTCGAATGCTGGCACAGAGGCCACCAACGGCGCTGTCTTCAAGCGTCAGCAGGCCACCGTGAGCACGAGCGACGGCTTGTACCACCGCCAGCCCAAGGCCGGTGCCATTGGCTTTGGTGCTGTGAAAGGGTTCCAGCACCTGTTGTTTTTGTTGGGCTGACAGGCCCGGGCCGTTGTCAGCCACCGAAATCACAATGCCGCCAGCGTTCTGCTGGCCGCCCGGGCGCGCTGCAATCGTCAGTTCAATCTGGCGCTGACGGGCGTCGCGACAGGCTTCCAGGGCATTATTGACGAGGTTCATCAGGCTGCTGACCAGAGCGTCGCGGTTGCAGCGGATACGGCTGTCGGTGCAAAGATTGGTGATCTGATATTGCGCCTGGGACTGGCCGACCGGCACTTCCATCGCGGCTTCAAGTTCGTAAAGCAGCTCGTCGATGCTGATTTCGTCGTGTAATGGCAGATCGCCGCGGGCGAAAATCAGCATGTCACGTACCTGATGTTCGAGGTGGCGCAGACGCTCCATCAACTTGCCAGCGAAACGTTCGCGGGCAGACTGATCAAGATCCGGGTTGGCCAGGTGACCGGCATACAGAGTGGCGGCAGACAGAGGGGTACGAACCTGATGCGCCAGCGAGGCAACCATTTTGCCCATCGCCGAAAGCCGCTGGTGCTGTGCCAACTTGGCTTGCAGCGCGCGGGTTTCAGTCATATCCGTGAGCAGCACCAGCTGACCCGGTTGCTGAATCATGGGCGTGGTACGAATCAACAACCGGCGGCCATCTACCAGCGATACTTCGTGGCCATCATCGTGGCGCGGTGCAAAGCACTGGTTGATCAGCACTCGCCAGCGCTGGCCAATCAAACTGTTGACGCCTGCCAGCGCTGCCAGCAGTTGTTCGGCAACCGGGTTGGACTTGGCTACGCAGCCATTCTGGTCCAGCAGCAAGACACCGGCAGGCAACATGGTCAGTAACAGTTCCAGCTGATTGGCCAGGCGTTCTTTTTCGGCCAGTTCGGTAATGCGGCGGGCGGACAGCTGGGCCAGTTCACCGTTCAGGTGTTCGACCTGGCTTTCCAGTTGTTCGTAGCTGTCGGTTAACTGCCGCGACATCTGATTGAACAGATTGAGGGTGCGATCCAGTACCTGACGTTCTTCACTGATGGCAGCACGATTTCGCAACGGCACAGCCATATCAGCCAGATGCGGTTTAAGCTCTGGTTGTGGTTCTATCTGCCGGGCTGTGGAAATCGTCATAAACACCTCGCCAATTCTCTGATATATCGCCAAAAATCTAGCGTTTATAGGTATTTAGCAAAGGCTGGGCCAACTTTTAAATTTAAAATAAAGCATTGATTTATATAGGTTTATCCAGAATTTTTGGAGCATGTGCCAAACTTCAGGCATAAAAAAACCGGCGCAGTGCCGGTTTTTCATCCTGGTTTCGCTGGGCTTTTGACTATCCCGCGTTAGCAGCCGCTCAGGCGAAATCTTTCTCTTTACGCTGCAGGTTGTATTTGCGCATTTTCTCCACCAGCGTGGTGCGACGAATGTTGAGTTTCTCGGCAGCACGGGCCACCACGCCGTTGGCATCGTCGAGTGCCTGCTGGATCAGTGATGATTCCAGATCTGACAGATACTCACGCAGATCCAGACCATTCACTGGCAGCAGTGCGGCGTTATCCAGCGTCACCGCTTGCAAAGCAGCCGTTTCCTGCGCTGGCTCACTATTGAAGCCGACAGCTGTTTCCAGCGATTCCAATGCTTCTTCTTCACCATCGTCAAAGTGACGGAATTTTTTCGGCAGTTCGTTAACACCGACCACGCCATAGGGATACAGGATCGCCAGACGTTCCACCAGGTTGGCCAGCTCACGGACATTACCGTGCCATTCGTGGCGGCACAGCGACATGATGGCAGCAGAGTTGAAACGAATAGAGCCGCGCTTTTCGTGTTCCAGCCGTGAAATCAGCTCGTTCAGCAACAGCGGCAGGTCTTCAACCCGCTCACGCAGTGACGGCATTTCAATGGGGAACACATTGAGGCGGTAATAGAGGTCTTCACGGAAGGTACCCTCTTCAATCATGTTCTCAAGGTTCTTGTGGGTAGCGGCAATGATGCGCACGTTAGCCTTGAGGGTTTTGTTGCTGCCAACCCGCTCGTAAGTATGCTCTTGCAGAACCCGCAGAATTTTCACCTGCATGTTAAGCGGCATATCACCAATTTCATCGAGGAACAGGGTGCCGCCTTCCGCCAGTTCAAAACGACCAGGTCGGCTGGAAATAGCACCGGTGAAAGCACCTTTCTCATGGCCAAACAGTTCGCTTTCCAGCAATTCTGCCGGAATCGCGCCACAGTTTACCGGTACAAAAGGTTTGTTACGGCGGTTGGAATGGTAATGCAGGTTACGGGCAACCACTTCCTTGCCGGTACCCGATTCACCCAGAATCATCACGCTGACGTCTTTGTCGGCAACCTGCATGATCAGCTCGCGAACTTGCTGGATCTGCCGGCTGGTACCGACCAGGCTGCGGAACAGCTGAATATCGCGACGCTCGCCACGGCCTTCGGTGCCGGAAAAATGATCACGGAACAGCTGGCAACGATGCAGGCTGTCGAGCAAGGCGTTGTAGCTTGGCGGCATGTCGATGGAAGACAGCACGTTGCGACGCAGCACTTCTGGCAACGCATCCTGATTGGAGTCACCGACAAGGCTCAGCATCGGAGCACACTGATCCCACTGGTAAACTTCTTTCATAATGGCCATACAGGATTCGGTATCCTTGCCGCCGACCAGAATCGCCGCCAGCTCTTCACTGGATTCGACCCGTTGTTCGACTTCGGCACGCCAGTTTTCCGGGCAGCAAACGATGATTTCCTCGCCCAAAAATTCCAGGATGACCTTCATATCATGACGACGTTGTTGATTATCGTCGATCAACAGCAGTTTGATTTCTCTCCACATAGCAATCGCCTTCCGCTCCGAAACGTCGTCGTAAAATTTTTTTGATTATTATTCCGTCAAGACAAGCTCACTTTTTTTTATAAGAAACGCAAAATGAGAATTGCGTCACTCCTTTGACTCTTTACATCAGTTAAGAATCAAATTTCAGCTATGTCAATTCTTTGTCGCGGAATTAATCAAAGACGTCAGGTTTTTCCCTATGGATCTGACAATTTAGAACAAAGCAGATACAGAAGTTACATATTAATTACTGTGTAAAAGCCAAAACGAACCATATTAACCACAATAAAATAATGGCCTTATGGTTCGCATATGACACCTTCATGACGTTATCAGTCACCGTGTCATTCCCTGACGCGGTCTTTGCCAGCCAATTCGCCTAACGCTATTAAACGGAAATATGGGTGGCCACCTGACGAGGTTCCGTATTTTCGTTTTTACCCTGTGCCTGGGAGAGATAATCTTCACGAATGCCATCCCAACCTCGCTTGACTTCCAGCAGCAGGCCCATGACTTCTTCGATCATCTCGACATCATTGGCAATGCTGGCCTGCAACAAGCGACGATTCATGTAATCGTACAAACGTTCCAGATTCAGTGAGATCTCACCACCAGAACTGTGATCCAGGCTCGACTGCAAGGTACCGATGATTTCGATAACCCGGCCCAGCAGATTTGCCTTGGTTTCCATGTCCTTGCGTTCAATCGCTGACTTGCTCTGGGCCATCCGGGTCAAGGCTGCTTCCATCAACAGCTGGATCAAACGATGGGGATCGGCATCCAGCACCTCGGATGTCACATTGACTCGTTGATATTGCTTGGCACCTGAATGATACATGGAGCCATCTCCTCTATACGTTATACGACAGTGCATCCCCATTAACGGCTGGCAGGCCGATTACTTTAGAGGCTTTTAGTCATCCTGATCGTTTTTAACGGTCTTTTATTCAACCCTGAATAAATCCTCTTCGCTGAAAACCTTCTTGCCCTGGCGGCCACAACAGACCTCTGTCGCTCGCCATCGACCGGCAAGAGATTTCCTCTCACTTCCGAAATAAAAAATAAACATATAAAAATCAATAGCTTACAAAATGGCATAAGACGTGCTTTGAGAGTTTGATCAACAGCGGGAACCAGCGTCCGCTGCAACCCGGATTCGGACCTGCCGTGCGCGGCAAGGAGTACGTTATGGCCAGTGCCATTCTGAAAAGCCTGTCTCAACCGACCCCAGACACAGGCAAATCGCAGTCACTGTATGTGCTCGCCAGCACCTTTTACAGCAAGGCCAGTGAGCTGGATGACCCTCATCAGCTTGCCCAGGCCCTTGGCTACGCAGAACAATCGCATCTGGCCAACCCAACCAACCTGCAAACCCTCAATCTGCTGGCACGAATCCATCTGAAACAGGGGAACCACGACCAGGCCGCCACCTGGGCACAGCTCGGTTTACAGCAAAAGCCCAACAGTCCGGCGCTGCTGTATACCGCTGGTCTGGTTGCGCTGGAACAACACGACTTTGAACAGGCTGAAAGCTGCTTCAGTCAGTCTGCGGCGATTTCCCGGGTCGCCACCCGGGCACCACAATCACTGGCGCACCTGCATTTGTTGCAAGGTCGCTATCAGCAGGCTTTTCAGGAGTTTGCTGAACTGCTGCGCAGCCAGCCGGGCGACCGCCACCTGCAAACCAAGTTGCTGGAAGCCGCTGCCGGGGTAACCCCGAATCACTATGACGCTGGTCTGGCCGAACAAGTGCTGGCCTGCTTTGAATTTGACGGTGACATTGGCCTGCTTGACCGCATCAGCATGGCGTTGCTGAAACATCGCATGGCACTGCTCGAACAGCAGCAACAACTGACATTGGAACAGCTGCAACAGGAGCCCCTGCTGTTGCAGTCCTGTCGTCATTTTCCGATTGCCGACACCCTGCTGGAACAACTCTTACGCACTGCCCGCTTCAGTTTGCTGCAGGCCAGTGTCAAAACCCTCAGTTTCGATGCCAGTCAACAACCATTGATTCTGGCACTGATCCAGCAAACCGAACGTAACGAAGGTTGCTGGTCTGAAAGTGAGGATGAAAGCCAACAGCTGCTGCGCCTGCAGCAACTGGCCGACCGGCTGCTGCAACTGGGTGACGAGGCGATGCCATCGGCCGTTGCCGTAGTCAGCCTGATTCTGATGTATCGGCCATTGTCCGCCACCCAGCTGCGCCAACGCCTGAGCCCGGCCATCCTGATGGATGCTGCCTGGCCAACAGAACTGCAATCTCTGCTGGCGGATTTGCTGGGCCAGCAACAGGCGCTGGAACTGCACGCCAGCGTGATTCCGCTGTTGCCGCCTGATCAACACGACGCTGAGCACCCCTCAGCAGCCAGTGACGATATTCAGGCGCTGTACCAGAGCAACCCCTATCCGCGCTGGCAATATCTCGGCAATTATCCACAATCCGGTTATATCGATACCGTGCAACGCCAGTTTCCCCATCGACTGGCGCATTTACAGCCCGGCAAAACGGCCGATGTGCTGGTTGCTGGTTGTGGCACCGGTCGCCAGGCCTTACGGCTGGCACGCTTCTTTTCGGATCTGCAGGTCACCGCTATCGACCTGAGTCTGCCATCGTTGGCCTATGGCCGGTCGCGCCAGCTCGACTATGGCGTTTCTATCGACTGGCTGCAGGCCAACCTGCTTGATATTGAACGCCTCGGACAGTCGTTCGAAGTCATTGAATGTTCCGGCGTGCTTCATCATATGGCCAACCCTCTGGCTGGTTTGATGACGCTGGCAAGCGTGCTGAAACCTGGCGGCATTATCAAACTGGCGCTCTACAGTCGCACCGCCCGCCAGGGGATTCTGCAACTACGCCAGCAGCTGCATAGCAGCGAGATCAGCAGTCGCACGGAAATCCAGCAATTGCGTTATGGTTTGATGGAGGGTGATCTGGCCAGAGTCGCCGGACTGAACGACAGTCAGCGCCGTGAAATTCTCTCATCACGGGACTTCTATACCGTCAGTGGTTGCCGTGACCTGCTCTGTAATCCGGTCGAACACCTGTTCGATATCGCCGATATCGAGCACTGGCTTAGCCGCGCTGGCCTGCAGTGGGCCGGTATGCTGGCACGTGGTGACGCAGTGCAGCTGGCGCAGCAGGTATTTGGTCTTGCAGCCAATGAACTGACACCTGCCCAGTGGCAACAACTGGAAGCGGAAGCGCCAAAACTGTTCGCAGGCATGTACCAGTTCTACGCCTTCAAACCACTGGAATCGGCGCTACACGTTTTGTGAGCGTTCAATCACAGGCCTGAAACACCAGTGCAGTCATCGGCTGCACTGGTTTGCTGGTATCCATATCTACCAGAATAGCCTGCTGTCGCAGGCCATTTCACTGGTTTATATAGTTGGCGTTATATTCACTATTTCGTAACCGAATTGACATTAATGGCACGGTTCTCTAGATTCTCTGCGCCGCCAAAATAACAAACTGAACGCCAAGTAGTCGATTTACCCATATCCAACTTGTCGATTTCAGTACCCATAAACGCGTGGCATTACAGACAAGCATACGAACGTTGGTGAAGTTTCTGGCGGCCTCAAATTGGCCGTTTGACGTTCGCTACCCACCTGGTAGTAACACCACAGTTCCTGATCCCTCTTCAGGCCAGACGTTAGTAGGAAGCACCCCGTTTTCGGCTTGTCTGTGTGTTTGTGGCTATGTATAAAGCCCTCCGGTTTCGAATCATCTCAGCTCAACCAAAACAGCATATAACTGTCACACAGTTGTGCTTGTGGCCGGGTCTGGACCAAAAGTCCGCGAGGTGGTGTGGCCCCCGGAATGCGCGATGAACACGCGCATTCTGATAACGACTTTCAGATAAAAAGGCGAAATCGTAATGACTACTCAACAGGTCGATGTCCTCCTGATTGGAGGCGGTGTCATGAGTGCGACGCTCGGCACTCTGCTCAACAAGTTGGATCCCTCTCTCAAACTCACCATGGTCGAACGTCTTGACCATGTTGCCCACGAAAGTACCGATGGATGGAACAACGCTGGCACTGGCCACGCCGGATATTGCGAACTGAACTATACCCCGCAGGACTCCAGCGGCACCGTCAGCATTGAACGCGCCCTGAAAATCAACGCCAATTTCGAACTGTCTCTGCAACTGTGGAGCACCATGGTTGAAAACGGCGAGCTGCCTGAACCAACCCAGTTCATCAATACCACACCACACATCAGCTTCGTCTGGGGTGAAAAGAACGTTGCTTTCCTGCGCCAGCGCGCTGAAAAGCTCTCTGCCCACCACCTGTTCGAAGACATGGAATACAGCGAAGATCCGGAAGTTCTGCGGCAGTGGATTCCACTGGTTATGGAAGGTCGTGATCCGTCTGAAAAAGTGGCCGCGACCAAAATTCCTTATGGCTCTGATGTCGACTTCGGTTCCCTGACCCGTAATCTGGTTAATCGCCTTACCCAGAACGGCGGCCTGGATCTGAAGCTGAACACTGAAGTGGTTGATTTTGAGCGCAACCGCAGCGACAAGCGCTGGCTGGTTTCTATCCGTGACCGTCAGTCTGGCAAAACCAGCATGATTGACGCCGGTTTTGTCTTTATCGGTGCTGGCGGTGGCTCACTGCCATTGCTGCAGGCTTCCGGAATTGAAGAAGCCGACGGCTACGGTGGTTTCCCGGTATCTGGCCAGTGGCTGGTATGCAAGGACGAGAAAATCGTTTCCAAGCACCACGCCAAGGTCTACGGCAAGGCTGCCATTGGTGCGCCCCCAATGTCCGTACCACACTTGGACACCCGTATCATTAACGGCCAGCCTGCACTGCTGTTTGGCCCTTATGCCGGGTTCACCACCAAGTTCCTCAAGAAAGGCTCCAAGCTGGACCTGATCAAGTCCGTCAGTACTGACAACCTGTTCCCGATGATGTCAGTGGGTATCCACAACATGGATCTGACCAAGTACCTGATCAGCGAAGTGATGCAGTCTCACGATGACCGCGTGGCAACCCTGCGTGGCTATTTCCCTGAGTGTAAATCCAGCGACTGGACCCTGGCTCACGCCGGTCAGCGTGTACAGGTCATCAAGAAAGACGCCAAGGGCAAAGGCAAGCTGGAATTCGGTACCGAGCTGGTTGCCGCTGCAGACGGTTCTCTGGCAGCTCTGCTGGGTGCTTCTCCAGGCGCTTCTGTGGCGGTATTCGCCATGCTGGAAGTACTGGAGAAATGTTTTGCCGACAAGATGTCTGGTGGCTGGAAACAAGCGATCAAGACCTTTATCCCGTCTTACGGTGAATCCCTGATCGACGATGCCGCGCTGCTGAAGCAGGTACGTGAGCATACGCTGAGCACGCTGCGCCTGAAATAATCAGCGCCTGCGAGTCACCAGCAAATTAAAACGGCAGCCAATGGCTGCCGTTTTTGTTGCTGCTACCTCATTCTGAAACCCTAGCGGGTCGCCCCCGTCTGGCGCTGCTTGCGAGCAGCATAGAACCAGGCTCCAAGCGTCAGCAGCAAATACAGTCCAAAGATAAAATACAGCTGCTCAGGTTGATGGCTGGCCTCATAGACAATAATCAGCACCAGTCCCATCACCAGTACCGCCAGTGAAATCAACGTAACCGACGTCGATGAAGCGGTTTTATCCCGTAAGCGGAAGTTGGCCCAGGCCATCAGAATCGACACCAGCAAGAAGGTAAAGCTGGCAAACTCCAGAATCACTACCAGCCCCCCACTGACCACCAGCGCCATTGCCAGGAAAGCCATCGCCAGAATGGCAAAGGTCGGAATACGATTGTTGCGATGAGCCAGCAGCGCCGGGAAATAACCATCGCGGGCGATTACCGCCATCTGCCGCGAAGCGCCAAACACGGTGCCACTGATTGCACTACTGGTCGCCAGCAAGGCACCGACGATTACCAGCTCGGTGCCCCAATGGCCCAACACCTTGCCAGCCCCCGCCGCCAGGGCGTATTCCTGGTTCTGGATAATATCGTCGAACGGAATCGCCAAAATCGCCCCCAGCGCGATCACCACATAAATGAGCGTCGCCAGCCCCATGGCGGAATAAATTGCCAACGGAATATTGCGCTCCGGCCGTTCCATTTCATTGACCGCATTGATCACCAGCTGGAAGCCTTCATAAGCCACGAAGGTTAATGCTGCCAGCATCATCATGGATAACAGTGACGCCTGCTCAGCTCCTCCTTCGCTGGCCTGCCAGAGCACAGGTAAGGTGGTGGTGCTGTTATTGATCAGCACAAAGGAAATAATCGCCAGAATCACCAGTTTGGAATACACCATCAGGTCTTCGATTTTACCCATGCCCCGCACACTCCAGACATTGATCAGGGCAAATACCAGAATAATGCCGCAGGCCACCGCCTTGCGGACCCAGTCGCTGTCAGCAAAGGCAAAACCACTGATGGCGTAGGAAGCAAAGGTGTAGGCGTATAACGCCAGTGTGCTGATGTAGCCGAAAATCACCCACCAGCCGATCAGAGAGGCGGCAAACTGCGAACGCGGAAAGGTACGACAGAAAAACGAATAGGTCGCTCCTTCGTCGCGATAATAGACGCCCAGTTTGACGTAGGAATAAGCGGCAAAGGTGGCGATCACTCCGCCAACAGCGATTACCAGCGGCGTATAAACCCCCACCATCGCCACCGAAATTCCCAGAATGGTAAAGATGCCGCCACCGACCATGCCACCCAGCGCAATCGCGATCAGCTCGGCAACACCAAGTGCCTTGTCGCGCGGTCGATGAACCTGATTGTGAAAGGGATTTGGAATCGGTAACTTCACGGTAGCTGTCCATAATCTAACGGGAGTTGCATTGTACGAATCCAACGCCTCTCAAAGCCAGTAACAAGCATCCAGATTTGTCAATGCAATGCAGGAATCAACCGCAGCCAGAAACAAAACAGCCGCGACAAGCGCGGCTGTTTGGCAGAACTGGCGGCTTAACGATCAACCACCAGCACCGGCGCCGAAGAAGCTGATCATCACACCAGCAGCCACGGCAGAGCCGATAACACCAGCCACGTTCGGACCCATGGCGTGCATCAACAGGAAGTTCTGCGGATTGGCTTCCAGACCCACCTTGTTGGATACCCGCGCTGCCATTGGCACCGCAGACACACCGGCAGAGCCGATCAGCGGGTTGATAGGATCCTTGCTGAACTTGTTCATTGCCTTGGCCATCAGTACACCAGCAGCCGTGCCCACACAGAAGGCCAGCATGCCCAGCACCAGGATGCTAAGAGTATCGACGTTGAGGAACTTGTCAGAACTCATTTTCGAACCCACGCCCAGACCCAGAAAGATGGTCACGACGTTGATCAAGGCGTTCTGGGCAGTATCGCTCAGACGATCAACCACGCCAGATTCCTTCATCAGGTTACCGAAGCAGAACATCCCCAGCAGCGGTGCTGCCGATGGCAACAACAGCGCAACCAGAATCAGCAAAGTGATCGGGAAGATGATCTTCTCGGCCTTGCTGACAGTACGCAGCTGCGACATCTGGATCTTGCGTTCTTCAACGGTAGTCAGCGCCTTCATGATCGGCGGCTGGATCATTGGCACCAGTGCCATGTAGGAGTAGGCCGCTACCGCAATTGCACCCAGCAGTTCAGGTGCCAGCTTGGAGGCAATAAAGATCGAGGTCGGACCGTCCGCACCACCGATAATACCGATCGCCGAAGCCTGTTGCATGGTGAAGTCCATCACCCCCATGTCGGTAAAGAAGGCCGCCCCGAACAGGGTGCCGAAGATACCGAACTGGGCAGCAGCGCCCAGCAGCAGGGTTTTCGGGTTAGCCAACAGCGGACCAAAGTCGGTCATCGCACCTACGCCCATGAAGATCACCAGCGGGAACAGACCCGTCTCGATACCGGCATGGTAGATGTAGTACAGCAGACCAGCTGGCGACTCCACATGGCCGTGCGCATCAATCACGGGGGCGGCATAAAAACCGGCCCCTGGAATGTTCACGAAAATGGTGCCCACAGCGATTGGCAGCAGCAGCAGAGGTTCAAACTGGAACTTCGGATGAATGGCCAGGAACAGCAGGCCACAACCAATGATAATCATGGCCAGTTGGCCAAATTCCATTTGGTATAGACCGCTGTCGTGCCACAGGTTAATCAAACTTTCCATGCTGGCACTCCTTACGCAAGGCTATACAGAGTGTCGCCTACTTTAACCGCTGAGCCTTCTTTGGCAGCTACAGCCGTTACAGTACCAGCACGAGGAGCACGGATTTCGGTTTCCATTTTCATGGCTTCCAGAATCACCACTACGTCACCTTCGTTAACCAGGTCACCCGGTGCTACCAGCACTTTCCAGATGTTACCGGCCAGTGGTGCAGAGATTGGGTCGCCATCTCCGGATACCGGAGCCGCAGCACCTGCAGCAGAGCCACCCAGACTGGTAGGAGCACCGTTCAGCGCGCCCAGCTGGGTCACGTCGCCACCTTCGTTCACTTTCACAACGTATTCGTTACCGTCGACAGTGATGGTGAAGGTATCTTCTGCATCGCCTTTTGGCGCTGGTTCAAACGCTGCCGGGTTACCACGGTTTTCGAGGAACTTCGGCGCAATTTGCGGGAACATGGCGTAGGTCAGGGCGTCGTCGATCTTGTCCGCAGACAGCTTGATGCCTTTCTCGGTAGCCAGTTTTTCAACGTTGGCGATCACCTTGTCCATTTCCGGCTCGATCAGGTCAGCCGGACGACAGGTGATTGGCTCTTTTCCTTCCAGCACACGAGCCTGCAGCTCGGCGTTCATCGGCGCAGGAGCAGCACCGTATTCGCCTTTCAGAATGCCCTGGGTTTCTTTCGAGATCGACTTGTAACGCTCACCGGTCAGTACGTTCAGTACCGCCTGAGTACCAACGATCTGGGAGGTTGGGGTTACCAGCGGGATAAAGCCCAGATCCTCGCGCACACGCGGGATCTCTTTCAGTACTTCATCAAACTTGTCGGAAGCGCCCTGCTCGCGCAGCTGGTTTTCCATGTTGGTCAGCATGCCACCCGGCACCTGGGCAACCAGAATACGGGAGTCCGTGCCTTTCAGGGCACCTTCAAATTTTGCGTACTTCTTGCGCACCTGACGGAAGTAGGCAGCGATTTCTTCCAGCAACAGCAGATCAATGCCGGTGTCACGTTCGGTACCAGCCAGCGCCGCAACCACGGATTCCGTGGCGGTATGACCATAGGTCATGGACATGGAAGAGATCGCCGTATCAACACGGTCAATACCGGCTTCAACCGCTTTCAGGATGGTCATGTCGGACAGACCGGAAGTGGCGTGCGCGTGCAGCTGAACTTCCAGATCAGTCTGGCCTTTCAGGCGGCTTACCAGTTCATAGGCATCGTATGGAGTCAGTACGCCAGCCATGTCCTTGATGGCAATGGAGTCAGCACCCATGTCTTCGATACGTTTGGCCAGGTCAACCCAGGCTTCCAGGGTATGTACAGGGCTGGTGGTGTACGACAGGGTACCCTGTGCGTGTTTGCCCTGTTTCTTGACTGCTTTCAGTGCAGTTTCCAGGTTGCGTGGGTCGTTCATCGCGTCGAATACGCGGAACACATCCACACCGTTGGTCGCCGCGCGCTCAACAAATTTCTCGACTACGTCGTCAGCGTAGTGGCGGTAGCCCAGCAGGTTCTGACCGCGCAACAGCATCTGATGCGGAGTCTTTGGCATCGCTTTCTTGAATTCGCGGATTCGATCCCATGGGTCTTCGCCGAGGAAGCGAATGCATGAGTCGAAGGTGGCTCCACCCCAGGATTCCAGCGACCAGTAACCTACCTGGTCCAGCTTGTCGGCAATCGGCAGCATGTCGTCAATGCGCATGCGGGTTGCCAGAATCGATTGGTGGGCGTCGCGCAGTACGACGTCGGTAATTCCAAGTTTCTTAGAATCGGTCATGGATGATGGCCTTTTCTTCCGTTAACGTCTGTGGACGTTCTGGTTATTATGATTCGTGCTGGTTACTTTTGGCGCGCACGATGTTCTTTTACCGCAGCAGCCAATACTTTCAGCAGTTGCGGGTCCACTCCCTGTTGAGGAGCAGCCGGTTTTCTGGAGGGTGCAGGTACCGGTGCTTCTTCCGGAGCATATTTACTCACCAGTTTGGACATGTAGCCGGTGACGAATACCAGCATCGTCAGAAAGACGAATACGGTACCCATACCAAAAACCATCAGTTCCAAACCTTGCGTGACGAGTCCTGGCTCAGACATGCAAGAGGCTCCTTTTTTATAAAATTTTCATGATGGAAACGGGTTCTCCCTGATTGGCCAATCTTTTGGAAAAGCCTGTTTAATACAGGAAAAACCGAGCCAGACTACTTAAACCAAAGTCCCCTTTCAACTGAGGGAGATCAAGCAGCATGCGGGTTGGAGGCGATATTGGCCGGTAGCCCAATAACCACAAGGACATTCTTCGTATTTATAGATGCTATACAATTGATGAATGAAGAAAGTCGCAAAACGAATGTTATTCCCTTGCTGGCCATTCAAATCCGCTTGACCATTACTTATAAAAGTGGTGAATTTCCGCGCTTCTATTATTCCCTCCGAGAGACCCTGAAAATCCATGAATTCCCCTGTTCTGCCATTTGATCCGGCCAGTGATCTGTATATCGCCCTGGCCCCCATGGAAGGATTAATGGATCACCATTTTCGGGAATTATTAACCGCCGTCGGTGGAATTGATCACTGCGTTACCGAATTTATCCGGGTCAGTCAGAACGTATATCCGGATCGGGTGTTTTATAAATACTGTCCAGAATTAAAAAATAGTGGCAAGACACTTGCCGGTACCCCGGTGCACGTTCAACTGCTCGGAAGTGACCCGGATTTGATGGCTGCCAACGCCGCCAGAGCAGCAAAACTGGGGGCTCCAGCCATTGATCTGAACTTTGGCTGCCCCGCCAAGACGGTCAATCGCAGTCAGGGCGGCGCCGTCCTGCTGCAATACACTGACCGCTTGCATGATATTGCCAGCGCGGTTCGCAGGGCGGTGCCATCGCACATTCCGGTGAGCGCCAAAATGCGCCTGGGTTACCTCGACAAGGAACTGGCTCTTGACAACGCAGCAGCCTTGGCAAGCGCTGGCATTCAATGGCTGACCGTACATGCACGCACCAAAACCGAAGGTTACAAGCCACCGGCCTGGTGGGAATGGATTGGTAAAATTACGGAAATTATCAACATCCCGGTGCTCGCCAATGGTGAGATCTGGACGCCTGAACATGCTTTTCAGTGTCAGCAACAGAGCCGGACGCCGCTGTTGATGATTGGCCGCGGTCTGGTTTCAACACCGGACCTGGGTCTGCAGATTCGCGCCCGTAAAAACGGCACGCTCTATCAGCCGATGAGTTGGCAGGACAATGTTGCCCTTGTGCAGAAACTGGCAGGCCAATTGACCTGGCTGGACGATAAACAGATCACTGATCGGATGAAGCAGTGGCTGCACTATTTTTCAATCCGTTCCGCAGAAATGAAGACCCTGTTCACGCTGGCCAAACCCCACCGAAGCCGTGAGGAATTTTTCGGCGTACTGGAACAGGCGGTGTTGCATGGTCTTCCTGCAACCCAACAGTAAGTTCTGCAAACCAGCCTGTTGTCAGGCTGGCTTCTGACCGTCTGCCCCCAGTACAACCCGGAAATCAGCCAGCGTCATTGGCTTGTGGAACAGGTAACCCTGAAAAGTCTCACAGCCGTGCCGGTGCAGGAACTGGCACTGCTCTGCGGTTTCGACCCCTTCCGCACACAGATCCATGCCCAGCCGTCGGGCCATATCAATAATGGTGACAACCAGCGCATCGTCGCGCGGACTCAGGCCAATGTTGTCGACAAACTGCTTGTCGATCTTGATCACATCAATGGGAATCTTGGTCAGGTAGCTGAGTGATGAATAACCGGTGCCGAAATCATCCAGCGATACCTTGCAGCCCATGGCGGTAATTTCACGGAAAAAACGGTTGGCGACATCAAGGTTGTCGAGATAGGAATACTCGGTAACCTCAAACTCTACCAGCCCCCTGGGCAGCCCATATTTGATAAAGGCCCCCTTGATAAAACCAATCATGTGGAATTTTTTGAGGTCATTGGCCGACAGGTTGATCGACACCCGAAACGGCCCCGGCACATACTGGAACACGTCGCGGCAATCGGCACAAACCCGCTCCACTACCCATTGGGTGATTTCTGAAATTTTACCGGACTGCTCGGCAATCGGAATAAATTCGGCCGGAGAGACAAAGCCCAGCTGCTTGCTGTTCCAGCGCACCAGCGCCTCGGCCCCTACCCGGCTGCCATCAGCACGATTTTTTTGCTGGTAAAAAACGGTGAACTCGCCGTCCTTCAAACCCGCTTCAATAAAGTTGGCAATGTCCAGCCGCCGTTGATGGCGAATCATCATTTCGCTACTGAAGAAACAATAACGACTCTTACCCAGGCTTTTGGCATTGAACATGGCGACGTCGGCATTACGAATCAGGTTACGACCATCAGCACCGGAGTCGAAGGTGGTAGCAATGCCAATACTGGCGGACACCCGCACTTCCCAGGTGGAAATCAGGTATTTTTGCATCAAGCCCATCACCATCATGTCGGCCAGCGACTCCAGCTTGCTGCGATCCGGACAGTTTTCGATCATCACCAGGAACTCGTCACCGCCGTGACGCGAAATGGTCGAGTCTTCCGGCACAATCGCCTGCAGACGCTGGGCGACAAGCTCCAGCAAGCGGTCACCGACTTCATGGCCAAGCGCATCATTCACCACCTTGAAGCCATCCAGATCCACATACATGATAGCGACATGGCGGTGATGCTCATCCAGCCGGGCCATGGCGGCATCTACCAGCTTGCGAAAACGGCTGCGGTTGGCCAGTCCGGTAAGAACATCATAGTTGGCCATGTACTCCATTTCTGCCCGACGCTCTTCCAGCAAGGTCACGTATTCGGCGTTAACTTCGGACTCTTCGCGGATCACCCGCATCATGGCATTGATGTTGTCTGTCAGGGCCGCAACTTCAAACTGACCGGCTTCCGGCAACTCGAGTGAATAGTCCTTGGTTTTCTCTACTTGCTGGGCAAACAGCGACAAGCGGGTCAAGGGCGACAGCCACCAGTTACCAATAAAATAATAAGCCAGTGCCACCAGCAGCAGTAAAACCAGCGCCGCTGGCAGCACATGCAAAAACAGATTATGGGTGCTGTCAGTCAAGGGCCCCTGCAGATCATTGACGATGACCAGATAACCGTTGAGGTAGCCGGGATCACCAATCAGCTGAATGCTGATCAGGTCATCACCCTGCTTGTGAATGCCTTCGCCGAGACTGGCAACCGCGCTCATGTCTGGCTGATGCACCCGCTTGTCTGCATCAATACTGGCCTGACCAAGATACAGCTCCTGCTGACGCCAGTTGGCGTCATAAATAGCCGCCGCCCTCACATGGGGGTATGGGTCCAGGCTCAGCAACAGTTTTTTGATATCAAAGGCATGATCCGGCTTATTCACTAACGGGACCAGGTCATTCGCCATATTTTCAGATAAGGCAGTTAAGTCACTTTGTACATATCGGGAGTATAACGATTCGTGTTCTCTCAATGACAGATAGAACACCGCAATCGCAACGATCAGGATAAACAACAGGCTTAATAATATAACAGCCGTACGAATACTTTTTACGAGCATGAATCTCCTCATGTCGCTCTGGGTGAGGCTTTGTCAAGCTACTAGTCTAGCTCGCTTTCTACCGAAGTGGCGGGCTTGTTTGATTCATTTGTTACTTTCTGTGTCGCATCCCGATATACAAATCAACACCATAACCCGCCTGCCCGGCAAATATCAGAATCACATCTATAATCCAGCTATCTGCTTTTATCAGTTATATCAATATCGGAGTTTATGCAGGTGCGAATATATTCCGGCATGGCGCTGACAAGTGCTGCAATGCTGACGGGGTTGAATATGATAGCGGCCGACGTCTGCGCCAATACTTCGGACAGATTTGAGCTGTCCGGCTTTGCCCGCCTCGTCGGTGGCTATCTCGACAGTCATCAGCAAACGGTGGAAGGCTATGAAAACAGCTTTGCGCTGGATCAGCAGTCATTGCTGGCGCTGCAACCGACCTGGCATCTCTCCGACCAGCTGGCGTTAACGGCACAATTGCTGGCTCACAGCAGCGACAGCCGTCGTTCCGGTGTCGAATGGCTGTACCTGTCATGGCAACCGGAACCAGCCTGGCAATTCAGGGCTGGCAAACTGCGCACGCCCTTCTTCAGCTTCAGTGACAGCCTTGATGTTGGCTACAGTTACCCCTGGATCACGCCACCTGTACAGCTTTACAACTCACTGCTGTTCCCTACCTTCAAAGGTGCCAATGCCAGCTACACCTGGTCTGGCCCCGATCTGGCCGTACAACTTGAAGGCTTGTATGGCTATTACAAGGGCGATGTCGTGATGGCTGGCTCGCGTATCGATGCACAGACCGAAGTTTCCAACATGACCGGTTTCAATCTGAACCTGTCGCGCAATAACCTGCGCCTGCGCCTGTCCTGGAATAGCGGCGATAACCACACAGAAATTGCCAGACTGCAGCCTTTGCAGGATGCACTACAACAAACCGGAATGGACGACAGTTACAACAGTCTGCAAGCCGATGGCAAAATCCAGGTGTATGGCGCTGGTTTGAGCTATGAAGACGTGAGCAGCTTCTATCGGGCAGAATGGGTTAAAATAGATACCGAAATGGATCTGGCTCCCCAGCTTACCAGCTGGTACGCCTCTGCCGGACAGCTGTTCGGCCGTTGGAGCGGCCATCTGACCTTTGCCCGCAGCAGTTACAGTAGCGCTACACCAGCCGATGAACTGGCGGCTTTTCGCGACGACCCTGCTTCACCACTTTACCCTCTCGCCGCAGGCTATTACCAGGCTTATGCCAATATTCCCCGTGGAGGGCTAGACAGCTACACACTGGGGCTACGCTGGGATTTCCGTCTTAATATGGCCCTCAAGGCCGAGCTGACCGAGTTGCGAGAACACAACCCTCATAGTGGATTTTTTAGTCCCGCTGTAGCGATGGATGACAGCAGCAGCAATGTCAAACAGCGCGCCACCCTCTACCAGATTGGCTGGGAGTGGGTATTCTGATGAAAAAATCATGGCACCTCACAGCTCTGGTCTTACTGACTCTGGCCAGCGGCCTCAGTCGGGCCGAACCCGCTTTACTGGTGATTGGCCACCCGCTGGATCAAAAACCGCTACAGCTCAATCAGGAGCAAATCCGTAACCTGTTTATGGGCATTCCTGTTGCTCGCGGCCTCAAGCCAGCCGGACTCACAGCCGATAATGAACTGCATTTTCTGTTCAACAACGAAGTGATCGGACTGGCCGAAGCCCGAATCCAGTCCTATTGGGCGCAAATGAAATTCACCGGCCGTAAATCGCCACCGGCCGAATTTTCCAGTGAACAACAATTACTGGACTACATCCGCCAGACGCCGGGGGCAATAGGCTATGTCTCAGCCGACATTCCGCTGCCTCAGCCTGTGCAGATATTGCTGAAAATTGATTAACCCGCAGCATTGGCGGGCTCCTTGGTGATTGCTCAGATTGCTGTCTGGGCAATCACCATGCCGAACCAGCGGACTATCCTCTGACGATAGTCTTTAGCCATAAAACCCATAAATCCAATCAAATTCTAAAAATAAATAGCTAGCGGCTATTATGATTCATCAAGCAAACAAACCTGAGTAACTGCCGACAAAGAAGACTGTTTCTCATTCACAACCAATCCTTTGATGCAGAACAAGCGGATTGCAACCTCTACATGCAAGGATCATCGAGCAAAGGTAGAAGTCCGGCATTGGCAGACCACAGGTACTGCCACCTTAAATAACAGTCAGGCTGTCAACCACGGCCAGACACAGACATTCGCAACACAGGGAGATCATCATGAGCATTAATATCGGTATCAGCGACAGCCATCGTGAACAAATTGCGACCGGCCTTGGACGCCTGCTGGCAGACAGCTACACACTGTACCTGACCACCCATAACTTCCACTGGAACGTGACCGGCCCAATGTTCAACAGCCTGCACACCATGTTTATGGACCAGTACACCGAACTGTGGAACTCACTCGACACGATCGCCGAACGCATTCGTTCTCTGGGCCACTACGCACCAGGCTCCTACAGCCAGTTCGCCGAACTGACCTCGCTGCCGGATGTGCCTGTGGTACCGCCCAAAGCGATGGAAATGGTAGCCACCCTGGCGCGCGGCCATGAAACCGCAGCCCGCACTGCCCGTGAACTGTTTGATCTGGTTGGTGAAGCCAACGATGAAGCGACCGCAGATCTGCTGACCCAGCGTCTGGCTGTGCATGAGCAAACCGCCTGGATGCTGCGCGCCTTGCTGGAAGAATAAATTTCCACGAATAGCAAGGAGGACAGCAAGCCAACGGCTTGTTGTCCACTCCTCACTTTCTACTACCCTCTTTCTATCTATTCAGCAGCGTCCGGTTTGTTCAAAATCAAGCTACCTTGCCTACCTTACCAAGCAGCAATCAGCTGTCCCAAATGCTTTGCCCGGGTCTGCAAATGCATTGATCAAGTATTCAAAATCAATATACCCAGTGTTAAAACACTCAATTGCAATCTGCAAAAATTGCCAAAATGTAATACTTTTTTGCTGCAAATTTGAACTGAATACTTAATACGTTATGGCAATATTCTGGTAACATTGCGCGCCTTCTGGCCCTGCCCTCCCTCCAATGCAAATATTTCCGCTACGGCATTCAATGGTGCTGATACGAGTTGCTAATTGGTCGGACCAAAAGCCAAAATACACCTGGCCATTTTAGCCAGGGAGAGCTTCCGCGAGAGAGGCTTGATGGATGAGACCATCCTACTCAGCGCAAATATCAGGAGTGACTAATGAGCAATGATGCCGACATGGTGTTCCAGAGCTACGGCCGTAGCTGTAACAACATTGTCTTTTTTGAAGATTTCTACAACATCTTCATGACCAAATCGAAAGACGTTCGAGATATGTTCAAAGACACCAACATGGAAGCCCAACGCGCCCTACTGCGCAGCGGTATCCTGTGGCTGGTGATGCACGCCCGTGGTATGCCAGACACCAAGATCCGTGCTCTGGGCGAGAGCCACAGCCGTGGCCGGATGAATATCAACCCGACTTATTACAACCTCTGGCTCGACGCCCTGATGGAAACCCTGGCACGTCACGACCCCAAGTTCAGCAAGGAACTGGAGCAAACCTGGCGCCGGACACTGGGTCCTAGCATAGATCTGATCAAAAGCATGTATTGATCAATTTGTAGTCTGAAATGCAAAAATAATCTAATCAAGGCTTAACTTGAGGATTGACCTCCGGGTACAGATGCAAGCAGTCTGGAGCTAATGCTCTATCACCCAGTGAAGGAGGTCTTTATGACCGTCATGCAGGAATTGCGCGAAGCGCCCCGTACCGAAGTTCTGACCAATGTCAGCGTCTTCAAACGAGACGACTTGTCCTATTTGGGACTGCTGCTTAATTGCTCTGACAACGGCCTGATGATTTCAACCTACGAAGCCATCCAACCTGGCACTCGTCTACAGCTGGAACTGGTCGATGTCAGACCTGAGACAGAGCTGCACAGAACCGGGTTCTGCGACATTGAAGTTGTCTGGAGTCGTCCACTGACACCCAGCCTGTTCAGCGCTGGCTGTCGTCTGGAAGCTCCATGTCCGACCCTCCACAACATGCTGCGAGGCTACCAGCAGGCTTCCTGATCATTGCATTTTCCACAAGACTACAAACAACAACGGGCCTGACGGCCCGTTGTTGTATTTACTCGTTACGTATCCTGCATTTCGCTTACAGCAGCCAGCCGCCAATAGTTGCGACCGCAATCACCACCAGCCACACAGAACCGCTGCGAATATGTAACTGGTGCCACTCTTCCAGCTCCTGTGCTGCGGCGCTGGCATCCGTAGCAGCGCTGTGCCAATGGCGGCCTTCATACCCAACCGACAGCGCAGCAGACGCAATCCGGTCAAGCACTTGCTGGCTATGAATAGCGGATTTCCACAGCAAACTTTTCCAGACCGGCAACGCCAATGTCATATTGCCAGCCAGACAATAGGTCAGACCAAGCAAACGGGCTGGCGCCCACTCCAGCCAGTGCAAGCAATTAACCGCAATACAAGACAGCGGCTGCACCACGGGTTTACTGGCGGGCTCGATTTCGCTCTCCGATACGACTTCTTCAGCATCCGTTTTGCCAATATCGTCAGCTACAGCCCCCTGCCGCTGCTGACGACGCACATAATTGAGTGTCAACCAGGCCAGAATCACCCCGGCAACATCTGCCACCACATACCAGAACACGATCAGGAAAAAATACTCAAACCAGCGATACATCACCGCCTGCAGCACTTGGCGATTCATTGACTCCGCTTCATCCGACAAGGCAGATTCCGGCAGCGCGATGGCTTGTTCGGCACAAAACCAGGCTCCCTGCACATCGCCAGTACCAAGGCAGTCACGATACTGGCGCAGACTGCGACCAACATTGGCTTGCGATAACAATGCCAGCAGCAACAGAATTTCCCCGGCAAAGGCCGGCAGCCCCCAGGCAACCGAACCCAGCAGCCAGAAGCCAACGCTGACCAGTACCGCCGGGATGATCACAGCGACCAGAAAACGCCAGCCATCCGCCCAGCGATTGACCGCCAGCGTCGCCTCCAGCATCGTCATCCAGCGTTCAAAAAAACGTCGACCGCCCCAGCTACGCTTACGCGGAATTTGTTGCTGTAGCAAAATCGCCAGAAACAGAACCAGAAACTTCATTGTGAAAGCTCTCCCCCGACAGCCGCCAGATAGGACGGCCAGTCAAAAAATGGACCTGGATCGGTCTTGCGTCCCGGTGCAATGTGTTGGTGCCCGGTGATATTGTTTTTAATTAGCGGGAAACCCTGCTGCAAACAGCGGGTTACCTCAATCAGCCGTTGGTATTGCTGGCTGGTAAAAGGAGAATAATCATCACCTTCCAGCTCAATACCAATCGAAAAATCATTGCAGTTGTCACGCCCCTGAAAACTCGATACACCAGCGTGCCAGGCACGCTCCAGCAGGTTAACGAACTGGGTCAGCTTGCCATCCCGTTCGATCAGTAGATGACTCGACACCTGTAACGAGTGGATCTCGGCAAAATACGGATGCAGACTGGCATCGAGGCGGTTCTGGAAAAACGGCTGCACATACCCACCGCCAAACTGCCCCGGTGGCAAGCTGATGTTGTGGATCACCAGCAAGGAAATATCTGCCTGCTCAGGCCGCGGACCAAAGTTAGGCGATGGTACCCATTCAGCGACATCAATTCGCCCATCCCGCAGTTTCATCAACAACCCCGTTTACCACACCTAACTGCAGTATCGCGTCAGAAACAGCCCTTTGCAAAGTTGCCCATACATGAGCCTGCCAGTCTGGCCGGAAAATCTGCGCCAGAGCAGCCACTGACGTCACAAGCTGGCCAACCGGTTTCTCTGACTATCCCGAACTGTAGTACCATGCCGACCTTGAAATTGACCAGCCTGCTACCATTTCGCAGCTGTACCTTTATTCCGGATCGTACGAGCCAGCCATGAATCTGACAGAACACCAACAGGACATTACCACTTCCGTTTCCCTCGCCCTGGCAGAGGACGTCGGCAGCGGTGATATCACGGCCCAGCTGATCCCGGCTGAACGCCAGTCCCAGGCACGTATCATCAGCCGTGAGCGTGCCATCATTGCTGGCAAGGCGTGGGTTGATGAAGTGTTCCGCCAACTCGATCCTGAGGTTGTGGTGAGCTGGAAAGTCAACGAAGGCGACTGGGTTGAAGCCGATCAGGTGCTGTTTGAATTACAAGGTTCTGCCCGCAGCCTGCTGACCGGTGAACGTTGTGCGCTGAACTTCCTGCAGACCCTGTCTGGCACTGCGACCCGTTGTCGCCATTATGCCGACAAGGTTACCGATACCAGCGTACGTCTGCTGGACACCCGTAAGACCATTCCCGGCCTGCGCATTGCCCAGAAATACGCCGTCAGCGTCGGTGGCTGTTTTAACCATCGTATCGGCTTGTTCGACGCCTTTCTGATCAAGGAAAACCACATCATGGCCTGTGGTGGCATTGCCGCAGCCATTGCAGCAGCTCACCAGATTGCCCCCGGCAAGCCGGTCGAAGTGGAAGTTGAAACCATGCAACAGCTGGACGAAGCCATTGCTGCCGATGCCGACATCATCATGCTCGACAACTTCAGCCCGGAACAAATGACCATTGCTGTTGCCCATACCCGCGCAGCGACTTCAGAACGAACCAAAGGCCCGATCAAGCTGGAAGCCTCTGGCAACATCACAGATGCCACCTTGCTGCCTTATGCCCAGACCGGCGTGGATTACATTTCCATCGGCGCGCTGACCAAGGACTGCAAGGCCATCGACCTGTCCATGCGGGTAACGCTGTAACTCACAACCATCAGATGCGACCAGCCAATACAGGCTGATACAAGGGAGAAACGCGATGCATCTAGCTTCATTTAATCGTTATCAGGCATTTGGTATTCACTTCGGACTCAGCCTGCTGATATTTCTGGGGCTGGTCGCATTGGTATTTACCGTCTGGTATCCCGGCGTGTTGTTTGATGCCGACAATGGCTGGCAACAAGCTCTGCTTATGATCGCCGGTGTCGATCTGGTACTCGGTCCACTGCTGACCTTACTGGTCTACAACCCGGCCAAAAAAAGCCTGAAGATGGACCTGTCAATCATTGCCGCCTTTCAGTTCTGTGCACTGGTAGGGGGGATCTACACAGTCAACAGCGCCCGCCCGGTCGGCTTGTACGTCGCATTTCCACCAGCCGGTTATGAAATTCTCTATGCTCGCTCACTGGCGCCAGAAACGCTGGCGGCAGTCGAAAAATCGGATCAGCGAGTGTTTTATTACCAACCTGGTGCAGGCGGTTCACCGTTCGGCCCTGAACGGCAGCAGGATTTGAAACCGGCAGAGCTCAAGCCTGTTGATGACGGTGGTTACGGTGATTTTATCAATCGTTTGACGAACGACCCTATCTTCAAAAAAGACAACACATTACGAGTGCCGGTAGGTCCTCATAAATGGGTGGTGACCGATGATCAGGGCAAACAGATTCAGGTGCTGCCAGAAAGCGCGATAAAGTCGGCTTCCTGAATTTCAGAAATCCCGGCACAGCAATCGCTCAGCTGCGCCGGGCAATGCGAGGCCTGATCAGGCCTCGGCAATAATCACCGCCCGCAGCGGCGCCGGATAACCTTCGGCAGTTTTTGTAACGTCGGCAGGATCCAGAAAATCCTGTAGCGAGTTATAACGCATCCAGTCCGTCGCCCGTTGTTCTTGCAGCGAAGTCTGGTTCAGATCCACCAGCCGGGCATTTTTGAAGCCGGTACGACGGCACCATAACAGCAGGGTTTCCACCGTCGGAATAAACCAGACGTTACGCATCATGGCGTAGCGGTCTTCCGGCATCAGTACCTCACCGAGTGGCCCCTCAATCACTAGGGTTTCCAGCACCAGTTCCCCACCCGGCTTGAGTACGCCTCGCAGTTCTTCCAGATGCTCAATGGGCGACTTGCGGTGATACAGCACCCCCATAGAGAACGCCGTATCAAAGGCTTTCAGATTGGCGGGCACGTCTTCCATCTTGAACGGCAACAAATCGGCCATAGGCATCTTGCCCTGAGCCGCGGCAACGTAACGCTTGATGGCGTTGAACTGCATCAGAAACAGTCGTGACGGATCAACACCAACGACCCTGTGCGCACCATCGCCCAACATGCGCCACATGTGATAACCGGAACCACAACCGACATCCAGCACAGTGCGCCCTGTCATATCACTCAGGTGCGGCGCAACCCGATCCCATTTCCAGTCACTGCGCCATTCGGTATCAATAAAGCTATCGAACACCTGAAACGGCCCTTTGCGCCACGGCATCAGGCCGCGCAAACCGGCTTCAACGTCGGCTTGCTGTTCAGCACTCAAGGCAGCAGCACCAATTCCGAGGTCATATGCATCGAGGTCACAATGAACATCCGCGACCTGAGGCAGCTGACACAAGGCTTCGACCCAGCGCTGCTGATCACCATGCTCAGCAGTCACCAGCAGATCCTGCAGCTGGCCGGGCAACACCTCCGCCCAACGCTGCATACGGCTGCCATCTGCAGCCATCATCGCCAGCAGCTCGTCGAACAGCGGCAACAGGGTCGAAGCGTTGGCCGGATCCAGATCCGGAAACAGGCGGGAGTCAGCAGACATGCAACAATCTCGAACGGCTAAGGAAGAACAAGCGGTTATTTAACCGCCAGGAAAGAAGCGAAGTTAAAGCACTGGTGCCAACGAATGACCTTGCTGAAACCGGCGTCCAGCAAGCGTTGCTTGTGGGAGGCTTCGGTCTCCGGCACCAGATAATCTTCGATTGCGGTACGCTTGCGGGCGATTTCCATTTCGGAATAACCGTTGGCGCGTTTGAAATCCAGATGCAGCTCATTTTGCAGTTGCTGCTCGGTTGCATCAAAGATAATTTTTTCCGACAGCACCAATGCCCCGCCGGGTAACATGCCCTTGCAGATATGACTCAGCAAGGCCAGCCGATCAGGCACCGGAATAAACTGCAACACATAGTTAAGCGCCACCACTGAGGCCTTTTCCAGCTCCAGCTCGGTAATGTCATCACACCAGAGTTCGACAGCAACCGGATTACCCGCCATCGACTGGTCATCAATGGCGATGTAGTGATTGGCGCGCTCCAGCATCGACTCGGAATTATCCACCCCGATCACCTTGCAGCCAGCGGCCTTGACGCCGTGACGCATCGCCAGTGTTACCGCACCCAGCGAACAGCCCAGATCATAGAGGTTGGAATTGGCCGTCGCATAACGTCCAGCAATCACCCCACACATGGCAACGGTTTCGGCATAACCCGGTACTGAACGCTTGATCATATCCGGGAAGACTCGCGCCACCGCATCGTCAAAACGGAAGCTGGCTACTTCAGTCGGCTGGTTCTGGAAAATATCGTCGCGGTCGGTCATGGGCGTGATCTGGCTGGTATAAAACGGGAGCGGAGTTTACCACAAAGACGGAAAACTCCGTCACCGCCAAGCGGAGTATCGGCGCAACTCAAAGGCTGGCGTAAAAGCGCTCCAGCGCATATTCGGCTATTTCAAGATCCTGCACCGCCGTGCCACCGGCAACCCCCAGACCACCCACCACCTGATCGTCGATTACAATCGGCACACCACCTTTAAACAGCGCCAGGCCACCGTTGAAGTTCTCAATGCCAGTCAATGGACGTGCCCGTACAACATCGCCAAAAGCACCACTTTCCGCACGGAACAAGGCGGCAGTAACGGCCTTGCGCTGACACACTTCAATGGAGCCCAGCGTTGCGCCATCCATGCGGGAAAATCCCAGTAAATGACCGCCACCATCAACCACGGCCAGGTTGAAATTCACTCCCATGTCAGCAGCACGCGCTTCACACAAAGACAGAATCTGTTTGGTATCCGCGTTCGACAGAACAGCAACGTAGGAACGGGCCATCGGTATTCTCCTGGAAAATCGGCAAAAGTCGCAGTGTGCCAAGCATTGCCCGACAGGCATAATCAAAAATCCGCAACGCTGAATTCGTTTCCAAGCCAGATTCAGAAAATACAGCACAAGAGAAGCAATACAGCGGGAATTTCACAGCATCTAACGGGTCTGCCCTGTAGGGGACATCTGTTTAATCCTGCACGGCTCTGCGCGAGTGTTGCCAGTGTTCAGAGCAAGGCGGCGAATGCAGCGAAATGCCAGACCTGTCCGGCCGAGTCTTTTCAAATTCGCCAACACAGCTCTGGGCGGTGGCAACTCGCGCCCTGCGGGGGCTGCCGGATGATTCCGACTCGGTGTCGCCGGTTTTTGACTTGACCCGTCAGGCCTGCAAACCGGCTTCGTGATTCGAAACCATCCGGAAGCCCAGAGCGGGTACCGGATTAAATAAATGCCCCCTATACTTGCCGACTTCACCTGACAGGAGTTCAACCGTGGCCGGAGCCAGCCTGCTTACCCTTATCGACGACATCGCCACCCTGCTGGATGACGTCGCCACCATGACCAAGGTTGCCGCCCAGAAAACCGCTGGGGTACTTGGTGACGATCTGGCCCTTAATGCCCAGCAAGTCGCAGGCGTGCGTGCCGAACGCGAATTGCCGGTCGTCTGGGCCGTGGCGCTCGGTTCGATCCGCAACAAGGCGATTCTGGTGCCCGCGGCGTTGTTGATCAGTGCCTTTATTCCCTGGCTGATTACACCAATGCTGATGCTCGGCGGTGCCTTTCTGTGTTTCGAAGGGGCTGAAAAACTGCTCCACGCCATCCTCCATCGTGGCCAGAAAAACACCGATCACAGTCAGATTCAGGCGCTCGCCAACGACGAAATCGATCTGCTGGAATACGAGAAAAACAAGATCAAGGGCGCGATTCGCACCGACTTTATCCTGTCTGCCGAAATCATTGTGATCACGCTGGGGACGGTCTCAGACGCCACTTTCTGGGAACAACTGGTGGTTCTGAGTGGTATTGCCGTACTGATGACCGCCTTTGTCTATGGTCTGGTCGGCGGTATCGTCAAGCTCGACGACGTCGGCCTGTACCTGAGCCGCAAGTCATCAGCCCTGCTGAAGTCCATTGGTAATGTCTTGGTCGCGGCTGCGCCCTGGCTGATGAAGGTGTTGTCTGTTTTGGGGACCGCCGCCATGTTTATGGTCGGCGGCGGTATTCTGGTGCATGGACTGCCGTGGATTCATCACCTGGTCCAGCACTCAGCGGAAACGGCCGAACAGGTGTCTCATCTGCCAGCAATCAGCAGCATTCTTGGCGGCCTGGTGAATGTGTTACTCAATGCAGTGACTGGCATTATCGCTGGCGGCCTGCTGGCCTCAATCGCGCTGGGCGTTGCCAAACTGCGTGGCAAGCCTGCTCATTGACCCCCTCCCCCTATTCAAGCAACCGGAGCCGTTGATGTTTTACTCAACGGCTACCTTTCGACTGCAGGCCCAATTCTGCTGGCGGTTTTTCAGCTGCGCTCCACCACACTACTGCCACTGAAACGGTCATGCAGATAACGCCCATCCCGGATAAACAGATTCACAAAGATCAGCACCTTGATCGCCACCAGACTCAGTAAAAACATCAACTGTCGCCAGAAAGCCTGCAATGGATTCATTCGTTTGCCTGATTTCGAAACCACTTTCAACCCCAGCAGGACCTGACCCGGACTACCCTGCATGGGTGACGCCTCCAACAAGGTTTTCAGAACCGGAAAGAGCCCAACCATAATCAGAATATTGATCAACACGTCTAGAGACGGTAACCACAGCGACATCAAAACCCCGTAGCCAATCAGATCCAGCGCTGTTGCCGCTACGCGGGTAAAATAATTACCAATCACCAATGGGCCCCGATGTTCTTTCTCAACCCGCCATCTCACTTTCTTTTGGGATCTGGCGGACATATCCCAGGAGGCAGAAGCCAGCACCACATTGATCACCGGCGCCAGATAATCATAGTCCCAACGCTCTTCCAGCATCGGCAGCTGGCCCTGCCAATCGAACAGCTGGTCGAGATATTTCAGCGTCAGGCTGCGCTGTTCCAGCAACCGGCCATTGAGTTTATGCAGCCCCAGTAACTCTTCCAGCACATAAAGACCAAACCCCATTTTGTAATCCAGGTCATACAGGGCTTCCGAAGTTTCGAGAAAGCGCCAGTTTTCTGGTTGATCCTGCATCAAGGTTTTTTCCAAGGCTTCCTGCGTAGCAGCAAGCAACGTCAGTCGTGCTGCTCGGGAATCATCCTGGTGCTCTGGCACATAACGCTCTGATTCTGGTGTTTCCTCCCACTGCCAACCCATCTCCAGTGCTGGTACCGGGGCTGGCGAAGCATCAGGCTCCGTTGATAATGGCTGATCTATGTATTCCACAGACAAAGGCTCTGCCTGACGTTCGACATGCGTCTCAAGACCAGGAGCGCCGTCGTTACTGGCATCTTCCGTAACATCAGGCTCAGCCGATGGCATTTCAGCAGAGCTCTCTAACAAGGCTTCTGAGGGCGGGATTGCTGGCGGCTGCAAACCCGAACGCTGCTGTTTAGCCTCCGCCTGACAGGCTTTATAGGCCTTGTGCAAGCGTGCAAAACCTTGCGGGTCTTCATCCGGCTTGTGAGATTTCAATAAACGGGCGTAAGCCTGTTTGACTGCTTTTAAATCACTGCCGGGCGCTAACTCCAGTACTTGCCAATGATTCATTGCCGACCTCAGAAATATCGACCAGATTCGTACATATCGAGACGCTCAGACAACTGCTCCCGCAACTTGCGAATGTCGTTTAATTGCTGCCGCTCCAGCACAGCCTCAAACTGCGAAATCATTCGGCTGATGTACTCCCGTTCATCATCAAGAAGACTTTCATAAAGTCGTTCCGCACGCGCAATCAGTAGCCGATTCTCTTCGCTATCGCGGGGATGAAACTTGAGTTCCGACAGGCGCGCACGCGCCCTGGCAATCTCCTCTTCAGACAGCTGCCCCGGTGCATTAACAATCGCCTTACTGACTTTCTGGCCCGTAGAGGTAATCGTGACGTCGACTTCCAGCAAACCATTCATGTCATAGCTGAAACGAATCGTCGCACTTTCCTTGCCACGCGGTCCTCGTGGTACCGGCGCTTCCAATTCGCCCAGATAAACGTTGTTTTTTACCAGACGCGACTCACCCTGATAAACACCAATCAAAATACGGGTCTGGTTATCTGCGGCAGTCCAAACCATTTTTTCAATACTGGTAGGAACGGTTGAATTACGCTCGATGATTGGCATAAACAGCTGCCCCTGCTTGCCATCATGATCATGCTCATTGATGACGTCGGTTCCGAGGGAATAAGGGCACACGTCGGTCAGCACCACGTCATCCAGATCCGAGTTCTTTTCCTTCAGCCCAGCCTGAATCGCAGTTCCCATGGCGACAACCAGGTCTGGATCGACGTTCGCGGCAGGCAGTCGTCCGAACATACGACTAACGAGCGATCGAATCGGCAGCATACGGGTCGAGCCGCCGACCAGTACCACTTCATCAATGTCATTCGGCTTCATTTCGCTATCACGCAGTGTTTTTTCCACCGGGTAGCGAATCCGTTGTAGCAAGGGAGCTATCAACTCTTCAAAACGGTCACGGGATAACAGCCAGTCCTGTTGCTGCTGGGGAAGACAGGGTTTAACCGCCACGGTCTGGTTACTGGCTAACGCATGTTTGGCGTCGTTGAGAATGCTGTAAAGATGTTGCTGCTGGCGGCTATCGAGATCAAACAACGTCAGGCCATTATCACGTAAATAATGTTCGACCAACGCTTTGGTAAAATCTTCACCGCCCAGAAAGTTGTCCCCCGACGAAGCATGCACCTCCAACACGCCGGCAAAATATTCCACCAGCGTGACGTCGAAAGTGCCGCCACCGAGATCCAGAATCAGAAAAGAGGTTGAATCATCAGCTTCATGCAATCCGTAAACCATGGCAGCTGCCGTCGGTTCATTAATCAGCCGTTCGACTTCCAGACCGGCAAGCTGGGCAGCCTGGCGGGTCGCCTTGCGTTGCAGGTCGTTGAAATAGGCAGGAACACTGATGACGGCCTGCTGCACAGGTTCATTCAGAAAGGCTTCCGCATCTTCCTTGAGGCTTTGCAGCACCAGCGAAGAGAGCTCGATGGGCGAAATTGATTTTTTACCAAGTCTGAATGTTTGCTGGCTTCCCATCGCCCGCTTGAACACGGCTACAGTCATGGCAGGGTGGCTGATCAAACGTTCGCGGGCGGTTTCACCAACCAGAATGTTACCGCCCTCATCAATCCCGACTACCGATGGCGTGAGGAATTTCCCCAGCCGATTGGGAACCATCACAGCCTGCCCCTGCTGCCATACCGCACATGCGCTGTTCGTAGTCCCCAGATCAATCCCTATGATTGCCATTGCGTCATCCCTGCCGAAGTCGAAAGCCGGATTATGGCTAACTCAATCAAGCAGCAGAACAACTGCCGAACAGCGACTCCCAAAATTGAGAACTGCTACAAACAAGCACAAATTGAATGTAAGGATTGGTTTGTATTACTCGCCAGCCAGCCGCAGATGTTGCTCCAGTTCCGAGCGAATCTCCGCTGGTACCGGCATCGATGATTTGCTGTTGTGGTCATAATGAATCATGACCGCCTTGCCTCGTGCAGCCAACTCACCGTCTTGCCAGGCTTCGTGACCAATGGTCATTGAGCTGTTGCCCAGTTTGAGCACAAAGGTGCGAATTTCCACCGGTTTGCCGTAAAACAGCTCACCAACATAATCAACTTCGATACGGGCAATAATCAGCGGCCAGTTGTTGGGGTCCAGCTCGGGGGCAAACAGTTTAAAGATGGGGGTTCTGCCGGTTTCAAACCAGACTGGTAACACTGTGTTGTTGACGTGCCCCAGGGCATCGGTTTCAGAAAAACGCGGCTGACAAATTTCTGTCCACATAAATGACTTCCTTAAGACTTACTTATAGTTATAAGGGGTCATACTAACAGCAGTAGCAAAGAATTCAGTCGGGCCGTTAGTGAAAAACGGCGCAATTTCATTAACCGGCACAGGAACGTAATAACGTCTGCCGGGCATGAGCGACCCGCAGCTGCCGCAAGGCGGAGTGCATCCAGACCAGATAATAAGTGAGTTCATGCGTGCCCACCGGCGACGGAATTTCCGCCAGCTCACCACGGGCAATCTGCTGTTTGCAGAGAAACTCCGGCATAACCGTCCAGCCAAACCCGGCTATCAACAAGCGGGTATGCGCTCGTAGCTCCCGGCTCACCATCGCCGGTACCAGATCTTTTGCGGCAATATGATTTTTCACCAGCCAGGGCTCAATCAAGGCCAGATCCAGGTTGTAGGCCAGCACCGGCTCAGCCGTCAGCGCCGAGGCAAAATCCTGCGCCTGCATCAGCTTATCCACCAGCGCCGGAGCCGCCACCGGTAACAAGCGGGTGGTATAGATTTTTTCGCATTTGAGCCGTTCATCCAGCGTCGGCGAGGCTGAAATTCCCAGATCACAATGACCTTCCAACAGCATGCTGGTGATCATCTCGCCGTTGCCTGCGTGCATCCTCACCCGCATACCGGATTCCAGCAGGGGCAACAGCTTGTCGCTGAGAATCTCTGCCATAAAGTCCGCATGCCCAACAATTTGCAGCACCCCGGAAATATCAATCGAACGGGCTCGAGCGGCTGACAGTGCCGCCTCGGCAGCATCCAGCTTGTCGCCAATGTCCCGGGCCAGTTCATCTGCCGCCGCCGTCGGTTCAACGCCACTGGCGCTGCGCTCAAACAGCGGCCGACCAATCGTCACCTCCAGCGCCGCGATATGCTGTGACGCGGCAGGTTGGGTCAGATTCAGTGAGCGGGCAGCACGGCTGATCGAACGCTGGCGATACACCTCAATAAAGGTGCGCATGCGGGTTAATGACATGGAAAATCCTGTTGCTGTCGCTGGATCAGGCCAGGCCCATAAATTTATTTATAGCCAGACCAAAATAGCACTGTTACCAGTCCCGCCTCAATCATCCCTATCATCCGCTCAGTAACCAGGTTCGTGGCCACGACTTTTCCGAACTGTTTTTCACCGAGGCATTTTATGACTTCTGCTACCCTTTCAAACGCCAGCGCAACGGCAACCGAACTGCAACAGGTATTGCAGCGGATGAAAAAGCAGCATCTGCAAGCAGGCCCTGCCAGTGCCGCGCTGCGCAAGGACCGACTGGCACGCAGCATCAAGCTGATTCGCGACAACCACAAGCAGCTGACCGCCGCTATGAGCGCCGACTTCGGTCATCGCAGTGCCTTCCACTCTGGCGCTGCCGATCTGGCTGGCACCATCCGTTTGCTGCAATACGCCATCGACCATCTGGATGAATGGATGCAGGATGAGCACACCCCGGCACCGGCTGCGGGCATGGAAACCTATATTCGTTACCAGCCGCTCGGTGTTGTTGGCGTTATTAGCCCCTGGAACTTCCCGGTAAACCTGGCCTTTGGGCCTCTGGCCAACGTGTTTGCAGCCGGTAATACCGCCATGCTGAAACCCTCGGAATTAACCCCCAACACCTCTGAATTATTGGCCGAACTGATCGGTCGTTATTTTGATCCGGAAGAACTCAGCGTTGTGTTGGGGGATGCCGATATCGGCCAGTTGTTCAGTGCCCTGCCATTCGATCATCTGGTATTCACCGGCAGTACTGCTGTTGGCAAACACGTTATGAGGGCGGCCGCAACCAATCTGGTGCCAGTGACGCTGGAACTGGGTGGCAAGTCGCCGGTACTGGTGGCACAGGACGGCAACCTCGACAAAGCCGTTGAGCGCACGCTCACCATCAAGACCTTTAACGCAGGTCAGATCTGCATTGCCCCGGATTACGTGCTGCTGGACGAGTCCCAGACACAGGCCTTCACCACCAGGGCACAAGCCTTTATCCAGCGCACCATGCCGACGATTCAGGATAACCCGGACTACACCTCGATCATTAGCCCGCGCCATTACGAGCGGTTGATCAGCTTGCTGGAAGATGCCCGCACCAAAGGCGCTCACATCATTCCATTGGCACCGGACAATGAGCCCGCGTTTGATTCAACGACTCGCAAAATCGCGCCGCATCTGGTGATTGGCGTCAACGATGAGATGGCCATCATGCAGGAAGAAATCTTTGGCCCGCTGTTGCCGATCAAGACCTATCAACAGCAGGCTGACGCCATTGATTACATCAATGCCCACGACCGTCCGTTAGCGGCCTACTATTTCGGCGAATCTGCTGCTGGCCAGCAATATTTTGTTGATCACACCACTTCCGGTGCAGTCGTCATCAATGACCTGATGACCCATGTCAGCATCGATGAATTACCATTCGGCGGTGTTGGTCCATCCGGCATGGGCGCTTACCACGGCGTGCATGGTTTCCGCCGTTTCTCTCACGCAAAACCGGTGGTGAAACAGAGCGAACAGGCAGAATCCAACCTGCGCTTGCGGGCTCCGTATCAGGAAAAAGAAGCAGCACTGGCAGCGTTTTTTAACAGCTAACGCCAGATTTTTCCCAGGCTCCCAAGCAACGAGGCTTTATGAAACGAGATATTTACGCTTATCTAACGACTGCTATCTTGATAGCTGCCATCAGCTTCAGCCTGTTTCTGGTGATCAGTGATAACCGTATTCCGTTCACTACCCAGGCAACGGTAAAAACCAGTGCTATCGAAGTGATTACAGAAGTTCAGGGCTATGTCGAAGCTGTAATGGTAACCGAGGGCCAGCCAGTCGAGTCTGGCACCCCATTGCTGCAAGTTGACCGCAGCCTTTACCAGCTTGCGGTCGACAAGGCGGTCGCCAGTCGCAACCAGGCTGACAGCCAATTGCAGCAAAGCCAGCGTTATTTCAAACGGATGGAAGCCCTGCATCAGCGCGGCACCATCAGCAAGGAGCAGCTGGATGAAGCCGACAGTGCCCATCAAACGGCAGCGGCCCAGTTGCAACAGGCGCAAGCGGCTTTGAAACAGGCTGAACGGGATCTCAACAATACACTGGTAGTCGCCAAACACGCTGGCACTGTCACCAATCTGACTCTCAAGTCAGGCATGTACGTCACACCGGCATCCCCAGTCATCCACCTGATCGATAAAACCAGCAGCTGGATTGCCGCTGACTTTACCGAAAAGGGGCTGCCCGCGCTGACGCCCAACCGGGCGGTCAATATTGTCTACGACGCCGACCCTGCCCGCGTCCACCCCGGCCATATCGTTTCGGTGGATTCTGCCATTCTGTCAGGAATCACCAGCCCCGGCCAGCTGGCCAGTATCACAGATGAAACCCGTTGGATTCGTTCTCAGCAGAAAATCCGGGTACGAGTCGAACCCGACACTCCAGTCGAACACCTGATAGCTGGCGGCCGTGCCAGTGTAATGGTTCGGGACAGCTACCATATCTCGGACATCTGGATGACCATCCTCAGCTGGATGCGTGTGGTGTACTGATGTACGAACTGATTCGCAAGGCGCTGATCATTGTGCTGTGTTTGCTGCTCAGCAAACTGCTGCACCTGACCGTGTCGGTATTTTTGGTGCTGTTTGGCATCGTGCTGGCCAGCACCACTTTCTCGAAGCACTTGTCGGATTTGCTGGCGCGCTTGCTGCCCTCAGTGGTCGCCACTCTGGCCGCCTTGCTGGTAAACGAATTTTTCAGCAGCCACCCGTTTGTAATCTGGACCTGTGCCGTGGTCTATTTCGACCACGTCCGGCGCTACGCCACCAACAACCTCAAACTGCGTCAGGCGGTGCTGCCGCTGTTTCTGATTATCTTTGTCTGTACCTATCACAACAGCGAGCTGTACAAGGATGCCATCCCGTCGATGGTGTGGGATCTGGTGCTCAGCGCATTGCTTGCGGCACTGGTAGCGAGCGCTGTTAACCACCTGATGCCGATTAAGGTCGATGTTCCCAGGGCTACCGTGATAACAATTCCGGTAGCCGGTGCTGACCGCCTGAAACTGCTGTTGCTGGTTGGTGGCGGGCTGGCCTTTATCATGATCAATGAGGTCACCACCGCCGTGTTCTGTCTGGTGCCACTGATCACTTCGGCAATCCAACCGACCAACGCCCATATGAAAAACCACACCAAAGAGAAGATTCTGGCGCAAATCGGCGGCTGTAGCCTGGCCCTGTTGGCGTCGGCGATTTATTCCGGCACTGAAGTCAACGTCTTCACCTATACATTGGTGTCCTTCCTGCTGGTGTACCTGCTGCTGTACTGGGGCCACTATTCCGAACCCGGCGACCGCGCCATTCACGCCGACGCCCTGATGGGCTTCCTGATCCCCTACCAGCTGTACGTCGCCCATAACGGCAATGACTTTGGCTTTGTCTCCATCACCTTACGAGCGGTCGAGCTGGCTATTGCACTGATGATTATTTACGTCGCCGCCCACTGGCTGGATTTGCTGGAACAGCGGCGCGGCAAACCCAAACCCGCTTAATTGCAAACGAAAGAGATTGCATACAATGCTGTTATCAACGCAATCATCTATTGATTAATGCCCATCGAACGATGGCAATCAATCGATTACATTTCATTACTTGGGTACTATTCCTCCTGCCCGTTTCTCTAACATCTGACAGAAACTTACGGATTTAAAAAGGAATATTAAAGGATGAAACTGAACAGGATTCTCGCCGCCACAGCTCTGGCTGCAACTACTCTTTCCGCTCCAACCCATGCTGCAGGCGACAGCCGGATTGCCTTGAACGCAGGAATTTCAAACTTTACCGCCGGATTAGGACTGGGGATGGAAGTCCATCTAACGGACAAGTTCGCTCTCTCTGCCGGAGCTGGCACCCTGGGCAGTCTGGTTGTTGGATCACTTTATTATGTGAATGGCTATAACAGGGGTCTGTATCTGGGCGCCGGTTACGGTGTTGTCGAGAAGTCGGAAACCCGGGTCAATGACAACTGGGAAACACAGAAACTCAAGGGCGCTATTGGTGTAGTTGGCTACAAACTGACACTTGCCAACGATAACTACTGGCGATTTGGTGGTGGACTGGTCAAACGTCTGGACGATGACAAATATGATCCCGAAGACGATAAAAAGCTGCGGATGGCCATGGATATAACCTTTGGTCACCGCTTCTGATATGCACTCCCTTGCCCAACTTCGCAGCGGTCAGCTGGCCGATACCACTCGCCTGAAACTGTCGGAAAATCTCGATGAATTTCCGGCTGAAATCTATAGCTTGACCGATACCCTCGAAGTACTGGACCTGTCTGGCAATCGCCTCCGCGATTTGCCAGACGACCTGCATCGTTTCAGCAAACTCAAAATCCTGTTTGCCTCCGACAACCAGTTCGAGCATCTGCCAGAAGGCCTTGGTCGCTGTGTTTCATTGACCATGGTCGGCTTCAAGCACAACCGGATTCGCACGATTTCACCAACCTGCCTGCCACCCAATATTCGCTGGCTGATTCTGACCGACAACTGCATCGAACAACTGCCAGATAACTTCGGCGAACGGAGACAGCTGGAAAAACTCATGCTGGCCGGCAACCGCCTGACCGAACTGCCGCGCAGCATCAACCAACTCGACAAGCTGGGGCTGCTGCGAATCTCCGCCAACCAGCTACAGCAGTTTCCCGATCAGCTGTTAGATCTGCCAAAACTGGCCTGGCTGGCGTTTGCCGGTAATCCGTTCTGCCCTGCTCACGAAGCCCACAACGACATTATCACCATCAGCCATGAGCAACTGACGGTCGGCGAAGTACTGGGGCGCGGAGCCTCTGGTTTGATTTCCAAAGCCCATTGGTCTGCTGCGGCTGACACAGCTCCGGCAGGAACTGCGCAGGAATTCGCCATCAAGGTATTTCATGGCGGCATTACCAGCGATGGCTACCCGCAAGATGAACTGGACGCCTGCCTGTCAATCGCGCCGCACCCGAATCTGGTGACGGCACTGGCACAGGTACATAACCCCAACGGTCTGCTGATGAAACTGATCCCGGATGACTACCGCAATCTTGGCCAGCCGCCCAGCCTCGACAGCTGCACCCGCGACACCTTTAGCCTGCAGCAGTCTTGCAGCCGTGAATTGGCTGACGGCCTGATCCAGCAAATGACCAGCCTGGTCGAACATCTGGAAGCCGCCCGGCTCTGCCATGGCGACCTCTACGCCCATAACACATTGATTAACAACGACGGCCATCTGCTGTTTGGGGATTTTGGCGCCGCTTCGCGTTATCACAACCTGAACACGGAACAACAAGCCGGGATTCGCCGAATCGAACGACGGGCGTTGGAGTATTTTGTGGAAGACGTTGAGAGCTTGATCCGCAAGTAGGGTGTAATAGCCGAAGGCGTATTACACCGCAGTATGGTCTGTCTGGCATTGATCCCACCGCGACACCCCACCTTAAAATCTGGATAATGGCGGCCAGTTTTTACGTCCCAGTGTTTCACCTCTCAACCCGGTGCCTCTCATGCAAATCAAGGTCAACTTTCTCGATAACCTGCGGCTGGATGCCAAATTCGATGACTTCACGGTCATTGCCGACCAGCCGATCCGGTACAAGGGAGATGGCTCGGCACCGGGTCCGTTCGATTATTTTCTGGCATCGTCGGCCATGTGTGCGGCCTATTTTGCCAAGATGTACTGTCAGTCACGCGGCATTCCGACCGAAGACCTGCGGCTGGTGCAGAACAATATTGTTGACCCGGAAGACCGCTACAAGCAGACCTTCCGGATTCAGCTGGAGCTGCCGGAAGGCATTTCCGAAAAGGACCGGCTGGGCATTTTGCGTTCGATGGAACGTTGCACGGTTAAACGGGTGATCCAGAACGGGCTGGATTTTGATATTCAGGTGGTTAACGACCTGCAGGATTCAAACGCCCTGTTGGAAGGTTTTGATGACGTTTTTTCCGGAGAACGCGAAACCTTTATCGAAGGCAAGGACGTACCGCTGGAGCAGACCATCGCCAAAATGACTGGCCTGCTGGCTGATCTGGGTATGAAGATCGAGGTGGCGTCCTGGCGTAATATTGTGCCGAACGTTTGGTCACTGCATATTCGCGATGCCGATTCGCAGATGTGTTTTACCAACGGCAAGGGGGCCAGTAAGGAAAGCGCGCTGGCATCGGCGCTGGGTGAATTCCTTGAACGTCTGAACTGCAACTTCTTCTACAACGACCAGTTCTTTGGTGAAGAAATCGCTAACGCCGAGTTCGTCCATTACCCGAACGAACAGTGGTTCCAGCCGGGCCCGAACGACGAACTGCCAGAAGAGATTCTGGACGAGTACTGCCTCGATATTTACAACGCCGATGGCGAGCTGCAAGGCTCACACCTGTTCGATACCAACTCCGGTCGTACTGACCGCGGAATCGTATCACTGCCGTTTGTGCGCCAGTCCGACGGCGAAACCGTTTATTTTCCATCTAACCTGATCGAAAACCTGTTCCTCAGCAACGGCATGAGCGCTGGTAATACCCATGCCGAAGCCCAGGTTCAGTGTTTGTCAGAGATTTTCGAACGAGCAGTCAAACGCCAGATTCTGGAAGAAGAGCTGACCCTGCCGGATATGCCACAGGAGTATATCGACCGTTACCCGGGCATTGTTGCGGGCATCCAGGAACTGGAACAACAAGGCTTTCCGGTGCTGGTGAAAGATGCTTCTCTGGGCGGTATGTACCCGGTGATGTGTGTGACCCTGATGAACCCGCGCACCGGTGGTGTATTTGCATCTTTTGGAGCACATCCAAGCTTTGAAGTGGCACTCGAACGATCACTGACCGAACTGCTGCAAGGCCGCAGTTTTGAAGGCCTGAACGACCTGCCACAACCAACCTTCGACAGCATGGCGGTAACCGAGCCAAACAACTTTGTTGAACACTTCATCGACTCCACCGGGCTGGTGAGCTGGAAATTTTTCAGCGCCAAAGCCGATTTCGACTTTATTGACTGGGACTACTCTTCCGAGCTGGAAGACCGTAAAGCCAAATCTGCAGAAGAAGCCGAGACTCTGTTCGGCATTCTGGAAGAAATGGGGCTGGAAACCTACATGGCCGAGTACGAAGAACTCGGCGTACCGGCCTGCCGGATTCTGGTGCCAGGCTACTCCGAGATCTATCCGGTTGAAGACCTGATTTACGACAACACCAACAAGTCTCTGGCCTACCGCGAAGACATTCTTAACCTGCATCGTCTTAACGACAAACAGCTGACGGCGCTGGTCGAACGCCTGGAAGACAGCGATGAAGATGACTACACCAAGATCATCACCCTGATTGGCGTTGAATTTGACGATAATACGGTCTGGGGCCAGCTCACGATCCTTGAGCTGAAACTGCTGATCTATCTGGCGCTGGAACGTCAGCAAGACGCCAAGGAACTGCTGGAAATGTTCCTGCAATTCAATGACAACACCGTCGATCGTGGTCTGTTCTATCAGGCGTTGAATTGTGTGCTGGAAGTGGTGCTCGACGATGACCAGGATATCGCCGATTACCTGCCGAACTTCCGTCGCATGTTTGGTGACGAACGTATCAACGCAGCGGTTGGTTCAGTTACCGGCGCGATTCGTTTCCACGGTCTGGAGCCAACCGACATGCAGCTGCAAGGTCTCGACAAGCACCAGCGACTGATCAACAGCTACAAGAAACTGCACGCAGCACGGGCCAAAGCGGCGGGCTTGTAAAACCCATGACGTCCCCACTGGAGTGTGGGGACGAAAACTCCAACACTTGCCAATACAGCTCTGGTTTAACGGACCTACAACTCATCCAGATGAGCCAGTAGCCACTCTGCCCTATCCCACAGCGCCTGTTTCCTGTCGTCCTTTTGTTTTTCCAGATTGCGGTAAATCATGCTCATGCGGTGATTGCCCTGGAACAGCTCCTTGTGACGCATGATGAAATGCCAGTAGAGGCTGTTGAACGGGCAGCTGTCGTGGTCGCTGGCCGTTTTGACGTTATAACGGCAGCCACTGCAATAGTCGGACATTTTGTGAATATAGTTGCCGGATGCCGCATAGGGCTTGCTACCCAGATAACCGCCGTCGGCGTGCATCACCATGCCGAGAGTATTCGGCAATTCAACCCAGTCGAAGGCGTCGGCATAGACAGCCAGATACCAGTCGCAAATCTGTTTGGGTTTAACGCCTGCCAGTAAGGCGAAGTTACCGGTCACCATCAGCCGCTGAATATGGTGGGCGTAGGCATGCTCGAACGTGTTGCGGAATGCTTCACTCATGCATTTCATGCCAGTCTGGCCATCCCAGTAATAACGCGGCAAGTCGCGCACATTGCCGAGCCGGTTCTGTTCGGCATAGTCCGGCATGTGCCGCCAATAAATTCCCCGCACATATTCTCGCCAGCCAATGATCTGGCGGATAAAACCTTCTACTGCATTCAGCGGAGCAGCACCGCTCCGCCAGGCTTGCTCAGCCGCTTCACACACCTCTAGAGCGGTCAGCAGTCCAACATTCAGATACGGCGACAGCAAACTGTGAAACATAAAGTCGGCGCCACTGCTCATGGCGTCCTGATAGTCGCCAAAGTAGGGTAAACGCTGCTGCAGAAAATGTTCTAACGCCTGTCTGGCCTGCGCCCGGGTAGTGCCCCAGCGGAAGTCATCGAGGTTACCCGGATGATCAGCGAATTCCTGTTTCACCAACGTCAGTACCTCTCGGTCAATCTCATCGCGCTGGAATGTCAGTGGTGCGGGCAAGGGGGGCTGACCGTCGTAGCGCTGGCGGTTGGCCGCATCAAAATTCCATTTGCTGCCCACCGGCTGTTCGCCTTCCATTAACAGGCCGGTTTTACGACGCATCTCGCGATAGAAATATTCCATCCGAAGCTGCTTCTTGCCCTCAGCCCAGCGGCCAAATTCGGTGCTGTCACAGACAAAACGGTCATCGGCATAAACCTGCACCGGAATTCCCAGCTGCGCCGACCATTGATTGTCCATCGCTTGCTGCAGACGGTATTCACCGCACTGGGTCAACACCAGTTCGCTGGCGCCACTTTGCTGCATGGCTTGCTGCACCACCTCCAGCAGGCTTTGGCAGTTCGATTGGCTGTCATAGTGATGGTATTGAACACGCCAGCCAGACTGTTGCAGCTGACAGGCAAAGTGACGCATGGCCGAAAAGATAAAAGCGATTTTCTGCTGGTGATGGCGGACGTAGCTGGCTTCATCACGGACTTCTGCCAGCAGGATCAGGTCCGTTTGTTTGGCAAGCACTCTCAGACTGGCCAACTGGCTGGATAGCTGGTCGCCGAGGACCAAACCGATTTTCACGTTGTTTTAATCCCGTATCGATATTGCATCAGTTTTGTACAGGATTTATAGCAAATCAGGTAGAAGGATCAAATTCCTTTGAATCCGGGTCGGCCAGCCAGTCGGCGCAGACATAACGATTGCGGCCCGCCTCCTTGGCCTTGTAGAGCGCCTTGTCAGCCAGTTCCAGTGCCTGTTCCGGGTGATCCTGCTCATTGGTATAAAGTGCGATACCAATACTGCAGGTCACCGGGATCGAATCCATACCGACGTCTATCGGCATAATCCGCAAGGCTCGCAAGATACGTTTGGCGACTGCTTCGGCCTGCGCCAGCTCCTCACAGTTAACCAGTGCCACAAACTCTTCGCCGCCGTAACGGTACAGCAGGTCACCGTGACGCAAACAGGCGTGCACCCGCCGTACAAAGCTGGTGAGTACGGTATCACCAACTCCGTGGCCATATTTGTCGTTGACCCGTTTGAAGTGATCAATATCCAGCATCAACATCGCCATTGAAGTACCTGAACGGACCCCGAAGCGCGCCAACTCTTCCATCCGTTTGTCGAACGCCTTGCGGTTCTGGGATTTGGTTAGGCTGTCGATGGTGACTTCCTCGATCAGCCGATCCATGCGACTGGCAAGCTTGTCAATCCGAACCATCACGGCACCCAGATACAGTACGCCGTCGATGTAGTGCTTGCTGACGGAAATCACCATCGGCACCTTTTCGCCGTGGCGGTCAACGCCGTAGATGCGTTCCGGATCGTCCATGGTCAAACGTTCAACCGAGCTGTCATGGATGGTGTTCTGCAGAATAATATCGTGGCGCTGACGTGATTCCTGCGGCAAAAATTCGCGCAGATTCATGTTTTTCATTTCGGCCACACTCCAGCCGAAAAAAACCGCCGCGCCAGCGTTGGCATCCAGGACATCACCCTGCTCGTTAAACCACATCACGCCAGCCTGCTCGGACTCCCACACCAGTGACATCCGAATTTCTGCTTCTTTCAATGCCCGTTTCTGACGGGTGACTTCGTCATACCATTCATCACGCCGCGTCGCACTGCGTATCAGGCTCACAACGATCACCAAAAAGGCAATAAAGGCAAAAATCGACACCGCAAAACCGGCGTCTATCCACTGAAAAGACACCAGTCGCTGCAAAACCATCCCAAATACCATGGGAACAGCAACAATCAGCAGCAATGAGTTACGCAAAAAACGACCACCTTCGGTGTTCCGGAACAGGATTTCCTGCAAGGGGCCATGCTGGAATTTCATCGAAGCAGCAAAAAAGAACGCCAGAAAACCAAGGCAGGTATGTATCGCCATCGACTCAAACGGCCGGGTCTCGAACAAAGAGTCAGGGGAATAGACGTAAGCAAACAGGCCGATCAGCGGAGCTGCAACGCCCGCCATCAGCACCAGATTAAACAGAATGGAATCTCGTAGCGGCAAGGCAGCATTTTCGCCTTGCGGGCTGGCATCACGAAGTCGTACACGTCTGCTCAGCAACAACAGTGTGACACCCGCCATGAAAGCACTGAACGCCGTCGCCAGCGATGGCCTGCCAGGTTCAAGCTGACTGATATCGTCGCGGACAAAAAACTGGTCAATGCCAAGGCTGTTCCCCAGCCAGTACTCAATCAGAGTCGTAACACTGAAATACAACAGGATGGTCGCCACCACGGTGGTACCAATTGCCAGTCGATACAGCACAGCCAACAAGCCGGAACTGCATAGAAACAGGAACAGTGCGGTATTGAATTTCATACTGGGGAAGCCCGGCAACACCGTGGTCACCTGAAACCAGCCACCCAACCAGCCAACCATAACCACAGTCGCCAGCAGCAGCAGCATGATGGCGATCAGCTGGATCAGCAAGCGCCCGGGGGCTGTGATTGTGCGGCGTGGTGCACGGCTCATGCAGAGATGATCTCCATCGTTTCGTTCCAGTATAGGTCGAAACAAGAACAGACATCGTTGCCTGGCGGATTTTGATACAGCCCGGCTACTGCACGATGGGACCAGAGCGCCACTCAAGGGTAGCGGCGGTAGTCGACTGCTTGTTAGTGCGGGTTGCGTGGTCCAGCAGGACTTTGCTGCAAGGACTCATACAGTTCGGCCTCGGCGTTGGCTTCTTCAACCAGCGGGCCCGACAATTCCTTTTTCACCCGTACACCCAGTTTGCGGAAGCCGTCGGCCTGACTGAGTAAATTGCCACGGCCAGACTTCATCGAGTTCCAGGCATCCTCATAACTCTTGTTAACCGTTCCCAGCTGGCTGCCGAGACGCTCAAATTTTTCCACTACCACCACCAGCTTGTCGTACAGCTTGCTGGCCTGATCGGCAAGTTTTTCGGTGCTCTGGTTACGCCGCTCAATCGCCCACAAACTGGCGACCGTTCTCAGGGTTGCCAGCAAGGTCGTTGGTGTAACCACCACGATCTTTTGCTCAAAAGCCATCGAGAACAAGCCTTCATCCTGCTGGAAAGCCAACATGAAGGCGGGTTCCACCGGCATAAACATAAATACAAAATCCGGCGAGTTTAGTCCATTCAGATTTTGATAAGCCTTGTTCCCAAGCCCTCTCACATGATTACGAACGGACTCAATATGCCGTTTCAGCGCGCTTGAGCGTGCTTCTTCTGTCACTGCATTGACATAGTCCGTATAGGCCGTCAGGGAGACCTTGGAGTCCACCACGATATGCCTGCCTTCTGGCAGTTTGATGATGACATCTGGCCGGTAACGCTGGCCGCTGCCATCTTCGTGACTCTGTTCCCGTACGTATTCAACGCCACGCCGCAGACCTGAACTGTCGAGCACGGTTTCGAGCACCATTTCGCCCCAGTTGCCCTGGGTTTTATGCTCCCCTCGCAAGGCGGTGGTGAGGGCATGGGCTTCGGAACTCATTTGCTGGTTAAGCTTGTGAAGCTCGAGCATTTGCGCCTGCAGGGCGGCGCGGTCTTTGGCATCGGACAGATGCACGTCTTCGACCTTTTTACGCAAACCGTCCAGCTGTTCCCGGAACGGCGTCAGCAGGCTGTTGAGCCCTTGCTGGCTTTGCTGGGTAAACTGCTGTTGTTTGTGTTCAAAGATTTTTTGCGACAGCTGCTCAAATTCCTGCAACAACTGCGCACGATTCTGCTGCAACAATGCCAGCTTTTCATCGGCGTGTTGCTGCTGCAGTTCACGTACCTGCTGTTCGCTGGCCAGCCGGCTGTGTAGCTCCTGCAGCTGGCGCTGTAACTCGTCATTGCGCTGTTGCCAGTGCTGCTGCAACTTCGCACGTTCCTGTTCGAGCTGCTGTTTCTGTTGCAGGGCTGCGGTGCTACGCTCCTGCCAGCGGGCCGCCTCGGTACGGATTTCCGCCAGCTGTTGTTGCAGCCCTCGTGCAGCATGTTCGTATGCTTGTTGCTGTTCGAGCAATTGCTGCTGATGGTCTTGCCGCAGCTGCCGCTGCAGACGCTGGCTGTGTAAGGCCATGGCCAGCACGCCAGCGGCCACACCAACCAGCGCGGGTAATAACATGGGCAATAACGGATTCAGCCAGGACAGGCTGTCAGCAGCCATCAGAAAGATCCTCGCAGACCAATGTTGAAGCCATAGGCCGAGACGTCTTCAAAGCGGGTACGGCTATATTCGAGAATAAAACGCTGATGACTGGCCGAGTTACGATCGAGTTGAAATGCCAGCCCGGTGCGCCACACCGGCGAGCAGCCGTCCATATGACTACTGTCGCTATCGGTTTCCAGCCGCACTGACCAACAATGGCGGCCAATATCAAACCAGGGTTCAATCAGCGGGGTTGGTAATACCGCTCTGACATACCAACCGGCGCTGCTGCCATGAAAGCGGTTCTCATCGCGGCTGATATCGTCGTCATTTGGCTTGCCCCAGAGGTTCAGGCCAAGTCCGGCAAAGAGGAAATTCTGCACGCCCAAACCGGCTTCGAGGTGATAGTTGATGCCCGCTGCGTACTCGTGATCCTCGTTACGGCCACGACTGTCGACGTATTCCGGGACTTTCCATTCAAAGAAGGAGTAGCCGATGGAGCCATCGGCATAAGGGTAAAACCAGTCCGACGAAGACGAGGCATCGTTACGCCATTGCCGTTGCAGGCTGTCGAGATTTGGGCCAGGCCCCTGCACGCTGATGTCCAGCGCCTGCACCATCGGGGTTACCAGCAACGCCAGCCAGATCAGCCGCCGCTGTAAACCTTGCCATACCATGGACGTCCCTCCCCTTACAGCCTGCGGCCGAATTGTCAGTCACGCACCAGCAGATCTTCCAGCGAATGGATAATCAGGTTGGGCTGGGCTGTGGCAATGTTTTCACCATGGTTATAACCATAGGGAACCGCTACCGTCATACAACCGGCGGCCTTGCCTGCAAACATGTCATTGCGGGAATCGCCAACCATCACACAGCGCTGCGGATTAACCCCCAGTTCCTCACAGGCAAACAGAATCTGCGCCGGGTCCGGCTTGCGTTGTTCGAGGTCGTCACCACAGACAACAAAGTCGAACACTGTGCCCCAGCCCAGAGAGTCGATCAGCGGTTCGGTAAACAAGCGGGGTTTGTTGGTCACCAGCATCATGCGTACGCCCATGGCGGCCATCCGCACCAGGGTTTTCTGCACACCGGGATAAACACCGGTGGCCGTCCGCAGGTTGTGCAGATAAACCTCGTCGAAATGCGCCCGCGCTGGCGCAACATCTGCTTCATCGAGCGCCTGGGCACGCATGTCGTTGCCATCACACAAGGCCCGTCGGACCAGCATGTCAGTGCCGTTGCCTACCCATTCAGCCACCAGCACCTCACCGGCAGGCTGGCGGCCAAGCGACACCAGCATGCTGTCCACCGCTCGCGCCAGATCCGGCACGCTGTCGATCAGGGTACCGTCGAGATCAAACAACACGGCTTCAGGTTTGATTTCATCACCACGGGCGGTAAAAAAATCACAGATCACACTATTCCAGATCGACATCGGGATTCCCTTTCAGCGGATACACGTCAGTTGGCGGCCAAAATCAGCGTTTGGCAGCAGCCAGTTCGACACGCATCTGGTCGATCACGGCCTTGTAGTCCGGCTTGCCGAAAATAGCGGAGCCCGCCACAAACATGTCGGCACCGGCTTCAGCGATTTCACGGATATTGTCAGTCTTGACGCCACCGTCGATTTCCAGGCGGATGTCGTAGCCGGAAGCATCAATGCGCTGACGAGCTTCACGCAGCTTGTCGAGGGTGCCCGGAATAAACGACTGGCCACCAAAACCCGGGTTCACCGACATCAGCAGGATCACGTCCAGCTTGTCCATCACGTAATCGAGGTAGTGCAGTGGTGTCGCCGGGTTGAACACCAGGCCAGCTTTACAGCCATGGGATTTGATCAGCTGCAGGGTGCGGTCGACGTGGTCGGAAGCTTCCGGGTGGAAGGTAATGTAGCTGGCACCGGCTTCGGCAAAATCGCCGACGATGCGGTCAACCGGCGACACCATCAGGTGGACGTCGATCGGTTGCTGGTAGCCGTTGGCGTCCATGTATTTTTTCAGCGCCTTGCACACCATCGGGCCAATGGTCAGGTTCGGCACGTAGTGATTGTCCATCACATCGAAGTGAACCACGTCGGCACCGGCGTCCAGCACAGCGGCAACGTCCTCACCCAGACGGGCAAAATCAGCAGACAGAATCGAAGGAGCAATCAAATCAGACATGGTCGGGCACACGGTTTGGAAATGAGATTCCATTGTAAGGGTTAGGAACGGCTTTTGCAGCCTTGCCAGTAATGGATTCCCCCAGCCAATTTACTGACGCCTGTTTATGACTGCTGTTTTACGCCACCAGCCCTTGTTGCGCCTGTTCTGCCAGCTGATCAGCCTGCTGCCAGCGGCACTGTTGCCGCTGCCAGCCCTCGCCGCTGACAACCCAGCAGACGGGCAAGCCACTGCCGCTTCAGACAGTCAGTCCAACACGGATGCCAGTACTTCGACCAGCGAGACGGAAGCGCAAGCGGCTGCACCCGAGCGCGTGCTTCCCGATGAAGTACGCGAGCGCCACGCCGCCGTGCTGGAATATCTGCAACTGTTTCAGCGCAGTGACGAAATCATCACCCTGAGCGCCGATGACCAACCCTTCTATGGTTTGTTTCTGCAGGAACGCAGTGGCCAGCCGCAGGGCGGCGCGCTGATTCTGCACGCCGAAGGAGAACACGGTTTATGGCCACAATCGACTGGCATGTTACGGGAAGTATTGCCGGACTACGGCTGGTCGACCCTGACCCTGCAGCTGCCTGATCCGCCCGCCCTCCCCGTGCCACCAACCTCGGTGTATCAGCCACTGGACTCAGCCGCCGCGGGTCAGCCAGACCAAGCTGTAGATCAAACGGCAGACCCGGCAGCAACGACCTCAACAGCGGCTGAGCCACCCCAGGCTGATGGCGAGCCAGCCACCGCACAATCGAACGATCCCAAAACCGTCGCCGAGCCGATCAAGGTCGATCCGGTCAAACAGCAACAGGCAGAGCAAACCACCCGCTTCGAGCTCGCCAGCCAGACCTATCGGGCCACTACGGTCGAGCGTATTCGTCAGGGGGTTGCCTACCTGAATGGCCAGGGCCAATACAATCTGGTGGTGATTGCCTATGGCAACAGTGCCAACGCCGCCGCCCAGTGGCTCAACGAAACCGTACGCATCAACGAGTCCGGTAAGGCTGCCAAGGGGCTGGCGCTGATTATGATCAACGCCCGCGAAGACACTGCCGCCAAGGTGCCGCTGAACCAGCAACTCGGCACTTTGCTGATCCCGATGTTTGACCTGCTGACGGAAGACAATCAGCTATCGGCTTACCAGCTGCATCAGCGGGCGGGCCTTATGCGCCATAAAAATCGCCTTGGTTACCAACAGTTTCAGCTGAAGACGCCGATAACGGATACAGACGCCGACGCTGCCATGATCCGTCGTATCCGGGGCTGGTTACGCGCCAATGCTGCTGGGACCCGGGTAGGGCTGAATCGCTGAAGCGGTATGGCCCGGCAAAACCGCAGACGGCTTCTATACTGCAAATAGATTCAGGCGACGGCATCAGCAACAGCCGCAAACGCCTGCACCGGCTTATTGCACAAGGATAACGTCCATGGCGACACCGATATTTGTCACCGCAGCCAGTATCGCTGCCGAGCTGCACCAGGCCATGCTGGAGGCCAAGGGGCTGGCGCTGACCGCCAAGAATGCCCGCGCGCTGGCAGTACGGGCAGGCTCCAAAACCGTTGGTTTCAAGGCCATCACCCATTTTATTGATGAACTGGCCAGCGACATTATTCGCCAGAGCCAGTACATCAATGGCGTGTCGGAAAGCCTCTCCCAACAAGCGGTCGCCTTGTGGCGCGCCAATACCGCTGCCAGCAAGTTTGAATGGCTCGAACGCCAGCAGCTGCCGTGGGGCGAGTCGCTGCGGGAATCCATGCAGACCTGCTATGAGGAGCGGGAACGGCTGTCGCAGCTGTTGCACCGCGGCCTGCGGGAGCTGGAAGCCCAGCTCGAAGAAGGCGACAAACACATCCGCACCGCCAACCTGATTGCCACCTCGAGCAAGGTTGAAGCGGCGTCGGCCGGTGATTTCCGCGCCCAGCTGGAGGTGATTGCCCACAACATCACCATCACCGCCAGCCAGATTCGCCAGCATCTCACCAATGCCCGGCGCTTGCTCAACCAGAAACAGGTGTGAGCCACCAGCCACAGTTGATACAGCCAAACCGGGGGATCCCATGCAGGCCACAGTAATTTACGAAGATGGTGACCACCGCTGGATTATGTTCGGCCGCGATGCCAACAAGTCTGGCGGCATTATTGATACCAACCAGTACATGATCCAGAGCGGTGACCAGGCGATTCTGCTCGATCCGGGCGGTATCGAGTTGTTCGCACCAATGCTGTCAGCGGTGCTGAAGTTTGTCCCGGCGGACAAGATCACCCATCTGTTCGCCAGCCACCAGGACCCGGACATTATTTCGTCGCTGGGATTGTGGGATCAGGCCCTGCCCAAGGCCAAACTCTATTCGCCGTGGCTGTGGGAAAGCTTTATTCGTCACTTTGGTATGGAACGGATTCAGTTTTGTCCGATCCCGGACGAAGGCCAAACCATCAGCCTGGGGAGGATTCAGCTGCAGTTTGTGCCCGCTCACTACCTGCATTCTTCCGGCAACTTCCACGTCTATGATCCGAAAGCCAAAATCCTCATGAGTGGTGACGTTGGTGCCGCGCTGGAAGAACCGGATGCGCCTCTGTATGTCGATAATATGGCGACCCATACGCCGAAGATGCGCAAGTTCCACCAACGCTGGATGCCCTCCAATGAAGCCAAACAGGACTGGATTCGACGAGTACGCCAGCTGGATATCGATATCATGGCGCCACAGCATGGCCGCCTGTTTCAGCAAAAGCAGGTCGGTGAATTCCTCAACTGGTTTGAAGAGCTGCCTGTCGGTATTGCAGTACGCTGAGCGGCGCGACAGGTCAGCAAACAACAGCAACAGAAAACGTCGTCTGGCCTGCGGCGACGTTTTCCGGTTTGTTCAGCATATTTGCAATTAACAGTTTTTTTGCCCATCCGGCTTGTGGTCAGTAGACTCTGCGCCCTTTCCCCTCCCGCTTTGCCAGTCGTCCCGGAGCTTTTTGTGTCCAGCAGTCTCAGTCAATTGATCCGCAGCCTCGCTTTGCCCGTTTATATCCCCGGCCTGTTGACCGCCATGTCACAGACCTCGGTGCTGGTACTGTTGCCACTGTACGTCCTGCAACTCGGTTATGGGCCCTCGGTTGCTGCACTGATGCTGGCTTCGCGTGGGGTTGGCCAGCTGCTCGGTGACGTACCTGCTGGCATGGTCGCCGGCCGCTGGGGCGACCGTACCTGTCTGATTCTGGGCAACGCCGGTTATGTGGTTGGCTATAGCCTGATCACCCTCACCAGTGATATCTGGTTACTGGGACTGGGCGGTATTATCACCGGTATGGCGATGTCGTTTTCGCTGCTCGGACGGCAGTCCTACATCAGTCATCGAGCGGCCCCCAATCAGCGTGGCCGGGTGATTTCGCTGATGGCTGGCGGCATGCGGATTGGCTCCCTGATTGGTCCGGCCGTTGGCGGTTTGGCAGCCGCCCAGCTGGGCTACCAGATCACCTTTGGCGCCATGGTGGTGCTGGCCTTAACTGCGCTGCTGATCGTGTTGTTCAGTGCCGAAAAAGGTGAGCGCGAAAGCAGCAAGATTCCCCACGGCCTGCGCGCCATTCGCGACGTAATTGTGGAACACAAACACGCCTTCTGGACCGCCGGGCTGGCGATGATTGCGCTGCAATTTATGCGTGCTGGCCGAGTAGCGCTATTGCCACTGGCCGGTAATGCCATGGGACTGGATGTTGATGAAGTGGGTCTGGTGGTCTCCGCCGCCGCGCTGATGGACAGCCTGATCTTTATGCCTGCGGGTATTGCCATGGACCGTTGGGGCCGCAAGGCCGTGGCGGCTCCCAGCCTGCTGTTATTTGCCATTGGTCTGGCACTGTTGGGCTGGGCCGACACCTTCCCGTTGCTACTGGCTGCGGCACTGCTGATTGGTACCGGTAATGGTCTCAGTGCTGGCGTCGTGATGGTACTGGGTACCGATTTTGCCCCCCAACATGGTCGCGCCCGCTTTATGGGCGTCTGGAAGCTGGTGTCAGATTCGGGCCAGGCGGCTGCGCCACTGGTGATCAGTGGTCTGCTGTCCTTTGCCAGCCTGTTGCTGTGCTCCCAGCTGGTCGCCCTGACCGGGCTGGCTGGCTTCTACTGGATGAAAACCCGAGTTACCGAAACCCTGGTGAAAGAGCCTCGATAACCCCAAAGGTTGAAACCAACGCTGGAATAAACGGACAGGGAGAAAACGCCCGTTCTATAAAACTGTCTGAATCAAGAAATTGTCAGACAGTCCAAACAATGCAGGGCTATTCGGGTCAGAGGGGTATGACCGGATGCGCCAACTGGCTAGAATGGGCGCGTCTTATAACAATTACTCCAGACACGGCAGCCTGATGCATTCCAACAGCGGTTATACCCAAGTGATCATCGATTATCGGCAACGACAAGCCAACTATCAGGCCATCGCCTGTCTGGTTGGACCTGCGGACCAGCCACTGGCTGATTTATCCGCACCGGAGCTGGAACAGCTGGCTGGCTGGAACAACTGCAGCACAGCTGACGTCCAGCAATTGTTTCCTGCCCATTGGCTGGCGACCGCCTTGCAACAGCAGCTACTGGACTTACAATCCTCTCCAGCCCCAACCAGCGGCGGGCCACACTACTCGCTATTGCGACTCGACGCCCCCAGTGCGATCACCTCGATAGAGTACGGCTCAGGTTTTACCCCCTTTGGTGAAGCCTTTATCGCTTGGTGCGGCGACGGCATTTGCCAGCTGTGTTTTCTAGACAGCAGCCTGCTAATGCCGGAGCAAGACAGCGCTCACGACAGTCCCCAGGACAGCCTCTACGAAGCTTCGCCATTTTACGAGTCCATTGAAGCCCTGCTGCGACGCTGGCCAGCCGCCGACCTGCAGGAAAACAATGCCAGTGCCCAGACTCTGCTGGACCAGATTCCCTGGTTTGGAGCCCGTCAGCATAGCCCGGCGCTACGTTTATTGGTGCGTGGCAGTGACTTCCAGCTGCAGGTCTGGCAAACCCTGTTATCCATGCCTTACGGCAGTCTCAGCAGTTATGGTGATCTGGCAAACTCAGTTGGCCGTCCCAATGCCAGCCAGGCTGTAGGCAACGCCGTCGGCGCCAACCCGATTGGCTGGCTGATTCCTTGTCATCGTATCGTCCGTGCCAGTGGTGAACCCGGCGGCTACCGTTGGGGGCTGCGACGTAAAATGACCATGTTAATGAGCGAACGTTGCCGCAGTTTTCAACGTGGTCAGTTCAGTCTGTCAGAAAGATGATCCGGGCTGTTTGAGGAAGGCAACTTCTTCTTCGGTCGAGCTGCGTCCGAGAATCCAGTTACGATGGGGATAACGGCCAAAGCGAGCGATGATATCGCAGTGCAGGTGCTCAAAATGCAGCCGATTTTCCAGCCCGGGCTGGTCAAATAACAACAATGCCTGTTGGTGAATCAGCATGGATTCGCTGTGCATATAAGGCATGTAAAGAAAGCCCCGTTGTACCACCGGCAGTTGTTGATCATCTCCACAGGCAACCGCCTGTTGCGCCAACACCAATGCCAGGCTGTCATAAGCAAAGGCCTGCCGCGTATCACGAAACATATTGCGCGACATCTGATCCAGCAGAATCACTTCCGCCAGCCGTCCTTCCGGTTGCTCACGCCATTGCCATAATTCACCCACAGCAGCCTGCTGATGCAACTCCCCAAAGCGTTCACGCAGCAAGGCGTCAAAATGAGGGTCCTTGTAAAACCACTGACGCGGTTCAATTTCGTCGAACCAGAAATTCAGAACGGCCTGATACATTTCCATAACTCCCTCAATCATTTCCATATCGTCAATTATGCTGGCAGAATCCGCCATCCTGACGTCACTCCAACAGCCTCAAAGCTGTCAGTAATCCTGTTTTGTCGCAAGACTCATCTACCACTCATGGCAGGGCAAGGGTTTCACCTGAAACAGTCGAAGCTGGACTGTAAAAAATACATCACCATGACGCAGATGAAGTTTTGTGACAGAAATGTGCAAGCTGAACGCTTGATGTATACAAATGTGAACTTGGTCAACATTCTTGCAAATCTTGACATTCCCTATAACACATCAGTCAATAGATGGGAGGATTACAACTGGCCCAGCGGTGGCGCCGTGATATAGTCCGCGCATCTTTAAACACTCTACACTCAGGAAGCTGTATGAGACCAATCACCCGGGAAGAGTGCCCTCCAGACACCTTGCATCGCCTGCTTGGAGGCGTGACCTTCTACAAGGAACTGATTCTTGCAGATCAAGCCCAGTTTGAATTATTGATGTCGATGACCCGTTTCGGCATCGCGGATCAGGGTGAAATCATTCTCCACAAGGGCGAACCCGCCAACGTACTTTATTTCCTGCTGCGTGGAGAGCTGGAAGTCCTGGCCGACGATGAAACCACGCTGAACCTTATCTCCGCTGGTGAAATCCTGGGTGTTATGGCGATGGTCATGAACGATACCCGCTCGGCTTCGCTGCGAGTCAAAAGCCGTAATGCAATTCTGGCCGGTGTTGAATACGCCAATTTCCGTGACGCCGAAGAAATGTCGATGTTTTCGCTGGAAACCAAGATTCGTTTCTTTCGCATGATCAATTCCAACATCCGCTGGAACATCGAAAAGAACCGTTTCGCTCATCCGGACCACCCTCTGGTTCACCGGCTGCGTACCATTCCACTGTTCACCGGCCCAAGAGATACCGAAGCGGAACTGGAAGCCCTGCATCACCAGTCTGAAGTACTGGCCCAGCTACTGTGTGACTGGAACTCTGCTTCCATCGATTAGCTGACCAGCTGAAACACCGGTCTGGCGACCAAACCGGTGTTTCTTTTTCCACCCACGATGTTAAAAAAGTCCCATTATTGAATCCAAAGTATCAATGTATTCATACATTGGATACTAGGACACCCCTAATAACTGCTCTAGAATGGCCGCCCCTACTACTTTTTGGTGATAAAGACACCGTCCGTCAACGCTCGCTTCGTTGATTCCGGACATTGTGCCCTTGTCGTTCCTCTGGAGTTTTTAATGTCAGAAGTTCTGAACTATCTGCTGGTAGCACTCGCTATCCTCGGCCTGCTTTCGGTCGTCCTCGAAGAAGTGATCCACGTAAACAAAGCCCAGTCGGTGCTGTTTTTTGGCGCCTTGTCGTGGGTACTGCTGTTTATTTTCTCAACTGGCCATGAAGCCGAACACCAATCGGTATTGACCGGCCTGCAAGAGAACATCGGTGAAATTGCCGGGCTCTGGCTGTTCCTGTTATCGGCGATGACCTTTGTGGTGTATCTGAACCAGAAAGGCATGATTGAAGGCCTGATCTACAAGATCCTGCCAGAGCAGGTATCCGAACGAAAACTGCTGTTTATGACTGGCATTTTTGCCTTTGTGTTTTCTTCTCTGGCCGACAACATTACCGCCACACTGATCTCGATTGCACTGATCCTGTCGCTCAATCTGGATACCCGCAAAACCCTGCGTTTTGCCACGCTGGTGGTATTTGCCGTGAACTCCGGTGGTGTAGCCATGATTACCGGTGACGTCACCACCCTGATGATCTTCCTCGAAGGCAAGGTATCGATCACCAACCTGATGCTGCTGTCATTACCATCCCTGTTAGCAGTACTGCTGCTGGCCACCCTGCTGTCGCTGCCGTTGAAAGAAACCGCCGTGATTCGTCGCAAGCACCATGAGCCGGCCAAAGTCGATTTCGCCATCGCGCTGATCTTTGTATCCACCATTCTGACCACCATCCTGATGAACGTCTTCTTCAGCATTCCGCCGGTGCTGACCTTCCTGTTTGGCCTGTCGATTATGTTTCTGGTGGCCCGCGCCTTCCGCGAAGATACCGAACACAGCCCGATCATGGACTACATTCGCCATATCGAATTCGACACCCTGATGTTCTTCCTCGGTATCTTGCTGTTGGTTGGTGCGCTGAAGGAAATCCACGCCCTGGATACCTTCGTCAGCCTCTACGAACACATGCCAGCCTGGGGTGCCAACTACCTGATGGGGCTGCTGTCGTCGCTGATTGATAACGTACCTCTGACCGCTGCCCTGCTGAAAGCGGACGTTTCCATGAATCTGGCCGAGTGGCTGGCACTGACCTATGCCGTTGGTGTGGGTGGCTCGCTGCTGATCATTGGTTCAGCCGCCGGTATTGTGGCGATGAGCAAGGTGGAAGCGCTGACTTTTGGAACCTACCTGAAGTTCCTGTTTGCACTGGCGCTGTCTTACAGCGTTGGTTACATCGCCGTACTGGGTCTGGGCGCACTGGTTTCGTGAGCCCCCCCTGGCCACCAGGCTGGAAAACCAACAGAAAAGCTGCCCGTCTCAGGGCAGCTTGATCTGCAGCTCGACTTCGGCGCCGGTGATGGTTTCATTAAGCGGTTTGGTCTGGGCCTCTTCCGACTCATCCCAATACAGCTTGCCTGACCACCCCATCGCCGATTCCGGTGTTTTGCTCTGGAACATATTCGGCAAACTCGCACGAGGGCCAGTGGTGGTTTGTTCGGTCTGCCACTCCATTTCCGGCAAGGTCAGGTTCAGCGGTTGATGCGGTTGCAGCTCTGCCTGTTGCTCGGTTGGAGACTGCCATTGTTCCGTCAAGCCCGCTGCTGTTCTGTCATCAACCCTTGGTTCGGCAAGTGTTGCTGGCAACGGTGAAGCAGAATCAACACCAGTCGCCTCGGCTTCAGCCTGCACTGACTCAACCGGCTGGACTTCAGCGTCAATCGCGACGGCCTCTGGCTGCGTTTCACTTGCCGGAGCAAGCTGCTGCTGACTTTGCAGCTGCTGTTCAAAAGCCTGTTTGATTTGCTGGCCAACACCTGATGGTCGCTCTGCGGGAATGGAGGAGCTGGCCTGCTTCGACAGGGAAACTGTCGACTGAGGCTGATCGGGTGTTAGAGAACCAGCCCCCATCTGTTCAAGCGACGTTTTAAACACGCTCTGCCAGCTACCGGTCGTCCAGTAGGAATAGCCGCCAACTGCCAGAGCGCCGAAAACCGCTATCACAACAACGGCAGCGATCCCTGAATAAATTTTCATAACAAACTGATATTCCAACAAATAAGTGCCAGCGGCGCTGTAACCAACCGTTGTAAGCATAAGCAACTGTATTTTCTGCCAATTTTGATTGGATAACGAGACGCCGGTTCCGATCAATTGAGGTCTTTTCTGGCCCAGCGCAAGCGGACTGCAGTTTCACAGCCGGAACCATCAACAGACTGATCAAGCGCAATACCAACCACCGCCACCAGCTGTTTCTGTTCATTCAGCAACAGCGGCCAGCGCTGTCGCAGCCAGACAGGAATTCCCGCTTCCTGCCACAGATGTTTGAGTTTTTTGGTTGGTCGGCCCATTGGCCGCAGACTCAAGGCGGTAATAACGGATAACTCAGCCAGACAGCTGAGCTGGTAACAGCCGGGTTTTATTAGCAGTTGTGTTAATGCCAGCTGGGCAGGCTTGACGGCCTCGCAGCTGAGCAGACCGCATTGCCAGGGCTCATGCACGACTTGATCAGCCTGCGGCACAACCAGCTCAAGCCAGTGTTTTGCCCTGCTATCAACTTCGCTGCTCCCAACTTCCCTACTATCAACTTCCCTACTATCAACGTCACTACTATCAACACCAATGCCTGCAGCAGAACGCTCTTCCAGCAGATACAAGCTCTGCTGATGCCGCTGCAGCCACAGGATTTGGCCATGCTGATCGACCAGCTTGAGAGCCAGCTCAGGTTCCCCCTGCTGCAGTTGCCGCTGACATTCGTCGAGCTGACTGCGATCCGGATTCAACACCCCATGACGGTCCAGCCAGCCGCGCAGAATATACGACTGCAACAATTGCGGCTGACAGCGCCAGACGTCCAGCTCAAGGCTGGTTGATCGGGTCGCAGGCCAGACAGAAGGCTGACAACATTGCTGCAGCAATGGTTGTAACAACAACTCAAAGGCTTGCTGATCCTGCTGCAACTGGTTGGCACTGCGATATAGCGCCGCCTGACGACCGGGAAAACGTTGCTGGATTTGTGGCAACAGCTGCTGCCGCCACCAGTTACGCTCAAGGAGGGTGTCCTGGTTGGAAGGGTCTTCAATCCACTCGAGCTGCCAATAGTCTGCCCACTGTTGCAGCTGAGCCCGTGAACATTGCAGCAGCGGTCGCAGGATCTGGGCACCATCCGCCTGGCGACGATCCAGCAAACGACGGGCAGGAATACCCGCCAAACCGGCCAGACCCGAGCCACGACTCAGACGACTAAAAAGGGTTTCGAGCTGATCGTCGGCATGATGAGCCAGCAACAGCAGCTCACCTGGCTGACAATGCTTTTGAAAGGCCGCGTATCTGGCCTGACGCGCCGCCTGTTCAATGCCGTCGCCCTGCGACTGCACCGCACAATGCTCAACCGTGAGAGGAATATCCAACGCGTCACACAACTGCTGGCAGAACTCCGGCCAGTCGTCGGCAACCGTCTGCAATCCATGATGAACGTGAGTCGCACCAAGCGAAACCGGCGTTGGCTGCTGCGCCTGCCAGCAAGCGGCCAAATGCAACAGCACCACGGAATCCAGCCCGCCGCTCAAACCTATCCGGATACGACAGTCCGGCGCAGCGCGGTTATTTTGCGTCTGATCAAGCATCTGGCCAAGCGTCTGGCTGAACACCTGATAGACAGTCTGTAACGCCGCTGGCAGTGCCTGCCATTGGGCCGCTTCAGGCGCCGACAACCATCTCATCGCTGACGAACCAGCCTAGTTAAACACCAGCTCAACCGACTGCTCGCCAAATTCATAACGCAGTTGCAGCAGCTGGTCGTCCGTCGGTTCCACCCGCCATTCATCACCCAGGCGGATATCACAGCGGGCGGTGTCGTTGCGGTAGTCAATCACAATCGGGCAACCATCCTGCATTGGCTGCAGGATCTTACTGAGTGACTGGCAGAAACGCTCGTCGAGTTGTTCGCCATTCAGACGGATACGAATTGAGTTGGCAAATGCCAGTCGCGCCTGGCTGATTTCCATCGCATTACGGCCGGTTGCCTTGAGGCCACCAGAATAGGAATCGTGGGAAATCAGTGCTTCCACCACCAGCACCTTGTCTTTCGCCACCACTTCACGCACCTGTTCATAAACATCCGAGAACAGTGCGACTTCCATACGTCCCGAACGATCGTCCAGAGTGACAAAGCACATGTTGTCGCCGCGCTTGTTTTTCATCAAACGCATATCCACCACCAGACCGGCCAGCTTCTGTGGCTTTTTGCTTTCCTGCAGGTTGACCAGCTTGTGCGGTGCCAGCTGACGAACTTCGGCTTCGTATTCATCGAACGGGTGGCCGGTAACAAACAAACCGAGGGTATCTTTTTCGCCTTGCAGACGCTGTTTCAGGGTCCAGTCACGCTCGCCGCGATGACGTTCGTATGGATCAGTGGTCGCTGCGGCTTCGGCTTCCACTTCACCAAACAGGTCGAACATGCCTGCGGCTTCGTTGGCAGCCGACTGCCCGGCACTTTTCATGGCGTCTTCGATGCTGGCCATCAACACTGCACGGGTAGTCTGAACCGGCAGATTGTCGAAGGCACCGCAACGTACCAGGGCTTCCAGTACCCGCTTGTTGAGCTTGCGCGGTTCGACCCGCTGGCAGAAATCAAACAGATCCTGGAACGGCCCGCCGCTTTCGCGGGCAGCAATAATGGCGTCGATCGGGCCTTCACCGACGCCTTTTACTGCGCCCAGGCCATACACCACAGCACCGGCATCGTTGACGGTAAAGCCGAAAATCGACTGGTTAACATCTGGCAGCACGATCTCCAGACCCATTTCCCGACACTCTTCAATAAAGATCACCACCTTGTCGGTGGTCTGCATATCGGAGGTCAGAACCGCCGCCATAAACGGCGCCGGGTAGTGCTGTTTGAGCCAGAGTGTCTGGTACGACACCACCGCATAGGCAGCTGAGTGGGATTTGTTAAAACCGTAACCGGCGAACTTTTCCACCAGGTCGAAAATCTTCATTGCCAGTTCAGGATCAACGCCCTGGCTGATGGCGCCTTCGCGGAAGGTATCGCGCTGTTTGGCCATTTCTTCCGGCTTTTTCTTACCCATCGCCCGCCGCAGCATGTCCGCACCGCCGAGGGTATAACCGGACAGCGCCTGGGCGATCTGCATTACCTGTTCCTGGTAAACGATAACGCCATAGGTCGGTTCAAGAATTTCCTTCAGACATTCATGCTGGAAATCCGGGTGCGGATAAGCCACTTCAGCACGGCCGTGTTTACGGTTAATGAAGTCGTCCACCATGCCGGATTCCAGCGGACCCGGGCGGAACAGCGCCACCAAAGCGATCATGTCTTCGATGTTATCCGGCTGCAGACGGCGGATCAGATCCTTCATACCACGCGATTCAAGCTGGAACACCGCAGTGGTCTGGGCCGCTTTCAGCAGCTTGTAGGAAGGTTCGTCGTCGAGCGGAATTTCTTCAATTTTGACATCGGGCAGACCCAGCTTGCGCTGCTTCTTGTTGATCGTCTCTAACGCCCAGTCGATGATGGTCAGGGTCCGCAGACCCAGGAAGTCGAACTTCACCAGACCGGCTTCTTCAACGTCGTTTTTATCGAACTGTGTCACCAGACCAGAGCCGTCATTTTCACTGGCGGTGGCGGAGAAGTCGGTCAGCTTGGTCGGTGCAATCACCACACCACCGGCGTGTTTACCGGTCTGGCGGGCGATACCTTCGAGCTTGAGGGCCATTTCCCAGATTTCCTGGGCTTCCTCGTCTTCGTTAAGGAATTCCTGCAACGGTGCTTCGGCCGCCAGGGCCTTTTCCAGCGTCATGCCGGGGTCACCCGGAATCAGCTTCGACAGCTTGTCGGCCAGACCAAACGACTTGCCCTGGGCCCGTGCCACGTCACGCACCACCGCCTTCGCCGCCATGGTACCGAACGTCACGATCTGGGATACCGCCTGACGACCATAGTTGTCGGCCACGTAGGCAATTACCTTTTCGCGGTCTTCCATACAGAAGTCGATGTCGAAGTCGGGCATCGAAACCCGTTCCGGGTTGAGGAATCGTTCGAACAGCAAATCGTATTCGAGGGGGTCCAGATCGGTAATTTTCTGCGCATAGGCCACCAGCGAGCCGGCACCGGAACCCCGCCCCGGGCCCACCGGAATATCGTGATCCTTGGCCCATTGAATGAAGTCCATCACGATGAGGAAATAACCGGGGAATCCCATCTGGATAATAATATCCAGCTCGAACTTGAGGCGATCGTCGTAGGGTTTGCGCTTTTCAGCATACTCCGGCGAGTCTTTCGGGATACCCGCCAGAATCACCTCAAGGCGTTCTTCCAAACCGACGTTGGAAATCTTGCGGAAAAAATCGTCTTCGCCCATGCCTTCCGGAATCGGATAGTCCGGCAGGAAGTATTTGCCCAGCAGCACTTCCACCGAACAACGGCGCGCAATTTCGACAGTGTTTTCAATTGCCGACGGAATGTCACGGAACAGCTCAGCCATTTCCCCGGCGCTGCGCAGGTACTGTTGTTCGCTGTAGTTACGCGGACGACGCTTGTCTTCCAGCGCATAGCCCTGGCCAATCGAAACCCGGGTTTCATGGGCTTCAAAGTCATCCGCCTTGATAAAGCGCACATCGTTGGTGGCGACAACCGGCACCTGCAGTTTGGCGGCCATGACAATGCTGGCACGGATCAGGGCTTCTTCGCCCTGGCGACCGGTGCGTTGCAGCTCCAGATAAAAACGATCACCAAACACCTCGCGGTATTGTTCCAGCAGCGCTTCGGCAGCATCCAGCTTGCCTTTCAGCACCCGCTGGCCAATATCACCATCACGGCCGCCGGAGAGAATAATCAGGCCGTCGTTCTGTTCGAACAGCCATTCCTTTTTGGTGATGGCCTTGTCATCGGTCTGGTTGATGTAGCCACGGGAAACAATTTCGCGGAGATTCAGATAACCGGCCGGGGTCTGGCACAGAGCGGTGATACGAAACGGCTGACGCGGGTCTTCGAGGTTTTCGAGCCACAAATCCGCACCCAGAATCGGCTTGACCCCTTCCCCCAGACAGCCCTTGTAGAACTTCACCAGCGCGTACATATTGGCCTGGTCCGTCAGCGCCACCGCAGGCATGTTCATGCCCTTGACCGCACCGATCAGTTTTTTGACCCGGATGGTACTGTCGTAGAGAGAGTATTCGGAGTGAACACGAAGATGAACAAAGCTGGCAGGCGCAGACATGGCAAAAATCCGGGCTGGTGTATTACGGTCAGCCAGTTTACAACATCCGCTCGTCGGCTTCCGCCCTACGCTGATGATTGTCTGGCTGGATTCACGGCTTTTCTGCCAGTAGGCTTGGCGGGCTGCAGTTGTAAGCTTCAATAGCTACTCTGCAATCATGATTTGCACAAGGATGAACATGCCCTGCCCGCACTTTGATCGACCTGGTCATTCCCAACCGCCCGCACCTTCCCCGGCGTGTTCCCGGCTGCTCGCCAGGCGACCGCTTGTTGCTGGCATACGGCTGCTGACAGGACTGGCCATTGGGCTGGCACACAGCAACACAAGCTCAGCGGCACAGCTCGGGCTGGACTGGAACTACGCCCGCCAGAGCATCAGCGAAACCTACGATGACTACCGCTTCTACAGCTCGGGTCCACGCCTCTATATCAGCAATAATTTTTGGCAGCACTGGAGCTGGTCGGCCTCTATCGCCCGTGCCAGTGGCAGTGACGACGGTGCAGACTACCTCTATCACAACTGGCATGGCGGGCTGAGCTGGAACGGTGAGGACAACTGGCTATCACTGCGTTATTCCAGCAGCCGCAGTCGCTTGCAAGTGACAGGCGAAGGCAGCGATTTCACTTACCAGACCAACAGCTGGAACCAGAATCAAACCCTCAGCGTCGAGTTCGGTCAGGATATCTGGCTGAGTGACCAATGGCTGCTCAGTGGCTGGCTGAACCTCGCCCGGGCCTGGGGCAACTACAACCGTAATGCCACCGTCCTAGTGACCAGCACGGACACGGGGTCAGATACTGGCAGCGGAACAACAGACACTGCTACAGCCGATACATCGACAGACGTTAATACGGCGGCAACCAGCAACAATAACTATGCGCCCGCTGCCAGCCAACAGCTCAGTCAGTACAGTAACGACCGTCAGACCGGCATTGATGCCGGTGCCGGATTGACCCTCACACGTTTGTTTGAAGATTCTGCCGGGCGCCTATGGGCGCCGGGAATCGGGCTGGATTATCAGAAGACGGTAAAAGGCGAGCTACTCAGCTCGGATGTTGGTGAGTCGAGCCAGTACAGCAGTCAAAGCAGTGACTCCAGCAGCGTCGCCAACAGCTGGAGTGCCGTGTCGGTGCTGATCAGCGTGCTGGGGCAGAACTGGCAAACCAGCCTGACACTGAGTAAACCATTAACTGAGCCTTATGACCCGGCGCTGAGCTGGTCAGTTGGTTATCAGTGGTGATGCAACGCCCCTGACATCGGTCAGGGACGACGTTCGTGCAACCGTTCGCGAATCTGATCACGCTGACCATTCGACAGTTGCTGATAACGTTGCCGCAATGACTGCCGCTGCTCTGGTGACAACGACTGGAAAGTACGCCAGGCATCGCGAGTACGCTGACGCTGATCTGGCTCCATGGCCTTGAGGCTGTTCATTTTTTCGCGCAGTTGCTGGCGCTGGTTTTCCGGCAAGGTTTGCCAGCGCTGGAAGCGTTGCTGCACTTGCTGACGCTGCTCGGAAGTCATGGCCTGCCAGCGGTTGGCTCCTTCAATCAGCTGTTGTTGCTGGCTGCCATCCAGGCTATCCCAGCGTTCGGCTACAGCGCCGAGAATCTGCTGGGTAGCAGCAGGCAAATCAGTAAACTCATGTGCCAGTAGCGGCCGACTTGCCAGCACTGCAAAGATCACCAGCAACAGTAAGGCTCGGGTCAACGTCCTGACTGACAGCCGTCTTGTTACAGCAGTTACTGACGCTGTTGAATGTAGCGCTATAGAAAATACCTGACTAGTCATGCTCATTGGCCGCCTCTTGCTCCGGCCGTTCGGCTTGGGTTTTCGATGTTTGCCCAGAGCTGGTCTGGCTGGCCAGTTGGGCGTTGTCGGCAGGCTCGGTTAACACCGGCTGGTCGACCAGATCAACCAGGTCGATCCAGTCATCGCCTTCACGCACCTGCTGGGCCAAAAACAACAGCAGCTGCGGGTCAACTGCCGCTTCCGTTTTACGGTTGTCAGCGCTGGCAGGTTCCGCCGCCGATGCCGGTAATATCAACCCGGCTGTCAGGGCAGAACTGATAGAAGTCAGCATCATCATATTAGCCAGCCTTTTTCCCGGCCTGAATCTGGTCATCAGGTAACTCGCTCAACCAATAGGCAAATTCAAGATCCTGAATCATATCCCAGTCAGCCTCATCCAGCTCGGATATCACCAGCATGTCCTGTAACGCCGGGTTCGCTGTATTAACACCGGTATCAATCTGAGTTGAATCAGCCGCCACTCGCTGCTGTTCCGGCTCAGACGGTTGTGACCACCACACCAGCCCCACCAGCAGTACCGCAGCCATACTCCAGCCTGCACCCGTTTGCGGCAGCAGCCAGTATTTTTTGTGTGGCCGTGCCGACACGGGCGGATGTTGCTGCAGCGCGTTACGAAATGCCTGCGCCCGCCGACTCGCAAGCTGATCCTGCAAGCGGCGCTCAAGGCGCTGTTCCTGCTGCTGCAAACTGTCACGCAGCAGTTGATCAATTGGCTGGTCAGCCTTGTCTGATGTTGCAGTAGCTTCAGTTTTCATAATTGGCGACCACCTCATTGAGTTTCTGACGCACACGGGACATATGGGTCTTAACCGATCCTTCGGATATTTCCAGCACAGCGGCTGTTTCCCGCACACTTAAACCTTCCCAGCAGCGCAGCAAAAAACATTGCTGTTGCTGGGTTGGCAACTGACGGATCACCGCCAGTGCTGCCTGTTGCTGCCGTTCCCGGGCAATACGCTGGTCTGGTTGCCAATCATCGTCGCTGACAAGCGAATTGATGACGCTGTCGGATTCCCAACCAATGCTCTCATCATGCAGCTCCGGACTGTTGTCGGAGCGCCAGAACACCAGCTTTTTCCAGCGATTCTGATGGCGCAGCAAATCTGCCAGACAATTTTCCAGAATCCGGTAAAACAGCGGTTTCCATTCCTGCTCAGGCCGATCACGGTAATGGCCTATCAGCCGGGTCATGGCTTCCTGCACCACATCAAGCGCATCGTCATCATTGCTGGTTGCCATCCGCACCATCAAAAACGCCCGTCGCTCGACAGATTTGAGAAACTCGTTCATCAACAGAAGTACCCGGCGGGTTTTGGCATCTGGTCCTTTCCACTTTGGTGTTGGCGGGTTCGATCTGACGGTTGGCAGACCACCCGGGCAATTTATCGAGCAGGCCATCCGCCCCTTCGGGGCTGGCATCAGCGACCATGACAGCGCTGGCAGCGGCCAATCGCACCACAATTGTATCGGCGTTCAGTGAACGGCTGACGGCATTATATTGCCCCATCACGCTCAAGTGAGTGATGCTTTCGTCACGTGCCTGGGCTGCACTCAAAGCCGCCAGAAATTCCTGGTAGCGAGTGTATACCAATACCGGGCCAGCAACGCGGCCAGGCTGGTCAGCAGATGTCGGCTCAGACAACGAGCTATCGCTTACTACAATCTGGCTAACAGCCTGACCCGACAGCAGCAACCCATTGGCTCCATGTATCGTCAACCGTGCTGCGGCATCGCGGCTGTCCGGCTCAAGGCTGTTACCACGGATTTGCAGCCGGGCAGCAGCAGGCTTAACAGCGTGCTGGTTATCCCAATCGGCATCATAGCTGGCGAGCTGGCCGTTCTGTAGCGGCGTCAACAAGGACTCCCCGCCACCTTGGTATACCAGCGCAGTTTCATTGTTATTCACCGGCAAGGACGCCTCCAGAAACAGCTGGCCAAGCGACTGAAACTGGGCCAGATCGCCTTGGCTACGAGCGTTATGCACCAGGCCAAGATTGACTAACACCAGTAGCAACAACAGCGCTGTAATTCCCTTGAATTTCATTCCGTCTCCTGCGGCGGCGACCAGGCGATGGGAGACAAACCACAGTCTCCTGAACACATCACAACAACCAAAACGCTGGCGACTGACTTCGGTTGACACAAAAACAAATTTTTTTGCGACCCCAAACAAAACGGGCCGCTTCCTGAGGGGAAGCGGCCCGTTGCTATTAACAGCCATGCAAACCAGCGTGAGCGTCAGCCTTTGATTTCAACCGTGCAGTGCCTGATCTGGCTGAAACTGTCGAGCTGGCGGTGAATCGCTTTCACCAGAGCCGGGTCCGTCGAATCAACGCTGACCACCACTGCGTAATGATCGGCCGATACTTTCCAGATGTGCAGGTCTCGAATACGGGCACCGGTTTGCTCAATCGCTGCCACAATACGTTTACGACTGCCGGCACCAATGCTGGCATCCAGCAAAATGGTACTGGTTTCTTTCAGCAGACCTTTGGCCCAGATGGTGATGATGGCGGCACCCACAATGCCCATCAGGGCATCGAGCCACAACCAGCCCAGCGTCATCGCCGCCAGCAGCGCCACAATCGCCAGAATCGAGGTCAAGGCATCCGCCAGCACATGCATATAAGCAGCGCGCAGGTTGTGGTCGTGGCCGTGCTGCTCATGGCTGTGGTGAGCGTGATCATGATGCTCATGGCTGTGATGTGCGTGATCGTGGTGTGCATGGTCATGGTCGTGATGCTCATGGATGTGCTGAGCCTGTACATGTGCGTGGTCGTGGTCGTGGTCGTGGTCGTGGTCGTGGTCGTGGTCGTGGTCGTGGTCGTGGTCGTGGTCGTCATGATCATGGCCATGTCCATGGGAGTGACCATGATGATGGTGGTGGTGATCTTTCAGCAGCCAGGCACTGACCAGATTCACAATCAGACCAATAACCGCCACCAGAATGGATTCGGAAAAACCAATTTCATGCGGCATAAACAAGCGCTGAACCGACTCGATCACCATCATCAGCGCGACCACACCCAGCGCCACCGCACTGGCAAAACCGCCCAGCACCGATACCTTGCCGGTACCAAAACTGAAGTCCGGATTGGCGGCGTGTTTGCGGGCATAACGATAGGCAAACAGGGTAATCGCAAACGCCGCGACGTGGGTCCCCATGTGCCAGCCATCCGCCAGCAACGCCATTGAACCATAGATAGAACCAGCGCCAACTTCGGCAATCATGGTAAACAGGGTCAACCACAACACCACCAGGGTACGGCGTTCACCATCGTTACGATCCGGCAAGGCAATCGGCTGATAACAATGACTGGCGGTCATATTGCTCATATAGAAAACTCCAACGTCAGGACGCTCGTCAGTGCATCAAAAGCCGTTGCCGGATTCCGATACGACGCGCACAATCCTTCCACCTGTTACTGGACAGGCGCTACCCTGTCTGCGTGATAATAATGAGAATGAGAGTCACCTCACAAGAACCCGATTCTAACACGGAAATTTCGCATGAAGCGCGGCCGTTCAGCTTTGCCCGAATTAGTCATCGCTGGTGAAAAAATAGAACCTGGCAAAAACTATCGCCTGCAACTGCCACTTGGCAGCCTGTATACCAGCACTGATATGACCATGCCGGTGTACGTCAAACGCAGTAACCACCCGGGGCCAACCCTGTTTATCAGTGCCGCCATTCATGGCGACGAACTCAACGGTGTGGAAATCATCAACCGGCTGATTCACGGCACGCGCCTGCGTTACCTGCGCGGTACGCTGATTTGTGTCCCCATCGTCAACCCCTTTGGAGTGATTAACCACAGCCGCTACCTGCCCGACCGACGCGATCTCAACCGCTCCTTCCCCGGCTCATCCAAAGGTTCGCTGGCGAGCCGCATGGCGGATCTGTTTCTGAGCGAAATTATTGCCCGCTGCGACTACGGCATTGACCTTCACACCGGCGCCATCCACCGCTCTAACCTGCCACAGATTCGAGCCGATCTCGACGACGAAGTCACCCGTAACATGGCGCTGGAATTCGGTGTGCCGGTGGTACTGAACGCCAACCTGCGCGACGGCTCGCTGCGTGAAGCCGCCCATGAAATGGGCGTCAAGATTCTGCTTTACGAAGCAGGCGAAGCCCTGCGTTACGACGAACTCTGCATTCGTGCCGGTGAACGGGGTATCCTCCGGGTGATGCGCCATCTCGGTATGTTGCCGCCCAGTCGTCGCAAGAAATACCCCATCGAACCGCTGGTCGCCCGTTCCAGTGGCTGGCTGCGAGCCACCGATTCCGGCTTTGTGCGAACCTTCAAACAGCTCGGCGACAAGGTTGAAAAAGGCGACGTTCTGGCCAGTATCTGTGATCCGTTTGGTGATGAACTCGACCGGGTAATTGCCAGCAAGGACGGAATTATTATTGGCAACCAAAATCTGCCACTGGTACACGAAGGCGATGCGCTGTATCACATTGCCTATTTCGCGGAACCCGATGACGTGGTGGAAAGCATTGAGAACATGCAGGACAGCCTGCTGCCGGACGACGAACTGCTTGTACCGCCCTACAACTAACCTGAATAGCCGGGTCCCGGCGCTTGAGCGTCAGGGCCTGGTGCAAAAATCGATATAATAATCCGATAAAAAGACCCAATTAAAAAACCCGATGTTAAGACAAGACTCATGCTAAAGATTTTGATCGTCCTTGCCACCGTGATTGGCTACGCCTGGCTGAACCACCATTTGATGAACCTGATTGAACGTCAGGGCGCCAAACGCCAGGTAGTACAAGCGCGCATTTTCTACCTCCAGAAAGCCGTTCAGCTGACCCTCTTTCTCGTTATGTTACTGGTCGCTGGCATGGTGGTTGGCTTTGGCTACAATCAGCTGACCTTTGCGCTGTCGTCAGCCGCGGCCCTGTTGGGCGTAGCCCTGTTTGCCCAATGGTCGGTGCTCAGCAATGTTACCGCCAGCGTACTGATTTTCTTCTTTTTCCCCTACCGCCCCGGTGACCGAATTCGGATGATCGAAAACGATTGCCCGGAAGGCGTGATCACAGAAATCACCCTGTTTCATATCCTGCTGCGTACCGACGAAGGCCACGAACTCAGCCTGCCCAATACCATGGTGTTCCAGAAAGCCGTGGTGATTACCAAACAGGGCCCGCACTGGTTGTCCATCAAGCCAGCCGAGCCGGAAGCGCACAGCGCCATTAAACGGGAAGGCAGCCTCTAGGGCTGCCTGAATGCTTCGTCTGAAAATGTGCGGATCAGCCGCTGGCTTATTGCAACAAGCCGCCAATCACCAGCGTTAGTGCCATCAGCAGCAACCACAAAATCGTGCCCAGAATCAGAGGCCCGGCACCAGCTCGCACCATTGGCTGCCAGCGGGTATTCAAACCCAGCCCGACCATCGCCAGCGTCATCAGCACCAAGGCAGCGGTTTTGACCAGCTGCAACAACGCTGCTGGCAAGGGCACCAGGCTGTTGAAAATCACCACTGCCAGAAAGCCCAATACAAACCACGGAATCGGGAGTTTGCGCGGCTGATCCACCTGTTGCTGCAAGGCTTCGGGTTGACGTTTTTCGAGCCAGACAGCCAACAGTAACAAGGTTGGAATCAGCAACAGGACCCGCATCAGTTTTACCACCACTGCGGTTTGCATCAGGCTGTCGGCTGCTTCGTTCGCCGCCAGCCCCTGACCAATCGCCACCACCTGAGCCACTTCATGCACCGTGCTACCGACAATCAAGCCGGTAACTCCAGCATCGCCAGCACCACCCAGCCAATATGGATACACCAGCACACTGAGCGTGCCAAACAATGCCACCATCGCCACCGCGATACCAACATGCTCCTGTTTGCGATTCAGCAAGGGGGCTGCTGCCATTACCGCCGCCGCACCACACACTGCGCTACCAATGCTGACCAGAATCACCAGCGTGACAGGCATTTTCAGCCAGCGCATACCAATCCAGCCACCGATCAGCATCACCAGCGTGATAACACCAACATCCGTCACAATCGCCTGCCAGCCAGCCGCCTGAATATCCGCCAACGTCAGGTTGAAACCGAACAATACAATGCCGCTTCGCAACAGCTGCTTCTGCGCCAGCCCAAGCACCCGATGACCGCCAACCCGTTCGCTCAATTGAGCCACAGGCGCTATCAGATTCGTCACCAGCATACCGAGCAAAATTGCCAGTGGCAGCATCCCCAGGCCCAGAGATTGTACAGATGACAAGCCAGCAATCTGGCTGGCGACAAAACTCACCAGCAGCAGAACCACTAGCATCCAGAACACATCCTGCTGGCGGAAATCCCCGCCTCTTGCTGTTGCCGCCATAACCTTTGCTGTCACTGTGCTTACTCCCCTATCACGGATTGGCTATTGTTAACCTGCAAGGCCAATATAGGCGGCAGCGACTATTCGGTTAAACAAGATATATCTATATAACTAATCAGATTTATAGAATTGCATCTGTTACATGGCGCTCCTGCGCCAGATCAAAATCAGCGGTCAGACCCGGTATTACACTGGCCTCCGTTTATCTCTTTGCAGTAGTCAGTTGTTATGTCGTACCGAAAACCCGTCAGCCAGCAGGCCATGCTGAGTCTGGCCACCCAGGTCCGTTCCGGCCTGCCGTTCCACATTCCCCCCAAAGACCTGTGCCAACACAGCTGCAAGGGCTGCCCAAAAAAGCTGATGGAATTCCTCGATACCGAACTGGAAGATGTTGAACGTCGACTGGAACTGGGCGACGACTTTTCATTGGGCGAAATCAGCAAACTGGCGCGTACCAGCCAGAAGATTTATCGGGTGATGGAGAAGAACGGTTTGCTGAAGCAGGAGATGCAGGCAGTGTCGTGATTTGATCAGCAGGTATTTTGTTTTGAATACGCAGCAAGACTTTACGTTCGAAACTTATAGTCTGGCAGCCCGGACAAATTCCACCGCTCCGAATTGCTGAAGTGGTATCCCACCACACGACCCATGCGGCGATTGATGATGCGTTGGGATTGTGAAAGATCTTTGATCAAGCAAGGATAAGTGGCATCCCGGTGGATGTTACGGAAGCCTGACCCAAAGGAATAGCCTGGCATTTTGCCAGGCAGTACAAACAGCCTGCCTGGCCCCCATTACGCCCGGGACCCAATATCCACATCAAGAGACTTGTTCTGTTTCCTCAAATAGAGAGCCGATTGAAGGGCTGACGCATACAGAAAAAAGACCACTCCACTAAACGAATCAAAGAAATTACCAGACTCCATGTAGCCCACAGCAACATCCGCTGTTTCCACTGCCAGCAACGCCACAGCCGCCCAGACCTTTTCCTTCAGCAAAAAGTAAAAGAACATCAATGAAATCAATCCCAGAACAATAGCCATCCATTTATCACCCTGGCGTTCACCTATGGCACTCTGCAATGGTTCATAGGGAATGAAAAAAATGGCGACGCCCAATGTCACCGTAATAAATCCGTATATGGCGACAAATTTAGTCACCTTCCTTGCACCTTCAGGATTCTTCGGTCCCGTAAACAATGCATTAAACAAACCTTGCGACATAAAATATTCCTTTCCTTTGCTGAATAGCCCCCGGGGCTGGTTGACTACTACAATTCAACCAGAACAAATCCGCTCTTACAGGTGTTGTGTCGGATGGCGCAAGCTTATCCGACCTACGATCCCAAATTCCATAAGCAACAAAGCCCGCGGGTGCGGGCTTTGTTGTTTCGGCAACATACAGATGCTTTTTACATCTTCAGCTGCTTTTTACATATTTGGATAGTTAGGACCACCAGCACCTTCCGGTACGACCCAGGTGATGTTCTGGGAGGGGTCTTTGATATCACAGGTTTTGCAGTGGACGCAGTTGGCGGCGTTGATCTGGAACTTCGGATCGCCGTTTTCACCATCCACTACTTCGTATACACCGGCCGGGCAGAAGCGCTGGGCTGGTT
>NZ_JAHXZR010000008.1 GCF_019740315.1 Oceanobacter mangrovi
GAGCAACGGCTTCATCCTTAAATTCTTGTGGGTACTGTTTGTAACTGCGTTTCTGACTCATGGTTGGCACCTCTGGCTGAGAAGAGTTTATCTCTTCTTGAGGTGTCCGGGTTATTCAACCAGAACACTCAGTCTGTGACGGCTACAGTTTCAGGCAGTAGTTTGAGGTGGCCTTCAGGTGGCGAATGGTTTAAAGGGTTTCTTGGCCAAAGAATATTGAAGTAGGAGAGAGAGAGTGCTTGATTTCAGCTTTAGTTTTTTATTTCTTGGTTTAGGAGTAGTTATAGATATTGTATCTTGCCTACTCAACTCCAAGAAAGTTATAAAACATGGTGGAATGTCTGGCATACCAGTTGTTTCGCTTGTTATTTATTTATTGGTTTTTCTGTGGGATAAAGAGCTAATTATTCTTGCTAAGTTTGTTGACATTTTGCTCTTTGCTGGGATTCATATTTTATTGCAATACGGAATACCCATTTTTTTACAGAAATTTTATCGATGAAAGAAGCTTAGTACTTAAAGCCCTAGCCTAAAAACCAGGGCTTTTTAGTTTTACGGTTCGCTAGTCAATACCAAACACCCCTCCATGACTCTGACCTTCACAGACGAATCAATCTCAAATCCTGCTTTGATTAACCAATGGCCTTTAAGATGAATCTCACCGATGGGTGTGCGTTAGTGACAGTTCTGGCTAAGCTGATAGGAGTAGTAAGCCTCCCTGACTTTTAGCTGCCGTTGTTGCTTTTTAGTTTTAGCCCGGCGTAAAGCTTGTGTATCGTGGTTTGTAGTCATAATCGATAGTCTCTTATCGTTTGTGATTAGCTGGCTGGTTGGGCTGCAACCCTTCCAGTCAGCGCCTAAAAGTTATTTACTCTCCTTTAGCGGCAGTCTGACGTTGAATGGGCTGCTTGGCCTGATGCTTCAAAATCAACCCTTCCAGTACGCCCTGAGTGAGCTGTTTGTCTTCCTCATCAAATTGGCGGTGTCCAGAATCAGGCTGCCAAGTTTGTGCTGCTCAAGGAAATGACGGAAGTTTAGGATGGTGCTTTCGCCCGCAGAGCATCTGACAACATCAGCCAGGCTAACCGCCTCATGGACTCAATTTCATACCAGGCATCTTCCATCGCCGGCCTGGCCAAGGGAATCAGCTGATCCATTTTCTCCAGAAAGACTTCGCGGTGGGTTTTGCGCTTCTTGTTCTGGTATTCGAGTTCGGCGAAGGTCATCTGGGTCATGGTCAATCGTCCTGCTGATGGATCAGGCAATTATCGCTGATTCGAGCGAGTTTTTCAGAGGATATCCAAGTATAATCATGCAGATGTGTGTTATCACTATTACAAACTATAGGCGGTGATATTCAATATGAGCTACATTTTTACGCGTAAAGCACTAGTGCTTTCTTACTTATTTTTGGCGGGGTGTGTATCAAATTTTCCAACCGATTTGACGCTCGTTGAGATCAAAGAAATTCACACTAACACAAAAAACTTTGATTTACCTGATGACATGGGTAGCGCCTTGAAAGTGAAATTTAGCACTCGAAAAGATTTAGACACTTATATATCAGAAAATAGTTTTAATATGTCAAGTACTGCTTACTTTTGTAATCGTCCTGAAATAAGTGCGTTGATTTCATTTTCTAAGGTTTATTTTATAGATAAAAACAGTGAAGAAGGTGAAAATCGCTATTTTTATGAGAGCTATTTGAGTATCGAATGGAGCAAAAGCTCAGAAATTCCTTCTGCGCTCAAAAAATCCAAGGATCAAATGTACTATGTTTTGTACGATCTATCAGTTGATCCAGAGGATATATGCTTGCAGCTAAAAGGTGGTAACGTGTCCGGTAGAGGGTTTCAGTCAAATGTTGTGACGGTAAGTAAAGATCAATTGACCAAAGCCATTTCAAAGTGATTTTCCATCAGGGTTATCATGGGCTAACTACAATTGGGAAAATGGAAAAAACCACATTGTATTTGAACTTAATTTGAGAATCCCTGGTGGTTTAGCGGTTTCAGCAACAGAAGGCCTGAAGTCATGGCAATTTATGAAGTCATGGTAATTTATATAGCGCTAACATTGTCGATAACCTACATTGTGTTAGAAACAATATTTTCGGTAAGTCTGTCAAAATAGCCCGGGGCTAGAAGTAATTTCTATATATTTTGGTTAAAATTCCAACAATCCATAGCACTCCATCTTTGGATAATGAACTCCAGGCATTATCCAATAACCAAAAGCTTCAAAAAATCAAGAGTAACTATTATTAGCTTCAACCTGGCATTATTTACACTGATAATTACTCATATGATTTTTCAGCAAGTATTGAAAAATAAATTCTATAGCCCGCCTTGGCGGGCTATTTCCAACTATCTCACCCCGCCCTTACTGACTAACCCCAAGCTTCATCAGCAGCTCTTTATCCGCAAAAATATGACTCCAGAGCTTGTCGATGGATTCGTTCAACCATTGCTGGTTGTATTCCTGCGATGGTGAGGCCACTACCGAGCGGCTTTCACTCATGGTGTACGGCTTGTCGAATTTGCTGGCGCCGTCCATCACCTCGACAGACAGGGTCATGTCGAGGCGACATTCATTCACCATCACACCTTCATCACATTCATAGTCGAAGCTGTTGATATCCAGCTGCACTTTCAGAGCTTCCTGTTGGCTGCTGCCGCCGAATCCCAGTTGTGCCATGGTGCTGCGCAGGCGGTTGGTGAGTACTTCCTTGAGTGGCGTACTGGCCAGCAGCGGGGAGTTTTCCGGCATACGACCACCGCGATAACCGAGCAAATCCTCGTCAACACCACGTTTATCTACCACCCGTATGAGTGCATTGCGCGGCTGTTGCAGCTGTTGGCTGTCAATATTGGTTTGTTCATTCAGTTCGATCACTTGCGGCGACAGTACACAGCCGCTCAGGCCCAGTGTTACAACACTGGCGATGGCTGTGGTACGCAGCAGTCTGGACAGGTCAGGCATTTGGCAGATCCTTTTCGGCTCGATTGAATACCCAGGTATTACCTTTGGAATCTTCCGGGCAGTATTTGTATCCGGCCACATTGAAGGCTTTCAGTTCCTCCGGGCTGTCGATCTGATTATCAATCAGATAACGTGCCATCATACCGCGAGCCTTTTTGGCGTAAAAACTGATGATTTTGAACTTGCCGCTTTTCTCGTCCTTGAATACCGGGGTGATCAGTTCCCCTGCCAGCTTTTTCGGCTGTACTGATTTGAAATACTCGTTAGATGCCAGATTCACCACAAACTTGCTGTTGTGGCTGGCCAACTCGCTGTTGATCGCCTCGGTCAGCTTGCCGCCCCAGAATTCATAGAGGTCTTTGCCACGACCGTTAGACAGTTTGGTGCCCATTTCAAGCCGGTATGGGGCCATCAGATCGAGAGGTTTCAGCAAGCCGTATAAACCGCTCAACATACGAATGTGCTGTTGGGCGTAGTCCAGCCCAGTGTCATCCAGTGTTTCTGCTTCAAGTCCGGTATAGACGTCGCCTTTAAAGGCCAGAATGGCCTGTTTGGCATTTTGTTCGGTGAGCGGCAGCTGCCAGCTGGAATAGCGCTCAACGTTCAGTTGCGCCAGTTTATCGCTCAGGCTCATCAGACCGCTGATTTCCGCGGGTGAATATTCTCGCAGCACATCAATCAGCTCAGCGGAGTCATCCAGAAATCCGGGCATGCTGCTGCGGCTGGTCGTTGGCGGCGTTTCGTAGTCGAGGGTTTTGGCGGGCGATAACAGGGTCAACATGGCGGCATTCGTTCCATCAATCGAATTTGCCCTGATAATAGCTCCCCGCTACCAACAACCCAAGACCAGCAGGCTTATCCGTCTGATAGCGCCAGTTAATAGAAGCTGATTATTGATGGCAAGGTCTTGTTAGTTTTTTTAATGACTGTTTATTCAATAACCATATGCTACCATCCCTGCCCTTTCCAAAACCGGCCTCGCCAGAGACCGGCTCCTGATGGTCACCCGGCCTGAATCTTGACTCGGCAAGCAGCCGCGCAAGTCTCCCAATGCCAACCAGACCAGCCCGGACAATTTCCGTTGTCATGGGTCACGGAGTTATTTTTGCTGGCGAGAGAACAACACGTTGGCAAACCATGTAGAAACGCCAGCGTTAACGCAAATGGGTACAGACCTGCAGACACCCAGCAGAAGCAACTGCCAGTATGAAGGCAACTTGCCGCTAACCGTCGATTGGACTGGCCCAAGAAGCTAGAGGGTTTTCCCTATGACAGTACAAGTTGGCATCATCATGGGCTCCAAGAGCGACTGGCCAACCATGCAGCACGCAGCCGAGATGCTCGACAAACTGGGCGTCGCCTACGAAGTCAAGGTGGTATCGGCTCACCGTACTCCGGACTTGCTGTTTGAATATGCCAAAAGCGCCCACGACCGTGGCCTCAAGGTGATTATCGCCGGTGCCGGTGGTGCGGCGCATTTGCCAGGCATGGTTGCTTCCCAGACGTCCTTGCCGGTACTGGGTGTGCCAGTGCAATCACGGGCTTTGAAAGGTCTGGATTCACTGCTGTCGATTGTACAAATGCCAGGTGGCGTGGCCGTTGGTACACTGGCCATCGGTGATGCCGGTGCCAAGAATGCCGGTCTGCTGGCCTCACAGATTCTGGCCACCAGCGATGCCGCACTGATGAGTCGCATTGACGAATTCCGTGCCAAGCAAACAGAAACTGTTTTGTCAGAACCAGATCCACGCGACGCCTTCTGATTCAGCAGGTACAATTCGCGACCAGGTTCGCAATGAAGCAAAAGCGGCTGAATCAGCCGCTTTTTGTTTTTCAGGCTTTTATTTTGGAATCCTGCCCGGCCCCGGCGCGGACAGGTGTCCATCCGTATTTAAAGAAGGTATTTGCTAGATATGAAGATCGGTATTCTGGGTAACGGCCAGCTCGGCCAGATGCTGGAAGCCAGCGTCACTGACCTGACAGACCTCGACATCAGCCTGTATGACCTGCGGGCACACTCTGATGAAGCATTGGAAGCCTTTATTGCTGCCAATGACCTGATCTCCTATGAAACCGAAAACATTCCGGCTCATATCGTTGCGGTGCTGGAAGGCCACGCCGACAAGCTGGCTCCCGGCCTGAACGCCCTCAAGGTGTTCCAGAACCGCTTGTTGGAAAAGAATGCCCTGCGTGCTGCCGGTATTGCCACCGCAGACTTCTGTGCGGTCAACTCGCTGGCAGACGTCAAGGCGGCTGTCGAGCAGCTGGGTCTGCCGATCGTGCTGAAAACCACCACCGAAGGCTATGACGGCAAGGGCCAGTTTGTACTGCGCTCCCCGGATGATGCCGAACCAGCCTGGCAAGCCATCGGTGGCCGTGAGCTGATCGCTGAAGCCTTCGTCACCTTTTCCCGGGAAACCTCGGTGATTGCCAGCCGCAGCGCGGATGGCAAGGTAGTGATCTGGCCAATGACCGAAAACGTTCACCATGAAGGGATTCTGCGCTATTCACTGTACCCATGCGCGGGTTTGAGCGACGCCAAGGCCGAGCAAGCACGCACCTACATCACCGACCTGGCCAACAGCCTCAACTACGTGGGCACCATCACGCTGGAGCTGTTCGATACCGAAACCGGCCTGGTAGCCAACGAAGTGGCACCACGCGTGCACAATTCCGGCCACTGGTCGATCGAGGGCGCTGAAGCCAGCCAGTTCCGCAACCACATGCTGGCAATTTCCGGCAAGCCACTGGGCGCGACGGATGCACTCTATCCGGCCGTTGCCATGCTTAACGTGATTGGTGATGAAACACCAACGTCTGCCGCCGCCGGTCTGGACGGTGTGTATGTGCACTCCTACGGCAAGGAAGCGCGTCCGGCGCGCAAACTGGGCCACGTTACCGTGACCGCCCAAACCGTCGCCGAACGCGATGCTTCCATCACCAAACTGGCCGGATTGATGCCTGCAGGCGTCTGGAACCAATAAGGAACAAGATTATGGCAAAGTCACTGCAAGATCAGATGCTGGCTCTGGGTCTGACCAATCAGAAGAAGGCCAAGAAAAACGCCAAGGAAATGAAAAAGACCGCTCACGCCAAGCGTACCGGTAACGACGAAGGCCTTGAAGATACCGCTGCCGAAGCCGAAGCCGCCCGCAAGGACAAGGCAGCCCGCGACAAGGAACTCAACCGTCAGCGCGACGACGCCGCCAAACTGAAAGCCATTGCCGCCCAGATCAAACAGCTGATCAGCAGCAATGCCGTCGATGCCGCTGGCGACATCAAGTACAACTTCGTGCATGACAAGAAGGTCAAGCAGATGTACGTCAACCAGGCCGTCTGGGATCGTCTCAGCCGTGGTCAGCTGGCAATTATTCTGCTGGAAGTCGTAAAAGAAGAAGCGGTTTACAAGGTCGTCCCACTGCAGGTGGCCGAGAAGATCCGCGAACGCGGCCCGGACCACTTCATTATGATTGCCGATGCCTCCGGCGATGTGATGGATGAAGATGATCCATACGCGGCGTATCAGATCCCTGATGATTTGATGTGGTAAGTCCGGGCTCCGTCGGCCTACTCGTTCCCACGTTCCAGGTGGGAACGCTGCTCAAACAGGTAGGTTGGGCCATGCCCAGCGATTGCCGGGCAAGGTCCATCCTTCAAGAATGTTGCCGACTCCAGACGTTACTAATGCGCGCTGATTTTTGAAAACAGGTTAATCACCAGCACCCCGCCACCAATCATGGCAATGCCCGCCGCTGCAGGAGCATCCAGCTTCTGGCCAAACCAGACCCAGCCAATCAGGGTAATCGCCAGAATACCGACCCCCGCCCAAATGGCGTAGGCAATGCCCATCGGAATGGTTTTCAGCGACAGTGCCAACAACCAGAATGCGCCGACATAACCCAACACAGACACCACCGTTGGCAGCAGTTTGGCAAAGCCGTTGGATTGTTTCAGCGCCGAGGTCGCAACAACTTCAAGCGCAATGGCGATAGCCAGATAGATCCAGTGATTCATACTCAAGCCCTCACAACATCGTACGAAAAAACGTCAGACAGCCGTGAAGTATGCCTATCGGAGAAATTAGTAGGGAAGCAATTTCGTGTGCGGGAAACGCCGTTGCATGGTATGGACAGTGGGATACCTATTTAAAGGTAACCCATTGTTTCTAAAGTTATTTTATTGCCGCTTTCAGTCCTGAAAAGGTCGTAGTGAGAGCTTGCCAAAAGCCAGACTGTCAGAGCAAATCGCCAATCAGAAGCTTCAGCGCGACCACAAGGGTTACCGTCTCGTACAGGCGTTTGATGGTAATGTTACCCGCCTTGATGGACGTATTCGCACCCAGGTATCCGCCAATCATGGAGCCCAGCAGCAGAGCCGGAATCCAGCTCCACTGCACATCTGCTACGGTGCCCATGGTGATGGCTCCGGCACCGTTCCACCCCAGCCCAACCGCCACCAGCGTATGAGCCACCGCCAGCTTGTATTGGCAACCAAACCAGTACACCAGCCACAGGGTCACAAACAATCCGCTACCGGCTGACAAGGCGCCATTCATTACGCCAATCAGGAACAGCACCAGCGCACCGATAACATAGCCCATTGGCGTGCGATGCTTTGCCTGTTCCTGCAAGCCCAGCTCTGGCTTGAAAATCGAATAGGCCGACAAACACAGCATCAGCATACCCAGCGCGATTTCCGCGCTGCGATCATCAACACCAATAATAAACAGCGCGCCGCCCACCACCCCGGGAATGCCGCTGACGGCGACCAGGGCCAGCAGCCAGGGCATCAAATGCCCCTCGCGAAGATGACGGCCGGTAGCTCCAACACCCAGCGCGACCGTTGCAATCTTGTGGGTCGCCAGCGCCAGCGGGAACGGCAAGCCCAGAAAAATCAACATCGGCAACTGAATCAAACCGGCACCACCACCAGCCAATGCAGAAAACCAATTGGCGACAATTGCCAATACCAGCAGAATCAGTTGTTCAAGAAAATCCATGATGTTTACACTGTTGGGGTATACCGGAGCTGTTTACACAACTCCGCCAATGACCAGCCCGAGGAAGACTATGAAGTACTCGCTCTACTATTACGACATGTGCCCATTCTGCCAAATGGTGCTGCGCAGCCTGCCTGCCGTAAAAGTCGACGTTGAAAAACGCAATGTGTTGCAGAACCCGGCCTTTCGCAAACAGCAGCAACAGGCAACCGGACGCACCACCGTTCCCTGCCTGCTGATTGAAAATGACCAGGGCGAGGAACAGTGGATGTTTGAGTCGATGGATATTATCCGTTATTTGCAGTCGCTGTAAGACGCGCGGTCAACTCGCCCAGCAGCGCCGGATCAGCCAGTACCCGGGTGACGGTATCAACAATCGCCTGGGTCTGCGGATCCACTTCCAGATTGATCTTGTCACCTGGCTGTGAGGTTCCAAAGGTAGTGACTTCACGGGTTTCCGGAATCAGGTGTACCGAAAAACGATCTTCCTGCACTGCCGCTATGGTCAGGCTGCAGCCATTGAGGGCGACATAGCCCTTGTCGAGCAAATACGGCGCCAGTTCTGACGGCCGTTCGAACCACAACACCAGGTTATTCGCCGATTCGATCCGCTCCAGCACCGCCACCTGTGCCATCACATGGCCGGAAATCATATGGCCACCAATTTCGTCCCCCACTTTGGCCGCCCGTTCGATATTCACCTCTGTACCCTGTTCAACCGCTCCCAGGTTGGTGACTGCCAGGGTCTGGCCAATGGCATCAAAGCTGATCAGGTCGTTATCCATGGTCCGTACGGTCAGGCAGGTGCCATTCAGCGCAACCGAGGCCCCGAGTTTCAGTCCGGCTGCCAGTTCGGTCGGGAATTGTAATGTAAAGGTCGCAAAATCTGCTTTACGATCAACAGCATAGACAGGCAAACGGGTTTGGACGATTCCAGTGAACATGACGGCCTCCTCAAAGTCAGGCAAGCATTATGCACTATACTGAAAGCGCTGAAACACGACCTGTATCATCCGCTTTGATGGTGTCGGCGCAGCGCCGCTAACATCGCCATCCCGGATCAAACAGTCCTTGTCTGCCGGCATGGAGACAAATGGAAAGTGGAGATTCTATGAAAACGCAGCGAACCGGACTGATCCTGTCCGGTGGTGGTGCCAGGGCGGCCTATCAGGTCGGTGTACTGAAAGCCGTGCATGAAATCCTTCCGAAAGGGCACTACAACCCGTTCGATATTATTTCCGGCACCTCGGCCGGCGCCATTAACGGCATTGCCCTGGCCAGTTACGCCGCTGACTATCGCCGCGGTATTCGTCAACTGGAACGGATCTGGCGTCACTTCACCCCGGACCAGATTTACCGCACCGATTTCTGGGGCATTTCCAGTTCGCTGGCCAGGGTCAGTCGCAGCCTGTTCTTTGGACGCCGCGGCACCAGCGACCCGGCATCCCTGCTGGACAATTCCCCGCTGCGCGAACTGCTGGAGGAAGTCACCAATTTTGAACGGCTGCAGCAGGCTATCGACGACCAGCATCTGTATGCCATCGCGGTCAATTGCTCGGGTGTCGACAGCGGCGAATCCACCGCCTTTTTTCAGGGGCATCCGGAAATCGAAAACTGGCAACGGCAACGCCGGGTTGGCGTGCGCAGTCTGCTTTCCATCGACCATCTGATGGCATCATCAGCCATCCCGATGATTTTCCCGTCGGTTTTTCTGGGTGACCAGTTTTACGCCGATGGCGCCGTACGTCAGCTGGCTCCCATCAGTCCGGCGCTGCATCTGGGGGCGGAAAAAGTCATGGTGATTGGGGTCAGTGCCATCACCCATCGTAATAAACCCGCAATCCCCAATACCCGCTATCCGACGCCCGCCAAAATGATGGGCCATATGCTCAATGCCGCTTTCCTCGACAGTATGGAAAGCGACATCGAACGGCTGCAACGAATCAATCGTACACTGCAGCATATTCCCCGTTCGGTGCGCCAGCACTATGATATGGAACTGAAACCCATCCAGTTGCTGGAAATCAGCCCCAGTCGCTCACTGGATGAGCTGGCGGGCGAACATGCTGATGAAGTACCAAAAGCCTTGCGGCTGGTAATCAACGGCAACACTAACAGTCGTTCTAACGGCTCCGGCATTCTCAGTTACCTGCTGTTTTCAGAAGGTTACTGCCGCCGGCTTATTTGTCTCGGCTTTGACGATGCGATGGCCAAAGCCGCCGAAATCAGGGATTTTTTCAGGGACCATTTTGATGACAGCCAACTCAGCTAGCCAGGGCGAAGCTCACCGTTACCGCCGTATTGTGGTGTTAACCGGTGCTGGTATTTCCGCCGAATCCGGCGTGCGCACCTTCCGCGATAATGACGGCCTGTGGGAAAACCACCACATTGAAGACGTCGCCACGCCAGAAGCCTTTGATCGCAACCCGGAGCTGGTACAGCGTTTCTACAACGCCCGTCGGGCACAATTGAAAGAAGTTGAACCCAACAAGGCACATCAGGCACTGGCTGCTTTCGAACAAGCGTTCGATGGCGAGTTTTTGCTGGTTACCCAGAACGTCGACGATCTGCACGAACGGGCTGGCAGCCACAAGTTGCTGCACATGCACGGCGAATTGAAAAAAGTTCGCTGCCTGCAAACCCGCAAGGTGTTCGACTGGGATCAGGACATTACCAAAGAAAGCTATTGTGACTGCTGCGACCTGCCCGGCTTGAGGCCGCACATCGTCTGGTTTGGTGAAATGCCATTGTTTATGGATGAGATCTATCGGGCGCTGGAGCAATGCGATCTGTTTATCAGCATTGGCACCTCTGGCCACGTCTACCCGGCTGCAGGCTTCGTTCAGATTGCCAACGAAGCCGGTGCTCACACGATCGAAATCAATCTGGAACCCAGCCAGGTGAAAGACAGCTTTGCCGAACACCTGTACGGCAAGGCTGGCGATGTTTTACCCGGTTATCTGCAAGGCTTATTGTCAGCCTGACAGCCCGCTAAACGTTGAAAACAGCCGGGCAAGATTATTTGCCCAGCTGCTCCGACAAACTGGATGCCGCCATCAACAAGCTGGTGTCATTGGGGTTGAATTCCGCCGCCAGCTGCACCATTTGCAATGCTTCTGCCAGCGCGGCAGGCGTCTCATGCTGCTTGAGTTTTTCAGCTCGATCAGAGAGCTTCTCTGCGGCCCACTGTTGCCAGTTATCGGTCAAACCCGCCGCCATCAGATTACGCGCCCACTGCAAATGCTTCAGCGCGCTCTGATAGTTGCCACGACTGAACTCCAGCCGCGACTGAATCAGGTGCGGTTCAGGTTGCGCCGATGCCAATGCCAGCGCCTGCTCGACATACACTGCGGCAGCGGCCTTGTCACGATCAAAGAAATACGCCAGCCGTGCCAGCTCGTAACGGGTCTGCCAGCGACTGCCGTACTGCAACGACAGCTCCAGCAAATGACGGGCATGGTCACTACGTTTGGCTTTTAACTCACTGGTAGCAGCCTGTTCCAGCACGACCCCATACAGCCATTGCCAGTCCTGCGGTTTGGTTTGGCTGCCGACCAGCGCCTGCGCCAGTTCCAGCATTTGCTGATAGGAACCACCCTGCAGCGGGCTGGCGGAGCGCAGCACAGCATCAGCCAAAGCCGCAGAGCCGTTAAAGGAATGAATGATTTGCTGCGCCAGAGTCGCTTCTTCTTCACGCTGACCAAGATAATCATGCAGTTGCAATTGCAGGATCAGTGACGCAGAAGAGTCTGGTTTTGCGGCCAGCAGCTGCTGATTAATCACCATGGCTTGTGCCAGCGACTGGGCCATTTCATCAAGCGAAAACTGCCGCTGATTCACCGCCTTGCCAAACAGATACCAGGCTTTGGCCAGCCGTGGCGTGTGATTCTCTGGAGCCGATTTGATCCACAGGTCAAAGTCTTCTTCGGTGTAACTGGCTGCCGCCTGACGCCAGAGCTCAAAGGCATCCATTGCCTTGAGATCCTGCCCGGGATGCAAAACCGCCGCCTTATCAAGCTGTAAATAGGCCTGATTAAGGCCAGCAAAATCACGCTGGGCCAGCAATTCCAGTAATTGTGAGGCTTGCTGCTGTTCCAGCCGGGGGAAGTCATGCTGCACGCGGGTATCCGGTGCTGGCAGCTGATCCAGCCAGGAGCCTTGCTCAGGCTGAGGCTGGGCAGCCGTCGCCGGCAAGATGACTGAAGCACACAGGCACCCCAATAACCACTGCCGCCAGATTTTCAGATGCCTGGACTTCCAGTGTCGCCGACGGTCTGTTTGCTGAATGCATAAAGTACTCATACGATGTCCCTCTCCCGCCAGTAGCCGTGTTGCTACCAGTCTGTCTGACTGCCTTGTCCGTATTCTTGTATTAGCGCAGTAATGTTACCGTTCTGATACGAGTTGTTACGTGACCGACAAATCAAAACTGCCAACCGGGTAAGTTGTGCCATTTACGACCAGCTCCACCCGATGCTCCCCGGCGTACAATTTGCGGGTCGTCATCGGCACCAAAGCCAGACGCTTACTGAGCTGCAGCTGTTCTCCAGGGGAAATGGTGAGCTTTTTCAGCTTGAATACCCTGGCAGCCTGCTTGCCATTAGCTTTCAAAAACCATACCCGGAAATCGATCATTAGCTGAAGGTCGGACTGACTCTCTGACGCCCCGGCGGGCAGCCTGCATTGCGCCTGAATTTCAATCGAATCACCCAGCTGCACCCTCTGCTTATCGAGATTGGCAATGATTTCCAGTTCGTCTGCCGCTGCACCATATCCAAGCAGCGCCAACGCTTGTGGGTCACAGCGCTTGATTGCCGAACGCAAGGCGTGACGCACCAGCCAACGCCGATCTTCCGAACCATCTCGCCACCAGTCGCGGCAAATATCGACCAATAATTCAGGATGATCCTTGCCAATATCGTTGAGGTTATTGGCTACCGAGCGTCGTACGTACAATTCAGGGTCATCCTTCAGTCGTTGCAGCAATTCGACCACCGGAGCCGGATCATCAATAAACTGATACAGACGTTTGCCCCACGGCAGCCGCGGCCGGGTGCCTTCAGATACCAGCCGTCGCACATGGTGGTTGGCATCGGCGCTCCACTGGTGCAGTAATTCGAGGGTTTGCTGCGGATAGCGCTCAAGAAACGGACGAATACTGAATTCGGCCGTAAAACGCTGGGTCAGTTCATACTGGGCCCGCATGGATTGCTCAAAATGATCCAAACCGTATTCCGCAACAAAGCAGGTGTGTGGCAAATAATAGAAGGCTGACATCGAAAAACTGCGGTCAATGCTGAGCGGTTGGCCCAGCGAAGCCAGCAGGATCTCCACCGCTTGTGGGTAATCGGCGGGCAGAAATTTGCCCAGCCAATGACCAAGATGACGGCCACGATCCATCAGTTCAAGCGCGTCATAACCGTCACTGACAGCCGTCATAAAACCTTCGCGATCAAACTCCGGCCAGCTGGCTGTCAGCTGCTGCGCCAGCATTTCCGCCACTTCCAGGCCGTAACGATTTTTTAATGGCTCCGCCATACCTTTCTCCGCCAACGCCAATAACCATCAACCCGGTCATGCGACCGGCAAACAGTCCAAACAAACAGGATATACTGCTGCCACTTTGGCCTAACTGCCGGGCAATTGCATCACAGCCGATAATCCAGCAGCATGACGACCACGAGCTTTACATAACAATTGAAGGATACGACCTATGGCAACTCACCCGGATGCCGGCAAGCAAGCCCCTCGCGACACCCTGGTTAACGTTCCGGCCCTGATGGCCGCCTATTACCGTCATCAACCCGAAATTCTGGATAACCCTGGCCACAAGGTTGAATTCGGCACCTCAGGACATCGCGGTTCAGCTCTGAATACCACCTTCAATGAAAACCATATCGCCGCCATTTGTCAGGCGATTGCTGAATACCGCGCCGAAGCCGGTATCAAGGGCCCACTGTACCTGGGCAAAGACACCCATGCGCTGTCGGAAGCCGCCTTTGGCACAGCGCTGGAAGTACTGGTTGCCAACGACGTGCGTGTGCGTATCCAGGACGGCGATGGCTACACCCCGACGCCAGTGATTTCCCACGCCATTCTGACCCACAACCGTGACGCCGACGCCGATGACCTGGCCGACGGCATTGTCATCACACCATCCCACAATCCACCAGAAGACGGTGGTATCAAATACAACCCGGCCAAAGGTGGCCCGGCAGATACCGACATCACCGGCTGGATTGCCCAGCGCGCCAACGAGCTGCTGGCCAACGATCTCGAAGAAGTGGAGTGGATTCCGGCCGAAGCCGTTGATGAAAGCCCGCTGGTAGAAGATTTCGACTATATCTCCCACTACGTCAACGACCTCGGCAGCGTGGTTGATATGGAAGCCATCGCCAAAGCCGGCATCCGTATTGGTGTTGACCCGATGGGCGGTTCCGGCCTGCACTTCTGGAAACCCATTGCAGAAAAATATCAACTGGATATCACCGTGGTTAACGAAGCCGTCGACCCGACCTTCAGCTTTATGCCGCTGGATAAAGACGGCCGCATCCGCATGGACTGCTCGTCCCCATACGCCATGCAAAACCTGCTGGCAATCAAGGACCAGTTTGATATTTCCGTGGGTAACGACCCGGACTACGACCGTCACGGTATCGTCTGCAAAAGCACCGGCCTGATGAATCCGAATGCCTACCTGGCAGTGGCAATTGAATATCTGGCCACTCACCGGCCGCAATGGAAACAGGACATCAAGTTCGGCAAAACCCTGGTGTCTTCAGCCATGATTGACCGCGTCGTGAATGGCCTCGGCCGTGAGCTGTGTGAAGTACCGGTCGGCTTCAAGTGGTATGTCGACGGCATGTTCGACGGTGACATGGCCTTTGGTGGCGAGGAAAGTGCTGGCGCGTCTTTCCTGCGTAAAGACGGCAGCGTCTGGAGCACCGATAAAGACGGCATCATCATGTCACTGCTGGCCGCGGAAATTCTGGCGGTTACCGGCAAAGACCCGCAGGCGTTGTACGAAGAGCAGGTCGCCCGTTATGGCCGTCCGTATTACAAGCGTATCGACGTACCTTGTACTGCCGAGCAGAAAACTGTGCTGAAAGGTCTGAGCCCGGAAGCGGTTAAGGGCGATACCCTGGCTGGCGATGCCATCACCCGTATCCTGACCCGCGCGCCGGGTAACGATGCACCGATTGGCGGTCTCAAGGTCGAAACCGCCAACGGCTGGTTCGCCGCTCGTCCGTCCGGTACTGAAAACGTCTACAAGATCTATCTGGAAAGCTTCGTCTCGGAAGAGCACGTCAGCCAGCTGGAAACCGATGCCAAGGCACTGGTCGACAGCGTACTGGGCGCCTGATGCGATTGTAACGGCCTGATCAGAGCCACAATGTGTAAACCAAACAGCCCGCCAGGTCCGTGATCTGACGGGCTGTTTGGCAAGAGCGGGTTTTCCTGGAGCTGTTTGGGCAAGCCATGCCTTGCCCCTACGAGCACTAGCTTTGCATCTTCACCTTAGCCGGTGCTTTCAACAGCAACACCAGGGGTAACGCCGCCAGTGTCACCCACATCATCACCCGAAAATCCTGCAGATAGGCAATCGTCAGGGCCTGCCGGGTAACCTGATCATTAATCGCAATCAGCCCCTGTACCGTCGTTGGGTCCCAGCTGCTGACCTGTTCCAGCGCCTGACTAAACGGCGTCACCTGTTCGCTCAACACGGCATGATTGACCTGGGTGTTACGGCTTAGCAGCGTCATCATCCAGGAAATGCCAATACTGCTGCCCAGGTTGCGTAACAGGCTGAACATGGCCGTGCCTTCATTGCGATAGCGCGGTGCCAGCGTGGCAAAGGTAATGGTGCTCAGCGGTACAAAAATCAGCCCCAGGCCAAGCCCTTGGACGATACCGGTATACACCAGTGTGAGTTCACTGACTTCAGTGGTAAAAGCCGTCATTTGCCACAACGACAACGAGGTAAACAATAGCCCCAGCGTGATCATCAAACGGGTGTCCACCTTGCCGCTCAGGCGTCCGACCACCATCATGGATACCATGGTGCCAACACCTCGAGGGGCCAGCACCATGCCGGTATCCAGCACCGGATACCCCATTAATCCTTGCAGGAATGGCGGCAACAACGCCATGGTCGCCAGCAGAATAATGCCGATCAGGAAGATAAAGATCAGCCCCACCGAAAAATTGCGATCGAGAAACAGCCCGGGTTCGATAAACGGATGTTTGGCCGTGAACATCTGCACCAGAAACAGGTAAGCAAACAGCACCACCATCACGGCTTCAACAAGAATTTCCGGCGAGGAAAACCAGTCCAGCGACTGGCCCCGGTCGAGCAGCATCTGCATGGCACCAACCGCCAGACTTAATACCGCAAAGCCAAACAGGTCGAAGCGCCGGGAATTGTCTTTGGGGGTTTCCGACACAAAGGCAAAAATCCCCGCCAGCGCCATCAGGCCAAATGGCAGGTTAATAAAAAACACCCAGCGCCAGTTGTAGTACTCAGTCAGATAGCCACCCAGAGTTGGGCCCAGAATCGGCCCAACCATCACCCCAACGCCCCACATCGCCATGGCAGAGCCATGCTGTTCACGCGGATAGGTATCCAGTAGCACCGACTGTGACAGCGGCACCAGTGCAGCACCAAAAATCCCCTGCAACAAACGGAACAGCACCAGCTCCGGCAAGCTCGTCGCGGCACCACACAACATGGATGTCAGTGTAAAACCCGCTACCGACCACAGGAACAGGCGCTTGCGACCAAAACGAGCGGCCAGAAACCCGGTCATCGGCATCATGATGGCGGCCGCCACTATGTATGAGGTCAGCACCCAGGAAATCTGCTCCTGGGTGGCCGACAAGGTGCCCTGCATGTTCGGCAGCGCAACGTTGGCAATGGTGGTGTCCAGTGCCTGCATAATGGTCGCAAGCATGATGGAAATCGTGATCAGGCCACGTTTTGGTTCTGCCGAACGGGTTTCCGAAACCGGCGAAGCAGTCACAGCCGACATGGCATCTTATCCCTTGGCCGCGACGACAGAGTCACCTAACAGTTGATCGGCACGGCTATGGCCGGTATCAACTTCTACCACAGTGCTGGCGCCCGCCCGCAGTGGCAGAGCGTCCTGGCCCTGCTCAATGCTGATACGCACTGGCACTCGCTGTACCACCTTGACCCAGTTACCGGTCGAGTTTTGCGCTGGTAACACCGAGAATTCAGCGCCGGTCGCCTGACTGATGCTTTCGACATGGCCCTGCCAGGTTTTACCCGCATAGCTGTCGATATGAATATCGACCGGCTGACCCGGACGCATGTTATCCAGCTGGGTTTCCTTGAAGTTGGCTTCGATCCAGACATCGGTATCCGACACCAGACTCATCACCGCCTGACCGGATTCAATGTATTTGCCGGGCTTCGGCATATTACTGACAACACCGGCAAAAGGAGCCTGCACGCGGGTATGTTGCAGATCCAGTTCGGCCTGTTCGCGATTAGCCTGAGCCAGCAAGACTCGCGGCTGTTGTTCCAATGCCAGCTCCGGGTTGCCGCCAAGCCCGGCGCGCAAGGTCGCCAGCGCCTGACGCACGACCACAATCTGTTGTTTGGCACTGACCAATTGGTGCTTGGCCTGATCCAGCTGTGCCTGGGATGCCACATGCTGTTTGACCAGCTGCTGCTGACGACGGAACTCACTGTCGGCGTAGTCCCGGTCTTCAATCAACAGTGCCAGTTCATCCTGCTTTTGCTGATAACTGTGCATCAGCCCTTCGACTTCTGCACGAGTATCCAGCAGGGCTGCAACTGCCGCATCACGGGCAATTTCGTAGGGTCGCGGATCCAGACTAAACAACACCTCACCCTGTTCCACCCGGCTGTTCTCGCGGACCAGCACCTGATTAACCGAACCCTTAACTTCGGCGCTGATATTAACCTTGCTGGCTTTCAGATAGGCATTTTCAGTTTCGACATAACGACCACCCGCCAGATAAAAATAACCGCCAACCAGCAGCATCAGCAGTGGCCCGCCGATCAGCAAAGCCCGTCTTTTTGAGCCTCTGGAAGAAACAGGCTGGTCGGTCGTTGGCGTGTTTGATGCGCTGTTACTCATGGTGATTGTTACTCATGGTTATTTTTATCCTGATGACTCCTGACCGGGTTAGCAGCCCCGTCAGTGTTTTTGAGCTGGGGCTTTAGCAGATTGGTTTTCAGATCCTGTAGCAGGCTGACGATTTGCAACTGCTCGGCATTTGTCAGACCACCGAGGGCCTGCTGGCGGGTTTCTGCGCCACGGGACGCCATTTCATCCAGCAAAGGCTGTGAAGCAGGTGTCAGATACAGACGAGAGACCCGCCGGTCAGCCGGATCCCGCCGCCGTTCAACCCAGCCGGCCTGTTCCATCTTGTCGAGCTGGCGCGCCAGCGTGATCGGCTTGATTTCCAGCACGTCGGCCAGCGCCACCTGATTCATGCCTTCATTGCGGGATAAATACGACAGCGCCCGCCACTGGGCGATGGTCAAGCCCAGGTCCTGGGCACGGACTTCAAAATCCCGCCGATATAGACGGGCAACCTCATGAATCAGAATCCCGAGGTAACGGGTTGGATCGTCGTTTTCCATTGAATCTGGCAACACCGGCAATTAATAAGCTTTGCTTATTATATGTTTTACTTATCAATAGACAAGCCGACACTTTGCCGCAGCGCCTGACTTCTCGGTCCCGCCAAAATGCCAGCCAATAAAAAAACGCCCGTTGCAATCAATGCACCGGGCGTTTCAGAAGGGCCGTCAGCGACTGAATTTGAGCCGGAACGGAGCCTGCCAGCCGGACTCAAGCCACAGCTGTGGCCTTTTTATGGCGCACGATATCGAATACCACCAGTACCGAGACAATCGCCACCAGAATGATGCGATAGTCATTGGGGATAAACAGCATCACAACAGCCAATACCAGCAGCACAATACGCAGCATCTTACCCAGGCGGGTCGCCCACTGACCTTCAATCGCACCAGCAAACGCAACCACCAGCGCGATGGTGCCAATGACGGCTTCGGCGTAGCCCCAGATCGAATCACCTGCCGTCCAGATCAGAGGTGAAAACGCCATCATGGCGGGAATCAGGAAAAAGCCCTGCGCCAGTTTGAAGGCCTGTACGGCCGTTGGCATCGGCTTCGAGCCGGCAATACCGGCTCCGGCAAAGGCCGCTAGTGCAATGGGAGGTGTCACGTTGGAGGTCTGCGACAACCAGAACACAATCATATGGGCAGCCAGCAGGCTGACCCCCAGATCCATCATTGCCGGTACCGCCATAATCGACAGCACGATATACGCTGCGGTTACCGGCAAGCCCATGCCCAGCACAATTGCTGCTGCACCAATCAGCAACAACACCGACCACAGGTACCCCCCGGACATCGCCAGCAGGAACTGGGTGAATTGAAGCCCCAGACCGGTCTGGCCAACCACCCCCACCACAATACCGGCAGTGGCACAGGCGACTGAAATGGGCAGCGCCATCAGCGCACCTTCTTTCAGACCTTCAAAGAATTTCGCCACCGAAATACGGCTGTGAGCCCGTACCATGGCTGCGACCAGAATCGCCGCACAACCGGCGATGCCCACCAACACCGGTGAATAGGCCATTAACAGCAAGGTGGTGATCAGCACCAATGGCAACAGAAAATGCCAGCCCTGAGCCATGACAGTACGAATCGCCTCGGTCTGACTCATGCCTTTGAGATCGAGTTTGACCGCCATCAGATGGACGTACAGCAGCGTACAGGCGAAATACAGAATCGCCGGAATAATCGATACCAGCAGAATTTCGCTGTAGGCAATGCCGGTAAACTGCGCCATTACAAAAGCGCCAGCCCCCATCACTGGTGGCATGATCTGCCCACCAGTGGAGGCAGCTGCTTCAATACCAGCCGCCTGCTCCGGCTTGTAGCCGAGCTTTTTCATCATCGGAATGGTCAGGGCGCCAGTGGTGACGGTATTGGCAATCGCGGAACCGGAAATCGAACCCAGCGCCGCAGATGCCACCACACTGGCCTTGGCAGGGCCGCCACGATATTTCCCCGCCACCGCAAACGCAGCATCAATAAAGAACTGGCCTGCGCCGGTCACCTGCAGGAAGGCGCCGAACAGCACAAAGATAAACACCACCCCGGCAGCAATCGCCAGCGGCGCGCCATAGACGCCGTTGGTGGAGAAAATATGGAAGCGAATCATCTCTTCCAACGTAAAGCCCTTACTGGCCACGGCATCTGGCAAAGCATCACCAAACAGCGCGTAGACAATAAAGATCCCGGCGACCACCACCATGGTCATGCCCACCGTGCGACGCGTCGCTTCCAGCAGCAACACAACCATCAAAGTGCCAGCAATCTGATCTGTCAGTTGCAGGCCATCGAGCAAAAAGCCGATATCGTCGTAATCAAACACGGCAATGCGGGCCGCCGCCCAGCCACTGGCAACCACCAGCAGCAGATCGAACAGCCGACTGACCACAAATAAACTGGAGTTAACATGATCCCTGGGCAGCAACGGATACATCAGGAATACCAGCACCAGCACCCAACCCAGGTGAATGGTACGAAACATGGGGGCAGACAGTTCGGCACTGATCCCCTGCCAGATCTGAAAGACAGATAATCCAACCGCCAGAATGGTGGCCAAGAGCAATAGCAAGCGCAGCGGGCTGCTCATCTTCTCGGTGGACATTAAGATCTCCTCTAAACACAAACGCCCGCCGGTTTATGCCGACGGGCGCTCGAAAAGGTTGGCGATGATTACTTGTTGCGCTGTTCGTTCATGTAACGCAGGGCGCCAGGATGCAAAGGCACGCCTTTCAGGATATCCATGTTTTCCAGCGTGGTGTATTTGGCGTCACTGATTGCACGACGGATTTCGTCCATATGATCAAAAGCAACCTTGGTCATTTCATAAGCCAGCTTATCGTCCAGATCCTTGTTCACCACCAGCACGTTCCAGATCGCCGCGGTAGTGAACGCAGGTACCTTGTTGTAGCTGTTGGCAGGCGCATCAAACTTCATGTAGGCAGGCGCGGCGGCTTCGATTTTGGCCAGTTCATCAGCAGAGAAAGACAGGATGCGAATATCACGGGTCAGTGCCAGTTCAGTGATCGCGCCAACCCCCAGGCTGCCGACAATCACACCGGCATCAATCTGACCGTTAGCCAGCGCTTCAGTCGTCGCGGTGTAGTTCAGTGACTGTGCCTTGATATCATCCTCCTTGACGCCAAGGATATCGAGAATATTGGTAGCACTGACGCGAGTACCGGAGCCTGGTGCTCCCAGAGAGACTTTTTTGCCTTTCAGCTGGGTAACAGACGTAATGCTGGAATTGGCTGGCACCATAAACTGCACCACGTTCGGATACAGCGCAAACAGTACAGCGGCAGGCATCTGGCGCGGGAACGGCTTTTCACCCTGCTCGGCTTTCAAAGCCACGTTGCCCATGGCGATACCGGCAATCTGCTTGTTGGTCGAAACCTTGATGATGTTTTCAACCGAGGCAGCTGTCACTTCAGCACGAACGTTCATGCCCGGAATGTTTTCACTCCAGATTTTCCCCAGAATGCCACCTAACGGATAATAGGTTCCGCTCTGACTGCCGGTACCGATGGAATAATTTTCAGCGCTGGCTGGCAGCGACAGCACAAAGGCAAAAGCCAGCAGGGTCTTACCGAGGAATTTTTTCATACCGTCTCCGGATCATCGACTTGTGATTATTGTTGTACAGCTGATTGAATCTCATTATGGCATGGCTGCCAGAGCAGGCCAGCATACCAAAGTTACATCCCAATAATTGGCCGGATTCGGCACCTTAATAGTGGGAGTTGGGTGTTCTGCGGGCCACGCAGGCTCGAGTGTCAGGAGTTAGCCGCACAGGCTTATAAGTTGGAGGGATGTGTCTCTGCAGCCGCTGCAGGCCACAGAGACAGGATTTCAGCTAACGATCAGGATTCTTCCTCTTTCTCATCGTCATCCATCATCAGGCTCAGCCCAGCCAGAACAGAACCTGATTTGCTTTCATCCGGCAAATTACCATCATTTTCAGCCAGTTTGATTCGCAGACGCAGGTTGTTGGGCGAGTCGGCGTTTTTGATAGCTTCTTCCAAAGAAATACGACCTTCGCGATAGAGTTTGAACATAGCCGCGTCGAAGGTTTGCATGCCAAGGTTTTCCGACTTTTCCATCACTTCCTTAATTGAAGGAATGTCTCCCTTCATGATCATATCTTCAATGGTTTTGGTACCCAGCATGACTTCCACGGCAGCACAACGCTTACCATCAACCGTGCGCAACAAACGCTGGGAGACAAACGCCCGCAGGTTCTGGCCGAGCCCCATCAATAATTGCTGACGACGCTCTTCCGGGAACATGTTGATAATCCGCTCCAGCGCCTGGTTGGCGTTGTTGGCGTGCAGAGTCGAAATCGCCAGGTGGCCGGTTTCAGCGAAAGCTAACGCATGTTCCATGGTTTCGCGGTCACGAATCTCACCAATCAGAATTACGTCCGGCGCCTGACGCAGGGTGTTTTTCAGCGCGGCATGGAAGCTCTTGGTATCGGTGCCGACTTCGCGCTGATTAACAATGCACTTCTTGTGCTTATGCATGAACTCCACCGGGTCTTCGATGGTAATGATATGACCACCGGCACTGGCGTTACGGTGGTCGATCAGTGCTGCCAATGAGGTCGACTTACCTGAGCCGGTCCCCCCCACAAACAGGATCAGGCCACGTTTCGACATCACCACTTCCTTGAGGATCGGTGGCAGATTGAGCTGTTCCAGATTGGGAATTTCGGTATTGATGTTACGGGCAACAATCGATACCTGATTACGCTGACGGAAAATGTTGATACGGAAACGACCGAACGGCCGAGAGATAGCCAAGTTCATCTCGAGCTCTTCCTCGAACTCAAGCTTCTGGTTTTTGGTCATCAAGGAGTCGGCGATAGCTTCCACTTCACCACTGGCCAGTACCTCTTTTGCCAACGGTTTTAATTGCCCCTGGAATTTTGCACAAGGCGGAGCCCCGGTGCTCAGATAGAGGTCAGAACCATCTTTGTGTGCCAGGATGGCCAACCACTGATCCATACTCATCGACATACCTCATAAACTGCTAATGAACGACAAAAAGTCAGAAAGCGTCAATGGTAGTGAATCGCGATGACAGAAAGGATGGGCAAAATCATGATTGTCTTACAGTGACCCAAATATTGAGAACTATGTCACATTTGGTTGTATGGCCAGGAATATCGATCGATTAAGACGTATCCAACAATCTGTGGCACTCTTGGGTTTCGACAAGATTCCAGTCAGGGTCGTTGAACCAACATCGAGTAGCCAGCGTCCTGCCAACCCGAACAACCCGGAGCCAATATGTACATTGCCATGAACCGCTTCCGCATCAAGCCAGGCTGCGAAGCAGACTTTATCGAAATCTGGAAAAGCCGTGACACCTATCTGGACGAAGTACCAGGTTTTCAGAGCTTTAACCTGCTGCAGGGTGCCAGCAATGAGGAATTTACCCTGTTTACCTCCCACTCCGTGTGGGAATCAAAAGCAGCCTTTGAAGGCTGGACCAAATCCGAAGCCTTCCGCAAGGCCCACGCCAACGCTGGCGGTACCCGCAAGGACATTTACATGGGCCCGCCCCAGCTGGAATGCTTTGAAGCGGTGATCTGATTTATTCGCCTGGTGGTTTGGGTTTCGACAACAAGGCGACGACCGCCCAGACCACCAGCAACGGAATCAGAAGCGGCAACAAAAACGGCATGCCCATCGACACAACCGCCAGTCCCAGAATCATCAAACCACCGATGATCATCAAGCCAAACCCGGCGAACACCAGCGTCAGCACAATCAGTAAACAGAAACCGATTACGGTGGAGACCACCAGCGCCCAGGACGACATCATGCCGGCCATCGGCCCGTGGAACTCATGACCGTTGACTATTACCACAACATCACTGCTGATAGCGCCCCAAATGGCGACCGCAACAGCAACCAGAATTCCGATCAGCACAATTTGCTTCATGAGCCTTACCTCCTTATCTGAGGCTAGGACAGCAAAAGCAGCCAAGCGTTACATCAACGGCGACTCGCGCCGCCGTACTGATACTGCCTGAGACAAACGGGCCCATGCTCTCGTAGCAGAGCCAGACGCCAGCATATAACAGCGTCATCCCAAACGAGCCTGCGAAATTTGGGATCCATGCGGCTTGCCAATTCCTGGCCGTATGGATCCTGAATCGCTACGCGTTCAGGATGATGGGTATTATTCAGCAGACTCCATGATATTTAATCCAGCGAGGTCGACCCGATCTTGTGAATGCTGAGGTCAGCGCCGTTAAATTCAGACTCCTCATCCAAACGCAATCCCGCTACTACCTTGATCAGCCCATACACCAGCAAGCCGCCGACCAGAGCAACCACTACGCCAGCCAGCGAACCAATCAGTTGGGAAACCAGACTGACACCGCCCAGACCACCCAGGCTGCTTGCCCCAAAGATACCGGTGGCCACACCACCCCAGACACCGCACAATCCGTGCAGCGGCCATACACCTAACACATCATCGAACTTGGTGAAGCGGTTCTGCGCCAACGTGAACACATATACGAACAGGGCACCCGCCACGCCACCAACCAACAGTGCACCGATCGGATGCATGATGTCGGAACCCGCACACACCGCCACCAGACCCGCCAGCGGACCATTGTGAATAAAGCCCGGGTCATTCTTGCCAACCACCATGGCCACCAGCGTACCGCCGACCATTGCCATCAGGCTGTTCACCGCTACCAAACCGGAAATACCATCCACCGTCTGGGCTGACATCACATTAAAGCCGAACCAGCCGACGGTCAGAATCCAGGCCCCCAGTGCCAGGAACGGGATATTGGAAGGCGCAAAAGCAACGACCTTGCCATTGCGGTAACGACCGTTACGGGAGCCCAGCAGCGTAATCGCCGCAAAGGCAATCCAGCCGCCAACGGCGTGAACCACTACAGAACCGGCAAAGTCATGGAAAGCGGCACCAAAGCTGTTCTCCAGCCAGTTCTGGAAGCCATAGTTACCATTCCAGATCATGCCTTCGAACACTGGATAGACAAATGCCACGGTCAAACCAGACGCCAGCAGGAAGGGATAAAATTTGGCCCGTTCGGCAATACCACCCGACACAATCGCCGGAATTGCCGCCGCAAAGGTCAGCAGGAAGAAGAACTTGACCAGCTCGTAACCATTATTGGCTGCCAGTGCTTCCGCCCCCACCAGAAAGTTAGTGCCGTAGGCAATCTGGTAGCCAATAAAGAAATAGGCCAGCGTCGAGATCGCAAAATCGGTCAGAATCTTGACCAGCGCGTTAACCTGGTTTTTATGGCGAACGGTTCCCAGCTCCAGAAAAGCAAAGCCGCCGTGCATCAGCAGCACCATAATGGCGCCCAGCAGGATAAAAAGCGTATTGGTGCCGGACATCAAGGTCTCGACTGCACTGTTTACGCCGGTCAAATCCAGACTTGTCACAATAACTACTCCCACAATTTCAACAACACCGGGTCTCCATCAGCCTGAACCAATGTTGAGCCGTTAGCACTGTTTTAGTGCTCTTATTATTCAGAGGGGAAATCGGAAGCAGTTTACATACCAGAATTGTCGCCTTTGTTACAAAAACACATGATATATTTGTCAACATTGGCACCATGCCAAGATTTATGCGCTCTGTAGATGAACACAATTTTCGCTCAGGTTTTCCTTGATAGCGCAAAATTCAACGCCAGATGACATTTATCGCACCACAGGAAAACATTTTTAAATTAAACGCACGATTTAAGTGCAAACAGAAATCAAGAATTCAAGGCGCACCACAACGATGCGCCTTGACTGAGAAGCAGCCTGATCAGGCCTTCTGGATGTGGAAACAGTGGTGAATATTGGGGCGACGAGCGTAGTCCGTTGGCACCGACCACTTGCTGACATTACGGATATTGAGCGCGGTTTCGGCACTTTCCTGCAGTGCTTTCTCGTCCATCACAAAGGTCCGCAGGTTGGTTGAGAAGATCAGCAAACCACCGGGCCGCAAACAGTCCATCGCCTGCTCAATCAGACGCACGTGATCACGCTGGATATCCAGCACCCCTTCCATCCGCTTGGAGTTGGAGAAAGTTGGCGGGTCCATAAAGATCAGGTCGTACTGCTCCTTACAATCACCCAGCCACTGCAAACAGTCCGCCTGAATAAACTCATGTTTGGCCGGATTAATACCGTTCAACTCGAAGTTGTCCTTGCCCCAGTTCAGATAGGTACGCGACATATCCACACTGGTACAAACCGCACCGGCGTTCGCGGCATGAACACTGGCGCTGGCGGTATAGCAGAACAGGTTGAGGAACTTTGGTGCGGTCATCGCCGCACAACGTTTGGCGATCTCCAGACGGGTTGGCCGGTGATCAAGGAACAGGCCGGTATCGAGATAATCCTTCAGATTGACCCAAACCTGAATCTGGCCTTCGCGGCTCGGGAAGCGGTGGCGAACCAGACCATCACTGGACTGCTTTTCATATTGCTTCTTGCCCGCCTGACGCTCACGACGCTTCAGCACAATCTGCTCTGCCGGTACGCCAGTGACTTCCGGCAACACGGCCAGGACATCCAGCAAACGGCGTTCAGCCTTGGCTTCGTCAATGGACTTTGGCGGTACATATTCCTGCACGTGCAACCAATCACGGCTGACCGTCATTCCCTCGCGAGCATCGGTGTACCAGTCCACGGCCACGGCATATTCCGGCAGATCCTGGTCATAGACCCGATAGCTGGCAATACCGTCACGTTTGACCCATTTCTGGATCTGCTTGAGGTTCTTTTTCAGCCGGTTGGCGAAGGCTTCTACCGGGCCACGGATCATGGTTCCCTGCGGCTGGGCGGAGCGTTCGTCAGCAGCACCAAACACCAGCAGGCGGGTTTCGATCTTGCCGTTGAGGAACTTGTATTGCTTGTCGAGTGGACGTCGAACCGCCTTGGCCAGATCAGTATTGCCGGTGAACAGCGCCAGCTTCCATTCCGGCACCTGCATGGTGGCATCGTGCAGTTGTTGGTACAGCGGCGCCAGCTGCGGCAATTCACTCAAACGTTCGCCATACGGCGGGTTGGTAATCACCAGACCACCTTCGGCGATCACATCCTTATTAATGCGGAACTGATCAATCGGGCGCTTTTCCAGATGCACCAGACCCGCCAGACCGGAACGTGCGAGGTTGGCATTGGCCGCTTCGAGCTGGCGCGCATCCAGATCAAAACCGTAGAAACGGCTCTTGAGGTTTTTGATACCTGCAGTACGACGCTCACGCGCCTGCTCAACCATGTCGGTCCAAAGCTTGCGGTCGTGGCCACGCCAGTGTTCAAAGCCATGCTGCTGACGGTTCAAACCCGGTGCAACATCAGCCGCCATCAGGCCCGCTTCGATCAGCAAGGTGCCGGAACCACACATGGGATCAACCAGGTGCTTGCCTTGCTCGGCCAGTTCCGGCCAGCCAGCCCGCATCAGCAGCGCTGCCGCGAGCGTTTCCTTTAACGGCGCCAGACCCGGTTGCAAACGATAGCCACGACGGTGCATGCCAGGGCCACTGAAGTTCAGATACAGGGCCAGCTTGCCCTTGCGCAGTACCGCGTCGATACGCAGATCGGCTTCCTTGCTGACATTCGGCCGCGAGCCCTGGTCGGCGCGGAAACGGTCAACAATGGCATCCTTGATTTTCTGGGCGCCAAACTGGGTGTTGTTGACAAAGTCAGTACGGCCGTTGAAGTCCACCCGAATGGTAGCGTTGGCCGAAAACAAGGCTGGCCAGTCAACCGAACGTGCCACTTCGTACATTTCGTCAACCGAATTAACACTGGCTTCCTGCAACGGCATCAGCAAGCGGTTACCCAGTCGGGACCACAAGCAAAAACGGTAAGCGTCCTCAATTGACCCCTTCCAGAATACACCGAGTGGTGTTTCACGCTCGAACTCACCTCCTAATGCATTGATTTCATTAGCTAAAAGCGGCTCGATTCCCTTGCTGCAAATGGCCAGCCAGGAAAAGGTGGTTGCTGATTCAGGATTTTGCATAAAGTTCATGCCTGTCTGATGAAATAGCCATTCGTTACAAACGAGTGACATTTTATTTAAATAAAATCGTTAACAACGACTGTCCAATCGCGATACAAACGAGATGTCGCTGCTGAAGATCGTCCTGATTCGAACGACCACAGTGACTTATTGCTAATAAAAGCGAGGATGCATCGTATGAAAAAACAGAAACGCGATCTGCAAGAACGAGCTTTCAACCGCGGATACCGTGCCGGCATTGAACGGCGATCCAAAGATCTGGCCCCGCCTGAAGGCCCTATGCGTGATGCCTGGTTAGCGGGCTGGCGCTCCGGACGTGCAGACCATTGGGATGGATACACCGGCGTTTCTGGTATTCATCGAATGGTGGTTTAACCACCACTCCAGGCTCCGTCTGCAAAAGGGGGTTAACCAACTGATGCAGAGCCTGAAAAACCGAATTCCCCAGCCCATCCAGGGCTGACAAAAAAAGCAAGCCTCCTGCTCCGGGAGGCGGCCCCCAAGAGGGGCCTTTTTTATGCTTGCTGATTACTGTCGCCTGGCACCAGAGCTAAGCCTAGCGGTAGTTCGCCAGCGCCTCGACAGCCTCACGAACCAGTTCAGGGCCACGATAAATAAAGCCACTGTAGATCTGCACCAGCTGGGCACCGGCCTTGAACTTGTCGATGGCACCGGCACCGTCGCTGATACCGCCAACACCAATCACTGGCAAACGGCCGTCAAGTGCCTTGCACAGCACTTCCAGCACCTCAGTGGCTTTCTCTTCCAGCGGCGCGCCGCTCAAACCACCCTGCTCATTGGCATTCTGACAGCCCTGCACCCCTTCACGATCCAGTGTGGTGTTGGTGGCAATCACGCCATCCATACCGCACTCAACCAGGGTGTTGGCAACCAGCGCCACTTCGTCGGTATTCATGTCTGGCGCGATCTTGACGAAAATTGGCTTATAGCCGAATTGTGGTGCCAGCTCGCGTTGCTTTTCTTTCAGTGGCGTCAGCAGTTCTTTCAGCGCATCACCGTACTGCAGGGTGCGCAGTCCCGGCGTGTTCGGAGAGGAAATATTGACGGTAATATAGGTGGCGTACTGGTAAACCTTTTCCAGACAAATCAGGTAATCGTCGACCGCCCGTTCAACTGGCGTGTCGAAGTTCTTGCCGATATTGATGCCCAGCACACCCGTGAATCTGGCTTTTTTAACCCGCTCGATCAGGTAGTCCACACCCTTGTTGTTAAAGCCCATGCGATTGATGATCGCCTGACGCTCTGGAATGCGGAACAAGCGTGGCTGCGGGTTACCTGGCTGCGGACGTGGCGTAATGGTACCGATCTCGATAAAACCGAAACCCAGCCGCGCCAGCGCATCAATGTAGTCACCGTTCTTGTCGAGGCCTGCAGCCAGACCTACCGGGTTCGGAAAACGGATTCCGGCCACTTCAACCGGCTCGCCCTTGACCTCTGGCATCATGAATTTCAACAGCTGCAAACGCTCCGCCGCACCCATCAGATCAAGGCTGACTTCGTGGGCCGTTTCGGCACTCAGGCTGAATAACAGGGGGCGAATGGCACTGTACCAATCCATAGGGGTCCTCATGGGTAACGGTTGAAAAGAGAAGCACCAGCCTGGCAGCTGGTAAATTGGCGGCGATTATACGCGAGCCAGCTCAATAATGCGCTGGAACTTGCCCTGCTCATCGGTTTCGATGGCAAATCTGCCCCGAATGCCGTCATGGCGAATCACATGCCGCAGCACATTGGCCGGAAAGCGCACGGTGCGACCATCCAGAGACACCACCTGTACCGTTCGTACGGCACCGGAATAATATTGCTGGTATTCCGCCGCTGAAATCACAAGGTCAAAAACAATTCTTGGCATGGTCCTGTTAGCAATGCTGCTGGCGTTGTCGTTCTCTGGGAAAAATTGCCGTTGTCACTGCCCCAAATATAGCAGATCGACAGCCCTGAACGGCTTCGTACTGGCCTATTTCCTCTCAGAACAAATTAAGATGACGGGCAATGTCGAGCCAGGCGCGGGCGCGGGCATCACTGCCTGGATTCTTGCGGGCAACCTGATCGACCAGCATGTTGGTAGCCAGTAGCAAGCCCCAGGTGGATTCCAGAAACAGCCCGGTTTTTGACTTGGCATGGAAGATATAGGGGGTGAAATCCCGCGCCCAATAACAGAACTCATCGGTCAGAATCACTACCTGCATGCCCCGTTCGGCAGCCAGTTCACACAAGCGCCGCCCTTGCTGGGCATAAGGCACCACATCAATCAGAATGAAAGTGGTGTAGCCCTGCGCCGACTTTTGCGGCTTCGCCAGCCATTCGCCCAGATTGCTGTCGTTGGCTGACAAAAACTGCACATTGGTGCGGGCCAATGACAGGCGGCGGGCAAAGTCTTCCGCAGCACCACGAATGGTCTGAAAACCGGAGACATACACCTGATCAGCCGAGGCCACACAATTCACCAGCCCCTGCCAGCTGTCGGACTGCAGCTGCTTGTAGAGGTCGACCAGAATCTTCAGATCCTTGTCGAACAGGCTCTTCAGAAAATCGTCCGTCAACACCGTACCGTCGTCATTGCTGCGACCCTGCACCGGTGCCAGTTCCTGCTGGATTTCCTGCTTCAGTGCGGCAATGCCCTTGTAGCCAGCCCGTTTCAGAAAACGACTGACGGTAATCGAACTGACCGCTGCCTTTTCAGCAATCGAAGCGCCGGTTTCAAAGGCAATATTCGGCAGGTTCAGCAGAATGTATTGCGCCACCCGGGCTTCCGACGGTGACAGCTGCGGCATCAGTTCATGCAGGTGCTGTTCGGTGCGCCCCGGGATATAACTGTGATCCGACGAAAAGGTATTTTCCACGCCCAAGCCTCCGGCTGTTACCAGGTTTTCTGCTTTTTACTGACGTCGCCTGTTAGCCTTCCGCAACCCTGCCGCGCATTTTGTGCCGATCCGGTGCAGCTTTATCAACAAACGCACTATTACCAAGCAACAAAAACAGGAAAAGACATTAAAAGGCGCCAATAAAAACCACTAAACCACTGATTTTATTGAAATATTTAATTATGTTATAGATCTAACATATCGTGATATTGAACGATATATATCAGCATTCATAGAATTTCACCACATTGAACGGCTTGTTATTCAACGCTTGGAGGAACATCTGATGAAGGGTCTGATATCCGCTGTAACCAGCAGCAAACGCTTGAGCAAGACCGCCGCACTGGCATGTTTGGGACTGTCGGGGCTGGCTTTGTCCAGCACAACGTTGGCAGAACAAACGCTCAACCTGTACAACTGGGGTGATTACATCAACCCGGAAGTCATCGAACGCTTCACAGCCGAAACCGGCATCAAGGTAACACTCGACACCTACTCGTCCAACGAAGAGATGCTGGCCAAGTTGCAGGCTGGTGCAACCGGCTACGACATCATTTTCCCGTCTGTGCACATGCAGGATGTGATGACCAGCCTCAACATGCTGGAAAAAACCAACATCAACAAAGCGCCCGGCTTTGAAAACATCCTCAAGGACCACCTGATCGCCGAATCCGACCCCAAGGGTGAATACTGTTTGCCATACGCCTGGGGCAGCGTCGGCATCGTCTACAACAAGAAGCTGGTGCCTGAACTGAACTCCTGGCAGGAGTTTTTCGCGCTGCCTTCACAGGGCAAAAAAATCACCCTGCTGGACGATATGCGTGAAGACATCGGTATCGGCCTGATCATGAATGGCAAAAACGTTAACTCCACTGATTCTCAGGACCTGAAGGCCGCGCAGCAGTTCCTGCTCGACCAAAAGCCTAATATCTCGGCACTGACCTACGACACCATCCCGATGGTGCAGTCCGGTGATATCGCTGCGGGCCACTACTATGTCGGCGCCATGATGTATGTGAACGAAGACCCGGACACCCTCGCATACGTAATCCCGAAAGAAGGCGCCACCATGTATCAGGAAGATATGTGTGTACTGAAAAGCGCGCCCAACAAAAGCAACGCCCGCAAGTTCATGGAATTTTTCCTGCAACCAGAAATTTCTGCCATGAACACCATTCAACAGACCAATGGCTCGGTTAACAAGGCCGCCATCTCACTGTTGCCTGCGGCAATGCGTGACAACCCCAACATGAATCCGCCAGTAGAAACCATGGAAAAACTGCAGGTGTTCAAGGATCTCGGCAAGGGCATCAAGTTGTACGACCGCGTCTGGACCAAATTCCGCACCGCATCCTGATCAACCACTGACCCCGAGCGCGGGCCGACGGCCCGCGCCTCCCACAGCTGAAGTTTTCGAACGACGTTTCCTTGAGGTTTCACTATGTCTGAACGAAATAGCGCACCGGACTTTCTGAAAATAAAAAACGCCATGCGTCATTTCCAGACGCCGGAAGGCAGCCTGGTCAAGGCGCTGGACGGCATCAACCTGACCATCGCCCAAAGCGAATTTATTACCTTGCTGGGGCCATCCGGCTGCGGCAAAACCACCCTGCTGAACATCATTGCCGGTTTTGAACGGCTCGACAGCGGCAAGATTCTGCTCGACAACAGCCCATTGCTGGAACTACCCGCCCACAAACGGCCGGTCAATACCGTGTTCCAGTCCTACGCCCTGTTCCCACATCTGAACATAGGTGACAACGTCGGTTACGGCCTCGACATCCATGGCGTCGCCAAACAGGAACGTAACAAACGCGTGGCAGAAGCGCTGGAAATGGTGGGTCTGCAAGGTGTCGAAAAGCGCCGTCCGACCCAGCTTTCAGGTGGTCAACAACAGCGTGTGGCGCTGGCACGGGCGATTGTGAATCGGCCGAAAATGTTGTTGCTGGACGAACCCCTGTCGGCCCTCGACCGCAACCTGCGCATGAAGATGCAGATCGAATTGAAAAATCTGCAGGCCGAGCTGGGTATCTGCTTCCTGTTTGTCACCCATGATCAGGAAGAAGCGCTCACCATGTCCGACCGCATCGTCGTGCTCAACGGTGGCAAGGTCGAACAGGTTGGTACACCGGATGAAATTTATCATCGTCCGGCCAGCCGTTTTGTCAGCGAGTTTATTGGTGAAAGCAATATTTTCAGCGGTACCGTCAGCCGTTGCGAAAACGGTCTCGCCCTGGTTAATGCCGACGGCAGCGAGATTGTCTGCCAGAGCCAGCAGCTGCGTGTTGGCCAACCAGTGTCGCTGTTGCTGCGCCCGGAGCACTTCCAGCTGGTTGCGGGTTCTCCAGCCAGCGGCACAAGCAGCCAGGCCATGATCCAGGCCCGACTGCAACAGTCCGTTTTTATCGGCCGCGACCACCAGCTGCATTGTCAGATGGCCAATGGTCAGCCGATTTCCGCGCTGATTCGCAGTGCCATGGCGGCAGTGCAGCCAGGTCAGGCAATTGAACTGCACTATGATCCCGCAGCGGTGCATGTGATTCCTGCTGCAGCACAGCAGTCTGCCGACGAAGAGGCTGCCTGATGAAATCCTTCAGCCGCCAGCAAAAGCAGCTGGTATTACTGCTGGCTCCGGCCACCCTGTTCCTCGGTATCTTTTTTATCGGCCCACTGTTGATCATGGCCGTATACAGCTTCCTCGAACCAGGCCTTTACGGTGGTGTGGAATGGAATTTCTACCACTGGAACTACGGCCGGGTGCTGGGCTGGGCCGACGGTTTCTATGAAGAATTCGACCTGGTATATCTGGAGATTCTGGCCCGCTCGGCCGGACTGGCACTGGCGACTACACTGTTGACCTTGCTGGTGTGTTACCCGGCGGCGTTCTGGATCAGCCGTATGTCGACGCGTGGCAAGGCACTGTGCCTGTTCCTGATCACACTGCCGTTCTTCTCCAGCATGATCATCCGGTTGTACGCCTGGATTCTGATCCTGCGTGACTCCGGCTTTGCCAACCAGATTCTCGACGCGCTGGGACTGATTTCCGAGCCACTCGGGCTGATGTACTCCAGCACCGCCGTGGTGATCGGCATGATCTACATCTTTGTGCCTTTTATGTTCCTGCCGCTGTACTCCAGCGTCGAAAAGATCGACGGCAAGCTGATTCAGGCCTCGCAGGACCTCGGCGCTGCGCCCTTGACCACCTTCCGGAAAGTGATTCTGCCACTGACCTTGCCTGGTGTGATCGCCGGTAGCGTACTGGTCTTTATCCCTTCACTCGGCAACTTTGTGGTGCCTTCGATGCTGGGCGGCGCCAAGGTGGTGATGATCGGCAACCTGGTCGAACAGCAGTTCCTCTATGCCCGCAACTGGCCGTTCGGCGCGACCCTGTCGATGCTGATGATTGTGTCAATGCTGGTGATCGTTTCGTTTTACCTGTTCAAGGTAATGAAAAATCAGCCCCAGAGCTGAGGTGTTCCGATGACTACAGCCTTTCTACGCAAACTGTTTAACCCCCTGCTCTCCGGCTACGGCGCGCTGTTCATGCTGTTTTTGTACGCGCCGGTGATTCTGGTGGTGGTGTATTCCTTCAACTCCAACCCGGTCAATCTGATGATCTGGGACCATTTCACCTTCGACTGGTACATCAACCTGTTTGGCGGTGATACCCCATTAAAAGATGACATCAGCTATGTCGACTCCACCGACCAGCTGCTGGCCGCGCTGGGCACCAGTCTGACCGTGGCGGCGTTGGCCACCATTACCGCCACCGTACTGGGAACCAGCACAGCAGTAGCGATGGCTCGCTACCGGTTCCGGATGCAGGGTTTCTACCGCCTGCTGCTGTTTGTGCCGATGGTGATGCCGGACATTGTGCTGGGCATTGCGCTGCTGATCTTTTTTGTTGGTGCCGGTATTCATCTGGGCGTCATCTCCATTGTGATTGGCCACTGCACCTTCCTGACCAGCTACGTGTTTATTGTTGTCAGCGCCCGTCTGGCCGGTATGAACCCGCTGATTGAATCCGCCTCTGCCGACCTCGGTGCCAACGAATGGCAGACCTTCCGCCGCGTCACCCTGCCGCTGATTCTGCCCGGTGTGATTGGTGGAGCCTTGCTGAGTTTCATTATTTCGATGGACGACCTGGTGATTACCTACTTCATCAGCGGAGTCGACTCCACCACCTTACCGGTTTTCATCATGGGGCTGATTCGGCGTGGCATTAAACCCGAAATCAATGCCATCGCCACACTGATGCTGGTGTTCTCAATTGTGATTGCTTCTGCGGGGATCTATTTCAAATCCCGCAATGCCGATTAAACAGGAAGTGTTGTTATGACTATCAAACGCGCCCGTGACTATGGAATTCCATTTGCCGGAACTCCAGGTGCCTTTAACGCCATCACCGACGTTGCCGGTGTTGAGGTCGGCTATCAGACGCTAATCAAGGATGACCCGCACAGCCCGGCCCGAACAGGCGTGACCGCCATTCTGCCACGCGGCAAAAAAGCCGAGCCACAACCGGTCTGGGCGGGTATGTACGCCCTCAACGGCAACGGCGAAATGACCGGTACCCACTGGATTCAGGACGGCGGCTATTTTGTTGGCCCGATCATGATCACCAACAGCCACGGCGTTGGCATCACTCACCACGCCGCCTGCAAGTGGATGATCAACCACTACCGCAAGGACTGGACCGAACATCACCTGTGGGCCATGCCGGTGGTGGCCGAAACCTATGACGGCGTGCTCAACGACATCAACGCCATGCATGTCACCGAGGCCGATGCGCTGGCGGCGCTGGACAACACCTGCAGCGGCGTACTGGCCGAAGGCAACGTTGGTGGCGGTACCGGCATGATCGCCTACGAATTCAAGGGCGGCACCGGCACCTCATCCCGGCTGATCGAACTGGATGGTAAAACCTACACCGTTGCTGCGCTGGTACAGGCCAATCATGGCCTGCGCCCCTGGCTCAATGTTGCCGGTGTGCCTCTCGGTCAACTGATGCCGGAACATGGACTGATGCGCGAACATGAAAGCGGCTCCATCATTGTGATTCTGGCCACCGACGCGCCAATGCTGCCACACCAGCTCAAGCGTATGGCCAAACGGGCGGCGATTGGTATCGGCCGCAACGGCACTCCCGGCGGTAACAATTCCGGCGATATTTTTATGGCCTTCAGCACCGCCAACGAAAAGCCGTTGCCCCAGCAGGACGTCAGCCACAGCTCCATGGCCTACCTGAATGACGAAGTCTTTGATGATTTCTACATGGCTGCCGTACAGGCGGTAGAGGAGTCCGTTGTTAACGCCATGGTAGCCGCCGAAGATACGCCGATTTTTAAATTGCCGGGCGTTGAAACCTGCAAGGCGATAGACGCGGAAAAAGCCGCCGCGCTGGTGCAACGCTTCCACAGCGCACTGGCTGAGGATGTGAAGCAAGCCGGTTGAGCTTTATATTCCAGGCTGCTATCGCGGTTGCCGCGTTCTGTTCGCTACTGCGGGCGCACCATTGGCGGCGGCGACCGTTTCAGCGGTAGCTCTTGATCCGGTTGTTCTGGCTCAGGTTGCTGTTCCGAGCGGTCTTTGGGTTTCTTTATTGGTTGTTTTGGGGTTGGTTGTTTGGGAACAGCTGGCTGTTTTGGCACCTCCGGATGATCGGGTTTGGGCAACGGCCGCGAAACCGGTACAGGCCAATTAATTCCCAGCAACGACTGATATTCCATATTCAGCAACCGCTGGCGGGTTTGCAGCTCACGCAGCCGTTTGTGAAAATCCTTTCGGTCACTGTCGAGACGGGCGATCTCAGCGTCAAGATGCTGCAGTTCCTCCACCAGCTGCTGCTTGCGATCATCCCGCTGTTTCTGTTGGCTACCTTGCAGCCAGGCTTGATGAAACGTCGGGTATTGCGAACCATCACACACTGAACTTTGCTGGCCGTTCAGGCCCAGCTGGTAACCCTCGGCAGGCACGCAATAACGCCGCAAACCCTGGTTGTAATACGCTTCCAGCTCGGCAGTTTGTTGTGCAGGACAGACATAACGAAAACGACTGCCGCTTTCCCCCAGCCAAAGGGCGTTGTCGATGGTGCAGTATTCCAGCAAACCTGCCTGATAACCCTGGTTATAGGCTTCGCGGTCGGTCGCAATACCGTATTCGGAACACTGGTTGTGGTAACGCTCAAAGTTACTGCGAGAATCAGCCTGACGGCCGTCCGAATAGCCAATCTGGTAATAATTGGCTTCTTCACAGGTGGATTTTGAAATTGAAGAACAACCGCCGACCAGCAAGGCAAGACTAACCAAGGTTAGAGAAGCAGCTCGCGCTGCCAATGCAGTATGACTATATGAAGCTGAAGCCGCTGAAGTTGAAACAAATGAAGCCTGAATAATTCTTGCCATAACAACATCCTGAACAAGCGAATGGTGACTGTAGGGGGCATCTATTTAATCCTGCACGACTCTGCGCGAGTGTTGCCAGTGTTCAGAGCAAGGCGGCGAATGCAGCGAAATGACCAGCCTGTCCGGCCGAGTCTTTTCAAATTCGCCAACACCGCTCTGGGCAGTGGCAACCCGCGCCCTGCGGGGACTGCCGGATGATCCCGACTCGGTGTCGCCGGTTTTTGACTTGACCCGCCAGGCCTGCAAACCGGCTTCGGGATTCGAAACCATCCGGAAGCCCAGAGCGAGCACCGGATTAAATAGATGCCCCCTATAGCAACCCCTCAGCAGATTAGTGATTCGGCAGCCAGTGAGCGTGGGAATCCAGCAATTGCAGCAGGTTTTCCGGAACCAGGGTCAATTTTCCAGAGCGGAAGTCAGCCAGCGGAATCCATTTGGCGGTGAACGCGCTGTTACTGCCCTCGTCACAGGAAGTGAATTCCCGATGGCTGTAGAACTCTGGGTCAACAAAACTGGCCTTGAACACAAAAACAATTTCATGACAGGGCCGACCATAAAGCTCAAAGCGGTTTTCCATCACCCGGGGTTTGGATTCAATCGTAATACGGGTATTCAGCTCTTCCTGAAACTCCCGCACCAGCGCTTCCTGAGCCAGTTCGCCAAAATCAATGCCACCACCTAATGGTCGGTAGAAAACCGAGTTATCGGCCGGATCAAAGCCTTCAAAGACGAAGATACGATCGTTGTCTTCGATGACGCCAATGGCGATATTGCGAATCTGCATACTGTTTTCTCCCTGATTCATGGTCGCTACTCAACACGAATATTAACCACCTGCGTGAGCATCCGGCCCACACAGGCAGGCCAGACGGCTGTCCCCCCGGATATGTCCCGGATAGGTTCCAGCTGCCTGTCCAGCCAGCACCTTTCCAGCCGCTGGCAAGGCATGTCACTGGCAAGGCAAGCCTTGCCCCTACGATTATGTTATTCAGTCTCCAGCGGCTCACACGGAGGACAATCCAGCGGTAAACGGCTGACCTGGGCGAGGTCGAGCAGTTCCCGCAATGCCACCGCGATCATGGCAAATTCTACCGTGTCGGCAGACTTGAGTTCTGCCAGCATCGACATCCAGCGTTCAACCATATGGTTCTGCTCGGTTTTCCATCGTTCGACAGCGTCACTGGTGGATTCGCCGTCAGACTGGTTATTCAGCACACCGATGGTGAGTGCCCGCTGTTGCCAGTCGAGGTCATCACGCAAGGTTTCCCGTGCCAGTGCTTCCCAGTGGCTATTGGTTGGCAAGGTGTTGATCTGCTGGCCGACCCAGCTGAGTGACAACTGCTCCCCCACCTCAAAATAGGTGGCAGCGACTTCTGCCAGCGGCAAGCCGGTTTCTGCGGCCGCTTCAATCACACCTAACGCGGAATAGAGGTAGACAGCACCGGCGGTGTAAGCCGCCAGCTCTTCCGGCACACCTTGCTCCAGTCGCACCTTGTAACTGCGCTCCCAACGCTCCAGCGCACTGCCCCGAACCGCACTGCCAAGGTTGGCAGCAATATCCGCCACCGCAGGCTGGAAGTGTTTCACTTCGGCTTCGATGTTGATGGAGGCCCGACGATTACGCAGGAACCAGCGGGTTGCCCGCCGTACCAGCCGCATCAGTTCCGCCATCATGTCTTCCTGAATGTCGGTCGGAATCTGATAGTCCAGCTCAGTCAGCTGTTGCCAGTATTTGTCGAGCTGGAAGATGTCGCGGGCGGCAACATAACAACGGGCAATATCCGCCACGCTGGCGCCGGTGGATTTATGCAGCCGGTGCATAAAGGTGATGCCCATGTAGTTGACCATATCGTTGGCCAGCTGGGTGGCAATGATTTCACGGCGCAGGCGGTGCTGACGCAGCTGTTCGGCGAAACGCTCGTCCAGTGCCTGCGGGAAAGCCGTGGTGAGGATTTCAGCCACATAACTGTCGCCATAAATTTCCTCAGTATTGAGCTGTTCCTTGAGGTCCGCCTTGGTGTAGGAAATCAGCACCGACAATTCCGGGCAGGTCAGTCCGGCTGCCTGATTCTTACGCTCGTTCAGCAGTTCGTCGTCGGGCAGGAATTCCAGCGCCCGGTTGAGCTTGCCGTGGCTTTCATACGACTTCATCAGGCGGGCGTATTCGTCCAGCCGGGTCATGCAGTCCTTGTAAGCCAGCGCAATCGCCTGGGTCTGGCGATAGTTGTTGTTGAGTACCAGCGCCGCAACATCGTCAGTCAGATCGAGGAAGATCTTGTTGCGCTGCTTGCGGGTGAGGTCGCCGTTGTCCATCACCTCGTTGAGCATGATCTTGATGTTGACCTCGTGGTCGGAGCAGTCCACCCCACCGGCGTTGTCGATAAAGTCGGTGTAGCTGGCACCGCCATTAAGAGCGTATTCGATCCGCCCCAGCTGGGTCATACCGAGGTTACCGCCTTCGCCAATCACCTTGGCACGCAGTTCCTTACCGCACACCCGCAAGCCATCGTTGGCCTTGTCACCCACTTGCGAATCCCGCTCGCTGCTGGCTTTCACATAGGTACCGATACCGCCATTCCAGATCAGATCCACTGGCGCTTTCAGAATCACATTGATCAGGTCGTTGGGCGCCAGCCGATCAGCACTGATACCGAACACCTGTTTCATCTCGATGGAAATCGGAATGCTCTTGGCCGAGCGTTCAAAAATACCGCCACCACGGGAAATCAGTTCGCGGTTGTAGTCAGTCCAGCTTGAACGTGGCAGCTCGAACAGCCGTTTGCGCTCGGCAAAGCTGGCCGCCGCGTTGGGAGTTGGGTCAACAAAGATATGCAAATGGTTAAAGGCCGCCACCAGACAAATATGTTCGGACTGCAGCATGCCGTTACCAAATACGTCACCGGCCATGTCACCGATACCCACCACGGTGAAGTCTTCGTTCTGGGTGTTATGGCCGCGCTCACGGAAATGACGCTGCACCGAGACCCAGGCACCGCGGGCGGTAATGCCCATTTTCTTGTGGTCGTAACCAATCGAACCGCCAGAGGCAAAGGCATCACCCAGCCAGAAGCCACGGGAAACCGCAATTTCGTTGGCAATATCCGAGAAAGTCGCAGTGCCCTTGTCAGCGGCGACCACCAGATAGGGATCATCGCCATCGTGGCGAATCACGTTGAGCGGCGGAACCGGTTTGCCTTCAACCAGGTTGTCGGTGACGTCCAGCAAGGCGCTGATAAAGGTTTTGTAGCAGGCAATGCCTTCGGCCATAAAAGCGTCGCGGCCGCCGTCAGTGGGCAGTTGTTTGGCAACAAATCCACCCTTGGCACCAACCGGCACAATCACGGCGTTTTTCACCTGCTGGGCTTTTACCAGCCCCAGCACTTCCGTGCGGAAGTCATCAATACGGTCGGACCAGCGCAAACCTCCACGAGCAACCCGACCACCGCGCAGATGCACACCTTCAATGCGTGGCGAATAGACGAAGATTTCAAACATCGGCCGTGGCAGCGGCATGTCGCTGATCAGCGCCGGATTCATTTTCAGGGAAATATACGGTTTGGTCTGGCCGTCGTCGTCGAGCTGGAAGAAGTTGGTCCGCAGGGTTGCCTTCATCAGTTCCACATAACGGCGAATGGTGCGGTCTTCGTTGAGCTGGCTGACGTCATCCAGGCTGGCCAGAATCTGTTGTTCCAGCTCGTTGGCCTGCTCCTGCCGCTCGTCTTCAGACAGATTGAGGCCAAAACGGGTGTTAAAGAACTTCACCAGCAAGGCACTGATATGAATGTAACGGCTGAGGGTTTCGGCAATGTAGCTTTCGGAAATGCCAAAGCGGATTTGCTTCATATAACGGGCGTAAGCACGCAACAGGGCAATTTCTTTCCAGCCCAACTGACCACCGAGCACCAGCCGGTTGAAGCGGTCGTTTTCGGCCCGGCCACTCCAGATCGACTGGAAGGCGTCCTGAAACAACGCTTTTACTTCGGCAATACTGATGCTGTCAGACAGGGTGTATTGCAGCAGGAAGTTGTGAATCCAGATGGTGTCACCGTTACGGGTAACAATCTCGTACGGGTGTTCGCCCAGTACCCGCAAGCCAAGGTTTTCCAGCACCGGAATCACGTCCGACAGCGGCAGAATGGTGTCGCGGTGGAACAGCTTGAAATGCAGGTGGTTGGCGTCTTCTTCCAGCTCACGATAGAACACCATCGCCAAATCGCGGGCATTGGCATTTGCCGTGGTGCCATTCAGCAATGACTCCATCAACTGGATATCGGCAACGGCGGTGCGGGAACCAAAGCTTTCACGGTAACCAGCCGGGAACGCCGCCCGGTAGCTGTGGAACTGGCGGTTACCCATTTCCTCACCAACCTGCTCGACCAGTGCGTCGTGCATGTCGTCAGCCCAGGAGCGCACCACGCTCTGGATCTTGCGGGCAACTATGGCCTCGTCGTAGCCGTTGTCACGGGCCGGATCAAGCCGCAGCGTGTATTGGGCACGCGCCAGTACCGATTCCGAGAAATAGGTGGTCGATTCAATATCGAGTGGCTCGAATTCAACCTTCAGCACACCTTCAATACGCTGGCGCAACTCGGTGTTGTAGATATCACGCGGCACATACACCAGACAGGAAACAAACTTGCTGTAGGTGTCCTTGCGCAGGTATACGCGGGTCTGCCGACGTTCCTGGATATTGAGAATGCTGATGGCGGTCTTGTAGAGCTGGTCTACCGAAGACTGAAACAGCTCATCACGCGGATACACTTCCAGAATTCGGTTGAGTTCCTTGCCGCTGTGGCTGATCGGGTCGAAGTTAGCGCGTTCCCGCAGGGCTTTTAACTTGTTGCGGACGAGCGGAATATTGTTAGGGGTTTCGGTATAAACAATGGACGTGTAGAGGCCCATAAAGCGCACGCCGCCGACCACTTCCCCTTGCTCGTTGTAGCGTTTCACCACCACATAGTCCGGGTAGGCTGGCCGATGCACCCGGCTGCGCACACCGGATTTCATAAAACTCACCGGGCTGGTGCTGGTAATAAAATCCTGGATTTCCCCCGGCAGATCCTGCAATTTCAGGCGCGTACGTTCAGTGCGGTTAAACCGGAAAGTGCCCAGATCATGGTTGGGGTCACGCACCACCCAGCCTTCATCAGCATCCTGTTCGAAATGGAATTCGTCCGCCGCCAGAAAGGTGAAGTGGTTGGTGCCGAGCCAGCGAATAAAGGCTTCGGCTTCGGCAGCTTCTTCTACACCGGATTTGTTCAGCTGGTCGGCCAGCTCCACCGCCCGTTCACAAATGGTCGGGAAATCCGTCACGCAGCAAGCAACTTCATCCAGTACGGAATAGAGTGCGTCGGTCAGCTCCTGCAGCACCTGCTTGTCGGAATGATGGTCAAACTCGATGTAGATGATGGCTTCTGGCTGCTTGTTTTTGCCCGGCTTGTTCCAGTCAACATTGGTCTTGAGATTGTGGTTGCTGTCGCGACTGGCGTTGAGCACACAATACTGGATCGCGTGTAACGACATCTGCCGGGCGTTCAGCTGCATCCGCACCGAATCCACCAGAAACGGCATATCGTCACACACCACTTCCACCACCGAGTGCAGACTTTGCCAGCCGTGATTTTCATAGTCGGGGTTAAACACACGGATCTTGGCTTCGCCCGGCTTACGCTGCTGGATAAAGTGCCAGGACGACAGTGTAGCGCCGTAAACATCGGCCACCGGTCTGGCCAGCAACTCATCCAGAGGAGCATTGGCGTAGTAAAGTTCTGCAAATTTGCCCAGAATCTTGGCCTGGGCAGCGGAATTACGTTCTTCGATCAAATTCAGCAAGGCAGTGAGCATACAAGGGGTCCCGTGTGTCTACTCTTTGGTTTCAGACTAGCAGTCCAGCATCAGCTTTTCGTGACAAAAAACATCTTACTGCGTTCACTGGCGTCTATTTCACCATTGCGACCTTGAACTTAGTGGATCTGCCCCAATCTGACCAAGCGTTCTGGCCGAAACCGACTGTCTTGTGTTCGGCTTTCTGAGTTGTTTTTATTACCGGAAAACATCATGTCCCTACAGCAAGGATTCCAGCAGCTGCGTGATGCGTTGCAACACCGGATTATTGGTCAACCACACCTTGTCGATCGTCTTATTATTGCCCTGTTAAGCGACGGCCACCTGTTGGTCGAAGGGGCTCCAGGTCTGGCCAAAACCAAGGCGATTAACGCCCTCGCCGACCATCTTGAAGGCGATTTCAAACGCATTCAGTTCACCCCGGATTTATTGCCGGGCGATATAACCGGCACCGAAATCTACCGCCCGGAACAGCACAATTTTGAATTCCAGGCCGGGCCGATTTTCCACAACCTGATTCTGGCCGATGAAATCAACCGTGCCCCTGCCAAGGTTCAAAGTGCCTTGTTGGAAGCCATGGCTGAACGTCAGATCACAGTCGCCGGCGTGACCCGCAAATTGCCGCCACTGTTTCTGGTTATGGCGACCCAGAACCCGATTGAGCAGGAAGGCACCTACCCGCTGCCAGAAGCCCAGCTCGACCGTTTTATGATGCATGTAAAAATTGATTACCCGGATGCCGATGCCGAATTGCAGATTCTGCGGCTGGCCCGTGGTGAAGCCATGCAGCAACCACTGGAGCAGGTACCCGAACTGACCCAGCAGGCTATTTTTGCCGCCCGCCAGGAAACCCTGGCGCTGCATATGAGCGAAGCGGTTGAGCAATACATAGTGCAGATCATTATGGCGACCCGTGAACCGGGCCATTATGACCAGCAACTGGCCAGCCAGCTGGAGTTCGGTGCCAGCCCTCGTGGCACCATTGCGCTGGAACGTTGCGCCCGCGCCCATGCCTGGTTAATTGGTCGTGACTACGTCAGCCCTAACGACGTGCAGGCGGTGGTTCACGATGTATTGCGTCATCGCTTGTTACTGAGTTTCGAAGCCGAAGCCAGTGGTGTCACCACCGATAACGTGATTGATCGGGTGTTGCACCTGGTGCCGGTAATCTGATTCGACCAACCGCAGTAAGGGTTGCTACTCATGAGCAATGTGCAGGATTCCCGCTTGCCGCAGGTGTTCGGATTTGAGCTGTTTCAACATGGCCCGAAACTCGACGTCAGCAAGCTGATCGGCCTCGGCCAGCTGGCCGCCCGGCTGCCGTTGCGTAAGCAGCAGCGCCGCCTGGCCGCCAATGCCGGAGGTCATACTTCCAGCATTCGTGGTCGTGGTCTCGACTACGCCGAAAATCGCCAATACCAGCCCGGCGATGATATCCGGGCAATGGACTGGCGCGTCACCGCCCGTACCGGCCAGCCGCATATCAAGGTGTATCAGGAAGAACGTGAACGGCCGGTATTGCTGGTTGGCGACTTCCGTTCCAGCATGAATTTCGGCACTCGCCGCACCCTCAAGCAACTGGTCGCCGCCGAAGTGCTGGCGCTGCTGGGCTGGGCGGCGATCCACGAAGGCGACCGGCTCGGCTGTTTGCTGTTCAACGACCAGCAGGAACTGGACTTACGGCCACGCCCCGGCCACAAACAAATGCTGCAACTGATTCATTCGCTGGCAGACTTCAGCCCTTGTCAGCAGCCCGGAGAAACGCAAAAAGCAGAGCAAAAATCAGCACAAAAAGCAGCGCAAAAACAGCAACACGAGCAGCAACCGCTCACCGCCAATCAGCGACTGCTGGATATTTGCATGCACCTGAAACGGGTCGCCAAACCCGGCAGCTCCATTTATATCGTCAGTGACTGGCACGGCATGGACAGCCAGGTCGAAGCCCGGCTGGCGCCATTACGGCGTCACTGCGACCTCACCGCCATTCAGATCAGTGACCCGCTGGAGGCAGAATTACCCGACCTCGGCTGGATGGCGCTGACCGATGGCCAACAACGCCGACACTTACGTACCGACAGCAGCCAGCGCCAGCTCTATCAACAGGCCTGGCAACACAAACAGCAGCTGCTGGAAGAACACCTGAACCGGCTGGCGATGCCACTGATTCAGCTGGCCACACCAGAACACCCTCTGGAAGTGCTGCGTAACGGCATGGGGCTGAACAGCGGCCAGAAGAAATCCGCATCACGCAGGAGCAAGGCATGAATCCTGTGAGCACACCCACTGCGGCTGTAGCCCCCATGGCACCAGCAGCTACCCCACAAAGTTCGCTACCGCTGGCGGATATTCATCTGCCGGAGCCGGTTTCATTCTGGCCACTGGCCCCCGGTTGGTGGCTGCTGGCGGGCTTGATTCTGTTGGCCGCCATCGCCATTGGTTGGTGGTTTTACCACCACCAACCCAAAGAGCGGCAACCACGCTTTAACGACAAGCTGTTCCGTCAGCAACTGCAGCAGCAGCTGGACAGCGCCTGGCAAACATTGCAGCAGCAACCGGATCAGCCACAGCATTATCTGGTGCAGCTGCAAACCGTGCTGAAACTGTTCGCGCGCCAGTTTGCGCCCGCCCGGCTGAGTCATTTTGGTAACGACTGGAGCCAATGGCTGCAAGCCTGCAAGCCGGGCCAGTTCAGCGACAGCAGCTTGCAGCTGCTCAGCGAAGGTTTGTACCTACCACCACATTTATTGAACAACGAGGAGCTGGCCCAATTGCATCAGCAAGCAGTCGGCTGGCTGCAGCAGGCAGACGTGACAACGCCCGCCCCCGCACAGGAGAAGCCTTGATGAGCCTGCTCGAATCACTGCAGTGGCACTGGCTCTGGGCTTTTGTACTGCTACCGCTGCCCCTGCTGATGCGCTGGTTCAGCAAACCTGTGCAAACCGAACAGGCGGCATTGCGAGTCAGCAACTTGCAGGACTGGAGCAATCTGCAGCAGTACGATCACGCTGACGCCAACGACAACCGTCTGCGACTGATCATCGCCAGTCTGGCCTGGCTGGCGCTGGTCACGGCACTGGCTCGCCCCTATCAGCTGGGCGATGCGGTTGCGGTGCCAACCAGCGGCCGCGACCTGTTATTGGCGGTGGATATTTCCGGCAGTATGCAAATGGAAGACATGGTCATTCAGGGGATGCAAACCGACCGCCTGAAAGCGGTGAAAAACGTGGTTAATGGCTTTATCGACCAGCGTTCCGGCGACCGTCTCGGGCTGATCCTGTTTGGTACCAACGCTTACGTACAGGCGCCGCTGACCTTCGACCGAGAAACCGTGCGGCAATACCTGATGGAAGCCCAGATAGGTCTGGCCGGTGAAAACACCGCCATCGGCGATGCACTGGGGTTGTCGATCAAGCGTCTGCTAGCCCAGCCGGAAGAAAGCCGGGTCATAATCCTGCTGACTGACGGTGCCAACACCGCAGGCGAAATCGACCCGTTAAAAGCCGCTGATCTCGCCGCTGAAAACAAGGTGCGGGTCTATACCGTGGCCCTGGGAGCCGATTCAATGGTGATCAACAGCCTGTTTGGCAGCCGACAGGTAAACCCGTCACGGGATCTGGATGAAGGCACCCTGACCGCGATTGCCAAAAAGACCGGCGGGGCTTTCTTCCGCGCCCGCAACTACGAAGAGTTGCAGCAGATTTATGGCCTCATCGACCAGCTCGAACCGACGGAAAAAGACCCTGAATTGTATCGCCCGCAGCACAGCCTCTATCAATGGCCACTGGCCAGCGCGCTGCTGCTGGCAGGGTTATTGGCACTGATGCAATGGCTGCCCGGCTTCAGCGGCGGCCGCTCTGGCACAGGATTCACTGACTGATGGCAAACACCATGCTGGAAGCCTTTCACTTTATTCGCCCGCTGTGGCTGCTGGCGCTGTTGCCGCTGCTATTTGTGTTTATTGGCCAACGCCGTCGCCGCCTGAGCCAGCAACAATGGCAACGGGCAATTGACCCGGCGTTACTCGAACACATGATCGAACAGGCCCCCGAACAACAACACAACCGCAGCCACTGGTGGCTGAGCCTGGGCTGGTTACTGGCGGTTATTGCCATCGCCGGGCCAAGTTGGAAACAGCTGCCACAGCCGATCTACAAGAACCAGAACGTGCTGGTGATCATGCTCGACATGTCGTATTCAATGGCCGCAGAAGACATCAAACCGTCCCGTGCTGAACGTGCCAAACAGAAGATCACTGATATTCTTAACAGCCGTCGTGATGGCCTGGTCGCCATGGTCGCCTACGCCGGTGATGCCCATACCGTCACGCCGGTCACCAACGACAACCGTACCGTGATTAACCTGCTGCCAGCGCTGTCGCCCTACATCATGCCAGCACCGGGCAGTCGGCCAGATCGCGCCATTCAGCTGGCCCAGCAACTGGTACACGACAGCGGCCACAACCGCGCCGACCTGCTGCTGATTACCGATGGCATTCAGTCAAAAGACAGTGAACGTATCGCCAGCGTGCTCGACAAAACGCACTTCTCGCTCGGCGTGATTGCACTGGGCAGCAGCCAGGGAGCGCCAATTCCGCTGCCGAAAGGCGGTTTCCTGCAAGACAGTCAGGGCACCATCGTGTTGCCGAAACTGGATACCGCACCATTGCAGCAATTACACAGTGAAGTGGGTATCCCATGGCGCATGATCAGCTTGATGGATGATGACTGGCAGTCGCTGGTGCACGGCGCGGAAGCCACCGACAACAACAACGCGGAGGCCGCCGACAGCAGCCCGTCGCCAAATATGGACCAATGGCAGGATGAAGGTTTCTGGCTGATTCCGCTGCTGATCCCACTGGCACTGTTGGCATTCCGCCGTGGTGTGCTGGCGAGCTTGTTGGTTGGTATTTTGTTGTTGCCGTTGTTGGCTCACTCGCCTGAGGTGATGGCAGCAGAAGACTCCCCGGCAGCATCCGCCAGTCAATGGAATAACCTCTGGGCCACCCCCGACCAGCAAGGTGCCCAACTGCTGGAAAGCGATCCGGCCGCCGCGGCCCGCACCTTTGAAGACCCATCCTGGAAAGGCACCGCCGCCTACCGTGCGGGCGACTACGAAGCCGCCGCCCAGGCCTTTGCTAACGACCATTCAGCGAGCGGCCAGTACAACCGCGCCAACGCGCTGGCCCAGCAAGGCAAATATCAGCAAGCCCTGCAGGCTTATGACGAAGCCTTGAAACAACAGCCGGATATGCAAGACGCCCAAAACAACCGCAAGGTCGTTGAAGAAGCCCTGAAAAAGCAGCAACAGCAGCAAAACCAGAACGGCGATCAGAACCAGAACGGCGATCAGAACCAGAACGGCGAGCAGGATAACCAGCAACAGCAGGACGGTTCCCAGCAAAATCAGCAGGGCCAGTCCGGTCAAAATCAGCAGAACCAGCAAGGTGAACAGGGTCAGCAAGACTCCCAAAACCCCGACTCACAAAACCAGGACAGCTCGCAGTCGTCTGATCAGAACCATCAGAGTGGTCAGTCAGGCCAAAATCAGCAACAGGACGACGAAGCCTTCCAGCAGCGTCTGCAACAGCAGCAAGAACAGGCCAGCGGCGACCAGAACAAAGACAAGGATTCAGAAAACGGCCAGCAGCAAGATGCTGATCAACAAGACCCACAAGCTGAGCAGTCCCAAGCTAAACAAGGCAATCAACAGCAAGACAATCAGCAAGGGGATGGCCAGGATTCCCAACCCCGGGCCATGCTCGGTGATATTCCGGAAGACAGCCTGAAAGACCTGACACCAGAACAGCAGGCGCACCTGCGCCAATGGCTTAACCGCGTGCCTGACCAGCCCGGTGAACTGCTGAAACGCAAATTCCTGTACCAGTATTCCCGCCAAGCCCAGCAACCTGACGATAACGAGGATGTTTTATGGTAACCCGAGCTTTGTCTCCGCTTTTCCACTGGCTGGAGTCTGGCACCGCAACAGCGAAACGTACATCAGTGTGGCTAACGGCCGTGCTGCTGACGCTGCTGACCGTGTCTGCTCAGGCTGCCGACAGCTTCACCGCCGCCGTTGACCGTGCCATGTTGTCGGAACAGGAAACCCTGCAGCTGACACTGACCTACAGCCCACAGGTATTGATGGCATCACCGGACTTCGCGCCGCTGCGCAAGGATTTTGATATTGTCGGTGGCCCCAGTCGGTTGAACAGCATGCGCTCAATTAACGGCCAGTCCAGCTCCAGCACCGAATGGACACTGACACTGCTGCCGAAACGCACCGGCCAGCTGAAAATCCCTTCGTTGCAGGTTGATGATCTGGCCAGTAACAGCATCGACATCACCGTCAAGCCCATGTCTGCTGCAGTCCGCGAGCAATCCAGCAAGCTGGCATTTTTCGACATCAATATCAGTGAGCAACCGGCCTATTACGTTCAGGGCCAGATTCTCTACACCGAAAAACTCTACTACCGGGTAAATCACCGTGATGCCGATCTGTCTGATCTGGAGGTGGAAGATGCCAGAGTTGAACCTCTGGGCGAACCACGCAATTACGTATCCGTAGTGGATGGTGAAAAGGTCGGTGTTTACGAACGGGACTATCTGATCCAGCCAGAAAAAGCGGGCAAGCTGGTGATTCCCGGCCAGCGTTTTCAGGCCATGGCCACCATCATGCCGGACCCCAGTCAGCCCTGGAACGGCCGTCGCCAGATGATTTCAGCGGTGACCAAGCCCATTACGCTGGACGTCAAACCCATCCCGGCAGAGTACCCCACCGCTCCCTGGTTACCGGCAGAAAAGCTGACCCTGAAAGAAGAATTCAGTGCTGATCCACATGAATGGAAAGTCGGCGACCCAATCACCCGCACCCTGGTAATCCAGACCCAGGGACTGTCAGCCAACCAGATCGTCTTGCCGAATTTGCCGATTCCGGATGGCCTCAAACAATACCCGGATCAATCCGTGCAACAGGATCAAACCACCAACGCAGGCATCGCCGGAACTTTCCGCCAGCCAATGGCGCTGGTACCTACCCGCACGGGGAACATCACCTTGCCGGAAGTGCGGATTCCCTGGTGGAACACCAAACTCAACAAGCTTGAATATGCCGTGATCCCGGCCAAAACCGTCAGCATTCTGGCCAACCCGAATCAGCAAACGAGCAACAACAGCACAGCAGCTCAGAATCAGATTCCACCGCCAGCAGCGCAAATGTCGGCAACTCCCACGCCAGCAGCCCTGAACCAATCCACGACCAACCCTGCGGCTGTCTCAACAAACACACAACCCGGCTGGTTGTTCTGGCTTGGCTGGGCACTCGCTGCGCTCGGCTGGCTGATGGTGATCATCTTGCTGGCAACTCGTCGTCGTCCGGCACCAGTGGCGACTGAAACAGCCGACCAACCTCACAGCGGCATGAACTGGCAAGACCTCAAAAAAGCCTGTGAAAGCAACAATGCAGCCGCCATTCATCAGGCCCTGCAAGGCTGGTTAAACAGCGAAGGCAAACAGCTGGGAATCCACAGCCCTGACCAGCTCAGCCAACAAAACCCTCACCTGGCCCAGCAACTTAACCTGCTCGATCAGGCGCTGTTTGCAGGCACTGCCGAAGGCACAGAACTGAACGGCCGTCAGCTGCTGCAGTTACTGGAAGAAGTGCGCAAGCAAGGCGCTAAAAAAAGGCCAGGAAATGGCGGGATTGCTGGAAATGGGGTTGGAGGAGATGAGATTGCAGGGCTTTATCCATCTTGATCAAGAACCACCGTTCTCTCTCTGACAACAAAAAACCCCGGCTATTGCTAGCAGGGGCTTTTTGTTAACCAGGCGTTCAGGCAATAAGTCAGCCTTCAATCACAATCCCGTGCTCTGCCAGCAACGCCAGCAGTGCCGCTTCGTCTTTGACGTCGACATTGAGCTGGTTGGCTTTGGTCAGCTTGGAACCGGCTTTTTCTCCGGCAACAAGGAAGTCGGTTTTGGCGGAGACGCTGCCGGTGACCTTGGCACCGAGGGTTTGCAGGTGTTGTTTGGCTTCGTCGCGGGTTAACGCTGACAGCGTGCCGGTGATCACCACCACCTGACCGTCAAGTGGTAGCTCGCCTTCAGCGGCGGCGACCGGTTCAGCTTCCTGCCAATGCACACCCGCTTTTTGCAGCTGTTCAATCACAGTACGGTTATGGGCTTCGCTGAAGAAGTTCAGCAGGTGTTTGGCCACCACTTCACCAACGTCCGGCACCGCCAGCAGTTGCTCCAGTGAGGCGTCCATAATGCGTTGCAGGAAGCCAAAATGAATGGCGAGATTCTGGGCGGTAACCACGCCAACTTCACGAATCCCCAGTGCGTAGAGGAACCGTCCCAATGTGGTCGCTTTGGCTTTTTCAAGAGCGTCGAGTACGTTACGGGCGGATTTTTCGCCCATCCGTTCGAGCCCGGACAGCTGCTCCAGCGTCAGGTGGAAAAGATCATCAACGGAATCAATCAGGCTGGCTTCAACCAGCTGGTCGACCAGTTTGTCGCCCAGGCCTTCTACATCCAGCGCCTTGCGGGAGGCGAAGTGTTTGATGGCTTCCTTGCGTTGCGCAGCGCAGACAAGGCCACCTGTACAACGAGCAACCGCTTCACCTTCCACCCGTTCGACCAACGAGTCGCACACCGGGCAGGCAGCCGGCATCTCAATTGCTTCGGTGATTTCAGGGCGCTGTTCAACAACCACAGAGACCACTTGCGGAATCACGTCACCGGCACGGCGAATAATCACCATGTCACCAATCCGTACGCCAAGACGCTCGATTTCATCCATGTTGTGCAGGGTGGCGTTGCTGACAACCACACCGGCTACCTGAACAGGATCGAGTCGGGCAACCGGGGTCAGGGCACCGGTACGGCCAACCTGAAAATCGACACCGGACAAGCGAGTCATTTGTTCCACTGCGGGGAATTTAAAGGCTATCGCCCAGCGCGGGGCGCGAGCAACAAAACCCAGTTGCTGCTGCAAGGCCAGAGAGTTGACCTTGAATACCGAGCCGTCGATTTCATAATCCAGGCTCATGCGTTTTTCACCTAACGCACGGTAGCATTCCAATGCGGCTTCAACACCGACGGCGACCCGGGTTTCCGGGTTGATCTTGACACCCCAGTCGCGAATCTGGTCCAGCACCAGACGGTGGGTCGCCGGTAGAGTGAATTCTTCCGAAACCACACCCACACTATAGGCGCAAAACTCCAGCGGCCGTTTGGCGGTGATACGAGAGTCCAGTTGACGCAATGAGCCCGCCGCAGCGTTACGCGGGTTAGCGAACACCTTTTCACCGGCTGCGCGTGCCCTGTCGTTCCAGGCATCAAAACCGGCTTTCGGCATATAGACTTCACCACGAATCTCGATGCGCTCTGGTACCCCCTCACCCACAGTACCATTGAGCAGTAGAGGTACGTTTTTAATGGTACGGACGTTTTGGGTAATGTCTTCGCCAGTCGTGCCATCGCCACGAGTCGCCGCCCGTACCAGTTTGCCCTGTTCGTACAACAGGCTGACCGCCAGTCCATCGAGCTTGGGTTCGAACGCCAGTTCGATTTCATCGCTGGTTTTCAGGCGGTCCTGCACACGCTGGTAAAAAGCCCGGAACTCTTCTTCGTTCATGGCGTTGTCGAGCGACAGCATGGCCAACTCATGTTGCACTTCATCGAAAGCAGACAGCGGTGCAGCACCAACGCGCTGGGTCGGCGAATCACTACTGACCAGCTCAGGATGTTCGGCTTCCAGCGCCTGTAGCTCACGCATCAGGCGATCGTATTCAGCATCCGGGATCGAAGGTTCATCGAGCGTGTAATAACGATAGTTATGGTCGTTGATCTGTTGGCGCAGGGCGTCGATACGTTCGGCGGCGGAGACAGTGGCAGAGCACATGGGGCGGTATTTCCTGGCATTTGCTAACGCCGCCAGTGCTGATCCTCAGCAACTGGCGGCGGCGTTCAATAGATGGATCCTGCAAGCAGAACTAGCGACGGCGGCCGGCGGCCTGCTTTTTCGCCAGCAAGGCCTGGCGACGTTCGTATTCCTGAATCTGCTGACGATCGTGTTCAGTAGTTTGTTTGCTGAAGGTACTGAGGGTGCCGTCCTTGAGGTCGGCATCCAGATGATCCGCCAGTACCCGCGCCATCTCGGACATCGCCTGATAGGCTTCCAACGGTCGTTTGGCACCCGGCAAACTCATAAAGAAAGTCAGTCCAGCAAAATATTCGTCTTCCATGGTACGCGGGTCAAACACTCCCGGTTCGTAGGTCTGGGCGATGGAGAACTGGATCGGCCCTTTGCCATCGGCTTCTTCATAACGGTGGAAGATACGTTCAGTACCGTAGCGCAGGTCGCAACCATCGAACAGGTGTAACAGGGAACGGCCTGGGAAACCGTTTTCATCACGGGCGACGGCATGAATCACCAGTACCACTTCCGCTTGCGAGCGGCTGGACAGCTGTTCGGCATCGTCACCGGCATAGATGATCAGTTCGCTACCCTGGTCTTCACCCTGCTCTTCCTGCAGTTCGATTTCTTCATCCATATGGGTCGGTTGTTCGACTTCTTCAGCGACCCAGTCATGCGGCCCTTGTGCTGCAACTTCAGCGTCTTCTGCTGCGGTTTTGTCAGCCATTGCTTCCGCAGCATCAATAGCCTTCGCAACCGGTTGCTGCAGTTGATCGTCTTCGATCACCACTTCACGGTCACCGAGGGTTTCTACTGCCATCAGTACAGGTACTTCTTCGTCCAGGTTAACCGGTTTGGCACGCGGAATAATCGAAGCCGTTTGCTGCAGTGGCAACAGTTCCTCTTCAATTTCACGAGTACGGGTGTTCAGCCAGGACTGAATGTCTTCCTGAAAACGCGGATCGTCATCAGCGATTTCTGATGAGTCTGGTTGCGTAGACAAAGGCTGATCCAGCGTCTCACTCCATGTGGGTTCAAGGATGTCATCCTGCGGCACATCCCGTTCGCTGGCATCCGCCGATTTGTCAGCACCGGTACGTACCCGCACTTCACCGAGTTCTTCGAAACCGTCAACCTTATAGCTGTCAGCAACTGTCGCCACATTAACAGCTGCTGCTGGCCGTGGTGCCGGCTTACTCACCGGCCTGGTTGCCGCTTTTGGCAGTTCAATGGTGGGCTTGGCTTGTTCGCGGTTCACGTCCGCCGGTGTCGCGTCAGCGGCAGCACCACCCTTGACCCGAAAACCACCACTTGGCAGTTCAGGGTTGGAGTCCTTGTCCGGAAATTTGAAGTCCTTGCTGATATCCAGCTTGAGTGCTTCCGCACGGGCACGGCGCATCCGCCGGATACCATCCAGTACAACGATGACCACTGCCAGTAACCCCAGCAGAATCATCACAGTTCGCCAACTCAGTTCCATAATGTCCTCTTCATTGCCAGCCGGGCCGGATGGGTGTAGCAGTCATCCGATAACAAGGCCCTGCAGCGCAGTTCGTTTTTATTGGTCAATCATTTCTGCCGCTTCTTCCACATCGACCGAGACAAGTCGTGAAACGCCAGGTTCCTGCATGGTCACCCCCATAAGCTGAGATGCCATCTCCATCGCAATTTTGTTATGCGTAATGTAAATAAACTGGACCTTTTCTGACATTGCCTTAACCAATCGGGCATAACGGCCGACGTTAGCATCGTCCAGCGGTGCATCTACTTCATCCAACATACAAAACGGTGCCGGATTGAGCTGGAAAATAGAAAATACCAGCGCAATCGCGGTGAGTGCCTTTTCACCACCCGACAACAGGTGGATGGTGCTGTTTTTCTTGCCCGGTGGCCGCGCCATAATCGCTACGCCGGTCACCAGCATGTCTTCATCAGTGAGATCAAGCCAGGCGTGACCACCACCGAAGACCTTTGGAAACAGTTCTGCTAAACCAGCGTTAATTTTATCAAAGGTCTCTTTAAAACGGGTACGGGTCTCGCGGTCAATTTTATGGATCGCATTTTCCAGCGTTGCCAGCGCCGTCTCAAGATCGGCGTGCTGGGCATCCAGATAGGTTTTGCGTTCCGATTGCACCTTGTATTCATCAATCGCGGCCAGGTTGATGTTGCCAAGTCGACGAATTTTTTCGGCAATATCTTCAAGATCCTGCTGCCAACGCTCTACTGCCGCTTCTTCCGGCATGTTTTCCAGCACGTCTTTCAGCGTCAGTTTTTCTTCCTGCAACTGTTCGATCAGAGCCTGCCGACGAATATCCAGTGCCTGACATTCCATCCGCACCGCTTCGAGCTGGTTACGAATTTCGAGAATCAGCTGTTCCTGCCGACTGCGTTCGTTTTCAAGCTGACGCATCCGCGCTTCGGTTTCATCCAGCAGGCGTCGGGCGTCCTGCATCTGCAGCTCCGCCTGTTGCCGCTGTTCGAGCATTTCCTGCAATTCTTCTTTTAATAATTGCAGGTCGGCGGTGTGATCCTGCTGCTGACTATCGAGTACCAGCTGACGGCGCTGACGCCATTGCTGCAATTGTAGTTCAAGCCGCTGCAGGGCCGTTTCCAGCGCCTGTTTGCGACTGCTGCTTTCCCGCTGGCCCAGTTCGAACTGATGCCAGTTTTGCTGTTGTTGCTGTACTAACGCCCGTGCGTCTTCCAATTGTAGCTTGAGATCACTTTGTTGCTGCAGCAATTGGTCTCGCTCGTCGGCGTGAGTCTCAATGGCGTCGTGAGCCAGCTGGCGTTCGATTCGCAGTTCTTCAACTTCCTGTTGTTGTAACAGCCGCTGTTCACTGGCTTCTTCGAGATCGGCGTCGATGCGTTCACGCCGCTGGCCAAATTGTTCCGCTCGCGCCTGTTTGGCAGCCAGCTGGGATTTCAGCTGGGTTAACTGCTGGCTGGCTTGTTGCCACTCCCGCTGGGCGGCTTCCCGCTGCTGTTCCTGGCTGTGCAGTCGTAATTGCGCCGATTCCAGTTCCGCTTCCCACTCCTCGACGTCCATATCGAGCTGGTCCCACTGATCGTGGAGTAATTCCAGCTCTTGCTGACGGGCCAGCAGGCTGCCCTGCTCTTCCGCTGCCCGGGCGACCCGCACCCACTGGCGGCCAATACGACTGCCATCCGGGGTAATCCAGAATTCGCCCCGGGCCAGTTGACTGCGTTGAGCCAGCGCCAGTTCCAGCGAATCACAACAGCGGGCATTGGCCAGCAGATCAGACAGGTCCTGGCTGGCATTAACCTTGTGCAGCAGGGAATCACTCGCCAAAGAGCCAGGCGGCTGGCTACTTGCGGCTTTATCCCGCAATACCAGTCGGCCTTCTTTGAGGCTTTTGAGCCACTGGGCTGCGTGTGGCAAATCATCCACCAGCAGTGCGTGCAGCTGGTCGTCCAGTACCACCTCTACCGCTTGTTCCCAGCCACTCTCAACCTGCAGATGCTGCGCCAGTCGTGGCGCGCGAGCCAGCTGGTGAGTTTCGAGCCAGCGTGCGACAGCTTCGTTACTTTGCCCCAATGCCGCTTTCTGCAAGGCTTCAAGCGTGGCTTTACGGCTGCTGAGTTGACTCAGTTGCTCACGCCCGGCAGTCACCTGCCGACGTTGCTCTTCAATATGGGCACGCGCCGTTTCAAGCTGGCCTCGAGCCTGCTCGGCTCGCATTTGCTGTTCTTCTGACTGCAACTCAAACTCACTGACCTCTTCGGCCAGCAGTTCAATTTCTTCCAGCTCCGGATTATCCAGCAGCTGTTGTTTTTCGGCCTGCAGTTTCTGGATCTGCTGATCCAGCCGCAGCAGTTGCTGTTCCAGCGACTGAATACGGGTTTGCGCAACTTCCGCCTGGCGCGCCGGTTCACCGGCTCGCTGGGTAAATTGTTGCCACTGGTCTTGCCAGCGGGATTGCGCCAGCTCGACGTCTTCCAGTTCCAGCCGGGCCTGTTCCAGCTGTTCGCGCAGCAGTTCCTGTTCAAGGTCCAGATCAAACGAGCTATTTTGCAATTGCTCCAGCTCGAACTGGTCGGATTCTATCGACTGTTGTAATTCGAGAATCTGACGCTCGGCTTCCTGCAGGTTACGATCGAGTTCCAGCGACATTTGCGACTGGTGCTCAATCTTCTGTTCCTGGCGGGCAATACGGGCACCGATTTCGTAAAAACGCCCCTGATGAGTCTGAAAGTCGTCGTTACGCTCCTGCTGCTGCAGTCGCAGGGATTCATTTTCGGCATCGATATGAGTCTGACGCGCCTGATGCTCGTCCATGCGCGTCTGATGCTGGGCAATTTGTAATTCGCGCTGGCGGTAGTCCTGATCCAGCAGCTGCCATTTCAGTGCTTGCAGCTGGGCCTTCTTTTGCCGCTCTTCGGTTTTTAATGCCTTGTATTTTTCAGCAGCATCGGCCTGCCGTTGCAGGTGTCCCAACTGCCGTTCAAGCTCATCACGAATATCCTGCAGGCGTTCGAGGTTTTCCATCGTCCGCCGCATGCGGTTTTCGGTTTCACGGCGGCGGTCCTTGTAACGGGAAATCCCTGCCGCTTCTTCAACGTAAACCCGCAATTCGTCCGGCTTGGCTTCAATCAGCCGCGAAATCATGCCCTGTTCAATGATGGCGTAGGAACGCGGTCCAAGGCCTGTGCCGAGGAACAGGTCGGTGATGTCTTTACGGCGACAGCGGGCACCGTTGAGGAAATAGTTCGACTGACCGTCTCGGGTGACCTGTCGACGCACACTGATTTCGTTATAGGCGGCGTATTCGCCACGCAAGGTACGGTCGGAATTATCAAAGATAAGGTCAACGCTGGCTTTACCAACCGGCTTGCGTTCCGACGAACCGTTAAAAATAACGTCCGTCATGGCATCGCCACGCAGGTATTTGGCCGAGCTTTCACCCATTACCCAGCGCACGGCATCAATCGTGTTGGATTTGCCGCAGCCATTGGGTCCAACAATACCGGTCATATTGGTGTTAAAACTGACCGTGGTTGGATCGACAAATGACTTGAAACCAGAAAGCTTGATGGCCTTGAGGCGCATGGGAAATCAGTTCACCGGGCTACTTTAGAAGCCCGGTATCATAACCATGAAGTATCAGCTTGAATATGGGTCAGGTGGAGTTAGCGAGATGCGGTTCCGCTCTGGTCCTGAATGGCTTGTATGACCAGCGCGCTATGGCGTTTGAAATAGCCATTAACCAGTTCAGAGACCTTGTCGATTTGATCGCCCAGCGCGAAATCCACCAGATTTGCCATAAAGGAGGTGGTTTCATCCATCTCACTGAGGTTATTGCGAACCGCCAGCGCCAGCGCCCGCTGTACCGGTGGTCGCAGGTTCTCCAGCGCAGTAGTCAGATATTCATTGTCGGCCACTTCAGCGGCATTACTGATCAATTCGAAGTTGGCTTCAATAAACAGGTTTTCATCATGTACGGCCGCCGACTTGCGCAACTTGTCAGTCAGGCCGGACAACTGCTGGCGATCACTGTCGGAACAGCTCCAGCTGAGTTTTTCGGCCAGCATTTCCAGCAAGTTGCCATACAGCCGATACAGACCACGTACCCGCTCGGCATTGAGTTCGGTTACGAAGGCACCACGACGCGGCAAAATGGTAATCAGATGGCGACGTTCCAGAATCAGCAGCGCTTCACGCACGGAACCACGACTGACCTGCAGCTCGTTAACGATGCGGGCTTCCTGAATACGCTCATTGTTGACCATTTCGCCCTGAATAATTCGGCTTGCCAGATGGTTGGCAATTTGTTCTGCCAGGCTCTCGGCGACTACAAACGCCATGTCTTTTTCCTCACGACCAAAACCCTGTTCATCGTTTGCCTCTGCCAGGTCTGCTGGCAAAGGCTATCCATTCATTACATTAGATTACAGCTACTTATGCATCATAACGAATCATTCGTAAACCATCAGGTTATATCGACGTGTTACGGACCTGCTGTCTGACCATATTAATTATGGCTGAAAAACACCCAGCCAGCTGATTTTTACAAAATTCGTTGACGATCCGCAGGCTGATCAGACCTTACTTCCGCGTACATCCGGGAGCATTGTAAGAAATTGTAACCTATCAGGATCGTATAAATAAGCTCCCCCGATCAGCCACCAGCCAATTCTGTTAACCGGTGAATATTACGATTATCAGGGACGACTTCCGTGACCTGGGCCGGAATAACCCGCTCAACAAAGCCAGACAGTAATTCTTGCGTTCCAAAGACGCCATAAAATGAAATGTCTATCCGCCAGGAAAGCCGGAAAAGTGAACATTTTTCAGCCACCTAAACATCTTATGAGTGGTGTTATAAAACAAGAAACAAATAGAATTCGACCATATGGTCAGGATATATCCATTATATCGACAAGGTTATTAATAAAGAATCGATCAATAAATCAACGAATCTTTTAATATCTATTATTACCAAATGGCCAATCGCAATGACTTCAGCTCCCCCCTAAAAAGGCATCAGACCGCTTTCTTGAACCGCAATACCACAAAGACCCCCACCACAATCATGGCCATGGCGCCAATCATCGCCAGACTCAATGTTTCCTGCAGGACGATTGCTCCCATCACCACCGCCAGTGCTGGTACCAGCAGCTGTAATTGCGCTGCCAGCTGTAATCCCAGCCGCGGTAATACCTGATACCAGCCAAAATAACCGATCCCGGAAGCTACGCCACCAGACAGCAAGGCCAGCCCCCAGGCTTGCCAATGCATCGGTTGTTGCCACTGCACCAGCGGAATCAAGCTGAGCACCAACACGGCAGCCAGCACAAAGGCGGTTTGAACATCCTTCAGCGGTGCAGAGGATCCCTGCCCCAGCAGCACAAAACCACTCCAACCCAACCCCGCCAGAATCATCAGCAGCACCGGCAGCAATTCAGCAGAACCACTGCCGGGTAATAGCAGCCCGGCCAGGCCAGCCATCGCCAACAGGATTCCCACTATCTGCATCGGTGTATAAATAACCCCTCGAATCAGGCTGACGCCCTGCAGGCTCAATTGCACCGTGGTAAACAGGATAAAAGCACCAAGTCCGGTATCCAGCTGCACGTAGGCGGCCGAAAAGCCCGCCGCATACACAAACAGCGTCAGTGCCAGCAGCCAGTTGCGCCGTTGCTGCCAGAATGCGCTTGCAGCTCTCGGCGTGGCTATCAACCTGCGGCGACTGAGCTGTAACAGCAGACTCAGCATCAAGGCTCCAGACCACAGCCGCACCAGCGTGAACAAGGCCGGATCAAACTGGTATTCCCGCAACGCCCAACGACACAGCAGCGAGTTGGCTGCAAAAGCGATCAGCACCAGCGTTGTTATAAGTCCCAGTGGCATAAGCGATATCCTTGTTGGCGGCATGCCTGAATGAATAGTCAGAGCATCTGAAAGCAAGATAGCCAGAAACAACCGCTCTGATAGTTATCAGGCTGGCTGTCGATACTGGCGGTTTCCCTGTTGGCGGGCAATGGCTACTATGGGCCGAATTTCGTTGGCCTAACGGCCGATGATGACTGCCGGATTTATTCACTAACGACAGATAGAGATTGCAGATGACCTTGCTGATTATCGGCCTGATTATTTTTATTGGCGTACATTCCATTGTGCTGGCAGCTCCCGGCTGGCGTGAGCAAACCATTCAGAAACTGGGCAAAGCCAGCTATCAGGCCGTGCACGGCGTACTGGCACTGGTGTCTCTGCTGCTGATTATTAAGGGCTATGGTGACGCTCGTATGAGCCCGACCTGGTTGTGGATCGCGCCGGTCTGGACCCGCCATATCGCTGCCCTCTTCACGCTGATGGCGTTTATTGTGCTGGCTTCGGCCTATATTCCGGGCACCTGGATCAAGGCCAAGACCGGACATCCGTTACTGGCAGCGATCAAGGCCTGGGCGTTTGCTCACCTGCTGGCCAACGGCGGTCTGCACGATGTGCTGTTGTTTGGCTCAATCCTGGCCTGGTCCATCGTGGCTTATATCGTCCATCGCAAACGTGATCGTAAAAACGGCGTGACCTACCAGCATCAGGGCATTGCTCGCGATCTGATCGCGCTGGTTGCTGGTCTGGTGAGTTGGGCAGCGGTGGCGTTCTGGCTGCACGGTATGTTGATTGGCATTGCGCCGTTTGGGGTTTGATTCGGTCAAACTCCGGCAAGCTATAAACAAAAACCCCGCTGTTGCCAGCGGGGTTTTTGTTTACTCGACGTTTGTCGCCTGAAAGCTGGGCTATCTCATGCCCATGTTCCGACATGAGAATGCAGACCTGTACTCCCACGCAGGAACGCAGGAGCAAGGACGACCTCCCAGACGTCAGTCCAGTCGTTCCCAAACAGTCGCGATACCCTGTCCCAAACCAATACACATGGTTGAAACACCGTAACGACCACCCTTGTCTTCCAGCACGTTCAACAGCGTGGTGGAAATGCGGGCGCCGGAGCAACCGAGCGGGTGACCCAGCGCGATAGCGCCGCCGTTGACGTTAATGCGTTCGTCGGCGATTTCGGTCAGTTTCAGATCCTTGATGCACGGCAGTGACTGTGCAGCAAAGGCTTCGTTCAGTTCCCAGTAGTCGATGTCGGTAGTTTCCAGACCGGCACGCTTCAGCGCCTTTTTGGTCGCAGGCACCGGGCCGTAACCCATGATGGCGGCATCAACACCGGCAACTGCCATAGAGACGATCCGGGCACGAGGCTTGAGGCCCAGTTCTGCGGCTTTCTCGGCACTCATCAGCAACATGGCGGCAGCGCCGTCGGTGATCTGGGATGAGGTACCGGCGGTCACCGTACCATTCTTGGGATCAAACGCCGGACGCAGCTGGCCGAGGGTTTCCGCGGTGGTTTCCGGACGAATGGTTTCGTCTTCCGTCACCAGCACCTGTTTGCCATCGGCATCGTGGCCATAAACCGGCACGATTTCATTTTTAAACTTGCCATCCAGAGTCGCCTGATGGGCACGAGCGTGAGAACGGGCAGCAAACGCGTCTTGCTGCTCACGGGTAATACCGTGCATCTTGCCGAGCATTTCCGCAGTCAGGCCCATCATGTTGGAAGCCTTGGCGAAGTGTTTCGAAGACGCCGGGTTATGGTCAAAACCATGGGTCATTTCCACGTGGCCCATGTGCTCAACACCACCGACCACAAACACATCACCGTTGCCAGTCATGATCGCCTGGGCGGCAGTATGAATAGCGCTCATGGCGGAACCACACAGACGGTTAACCGTCTGGGCACCGGCTTCTTTTGGCACCTTGGTCAGCAGACCAATCTGGCGGGCAACGTTAAAGCCCTGCTCTTTGGTCTGGTTCACACAGCCCCAGATAATGTCTTCCACCAGCTTCGGCGGCACATTCGGGTTACGGTCAAACAAGGCGTCGATCAGGGTTGCAGACAGGGTTTCTGCCCGTACGTGGCGGAATACGCCACCTTTGGAACGGCCCATCGGTGTGCGAACCGCGTCAATCACTACAACGTCTTTTGGATTCAGGGTTGTCATGTTTATCTCCAGGTTCGCTCTTATTCTGCTGCCGCTTGCGGGAAGTAGGATTCACCTTTGGCGGCCATTTCACGCATGCGTTCGGTCGGCTGGTACAGCTTGCCGAGATGCGCGTATTGGTCACACAGGGCAACAAATGCCGCCAAACCAACGGTGTCCATGTAACGACAGGCACCGCCGCGGAATGGAGGGAAGCCAATACCAAAGATCAGACCCATATCGGCTTCAGCCGGAGTCGCAACAATGTTTTCTTCCAGACAGCGAGCGATTTCGATACACATTGGAATCATGCAACGGGCGACGATTTCGTCGGCATCGTAGTCTTTGGCTTCAGCCACTACAGGCTTGATCAGCTCATAGGCCACTTCATCAGCCACTTTCTTTGGCTTGCCCTTGCGATCTTTTTCGTACTTGTAGAAGCCCTTGTTGTTCTTCTGGCCGTAACGCTCGTTTTCGAACATCACTTCCATTGAAGTCTTGTAGTCGGCCTTCATGCGATCCGGGAAGCCTTCCGCCATCACTTCGTTGGCGTGCACGCCGGTGTCGATACCCACCACGTCGAGCAGATAGGCCGGGCCCATCGGGAAGCCGAACTTCTCCATCACCTTGTCGATTTGCTGGAAGTCAGCACCGTCACGTACCAGCGCCGCAAAACCGGCGAAGTACGGGAACAACACGCGGTTTACCAGGAAGCCCGGGCAGTCGTTCACCACAATCGGGGTTTTGCCCATTTGCTTGGCATAGGCCACCACAGTTGCAACGGCTTCATCGGAAGTTTTTGAACCACGGATCACTTCCACCAGCGGCATCATGTGTACCGGGTTAAAGAAGTGCATACCGAGGAAGTTTTCAGGGCGCTTGAGGTCAGCCGCCAGCAGGTCAATGGAAATGGTCGAGGTGTTGGAAGTCACAATGGTGTCTTCGCTGACCTGATTTTCCAGATCCGCCAGTACCGCTTTCTTGACCTTGGGATTCTCAACCACGGCTTCGACAACCACATCGACATCGCCGAAGTCGCCGTAGCTCAGGGTTGGACGAATACGGTTGAGGGCTTCACCCATTTTCATTGGCGTCATCTTGCCCTTTTCAACCCGCTTCGACAGCAGCTTGTTGGCTTCAGACAAACCCAGCTCAATACCGGCTTCGTTGATATCCTTCATCAGGATTGGGGTGCCTTTGTAGGCACTCTGATAGGCAATACCACCACCCATGATACCAGCACCCAGTACGGCCGCCTTTTTGGTTGGTTTGGCTTGCTTGTCGTATTCCTTGGCTTTTTTCTTCAGCAGCTGGTCGTTCAGGAACAGGCCGATCAAGGCCTGGCTTTCTGTCGACTTGGCCAGCGTGGCGAAACCTTTGGATTCGGTCTCCAGCGCCTTGTCCCGAGTCATGCTGCAGTGCTTCTGGATGGTCTTGATGGCCATGATCGGTGCCGGGTAATGGCCCTTGGTCTGGCCCATCACAAAGCCCTTGGCGGTTTCAAACACCATCATGGCTTCCATCGAATTCAGCTGCATCTTGCCGGTCTTTTCAGCCCGACGTTGCTGCCAGTTGATTTCACCGCTAATAGCAGACTTCAGCATTGCAATGGCGTTGTCGCGCAAGGTTTCCAGCGGGAAAACGGCATCCACAGCGCCATCAGCCAGCGCCTTGTCAGCTTTCTGCTCGTTACCCATGCAGATCCATTCGATGGCGTTATCAGCACCAATAACCCGTGGCAAACGTACGGTACCGCCAAAGCCCGGCATGATGCCAAGTTTGACTTCCGGCAGACCGATTTTGGCACTGTCAGCCATCACGCGGATGTCTGTAGACAGCACCATTTCCATACCGCCACCCAGTGCAATGCCGTTGATGGCAGACAGGGTTGGCACCGGCAGATCTTCTACCGCACTGAAGATAGCATTGGCATAACCGAGCCATTCAATGATGGCGTCTTCGCTACCGGCAAAATAACTGCCGAATTCGGTGATATCAGCGCCGACGATAAAACTGTCCTTGGCGGAAGTGACCAGCACCCCCTTAACAGCTTCGTTAGCAGCAATGGCCGCAGTCGCCTGCTCCAGTTCCTGCAATGCAGCGCGGTTGAATTTATTGACGGATTCGCCTTGCAGGTCGAACTTCAGCTCGGCGATATCACCTTCGATCATGCTTACCGTGATGGCTTTACCTTCGTAAATCATCAACTGATCTCCAAGTGTGGTTAGCTTTGGCACTGCCCGTCGGTTGCAGGCAGTAGTCTTGTTATTTTGCTGTCTTGCTGCGTTCCGCCCACTCCCTGCGGCAAAACCGACAGCCTGATCATTCAAACAATTGATTCATACGACCGTTTGAAACTGCAAGTACCTTCGTTGAATCAGGGGACAAAGTCAATAGCCTGATAATAGCCAAATCCACTGACTGCTGTTCGAGTACAAGGCAACAACCACAGTTCAAACACAGCAGCCTGAATCATCAGGCAAACACTTGCATTACCCATAAGTCACCATTCAACGATTCATAAAAGAACCGTTAAATAATTCAAAAAACCGGATTGCAACAAATGAGAGCTGTTGCACAAATCCTCATAAAAAACGCCACTATTCACGCCTTTGAGTCTTACTACCAATGTATTAGAACGGGACATCCTGCCAGGAATGCCTTACTATCGAATGACCCAAGGGATCTGGGCTGTCTTACCAGGCACGCCAAAGCTATTCCTCAAGGCACCACAAGAAGTAGCCGGGTAAACATAAAATAATCATAAAAAAGACAGAGGCCGCTATGAAAAAAATCCTTCGCCACGCAGGGGTTGTCCTGACCCTGTTAATCTGCTCGTTCTCAGCCAACGCTGCTACCGATCAACTGATGACTCACCTGCAACACATGCGTCTTGCTTCCGTGGGCATCATGACTGACTTCTTCATGTATACCGGGCTCGAGGGAGACCGCAAATACGCCCGCCGCATGCAGTCTGACGTTGAATCGTTTGAAACCGCGATGCAGAAAGCCATCGAAAATGCTTCCCGCAACGAACACAAGAATGAGCTGAACGGTATCCAGAATGACTGGCTGGCATTTACCAACTCACTCAACAGCAACCGCAACCTGATCCAGAACCAGGGCTTCCCCAGTGTCGAAATGGTCAATGACCTGACCCGCCTGAACTCCAGCCTGACCGAACGGATCGGCTCCTTCTACAAGCTGCTGGCTGGTAACTCCGACACTAATCCGCTGGTGCAGCGCACCCGTGAAATGGCGCTGATGCTGCAGGAGATGACCACTCAATACGCTGCTTCAGCGTCGATGGATCACGACGCCAACTTCCTCGATGAATACCAGACCAGTATGCAGAAGCTGACTTCTGATTTTGAATTCAAGCTGGAAGATCTGCGCGCCCAGGCCAATGCCAAGTCCAACTACGTTCTGATGGACAACATCAATAACAAGTGGCGCTTCCTGCGTAACTCCATCACCCGTCAGCACGAAATGGACGTGCCTTTCCTTGTGATCAGTTACAACGACCGCATTATCCGTCACCTGGAAGAACTGGAAGGCAAGATCGGCAATTCATGAAAGGGTAAGGAGCCTGCTCCAGCTCCCTGATTGAAAGACTGCAAGAACGAAAAGACAGCAAGAAAAAACGGCGCTGCTGATGATTCAGCAGCGCCGTTTTTGTTTGTCGAGGATTTGGCCGCCGAGGCGAAAACGCATCAGGATCAGCCTTTCAAGCCATCCGCCACGCTTTTCAGACCTTCCAGCACTTTGAGATATTTCTCGGCTGAGGCAGTTTTCTGCTCCGCCGGAAACAGCGTGATACGGTTTTCAAACACTTCCAGCATCACCAAACCATCATCCAGTGACGACAACAAACGCACCAGCTGTGGTGCCAGTTGTTCTGCAGCGGCCAGCTGTCGATCATGATCCTTGCCCGCTGGCAGATCATGCCAGGCCCATCCATCTGGTAAACCTGCAGTTTCCCAGCCAGTCTGGCCAACCACCCGGAACAACAGCGCCTGGCGTGGTTTTTCACCATGGGGCTGCGCTGGCAGCATCAGGGTGTAACCGGTAGCGGTAATATCTTCCCGCACACCGCTACGGGCGGAGTCGACCTTGAAGGTTTGCTGGCGAATTTGCAGCCCGGCCCGAATCGCAGACAGCCGCAGGTCGGCCAGGCGCTGATCCCGGGCGCTGGGTTTGAGCCAATAGATAGACCCAAACAGCATCAAACCAACAGCAACAAAAACCAGCCAGGTCATGAAGCCATTTCCTCCAGTTCCAGCCAGCGCTCTTCCAGCTGTTCCAGTTTTTGTTCTGCTGCTGCCAGCTGAGCCAGTGCTGCTTGCACCTTGTCCTGATCACCGCTGTAGAAATCCGCAGCACCGGTTTGCTGTTGCAGGGCATCCCGAGTCGCCTCGGCTTCGGCAATCATATCCGGCAGCATGTCCAGTTCGCGTTGCAGCTTGTACGACAGCTTTTTGGCTGGCGCAGCTTTGGCCGCTTCGGCTTTGGGAGCCGCTTGCTGGGTTTGTTGCTTCTGCTGATTGGCTTTTTCTAGCGCCTTGAATTGCGCCGCCTGGGCTTTCTTGCGTTCTTCCCAATCGCTGTAGCCACCGGCTTGTTCATCGATACGGCCTTCGCCCTCAAACACCCACATCTGGGTAATGACATTATCCAGGAAGGCCCGGTCGTGGCTCACCAGCAACAGGGTGCCATCGAATTCCATCAGGCGTTCTTCCAGCAACTCGAGGGTTTCCACGTCGAGGTCGTTAGTCGGTTCGTCCATTACCAGCAGGTTGCAGGGCTTGAGGAACAGCTTGGCCAGCAACACCCGGTTACGCTCACCACCCGACAAGGCACGCACAGGAGTGCGGGCACGTTCTGGCGGGAACAGGAAGTCGCCCAGGTAACCAATCACATGGCGGCTGATGCCGTTCACAATCACGTGATCCTTGCCATCGGCAACGTTGTCAGCAATCGACTTGTTATCGTCGAGCATTTCTCGTGACTGGTCGAAGTAGGCAACTTCCAGCTTGGTGCCGGTTTTCAGAGTACCAGTCTGAGGTTGCAGGGTTCCCAGCAGCAGTTTCAACAGGGTTGATTTACCCACGCCGTTGGGGCCAACCAGACCAATCCGGTCGCCACGCTGGACAATGGTGGAGAAGTCAGCGACCTGAGCCTGATCGGCCCAGCTGTAGTTAACCTGATCCAGTTCGAAAACGATCTTGCCGGAGGAGTCCGTGCTGGTCATGGCAATATTGGCAGTGCCCTGACGCTCACGACGGGCACCACGTTCCTTGCGCATTTCCTTCAGACGTTCAACCCGGCCTTCGTTACGGGTACGACGGGCCTTGATGCCCTGGCGAATCCACTTTTCCTCTTCCGCCAGCCGCTTGTCGAACAAGGCATTCTGGGTTGCTTCATCTTCCAGACGCTTTTCGCGGTACTCAATAAAGCTGAGGTAATCGCCCTGCCAGTTATAGAGATGACCACGATCCAGCTCGATAATACGGGTCGACAGATTCTGCACAAAAGCCCGGTCGTGGCTGATAAATACCAGCGTGCCCTGGAATTGTTTGAGCTGGTCTTCAAGCCACTGAATGGTGGCGATGTCCATGTGGTTGGTTGGTTCGTCGAGAATCAACAGTTCCGGTTCGACCACCAAAGCCCGCGCCAACATCACCCGCCGCTGCCAGCCACCACTGAGGCTGGCGAAACTGGTTTCGGCAGGCAGGTTCAGACGCTGGATAATAGCGTCCACCTTCTGCTGCCAGCTCCAGCCATCCTGACTTTCGATGCGGGTTTGCAGCTTTTCCAGCAAATCCAGATCAGCATGCTCACCTTTCATGGTCTCATCATGATAGGCGGCAATGTCGTCGCCCAACTGACCCAGCCCCTGCGCCACGACGTCGTATACCGGAATGTCTACCTTGGCTGGCAGTGCCTGTTGCAACACCGCCATTTTCAGCAGATCACGGCGCTGTACCACGCCATCATCCGGGATCACCTCGCCGGTGAGCACTTTCAGCAGCGTTGACTTGCCTTCGCCGTTACGTCCGACCACACACACCCGTTCGCCGTTCTGGATATCCAGATCGACCTTGTCGAGCAAGACATGATCACCGAAAGCCAGTTCGGCCTGCTTTAAACTCACCAACACCATACCAATGCCTGTAACCTTCTGGTCTGCAACAGCTGCGATACTTTGCCAGCGCCACAAACAGTCATATAACCAATAAAATAGGGTCAGCAGTTTACTGGCCTGGCCCAGATGTGAACAGCCTTGTTGGTCACCTTGTCGGGAACAGTGAGACTGACGCGTTCATATTGCAGCCGTAACTGTTTATCATCGTGGAAAACAATTACGCCAGCCCAACTGGCGACCAACAAGGAAGAATCATCATGCGTCTGGCTCTTAATCGCGGTCACCTGGTCGCTATTCTGCTGGTTCTCGGCACCCTTGGCTGGATGCTCAGTGGCGATACTGATCAGCCAACAAGGTCTGACACCGACAGCCTGCGTCCAACCACAGCTAACAGTCTTCCACGGGTACAGGCCAGCCATCTGCAACCCCAGCCCCATCAGCAACAGATTCGTTTATCCGGCCAGCTGGCAGAGGGCCGCCAGGTCACCTTGCAGGCGGAAATCAAGGCCAAAGTGGTGGCAATTCAGGCTCGTAAAGGCCAGCAGGTCAAAGCCGGTGAATTATTGTTACAACTCGACAAACGCGACTGGCCGGCACGGGTAAAACAGGCGGAGGCCAATCTCAAACAACGGCAACTGGAACAACAAAGCGCCCGCAGATTGTCTGAACAGGGACTCGCCAATCAGTCCTTGCTGGCGCAGGCAGAAACCGCGCTGGCCAATGCCGAAGCCGAACTGACGTCTGCCAGGCTGCAACTGGCCGCCACCGATATTCGGGCGCCGTTCGACGGTATCGTCAACAATCGTATGGTGGAAACAGGCGATTACGTGCGGGAAGGCGGCCAGCTGTTACAGCTGGTTGATGTGTCGCCCTACAAGGCGGTGGCCGGACTGCCGGAAAACCAGCTGAATCAGGTGCAAAGCGGCATTCATGCCCGTGTTAAACCCGTTAGTGGCCCTGCGGTAGCGGGCCAGATCAGCTTTGTTGCTGTGCTGGCCAACCAGGCCACCCGCACCTTCCGGCTGGAAGTCGAGATTGCCAACCCGGATAACCAGCCCGTCGCCCTGGGCCAAAGTGCCGAAATCATTATTCCCCTGACAACCCGCCCGGCCTATCGGGTTTCCCCGGCCCTGTTGATTGTGGATGACAGCGGCCAGCTGGGCCTGAAAACCCTGGACCAGCAACAGCGTGTGCAATTTACTGCCGTCGAGCTGGAAGGGGCCGAACAGGATGGTGTCTGGGTATTTGGCCCAGAGCAGCTTGATCTGATCACCCAGGGCGCCGGTTTCGTCAATGTCGGCGATCAGGTCGAAGCCGTCTGGCAAACCACCAGCTCGGCGACTCCGGAGAACTGATCATGCTGCAACTGATTGATGCGGCACTGAGCCGTACCCGCACGGTACTGATGCTGTTTACCCTGTTAATGATCGCTGGCGTGATGGTACTGATGAGCATTCCCAAGGAAAGTTCGCCCGACGTCACCGTGCCGATTGTGTATGTGTCGGTAAGCCACGAGGGGATTTCACCGGAAGACGCCGATGCCCTGATCTACAAGCCGCTGGAACGGGAATTACGTGGTCTCGATGGCCTCAAGGAAATGGTCGCTACCGCCACTACCGGTCACCAGTCGATCAAGCTGGAATTCTACTCCGATGTCGATATCGACCAGGCACTGCTGGACGTGCGTCAGAAAGTGGACGACGCTCGCGCCGACCTGCCCGCCGACAGTCATGAGCCACGGGTGCTGGAAATCAACGTCGCGCTGTTCCCGATTGCCGTTGTGACGCTCTCTGGTGATGTCAGTGAATCGGTTCTGTACGCCGTCGCCAGTGACCTGCAGGATCGCCTCGAAGCCATTCCTGGGGTGCTGGAAGCAGACATCAAGGGCAAGCGTGAGGAAATCGCCGAAATTATCGTTGACCCGACCCGGCTGGATAACTATCAGCTGTCGATGAGTGAGCTGGCTCAACTGGTTTCCAACAACAGTTCGCTGGTTGCCACCGAAGACCTGCAAAACCAGCAAGGCCGTTTTGCCATTCGTATTCCCGGACTGGTCGAAGACATCAATGACATCCTCAACATGCCGGTCAAGGTATCTGGTAATCAGGTGGTGCTGTTCCGCGATATTGCGGTTGGTCGACTGGCCTATAAAGACCGCAGCAGCGCCGCCAGAATCAACGGTCATCCGGCAGTAACGCTGGAAATCAAAAAGCGCATTGGTGCCAACATTATCGAAAGTGTTGAGCAGGTGCGGGCGGTGATCGAGCAGGTCAAACCCTATTGGCCGCAAGGCGTTGAGGCGGGCATCATTCAGGACGGCTCACGCGAGATCAATAACCTGCTCAACGACCTGTTTAACAACGTGCTGGTCGCCACCCTGATGGTGATGGCCGTGGTGCTTGGCAGTCTCGGAATTCGCAACTCCATCCTGATTGGGCTGGCCATTCCCGGCGCCTTCCTGATGGGAATTATCTGGCTCAGCCTCAGTGGCAGCACCATGAACATGGTGGTGCTGTTTGCACTGATTCTGGCCGTCGGCATGCTGGTTGACGGTGCCATTGTGGTGACCGAATTTGCCGACCGGCGGCTGGCTGAAGGTGATGCTCCGAAGCAGGCCTACGCGGCGGCAGCCAAACGGATGGCCTGGCCCATTATCGCCTCTACCGCCACGACCCTGGCGGTGTTTTTGCCACTGCTGTTCTGGCCCGACGTCACTGGCGAGTTCATGAAATACCTGCCACTGACGCTCCTGTATACCCTCACGGCGTCATTGGTGATGGCCCTGATTGTGGTGCCGGCGATGGGATCGCTGCTGGCCCGTCCGGTGACCGCAAATAGCACCACAGACCCTGCTATTGCTCTCATCATGGCGGCGGAGCGCGGTGAATTCGAAAAAATCGGCGGCATCGCAGGTGTCTATATCCGCTTGCTTCGACAAGCCTTGCAGCGGCCGCTGCTGATTCTGGCGCTGGCACTGCTCGCCATGGTCGGTTCTTTCTACCTGTACGGAAGCCACGGCCACGGCGTTGAATTTTTCCCGGAAGTTGACGCCGATATTGCTCTGATTGATGTGCGGGCGCGCGGCAACCTGTCGATGGACGAACGCGAAACGCTGGTGAATCAGGTCGAAGCGCTGATTTTCGACATGGACGAAATTGAATCCGTCTACACCACCGCCATGGTCAAACCCGCCAACGACGGTGCTCCCGACCAGATTGGCCGCATCCAGATCGAGCTGGTCGACTGGGAGCAACGACGTCCAGCCAATACTATCCTGACCGAAATTGAGCAAAAAGCCGCCGCCATTCCCGGCATTATTGTCGAAACCCAGAAGAAACAGGGCGGCCCCGCCGGTGGTGCTGATATCCAGCTGCAGCTGACCGGCCGTACAGGCGACACCATCATTCCGGTGCTGGAGCAGGTCCGCAAGATTTTTGAGGCCGACCCTGACCTCAAGGATATTCGGGATGACCGCCCACCAGAAGGCATCGAATGGCAGTTAAAGGTCGACCGTCAGCAAGCCGCCGAACTCGGCGCCAGCATCTCTGCCACTGGCGGCATGGTGAGGATGCTTACTGGCGGCCAGAAGGTCGGCAGCTTTCAGCCGGATTTTACCGATGATGAAGTGGATATCGTGCTGCGATACCCGGAAAACCGCCGCACCATCAGCGACCTCGACGGCTTTAACATCACCACGCCCTACGGGCTGGTACCAGTCAGTCAGTTTATGCAGCAGCAGGCCATTCCCCGCAGTGGCGATCTGGTTCGTATTGATGGCAAACGCCGTTACCGACTGACCGCCAACGTCCGCGAAGGAGTCAATGCCACAGAAAAGATCCGCCAGCTGGGTCAGCAAATGCAGCAGATCGATTGGCTCAAGGCGGGTGTCGAACCCAGATTCCGAGGGGATTTTGAACAAATGGCCACCACCGGGCGCTTCCTTGGCATCGCCTTTGGTATTGCCATCTTCCTGATGGCGACGATTCTGGTCACCCAGTTCAACAGCTTCTATCAGACAACCCTGATCATGAGCGCCATTGTGCTGTCGATTGTGGGGGTGCTGATGGGCCTGCTGATCCGTGGAGAGCCGTTTGGCATCGTTATGAGCGGCGTTGGTGTGATTGCCCTGGCGGGCATCGTGGTCAACAACAATATCGTGCTGATCGACACCTATAACCGTTTACGGCAAGAAGGGCTGGATGCCGTCGACGCCGCCCTGCGTACCGGTGCCCAGCGTTTGCGACCTGTGTTGCTGACGGCCATCACCACGGTATTGGGATTGATGCCAATGGTGCTGCAATGGAATATCGACCTGTTGCATCGCCATTTCAGTATTGGTGCGCCGTCATCCCAGTGGTGGACCCAATTATCTACCGCCATCGCTGGCGGCTTGACGTTTGCGACTGTGCTGACGCTGATTCTGACCCCTTGTTTGCTGGTTCTGGTGGACCGAAAACGGCCAATAAATACGCTAACGGCTAAAAAGCCCTAGTCTCTGATCAAAACTCAGCCAGAAAGGACAATAATTACGCAAGTTACTGAAAAATTGAAAAAAATCGAAATAAAGGTTTGACATCAGAACGGCCATGCGTAGAATGCCCACTCGCTTTCAGGGGGTGATTAGCTCAGCTGGGAGAGCATCTGCCTTACAAGCAGAGGGTCGGCGGTTCGATCCCGTCATCACCCACCAGAAAGCAAGAATGAAAAGCTGGACTGGTAGTTCAGTTGGTTAGAATACCGGCCTGTCACGCCGGGGGTCGCGGGTTCGAGTCCCGTCCAGTCCGCCATCTTTTCGTTCAACTCATGCCAGTGAGTATAAACATGGGTGATTAGCTCAGCTGGGAGAGCATCTGCCTTACAAGCAGAGGGTCGGCGGTTCGATCCCGTCATCACCCACCAATCTTTTGATGTGATTGGTCTGGTAAAGTAAAACATCAAGCGAATAAAAAGCTGGACTGGTAGTTCAGTTGGTTAGAATACCGGCCTGTCACGCCGGGGGTCGCGGGTTCGAGTCCCGTCCAGTCCGCCATCTTTTTATTCAACTCATACCAATGAGTATAAATTATGGGTGATTAGCTCAGCTGGGAGAGCATCTGCCTTACAAGCAGAGGGTCGGCGGTTCGATCCCGTCATCACCCACCAACCTTTGATGTGGTTGATCTTTGTAGATAGAACATCAAGCAGAATGAAAAGCTGGACTGGTAGTTCAGTTGGTTAGAATACCGGCCTGTCACGCCGGGGGTCGCGGGTTCGAGTCCCGTCCAGTCCGCCATCTTTTCGTTCGACTCATCCAGTGAGTATAAATTTGGGTGATTAGCTCAGCTGGGAGAGCATCTGCCTTACAAGCAGAGGGTCGGCGGTTCGATCCCGTCATCACCCACCAATAATGATGTCTCTGTTCAGATAACATCATGACAATGTGGACTGGTAGTTCAGTTGGTTAGAATACCGGCCTGTCACGCCGGGGGTCGCGGGTTCGAGTCCCGTCCAGTCCGCCATCTTGTTTTAAAATCCCTGATTTAAAATCCCTGTTCTGTTTCTCTGGTTTTGGTTGGCTCACCGCGAGTCTGATGAATTCAAACCAGTCGATTCACACTGATCAAAATCCCCTGGTTTTTAAACCTTGCAAGCTCTTGCTGGGCAACTCTGCTTCTGCCCACCCTGCGCATCAGCCAATTGGGCTGGCCCAGAATCAAACACCTGTTTGCCATAACAGGTCATCTTCCCAACAAGCGCTCTGCAGTCTTGATTTGCATCAGCCAGCCAGCTCAGCAACAAAAGTCAGCTGATTTATCATAAAGCTGTGGTTTTTCCTTAACCTCGGTGTCACAGATGCTGCTTAAAGTCTGCCGAGGCTTGAAGGGAACCTAGGGGTTTCCAAATGGTCAAACCAAACAGTTTCAGTTTCAGAAAGGATTTCTGGCACAGTAACTGCTTTATAAAACATGAAATTACATAACTAAAATAAGCCTCTGAACATATCGATCAGAGTCGCAATGGGACCACACCGAGTGGTGGTTCTCGAGGAAAAGGAGAAGGACTATGTCTGACTATACAGATGAACTGCTGGATATTAACTACGAAGAATACGAAGAGTATGACGACGACGTCGATGACGCCGTTGAGATGTAAATAACCCGCCTACGACTGCCTTAGCTGGCGTGGTGTTTGATTCGTCCAACGTTTAAACGCCCGCTGGAAGGCAGTCGCCGATCCAAACCCCGTCAAATACGCAATTTCCCCAATCGCAAGGCCCGTTTCCCGCACATACGCCAGCGCCAGCTCTCGTCTGGTGTCATCCAGCACCGTTTGATAATTGGTAGATTCCGCAGCCAGCAGCCGTTTCAGCGTCCAGGGTGGCTTACCCAGCTGACGTGCAACTTCAGATAATTCCGGGGCATGACCAACCAGCAAGGGGCTCAGAGCCCGTGCGACCTGCTCGGCAACCGACAACCCCCGCCGTACCTTGTCCAGTTCCAGCTCCGCCTGCTCGACCAGCCAGCGATGACTGGATGCGCAACTTTGAGTCAGCATCTGCTCCAATGCGCCATCACGGAGCAACAGCGCATTCTGTCCAGCACCAAACACCACCGGACAATCAACAAAACGCGGATAATCCGCCTGATATTCAGGTGCCGGAAATTCAATCAGAATGGCTTCAATCAGGCTCTTGCCAGCCATTTGCTCAAGCAAGGTTTTCCAGCCCACCAGCACCAGATCCACAACAAAACGGTTGTAATCGTTATAGGGACTGATCGAATAGAAACACATACGGCCCTTGCCGCCTTCGACGACAAAGGCCGAGCGTCCGCGCGCATTAAAACTGCACAACAATTCATAACGCACCAGCGCCTCACAGGCGCTGCGCACGCTGGCCGCCGAGTGGGCAATCCAGCCCGCCAGTCCCATCACCGAAGGACCACTGAGAACCCCCATTTGCAGGCCCAGATACGGTGCCCGGGTGCTTTCAATCAGCTCATGGCCGACCCGCATAAATCTGGGGATACTGACCCGATTTCCCGGTAGTGCGAGCCGCTCAGGCGGCAGCTGATAAGCCTGCAACACGGCTGAGGGATCATAGCCAAGCTGACGCGCAGCCCTGGCCATCAACTCGACATAGCTGATTGAAATATCGCCCAGTTTCATCAGTCAGCAATCAGGCATCAAAGCCGCCCGAGGAAGAACCTGAGCGGCTGAAATCCGTTGTCTGATCAGACTCAGCCGCACCGCCCTGCCCCGGACCATCCGTAAATTCAGCCAGGAACTGATAAGCCAGCGACAGGGTTACCAGGCCCACCAGAGTGGCAACATAGGAAACAAATGAGCCGACAAACACCAGCAGCAATTGCTGTTGAGACATCAGCCAGATGGCTGGAATCATCATCACCAGCGGCAGAATCACCACCACAATCGCCATACGGCTGCCATTTCCCTTGCTCATTTGCCAGGCGCGGGCAAAGCTGGTTTCACGTCCCAGTGCAATTTCCGGCAACGTAATCATCAGCCGGGAAGCCACATAAATAGCCACCATGATACAGGCGACAACAGCGACAATCCCTTCGCTGCTCGGTGCCTTGCCTTCACTCAATGGCACCGCAATCATCATAAAGCCCGGTACCATGATCATTCCGGCGAACACACCAATCAGCATGCTCCGCAGCAGATAACGACGCTGTGGACGACCAAAAACCCCGGCACTGAACATTTGCTGCTGTGGGCACAAGGTCATCCGATGAGCGGCAGTCGCCACCACCACCGACAGCAGCATGTTAATCATGGAAATGGGTAAGCGACCGACACCGTCACCGAAAAACTGCCCGGCCACAACGTCCAGCAGCGTCATCAACAACAGAATCGGCAAAAAGCGCTGTAGCAGGATTTGTCGCTTCTGAATCACCAGCGCAATCGCTTCCTTGACCAGATCAACCACCGGCAGGTTGGTATCCAATCCCAACGGGCTTTTCATTAACACTCTCCAGACAATCAATTGGGCGGCCAGTATAACGTCATAACGCAAAGACCCGGCATAGGCCGGGTCTGCAGTTGCGTAACAGAACCGTTTATACCGCTGGCGGTACCTGTTCGTGAATACGCTCATGACGCTGGCGAATCTTCGGCAGGTTAAGCAGTAAACTGGCCAGCGCTGGCAATAGAATCAACGCCCCCAGCATGTTCCAGATAAACATAAAGGTCAGCAGCACGCCCATATCAGCCTGGAACTTGATCGGTGAGATCATCCAGGTGGCAACACCAATCGCCAGTGTCACGCCGGTGAAGCTCACCGCCTTGCCGGTTGAGCGCAAGGTTTGCAGATAGGCATCCCGCAGACTCAGGCCGCTGATGATCATGGCCTCCAGACGGGTATAGATGTAGATTCCGTAGTCCACACCGATACCTACCCCCAGTGCGATCACTGGCAGGGTGGCGACTTTCACCCCAATGCCCAGCCAGGTCATCAATGCCTGCCCCAGAATCGAGGTCAGTACCAATGGCAGCAGGATACAGGCCACCGCTGTCAGCGAACGGAAGGTCAGCATACAAAGAGCAAATACCACCACGTAAACAAAGATCAGCATGGTACCCTGGGCATCAGCAATGACCTGATTAGTCGCCGCCTCGATACCGGCATTACCAGACGCCAGCTGCAATCGCAGCGGCGCCCCCTTGAGTTCGCCATTGGCGATGGCTTCTTCAATGGCATCTGCTTTCATGCCGAAATACATGTCATCGACCTGATCATCGTACTGCGCCTTGAAGTCCTCAACCGCAGCGACCACCCCTTGCAGGGTTTCCGCCTTGTGGTCGTTGAGATAAATCACCACCGGTGTCATCGAACAATCCGAGTTGATCAGGCCAGTAGGAGCACGTTGAATCGAGGTGTTCAGGATGGTCTGGTTACGTGACAGTGCGTACCACTTGAGGTTGCCCTCGTTCATGGCCTTGGTAACCAGCTTGGAAACCGTCACCAGCGAGGCTGACGACTGCACCCCCGGCACATTGTCCATATGCCACATAAAGCGGTCGAGCACGTCCATCACCTTGAAGGTGTTACACATTTCCGCCGGGGTTTCGGCCATGATCACCAGCACATCCGAACTGGTTGAATAATGCGACACCATAAAGTCGTTATCGAGATTGTAACGGGAGTCCGCCCGCAGCTCAGGCGCGCCCTTGTCGAGATCACCAATTTGCAGGTTCAGGCCATAAACATAACCCACAGCCCCCATCGCAACGGCCACCAGCAACGCCGGAATCGCCAGCTTTTTCTCGGCAAACCCACTCAGCGCCTTCCACACCACGGGGTCGGCCTGCTCGGCTTTCTGGGCCTGACGAATGCCACTGGCACTGATGCCGAGGAACGACATCACAATCGGCAGCAACACCAGGTTGGTAACGATGATCATGGCAACACCAACAGACGCGGCAATCGCCAGCTCCTGAATCACGCCAATATCAATAAACAGCAGCGTCAGGAAACCCATCGCATCACTGAGTAACGCCAGCATGCCGGGAACGTACAAGCCACGGAAAGCCAGCCGGGCGGCCATTAACTTGTCGGCCCCATGACCGGATTGCAGCGCAATGCCGTTGATAATCTGCACCCCGTGGCTGATCCCGATAGCAAACACCAGGAATGGCACCAGCACTGAGTAGAGGTCAATACTGAAGCCCAGCAACGCCAGCGCACCCAGCTGCCAGACCACCGCAATCAGGGATGCAATCACCGGTACCAGGGTACCGCGCAAACAACGGGAATAGAGGTACAGCAGAATGGCGGTCATCACCATGGCCGCGAGGAAGAAATAACCGATAGAAACTGCGCCATCGAGCAGATCACCAAGTTTTTTTGGCGTACCGGTAATGTAGATTTTTACCGTGTCGCTGCTGTACTGGTCGCGGATTTTGGCTTCCAGCTGGTGCGACAGCTGCTGATAGTTAAGCTTTTCACCGGTTTCCGGATTGATTTCAACCAGCGGCACATCAATGATGCTGGAACCAAAATCGTTGGCGACCAGGCGGCCAACCTGACCGGATTTCAGCACATTCTCGCGTACCTGATCGAGACTCTGTGGACCACCATCGTAATCCGCCGGAATAACCGGCCCACCCTGAAAGCCTTCTTCCGTCACTTCTGTCCAGCGGGTGTTCGGCGTCCAGAGGGATTGCATGCCTGCCCGATCAACCCCGGCGATAAAAAATACATCGTCGTTGATCTTGCTGAGCGTCTTTAGATAGTGATCGTTGAAAATATCCGAGCCCACCGCTTCGACAGCAATTTTGACGTTGGCAACGCCACTCTGCATGTCATCCTTGTGCGTCAGATAATTCTGGATATAGGGGTGGTTCAGCGGAATGTATTTTTCAATGCTGGAATCGAGCCGGATCTGTGTCAGCCCCCAGGCAAATACCAGCGTCAGCAATACCAGAATGGTCAGCACCAGACCCCGATTGTGGAACAACACCCGCTCAAGCAGCGGCTCGGTTTCCGGCGACAGGATAAAGTGTTCGGGTTCACTCGAATAACGATGATTCTGACTCATGGTGATTATTTCTCCTGGCTGCCAGTGTCGGCCGCCAGCGAGCTGGCTTCTGCAGTGATGGTCCCGCCACTCATGGTGGCTGGCGGCAGCAATTGGGCTGCCTTGTTGACGAGCTGGATACCGGCTTCACCGGCCAGTACATAACCGTTTGACACAGCAATCACCGCCGCCAGGTTCTTGCGACCAGCAACCGTATCGATTTCCGGCTCAGACAGCAGCGGCTTGACCAGCGTACCGCCGTTCCCCACCAATACCGGATTACCATCGTCCAGCGTTGCCCCAATCAGGGTATCTTCGTTATCCAGCGCCAGCTCCTGCCAGCTGGCACCATCATCCTGCGAGTTGTACAAGTGGCCACGCAAGCCCATCAGCAGCAGTTTGTTACCGTAACCAAGAATGCCGAACAGCGAGCCTTCATAAGGCGACTCCAGCGACTGCCAGCTTTCACCAGCGTCATCAGAACTGAGCAACAGCCCCATTTCACCAACGATATACAGCTGGCCACTGGCGGTGATCGCAATAGCGTTTAAATGAGGGCGTTCAGACAGCGGCAAACGCGAGCTGAACTCAGTCCAGCTGTTGCCACCATCGTGGGTTTCAAACGCCATGCCGTAGGCACCAACGGCGTAACCGTTGGCAGCGTCGACAAACAGCACATCCAAAAGCGGCTTGGTCGAACCAATTTCAGCATCGTACTGGGCATCTTCGAGGGCAAAGGTGGCGTTTTCCACGGCGGCATCAGCATCTTCAATTGCCATATCGTCATCACCATCAGCGACTTCAGCCTGCAGTTCTTCTGCCTGTTCCAGCAAACTTTGCGAAGCCTCGATCATCGCCTTGTTGGCGGCATGACCATCAAATTGCAACTGCCATGACTGACCGCCGTCGGTACTGGCCAGAATCACACCGTCATGACCGGTGGCCCAACCGTGGCTGGCATCGGCAAACATCACAGAGGTCAGGGTAACGCGAACAGGCACAGCTGCCTGCTGCCAGCGGTTGCCCTGATCATCGGAATAAATAATGTTGCCGTAGGCGCCGACAGCGACCAGGCGGCCAGCAGATGTCTCGGCGATATCGAGCATTAATGCAGTTTGGGCTTTTTGGCTTGGCACCGCAGCAGACTGCAAGGGATCAACCCATTCTGCGCGTACCGTCGATACTCCACTGGCGAGTGCCAGACAGAGCAAAGTCGCCTTGATTACAGACATCAAGAACTCCGTTTATTATTGTTGGCAAAGACTCATGCCTGCAGCCGGGTTTTTGCCATTTAATGAGTTAAAGGAACAGGTCTATATCCTGAAAGTTTTGCATAGTCTCATGCTGCCGCCACTTTGCCAACTTGCGGCCCAATACTTACTCACTTCCCGACAAAAATATGACCTGAGACACGCTTTATCAGTTAATCATTTTGTAAAGCAAATCAAGACTACCGGAAACCGGCTCAATAATCAGCGTTGCCACCGGTAGCACCGCCGGAATTCGATAGTCGTTGACCAATACGTTTAGCCCGACCCGCACCAGTTCGCCATCCTTGTCGTAAAAATCCGCCTGGGTTATCTGCCAGCTGTCTTCATCAATGTAATAGACGCGTTTGCTGTATTGGTTCTGACGCCCCTTGCGCAGCGAACCATCAATCACCCACACCCGGTGCTTTTCAAATCTCAGTCCGCCCAGCCCGGCCAGTTCAACCGGATCCGGTAAATGACTGGCGTACTGATAGTTATTATAAGGAACCAGCATTTCCTGTTTGCCCAGCAGCAGCCAGTAATAGTCACCCGGTAACAGACTGAACAGTTCGACGTCATCCTTACTGCGCAGTTCGGTATCCCAGTTTTCCGGCCAGTCTCCAAGACCGGCTGTTTTGAGCTCAGGCTGAGCCCCCATCGTGAGCGTTTGTTGCCAGACCCGGCCAGACGGGTTATCGGCAGCCATTTCAGCCATGCCGCCAGACTCAGATGCAGTGGAATCCTGCTGCCAGCGACGACTCATCAACAAACGACCAGCCGACTCCAGTGAGGTTTTCATCATCAGCTCGTCACAACCCGGATGACAGCCCATTCCGGCCAGGTAATAGGGCCACAGCTCTTCCACCTGCCAGTCAAGCCGCTGTTGTTGGCCATTGATGACCTGCCATTCAACCACCTTGCCAAGCCAGCGCTCTCCACGCCAGCTGAGCCACTGGTTCCACAACACATCTTCAGCGCTTTGGGGAATCGGAAAAGGAATCGCACCAGCCGTGTAGAGAATACCTCCACCCAGATTCTTCTCGGCACGCAGCAAATTACGATAGGCCTGTTCATAAATCCGATCGGGCGCAGCCGCGCTGCGATGGGTCGGAAAAACGCGAATATAACGACGGCCATCCACCAGCAAGCGTCCCAATCCGGCGCTGAGCTGGCCAATGAAAGCCGCCATATTATTGCGGTCAATGGTGATGAGCTGGGATTCTGCTTCGTAGGGGTCGATCAACTCACCGCTGAAACCTGGTGGTGGCAAACGCACCCCACCCCGCCAGGGGGGAATGCCGGTGACACTGGCTGCCCGCTCAGCTCCGACCGGCGTCAGATCGGTCGTGAGCCGGTCAGCCTGTTGTTGCCGCTGTTGCAGCAGCTGTTCCGACAGCGAAGCAGACCAGACGGCTGGCGTGCCGAGCGATAAGCAGACGGCTGCCAGCATCGCCAGCAGCCGTGTGCGCCTTAGGTGTCTGCGAGACACAAGGCGTTTGAGAGGCAAATACAATCTCTGCAACGCCTGCTTATTGCAGGCTCTTGCTGACAACCTCATAAACGTCGCGAGACAGCTGAGGTTCATCGGCAATGCGCTGCAACTCGGCCTGCATCAGTGCAGACAAGGCTGGCACCAGTCGACGCCACTTGGTCAACGGGGTAATCAGCCGTGAAGCAATCTGCGGATTGGAAGCATTCAGACGGATAATGGCATCCGCCAACAGCTTGTAACCGGAACCGTCAGTGGCGTGGAAATGACGCAGTGCCTGATTGGCGAACGCCCCCAGCACAGAACGAATCTTGTTAGGGTTACGCCAGTCGAAGGCTTCGTGCTCCAGCAAGCCTTGCACCCGTTGCAAACTGCCAATTTCGGACGAACCACTCTGCACCGACAGCCACTGGTTAACCACCAGCGGATCGTTCTTCCATTGCTGGTAGAAGGCATCAAGGGTTTGTTGCGCCAGCTCGTCATCACCACTGTTGGCCAACGCCATCAGCGCTGCCATCTGGTCGGTCATGTTATCGGTCTTGCTGAACTGGCTGACGGCCTGACGCAAACCGGCATCAGAAGCCAGGCTCCAGTAGTACAGCGCCAGATTTTTCAGTGCCCGGGCTGCCATTTGCTGTGGTTCTGGCTGATATTCGGCATCGGATTTCAGCCGCTGATAACAGGCCGCGAACTGCTCGCTGAGCGCCATTGCCACGGCCAGACGTACACGCTGACGACCAAGATGAATCGCATGAGGATCTACTTCGTCAACGAATTCGGCCACATAGGCTTCCGATGGCAGGGTCAGCAGATAGCTCACCATGGCCGGATCAAGAGACTGATCCGCCAGCAGTTCAGACAATACGGTCTGAGCCTCTGTCGACAGTTCAAATTCGTCCTTGCGAGCCTGCAGAATCCAGCCCAGCATCAGTTGCTGACCGGCATCCCAACGGTTGAAACCGTCAGAGTCATGTTTCAGACGGAACAGCAATTCCTGCTCAGATTGCTCGAAGTTGACCTTCACAGGCGCCGAGAAATCACGGAACAGCGATAGCACCGGTTTCTCAGTCAGTCCAGAGAACACAAAGGTCTGCTCAGCTTCGGTGAAGTGCAGCACCTGACTGGATGCCGTCCAGCTTTCCAGCCCCTGAGAGTCTTTGGCCGGGCTGACGTTGACGGTCATGTCGTTACCAGCGGAGTCAATCAGGCCCAGCTGCACCGGAATCCACATCGGCTGCTTGCCAGTTTGTCCCGGTGTATCCGGACACTGCTGACGCAGGGTCAGATACAGTGCCTGCTCATCGGCACGGTATTCAGCACTGGCGCTGACAACCGGCGTGCCTGCCTGCTTGTACCACAGCTTGAAGCGGGTCAAGTCAACACCGTTGGCATCTTCCATCGCCGACACAAAGTCATAAATGGTCACGGCCTGACCGTCATGGCGTTCAAAATACAGGTCCGAGCCTTTGCGGAAACCGTCGGCACCAAGGATCTTGTGGATCATGCCAACCACTTCAGCGCCTTTTTCATAAATGGTCACTGTGTAGAAGTTGGAGATTTCAATAAAGGAATCCGGCTGTACAGGATGCGCCATCGGGCCGCCGTCTTCAGCAAACTGCACGGTGCGCAGAATACGGGCGTCTTCAATCCGCTTGACGGTTGCCGAGTTCATATCGGCCGAGAAACCGGCGTCACGGAAGACGGTGAAACCTTCTTTCAGGCTCAACTGGAACCAGTCGCGGCAGGTCACCCGGTTACCGGACCAGTTGTGGAAATATTCGTGCGCAACAATGGACTCAATACGCTGGTAGGCGGCGTCGGTCGCAGTGGCCGGATTGGCCAGCACGCAGGAAGAGTTGAAGATATTCAGACCCTTGTTTTCCATCGCCCCCATGTTGAAGTCGTCTACTGCGACGATCATGAAAATATCCAGATCGTATTCGCGACCATAGACTTCTTCATCCCAGCGCATCGAGCGCTTGAGGGCGTCCAGAGCGTAGTCGGTCTTGTCGATGTTCTGTGGCTCAACAAAGATTTTCAGCTTCACCTCACGACCATTCATGGTGGTGAAGCTGTCTTCCTTGCTGAGCAGATCCCCGGCAACCAGCGCAAACAGGTAGGCTGGCTTGCGGTGCGGGTCCTGCCAGGTCACCTTGCGACGGCCATCATCGAGAGTGATGTCGGATGTGCAGTTGCCGTTCGACAGCATCACCGGATACAGGCTGCCATCGGCAATGATGTGAGTAGTAAACACCGACATCACGTCCGGGCGGTCGAGGTAATAGGTAATACGACGGAAGCCTTCAGCCTCACACTGGGTGCAGTACATGCCGCCGGAACGGTACAAGCCCTCCAGCGCGGTGTTCTGGGCCGGATAGATACGGGTCACGATGGTCAGCGTGTGCTGGCTGCCCAGCCCGCTCAGCGTCAGGCTTTCCTCATCCTGCTGATAAGCGTCGGCGGCAACAGCCGCACCGTCAATCGCCACACTGACCAGCTCCAGCTGTTGGCCATCCAGCCGCAGCGAACCGGAAGCAGGCAGATTGCCATTGGCTTCGATCATCAGGGTTGAGGTAACCAGCGTTGCCTCCTCGTACAGTTCAAAGCTCAGTTCGGTACTGCTGATCCAGTAATCCGGCTGACGGTAGTCCTGCAGATAGATGGCTTGTGGTTGGGCATCACGCATAAAAATGTTCCTTCTGGACTGTGGCCCCGGTGTAGCCACCGGGAGGCTCAGATTCGTTCCGTAACTTGTTACAGCTGGTGCAGTGCAACCTGGTAACTGGTGTACTTGCGCAGGTTGATTACGCCGGTATCAAGGATCAGGTATTGCCCCTTGATTCCCATTAACCGCCCCTGTACCTCGGCGGTTTTATCAAGATTATGACTGCTTACCTTGGTTGGGTATTCCAGCACAGGGTAATGAAAAGTATGAGACAGCTGGTCGACACCGATCAATTGAACAACCGCATCGGCACCGTGTTCAGCGTTCAGGGCCGCCAACGGCTCAGCAAATTGCTGCAGCAAGGCGTCCCGTTCGGCCGCCAGATCCAGCTCCGCCACCGAGCCTTTCAGCATCGCCCGCCAGTTGGTTTTGTCAGCTATCTTGCTGCGCAGCAGATCTTCTACCAAACCGGCCAGCCGACGGGTTTTGACTCTGGCAATCGCCAGCCCCTGCACCGCCCCCTGATCAAGCCAGCGGGTCGGTAACTGGGTCGCCCGGGTAATACCGACCTTGAGGCCTGAGGAGTTGGCCAGATAGACATAATGCGGCTGAAAGCAAACATCTTCTGCCCACTGTGGCTCCCGGCACGTACCAAGATGAAAGTGGCATTTTTCTGGGCTCATCATGCAGCTGTCACACTGCGCCAGCTTGCTGAAACAGGGGTAACAATAACCCTGGCCAAAACTCTTTTTGGTGTTGCGGCCGCAGGCACAGCACTGGATTGCCCCTTGCCAGGCCAGTAACAGTTGCTGACCTAACAAGGCGTTCATATCAACCTGTTGGTCAGCCAGTTCCAGCCGGTAACGGACCTCGCCATTGTCATTGGCGGTGGCGACCATCTTGCTGAGGCCGCCGCTTGCTATCAAGGTCATAAATTACTGGATCGTCAGAGGCTTTGGTTCATCGTCACGGCCAATCTTGTCAACATTGCCAGAAGCGCAGGCGCCGCCGACGTAACCAACCCGTTCATCAAATGGCACATCCGCAGCGACTTCATAATGCAGAATGGCTTCCAGGCACAGCTCGCGCTGGCCTTCTTTCAGGGCCTGGCCATTGGGCCACTTGCCCAGCGCCACGGCGTTTTTCAGATTTTCGTAGACTTCCGGAGTCATCGACTGGATCAGATCTTCTAGAGTCATGGTCAACCTCGGTCCTGGTCGTTGGAGTCCGGATCATTGGCATCCGGACGGGAAAATGATTGTTTGGCAGCGATCAGCTGTCGTTCATGCAGGCTCAGTGGCCATACCCAGGCCATCAGCAGGCCGCATACAAGGCCTCCCAAATGGGCGCTGTTGGCTGTGCCAGACAAGCCGGGAATGATACTGTCTCCGGCCATGGTCAGCAGCAAGAATCCCGCCATCAGAGGCAACAGCATTCTGGGAATCGGATACGGCACACCGCGCTGATACTGACGCCAGCCAATCCAGCCCATCAGACCATAGGTCACGCCAGACAGCCCGCCAAAGCCAGGTCCACTCACCCACCACTGGGCCAGGTTGCCTACCAGAGCTGTAATCAGGGTTAACAGCAGCAACCGCCAGACACCGTCCTGGCGTTCCAGCGCGCGGCCGAGAATCCACCACCACATGGTGTTAAACACCAGATGCATCAGGGAAAAATGCAGCACCGTCGGCTTCAGCCACCCCAACAAGCCAACATGTAAATAAGCGGCCAACGAGTTTTTATGCTGTGGCCACAAGCCCAACCCGGGCTGGGCCCAGTCGTACCAGAAATGACTGACCTGCATATAGGCAAAGACCGCCACCAAGACGACGGCGACCGCCAGTGTAAAGGGAGTCTGCAACATCGACAGCAGATAATGGCTGGCTGATCCCTGACGAGCCAACGAATGCTCAACCTGTTGCAGGTCACCGGTCTGCCACTGCTGTAACCAGACCCGCACCTTGGCGACATCCGCCGCGTCAGCGAGATACAAATGTTGCTTGCCTTCCACTTCGATAACCCGATGGGCGATGCGATTGGCCCACAACTGTTGGGTGAGTGGCGCCAGATCCACATCCGGGGGCGCCACCAGAACAAGTACGGACATTAACGCTCTTTTTGCTCCACTCGAACCCAGGTGAACTTGCTGGGTTGTAATTGCTGTTCAAGATCCATGCGATAGGCCACCAGGCGGCCATATTTCACGGCACTGTAATCAAGACATGCCAGATTTGGGGCAATCGGGGAAGGAATGCCTGACATCCAGTAGTGACCAAAAAACAGCGGTTTTTCTTCCGGGCCATAGAATAAAAGCTGGGCTTTTTCGGCATCCGACAGCAATGAGTAGTGCAAATCCGGTGGTAGTGGGTCGGGCTGGAAAATCACATCGCTGTAGCGCTTGGGATCTTCTTGCCAGAACTTGGTGCGGAAAAACTGCCGCACAAAACCGTCTCGGGCGGTCATTGAACGGCCCTCTGGCAACTTCAGTGAAGTGCCCCGCAAGGTGCGGTCGAGGAAACGGTACAGGAAGGTGCTGGTATCGACCGACTCTACCACCAGATCGTGATCGAGCTGGTTACCGCCATAACGGGCGATGTATTCGTCGATCATCTGTTGATCCCAGCTGGCATGCACCACCCGGAAATGGTCGTAATCCATGAATAACGGCCGTTCGAGGAACCAAGCCAGCATCTCGTTGAGCTCGGCGGGATGATTGGCAAATTGCTCCAGCGTGGCTTCAACAATGCGGGTGTTGCGCTTGGTATGCTCACGCAAATAGGCCCGGCGCATTCCGGCAGGTGCGGGAGTGCAGTAGGTAATCAGATTGTATTCGTGATTGCCCATCAGCATTTCTGCTTCCCCGGCATCCACCATGGTGCGGACGATCTCACAGGCTTCGCGAATATGGGGGCCACGATCAACAATATCGCCGACAAACACCACCTTGCGACGCGGGTGGCGATAAACACCATGCTGCTTGCGGTAGCCCATCTGTTCCAGCAGTTTGATCAGCGTATCGCCGCAACCGTGGATATCACCGATCAGGTCGTATCCCTGATGCATACTCATTCTCCAAGGTTACTGCTCCAGCCCAACTTGGTACGACAGATCTCGTAGAAGTTATGACTTTTCGGGTGAATCAGCTTCAGCTTGTGCGGCTTCTTGCGAATGGTGATGGTGTCACCGGGCGCACAGGGAATGTGTGTCTGGCCGTCGCAGCTGACGGTCGGATAGATATCCAGATCGCCATCGACATGAATCTTGATTTCACTCTTGCCGTCGACCACGATCGGTCGGCTCGACAAGGTATGCGGGAACATAGGTACCAGCACCAGCGCATCCAGTTTCGGATGCATGATGGGGCCGCCACCGGAAAGGGAATAGGCGGTTGAGCCGGTTGGGGTTGATACAATCAGGCCATCGGAACGCAGGTTGTAGACGTACTGGCCTTCAATCCACAGGTCAAAGCCGATCATCCGCGCGGACTTGCCAGGATGCAGCACCACATCGTTCAGTGCCGCGCCCGAGCCAATCGGATTGCCATCGCGTTTGACTTCGGTATCCAGCAGGAAGCGCATTTCACTGGTGTATTCGCCCTGCAACACTGCCAGCACTTCATCACACATGGATTCGTCCGGGCTGATATCGGTGAGGAAACCCAGTCGGCCACGGTTAATTCCGAGCACCGGGATGTTGTACTTGGCCAGCGCCCGGGCCGCGCCCAGCAAGCTGCCGTCACCGCCGACCACAATCACCAGGTCGCAGATCTCACCCAGCAGATTCACTTTGGAAACCTGCATATTATGGCCGGGAATCACGTCGGCAATACGGTCATCGAGGATGACGTAGTAGCCTTCGTCAGTCAGAAATCGCGACAGTCGCTTGACCGTGTCGATCACCTTGTTACTGTTCAAACGCCCGATAATGCCGATGTTGCGAAACTCTTCCATCATCCCAACCCAGTTTGTCTTTGACTCTGCAACCAACGCTGTTTGTTGCCAATCAGACATATCGCCACGGTTGGCAATACCCCTGCAGAATTGGGCGATTTATAACACAGCGCCCCCCAAAAGGCTTGTTGAGCTAACGCATGCATCCATCAGAACCGTATTTTTTCGACCTTGTGGACAAGCCCAAACGGGATCTCTGGTGGGCAATCAAGTCGCCATCCTTGCTGGACTGTGACTGGTCGCCCGCCGCTCCCGCCTGGTTGATTAACCAATTAGCACGAATGCCGCACGCTGGCCAATGGCCGCTGCCGCCAGGCTGTAATCACAGCCGCCTCGGGCTGGTGTTTGAATCGCTCTGGCATCACTGGCTTGAACAGACCGGTTGGCGCTGGCAAGCCAACCTGCACATCAGCGCCGCTGGCAAAACCCTTGGTGAACTGGATGTGTTATTTGACGATGGCCAGCAGCAACGCCATCTGGAACTGGCGCTGAAATTTTATCTTGGCTATGGCAACGGCGCTGACAGTGAATGGATTGGCCCCAACCGCCGCGACCGCTTGCGCCGCAAGCTGGACCACAGCCGCGATCACCAGTTGCCCCTGGCGGCAACTGCAGCAGCCCGGCCGCAACTGCAAAGCCATAACTGGGCCATTAACGAATCCAGTGCGCTGATGCGCGGCTGCCTGTTCTGGCCTTGCGATCAGTCACAACAACCTGAGTTGCCAGTTGAAGCCAATCCCGCTCACTGGTCTGGTTTCTGGTGTCATGCCAGGGATATCCGCCGCTATCTGACAGACGGACATTGGGTAATTCTGGCCCGCGACGAATGGCTTAGCCCGGTCGTCGCCCAGAAGGTGGTATCGGCTGAGCGGCTGTGTGAGCTATTGGCCATCCATTTTCGGTATCTGGAAGTGCCGCTGGCCATTGCCCGTATGGAGCAACTCGACCGTCAACCTGATGACCAGGCCAACGAACAACGCTGGGGCGAACAGCAACGGGGAATGGTGGTATGTGATCGGTGGCCGCTTAACTAGCGCCCGGCAGACCAGGCATGCCTGGACCCTACGCAGCACGTTCCACCCCTTAATCCGTGGGGCACGACATGTCATGCAAAAATCCGCTGCTATCTTCCGCGCCTATCCAGGCATACATGGCCCCTGCGCCGAACTCTATCGGATCAGGCGCTGTCTCCAAATACATAATCCAGCCCAATCCCGCGCCGTCCCTGCAAACCGCCGCCGTGCAAAAACAGGGTTTTGCGCCCTTCAAATTCGGCTTTGTGAAGCGTAACCGCGGCCAACATGGGCGCAGTATAAATTGGCTCCAGAGGCAGTTGCTGCTGATCCCACTGCTGAATCAGGGGCAGTAACTGCTGACGCTGTTTGCCAAAGCTGGCAGCCGAGGACAACAGCCGCCAGTTATATCCACTAAACTGCTGCTGCCAACCTTGCTGCAAAGCTCCCTGATCTGCCACCACCTGCACCCCCAGCAAACGCACCGCCGCAGGTAAACGGGGTAACAGATGTTCCGCCAGGGTACCGCTGCCGATCGCCAGACAAATCTGGTCATAGCCGGCCGCTTGCCGGATAAGCCAGTCGAACGCCTGTTCGGCCTGATCGCAAAATGAAGCCGCGCAGGAGTTTGCACTGCCCTGGCTAAACGCTGCCAGCGCACCACCTTCACCAATAAAATACCCATGAAAATTTTGCGCCTGCTGACGCTGCCAAACCGCGTCATAACGCTGTTGATAGGCCTTGCGGTCGAGGAATTGCAGCTGCATACCCCAGCGCTGGCAATCCGCCAGCATCGCCGTTAAGGGCTGCGCAGCATAACCCCGGATCAGTCCGGTGGCTGAAATTTCAAGCTGCTGTGCCAGCCAGGCCACCGCATGTAAATGATTCGACCAGACACCGCCGGGCGTCACCCAGCCATCGGCTTGCAGCAAGTCGGGCCAGTGCACCAATAACTTGAAGAATTTATTGCCTTGTAAAACCGGATGAAGCTGATCGAGCCGCAGGATATCGGTATAACAGTCGTTCGACAGACCCAGTGACTGTGGCGCAAGTGTATCCACAGGCAGACTTTGCAAACGCGCCAGCAAGCTGGCAAGCAACTCTTCGGCGCGGGCGTTGGTGATGGTTCGGGACAAACGGATTTTCGCTATTCAATAAACGGCCAGCCTGGGGCCGAACTCAGTATTTGCGTTTTTCGTCGAGGCCAACCGGAATTCCATGAACGTCCGGTTCGTCTTTTTCGGCTTCGCGTGACAAGGCTTTGGCCAAGGCATCATCTCTGGTGGTGGTGCCGGAGTAAAGATCCGTGCTGCGTTTGGACAATATACGAATCTTGTCGTTTTTCTCTGGATACTGCAGATCAAATTCAATCAACAGCTTGCGTGCCGCCTTGTAATAATTACTGGCTGTGAGGATATCTCCACGCTGGGCCGCAACGTCGCCTTGAGCAGTGAAGGTATCCACCTCCCGCTCCAACAATATCACCCGCAAATAACGGCGATAATCGTTAAGGGAGGTCGCTGATATTTCCTTGCGTTTGGCCATCGCATTCAGCACCGACATAATTCGCGCCACCTGCCGTTTGGCGAAATGAATTTCGCGATCACTTTTCAAAACCATTCTGGGTTCATGGTTTTCATTGATTTTGGCGCGCAACACTTCGGTATCCAGCTTTTCTGCCTTGGCGGTGATTTCCTCAGCCCCTTTTGGCCATTGTTGCTGAGCCAGCTGCAACATATGGTCTATACGCTCGGCGACCAACAGCTGAATTTCCTGAAAATTATCGATCAGGATCAACAGCTCCAATGCTTCGTACAATTCTTCCGCCTTGGACAAAATCAGTTTTGCCTGCATTCGCATGGATTGCTGTTGCTGTTGATGACGGCCATAAATCACCATAGCCACCATAAGCAGGGCCACAGGCAAGGCGATGGCAATCACCAGACCAATCGCAGACATTCTGATTCCTCCGAAATAAATTCGTACCAACTTATAGTTCAGATATTCAGTCTAGCAACTCTGTGGCGATCCTCCTGTCATCCGGGTAAAAGCTCGGATTGGCTGCTATGGTTGCTAATCAAGGGCTATGCAAGCAGGCCTCAAAAAGACCATTTTTTGAGAACCAGCAGACTGTTTCTGTCAAGAAGAAATATCGCTCAGGCTTGACCAATACGGGGGGTATCCCTATAAAGTGTCGCGACAGCCGCCGCTGAACAACATTACAGAATTGAAAGGTAACTCGGAGAATATGGGCAAATCGCTGGTGATTGTGGAGTCGCCCGCCAAGGCGAAAACCATCAACAAGTACTTGGGCAAGGACTTCATTGTTAAGTCCAGCGTGGGTCACGTACGTGACTTGCCAACCTCTGGTTCTGGCTCCACTACAGACCCCAAGGAACGGGCCAAGCAGGCCGCCCTGACTCGTAAAATGTCGCCTGAGGAAAAGGCGGCCTACAAGTCACGCAAAGCCAAGGAGCAGCTGATCAACCGTATGGGCGTTGATCCCGAGCACGGCTGGTCGGCCAATTACCAGGTCTTGCCTGGCAAGGAAAAAGTGGTTGATGAACTCAAACGGTTGGCCAAAGACGCCGACCAGGTCTATCTGGCAACGGATTTGGACCGCGAGGGGGAAGCAATCGCCTGGCACCTTCGTGAGATTATTGGCGGCAAAGACGAACAATACCGTCGGGTAGTGTTCAACGAGATTACCAAAAAAGCGATTCAGAAAGCGTTTGAAGAACCTTCAGACCTCAACATGAACCGTGTCAATGCCCAGCAAGCCCGTCGTTTCCTCGACCGGGTCGTCGGTTTCATGGTGTCGCCACTGCTGTGGAGCAAGGTTGCCCGTGGCTTGTCTGCCGGCCGGGTACAGTCCGTCGCAGTGCGCCTGATCGTCGAGCGCGAACGTGAAATCCGTGCCTTTGTGCCGGAAGAATACTGGGAAGCCTTCGCCAACCTAAGCACCGCCAGCGGCGAAGCCCTGCGTGCCCAGGTGGTCCGTTACATGGGCAATGAATTCCGCCCGACCAACGAGGCCGACACCAGTGCCCTGATGGCCGCCTTGCAGAAACTGCCGTTCAAGGTCAGCAAGCGCGAAGACAAGCCAACCAGTTCCAAACCTGCTGCTCCCTTTATTACCTCTACCCTGCAGCAGGCAGCAAGCACTCGCATGGGCTTCAGCGTCAAGAAAACCATGACACTGGCACAACGCCTGTACGAAGCCGGTTACATTACCTATATGCGTACCGACTCAACCAACCTGAGTCAGGATGCCGTCGACAGCGTACGTGATTACATCCAGAACAAGCTTGGTGATGACTACCTGCCAGCCCAGCCACGCCTGTACAGCAGCAAGGAAGGCGCCCAGGAAGCGCACGAAGCGATTCGTCCTTCTGACGTCAAACTGCGTGCGGCTGACCTCAGCAGCATGGAGCCGGATGCCCAGCGCCTGTACGACCTGATCTGGCGTCGTTTTGTTGCCTGTCAGACTGCCGATGCCAAATTCACCAGCACCAGCATTACCACCGCTGCGGGCGACTTCGAAATGAAAACCCGTGGCCGGGTGATCCGTTTTGACGGTCACCTGCGGGTGTTGTCCTCACAGGGCAAGGACGAAGATGTGTTGCTGCCGGATGTTGCTGAAGGCGACACCCTGACGCTGGTTGAACTGGAACCCAAACAGCATTTCACCAAACCATCGCCACGCTTCTCCGAAGCAGCGCTGGTAAAAGAACTGGAAAAACGTGGTATTGGTCGCCCTTCCACCTACGCATCGATCATCTCCACCATTCAGGAGCGTGGCTACGTCAGCCTCAAGGGCCGTCGTTTCTATGCTGAAAAAATGGGCGATATCGTCACCAGCCGACTGGTGGAAAACTTCGACGACCTGATGGACTTCAGCTTCACGGCCAACATGGAAGAGAAGCTCGACCATATCGCCGAAGGTGACTACAACTGGACTGAAGTGCTTGATCAGTTCTACTCCGGTTTCCAGAAAAAACTGGACGATGCTGCCGACCACATGCGCCCCAATGATCCGGTCGATACGGATATTGAATGCCCGAACTGCGGCCGTCACATGCAGATCCGCAACGGTGCCACCGGTGTCTTCCTTGGCTGTTCCGGTTATTCCCTGCCACCCAAAGAGCGCTGCACCCAAACGCTCAACCTGGTCGCCGGTGACGAAGCTATTTCTGCTGATGAAGACGAAGAAGCTGAAAGCCGCCGTCTGATGGAAAAACGTCGTTGTCCAAAATGTGACGCGGCGATGGAAAGCTACCTGCTGGATGAACACCGCAAGGTTCATATCTGCGGTAACAACCCGGACTGTGATGGTTTTGAAGTCGAAAAAGGCCAGTTCAAGCTGAAAGGCTACGATGGCCCCACTCTCGAATGCGACAAGTGTGGCAGCGAAATGCAACTGAAGTCCGGCCGCTTCGGCAAGTACTTCGGCTGTACCAACAGCGAGTGTAAGAACACCCGCAAGCTGCTCAAGAGCGGTGAAGCTGCGCCACCCAAAATGGAGCCGATTCCCTGCCCGGAACTCAAGTGCGACAAGGTCGACGACACCTATGTACTGCGTGATGGTGCTTCCGGCCTGTTCCTGGCAGCCAGCCAGTTTCCGAAAAACCGTGAAACCCGGCCACCTCTGGTACAGGAACTGATTGCTCACCAGGCGGAACTGCCGCACAAGTATCACTATTTACTGGATGCGCCGCTGGCCGACAGCGATGGCAACCCGAGCGTGATTCGCTACAGTCGCAAGAGCAAGGAACAGTATGTGATGTCCGAAATCGATGGCAAGGCGACCGGCTGGTCTGCCTGGCTTACCGATAACAAATGGACCATTGACGAGAAGAAAAAGGCCGCTCCGAAGAAAGCAGCCCCAGCCAAAAGTACCAAAGCCAAGGCTTGACGCCTCGGTCTTTGGTATGAAGCGGCGGAATCCACCTCAGGATTCCGCCTGATAGTCAGCCCTATCAGGCTTTGCTAGCGTGAACGCCCCCATCAACAAGGAGAAGTTGTTATGCGTTCACTCAAACTCGTCAGCCTGATGCTGACTGCCCTGCTCACCCTGCCCGCCGCATTGTCCGCCAACGCTGTTGAAACCACGGCACCAGCCAGCCCGGCGACCGTTTCCGAAGTCGAGGTTACAGCGCCCGGCAAGATCAATATCAACACCGCCACTGCCGCCGAACTGACCAGCCTCAAAGGTATTGGCAGCGCCAAGGCCGCAGCCATTGTCAGTTATCGGGAGCAAAACGGGCCATTCAAAACACTCGACGACCTGACTCAGGTCCGTGGCATTGGCCCGTCGACAGTTGAAAACAATCGCCTGATCAGTACCGTTGAATAACAGTGTCAGGCTTTTGGCTCAGCCGGATCAGGTGAGATCCGGCTGTGTCCCAGCAGCCACCAGCTCAGCAGCCGATAAAAGAAATAGCAGATGAAACCGGCGAATAGGGTATCGCTGAGGAAATGCCCACCTTGGGCAATCCGCACATAACTCACCAGCGCGCCCAAACCGATTCCCAGCCATAACCAAACCTGACGGCGGGTCCACCAGGCGAACACCATCAGCCAGAACGCCATGGCCGAATGGCCACTGACGAAAGAACGGCATTTACGCTCACAGCTGTCAGACACCTCAAACGCCGGCGTAAAACCGCTTTTACCACCAAACTCCTGCACCTGCTTGGGCCGTGGTCGCTCAAAACCTTCCTTGAACACGCTGTGCACCAGAATTCCCGGCCCCGCCAGCAGGCTAACCAGCAAGAAAACCCACACCCGCCGCTGCGAGGCTGGCAAACCGGAACGCCAGAAAGTCAGCCCGGTTCCAATCAACAACACTGGCACAATCAGATAGGGGATATAACGAAAAACGCCGTATACCGCGACATAAAACGGTGCGTCCTCACGTGGCCACTGACCAGCCAGCGAATCATAAAACCAGCCACTAACAGCCAGATCAAGCTGTGGCCAGCCGACAAACAGCAGCACCAGCAAGGCAAAAATCACAATATCCAGATGGCGTTTCAGAAAATCCACGCAGAACTCCAGGCTAAATTCGGGAATACAAAACGGGGGCAGCATACCGATGCGGTTGGCTGACGGCCACCACCATCAGTCATTGGCAACGGATTTTGGTTGCAGTGCCATGGTTGGCAAACTCAGGATGTACCAGCTGACACCAGCACCGATTAACGGCAGGATAAAGCGGGCATGCACGGAGTCCAGAATCACAAAAGCCGTCAGCAGCAGTGACGACCACATCAGCAGCAGCGTGTAGATCTTGGCTTTCATCGGCATGCCGCGACCATCAAGGTAATACAGCAAATAACTGCCAAGCCGGGGATGGCCCACCAGCCAATAATAGAAACGCGGCGAACAGCGCACAAAGCAGCCGGAGGCCAATAACAGGAATGGCGTGGTTGGCAGCACCGGCAGAAAAATACCCGCTACTCCCAACGCAACAGCAAGCCAGCCGATCACCACCAGCAACCAGCGGATCAGCGGGTTTTTAACCTGCCGAAACTCAGGCAAACGGGTATCAACAGGCTCCGGACCGGTTTCAGGCATGACAGCTCCCAGGCAGTGATTTTCCCTGAGTATAACCGCTTTCCAGCAGCAAGGTTTCGGTCTCTTGATCTGTAAAACAGGCAGTAAAACGGACAGTAAAAACAGGCGGATTAAACCGCCCTCAGATAACCAGGGCCACCGTTGGGTTTGGGCGACGACGGATCTTGTGGATCGTGGTCAATCCAGCTGCTGCCGAGATATTCGACAATCGCCGCATCGACCTTTTGCTGCAACTCGGGAATACCCTGATTACCAAAAATGCGGTTGAATTCCAGCACATATGGATGACCTGCCACCATGGCAATATCGAAACCACCATGATTGATCTCCAGCGCGGTCGCCAGCCGCGCCACCAACTCCAGCGCGGCTTCCGGCATAATACCCTGTTCGGCATGACCACCACGGGCGAGGTTGTTGTAAAACCCCTGCTCTGCTTGGATACGCCAGTAACCACCGACCACCTGTTTGCCCACCCAGACAATCCGCAAGTCACGGTCAATCGGCAGATATTCCTGCACATACAGCACTGGCGACTTGCGGCAGTATTCACGCCACTGTGACAGCTGCTCGATCAGGAATACGCCCTCCCCCATGCTGCTGCGGGGAATCTTGGCGACAAACGGAATCGGCATCAGATTCCACAAACGTTCGGCTTCGTAGTCGGTGTTGGCAGCGATTTCCGTCCAGGGAACATGAGCCGATGCCACCATTTGGAAACAGCGGGTCATTTCGACCTTGTCGTGACCAATGTGATAAGTCGCCAGGCTTGGGAATACCTTGCGTTTCAATCCATAAACCAGCGGATTCAATTGCCAGTATTGCGGAAACAGCACACCGTCACAGGCCAGTAGCTGGTCGATGTGATTGTTCATGTGTTCTGGTTTGAGTGAAGTGGCAACCGGTAATCCCAGTGTCCGGAAAGCGTCGAATGAAATGAGTTTCATAAATCACGATGGCAGGGTTAGTCTAATGCCCACACGGATTTTTCAGCCAATGCAACAACAACCGGCACCATGGGCGGCGGCGATAGTAATTCGGCCAGTGACAACTGAATATCAAAGTGTTTTTTTCGTCAGCATGAACAAATTTGCAGATCAGCCATGAAAACCACTCTCGAACAATGGCGTATGTTCAAGGCCGTCGTTGAACACGGCGGCTACGCCCAGGCAGCAGATGCCATTCACAAAAGCCAGTCCACCATCAGTTATGGTGTCCACAAGCTGCAAGAGCAGCTGGGTATCGTGCTGCTGGAAGTTGAGGGCCGCAAGGCAGTGTTGACCGAACACGGCAAGGTCATGCTGCAACGGGCCAATCAATTGCTGGAGCAGGCCGAAAACATGGACAAGGCCGCTGATGTTCTACGGCAAGGCGTTGAACCCATAGTACGGCTGGCGCTGGATATGATTTTCCCCTACGAACGGCTGTTCTCCCTGCTGCAGGATTTTTCCAGCCATTTCCCTGACACCCGGGTGGAACTCACCGAGTTCGTCATGAACGGCGGCAATGACATGCTGGAGCGTGGTGAAATCGATCTGTTGGTCACCCCGATCATGCCCGCGGGCATGAAAGGCAAACTGATTCATCGTGAACGTTTTGTGCCGGTCAGCAGTCCCGCTCACCCGTTACAGCAACAACAGCATTTACGGCTCGAAGACCTCACCGAACACCGTCAGATCGTGATGCGTGACAGCAGCCGCCATCGGCGTGACTCCGGCTGGCTCGGCGCCCATCAGCGCTGGACCGTGTCACACACCTACACCAGCCTCAATATCGTGCTGCGCGGACTGGGTTATGCCTGGCTGCCAATGAGCTGGATCAGCACCGAACTGGATCAGGGTCATTTGCGGGCCTTGCCTATGCGGGAAGATTACAGCCGCTATGAAGACCTGTTTCTGGTTGAAGCCGCCGCCGGAGGCTCTGGCCCGGCGACGCGCTATCTGGCCAAGCTGCTGGGAAATTGTTCTGAGCATATGCACCCGGATCAATCAACCACAGAGTAAAGCTCCATTGCAGTGCACTTTTGCTCTAATCTGGCCGTGGTTCCGCGGTTTTTGTTGGTACAAGGATTGCTCTGAAACTGGTGACGCAGAGGATCGAAGGATCACTGGACAAGACGTCCTTACAATTCAGAAATAGGTGGCTAGGGTTCCGGCCTGATGAGTCTGGCAACAGACGCACAGGTGGCAGGTCCGAGAGCAACCGACCTCAGGCACTCAGGTGTCAGGTTACACGGCGGGACAAAAGCCCGGGAGGCCCAGGAAACAGCAAGGAATCATGCTGAATCCCGAGACCTCTTGCCGCCACCAAACCAATTGAGGAATTTCCATGTTACGTATGAATCGCCTTGTCATTGCCAGCCTGGTCACCCTGGCCACCGTACTGCCATTCAACGCTGCAAACGCCAAGGACAGCTTCCGTCTGGCCTGGTCCATCTATGTGGGCTGGATGCCATGGGACTACGCTGACAAGTCCGGCATTATCAAAAAGTGGGCCGACAAATACGGCATCGATATCGAAGTCGTGCAGATCAACGATTACGTTGAATCCATCAACCAGTTCACCGCGGGTGAGTTTGACGCCTGCGTAATGACCAATATGGACGCCCTCACCATTCCAGCCGCCAGCGGTGTTGATACCACAGCACTGATTGTTGGCGACTTCTCCAACGGCAACGACGCGGTCATCCTGAAGCAAGGCAGCAACATCGCTGACCTGAAAGGCAAGCCGGTCAACCTCGTTGAGCTGTCGGTTTCCCACTACCTGCTGGCGCGTGGTCTGGAAAGTGTTGGCCTGTCTGAAAAAGACGTATCCGTGATCAATACCTCCGACGCCGACATGGTCGCCGCCTACGGTACTGACGACGTCGACGCCGTGGTGACCTGGAACCCACTGGTCAGTGAAATCATGTCCATGCCAAACGCCCACAAGGTATTTGATTCCAGCCAGATTCCCGGTGAAATCATCGACGCCACCATGGTCAATACCAGCGTCCTGAATGAAAATCCAAAGTTCGCCAAAGCGCTGGCCGGAGCCTGGTACGAAACCATGAGCATTATGTCGAAAAACGACAAGGCTGGTAAGGATGCCCGTTCCATGATGGCCGAAGCCTCTGGCACCGATCTGGCGGGTTACGACTCCCAGCTGGCGGCGACCAAAATGTTCTACAGCGCCGCCGACGCAGCCAGCTTCGTAAACTCATCCGAGCTGGTTGATACCATGCGTTATGTCGCCGACTTCTCCTTCGCCCACGGTCTGCTGGGTGACGGAGCACCGGATGCCAGTTTTATTGGCGTCGCCTTCCCGAATGGCACGGTTAATGGCGACATCAAAAACATCAAACTGCGCTTCAGCGACAGCTACATGAAACAGGCCGCCAAAGGCGAACTGTAAACGTATGTAGAACCATGCCGGGCTGAGCGTTTCAGCCCGGCATGGTTCCTCTGCTACAGCTGCTATCAAAACTCAAACGCCAACCACCAAACGTCTGGCTTAAACGCCACTGATAACCGGTGGTGTGGTGTTTTCATTGGTGGGAGTCAGGGTTTCAGTACTGCTGCCTGCGCCAGTCGCACTGTCGTTAGACAGCGCCGCAGCCAGTGACAGACCCGCATCAATATCGCTATCAGACACACCAGCCTGGGTCGCCAGCGACTCAACTGTATTGGCATCCACCCCGGCAGCCAGCAAACCGGCCACCAGCACATCACCAGAAACTCCGGCAGCCAGCGCAGCTTCAACCACCGCAGACATATCAATCGACGGGTTCTGTTTGGCAGCATCTGCCATCGCCATAACCGCATCCAGAGCACTGACCGAATCCAGCTGCAGCAATGAGCTCATGATCTGATCAATCGTCAAGCCAGTATCAACGGCTGACAGCACCAGAGAGGAAAGAATAAAGGACTTGTCGCCACCACCGGCCAACACCGCCTCCAGCACATCATTGGTGGTGTAACCCATAGCCTGCAACTGTTTGGCAATATCCCCATCACAGGTGCCGCCACAATCACTCGACGCCTGCATGTAGGCATCCGTCAGGTTCAGGCCCTGGCCCAGATAATCACTGATGGCAGCGTTTGCAGACGATGCCAGACCAATCACGGCAGCAGCCAGCAGACTGCGATAAGCAACGAATTTCATAAGGATTCCCCCACAAGAATGTGAGGGGATGCTAGGAGCCTGACTACTCCGAAACCACGAGATTTACCCGCTCATGACCGCTTTTTCAAAGCCCGGAAACAAGCTGCCGGAGCCTGACAGCAGCGGAATAAATTCGACAAAAATCCATTACGACAAAGGTCAACCAAAACCTGCGTTGACCGTTATGGGCGATTGGAAAGGGACACGCTGCCAGCCCCACAGGCTGGCAGTAGAAGATCAGGCTGGCTCAGCGACCTTGCTGCGTACTGGCGCGGCGAAACGACAGTCGGGATACTGGCTACACACCAGCAGGGTCTGACCGGCAAACCGACCAGTGGTGGGTTTATGGGGTTTCAGCCCGGCACCACATTTGGGACACAACGGCTGTTTTTTGACCGGTCGTGCTGCTGGCGGCTGCGACAGTTGAGGCTCTGCAACTTCTGGTTCAACAACGTCAGTCGAGCCAGCAGTCAGCGGCTCGTCGTCATCGGTGGCCCGGAACGGCTCAAGTACCATACGCTCAGCAGCCGGCTGCGGTTCTACCGAGCTGAAGGACTCGGGCGAAGACTGCTGCACTTCCCCCGTCAGCGGGGTTGAATCATCCGAGCCTACGGACAAATTAAAATTGGCCAGCGGGTCCTGCTGAGGATGAGCAATATCGACCACCGCTAGTATTTGCTGACGCAGCTCCTCAACCGAGCGGGATTGTCTGGCGTCCATCAGCAACATTGGAATCTCGGCTGCCACGCAGGCTGCCGAAAGAAATTCATTACGCTTCTGGCGTTCAGTGTTGGATTGCGAGGCGGTATCCAGATCAATCACACAAAATACCGTCATATCAGCAGGGTTGCAGAGGACATAGCCAAATTCCTTCTGCACGATGCGATCAAAATGCAGTCGCCAGGCATTGGCCTTGAGGCCGGAACGCGGCTTGATAACATCCACCACCCGCACCTTGCACAGCACCAGTGCAGCATTACCCACAGCGCGCTGTAACTGCTCATAGAAACTGTACTCCAGTGGTGACAGCACAGCCCCCACTGCCACATAAGGCAAGTCCTTGCCAGACACCCGGCCACTCAGCAGTTTCCATACAATCACCACCAGGGCCACAACTACCGCTGCCGCCAGGCCGACGATAATGTTGTCCATTACACACTCCACCCCTGTCCCGAAAAGCTGTATTCAAACAAATCCGGCCGCAGTTAACACCCCTACAGTGACGTTAATGTGAATATCAATCAGCTGACCGCTGCCTGCGAATGACCGCTGTCGGTACGGCCATCCAGCACTGATGCCGCCAAAATCAGCCCACAACCGAGCCAACCGGCCAGATCCAGCGCACTGGCACCGAGCAGTTCGGCCGACAGCACCGCCGTTACCAGTTCCATAATAATGATCAGCGCCGAACGGCTGGCAGGTAACTTGCTCACGCCCCATTGGGAACCAAACGACATCAACATCAACCAGCTGACACCGTACAGAGCCGCAAACAACCAGGCCGACAGCGGTACCTGAGCAACCAGGCCGTGGGCGTCAGCAGCAGTCACTCCAACAATTTCGACCAGCAGTAACGACAGCGCCGAACCCAATAACATCACCCCGACGCGAGTTGGCAAATCAGCCGCTTCGGCACGGCGGAACAAAACATTATTAGCGGCATAGGTGAAGCCCGCCAGCAGCCCGAGGGTATCCGCCAGGCCCCAGGGGGCTGAGGTAAAACTGGTCAGGTTATCCGGTTTCAATCCAGCCACCAGCGCCACACCCAGCAAAGCCATGGCAATCATCAGGGTCTTGAGGAAATTGATCTGCTCCCCCAGCCACCAGCGCCCCAACAAGGTGCTCCACACCGGCAACAGGTAGAACAACACCATCACCCGCACCACGTCCCCCTCCATCAGCGCAATCGAGAAACTGACATTGGCAACACCACCAAACAGCAGAATCCCCAGCAGTTCACGCCGATAACCTGCGACCGCCTGCACCAGCAAGGCACGTCTTTGCCACACCAGCAGCCAGGTCAGCAGCGCCCCCACGCTATAGGCCACCAGCAACAAACGGCTGTGTGACAGCCCCAGTTCCTGAATGGCATTAAGCGGAATCCAGGCACTGCCCCAGAGAATGGATGCGAAAAACAGTACAACAGCCGGGTTCATGATGATTTCCAAAAACTTGTATACAAGGTTCATTACAAAAACGATGCCGAAATAACAATCGCAGGATATCCCTCAACGCAGAGCCAAGGCCCGACGTGACTGATGTAACACCGGCTGCAGATAAGCCCTCTAAAAAAACATGACACAGGTCAATGCCCATTTTTAGTGCAATTATATCCAGAGGAATCTGGCAGGCGTTCAGTCAAGCACTGATGGCTGCGGCCTTTCTGGTAATTCTTGCAAACTGGCACAGGCTTCGCTTAGTGTCTTGTATGCAAGATGCAATGGGATGCTGGCATCTCATCGAAATAGACCGCTAGGGTTCCGGTGACCAGATAATCTGTGTTCACGTCAGGTCCGAGAGCAGTCGACCTTGCCGCTTCAGACTTCAAGTCCCATCCGACCGGATGACCGACCAAAGCTGATACGGGGGTTACACGGCGGGACAAAAGCCCGGGAGACTTGCAGATATCGACAACAGATTAGTACAGCTGTTAGATACCTGCCGGAGGTCTGGAAACAGGCCAGCCCGTTGTTTCGAACCGTTAACCTGCTATCAGGAGAGCGCAATGCGCAAACTGGTCAACCTCAAGCCTTCCAGGCTGACAGCCCTGACTCTGGGGGCTCTGCCGTTTATCGCAGTACTGCTGCTGTATCTGGTCGCCTCCGACCTGCGGCTGGAAGAAAACCCACGTGACAAACTGCTGCCTGCTTTTGCGACCATGGGCGATACGCTGCTGCGGCTGGCCACCGAGGAAAGCAAACGTACCGGTGAAATTATTTTCTGGGGCGATACCCAGGCCTCACTGGTGCGACTCGGTATCGGCGTTGGCATCAGCGCCCTGATTGCGCTGTTTTTTGGCCTTGCCCAGGGCAGCTTCCCGCTGGCTCGCGCCAAACTTTCGCCCTTCACCACCGCCATTGCCATGGTGCCGCCGATGGCGCTGCTTCCCGTGCTGTTTATTGTGTTTGGACTCGGTGAAGTCTCCAAGGTGGTGCTGATCGTCATCGGTATCACGCCGTTCCTGATCCGTGACCTGCAACAGCGGGTGATGGAGCTACCAGAAGAACAATGGATCAAGGCCCAGACGCTCGGCGCCAACAGCTGGCAACTGATCACCCGTATGGTGCTGCCACAAATGATGCCGCGGCTGATCGACGCCGTGCGCCTGTCGATGGGTTCGGCCTGGCTGTTCCTGATCGCAGCCGAAGCCATTGCCGCCAATGAAGGCCTTGGTTACCGGATTTTCCTGGTGCGTCGTTACATGTCGATGGACACCATTCTGCCCTACGTCGCCTGGATTACTGTACTGGCCATTGTTGCTGACCAGTTGCTGCGACAGCTCAACCGCCGGGCTTTCCCCTGGTATCAACGTTGATTCATGACCTCGGTAAAAGGAGCCTGATATGAGCCTGCAACTCGTGACCGAGAAACCCGCCCACTTTCTGGAATTCAAGCGTGTTGGTAAACGCTATGGCGACCAGGTGGTGCTGGAAAACGTCAACATCACCGTTGAACAGGGTGAATTTATTACCATGGTGGGTGCCTCCGGCTGTGGCAAATCGACCTTTCTGAAAATGCTGTCTGGCCAGGAAACTGTCAGCAGCGGCCAGTGCCTGATGCAAGGCCAGCCGATCACCAACGAACCCGATGTCGACCGTGGCATTGTGTTCCAGCGCTATTCCGTATTCCCCCATCTGACGGTAATCGACAACGTCATTCTGGGGCTCGAACTGGAATCCAGCAGCCTGACCGGACGGCTGTTCGGCAAGCTGTTTGGCAGCGCCCGCAAGGCTGCTCGCCAGCAAGCACTGGAATTGCTGGAACAGGTCGGCCTCGATCATGCGGTCAATAAATATCCCCATGAGCTTTCCGGTGGTATGCAGCAGCGTCTGGCGATTGCCCAGGCCCTGATCAAAAAACCGAAAATCCTGTTGCTGGACGAACCATTTGGCGCGCTTGATCCCGGTATTCGGGCGGATATGCACCAGCTGATTCTGGAGCTGTGGCAGGAAACCGGCACCACCATCTTTATGGTGACCCACGACCTTACCGAAGGTTTTTACCTTGGTACCCGGTTGTGGGTATTCGACAAGGTGCGGAATGACCCGGACGCCCCCAACGCCTGGGGTGCGACCATCACCTACGACCTGCCGATTGGCCTCACCAGCAAGAATCTGCACGACGATATTCGTCACGACGTCAACCTGACTTCCCGTCACCAGGATGAATTACTGGTGTCCTGAGCCGACATTCACAGGAGTAAAAAGAATGAGTGAGTATCAACTCGGTGAAACCGTCTACACAGATACCCTGCGCGGTGGCTGCCACTGGTCGATGCGGGTCAGAAAAGGCACCTTGCTGACGCTGACAGATGTCGAAGGTGGCGCCAACGTCGGCATGCTGATGTACAACCCCAACGACCTGCTGGAAAAATACAACGCCCCGGACAGCCTCAAGGCCCAGCACACTTTCAAACTGACCAAGGGCCACTGCCTGTACTCCGATATGGGCCGCGTCATGGCCTCCATCGTTGAGGACGACTGTGGCTGGCACGACACCGTCTGCGGCAATATGAACAAAACCATGCTGGAACAACGCTGGCCTCGCATCAGCTACCAGCAGGGGCTGAATGACTGGACCCTGAACGGTTACGACAGCTTTATGGTCGAGCTGGCCAAATACGGCCTCGGCCGCAAGGACATGGCGGCCAACCTCAACCTGTTCAGCAAGGTATCCACCGATGACGAAGGCAACCTGAGCTACGAGCCTGCAGGCAAGGCCAGTGATTCCATCACCTTGCGTTTTGAAATGGACACCCTGGTCATCCTGCACAGCTGTCCACACCCGCTCGCGTCTCCGGCCAGTGGCTTTGCTGAATACCCACGCAAACCGGTGCAATACGCCCTCGCCAAGGCCGCGCCAGTGGCTGACGACGACTATTGCAAAAACCTCTGCCCGGAAAACCAGCGCGGCTTCCAGAACACCTTCCTGTACACCTTTATGGACTAACGCTGAGGAGCACTCGAGATGATTAAAGAAAGTACGCTGCGCCCCGAAGACGCCATATTCCGCCAGACAGTCGATGCCGGGGATTATTTCCTCCACCGCATTGAAGCTGGCCAGACCTTCCGCATTCTGGATCTGGAAGGCAACCAGGCCGCCGATACCCTGTTCTACAACGCCGACGACGTTGCCGAGCGCTACAGCGCCATGGACACCATTCGCGAACAGGGCAACGTCTACCTGACCGCCGGTTCCGTACTGCGCACCAACGAAAACAAACCGCTGCTGGAAATCGTTGCCGACACCTGCGGCCGCCACGACACCCTCGGCGGTGCCTGCGCCACCGAATCCAACACCGTGCGGTATGCGCTCGACAAAAAATGCATGCACGCCTGTCGCGACAGCTGGATGCTGGCCATCAACGAACACGAAGAATATGGCCTCAACAAAGCCGACATCACCCACAACATCAACTTTTTTATGAACGTGCCCATCACCAAAGAAGGTGGCCTGACATTCGAAGATGGCATATCCGGCGCTGGCAAATACGTCGAAATGAAAGCCCTGATGAACACCCTGGTGCTGATCTCCAACTGCCCGCAGCTGAACAATCCGTGTAATGGCTACAACCCGACACCGATTGAAGTGCTGGTGTGGGAATAACCGCAGGCAGTGAGGTGTTGGGCATGGCCCAACCTGCAAAGCGAAATATGAAAAGCTGATGTGCGTGTTCATTCCGCGCATCAAGGTTCGCCCGACCGGACAATATTGAGCAGGACCGACCGGCATGGATGCCGGGAGAGCCGACTCTGGACATGGATGTCCAGTGAAGGCGGGTCCGTCGCGAGATATTGACGAGATCGGATCAGCGAACCGGTAGCGCAAAGCAGAGGGATGCCCGTCGGCGGGAGGTAAGACCTCCCAAGAGACAAGGAAGCCAGGTAAATCAAAGAGCGCTGTCAGTCCTACAAACACGACGCAGATAGCGCAAAGTACCCAACAAAAAACCAGCGGGACGACCCACTGGCTTCAGAATACCCGGCAGGACGGCCTGCCAGCTGAACAACGGAGCATCAAGCTCATGCTGAACAAAGTCCTTATTGCCAACCGTGGCGCGATTGCCTGTCGAATCATCCGCACCCTGAAAAAACTGGGCATTGGTTCAGTGGCTGTCTATCACCAGCAAGACCAGCATTCCCGTCATGTTCAGGAAGCCGATGAAGCCTACAGCCTTGGTGAAGGCAGTGTTGCCAGCACCTATCTGAACCAGCAACGGTTACTGGAAATTGCCCGTGCAAGCGGCGCCACAGCGATTCATCCGGGTTATGGCTTCCTCAGTGAAAACCCCGACTTTGCGACCGCCTGTGCCAACACCGGAATTTATTTCCTCGGCCCACGCCCGGAACATATGAAGGCCTTTGGTCTGAAGCACAGCGCCCGCACACTGGCCGAGCAAAATCAGGTGCCGCTGCTGCCGGGTACTGAATTGTTGAGTGATCTTGATGCTGCGCTGACAGCCGCCGCTAACATCAAATACCCGGTGATGCTGAAAAGCACCGCCGGTGGTGGCGGTATTGGTATGCAGCTGTGTTACAGCGCGGACGAACTGCAATCCGCCTGGCACAGTGTCAAACGTCTGAGCGCCAACAACTTCGCCAACGACGGCGTGTTTCTGGAAAAATTTGTCGAGAAAGCCCGTCATATCGAAGTGCAGGTATTCGGTGACGGCAACGGCAAGGTGATAACCCTCGGCGAGCGCGACTGCTCGCTGCAGCGCCGTAACCAGAAAGTACTGGAAGAAACCCCGGCACCGGGCCTGACTGACGCACAGCGTCAGCAGCTGCAGGCAACCGCCGAACGGCTGACCGCGGCGGTTAATTACCAGAGTGCCGGTACCGTTGAGTTTATTTTTGATGCCAGCAGCGGCGAATTCTACTTCCTCGAAGTGAATACTCGCTTACAGGTTGAGCACGGTGTTACCGAAGAAGTCTTTGGTGTCGACCTGGTTGAATGGATGGTGCGTCTACCAGCCGTTCAGGCAGGTAAGGACTCACTACCGCTGGACGGCCAGTTTGAATCAAAAGGTCACGCCATTCAGGCGCGGGTTTACGCCGAAGACCCGGCACTGGATTTCCAGCCATCCGCCGGACTGCTGAGCCGTGTTGAATGGGCAGAGTCTGTATCTAACGGTCGTTTGCGTATCGATACCTGGGTGGAATCCGGCACCACGGTGCCGGCGCTGTTCGACCCTATGGTCGCCAAGGTGATTGTCACCGCCGACAACCGCGCACAGGCCATTTCCGGTCTCGCCGACGCGCTGGCCAGTAGCGAGCTGTACGGCATCGAAACCAACCGTCGTTACCTGCTGGATATTCTGGCCGACCAACGGGTAGTTGCCGGTGACGTTTACACCCAGCTGTTGAAAACCATTCACCATGCACCAACCACAGTGCAGGTGATCGCCGCAGGAACCCAGACCACAGTGCAGGATTTGCCCGCCCGCATTGGTTATTGGGACATTGGCGTGCCGCCATCCGGCCCGTTCGACAGCTACTCCTTTGAACTGGGTAACCGTTTGCTCGGCAATAAGGTAGAAGCTGCCGGTCTGGAAATCACCCTCAAGGGCCCGCTGCTGAAATTCAACAGCGCCACTCGGGTGCTGCTGGCCGGAGCCAGCACCAACGCCAAAATCACCCATGGCAATGGTGTGGTTGAAGCCGTTGAATTCTGGCAGCCGGTTCATATTCAGGCCGGTGATTTGCTCGACACAGGTTCGGTCAGCGCCGCCGGTGCCCGCGCCTATCTGTTGATCGACGGTGGTTGGCAGTGCCCGGATTATCTGGGCTCAAAATCAACCTTCACCCTCGGCCAGTTTGGCGGCCATAACGGCCGTGCCCTGCTACCCGGCGATGTCTTGCATATCACCGCCAGTACCGCGGCGGCAGAAGAAGTTGCATGCGATACTGCGCTGCTGCCGCAGATCAGTAACGAATGGCAGCTGCGGGTCATTTATGGCCCCCACGGTGCGCCGGAATTTTTCACCGAAGCCGATATCGACCGGCTGTTCGAAACCGCCTATGAAATCCACTACAACTCCAGCCGCACCGGTGTGCGCCTGATCGGCCCAAAACCGGACTGGGCCCGCACCGACGGCGGTGAAGCCGGTCTGCATCCATCGAATATTCACGACAACGCCTACGCCATTGGCACCATCGACTTCACTGGCGACATGCCGGTGATTCTGGGCCCGGACGGCCCCAGCCTGGGGGGCTTTGTCTGCCCCGCAACTGTGATTACCGCTGACCTCTGGAAACTGGGCCAGCTCAAAGCCGGTGACAAGGTACGCTTTATCCCGGTTTCGCAGCAAACTGCCGTTGAGTTGTTTGAGCAACAAGCCAGCAGCCTGCAAACCCTCAGCTGTCAGGACACTGTGGTCGTTGAAGAATATCGTCCGACATCGCCGATTGTGGCGGAAATCAGCAACGAACAGCATCCGACCGGCGTGGTCTATCGGCCGTCCGGTGATCGCTATCTGCTGGTTGAATACGGTCCGCTGCAACTGGATATCCGTTTGCGCTTCCGCGTTCATGCGCTGATGCAATACCTGCAAAGCCAGAACATCGAGGGGTTGCAGGAACTGACCCCGGGCATTCGTTCGCTGCAACTGCATTACGACTCCACGCGGTTGCCACAACAGCAGCTGCTGGATTTGTTGCAGGCCGCAGAAGATCAACTGGGCGACCTCGAAGGTGCTGAAGTACCGTCTCGCATCGTTCACCTGCCACTGAGCTGGGACGATGAAGTCTGTCGGCTGGCAGCGGAAAAATACATGCAATCGGTCCGTGCCGATGCGCCATGGTGCCCGGATAACATTGAGTTTATCCGCCGTATCAACGGCCTGGATTCGATTCAGGATGTGAAAGACATCGTATTCAACGCCAGTTATCTGGTAATGGGCCTGGGCGACGTCTATCTTGGTGCTCCGGTGGCTACGCCGGTAGATCCGCGTCACCGCCTGGTGACCACCAAATACAACCCGGCCCGTACCTGGACTGCGGAAAACTCGGTTGGTATTGGTGGTGCCTATATGTGTATCTACGGTATGGAAGGCCCGGGTGGTTACCAGTTTGTTGGCCGTACCCTGCAAATGTGGAACCGCTACAAGCAGACCAAAGAGTTCAACCAGCCATGGCTGTTGCGCTTCTTTGATCAGGTACGTTTCTACGAAGTCAGCCACGACGAACTGACCGATATTCGCCAACAGTTCCCGCACGGCCGTTACCCGATCAAAATTGAAGAAACCCGTTTCAATCTGGCGGAATACGAAGCCTTTCTGGCTGCCCAGTCGTCTGGTATCAATGAATTTCAGGTGGAACGTCAGAAAGCATTTCAGCAAGAGCTGGAAGACTGGAAACGCACCGGCCGCTTTAACTATGACAGCGAACCTGCGGATACCGAACAGGATGACGAACGTCCGTTGGCTGATGGAGAATTCACCGTCGAAAGCCACGTTGCCGGTAACGTCTGGCAGTGTCTGGTAAAACCGGGTGACAAGGTACAGGCCAATCAGCCATTGCTGATTCTGGAATCGATGAAGATGGAAATCGAAGTATCCAGCCACCAGGCCGGTACTGTGGTTGAGCTGGTCAAGCAAGCGGGTCAAGGCGTCGCGCCGGGCAGCTTGTTGGTGGTACTTAAAGCCGATTGAGCGATGTCCGCAACTCGCGGGCATAAAAAAAGCAGGCTGTCAGAGCCTGCTTTTTTGTCGGAAGATCGAGTTATCAGATATCTAATTAGATAACGACGATGTTCTCAGCCTGTGGGCCTTTTTTGCCCTGGGTCACAGTGAACTGCACTGCCTGACCTTCAGCCAGGGTTTTGAAACCAGTGCTGGCAATAGCGCTGTAGTGAGCGAAAACATCTGGGCCGGATTCTTGAGAAATGAAGCCAAAACCCTTGGTTTCGTTGAACCATTTAACAGTGCCGGTAGTTACGTTAGACATATAAATATCCTGTAGAAAAAATTGTGGTGCCTTTTATATAGGCGAAGTAGCAGGAAAATCAGACGGTATTTATTAACTACAGGACGAGGGACTACTGAGGTACTTCGAAACGGGAGTCGCTAAACGGCTACTTTCTAGCTTGGTGAGCAAAATATAGTCAGCTTCAGGCAGTGTCAATCTTTATTTTGTAATGTGCTGATTAAAACAGCCGTAACCCCCGGCGCCGGGGTCACGGCTTCCAGACTCATCAACTGACGCGCAAATACACCAGTGTCTGATTTACCAGCTGGTAGGCAATTTCACCAAAGGTCATCGGGCCATGCATACGCCCGGTTTGCTGCCCCTCCAGCTCACCATACAGATAGTTAAGAATACAATTACAGCAAAAGGCGATTTCACCATCGTCGCCTGGCATCACCTGCTGGAAGGCTTCGGCGTAGGAAGGGACCGGGTTGGCAATGTGGTATTGCAGCTCCGGAAAGACCGGTGCATAGAGCTTCACCTCCCCCTTATCGACATCAACAGCCTGCACACTGACGTTGATAAAAGCACCGCAGTAATCAGCCACCAACGGCAAACGGGTGTCGATTTTGTGTTCCTTCAGATAATGGGCAAAGTTGGTCAGTTGCCCATCAACCTCAACGTCTTTCACCACAAAACCGGAATCGTGAAAGCGTAGCGTCGGGCCATTACCGGGTTCAAACAGGTTGATGATTTCAATGCTGGCGGCACGGTCTGCTGCGATTTCCACATGCATGGCAACCGCCAGATCCTCATTAAATTCTCCGGTTGGTCCAAATACGGTTTTGGGTTTGCTGGCCGCCGGACTATTGGCCAGATCATCCAGATGGGCGCCTGCGACCCAACCCACCAACGGCTGCATGTACATGCCGTCGAATTCAGGTGCATCGTGGGCAAAGCGCTGATGGATCTCTGAAAACGCCGGAACAATCAGCACACTGAAACCATTAGCCGGGGCATCCATACAGACGCTGTCGATATTACTGACGTCGTACGTACACATACCCGGAGCACCACTGGCAGCAGGCAGTTCATTCACGAACACCCGGTCACGGCAGCTGAGACCACCCTGGTCTGACATAAAGTAGGGAATGGTGCCGCCGATCCACAAGCCTTTGGGCAGCTGTCGTAGCGCCGCTTCATCACCGGCGATACTGACCCCGCGACCAGCCTGAATAATCCGGCTTGCTTCCTCAATACTCACCAGTCGCCCAGGCACTTTGGCAGTCCGATTCATTGCAGTGCCCCCCGGATCTGTTCAATCTCGTGGCTGGCACTGGCCTGATTTTTTTCAAAATAGGTCCGTAGCTGCTGCGCCTTGAGCATACGGACTTCGTCATCCCTGGCACTGGAGTATTGCTGACGTAATTTCATCAACATCAGCCGTAATCCCAGATTGCGCATCTCCAGGTCCTTGTCACCGCTCAATAAATCGTGCCAGATGGAACAATCGGCCGCTGGCAAATCGTTCTCAGGATCCAGCTCGCTGACCACTTCCGGTTTTGCAGTCACAGCCACCTTGTCGTAGTCGCCACCAAGCTTGCCTGTGTCGATACCGCGCTTGAATTGCCACAACATATCGGCGTCGAGATCCATCAAACGGCCAATACTGCCAAGTGGAATTCCTTCCGCCAGCATCTTCATAATGCGTTGGCCCATGGCATGGGTGAAAGGAGCCTGTACGTCACCAGCCCAGGGCGCTCCCGGCAGCACGCCGCCCTCTGGAAAATCAACCCGCACCGTACACCGTAACTGCCCCATATTAACGTGACGCCAGACCTTATGATGTCCGGCAAAGCCTTGTACTGCGCGGCGTGCACCAAACCAGCCGCTACGCGCCATGCCGATACAGATCTCGGCTCGCTGGTAGGTTTTGTTGATGCGGATATCGTGAATGATCCAGGGAGCAGACACCCCCATCAATTCTTCGACGGCGTCGTAATTCATCGGCTAGTCCTCGATTGTTATTATTCTCGACTTGCCCTGTGACCTGGGTTGCGGCAGCAACATGAGCGGGTTCCAAAGCATTCCTCATACTAGAGGCTTGCCAGCCCGGTGATATAAACCATCGGCAGCAATTTGGATCCTCATTTGGAACTAAACCCGGATGCGACTGTGGTGCTGATCTGAACCCGTGTAAGGCTGATAATTCCCATACATATTGTTCCACTAAACAAAGCAATATTTAGCTAATCACCCCATTTGCATCTCTTTTCTTGCTGAGTAGGAAATAATTGATCTGAGGCAAAATAACTACATGCGCAAAGATGTTCACTGGAGCATCCACACCAAGCAATGCAGGAAGCAAGGAGCTACTGTGAACCACGACAATAATAAAAATCCGCTGTGGTTATTACTGCCTGACTGGCAGAAGTGCACTCCCCTTGAGCAATATCAGGTGCTGCTACCTGACGACGAACTGGAAATTGCCCACGGCCCATTGGCTTATCGGGTCAAATCTCCGTCACCAGAGCATCCATCAACGCCAACTGAAAATCCGGATGCCATTTATCTGCCACTCAACGACATCGACTTCAGCACCCTGATTCCCCGTGATGATATTTTCCAGAACCCTGAGTTAGGCACCTGCTGGACCTTCGACCTGTTGATCGGCAATGAGCGTATCAAACAGGCCGCCTGGATTTATGTAGAGCAAATACCTCCCTTGCCTGGTAGCAGCGGCAGCTGGGTAGGTCTAGATAGCAGTAAAGTCAGCCTGAGATAACCCCTCACCCGGCTCAGATGCCCATCCGTTCACCTCATTAATTACCTGGCTATCAATACAGCGGTTGCCGTCTTGCTCTCTTGACGGCACAATAACCGTGAATTCAACTACATAAACTATAAATTTAAATTCACAAGTTGAGACCGCTGTATGTTCCAGGATATCCAATACCAGCTTGAGGATGGCATCGCTGTAATCAAGCTTCACCGCCCGGAAGTGCTGAATGCCATTCGGATCCAGACCTACCGGGATATTATTGCAGCTCTGCAGCAAGCCGATCAGGACGACAACGTTATGGTGGTGGTACTGACAGGTTCCGAGCGGGCTTTCTCTGCAGGGAACGACCTTGATGACCTCTTGCCAGGCGGAGATATTGTTGCGGTGCGGGATGGTGTTGCCGGTATTTTTCATACCCTGGCGAGCCTGACCAAACCCCTGATTATGGCGCAGGAAGGTTGTGCCATTGGTATTGGAGCCAACCTGCTGCTGCATGCAGACCTCGCCTACGCTGGTAAATCCACCCGCTATGCGCTGCCGTTTGCTCGCATCGGCGTAACCTCGGAAGGCGCCTGTTCAGTGATGCTGGCGGAAGCCATTGGCCCCAAAAATACCGCGGATCTGTTACTCACCGGGCGTTTCTATTCTGCTGCTGAAGCTCATCAGTGGGGCTTACTGAATCAGGTCACAGAAGATGGTCAGGCTTTGGCGACTGCCATGCAAGTCGCCCGCACCGTCTGCACCCACTCACAGCAATCCATTCGAGCCATCAAGCAACTGGCACGGGCCGAAGGCCATGTAGAGCGGGTTGATCAGGCAGTCGAGCGGGAAATGGCTATGTTTGCCGCACTACTGGATACTGAAGATACCCAAATGCGTATACGAGCTGCCCTGCAAGGTGGCAAGCGTTGACCGCAAAGCCCTGATAAAAACGTTTAGATAGAAACGTTTTTAGATATCTTGATTTGATAGAGAAGCCTTGATGACCCAACAAGGCTTCACTTCAAAACGGATGGCTGCAGGCTATCAGCTTTCATCCACGCTGCTGGAAAAATCCTCATCGCTGCTGCTCTCTGTCGCCACCCGATTACGTCCCAGTCGTTTGGCGTTGTACAGGCCACGATCGGCACGATTGATCAGCTGCTCAAGATCTTCACCTGGCCGCCAGCAAGCCACACCCAGGCTGGAAGACACCTTGCCTACTTCATCTATTTCAAGCTCATTAATCGCTTCCCGCACGTTACTGGCCAGCTGCAGGGCGCCGTCGAGATCCGTCATCGGGCAGATCACCATAAATTCATCGCCACCCCAGCGGCCCACTGCATCAATTTTACGTACCGTGTTTTTGAGCATTCGGGAGAGCTCAATAATCACCTGATCACCAATCGCATGACCAAGATTATCGTTTATGTCCTTAAAGTGGTCGATGTCCATCAAAACGATGCTGAAGGGCACGTCAGAACGTTCGGAACGATCCACTTCTGAGCGCAACATGTCATCCAGCTTGCGACGGTTGTAAAGGTTACTGAGGCGGTCGGTGGTTGCCAGTTGTTCCAGAATCTCCGATTCACGCTGATGTAGCCGTTCACGGGTACGTGATTCCACCAGCTCTTTGGTTTTTTCCTCCAGGAAGCTGCTCATGCGGTTAACATCGCGATAGAGGCTGTCGATTTCCACAATCCCAACCGGTTCCAGCCGAGCTGCTGACAGTTCTTCTCCAAGCTGGTTGGTCCAGCGTGACAACTCCCGGATTGGCTCGGAAATACGTACCGATATACGCCGGGACTTGTACTCCAGATAGAGGAAAAACAGGATATAGAACAGCACCATCAACAGCATGGCGGCAAAACCGGCACGCTGAATCGAGCGCTGCAAGGACACGATGGGTTCCAGTGTTGCCTGCTTGTCGGCAATGGTTACCAGTAACCAGCCGGTGGTTGGAATACGTTGGGCATTGAGCAGGTATTCCCGAGAGCCCACTCGCAGGCTTTCAAGATTACCGCGCAGCTCCTTGCTGGCCAGAATTGCCGCCATACGACGACGCACTTCCGGTTCCGGGCTGTTGAGCAAATTGAATTCTTCCGGCTTTTCCACCGTGCCAGAAATGGAGGTGCGGTAAACGTGGTCGCGCAGCTCTTTCAGGTCAAAGACTTCTTCCACCCAAGGGGGCATCGCCAGAATCAGGCCCTTGTCGTCGAGCAGGAAACGCGCACCTTCCCAGCCGGTAGCTTCGTTCAACACGTTTTTAACGATACTGTCGATGGTGATATCAAGACCACTGACACCTTCGAGGAAATTATCCCGGTAAATCGGCACCACCACGGACGTCATCCAGCCCTGCCCGGCTGGGTCCAGATACATACCGGTCCACATTGGCTTGCGTGAAGGATCGTGCTTGGCGTCCGCCAGGTAATAGAAGTTGTAATCTTCCATTTGCAGCACCGGGCCATATTGCCCGGCAGCATCCGCCATAAAGGGATACAGCCGGTTCATGTCATCCCAGGTATTGAGGTAGGCCTGGGTCACCAGTGGGCTGGTGTTGACCAGTGACTCCAGCAGCGGATCAAGCGACTCCGAACAGATGGCCTTTTGCCAGGTCGTATCGTCCATGCTGGTCGACGAGGAATAATACAGCGATGCCCCGCCCCGCTCAGCGGATTTGTAAAGCGCACCATTGTCATGACGCAGGAACATGCCATCCGGCACCGGCCGATGGCACTGGTCCAGCTGTTTGAAAAAGTGTTCATGATCTGCCCGCATGATCTGGGCGAGGTGTTCAACATCCTGTAGCTGCTGATCAATGTTTTCGGCCTTGCGGATCGCCGTTTGGCCGATGGTGTTATGCACCTCATCCAGCAAGGTATTTTTGTAGGAAGAGAAGACGAACCAGTTGGCACCAAAATACAGCAGCAACAGGCAGGCTTCGATGACTAACAGAGGAATCAGGGCACTGGTTAAAAAGCCCCGGTAGACCAGGCTTTGGAGTCTGAGTTGTGTATTCATTCCCAACCATTTTTGCTGAGCCGGTCAGACGGCGACAGGATAAAGCTGACGACCAAATTATAGACCTGATCCCGCTATTCACCGCCCAATCCAGACATTTTTTCAGACCACTTTTTAGCCACCTATGACCTGCACCAAGGTTTGCTGATCATACGTACGTTAATCCTGTAAAATCCCTCCACTACAAGCTCAACCGCCATGGCCGAAGCAAGATTGTGGCGCAGGCCACGCTGGCCCTGTGGCTGGTCAGGGCCGGAATCGGTCATTCGGCACAGGCGCTGGCTCTACCCGCAGTAAATGCACGGTATGAATAGCTCAGCAGCGCTTATCCAATTCCCAAAGCGGAAAAGCCTCCCCTGCACAGAATATCCGGGTCAGTTTTTTACCTTGCCAGCCAGATTTTCGGGCCACTTCGAGTGACCATACCGCGATAAAACAGCAAAGCCCGCGATGTCATCCGGTCAACCTGCAAGACCTTCAAACAACGCGGGCTTTGTATTGCAACCCCGCCGCAGCGGGTTGCCATGAATGTTCGCTTAGCTGAACTGGTTCATGGTGTTGTCTTTACCAGACGCTTTCAGAGCGTTCTCACCAGAGAAGTACTCTTTGTGCGCGTCGCCGATGTCAGAACCAGACATGTTCTGGTGTTTAACACAGGCGATACCCTGACGGATTTCCTGACGCTGTACCTGCTGAACGTAGCCCAGCATGCCTTCTTCACCGAAGTAACGCTTGGCCAGGTTGTCGGTAGACAGGGCCGCAGTGTGGTAAGTCGGCAGTGTAATCAGGTGGTGGAAGATACCCGCTTCGCGAGATGCATCCGCCTGGAAGCTCTGGATACGACGGTCCGCTTCAGCAGACAGTTCAGTCTCATCGTATTCAACGCTCATCAGGCTGGCGCGGTCGTAGGCAGATACATCCTTGCCTTCAGCCTGCCATGCATCGAACACCTGCTGACGGAAGTTCAGAGTCCAGTTGAAGCTTGGGCTGTTGTTGTACACCAGCTTGGCATTTGGAACTTCCTTGCGGATTTCGTCCATCATTGCCTTGATTTGGCCAACGTGTGGCTTCTCGGTTTCGATCCACAGCAGGTCAGCACCCGCCTTGATGGCTTCGATACAGTCGAATACACAACGCTCTTCACCAGTACCACGACGGAACTGGAACAGACCGGAAGGCAGACGCTTCGGACGTACCAGCTTGCCGTTCTGGTTAATCACCACGTCACCCTGCTGCATCTGGTCAACGGTGATTTCTTCAACATCCAGGTAGCTGTTGTAGATGTCACCCTGGTCGCCAGGGGTCTTAACGGTAGCGATCTGCTTGGTCAGACCAGCACCCTGGGAGTCGGTACGGGCAACGATCACACCATCATCAACACCCAGTTCCAGGAAGGCGTAGCGAACGGCGCGCAGCTTGGCGTGGAAGTCATCATGAGGAACGGTAACCTTGCCGTCCTGGTGACCACACTGCTTCTCGTCAGCAACCTGGTTTTCGATCTGGATGCAGCAAGCACCCGCTTCGATCATCTGCTTGGCCATCAGGTAAGTGGCTTCTTCGTTACCGAAACCGGCATCGATGTCAGCAATGATTGGTACTACGTGTGTTTCGTGGTTATCGATCTGTTCCTGAATGTCGGCAGCCTTGGCGGTGTCGCCGGCTTCTTTGGCGGCATCCAGTTGACGGAACAGCAGATCCAGCTCACGGGCATCGGCCTGACGCAGGAAGGTGTACAGTTCTTCGATCAGGCCAGCAACCACGGTTTTTTCGTGCATGGACTGGTCAGGCAGCGGGCCAAACTGGGAACGCAGTGCAGCAACCATCCAGCCAGACAGATACAGGTAACGACGGTTGGTGTTGCCGAAGTGCTTCTTGATAGAAATCATCTTCTGCTGACCAATGAAACCGTGCCAGCAACCCAGAGACTGGGTGTACTGGGAGCTGTCTGCATCATAGGCAGCCATGTCTTCGCGCATGATCCTGGCGGTGTACTTGGCAATGTCCAGGTGAGTCTTGAACTTGTTCTGGGCACGCATACGCGCAACTGCTTCCTCGGAGATGCCAGACCAGCCAGCGCCAGCGGCTTCTTTCAGTGCGGTAACTGCTTTGATGTCGTTTTGGTATGCAGACATGGGTTTCGTCCTTTGTCATAGCGTTTTGGGGTATTCAGCGCCGGCTCCGGTTTATTGTGTTTGGATGCTCAGCCCTGCTTGAGATCAATACTATGGACGACCAAACCATAATTGAAATCAATAGTTTGTATTTCTATTATTCACCCAGAAAATATAGACAGGAGTATTGGAAAGCCCGCACCAAAGTACTGGTGGCGGGCCTTGAGAGACTGACAAGGCCGCCTGAATCAGCCCTGCTGGGCCAGATGCTGGGCAGCCGCCCAGGCGCTTGACCAGGCCCATTGAAAGTTGAAACCGCCCAAATGGCCGGTCACATCCATTACTTCACCAATAAAATACAAACCGGCTACTCGCTTGCACTGCATGGTTTTCGACGAGAGTTCATCCGTGTTCACGCCGCCCAGCGCCACTTCCGCCGTGCGATAGCCCTCGGTACCGGCAGGTTTGACCTGCCACTGATGCAACGCCATGGCAATCGCATCCATTTGTTTGCCATTCAGACTGGCGAGGCTGGCTTCCGGCTGAAAGCCCATAAACGGCAGCCATTGCTCACTGATTTTCTGGCTCAGCAAGTGGCCGAGCCAGGTTTTCAGCTGCTGTTTGGGATTCTGATGCTGATCTGCACGCAGCTGTTCTGCGGCATCAAGACCTGGCAGCAGATCAATGCTCAATGCATCACCGGGCTGCCAATAACTGGAAATCTGCAGCATTGTCGGACCGCTGAGACCACGATGGGTGAACAACATGTCATCCATAAACGACTGGCCATTACAGCTGACAGACACCTGACAGGCGTTGCCAGAAAGCGCTGAACTGAGAGTTTTCAGCTCGCTGGTAAGGGTGAACGGCACCAGCGCAGCCACAGGTTCATATACATCAAGGCCAAACTGGCGGGCGACTTTGTAGCCGAAGCCGGTGGCTCCGAGGGTTGGAATCGACGGCCCACCGGTAGCGATCACCAGTTGCTGCGCCTTGATGGCAACGGCATCAGCGCCTTCCTGACCGGCTTTGGAGGTCTGAATCAGAAAACCACCTGCAGGCAAAGACTCAATCCCATCAACAGCAGTCGATAACTGGATTCGCGCGCCTGATGTTTCACATTCAGCCAACAGCATATTGAGTATGTCGCTGGCCTTGTTATCGCAGAAAAGTTGACCGTCTTTCTTCTCGTGATACGGAATTGCGTGTTTATCAACCAGCGCAATAAAGTCCCACTGGGTATATTGGCTCAGTGCCGACTTGCAAAAGTGTGGGTTATGGCTGAGATACCGATTAGGCTCAACATAATAGTTGGTGAAATTGCAACGCCCACCACCCGACATGAGGATTTTTTTACCCGGCTTGTTGGCGTGATCGAGTACCAGTACCTCACGGCCAGCTGCTGCGACCTGTGCTGCACACATCAAACCGGCGGCCCCTGCCCCTATGATTACCACGGCTGCTTCTTTCACATTAAAACTCACATCTGTATTTGCGGATAAAACCGGACTCACTGCTTGCTGAGACACCGGTGACTGGTATTATGCCTGCGATTTTTATCTGACCACGGGGCCGTCGCTATGGAGTTATTTGATCGCAAGGGTTTATTGGAAGCGACCAAACTCTCCCCATTCAAACTGAATATGCTGTTACGTTTGTTAAAAGGTCCGACCATGGTGCGGATTTACAACAAACTGGAACGTAAACAGGGTATCGACATGATTGAGGATGCCCTGAAGTATCTGGATATCAAACTCGACTACGACGAAGAAGCACTGCGTCGAGTGATTCCCAAAGAAGGGCCTTTCATCACGGTCTCCAACCACCCGTTCGGTTTTCTCGACGGCATTATCCTGCTGCTGCTGATTTGCCGGATCCGACCGGATTTTCGCGTCGTCGCCAATTTCCTGTTGAGCTATTTTGCACCGATTTCCGAACTCTTTATCACCGTAAACCCGTTCGAGAATCGCGGCCCGAAAGGCATGGGTGGCATGCGCAAATCACTGGGTCAGCTGAAACAGGGTAATGGCCTGGGTTTGTTCCCTGCCGGTGAGGTATCGACCTGGTACAAAGGCCAGCAAGGCATCGCTGACAAGGAGTGGCCGATTGCCAGCATGCGGCTGATCCGCAAAGCCAATGTGCCGGTGATTCCGGTGTATTTCCATGGTCATAACAGTGGCAGCTTCCATGTGCTGGGCAAAATTCACCCGGCCCTGCGGACCCTGCGTATTCCGGCAGAATTCCTCAAGAAGCGTCGCTCAACCATTCAGCTGGGCATCGGAGAAGCCATCAGTGCCGAGCAGATCCAGGCGACTGAAAACGACGAAGCTCTGCGTGATCTGGTACGTCATGCGACCTATTCACAGGCCGACAAGCTGACTCGCAAGATCTGATCCGCTGGATCCCTGTCCTGATGGCAAGGCATGCCTTGACCCTGCACAAACTCCACCTCTCTCACTATGCCGGTGCCGCGGGGTTGCTGTTACAGCTTCCCCATCTCTTCCAGCAAGGCCCGCACCGGCGCGTAACTGCGTCGGTGAATGGCACATGGCCCCAGCGCCCGCAGAGCTTCAAGATGGGCCTTGGTGCCATAACCCTTGTGCTGGGCAAAGCCATAGCCCGGATATTGTTGGTCCAGTTCGAGCATTTCGCGATCACGGCTAACCTTGGCAAGAATCGACGCTGCCGCAATCGCACTGACCAGACTATCCCCTTTCACCACCGCAGTAGCCGGCATCGCCAGTTCGGGTAAACGGTTACCGTCGATCAGGGCGTACTGCGGCGCTACCGCCAAACCGGCAACCGCGCGACTCATTGCCAGCATCCGAGCCTTGAGGATATTAATGGTGTCGATTTCCTCCACCGTTGAGCGCGCCACGCACCAGGCTTTGGCGTTGGCAATAATCTGCTCAAACAGTACTTCACGACGTTTTTCGGTGAGCTTTTTGGAATCGTTCAGACCTTCTATCGGTCGTGCAGGATCCAGAATAACCGCGGCGGCAACCACGTCACCGCACAAGGGACCGGCACCCGCTTCGTCAACGCCGCAATAGCTGACACCCTGCTGAAGCAGGGTCTGTTCGATTTCAATCATGGGGGAATTCCGGCTGAGATCAGGATTCGATCAGCTGGATCACAGCGTTGGCTGCTTCCTGATCGGCATTACGCCGCAGCTGTCGATGAATAAACTGAAAGGTTTCGTGCAGCTGGTGACGGGTTTGCTGGTCTTCCAGACAACGCATCAGCTCCTGCGACAAGCGCATTGGCGTGGCGCTTTCCTGCAATATTTCCGGCACAACTTCACGCCCTGCCAGCAGGTTTGGCAGCGAAATAAACGGCTGCTTGAGCATCCGTCGCAACAGCAAGGCCGTCAGACCATTAACCTTATAGCTGACCACCATTGGCCGCTTCAGCAGCATGGCTTCCAGCGTCGCAGTGCCGGACGCCAGCAAGATCACATCGGCCGCCGCCATACAGGACTGTGATTGTCCCAACACCACCTTGACCGGCAAGCTCAACGGCAGTTGTTCGAGTATGGCTTCCAGCTGCTGACGACGATCAACACTGGCAGCCGGGATCACAAATTGCAGATCCGGCCGTTTGCGCAGCATCAGCTGGGCAGTTTCCAGGAACAGCGGCCCCATACGCTCAACTTCACCGCCACGACTGCCGGGCATCAGGCACACCAGCGGTTTGCTGACGTCGAGGCCAAGGCTTTCGCGAGCAGGGGTTTTCGGAGTTTCAAACGGAATCTTGTCAGCCAGATGGTGGCCAACGAACTTCACCGGCACCCGGTGCTGTTGGTAGAATTTGGCTTCAAACGGAAACAGGGTCAGCATCAGATCGACCGCTTTTTCGACCTTGAGCACCCGCTTCTGACGCCAGGCCCAAACGGATGGGCTGACGTAATGAACGGTTTTTACGCCTTTGGCACGCAGCTTCTGCTCCAGCGTCAGATTAAAATCCGGCGCATCAATGCCAATCATTACATCGGGGGGATTTTCAACCCAGCGGTTGAACAGGGATTTACGGATTTTCAGCAACTCGCCGAGACGGCCCAGTACTTCCACCAGGCCCATCACCGACAAGCGCTCCATTGGATACAGGCTGTCGAAACCATAAGCCTGCATCAATGGGCCACCGATGCCTTCAAATATCGCATCCGGGTACTTCTCGCGCAGGGCTTTCAGCAAGCCTGCTCCAAGCATATCGCCGGAGGTTTCTCCAACAACGATGGCAATCCGTTTCACTATCTGATGATTCCACGCGTGGCTGCCTTAACGGAGTCTGTCAGCATCTGAACAGCTTCGTCGGCATCATCCTGTTGCAGTTTTTCCAGTGCTTCAGCGCTGGTCAGCCCCTGGCGATAAATCACCTTGTAGGCAGCCCGAACAGCACTGATCTGCTCGGCGCTGAAACCACGACGACGCAGACCCTCGGCATTAATACCGTGTGGCTGGGCCGGATAACCCAGCGCCATCACATAGGCTGGAATATCCTTCAGCACCACAGTACCGGCACCGGCCATTACATGGGCACCAATACGGCAGAACTGATGCACCTGGGTAGCACCACCCAGAATCGCCCAGTCATCAACCACAACGTGACCCGCGAGGTTGGTGTCGTTGGCAAAAATACAGTTATCGCCAATCACGCAATCGTGGGCGACATGTACGTTCACCATAAACAGGTTGTTACTACCAATACGGGTTTCGCTGTTGTCCTGTACCGTTCCGCGATGGAAAGAACAGGCTTCACGAATCACGTTATTGTCACCGATGACCAAACGAGTTGGTTCACCTGCGTACTTTTTGTCCTGACAGTCTTCACCAATGCTGGCGAACTGAAAAATGCGGTTGCCCTGACCAATAATGGTCGGGCCTTTGATCACGACATGAGGGCCGATAACGGTACCGGCACCAATCTCGACATCAGCACCAATAATGCTGTATGGACCAACTTCCACACCATCAGCGATTCGTGCAGCTGGATCTATGATGGCTGTTGGGTGAATCATGCCTTCTCCATTACCCGCTCGGCACAGGTAATCAGGGCCGCACAAGCGACTTCGTCATCCACCAGGGCACGGCAATCAAACTTCCAGATACCGCGACGGCTGTTGATGTAACGAGCCTCCAGTACCACCTGGTCACCCGGTACGATCGGACGCTTGAAGCGCACGTTATCAGCACCAGCGAAGTAATAAAGCATATTAGGATCACGCTCACCGCCCAGAATCGTCATGCCCAACAGGCCTGCAGCCTGAGCCATGGCTTCCAGAATCAGTACACCCGGCATCACAGGGTGACCAGGGAAGTGGCCGTTAAAGAATTCTTCGTTGATGGTGACGTTCTTGATGGCACGAATGACCGGACCTTCGGAGTCTTCAAGGTCTACTCCATTAATACGGTCAACCAACAGGAATGGATAACGATGTGGCAAATATTCCTGAATCGTCTGTACGGTTTTCGGGTACATCAAGAGTTACCTTTTTGGCTTTTCTCTAATTTCTGCAGCCGTTTGGCTATCGAATCGAGCTGTTTAAATCTTGCGGCGTTGCGACGCCACAGTTGGGCTGGCATATGTGATGTGCCGGAGGCGTAAACGCCTGGTTCATCAATAGAATTCGTTACCAGTGTCATACCCATGATATGAACACCGTCAGCCAGCGTCAGGTGCCCTGCCAAGCCGGCACCGCCAGCGATGGTGCAGTGTTTACCAACTTTGGTGCTACCTGCCAGACCGGCACAACCCGCCATTGCACTACCTTCGCCGATGACGCAGTTGTGGGCAATCTGGATCAGGTTATCAATGATCACGTGATCTTCGATCACAGTGTCTTCGAGTGCACCACGGTCAATACAGGTATTGGCACCGATTTCGACATCGTTACCAACTCTGACACTGCCTAACTGGGCAATACGTTCCCAACGCCCCTTGTTTGGCGCGTAACCGAACCCATCACCACCAATAACGGTGCCGGATTGTACTCGAACCCGATCACCAAGTGTTACCTGATAATAGAGAGTAACGTTGGCATTCAACACACAGTTGTCGCCAATGACACAGTGATCACCGATCACACATCCTGCACCGATTTCAGTATCGGCGCCAATTCGGCAACCCTTGCCAATCACGGCATTGGCACCGATTGAAACGCCCTCGCCGAGCACCACATCATCTTCAATCACAGCACGTGGATGAATCTGTCGGGTCGCTGCCGGACGGTTATCAAACAACTGGGTGGTACGGGCAAATGCCAGGTACGGGTCCGCAACCACCAATGCCGCCGAAACGACTTCATCAGCCAGGTCTGCACGCACCATCACGGCACTGGCGGCAGTCGTTGCCAGCTCGGACCGATAGGCCGGGTCTGACAGAAAGGCGACCTGCCCATCCGTCGCACTACCAAGAGGAGCCACGCCCCGGATCATGGTGGTGCCGTCGCCACGCAGCTCGGCACCCAGATGAGTAGCCAGCTCGGCCAAACTCAGTTCCATACTATTGTCCATACGAACTTGATGATCGAAAATTATTTAGCGTTCAGTCGCTCAAGCAGCACTTTGGTGAGGTCGGCTGACGGATGGCTGTAAACAACGGCACCGGCTTGCAGTACGACGTCGTATTTGCCTTCTTCAATGATCGACTTCAGCTTTTCTTCCAGTGATGGCAACTTGGAACGGAAGAACCCCTGACGCCATTGCTGGTCCTGCTTTTGCAGCTTGTCCAGGTAGAACTGACGCTCACGGGCTTTTTCATCATAGTCGGAAGCCAGCTTGTTGAGTTCATCCTGGCCCATGATGTCACCGTCCTTATCCTTCTTCTCTTTCAGAGCCATCATGGCATCTTCCAGTGAACGAACCTTGCCAATGGCCTCAGCATTGTCGTCTTCGAATTTTTTGGCGGCGGCCTTGGCTTCATCAGACAGGAACAGGGCGCGTTCCATATCTACCACGGCAACCTTGGTTTCGGCCAGCGCCAGTGGCGAGACCAGTGCAATCAACATCAAAAATACAATACGCATCCCATTGCTCCTGAATTGGAAGTCTAAAAATGGCTATCAGAATACCTGACCAAGAGAGAACTCGAAGCCTTCAGTCTTGTCATTCCGCTGATCATTCAGCGGGATTGAATATACAAATGTCAGTGGCCCGATAGCGGTAATCCAGGTCAGGCTGACACCGGTACTCATCCGGATATCGTTAAGATTCACACCGGTTTCGCAATACGGATGCGAGGTCAGTGACGGAATATCTTCGTCATACGGGCTGTAGCAGTAGTCGGTAAAGGTATTACCGGCGTCGAAGAACACCAGGCTCCGTACTGAGCTTTGATCTTCAATAAACGGCAACGGAAATATCAGCTCCAGTGAGCTTTCAACCAAAATGTTACCACCCAGAGCTGCCGGGGTTTCATAGTAAGCTGGCGCTGTTACGACTGAACCATCATCGTTGGTTTTATAGACCGGCTTGTAATGATTGGAGTTGGAAACGGCGACTGCAGCACCATCGGCATCGGTCTTGTAGACGATTGATGGAGATGAGCTGTCATACTCTGGCAGACCAAGGTTGTCGGTCTCGTACACCACATTGCCATCAGAATCGGTTTCAACCACAGGTACAGCAGTGTATTCCGGCAGACCTTTTGGCCCCAGACTGTTGCTCTGATAACCGCGAATGGAACCCAGACCACCAGAACGATAGTTCTTGAAGAATGGCAAACGGCTGAGGTTACCGTAACCATTGCCATAACCCAATTCGGTACGAATACGGAATGACCACTCATCTGCCAGCGGGAAATAGTAGTTGGCGGTATAGCCCAGCTTGTAACTGGTCAGGTCACTGCCCGGCACACCAATGTCCACCGACAGTTTCTGCTCCATACCAGCGGTTGGGAACATGCCCTTGTTGAGGCCGTTATAACGCCAGTTCAGACCAACGGAATACTCATCAAAGGTATCGCCCTGCTCGTCCATGAACTCAATGATTTCAGCAGGTACTGTTGAGCCTTCAAACATCTTGGTATTGGTATACCCCACCGACGCCGACAAACGCTGACGACTGGAAATCGGATAACCAAAAGTCACGTTACCGCCCTTGCTGTTGGTCTGGTAATCACTGACCGTGCTCAGGCTCTTGTAGTCAGTTTCGCGATAGAACAGGTTGTAACCACGGCTGACGCCATCAATGGTGTAGTACGGGTTGTAGTAGGAGAAGTTGTACGACTGGGTAGTATCGTTCTTCTGCACACTCAGACTCATGCGGTTACCCGTGCCGAGGAAGTTGTTCTGGCTGACACTGGCCCCCAGAATCATGCCACTGCCACCAGCGTAACCGATGTTGAAGTTGAGGCTACCGTTAAGCTGTTCTTCAACGTTGTAGTTAACGTCGATCAGATCATCCTCGCCAGGAACCGCCGGAGTTTCAACGGTAACGGTTTTAAAGAAGCCCAGCTGATTCAGTCGGTTCTTGCCAGACTCAATCTTTTCGGTCGACGCCCAGCCACCTTCCATCTGCACCATTTCACGACGCAATACTTCATCTTCAGTATTGTCGTTACCACTGAAATTCACGCTGCGAACATAGGTGCGACGACCAGGTTCCACAAAGAAGGTAATATCAACTTCCAGCGCCTCGTCATCCGGCTTCGGATTGCCGTCAACCTTGGCAAAGGTATAACCATCGTTACCCAGCCGACGAATCATGGATTCGCTGCTATCAACCACCTTGCGACGGGAGAACACATCGCCGGATTTGATTTGATACAGCTTGGTGAACTCTTCTTCATCCAGTTTAAGGTTACCGGCCAGATTGATGTTACGGATATGGTAGACCTCGCCTTCCGACACACTGATGGTGATGTAAACCCCATCCTTGCCTGGCGCCAGTGCGACCTGAGTGGATTCGATGTTAAAGCGCAGATAACCACGGTCGTAATACCAGGAACGCAGGGTTTCCTGGTCGGCCGCCAGCTTCTCACGGGAATACTTGTTGTCACCAGCGTACCAGGACCAGAAATTACTTTCCTGCAACGACAATTGTTTCAGCAGTTGCTCATCACTGAACGCCTTGTTACCCACGATGTTGATGTGGGCAATGCTGGCAACATTTCCTTCATCAATCTTGATTTTGAGGCTGACGCGGTTGCGCGGCAACGCGGTTACTTCGGTATTGATATCAGCGTCATAACGACCCTGAATCACATACTGGCGCTCCAGTTCCAGCGCGATGCGATCCAGCGTTGAACGCTTGAATACCATGCCTTCGGACAGGCCGGCATTTTTCAGCGAATCCAGCAGAGCGTCATCGGGAATGGCGGAGTTACCATCGAGATCAATGGTGGTGATGGTTGGCAATTCAACCAGCTGAAAAATCAGCACATTGCCATCACGATAGAGTTTGACGTCGTTGAACAAACCACTGGCAAACAGACGGTGAGACACTTCCGACAGCCGACTGGAATCAACCGAATCTCCTACCGCAATTGGCAGGCGCTCGAAAACAGTACCGGCAGACACCCGCTGCAGGCCTTCGAGGCGAATATCTTCAACAACAAACGAATCGGCTACGGCAACGGAAGAAACCAGCCCCAGCAACAGGGTCAAAAACAGCGAGCGCATGAAATACGTAAATCCAGTTCAGAGGCCTTAGAGCCTGCCAATATCGTTATAAAAAGCTACTGCCATCAGGCTGAACAGCAAAAAGACTCCCACCTGCATGGCGACAGACTGAATGCGCTCCGGAAGCGGTTTGCCCAGCACACCTTCAATGGTGTTGAAGACAATATGACCACCATCCAGCATAGGCACAGGCAAAAGGTTCAGCACTCCGAGTGAAACACTCAACAAAGCGAGGAACTGAACAAAGGATTCCAGCCCGCCAGAGGCTGAAGCGCCGGCTACTTTAGCAATCGTGATTGGGCCGCTCAAGTTCTTTACCGAAAGATCACCAACAACCATTTTGCGGAGAGAATCCAGTGTAAAAACAATGAGATCCCAGGTTTTTGAACAGGCTTTCAGAAACGCAGAAAAGGGATCCAGCGAGCTGCTGGCAAGCCAATCTGAGGGAATTTCCGGCTGCTGGGCAGCCACTCCGGCAAAACCACTCTTACTGCCATCGGCCAGCTCACGGGTACGTGGTGTCAGATCGATATGCAAACGAATACCGCTGCGTTCAATCTCCAGATCCAGAGTTTGGCCAGCACTTTGCTGCACCAACTCGACCCAGTCGTACCAGTCGCCAATCGCAATGCCATTGGCGTTGAGAACCTTGTCGCCCGGCTGTAAACCAGCGGCCTCGGCAGCACTGTCCTCAACGATGGAACCCACGACTGCCGGAACCTGCAACTGCGGCGGAATCAGCCCCAGCGAACCAATCATGTCGGGCTGATCGGTATCTGAAAGCCAGTGACTGATCGGTAACGATACTTCCCGGGTCAACTGGTTATGGTCCTGCAGCGTCAGGCTGATACTGCCGGACTCACCCAGACGGCTGATCAAGCGCCAGCTGACATCTTCCCACGTTGCGGTGGCACTGCCGTCAACAGCAACGATCTGCTCCCCTGCACGTACACCGGCAGCCGCAGCGACACTGTTCTCTGGTACCGAGCCGATCTGGGAAATAACCCCGGTAGTGCCAGCCGTAAACAAGGCCCAGTACGCCAGCACAGCAAAGATAAAATTGGCAAACGGACCCGCGGCAGCAATGAAATTACGCTGGGCGACGGATTTGGCGTTAAAGCTTTCTGAGCGGAGTTCTTCCGGCACATCGCCTTCACGTTCATCCAGCATCTTGACGTAGCCACCCAGTGGCAGTGGTGCCACCGAATATTCAGTTCCCAGCTTGTCGCGTACCGAAAACAGCGGTTTGCCAAAGCCAACGGAAAACCTCAGTACCTTGACCCCACTGCGGCGGGCGGCCCAAAAATGACCATATTCATGAATAACCACCAGAATACTGATGGCCACGATGAACCAGATTAGCGTCACAATCCAACCTCATTTACCGACGAATGCAGATACTGCCGAGCCTGTTGACGAGCCCAGTCATCCGCTTCCAATACATCATCCAGCTGATGAATCACCCTCGGCGTGTGGGAGTCCATCACCTGCGCAACCAGGCTTGGAATCCTGTTGAAGCCAATTTGTTCCTGCAAAAATGCTTCAACCGCAATTTCGTTGGCGGCATTCATGACCGCCGGCATGGTGTCACCCACCGCAAACGCCCGCCGTGCCAGCGTCAGGGCCGGAAAAGTCGCATCATCGACGGTTTCAAAATCAAACCGGGCAATCTCGAACAGGTCGAGATTTTTGACGCCCGCATCTATGCGTTGCGGCCAGGCCAGACCATAGGCAATCGGCGTGCGCATGTCCGGCTGTCCCAGCTGGGCAATCACCGATCCATCGCAATATTGCACCATGCTGTGAATCACGCTCTGGCGATGAACGACGACCTGGATATCATCCGGCTGGCAGTTGAACAGGAAGCAGGCTTCGATCAGCTCCAGCCCCTTGTTCATCAGGGTGGCGGAATCGACAGAAATTTTCTGACCCATTGACCAGTTAGGATGCGCCACCGCCTGGGCGGGCGTTACATCTTGCAACTGCTCAGCAGTCCAGCCACGAAATGGCCCACCAGAGGCCGTCAGCAGAATCTTGCGAATGCCATGCTGGCCAAAATCGCCCTGATAGCTGGCTGGCATGGATTGGAAAATAGCGTTGTGTTCGCTGTCGATCGGCAACAGCTCGGCACCACCGTCGCGTACTGCCGCCATAAACAGCGGCCCAGCCATCACCAGCGCTTCCTTGTTGGCTAACAGTACCCGCTTGCCTGTGCGGGCCGCAGCCAGCGTCGGAATCAACCCGGCCGCCCCGACAATCGCCGCCATCACCATGTCGACATCAACATGTGCGGCAACTTCGGCAATGGCATCAGCACCCGATAACACAGTGGTTGGACAATCGGCTGGCAGCAGGGCCTGCAACTCAACGGCCGCCGACGGATTCAACATTACCGCATAGAGAGGCTGGTGTTGCAGCACCTGTTCAGCCATTTTGGTGGCACTACTGGCCGCCGTCAGTGCAAAGGCACGATAGCGGTCGGGATGACGACCAATTACGTCGAGTGTGCTGCAACCGATTGAGCCGGTTGAGCCAAGCACAGTGACGTTGCGGATCATTTGGCGAATCCCCAGTCGAGCAGGTAAATACACAGAGCAAAGACGGGCACAGCTGCCGCCATGCTATCGATGCGATCCAGCACACCACCATGACCCGGCAATAGTGAAGAGCTGTCCTTGATACCACGATGACGCTTCATCATGCTTTCAACCAGATCGCCCAGCACGGAAACCACCATGGTCACGACGGCAATGATCACCATCTGCAGATAGTCACTGGCAGACATTGGCTGCAACCAGGTATCCAGTCCCCAGCCAAACAACAGTGCAACAACCGCCGCAGTTACCAGGCCTCCACGGAAACCAGCCCAGGATTTACCCGGACTAACGTTAGGTGCCAGTTTGGTGTTACCCCAGCGCTTGCCAGCGAAATAGGCACCGGTATCCGCACCCCAGACAATCAGCATCACAAAAACGATCAGCAATGAACTGTGTGGCTGCATCTTCAGCTGCATAAAACCCACCCACATCGGCAGCAGCACGCAAAGCCCCAGCATGGCGCGGATGGGTCGTGAACTCCACCAGGCGGTACCTTGTGGATAACGCCGCACCAATGCAAAGGCGATCACCCACCAGAAGGCTCCGACGAGCAGGAAATAAACCACCACGGAAGGGAAAAAATAATAGGCCCGGGCGGTAATATAGAGGCAGACGAACACCATAAAGGCGTATCCAACCCGCCCCCATTTACGCTCATAACCGGCGATATTGGCCCATTCCCAGGCACCAAGTGTGGCAATAACGGCAATAAAAATGGCGAATTGCTTCAGCGGCAGGAAAAAGATGCCGATGATCATCAATGGCGCCAGCACCAGGGCGGTGAGAACACGCTGTTTAAACACTGGCAGTAGCTTCCTTCAACTGATCATCGGTACGACCGAATCGGCGAGTCCGATTGGCAAAACTGTCGAGCGCCTTGCGGTATTCCGCTTCCTTGAAATCAGGCCAGAATGCCGGCGAGAAATACAACTCACTGTAGGCACACTGCCACAGCATGAAGTTGCTGATACGCTGCTCACCACCGGTACGGATCATCAAGTCCGGCGCTGGCAGATCACTGAGCCAGGTATATTGGTGCAGGACCTGCTCATTGATATCAGCAGGATCAAGACGACCAGCCTGGACTTCTTCGGCAACCTTGCGACACGCCTGGGCAATGTCCCATTGGCCACCGTAGTTGGCAGCAATCACCACAGTCATACCGGTGTTATTGGCAGTCAGCGCTTCGGCATCCGCAATCAGTTTCTGAATGCGGGCTGAAAAACCGGACTTGTCGCCCATCACCAGTAGCCGCAGCTTGTTACGGTGCAATCGCTTGACCTCACGCTCGAGTGCGATCGTGAAGAGTTGCATCAAGGCATTCACCTCGATCGCCGGGCGGCGCCAGTTTTCGCTGGAAAACGCGAACAGTGTCAACACTTCCACGCCAGCCCTGGCAGACACCTCTACCACGCTTTTCACCGCATCGACACCGGCCTTGTGGCCGGCGATTCCTGGCATCAGACGGGATTTTGCCCAGCGATTATTGCCATCCATAATGATGGCAACATGGCGAGGCGCGCAGCCAGCGGCTGCGCCTTTATCATCAATACTGGTAGACATCTGCTAATCAGACCTGCATCAGATCCTTTTCTTTCTGGGCCAGATGCTCGTCCACCTGAGCGATGTATTTGTCAGTCAGTTTCTGGATCTGGTCTTCACCGCCACGCTCTTCGTCTTCGGAAATCATTTTTTCCTTCAACAGTTCCTTGATGCTGCCATTGGCATCACGACGGATGTTGCGCACGGACACACGACCTTTTTCAGCTTCAGCACGAGCCTGCTTGATGAAATCCTTACGGGTTTCTTCAGTCAGCATTGGCATGTGCAGGCGGATAGTGTCGCCATTGGTAGTCGGGTTCAGGCCCAGGTCAGATTTCAGAATGGCGCGTTCGATCACAGGCACCATGTTCTTTTCCCATGGGTTGATTGCCAGGGTACGGCCATCTTCAACAATGACGTTGGCAGCCTGGGCAACCGGAGTTTCAGTGCCGTAATAATCAACCTTGATATTGTCCAGGATAGCCGGATTGGCACGACCGGTACGAACGCGCTTGAAGGCTTCCAGCAAGGCAGCAACGCTTTTCTGCATGCGGTCTTCAGCGTCTTTCTTGATATCTTCGATCATTATTACTTCTCCTCGCTCACAATCAGGGTGCCGTCACTGCCGCCAGTAACCAGACGGGCCAGCACACCCATTTCATTCATGTCATATACACGCAGTGGCATTTTGTGGTCCCGAGCCAGACAAATAGCAGTCAGGTCCATTACGCCAAGCTCCTTCGCCAGTACTTCCTGATAGGTCAGGGTGTCGTACTTGGTTGCCGAAGGATCTTTTTTCGGGTCGGCAGTATACACACCATCCACGTTGGTGGCTTTCATTACCACGTCAGCATTGATTTCAATACCACGCAGACAGGCTGCAGAATCAGTTGTAAAGAAAGGATTGCCGGTACCGGCAGCAAAAATAACCACGTCACCCTGATCCAGTGCCCGAATAGCACTACGACGATCATAATGATCAACCACACCGCTCATCGGAATCGCCGACATAACACGAGTGGTAATATTGGCGCGCTCCAGCGCATCACGCATGGCCAGCGCGTTCATAACGGTCGCCAGCATGCCCATGTGATCTCCCGCCACGCGATCGAGGCCGGACTCACTCAATTTTTTGCCACGGAACAGGTTACCACCACCAATCACCAGCCCCACCTGTACGCCGATTCCCTTCAGCTGGCCAATTTCCAGAGCCATACGATCGAGCACCTTGGGATCAATCCCGAAGTCCAGCTCACCCATCAGGGCTTCGCCGCTCAGTTTCAGAAGAATGCGTTTGTATTTGGGACTTTGTTGCTTGGACATGATCGACTCCGATTCCATTTGCTTAATCTGGATACAAATATGCCGGGCAAACCCGGCATATCAATAATCGGGACAGGGACAGGCCTGCCCCAATCAGAAATCAGCCTTTCAGCTGTGCAGCTACCTCAGCAGCGAAGTCAACGTGTTCAACTTCGATACCTTCGCCAACTTCCATACGGATGAAAGCAACGATTTCCGCACCGGCTTCCTTGGCCAGCTGACCAACAGTCTGGTCTGGGTTCTTGACGAATGGCTGATCTACCAGGCTGTTCTCTTTCAGGAACTTGGAGATACGGCCAACCATCATTTTTTCAACGATGGCTTCTGGCTTGCCTTCCATATCAGGCTGAGCCTTGATGATTTCTTTCTCTTTCTCAACAACGTCTGCAGGCATGTCTTCTGCGCGAACCACACGTGGGTTGGCAGCAGTTACGTGCATGGCGATGTCTTTGGCGACTTCTTCGTTACCGCCGTTCAGGGCAACGATACAGCCAACCTTGCCGTTGGAGTGCAGGTAAGCACCAACAACACTGGATTCGATTACAGCTGGACGACGTACAGTGATGTTTTCGCCGATCTTCTGAACCAGACCCATACGAGCTTCTTCCAGCTCGCCTTCCATCAGCTTGGCGACGTCAGTTTCACGAGTCTCTACCAGTTTGGCAACTACTTTGTCAGCGAAGCCATTGAAGTTGGAATCACCGGCAGCGAAGTCAGTTTCAGAGTTAACTTCAACAACGAAAGCAACACCTTCCTGAACCACAATGCGCAGTTTGCCTTCAGCTGCAGTACGATCAGCTTTCTTGGCAGCTTTCAGACCAGAGTTCTTGCGCAGGTCTTCGATTGCTTTTTCGATGTCGCCATCGTTGGCAGTCAGGGCTTTCTTACACTCCATCATGCCCAGACCGGTGCGTTCACGCAGTTCTTTAACCAGAGCGGCTGATACGTTCGCCATAATCCCAATCCTCTAAAAATACTTGTCTACAAATTCTTGCTTTAAAAAAAGGGGGCAAGCCCCCTTTTTCACGTCAGACTGCGGCGTTACTCTGCTGCAGCTTCTTCAGCGTCAGCGGCAACTTCAACGAAAGCATCCGCTGCAGGACCATTCTGCTGCTTGCCTTCCAGTACGGCGTCTGCAACGGCAGAAGCGTAGATCTGGATAGCGCGGATAGCGTCGTCGTTACCAGGAATAACGAAATCAACACCGTCTGGGTTGGAGTTGGTATCAACGATACCAGCAACCGGGATACCCAGCTTGTTGGCTTCCTGAACAGCGATACGCTCGTGGTCAACGTCGATCACGAACAGCATATCTGGCAGACCACCCATTTCCTTGATACCACCGATGGAGCGTTCCAGCTTCTCCATTTCACGGCTGCGCATCAGGGCTTCTTTTTTGGTCAGCTGTTCGAAAGTACCATCGTTTTGTTGCGCTTCGAGGTCACGCAGACGACGGATAGACTGACGGATGGTTTTGTAGTTGGTCAGCATGCCACCCAACCAGCGGTGAGCAACGAAAGGCATGTTGCAACGCTCAGCCTGCTCTTTCATGATCTTGCCGGCAGCGCGCTTGGTACCAACAAACAGAACCTTGTTGTTACGGGCTGCAACGCCTTCAATCTGAGCCAGGGCAGCATTCATCGCTGGAACAGTGTGCTCCAGGTTGATGATGTGAATCTTGTTACGAGCACCAAAGATGTAACGACCCATCTTTGGGTTCCAGTAACGGGTCTGGTGACCGAAGTGAACACCTGCTTTCAGCAGGTCACGCATATTTACTTGTGCCATTTTTCTTACCTTGATAATTGGGTTAGGCCTCCACATACCCAGAGACTCGACTGCTTGCGAACAAACAGCACCCCGAGACGCCGTTGCGGTACGTGTGTGTGTTGTATGCCGGTGCAGGGTCAGTTACCTGCCCTGTCCGTACAAGAATTTCAGCGCGCGCTTTATACCACTTTGGCTGCAGACTTTCCAGCGCGATTAAGTCTATAGCAACAGCTTATTACAAATAATGATTATTCACCCTGGCGTGCTCTACCGATACAATAGGCGTTCAAACAAACCGAGTTACCAAGTATTTCAATGACTGTTCAAATCAAGACGGCTGAAGATATCGAGAAAATGCGCGTTGCCGGACGACTGGCTGCCGAAGTCCTCGAGATGATTGGTCCCCACGTTGTACCAGGCGTTTCCACCGGCGAACTGGATCGTATCTGTCACGACTATATTGTTAACGTGCAGCAGGCCATTCCTGCGCCGCTTAACTATAACGGTTTCCCGAAGTCGATCTGCACCTCCATCAATCAGGTTATCTGCCACGGTATTCCGAGCGATGACAAGCTGCTGAAGAAAGGCGACATCATCAATATCGACATTACCGTCATCAAGGACGGTTACCACGGCGATACCAGTATGATGTTTTTCGTTGGCGAACCATCACCAGCCAACAAGCGTCTGGTCGAGATCACCCGCGACTGCCTGTACCTCGGCATCGACATGGTCAAACCCGGCGTTCGCCTGGGCGATATTGGTGCTGCGATCCAGCAGCTGGCCGAATCCAGCCACTACTCTGTTGTGCGTGAGTATTGCGGCCACGGTATTGGCAAGGTGTTCCACGAAGAGCCCCAGGTGCTGCACTACGGCAAGGCCGGTACCGGCCTCGAATTGCAGCCCGGCATGACCTTCACCATCGAGCCCATGATCAACCTGGGAACCCGCTTCAACAAGTTGATGAAAGATGGCTGGACTGTGGTCACCAAAGACCGCAAACCATCAGCCCAGTGGGAGCACACCCTGCTGGTCACTGAAACCGGTGTGGAAGTGCTGACTGCCCGCCAGGACGAGAAATACTGGAACAAGTGATGGATATGGTGGTTGCGGAACTGACTCCGGTTTGCAGGCAAACCCTGCAAGCCCAGATGGCTGAATGCCGGGCATTGATTCCTTTTATCAAGGAGTTTCTGGCCGAAACCCAACGGCAAGCCGATGCCTATTTCCGCGCCACTCTTGACGCCACCCCACCGGTAGTATTTCGTTCAGCCCAGATTGATGCCCTGCTGGAAGCCATGTGGATCCATCAGGGTCTTGATGTTGAAGGTCTGGCCCTGATCGCCGTTGGTGGTTATGGCCGCGGCGAGCTACAGCGTCATTCCGATATTGATGTACTGCTGCTGTGTCGTGATGAAGCCAGCATCCAGCAACATGGCGAAGCCCTGCAGGGGTTCATTACCCTGCTATGGGATACCCGGCTGGATATTGGTCACAGCGTTCGCACCCTCGACGACTGCTTCACCGAAGCCGAGAAAGATCTCACCATCATCACCAACATGCTGGAAAGCCGGCCACTGGCAGGCGACCCGGAACTGTTTTACCAGCTCAGACATATCATTCGCGAAGACAACATGTGGCCAGCAGCCCGTTTCTTTGCCGAAAAATGGCGTGAACTGCTCGACCGCCACGCCAAGCACAATGACCCCGAATACAACCTCGAACCCAACGTTAAAAACTCTCCGGGGGCGCTGCGGGATATCCAGACCATTTGCTGGGTCACCAGCCGCTATTTCGGCGAAGGCAGCCTGACCGCACTGCTGGAAAAAGGCTTTTTAACGCCGTTTGAGCACAAACGTCTGGCCAGCAGCCTGCATTTTCTCTGGCAGGTGCGTTACGCCCTGCACATGCTGTCCAATCGTGAAGAAGACCGTTTGCTGTTTGACCTGCAACGGGAAGTTGCCAGCCTGCTGGGTTTTGAAGACAACGCCGAACAACTTGGCGTCGAACGCTTTATGACCCGCTTCTACCGCAACCAGCTGGCCACTACCGAGCTATGTGACCTGCTGCTGCTGCATTTCAACGAAGACATCATGAAAGCCGGTCAGTCCAGCGAACCGGTCATTGTGAACAAGTACTTCGTACTGCAGGACGGCTATTTGCGAGTAACTGACCCGGAACTGTTCGCGCGCGAGCCAATCTGGCTGTTAAAAGTCTTTGTTTTGTGTGCGCATCTGAAAGATGTCGATGGCGGCGATATTCTCGGCGTCCACTCCGACACCATCCGAGCCCTGCGTGATCACCGCCATCTGATCGACTTTGCCTATCGCACCGATCCGGCCAACAACGCCTGTTTTATGGAGTTGATGCGCAACAAGGATCATGTCGTGCGCGAACTGTCGCGAATGATGCGCTACGGTATTCTTGGTCGTTACATTCCTGAATTTGGTCATATCATCGGCATGATGGAGCACGACCTGCTGCACATTCATACAGTCGATGATCACAGCTTCCGAATGATTCGTTTCCTGCGTCAGCTGCGTTTTTCAGAACAGCGTGAACACTACCCGCTGGCTTCCAAGCTGATTCACAAGGTGCAGAAACGCGAAGTTATCTATCTGGCGGCACTGCTGCACGACACCGGCAAGTCCATTGAAGGTGACCACTGCGCCAACGGCGAAACCATTGCCCAGAATTTCTGCCGCCAGCATAACCTCAAGCCGACCGACACCCACATGGTCAGCTGGCTGATTGCCAACCACCTGACCATGTCGCACGCAGCGCAACGGCTGGATCTCAACAATCCAGAAGATATTCACCAGTTCGCCATCGAGATGGGCGACCAGTATCACCTCGACCTGCTGTATCTGATTACCCTGGCCGACATGGTGACCACCAATCCGAAGCTGTGGACCAGCTGGCGTGCCGAACAGATGCGCGAACTGTACCGCAACACCCAGCAAGCCTTGCGTCGAGGGCTGGCCAACCCGATCAACAAGGAAGATTACATCGAGGAAATCCAGCAAGACGCCATCGCCCTGCTGAAGCAATCCGGTCTTGATCAGGATGCAGTCCGTAGCATCTGGGGCCATGCCGGTGATGATTATTTCCTGCGTGAGAACCTCGATAACATCGTCTGGCACACCATGGCGATCCACCAGCATGGTGACGATCCCAACCCGCTGGTCAGCATTCGCCAGACCTCCAATGAAGATCTCGAAGGTGCCACCCAGATCTTCATCTATATGAAAGACCAGATCGACCTGTTTGCCGTAACCACCGCTACCCTCGACCAGCTCAACCTCAACATTCAGGACGCCCGCATTATGACGTCCGAGGTCGATAACAATGTGATGGACACCTACATCGTGCTGGATGAGCAATACCAGCCAATCGAGGACCCACAACGACTGGCGACCATCAGGCAGGCCCTGATCGACGCGCTCGACGACCCGGAAGACTATTCCACCATTATTCGCCGTCGCACTCCACGCATGCTCAAACAGTTCCCGGTGAAAACCCAGGTCACCATGAGCAACGATCCTTTTATGCAACGCACGGTACTGGAAGTTATCGCCGCTGACCGCCCCGGCCTGCTGGCTCGCGTTGGCGCGATTTTCTCGGAGTTCGGAGCCCAGATTCAGGGCGCCAAGCTGCTGACCGAAGGGGAAAAGGTGTCGGATATTTTCTACATCGTTGACCAGAACGGCGAGCCCTATTCCGACCCCGATACCTGTACGACCTTGCAGCAGGCAATCAAGCAGGGCCTCGATGAGCAGATCGAAGCCCAGACCCAGTTCTAGTTGCCATCCATATCCAGCCGGGATTAATTCGACAAAATAGAACATATTTGTCGAATTAATCCGATTTTCTCGAAGCCTCTAACTGGTTATTGTGTCTCGTAACCAGGAGGTTTCCATGACACAAGCATACAAAAAACTTATCCGCGCCCATGCCAGCTCTGATGGCGATGGCGTCAAGATCCAGCGCGTCGCGCTGTTCAACGAAGCGCTCAGTGACCCCTTCCTGATGATCGACGAACTGCGCTCCGATAACCCGGATGACTATATTGGTGGCTTTCCGCCGCATCCGCACCGCGGCATGGAAACCCTCACCTACCTGATTCAGGGTGGCCTCGAGCACCGTGACCATATGGGCAACCGCGGCATGATTCACAGTGGTGGGGCGCAGTGGATGTCCGCAGGTCGTGGCGTGATTCACTCGGAAATGCCATCTCTGGAAATGGACGGCCTGCACGGTTTCCAGCTGTGGATTAACCTGCCAGCTGCCGAAAAAATGCAGGACCCGGCCTACCGTGATGTCCCTGCCAGTGACATTCCACAAGTCCAGAGCCAGAGTGGTGTCAGCCTCAAATTGATCGCTGGTCAGTGGACCATTGATGGAGAGCAGTTCAGTGCGCCGTTGAGCCGTATGGCGGCCGACGCCGGCATTGCCGACGTGCAGATTGCTGCTGGCCAGTCGCTGACATTGCCGCTAAAAGCCGGTTATCAGGCGATGGCGTTTATGTACGACGGCAACCTCAAGGGTCTGAATCAGGGCAAGGCACTGGTGGTGTTCAACACCGAAGGGGATCAGATTGTGCTGGAAGCCGAACAGGACTGTCGCCTGCTGCTGTTAAGCGGTCGTCCGCTGCAAGAGCCAGTCGCTCATTACGGACCATTTGTGATGAATACCGTGGAAGAAATCCAGCAGGCAATTGCAGATTATAACGCGGGCCGTTTTGGCAACTAATTAACAGCCTGCCGCACAGACGACAGCGGTGTGTTTATCAAACACCGCTGGTGTCCGTTCCCGGCTCAGCTCAAACTCAGCTTTCGCCTGGCTTTTTACGGCGAATCGGTGCAAAACCTTCACCGTCCATCAGATTACCGCGATCAGCAGCGGTCTTTGGACGTGACGGCCTCGGGCCATTACGCTTCTTGTCGCTGGCACCCTTGGCCTTCGCAGCCGCTTTGCCGGTTGGCTTTTTCTTGCGCTTGACCGTGCTGGCAGCCTTGCCGGAAGCCTTGAGCTTTTTCGGGCCCTTGTAGGCACCTTCCAGACCTGGAATCTTGCGGGATTCCATTTCCACCTGCAGATAACGCTCGATGGTGGCCTTGAGGTTCCACTCGTTTGGCGCGATCAGACTAATGGCACGACCGATGTTATCAGCACGGCCGGTACGACCAATACGGTGAACGTATTCATCGGCCTTGCGGGCCAGATCATAGTTGATCACCAGATCCATGCCTTCAACGTCGAGACCACGAGCAGCAACATCGGTGGCGATCAGAATGTTGCGCTTGCCTTCGCGCAGTTGCTGCATCACGTACTTGCGCTCGTCCTGGGTCATCTCGCCGTGCAGCATGGCCACACCTTCACGATGACGACGGACAAATTCCACCAGCCGCTGCACTTCGTCGCGCTTGTTGGCAAAAATAATCGCCTTGTCGTATTGCTCATTGGCCAGCAGCCAGACCAGCAAACGATCCTTGTGAGCGTTGTCGTCAGCCAGAATGCGCTGCTGCTGGATCTTTTCGTGCTGATCCTGAATCGAACGGGTGGTAATGGCTTCCGGCTCACGCAGCAGGGTTTTGGCAATCCGCACCACACCTTCGTGACGCAGGGTCGCCGACAGCAGCATGGTCTGACGCTCACTGCCACAGGCCTGACGGATAATATCCATGTCTTCGGCAAAACCCATGTCGAGCATACGGTCAGCTTCGTCAAGAATCAGGAATTCCAGATCGCTCAGCACACAGGTTTCACGCTTGAGGTGATCAACCAGACGACCCGGCGTGGCCACCACAATTTCCGGATTCTTGCGCAACAGGGCGGCCTGATACTGGAACTCCTGACCACCGGTCAGCAAGCCCACATTCAACTGCACCAGACTGCAGAAATGCTCGGCAACCTTGAACACCTGCTGGGCCAGCTCACGGGTTGGCAGCAGAATCAGCATCCGGGTAGCAGAATCAGGCGCCGGAGTTTCCAGCATTGCCTGCATGGCTGGCAACAAATAAGCCAGGGTTTTACCACTACCGGTTTCTGCGCATACCTGAACATCCTTGCCTGCCAGCGCCAGCGGGATAACCGCCTGCTGCACATCCGTCGGGGTGTCGATAGACAGTTGCTCAAGACCCAGCAGCAAACGTGGATTTAGGGAAAATTCGGTAAACACAGATCAACCTCTCGATAAATTTGCGCGGAGTATAACAGTCTCGTGACAACAGTGAGGGAAAAGCGTATCGGACTTCAGCATCCCGCCAAATAACTTTAGACTGAGACTCTTGTTTACGTCATCTGACACTTCATTAGAAACCGGAATTCGATCATGTCACAGAATTTACACCGTCCTCGTCTGCTGCCACTGGCACTTTCCGTCACCCTTACTGGTGCCTTGCTGGCTGGCTGTTCCACCAGCCCGACCGGCCGTTCCCAACTGATGGTGGTCACCCCGGATCAGGCCATCACTGAATCCAAAAGCGCTTATGTTTCCACGGTTGGCGAATTGGGCACCGAAGGCAAGCTGGTTACCGACAGCAAAACCCTCAACCGCATCAAAACCATTACCGGCCGTCTGGTCACCGAAGCGGTGGCGAAGTTTCCCAAAACCGCCAACTGGAGCTGGAGCGTTGCGGTGATTGACGATGCCGAAACACTGAACGCCTGGTGTATGGCTGGCGGCCGCATGGCCATCTACACAGGCATTATCGACAAGCTCGACCTCACCGATGACGAAATAGCCCAGATCATGGGCCATGAAATTTCCCACGCACTGGCTAACCATACAGCCGAACAGATGTCCCGTGCAGTGCTGATCAACGCCGGTCTGCAGGCCACCGCTGCCGCTACGGAAAACAACCAGTATGCATTGAGCGGCACTGCGTTGGCCGCCAAATACGCACTGCAATTGCCCAACAGCCGCACTGCGGAAACCGAAGCCGACCGCATTGGTATTGAGCTGGCCGCCCGTGCAGGTTACAACCCGGCGGCAGCTGTCAGCCTGTGGGAAAAAATGAAAAAAGCCGCCGGTGGCAGCACGCCGGAATTCATGAGCACTCACCCGTCGCCATCCAACCGTTCCAAAACCCTCGGTAAACTGGGGACGGAAATGCTGGCGCTGAACCCAACGCTGAAAAAAGCCGCAGTGTACCCGGTTACCATGGTGACCAGTACCAGTCAGCTGCAATAAGAAGTGCGTGCTGCGGCGGGAAATGAATTCCCGTCTCAGCCAATCAATGGTTCAAACAAACTGACGCGACTGCGAGCGTCACTGGGAGTCACGCCCACCCAGCGCTTGAAAGCGCGACGGAAGTTGGTGCTGTCATTGAAATTCAGATGAGCCGCCACCTGCTCGTTGTTCCAGCCCCGTACATGCAACAAATACAAACTCATTTGCAAGCGCGCCTGATCCTGCAACTGCTGGAACCGACAGCCCTGTTTACCCAGCTTGCGTTTCAGCGTTGCCGAGCTCATCGCCAGCATATCCGCCACATCCGGCAAGGAAACCGGCTCCTGCACGTGCCGCAGTAACAGCTGATAGACATGTTCGGCCAAACTGACTTTGGCCCGATCTGTCAGCAGCAGTGATTCTCTCCAGGCAGCCTGGCGGGCAGTTTCTGAACCACGACTCCAGGGTTTGTCGATCCATTGCCGCTCGATAAACATGACGTTAACGCCAAGATCAAAGGCCAGCTGATCGCCCAGATTCACTGTGTATTGCTCATCGTAGGTCGGCCGACTATAGGCAAAACCAAACCGCCACGGCGACCGTTCGCCACTCATCCAACGGCTGTAGGAGGCCAACGCACTCATCGCGGCTTCGATCAGAAAAGGACTGGCCGACGCTTCCGAAAGAGTCAGCCAATAAACATAACAGTAGCGATCATCGGTCTGGATATGCGGTACTGCCCAGGGCGATAACTGCACCCTGTGATTGCTGAGGGCATCCAGTGCATCCCGCAAGCAACCGGCGTTGCCGAGCAAGGCACTTGGAGCACCATAATGACCGGGCCACCAGGATGATCCCCAGCGGAACGAGATTTCCGGCTCATTGGATAACTTGCCAGCGTTAGCCACCAGTGCCAGCCCCTGGTTTTCAGAGATCAATACCTGGCCTGCCAGCAAGTCTTCATAAAACAACCCGGTACCACGCAGAATCTTGTGACTGCAGATATCCCGCGAGCGCAGCATATCAATCAGCATGGCAGGCTGGTGATGGGCAGCAAAGATGCGTTCGTCACTTTCGTACCAGAGCGTCGCTGACGTCATCTCAGGCGGCCTCTGCAAAACCGTTACTGGACTTGGCCTGCTGCAAGGCCAGGTTAGCCCGCTGGATCAATTGCTCGGCGGTTTCGCCCTGCCACGAGGCCAGACCGATACTGACGGTCTGGTACAGGCTTTCCCCCGTCGTCTTGTGCTTATAGGCAAAATGTTTCACCGCACCCGCCAACTCCTCACCCAACTGGCGACCACGGTCAGAATCCGTATCGGGTAGCAGCACTGCAAAACGATCGGCAGCATAACGGCAAACCAGATCATTCTGGCGTAAATTGAGCAGTAACAATTCGGAAATTTCATGCAACATGGCATCACCTTCGCGGTGGCCATGGAGTCGGTTAACGTCGGCAAAATTATCAATATCAACCATCAACAGCACCAGCTGCTGTTGTGGCCCAAACACCGCCTGCAGCTGCTCCCGCAAATAACCAACTCGCCCCAGCTGGGTGAGGTTGTCGACAAATCGGTGCTCCCGGAACAACCGTTCACGCTTGCGTAATTGCTGATTAATACTCAGCTGTTCCTTGTGCCAGTGCACCAGACCATACGTCAGCAAGGCAACACCGATTGGCATGGCGCCGGATTCAAGCCAGTGATCCCAGAACACCTCACCGGGTAAACGAATAAATTCGTCGAGGTTGTCCTGCCACATGGCGAGAAACATAAAACCCAGGCCCAGCGTCAACAGGTCAGTCACCCGACCAGCCGGGCGGCTGCCAATGATCAGCATCATCCAGACCGCCAGCGCCAGTGCTGAGCCACCTTCGCCCACCACATCGAGCCAGTCGATTTCAGCCAGGGTCTTGGGCGTTCCGACCAGCAGAAAACCAACCAGTCCACTCAGTGCCAGACCAAAGATCAGCACCAGTTTCTGACGATGTAATCCCAGGTTAGTGAACATACTCATAAGCCGAACTCATACAAACCATAGCCATCACGGCGTTTAACCAGTGAAAGTGCTGCGCCGTCTCAATGGCGGGCATTAAACCATGAAGACCCCGGAGGAAACCCGCGGGGGTCAAATTAGCTCATTCAAATCCGGCCCGATTTCGATGAATTTTTTATGACAGCAAGACCAGCCCAGTAAACATCAAGCCCGTCAGTTTCAGGCGGGTTCACGCCGGAGCAGCAGAGCTGATTCCAATACGGGTCAATTTGGGGGTCAATTTGGATCACCTACAGACGTTGGACGGTCAAAAATCCTTGTTTTCACCAGCCCTGACGGCCTCACCAAAATCACAGTAACAGAACTGTCATAATCAGTTTCTAGTTTGCGCTCGTCCATCAAGTGACCATTCAGGCCAGCCGCACCCAACGACGCCTGAGATAAAAGAACTACCTGGAGAGCATAGAGTGAAACCCATGATGAAACCTCTGGCTGTGAGCATTGCTCTGGCCACTGCCGCTCTGGCCCATGCCGACGGCACTGTTGAAGGCCGCATCGTTGATGCCGCCAGCCAGACTGTTTACAAAGGCGCCGTGGTACGTTTGGAAGAAGCCAAACGTGAAGTGCTGGCCGAGCAAGGTGGTCGTTTCCGTCTGCCACAGATTCCAGCAGGCAGCTACACCCTCACCATCCGTATGGGTGACAAGGTGATCGACAGCCGCACCATCACAGTTGCTGACGATGAAGTGACCAACGCCGCCGTTATTGTTAACGAAGGCAACAACATGATCGACGAGGTTCTGGTCGTTGGCCAGGCCGCCCAGATGCAGCGTGCGATTGACCGTCAGCGCTATTCTGACCAGATCGTCAGCGCCGTTAACGCCGACGCCATCGGTGAACTGCCGGATGCCAACGCCGCTGAAGCACTGCAACGTATTCCTGGCCTGTCGATCGAACGTGACCAGGGCGAAGGCCGCTTTGTCCGCGTCCGTGGTATGGGTGCTGACTACAACTCCGTATCCGTGAATGGTACCCAGATTCCGGCACCAGAAGCCGGTACCCGTTCTGTCGCGCTGGACGTCATCCCATCCAACCTGATCAGCTCACTGGTCGTAACCAAGTCACTGACCCCGGATATGGACGCCAACTCCATTGGTGGCGCCATCGAAATTGAAAGTATTTCGGCACTCGACCGCGAAGGTACTTTCTACAGCGCGGATGTTGAATACAGCCATGTTGAGCTGACGGACGACAACAACCCGAAACTGTCGCTGGGTGGTGGTACAACCTTCGAACTGGGCGGTGATCGTCGTCTAGGTATTGCTGCCGCTGCCAGCTATGAAAGCCGTGACTTCGGTTCCGAAAACACCGAAACCGGCGGTGCCTGGGACGGTGATGGTCTGGAAGAAATGGAGATGCGTGACTACACCATCAACCGTGAGCGTAAAGGCGCTGCCATCAACATCGACTACGAACACGACCTCAATAACGCCTTCCACCTGCGTACCCTGTACTCAGAGTTTTCTGACGAGGAACAACGTCAGGCACTGGTTGCTGAATTCCTCGATGCCGATGAAGAAACCGAAGCTCGCACCGCTGGTGAAACCGGAGCTGCAGAAGTGGCCCGTGAGCTGAAAGATCGTACTGAAACCCAGAAAATCACCGCGGTTACCCTGGGTGGCGAGCACTACATTAACGACTGGACCGTTGAATACGATCTCGGACTCTCTCATGCGGAGGAAAACGAGCCGGATTCCATGGACAGTGCGGTCTTTACTGCCGACGTTGACAGCATCGGTTTTAACGGTTCCCGCAAGCCAATTCTGTTTGGCGACGAGCTGTATGATGCGTCCAACTTTGAGCTCGACGAAATCGAACGCGTCAAAAGTAAAACCACCGACGACCTGAATGTATTCAGCATCGACATCACCCGCGATCTGATGATTGCCGACTACCCGGCACTGATCAAGTTTGGTGGCAAGACCTCCAGCCGTAAAAAGGAAATGGACGTCGATATTCGCAAGTACGAAGCTGACGACGTCTCCATGTCTGACTATGTCGATGGCAATGCCGACTACAGTCTGGGCAAATTTGGCCCGGCACTGAGCAAGAGCAAGGTCCGTGGCCTGATGAACGCGCTGGCTTCTGATGCTGCCGCCGAAGCAACTGCCGTTGAAGAAGGTCTGGAAGACTCCTTCATCGAGGACTACACCATTGAAGAAGACATCAATGCCGCCTACCTGATGGGCAAAATCGAGCTGGATCAGTTGCAACTGATTGGTGGTTTCCGTCATGAAGCCACCAAACAGAAGAGCAAGGGTTATGAGCTGAGCAACGGCGACCTGTCTCGTATCAATTTCACAAACGACTACAGCCACACCTTGCCAGCCTTGCTGGCCAAGTATGAACTGGATGCCGACACCCAGGTTCGTGCCGCCTGGACCAACTCGGTGGTACGTCCAACCTTCGAAATGATCCGCCCGAACGTTGTCATTGACGGTGATGAGCTGGAAGCCGGTAACCCGAACCTGAAAGCGCTGGAATCCAGCAACATCGACCTGGGTATCGAGCACTTTATGGGTAACGCCGGTACGATTTCCGCATTTGCCTTCTATAAGAGCATCGATAACTTCGCTTACGAGACCGATGTCTACAACGACGCCTACTACAACGCATTGGCTGGCGAAGACAGCACCACGACCACCACCTATCACAACGGCGAATCCGCTACCGTGAAAGGTCTGGAACTGGCGTACTCACAGCAGTTCGACATGCTGCCGGCACCATTTAATGGCCTCTTGCTGGCTGCCAACGTGACCTTCGTTGACTCCAAAGCCAGGATTTCCAATCAGGATGATGAAGGCACGGTTGAACGCACGATCAGCCTGCCAAAACAGTCTGATACCACCGGCAACCTGATGGTCGGCTATGAAAACGACACCATCAGCCTGCGTCTGGCAGCCAACTACAAGTCCTCTTACCTGGATGAAGTTGGCAACTACGAAGACAGCAGCGAAGACATTCGCCAGGCCGCTCAGACCCAGGTCGACTTCAACGCCTCCTACAAGGTATCCGAGCAGGTCAAGGTTCGCTTCAAGGCTGCCAACCTGACTGACGAGCCTTACTACATGTACCAGGGCAGCAACAAGTACAACGCCCAGTACGAAACCTACGGCACCACCTACAGCCTGGGCGTGAGCTTCAACAGCTTCTGATCCAGCCCGGTCAGGGATGACCTCGCCAACCGCTGACACGCTTGTCAGCGATTGGCCCATGCACGACTTCGCATATCGTCAGAGAATAGATTATGAAATTATTTGCAAACGCCCGTCCCGCCACGCTGGGCGCGTGCAGCCTGCTGGCTGCAGCACTGGCTGGCTGTGCCAGCCAACCAGCCAGCGACAACCATCACTCACTGTCCAGCCAGCCTGCCAGCGCCAGAGGTGAACACCTGTTGATGCTGGATGACAGCCACTGGCTGTCAGTTGGCCCGGATGCCCCGATTCAGCTGGGTCAGCAAGGCAGCAATCGTGCTGACATCTGGCAAGGCAACTGGAGCGGTGAATTTCTCGATGCCAAACAACATGGTGAACAAATCAAGGTCATCAGCCTGGATGATCAGCAACGCCTGCACCTGCTGACACTCAACAGCCGTTATGAACTGCAACAGGATGCCCTTGGCCCTGTGGTTACCCAACCGCTGGAAGGCCTGTGTCTGTACGCGCCACAAGGTGATGCCCTGCAACTGTTCCTGCTGGATGAATCCGCCACCGCCCAACAGCTGATGCTGTCGGTTGACGGCAAGGGCCCCAAAGCCAGCCTGAAAACCACCCTGCTGCGCAGCTTTGCCACCGCACCTGGCGCCGAATACTGTGTGACGGATGACCAGCGCGACCAGCTTTACATCAGTGAACAGGCCACCGGTGTCTGGGCCATGAATGCCCGCGCTGAAAGCGATCCGTCCCGTGCCATGATCGATCTGACCCAGCCATTCGGCCACATCCGTGAAGAAGCCGGTGCCCTGAGCATTCAACAAGGCAGCCTGTGGCTGGCCGAAGCCAAAAGCAACCAGCTGCATCAGTACCGTTTGAGCGATCGTCAGTATCTGGGTAACTGGCAGCTGCCGGAAGACATCAAGATCGACACCCTGCTGAGCCTCAGCGACGGCAAACTCAGCGGTGCCATGAACAAGCACGACAAGAGCCTGGTCACACTGCAGCTGCCATCGGTCGCCGCCAGCGTTGATAACAGCCATATCGTCAATATTGCCGCCAGCCAGGAAACCGACCCGGTTGGCACGCTGGGCGATGCTGCTGACGATCCGGCGATCTGGGTTAACCCACACAACCCGCAACAAAGCCGGGTACTGGGAACCAACAAGAAACACAGCCTCAACGTCTATGACCTGCAGGGCAAGCAGCTACAGGAACTGGCTGTTGGCCGGGTCAACAACGTCGACGTTCGCCAGGGCTTCAGCCTGCGTGGCAAACCAATGGACATCGCCACCGCCAGCCACCGCGACCTGATCGGTATCTCGATGTTCAGCATTGATCCGAAATCCGGCAAGGTTGCTGAAGCCGGTGTGATTCCGACCAGCCTGAAGAGCGTCTACGGCCTCTGTATGTATAAGAACCAGGCAGGCGACATTTTCACCATTATCAACAGCGAAGATGGTCATTTTGAGCAGTATCAGATCACTGATTCCGCCAATGGCTGGCAAGGCAAGCTGGTACGTCAATTCGCCGTGGCTACCCAACCAGAAGGCTGCGCCGCTGACGACCGCAACCAGCGCCTGTTCCTTGGTGAAGAAAACCGTGCCGTCTGGACCCTGGACGCCGAGCCAGATGCCAGCACAGCCATGACCGAGGTTGCTGGCGTTGGTGACGTGCTGGTTGCCGATATCGAAGGTATGGATATCTACCAAACTGCCGATGCCAACTATCTGGTGGTTTCCAGCCAGGGCAACGACAGCTACGCCGTTTATTCTGCTGATGCGCCCTACCAGTACCTGGGTCGCTTCCGGGTTGGCATGAACGCCGACAAGGGCATTGATGGTGCTTCTGAAACCGATGGCCTGACAGTGACCTCCGCCAATCTCGGCGCGGATTACCCACAAGGCATGCTGGTTGTCCAGGATGGTCGCAACCTGATGCCGGAACAGAGCCAGAATTTCAAATATGTTGATTGGCGTTCAATCCAGCAGCAGCTGAAGCTGCGTTGAAACCGCCAAACCGAATCATGATTGCAAGGGAATGACATGTGCTGCTGGCACAATACTGATCATTTATTGATCGAATTGTGCCAGCCTTTTGAAGATTTGAAGGTTGTTCGTGTTGAGCCAGGCTGGCGTTGCTAAGTTAATAACTGCGAGGCCCATCCACGCTCGTGAAATACATGCTTTCCTTCAAAGCGATATTGCCGGGGTTTCCCCCGGCTTTTTTTATTCCGACGACCCAAACGGGTCAGAACACCACTTTAAGATCATCCTCATCCGGCACGCCAAAACTGCTCCAGGATTCCACCACCCGGCCCTGCTGATCAATCAGGTATTTATAGAAATTCCAGCGTGGCGCACCCGCCTGTTCAGCCACCGCCTTGAACAGGGGATGGGCATCCTCTCCCTTGACCGGTACCGGCGCTATCATGGTGAAGGTCACCCCAAAATTCTTGAAGCAAATATCTGCAGCTTCTGCTTCAGTATCCGCCTCCTGATCAAAACTGTCTGACGCGACGCCAATCACAACCAGTCCCTTATCGGCAAACTGCTCGTGAATCTTTTCCAGATCTTCAAACTGGCCAGTAAAACCGCAATGGCTGGCAGTATTCACCAGCAACACGGGATGGCCTGCAGCAACCTCACAGAGATTCAACACCTTGCTGCTGTGCAACTGCTTCATATCCTGGTTGAACAGCTCCGGACAAGCCGCGTTGTTGCCTTGCGCCTGGGAATTGAACGCCAGCAGTGACAGCCACAGCAGCACCAGAGCCATCAGCAAACCAGCTGACAAACGTGACAGCGACGGTGCATTCCCGGTTTCCCGGGTAATGGCAATCGCACGACTGCTACGATCAAGTGGCTGGGGGATTCGTTGACGGGTATGTCGGCGCATGCGAGAGGAGTAAGTCATCACGACCTCCTGAAGAACTTTTGTTATACAAAGCCTGTACAACAATAAGCTCAACGCCGATAAAGTCCAACAGTTTTCAGTCTCGGCATGGCCTGCCTGGGTTCTCCAGCCAGGCCAACCTGCTCAGCTCTTTTTACCAGCCGCCTCGGCAATGCGCTTAACCACTCTGGAAGCAGCCACAAACCCAAAGGTACCTGTCACCATGGTGGCGGAACCAAAGCCGGATGAGCAATCCAGCCGGGTACTGTCGCCGTCGAAGGATTTCATTTGGCAGACGGAGCCATCCGGTTGCGGATAAACCAGCTGTTCAGTGGAAAAAACACAGGGAATCGAATAATTGCGGGAAGGATTGCGAGAGAAATTATATTCACGTCGCAACAGGGAGCGCACCTTGCGAGCAAGAGGATCATTGGTGGTTTTGTTGAGGTCGGCAATCTGGATCTGGGTAGGATCGGTCTGGCCACCGGCTGCGCCAGTGGTCACCACCCGTAACTTGCGACGCTTGCAGAAGGCCAACAACGCCGCCTTGTTCTTGACGCTGTCGATACAGTCAATCACATAGTCATAAGGCGCTTCATCAGCAGCAAGCAACAGACTTTCCATGTTACTGGCGGTCAGAAAACCTTCGATAGCCGATACCTGACATTCCGGATTGATTTGCAGAATTCGCTCTTTCATGGCCAGTACTTTCATCTGGCCAACAGTATTAGCCATGGCATGAATTTGTCGATTGGTATTGGTGACGCAAACATCGTCGAGATCAATCAGGGTAATGGCACCAACACCGGAACGCGCCAGCGCTTCAGCAGCCCAGGTACCAACACCGCCGATACCAACAACACATACCCGCGCGGCCGCCAGGCGTTGCAGCCCGGCGATACCATATAAACGGCCTATCCCACCAAAACGGTCGATATAGTCTGGCGTCACCACTACCTCTGATTTCACTGTGATCGAAAACGCCGCAGTATATCAGAGCCCGCAGCAGCTTCAGAACCAGTGTCAGAGCTGTGACACAGAGGAGTTGTCGTTATCGTAACGCAACCAGCGAGCAGTCTGGTTAACCCGACCAAGGGAGACATCTTCGTTAGTGAAACGTCGCTCCAGTTTACGGCGGTCAAGCTGGGAGATTTCGTTGGTCAGACCCTGACGTAAAACCGGAATCGGCGCAATCCGATCAGTCAACGCAGCAACCACCATATCCATGAATTCACCGCTCAGGATCGCATGCTCATAGTGATTGATGGTCAGCACAGCAACCTTGCCCTGGCGCTCCAGTGCCAGATAGTCCCCTTGTTCCAATGGTCCTTTAATCGCACCAAAAAAGGTTTTCATATCTGTGCCGAAACGGTGTAACTGAATATCAGCACCGGAAGAAGACAGCGCATCAGTCCAGAGGGTCTGGAAGCGACGCTGGGAAATCTCTTGTTCGGCGACCTTGAACTCAAGCCGATCGCCATCGTGAACCACACCTTTGGCAGCTTCTACATCGCTGAGGGAGACAACGAACCACTCCTTACCCAACAGCTCGAACGCACCAAATGATCGTTCACCCGCAGCAAACGCTGGCATAGACACCACCAGCATCAGGAACCACGCGGTTATCAGTTTCATAAAATTACCCGCCAGTATCAGGGTTTGCGTTAACAACACTGACCACATCCCCGTGGCCAAACAGCCTGTTAACAACTCACCAAGCTACTTTTCCTGCGATCCATGCAGGATTGTCCTACGTTTCAAGAGTAATTTATAAAATGAACAATTACTGGTGATTCATCACAAAACGGAAAGGAACCTCGAATTCGAATTCATTTCCTTCGAGTACTTCCGGTATCGGCCCGTAAGGCGCTGCCCGGCCGGCGGCCTGTAATGCTGCACGATCAAGTACTTCCTGACCCGAGGATTCACTGGTTTCAGCCTGAATCAGCTGGCCTGTCCTGTTGACCACCATGACGACCCGAGCGACACCTTCGACACCACGTCGCAGCGCCTGCTTGGGGTACACAGCACTGCCATTGGCTTGTTGCAGCAGATGCCGATAATAATCAGCTTCAGCCTGCTGCCGAGCAATTTGCTGCTGCAACAACTGTTGTTGCTGTGCTTGTTGCTGCGCCAGCTCAATGGCCTGTCGCGCCGCCAATTCGGTGGCAGCCTGCTCAGCTGCTTCACGTAATGCCTGCTGCTGTTCAGAGGAAAGCTCATTCTGCGCCAACGTTTGCATGCCTGGCTCATCCGCAGGCTCAGGCGTGGTTACCGTGAGGCTTGAGGACTGACTGCCAGTGGCTGTTTGCTCATCAACCCCATCCACTACAGCACCCGTCGTTGGCACTCTGGTTTCCTGAGTCACGGCCACAGCCGCCACGGCTGTTGCTGGCTGCGCTGCACGTTGCGGCACCAACCAGCTGGCAATCACATCCGCCCGTCCCTCAGCCGGTTGTAACAAATCTACTTCCGATTGCCGTACCCCACGCATCTCTGCAGACATCTGGGTCAACGACATTTTGAACGCCTGCGAGCGCGGGAACTTGCCAATCCAGCTGGTCAGTAGCAATTTGACAAAATCAGGGTCCTCCAGCGTCAGCAAGGTCACGCCATTAACCGAAACCACCGACTGGCCGCTTTCGTTGGAAACCAGCAGATGGTCTCCAGCCAGCAGATCGCCTTTCAGTAGATGCATAAAGCGGGTGACTTCGTCGACGTGCTGATTCATTTCAGCTTCGCTGAGGTTGATCGCCAGGCCCTCGTTCCAGAGCCGGTAAAACCGTCGTGGCGACAGGTTTTCTGCCAACACAACCATCTCCAGACGCAGAGGATCTGAACTGGTTAACCAGCTTTGGCTGGCAGCAGAATCGGCATAAACAGCCGCCAGATAGACATCGTTATCAAGGCGGCGATAAACCGCCGAGCCTTGTAATTCAAGCGCCAAAGCAGGCAAGGACAGGATCAAACCGACAAGCAGGAAAAGAGTTGAAACACGCATAGACATATCTGCATTTAAAAATTGTTACAGATTGTACGTATGGCAGATGACAGATTATTTTCGTAATGACCAAAAACGAGGATTATCAGCAAAAAATCCCCGCCCATGGCAGCCCGGATTCGATCAGTCGATGCTGACCAGATGGATATGTTCGTTGCTGGATTTGAACGAATCCGCCAGCCGCTGCAAACCGGCCGGATGACGAATATCGTTAAGGCTGATACCCGCCAGCACCATGCCCAACACCTGGTTGATTCCAACCCAGTTACCGGCCAGTGAACATTGTTCGGTAATTTCGCAATCCGATTCGGTGCTGCTGCATTCCGTCAGCGTCAGCTTGCCTTCAAAGGCCTCCACAATGGCCAGCAAGGGAATCTGTGCCGGACTACGTCCGAGTCGGTAACCGCCCTTGGCACCACGGCGCGCCAGCACCAGCCCGGCGTCGACCAGAGTACGCATCACCTTGCGGGCGGTTGGTAACGGAATCCCGGTGGCAGTGGCGATCTCTTCTGTGCTTTGCAGGTTTACGCCGGTACGGGCAAGGTGGTTAAGCACCAGCACGCCGTAATCAGTCAACTTGCCAATCTTCATGGGAATTAACCTGAGACAGGGAAAAGTAATGCGTTTGGCTATCAGGCTGAAAGAATACCAAATTAGTATCCATTCTGGTAATCCCGCAATTACTTGAGTAAAATGCTTGGAAAATCGATTAAACGCTTCAGCCGGCCTGCTCAGGCCCTCTCAAACTGCTGTGCATCCCTGAACTGTCCAACAGTTGGCTGAATCGAGTCTTTGGCCAATCGCAGTTAACTGCGACTGACCCAACCGAGAGATAGCGCCATGAATGATGTAGTCAATCCAGCTGCGGCAGAACTGCCCAACCAGGAAATCCATCAGCAAATCCGCAAGGAATACGCTGCCGGTTTTATCAGTGAGATTGAATCCGATACCCTGCCACCCGGTCTGAATGAAGACGTGGTGCGCTTTATTTCTGCAAAGAAAGGCGAACCCGAGTGGATGACAGAATGGCGTCTGAAGGCTTATCGCGCCTGGCTGGAAATGGTTGAGCCAGACTGGGCTCACCTGCGTTACGAAAAGCCGGACTTCCAGGCACTGTCCTACTACTCTGCTCCCAAGAGCATGGCTGACGGCCCAAAATCTCTTGATGAGGTCGATCCCAAGCTGCTGGAAACCTACGACAAGCTCGGCATTCCATTGCACGAACAGCTGGCGCTGGCCGGTGTTGCGGTTGACGCGGTATTCGACTCGGTATCCGTTGCCACCACCTTCCGCGACAAGCTGGCCGAAGCCGGTGTGATCTTCATGCCGATCTCCGAAGCCGTGCACAAACATCCGGAGCTGGTGAAAAAATACCTCGGCACCGTGGTTCCACAGCGTGACAACTTCTACGCTGCGCTGAACTCCGCCGTGTTCTCCGATGGCTCGTTTGTCTATATTCCGAAAGGCACCCGCTGCCCGATGGAGCTGAGCACCTACTTCCGTATCAACGAAGCCAAAACCGGCCAGTTCGAACGTACCCTGATCATCTGTGATGAAGGCGCCTACGTTTCCTATCTGGAAGGCTGTACCGCGCCGATGCGTGACGAAAACCAGCTGCACGCTGCGGTGGTGGAACTGATTGCACTGGACGACGCCGAAATCAAATACAGCACAGTGCAGAACTGGTATCCCGGCGACGAAGAAGGCAAAGGTGGTATTTACAACTTTGTGACCAAACGCGCGGTTGCCCATACCAATGCCAAAATCAGCTGGACCCAGGTAGAAACCGGCTCAGCCGTCACCTGGAAATACCCAAGCTGTATTCTCAAGGGTGACAACGCCGTGGGTGAGTTCTACTCCGTAGCACTGACCAACAACTACCAGCAAGCCGATACCGGCACCAAGATGATTCACCTGGGCAAAAATACCCGCTCCACCATCATCTCCAAGGGTATTTCTGCCGGTAAGAGCCAGAACGCCTACCGTGGCCTGGTACGCATGAACCCGAATGCCGAAGGCGCCCGCAACTACACCCAGTGTGACTCGTTATTGATTGGCGACCAGTGTGGAGCCCACACCTTCCCGTACATCGAAAGCCGTCATCCGTCAGCCGTGGTTGAACACGAAGCCACCACCTCCACCGTTAGCGATGATCAGCTGTTCCTCTGTCGCCAGCGTGGTATCGACACCGAAAAAGCCGTGTCCATGATTGTGAATGGCTTCTGTAAAGAGGTGTTCAAGGAGCTGCCGATGGAATTTGCCGTAGAAGCGGGCAAGTTGCTGGAAATCAGCCTCGAAGGCTCAGTGGGATAGCAAACGGTCTGACGTCTGAAGCCAGACGTCTGAAGCACAAGCAATGAATTAGCGTCCGACGTCCGACTGCAGACGTTCGACCAGAAATACAAATCGCGTCCGGCGTCCGACTTCAGACGTCCGGCCAGGAAAGAGATACAACCATGATCAGCATTAAAAACCTGCACGCCAAAGTGGAAGACAAGCCGATCCTCAAGGGTCTGAATCTGGACATCAAGCCGGGCGAAGTTCACGCCATCATGGGCCCCAACGGTGCTGGCAAGTCCACCCTGGGTAACGTTCTGGCCGGTCGTGACGGCTACGAAGTCACTGAAGGTTCCGTTGTCATGAACGGCAAGGAAATGCTCGAACTGGAAGCCGAAGAGCGTGCTCGTGAAGGTCTGTTCCTGGCGTTCCAATACCCGGTTGAAATCCCTGGTGTGTCCAATCTGGAGTTTCTGAAAGCCTCGGTCGATGCCGTGCGTGAGCATCAGGGCAAGCCAGCGCTGGACAGTGTCAATTTCCTCAAGACCGCCCGTGAGAAAATCAAATCCGTCAATCTGGATCAGAGTTTCCTCAAGCGTGGTGTCAACGAAGGTTTCTCCGGCGGCGAGAAAAAGCGTAACGAACTGATGCAAATGATGATGCTGGAACCTCAGCTGTGCATCCTCGATGAAACTGACTCAGGTCTGGATATCGACGCCCTGCAAGTGGTTGCCAACGGTGTCAACGCCATGCGTGATCCAAACCGCTCCTTCATCGTCGTAACCCACTACCAGCGTCTGCTCGACTACATCGTGCCTGACTATGTTCACGTGCTGGCCGACGGCAAGATCGTCAAGTCTGGTGGCAAGGAGCTCGCGCTGGAACTGGAAGAAAAAGGCTACGGCTGGCTGGAAAACGGCGAGGCCTGATATGTCGACTGTATTTCAAACTCAGCAGCTGGCGGCGCTTAACGCCAGCAATGGCTGGCTCACTGCCATTAATGAAGCCGGTAAAGCAGCCTTTGCCGAAGCCCAGTGGCCGAGCCGCAAAACCGAAGCCTGGAAATATTGCTCGCTGAAAGCGCTGGCCGATCATGCGTTCGACGCAGCCGCGACAGCCAGTACCACAGCCGAACAACTGGCAGAGATCACTCAGATTGCCGGTCTGGACGCCTACCAGCTGGTGCTGGTGAATGGCCAGCTGCAAGCCGAACTGTCCAGTGCGATGGCACTGTCACAGGTCAGCCTGTTCAGCGGTGCTGATGCCGAACAGCAGACTCTGATTGCTGACCGCCTGCAACAGGCCCGTCTGCAACCCGGCCATCACCTGTTCAACGACCTCAACGATGCTGCCCTGGCGGACGGCGTGCTGGTACAGATTGGCAAAAACAGCCGTCTCGACAAGCCACTGCAGCTGGTTTCCATCAGCACTGGCGACAACCACGTCGTCAACAGTCGAGTCATCGTGGTACTGGAAACCGGTGCCGAGCTGACCCTGATCGAGCAGTTTGCTTCGCTGGCTAACGACAGCAGCTTTACCAACAACCAGACCGAAGTACTGGTTGGCGATAACGCCCGTTTCAATCACTACCGCCTCAACCTGATGGAATCTGACGCCCGCTTCATTGGCACTACGCTGGTTGACCTGCAACGCGACGCCAACTACGACAGCTTCCATCTGGGCCTGGGTTCAGTACTGACTCGCAACGATCTGATCGTGAACCACAATGTTGGTGGCTCCCATGCCGAGATCGCCGGTGTTTACGTTCCCAAAGACAGCCAGCTGGTCGATTTCCACACCGACATCGAACACAGGGTGGCGCACTGCACCAGTAACGAAGTCTTCCGTGGCATCATCAACGACCAGGCCAAAGCCGTATTTAACGGCCGCATCCACATTCACAAGGATGCCCAGAAAACCCTGGCCGAGCTGAGCAACAAGAACCTGTTGCTGACCAACAAGGCTGAAATCAACACCAAGCCGGAACTGGAAATCTACGCCGATGACGTCAAATGTGCCCACGGTGCGACTGTCGCCCAGCTGGATAACAAGGCCCGCTTCTACCTGCAAAGCCGTGGTATTGGCGAACAGGAAGCCCAGGTGATGCTGAGCTTTGGTTTTATCAACGAATTGCTGGATGGTCTGAAAGTAGAAGCCATTGGTGACTGGCTGCGGCCGGTACTGGCCCATCGTTTTGGCCGAGACCAGGTATTCTCTGCCGAACAGACAGGAGATCTTTAATGAGCATGATTCCTGCCGCTGAACGTCAGGCCTATATCGAAAAAATTCGCCAGGATTTCCCGGCCCTGCAACAGCAGGTGCACGGTAAACCACTGGTGTATATGGACAACGGCGCGACCACCCACAAGCCCAACGTGGTGATCGAAACCGAAGCCAACTTCTACCGCACCGTGAACTCCAACGTTCACCGCGGCGCGCACTACCTCAGTGACAAGGCGACTGAACAGTTCGAGAACGCCCGTCGGGTAGTACAGAACTTTATCGGCGCACTGAAGCCAGAAGAAATCATCTGGACCAGTGGTACCACCGAAGGCATCAACCTGGTGGCTTCAACCTGGGGCCGCAAGAACATTGGCAAGGGCGACCGCATTCTGGTTTCCGGCATGGAGCACCACTCCAACATTGTGCCGTGGCAGATGCTGGCCGAGGAAAAAGGCGCTGAAGTCGTACCGATTCCGGTACTCGACAACGGCGAGCTGGACCTTAATGGTTTTGCCGAGCTGATGGAGCCTCGCGTCAAGCTGATCTCCATCGCGCATGTGTCCAACTCACTGGGTACCATCAACCCGATTGCCGACATCGTTCGCATGGCACGCATCAACGAATCCGTGGTGATGGTTGACGGCGCTCAGGGGGTTTCGCATTTTGACGTCGACGTGCTGAAGCTGGACGTCGATTTCTACGCCTTCTCCAGCCACAAGTTGTTTGGCCCAACCGGCATGGGCGTGCTGTACGGCAAGGAAGAACTGCTCAACGACATGCCGCCGTACCGTGGCGGCGGTGAAATGATCGAGCGCTGCTCGTTCGAAGGCACCACCTGGAACCAGCTGCCGTACAAGTTTGAAGCTGGTACGCCGAATATTGCTGGTGCAATCGCTCTGGGAGCAGCAATCGAGTACCTCAACGGCCTCGACCGCAAAATGCTGGCAGCCCAGGAAGAAGTACTGATCAAGAAGGCTCATGCCATGGCGGCAGAGCTGGGCGGCATCCGGATTATCGGTGAAGCCCGCAAGAAGGCCTCGGTCTTCAGTTTCCTGCTGGATGGCGCCCACCCGGCTGACGTTGGCACCCTGCTCGATCAGCAAGGCATTGCCGTTCGCACCGGCCACCACTGCGCCATGCCACTGATGGATCGGTTGCAGATTCCAGGCACAGTGCGAGCCTCAATGGCGTTCTATAACACGGAAGCCGAAGTCGACGCGCTGTTTAAAGGGCTCGAAAAAGCCAAGATGTTCTTGTTGTAGAACGTCAGGAGACTGGTGTCGGGAGTCCGGTGAAAATCGGACCAGACACTGGCTCCGATCGCGGCCCAGCCAGAGGCCAGACAAGTATTAACTCCCTCACCTATTTGAGGAAACACCATGACCATCGAAACCTACGATCCCAATGCTGCTGCCGAAGTCACCATGACTGACGCTGCCATTGCCCATGTCCGCAAGATGCTGAGCAAGAACGCCAGCAAAACCGGCGTGCGTCTGGCAGTGAAGAAAAGCGGCTGTTCAGGTTTCAAATACGATGTTGAGTTTGTCGAGCAGCCTGCTGCTGACGACCAGCCAATCCAGGTTGCCGACGACATCGTTCTGTACGTCGCTGCCGATGCCAAAGCCTATGTGCGCGGCACCGAAATCGACTTCACCAAGGAAGGCCTGAACAGCACCATCAAGTTCAACAACCCCAACGCCAAGGATCTCTGCGGCTGTGGTGAGTCTTTCTCGGTCTAAACCGTAGAGCGTGCCAGTTCGGCCAGTGCCGTCGTTGCACTGGCCGAACCCGTCATTTTACCAACCAGCTCAATAATCGACCGGATCAATGGCATAATCGGGCCAGTTTTTGATAATGCCGTTAATATGGCACGGAGTACGCCGATGACTCTCCCGCTTGAAGAAGTAAAAGAACATATTCTGCACCTGTATTACATGGACTTTCTGAAAGACCATTACGGGCTGCTGAGCCGCCACGACGTCTGTATCGCACTGGACTTCGAAGTGTGGCTGGAAACCCATCATTCGGCACTGATGGATTTTGGTTCATCCAAAACCGAACGATTCAATATGATCCGCGACTGGATTAAGCACCCGGATCTCGACTATCACGAACTGCTGGATTACTTTAATAGCCAGGTTCGCAAACAATGATGCAGATTTGATCAATGGAAAAACGCATGGTCGTCTCGCTGGCTGAATGCCCGGCGCGACAGGTTCCTTCTGGTGTTCCCACTGTCATCCCGTCCGGGGTGTTCGTCACTATTAATCAGGCTCTTGGTGGTAACTACACCGTCACCGTCAATGGCAACATGATGCGGGTTGACGGCACGGACGCTGCTGCCCTGGGTCTGGAAGCCGAAGATATTCAATTTGAAGATCGCGGCGATGAACAGGTTCACCAGGACCAGATTGAACAGGCCCTGCGGACCATCTTTGACCCGGAAATCCCGATCAACCTGCTTGATCTCGGGCTGGTCTACGGCATTGATATCGACGCCCACAAGGTCAATATCCGCATGACCCTGACCGCACCGACCTGTGGTATGGGGCCGGTACTGATTTCCGATGTGAAGTACCGGGTCGCCAAGGTACCCAATGTTGAATCCGTCGAGGTCGAACTGGTGTTCGATCCACCATGGAGCCGCGACATGATGACCGAAGAAGCCCAGCTCGAAGCGGGCTTATTCTTCTGATCACATTTGTTTGAATCCAACGGCAGTCTCAGACTGCCGTTTTTGTAGCTGAATTCAAATCAAGGGATACAAGCCATGCAAATGCAGGAAACCCCGCAGCAGGTGATGCTGGAGCCACAACAGCCAGCGGAATATTGCGTTATCTGGATGCATGGCCTGGGTGCCGATGGCTATGATTTTATTGCAGTTGCCCAGCATATGGCGCGGCAAATGGACTGCAGTAAGGTACGGTTTATTTTCCCCCACGCGACGATTCAACCAGTCACTATGGCCGCAGGAGAATCCATGCGTTCCTGGTACGACATTCTCTCTGCCAGCCCAAGACGGGTGGTTGATCCGGCCCAGCTGCTGACGTCGGTAAAACGGATTCAGGCATTGATTCAGGAGCAGGTTGATAGCGGCATAGACTCACGCCATATCGCCCTGGTGGGGTTTTCCCAGGGTGGTGCGGTCGCTTATGAAACGGCCAGCATGAGCCAGCTGCCACTGGCTGCGCTGGCGGCCTTGAGCACCTATATTCCGCTCGGCCACTCTCACGATCCTTTCAATATGACTGCCGCCAACAACCAATTGCCGATATTTATTGGCCATGGCAACCGCGATGGCGTGGTACCTGCCCAGCTGGGTGAGGAAGCCATGAAACGGCTGTCAGGCCATGGTAGCCAACCGCAGTGGCACAGCTACCCGATGCAACATGAAGTCTGCGTTGCTGAAATCAACGATTTGTGCGACTTCCTGCAACACGCCTGGCAGGCTTGAGCGCAACCTGTTTGTCATCTGACAAACGAAACTGCTGCGCCAGTGTCTGCAGTTGATCCGCCAACTCCCGCTGCTGACCACTGGTCTTGAGCATAAAGCTGCCAGTGGCAGCGGTGGATTCCGACAATTTATGAATGGCGACAATCCCCTGCGTCAGTTCGCGGTTGGTTGCCACCTGTTGTTCCGCCGCCGATGCCACCTGATCGGTCATATTCTGGATACTGCTAATCGACTGCTGGATTTTGCCCAGCTCAGTCGACAGCGACCCTGACAAGGTGACGGTTTCCGCCGCAACCTGCTGGGATTCCTCCACCGCCTTGAAGGCATGATGGGAATCCTGCTGGAACTGGCTGACAATTCGGGTGATTTCCTGAGTTGATTCCTGGGTTTTCTGCGCCAGCGCCCGCACCTCGTCAGCCACCACGGCAAATCCACGTCCCTGCTCACCGGCCCGTGCTGCCTCAATGGCAGCATTCAAGGCCAGCAAATTGGTTTGTTCGGCGATGGTCCGAATCACTTCCAGCACACCACCAATCGAATCGCTGGATTTATGCAACTGCTGAATCACATCCGCCGCACGAGTCATGGATTCGTTCAGATGATCGATATTCTCCAGGCTTCGGCTAACGACCTTGACCCCATCATTGGCGATATGACCGGCTTCATCAGCACGATCAGAGACGGTCTGAATGCTGGTAGCAATTTCCTGCGTTGCCTGCTCCAGCTGATTAACGGCGGTGGCCGACGCTGAAGTTTCATCCTGTTGCACCTGCATGCCACGGGTACTGAGCTTGACGGTCATCTGGTTTTGCATGGCACTCAGATTCAGCTCTGTAGCATGAGCCGTGAACTTGCCAATCGTCTCTTCGATGCGAATCAGGAAAGAATTAAAGGCCGCTGCCAGCTGCCCCAGCTCATCATCTGATAACCTGGGGACTCGTACCGACAAATCCAGCTCAGAGGTCGCCCGGCTGATGGCACTGAACAAGCGACTGGTTTGCTGATAGATCGCCACCGACACCAGGTACACCACCAGCGCAGTAAGCAATAGCGCGCCGATACCCAGCGTCAGGTTTATCCACAAGGAACGCTCAGCGCTGTGTAACTTGCTGGCAGCCACTTCCTGCAATGTATCTTCGAGTCCATCTTCCAGCTGTTTCAGCAGATTAATACGGGCCGTTGCAGCAGCAAACCAATCTGGCGGCTTGATATTAAAGCCGCCACTCAGATGGCGATCATGGGCCTGCTGCCGCAAGGCCTGCACCTGACGTTCCTGTTGACTCTGGTTAAACTCATTAAAAGCACGCTTGCTGGCATCACCAGCAAACGCCAGATAGCTGGCAAAAAAGGCTTGCTGTTCTGTTTCCAAGCGGATGAAACGAGTGTACAAGCCTTCAGCAAATTGATCGGCAGCAAACACATTACTTAACACGGCCCGTTCAATACCTGCCCTCTCCTTACCCTGCAAGAAGCTGTAATAGGCTTGCAGCATCCGTGCTATATCCCCATCGCTGGTGTAATTGGTTGCCTGCGCTGGCAATTCGAGTAACTGGCGAATAGTGCCCGTGTAGTACTTCAGTACCTCTGCCAAGGGTTGCTGCAGGCTGCTGACGCCCGTGCGAGTGGCTTGTAACTGTGCCAGTGCTGAGCTGGCTTCGCGGATGGCACCGGCGACCAGCGCATAATCGTCCAGTGCTACATTAGCCATTATTCCTTGCCACTCAACCAACATGGCATCGACCTGTTGCCGCTGGCCTGGCAAAGCATCGGCGAACGAGGAACCCTTGCTGCCAATAAACCCGGCAGACATACCTCGTTCCTTTTGTAACTCATGGGCAAGTCGTCCATTGGCCTTGGCAATTTTCACCAGCACCTGCAAATCATCCGCTTGTGACAGCGATTGATAGCGCCAGGAAATATCCTCAAATAACAAAAAGATCAGTGCTGCCATTGGCAGCAGCGTCATCATTAACAGTTTGGCTTTCAATGGCAGATTGCGAATAGGGTTCATATCCCGACTCCGTGGATATTTCAGCTGTACAATTTTTACCCTAGCCCATCTCGTTCAGGTTGCCCGCTAAAACAGCAATTTCCTCATCAGGGTGTCACCATTGGCAGTTGTGATAGTGCCCGGCTATCGTTGGCTGCAAAAGCTGTCCATTAAAGCTGATCTGAACGGTCGGGTTTGTTATCCTTCGCGCTCGAAATTTCAGGCAGCAGGGTTCTTCAATGACCACCATGTATGGCATCAAAAACTGCGACACCATCAAGAAAGCCCGTAAATGGCTGGACGACGCAGGTATCGACTATCAGTTTCACGATTACAAGAAGGATGGTTTGTCAGAAGCCCTGCTGGATCAATGGCTGGCAGAACTGGGTTGGGAAGCACTGGTCAACAAGCGCGGTACTACCTGGCGCAAGCTCGACGACAGCCTGAAAGACAACATGAATGAAGCTAACGCTCGTCAGGTGATGCTGGAAAACCCGTCCATCATCAAACGCCCGTTACTCGATACCGGGAGCCAGAAAGTACTCGGCTTCAGTGCCGATGAGTACACCGCCCTGCACGGCAACTGAGCACCGGATCAAACCTGTTTTAATCACCTTTTCAAGATTGCCACTGCCGCCCGGCAGCGGGACGCTGATTTGAGGAAAAATAAATGAGCAACGCATTCGCACTGGCCATTGGTGTCGGTACCAAAAACGCCAACGGTGACTGGCTGGAAGTGTTCTACGCCAAACCACTGCTGGCTCCAGCCGCAGAGCTGGTTGAAGCAGCCAAGGCCGCCCTGGGTTACGAAGGCGGCAACGAAGCGCTGGAAGCAGACGGTGGCGAACTGAACGCTTTTGCTGACGCCATCGAAGCGACTGATGCCCAGCAAGCTGCTATCGCCCGTGCCTGCACCGACAGCGACAAGCCGGTTGTGGTAACCATCCTGGCCACCGACGATCAGTCTGTGAGCACCCCGGAAGTTTACCTCAAGCTGCACCTGCTGTCGCACCGTCTGGTCAAGCCTCACGGCCTGAACCTGGCTGGCATGTTTGGCCTGCTGCCAAACGTTGCCTGGACCAACAAGGGTGCGATCGACCTGTCTGAACTGCCAGCAGCCCAGCTGGAAGCCCGTCTGAGCGGCGAACTGCTGTCGGTTAACAGCGTTGACAAATTCCCACGCATGACCGACTACGTGGTACCGGCTGGTGTTCGTATCGCCGACACTTCCCGTGTACGTCTGGGCGCCTACATTGGTGAAGGCACCACCATCATGCACGAAGGTTTTGTTAACTTTAACGCCGGTACCGAAGGCGTTTCCATGGTTGAAGGCCGTATCTCTGCTGGCGTTGTGGTTGGTAACGGTTCTGACCTCGGCGGCGGCTGTTCCACCATGGGCACCCTGTCTGGTGGCGGCAACATCATTATCGCCGTGGGCGAAAACTGTCTGATCGGTGCCAACGCCGGTATTGGTATCCCTCTGGGCGACCGTTGCACTGTTGAAGCGGGTCTGTACGTGACTGCCGGTACCAAGATCCAGGTACTGGACGATGCCAAGAACCTGGTTGAAACCGTCAAGGGTCGTGACCTGGCTGGCAAATCTGACCTGCTGTTCCGTCGTGACTCCATCACTGGCGCAGTCCAGTGTGTAACCAATAAGTCTGCCATCGAACTGAATGAAGAACTGCACGCTCACAACTGAGTTTGAGTCTTTGCTTCAGCCAATAAAAAAGCGCCCACGGGCGCTTTTTTATTGCTCAGCTTTTACCAAACGATCTTATTCAGTCGCTGGCACCAGGGTGATTTCTACCCGACGGTTCTGCTGCTTGCCTTCGGCTGTGCTGTTGCTGGCCAATGGCTGGCTTTCGCCAAAGCCGACTGGCTCCAGACGTACCTGGTTGATGCCCTGGCTTTTCAGGTAATTGGATACCGAGTTGGCACGTTCTTCAGACAGCTTCTGGTTGAAATCGGCAGAACCGTCGCTGTCGGTGTGACCAGCAACGACCACCAGCGTCTTGTCGTACTCTTTCAGCACGATGGCGACGGAATCCAGTACTTCGTAGAAGTCAGAAGCAATGGCTGAACGGCCGGAGCCAAAAGTAATGTTGCCTGGCATTACCAGGTTAACGTTATCTCCCACACGCTCAACACTGACGCCAGTACCACGCAGCTTCTTGCGCAGCTCGGCTTCCTGGGAATCCATGTAATAACCAATGCCACCGCCGATGGCACCACCACCAGCCGCTGCCGCCAGAATACGACGGTTACGGGTACCGCTCTTTTCGTCCTTGTTGGCCAGGTAGGCGGCTACTGCACCAACACTGGCACCAATACCCGCACCAATGGCGGTTTTAGAGGTTTTTTCCTCACCGGTGTAGGCATCATAAGTGGTACAACCGCTTGCCATCACAGCAATTGCCGCTGCCAGTGCAATGTATTTCATGTCACTACCTTACATTTGTTGATATTTGTGGAAGTGTATAAATTTTCCGTGACAACTTCCTGAACCGGTTCTCTATCTGGCGTTACAGATGGCCAAAAGCTGCACGAAAAAGCCCCCGGCTGGGTCACAACCGGGGGCTTGATGAATGGCCTTTGCTCAGATCAGACTTACAAACCGTCAGAAGACTCAGTCAGGTATTTGGCGACACCTTCCGGTGACGCAGTCATGCCCTTGTCACCCTTGTTCCAGCCTGCCGGGCATACTTCACCATGCTCTTCGTGGAACTGCAGCGCTTCGACCAGACGAATCAGTTCGTCGATGTTACGTCCCAGCGGCAGGTCATTGATGTTGGCTGCCCGTACCATACCTTCCTGGTCGATCAGGAAAGCCCCGCGCAGCGCCACGCCAGCAGCAGTTTCAACGTCATAGGCCTTGCAGATCGCATGAGAAACGTCTGCCGCCATGGTGTATTTGACCGGGCCGATACCACCATCATTGATGGCGGTGTTACGCCAGGCGTTGTGAGTAAAGTGGGAATCGATGGAAACCGAGATAACTTCCACACCCAGCTCGGAAAACTTGTCCATGCGTTTGTCCAGCGCGATCAGCTCAGACGGACAAACAAAGGTGAAATCCAGTGGGTAAAAGAAAACCAGCGCATACTTGCCACGGGTTTCTTCTGCAAAGTTGTACTCATTGACGATGGTTCCGTCGCCCAGCACGGCAGGAACGGTAAAATCCGGGGCTTGCTTGCCGACCAAGACACTCATGGTATCACTCCATTTGAAACGGGCCTGGCCGTTTGCCATGCCCAGTGAGGCTGATCATACGCAGCCCTGACGATGGCACAAGCCAGCCGTTTGGCGAAGCTGACCTTTTGCCTGATACTTCAGCCCGAACGGTTCACTCTGCCGAATGAATGACGGTTATTTCAGCCACTCTGCAATATCCGCGGTGTGAGGAATGGAACCGCTGTGCACCAGCTTGCCATCCACCACCACCGCTGGTGTCCGCATCACACCATAGGTCAGCAGCGCTTCCGGGCTGGTGTTCTTGTGAATCTCAATCTCAGCACCCTGCTGTTTGGCCTGGGTTTCAATCGCTTCAAAGGTCTTGTTGCACTTGGTACAACCGCTGCCCAGTACTTCGATATTTTTCATAACCAACTCCTTCGCAAATCAGTTTTGGATTTCCAACCTGATGCCTGTTACACACCTGCCATCACATTCATGGCATCACATGAGAGGCATCAGGGCATTAAACAACCAGCCCAACAGCGTGAAGGCCACCAGCAACAGCACAAACAACAGAGCCAGCAAGCGCCACTGCATCACCTGTTTGAGCAGAATAAATTCCGGGAAACTGGCCGCCACGGTACTCATGCAGAACGCCAGAGTGGTACCGACCGGCAAACCGTTTTGTATCAGGCTCTCCATCACCGGAATCACCCCGGTGGCGTTGGAATACAATGGAATACCTAACAACACCGCCGCTGGCACTGACCACCACTGGCCACTGCCCAGATGTTGCTGAATCCAGCCGTCCGGCACGAAGCCGTGTAAGGCCGCCCCCAGACCCACACCGATTAATACCCACTTCCACACCCGGCTGAAAATGTCGCGGGTTTCATCACGAGCAAATTCGTGGCGATCTCGCCAGCTGATGGCTTCTGCCTCACCATCATCTGCCGTCGCTGTTTGAGCACTGGCTTGTTGCAGGGCTTTGGCTGCGAACGATTGCAACCAGCGTTCGGCGTGAATCAGATCAAGCAGGAAACCGCCGAGAATCCCGACAGCCATGCCAGCCAGAATGTAAATGAGGGTGAATTTCCAGCCCAGCAGACTCAACAGCATCACTACCGCCACTTCGTTAATCAGTGGTGACGTCAGCAGGAATGCCATGGTGAATCCAACCGGAATGCCAGCAGCTGAAAAGCCCAGAAATACCGGGATGCTGGAACAGGAGCAAAAAGGCGTGATGGCACCGAACATGGATGCCAAGGTATAGCCCCCGGCACGACTGCGGCCAGCCAGGAAACCACGTACCCGTTCAACCTGCAGCGATGCCCGTAACCAGGACACCAGATAAATCATCACCACCAGCAAAAACAGAATCTTGCTGACGTCTTCGACAAAAAAATGCAGTGCCTGCCCGAGTCGGGTCGCCGGATCAAACCCCGCCAGATCGTAAACCAGCCAACTTGCCAACCAGGTAAATACCACAAACATAATGGCTGTCCTTTCCGTATTTGCGGTCATTATGCCTCTGGAGTAATACAGATGTCTTGATGTCCGGCACATTTGTCTGACAACTGGCGTTTTGGACCTGTGGCAACGCAAAAGCAGGCAACAAAAAGCCCGTGATGGTTATTCCATCACGGGCTAATTGTTATATCTGGAGAGGTTACGCCAGGAGCAACGCCTCTTTGAACAACTCTCCTTTGAACAACTCTCCTTTCGACAACTATGTCTTGAGAGACTAGATGCGGAACCGCACCACGGTTGACCTGAGATGCTCGGCCAGCGACTTCAGCTCCGATGAGCTGCCAGACAACTGGCTGGCACTGTCATGGGTCGCGGTCGCTTCGGTATCTACATCCACAATGTTGCGGTTGATCATTTCCGAAACCTGATGCTGCTCTTCCGCTGCCGCCGCAATTTGTTGGGCCATATCCCGAATCGACGTCACCGAATGCTGAATACGGCTGAATACCTCGCGGGTCTTTTCAGTCGCCTGCATGGTTTGGGAAGAATGCTGCAAGGTGTTTTCGAGCTTGGAAGCCACAGAAGCCGTTTGCTGGGTTAATGAAGCAATCATGCTGTCAATTTCAGCGGTTGAATCCGCCGTCCGGCCTGCCAGCGTACGAACTTCGTCCGCTACCACCGCAAAACCCCGCCCCTGTTCACCGGCCCTTGCGGCTTCAATCGCTGCGTTAAGTGCCAACAGGTTGGTTTGTTCAGCAATACCGCGAATGGTATCGAGAATGGTGGTGATGTTACGGGACTCCTCTGCCAGCGCTTTCATGGCCTGGTTGGAGTCTTCGATACCGGCAGTCAGTGACTCCACCGCCGACACGCTGCTGTTGATATAGCCCTGGCCTTCGCCGACATGCTGCTGGCTCTGGTCCGCTGCCGAAGCGGTTTCCGCACAGCTACGCGCAACTTCAGTGGCGGTTGATACCATTTCATTGAACGACACCGACAACTGCGACATGGTCTCTGACTGATGCTCGGCACTCTTGGCCATACGGGTTGAAATCGCAGCGCCGTCCGCAGCCTTGTGACTGACATCGCCGGACGTCTGGGTTATGTCGCGCACCAGCTGATGAATCATGGCGACAAAGCGGTTGAAGGAGCCTGCCATCTGCGCCAGTTCATCCTTGCCATTGACCGGCAAGCGTTTGGTGAGGTCGCCTTCACCATTGGCGATCTCTTCCATTTGCGCCGTCATATAGGCAATCGGGCTGGTAATGCGATTGCTGTACCAGAGGCCCACCACCCCAAACACAGCAATCACGATCAGACAAATAATCGCCACATTCCACTGGAAAGCATCCACCGCCGCAAAGACTTCTTTGGTCGGCACCAGGCCAATCAAGGTCCAGCCAGACACTGGCGAGCGGTAGTTTGCAACCAGCCACTCGCGACCATTCAACATCACATGATCCATACTGCCGGCGGCCATACCGTTGTAATCGCTGCCCAGCTCGGCGACCTTCTTGAAGTTGTTGTCCTTGTTACCGGCATCAGCCAGTACAACACCGTTTTGATCCACCAGAATCAGATAACCGGATTCACCAAAGGTTACGCTACGAACAATTTCCGTCAGTTTGGCCAAGGTTATATCCATGGCGATCACTCCCGTCAGACCTGAACTGGTCTTGAAGGAATGCATATAGGGCACCAGCGGATTGCCAGTATTGAAGTCAGCGTAGGGAGCCATGGTGACCGCCTGCCCCGGCTGTTTCAGTGCCGCCGCATACCAGGGACGTTTGGTCGGGTTATAGCCGCCCAGATCGGTTTTTGGCCATTGGATATAGCTGCCGTTTTCCAGACCCAGATAGACGTATTCCAGATTGGGATTCACACTGCCGAAATCTTCCATCAAACGCCAGGCATTACGCTCTACCTCGCCGTTTTGTTCCGGCGTCATCGGGCCTTCGGCACCGGTGTAATTCACCACACTGTCGTCCAGCGCCAGCAAGGCGTCCGTCTTGGCCAGAAAGGCGACACTCTGCGCCATGCTGGTCATATAGGTTTCAAAAGTCTGGCTGATCTGCATCATTTGCTGATTGGCACCGTGACGGAAACTCGTCTCTGCTGTCGTCCTGAACTCGCCAATTGCAATCGAAACTGTCACCAGCATCGGCAGAATCACGGCCGCCAACACAATCAGGATAAGCCTTTGTTTAATAGTCATGCGTGCACTCCCACAGAGCAGCAAAACGGGAAGAGGTAATAAAAGCCTAGACCAGTCTGCGGCAACCGCCGGGCGTTGGTCGTATTCAGATAAGTCATAGCGGCGGATTGGGTTAAAACTTGAAAGCAATCCAGATGGGGGCACATCGGGATTTGGCCAGGCTGCGGGCATTACAATAAACGCAGCAACAATGGTGATTTTTTACATAACATCCTGCGGCAATATTGGCCAATCTGACCATGAGGATGTGCACCAGATCGCAAGCCTGTATACTGCTTGCCCTTTTTTGATACGGTCCGGCATGTGACAAGATCCATTCCGGCGTCGACTGATAGCAGGACGGCTCATGGCAAAACGCACAGCTCTGTACGACAAACATATTGAAGCCAATGGCAAGATGGTTGATTTCGCGGGTTGGGACATGCCGGTTAATTACGGCTCCCAGATTGAGGAACACAACGCCGTTCGCACCAACGCCGGCATGTTTGACGTATCGCACATGACCATCATTGATGTGATGGGCTCCGACTCCACCGATTACCTGCAAAAGCTGCTGGCCAACGACGTCGCCCGTCTGCAGGAAAAAGGCAAGGCGCTCTACAGCGGCATGCTGAATCAGGATGGTGGCGTAATCGACGACCTGATCGTTTACAAAGCCGATGGCGGTTACCGCGTGGTGGTGAACTCGGCGACCCGTGCCAAAGATCTGGAATGGCTGCAAAGCCACCGTCCGGCGTTTGACAACCTGACCCTGACCGAACGCCCTGAACTGGCCATGGTTGCCGTGCAAGGCCCGAATGCCATCGCCAGGGTCAAGCAGGCCAAGCCTGAATGTGAAGTTGCTGTTGATGGCCTGAAAGTATTCCAGGGCCGTCCACTGGCCGACTGGTTCTTCGCCCGCACTGGCTACACTGGTGAAGATGGCCTCGAAATCATGGTACCGGAAGCAGAAGTGGCTGCCTTCTGGCAAGCCCTGCTCAACGTTGGTGTACAACCTTGTGGCCTTGGCGCCCGTGACACCCTGCGTCTGGAAGCCGGTATGAACCTGTATGGCAACGACATGGACGAGTCCATCAGCCCGCTGCAAGCCAACATGGCCTGGACCGTGGCGTGGGAACCCGCTGATCGTCAGTTCGTTGGCCGTGACGCGCTGGAAGCTGAAAAAGCCGCCGGTGTTGCCAACAAGCTGGTTGGTCTGGTGCTGGAAGGTCGCGGCATCATGCGTTCCCACCAGAAAGTGATCGTTGAAGGTGTTGGTGAAGGTGAAGTTACCTCTGGTACTTTCTCGCCAACTCTCGAATGCTCCATCGCCATGGCGCGCGTACCGGTTGCCACCGGCGACAGCTGCCTGGTCGATATTCGCGGCAAACAGATTCCAGCCCGGGTTGTGAAGCTGCCTTTTGTACGCAACGGAAAAAAAGTTTACGAGGGGTAAAATCCCGCTCGTTTTCGACTGATTAAAATCGCGGATTCCTGCTTGCAACGCTTTTCCCCGCAGCAGGAATCCGTAGAATGCACAAACTGTAACTAACCCCCAAAATCGTCGTTGCCAGACCTGCCCGATCACCATTGCCAAATGGCTTTCGGCAGCCAGTATTTCAAACTCCGAATGCAATCCGCCCCGCCATCCCGATGGCATTGGCGCTTGTTATTGCGGTTTGAAACAGCAACGCAGTAAATCCGGAGAAACCAATGGCTAATGTACCTGCAGACCTGAAATACGTCGCTTCTCACGAATGGATCCGCGTCGAAGCCGACGGCACTGTTACCGTAGGTATTACCGACTTCGCCCAGGAAGCACTGGGTGACGTGGTATTTGTTGAGCTGCCAGAAGTTGGTGCTGACGTTGAAGCCGACGCTGATTGCGCCGTGGTTGAATCGGTAAAAGCCGCTTCCGATATTTACGCGCCTCTGAGCGGTAAAATCATCGCCGTTAACGAAGATCTGGTGGATGCACCGGAAAAAGTCAACGAAGACCCATACGGCGAAGCCTGGTTCTTCAAAATGGAACTGGCCAACGCTGCTGACCTCGACGGCCTGATGGACGCTGACGCCTACAGCGCTGCTTGCGAAGGCTGATTCCTTTCCAGGCGATTGCGCGCAAGTCGGATGACGCAGGCTTATTCGCCCTACGGTGAATATGCCGTGCAATAATCCGTAGGATGTATTAGCACGAAGTGCGTAATACATCAGGTCGTAGTGCCAGCGGCTTCTCGCCAGACTGAGCAACTACCACCAATATCCGAACCCCTGCTCTCACAGGGGTTCTTCGCTTTATCAACTTGTTATTTAACAGCGACAGGGTCCTCTCATGACTCAAACTCTCTCTCAACTGGAACAGCGCGACGCTTTTGTGGGTCGCCATATTGCCTCCAACGGTGCCGGCTTCGACAATCAGGAAACCGCTGCCATGCTGGCAACGGTCGGTGCCGAATCTATCGATGCGCTGACAGCCGAAATCGTCCCGGCCGATATTCTCCGCGCGCCATTCCTGGACATTGCCAACAGCAAAACCGAGTTTGAAGCACTGAACTACCTGCGCTCGCTGGCCAACAAGAACAAGGTGTTCAAGAGCTATATTGGTCTGGGTTACCACGACACCATTATGCCGAACGTGATTCTGCGTAACGTGCTGGAAAATCCGGGCTGGTACACCGCCTACACCCCTTACCAGCCTGAGATTGCCCAGGGCCGTCTGGAAGCTCTGCTGAACTTCCAGCAAATGGTCATCGACATGACCGCCATGGAACTGGCCAACGCCTCCCTGCTGGACGAAGGCACCGCTGCTGCCGAAGCCATGGCAATGGCCAAACGTTCGGTTAAAAAGAACAAGTCCAACACCTTCTTCATCGACGAAAACTGTCTGCCACAAACCATCGACGTGGTGAAAACCCGCGCCGAAGCCTTTGGCTGGGACATTCAGGTGGGTCCGGCTGACGACGCCGCCACTGCCGACGTCTTTGGTGCGCTGTTCCAGTATCCAGGCAAAAACGGTGACGTGCGTGATTTCACCGCACTGATCGAAGCCCTGCACGGCAACAACGCCCTGGTTGCAGTAGCGACTGACCTGATGGCACTGGTAAACCTGAAAGCCCCTGGCGAAATGGGCGCTGACATTGTGCTGGGTAACGCCCAACACTTTGGCGTGCCAATGGGCTTTGGTGGCCCACACGCGGCTTTCTTCACCACCCGTGACGAATTCAAGCGCGCAATCCCGGGCCGTATCATTGGTGTTTCCATCGATGCCCAGGGCAAACAAGCGCTGCGGATGGCATTGCAAACCCGCGAACAGCACATCCGTCGTGAGAAAGCCAACTCCAACATCTGTACCGCCCAGGTGCTGCTGGCCAACCTGTCGTCTTTCTACGCCGTTTACCACGGCCCGGCTGGCCTGAAAAACATCGCCGCCCGCATTCACCGTCTCGCCGATATTCTGGCTGCCGGTCTGCAACAAGGTGGTGTGGAACTGGTCAACCACAGCTGGTTCGACACCCTGACCATCAAGGTAAGCGACCGCAATGCCGTGCTGGCCCGTGCCGAAGCCGCTGAACTGAACCTGCGTAACGATGCAGCACTCGGTTTGGCCAGCGACACCCTGGGTATCACCATCAGCGAAAAAACCTCTGCTGCCGACGTGCAACAGCTGTTCGACGTAATTCTGGGTGAAGGTCACCAGCTCAACGTTTACGCGCTGGATACTGACATTGTTGCCGCCGGTTCCAGCTCGATTCCGGCCGAACTGCAACGCAGCAGCGAATTCCTGACTCACCCGACCTTTAACCAGTACCACACCGAGCACGACATGCTGCGGTACATGAAGCGTCTGGAAGCCAAGGACCTGGCCATGAACCACAGCATGATCACGCTGGGTTCCTGCACCATGAAACTGAACGCCACCACCGAGATGATCCCGGTGACCTGGCCAGAATTCGCCAACATGCACCCGTTTGCTCCAGCCAGCCAGACTGCCGGTTACCAGCAAATGATCGGCGAACTGGAAGATTACCTGAAAGCCATCACCGGCTTCCCAGCCATCTGTACCCAGCCAAACTCCGGTGCCCAGGGCGAATACGCAGGTCTGCTGGCGATCCGGAAATACCACGAAAGCCGTGGCGAAGGTCACCGCAACGTCTGCCTGATTCCACGTTCCGCCCACGGTACCAACCCGGCTTCTGCCCAGATGGCGTCCATGCGCGTGGTGGTCACCAACTGTGACGACGAAGGCAACGTTGACTTCGACGACCTGAAAGCCAAAGCCGAAGAACTGAAAGACCAGCTGTCCTGCCTGATGCTGACCTACCCGTCAACTCACGGCATCTACGAGCAAGGCGTTAAAGAAATCTGCGACATGATCCACGCCAACGGCGGTATGGTTTACATGGACGGCGCCAACCTCAACGCCCAGGTCGGTATTACCCAGCCAGCCTTTATCGGCGCAGACGTCACCCACATGAACCTGCACAAAACCTTCGCCATTCCACACGGCGGCGGTGGCCCGGGCATGGGCCCAATCGGCGTAGCCGCCCACCTGGCACCCTTTGTTGCCAACCACAGCGTGGCCCCCATCGACAACGAATCGAAAGGAAACGGCGCTGTTTCCGCAGCCCAGTACGGCTCTGCCAGCATTCTGCCAATCAGCTGGATGTACATCACATTGATGGGCGGCAACGGCCTGCGTCTGGCTACCCAGAACGCACTGCTGAAAGCCAACTACCTGGCCAAGCGTCTGAGTGAACACTACCCGATTCTGTACTCCGGCCAGAACGGCCGTGTCGCCCACGAATGTATTGTCGACCTGCGCCCGATCAAGGCCGAAACCGGCATCACCGAAGTGGATATCGCCAAGCGCCTGATGGACTACGGTTTCCACGCCCCGACCATGTCGTTCCCGGTAGCCGGTACCTTCATGATCGAGCCGACCGAATCCGAATCGAAAGCCGAAATCGACCGCTTCGCCGACGCCATGATCAGCATCAAAGGTGAAATCGACGCCGTACAACGCGGTGAACTGGATGCCGAAAACAACCCGCTGAAACACGCCCCACACACCGCCGAAGTGGCCGTGGGTGAATGGGACCGTCCATACAGCCGCGAACAAGCCGTCTACCCGGTGAAAAACCTCGGAGCCCACAAGTTCTGGCCATCCGTCGGCCGCATCGACGACGTCTACGGCGACCGCAACCTGATCTGCTCCTGCCCGGCGATTGAAAACTACGAGGATTGATCCTCACCTGGGAGCGCGGGCCTCTGGCCCGCATCTATTTGCGGACGAGCCGTCCACGCTCCCGGACATATAGCAGCTCACGGCAAACGCTTCATGTAGGAGGTGGCTTGCCGCCGATCTAAAACACCAAATAATTTTATATAAAATATAGTCAGTCACTTAATTCTTTAACTTCCAGCCAAATTGGATCGTCGCTAAGCCATAATTCATCTTTTATAGACTTCATTCTCGAAGTAAACTCTCGCTTTGGATTATATATAATATTAGACGAATCTTTACTCCTCTCAACAAAGCCACGCTGAACGAGTATATTTAATATTTTATCAATCATCTTCCTATCATACTCAACACCAAACCCGCCTTTATACAAAGAGTTCTCTTTGCGACCTCCCCCTCTTTGAAAAAATATTTTCTGAATAATAGATAAGAACAACTTCTGAGACATAGACAAACCACTATCCTTAATTCTTTTAGAATTAGGAAGAGTTTCAAAATTCACAACTTTACAACTTTTAGATATCCAGCTTGGTAAAGCAGAGAGAGAAGAGAGCCCATTAATATTTAGAATCTCACTCGAATCAATAAATATCCCATCATCGACATCCACTTTAGAATCCATAAACGAGACATTTTCAAACAAACATTCATCAAAGCTGATATTTTTAAACTTTCTAACCCCAGTATCTAAAATTGCAACCTCTGCCACTGTTACTGCCAGCCCATTGAATGATATTTCTCCTCCAGGGATAATAATCAATGCACTCGCAATCTCAGATATAGCTTGAGAATTAACTGAGTTGCTACTTCTAAGAATCAAAGACAATGCATCATTTTCAAAAGAAAACACCTGCAACCACTGAGCCAAGAAAACAACCCCTCTCTCATCAAGAGATTGAATATATGCTTCCGACAACAGTTCCCCGCGCTGAGATTGAATATCTTTAACTAAGCAGTCAGCAAAAAGCAGTTGTACGATGTATGAATCTGAAAACTGCCTATCTGGAGATTCTGGCTCTATACGTCCCAAAGTACAAAGCCGAGACAACATTAAGTTCCCAGCTTCATCGGGAACCATACCAGTAGCTCTCTCAAAGGATTCATTGATATCATTTGGAGTAATCCGTCCCAAAGGACTTTTGCCTAGCCTTACTATTCGTGCAAGCTCAAGCAAAACATCTCTTACTGAGTCAGGGTCGATTGAGCCATGTATTTTTGCTTCCCTAATGCATACCGTATCGATGAACTGCCCCCAAAAGCCAATTTCACCATTTTCAGATTCCAAAATACGCTCAGCATCACTTCGCTCCAATGAAGAAATTATCTGAAACATCAGAGGTTTCTTAGGCAGCCAACGAGGGCTCTTAGAACTCAGTCCGAGTATAGAAAGGTATTCATTAGCTTGGTCTTCATTAAATTCATCTGAGCACTTTAGCAGACTAACATTTCGTCCTTTTAAAGATAACCCTAAAGCGCTCAATAGTTCATCATCACTCTCAAAATAGTTTGGCCTTCCCGTTATAAAAACACCAGCCTTACAACTAGATATTAAATCCCTAACACCAGACAGAGCATCACGCCTAACTTGATAACGCTTCTTGATGCTGCCACCAAAAGTTTGTGATCCGACTTCATCAAAACCATCCAGCAACAAAGAAATCTTACCCGCATTCAACATTCTTATTATAGAGTCGAAGGAAGCAGAAAGTCCGAGTCTTTGTATATGCCCAGATATTATCTCGATGCCCGTCGCTGCCCCCCAATGATCCCTTAGATCAATCGCAACCGGATAAACCAGTTTATCGAAATAATCTCTCGACATAACAGAAAAAAGCTCTTTGACACATCTACTTTTACCTGTGCCATAATCACCTTGCAAAACAACATGCCTATTCTGAGACAGTTCTTTAGAAATCCTAATTATATCCCAACTTTCATTATTATTTGAAAAATATTTTACAGGAATATAGGATTTTTCATCCGAAGCTCCTGATCTTGGGTCAAATGCACTACCAAATGACTTAGATTCCCGCAAGTGCTTATATCGTCTGTAGGCGAATGCTCTCGATATAAAGTCTTCTATAGAACAAACAGTAACTTTATTTTCCCTGCCTGATTCAACCATTGAATTCGATGGAGCACCATTCATGATAATAAAAGATCGAACTAGAACCCCATCATTAATTTTTGAATTTCTAGCAAGAGATATCTTTACAATATCCTCTCTGACTTTCGATAATGTTTGATTCTCAGTTACTTCAATAATCACCCACTCTTCATCGGAAACACGACCAACAGCGTCATAATCAACCCCACTAATGTGTTCTGGGCGAAAACTACACGAGTATATGACAGAGGCAATATCAATGACGTTATTCTCTAGTTGCTTCCAACTCGGAGTATTTTTCATTATAGACACCCTATTTTTCGATCATTTTTGTTAGGAATAATTATCGAATCCAGTATATTCCGAACATTGAAACTTCTATGGTACACGAATAACAGCTTAATTTTGTACCATTTCCCCCTGTAATGTACGCGTGAGCCGAGCCAACTGCATCTAGCCGAGAGGTGCATTGACCAACTTACAGCAACATACCTGCCCACCGATGTAATCTCTCGCACTGGAGTAACGCCAGTGTTCCACCTGATCAACATATCCCCGTTTGACCGGATTCTGATGAATGTACTCGATCTTCTCCGCATCATCTCGACGCTGCTAATCTACTCTCTACTTTGGCCTTCGGGGGGATGAGCGCCTCCTGCCAGAACTGGAATTCACGGTCGGTCTTATGGGCCAGTTTAAGATGCTGTAGCTGGTTCAGCAGTGTTGTGGCTTTTTGCTGTTGCAGGTATGCCAGCAGTTGATGGGCGGTGAAGGATTCTCCTCGTTCCCACGCTCCGCATGGTAATGAACACCCTCCATTGAACACCTCTTTGGCGACAAGGTTACCACCTATCTGGGTGTCCGGGATTATTGAACCACTACATACACTGAATAAGCAAAGTGCCGAAATTATGAGTATCTAATCACAGCTTGAATATTGAACAAGTGCTCACAGTAGCATAGTGCGAAGTAACACCAGAGTTAAGCGTTCATCGCGGCTAAAGTGCCCGAAACTCTTCGAGGGATTGATAAATGAAACTGCACTTCTACCCGGGTCAACATCTGCTCGTTCTAACCGAAAAGAACAAAGTTGTTGGCCGCTATGAGGCCATTGGTGGCCCCTCCCAAATTGGACAAGACCAACGTATGCCAGAAGAACCAACCTGGCCAGGTAGTTACCTCATCCATTCGACCCAGCGTTACATAACGCCAACATGGCAAATGTCGAGCTTGGCCTGGGGTACAGAACTGCAGGATAAACCGTCTCTTAATGATGTCTGGTACAAATTGCAGAGTGGTAAATGGGGTTCACTGTTAAAAGATTTCAAGATTAGCCGAGACGTCATTATCTTCTATAACAAGCGGCTGTACGGTAAAAATGCTGTTCCATCCCAATGGATATTTAATGATTTTGGACCTCTGGCAATACGCTGGTTCAAAGATCTTAATGGGAATGGAAAGCTGGATGCCAAAGAAAGATTATCCGGGCAAATGTTCCACACGACTCCTGACAATGAGGCTGAGCATTACCAAGGAATGGAAGTTAAGCTATACCCCTCTCATGGCTGTATACATATGAAGCCTGGTGATCGAGATACCATCCTTTCTCGCGGAGGCTTCAAAAAAGGAACGCCGTTTGTTGTTCACAAATATGCGGAACGTTTCAACCAAGAAAGGCTTGAAAACAGTGCTCAGTAAAAAGGTGACTTCCTTGCACATACTACCACTTTGCATTTTGTTTTCTGCGTCGTTATATGCAGAAGAAACCAAACTGCTCGATGCTACGCAGTATGTGTTTGAAAACAAACACTCAACGTTTCAGGTTGGCTACAAGCTTAAAAATGGCGAAACGATTACGCATGTGCTTCGCTCCGATCTTGGCGGTCAGCTGACCAACGACTCCGTATTCGAGGACAGCATCTTTCAAATTACTGACTTTGCTGGCCAGACCTATGCTATTCAGATGGATGGAGAATCATTCATGTGGACCGGCCAGGGCTGGCAAGTAACAGACTTTGACTTCGATATGCTGACGAAGATTATTTCCCACGATCAAAATCTGGTGTATTGCAGCGCAACCTTCCCATCCAAAGCCATGATGAATCAGGGCCGTTGTATGGGAGAAGGTTGGGAAACGCCTCAAAACGTTTTCTGGTACGACATAACCCCAGAAATTTGTGACAATGAGCTTTGGGTGGTTGAACCTGTTGGGTCTGCAAACCAACTGAAGCAGTTTGATCGATTTAGCGGAAAGTTGATCAAAACGCGTAGCATCCGTTTCGTAAAACCGGAATTGGATGTTTGTACTTTCTAGCCAGGCAGAGCAAGCCGAAATTCCCCAGGCATTCACTCCGCAGCATTCCTGAATAGACTTGGTGTATTACGCCTCCGGCTAATACATCCTGCGAGATGATTGCTACCTGATCTGCAGTCAAAACTACGCCTTGTGCATCGTCCGTCGCTGCGATTCCTCGTTTCCTCTCTCCGCGCAGCAATGCAACGGCTCAGCCCAAGACTACCACGCGGAGCATGGGAGCCAGGTCTGATTCAACAGCCTGCCCTTGCCGCCACTCCCGCTTGCTCCGGCACTTTGAGGCAATATGCTTGTCACTGGCGATGGCTATTCTGGTTTGACTGCTTGTCAGGGAGGGATTCCGTGATGTTCAGAACCCTGGTTTTGGTGCTTGCCCTGTCCGGTTGGATGGGTGAGGCTGTGGCCGCTTGTAATCCGGAGTCGCCCGGTTTGCTGAGCAGCCTTTATCTGAATGGTCTGGTGTTGCTGCGCAGTGAGGAGCTGCGTGATACCGAAATTTATAATGTCGCGTTTGGTGGTGAACACACGCGCTGGTGTTTGTCGGATAATCTGGAAGCATCCGTGGTTGGCCAGGTGTATTACAGCCAGCGGGAGATTCGTCTTGAAACGGCCCGTATCCACACCCAGATTCTTGGCCTGGGGTTGGCGCGCCTGGAATACAACACCTGGACCCCTGCGCAGGGATTTACGCCCTATGGCATTCTCAATCTGGAACGTACCAACACGCACCAGCGTAACAGTAACGGCACCACGGTGCTGGACCATTCCAGTGTGTTTGTCTGGGGTATCGGGATTGAACAAACCATTGGGCCCGGCAAGGTGCTGACGCTGGATCTCTCGCACCGACTCAAATTCGACAAGATCGCCAGCGACCGTATTGCCGATGAAACCCTGTTAACGCTGAAAGTGAATTTTCTGGCGTTGCTGAAATAGCGCCTTGCGCTTGCTTTTATGCGAGCCTGATTCGATCCAGAGCTACTTCTGAAAGCCGTAGAGCCGGTTCGGGTAGTAATAGGACTGGATTTCCTGGCCATCGACATGGATGCCAATCAGGGTATTGGAATAGCTTTCAATAATCGCCTTGCCTTCGCGGTCGGTGTATACCGCTGGCAGCAAGCGGGGCTGCATGTCCATATAAACGCCTTCCAGCGCGACGCCACGGATTCCTTTGCCGTGTTGGTCCATCACGTGAAAATAAAAACTGTTCTCTGCCGACATGCCGGTATTCCTGATTGATACGAGCCAATACTCGGCAAAAAAACGGCTTATTTCAACTATTCGGGCGGTCTGTCCGGGTTGTTGGAAAACCGCCCACCGTTTATCAAACGCGGTTCATTTTGGTCGCGAATTTGCTGAACGCATCCAGCTGGGCACTGAGGAAGGTACGGGTTTCTTCATCGACCAATACCCCTTCACTGATCTTGTTATGTACCTGCGGCACCATGGCCTCCGGCTTGTTCATCACCATGGCATCAAAAAACACCAGCACCTGACGCAGATGATACTGGGCGCGAGCACCACCAGCCTGGCCTGGCGTGGCAGTCTGGATCAGCACCGGCTTGCCTGCCAGTGGCTGTGGTGCCACGCGGGACAACCAGTCGAGGGCATTTTTCAGTACACCAGGAATCGAGTAGTTGTATTCGGGAGTGATGATAATCAGGCCGTCAGCAGCTTCGATAGCCTTGGCCATGGCCAGTACTTCCGCCGGGAAGCCCTGTTCCTGTACATCGCTGTTGTAATGTGGAATGTCGCCAATAGAGCCCAGTGGCTGAATGGTTACACCGTGAGGAACCAGTTCTGGCAAGGTTCTGGCGATGGCGGCGTGATGAGAGCCTTTGCGCAGGCTGCCAACCAGGGTTACGAAGGTTTGGGAAGTATCACTCATATCAGTACTCCTGATCGGGGATGGATGAATATCCTGAATCCACAGAGCTATGCTATTTAAGGGCTTACAGGACCTGTGGATGGTTGCCCGACACAACCAACCACAATACGATACAAGAATGTATCACCATACGATTCAAAAGAGTACCAGCATGGAAAATGACAAAAGCTCGTCCGGAGGAATTCAGGTCATCGCGCGGGCTGCTTCTATCCTCAGGGTGCTGGGTGATCAGGCCCAGAGCCTGGGAGCGATTGCCAGCCAAACCGGGTTACCCCGCTCCACCGTGCAGCGGATTGTGGATGCGCTGGCGCAGGAAAGTCTGGTGGAAGCAGGTAGTGGTGGCGTACGGCTGGGATGGGGGCTGCTGGAAATTGCCCAGAAAAGCCAGACCAGCATGGCTGAAATCGCCCGGCCAGTGCTGGAAACCCTGTTTGCCCGAACCCACGAGACGGTGGATATTTCAACCGCACTGGGAGCTGAGGTGTCTTTTCTGGACCGGATTATTTCCGATCAGGAGTTACGGGTGGTCTCATTTCCCGACAAGCCCCGGCCACTGTATGCCAAGGCCAATGGCAAGGCCTTGTTGGCAGCCATGAGCGACAGCGAAATCGAACGACTGTTCAGCTCCGGCATGAGCGCATTAACCCCTCATACCATTACCAGTCTGAGCGTTTTGCTGGAGCAAATCGCCGCTGTTCGCAGCACGGGGTTTTCCTACGATCTGGAAGAACATGCGGAGGGGGTATGTGCCATTGGCACCAGCTTTGTCAGCCCGGATGGCAAGGCTTATGCGTTTTCAGTGGCAATGCCGGTGAGCCGTTACGACATCATGAAGCCGATAGTCGAAAACGCCCTGAAAGAATGCCGGGAGATGATAAAAGGCTTGCTGTAAACCATCATGACTCAGGACGGCTTTGACCACAGCGAGCATCTAACGACCGCTTCATAGTACTTTATCCCCCTGGGTGCAAAAACACGGTGCCCGAGTCTGGCTTCCAGCAGCCATATTTATTTCAGCAGAACCAGGCCAATAATGACCTGGTTCTCAAAACTTATAAGAATCTCAATATTCCGTTCAGCGCTGCCCAATTTGCCCTCTCTGAATCAATTTTCAGCCCTTCGGCAGCTGGTAGTTTTTTCTGGTCCCCAATCAAACAGGAAAACAAGTCCATGCCTGTATTCAGACTTTTCTTCTTGATGCTCGTCTGCAGCAGCGTCAGCGCCGAAATATCCGACAGCGAGCTGACCCGTTACCAAACCACCATCCATTGCGTCGATAAGGTCTATTACGCCGACGGTTATAGCTCCGATGAAGCCGGTGACCGTACCATTCTGCTCAACAAGGCACTGGCAATTGCCAACCTGCCTTCCTACAACAGCGAACTGGAACACCGCAAACTCGGCCAGCTGGACTCCAAGGCCTATCTGGCAGCCCGAGATGCCTGTGAATCCCACTGGCCGGAAATCTCCCAGGTCGCCCAGTCAATGGGCATGCACCCAGCGTATTAAGCGAGATCCATAAGCGAGATCCGGATGGTGGCCAAATGGTGATTGATTCAGCTTGTCGACAATCGCCATTTGGCTCAATCAGCGTTCGCATTGACCTCGATTGAGTCGATTCTGCAGGCCTCATGGTAACGTCCATAACCCTTGAGTTTGCATACACAGGACGTCTCTATGCCCCCAGCTCGCACCAGCATGACCCACCCGCTGCAAATCGCCGAAGTTCGGGCAACCCCGGAACACGGCCGTATCGGGATCACCTTTTGCCCCGGCAAGCAGGATCGTTTTGCAGCCACCGGAGCCTGGGAACGGGACTTGCCGACCGACCTCAAGGTCATCAAGGACTGGGGGGCAACGCTGGTCCTGACACTGGTTGAAAGCCATGAACTGAAATCGCTCAAGGTGCCGACACTGGGTGAAGAAGTGGTTCAGCAGGGTATGACCTGGTTGCATATGCCGATTGCCGACTACTCCACGCCCACCGCAACCTTCGAACAGCGCTGGTCCTCCGAAGGCCGTGAAGTGCGGGAATTGTTGCGCCGGGGCGAAGATATTCTGGTGCATTGCAAAGGTGGCATGGGCCGCGCGGGCATGATGGCAGCCCGTTTGTTGGTGGAACTGGGTAACGACCCGGAAGACGCCATTCACCAGGTTCGCCGGGTACGTTCAGGAGCCATTGAAACCCCGTCGCAGCTGGCGCTGGTACGCAATACCAAAGCGATTCTGGATGATCTCTAATCAATTCCGAGGCAGTGACTATTCATGACAACGGATGCCACGACAGCTCCTTCAGGCGCCACCATCAGCTTGCTGGACAGCAGTCAGCTGGCGCGGGTTGGCAATCAGCTGGGTACGAATCCTGCCGGGGTTTATGCCGACGCCCAGGGCAACCGTTATTACATCAAAACACTGGAATCGCTGGCCCACGCTCGCAACGAACGGGTCGCCGCCGCGCTGTATCAGCTGGCGGGTGCACCAACACTCGAATATATCGATACCAGTGACCCCTGCCAGGTCGCTACCCGCTGGTTGGCACTGGACAAGAAACACCTGGCCTATTTCACCGACGACGAACGCCTGCAGGCCCAGCAGTGGCTGGCGGTGCATGCCTGGACCGCCAACTGGGATGCCGCCGGTTACGATGGTGATAATCAGGGCTGCTGCAACGGCACCGTGTTAACACTGGACGTCGGTGGTGCACTGGCCTTTCGGGCCCAGGGCGATCCCAAGGGCAAGGCGTTTGGCACCGAGGTAAACGAACTGAACAGCCTGCGTACCGACCCGGATAATCCCAATGCCGTGCGCCTGTTCGGTGATATGAACAAGACTGAGATTCAGCAATCCATCGAACGCGTGATCCGACTGCCAGACAACCAGATTCGGGAGGTCATTCTGGCCCATAACGGCAGCGAAAAACTGCTGCTCAAAATGCTGGCACGCAAGGCCGATATGGCCTCGCGTCTGATGGAATATCAGTAACGCTGTTAGCTGGCCAATGCCAGCTGCTGTTGTTTGCGCAGCCAGATTTCCACCGGCACAAACGCCAATGGCAACAGCGATGCCACAAACAGCATCATCACCTGCCAGATCGACCAGCCCTGCTTGTTAGCCAGACTGAATGCCACCAGCTGATAACCAATAAACAGCAAGCCGTGAGTCATCCCCAGAGCAGCGACATAGTCACGTGAAATAAACCCCAGCGTGACGCTCAGAATCAGCAGATAGGAAATGCCTTCCAGCACAGAAATCGATCGAAATACCAACAGCATGAGGTTACCGTTTTATAGCCACTTTAAGCGCCGCCATGCTGCAGGCACACCGTTATGCTTTACTGGTTGTATTTGGTTACGACTTTCAGATCAGCCCAACGAACCGCTTCATCAATTAACGGCGACCGCGACTCTTTGGCCAGGCCAGCGTTTAACAAACATCACCGCATTGCCCAGCAGAATCAGCAGCAGCCCGACGACTGCAGACAAACTCCACTGATAGCCTTCAAACACCGTCGAAACACTCAGCGCCACCAGTGGAAACATCACGGTGGCGTAGGCAGCCGGGCCAGTGCCGACCCGGCCGATCAACAGGAAATAGCTGCCAAAACCAATCACTGAGCCAAAGATCGCCAGATACAAGAGTGCCGAAACATAACTGGCCGTAGCTTCAAAACCGAATTCGGTCCCCGACAGCAAAATCACCATCAACATGGTGACGGCTCCGTAAGACATCGCCCAGGCATTGGTGGAAAACACATCCAGGCCGCGGCGCTGATGACGGGCACTGATCATATTGCCGAGCGAAAAACCGTAAGTGCCAAGCAGGCACAACCCCACGCCGAGCAGCACCTCGCCGCCAAAACCATCCTGCTGAATATCTCGCCAGAACAAACTGATCATACCGACCAGCCCCAGCAGATTGGCCAGCATCAGTTTGCGGGTAACCTGCTGCTTCAGGAAAATCACCCCATTAATGGCGTTAAACAAGGTCGCCATCGAAAAAATCACCGACTCCAGACCACTACTGATATAAGCCACCGCCGTATAAAAACAGAGGAAGTTAAAGCAGAACACACACATACCCTGCAGCAGACAAAACAGGTGATCACGGCCAGCCAGTGGTTTGAGCTTGCGCGTCAACAACAGCCCAACCATCAATACCCCGGCGGCCAACACAAAGCGGTAAAACACCGACACCATGGGTGCCACGTCACCTGCCTGCAGGGCAATGGCAATCCAGGTGGTGCCCCAGATAAGAACCGTAGTGAGATACAAAAACGCGTTCATCAGTAGCCTGACTCCATCACAAGTTACATACAACCTGGGCTCATTATCGAGATCGCGCCCGCGGCTGGCTTGCAGCAGCTTGCGGCCATTTGCATATTCTTGCGGTTTTTTCTGTCAGCAGGCTTGGTGATACCCGCCGGGCTTTTTAAGATAGCGATTCACCTTACCCATCCATTGCCACCAAACGCCGGAGTACCTGCCACTGTGATTGAGGACTATCAGGTCTTTCACAACTTGCAGCGTCATAAAACGCAACTGCTGCTGGCTGCCGATCTGGCGGGCGGAACCGGTTTGGCATCGTGGCACAACAGCCATGACCGGGTGGTGGTGGAAAGCCCGGATCACCATACCCTCAGTCTGTACGTCAACGACGGCTATGAGTCCTACCTGAAAACCAAACACGGCTGGCGTAACGGTGGAGCACCGGATCGGATGTGCCTGATGCCGCAGGGGTATGCCTCAACCTGGGATATTCGTGGGCCACTGTCGTTTGTACATTTCTATTTTACCGATGCTCACTTGCGCGACGTCGCTGAGAAGGTGTGGGACAAAAGTCCGACCCAGCTCAGTGTCGACGAACGTATTTTTGCCGACGATGCCCAAATAGCCACTCTGTATAGGCAGTTTTTACTGAGCGGCCAATGGCATGACAACAGTGATCAGCTGATGCTGGGCACCGCAGCGACCCTGTTGCTGAATCAGCTGGTGCAGAAATATTGCCGTTTCCAGTGGCAGCCAGTAACGGTTCGTGGTGGCCTCGCCCCATATCAGCTGGCGCGCGCCAAAGCCTGGATCGAAGCCCATATTGATCAACCGATTTTGCTGGCTGAACTGGCAGCACTGGTAGATTTGAGCGAATACCATTTCGCCCGTATGTTCAAACAAAGTCAGGGACTGGCGCCACACCAATACGTCATGCAGCAACGACTGCAACTGGCCCAACAGCTGCTGCAACACACTCGCTTACCGCTCACCGACATTGCCGGGCGTTGTGGTTTCAGCTCATCAAGTCACTTCAGCAACCGTTTTCGCCAAACCTTTGGTATGGCTCCCTCAGCATTTCGACAATCCTGATTACCAACGGGATCAGAACCCCAGCAACTCAGCCGCATTTCGCCAGAAATAGTTGGCCCGCTGTTCAGGCTCAGGAAACTGTCGCTCGGCCAGTGCCAGCAAGGTGCCGTAATCCAGTCGCTGACGAGGCTTCAGGAATGGCCAGTCAGAACCCCAGATCAGCTTGTCGTCACCAAAGGCCTGTTTGATTTGTTCAACCACTGGTTGGGTATCTGCAAATGGCCAGGCTTGCTGCGAAAACTTGTCGAAGCCAGATACCTTGATCCAGGCTCGGCCGCTGTCCGCCAGTTGCAATACGTCAGCGAAGCCAGGCGCATCCAGGCCCTGTTCCAACACCGGCCGACCGCAATGATCGATCAACAGCCGTGCACCACTGCCTGTAAATTTGTCTTTCAAGCCACCACCCAGCTGGTCACCAGCGATCTGAAACTGGGCGATCAGACCCAATTGCGCCAGCTTGTCGAGCAGGCTGTCGCAGCGGGCGAAATGCTCTGGCCCATAAAAGGCAATATTGAAGGTCACTCCAGCAATACCTTGCTCGGCCAGCTCCTGCAATTGCGCCAGCGAGGTGTCCATCGATACCACTGCCATGCCTTTGCAACGCCCGTTAGAACGGGCAACGGCATCCAGCAAGGCGCGGTTGTCGTTTTCGCCATACGCAGAGTTCGGCCCGACGATCAGGGCGTGGCTGACGCCATAGGTATCCATCACGGTATAAAACGTATCAGCACTGGCGATCTCAGCACCGGACGGATGATAGGTATTGGCCTGGTAGGCAAATCGTTGCGGGTCAAAGATGTGATTATGGCAGTCGATCTTGCGCTCGCTGAAAACAGACATAACAAAAGCCCCGGACAAAAGGCCAGCCTAGCCCGCTGCAAACCGCGAGGCCAATGAGTTTTGCGCTGTTGCGGATTCGTTTCCGTTATTGAACAGCTGATCAGTTGGCCCCAACCACGATCTGTTTTATGGTTCGTTCAGGAACCCACGTCCCAAACAAGATAAGGAACTGCCATGAAGCAAACCAAGATCATTCTGCCCGAAACCGAGATGCCGACGCACTGGTACAACATCGTAGCAGATATGAAGAACCCACCTGCTCCGCCGGTTGGCCCGGACGGTAAGCCGCTCGACCCGGCGATGATGCAGGCGATCTTCTGTGATCCGATCATTGAGCAGGAAATGACTGCCGAACGCTGGGTAAAAATCCCCGAGCCCGTGCGGGAAATCTACCAGCAATGGCGTCCTACGCCGATGTTCCGGGCCCACCGTCTGGAAGCTGCACTGGGAACACCGGCTAAGATTTATTACAAGTATGAAGGCATCAGCCCGGCCGGTTCCCACAAGCTGAACTCGGCAATCCCACAAGCCTGGTACAACAAGCAGGCGGGCGTAAACCGCCTGACCACTGAAACCGGTGCTGGCCAATGGGGTTCCTCGCTGTCGCTGGCTGGCCAGATGTTCGGTATCGACGTACGCGTTTACATGGTGAAAATCAGCTACCAGCAGAAGCCTTTCCGTCGTTCGATGATGGAAACCTGGGGTGGCGAGGTACTGGCCAGCCCAACCGACCTGACCGAAACCGGCCGCAAGATTCTGGCTGCCGACCCGGATAACCAGGGTTCACTGGGCATCGCCATTTCCGAAGCGGTAGAAGAAGCTGCCGGTCGTGCAGACACTTGTTACAGCCTGGGTTCCGTGCTCAACCACGTGCTGTTGCACCAGACCATTATTGGCCAGGAAGCCAGGAAGCAATTTGAAATGGTGGGTGACTACCCGGATATGATTTTTGCGCCCTGCGGTGGTGGTTCCAACTTCGGCGGCGTGGCCTTCCCGTTCTTTGCCGACGAAGCCGCCGGTGGCAAGCCGGTGCGTCTGGTTGCCGTTGAACCATCATCCTGCCCGAGCCTGACCCGTGGTCACTTTGCTTACGACTTCGGTGACAGCGTTGGCCTGACCCCAATCATGCTGCAATACACTCTCGGCCACGACTTTATGCCGCCCGGTATTCACGCCGGTGGTCTGCGTTACCACGGTGCGTCCAGCCTGGTTTCACAGATGTACCACGACAAGTTGATCGAAGCGGTTGCCGTGCCACAGGTAGCAACCTTTGAAGCAGGAGTTCAGTTTGCCCGTTCTGAAGGCATTATTCCTGCGCCAGAATCCAACCACGCGATCCGCGCCTGTATCGACGAAGCGCTGCGTTGCAAGGAATCCGGTGAAGCCAAGACCTTGTTCTTCAACCTCTCCGGTCACGGCCACTTCGACATGGTGTCGTACGACAAATACCTGTCCGGCAAGCTGGAAGATTATGACTACCCACAAGCGGAAATCGACGCCGCGCTGGCACGTCTGCCACAAGTAAAAGCCTGATACAGGCTCTGTCTGGTCGGTCCCGGTAAGCCGGGACTGACTCTACAGGCAGACCCAACCAGAGTTTTACGCTCCAGCCTACAAGTCCAGCGCCGCTGATTTGATTTGTACCCACAGTTTCAACCCGGGAGCCAGCCACAATTGTTTGGCCGAGCGCAGGGTGACCAGCGCAATAATCTCTGATGCTGCCAAACCATGCTCGAACAACCGTAGGCTGACCCGGCATAAACCTGGCTGGGCTGCATCAGCGACATGACTTACCTGCGCCCGTAGCTGATTCACAATGCTGGAGTCGTCGTGAGGCGTCAGTGTCAGACTGACATCACGGGCATCAATCCGAACCGGCAGGCGATCATCGACCACAAAACCTGTGCCAGCCACCCACAACGAACCACCCGGAATCGATAACCGGGTCAGATCCCATTCGTCGCAGATTTCCGCCACTCGCGCCCGCACCACGACATAGTCTCGCTCCTTGTTCTGTTCGGCGGAGTGATGCAGCCGAGCCAGATGTTTCTGTAATTCGGCAGTTGGCTCATGACTTTGCAACAACTGATGCGCCGAGCTGCCCGGTTGCTTGATCGCCCGCAACAAGTCCAGAAACAAACGCGCCTGGGTTCGACTGAGCTGACTGGTATACAGAGGTGCACAGATCGGAGAAATATCGCCTGCCACGTCATCATTAATTGGCTGTGGCTCGCGGGAGCTGTACAGCATGGCGGGCTGATTGCTGCGCAGCCGAATAGACAACCAGGTATCCTGCAGCTGGGGTTCGTTACTCATGCCGATCTCCTGAACAATTGGTGAGCCCGACTCGCAGATCCCACCCCGAATTTTGACAACGGCCACGGCACCGTTATTTACATCAATATATAACGAATAACCCTACTATTTTTCCAGTCTTTCATGGCCAAAGCGGATAACAGGCCTCACATTCCGGACCATTAGTCACACCGAACAAGATTGTTCCAGTCAGTCTGCTGATCAATCGGCCACAGCAGCTTGGCAAATTTCTTTTACTTATATAAATTACACAACTGAAATAAATATAAGTGAAATTCTTTATGTCGAGCTTTGATGTCATCGAAAAGCAGCTGGATCTGTTCAGTGGTCACAATCCGGGATTTGCCCGTGAAGAAGCAGGTCTGGTGCGGCTGATTCGGGCAGTCGACAAACAGGTTACTGACCGTGCCAATTTACAATTACGCCGTTTTGGCCTGTCGATGAGTGAATACAACACCCTGACCATGATGGACCCGGCGGGTCATGGCGTCAGTGTGTCCGAGCTGGTTGCCCGTACCGGTGAAAAACCGTCAAACATCACCCGTCTGACGGATCAGCTTTTAAAGAAAGGTCTGATCAAACGCTATATCAACGAAGATGACCGACGGGTCTGGATGGTCAGTCTCAGCGACGCAGGCATCGACCTGCTCGACCAGATCATTCCCTATATTTCCGACCAGCTGCACAAGGTGTTTATGCACGTTCCGGCCGACCAGCGTGTGGCCATGGAACAGTCGCTCAAGGTACTACTCACCAGTCTTGCCAGTGAACCGATTTAACCGCGCCCATTCAGCCAACGTGATGCTCTGATGAATTCCGAACCCCAGCGAACTGCCAGTAATCCATTCGTTAACCTGTGGCAGCAATGGCGGCAGGCCATGCAAGGCGAATCTGCCGCCTGGCTGTTTGTGCTGAAAGCCATGTTGTCGATGTACATCGCCTGCGGACTGGCAATGGCACTGGAATTACCCTCGCCCAGCATGGCCATGCTGACGGTACTGGTAGTGATGAACCAGCAGTCCGGCATGATCATGGCGAAAAGTTTTTACCGCATTATCGGCACTTTGATTGGTGGTGTGGCGGCCGTCACCATAGTCGCACTGTTCCCGCAGCAACCCATGCTAATGTTGGCGGCGATTGCCATCTGGAGTGGTGTTTGCGCCGCCGGAGCGTTAATGAACCGGGGCTTTCGCGGCTACACCTTTGTGCTGGCCGGTTATACCGTCGCCATGATCACATTACCTGTGGTGAACCACCCGGCGGCTATTTTTGAAGTGGCGATCAATCGCTTGGTCGAGGTCATGCTGGGACTCGGCGTTACCACACTGATCTTTGATGGCCTGTTTCCCAAACAGATGGCTGCCGGGGTCAAACAGATGGCCCGCAATAACCGCGACTATTTGATTGCCGAAGTCGCCGCCGGGCTGGCTGGCAACTCCGGCACACCACAACAGCTGCATATGGAAAGCTCTGGTAAAGCTGCGACGCTGGATGATCAGCTCAGCAATGCGGTGTTTGAAGGCCCCTGGCTCAGCAGCATCAGCCGACCGCTAAGACGCAGTAACCATTATTTCATGCAGTCGATCACCCGTTTACAGGCGCTGCGCCGGTTACAACAACGATTGCTGCAACAGCTGCCAAACGCTCATCAAACGCTGCAGCAATATCTGACACCCGTCAGTGAACGCTTGCAGGATAGCAACGATCAGCAGCTGATTGCCGATCTGCAACAAATGCAAAGCCGCCTGCAAGAACAATTGCAGCAAGCTGATGAAACAGCGTCATCGCAGTTAACCCCTACTGTCGAGATACAATTTGCCGAACAATACAGCGCTGAAGAACAACAGGCCATTGCCACGGGTCTGGCGCTGCTACAGCAATTATTAAAAGCCCTGATTCGCTGCCTGCATACGTTCGAGCTGGCAGAAAACTACCTGACAGACAAACAGCCTGACGCCCGCTATACACGGTTTTCGCGCGTCTATGACCCGGTGATGATTCTGATCGCCCTGGTTCGCACCACAGTGATAACTTTCAGCGTCGGCATGTTGTGGATTCTCAGCGGCTGGTCGTCCGGGGCCACCGGCATGTTTATTGTGCTGGCCTTGACCATGATGCTGGCACCGTTACCAAACCCGCTGGCGGCAGTGAAATTTGCCGTCGCAGGCCATACGCTGGCGCCTTTTATTGCGCTGATCTGCTTTACCACGTTGCCGTCGCTAACCAGTTATCCGATGCTGATTGTTGGTACTGCGCCATTTCTGATGGCAATGCTGTATGTGGTTACCCGGCCACCCTTGATCGGCTTTGGTATTCCACTCAACTTCGGTTTTATGGTGGCGCTGAACATTGGCCATACCGTCAGCCTGGATTACGGCTACTTTTTTAATGAAATGGTCGCCGCCATTATCGGGGTCTCGATGGCGGGGATTGGTTTTGCGCTGTTTCCCGGTGTGCATGGCACGGCTGGTCAGCGCCGACGTTTCCAGCAAATGCTGGATCAAAGCATTGGGATGGTGGTGCATCAGCCATTGGCGGGCTTGCCGGAACAGCTGGAAAGCCGCAACCGCGATATCACCCTGTTGCTGGCCAGCCAGCTGGAGGCTGGCAGCACTGCCGCACAACAATTTATGCGGCGCTCGCTGCTGACCCAGGAAGCCTGTTATGTGCTGCATTCATTACGGCAGCAGCTGCAATCCGGCAGTTTGGCAGAAACCGAAATCGCCCAGTTACAACAGCTGATCGGTTGGGTCGGTGACTACTGGCAAGACGGTTTTGTCAAAGCCGAAGGCCATCAACGTATTGATGCCAGCCTGGCGTTGCTGTACCAGAATCTGACATCTGACCAACAGCCACTGGCGACAGAAAAACGGCAGTTACGTGACCACCTGTATCTGCTGGCTGACGTGCTCGACGAGCTGCAAGCGTCGCAGCAACCCCATCAAACATCAAAGCCATCCGACTCATCCGGTCCTGACTTATCCGCTAAAGCCACATCCAGGGAGAACGCCCTTGCCTGCTGAATTTTCAATGGCGGGTATTTACCTGCCACGCGCCATGGTGCTGCTGGTCGCCTTGCTACCGGTGTTTGCCATTTCCGATCGGCTGCTGCTGAAGAGCGGTGTTTACCGCTGGATCTGGCATCCAGCGCTGGCTCGCATGGGCATTTTCATCACCACCTATTCACTTTGTTTTTCCTTGCTGGGGTAACACGTCACCATGAGCAAATCATCCATGATCCGGGTAACCACCACCGGGCTGATCGTTCTGGCTGCGGCATTTTCCGCTCACTGGGCCTGGTCCAGCTACACCACCGCACCCTGGACCCGGGACGGCCGCGTCAGGGCCGATATTGTCCGGGTTGCTGCCGATGTCTCCGGTCTGGTAACCAATGTCGCCGTCCACGATAACCAGACGGTCAAAGCCGGCGAGCTGTTGTTTGTGATTGACCGCGACCGCTTCAAACAGGCCGTCGATAAAGCCAGTTCTGACCTCGAATTGGCGCAGGCCGACGCCGCTGCCGCCCGTGCCAACCAGCAAATGACCGAAGAAAAGATCAAAGCCAGTCAGGCGCGTTTTGAAATGGCCCAACGGCGGGCCAAAAGCCGCGAAAAACTGAACCAGCTGGTATCGGATGAAATCGTCAAGGACAGCTATTCCAGTGCCGCCGAAGCCAAAGCTGAATTGAACCAGGCGCAGGCCGAAGCCAGTTTGGCAGCAGCCAATGTCACCAAGGCCGAAGCAGCGATCAAACAGGCAGAAACCCAGCTGGCAATGGCCGAGCTGAACTATCAGCGCACCGAGGTACGCGCTGCGGCTGATGGCACCATCACCAACCTCGACATCAAGCAGGGCGATTATGTTAGCGCCGGGATCGCCGCCATGGCGCTGCTGAAAAACAACAGCCTGTGGGTCTATGGCTATTTCGAGGAAACCAAGATTCCTGCCATTCACATTGGCGACAAGGCAGAAGTCACACTAATGGCTGGCGATCTGGTACTGCCGGGCGAAGTTGAAGGCATTGCTTCCGGTATTGCCGACAGCGCAGCCGCCACCAGCAACAATATGCTGGCAAACGTTACCCCGACGTTCAGCTGGATTCGACTGGCGCAGCGAATTCCGGTGCGGATTCGACTCGATACCAGCCACTTGCCCGCTGGTTATAACCTGGTGGCCGGTATGACGGCAGCCGTTGCTGTGACGCCAGCGCAGCCATAAGTGCCAAAGCGCTAACAGCAAAGCTGGCCAACGGAAACGCCGCTTTGGCAGCTTCACCTTGTTGTAAAACTTAATTCCATCACTGGTTAGCACGGCCGCTGCTGACAGCAGCGGCTGCAAGCCTTATTGTCCGAGCGTATAAGAACGACGATCAAGGAACCAAGTGATGACATCAACACCTCGTGGCTGGCCAAGCCTCAACAGCCAGATTCTGATCGCTGCGGTCATCGGCCTGGCGCTGGGCTACTGGCTCAATGGCATGGCCGATGAGTCAGCCGTCAAATCCACCATTCTCTACAGCGCCAACATCGCTGGCCGGTTTTTTATCGACCTGCTGAAAATGGTGCTGATCCCATTGATTTTCACTTCTATCGTGGTTGGGGTCGCCAATCTGCAGGCCCACCAACAAGCCAGCCGGGTGTGGAAACTGACGCTGGGATTTTTTGTGCTGTCTATGCTGTGCGCCATGGTGCTGTCACTGGTAATGACCAGCATTGTGCGGCCCGGCTCAGATATGCAGCTGGATATGTTTGCCGACAGCATGGCCAACTTCGAGGCCAAGCAAATGACCGGCAGTGAGTTTTTCGCCCAGCTACTGCACAGCCTGTTTATGAATCCGATTGCCGCGATGGCGGATTTCAAGATACTGCCGGTGGTGACCTTCGCGCTGTTTCTGGGCGTCGCACTGGTCAGTGCTGGCGACAAGGCCAAACAGATCAACACCCTGTTTCAGGAATTGCTGGAACTGCTGATGACCATCATTCGCTGGATCATGGTGCTGGCACCGCTCGGCGTATTGGCGCTGCTGACCAAACTGATCGCCACCCAGAACCTGCAACTGCTTGGCAGCATGGCTGAATTCATCGTGCTGGTGTTTGTTATCACCATTATCCACGGTGTGCTGGTACTGCCAGGGCTGATGTGGCTGTTTACCGGCAAAAGCCCCTGGTGGTTGTGGAAAGGTTCGCGCCCGGCGCTGGTCACGGCATTTGCCACCAGCTCCAGCGCTGCGACACTGCCCTTGAGCCTGCGCTGTAGTGAAGAAAACCTGGCGGTACGCAAGGAAGTGGCCGGTTTTGTCTTGCCGATTGGCGCCACCATGAATATGGACGGGACCGCCCTTTACGAAGCCTCGGCGGCGCTGTTTATTGCCTATCTGGCGGGTATTGATCTGTCGGTCGGAGCCCAGATTATTGTGATGCTGACTGCCATGATTGCCTCCATGGGCGCTCCCGGCATTCCCAGCGCAGGCATGGTCACCATGGTGATGGTACTGCAGTCGGTTGGCTTGCCCGCCGAGGCCATTGCCATTCTGCTGCCGATTGACCGCATCCTCGACACCATTCGCACAGCTGTGAACGTCGAAGGCGATATCGTCACCAGTGTGGTGGTTAATTCAAAAATCCATTAAAAACCGCCACTTCAATATCCATTTAATAAACAATCAAAGCCGGGCGATTATCAATTAATCGCCCAAGAATAATAAGCATTCCAATCGCCAGCTAATTACAGATTACACACTTATACATATAGAAATATACAAACCAGTCAAAGCCAATTCTCACCGATTCAATATTCAACCCTTTCATAAAATACAGTTTGTATGTTTTTTATCAGAACTATATATTTAATTCTGATAACCCTGTCTCTTCCTTATTCTCAAAAGGTAACCTGATTGATGAAATTGGCATTAGCGACTGCTATTTCTACCGCCAGCCTGTTTTCTGCAATTTCCTATGCAGAGCCTGTTTCTGCTGCAGAAGTTGAATACCTGACCGGTAGCCTCTGCACCCTGTCCCAACGGATATCCAAAGACTATCTGGCAATTGGTGCCGATATTCGTCCGGATATTGCAGAAAAAGACATGAATGACAGTATTGGCTTATTTGAACAGCGGATAGACCAACTGACCGAATACGCGCGTAATTCGAATATGAAGGATGAATTCGACAATCTGGCGAGCCTGTGGTCTTCATACCGGCTTGATATCCAGGCGCAGCCAACCAAAACCAACGCCCTCTCTATGCTGAAAGACAGTGATGCCCTGCTGGTTGCCTGTAACAGAGTGGTCGATTTACTCGCCAGTCAAAGCGACTCACCCTACGCCCAGCTACTGGACATATCCGAGCAGGAAACCACGCTGACTCAAAAAATCGCACGTGACTATTATGCCTTGTACTGGAATATCGACTCCGATCACTCCCGCACAGATTTCCAGAAGTCAGTAAAGGATTTTGACTCCAATCTGCAGCGTTTGCTGTCCAGTGCCGATAACAGTGCTGAAACCCAGGCCCTGTTGGAAAAAATCGCAGCACAGTGGAAATTCTCCAATGCGGGGTTCCAGCTCGACCTGTCTGGCCAGTATGTGCCCACCGTCATTTCTGTGACCACAGATTCGATTTACAAGAAAATGGCTGACGTTGCCATCCGCTACGAAACACGGCTGGAAAAATAACTCTCGCGGCATGGACGCCACCTGCCTTCCCGAGCCAGCATGACCATATCCTGCGATTTCCCCTTGGCTATGCCATACAGACCCGCTATTGTCACAGCCCTTTTTTAGACTCGCTGATTGTCATTCCAAGCTGGAGGCCGTTATGAACGCCGCCGTGCCATACCCCATTCAAAATCCACTGAAAGAACTCGCCCTAAATGGTGTCTGCAAATATTTGCTGGATAACCGCACCATTCATATTCAGGTTGAAGAAGTGTTGAACCTGCGTGGTCAGGGTAACCTCAGTGGCACTCTGGTACTGGAAGTCTGGGCGCTACCGCAACGCTACGCGGGCGGTGATTTTAGCGGTTATCTGCTCGCCAGCCAGACGCTGGGAGAATTGGCCGGACAACATTGCTTACGTCAGTGTGACTATGCGCTGCCTATCAGTGAGCCGGAGGCGGGGGTGTGGGAAATGGTGTTAATGCTGCGGGAGTGGCACAACGGTGCTTACATCACCCGCGATTACATCAATTTTCAGTATCGGTTGCGGGCAGAAAATACCATCGCATTAAGCCTGGAAGGTGTGTAGGGGCAAGGCATGCCTTGCCAGCAGATGCGGGCGGGACGCCCGCACTCCCGTCCCGTTGTAGTCTCAATCACGGCTCTGTCCCGACATGTCGGGACCCTACGACGTTATAAAAAATCGATTTTCGTAGGGGCAAGGCATGCCTTGCTACCAGAGCGGGCGGGACGCCCGCGCTCCCAGCCAGCCGCTTAACGCATCTGGAACAGCTCCTGATGGAAGTGGCTGGTATCAAAACCCTTGCTGCGGAAGTCCTGTTTAAGCTTATCAGCAAAGGCCACCGGGCCGCAGAACCAGACACTGGAAACCTGCCAGTCTGGCACTTGCTGACAGATACGCTCAACCGTCAAACGGCCATCGACACCAGACACAATAAGATTGAGCGTTACACCCGCTGCTTCGGCATCAGCCTTGAGTTTGGCCAGCGCGTTTTCATCAATATCCGCCGTTGAATGAAACAGGTCGACGGTTTTCCGGCCAGGCAGTTGCGCCAGTTCCTGCAAGCGCGCCACAAAGGGGGTAATGCCGATACCGGCACCAATCCAGATCTGGTGTGGACGGTCATCTTCAAAATCAAAGCAGCCGTACGGCCCTTCCACCTCAACCTCCAGACCCGGCTTCAAATAGTCGAGCATCCGACTGGTGTGGTCGCCCAGCGCCTTGCTGATAATGGTCAGGCATTGACTGGATTCATCCCAGGCCGAAGCAATGGTAAAGGGATGCGGGCCTTCGCGGTCATTGGTGGTAACAAAGGCGAACTGCCCCGCCTTGTGACCAGGCCAACCGGCTTTCACACGAATCGAGGTTTCGACCGTACGCAGCTCCGGGTAATGCACCACCGCGGCAATTTCACCGCCGACACGACGGTTTTTACCCACCTGACGAGCCAGAATCCAGATACCAGACAAGCTGCCGCCCAGCATCAACAGCGCCAGTAGCCAGCCTATTGGCTGCGTCCAATAATCAAATTTGATCAGAACCAGCGAGTGGAAGACCAGCGCCAGATAACCAATCGCCAGCAAGGTGTGGGTTTTCTTGAACAGGTGATAGGGGAATTTCTTGATCAGCGCCAGCACCATCAGCAAGGCTGCGGCGTAAAAGGCCCATTCACCGACACTTTCAGCAAAACCACGACTACTGCGGAACAGGCCTTCGATATAACCCAGAGTTTCTTCCGGCCGCGGACCACGCTGGGGTTTTTCCAGCCAGCCCCAACCAACCATCCATTTGGTGCCCTTGGCCATCCACCAGTGCAGGGTCGCCGCGACCAGCGCAGAAATCCCCAGCCACTTATGTAGCCGGTACATTTTATCCAGACCATTCAGACGGCTTTCGAGCCAGCGCGAACGTACCGCCAACATCATGGCAACACTCATCACAGCGATCGCAATCGCACCACTGTATTGCACAAATACCGTACGGAATGAGAAATAGGTAAAAGGGTCAGGCAACAGACTGTCGGCCAAAAACCAGAGAGCACTGACCAGCACCAACAGGCCCCAGAAAGTACGGCTTGCAGCTTTCATGATGATTCCTTGAAAAGCCAAATTCAGATTTGGCTAATCATAAAGAATGGCCGGTTAAGCGAACCTTAAGATTTATATGCGGGGATGATCTACGGCATCCTTGCCGCGGAATTCACTGTTGCTGGATTCAGTGCGACGCTTCGATCAATCGATCGATGACTTCGAGAATGGCTTGTGGAGGCTGGGCACCGTTAATCAGATACTGGTCGTTCAGGATCATCGCCGGTACGGAACGAATACCCCGCTCCTGCCAAAGCTGCTCTTCGTTACGGACTTCGTCAGCGTAGAGGCCTTGTTCGAGCACGTCGCGAGCTTGCTGGCCATTCAGGCCACACTCTTCGGCAACAGCAACCAGCACATCATGGTGACTGACGTTACGGTTATCGGTGAAGTTGGCCTGTAGCAGTGCAAATTTCAGCATCATGGGCTTGCTGCTGTCAGGCAAGGTAGCGACCCAATGCAGCAGCCGGTGAGCATCAAAAGTATTCCATTTACGACTGTCGTCGTTGAAGTCGAAGCGGAACCCGACTGTGTTGCCACGCTGGGAAATCAACGAGTGATTTTCCCGTACTTGTTGCTCGGTCAGACCGTATTTATCACGCAGATACGGCATCACCAGTTCGCCATCTGCCGCCATCCCCGGCGACAATTCAAACGGCCGGAAATGGATTTCGACCTTGAGATCCCGTTGCCGCAACTCCAGTGCTTTCAGCAAACTGGCCAGGCCGATAGCACACCATGGGCATACAACATCAGAGACAAAATCGATTTTAACAGGAGTCTTTCGCTCGTTTGAGGTCATGAAGTTGGTCCAGACTGCAAATGGTTTACACTCGTACGACAATACTCCTGCCCGGCACGGCTGCCAAGCTATCGGCCACGAAGCATGCCCAAGTGGTCAAAATCCCGCCACATTGACCATTTTGTAGTCAGTCTGACTGTTTGCCGTAAGCCATCCAGAACACATCCACCGCTCGTTCAACCGCCGCTTGCAGTTGCGGCTCGGTCAGTTCCGGAGCATCACGCCAGACCAGCCATTCGGTAAATTCAGACTCCAATAACCCCAACAGGTGAGTCGTCATCCGATTAGCATCAACTGTTTTCAAAATTCCCTTGTCGATTGCCAGCTGCAGCCGCTCAGAAATTCGTTGCTCACCCAGCTTGCGACTGCGGCGATAACAGTCGTGGCCGAGGTCAGAACGCAGGGCTTCGGCAATCACCAGACGCCGCACCGATAGTACATCTGGTGAGAAAAGCAGTTTCAGTAATGCCACCCCAAACTGTTGCAACGCTTGTTTAAACGTAGCGTCGGAGAAATCCAGTAAAGCCTGGGCGGCATCAAATTGCTGTTGGTTGGAGCTCACCATTACTTCCAGAAACAGCTTCTCTTTCGAAGAAAAGTAGTTGTAAAGCGTGGCTTTGGAGCCTCCGACCCGCGCAGAAATCTCCGCCATGGAGGTGCGTTCAAAACCGGATTCCCGAAACACCTCGGTGGCAACCTCAACAATATGCAAACGTCTGGCTTCTGATTTTGTTTTCATTCTCACGCTCAAAACTGTACTGACTGGTTCATTTTACGCTTGACTACGGAAAAATCAAAATTAAACTGTACAGTACGGTTCACTTATGGAGTTCGTCATGTCCATCCCCCCTGCTTTTCCTGCGTCTGGCCCCTCGCGTTATTGGCCACTCGCCAGCCTGCTGACCTTGTTGGTACTGGGTGGCTGCGCCCAATTACCACCAGAGCAAGCCTCTCCGGACATGATGACTGCCAATAAAGATACATTCGCCAGTCAGCAGTCGCTGGCTGGCACTGCCGCAGCCTGGCCACAACAACAATGGTGGCAGCAATATGGCGACGCCCAGCTGGATCAACTGATCAGTGAAGGCTTGGCCAGCTCACCAGATATGACCATTGCCGCAGCGCGGGTACGAGCGGCTGCCGCCTTCAGTGATGTCACCGCCTCGGCTACCTCCCCGCAGCTGAGCGCCAATGTCGACATCACCAAACAGAAACAGAGCTACAACTACCTGACCCCGGATGCGTTCACGCCGCAAGGCTGGAACAACTATGGTCTGGCGACGCTGAACCTGAACTGGGAAATCGATTTCTGGGGCAAGAACAGCGCGGCGCTGGCATCAGCGATTTCCAGCCTGCAAGCCAGCCAGGCTGAACTGGCAGATGCCCGCCTGACGCTAGCGGCCAATATTGCCACCCGCTACGCCGAGCTGGCACAGCTGTTCGCCAGCCGTGACACTCTCATGCGGGCGCTGGAAATCCGTAACCAGACACTGGAGCTGATTAATCAGCGTTATGACAACGGCCTCGAAACCCTCGGCAGCCGTTATCGCGCGGAATCTCGCAAGGCTAATGCTGAAAACGATCTGCTGGCGATTGATGAGTCCATCGCGCTGAAGCGTAACCAGTTGGCGGCACTACTGGGCCAGGGCCCGGATCGTGGCCTCGCCATTGAACGCCCGGCGATCAAGCTTGATAAGGAATTTGCACTGCCAGATCAGGTGGCACTGGAACTGCTCGGTCGTCGGCCAGACATCAGTGCGGCCCGCTTGCAGGTTGAAGCCATGGCCAGCGAAGAGGAATCTCGCAAAGCCGCCTTTTATCCCAACGTAAACCTGTCAGCTTATTTTGGTTTGCAGTCGATTTATCTGGATCAGCTGGTTGAAAGCGGCTCTACCGTTGGCAGTGTTGGCCCAGCGATTTCGCTGCCGATTTTCAACGGCGGCCGCCTGCGTGCCCAACTGCGCGACAGTCAAGCGCAATACGATCTGGCGGTTGGCAGTTATAACCAGACCGTCACCCATGCGCTGCAACAGGTGGCCGACACCGCCGTCAGCCAAAAAGCGCTGAACGGCCGCATCAGCAAGGCCGAGGAAGCATACCAGGCTGCACAACATGCCTGGCAAATTGCCCAGAACCGTTATCAGGGCGGCCTCGACAGCTACCTCGACGTACTGTCTGCCGAAGACCTGCTATTGGGTAACCTGCAGACCCTGACCGATTTACGCTCTCGTTCCTTTGTGCTCGATATCGCCATGCAACGCGCGCTCGGTGGTGGTTATCAGCAAGCCTCTGAGCCGCAAACAGAACAACAGCAAGTCAGCAGCGCTGAATAATTTTTTGGAGAGTCATCATGTCAGAACAACACAACGCCGCTGGCCAGCCATCGCAAGCCAATAACAGCCAGCGTCGCAACAAGCTTTTAATGGGTCTCGGTGGTATCGTCGCCGCAGCAGCAATCGGTTACTTCAGCTGGTATCAACTGGTTGGCTCCCACTATGTCAGTACCGACAACGCCTACACGGCTGCCGAAATTGCCCAGATTACCCCAGCGGTTTCCGGCACCATTGCCGAGGTATTGGTGAGCGACACCGACAAGGTTCACAAAGGCGACCTGCTGGTCGTCATTGACCCGGCTGATGCCAACCTGGCCTTGCGTCAGGCCGACGCCGAGCTGGATCAAACCCTCCGTCGTGTACGTGGTTATTACGCCAACGACCGCGCCCTGCAAGCCCAGGTTGACGCCCGCAAGGCAGAAAAAGCCGCTGCTGACGCCCAGCTCGAAGCCGCCAAGGGTGACTTCGAACGCGCCAATATCGACCTTGACCGTCGCAAGGCGCTGGTAAAATCCGGTTCCATTTCCGGTGACGAGCTGACCCGCGCCCAGAACGCCTGGTCTTCTGCTCGCGCGTCCCTGACCGCCGCCCAGGCCTCTGCTGCCCAGTCACAGGCGATTCTGATTGCCGCCCAGCAACAGCTGGACGCCAACTCGGTACTGATCAGTGGCACCGAAGCTGAGTCCCACCCGGAAGTGCTGGCCGCCCAGGCTCGTCGTGACCGTGCCCAGCTGGATCTCAGCCGTACCGAAATCCGCGCGCCAGTTGATGGTGTGGTCGCCAAACGCAGCGTGCAGCTGGGTCAGCGGGTACAGGCTGGCACTCCGTTGCTGTCAGTGGTTCCAGTGAACCAGATGTACGTTGATGCCAACTTTAAGGAAGGTGAGCTGCAACAGGTTCGGGCTGGCCAGCAGGTCGAAATTACCGCCGACCTGTACGGCAAAACCGTTACCTACCAAGGGGTTGTGGAAGGATTCTCTGGCGGTACAGGTTCGGCCTTCGCGGCGATTCCGGCGCAGAACGCCACCGGTAACTGGATCAAGGTCGTGCAGCGTCTGCCGGTTCGTATTCGTCTCGACCAGCAACAGCTGGAGCAATATCCGCTGCGTGTTGGCCTGTCAATGCAGGTAGAGATTGATACCAGCAGTCATGATGACTCCTCAGCGGTCACCTTCGCCGAGTAATTCCGATGAGCTACGATCCCGCTTATCAAAATCATGAGAAGCCGCTGCAAGGCGGCATGCTGATCCTTGCGGCACTGGTGTTGGCAGCAGCCAACTTCATTGCCGTACTGGATATGACGATTGCCAACGTCTCGGTGCCAACCATTGCTGGCGGCCTTGGTGCCACCACCAGCCAGGGAACCTGGGTAATTACCTCCTACGCGGTGGCAGAAGCCATCACGGTTCCGTTAACTGGCTGGCTGGCAGCACGCTTTGGTGCGGTGCGAGTGTTTGCCGTGTGCATGGCGCTGTTCGGCGTATTTTCCATGCTTTGTGGCCTGGCTACGTCGCTGGAAATGCTGGTGATTGCCCGGATTTTCCAGGGTCTGGCGGGCGGCCCGCTGATGCCCTTGTCACAAACCCTGTTACTGCGGATTTTCCCTCCCGATAAGGCTGGCGCAGCAATTGGTTTGTGGTCAATGACGACCCTGATTGCACCGGTACTGGGGCCGATTCTCGGTGGTTACCTGTGTGATGCCTACAGCTGGCACTGGATTTTCCTGATCAACCTGCCAGTAGCTGTAGTGTGTTCCATCGCTGCCTGGCGTTTGCTGAAACGTTATGAAGAACCGTTGAAAAAAGCATCAATCGACATTGTTGGCTTGCTGCTGTTGATCGGCTGGGTTGGCTGTTTGCAGCTGATGCTGGACGAAGGCAAGAACCTCGACTGGTTTGAGTCGGCAGAAATTGTTGGTCTGGCGATCTTTGCGGTGATCGGTTTTGCCGCCTTTATGATCTGGGAACTGCATGAGGCCAACCCGATTGTCGATCTGCGGGTATTCCGTCACCGCGGTTTCTCGGCAGCGGTACTGACCATCAGCCTGGCTTTTGCGGCCTTCTTTGGCATCAACGTGCTGACACCGCAATGGCTGCAGGGCTTTATGGGCTACACCTCGACCGAATCCGGCATGGTAACCGCATGGACCGGTGTGCTGGCAGTTGTTGTCGCACCAATGGCCGCCGCTCTGTCGATGAAGGTGGATGCCCGCAAACTGGTGTTTGGTGGCGTGATGTGGCTCGGCATCATTACTCTCTGGCGTACCTATGCCAGCACCGACATGGACTATTGGGATATTTCACTGCCGCTGCTGTTTATGGGCCTCGGACTACCGTTCTTCTTTGTTCCGCTGACTGGCCTGGCAATGGCCAGTGTGGAGCCAGAAGAAATGGCTTCTGCAGCCGGTTTGATGAACTTCTTGCGGACATTGTCAGGCGCCTTCGCCACTTCGCTGATTACCACCAGCTGGGAAAACCAGACCACCCGTAACCATGCGGAACTGGTTGGTCAACTGGATGCGGATGGCAGTGTGACACGGCTGCTGGAGCAATCCGGGATGAATGCAGGGGCAGTAAATCAAACACTGGATCAACTGTTAACCAGCCAGAGTGTGATGCTGGCGACCAACCAGATCTTTACGGTCGTCGCCATCGTGCTGTTTATCGCCGCATTTGCGATCTGGCTGGCACCCAAGCCCGCCAAAACCGTAGATCCGGCGGCAGCTGGCGGTCATTGATGGATGCAGAGGGCTGCCACCCAGGAGCGTGGCAGCCCGACAGCTTGTTCACTAGGCAAAATCAGAGTTTACGCAAGCCCATCCGCAGCAGCGTGCGATCTTTCATAAAGATGTGGTGATAAATGGCTGCGCCCGCATGACCCAGAATCAGCAAAATCAACACATTGGCCGTGACACCATGAACACCTTCGGTAAATTCATGGAAATCATGTTCCTTACCTACCAGCGTTGGTAATTCCCAGCCAAACATGCTGACCGCATGGCCACCACTCTGAGACATCAGAATGCCGCTGATCGGCATGATCAGCATACACAGGTACAAGAGCCCATGACCCATTTTGGCCAGCTTGATGTTTTTGGCAGTCATTTCCGGCAGATCATCCACCGGATTGAGGAAACGGTTAAGAATACGGGCAATGACGATGAACAATAACAGCGCCCCAAAGGACTTGTGCAGCCCCATCAGCTCGAATTTCTCCGGCCCTTCCATATCTTCCATCATCAGCCCGACCACAATCATGCCGAGAATCAGCACCGCACTGCCCCAATGGAACAGTTTGCTGACGAGGTTGTAATTCCGAATATCGCTGGTCATTTCAGTCGTCCACCTTGTTGTAGATATTTTCCCTAATTACCAAATTCATCTTAAGGCTTTATTAACGAGCCACTGACTTGTACAGCCGGGCCATTATTCAGCATAGCCGACCGGATACAGAATGCGGTCCTGATAGCCTGTCAGGATTTCCATTGTTCCAGCCCAGCGGTGGTCAAACTCGTTGTCACCACTGTCGATAATCAAATGGCGCCCCCCCAGAGCGGTAATCTTGGTTTTGGTGGAAACCAGAATCAGGTTGTCACGTCCCAGTTGCTGCAACACCTGCAGGCTGAATTGCTGGTTGCCACGGCCGATAATATGCCCCTGACCACCCATAATACTGAGAATGGCTTTGCGTTGTGGATATTGATCCAGCAGCTGCAGGATTTGTTGTTCGTTGATATCGGTGGCAATCAGCTCACCATTGAGCAAGGCATCAACCCCCAGCAAGGTGCCTGCAAGACCCATTTCCTGCAGCAAGGCCTGGGTGGTTTTGCCGGAGCCAACCAGATACAGGCAGTCGTCTGCCATTTCCTGTTGCAGGGTCGCGGCAATGTCCGCCAGCACCAGCTCCTCGACTTCGACACCGCCCTGCTTCACTGCCTGCACAAAATGACCAACTTGCGGTACTCGCATATCGCCATAATGACGGGCACGTACGACGCCCTGACGAAACGCATCTTCATCCAGGTCTCGGACCTCGGACTCGCGCATATCCACCAGCTCACCTTGCATCAAACGCAGAATCACTTCTGCACTGGCCAACGGGGTAATGCCGTAAACACCCGAGTGAATCTTGACGCCAGCAGGAATACCCAGCACCGGCAGCTGCTCACCAACGACGGAGCAAATATCCCGAGCGGTACCGTCGCCACCAGCGAACAGCAACAGATCAAGTGACTGCAACAGCATCAATTCGGCCGCTTTGAGCGTATCTGCAGCGGTCGTTGGCTGCGACAGAGGAACATCGAGGGTTTCAAACGACAGTCCGGCCTGTTGCAGCCAGTCGGCCCCCATCTCACCTGGACAGCTGACAAAATAACATTGAGCCTGCAATGGCTTTAATAACTGCAGGGCCTGCAGCGTCCTCAGACCGGCTTTTTTCTCCGCCCCCAGCGCCAGTGCCTGCGCTACGGTTGCTTCACCATCACTGCCCTTGAGGCCAACCGCACCACCAATGCCTGCCAGTGGATTAACGATCAGTCCAATTCGAATCATAGGAAGCTCCTGAGCAGATATTCAGCGTGTTGGTACGCGTTAACCAAAACGCAATTATATCCAGTCGCTCAACTTGATGCCGAGGCCAATCCGCCGCTGATAATGGTTGTAGTCGATCAGGCTTTCACCATAACCGTCAAAATAATGCACAAACCAGCTCAGCCGCTCGGTTAACGGGAACGTCACGTCGAGCGAGAAGGCACCGCGATTGTTATCAAAATCGAGGTTGTTGCGCATCATCGCCGATATCGAATGGCGGCCATAATTACGGATGTAATACAGCTCGCCGTAGCCCAGATAATCTTCGATATCCGGGTTGTCGTTGTCTGACGGGTCATAGGGATCGGCTTTTTTGCCTTCCGGAATCCGCCACCAGCTGCGCAATGCCCACACGCCATGGGAAAACGCCACGCCACCGGTAAAGGTGATGCGGTTCCAGCTGCGCGACAATGAACTGGTCTGGCCATTCGACTGGTGGTTCAGCGCCAGCGAGGCATGATCCAGCCAGCGGGTTTTTGGCAACCAGCTGTAGATGATTTCCGGCTCGTGATTGGTTTCGCGAAAGGGTTTGGAAATGCCGGAATTGTAGGCCTGCCAGAACGAGCGATTGGTGTAGGCCACCTCGAGGCGGTCGAGTTTGCTGAAGATATTTTCTGAGAGAATGTATTTGATGCTGATCTGCATTACTGCTTCGACATGGTCGTAGCCAGCGTTGTAGTCCTGACTGCCGTCAGAATAATGATCAACCAGCTGCTCCAACTCACGATTATTGGCGTTCTGCATGTAGCTGAACGGCATGATGTAGTTGGGCCGATGTGGCAGCAGCACAAATGGGCTGGAGGCTGCCAGATCTTCCACCTGCATGCGCTCTACCGCCCGAGGAGCGTATTCGCGTACTGAGGGTTTGAATTCTTCCGGTGCGATTAACTCAACGTCCATCGATTGGCGCTTGAGCGGCTCATCTTCCAGCAAGGGCGTATCCGATGCTTCTGAACTGCCTCCCAGTAGCGGCGGTTCTTGCGCCGCCGCTTCAGCCGCTGTTGCGACTGCAGCCTGAGTCACTGAGGCCAGGGACAACAGCAGACCAGCCACAACCGTTAACGCCAGGCGGCACAGACCCGCCGGACGCTTTCCTCCCCCCATCAACTCAACACGGCGCATAACAACGGCATCCCAAACAAAACCGTTCACATGTTAGGGCAGCCGTTGTTACAGCTCAACGAGCAACAATGCAGGCGTTCTAATAAACAAGCGTGTCCGCATCCAGATAAGGGGTGCGCTGGGCCTGATACTCATTTTTGCAGTGTGGGCAGATACGCACGTCTTTCTTGAGAATACGATTGTGCAAGTGATACTGCTTCTGTTCGCCTTCCCAGCAATAGGAACAATAAGGCTGGCCATACAAACGGCCATCACGGCTTTTGTAATAACCATCACCACGACGACGCAGGTTAGCCTTGGCATGCAGCAGCTCGCCCATGGCTTTTAATTCAGCATCCTTGTCCTGCAGATGGCCCTGCATAATGCCGAGTTCCATCTTGGCTTCGGAGATTGCTCCGGTCAGTTCCGCCAACAGGGTTTTCAACTCGGCTTTTTCCAGCACAAAGCCGGCTTCCCGAATCCGGAAGCCAACCTCATTTGCCTGATTCAGACTGCGCAGAATATCGCTTAAACGCCCCTGACCCGCCATAGTTCACCTCTTTTCTGACGCTTGTTGGTAGCAGAGCGCCAGAGTCCCGTCACTTTCCGGCTGCTGGCGTCTTTACAGAGGAGATTTAGCAGCTTTGATGCCAGTTTCCGTAGCAGTGCTCAGGACGCTCTCCATACGGCGACGAAATAACGAAGGTTTCAGCTGTGCCAGCACCACACAAGCCAGCACCAGCGCCATGCCCAGTCCTTGCACCAGCGACAGCTGCTCACCCATCAGGGCAATGCCACAGAACACTGCGACCAGCGGATTCAGCAACCCCAGGAACGACAGCTGATCAGACGGGATGTGTTGCAGCGCCTTGAACCAGCACAAATAGCCAACGCCCATACCAACCGGCGCGATCCACACCATCGCCAGCACCGCAGGCAGATCAAAGTGCGGCAGTGGGTGGCCGCTGGCCCACACCAACGCGACCAGCACCACACCACAAATCAGGAACTGGCCAGCCGCCATGGGCAGTGGTGGAACACCTTTGGCAAAACGGGGAATCATCAACATTCCGACCGACATAAAAAAGCCCGCCAGCAATGCCAGCACAATACCAATCGGGTCCAGCGGCTCAGCAGCTCGCCATACCAACAGCGCAACGCCTGCTGAACCACCAATGGCCGCCAGCATCTGCAACAAGCGCGGTGCCTTCCCAGTAACCCAGCGGATCAGCAAAATCTGCAACGGCACCGTCGAAACCAATGTTGCCGCGACACCACCCGGTAAACGGCTGATGGCCTGAAACAACAACATGGTGAAAATACCGATGTTGAACGTGCCCAGAATGACCATCGACTTCCAGGCTTTTTGCCACACGCTCAGCGGCACAAACGGCATCAACAAAAGGCCTGGAATCAAAATCCGCAGGGAAGCCACCCAAAGCGGGTCCATGCCTCCCATCCAGTGCTGGGTGACGGCATAAGTTGTGCCCCACAGCAAGGGAGCCACCAGTCCGATCAGCCAGTAAATCATATTCACCTCATTTATCTTCAAGCAAAGATAGTTAGTTAGCGCGTCGGCGTGGACCAATGGTTGCTACCGCCACCCTCACCAATTTGGTGCCCAGAGCCTTTTCAGCACGATTTGACGCATTTTTATCTTCACATGAAGATAGTTTCTCAATTCTAACGCCAAAACTATCTTCACATAAAGACAAAAAGCACACCTCTGCGCATAAATATCTTCACATCAAGATTCTTGATCGGGATAATCCATTTCAACACCGTCAGAATGACGATCCCGTGTCCCTGTGCATAAGAACAAACCATGAGCCAGACTGACCATCTCGACTTTATTTGTGGCCAATGGGCCGAACAATTGCCAGATCTGAATACCGATGCCATGCAGCTGATTGGCCGGGTTTATCGGCTTTACCACTACCTGTTGCCGGAAATCGAAGCCTGCCATAAACGCTTTGGCCTCAATTTCGGCGAGTTTGATGTGATCGCGACCCTGCTGCGCAGTGGTGATCCCTGGACTCTGACGCCAACCGAGCTGTTCCAGAGTGCCATGCTGTCATCCGGCGCCATGACCAATCGTCTCAACCGGCTCGAAAAGGCGGGTCTGATCAGCCGCAAGCCATCAGCAACAGACCGCCGTTCCTTATTGGTAGTGCTGACTTTTGCAGGACGGGCAGTCGCCCACCGGGCTGTTATCGCCCATATGGAAAATCTCAATCGATTAACGGCGCATCTGGCCAAGCAAGACAAACAACTGCTGACAGGCCAATTACGTAGCTGGTTATTGGGTTATGAACTGCCTGATGAAGCAGAAAATGGCCAGCAAAATGATGACGGGGATGAAGATAGTGATGGAGAAGATACGGCCACCAGCTGATCAGGTGGCCGCTGTCTGTTTCTGAACGAAGACTTATTTCTCAACGAAAGCCCGTTCGACAACATAATGACCCGGTTGGCCGCCACGGGCTTCACGGAAACCCATGCCATCCAGCATATCGGTCAGGTCTTTCAGCATGGCCGGGCTGCCACACAGCATAAAACGATCATTTTCGGGATCTGGCTGTGGCAAACCAATGTCAGCGGCCAGCTTGCCGGAACTCAACAGGTCGGTCAAACGGCCCTGATTACGGAATGGCTCGCGGGTTACCGTTGGGTAATAGATCAGTTTGTCACGTACGGTTTCACCGAAATATTCGTTGTTTGGCAATTCGTTCTCGATACGCTGCTGGTAGGCCAGCTCACTGACATAGCGAACCCCGTGGGTCAGAATCACTTTGTCGTACTGCTCGTAGATCTCGTAATCCTTGATGATGCTCATAAACGGCGCCAGCCCGGTACCTGTGCTCAACAGGTACAGATTCTTGCCCGGCAGCAGGTTATCAGTGATCAAGGTACCTACCGGCTTGATACCAACCAGGATTTCATCACCGACCGCCAGCTTTTGCAGATGTTTGGTTAATGGGCCATCCTGAACCTTGATGGAAAAGAACTCCATTTCCTCTTCATAATTGGCACTGGCAATACTGTAGGCGCGCAACAGTGGCTTGTTTTCAATTTCCAGCCCAATCATGGTGAAATGGCCGTTCTTGAATCGTAACCCCTGATTGCGGGTTGTGGTAAAACTGAACAAGGTGTCATTCCAGTGGTGTACGCTGGTGACGGTTTCTTTAATCAGATTGCTCATTAATCCTCCCGAACCGGAATGAAGTCTGTGTTAGTGCTGGAGACAGGATGTGCTCAACAGCGCTCAGTGATTGATGAACTCACTGTACGCCCGACACTTTTTTCTGGAAAACAAATTGTTTAAATATTACTAATCGGATTTACCGAACATGCGATACACCCTCAGACAACTGGAAGTCTTCATCGCCATCGCCCAGAACGGCAACCTCACTCGCGCTGCCGACCAGCTGGCGATGTCACAAAGTGCTGCTTCATCAGCCCTCAAGGATCTCGAAAACCAGTTCGATATCCAGCTGTTCGACCGGGTTGGCAAACGTTTGCAGCTCAATGAACAAGGACGCTTGTTATTGCCCGAAGCCCTGTCACTGATGGAGCAGGCCTACAACCTGCAAGCCAACCTGATGCAGCATAGCAACACCGGCAAGTTGCGACTGGGCGCCACCCTGACGATTGGCAACTACCTCGCAGTCGGCATGATTGCTCAATACATGCAGCAGCACCCCGGCGCCGACGTCTCCCTGACGGTCGACAACACCGAACACATCGTCGCCAAACTGCTCAACTTTGAACTCGACGTCGCCATGATTGAGGGTGAAATCAATCACCCCGACCTCGATATCCACCGCTGGCAAGATGATGAACTGGTAGTTTTCTGTAACACCAAACACCCGTTAGCCAAGCGTGGGCTTGCCAGCGATGAAGAACTGACCCATGCACGCTGGATTCTGCGCGAGGAAGGTTCCGGCACCCGACAGGCATTTGACCGTGGTATGCACGGCTTGTTGCCGCAACTGACTGTTGCAATTGAGCTGGAACACACCGAAGCCATCAAACGGGCGGTGCAGGCCGGACTGGGGATTGGTTGTTTGTCGCGTATTACGCTGGAAGATGCTTTCAAACGCGGCGATCTGGTGGCGGTCAGAACCCCGCAGCGGGACTTTGGCCGCAGCCTTTATATCGTCTTGCATCGGCAGAAATTCCGCACCGCCGGCCTGAATGCCTGGCTGGAGCTGTGCGGTAACCTCTAACGATTGCTGGCACCAATACGCCCGGAGCATTTGCCCCGGGCATCACAACAACGTCTAACGCTGCAGCGGACTAGTCCCACTTCAGTTCGGGAGCCTGATAACTCCGGAACGCTTCAAGCAAGGACTCTGGTGTATCAGCCTTGATCGCCATTTCATGGTGGTGGGACTTGAGAAAACCGGCCTCCGCCATATGAGCCAACATAGCATGCAGGTGATCGTAATAGCCGTTCACATTGTAGAAAGCACAGGGCTTGGCATGATGACCCAGCTGGGCCCAGGTCCAGGCTTCAAAGATTTCCTCAAAGGTGCCAACTCCACCAGGCAAGGCCACAAAGGCATCTGCCATGGATGCCATCATCGCCTTGCGCTCGTGCATATCGGCCACCACGTGTAATTCAGTCAGCCCCTGATGGCCAATTTCCTTTTGTTCCAAATAAGCCGGAATCACACCGTAAACCTTGCCACCCTGCTCCATCACAGCGTCAGCAATCGTGCCCATCAAACCGACCTTGCCGCCACCATAAACCACCTCAATATGATTGGCGGCAAAATAGTGGCCAAGTTCTTTGGTGGCTTGCTGGAATATCGGGTCATGGCCAAAACTGGAGCCACAAAAAACGGCTACTTTCATAATTCTGCTACTACCCTCGAGAAACACATCAACTCCGTCATTTGTTCACTGAGAGCTCAGGCAAATGACCATGCTGTTTGAAAAACATCAGACAAGCATCACACAGGCAGCGTTCCGGGTCGATCAATTCCAGCTGCTGCTTTAGTTCTGGCGGGAAGCCGCGACTCATACACCAGCACTCTGATGCCTCACGCTGGTTGGCAACCGCACACTCGTTAGTTTTCTGGCAAACAGGGCAACGTGTTTCCGCTGCGGCCATATTGTTCGCAGAGTCTTTGAGCTCATAAAACAGTGGTTTGCTCATGGCTTCAGGACTGCTGACAACGGTCAACAAAATGCTGGATCAGCTGGCCGGAAATCGAGACGGTTCCCGGCACTTGTGGCAGCTCGGAATAATGGAACCAGCGGGCGTCGTCGATTTCATCGCCATCAATACAGATGTCCCCTTCGGCATGTTCTGCCATAAAGCCCACCATTAACTGCCCCGGGAATGGCCAGCTCTGGCTACCGAAATAATGCAGATTGGTAACCCGAATACCTACTTCCTCGAAAATCTCCCGATGTACCGCGTCTTCAATGGTTTCACCGGCTTCGATAAAGCCAGCCAGAGTGCTGTAGAAATCGGTGGCATAACGGGTGTGATGTGCCAGCAGACAATATTCCCCCTTGGTAACGATGGTAATCACACAGGGATTAATGCGCGGGAAATAGAACTTGTTGCAGGCCTCGCAGTGCATTGCCCGTTCCTTGCCATGCAACACGGTTTTGGCCCCACAAGAGCCACAATAGGCGTGATCGCGTGCCCAGACACCCAGCTGTAAACCACGTGATACCAGAGTGTATTCCGCCGCCGTCAGGTGCGGTAACACGGCACGTGGCGGCTGCCAAAGGGTATTGGCAAGCTCGACTGGCTGCTCCAGCACCACCAGCTGACAGGGATGCCGCTGATTGGCGATCCCCACATAAGCGGGGCCATGGCGAATCTGCAGACGATCCTGCACCACTTCAAATTCATCCCGGGTCAACAAGGCCAGCTCCCCGGATGACAGCGACAGCAGTTCGCCGCCTGCGACCAGCAAATAGCAGTCTGGCTCAATATGCTGCTCCGCCTGATATTCACACAGTTCAAAGTGCTCGATTCTGCCCATTATGTTCGCCTGTATTGTTATATCTGTTATCTGTCACCGTGGAATCGGCAACCATACACCCCGCCTATGACGCTTCGCAAACCGGTCGAAGTAGCCAAGCCAGTGGTAGCTACCGCACAAATCGCCCGCTTTGGGGCATAATGCTTGCCAGTGGATACAACCAGCGAGAGCAGTAGCGTGGTCAAAACGGCAGCAGCAAAGGCCAAAACAACCAGCGCCCAAAACAGCGCCAAGGAAAACAAGGCAGCACAGAAGCCGGTCAAGGTGAGCCTGCCGGGCAGACCACCACAGGTGATGCCGGGTAGTGAAGCCCTGGCGCAGGCCCAACGCCTGTTAGCCAGCCAGCAAACCGCTGCCGCTATTCCATTATTACAGCAGCTGACCAGTCAGCTGCCAGCACTTGCCGCTGGCTGGTTGATGCTGCTCGATGCCCTCAACCGGGTTGGTGATCTGGTTGGTGTTGGCCGCGCTGCGGAAGCCTGCTTGCAGCACAAGCCCAGATTTGTTGCCGCCCTCACTTCCCTGTCACTGATCAAACGCATTAACCAGCAACATGCGGAAGCGCTGGCGTTGATCGACAAGGCCATCAAGCAGGAACCGGCCAATGCCGAGCTGCACAACCACCATGGTGTGATCCTTAAGGAAATGGGTCAGATGGACAAGGCACTAAGCAGTTTCCAGCGCTGCCTGGCGCTGCAACCGAATAACGCCAATGCGATCTGGAACCGCTCGGATATGATCCACCAGCTCGATGAGTACGAATATCAGCAACTGCAAAAACTGGCTGCCAGTAATCAGCTACAGGCCAACAAACGGGCGATGATTTATTACGCGCTGGGCCGCAGCGACGAAGCTGGCGGTCGTTATGCCGAGCAATTCGACAATATTGCCGCAGGTGCCGAGCTGAAGCGTTCGGTGATCCCTTACCAGCATGACACCGAGCTGATACAGTTCGACAAGGCCATTGAGGCGTTCCCGGCAGCTCCTGTTGTTACGCCGACGGAACAGCAGGCCAAAGGTCCGATTCCGATCTTTATCTGTGGCCTGCCACGCAGCGGCACTACACTGACCGAGCAAATCCTGTCGAGCCATCCGTCTGTCACCGCCGGTGATGAAATCAATGATCTGCCACTCGCCTGTGGCAAATTACTGGCCCGCAAGGGCATTCGCAAAAGCTTCCCGGACTGGTCTGGTGATCTGACCGAACAGGATTGGCAAACCATTGGTGAGACCTACCTGAGCAGCACCAGGGCGCTGCATGGCGGTGGCTGGTTTACCGACAAGAACCTGCAGAACTACAAGGCCGTTGGTCTGATTCGCAAGTCGCTGCCCCAGGCCCGTATTGTGATTTGTCGGCGCGATCCGATGGATAATCTGTGGGGCTGCTACCGCCAGTTTTTTTCTGATGGCCAGTATTTCACCTATCGCCAGCAGGAACTGGCGGATATCTGGAACGCCACCGACCGCCTGATCAAACACTGGCAGGCCACTGGCAAGGATATTTTTGTGATGGATTACGAAACCCTGATTGCGGAACCGGAGCCAACTATCCGCGCACTATTGGATTTTGTCGGTTTGCCGTGGGACGAGAACTGCCTGAACTTCCACCAGAACAAACGCAGCGTGCGTACGCTATCGGCTACCCAGGTTAGACAGCCGCTGTCTAACAGTCGTGTGGCACAGTGGAAACGATATGAACAGCAGCTGCAACCCATGTTACAGCGTTTACAGCTGGATGATCCGGCATAGCAAGCGGCTGCCATCGAACAGCCGTTGAACAGACCATAAAAAAGGGAGCCGAAGCTCCCTTTTTACGTTTGCGACTGAATCAGCTCAGCTGCTCAACACGAATACGGGTCACCTTACCCACAGTGCTGTCGAGACCTTCAATCGCCACGATGGCATCATTCATGGTTTTCTCAACGATGCGGTGAGTCAGAATGATGATCTGGGCCAGGTCTTCATCCTGCTCAGGTTCTTTCTGAATCAGGGCTTCGATGTTGATATCGCGATCCGCCAGAATGGTGGCGACCTTGGCCATCACACCACTGCGATCCTGCGCCTGAATACGCAGGTAATAAGCGGTTTCCACGGCTTCAATCGGCAGCACCTGCACATCTTCAATGATGTTGTAAGCCAGGTGGTTAACCCGCGCAGTGGCGTCGGCTTCCATGGTCCGCGCCAGGTCAACGATGTCGGCAACAACCGCAGAAGCAGTTGGACCAGCGCCAGCGCCAGCACCAACGTAGAGAGTGTCCCCAACGGCGTTACCATTCACCATCACAGCGTTCAGTACACCATCAACCTTGGCAATCGGACGATCTTCCGGAATCAGGGTTGGGTGCACACGCAGGTCGATGCCTTCAGCGGTCTGGCGGCTGATGCCCAGATGCTTGATGCGGTAACCCAGCTCTTCAGCGTATTCAACGTCAACACGGGTGATCTTGCTGATACCTTCGGTGTAGCAACGCTCAAATTGCAGCGGGATGCCGTAGGCAATGGAAGACAGAATGGTCAGCTTGTGAGCCGCGTCGATACCTTCAACGTCGAACGTCGGATCGGCTTCGGCGTAACCCAGCTGCTGGGCTTCCTGCAGCACGTCCGCGAAATCACGACCCTTGTCGCGCATTTCGGTGAGGATGAAGTTACCGGTACCATTGATGATACCCGCCAGCCAGTTGATGCGGTTGGCCGCCAGGCCTTCACGCAGCGCCTTGATGATTGGAATACCACCCGCAACGGCCGCTTCGTACATGACGGAAACGCCCTGACGGTCAGCCGCAGCGAAGATTTCTTCACCATGAACCGCAATCAGCGCCTTGTTGGCAGTCACAACGTGTTTACCGTGTTCGATGGCCGTCATTACCAGTTCACGGGCAATGTCGTAACCACCGATCAACTCAACCACGACGTCGATGTCCGGGTTTTTGGCAACCTCAAATACATCAGCCGTTACAGGAGTATCGCCGGTATCACAGTTCGGGTTAGGACGACGGGCACCAATCTGGGCCACAATAATGTCGCGACCTGCCCGGCGTGTAATGTTTTGCGCATTGGAGGTCAGCACGTTAAATGTACCGCCGCCGACTGTACCTAAACCACAGATACCAACTTTAACCGGTTTCAAGGTCATCTCCTCTTGAATCAAATACGGCTTTTACCGGGCCTTGAGGGCGCGGCAAGCGTCATGTAATCACTGCACTGGCGCCAGTGCCGGTGAGCCAGTATCCCGATTTCGGGCTGGCCGTCACAAAGGGCTGGAATTTATCACATTCCGCCACAAAACTGCGATGAGTACATGAGCCAAACGAAGCGCCACAGGCTACTGGAAGGTTTGGCGATGATCAATCTCGCCAGCGGCTATTTTCATCGTCTGCTGACACAACACCAGACAGGCTTGGTGTCGACGCCAAGCCTTGCTAACCTCTGGGTTCTGATCCAATCACCAGCTGGCCACCACTATGACAATTTCTCTGGTTCTGACTGTAATTGCCGATGACAAACCCGGTATCGTGGAAAACATCTCGGCCGCCATCTCCGCCCACCAGGGCAACTGGACTGAAAGCCGCATGGCCAGTCTGGCGGGCAAGTTTGCCGGTATCATTCAGGTAAAGCTGGACGACAGCGCCTGCGAAGGACTGATCGCCGATCTCGCTGCACTGGCGGCACAAGGGATTGAAATCCGTGCTGAACGCGGCAGTTCTGACAACGAGGGCACTCATCACCTGAATATGAATCTGGTCAGTAACGACCGTGCGGGAATTGTCCGGGAAGTATCCCAGGTACTGGCGCATCTGGGGGTCAACGTTCTCGAGCTGACAACGGAATGTTTCCAGGCAGAAATGTCGGCGGTACCCATGTTCCGCGCTGACGCGGAACTGCAGGTACCAGACCACCTCGACCAGGACGACATTGCCACCGCACTTGAACAACTGAGCAACGAACTGATTGTTGAACTCAGCCCGGCGTAAGCGGCTGACGCCGTAAAATCAGGGTTTGCCACTGCACTTCATCACGTCCGAACAAATCCTTGCTGCGCAGCGGAGCACCAATCCGCTGCACACTCAGCTTCATCGGATGGGCTATCGCCCGCACTTCCACTTCACTGACCGGATACATCGGCCGATCCATCTCCGATGGGCCATTACGCATGGTCATCACCAGCATGCCGTCATCTGCCAGTAACTGCGCCATCCGGCGTAACGCCATCGGTCGATGCGCAGTCGACAAATGCATCCACACCGCTGATACCAGAATCAGCTGATAGGCATCCCCCGGTACATGGCCGAGCGACGGCAAGGCGTCATCGACCCAACGCAGGGCTTCCTGACCAATTCCCTGCTCCGACGCCTTGTGACGCGCCAGTTCCCGCATCGCGGTGGCGGGCTCCACTGCGGTGACATGCCAACCATGGGACGCCAGCCAGCAGGCGTCACGGCCACTGCCACAACCAATATCCAACGCCTTGCCAACCGGCGTCTGGTCATTGAACCAGTCACTGTACAGCTGTTCGAATTCGAGGTCGTCGTAAAGCCGCGCCAGTTGGGCGGCGTGTTTGTCGTAGAAAGCAACACTGGCAGTTGGTGAAGGCATGGCAAGCCTCTTGTCGTCTGAACGACGTAACAATTTGATGAAAAAACAATGAAAAACCCGGCAGATGTACAGCCGAACACAAAGCCAGACCACAAAAGCGCTCCGGCGTTCCGGTTATTTCTCAAGCAAACGTCAAGAGTGTCAGACTGGCCTGTCTGGTGGTATCAGGGAAGGATTGCTGAAAGGCACAAACAACAACGGCCCTTGCGGGCCGTTATGGAATAGAAAATGGGAACAGAAAACGGATACACCTGAAAATCAGGAGCCCTTGCTGTTACGCTTGCGGCTTTCCTTGCGTACCTTTTCCTGTTTGATCTTGCGTTTGTTGGCGGTCCGTTCCACCGCCTCGGCACGGCGCCTGCTGCGGTGACGCACTTCCTTCTTGGTATCCGAGAAGGGGTTTTCGCCCTGCCGGAATTCGACCCGGATTGGCGTGCCCTTGATGTCCAGTACCCGACGGAAGGTATTGGCCAGATAACGCTTGTAGTCATCCGGCAGGTCGTTCACCAGGTTGCCGTGGATCACCAGCAGTGGCGGATTGGAGCCACCCTGGTGAGCGTAACGCAGTTTCGGACGACGGCTGCGTACCATGGGCGGCTGGTGACTGGCGACCGCGTCTTCCAGAATCCGCGTCAGCATGTTGGTCTGCCACTTGCCCATGGCCGATTCATACGCCTGATCGACAGACTCGTACAGGTGTCCAACACCAGTGCCGTGCAGTGCTGAAATAAAGTGCATATCAGCAAAGGTCAGGAAGTCGAAGCGACGGTCAATCTCGTCCTTGACGCGGTCCTTGGCGTCCTGGTCCATGCCATCCCACTTGTTGATGGCAATCACCAGGGCCCGACCGGCGTTCAGCACGAAGCTGAGCATGTGCAGGTCCTGTTCAACAATACCGGTACGGGCATCCAGCACCAGAATACAGACGTGACAGTCCTGAATCGCCTGCAGCGTCTTGATGATGGAGAACTTTTCTGCCGCTTCGGAAATATTCTTGCGACGACGCACACCCGCAGTGTCGATCAGGGTGTATTCCTGACCATGACGCTCGTACGGAATATAGATAGAGTCGCGGGTCGTGCCGGCTTCGTCGTACACCACTACCCGGTCTTCACCGAGGAAACGGTTTACCAGGGTTGATTTACCCACGTTTGGACGACCAACCACGGCGATCTTGACGCCCTTGATGTCGAGCTCTTCGTGGACAACTTCAGAGACGTTGCCTTCATCGTCTTCGTCCCAGACGTAGTTCCACTCGTCTTCGTCACTTTCTTCAGGCTCGTCCTTGCTGACGCCGTGAAGCTCATCCATAACGTATTCGACCAGCGCGGAAACGCCACGGTTGTGCGCTGCCGCAATACCGAGTGGCTCACCCATGCCCAGCTCGTACATCTCTGCCAACACCAGATCCGGGTTCTTGCCGTCGATCTTGTTGGCAACCAGATAGGCAGACTTGCCGCTCTTGCGCAGGTGTTCAGCAATGACACGGTCACCTTCAAGAATGCCGGCACCGGCATCAACCATGAAGAAAACGATGTCGGCTTCCTGAATCGCCTGATAGCTCTGCACTGCCATGGCTTCGTCGATGCCCACTTCTTCACCACTGATACCGCCGGTATCAATCACGATAAAGGGATAGTCACCAACCTTGCCCTCGCCGTATTTACGGTCGCGGGTCAGACCGGCAATTTCGGCCACCAGCGCATCGCGGCTTTTGGTCAGGCGATTGAACAGTGTGGATTTACCGACATTGGGTCGACCGACCAGGGCAATGACAGGAACCATGTAAAAACCTCAAGCAAAAAAGGGAGCCTGCGGCTCCCATTCAAAATAGGTGTTGGCAAGCCGGTGATCAGGAATCCTGATCGCCTTTGCTTACCAGCATAACGTCGCCATTGTTGGTGTATACCACCAGACCTTCCGGTGTTACCAATAACGGACTGTAGGCGCCAAAGTGCTGGCCACGCACACGACGCCAGCGAGTTGCCTCTGTCTGATTAGGGTAGCTGATGTGCAGTGCATTCGGTATCAGAGGCAGACGCGCCTGCAAATCTCCGTCTACCTGGCTCAGCAGATAGAGGTAACCTTCCTCATCAACCACTGCCAGCTGACTGCCCCAGCTTTCGACCGCACCCAGTTGACGACCTGCCAGGGTGGAAGATTTCCACACCGGGTTACCGGAGTAGACGTCAAACGCCCGCACACTGCTGTCGTCGAGGGTCAGGTACAGGTTACCCAGTCCCATCGCCGGGCTGGTGTAGCTTGAACCGTCGGTTTCCCAGCGGGTCTGGCCATCAGCACTGATAGCGGCCAGTTTACCGTGGTAACTGGCAGCATAAATCAGCTTGCCATCCACATGCACTGTGCCATCGGCATCGACCAGACGCTCCAGCTCGGAACGGCCTTCCGGCGTTGCCAGCCGCACATCCCAGCTGGGAACCCCCAGCCGTTTATCAATCGCAACCACCTTGCCATTAGCCAAGCCGGTTACCACCAGATTGTCCATGACGACCGGCGAAGCCGTACCCCGTACCGACAGGATCGGCATTGAGGTTTCGTACGACCAGCGCTGGGCGCCAGTGGCCAGATCAAAAGCTGAAATACGACCGTCAACCGTATGCACATAAGCCTTGTCAGCATCGAAACCGGCAGGCGAAACCGCTTCGCTGGTCATCGGTGCCTGCCAGATGGATTCCCCATCATCGGCCGACAGCGCATGCAGTACACCATCCCGGGTCGCCAGCAACAGTTTGCCATCAACCAGTGATACGCCGGCGCTGATCTTTTGATCCAGCGATACGGACCAGACTTCCGAACCATCATCCAGCTGCAACGCGACAACGCTGCCACTGCGATCCGCCATGTACAGCACGCCGTCCGCCACAACCGGCTGAATGCGGGTGTAATGGGTGCCGGAGCCAGTACCTATGGTGCGACGCCACTCAATCTGCAAGCCATTTTTGCCAACAGTCAGTGACTCCGCCGCGTCCTTGCCGTCAGCCGAAGGCTGGGAAGCACAGGCTCCCAGCATCAGCGCAACCAGCAAGGTACCAATACGAAACATCATCAGGCGTCCTCAGCGGCTACCAGAAAATCGGCCTTGCGCTTCAGCGGCTGGCTGTCGAGGCCCAGTTCGGTAGCAGCATCAACGGCTTCCAGGTAGGCCGCACGCGCGCCCTGGTTGTCGCCCTTCTGATACAGCGCATCGCCTTTGGCTTCCAGATACTGGGAAGCATAGGCTGGATCATCAACCTTGCTAACCAATGCCAGCGCGCCATCGGCATCGTTCTGGGCAATCAGCACATTGGCCAGGCGTACCCGGGCCATGTAGTTGATTGGGGCTTCGGCACTGTCGGCCAGACCACGCAGCTCTTTGGCAGCGCTGTCGAGATCACCGCTTTCAGCAGCAAAACGCGCCAGGAACAGGGTCGCAAACTGGCTGTAGGAAGAACCGTTAAAATCCTTCCGCAGTTGTTCGGCCAGCGCCACGGCTTCCTGCATGGCAGCATCGTTGGCTGTCGAGCTTGCCTGGGCTGCTTTTTCAGTCATGGATGCATACAGCGCAGAGGCGGCTTCGCCAGTGGCTTGCTGCTGGTCCTGATAAAAGTTCCAGCCGATCCAGCCGCCTGCCACCAGTACCACGGACAGCAAGGTGCTCTTGCCGTTTTCCGCCCACCAGCGTTTCAGCATTTCTGTCTGTTCTTCATCCGTACGCAGTTCAGTCATTGCCTGACGTCCCCTTAATCCAATGCGTTAAAAATTTGTTGTTGTATGCAGCGGTCTGGCCGCCTTACACCATGGCTTCGGTAAGCCAGCTGGCCAGTTCGGTCTGCGCGACGGTTTGCTGCTCAGCTTCACCGCGCAGATCCTTGATACCAATGGTGCCGTCTGCCAGTTCTGATTCACCCAACAGCAGCGCGTAACGGGCACCACTCTTGTCGGCTTTTTTCATCTGGCTCTTGAAGCTGCCACCACCGCAGTGGGTTTGTACACGCAGCCAGCTGTGTTCTTCACGCAGCTTGTCGGCCAGCAACAACGCCTGCAGATCAGCACCATCGCCCATCGCACAAATGTAAACGTCAACCGTCTGGTAGACTTCCGCCGGAATCACCTGCAGGGTTTCCAGCAGCAGAATCAGACGCTCAACGCCCATGGCAAAACCCACCGCCGGGGTCGGTTTGCCACCCAGCTGTTCAACCAGACCATCGTAACGGCCACCGGCACAAACAGTGCCCTGGGAACCGAGCTTGTCGGTGACCCATTCAAAAACGGTCTTGTTGTAGTAGTCGAGACCACGAACCAGACGCTGATTGATTTCGTAGCCAACGCCAGCTGCATCGAGAATCGCCCGTAGCTTGGCGAAATCAGCCGCGGATTCTTCATCCAGGTGATCGTGCAGCTGCGGCGCGTCTTTCAGCAACGCCTGGGTGTTCGGGTCTTTGGAATCCAGCACCCGCAGCGGGTTGGTTTCCAGACGACGCTGGCTGTCTTCATCCAGCTGGTCCTTGAACTGGCTCAGGTATTCCACCAGCGCAGCACGGTATTCTGCCCGGGCTTCGTTGCTGCCAAGACTGTTCAGCTGCAGGGTCACCGCATCTGCAATACCCAGCTGTTTCCACAAGCGCGCAGTCATCAGAATCAGTTCAGCGTCGATATCCGCCGTGCCAATACCAAAGGTTTCCACGCCAATCTGGTAGAACTGACGGTAGCGGCCTTTTTGTGGACGTTCGTGGCGGAACATCGGGCCGGTGTACCACAGACGCTGGGTCTGGTTGTACAGCAGGCCGTGTTCTTCACAGGCACGTACACAGGACGCAGTGCCTTCCGGACGCAGGGTCAGGCTGTCGCCGTTACGGTCCTCGAAGGTGTACATTTCTTTTTCAACAATATCGGTCACTTCACCGATAGAGCGCTTGAACAGGTTGGTCTGCTCGACAATCGGCATACGGATTTCGTTGTAGCCATGACCTGCCAGCAGCTCTTTCACCGTGCCTTCCAGGTACTGCCAAACCGGGCTGTCGGTTGGCAGGATGTCGTTCATGCCACGAATGGCCTGGATCTTCTTGCTCATACTTACCTTATTCTTGATTAACCAGCGCGGCGTCGGTTGCGATCATGGATTCACGTTGCGCATCCAGTTCAGCCGCGCGTTGACGAATCAGACGTTCCAATTCATCAACCAGATTTTCATTACCCAGTTTCTGGGCTGGCTTGCCATCGATATAAATCAGGTTGGGCTGACCACCGGCCAGACCCACATCCGTTTCCTTGGCTTCACCGGGACCATTCACCACACAGCCGATCACGGAAACATCCATATTGGTACGGATGTCTTCAACGCGGGCTTCCAGCTCGTTCATGGTCTTGATGACGTCGAAGTTCTGACGCGAACAACTCGGGCAGGCAATGAAGTTGATGCCACGGGAACGCAGCTTCAGCGACTTCAGCATGTCCCAGCCAACCTTCACTTCTTCAATCGGATCAGCCGCCAGCGATACCCGAATGGTGTCACCAATGCCGTCCCACAGCAGCAGACCAAGGCCAATGGAAGACTTCACCGTACCGCCACGCAGGCCACCGGCTTCGGTGATACCCAGATGCAACGGCTGTTCAATCTGACCGGCGATCTGGCGATAGGCCGCCACGGTCATAAAGATATCGGAGGCTTTCAGACTCAGTTTGAAATCCTGGAAATCGAGCTTGTCGAGGATATCAATGTGGCGCATGGCAGATTCGACCAGCGCTTCCGGCGTTGGCTCGCCGTATTTTTTCTGCAGTTCCTTTTCCAGAGAACCGGCGTTGACGCCGATACGGATAGGAATGCCGTTATGACGAGCCGCATCCACTACCGCACGAACGCGGTCATCGCGGCCAATATTGCCCGGGTTGATACGCAGACAATCAGCGCCCAGATCAGCCACCCGCAAGGCGATGCGGTAGTCGAAGTGGATGTCCGTAACCAGAGGTACCGAGACCTGCTTGCGGATCTGGCCAAAGGCTTCGGCGGCTTCCATCGTCGGAATCGACACCCGCACAATGTCAGCACCGGCGTCCTGGGCGCGCTTGATTTGCGCAACTGTAGCCGCAACATCGAGCGTATCGGTGTTGGTCATGGTCTGGATGGAGATGGGGGCATCACCACCTACCGGTACATCGCCGACCCAGATTTTGCGGCTTTTACGACGTTTGATCGGATTTTCGAAATGCATGACTCGTCTCGCTTACCTGTCTTCAGGAGCCGCTGAGGGATTCCTGATACAAGCGATATTCAGTGGAATTCGGGTAGTCATCTTTCAGAATGCTGGCCAGTCGTACAGCCTGGGCAGTGTCCTGGAAGATAGTCGCCAGCTTGATACCCAACCAGGCACTATTGGCCGTGTGGCGGGTGGTGCCCTTCTGCACCATACGATCAAGCCGGGTGAAATATTTGTTGGCGTCGTCGTAACGCTGCGCTTCAAACAGCAAGGTTGAGATGTTCAGCAAGGCATCAGCGTTGTATGGCGACAGCCGCAATGCTTCCTTGTAACTATCGATGGCCTTGATTGGCTGACCTTGCAGGTAGAAGTTCATTGCCAGATCAGAGTAAGCATTGGCACGACGTTCGTAATAACGATCACCAGCAGCCTTGTTGAGCCAGTCTTCAGCCTGCTGGTATTGCTTCAGCTGGGTATACAGGCGGCCAAGATGGTGCTTGGCGGCAGTGAAACTGCTGTCGAGCGCCACTGCTTTCTTGAGAAATTCTTCCGCCAGGTCGTATTCACCTTCAATCTGCCACACCAGACCCATCGCATCGTTGGCAGGTGCATAGTCACTATCAATTGCCAACGCTTTCTGCAGGCGATTACGCGCCATGTCAGGACGATCTTTCTGCAGGTAGCCATATCCCAGCTGGGTATAGTTTTCGACAGCCTTTTGCGGGTCCTTGTTCTTTTGCAAACCGCCTTCCGTGACTGTGACACAGGAAGCGAGGACTGAAATCAGCGAAATCAGTGTCAGGTGTTGCAGAATCTTGCCGGGCTGTCTCATACCTGAGGAACCTTATTGGTTGGAATCCAGTTGAACTGCATTGATGTATTTGGCGCTGCGGCGGGTACGGTCATCCACACGTCCGACCAGCTGGCCACAAGCGGCATCAATATCATCACCACGGGTAGATCGAATGGTGACGATATGGTTCTGACTCAGCAAATAATCACGGAAGCGGTACACGCGGTTGTTGCTGGGACGCTTGTAGCCGGAGTTCGGGAACGGATTGAACGGAATCAGGTTAATCTTGCACGGCACCTGCTTCATCAGCTCAGACAGTTCCTGAGCGTGTTCAAGACTGTCGTTGACGTTCTCGATCATGGTGTATTCGATGGTCGCCTTGCGGCGGTCCGCCAGCTTGTTGAGGTAGCGATTGGTGGCCGCAATCAGTTCCTTGATCGGATATTTGCGGTTCAGCGGTACCAGCTGGTCACGCAGGGCATCGTTTGGTGCGTGCAGCGACACCGCCAGCGACACGTCAATCACATCGCCGAGCTTGTCGAGCATTGGCACCACGCCGGAAGTACTGATGGTCACGCGCCGCTTGGACAAGCCATAGGCGTTGTCGTCCATCATCAGTTGCATGGCATCAACCACATTGTCGAAGTTCAACAGTGGTTCGCCCATCCCCATCATCACCACGTTGGTAATCTTGCGCTCACGACGCTCGCCGGGCGCGTGAAAACTCATCGCAGCCACATAAACCTGGCCGATAATCTCAGCCACGGTGAGGTCACGGTTAAAGCCCTGCTTGCCGGTGGAGCAAAAACTGCAGTCGAGTGAACAACCGATCTGCGAGCTCACACACAAGGTGCCGCGGTCTTTTTCCGGAATATAAACGGTTTCAATCGAGCTGCCGCCGGGCATACGCATCACCCACTTACGGGTGCCGTCGGCAGAAATATCTTCATACACAACTTCGGGCAGACGGATTTCCGAGATCTCGGCCAGTTTGGCACGCAGACCCTTGCCCATGTTGGTCATTTTTTCGAAGTCGGCTTCGCCAAACTGATGGATCCACTTCAGCATCTGCTGCGCACGGAACTTCTTTTCGCCCAGTTCGGCAAAAAATGCTTCCATTTTGGAGGGGGATAATCCCAGCAGATTGATTTTTTCTGAGGTTTCGGACATCGAGCAATTTACCTGGCGTAGCGCTTCCCAGCAGGAATAAGAAAATAAGTGAGGGCATCCGCCCTCACTCAGGCGACAAGCTTAGCGAGCGCAGATTTCTTCAGCAGCGAAGAAGTAGGCAATTTCGCGAGCCGCAGATTCTGCAGAGTCAGAACCGTGTACAGCGTTGGCATCGATGCTCTGGGCGAAATCAGCGCGGATAGTACCAGCAGCCGCTTCCTTAGGGTTGGTAGCACCCATCAGTTCACGGTTCAGAGCGATAGCGTTTTCACCTTCCAGAACCTGAACAACAACAGGACCAGAAGTCATGAAACCAACCAGATCCTTGAAGAAAGGACGCTCTTTGTGCTCAGCGTAGAAACCGCCAGCCTTTTCGTCATCCAGACGAACCATTTTGGCAGCAACGATGCTCAGACCGGCTTTTTCAAAACGAGCCAGAATTTCGCCAATTACGTTTTTGCCTACGGCGTCTGGTTTAACGATGGACAGCGTGCGTTCAACAGCCATTTGTGTGCTCCAATATATAGCAGGGTATAGAGTTAAAAATCGGGCGGATTATACGCACGTTTTAACGAAAGTTGTACGCAGGATTCAGGCCAGATACCAGAAACCTGCGGGCAATTATGTCGCGTACAGATAATCAACAGACTCTTGCCGTAAAACGGCAGTCAGACAAGCCCATTCCGGTTTGGTTTCCGGGCTTGTCCGGAGTTTGTTGGCCCGGCGTATTTGAGTGTGTTATTTGCGCAGTGCCTTGACGACCCGGCTGACGTGTTCAATGGCAAAGTCGATGTCTTCGTCAGTGACAAACCGGCCCAGGCTGAAACGCAGGCCCGCATGAGCCAGCGCATCGCTACGACCAATCGCCTTTAATACATAGGAAGGCTCAACACTGGCCGAAGTACAGGCCGAACCGGATGACACGGCCACCTGCGCCAGCGACGCCAGCAGGATTTCGCCATCCAGGCCATCAAACGACAGGTTCATATGGGCCGGAGAACGCTGCTGACGATGGCCATTGACGTACACGCCACCCAGATCGAGCAAGGCGTTTTCCAGCTTGTCGCGCAAAGCCGACAGCTTGATGACATCGGCTTCAAAATTCGCCGCGGCCAGCGCTGCCGCTTCTCCCATCCCCACCAGCTGATGCGTCGGCAAGGTACCGGAACGCATACCGCGCTCATGACCACCACCGTGCATTTGCGCCGCGACGTGAGCCAACGGCTGGCGCCTGACATACAAGGCGCCGACACCCTTGGGACCATAAAACTTGTGGGCCGACAGCGATACCAGATCCGCGCCCCAGACATTCACATTGCAGGCTACCTTGCCCACCGCCTGAGCGGCATCAACGTGCAACAGCGCCGCATGACTTTTCAGCAAGGCGCCAATCGCGGCGATGTCTGTAACCGTGCCCAGTTCGTTATTGACCGCCATCAGCGACACCAGCACAGTGTCATCACGCAGGGCGTCCGCCACTTGCTGTGGATGAATCAGACCGTCGGCATCCGGGCTCAGCAAGGTGACGTCAACACCCTGTTGCTGCAGCCATTTGAGGGTATCGAGAATCGCCTTGTGTTCAATACAGGAGCTGATGATGTGACAGCGGCGACCGGGGTCATGACTGCGAAGGTATTCGACCACCCCCTTCAGCGCCAGATTGTCACTTTCGGTGGCGCCGGAGGTCCAGACAATTTCACGCGGGTCTGCCGCCAGCAAATCTGCCACCTGACGTCGCGCCTTCTCTACCGCGGCTTCCGCCTGCCAGCCAAACCGGTGTGAACGTGAAGCCGGGTTGGCAAAATTGCCGTCCATGGTCAGACAAGCCGTCATGGCTTCAGCCACCGCAGGGTCCACCGGCGTGGTGGCGGCATAGTCCAGATAGAGAGTTTTCATGCAGATTCCCAAAATCAAACAGGCAGAGCGGGTCATTGTCTCCACTCTGCCTGTGAGTGCAAGGGGCTAATGAGCAGCCAATGGCTGATCGCGCCTTGCGGTTAGCGCCTTGTATTCGCGGACAAACTAGCCGTTAACAGCGGCTTCGCTCAGAAAGGCTTCGATGCGATTGTCGTTGTTGCCATCCTGGCGACGCGCAGTTTGCTGGATTTCATTACGACTGATCAGCTGTTCAAGGCTGATCTTTTCCAGAAACTCGTGAATCTGGTCACTCAAATCGAGCCACAGGTGATGGGTCAGGCACTCGAAACCTTCCTGACAGTTACCCTGCTTATTACAGCGGGTGGCATCCATCGACTCATTCACTGCATCAACAATTTCGGCAACATTGATTTCCGGCGTTGCCCGGCTCAGCTGATAACCACCACCCGGGCCACGCACGCTGGATACCAGCCCACAGCGGCGCAAGCGGGCAAACAGCTGCTCCAGATAGGACAGGGAAATTCCCTGACGACCGGAGATGTCGTTCAGGCTCACCGGGCCGTCTTCTGCATGGATGGCCAGATCCAGCATGGCCGTCACCGCATAGCGGCCTTTGGTAGTCAGTCTCATATCAAACCCTCTTCGTGCTGGCCGCATTATGTTTATTTCCTACTAATTCAGTCAAGTTTAAACCCGACTTGTGTTGAAAAAACGACCAGCTCAATTAATTACGAACGAGAGGCCTGCTCTGCCGTGTCTGAGTCAGACGCTGCAACACTTTCGGTTGCAGCGCTTTCATCAGTATCGTTCTCGTCTACGGCAGCCAGACTGACAAAGTCTTCACGCTCAAGTTCTGGCAATGCGTCATCACAATTACGCACACCAATTTCACTCATCGCCTTGCACATGCGGTCAATCTTGCTGTCGACCGCGTCCATGTGCTCCATCATATTATGAATCGAACGGGCGATAGGGTCCGGCATGTCGTTGGAAATGCCATAGGCGTCAAAGCCGAGTTTTTCAGCCATCCGCACCGTACCTTCCGAAAGCGGTTTTTTCTTGCCGTTAACCCGCACAATGCGACCCGGGATACCCACCACTGTAGCGCCTTCCGGTACCGCCTTGGTAACAACAGCGTTGGAGCCGATGCGGGCATCCTTACCAACCACAATCGGACCCAGCACCTTGGCACCGGCACCCACCACCACGCCATCTTGCAGGGTCGGGTGACGCTTGCCCTTGTTCCAGCTGGTACCACCGAGGGTCACGCCGTGGTAAAGGGTACAGTCGTTGCCGATTTCGGCGGTTTCGCCAATCACCACGCCCATGCCGTGGTCAATAAAGAATCGCTGGCCAATGGTGGCACCCGGATGAATTTCGATGCCCGTCATCCAGCGGCTGAAAGTTGATAAAACCCGCGCCAGCCATTTGAAACCTCGACGCCAGAGGGCGTTGGCCAGCCGGTAATGCAGGATCGCATGGACGCCGGGATAGGTGGTGAGCACCTCAAAGGTGTTACGCGCCGCCGGGTCGCGTTCGAATACGCACGCTACATCTTCACGCAGTTGCTTCAGAATCAATGTGACTACCCTCGCTTGCTATTTATGGTCAGCGTCCTGTTCCGGCGCTGACGTCGCTGCTGACGCCTGTTTTTTTTGTTGCGTCTGCAGTTGCCGGGCTTGCTGTCGAACTGACGCAAACATGCCCCGCAAAATATTGATTTCCATCTGATCCGGCTCGGCGCGCTGAAACAGGCGACGGATACGGGTCATCAGTTGCTTTGGTGTATTGGGGTCCAGAAAGCCGATATCAACCAGGGTTTCTTCAAGATGCTGGATCATACCGTTCAGCTGTTGGTGTGTTGCCGGAGGGTGATCCCAGTCGACACCCCAGCGTTGCCCCATCACAGGCGCAGATTCAGACTGTAGCTGGGTACCTGCCTGGGCTGCGGCTTCAATCGCCGCCAGCCGCATTTCGTAACACAGCACCTGAATCGCCTGCGCCACGTTGAGCGATGAGAAGCTTTCTTCGGTCGGAATATGTACGTGAGCATGGCACAGATGCAGCTCTTCATTGGTCAGGCCACGGGATTCACGGCCAAACACCAACGACACCCGGCTACCGGTATTAGCAACCCGGGCAACACTGCTGCCGCACTGGCGCGGCGTCATCAATGGCCAGGGAATATGGCGACTGCGGGCACTGGTACCCACCACCAGCGCGGAGTCTGCAATGGCTTCTTCCAGCGTGGCAACGATACGAACCCGATGCAACACATCATCAGCACGGGAAGCCCGGGCAATCGCTTCATCATCAATCGCCGCAATCGGATCAACCAGCACCAGCTGGCCGATACCCATGTTTTTCATCGCCCGTGCTGCAGCGCCAATATTACCGGCGTGGGTGGTATTCACCATCACAATATCAATGGCATCCAGCATCGGCAGCCCGGTCTGGCTGACTGTCTCGGCACCGCCGTCAGCAGTGCTTTGGTTGTTGTCTGTCAAAACGCTTCCTCAGTATCGCATCAGGCTTTGATACGCTTGAGTCAAAATTCAGGGCGCGAAAGTGTATCAAACAGGCATCGACAGAAGCCACTATCCTGATATAATCGCCGGTTCCCCGTTCTTTAAGAGATAGTTATCGAAATGCAGCCAATGGTTAACTTGGCATTGCGTGCTGCGCGCAATGCGGGTGAAGACCTGGTCCGCCGCCTGGACCGTTTTGACTCTTCCCAGTCCACCGATCAGGAAAAAGCAAAGTTTATCGCCGATTGTTCCATCGGCCTGGAAAAAGCGATTATTTTTGATCTGAAAAAAGCCTATCCAGAGCATAACTACCGTGGTCGCGAAACCGGCCTCAATGCGGGTGTGGAAAAGCAACCTACCTGGTCTGTTTGCGTTATCGATGACATCGCCAACTTCCGCGTCGGCATTCCTGCTTTCGCCATCATTATTGCTTGCCAGATCAATGGCAAAACCGAACATGCGATCATCACCAACCCGATCAATGGTGACGAATTCTCTGCTTCCCGTGGTCGTGGCACCCAGGCTAACAACCGTCGTATTCGCTGCGGCAGCACCGTTGCCCTGGCTGACGCTATCATTGGTTACACCCAGCCAGTGGGTACCGGCGAAGAAGCCTTCAGCCAGCGCGAACGCCTGATGAAGCTGATGAGCAAAACCTACGACCTCCGCAACATCGGCTCCAACGCCCTGTCACTGGCTTATGTTGCCGCTGACCGTTTCCAGGGCGTTTTGCTGAGCAATGTTGATGAGTTCGCGCTGCAAGCTGGTAGTCTGATCGCTTCCGAAGCCGGTTGCTTGCTGTCCGATGTCAGTGGTCAGCCGCAACTGAAACCAGGTTGCAACCTGGTCGTCAGCAATCCGCGCTTGCTGAAAAACCTGCTGCAGAACAACTAATCAGCCGTTAAAGCAGCGGAACGCCGTTCCTGAGCTAATCTTGTTTTAACAGGGCTAGCCTCAGGAGGCCGTCATGATCCGCTATTTGACTTTATTGCTGCAGTTGATCGGGGAAACCCAGCTGAGTGACCAGCCAAGCCTGCATAAAAGCCTGCCATAACGGCAGGCTTTTTTTGTGGGTGGTGTTTGAGGGAGTGATTCTTCTCTGAATTTGTTGAGATGTCCTGAACCCCACTCCTGAAATACCAACGCCGCAGCATTCTGCTGACTGGCCTTGTCAGGCATTTTGAATTCCGGACACGGTTTTAAGTTTTTCTTCTGCGACGTGAGGAGTGATTCCATCATTCCCAGTATATGGCCGTTGCTGGTTGTAATACCCCATCAGATAACGGCCAATATCCATTTTTACTTCCGTCAGTGAGTGATACTAGGTATCCGGGGTCCACTCGCTTTTCAGGCTACGGAACAGCCGCTCCATCGGGCATTTCCTATGGGTTGATTGTGTAATCCCCCCATTTATAACCGAGTTATTTAGTAGAGGATCAATCATCCACCAATCAGCGGTACAACTTGCACAAACATTATCCGACTGTCCTGAGTGATACAGATTTCTTCACCCAATTCAGTTAACTGACGGTCGTCAAACAGCAAGAAGAAGCCATTATTTTTGAACGCAGACAACGCATCGTTTTGAAATTGTTCGAGCCGGGTTCCAGAGGTTTCTTCACCATTGTGGGCAGCTTCATTAACATCAGGAACGAATACAGCAGGAGTCTCACTGCGTTTCGAAAACTCTACAGCAACGCGCTGTTTGATCAGCTCTCTGACAGTGATGATTTCCGACTCAAAATTCAGCCATATCTCGGAGAGGTACTTGCCCGTCAGGGTTTGGTCTATTGCAGGTAGTCGTATACCCATTATTTTTTCTCCGGTAATGGCGGCAACTGCGACAGGATTGTCTGATCCTTGATTTTGTCATCAGCGGCCAGCAAAAGCGCCTTGGATAAAATCAACGCCAGGGCTCGATCATCATCGAATGGCAACAGGGGCAACTTCGCCTTGACTCCGTCAACGACGCAGAGATACTGATTATTTGGCTCCATCAGAATATTTGTCGATCGGAGGTGGATTTTGTAGCGAGTTCTTTTTCCCTGCACAATCAGGAAACGCCCATCAACCTCCAGTTGCCTGGCAATTTTCAGTTTCGGAATAATTGCTTTCAGGACATCGCGACGCACGGAATCCGCTTCACTCAGCTCACCAAAGCCTGGGCACTCGTAAAAGTCAGGGCGCTCTTGATATTCTCTCCAATCAGGGTCATTCCCCACACTGGCTACCGAAACAAACAGGTCCACATCTCGCATAATTTCAGAAAATACCTGTGCATCAATATCTTCCAGAGCGATCTGCTCGCAGTTAAATTCCTCTTCTCCCCGTTCAAACACAACGCGATCCGTCGCGGTATACATATAAATACCGCCATCGTTCATGTCGTCCGAGTGTTCTGGTCAACAAAACCGGACACATTAATTTGCTAATTTCTCGTACTCCACCGGTGATAAATCACCGTTCGTAGAGTGCAGTCGATCCAGGTTGTAGTACTTCATGTAAGCCGCGACATCCTGCT
>NZ_JAHXZR010000028.1 GCF_019740315.1 Oceanobacter mangrovi
TGTAGTGGTTCAATAATCCCGGACACCCAGATAGGTGGTAATCTTGCCGCCAAAGAGGTGTTCAATGAAAAGACAACGTCGTTCCTTCACTCCTGAGTTCAAACTCGAAGCTGCCAGCCTGGTTCTTGATCAGGGGTATTCCATTCCTCAGGCCAGTAAATCACTGGACGTGGGGGAAACAGCCCTGCGCCGATGGGTTGATCAGCTTCGTGAGGAGCGTGGTGGCAAAACGCCAAACTCCAAGGCCATGACGGAAGAGCAAAAGCGTATTCAGGAACTCGAAAAACGCGTCAAAGAGCTCGAAATAGAGAAGCGGATACTAAAAAAGGCTACGGCTCTCTTAATGTCAGACGAATTCAAAAATATGTACTGATAGACCGTTTGGGAGAGCTGGAGCCTATCAAATGGGTCTGTCGGGCGTTCGATATCAAGCGTTCCAGTTACTACGATTACTGTCGTAACAAGCGCCGAATAAATCCCAAGCGACTGGAACTCAAGGCCCATGTGAAACGGGCGTTCAACCTCAGTCGTCACGGCTTTGGTAGCCGGGGTATCCGCGACTTATTGAAAACCGAAGGCATTGATATTGGACGTTATCTGGTGCGCAAGCTGATGAAAGAATCGGAGCTGATCAGTAAGCAGCCGGGTGCCCACAAATACAATAAAACCGGGATGGAGCACATTGAAATCAACAACCTCTTGAACCGTGAGTTCTCTGTTGAGCGGCCCAATCAGGTTTGGTGTGGCGACATCACCTATATTTGGACAGGAGAGCGTTGGTCATACCTTGCAGTGGTCATGGATCTGTACGCTCGCAAGGTCGTGGGCTGGGCCATGTCCAGCAGCCCCGACAGCGAGCTAACAATAAAAGCCTTGGAGGATGCCTGGCTGCGGCGTGGAAAGCCGGAAGGCGTGATGTTCCACTCGGATCAAGGAAGCCAGTACACCAGTCTGAAGTTCCGTCAGAGAATCTGGCGTTATCGCATGGTTCAAAGCATGAGCCGACGCGGCAACTGCTGGGACAACGCCCCGATGGAACGGCTGTTCCGGAGTTTGAAAAGCGAGTGGATCCCGGATACCTGGTATCGCTCACTGGCGGAAGCAAAAATGGATATCGG
>NZ_JAHXZR010000009.1 GCF_019740315.1 Oceanobacter mangrovi
CAAGCCAGATCCGATATCTTCGACTACATCGAGCGGTTCCATAACCCAAGAATGAGACGTAGACTCGCGGTACAAGACAACAAACTTTAGGCTTTATTAAACCGTCCGTGAAAACGGGGTAGAACCCCGGTCTGGTTTATTAACCTAATCTCTCCGCCAGAAAATCCACCAGTAGGCGCACCTTGGTTGAGAGGTGTCGACTGTGTGGATACAAGGCCCAGATACCCTCGGCTTCAGGGCGGAACTGCGGTAGCAGTTCAACAAGGTTGCCGGTTTCGATATGTTCCTTGACGTAATAATCCGGCAGTTGCACCAGGCCGATACCTTTCAGGGCGGCGTCGACCAGTGCCAGTCCGCCGTTGGTTCTGAGGCTGCCACTGCCACGCAAGATGCGTTCACGGTTGCCTTCCCGAAAACGCCAGTAATCAAGGGTGCCAAGCAAGCAATTATGGTGCTGTAATTCAGACAGTGAGTGGGGCTCGCCGTGATTGCGCAAATATTCCGGTGAGGCGCACAGATGCAGTTTGCGGGTTGCCAGACGGCGGGCTTTCATGGACGAGTCTTCCAGCTTGCCAAGTCGGATAGCGAGGTCAAAACCACCTTCGATCAGGTCAAGTCGTTGGTTGGTCAGCTGACATTCCAGCTGGACCTGCGGATGAATGGCGAGAAATTCGTTTAACAGTGGTGACAGGTGGCCTTCGCCGTAGGTGAAAGGTGCAGTCAGGCGAATGATGCCGCTGGCGCGATGGCTCAGCGAGGTTAGTGCCCGTTCAGCCTCTTCAAGACCGTCCAGCAGCGGCCGACAATGCTGGTAAAACAGCTGGCCAGCTTCCGTAACCGAGACCTTGCGGGTGGTACGGTGCAACAGTTCCGATGACAGTCGCTCTTCCAGAGCCGCGACCTGACGGCTGACCTGGGCAACCGATAATTTCAGGCGGTTGGACGCTTCTGTAAAACTGCCGGTTTCGGCCACGGCTACAAATTCGCGGATGCCTTCCCACTGGGCCATTATTACTCACTCGTAAAGATCAATTGCAAATCGACGGGATTATATCCTATCTGAAAAAAACTAGAATTGTGATCTCAAAAATTTGAGTGTCTGGCTCGTTGTGCCTCTTTCAGGACAGCGGCCATGCCCGTTAAAACGCTTTGCGGATTTGGCTGTCTGTAACAGCCCGGAAGGCAAAAGTTATCTATCAGGAGTGTCATCATGACTGACGTTATCAAGTGTAAAGCGGCAATCGCCTGGAAGGCCGGTGCGCCACTGTCCATCGAAGAAGTAGAAGTAGCTGCACCAAAAGCCGGTGAAGTACGTGTAAAAATCGTTGCTACCGGTGTTTGCCACACTGACGCTTTCACCCTGTCTGGTGATGACCCTGAGGGCGTGTTCCCGGCGATTCTGGGCCACGAAGGCGGCGGTATTGTTGAATCTGTGGGTGAAGGCGTGACCAGTCTGAAAGTGGGCGATCACGTAATCCCGCTGTACACCGCAGAATGTGGCGAATGTAAATTCTGCAAGTCCGGCAAAACCAACCTGTGCAGCGCGGTACGTGCGACCCAGGGTAAAGGTCTGATGCCAGACGGCACTACTCGTTTCACTTGCAACGGTGAGCCAATCTTCCACTACATGGGTTGCTCCACTTTCTCCGAGTACACCGTACTGCCAGAAATTTCCCTGGCCAAGGTAAATCCGGAAGCGCCACTGGAAGAAGTGTGTCTGCTGGGTTGTGGTGTGACTACTGGTATGGGCGCGGTAAGCAAGACTGCCAAGGTTCAGAAGGGCGACACCGTTGCTATCTTCGGTCTGGGTGGTATTGGTCTGTCTGCCATCATTGGTGCCCAGATGGCTGGCGCCAGCCGTATCATCGGTATCGACCTGAACGAATCCAAGTTTGAACTGGCCAAGAAACTGGGTGCAACTGATCTGATCAACCCAACCAAGTTCGACAAGCCAATCCAGGAAGTGATCGTTGAGATGACTGACGGTGGTGTGGACTTCTCCTTCGAGTGTATCGGTAACGTCAATGTGATGCGTTCTGCGCTGGAGTGCTGCCACAAGGGGTGGGGTGAGTCTGTCATCATCGGTGTTGCTGGTGCCGGTCAGGAAATCTCTACCCGTCCGTTCCAGCTGGTTACCGGTCGTGTATGGCGCGGTTCCGCTTTCGGTGGCGTGAAAGGCCGCTCCGAACTGCCTGGCATTGTTGAAGACTACCTGGCAGGCAAGTTCGCCCTGAGCGACTTCATCACCCATACCATGCCACTGGAACAGATCAACGAAGCGTTTGATCTGATGCACGAAGGCAAGTCCATCCGTTCTGTAATTCACTACTGATCGGCTTTTGCGTCTGATGTCCAGGCGGGCCGCGCAGGCTCTGACGTCGGACGCAGACAAATACCTTTGGTAGGTTGGGCCTTGCCCAACTACCTGATGGGCGGGGCCCATCCTACGGTGAATTGAAGACCCGGGAGAAATCCAATGGAAATGATTAGCCAGAACAAGGTGTTTGATGGTTGGCACAAGCAGTATGAGCACGACTCGGCTGTGTTGAACTGTCGTATGCGCTTTGCGATTTATCTGCCGCCGAAAGCGGCTCAGGGGGCTGAAGTGCCAGTGCTGTACTGGCTCTCCGGCTTGACCTGTACTGACGAAAACTTCATGCAAAAAGCCGGTGCCCAGCGTGTTGCGGCGGAACTGGGGATTGCGATTGTGGCGCCAGACACCAGCCCGCGCGGCGAAGGTGTGGCCGATGAAGATCGTTATGATCTTGGCAAGGGTGCCGGGTTCTATGTCAACGCGACGCAGGAGCCGTGGAGCAAGCACTATCGCATGTACGACTACGTGGTAAACGAGCTTCCTGCGCTGATTGCTGCTACGTTCCCGGTGTCAGACAAAAAAGCCATTGCCGGTCATTCCATGGGCGGTCACGGTGCACTGACCATTGCGCTGAAAAACCCGGGCATGTTTACCTCGGTATCGGCTTTCAGCCCGATTACCAATCCGGCTAACTGCCCATGGGGCCAGCTGGCGTTCACCACTTATCTGGGTAACGACCGTGAGTTGTGGAAGCAACATGACAGCTGTGAGCTGGTCAAAGCTGCAGGTGATGTACGTACCCCGGCGCTGGTGGATCAGGGGGAGGCGGATAACTTCCTCACAGAACAACTGAAGCCGGAAGCGCTGGAAGCTGCGGTGGCTGCAACTAACTACCCGCTGACGCTGCGTCTGCACAGTGGTTACGATCACAGCTACTACTTTATCTCCAGCTTTATCGAAGAACACCTGCGGTTCCATGCTGGCCATCTGGGTGCCTGATTCAGGTTGATGAGCCGAACGGCTGTTCGGTCCAGATGTCGTAAACGAAAAAGCCAACCTGACAGGTTGGCTTTTTTATTGGCGGTTGCCTTGTTAGCCGATCAGTGATTATCAGAACTGATAGTGCATACCAATTGTGGTGGCGTTATAGCTGAGGTCGTAACTGCTGTCATCCCAGTAGTAATAGTTGCCATCGTCGTCTTTTTCCTTTACGTCCAGCTCGATGGTGCTGGTGCGACGATAGTCCAGCCGCAGAGTGATACCGGAGTTGAATTGGTACTCTGCGCCAATACCACCGACCAATCCTGCTCCTGTCCAGTCGTTACTCTCGTCACCATTCAGGTAATCAACGGTTTGCTCCATCTGGAAAAACTGGATACCAGTGCGGCCATAGAGGCTGATATGGTTGCTGAACCGCCAGTGAAAAATTCCAGCGACCGAGGTGCCAAAAAGTTTGGCATCGGCATTGGAGGCACCGGCGTCAAATTCACTGCTTTGGGTAACATCGAAATCGACACCAAACCAGCTGGTGAAGTTGTAGCCGCCGTAAATGGAGGTAATAGCTGCACTGGTGCGTTCGTAATCGAAGTAGTTGTACTCGTCAGGATCCAGCTCAATGCTAGCACCACCGAAACTACCACCGACGTACCAGCCTTCATAGTCGGGTGTTGCAAATACCGTAGAGGAAGCCAGCAGGATGGCGGTAGCGATGAGGGAGTGTTTCAACATATGGACGTCCTTGTATCGGCCAAGTGATAAAGCTGTTACATCTAACAGCGAGGCTATTAGATTTTCATTACATTACTGGGTCAATGGCCTGAACCTGATTTATTGAACGGAATGACATTTCCATACACAGACTACATTACGGGTCGCAGTGGATCGGTCGTTAGGTGGAGGAAGTGTCGTTTTATGCCCCGGCGCAGCGGGGCGTAAAGCCAGTTCAGTCGAGTTGAATCTGATCAAATGAACTAACGGCTGCATGACTGGTATTCGCCGGAACCGGGGTTTCCCGCAGCAGCCAGCAAGTTTGCAGTCCGGCCTCATGAGCGGCGTCCAGTTCGCCTTCGATATCTGACAGGAACAGCACTTCGTTTGCCTGCAGACCGGTATATTGCTGTTGCAGCTGCTGGAGGATATTACGGTAGGATTCTGCTTGTTGCTTGTGACCTACGGCTGTATCGAAATGACCACTGAACAGCGGCAGCAGGTCGCCATCCTGACTGAAACCAAAAAACAGTTTCTGTGCCTGGACCGAACCGGAAGAATAAACGTACAGCGCCAGCCCTTGCTGATGCCACTGCTTTAAATTGGCGGTGGCGTCCGGGTACATATGCGCCTGATAGTCACCGTTACGGTAGCCTGTTTCCCAGATCAGACCTTGCAGGGTTTTCAGCGGCGTGGCCTTGCGGTCTTCACTGATCCATTCCAGCAGAATATTGATCAGGGCATCGGTATCCGCAGCGCTGACTTCACTACCCGGTGATTCCTCTAGCAGTAGTTCAGCCGTCGCGGCCAGTTGCTGCTGCACAATCTCATCGTTGAAATGGCTGCGAACATAGCTGGACAGGTGTTCGGCTGCGTAGGGAAACAATACTTCCTTCACAAATGAAATGGAGGAGGTGGTGCCTTCAACATCGGTCAGGATGACTTTGATACTCATTGGGCGAATCTCCGTCAGTTTTCCAGCCGATTAAAACGACTGGCGATTTCATCACCTGAGTAGTTGGCAACCCAGCCTTCCGGGTTGTTGAACAGACGAATGGCGATAAAGTGCGGGTTAGGACCCATGTCGAACCAGTGTGGGGTGTTGGCTGGCACGCTGATCAGATCGCCCTGGCTACACAGCACCTCGTAAACCTTGTCACCAATGTGCAGGCTGAACAGACCTTCGCCAGCAACAAAAAAACGCACTTCATCTTCGCTATGGCGATGTTCGCGCAGGAACACCTGACGCAGCTCGTCTTTTTTCGGGTTGCTGGTATTGAGACTGACAACATCAACAGTCTGGTAGCCTTCTTCGTTAATCAGGCGATCAATATCTGTCTGGTAAGCGGCAATGACCTCTTCCTGAGCGGCACCTGGGGCCAGCTCTGCGTCGGTTTGCCATTGTTCAAAACGCACGCCGACTTCGTTGAGCTTTTCGGTGATACGGCTGTGAACATCGCTGTTGAACAGCAATTGGGTGGTGTCTTTTTCAGAATAGATGCGCAAGTTGCTCATGCTGGTATTACTCCCCAGATCCAGTTCGGCTGAATTTTGACTGTGGTGACGCTTGCGTAGCGGTCGCAAACTCAGATGGCGAGAGCGAAAGTCCCGCAGGTTCTGTTCCCGGCGCATTTGATAGCGTGTCTTGGGTGGTGTTCTCATAAGCTCCTCGTGGCAGCGGTAGCAAGACCCAGTCGCAGCAATTCCAACTGGTAACTGAACAGATGTTCGAGTGCTTCCAGATGGCGGAAGCACTCAGCCAGGTCGCGTCCCCAGGTATACACGCCATGGCCGCGAATCAGATAGGCATGGCCTTGCTGATGTTGCTGCATGCGCTGTTCAACCAGCTTCGACAAACGGTCGATGTCCTGGTCGTTGGCAAACAGGGGGATTTCCATCCGGCATTCATGGGTTGTCTGGCCGGCAAAGGCTTTCAGCAACTCCCAGCCTTGCAGCACCAGAACCTCGTCGGCGAGGACCTGTGACAATACCACTGCCGACTGGCTGTGAGTGTGCAATACCGCACCTATGCTGGCATCGCGCTCATATAGCTGGGTGTGCAGCAGGGTTTCGGCGCTGGGTTTTCCGGCGCTATGTGGCTGGCCTTGCCAGTCGACCACCAGAATATCGGCTGGCGTCAGCTCACCCTTGTGTTTGCCCGAGCTGGTTAATGCACAGCATTGGTCATTAAGACGCACTGAATAATTGGAGCTGGTGGCGGGTGACCAATCGCGGTCATACAGCTGCTTGCCGTAACGACAGAGATCTTCAGCCGCTTGCTGAAACTGCTGCGGATCAAATTCAATCATGCCCCGGCCTCAGTTAGCGGCGAACAGCGCGGCCACGGCTTCCGTGGACGGGTTACGGATAATGCCGCGCTCGGTAACGATGGCATCAATCAGCTCGGCCGGAGTCACGTCGAATGACGGGTTGATGGCATGACAACCTTCCGGTGCTACCTGAACGCCCTGAATGCTGGTGACTTCATGCATTGGTCGCTGTTCGATCGGAATGGCATTGCCACTTGGCAGGCTCAGATCGAAGGTGGTGGTTGGCGCTGCTACCATGAACTTCATGCCATGATGACGGGCATGAACCGCCAGGCTGTAGGTGCCAATCTTGTTGGCAACGTCGCCGTTGGCGGTAATACGGTCAGCACCCACAATCACCCATTCCGGCTTTTCAGCCCGGAACAGCTGGGCGGCAGCGCCGTCGCATACCAGTGATACCGGAATATTATCCTGCATCAGTTCCCAGGCAGTCAGACGAGCGCCTTGCAGCCACGGCCGGGTCTCACCGGCGTAGACGTGCTGGATTTTGCCGTCGGCAAATGCGCTGCGAATGATGCCCAACGCGGTGCCATGGCCACCGGTCGCCAGCGCGCCGGTATTGCAGTGGGTATAAACCTGCACGCCGTCGCTGATCAGACTGGCACCAAATTGTCCCATCGCCAGGTTGGCCTGAATATCTTCTTCATGAATGCGGCGGGCTTCGGCCAGCAGTGCCTGGCCATCGCTGGTATTCAGGCTGGCCATGCGTTCCAGTGCCCAGAACAGGTTCACCGCAGTCGGGCGGGATTCCGCCAGCACCTTGTAGGCGGCCTGTAAATCTCGACCCGCCAACGCATCGAGGGCAAAACCGTACGCTGCACTGATACCAATCGCTGGTGCACCCCGCACCACCATATCGCGAATGGCGTCGGCGGTTTCAGCCGCAGTACGACATTCAATCATCTGATGCTGGTGAGGCAGTACTCGTTGGTCCAGCAGAAACAGCGATTGCTGACGCCATTCGATGGCGACAACGCCAGTTGAGTGGCCAGCAGAAGACGGAGCATGGGGCGTTGATGAAGACATGGGCGTGAAAATTCCAGACCGACAAGTGAATGGGCAGCAAGGATGCTTTGGAAAGGGCGCTATTCTAGCGCCAGCGCCGAGGGATGTCGCGTTGGCAGGGCTGAAATTGGGCTGACACAGAACGGCTGGCGCCGTCTGTGTCGATTGCTGTGATTAAAGCTGCGATTGCATCTTGTGGAAGGCGCGCACCAGACCGTTGGTGGAGCCATCAAAGTGAGATGGAATCTGGTCGCTTTCGAGTGCCGACAGCACTTTACCCCCCAGCTGTTTACCCAGTTCCACACCCCACTGGTCAAACGAGTTGACGCCCCAGATCATGCCCTGGGCAGCCACCTTGTGTTCGTACAGCGCAATCAGGGCACCAACGATCTGAGGAGTCGATTTGGGGAAATACAGGGTGTTGCTGGGGCGGTTACCTGGAATCATTTTCTGGCGTGCCAGCACCATGGCCTGGGCCTGGCTCATACCGCCAGCAACCAGTTCCTCCATGGCATCTTCTTCCGATTTGCCTTGCAGCAACGCCTGGCTCTGGCTCAGGCAGTTGGAGACCAACATGGCGTGAAAGTTATCAATCGGGTTGTGGCTGCACATCGGCATGATGAAGTCACAGGGTGAAAAATGGGTACCCTGATGCAGCAGCTGGTGGAAGGCGTGCTGGCCGTTGGTACCCACGCCACCCCAGATCACCGGGCCGGTGTTGTACTGAACCGGCTGGCCGTCGAGGGTGATGGATTTGCCGTTACTCTCCATATCCAGCTGCTGCAAATGCGCTGGCAGTGAGCGCAGGTAATGGTCATACGGCAGAATAGCGTGGGAGTTCACCCCAAAGAAGTTAACGTACCAGATTCCCAGCAAAGCCATGATCACTGGCATGTTCTGGGCCAGTGGTGCGGTACGGAAATGCTCATCCATGGCGTGCGCGCCGCGTAACAGGTCGCGGAAGTTGTCGATGCCAATTGCCAGAGCCAGCGGCAGGCCAATCGCCGACCACATGGAATAACGGCCGCCGACCCAGTCCCACATCGGGAAGATGTTTTCTTCGGCGATGCCAAACTCGACGGCTTTTTCGACGTTGGACGAAACTGCGGTGAAGTGTTTGGCGAGATATTCTTCGCTGCCACCATTGTTCAGGAACCAGCTGCGACAGGCCATCGCATTTTTGAGGGTTTCCTGGGTACCGAATGACTTCGACTGAATGATAAACAGGGTGGTAGCCGGGTTCAGGCGTTTGAGAATCTCGGTAATGTGAGTGCCGTCGATGTTGGCCAGATAATGGATGTTGAGGCCGCTGTCCCAGTAGGGCTTGAGCGCGCTGGAACCCAGTTTGGGGCCAAGGAAAGATCCGCCGATACCAATCGATACCACGTCGGTAAAAGGCGCATTGCTGTAGCCGCGCCACTGATTACGACGGATCTTCCAGCAGAACTCTTCCATCCGCTGCACGGTCTCGCGGATCTCCGGCATGATGTCGGTACCGTCGACCATGATCTGACGATCACTGAAATTACGCAGGGCTGTGTGCAGCGCGGGGCGGTTTTCACTGCGGTTGATGGACTCACCATTAAACATGGCTTCGATTTGGGCGGGCAGCTCGCGTTGTTCGGCCAATTGCAGCAGGTAGCCGATGGTCTCTTTGGTAACCCGGTTTTTGGAGTAGTCGAGACTCAGGCCGGCAGCGTCGAGATGAAAGTTTTCAAACCGGTTGGGGTCCTGTTTAAACCAGTCGAGCATATGGTCGTTACCAATCTGCTCGTGATGAATTTGCAGGGTTTTCCAGATTTCCGATTGTATCAGGCTGCTTGCCAGAGACATGTTGCGTCCTTGATGCTGTGTGATTACACAAGTATACGGAAGCGGGCGGAGGGCTTCAAAGTGACAAATGGTCTGCTTTGGTAGTGGAGACTTTGGCGCCGCCGCTGGAGCTACTAAATAGAAACTTTACTGGCTGCTGTGAGGTTGGCAGTCGTGAACGTCAGATTTCAAAGTCTGGGTTCAGAACAGCAGGCAAAAAAATAGCTGCCAGGCACTGGCCGGGCAGCTATGGGTATGATGGCAGGGATCAGGCCATTTGTACCGGGATATCGAAGCTGGTGTGGCTGACGCTGTTGTCGGCGTTCAGATAAACCATTTTCGGTTTGAAGCTGGCCAGTTCGGCTTGTTCAAAGTTACCGAAGGTACAGATGATGACGCGATCACCAACATCGGCCTGGTGAGCCGCTGCACCATTCACTGAAATCATGCCAGAGCCGTCTTCCGCTCGGATGATATAGGTGGTGAAACGCTTGCCGTTGTCGATGTTGTAAATCTGGATTTGTTCGAATTCACGCATACCGGCCATATCCAGCAGCTCGCCATCGATGGCACAGGAGCCTTCGTAGTTGAGTACTGAATGTGTAACGCGAGCCTGGTGAAGTTTGGCTTTCAGCATAATGGACTGCATGGTAACCCCTTGAATGTCTGTGGCATTGCGCAAGGATGTCAAGGCGCAAAAGGCCTGGGATCTCCTTCTGAAGCGGGTGTTCAATAATTGACCGATTCAGAAGGGGGACGAAGTATGCCCTAATCGATATGGCGGTTCAATGTCACCGAGATGTTATCGATCAGACGTGCCTTGCCGAGCCAGGCGGCGCCCAGCACAACGATACGCTCACCCGTTTCGAGGGCGGAATCGTCGATCAGACTGAGGTCGTCGGCATGACGGACTTCCAGATAATCGGGCGTGAAACCGGCGTCGGTGAGGGATTCGGTGGCGTGTTTTAACAGCTCGCTGATCAACTTGCGTTGTTGCAGACCGTCGGTGATGCTTTTCAGTGCCTGATACAGCGCCGAAGCCTGAATGCGTTGTTCTTCGCTCAGATAGCCGTTACGGGAACTCAGCGCCAGACCGTCTGCAGCGCGTGCAGTTGGTACAGCGACGATTTCCAGATGCATGTTCAGATCCTCTACCATCTTGCGAATGACCGCGACCTGCTGGAAATCCTTCTCGCCAAAAAACGCCAGATCCGGCTGGACCATATTGAAGAGCTTGGTAACGACCGTGGCGACACCGTCAAAGTGGCCCGGGCGGCTGCCGCCACAGAGACCTTCTGAAACATGCGGCACATGTACAGTGGTTTGGCGATGCTGGCCGTTGGGGTACATTTCCTCGACGTCCGGGGCGAACAACAGATCACATCCCGCCGAAAAAAGCTTTTCCTTGTCTTCATCCAGTGTACGCGGGTAACGCGCCAGATCATCGGCATCGTTAAACTGTAACGGATTGACAAAAATACTGGCGACAGTGAAGCACTGCTGTTGTTTGGCTGCACTAATCAGGCTGATATGGCCCTCGTGCAGATTCCCCATGGTGGGAACAAAGCCAATGTCCTTGCCTGCCAAACGGGCAGCGCGGATTTCAGCGCGCAGCGAGGCGACGCTATGGATGGTTTTCATCAGGCAAACTCATGCTCGGCGGATGGGAAAGTGCCAGCCTTCACTTCGTCAGCATAAGCCTTGAAGGCTTGCTGAACGGTGCGGCCATCGGTCATGAAATTCTTAACAAATTTGGGTACGTGCTGGCTGTTGAGGCCGAGCATGTCGTGCATTACCAGTACCTGGGCATCGGTGGCGTTGCCAGCGCCAATGCCAATCACCGGAATCGCAACCGCATCGGTGACCCGCCTGGCCAGCGAGGAGGGGACGCATTCCAGCAAAATCATATCGGCACCGGCATCGGCCAATTCCATGGCAGCATTTACCAGGGCATCAGCGGCCTGTTGCTCGCGGCCCTGCACGCGGTAACCGCCGAGCTTGTTGACCGCTTGTGGGGTCAGACCCAGGTGCGCACAAACAGGCACACCTTGCTGAGCCAGTGAAGTAATCAGCGGCGCCAGCCATTCATCACCTTCAATCTTGACCATATGGGCGCCGGCTTGCATCACGGCGCGGGCCGAGGCAATGCCTTGCTCCAGCGTGCCATAACTCATAAAGGGCAGGTCGGTCATGATGAAGGCAGGGCGCTGGGCTCGCTGGTTACCACGAGCTACACAAGCGGTGTGATAAACCATTTCTTCCAGTGTTACCGGCAGGGTGCTTTGCTGACCTTGCAGGACCATTCCCAGCGAGTCGCCGACCAGCAGGGATTCGATACCAGCATCGGCAGCCAGCTGCGCAAAGGTGGCATCGTATGCGGTGAGCACGGCAAATTTCTGTTGCTGTGACTTCAGCGCCTGCAAAGAGCGGAGATTTATTGGACTCATTGTGTTCCCCCGGTGGTACAGGTCAAATGGTGGTCGCTTATGGTGCGGATTGGTGAGCACAAGTCAATATTGGTGCGGTAACTTTCCTTTTCAGGCAAGTATCTGGGTAACCAGCTGTACAAAAATTGACAGGTGCCTGTTGGGCTCAGGAAGCTGCCGGATTCTCCAGCTGGTGCCTGGCCGGTTTGCCAAGCGGAAGCAGAGGTGGCTGGTCTGTGATCGCAGCGATCAGCGGCGCTAACAGACGGCCATCGGGTAACTGAAGCTCAGGTGCCAGTTCGGCCAGCGGCTGTAACACAAACAGACGGTTGGCCATTTCGATATGCGGCACGGTCAAACGTTCGCTGTTCAGCTGCAGCTGGTCAATCAGCAGAATGTCTATATCGAGAGTTCGCTCACCCCAGCGGCGCAGGCGTACCCGGCCTTGCTGGTTTTCAATCGCCTGCAAACAATCCAGCAGGGCCGTTGGAGCCAGCTCTGTACGGATACGGGCGACGGCATTGACGTAATCCGGCTGGTCCTGGGGGCCAACCGGTTTGCTGCCATAAAAGGAGGACCAGTCGAGCAGCTCAAGATCCGGCTGACTCTCAAGTGCCGCCAGACAGCTGCGCAACTGCTCGTATGGCTGTTGCAGATTGGCACCGAGGCCAAGGTAACAAATGGCCATCAGCCGCGTCTCTGATTGTTATTCTGGCTGCTGCTTGGACGACGGCGGCGCTTGCGTGGCGGGCGCTGCTCTTCATCTGTATAGCTTTTGCTGCGACGTGGTGCTTCTGGCACGCCTTCATCTTCCTGCAAACGGGTCCACCACTTGCCAACGCCACCCAGATCTTCGCCCGATTGCTCTCGCAACAACAGGAAGTCATAGGCGGCACGGAAGCGTGGATGCGTCAGCAGCTCACGTGCCTTGCGGCTCTGGATTTTCGGCAGACGCAATTGCAGCTCCCAGATTTCCCGCATGGGGATCGAGAAACGCTTGGGAATCGCGGTGTGACGAATTTGCTGGGCCAACACGCGGTCGGCCGCTTTTTGCAAGGCTGGATGAGGTGCCATACCAGCACTTTCAAATTCTCGTGCGACTCGTGCGACTTGCGGCCACAGCAGTGATGCCAGGAAGAAATACGGAGTGACTGACTTACCGGCCTGAATGCGCTTGTCAGTGTTTCGCATGGTGTTCAGGGCCAGTTCACAGGCCTGATCGTCATCACGCAAGCACTGTTCAGTGCCCGGGAAAATATGCCCGAACAGCTGATAGTTACGCAGCAGTTCAAGGGTTTCACAGGCCTTGCCGGCGAGGAATAGCTTGAGGCATTCATCGAACATACGGGCCGATGGAATCTGCTCAAGCAAGGGTGCCAGCATCGGAATCGGTGCTGCAGTATCCGGTGCCAGCGTAAAACCATTGAGTTTGCCGAGGAAACGAATCGCCCGCAGCATCCGTACCGGATCTTCGCGATAACGGGTTTCTGGATCACCGATCAGCCTAAGCTGACGCTGCTTCAGATCGTGCCAGCCACCGGCGTAGGCGTAGAGGCTGAAATCAGCAATGTTGTAATAGAGGGCGTTGATGGTGAAATCGCGCCGCATGGCATCTTCTTCGCGATTGCCATACACGTTGTCGCGCAAAATCATGCCCTGATCACCGGTTGCGGCAATCTTGTCGGAATGCTCGTCGGTTGGTGGCGCACGGAAAGTCGCAACTTCAATGACTTCACGACCAAAAACCACGTGAACCAATTTGAAACGGCGGCCGATCAGACGCGAGTTACGAAACAGCTTGTTAACCTGTTCCGGTGTTGCATCGGTAGCAACATCGAAATCCTTGGGCGACATTCCCAACAGGGTGTCGCGAACGCCACCGCCTACCAGAAGGGCTTCATAGCCAGCATTGTGCAGGCGATAAAGTACCTTCAGAGCGGCATCGCTGATTTGGCTGCGGCTGATGGAATGTTCATCCCGGCTGATGATCTGCAGTGCGGGAGTTTCTTCCCGATGATCAGAGCCTGGCTGGAAGATGTGCTTGATAAAATTGGATATGCGCTTCACTGAAGTTCAGATTGGTTATTCGCAGTAAAGGCGGGAGTGTACCAGCGCCAAGCCGGATTGGTAACGTTGTTAGAGGCCAGAAAACAAAAAAGCCGCTGATTTGCGGCTTTTATGGGGAGGCCCTTTATTGTTTTTGTTAGTCGTCCCTCAACGCTCGGACTGGGTATCCGCTCTTTTGAATATCCAGTGCCACCTGTTTTTATTTTTATCAGTGGCACCATGCATTCGAAACAACCGGATCAGATCAGCCCCTTGTTATTTTTATTGTCGGGGCTGTCTTGGAGCAGGTGTTGTTATTTTTATTGTCACCCGCTGTGTTGTCGCTTGTTATTGTTGTTAGTGGCGACTTGATTCTAATAAAGCTATTCCTATGCCAGTTTTTTAAATTCCTTATAAAACAATGGCTTATGTATTTTTCTGGCAAGCTGTTACCTGAATTTGGCCCGTTTTGTTACCGCTGGGCGGGGTCTTAGGTAACAGCTGTGGTAGCAGGTAACACTTTGGGCCAAAGGTAACGTAACAGGACAACGACCATAGGCTATGAAACTTCTGGAGGAGAGTGGTATCTGGCAACCGGATCAGGCTCTTCCGTATCGGCTGAATCTCATCAGGCGGTATGGTCAGGCTTGCTGTGAAAAGAAATGGCTATCGAAACGACAGGATTGAATGGCCGGAAAACAGCGGGCTGGAACTCGTCAGATCACGGCAGGGGGAGCGTGAGGGATGGTTGCTCGATTGGTCTGAGCAGACCCCAGATAATAACAAACCCCGTGGGTGTGGGCCCACGGGGTTGCTGGAGAGAGCAGTCTTCTTTTTTGTTGAGCCAGGCCGGTTGTTATTTTTATTGTCGGCCCGTTGGCTGATGGGCACCTTGTTATTTTTATTTGGTGCTGTGCAGCTCTTGTTCTTGAACTTACTATTGCCACTCGCATGCCAACTTTTAAAAAGTATTTAAAAACAAAGACTTATAGATTTATACCAGAAAGTTCCCCGGTTGGTGTTACGCAGTTCGGGATGATGGGTAACACTTTGGGTGGAGATGGGGTAACACTTTGGGCCAGTTGGTAGCACTTTGGTAGCAGTTCACGGAACCGACTGGTTGATGCCAGCTCGGGCGGAATTGTTTCGGAAAAATTCTTCGCGCTGTTGTGACTCTGATGGTGGGTGGTATGAAAGGAAATTTTCAGCAGGCCACTTTTTAGTAGTGCATTTTCAGCAGCCCATAAAGAACAAACCCCCGCTACCTGACGGTAGCGGGGGTTTGCGAGAGAGCTTAACTTCTTCTTGTTCTGACACTCGTCGCCGCAAATTTATTTTTGTTTGGCGGCGAGGACAACTGGCTCGGTGTTATTTTTATTTCGAGGAGTTGTTCTTGTTGTGGGCTTACTAGAGCCAAATGCATGCCATGTTTGGTTTTTGATCCTGGTTAAATCTATAAAGTCCTTATAAATCAGTAAGTTAATTAACTTTAAGAAGTACCGGAGATATTTTTTATAACGGTTTGAATATGGATTTCATTCCAAAGTGTTACCTTGGGTAGCGAAAAATGTGCTACTTCCGGTGTATGCGGGTAACACTTTGTGATCAGTAACACTTTTTAGTGGGTAACCTGTTTGATGTGTGTCGTTGCAGTGGATCTTTGGCTGTCAGGGAACGAATTTTGGCGCAGTAAGGAAACATTATGACGAATATCAACGGAGTTGCTGACACAAGCTTGCAAATTGGGGTGTGAATGCGGGTGTGGCTGCTGTGATAACCAGCCGCTGGTGCGGCTGGATACCCAAAAGTGTTACCGGAAGTGTTACCTGTTACCGGCGCGTGCGGGGATTATTTCTTTTTACGTGGGATGCCCAGACGCTGACGACGCTCCCACAGGCTCTTGCGGGAAATTCCCAGTTTGCGGGCCAGCTCGGTTTCGGTCATACGGATTTCATTCTCCAGTACAAAATGTACGAAGTAGTCATCCAGTGACAAATCGCCGTGAGCCTGGGGTTGCTCAACCGGTTCCGGGCTGTTGTTGTTTTGCAGCAGATTTTCCCGCATGGCATCACTGATGTAGCGGTCCGGTGACAGGTCGATCCCCATCAGGTCGGCACTGATATGGTTGTCTTCGGCCAGAATCACTGCCCGTTCAACGGCATTTTCCAGCTCCCGCACGTTACCCGGCCAGTTGTACTGACGGATGGCTTGCAGGGCAACCTGGTCAAACGCCATGGCTGGCTGGTTCATGCGGCTGCAGGCGCGCGACAGCATGTAGTTGGCCAGTTCAACCACGTCTTCACCACGCTCGCGCAAGGCTGGCAGGGTCAGTTCGACGACGTTGAGGCGGTAATAAAGGTCTTCCCGGAATTCGCCATTGGCGGCCATTTCCTTGAGGTTTCTGTGGGTCGCGGCGATCAGACGCACATCGACCTTGATGCTTTGCACCGAGCCCACCCGGCGAATTTCACTTTCCTGGAGTACCCGTAACAAACGGGCCTGGGCTTCCAGTGGCAGCTCACCAATTTCGTCGAGGAACAGGGTGCCACCGTTGGCGGCTTCAACCAGTCCCTGACGCTGGGCGGCAGCGCCGGTAAAGGCCCCTTTTTCATGACCAAACAATTCGGACTCGAGCAGGGTTTCCGGAATCGCGGCGCAGTTAACCGAAATCAGCTGGGCACCACTGCGGCGGCTTTGTTCGTGCAGGGCGCGGGCGACCAGTTCCTTGCCGGTACCGGATTCACCATGAATCAGTACGGTGGCATCGGTTGGTGCTACCTTGCTGATCTTGCGGAACAATGACTGCATGGCGTCGCAGCTGCCGATAATGCCGTTATTGGCAGCCGCTTTTTGTGCCACTTCAGGATTGACGTCGTCACTAGCAACCGCTTTGGCCGCTGGCGCGCTGGCGCGCTGGCGGGGTTCCGCCAGAATCTTTTGTACCGCTTCAACCATTTCGCCATGGTCAAACGGTTTGACGATGTACTCACGGGCACCCATTTTCATGGCATCGACAGCGGAACGCAGGCTGGCATAACTGGTCATGATGAGTACTGGTGTGTCACCGGCCAGTTCAATCAGGTCGGTGCCCTGGCCACCAGGCAAGCGCAGGTCGGTGATAATCAGGTCAAAATCCGAGAGCTTCTGTTGCCGCGCGGCATCGATGCTGTCTACGTCAGTAACTTCATATTCGTGACGCTGCAGCAGGCGACGAACCGATTGACGAATAATGGCTTCGTCTTCGACGACCAGAATACGACTCATAGATTTTTTTCCATCCTGTTATCCGGAAGGTAACGTGGGAGACTGACTTTAACACAAGTGCCGCCATTCTCGTTCACCGGGCTGATGATCTGTACCTGGCCGTAGTGTTCTTCAACGATACTGTAGACCAGCGCCAGACCAAGGCCGGTGCCTTTGCCAACTTCCTTGGTGGTAAAGAAGGGGTCAAACACCCGTTCCTGTACATCTGCCGGAATACCGTGTCCGGCGTCGATTACCCGCACGATGACCTGATGCTGGTCGGCTTCGGCGCTGGCAATGATTTGCTGGCCGGCCTCGCTGGCATCGCGGGCATTACTGAGCAGGTTAACGAACACCTGCACCAGCCGCTGTGAATCACCAATCACCACCAGATCACCGGGGCACTGGTTTACAAATTCAATATCCATACTGCGCTTGCTGAGTCGCAGCAGCTGCATGGCATCGGCAATACACTGATGGATGTTGACTTCTTCATGTTCGGTGGTGTGGTTACCGGCATGGGCAAAGTTCATCATCGACTGCAGAATGCGCGACACCCGCTGGGTCTGTTCGCGAATCTGCTGGCCGATTTCAATCAGCTCCGGGTTATCGGTTTCGTACTCTATGCCCTGGGCCAGACAGTCGATGCCGGTAATCGGGTTACCAATTTCATGGGCGACACCGGCTGCCAGTCGGCCAATCGAGGCCAGTCGTTCGCTGTGAATCAGCTCGCGTTCCAGCAACTGGTTATCGGTCTGGTCTTCAACCAGCAAAACGATGCCGCCGGGCTGGCCGTTACCGGCCTGAATCAGTGACTTGTGCAGTGTGTACCAATGCGGGCGGGCATCAATATCCACCCGCTTTTTATGCTCGTGTAGTGCTGGCGCATCAATAAATCGTCCCAGCAGGTCCCCCCAGGGTGGCTGCAGCTGGCTGACCATAGTACCTGACACCCGTTCGGCTGACAGCCCCGTCAGTTCCACCATGGCCTGATTCCACAACATAATCTCGCCATCTTCGGTCAGGGCACAGGTGGCCATTGGCAGTCGTTCGAGGGTCTGGCGGTGGTAACGACGCAGGTGGTCGAGCTCGCCGGCGAGACCGGAGAGTCGGTCGTTGAAGCCTTCCAGCCGCTGTTCGATCAAGTAAATGTCGTTGCTGATGACCGGCCCTTCCTGCAGTGGCAGGTAGCGGCGAATAATGTCCTGGGCCACGGTTGGGCCAAGCAGGTTGGCCAGATTGGCTTCCAGTCTGACCCTCAGGCGGCGTAACTCATGTGGGCGGTCTTCATAACCCGGCAGGTCCAGATCTTTCAGCGCCTGATGCACTTCGCGTTCGGCCATGTAACGACCAAGCGGGCGACTGAGGGCCATGATGGCGTCATTGGAGTTTTCCGCCTGCAGTAACTGCAGACTGGGACGCTTGGCGGCGATCACACAGGCTTCGGCAGTACTGAGTTCGTTTTCGCTGGGACGGCGGTTGAAGCTGATCAGCGCAAAGCTGGAGAAGTTGGCGATCACACTCAGCAGTGCAATGCGATACCAGGTTTCTTCTGTCGGAATACTGAGCCAACTGGCGTATTGGGTATGATCGAGCAGGAACGGTAGCAGCAGTCCCAGTGTCCAGATTGCCATACCCAGACTGAGGCCAACCAGAAAGCCCATCTTGCTGGCGCCGCGCCAGTACAGCAAACCAATGATGCCGGGCAGGAACTGCATTGCCGCGCCACAAGCCAGAATCCCCAGCCGGTTGATATCCAGACGGTCGGCGAACATGCCGTAAAACACCATCGCCGCCGCCAGCACACACATGATCAGCAGCCGCCGGGACCACAACAACCAGCGATAGAAATCCTGTTTCGGACTGGGCTGATAGTTGGGGAACAGCAAGTGGTTCAGCAGCATGGCGGAAATCGCCAGTGTCATCTGGATGCTCACCCCGGTGGCAGCGGAAACACCACCGAGGAAAACCATCAGGGCAATCCAGGGATTATTGGTATCCATCCCCAGCGCCAGTGAAAAATATTCTGCCGGTGATGCCTGGCCGGTAATCACCCCGGCCCAGATCAGCGGCAGCACCGTCAATGCCAGCCCCAGCAGGATCAGCGGGAAGGCCCAGCTGGCCAGCCGCAAGGCCCGGTTACTGACGTTTTCGGTAAAGGTGATATGGAAGGTGTGTGGCATCGCCACTGTGATTGCCAGACACATGATAAACAGCGCCAGCCAGGAGCCATTCGGCGGCGCGGCCGGGCGGTCGAGCAGATATTCATGCGCCGACATTAGCCAGCTGCCACCAAAGGTGGCCTCCGGTAACACATCAAAAATCAGAATGATGCAGAGTGCTGCCATTGCCAGCAGCTTGATCAGCGACTCCAGTGCCAGCGAGAACACCAGCCCCTCGTGGTTTTCCCGCGGCGTCATCTGACGGGCACCGAACAGCACCGTCAGTACCAGCAAAATAAGGCCATAGCCCAGCGCCAGTGCGCCCTTGCTCCAGCCCGGCGACAGCATGCTCATGGTGTCGGCCACGGCCTTGATTTGCAGGGTCAGCAGCGGTAACACCACCCCCAGCATGCACAGACTGACCAGAATACCGGCGCGTTTGCTGCGATAGCGGAATGCCAGCAGGTCAGCCAGCGAGTTGAGCTGATAACGACGGGTGATACGCAAAATAGGCCGCAATAACAGCGGCGTTAGCAGGAAGGCCCCAGCCAGACCGGCAAAGTAAGCCAGATAGCCATAACCATACAGCTCCGCCAGCGCGACGCTGCCGTAATAACTCCAGGCACTGGCGAATACCCCCAGCGACAACAGATAAACGGCCGGTTGTTGAACCCAGCGACGCGGCACCCAGCCTCGTTCTACTGCATAGGCACTCAGATACAGGGTGGTCAAATAGCCAAGCAGAATCAGTAGTAACAGGCCAAGACTGAAGGTCATGCAGGGGTCCGTAGCAACAAAACAACGGCCAAGATTACCACAAGCGTGGCGGAACAGGAGGGCGGCTAAAGTTGAGTGCTCAATTGCCTGGCAAACGCTGGAACTGTGCCGGAGCGGCCAGCTGTTGTTGGCCTGTCAGTACGTTCGGATTCCAGTGTTGAATAGCCCAGTCCAGCAAGCGCTGGTTGCCGTCTTGCTGCAGTTCAATGGGGGGAGACTGCTTGAGCCATTGCAGCGCAGTCCAGAGGGTACTACCGGAATCGTCAGGTTCTAACGCCCGTGCGAGATTTTGTTTGCTGAGCTTCTGGCCATTTTGTTCCACTGCCACCGGGATATGGGCATAAATCGGCGCTGGCCAGCCAAGCGCCTGATAGATCAATAGTTGCCGCTGGGTTGAATCGATCAGGTCGATGCCCCGAACGATCTGGTTGATTCCCTGATCGTGATCGTCGGTAACCACTGCCAGCTGGTAAGACCACAGCATGTCGCGCCGACGAATTACAAAATCACCAATATCCTGTGCCGGTGACAAACAGAATTGCCCTTGCAGACGATCATCAAAACAGAGCGGCTCTTGCTGCGTGGAGCGGACTTTGAAACGCCAGGCGCAGCTGTCGGGCAAGTCCGGGTTTTCTGGTACCGGAGCAAGACAGTGGCCATCCAGATGCAGGGTGTTTTGCAGTTGTTTACGCGAGCAGGCGCAGGCAAAGGCATCACCTTGCTGAATCAGTTGATCCAGCGTTGCCAGATAGTTGTCGTGACGCTGGCTCTGATAACGAACTTCGCCATCCCAGTGCAGCCCGTAGGCATCGAGAATTTGCAGAATCCGGCTGGCCGCCGTTGGATCTTCCCGTGGTGGATCAATATCCTCGATCCGTAGCAGCCATAGGCCATGCTGTTGGCGCGCATCCAGATAACTGGCCAGTGCTGCCAGCAAGGAACCAAAATGCAGCGGCCCGGTAGGAGAGGGCGCAAAACGACCGATGTAGGGAGCAGCGAAGGAATCAGCAGGAAAATCTGGCATAGGTGCAACCAGCAAAACGGGCAGGAAGGAACTGGAAAGAGAGACTCATAAAACAGAACAGGGCGCCGTAGCGCCCTGAACAGGATTAAACACCCAGCTGTTTTTCCTTGATTTCAGCCAGGGTTTTACAGTCGATGCAGAGGTCGGCTGTTGGACGGGCTTCCAGACGACGGATACCAATCTCAACACCGCAGGCATCACAGAAACCGTAATCACCCTTGTCGATTTTGTCGATGGTCTTGTCGATCTTCTTGATCAGCTTGCGCTCGCGATCACGGGTACGCAATTCGAGGTTGAATTCCTCTTCCTGGCTGGCACGGTCGTTGGGGTCCGCGTAGTTTTCCAGCTCGGTCTGCATGTGTTCTTTGGTGCGATCGACCTCTTCCATCAGCTCCTGTTTCCACTTGCGAAGGATTTCCGCAAAGTGCTCCAGCTGAGCGTCGCTCATGTACTCTTCATCAGGGGAAGCCTGATACGGAGTGAAATCTGTCAGAGCAAATTCTTTCTTCTCTTGCGGCATGGTATTGCTGCCTCACACGTTATTGGGTTCAAGCAACCGAACACATTGCCCCGAAAAATCGGTTTCAGATGGCCTGATTACCGTCCTTTTCACGGGCCCCAAAAATAATAAGGCGGGGAAACTATCAGATTCCTGCGCAAGCGCCAACTGTTTCGTAGGGCTATCCCAACACAGATCATGCCCCGGATTCTGCCACTGAGGAAACAGGGTGTTGGTAAAATCTGCCGCAATGAACCGTGATCAGGCCGCTGCCAGCCCCCTTGGCTCGTAAATTAGCGCACTTCTGGCACAATGCTGGCTGGTTCTTTTTTGACAAAACTATTTGGGAAGGCGACGGCATTGAACGATTCAAGAATGTCCGGTATGGCAGAACGCAACCAGCGTATTGCACCGTTTCAGGTCATGGCCCTGCTGGCAGAAGCCCAACAGCTGCAGGCTGGCGGCATGGACGTTATTCACCTGGAAGTCGGCGAGCCGGACTTCACCACGCCGGAACCGATTGCCCGTGCCGGTATGGCAGCCATCGCTGCTGGTAAAACCGGTTATACCCCGGCGCTGGGGATTCCTGAATTGCGCCAGAAGATCGCTGGCTGGTATCAACAGCGTTTTGGCGTAACGGTCAATCCGGCCCGAATTGTCTTGACCCCTGGTGCTTCCGGAGCGCTGCTGCTACTGGCTGCTGCCCGGCTGAATCCGGGGGAGCAGTTGATGCTGGCCGACCCGGGCTATCCATGTAACCGCCATTTTGCCGCCTTGTTTGAAGCTCATGGTCAGCTGGTGCCTGCTGGTCCGGCTGAGCGTTATCAGCTGACCCCGGACATGCTACGGCAGCATTGGCAGCCGTCGACGAAGGCGGCATTGGTTGCCAGCCCGGCCAACCCAACCGGTACTGTGCTGTCGCTTGATGAACTGGCTGCTCTGAATAGCCAGGCCAAACAACTGGGTGGTGAGCTCTGGGTTGATGAAATCTATCAGGGCCTCAACTTCACCTGTGAGCCAGAGACGGTACTGTCGGTTGCCGATGACGCTGTGGTGCTGAACAGCTTCTCCAAATATTTTGGCATGACCGGCTGGCGGCTGGGCTGGACAGTGGTACCAGAAAGCTGGGTGCCAACTCTGGAAACCCTCGCTCAAAACGTCTTTCTGGCTCCATCAACACCGGCCCAATATGCGGCACTGGCGGCCTTTGATGATGAAACCGTAGCGATTATGGAACAGCGCCGGGCGATTCTGGCTGAGCGCCGGGATTACCTGCTGCAAGCGCTGCCGGAACTGGGTTTCAACATTCCGGTGACGCCTGATGGTGCTTTCTACGTTTATGCCGATGCCAGCCGTTTTACCAATAACAGCCTCGACTTCTGCTTGCGGGCGCTGCGTGAAACCGGCGTTGCTTTCACGCCGGGTGTCGACTTCGGTGATTATCAGGCGCTGACTCATGTGCGTTTTGCCTTCACCGCCGATATTGAACGGCTCAAGCTGGCGGTAGAGCGGCTGGCCAACTGGCTCAAACAGGCGGCCTGATGAAGTATCAGAATGGATTATTGAGCGGCCGTCTGATTCAGCGTTACAAACGCTTTCTGGCAGATATCGAACTGGATAACGGTGAGTTGATTACCGCTCACTGTGCCAACACCGGTGCCATGACCCATTGTGCCGATCCGGGTTGCCGGGTGTGGGTGTGGGACAGCCAGAACCCCAAACGCAAGTTGCCCTACAGTTGGGAATGGACGGAAGTTGCCGGTCGCTGGAAGGCGTGTGTGAACACGGCGCGCGCCAATCAGCTGGTTGAAGAAGCCTTGTTGGCACAGTTGGATACATCAAAAACGGATAGTCAGCACTGGCTGCATGGTTATCAGCAACTGCGCAAGGAGCCCAGGGTCGAAGATGGCCGGTTGGATTTTTTGATCAGTGGTGAGCAACAGCCTTCTATATATATAGAAGTAAAAAGTCTGACTCTGCCACGTCACGAACAGCAAGTCGGATTGGGTTGTTTCCCGGACGCCCGTACAGAACGGGGTCTCAAGCATTTGCGGCGACTGGCGCAATTGCAGCAGCAAGGTCACCAGGCGATCCTGTTGTTTTGTGTGTCACTGGAAGGTATTGAGCAGGTGGCAGCGGCTGCTGATGTAGACCTGGATTATGCCGCTGCACTGGCCGAGGTACAGCAGCAGGGCGTAAGGGTCATCGCCTGGCCGGTTCGTTTTGATGAAACTGCGGCCAGTATGCAGCTGGATGTCAGCCAACCCTTGCCATTGCGAGCAATTTAACCAAGCCACTTTTGGCTCTTCAGAGCTAGCGCTCGTGGCCTTTCAGAGTGAGAAGCGTATGAAACGACTGTTACTTTCGATCATGTGTTGCACGACTGCCTTGTTGGCTAACCCGGCGGCGGCCGAGGAAGAAGAATCCCTCTGGGATATGATCGTTAACAAGGGCAAGGAATGGTTTTCAGACGGCAAGGAAGTCGCCGGTAAAGGTGCTGACAAAGGCGGTGAGCTGGTCGAAAAAGGCGTCGATAAAGGCTCCGAGCTGGCCAAAAAAGGCTATGAAGCCAGCAAGGATGCGCTTGGCGATGGTTATGACAAGGGCAAGGAGCTTGCCCGGGAAGGTTATGACAAAGGCAAGGATATGGCCAAAGAGGGTTACGACAAAGGCAAGGACATGGCCAAAGAGGGTTATGAAAACAGCAAGGAAGCCGTGCAGGACGGCTATGAGAGCGGCAAGGAAAAAATGAAAAAGCTGTTTGAATAAGGCTCTGATGCGGTAGCCTGATTATTCCGGCTGCAGCCAGATCTGGCCGTCACGAACCTCGCAAGCCAGTGGCAGCAAGGCGTCGCCAACACAAGGGCCAGCGATACACAGACCGTCATGAATGTTAAACAGCGCGCCATGGGTACTGCACTGGATAAAATGGTTGTCGATATCGAGAAACTGGTCCGGCTGCCATTCCAGCCGAATCCCCCGATGCGGGCAGGAATTGTGGTAGGCGTACAGGTTTGAGCCCTGTCGTACCACCAGTACAGGTTTGTCATTTAGCTCAAAGCCCCGGGCCGTGCCGGGTAGCAGCTCATCGAGTGAACACAGCGGGATCAATGATTCGGTCACGGGTCAGACTCCGGATTTATCAGTCAGTGTCAGGTAAAAACCAATGCAACCCGGATTCTACCAGCGAAGTTACAGTCACGAACAACACCGCCACAGTCACGACTATTGTCAGCTGGTGTTGCCGGTCACGGGTACGCTGGAGATGGAAATTGATCAGCAGCAGGGGCTGGTGCAGGCCGGTAGCCAACTGGCGGTGGTGAAGGCGGGTCAGCAGCACGCCTTTGCGGCGGCAGGCGATAACCGCTTTCTGGTACTGGATCTGGCGCTCGATCAACAACAGCTGAAGTTACAGCCGTTGCCTGCGTTTATCTCACTGCACCCTGGTCTGGCAGGTTATATCCAGTGCCTGGATCATCAATTCCAACAGGCCACACTGACGCCCGGTCTGCAATGGCAAATGAGCAGTCTGCTGCTGGAGTTGTTGCCAACGCCTGCGGTGTCACTGACTGATGCGTCGGCGGCCCGCCGTATCGCCCAGGTGCGGCGCTGGATCGACCAGCATTACGCTGAGCCGCTCGACGTTAATCAGCTGGCCCGCACGGTGCACTGGAGCAGTCGGCAGTTGCTGGCGCAGTTTCAGTTACAGCTCGGCCAAAGTCTGCGGGACTATCAGCTGGGCGTCAGAATGTGGCATGGCCGTCAGCTGTTGCAGCAATCCGGCGCCAGCGTGCAGCAAATCGCCGAGCAGCTGGGTTACAGCGAGCCAACCGCCTTCAGTCACAGGTTTCGCCAGCAAACCGGGCTGTCACCACGGCAGTATCGGCAACAGTTCCGTAACTGATGCCACTGCGCGAAAGCCAACAGCAAGTGTTCCGAATCCCACAGGTTTTGCTGTTGCCAATCGACTAGACTGCGGCGTTTCGCAGACCCTCGGAAAGATTTTCTTATGACTGCTTCTGAAAGCCGGGTTTCACCGGCACTGGCGACCCTGGTCGGCTCCAGCGCTGTTGCCTTGTGGGGCTCGCTGGCGCTGTTTACCCGTTTGACCGGCGGCCAGATTCCGCCCTTCCAGCTGATGGCAATCAGCTTTGCCACCGCCTTTCTGGTGATGCAAATCCGCTGGTGGTGGCGTGGCGAAAGTGGTCTGCAATATGCCCGGCAGCCATTGCCAGCCTGGTTATTGGGTGTCGGTGGTTATTTCAGTTACCACGCCTGTTATTTCGCCGCCATGAATCTGGCTCCGGCCGTGGAAGTCAGCCTGATTGCCTATCTCTGGCCGTTGTTTATCGTGCTGCTGAGCACCCTGGTGACCGGTTTGCCGTTGTTATGGAACCATCTGCTGGGGGCGCTGTTGGCGTTGGCAGGGTGCTGGTTATTGTTGTCTGGCGGTGATACCCGCTTTGATGGCGATTACCTCAATGGCTATTTATTGGCCTTTGGCTGTTCGCTGATCTGGTCCGGTTTTTCCGTCACTACCCGCAAGATGCAAGCGGTGCCAACCGATGCTGCAGGCTGGTTTTGTCTGGCTACGGCGGGCTTGGCGCTGTTGATGCACTTGCTGCTGGAAACCAGCGTCTGGCCGGCCAACAGTTTGCAATGGCTGGCGTTAGTGGCGCTGGGCGTTGGCCCGGTTGGCATCGCTTTTTTCACTTGGGACTACGGCATGAAACACGGCAATCTGGCTTTGTTGGGAGTGATTTCCTACTTTGCGCCGCTGATATCCGTGGCACTGCTGTTACTGGTGGGTGAGAGTGAATGGCGGCTGGAAATTGGTCTGGCAGCAGTAGCTATTAGTTGCGGTGCCTTTTTGGCGTCCTGGTCTGGTAAAAAGGATAAAAAAATGGCCGCTCAATGAGCGGCCAAAGCAACCGTGATTAGCTTGATGAGAGAGATCACCCACAGCCTGAATACTGTGACTGAACACCGGCGCTATCGCTAACGTCGATAAGCAAACAATATTGATTCTCATTTAATTAGTCAAGAATAATTCTCATTTATTTTTTGGCTGGCTCATTTGGTTGCGTTCAGCGACTTATGGATGACGCAAGCGGGTCCCCAGCTCGACCGACATCCGCAGCTCATCGGCACTGATTTCAGTCGGGAAATAACAACCACTGACGCGGGCATTGGCGAGGCTGACCCCATCCAGTCGACAGCCGCGGAAGTCGATACCACGTAAATCTGCGCCACGGAAATAGGCGTTGGTCAGATCCATGCCCTGAAAGTGAATGCCACGCAGATCCAGTCCGCGCAAGTCGGTGCCGCGCAGGTCGCAGCTGGCGCCATCGGCAATCGCCTGGTTGAATCCAGTGACGTCGTCGTGTCTCAGCATCTGGTATAGGGGATCCTGACTGATGCCTGGTGTGGCCATGGAAAACCTCGTTGATTTAGACTTTATGCAAATCAGTATAGATGAGCCTGCATGAACCGACGGTCGCAAGCCTTTTTATTAACCAGTAGCTGGACAGATCAGCCCGGTGAGCAGGATTCAGAGCTGACGTTCTGGTGGCATTCGCCAACCGGATCGATCAAACAGACGCTGCGGCAACCGGCAGTGTGTTTTATCGCCGAGTCCGAACAGCAGCGCGCCGCCGCCATGGCAAGCACGCTGGGCTGGCCAATTCAGTTTCGTGCGCTGGCGCTGAAGAGCTTTGATCAGACTGCGGTGTGCGGTTGCTATTTACCCGCCAGCTATTTGTATCGCTGGCGTGACTTGCTGGCCGAGCAGGGCATAGTCTGCCGCGAAGTTGATATCCGTCCGACGGACCGCTACCTGATGGAGCGTTTTGTTTATGGCGCTGCTGAACTGCAATGGCAGCAAGAGACTGCCGTGGCAGCCGTCGACGACATCAGTGAACACCTGCTGATTCAGCAGACACGTATGAAGCCCGGCGATTACCGGCCGCAGCTGCGCTGGTTGTCGCTCGATATTGAAACCTCGATTCCCCGCCAGGGTGAAAGCGTCAAGCTCTACTCGGTTGGGCTGGTGGCTGAAAATTTCCGTCAGGTGTTACTGGTCAACGAACATGGTGCTGCGCAGGCGGCAAACGATACCGCGCTCGATATTCGCCGTTTTGCCACGGAAGCGGACTTATTGGCCGAGCTTAACCTGTTACTGGCCCGGCTTGACCCGGATGCCATCATTGGCTGGAACCTGATCCAGTTCGACATCGACGTGCTGGTGCAGCTGTACCGCCAGCACCGCATAACCATGACCTGGGGCCGTGACGGTTCCCGGCTGAAGTGGCGGCGCCGTCGGGATATGCCGGATCGGGTGTCGGTGCAGATGGCCGGGCGGGTAGCGCTGGATGGCATCGAATTGTTGCGGGCTGCCAGCTTCCAGTTCGAAAGTTTCTCGCTCAACTTCGTTTCCGAACAACTGTTAGGTGATTCCAAGCTGCTGACCGGCAGTCAGCGCGGTCATGACATTCAGCGTTTGTATGAAACCGATATCGCAAGTTTTGCCGCCTATAACCTGCAGGACTGTGATCTGGTCTGGCGGATTTTTGCCGAGGTGAAACTGTTTGAGTTTGCCATCGAGCGCAGCCTGATGACCGGCCTGGCGCTGGATCGGATGGGCGGTTCGGTGGCGGCGTTTGAAAACCTCTATCTGCCCAGATTGCATCGGGCGGGTTACATCGCACCGAATATGGGCGAGGGCTACAAGGCGGAAAAAAGCCCTGGCGGTTACGTGATGGACTCCCGTCCAGGGCTGTTCGAACACGTGTTGGTGCTGGATTTCAAAAGTCTGTATCCGTCGATTATTCGCACCTTCAAGATTGATCCTATGGGTTTAATAGAAGGGCTGACGACTGACGCCGCTGAGACTTTACCTAACGACCATTGGGTGCCGGGATTTTTTGGCGCTCGTTTTCACCAGCAACGGCATGTGTTACCGGATCTGATCCGTATGCTGGGGCAGCGGCGGGATCAGGCCAAACGGCAGGGTAACAAACCGCTGGCACAGGCCATCAAGGTGATTATGGCATCCTGCTATGGGGTGTTAGGTTCGGAAGGCTGCCGCTTTCACGATACCCGCTTATCGGCTTCAATCACCAAACGCAGCCACGAAATCATTCTGGCCAGTTCGGAATGGATCGCCTCGCAGGGATATGAAGTGATTTATGGCGATACCGATTCGGTGTTTGTCTGGTTGCGCAAATCGGTGTCGGACGACGAAGCCGACCAGATAGGGCAGCAGCTGGTGCGGAATCTCAACCTCTGGTGGCAGCAGCAGTTACAGCATCGTTTCAACATTGAAAGCTTTCTGGAGATGGAATACGAAACCCATTACCGACGCTTTTTTATGCCCTCGATTCGGGGGGCCGAAACCGGCAGCAAAAAGCGTTATGCCGGGCTGATTACCAATGCCGATGGCCAACCGGAAATGGTCTTCAAGGGACTGGAGGCCGTGCGCTCCGACTGGACACCGCTGGCGCGGCTATTCCAGCAGCAGTTGTATGAGAAAATTTTCCTGCAGCAACCCTATGCTGACTGGGTGCGCGGGTTGGTGAAACAGCTGTTGAACGGCGAGCTGGACGACCAGCTCAGTTACCGCAAGCGGCTGCGGCAGCCCTTACACCTGTATCAGCGCAACGTGCCGCCCCATGCGCGGGCGGCAATGAAACTGGACTTCTGGCGCCAGCAAAACGGCCTGTTGCCAATGTATCGCAACGGCCGTGGTGTGATCGAATATCGAATCACTGCCGCCGGACCTGAGCCCTTGTACGACGGGGAGGATTCCGACCTGCAATACCCATTGGCCGCGCCGGACTACCAGCACTATATCGACAAACAGCTACGCCCCCTGGCCGAAGCCATTTTTCATTTTACCGGCGACGACGTTGATGACCTGTTGGGTACTCAGGCGTCGCTGTTTGGTTAGTTTGCGGCTGTATCTGAACCTGTGCCAGTTGTTGATGAGACAGTGCTGACGCTTGCTGTGGTTGTAGTTGTAGTTGTGGTCCAGGTACAGCTGCTGTCAGCAACAAAGGTGCCGTTGATGCCATAACCGATATAGCTGATGTTCAGGGCGGTCAGAGTGGTGGTTTCCGTTATCTGCACAGGATCTGATACATAGTTATAGGTGCAGCTGGGATCATCGTATGCAAACGTCGCCGTCATCCCGTTTTCGCCTTCCTCAAATACTGACTCTCCGCTATCGGCATCTTCTACGGGCGTTGAATCCAGCTTGAACAACAGCAACGAGGTTTGTTCCGGCTGGCCAGACAGGTAGCTGTCGTCGTTACCCAGGTAATCCCAGCTGGTATCAGCCATGCGGGAATCGGCCTGCACGGCAATTTGATAGGAGCCGCCGACGTATTTGCTGTCGAGGCTACTGCAGCTGGTCATAACGCCATCCGTCATGGTGCAGTCGAGGGGTAAGGTGACATAGCCGGTGCGGAATATATTTTCGTCACCAATGCTGACGCGCTGAATCGCGCTGTAATCGAGGCTGGTATTTTTCACGGCGACAAAATAGCTTTCACCACGGCTGAGGTCAGTGTGGACCAATGAATCGCTATCCGGCGTGAAGCCCCAGAACAGGCTGGCAACGGTAAAGCTGGCGTCGTAATTATCCGGATACAGCGCCGCCTCAAAAATCGCCACGGCATCCGGGGTCAACTGGTTGCCATTGATATCCAGCAACGCCAGTAGTTTGACTCGTGTGGTCAGGTCATCAGTGGAGTGGTCACCAGAGAGAGGGTTTCTGTCTCGTAGGTAACCGCCTGATCCCACGATGGTGCAACCCAGGTCAGGGTGGTGGAATCATCAGCCGTGCCGGAACCACTGGAGCTGGTTGTACTGGAGTCGGAGGATGAGCTACTGCCGGAATCAGACGATGACCCTGAGTTGAAGCCGGAACCACTGCTGCCTCCACAGGCTGTCAGTATCAATGAGCAAAACAGGCCGAACGCGATCTTTGAGTTCATAACAATTCCGTTTATTCGATAAGCCTATGCCCGCAAACCAGGGCTCTTTCTCCAAAAGGCCTGCTGCGGGGCTATGATTAACCAAAACCAACCACTGGAACTGGTTCACGCTTTCTGAAGATTCTAGCATCCCGGGCCGTGTTTCATGCCAGCTTGTTGGTGACTCAAATGAGGTCGAACCAGACTGATTGTGAATCGCTCGATGATGCCGCCGCTGTGGATGCAACCAATGAGCCTGTATGGGGTCGGTGTTTGATAGATATTAGTGCCACCTTGCGAGTGCCGGTTGCTGGCGTAACCAGATAGCGGGCTTTCTTGGCAGTCGGTTTTTATGACAAGGGACATTCCATGATTCGAACACTTTTTGTTGATGAACTTGGCCAGAGCCAGACTGGCGGTGAAGAGCTGTTGCAACAATGGCGCGACAGCGGTTCCGGCCGCTTATGGCTGGATTTGATGTCAGATGGCAAGGAATACCAGCAGGCGGAGCGGCAGTTCTTGCTGGAGCTGGGTTGCCACACGCTGGCGATTGAAGATGCCCAGCGCGAACGTCACCCGCCGAAGCTGGAAGAATTCGATGATCAGACCTTTATTCTGTATCGCGGCATTGCCGAGCTCGACAGCGATCTGCACTGGAAGTCACAGTCGATTTCGTTTTTTGTCAGTGAGCGGTTGCTGATCAGTTATCACCCGTTGCCGGCGAACAGTGTTGATCAGCTTATGAAGGCTAATGGCGGAGTGCATTTGCAGCGTTGTCCGGCACAGCTGGCGCTGCGCATTATGCATACCTCGGCGGGTTTTTACGTTAATCACCTGCTGGCGTTTGAGGACAAGCTCAGTGAGGTTGAAGATGCCATTCATGCTCATGGCTCTGACGACCTGATGAAACAGCTGATGCAATATCGTTCGCGGCTGGTGAAGATGCGGCGGATTTTTAACTATCACGAGAACATCACCGACGAGCTGAAAGACAGTGATCAGATTGGCTTTGATATCGAAGGCGTCGAGCTGGATCACACCATCAACGACCTGCATGACCGCTTTGAACGGCTGGCCAGCTTGACCTCGATGTTCTACGACATCTGTGGAGACCTGATTGATGGTTACCTGGCGGTGACCTCGCACCAGCTGAATAACACCATGCGGGTATTGACCGTAATTACGGCGATTTTTGTGCCGCTGGGCTTTCTGGCCGGGCTGTATGGTATGAATTTCGATTACATACCCGAGCTGCATTTTAAAGGCGGATATTTCATTTTGCTGGCGGTAATGATCAGTATTGCGCTGGGTTTACTGAGCTGGTTCCGCAAGCATAAATGGCTGTAGACATGTTTGTCAGGATATTGATAAATGTTAAATGGTTATCAGATGTGGATGGTTATAATTGAGATGGTGAATCCTCTATTTATAAGGAGATAGATATGGGCGAATGTTATAAATCTGGAGATTTTAAAAAATACTTTGATGAGAATATGAAGGCTTTGGGATTGCCTGTTCCTGGCACATTATTTGATACGTACAACTCTGCAATAGCCACCATGAGTACGATGTCAGGAACACTAAGTCAGCATGGAAAAGGCGCGACTATGGCCGAGTTGATTGGTGCTACGACAGGACTTGAGCAGTTGGCTGTGGCTGCCTCAATCGGCGCTTCAGCATACACAGGCGCTGCTATTGGTAGCTTGTCTGTAGCGGCAGGAAGATCACTAGGATGTGGATCCCAGATATCTGATTTGTTTGTATTTGTCGAAAGAAATGGACTGGAGTTTCCAGGCTGGAAAACTTTTTACTCTCTTAATCCAGAGATTTTAGGAACTCAAGTGACTTATCAGGGTAGCTTTGCAATGAAGGCCAGGAACGTTCCAAACTCTTTTGAATATGCCTGAATTTATGAAAAACTTAGCTTTTTTACTAGGGTGTGTTGTTGCCGTAGTGATCGCTTGGGGGGCTTTTAGATACTTTGGTAACGATATGTTTTTATTTATGTTGTTAGTTACCTTTGTACTTCTTATGAGAAATGGCAAGGGCCCCAGGTTTGGTCGTGATTCAAATAACGAAAAATAATGATTTGGTAATTTGGTCTTGATAATACGTCGTAGGGGCTTCCTTACGACGTTATTTCTGATAAGGGAATACAGCACGGGAAGCAGAAACGAGAAGACAGGACTGCCACTCATGATTTCTACGAGTACAGATTGGGGCAAGCAAGTTCGGCATCAATAAACCGCGTTTGTTGGATCAAATAACACGGCCGGTTTAATCCATATCCATACTTCTCCAGCCATTTGCCTGATCCGAATCGACGAAAAGGACGACGTGGTCGTGGTCCCGCCAATGTGCCAATAGAATTCCGACTGTCCCCAAATTAATCTAAACTATCTACTTCTAGAAAAAAGTCGGTTAGCAGTCATTGTAACTTCTTTAGGAGGTGCAAAATATGTTCAACCATAATCTCTGGCTCGTAACGCGTAGAACTTTTAACCCACCATTCAATGGTTCCCGTCATAGCAGAAGCGACAAAATGGTACTTTATTTCTTGATGAATAAAATCTTTATCGTGATGGTTTTGATTTGCCTTTGTTAAGCCTGAAAAAACCATTTCCTGCAACGTTTCTTTGAATGATGTTGCACCACCATTCATAAGTAATGTTTTAAAGACCTCGACATTTTCTTCGATGTACTCAAATGTAGTCAGCATAAGCACTTCTGGACTTTCTGATGAACATTCTTGTTGAAATGGAGCGATACAACTAGCGATGTATTTTTTTAACAGGTCATTTTTGTCAGAGTAATGGGAATAAATAGTCCCACGGTTTACATTGGCTCTTTGGGCGACTTCGTTAATTGATATTTTATCAAAATCTTTTTCATTCATGAGTTCTAATAACGCATCGAAAATAGCTTTCTGTGTTCGTTCAATTCTTCTATCCACAAGTCACCCCATAAACTTTTTATCAACACTTTCTTGGTTAGTGTTGTTTAACCAACATTAATGAAAAACCTGTCTATTGCACTTCTTACAGGTGCCTCGTAAATTTGCAGTTAATAACATATGCTGGTTAGTAAATATGTGTTTATTTTAATTGTTAGTGGGGTAATAGCAAGTTATGACGAACCAAAATAACCATAAAGAAGTGAATCAGGCAGGCCAGAAGCCCTCGATTACTGTGGAGGTTTGGTCAGACTATCTTTGCCCTTGGTGTTTCATTGGCGAGTGGAATATAACTAGTGCCCTCAATGATCTAGGCGTAAGATTCACCAAGGAGCACAGAAGCTACCAAACAAACCCAACGCAGGGTGATCCAGAGTCTATTTACGAAGTTGCTCTGAAATATGGGATGGATCTTGATAGTGCACGCGATAGAGCGAAGCAAATAGAGCAGTCTGGAAAAAGGTCAGGACTCATTATCCATATGGATAAAGTACGGATGGTGAATACATTTGATGCCCATTGTTTGGTTGCTTATGCCAAAACTCAAGGGGTTGAGAACACAGTTTCTGACCGACTCATGGAAGCTGCATTTGTTAAAGGGTGGAATATTGCAGATATCGACCAATTGATAGCCATAGCCGTCGATGAAGGGTTAGACGAGCAATCCGTAAAAAGTATCTTACTCAAGAAGCAATTCAAAAATATTGTTGAGGATGACATCTCAAACAGTCAACGAATGGGGGTTAAAAGTGTTCCTTATTACCGCATCAATAATCGATACGAAATTTCAGGAGCTAATTCAAAAGAGCAGTTCAAACACTACATCCAGTCAGTATTAGAAAAAGAAAAACTAGATAACATGCCTTCTGCAAGAAGCTGTGGGGATGCTGGCTGTATCATTTCCGAATGAATACTAAATTGATATTATGAACATAAAGAATAAATAGTGAGGATGAAATGATTTTAGTAACAGGTGTAACTGGTCAGCTCGGTTTTGCAACGATTAATGAACTTAATAAACATGTGCCTTCAAATGGTATTGCAGCACTTGCTAGAAGCCAAAATGATAAAACGAATGATTTATCGGATAGAGGTATAGACATCAGATTTGGTAGTTACAATGACTATGAATCCCTCGTATCCGCATTTCAGGGCATCGACAAATTGCTTTTTATTTCAAGTGGGGAAGCATTTGCCGATTTTACACTGCATGAAAATGTCATCAAGGCCGCTCAAACTGCCAATGTAAAACAAGTTATCTACACAAGCACGCAAAGAAGCACCGCTATTGATGAAAGTTGTTTGTCAGAAGACTTGCATGGATGGACTGAATACGCTTTAAAAAAATCGGGGTTAAATTATGTCATCTTGCGTAACTCTCCATACATGGAATCTATCCCTCAAATATTAGGTCAAGGCGTTTTAGAGAGTGGGTATCATGCGCCTGTTGGAGAAGGTAAAATCTCGTTTGCTACACGCACCGACATGGCATTAGCAACAGCCAATGTCCTATGTTCTCAGGGACATGATTTCAAAACATATGATTTGGGTGGGATCGAATCAGTTAGTTTTGGTGAAATTATAGATGAAATAAGCAAGGTAACTGGGAAAGACATTCCTTTTTCGTCCCCTGAAACCGATGATTACATCAAGAGCTTAACAAGTGATTCGTTTCCAGAGGCTGCAATACAAGCATTAGTGGGATTTGCGAACCAAGTGAATTCCGGATATTTCGATAACCCCTCTAATGACTTAGCTAGCTTGATAGGGCGCAATCCAGTTTCAGTAAGCGAATTTCTGAAGCAAACATTCGCAGATTGATAAAGTTCAGGTTTATATTCTTATCCAGTTTGAGTTTCATTGGTAAAAAACTGAAACCCCAATAGGGTAAGCTTGATTGAATAGTGAAGAAAATTTGCATCAATACTTAAATGAATCTGTAAAAAGCCAATTTAGAAAATCAACAACTCATAAATGTCCAGCATTGAGCTAGATATTGATCAATATTTATTAGCGCTTCACCAAGTTTAGTAGTCGTAAAGAACCTCAAGCTTTTTATATGACTACACGATGCCGACAACCTCGCCACCAACTAGATAACAGCGAACACTATATTTTTTGGAGCCGAAAACCTTATTGATGAAATACGTTTAGGTGTAAAGGTAGATCGCTGAATTAAGGAAGATCAACTGCCAATTAGTTAGTCAGGATTCTTCCATCTTGTTAACAGTTTGTCAGTGCGCATGCACACTTTCTGGGTAAGCCAGTTTCTGAAAAGACAGGATAACTATCTGAAAAATAGGGATTAAATTCCATTTTCAGATCAATCCATTCTGAGAAAGCAGGCCCAGCCGGGCAGGCTGCGCACTAACACCAGTTTCACTTACGCATATGGCTGTAAACCTGCGCAAGAACCGTCCATGTATCAGGAGCTTACCGTAGCAGCGCTCGGGAAAGTGCGCAAGCCTGCTGAAAAGCGCACATTGCTTTGGGTGTGCTTTCCATTATATGCGCCACATGCATACATTTATGATCAAAAAAAGGGGGGGCAGTGATTTTCAGCGCTTTTCTCAACAAGATCCGTCGGATAATCTCAGGCCTCCTGATTGATGTAATACGCCTTCGGCTATTAGCATCCTACAGTTTGGAATCTTCAAAAAAGCACCTGCAACAGACTCCTTTTTGTTTCAGGTTGTGGTCAGGCCGTCTCCTGCGCCGGATAAACTGAAGTGCCGTCTGAGTTCACTCTGCTGCTGACAGTGATGCTCTCGTTTGGAGGGGAATGGCTGATTCCGCGATTGGTTGATAACGGAATCAGCGTACGGCGGCCTGGCTCAGGCGCTGGCCCGATTGCCGTTTTCCGGTGCATCGCGTTGTTCGCGGAACTCGGAGGGGGCCAGACCAACCCGGCGGCGGAAGAAGCGCGAGAAGTAGGCTGGGTCGGTAAAGCCCAGTTCGTAACCAATCAGTGATACCGGGATGCTGGAATAAATCAGCATACGCTGGGCTTCCAGCACAATGCGGTCGTAAATCAGGTCGGTGATGTTTTTGCCCGATACCTGTTTGCAGGTGCGGCTGAGGCTGGCGGGTGTGGTGCGCAGTTGTTCGGCGTAAAACTCTACCGGGTGATGCTGGCGGTAATGCTGTTCAATCAGTTGGTTGAGTTTTTTGAAGCGGTCTGTGTGCAGGTCCTGCGGTGCTGCTTCCGGGTCGCGTTCGATATGACGACCCAGCCGGGTCATCAGGCTGAACAGCAGCCAGGCAAACATGGCTTTTTTGCCCGCCGCTTCGTGGCGGTATTCATAATCCAGCTGGCGAATGCCTTGATGGATAAATTCCTGCTCTTCACCACCTTCCAGCGGCGTAATGCCGGGTTGTTCCAGCAACTGCTGCGGGAATGGAAACTGGCGTGAAAAATATTCGTCGTGAATCAGTAGTTGGGAAACGGTAATCACCCAGCCTTCGGTGGCTTCACGTTCAAATTCGAAACCATGGACCACGCCGGCCGGCACGCTGATGATCACCGGGCCTTGCTGTTGGGTTTCCTGACCATCAATCACAATCCGCACCCGGCCGCGTTTGACATACACCAGCTGGTACATGTTGGGGTGGGTGTGCACATTGATTTCCCAGTTGAACAGGCGAGCCCGACTGGGGATGTCTTCGATGTGGACGAACTCGGGGTCTCGCTCGGATGGCGCTTCGCTATAGAGGGTGTAATGCGAAATCGTCATCGGCTGACGCGGAGCTCGTTTGCCGGATAAATGCTGAGGTTCGTTCATAGTCGTATCTTGTTGTTTTTGTTGCGACCAGACGACCGGCCCGTTATGGACCGGTCGCAGGGGAGATCAATCAGGCCGAAAATTCTTCGGTGTCGATCTCAGTCTGTTGTGCCGGGCTGTAACGTGGGCCGGTCACTGTGCTCTGGTTAATCAGCTGGTTCAGTTCAGCAATCACCTCGGCGGACAGTTTGACGTTGCCGGCCTGGAGGTTTTCTTCCATATGCGCAATCGAACGGGTGCCAGGAATGGGTACGATGTGATCGCCCTGGGCGCAAACCCAGGACAGTGCCAGCTGGGCCGGAGTGCAGCCTGCAGATTCGGCAATCTGACGGTATTTTTCCAGCAGCGGCAGGTTGGCCTGGAAGTTTTCCGGATAGAAGCGTGGCATGTTGCGACGAATATCCTTTGGCTCCAGCGCTTCCAGCTCTGCCATGGTTGGCAGGCCGTTGGCGAGGAAACCCCGGGCAACCGGGCTGAACGCAACAAACGCGGTGCCCAGTTCTTTGGTGGCTTGCAACACGGCGATTTCGGCGTTGCGGCTCCAGAGTGAATATTCGGTCTGCAGCGCGGCAATCGGATGCACCGCGTGTGCCTTGCGCAGGGTTTCGGCAGAAACTTCAGACAAACCAATCGCGCCGATCTTGCCTTCTTTCACCAGCTCAGCCAGTGCGCCAACGGATTCTTCAATCGGCGTGTTGAAATCGCGACGGTGCAGGTAATAGAGGTCGATGTGCTCAACCTGCAAGCGACGCAGGCTGCTTTCGATTTGCTTGCGCAGTTTGGCAGGGGAACCGTCAATTTCCTTAACGCCCGTTTCTTCGCCAATCGCCATGCCGCACTTGGAGGCCAGGAACAGCTTGCCGCGTAGTTCTTTCAGCGCCTTGCCTACCAGTAGTTCGTTTTTGCCACCGCCGTACAGGGTGGCGGTGTCGAAGTGGCGGTAACCCATGTCAAAGGCTGCGTGCAGCGCCTTGATGCCATCTTCTTCTGACACCGGAGTGCCATAGGCGTGGGACAGGTTCATGCAACCCAGGCCAATGCCGGGGTTATTGAATTCGGTCTTCAGAGTCATGTGTTTCTCCTTGTACTGGTAGAAAGTGCAGGAAACCGTGATCTTAGAAACAGCAAAACCGGCAGAGCCGGTTTCGGGAGTTGGTTGGGCGGATTGGCGCAGCAGCGTTCCATCAGGAGCGGTAGCTCAGTGGATGAGTTGCAAGGCGTTTTTTGCAGCAGGAGTCCAGACATACCAAGCCGGTAGGCGCAGACCCTGCTGTGAAAAACAACGCAGCAAATCGCCGCTGAATGCCGTTCCAACCAATTACTCAGCGTTCAGCAACTGCTCCAGCTCTTCCAAAGTCTCCATCGCAGGCAGTACCTGGGCAACGGAAGAGTTTGGCTCGCGGCCTTCTTTAACGGCGGCGATGAACTCACGGTCCTGCAGTTCGATACCATTGTTGGAAACGGCAACGCCAGACAGGTCGATCGGGTTTTCGAAGCCGTCTACCAGGTCATCGTAACGGGCGATGTAGGTGCCCTTGTCACAGATGTAGCGGAAGAAGGTACCGAAAGGACCTTCGTTGTTGAACGACAGGCTCAGGGTACAGATAGCACCGCTTGGTACTTTCATGCCGATAGACATGTCCATGGCAATGCCCAGGTCAGGGTGGATCGGACCCTGCAGTGCGCTTACCTTGGTGGCTTTCTCGCCAGTCTGGTATTGGAACAGGTCAACTGTGTGACAGGCGTGGTGCCACAGCAGGTGGTCAGTCCAGGAACGGGCTTCACCCTTGGCGTTGGTGTTGGTACGACGGAAGAAGTAGGTCTGCACATCCATCTGCTGGATTTTCAGCTCGCCGGCAGCGATCTTGTTGTGGATCCACTGGTGCGATGGGTTGAAACGACGGGTCTGGCCAGACATTGCCACCAGGCCGGTACGCTTTTGTACTTCAACCAGCTTGCGAGCGTCTTCGATGTTGTCGGCCATCGGGATTTCAACCATCACGTGCTTGCCAGCTTCCAGACACTGGATCGCCTGGGCAGCGTGCATGCTGGTTGGAGTTGCCAGCAGTACACCGTCTACGTCGTCACGTGCCAGCGCTTCAGCCAGGTCGGTGCAGTAGTGCGGAATGCCGCGATCTTCAGCCACTTTCTTGATGACGTCCGGACGGGTACCAACGACGGATACCACTTCTGCGCCTTCGATGTTGGCAACAGCATCCAGGTGTTTCTGACCAAAAGCGCCAGCAGCGCCTGCAACACAAAGTCTCATTATTCTTCTCCTGATCGGTCGTTTGGCACTCTGGGGCGCCTTGTGGGAGTAACAATTACCATCAATATGCTTACGACCTGGCCATCGTATACCCATTTAAGAGAGTGAGAGCCATGAGAACACGCTGAGCAGGTCGTAAATACACTGGTGGGACAGGCCGTTTGAACAAAAAACTCCCGCGGTGAACCAACTGCGAAATTTCTCCAGGAAGAGAATCTCTGGTAGCACCGCGGGCAACAACACAAAACTCAAAACGACCAAGTTCGAGAAGGCCAATCTATCACTGGCGTCCAGTGGTTAATAATTAATAAACCAGAACAGCTATTCAAAATTGGTAATGGAAATTTTTGGTATGAAATCCAGAGCAAGCTGTATGCGGAATTTGATATTGATTGTGTGCTTCTTGCTGGTGTTGAAAAAGTCCATGAAAACGGCTCTGAATGGCCTTTTCCTGTTGTTGGCGGGATGAATTGATGAAGGCTTTTGGGCAGCCGGGGCGATTGCCCCGGAGCTGGTTAACCGTCCTGCAGGTATCAGGTATTGGTTTTATAAATGAGCGTCGGATTTACAAATCACGCAGAATTTCAGCTTGCTGGCGTAGCAGGTCGAGGAAATTCATCTGGCTGGGGGTGGCTTGCCAGTTTTGCCGCAAGGTCAGGCCGATGGCCCGGCGAGTGTGCTCAAGCGTCATTGGCAGCACCGACAGCAGGCCAAAACTGAGTTCGTGTTCGATCTGGTGGGTGGAAATCAGCGTCAGCCGATTGCTGCCACGCAGCAGTTCACGAATCAGGATTTGTGAGCTGGTTTCGACCAGATGATCCGGGATGGCCATGCCGCGATCTTCAAACAGCGCTTCAAATGCCTTGCGGGTTGGCGTGCCCTTGCGCGGCACCACCCAGGACTGTTGGGCGAGATCGTCGATGGTCAGATTCGGTGTGTTCATCAGCGGGTGGCCGGGGCGACAGATCACTGCCAGCGGCGGCGACAGCAGTTCTTCCTGAATGACGTCGTCGACCGGCGGCGGGAAGCGCAGCGCGCCGATGAGGAAATCGAGATCGCCGTGGCGCAGGTGGTGCAGCAGGTCGCTGTAGGGCGCATCCACCACGCTGATGTCGATATCCGGGTGGCTTTCGCTAAATCGAATAATGGCTTCAGGCAGAATTGACGTCCGCGCCAGTGGCATGCTGCCAACGACGATTTTTCCGACCTCGCGAAACTGCAGTGCGCTGACTTCCGAGTAACCCTGGTTGAGTTCAGAAAATGCCAGCTTGGTGGCTCGCGCCAACGCCTGGGCGGCCTTGGTGGCACTGATGCCGGTGCTGGTTTTTTCGAACAGCGGTACCTGCAGAAGCTGTTCCAGTTCACGGGCAGCACGGTGTAGCGAAGATTGCGATACGCCAACGGCACGGCTGGCAATACTGAAGTTCTGGGCTTCGGTAACGGCCACCAAAGCGCGCAGCTGGGTGGTGGTCAACAGTGATACCATCTGCTGTGCTGACTGGTTGCGGCTGCCACCGGAGCCATAACGCAGGGCTTCACGAATGCCCTGCAATAAATAGGTAATGCAGCGCTCAACCCGGTTGTACCAGACTTCGCCGGATTCGGTCGGGTACATGCCTTCGGCACGGCGCTCGAACAATTCGGTTTGCAGCATTTCTTCCAGCCGGGCTAATGCCTGAGTTATGGCTGGTTGCGAAAGAAATACCCTTGGGGCTGCCTTGCTAATACTTTTTTGTTCGCTCACCTCCAGAAAAACCCTGAGGTGGCGAAGGTTGGGAATGGTGAACTCCATTACTGGCTCAACTCCACTGGAAAACAGCTCTATAGCAAAATCCAATAATGTAACAGTGAAAATGAAATAGCCAGTAGCAATCATGGATTCCTACCATGAGTGTACTATCCGATAACCCTGTGGGTTAGCGGTCGAGCTGGAGAATTGGACGCTGGCTGCCACAGGCAGTTATGCAGCTGGCGTCCCTCTTTTAATGTTTGCTGCATGCCGTGGTTCCTGCCGGAAACGGCAGATGCCAGAACACAAAGCGAGAAGAATAATGATCATCGATTGTCATGGACACTACACCACCACTCCTCCTGGCGTTGGCGCCTGGCGTGATGCCCAGAAAGCAGAAGTAGCCAAGGACCCTGCCTTTATTGGTGAGAAAGGACAGTTCAATGTGACTGATGATGAGATCCGTGAATCCATCATCAACAACCAGTTGAAGCTGCAACAGGACCGCGGCACCGACCTGACTATTTTCTCTCCACGCGCCAGCTGGATGGGTCATCACGTTGGTAACGAGCACACCAGCAAATTCTGGACTGAAAACCAGAACGACCTGATCCGTCGCGTGTGTGACCTGTTCCCTGAGAACTTTGTACCGGTAGCCCAGCTGCCACAGTCGCCTGGCGTTGATCCATCCAAATCAGTGGCTGAAATCGTTCGTACTGTGGAAGAAATGGGTTTCATCGGTATCAACCTGAACCCGGACCCAAGCGGTGGTTTCTGGAACGGCAGCCGTCTGTCTGCCCGTGAGTTCTACCCGATCTATGAAAAGATGTGTGAATACGACATCCCGGCGATGATTCACGTGTCTGCTGCCTGTAACGACTGTTTCGACACCACCGGTTCCCACTACCTGGGTGCCGATACCACCGGCTTCCAGCAGCTGATGATGTCTGACGTGTTCAAGGACTTCCCGACCCTGAAGATCATTATTCCTCATGGCGGCGGTGCTGTTCCTTACCACTGGGGTCGCTTCCGCGGCATGGCGCTGGATAAAGGCTTCGAGCTGGAAGAGCGCGTACTGAACAACATTTACTTCGACACTTGTGTTTACCACCAGAAAGGTATCGACCTGCTGCTCGACGTGATCCCGACCAAGAACATCCTGTTCGCTTCCGAAATGATTGGTGCGGTTCGTGGTATCGACCCTGAAACCGGTCACTACTTCGACGACACCAAGAAGTACATCGATGCGACTACCAAGATCGACGCTGCGGCCAAGCAAGACATCTTCGAAAACAACATCCGTCGTGTATTCAGCCGTCTGAAGACTGCCTGATTCACCGAGCTACTGGAGTCATAACGATGAAAGAAACAGTCGTAGTACAACATATCGAGCGCGCTGATCAGGCGGTTATCGACGGTCTGGCCAAGTGTGGCGTTGCTACCGTTCACGAAGCCCAGGGCCGTGTCGGTTTGCTGGCGCACTACATGCGTCCAATCCAGCAGGACGTGTCTGTGGCCGGTTCTGCCGTGACCATCTCTGGCGCTGCTGGCGACAACTGGATGATGCACGTGGCCATCGAACAGTGCCAGAAAGGCGACATCATGGTATTCGCGCCAACGTCTCCTTCCAACCACGGTTTCTTCGGCGACCTGCTGGCGACTTCTGCCCAGGCCCGTGGTGTGGTTGGTCTGATCATCGACGGCGGTGTGCGTGACACGCGTGATCTGCGGGCGATGAACTTCTACGTCTGGTCCAAGGCCGTATTCGCTGAAGGCACCATCAAGGAAACCGTCGGCTCTGTAAACGTACCTCTGGTATGTGCAGACGAGCTGGTGAATCCGGGTGACGTGATCGTGGCAGACGATGACGGCGTGGTTGTGGTTCGTCGTGAACACGCGGCTGCGGTACTGGAAAAAGCCCAGGCTCGTATGGCGCTGGAAGAAGAAAAGCGCGTTCGTATGGCCAATGGCGAACTGGGCCTGGACATCTACAACATGCGTCCTCGCCTGGAAGAGAAAGGTCTGAAATATGTCTGAGCAGCGTTTTGACCCGCAAGCGGGTGTACGCTGCATGTGGATGCGAGGTGGCACCTCAAAAGGGGGCTACTTCCTGACGCAGGATCTGCCGGCCGACACGGCCGAACGTGATGCGTTTCTGTTGCGGGTCATGGGTTCTCCTGACCCGCGCCAGATCGATGGTTTGGGCGGGGCTGACCCGCTGACCTCGAAGGTTGCTGTCGTATCCCGTTCCGAGCGCGAAGATGCCGATGTCGACTACCTGTTCCTGCAGGTGTTTGTTGATCAGGCCATCGTTACCGATGCCCAGAACTGCGGCAATATTCTGGCGGGCGTTGGCCCGTTTGCCATCGAGCGTGGACTGGTGGATGCCACCGGTGACACCACCGATGTGCGTATTTTCATGCAGAACACCGGTCAGGTAGCCATTGCCAGCGTGCCAACTCCGGGCGGCAAGGTGAGCTACTGTGGCGACGCCAAAATTGATGGCGTACCCGGCACCGCGTCTTCCATTCCCATCACTTTCCTGGATACCGCAGGTTCCAGCTGTGGTTCACTGCTGCCAACCGGCAACGCGGTGGATGTGATTGATGGCGTTGAAGTGACCATGATCGACAACGGCATGCCGGTTGTTGTGATGCGCGCCGAAGACATGGGTATTAGCGGCACTGAAAGCCGTGAGGAACTGGAAGCCAACGAAGCGCTGCGCGCCAAACTGGAATCCATTCGTCTGCAGGCCGGTCCGCTGATGAATCTGGGTGACGTGAAAGAAAAATCCGTTCCCAAGATGAGCATGGTGAGTGCTGCGACTGCTGGTGGTTCTATTTCTACCCGTACCTTTATCCCGCACCGTTGTCACGCTTCCATTGGCGTACTGGGCGCGGTCAGTGTCGCGACTGCGGCGGCATTGCCAGGTTCTCCGGCGGCAGAAGTTGCCATCGTCGAAGCGGGTGATCGCAAGTCGCTGTCAGTAGAGCACCCAATTGGCGAAATGACCGTTATCCTCAATATGGAAAACGGCAATGTTGCCTCGGCTGCACTGCTGCGCACTGCACGCAAACTGTTTGACGGGCTGGTATTCGGTTAAGCCGGATGACCAGCCGGGCCAGAGCGGATGTGTTGCCCGTCTCTGACCCGGAATTCACGTGGCGCCTGTTGCTCTGGGTGACGGCCGCGCCACTGACATCAATAACAATTATTGGTAACTAATGATGATGGATCCGGATTACCTGCCGTTTCATGCCAACCCAAGCAAGCCTGAATTCAAGGCACCTGCTGGTGCGGTAGACGCCCACTGCCATGTATTTGGTCCAGCGGAAAAATTCCCTTACCACCCGAAGCGTAAATACACGCCGTGTGATGCGCCGAAGGAAAAGCTGTTCGAACTGCGTGATTACCTGGGCTTCGAACGCAACGTTATCGTTCAGGCTTCCTGTCACGGTACTGACAACGCCGCCCTGATCGACGCGCTGGAAAGCGCTGGCGAGCTGGCTCGCGGTGTCGCTGTGGTTGATCCTGCGATCACGGTTGAAGAGCTGGAAGCGATGGACAAGGCCGGTGTTCGTGCCGTCCGTTTCAACTTCGTCAAGCGTCTGGTTGATAGCACGCCAAAAGAAGTGTTCCTGTCTGTTGCTGAAAAGATCAAGCCACTGGGCTGGCACATCGTTGTTTACTTCGAAGCGCCAGACCTGGAAGAGCTGATCCCGTTCCTGAACGAACTGGATACCACCATTGTGGTTGACCACATGGGTCGTCCAGACGTTGCCAAGGGCGTTGATCACCCTGACTTCCAGCGCTTCATCCAGCTGATGAAAGACAACGAAAAAGTCTGGGTCAAGACCACCTGTCCAGAGCGTCTGACCCTGACTGCGCCAGACTACAGCGATGTGGTGCCTTTCATGGCCAAGCTGGTGGAACTGTTCCCTGAGCGTTGTCTGTGGGGCACCGACTGGCCACATCCAAACATGAAGTCTCATGTACCGGATGACGGCAAGCTGGTTGATGTGATCCCGCTGATCGCACCAACGGCCGAACTGCAGCAGATGCTGCTGGTCGACAACCCGATGCGTCTGTATTGGGCGTAATCCGACCCCGGTGATCTTAAACGGCCCAGACTATCTGGGCCGTTGCTTTAATAGCGTCTTGCTATAAAAAAGATAAATCCGAGACTCTCGAACATCAGGCTCGATTGATGGATGATGTTCCCAATAGCTGGATCAGCGAGGGCTGAACATGACAGATTACAAAATGAAGCCGGTCGAAGGCACTGTCCATTTTGATGGTGCGCAATCGACCAAAGGGTTCAACTTCAACAAGATGTGTTTTTCGTTCAACAACGAAGACGCCCGTCAGGCTTTCCTGGCAGACCCTGAAGCCTATATGGATCAATTCAAACTGACCGAAGACTTCAAGCAGGCACTGCGTGACAAGGACCTGAACAAGTTGCTCGAACTGGGCGGCAGCATCTACTACATGGCGAAACTGGCCGGTATTTTTGGCTGGAACATGCAGGTAATTGGCGGCATGCAATCAGGCCGTACTACCGAAGAGTTCCAGGCATATCTCGACAGTCAGGGCAGGGGGAAAACAACCAATGGCTAAGATTATCGGTGGTATCACCACATCTCATATTCCGGCTATCGGCGTTGCAATCGACAAGGGCCTGGAAGACACCCCGTACTACCGCGACCTGTTCGCCATCTATCCACCAATCCGCGAGTGGCTGGGCGAAGAAAAGCCGGACATCGCGGTACTGTTCTACAACGACCACGGTCTGGAAATGTGGCTCGACAAGAAGCCAACCTACGCCATTGGTTGTGCGCCGGAATACCAGAACGCTGACGAAGGCTGGGGCATCAAGCCAATCCCGCCAGTCACCGGTGAAACCGAACTGAGCTGGCACATTGTCAACCACCTGATCGAAAACGATTTTGATCCGACTGTGTGTCAGGACATCAAGGTCGATCATGGTGCCACCGTACCAATGACCCTGCTGTGGCCAAACCACACTTATCAGGGCATCAAGGTGATTCCGGTTGCCATCAACTGTGAACGTCACCCAATGCCAAAGCCAAGCCGCAGCTACGCGTTTGGTAAAGCGATTGGTGATGCGATCCGTTGTTGGGACAAGGACCAGAAAGTCGTACTGCTGGGTACTGGCGGTCTGTCTCACCAGTTGGATGGCCCGCGTGCGGGTATTCTGAATGCCGACTTCGACAACTGGTGCATGGACAAACTGGTAACCAACCCGGAAGAGATCACCCAGTTCAGCAACGTTGACCTGATCGAACGTGGTGGCGCCCAGATGGTTGAAATCGCCATGTGGCTGGCCATGCGTGGCGCTATGGGTGACGGCATTCCGGAAGAGCGTATGCGTAATTACGTATCACCGATCTCCAACACAGGTGTTGGCGTGCAGTTGCTGATTCCGCAAGACTGATCGATCACAGGCGCAGGTAACAGCAGCTCTGATAAAGCAGCGTAGCAGCTGGTAGCAGCAAACCTGAAAGAGTGCCTGAAAAGAGCGCCTGAAAACAAAACCCCCAGTCGGGCAACCGGCTGGGGGTTTTGTGTATTAACGCTCAGTAGCTTCTTTCCTTTCAGTAGATACTGGGCTTTCTTATCCAATGATTAATCTGTCCAGGGAATGACAATGAAAATAATCATAGCGAAATTGTTTGTACTGGCCTTTGGTGGCGGGCTCATTTTATACGGCGCCTTAGGTAGCATTGATATACTGTTTGTTACAGGCCCGAAGCTTGAACGGTCTGAATTGGTCGAGCCTGGAGTGATGTATGTTCCCGCGTTAATAGGAGCCGGGATTGCCTTGGTGGGCTTGGTGCTTCTGTTGGGTGGATGGAAAAGGATCAAGCGATTTGAAAAACTGGAAAGAGATTTCAGGCTAAAGACGTTCGACTGGTATAAGCGAACATATCCCCACTTGATTACAAATGGGGAAATACAGTGTTTTGGTTGCGGAGGGGGGAAGCTACAGGTTCGTGCGTTAATGCAGCATACTTATCACCGTGAGCATTTTTGTCCTCAGTGTGGAACAACCCTTTATTACTCACCTGAATGTAATAGTTAGTCATAAAGATGGGTAACTCATCTTTAAGTCATTCTCTAGCTTTTCAAACAAACTTACTTCAATTTCTCACCACAAAACGGGCAGAAATTCACCACAATCATGCTGTGATAGGTCAGCTCGCCGACGTCTTCCGCGTCGCCTAACGCAACTTCCTCGGCGTCGGCAAAATGCAGGTTGTGGAGCTGCCAGCTGTCCATCGGCTGATCGAATTGGGATACGCAATGAACCAGGCGGTCGCAGTCTGGATAAACGTTGGCTGCGCAGCTGTGTTCCTTGTCGTATTCCGCGTCGGTGTTTTCACCCAGTTCAATCAGATTCATGTGTTTTATCCCGCTGGTTAATCAGCCGCGACAGTAAGGCGTCAGCGGACAGATAACAAGACTGATGTGGTTTTCTCATGTTTTGTGTAAGGCAGCGCGTCAGCCAGCAGAAAACAAAAAACCGGCCTTGGCCGGTTTTTGTGTGTCAGCAAGAGTGTCTTACATTTCCAGGAACTGGCGAATGGCAGGATTCTCGGCCTTGTAGTGTTCAACCACTGCATCCGGTGCGGCACCGAAGTCCTGACGTTGCATACGAACGATATCGACGCCAGCCTGCTCCAGTTCGCGCAGATTGGTTTTTTCGGCCTGAATCTGACGCTCGATACCCCATTGCTCGGCCTCGCTGTAGGCCTTGCGGACAATTTCCTGATTTTCAGGTGTCAGTGCATCAAACCAGCTTTTGGATACCGCAAAGACCGCAGGGAAAGCCATGTGGTTGGTCAACAGCAGGTGGGGGGCCTTTTCATAGATCTTCAGGCCAACCAGCATATCGAGATCACAGTCGATCAGATCGACTTCGTTTTGCTCCAGTGCCGGCAGGATATCGCGAGTCGGAATGGCTTTTGGTTCGGCACCCAGTTGGTTGTACCAGTAGCTGAATACGCTGTTGGGAAAGGCACGTACCTTTTTGCCTTTGAGGTCTTCAACAGAGCTGATAGCGGTTGGAGAGAGCAGCTGACGCATGCCGGAAAAGGCATAGCCCAAACCAATCAAATTATTGGCTTCGAGGGTTTTCAGCATGGCTTTGGCCTGATGTGACTGGCTGGCGCGAGCTGCTGCCTCAACATTTTCAAACTGGAAAGGCATATACCAGACATTGAATGCCGGATTGATTTTTTCCAGTGTGCCGGTAGACAGCATGCCTGCTTGCAGGCGACCGCTTTCCAGATTCTCCAGAATAAATGCTTCGCCGCCCATTTTGGCCTGGCGGGATGGACGAGGATCAAACTGGCCATCGCTGAGGCGTTTCAGGTTTTCGTCAAAACGAGTGGTCAGTTCGGTCAGGGTGTGGCCTGGGGGGGTAACCAGACCATAACGAACAGTCTCTGCCGATGCGTTTTGGGTACTGCCCAAAATGCTACAAAGCAGTGCGATGGAAGTAGTTGCCAGTCGGGTAAATGTATTCACATGAAGCCTCTTTACGGGTTTCTTCTGAGCTGATTTTTATGGAGCGTTACCATGATACCGTTTGGCGCAAGTTGCAACATTTGGCAGCCGCCTTGGCAGCTGCAGAACAGTGGTTAAATCAAAAAACGTGAAGTTTTTTCTACTATTCACCACGTGAATAGTATGTACAGGCCCTACATACCAAATTTCTGGTTGCAATCTATCCATTCCTGTTTAGGATGGATGTATTACATATTTGAATGGTTACGCCCTAATGACCTCAGCTCATGTACACCACTATAAGGATCAGACCTCTGCAGTTGCAGCGGTAGTGCGTCCGTGTGGCAGTGCGGTTGTGGCGTATTGGTATTTTGGTTATGGCTACTTTAGCCAGGAGCCAGGCTGCCTGTAGTGTGAAAACACCCGGCAGTTTGGCACCAAGCCAGACTGCCAAAGGGAACCCCGGTTGGCAGTCTGCCAACCGGGGTTTTTTTATGGAATTTTTCAAGGGTTAATGTGGAGAGGTTGTGATGTACAGCTTGCTCAGTACAGCTAACAAGCAAGTCAGTTCAGTACTGATTCTGCGGAAGAAAGTGCGATTTAGCATCGGTGGCATTTGCTCCCGATATTGGCGGGGCTGATTGCTCACCGGACCAACAGGCTAATCACAAAAAATACTTTCAGATGCAGAAATACAGGACCAGAAAATGACTAATCCAGCTCTCAACAACAGCCTCAACCAAACTACTGCCAGCAATGACCCGGCAGTACGCCCAATGGCCACACCAGCGACGCTGAAGGCGCAACTGCCGCTGCCTGAAAAACATCAGGTTCAGGTTGAGCAACACCGTCAGCAGATTCGCAACATCATGAACGGTGACGATAAGCGTCTGCTGGTGATCACCGGGCCGTGCTCAATCCATGACGAAGAAGCCGCACTGGATTACGGCCAGCGTCTGGCAGCCTTGAATCGCCAGCTGGGCGATCGCCTGATGATTGTGATGCGGGCCTACGTTGAAAAACCCCGTACCAACATCGGCTGGAAAGGTTTGGCCTACGATCCGCAGCGTGATGGCAAAGGCGACATGGCGGCTGGCATTGAACGTAGCCGCAAGGTGATGCTGGAACTGATTCGGATGGGGCTGCCGCTGGCGACTGAAGCACTGAACCCGATGGTGATGATGTACCTGGATGATCTGGTGAGCTGGACTGCCATCGGTGCCCGTACCGCAGAATCCCAAATTCACCGCGAAATGGTCAGTCATCTGGGCATGCCTACCGGCATCAAAAACGGTACCGATGGCTCGATGACCACCGCAGTGAACGCCATGGTGGCGGCCCGCCACAGTCATCATACGCTGGGGGTGGATTGTCATGGCCAGTTGGCGATGCTGACGACGCCGGGTAACCCGGATACCCACATCGTGCTGCGCGGTGGTAACGGCATCACCAACTATGATGCGGCGAGCATTGCTGAAGCCCAGCGTCAGTTGCAGGACGCCGGTTGCAACGCTGGCGTGCTGGTTGATTGCAGCCACGCCAACGCCTGCAAACAACATCGTCGGCAGATTCCGATTGCCCTGGAAGTGGTGGAGCAGCGGGTCGCCGGTAACGACAAGATTATTGGGGTGATGCTGGAAAGCTTCATTAATGAAGGCAGCCAGAAAATGGATGGCAAGCTGGTCTACGGCCAGTCGATTACCGACCCGTGTATTGGCTGGGATCAGACTGAAACCCTGTTACAGGCCATGCACAGCAAGCTGGTTTAACCGTTCGTTAAGGCCAGACAGGAATGTTGCCAGCAACTCCTGCCTGGCTTTCTTGGTTGTCTCGAATCGTATCAGGCTAGAAACTCTGAATGCCCTGCCAGATCAGCCGCAGGGCCAGCACGGTAATCAATACCTTGAAGATCTGCTTGAAGCGCTCAGCGGGAATCTTGTTGAGCAGCTTGAGGCCGACCCAGGTTCCCAGAGCGCCGCTGGCGATCATCAGGATCACCAGTGGCAGCCACTCAAAGAATGCAAAGCCGACCGCAGTAAAGACCACCGCCTTGAAGCTGTGCTGTAGCGTCATACAAGTAGCAAAGGTGCTGGTGAGTTGCAGTTTGCTGTAATTATTGCGGTGAACAAAACCGGCAACCAAAGGCCCGGTTGCGCCCACGAACATGGTCAGGAATGTGGTCAGCGCGCCCGCAAAAATACGGCCGCCGCTGCCCAGATCTGCTTTACCGGGCTTGTTACCCCACACCAGAAACAGAATAAAACCGGCTACCGCAAACTGAATTACTGACAGTGGTAATTGCACAACGACGGCAGAGGCTATCAGGGCACCAATCACAGCACCGACGCTAAACAGCTTCAGCATGTTCCAGTCGATGTGCTGGCGGGTCATCAGTGCCCGGTTGCCGTTAGAACCCAGTTGCACCAGGCCATGTACCGGAATCAGTGCCGCAACCGGTACGGTCGATGCCATCAGCGCCAGCAATAACAAGCCGCCACCAATGCCCAATGAGGCGGTCATAAACGACGTGAAACCGGCAGCAATAATCAGAAATATCGACGTTGCCAGCGTCAGGTCGGCAGGCATAAGCCACTCAAGCATGGTGAAATCCCGGCAGTAGCGCAGTTGAAAGCTGCGCAGATTATCCCCAGATTCAGTAACGATGGCGACGTTTGAACGGCTTGTTTTTTGAGGAACGCAGGGTGCGTTTCAACCAGGTGTAGAGGCCACTGAGAGCCAGAAAGGCAAACAGCAAGCTGGCCAGGTCGATGATAATAACGCCGGTTTGGCCGAACAGGCGGCCGCTGTGCAGGTCCAGTAACACTCGTTCGACGTTGATGCCGGGCAGTGGTTGTTGCTGATTGAGATGTTCAGCCAGTGCAGCCGGTAATGCTTCGCTGCTCGCCCATTGAACCTGCTGGAAAGCACCATTCTCGGCCGTTTGCCACTGCCAGGCGTTTTGATCGAGATACCAGACTGGTGCTGCCAGAGCCAGAGTCGTTTCGCCGTTGTTATCGATCAAGCCCAAAGCCGTCGCCGCAACAGGTAAACCGGCCAGTTCTTCAACCGCCTGACCATCGGGCAGGAACAGGGTGATGCGGTTATCGCACAGCACTGCGTGGGTTTGTTGCCAGAACAGCGCTCCCAGCAACTGGCTGTGGCATTCTGCCAGCGGCTGCTCGTTCAAATAAATGGTCTGGCCCAGCTGGCTGATCCAGCTATCGGCACTGCTAAAACCGCGTTTGGCCGTTTGTGGTTCAACACCGTATAACCAGCCGATCAGGGCTGAAAACACCGGCTGTCTGGCAAAACCAAGTTGTTGGCTGTGATTGATCAGGATGCCGGTGATCGTCAGCATCAGGATGATGGGGACTACCAGTAGTCCAGCACGGCGGTGCCATTGAATCAGGCGGGCTACAAGGGTCACAACTTAATCCGTCTGTCGTTATTGGTGATAGGTATTGATGATGCTGATAAATAGTGATTATAAAAAACTCAATGGATACTGGCAGTCTGACGCTGACCAGCCAGGTAAAGTGCGACGCGCGCGACCGCTGTCACAGCTCGCACCGACAAGGTTGCACCAGTAATACCGTCAACCGACTGGCTCAGTTGCTGATCATTGTTCAGCTGCTGGCCAACAAACTGGTCGGTAAAAAATGGATATTTTACCTCCCAGCCGCGGGATTCCCGGAACGCAAGAATACTGACGCTGCGTATCTGCAGTTCATCAATCACTATGCCGACGGTAATCGGTTGCTCCTTGCCAATTTCTTCCAGAATCCAGGCGCTACGGTGATTCGCCTGGTCGGCGCTTTGCCAATAACGCACCCGTAAACCTTTGTAAGGGTGGGCGAGTATGGCTTCAATGGCCTGCTTTTGTTCCGGCTTCAGCCACAGGGTTTGGCTGGTGGCGGGCTGATGCTCGAACGCCTGTTCCAGAAACGCTTGCTGACTGAGGAATTCCTCAGCCAGCACCGTGTGGCCAACCAGCAGGCAGACAGTTGCCAGTAGCAGTGTCAGAGGGTTATTCAGCTTCACAGTTTTCCCAATCCTCATCACTGATCAGGCTTTCATAGCGGGCGTCAGTAAGGGTCATCATAAAGCAAACCAGTTGTTCGACACGGGTGTCAGTAATCAAGGCACCGTCTTGCAGTTCGGTCAGACTGATGGTGTCTGTAACTTCGGGATCTGCCCACTCAATACCGGTTTCCGGGTTGATGGTGTGGCTGCTTCCGGTCATCCAGTGATCGTAGAATTTCACCACGGTAGCCAGATCCTGGAACACGCCGTTGTGCATATAAGGAGCCGTAATGGCGACGTTCCGCAGGGTAGGTACCTTGAACTTGCCCATTTCACTGGCGTCGGTAACCGCTTCGTTATTGGTTTGCAGGCCGGTATCCACATAGTCCGTTCCCAGCCCGTTGGCGGTACGGACAGCACTATTCACGGGCACGCCGATGTTGTGGTACTCGTAGCCTGTGAAGGTTTCATTGGCGCTGCCCTGACGTTTGAGCTGGTGGCAGGTGGCGCAGTTGGTGAACTGCTGTGAGAAAAATAGCGTGCGGCCGGAAGCGACTTTGGAAATCACGCCATAGTCATAGTAGTCAGGGTCGTCCTCATCCAGTAGCGAGCGGTCATATTTGGAGTCAAACGGCATAAATTCATCGGTGCTTTCAAAAGCCGCAATGGCTTCTGTCAATGCGGTATATGCCGTGTCTGTGTCGTCGAAAACGTCGCTGCCGAACAGTCGTTCAAAAGCTTCGACATACTGGTCATTTTCCAGAATACGTTCAATCACACTGGCCTTGTTAGGCATGCCCATTTCAATTTCGTTAAGAAACGGTCCGCCAGCCTGGTCCGCTAAAGTGCTGGCTCGGCCGTCGTGGAACTGTCCGCCAATCCAACCGCTGTAGTCCGATTGCTGACTGTTGAAACGTGTACGCGTGCCGTTCTGGAACTCTGGCGTCAGTGTCGCATAGGTTGCGGTCGGTGCATTGCGATCGCCAGTGGAAACACCATCATCACCCAGTGAAACAGCGACTGTATTGCCTTCGTCATCAAGGTTACTGTCGGTAAATGCCTTGGCTGAATCATGGCAGCTTGAGCATGCCTGGGTACGGTTAAACGACAGCGAAGTGTCATTAAACAAACTTTCACCCAGGGCTTCCTGGGTGCTGAAGGCAGAAGAATCATCTGAATCTGAGGACGACCCGCAGGCTCCCAGGGCCAGACCTAATGCAATTACGGCCAGTCGTTTCACGGTTGCTTTCATCCTGTTCTTGCGTATCTCGGTTGGTCTATACCAGCTTCTTTTCCTAAATTTATAACTTTAATCAAGTTCATAACAAGAATTTGATTGAAATTGTTTAATAATGACATTTGCAAATCATTCGTATTGATATTAATGTTTGAACGGTCTTTTCAAATTGTTACAGATCAATTGCGGAACTTTTTGGCCTGTGCCGCCGCATGACCGAATCTCAACAGGAGTGATTTATGAAATTGTCTCGTATGGCAGCATCCGTGGCTGTAGTGTCCATCCTGACTGCATGTGGTGGCGGTGGCGGCTCATCCGATAGCAAAGATAGCTCATCTATTGATGTCGATAATGTCCAAAAGCTGCTGACTACCAATGCGGATATTGCATACGCGGCATACTCTGATGCGGTGACGACTGCTGAAGCACTGCAAACTGCGCTGGCAACTTTCCGTGCAGATCCAACCGAAGCAAACTTTGTTGCTGCCAAACAAGCCTGGCTGGTGGCACGTGAACCTTATGGCCAGACTGAAGTGTACCGTTTCCGCCTGAGCCCGATTGACTCCACCAACTACACCGACGAAGACGGCCCTGAGGGTGATATCAACGCCTGGCCACTGGGTGAAGCCCTGATTGACTATGTACAAACCAACACTACCGACTTTGCTACTGCCCAGATCGGCGTAACTGACAACAGTGTTGAGGTTGGGACAGAAGTTGATGGCGCGTATGTGATTACTGCTGATGACTATGATGCCAGTGAAAACATTATTGGCCGTACCGATATCGAAATCACTGCCGACCTGCTGGCCAACACCGCCACTGCTGATGATGAGCATGATGTCATTGCCGGTTACCACGCCATTGAATTCCTGCTGTGGGGGCAGGATTTGAATGACGATGGCAGTACCACCGACGGTACCGATCGTGAATACGCCGTAAAATCCAACGAAGCCTATAACTATGCAGCTGGTGGTGACCGTCCGTTGTCTGATCTGGCTACCGGTTACGCTACCGAAGCGGATTACGATTCCAGCGATCTCAGCATGCGTCGTCACAAGTATCTGGAAGTCGCGGTTGCCAAGCTGATTGACGATCTGACCAGCGTGCGTGATGGTTGGGCTGACGGCGCGTCTTATCGTACTGCCTTCACCACCATTTCTACCGAATCCGAAGCCAGGGAAAAGCTGACTGAAATCCTCACCGGTATGGGTACCTTGTCTCGCGGTGAGCTGGCTGGTGAGCGTATGCAGATCGCTTTCTCCTCCAACTCCCAGGAAGATGAACACTCCTGTTTCTCCGATAACACCCATCGTGATATTTGGCTGAACGCCGAAGGTGTGTCTAACAGCTATTATGGTGTTTACGCCGGTTATGACAGCGATCTGGATGGTGTCGACGATGCCGCTGACAATGCTGTGAGTGGCTATGGCTTTGATGATTACCTCTCAGACGCCGGCATGACGGATCTGAAATCTGCCATCGAAACTGCATTGTCAGCAACTGCTGAGCAATACGAAGCTATCGATGAACTGGCTCGTGCCGGTACACCGTTTGACGTTCAGATCATGGATGCCACCACCACTGAACCAGCCTATCTGGCGATCAAGGCGCTGAACGCCCAGGCGACCCAGATTGAAAACCTGGCTGAAGACTTGGGTCTGGATGGTGACGTCACCATCGATGATGCAACTGCCTGTGATACCTCCACTCCAGACGCAGAATGCGAAGAGTAAGCCGATTGCAAGATGGCGGGCCATGGGCCCGCTGGCTCCGAGCAAGCAGTGTAAAAACCAGACCGGGCCTGTCCCGGTTTTGGTGTTTATCTCTGCTGGTTTGTTGTGGTTTGCTGGCAGCCTGTTCCTGGCCTGATGAGCCGGATGGCTTTCAGGTTCCGGCCGTCGATGCGTCGGAAGCGCTGCCGGGTGGTGCAACCACGGTCGGGCTGACGCCGTTCGCCAGTTTTGACAAGCTGGTGGCCAATTATCCTGAACAGGACAAACCCCACTTCTTTGCCGGCCGGGCACTGGCTCACCAGCCCTGGGTCAAGGCGCCAACAGCGACCGATGCTCGCGATGGTCTGGGGCCAATCTATAACGCCCGTGCCTGTCTTGCCTGTCACATTCGGGGTGGCAAAAGTGTGATGCCTGATAACGATCAAACGCCCTTGTTTGGCCCGCTGGTGAGGATGAGCAGAGTGGTTGACAGCGAAGCTGTGCCTGTCAGCAAGGGGGTGATACCTGATCCGGTTTATGGCGATCAGCTACAAACCCAGTCGATTGCCCTGATGCACCAGCTGCGCAAGCAAACGCCGCTGGAAATTGCTGCGGAAGGGGCAGTGCCACCGGAAGCCTATGCTTATGTGAAATGGCTGCAGCAGTCATTTCAGTACCCGGATGGGTCTGAAATGGCGTTGCGTAAACCCCAGCTCGACTTGCGTTATGCCGCCTACGGCGACTTTGCCGCCGACACCCGCTTCAGTTTGCGTAATGCCCCGGCGATTCACGGCATGGGGCTGCTGGAACTGATTCCCCAGGCTGATCTGGCGGCGTTGGCTGACCCTGATGACGTTAACAAGGATGGTATATCCGGCCGTCAGAACATGGCCTGGAACGCCCGTAGCCAACAGCTCGAGCCGGGAAGGTTTGGTCTCAAGGCCAATCGCCCGACCATGGACATGATTGTTGGCTCAGCCTTCGCCAATGATATTGGCATCAGTAATCCACTGTTTCCTGACCAGCCTTGCAGCCCGTTGCAGCCAGTTTGTCTGGCGCAAACCAATGGCAACAATGACGCCGGATTCGAACTGCCTGACGATTTATTGCAATTGGTAATTGATTTCAGTCGTAATATGGCCGTTCCTGAACGTCGTAATCTTGACGATGCTGACGTTAGCGCGGGCCGTACCTTGTTTTACCAGACTGGCTGTCAACTTTGTCATCAGCCCGACTATATAACGAGCGATAGCCCGGATTATCCGCATCTGGCTGGACAGCATATCTGGCCTTACACCGACCTGCTGCTGCATGACATGGGGCCAGGCCTGGCGGATGGTCGGCCAGACTTCGATGCCAGTGGCAGCGAATGGCGTACAGCACCGCTGTGGGGAGCAGGTCTGTTTGGCCAGGTAAATGGTGCCGGACATTATCTGCATGATGGTCGCGCCCGCTCTGTCGAGGAAGCCATTCTCTGGCATGGCGGAGAAGCGGCAGCTGCACAGGGGCGCTTTATTCATCTGTCTGCCAGTGAACGGCAGGCGTTGATCAAATTTGTTGAATCACTGTGAGTTGGTCAATGATGAAACAACTAAAACAACAGGGATGCCTCGAGCATTCCGGGCAACCGAAGATGAACCGCCGGCAATTGCTGGCGGGAGCAGGATCCACCGCGCTGATCGGCTCCGGCCTGTTGGCGTTACCGAACTGGGTAATGGCCGGTCAGTCTGTGACTGATCAGTCGTTAGATGGCGCTGAAGTCTGGATCAGTGCCCAGGGCAATGAAGAGACCGGCTATTTTGCCAGCTGGATTCTTGATGGTGAACAGCAGCCCCTGGTGCAATCGGCTGCCAGCCAGTTCCGTGGTCATGGTCTGGCCCAGAACCCGGTCAAGCCTTCTCAGGCCGTGATGTTTTCCCGTCGTCCAGGGACTCATGGGCTGGTGGTCAATCTTTATAGCGGCGCGGTAGAACAGGTGTTCGAGTGTGCCGATGGCCACCATATGCACGGTCATGGCGTCTATACACCGGATGGCAACTGGCTGCTGACAACCGAATCGGACTACCGTAGCGGTACCGGCAAGCTGATTGCTCGTAACACCAGTAACTGGGCGATTGAAGCGGAATTTCTGACTCATGGCATCGGCCCCCATGACGTCCGGCTGATGCCGGATAACAAGACCCTGGTGGTTGCCAATGGTGGCTTGCGTACCCACCCGGACAGTGGCCGTGAAATTCTCAACCTTGACACCATGGATCCGTCACTGGTGTACCTGTCTCTTTATTCCGGGGAGCTGATCAGCCAGCACCGCCTGCCGGAAAGCAAGGCCAGTATTCGTCACCTGTCGGTGGCCGATGACGGCACTGTCGCAGTGGCCACCCAAGTGCAACGTGCAGCCATGACCAGCAACTCGCTGGTGTCGCTGGGCGCCATTCACCGTCAGGGTTCCGAAATGGTGTTGCTGAATGGCCCTGACAGCTTGATGAATGAATTCCGCGATTACATGGGCAGTGTGGCGATCAATAACCGAGAACGTATTGCCGGTTTTACCAGCCCGCGCGGTAATCTGGCCGCTTTCTGGCATCTTGATACTCATGAGCTGCTGGGCTATCACGCGTTTTATGACGTCTGCGGTCTGACGGTCACCCGTGACGAACAGCACTTTGTTCTCACTAATTCCGCTGGCGAAGTACGTGAGCTGAAAGCAACCAGTCTGCGCGAAGATCGCAAACTGCGGCGTCAGTACGATGGCAAGCACTGGGATAACCATACCTTCACTCTCACCTTACCGAAGCAGACCGTATGAGCTTATTGAAACCCTGTACCCTGGCGACAGTGGTCGGCCTCGCTGGTCTGATGCTGACTGGTTGTGGTGGCAGCCGCGCCAATGATGAGCCAACCCTGAGCGAAGGTTCGATCGACAAGGCGCTGGAGCAAATGGTTGATAACACCATTATACCGGCGGCGACCGGCTTTGCTGCGGAAGTTACTGCCTTTTCGGAGTCAGCTGAAGATTTTTGTGCCGCACCGGATAGCGAGACTCTTGCCACTTTGCAGCAGCAGTGGATCAGCATGGAAAACCGCTGGTACCAGTTGTTGCCGTTTAACTTTGGCCCACTTAACGACGACGTCGTGTTCCCGGCTTACCAGTACATCGACTCCTTCCGAGTTCGTGGCACCAACTACACCAGCACGGTGCGCACTCAGCTGGCCAGCTGGATTGCCGCCGACAGCACCCTCAATGCAGATTTCTTTGACGGCAAAACCTTCCAGTACGTCGGTGTGCTGGCGCTGGAAGTGCTGGTGTTTGAAGACGCTGATCGTAGCCAGTTAGCCAGTGATATTGTTGCCGACTTCGAAGCCGACAGCCGTCGCTGTGATGCCCTGCAAGGCCTGGCTGGCAGTCTGCAAAACAAGGCCGATTACGTGGTAAATGGCTGGACGGTGGATCATCTGGATTCCGGCAGTTCCTACCGGACCATGCTGCTGGCGGGTGAAACCGATGATGGTTCTGAGCCACTGACTGAACTGATCACGTCGGTGCAGGAGTTCTACGACTACCTGACCCAACGCGATACCGTCAGCAATATTGCCCAATTGGCCGATTCTTCCTGGCAGGCCATGAGCGCCAGCATTGATATCACCAGCGAATTACTGGAAGGCACGGATGCAACGACCGTCAGCCTGTTTCAGCTGATGGAAATCGGTGGTAACAGCACTGATGTCGAAACCGTGCGCAGCAATCTGACGGCTGCCCGTGAAGCCATCAGTGCGCAGGACAGCACCACTTTTAACAGCCTGGCAGCGTCGCTGGACGGCAACTTCAAACGAGAAATTCCCGATGGGCTGGATGTCAGCCTCGGCATTAACTTCAGTGACGGCGATTGATTATGGCGAACTTTAATCAGGACAAGATGATGAAAAATACCTTGGCACCACTGGCAGTGCTGGCAGTAACCGCTTTCACGGCGCCCGCTTTTGCTGCTGGCAGCCAGACAGCGGATGATCAGGCTGCCACTATTCGCCAGCTGGAACAACGGATTGAGCAACTGGAAAACACCCTCAATGAGCGTGTTGGTATGTTGGCTGATGCGATTGAGCAACAGCAGCCTGCGGAAGCCAGCCGGGTCAGCATTGGTGGTTACGGTGAGCTGAACTATCACAACCTCAACGCCGATGGTGAAGACGACAAGCAAATCGATTTCCGCCGCTGGGTGATGTTCCTTGGCTATCGCTTCTCAGACACCATCAGCTTCCACTCCGAATTCGAAGTCGAGCACACCGTGGTACCGGGTTCCGACGGCGAAGGTGCGGTGGAGCTGGAGCAGGCCTACCTTGAATTCAAGGTGGCAGATAACACCCAGATCAAAACCGGTATCCAGCTGACGCCAGTGGGGATTGTGAACGAAACCCACGAGCCAACCACCTATTACGGTGTTGAGCGTCCGGTGCTGGAGACCACCATTATTCCAACCACCTGGTACGTTGCTGGTGTGATGCTGAGCCAGCAGTTCAGCAATGGTCTGAGCTATGACGTCTTTATTTCCGAAGGCCTGAAAACCGAGGATCCAACCACGGATTCAGACGCTGATGCCTTTGATCTGAAAGCGGGCAAACAGAAAACTTCCAACGCCGACGCCTTTGATCTGGCGACCACAGTACGGGTTCGTTATACCGGCGTCAGCGGTCTGGAACTGGCAGCCTATGCCCAGTATCAGCCGGACCTTGACCAGAGTGCTGAGGATTCCTATGCTGAATCAGCCACCCTGTTGGGTGGCCATGCCATTTATCAACTGGGTGACGTGACTGCCAAAGCCATGATTGCCCGCTGGGATCTGGCGGGTGATGACGCCAAGGCTGCCGGCAAGGATGTCCAGGACGGCGCTCAGGTCGAGCTGTCCTGGAAAGTGTTGGAGCAGGTTGGGGTGTTTGGTCGCCAGACTGTGTGGTCTGTTGAAGATGGCGTGGATCAGGCCCAGACCAACCTTGGTGTGAACTACTATCCGCATCCAGACGTTGTGCTGAAAGCTGATTACCAGTTGCAAAACGAAGATGCTGGCAACAGCGATGGTTTCTATCTGGGTATGGGTTATCAGTTCTGATCGTTTGAATCCGGCGTGCTGCCATCGCAGCACGTTTTGATCCGCAGCCTGGCGGCGGGTTTCACGATGGCAGGACAGGATGACATTGAACAATGCCCGTCAAACGCAAATGCGTAGGGTCCGCATGCCGGGACTGGGTTCAGGGCAGTAAACGAATATTCACCAGACTGCGGCTGCCATTCGGCAGTCGCACGTTCAATACCCGATTCGGCCAGTGGACGGATTGCGGTTCTATACCAATGTTAGTAACGAGCTGGGTGTTACTCGCGACTCGGCCATCTGTTACTGCACTGGCTTCTGCCTGTTTCCACAACGCATCCTGGTGGATAACGGCGTTCGCCAACACCAGGCTATTACGCGCAATATCTAACACACTGGTCGGTTCGCTGGTTACTGTTGCTGCGGCTGATATTGCTTCCGGTGTCAGCTCTGGTTTCTCGGCTGTTTCTGCCTGGTTTGTAGCGTCAGCAAGTTGCTGGCCCACGGGTAATACCGGAGTGCTCAACAACTGATCCAGCGCCGTCAGTTGCCACTGGCTGTTGGCTGTTATATCTGTACTGCTCTCTGAAGTTGCAAGGTCAGAAGCTGCTGTCGGTACCGGTTCTCCGCCAGCGTATTCATGATTGCCACTGAGCGGCAAACTGCTATCTGCCGCTGCGGCCGCCGCCAGGCTGGCAGTTTCACTATCGCCACCGAGTTTTTGATGCAGGTAGGCCATGGTTTCCGGGTAGGGATGACCAATCAGAATGGCGCGGCCATGGGTTGCCGCGATCGTGACGGCCTTCTGGAACTGGATCTCCAGTGCCGCTGCCGAGCGATCATTGTCGAGAAACACATCCCGTGACAGGTTGGCGACGCCAGCCGCCGTTGCCGACCTGGCTGCACAGGTGTTGGCCGTGGTGCGACTGTCGATAAAGAATAAATGACGCTGTCGAGCCACTTCCATGGCCCAGCCCATACGGGTGCAATCCTGCGTTAACAAGCTGCCCATATGGTTGTTAAAACCCTGCACGCCAGGAATGCTGTCGAGGCTTTGCTGGAGGGTGTGTTTGAAACTGGCTTCGTCCATATCGGCGTACAGCCCATCTGGCCCCAGCGGAAAGCCGGATTCAGTCGCCATCGGCGCATGCAGCATCACCGTATGGCCTTTGGTTTTGGCCTTGCGGGCGAGTCGGGCGGCGTATGGGGTTTCTGGCAGAAAGGCGAGATTGACCGGGGCGGGTAAACTGACTGCCAGTTCGCCCAGCGGACCATTGTTGCCAACATCGTCAATGATGATAACCAGCTCACCGGCTTGCAGGCCGGTGGCCAGCAGGCTGCCAGTCAACAGACTGGTCAGCCATACGATCGGGTGTTTCATAACAGGTGGTTTGCAGTTTTCCTGGATCAATGCTTGCCGAGAATAGCCATTCCTTTCAGCAGGGTATGGGCTTCGTAGAGCTGGAAGTCCTTGGCCAGTAATTCAGTATCGTTCTGGCTGTCGTCCTTGCTGATTTCCTTATTCTGGTCAGCAGACTTGTCCTGATTTGGATTATCCAGGTGACCACGCAGATCGGCTTCCTTGATGGTACGGTTGCGGGCAATCGGAGTTACGTCGCTTTGTTCAACCCAGATATCCGGCTCGATTCCCTTGGCCTGAATCGAACGACCGCTTGGCGTGAAATAACGGGCAGTGGTCAGCTTGATAGCCTTGTCGTTGGCCAGTGGCAACACGGTCTGGACGGAGCCTTTGCCGAATGACTGGGTGCCAACCAGTACTGCGCGTTTGTGATCCTGCAGCGCACCGGCAACAATTTCCGAAGCGGATGCCGAACCACCGTTAATCAGCACGATCAGTGGCAGATCCCTGGCGGTGGTGTCGCTGTTGGCCGAGAATTTCAGTTTCGAGCTGGCGGCGCGGCCTTCGGTGTAGACGATCAGGCCGTTGTCGAGGAAGGCGTTGGAAACATCAACAGCGGCATCCAGTACGCCACCCGGGTTGTTACGCAGATCCAGAATCACACCCTTGACGGCTTTATCGTCCTGCCATTTTTTCAGGGTTTTGTTGAGTTCCGCACCGGTTTCTTCCTGGAACTGGGTAATGCGGATATAGCCGATGTCGTCTGACAACAGTTTCGAGCGCACACTGCGCACCTTGATTTCATCACGCTCAACGGTGAACGACAGCAGGGTTGGTTCGTTATCGCGACGGATTTCCAGAGTGATTGGGCTGCCGGGTTCGCCGCGCATTTTTTCAATCGCTTCGCCCAGTGACATGCCAACGACTGCTTCGCCATCGAGGGTGACGATCAGGTCGCCAGCTTTGATACCGGCTTTTTGCGCCGGGGTGTCATCAATCGGGGTAATCACCAGCACCAAACCATCTTGCTGGCCCACTTCCAGGCCGAGGCCACCAAATTTACCGGTAGTAGTTTCGCGCAGCTCGGAGAAATCTTCCGGCTGTAAATAGACCGAGTGGGGGTCCAGTGCGGTCAGCATGCCGTTGATGGCATAGCCGAACAGGGTTTCGTCATCAACTTCTTCGACATAGGAACTGCGAATGCGCTCGAACGCTTCGGCGAAGTTGCGCAGTTCTTCCAGTGGCAGTTCGGTTTGGGACTGGTCGGCAGGCGCTGCAGCAGCGGGGACTGTGTCAGCCGTAGCGGAGACGGAAAAAGACAGACTGAACAGGGTGACTGCAAGGGCGGAAATAGCTGGCCGGCAAAATTTCATGGGTAGTCTCGTCAACGGTGATGCCCGAAGCATCGCATAAATCCCCTGCGCTGGTAACCTGATCGCTGTAAGGAAAGTCAGCTTCCATGGTTGCTGGTAACGGCCGGAAGGCTATTTTTTGGCCAACCAGGTCGCAGGGTCCTGGGGTTTGCCCTTGTAACGGATCTCAAAATACAGCTGGGGTTCCTTAAGCCCGCCACTGCGGCCAACGGAAGCGATTACATCGCCCTGATTGACCCAGTCACCAACGTCGTACATTAACGACTGGTTATGGGCGTAAAGAGTCATGTAACCATCGCCGTGATCGATAATGAGTAACAAACCAAAGCCTCGCAACCAGTCAGAATAGACCACCCGACCGTGGTGTACCGCCTTGATAGGGGCACCTTCCGGTGCGCTCATCAACCAGCCTTCCCAACGACCGGCGCCGTCGGTGACCGGATTGCCAAATGCAGCAATCACGCGGCCATCAATGGGACGGGGCAGATGACGTTTGAGGGTTTTGAACAGCCGGGCATCCTGTTTGCGGGGGCTTTTTTCGACCAGGGTGCGAACTTCGTCAAACAGCGATTCGAGACGTTTACGGTCCGCCTGCTTTTGCTGCAAACGTTGTTGTTCATTGCTCATTTGGCTGTTGAGCTTGGCCAGCAGGGTTTGTTGCCGGGTCTTTTGCTGCTGCAGCTGCTGGTTGCGCTGGTCGAGCTGATTGCGGGTCGCCTGCAGCTGTTGTTCCTGTTGCTGGATGGCTTCGGCGATATGGTCGAGGCGTTGCAGTTCACTGATGGTGAACCGGATCTGTTGCTGGCGGGCACTGTTGAAATAACCAAAGTATTTCATCATCCGCTGGGCTTGCTGGGGATCGTCCTGATTCAGCAGCGCCTTGATGGGCGCATCACTGCCCAGCTGATAGGCGGCGCGGATTTGCTCGCGTAAACGTTGGGTATGGCGAGTACGCAGCTCATCGAGCTGCGCCTGATCCTGTCGGAGCTTTTTTAGGCGTTGTTGCTCCTCTTCAAGCTGGCGGCGGGTTTCGTCAATCTGGCGCGACAGCTTGCCGATGTCCTTGTCGGTCTGTTGCAGCGACTCTGACAGTTTGCTCTGCTCGGCACTGGCTTCATTGAGCCACTGCTGCAGCTTGGCAATTTCTGCCTTCAGGGACTGCAGTTTGGCGGCATCACTGTCTTCTGCCCGGGCTGTGCCTGTGGTCAACAGCAGGCAGGCCAGCGCAAGGCTGGCCAGAGTCGCTAGTTTCATGGTCCGGATAATATCCCTGGACGGTGTTAAGTGAGGTGGATCAGCTGAAATCTACCAGAGATTGACCAGTCATTTCTGCTGGTTGTTCCACACCCATCATGGCCAACAGGGTTGGAGCGATGTCACACAGACGGCCGGGGTTGAGGGTGCCTTGTGGACGTTCGTTGACGTACACCAGGTTCACCGGGCCGGTGGTGTGCTGGGTCATCGGCCGACCCTGGGCATCAAGCATCTGTTCGGCGTTACCATGGTCGGCGGTGATCAGGCATTCGCCACCCACTTCCAGAATCGCTTCGGTTACGGCAGCCAGTGAGGCATCAATGGCTTCGGCGGCCTTGACGGCAGCGTCGAACTTGCCGGTGTGACCGACCATATCGCCATTGGCGTAGTTACAGACGATCAGGTCATAACCACCGTTCTTGATGGCATCAACCAGTTTTTCGGTCACTTCCGGCGCACTCATTTCTGGTTGCAGGTCGTAGGTAGCAACATCCGGTGAGTTGACCAGAATACGGGTTTCACCGTCGTATTCCTGTTCGCGACCGCCAGAGAAGAAGAAGGTGACGTGCGCGTATTTTTCAGTTTCGGCAATCCGCAGCTGTTTCATGCCGAGGCTGGAAACGTATTCACCCAGGCCATTGCTGAGCGCTTCTGGCGGGAAGGCACAGTTGGCTGGAATGGTGGCGGCGTATTCGGTCAGCATCACGTAGTCAGACAGCGCCGGGCGAACCTGACGCTCGAAGCCGCTGAATTCGTCACCATCAACAAAGGCGCGGGTGATTTCACGGGCGCGGTCAGGACGGAAGTTGAAGCAGATGATGGCGTCGCCATCCTTCACTGTCGCGGCTTCACCCAGCAGGGTGGCGCTGACGAATTCGTCGTTTTCGTCACGTTCGTAAGCGGCTTTCAGACCCTCGATGCCGTTGGGGGCTGTGTATTCTGCCTTGCCCTGCGTCATCAGGTCGTAGGCTTGCTGCACCCGGTCCCAACGGTTGTCGCGGTCCATGGCGAAATAGCGGCCAACAATGCCGGTCAAACGGGCGTTACCCAGTTCCGCGCATTTGGCTTCGATCTTGGCAATGGAATCTTCGGCAGACCGTGGTGGCATGTCGCGACCATCCAGAATACCGGTGACATAGACCTGCTCAACCCCTTTGGCACTGGCCATTTCCAGCAGGGCAACCAGCTGGTCTTCGTGGCTGTGAACACCACCTGGAGACAATAAACCGGTGAAGTGCACCGCGCCGCCAGCTGCTTTGGCTTTTTCCATCGCCGCTGCCAGTGCTGCGTTGTTGGCCAGTTCGCCGTCTTCAATCGCCTTGTTGATGCGAGTGTAGTTCTGGTAAACGATGCGACCCGCGCCAAGGTTCATGTGGCCGACTTCAGAGTTGCCCATCTGGCCATCTGGCAGACCAACGGCGGTACCGGAAGTCTGGATCAGGGTATTCGGAAAGGCTTCCAGCAAACGATCCCAGGTTGGGGTGTTGGCGTGGGCAATGGCGTTGTTGTCGGTTTCCTCGCGGTAGCCCCAGCCATCCAGGATGATAAGAGCGACAGGTGTTGGGCGCTGAGTCATGGTCTTGCCTCGAATCTAAAGTGTTATTACGGCAATTGTACTGAAAGCAGGGCATTGATCCCAGTGCGAAGGCAGCTGGACGACCGTCCGGTTTGTCTCGTCAATTGGTTCAAAAGAGCAGGGCTATTGGCGATTGTCATAAAAATATCGATAAACAATCGGTAAAGTGTCGGATTCCGTGAAGGTCCGCCCTTTCAGCATGGCGATTCGGGGCACGACAGAGGCAGTTGCAGCGGGTATACTGCTGCGCTGATTTTATCTGGCTAATGATGAGTATTATGCAACAGGTTCTTGAATTTATCGGTAACCACTGGTGGCTGGTCGCGATCTGGGCGTTCTTTCTGATTGCTCTGGTGCTCGACAACCGCAAGCGCAACGGTGCCGCTGTTTCTCCCGCTGAGGCGACCCAGCTGATCAACAAGGAAGGCGCCATTATTGTCGATATCCGCGACAAGAAGGACTTCAAGGAAGGTCACCTGGCGAACGCAATGAATATTCCATTTGCTGATTTCGCCCGTCGCATGAATGAGCTGAACGTCTACAAGGACAAGCCGATCGTGCTGGTGTGCAAGAGTGGTCAGACTGTCTCCATGGCCGCCAAAATGCTGAAAGAGAAAGAATTTAACCCGGTACGTTTGTCCGGTGGCATGATGGAATGGAACAACCAGAACCTTCCGGTCGTTCGTAAATAAAACCAGGAAATACCTATGTCTGAGAATCAACAACCACAATTCGCGCTGCAGCGCGTTTACATCAAAGACGCTTCTTTTGAAGTGCCGAATGCGCCACTGATCTTCACCAAAGAGTGGAAGCCGGAACTGAAGCTGGACCTGAACTCAGGTGCCCGCAAGGCTGATGACAAGCACTACGAAGTGTCTGTTAAAGTGACCGTGACTGCCAAGGTTGAAGAAGAAACTGCCTTCCTGGTTGAAGTCATGCAGTCTGGCCTGTTCCTGGCTGACAACATTCCTGAAGAACAGCTGAAGCCAATGCTGGGCGCGATGTGTCCAAACATCATCTTCCCATACGTGCGTGAAGCGATTGACGCGCTGGTTGTGAAGGGCGGTTTCCCTGCACTGATGCTGGCTCCAATCAACTTCGATGGTTTGTACCAGCAGCGTATGGCACAGGAAGCCGCTGAAGCTGCCGCTGCTGCAGAAGGCACCGAAGCTGCTCATTGATTGCTGAATCCGGCTCCGCTGGCGGAGTCTGACAGGCAATCTGTAAACGCCCGCTAACAGCGGGCGTTTTTTGTGGTCTATAGAATCCCGTCGTTGTTATCCCCGGAATCCGCATGTCCCTGAAAAAATTCGTACAGGCTGCTGCGTTGGCCATACTTTCTCTCAGCGCCAGTCTGGCCTCGGCCTACACCATCGAACTGACCCAACAAGAGTTGCAGCAACGGCTGGAAGCCATGATGCCGATGCATCGTGACCGCTATTTTATGAAGGTAACGCTGGATGAACCCGTGCTTGATCTGGCGGTGGGAGACGATCAGCTCGGCTTTGCCGGTAAGGTGACGATTGAAGCGCCAGGCGACCTCGGTGGCGTGGTGCAGGTCAAGATTGCCGGTCATCTGATGTATAACCCGGATCAGGGAGCCTTTTTCTTCAAAAAGCCGAAAATCATCAGCATTGATTCATCGGCCATTGATTCGGGCAACACTGCCCAGGTGAAATCCGTGATCGAACCGCTGGCGTCGAAGTATCTGGAACGCAAGCCGGTGTATGTACTGGATGACGAAGATCTCAAACAGCAGCTGGCCAAGGCAACGCTGAAATCGGTTTCGGTTCATGACAACAAGCTGGTACTGGAACTCGGGCTGTTCTGAGACAGCCCGGTTTGTTTCAGACCCGCCTGCCTCAAACCCGCCTGCCTCAGGCCAGACCGGGGCCGACCAGTTTGGCCTGCTGGTAGTCGTTCTGACGCCAGGCTTCATACACCACAATCGCCACGGTATTCGACAGGTTCAGACTGCGGCTGTCTGGCAGCATGGGTAAACGTAACCAGTGCTGCTGGGGAAATTGCTGCAACACTTCTGCGGGCAAACCGCGGGTTTCCGGTCCGAACATAAAATAATCGCCAGCCTCCAGCGCCATGGCTGAATGGACCGTTGACCCCTTGGTGGTGAACGGAAACAGCCGTTGTGGCTGGGCTTGCTGCACAAACTCCTCAAAGCTGGCGTAGCGTTTGACGTTGGCAAATTCGTGATAATCCAGCCCGGCCCGTCGCAGTGCCTTCTCTTCCATATTGAATCCCAGTGGCTCGATCAAATGCAGCTGACAGCCGGTATTGGCACAGAGCCGAATGATGTTGCCGGTATTGGGTGGAATTTCAGGTTCGAACAGAACGATATGGAACATGGTTGTGGTCCGGATGGGTGGTTTTCAGCGCCGCGCAGCATACCCTGACTCGCCAGTCAGCGCGAATCCTGACCTGGTACGGCATCTCTGCATAATTCCACATATTTATTCCAATGGATCAGCCTTGGCCCGGCAAGTACAAAAATCCTGTCTACACTGACAGTAGTCTCTTATGGAACATCCGGAATTATGCGTTGGCCCTGGTTCAGGCATTCAAACTCACAAAAAGGCCGTATTGGTATCGCTGTTACCCTGACGGGTGAACTGGCGGCAGTTGCTGTCGCAGGCGGCCGTGTCGTTGCGCGTCTTCAGATGCCGAAAACCGACTGGTCGAAGCTGGGGGAGTGGGTACAACAGCTGGGCTGGCGCAGGGCCAAAGCCAGTCTGGTTTTAACCGGTAACTGCTATCAGTTACAGATGCTGGCTGCTGCGGATGTCGACGACAACGAGCTGGCAGATGCCATGCGTTTTCGACTGGGTGAGCTCACAACCATACCTCTGGAACAGTTACTGGTACAGGCGTTCAGGCTTCCTGTAGAAGCCTATCGCGGACGTCAGAAAATGGCATTTGTTGCGTTTTGCGAACGGGCGATGGTGCAGGACATGGTCGTTAGTTGTCGGCAGCAGCAAATCCGCATCGAAAGCATCGTAATCACCGAAATGTCGGTGCTGGCGCTGCTGGGAGATCTGGACCCCGAAACCAGCATTGCGGTTCTCAAGCTGGATGACAGTAGCGGCAAAATGATGATTTACGATCAGGGTGCCCTGTTTTTACGGCGGGATTTCACCATCGGCCTCAGCAACATAGCGCCGGAATTGAGCGTTGCCAGCGGCAACAGCACCGCGTTGTCAGCCAGCGCCAGTTTTAACCTGTCCGCCGGTCGTCATGCCGAACAGCTGGATAATCTGGGACTCGAGATCCAGCGTTCGCTCGATTATTTTGAAAGCCAGCAAGGCATGGGATCGGTCGGTCAGCTATGGCTGCTCGACACGGACCGGGCTGGCATCTTGTCGCCGTTGATGGAGCAGCTTGAGCTGCGGGTCAATATACCTTGCCGACGCTTTTCGCTGAGTAACTGGCTCGGTGATGAAGAAAACGCCAGTAACAGCACCATTGTATTGGCGCTGGGGGCAGCACTGACGCCTGGACAAACCCTGGTCCATCAGGATCTTGAGGTGATGTCATGAATTGGCAGCCCCGTCAGCAAGTCAACTTTTACCTGCCGGAGTTTCATCCGGTCAGCCTGCCGCGCCGGGTCAAACGGTTGTTGCGGGAACTGGGTGTGCTGGTGCTGGTAATTCTGCTGGCCATAGCGGTTGGCCAGGGTTATCGCTTTTTCATCGGTCAGCAGCTGCGGGATCTGCAACAGCAAAATGACAGTTTACTGGCCGCGGTAGAAGTGGAGCATAAACGTTTGCTTGCGCCGCCGCTGGACGCCGCACTGGCTGAGCAGTTACAGCAATCAAAAGAACGGGTTGAGGAAGCCAGGCTGCGGGTGGGTTACCTGCAGGGAGTCGATGGTCAGTTAGACCGTCAAATTGGTAGCGGCAGTGGTTTTGTTGCCTTGATGTCTGAGCTGGGACAGTTGTCGCTGTCTTCTTTGTGGTTGTCCGAAGCCCACATTACAGATCAGGGCCGTGACGTGGCGCTGGGAGGGCTGGTGCAGGAACCGGTTGCCGTGTCCCGTTATCTGGACTTGCTTGCACAGCTGCCTGCCTATCAGGGCCGTCAGTTTGAGCAGATCGATATTCAGCAGCAGCAGCACGCATTTCGTTTCTGGCTCGACACCCGCCCCCATGGTACCAGCGCGGCGACAACCACTGTGCCTGACTCCGTCCGAAAACTGCAGGGGAATGCTCGATGAGCGGGTTACAACATCCCCGGCTACAACGGCTGTTTGAACAAATCAATGCGATGCAGCCGCGAGAGTTTTTACTGCTACGTGTCAGTCTCGCAGGTCTGATGCTGTTGCTGGGAGTGGTGTTGGCCGAACCGGTTTGGCTGCAGCTCGCCAGCCAGGAGGAGAAATTGCAGCGGGGTGAAGTACAGCTGGAAGAGCTGCAGAGGAGTCTGCAGCAGCTGCGCCAGCAAACCTTGCAAGACCCGAACGAACAAAGCCGCGTAGAACTGCTGCAACTGGCCCGTTTGCAGGCTTCGCTGGATCAACAAACCATCGAATTATCGTCCCAGCTGGTCGCACCGAAGCAAATGGTCGCCTTGCTGCAGCAGGTTTTGCAGCAGTCCTCAGGCCTCAAACTGATTGCGCTGGAAAACCAGCCTCCAAAACCAATTCATATCGGCCAATCGACAGGAACTGCCAAGCCGCTTGAGAAGGACCCGGAGAAAGTACTGTTCTGGCGTCATCAGTTGACCATCCGGTTGCAGGCGACCTGGCCTTCTGCACTGGATTATCTGCAGCGGTTGCAACAGAGCGAACAGCGGCTGTTCTGGCAATCGCTGGACTATCAGGTGGATGCCTATCCCTGGGGCGAGTTGCTGCTGGAGGTATACACCATCAGCACCAGCAAGGAGGTGGTTGGTGTCTAGACGCATAGTCTGTCTGCTCTGCTGCGTGTGGTCGGCCTGCCTGTATGCCGATGATCCGACCCGGCCGCCAGCCTGGCTCGGCATCGCTGCGCCAAAACCTGAAATGAAAGCGATCCCGGCACCCCGGATGCAGTTGCAGCAGTTGCTGCTTGGGCCGGTTGCTGTGGCGGTTATCAACGGTGAAGTCGTCCGCTCGGGCGACCGGATTGCGGGCTATCGGGTGCGCCAGATTGACGCTACTGGCGTCGTGCTGGTGTCTGCCTCAGGCACCCGTACCTTACAGATGAATAGCCGGGACGTGCGTCAGCCGACCTCGGCGACAGATTCCATATCGACCCGTGTTCATCGCATTCAAACCGATGAGCAAAGCAACGAGGATAAACAACCATGATGGCCCGAGGGCAGAACAAACAGCCGGTATGGCAGCAGTGTTTGCTGGCGCTGTTGATCATGGCGTTGGCAGGATGCAGCCAGCAGCCTACCCACAAGGAAATGGCGTTGGTTCAGCAACCCATGTTGCCTGAGCCTCCAGCTACTGCAATGTCACGGCCTCAACCCCCGGCAGCGGACAAGGCCGTTGCGGCGCCAACAGTATCGGAAACAGAATATTTTGATGTGGTGGCCGACAACACACCAGTGGCCGCCTTTTTCAACAGTCTGGTCACAGGGACCGGCGTTAACCTGATCCTGCATCCAGAAGTAGAAGGCACGATTTCGCTGTCGCTGCGTCATGTCACCTTGGCCGATGTACTCGAAGCGGTACGGGACATTTATGGCTTTGATTTTCGGATCAACAGCTACGGCGTACAGATTTTGCCGAGCAAACAGCAAACCCGCATTTATCCGATCAACTATCTCAACGTCACCCGTTCTGGCCGTTCCGGCATGCAGGTCAGTAGCGGCCAGGTGTCGCAAGCTGCCGGACAATCGTCAAGCAGCAATTCTTCAACGAGTGGCTCAAATTCGACTAATGTTAATTCAAGAACCATCAACAGTACGGAAGTTGAGACGGACTCACTGGCGGACTTCTGGCAGCAGTTGGGGATCACCCTGCAACTGTTGGTGCAGGATGAAGCCAACGCCAAGGTGGTTGTCGACGCGCATGCGGGTATCGCCATCGTCAAGGCGTCACCCGTCGTACAACAGTCGGTTAACAGCTATTTGCAGCGAGCCCAGATCAGTATTCAGCAGCAGGTATTGATAGAGACCAAGATTCTGGAAGTCACCCTCAGCGATGGCTATCAGCAGGGGATCAACTGGGATGCACTGGTGTCGAGTGGCAGTCGTGAGGCGACCTTCGGACAGACTTCGGTGGCACTGGATAACAGCGATCGGATTGGCGGGATTTTTTCGCTGAATTTGAGTGCGGCGGATTTTGCGGGTGCGGTGGAGCTGCTGCAAAGCCAGGGTGATGTGAAGGTGCTTTCCAGCCCACGCATTGCCACGGTGAATAACCAGAAAGCGGTGATCAAGGTCGGTTCTGACGAGTTTTTTGTGACCAATGTCAGCACCACCACAACCACCACAACGACCGGTAGTACGCAGTCGCCGGACATTGAATTGACACCCTTCTTCTCTGGCATCGCGCTTGATGTGACGCCGCAGGTGAGCAGTGATGAAGAAGTGATTTTACACGTTCATCCAACGGTCACCGAAGTGGAGGAGCGGACCAAGACGATTGAATTGGGCAGTGATGAATTCAACCTGCCGCTGGCCTACAGCACGGTAAGAGAAACGGACTCCATCATTCGCGCCAAATCGGGCCAGGTGGTGGTGATTGGCGGTCTGATGCAGAACCGGCTGGAGAATACCGAGGCCAAAGTACCACTGTTGGGCGACATTCCGGTATTGGGCTGGCTGTTCCGCCAACAGCGGCAGGAAAAAGTGCAAAGCGAGCTGGTCATCCTGATCCAGCCGCGAATCGTGGACGGTGCTACGCCGCTACAGGAAGTTGAGGCTATCAATCGGCGTTTTTCGCGATTGGCCCCGTCTTTTCTGAAAACGGAGGAGCAAGACCATGAACCACAATCCAGAGAATAACAACAGCGTGGTTGGAAGCGACAATGCCGACTGGTGCATTAACCCTCATCAGCGGCACAAGCTTAACGAAATCCCCGAGCGCTCATTGAGCGTGCTTGATGGGCTGGTGATTATCGGTGGTGCACTTTGCATCATGTTCGTCATTATCGGCCTGACTGCCTGGTTGATCGATACCGGCAGCAATCGCCTCTCTGATCAGCTCAGCATGACCGAACCGCAACCACAACTGCAGCCGTTCGGGAATCAGCCAGCAACACTGCTCACATCGAATGATATGGTCGAGACGGATCTTGCAACCTTGCTGGTTGAGCCGACGCCTCATACATCGGTGGTGGCATATCTTCATAGCGATGAGTGACGGAGCAAGACACGGATGAGTAAAAGGGTTCGTATTGGCGACCTGCTGCTTGAACGCAATCTGATTACCGAAGATCAATTGCAGGAAGCATTGGCAGAACAAAAGCGCTCGGGCAAGAAGCTCGGGCGCGCAATTACCGATATGGGCTTTCTGACCGAGGATAATCTGCTCGGCACCCTGGCAGATTATTGCGGTTATCCGTTCATCGACCTGACGCACTTTCGTCTCGATTCCCGCCTGGTACATCGACTGCCTGAAAGCCAGGCTCGCCGTTTCCGGGCGCTGGTACTGGCGGAAGAAGGCAATGGCTACCTGGTTGGTATGGCTGATCCTACCGACCTGATGCTGGTCGATGAAGTCCAGCGGTCGCTGGGGCGGCCGGTGTTACCAGCGTTTGTGCGCGAGATGGACTTGTTGTCGCTGCTGGATACCCAGTATCGCCGCCAGCAGCAAATTGCCTCGATTGCCGGTGAACTGGAAGGCGAACTGCAGGATAACGACTTCGACATCGACCAAATGGCGATGCAGTCAGATTCTGGCGATGCGCCTGTGGTTCGTTTGTTACAGAACATTCTCGAAGATGCCGTGCAGGTCAAGGCGTCTGATATTCACGTCGAGCCGGAAGAAAACCTGTTGCGGATTCGATTGCGCATCGACGGCGATCTGCAAGAGCAGATCATGAAGGAACGACGGGTGGCATCGGCGTTGGTGTCGCGGCTGAAAATCATGTCGGGGCTCGATATTTCCGAAAAGCGTTTGCCGCAGGACGGCCGTTTCAACATCCGGGTTTTGAACAAGAGCATTGATGTTCGTCTGTCGACCATGCCGGTTCCCTATGGTGAATCCGTGGTGATGCGTCTGCTGGACCAGAGTGCGGGTTTGTTGGACATCGACGCGCTGGGCATGCCGGAACGCCTGAAGAAACGTTTTCTTCAGCAAATCAGTCGCCCGCATGGCTTGCTGCTGGTCACCGGGCCTACTGGCTCGGGTAAAACCACCACGCTGTACGCAGCGCTGAACCAGCTCAACAAGCCGGAAAAGAAAATCATCACGGCAGAAGATCCGATCGAATACCGGCTATCGCGGGTGAATCAGGTGCAGGTGAACTCAAAAGTCGGGCTGGAGTTTGCCACTGTACTGCGGGCCGCCTTGCGTCAGGACCCGGATGTGGTGCTGGTGGGGGAAATGCGTGACCAGGAAACTGCCGAAATCGGCTTGCGCGCTGCCATGACTGGCCACATGGTGCTGTCGACATTGCATACCAATGATGCTGCTTCCAGCGCCATGCGGTTGCTCGATATGGGCATGGACCCCTACCTGGTCGCATCGTCCTTGCGCGGCATTGTGGCTCAGCGGCTGATCAAACGATTATGCCCGAAGTGCCAGCAGGCGGATGAACTCTCGGTCCAGGACAAGGTATGGCTGAACGGCATTGAGGCTGATGCTGCCTCCCATGATTACCGTATTGGCCGTGGTTGCCACCAGTGCCATAACACGGGTTACCTCGGGCGGGTCGGGGTGTATGAATTTCTGGAAATGACGCCGCCTCTGGTAAGGGCACTGCGCGATAACAACGCCAACCTGTTCGCTGACGAAGCCAGTCGACAGGAGGGGCATCGCCCGCTGGTACTGGCCGCACTGGACTACGCCCGAGCCGGTATCACCTCGGTGGATGAGGTGTTCCGGGTTGCCTCGACGCTGGATGAGGTGGATGGCTGATGCCGATCTATCAATATCGGGGTAAAGACAGTCAGGGGCGACCGGTGACTGGGCAGTTGGTGTCGCAAGACCAGAATGCTGCTGCACGGGTATTGCAGCGGCAGGGCGTGTTGCTGCTGGGACTGGAAGAGCAGCAGGCCGCCAGAACGGTTAATCGAGAGCCTGCGGGTGATCTGTTCCGGCGGCGCATCAAGATGGATGAGCGCATCTTGCTGACCCGTCAGCTCTTTGCCCTAACCCGTTCCGGAGTACCGATTATCCGGGCGCTGAATGGGTTAGCGGAATCGACCAATAACCCGGAGCTGAAACGAATTCTGGGTGAGATGGCCAGGGTACTGACTGCGGGGGGCGATCTGACCACGGCGTTTCGCCAGCATCCAAAAGTCTTTTCGCCAATCTACATCAGCATGATCCAGGTCGGCGAAACAACGGGGCGGTTACCTGAAGCCTTGCAGGCACTTATTCATCACCTCGAAATGGAACGGGAGACCATCAAGCGGGTTTCAACCGCAATGCGCTATCCAACCCTGGTGCTCGTTTCGATGGCGATTGCCCTGACCGTGATCACCCTGTTTGTGATTCCGAGCTTTGTGCCTGTTTTCAAAAGCATGCATACGGAACTGCCATTGCCAACCCGAATCCTGATCGGGGTATCAGACTTTGCGGTTAATCATGGGCTCATGATTGGTATCGCGCTGCTGGTGCTGGGCTTTGCGATCTATCGTTACATCAAAACGCCTGAGGGTGGTCTGGGATGGGACCAGCTGAAGCTGCGTTTGCCGGTGTTTGGCTCCCTGTTCAAGCGTATCGCCCTGTCGCGTTTCTCCCGTTCACTGGCGATGATGATGAGTTCCGGTGTACCGATTTTGCGTTGTCTCAATGTGGTTTCCGACAGCGTTGGCAACCGCTACATTGGTGCTGCAATCCGGCGCATGCAGTCGGGTGTTGAGCGCGGTGAACGACTCACCGCAACCGCTGCGGCCACGGGCATGTTTACTCCGCTGGTACTGCAAATGATGGCGGTGGGAGAGGAAACCGGCTCCATTGATGATCTGATGAATGACGTCGCCGATTTCTATGAAGAGGAAGTGGACTACGAACTCAAGTTTCTGGCGGATGCCATCGAACCCATCATGCTCGGAATGATGGCTTTTATGGTACTGATTCTGGCGCTGGGGGTATTTCTGCCGATCTGGGAACTGGGGGCCTCGGCAGGAGGAAGGTAAAGCCAGTCAGAAGCAGGCTTCCGACTGGCTCGCGGGTTAGCGGGCGACCCAGCCACCGTCCAGCACCAGTGTCTGGCCGGTAATATTTTTGGCCGCAGGGCTGGCCAGGAAAGCGACGGTCTCGGCGATTTCACTGATGTCGATGAACTGCTTCTTCGGCATTGGTTCCAGCATGATCTTGTTGATCACATCTTCCTCTGAAATGCCATTCTCCTTGGCCTGTGCTGCGATCTGCTTTTCTACCAAAGGCGTTTTGACGTACGACGGACAAATCGTGTTGATGGTGATATCGGTGTCGCCGGTTTCCAGCGCGACGGTTTTGGCAAAGCCGATCAGGCCGTGCTTGGCGGCAACATAGGCGGACTTGTAGGGTGACGCGACCAGGCTGTGAATGGAGCCAATATTGATAACCCTGCCGTAACCCTGCTCGCGCATGGACGGCAACAATGCACGAGTCAGCATCGCCGGGCCAACCAGCATGACATCGATCAGCAGTTTCCAGCGGTCAGCCGGGAAGTCTTCAAGTTTGGAAACGTATTGCAAGCCTGCGTTGTTGACCACGACATTGACGGGGTCGCTGGCGAGGCTGGCAGCCATGGCGTCGATCGCTGCGACATCCGACATATCCGCCGCGACGCCTTTGGCGTCAATTCCCTGTTCTTTCAATTTGCTGACGCCGGCATCCAGAGCCTCCTGACTGATGTCCGAGATGGTGATGCGGGCGCCCTGTTTGCCAAGGGTTTCGGCGATTCCAAGGCCGATACCACTGGCTCCACCGGTTACGAGGATGTGCAGATTGTTCATGAAAAGCCTCCTGTGCTGGTTCGCTGACTATAACAATGGCAATTGAACCCGGGTATCAAATTTGATGATTTTTTGACCGCTCTGCTGCTCTGGCAGGGCGTGTATCAAGTAGAAATCCATAGGCCAGCAAGGTTCCATATTCGCGCCCGGGTGCCCATCCTCCTTTCGATGGGGACTGGCTGTTGGTAGCTCAAACCGCAACAAATCCGATGAAAATAGTTGGCTGGATTACATTCTGAGACATCGGAAGGGCATGCTTGATCTATGGCAATTGGATCGGCCGGTTTTTGTTTCATTTGGTAACCGGGACAGCAAGAGTTCAAGACTGAACTATGCTCAAGTCATTGAACTACGGTTTACAGAGAGCGTTTAAACAGTCACCGGTTGGTGCCTGTTTGTGTATCTGTTCGTAACCAATACCTTGCCTATATCAGGAGCTTGACCTTATGAAACGTATGTCTGGTTTTACCTTGATTGAATTAATCATGGTAATTGTGATTCTCGGGATTCTCTCAGCATTCGCCTTGCCGCGTTTTGCGGATATGAGTAACGACGCCCGTCTGGCCAGTCTTGATGGTGCCGCTGGCAGCTTGCGGTCTGCCATGAATATCGCCCATGCCCAGTATCTGGCGGATGGCAGTTCGGGTACCAGTGTGAGCCTTGACGGTCAAACGGTAAACCTGGTGTTTGGCTATCCGGCCGCCACTGCCACGGGCATTGGTACTGCGGTTGACGCATCTGGCTATACTGCGACTGCCGATGCGACTGCAACACCACCTACCTATACACTGGCGGTACAGACAGACTGTCAGGTGGTTTACACCGAAGCCGCCAATGCGACTACCTTGCCGACCATTGCATCGACTACCACTGGTTGCTAAATGATATCGGTCAGCTGGCCGCGAGGGTTTACTCTGGTCGAACTGTTGATGGTGATGGTTCTGCTGGGGATTCTGGCGGCAGCGGCCACTTCCCTGTATGCCGGGCGATCTGATTTTGAGGTCAGGGCCGGGCAAGATTTTGTTATCAATGCGGTGCGGGAGGCTCAGCAAGTGGCTATGGCCCGCACCGCAGATTCCTCTGTCCAGTTGCGACTTGTTTATGCGGGTGGACTTCTCAGTAGCCAAATCCTGGCCCAGTCGGGCAGCGGCTTCAGCTCCCAGACAGATCTTTCTTCCGAACTTTACGGTGGTACAGATCTGGCTGCCAGTTGTGCAAGCCTGGCGTCTACCCCGCTGCAACTCGCCTTTGATGGCAATGGTCAGCTGACCATTGGCCAGTCTTATCGCCTCTGTGCTCCTGCGGGCTTTGAAGTCTGCATCAGTGCCTCTGGGTATGCCTATGCCGGCAGTTGTCTCTAGTTCCCGTAAATCCCAGCAGGGCGTCAGCCTGGTGGAATCTGTGATTGCCATCGTGATCATTGGCATCGCGCTGGCAGCGGTGAGTCGTGGCATGGGGCTGGCGTTACGCCATAACGCCGATCCTTTATGGCAGGCACGGGCAACCCAACTGGTGCATTCGTACATGGATGACGTGATGGCATTGCGTTTTCAGGAAGACTCTCCGACCAAGGGCGGTGCCGTCGGCAGTTGTGTGATTGGAGGGACTGAGGGCGGAGAACATGATCGTACCGATTATGACGATGTCGACGACTACAACGGTTTGAACGAGGCGGGGCAGTTTCTGGATACCAGTGTTACCTCGAATGCTGCCTATCAGATCCAGATCAGCGTCACCTGTGCCGATGCGCAGGGAGCAAGCAGTAGCACCACCAAGCTTATCCAGGTGGTGGTGACCGGACCGGATGGACAACAGTTGCGTCTGGCGGCCTTGAGAGGTGACTTCTGATGCGCAGGTTGCGGCCTGCAGGCTTTACGCTGATCGAACTGGTGATGACCATCGTGATCAGCGCCATTATCGGGCTGATCAGCATGCGGTTTGTCAGTACCTACGTACAGGGATGGGTCGATACTTCCGCCCGTGTCACTCTTTCGGGTACTGCCTGGGTGGCCAGTGAGCAACTGGTGCGACAGATTCGCGAAGCGCTGCCACATAGCGTGCGCAGCTTTACCGATGGCGGCAATGCCTGTCTGGAACTGGTTCCGGTGATTGCGGCGGCAGATTATCTGTCATTGCCAAAGGGCAACAAAAGTACCTCGATCGAGGTGGTGGAAGTTTCTGGTGTCAGCGTCGGAACCAGCGCCTGGATCTCGGTGTATCCGAATTCCGAAAACAGTGTGTATGGTAATTCCGGGCCGGGTAACTCGATCTCAACAGCAGCAGCCACTCTGGGGGCGGTTAATAATCACGTCCAGACGCTGACTTTCCCAACGGCACAATCCTTTCCCAATAATTCACCTGTCCGGCGGTTGTTTCTGATTAGCCAGCCGATTGCCTATTGTGAAGACGGCAGCGGTCGGCTTTGGCGATATGCCAATTATGGCTTTGCCAAAGACAGTACGGGGCTGTTACCGGCCTCAGATGCGGTGCTGATGCTCGACAATATTCTGCCTGGATCGCTGCGTTTTGGGCTGGCGGCTGCGCAGCTGCAGCGTAACTCGATTGTGCATGTGGAATTCCGGACGCTGCGAGCTGCTCGGGATGGCAATCAAACCGGCAGTACGGGTGAACAATTGCAAATCAACCGTGAGGTGCAATTAATCAATGTACCGTGAGCATTTTGGCAGTCGGTTAGCGATGAAGGCAGGGTTTGGCTTGCCGTTGGCTGTTTTTGTGGTGCTGATTCTGGCACTGGTCGGGGTCGCCGTGAATCGGTTGATGGACTCCAGCCAGCAAAATTACAGCCAGCAGGTCGCGGGTGCCCGTGCCTGGCTGGCGGCCGTCAGTGGCAGTCAGGTGGTAATGGTCGATACGCTGGCAACGACGCCCTGTCAATGTGTGAATGCCACTCGCACCATCAGCTTTGCGGTGGATGGCCTGCAAAACTGTCAGGCGGTGGTCACTTGCAACAGCTTTGTGGTTGATACCGAAACCTTTTGTGATCTGGTCTCAACGTCCAGTTGTGATGGTGGAAATGGCAGTCGCACGCTGGAGGCCCGGGTTCGATGAGACGCTGGTTAATGGTGATGTGGCTGCTGTTGGTTACGTCGACCGGATTGGCCCTGCCAACACCGGTGGCGTTATATCATCTTGATGAAAGCAGTTATTCAGGTGTCAGTAGCGAGGTTGTCGACAGCAGTGGCAACGGTCTGCACGGGCGTGCCTACAACACAGTGACGCTGGCGTCCAGCAGCCCTGCCGTTAGCGGTTATCCGGGCAGTTGCCGTTATGGCGAATTTAATGGCTCCGGCTATTTGCAGGTTGCGGATAATGCGTTGCTGGATTTTCGTACAGCCGTGTCTGTGGGTGCCTGGGTGAGGCTGGATCGTTATAACAGCGAATTGTCAGCAGTGGTTTCCAAGGATGAAAACTACGAATTTCATATTGATGCCAGTGGCCGGGTTTATTGGTGGTGGGTTGAGGAGGATGGCGATACTCGTTGGCTGTACAGCAACTCCACCATACCCCTGAATACCTGGACTCATATAGCGGTGACTTATACCAGTGGCCGCCAGACCATTTATATCAATGGGACTGCCAATGCGGTTTCCTATTATTCGGACCCGCTAATGCGTAATTCAGATCCGCTACAGATTGGCGCGGATCAGAATATGTCAGGCCGTTATCTGGTTGGCGATATTGACGAAGTCGCTATTTTTAACCGCACCCTCAGTTCGTCAGAAGTCGCCGAACTGGTTGCTCAAACCCATGTCTGCTCCAGTGGCTCGAGTGGTGTTTGCAGTGATGCCTTTCCGGGAGGGATCAGCAGTCATAACAGCGGCAGCATCTATTTCGACTACAACGCCCAATTGCAGGGGAATGGCTCCACCAGTTTGTCTGCCGGGTCCGTCAGCCGCTATTCGTCTTCCTATCTGTATACCTGCCAGACGGCGGACTGTGTATCGAGCGGGCAGTCGTCAGCAGCGCTTGAGCAGGCTGCCTTCGAGTATTCCAGCAGCACCACCAACTACTACGTGCTGTATCTGTTGAGCGCCAGTGTGGGGCCAACCCAAACGGATTACGGCAATATCACTCAATACGCCTTGTCGTCACTGACCTTTCGTAGCAGTTCAAATGGTTACCATATTCGTTCCCTGTATCTGGACTATGACGCAACCCTGTATTTGCCTGCTGGTGATTACTGGATTGAAAGTCTGACACTGGGGACGTCTGCCAATATTCTGGTGTCTGGCTCGGGGACTGTTCGCTTGCATGTATTGGGTAATATATCGATGGCAAGTTATTCCGGTATTAATGCGACCAGCCGCAACAATATGGGGGACGCCAGCCAAATGATTATTTACGGTTATGGCAATCTCACGACTGATACGTCGACCTATTTGTCTGGGCTGGTTTATACCGAAGGTAACGTCTCGCTGGGTTATCAGTCTGTTGTCAAAGGCGCTATCTCAGCCAATAACGTTACGGTTGGCAATGCTGCCACGGTGCTTTATGACGCTTCGGCGGTCGTCAATACCAGCTTTGGTGATCTGTGCTCCAACAGCAGCTGCACACTGGGCGGTTTTGATATCAGTCAGCCTGAGTATTCGCTGGCTTGCCCGGTGAGCCGGGCGGAAATCACCATTCAGGCCATGTGTGATGATGGTGTCACCGCCAAGGATGATTATCTTGGGACCATCAGCCTGTCATCAACAGAAGCATCGGCATCACTGTTTTATGACGCCGCATCAGCAGGAAATCAGATCAGTTCGGTGACCTTTGCTGCTGCGGACGCTGGGCTGAAAACCGTGTATCTGTATCACGAAAACGAAAACAGCGATCTTCGGGTCATCGCCACGGATAGCAGCTCAGGTACCAGTAGTACCTCGTCGGAAGGCACGGACGTTCGTACCCAGGCGTTTTTAATGACCACCACGCCAGAGGATTTTGTCTGTGGTGCCGCCACCAGTCTCAGGCTGGTCGCTGTCGGTGAAGATCAGCACGGCAGCGAATGCCAGCAGCTGACCAACTTTGCCGGTAATCGGGATTTGAAGGTCTGGTTCAATGCCAACCTGACGCAGCCTCCGCAAGCGGCTGTGACTGTCGTCAGCTCGACATCGCTGGTAGTTAATGGGACTGCGATCAGCGATCAGAGCAAACCGACAGCGAATAACCTGACGGTGAAATTTGATTCTGGTGAAGCTGACCTGACGCTTGCCTATGGCAACGCGGCTCAAATAGAAACGATTAACTTTGTTTTTGACCAGGCCGCTTATGCGTCATTGCCGTTGGTCGCCAGTACGTCTTCTTTTGTGGTCAGGCCAGATCATATTGATCTGGCGGTAAGTACTGCAAATTCCAGCTGCAGTACAGCCGATGCCAGCTGTTCACCGTTTGTTGCTGCCGGAGCAGAGTTTGATATGACTGCTACTGCCGTATGCAGCGATGGTTCAACGGCAACAGACTTCGTTGGTGCTGTCACGCTGGATTCCACGTTACAGGCTCCGGCTGGTGGTTCGGAGGCGAGCCTGGGAACAGCGTCTATCAACCTGACTGACGCTGACAACGGCAGTCTTGCGTTTACCCAAACCGTGAGTGAAGTCGGGGTGTTTTCACTGTCCGCTGATGCAGATTATTTCGACAACCCGTTGACGACGTCTTATTTCAGCAACCTTGGACGTTTTTACCCAGCCAGTTTCAATCTCAGCCGGTTCTCGTTGCAGCAACAATGTGATGTTGGTGTCTCGGCGGGCTTTGTTTATATGGGCTATCCGGGAATCAGTCTGGATTACCAGCTGCAGGCCCTGAATGTAGCTGGCGCCGTCACAACCAATTACATCGGCAGTTTTGCCAAGGCTGGCCTGAATTGGCTGTCTGAAAATGCAGATGATGGCGTGGACCGGTCCAGCCGGCTGAGTGGAATGACGACTGACAGCTGGAGCGAGGGAGTCTTGTCAGGCAGTCAGCTGCTGGCATTTGATCGCCAGAAATCAGCGGCGGTTGTGACGGTTGATGGCCCTTATACAGCGCTGTCGATCGGTCTTGGGCTGAGTGACAACGACGGAAGTTTGACCAGCCTTGAGGGGATGGATATGAATCCGGCCACGACAGGCAGCTGCTCGGGTGGCAATTGTTCGGGGGTTAATCTGGGGGCTGTCGAAGCTCGTTTTGGGCGCCTTGAGCTGGAAAATGCGTTTGGACCAGAGGGAGAAAACCTGCAACAACAAGTCGGTGTTTATTATTACAACAGCGCAAGCGGCCGTTGGCTGCTGAATACCGACGATAGCTGTAGCGGTCTGACGTTGGACAGCACGACTCTGGTGTCATCGAACTGGACTGGCAATCTCAATGCAGGAGAAACTGCCGTAAGTCTGGCGCAGGCCATCACGGCGGGTAAGGGCATTTTGCTGCATGCCGCACCGGGTGTGGGGAATGATGGCAGTGTCACCTACCGCTATGCGGCGTCAGCCTGGTTGCTGGAGGAAAACGATGAGGATGATGACTATGCTGATGATCCATCAGCTCTGATCCAGTTTGGCCAGTATCGTGGTAACGACCGGATTATCTATTGGCGGGATATTGTGCGTTAAAGGTACGGCGCTAAAACAACAACAGGGCCGTAGCCCTGTTGTTGATTCAGTCTGTCTGCCTGGTCAGAGTACTTACTCTTCCGCTTCACCATCATCGTCAGAACCGGCTTCCATCCCCAGCTCCTTGATCTTGCGGGTGAGGGTATTACGACCCCAGCCGAGCAGGTTGGCGGCATCGCGACGGCGACCGGCAGTGTGCTTGAGCGCAGTCTCAATCATGATGCGCTCAAATATTGGCACGGCGGTATCTAACAGGTTGTTGGCACCGTGGCTCAGCTGCTGGTCGGCCCAGAAACGCAGGTTCTGTTCCCAGTTGCCGCTGGTTTGTGAGCTGCCGCCTTGTTCCAGCAGTTCTGGTGGCAAGTCGCTGATCAGCACTTCACGGCCAGAGGCCATCACGGTAATCCAGCGACAGGTGTTTTCCAGCTGACGCACGTTACCTGGCCAATCCAGCGTGCTGAGGAATTCTTCGGTTTCCGGCCGCAGGGTTTTGGCTTCGACCCCCAGCTCCTCTGCCGCCCGTTTGAGGAAGTGGCTCAGCAGCTTGGGAATGTCTTCACGACGGTCGGCCAGCCGAGGGATATGAATACGGATGACGTTGAGGCGGTGGAACAAGTCTTCCCGGAAACGACCTTCCTTTACCAGTCCTTCAAGGTTCTGGTGGGTTGCGGCAATAATTCGTACGTTCACATTGATTGGCGTGGTGCCACCAACGCGGTAGAACTCGCCGTCAGCCAGCACCCGCAGCAAGCGGGTCTGGGTTTCGGACGGCATGTCACCGATTTCATCCAGGAACAGGGTACCGCCGTTGGCTTGTTCAAAACGGCCGCGGCGCATGCCACCGGCGCCGGTGAAAGAGCCTTTTTCGTGACCAAACAGTTCGGATTCAATCAGATCGCGTGGAATCGCTGCCATGTTGAGGGCGATGAAGGGTTCGGCGGAACGCGGGCTGTGCTTGTGCAGCGCATGGGCCACCAGTTCCTTACCGGTACCGGATTCACCATTGATCAGCACGGTAATATGGGATTGCGACAAACGGCCGATTGCACGGAAAACTTCCTGCATCGCCGGCGCTTCACCAATGATTTCCTGGCCTTCTTCTTCTTTCTCGACCACTGGTGCGGCCGCTGTTACTTCTTCGTAGTGGGCAATCGCGCGCTGGATCAGCGAAACGGCTTCGTCGACGTCGAATGGCTTGGGCAGGTACTCGAAGGCACCACGACGATAGGACGACACCGCACTTTCGAGGTCGGAATGGGCGGTCATAATGATCACTGGCAGGTTCGGCCAGGATTCGTGCACCTGTTCCAGCAGCGTCAGACCATCCATACCTGGCATACGAATGTCGGTGATGATGGCGTCCGGGCGTTCCCGTTTTAGCTGATTGAGTGCCGGTTCAGCCTGTTCATAGACGCGGGTCTGGATGTTCGCTTGATCCAGCGTTTTTTCCAGTACCCAGCGGATAGATTTGTCGTCGTCGATGATCCAGACAGTACTCATAGCGATTCCAGTGGTATGAAGATAGAGAACACGGTGCGATCAGGCGCACTGGTAAATTCGATAATGCCGTTCACCTGGTTGATCAGCGACTGGGCGATAGACAAACCCAGTCCGGTGCCTTCGGCCCGACCGCTGACCATGGGGTAAAACAGGTTTTCCTGTAGCTCGGCCGGAATACCCGGGCCGTTGTCGATAATGTCGATCTGGGCGACCAGCCGGTGACGCTGATGGCCAATGGTAAATTGCCGCACGCTGCGAGTTTTGATGACCAGGCTTGGCGGCTGTTGCTGACAGGGGTTTTCCAACATCGCTTGCATGGCATTGCGGCAGATGTTGAGGAAGGCCTGGATCAGCTGGTTACGGTCGGCCTGGATTTCCGGGATTGAAGGGTCGTAATCGCGGGAAATATGAATCACCCCTTCGCTTTCGACTTCGATCAGCTGGCACACCCGTTCAGTCACTTCGTGAATATTAACCTGCTCGTTTTGTGGCAGGTTACGGGGGCCTAACAAGCGATCAACCAGGTCACGCAGGCGATCCGCTTCTTCAATAATAATATTGGTATATTCCTTCAGCTCAGCGGTCGGCAGTTCGCGCTCCAGGAGCTGGGCAGAACCGCGAATACCGCCCAGCGGATTCTTGATTTCGTGTGCCAGTCCGCGCACCAGCGAGCGGGTGGTTTCCTGCTTCGCAATCAGCTGTTCTTCACGGCTGATGCGGGTCAGGCGATCACGGCCCTGCAGTTCGATCAACAGGGTCGGCATACGGGTTTCCGGATGGGCTACCGGGCTGACACTGTAATCCAGCGTGACCGTTTGCTGGTTGTGCAGGTGGATGATGGTCTCGCGCTTGGTGTAGGAATGGCCGGTAACCACCGCATCCCGCATGGCGATCACATCCTGTTCATCTTCAATTGCGAGGTCGTAGAAATGCGCCCCGAGGCCACGCTTGCCACTCACTTCCAACAAGGCTTCTGCGGCCGGATTCATGTACAAAATGATTAACTCAGCATCCAGCAAGAGAACACCGGTATTCAGGTGCTCCATCAAGCGTTGTGTGAGTAATGGACTGGCGCGCATAGTTTTTATTCCCCCTGTTAGCTGACAGACAGCAAAAAGTGAGCCAGAAGGCTTTTGTGCACAACAATGGCGCTTGCTGCGCATTATGTTGTGGCGAACATGTCTAACATAACGCAATCACACATAAAAAATGGCACCAATATGGTGCCATTTAAATACATTTGATTTTTTTCGGTGCGAATTGGTGCTTGTCAGGGGCGCCGGTCAGTATTTTGACGTTGCGGATTCTGGATCGAAGTACGCTGGATATAAATGGTGACTGAAGGGCTGCGCATGATGATTTTGTTCGTGCCATCGCGCACCATGGCTTCCATCACGTGCTGGCCACGTACCAGCTTGTTGATGGGATAGGTGGTTTTTTTGCCACTTCCAATTTCGGCACCATCAACCAGCACACTGATGGTGTCATCAGGTCGTAATGCAGGAACAACGTCCACAACCAGTTCTAGATCTGCAGCCAGGCCTGGCGGTACATTGGTTTGGTCGGCCGGGCTGAGGATCTGCAGGCTTTGGTAATAGCTCTGTTCTTTTACTGGCTCGGCAGGTTTGTCGGAACGGTCAGGGGATGGTGGTACAAAAGCCGGTACGGTTGGTACACCGTCGACTTCATGGACTTCGGCATCGGCACTGGCACGGTCACTGAAAATCATGTTGCCATCGGCATCACGGGTGACATAAACCTGGGTCGCGGCGACCGAGACCAGGCTCAGGAATGCGAGGCCGAGCAAGCTGGTGGCGCGTAGCAAGTGGGCTGCTCTGCTGCGGTGGCTGGACCGCCGTACAGACAAGCGGGGTCGTTTGATCATGGCAATTCCCGTTAGTGTTGCGGCATATGTGACACTATAGTGGCACGTTTGTGCCGGCAAGTATGTGAACACGCCGGAATCCATAAAATTATAGTCGTTCGGGAAGCAGTTATGATCGGGGTTATTCAGCGAGTCAGTCATGCCAGTGTGGTGGTCGAAGGAGAGACCGTCGGGGCTATTGAACAGGGGATTTTGCTGCTGTTGGGCGTTCAACCCGAAGATGATGAGCAGGCCGCCGAACGCATGTTGCACAAGGTGCTGAACTACCGCATCTTCGGCGATGAGGAAGGTCGTATGAATCGCAGTCTGCTGGATATTGGCGGTGAGTTGCTGGTGGTATCGCAATTTACTCTGGCGGCGGATACCCGCAAAGGGCTTCGGCCAGGCTTTTCAACCGCGGCCAAACCTGATCTGGCCGAACGCCTGTACGACTATTTTTCAGCCGAAGCGGCGAAGCAAGTCACTGTCGCCAATGGCCGATTTGGTGCCGATATGAAAGTCTCGCTGCTGAATGACGGGCCGGTTACTTTTTTGGTGAATACATAAAAGGTAATTGTTAGTCCCTGTACCACACTGCATTAACTCTGGTCTTGATCGTTTCGCATAGCTCAGTACTTGTGATGACTACCAGGAGTTAGATAGCGCTAGTCATATTTTATGATGCCACTCTTGATGACGATATCTTACCTTTCTATGTTGGTTATCAGAATAAACGAACTGATCGCTGGTGGATGATTTATGCCCTGTGTTTGGCTGGAAAAAGCTGGCTGGCTTTGTGGCCCGAAGTGGTCCAGATATTTTTCGGACCATGGGATCTCCTGAGGACGGAATTATTCGATTGGGTGAAAAACAGGCATTTACTGTTTTTTATTTGTTTTGATTTTTTGGCTTTTATGTCTGATTAGATAGCTTTTTGAAACAACTGGTTTTGAGATGATACCTTTATTACTTTCTCGTAATTATGTTTCATTATTATTACGATTTAGAGACGATAGAGGCTTGGTTTTTATGGTAATCACCACTGTTTCGTCGCCTGCATTTGAGATATCTCAACCGTTTTTCAGCTTTGCTAACCACTCTGGGACAGCGCGTAGAAAGATTCTCTGTGGGGGTGACCTGATACTCGATCACACTCCTTCTACTGTTATAAAACAAACGGATGGGGGAGGGATTCTTAAACTGATAAAAGCTAGGAGCTGGCATGAATATGCAAAAAGCCTGTGGGCTCGTAGTCGCCTGTTCAAAGAAGTTCGTGGTAATCAGCTGCTTGCAGGTTTGGGCTTGAAGGTGGCCGAAATCAGAGAGGTTGGTATCGCCTTATTGCCGACACCACGATACCGCTATCTTGGCTATTACATTATGGAAAACCTCGAATCCCGTGGCGCGGTTGAGATGTTGCAGTTGTTTGATAGTGGTATCTCCGAGGCCAAGCGAATTCAGTGGCTTGATCTGGTTATTGATGACCTGAGACGCATGCGGGATTCCGGGATCGTGTTTTCGGACTGCCATTTACGGAATGTGTTTGCGGATTTCGAGGCCTGCCAGGTTATCTGGATCGATACCGGTGTGACTCGTTACCACTGGCGCCGAAGCAAACGATTTGCCCGCAAGTTCAATCATTCCATTCGGCGAATGGCTGACTATCACGATAAGCATCTGCTGTTATCTTCGGAAGAAAAACGGCGACTGCTGGCTTTACTACTGCCGGAGTAACGGCGGACTCAGGCGTAGTCTGCGACTTTCGACCCCCGTTTGGCCATCGGATCGCTGCTAACGTACTGCTGACGATCCGGTGCCTGGCGTCCTACCATCAGGGACAACAATAACAAAGGGGTCGGTATGTATCTTCCCAGTCCCTGGCTCACCTTTCTGCATTGGCTGTTACTCAACAGCCTGATCCTGTTTGCCGGCTTGCTGCTGTGGCAACTCGATATTCTGCTGCCGATGTTGCAGCAGGACGTCACCCGTATTTGTGCGCTGGCCTTACTGGTCTTTGCGTTGGCATCTGGCCACTGCGGTTATCGCGCCTGGTGGCTGGCGCGGGAATTTCGCAACTTTGATGCAGTGCGTCTGCAGCAACCGGTACTGGCGTCACTGAGTCGTGACTATCTGGCCTCGCTTGGCGCTGACGAAGCCCAGAACAGCGTTGCTGCCGAAGTGCTGGCGGAGCGCGCCAAGGGCAATCACCAGCTTGGCTGGTTCGTTACCGGGGTGTTGGTCAAGCTGGGTCTGCTCGGTACAGTGATTGGTTTTATTCTGATGCTGGGGTCGGTTTCCGGGCTGGAAAACCTGGATACGTCAGACATCAAACAGCTGATGCAGCAGATGACCGAGGGCATGGGCGTGGCAATGAATACCACCCTGGTCGGGTTGGTATGCAGCATGTTACTGGGGCTGCAATACCTGCTGCTGGACCGGGCTGCTGACCGTCTGGTGGTGGAAACCATTCGGCTTGGCCAAAGCCGGCAGGAAGTCTGAAGTGGCACTCTTCAATCGCAGCCAGATGGCAGACATCGACCCCTTCACCGATTTGCTGTTTAACGCACTGCTGACTTTTACCTTCCTGTTTCTGGTGGCGCTGGTGCTGCTGAACCCGCCGGCCGATACCGGCATTGTGGATCCCAAGGCCGAGTTCCTGATTACCGTTAGCTGGCCGGATGGCAATCCCAACGACATTGATATCTGGATGGCAGGACCGGACGGCCGTCAGGTCAACTATAAACAGCCGCAAGACGGCCTGATGAATCTTGATCGTGATGACCGCGGCATGATCAACGACGTCCAGCAAGTGAATGGGGTTGAGATCGAAAATCCGCTCAATCAGGAGGTGCTGACCCTGCGTGGTCGTCCACCAGGAGAGTATGTCGTCAATTTGCACTACTTCAAGAACCAGCAGGACGAGCAGTTGCAAGGCGATGCGGCTGCCACCGAGGTGCCGGTCACCGTCTATCTGGCGGAAGTCAATCCTCGTATGAAGGTGTTGTTCTACAACACCAACACGCTGGAAAAGGAGGGGGATGAAGTGACGGCCTTTCGGTTCACCATTCGCCCGGATGGCAAGGTAAGCAACATCAACCAGTTGCAGAAAAAACTGGTTGGTGAACAACAGAAATAATCCGTACGGGGCAGCGCAGTCTGTCCTGCCGTCTGGAGTATGTGATGACAGAAACTGCGTTAATACTGGTCATTGGCTACGTTGTGCTGGCGGCATTACTGGTGCTGTCGTTATTGCACAGTCACTGGAATGTGTGGGCCAAGGGGTTGCTGGTGGTGCTGGTATCCGGGTTTTATTGGCTCAGTTTTTTGGGCTGGAAAGATAGCCAAGGCTGGCCATCGACGGTGGCCGTACCCGACAAATTCCTGCTGCACTTCGCTGTGATCGAAGAGCCGGACGACCAGCAAAATACCGCAGGCGCAATTTACCTGTGGCTGACGGACCTTGCCAACAACGAGCTGGCTGCTGAACCCAGAGCCTACCAGATGCCCTACAGTCAGGAATTACACGCCGAAGTCGAGAGTGCCATGCGGCGGGCCAAGGCTGGCAACCTGCAGTTGGGGATTCGTCGCGGTGGGGAAGACTTGCCAGAAGTAAAACGCTTCCGCCAGCAATTGGGCGACCAGCCGATGGAACTGGAGTTTGTGCCGGTTCCTGATCCGGCGTTGCCGGAAAAGTGAGGTGCTGAGATGGGTTTGGACAGGCGTTATATAAGCACATCATGGAGGAACGGACTTGTCGGTCTGGCGCTCACCGTTCTGCTCGGTGGCTGCCAGTCGCAGCAGGACAGCAGTTATTTCCCGTTGCAGCCGGGTTACCGCTGGGTTTATCAAGTTACTGAGTCCGGGCCGGACTTGCCTGAAAAACAAATCCGTCGTTTTGAAATCCAGACTCTGGAGCCTCAATCTAACACTCGTTTCGTTGAGCTGACGGATGAAACGCAGGTGTTTATCCGTCGTACCAGCGATGGCACCAGCTACTACTACAGCCGGGATGACTCCGGGGTGTATCAGCTGGGTAAACGTAACCTGATCGAAAAGCAGCCTGCTGTCTTTGCCGAGCCCCGGTTGGTGATGCCGCCGCTGGATGACCTAACCAATGGTTACAACTGGACGCTGGCGACCCGGCCGTATCGAATTCACAGCACTCGCAGTCATGTGGCCTGGAATCGTGCCCTTAATGGCTTTGATATGACTTATGAACTGGCTGGTAGCGATATGACGATTACCACACCAGCGGGCCGGTTTGAGCATTGCATACTGTTGGAAGGGCGAGCGCAGGTGGGCTTGTACGCCGACCCCAGACTGGGCTACCAGGAAGTGGAAGTGGTGCAGCGGGAGTGGTACGCCGCCGGAGTCGGGTTAGTCCGCTTTGAACGTGACGAACCGCTGGATCTGGAAATGTTCAAGGGTGGTTCGGTGCGGTTTGAGCTGATTGCACTGGATCGTCCTTGATAGTCTGGATGTGGTTTGTTTGTGGCAGGCTTGTATTTATTTAGACACTCGGTCTAATATTGGCAATGACCAATAAAACAGCACCTGAAACAGATCTGATTGTGGCTGGCCCGCGTCGCCGTGGTCGGCCACCCAAAGATGGCCGCAGCGTGGCGGAAACCCGCGAATTGTTGATTCGCAGTGGTATGGAAGTGCTCACCGAGCAAGGCTTCAGCGCCACCGGTATTGATTTGGTATTAAAACGGATCGGCGTGCCAAAGGGTTCTTTCTATCACTTTTTCGATAGCAAGGAAGCCTTTGTTCATGCGGTTGTAGAGCGTTATGGCGCTTATTTCCAACAACTGCTGGAGCGTTGCTTTCAGCGTGATGATATGACGCCGTTGCAGCAGCTCAACCGTTTTATCGAAGGCGCAGCTGACAACATGGCTCGCTTTGAATTTCGGCGCGGTTGTCTGGTTGGCAATCTGGGTCAGGAAGCCGGTCAGCTGCCGGAAAGCCTGCGTCAGCCATTGCTGGATATTCTGGCGCGTTGGGAAGTGGCTGTTGCAGACTGTCTGCAACGGGCCCAACAGCAGCAGCAAATCGCTGTAACACTTGACTGCCTGCAGTTGGCGCAGCTGTTCTGGGTGGGCTGGGAAGGAGCGGTAATGCGAGCCAAACTGGCGCGGTCGGATGCGCCGCTGTGGTTGTATCGTGACTGGTTTTTTGATTCCCTGAAAATCGAATAAATAGCTCAACTCCGCCTGGCGGAGTTTTTTGAAATAATAATTAGACGATCAGTCTAAATTTCAAGCCAATAACGGAGGCGCCTGTGTCTGACAACCTGTTTAAAGCCATCCAGATTAACAAGGACGATGATGGTTACCGTGCTGAACTAACGACTCTGACCGACGACAGCCTGCCGGAAGGCGATGTACTGGTGCGGGTGGAATACTCCACTCTGAACTACAAGGATGGCTTGGCCATTACCGGTAAGGGACCGGTTGTTCGACGCTTTCCAATGGTGCCGGGTATCGATCTGGCCGGTGTGGTGGAAGCCTGCGACTCCGGTGTATTTGAGGTTGGTCAGCGTGTGCTGCTGAACGGTTTTGGTGTTGGTGAAGTTCACTGGGGCGGACTGGCGCAAAAGGCGCGGCTGAAATCCGACTGGCTGATTGCCTTGCCAGACGGTATTTCCAGCCGTCAGGCCATGGCCATAGGTACTGCTGGCTATACCGCCATGTTGTGCGTGCAGGCGCTGGAAAAGCACGGTGTTGTGCCTGCTTCCGGTGAGGTACTGGTTACTGGTGCCAATGGTGGCGTGGGCAGCTTTGCCATCGCCCTGCTAGCCAAGCTGGGCTATCAGGTCGTGGCGTCGACAGGACGCCCGGCGGAAGCTGAATATTTACGCCAGCTGGGGGCGGCTGACATTATCGATCGGGCCGAACTGTCTGAGGCCGGTAAACCGTTCCAGAAGGAACGCTGGGCCGGGGCGGTCGACGCGGTTGGTTCTCATACGCTGGCCAATGTGCTCGCCAGTACGCGTTATGGTGGCACGGTTGCGGCCTGTGGTTTGGCGCAGGGGGCGGATCTGCCAACCACGGTGATGCCGTTTATTCTGCGCGGTGTCACGCTGGCGGGGATCGATAGTGTGATGCGTCCAAAAGCGGATCGTATTGAAGCCTGGTCACGTTTGGCCGAGCTGGTGGACGACAGCATGCTGGGCAGCATTGGCCATGAAATTGGTCTCGAGCAGGTGATAGAAACTGCTGGGCAATTGATGGCCGGAGCAGTTCGTGGCCGGGTGATCGTCAAGTTGGCGGACTAGCGAGGGCGTTCGAGGGCGTTTGTCCCGGCATGCCGGGACCCTACGCACTCTAAAAATTCTGCTCGCTGGTGGCCATGTCTAACGGCCTTACAACCTGAACCCGGACACCTGCTGGCTCAATCGGTTGGCTCGTGACTGCAGGTCGCGCACTGCCGTATTGGTGCTGCGAACACTTTCCTGGCCTTGCTCACTCAAGACCTTGGCGGAAGTCAGATTCTGGTTGATATGGCCAATCACCGAGGTCTGTTCTTCGATGGCTGAAGCGATCTGGATAATGCGGTCGCTAATATTGACCAAGGAGGCCGAAATCGTCTGGATATCCCGCTGGGAGCGGCCAGCATACTCAACCGTTTGTTCGGCCTTGTTCTGGCTTTCCCGCATGGCACCAACAGCACGACCAACACCGGCACGCAGGCGTTCGATCATCTGATTGATGTCGCCAGTAGACTGCTGGGTGCGGCTGGCGAGGGTGCGAACCTCGTCGGCGACCACGGCAAAACCTCGGCCTTGCTCGCCAGCGCGAGCGGCTTCGATAGCGGCGTTGAGTGCCAGCAGGTTGGTCTGTTCGGCGATGCCCTTGATCACATCAAGCACCGACTCAATATTGGTGGTTTCGGCTTCCAGTGCCTGAATGACCTGGCTGGAGTCATCGACCCGGCTGACCAGCGCCTGCAGTTCCATCATGGCCTGATCAAAGCCCTTGGCAACCTGGCGAGCGGTGTCGTCTGAGCCTTTGACTTCGGTAGACACCTGCTGGGTATTTTCCGAGACTTCGCGAATTGCCAGTCCCATTTGTTCGTTGGAAGTTGCAACCATCTCCATGGCGCTGCTGTATTCCGAGCTGATGCGATCACTGGTGTCGGCGTTCTGGTGAATCTGTTCGGTGGTACGGCTGACGCCATCGGATTCTTCCCGAATACTGCTGATCATGCCCTTGAGGTTGTCCATAAAGGCATTGAAGTTGTGGGCCATTACGCCCAGCTCGTCACTGGAACGCAGCTGCATGCGGGCGTTCAGGTCGCCCTTGCCGGAGGCAAGGGTTTCCAGCGCTTTTGCCATCAGGTTGACAGGGTTGGTGATCGCGCGCGGGAAGAAGATGGCAAACAGCACCACCATGATCAGTGCGATGGCAACCAGCACATAAATGGTGGTCAGGGCGGAATCTTTTTCAGCGTTGGCCTGATCGTTCAGACGCAAGGATTCCTTCGAGACGGTTTCGCCTAGTACGTTGAGCAGGCCTCGAATAGCAGAGAATTCCTTGTCCAGCTCACCGGTCGTTTTGGCCAGGGCTTGTTCGGCCGTGTAATCGCCATTCTGCAGCCCTTTGACGAACGCCGAACTGTGTTGGCGCCATTGGTTGAAATCAGTCAGGAAGCGGTCGGCTTGCTGTTTGATTTCGGCAGAAACCGCCAGCGTTTTCACCTTGTTTACCCGGTCATATACCTGCTGGACGTTTTCTTCGTGATCAGTCAGCAGGTCAGCTTGTTTCATACCCAGTGCCAGGCTGCGTTCAGCCAGCTTGGCCTGGTAGAGGTCGCGGTCGGCGTTCAGTACCAGATCTATCCCTGGGAGGTACTCGGAATTGATGTCGCCAAACTGTTTGGCGAGCTTGCCCAGCGCGCTGATCTGGAAATAGGAAAGTACCAGCATCAGTACGGCGGTCAGGATGGTTGGCAGCAATATTTTGCCGGTCAGCCCCAGGTTGGACCCGTTCATGTGTCTACTCCGATGGTCAGGTTCTTTTATAAGAGTAGACCCTGTATCGGCTGTTTGGCGGCAAAGTTGACAGTCTCTTCGACGGCTTTATCTGGGCGGATCAATATGACCATTAAGGCTGTTATTGAGGCGGAACCAGCCCGCGATACTGTATCGGTCGCGTTCGGCAGCCAGTACTTCGTGGGGGAAGTCTTCACTGAGGAAGGTCACCAGGGTGCCCATTTCCGGCAGCACTTTTGAGCGCAGGTCATCGTGATCGTTGTCCTGATAAATCAGCAGCTCACCACCGTTCTCAGGTTGCCAGTCCGGGTTAAGGTAGAACACCGTGGTGAGGACGCGGTTGGATTGGCCGCGGAAGGCGTCGAGATGCTTTTTGTAGAAAGCGCCGGGTGGATAGTGGGCGAAGTGACCCTCGTAGCTGAACAGTCCCAGTAGCAGACTACGGTTGAGGTGCACTCGCAGTGCTTCCATATGCCCCAGCCAGGCCTGTTCGGCGCTGTTATCGGCGCTGAGCCAATGAATGCGGTCGCGGCGAATATCCCGGTTGAGCTGGAAGTCCTGCTGACGGCCAGTGCCAGCCAGCTGCATTTCCTGTTCACCCAGCGCCAGCACCCGTTCGCGCAGTTGTGCTGCCAGTGGTGCCAGCGCGCTGCAGTCGGCGTCGTTACTGTTGACGGTGCAAATCGCCAGTCCACATGCACGCAGCTGGTCAGCGATGTAGTCAAAAGCGGAGCTTGGCATGGGCAGGATTCCGGCGGGCAAAAGCGCGCAATCTGCCCGTGAATCTGCTTGATTTACATCAAAATATTCAGATCGATACGATCATAAGAATTCGCTTTGCGGCGGGCGATAGAGGTCGTACATAGCGAATTGAAGACAACATTTACCTTCGAGTCTGTTGAGAGGAGATTATTATGCCTGAGATCCTTGATGACGCGGATCCGTCTGAACTGGAAGAATCCAGCGAAATCAAACGTGTAGCCCGCGGCAAAAGTGCTGATTATGAGCGCAAGAAACGCCATGCTGAATCCATCATAGAACGTAAGCGGCTGGCAGAGATGCTGGGCTTTGACGTTGATTTCCCTGATTACTAATACCGGAAGAGGAACTCCTGCTATTGAACACGCTGCCTTCGTCACTACTGGATATTCTTAAAAGCCTGATTCGCAGTCCATCTGTGGTGGGTGCCGAGCATTCGTTTTTCCGGATCCTCCAACGCGAGCTGGAAGACCGGGGTGCCCGGGTAACCTGGTACGAAGGGGTGCTGGTGGCTCAGGGAAACGATCCGATGTCGCTGATGTTTTCAGCGCACATTGATCGCCATGGCCTGATTTGTACCGGCCCCAACGAATTCCAGTATGCGGCTTTTGTGTCGGGTGGACGGTCAGACTTGCTCGGCAACTCGGTGTCAGAAGAATTGATGCTGCAGATCGTTGACCGTTTCGCTGACGAAGGTGTGTTCGCCTATGACCCCTGGTCCGGCGCTTACCGTGGTCAGGGGCGCATAGTGAACGCCTATATCTGTCCGTTCCGTAACAACCTGATTTTTGAACTCAGCGACATGTCACATCTGGTTGCCGGTACGCCAGTGGCCTTCCAGGACAAGCTGAGAACCGAAAATGGTCGTTTGTGCGGTCAGCTGGATAACGTGCTGACCGCCGCCATGCTGGTGTATCTGTTCGAGCTGGGTTTCCAGGGCACGGCGTTTTTTACCGCTCAGGAAGAAGCCGGTCGTTCCTGGCGTTATTTACTCGAATGGTTCCGCCGCTTTGGTGGCACCACCAACCAGCTGGTGGTGGTTGATACCAGCCCTTATGGCACCGTCGAGCTGGCCAATCAGCAGCAGCTGGTGTTGCGTCATCGGGATGCCAATGCCTCGTTTAACGTTGAACTGACCGAAACCCTGCGGCAGGTGTGTGAACGCCTGCAGCTGAGTTACAACTTCAAGGACAGCTACATCGACGGCGAAAACCGCAAGCTGGCGGCCGCCGGTTTACCTCCCAAGTCACTCGGTAGTACCGAGCTGGGGCGGATTGTGGCAGCGTCGGGCGGGCTTGTAGATGGCACGACCTTGCAGATTCCGACCACGGCTTATCACACCATGAATGAGTCCGCTGATCTGGGTGCCTGTACGGCGTTTCTGGAAGTGCTGGCGGAGCTGGCCGGGATTCGCAAAGCCTGAGTGATCAGGCTTCCGGCTCGCTGACCTCTTCGTCTGCCAGCAGTGAACGCGGCAGGCGTTCGGTGGCTTTCAGCAGGTGATAGCCAAAGCTGCTTTGTACCGGTGCCGGGTACAGGTTGTTCTGTGAATCCGTTTGCTGTGAGGCGGATTGTTGGACATCTTCGGACAGCGGTGTCAGAGCTTGCAGAATGGTGGTGGGCAGGTCGTCGATTGCCAGCTTGCCACAATGGCCCTGTTGTTCCTTGCTGGGACAAACAGAATATTCACTGGCGATGGCTGCAAAGTCAGCACCGGCTAACAACTCCTGATGCAACTGGCGGGCAAGCTCGCCGTTACGTACCAGAATATGCTGAATACTGATGCGGGCAGTGTTGGGTTGCATGCAAGGGCTCCTGTCCGGCCTGGAAATAAAGGTCGTAATGACTGCTTCCAGTGTAGTCCGGTTTACTGGCTTTGCCGGACAGGATCGGGTGTTGGATCAGTCGTCAGGCAGGGTGACGTTTAATTCCAGAATCGAGGTTTGCCCCTGGGTTTCCAGTTGCACGGAAACATCGTCGTCGCCGACCTCTACGTATTTACGAATCACCGCCAGAATATCGCGCTCCAGCTGGGGCAGATAGTCCGGGCCGTTGTTGCGCAGGCGGTCATGAGCAACCAGTACCCGCAAGCGTTCCTTGGCCACCGATGCGGAGGTTTTCTCTTCCTTGCGGAACATATCCAACAAGCTCATATCAACCTCCAAAGACCCGCTTCAGGAAGCCTTTTTTCTGCTTCTCAAGGAAACGGTGTGGGCGGTTCTCGCCAAGATAGCGTGCAACCGCATCTTCGTAGGCCTGACCTGCATCGGATTCGGCGTAGTGGACGACCGGAACCCCCTGGTTAGAGGCTTTCAATACGGCTTCGGATTCCGGAATCACGCCCAGCAGCGGAATCGCCAGAATTTCCTCAACGTCCTGTACTGACAGCATTTCACCCCGTTCAACCCGCGCCGGGTTGTAGCGGGTCAGCAGCAGGTGCTCCTTGACGCTCTTGCCTTCGGCAGCCATACGGGACTTGCTCTGCAGAATACCGATGATGCGGTCGGAGTCTCTGACGGACGAGACTTCCGGGTTGGTCACAATGATGGCTTCTTCGGCGAAATACAGTGCCATCTGGGCACCGTGTTCAATACCGGCTGGCGAGTCACAGACAATAAAGTCGAAGGTCTCGGCCAGGTCATTTAATACCCGTTCAACGCCTTCAATGGTGAGGGCGTCCTTGTCACGGGTCTGGGAGGCTGGCAGAACGTAGAGGTTTTCGAGTTTTTTATCCCGGATCAGGGTTTGGGAAAGCGATGACTCGCCCTGAATCAGGTTAACAAAGTCGTAAACAACGCGGCGTTCACAGCCCATCACCAGATCGAGGTTACGCAGGCCCACGTCAAAGTCGATAACGACCGTTTTGTGTCCTTTCATCGCCAGTGCTGATGCGAATGCTGCACTGGTGGTTGTTTTACCGACCCCGCCTTTACCGGAGGTCACAACAATGATCTTTGCCAAGGTGGTTATCCTGCAAGTTGCTTACTTTTCCGCGCCCTTGATTACCAGCTGGTCGTCATCCAGACGTACCAGAACGCTCTGGTTGGTGAGCGCGTGTCCATTTTCAAACAATTGATAGTGCCCGGCAATGGCTACCAGCTGGGCGTCGAAGTGCACACAGCTGACTATCGCATCCGGTGATCCCTTTATGCCTGCCAATGCCTTGCCGCGTAACACACCCAGCACATGAATATCGCCGGTTGCCAGTACTTCGGCGCCAGGACTGACCATGCCGATGATGTAGAGGTCACCATCGAAGTAAAGTTGCTGGCCAGAGCGGACGTTGCCTTCGTGAACCTTGACGGCCCGGCGGCAGCCTGACTCATCGGTCGTGCTTTTATCCGGCGTTTCCTCAGCAGGCTTGCTGCGGGGAGGGCGGCTGGCCTGACCAAAATCGGCCAGCTGTAACGACGCCAGCTCCGTGGCCAATTCGGCCGGACAACTGCGCACGCCAATCAGCGCCAGCCCGTGTTGGCGTAACAGACTGACCAGTTGTTGCAAGCCTGCAACATCGGTCGGCAAGTCGGCCAGGGATAACAGGCAGGGCAAGCCTGCAAACAATGCCGGCGCCTCTGCTTTACGACGGCTCAGCTCATCCTGCAGGGCGTTCAGATCCGTACTGTGTAGTTGAATGGTGGTTAGCGGCACCATTCCGGTTTTCATTTCGATCACGTCGATTAACTGTGTTGTTTGGCCGTCAGTGGAAACTGGTCGAATTCGACACCTTGCAGACCCTGTTGTTGCAGCTGACGAATATTCTGGTGGCTATCGCCAGCAGGCGCTGCCAGTACATCCCGGTAATGTTCACCAAAACACAACAATGTCTGCTCGTTGCTCAGACCTGCGCTGGTGGCCATTGCCAGCACCCTGCAAGATCCCTGATTCTGGTCTGCTTCGTTACGCAGTGTACCGTTTTGAAAACCGGTTGCTGTGAAGTCGTACCATTGCTCAATAAAAGCAAGCGTAGTTGCAAATTCAAAATCTGCCTGTGGCAATTGTTCAAGGAAGCTGTGCAGGGCTGTTGCGAAATCACTCACGGTCAATATTTCCTGTTTACTGAAGCTGCGAGGCTACCACCATGGCCACGGCAAGGCTATGGAACAAGGGGCCAAAACGGCCTGTAGTGGACGTTTTTCGCCACAACCGCAGGTCGGTGAGTGAGTCAGAGGACATCATGGGTATGAGAATTCGGGGCTAGCCTGTCAGGATAAAGTCTGATACTGTTTTTTTGTACAGTATTGGCATTGGTTGGCTGTAACCGTATTCGGGAGGTAAAAGACATGATACGTCAGGTGATTCATATTGATTGTGACTGTTTTTTTGCCTCGGTCGAAATGCGTGATAACCCGGCCTTACGGGCCGTGCCGCTGGCGATTGGTGGTGATCCGGCCGGTCGTGGGGTGGTGTCGACCTGTAACTATATTGCTCGCCAGTACGGTGTACGTTCGGCGATGCCGTCGGCACGGGCGCTGCAGCTGTGTCCGTCGCTGGTGATGATGCGTGGTGACATGAACCGCTATAAAACCGCTTCCCGCCAGATCATGGCGATCATTGGCCGTTACGCTACCGTGATGGAACAGGTCTCCGTCGATGAAGCCTATCTGGAAGTTGCTGAACCTGAACAGGCGGTAGCAATTGCTGAACAGATTCGCGCCGACGTTGCTCGTGAAGTAGGCGTGACGGTATCTGCAGGTGTGGCGCCCAACCGTTTTCTGGCCAAGGTCGCCAGTGATTTTAACAAGCCAGACGGCCTTACCTGGGTACAGCTGCATCAGGTCGATGATTTTGTGCGGGCGCTGAAGGTAAGGGCGATTCCCGGTGTGGGCCCTCGGCTGGAGGAAAAGCTGCAGGCAGATGGTATTCAGTACTGTGAGCAGCTTCGGGAATTGTCACTGGCCAAGCTGATACATCATTACGGCCGTATGGGCGCGGTGTTGCATGATCGTTGCCGTGGCATTGATGAGCGGCCTCTGAAACCTGAACGGGAGCGTAAATCTATCAGTGTCGAGCGTACTTTCCGGCAGGATATTGCCACTTCAGAGGCCTGCCTGGTGCATTTGCCCGATCTCTGGTTACGCTGGAATGAACGGCTGGCCAGTGCCGCCTGGAGCAGTGAACGGCTGCAGCCGTTTGTGAAGGTCAAATTTGCCGATTTCAGCCAGACGACCATGGCTGACTGTCATGGCAAGGCCGACTTCGCCGGTTTTGAAGCGCTGTTACAGCAAGCGCTCAAACGGCAGGACAAGAAGGTTCGTTTGTTGGGCATTGGTGCCCGCAAGGTGACGGATGATCCAGCCCAGGGACGGCTGTTCTGACAGACGCCCATCCCCCGATTCTTATTGGAAGATAAACGAGAACATACCAGCAGGCCAGAGCGCAAAAGAACCAAAGCTCAGCACCAGACCCAGCAATGCGCCGACCAGTACGTCGGTCGGGTAGTGCATACCCAGGATCACGCGGGATACCGCCACCAGAGCCGCAAATGGCACCACCAGCCAGCTCATCTCCGGAAAGAACCAGCAGCACATCACGGCAAAATTGACGGCATTCATGGTGTGGCCGGACGGGAAACTGTAAAGATCCAGAGGCGCGGTGTGAGCACAGATAGCCTCAAACGAAATAAACGGCCGCTGACGTACCAGACGGTTTTTCAACTGGCTGTAAATGGCGATGCACAGCAGTCCAAGTACCGTCATATGGCCCAGTGCCGCCAGTCCTTCAAGGCCGTATACCAGCGGCATCATCAGTCCCAGCGAATACCAGAACACGCCATCACCGGCGCGGCTGATTGCTTTGAAAAACAGTCTTACCGAACGGTGGAAGCCGAGTCGGTTAAGTGCCTGGCAGAGCCGCAGTTCGAACTGATCGGCCTTATTGAACAGAAGCGCGGTTTTTGGTTGTAACTGCTTTGCGATTGCCATCGTTAGTTACCTTTTCTGTAGGAGCGCCAAAGCGCTGGACAAACTCATCAACAATGCTCGACCAGCTGATGCCAAGCGCGTGTTGGCGGGCTTGCCAACGAATACGGGTGAGCAGGTTGGGGCTGTCGGAGAGAGTTTCGACCTGCTGACGGAAAGCTTCATCTTCGCCAAACGGGGCCAGCATGCCGGTGTGACCGGAGCGGATATGTTCGTGGCCTGCGGCATAGTCAAAACTGACCACCGCCAGGCCGCTCGACATGGCTTCGGTAACCACATTGCCGAAGGTGTCGGTCTTGCTGGGAAACAGAAAAATATCGCCACTGGCGTAGTGGGTCGCGAGGGCTTCACCGCGCTGCATGCCGCAACAGATGACTTCCGGGTACTGGGCCTGAATGGCTGGCAATTCCGGGCCGTCGCCGACCAGCACCAGTTTGACTCGCTCGTCGGCATTACGCAGACGGCGATAGGAACTCAGCGCCAGTTCCATATTCTTTTCACCGGCGATACGGCCAACATAGAGCAGCACCAGATCACTTTCGGTAGCACCCCAGCTGCGTCGCAGGGGTTCACTGCGGCGCTCCGGGTTGAATAACTGGCTATCTACGCCGCGCGACAACACCTGCACATTGTGAAATCCATGGGCTTCCAGCTGGTCACGCTGCAGCCGGGTTGGCACCAAAGTACCGTCGGTCAGGTTGTGGAAATAACGCAGGTAGCGGTAGGCGATTTTTTCCAGTCCTTTCAGGCGGTAGTGCTCAATGTACTGATGAAAGTTGGTGTGAAAGCCGCTCCATACCGGAATGCCCGCCTTTTTGGCGGCACGCACAGCGGAATAGCCCATGGGGCCTTCGGTGGCAACGTAAACAGCATCGGGCTGGAAGCGTTTCAGTGCGCTTGAAATACGACCGGTAAAAGGAATTCCGAATCTGAGTTCCTTGTAGCCGGGGATTGGCAGGCCAGGCAAGGTCACTGTTTGCAGCAGTGGCTCGTGGAACGACTTGTCATTGCGGTGCTGGGCCGGGCGGATTACCTGAACTTCAATGCCAAGGGCCTGCATGCCAGCCACCAGTTGTGCCAGCGTGTGGGCAACTCCGTTGATTTCCGGAGCGAAGGTTTCAGTCACTATACTGACGCGTTTTGGCCCGTCGTTCATATCTCACTACATTCTTTATCTTTGACGATCAAAGATGCAGTTGCAGTGTGACAGTTACTTGAATGAAGCGTGACATTCGGGTGAATCGGGGCTGGAACACCGCCTGGCAGGCAAAATATGACCTGCCAATTATGCCGCTGCCGGATTGAGTTCCTGATGGGCTGAATTGAGATTGTGAAAAATGGTTTGTACCCGCTTCAGCGCCTGCTGGCTCTGGTACGGCTGTTCGCGGTTAGCCAGCTGGTCGAGCGCTTCGAGGGCGTTGTTGGACGTTTCGGTCATGCTGAGCCTTAGCTGTGTGAACGCAGTGAGATCTTTCTGGCTGATCAAACCGTATTGCTGCAGGGTTTGTTGCAGCTGGCCAAGCTGGTCTGCAGGCAGGGTGGTGACGTCAACATCGGTGGCAATTGCACTGATCAGGATGGCGCGGGTGGAAGGCTGGTAATCAGCCTGGCCATTGTCGCTGATGCCGGAGTTGGCTGGTTTGGCAACTGCAGCGGATTGTTGCACCTGTTCGCTGTCGTTAAGCGGTGTATTGGCCTGGTTTTGCAGGTAGCTGGTCAGTGATCCAAGCAACATAGGTAACTCCGGGATGTCGGCGATGCGGCAATGGAAGCGTGAAAATGCTTCTTTACGGAGTTACTGCAGATACAATGCCATTTTAAAAAATCTATTTAAATACAATGGCTTGAGTGTTTTTCATGGCGTCGTCTTCGACGCTGTGGCAACTATCTGCCGCGGATATTCTGCCGCTGTCAGTCGCGGAAATGGAATCCGGCGTTAGCCAGAACCAGCTTCAGAACATCAAATTCGATCGCGGTGAAATGACGGCTGTGGCCACAATGACCGCAACTGATGCGGGACAGCTGTTTCAGCACGCCAAGGCTGAAGTCCGTATCGCATTCACAGTGGTCACAGGTGACGGGCAACAACATCTCTGTTGACACGATTGTGCTCACGTTTCCCTCATAGCATGTCGTTCGTGGCGCAGGCAAAGGCTCAATCATCAAGACTCCTGATACTTAAATAATCATTTATCACCTTGCAAAGAACTTATGAATAACCCTGAATAGGTATGGGTTATTTACAAGATTCGTAATAAGCCTAGCAGTGCTTTGACTATATGCGTTTGATTCCTGATGCTTCAAGTAATAAACAAACTGACAATTTATCCGCTAGTCACCAATACTGCCTGTCAGTGATTTAACCATACGGTTAGTGAGTGTACCTGCAAATACGCCAATGGTACTGATAAAAACCATATTTCTATTGTGTCTTTATGCTGGATCCTGTTTATCCCGCCAGCTCTTGCTCCAGATACTCGGCGATTGCCAGGCTGCTGGTCAGGCCGGGGCTTTCAATTCCCAATAAATGAAACAGTCCTGGTTGTGGGTCGCGGCGGATATCGAAGTCTGCTGCCGGGCCAGCAGGTGGGCTGATTTTGGGACGAATACCGGCGTAGTCTGGCATCAGTCGACTGGCATCCAGACCTGGCCAGTATTGGCGGATGGCCTCTGTAAATGCCTGCTTGCGGGCGGGACTGACTTGATAGCGGTCAGCTTGCTGCAATTGTTGGTTGGTCAGGTACTCGACATCGGGGCCAAAACGTAGCCGACCACCAAGATCCAGTGTTGCATGAATGCCCAGACCGGCCAGCCCAGGTTCGGGTAATGGATACACCAGCTGGCGGAATGGGTGGCCGCCCTGATAACTGAAATAGTGGCCACGAGCTGGATAAAGATCCACTCTGGTTGTGTCGTCTGGCTGGCAGTAGTTATAGATATCGGTGGCGGACAGTCCGGCAGCATTGATCAGATACTGGCTGTGAATCCGGAACGGGCCGTCAGTAGTGTGCAGTTCCAGTTGCCACAGATCGTTTGCCCGAACGGCTCGCTCAAATCGGGTATGCAGGCTAATGATGGCCTGATTCGATTCGGCCTCGCCCTGCAAGGCCAACATCAGTTGTTCACTGTTGATAATGCCGGTGGTCGGCGACAGCAAGGCTTCGGCAGCCTTGATTCCCGGTTGCATGGTACTAATTTCACGCTGGCTCAGACGTTGAAGCGGTACCGCCAGACGTGCTGCGGTTGTTTCCAGATGCTGCAGTCTGGGATGGTCTTTCACCGGGCTGACGATCAGTTTGCCAATTGGCCGGTGATCGATATGGCGTTGCTGGCAGTAATCGTAAAGCAGTTGTTTGCCACGCAGGCACAGACTTTCCTTGAGCGTACCTGGCGGGTAATAAAGCCCGGCATGGATTACCTCGCTGTTACGAGCGCTGGTTTCTGTACCCGGCCGAGCGTGTTGTTCCACGACCACAATCGAATAGCGACGCGACAGCCGGGCAGCGATGGCCAGGCCGATTACCCCTGCGCCAATAATACAGACGTCGAAGTCCTTGTTCATGTCAGTGCGAGAGTCCGGTCTATTTGATAGGATTGCCGACCTTCTATTTCAGGTGCAGTTGAGGGTCTCGGCATGAATGCAGGGCAATTTGAAGATGTTGCCATGACGATCGGCATTACCGTGCTGATCGGTTTTATGATGTTCATTATTTATGATTTGGCCAAGCGTTCCAAGGCGGGCAAATTTGGGATGGCTGTGCTGTTTTTTGCACTGGGACTGGGCATGCTGGGTTTCATTATTAAAACGGTATTGGTCGAAGTACTCGATATGTAAGCATTATTGCTCGTTTTTCACCGTATTCCTCTAGTTGGCATTGCTTATGCTTGGATCTTTTTAACAAGTGAAAAGCAAGTGGTGTGGCTCTGGTTGGCAACCAATGCCCTGGAGGAATAATGGAAGCTGTACAAAGATTGGGAAGCCTGTATTCACCGGCTCCTGCCGAGAAAAAGAATCGCAAGAAAGGTGCTGCACAATGGCAGTTCCGATTGGTCGATACCAGTGGTGAAACGGACTCCGGTGACGATCTGGAGGGAGACTCCCGCGGCCAGGTGTTGGCGGAAAAACTGATGCCAATGGCGGTTCACATGGTGAATTATTATCGCCTGCCGTTGGCCCAGACATTGAACTTCGTCTATATAGATTCAACCCGCAGTTTGGGTGAATACGCGTCGGCGCTGCTGGGCGTGTTGCGAAATATGTCCGGTAAAAATGAAGCCTGGGTACCATTGGTTGGCAGTCACAGTCTGTTGTTGAATGCCCTGCGTTTGATTGCGTCTGAATTGAAGCTGCTGGATCTGACGCACACCCCTTTGTTGTACATCGGCGATTTCGCCAATTTTGCCGGGGTTCGTGAACTGGGTGATAGTTGTAGCATGCCTGTTTTCTGTCAGGCCACCTATTAATCTCTGCGACCAATAGCGGCAATCATGTCAGTGCTGCCCTGTCTCAATGGGCAGTCTGAATACTTTATTTGGCTGGCTCAGCCCATTTCACAATCTCCCCCGCTGATCGTCTGTTCAGGCGAACTCGTTCGACAGTCTTGTATCTGACACCTGTTTGATTCAGAGTGGCAACAGCCTTGCTGACGCGTTGGCTATACTGATTCTGGCGTGGCAATTGTGCTGCAAACAGGTATCAGGTCATGGGAATTAAAAGCCCGCTCTTCTAGACTGAAGAAAAAGAGGACACGGATATGAGCGAAGTACTGAAAGAACAACTGCAGCAACTGCATCAGGAGCTGACCAACAACCCGGATCTCGACGCCGAGTCTGCCGCCTTGCTGCGCCAGATTGTTGAGGATATCGAAGTCATTGAATTGACCGATAACCAGGATATTTCGGAAGGCATGCAGCGTATGGCAGTGGAGTTCGAGCAGGATCATCCGACCTTGTCTGCAATCCTCAGACAAATCGTTGATACCCTTGGCCGTATTGGTGTTTGACCCGGTTTAGAGTGTTAAGGAGGTAGATGATGCGTCACATGCCTACAATCACCGAAGTCATGACCGCCTTTCCCGTTCATGTAAATGAAGATGCTCCGTTGGAGCAGGCCGCTGTTTTGATGGAGCAGCATCACTGCCATCACTTGCCGGTCATGTGTGGCAATGATGTGGTGGGATTGCTGAGTCGGGAAGAGCTGAAGTTGGCTCAAACGCCTGGCCATGAACATGAAGGGCTGGAAGAGCTGACCGCTGGCGATCTTTGTCGCCGCCGTTTTGCCAGCATTGATCTGCATACCCGGCTGGATATTGTGCTGTCCGGAATGGCCGACGAAGGCCTTAGTGCAGTCATTGTAATGAAGCACGACAAACTGGCGGGGATTCTGACCGCCCATGATGCCTGCCGCTTTTTTGCCCAATGGCTGCGCAACGAATATCTGCCTGATGATGATCCAGGCGTAGCCTGAGTCCCTGATGATGCGCCGCTGGCGCATCATTCCTTGCTGGTTATTTTCCTTTCCGACGGTTTGTCAATAGTTCTGAGTCAGGTGCACTCTTTTGAAACTGAATTGCCTGCTTTGTGATACTTTTTGGTCGTTTTGAGTGCATTAATTGAGACCGCGTTCGTCTATTGATCATTTGAGGTCAACTTTAGCCGGGGTCGATTTTCTGACCAGAACCAGGAAAACCCCTTTCTTAGCAGGGAAAAATGCCGGAATAAGGAAAAAACAGGTTCAAATTTGGGATGTTGGCGTTTTTTGGTCAATGACGCCAATAGCTGGTACGGTCTTTGCGATAGTACAGGTAAAGGAGGACCTGCCCATGTATAAAATCGCTGATATTCAAGATTACCGCATGCCAAAGACCGCTATTGCTGCTACCAGCTGGTTGTCTGGCCTGACTGAAATTATCGAAGGCCGCTATCAGGATGAGGAAAGCGTGCAACGCTTGCTGATGCTGATCGCCGAAACCACCCAGCTGCGCAATGTTTCGATTGCCATGCCGGATTCACCAAGTCGCTTCAAGGCTCAATACTGCTCTACCGGTGTTAGCAACGGTGTTTACAGCTTTGCTGTGCAACATGCGCTGTGCCGTCAGTTTGAGTCACGTGAATGGTTGGTGATCAAGGAAGGCAGTGAGCGTCCGGAAGCTGTTAATCCAGGTTCCTGCTCGCTGACTGGCCAGGATCGTTGTTTGTTGGTGCCGCTGATGCTGCGTCAATCCGTTCTTGCTGTGCTGGTAATGGATCTGCGTGGTGCCCAGCTGGATAATCTGGAACTGTCATTCGTGCACTGCATGGGTGCGCAGATTGCCCAGATTCTGGCCACTCAGGTCGTACCAAACTTCAAGACCTTGTATGCCCGTCCATACCAGCGCGTTCAGCAGGACGAACTGGGTGACATCAATGCTGCCATTGAAAAGTGTAATGGCAACAAAACCATGGCCGCCAAGGTACTGGGTCTGACTCCGCGTCAGCTGCGTTACCGCCTGGCCAAGCTCAGTGAAGACGGTGACGTCGAACTGACTCACTGATTTTAATACTGGCGCAGGTTCGTTAGTGGTGCCTTCCGGCACCACTACCTGTTCGCTGGTGCATCTGCTGGTGTCCGGAATGATGTTCTGTGCACTGGTCTATATTGTTGCAGGTTTGCATCCGTATGGCGGGTGTCCTTTCTGACTTGCTGCTCACTGCTTCATCAAAATGTCACTCTGCGGCTGGCACACTGGTTCAATTTAGCCAGAGCGATTGATGTATGGCCCCGCGTAGAATCTGTATCGTCACGGAAACCTATGTTCCGGATGTTAATGGCGTTGCCAACTCCCTCCGTCAGCTCATTGGTGCGCTTGATCCGGCCGAATTCCGGGTGCAGCTGATCCGGACTCGTCCGCGTTCTGACTGGCAGCCCGAAGTTGAGGAAATCTGGTGTACTGGCATGACCATTCCCATGTATCCGGATTTGCAGATAGGCTTGCCTTGCAGCGGTCTGATTCGTCAGGCCTGGGATCGTTTTCAGCCGGAAATTATCTACATTGCGACTGAAGGTCCGCTGGGCAACTCGGCGTTGAAGCTGGCGTTGGCTCGACAGATTCCGGTGCTTAGTGCTTTCCACACCAATTTTCATCGCTATAGCAGTTATTATGGTCTGGGTTGGGTCAAGACACTGACCCTGAATTGGCTGCGCCGCTTTCATAATCGTACCGCTGCAACGCTGGTGCCGTCACAGGAAGTGGCTGATTTTCTCTCGGCCAGTGATTTTCACAATGTGCATGTATTGCCCCATGGCGTCGACTGCGAACTGTTTCATCCCGGTCATCGCAGTAGCGGATTGAGGCAGCAGTGGGGAGCGGGTTCAGACGAGAGGGTCATGCTGTATGTTGGCCGTATCGCTGCCGAAAAAAATATTCCGCTGGCGATTGAGGCTTATGAGCAGTTGAAGCAGCAACATGCCGGACTCAAACTGGTGATGGTCGGTGATGGTCCGCTGCGCCAGCAAATTGAAGTCAGTCATCCGGATATTATCTTTGCCGGTATTCAGACCGGCGAAGCTTTGGCCCGTCATTTTGCTTCGGCGGATTTGTTTGTGTTTCCCAGCCTGACAGAAACCTTTGGTCTGGTGACGCTGGAGGCATTGGCCAGCGGTATTGCGGTAGTGGCATTTGATATGGCTGCAGCCCATTTGCATATCCGAACCGGTCATAACGGTGCGCTGGCGGAGCCGGACAATAATGCCGCTTTTATTAGTGCGGTGGATTCGCTGCTACAGCAGGATTTACTGCCGGTGGGCCAACAAGCCCGGATGACGGCTGAGGCCTTGAGTTGGGAGAGTGTGGCACAGCAGTTTGGTCATCAGCTGGAGCAGCATCTGGCGCTGGCCCGACAGCATTCCTCCCGGGTTTCCAGTAGCTTGGTATGAGGGTTGCAACGGTTTCCCCAGACCAATAGGGGGGAACCATAATGGTTGAATTCAACCGCAACAGTATCGCGCTACTACAAAAAATAAAGCGACTGGCGAAAGAAGAGCAGAACTACGTTGTTCATTACGACTCACCGACTTTGGAAAAGGACCTCAGACTCCTTGTATCCAGTGGGGTCAGCCATGATTTGCTGGTATTAATTGAGGAATTTTTACCAACCACGGAACCGGCTGGACAGTCTGATGGCTTCAAAACCTATCGCGGTTCCAGCGTCATGATTGACGACCGGGAGCGTATTGGGCCATCCACCAGAGTCTATCGGGGGCGTATCGTTAGCGGTTAATCCGCATATATGTTGGCAATAAATGGTGCGTATTCCAGCTGTTTTTGCTGTTTTCTAGTGGTTTTGGTGCATTTGTCGTTTTTTGTCCTGTGGTTGTCGCCACGAGACACTACCATTAACAAGGCATCCGCTGGGATTCAGGATCATAAAAGGATACGCCCGCTTGATTGCCAAACGACTGCTTTCCGGTAAACGTATCCCTGTCTATGCAGGGATACTCCTCACCTTCGTTCTGGTGCTGTTGTACGCTTCATTGCCTGCCAGTCAGCGTGATTGGCTGCAGCGACTGGAATATCTTTTCTACGACTGGCGCTTTGATCTGCTGCCCGTCATGCCCGCAACCTCTGATACTGCCCGTATCGTCATACTGGATATTGATGAGCGCTCAATAGCCGCACTGGGGCGCTGGCCCTGGAGTCGGGTAACGATGGCGCAATTGTTCGATCAGCTGGCCGACTACGGCACTGCCGTTGCCGGGCTGGATATGGTGCTGTCTGAAGCGGAGGATTCAGATCTGCATCGCTGGTTACACAGTCTCACTGCAGAACAACGGCAACAGCTGCCGGGTGGCAGTCAGGGTGCTGTGCTGGAAGCCGATCAGGCGCTGGCAAACAGCATGAACCGGCTGGATGTGGTCAGCGGATTTTTCTTCAGTGCTGCGGATATCAGCAGCACCGGCGCCTTGCCTGAAGAGCTCGCTAATCTGGAAGTGATCCCGCCTACACTGATCAGCTTTGATTCCTATACCGCAACCCTGCCGTTGATTCAGCAAGCGGCGGCCGGTTCGGGGTTTGTATCGACCTTCCCGGATAGCGACGGTTCAATCCGCCGGACGCCATTGATTGCTCGTCATAACGATGACCTCTATCCATCACTGTCGCTGGCACTGGCGTTGACCTATTTGCTCGACTGGCGGGTTGATCTGGAAACCGTGCTGATTGCTGATGTGCCGGTTCCTCGCGCAATCCGCTTTGCCGGTCTGCAGGCGCGGCTGGATATGTTTGGTCAGGTTATTGTTCCTTATCACGGCCCCAAAGGCAGTTATCCGTATGTGTCAGCTGTGGATGTGGTGCGCGGGCAGCTGGCGCAGCCGCAGTTGTTGGAGGGCGCAATCGTCCTGATCGGCACCAGTGCTGCCGGGCTGGTGGACTTACGGGCGACACCGGTAGGCGCCCAGTTCCCCGGTGTTGAGGTGCATGCCAATGTGCTGGATACCTTGTTACACGGCAGTTTCCCTTACCGGCCCGAGTGGGAAGCTGGTGCAACCCTGTTTAGCTTGTTGCTGACGGGTTTGCTGTTGTCCTTGCTGTTGCCTGGGATGCGGCCGTTACGGGCGATTGGCTGGAGCTTTGGGCTGCTGCTGGTGTTGGTTGGCTGTAACTGCTGGTTATGGCGGCAGGGGCTGGACTTGCCGATGGCAGCGCCGCTGCTGCTGGCGCTGATGCTGGTGGTGCTCAATCTCGGTTATGGCTTTGTGCATGAAAACAGTGACAAGCGCCGGCTCAAGCAAATGTTTGATCAGTATGTACCGCCCGCCCATATCGAAAAAATGCTGGCCGATCCCGATGCCTACCAGTTTCAGGGCGAAACCCGCGAGATGACGGTGCTGTTCAGCGATATTCGTTCATTCACCAGTATCTCTGAAGGACTGTCTGCAACCGAGCTGAAGCAGCTGCTGAACAGCTATTTCACGCCACTGTCGCGGGTATTGTTTGATCACGAAGCGACCATCGATAAATACGTGGGTGATATGGTGATGGCGTTCTGGGGAGCACCGCTGGAAGACCGCCATCATGCCAGTCACGCAGTGGCCGCCGCATTGGCAATGCAGGCTTGCTGTGCCGGGCTGGAGCCGGAGTTTCGCCAACGTGGCTGGCCGGTTGTGCGTGCAGGCATTGGCATCAGCACGGGTTCGATGAACGTTGGCGACATGGGCTCCGCCTATCGACGTGCTTACACCGTGTTGGGCGATGCGGTGAATCTTGGCTCGCGGCTGGAAGCGTTATGCCGCTTTTATGGGGCTGATATCCTGGTTTCCGAACGCACCCGCCAGCAGGCACTGGCATTCAGTTACCGGTTTGTCGATCGTATTCGGGTAAAAGGGAAAGCGGAAGTGGTGGATATCTACGAACCGTTGGGGCTGGAAGCGGATATCAGCCCGGAAGCACGGCAGGAGCTGCAGCAGCATCAGGTCGCATTGGCCTTTTACTTCAGCGCCAACTGGGCTTCTGCCCGGCAGGCGTTTGAAGAGCTGCAGCAGGCGACCCCAAGGCCGCTGTACCAGCGTTATATCGAGCGCCTGTTGCAGTGGCAGCAACTGCCGCCAGCCAATTGGGACGGCAGCTTCAACCATTCAGCCAAGTCCTGATTGGCAGGCAGTCGCAGCTTATTGCTGCTGCCACAAGACCGCGCCGGTGGCGCTGTTGGCGTTGCTGTCGAGCAATTCAAAGCCACCGGCAAAGCCTGCGGCATCCTCTCCAACCAGAAAACCGGCAAAACTGCTGTTGTTCGTATCAACCCCCAGTTCGCCGTGATTCCCTTGCAAGATGTTCATCTCTGCATAAGGCGTATTAACGCCGGATGACTGGATGTCACCATCAAACTGAATCTGCCATTGGTCTGTGCCCGTCGTACCGAAGCTGGCATTTAACTGGCCGTTGGTGATCACGCCAGTGTTGAAGTCGAGATCAAACTGGCCACTGGCGCTGGAGAGCGACTGCCCCAGGCTGTCGAGGCCAATGGCCTGATCGCCACTGAAACGAACAGTACCGCTTTGCTCGCGAATATCACTGAGACTGGTTGGTGTGCCGTAAACCCAGATGGCGGTGTCGGTCAGTTCAATTGGTGTGACTGTGGTGATTTGGGTAGTGGTGGTTTGGGTTGTACTTGCTGCCGTTGTGTTGACGGGGGCTGAGAGAATCCAGACACGGGTTTCCGCCAGCGCAGTATCCGTGCTGGCGTCGCTGTCTTCATCCGGGAACACCAGAATCGGGTCGTCGGCATCGGCGTTCCAGCGTCCCCAGAACAAATCCAGCGTCGGGTCAGGTTGCTCAATCAGGCTGCTGTCGCCCTGATAACGCACCACGTCCAGCTGGCCGCTGTCATTGAGGGAAATAAATACCGGCTGGCCATCTTCGGCCAGAATCATGGTTCCGATACGGGTTTCACCGGCAATATTGATTACCCCGACACGACGGCTTTGCAGAAATGCCTGGTATTCTGCATAGCTGAGGCGGCTGTCGGGGCTGGTGAGTTCATTGTCGCTGTTGTCGTCCGGGGTATGATCGTCTGTGACCAGCTCGAAGCTGTCTTCGTTACTACTGTCTTCGGTTTTATCCAGAGGTGAAGCGATTTCGTCAGTGTCTTCCAGCTCGGTATTTGTGCTGTCGTCCGTGATGGCGTCAATATCATCTGATGTGTCTGAGCCAGTCTCTTCGGAACTGTTGTCTTCGGCGCTGTTTTCACTGTTTTCATCGTTATCACTGCTGCCTTGCGTGCTGCCGGTTTGTGTTTCCAGCTCCGCCGGGGCGCTGGACAATGGCTGGATGCGGCCATCCATATAGATACGGGCAAAGCGATATTGGCCACTGGCCCCCAACAGCAAACTGTTCAGTCGGGTGGTCAGTGAAATCGTACCGTTCCAGGCGCCCACAAGCAGCTGTCTGCCAACCAGTCTGGCTTCGTAGTGGGTGCCCCGAATGCCAATGCTGCCAAGCGGGGTTTCGACCCGATAAGCGGACTCGGTGCTTTTTCCGAGTTTACCGGTAATGGTACGGAAGCCGCCTTCAATCAGTTCCATCAGTACTTCTGGCTGTGGGCTATTCGCTGGCTGTGGCTGATAGCTCCTGATCACCATCTGGCTGTTTTCAGTTAATGCCAGTAAGGCATTGTCGTTGAAGCGCACCTGCAAACGGCCATCAGCTCCTGTGTGTAGCGTATCGCCCTGCAACACGTCAGAGCGACGTTGTAGCTGACGTTGGCCGTGCTGTGGATGAGTGGCGATGGTCTCACCGCGGGCCATGATGACCTTGCCGGCAATCTCATTGGCCTGGCTGGTGTACGCAGCCGTCATCAACAGAACGAGCAGCGGGATGTGATTGACCAGGGACTTGATCAGGTGATTTTTATACAGGGACATCATGGCAGCCTCCGGTCAGAAACTGGCCGACAGGCCAGCCTCTATCAGCATGCGGTTGTATTGATAGACTTCCAGATTACTGTGGTTGCGGAAGTAGCTGAGCTGGCCTTGCATCTGTAACCACGGCAGTAGCTGATATTGGCCACTGGTGCCAGCGCTGCTGAGATGTTCGAGGCGGGTCTGGTCTGGCTCAATCACCGGTGGGTTTTGATAGCGGGTCTGCCGATAGGAGGCCTGCAGACCCAGTTTCAGCTTGTTGTTGACTTGCCAGCTGAGGCGGCTTTCAGCGCCCGCTGAGTCCCGTGCCAGATGTGACTGGTTGTCAGCGATGTCGTGGCTGGCTTTCAGCAGCAGTTCCAGCTGCAGCGTTTGCGTCAGATAACGGATGCCACTTTCCAGCTCTGGCTGCAGCGCATCGGCTTCATCATTGAGACGATTGTCGTGTGAGTAGAGGCTTAGTCCTGCGAGTGGTTGCCAGTGCGAGCGGGTCCAGCCAGTCCATTTCAGCCGCAGCCCAATGGTGTCCTGATAGCCCTGGCGGCTGAGCCAGATATAACGGTAACCGGCTTCCAGATTGAACTGGTGATTGGTTGTCAGCTGAATCAGCCGGGCGCCAAGCTGGGCGACATCAAGATCGTAGTCATCGTCGCCATAGTTGTCCTTGCGGCTGAATTGCAGGCTGGTGTCCATATATCGATCGGCCTGTAAACGGGTTGCCAGACCGAGGGCCGAGTGCAGGCGGAAATAGCCTGAGTGGCGTGCGCGTTGATCATTGTTGAGATAGGCGGTGAGCTGACCGCCAAACAGCTCGACTTCGCGGACATCGGTAGCGCTGTTGGTGTTGTTATCATAGCCGGTCGCCGTCAGCAGCAGGCCATACGGCCGAAAACGTTCAGGTGTTTTTCGGCTTTGCTGGATCTGCTGCAGATATTGTTGCACCGACTGGCTGACCGCTTGCGGCAAGGTCATTGCAGCAAGCAGCCGGAACTCTGCTTCGGCACTGTCGAGCTGGCCGTTGTGATAGCGGGCCCTGGCTTGCTCATAACGATATCTGGGGTTGTCTGAATGCATCAGAGCCAGACGTTCATAGACGAACAGGGCGTCCGCATAATGGCCGGTTTCCATTGCGGCGGTGCCATACAGAACGTCGAAGTTTTCGTCGCCTTCATTGTCTGCCAGCAGCTGGAGCGCCTGTTGATAGGCAAGTTCAAACTGCCTGGCTCGAACGGCTGCGACCAGCGTCGCCATGCTAACGTCTGTTGCTGTCGGCGTGGTTGGAGAGTCTGCGGCAGGCAGAGGCGTGGCAATTTCTGCAGCCAGCAGCCTTGTGACTGGTATGGCGGAGGCGGATATGGCCAGCAGGCTGGCACTGAACAGATAGCGACAAGATTTGTTCATGGGCTGTCCTCATATTGAGCCCCGTACTGGTCCCTCTAATAACTTCCCTGTGCGCAGACCAGCTCTGACAAAACTATACAGTACCAATGGTGCACCGCAAGCTGACGTTACAGCAACAGCCCTGCCAGATGGCGACGTTTTTATGAAGAATAGCGGATGAAACCGGCTCAGGTGGCCGGTATTTGATATGAATCAAAAGCGTGTTTTTTCACCAGCGACTGCGGGATTGGATTTGATTTAGGTCAAATAGCCCCGACGGCGTGCTGTTATTGTGGACTCAAGAACAAGGCAACAGCCCCGCACCACAGAGAGGTATCCCACTATGTTTATGGACGAAGTCGTAATTTCTGGCTTGATCATTGTTGGCCTGACCTGTGCCTTCTTTGGCGGCGTTTATGTGGCCATTCGTAAAGATATTAGCAAACACGGCACTGGAGAATAATTGCCGGGTTGCATGACCGATTTTCTGCGCTGAGTACCCTTGCCTCGGGCCTGACCAACTGGTCATGGCCCCTTTTTTCTTTCTGCGACAAGCAAATCTTTCCTGCCAGACTCCAGACTCTTCTATTTGTGAACCACTGATGCATCCAGCTGATGGCTGGCCAGCACAATCGGGTTGTTGATATCCAGCGTTTTCAGTTTTGCCAGCAGGCTGTCCAGCTCAGAGCCTTCCGGCACCGGACCAATACGTACTTTGTGCAGGGTTTTGCCTTGCTGCTGATCCTGATGAACCACCACCGGCCATTTTACCGGCGCCAGTTGCTGCTCCAGCTGTTGTTGTTGTTTGATTGCGCGCTGGCCATCCGACAACGCCGAGATTTGAACCCAACGCACCTTCTGGTTGGCCGGTGGGGTGAGTAACTCCACTTTTACCGGTGCTGTGCCATCACGGTCGAGGCCGATTTTGGCGGCTGCAATATAGGAAAGGTCGATTATTCGGCCTTCATAAAACGGCCCGCGGTCGTTCACTCGCACAACGACGCTTTTGCCATTGTCGGTGCGGGTGACTCTAACATAGCTGGGCAGTGGCAGGGTCTTGTGAGCGGCAGTGTATTGGTAGACGTCGTAGACTTCGCCACTGGCGGTCGCGTGGCCATGGAACTTCATGCCATACCAGGAGGCGGTGCCGGTCTGGCTGAATTCAACCGGATTCTGCAGTACCTCGTAGCGTTTGCCATAAACTTTGTAGGTCGGGCCGTTACCTGTGACGCTCAATGGTTCCGGGCGGGGAGTGGGTTCGGCAACTGTTGCTGGATTCTGGACTGGCGGGGAAAAGTCCTGACTGTGTTGGTAGCGGGAACTACAGGCACTGAGCAGCAGTGCCAACCCCGCCAATAACCAGAGTTTCACGATTTCAGCGCCTCACTCAGCTGATAGACAGCCATGGCATACAGCCGGCTGTGGTTGTAACGGGTAATCACGTAATAGTTGTACTCACCGAGCCAGTATTCTGCTCCGTTTTTGCCAATCAGTTTGACCAGGCTGGCGGGTGCATCGGCTTTGGCTGATTCGGTTGGCTTGACGCCCTTGGCCTGTAGCTCGGCAACGGTCCACTGGGGCTTGAGGTTGTCATTGGCGACGGCTTCATAGTCCGTGCCGCTGACGTGAACTCGCTGGGTCACTGCTTCACCAGGTTTCCAGCCATGACGGTTGAAATAGTTTGCAACACTGAAAATCGCATCGGCAGGGTTGCCCCACAGATCGCGTTTGCCATCGCCATCACCATCGACGGCGTAGGCGAGGAAGCTGGTTGGAATAAACTGGCCGTAACCCATGGCGCCGGCATAGGAACCTTTCATGGTTGCCGGGTCCAGTTTTTCGTGTTCGGCAACAGCAAAGAATGCTTTCAGCTCACGCCAGAAAATCGGCCGTTGCGGGTAATCGAAGGCGAGGGTCGCCAGTGAATCCAGCACCCGGTAGTTGCCCTGACGCTGGCCATAAAAGGTTTCGACACCAATAATGGCACTGATGATTTCGGGTGGAACGCCATATTTGGCTTCTGCCGCAGCCAGCAAATCCTTGTGGGTTTGCATGAATTCCTTGCCCTGGCTGATACGCTTGCTGGTCAGGAAAATATCCTGATAACGATCCCATTCAAGGGTTTTTTCCGCTGGCCGGGCAATGGCTTCCAACACGGAATCCATTTTTTGGGCCTGCGCCAGCCATTCGCGGGCTTCAGCGACAGGTACCTGATATTCCTTTTCCAGCTCGCTGGCGAACTGCTCAAATTTTGGATGGGTGTCGTACCCGGCATTGGCGCTGGCTGCATGGATGACACTGTATGCGATACCTGCCAGCACTAAATGTTGTCCTGTTTTTTTCATACCTGATCCTTTAGCTTTTTTTATGGGTCGCCATCGACATGATCAAACCAAACGCGGCAAGCAAACTGACAACCGACGTACCGCCATAGCTGACCAATGGTAATGGGACACCAACAACCGGCAGAATTCCGCTGACCATGCCGATATTTACAAACACATAGATGAAGAAGGTGACGGACAGGCTACCTGCCACCAGACGGCCGAACAAGGTTTCGCAACGGCTACTGAGAATCAGGCAGCGGACGATGATGCAGCTGTAGAGAAACAGTAGTAGTGAAAATCCGATCAGACCGAGTTCTTCGGCCAGCACCGCAACAATAAAATCGGTATGGCTTTCCGGTAAAAACTCCAGCTGTGACTGGGTTCCGAGTAAATAGCCCTTGCCTTCAATACCACCAGAACCAATCGCGGTTTTCGATTGAATGATGTTCCAACCGGAACCGAGTGGATCACTCTCCGGGTTGAGGAACGTCAGTACCCGCTGTTTCTGGTAGTCGTGCATCACAAAGAACCACATCGCGGGAGCGCCTGCTGCGACCATGGCGATGACTGATCCAATGATTTTCCAGGACATGCCCGCAAAAAACAGCACCAGCATCCCTGATGCTGAAATCAGCAGGGAAGTACCCAGGTCAGGCTGTTTGAGGATCAGAATGGTCGGGATAAAAATGATCACAGCGGCCTTGGCCAGGTCACTCAGATGTGGCGGCACCGGGCGTTTCGCCATGTACCAGGCGACGGTGAGAGGCAATAACAGTTTGACCATTTCAGATGGCTGAAAACGCGGCAGGCCGGGCAGCGCCAGCCAGCGCTGGGCACCCTTGGCACCAACACCGGCAACCAGTACGGCAACCAGGGCAGCAACCGCAACGATATAAGCCCAGGGCGCCACGCGCTGATAAAAGCGTGGCGGCAACTGCGCAGCGATCACCATGCCAATGGTGCCGATAATCATATGGATACCCTGGCGGATCACCATATGCATGTCCTTGCCACTACCACTGTAAAGTACCAGCAGACCAGCACCGCACAGCAGTAATAGCAGCAGGAACAGAATCAGATCGAGGTGGAAACGGGCAAAGAGGGCGCGGCCACGGTTGAAACCAGCGACTGAGGCGCTGTGATCCAGCGTGCGGGTAAAATCTGAGGCCTTCACTCGCCTTCTCCTCCACCGAGGTACAGATTAATCAGGGACTGTGCAATTGGCGCTGCGGTGCGACCGGCCGATTCGCCGTTCTCGACCACCACAGCAACTGCGATCTGCGGATGATCGACCGGGGCAAACGCAATAAACAGAGCGTGGTCGCGCAGTCGTTCCTTGAGGGCGTCGGAGTCGTACTCTTCGTTTTGCTTGATCCCAACCACCTGGGCCGTACCGGTCTTACCGGCAATCGGGAATTGCAGATTGCGCTGTAAAGCGCGCGCAGTACCGTGCGTGCTGGAGACAACCTTGTACATGGCTTGGAACATCTTGTCCCAGTTGGACGGGTCGTTCAGCACCAGATCCGGCGGTGTAGTGCTTTCATCAATGGTTTTCTGGCCACTGTGAGACGCCATCAGACGCGGCGCTACCCACTTGCCTTTATGGGCCAGTACTGCCGTGGCGGTGGCCATTTGTAATGGAGTTGCCAGCATATAGCCCTGGCCGATCCCAAGGTTGACGGTATCACCGGCATACCAGTGAGAGCGGCGGGTGGCGTGTTTCCAGTCCCGGCCTGGCAGCAAACCGGTGTAGGCATTATCCACGTCCAGTGCCGTACGCTTGCCAAAACCGAATTCGTCGAGGAAGGGTTCCAGTTTGTCGATGCCGGCCTTGACCGCAACGTCGTAGAAGTAGACGTCACAGGATTCAACAATTGCCCGTTCCAGGTCGACCTTGCCATGGCCACCACGTTTCCAGTCACGGTAAATGCGTTCGCTGTTATCAAGCTGGAAGGTACCATAGTCGTTGATGGTGCGAGACCAGGTAGTTACTCCCATATCGGCGACGCCAAGGCCAATAAAAGGCTTGAGTGTCGAGGCCGGTGGATAGCGGCCTCGAATGGCACGGTCGAACAGTGGCAGGTCAGGGCTGTCACGCAGGGTGTTGTAGTCGGTGTGGGAAATGCCGGTCACAAACAGGTTGGGGTCAAAGCCGGGGTTACTGTACATGGTCAGAATGCCACCGGTTTCCACTTCAATCGCCACTGCGGCACCTCGGCGGCCGGTAAACTCCTGCTGTGCCAGCCGTTGCATGCGGGCGTCCAGATGTAACACCAGATCTTCACCGGGAGAAGGATCAACCTGTTCCAGCACCCGCAGGATACGGCCGCGGGCGTTGGTTTCGACTTTCTGATAGCCGGGTTCGCCGTGCAGATCGCTTTCGTAGTGCTTTTCAACACCCTGCTTGCCGATGTAACGAGTCGCGGAATAGCGTCGCTGGGTTTCGCTGTCAGCATCAATCTGGTTCTGTTCGCTCTGGTTGATACGGCCGACATAGCCGAGCACGTGAGCAAAGGTTTCCCCTTGCGGATAGTGACGTACCAGCTGGGCCTCGACATCAACGCCGGGCAGATAAACGCGGTTCACCATGACCTTGGCAATTTCGTCTTCGGTCAGCTGGTGACGCACGACCACCGGGTCGAACGGCCGTCGACGTAATTCCAGCCGGCGGTCAAATTGTTCGCGGTCGCGTTCGCTGATGCCAATCATGTCGTTGAGAAATGCCAGCGTGGCATCCATATCGGCTACTTTTTCCGGCACTACCACCAGGCTGTAGGTGGGAATGTTTTCGGCCAGCAGTTCACCATTGCGATCGTAGATCAGTCCGCGCTTGGGCGGCAGCGGCTGAATCTTGATGCGGTTATTTTCCGACAGGTTCTGGTATTTGTCGTACAGGGTGATCTGCAAATGGGCCATACGCCAGACCAGTCCACCCAGCATCAGCAGGATAACCAGGCCCATCAGAATGGCGCGGGAGCGAAACAGCCTCAGTTCAGCCGATTTGTCGCGGAAGGAGTGCTCCCACATGCAAGCCTCATTTGTGGTAAGGGTGGCCCTGGATCAGGGTCCAGGCCCGGTAAATCTGTTCTGCGACCACAACACGAACCAGCGGGTGTGGCAGGGTCAGGTTGGATAAGGACCAGCGTTTGCGGGCCTGCTGCAGCAATTGCGGATGGATACCGTCCGGGCCGCCGATAATCAGCGCCACGTCGTGGCCGTCCATGCGCCACTGGGTCAATTCTTCCGCCAGTTGCTCGGTTGACCAGGGCTTACCTTTAACATCAAGGGCCAGCAGAAGTTCCTGCGGTCGCAAGGCTTTTTGCAAGGCTTCCGCTTCTTGCTGCATGGCCTTTTCCTTGCTGCTGCTTTTACTGCGGTGACCCGGTGCTATTTCAACCAATTCGAGGGTACAGTCTGCTGGCAGGCGTTTGGCATATTCCTGATAGCCGGTGGTTACCCAGGCCGGCATTTTCTGGCCTACCGCAAGCAGGCGAATTTTCATTCAGATTTGCTGCTGGCGGCAGCTTGTCCCGGTTCGCCCCACAGGCGCTCAAGGTCGTAGAATTGGCGAGCCTGGTCGGTCATCACATGGACGACGACGTCGACCAGGTCAACCAGTACCCAGTCTGCGGCAGCACGGCCTTCAGTGCCGTTTGGACGCATGCCGGCCTGTTTGGCTTTTTCTTCAACATTACCGGCAACAGCATTGACGTGACGGTTTGAAGTACCAGTGGCGATGATCATCCAGTCGGTGACTGAGGTACGGCCGCGAACGTCCAGTACGGTGATGTCCTTGGCCTTCATATCATCCAGTGCGTCGATGACCAGATCTTTGATTTGTTCGGTTTGCATTCGTTGATTATCGGTAAAGTTGTTGTTGAGTGAGGTAGTCCAGCACGGAGTCTGGCGTCAGGAACCGGATATTCTCGCCTTTCGCGATTGCCCGACGCAAGCCTGTTGCTGATATATCCAGACCAGGCAAGGTGTGTTGGCAGATTCTGCCTGCTGGAGAGTGTAGCAGTTCTTCCAGTGAACTCTGGCGTGCCAGCCACTGCTGATACTGCCAGGGAGCCTGCGGCTGGCGATCGCCAGGACGGCTGATGACCAGCAAATTGGCCAGCGCCAGAATGTCATCGCAGCGATGCCAGCGGTCGAAGCTGAACCAGGCATCAGTTCCCAGTACCCAGGTAAAGTGAATACCAGGATGTTCCTGCTGCAGCACTTCCAGCGTGATGGCGCTGTAGCTGCACTCCGGCCGCTGCAGTTCGATGTCACTGACTTCGATGCCATCGAGTCCGGCGGTGGCACGTTGCAGCATCGCCAGCCGCTGTTCGGTGGTGGCCTGTGGCGCCGGGCGGTGCGGAGGAATGCGGTTAGGCATCATCAGCACGCGCTCGAAACCGGCGTCACGCAGTTGCAGGGCAATTCGCAAGTGGCCGATATGGACCGGGTCAAAGGTTCCGCCAAGAATGGCCCAATGGCCGCGGATCTGCTCAGCCTGCGGAGTCATTATTTACGTACTTCTCCGTTACCGAAGACGACGTATTTCTGTGAAGTCAGACCTTCCAGGCCAACCGGGCCACGAGCGTGGATCTTGTCGGTCGAAATACCAATTTCTGCCCCCAGGCCGTACTCAAAGCCGTCGGCAAAACGGGTTGAGGCATTGATCATCACCGATGCCGAGTCTACTTCGGTGAGGAAGCGGCGGGCGAGGGTGTAGTTTTCGGTCACAATGCTGTCGGTGTGATGGGAGCCGTGGCGGTTGATATGGACAATCGCTTCGTCGATGGAATCGACGATTTTAACCGCCAGAATCGGTGCCAGGTATTCCGTGTCCCAGTCTTCAGCAGTGGCTGCCAACATGGCCGGGACCAGTGCCCGTGACGCTTCACAGCCACGCAGTTCAACGCCCAGGGCGATGTAGGCGTCAGCCAGTTCTGGCAGCATGTCAGCCGCGACATTGCGGTTAACCAGCAGGGTCTCCATGGTATTGCAGGTGCCGTAACGGTGGGTCTTGGCATTAATGGCAATATTGGTGGCCTTGGTCTTGTCGGCAAATTCATCAATATAAACGTGACAAATACCGTCCAGGTGCTTGATGACCGGCACTCGTGCTTCGTTGCTGATGCGCTCAATCAGGCTCTTGCCACCGCGCGGTACAATCACATCGACGTATTCCGGCATGGTGATCAGTTTGCCAACGGCGGCACGATCGGTCGTTTCCACGACCTGCACGGCGTTTTCCGGCAGGCGGGCGGCAGCCAGGCCAGCGCGAATACAGCTGGCGAGCATGCGGTTGCTGGCAATGGATTCAGAACCCCCACGCAGAATGGTGGAGTTGCCGGACTTCAGGCACAGGCTGGCGGCTTCGATCGTAACATTGGGGCGGCTTTCATAAATGATGCCGATAACACCCAGTGGCACGCGCATCTTGCCAATCTGGATACCGCTCGGGCGGTATTTCATGTCGGTGATTTCACCAATCGGGTCTGGCAGTGCTGCAACCTGTTGCAGCCCTTCAATCATGGTATCGATACGGGCGTCGGTCAGTTCCAGGCGGTCCAGCAGCGCGGCATCAAGGCCTTTGGCACGGCCGTTTTCCATATCCTCGGCGTTGGCCTGGCGCAATTCAGCACGGCGTGCCTGAATGGTTTCGGCAATCGCCAGCAGGGCGCGGTTTTTGTCATTGGTGGAAGCCCGGGCAATGGCAGCGGCGGCATCACGCGCCTGCTGGCCCAGCTCCAGCATGTATTGGCTTACATCCATCTTGGTACCTGATCGGTCGAACTCGAATAAAGTCGGCTAGTATACACGGGGGAGTGCAAATAATATGCATAGTGTGCAACCGGATGCATCAATCAGGTAGCAGATGCCGCTAACCCGATGGCTGATTCATGCGGGCTGACGTTATCGCTGACGAATGATTTGCAACTACTTTGATAGTCCGAACCGCGTTATTCTGCGCAGCATTCGCAACAGACTCTGCCACTGTGGTCAGCGGCAGGACAGACAAGGAATCAGGGTGAATGCTCACCGGCAAGAACAATCCTTATTTTTTGCGCCATCAGGGCTTGCGACTGGTCGCCGGTTACAGCCTGGTAATGGCGTTGTCGCTCGGCCTGTTGGCACTGGTTGACTGGATCGATTCGCAGTCTGGCAAGTCGCTGGGGGCTGCGGTCCTGGCTTTGATCATGGGCGTTTATGGCATTTATTTGCTGTGGCGCGATCGACCGTTCGAAACCCGCTGGACTGAACGGGCGGTGGTGGTGGTATTGATCAGCTGGGCACTGACGGATGCCTTGATTCCGCCGGTCAGTGCCCATGCCGCTTATTGGTTGCCTTTCTATCTGGTATTCGCTTTCAGCTGGCAGCAGGCCGCCAGGATCACGCTGATTTTTTCGGTGGTATTTGCCGGGATATTATTGGCTGGCGATCTGGGGCTACGTGGTCAACTGCTGGTTACCTATTTGCTGACGGCGATGACGGCGCTTTGTCTGGGCTGGGTGAATGACCGTGGTGATTCCTATCTGCAGGAGCAGCTGGGCAGTGATCCGCAAACCGGTACCTACACGGGTCAGCAGCTGGCCATTGATCTGGCCAAGGAAATCCGCCGTACCGATCGTCAGGCCAGTCGGCTGTTACTGGCCGTCGTGGTGATTCCGCAACGTTGGCAACAACTGCGACGCGACCAGTATCTGGCCCGACTGGAAAATCTGGCGATCATTCTGAAAGCCTCGATTCTGCCGTTTCACACCATCTATAAACTCGACTCCAATGATTTCCTGGTCATGATGCCACATGGCAAGGGTGCCGATATGCTGGCGCTGGAACAACGACTGCATCAGCAACTGGAAAAGGATGAAGAGATTCCTATCGTGGCACTGCATTACCAGGCAGATGATGATCTGGAAAGCCTGATGGATCGAATTGAAGGGGCTTTACATGATTTCCGTAGCTGAGCGCCATGCCCGCAAGCCCTGGTTGCGGGCGATGCTATTGTTGTTCGCGGCGCTGGCGACGGCCTGGCTGACGCTGGAACATTTCTGGCTTGGTTATTACGACCGCGTGCTGTGGCAAATGACCGTAGTCGGCGTATTGCTGCTGGCAGCGGCGCTGGTGTGGATCCGGCGTTCCAAAGCCCATCAGGATCCGGTGGTGTTGCCAGCCTTGCTGGTCATGGCGCTGCCGGGATTGATGTCGATGGAAACCCTGCCAGCCCTGACGCTCCACAGTTTGCTGGTGCCTCCCTTGTTGGGATATTTCTGCCTGCGTGAAAAAATTGCCCATGCGTTGGCACTGGCGCTGGGGTGCATGCTTTTGCTGGCGGGGCTGGTGGTCTGGCCGATGGATATGGCACTGCGTTGTTTGCTGCAATACGTGATGATCACCGGGTCGGTGGCCTGTTATACCGTGATGACCCGCCAGCGGGACGTGATTACCACGGTGGTGGCGTTACGGGACTGGGAGTCAACCGCCTACAACGGTCATCAGCTGGAAACGGTATTGGAGCGTGAGCTGTGCCGCAGTAACCATGTTGGCAAACCATTGTCGCTGATTGGTTTTCAGATTGATGATTTTGCCCAGTTGAAAGAGCAGGGCGATGCCCATGCCCTGGTGCAGGCGTTGCCGCGTTTTGTGGCGGCCATTCGTGAAGAGGTGCGGGCAGGCGACGAAGTGTTCCGGCTCCGAGATGACCTGTTTGTGTTGATGTTGCCAGGCTGTCCGGAAGATGGCTCCATCGTCTTGATGGAGCGTATTCGCCGTCATTTGTTGCATCTGGGCTGGCAGGACCTTGGCGAACTGTCGGTGATGACCACCACGGTCACCAGTAACCCGGCGGAATCCGCCTACAATCTGCAGCGCCGTTTGATCACCCGTATGGCAAAACAGAAACGGGCGTCACTGCAGTCGCTGGCGTTCTGATGCTGGCCGTTATCAGTCTGGTGACTGGTAGCGGCTTTCCAGATAGTTGACGGTCTTGCGGGCTTCGTTGAGCTGGTAGGTCAAATCAGCATTTTTCTGCAGCAGTTGCTGATTTTGCTGATGTTCGTTGTGATGCTGCTCGGCAATTTCATTGAGGCTTTTTTCGGCTTCCAGTACTTGCTGACGCCAGCGGCGTTCCAGCCATAATCCGGTGGCGGACCCGCCCAGCAATATTCCGGCGATCAGTGCAATCAAGGTGATCAGCATATTTTTTCTCCTGCGATGATGTATCGACCAACCCGTTTATAAAAAACACCACTAACAGCAAAGCGGAATCCGGGACGCGGGTTGGTATGAGGCTGGGCAACATCATAGCGGATCACACCGGGCCGGGCTGAAATATTCACTGTCTGAATCTGTTACACTGCGGCGGATTTCAAGACAGGGGCTAGATGTGACGATTTCTGAACTGGTGCGCCAGCGTGGCGCCAACTTGTGCGTATTCGATATGGGCCGCCGTATTCAGCCGCTCGAAACCCGACTGTTCGAAGACATTGAGCAGCAGTCTTTCGCCTATCCATCCCCCTATCTCAAACATGCCTGGCTCGGTCTGCTGAGCTGGCATCCGGACAAGCCCGGTGATCATGCCATCTGGTTTCTGAAGCTGCCGTTAGACGAGCAGAATCTGCTGGATGTGCAGGCGCGTGATGGTTTTGTGAATTACATTGGCCGCCGTTTGGCTGCCTCTGGACAGGATTCTGCCGAAGGCGAAGCGCCGTTCAGTTTCAAGCCCGATGCCAATCGGATGGCGTATTTCCATGCTTTGGCAGCGCGTCAGCTGGGGGCTGATAACAGCCGTTTCTATGTCACTACCCGGGGCTATCTGGCCGGCGACATGGGCTGGGATAACTGGCAACAGCTGGGGTTGCAGGGGTTGGCGGAAGTGGTTGCCAACATCAATCAGGACAACAACCAGCAGTTACTGGCCCGCGCCATGCCGTATTTGCCGGAGGTGCCGCTTAACGTGCTGTTGGGCTTTATGGAAAACATCGCACCAGATCAGCAGCTGACCAGTGCACTGAATGATCGCCTGGCGGCAGTGATTGAACAGGGGGCGACTGCTAATGTGCTGGCAGCCTTTGCCCGTGCGCTGTCGCACAGCGAAAACCTGCAACAGCGGCAGTTGTTGCTGGCAGCGATTCTGCGTCATCCGGCGGCTGTTCAGGTAGAACTGTTGGCCGCTCTCAGCAGTCGTTGCTGGGCGGATTTGGCTGGTGATCTATTACGGGATTTCCTCGAAGTGCTGGCCAATAACCAGGGTGGCGAGAATGTCTTTAATGCGCTGGTTGCCGACCTGATGACCTTGCCCGGCATGCGCCAGCGCATGCTCGACTGTTTTGCCGCCGGGCAGCACAGTCCCAAACTGGATCAGGCGATTACCCGTATGCTGGGAATGGTACGAGGACGACCATCATGACCGTGAATGCTGCCCAGGCCTGCCCGTGCGGATCTGGCAAAGCCTATCAGGATTGCTGCCAGCCGCTCCATCAGGGAGCGCTGGCCTCTTCGCCAGAGGCGTTGATGCGTTCGCGTTATGCTGCGTTTGTGCTGGGGCTGGAAGATTATCTGGCGCAAAGCTGGCACCCGGACACCCGTCCAGAAGGGCCCTACTGCAACCCGGGTACACGCTGGTTAAGGCTGGAGGTCGAAAACAGCAGCGCCGATGGTGATCAGGGCAGTGTCAGTTTTCGAGCCTGTTTCAGTGCCGATGGTCGTTTTCACCAGCTGGCTGAAACCTCCCGCTTCATCAAGCTGGATGGCCACTGGCGTTACCTGGACGGCGAAGCGCAATGGCAGACGTTGCAACCCGGGCGTAACGACAATTGCCCGTGCGGGTCTGGCAAAAAATTCAAAAATGCTGTAGCTGACGGATGTTAGAACGCTGGCTCAGCGTTCTTCCGTTGGTCGGGTGATGCCTTTCAGAATCATGCCCCAGGTCATAGCCAGAGCACCTATGGTAGCAACCAGCATCGACAGGTTGACCAGCAGGGGGTGACGGGCGTAATAACTGATCAGCTCAACCTTACCCGCTTCACAGGCACCGGTTTCAATCGAATAGGTCAGCCCTTGCTGGTCGCATTCGGTGATATGGGAAAGATCAAGACTGTAGACAATCAGCAGTAGTATGACGGGCAATACAAACGCAATTGATCCAATACGCATAACCATTTGGCCAGCCTCCTGTGTAAATGCAGCGTTGCAATGGTGGTCTGGATTACGGCTGCTTGAGCAAGTAGTCCGACTGCTGCTGGTAGTAGTTCTGCTCGGCTGGTCGTTGTTGTTGCAGGCGGCGGAGCCAGAGTCCCACGAGCAGGAAATGGCAGCCTTGCAACTGGATACGATTCAGCAATTACTTGAGCGCGGCGCATTATCACCGCCACAGCTGCCAAATGCCATGTTTGCGATTCAGTTCTATCTGCAACAGTGGCCGGATGACTGGCGCATCTTGCCGTTGGCTTATCAATGGGCTGAAAGCCGCATGCAGCAGGCCGATCAGTATATCCAGCAGGGTGAGCGCGAAGCGGCCTTGCTGGCGTTGCAGCAATTATGGTGGATAACACCCCTGGCACCGGGGCTGGCCGATGTCCAACAAGCGTTCGAATTACAGCAGTTCTGGAACCAGCAGGCTGCTGCCGCCACTGTGCCGATTGGCAAACTGGTAACCACGGATGCGGTGTTGCTGGACGATGCCATTCACCGCGAATTTCGTTCTTCCATCGCTGACAACTCTCCGGCATTGGCCGAATTTCCGCTGGATGAGCAGGCGCTGAAAAAACGCGACAAAAATATCGAGCAGTCGTTAGAACCGGTTTGTGAGGCCATTATTGAACAGGGGGCTTCGGTGATTGTTTATGGCCAGAGTCGGCCTGATTACCGTTGGCTGATGGTGCGACTGACGCTGTGTGTGCGACGGCTGGATGGCGCTTTTCGGTTGCGTCACAGTTACCGGGAAGGCACGCCGGGAGAGAGTCGTATCAGTCTGCATCCTGCGCGGGATTATTCGCTACTGCCTGAATAGGTTGGCTGGAACACCTGTCCCACTGGGGATGGGACAGGTGTGGGGCTTGGGGTTGTCGCAACGGCAAGCTATTCCGCCAACCCCGAACAGTTAAAATCAGATTTCCTGCTTGCCGGTGATGGCATAGCGCATCAAGTGGTAAATCCAGTGTTGCTCCATGGTGCCGCCGAGCAAATGGGCATAAGGCCCGGCACCATAGATGGCAACGTCTTCACCACCGTGGGTTTCGGACTCCAGTGGAATCAGCGCCTGTTGCTGGTAGTCCGGCTGCAGCGCGGTAGCTTCATCGACACCCGGACGTGGCATGCTGACGGCACCCGGGCCGTTGCGATAGTTCATTGAGGTGTAGCTTTGGCCGTCTTCCAGTAATTCCGGGGTGGTTTTCGGCAAGCCACGATCATCATTACCTTTCACCACGCCATTGATGGGATTGCCACGGGTTGGGTAGCCCGCCAGCGTCAAGGTATGGCTGTGGTCAGCGGTGACCAGCAGCAAGGTGTTGCTGAGGTCGACCTGGTTGATCAGCCAGTCCAGCGTCTGATGCAGTTCTTCGGTTTCCTTTAACGCCCGATAGCCATTGCCCGCGTGGTGAGCATGATCGATACGTCCGGCTTCGATCACCAGTGCGTAGCCATCGCTGTCCTGTGACAGGCGTTCGACAGCGGCCTGGGTCATGGTCAGCAGGCCGGGAATCTTGTCATCGCGTTCGTCAACGTAGGGCAGATGAGAACCTGAGAACAGTCCCAGCCATTGGCCGTTTTTCATATTCGCCTGCTGCAGCTGTTGGGCATCGCTGACAAAATGATGACCAGGGCGTGCCAGCCAGTTGGCAGTGAGGTCCTGATCATCGGCGCGATATCCGCCTGTGGCTGCCGGTGTGAAGGCTTTCAGACCGCCGCCAAAGGCAACATCAAGATCGCTTGTAACCAGCTGGCTGGCAATGTCTGTACAGCCGTTAGCCTTTGCTTCTTCAGGCAGCTGGCTATCGGCTTCCCAATTCCGTTCCGGACCATGGGCGTAGGTTGCTGCCGGTGTGGCGTGGGTGATGCGAGTGGTGGTGACCACGCCGGTCGCCTTGCCTTGTTGGTGAGCAAACTCAATCAGGCTGGTCAGTTCGGTGCCCTTGCTGCTGCCACAGTTGGCGCGTTCAGCCTGTGGGCTGACTGCAATCACGCCGGCACGGGTTTTGGTACCCGTCATTATGGCGCTCATGGTGCCTGCGGAATCCGGTGTTTGCTGATCGGTGTTGTAGGTTTTCACCAGTGCCGAATACGGCAGACTTTCAAAACTGAGGTGGAACTCTTCCCCCTTCAGCCCCAGTTGCTGGCCACTGAAAATTCGACCAGAGGTAAGGGAGGTGATGCCCATGCCATCGCCAATCACCAGAATCACGTTTTTGGCTTTGCCGGTGGTGGCTGTTTGCTGTTGGCGCTGATCGGCTTCACTGGCGCCCAGTTGATACCACTGGGTGGCTGATTGTGGGCTGCTAACGGCCGTCAGACCTGAGCTCAACAAAGTCTCGGATGGGCCAGTAGTAGCACAGCCTGACAGCAGCACTGCCGTCGCGGTGGCGATAGCCAGGGACAGGCCGGTTTTTTGTACGAATGACATGTTACAGGGCCTCTCCGTTGGTCGTTGCCAGGATGGTGGCTGGTGGATTCTCAGGTGATCGGGTGCTGAGCTGTAGTGCCCGGCTGGTCAGGTGGAAAATGCTGTGCTGTTCCAGCAAACCACGGAACCACTGGCTGCCGGGGCCTTTGGCGTGTAGTGCGACGTCGTCACTGCCATGGGTTTCGCTGCTGCGCAGCCCCAGAGCTGCTTGATGGAAATCCGGGTGGCCACAATCGACTTCGTCATCCCACGGAATCCGGCCCGGTTTGCGGGCGGCGTCATCGCTGCTGGTTGGGTCGACGGCATTGCCTCCGAGGCCATTGGCGTAACCCAGTGTGGTGTAGGGTGCGCCGTCGGTTGAGCGGCTGAGTTTGCCGGCGTTGCTGACCAGTCCGAGAATGCTGTTGCCGCGACCCGGATAACCGGCCATGGACAGTGTGTGGCTGTGGTCGGCGGTGACGACGATCAGGGTATCGGAATCATCGGTCAGGCGGTCGGCAAATTCTGCCGCGTGAGCCATTTCGATAGTATCCGTCAGTGCTCGATAGGCGTTGCCAGCGTGGTTGGCGTGGTCGATACGAGCGCCTTCAACAACCAACACGTAACCCTTGTCTTGCCCACGAGTCTGCTGCTGTAACACCTGGATCGCGGCAAAGGTCATTTCGGTCAGGGATGGCTGGCTGTCGTCGCGGTCATGGGCATAGGCCATGTGGCTACGGGCAAACAGGCCGAGAATCGGCGTGTTGGCATTCATGCCCAGCAGGTCATTTCGGCTCGCCAGATATTGGCCCTGGGGGTAACGTTTTTCGAAATCTGCGACCAGATCCGTGTCGGTGCGATTGCCGCCTTGCTGTTCGAGCTGGAAATTGCGGCGGCCGCCCCCCATGGCAACGTCGAGGCCGTTACCAAAACCTTCTTCAATCAATTGCCGGGCGATGTCGTGACAGCCATTGTTGACGGCTTCTTCGGAAAGATCGCTGTTGGCTTCCCAGTCGCGTTCAGAGGTGTGGGCGTAGGTTGCGGCTGGCGTCGCGTGGGTAATACGAGCGGTCGTCACCACGCCGGTCGCCATACCTTGTTGACTGGCGTATTCAAGCAAGGTTGTCAGCGCCTGTTTGTCACTGCCCTGGCAGGTGGCTCGCAGTTGTTCTGGCGCCACTGCAATCATGCCTGCGCGGGTTTTGACGCCGGTCATAATGGCGCTCATGGTGCCTGCAGAGTCTGGCGTTTGCTGGTTGGTATTGTAGGTTTTCACCAGCGCTGAATAGGGAAAGCGTTCGAACGAGAGGAAGTTTTCTTCGCCGGTCTTGCCTTGTTGCTGGCCATCCAGAATGCGTGCGGCGGTGAGGGTTGTCACACTCATGCCATCACCGAGGAACAGAATCAGGTTGCGGGCTTGCTGGCCTGGCAACTGGCTGTTCAGCTGATGGGCAAGCCAGGCCTGGCCTTGTTGATAGTCGGGTTCATCGGCAGCAAACGCAGCCGGGCTGATCAGGTTGGCGGTCATGGCCAGAGCACCAAGGCTCTTCAAGACAAGGCGTTGCATGGGAACTTCTCGTCGATTTCAGGTTCAGGGGGAAGGTTGTTTTACAGCGGCGCCAGTCTATTGGTTCGGTTTGGCGGTCTCCAGTCGAGCTGAAATGGGACTGTCATAAAAAGGGTCAATCTGGCTCAAACAGCTGTCTGTAAACCGATGGTAAAGCTGCATGAGTGGCATTGGTATGACAAGCCTGACGGTTCGCCGGGCCATTCGCTGCAAAATTTCATAGTCGTGATACAATGCGCGGCTTTCACATTCCAACCAGTGACACGTTGAAGCGATGCGTTTATTTGCAAGTTTGTTCTTTGTTTTTGGGGCTGCCTTTTCTTCGGCAGCTGTGATTGTTCCCAGCGCTCCGGATCTGGATGCCAGGGCCTATATTTTGGTCGATGCCGAAAGTGGCGATGTGCTGGTTGAACACAATGCTGATGAGAGTCTGCCGCCTGCCAGTCTGACCAAAATGATGACTAGCTATATTGCTGCGCATGAGCTGGAAAAGGGTAACGTCAAGGACAGCACGCTGGTGCCGATCAGTGTCAAGGCCTGGCGGATGGCCGGCTCCAAGATGTTTGTGCGGGAAGGCACGGAAGTTCCGCTGATCGACTTGCTGCGCGGTATTATTGTGCAGTCCGGTAACGATGCCTCGGTGGCGGTGGCGGAATATTTCGCTGGTTCCGAAGATGCCTTTGCTGGCTGGATGAACCAGTACGCGCTTGAAATGGGCATGTCGAATACCCATTTTATGAATGCCACCGGCTGGCCGGCGGAAGGTCATCATTCATCAGCACGCGATATTTCCAAGCTGGCGCTGCACATTATCAATGACCATCCGGACTATTATGAGCTGTATTCTGAGAAGTATTACGAATACAACGATATCCGCCAGCCAAACCGCAACAAGCTGTTGTGGCGCGATCCAACCGTTGATGGTCTGAAAACCGGTCACACAGATTCAGCCGGTTATTGTCTGGCAGCCTCCGCGGTACGTGATGACATGCGTCTGATTGCGGTGGTAATGGGGACTCGCAGTGATGATGCCCGCGCCCAGGAAACCCAGAAGTTGCTGGCCTATGGCTTCCGCTACTTCAAGACCCACAAGCTGTACGAAGCCAACAAGTCGCTGGAGCAGCGCAAGGTCTGGCTGGGTCAGCAGGATCAGGTGCAACTGGGCCTGCAAAAAGATTTGTACCTGACGGTGCCACGCGGTACCGAAGGGGATCTGGATGTTGAGCTGGTCACCAGCGAATATCTGGAAGCACCGATTGCTGCCGGTCAGCAGATCGGTAAATTGACTGTGAAAAAAGACGGTGAACTGATCGCTGAGCGGCCGCTGGTGGCTATCAACTCGGTCGAGGAATCCGGTTTCTTTGGACGCCTGATGGGGCAGATCCAGTTGTTCTTTGTACGTTTGTTGGGGTAAATGAATGGCGCTGATTGGTGCAGATGGGAAACAGGTTACAGAGCAGGAAGCACCGAAAATCGAATTTCCGTGTGCCAACTATCCGGTCAAGGTGGTTGGCAAGGGAACCGAAGACTTCCGTGAAGTGATGTTGTCCATCTTTGAAGTGCATGCACCGGGGTTCGACTACGCCCGGGTGATGATGCGCGACAGCTCCAAGGGCAACTTTCGCTCAATGACGGTCTACATCACGGCGACGGGTGTGGATCAACTGCAGGCCTTGCACAAGGACCTTACTGCTCACCAGCTGGTGCATATGGTTATTTGATGGCCAGCCTCAAGGTTCGATATCTCGGGCAGGTAGACTACCTGCCAACCTACAACCGTATGGTTGAATTTACCCAGTCCCGTACCGATTCTGACAGTGACGAAATCTGGTTGCTGCAGCACCCCAGAGTGTTTACCCAGGGACAGGCGGGCAAGGCTGAGCATGTGCTGATGCCTGGCGATATTCCGGTGGTGCAGACCGATCGGGGTGGTCAGGTGACCTATCATGGCCCAGGTCAGCTGGTGGTGTACCTGTTGCTGGATATCAAACGACTGGGGATGGGACCGCGGGCGCTGGTAACTGCGATGGAAGAATCCATTATTGCGGCGCTGGCAAGCTTCGGTATTGTTTCGGCTGCAAAGCCGGACGCACCCGGTGTCTATGTCGATGGCCGCAAGATTGCCTCATTGGGACTGCGGATTCGTAATGGTCGCACCTTCCACGGCCTGGCGCTGAATATTGATATGGATCTGGAGCCGTTTCTGCGTATTAACCCCTGCGGCTATGCGGGTTTGCAGATGACCCAGGTTGTCAATGAAGCGGCCGGTGTGACACTGGAACAGGTTGCTGAACAACTGGAACAGCAGTTGGTCAGTCAGCTGGGTTTTGATTCGGTCGAGCATTGCGCATAATCCGCCGCCCGACTATCTGGTTTTTTCGTCAGGCTGGGGTGATCCCTCAGTCTGATACGCTGGAGTAATGCATGACTGAAAAAGTAAAAGCCGTACAAGGGCAGAAACTCCGTGGTGCTGACAAGGTTGCCCGTATCCCGATCAAGGTGATCCCAACCGAAGAAATGCCACGCAAGCCAGACTGGATTCGTGTTCGTATTCCTGCCACGCCAAAGATCGCCGAGATCAAGGAAAAGCTGCGCAAACACAAGCTGCATACCGTTTGTGAAGAAGCCAGCTGCCCTAATCTGGGTGAGTGTTTTGGTGGTGGTACCGCGACCTTTATGATCATGGGTGACATTTGTACCCGTCGTTGTCCGTTCTGTGACGTTGGCCACGGCCGTCCAAATCCGCTGGATCAAGATGAACCGGAAAACCTCGCCGTGGCGATTGCCGACATGGGTCTGAAGTACGTGGTTATTACTTCGGTGGATCGCGATGACCTGCGTGACGGTGGTGCCCAGCACTTTGCTGACTGTATTGCCAAAACTCGCGAGCACAGTCCGAAAATCCAGATTGAAGTACTGGTGCCGGATTTCCGGGGTCGGATGGAGATTGCACTGGATGTTCTTGAGCAAACGCCACCGGACGTTTTCAACCACAACCTGGAAACCGTGCCAAGCCTGTACAAGAAAAGCCGCCCGGGCTCTGACTACGAATGGTCTCTGGAGTTGCTGAAGCAGTACAAGGCCCGTCGCCCGGATGTGGTTACCAAGTCTGGCCTGATGCTGGGTCTGGGTGAAACCAACGAAGAAGTGATTGAAGTGATGAAGGACATGCGTGCTCATAACATCGATCACATTACGCTGGGTCAGTACCTGCAGCCAAGCCGTGATCACCTGCCGGTAGATCGTTTTGTGACACCGGAAGAGTTCAAGGAGCTGGGTGATATTGCCAGGGAAATGGGCTTCAGTCGTGTGACCAGTGGTCCTATGGTTCGTTCTTCCTACCACGCGGATGCCCAGGCAGCCGGTGAAGAAGTGACGGGTGTTTGGCAAGGTCACAACAAGAACTGATTGTTCGGTTAATGATGTTGCTGAATATAGAGTCGTCGAGTTAAACGTCGACCAATAAAAAACGGGCATTAGCCCGTTTTTTATTGCCTGCTTGAAAGTCAGGCGTTGGCTGCTGTTTTCAGCATGCAGTAGAGCTGGTCTTTCAGGCTGATCCGATTCAGCTTCAGCTGTTCAAGAACTTCGTCCGAGCCGGCTTGTTTTTGCTCTTCGATCAGATGAACTTCCTTATCAATCAGGTTGTACTCCTCCATCAGTTTGGCAAAGTGACGATCATTCACTTTCAGTTCACTGATTTGGTCATTGAATTCTGGAAAATCATGATGCAGATCGTGCGGTTCAATGCTCATTAAGCGCCTCCTGTTGATTCACCCTCAGACTAGCTCTGACCATAGCAGTGTCGTTTGATTCAGATCAGTTTTGATTGGCCCTGGATAGCATTGACGACAGACCGGCTTATTTTGTCATAGCCTTGTTCATCGCCTGGGCGATCCATTGTTTCAGTTGTGGGGCAGGTAAAGCTCCGGCGAGGCGATCAACTTCCTTGCCTTGATGAAACAGAATCAGAGTCGGGATGCTGCGAATGCCATAACGCTGGCTGGTCATTTGTGCGCGTTCGGTATCAACCTTGGCGAAGCGTAGCTGGTGCTGCAGCTCGCCACAGACTTCCTTGAAAATCGGCGCCATCATTTTGCAGGGACCGCACCATTCGGCCCAGTAGTCGACCAGTACGGGCAAATCGTTCTTGTCGATAAAACGCTGGAAGTCGCTGTCGCTCAGGTCAACCGGCTTGCCGTTGAACAGCGCCTGCTTGCATTTGCCGCATTGGCCGGACAGTTGTTGCTTGTCTGTAGGGATGCGGTTAATGGCTCCGCAGGATGGGCAGGTGTAGTGCATGGTGGTTGCTCCAGAATATGGCTTCTGGAGCATATAGTTGGGGCGTATCGGGTAATTTCAAGCTATTGCAATGGCTGGGTTAGCAGCAGGAACTCATCTCGGTCTATTTCCCCGGCAATACGTAATTGGCTTATTTCCTTGCCCTGCTCAAAAAACAGCACGGTTGGAGGGCCGAATACCGCGTGGCTTTGCAAAAAGCGGACGTGTTCTTCGGTGTTGGCTGTCAAATCCAGTTGCAGCCAGCGGACGTTCTTCAGTTGCTGCTGAACATCGCTGTTGGAAAATATTTCCTCGTCCATGACCTTGCAGCTGATGCACCAGTCAGCATAGAAATCCAGCATGACCGGCTGGCTGCTGGTGCTGATGATTTGCTGGATCTCAGCGACGGAAGTGGTTTTGGAAAATGGCGCTGCGTGTGTGTTGTCGAGGCTGGTCTGGTCGCCGGTCCAGTTATTGGCGAGTGGCTGCAGTGGATCGCCGTTACCCTGCAGTGCTCCCCAGACAGCCGCTGTGCCGTAGATCAGCAACAACAGAGCGATGCCGCGTAGCAAACGGGGTGTTGCTGAATTCAGGGCTCCCAATACGACGCCGTAAATCAGTGCCAGAGCGCCCCATAGGGCGAGGCTAGCGGGCGCCGGAATAATACGGTTGATCAACCAGATGGCGACGGCCAGTAGCATCACGCCAAAAAATACCTTCGCTTGTTCCATCCAGGCGCCGGCCTTTGGTAATACTGAACCACCAGTGGTGCCGAGGATAATCAGCGGAGTGCCCATGCCTAAACCGAGTGCCAACAAGGCGGCACCGCCCATCAATACGTCGCCGGTGGTGCTGAGATAAACCAGTGCGCCAGCCAGCGGGGCGGATACGCAAGGTGAAACGACCAGCGCAGACAACACGCCAATCACAAACACGCTGACGATATGTCCGCCGCTCTGTTTCTGGCTGATGCTATTGAGGCGGTTACGCAGTGCGGCGGGCAGTTGCAGCTCGTAGAGGCCAAACATGGCCAGTGCCATGGCAATAAAGAAAATCGCAAACAGGATCAGCACCCAGGGGGTTTGCATCCAGGCCTGGATGTTGGCGCCGGCACCGAGCAGTCCCATCAAGACACCTGCGGCAGCGTAGGTGATGGCCATACCGAGCACGTAGGTGGTCGACAGCAGGAAGCCGCGACTGGTGCTGATCTGGCGGTTCTGGCCCATTACCACCGAGGTCATGATAGGAATCATCGGCAATACGCAGGGGGTGAAGGTCAGTCCAAGTCCGAGCAGAAAAAACAGCCCGACGGTTGAAAGCAGTGAGCCGGAGAACCAGTCGCTGGTCGCTGCAGGTGCTGGGCTGATTGCTTCGATGGGTGTGGTTGAGGTTGGCTGCCGGGTTGCAGCCGCTGCGGCATTTTTTTGTGCAGCATCAATATCAGCCTGGCTGATTTCCAGCGTGACCCTTTGTGGCGGGTAACAGAGTCCGGCGTCGGCACAGCCTTGATAGTTCAGTACCACCGGGCCGGGTTGCAGTTGCTCCAGTGGAAATAGCACTTCCAGTGGGCCGTAATAGGCGATGATATCGCCAAAGGCTTCATCAAACTTGGCTTTGCCTTCAATCGAATAATTGACCGGGTTGATCTGCTGGTCATTTTGTTTGAGGAAGATGCGGTGCTGATAGAGGTAATAACCGGGTGCGCTTTGCCAGTTAGCGACCAGCAGGCCGCCGTCGATCGTGGTATCGAGTGGGAAGGCCTGTTCAACCGGCAGGAACTCGGGTTCCTTGTCGAACAGGCCTGCGTTGGCGGAGGCGAAGCCGATTAACAGCGTCCATGCAAACAACCAGTGAATCCAGAGACGCATCAAGGTACCTCTAATCAGGCTTTCGTTAATCGGCGATTTAGTTGGTGCGGCTTACGGCAATGCGAGCCAGTGCGCGCAGGGCTTCTTTGGCGTCGGAGTCGGGCAGAAGTTCCAGCTGCTGCTCGGCCAGCTTGACACAGTCATTGGCCCGTTGGCGGGTGTATTCCATCGAGCCGGTTGAGCGAACCACGGCCATCACTTCGTCCATGATGTCGAGGCCGCCCTTGCGGATGGCCTGACGCACCAGTTTGCGGCCTTCTTCATCGGCATTGGCCATGGCGTGAATCAGTGGCAGGGTTGGTTTGCCTTCGGCGAGGTCGTCACCAATGTTCTTGCCCAGTTCGGCGGCGTCGCCTTCATAATCAAGCACGTCATCGATCAGCTGGAAGGCCAGACCCAGTTCACGACCGTAAATGCGCAGGGCTTCCTTGATATCCGCTGGAGCGTCCTGCAATGAAGCAGCCCCGTGAGTGGAGGCTTCAAACAGCTGGGCAGTTTTGCCCTTGATGACGTCGAAATATTGTTCTTCGGTAATGTTGGGGTTTTTGACGTTGGTCAGCTGCAATACTTCGCCTTCGGCAATCACACAGGTGGTGCCGGACAAAATGTGCATGACTTCCAGGTTGCCGAGCTCTACCAGCATCTGGAACGAACGGCTGTAAAGGAAGTCGCCGACCAATACTGACGGCGCATTACCCCATTTGGCGTTGGAGGTGGGTTTGCCACGGCGCATGTCGGAGGTATCGACGACATCATCGTGCAGCAGGGTGGCGGTGTGCAGGAATTCAATAATTGCGGCCAGCTTGACGGCGCCGTCGCCGCACTCGCCCAGTGCTTTTGAGGCCAACAGCACCAGCAGGGGTCGAATACGCTTGCCACCGCTGTTAACGATGTAGTCGGCAATTTTTTCAACCAGAGGCACGCGTGAAGCCAGCTGTTCGTTGATCAGCTGGTCGACAGCCTGAAAGTCGCTGGCGACACCTTGCAGGACATCCTTGAGTGTCATGGATGGTGTCAGATTGTCAGCTGTATTGGTCTGTGCAGGCATTCTTGTCATTCCCCCGGAAGATGCCGCAAATGCTAGGGAGAGGGGGCATAACTGTCAAGGAACAAGGCTGTTATACTGTGTTGCAAGTCGCGATCTGCTGGGGTATAGTCTCGCGCCCCGAATTTGTGCTCCCTGTCATATGGTAACCAGAGTGTTCCCAGTAGAAGCAGGTCGTTACCAGAAGCATTCTCTGTCAACAAAGCAGCCTTTTCGGAACTGATCGGGGTTGAAATCGTCCCCCGGTAATTCGAACATGCGGAGAATACTATGTACGCAGTAGTGGTAACTGGCGGTAAGCAATACCGTGTAGAAGAAGGCCAGACTCTGAAAGTTGAAAAACTGGAGAAGGCAACTGGTGAAGCCGTTGAACTGGAAAAAGTTCTGCTGATCGGCAATGGCGACGACGTTAAAATCGGTACTCCGGTTGTTGAAGGCGCTAAAGTGACTGCAGAAGTTGTTGCTCACGGTCGTCACAAGAAAGTGAAGATTATGAAGTTCAAGCGTCGTAAGCACCACATGAAGCAGATGGGTCACCGTCAGTGGTTCACTGAACTGAAGATCACCAGCATCGCTGGCTAATTCAATTCTTTAAAGATTAATCTACAAGGGATCCGGTTTTTAAAACGCCCCGGGGCGGCCAGAACCCTTTGAAGAGGAGCTATTCCCATGGCACACAAAAAAGCGGTAGGTTCTACTCGTAACGGTCGTGATTCCGAAAGCAAACGCCTTGGCGTCAAGCTGTACGGCGGCCAGGTTGCTAAAGCAGGCGCTATCATCATTCGTCAGCGTGGTACTGCTACTCACGCTGGTCAGAACGTACGCGTTGGTCGTGACCACACTCTGTTCGCCACCGTTGAAGGTGTTGTGAAGTTTGAGGTTAAAGGTCCTAACAACCGTAAGACCGTTAGCGTTATTCCTGCGTAAGCTGACTTTTTTCAGTCAGTAGACGCCGTTATTTCAAAAAATAACGACAAAGCGCCCTGGCTGCTCGCAGTTGGGGCGTTTTTGTTTGTTTTCAGGGGTTATAAATGAAGTTCGTTGACGAAGCACGAATCTCTGTTGAAGCGGGAAAAGGCGGCAATGGCTGTTGTAGCTTTCGTCGCGAAAAGTTCATCCCGAAAGGTGGTCCGGATGGTGGTGATGGTGGTGATGGTGGTTCGGTTTATGTTCAAACCGACGAGAACATCAACACGCTGATCGACTACCGTTACACCCGTCGTTATCGCGCCGAAAATGGCCAGAACGGCTCCAGTCGTGACTGTACCGGTTCCAAGGGTGCTGACACGGTTCTGGTTGTGCCGGTTGGCACCACGGTACTGGATGAAGATACCGGTGAAACATTGGGTGACCTGACGGAAGTTGGTCAAAGCCTGATGGTGGCACGCGGTGGCTTCCATGGTCTGGGTAACACCCGTTATAAGTCCAGTACCAATCAGGCGCCACGTCAGACCAAGCCAGGTCAGATGGGCGAATCCCGTAACCTAAAGCTGGAACTGAAAGTACTGGCTGATGTCGGTTTGCTGGGGTTGCCGAACGCCGGTAAGTCGACTTTTATCCGGGCGGTATCCGCAGCCAAGCCAAAAGTGGCTGACTATCCGTTCACTACCCTGGTGCCAAATCTGGGTGTGGTGTCGATTGAACAGCATCGGTCGTTTGTGGTGGCTGATATTCCGGGGCTGATTCCGGGGGCATCTGAAGGCGCTGGTCTGGGGGTGCGTTTCCTCAAGCACCTGGTGCGAACTCACCTGTTGCTGCACGTGGTTGATATGGCTCCGCTGGATGACGCGGATCCAGCTGATTGTGTGACTGCCATTGCCGACGAGCTGGAGCAATTCTCGCCGGGTCTGGCTGAGCGTGATCGCTGGTTGGTGTTGAACAAGCTGGATCTGTTGCCTGAAGACGAGCGTGAAGCGGCCTGTGAGGCGATTATCGAAAAGCTGGGCTGGGAAGGTCCGGTGTATCGGGTGTCGGCGTTGAACCGCGAAGGTACCTTCAAGCTCAGCTGCGACATCATGGAATATATCGAAGCACGTCGCCGTCGGGCTCTGGAAGATGAAGACTTCGCCCAGCAGTTGGTGGATGAGCGCGAACGGGTTGAAGAAGAAGCTCGCGAGAAAATCGAAGAGCTGGAACAAATCCGTCGTGCCGAGCGCGCTGCCGCTCGTCGTGCTGAGTTTGACGACGACGATGACGACGACCATGGTGTTGAAGTTATCTACTTACGAGAGTAGTTTCACTAACTTCCGTTAGAAATCAAGCGCCGGGTATATCCCGGCGTGTTCTGTTTTAAACAGCCAGTTGTAAGGCTCTTTGGGATTCACCGATCCATGACATCAGAAGTCGATCTATACCGCGAAAACAGACAGCGTTTTGCCGCCAAGAAGCGCTGGGTTATCAAGATTGGCAGTGCCTTGCTGACGAATGACGGCAAGGGCTTGAATCGCGAGGGAATGCAGTCATGGGTTGACCAGATGGCTGAGCTTCAGCGTCTGGGTCACGAAGTTATTCTGGTGTCATCCGGCTCGATTGCCGAGGGTATGACCCGGCTGGGTTGGCATAATCGGCCAGATGAAGTGCATCAATTGCAGGCTGCGGCGGCGGTTGGTCAGATGGGACTGATTCAGGCTTATGAAACCGCTTTTCGCCAGCACCAGCGCACCACGGCGCAGGTGTTGCTGACTCATGATGATCTTTCCAATCGTACTCGCTACCTTAATGCCCGCGGCACCCTGCGAGCATTGATGAAATATGGTGTCGTGCCAATTGTTAATGAGAACGACACGGTTGTGACGGATGAAATCTGTTTTGGCGACAACGACACTCTGGGTGCTCTGGTTGCCAATCTGGTGGAAGCCGACATGCTGGTGATTCTGACTGATCAGGATGGCTTGTTTACCGCAGATCCGCGTAACAATCCGGATGCCAGATTGGTGCTGGAAGGTCGCGCCTCGGATCCCCAATTTGCTGAAATGGCTGGTGGTGGTGGCCGGTTGGGTCGCGGTGGCATGGTGACCAAGGTGCGGGCTGCCTCTGTAGCGTCCCGTTCTGGCGCTGATACGGTTATCGTTGGCGGCCGTCTCGACAACGTTTTGCTGCGTCTGCGCGAGGCAGAGCTGATTGGTACGCTGTTGATTGCTGATCGTGAGCCGGAAGCTGCCCGTAAGCAGTGGATTGCCGGTCACCTCAAGGTGCGCGGCCAGTTGATTCTGGATGACGGTGCTGTGCGGGCCTTGCGTGTTGGTCATCGCAGTCTGTTGCCGATTGGTGTTGTTGAGGCCAACGGCCGGTTTGAACGCGGTGAAGTGGTTGCCTGTCTGGATACTTCTGGTCGTTTGGTGGCAAAGGGGTTGGTGAACTATTCCCGTACCGAAGCCGTCAAAATTCTTCGCACGCCGTCTTCCGGTCTGGAGGCGGCGCTTGGCTTTGTGCCTGAGCCTGAGATGATCCATCGCGACAATCTGGTGGTTTTTTAAACAGTTTCAAACGCAGGCTTGACAGCTTGTGGTGGTGCGGGAATCCTAGCGCCACAAATTCAAATACATCTTGGGGATTATGATGATCGAATCGGTAAAGGTTGGCTCTCTCGAAGTCAGCAATGACAAGCCATTTACCCTGTTTGGTGGGATGAACGTGCTGGAGAGCCGTGATCTTGCCATGAAAATCTGCGAGCACTATGTGGAAGTGACCAGCAAGCTGGGTATTCCTTATGTGTTCAAGGCGTCATTCGACAAGGCCAACCGTTCGTCTATTAATTCCTATCGTGGTCCTGGCATGGAAGAGGGTCTGAAGATCTTTGAAGAGATCAAAAAGACGTTCAATGTGCCACTGATCACCGATGTTCATGAACCGTATCAGGCAGCTCCGGTTGCTGAAATCGTTGATGTCATTCAGTTGCCGGCGTTCCTGGCGCGTCAAACGGATCTGGTCGTGGCAATGGCCAAAACTGGTGCCGCAATCAACGTCAAGAAGCCTCAGTTCCTGGCGCCGCATGAAATGCGTCATATCATCAAGAAGTTTGCCGAAGCCGGTAACGAGCGTGTGATGCTGTGTGAGCGTGGTTCCAGCTTTGGTTATAACAACCTGGTGGTCGACATGCTGGGTATGGACGACATGAAAGTGATGGCACCTGTAGTATTTGATGCCACGCACGCACTGCAGCGTCCTGGTGGTCGTACCGATTCCGCGGGTGGCCGTCGTCAGCAAGCCTTTGAACTGGCTCGTTCTGGCATGGCGCTGGGCCTGGGTGGTTTGTTTATCGAAGCGCATCCAAACCCGGATGAAGCCAAGTGTGATGGCCCATGTGCGCTGCCACTGGACAAGCTGGAGCCGTATCTGGCTCAGATGAAAGCGGTTGATGATCTGGTCAAGTCATTTGACAGAGTTGTGATCGACTGATTTTGGTCAGGTGAATTTATCCGGGGGCTGCTGGTTAAATAAGCGGCCAACGTGCTTGACACATTAGTAAAGGGTCTGGATAATCTCGGCCCTATTTCTCGGGTGGCTTGCATGTTCAGGTCCCTAAAATTAAGACGAACCCAATTTTGAGGAGCCGACTGTGGCAAATTCTGCTGGTTCTCGTAAACGCGCCCGTCAGGCAATCAAGCGTCGTGCTCGTACTGTAGCTCTGCGTTCCATGGTGCGCACTTACATCAAGAAAGTTAACGCTGCTGTAGTAACAGGCGAATACGATCAGGCGCAAGCTGCGTTCACCAAGGCTCAGCCTTACATCGACAAGATGGTAAACAAGGGTATCCTGCACAAGAACACTGCTGCACGTACCAAGAGCCGTCTGAACGCCAAGGTTGTGTCTCTGAAAGGTTAATCCTTTCGGAAACAGCAAAAAGCCCGCACAATGCGGGCTTTTTTGTGTCTGTCTGTTGGCCATAGCTGTCATCAGCCAGTAATCATCCGCATCCGTACCCACGGCTGACAGGGAATTTAAGGCCAGAGCCCATGAGCGCAGAGAAGCAGAATGCCACTCCGGCAACCGCCGGCAAGTCTTCCAACAGTCTGTTGAAGTCATCTTCCATCGTCAGTGTGTTTACGCTGTTGAGCCGGGTTTTGGGATTGGTGCGCGACGTTATTGTGGCGCAGTACTTTGGCGCCAGGGTCGATCCCTTTTTGGTGGCGTTCAAAATTCCCAATTTTTTTCGGCGGCTGTTTGCAGAAGGGGCTTTTTCGGTCGCTTTTGTACCGGTATTGAGTGAATACCGCACTCAGCGCAGTCTGGCCGATGTGCAGTTACTGGTGTCGCGGGTGTCTGGCACTCTGGGGATGGCGGTGCTTGGGGTGACTGTGGTTGCTCTGTTGTTTTCCGATTATTTGCCCTGGCTGTTTGCGCCAGGTTTTGCCAAGCAGCCGGAAAAGTTCGCCATGACAGGTGAGCTGTTGCGAATCACCTTTCCCTATCTGTTTTTTATCACCATGACGGCCCTAGCGGCCGGTATCCTGAATAGTTATGGTCGCTTTGCGGTGCCAGCTTTTACGCCGGTACTGCTGAATCTGGTTTTGATCGCCACCACTATCTTTGCCACGGATCTGTTTGAGGAGCCGTTGTTTGCATTGGCCTGGGGGGTATTCTTTGCTGGTCTGATTCAGTTGCTGTTCCAGTTGCCATTTCTGGCGCGCTTGCAGTTGTTGGTGCGGCCGACAGTAACTCGGGGGGATGAAGGCGTTATCCGGATTGTGACTCTGATGGTGCCAGCGCTGTTTGGGGTGTCAGTCAGTCAGATCAACCTGCTGTTGGACACCATGCTGGCGTCGTTTCTGGAAAGTGGCAGTGTCAGCTGGCTGTATTACGCCGACCGTCTCAATAACTTGCCGCTGGGGATTTTTGCCATCGCCATTGGGGTGGTGATCCTGCCAGCGCTGTCCAGCAAGCATGCCGCGAAAGAAGCCGATGCGTTTGCCAGAACCATCGATTGGGCCATTCGGATGGTGCTGTTGCTGGCTTTACCAGCAGCGCTGGCGTTGGCGCTGTTGGCTCGCCCCTTGATGGCGACGATCTTTTTTCATGGCGAAATGACCGCTTATGACGTTGGCCAGATGAGTACGGCGCTGCAGGCGTATGCCGCTGGTTTGTTGGCCTTTATGCTGATCAAGGTGCTGGCGCCTGGTTATTACGCCCGGCAGGATACCAAGACGCCGGTGCGCATCGGTATTCAGGCGATGGTGGTTAACATGGTGATGAACCTGGCGCTGGTGTTTTCGCTGGCGCACGTGGGGTTGGCGCTGGCAACCAGTTTGTCGTCTTACTTTAATGCGCTGATGTTGTATCTGGGGCTGCGTAAAAGTGAAGTTTACGTTCCGCAGCCGGGCTGGTGGCGTTTCCTGCTGAAGCTGGTAGCTGCCAATCTGGTTATGGGGGCGGTGGTGGTGTGGCTGGCTGGCGATGTGGCCCAGTGGCTGACGATGTCCAGTCATCAGCGTATTGGCCAGATGTCCGCCGTGGTGCTGGCGGGCGTGGTGGCTTATATCGGCACGCTGCTGGCGGTGGGGTTGCGGCCTCGTCATTTACGTGGTGCGCTGTTTGACTAGTCTGACAGTGGTGGATTCAAGGCGCTATCAGTGTTGCAAGCCAATCAATCCGTTCCGGATGGGCTATTTGGCTGTAACCTGAGCAGCGCCTTGGCTATAATCCGCCCCCTTGGTTGCAGCGAATCAGCCAGGAAGTATTTGAGCCAGAAGTATTTAAGGATCTGACCCGACGATGCGTTTATTGCGCGGCCTTCACAACATTCCCGATGATTTTCCCGGTTGCGCGGCAACGATCGGCAATTTTGATGGCCTGCATCTGGGGCATCAGGCGATTTTGCAGGCTCTGCACCGGGTCGCGGACTCCCATCAGTTGCCAACGCTGGTGATGATTTTTGAGCCGCAACCGAAAGAATTTTTTGCCATCGACAAGGCGCCAGCTCGGTTGGCCAACCTGCGTGAAAAGCTGATCGATCTTGATGCTGATCACGTCGACTATGTGCTGTGCCTGCCGTTTAATCAGGCATTGCGGTCGATGTCGGCGGCGGATTTTATCCAGCAGGTACTGGTGCAAACACTCGGCGTTCGCCACCTGATTGTGGGCGATGACTTCCGTTTTGGCTGTGACCGCAGTGGTGATTATCAGGCGCTGGCTGCTGCCGGACAGCAATTCGGTTTTGATGTCGAAGACTCATCCACCTATCTGGTCGCTGGCCAACGGGTAAGTAGTACCCGGGTACGATCAGAGCTGCAGGCCAATAATCTGGCGGAAGTCGAGAAGCTGCTCGGTCACAAGTACCGGATGTCCGGGCGGGTTGGTTATGGTCGCCAGTTAGGCCGCACCATTGACACACCGACGGCCAACGTAATGCTGAAGCGCCATCTGCTACCGCTGCAAGGGGTGTTTGCCGTTGAGGTGCTGGATGAAAACACTGGCCAGCGCTTTGAAGGTGTTGCCAATGTTGGCAACAAGCCCAGTATCACCGAGGTGCCAGAGCCTTCTCTGGAAGTTCACCTGTTTGATTTTACAGGCAACCTGTACGGTCATCATCTGACCGTGACCTTTTGCCACAAGATTCGCGACGAAAAGAAATTCAATGGTCTGGATGAACTCAAGCAGGCCATTGCATGCGACAAGAATACTGCAAGACGGTACTTTGCCGATTTGCCCAACTCACTCCGCAGTGCCGCCGCCGTTACTTCCAGTGAAGAACAGCTGGATGGCACTGACTAAACGTTATCCGAAGTGACGACCCGATATGAACGATAAAGTGGAAAGCCAATACAAAACCACCCTGAATTTGCCGGATACCGATTTCCCGATGCGCGGCAATCTGTCCAATCGTGAGCCTGAAATGCTGGCTCGCTGGGAGGAAATGGGGCTCTACCAGAAAATTCGTGAGGCCCGTGCCGGTCGCAACAAGTTCGTATTGCACGATGGCCCTCCATACGCCAACGGCAAAATTCACATCGGTCACGCGGTTAACAAGATTCTCAAGGATATGATCGTCAAGTCCCGCACCATGGCGGGTTTTGATGCGCCTTACGTGCCGGGCTGGGACTGTCATGGTCTGCCAATCGAGCTGAAGGTCGAGGAAAAGGTCGGCAAGGCCGGTGACAAGGTCACGGCTTCGGAATTCCGTACCCACTGTCGTGAATACGCTGCCGAGCAGGTTGCCGGACAGAAGGAAGACTTCAAGCGTCTGATGGTGTTTGGTGACTGGGAAAACCCCTACCTGACCATGAACTTCAAAACCGAAGCGGACATCATCCGGACGCTGGGCAAGATCATCGACAAGGGCCACCTGCACAAGGGCTTCAAGCCGGTTAACTGGTGTCCTGACTGTGGTTCTGCGCTGGCTGAAGCTGAAGTGGAATATCAGGACAAGAAGTCGATTGCCATCGACGTCAAGTTTGCTTTCCCGGATACCCCGGCACTGCTGGCGGCCTTTGGTGCTGACGCGGCGCTGGAAGGCAAAACGGCTTCCATCGTCATCTGGACCACCACGCCATGGACACTGCCTGCCAACGAAGCGGTTTCCGTGCATCCAACGCTGGAGTACTCGCTGGTACTGTTGCAAGAGCAGGGTGAAATGCTGGTACTGGCGGCGGATCTGGTGGCTGAAGCGATGCAACGTTATGGCATCGAAGCATCTGCTTATGAAGTGGTTGCTACCGCCAAAGGTGCTGCTTTTGGCTGGACCGCTGAACAAAAGGCAGCTGGCAAGGGCGCACCGTTCGCTGTTCGCCATCCATTTATGCCCGGCAAGGATTCCGTTGAAAAACTGGTTCCAATCATTACCGGCGATCACGTTACCGCTGATTCCGGTACCGGTTCTGTACATACTGCGCCAATGCACGGCGCCGACGACTATAACGTCTGCCAGCTGTTTGGTGTGGTGGCTGAACAAATGCTGGTCGATAGCGCGGGCAACTTTATTGCCACGCCGGCGCTGGAAGCGCTGGAACTGACCGGCCTCAGTACCGCCGACAAGGGTAACTTCCGCGCTCTGGGTATTCTGGCTGAGAAAGGCGCACTGCTGAAAAAAGCCAATATTACCCACAGCTACCCGCACTGCTGGCGCCACAAGACCCCGATTATCTTCCGTGCGACACCGCAGTGGTTTATTGCCATGAACCAGAATGGCTTGCTGGATCAGGCGATGCACGAAGTGCAGAACACGGTCGAATGGCGTCCGAGCTGGGGTAAGGCCCGTATCGAAAGCATGATGACCAATCGTCCGGACTGGTGTATCTCCCGTCAGCGTACCTGGGGGGTGCCGATCGCACTGTTCGTTCACAAGGACAGCAGTGAACTGCACCCGCGGTCTGCTGAGCTGATCGAGCAGGTGGCGCTGAAGGTCGAACAAACCGGTATTGATGCCTGGTTTGATCTGCAAGCGGCTGAACTGTTGGGCGATGAGGCTGCAGATTACGTCAAGGTTACTGATACGCTGGACGTCTGGTTTGACTCCGGTGTGACCCACACCGCCGTGTGTCAGGCTCGTGAAGAACTGACTTTCCCGGCGGATATGTACCTGGAAGGCTCAGACCAGCACCGCGGCTGGTTCCAGAGCTCGTTGCTGACCAGTACTGCTGCTTATGGCCATGCGCCATACAAAACTGTGCTGACTCACGGCTTCACCGTCGATGGTCAGGGTCGCAAGATGTCCAAATCACTGGGCAACACCATTGAGCCACAGAAAGTGCTTAACAGTCTGGGTGGTGACATCCTGCGCTGGTGGGTAGCTGACACCGATTACAGTGGCGAGATGACGGTTTCTGACGAGATTCTCAAGCGTAACGCTGACGCCTACCGCCGGGTACGTAACACCTGTCGTTTTCTGCTGGCCAACATCAATGGCTTTGACCCCAAAACCGATCTGGTTGATGGCGAACAACTGCTGCCTCTGGATGCCTGGATGGTGGACTACACCAGGGCGCTGCAGGAAAAAGTGATCGCGTTCTACATGGATTATGACTTCAAGGGCCTGACCAAGACCCTGATGAACTTCTGTGTATCCGAGCTGGGCGGTTTCTATCTGGACGTCATCAAGGATCGCCAGTACACCTGTAAAGCCGATGGCCTGCCACGTCGTAGCGCCCAGACTGCCTTGTTTCACGTACTGGAAGCCATGGCCCGCTGGATTGCACCGGTACTGTCGTTCACTGCTGAAGAGATCTGGGACAACCTGCCTGGTGAGCGCGAAGACTCCGTGTTCCTGGCAGAGTGGTACACCAGCTTCCCGGCCCTGGCCGAAACCGGCTTTGATAACGCGTACTGGCAGCAGATTCTGAAAGCCAAGGAAGCCGTTAACGGCCAGTTGGAAAAAGCCCGTAGCGACAAAACCATTGGTGCCAGCCTGAGTGCCGAAGTGGTGCTGTACGCTGATGCTGAACTGAAAGCAGCGCTGGACAAGCTGGGCAATGAACTGCGGTTTGTGCTGATGACCTCAGCTGCGACCGTGGAAGCGTTCGACGAGTCGCTGGGCACTGCAACTGAACTGGCTGGCCTGCGTGTTGCTGTGGTTGTTTCCGAGCAAGAAAAGTGCGAACGCTGCTGGCATCACAGTGACAGCGTTGGAACCAATCCACAGCATCCGACTCTTTGTCAGCGTTGTGTTGATAACGTAGAAGGAGAGGGCGAAGTCCGCCTGTACGCCTGATGGCCAAGTTAAAAACAACCGCCCTGTGTTGGTGGTGGATTGCGTTGCTGGTGTTTGTGGTGGATATCGCCACCAAACAGATTGCAGAAAACCTGTTGTCTTACGGCAACCCGGTTTTCCTGCTGCCAGTGCTGGACTTTACCCTGCTGTATAACCGTGGGGCTGCGTTCAGCATGCTGGCGGATCAGGCGGGCTGGCAACGCTGGTTTTTTACCCTGATTTCGCTGGTGGTGAGTATTGCCTTGCTGGTGTGGATGAGCCGTTTGCCAAAACGGTCTGTCTGGCTTGGCATCGCTCTTGCTCTGATTTTGGGAGGAGCACTGGGTAATCTGTTTGACCGGATTGTGTTTGGCCACGTGATCGATTTTATATCGGTGCATTGGAATAACGCGTATTTCCCGGCTTTTAACATTGCCGATTCAGCGATTACGGTTGGTGCTCTGATGATGGCGGTGGATGTGATTCGCGACAGTTTTGCGTCGGATGCATCCGCCACCAAACCAGATAGCAACCACTAATAACCCGATAACAAGAGGTGGCACTATGTCTTTGGGCGTAATTTCCAGCGGCAGCAAGGTATCCTTTCACTTTGCTCTGAAACTGGATGGCGAGCAGGTTATTGACTCAACGTTTGATGGTACGCCAGCCGTCATGGTCGTTGGTGACGGCAACTTGCCCGAAGGCTTTGAAAACAAGCTGTTGGGACTGGTCACCGGTGACCGCAAGAGCTTTGAAGTGGCTCCCGAGCAAGCGTTCGGCCAGCACAACCCGAACAATGTCCAGCGCATGAAACGTGCGGATTTTGCCGCTGATATGCCGATTGCACCGGGCCTGGTAGTGTCTTTTGCCGACGCTTCCAATAACGAATTGCCGGGTGTGATCGCTTCGGTTGAAGGCGACTGGGTGGAAGTGGACTTCAACCATCCATTGGCTGGCAAACCACTGATTTTTGAAGTCCAGATTCTGGAAGTGCAGCAAGCTGCCGAGACCGAAGATGCAAATTAAACTTGCCAATCCCCGGGGCTTTTGTGCCGGGGTCGATCGGGCTATTGATATTGTTAACCGGGCGCTCGACCTGTTCGAGCCGCCTATTTATGTGCGTCACGAAGTGGTTCACAACAAGTTTGTTGTCAGCGGTCTGCGTGACCGTGGTGCCATCTTTGTTGATGAACTCGACGAAGTGCCGGATAACAGCATTGTTATTTTTTCGGCCCATGGTGTTTCCCAAGCTGTGCGTAAAACCGCAACAGATCGCGGTCTGAAAGTCTTCGATGCGACTTGCCCACTGGTTACCAAAGTACACATGGAAGTGGCGCGTTATAGCGCTGATGGTAGCGAATGCGTGTTGATTGGCCACAAGGGGCATCCGGAAGTGGAAGGCACCATGGGGCAGTACGATCACAGCAAGGGCGGTGATATCTACCTGGTTGAGAATGAGCAAGATGTTGCGGAGTTGGTGGTAAAAGACCCAGCACGCTTGTCATATGTCACCCAGACTACCTTGTCGATGGATGACACGGCCAAGGTGATTGATGCGCTGCGTGAGCATTTCCCGTTGATCCAGGGGCCGCGTAAGGACGACATTTGTTACGCCACCCAGAATCGTCAGGATGCCGTTAAACAGTTGGCAGCAGAATGTGATCTGCTGCTGGTGGTCGGCTCACCAAACAGCTCCAACTCCAATCGTCTACGCGAACTTGGCGAACGTATGGGTGCACGCGCCTATTTGCTCGACAACGCCAGTGAAATTCAGCCCAAATGGTTGGAAGGTGTTGCCTGTGTCGGTATTACTGCCGGAGCGTCAGCACCGGATGTGCTGGTTCGGGAAGTTGTTGATCATTTGGTAGAGCTCGGTGGCAGCTCACCGGTGGAGATCGAAGGCGTAAAGGAAAACGTGGTGTTTTCCTTGCCGAAGGAGCTGCGGTTGCAGGAAGTTTGAGCTGGGTGATGTTTCCCGACAAACCATATTTGAGTAAAAGGGCTGTTCCGTGATCGGGTAGCCCTTTTTCTTACCAGTCGTAAGTATCGCCACCTACGGTGCGGGTCTGATTCCCAATAGAATCAGCCATCAAATCACCATCATCGGCTTGTTCTGTCGATGCTGTAGCTTCTATCTGAATACATTGGGTCAGGGTAGCTCCACTGTCGCAGGCAACTGCTGTAATGGTGTAGCGATCATCCGCCACCTTGTAGGTTGATGTGTAACCTAATTTGGTCAGATCTTTGGTGTAGGTCATATTGTTACTGTAGTAACGTTCCTGTGCCTGTAAAACTTGGGTGATTTCCTGGATAGCTTCGGATCGGTAGGCCTTCTGGATATGATTCTGATAAGAAGGGATAACAATAACTGACAACACACCCAGAATGGCGAGTACAGCCATTAATTCAATCAGAGAAAAGCCTTTGGTACGCGTAAGTCTGGCAAAGCTCATATTTCTATTCATGAGAGTCTAGTCTTCATTTACAGGGCGATTGGGGAAAAATACGGTGGTTTCCATTATCTGTCTTGGAATACCATCGTCAAATACCAGAGGTGCTGCATCCAGTAGAATATAGCTTTGTGATCCATCCAACTGGGCAGCATCGCTAAAAGCTCTGGCCAAAATTGCTATTCGCACAGCAGTAACATCACTCATATCGGTACTGTTGGTCGAAGTTATCTGATTGCCACGGATATATTCTGATGCACTGTTACCGGCACCGGGCTCAGTGAAAAGCACTTGCATGGATTCGACACCAGATGCGATGGATTGGGTGCTACCTAATATTGTACCGGTGGACTCCCTATAGGTGGCGCAGCGCAGTACATCATCATAATCGTCGCCGATGTTGGTTGGATCTGAATCAGCCTCAACCCAATAGACGTCGACAACAATTTCGTCGTCATCCAGAGCATAAGTAGACAGTGCGGTACCTGTACAGGTTGTTTGGTCCCAGGAAGTTCCCGTACCCGCTTCATAAACGCGTCTAATGGCCAAACGGTCTCCAGACTTGGTGTTCGCCGTATCTTCATACGCACAGTCGGCATTATCAGCCGGTGGAATCAGGTTGGATGTACAGGGCTTTGCTGCTGCAGGGATAGTATCGGCGTATATATTGGGATGATAACCTCCATGTCGGATATTTTGACTCAACCAAGTGATACTGAAACGGGCATTTTCCTGAGCTTGTGCCATGCCATCTAGACGGTTGGCGGAACGATTGGAACCAATCATTAATTGCATAACGACCAGACCAATAATGATAGAGATGGCACCAGCTATCATGAGTTCGATCAAACTCATGCCGCGTTGCTGAATCGCCAAATGTGACGGGATAATCATTAGTTACCGTCCTCAATACTGAATTCTGACGTGAGAGAGGCTTTACGCGAGGTGATATCGTTGGAGTTGTTATAAACCTCGTTACCGCTGCTGTCTGTGCCGGAAGTCCTGACATCCCAGGTAACCGTAATCGAAACCTGATTTGAAGTGGCTCCTTCCCCTAATCCACTTGATACCTCAACCGTTAGTTGCGGGTTTGGGAGAAAATCGGCATTGCCAGAGCGGGTGAAGTCTGCTGAGCTATCAACGACGCCTGCAGGGCAAGCAACGTCCCAGAGGTCAAAGGCCGCCATTTCTTCCGGAGTACAGGAAGCTGCATCGACCTGAGCCGTGCCATTGTAATAGGCCGCGCATCGAGTGGACGGAGAGGAGCTACAACTTACGACTCCTCCTGAGTCGTAATTGGCAATTCCATCAGGGTTCGCAAAGATACGGTTACTGATGTCCTCGACCATTGTCATTGCCAGAGCGCGGCTACCTGAGTCCTGTGCAGAGCGGTCAGATTCAAGCATCAGAGCGACCAGTCCTACCAGGCCTATCGTCGTAATGCCAACTGTGACAATGATCTCAACCAGGCCAAAGCCACGCTGGGGCTGATTAGGCTTGCCATTGCGCTTCATGGGCAGGCTCCATCTTGTCTGATGATTTGTCCAATCGCTGATATTTGAAAGGTGTAAACCCGATTACCGGTGCAGTAGGACTGTTGTAGTTTAATTGAACCGGTAGCGATTGCCCGGCCGGACTCGTCAAATCCGAATACGGTACCGGTACTCAGCTGGGCTGTCAGTGTGACATCACTGTCGAGCGTGACGATGCGAAGGTCGACTGAACTACCACTCACGTGGATAGCCCAGCCATCGCTATAGGTAGGGTTACCATCAAACTCGACAGTAGATGAGGTCGTAATGGCATGGTTACGAGCAAACTGCAGGTCAGTCTGCAGCTTGCGGGCCAGGCTTTCAGCCTGGCGATTGTTGTAGAAGTCTCTCATTGATGGCACAGCAATAGACGCCATAACTGCAAATACTGCAACGGTAATCATGAGCTCAATGAGTGTGAATCCGCGCAGTAAGGGCGCGAACCCACAGTTACGTGGCTGGGCTTCCACTATTGCAATTCCCTCCAGTATGTTCTGACAACGGGTACTACTGGATCGACTGCAGAAATCGCTTCCAGACCAATGACGATGTTTCGATCGGTGGATGTGTATGTTGCACAATCGTCGCCAGTACAGTCGTCATCTACCAGTAGTTCTTCTTCTTGATAGATAACAATCGGGCTGTCCTGAATTCCTGGCATTGTGGCGGTTGACTGGTTGACTGTCACTGTATCACTACCACTACCACTATCTGCATCACTTGTATCTGAACCATCGGAAATTTCATCTGTTTCTTCAGCGGTAGCTGTGGATGCGCTGGCATCATAGTTAATACTAAAGGTATAAACAGTACTTTCACCGATATCTGGTTCACAGCCTGAACTGGCTGTGGTTGATACTGGTTTGTATGAAGTGAGATAGCTGGTACCACTCAGGGTGATAGCATCGGAGAGCACTTTTTCACCACTACCAGTCAACTCGTAATATCCGCCATTCATACGTTTGGTTTGCGAATAGGAGGCGAAGTTTTTCAGATCGGCCAGATCCGACTTACTCAAATTCGCATAGCTCTCTGGAGCACCGTCAACATCAAAATCATTGATGATATAGACGTTGTCTACCGTTGTGGTATTTAGTGGGTGGGCACGGTAACCAGAGCCGATCACAATCTGATAACGACCTGCCTTGTAAGTAGTCTTCGAGTCCTCATCCAGGAAAGTACCGCGTTCGGTGTAGGATATATCAGGCGTACTGAAGAAACGAACATTGTTAACTTCAGTGTTATCATTGCCAAGATCAGCAATCACACCGCCGGTAGCCAGAGAGCTGGCATTAGCGGAATCCGAATCTGTTTGGGCAAGGTCGATACGCCAGATACGGCCACCGAGATCAGCGGTGTACAGGACATCAACGTCACCGTCACCGTCACTATCTACCGGTGTAATATCTGCCACAATACTGCTGGTCATAGCCGACAAGTTCAGGTCTGCACCAGAGTTGGAGGCTTTCCAGATCAGTTCTCCAGTCAGCGGGTCTACTATATAAATAGCGTTCCCCATTGTATGGTCGGTACGTTGAAGGTAGTCATCTTCGGCTTCATCATAACCACCACCAAACACCAGTACATCTTTTTGCTCGCCGTTCCACAGAATGGTAATTGGAGTCATTTCTGACCAGGTCTGGCCCAGTTCGGTAAAGTCTCCTGATCCGCCTTCGATCGTCCATGCCAGTTTTGGTGCGTCCCGATCGGAAATATCCAGAGCGTAATAATTGCGGCCACCCCGGCGCATGCCAACGTAGATATAGGCTTTTTCATCAGAATCTATGATGTCATCGCGGTTGGTATCAATGTGGTAAGAGCTAATACGCCCGTCCAGCCCATATACCTTGTCGGTATCATTTTGATAATACGCCAGGGCACTACCAAACAGATCCTTGGGAATAAAGGCAAATCGCTCCTTGGGGTTATTTTCTGCTGTGTCAAAAGCGTGCAGGTAGCCAGAGTTGGTTCCTACAAACATTGTAGTATCTGGTTCTACTTCGCCAGAAATGGTATTGGTTCGAGAACCATAGGTCAGCAGTACTGGCCGGCTGTGCAACGGATCTTCCATCTCCCGGCGGGAGGTTGTAGTCGCAGAATCAGGATCATAGCCGGACAGCCAGGTCAGAACTTTGGTTAGCTCGTCTGAACTGAGATCCGCAAAAACAGACTGCGCCTTTAACGTGGTGTTGCTGGTGGATACTATATTTCCCGATGCTGTCAGGGTATTGCTGACCAAATTAGAAACAATAACCCTGGATGACGCATCGTCCAGACGGCGAGCAGCGCCGCCTTTGGTGACGGTCGAGCCATCTGGCGAATCTTCGCTTTCAGTCCAGTAGCTGATGGCGTTATCAGCAAAGTAGCCGGTTGTACTGTCTACTGCCAGATCGTCGTTGACGTCCCGAATATCACCGTTGGTATCAATTCGGTAGCGCTTGACGTTACCATCCCAGCCCGCTGTGGTTTTTGGGCCAAATACGGAATAGTAAAGTTGGTCCAGATGCTCCAGGTTGTTAAAAGCGTTAACCGTTACGGCTGGTGCTGCGAAGGTACCTGAAGTTGAGGTGATATTTTCAAATACCTTGGTGAGTGCGTCGCGCAATTCATCAGAGTCATCCCCTGCACCTGAAATACCACCGCCATAGGTTGCCATATCGTTCAGGCGTTCTTCATAGTCACCGCCAATAAAACCACCAATAGTGTGCAGATAGATCGGTTGGTCACCATCAAACGATGTGCTGTTATCCCGGTGATAGATAGCGTATGCAAGCTCTTCGGCACATCCACCACTACCTGAGCAGCTGGTACTGAAGTCTGAATCATTAGGGAAGTCGGCAGACGGTAGTGCAGACAACAGGGTATGAACATCCGAGTTGGAACTTGAGTCGCTGTTTGGCTCACCATCTGTAAACAAAACAATATGGTTACTTTGGCATTCATCGGTGATAGGCGAAACATACGTGGTGCCGTCAAAGACATCATCCAGATTCAGGTACTCACTGCATGTCAAACCAGAGGTATCGTCAGTATCTGTGCTTGAATCTGTCTCGGTGACAACAGTATAAGTGGTGGTGGTATATGCTGCGTACTGAGCCTGAGTGACTACTTTTTCAAGGGCCTTTTTGGTATTTCCACTCAGCTCATCCCAGGACTTGTAGGTACCGGTTGAAGAGTCAAATAATCGTTCCCAGTATCCAGAGTCAAGCAGAGACATAAACCAGGGAACCTCGCCCGCACCGTATTCGGCCTCTGTAATTCCGTAGTCTCCCAGAATTTTATAGGCGTTACTGTCTTCAACAGAGGTGGTTGTTTCAACCGATTTACAGCTTTTACTCCAACCCCAGCCAGTACAGACCTTTTCCGTCGTAGTCTGTGTTTTAGTGATGGTCAAGTCGCTGTAGGCTTTCCAGCTACTGAGATCAGAAGTCAGGAAGTAGGTTTCGAAATCGGCAGAGTGTTCGTCCAGTAATTGATACCACCAGGTAGCAGAGACATCGGTACTGGTCGTTTCAGTTGTTGTGGTTGTGCCAGTTCCAGAGCTCCCTGTTCCTGAATCAGACCACACCATACATAGATTGGAATAGTCCGTGCTGGTACTACCAAATTCTTTCTCCCAGCCATTGTAAAACCGGGTCATTTCCATAACGCTTTCCGTGATGGGAGTGCCGCCGTTGGCTGAGTAATCGTTCAGTACCTCACGCACCATATTGCGTACACCGGTGTTGTCGATGGGGAGCATGGGGGTACTCAGCTTGCCGCCTTCTGAATTGCTGTTGAAGCGGGCAATGGCAATATTAATCCCGGAGGTGTTTGTGATTACGTCGCCTGCTACTTCTTGTACTACTGCCAGGCGGGTTGTTTTCACCCCATCCTGATAGGTGGTGTACCCCATACTGCCCGAGGTATCCATCAGGAAAACGACATTAGGCTGAGAGGTGCTTTGCTTGGCAACATAAATCTCAGTGTCATCAGCCAGTACTAGGCTGTTATGGAACAGCCCCAGCGTGATCAGTAGCAACCAATACAGTTTCATGGCCCCCTCCTTAATAAACGTCGGTCGGATGACCGCCAAAATTGATGTAGTCAACAGTACTGTTTTGTTGATCGATACCAACAAAGATGACGCTGCTATTTTTCCTCAGATAGAGCTCACTGGCACGGGACAGGTCAATAGTTTGCTGCTTTTCCATTAACTCTGTATCACTCGTGATTGAAAAGGACTGCTTACTACACTCTCCGCATAAGTAAGCTGTAATTCCCTCTCGTGAAAAAGTAATCAGCTGATCTGGTGTTATATGGTACTCGACGTGCTGATTGGTCTGTGCATGGGCGTGAATAGCGCTGAATAAGATAAGCGCAGATGTAATCCGGAATTTATTCATGGGGTTCTCCTGTGCTTATTGGCTGGCTGCGCCTTCAATCAATAACCCGACCTGGACTGAGGACGTAATATTGCCGCTTTTGTCAGTTGCTGTGGTTGTCATGATATAGGGATATTTTTGAGATACTCCAGACGAGTTATCTTTATTGTTTTTTACCGCGTAATTTCCTGTATTGCTGGAAGAGTCCTGAGCTATATCAGATGCATAGACAATTGAGGCGCTAACACTATTAACCGCATTGAGCTTGCTGATGCTAGGCTCTTCCCAGTTATAGGACTCAGAACTGAATGGATTAATACTGGCCTGGCGATACAGCAGATCATCCGTTTCTGTACCGTTATTGACCTGTTCCGAGATGGACTGATTTTCCTTGTTACGTAATGCGGCGAGCCTATCTCTGGAGCTGTTTTCAAGATTTGAAAAAGCGCGATCACCAAAGCTGTTAGCGGCAGCTAATACCTGCTTTTCAGTACTCAGGTTGTTGACCATTCGAACCTGAAGAGTGCTTTGCTGCATCGCAACGGTTGCTACAACAGTGATTGCCGTTAGTACCGCCAGACTGACCAGCAGGGCGGAGCCACGCTGGACGTATGAGATTCGATGTTTCATACAACTACCCTTGCTTGGGGATTTTTTACATTGTCAGATTATCTGAGTGTCGGCGATAAGCTACTACTGGCAGATTAATGGCTCGAAAGCTTCGACAAGCGGCTAGTTACAGGGGATATCCTTGCCGTCTGCGGTTTCTGGCAGGCCATTGTTATTACTGTCGGCTCCGCGCCGGATGCGGCCTTGCAGTGAGATGATGGCAACGTTGCCGTAAGTGTCATTTTGTAAGCCTTTACGGCAATAGCTGAATGAACCGTTATAGCCACCGGCAGCTCCGGTTGATCGGAATGAGATGGCGTTACGTGGGTAATCTCTCAGCACGCTGGCGTCAGCAGCAGGCACGATCTGAACGGCCCAATCATTGCCATCAAGAATCTGGTTGCGGTTGTAGTCTGCGAACAGGGTCAGCTGCTCGTTCCAGCTACGTTGGCATTGCAAGCTATTATCGAGTGGGCACAGGGTATGGGGAATCGAAGTGCTGATGGCCAGCGTTCGTGCTGCGCTAATGGATGTGATGACCTTGTCGAAGTCGGCGCTGGCATCGGTCCTCTCCAGCATGGTGGAAAGCGAGGGAGCTCCAACGCTGACCAGCAGGGTAAATACCAGCAAGGTCACCATCAGCTCGATGAGGGTCAACCCCTGCTGCCGTTTGTAGCCTGATGAGTTAAAAGAATTTGCAGCAAGCATGCTTCGTCCTCCCTGACGATCACTGCTGATGCATTATTCTCTGTTGCGGAGCGGCGCTTGTCTCTCAGGCAACCGACTGAGTTCGGCGAAATTTTTGCTGGTACTTTTTTCCTAGTCGATATCGAGTTTTTTACAGCGGTATCTCAATGCCCGAAAGCTGATACCGAGTTTTTCGGCGGCGGCGGTTTTGTTCCAGCGGGTCACTTCGAGTGCCTGCATAATGGCTCTACGCTCAATGTTTTCCAGATAAGCCTCGAGATTATTGGTCTCAATGGTTTCTTCCTGCTGGTCATAGATGGCGCTTGCCGGGTCATGGTTACTGGCACTGTCGGTACGCAGGTTCAGGTCTGCCAGTGCAATTTCATCGCCTTCCGCCATAGTAACCGCACGCTGGAGGATGTTTTCCAGTTCCCGTACGTTACCTGGGTAGGAATAGGCCAGCAGCCCTTGCATCGCATCCTGGCTGACAGAAGAGGCTGGCATGCCCCATTCCCGGCTGTATTTGGTAATAAAGTGATTCACCAGCGTGGGGATGTCTTCACGGCGTTCACTCAGGCGTGGCACTGCAATCTGGATGACGTCGAGGCGGAAATACAAATCCTGGCGGAAGGTTTCGGCTTCGACCATGGCTTCGAGATTTTTGTGGCTGGCACTGAGAATTCGAACGTCGATATTTTCCTCATGCTCACTGCCGACCGAACGAATGGCCTTTTCCTGAATGACTCGCAACAGCTTGGCTTGCATGTCGAGCGGCAATTCGGCGACTTCGTCGAGAAACAGGGTGCCACCTTCAGCGGCCTTGAAGAAACCTTCTTTATCACTGCTGGCACCGGTAAAGGCGCCGCGTTTGTGGCCAAAGAATTCGCTTTCCATCAAATCTTTTGGGATGGCACCGCAGTTCACCGGAATAAAAGGTTTATCCGCCCGTGAACTCTGGTGGTGGATCAAGCGGGCTACGAGTTCCTTACCGGTACCGGATTCACCAAAAATAAACACTGGCGCCTGGGTGCGGGCGACTTTCTGGATGCGATCCTTGAGTTGCAACATGGCAGCGGATTTACCCAACAGGGCATCGCTGGATGGCAGTGACTCCAGATGAATCGGCACCTTGCTGAGCCGCAGTGCGGCTTCAGATAGCTCACGTAAACGATTGATGTCGATCGGCTTGGCGACGACGTCGAAGGCGCCAGCCTTGAGTGCATTGACGGCCATGTCCATGCTGCCATAAGCAGTTATCATGGCGACGGGCATGTCGGAATAGCGAGCGTGGCACAGTTGGATAATTTCCAGGCCATTACCGTCAGGCAATTTCATATCGGTGAGGCAGAAATGATAACTGCGTTCTGACAGCAGTTTCAGGGCTTCACTGACCGTGCCAGCCAGATAGCAGTCCACATCCATCCGTGACAGCGTCATGCTGATCAGCTGGCGGATGTCTGGTTCATCATCAATGATGAGGGCAGAATAGGTTTTCATGCGGTGTTTTCCATGTTCAACATCAAACGGAAACAGGAGCCCGTCGGGATTCTCAGATACTGGATACTGGCTCGATTGGCCTCCGCCAATTCGCGACAGAGGTAAAGCCCCAGGCCGGTACCATTATGTTCGGTGGTAAAAAATGGCTCAAACAAATGCTCAGCCTGTTCGTCATCGATGCCGCTGCCATTGTCCATGACGTCCAGCTGGATGCGTTTACCATCCAGCAGCTCGGCTGAAATGACCAGGCGGGCGTCGTTGGGGTGTTGTTTGAGCGCATAACGCAGGCCGTTGGCACAGAGATTATGCAGGATTTGCTGTAAATGATCCGGATCGACGCTACACAAGAGGTCATCGTCACAGTAAATCAGGAGGTGATAGTCCTTGTCGCGATTAAGGCCGTCAAATTGTTCACGGAAATGATCCAGCCAGGGGCGCAAGCGCATCTGCTCGGTAACCGGCTGGCGTTTGCGGCTGAGCTGCAGAATATCCTCAACTGTGCGATTAATCCGCAGGCAGTGCTGTTCAATGACCTGGCAAAGATATAGCTCGTCATCTTTCAGATAATCGGTTTCTGCCAGTAACTGGCTGGCCTGCCGCAGTGCAGATAATGGGTTGCGAATTTCATGGGCGATGCTGGCGGTCAGGCGACCGAGAGAGGCCAGTTTAAGCTGCTGGGCGGCACTGGCGAGTTGGGTCTGGTCTTCCATGTAAATCAGATAGTCGTCGGCTTCGGAGCCTGCAAGTGGCATTTTTTTGGCTTGCAGACGGACATCGGTGGTTTGAATCAGCCGCCGACCTTCAGGGCCTGAAAACAGTTCTCGCAGGGCGTCGGGTAAGGGATCCCCATTTTGCAGGTTGAACCACTCGCGGGCTTTCTGGTTATGGAAAATAATCTGATCATGGCGATCACAGGCAATTAGACCATTGGGCAGGTCTGCCAGTGCCTGCCAGCTGATGTTGCGCAGTTTTCTCAGGTAACTGGTCTGGGACGTGGCCAGCTCCAGCGCACTGTTGAGTTTGCGTGACAGCGCCTGGGTCAGTCCTGCCAGCAGAAAGCAAATAAACCCGAACATGCCGGAGTTGAGCAATTGGCCGGAATCATAGCGTTCGGGCAATAAATGCTGGATCAGCAGGGTCGCCAGTGTGGTCCAGGCCGCTACGGCAAAGCCCAGCAAGCCGGGGGCGATCAGGTTGGCAACGACCACCGACACCAGAATCAGGCTGGAAAAGCCGGTGTCCAAGCCACCGGAAGAAAACATCAACACCGTCAGCAGTGCGGTTTCGAGGAAAAAATAGCTGGTGGCCTGCTGAACATTTGGGCTCAACGCGGCAATAGCGACAAAACTGGCGGCGACAATCACATAGAGGATGGTGGCGATCAGGCTGGCAGTAATGGCTTCGTGGCCAATCAGAGTGCCGTCCGGGTCGATGGAGTGCAGCACCATGATGATGAGGGAAATCCCTAACGAGTAGTAACTATAAAGCTTCAGCAATCGATTGCCGTTTACAATCAGATCGCCAATGTTGTTCGACATAAAATCATTCCTGACATAATCCTTTCCCTGGCAGTGTTTGCTTGCTACCCGGAATTTCCCGACAATAGCCGGGAAAAGTATCAGAAGGTAACCCGACAGCATGACAGAGTCACTTCTCATTGCGATGGCGCAGTGTAATTTCCTGGTTGGCGACATCGACGGCAACTGTGATCGCATGATCTCGGAAGTCTCGGCAGCACGCCAGCGCGGCGCGCGCGTGATTGTATTTTCCGAGCTGGCACTGACCGGTTACCCGCCTGAAGACCTGCTGCTGCGGCCAAGTCTGCAACTGCGGATAGAGGCTGCCTTACAGCGTTTGATGGCCGCCAGCGATGGCATTGCCATCGTGACGGGATATCCGTGGCGTGAAGCGGATCAGCTGTTTAACTGCGCCAGTGTTTTGCTGGATGGCGCGTCACTGGGGCGTTACGCCAAGCAGTGCCTGCCGAACTATCAGGTGTTTGATGAGAAGCGTTATTTTGCCACTGGCGATGACGCTCTGGTTGTGACGGTTGATGGCGTATCACTGGGCCTGACCATCTGTGAGGATATCTGGCACCAAGAGCCGGTTGATCAGGCGGTGGCTGCCGGAGCTGAAGTTATCCTCAACCTCAATGCCTCCCCTTACCACATTGGCAAGCAGGAAGAGCGCATGGGCTTGCTGCGTCAGCATTGCCAGCGTCATGGAGTGCCGGTGGTTTACGTGAATCAGGTGGGCGGTCAGGACGAACTGGTGTTCGATGGTGCTTCGTTTGCCATGAACGCCCGTGGTGAATGTGTCGCCCAGTTGCCGGAATATGTCGAAGGGCATGGCGACCTGAGCTTTCAGAATGGCGATCTGACCGCTGTGGTTGCGGATACACCGGCGATTGCGCACCAGTTTGAGCTGGCCAGTCTTTATGGGGCGCTGGTGTTGGGGGTGCGGGACTACGTTAACAAAAACCGCTTCAAAGGCGTGGTGTTGGGGTTGTCTGGCGGTATCGATTCAGCATTGACGCTGGCGATTGCGGTGGATGCGCTTGGCGCTGATCGGGTGCAGGCCTTTATGATGCCGTTCCGTTACACCTCGGATATGAGCAAGCAGGACGCCGCCTTGCAGGCAGAGAAAATGGGCGTGCGTTATGAGTCGATTTCCATTGCCCCGATGTACGAAGCCTTTATGGAATCGCTGGCAGGTGAGTTTGCCGGGTTGGCGGTTGATACCACCGAAGAAAACCTGCAGTCCCGTTGCCGCGGTGTTGTTCTGATGGCCGTCTCCAACAAGACCGGCTACATGGTGCTGACTACTGGCAACAAGAGCGAAATGGCGGTGGGTTATGCCACTCTGTATGGCGACATGGCTGGTGGCTATGGCGCTTTGAAAGACGTTTACAAAACCCGCGTATTCGAACTGGCACGCTACCGTAATTCACTGGCCGATGGTGAAGTGATTCCCCAGCGCGTGATTGATCGTCCGCCGTCTGCGGAACTGGCACCGGGCCAGATTGATGAAGACAGTTTGCCTGCCTATCCGGTGCTGGACGTGATCCTGGAAAGCTATATCGAACGGGATATGAGCGCGGAAGATATTATTGCCGCCGGTTTCCTGCGCGAAGATGTCATGCGGGTGGTGCGGCTGGTGGACGTGAATGAATACAAACGTCGTCAGGCCCCGGTTGGGGTGCGGGTGACCAGCCGTGGCTTTGGCCGCGATCGTCGTTATCCAATCACCAATGGCTGGAAAGCCGGTATTTGATTGCCTGGCCAGTTGGTTAGCAGTAATAAAAAACGGCGCTGATTTGCGCCGTTTTTTATTGTCAGAGCGAAAATAATATCAGTCTTCGCTACCAAACAAGCCAAAGCTGATGATCTCCAGCCAGGTACGACGGTCGGTTTTGGCCAGCCCGCTGCTGACGAATTCACCGTCTTGCAATTGCGGATAGTCTGGATAGTTGAGCTTCAGAAGCGCCAGCGTCTTCTGCTCTTCATCTTTCATGCCCAGCTCTTCATAGGCTTCGATCATCAAGGCCATGGCATCGGCTACCGCCCTGGTTCGAGGGTATTCGGTCATCACTTTCTGGCCACGGTTTGCGGCGGCAATAAAGGCGTGACGTTTCATATAATAACGGGCGACACCCACTTCATGGCTGGCCAGCCGTTCGCGCAGGTACACCATTCGGGCACGGGAGTCGGCGACGTAAGGGCTGTCCGGGAAGCGGGTCAGTAATTCGGAGAAGTAACGGAAGGCATCCTGCAGTGGGGTGGGATCACGCTTGGCAACGTCATCGGAGAAACGACGTTCAATCATTGAAAAACCCATGTCGTAGGTAGCCAGTGCCCGAATGTAATAGGCGTAGTCAACCTGTGGGTGCAGGGGGTGCAAGCGAATAAAGCGCTCGGCAGCTTCCAATGCCGACTCCATATTGGCGCTGTTGTAGTAGGCGTAAATCAGCTCCAGCTGGGCCTGTTCGGCATAACGACCAAATGGGTAACGGGATTCCAGATCCTTGAGCTTTTCAATCGCAGCCAGCTGGCTGCCATTTTCAAGCGTGTCACGGGCTTCCTTATACAGTTCTTGCTCGGTTTGTTCGGTGGGTTTGGATGGCGAGTTCGAGCAGGCTGTGACGGTGACAGCAAGAAGGATCATCAGCCAGTGGCGTGTCATGGAGAGAATTCCTGATTCTGGATATACTGGTAACAAAGCGCGGTATTAAAGCACAGACGTTGTGTGACCCCAAAGCATCAACAAGGTGCCCGACAGGTGGCCAGCGGCTGTTGTCGGATTGTTGAATAGCGACCCGGTGGTCATCCCAAACGCGCATAATCGATTTTTAGCCAACAATTGGCCTGCTTGCAAAACCGCAGTCGGCCACAGTCAGAGTCCCTATGACCAACCAGATTTCCCAACGAGTAGATGTTCCCTTTGAACTTGGCAACAAGCGCCTTGACCAGGTTGCAGCTGAGCTGTTTCCGGATTATTCGCGTTCGCGCCTGCAACAGTGGATCAAGGATGGCCAGCTAACCGTGGATGGCAAGGTCGTACGTGGACGTGACAAGCTGGTGGGCGGCGAAGTGCTGCAACTGGAAGCCGTGCTGGAATCCGAAGGCACCTGGGAGCCGGAAGCGATTGACCTGGATATAGTCTACGAAGATGAGCATATCCTGGTAATCAACAAGCAGGCCGATCTGGTGGTGCATCCGGCAGCGGGTAACTACACCGGCACCTTGCTGAATGGCTTGCTGTATCACTGTCCGGAACTGATTCATGTACCGCGGGCCGGTATTGTGCACCGCCTCGACAAGGACACCACTGGTTTGATGGTGGTTGCCAAGACCCTGCAGGCCCAGGTGCACTTGGTTGGCCAGCTGCAGGATCGCACCATGGGACGTGAATATGAAGCCGTTGTACAGGGGCAGATGACCGGCGGTGGCAAGGTGGATGAGCCGATTGGCCGTCACGGTACCCAGCGCACCAAGATGGCCGTTTCTCCGTTAGGTAAGGAAGCGGTCACTCACTACCGTGTGTTGAAAAAATTCCCGACCCACACCCATATTCGTCTGAAACTGGAAACTGGCCGGACCCACCAGATTCGTGTGCATATGAGCCATATTGGATATCCGCTGGTGGGCGATGTTACCTATGCCGCCCGTACTCGACTGACCCGCGGCATTGGCCCACAGCTGCGCTCCATGCTGCAGGCTTTCCCGCGTCAGGCGTTACACGCCAAGGCGCTGTCGTTATTGCACCCGGTGGAACAGGAATGGATGGAGTGGGAAGTGGATCTGCCTGCAGATTTTAAAGAGCTGTTGGCAGCACTCAAGGCTGACGCCGAAGCGGATGATTGAGTTATTGCTCCCGGATTGGCCGCTGCCTGCTGGCGTACAACTGGCGATCAGTTGTCGCGGTATGGCGAGCGGTGGATCAGCCGCTCCCTGGAATCAGGCCAATCTGGGTTTACACGTTGGCGACGATGCGGTGCAGGTGCAAAGTAACCGCCGGCAATTGCAATCCCAGCTTACCGGCGTGAAGCAGATTCAGTGGCTCGATCAGGTTCATGGCAATGACTGTCTGACAGCTGTCGGCGCTGATCAAGCGCTCACTGCTGATGCCTGCGTGACCCGGACAGCCGGTTTGGCCTGTGCGGTGATGACGGCGGATTGTTTGCCGGTTTTGTTTGCTGCACAGGATGGTTCCTGTGTGGCAGCCGCTCATGCTGGCTGGCGAGGGCTGGCAGCCGGGGTGCTGGAAAACACCATTGCTGCGATGGGATTGCCAGCCAGTCAGCTGGTTGCCTGGATGGGACCGGCGATTGGTCAGGATGCCTTTGAGGTGGGGCCGGAAGTTCAGCAAGCCTTTGCTGGTGCACCGCAGCGCTGTTTTCGAGCTGGGCAAGGAGATCGCTTGCAGGCGGATATCTACGGGCTGGCGCGCTGGCGTTTACAGCAGGCCGGTATTGCTGAAATCTGGTCGGAAAACTGGTGTACCGTCACTCAGGCAGAAAAGTTTTTTTCTTACCGCCGCGATGGCCAGACCGGCCGGATGGCCAGTCTGATCTGGATTGATGCTGGCTGATCTGGTTAGACGCTGTCTGAATATTGAGCTCGCCAGCGCAATACTCAGTTGCAGTTTTCGCTAATAACCTTTTTGGCCTTGGCTACTTCCTGCTGATATTCGTCATCAGTTAACGGACGAACCTCATCAGTACCGGGGATCTTGAAGCGGCGACTGCGGTTGCCGCCAAGGGTTTCCATATACTGTTTCCCCTTGGAGCAATTTTCTTTCTTTTCACCTGGCTTGATCACATTACTGGCTTCAGCCGTTGTGGTTGTCTGGTCGGTTTTGGGGTTGGCGATATCAACCAGAGACTTACGTTCTGCGGCCTGGCCTTCATAGTTCAACCGGACGTCGTAACGCTCGGCCAGGCCTTCATCGGCGCGTGGTGGCTGACTGCCAAAGTGCACCTGACCTTTTTCATCGACCCAGCGGTAGACATCAGCAGTTGCACTGGTGGTCAGGCAGACCAGTCCCAGTGCCATGGTGGCGGCCAACAGGGAAAAACGTAATGGCATAAATCTGATACCCGAAAATTGCAGCGAACAATGCTTGCACACTATGCCAACGATCTCGTAAGTCAAGGAAATAGACCTCGTTGAAACACATCGGAAGGCCGCATGTTGTCTGGACAAACAGCTTTGCAATGTTAAAATTGTCGGGCTTCCATCAGACCATATTGGCCAACATCCCGGTCAGGGCTTGACGCAAGCATTTCTGGACAACGGTTATCCTCCGATCCAGTTCTAAACCCGGCCGTCCGACCGACGACGGGACTCTGATGAGCAACTACAAGTTATTCATCCTCATCAACAGGGGATCATGCTGGTAGCGCGAGGCGAACACCTGGCGTGGTCCTGCAAGTTTTGTATTTCACTCATGCTCTGAGAAGAGCCTGTGCAAGAGGATAAGTACGGTGGAATTACTTTCCGGCGGAGATATGCTGGTTCGTGCGTTGCACGAGGCAGGTGTTGAATACATCTACGGCTATCCGGGTGGCTCGCTGCTACACGTTTATGATGCCGTATACAAGCAAAGTGCCGTGAAACACGTACTGGTCCGTCACGAGCAGGCCGCCGCCCATATGGCCGATGGTTATGCCCGTGCGACCGGCAAACCAGGCGTGGTCATGGTCACTTCCGGCCCGGGCGCTACCAATACCATTACTGGTATTGCGACCGCCTTTACCGATTCCATTCCGATGGTGGTTATTTCCGGTCAGGTGATGAGTCACCTGGTTGGCGATGATGCGTTCCAGGAAACCGACATGCTGGGCGTTTCCCGTCCGGTGGTGAAGCACAGCTTCAGTGTCCGTCGTCCTGAAGAAATTCCGGAACTGGTTGCCAAGGCGTTTTATATCGCCAGCACTGGCCGTCCTGGCCCGGTGGTGATCGATATTCCCAAAGATATGACCATGCCGAATGAACGTTATGAATACGTTTATCCGAAGAAGGTCAAACTGCGTTCCTACACGCCACCACAGCGTGGTCATTCTGGCCAGATCAAGAAAGCCGTTGAATTGCTGGTGAAAGCCAAGCGTCCGGTAATCTATTCCGGTGGTGGTGTGGTAATTGATGGCAGTTCTGACAAGCTGCGCGAACTGGTTGATCGTCTGGATTTCCCGTGCACCAGTACCCTGATGGGGCTGGGTGCCTACCCTGGCACAGCAGACCGCTTCGTTGGCATGCTGGGTATGCATGGTACCTACGAAGCCAACATGGTAATGCACCATGCCGACGTGATTCTGGCCGTTGGTGCGCGCTTCGATGACCGTGTGACCAACGCGACCAGCAAGTTCTGCCCGGACGCCAAGATCATTCATATCGACATTGACCCGTCTTCCATTTCCAAGACCATCACTGCCGATGTACCGATCGTAGGCCCGGTTGGCAACGTGCTGGACGAAATGATGGCATTGCTGGATGAAGCCGGCGAAGCGCCAAACACCGATGCCATTGCCTCCTGGTGGAAACAGATCAACGAGTGGCGTCCGCGTCACGCCATGCGTTTTGACAAGAACGACAATGGCCTGATGAAGCCACAGGAAGTGATTCAGGGTCTGTGGGAAGCCACCAAAGGCGATGCCTACGTGACGTCTGACGTGGGTCAGCACCAGATGTTTGCGGCCCAGTACTACAAGTTCGACAAGCCCAATCGCTGGATCAACTCCGGTGGTCTGGGCACCATGGGCTTTGGTTTCCCGGCGGCTATGGGCATCAAGCTGAACTTCCCGGATCACGATGTTGTGTGTGTGACCGGTGAAGGTTCGATCCAGATGAACATCCAGGAAATGTCGACCTGTCTGCAGTACGGCATTCCGGTCAAGATCGTCTGTTTGAACAACGGCTCACTGGGCATGGTTCGCCAGTGGCAGGATATGAACTACGAAGGTCGTCACTCCAACTCCTACATGCAGTCGCTGCCTGACTTCGTCAAGCTGGCGGAAGCCTATGGCCATGTTGGTATTCAGGTGAAAACCCGTGATGAGCTGCCACAGGCTCTGGAAGACGCGCTGGTGAAATACAAGGATCGTCTGGTGTTCCTGGATGTGGCTGTTGATCCGGAAGAACACGTATATCCAATGCAGGTGCCAATGGGCTCCATGCGTGACATGTGGCTGAGCAAGACGGAGCGTACCTGATTATGCGTCATATCATTTCAATCCTGTTGGAAAACGAACCAGGGGCCTTGTCCCGCGTGGTTGGTTTGTTCGCCCAGCGTGGTTACAACATTGAAACCCTGACGGTTGCACCAACAGAAGATCCAACCTTGTCGCGTCTGACCATGACCACTCATGGCGACGACCGCAAGATTGAACAGATCACCAAACAGCTCAACAAGCTGATTGAAGTGGTGAAGCTGGTGGATCTGTCTGAAGGTCAGCACATTGAACGTGAACTGATGTTGATCAAGGTGAAGGCTGTTGGTGCCCAGCGTGCGGAAATCAAACGCACAGCAGACATCTTCCGTGGCCAGATCGTTGATGTATCGCCAAGCGTTTACACCATCCAGCTGACCGGCGCGACCGACAAGCTGGAAGCCTTTATTGAGGCAATTGGTGCCGCCCAGGTACTCGAAACCGTGCGTACTGGTGTGTCCGGTATTTCTCGTGGTGAGAAAGTCCTGAGCATCTGATCCTGATCAGATTGCCTGATGAAAAGCCCGCTGACTTCGGTTCGCGGGCTTTTTTGTTGGCTGCAACCAGGGCGTCAGGACTCTTCGGTAATATCCCGTTCGAGAAAGGCGAATGTCAGAAATATGCCGAACAACAGCAGCATCAGCACCGCAGCATTGTGATCCAGCGCCAGCATCAATAGCCCGGCAATGATCCAGCCGGTTTTGACCTGTTCGAGTCGGCGCTTGTGGGTATCAGTTTGAGTCCAGAGCAGATCTGGAGTATCGGGAAGACGATAAAAACGGCGTAGCCAGACGATCGGGTTCCAGTTCTTCATATCAGCCTCCAACAGACGACTGATATAACCATAAGCCAGCAAATGGCAGGCTGCCGGGTAAAGCAGAATTCGATCTAAAAAGCAGGTTGGACCTAATAAGAGGATTGGGTCCAGCAGGCGGATGGATAGCCGCGGGTTAAGATAACTGGGCTGGGATAACTGGGTTGTTGTGGGGCGAGAGCAGCGCCCGACACTGATAATCAGGTCGAGCGCATGCTCATCAGGACAGGATCGGGAAGAAAGCTAGATACGGTAAACCGACTTGGTCATCACTTTGGACAGGCCAGTCATTGCCAGTTTTACCGGCAACGGGAATTTGTGACCACCAGCTTCCAGTGCGACAGTTGCATGTTTGGACTCATCTTCGAGCATTTGCAGCAGCACGGCTTTGCTCTTTTCATCCTGTACTGGCAAGGAGCTGATATGACTGGTGAGATGCTTGCAAACCTGCTGCTCGGTGGCGGCAACAAAGCCCAGACTCATCTTGTCACTGATCTTGCCAGCCGCAGCACCAATGCCCAGCGACAGACCATAGAACACTGGATTCAGCAAGCTGGTGCGGCCACCCAGTTGTTTGATGCGGTCTTCACACCAGACCAGATGATCAATCTCTTCTTCTGCTGCTTCTTCCATCGCTTCACGCACGTCAGGCAATTTGGCGGTTAATGCCTGGCCCTGATACAGCGCCTGGGCGCACACTTCACCGGTGTGGTTAATCCGCATCAAACCGGCGGCGTGTTTACGTTCGGTTTCACTCATTTCCGCATCGGTGCGGCCATTGGCTGGGGTTGGGCGGCCAGCGTTGGCCGCACCGGGAACCAGGGTACGAAGGGCCTGATCAGCGCTGGTGATCAGGCGGTCGAGCATGGAAAACTGACGGGGCTGCATAAAAATACCTCTTCTCGCGCAAGCAGATGTTACCGACTTCCGCCACAAATATGCCGTGACATGCTAGTTTACGTTTTTCTGGACCGGGCTGCATGACTGTTGTCAGATTCTTGCAGCAAGCGCGCACGGCCAGGCTCGAATGTGGCGAGTCTTACCGCAAAATCAGCTTCCAAATAATCAGGGTGAAGAATCAGATGCAGGATGTACATGACCTCGGCTTGATGCTGGATCGCAAGACCCCGATTCTGGTAATCGAAACCTGGGAAGAACCCCGGGCGCTGGATTTATTAACCCGTCTGGCCATAAAACAGGGCAAGGCTCTGCAACAGTGGACCTTGACTGATGGTCTGCGACGGCTGGGGTTTGGTGAAGATCCGGCGGTAGAAAAAAGTGAAGATCCGCTACGGGCGCTGTTACACGTAAAAACCTCGGATCTGGATGGCATCTGGGTGTTTTGTGATCTGCATCCGTTCCTCGAAGAAGCTGGCATTATCCGCATGCTGAAAGACATCGCGTTGCAGCATGAAAGCTCGGGCAAAACCCTGGTGCTGGTTAGCCATCAGCTGACGATTCCAGCAGAACTATTGCGCCTGAGTGCCCGCTTCCAGTTGCAGATGCCCAATGAAGAGCAGCTGATGTCGCTGGTGCAGGAAGAGGCGCGTCGTTACACCGCTCATTCCGGCCGCCGGGTGAAAACCGATGAGCTGACGCTGAAAACCCTGGTGGCCAACCTTAAAGGGCTGACATTTTCCGATGCCCGGCGGCTGATTCGTGGCGCGATTGTCGATGACGGTGCGATTACCCGTGATGACGTACCGGAAATCAGCAAGGCCAAGCTGGAGCTAATGGACATGGGCGGAGTGATGTCGTTTGAATACGACACTGCCCGTTTTGGCGATGTGGCCGGTCTGACCCGTTTGAAGCAGTGGCTACAGCAACGCCAGCAAGGTTTTCTGGAAGCGGAGGCCGATATGCGGCCGAAAGGCATGCTGTTGTTTGGTATTCAGGGCGGTGGCAAGAGTCTCGCTGCCAAGGCTGTAGCCGGTAGCTGGGGGGTGCCATTACTGCGGCTGGATATGGGAGCCTTGTACAACAAGTTCTTCGGCGAAACCGAACGTAACCTGCGGGAAGCCTTACAGCTTGCGGAGTTGATGTCGCCGTGTGTGGTGTGGGTCGACGAAATTGAAAAGGCCGTTGCCGGTGACAGTCAGGACAGTGGCGTCAGCCAACGGGTGTTAGGTACCTTGCTAACCTGGATGGCTGAGCACAAGTCCCGGGTGTTTTTGGTCGCCACCGCCAACAACATTCATGTGTTGCCGCCTGAGCTGATGCGTAAGGGCCGCCTGGATGAAATCTTTTTTGTCGATTTGCCAAACCCTGAAGTGCGGGCCGATATTTTCAGAATCCACCTGGCCAAACGTGGTCACGATGCTGACAGCTTTGATTTGCAAATGCTGGCGGCGCTGGCAGAAGGATTTTCCGGAGCCGAAATCGAACAGGCGGTTGTATCGGCCTGGTATGCGCGGGAACAGCAGCAGACAGAATTGAGTCATGAGCAGCTGGCCAATGCCATCCGTATGACAGTGCCGCTGTCGGTCACTATGGCAGAACAACTGGCAGGCTTGCGGCATTGGGCCAGTGGCAGGGCGGTATTGGCTGACTAGAAAGGGCTTTGTTCTGCGGCGATGGGTTCATACATGCGCCGCAGAGCGGGCCATTGTTAGTCTAACGGTCGGCCGGGTCGGTATTTCAGCTGCAGTAACGCCTGTTTCAGGCGTTCGCCGCTGGCAGGTTTCCCGAGCAGATTATAAATGCCGACCGCATTGGCTTGCTCGCGGACGGTGTTGATGCTCAAACCCGTCAACATCAGGGCGTTGGGTTTCGGCTGAATCGATTCATCGTCTGTCAGGCGCTGCATCAACTCCATACCATTCATCACCGGCATGTCCTGATCAATGATTACGGCATCGTAGGGCTGACCAATACTGGCCTGATTACGCATCATGGCCAGCGCTTCCTTGCCACTGTGGGTACTGTCGGCCCTTACTCCCCAGCGACGGGTCTGCTTTTCGATCACCTTGCGCAGTGAGGCGTTGTCATCCACCACCAGCACGCTGTAACCAATCAGGCTGTCGTCCTGGGTTGGTTGGCTGCTGCTTTCTTCCTCTGCCTGCAGCGGGATATACAGGGTCATTGATGCATCCTGATGACTCAGGCGTTCCAGCTCAATGCTGGCTTTCATATTCCGCATCAGGTGTTGGGCAACCATGATGGCCCAATAACGATTTTGTTCACTGCTGCTGGTGTTTAACTGGTCGACCAGAATACGAATGTCATCGCGGTTGCTGAAGGTGCCTTGCAACTGGATCTGGATCGAAATACTGGTGAGCTTGCCTTTGGCATCCAGCAACGGCGTCAGATGGGTGCGCAGCTCACCCTGTTCGTTGTAGGAAATCAAACGGCTGTAGAGGCTGTGAAGCAGGGTCTGCAGGCGGTTGCGATCGCCAATCACCCGACCTGGCAGTTCGTCAGAGAAATCAGCCACCAGTTCCACCTGCTTGCGGTTAGCCTCTTGCTGGAAGTGCGCCAGAGTCTGGTTTATCAGGTTGGCCAGATCAAACGAACGGGTGTCCAGTTGCAGGTGATCGTCCTGGATTTTGGCGAGTACGGAAATCTCGTTGGCAACGTGCAATATTTCCCGGCCAGCCTGGGAAATGGTATCGGTAAAGTCACGCTGGCTGTCGCTCATCGGCGTATCTGACAGCAGCTCGTTCATGCCCAAAACGCCATTGATCGGCGTCCGTAACTCGTGGCCGATTTGTGACAGCATAGCCGGAGAAACCGACACTCCACGTTCCTTCATTTCCAGTGGTGCATAGGTGCCCTGACCCAGCTTGAAGGTGGCAAACACCAGGCTGGCTGCCAGTACCACTGGAACGCCCAGCGACAGGTATGGTAGCCAGAAGGTAAAGGTGAGCATGCTCAGCATCAGCATTAGCATCATCATCAGCGCAGCCAGAGACACCAGGCTGCCGCTAAACAGGATTCGGCGCGGCTCTTCCCGCAGGCTGGAGCCCAATACCAGCACCAGCGCGGTGACCAGCTCGGTAATCAGTACCAGCGCCAGCTGGTTGGCCTGGGTTTGATACTGCGGCAAGACGACCATCAACAGGGTTGCCAGCAGTGCAAACAGGGCATTGTAAAAGAAGATAGCGCGGATGCGGTTGGCGCTGACGCCGGTCCAGTCGAGCAGTCGCAGCGCCAGCTGGCGTGATGCCAGTGTGAGTCCCAGTGCCAGCAAGGCCAGGTATTTGCCAGCATCCGCAGACAGTCCCAGCACTTCATTGGTAATACCGTAGGATATCGCCAGAAAGATGGCTGAAAAGCCGCAGTGTCCGGCGGCATATATCGCTAACCTTGAGCGGCGGAACCAGCTGAGCCGTAAAAAATAGGCGGAGGTTGCCAATAACCAGCCAATCGCCAGGCTGAACAGCAGAGTGCCAGTGGTTTCACTGGAGTGGTAATAGCCAATGCTGGCGATTTCCAGGGTCGAGTTGATGTAGCCGTCCTGTTTGATCTCCAGCAGGTAGGTGCGGGTGCTCAGCGGTGGAATATTGACCAGGATGGAATGGTGTTGCTGATAACCGGCGGCGGGTGACAGGGGGGTAACAGAAGCATCAATCAGGTTGCTGTCGGCCGCCGCAGCAAAGCTGGTGATATCCAGCAGACGGGCATTGTTGAGCAAGAGTACAACCGGGCTGGTTTGTTGATACGGGTTATGCAAAGACAGTCGCAGCCAATAGCTGGCGCGGTTGTCCTGTAGCTGAATGATATCGCTATGATTGGGTTCGAACAGTAGCTGGGTGGTGGGGTCGGTCAGCTGTTGGGCAGTGATGGTACCGGTAGCATCTTTCAACAGGGCAACATAGTTACTGATGTTGTGGCAGAACTCACCTTCCGGGATCAGTACCGGGCCGACGGCGTGGGCAGGCAAACTGCCGAATCCCAGCATCAGCAGCAGAAAAAGGGTGGTTATTGAAATCCGCTTTCGTGTTTTATCCATTCAAGCTTGGCTCCAGACTGCTTACCAGGGGCTGTTCCTAACGACTCGGGCTGTATCGGCTGCGGTGGAGAATAATTTAGCTGGCGGCATGCCGCCAGCTACCTGGCCGTCAGGTAAGTTCGCACCTCACGGCAAGGCTTCAGGCAGGATCAGGCTTCGTTTTCCCGTGCAATCGCACGATAGCCGATATCCTTGCGGTAGAACATACCTTCCCAGCTGACTTTGGCAGCCAGTTCATAGGCGGCTTGCTGGGCTTCGCTGACGCTGTTGCCCAAGGCTGTGGCACACAGTACACGACCGCCTGCAGTCAGCACATCACCATTGTCGGCGGTTTTGGTACCAGCATGGAAAACCTTGCAATCAGTACCGTCGTTGGCAGGCAGGGAAATAACGTCACCCTTGCGATAATCTGCCGGGTAACCGTCAGCTGCCAGTACCACGCCCAGTGATGCACGAGCATCCCAGTCAGCCACTTCTGTGTCTAGCTTGCCTTCCAGCGCAGCCAGACAGTGAGCGACCAGGTCCGATTTCATACGTAGCATGATTGGCTGGGTTTCCGGATCACCGAAACGACAGTTGTATTCAATTACCTTGGGTGCACCGGTGGCGTCGATCATCAAACCAGCGTACAGGAAGCCGGTGTAATCATTACCTTCGGCAGCCATACCGTTAACGGTCGGATAGATGACTTCGGCCATCACGCGGTCATGAATTTCCTGGGTGACCACTGGAGCCGGAGAGTAGGCTCCCATACCGCCGGTGTTCGGACCGGTATCGCCATCGCCAACCCGTTTGTGATCCTGGCTGGTGGCCATGGTCAGCACATTCTTGCCGTCAACCATGACAATAAATGAAGCTTCTTCACCGGCGAGGAATTCTTCAATCACCACGCGGCAACCGGCATCACCAAAGGCGTTGCCAGACAGCATGTCCTTGACGGCTTCTTCAGCCTGCTCAAGGGTTTCGGCAACAATGACGCCTTTACCAGCCGCCAGACCGTCGGCCTTGACCACAATCGGAGCACCTTTTTCACGCAGATAGGCCAATGCTGGCTCAATTTCAGTGAAGTTCTGGTATTCCGCGGTAGGAATCTGGTGGCGAGCAAGGAAATCCTTGGTAAAGGCCTTCGAACCTTCCAGCTGGGCAGCGCCTGCCGATGGACCAAAAATTTTCAGCCCGGCTTGCTGGAACTGATTAACCACACCACCGACCAATGGCGCTTCCGGGCCAACAATGGTCAGGCCGATGCTGTTGTCTTCGGCAAATTTCTGCAGACCGTCGAAATCCATTACATCCAGGGCAACGTTTTCGATACCGGTTTCGCGGGCAGTACCGGCATTACCGGGAGCCACGAAAACCTGCTCGACCAGTGGTGACTGCAAGGCTTTCCAGGCCAGTGCGTGTTCGCGACCGCCAGAGCCGATGATTAAAACTTTCATATGAATTCTCCAGGCCTTGGACATCTGAAGTCGGACGTCCGAGGCAAAGTAGCTTCAGACGTCTGGCTGCAGACGTCTGGCCAGATATTAATGGCGGAAGTGACGCATACCGGTGAATACCATGGCAATGCCAGCGGCATCAGCAGCAGCAATGACTTCTTCATCACGGATCGAACCACCCGGCTGGATAATCGCCTTGATGCCAGCGGCAGCAGCGTTATCAATACCATCGCGGAACGGGAAGAAGGCGTCAGATGCCATTACGGCACCTTCAACCGCCAGGCCCGCGTGTTCGGCCTTGATGGCAGCAATACGAGCTGAGTTCACGCGGCTCATCTGGCCTGCGCCAACACCCACGGTCTGACGGTTTTTAGCGTAGACAATGGCGTTGGATTTAACGAACTTGGCGACTTTCCAGGCGAATACCAGGTCGTTCAGCTCGGCTTCGGTCGGGGCACGTTTGGTCACGACCTTGAGGTCGTCAACGCTGATCATGCCATTGTCACGATCCTGTACCAGCAGGCCGCCGTTAACACGCTTGTAGTCGAAACCGGCGGCGCGGTCAGCTGACCACTGGCCGCATTCCAGCAGGCGAACGTTTTGCTTGGCAGCTACCACCGCAGCGGCTTCGGCGCTGACTTTGGGTGCAATGATCACTTCAACGAACTGGCGATCAACGATGGCCTTGGCGGTCTCGGCATCCAGTTCACGGTTGAAGGCAATGATGCCGCCAAAAGCGGATTCCGTGTCGGTCGCGAAGGCCAGATCATAGGCTTTGCGAATGCCTCCATCGTCTTCCGGAACGACAGCCACACCACATGGGTTGGCGTGCTTGACGATCACACAGGCTGGCTTGGTGAAGGATTTCACGCATTCCAGTGCGGCGTCTGTGTCGGCGACGTTGTTGTAGGAGAGTTCCTTGCCCTGCAGCTGTTTGGCAGTAGCGATAGAAGCTTCCTGCGGATTGGCTTCAACATAGAAAGCCGCTTTCTGGTGCGGGTTCTCACCGTAGCGCATGTCTTGCGCCTTGATGAACTGGCTGTTGAAGGTCTGCGGGAAGTCCTTGCGGCCTTCGGTGCTCAGCTCTTCTGCCTGCTGGTCAACCGTCCCCAGGTAGTTGGCAATCATGCCGTCGTAGGCTGCGGTGTGCTCAAAAGCTTTTAGCATCAGACCAAAACGGGTCTTGTAGCTCAGGCCGTTGTCGGCTTGCAGTTCTGCAATCAGGGAACCGTAGTCGGAAGCGTTAACCACAATCGCGACGTGAGCGTGGTTTTTGGCGGCAGAGCGGACCATGGTTGGGCCGCCGATGTCGATGTTTTCAATCGCCAGTGGCAGGTCACAGTCAGGACGGGCAACGGTTTCAGCGAACGGGTAGAGGTTAACCACCACCATGTCGATTGGCTTGATACCGTGCTCAGCCATGACTTCGTCGTCCTGACCGCGACGGCCGAGAATGCCACCGTGAACTTTTGGATGCAGGGTCTTGACCCGGCCGTCCATCATTTCCGGGAATTCTGTGTACTCAGACACTTCGACCGCCGGGATCTGGTTGTCACACAACAGCTTGTAAGTGCCGCCGGTGGAGAGAATCTCAACGCCCAGCTGAGTCAGCTGCTGGGCAAATTCAACAATACCGGTTTTGTCGGAAACACTGATCAGGGCGCGGCGTACCGGGGCCTTGATGGATTGATCCGGGGCGGAGGAGGGGCTGATACTCATAATAATCCTGTGTCAGAAAAACAAAGGCGGCCTGAAAGCCGCCGTGAAATTTGAGATATGAGGGTATCGGGTTACAGCATACCGTACTGCTTCAGCTTCTTGCGCAGGGTGCCACGGTTGAGGCCCAGTACGATGGAAGCTTTGGTCTGGTTGTCGCGAGTGTATTTCATCACGGTTTCCAGCAAGGGAACTTCTACCTCAGACAATACCATGTCGTAGATTCCGGCTACTTCCTGGCCATCCAGTTGGTCGAAATAGTTTTGCAACGCTTTTTCAACGCTGTCACGCAAGGTCTGGTTGGACTCTGCTGGTGTTACCAAGTGAATCTGCTGTTCTGCTGGTTCGGTCACTGTATCAACCTTCTTCAAATATGCTTCGGTATTCATGCTGCGATCGTGTTTGCGTTTCCGTTTTTCATAAAAAACTGGCGAACTGCTTCTCCCTGTTCACCGGTGGACTCTAGTTGGTTAAAGCTGCGACGAAAGTCCTTGCCGCCAGGCTGACCCGAGAGGTACCAGCCCACGTGCTTGCGGGCAATTCTTACGCCCAGATAGTCGCCGTAAAAGTCGTAAAGAGCAGTCAGGTGAGACAACAAGGTCTCTCTGACGTCATTAAGCGGTATCGCTGCCGGTTCCTGACCGGTGGCCAGGAACTCGTTGATCTGGCGGAAAATCCAGGGATTTCCCTGCGCAGCACGGCCAATCAGTACGCCGTCGGCGCCGGTATATTGCATGACTTCTACCGCCTTGCGCGGAGAATCGATATCACCATTGGCGAACACCGGAATTCCGGCAGCCTGTTTGACTGTGCGGATGGTGTCGTACTCAACCGTGTTGCCATAACCACAGGTGCGAGTGCGGCCGTGGACTGCCAGCGACTGAATACCCAGTTGCTCGGCCATGGCGGCGATGACTGGCGCATTGCGGTGGTCGATGTCCCAGCCGGTACGCATTTTCAGCGTGACTGGCACATCAACGCTTTCAACGACGGCAGCGATGATGTCTCTCACCAGCGGTTCGTCTTTCATCAAGGCTGAGCCTGCGGCCTTGTTGCACACTTTCTTGGCCGGGCAGCCCATGTTGATATCAACAATGTGAGCACCATTGGCGACCGCAAAACGGGCGCAGTCGGCCATGCTTTGAGGATCACCACCGGCAATCTGTACGGCAACGGGTTCGGGTTCACCACTGTGATCCAGCCGCTGGCGCGATTTGCGGGTGTCACGCAGATCCGGGTTGGAGGCAATCATTTCACCTACAACCAGCCCGGCACCCAGTTGGCGGCACAGGCGTCGGAACGGCAGATCAGTAACTCCTGCCATGGGTGCGAGAACTACTGGACTGGTTAAAGTGTAGTGACCAATCGTTGGCATGAGTGCTGGAATTTGGTGATCAAAAAGTGTGCGAAAAAGTGGCGGTATAATACTCGGATGACCTGGTTGAATAAAGGCCAATCATTCGCTTATGTGGCATTTTTTTTACAGCTTTTGGGTTGCTGAAATGACTTTTTTCCGCTACTGGTTTTTTACCAGATTAATCGCATAGCTGACCGCATTCTGGCCGGGATCTATGATTTCCAGTGCAATGTGGATCGGCGTCTTGCTGGGCATGTTGCGCTGCCCTGCCGCTTCGCCGGAAAGGTACTCGGCTGGCTGGAATACGCGGCTGGCAACCCGGTTTTCATTGACGTCCTGAAACGACAGTTCGAGACCGGGGAAGGGTTGTTGGTAGTCGGCGTTATTGAGCAACAGCACATCAACAATCAAGGCATTGGCCAGTTGTGGATGAGAGCGGACGACCAGATTGCGGGTCGACATCTGCTGGATGTTTTGCACGCTTGGCAACTGACAGCTGACCATTGAGCAGATGCTTTGATAGACCGGCCGCCACTGGGGCTCACGCGCCCAGCTGTTGAAATTGAAATACAGTATTTGCGAGGCGGTTAGCACCAACAACAGCACACTGCCAAAGGCCCAGAGTTTGCGGCTGGCGTTTTGCTGTTTCTGTTTGAATGTCAGTGGGGCTGCCTGAATGTCGCCAGCCAATTCTTTTTGGCGGCTGAATGGGGATGCATCTTCAGGTTGCTCGTCAGCCAACTCAAAGCTGATGCCAGTTTTCTTGCTGCTGGTTGCTGTTGCGGTGCTGGTGGTTGGCTTGTCTGTATCAGCCGTTGTCGCTACGGAGAGCGCTGTAATTGAGGCGGTGGCAGTCGACGGTTTGGATACAGGTGCAAACACGTCTGGTTCGTCATCCAGATACAGACCCAGTTCGGATCGAATGTCATCCGGGGTACCGTCATCAAGCAAGGCTCGAGCCCAGGCTTCGTCGTCTTCCTGGTCGGCAACAACGCCTTCTTCTTCTTCGAAATCTTCATACGAAAGCGCGTCGTCATCAATCTCGGATATATTCAGCAGACTTTCGTCAATTTCGATACTGGAGCCAGGCGTCGGACGAGCAAGGCGGTCCGGAGCGCGCAGGTTATAGTCGTCATAAGGATTGTCTTCGATGGTTTCATCATCCAGATCCATATCATCGTGGATCAGGAAGTCATCGTCTTCATCCTGGTTTGCGGCAGCTGGTACAGCGGCTGTCACTGGTGCCGCTTTTACGGTTGTCGGAGCTGGTTTTACAACTGCCGGAGCGGGTTTTGTAGCTGTAGGGCGAGCAACGGGTTCTGGTTGGCTCGTCGTTTCCGGCTCATCGGCAGCATCGCCAAACAGGCTGTCGAACAGTTCGTTGGCGTCTACTTCGCGCTGCTGTGACAGGTCAAATTGGGTGTTGTCTTCGGCGATGGGAGCTTCTGCAGGGGGAGCTTCTACAGGCTGGCTGGAGACTTTCCTCGGGGCAGCCGTATTCGCTGCAAGCGGAGCCGCCGCAGGTGCTGCGGCTGGCAATAAATGCTCCTTGCAGTTGAACACTTGCAGACATGAGCCACAACGAACCTTGCCACCTGCTGCGCTGAGGTGTTCGTCGCGTACTCTGAAGCTGGTCTGACAATGTGGGCATCGTGTCACATGGTATGCCATGCGAATTCCTCTGAGCTCCCGATGGTTAAATCGACTGACAACAGTATGCTTTACTTGCGAATGCCAGAGATAATAACCCAATCTTCGATTTGCTTCGGCAAATCCATCACAAACCATTCACTATAGCGTGCAATTACTTCCTCTGCCTGGTGGTGTAACAGGCCAGATAATGCCAATTTGCCACCGGAACGAGTCAATCGAGCCATTTCCGGAGCCAGTTCCTGTAATGGTCCGGCGAGAATGTTGGCCACTGTGATATCGGCTTCAACCGCTGGTGTGTCTTTGGGCATGAATACATCGTAGCGGCTGCTGTCGATCTGGTTGCGGCCAGCATTGTCTTTGGTTGCAGCCAAAGCTTGCGGGTCGATATCAACACCAATCATACGATCAGCACCAAGCAGCAGGGCGGCGATTCCGAGAATGCCACTGCCACAGCCGTAGTCGACAATCAGCTCATTACCTTCGACCTGTTGATCCAGGTATTGCAGGCACAGTGCCGTGGTTGGGTGAGTACCGGTACCAAAAGCAAGACCTGGATCGAGCATCAGATTAACTGCGGTGGGTTCTGGCGGCTCACACCAGCTTGGGCAAATCCACAGGCGTGGGCCAAACTGCATCGGCTTGTAGGTGTCCATCCAGGCGCGGACCCAGTCCTTGTCTTCTACCTGTTCCCACTTGCAATCAAGCTGGCCGGTACCACCCTCTGCGGCGAACATGAGAGGAAATTGTTCATCCAGCTCACGGGTATCCACGCCAGCATCGAACAGGCCGATAATCATGGTGTGGTCCCAGATTGGGGTGGTGCCCAGCTCAGGTTCCAGAATTGGCTGGTCGGCATCATCTTGCAGAGTGACAGAGACAGAGCCCAGTGCCAGCAGCGCGTTTTCAGCGGCTTCAACCTGCTCCATGGTGGCCTTGATACGTAATTGAACCCATTCTGTCATTGTCAGAGCCTCCCAAAACCCGCACTGAACTGTGTTATTGCCAAGTCTTTCAAAGGGCGCGAGTGTGCCTAAATTCCGCACAGGCGTCCAGTCGTCGAGGCCTATAAGGAAGGCTGCAAGGCCGGTTATGCTGGTATTTTGAGGATGAAGTTAGAACTGCATCGGAGGCTCTTACCAGTGCCGGTAACTGCGACAAAGCACCACAGTCTGTGTTAACCCTGTTACGGCGTTTTTTCATAGCAAGGATGCGACAATAGCGGGCGCTGATAAACGCCAAAACAAGAATATTGGATATGATCATGAATGGAAAAAATATGAGCACGATTGGAAAGTCACTGGCAGCTGCCAGCATGCTGTGTTTGTCGATGATGGCTGCGGTTAGCCATGCCGAGTCTGCTTTGACTGTCAAGGATGCCTACGTGCGTGCGCCGATTCCGGGTAAGCAAATAACGGCGGCTTTTATGTCTATCAGCAACAGCGGTCAGGGTTCCGACAAGCTGGTTTCAGCCAGTGCGCCATGGGCGCAGAAAATTGAGTTGCATACTCATATGCATGAGAACGGCACCATGAAGATGCGTCAGGTTGACAGCATTGGAGTGAACGCCGGGACTACAACGACCTTGCAACCCGGTGGCTTGCATCTGATGATTTTTGGTCTGGCACAACCGCTACCAGCGACGGTTGGCGGTCAACTACCGCTGGAGTTGTGCTTTGCCGCGGCAGGTTGCCAACAAGTGTCAGCAACTCTGGTTGATATGCGCATGTAATGCCGTCTCGGTAAACTGGCTATAGAGGTAACCTGGCTATAGATCCTGGACAGGTGGAAACACGGGGCGTTAATAATTATCCAGATCACCTGACATTACGTCATTTTCCAGCTGGTCACCGGCAATGCGGTGGCCTTCGCTGGCCCACTCACCGAGATCGATCAATTTGCAGCGCTCACTGCAGAAGGGGCGAAAACGGTTTTCCGGTTTCCACTCTACTTCGTTCTTACAGGTCGGGCATTGTACCCGGGTGACCGAGTCGTTGGCGGCGCTTGTTTGCCGGGTATTTTGCGGTTTGGAAGTCATAGGCTTGCGGTGCGTAACTGGATAAGCGGCCAATGATAACGGATTCAGTTCAGTCCTGCGCGCTGGCTAGCTGCAGGTACGTCTGGTGTAGCTGTCTTAACTGCTGATAGAGGTCTGCCAGAGAGCGACTGTTATTAACCACATCATCAGCTTTGCCCAGGCGGTCTGTGCGATTCAGCTGCGATTGCATAATACGGCGAATCTGCTCTTCGCTGTTACCGTCGCGCTGGCTGGCGCGTAATAATTGCACCTCTTCCGGAACATCAACGACCAGGCTGCGATTGACCAGCTGATATTGGCCGCTTTCGAATAACAGTGGTGAGGCGAGAATGACATAAGGTGAGCGGGCGCTATTCAGGCGCTCGATAGTCAGCTGGCGAATCGCGGGGTGGGTGATGGCTTCCAGCAGGCGCCGTTCTTCAGGATTGGCAAACACGCGCTGGCGCAGCCAGGCGCGATCCAGTTCGCCATTGGCCAGCAACACCTCATCACCAAACTGCTGCTGAATTTGCTTTAAGGCAGGCTGCCCAGCCTGCACGACTTCGCGGGCAATTACATCGGAATCAACGACTTCGATGCCTTGCTGTTGCAAATAATCAGAGGCGGCGGTTTTACCAGAACCAATGCCACCAGTGAGCCCCAGAATCCAGACCATAAATATCAGAAGTTTCCGAGGTACAGGCCGATGATATCCTGTCCCCACAGGGCTGCGATCCAGCCAGCAGCAGCTAAATAAGGGCCAAATGGAATCGGCAGGTTTTTATCGCGGCCCAGAATCATAATGCCTGCGATACCAACGACGGCACCAACAGCGGAAGACAGCAGAATAATCAGCAGCAGCTGCTGGAATCCCAACCAGGCTCCTAGGGCGGCCAATAGTTTGAAGTCACCAAAGCCCATGCCTTCCTTGCCGGTTACCAGTTTGAAAATCCAGAACACACTCCAGAGGCTCAGATAGCCAAGCACTGCCCCCCAAACAGCAGAGTTCAGATCGGTAAACATGCCAAATGCATTACAAATCAGCCCCAGCCAAAGCAGCCCAAGCGTCATGGTGTCTGGCAAAATCTGATGGTCGATATCAATTACGGACATGGCAATCAATAGCCAGGTGAACATCAACATTGCCAGCAACGGCAGCCCCCACGGGAATTGCCAGATCAGCACGCTGCTCAGAACGGCAGTGACGATTTCAACAATAGGGTAACGCCAGCCAATTCGGGTTCCACAACCAGAACATTTACCTTTTAACAGCAAGAAGCTGACGACAGGAATATTCTGCCAGGCTCGCACCGGAGCCTGACATTTGGGGCAGTGGGAATCCGGCTTGATCAGATTAAAAGGCTTCGACAGATCATCCAGTGCCGGATGAGCCGGCAGTTGATCCAGTTCCAGGCAATCACGTTTCCACTGCCGAAACATCATCACCGGCAAACGTAAAATAACTACATTGAGGAAGCTGCCAACCAGCAGCGACAAAACAGCAACAGAAATCAGTTGGGATGCCCAACTGGAGCCGAGCCAGTTGAGCAATTGCAAAATAGAATTCATCGCTTATCCGCAAGTTACAGTGCATTACCGATCTGGAAGATCGGCAGATACATGGAAATTACCAATCCACCCACTACAACCCCCAGAAAAGCCATAATCATTGGTTCCATCATGGCCGTTAAACCGTCGACAGATTCGTCCACTTCGGTTTCATAATAACTGGCGGCTTTATCCAACATGGCATCGAGAGCGCCAGACTCCTCGCCAATGGAAGTCATCTGGATCACCATATTAGGGAATACATTGGTTGCTCGCATGGCAAAGTGCATTTGCTGACCATTGGAAACTTCCTGGCGAACAGACAATACCGCATCCCGATAAAGCTTGTTACCAACAGCACCTGCAACCGATTGCAAGGCTTCAACCAGAGGTACACCGGCGGCGAAGGTGGTTGATAAGACCCGGGCAAAGCGGGCCACGGCTGCTTTATGAAGAATTGGTCCGAATACCGGGAATTTCAGGAAAATCAGGTCCATTTGATCGCGAAATTTGGGTGAGTTTTTAATCGCTGTTTTATAGGCAAACACCAGTCCGGCGATAACAGCTACGGCCATAAACCAGTATTTTTGTAATCCATCGGAAAGAAAAATTACAAACTGGGTTGGCGCTGGCAGTTCAGAGCCAAAACTTTCGAACATGCCCTGAAAAGTCGGCACCACCTTGATCAACAGAATGGCAGTTACAATCGCGGCAACAATCAATACTGTGATCGGATAACCCATGGCTTTTTTGAGTTTGGATTTCAAAGCCTCGGATTTTTCCTTGTAGATAGCAACCTTGTCGAGCATGGTTTCCAAAGCACCGGATTGCTCGCCAGACTCCACCAAGTTACAGGTCAGCTCGTCGAAATGCTCAGGGTGCTGTTTAAGGGAGGAAGCGAAGTCGTTACCGGCGGCGACATTGTCACGAAGCTCGAGTATCAGTTTTTTCATCGCAAGGTTGTCTACGCCATCCGCAACGATCTCAAATGACTGCACCAGCGGCACACCGGCTTTGATCATGGTTGCCATTTGGCGGGTAAAAAAGGTGATGTCTGCTGTTTTTATTTTCTTTTTGCTGCTCCCCCCCAGACCAAACATGGGCTGGGCCTTGCGTTTAACCTTTTCTGGCTGAATGCCCTGTTTACGTAGCTGAGCCTTGACCATAGCCATATTCTGGCCAGACAGCGTACCACTTATCTTCTGACCGCGCCGGTTGACGCCTTCCCAGGCGAATTCAATGCTTTTTGCTTTTTGGGCCATAGCTGCTAACTGCCTCTACCATTCTGTCGCTGGGTTAGTCTGTGGTAACACGGTTGGCCTCTTCCAGACTGGTCATCCCCTGGGCGACCTTCATCAGGGCTGACGTCCGTAAATTATTAAAGCCTTCTTTACGTGCAACGTCAGCGATTTCAATTGAATTACCGCCTTCCATGATAATACGAGAGAGTGCATCGGTTATTTTAACTACTTCGTAAATACCAACACGGCCTTTATAGCCATGGCTGCACATCTCACAGCCTACCGGCTGATAGATTTCAGCGGTTTCCAGCATTTCCTCGGTGAAACCGGTTTCCAGCAAGGCTTCTCTGGGAATGTCAGCAGGCTTTTTGCAATTTTTACACAAACGACGGGCCAGACGCTGGGCAATAATCAAGGAAACCGAGGTTGCAATGTTAAATGATGGCACCCCCATGTTGGCCAGACGGGTAATGGTTTCCGGAGCACTGTTGGTGTGCAGGGTTGATAACACCAGGTGGCCGGTTTGGGCGGCCTTGATCGCAATAGAGGCGGTCTCAAGATCCCGAATTTCCCCCACCATGATCACGTCCGGGTCCTGACGCAGGAAGGAGCGTAGCGCTGCAGCAAAGTCCAGGCCGACTTTGGGGTTAACGTTAACCTGGTTAATTCCTTCGAGGTTGATCTCTGCCGGGTCTTCGGCCGTCGAGATATTGGTGCCTTCTTCGTTAAGAATATTCAGGCCCGTATAGAGGGAAACTGTTTTACCTGAGCCGGTTGGGCCAGTAACCAGAATCATGCCTTGCGGCTTGGAAAGAGCGTGCATATACAACTCTTTTTGAGCCGGCTCGTAACCCAGCATATCAATGCCCAACTGGGCAGACGACGGGTCCAGAATCCGCAATACAATCTTTTCGCCAAACAGGGTTGGCAAGGTGTTTACCCGGAAGTCGATAGCCTTGGTTTTGGATATCCGCATCTTGATACGGCCATCCTGAGGAATGCGCCTCTCGGAAATGTCCATTTGTGACATTACTTTAAGACGGGCTGCGATCTTGCCAGTCAAGGATACGGGGGGCTTGGCAACCTCGTGCAATATACCGTCGGTGCGGTAACGAACCCGGTAACGTTTTTCATAGGGCTCGAAGTGAATATCCGAAGATCCCATTTTGATGGCGTCCAATAGCATTTTATTGACGAAACGTACGATAGGGGCATCGTCACCAGTATTTTGATTCGACTGCTCCTTATCCTCGGCATTGGGATCTTCAAGATCTACGTCGTCCAGTTCGGAGTCCAGATCATCCATACTGGTGTCGTTGGCGGCCAATAATTTGGTAACGGCACCCGCCAATTTTGTATGGTCAACTATGACTGACTCAATGTTCATACCGGTACTGAACTTGAATTCGTCAATCGACTGAATACGGGTGGGATCACTTTGAGCGACAAATAAGCGGCTGCCGCGTGCAACCAGCGGAATAATCTGGTGTTTTTCGATCAGCTCGGCACTGACCAGTTCTTTGGGGATATTGTCGAAATCAAACGCATCCAGATCCAGCAAGGGCAAACCAAATTCTTCGCTGGCAATTTTAGCCAGGGCATCGCCACGAATCAGGCCGGAATTGGCGGCCGTCGCAATAAAACCCTGTTTATGCTCTGTTGCCTGAGTGAGTAAAATCTGGACTTGCTCCGCACTCAACAGGGATTTATCAACCAAGCGCTTGGGGATACCGGTAAGAACGGCCATGTTCGGGCTTCTCTACAGCAAATGAAACTGGAACTCAACATAACAGACAGGACGAACGCAAACCAGTATCCAAGCCTCAATCTGCTAGTTCATTCTTGGTAGATAGCGTAGATCCAGCGTTCCTGCAGCGGATGTCCATTTAACGATTCCGTTGCTAGAGCGTGTCGGTTGCAGGTAATAGGTTTTTCCGGCAATGGGACTTGGTACCCCGTCGCTGGTAGAGGCGAATAGAATTTCCAGTTCGCCATCTGCATTAATGGTAATAGATTTTACGTTATCACCGGCATAGTCTTCTGGGTCTTTGGAAATACCAGAGTAGTCAGCAAGGGCATCGATATCAGCAGGCAGCTTTGCATATCGTGCGGTATATTCATTGATATACAGTTGCAGAGGGCGGCTAACGGACAGGGATTTGGTAGTTTCTGTTCTTAGTATGTATTCGTTGTATTGTGGGATTGCGACTGAGGCCAAAATACCAATAATCGCAATTACGATCATTAACTCAATCAGGGTAAAACCATGTTGGCGGCTGAAGTTCATGGATCACCTCAATACAGCTTGATTTAATTGACAGGTGTTTACATTTCTATGTTAGCTAATAAAAAAGCCCGCCGTAGCGGGCTTTTAAATTGATCGACTTACTTCAGTTTTGGAACGTATTTGTCGTCAATAGGGTCAGCACCGTCAGCAGAAGTGCTCCAAGTTACTACACCACTGCTAGACAGTGCAGCAGACAGGAAGTAGGTTTTTCCTGCGATTGCAGCAGGAACACCATTTGCAGCGGTGTCGAAAGTTACAGTGGCATCCAAGGCATCGGAGGCGTAGTTGGTGATAGTGATGTCGGCTACATTGCCAGCTGCGTAGCCAGTCTCGTCAGCGCCAGAGTAGTCAGTCAAATCGCCGCTTGCTGCAGGCAAAGAAGAATAACGAGCGGCATATTCGCTAACAGCCAGCTGCAGAGGACGAGCTGCAGACAGGGAGTTGGTAGCTTCGGTACGCAGGATATAGTCTTGGTACTGAGGAATAGCAACGGCAGCCAGAATACCGATGATCGCAATAACGATCATCAATTCGATCAGGGTAAAACCTTTTTGTACAGATTTCATAGTGAATCTCCACTCTCTCAAAGTTCGGTATCAATCATTGACACCATTAATAATAAAACGTCAGGCGAAGCGTTCTGTTTTGTTGGCGTGACAAAACAGTTAAAGCAACCGCACGGGGGAAATGGTTGAGGGGTATTTCCAATCCGACGTCCTGCTTCAGAAATTTATATGCGATTGCTGTGCCAACTTTGAAAATACCATAAAGCCCCTGATTGTTGTGAAGTATCTCACGAATACGACATGGTTTGTGTCAAAACAAACCTGAGTTGCACAGTCGGGTTAGGCGAGGGTGGGGCTAAAGTGACAAATATTGTCACTCGGGTTTGGTTGGTGACGCTTTTCAGGGCAGCAGGGGTATTCAGATTGCTTTATTGGTTTAAATATCGACTTTTGAAATCCTGATCTGGATCAAAAATACAATTGCGCTATTAGCTTCATGAGAACTGCTTCTCAAATCAGATTGATGTTGGATTGTCCGGCAATCTTGTTTCTGGATTTCTAGACGTTTTGAGGATTTTAAAGCGACGTTTTTTGTCACGACATGTCGTGAGCGCGCAAAGGTTTGGTAAGTGTCATCCCGGCGAGCGTTGTTGCCGATGTTGTTTAGACCAGACATGTTTGGCCAAGAGTGTGAGGTTTATGCGGCCTGTTTTGTCACGGCATGCCGTGACCCTACGAATTGGAGTATTTAAACCATCTTCGTAGGGTCCAGTCATACCCGGACAAGCGTGCCGATTATTCCGCCGACAGGAAGCTGATTTTTTGAGGAATCAGTTCCAGGTTGACGTATTCACCGTTCTGGCTGTTGGTGTCGGTATCCAGTACCAGCAGGCCAGGATTGTCGCTGTTAGCCACGCCGACCCACAGGCGGCTGTCGGTATCGATGGTGATGTCAGTCAGCGTCAGCGCGTCATTATCCGCCAGGCTGGTATCGGAATTCAGAGCAGCCTGAATATCCACTTGCTCAGGGGCATCATCAGAAGTTGGGTCCATCTGATACAACCAGGTGTTGATGGTGGTGTAGCCCTGCTCCATATTGGCAGTGAAATAAAGCAGGTTGTCGCTGGCGACGGTCACATCACTGATGTGGTAGTAGATGGCGGTATCGCCGCTGGTGTCGTTCAGGGTTTCCAGTGTGGTGTTGTCGACCAGGCTGGTCACTGCGAACGTAGAAGCATCAATTTCGTCAATGCCTACGCCGCTGTTGCTTGAATAAGGACCGTGGCCGGAGATATACAGGACGCCGTTGTTTTCAACAATGGTTCCCGGGTTGGTGACGTTCAGCTCGATACCTTGCAGGCCGTCGGTCTGTGGGTCGGTATCCACTTCGGTCAGTGTCTCCAGATCAATCACGGCAACGTAGGCTGTTTGCGGCGCCCAGTAGGCATTCAGGCGTTGCATCAGTACGAACAGGTAGCCGTTGGATATTACTGCATCGGCCATGTTGGGAGCGCTGGCAGCAAGGTCGCCGGTTACTGTGTAGGCAGACAGGTCTACTTCCGCCACTTTGAAATCGCTGGATTTGGTAGCTGAAGTATCTACTTGCCAAACACTGGTAGCACCGTAGCGGATAACCCAGGCCAGATCGTCGTCCTGATGCACCAGGGTGTAAGGGTTGGCAGTGGTATCCGCGTTGGTATCGTTAACGGAATAGGTCCAGCCCTTGTGGATTGACCATTTGTCGTTGCTGCCAAGCTGGGTGCTGAACTGGCTGGTTGTACCTGTGGTGCGGTTGAAGTAGTACAGCTGGTTGTTGTAGCTGTCGATTGAATAATTGGTCTCGGTATCCGTCAGGATGGACAGGTTGGCGTTACGATCATCGGCCAGGTTACCAATGGTGACCTGTGAACTGTCGTAGTTGGAGCTGGTGCTGAAAACGACATAGTTTTCACTGTCCAGATCGGCCGAAACCGGAAAGTCTGATGAAGAACTACTGTCTGAGCCACAGCCTGTCAACAGCAAACCGCTGCTTGCCAGTGCGAGCAGGGCCGCTTTGTTAGGGATCATTGAATTCATGATGGTTCCTTATTATGGCGGAAAGACTAAAAACGCCCTTCCAGGGTGATCATCCACTCCCGCGCCCGCACGGGCCGGTTGCTGAAGTCATTAAACTGTTGGTTGAATAAATTACGGATCGTCAGTCCGGTTTTTTGCTCGCTCAGCAGACTGAGAGAGTCAGGCCACTGATATTGATAACTGCTATGCCAGATATGGCGTTGATCACCGGCAAGCAGGTTGGAGCGGTCGAGATAGAGGTCATCGGCCAGCTCGCCATTTAATGTCAGGCGATGTTGTTGGCTGATGCTTTGCCATTGCAGGCCGCTGATCAGGCGGAAGTGATAAACGCCCGGCAGTTGTTTGTGGTTATAGGACTTTATGGTGCTGCTGGAGACGCTGTCGTAATGGCTGCCCGCCAGACTGAGTTGCCAGGTACCTTGTGTTTCGATATCCGTTGCCAGCTTCCATTCCAGACCTTTCATGACTGCATCGTTGGCGTTTTCATAACGGCCCGAGCCGGTTCCCGGGTCGTAAATAGCGATAATGGCGTTGTTGAGTTGACGTCGAAATACGGTGATTGAGACGGATGGCGACTGTAGCCAGCTGTCGGCGCTGGTATTGCCCAGCCAGTTGGTTGTCAGCGCGAGGGTCTTGCCCTGTTCGGGCTCCAGCTCCGGATTACCCCGCGTCAGCCCCTGATCCCCGTAGCGCTCATAGATAGAGGGAATACGCAAAACCCGTTTCCAGCTCAGTTGCAGGTTGCCAATGCCGTAGTCGGACAGCCACTGCTGGTTGAGTTGGGCAATCAAGGATGGCCAGCGTCGTTGATGGCTGCCGTCGTCACTGCTGCTGCCAGCCGTGCTCAAACCGGAATCCAGTTGATGAAACATGTAGCTGACACTGGCGGAACGGCTGTTGCTGTCGTTATCCCAACGGCTGTTCAAACCGGCTTGCCAATGCTGTAGCCAGGATGACTGGTCACATTGGGCTGAAAGTGAATCGCAGTTGGTGGTACTGACGAGACTGCTGCGATAACGGCTGGCGTAAGTCTGTCTGGTCGCTTTGGCGGTGGCGGTGAAGAGCCAATTATCCAGTCCGGTGACGGCAGGGCCTGCCTGACTCGAAAGGCTGCCTTCGGTGGTTTGATAACGGTACTGATCATCGTTGTTGATATAGGAAAAAACGCCGATGGCATCTTCATAATGCTGCCGCTCCAGCGTGTGTGTCAGTTGCCACTGCTGGCGCCACAAGTGGCCCCAGTGGCCTTGCAGCTGCAGGCCGGTTTCCTTACTGGTGAGTTGGGCGCGGTTGTTGGGCGAATTGATTTCGTACTGCGGCAGTTGCTTGGATTTGTCTTGCCACCAGCTATTGGCGGACAGGCGATCCAGGTTGAACGCCAGACTGATACGGTCCTTGCGCCAGGCGGCATTATTCAGCTGCTGGGAAACATCAACAGCCAAGGTATTGGACGGATTCGGTACCTGGTATTCGTAGTTATTGTCGCTTTGCTGATGATCCAGTTGCAGGGTCAGGCGGCGGTTGTTCGCCAGTTGCCAGCCGGAGGCCAGATTGGCCATAAAAGTACCGTAGCTGCCGGCCGCCATGCTCAGACTTTGTGGAGTGCTGCCATCCGCCTTGCGGGTGATGATGTTGATTGTGCCACCAATCGCTTCGTCCATGATCAGCACGCCGTCGCTGGTGTCGGTTGAGCCGTTCAGTACATCGATCCGCTCGATATTGGCAAGCGGCAGGGATGCCAGATCGTAATGGCCGAACTGACCGGAGTTCTGTAATACGCCATCGACCAGAATACGGGTCTGATTGGTTGCCGCGCCCTGCATTGAAACCAGCACCGGGTCACCCATACCACCAAGCGCTTGCACCTGCACACCGTTAACCGATTCGAGAAATTCACCCAGATTGCGATAGCCCGACTGATGCAGTTTGGCGCTGTAACTGCGCAAGTCACTGGCGTCGGGCTCTTGCTGACCCACAACCACAATCTCATCATCAGTCTGCTCTGTAACTGCAGCGACGGCCTGCACTGTGTTTGGCAGCAGGCAAGACAGCAAGGTCAACACCGCTGCGACTGAATAGCAGCTGAAAGCGGGTTGTTGCTTGGCTGGTAACTGAGCGGCTGCTGGTAGCAGGGAAACGGATTCAGGCATCGGGTTTCGCACACGTAGAGGGCTGGTTTTTTCAGCAGTCTGGCAGCTGCTGACTCAGCGACGATGGAAACCAACAGAAAGGCAGGTTGTTCTCTGCGAGAATAACCGTGTGGCGCAGCGGAGAAAGGATCGATGAGGACAGCCCGCTGCTGTCACTACCTCCCGGTTGCCCTCCGCAACGTCGGTAATCTGCACCAGGCCGGTATCCGGGCTTACGACCTGAGCCTGTGGCTCGTCACACAACGCCTTCCCGCTTGATAGCAGTGGCTGACCAGAAGATGGTCTGGTTGTGGTTTGGGTCGATCACCGTTGCGGGGGCAGCGCCGGGATATGCTGTTCATACAAGACAAGCATCACCGGTCTTCCCGTTTAACCTGTTCAGAACAGGCACCTGGATCAAGCGGCGCAGGTTATCCAAGCTGGCTGTGTCGGTCAAGAGACGGGGCGTTTTGTCAAGAAACTCACTGTCTGTTCATTCCTGAACAGTTTGGTCAACTGACTTTCAAATCAGTGGCAAGCGCAGAATAAAGCTGGCGCCGTGGGGTTTGATGGACTGATAGCGCAGCTGGCCATGGTGGTGGTTGGTGACAATAAAGTAGGAAACCGAGAGACCAAGCCCGGTACCCTGGCCAACTTCCTTGGTGGTATAGAAGGGCTCAAACACATGGGGAATGACTTTCAGTGGCACACCGGGGCCATTATCTTCCACCGACAGGCAGAGCCAGCCACCTTCCTGCCAGGCTTTCAGCTGGATCACTGGATGCCAGTTGGCATCTGCTCCGCGGTAGGTTTGCAGAGCTTGCTGGGCATTTTTGATCAGGTTGACCAGCACTTGCTCTATCTCGCCGGGAATCACCTTCACCGCTGGCAGGTTTGGATTGTCCTCATGACGCAGTTCAATTTGTCGAATCGCCAGATCGTTACGGGCAATGGTCACCGCGTTGGTGATCAGCTGTTTGACCGAGTGCAGCTCGCGTTGGGAATCGTTGCGCCGGGCAAAATTGAGCATGGTGGCAATAATGCCTGCCGCGCGTTCACCCGCGTTTTGAATATGATCCATCAGGTGTTCAATATCCCGCTGCTGCAAATAAGACTGCAGAGCGTTGAGGTCCAGTTCAAGCGAACCCGCCACCTTGCGGTTTAAGGCCAGGTCAGTGCCAAGACGGCGGCGGATATTCTGCAGGTTCTGCAAAATCGCCCCGAGCGGGTTGTTGATTTCATGGGCCATTCCGGCAGCCAGGCCACCAACGGTGAGCATTTTTTCCGACTGCATCATCATCTCTTCCATTTTCAGACGCCGACGAATGTCTTCAATACGTACAACCGCGACGGCATCCTGGTCGTTATCCAGTGCGTAAGCGGTTACTTCGGATTTAAGCCCGGGTTCAATGCTGTCGAGCGTGGCGTCTTTCTGCAGCAGCGGCTTCAGCGACGAAGACGGTGGCGCTTCACGTAACTGCGACAATAACGGGCTGATCAGGCCTTGCAGTTCAGGAATCAGCACATCGAGGCGAATTCCGGTAACGCCGCCAACATCGCCATGTAGCCAGGCCAGCGCCTGGCGGTTGCACTGCAACAGTCGGCCTTCCTGATCAATGGCAAACAGCGCAAAGGGAATGGCGTTCAGAATCGCATCCAGCAGCGCCTTGGTATGGCCCAACTGGCGTTCCATGGTGCTGCGTACCTGAATTTCTTTTTCCAGTTCGTTGTTGGCGCGGGCACTTTCCTGTGCCAGCAAGGTAGCCCGGTGGCGGGCACTTTCGGCCTGGTGGTGAGCGCGGGCCAGTTCGTCGGTACGGCGATGCTGAATCCAGTAAAACTGATTGAGGCTGTCTGCCAGTGGCTGAACATCCGGGTCGTTAACCACAAATTGCTCGTGGCCTGCGTGATCCTGTTTTTGCAGGCTGTCGAGCTGGCTTTGCAGGTCCAGATAGGGCACTTGCTGCCAGCGCCGTACCAGCAAATAGAGGAAAAACAGCACCACCAGGCTGATGGAGCCGGTGACCAGTAAGGTACTGATGGTTTCTGTGAGGTAATAGCCGGGCAGAGAGGTCTGGTTATTCACCAGAATTTCATATTCGTGCTGACCATTGCTGAAACGGTATCGATTGGCATGCACATCCGAATGCCAGAGTTCATGGACGGGGGATTTGCGAGTGGTGATCGACTCTATCAACAGATTCTGACCCGGCTCAGTCAAACGCACCGAATAAATTTGGGGGTGTTCGGAAAACTGGTCGAGCAACCGCTGAATGCGCTGGTTCTCCAGTGGCGAGCGCATCAGCTCCTGCTCCAGATTGCGTACCAGCAGGTGATTGAGTTCCGGTTCCAGATACTGGCTGGAAATCCGGTCAGCGGTGTAGACAAAGGCCAGTGCAGCAATGGCCAATAACGACACCAGCGCCACCAGAGTGGCGGTCATTATTTTGCGGCGCGGTAAGAAAGTGACGTGCGTGCTTCTGGCCATATTGGCTTATCCGTCAGCCTGTGGAAGCGGGGAGCTTGCTGCCAGTTCCAGCTGACGAGCAACGGAACTGAGTGCCGGAAGATCTATTGCTGCCTGGCGGGCGCAATTCAGCGCGTAGCCCAGAATATAGTCGAGCTCGGTCGGCCGACCGGCCAGTACATCCTGTAAGGTCGATGATCGATTGGCGCCAGTGGCCGTCGCAACCTGTTGAATCAGCTCTGGCAGCTCAGTGGGCAAATCCCAGTTGAGTTGTTGGCCCAGCTGCAGGACTTCCTCGCTCAGTCGCAACAGTTGCTGCAGATAAGCCGGGTGAGTGACCAGTTCGCCATTAAGACAGGAATACAGCGCCGTCAGCGGGTTGATAACGCAGTTCACGGCCAGCTTCATATACTGGCGGCGATGAATATCGGAGACGACCGTTAAATGGGGCGGTAACTGCCCGACGGGCACATGATTGTCGGGGTCGGCCTGCCAGCGGCCAATCATGACTTCGCCTGCGCCGGCGTAAACATAGCTTCTGCTGTTGTCACCTTGACTGGAGAGATAACCGCCATCAGTGGCGATGGCTTGCCATAATTCACAGGCCAGTCCCTCGGCTGTCAGCCATTGCTGTAGCTGTTGCTGCTGGCCCATACCGTTCTGGATCAACAACAGTCTTTTAACCAGGGGCAAATGGTCTTGAATCTGCTGGATGGCGTTAAGGGTATCGCGGGCCTTGGTGGTTACCACCAGCCAGTCGAGAGATTCACCGGTCCAGACGGGCAGGGTGAAGTCCTGACTGGGCGGGAAATCCGGCCAACGAGCCAGCACAGATTCTCCCGTCTGCAAATGGCGGGTTGGGGGAATATGGGGGCGACCAACGGCAAACAGAGAGTGTTCCCGCCAGTGAGCGGCCATGATGGTACCAATAGCACCCAGACCAAGAATTCCGATGGAAAGCGTCATGGCCGGATTATAGGCTTCTGGGCTGAATTGTGCAGGGGTTTGTGGTGCCCGATATGCGAAGGATGAGCAAATCGGTGTAGGGTCCAGACATGCCTGGACAAAAGTGAGCGGATTTCGTCACGACATGTCGTGACCCTACGCATTTTGTGGGTGGTGTCAGGGTTGTAGGGTCCAGGCATGCCTGGACAATATCTATTCGCTTCTGGCGTTGGCGGCTTGTACCAGCGTCAGTCGCTGTGGCTCGGGTTCTGGGTGAACTTCGGCCTGAGGGGTGTTCAATTGTTGTACCGCCAGCTGCAATTTGCCCAGAAGCTGGGCCGGGTGGTCGGCTTTCACGCGTTTGATCCAGTGCTGCAAATCGGTTTGCTCAATACGCAGGTACTGTCCCAGCTGCTCCAGCGAATAACCGGATTTGTCCATCAGCCAGACTGCCAGCGGCATCAGGCGGTAATAAAGGCGGCGATTTTGTGGATCGCTGAACTCGTCTTCGTGGCAGCCAAAACGACGGCTAATCAGGCTTTTAATATTGAGCCAGTCTTGCTCGAGATCGCCATCATGACGGTTTTCGCTGGCAACGACCTGTAACGGCTGGTGGCTGGCCATCCAGCGTTTGCGGGCCAGCGCCAGATGGCTGTTCTGATTGCCATTGACCAGATCCAGCTCGGGCGGCGGCAGTTGTTCCATCACATTGATGTAATGCTGGTCGCGGCGATGGCGGCTATGTGCCAGCCGATTCCACACGGCCTCATAATCCAGCCAGGCGGGCGGTTGCGGCATGCGGTAATAACTGTCGCTGCTCCAGCGGTAAAGCTCAGCGGTTGGTACCAGACCTTCGTAAACCGGGGTACGGTGCAGCTGCAACACGGCATTCATCAAAAAGGCCGGTTCATCTATAGCCAGGACATCAACTTGCTCCGATAACACCGGATGTTCAGTTCCCCAGCGCTGGCGATGCTGCTGGCTGAAGGCCTGTTGCAAGGCCTCGATGACCATCGGCCAGTCTTCTTGGCAGCGCAAGATGCAGCGGATTTGTGTTGGTTCCAGTAACCAGGCGATCAGCCGACTGCCTGGCAGTTCTGCCAGCAAGCGTACACCCGCCTCCAGCTCGAATACCGAACGGAAAAGTGGTTGTTTGCGTGCTCCCCTGAAGGTAAACAGGTAGACGCCGGGGCCGTGAAGAGGAAGTTTACTGTTCATACCAAAACTCTAGACCGGCAAATCATAATTGCCAGTCCATGACCAATGCCTTTGATTTTCGCAGCTGGTAAAGGTATACAGTCCCGCTGCCAAATTAATGGTAATGACGATAGCAAATCCGCAGCCAAAGCGGCTTGCGGGCAGTTACGCTGTTGCTGCCGTCGTAATGCAAACTGAAGAATGACAAGATTGTTGGAGAACCCTGATGCCTTCTTTTGATGTGGTGTCTGAAGTCGACAAGCACGAAGCCCAGAACGCCGTCGACACAGCCAATCGCGAACTCAGCACCCGTTTTGACTTCCGTGGTGTTGACGCCAGCTTTGAATTAAAAGACTTCGTGGTGACTCTGACAGCCAACGAAGAATTCCAGATCGAGCAAATGAAGCCGATGCTGGAAGGTGCCATGATTAAACGTGGCCTAAAAATCAGCTGTCTGGAATACGGCGACCTCAAGGGTGCAGGCAAGCAGGTCAAGGTGCTGGCCACCATGCGCCAGGGCATCGACAAGGAGCTGTCGAAGAAAATGGTCAAAATGGTCAAAGACAGCAAGCTCAAGGTGCAGGCATCGATTCAGGGTGAAATGGTGCGGGTACAGGGCAAGGCGCGTGACGACCTGCAGGCTGTGATGGCGCTGTTCCGTAACGATGATTCCATCACCATGCCGCTGGCATTCAAAAACTTCAAAGACTGATGACTCAACGTTCAGAGGTGGCGGAACCGGCTTCCACTACCTCCGTGTCTTTCTGGCAGTGGTGCCGCGAGGCCTGGCAAATCTACACCCGTAAACCGGTGATGGTGATTGCCTTGCTGGGCTTTGGTGCCGGGCTGCCGTATCTGCTGGTATTTACCACACTGACCGCCTGGTTGCGCGACGCCGAGGTTGAACGCACCACCATCGGATTTTTTGCCTGGGTCGGTATCACCTATTCGATCAAGGTATTCTGGGCGCCGGTGATTGACCGCCTCAATATTCCCGGGCTCACCGAAAAATTGGGCCAGCGGCGTAGCTGGATTCTGATTGGCCAGCTGGGTATTGCCGCCGGTCTGCTATGGATGGGCCATCTCGATCCGCATCAGGACCTCTGGAGCATCGCCATTGCGGCTCTGGTTGTTGCTTTTGCCTCCTCGACCCAGGACGTCGCCCTCGACGCCTATCGTATTGAAATCGTCGAAGACGAATATCAGGGCGCCATGTCAGCCAGTTATATCTTTGGCTATCGGGTGGCGGTGCTGTTTTCCAGCGCCGGAGCCCTGTATCTGGCGGACTGGTACAGCTGGTCGTTCGCCTACACGTTGATGGCAGCGCTGATGGCTGTGGGTGTGATCGCAACTTTCTGGGGCGACGAGCCCAAACATCTGGATGCCGAACAACGTGGCAAGATGGACGCGGAATTGATCGACCGCCTGATGGGGCGGCCGATGAATCTGCAACAGCGGCCCGGTTGGCAGAGGTGGTTACTGGGGGCGGTTATTTGTCCCTTACTGGAATTCTTCCAGCGCAATGGCACGCTGGCGCTGGTGATTCTGGCATTTATTGCCGTGTTCCGGCTTAGCGACATCACCATGGGGGTGATGGCTAATCCGTTTTACCTCGACCTTGGTTACAGCAAGTCTGATATCGCCCGTATCGCCAAGATTTTTGGCTTGATCATGACGCTCGCCGGTTCCGCCATTTGTGGTGTGCTGGTGGTGAAGTGGGGAATGTATCGGCCATTGTTGCTGGGCGCTATTCTGGTAGCGGGTACTAACTTACTATTCGCTTTACTGGCCTTGACCTGGGATGGCAGCAGACCGCCGTTAAGCTGGCTGGTATTGGTGATCAGTGCGGATAACCTCAGCGGCGGCATCGCCAGTACCGCCTTTGTGGCGTATCTGTCGAGCCTGGCCAACAAGAGTTATACCGCGACCCAGTACGCCCTGTTCAGTTCGTTAATGACCTTGCCCGGCAAGTTTATCAGTGGTTTCTCTGGCTGGGTGGTAGACGGCTGGGGCTACAGCGAGTTCTTCACCATTGCCGCTGTGTTGGGCTTGCCCGCGATTTTGTTGGTGATGGTGTTGATGCGCCAACACGCCAAAGGCAATCTGTAGCAGCGGTTTTTGTCACGACATGTCGTGACCCTACGCAGGAGAGGCATGATCCGCCTGCGCCTGTTACACCCTGTCTTCGTAGGGTCCAGGCATGCTGGACAAGCCATCCCATCCTTTAAATGTCCCACAATAATCTCCTCTACTTTCCAATCCGCTTTTTGCCTTATCACCAGCAGAGCTGTCATTCCCGTCTATAGTTAATTGCACCCATCCTGAACACCGCCTGGGCGGATACCAAAGGGATAATTTGTTGCTATGTCAGCACCCGGTGCATCCTTGAAAAAACTGCTGTTGCTGGAGCCGTTCCGCTATCGGGTGATGCGGTGGCTGCTTGCCGTCGGTTTGATGCTGTCGATGATGCCCATACTGGTGGCTGATATGAACGAACCAGTGCCGCAGCAGCTGATCAACAAGGCTCGCGACGAATATGGCCGCAAGGCTATGTTTCGAATGGAGCGCTGGCACGATCTGATGAAAGATCTGGAGTCGGAAAAAGACGAGTTGGACAAGCTGGAAGAAGTAAATGACTTCTTCAATGACGAAATTCGTTTTGTGACCGATCTGCAACATTGGCGGGTGATTGACTATTGGGCAACGCCCTATGAATCGCTGGGGACCAACGGCGGTGACTGCGAGGACTATGTGATCGCCAAGTTCTACTCGCTTTTGCGTTTGGGAGTTTCTCCCAGCAAGCTGCGTTTCAATTACGTCAAGGCACTCGACTATAACCAGGCCCACATGGTGTTAACCTATTATCCGACCCCGGGGGCGATTCCGCTGGTGCTGGATAACATCAACACATCGATTCGGCCTGCCAATGAACGTCGGGATCTGAAGCCGGTTTATAGCTTTAATGCGATGGGTATGTGGCTGGACAAGGCTAAAGGGCAGGCGGTCAATATCGGCTCTGCCAACCAGCTTGACCGCTGGACGGACTTGCGGGTGCGTATGGCCCGTATCGGGCTGGATATTTGAGGAATAACGTTAAGGATCACCGCAATGACACTCAGACAACAGTTTTCGATGCTGACCACGGTGCTGGTGATTGTGTTACTGATGGGCAGCCTGACACTGTCGATCTTCAATGGTCGTGACACTTTCCAGCAACAACTGAACGCCCGCGCCTACGATGCGGCGACTTCGCTGGCGCTGGCAATGTCACAGGTACCGGATGGCGATGAGATTGAGTTGTCTCGCCAGATCGATGCCCTGTTTGACCGCGGTTTCTTTTCCGACATCACCTTCACCGACGTTAATGGTAATGAACTTTATCGTCGCGCCCAGCAGGCATTAACGCGCCAACCGGCACCAGACTGGTTCCGCAACCTGGTGACCTTTGAGCTGTTGCCAGCTGAAACCGACGTTACCACCGGCTGGACCCGGCTTGGTACGGTACGGGTGATCAGTCACACCGACTTTGCCTACCGTGACCTGTGGCGCATGACCCAGGATCAGGCAATCTGGTTTATGGCGGTGTTGATTGTCAGTTTGCTGTTGTTGCAGCTGTTGCTGCGTTGGCTGTTCAAACCGGTACTGCAGGTTGAGCAGCAAGCGCTGGCGATCAGTAATCGCAACTGGGTGGTACTGGAAAATATCCCCAATGTGCTGGAACTCAGGAACATGGTGCTGGCGATGAACAAAATGGTGAACAAGCTGTACGCCATGTTCACCGAGCAGTCCGCCACCACCGAAAGGCTGCGCAAGGAGTCTTTTCAGGATCCTTTAACCGGTTTATTGAACCGGCGCGGCTTTGATCAGCGGCTGGATCACCTGTTGCGGGCCAACGAAGAACACAGCGGTTTGCTGTTATTGCTGCAGATCGAAAACTTCGCTGACTACAACCTGCGCGAAGGTCGTGCAGCGGGTGATGATGCGATTCTGGTCACCGCTGAAAGCCTGATCACTCTGCAGGAGTTCTATCCCAAGAGTTTTGCTGGTCGCCATGCGGGGGCTGATTTCACCATGTACATTCCGGTGGCCAACCGGGCTCATGCTGACGAAACCCTGCAGCACGTATTTTCCCAGTTTGGTGCCGGTTCGCTGAATCAGCGTACCGGGCTGGATTTCCACATTGGTGGTGTGTTCCTGCACGGCCATCAGGATACCGTCGGCAGTGCCATGAAACGTGCGGATGAGGCATTGCGTCAGGCTCAGCGTAATCCCAGGGCGCGGGCCTTGTTGTATCTGGAAGACCTCAACAACACATCCGAATTGAGCGGTGGCCAGTGGCTGGAGTTGCTGCATGAAGTATTGCAGCAAGATGGCCTGGAACTGATGTACATGCCAGTGGTGTACGCCACTGGCGGTGAGTTCCGACTGCTGCAGCTGGAGGTCTATAGCCGCATCTGGCACAAGGAAGCCTTCGTATCAGCGGCTCGTTTCTGGCCGATGGTGGAACAGCATTCGTTATCGCCAGCGTTCGATCTTTGTGTGGTCCGCAAACTCTTGAAGCAGTTGGAAGCGGTGGAGCTGGAGAAGGGCGTACGGGTGTGTGTCAACCTGTCTGCGGCATCTGTGCTGGATGCAGGATTCCAGGATGAATTATTGGCGTTGTTGGCCGAGCATTCGGAGCTGTGTGAACGGCTGGCATTCGAACTGCCGGAGTTCAGTATTCTGGAAGTCGAAAAAAATCTGCAAACCCTCACCGAACGCCTGCATCGTTTGCGGGTTCAGGTTGGTGTAGACCAAGTGGGAACCGGAACAGTCGCCTTCTCTTATATGAAACGACTGAAACTGGATTACCTGCGCATTGACGGCAGCCTGAATCGCGGTCTGTTTGACGCCCAGGATCAGCGTTTCTATGCCCAGTCGATGATTCATATTGGCCACAGCCTTGATCTTGCTGTTTACGGCGAGGGGCTGGAGCAGGGCGAAGACGTGGACGAGCTGTACCGCGACAGCGTTGATGGCATCAGTGGGTATTTCTATTGCAAACCGTTTGGCAGCATTCGCAACCTGCTGGAGTGGGTGAAGGGATACGCGGAATAATCTGGTTGCAGTTTTGTCACGACATGTCGTGACTCTACGCATGGATGTATTTAAACGGTTTTCGTAGGGTCTTGGCATGCCCTGACAAAAGCAAATGCTCTGGATTGGGGGGCTGTCACGACATGTCGTGACCCTACGCATAGATGTATTTAAATGATTTTCGTAGGGTCCAAGCATGCGTGAACAAAAGCAAATGGTCTGGATTGGGGGGCTGTCACGACATGTCGTGACCCTACGCATGGATGTATTTAAACGATTTTCGTAGGGTTCAGGCATGCTTGGACAAGATCAGAGTCTCTGGATGGGACGGTTTCTGTCACGGCATGCCGTGACCCCATGCATGGGAATATTTAAACAATTTTCGTAGGGTCCAGGCATGCCTGGACAATCAACTCAACGGATCAAGGATGATCTATGCAACCTCGAAAGCCGCGCAGGCTGTCTGATTTCAATTACAACTCCGTAGGTATGTACTTCGTTACCGTTTGCAGCCATCAACGAGAATGCTCGCTTGGTCGAATCCACAATGGGAAATTTTATCCGTCGCCGCTCGGCCTTTTGACAGAAAAATACTGGCTGGAAATTCCCCAGCATAACCCTGGTGTGGCGCTTTATGATTACGTCGTTATGCCAAACCATTTTCATGGATTGATTCTGATTGGAGAAGCTTACACCGGTCGTGGTTTATCCAGACTGGTGGGTGGTTTTAAATCTGCGGTCAGCCGTGAGTATCATCGTCAAAGCACATCATCAGCACCGGTTTGGCAGACCAGCTTCCATGATCATGTGGTTCGTAATGAAGCGGATCTCGCTAGGATTCGTGAGTACGTAGCCAATAATAGGTTGAAATGGGAGTTGGATTGTTACCACGCTTCCCCTGATTGAAAGCCCTTGTTGTCACGGCATGGATGTATTTAAACAATATTCGTAGGGTCTAGGCATGCCTGGACAAAAGCAGAGGCTCTTTCTTGGGCGGTTTCTGTCACGGCATGCCGTGACCCTACGCATGGGTATATTTAAACGATTTTCGTAGGGTCCAGGCATGCCTGGACAACAAGGCCCTAGCCTACACCAGCTCTTTGATAATAAAGGGATTACCTAAATAGGCCCCTTGATCAATATAAATCCGGTTACCCAACACCAGCTCGCCTTCATGGACGTTATGGCCATGGATGATCCAGTCGATATCCTGTACCACTTGCTCACTGCGTTTCTGAAAGCTGGCGCGAGACCAGATCGTTCTCAGCGCTTCGTCGTCTTCCAGCTCTTCAACTTCCTTCCAGCTCTGGTACGGGAAATCCGCGTGAATCACGCCATAATGAACACCAGTCGGGGACGTAACTTCAATCGCCAATGGCAGGTTTTCGATTTGTTCGAACCAGCCAGCCCACTGACCAGGATTACTGCTGGCGATCCATTCGCCACCGTGGCCCAGCCAGGTCATGCGATGCTCGCTGTTTTTGTACTTCATGGCACTGACCATCAAGTGCTCATGGTTGCCAATTACCGAATAGAACCAGGGCTCGTTGAGCAATGCCAGGGCCTGTGGTGACTGCGGGCCACGATCAATCAGGTCGCCAACACAAATCAAACGGTCTTTATCAAAATCAAAGCCAAGTGCATTGAGCTGCTGATGTAATTTTTCTACGTGACCGTGGATATCGCCAACGACAAAATCCCGGCCAAGCTGATTGGCAGACAAACGAAGGAGTCTGGTTTTGATCTTCATGCTGATTTACTACTCAGTTCTGGTATGACGGCGACGACTGCGCTGATGTTCGTGTTCAGATTCATGGGGTGCCCAGCGGGCAATATTAGCCAGTGCCAGCAAAAGCATAAACAGATAAGCGTTGGCTGGTACCTGCAGGTTAAAGTCGACAACCGAGTGAATACCAATGGAAATAATCCCCATAGTGGCGGCAAAGCCAAGGCCTTTCATCAGATCACTGCGACGCAGGCGCATGGCCTGAATCGCATTCCACAAGCTTGCCAGTACGACACAGAGCATCAATACAAAGGCCGGGGCTCCGAACTCCGATAAAAACTGCAAATAATCATTGTGAGTGTGGTTGTAGAGTTGCTCGGCAGTAATGTCCAGTGACTTGTGTTCCGGGAAGCGGTACTGGAAGGTGCCTGCACCAATTCCTGCTAACGGCTGCTCAAGCCACATATTAAAGGTATCACGGGAAACTTCATCGCGGCTTTCTGTTTCGGTGGAGGTGTTTTGCAAGCGCTCAGCGACTTTGTCGACGCCAAAAAAAGTACCCACAATGGTGATGTCGATGATCAGCAGGCTGGCGAGCAGAATGGTGGTGGACTTGCTTTTCTGCCGCATCAGTAACAAGGCCAGTGCGCCGGTAATCATCATGCTGGCAAAAAAGGCGCTGTTACCCATGCGAGAACGAGTCATCACCAATGCAATCACCAAAATTGCCAGCGTCAGCCGCAGCACAACCTTGCTGCTAAGCAACATGGTAATCAGCTGACGCAGGCGTTGACGGAAACTGCCGTGGTAGTGAGTAGATTGTGCCAATAAAAAGCCAATGCCCAATGCGAGTGCCATCTCCAGATAACCTGAAACATGGTTTTTGCTCACAAAGGTACCGGTCACATATCTTTTATATGTCCACTTTTCCAGGAAGAATCCGTACTCCAGCTTGGTCATCACCATGATGGCACCATAAAAAGCCTGAAAGGCGGCCGCCAATACGACGGTCCATATGATTTGGCGAATACGCTGTTTGCTATCGATCAGAATCAGGCTCAGGGCCATAAAGCTGGTGTAGCCAATGCCTTTTAACCAATACGTGAAGGTGTCGTAGGGAGTTTTGGAGACAACAAATATCTGAATCAGTACCCAAAGCTGGACCGCAGCCAATAACCACAGCATCCAGCGACTTTTTTGTAATGGCTCTGGTAGCGGACGTTGTTGTTTCAAATGCTGTTGCAGGGTGGTGATCAACAACAGCAGGCTGGCGGTGGTGTACAGTGGCCAAGCCCAATCGGTATAACCGCCGAAGGGCAGAGGCATAACAAACAACAACGTCAGGTAGATCGTCCAGAGAGACATTGGGGCTCGGATTCCTTGTGATCAGACGCCAGAATTAAAACATTCAGCCTGTTGGGATGCCATGTCTGATCATTCTATGAATACACAAAAATTACAGACATAAAAAAGCCCGGCAAGCCGGGCTTTTTAACAAACTACTTACCAGAGAGATCAAACACCGCTGATCACTGGAGGAGTAGTATTGGTGTTGTTAGTGATGACAACCCCCAGATTGGTAGTGCCAGCACCAGCGCCGGTAGCGCCAGTAGTGCTGGCTGCCAGGCTGCTACCTTCGCTAACGACGCTTGGCGCAAAGCCTGCGGAAGACGCAGCAGCGGCAACAGTATCAGATGACTGACCACTGGATACCACGCCAGCAACAACAACGACTGGATCAACACCAGCGCTGGAGGCTGCAGACATAACGTCAGCAACAGAGCCTGCACCAGTTGCTACAGTCGCCTGGGTTACTGCGTTAACGGCGTCTTGAGCTGACACGCCTTCAATAGTCAGTGCCGCAGCCATAACTGCTTCAACAGACTGGCCAGCTTCCAGAGCTGCCTGGGCGGCGGCTTCAACAACAGTCACTGCGTCAACGCCAGAGGCGATAGCGGCAGCGATGATGTCAGACGCGTTGTAACCCAGAGCAGACAGGTCACCAGCGATTTCTGCGTCACAAGCACCACCACAATCAGCGGAAGCCTGCGCGTAGGCATCTGCCAAAGACATGCCCTGGCTCAGGTAGTCATTAATGGCAGCGGAGGCGCTCATGCTGCTAACAGCAATGATGGCGCCCAGAATCAATTTGCGCATGATCGTAATCCCTGAAAAGAAAAGTCATGCAAAGTTTAACCGCAGCAGCAAGTGGTTGAAACCGGCGTTACAAAAAAAATGATGAATTTGGTATGACAATATTGGGCATTTAAGATGTTATACAGATGAAATGCAAAGCATTGTCGTATTGTAGGGCAATCGAAGAAGTCGCTTTGTTAAAGCTGTACCATTCCTTATAAGCAATAAGCATATCACTGAGGATTACCTCGATAAAAGTCGATCGCTTTGGAGAAGGAAATACTGGTATGAGCCATGAAGCTTCTGAGGGTGACGTACCTGTCCAACACAATGGTCAATTTTTGCATCATAGATTTAGTCTCTGCTTTAAGTGACAACCCTGACTGCGTGCTGTCTGATCGCATTGGGAAATTTGTTGCGAAAAAACGCTCTCGGGGCTTTCTAGGCTTTGGCTGCTCTGGCAGTCTTGGCTACTGTAGCCTGGGAAACTATGTGTTCCGCAATAATGAACTTGAGGTTACAAAGATTTACCAGCATGGCGATTTTATCCGGGATCAGGCAAAATCCGGTTGCTGGCTGGGGTGGAAAATGGGCCGCAGGTGCCTGACAACGTGTGTTTGGTATCACCAGTGGAAGTAGTTAGCGCAATGGAAACGCGGTTTATGGATTTATGTAAAGGCGGCAGGGCTTGGTGAAATGACATTTTCAATGGCTCTGGTTGCTCTGATTTTAATAGCGGTACTGGTCGGGCTAGCTCTGAATCTGTATTCCGCTGAAAAGCTGTTTATCGGTGCTTTGGTTGCGCTGTTGGTGTCGGAAGTTCTGACTCCGGCCGAGTTGCTGAAAGGCTTTGCGAACCCTGGCATCTTCACCATAGCTGCCTTGTTTGTAGTGGTTGGTGGTCTTCGGGACTCCGGCGCGACTCAGGTGCTGCGACGTTATCTGATTGGCTCCCCAAAAAGCCGCCGTTCTGCACAACTACGGGTTCTTCCCGTTACCACTCTGCTGAGTGCAGTCGTCAATAACACCCCGGTCGTTGCCATGTTTGTGACCTTGCTGCAAAGCCAGGCCAAACGCTTCAATCTTCGTCTTTCCAGTATCCTGTTACCGGTCAGTTACGCTTCAATACTGGGCGGAACCTGTACCCTGATTGGCACCAGCACCAACCTGGTGGTTGATGGCATGTTGCAACAAAGTGGCTTGGAAGGCTTTGGTCTGTTCGAGCTTGCATGGGTTGGTGTGCCGTTGGCGGTCGTTGGCTTGCTGTACATGTTGTTGTTCAGTCATTGCTTGTTGCCAGATCGTGACGGCTCGGCGGAGCAGTTTGATCAGGTACGTGAATATCTGGTCGAGATGGTCATCCAGCCGGGCAGTGAGCTGGTTCGAAAGTCGATTCAGGACGCTGGTATGCGTAACTTGCCTGGGCTGTTTCTGGTCGAGATTGAACGGGAAGGCCAGATTATCTCTGCAGTACGCCCTCGCACTGTGATGGAAGCTGGCGACCGGCTGGTGTTTGCAGGTAGCCCTGAGTCTGTGCTGGAGCTGCGCAATATTCATGGCTTGGTCTTGGCAGATGATCAACGATTCAAGCTGGATGCCGCCCGTTCAGATCGGCGTTTGTTTGAAGCGGTACTTTCACCGTCCAACCCCATGGTTGGTAAAACCATTCGTGAATCCCGCTTTCGTCACCGCTACAGTGCGGTGGTATTGAGTGTTTCCCGCCATGGTGAGCGCCTGAGCGGCAAGGTCGGTGACTTGACCCTTTGTGAAGGTGACACGTTATTAATCGAAGCCCAGAAAGGCTTCTTGATGCGCTACCGCAGTAGTAGCGATTTTCTATTGGTCAGTAAGCTGGGTACGCCGGCCGACACCGATGAAAGCCGCGCCTGGCTTGCCCTGTTTACCTTTATCGCCATGCTGGTGGTATCGGGTACCGGTTTGTTATCCATTCTGGAAAGCTCCGTGATTGCCGCTGTGGCGATGATGATGACGCGCTGCATCAGCTACGAAGAAGCCGGTAAATCCATTGATTACCCGGTATTGCTGGTGATCGCCTGTGCCTATGCATTGGGTCTTGCTGTCGCCAAAGTCGGTCTGGCTGAACAAATTGCTAATGGCGTGCTGACGTTGGTGGACTCTCCTTATATGGCCTTGATAGCGCTCTATCTGGCAACGGTCGCATTAACGGAAATGATGACCAACAACGCTGCAGCCATCGTGATGCTGCCAATCTGCCTTAGCACGGCAGAGTCGCTCGGTGTCAGCTATGAGCCATTTGCCATTGTTGTCATGATCGCAGCATCCGCCAGTTTTCTTACCCCTACCGGCTACCAGACCAACCTGATGGTAATGGGCCCCGGTGGATATCGGTTTATGGATTATGTGAAGTTCGGGGCACCCCTGAGTTTAATGGTTGCAATTATTAGCTGGATTATTATCCCGCTGGTTTGGCCTTTTAACCCGGGCTTGTGAAAAGAGGAGTTAAAATGAAAAACGACAATATCGTTTGGCATAACCACGAAGTGGATAAGTCTATTCGTTCATTTATGAAGAAGCAGCGGCCCTGTTTGTTGTGGTTTACCGGCCTCAGTGGCTCAGGCAAATCAACCATCGCCGGTGCCGTGGAAACCATTCTGGCCGAGCGCTTGCAACACACCTACCTGATGGATGGCGATAATGTTCGCCATCGCTTGTGTGGTGATCTGGGTTTCAGCGAAGAAGACCGGGTTGAAAACATCCGTCGTGTTGGTGAAGTTGCCAACCTGATGGTTGATGCCGGGCTGATTGTTCTGACCGCCTTTATTTCACCATTCCGCAGTAACCGCGAAATGGTTCGCAAGATGCTGGGCGAAGGTGAGTTTATTGAAGTCCATATCGATACACCGATTGAGGTTTGTGAAAGCCGCGACCCGAAAGGTCTGTACGAAAAGGCGCGGGCTGGATTGATCAAGGACTTCACCGGCATCGATTCCCCTTATGAAGCGCCGGAATCCCCGGAGATCCGTATCCAGAACTACAACATATCTGTTCAGGAAGCTGCGCAGCAGGTCATCGACTATCTGGATAAACAAGGTTATTTGAAGCCGCAAAACGGAGCCCAAAATGCAAGCATTGGTTGATCAGGTTATTGAAATCGCCCGTGCGGCTGGCGCGGCGATCATGGAAATCTACGACACAGATTTCGAAAAATACGAAAAAAGCGACGCCAGCCCACTGACTGAAGCTGATCTGGCGGCGCACAAAATCATTTGTGAGGGGCTGGCAGCAATCAGCGACTTGCCGATTCTGTCGGAAGAGTCCTCTAAAGAAGAAATCAGCTGGGACAAGCGCTCTTCCTGGGGCGCTTTCTGGATTGTTGATCCACTCGATGGAACCAAGGAATTTATCAAACGAAATGGTGAATTCACGGTCAACATCGCCCTGGTTGAAGATGGCAGAGCCAAACTGGGCGTAGTGTATTGTCCGCCGCTGGATCGACTCTATTACGCTGCTGACGAACTGGGTGCCTACCGTAAAGACGGTGCCGGTGACGCCGTGAAGCTTCAGGTTGCTGACGAACCGTCTGAAGGTGAAATCTGGAATGTTGTCGGTTCTCGCAGCCATGGTGCTGATGCGCTGGCAGCTTTTGGTGAAAAGCTGGGCAACGTCAACCTGGTTTCCATGGGCAGTTCTCTGAAATTGTGCATGGTTGCAGACGGTCAGGCACATCTATACCCGCGTCTGGCGCCAACCTGTGAATGGGATACCGCAGCAGCGCAGGCCGTTGTTGAACATGCTGGTGGTCAGGTACTGACGCCTGCTTTGGAGAGCTTGCAATACGGTAAAAAAGAAGACCTGCTGAACCCGTATTTTATTGTCTGCAAAGCTGCGGGTGAACGCTGGAGTGAATCCTTCGTAACCCTGGCTCAGTAATTGAAGCGTTTGGCGAGAAAAGACAGGAGCGATACCAGCAGGTAACGCTTTTGTCATGACATGTCATGACCCTACGGAAATAATTCATCCAACAAAAGCGTAGGGTCCCATGCCCGGACAATAAATGGGCGATACGAAAAGCCCATCGGGGATACAGACAATGTTTTGTCATGACACTGCGAACACCCGGTAATGCGTAGGGTCCGCATGCCAGGACAATAAATGGGTGATACGAAAAGCCCAGCGGGAATACAGGCAATGTTTTGTTATGTCCCGAGAACACCCGGCAATGCGTAGGGTCCGCATGCCAGGACAATAAATGGGTGATACGAAAAGCCCAGCGGGAATACAGACAGTGTTTTGTTATGACCCTGTGAACACCCGGTTATGCGTAGGGTCCAGGCATGCCAGGACAATAAATGGGTGATACGAAAAGCCCAGTGGGAATACAGGCAATGTTTTGTTATGTCCCCGAGAACACCCGGCAATGCGTAGGGTCCAGGCATGTCTGGACAACAAAATACCAAGCGACGGAGTGTCCGGAGCAACATCTCTGGATAGAACATGAAGGATTGATGCCGACGTTCCCAACGACGGTAACCAACATCGACCGCCTTCCGGTGGCAAAGGAATCAAGATGAATATCAGCAAAAAACGACTCACCCACCTCAAGCAACTGGAAGCCGAAAGTATTCACATCATTCGTGAGGTTGCGGCAGAGTTTGAAAACCCTGTCATGCTTTACTCAATCGGCAAAGATTCCGCCGTTATGCTGCACTTGGCAGCCAAGGCATTTTATCCCGGTACGCCACCGTTCCCGCTGATGCACGTGGACACTACCTGGAAATTCCGTGAAATGATCGAATTCCGTGACCGTAAAGCCAAAGAGCTGGGCATGGACCTGATCGTTCATATCAACGAAGAAGGCGTTAAACAGGGTATTGGCCCGTTTACCCATGGTTCTTCCGTTCATACCGACGTGATGAAAACCCAGTCACTCAAACAAGCACTTAACAAATACCAGTTTGATGCTGCTTTTGGTGGTGCTCGCCGGGACGAAGAAAAATCCCGCGCCAAAGAACGCGTGTATTCCTTCCGCGACAAAAACCATCGCTGGGATCCAAAAAACCAACGCCCAGAACTCTGGAATACCTACAACGGCCGTATCAACAAAGGCGAAAGTATTCGGGTATTCCCGCTGTCCAACTGGACCGAGCTGGATATCTGGCAATACATCTACCTCGAAAGCATCGAAATCGTACCTCTGTACTTCGCCGCTGAACGCCCTGTCGTTGAGCGTGATGGCATGCTGATCATGGTCGATGACGACCGTATGCCGATCGAAGACCCTAACGAGATTCAGCACAAGATGGTGCGTTTCCGTACGCTGGGCTGCTACCCACTGACCGGTGCGGTGGAATCGGAAGCGGCAACCTTGCCAGAAATCATTCAGGAAATGCTGCTGACCACCACCTCTGAGCGTCAGGGCCGGGCAATTGACCACGACTCCGCTGGCTCAATGGAAAAGAAAAAGATGGAAGGTTATTTCTAGTCTGGCCCAGCCATGCCGCAATCCTTGCGTAAAAATAGTACTCGTAGAGTCCAAGCATGCAAGAGCGATATGGGTAGGGTCCAGGCATGCCTGGACAACAATATTTACCAGGACGGTGCTTTTTCGCAGCCAGGCATGCCTGGACGGAAAACAAAGCGGCAAGACGCTCTGACCAGAAGAAAAACCCACAATCGCCAATATGGCCATTGTGTTAAAAACATCAACGATTTGGTCATTCTGTGACCAAATCGAAATAATTTTAATGTAAAAGATATCTGGCACCAGCCGGACGGTAAGGAAAGGTAAAAGCATGGCACACGCATCCGATATGATCGCGGAAGATATTCTTGGTTACCTGAAACAACACGAAGAAAAGGACATTCTGCGCTTCCTCACCTGTGGCAACGTAGACGACGGCAAATCCACCCTGATTGGCCGTATGCTGCACGACTCCAAACTGATTTTTGAAGATCAGCTGGCAGCTATCAAAAAAGACTCCCAAAAATTCAACACCACAGACCAGGAATTCGACCTGGCGCTGCTGGTAGACGGCTTGCAGTCTGAGCGTGAGCAAGGCATCACCATCGACGTGGCTTACCGCTACTTCAGCACCGACAAGCGCAAATTCATCATTGCTGACTGTCCTGGGCACGAACAATACACCCGTAACATGGCAACCGGTGCTTCCAGTTGTGATGTGGCGGTTATCCTGATTGACGCCCGTAAAGGCATCCAGACCCAGACTCGTCGTCACAGCTATATCGTATCTCTGTTGGGCATCAAAAACGTTATTGTTGCCATCAACAAAATGGACCTGGTTGATTTCAGCGAAGAAGTGTTTAACCAGATCAGCGCCGACTACCAGGCCTTTGCAGCAACATTGGGCTTCAACAATGTTTACCCAATTCCACTGTCTGCCTTGCGTGGTGATAACGTTGTTGACCGCAGCAACAGCACCGACTGGTACACAGGCCCAACCATGGTCGAACTGCTGGAAACCATCCCTGCCACTAATGAAGCGGCTGAAGCCTTTGATGGCTTCCGCATGCCCGTTCAATACGTAAACCGCCCCAACCTGGATTTCCGTGGTTTTTGCGGCACCGTAGCAGCGGGCGAATTGCAACCTGGTGACACCATTACTACCTTGCCATCGGGTAAATCCAGCAAGGTAACCCGCATTGTTACGGCAGACGGCGATTTGGATATGGCGGTTGCAGGTGAAGCCATCACCATCACTCTGGAAGACGAAATCGACATCTCCCGTGGTGACCTGATTTACACCGGTAAGCAACCACTGTTTGGCGACAGATATACTGCCGAACTGGTCTGGATGCACGAAGACCCCATGACCGTTGGCAAGGAATATCTCTTCAAGGCCGGTACCAAAAGCGTTTTCGGCAAGGTTATTTCAATCCAGCATCGTGTTGACGTAAATACCATGCAACATATCCCGGCTGATCAGCTGCAACTGAACGAAGTCGGTATGGTCACTCTCGATTTTAATGGCTCCCTGGCACTCGACTCCTACGAACAGGTTCATGGTACCGGCAGCTTCGTCGTAATTGACCGTATCAGCAACGTCACCGTTGGTGCTGGTATGGTACGTGGTCTGGCTGAGGCTGGTGCGCAAAAAGCGATTGCTGATATGAGCTACGATGAGCGAGTTGCGGCGTTTAATCGTGAAGTAGAAGTGTTAGTTCGGAAATATTTTTCTTGGGGTGGTATATGAGTTCTTCTCCACTTGTTACGGTTTATATCACTACTAAAAACAGAAGACGCTTGCTTGATAGAGCTGTTAATTCTGTTTTGAATCAAAGTTATGGGAATATTGAACTAATAATTATAGATGATGGATCTAGTGATGATACTGAGGAGGTCTATTCAGAATATATTTCACCTGAAATTGAAAATTATATTTATCTGAGGAATCCTCAATCTAAAGGAGCATGCTTTTCTCGTAATTTAGGTATAGGTGCAGCAAATGGTCAATATATTACCGGGTTGGATGATGACGACTATTTTAGCCCTGAAAGAGTATCCCTGCTTTACAAATCTTTTCTACGACGTAGTGACTGTCTGTTTGTATGTGATAGTTCGGATGTAAGGAGGGATAAAGTAAGGAAGGAGAAACTAATTGTATATGAGGATATGTTCTATAAAAATGTGGTTGGAAACCAAATATTTACGACTACTGAATTATTGAGGTCTGCTGGTGGATTTGATGAACGTATGCCAGCTTGGCAAGATTATGAACTTTGGATCAGGCTTTTAAAACAGGGAGGGCATGGCCTGAAAATTAGAGAGTCACTACAAACTGTAGATACAGAACATGGGAGTATAAGAATATCTAGGAACACAGAAAAAGTATTGAGGGCTCAAGATATTTTTTTTGAAAAGCACTTATCCAAGTTAGGTGTCAATGAACAAAACCGCCGCCGTCTTCTTACTTCTATGCGTTATGGGGCTCCAATTGAAAATCTTAAGCCTTCGGGGATGGTGAATTTAGGTAATTTAGCTATCTATTTTATCTGTGTTATTAGGAGGCTTAAAAATGGCATATTGGGTTAGGTTTTTTAAGGATACCATTCCTTCTCGTGTTTTATGGTTTATAGAAAGAAGTTTTGGCAAGGGTTTTTATAAAAAAAAGTATAGGGAAAGTAAAATAATTTTTGTGCATATTCCTAAAAATGCTGGTGTTTTTGTTAATAAATCACTATATGGTGTCGAACATTTGGGACATAACTCGATTGTCAATATTATGAAGTATGATCGTGAGTATTGTGCTGGAAAGTTCTTTTTCTGCTTGTCCAGGAATCCATACGAAAGGTTTGTATCAGCTTTTAGCTTTTTGTATCAAGGAGGAGGGGACGTTGGAGCAGATCCTGCGTACGTTAATTTAGTTCGGAGCTACGGTGATATAAATCAGTTTATTATGCATTGGCTGAGAGGCCGAAATGTTGATGAATTAGATTATGTTTTCAAAAGCCAAGCGTATTTTGTGTTTGACAGAAAGTTACTTGTTGATGAGTTTTATGACTTGGGAAAGCTTGATATGGACTGTCTTTCTAAAAGCATCTCAGATGCAGCAGGTGAAGTAGTAAAATTTGAGAAAGAAAGAAGGAATACCTCGTCAGTTGCTGTCAAAGAAAAATTTAAATTGGATGATACCTCAAAGAGTCTTTTGGGTGATATTTACTCCATTGATTTTGAGGTCTTTGGCTATGAAAAATAGGCTGGTTAAAGCTTTTTCAAATCAGATTTTTCGATATGTCTACGCTGTGAAATGCTCTGGGGTTAGTGATGATATTTCTTATCTAAAACCGAAGGAGTTGTCGGAAAAAATCAGTGAGGACCTGTTTTTATATACTGAAAATATATATTTTGAATTTTATAGGGATTGTGTGGCAGGGATTGCTCTTCCAGGTATGTATAGTCATAAAAATAAGAAAATCGACGCAGTGGAGTCTATTTTAAGAATGCTCCCATTCTGGGCTGTTGTAGCAGTTTCAAATACTATGGATAGTACTGTAAATAAACGAGCAAAGGCAATATTAAAGGATTTCTTTTCTCGTGAAAATCTTGTCTTGAAATGGGGTAGGGGTGAAGATTATTCTCAATATTTAGTCGACTCGGCAGATTTGGCTCTAACTCTTTGGATATTGAGGGGTGAACTTGAAGATTACATTAGTGGTGAAGTTTTACCTGATATTTTGAACTGGCTCGTGAATAATGCCTCTTGTGAATATTATGAAAATAACTGGCTTTTATTTAGGATGACGAAACTAGAGGTTCTCAAGGCATTGGGTGTTTTAGGTGATGAATTTAATGGTGTTTTAGCTAAGGATTTTTTGAAAATTAAATCTTGGGTTAACCAATATGGATGGTTTCGTGATGGCCATAAAGGGGAGGTCGATTTTTATACTGTTTGGGGGTTCTATTATACACTGTTCTGGTTGTATAAAATAAATCCGGATGAGTATGGTGGTTTCTTGAAAGAAAATTTTCAAAAGTTCTATTCAGGGTATAAACTCCTCCTTAGTCAAAAAGAATTCCCATTTTGGGGGCGGAGTGCATGCTATAAATATGCCATTTCAATACCGTATTATATAGCCTGTGATTTGGGGTTGGAAAATAGAGATTTTGCTAGTAAGATGAATAAGCAGTTATGGGATAGATTTTGGAAGTATGAAGTATATTCAAATTCTGTCCTCCTTCAGGGCTTTATGTCAGAATCTCCTGAGTACTATGATAATTACAGTGGGCCAGGAAGTCCTCTTTGGTCTTTACGATCTTTAGTTCTAGATGTTGTTGTCGACTCGGGTGGATATGATGTTGAAGATATCCCTATTAGTGCCAATATTTCAGATAATGCTTTTCTTGTTAGGGATGATTGTAACTCCAGGGTTTTTCTTAGTGAAAAAAGATCGTCTGTAGAGGTTTTAAAATACAGCTTTTTTGATAGGTTTTTGGAAGTTTTTACTCAAAGAGCAAATAGGCCTGGTAATAAGTTGAGAATTAATTGTGAATGATTTCTGTTTGAAATTGATTGGTGCTTTTAAACGCAATAGTGCCATGTTGGTTTCAATATTTGGTGCTGCCGCTTTATTTTTTTCTAATATATTGGCGAAGTATAGTCTTAGTGGTGAAGGGTATATTTTATATGCAAAGGTAATCGTTTTGTTCTCTCTTGCATATGCAGTCGTTCCACTTGGTATGGATTGGGTCATTACTCGATTTTCATCAGTTCAAACAGAAGGCAAGCTTTTAGTCAGTTCTAACCTTTTTAAAATTCTACCCTTATCTCTTTTGGTTGGTGGTGGCTCTATCGTTTTATGGGATCAATTTTGGGTTCGCTCTAACATCGAATTTTATTTGGTTTTTAGTGTATCAGTGTTGGCTGGGCTGATGATGCTAGGCTTTTCAATTTTTAGATGTATCGGAAAGATGTATTTTGCTGTTTTCGTTGCTAACTATTGGAAGATGTTAATTCTTTTATTTTTTGTATTATATTCGGTCGATGGCGATTCTTGGCTGAATAGTGTGTTCGCCTTGTTTGGTGTGCTGACGATTTTGATGATCTGGGTCTCCTCTCTAAATATTGATTTTAGAATTGGTGATCTAAACGAAGTCAGTTTGACTAATTGGAGCGGAGCTTATGTCGGTGTTTTATCTGCGACATTTTTTTCGAATTTTGATAAGCTGATATTTATGAATGCAGAAGGTGTGGATTTTTCTGAATACTTTTTTTGGTCTTCATTGATATACTCTCCTATTATTATAATTTCTAATTATTTTGGAGGGAAAAGAGTGTCTTTGATTAAAAAGACTGGTAGCTTATGTTTTTTTGAAAAGGATGTTTTAATGCTGATGCTTTTGGCTGTTTTCTTGTTGGTTGCTTACTATTTGGTGTTAGTTGTTATTTGTGTTTTTTATTCCGATACTACACTTCCCGATTTTGATATTTTGGTGTTTATCGGTGTTTTGGCTCTTGGGCGTGCTTTGTATGGTTTTGTCGCTCAGATTTACCAGGCTGTTTATCAAGTCGGATATGTTTATTTGGTGTCTTTGGTTAGTCTTTCCTATATGGGGGTGACTTTTATTTTGGCTCACTTTTATAATATAGGTTGGGGTGGGGTTGCGGTCGTAACTACTTTTTTATGGATTGGTAGATGCTTTGCTTATTATAGAGGAGTTATTTTGGCAGGAAGGGCCAAGGTATGATTCACTCAATTGGTGTCGTAATAGCCTTTTTTGGGGTTTTGTATTCTATCCTCGCCGTTATTTTTGGTACGGGTTTTTATAGAATCTCTTTTTCAATATTTACTTTTTCGGAGTTGTATATTGTTTTCTCTATGCTGATCGTGTTTTTTAAGTTTAAAGATATTTATATTGGGTTCGTTTATTTGAAATCGATTGTTTTTTTGCTTTTTTTATCTTTGATTTATTTTGTTTATTCGATTTTTTTTTCTCACCCCATCTATTTTGCTGTTCGGCAGTTTATATTTGTTATCTATGTATTTATGCTTCCTGTGTTTTGTTATGCGATTTCTAAAGCGCTAAGTGCATGGGGGACAGAAGGATTTAAACGGTGGGTTTGGGTTTCTTTATTGGCTAGCGCTTTCTCATTATTCTTAGTTCAAGGTAATAGAGATGGAGTCGTGCTAATAGCAGTTCTTGTATCTGCTTGCTATTATTATTCTGGCGGTGTTGGTGTTTTTCCTCTCTTCTCTGTACTAGTAGCGGGAGCGATTAGTGGGCACGCGGGTCATTTAGTCGCATCTCTTGCATTTGTCGGATCGTTTTATCTTTTTAAAAAACCATCTCTTTTTGTCATTGTTACTCCCTTTTTATTAGCTGGAGCGGTTTTGGTTATACCTACTCTCTTGGGGAGTGATGCGTTGACTGATGCTAATGCATCTTGGCGTTATAATTATTGGTCTGATGTGTTTGAATTGGTTTTTTCTAATGGATATGGTTTTTTTGGGGAAGGTTTTGGTATTGAATATATTAATCCAGATTTAACCCATTACTGGGATATTATTGGGCAGATTTCAAATCAAAAATATGATGATGTTTACAGATCTTATACTACACCAACCCATAATTCTTTTTTGAATGTTTTTTATCATATTGGTGGTGTTGGGGTTTTTTTGATGTTCTATTTGCTTTTTAAGCCTCTCTGGATTGCATTTCGTCGCCTTGATGGTGTTTCGGTTGGTGTGTTTTTTGTTATATTTCTACATATGATGTCTCATAATGCAATTGAATTACCCTATATGGCAATTCCATTGTTTTTGTGTTGGTCCCTTTTGATTTTGGCAACAAGGAAATCAGATGAGAATTTTAGTTGTTCATAATAAATATAAAATTAGAGGCGGGGAGGATTCTGTTTTTGAAAATGAAGTTGAATTGCTTCGATCTGCTGGGCACGATGTTGAAACTTATGTTGTCGATAATGAGAGAGTAAAGGGTCTTTTTTCTAGGATATTGACTGCTTTTTCATGTGTTTTCTCACCATCTGAATTCTTTCGTATCAGAAGAGTGATTAAATTTTTTCAGCCCGATGTCGTACATGTGCATAACTATTTCCCTTTGATATCACCTGCGGTTTTTTATGCCTGTAGTTCTTTCTCTGTACCAGTTGTTCATACGTTGCATAATTTTAGAGCAATTTGTCCCACGGCATTGCTTTCACTTGATGGAATGGTAAATGAGTCGAGTATTTATGATGGTCCTTGGTGGGCAGTTAAACGTAGGGTATATCAGGGCTCAGCTATTGGCACTTTTTTTCTCGCTTTGATGATTTCCTTTCATAGAACTCTGGGAACTTGGGAGAAGAGAGTAGATGTATTCATTGCGCTTACAGAATTTAATAAAATAAAATACGTTCAGGCTGGATGGCCAGAAGAAAAGATTTATATAAAACCGAACTTTTCTATTGGTCCGGGGGGCGACTTCCCAGAAAGGCAATCCTATGCTTTGTATGTTGGAAGATTGAGTGAAGAGAAAGGAATTCCATTTATTGTTAGTGCATTTAGAGAGAATCCCAGACTAAACTTGAAGATAATCGGGTGTGGACCTTTGGAAATGTTAGTTTCTGGTAAAGAAAAAAACATCGAATATTTGGGAGAACGGTCAAGAGATGAGGTTACTGATTATATGAAATCCGCGTCATGTTTGGTGATGGCGTCTACTTGGTATGAGGGTTTTCCTATGGTAATCGTTGAAGCTCTTTCTTGTGGATTACCTGTTGTGGTGCCCCAACGAGGAAATATGTCGGGGGTAATTAAGAATGGAGTTACTGGATTACATTATAAGCCAGAAGATAGGGATAGTTTTATTTCGGAAGTATCTGAGGTTTTAAGTAATATTGAGCTTAGAGATGAGCTTTCTAAATCCGCCTTGGAAGAGTACAGGTGCCAATATACTACTAGTCAAAACTTAGAAAGTTTAGAGAGTATTTATAAAGTTGCTATTACTAGGTCGAGAGAGCATTATGAAAGTTGATGTTTTAAAAATGAGGACCGATGTAACTTCTGTTGAAGCTGTATTGGAGGGGATTGGAATCGGGAAAAAAAAGAAACCAGGCTACATTTGTGTTTCAAATGTTCATATGTGTATGGAGGTGTTCGATAGCTCCGAGTTTGAATCGATTGTCAATAATGCAGACTTAGTGATTCCAGATGGACGTCCTATCTATTGGGCTCAGAAAATTTTAGGCGAAAAGTCTGCAAAGCAGGTTCGCGGACAGGATATAATGTCGGCTATTTGTAAGTTGTCTGGTGAAAAAAAAATGAAGATTGGCTTTTATGGGGGAAGCTCACAGGAACTACTAGACGTAGTAACCTCCAGATTAGCATCCGAGTATCCTGATTTAATGCTCGTATATGCCTATTCTCCTCCTTTTCGCCCATTGACAGCGGATGAGGATGCAAGAGTATGTGCTGATATCAATGCTGCAGATGTAGATGTCTTATTTGTTGGTATAGGATGTCCAAAACAAGAGCGCTGGATGGCTGGTCACAAGAGCAGGCTTAACTGTGTTATGTTGGGAGTAGGTGCTGCGTATGACTTCATAGCTGGTTCTAAAAAGCATGCTCCTAGGTGGATGCAAGAGATAGGCTTGGAATGGCTATTCAGGCTTCTTTCTGAACCGAAACGTTTGTGGAAGCGCTATTTAAAGCAGAATCCACGGTTTTTGTATCACTTCTTCCGGCAAGTTGTGCTGGGAGTGAAGTTTAATGATTGACTAGGGAAATAGAGAATATGTCGAAGAAAGTTGCATTGATTACCGGTGTTACCGGCCAGGACGGCTCATACCTGGCAGAGTTTCTGCTGGACAAGGGTTATGAAGTACATGGTATCAAGCGTCGTGCATCTCTGTTCAACACGGAACGTGTCGATCACATTTATCAGGATCGCCATGAAGAAAATGTTAACTTCTTTATGCATTACGGCGATCTGACTGATACCTCGAACCTGACCCGTATCCTACGTGAAGTGCAGCCTGATGAAGTCTACAATCTGGGAGCGCAGTCTCATGTTGCGGTTTCGTTTGAGGCTCCGGAGTATACTGCTGACGTGGACGCGATAGGCACCTTGCGTTTGCTGGAAGCCATTCGCTTCCTGGGGCTGGAAAAGAAAACCCGTTTCTATCAGGCCTCCACGTCAGAGCTGTTTGGTCTGGTACAGGAAATTCCACAGAAAGAAACCACTCCTTTCTATCCTCGTTCACCATACGCAGTAGCGAAAATGTACGCCTACTGGATTACCGTTAACTACCGTGAATCCTATGGTATGTATGCCTGTAATGGCATTCTTTTCAACCATGAATCTCCACGTCGTGGCGAAACCTTTGTTACCCGCAAAATTACGCGGGCATTGGCGAATATCTCTCAAGGGTTGGAGAAGTGCCTGTATCTTGGGAATATGGACTCGCTGCGTGACTGGGGCCATGCCAAGGATTACGTCCGTATGCAGTGGATGATGCTGCAGCAAGACAAGCCGGAAGACTTTGTTATTGCAACCGGTAAGCAAATCTCAGTACGTGAATTCGTTTCCCTGTCTGCCAAGGAGTTGGGAATCACGTTGCAGTTTGAAGGCGAAGGCGTGGATGAGAAAGCTTCTGTGGTTGCTATCTCTGATGAGTCGGCCTGTCCTGGAGTCAAGATCGGTGATGTGATTGTCAAGGTTGATCCTAAATACTTCCGTCCTGCCGAGGTTGAAACCCTGTTGGGTGATCCAGCTAACGCGAAGGAGAAACTGGGCTGGGTTCCAGAAATTACGGTTGAAGAAATGTGTGCCGAGATGGTTCAGAATGATCTGCAAAAGGCCAAGCAGCATGCCTTGCTGAAACAGCATGGTTACAACGTCAACGTCTCTTTGGAAGGTTAACGAGGGCTGCTATGAAACGTATTTTTGTAGCAGGACATAAAGGTATGGTCGGTTCGGCTATTGTGCGGCAGCTGGAAGCTGCCGCCGAGCCTGTGGAAATTATTACCCGAGACCGCACCGAATTAAACCTGCAGGATCAGGCTGCTGTTCAGGATTTCTTCAAAGAACAAAAAATTGACCAGGTTTATCTGGCTGCTGCCAAGGTGGGTGGTATTGTTGCTAACAATACCTATCCGGCAGAGTTTATTTACGAAAATCTGATGATTGAATGCAACATTATTCACTCTGCCCATTTGGCGGGAGTAAATGAATTGTTGTTCCTCGGCTCTTCCTGCATTTATCCCAAGTTGGCCGACCAGCCGATGAAGGAGTCTGCTTTGTTAACTGGCACGTTGGAACCAACCAACGAGCCGTATGCAATCGCCAAAATCGCTGGTATCAAGTTGTGCGAAAGTTATAACCGCCAGTACGGTCGTAATTATCGCAGCGTGATGCCAACCAATCTTTATGGTGAAAACGATAATTTCCACCCGCAGAACTCTCATGTTATTCCTGCCCTGATGCGTCGTTTTCATGAGGCCAAGCTGGCTGAGACGCCAGAAGTCGCTGTGTGGGGCTCTGGCAAGCCGATGCGTGAATTCCTGCATGTGGATGATATGGCTGCAGCGTCGATATTCGTTATGAATGTGGCGCAGGATATTTACGATTCCTGTACTGAGTCCATGTTGTCACATATTAATGTTGGCACTGGAGTCGATTGCACCATTGCTGAGCTGGCGCTGACAATGGCGGAAGTTGTGGGTTACAAGGGGGTTGTTACTTTTGATGCTTCCAAACCCGATGGCGCTCCGCGCAAGCTAATGGATGTAACTACCCTGAAAAACCTGGGATGGAATTATTCTATTAGTCTGAAACAGGGGCTGGCTTCAACCTACGAGTGGTTTCTGGCAAATCAGGATAATTTCAGGGGGTAATATGTCGGCATCTCCCTGGCTTGATAACGCCACTTTCAGGGGAATTGTTGATACTACACCGCTGGTTTCTATCGATCTGGTTGTGCGTAATATGCACAATCAGATATTGCTGGGGAAGCGGTTGAATCGACCGGCGGAAGGATTCTGGTTTGTTCCTGGAGGGCGCATACGGAAAAATGAATCCTTGGCTGCTGCATTTGAGCGGCTGACCAAAAATGAACTGGGTACGGTGTTTTCTGCTTCGAGAGCCAGGTATATCGGGCTCTTTGAACATTTTTATAATGACTCGGTATTCGGTGAGCAACCAGACACTCATTATGTGGTTAACGGGTTTGAATTAATGGTTTCCGAGCCATTGATTCTGCCAAAAGAACAGCATAACGAATACCAGTGGCTGTATGAGGATGAGCTTTTGGGCAGCGACTCTGTTCATCTTCATAGTAAATGGTATTTTCAGCAGGATAAAGGATTCAGAATATGATCCCTGTAATTATGGCCGGTGGATCCGGTACTCGTCTTTGGCCTTTGTCCCGCAAGGCTTTCCCAAAGCAGTTCCTCAAATTAAGTGGTCAGCTGACCATGCTGCAGCAAACTGCTGCCCGCCTGGACGGAATGTCTGTGGAGGATACTGTTGTTATCTGTAATGAAGACCATCGCTTCCTGGTTGCTGAGCAGTTACGGGTAGCTGGTCAGTCTGCATCAATCATTCTTGAGCCGGTTGGCCGCAATACTGCACCCGCTATTGCTTTGGCTGCAATGCAGATTATGAAGTCGGTTGTTGAAGGTGAAACTAGCCCGGTCATGCTGATTCTTGCGGCGGACCATGTGATTAAAAATACCAAGGAATTTCAGCAGGTTATTGAAACACTCATGCCTTCAGTTGAAGCCGGTAAGGTTGGTACGCTGGGTATTGTACCAACAGAACCCGCAACGGGTTATGGATATATCCGCTCCGGTGCTGCTGTTGGCGAAGGCTGTCAGGCCGTTGAAGAGTTTGTTGAAAAGCCGGATACGGCAACTGCGCAGCAATACCTTGAAGCTGGTAATTACCTCTGGAACAGCGGGATGTTTATGGTCCGGGCTGATCGTTATTTGGAGGCTTTGAAGTCTTTCCGGCCAGATATCTACGAAGCCTGCGAGAAGGCTGTAGCAAATACAACTGCGGATATGGACTTTGTCCGTGTGGATGCTGATGCCTTTGCTGCCTGTCCAGATGAGTCAATTGACTACGCAATAATGGAGCCACTTTCTGTTCAAGCTTCTTCAGAATCTCAGGTTGTTGTTGCGCCTCTGGATGCCGGTTGGAGCGATGTCGGAAGCTGGTCTGCCTTGTGGGAAATTGCCGACAAGTGTGAAAACGGCAATGCGACGCTCGGAGCTGGCGACACCATTCTGGAAGATACCCGTAACAGTTTTGTCTATAGCGATAGTCGTCTGGTAACAACATTGGGCCTTGATGATGTCATCGTGGTTGATACTCCCGATGCCTTACTGGTTGCTTTAAAAGACAAGGTTCAGGACGTCAAGAATATTGTTAACCGTATCAAGGCTGATGGTCGCACCGAGCACGAAAACCATCGTGAGGTTTATCGTCCATGGGGTAAATACGATTCTATTGATAATGGCGGTCGTTATCAGGTGAAGCGCATTACCGTCAAACCTGGTGCCAAGCTTTCAGTTCAGATGCATCATCACCGCGCTGAGCACTGGATTGTTGTGTCTGGAACAGCTCGGGTTACCAATGGGGAAGAGACTTACCTGGTTACCGAGAATGAATCTACCTATATCCCTATTGGTCAGGTACATGCTCTGGAGAACCCAGGTGTGATTGAACTTGAAATGATTGAGGTTCAGTCGGGCTCATATCTTGGTGAAGACGATATTGTTCGATTTAAAGATTTATATGGCAGGGCATAATCTCGATTATTCATATCTCCTACTACCCGTTGAATAACGGGTAGTAGGAGTTGGCTAACGGGGCAAGCCAGAGGTGGGTTCCACCTGGCATCTTGCTGATCAGGTCGTTTGGTTTCCGGCCTGTTGCTAATAAATTTCGCAGCCAGTGATGTCTGGCTCGCATCAGAGAGGATAGATAATGGCTACCAGTAGTGAAATTCTGGCATCCAGTGGTATCAAATTTGGCACCAGTGGTGCTCGTGGACTGGTAGAGCAGTTTACGCCCGCATCCTGTACCGCCTTTACACTGGCGTTTGTTGCTGTGATGAAGGACTCTTTCGAATTCAACCGGGTGGCAATTGCGATTGACCGCCGTCCAAGTAGTCCGGCTATGGCGAGTGCCTGTGCTGCGGCGTTGCATTCAGCTGGTCTGGAGGTCGACTATTACGGCGTGATTCCTACTCCCGCCTTGGCTCTGAAAGCCATGCAGGATGGAGTTCCATCGATCATGATCACAGGTAGTCACATTCCTTTCGATCGCAATGGCATCAAGTTTTATCGTCCAGATGGCGAAATTGAAAAGGCTGATGAGCTCGCAATTCTGGCGTCTGATGTCGAAGTACCTGTTGTTGGGCCGGTTGCTCTTGAAGAGTCAGCCGCGGCTCGTGACTTGTATATTCAGCGTGCAACCAGCCTGTTTCCGGACGATTTGTTGTCTGGCAAGAAAGTAGGGGTGTACGAACACTCTGCAGCCGGACGCGAAATCAATCTGGAAATATTAACAGCACTGGGTGCTGAAGTTGTTTCCTTGGGTAGGACTGAAACCTTTGTGCCTATCGACACCGAAGCGGTTTCTCCAGAAGATCAGCAACTTGCCAAAACCTGGGCAGCGGAATTCGGTTTTGACGCCATTATCTCTACCGACGGTGATGGCGATCGTCCGCTGATTGCTGATGAAAAAGGCAATTGGTTACGTGGTGATGTGCTTGGTCTTTTGTGCGCCAAGGCTCTGGGCATACAGGCTTTGGCTGTGCCAGTGAGCTGTAATACAGCGATCGAAAAGAGTGGGGCCTTTACCGAGGTAATGCGCACTCGTATTGGTTCTCCTTACGTGATTGAAGGGATGCAGCAATTACAGGGGCGTTTTGGCGCTGTTGCCGGGTTTGAAGCTAACGGTGGTTTCCTGCTGCAATCGGATATATCACTGAATGGAAGCCTTCTGAAAGCTTTGCCAACCAGGGATGCGGTTTTACCTGCTCTGGCTGTTCTTGCTGAAGCTGTAAAGAATAATATTGGTTTGTCCGATCTGGTTGCGGGATTACCCCAGCGTTTTACTGCCAGTGATCGCTTGCAAGAGTTCCCAACTGATCGTAGCCAGGCTTTGCTTGCTGGTTGGAAAAACGACCTGGCAGCGGTTGCGACAGCACTGAAACTGGAATCAGCGATTGCGGTAACTAATCAAACAGATGGGCTGCGGCTGACGTTGGAAAACGGCGATGTAGTGCATTTGCGCCCTTCTGGTAATGCGCCAGAGTTTCGCTGTTACGCTGAATCCGTAACTGCGGAAAAAGCGATTAGCCTGGTTCAAAATAGTTTGAGGCACTTGGCTGATTATCGAGTTTAGGTGTCAGGCGGTAGTTGTACGCTGCTTTATCTCGGGGGAGTTGTTTTACTTCCCTTTTGCTGCTTTCGCTCTTCCTCTTGGTGCCAAACGGAGCATTGCTCGCACGTCTTCGACTTGTCAGAAAGTCTTGATACACTCTGAAACATACTGAGTTGGATCATTACATAGATTGTTGCCAGCTTCACAGGTGACAGAGGAATAAGCATGAAAATTGCCATAGCAGGGACTGGCTACGTGGGCCTGTCAAACGCCATGTTGTTGTCCCAGCACAATGAAGTGGTTGCGCTGGATATTGTCCCGGAAAAGGTTGAGATGCTGAATAATCGGCAGTCTCCGATTGTTGATGTTGAGATCGAGGATTTTCTCAACAACAAGACGCTCAACTTCA